>NZ_CP085627.1:0-5057383 GCF_020683125.1 Erwinia rhapontici | reverse complement strand
ATTGTCCCAGCTGGGGCGCATCGGTGCAGGGCGGCTGATGATGCCTGGTGAACTGGCATGTGCCGTGGCCATCACCGGCTGGCTGATGGTTTGCGCGACGGGCTTACTGCCCACTTCAAAGCGCAGCAATGGCACATTTGCCCCGCAAAAATCATTTAGCAGAGCATTGATATTATTCAGGTATTTATCCCGAACCCAATCGAGTACAAAACGGTTTGGTGCATACAAGGCCAGCGTATTGTCATTCAATTCGGCCTGCAAGGGGCGTATCCACATGCTGAATTCTGTGGCAGGTAGCTCATCCTGCAGGCGGGCAAGACACTGTTGCCAAAGCGTAAGTGACACGGCGGACTCCACTCGAAAAAATTCGATAAGAAATAAAAGCGCTGAAGCGATAATTTCATCATTGTTGACGCATGCCGATGAAACACATGCGAACCGCTATCCACGGTTACTCCGCCCGTCCCCGGCATATCTAATGCTTAAGGGGTAGGATCGACCCGAAGGATCGTTAGCGGAAGGGCGGATCATAGCGTAAAGCGCAGCAGAGATCTTCACTTTCTACACAGTTTTGATCCAATTTATCCACAGGCATGTACAGCGGGGATAAGTTTACGCCACCCTGAGCAAAAGACATTCAGGATCGTCTGCATTCATTGAAATTTAATGGTGCCATCACGTTATTGCCGCAAACAGCATGCAACAGGATCGCCAGAAGATCCTGCGCGATCCTTGCGCTTTTTACTGGACGCCGTATAATTCTTGCCCCGGCGTGTGCGCCATGGCCGTTTTGGCTGTTTTTGCGGTCACTACGGGCAATCAGGATGCGCTTTTCACGCGAAGTAAATTGACTCTGGACTGTACAATTATTACAATCCCGCCTCTTTATTAAAGACACACTGAGGCGTCGGTCGTTTTTTCGGGCCAGATAACGCGTCACCAAGTGAAATTTTTCAAGTTTAGGTAGAAATCGCCATGAAACGCACTTTTCAACCGTCCGTACTGAAGCGTAACCGTTCACACGGTTTCCGTGCTCGTATGGCAAATAAAAATGGTCGTCAGGTTCTGGCACGTCGTCGTGCTAAAGGCCGTTCTCGTCTGACCGTTTCTAAGTAATAAAAGCTAACCGCTGAGTGGTTAAGCTCGCATTTCCCAGGGAGTTACGTTTGTTAACTCCCACTCATTTCACTTTCGTCTTCCAGCAGCCACAACGGGCTGGCACGCCGCAAATTACTATTCTCGGCCGCCTGAACGCGCTGGGGCATCCCCGCATCGGTCTTACCGTCGCCAAAAAACATGTTAAACGTGCTCACGAGCGTAACCGGATCAAGCGATTGACCCGCGAAAGCTTTCGTCTGCGTCAACATGAGCTTCCGGCGATGGATTTTGTCATCGTAGCGAAAAAGGGTGTTGCCGATCTGGATAATAAGGCACTGACGGAAGCGTTGGAGAAACTATGGCGTCGCCATTGTCGCCTGGCTCGCGGCTCCTGATCGGGCTGATACGCGTCTATCAACGCGTTATCAGCCCGCTGTTAGGACCCCACTGCCGTTTCCATCCCACCTGTTCGCAATACGGAATTGAGGCATTGCGCAGGTTTGGGGTGATAAAAGGGAGTTGGTTGACGATGAAACGCATATTAAAATGCCACCCCTTGAACCCGGGTGGCGACGATCCGGTGCCGCCACATAACCATTGATCCCAGAGAACATTAACGATGGATTCGCAACGCAATCTTTTCCTCATCGCTTTTCTGTTCGTGTCCTTCATGATCTGGCAAGCCTGGCAGACGGACCACGCTCCGCAGCCATTGCAGACCCAGACCACGCAAAACACGACCAGTGCAGCCGGTGATGCCGCCAATCAGGGCGTACCTGCCAGTGGCCAGGGCAAAACGATCACCGTTAAGACTGATGTCCTGTCTTTAAACATCAATACTCGCGGTGGCGATATTGACCAGGCGTTATTGCTGACTTACCCGGATTCACTGGGTTCAGACAAGCCTTTCCAACTGTTGGAAACCACGCCTGGATTCCTGTATCAGGCCCAGAGCGGTCTGACTGGTCGTAACGGCCCGGATAATCCGGCCAATGGCGCACGTCCTCTGTATACCGCAGGCCAGGATCACTTCGAGCTGGCTGATGGCCAGAGCGAGCTGCGTATTCCGTTGACCTTTACCGCGGAAAACGGCGCAACCTTCACCAAGACCTTCGTTCTGAAACGTGGTGAATACGCGATTAATGTCGATTATCAGATCAACAACGCCTCACAGCAGCCGCTGGAAGTGTCAATGTTCGGTCAGCTGAAGCAGTCTATTGACCTGCCGAAGCATCGCGATACCGGCAGCAGCAACTTTGCTCTGCACACTTTCCGTGGCGCGGCTTACTCCAGCAGTGAGACAAACTATGAAAAGTACAAATTCGATAAAATCAGCGATAACGAAAACCTGAGCACCACGACCACCAATGGCTGGGTGGCAATGATGCAGCAGTACTTCGCCACCGCATGGGTTCCACAGACGGCGGGTAACAACACGCTGTACACCAGCAATCTGGGTAACGGAATCGCGGCGATTGGCTACAAATCTGCACCGGTCACCGTCGCACCAGGTTCTCAGCAGCAGCTGGCAGCCACCCTGTGGGTGGGCCCGGAAATTCAGGACAAGATGGCAGCTGTGGCTCCCCACCTTGATCTGACCGTGGATTACGGCTGGTTGTGGTTTATCTCTCAGCCGCTGTTCAAACTGCTGAAATTCCTGCACACCTTTATCGGTAACTGGGGCTTCTCCATTATCGTAATCACCTTCATCGTGCGTGGCATCATGTACCCGCTGACCAAAGCGCAGTACACCTCGATGGCAAAAATGCGCATGTTGCAGCCTAAGATTCAGGCGATGCGTGAGCGTTTAGGTGATGACAAGCAGCGTATGAGCCAGGAAATGATGGCGTTGTACAAAGCGGAAAAAGTGAACCCGCTGGGCGGCTGTCTGCCTCTGGTTATCCAGATGCCTATCTTCCTGGCCCTTTACTACATGCTGATGGGCTCGGTAGAACTGCGTCATGCGCCGTTCGCCCTGTGGATCCATGACCTGGCAGCACAGGACCCGTACTACATTCTGCCGATCCTGATGGGTATCACGATGTTCTTCATTCAGAAGATGTCGCCAACCACCGTGACCGATCCGATGCAGCAGAAGATCATGACCTTTATGCCCGTGATCTTCACCGTGTTCTTCTTGTGGTTCCCGTCAGGTCTGGTGCTGTACTACATCGTCAGTAACCTGGTGACCATTCTCCAGCAGCAGCTGATTTATCGCGGCCTGGAAAAACGTGGCCTGCACAGCCGCGACAAGAAAAAAGCGTAATCTGTTAATGCTGCGGGCTGACCGAAAAAGAAGGTCAGTTCCTGCACGTAGGGGGCAACCATTTTTTCCGGTCGCCCCGTGCGAACAACACGCACAATGCTTACACTAAGGCGGTCATTATGACCGCCTTTTTATTTCCAAAAGAGAATTCAACATGAGCCATAGCGATACTATCGTCGCGCAGGCGACCGCGCCAGGACGCGGCGGCGTCGGCATTCTGCGTATTTCTGGCAGCAAGGCCGCAGACGTTGCGCAGTTACTGCTGGGTAAACTGCCTAAACCGCGTTACGCCGACTATCTGCCGTTCCGTGACGCCGACGGTAGCACTCTCGATCAGGGCATCGCGCTGTGGTTCCCCGGCCCGAACTCATTTACCGGTGAAGATGTACTGGAACTTCAGGGCCACGGCGGTCCGGTGATCCTTGATCTGTTGCTGAAGCGTATTGTGGCACTGCCCGGGCTGCGAATTGCCAATCCAGGAGAGTTCTCAGAACGCGCCTTCCTCAATGACAAACTGGATCTGGCACAGGCTGAAGCGATTGCCGACCTGATTGATGCCAGCTCAGAGCAGGCAGCACGTTCCGCCGTTAACTCATTACAGGGCGTTTTTTCTGCCCGTGTAAACCATCTTGTGGAAGCACTTACTCACCTGCGGATCTATGTAGAAGCGGCCATCGACTTCCCGGATGAGGAGATCGACTTTCTCTCCGACGGTAAAATTGAAGCGCAGTTGCATCAGGTGATTGCCGATCTGGACGACGTACGTGCCGAAGCACGCCAGGGCAGCCTGCTGCGTGAAGGAATGAAAGTAGTGATCGCCGGGCGTCCAAATGCCGGAAAATCCAGCCTGCTGAATGCACTGGCCGGACGCGAAGCAGCGATTGTGACCGATATCGCGGGCACCACCCGCGATGTGCTGCGCGAACATATCCATATTGATGGCATGCCACTGCATATCATTGATACCGCAGGATTACGCGAAGCCAGCGATGAAGTTGAGCGCATAGGCATCGAACGCGCATGGAATGAGATCGAACAGGCCGATCGTGTGCTGTTTATGGTCGATGGCACCACCACGGGTGCGACCGGCCCGGCCGAAATATGGCCGGACTTTATCGCCCGACTGCCACAAACGTTACCGATTACCGTGGTGCGCAACAAAGCCGATATGACAGGTGAAGTGCTGGGCATCGAAGAAGTAAATGGTCACTCACTTATTCGTCTTTCGGCCCGCACCGGCGATGGCATTGATGTTCTGCGCGACCACCTGAAACACAGCATGGGCTTCTCTGGCAGTATGGAAGGTGGCTTCCTGGCTCGCCGACGCCACCTGCTCGCACTGGAGTTAGCAGCCACTCACTTACAGCAGGGCAAAGACCAACTGCTGGGTGCCTGGGCCGGTGAATTACTGGCAGAAGAGCTTCGCCTTGCCCAGCAGGCGCTGAGTGAAATTACCGGAGAATTCAGTTCGGATGATCTGCTGGGGCGTATTTTCTCCAGTTTTTGCATCGGGAAGTAAACACCCGGTGTGATCGCTCTATTCCACCAGCAATCTGGCTATAAACAGTGACAATAGTCCGAAAATACCCTTGGGAATGGAATCCCAGGTGAAATTTGATAAGAAAATTCTTACAATAGCAGAGATGATTACCCGACCATTTTCACGGAGCGACAGATGGCAAGTCATTTTGCACGTTGGGCACTCGCCCAAACCAGACCCCAGGTTCACCGACTCCCGCAGCAGATGGTAGAGCAGGCCAGCAGATTTTCCGAGAAACGTCGTACCCGCTTTCTGGCTGCCCGAAGCCTGCTCGCAGAACTGATGCTGCGCGTGTATGGCATCCCCCTTCTGCCCGAATTGATCACCACTGCCAGCGGACGCCCCTGCTTTGCTGACCCGGACCTCCCTGATTTTAGTCTGGCCTACGCCGGTAACATGGTCGGTGTGATGTTAGCTGAGGAACGGGGCCGCGCCGGACTGGATATGGAAATTGTCCGCGCACATAGCCGTCAGACGACGGAGCACCATTTTGAATGTCTGTCGTCGGGAGAGAAAGCGTGGATCAATGCACAGAATGATGCCATTGAGGCGTCTACGCAGCTGTGGACGCTACGCCAAAGCATTCTAAAACTCACTGGCGAAGCGGATGAAGGAAGTGATTCACTACGCTTGCACCCGGCATCAGGACGACTGCGCTGCGTCACCTGGCCAGATATTCAGGCGCTGTGTGATGTTGAGCCATTGCTGGTGTGGTCCTGTGCGTTATCGCCAGGCACTGACCGACTGCATTTGTGGGAATATAACGGGGAAGATGGCTGGGAATCACTGCGGGATTTTAACGTTTATGCACACAATCTTGGGCCACGCACGCTGCGTCTGACCAGTCTGCCGGCGGAAAAACCGCTCTACCACTCCTGAGAGTCAAACGGGTGGCGTTACCACCACCCGTTAGTCTGATTAATGCGCGTCGATAAACGCGATTTTCAGAACGAACAGTAACGCCACGACCACGACGCACGGGCTGATTTCACGCCAGCGCCCCGTGCCCAGCTTCATCACGCAGTAAGAGATAAAGCCCAGTGCGATACCTTCAGTGATCGAGAAACTGAATGGCATCATCGCCGCTGTCACAAACGCCGGAACCGCTTCGGTCAGGTCATCCCACTTCACGCGCGCCAGGCTTGAGGTCATCAGCACGCCCACGTAGATCAGCGCACCGGCTGCGGCATAAGCGGGGACCATACCCGCCAGCGGTGACAGGAACATCACCAGCAGGAACAGCACGCCCGTCACAACGGCCATCAGGCCGGTGCGACCGCCCACGGACACGCCGGATGAGCTTTCGATATACGCAGTCACCGAAGAGGTACCGATAAATGAGCCGGCAACGGAACTGATGCTGTCCACATACAGCGCCTGCTTCATACGCGGGAACTTACCCGTCTCATCAGTCAGACCGGCTTTATCCGTAACACCAATCAATGTCCCGGAAGAGTCAAACAGGTTGACCAGCATAAAGGAGAAGATGATCCCGGCCATGCCAACGTTCAGTGAATCTTTCAGGTTAACCTGCCCCAGAACGGAGGTCACCGCAGGAGGCGCTGAGAAGATACCGGTATATTTCACATCACCAATCGCCAGACCAATCAGCGTGGTCACCACGATCGACACCAGCACCGCCGCATGGATATTGCGCGATGCAAGGATGGCGATAATAAAGAAGCCCAACGCACCCAGCAGTACGCTGTGCGAGGTCAGGTTACCGACTGTTACCAGTGTTGCTTCGTTGGCCACGATAATACCGGCATTTTTCAGCCCCATCATCGCAATAAACAGACCAATACCGGCAGTGATCCCGACGCGCAGACTCAGTGGAATATTGGCAATCATCCAGTAACGCACACGGAAGATCGTCAGCAACAGCAGGCCAACAGCCCCCCAGAAAATAGCGCCCATTCCGATCTGCCAGGATATCCCCATCGCACCCACCACCACGAAGGCGAAGAAGGCGTTCAGCCCCATCGCGGGGGCCAGTGCCACAGGCAGGTTCGCGACCAGCCCCATCAGAATACTGCCTCCGGCAGCTATCAGACAGGTGGTAACGAAGACCGCCTGCGTGTCCATGCCGGCCACGCCGAGGATCTGAGGGTTAACAAAAACGATATACACCATCGTCAAAAAGGTGGTGAAACCAGCAATCACCTCGGTACGAACGGTGGTGCCATGCTCCTGCAATTTAAAAATCCGTTGTAACAGACCGGGATTCGTCATTATGTGTTTCCAGAACGGAGAAAAGTTGTCGGCCGTTATCCTACCCCAAAATTCTGATTTTGGGATGCCGATCACCCGGTTTTTTCGCAACCGATTGCGCTGTTTTACCCGTCTTATCACAACCGTTAACAGTAATTGACATAATTCACCCCGCTTCGCGCTACTATCGGGTATCCACCCACTGGACAGAAGGAATCAGGATGACCGTGGAATGCATTTTTTTCGATTGTGATGGAACGCTGGTCGACAGCGAAATGCTCTGTACTCAGGCGTACGTCAACACGTTCGCGCAGTTTGGTGTCACGCTGTCGCTGCAGGAGATGTTCGAAAAGTACAAAGGAGTGAAACTGTACGACATCATCGCGGATGTCTGCCAGCAGCACCCGCTGACGACCCCGGTTGAAGTCCTGGAACCGGCTTATCGTCAGGAAGTGGCTCGCCTGTTTGACCTGGAGCTTAAACCGATTCACGGTGCAAAGGCGTTGCTGGAAAAAGTGAGTGTTCCGGCCTGTGTCGTCTCTAACGGGACCGTCCCCAAAATGCAGCATTCGCTCGGCCTGACCGGCATGCTCTCCTTCTTTGGGGACCACTTATACAGCGGCTATGACATTGAGCACTGGAAACCCGACCCGGAATTGATGTACTACGCTGCCAAACAGATGGGCGTTGCGATTGAGCGCTGCATTCTGATCGATGATTCTGAGGCGGGGGCAAAAGCGGGCATCGCCGCCGGGATCCCGGTATTCTATTACTGCGTCGATGCGCATAATCCGGTAATCAACCATCCACTGGTGACGGTGTTTGATGATATGGCACAGCTGCCAGATTTATGGCTGGCGCGTGGCTGGCAGTTAACGCGCTAAATGGTGCAGGCCGGAAACAATCCGGCCTGTTGCCAAAGGGCGGTATAGAAAGAATTAAATACCGTCTCCCTCATTGATATGCCAGCGTAATGAATTTGACAACAGTGAAGCATGTTTAATAACTTTACCTTCATCAACCAGCTGTAAAAGAATATTTCGCATCATATAGATACTCTCGCCGCAATTATCCGCTAACTCTCTGGTTTTAGGCCATAGCGTGGGATCGGATAAATGCGTTCCCATTTTTGGCCGGGACGCAATTTCCTGACAGATTAGCGCCAGCATACGGAATGCCTCTTGCTTCTTGAGCTGAACCGCAGTTTTATTTCTTCTCATAGTTAATATATTAATGATAGCGTTAATCACCCGCCATGCATTACTCCTTGTCGCTATATTAATTATTTTCACGGCGAGGAGGGATCGTATTCGTACATAGTTATTATCGCTGCCAGTACCGATCCCACCCTGGTGACCAGTTGATATTTCTAACGCGGACGACATCAGAATCAAAATGGATAATAAAGAGAGGGTATATCGTCTCAACACTAAGAAAAAAACACAAACCACTTACTGATTTCGAGACTATCGTTTTTTTTAAGTGCTGTAAACAACATAAGATCACAAAGAAAAAACAATACCACTATATGCCAATCAGGTTACCCATCCGATACATTCACCCTTTTATTAAAGTGTAATTTCCAATAAATAAGCACTTTAAGAATATTAATATTCTTAAAAAGAATAAACAGAAAAGGATTAATGGGAAATATCAGGCTAATATTATCCCGCGCTGAAGGATCAGCGCAGGATGCCGATCAGTTAGCCAATCGCGCCCAGAACATCATCGTTACCCTGCTTTTTCGGCAGCAGGAATATTGTGGCGACAATATCCAGCAGATAGATGAGTGCCAGCATAGTGATAGCGGCGGTAAACGACCACTGACTGACCAGCAGCCCAATCACCAGCGGACCAAATCCACCCACACCACGCCCCAGGTTAAACAAGACATTCTGCGCCGTGGCACGCACTTTTACCGGATAAGTGTCAGAAATCAGCGCGCCGTAACCGCCAATCATGCCATTCACAAACATCCCCATCAGTGCCCCGGTAAACAGCATGGTCGTCGGATCGCGCAGCTGAGCGTAAACCACCACCATCACCACTGCGCCGAACTGATACAGCAGGAAAATTTTCCAGCGGGAGAAGCGATCGGCCAGCAGACCAAATAACCAGATACCGAAGGTCATCCCGACGACCGTGACCGCCGTCCACAACCCGGATTTCGTCAGCGAAAAACCAAAGTTAGATGAGAGATAACTCGGCATCCAGATCATCAGACCGTAATAACCAAAGTTCTGTACAGAACAGAGGATAAAGATGCCGATGCTGGCTTTGGTGGTAGCCGCATCCACGAACAACAGCTTAATGCGCGCCGTGAACGACAACCCCTGATTCACATCCACATGCTGGGTAAACGCTTCCGGCTCCCCCATGCCACGACGAATGGCAAACGAGGCCAGGGCGGGCAGCAGGCCAACGAGGAACATGCCGCGCCAGCCGATCACATTCAGCAGCAACGGCGTGATAAATGCCGCCAGCAGTACGCCGAGCTGCCACCCCATGCCCACCCACGCTGAAGCACGGTTACGCTTGTTGGCAGGCCAGGCTTCGGCGATCAACGCCATACCAATACCGAACTCACCGCCCAGGCCCATACCCGCAAGGGTGCGATACGCCAGTAAATCCCAATATCCCTGTGCCACTGCGCACAGCCCGGTAAAGACTGAAAACATCAGGATGGTAAAGGTCAGTACACGAATACGCCCGAGACGATCGCTGATATGGCCGAAAACAATGCCTCCCAGCACGGCACCAATCAGTGTCCAGGTGACCAGTGAACCAGCCTGCGAGGGGGATAATGCCAGCGACAGACTGATAGCGGGTAACATAAAACCGAGGATCAGCAGATCAAAGCCGTCCATTGCGTAACCGCTGACAGCAGCGACCATCGCTTTGCCCGGCGTGACGCTACGCTTGTCCGGGGGGGAAATTGACATGATTTTCTGGCCTTTTCATTGGAAATTTGCCGCAAGTATAAGTATGAGCGACGAAGGTATCCAGACGAAAAAGTGATGGGGAAGGAAGTCAGGCATGCCGGGGGGTTGGCACGCCTGAGCAGAGATTACGACGGGTTATTGCTACCGGTGTCATCGCCGGTCAGCAGTTTATCCAACTGGTCACCGCCCACGTGACGGAAATCCTGACCTTTCACGAAGTAGAAGATAATTTCACAAATGTTCTGGCAGCGGTCACCGATGCGCTCGATGGCACGCGCGCAGAACAAGGCCGTCAGCACACTCGGGATAGTGCGCGGATCTTCCATCATATAGGTCATCAGCTGGCGCACGATGCCCTCATACTCCTGGTCAACCTTCTTGTCTTCACGATAGATTTCAATGGCGGCAGTAAGATCCATCCGCGCAAAAGCATCCAGTACGTCATGCAGCATCTGAATGGTGTGATGGCCCAGTGACTCCAGGCTCACCAGCAGCGGCTGGTGCTGCTGGGTGAATTTTTCCAGCGCGGTACGGCAGATCTTCTCGGCAACATCACCAATACGTTCCAGCTCAGAGATGGTTTTGATGATCGCCATTACCAGACGCAGGTCGCTGGCAGTAGGTTGACGTTTGGCGATGATGCGTACGCAGGCTTCATCAATCTCCACCTCCATCATATTGACCTTGTGGTCACCTTCAATCACCTTGTTCGCCAGCTCACCATCCTGGTTGTGCATCGCCGTGATGGCATCGGTCAACTGCTGCTCGACCATGCCACCCATGGTCATCACCTGGGTGCGGATATGCTCCAGCTCGGCGTTGAACTGGCCGGAGATATGTTTGTTCAGATTTAAGCTATCCATTGTATTCTCCAGTCAAATCAACCGTAGCGGCCGGTGATGTAATCTTCAGTTTGCTTCTGATGCGGCTTGGTGAACAGTGTATCGGTATCACTGAACTCGATCAGTTCGCCCAGGTACATAAATGCCGTGTGGTCGGAGCAGCGTGCTGCCTGCTGCATATTGTGGGTGACGATCACCACGGTGTAATCCTGCTTCAGTTCCGTAATCAGCTCTTCGATGCGCCCGGTTGAGATCGGGTCCAGGGCCGAGCAAGGTTCATCCAGCAGTAACACTTCCGGGCGAATCGCAATACCACGCGCGATGCACAGACGCTGCTGCTGACCGCCGGAAAGACTGTAACCGCTCTGATGCAGCTTGTCTTTGGTTTCGGTCCACAGCGCCGCTTTCGTCAATGCCCACTGAACGCGTTCGTCCATATCGGCACGTGACAGCTTTTCAAACAGACGCACACCGAAAGCGATGTTGTCATAAATCGACATCGGGAACGGTGTCGGCTTCTGGAATACCATGCCAACACGGGCACGCAGCAGGGCGATATCCTGGCTGGCGGTCAGGATGTTTTCGCCATCCAGAAGGATTTCACCTTCAGCACGCTGCTCAGGATAGAGCGAAAACATCTTGTTAAACGTACGCAGCAGCGTGGATTTACCGCAGCCGGATGGGCCGATAAACGCCGTCACCTGGTTTTTAGCAATATCCAGATTGATGTTTTTCAGCGCATGGAATTTTCCGTAATAGAAGTTCAAATCACGAACCTGAATCATCTTAGCGGAAGTCGTATCAACCATTTTTATCTCACTTAGTCCGCGCCGCTAACGCCGCGCTGCTCAATTAATGTTTGCTCTTGGCGAAGATCACGCGTGCCAGGATGTTCAGTAACAGTACACACAGCGTAATAATCAGCACGCCCGCCCAGGCCAGACTCTGCCATTCGGCAAACGGACTCATCGCGAACTTAAAGATGGTCACCGGCAGGTTCGCCAGTGGCTGCATCATATCGGTGCTCCAGAACTGGTTCGACAGCGAGGTAAACAGCAGGGGTGCGGTTTCCCCGGCAATGCGGGCAATCGCCAGCAGAACCCCTGTCAGAATGCCGGAAACGGAGGCTTTCAAGGTAATCGCCGAAATCATCTTCCATTTTGGCGTCCCCAGCGCATACGCCGCTTCTCGCAGGCTGTCCGGTACCAGTCTAAGCATGTTTTCGGTGGTGCGGATCACGATCGGGATTTGCAACAGTGCCAGCGCCACCACCCCGGCCCAGCCGGAGAAGTGTTGCATCTGCGCCACCACGATGGTGTACACAAACAGACCGACCACAATCGACGGCGCCGAAAGCAGAATGTCGTTAATAAAGCGAATCACTTCGGCCAGCCAGGACTTACGGCCATACTCAGCCAGATAGATCCCCGCCATAATCCCCAGCGGCGTCCCCACAGCGGTTGACCAGAAGATCAACAGACCGCTGCCTGCCAGGGCATTTGCCAGGCCTCCTCCCGCCGTATTCGGCGGGGGCGTATTCTCAGTAAACAGCGACAGCGTCATGCCGTCGATACCGCGAGTCACGGTAGAAAACAGGATCCACACCAGCCAGAACAGACCGAATGCCATCGTCAGCAACGACAGGGCGAGGGCAATACGGTTTTTCATCCGGCGCCACGCCTGCATCTTACGGCGTGAAGCGAGCAGTTCGTCACGCGCCTGCAATTCCATCGTGGTCATGAGCGCGCTCCTTCACTTTTTGCCAGACGCAGGATCATCAGTTTTGAACAGGCCAGCACGATAAACGTGATGACAAACAGGATCAGCCCCAGCTCCATCAGCGCGGCGGTATGCACGCCCGATTCCGCTTCAGCAAATTCGTTCGCCAGCGCGGAGGTGATGCTGTTACCCGGCATAAACAGTGAAGCACTGTCGAGTTGGTAGGTGTTACCGATAATGAAGGTCACCGCCATGGTTTCACCCAGTGCGCGCCCCAGGCCCAGCATCACCCCACCAATCACCCCGTTTTTGGTGAAGGGCAACACAACACGCCACATCACTTCCCAGGTGGTACAGCCAATGCCGTACGCGGACTCTTTCATCATTACTGGCGTCTGCTCGAACACGTCGCGCATGACGGAAGCGATATAAGGGATAATCATAATCGCCAGGATAATTCCGGCGGCTAAAATCCCGATACCAAATGCCGGGCCGGAGAACAGGGATCCTACAATCGGTACGTTAGCCAGTACGTCCCCGACGGGCTGCTGGAAATAGGTGGCAAACAGTGGCGCGAAAATAAACAGCCCCCACATGCCATACACAATGCTGGGGATAGCCGCCAGCAGTTCAATCGCCACGCCCAGCGGGCGACGCAGCCAGTTAGGGGCCAGTTCGGTCAGGAACAAGGCAATGCCGAAACTTACCGGGACAGCGATAAGCAGGGCAATAATGGAGGTGACGACGGTACCGTAAATCGGCACCAGCGCACCAAACTGTTCGTTAGGCGCATCCCACTCTTTATTCCACAGGAACGAGAAACCAAACTTCTGGATACTCGGCCATGAAGAGATAATCAGGGAAACGATAATGCCACCGAGCAGCAACAGCACAATCAACGCAGCCAGTTTAACCAGCGCGCTGAAGATGATGTCACCCTGTTTTCCGGGAGCCTTGAATGCCGGCTTGGTTGCAGCCATAGAATTCTCGAGTCTGATACTGCTGATACGTATCGGGCCAGGCAAGCCTGGCCCATGGGGGCATAAGCACCACGCATCGTGGCGCTTACTGCAATCGCTTAGTACAGTGCTTTGCCGGAGCTGTCTTTCACGTTGGTTTTCCAGGCGCTACGAATCTGCTCAATCACAGAATCTGGCAGAGATGCGTAGTCCAGGCCAGCCGTGGTTTTGCTGCCGTTTTTATAAGCCCAGTCGAAGAACTTCAGTACGGCGGCGCCTTTCTCAGCATTAGCCTGCTCTTTGTGCACCAGGATAAAGGTGGTAGAGGTGATTGGCCACGCGTTGTCGCCTTTCTGGAAGGTCAGATCCTGAGCAAAAGATTTGGACCAGTCTGCGCCTTTCGCGGCATCGCTAAAGCTTTTCTCACCCGGTTCAATGGCTTTGCCATCCGCATCCACCAGCTTGGTGTAAGCCAGGCTGTTCTGTTTCGCGTAGGCGTACTCAACGTAGCCGATAGACCCTGGCAGACGCTGTACGAATGCAGCCACGCCGTCGTTACCCTTGCCGCCCAAACCGGTTGGCCAGTTAACGGTGCTACCTTTACCGACTTTGCTGCTCCAGTCGCTGTTCACTTTAGACAGGTAACTGGTGAACACGAATGAGGTACCCGAACCGTCAGCGCGGCGTACCACGTTGATGTTGGAATCAGGCAGTTTCACGCCTGGGTTCAGCTTGGTGATGGCCGGGTCGTTCCACTTTTTGATGGTACCGAGGTAGATATCACCCACGGTTTTGCCATCCAGCGTCAGCTGTCCAGATTTGATACCAGGAATATTAACCGCCAGTACCACCCCGCCAATAACTGTCGGAAACTGGAACAGGCCATTTTTTTCTAAATCTTCGTCTTTCATCGGCGCATCTGATGCACCGAAGTCTACGGTTTTAGCGATAATCTGCTTAACGCCGCCGGATGAACCGATACCCTGATAGTTAACCTGGCTGCCCGTCGCGGTGTTGTACTCTGCTGCCCACTTGTTATACACAGGTGCCGGGAATGTCCCGCCAGCACCGGTCAGGTTGGTCGCGGCCATTGCAGTAACGGCGCTCAGAGAAAGGGTTACTGCGACGAATTGAGCCAGGGTTTTGTGCATCAGTGTCATGTTCCCTCCACGGGATTAAAAAGTCAGGCCAGTTGCCGTGTTTGTCTATACCCAAAATAATTCGGGATGCAGGAAGGCGGCAAATGAGCGAGTCCCGATGAGCTTACTGTTGTAAGTGATTCGGGCGAACGAATGTAGCCAACGCGCCTGCAGCTTGAAGTATGAAAGGTATAATTAATGATTGCTGCTGGAGGCAAAATAGGACAGTTTGGTGACAGTAAAATGTACGAAATATGACACTTTTGTGACAAGCCACTCTAATCATGAAGGCTGACGTCAGTCGGTTTTTTCCATTACCGCGCTCAGTCCCGGGTTACGTTTAACCGGGCGCGTGGCCCACAGCGATGCAGCAACAATCAGCAACCCGCCCAGCCATGCCGCTGGCGTCAGCGACTCCTGCAACCAGAGCACGGCAAACAGGGAACCAAACAGCGGCTCAGACCCCATTAATAGTGAGGCACGCGTCGGTGAGGTACGTTTCACCGCGTAGTTCTGCGCGAAGAAAGCAAACAGCGTGCAGAACAACACCAGGTAAAGCGTCGGGCCCCAGAACAGCGTACTCTCAGGCAGGGCCGGTATCCCATGCTCTGTCGCCAGTAACACTACCAGCGAACCGCTGGCGACCACCCCGGTTTGTACCGCCGTCAGCGCCAGTGCGGGCACATTGCGATGCTGGGTCATTTTTTTCGTCAGACACACCATCAACGCGCGCAGCAGCGCAGCGCCCAACACCAGCAGATCGCCCCTGTTCATCGCAATCTGCGTACCGCCCACCAGCAGCATGGCACCGCAAAGAGAGACGGCGGCGGCGATAAACACGCTGATTTCGGGCCGCTGACGGAACATCAGCCATTCAACAAACGGCGTCAGCACCACGCACAGGCTGATCAGAAATGCCGCATTACTGGCAGAGGTCAACGCCACCCCATAAGTTTCACACAGGAAAATAGCCAACAACACCGAACCCAGTATCAACCCCGGGGGCAGCGCCTGGCGCCAGCAGAGCCTTAACGTGGGTAAGAGCAGAACGAAGGTCAGCAAAAAACGAATAAACAGAAAACCCACGACCGGATAGAAAAGAACGGCCTGTTTTGCCATGCCGTAGCTGGTTCCCCAGACCACGGCGACAGCCAGTAACATCCACTCTGCGTAACGCTGTTGTTTCTCCACCTGCATTCCCCTGACGTTGGCGATAAACCCAACTGCGATTATGATGTTTTTCTCCAGACGGAATAATCCGTACGGGTAAACAAGACTTGTGCGCTATGAGAACAAATCAATATATGGGTCTGCTGCCGTATATGGCAGTGTTCGTGAAAGTGGTGGAACTCGGCAGCTTCTCGGCGGCCGCAGAAAAGCTGGGCAGCACCGCGTCTTCGGTCAGCCGTCAGATCGCCAGCCTGGAAAATGCCCTGGGGGTGAAACTGCTGGAAAGGACGACACGCAGGCTGCGCCTGACAGAAGCCGGAACCGTCGCCTGGGAGCGCTGCTTTGAGATGATGCAGTCCGCAGAGTCGGTGTTTGAGCTGGCTGGGCGCATTAGTGACACCCCGCAGGGGCGGGTGAAAATCAGTGCACCGCGTGCCTACGGCAAGGATCTCATCTCCCCGCACGTGGCTGAGTTTTTACAGCGCTACCCTCAGGTGGATCTGCAACTGATGCTCACCGATCGTATGGTGGATTTAATCAATGACAATGTTGACCTGGCGATCCGCATTACCGATACCCCGCCTCCGGGGCTGGCGGCACGCCCGCTGTTTCCTGTCAGGCACGTGCTCTGTGCCAGCGCAGAGTATCTGCAACAGCACGGTATTCCGCAGCACCCGCAGGATTTAACGCAGCACAGCTGTATTTATCTGGGAGAAGTGCCCGGGGATAATCAGTGGAAGTTTCGTCATATCGCCAGCGGAGAGCAAATCAGCGTTGCGGTACACGGGCGCTTTGCCTCAAATCACAGCAAAGCGAGGCTGGAAGGCATCATTCATCATCTGGGCATCGGGTGCCTGCCGCGCTTTTCCGCGCAACAGGTCATGGATAACCGACAGATTATTCAGGTACTTCCCGAATGGGACTACATGACATCCTATTACGGGATGTCATGGATTTTGTATCATCCCAATCGCTATCTTCCCCCTAAATGCCGGGTGCTTATCGATTTTTTGCTGGAGAAGCTGAAGCACCAGACAGCGCATTCGCAATCGCATTAAACATCAAAGAGGCTTCGAGCGGCTGGGCATCTGATGCCGGTTCTGCCTGTGGCCAGGCGGACCACTGAACAATCACCAGTTTCTGCGCCTGGTCGATCGCAATCATCTGGCCAAAAATACCCTCAGCCGACAGGGTCTTATTACGCGTTAATCCTTCTGATGGTGCATCGTTTTTCGCACTCAAGGGCACACCGATGTTCCACCACTGGTAACCAAATTGTCCGTCAGGATAATCGGTCGTCACCGAGTTTTCGGCTTTATTCCAAGTACTGGCCTCTTTTACCCAACCCTCGGGCAGCGTTTTCGTGCCATCAGGCAGGATGCCATTGTTCATCACGAACAGACCAAACTTTCCCCAGTCTTCGAGCGTTGCGTTAAAGCCGTGTGCACCCACATCATGTTTGCCCGGCAGATAGCTGTGCCACACGCCATCATTCACCATTCCGTAAGGCTGCCAGATGTTGTCCTGCAGATAGCGGGCCAGTGTTTCTCCGGTCGCTTTCTCCAGCGTGTCACCCAGCACCCAGGCACCGCCGGAAGAGTAGGACCAGACCTGACCCGGTTTTGCATAGGCTTTACGCTGAGGGTCGAGTACCAGTTTGCTGACGCAGTCATAGGTGTCTTTTCCTGCTTCACACTGGGTCAGTTTGGCAAAATCAGATTGGGGGTTGGTGTAATCCTCATTCCAGGTCACACCGGAGGTGTGCTGCAGCAGACTGCGTAGAGGGACATGTTCCCAGGCAGTGCCCCGTACCTCTGGATTGTACTTCACAGTCTCATCATCCAGCGAGGCTATCTTCCCCTGCTTCAGTGCGATCCCGACTAACGTGGACACCACTGATTTACCGACAGATCGCGAGGTCCATAGCGTCGTTTTCGTGTTGCCATGGCCGTAATAGTCCCAGACCTTTTTACCGTCTTTAATCACCATCATGCCTGTCACGTTATTGCGTTTAAGGTAATCTGCCAATGAGTAGTGATGCTGCTGATACTCATAGGACACGGCAGAGAGATTGCGATGAGCAACAGGGAGCGGTACGCCTGCTTTGCTGGCGCGGAAAATATCGCCGGGATAGGATCGATAGTCGTTACGAAAACCCACCACGCGCTGCTGAGGCGTCCAGGTAAGCATATTTTTGACGTCTGGCAGGTTTTTATCCAGCGGAGCAGGACACGTTTTCAGTGGCACCGGGCAGGGTACCTTCGCTGATGAGGCATTCGCCTCGTATACGGTGCCAAAGCACAGCGCCATCAGACAAAACCCCGTTTGCATCTTTTTCATTCTATTCCCTTAAAAAGAACCTAAGAACGTTCATTGTAAGGAAAGGAGTAACGGGAATTTGTACAAAAAAAGTCCGGCCGACTGACGGAGCAGTCATACCGGACTTTTGAGCAGCACGCAGAGTTCACCTGCGTGCAGGGCGGGGCTTATTCAACCGTAACGGATTTTGCCAGGTTACGCGGTTGATCCACATCGGTGCCTTTGATCAGCGCCACGTGATAGGACAGCAGCTGTAGCGGCACGGTGTAGAAGATAGGCGCAATCACCTCTTCCACATGCGGCAACGGAATAATGCGCATGCCTTCGCTGTTGGCAAAACCGGCATCAATATCGGCGAAGACATACAGCAGACCACCACGGGCGCGCACCTCTTCGATATTTGACTTCAGTTTCTCCAGCAATTCATTATTCGGTGCCACCACAATAACCGGCATATCGGCATCGATCAGCGCTAACGGACCGTGTTTCAGTTCACCTGCAGCATAAGCTTCAGCATGAATGTAGGAGATCTCTTTCAGCTTCAGCGCACCTTCCATCGCGATCGGATACTGATCGCCACGGCCGAGGAACAGCGCATGATGCTTGTCCGAGAAGTCTTCCGCCAGTGACGCGATCAGCTCATCCTGTGACAGCATCTGTTCAATTCGGCTTGGCAGCGCCTGCAAAGAGTGCACGATATCGTGCTCAACCTGCGGATCAACGCCTTTCAGACGACCGATTTTCGCCACCAGCATCAGCAGCACCGTTAGCTGAGTGGTGAAGGCTTTGGTCGACGCTACGCCGATTTCGGTCCCGGCTTTGGTCATCAGCGCCAGGTCGGACTCACGCACCAGCGATGAACCGGCAACGTTACAAATCGCCAGAGAACCAAGGTAACCCAGCTCTTTCGACAGGCGCAGTGCTGCCAGGGTATCCGCCGTTTCACCCGATTGAGACAGGGTGATCAGCAGGCTGTTTTTGCGTACTGCCGATTTGCGATAGCGGAATTCAGACGCAATCTCAACGTCACACGGCACGTTGGCCAGCGACTCAAACCAGTAACGGGAAACCATACCGGAATTGTATGAGGTGCCGCAGGCAACGATCTGAATGTGCTCAACGTTGGCCAGCAGCGTATCAGCCTGCGGACCCAGCTCGGAGAGATCGACTTCACCGTGGCTGAAACGACCACTCAGGGTGTTTTTAATCGCGACAGGTTGCTCGTAAATCTCTTTCTGCATGTAGTGGCGGTAAACCCCTTTGTCGCCAGCATCATACTGTGCGTTCGATTCGATCTCAGCACGTTTTACCTGATGTCCCTGACGGTCAAAAATGGTCACATCACGGCGGGTGATCTCCGCAATATCGCCCTCTTCCAGGTAGACAAAACGACGGGTCACGGGCAACAGCGCCAGCTGATCGGAAGCAATGAAGTTTTCACCCACGCCGCGGCCAATCACCAGCGGGCTACCGGAGCGGGCAGCCACAATAACCGACGGATCGCGGCTGTCCAGAATCACCATGCCATAGGCACCGCGTAGCTGTGGGATCACCCGCTGTACAACTTCACGCAGCGAGCCACCAGCCTGTTTCTGCTCCCAGTGCACCAGATGCGCCACCACTTCGGTATCGGTTTCTGAGGCAAAGGTATACCCCCGCGCAATCAGTTGTTCGCGCAGCGGTTCGTGATTCTCAATAATGCCGTTGTGAACAATGATGATATGTTCAGAGATATGCGGATGGGCATTCGCTTCCGAAGGTTCGCCATGCGTGGCCCAGCGCGTGTGCGCAATACCCGTTCCCCCTACCAGTGAGGTGGTTTCTGCTGCTTCAGCCAGGTTCTGCACCTTACCCAGACGGCGCAGTCGGGTGGCGTTACCCTGTTGATCAACAACGGCCAGACCCGCAGAGTCATAGCCCCGGTATTCCAGACGACGCAGCCCTTCAAGCAGGATTTCTGCAATATCACGCTGCGCTACAGCACCAACAATTCCACACATAATTATTTTCCTGACATGATGGCGGTAAGCCATCAGCGTTGTCTTCTGACCTGATTGTTCCCGTATATTCGGGTTCCCCGAGCCTTGTAGAGAGTGGGGATTATTTTTGTATTGACTGCATTTACAACAAAAACAGAGGGTGAGGCATGCCTCACCCCTTCATAAAATGGGCTTACTTTTTCTTTTCCGGGCGCTGCCAGCTTGCCTTCAACTGCTGTTCTTTACGGTTATACACCAGGCCTGCTGCCGGAACGTTTTTCATAATGGTGGTTCCGGCTGCGATGGTGGCACCCGCAGCTACCGTTACCGGTGCGATCAGCTGGGTATCTGAACCGACAAACACATCATCACCGATGATCGTTTTCGATTTATTGACGCCATCGTAGTTGCAGGTAATGGTGCCTGCGCCAATATTCACATTAGCACCGATTTCCGCATCACCGAGATAACTCAGATGGCCCGCTTTAGAGCCTTTACCCAGGCGCGCTTTTTTCATCTCGACGAAGTTGCCCACATGCGCCCCTTCAGCCAGCTCAGTGCCCGGACGCAGACGCGCGAATGGCCCGACAGTACAGCCTGATTCCAGCTGCGCATCTTCAATCACGCTGTACGGGCTGATAACGCTGTCATCAGCAATCACGCTGTTTTTAATCACACAGCCGCTACCGATTTTCACCCGGTGACCCAACGTGACCTTGCCTTCGATGATCACATTGGTATCAATCACCACATCACGGCCGTGTATCAGTTCACCCCGCAGATCGAAACGCGCCGGGTCGAGCAACATCACCCCCGCCAGCAGCAGTTTTTCAGCCTGCTCAGCCTGATACACCCGCTCCAGCGTTGCCAGTTGCAGACGATTATTGACGCCCTCGGTTTCCGTGGTTCTTGCCGGATGCACCGCCGCGATCTGACGGCCTTCCTGATGGGCCAGGGCGATAATGTCGGTAATGTAGTATTCGCCCTGCGCGTTGTTATTGTCCAGCTTGCTCAGCCAGCGCTTAAGATCGGCGCCGTTAGCCAGCAAAATGCCGGTGTTGATTTCGTTAATCAGCAATTGTTCAGGCGCAGCATCTTTCTGTTCGATAATGCCGACCACCTGACCCGCTTCACGGATAATACGTCCGTAACCGGTTGGGTTATCCAGAATGACGGTCAGCAGGCCAATGCCGCCAGCGGGCTTTGCCACCTGAAGCTGGCATAGCGTGTCCACGGAGATCAGTGGCACATCGCCATACAGCATCAAAATGTCTTCGTCATCGGCGAAGTGAGGGGAGGCCTGCTGCATAGCATGGCCCGTTCCCAGCTGTTCCGCCTGCAACACCCAGTTGAGCGAGCTGTCAGTCAGCGTTTGTTTAAGCAGCTCTCCGCCGTGACCGTAAACCAGATGCACATGCTGAGCGCCCAAATGATTCGCTGCATCAATAACATGTTTGACCATCGGTTTCCCGGCGAGGGTATGCAGAACCTTCGGGAGATCGGAGTACATTCGGGTTCCTTTACCAGCGGCAAGGATCACCACGCTCATAGCACTGTTTGACATACGCGTCCTGAATCTGTTTAGTGAGAGAAGTAAATCGATTTATCCTTGAAAATTCTACATATTTTGCAGTAAAAAACGTACCGTCCGAAAAGTCTCGATTCGCAGATGATTTCCACCCTTTATCGCATCATAAAGCGCGGCTGACAGGGTAAATCTATCGATTTATGCCCAGTTTAGCGTGCAAAAATTGCTATGCCACTGGTTTATCGCTTATTTCACCAAGCGAACGAAGAGCGCATCCCGCGACGACTCAGCCCGGGAGTGATTAAAAGGCCCAGAGAAGGGACATCGTGCTCGTTTTCATGGAATCGACTCTGTATCTGGAAACGCTGTTTAGAATACTCTCAGGACTCAATGGGTATAAGTTCCCCCGAACTCAACGGAGTACAGTGATGAATTTTAAAGTAACAGGACTCCTGTTGTTACTCTCTTTCCCTGCTATTTCGCAAGGTAGTCAACGTGATGCAGGAAAATACAATCTAGAAAACTTTGCCTTAAGCCAATGTCTGGCGAATGGTTTTTCTGATAAAAGCGTAAAAGAAGATGCGCTGGCTGCGGTGGGGGCTTACGTTGAACTGGGATCCTATCCCGCTGAAGCTTACGAAGAAGCCACCGACCTTGTTCATCAATTTCTCAACAAGAAATATGTGAGTAAAGAGGGGCATTCAGAGCTTATTGTGATGAAGTGTATTGATTTATCCCGAAGCAATGAGCTGATGGTGATTAAACAAAAATATGCGCACTCCACCACTGATAACCTTAAGCCTTAGCCCAGGTTCTGTGGATAAATCTGAGTCAGACAATAAAAAAAGCCGGTCAGTTTCCTGACCGGCTTTTTGATGTTTAAACCTGAATTACATCGCTTTTTTGGTCAACTCGATCACGCGCAGTTTGGCGATCGCTTTAGCCAGTTCCGCAGACGCCATCGCGAAGTCAACATCACCGTGAGAGCTGTTCATATGCTCTTCAGCTTTGCGTTTCGCTTCCAGCGCGCGAGCTTCATCAAGATCGCTGCCGCGGATCGCTGTGTCAGCCAGTACGGTAACCGCACCCGGCTGCACTTCCAGTACGCCACCGGAAAGGTAAATAACCTCTTCGTCGCCGTGCTGTTTAACGATGCGAATCATACCAGGCTTAATGGCGGTCAGAAGCGGGGCGTGGTTTGGGCGAATACCCAACTCACCTTCGCTACCTGATACCTGGATGCTCTGTACAGTGCCTGTGAACATTTGCAGTTCTGCGCTGACAACGTCCAGGTGAAATGTCATAGCCATTGTTAATCTCCTGGGAAACTTTCCCCTTCATACTTCAGACAACGTGCCGAAATAGTCGGGGGAGACGATTACAGTTTCTTCGCTTTTTCCACGGCTTCTTCGATAGAACCGACCATGTAGAAAGCCTGCTCTGGCATATGGTCGAATTCACCTTCCATGATGCCTTTAAAGCCACGGATGGTATCTTTCAGAGACACGTATTTACCCGGGGAACCGGTGAATACTTCTGCCACGAAGAACGGCTGGGACAGGAAACGCTGCATCTTACGAGAGCGTGCTACCACCAGTTTGTCTTCTTCAGACAGTTCATCCATACCCAGGATGGCGATGATGTCTTTCAGTTCCTGATAACGCTGCAGCAGTGACTGAACGCCACGCGCAGTGTCATAGTGTTCCTGACCAACAACCAGTGGATCCAGCTGACGGCTGGTTGAATCCAGTGGGTCAACCGCCGGGTAGATACCCAGGGAAGCGATCTGACGGCTCAGTACCACGGTTGCATCTAAGTGAGCAAAGGTGGTGGCTGGAGACGGGTCAGTCAAGTCATCCGCAGGAACGTAAACGGCCTGTACAGACGTGATTGAACCGGTTTTGGTCGAGGTGATACGTTCCTGCAGAACGCCCATCTCTTCCGCCAGCGTTGGCTGATAACCTACCGCAGAAGGCATACGACCCAGCAGTGCTGATACTTCAGTACCGGCCAGGGTGTAACGGTAGATGTTATCGATGAACAGCAGAACGTCACGACCTTCGTCACGGAACTTTTCAGCCATAGTCAGGCCAGTCAGCGCGACGCGCAGACGGTTTCCTGGTGGCTCGTTCATCTGGCCATAGACCAGGGAAACTTTATCGATAACGTTAGAGTCGGTCATTTCGTGGTAGAAGTCGTTACCCTCACGAGTACGCTCACCCACGCCAGCAAATACCGAGAAACCTGAGTGTTCTGCCGCGATGTTACGGATCAGTTCCATCATGTTTACGGTTTTACCTACACCCGCACCACCGAACAGACCGACTTTACCGCCCTTAGCGAACGGACACATCAGGTCGATAACCTTGATGCCGGTTTCCAGCAGTTCCTGCGAGTTAGACTGATCTTCGTAAGAAGGTGCTGCGCGGTGAATTGCCCAACGCTCTTCTTCGCCGATGTCGCCTTTCATATCGATTGGCTCACCCAGCACGTTCATGATACGGCCGAGTGTTGCCACACCGACAGGGACTTCAATTGGGTGCTGAAGGTCAACCGCTTCCAGGCCACGTTTCAGGCCGTCGGAAGAACCCATTGCGATGGTACGAACCACACCGCCGCCCAACTGCTGCTGAACTTCCAGCACCAGACGAGCATCACCATTTTTAACCTCAAGGGCGCTGTACACTTGTGGTACTGCGTCCTGAGGGAATTCGACGTCAACTACGGCGCCGATTACCTGGACAATCTTTCCAGTAGCCATCTTGAATCCTCTACCTAAATTCTGCGTATACCTGGTTAAACCGCGGAGGCCCCACCGACAATTTCGGTAAGTTCCTGGGTGATGCTGGCCTGACGAGCTTTGTTGTATACCAACTGAAGCTCTTTGATCAGGTTTCCGCCGTTATCGGTCGCGGCTTTCATCGCCACCATTCGCGCGGCCTGCTCGCTGGCCAGGTTTTCAACAACACCCTGGTAAACCTGAGACTCGACGTAGCGACGCAGTAATGTATCCAGCAGCGCTTTCGGATCGGGTTCATACAGATAGTCCCAGGTACTCTTCTTCACAACGCCTTCCGCATCATCTGCTGGCGGTAACGGCAGCAGCTGTACGATCTGTGGAGACTGAGACATGGTGTTGATAAATTTGTTGCTGACAATAAACAGCTTGTCGAGACGGCCTTCATCGTATGCTTGCAGCATCACTTTGACCGGGCCAATCAGGTCGGACAGCGCAGGTTTATCACCCATTCCGCTTACCTGAGCAACCACGTTGCCGCCAACAGAACCGAAGAATGACTGACCTTTAGAACCGATAACCGCCAGATCGCTCTCGACGCCTTTATCAGACCAGGCCTTCATATCTGCCAGCACTTTTTTGAACAGGTTAATGTTCAAACCACCACAAAGCCCGCGGTCGGTAGATACGACCAGATAGCCAACGCGTTTAACGTCGCGCTCTTCCAGGTAAGGGTGCTTGTATTCCAGATTACCTAACGCAATGTGACCAATCACTTTGCGCATGGTCTCTGCATAAGGACGGCTGGCCGCCATGCGTTCTTGCGATTTACGCATTTTGGAGGCGGCGACCATTTCCATCGCTTTGGTGATCTTCTGCGTGTTTTGCACGCTGCCGATCTTACTACGTATCTCTTTTGCGCCGGCCATAAGCTTCTCCTCAAAGCCTTGCGGCCTGCCCCCTAAGGGACAAGCCGCCAGACATTACCAGGACTGGGTTGCTTTAAACGTTTCGAGGAGGCCTTTCAGCTTCTCTTCGATTTCGCCGTTATAGTTACCAGACTGGTTGATATCAGCCATCAGCTCTGCGTGATCGCGATCAGCAAATGCCAGCAGTGCTGCTTCGAAGCTACCGATTTTCGCCAGTTCGACGTCATTCAGGAAGCCGCGCTCGGCAGCAAACAGAACCAGACCCTGCTGCGCTACGGACATCGGCGCATACTGTTTCTGCTTCAGCAGCTCGGTCACTTTCTGACCGTGGCTCAGCTGTTTGCGGGTTGCTTCATCCAGATCGGATGCGAACTGAGAGAACGCAGCCAGTTCACGATACTGTGCCAGAGCGGTACGAATACCACCGGACAGTTTCTTGATGATCTTGGTCTGAGCAGCACCACCAACACGAGAAACGGAGATACCCGGGTTAACTGCCGGACGAATACCGGAGTTAAACAGGTTAGTTTCCAGGAAGATCTGACCATCAGTAATCGAGATTACGTTGGTTGGAACGAACGCAGAAACGTCACCCGCCTGGGTTTCGATGATTGGCAGCGCGGTCAGTGAACCGGTTTTACCTTTCACTTCACCATTGGTGAAACGCTCAACATAGTCGGCGCTCACACGGGAAGCACGCTCCAGCAGACGGGAGTGGAGGTAGAACACGTCGCCAGGGAAGGCTTCACGACCTGGTGGACGGCGCAGCAACAGAGAAACCTGACGGTAAGCAACAGCCTGTTTAGACAGGTCATCGTATACGATCAGAGCGTCTTCGCCGCGGTCACGGAAGTATTCGCCCATGGCGCAACCGGCATACGGAGCCAGGTATTGCAGAGCAGCAGACTCAGAGGCAGTCGCAACAACAACGATGGTGTTAGCCAGCGCGTTGTGTTCTTCCAGTTTGCGTACCACGTTAGCGATGGTAGAGGCTTTCTGGCCGATAGCAACGTACACACATTTGATGCCTGAATCGCGCTGGTTGATGATCGCATCGATCGCCATCGCGGTTTTACCGGTCTGACGGTCACCGATGATCAGCTCACGCTGGCCACGGCCGATTGGAATCATTGCATCGACAGATTTGTAACCGGTCTGTACAGGCTGGTCAACGGACTGACGATCGATAACACCAGGTGCAATCACTTCGATCGGTGAGAAACCGTCGTTGTCGATAGCGCCTTTACCGTCAATAGGTGCACCCAGGGTGTTCACCACGCGGCCTAACAGACCACGGCCAACCGGCACTTCCAGGATACGGCCAGTACACTTCACCTTCATGCCTTCGGCGAGGTCAGCGTATGGGCCCATCACAACTGCACCAACAGAGTCACGCTCCAGGTTCAGTGCGATTGCGTAACGGTTACCCGGCAGGGCAATCATCTCACCCTGCATCACATCGGCCAGGCCGTTGACGCGGATGATACCGTCACTTACAGAAACAATAGTACCTTCGTTGTGAGCTTCGCTCACTACATTGAACTGAGCAATGCGCTGCTTGATCAGTTCGCTGATTTCGGTGGAATTCAGTTGCATATGCTCCAGTCCCCTTAAGACTGCAAGACGTCTGCGAGGCGTTCAAGACGACCGCGTACGCTTCCGTCAATGACCATATCACCCGCTCGGATGATTACGCCTGCCATTACAGACTTATCAATTTTGCAATTCAGCTTAACTTTGCGTGACAGACGTTTTTCCATCGCGCTGCTGATTTTGGTCAGCTGTTCATCGCTCAATGTTGTGGAAGAGATAACTTCAACCTCGGCGGTCGCATCATGTGCGGCACGCAGTTGGATGAACTGTTCCAGAACAGCGGCAAGCGCAGGCAAACGTTTGTTTTCAGCCATCACCTTAATCAGGTTTTGACCGGCTTCGTCGAGTTGGTCACCACAGATTGCGATGAACGCGCCAGACAACGCTTCCGGCGCCAGAGCGCCGGAAAGAAGTTCTGATACCTGTTCATTGCCAGCCACTTCGGCGGCAAACGCTAGCATCTGCTGCCAGCGATCGATACTTTGATGTTCAACCGCAAAGTCAAAAGCGGCTTTAGCGTAGGGGCGAGCTACGGTAGTAAATTCAGACATCAGCCCCTCCCTTACAGTTCAGCGACCAGTTTATCAACGATGTCGCTGTTAGCAGCTTCATCCACGGAACGTTCAATGATTTTCTCGGCGCCGGCAACAGCCAGCATCGCGACCTGCTTGCGCAGCTCTTCACGTGCACGTTTGCGTTCGGCATCAATTTCTGCCTGCGCCTGAGTGACGATCTTGCTACGTTCCTGTTCAGCCTCAGCTTTAGCTTCGTCCAGGATCTGAGCGCGGCGTTTGTTCGCCTGCTCGATGATTACCTGAGCGTCTTCTTTCGCTTTTTTCAACTGATCGGTCGCATTAGCCTGCGCGAGATCCAGATCTTTCTTGGCACGTTCAGCGGAAGCAAGGCCTTCAGCAACTTCTTTCTGGCGCTTTTCGATAGCGGCCATAAGCGGCGGCCATACGTACTTCATGCAGAACGCTACGAACAGGATGAACGCGATAGCCTGGCCGAGGATTGTTGCGTTAATGTTCACAGCACAATGCCTCTTGTTAAGTTAACGTTTTCTGCCGCTGTGATGACAGCGGCAGAATCCGTTCATCGCTATACGTGAGTACGGCGATGAACAAACGGTTTTACGCGACAGCAAACATCACGTACAGACCCAGACCAACAGCGATCATCGGGATTGCATCCACCAGACCCATTACAACAAAGAACTGCGTACGCAGCAGAGGAATCAGATCCGGTTGGCGTGCGGCGCCTTCCAGGAATTTGCCTCCGAGGATGCCGATACCGATCGCAGCACCGATTGCCGCCAGGCCCATCATCACAGCGGCAGCCATGTACAGCAGATCCATATTCAGGTTTTCCATGACAGTCTCCAGTTTGTTTCAGTTAAAACGCAGTAGTGTTGAGAAAAAAATCAATGTTCTTCAGATGCCATCGACAGATAGACAATCGTTAAGACCATGAAAATGAAAGCCTGCAACGAGATGATCAGTATGTGGAAAATGGCCCAAGGCACACTCAGAATCCACTGTGACCACCACGGCAACAGACCGGCAATCAGGATAAAAATCAATTCACCCGCATACATGTTTCCGAACAGTCGCAGACCCAGAGATACCGGTTTGGACAGCAGGCTCACACCTTCCAGAATCAGGTTGATCGGAATGAACACAGGGTGGTTGAAGGGTTGCAGAGTCAGCTCTTTAGTAAAGCCGCCAATGCCTTTCATCTTGATGCTGTAGAACAGAATCAAAATAAATACGCCAAGGGCCATCGACAACGTAACGTTCACGTCAGCAGAAGGCACCACACGCATCGCTGGTAGCCCCATCATCCCGGCGATATGCGGCAGCAAATCGATAGGTAACAGGTCCATAAAGTTCATCAGGAACACCCAGACGAAAACCGTCAGGGCCAGCGGAGCGATTAGTTTGCTTTTACCGTGGTACATGTCGCGCACGTTGTCGTCAACGAAACCAACAACTAACTCAACAGCGGCCTGTAATTTGCCTGGCACGCCGCTGGTCGCTGATTTCGCCACTTTGCGAAACAGCACCAGGAACACCAGTCCCAGCACCACAGAGAAAAACATGGAGTCGATATTTAATACCCAGAACGACGGTGCGTCGTGCGGATTCACTAGCTCGAAGGTACGCAGGTCCAACTGAAGGTTCTTCAGGTGGTGGCCTATGTATTCTTGCGGCGTAGAGATTTCTCCTGCAGCCATGATGCCTCTTACCCTTTGTTGTTAATTACAGCCGGTGCGACGATTTGCACAATCAGCACCGATAACCAGGCCAGTCCCAGCGGCGTAAACACCGCCTTAAACACTCCCAGCGCCACGATAATCACGAGGATCGTAACGAAAACTTTCAACGCTTCGCCTAGCGCAAAAGTCCAGGCAAGCCGTCCCGTTACTTCATGCCCCGCCTGGTGGCGCCAGGCAAAAATCATAAACAACACGTTTGGCAGCCAGGCTGCCAGCCCGCCGGCAAGGGCGGACACGCCCCAGGTCAGATCTTTAAAGGAAAACAGCGCACCGATTACGACGAAGGTCGCCAACTGCCACAGCAGTATGGTTCGGGCAAATTTAACTCTGTAAAGGGACACTGACATGTCGCTGAAACTCTCCTGCCCCGAAAGGGGTATGTCGCGTGTCGTATAAAACTGCCTTTGCTCTTTTGAGTCAAGCAGCAAAAACCGTGCAAATTATACGGTGCGCACCTGTGATTTCAATCGATAAGTAGAGAAAAGGTGAACAATTATTTAAATTTCTTTCCAGCAGCCTATTTTCCAAAACCAATGACAACGGCTGCTTATCGACTTTTTTCTGCAATGCCCGCGAATCCATGCTTACAAAGCGTGCGGAAGATCACAAATTAGTAATGTAATGGCGGAGAATCAAACTGCCTTTTGAATAAACCTGAATAACATAACATCAATAAAATGATTAAAATCAGATAGATAATTATAATTTTTGTAAAAACACACTGTTATCTCGATTAAAAGCTTTTATTGACATCTGTAGCAAATATTTAACATCGACCCAGTCATCACTCACGCTAATTTATTAGCGCGATATATTTTCCTGCGTGACTATTTTATCCCTGTCGCACCACGAAAATATGACTCAAGTGATAACTAAATGTGAAAATAACGTTAAATGTAACAGAGGTTTTCAGATAATTTCCGCTGAGTGATTTAACCCGATGGTAACAGCTCCGTCCAGGCAAATTTTCGCAAAAAAAATCATGAGATGAGCATATTCTGAATACCCACACTTTAAATGTGCTATTGACCCACCAAAAAGTCATATGATTTCAGGGGTTAACTATCACTGAAATACCGTTTTTTCTGGTTAAAAAGGCCAATAATTGTGAAAAAAAACCCATCAACGCTAAAAAAACAGGCTGACAGGCCAGGTTCGCACAACGTCAAAATCAGGCAGAAGGGGCAATAATCACCAAATGGCGCTCACCTTCGAGCTGAGGAACGCTCAGTGGGAGAACGTTTTCCACCGTCAAACCGGCAGGTAATGCCGCGATTTCATCTTGAGGCAGCACACCTTTTAACGCGTAAAAACGACCCTGTGGACCCGGCAGATGATGGCACCAGGTGACCATATCCGTCAGCGAGGCAAAAGCTCTGCTGATCACGCCATCAAACGGCGGCTCGGCAGGAAAGTCTTCTACACGGCTTTGTACCGGTGAAATATTTTCCAGCTTCAGCTCATGCTGTACCTGTTTAAGGAAGCGTACGCGCTTGCCCAGGCTGTCCAGCAGCGTGAAATGAGACTGCGGCCTGACAATCGCCAGTGGAATGCCCGGTAATCCAGGCCCGGTACCCACATCAATAAACCGATCGCCTGACAGATGAGGCTCCACCACAATACTGTCAAGTATATGGCGTACCAGCATCTGCTCAGGGTCACGTACTGACGTCAGATTGTAGGCTTTATTCCATTTATGCAGCATTTCCACATAACCGACCAGCTGTTGTTTCTGCTGATCGGACAGGGAAATACCGGCGCTTTTTAGCAATACGGATAATTTATTAATCATGCGCTTTTACGTAAAAGCCCCTGTTTTTTAAGATAAATAAGTAAAATTGAGATGGCTGCAGGTGTAATCCCAGAAATACGTGACGCCTGGCCAATTGACCCTGGCTTATGATCGTTAAGTTTCGCGATCACTTCGTTAGAGAGGCCGCTGACCTGACGATAATCCAGATCAACAGGTAACAAGGTGTTCTCATTGCGTAACTGACGATCGATCTCTTCCTGCTGACGGACAATATAGCCTTCGTATTTGACCTGGATCTCAACCTGTTCAGCCGCCTGAGGATCGGTTAATGCCGGGCCAAAGTTGCTCAATGTCATCAGGTTCTGGTAAGTCATTTCCGGGCGGCGCAGCAGATCTTCACCACTCGCTTCTTTCGTCAGGCCTGCGCTCAGGAGTGTATTCACCTCAGCAACGCACTCTGATTTCGGATGTACCCAGATATCTCGCAGACGCTGGCGTTCCAGTTCAATGCTTTCCAGTTTCTCGTTGAAACGAGCCCAACGGGCATCGTCCACCAGACCCAGTTCACGACCCGCAGCCGTCAGTCGCAGATCGGCGTTATCTTCACGCAGCATCAGACGATATTCAGCACGTGAGGTAAACATGCGGTACGGCTCTTTTGTGCCGAGTGTGCAGAGATCGTCAACCAGTACGCCAAGGTAGGCCTGATCGCGACGCGGTGCCCAGGTGTCTTTGTCAGCAGACAGACGTCCGGCGTTCAGACCCGCCAGTAACCCCTGTGCAGCGGCTTCTTCATAACCTGTGGTGCCGTTGATCTGTCCTGCAAAGAACAGACCCTCAATATATTTGCTTTCCAGCGTCGGTTTCAGATCGCGTGGATCGAAGAAATCGTACTCAATGGCATAGCCAGGACGAACGATTTTGGCATTCTCCATTCCCTGCATAGAACGTACGATCTGCATCTGAACGTCAAACGGCAGACTGGTAGAAATGCCATTTGGATAAATTTCGTTGCTGGTCAGCCCTTCCGGCTCCAGGAAGATCTGGTGTGCATTGCGATCGGCAAAGCGCATCACTTTGTCTTCGATCGATGGGCAATAGCGTGGACCGATCCCTTCGATCACCCCGGCATACATTGGGCTGCGATCGAGATTATTGCGGATCACATCGTGGGTTTTTTCGTTGGTGTAGGTGATGTAGCACGGCACCTGTTGTGGATGCTGGCTGACATTACCCATAAACGAGAACACTGGCATCGGCGTATCACCATGCTGCGGAGCCAGAACGCTGAAATCAATGGTTCGGGCATCAATACGCGGAGGGGTTCCGGTTTTCAGACGTCCTACACGCAGAGGAAGTTCACGCAGACGCTGTGATAACGAGATGGAAGGCGGATCACCAGCACGTCCACCGCTGTAGTTGTCCATTCCGATGTGAATTTTACCATCAAGGAACGTTCCTACCGTCAGCACAACGGCCTTGGCACGGAACTTCAGACCCATCTGGGTGACGGCACCCACGACACGATCGTTTTCGACAATCAGATCTTCAACCGCCTGCTGGAAGATCATCAGGTTGGGCTGATTCTCCAGTGCTGTACGTACCGCCTGACGATACAGTACACGATCGGCCTGAGCACGGGTTGCTCTCACTGCCGGACCTTTGCTGGCGTTTAGTATCCTAAACTGGATACCCGCCTGGTCAATGGCATGAGCCATCAGCCCGCCCAGTGCGTCCACTTCTTTTACCAGATGTCCTTTTCCGATACCGCCGATCGCTGGGTTGCAGGACATCTGCCCCAGTGTGTCGATGTTATGGGTCAATAACAGGGTTTGTTGACCCATACGGGCAGCAGCCATCGCTGCTTCCGTTCCCGCATGACCACCACCGATTACGATGACGTCAAAAGGATCTGGATAAAACATGGTACTGCACCTCGCGGTTTGTGCGAATTAAGGGAGTGTTGCTGAGGGCGTGGATTCTACTCAACTTTAGACGATGGCGAAAGCACCGGGATCTTCGTGTATTAAAAAGAAGATCTTTTTTATTTAGAGATCTCTTTATTAGATCTTCTATTAGGATCGACGATCTCTGTGGATAAGCCTTTTTTGCTGATAAGGATCAAGTGATTAGACAGGATCATTAGCTGTTAATGATCGGTGATCCCACACCGTATAAGCTGGGATCTAAATGGCATGTTATCCACAGGCTCAGCCAGGTACTCATGTTGTCCTTGGGATAAACACCGGTTATCAGACTGTATTGAGCCTAGTTATCCACAGTTGAATGCGTTAAAACCAGGCAAAAAAGGGCAATATTTACAAAACTCAGGATCGAAAAAGGCCAGTTTTGCGGATCGGGCAGAGGATCTCCGGCCGATCCGGGCAAGAGTTAGATCAGTTCTTTCCAGCTTTCTACCCAGACACCGGCAGGATCTTCGGGAATCTCATGTTGCAGCACATCTATATCCAGTCGATCGCCAATACGCTGTGCTCCCAGTGATGTCAGCAGCTCGTCAAACTGGATAATGGCACCGCAAAACAGATCATATTCACGATTACCAATGCCTACAGCCCCGTAACGCAGGTTACTCAGATCCGGTTGCTGTTCCTTTATGGCTTCAAACAGTGGCTGAATGTTATCGGGCAGTTCACCGGCACCGTGGGTAGAACTCACCACAATCCATATCCCTTCCATTTTCAGCTCTTCCAGCTCCGGCCCATGCAGTGTTTCTGTTGTATGTCCTGCTTCTTCAAGCTTCTCAGCAAGATGATCGGCCACATATTCTGCGCTGCCTAAGGTGCTGCCACTGATTAAGGTAATGTCGGCCATGATGAGATCCCTGAATGATAATGGCGGGCATTGTACTCTGTGATCACCATGGGATCTACCTGTGGATAATTAAGGGTATTACTGCCAGGCACCTGGCTTGTTGGCCAGTTCCAATCCGGGCAGTGTTCGCGCTCCTCACGTACTTCAGTACGCTGCGGGTGCTGTGCGCTGGCCGGATCGAAACTGACGGCACCGTCGACGGTGCATGACGAGGAGGGGATCTGAGAAAACATTCTGGTGTGGATAACCTTATGCACCGATCACGGGATAATGGTGCGCATAATCGGGTTTTGCAGGGAGATCAGGGTTTCGGTGGACTGGATTTCATCGATGGTCTGGATCTTGTTGATCAATACCTGTTGCAGGGCATCGATCGAGCGGCACATGACCTTAATAAAGATGCTGTAGTGCCCGGTGGTGTAATACGCTTCGACCACTTCATCCAGTGCTTCCAGTCGCGCCACTGCTGACGGATAGTCTTTGGCACTTTTCAGAATGATGCCGATAAAGCAGCAGACATCATAACCAAGCTGCTTCGGATCTATCTCAACGCGCGTTCCTTTAATGATCCCCGCCTGCTTCATCTTCTCCACGCGCACGTGGATAGTGCCGGGGCTGACGTTGAACTGCTTGGCCAGTTCGGCATAGGCGGTACGGGCATTCTCCATTAGTGCATTGAGAATGCCGCGGTCGAGATTATCTGGCTGCATATTTTCCGGCATAGTGGCTCCGAGATTGAATGTTATTCAATGAACAGAGTATTAATGTGCGGGATCGTGAACAGAATGGCAATCAGAGTGCCGATATGACAGCGGGCACCGAAGGGTGCCCGCCGGAGAACAAAAGATTAACGTTTACGCCACAGTGTCACCTGAGCGACGGTGTGCTGGTACTTACGCGCCGTTTCGCGGATGACAAACGGCACATCCTGTGCGGGTTCGATCTCCTCAAAATCGGGTGCCAGCAGGCGCTGCAACGCCTGGTAAGTCGATAGCGCCTCACCGTTTTCACGAATGCCTCCCAGCCAGTTTTCCTTCGGCGTGAAGTCTTCCAGCCACGTATAAGGAGAAGAGAGCATCAGCACACCGCCGGGGCGGATCATGCGGGTGATGTCCTGCAGGAAGCGACGTGGCTGGCGCAGACGATCAATCAGGTTCGAAGCCAGCACCAGATCGAAGGGTTCAGCCTGCGGTTTCAGGTTACAGGCATCGCCCTGTACAAACTGAATACGGCTGGCCTGTTCAGTACCGAGGGCAATATCCTTCAACTGTACCTGTCGGTATTCCACCAGCTCGCCCTCTTCCTGGGTGACGTAGCGGAACTCTTCGCCGCTGGTGAGCTGTAATGCCACGTCGATAAAGCGTGCGGAATAGTCCATTCCCACCACCTGGCCGAAATGACGTGCCAGTTCAAAACTCGCACGTCCTGTGGCACAGCCAATATCCAGTGCCCGCTGACGCTGGTTTGTGACACCGCAGGCTATCTCAACCAGCACTTTCGCGTAGTTGGCCACGCCGAAGTATTCCGGCCCGTACTGGAAGTCGAGGTACTGTGACACCATGCTGTCGGTTTCATAGGGGTTACTGGCCCGGCTTTCCTGATGATCGGAGACCACATAGCGGAAACCCGCGTGCTGGAAGAAGTGGCGGCGAAAAGCGTAGCGTGCCGACTTTAGCGCTTCATTCCCCGTAGAGATCCAGCTGCCGCCTTTGATCAGCGAATGCTTACCATCAAACGTCGGCGTGGAGAAGTCATCATATAAAGGATGGACGCGGAAACCTTCAAAACCTGAAATGGGTGTGGTCGTCCATTGCCAGACGTTACCGATCAGATCGAAAAACTCACCCTGAGCAAAACGATCGACCGGGCAGGATGAGGCCCAGTGGGAGAGATTGATATTACCCGGTGCGTTATCCCAGTCAGGCTGATCGCCGGCCACCTTCTCACGCAGCAGCATCCATTCGCTTTCGGCGGGAAGCTGAACAGACTGGCCTGTCACTTCGGCTTTCCAGCGGCAGAATGCCGCAGCTTCAAGCTGATTGACTTCGGCTGGCCAGTCCCAGGGCATCGGGACTTCTTCCGCCATCAGGCGGAGCTTCAGCGTTTCCGGCTGGTCTACGTTCCCGCTCCAGAAGGTAGGTTGGCTGGCTTTCGCGAATTCACGCCAGCCCCAGCCTTCGTCATCCCACCAGCGTGGTGTCTGATAGCCACCCGCCGTCACGAAGTCGAAGAACTCTGCGTTACTGACCAGCATTTTACTGGCCTCAAAAGCGTTCACGTCGGTGATGCGGCTGCCATACTCGTTATCCCAGCCGTAGGTGTCATCGGTTTTTCCCTGAGTGACACGTCCTGCGGCAACACTGATCAGGCTGTTATGCGGCACCGTCTGACGCTCATGGCGCGCATCCGGACACACCGGCCAGTGTGGCTGCGGTTTGACCCATGCCAGCGGCAACTGTCGAATCAGCACGCTGGAGGTTTCAAGATGGATACGCTCATGTTCGATGCCCATCAGGATAACCCAGGCCGGGCTATCCCAGGTGATCGGCAGCGTTAGCGGCATCTCACGGATCAGCTGTTCAACGCGGGCGCGCACTTTACCGCGATAATCGCGCAGTTCAGCGACCGATGGCCAGGCATAGTGACTGGTGTCGAGGTCATCCCAGCTCATCTCATCGACGCCGATGGCCATCATCGCTTCAATGCTATCGTCGGTACGGTTGTCGAGCAGGCGAGCTGCCATCAGCTTATTGATATAGAACGTGGCGGTGTGACCGTAGTAGAAGATCAGCGGATGCCGTAGCGATATCGCTTTGGTTGTCCACGCCCGTTCATCCGCCAGGCAGTCAAACAGGCTTTCATACAGCTCCCATGTCTGGCGGAAGTAATTGAGCAATTGCTGACGTTTTTGTTCCGGGTCATTGCCGGTTAACTGCAGCGTGCGGGTTGGGGCAGGTAATCCTGTCTGGTGTTGTTGCGAAGTCACGTGATGCTCCCATCTTGCCATGTGGCTAAAGCGTATACATCACTATAGCAAATAAGCTTTGTCAGATTAGGTCAAAGGCGGGGCTCAGCGTTTCCAGCGACGGAGCAGGCGGCTTTTTAGCCCGGTGTCGAAACGCCAGATGTGGTCAAAGATGCGCATAATGCCGGGTTTTCCATGATCGGACATGGCAACGGCATGAAAACGCTGTTGCTGTTGGTTCTGGTGGTCGCGTACGCGTTTGACCAGTACATCAGGAAGACGTTGAGCGATAAAGTCAGAGAGAATAACGGCGTCAGCATCTTGCCACTGTGGGCCGGAGAGCTTGAGTAAGACGGCATCGAGGCAGGCAGCAAGGTCGGTGCCGCCACGAAAACGCTGGCTGAGAAAACGGATCGCCTGGCTGATGCCATCTTCAGCGGTCAGTTCATAGCCCACCACTTCATGGGCAAACAGCATAATGTAGCAGCGGCGGTTATCTGCCAGTGCCACCTTCAGCAGCGCCAGGCAGAACGCCTTGGCACAGCGTTCATTAAAGCCACCCATTGAACCGGATGTATCCACGCAGATGATAAACGGGCCGCGCGGCTGCTCATCATGATGGTGGTGAGTCACCGGGCGCAGCGTGACTTTGTCATGCCAGCTCTCTCCCTGGAGACGGTAGGTGAGCAGGCGTTTTTCCACCATCCGACGGTAAAACTCCAGCTCCAGTTCGCTGATGCCCAGCGTGGCCAGCTCTGGTGGCAGCAGGCGCAGAATATCGTCACTCTGGTGCAGACCGCTGACTTCTTCCGGCACGCTTTCTGGTTCGCGCACCAACTGGTGGAAGGCTTCCGGCGGAGCATCGTCCGAGAGTACCGCTTTGGCTTCACGGCTGCGGCCCAGCTGTTCCGCCAGTTTCAGCAGCTCCGGCTGGCTGGCCAGGAAATCGCCGTATTGCACCATGAGCTGGTAGTCGTCGCGTTGCAGTGAACTGCGGGTCAAATCCCATAAGCGCCCGGCAGCGGCTTCGTCGTCGGTGGCCAGCACGGGAGCCAGCTGACCACTCATGGCCAGCCGCTGTTGCAGGTCAGCCAGCAGTTTTTCACGCTCCTGATCGAGTAACTGTTGGTTAAGGGTCAGGGTTTGCAGCGTCAGGCTCAGTCGCCAGCGCTGTAAAAACAGCGTCTGCTGAGCGCCGCTGAGCTGCAAGGTATCGTGATGGCTGACCAGCGCTTGCGCTTTTTCAGCAAAGGGTGAGTGATTCTGCGCAAGCCATGTCAGTAATTCGGGCAGCTGACTGCTAAAGTCATGCTGGCTGAGAGTCTGGCACTGCTGGAAGCGGCTGAACTCTGCCGCCAAATCGTCCGGAACCGGGGTCGATTTTAACTGTTGCAGGATCTCTGACTTCCAGCGTGGAAGATCGCGCGTCAGGGCATTTTTCAGCCGGGGAAACTTTTCAAAAAAGGCGGCCAGCTGCGGTGAGGCCAGCAACGTGATCACCAGTTCTTCAATCAGCTCATTTTCACTGACTGCCAGAAACATACTCAATGTATCAAGTGAGATCACTGCCGCGCCTGCTTCAGCTGTTCCGCCACCTGTTGCAGGCTATCTTCAACACGTGCCAGCCAGTCATCGCTGATAAACAGGCAGCGATGATGCTGGCTGAACAGCGTGCGCTGTGCCCGAAGCTGGGTATCAAGCTCATCCAGCGCCAGCGAAATCTCTTCCGGCAGCCCTTGCTGCGGTTTACCCGGCAGCATCAGGCGTGAGGCTTGCAGGCTGACGTCGCGCAATGTCAGGCAGTCATGGCCGTCTACGTGCAAATCCAGCGTCTGGGCAAAGCCAATACCATTGAGCTTGCCACGCATTTCGCCGCCTTTTTGCAGCCAGTGATGCAGAGCTTCGCGGGTCAGGGTGATATGCGTGACCTGCATATCATGCAGCGTGAGCGGTTTTTGCAGCATCAGCGTCAGCGCATCGGCTGACAGCGTTGCCGGCAGATCAAAGTGAGGTTTGCGGCTGAACATGCCGCCATGTTTCTCCAGGCGGATGGCCTGTTCCACACTTTGTTGCTGCTGGAGCGCCAGACGGCGGGCATTAATTTGCTGCAATTTGAACAGCATCGGTTGCTGCTGCCACGCCTGCTGGGTGATCAGATTATCCAGTTCACGATCCAGCAGTTTCATCGATCCCACATCGTGCCACAGGCAGTCTTTCAGCAGGATCAAATCAATAGGCGCGATCACGCTACGGCCACTGTAAAAGGCACTGGCCTGCAACAAGTGAATGGCTTTTTTCCAGCGGCGATCGGAGATATACGGCGCTTCTGGTTGATTTTCTAACAGTTGACGCAGTTGGAAAATAAGCTCGAAAACATCGTCGGGCAGGCTGACTTTACTGATACCTTGTTGCCACTCCAGATACTCTTCATCGCTGATGCAGAGTGAATCGGATACCGGATTCTGATTCTCATCCTGCTGGTGGGTCAACAGACTGCGGAAGTTCTGCTTTTCATGCACGTTATCAAGCCACAGGCGGATCAGCATACGGTCGTACAGTGCTTCCAGCCCACTATCCGCTTCCGGCAGTTCGTTAGAGGCAGTGACCAGCAGGCGCATCGGGATTTTATCTTCGCTGTCACCGTTACGAAAACGGCGTTCATTAATCGCGGTCAGCAACGTATTCAGGATGGCGGGCCCGGCTTTCCAGATCTCGTCAAGAAACACGATTTCTGCGTCAGGAAGGTAGCCTTTAGTCAGGCGCTGGTAGCGCCCTTCGTCTTTTAGTGCCTGAATAGAAAGGGGGCCAAAGACTTCTTCCGGCGTGGAGAAGCGCGTCATGAGGTATTCAAACGCGCGGGCATGCTGGAAAGCATACTTGAGCCGGCGGGCAATCAGGCTTTTGGCAATGCCCGGTGGGCCGAGTAAAAAGACACTCTCACCGCACAGGGCGGCGAGCAGGCAAAGGCGAATCGCATGATGGCGTTCGTAAAGTCCTTTCTCTAATGCATTGCTGAGGCGGGCGATGCGTTCCGCCAATAATTGAGAGTGGGCCATAATCAAACATTCATCCTTTTTCTACGGTCAGGCCAGATTGCTGTCTGGCGAGCGCAAACACTACTGGCTATGATGCTTGAAAGAGTTGATTGCAGTCAGCTTTTTTATTATCAAAGGGTGACACTGACCATTGAAGTTGTCATTTAACAGGCAATTAAGGATAGGCATTCATGTTTAATCATGCATACTGTGCGCGTTTTGACGGGCAGTTGAGCCGTACGCAATCCCGCGTCAGTCCACCGCAACAAAAGACAAGTCTATGAGTTCTGAGAAGAAGCAATCCCTTGGTGCCGTTACCCTGGCAGCGATAGGTGTGGTGTATGGTGATATCGGCACCAGCCCGCTGTATACACTGCGTGAGTGTCTTTCCGGGCAGTTTGGTTTTGGTGTTGAGCGCGATGCCGTTTTCGGCTTCCTGTCGCTGATTTTTTGGCTGTTATTACTCACCGTTTCACTGAAATATATCAGTTACGTGATGCGTGCCGATAATGCCGGGGAAGGCGGGATATTGACACTGATGTCACTGGCGGGACGCAATACCGGTGCGCGGTCAACCGCCGTGCTGGTGATCATGGGCCTGATTGGTGGCAGTTTCTTCTACGGCGAGGTGGTGATCACCCCGGCGGTATCGGTGCTTTCGGCCATTGAAGGCCTGGAGATCGCCGCGCCCTCCCTTGACCGCTATATCGTGCCGCTGGCGATTGGCGTGCTGACATTGCTCTTCATGATCCAGAAACACGGTACCGGCCTGGTCGGTAAGCTGTTCGCACCTGTGATGCTGTTGTGGTTTCTGGTGCTGGCGGTACTGGGTGCGCGCGGCATCATCAGTAACCCCGAAGTGCTGCACGCCATGAATCCTTACTGGGCGATTCATTTCTTTGTTGAATACAAAATGGTGTCCTTCTTTGCGCTTGGGGCCGTTGTGTTGGCCATCACGGGCGTTGAGGCGCTGTACGCCGATATGGGCCATTTTGGTAAGTATCCGATCCGTCTTGCGTGGTTTATTGTGGTGCTGCCGTCGCTGGTGCTGAACTATTTCGGCCAGGGCGCGTTGCTGCTGAAAAATCCGGAAGCGATTAAAAACCCCTTCTTCCTGTTAGCCCCCGATTGGGCGTTGATCCCGATGCTGATTCTGGCCACGCTGGCGACAGTGATCGCCTCTCAGGCGGTGATTTCCGGTGTCTTCTCCCTGACGCGTCAGGCGGTACGTCTCGGCTATCTGCCGCCGATGCGTATTGTTTACACCTCGGAAGAGGAGTCGGGCCAGATTTACATTCCGGTAATCAACTGGCTGCTGTTTGTCTCGGTAGTGATTGTGATTGTGGGCTTTGAGCATTCGAGCAACCTGGCTGCGGCTTACGGTATTGCCGTAACCGGAACGATGGTTCTCACCGCAATCCTGTGCAGCGTGGTGGCGATTAAAAACTGGCACTGGAATCGTTATCTGGTGATGACGCTGCTGGTGGGCATGTTGTGCATTGACGTGTCACTGTTCTCCGCAAACCTGGTGAAAGTGTTTGCCGGAGGCTGGTTACCACTTTCGCTGGCGCTGGTGATGTTTGTGGTGATGACCACCTGGAAGAGCGAACGTTTCCGTCTGCTGCGTCGGATGCACGAACACGGTAATTCTCTGGAGGCAATGATCGCCTCGCTGGAGAAATCGCCACCGGTGCGCGTGCCGGGCACCGCGGTGTATATGTCCCGCGCCCTGAACGTGATCCCGTTCGCCATGCTGCATAACCTGAAACACAACAAGGTGCTGCATGAGCGCGTGGTGCTGCTTACGCTGCGTACCGAAGATGCGCCTTATGTCCATAACGTGAAGCGTGTGACCATCGAGCAACTGTCGCCGACCTTCTGGCGTGTGGTGGCCAGTTACGGCTGGCGTGAAACGCCAAACGTGGAGGAGATTTTCCACCGCTGCGGTCTGGAAGGGTTGAGCTGCCGGATGATGGAGACCTCGTTCTTTATGTCACATGAGTCGCTGATTATCGGTAAGCGTCCGTGGTACCTGCGCCTGCGCGGCAAGCTGTTCCTTGCGCTGCAACGTAATGCGCTGCGGGCACCCGATCAGTTTAAAATTCCGCCTAACCGGGTGATTGAGCTGGGTACTCAGGTCGAGATTTAGCACGGTTCGGGACGGGCATGCCCGTCCCCTACAAACCTGTCTGTCACTGGGGCGAGGCACGCCCTCTCCTAAGCAGATCCATCGTAGGGGCGAGGCACGCCTCGCCCTGGTTATCCGTTAATATTTACCGTCACCGCAAATCCGCCTTCTGCCCGATTTTCCAGGGTCACCGTCATGCCGTGCAGGCGGGCAATATGATGAACGATCGACAAGCCTAAACCGCTGCCAGACTGTTGCTGGCCTGGCGGGCGATAAAATCGTTCACCAATACGTGCCAGCGCTTCCGGGCTGACGCCCGGTCCATTGTCCAGCACCTGCAACGTGCCGGCGGTCAGTTTCAGCCATACTTCACTGCCCGCCGCACTGTAGCGAATGGCATTATCCAGCAGATTACGAACCAACAGTGCCAGCAGCAGCGGTTGACCCTGACAGATAACGGGCGCATCAGGGGCATCCAGCGCCAGTTCCACGCCCGCAGCCTGTGCGGCTGCATACTGATCCACCACGGCTTTCTGCACGATCGCCTGCCACTGCACGCTTTGTGTTTCCAGATCTTCCCCGGCATCCAGACGCGACAGCGTCAGCAGTTGATCCACCAGCCGGGTAGCGCGGTCTATCCCCGCATCCAGGCTGGTCAGCGCATGGTGGCGTACTGCGGCATCGTCATGAGCCAACTGGGCAACCTCCGTCTGCACTTTTAACGCGGCCAGCGGGCTGCGCAGTTCATGTGCGGCATCCGAGGTAAAACGGCGTTCGCGCAGCAGCATGTCACCGATGCGCCCAAACAGTTGATTCAGTTCAGTCAGCAACGGGCGGACTTCCTGCGGCACACGCTGTGCGGTGAGGGGCGTAATGTCATCCGGGGCGCGCTGCCGCAGCTGGTCGGCGATCTGTTTCAGCGGCGCCAGCTCCCGGGTGATCAGCCACAACATCAACATCAGCATTACCGGCAGTGCCACCAGCCACGGCGTCAGGTTGGTTTGCACCAGATCGCGGGTCATATCATCGCGATACTCCCACTCCTGACCGACCACCACCACATAGCGATCGTCCGGGGCACGCAGCCACACCATACGCCAGCGGTCATCGTCACCGCGCAGGCGGCCATCAACAAAACCATCACGCTGATAATCAAAGATGAAATTACGGCCATTATCACCATCATTAAGCAGCATCTGGCCATCGCGGCGAAACACGGCAAAGGCCAGCGCATCATCGTCCTGATCGCCCCGGTGATGGCGCAGGATTTTTTTTGTTTTCGGCAGCGTTATCGTTTTCTCATCCCCTGACTCAATATTCAGGGTGGTGAGCCGTTTCGCGAACAGCATTTGCTGTGTATCAAACAACGCATTGATATTGTGACGGGTCTGCCACCAGGCCCCCACAGCGGCCACTCCCCAGCACAGCAGGCTGAGCAACAAAAAACCGAGCATCAGACGCAGTCGCAGACTTTGGCGCATCAGGGTGCCGCTCCCAGTGTGTAACCCACGCCGTGAATGGTGCGAATAAACTCACTGCCCAGTTTTTTACGCAGGTGATGGATGTGCACTTCCACGGCATTGCTGGAAACGTCGTCATCCCAGCCGTAGAGTTTGTCTTCTAACTGTGGGCGGGTGAGCACGCGCCCGTTGTTGAGCAGAAACAGTTCCAGCAGCGCCAGTTCACGCGCTTTCAGTACCAGCGGTTCACCCTTCAGGGTAACGGTATGGGAACCCGGTTCCATGATCAGGCAGCCATGTTGCAGTGTCGGCTGAAGCTGACCGTGGCGGCGGCGGATCAGCGCCTGTAAACGTGCGGCCACTTCGCTGAGGGCAAAGGGTTTACATAAATAGTCATCGGCTCCCTGCTGCAACCCGCTGACGCGTTGTTCCAGGGCATCGCGGGCCGTGAGGATCAACACCGGTTCATCACGTCCCTGCTGTCGCCACTGGCGGAGAATGGTGAGTCCGTCGATTTCTGGCAGGCTGAGATCCAGTACTACCGCATCATAGGGCGCGGCACTCAGCGCCCGAAGTCCCTCGTTGCCCTGGGTAAACCAGTCAACACTGAACCCCAGTTTGCTTAACCCGGCTTTGATGCCGTCGCCAATCAGGCGGTCATCTTCGATTAAAAGAATTCGCATGGTGTTATCCTTCGCAGTTCACCGAGTTATACGGAATCATGATACGGCTTGTACAGCAACGATCGACGAAATTCGCGACTTTTCGTCAATTTAGAACAATAAACTCGTGATAAAAGAGTTCTTAAGATCCTGTTAAGAACCTTTTGCTGTAATACTGACTGAACCGACGTTACCGGGCAGAACTGACTGCTCTATTGCATAAGGAAAAGTGAACATGATGAAGAAGACAGCTGCATTACTGGCGATCACCGCCCTGATGTCCATGCCCGTACTTGCCGTCCAGGGCGGCGGTTTTGTTGACCCGAGTGCCCCGGCAGCCCAGGTACAGAAGGGCGGGTTCAGCGGCCCGAACGGTACGGTGGCTACCGTCAAGCAGGCTCAGGATATGAGTGATGATGCCTGGGTAACAATGCGTGGTCATATTGAAAAGCGCATTGGTGATGAAGACTATCTGTTCCGTGATGCCACCGGCACCATGACCGTCGAAATTGACGATAAGCGCTGGGATGGACAGACCATTGGTCCGAAAGACAATGTTGAACTCCAGGGCAAGCTGGATAAAGACTTCAACTCGCTGGAGCTGGACGTCAAACAGGTGCGCAAAATCGGTGGCTAATCGCTGGCAAGCATCGTGACCAGGTGGTGGACGGCGGGGGAGCGATCCCAACGCCGCCAGGCCAGGGCGATATCACTGCCCAGCGCAGCATCCTCAATCTGATGGAAGCTGACGCCGGGCAGGCTGATGCAGCGCAGTGAATCAGGCACGATGGTGATGCCGAAGCCTGCGGCGACCATGCTCACGCCCGACGAAATTTGCGGTGACTGCTGCACGCCATCTGGCTGAAAACCGGCACGCAGACAGGCACTGATAATCACTTCGTACAGGCTGGGGGCAACCTCACGTGGAAACAAAATCAGTGATTCTTGACGTAACTGTGCCAGCGACAAAGAGGGTACGCTGCCAAGCGGATGACCCGTCGGTAGCACCACAGCCATTTTCTCAGAAGCAATCACCTTCAGATTAAACGTCTTACTGCTCTCACAGGGCAGACGTACAAAGGCGGCATCCAGTAATCCCTCCTCCAGATTATGCATCAGCGTCGCCATACTCTCTTCCTGGGGCAGTAAGGTGATGGCCGGAAAACGATCCTGAAAACAGTGCAGCAGCCGGAAAATCTGCGGATGAAACGCGGTGGAGCTGGCAAAACCAATCGACAGCTTTCCACTGATCCCGCGGGCAATCCCTTTGGCTTTCTCCAGCGCATGGCCGGTCAGTGCCAGGATCTGGCAGGCATCATGATAAAACGCTTCCCCGGCATCCGTCAGTTCCACGCCACGCGTCAGCCTTTTCAGCAGCGGTGTACCAATCTCTTCTTCCAGTTTTTTGATTTGCTGACTCAGCGGGGGCTGGGAAATACCCAGCCTTTCCGCCGCCCGGGTGAAGTGCTTCGTCTCAGCGACCGCAACGAAGTAACGCAGATACCGCAGTTCCATATCGAAAACGTCTCAAAGTGGGGGGTGTTCTATATTGGAATCCCGAACTGAATCGAGTCAACATTGATTCAATACTTCTTAACAGTTTATCGGGGGAAATGGCAATGACACATTCTGTAACTGATTGTTCATGTTCGGAACAACTGACCGAAACAGTCAGGGGGATGCAGAAGGAAAGGCCAGAAAGTGTAATCTATCAGACCTCTCTGATGAGCGCGTTACTGAGCGGCGTCTATGACGGTACCACCACGGTGGCTGACCTGCTGAAGAAAGGCGATTTTGGCCTCGGGACGTTTAATCAGCTGGATGGCGAGCTTATCGCTTTTAACCGTGAAGTGTACCAGTTGCGTTCAGATGGCAGTGCCCGTGCTGCCAGTCCCGATCAGCAATCGCCGTTTGCAGTGATGACCTTCTTCCACCCTCAGTATCAGCATCGCTTTACCGGCCCGGTTGATCGGGCCGGGGTACATCAGGTCATCGACCAGCAGGTCAGTTCCGATAATCAGTTCTGCGCATTGCGTCTCGACGGTTTGTTCAGCCGCGCAGAAACCCGCACGGTTCCCTGTCAGCACCGCCCGTATAAATCGATGCCAGAGGTGCTCGGCAAGCAGCCCACCTTTCATTTTGAGCAGCGCAATGGCGTGTTGATCGGTTTTCGCACGCCGCAGTATATGCAGGGCATCAACGTCGCGGGCTATCACGAACATTTCATTACTGACGATCGCCAGGGTGGCGGTCATCTTCTGGACTATCAGCTTGATCACGGCACGCTGACCTTTGGTGAGATCAGCAAGCTGGTGATTGACCTGCCTGGCGACAGCGACTTCCTGCGGGCGGATCTCAGCCCGGAAAACCTGGATTCCGCCATTCGTTCTGTTGAAAGCTGAAAAAGAGAGAGAACAAAAGATGAAAAACGTCACTGAGGTTCAACAGTGGGCACACGGTGCCGATCTGGTCGTGGCTCAACTGGAAGCACAGGGGGTGAAGCAGGTCTTCGGCATTCCCGGTGCCAAAATCGATAAAGTCTTTGATTCGCTGCTGGACACCTCCATCCAGACGATTGCCGTACGTCATGAAGCCAACGCCGCATTTATGGCAGCGGCCGTGGGTCGGCTGACCGGCAAAGCCGGCGTTGCATTGGTCACCTCCGGGCCTGGCTGTTCCAATTTGATCACCGGTATGGCAACGGCGACCACCGAGGGCGATCCGGTAGTGGCACTGGGGGGGGCGGTAAAACGCGCGGATAGCGCCAAACAGGTGCATCAAAGCATGGATACCGTCGCGATGTTCCGCCCTGTGAGTAAATATGCGGTAGAAGTCGGTTCCTCAGATGCCATTGCCGAAGTGTTATCGAATGCGTTTCGCAGTGCGGAGCAGGGGCGCCCCGGCGGCGCTTTTGTCAGCCTGCCGCAGGACATTATTAATGAGCCCGCACGCGGACATCTGCTGAATACCAGCGGCCAGCTGCTGCTGGGAGCAGCACCGGATGTGGCGATTGACGCCGTTGCCCGCCAAATCGCACAGGCGAAAAACCCGGTGCTGCTGCTGGGCCTGATGGCCAGCCAGCCCGCCAACAGCGATGCGCTGCATCAGCTGCTGGAGCGTAGCCATATTCCGGTCACCAGTACCTACCAGGCGGCAGGTGCAGTGCGGCAGGAGCATTTTTCCCGCTTTGCCGGGCGTGTCGGGCTCTTTAATAATCAGGCGGGCGATCGGTTACTGCGAGAAGCCGACCTGATTATCACCATTGGCTACAGCCCGGTAGAGTATGAACCTGCGATGTGGAACAGTGGCAAAGCCACCCTGGTGCATATCGATGTGTTGCCCGCCGATACCGACAACTGTTATCAGCCTGATGCCGAGCTGGTCGGTGATATTGCTGCCACGCTGGATAAACTGACGGCACGTATCCACGGCCCGTTAACGCTTAGCCCACAGGCGGCGGCGATCCTCAGCGACCGCCAGCAACAGCGTGAACTGCTGGCGCTGCGCGGCCATCAGCTGAATCAGTTTGCCCTGCATCCTTTGCGCATCGTGCGTGCTATGCAGGACATTATCAACAGTGACGTCACCCTGACGGTGGATATGGGCAGCTTTCATATCTGGATCGCGCGTTATCTTTACAGCTTCCGCGCCCGTCAGATCATGATCTCCAACGGTCAGCAAACCATGGGCGTTGCCCTGCCCTGGGCGATTGGTGCCTGGCTGGTGGACCCGTCGCGCAAAGTGGTGTCGGTCTCCGGGGATGGCGGGTTCCTGCAATCGAGTATGGAGCTGGAAACGGCAGTACGGCTGGGCGCTAATTTGCTGCATATCATCTGGGTGGATGAGTGCTACAACATGGTGGCGATGCAGGAAGAGAAGAAATATCAGCGGGTTTCCGGGGTGAAATTCGGTCCGATCGATTTTAAAGCTTACGCCGAGTCGTTTGGTGCCGCGGGGTTTGCTGTGGAAAGTGCAGAAATGCTGGAACCGACGTTGCGTAAAGCGATGGATGTGCAGGGCCCGGCGGTAGTGGCTATTCCGGTGGACTATGCAGACAACCCTCTGCTGATGGGACAGCTTCATCTCAGCCAGATTTTGTGAGCTGCTATACCTTCCAGATATTCATTACATTCAGTCATGGCCCTTTACCGGTAACATAAAAGGGCTATTTTTTTCCTTAAAACAAATCCTCTCTCTGCGTCAGCGAAACGTTTCGATGGCGATCACATTTTCAACATTTGATGATTGTTTTCCCCTGACCATTTCTTACACTGCCCTCAGCGAAACGTTTCGCTCTGGAGTGAATAATGAAAAAAGGCACCTTACTGAATTCTGATATCTCGTCCGTGATTTCACGTCTCGGTCATACTGACAGCATCGTGATTGGCGATGCCGGCCTGCCGGTCCCACAAGGTCCGCAGCGTATTGATCTGGCGTTGACGCATGGAATTCCGACATTTTTACAGGTTACCCAGGCGGTCACCAGCGAGATGCAGGTCGAGAGTGCCATCATTGCGGAAGAAATTAAGCAGCATAATCCGCAGCTTCATAGTGAATTGATCGCCCTGCTCGACTTACTGCAACAACACCAGGGTAATTCAATCAGTATCAGTTATGTCAGTCACGAACAGTTCAAACACCAAACTCAGCGTAGTCAGGCCGTCATTCGCAGCGGAGAGTGTTCTCCGTATGCGAATGTCATCCTGATCGCTGGCGTGACCTTTTAGAGGCTGTTATGCAACCTTTACTGCAATTAAAAGGCATTGATAAAGCCTTCCCGGGCGTCAAGGCGCTGTCGGGAGCCGCCCTCTCTGTTTATCCTGGCCGCGTGATGGCGCTGGTGGGCGAGAACGGTGCGGGTAAGTCGACCATGATGAAGGTGCTTACCGGGATCTACGCCCGTGATGCGGGCACGTTTGAATGGCTCGGTCAGGAAACCACCTTTAACGGGCCGAAAGAGTCGCAGGAAGCTGGGATCGGTATTATCCATCAGGAACTGAACCTGATCCCCCAGTTGAGCATTGCGGAAAACATCTTTTTGGGTCGCGAATTTGTTAACCGTTTTGGCCGCATCCAGTGGAAAAAGATGTATGCCGAGGCGGATGCCTTACTGAAGCGCCTGAATCTGCGCTTCAGCAGCCATAAGCTGGTGGGTGATCTGTCGATCGGTGACCAGCAGATGGTGGAAATTGCCAAGGTCCTGAGCTTCGAGTCAAAAGTGATCGTCATGGACGAACCGACGGACGCGCTGACGGATACCGAGACCGCTTCGCTGTTCCGGGTGATCAACGAGCTGAAAGCGCAGGGCTGCGGCATTGTTTATATCTCCCACCGAATGAAAGAAATTTTTGAGATCTGCGACGATGTCACCATCTTCCGTGACGGGCAGTTTATTGCAGAACGTGAAGTGGCTCAGCTGACGGAAGAGTCGCTGATTGAAATGATGGTCGGCCGCAAGCTGGAAGAGCAGTATCCACGCCTGGATAAAGCACCGGGTGAGGTTCGCCTGAAGGTGGAGAATCTGAGTGGTTCCGGCGTTGAGGATGTCAGCTTTACGCTGCGTAAAGGCGAAATTTTGGGTGTGTCCGGGCTGATGGGCGCGGGGCGTACCGAACTGATGAAAGTGCTGTATGGCGCCTTGTCACGCAGCAGTGGTAGCGTAACGCTGGACGGAAAAACCGTCTTCGCGCGTTCCCCGGAAGAGGGGCTGGCCAACGGTATCGTCTATATTTCTGAAGATCGTAAGCGTGATGGTCTGGTGCTGGGTATGTCGGTGAAAGAGAACATGTCACTGACCGCCCTCAACTATTTTAGCTATGGCGCGGGCCGCCTGAAACATGCGGAAGAGCAGCAGGCGGTCGGTGATTTTATCAAGCTGTTTAACGTTAAAACGCCATCAATGAATCAGCCGATTGGTTTGCTCTCCGGGGGGAACCAGCAAAAGGTGGCCATTGCGCGCGGGCTGATGACGCGGCCAAAAGTGCTGATCCTGGATGAGCCAACGCGTGGCGTCGATGTTGGCGCGAAAAAAGAGATTTATCAGCTGATTAATCAGTTTAAACAGGAAGGGTTGAGCATCATTCTCGTCTCCTCCGAAATGCCGGAAGTTCTGGGCATGAGTGACCGCGTGCTGGTGATGCACGAAGGTCGCCTGAGCGGTGACTTCCCGATTGAACAAGCCTCGCAGGAAATTTTGATGGCGGCGGCAGTTGGTAAACATTACAGCGCGGAGCTGGCATAACTATGAGTACGCAAACAATTCCTTCACGCCGCCTGATCAGTAAGGCATGGCTGCTTGAGCAGAAATCGCTGATTGCGCTGGTGGTGCTGATTGCCATCGTTTCCAGTCTGAGCCCGAATTTCTTCACCGTGGCTAACCTGTTTAACATTCTGCAACAGACGTCGGTCAACGCCATTATGGCGGTGGGTATGACGCTGGTGATCCTCACCTCCGGTATCGATCTTTCCGTGGGGTCACTGCTGGCGCTGACCGGGGCAGTCGCTGCCTCGATTGTCGGGCTGGAAGTGAATGCTCTGGTGGCGGTGGCGGCATCGCTGGCACTGGGTGCCTTTATTGGTGCGATTACCGGCTCAATTGTCGCGAAAGGTAAAGTGCAGGCGTTTATTGCCACACTGGTCATGATGCTGCTGCTGCGTGGTGTGACGATGGTGTACACCAACGGCAGCCCGGTGAATACCGGCTTTAACGACAATGCAGACCTGTTTGGCTGGTTTGGTATCGGTCGTCCTCTGGGTATCCCGACACCGGTCTGGTTAATGGGTGTGGTGTTCCTCGCCGCCTGGTACATGCTGCATCACACGCGCCTTGGCCGTTACATTTATGCGCTGGGCGGTAACGAAGCGGCAACGCGTCTGTCCGGCATCAGTGTTAACCGCGTCAAAATTATCGTTTATGCACTGTGCGGCATGTTGGCTGCGCTGGCGGGCACCATTGAAGTGGCACGCCTCTCTTCGGCGCAGCCGACGGCCGGTACGGGCTATGAGCTGGATGCGATTGCAGCTGTGGTGCTGGGTGGAACCAGCCTCGCAGGCGGTAAAGGCCGGATTATGGGCACGCTGATAGGTGCGCTGATCTTAGGCTTCCTGAATAACGGGCTGAACTTGCTCGGTGTTTCTTCTTACTACCAAATGATCGTCAAAGCTGTGGTGATTTTGCTGGCGGTGCTGGTAGACAACAAAAGCAGTAAATAACACTCTTTACCTTTACAGGATATGAAAATGAAGATGAATAAACTGACTGCACTGGCTGTACTGTTAGGCGCCACGCTGAGCGCTAACGCGCTGGCAAAGGACACCATTGCGCTGGTGGTTTCTACCCTGAATAACCCGTTCTTCGTATCGCTGAAAGATGGCGCGCAGAAAGAAGCGGATAAACTGGGTTATAACCTGGTGGTGCTGGATTCTCAGAACAACCCGGCGAAAGAACTGGCTAACGTGCAGGATCTGACCGTTCGTGGCACCAAGCTGGTGCTGATTAACCCGACCGATTCTGATGCGGTGGGTAACGCCGTGAAAATGGCAAACCAGGCGAACATTCCGGTGATCACCCTGGACCGTGTAGCCTCTCAGGGTACCGTGGTCAGCCACGTGGCGTCTGATAACCGTTTCGGCGGCAAAATGGCCGGTAACTTCATCGCCAAAAAAGTCGGCGACAATGCAAAAATCATTGAGCTGCAGGGCATTGCCGGAACGTCTGCTGCGCGTGAGCGTGGTGAAGGCTTCAAGCAGGCTGCCGATGCACACAAATTCAATATTCTCGCCAGCCAGCCGGCTGACTTCGACCGTACCAAAGGCCTGAACGTGATGCAGAACCTGCTGACCGCTCACCCGGACGTGCAGGCGGTGTTTGCTCAGAACGACGAAATGGCACTGGGTGCCCTGCGTGCATTGCAAACGGCAGGCAAATCTGATGTCGTAGTGGTGGGCTTCGACGGCACCCCAGATGGTATCAAAGCGGTTGAAGGTGGCAAACTGGCTGCGACCGTGGCTCAGTTACCGGAGCAAATCGGCGTTATCGGCGTTCAGACGGCTGATAAAGTGCTGAAAGGCCAGAAAGTACAGGCTATCAATCCGGTTGACCTGAAGCTGGTTACCCAATAAATCAAAGAAAAGCATGGCACGCGCCACCTTCGGGTGGCGCACTTATCTGGACAATCCCCTTATGATGAAAACTGGCAAACTGGCTGTCCTCGGCAGCATTAATGCAGATCACATTCTGAATCTGGCGCATTTCCCGCGTCCGGGTGAAACGGTGATCGGGAAGCAGTATCAGGTCGCATTCGGTGGGAAAGGTGCAAACCAGGCCGTTGCCGCCGGGCGCAGTGGCGCAGACATTGCCTTTATCGCCTGCGTGGGTGAAGACGACATTGGCGAACGTATCCGCCAGCAACTGGTTGATGACCGTATTGATGTCAGCCCGGTGGAAGCCGTTGCCGGCGACTCGACGGGTGTGGCACTGATATTTGTTAACGGTGAAGGTGAGAATACGATCGGCATTCACGCCGGCGCCAACGCTGCCCTGACGCCCGAGCGCGTTGAGCAGCACCAGCAGGTGATTGCGGATGCCGCAGCACTGTTGATGCAGCTGGAGTCACCGCTGGAAAGCGTGCTGGCGGCTGCGAAGATCGCGCATCAGCATCAGACGCAGGTGATTTTGAATCCGGCCCCGGCGACAGAACTCTCTGACGAGCTATTGTCGCTGGTGGATATGATTACCCCGAATGAAACCGAAGCGCAGATCCTCACGGGTGTGGCGGTCAACAGCGATGAAGACGCTGCACGAGCAGCGGCAGTGCTGCATCAAAAAGGTATCCGTACAGTATTGATTACCCTCGGCAGCCGGGGCGTGTGGTTAAGTGAGCAGGGGAATGGTCAGCGTATTCCTGGTTTCCGTGTGGAAGCGGTGGATACTATTGCCGCGGGCGACACCTTTAATGGTGCGCTGATCACGGCACTGATTGAGCAGCGTCCGATGGCTGAAGCCGTACGCTTTGCCCATGCAGCCGCAGCGATTGCCGTGACCCGCCGTGGTGCACAACCTTCCGTTCCCTGGCGTGATGAGATTGACAGCTTCTTGCAACAGCAGGGGTAGATGTGGCGACCATGAAAGATGTCGCCCGCCTGGCGGGCGTCTCAACCTCCACCGTGTCTCACGTTATCAATAACAACCGCTTCGTGAGCGAAGCGGTTCGTGAAAAAGTGACCTCGGCGGTAAGCCAGCTGAATTACGCACCCTCTGCGCTGGCGCGTAGTCTGAAGCTCAATCAGACCCGTACTATTGGCATGTTACTGACGGCCAGCAGTAACCCGTTCTATTCCGAGGTGGTACGGGGTGTTGAGCGTAGCTGCTATGAGCGTGGTTATAGCTTGGTATTGTGCAATACCGAAGGCGATGAAGACCGTATGAATCGAAGCCTTGAAACACTGCTGCAAAAGCGTGTTGATGGCTTACTGATTATGTGTACCGAAAGTCACCTGCCTTCCGCTGAATTACTTCATCGTTATCCCACGATCCCTTCAGTCATGATGGATTGGGCGCCGTTTGAAGGCGGCAGCGACATTATCCAGGATAACTCCCTGCTGGGTGGGGAGATGGCGACGCGACATCTCATTTCGCGTGGTTATACACGGATTGCCTGTATTGCCGGGCCACAGGACAAAACACCTGCGCGTCTGCGTCTTGAAGGATATAAGCAGGCAATGGATAGCGCCGCGTTAGCGATACCGCCTGACTACATTGTCAGTAGCGATTTTGAATTCCAGGGCGGATTCAATGCCATGAATACGCTTTTGGCCCTCGATCCTCCACCTCAGGCTGTCTTTACCTGTAATGATGCGATGGCTGTTGGCGTGTATCACGCGCTCTATCTGGCGGAAATGCGTATCCCGCAGGATATGGCCGTGGTGGGTTACGATGATATCGAACTGGCGCGCTATATGACGCCGCCCCTCAGCACCGTTCACCAGCCTAAAGACGAACTGGGGGAGCTGGCGATCGATGCTCTGCTACACCGCCTGACAGATCCAACGGCCAGCCCTCAGTTGCTGGTGCTGACGCCGGAACTGATGGAACGTGCCTCCGTGGGCGATATCCGCAAGGAATAAGCGCCTAGGTTTTCTTCTTATCACGGTCGCTAATCAGGTTGCGACCGTCCCCTGGTTTCAGTAGCAGGAAGACCAGCGCTGACAGCACGGTAATGACCCCCATCGTCAGGAAGGTGGCATGGAAGTGCTGGAGTGTGGTGCCATCAAAGTTTTCATAAAAGCGTAACACCGCTGCACTCACTGCGACACCAAACCCAATCGCTAACTGTTGTGTGACGGCCAGCATGCTGTTACCGCTGCTGGCATTGGCATCCGTCAGGTCTGCAAGGGTGATGGTGTTCATCGCGGTAAATTGTGTGGACATCGCCATACCCAGAATAAAGAGTGGGATGAGCAGCGCCAGCATGCTCCAGCCAGGAACCTGCAAAGCAAAGGTGGCGATCAGTACGCCGATAATCATGCTGATCCCGACCAGGGTTTTGCGATAACCAAACCAGCGCAGTACCTGGGTGACCGTCGACTTCGCCAGAATGGAACCGAGGGCGGTGGGCGCGACCATGCAGCCCGCCAGCAGGGCGGTGTAGCCAAATCCGACCTGTAACATTAATGGCATCAGGAAGGGAATACAGCCTGTACCCAGTCTTGAAGCGATATTGCCCACGATGCCGACGGAGAAGGTGCGCGTCTTAAACATGGGTAATGGCAGCAACGGGGCAGGGTGGCGCCGCGCATGCACTATATAGAGAAGTAATAATGCGATACCCGCCAGCAACACACCCAGAGCAATCACGCTTGATACAACCTGTTCACCGAATAATTCGATGCCGCTGGAGATGCCCACCAGACCCAAACCAAACAGCAGGAAGCCGATCAGGTCAAAGCGGCGTTTCGGAGTGGTAAAGTCCGGCATATATTTGCGTGCATAGAAAATGCCGAGAATACCGATTGGGATATTAATGAGGAAAATCCAGTGCCAGGTGGCCCAGGTGACCAATACGCCCCCCAGTAAAGGGCCTAACACCGGGCCAACCAGTCCCGGCATCGTGACAAAATTGAGTACCGGTAGCAGCTCGCTGCGCGGATAGGCCCGGAGCAGGGCAAGACGAGCCACCGGCATCATCATTGCCCCACCCACACCTTGCACCACACGGGATGTGACCAGCATCGACAACGAACCCGAAAGTGCGCAGGCCAGAGAACCCAGGGAAAACAGAAATACCGCGGCGATAAAGACTTTACGGGTACCAAAGCGATCGGCAAGCCAGCCACTGACCGGGATCAGCATCGCGACAGTTAAGGTATAGCTGATAACGGCGGACTGCATCGCCAGCGGAGAACGCCCCAGGCTGTGGGCGATGGCCGGAAGGGCCGTGTTCAGAATGGTGGCATCCAGCGCCTGCATAAAGAAAGCCATAGCGGCAATCCATGGAAGTCCGGCCATACTGCGCGCGGATTTAATCATTGGTATCCCTTTCTTTTGTGAGTGCGGCAGAAAAATCCCCTGTGAAGCAGAAAGAATAGCATCTCATTTTTGCTTTCCTCCTCGGTCTTTCGCAGTTTTCTGTCAGTAAATGCTGATTTATTGCCCTGAAAGCGTATGCTTTTAACGCTTCTGATGAAAAATAACGCGCTCAGTCATTTTATTGCAATAAACACTTGTCACTCGTCGGAAACTGCCTATAATGCGCAACCACTGAGACGGCACAACGGCTTACAGCCAGCGGCTCAGGAGGTTCAGGAAGCATCTGAACCGCCGGAAAAAACTTCTCAAAAAGAAGTTGACTCCGAAGGAGGAAAGCGTAATATACGCCACCTCGCAACAGGAAGCTTCGGCACTGATTGCACCGCTCTTTAACAATTTATCAGACAATCTGTGTGGGCACTCGCAGGATTGATATCAGTCACCTCCGGGTGACAAAAAATATCAAGTCTTAAGAGTGAACACATAATGAAATTCATTATGACGTTTTACACTTGAGCATCGCTGCACTTGTTGCAGCAAATCGAACTTTTAATTGAAGAGTTTGATCATGGCTCAGATTGAACGCTGGCGGCAGGCCTAACACATGCAAGTCGAACGGTAGCACAGAGGAGCTTGCTCCTTGGGTGACGAGTGGCGGACGGGTGAGTAATGCCTGGGAAACTGCCCGATGGAGGGGGATAACTACTGGAAACGGTAGCTAATACCGCATAACGTCTTCGGACCAAAGTGGGGGACCTTCGGGCCTCACACCATCGGATGTGCCCAGGTGGGATTAGCTAGTAGGTGGGGTAATGGCTCACCTAGGCGACGATCCCTAGCTGGTCTGAGAGGATGACCAGCCACACTGGAACTGAGACACGGTCCAGACTCCTACGGGAGGCAGCAGTGGGGAATATTGCACAATGGGCGCAAGCCTGATGCAGCCATGCCGCGTGTATGAAGAAGGCCTTCGGGTTGTAAAGTACTTTCAGTGGGGAGGAAGGCGATGAGGTTAATAGCTTCGTCGATTGACGTTACCCGCAGAAGAAGCACCGGCTAACTCCGTGCCAGCAGCCGCGGTAATACGGAGGGTGCAAGCGTTAATCGGAATTACTGGGCGTAAAGCGCACGCAGGCGGTCTGTCAAGTCGGATGTGAAATCCCCGGGCTCAACCTGGGAACTGCATTCGAAACTGGCAGACTAGAGTCTTGTAGAGGGGGGTAGAATTCCAGGTGTAGCGGTGAAATGCGTAGAGATCTGGAGGAATACCGGTGGCGAAGGCGGCCCCCTGGACAAAGACTGACGCTCAGGTGCGAAAGCGTGGGGAGCAAACAGGATTAGATACCCTGGTAGTCCACGCCGTAAACGATGTCGACTTGGAGGTTGTGCCCTTGAGGCGTGGCTTCCGGAGCTAACGCGTTAAGTCGACCGCCTGGGGAGTACGGCCGCAAGGTTAAAACTCAAATGAATTGACGGGGGCCCGCACAAGCGGTGGAGCATGTGGTTTAATTCGATGCAACGCGAAGAACCTTACCTGGCCTTGACATCCACGGAATTCGGCAGAGATGCCTTAGTGCCTTCGGGAACCGTGAGACAGGTGCTGCATGGCTGTCGTCAGCTCGTGTTGTGAAATGTTGGGTTAAGTCCCGCAACGAGCGCAACCCTTATCCTTTGTTGCCAGCGAGTAATGTCGGGAACTCAAAGGAGACTGCCGGTGATAAACCGGAGGAAGGTGGGGATGACGTCAAGTCATCATGGCCCTTACGGCCAGGGCTACACACGTGCTACAATGGCGCATACAAAGAGAAGCGACCTCGCGAGAGCAAGCGGACCTCATAAAGTGCGTCGTAGTCCGGATCGGAGTCTGCAACTCGACTCCGTGAAGTCGGAATCGCTAGTAATCGTAGATCAGAATGCTACGGTGAATACGTTCCCGGGCCTTGTACACACCGCCCGTCACACCATGGGAGTGGGTTGCAAAAGAAGTAGGTAGCTTAACCTTCGGGAGGGCGCTTACCACTTTGTGATTCATGACTGGGGTGAAGTCGTAACAAGGTAACCGTAGGGGAACCTGCGGTTGGATCACCTCCTTACCTGAAGATACCTTCCCGCGTAGTGTCCACACAGATTGTCTGATAGAAGAAATGAGCAAAAGTCACACCAGAGTCCCCATCGTCTAGAGGCCCAGGACACTGCCCTTTCACGGCTGTAACAGGGGTTCGAATCCCCTTGGGGACGCCATACCGGTAACGAAGTGAAAGTCGTTATCACCCAGTATCTCAAAACTGATTATGCCGTAAGGCGAGTCACGTTTGAGATATTTGCTCTTTAACAATCCGGAACAAGCTGAAAATTGAAACGACATGTCGTTTTCATTCTCCGTAATAAGAATGAAATTAACGATATGTTCGAGTCTCTCAAATGCTTACAACAGCAATGTGTTCTTCGGGACGCTTGTGGGTTGTGAGGTTAAGCGACTAAGCGTACACGGTGGATGCCTAGGCAGTCAGAGGCGATGAAGGGCGTGCTAATCTGCGATAAGCGTCGGTAAGGTGATATGAACCGCAACAACCGACGATACCCGAATGGGGAAACCCAGTGTGTTTCGACACACTATCATGTCATGAATACATAGTGGCATGAGGCGAACCGGGGGAACTGAAACATCTAAGTACCCCGAGGAAAAGAAATCAACCGAGATTCCCCCAGTAGCGGCGAGCGAACGGGGAACAGCCCAGAACCTGAATCAGTTTGTGCATTAGTGGAAGCGTCTGGAAAGTCGCAGGGTACAGGGTGATACTCCCGTACACAAAAATGCACCTACTGTGAGTTCGATGAGTAGGGCGGGACACGTGACATCCTGTCTGAATATGGGGGGACCATCCTCCAAGGCTAAATACTCCTGACTGACCGATAGTGAACCAGTACCGTGAGGGAAAGGCGAAAAGAACCCCGGCGAGGGGAGTGAAACAGAACCTGAAACCGTGTACGTACAAGCAGTGGGAGCCTACTTGTTAGGTGACTGCGTACCTTTTGTATAATGGGTCAGCGACTTATATTCTGTAGCAAGGTTAACCGTATAGGGGAGCCGCAGGGAAACCGAGTCTTAACTGGGCGTTAAGTTGCAGGGTATAGACCCGAAACCCGGTGATCTAGCCATGGGCAGGTTGAAGGTTGGGTAACACTAACTGGAGGACCGAACCGACTAATGTTGAAAAATTAGCGGATGACTTGTGGCTGGGGGTGAAAGGCCAATCAAACCGGGAGATAGCTGGTTCTCCCCGAAAGCTATTTAGGTAGCGCCTCGTGAACTCATCTTCGGGGGTAGAGCACTGTTTCGGCTAGGGGGCCATCCCGGCTTACCAACCCGATGCAAACTGCGAATACCGAAGAATGTTATCACGGGAGACACACGGCGGGTGCTAACGTCCGTCGTGAAGAGGGAAACAACCCAGACCGCCAGCTAAGGTCCCAAAGTCATGGTTAAGTGGGAAACGATGTGGGAAGGCACAGACAGCCAGGATGTTGGCTTAGAAGCAGCCATCATTTAAAGAAAGCGTAATAGCTCACTGGTCGAGTCGGCCTGCGCGGAAGATGTAACGGGGCTAAACCATGCACCGAAGCTGCGGCAGCGATACGCAAGTATTGTTGGGTAGGGGAGCGTTCTGTAAGCCGTCGAAGGTGAACTGTGAGGTTTGCTGGAGGTATCAGAAGTGCGAATGCTGACATAAGTAACGATAAAGCGGGTGAAAAGCCCGCTCGCCGGAAGACCAAGGGTTCCTGTCCAACGTTAATCGGGGCAGGGTGAGTCGACCCCTAAGGCGAGGCCGAAAGGCGTAGTCGATGGGAAACAGGTTAATATTCCTGTACTCGGTGTTACTGCGAAGGGGGGACGGAGAAGGCTATGTTAGCCGGGCGACGGTTGTCCCGGTTTAAGCGTGTAGGCTTGAGTTCCAGGCAAATCCGGAACTCTTTAAGGCTGAGGCGTGATGACGAGGCACTACGGTGCTGAAGTAACAAATGCCCTGCTTCCAGGAAAAGCCTCTAAGCATCAGGTAACATTGAATCGTACCCCAAACCGACACAGGTGGTCAGGTAGAGAATACCAAGGCGCTTGAGAGAACTCGGGTGAAGGAACTAGGCAAAATGGTGCCGTAACTTCGGGAGAAGGCACGCTGTCGGTAGGTGAAGGGACTTGCTCCTGGAGCTGAAGGCAGTCGAAGATACCAGCTGGCTGCAACTGTTTATTAAAAACACAGCACTGTGCAAACACGAAAGTGGACGTATACGGTGTGACGCCTGCCCGGTGCCGGAAGGTTAATTGATGGGGTTATCCGCAAGGAGAAGCTCTTGATCGAAGCCCCGGTAAACGGCGGCCGTAACTATAACGGTCCTAAGGTAGCGAAATTCCTTGTCGGGTAAGTTCCGACCTGCACGAATGGCGTAATGATGGCCAGGCTGTCTCCACCCGAGACTCAGTGAAATTGAACTCGCTGTGAAGATGCAGTGTACCCGCGGCAAGACGGAAAGACCCCGTGAACCTTTACTACAGCTTGACACTGAACATTGAGCCTTGATGTGTAGGATAGGTGGGAGGCTTTGAAGCGTGGACGCCAGTCTGCGTGGAGCCAACCTTGAAATACCACCCTTTAACGTTTGATGTTCTAACCTGGCGCCGTGATCCGGCGTGGGGACAGTGTCTGGTGGGTAGTTTGACTGGGGCGGTCTCCTCCTAAAGAGTAACGGAGGAGCACGAAGGTTAGCTAATCACGGTCGGACATCGTGAGGTTAGTGCAATGGCATAAGCTAGCTTGACTGCGAGAGTGACGGCTCGAGCAGGTGCGAAAGCAGGTCATAGTGATCCGGTGGTTCTGAATGGAAGGGCCATCGCTCAACGGATAAAAGGTACTCCGGGGATAACAGGCTGATACCGCCCAAGAGTTCATATCGACGGCGGTGTTTGGCACCTCGATGTCGGCTCATCACATCCTGGGGCTGAAGTAGGTCCCAAGGGTACGGCTGTTCGCCGTTTAAAGTGGTACGCGAGCTGGGTTTAGAACGTCGTGAGACAGTTCGGTCCCTATCTGCCGTGGGCGCTGGAGAATTGAGAGGGGTTGCTCCTAGTACGAGAGGACCGGAGTGAACGCACCACTGGTGTTCGGGTTGTCATGCCAATGGCATTGCCCGGTAGCTAAGTGCGGAAAAGATAAGCGCTGAAAGCATCTAAGCGCGAAACTTGCCTCGAGATGAATTCTCCCTGGGTCCTTGAGACCCCTGAAGGGACGTTGAAGACTACGACGTTGATAGGCCGGGTGTGTAAGCGCAGCGATGCGTTGAGCTAACCGGTACTAATGACCCGTGAGGCTTAACCTTACAACGCCAGAAGCGTTCTGGTGGCGTTAGAGAGACGCAAAAGAGATTTTCAGCTTGTTACCGGAATTAAGTCCGAAGGATTTTGCGCTGTGACAAGGCGGCCAGTGAAGTGAGGGAAGGAGCATACATAAGTATGTGACTGAGCTTACGAGCGCAGGCAACGCAGTCAGAGCACAAAAGACACAGGACAGAGCACAAAGAATTTGCCTGGCGGCTTTAGCGCGGTGGTCCCACCTGACCCCATGCCGAACTCAGAAGTGAAACGCCGTAGCGCCGATGGTAGTGTGGGGTCTCCCCATGCGAGAGTAGGGAACTGCCAGGCATCAAACGAAGAAAGAACCCCGACCGAAAGGCCGGGGTTTTTTTGTGCTTTGAATCTGGCGATAATCGTCGATCTGACACGAAAAATCTCCGTTTTGTCAGGGGATTACCTGCTATAAAAGCCTAAATGAGATCTTCCGGATAGTTAACATTGCGAAATGCAGCCTCTGCTCGCTCAAACAAAACACTGTGCCCCCCTGCCTGCTGAAGAAATAGCATCAACTTACGGTCACCGTCCGCCAGATAGCGTTGCAGTGAACCCGCAATACTGCGGTGCAGCAATGCTTGCGTGGGGTGATCTCGCTCTTCTGTGCGTGCCCAGACCGCAGATGCTGTTCCTTTATGCTGCCACAAGTTCTGAACCAGATTATCCGGGAGCAATGGCGTATCACAGGAAGTGAATACTACCCACTCAGTTTCTGTCTGTTGCAGTGCTGCCAGCATTCCTGCTAGTGGTCCCGGGAAAGCTGCCAGCGTATCGGATATCACAGGCAACCCGCTCTGTTGATATACCTCAATATTTCGATTGGCATTAATCCATACAGTAGTGACCTGGGGCTGAAAACGCTGCAAAACATGTTGGTAGAGTGGTTTGTTCTGCCACAGCATGAGCCCTTTATCTTCGCCCCCCATACGGCTGCCACGGCCACCTGCAAGGATGACGCCGGTCACGGTTTCGCGTTCAGGGGCGGAAATTCGATTCATTAATTTTATACCCTATGCTTAATGTTGGGTTCTTTATACAGGGACAACTGCATGAAATGCCATCGCCTTAACGAATTAATCAGCTTGCTGCAGCCTGCCTGGCAGGACGATCCTGATCTGAATTTACTTGAGTTTTTACAGAAATTAGCCGATGAAGCCGGCTTTAAGCAGCCTTTTAGTGAATTAACGGATGATGTACTGATCTATCATCTCAAGATGCGGGGCAGTGATAAAGATGCTGAAATTCCAGGGCTGAAGAAAGACTATGAGGATGATTTCAAAACAGCATTACTGCGTGCTCGGGGCGTGATTAAGGATTAAATCAGGCGGTTGACCCGCTGCCGCTGCCATTTAATGGTACTCTTGCAGGCTATTATTTATCGATTATCAGCGAGCATGCCGGATGAAAGAACCTGCTTTTAACTTCCACACCCTGACGCCTGATACCATCCTGGATGCGTTGTGGGAGACCGGTCTGCGCGTGGAATCCGGCCTGACGGCGCTAAACAGCTATGAAAACCGCGTCTACCAGTTCTCCGATGACGACAAACGGCGCTACGTGGCGAAGTTCTATCGCCCGCAGCGTTGGTCGCAGGCGCAGATAGAAGAAGAACATCAGTTCGCTTCTGAGCTGTTTGCTGATGAGATCCCACTGGCAGCCCCTCTGGAACTGAAGGGCTCAATGCTGCACCAGCACCAGGGGTTCTGGTTTGCTGTTTTTCCCAGCCTCGGCGGGCGCCAGTACGAAACCGATAATTACGATCACCTGGAATGGGTAGGGCGTTTCCTCGGGCGAATCCATCAGGTGGGCCGCCGGAAAACCTTTGAGTCGCGGCCGACTATCGGATTACAGGAATACATTGATGAACCGTTACAGATTCTCACCGACAGCACGCTGGTCCCCGCAAAGCTAAAAACTGATTTACTGGCCAGTATCGGGCGTCTGCGCACAACTTTACAAAACTGCTGGCATACTCAGTGGCAGCCTTTGCGCTTACACGGCGACTGCCATCCGGGCAATATATTGTGGCGTGATGGCCCACTGTTTGTTGACCTGGATGACGCGCGTAATGGCCCTGCGGTACAAGATCTGTGGATGCTTATCAATGGCGATCGCCAGGAGCAGCGTCTGCAATGGGACATTTTGCTAGAGGCGTACGGTGAATTCTGTGAATTTGATACTCATGAATTGTCACTGATTGAACCTTTACGTGCTATGCGGATGGTTTATTATCTTGCATGGGTTGTCCGCCGCTGGAACGACCCGGCTTTCCCGGCCAGTTTTCCGTGGATGACGGATGAGGATTTCTGGCGCAGACAGATTTCCACTTTTAACGAACAGAACAAGCTGCTGCAAGAGCCTCCGCTACAGCTTGCACCTGTTTTCCAGGTGTGATCACCCTTTGGTTCGCCTATTGAGATGTAATCAGGAGAGAGTTTGACGATGAAAAAGATTTTATTTGCGCTCGTCGGTATGGTTCTGGCATTCAGCGCTTCTGCCGCACAATTTACCGATGGTCAGCAATACGTCACGCTGGATAAACCGGCGACTGGCGAACCACAGGTTCTCGAATTCTTCTCATTCTATTGCCCACACTGCTACCAGTTTGAGCATGTATGGCATGTGAGTGATGCCGTGAAGAAAGGCCTGCCAGAGAATGTGAAAGTCACCAAGTATCATGTTGAATTCCTGGGTGGCGAAATGGGTAAAACCGTAACGCAGGCCTGGGCAGTAGCGATGGCTCTGGGTGTGGAAGACAAAGTAACGGCACCCATTTTCGACGGTATTCAGCAGACGCAAACCATCACTGATCCTGCCAGCCTGAAAGCGGTCTTCGTTAAAGCTGCGGGTATCAAGCCTGAAGAGTACGATGCCGCTTGGAACAGCTTCGTGGTGAAATCACTGGTTGCTCAGCAAGAGAAAGCTGCAGCAGATCTGGATCTGCGTGGTGTGCCAGCGATGTTCGTCAACGGCAAATACATGGTGAACAACGGTGGCCTGGATACCAGTTCACAGGAAAACTATGTTCAGCAGTATGCCAACGTGGTGAAATTCCTGACTTCCCAGAAGTAAGCCTGCACAGACTTCCCTTAACGCCGGCAATGCCGGCGTTTTCTTTCTCGCCTGACGAGATAATTATCGTAAAAATGCCCTTTCATCAGTTGTAGATATCGTCTCTTTCTCTGAGCGTACCAACTTATATCCACATCAGCTTTATTCCGGAAAACATAAAGTTAATCCTGGAGTTAATGAATAACTAAATGATTATAAACAAAATTTAATTTTATTTTTAAATGAATTTCCACGGGTTAGCTGCTGTTAGTAAATTTACACACAAACTTATCCACAACGTGTCAATGCGAAGCGTAACGCAAAATGACAATTGTCCGTGGATTATTCGCCGTTGAGATTTCATCTTTCATAGCGAGCTGTGGCATCCTTAACGCCAATCAAAAACCAAAGAAGAACGTGACGACTTATGGCTAAAATTGCAGAAAACCCGCTGATTCTGGTAGATGGATCTTCCTACCTGTACCGTGCTTATCATGCGTTCCCTCCGCTGACCAACAGCGCAGGCGAACCTACCGGTGCAATGTACGGCGTATTAAATATGCTGCGCAGCCTGCTGCTGCAATATAAGCCAAGTCATGTAGCAGTGGTATTTGATGCCAAGGGTAAAACCTTCCGCGACGAATTATTTGAAGCGTACAAATCTCACCGTCCCCCGATGCCCGACGATCTGCGTGCGCAAATTGAACCACTGCATACCATGGTCAAAGCGATGGGGCTGCCGCTGCTGGCCATCTCAGGTGTGGAGGCTGATGATGTCATCGGTACGCTGGCGCTGGCCGCAGAGAAAATCGGTAAACCGGTGCTGATCAGCACCGGTGATAAAGATATGGCTCAGCTGGTAACGCCAAATATCACCTTAATCAACACGATGAATAATGCGATTCTTGGCCCGGATGAAGTGGTTGAGAAATACGGTATCCCTCCCTCGTTGATGATTGATTTCCTGGCACTGATGGGCGACTCCTCCGATAACATTCCGGGCGTAGCGGGTGTCGGTGAAAAAACGGCTCAGGCACTGTTACAGGGATTAGGCGGAGTGAAGGATATTTACGCCAACCTGGATAAAGTGGCAACACTGACTTTCCGCGGGGCTAAAACCATGGCCGCGAAACTGGAACAGAATAAGGAGATGGCCCTCCTCTCCTATCAGTTGGCAACGATTAAGACCGACGTGGAACTGGAATTGACCTGCGATCAGCTGACCGTTGAAGAACCGGCAGTTGAAGAACTGCTGGGGTTATTTAAACACTACGAATTTAAGCGCTGGATTGTTGATCTGGAAGAAGGTACCTGGCTGCAAGGGAATAAGAGTCGACCCACTGCCGCAAAAGGCAAAATGGATGCAACCGTGGAACCGGATGCCGCAGAAGTCGCTAGCGTGCTCTCTTCCGAAGGTTATGTCACCATTCTGGATGAAGCGACCTTCGATAGCTGGCTGACGAAGCTTCAGCAAAGCGAGTTGTTTGCCTTCGACCTGGAAACCGATTCGCTGGATACGCTCAGTGCTAACATCATCGGCCTGTCTTTTGCCATCGCCCCAGGTGAAGCCGCTTACCTGCCCGTTGCACATGACTACCTTGATGCACCGGATCAGTTAGATCGTCAATCCGTACTGGCACGGCTTAAACCGCTGCTCGAAAACCCCAAAGCGCTTAAAGTCGGACAGAATCTGAAGTACGACCGTGGCGTGCTGGCAAACTATGACATTGAATTACAAGGTATTCAGTTCGATACCATGCTGGAATCTTATGCGCTGAGTAGCGTTGTCGGGCGCCATGATATGGATACCCTGGCATCACGCTGGCTGGGCCATAAAACCGTAAGCTTTGAAGAGATTGCCGGCAAAGGTAAGAATCAGCTGACGTTTAACCAGATCGCGCTGGAGCAGGCGGCGCATTACGCGGCGGAAGATGCCGACGTCACGCTACGGCTGCATCTGAAAATGTGGCCAGAGTTGCAGAAAGAGCAGGGGCCAAAAGAGGTCTTTGAACAGGTTGAGATGCCGCTGGTGCCGGTCATCTCCCGTATTGAGCGCAACGGTGTGCTTATTGACCAGAATATTCTGGCGGTGCACTCGCAGGAGCTGGGCAGCCGCCTGGCAGAGCTGGAGCTGAAGGCACACGAGCTGGCAGGTGAACCGTTCAATCTCTCTTCGCCGAAGCAATTACAAACCATCCTGTTTGAAAAGCAGGGCATCAAGCCCACCAAGAAAACGCCGGGTGGTGCACCGTCGACCAGCGAAGAAGTCTTAGCTGAGCTGGCGCTGGACTATCCGCTGCCGAAGGTGATTCTGGAACATCGTGGTCTCTCTAAGCTGAAATCCACCTATACCGATAAGCTTCCGTTGATGATCAATCCACACAGCGGACGAGTACATACTTCTTATCACCAGACAGTCACGGCTACCGGGCGTCTCTCTTCCAGCGATCCGAACCTACAAAACATCCCGGTGCGTAATGATGAAGGGCGACGTATTCGTCAGGCATTTATCGCGCCGAAAGGCTGTCGCATTGTCGCGGCTGACTACTCACAGATTGAGCTACGCATCATGGCGCATCTGTCACAGGATAAAGGGCTGCTGACCGCCTTTGCCAGCGAGCAGGATATTCACCGTGCGACAGCCTCTGAAGTCTTCGGCGTTGCGCTGGATAAAGTCAGCGGCGAGCAGCGCCGTAGCGCTAAAGCGATCAACTTTGGCCTTATTTACGGCATGAGTGCTTTTGGTCTGTCACGTCAGCTCAATATTGGTGCCGGTGAAGCGAAGAAGTACATGGACCTCTACTTTGAACGTTACCCGGGTGTACTGCAGTATATGGAGAGTACCCGCGAACTGGCGGCAGAGAAAGGCTATGTCTCGACGCTGGATGGCCGCCGACTCTATCTCCCAGAGATTAAAGCGAGCAATGCGATGCGTCGTAAAGCGGCAGAGCGTGCTGCGATTAATGCACCAATGCAGGGGACCGCAGCGGATATCATCAAACGGGCAATGATTGCCGTGGATGAATGGCTGAAGCCTCAGACAAACGGTGACGTGAAAATGATCATGCAGGTACACGATGAACTGGTGTTTGAAGTGCGTGCCGATGCAGTCGATAGCGCATCAGCGAAAATCCGTCAGTTGATGGAAGGCAGCATGAAACTGGATGTGCCGCTGCGCGTTGATATTGGTGTGGGTGACAACTGGGATCAGGCTCACTAAGTTCATTTTTCTCTGTCCTGTGGGCTGATGACTCTCCCGAAATCAGCTCGCAGGATTGTCCCTGCTAACATTGTCGCTTTAAACGGTTCAGCTACTCGCGTTATCCCTTTTCGCCAGTGACATCATCTAACCATCTCTGCCGCAACACTTTTTTAGTAATTAAGCTACATGATCGACTGCATTATGTGACTTGAGTTGGATAATGCATGTCGTTTTCTGAAAATTAACTACAAAAAACCCTTTTGAGCGCTCAAAAAATGATGTAAAGTTTCAGATGTAGGGTACAGAGGTAAGATGTTCTATCTTTCAGACCTTTTACTTCACGTAATCGGATTTGGCTGAATATTTTAGCCGCCCCAGTCAGTAATGACTGGGGCGTTTTTTATTGGGCGAAACGTAGGGGGCAGGCGGGTTATTCGGCAGGAATATCGTCTTCGGTTGCCGGAGGAATATCACGATACCAGCTGTCCAGCTTCTGGCTCAGTTTATCCACACCAATTTTCTTGAGTGATGAAAACGCTTCAACATCGACAGTGCCGAGGAAGGTTTTTGCCTCTTCACGAACCGCGTTCAGCTGGGCCTTACGCGCCCCGGATGCCAGTTTGTCGGCCTTAGTCAGCAAAATCAGTACTTCAATCCCGCTCTGTACGGCCCACATCACCATCTGACGATCGAGATCTTTCAGCGGATGGCGAATATCCATCAGCACTACCAGTCCCTTCAGACAATGACGATCGCGCAGGTATTCCGCCAGCGCACGTTGCCATTTGAGCTTCATCTCTTCCGGGACCTGCGCGTAACCGTAGCCTGGCAGGTCGACCAGACGGTAGCCTTCAGCAACCTGGAAAAGGTTGATCAATTGGGTACGACCAGGGGTTTTACTGGTACGAGCCAGGCCTTTCTGGTTAGTCAGCGTATTCAGTGCGCTGGATTTACCCGCGTTAGAACGCCCGGCAAAAGCAACCTCAATGCCAGTATCGGCAGGCAGGTGGCGGATATCGGGGGCGCTGGTGACAAAATGGGTTACGTGATAATTCCAGCCAGACAAAATAGATACTCCAGGTAAGAAAGGACAATTGTGCTGATTATACCCTGTATAGCGGTAAAGCGCCCGGTAAGACACTGCATGATCGAGTGCTGTGAGACATTGACCATTCACCCTGCGAGCACTCTCTGTATTTTGAAATTAAAAAAATGGATTTTTTACTAATTTTCATAGGGTTGTGAAATGGCCAAAAAAAACAGAGTAAAAATTACTTATGTCACCTTGTTTGCCGGACTGGTTAGTCTACATTTGTATCCAGAAACAGGATATTTCACTTCAGGATGAAGTGCTCAGGGAGCATCAGGACGATCTCGGGCAGGGAAGGAAATGTGCACAGGTGTGCGCGACAAGGATTCAGGAACGCTCACAGGATTGAGTAAAGGCAAAGGAAAACAGGGATGCTGGCTGCTAATAAGGATGCTGACATTGTCAGTCCTTCTGCGGAAGGTGCGAAAAAAGGCGACAGGGTGACCTGCCGCCTTTTTTCTTTGTCTGCTTTCTGCTAGATTTCGCGGCAATTCTATACTGAAGATAAACGTCTGAGAGCAGAAACCATGAAGCAACCTGCACGCACGCCCCAGGATAAAAAACCGGGAGCCAAAGTGAAACGTAAAACGCGTGATGAGATTAATCAGGAAGCGCGAGACCGCAAGCGTGATAAAAAGCACAGCGGCAATACTTCCGGCAGTCGGGCTAACCCGGTCGCCGAGAGCAAGAAAGGCGCTAACGGCAAACCGGCCAAAGACCCACGTATCGGCAGTAAAAAACCGATTGCCCTGGGCCCGGATGTGGTTGCCAGCAAGCCGAAGCCGGCAAAAGTGGCAAAACCCGTTGTAGAGAAGAAGGCTCGTCTGTCACCAGAAGAAGAACTGGCGCAGTTGGAAAATGACGAGCGTCTGGATGCGTTGCTCGATCGTCTGGAAAATGGCGATGCACTGTCAGCTGAAGAGCAGGCGTGGCTGGATCAGTCACTGGATCGTATCGACGTGCTGATGGAGCAGTTAGGGATTGCCCTGGACGATGACGCAGAAGATGAGCAGGCAGAAGAAGATATGTATCGCCTGCTCAAAGGCGGCCAGTGATCCTCTCGTCTCTCTGACGTAACATGAGGCAGCGCAATTTAGCGCTGCCTTTTCTTTGTAGGGTTTTTGGTGATGATTTGGCCTGGATCAATTATTGCGCTGATTCTGCTGTGCTGGCTGGGGTGGTTATTCGTTAAACTACAGCGGCTATCGCGGCTGAAAACCCGGCTGCGCAGCAAGATCGTCAGCCAGCAGCTTCCTGTCACGCGGCGGTCAATGCGACGACGATAAGGGAAGCCGCCATGCAGATGCAGACCACAGAGTGGGATCTCCCGCTCATTCAGAAGTACAATACCGCCGGTCCCCGCTATACCTCTTATCCGACCGCACTGGAATTCCATCAGGATTACGACGAGCCGGCTTTTCTTCATGCAACGCAGCGTTACCCTGAACGGCCGCTGTCGCTCTATCTGCACATCCCCTTTTGCCACAAGCTATGTTACTTCTGCGGTTGTAATAAGCAGGTCACGCGTCAGCAGCATAAAGCGGATGACTATCTGGATGTACTGGTGCAGGAAATCGCCCTGCGTGCACCGCTGTTCCAGCATCGCACCGTCAGTCAGATGCACTGGGGGGGCGGCACTCCCACTTTCCTCAATAAAGCGCAAATCAGCCGACTGATGACCTGTCTGCGCCAGCACTTTCACTTTACGGAGGGTGCTGAGATCTCAATTGAAGTCGACCCGCGGGAAATTGAGCTCACCGTGCTTGATCATCTGCGAGCCGAAGGTTTTAACCGCCTGAGCATGGGCGTGCAGGATTTTAATAAGCAGGTGCAGGAGAAGGTGAATCGCGTACAGGATGAAGCGATGATCTTTTCCCTGATGGCACGGGCGCGTGAGCTGGGTTTTGCCTCCACGAATATTGATCTGATTTATGGCCTGCCAGCACAGACCCCAGAGAGTTTTGCTTTCACTTTGCAAAAAGTGGCTGAGCTGAACCCGGATCGTCTGAGTGTCTTTAACTATGCTCATATGCCCGCACTGTTCCCCGCTCAGCGTAAAATCAAGGATGAGGAGCTGCCCGGCGCCCTGGAAAAGCTGGAGATTTTGCGGCAAACCATCACGACGCTCACCGCGCAAGGGTATCAGTTTATCGGCATGGACCACTTTGCCCGGCACAATGACGAACTGGCTATTGCTCAGCGTGGGGGGAAACTGCACCGCAACTTCCAGGGATACACGACGCAGGGTGACAGTGACCTGCTGGGAATGGGCGTTTCAGCGATTAGTATGATCGGGGACAGCTACGCGCAAAACCACAAAGAGCTGAAACACTATTACGCAGAAATACGGGCAGGAAAAACCGCCCTGTGGCGCGGCTTGCAATTGAGTGAAGATGATTGTCTGCGGCGGGATGTGATTAAAAGTCTGATCTGCAACTTCTCGCTGTCATTTGACGCCATCAGTACGCAATGGGGAATTCACTTCCGTGAGTATTTTGCCGACGATCTGGCTCTGCTGACGCCATTGATGGTGGACGGGCTGGTGGAATGCCACGACAGCCGCCTTGTCGTCACCGCTAAGGGCCGTTTACTGATAAGGAATATCTGCATGTGCTTCGACCGTTACCTGCGTCAGAAAGCATCTGGGGGACAATTTTCACGGGTGATCTGATGGTCGGGGCGACCGAAAAAAATGGTCGCCCAAAGGCCCGATCGGAAAAAATGATCGGCCCCTACAGCTGGAACGTGTAGGGGCGGACCTTCTTTTTCGGTCCGCTCTTTATCCGCCCTCGTCTGTTATTCCATTCCCAGCTCTTTCAGCTTACGCGTTAGCGTATTGCGTCCCCAGCCCAGCAGACGAGCCGCTTCCTGTTTATGACCCTGCGTATGACGCAGGGCGGTAGTCAGCAGCGTACGCTCCATCTCGGGTTGCGCTTCCGACAGCAGGTTTTGATGACCGGAGCGCAGTGCGCGGTCCGCCCACTGTGCCAGCAACGTCGCCCAGCTGTCCGGCAATGACTGAACCGGGTTTTCTGGCGTCGATGTTTCAAACAGCTCTGGCGGTAGATCCTGGATCAGGACTTCCTGCCCGGCGGCCATCACCGTCAGCCAGCGACAGGTATTCTCCAGCTGGCGAACGTTGCCAGACCAGTGCAACCGCGTGAGCGCGGTTTCCGTTTCAGGATGCAGGATCTTGGCTTCCACCCCCAATTCTCTGGCGGCGACCTGTAAGAAGTAACGCGCCAGACGCGGAATATCTTCGCGACGCTCACGCAGGGGAGGCAGATGCACACGGATCACGTTCAGGCGGTGGAATAAATCCTCACGGAATTTCCCCTCATGCACGCGCAGCTCCAGATTCTGGTGGGTCGCAGCAATAATACGCACATCCACCTTGACCGGCGCATAGCCCCCGACACGATAGAACTGACCATCGGCCAGCACTCGCAGCAGACGGGTCTGAACATCCAGTGGCATATCGCCAATTTCATCGAGGAACAGCGTACCGCCATCGGCCTGTTCAAAACGACCTTGTCGAATTTGATTGGCACCGGTAAACGCCCCTTTCTCATGACCAAAAAGTTCTGATTCGATCAGGTCTTTAGGGATCGCCGCCATATTCAGCGCGATAAATGGTGCTTTCGCACGCGGACTGTGGCGATGCAGTGCATGAGCAACCAGCTCTTTACCCGTACCGGATTCACCGTTAATCAGCACACTGATCGACGAGCGCGACAGGCGGCCGATAATACGAAAAACATCCTGCATTGCTGGTGCTTCACCGATGATATCGGTGGTAGGCCCGCTGACGGGCTGATTGCGCGGCTGCTGCTGCTCTTGATAGTGACTGATGGCGCGCTCAACCAGTGCAACGGCTTCATCAATATCGAAAGGCTTCGGCAGGTAATCAAACGCGCCCTGTTGATAAGCGCTGACGGCAGCATCCAGGTCTGAGTGCGCTGTCATAATGATCACCGGCAGCATAGGGTGCCGCTGTTTGATCTGCTTTAACAGCGCCAGGCCGTCCATACCGGGCATACGAATATCTGACAGTAAAACGTCTGGGGTTTTGGTCGCAAGGGCTTCCAGTACCTCGTTTGCGCTGTCAAACGTTGCGCAGTTTAAACCAGCTCCGGTCAGCGCGCGTTCAAGCACCCAGCGGATGGAGCTATCGTCATCGACGATCCAAACTATCCCTCGTTGCATAGAAACCTCACTGGCGAATAGGCAGGTAAACCGAGAATTCAGTGTGTCCAGGCCAGCTGTGGAACTCTATTTTTCCCGAATGCTGATCGATCAGGCTGCGGGCAATCGATAACCCCAGCCCGGTACCGCCTTCGCGGCCGCTTACCATCGGGTAAAACAGCGTATCCTGCAGCTGTGCCGGAATGCCGGGGCCGTCATCTTCAATATCGATGCGTGCCACCAGGCGATAGCGTGTTCCGTGCAGCGTTAACTGGAACGCCGTTCGGGTACGTAAAGTAATCGTGCCGCCTTCTTCACCCAACGCCTGCAGGGCGTTGCGTACTACATTCAAAAGGACTTGTTCTATCTGGTCCGGGTCGTGCGGCAGTTCAGGCAGGCTCGGGTCATAATCGCGGACAAGCACCACATTATCGGGCAGCTCCATCGAGACCAGATTCACCACACGTTCAGCCACCTGATGGATGCTTTGTGTGACATGCATACCGGGCTGTTGCGGGCCAAGCAGACGGTCGACCAGATTGCGCAGGCGATCGGCCTGTTCAATGATGACTTTGGTGTATTCCGTTAACGCCGGGTCGGGCAGGGCTCTGGCCAGCAGTTGTGCTGCACCGCGTAGCCCACCAAGCGGGTTTTTAATTTCGTGTGCCAGTCCACGCACTAAATCACGTGCTGCTACCTGCTGCGCATGTTGTAGCTGTTCCTGACTCAGCCGGCGCTGATTATCCATGGGCGCCATTTCCAGCAGAATCAATCCTTCGGGCAGACGTTGTGCGGTGAGCGACATAATGTGCGCACGGCTGTCGACCACCAGGGTCACTTCGCTGTCGGTAAAACCTTGTCCGGCATCCAGACTTTCGAGCATGACCTCAATATTCAGGGAAAAATAACCCATCAGTTCCGGCAGTGGCGTACCAAACAGCTTGCGGGAACTTTGCGCCAGCAGTTGCTGCGCGGCAGGGTTGGCGTAATGAACCACCAACGCACCATCAACCAGTAAGATACTGTTGATCAGTGAATTGAGAATCTGCCCAGCATCGGGCAGCGGGCCAGTTGCCATACAGCATTCTCCTGAAGTAGTTATGCACCAATTTAGTGCATTATAGCCATAAAACGCGAAAATCGTCTGACATTACCGGGAATTCGTGGTGAAAAAAGCCCATCCTGAGATGGGCTGAAAGTTTCCACGGCAACAAAATCCCAGACGTCTTTCACGCCGCAGCTGTGTTGGCTTCTCTCAGTCACCCGAATCACTTAGCGGACTAAGCTCATCGGGCCTCCTTCGATTGCCGCCTTGCTGCAACATGAAATTCGTCGGGCTTACTTCTAAATTAAACGCTGTAGTACAGTTCGAACTCAACCGGATGCGGAGTCATACGAACGCGGTCCATTTCTGCTTTACGCAGTTCGATATAAGCTTCGATAGCATCGTCAGTGAACACGCCACCACGGGTCAGGAACTCGCGGTCTTCGTTCAGTGCAGCCAGGGCTTCGTCCAGAGAACCTGCAACTTTTGGAATCTCAGCTTCTTCTTCCGGTGGCAGGTCGTACAGGTTTTTGTCCATTGCATCGCCAGGGTGGATCTTGTTGATGATGCCGTCCAGGCCAGCCATCAGCAGTGCAGCGAAGCACAGGTATGGGTTTGCAGCAGGGTCAGGGAAGCGCGCTTCAATACGGCGTGCTTTCGGGCTGGCAACCACTGGGATACGGATAGAAGCAGAACGGTTACGGGCAGAGTAAGCCAGCATAACTGGCGCTTCGTAGCCTGGGACCAGACGCTTATAGGAGTTAGTGGTCGGGTTCGCCAGAGCATTGATTGCTTTAGCGTGTTTGATTACACCACCGATGTAGAACAGCGCCATTTCAGACAGGCCGCCGTATTTGTCACCCGCGAACAGGTTAGTGCCGCCTTTTGACAGAGACATATGGCAGTGCATTCCAGAACCGTTATCACCGAACATCGGTTTTGGCATGAAGGTCGCGGTTTTGCCGTAAGCGTGAGCGACGTTGTGCACAACATATTTGTAGATCTGAATTTCGTCAGCTTTTTTGGTCATGGTATTGAAGCGGGTTGCCACTTCGTTCTGACCCGCCGTTGCCACTTCGTGGTGGTGAGCTTCAACGACCAGGCCCATCTGTTCCATGGTCAGACACATTGCAGAACGGATATCCTGCGCTGAGTCGACGGGTGGCACTGGGAAGTAGCCGCCTTTCAGACCTGGACGGTGGCCTTTGTTACCGCCTTCATATTCTTTACCGGAGTTCCAGTAAGCTTCGATGTCGTCGATAGCAACGTGTGAACCTGAAGTGCTGCTGCCGAAACGGATATCATCGAACAGGAAGAACTCTGGCTCTGGCCCAAACAGAACGGTGTCTGCAATGCCGGAAGAGCGCAGGAAATCTTCAGCGCGTTTCGCGATGGAACGCGGGTCGCGGTCGTAGCCCTGCATGGTGCCTGGCTCGAGGATGTCACAACGGATGATCAGTGTAGAATCAGCAAAGAACGGGTCAATGACTGCGGTGGTTGAGTCTGGCATCAGAACCATGTCGGATTCGTTGATACCTTTCCAGCCACCAATCGAGGAGCCGTCAAACATTTTGCCTTCTTCGAAGAAGTCAGCGTTAACCTGATGAGCAGGGATAGTCACGTGCTGCTCTTTACCTTTGGTATCGGTAAAACGCAGGTCAACAAATTTGACTTCGTGCTCGTTCATCATCGACAGAACGTGTTCAGCGGACATACTTAACTCTCCTGGATTTTGTCATTGGCGTCGTGTTTAGAGAACTTCACCGGTGCGCTTTGCTATTCGCCGCGCTAACTCCGATAATAAAGATCTCTCACAAGCTTACAACCGTTGTGGAAACTGGCGTTTTTCGCTTAATGAGTATTTGCGAAATCTATGCCAACTTTTTTATTTAACGAAAAAAGCGCTATGATGCGCCCTCTCGTGAGACGAGGACTGCACCACGATGGAAGTCGCGCACCATTTTGGTGCCATTGAATGATAAATGGGCACTCTTTTGGTGCAAATTTTCGTCCAAGTGCAATGTTTGCACTGAAAATGGCTGTAAATGCAATCCGGACAGTTATCTTTATATGAAATATGTGATCCTGTTCAGTCCTTCGATTAATCCGTGTACAATAGCGCGCTATTTCTAATGCCTGAGGCAAAGCTGTGATCGAAAATTTGCGTAACATCGCCATTATTGCCCACGTTGACCATGGTAAAACTACCCTGGTTGATAAGTTGCTGCAGCAGTCCGGGACCTTTGATGCCCGTACCGAAGCAACCGAACGCGTAATGGACTCCAACGATTTGGAGAAAGAGCGTGGGATTACCATCCTCGCAAAAAACACCGCCATTAAATGGAATGACTACCGCATCAACATCGTGGATACCCCAGGACACGCCGACTTCGGCGGTGAGGTAGAGCGTGTGATGTCAATGGTCGACTCGGTGCTGCTGGTTGTGGATGCAATGGATGGCCCGATGCCGCAAACCCGTTTCGTGACCAAAAAAGCGTTTGCTAATGGTCTGAAGCCGATCGTGGTAATTAACAAAGTCGACCGCCCTGGCGCGCGTCCTGACTGGGTTGTTGATCAGGTGTTTGACCTGTTCGTTAACCTGGATGCGACCGACGAGCAGCTCGACTTCCCGATTATCTATGCTTCAGCCCTGAACGGTATTGCAGGCCTGGATCACAACGATATGGCGGAAGACATGACCCCGCTGTATGAGGCGATTGTTAAGCACGTCTCTCCACCACAGGTTGAGCTGGAAGCCCCGCTGCAGATGCAAATCTCCCAGCTGGACTACAACAACTACCTGGGTGTTATCGGTATCGGCCGTATCAAGCGCGGTAAAGTGCGTCCTAACCAGCAGATCACTGTGATCAACAGCGAAGGCAAAACCCGTAACGCTAAAGTCGGTAAAGTTCTGACCCATATGGGCCTGGAGCGTATCGAAGCGACTGAAGCGGAAGCCGGCGACATCATCGCTATCACCGGTCTGGGCGAACTGAACATCTCTGACACCATCTGTGATACTCAGAATGTGGAAGCGCTGCCAGCCCTGAGCGTTGATGAACCAACGGTTACCATGTTCTTCTGCGTTAACACCTCTCCGTTCTGCGGTAAAGAAGGTAAGTATGTGACTTCACGTCAGATCCTTGACCGTCTGAACAAAGAACTGGTGCACAACGTGGCACTGCGTGTTGAAGAAACCCCAGATGCTGACGCCTTCCGCGTATCAGGTCGTGGTGAACTTCACCTGTCAGTTCTGATCGAAAACATGCGTCGTGAAGGTTTTGAGCTGGCGGTATCCCGTCCAAAAGTTATCTTCCGTGAATTCGAAGGCCGCAAGCAGGAGCCATTCGAAAACGTGACCCTCGACATCGAAGAACAGCATCAGGGTTCTGTGATGCAGGCGATGGGTGAGCGTAAAGGTGACATGAAAAACATGGATCCGGATGGCAAAGGCCGTGTGCGTCTCGACTATGAGATCCCAAGCCGTGGTCTGATCGGTTTCCGTAACGAATTCATGACCATGACTTCCGGTACCGGTCTGCTGTACTCCACCTTCAGCCACTACGACGATGTGCGTCAAGGCGAAGTTGGCCAGCGTCAGAACGGCGTGCTGATCTCTAACGGCCAGGGTAAAGCAGTCGCGTTCGCCCTGTTCAGCCTGCAGGATCGCGGTAAGCTGTTCCTCGGCCACGGTGCTGAAGTGTATGAAGGCCAGATCATCGGTATTCACTCACGTTCTAACGACCTGACTGTGAACTGCCTGACCGGTAAGAAGCTGACCAACATGCGTGCTTCCGGTACTGATGAAGCCACCACTCTGGTTCCACCTCAGAAAATGACCCTCGAGCAGGCGCTTGAGTTCATTGATGATGACGAACTGGTCGAAGTGACTCCACAGTCTGTACGTATCCGTAAACGTCACCTGACTGAAAACGACCGTAAGCGCGCAAGCCGCGGTCCGAAAGAAGCGTAATACCGCTTTTCTCAGGGCCGGAGTTTTCTCCGGTCCTGAGCTTCCTTCTGAATCTTCTCCGCAGTTTTCAAAATCCTCACCTGTTCAGTCTCTCCATTTACCGCTAGAGTGAATAACTCACCGGAACAAAAGGAGATGGCCATGCTGTATATCTTTGATTTAGGTAACGTCATTGTTGATATTGATTTCAACCGGGTTCTCGGTGTCTGGAGCGATCTGAGCCGCGTACCACTCTCGACGCTGCAAAGTCGTTTTCAAATGGGGGAGAGTTTTCACCAGCACGAGCGTGGTGAAATAAGTGACGAAGCGTTCGCACAAAAAATGTCTGATGAGCTGGGGCTGTCATTAAGCTATGAACAGTTTGCTGCCGGTTGGCAGGCGGTGTTCGTCGGCGTGCGCCCGGAAGTCATTGCCATCATGCATAAATTGCGTCAGCAGGGTGAGCGCGTGGTTATCCTGTCAAACACTAACCGTCTGCACTGTCAGTTCTGGCCGTCACAATATCCGGAGGTGAATGCTGCCGCCGACAAAGTCTATCTGTCGCAGGAAATGGGATTGCGTAAACCTGACCCGGCGATCTATCAACACCTGCTCAATGAAGAAGAGTTCTCCGCTGAAGAAGCGATCTTCTTTGATGATAACCCCGATAACATTGAAGCGGCGCGCAAGCTCGGTATTCACAGCCTGCTGATTACCGATGCCAGCGTGTTACCGGCTTTCTTTGCCGATCGCCAATAAATGCGCTTTCTCAATCATTATCGGCACCGACTACGGGCCTTTTGGGCATGGGTGAAGCTGCTGTGGCAACGCATTGATGAAGATGGCATGACCATGCTGGCCGGGCACCTGGCCTATGTCTCGTTACTGTCGCTGGTGCCACTGATTGCCGTGGTCTTTGCCCTGTTTGCCGCTTTCCCGATGTTTTCTGATGCCAGTATTCAGCTGAAAAACTTCGTCTTTAACAACTTTGTGCCAGCGGCTGGCGCCACGATCCAAAACTATCTGGAACAGTTTGTGGCTAACGTCAGCAAAATGACCGCTGTTGGCGTCGGTGGTCTGGTGTTCACTGCGCTCTTGTTAATGTATTCGATAGACTCGGCGCTTAACACCATCTGGCGCAGTAAACGTAAGCGGCCACTGGTCTACTCGTTTGCCGTTTACTGGATGATTCTGACCCTCGGGCCGCTGTTGGCGGGTGCCAGCCTGGCGATCAGCTCCTATCTGCTGTCGTTACACTGGGCGACGGTCAGCGGCGTGAGCATGCTGGTGGATGTCGGGTTACGGATATTCCCGCTGCTGCTCTCCTGCCTGTCGTTCTGGCTGCTGTACAGCATTGTCCCGACCACCCAGGTGGCAGGGCGCGATGCGCTAATCGGTGCGGTTGTTGCCGGGTTACTCTTCGAACTGGGTAAAAAGGGCTTTGCGCTGTATGTTACGATGTTTCCCTCGTACCAGCTGATTTACGGCGTGCTTGCTGTTATTCCCATTCTTTTTTTATGGGTTTACTGGACCTGGTGTATTGTTTTATTAGGGGCAGAAATTACCGCCACGCTGGGGGATTACCGCCAGCTTAAACAAGAAGAACAAGAAAGAGAGAACGAAGAATCATGATTGCCTTAATTCAACGGGCGTTATCCGCCAGCGTGACAGTGGCGGGGGAAACCATCGGGGAAATCGGGCCTGGGCTACTGATTTTACTGGGTGTGGAGAAAGGCGATACGCCTGAGCACGCGAAAAAGTTAGTCGATAAAGTCCTTGGTTACCGTATCTTCGGCGACGAAAACGACAAGATGAATCTCAACGTGCAACAGGCGGGGGGAAGTGTTCTGGTCGTGTCGCAGTTCACACTGGCGGCTGACACCAAAAAAGGGATGCGTCCGAGTTTTTCTGGTGGTGCTGCGCCCGCTGATGCTGAAAAACTGTATGAGTATTTCGCTGCCTGCTGTCGTGATAAAGGAATAGCCACGGAAACCGGGCGTTTCGCCGCTGATATGAAAGTGGCGTTGATTAATGATGGCCCCGTGACCTTCTGGCTGCAGGTTTGAAGCAGCTAGCCGAGCGGCAAAGGAATGGCCTGGCGGGACCTGAAAGAGAGAACCATTTTATGTATCACCTCCGCGTGCCAGAAACTGCAGAAGAGTTAGATACCTATTACCAGTTCCGCTGGGAGATGCTGCGTAAGCCATTACACCAGCCGATGGGCTCAGAACGTGATGCCTGGGATGCCTTGGCGCATCATCAGATGGTCGTGGACGAACAGGGCAATCCGGTGGCTATCGGCCGGTTGTATATCAATGCCGATAACGAAGCCGCCATCCGCTTCCTCGCCGTTCATCCGTCTGTCCAGGGGAAAGGCCTGGGAACACTGGTGGCGATGACGCTGGAGTCTGTTGCCCGTCAGGAAGGGGTCAAGCGCGTGGTGTGTAGCGCCCGTGAAGATGCGGTCGATTTCTTCTCTAAGCTTGGCTACCTCAATCAGGGCGAAATCACGGCGCCACAAACCACGCCGGTACGCCATTTCCTGATGATTAAACCCGTGGTGACACTGGATGATATTCTGCACCGTGCGGACTGGTGTGGGCAGTTGCAGCAGGCCTGGTATCAGCACATTCCGCTCAGTGAAAAAATGGGCGTGCGCATTCTGCAGTATACCGGTCAGAAATTTATCACCACGATGCCGGAAACCGGCAACCAGAATCCTCACCACACATTGTTTGCCGGAAGCCTGTTTTCACTGGCGACGCTCACCGGGTGGGGGCTTATCTGGCTGTTGTTGCGTGAACGTCACCTTGGTGGGACGATCATCCTGGCCGATGCCCATATTCGTTACAGTAAGCCTATCAGCGGTAAGCCGGGCGCAATCGCTGACCTCGGATCACTGTCTGGCGACCTTGACCGTCTGGCGCGTGGCCGTAAGGCGCGTGTGCAGCTGGAGGTGGAACTGTTTGGTAACGATGAGTCGGGTGCGGTGTTTGAAGGGGTATATATCGTATTGCCCGCCGACCCGGACGGCCCGTTAGAGCAGGGCGGGTGCGGCGGTTAATGAGAAAATGGCCTTAGCGGCCCTTTTTCTTACGGCCTGGCTGGTCAAAACGTTTGCGACCCGCCGGACTGGAAGGGGCTTTATCGGCGGATTTCGCCCCGCCTGATACCGGCTTTTTCGCGGTCGTTTTTTTTGCCGGAGCTTTCTTCGCAGATTTATCTTCGGAGGACGAATCCTCAATCAGCTTAAATAACGCGATCAGTTCATCGTCAGTCAAATCGCGCCATTCTCCCGGCGGCACGCCTTTCAGGCTGATGTTCATAATACGAACACGTTCCAGCTTGGTAACCTCGTAGCCAAAGTGCTCGGCCATACGGCGAATCTGACGGTTTAGTCCCTGTACCAGTGTGATGCGAAAGACAAACGGAGCTTCTTTCTTCACTTTACATTTTTTGGTGACCGTACCGAGCATCGGCACGCCTGCGCCCAGACCGCGAATAAACTCTTCGGTAACCGGTTTGTTGACGGTCACGATGTACTCTTTTTCGTGGTCGTTACCGGCCCGGAGGATCTTATTGACCAGATCGCCGTGGTTGGTCAGTAAGATCAATCCCTGAGAGTCTTTGTCCAGGCGGCCAATAGGGAAGACGCGCTTGCTGTGGTTAACGAAATCAACGATGTTGTCGCGCTCTCCATCTTCCGTAGTGCTAACGATACCGACAGGCTTGTTCAGTGCAATCAGCACCAGATCGTCTTCGTTACGCGGTTCAATAAGCTGACCGTTCACTTTCACCACATCGCCGGCAAAGACCTGATCGCCCACCGAGGCACGCTTGCCGTTAATAAAAACATTTCCCTGTTCGATGTAACGATCGGCATCGCGGCGAGAACAGATACCGCTCTCGCCAATGTATTTGTTAAGACGAATGGATGAGTTAGTCAGCATAGTTCCCCCGTAAAAAAGCGGACTATACCTTACCCGCGTGAGGTTGCGAAGCCCGGACGGGGCAGATATTGCCCCGAACGAGAATTACTGCGCGCCAGCGACCTGGCCTGCCTGCATGGTCTGTTGCACCGATTTCTCGTCTGCCGTCACTGTCAGCGCACCATTAGCAGACGATTTCAGTGATTGTGCCGCCGACAGACTGCCCTGTAATTTCAGCTGGAGATTGCCGTTACCCTGCAGTGGCACCTGTGGCCAGCCCCAGTCATGTAACACATTCACGGGCATCTGACGGCCACTCAGGGTCAACGATAGCGTACGTTGCGGTTGCTGGCTGACCGTGGCCAGGCCCTCCAGCATACCTTCATGGCTGAAAGCACTCATCTCCGTCACGTTGATGCTATTATCCCCGGCGTTGAGCGCCAGCGAGGGATGGCGCAGGTCGACACGGTTAAACGTGGCTTCGGCGGCATTGACGCTCAGATCGCCTGACCAGATTCCCCACTGATGTTGACGAGCCATCAGCAGATGGTTGCCCGTACCGTCCAGTGACGTCATCTGGAACGGGAAGTCCGGATTGATATCGATAATCAGGTTGCGGTTAGCGCTGAATTTGGTCACCTCAACGCTCGCAAGCCAGGAGGGCAGAGGTTGCATCCAGTGATCACGCCAGTTCAGCGGCAGGGTATATTCCAGCCCGGCGATGACCAGCTCATCCAGCGTCAGTTTTTTGTCGCTGCGCGTCCAGTTTCCCTGCGCCCGCACCAGGCCGTTGACCCAGCGAGAGCTGAACTGCGTGAGCGCCACGCCCTGCGCGGTGAAGTCCATATTGGCAATCGGATCGTTCAACTGCATGCTGCCATTCACAAAACTGCTGGCATTCATCGACAGTGAGCCGTTATCACTTTCCCAGTCGCCGTGACTGACGCTCAGATCTTTTAGGGTCAGGTCGAGATCGGTGACAGCCCAGTCTTGCCCTTCAAGGCGCGCATCGGTCACGTCAACACGGTCAAAATGCACCGCCGGCAGTGCGCGCAGGGGCTGCATGAAATCGCTAAGGTTTTTATTACTCTGAAGACGGATGCTGTTCAGACGTAGATTGGATACCTGCCAGACGCCTTTCACATCGCGCTGCGCGCTGGCGGTGACGGATCCCAGTGCCACATCGGCGCCAAGATTACTGAAGATAAGCTGTTGTCCTTTCAGACTGCCCTGAATCAACACGTTGGCGGCGGGAATGCCCTGCAACGTTAGCGAACCTGCACTCATCTGGAAGCTGGCCTCGTTGCCGAGCACCTTACCGGCTTCCGGTTTCCACGGCATCACACCGCCGTCAACCCGTTGTGCCTGTAACGGCCATTCACCCTGGTTACGGTTTAACGCCATCTGGCTCAGTTGCAGGCGGTCAGCTTGTAATGAAAGCGGCGCGCTCTTTTCGCTGAGGTTGAGTGTTCCCTGCTCAAGACGAATGCTGGCGAAATGGAGTGGGTTACTGAACTGGATAAGCCCAAGCCCGAGATTGACGCGTTTAGCCACCAGTGTTGCGGGCTGGCCTTTACGGCCGAAGGAGACATTGTTTAACAGCAGATGGCTGGGATCGGAAAAGTCATGCTCCATCTTACTGAGCGATAGCTGATAGTCACTGTCGGCACTGACCTGACGGCCAATCCAGCCTGCGCCCCACTGGGTTTGCAGCAACACATAGACGGTGACTATCACCAGCAGCAGCAGGAGCAGCAGGGTGAGTAATACTTTGCCGAAGAACTTCATCACATCCATCCCTATGAATTCTGGTAATGGATTGTTATGCCTGATTTATCGCCGTATCTCAACCTGTCCCGGCTTCGGGCGGAATTAAACCGCCCGAAGCCGGGACAGAGAAAGGTTTATTTTTCCTGCGGGAAAACCAGATTCAGAATGATGGCAGTGATACCGCCTGCGGCAATACCGGAAGAGAGCAGCGTTTTCAGCCAGTCAGGGGCAAATTGTAAAATCAGCGGCTGCTGAGAAACGCCCAGACCGACAGCTAACGACAGCGCGATAATCATAATTGCACGGCGGTTCAGCGGCTCGCGTGACACAATGCGCACGCCTGAAGCGGCAATGGTCCCGAACATCACGATGGTGGCACCGCCGAGGACGGGCTCAGGAATATGCTGCACAAAGCCACTGACCGCCGGGAACAGACCGAGTACGATCAGCATTAACGACACGACAAAGCCGACATAGCGGCTGGCCACGCCAGTTAACTGGATCACGCCGTTATTCTGCCCGAAGCACGAATTGGGGAATGTATTAAACAATGCCGAAACAAACGAGTTAAGGCCGTTGGCCAACACGCCGCCTTTCAGACGCTTCATATACAGCGGGCCGCTGACCGGTTGTTCGGAGACATCAGAAGTGGCGGTGATATCACCGATGGTTTCCAGCGAAGTCACCATAAATACCAGCATCAGTGGGATCAGCAAGTTCCAGTCGATGCCCAACCCATAATAAAACGGAGTAGGAATGGCGATCAGCGCGGTATTTGCCGGGGTCGTGTTTTCCGGCAGCATGCCCATCGCCCAGGCCAGCAGATAACCGACTGCCATCGCAATCACCAGTGATGCGACGCGCAGATAAGCGTTACGCTGGCGATTCAGCAGAATAATCACCGCCAGCACAGCACCTGCCAGCAGCAGATTTTTCGGTGCGCCAAAGGTGTGATCGTTCATCGCGGCAAACCCCCCACCGATGGAGGTCAGACCGACCTGGATCAACGACAGGCCGATAATCATCACGACAATACCGGAAACCAGCGGAGTAATAACACGACGCGCCAGATGCAGTACGCGTGACAGTGCCATCTCGGTGCAGGAGGCTAGCATCAGCGTGCCGAACAGGGCGGCCATCATCGTTGGGACGTCAGTGCCGCCGTTTTTCAATGCCAGACCACCCATAATCAGTGGTGTAACAAAGTTGAAGCTGGTGCCCTGAATCGACAACAGACCGGAACCCACCGGTCCCCAGGTTTTTATTTGCAGGATGGATGCCACGCCGGAAGCAAAGAGGGACATACTGATAATATGCTGCGTATCTTGTGCAGGCAGGCCTAGTGCCTGGCAAATCAGCAGTGCCGGCGTAATCACGGCAACAAACATCGCCAGCAGATGCTGACAGGCTGCAAACAGGGTTTGCGGTAACGGCGGACGATCTTCAAGGCGGTAAATCAGTTCGCTTTTGCCGGTAGCAACAGGGCTACGGTCGGCGGCAGCATCTTGGGTTTCAACGGACATCTTCAGGCTTCCCGGGGCAATAAAGTGGCGATTTTAATCTTCTTTTGCGTAAAAGCAATCGTTTGCCAACGCAGCGAACAGGAATCGAAAACATTCATGATCAGGCGTTGGTATAGCGTTCGGTTTCCGGTAGCCAGCGTTCAATCAGGGCGACCGCCTGCTCCGGATAGTGCTGGTGAATATGGCGTGCCACGCGCTGTACCTCGGGGATCATCGCCTGGTCACGCAGCAGGTCGGCCACTTTAAACTCGGCGTTACCGGTTTGACGCGTCCCGAGGAGCTCACCGGGGCCGCGAATTTCGAGATCGCACTGGGCAATGACAAACCCATCGTTGCTGTCGCGTAACACCTGTAAGCGCTTTTGAGCGGTTTTGCTTAATGGGGCTTTGTACAGCAGTACACAATGAGAGGCGACAGCACCACGGCCTACGCGCCCGCGTAACTGGTGAAGCTGTGCAAGACCCAGGCGTTCAGGATTTTCAATAATCATCAGGCTGGCATTGGGAACGTCCACCCCAACCTCAATCACGGTAGTCGCAATCAGCAGGTGGATCTCACCCTGTTTAAACGCCAGCATGACGGCCTGTTTTTCCTGTGACTTCATACGGCCATGCACCAGCCCGATGTTCAGCTCAGGTAAGGCCAGCTTCAGTTCTTCCCAGGTGGCCTCGGCCGCCTGCGCTTCCAGCAACTCAGATTCTTCAATCAGCGTACAGACCCAGTAGGCCTGGCGACCTTCGCTGCCGCAGGCGCCTTTCACCCGCGCAATGATATCGGCACGGCGCGTGTCCGGGATGGCGACCGTTGTCACCGGCGTTCTGCCTGGCGGCAGTTCGTCAATGGTAGAGGTATCCAGATCGGCATAGGCGGTCATCGCCAGCGTTCGGGGGATGGGGGTGGCTGTCATAATCAACTGATGCGGATGGAAGCCCTGCTCCTCACCTTTTTCCCACAGCGCCAGACGCTGGTGGACGCCAAAGCGATGTTGTTCATCGATAATCACCAGCGCAAGGCCGTTAAACTGTACCTGTTCCTGGAAGATGGCGTGGGTACCGACAACCATTGACACCTGACCGCTGGCAATGGCTTCCTGTTGTGCGATGCGCGCCTTTCCTTTCTGCTTTCCTGCCAGCCAACCCACTTCCAGCCCCAGTGGCGCAAACCACTGACGGAAATTATTCGCGTGCTGTTCAGCTAATAGCTCGGTCGGTGCCATCAGCGCCACCTGCTTGCCGTAAGCAATCACATTCAACGCAGCCAGTGCGGCGACCAGCGTTTTACCTGAGCCAACATCGCCCTGTACCAGGCGCATCATTGGATAATCGTGGGCAAGGTCAGTTTCGATCTCGCGTACCACGCGTGCCTGTGCATTGGTGGGTTTGAAAGGCAGCGCCGCCAGCAGTTTTTCACTCAGATTGTGGCGGGCTTCCATCGGCAGCGCATGATAACGCTGCGCTCCGGCACGCACCGCCAGCATGCTGAGGTTATGCGCCAGCAGTTCTTCCATAATCAAACGTCGCTGGGCCGGATGGGTACCGCTGTCGAGATCGGTCAGCGCCATATCGGGCGGCGGACGGTGCAGGGTACGTAACGCATTGGGCAGGCTGATTAACCCCCGGCTCAGTTCTGGCGGCAGCAGCTCAGCAATCGCACAGGTGTCCAGCAGAGTTAATGCCTGATCGGTCAGGTTACGTAGCGTTGCCTGCCGTATACCTTCGGTGGTGGAGTAAACCGGTGTCAGCGTTTCCTGAAGCTCAGTGATACTCTGATCGCCCTGCACCTTATATTCGGGATGGATGATTTCGGCGCCGCGTTGACCCCGTTTGATCTCACCGTAAGCGGTGACGCGCCGCCCGGTCGCGAGACTGTTTTTCATTCCTGCATTGAAGTTAAAAAAGCGCAGGGTAAGCACACCGCTGCCATCGCTGATCTGGCAGGTCAGCATTCGACGGCGGCCAAATGAGATATCGCTATGCAGGACTTCACCTTCGACCGTGGCATAAATCCCCGGCAGCAGGTCGTTAATCGCATACAGTTGGGTGCGATCTTCATAGCGCATTGGCAGGTGTAATAGCAAGTCCTGCACGGTCAGCAGGCCCAGTTTGGCCAGTTTCGCCGTCTGGCTGGCACCCACGCCTGATAGCGTGTTAAGCGGCACTGCATCCAGCAGGCGGCCCTGCATTATTTACGCGCCCGGGACTGCATGGTAGCCCACCATTCCGGGTCGGCAACGACCTCACCCCGATCGTTGATTTCCGGATAGGGCAGCCCTTTATGCTTTGCCACGCGGGCCAGCACAGGATAGCCACCTTCAAACAGCAGCCGCTGCTGTTCACTGAATTCCAGCGTGCTCTCTGCGCGCAGATACATCCCGGCGTTTTGCCGCTGGCGCTGGGCTTCATAGAGGATCAATGCAGAGGCAACGGACACATTCAGTGACTGCACCATCCCAATCATCGGAATGATGATGTCCTGATCGGCGAGATCGAGTGCTTCCTGAGTGATGCCTGTTTTTTCCTGACCCATCAGAATGCAGGTCGGGCGGGTATAGTCGATTTCACGAAAATCGACGGCTTTATCGGAAAGGTTGGTTGCCAGAATCTGCATGTTCTGGTCTTTCAGATGGGTGACGGCGTCTGCGATGGTGCGGTGGGTTTTAACCTGCACCCAGCTGTTGCTCCCCGCAGCGGAAGAGACCATGGTGCGCATACGGCTACCCGGCCACACCGCGTGGACTTCATGTACGCCAACGGCATCAGCAGTACGGATTACCGCCGAAACGTTATGAGGTTTATGCACCTGCTCCATACACACTGTCAGATCGTGCTGACGGGCGGCAAGCATTGCGCGGATGCGGGCATAACGTTGAGCATTCATGCGAAGTAGACTCCCTAAAAATAAGTCAATCCGTCAGACCGGCGATCGGGGAGCAGGAAAAGACGGAGGTTTGCTCCGTCATTCCCTTAATTGCGGTTGCGGTGCACCTTGATCACATCCGGCATCACGCGAATTTTACGCATGATATTCGCCAGATGAACACGATCGCGCGCCGTCAGACGGATAAAGGCGCTGTACACACGACCATCTTTCTCTTCGGTGTTCAGGCTCTGAATATTGGAAGCGGCGGTATTGATCGCCGCAGTCAGATTGGCCAGTGCGCCCTGGTGGTTAAACATATCCACTTTAATTTCAGCCACAAACTCCTGCTCGGTGACCTTGTCCCACTCGACCGCCATGTATTTTTCGGGCTCTTTCTGATAGCCACGGATATTACGGCAGGATTCATGGTGCACGACCAAACCTTTGCCTGGACTGACGTGAGCAACAATCGGGTCGCCGGGGATCGGACGGCAGCACTTGGCAAACGTGATCAAAACACCGTCAGCCCCTTTGATCGGCAGCTTGCTACGCGTACCGCTGGTTGTTGATGTGCTGGTGGCCGGAGCATTTTGGTCGCTCTGTTGCAGGTTTTTCGCCACGACCACACTCATTGCGTTACCCAGACCGATTTCAGCCAGCAGGTCGTCAAGTGACGCCATCTTCATGCGCTCCAGCTCATGCTGGACGTTAGCTTCAGGGATCTCTGCCAGTTTACGGCTGCCACCCAGCGCATGATTAAGCAGACGACGGCCGAGGCTGACGGAGTCATCACGCTTAAGGTTTTTCAGCAACTGACGGATTTTGGCGCGCGCTTTGGAGCTGACGACAAAGTTCAGCCAGGCGGCGTTCGGACGGGCGCCTGGTGCAGTAATGATTTCCACGGTCTGGCCGCTGGTCAGCGACTGCGACAGGGGGTAAGGCTGGCGGTCTACGCGTGCACCGACGCAGGCATGGCCAATGTCGGTGTGAACGGCGTAGGCAAAGTCAACCGGTGTGGCACCCGCCGGCAATTCGACAATACGCCCTTCTGGGGTGAAAACGTAAATCTCATCCGGGAACAGATCGGATTTCACGCTCTCGATAAATTCAAAGGAGCTACCGGCACTTTGTTGCAGTTCCAGCAGGCTCTGCAACCAACGCTGTGCGCGGATTTGCGCGGTAGTGCTGCTTTCGCCCTGTTCTTTATAAGCCCAGTGCGCCGCGACCCCCATCTCTGCCATCTGATCCATATCTTCAGTACGGATCTGCACTTCAACCGGGACGCCGTGAGGACCGATCATTGAGGTGTGCAGGGATTGATAGCCGTTGGCTTTAGGAATGGCGATGTAGTCTTTTACCCGGCCTGGGCGCGGTTTATATAAACTGTGCATCTGGCCCAGCACGCGGTAGCAGGTATCCACATCACGCACGATCACCCGGAAAGCGTAGATATCCATAATCGAATGGAACCGTTGCTCTTTCAGGTGCATTTTGCAGTAGATAGAATAGAGATGCTTTTCGCGACCGCTGACGCGGCGGGTAATTCCCGCTTCTTCGAGGCGGCCGTCAATTTCAGAGAGGATTTTCTGAATCATCTCTTTACGGTTGCCACGTGCGGCTTTCACCACCTCTTTAATCACGCGATAGCGGTTCGGATACAGGGCTTCGAAGCCCAGTTCTTCCAGCTCGGTTTTCAGGTGGTGTATACCCAGGCGGTGTGCCAGTGGGCTATAAATTTCGAGTGTTTCTTGCGCAATACGGCGTTTTTTATCCGGACGCAGCGCACCCAGGGTGCGCATATTATGCGTGCGGTCGGCCAGCTTGATCAAAATGACGCGGATATCTTGCACCATCGCCATGATCATCTTGCGGAAGTTTTCAGCCTGCGCTTCTTTTTTGTCGCGGAACTTCAGTTTATCGAGCTTAGAAACCCCTTCTACCAGTTCAGCAACGGTCTGACCGAACAGCTGTTCCATATCCTGGTAAGTGGCGGGGGTGTCTTCGATAACATCGTGCAGAAGTGCGGCCATCAGTGTTTCATGGTCGAGCTTCATTTCAGCGAGGATGCAGGCTACGGCGACCGGGTGGGTGATATAAGGCTCACCGCTGGAGCGTGTCTGTCCCTCGTGAGCATCACGTGCGACAAGATAAGCTTGCTTGAGGCGCTTAATTTGCTCCTCAGGCAAGTATTTTTCAATCAGCTGATTGAGGCTTTCAAACAGATACAAGGCGGGCCTTCAAAGCGAATTAACGACGACCTTCAGCGATAGCGGTAACAGCCTGCAATTCAGCGGCTTCCTGCTCTTGCTGCTCCTGGCGATCGCGAACGTCGAGGATCTGATTCGTGATCAGGCCTTCTTCGATTTCGCGCAGCGCGATAACGGTAGATTTGTCGTTCTCTTCAGGAACCAGTGGGTCTTTACCACCAATCTGCATCTGACGTGCGCGACGTGCTGCTACCAGAACCAGGTCAAAACGGTTACCAATTTTTTCTACTGCGTCCTGTACGGTTACGCGTGCCATAAGTGTGATACTCCACGGGTGGTGACGAAATGACTGGGCATCATACTGAGTTGTCCTCAGTCTGCCAATAGTTTGCTGATTAAAGCATCATGACGGGCTTTTTGACGAGCCATACGCAGACGCTCTGCGCGAATAATGTTTTTCAAATCGGACAATGCCAGATCGAAATCATCATTCACGATCAGGTAATCGTACTCTGCGTAATGGCTCATTTCGGCAACAGCCTGCGCCATACGCTTGGTAATCACTTCTTCGCTGTCCTGGCCGCGGCCACGCAGGCGGCGGTCCAGTTCGTCTTTCGACGGTGGCAGCACAAAAATGCTGCGGGCTGCCGGCATTTTCTCGCGAATCTGTTTTGCACCCTGCCAGTCAATATCAAGAAACACATCAACGCCAGTCGACAACACTTGTTCAATCGCTTTACGCGATGTTCCATAGTAATTGCCGAACACTTCAGCATGTTCGAGGAACGCATCTTCGCTGATCATGGTGCGGAATTCGTCGTGATTGACGAAGTAATAGTGCTCACCGTGATTTTCACCCGGCCGTACCCCACGTGTGGTGTGGGAAACAGATACCTGAGTATCGTACAGCGGTTGCGTTTTCAACAACGCCTGAATCAGACTGGATTTACCCGCGCCGCTGGGGGCGGAAACAATAAAAAGTGTACCTTGAGCCATGATTATTCTTGATATGCCAATAAAGCGGAGTCTACTTCCTGCACAGTATACACAGGTGCAGCGCGTGATGCAGCGTTTAGGCCCTGTAATACGCCTTTTTCTGTCGAAATGGACAATGTTTCTCAAGTTTTTTGTCGTGTGATGTGCCCTGCAGCAGAAACCCCTGAAGCCAGCTTCCATCATTCTGCTTTCCCCCTCGCCAGTTCCCCTTTGCTGCGTTTTACTGCCGGGTATTCATTGAATGCGCAGGAGAAGCAGGGATGCACTATCTCATTTTACTGGTCTGGCTTTTTAGCCTCGGGGTTTCGGCAATGTGTCCGGTTTGGGCGCCCACACGCGCTGAGGAGGAGATCGCGGGTCTTGAAGCCCAACTCATTCAGTGGGATGACCTCTACCATCGTCAGGGGAAAAGCGTGGTGACCGATGAGCACTATGATGCTCTGCGCAGTAAGTTACAGCAGTGGCAACGTTGTTTTCATCCCACTCTCGAGCCTCACCCGCCAGTGCTGAAGACCGATGGCAAGGTGTCACATCCTGTCGCCCATGTCGGGGTCCGAAAACTGTCCCGTAAGGATGATGTAGCCCACTGGATGATGAACAGGCGAGAGCTCTGGGTACAACCGAAGATTGATGGAGTGGCTGTTACGCTGATCTATCGTCAGGGAAAACTGGTAAAGATGATCAGTCGTGGTAACGGCCTGTCAGGCGAAGACTGGACGACAAAAGCTGCGTTGATTAGCGATATTCCCCTTACGATTCCGTTGTTGTCCAGGCAGCAGATTTTTCAGGGCGAATTGTATCTCAAGATGACCGATCACCAGCAGGCTACTGATGGGGGAAAAAATGCCCGTTCAATTGTTGCCGGTGCATTAATGGCGAAAACACCTGCCGAAGTGCTGCCGCATATCGGTCTGTTTGTCTGGGCATGGCCAGACGGACCGGAAAACTTAACACAGCGCCTGTTGGCTCTGCGTCAGGCGGGTTTTCCCGATGTCAGTGAATGGACGCACAGAGTGACTGGCGCAGACGAAGTCGAAAGCTGGCGTGAGCGCTGGTTCCATCAGCCGTTGTCCTTTGTTACCGATGGTGTTGTGGTACATAGCCTCCCATCGGAACAGGGATGGAACTGGATCCCTGGCCAGGGGAACTGGGCGGTGGCCTGGAAATATCCCCCACCGCAAGCGACCAGCGAAGTCCGTTCCGTGGCGTTTTCTGTTGGCCGTACGGGAAAAACGAATGTGGTGCTTATTCTGCAACCAGTACAGCTGGATGACAAACGCATCAGTCGGGTGAATGTTGGCTCAGTGTCACGCTGGCGGAAATGGAATGTGATCGCCGGAGACCACGTCAGTATTGATCTTGCGGGCCAGGGGATCCCGCGTCTGAATGAGGTACTGTGGCGGGTGGCGCAGCGAGATTATCCTCAGTTTCCCGATGCGGCATCTTTCAGTCATCTTAGTTGCCTTCATCTGACACCAGAATGTCGGCAGCAGTTCCTGGCACGGCTGGAGTGGCTGAGCAGTAAGTCTGCGCTTAACCTGACGGGTATAGGGCGCCAGAACTGGCAGCAGTTGCTTCAGTCGGGCTATCTGACACACTTGTTTTCATGGCTGGCACTGTCGCAGGAACAGTTAAAGGTTGTTCCTGGAATCGGAGAGGCGAGATCACATCTTTTCTGGCAGCAATTTCGCTTAAGTCGACAGCGGCCTTTCAAGCGTTGGGTCAGGGCATTAGGTGTTCCGATCCCTGAGAAGGCCATGAATGCACTGGTGGATGATAGCTGGTCGCAGCTATTGTCACGCACGGTAGAGGAGTGGCAGACGTTACCCGGTATTGGTGACGGGCTGGCGCAAAAGATTATCAATTTCCTGCAACATCAGGAGGTGCGGCAGCTTATCCATTGGTTGGAGGAGCCGGCCGCCCTGGCTGTATCATCAGATTAATGGTCATCGTGCGGGTAATTGAATACAGGCAAGCCCAGTTTGAAACGAAGCGCCAACAAACGAGCGATGAATCCGGCTAGCAGCGTAATGATAATGACAGTTTCCGTGGGCAGCGCGGTTTTTAGCAAAAGAATGTAGACCCAGCCCGAGGCGAAGGCGATGCCAGCATAAAGCTCTTTCTGGAAAACCAGGGGGATCTGGTTGCAGAACATATCGCGGAGAACACCGCCAAACACACCCGTCACAACTGCGCTGATGGCTGCAATAATTCCAGCGTGCCCCATATCCAGCGCTACCTGCGCACCAATGATGGAAAAGACCACCAGGCCTAATGCATCAAGGACAAGAAAAACCTTACGAAGGTGGGGCATGAGGGGGGCTGCCAGCGTAGTGATGACGGCGGCGGCAGCAACAATCATGATGTATTCAGGATGTTTCACCCAACCGAGTGGGTAATGTCCTAGCAGCATATCGCGGACTGAACCCCCGCCAATCGCGGTGACAGACGCGATGATGATCACACCGAACATATCCATCTTGCGACGGCCAGCCGCCAGTGCGCCTGTCATGGCTTCCGCTGTAATACCGATGATATAAAGGACCGTGAGTAACATTGCCATCTCCTTAAAACCTGGCGGCAATCCTAAGGGGTTAGCGTCAAAACGGCGACTGAAATTTTCACAGGGGAAGCCTTGTCGTATGAGGCGGCTCAACGGGGGGCCACTAACGATGAATGCCGTAGCAAAACAATAAATGCGTGGAGATGAAATAGGAATGAGTGTAAATGGATGTTTTCAGAATGGAGTCTGTCTGATTTTATTGATTATTATTGTTTGATAAATAAGTCTCTCTGTGTTTGGTTTTACAGTTATATTTTATGATTTTTTTGTTCTAAAGTGTTCAGATTTTATTTATAAATATCCAGCTGGTTATAATTATCATCATTAATTTATGTTTTTTTTATTACAGGTAAGTCAATGCTTTGCTTTTATCTGGTGCAAATTGCTTGCCATTCCGTACTGAGCGCATTTAAGATGTTTTGTGAAATTGTTAATGAACGGAATGTTTATTCAGGGCTGTGATGATAATCTACATGGAGGGAGTATGTCTAACCGGCACACAATAGCAATCTCTGATGACCACCCACATATCATATATTCGATAAAGATGCTGTTCGAAAATAGCGATTTGTTCGTTGTTTCAAACGAAACAATATGTGGGAAAAACTTATTGTCAGGTCTGGCTTCTAAACAAACGGACATAGTTATTACTGATTTTTCATTGAGTTCAGACCGTTCGACGATGGATGGGTTTGCCAAGCTTCGTGCTCTAAAAGGGCGGTTTCCTGATGTGAAGGTTGTCCTGCTTACCTCACAAAGTAATACAGCCATTCTGAGAAGTGCATGCGATTATGGCGTTAAGTCAATCGTTAGTAAATCTGACCCTGTAGAGGAAACGGTAATGGCTTGCCAACACGTCATGACCCAGCAAGGGTATTTCTTCTCTTCATCATGTAGCCATGTTAAGAATTATCTAGTAAAAGGAAAGGAAAAAGGAAGCCCTCTTACTCCTAAAGAGTTAGAGGTGATTAGACTATTCTCTTCTGGATACACGTTGTCAGAAATTGCAGTGCGCCAAAACAGAACCATCAGCACAATTTCCACTCAAAAGTATAATGCGATGCGTAGGCTGGGTGTCTCCTCTAACATTGAGCTGATACGCTATGCATACGCAAAAGGGTTAATCTAGTTTTTTGGTATCGTAAGGTAAAAATAGTATTTAGTTGGAAGGTTATTTCCATTTTTTCAGTTGTAGCGATTATTTCTAATGCGGTTGTTCTTATTTTTGGTAGCGACACCAAGACGAAAATGCCCCAGGTGATTAACTGTCATCACGAGGGGCATCATTGGGGCAGTATTACCCATGTGGGGCAAGTGGTATCTGTCGGACATTCAGTCCTTCTGTTCTGCAAGAGAACAGCACGCTCGAATCGTGAGAGACCAGGGCAAAGCCTGGTCTCTCGATGTGGGAAGCGTTATTTCCCGTCAGCAGCCTGTCTGACGACTTACAATTTTTCCCAGGCTTTTTTCAGTCCGGTTTCTTCATCGGGGTCGGCTCCCTGTGCCGAGGTTGCTTCTTCTTCCGTCAGCGATTCGCTATCAAAAGAGGGCATCGTTTCCTCAATCATCTGTTCATCAAATGCCGGATTCAGTGCCGGAGAAAGCGGAGAACTCATCAGGCTGTCTGGCATCGCAATATGTGGAACGGGCGCATCCTCAACAAATTGTGCCTCGTCTTCCTTCACTGTTCTGCTCAGGCCGACAATGATCAGGCCACACAGCGCAAAGAAGGCATAAAGCGTATTGCCCCCCAGAGGCTCCATTAGCAGGCCTACGACCAGTGGACCAATACTGGCGCCGACACCAAAGGCCATCAGCAGGCACGCTGCCAGTGAGACGCGTCTTTCCGGCTCAACCAGGTCATTCGCCAGAGCGACAGCCAGAGGATATAGCGAAAACTGCAGCATACTGACGATAAAACCCAGCCCCAGCAGCAGCGAGAAACTGATGTGTGGCAGGACTGCCAGGGGTAGCGCTGCAACAATCAGCACAATGGCATTTAGTCGCATCAGCAGGGTGCGGTTATAGCGATCAGACAACCAGCTGAGAGGAAACTGTGCGACCAGCCCGGCAAAAATAGCGATGGCCATAAACAGACCGGTTTGGCCTGTTGTCAGATCTTGCTGACTGGCATAAACCGGTGCCAGTCCATAAAAAGAGCCGACCAGCATGCCAATAGCGAGGGTGGTTGCGAGTACTTTAGGGATAGCACCGATAAAATACCGCAACTCCATCGGGGCTGGGGAAAGCTGGCGGGCGTGTGTCCGCGTGGTCAAGGCAATTGGCACCAGACAGAGTGAGAAACAGAGGGCGATTAACAGCAACGTGCTCAGACCCAGATCGGTTTGCAGCATCAGCACCACCTGCCCGAGCGACATGCCGAGGTAGGTCGCCACCATATAGCAGCCAAAGACTTTGCCACGCTGTTCAGATTCTGACTGGTCGTTAAGCCAGCTTTCCAGCACCATATATTGGCACATCATGCACAGACCGATGATCAACCGCAGCCCGACCCAGACCGGGATAAACCCGGTTAGCCCGTGGCACAGCACGGCCGCGGTAATAATACCGGCGCAGGAAACATAGGTACGAATATGGCCGACGCGGGCGATGAGAAAATGACCCACTTTGCCGCCGATCACCAGGCCGATGTAGTTCGCTGCAATAATGGCCCCGATCAGACCGCCGGAGACATGGGCCGATGTCAGACGCAGGGAAACATAGGTCGTCAGCAACCCGGAACCGAGCAGCATTAACAGCGTAGTGGTATAAAGCGGGAAAAACACGCCTAACGTCTTGTTCACTCTGCCTCCTGGGGAATATTGAACCGGTCCGTTGAGCGCCGTACGCCCCTAACACCGTAAGCGGGTGCCTTGTGATACTAGCAGTTTCAATCCTGAGGGCAAATCGGGCGGGTGAGGAAAGGGAACCAGTAGCGCAGAGGCTACTGGCTGGGATCAGTTCTTTTTCACAAACTCAGACTTCAATTTCATCGGGCCAAAGCCATCGATTTTGCAGTCAATATTGTGGTCACCTTCTACCAGGCGAATGCTTTTTACTTTGGTGCCAATCTTCAGCGGTGTTGAACTGCCTTTGACTTTAAGGTCTTTAATCACCGTGACGCTATCGCCATCTGCCAGCAGGTTGCCGTTGGCATCTTTAACAATCAGGGTGTCATCAGTCGCGGCGTCAGCGCCATCAGCCCACACGTGGCCACATTCCGGGCAGTTGAGCATCACGCCATCTTGCCAGCTATATTCTGAGTGACATTTTGGGCAAGGAGGTAACGTTTCCATGATAATCCTTAAGTAAATCCATAATAAAGTAAGGGGATAGTTTACCTTGTCGGAGACGTTCTTCCTATTGCTGTTTGGCCGAGGATTTTGATACCTGCACAGTATCTCGCAGAGAACGCAGCGGCTGCTGACCTGATACTCGATGCGTCAGATATTGTGGTTCTGAATAATATTCACTGTAAAATCGCTATGAAAGGAATCAATGTTTAACTTTAATCGCTGTCTAAAGGCCAGATGGATATAGTGATCATCGGGGAAATAAGTCTGCACAGCGAACAGGATTTCAGTTTTCACTGGATCTATCGTGAGCCGCTGTTGCTGGCGGCGGGAAAACAGCATAAAAAAGCCCTGTAAACAGGGCTTTTTTACACAGTGAGCATCGCATTACTCGATGTTCTGAATCTGTTCTCTCATCTGCTCAATCAGCACTTTCAGCTCAATGGCAGAAGCGGTGATATCAGCATTAATGGATTTTGATCCCAGTGTGTTCGACTCACGGTTGAACTCCTGCATCATAAAGTCGAGGCGGCGGCCGACCGCTTCCTTCTTCTTCAGGATGTTATAGGTTTCTTTCACATGGGCTTCCAGACGGTCCAGCTCTTCCGCGACGTCCACACGCTGCGCCAGCATCACCAGCTCTTGCTCCAGGCGATTATTTTCCAGCTGTACCTGCGCCTCTTCCAGGCGGGTAACCAGTCGTTCACGTTGCCATTTGAGTACTTCTGGCATATGCGTACGGACTTTGATCACTTCCGCGCTCACCCCTTCCAGACGCTGTTCAATCAGCGCTTTCAGAGCCGTGCCTTCGCTTTCACGCGCAATAATAAATTCGTCGATGGCAGCATCCAGCGCCTTCAGCAACTGGGCAGAAATCGCATCCAGATCCTGCTCTTCGGCTGACATCACGCCAGGCCAGCGCAGGATATCGACCGGATTGATTTCACCCTCGTCGCTCTGCATTTTGACCCAGTTGGCAGCCTGCACCAGCTGGATGGCCAGTTTTTCATTCAGTACCAGCGAACTTTGGGCACGCGGGTCAGCGTCGAAACGCAGGTTAACTTCGATTTTCCCACGGGTTAGACGATTACGAATGCGTTCACGAATTACCGGTTCCAGGCCACGAAACTGCTCTGGCAGACGAATATAGGTTTCAAGATAGCGCTGGTTGACGGAACGCAGCTCCCAGGCTGCGCTGCCCCATTCGCCTTTCGTTTCGCGTCGGGCATAAGCTGTCATGCTGCGGATCATTTTGCGTACCGTTATTAGGAAAAGATGCAGCGATTATAGCGATGCTGACGATGCCTTAACAGGCATTCGGTCAAATGGCCGTGTTTTGGCTGACGTTTTGTTGCCAGAAGCTTAAGATGCCGAAATAAGAAACATCACTCACTTCAGGAGCCACTATGATGCCGCGCGTATTCACATTTTCCCTTCTGGTACTGGCGCTGTCAGGCTGCACGACACCGTCACGGCCAGCCAGCCAGATGACCGCCCCGATCTGTACCGTGGGCGACGCCCTGACGCAAACTACCCTCTACTTCGGTCTGAATCGCCCGCAGGGTGCCGTTATCACCGAGGCAGAATGGCAGACGTTTGTTGATTCAGAAGTCACACCTCGCTTCAAAGCAGGGTTGACGGTCTTTGCGGCAAAAGGGCAGTGGCTGGGAAATGATGGAAAACTGGCGCGGGAAAACAGCAAGGCGCTGCTGCTGATCCATGCTCCGGATAAAGCCAGTGAACAGGGGATTGAGGCACTGCGTGCTATTTATAAACAGCGCTTTGCCCAGGATTCAGTGATGCGGGTGGATGCGGCGGCCTGTGTGGCGTTCTGACCTGTCTTTTAATCAAGAACACCCGGCGCGAATGCGCCGGGTGTAGAGATTACAGCACCAGCCCGGCAAAGGCTGCAGAGAGCAAGCTGACCAGCGTGGAGCCGTAAATCAGCTTCAGGCCGTAGCGTGAAACCACATTCCCCTGTTGCTCATTCAACCCTTTTATCGCCCCGGCGACGATGCCGATAGAGGCAAAGTTCGCGAAGGAGACCAGGAACACCGACAGAATACCCAGTCCGCGCGGCGACAATTCTGCGGCGATTTTCTTCAGCTCAATCATGGCCACAAACTCGTTCGTTACCAGCTTTGTCGCCATAATACTGGCAGCCGGCAGAGCATCTGCGGTCGGGATGCCAATCAGCCACGCAAATGGCCAGAACACATAGCCGAGGATCTGCTGGAAGCTAATGCCGAAAACGGCTGAGAACACGGCATTCACCGCTGCAATTAAGGCGATAAAGCCAATCAGCATGGCCAGAATTATCATCGCCACTTTAAAGCCAGCCAGAATGTATTCACCCAGCATTTCAAAGAAGCTCTGATCTTCGTGCAGCTTTTCCAGACGAATCTCCGGCTCATCGCCCACCGGTGTCGGGTTGATAATCGACAGGATGATAAAGGTACTGAACATGTTGAGGATCAGCGCCGCCACAACATAGCGTGGCTCAATCATCGACATATAGGCGCCAACAATCGACAGCGACACGGTGGACATCGCGGCCGCTGCCATTGAGTAGAGGCGACGTGGTGAAATCTCTGCCAGGATACCTTTATAGGCGATAAAGTTTTCCGACTGGCCGAGGATCAGCGTGCTGACGGCATTAAATGACTCCAGCTTACCCATACCGTTAACTTTAGAGAGAACGGTGCCAACGCCCCTGATCAACAGCGGCAGAATTTTAAGGTGCTGCAAAATCCCGATCAGGGCAGAGATAAAGACAATTGGGCAGAGCACGCCGAGGAAGATAAACGCCAGCCCCTGTGAACTCATCCCGCCGAAGACAAAATCGGTTCCCTGCGCTGCGTATTTCAGCAGAACCTCAAAGAAGCCTGAAAAGACGGTAACAACGGTCAGCCCACCAGAAGCGTGCAGGAAGAACCAGGCGAGGGCAGCTTCAATGACAACCAGTTGCAACAGCACGCGTGGGCGAATTTTTTTCCGGTCATTACTGAACAGTAACGCCAGGCAGCAGATAATGGCCAGGGCCAGAATAAAATGAAAAACAGAGGTCATACGCAGGTCCGGCATGAGGAATGATTGATGATGAGAGGCATTTAGCCATATTTCAGTTTGATTTACATCCAGCCGGGCGCTATCTGGCTGTTTTAGCGTTTAAATAGTCGTTATTTTCATAACAATTGCGTTCAGTTTCGCCTGCGATAGGCAATCCATGGCGAAATCCGTATAATGCGCAGCCAATTATGTTTAGCTAGCCGGAGAGAAATTATGCGTCCATCAGGCCGTAGCGCACAACAGGTGCGCCCCGTCACCCTGACCCGTCATTACACCAAACATGCAGAAGGCTCTGTGCTGGTTGAATTCGGTGATACCAAAGTTCTGTGTACCGCCACCATTGATGAAGGCGTACCACGTTTTCTGAAAGGTCAGGGCCAGGGTTGGGTCACCGCCGAATACGGCATGCTGCCACGTGCCACCCACAGCCGTAATGCGCGTGAAGCGGCTAAAGGGAAGCAGGGCGGTCGTACCCTGGAAATCCAGCGTTTAATCGCCCGCTCGCTGCGTGCGGCAATTGATCTGAAGGCGCTGGGTGAATTCACCATTACCCTGGACTGTGACGTGTTACAGGCCGACGGTGGCACCCGTACTGCCTCCATCACCGGAGCTTGCGTGGCACTGGCTGATGCGCTGAACCATCTCGTCTCTATCGGTAAGCTGAAGACTAACCCGATGAAAGGCATGGTCGCCGCGATCTCTGTTGGCATCGTCAAGGGCGAAGCGCTGTGCGATCTGGAGTACGTTGAGGACTCTGCCGCCGAAACCGACATGAATGTGGTGATGACGGAAGACGGTCGCATGATTGAAGTGCAGGGCACCGCAGAAGGTGAACCGTTCACTCATGACGAACTGCTGAAGCTGTTGGAGCTGGCACGAGGCGGTATCGATACTCTGGTTGCAGCGCAAAAAGCGGCGCTGGCCAACTGATTTTTTCAGGCGACGATGAAGTCGCCTTTTTTATGCCCCCTATTTGAGGAAAACGACATGAAAGCCTGGCAGCGCCAATTTATCGAATTCGCCATCAACAAGCAGGTGCTGAAGTTTGGTGAGTTCACGCTGAAATCAGGGCGCAAAAGCCCTTATTTCTTTAACGCCGGTCTGTTCAATACCGGGCGTGATCTTGCCCTGCTGGGCCGTTTCTATGCCCAGGCACTGGTGGATTCGGGTATCGATTTCGATCTGGTCTTTGGCCCAGCCTATAAAGGCATCCCCATTGCGACCACGACGGTGGTAGCTCTGGCCGATCATCACGACCGTGACGTTCCTTACTGTTTTAACCGCAAAGAAGCCAAAACCCATGGCGAAGGTGGCACGCTGGTGGGCAGCCCGTTGCAGGGTAAAATCATGCTGGTGGATGATGTGATCACTGCAGGCACGGCTATTCGCGAATCGATGGAAATTATCGCGGCGCATCAGGCGACGCTGGCTGGCGTATTGATTTCCCTCGACCGTCAGGAACGCGGACGTGGCGAAATCTCAGCGATTCAGGAAGTGGAACGTGATTATGGATGTCAGGTGATTTCGATCATCACGCTAAAAGAACTGATTGCTTACTTGGAAGAACAGCCAGAAATGGCCGATCATCTGATTGCTGTACGTGCTTATCGCAGCGAGTTTGGTATCTGACAGGATGTCGTTGTGCGGGCCGACCCTCTTTCTGGTCGACCCGCAACATTACACGAGTTGTGCGGCCAGTAGTGGCCAGCGTACGTCGAAGTCGACGGTAGGGCGATAGCGGAATTCGGAACGAACAAACCGTGACAGCAATCCCTCGCAAAATGCCAGTAGCTGGCTGGCCAGCAGCGTTTCATCGGTAATAAACCCTTCACCTTCACGCATTTTCTTCTCACGCATCACCTGGCGCAGCTGCACCTCAATACGTTCAAAAAGCTGGTTTATACGCCCCTGTAAGCGATCCTGTTCGAACATCAGCGCATGGCCGGTCAGAATGCGCGTTAAACCCGGATTACGCTCACCAAAGCCCAGAATTAACTGAGTGATCATACGTAGGCGCGGAAGCGTCTCTTTTTCATCTTTCAGAATCAGATTGATGCGCGTAATCAGGCTGTCTTCAATAAATTCGATCAGGCTGTCAAACATCTTGGTTTTGCTGGGAAAATGCCGGTAAAGCGCTGCTTCAGAAACCCCTACATTCGCCGCCAGTTTGGCGGTGGTGATGCGCTGGCTGCCATCACCAGACTCCAGCATTTGCGCCAGCGCCTGTAGAATTTCTTCGCGGCGATTCCTTTTCGCACTCTTCTTTTCTACCATGTCTTAAAAGACCCCTGAAAACATCACCATAAAACGGGCAAAGGCCCACACAACGTCCGTGAACGCGTGGTCACGGCGAGTCAATTCAGATTATCGTTGTGCGGCCCGTGGAGAATTACTGGCGACCAGAATGGCCGAAACCACCTTCACCACGCACGCTGGTGTCAAAGTCGTTGACCAGATTGAACTCGGCCTGGACGACAGGCACGAAAACCATCTGCGCAATACGTTCGCCGGGTTCGATAGTAAAGGAGTCTTGCCCACGGTTCCAGACGGAAACCATCAGTTGACCCTGATAATCGGAATCGATCAAACCGACCAGGTTACCCAGAACGACGCCATGCTTATGCCCCAGCCCGGAACGCGGCAGGATCACGGCAGCCAGCTGTGGGTCAGCAATATGAATCGCTAAACCCGTTGGCACCAGCGTTGTTACACCAGGCTCAAGCACAAAGGCTTCATCCAGGCAGGCACGCAAATCAAGCCCGGCAGAACCTGACGTGGCGTAGGTTGGCAGGGGGAAGTCGGTGCCGACTCGCGCATCAAGAATCTTAACGTCGATTTTTTTCATCATAAAGGCTGACAATCTCGTCTAATAGCTGTTGGCCAAGGAGTGTCTTATCGCAGAGCGGTAAGGCTTTATCTCCCTCCTGCCAAAAAAGGTGAAGAGCATTGGTATCACTGTTGAAACCCTGCCCGGTTTTGGCTACATCATTGGCGCAGATCAAGTCCAGATTCTTGCGCGTCCGTTTTTGTTGTGCGTATTCTTCCACATTCTGGGTTTCAGCGGCAAATCCTACAACATACGGTCTGTCGTGCGGCATCGCTGCAACACCTGCCACAATATCGGGATTTTTTATCATTCGCAGGGTGATTTCTTCGCCCTGTTTTTTGATTTTTTCTTCCGCCACTGCCGCCGCCCTGTAGTCGGCTACTGCCGCACAACCAATAAAGATCTGTTGAGCGGCTGCCTGCGCCATCACTGCCTGCTGCATGTCCAGCGCCGAAGTGACATCAATACGATTAACGCCTGCCGGTGTCGGCAACGTAACCGGGCCCGCCACCAGCGTGACGCTGGCACCGCGTTGCGCCGCCGCCGCCGCAATAGCAAACCCCATCTTTCCTGAGCTGTGATTGCTGATAAAACGCACCGGATCGAGTGCTTCCCGGGTCGGGCCGGCGGTGATCATAATATTGAGATGTTGCAGATCGTTGACGGGAGCAGCCCAGTTTATCGCCAGGTCAACAATTGCCAGCGGGTCGAGCATACGCCCTGGGCCGATATCGCCACAGGCCTGGCTGCCGCTGTCAGGGCCCCAAACCAGCACTCCGCGTTGTGCCAGCAGTTGTACATTATGCTGGGTAGGCAGTGCGCGGTACATCTGCTGGTTCATTGCCGGGACAATTGCCACCGGTGCTGCCGTTGCGAGGCAAAGGGTCGTCACCAGGTCGTTCGCCATACCCGCGGCAACACGAGCGATCAGGTCCGCAGTTGCAGGGGCAAGGATGACCAGATCTGCCCATTTCCCCAATTCAATATGACCCATAGCGGCCTCAGCAGCCGGGTCGAGTAAATCGTCGGAAACCGGATAGCCAGATACAGCCTGCAAACTGAGTGGGGTGATAAAGGCTTTCGCTGCGTGAGTCATGACGACACGTACTTCTGCGCCACGGTCGCGTAACCTGCGTACCAGTTCAGGGGTTTTATAGGCAGCGATACCCCCACTGACGCCAAGAACAATACGTTTTCCGGTTAATCCCATCATGTTGCTGTTCGCCTTCTGTTTAGCCTGCCCGGTGCTCTCGCGCCGTAATCTGATTATTTTATCACACTCCGGCGGGCGGGTTAGCACCACACATTTTTTGCGAGCTGGCGCGTAAAGTCAGCACATCGCAATAGGATACTACTGTATATAATGCCATGCTTTTTTATCTTCAGGAAGGAGAAACGGCAGATGGATGAGAACTGGATGGGGTTACCCCCGCGTGAAAAATTGTTGAAATGTGGCGCACAAACGCTAAGTGATGTTGAACTGCTGGCTATTTTCCTGCGCATCGGAACGCGTGGGGTCCACGTGATGACGCTGGCGCAGCGGTTGCTTGACGTATTTGGCTCGTTACACCAATTGATGACGGCACCCGCCGAAGATTTTCAGGCGATTCACGGTATCGGCATGGCAAAATATGCGCAACTCAATGCGGTGGCCGAACTCGCCCGGCGCTGCTTTACCTGCCAGCAGGCATTGGAAAACCGTGTTGTCAGCAGTGCTGAACAGATGCTGGATTTTCTTAACAGCTCACTGGCGCACCGGGAAAGGGAGATTTTCCAGGTGGTCTTTTTTGATAATCAGCATCGGGTCATTCATACCAGTGAAATGTTCAGTGGCACGCTCAACAGCGTTGAAGTGCACCCCCGTGAGATTATACGCGAAGCGCTAAAACGCAATGCAGCGGCGGTCATTCTGGCGCATAATCACCCATCCGGGCTGGCAGAACCCAGCCGCGCCGATCGTGATATAACGCAGCAAATTGTGCGTGCCTGTACCCTGATGAATATCCGGGTACTTGACCATATGGTGATCGGGCGAGGTGAGTATGTGTCTTTTGCTGAGCGGGGATGGCTATAATGAGTGGGCTGTTATTTAACCGTTTTACGATTTAGTTCAGGAATTACAGTGCATAAACCGGATGCTTCCTGTACAAAAAAGACAAATGTACGCGATCCTTAGGGATCTTTATCTGTTCGGGACTTGAGCGGTCGCGCTTCAGGGCGTATACTACGCCACCTTTGAGAATCTCGGGTTTGGCGTTTGAGCCTACTCAGCGGGTTCACATAGAACTCGCCTGGATGGGCTATAAGCCTGACGAGGCGGCCAGAACCTTATTTTTAAAGCTCGAGCTGATTTGATTTTTGGAGAATAGACATGTCACGAGTCTGCCAAGTAACTGGCAAGCGTCCGGTAACGGGTAACAACCGTTCCCACGCAATGAACGCGACGAAACGCCGTTTCCTGCCGAACCTGCACTCTCATCGTTTTTGGATTGAGAGCGAAAAGCGCTTCGTTACACTGCGCGTATCTGCCAATGGCATGCGCGTAATTGATAAAAAGGGTATTGATACGGTCTTGGCCGATCTCCGTGCCCGCGGTGAGAAGTACTAAGGTAAGGAACTGAAACATGGCTAAAGGTATTCGTGAGAAGATCAAGCTGGTTTCTTCTGCTGGTACAGGTCACTTCTATACCACCACGAAGAACAAACGTACTAAGCCGGAAAAATTGGAACTGAAGAAATTCGATCCAGTTGTCCGCCAGCACGTGATCTATAAAGAAGCTAAGATTAAGTAATTAATCTCAGTGGATGAAAAACCCGGCCCCGGCCGGGTTTTTTTGTTTCTGGGGTTTTCTGTATAGTACGCTGCAGTGTGAAAAATAGGCCAGGCGCTACGGAGGCGAGGCAATGCCAGAGTTACCAGAGGTCGAAACCAGTCGACGCGGGATCGAGCCACATCTTGTTGGAGCAACGATTCTGCATGCAGTGGTGCGTAATGCACGCCTTCGCTGGCCTGTTTCGCAAGAAATCCATGCTCTGAGTGACCAGCCCGTTCTGAGCGTCCAGCGCCGTGCTAAATATCTGCTGCTGGAACTGCCAACAGGCTGGATCATTGTGCATCTTGGAATGTCGGGCAGCCTGCGCGTATTGCCGGAAGACCTGCCTGCGGCAAAGCACGATCATGTTGATCTTGTCATGAGCAACGGTAAGGTTCTGCGTTATACCGATCCACGCCGCTTTGGTGCCTGGTTGTGGTGTCCTGACCTTTCCGCCAGCTCTGTGCTGTCGCATCTGGGGCCAGAGCCGCTTAGCGAGGATTTTTCAGCCGCATATCTGTTTGAAAAATCACGGGGTAAGCGTACAGCGGTCAAACCCTGGTTGATGGATAACAAAGTGGTGGTGGGCGTGGGAAATATCTACGCAAGTGAATCGCTGTTTGTGGCGGGGATCTTACCCGATCGTCCTGCAATGGACTTAACTGAAGCCGACACCGGGCTGCTGGTTGCCACCATCAAAGCGGTCCTGCTGCGTTCTATTGAGCAAGGTGGTACTACCTTACGCGACTTTCTACAAAGTGACGGTAAGCCCGGGTATTTTGCGCAGGAACTGCAGGTTTATGGCCGTGCGGGTGAACCTTGCCGACAGTGCGGCATGCCAATCGAGAGCAGTAAGCACGGGCAGCGCAGCACCTTTTTCTGCCGTCACTGCCAGCAGTAAGCCGCTCTTGCTCAGAGTTTCGCTTTCAGTGCCTCATACACCGTGGCAGGCAGGAACGCCTGGACTTCCCCTCCGTGGCGCGCCACCTCTTTCATCAGGGATGAAGAGATAAAGGACCAGGCTTCGGAAGGCATCAAAAATACGCTTTCCAGCGTGGGCATCAGGTGACGGTTCATATGCGCCAGTTGCAGTTCGTATTCAAAATCAGACACCGCCCGCAGGCCACGTACCAGCACATTGGCCTGCTGCGCTTTGGCAAAGTTAGCCATCAAGTCACTGAATCCCACCACTTCAACATTCGGCAGATGTGCCACCACTTCGCTTGCCAGCGCGACGCGTTCCTCCAGTGAGAACATAGGCTTCTTACTCGGGCTTGCCGCCACCGCCAGTATGATGTGATCAAACATCAGCGCGGCGCGGGTCACGATATCGAGGTGCCCGTTGGTCATTGGATCAAAGGTACCGGGGTAAATGGCTTTGGTGCTCATAGTCTGCCGTTCCTGGATGCGTGATTAAGAGCCCAGAGGGCCGTGTATTTATTGAAAGTATATTGTGCATTGACCACGGCCAGCAGCCAGCCCTGTTTACCATCAAGAAAACCCGCACGCAGTACCAGTGTCTTCAGAAAAGCGCCGATGGTATGGCCAAAAATAGCCGCGATACCGCAGCGTTTGCCTTGCTGATGGCGTTGTTTCGCCCAGGCTTCCGCATAGGCGAATTGTTTCCACTGGAATGCAGAGAAGTCCCGACAGGTCAGATGCAGCAGATCGCCGCGTAACGGTGTGGCTTTCGTTTGCGCCGTTTCCAGCGATTCATGTACCTGGTTATCGTTGTATTGATATTGACGGGGGTACAGGCGGGTGACTCGGTCAGGATACCAACCACTGTGACGCATAAAACGCCCCAGGAACAGGTTGCGCCGTGCAATGCTGTACACTGTGGAAGATGGCGGCTGTTCCAGCACCTTTTCAATGGTTTGTTTTAGTTCAGGAGTGACGCGCTCATCGCTGTCGATCATCAAAATCATCGGATGGCTGGCATAGCTCTGTGCCAGCTGGCGCTGTTTACCATATCCATGCCACTCCTCAGAGTGAAAGACCTTTGCGCCATGGCGGCTCGCAATGTCCGGGGTACCATCGCTGCTACCTGAGTCGAGCAGGATGATCTCATCTGCCCAACTGATTGACTCAAGACATTCTGGCAGCAGGTCTGCCGCATCTTTGGCAATAATCACTACCGACAGTGTCTGGCGTGAACGCATTTAATGATTCCGCTGTGGCAGATGAGGTTCAAGTAAATGTAGCAGACGTTGTAATGCACCCTGATTCTGGTGGAGCACATCAACGGCATGACGGCCGTAGTAAAGGCGGTAATCTTCATCCGTCAGCAGGGTACCAATCTCTTTATCCAGCGAGTCGGCATCGGTCACGGTGATCATGCCATCGGCCTGCTGCAGGCGTGCACAGATATCTTTAAAGTTAAAGATATGTGGCCCCATCAACACCGGAATGGCATGCGCAGCCGGTTCCAGCGGATTGTGGCCACCACGCTCAACCAGACTGCCACCGACAAAGGCGAGGTCGGCAATACCGTACAACAGCATCAGTTCGCCCATCGTATCGCCAATGACGACCTGAGTACTGCCAGAGGGGATTTCACCGCTGCTGCGTAAGGTATAGCTGAACCCGGCTTTTTGGGTCAGTGCGCGTGCGGTATCGAAACGTTCCGGATGGCGTGGCACCAAAATCAGCAGCAGGCTGGGGAAACGTTCCAGTAGCTTACGGTGTGCTTCCAGAATGATGCTCTCTTCGCCTTCATGGGTACTGGTCGCAATCCAGACCGGACGACGGGGTGCCCACTGACGGCGCAAGGTGATAGCACGTGCCGCCAACTCAGGTGTGACAGAAATATCAAATTTCAGGCTACCGGTAACTGAAAGCTGTGAGCGCTTGACGCCCAGACCGATAAAACGCTCGCCATCTTCCTGATTCTGCGCGGCAATCAGTGTGATGCGTTGCAGCAGGCGTTTCATGAATTTGCCGATCTTTGCATAACCCTTTGCTGAACGTTCAGACAGGCGCGCATTGGCGATGACCAGAGGGATTTTACGGGCATGCAGTTGAGTGATCATATTGGGCCATAGTTCGGTTTCCATAATGATCACCAGTCGCGGACGAACGGTATCGAAGAAGCGATTCATTGCGCCGGGTAGGTCGTAGGGCAGGTAAACGTGATGAACATCTTTGCCAAATGCCGAACTGGCGCGCTCCGATCCCGTCGGGGTCATGGTGGTGACGACAATCGGCAGGTCGGGGTAGCGATGGCGCAACGCACGAACCAGAGGGATCGCCGCCAGTGTCTCACCGACCGATACGGAGTGCAGCAGAATACCCTCTGGCTTCACTTTCCCCGTGCAAAATCCATAACGTTCAGCCCAGCGTTTACGGTAGGCAGGAGCCTTTCGACCACGTAGCCAGAGGCGCAGCCAGATGAGAGGCTGAATGAGATACAGCAAGGCGGTATAAATGGTAATCATCACATTGTTTTCAGTTGAACAGAGACATATGCCCAGGGATAGCCGAAAAAAGAGAAACAATGCGGCATGTTAGCAGATAAGTGAGGCCTGCTCACACTACTTCATTGTAGGGAGCCTGCTGTCGTTAGCAGGCTTAACTTTTACGGAGGTTTTTGCGCCATAGCAGCAGGCGAGTCAGCCACAGGAGCAGTTGGTACCACTGCTTAATACCGCGTGCATTGCGTAGCATGCGGAGATGAGTCTGTGTACGCCAGATGTCGGCAATCATGGCCTGTTTTGCGGCCTGGTTTGGTTCACGCCGGATGGCATGACAAACACTTAGCGCTTCCCGGGTTATCTGCCAATGTAGAGGCCGATAAATTTTGACTTTGTCCTGATAGCGCTGATTAATTTTTTCCAGCAGATGGCAAATTTTCAAATAATGGCGTTGGTATATCACATCAGCCCGACCGGTTCGACGGCGATTGCTGATGGATTGTTGATGGATAAGATACCGATAGAGTGTTTGTTCTGTGTAGCGCACGCGGCGCGCGTTCAGCATAAATTCAGTGGTCCAGGGAATATCCTGGTGATGCAGTCCGGGGACAAATTGCAGTCCGGCCTCCTTGATTAAGGAGGCTCGGTAGATCCCCAGCCAAACGACATGTAAATAGCGGCGGGTTTTTAATGCCCGATTTAGCCATGTGCAACCATCCATGACGCAGGTTGAGCGCAAACGGTTTAGGGGCAATAGTACTTGGCCTGCATCCGTAGGTGAGTTGGCGCGCAGGGCGTTGCATTGTACGGCATCAAGATCATCAGCGAGTGCCAGCATCACCAGGGTGTCGTAAAGTTTCGGGTCGAGTATATCGTCAGCATCAGGGAATGCGACATACTTCCCCCGAGCCCTTTGCAGCCCGGCATTGCGTGCACGCGAAACGCCGCCGTTTTCCTGATGGATAACCTGGATATTGGTTGCCTGACTGGCATATTGATCTGCTCGCTCACCTGAACCATCTGTTGAACCATCATCAACAATAATGATTTCCAGATCCTGGAAGGTCTGCCTGAGCAAGGAGGCCATAAATGGATCAAATAACACTCCCGCATTATGTAACGGAACAATGACACTAAGCAGAGGGGATAATGACGGCATAGACAGAGTCGCTTGTCTGAGAAATTTCAATTTATTTTAATTTCAATTAGTTAAATAATGCTACAGATTTCAGCAGATTTTTGCGTTATGGGTTGGATTAGTGCTGCCTGAGTATGTAATGGGCAGCGGCACCGCAGACATAGTATTACCGTTACTCGCGAGTCATCAGGTAGGCAGTTTTTTAAGTGCAAGATATTGCTGACAAATGTGCTGCAAATCGTAACCCATTAATTGCTGATGATCGATTTTCGGTGGCGAGTGATAGATTTGTGCCAGTTTAGTGGCCAGTGAATCACTTGTTAACCCTGACAGCGCATCATTCATACCTACTCTTTCCAGTATTTCGGCGGGCCCTCCGGGGCATCGAGTACTAACAACCGGCGTCCCACAGAGTAACGCTTCAACAAGCACATTGCCGAAGCCTTCGCTGTCGGAACTGAGCACTAATACTTTCGCATGTTTGATTAATGGGTAAGGGTTGGCCTGAAAACCAGCGAAAATAACACGGTCAGCTATGCCAAGTTCCTGTGCCTGCTGTTTAACTGCCGTGATTTGCTGCTCATCTCCCGTTCCTGCCAGGACTAATTTTGCGGGTATTCCTGATTTCGCAAACGCCTTCAGCAAACGATCATGACGTTTATGGGGGTGGAAACGTCCGACGTGGACCACATAAGGTTCTTCTGTGCGCAAAAAAGGTTGAGCGGATTGAGTAAGTATTGTGCTGATATCAAAAGGATTATTAATCACTGCCAAACATCGCGGAGAAACCAGCAGATTTTGCGTCAAATCTTCTGCAACAGCTTTTGAAACCGCAACGATGTTTTTCTGCTGATACACCTTGGCTGTTTTGCGCTTTTTTAGCCAATGATCTAACCCACTGCGGTGCCCAAGATACGAGTTTGAAAGAATACCGTGGATGCAAAACCATAGTTTTTCAGCGGCCAGACGCTTGCAACGGGCAACAATGCGGTCGGTTTTATGCAAATGAGAGAAAATGAGATCATAAAATCCGTTCTGTTTTTCTCTGTTGGCGACTGCCTGGTCGAGTGCGGTAGCTCGGCGGCTGAGTTCGGTCATTTTATGCCAGGGGGCGCTGCTATGGTTCTCTATCACCTGGTAGTCGATTCCGTCAGGCAGTGTGTAATGACAAACATCACGCAATGAAAACAGGCTGATCTGATGGCCCATCTGTTGCATACCTTCGCACAGTGTCAGGACAACTTTCTCCGCACCACCACCGGGTAATCCATCGATAATCATTAAGATACGCATCGGTTAATCCAATATTTTTTGATAAAGAGAGATGAGCTGTTGAGATAAATGCTGGGGAGAAGAACCCATCACGCGTTCACGCGCCTGTCTTGCCATTTCACTGCCGATGGCCTGGTCAGGCAATGCCATCACCGCATCTCGCAGGGAGGTAATATCCAGTGCATCGCAGACATAGCCATTTTCCCCTTCTTTAATAAATTCGCTACCGCCACAGCTGGTGGTTGTGATCACGGGTAAACCACATGCCATTGCTTCAAGAACAACATTGGGGAAAGGGTCATACAGAGTCGGCAATAGCAGGCCATCGCATGCCTGATACCATGGCCGCGTGTCCGTTTGCATACCCGTGAAGATAACCCGTTCAGCGCAGCCCAGTTTGTTGGCTAATGCGCGATACTGCTTCTCGGCTTTATCCTGACCGACAACGACAAGATAACGGTCAGTCCCTGCAATGGCTTTGATAGCTGCAGCCAGCCCTTTTCGTTCGAAACCTGAACCGACGTAGATCAGTACGCAGGCATTGAGTGGTAGAGCAAGCCGGGTGCGAAGTTCATGACGCTCGGCGTCATCGACGGGAGTAAATTGAGTCGTATTGATAGCGTTATAAATGACATGGATTTTGTCGCTGGCAACGCCAAAACGCTCGATAATTTCATCTTTCACCATCTGAGCATTACAGATGACGGCTTTGAGTTCTTGAGCCTGATACATCTCTCGTTCAGCCTTCATCACATAACGATGATAGCGATTGCTCATGAGCAGTTTTTGCTGCCAGGTGGGCAGAACGAGTGAACGTTGTTCCAGCCATCGTTGGTGAACACCATCTCCGGCACGATAAATATCACAACCCGCAATACGTTCGTGACTTTGAACGATATCAAATTTCTCACGTTGCCAGAGGGTTCTTGCCGCGTCGGCAAATCCGCGCTCGCGGCTGATGCGTCCCCATTTAAACGGATCGCACAGATGAATTTTCCAGTTATTCTGGTGCTGACCTTGCCACTGACGCGTGATGACGTTGAGATCCATCGCCTGATTATCCAGCGCTTCCAGTGCACGTGAGATAAAGCGTTCAGCACCCCCATCGGGACGATATTTCTGGCGCACAATCGCCAGCCGAATCGGTGTCATGCCAGTAATCTCCTTGCGCTGCTTAGCACGGTTTCCACTGGAATAGCATCCAGATAACGCTCTTCTGTTTTGGTATCGACAGCATCCGGTTCTGGCAGCAGGACATAATCCCCAGCCCAAATCACCTCTCCGTTCACCTGCCATGGCCGCCAGGACGTCAGTTTTGATGGACCAAAGAGAGCGATACATGGGGTTTGTAATGAGGCAGCCATATGCATGGGAACCGAGTCTACACCGATAAACAGTTCCGCCGAGTCAATCAGGGCCGCCAACTGATTCAGTGTCAGCTGGCCAGCCAGGGAAAAAACATTGCCACGTGATGAGAGGTTACCAAGGATGGTGTCGACCATCGCCAGTTCTTTGCGATCGGGGCCGGAGGTCAGGACAATGGTATGCCCTTCATCCTGGAGTGCCTGAATGACGGCTGCCATATTGCTCTCACTCCAGCATTTGAAAAACCATCGTGAAGTAGGCTGTACGACAATATATTTAGTCACACCAGTGAGGCGCTGTAGCACAGACTGGCGGTCGCTATCTGCATAATACATGCCGACAGTGCTGTCGATATTAGGCAGTTGAAGAGGCTCCAGCAGTGACAAATTTTGTTCGACGGTATGCAAATTATGATGTGTGTTTGTCGGAACTAACTGAGTATGGCAGTACTGCCAGAGAACACCACGACGTTTGGGAAAATCAAAACCCAGCCGTACAGGAGCCTTCGTCAATCGGGTAATCACCGCGCTAATCCACTGATCGGCAAGATTTACGACAATATCATAACGCTGTTTCCTGATTTTTTTGATCAGGTGACATTCCTGTCGCAGCTGAAAGCGAATCCCCTGTTTCTTCCACGCGCGATCAATGGCATAAATTTTGTTGATATCCGGGTGATAAGCCAGCATGGCACGCGTTTCTTCATACAGTAATACATCGATCTCGGCATTGGGCCAGGCCGCTTTCAACGAGTGGATAACCGGAGTGGTTAATAGCATATCGCCATGATGACGAAACTTGATCACCAGAATGCGGGCAGCTTGGTGTGGAGGAAGTGGCAGGTCCTGATGTTTCATACGAGATCGCTGTTGAGTAAGCCAACCGCTGATTCTAAAGCAGTCATCGGGACGTGGCTAGTATCGCAGGCTGTAAGCTCATCACGGAGAGAATAACTTTGCGCAATTGGCGTTCGCTACGTAACATAACGGGCAGATAATTTTCACTGCAGGAAGGAAAATGGGTAAGCCCGCGTTTCTCATCACCATCGATACTGAAGGCGATAACCTTTGGCAGAATCATGATCGTATTACGACCGAAAATGCTCGGTTTTTGCCCCGTTTCCAGCAGTTGTGTGAAAAATATGCGTTCAAACCGACCTGGTTGACCAACTATGAAATGGCGATCGATCCCGTCTATATTGCGTTTGCTCGCGATGTGATAGCGCGTGAGAGCGGCGAGATTGGCATGCATTTACATGCCTGGAATAGCCCGCCATTATCTGACCTGACCGGAGATGATTGGCGGTATAAGCCCTATCTGATTGAGTATCCTGCGGAGCAAATTCACAGCAAAGTTGCGTTTATGACGCAACTGCTGGAAGAGACGTTTCAGACGAAGATGTTGAGTCACCGTGCCGGGCGTTGGGCTTTTAATGAGTACTATGCGGCACTGCTGATTGAATATGGTTACGTCGTTGATTGTTCTGTAACACCCAAAGTTAACTGGCAGTTCTCACCCGGTGATCCGAAAGGTCATGGCGGAACAAATTACCAGCATTTTCCCGAGCGCGCCTATTTCATTGATGAAAAGGATATTTCAAAAGCAGGGGCTTCGTCTTTGCTGGAAGTTCCCATGAGCATTCAGTACAAACATTCGCCTCTTATGAATCAACTTAAATCAGTCTACGATAGTGCGCGTGGTAAAAAGCGCAGCCCTTCTGTTCACTGGCTACGGCCTGCGGGGGGCAATGTTGATCAGATGATTAACGTGGCAGAAAAAGCATTGGTGAACGGCAATGACTATGTCGAGTTTATGCTGCATTCTTCAGAGTTTATGCCAAAGGGAAGTCCAACATTCCAGACGGATGAAAGTATAGAGCAATTATATCGTGATCTGGAGAGCCTGTTCAGTTGGCTGCAATCTCGTACCATCGGTATGACGTTGTCCGAATATTATCAAAGTAAAGTGGGTTGATATCAGAGCTTGTTAGTGATTTTGTGTCACTGCGATCCTATTAAAGGTGATCGTTCAGGCAGTCAACGAATTCGATAATAAAGCGGTTCATCGCCATCCAGTATGATCCCGCTGTGTTGCAACGGATACCCTCCAACGTTTACAGATACCTGTGTGGATTGATGTGCTGAGTAATAATAAGATGCCGTGCAATACGACGGGTGGCTTACTGGCGGTACGTGATTTAACGCAGGATGATACAGGCTATATCATGGATTTGTTAGGTCGCAGTGAGGATCACTACTTGTCGAGTTTGTATCTGCTGACATGGCTGGTGCTGAAGGATTGCTAAGGGGCTGACGGAAAGTAATGAGCCTTTGCGGTGCAACCACACACCAATGGCGGATTCAGGGTTGAACTTGTTTGAATCAAATTGTTACGCTCTGTTTCTTTTTTTTCTCCCTTTTATGGATAAAAATAAGAGTGTACCCATAGAGTTCTTGAAGTGACAGCCTGACTGCGGCTAAACTGGAAGCCCTGTGTTGGTATCATTGCTTCATGAGAGCCAGATACCGGGTTAAGCCGTTCTCTAACGGGATTAAATTTGAAAAGCCACCTAAATGTAGGTGGCTTTTTTAAAAAAAAGAGCATGCGCAGGGAAAACGACGTCAGAAAGATTTTTGAGTTAATAATATAACACACGATTTTTGTGAGCAGAATATGGATATCTCTAAACCAGGCATATCACTAGGTAAATCTGGATATTTACAGGGAAGATAGGGCATAAGAATCAAGTAACTGAATGTTCAGAGGGGTTATTTTGCTTTCCATAAAGACTACAGGGCAGAAATATTTTATTTTTATTTTTTCTGTGCGTGCTGTTATTTCAATGCTGTTTTCATTTGTTATTATGCTGGCCATCGTTTGGCCAATTCCTAACAACTTGCTCCCTTTTCATCGTAATTTTTTACTCTACACCTCTTGCGTTATGACTCTGTTCCTGGTTATTAAACTCTCTGTGTATCCTCGTTTATGGCAGAGTTATATTCGCTCTATTTCGATAATATTACTATCGATAACGCTGATTGGTTTAATTTCGGGAATATTGTTTTCCCCTGATGTAAAACTTATGTTTAAGAACTGGAATGGCATGTGGGTACGACCTGTAATGCTATTTTTCCTTGGCCTCTATATTTATCCTGTCTTAAAACACGCATTTACTAACCTTACAGCAGAAAAATTTATCAGTATTATTGTTCTCTGTTTTTGTGTTAGTCCAATGTTACATGTGTTAAATATTATTTGGATATGGTATGAAACCGGAAATATCGCATTTGGGCAAACTGCACTCTTCAGAACCCGTACCGAACTCAGTATGCAGATCAATATGGTCGCGGTCATACTTATCGCAGAAGCGTTAAGAAGGGTGTTAAAATTTCAATCCGTACTCACGTTTAATAACGGGGTATTAGGTGGGTTGATTTCTTTAATGGTATTATCGACAATACTGGCAAATACGCGTTTCGGCACACTGGGTCTTGCCACTGGTATGGTTTCTATGTTTTTCCTGGTATTAGCCAAAGAAATAAACCACAGGAATAAATATAATTTACTTTTAGGTCTTGTGATATTATTGGCTGTTGTGTGTTCTATTTCATATGCCTCATGGAAAAATGATGCACGCTGGCGCACCATGGCCGAAGATGTAAAAATTGGCTGGAATGCCCCGGTAGACTCATCCTGTTTTGAGCTGAGTGACACGCATGCTGTCCCAAGCACGCTAAAGAGAGAAAATGGGACAAGCGTTGATAATTCAAACGCCTGTCGCCCTGCTTTTATCCATCAGGCATTGGAGTTAATAAAAGATCATCCGCTTGGTAACGGAGCCAGTAAAGATATCTATGGCAAGTTACTCAGGACTAAATATGCTAACAATGAGATTACTATCTCTCAAAGCCATAGTGGTTTGCTGGAAGTGGCGCTGCAGTATGGTATTGTTGGGCTTCTGCTCTGGTTGGCTTTCAATATCATAATAATTCGTCAGGCGTGGCGGTCTTATATAAAAAATAATGATGGATCCTCTCTCTTTTTATTAATATTTACCATTGGTTTCCTGAGCCGTTCAGTCGTCGACAGGAATCTAATCGATCACTTCTTCGAACAATTTATGTTTGTTACCGGAGTGCTTCTGAGTATTAATGTGATTAAATATTATAAAAATAATTGAATGTTGATATGCTGAATGATACCGGCTGCCATCAGGCAGCCGATATCATTAATTATAATGACCACACACGACGTAACGATTCTCGGTAGCACCACTGATCTTTATAAGATGAGCTCGGGTTGCCAAAGGAATAGCGCATGACCTTACCTTTTTTCTGACATAAATCCCATGCTTCACTAATGTTGATCCAACTCAGGATGGAACCGGGAGAGTACTCAGAAAATTGCTGGTCGACACCAATATTTATATAGTCAAATGTTATCCAGTTCGGACTTTCTGCCATGACAATAAGCTGAAATGCGCAGGGTGTTCCTTTAAAGAAAAGAATGTTGCCAAAAATATTATTGCGAAGCCCTTCTACAAATAAGACATTCAATTCTCTGTTAAGAGGATATTTCCCTCTTCGCATGTGATAAAGTTCAAAATAGATATCTATTAATTCTTTTGAATTAAAATCACAGTGAGGCCTGACTTCTCCCCCGGCTTCCAGAAATTTATTTAATTCTCGTTTTCTGGAATATTTAGCTTTGCGGGAAAATCCGCCTTCACCCATCCCTTTAGCCAGACAGATTTCACGTCCGGAATTCATTTTCACTGAACTGTTAATCACCTGCTGAGCATGCAACGCTGACAGCGTTTTTAGATAAGCAGGCAGCATTAACTGGCATTCAATGGGCAGAAGTAACTCATCACTGGGAACAGGAATACCTGATTCTTTCAGCATGCTGCGCGTGGGCAGTGAATTAGCCACTATTTTGTCGCGCCAGAAACAGATCGCACCTTGAATATGATTATCCGGGTGGCGGGAAACAAAGTATCGGGGTTGTAAATCAGCATGTCTATGCTGAAATTCCAGCGCATCAGGATGCGTTGAGAAATTACCGCCTAAAGTTTGATAAGCAAGCCGATAATCAGAGGAATCTGCTTCAACCCACCCAAACAATTTCATCTTTAACTTCAACACTGGCTCCCCTAACTGCTTATATAGCAGATAAAAATGTCTACTTCACTTTATCATTTTTAATGACTTTGTAATAGTGACGATAAAAAAAACGCCATAATATATCTTTGATTTTTACATTAATTGGGCGTCGGGCCTTAATTTCCTGCCACGCAATTTCATTATCACGCACAATATCTTCCTGGTTTCTGTGTGAAATAGTACTTGTTTCTGCAAGTTCATTCAAAAAACTGGCTTCAGGAATTAAACAGTTCACTTTTGCCACACCGTATTGTCGAATCAAAGACCATCGATCAGCGACTAACCAGACGGGGTATAGAAACGTTAATAGCGCTTCTGCTGCATCCTGTGTAATGACATAACTGCACGTCAAATCAGCCTCAGCTACAGGATAAACAGCGTTTTTTTCGAAGCGGTAAATCTCGCGATTCAGGTATTGTTTAGCCCGGTTCAGTAATATAATTTCACGGCCAGTGATATTTTTTTCAATGCTGGAAAGTACTGATGAAATATCTTCATTCAATACAACATCATCTTCAAGGATCAAGGCGACAGGGATATTATCTGTCACAATTTTACGATAAAGTTCAATATGGCTCAGTGCACACCCCAGCTCACCTGGTGTTCTCACTTCTGTCAGTTTACGAGAGTGTTTAATCACTTCTTCCCGGGTAAAATCCTTACCCGCTACCGCATTGAAAAACTCAAAATTCAGTCCCAGACTGTGGCATTGTTCCTGCATAAATGCTTTTCGGTCAATTGAGTTTGGGAGATTTATAATAAATGTTTTCATTTTTTCCATATGATCAGTTCCTATCAACATGCCCTAACCTGCGGGTGATTTATCGACAGTGATTTTCAATCATGCAGGCGAATGTCGTCATATCATCGTGATGCAGTCGGACTAAGCCATCGATACTACCAGAAGGGACGCCAGTATTTTCTCACGATCTCACTGACGTTTATAACACCATACTGATGACGGAAAATAGCCTTGTTTCGATCCCTGATATTTTTGGCATTTCAAAAAACGATAATCTTTTTCACCATAGCTTCCTTAATATTACTCATCATAACCGTAAAAGCGTAAAGAGCGCGCACGGCTCATAAAGAATAAGTTTGAATGGACTGTATAAGGCGTTCAATACCCTCATTTTCCCCGGATTAATAATGTGAAATTTCTTCATGAGATAACCTGTTGAACGGTATGCCAGACAATATTTACTTGAACGGTGGACATATTTTTTTCAGCCGAAATGATAGGATGCTGATTCTTCCCATATCCGCCAATCAACCCCGGATCGGTCGGGCCGTAAAGAGTAATGTTCGGACGGTCGAGCGCGGCAGTTAAGTGACTTAACCCGGTATCCACCGACACCACGGCACGAGCGCCGGCAAGCGTGCGGGCGACCTGTTCCAGCGTCAGCTTTGGCAGCACCTCGACAAAATCGAAGCCCTCTGCCAGCCGCAACGCGCGCTGATGCTCATGCTCTGCACCCCAGGGTAATTTAATCGTTAAACCTGAAGGCTGCATTAACTCGATCAGTTCGCGCCAGTGCGCTTCCGGCCAGTGCTTATTGTCGCGCGTGGTGGCGTGCAAAAACACCAGATACTGATTCGCATCGGCGGGGAGTGCCTGAGTAAAGTGCTGGGCGATAGCGTAATCGCCGATGGTTGTCGGGAGCGCATACCCCAGGCTTTTCGCAAACAGCTCGCGGGTGCGCTGAACGGCGTGCTGCTGTTTGCTGATTTCATGGCGTTTGTCATACCACCAACTGGCAAACGGCTCACGCGCGCTGCGGCTGTCCTGCCCATGTTTAACACCTTTCGCCAGACGTGTTACCAGCGCTGCGCTCTTAATCAGCCCTTGTGCATCAATGATCGCATCGTATTCGCGCGACTGAAGTGCACGTTTAAACACCACGCGTTCTTCGCGCGCCTGGCTGCCAAACCAGTGTTTGCGCCAGCGGCGGATGGCCACCGGTAATACCCGATCCACGGCCGGGTGCCAGGAAGGGATCTGAGCAAAACCCTCTTCCACTACCCAGTCAAAGCGAATCTCAGGGATAGCGCGCATGGCATCAGTCAGAGCAGGTAATGCGTGCAGTACATCCCCCATTGAGGATGTTTTAATAATCAAAACCCGCATTCAGACTCCATGCCGTGGGCAAAGCGTTGCCAGCTCAGTCATGACCCGCTCTGGCGTAATATCAATCAGGCTTTGGTGGTAACCTTCATCGGCATCACCTTTGCGAACTTTATGGTAACCCGTAATTAAACGGATCACGCGGGCTTTGCGGGACAGTGGCGGGGTAAAGTCCGGGCTGCTTGGCCCGTAGAGGGCGACCAGCGGGCGATCCAGAGCGGCAGCAATATGCATCAGGCCTGAATCGTTACTGACCACGGCATCACAGGCCGCCAGCAAAATGACGGCTTGTTCCAGCTGGGTTTCTCCGGCCAGGTTACGGCAGTGCTGGCGTGCATCTTCTGCCAGAGCCGCCAGAATCTGCTGCCCGGTTTCATTGTCTTTGGCGGAACCAAACAGGACCACCTGGTAGCCCTTGTCGATCAGGCGTTGTGCCAGGGTAGCATAGTGGTAATGTGGCCAGCGCTTAGCAGGGCCAAATTCCGCGCCAGGGCAGAACCCAATCATTGGGCGCCCGGAAGCAAGACCAAAGGCGCTGACGGTCGCCTGTTTTTCCGCTTCCTGCACCGCTAACTGCGGCCATAACAGTGGCTGTGGCAGATCGTCGGCGTGGTGGATACGTGCTTTATCGTACGCCAGCGCCACATAGCACTGGACCATCAGTGGGAATGCGGTTTTATCCAGTCGACGCAGATCGTTCAGCAACCCGTAACGCATCTCACCGCGCCAGCCTGTGCGGCGTGGGATAGCGGCAAAAAACGGAACGAGAGCGGATTTAAACGAGTTAGGCAGCACAAAGGCGCGGTCATAGCCGCTTGCCTTCAGCATTTTTCCCAGGCGGCGGCGTTCGGCTATCTCCAGAGCACCGTGGCCCAGTGGCATCGCCAGCGCCTCATTCACTTCCGGCATCCGTGACAATAACGGACGGCACCATGCAGGTGCCATCACATCAATGACGGCATCGGGGTGCTCGGCTTTGAGGCTGCGATAGAGACTTTGCGACATCATCATATCGCCGACCCACGATGGGCCGATAACCAGAATTTTCATTCCCGAACAGTGCCTCTTACGCTTTACGGTTCAGCCAGGCCATATACTCTGCCACACCTTCAGCCACCGTTTTGAAAGGCTTGTCATACCCGGCGGCACGCAGTTTGGTCTGGTCTGCCAGGGTGAATGCCTGGTAGCGACCTTTTAGTTTTTCCGGGAATGGGATGTACTCAACTTCACCGTCTTTGTGATATTTCAGCGCCGCATCAGCGACTTCCTGGAATGATTCGGCACGGCCAGTACCGCAGTTAAAGATGCCGGACACGGCATTTTCCCAGAACCACAGGTTAACCGAGGCGACGTCTTCTACATAAATGAAGTCACGCTTGAAGTTGTCGCTGCCCTCAAACAGTTTCGGGTTTTCACCGTTGTTCAACTGGGTGTTGAGGTGGAAAGCTACGCTTGCCATGCTGCCTTTATGCCCTTCGCGTGGGCCATAGACGTTGAAATAGCGGAAACCACAGACCTGAGACTGTGCTTCAGGCAGGATCTCGCGCACGTAATGGTCAAACAGCATTTTGGAGTAGCCGTAAACGTTCAGTGGCTCTTCGAACTGGCGTTCTTCAATAAAGTCGGCATTACGGCCGCCGTAGGTGGCAGCAGAAGAGGCGTACAGGAAGGGAACCTGATGTTCCAGACACCAGTGCAGCAGCTCTTTGGAGTATTGATAGTTATTATCCATCATGTACTTGCCATCCCACTCAGTTGTGGAAGAGCATGCGCCTTCATGGAATACCGCTTCAACATCACCGAAATCTTCATCCGCCAGGATGGAGATCAAGAAGTCTTCTTTGTCCATATAGTCGGCAATGTTCAGATCGGCCAGGTTGGCGAATTTGGTGCCGTCTTTCAGATTGTCTACCACCAGAATATCGGTGTGACCCTTATCATTCAGTGCCTTGATGATGTTGCTGCCAATCATTCCAGCGCCGCCAGTGACGATAATCATGAGCTTTAACCCTAAATGGTGGGGTGGAACAGGGGGTTCCACTCGCTAATGGCCCATATCATAACATCTCATCGCGAAGTCGACAGCCAGAGGCGGGGGGGGAGAGGGCGTGTCGGGGGTGTTTTCCGTGATTTATGTGGCAAAAAGCAGATTATTCCGCGTATATGAACAGCCATGTGCTTCACTTTCAGTTATCTGTATCGCAAAAAATCTAACTGGGAGGATAAAGGTGAATCAGAAATTCTATCAGCAGATTAATGAGCAACTTATCAGCGCTGAAAGTGAGGGACTGTTTAAACGGGAGCGGCAAATCGTCAGCGCGCAGCAGGCGGCCATTATGCTGGCTGATGGCAGTGAAGTGCTGAACTTTTGCGCCAATAACTACCTGGGGCTGGCGAATCATCCCGCTCTGATTGCTGCCGCAAAAGCAGGTATGGACAGTCATGGGTTCGGTATGGCCTCCGTGCGCTTTATTTGTGGCACCCAGGACAGCCACCGGCAGCTGGAAGGGGCGCTGGCAGAGTTTCTCGGGATGGATGATGCCATTCTCTACTCTTCCTGCTTTGATGCCAACGGCGGTCTGTTTGAAACGCTGTTGGGGCCTGAAGATGCGGTGATTTCTGATGCGTTAAATCATGCCTCGATTATTGACGGTATTCGCCTGTGTAAAGCCCGGCGTTACCGTTATGCCAATAATGATATGACTGAACTGGCAGCCTGTTTGGAGCAGGCCCGTTCTGAAGGTGCCCGCCATATTCTGATCGCCACCGATGGTGTGTTTTCTATGGATGGGGTGATCGCAAACCTGGCAGGTATTTGCGATTTGGCAGATCGTTATCAGGCGCTGGTGATGGTTGATGACTCTCATGCTGTCGGATTTGTCGGGCACCTTGGACGAGGAAGTCATGAACACTGTGGCGTGATGGGGCGGGTTGATATTATTACCGGCACGTTAGGCAAAGCACTGGGTGGGGCTTCCGGTGGGTATACCGCCGCGAAAAAAGAGGTGGTTGAATGGCTGCGGCAGCGCTCGCGGCCTTATCTGTTTTCAAACTCACTGGCACCGTCCATTGTGGCGGCTTCCCGGCAGGTACTGACGATGCTGGCTGACGGACAGGGACTGCGTCAGCGGTTGTGGGAAAACGTCAGCTATTTTCGTACAGCTTTGAGCGCAGCAGGTTTTACGCTGGCCGGGGCCGACCACGCGATTATTCCGGTGATGCTGGGCGATGCGCGGCTGGCACAGACGTTTGCCGCCCGATTACAGCAGGAGGGGATTTATGTCACGGGTTTCTGTTATCCCGTTGTGCCTAAAGGTCAGGCACGCATTCGCACGCAAATCTCTGCGGCTCATACCCCGGCTCAGTTAGAACGTGCGGTCGCAGCCTTCCGCCGGGTGGGCCAGGAACTGCGTGTGATCCCCCAGGGAGAAACACCATGAAAGCATTAGCAAAACTGCACCCCCGGCCCGGCATCTGGATGATCGACGATGCGCCAATCCCGGAACCCGGCCATAACGATGTGCTGATCAAAATCCGCAAAACGGCGATCTGTGGCACCGATGTCCATATTTACAACTGGGATGCGTGGTCGCAAAAAACCATCCCGGTACCGATGATCACCGGCCATGAGTACGTGGGAGATGTGGTGGCCATTGGGCAGGAAGTCGCAGGTTTTAGCATCGGCGATCGTGTCTCCGGCGAGGGGCACATCACCTGCGGGCATTGCCGTAACTGCCGGGGTGGACGTACGCATCTGTGTCGGAATGCCGTAGGCGTGGGTGTTAACCGTCAGGGATGTTTTGCCGAGTATCTGGTGATCCCGGCGGTCAATGCGTTCAAAATTCCCGATAATATCTCTGATGATATGGCCGCTATTTTTGACCCCTTTGGCAATGCTGTGCACACCGCACTGTCATTCGATCTGGTTGGTGAGGATGTGCTGATTACCGGTGCTGGACCGATTGGCATCATGGCTGCTGCTATCTGCCGTCATGTTGGGGCGCGTTATGTGGTGATCACTGATGTGAATGAGTACCGTCTGGCACTGGCGCGTCAGATGGGAGTTACGCGAGCGGTGAATGTCAGCGAGGAAAACCTGTCGCAGGTGATGAATGATCTGGGGATGACGGAAGGATTCGATGTTGGCCTGGAAATGTCCGGTGTTCCTGCGGCGTTCAGTTCCATGCTGGAGGTGATGAATCACGGTGGGCGTATTGCCATGTTGGGTATTCCGCCGTCATCCATGTCCATTGACTGGAATCAGGTGATTTTTAAGGGGCTGTTTATTAAAGGGATCTATGGGCGGGAGATGTTTGAAACCTGGTACAAAATGGCGGCATTGCTACAGTCTGGCCTTGACCTGACACCCGTGATCACCCATCACTATCCTGTTGATGACTTTCAGCAGGGATTTGATGAGATGCGTAGCGGGCACTCCGGGAAGGTGATCCTGAATTGGTCGTAACTATTTTGATGCGTGGGCAGACCTCAGCAGAAGGTCTGACCGCGCATGTGCTTCCACGCTTATCCGCTAAATTTCACTGACAGTTTTTTCTTCAAACCCTGCCATAACGGGCTGTTGCTGATGCTGTCGCTCACGACTTCCAGCGCCCGTGTTGCCGGCACTGGCGCTACTTTCACACGACAAATACCCTCAGGGTGGAATGGGTTACGTGGTCTGGCTGGCTGAGATTTGCTGTCTGGTGGCAGCGGCGTATTGTTCACGCGCTGCGGTTCGTTAAGCAACTGGCTGGGACGTACCAGGGTGATATCAGCGGGCAAAGTGGGCAGCATCTGCTGTAATACTCTGACGGTTGCCGGATGGGGATGGCCAATCGCAATCGCTGAGCCATCACGCTGGGCCAGCCGCACTGCGCGGGTAAACTGTTTACGTATATCAGCTTCATTCTGGGTATCGTCCAAAAATACCCTGCGCTTGATCACTTTCACGCTGGTACCCGCTGCGGCGTGGGTCGACTGACTGTTAGCGATGGTCATACTGTCGAGGAAGTAGAAATTATAGTGATCGAGCACCTGCATCACTTTCTGCATCCCTGGCAGGCTGGAGGTCATCGCGCTGCCCATATGGTTGTTGAGACCAACGGCAAACGGGACATCCGCCGCGGCTTCACGAATAATACGTGCGATCTCTTCAGCCGACATATCCGGACGCAGAGTATCTTTTTCCAGCGGCTGTTTACTGAGAGGGGCCATCGGCAGGTGGATCAGTACCTCGTGGCCACGCTGGTGGGCTTTAGTGGCCATTTCGCGTGCATGGGGTGCATTAGGCAGCACGGCGACTGAAATAGCCGCAGGCATCTGCAATACCTGATTTTCCTGAGCCGGCCGATAGCCAAAGTCATCAATGACAATCGAAAGCTTACCGGCGTAGACCGGACTGGATAACAGCAGTGCGACCAGCAGGCCGCTGAGTTTTCGAGGTTGAAACAAAACTATCTTCCTAACCACGGTTGTGGATTGACTGCTCGTCCCTGACGGCGGATTTCAAAATAGAGCGACGGCGTACCGCGGCCACCGCTGGTGCCGACCAGCGCGATAGGCTGACCTGCACGCACCTGGGTTCCGACGGTGACCAGCGCACTCTGATTGTAGCCATATAAACTCATGTCGCCTTTACCGTGCTCAACCACGACCACCAGGCCGTAGCCCTGAAGCCAGTCAGCCATTAATACACGGCCATCGGCAATCGCTTTGACTTCGGTGCCTTCAGGCGCATCAATCACCAGTCCTTTCCAGCGCAACTCACCCTGCAGCTGTTCGCCAAACCGGTGTTCAATATTGCCCCGTACCGGCCAAACGGCCCGCCCTGCGGGCTGACCCAGACCGCCAGTGCGCGACATCAGTGAGCGTTCACTGTCGGTCGGTTTGTAGGTGCTGCCTTTGCTTTTCGCCTGTGCTTCTCGCTGACGAACTTTTTCTGCCTCACGGGCTTCACGCTCTGCCCGGGCTTTGGCTTCCTGCTCGGCTTTGGCGATTTTGTCGCGCAGGCGGCTTTCGTTCTGCCGTAACTCAACGAGCTGTGCCTGATCTTTCTCCAGCGAAGATTCCAGCGTTGTCAGGGTTTTCTTGCGCGCCTGGCGAGCGCCTTCAAGCTTTTGCTGCTGGCTTTGTTGCTGGTCTAACAGTGATTTTTGCTGAGCTTGTTTATCGATCAGGCTGGTTTTTTGCGCCGACAGGTCGTTGCGGGTCTGCTTCAGCGCTTCGATTGATTTTTGCCGGGCGTCGTTGAGATAACCAAAGTAGGCCAGCATACGTTCACTGCGCTGGCTCTCTTCGCCACTCAGAACAAGCTGTAATCCGTTATGCTGCCCCTGACGAAATGCCGCATCCAGCTGTTGCGCAAGGATCGCTTCCTGCTGCTTTTGCTGTTGCTGAAGTTTGCTAATCGAGGCAGTGAGGCTGGTGATGTCTTTATTGAGCGTGGTCAGGCTGCCCTGCGTTTCACGCAGTTGACGGCTGGCCTGTGCAATAATTTTTTCCTGACTTTGTAGCTGCTCGAGCAACTGATTTCGTTGCTGTTTCTGCAACTGCACGCTTTTCTCTTTAGCGGCAATATCTTGTTGAATGGTTTGCAGTTGTGATTTGTTATCTTCGGCGGCCAGCGCGGAAAAAGAGAACAACAATGCGCCGGTGCAAAGCGCACTGACGGTCAGGGCGGACAAGCTTGCGCGTAACGGCTGAACAACAGCCGATGAATGACGCGGGGTCCTTGGATGTAACACTGTCGCTTTTTCCCTCATATCCGTGGATTATTCCACGATGAACAGCAGCTTACCAGCCATCTCTGAGTGGTTTTCTATTTCTGTCAGTAACAGGCCCGACCTTCTGCCTGTGGGAATAATTGCCCAGAAGCGGCTGAAACGAGCGCATAACGCAGCGCGACAGAAATCCCCATTGCGCAACATTTCACCGCTTAACTTCGCCGCAGTGTCATCACAGGATAGCCGTTTTCACTTAAGGCAACTTTTTTTTGTAAACTGGCGCAGAAATCATAACTCTGAAGGCCTTCTCGACTGTACATGACACTCCTGGCAGGTATACTCAGAAGCCTTATTTTTAGCTTATTAACCCTTTCGGGAGTTGTTACCCCTCATGCAAGATATTATGCAGTTCGCAGGCAATCACACAATTTTAGGTCTGGCGTGGGTTGTTTTGCTGGTTCTGGTGATCGTGACCACCGTTAAGGGCATGTTCTCCAAAGTAAAAGTGATTAGTCGTGGTGAAGCAACCCGTTTAATTAACAAAGAAGAAGCCGTGGTAGTGGACGTGCGTGGGCGCGATGATTACCGCAAGGGCCATATTTCTAACGCGATGAATGTACTGGCTGCAGATATTAAAAAAAGCAGCTTCGGCGAGCTTGAAAAATATAAAGCACAGCCAGTGATCGTCGTGTGTGCAACCGGGACTTCTGCATCTGAATCAGCCACCAAGCTGAATGCAGCAGGCTTCGAGCGGGTCTACGTGCTGAAAGATGGCGTGTCCGGCTGGAGTGGCGATAACCTGCCGCTGGTTCGCGGTAAATAAACTACAGGAGTTCTGGCATGACAAACGTTGAGATCTACACCAAAGCAACCTGTCCTTTCTGCCATCGTGCTAAAGCACTGCTGAGTCAGAAAGGGGTGACTTTTAAGGAAATCCCAATTGATGGGGATGCTTCCCTGCGTGAAGAAATGATAAAACGTAGCGGCCGGACGACTGTTCCACAGATTTTTATTGGTGCACAGCACATCGGCGGCTGCGACGATCTCTTTGCACTTGAAAGTCGTGACGGCCTTAGCCCGTTGTTAAAATAAGGAAAGGCTGCGCATTATGGCGCATATTGCCTGACTATTGCTGCAGCACAGTAACGGATTATTAACCTATAGGATTACGTACCATGTCAGAACAGAACAACACCGAGATGTCTTTCCAGATCCAACGTATCTACACTAAAGATATCTCTTTTGAAGCGCCAAACGCACCGCAGGTTTTCCAGAAAGAATGGGAACCGGAAGTTAAACTGGATCTCGACACTGCCTCCAGCCAACTGGCTGACGATGTGTATGAAGTCGTGCTGCGCGTGACGGTTACCGCAACTGTTGGCGAAGATTCCGCGTTCCTGTGCGAAGTACAGCAGGCAGGTATCTTCTCTATCGGTGGTATCGAAGGAAACCAGATGGCACATTGCCTGGGTGCATACTGCCCGAACATTCTGTTCCCGTATGCGCGTGAGTGCATCACCAGCCTGGTATCACGTGGCACCTTCCCGCAGCTGAATCTTGCTCCGGTTAACTTTGACGCGCTGTTTATGAACTACCTGCAGCAGTCAGAAGGTGCAGCGCCTCAGCAGGATGCTTAATGGATAGCCCTCATGCATCCATGAGCGTAATCGGTGCCGGCTCGTACGGCACCGCTTTGGCGATTACGATGGCCCGTAACGGCCACGAAGTGGTGTTGTGGGGTCATAATCCCCAGCATCAGGCGCAGTTGCAGGCTGACCGTTGTAATACCGCTTTCCTTCCCGATGTTCCTTTCCCGGATACCCTTCGCCTCGAAACCGACCTTGCCGCTGCAATATCCGCCAGCCGCGATCTGTTGGTAGTGGTTCCCAGCCATGTGTTTGGCGATGTGCTCAAGCAGATCAAGCCACACCTGCGTGCGGATTCTCGCCTGGTCTGGGCGACGAAAGGTCTGGAGAAAGAAACCGGGCGGTTGCTGCAAGATGTGGCGCGTGAGATCCTGGGCGATACCATTCCACTGGCTGTCATTTCAGGCCCGACTTTCGCCAAAGAGCTGGCAGCAGGTCTGCCTACGGCGATTGCACTGGCGGCAACAGACGTCGTGTTTGCTGATGATTTGCAGCAGCTATTGCACTGTGGCAAAAGCTTCCGCGTATATAATAATCCTGATTTTATCGGCGTGCAGCTGGGCGGAGCCGTGAAAAACGTCATCGCTATCGGTGCTGGCATGTCGGACGGTATTGGTTTTGGTGCCAATGCGCGTACCGCGTTGATTACCCGAGGCCTTGCTGAAATGAGCCGCCTGGGTGCTGCACTGGGTGCCGATCCCACCACCTTTATGGGCATGGCCGGGCTGGGCGATCTGGTGCTGACTTGTACCGATAACCAGTCGCGTAACCGTCGTTTTGGCATGATGCTGGGGCAGGGTGCTGATGTTGAAGGTGCACAGCAAACTATCGGCCAGGTCGTGGAAGGTTTCCGCAATACCAAAGAAGTGAAGGCGTTGGCCGCGCGTTATGGCGTGGAGATGCCGATCACCGAGCAAATTTATCAGGTGCTCTATTGCGGAAAAGATGCGCGCGAGGCAGCATTAAATCTGCTCGGCCGCACAAGGAAGGACGAAAACAGCGGGAGCTGAACTGAGCGTGTTGTAGCCTGTGGCGTCTGACCGGACGCCATTTTTAATGGGGAGAGAGCCATGCCGTGTGTAGAACCTGAACTGATCTGGGATAACATTAAAACGGAAGCGCGTGCGCTGGCCGACTGTGAACCAATGCTGGCCAGTTTTTACCACGCCACTCTACTCAAACATGACGATCTGGGTAGCGCTCTGAGCTATATGCTGGCCAATAAGCTGGCAAACCCAATCATGCCAGCGATCGCCATCCGTGAAGTCATTCAGGATGCCTATCGTCAGGACCCCTCGATGATCATCTCTGCTGCCTGTGACATTCAGGCGGTACGTCAGCGCGACCCGGCGATCGACAAGTACTCGACGCCGCTTTTGTACCTGAAAGGCTTCCATGCGTTGCAGGCTTATCGTATTGGCCACTGGTTATGGAACGAAGGTCGTCGTGCACTGGCGGTTTACCTGCAAAACGAGGTGTCTGTTTCTTTTGCTGTCGATATTCATCCGGCAGCGAAAATTGGCCGTGGCATCATGCTCGACCACGCCACCGGGATCGTTGTCGGTGAGACGGCAGTCATTGAAGATGACGTATCGATCCTGCAGTCAGTCACCCTGGGCGGTACGGGCAAAACCAGTGGTGATCGTCATCCTAAGATCCGCGAAGGGGTGATGATCGGTGCGGGTGCCAAGATCCTCGGCAATATTGAAGTCGGGCGTGGAGCAAAAATTGGGGCGGGTTCTGTGGTGTTACAGCCCGTACCGCCGCATACCACTGCCGCTGGCGTGCCGGCACGTATTGTCGGCAAGCCGGGCAGCGATAAGCCGTCGATGGATATGGATCAGCATTTCAATGGCATGGTGCCAGGCTTCGAATTCGGCGACGGGATCTGACAGCGGGTCGGGCATGCCCGACCCCTACGTACAGCCATCACATTTCGCATGCCTCGCCCGGCTTAATTCCTCAGCAGTGCCCCTGCGTAATCCAGCTGCCGCCACGCCTCATAAACCACCACCGACACTGCGTTCGAGAGATTCATGCTGCGGCTATCCGGCATCATTGGGATGCGGATTTTTTGCTGCGCAGGAAGTGCATCGAGAATGGTCGCGGGCAGGCCACGTGTTTCAGGTCCAAACAGCAGGTAATCCCCCGCCTGATAGCTGACAGCGCTGTGGGCAGGTGTTCCCTTGGTCGTTAGGGCAAACATGCGCTGTGGGGCTTCTGAGGCCGCAAATGCCGCATAGCTCTCATGATGGGTAATGGCGGTGAACTCATGATAATCCAGCCCGGCACGGCGTAGCCGTTTGTCATCCCAGGCGAAACCGAGCGGACCGATTAAGTGCAGTTTAAAGCCCGTATTGGCGCACAAACGAATGATATTGCCGGTGTTCGGCGGAATTTCGGGTTCAAATAAAACGATATTTAGCATGTTACGGCCCTCAGGAACGAGGGCCGAAGGATAGCAAATTATTCACGCTGAGTGGTATACAGCGGTAGCCAGAGTGTCAGACGCAATCCACCCAACGGGCTGTCGTCAGCTTTGACCCAGCCGCGATGCTGCTGAATAGCATTATCAACAATGGCCAGGCCCAAACCTGTGCCGCCGGATTCACGATCGCGTGCTTCATCAGTTCGATAGAACGGACGGAAAATCTGTTCGCGATCTTCCTGGCTGACACCAGGCCCATCATCATCCACATGCACGGTGATACCCTGTTTATCCACGGCAAAACTGACGGAAATCTTGCTGTGTGAATAGCGAAGCGCGTTGCGAACGATATTTTCCAACGCACTTTCGAGCGCACTGGGGTTCCCGTACAGCGGCCACGGACCGGGTGGATAAGGCACCTCCAGTGTTTTCCCCATCTGTTCCGCTTCAAAGCGTGCATCTTCCAGAACATCGGACCACAAGTGGTTAGCTTTAATGGCTTCACTGACCAGCGCATTGGTATGCTGAGTGCGGGATAGCACCAGCAAATCGTTGATCATGCCATCCAGACGCTGTGCCTCCATCTCAATCCGTCCCAGCTCTTTGCCTTCACCATGACGACGGCGCATCAACGCGGTCGCCAGCTGCAAGCGTGTCAACGGGGTGCGTAATTCGTGAGAGATATCGGACAGCAGCCGCTGCTGAGAGTTCATCATACGTTCCAGCGCACTGACCATCTGATTAAAACTGGCACCCGCGGCCAGAAACTCCTGCGGTCCGGATTCCAGTTCAGGCCGCTGACGCAGATTGCCCGCCGCAACATCATCGGCAGCATGTTTAAGCTTACGTGCGGGTTTCGCCAGGCTCCATGCCAGCCACAACAGCAGCGGTGAACTGATCAGCATCGTGACAATCAGCAGTAGCAGCGGGCGGTCAAACAGCAGATTAATAAAATCGAGCTGCGAACTGCCTGCCGGACGGATCAGATACAGCTGATAGTTATCTTCTCCGTCGCGTATGGAAAATGGCCCGACCATCTCAAGTCGGCCATATTTTTTCTTCTGCGGATGATCGGCATTATCGGACTGGCCGATAAAGTTACGGATCACTTGCATTTCGTTATGCTGAGCGCCAATCACACGCCCTTCGCTGGTGACCAGCAGCAGGCGTTGACCGGGCGGAGCCCATTTATCGATGGCGCGGAATAGTCTGCGCCACCACATTAAGTCATTGGGCGGATCCTGACTCAGCTCCGCTTCAACGTGCTGCTCAATCATAATCCCCTGCCGTTGCTCATTATCCAGCAGCGGCGTCATCTGACGGGAATCGAGCTTGGGCAGCATTAACACCAGCATCAATACCAGTGCCAGAGTCAGCCAAAAAATGGCAAAGATGCGGGTGGTCAGGCTGGATATCATGTAGCAGACACCATCAGATATCCCCGGCCACGCAGCGTTTTAAACCACGGATGGCCGTCTCTGCGCTCCGGCAGCTTACGCCGCAGGTTAGAGATATGCATATCAATTGCCCGGTCAAACGGTGTCAGTCGCTTGCCGAGAACTTCCTGGCTGAGATGTTCACGGGATACGACCTGGCCCAAATGCTGTGCCAGCAGGTAGAGCAACGTGAATTCCGTTCCTGTTAAATCCAGCGTGACCTCATCGAAACTGGCTTCCTGACGACCCGGGTTCAGGCGCAGTAAATCCACTTCCAGCGTGGGTGAGCTGTTGTCGTGCTGTTGCTGCTGTTCACTCCAGTTAGAACGACGCAAAATGGCACGAATACGGGCAACCAGTTCGCGGTCGTTAAACGGTTTCGGCAGATAGTCATCTGCGCCCAGTTCGAGACCAAGGACACGGTCCAGTTCACTACCACGTGCGGTTAACATAATGACCGGCGTCTGGTGCTGCTGACGCAGTTCTTTCAGGGTATCGATACCGTTTTTCTTCGGCATCATCACATCAAGTAATAATAGATCGACAGTGCTGTCCAGTAGCGCCAGTGCCTGTTCGCCGTCACCGGCCACCAGGACATTGAATCCTTCCATTTCAAGCAATTCTTTCAGTAGCGAAGTCAATTCGCGGTCATCGTCAACCAACAGGATCTTATTCATTTTTTATTGCCCTCCGCAGGCAAAATACCGTGAACGAATGCGCTCAATCCATGACTTTACGTAGTTTTACACCCCCTGACGCATGTTTGCAGCAGGCACCGTAGACTCATTCTCGTTGAATCGAAATACGGAAACAAACCTGGGAGTAAACGATGCGCAAAGTTACCGCCGTCGTTGTTGTTCCGGCGCTGATGTTCACTCTCTCCGCCGCATGGGCTGACAACGTCGCGACGACTGACGAGATGCATCAGGATGACGGAGCAAACCGTACACTGAGGCAGGTTCCGCAGAGTCATATGTTTGATGGCATCAACCTCACGGAACAGCAGCGTCAGCAGCTACGAGATCTGATGCAGCAGGCACGACACGATCGTTCTCCTATAAGTATTAACGATTTAGAGCGACTGCACGAACTGATTATTGCAGATAAATTTGATGAAGCGGCCTACAAGGCTCAGGCGGAAAAAATTTCACAGGCAGAGGTAGCGCGCCAAATCGAGATGGCTCGGGTTCGCAACCAGATGTATCACCTGTTAACGCCTCAGCAGCAGGACGTTTTAGAACAGAAACATCAGCAGCGCTTTGATGAAATGCGCCGGCTAACGAACATGCAGCAGGCTTCACCGCTGCAGGCAGCAAGCAGTACCGGCAGTACCCAGTAACATAGTATCCCTGTTTTTCCTTGCCATAGACGTATCCCTGTCTTCCCCCCTCATGAAGAGGGGGTTTTTTTTCAGTGACTTACGTCACTATCCTTTCTGATTCAGCCACTTATAAAAGTTTAAAGCAGTTAGAACCAGTTGCAACCATCTGGAATGTGGTCGCGATGTGGTCACTCCTGGCATCACGAAATGACCTCACCTTCAAAACTCTATTAATAAAATGGCACTGCTGCTTAGTACGCCTTTTCAATGCCGCCGCGCAATGGGTTCAACGTCACCGCGTGCTGAAGGAAATCAGGGGAAAAGTGGGCGTATATCAGGGTTTGCTGAATACCCGCGTGTCCCAGAATATCTCTCAATGTCACGATGTTGCCACCGTTGATCATGAAATGGCTGGCGAACGTATGCCGGAGTACATGTGTTGCCTGGCCGCGTGGCAGGTCAGGTACTACAGTCCTCAGCTTGATCCGGAAGTTTTCATAATCAACTTTAAACAGCTTACCGGTTGCTTTAGTCTTAATGAGTTTTTCCAGTTCTTCAGAAATCGGCACTACCCGATTTTTTCCGTTTTTGGTCGCAACATAACTTACCCTTTGCATGCGCACTTGCATGGCCCCCAGGTTCGAAGCCTCACTCCATCTTGCACCTGTGCTAAGGCACAGCAGTGCCACCTTTCTTTCGTCACCATTCAGAACGGCCAGCAGGCGGTTTATCTGATCGGGCATTAAGAAAGTGACCTCAGGAGCAACCTGCTTGAGAACTGGCAGTTTCTCAATAGGGTTCGGCTCTTTGTACTCCCCCATCTTAATTAACGTCTTAAACAGGCCGCTCAGGCGGTACATGTCACGATTAATCGTGGAAGCCGTGATCCCTTCATTCAGCCGCGTGATGCGCATTTGCTGAAGCTGCTTTGTTGTCAGAGCATTAGCCATCGGGTTGCCCAGGTGCGCAGCGGTCTTAAGAAGATGCCTCCTTTCGATAATCCCGGTTGGGATGGTTGAGCCATAAACTTCAAACCAGTCAGCTACCAGATCGGTCAGCTTGCGCCTCTCCGCCTTCGGTGCGTGCCACTCTTCCCGTTTGCTTGCAGTCGCTATTACGTGCATTTCAAAGGCTCTCGCCTCTGACTTTCTGTCAAACTTCCGGCGGATGCGTTTTCCATCGCGGCCAACCGGTCTTATGTCCACTTCGTATCGACCATCATCAAGGGTTTTAATGCTCATTTGGTGAGCCTCCTGATGGATGGTGTTGCTGCTTCTTCGTTCGCTGTGGTGCCGTGGCTTAAAAGCCAGGCTGAATGTAACCCTAACCAGCCCTGTCTGTTAATTGGGGTGATTCTGTTTTCTCTGACCCACTGTGTGAGAGAGCCGGAGCTATTTGTCCGGCTGCCTCAGAAGTTTTGCCGATCATCAGCCACAGCGCGTATTTCTGAAATCGTTCGACATCAAGAATACGGTTAATGATCGATAGGCCAATATCGACCCCCTGAGTCTCATAATTTTTTATTGCCCCCAGACTTATTCCGGTTGCTTGAGCCATCTGCGGTTGGGTCAGTCCCTCTGCCATCCTGATTGCTCTAAGTTTCTGTCCATAGTTCCGTTTCATGTTTCTTCCTCAAAGGTTGAAAAGATTAGCTTGTCTGCTCTTTAGTAGCAGACGCTATATCGTCCTCGGAGGTTATCTCTTCAGCACCTTTCGGTGCTATCTGGCCTGATTCTGGAGCCGTCTGCCCTGTCATTAGCCAGAGTGTGTATTTTTGAAATCGAGTCATGGCTAAAAATTTCTCAATTACCTTAAGCCCGACTGCGACCCCACCAGATTCATAATTTCTTATAGAACTCAGCGCAATCCCCGTTTCTTCTGCTACAGCAGCCTGAGTCAGACCCTCAGCTTTACGGATTAATCTTAATTTTTCTCGGTAGTCGCTTGACATGATACTTTCCAGAGTATTTAATCAGCCTAAAGATACCTTGCACGGTATCAATCAGTTTTAGCTAACCCAACCGCAGCTATAAGCAGTAGGAAGCAGTTAGAAGCAGTTGGAACCCAACACAGGAGATTAACACGATGGCTGCAATTAGTGATGTTTCAGAGGTCAAGAGTCTGATCGACGCTGTTACATACCAGCGCTTCGGAGAAATGATCGGCAAGCCGACCAGCGCTATCAAAGCGATGGCTGAAAGTAACAAACTGCCGTTGATCGAATGGCGGAACCCGGAAAACCCTACAGCGCGTGCCGGGGAGAAAATGGTCTATCTCCCTGAATTTAATCGTGCAATGCGGGATGCATATTACAGCCGACCGACCGAACAACGCGATGCCTGGTTGCTTTGGTTGGGACTTAATTAAGGTGGTGATGATGGCGCATCAGTTGGTTGAAGTGCATAAGCACCTTTCTTTGTATCGTGGATTCTCTATCTCACGTGCGCCACGGTCACCATTGTTCCCGCGTCACCGCTACATCGTGACAAAGGACGGCAACTATTTTGGTCAGGACTTCGCGCAGGCTGAGGCGATAAATATCATCGACCAGCTGTGTGCTGACCAGGAAAAGTGGCTCATTAAATTAACCGGGTTTATTCCTACTTCGGAAATTACAAATGTCACGACCACTGACGAGTGACGATATTATTTTTATTGTTTCATTGTGCGCAGTCGCTTACGGCGTAATTGAAAGTATCCAGTTAATGATCCGTGATTACTGCCGCAGGGCAAAAATGAAACGCACAGCAAAATAATCAAATTACGGAAATAGAATCATGCGCGAACAATACCGGACACTGGCGGATAACCTGCTAAATGCATTCCACCATAAAATTATGAATTTAAAAGCGGCTACGGCTATTGCGCCACATGTGCGTGAAACGTCTACCGCAGATCATGCATTTCGTCTGAGCGTAGGTCTTGAGGGTTTGCAGACAGTGGCGAACGCCGCTGGAGACAATGAGGCCTATGAAGAAGTTGAACGGCTGATCTCTAAAGTCAGCTGCGGTAACTACCCAATTCCGGGTAGCTGGTAATACACCGGCGCTCAGCGCCGGGCCTATCCGAGGCATCATTTGCGAGTGGTGCGCCTGATGGGAATATAACGGGGGAATTATGTCTGTAGAAATCTTAACTGACCAGATTAAAAAAGCATTGGAAGGCGGTCGCCCAGTGGTTTTTTCGAATGGTTTAACTGATAAAGAACTTATAGAGTATTTAGGCAGTTTGATTATTGAACTTGATACCCGCAGCCAAAAAATCGGGAAACCCCAAGAGCTGCGGGCAAGAGCTGATGAAATTGAAGCTCAACTACAGCGTAAGAACGAAGAGATTATGAAAGCAGTTTTTCCGCTATCGCTCTGTTCCACTCACAATCTTGGATAACACGCTTATCTTCAGGGATGGATTCACTGTCTGGTTTATTAAAATTAAATTCTCTTTTAAGAAAATTAATCAACTCTGGGGGGATAGTTAGGGCGTTAATGTCTTCAGCCATAATAATCATAGCTTCATGTAGGCTTAGTTTTTTGGCGTCAAGATAAGAGGTGTTTTTTTTCTCAAACAAGTAGTGATGTAATGCGTTATTACCGAAAAGAAAAAATCTATCTGGATCGTATTGATTTCTATGTTCTATCAGTAACAGGTCAAGTTTAAGGATGTTAAGGGCGCGATATGTAACATAACCGTCCAAGTCATCAATTGACGAGTATTTTATATCTAATGAAGAGGCGACATTTTTTACATGTTCAAATAATACTTTAAAGCAGTCGGTGTGATTAAGTTGCATGTGTAGTCCTTATGTTGGTCTGTTTTGTTCGCTGCTCTTGGTCGTGTTGGCGAACAAAACGAAGATAACACACCATGCGCCGGGCATGGATAAAAATCCGGCACTTATCCGAGGCATCATTTGCGAGTGGTGCGCCTGATAAGCAACGATTAGAGGTGATGGTTATGCGGATTATTGCGGGAGGTCTTGGGGCGGTTAACCCACACGCCGCAATAGCGCGGCCTCACCTTGAGGCGTTTCACAAGAAAGTTGATGAAATGCGTGGCGGGAGCAAGATGGCACTGGCATTTAATAAGCTGAATATGGCAGAACGCAAAGTTGTTTTTGTGCTGGGTAACTCCCTTGCAACCCGTTCACCGCAGGTGATGGAAAAACTATCCGAAAAGCACGTTTCTTTAAATTATGACCAGCTCACGGCAAAAGAAAAATTAACCGTTATACGCGGTATGAAAGAAATAAAGAAACTGGCTAATAAAATTCCTTACAGCCCGCCGGGTGAAGAGGAAGCCTTAAAAAATCCCCGGAACGTAACGCCAGCATCGCTGGAAGATTATCGCGCCGATGATGCCGAAATACCGCGCAGCAATGTAAATAACGCCGCCGGATTCTGATTTAAACCACAGCTGTGAAAACAGGCGCTTTATTTGCGCCGGGATTCTTATTGTCCATTTTCAGGAGACTACACATGAAAAATCTAGAAAGCCGTTTGATCGAAGCCAATGCAGAAGCTGCTATGGCTGCGCTGTTCACGAAGGCCAATACCGAAGGTCAGAAGGCAAAAGCCCTCTCTGTTTCAATCCGCCTGAACGCCCTGGCTATCCATATCGCTAAAAAAGAACTTCCTACGTCAGATGTCGTTGCGCTGCTGATGAAAGAAGCCCTGCGTTTTGAGGGTGAAGCGGAGGCGCTGCACTGATGGCTGACGAAATGGATTTAGAGCAGGAGCGCCAGGCGGAAACGCTGGCGCGTCAAATCAACAGCGCCCGGCAGCTACCAACGCAGCCCAGCGCTTTTTTCTGCGAAGAGTGCGGGGAGCCAATTCCTGAGGTTCGTCGCGCTGCTATTTTCGGCGTCACTACCTGCGTTTTCTGCCAGTCGCTTATTGAGCGCCGTGCAGCCCACCTAAAAGGCAGTAACCAATGAATAAAACCATTTTGAAATGGGTAGGTAGCAAGGTCAAAGTGATGACCGAGCTAAAAAAACATCTGCCAGCCGGTGATCGCCTTGTTGAGCCGTTTGCTGGTTCATGTGCCGTAATGATGAACACCGATTATCCGGCGTACCTCGTTGCGGATATCAACGCTGATCTGATTAACATGTACCTCCAGATTAAGCAGCATGAAAACGCCTTCATCGCGCTGGCCGCAAAGGTGTTCGCGCAGAATAAAACAGCCGAGTGTTACAAGGCTATCCGCGCCGAGTTCAATAACGAGCCAGCGCTCACACTGCTGTATCGCGCTGTCTACTTCCTGTATCTGAACCGCCACGGTTATCGTGGTGTTTGCCGCTACAACCTCAGCGGTGGCTACAACACTCCGTTCGAACAAATCGCGAAACCATATTTTCCTGAAAACGAGATCCGCGCCTTTGCTGAAAAGGCTGGCCGGGCGACGTTCGTCTGTGCCGGTTTCGCCGAAACCCTCGCAATGGTTCAGGCCGGTGACGTGATCTACAGCGATTCACCATATGACGGCACTTTCTCCCAGTACCACACAGCCCGTTTTGGCCGCCCTGAACAGATTGAGCTTGCTGCGCATCTTGAACAGCTGCGTAGCCAGGGCTATCCGGTTGTGGTTTCGAATAGTGACACAGAGTTTACCCGCGAGGCGTATGCAGGTTTCAGCCTGAACAGCATAACTACGTTTCGCAGTGTTGGCGTTGCCGCCGGTGCCGGGAAGAAAGCGGCTGAGATTTTAGCGGTGAGCCGTGGTGTAGAGGCCACTGCATGACCGCCTATTACAACGAAATCAACCCATTTGCAGCACAGTGGCTGCGCAACCTGATTGACGCCGGTGAAATCGCCCCGGGCATTGTTGACGAAAGGAGTATTGAAGATGTCACAGCAAACGACCTCCGTGGATTCACTCAGTGCCATTTTTTCGCCGGAATCGGTGTCTGGAGCCACGCGCTCCGATCTGCCGGTTGGCCAGATAACAGGCCAGTCTGGACAGCATCTTGCCCTTGCCAACCTTTCAGCGCGGCAGGCAAAGGAAAAGGGTTTGCTGACGAGCGGCACCTTTGGCCGGCCTTCTACCACCTGTTTAAACAGTGCAGCCCTTTCCGATGCTTTGGTGAGCAGGTTGGCGGAGCTAATGAGTGGTTCGATCTTGTACAAGCTGACTTGGAAGCCCTGGACTACTCCTTCGGGCTTGTGCCGTTTGCGGCAGCGGGCGTCGGTGCTCCGATCGTCAGAGAACGTGCTTACTGGATGGCCTGCGCCAATGGCGAGGAATATAGCTGGGGCGGGGCATCAGGGGAGGAGCGGTACAGCAAACCTTCAGACCGTTGTGCTATTGGCGGGATGGGCGGCTCCCACCGCCAGGGATTGGAAATCGGGGAGTGCAGACTTAACCAAAAGTCTGATTCGCAAGGATGGGAAATTAAGGAACGACCTTCTGGATTATCAGGCATTCATGGCGGATTTGAGCCGCTTATCGGCTTCTGGTCTGGAGCTGACTGGCTATTTTGCCGGGACGGAAAGTGGCGGCCAATTGAATCCGGCACTACCCCGCTGGCTCCAGGGTTTGCCGGCGGTATGGGACGAAGCAAGTCCCCTATGGTCAGAATGGCAAGCCGCAATCGCCGTGGCCGAATCGAAGGATACGGAAACGCCCTTAACGCTGTAGCGGCCACTGACTTCATCCGGGCTGCAATGCTGGCCGGGAAGGTGCAGACAAATGTCTGATCACACTCGCGGGCGAGTAGCTCCATCCCCTCCACCACCGTTCCCCGGTATGCTCCCTGAGCCTGCCGGGGCTTTCGCATGGAACGCACCGCGCCAATATAATTTTGAAGAGCTTGATCGCTCACCTTCCGTAATTCGTTACCGCAACCTGGACGGCGAAAAGCGCAGCATTTCCCTTTTTGATTATGACGGACAGAAAAAAGCTGGGGATTCGGAAGTCCGTTTACTACGCCGCCGTCTGGATTCGTTGCCGCAGTATATCCGCCGTTACTATGACCAAAAATTAAGCAATGTTGAAAAAAATCAGGGGAATAAGAAAGCGTCCAGTTGGTTGAAAAATACCTTTGGGCGTTTTGTTCTTCCTCGCGTTGATGGCGTTAATGAAAAATACCTGCCGTTAGATACGTTGCCTATGGCGCTTATACCCTTGCGTGACGAGCTGCGCCGCATTCCGTGGGCAGGTAAACGTGAGTTGAAGACGCTGGCATATCGCTTGGCCTACTGTCTGACAGCTGAGTTTATGCGTGAGTCTGATCATCAAGTTGCACGCCATGGTGATTATGAGTTTGCGATCATATCTGGCTATGGCCGGGCAGGTTGGCTTATCACGCATCTCAACATGACGGCTCCGGGCTGGCGTGCGTACTGCAAAGAGGAGCTGACGGCTGACGATGCGTTACGTTGCGTTGCACGTATCGAATCCCCGGCATGGTGGCTGCGCCGCCTGCGTCGTTTGCATGACCAGTGGCGTGAACATCTGATGATCGCCGCTGGGTACGTTCACGTTAAAGCGAAACCTTATTGTAGTGAGCCATGCCTCAAGGAATGGACCGCGCAGAAGAAAGCGAACCGCGAATATATCAACGCAATGGAGCTTGAGGACAAGGAAACCGGTGATCGTATATCACTGGCTGACAAAGTTAATGGGAGTGTCGCTAACAAAAATATTCGCCGTGCTGAACTAATGGCGCGTATGCGTGGGTTTGAGGACCTGGCGAAAGCTGATGGTCTGGTTGGTGAGTTCTATACCCTCACCGCTCCATCGAAATTCCATTCCATGCAGCAGAGCGGCAGGCGGAATAATAAATATAACGGGGCCAGCCCTCGCGAAACTCAGCGTTACCTCTGCAACGTATGGGCGAAGGTTCGCGCTAAATGGAAGCGGGAAGGCATCCGTACTTTCGGTTTCCGTGTCACTGAGCCACACCATGATGGTACTCCACACTGGCACGCGCTACTTTTCTTCAAGCCTGATCAGGTAGAAAAGGCACGCGCAATTTTCCGTAAATATGCCCTGAAAGTTGACGGCAATGAGAAAGGGGCGGAAGAAAACCGCTTCAAGCACATCCCGATTGACGAGGCTTTCGGATCGGCGACCGGCTATATCGCGAAATACATCTCTAAAAATATCGATGCGCATGGGATGGAAGATGAAATGGATGATGAAACCGGGGAACTTCTGACGGAGATGTCTGCACGCGTCAGCGCGTGGGCCTCGCGCTGGAACATCAGACAGTTCCAGCAGATCGGCGGTGCGCCGGTCACCGTTTATCGTGAGTTGGGTCGGTTGCGTGATCGTGACCTTTGGCTTTTCCCTGAAATCGTCGCCGCACAGGTTGCCGCAGGTGAATATAACTGGGCGGGTTATGTCACCGCTCAGGGTGGTCCTCTGGTTCCCCGCGATCTTCTTCGTGTGCGCCTCAATTATGAAGTGACTGAAAACGGCAATGACTACGGTGATGACGTCAGTCATGTGACTGGTGTGTACTCGCCATTTGATCCGGCCTCGTCGGTTATCTTCACCCGTACCACCACTTATCAGATAGTCCCGAAAGCGAAAGAAGAGGCCGTTAAAGGTGTTGTCGTGGGTTTTGATCTGGCCTTATCAGGCGGCCCCGCCGCCCCTTGGAGTTCTGTCAATAACTGTACGCGGGAGCCGCGAAAGCTGAAAAAAATGGCCGTATCGAGCACGGTCAGAGGTGACCATGTGGTACCGCCAGCAGTGGTTACCGACGCCAATATTTGGGATGGCGTTGATTTTGACAAAATGACCCGTAAGCAACGCCGGGCGTTTAATGAAAATCTTGTGTCACTGAGTAAAAAGCCGCGTTCGGCTGTTCAGGGAGTTGCTTCAGTAGCCCCGGGACGTGCGGCGGCGTTGTTGGATTTTGCTGAAAGTTGCGGTCTGAGCATCACTGAGCTTGAGGCCAATAAGCTGGCGGCTGGTGAGATTTTAACGTTGAACGGTAAGCGCTGGCGGGCCCAGGCCGACGGCGCTATCAGGGGTGCTGGCCGCAGTGATGAAGAGATTAAGAGCAGTTTAATGAGTCGTGTTTATAAGCTGGCGAATTCAGCAAGGCAGCAGGGCGGCCAAAAATGACCATGCTGGCCAATTATTCGGTGGTCAGAAATGACCGTACTGCAGTTATTTTTTATGGGGGTGAATCATGGGGTATTTAGGGAGCAAGGCGGCCAGCGGCGCTTATCAGAAAATAATATCACTGATGCCGGTGCACGATACCTACGTTGAGACTCATTTAGGTGGTGGTGCCATTATGCTGAGGAAGCCGCCCGCAGCGCTTAACATTGGTTTTGATATTGACGTCATTACGATAGAGGCTTTTTGCCAGGGTAATCCTGATTTTCTTGATGGCTTGGCTGATGATCTGATGATTTCCGTGTCAGATGCGGTTACGGAATTAAATCAACTGGCTTATGGGGAGTTGGGGAAGGTGCTGATTTATGCAGACCCGCCATATCTTGCGGAGACGCGCACCAGTAACGCAAAGTATCGAAGCGAATATACGCGGGCTGACCATGTGCAACTGCTGCAATGCCTGCGCCGAGTGCCAGCGAATGTTATGTTATCGGGATATCCTTCCGCGCTTTACGATGAAATGTTACCTGATTGGCATACAACAGAATTTCAGGTGATGACACGCGGTGGTGTTCGAACTGAAAAGCTTTGGATGAACTATGATCCCGCAGTGGTGCCGTTATTTTCTTCCGCTTTCGCGGGTGATGACTATGAAGACCGGCGACGCATCAAGCACAAGGCCGCACGGTGGCGGGAGAAGTTCAGGCTGTTGGCTCCGGGGGAAAGGCTTGCGGTGTTGGCAGCATTGTCGGAGGTCGATTTAAACAGATAATTCCGAAAGTGACGGCGCTTCGCCGCCTCGTCTGTTGTTTTCTTGACCTGTTCACGCTTCGCAGATATACAGAAATCGAGTTCAACCCGCCTGGAGCGGACCCGATGAAAGTTTACGATACCAATTATCCCCCTGATACTTTTGGCCGCATTAAGATGGGGCTGATCAAAGAGATGTACCTCAGCTATAGCGGATATTCAAAGCCTGTCGGTGGTGACAGCTTGCGTATCAGCTGCACATATCAGGGTGTTGTAAGGGATGTGATCACAGTGAAAATCGTATCAGCTGCGGATAGCTCTGATGCACCGGAAACTGTGCTAATCAGGGTTGAGGGGCGTTTGGCTGATATGGGTAAGCTGACGGGCTGCGATAATGGCTGGTTCCATCGCGATCACCTTCCGCGTCTGCAAAGTTGACGAATTAGCGCCAGCGGCTGTGCTGGCGTCTTCTCATCGGGTATATCCCATGTTCATCAAGAAAAACCTCTTTAATTCATAACCTTCTTCTGCGTACTCCCTCCATGATGGCTGGTAATAATCTATCCATTCGTTGGCTTCGCGCCGCGTGAAGTGGTGGTTAACTTTTTCCAGTTCCTTCACGAAATCTGACGTGTTGACTACCTGGCCCTTGGTGGCGTCTCTTTTGATGCTGTTCAAAAATGCTGATTTTATTTCGTAAGTTCTTGCCATAATTCGCCCATATTTAACTGTGTTTATATACAGTATTTCATCTTTTCATATAAATCAATTATCAGTAACTGCATGTTTAAAAAGTAAATTTATTGTCATTAGGTTGTTTGTGGTGAGAATTGTCTTAAAAACTATGGGTTTTACTGCTATATCTCTGAGAAATTATTTGAGGCAGGGAGTGTTACTTATGAAGGGTGCTTGGCAGGGGATTATTGATCGTATGAGTGGGCCGCTTTACGGTTATGTTTCAGTGTCTTTAGTTCTGTTTAACTGGAAGTGGATAGCTCTTCTTTTTATGAGTAAGTATCCTGTTGAAGTGAGAATTACCGTTATAGAACAATATTTTAATTGGCTTGTTGGGCTTGCCGCCCCTCTTGGTGCTGGTATTGCCGCTGCATTACTAACGCCATTCTTTCATGTCATTTTGGCTTTTGCTCATAGGTGGGCTATCAAACTGAGTCTGTTGCTGGAAACTTACAAGGCTGCCGATAAGGCGGAGGCCGACAAGGCAATCGCAGTTTCTGATGCAAAAAGCCAATGGGCTGCCTCAATTGCTGAGGCGGCTGAAGAACTTGAGCAAAAGAGAATTCAACAGTTGGCGGTTGAAGTGGAAACTAACATAGTAAGGATTCGTGAAGACGCAATTGAGCTTTATAAGCATCATGATGAAAATATTGCGAAATTCGAGATATTAAAGAATGAAATGATCGCGTCTATTTCTATGCTGAACGGCATTAAGGAAATCGCTGAAAACTACGAAGATAAAATCCCCATAAGCACCCTTTTAAGCCAGTCAATCGCAGAACGACGCGACTTTATTGATGATTGGCAATTTAGTTATGGTAATGAATCCAATGCGCCGGATTTTTTGAGGCTCAACCCTGCTGGCCTTCATCCAAAAACTACAGTTTCTTCAGAAGAATAAATGGTGCATAAAATCGCACCGTTTTGCACAGTTTTTTTATGGTTCCAATTGCCAGCTAGCACCAGCACTGGCGCGGGATTAGCCAGGCTGAAAAAGTGCAAAAAAAGGCACCCTTTTTGTGTGCGGGCGAGGCGGGGGAGCAGTCGCGCGCAAAGGGGGTATGGAGGGGGTATTATTCAGAATGCGAGAATTGCCCGAAAATCGGGCCGTATCGTGTTTTTCAGGGGTGAGGCCGTGTCATTGTGTGAGAAACGGCAAAGCCCCGCAGCGTGGCGCTGAGGGGCTTAGATTCGAGAGGAGTGAAGCGGGTGAATGTGACCGTGCCAGATGGCTGGCCGTGATTTATTTGCTGGTCTCTGCCAGCGCGTAGGGTTTGAAGTCGAACACATCCACACCCAGCCAATCATTCAGATCTTTCAGCACTTCCATCACTGGATAGAGTTCGTTAATAGCGAACACCTTCGCTGCTTTCTCAATATCACCGAGGCCGCCCGTATTGTTAGGCATGACACCCATAAGCTGTGGCGGGACGCGGTGGATTGCCAGCATGTCATCGCGGGTCGCGTCTTTGATGCCGGTGAATTCATCCTTCGCTGCGATCTGGCTGAATGGCAGGATTTGCAAGCCGTCTTTCTTTCCGCCCGCCGCGTAAACGAATAGGTTTTTAAACGCGCCGCCGCCCCTGGCATCCTTCAGCGATTTCTTCAGTTTCTCGACGTCAGCGCTGTTGGCTACGGGATCGGTGAGGTACACGATAACCCCGGCGTGACTGCCGTTGATGTAATAGTTGCGGCGGAATAACGTGGCTTCACCGTTCAACAGGATGGATTGCATTGCCGACATATATTCAGGGGTTCCGTAAATCTCTTGGTGAATGCTGGGGCTGCGCAGGTGGTAAACGCTACCCGGCGGAAAGGCGTAATCCTCTTCGTAGTAGGTGACAAACCAGTACTGATCGAGGTTTTCGCCACGGCGTGTATATTTCGCGAGGCTGTGCTTCAGCTTCAGCGGCTGGCCCAGTCGGTTTTTCCTCAGCTCCAGATACGCATTGCCAAATACGAGATAGTCCATGATGAAGGCGCTGGCATCCTGCCGGGATAGCAGCGGGTGCGGTTTGAAGCAGGACATAATCACGTTGCGTTTGAAAATCAGCGGGGACTGGTGATGAACCGCGCCTTCCACCATCCGGGCCAGTCCATAGGTGCTGATCGGGGGTTCGTACCAGCGTCCATTTTTTGCGCATTCCATGCAGTCCTGTAGGTCACGCTGATCCATGATCGACGTCGGTTCACCGAAGCTGAATGACTGGATTTCATCAATCGGCTGCTGAATTAAGTCGCCAGCTGGCAGGGCTTCAGTAGGGGTTACGCTGCTGAACGTTGTGTTTTTTTTACGGCTGCGACTCATTCTTAGAATTCCTCAACGAAACTGTCATTGCCGCTGCCGGCATCATTGCCCAGCGGTTCATTTTGTAATGCGTGCATAGTCGCCCAGGCAAGGTCACCGTGGTTGCTGCCGCGTTTGCGGTCAGATGCATAGGTGATGGTGCCGCCCTTCGGAGTAATAAGTTTTCTGACCGTCATGAAGCTGCTGACGATATCCATCATTCCGGCGTCATACTCAAAGCGGCCGGCACGGATAACCATCTGCGCTTTCAGCACCAACTGGCGCTTAACGGCAGGTGTGTAAAGATGCAGTTGCGCCGCAGGGAAGAATTTAAGCACCAGTTCGTAAACTGCTGCACCAATGCCAGTGCCGTCGATATCGATGTGCTGTACGTCATAAATTGTTGTCAGCCGTTTGATAAACTCTGCCTGTTCTTCAAATTCCATACCGCGCAGCTGGTGACGTTCCACAACGCGGAATTTACCTCCGGGAATCAGTGGCGGGGCCAGCACGACAAGGCCACCGCTATCACCCTTGCCGCTGCCGCCGTTGGGATCGTAGCCAATCCAGACCTTACGGTTACCAAGGGGTCGGGGCGCATAGGGATTCCAGTCGGGCCAAATACCGCTGTAACCGTCCACGCCGCAGTTAATCAGCTCGTTGTAATTGAATGCCCGCTCTCCCTGCTTCACAAAGATGCAGCGATAGAGGTTGTCGAATTCGTCCGGGCTGTTCTCGTTCTGGATTTCCTCCAGGTCGATTAGCGGGAAGCCCTGATCGATAACGTCCTGAACTGTGACAATCTGCCGCCAGATATTGTCGGCGCATAGCTGGCCGTCTTTCAGTGCCTTGTGACTGAGATCCAGCTCTGCCCGTTCTTTTTTGCCCCGCCCCTTGTTGAACAGGTTCCCCGTCCAGAATTCATAGGCTTCATGTTCCTCGCTCGACGGGGTGGAAAAATAGGTACGGCGAAGGCCAACATGGGTCGCCATCCCGGCGGCGACTTTTCGCAGGTTGAGGAAGTTGGCAACCCAAAATGCCTCATCAAAATAGAGGTCGCCGGTATAGGACTGCGCGGTTGCTGCTGACGTGCCGAGGAAGTACAGCGTTGCCCCGTTCGACAGGATAATTTCGTCACCTCCTTTCAGTTCAATCCCGATACTGCGTGCCAGGAAGATAATGAATTTCTTGAACTGGAACGCCTGAGCGCGTGAAGCTGAAAGAAATATCTGGTTAGTTCCCGTCTCCAGCGCCCTCAGCAACGCCTCACGTGCAAAGTACCAGCTGGCTCCAATCTGACGTGATTTCAGGATAAAGCGGTTACGCCGGTTGCGCTGCTTGTACCAACGCTTCTGATGCTCAAAAAGCGACTCCAGCACCAGGGCGCGAAGCTCTGAGATCTGTTCCGCGCTGAAATGGTTTTTGGGTGTCTTCTCTTTCTTCTCCTGATCCTTCTCTTTGCGTTCGTCACGCGCCAGCCGCGCAAGTTGACGGCCAAGCACGTCCAGTATTTTGAAATCGTGGGCGCTCAGATCTTCTTTTGCCATCAGTCGCAGATAACGCACGTCGGTACGCTCAAGCGCCCGTTGTATCGGCGTGGTTGCGTCCCACGCGTCACGGCGACGCCAGGAATAAATGGTATTAGCACTCAACCCCAGTCGCTGAGCGATTTGGGGGATGCTGTAGGCCTGCCAGTAAAGGCTTTTGGCCTCGTCGCGGGGATCGGTGACTGTTTTCATGGGTACAGGCTATCGCGCCCGCGAAGGCTGGAATATCAGCCGAGATTGTCGCTGAACGCTGACAATCCCCATGTGTGGCGCGGTTTGGCTGCGGGAAAGAAGATAGGGGCCACAGCAGTTAAAACCCTTTCCCGGAGTTGAGAATGGCAAAGACAAAAAAAGTGCGCATTGCCGTAGAAGGCGCAACCACTGACGGCCGCAATGTGGAGCGTCTGCACATTGAGCAGGCAGCTAAAAATTACAGTCCTGAAAAGTACGGCGCCCGCGTCAATCTGGAGCACTTCAAAAGCGTAATGCCGGACTCCGCATTTCGTTGCTATGGCGATGTGACCGCAGTATCCGCAGAAGAAATCGCTGATGGACCGCTCAAAGGCAAGCTGGCGCTGTATGCGGAAATTGACCCTACCCCCGAACTGATTGCTCTGAACCAGTCCCGCCAGAAGGTTTATACCAGCGCGGAGTTTCATCCTTCATTTTCCGACACCGGCGAAGCCTACCTGATGGGTATCGCGCTCACTGACAGCCCGGCAAGCTTGGGGACTGAAATTCTGAAATTCAGTGCCGGTGAATGGGTGCGCCCGCTGCTGTCACGTAAGACCGACCCGGCCTGTTTCTTTGCTGAAGGTCAGGAAGCGCAAATGGAATTTGAAGCTGACGTGCCAGCTGCGGAAACCGGCAATAAGTTTTTCAGCACAATCAAAGCCCTGCTTTCGAAAGGTCAGCGCCAATTTTCCGCAGAAGCTTCTGAGATCCGTGACGCGGTTGAGCTGGTCGCGAAGTCGCAGGCGGATACCCTGGACAAGGTGCAGGCGTTAAATCAGGGCCAGGTCGCATTATCCGCCATCCCAAAAGAGGTGGAAGACCTTCGGAAAGAACTGGTTGAGCTGAAAGCAACGCTGGCATCGCAGGACAACAGCTACAACCAGCGTCCCCCATCGCAGGGCGGCAACGGTTCCGATTCATCGCTGCTGGCTGACTGCTGAGAAGTAAACCCACAACCGTTTTAAGGAAAGTAAGACATGAAAACGACTACCCGCATTGAGTGGGATAAATACACCACTCAACAGGCAAAGCTTAACAGTATCCCGGTGGCGCACGTTGGCACCCATTTCAGCATTGCGCCATCAGTTGCGCAGACGCTGGAAAACAAAACTCAGCAGTCGAGCGAATTCCTGAAAAAAATCAACGTTTACGGTGTTGATGAGCAGGAGGACGAGAAAATCGGGCTGGGTATTTCTGGGCCTGTTGCGAGCACGAATAGCGGCACCACCGTACGCCGTGAGCCGCGTCCGGCACATTCTCTGGACAGCAATAAGTACCGCTGCGAGCAGACGAATTTTGATACCTACATCAGCTATAAGCAGCTTGATCAGTGGTCGAAATTCCCAGACTTCCAGCAGCGTGTATCTAATCAGATCATTCTTCGCCGCGCACTTGATCGCATCATGATTGGTTTTAACGGTACTTATCACGCTGAAAAATCTGACCTGGCCGTTAATCCTCTTTTGCAGGATGTAAATATCGGCTGGCTTCAGCAATTCCGCACAAATGCACCTCAGCGAGTGATGAAGAACATCACCCTGACCAGCCGCGATGAAGATAACAAAATCATTGCGAAAGGTGATTACGGGAATGCCGACTCACTGGTTAAGGATGCGGTAAATAACCTGCTGGACGAATGGTATAAGGATTCCACTGACCTGGTTGTGATCTGTGGTCGTGACATTATCGGCGGCCGAGAGCACGCGGTACTTAACAGCCTGAGCCAGACCAATCCTAACAGCGAAACGCTGGCGGGGCAGTTGCTGTTATCCAGCAATAAAATTGGCGGCCTCAGTTCCTACATCGCACCGTATTTCCCTGGTGGCGCAATGCTGGTGACGTCCTTTAAAAACCTGTCTTTGTACTACATGGAAGATAAGCATCGCCGCATGTTGAAAGATGAGCCTGAATACAATCGTGTGAGCACCTATGAATCTTCAAACGATGCCTATGTCGTTGAAGATTATGGTTTCGGCTGCCTGATTGAAGGGATAACTTTCGCAGAAGCAGCAGGCGCATAAATCACAGACCATGCCGGGGCAATCGCCCCGGCTGACAGGGGGAATCATGCTGACACCGGCAAAAAGACATTTTCAAAATGTCATGGCGCAAAACCGTGGCAACGGAGTGACAACGTTCGCTGATATGACGGCGTATGAGCAGATTTTGCATCGCCTGCGCATCGATATGAATCGCCTCAAAGGCATCCAGCGTAAGGAAACTAAGGCAGAAGAAAAGCAAAAGCTGTTGCCCGATTATCAGGGCTGGATTGATGGCACGTTGGCGGCTGACAGCGGCCAGGCTGATGAAGTGCTGACGCGTGTGATGCTCTGGCATATCGATGCCGGGAATATCGCGGAAGCGCTACGCATCGGGGAGTACGTGATCCGCCATCAGCTGGCGATGCCTGACCTGTTCCAGCGTACCGCAGCGGTGACGCTGATTGATGAAATCTGCGATCCGGTGCTTGCTGCTTTCAAAGCACAGGCAAATGTCGCCACTGTCAGCGTTGATTTGCTGAAGGCGCTGGACGGTCTGACAACCGGCCAGGACGTCCCTGAGCAGGTGCGCGCCAAACTGTGGAAAGCCATCGGGTACACGCTGCGCACCGTCCCAGAAACCCAGCCAGAAGCGCTGGAATATCTGCAAAAAGCCATCGGTGAATTCAGTGACATTGGCGTGAAGCGTGACATTGAGCAACTGGAGCGCCTTCTGAAAAAGACCGCGCTGATTGAGGCCGCTGGCGCGGGAAGCGATGGCGATTCAGGCCAGAAAACTGAAATTCCAACGTCAGCAGTGACTGCGGTGACCGTAATCGATGGTGATCAGACTGCGAATACTCTTGTGCCGGTCATTGATGTGATCGCGGTTCCTGAAGTGAGCACCGAAACGGCACCGGAACCGGAGGTAAAGCCAGCGGTAAAACGTGGTCGCCCGGCGGGGGTTAAAAAGCCAGCCGCAGCGAAGAATAAGACGGCAGCCGCAGGAAAGAAGGCAGCGGCTGCTAAGTAAAGAATGTGCCCCCGCGCACCAGGCGGCACGGCGGAAGTTTTCAGCATTGCTGTATCTCTTCACGCCGTCCACCGCCTGACCTTTTGAGAGTGAAAGAATGAGTCTGGTAGCCAGCAAAGCAATAAACCCCCTTGAGGGGGATGCACCGGATATCAATGACGGTGGAGCCAGCGTAACAAGTGGCCCTTTCTGGCCTGAAATCCGTCTGGTGGATGTTCGTCGTGATATGCGTCTTAACGGGCTGGTTACCACTGACCGGCTGAAGCATTCGACCACTGAGTCTGTACTGAATATTAACCGTCAGCTGGCTGAGTGGCGGATAGGGCAGCAGGCTGAAGGCTATGCGTCACTTGATGCCGTGCCATCTGATGAAATTAATGACACGAAAGAGCTGGTATTCCGTTATCGCCGGGCTGTGTACTGCGCAGCGAAAGCGCTGCTGACTGAGGGTTATCGCGATGTTGACACCACCGGGCAGGGGGAAAAACACGCGGCGGCGCTCACTTCGCAGATAGACACGCTGTGGCGGGATTCTAACTTTGCGGTCCGGGACATTCTTGGCATCAGCCGCGGGCTGGCGGAGCTGGTCTGATGATTGTGAAAGCGTTGCAGGGCGACACCCTCGACCTTGTGTGTCAGCGGCACTACGGCAGCACGCGGGCGGTGACGGAGGCTGTGTTAGCCGCTAATCCCGGTCTGTGTGAGAAAAGCCCGTTTATGACGGCAGGGCAGGAAATTACGTTGCCGGATATTGCTCCGGCGGCACAGGCAGAGATGGTGCAGCTATGGGACTGAATATGGACAGGGTGGTTTCGTTTCTCGCTTACCTGCCGTCAGCCTTTCTGACTACCTTGGGGCTTTTCTCTCTAACGCAATGGGCAACGCTGATCGGCATCGTGCTGGGAATACTGACATACCGGCTGAACAAGCGACATAAGCAGCGCGTTGAACTGGAAGAGGAAAAGCGGACGGCAATCATGAACCGGCTGGCCGATAAGGCGGGCAGTCACAACATGAATGAAGTCGTTGGGGCGTTTCAGGAAATGGCCCGGACGGAAAAAAGAGGGCGTGCGTGATGGGTATTCGAAAGAAAGCGCTGATGTGCGCTGTCACGGTGATTATCGGGCTTGTCGGTGTGGAGTATGCCGGGGTCGTTCGGACCAGCCCGCAGGGGCTGGAGCTTATCGGCGATGCCGAATCTTGCCGCCGCGATCCCTATGTTTGCCCGGCTGACAAGCTGACCGCCGGGATTGGTTCAACAACTGGCATCCGCGCCGGCCATGTGTACAGCGATAACGAAATCGCCGCGATGTGGGTTGAGGATATCAAGCGTGCAGAGCGCTGCATTGACCGGAATTTTAACGGTCGTCTGCTGACTCAGGGGCAGTTTGACGCGATGACGTCGGCGGCGTTCAACATGGGCTGCCTCAATCTGATGTGGTTTACCGACCGACTGGGCGTAAAGCAGCGCACAACCCTGTGGCGCTATGCGCAGGAAAAGCGCTGGCCGGAGATGTGCAACCGGCTGACTGACTTCGTGAATGCCGCAGGCCGAAAGCTACCGGGGCTGGTTAAACGTCGTGAAGCTGAGCGGCTGATGTGTCTGACACCGGAGGAGTGATGATTATTTCCCGGATCTTCTGTGCCGTGGCGGCAGTTCTGACCGTGCTGGCCATCTTCTTCGGTGTGTATTTCAGGCAGTCAGCGCAGTTGGCCAGGGCGGAAGTAAAGCAGGTCGCTGGTCAGCTGGACAGTGCGAATGCGGTGATCGGCAACGTCCAGTTAACGATGAAAATTTTTAGCGTGATAACGGCGGAACGGGCAAATGAAAAAGAACGCGATCGGCAAAAAGGGGAGTTGCGCCGGGCGGCATTACGGGCGGATTTACAGGGTGATCGCTGTGCTTTTGAGCCTTTGCCTTCTGCTGTTGAACGCAGGTTGCTCGATCGTGCGGACGGTATACGTCCCCGCGCAGTGTCTGCCCATTCCGGGGGAGCTGCTTCAGGCAACGCCAGTGCCATATCCGCACCTTAGTGGTTCCCGGATGTTGTACGGCGAGGCACTGGAGTGGACAGACGCGTTACTCGATGCGCTCGACAGCGCTAATAAAGACAAGGCCGCTGCGCTGAAAATTGAGCGGCAGCGGGAGGAGGCTGAACATGCTGAAAAGTGAATTGCTTCGTGCTGCCATCGTTGCGCACAACCCCTTTTTTAAGCAGGAGCCTGATCGCCTGGAAGTGTATGTCACGAAGGGCAATATTCTGGCGTCTGGTACTCCGTCACCATCGTTCGCTTACAAATATGAGCTGAACGTGCTGGCAATGGACTACCCTGGCGATCTGGATGACCTCGCCATCCCGTTGTTGCAGTGGGCGCTGGAGTATCAGTCTGAGCTGTTGTTTAACCCGGCCCGCCGTGAGAACGGCATCAGCTTTGATGCGGAAATCCTGAATAACGGCACCGCCGATATTCTTTTTGTTATCAACGCCGCTGAAAACGTGATCGTCACCCGAGATGAAAACGGGAAATTAGCAACGGTGCATCGCACAGAGCCTAAGCGAACCGATGACATGATCGGTGACTGGAAAACCCTGCTTGCCGTTGATCAGCACGGCACGCCGCAGACCCTGCGGGATGGTGAGTAATGACCCGTGAGCTGATGTTTCACGAACTGGACGCCATTATCGGGCAGGTGTTGGGCGTCACGAAACCCACCACGCGCCGCAGCATGGCCCGCAGGGTGGCAACAGATATCCGCCGCAGCCAGCAAAAGCGCATCGGCCAGCAGAAAAGCCCGGACGGCACAGCTTACCCGGCCCGCAAGAAAAAGAAGCTACGCACCCAGGGCGGTATCAGTTTTCTGCATAACGGGCAGGTGCGCCGGTTGCGGAACTGGCGCAGCAGCAAAGGGCGATACGGTGATCGCATGATCACCGGCTTTGATGATGATAAGGGCGGTATTCGCTCTTTCATCCGGGCTGATATTGAGCGTTATCTCAGCATTGACCTGTCACGCAAAACGGACGTGAAAGAGAAGAAAGACCCGATGTTTAGACGGCTGCGGGGTTCCCGCTTCCTGAAGGCGACGGCATACCCGGATGCGGCGGTTGTGGGATTCCAGGGCCGGGCGGGCAGGATTGCCGCCGTCCATCAGTACGGGCTGACGGATAAAGTGGCGCACCGCGCCAGCGCGAAATACCCGGCGCGTCCGTTGCTGGGGCTGACCCCTGCTGAAGTCGACAGTATCACTGATGCGATCATGGGCGTGATTGAAGGAGCAGGGCAATGACACAGGCTGAATCGGCACGACTGCTGCAAAACCTGATCCGTGTCGGAATTGTGATCCAGGTGGACTATTTGGAATACGTGGCGCGGGTGCAGGTCGGAGGGAATACAACTGACTGGATAAGGTGGGGTGCACAGCGTGCCGGTGATGCACAGACGTGGTGGGCGCCAGCGGTGGGGGAACAGGTTGTAATCCTGTCCCCTGGGGGGGATCTCGAAAATGCCTTCATCGCCTTCAGTCTTTACGGTGCTGATGCGCTACCGCCGGATACAAGCCAGACCTCACATGTCACACGCTACCCGGACGGGGCAAAAGTAAGTTATGACCCGGCCAGCGGGATGAGGAGTGTCACCGGTATTAAAAATGCGCTGGTCGATGCCAGCGGAGCGATGACCCTGAACCTGTCACAACTGATTATTAATGCTGATGTGGTGATAAACGGAACGGTCACCCAGGGGGGCGGGAATATGTCGTCTAACGGCGTTGTGGTTCATACCCATGTTCACAGCGGTGTTCAATCGGGACCCAGTAAAACCGGAGGCCCGCAGTGAGTGAATGGAAAGGTATGAACAGTGCGAACGGCGCAGCGGTTGAGGGTGATGACCATCTTAAGCAGTCGATTGCAGACATCTTGCTTACGCCGTCCGGCAGCCGTCTGATGCGTCGTGATTATGGCTCTGCAATCTTCTCTCTGATTGACCAGCCTGATAACGACGTGACCCGGCTGAGGCTGATCTCTGCTGCTGTTATCGCGCTGTGGAAGTGGGAGCCGCGTATCACGCCGACAAACGTCACTTTTGAGAGTGCCGGGCATGGCAGGCGGACTATGACAATCACAGCGCAGCGCAGCGATTCGCTGGGTGCCATCACAACGGATATCACGCTATGAGTGGAGTTATTGACCTTTCGCAGCTGCCAGCGCCGGAAATCGTTGAGAGCCTGGATTTTGAAGTAATCCTTGCCGCACGTAAGGCGGCGCTGATCGCGCTTTACCCGGCTGATGAACAGGCCGCAATAGCGCAGACGCTGGAGCTGGAGTCTGAGCCGATGCTGAAACATCTACAGGAAAGTGCTTATCGTGAGCTGCTTTTACGCCAGCGCGTTAATGAAGCAGCGCAGGCGCTCATGGTCGCCTATTCACGCGGTGCTGACCTTGACCAGCTGGCCGCAAATAACAACGTTAAACGACTGACGGTGAACGCTGCGGATACCGCGGCAATTCCGTCGGTCGCCGCAGTGATGGAGAGCGATGAGGATTTACGTAGCCGCATTCCAGCGGCATTCGAAGGCTTATCTGTGGCCGGGCCGACAGCCGCATATGAGTATCACGCCAAAAGTGCTGACGGGCGTGTTGCTGATGCGCGTGCTATCAGCCCGTCACCGGCTGAAGTGGTGGTGACTGTCCTCAGCCGTGAAGGCGATGGCACAGCAGCTGCGGATCTGATCGGCGTTGTCTCGTCAGCGCTAAATGATGAGAGCGTGCGCCCGGTTGCTGATCGGGTAAGCGTCAAATCGGCAGAAATCATCAGCTATGCAATTGAGGCAAAGATTTTTCTGTTGCCCGGCCCGGAAGCTGAGCCGGTTCTCGCAGCAGCCCGCGCTAACCTCAATGCCTACGCGTTGCGTCAGTCACGCATCGGGCGTGATATCAACCTGTCCGCCATTTATGCCGCGCTGCATGTTGAAGGGGTGCAGCGTGTAGAGCTGGTATCACCGGGTTCTAATGTGGTGCTCGACAGCACGCAGGCGGCTTACTGCACCGGCGCGGTGGTGACCAATGGTGGGACCGATGAATAGCCTGTTGCCGCCGTCTGCAACCGACCTTGAGCGCAGACTCGCAGCTGCCTGTAGTGATATGGCAAACCTCAGCGTACCGCTGCGGGATCTGCTTAACCCTGATACCTGCCCTGTGCGTCTGCTGCCCTATCTTGCATGGTCCTGGTCTGTTGATCGCTGGGATGAAAGCTGGACGGAAAGCGTTAAGCGCAAGGTGGTGAAGGGTGCTTTTTACATCCATCAGCACAAGGGAACCACAACCGCAATCCGCCGTGTTGTTGAGCCGTTCGGTTTTCTGCTGCGCATCACTGAATGGTGGAAGAACGATGAAACCCCCGGCACGTTTCGACTGGATATCGGCGTACAGGACCAGGGTATCAGCGAAGAAACCTATCAGGAGCTTGAGCGGCTAATCAGTGATGCAAAACCTGTAAGCCGTCATCTGGTGGGTATGTCGATTAATTTGCAGTCCAGCGGCAGTGTGCCGGTTGCGGCGGCCTGTTATTCCGGGGATGAGCTGACCGTTTATCCCTACATCAGCGAAGTTATTACCGTCACCGGCGGCACCTATGGCGCCAGCGCGGTTCACATTATTGACAGCGTGAGAGTAAACGCATGACAACAAAATACTATGCAATTCTGACAACCCTGGGGGCGGGAAAGCTGGCAAACGCCGCCGCGCTGGGAACGAAATTACAGATCACACATATGGCACTCGGTGACGGTGGTGGTGTGTTGCCATCCCCGAACGCCAGTCAGACGGCACTGATTGCAGAAAAGCGCCGCGCCCCACTCAACTCACTCAGTATCGACGCTGCGAATAGCAGTCAGATTATTGCTGAGCAGGTGATCCCTGAGGACGAGGGCGGTTGGTGGATTCGTGAGATTGGCCTGTTTGATGCAGAGGGTGTGCTGATTGCCGTAGCGAACTGCGCTGAGACGTATAAACCATTGCTTCAGGAAGGCAGCGGCCGCACGCAGACCGTGCGTATGATCCTGATCGTAAACAGCACCGATGCTGTGACGCTGAAAATTGACCCATCTGTTGTGCTGGCTACGCGTAAATTTGTTGATGATTCCGCTGCTGCTATCAAAGTCTATGTGGATGCTCAGAAGGCAAGCCCGGTGTTTACAGGAAAGCCAACGGCACCGACAGCTGCGAAGACTGACAACAGCACGCAGGTAGCGACAACGGCGTTTGTAAAAAGCGTGACAGCTGACTATGCAACGACGGCAAGCCCGGCACTGAGTGGCACTCCGACGGCACCAACGGCAGCGGCTGGAAATAACTCGCAGCAGCTGGCGAACACCGCGTTTGTGCAGGCGGCAATTGCGGCAATGGTCGCAGGTGCGCCGGGGGCGCTGGACACGCTGAAAGAGCTTGCTGACGCACTTGGTGGTGATGCGCATTTCTCAACGACGGTGCTGAATGCGCTGGCCGGGAAAATGGAAATCACAAAAAACGGCGCTGATATTAACGACGTTGCTCAGTTTCGGAAAAACCTTGGTTTAGGAGATGTGATTAGAGAAGATGATGCGAATGCACAGTTTAAATTGAAACACTGGTCGTCGGCGGGAAGTACACTGACCACAAACACACCGTTGATTATCAATCACGGACTAACAATCAACCCGGATTTATGCTCTCTAAACATAAAGTTACGATGCGTAGCTGCAAATAATGGCTATTCACCTGGTGATTATTGTGTGGGGTTTTACCCAAGGATTACGGGCGGAGATACATCGGCGGCAGCGGGTGCAATGGGAGCGCTTTTAACAGCGACAACGTGTCAGTTTAACGTGGGTAATGCGGGGATTGCGCTGATGCCAAAAGGCTCTGGTGTGGCTGTCGGAATTAATACCACGGCGACATTCGCACAATGGGCTTTCGAGTTTCACATTATTTATCAGTGAGATTAAAAAATGGAAAATAACGACACTCAGACTCTAGATTACTGGATTCACCCATACGGATTTATCTATACCGGTGATCAGATTGATGGGGCGAGAGCTGCGACCGACGACGAGATCGCAGCTCATTTGTCTTTAACTACAGCGCTGGGGGAGTAGGTCAGGTGATATCTGGCGCAGCTATTTAGCATATTCAAACGCTTTAAGGGAAAAGCCATCTTTTGACGATGGCTTTAATATTTATTTTTTAAACTAATGACAAAATATCGTCGAGCGTAATTCCCGCCAGCTTCTCCCTGATATCCTCGCTGACCTTTTTCAGGCTGAGCGTAAACTCAATCTTCTGTGCTTTCCCGTCACTCATAAATTCCGTTTTGTTTGTCGTAATCCCGGCAATAACAAACATGCCGTAGATAAAACCGGTGCCTTCAATAAGCGGCCAGGGCTTGCCACCGTAAGCCATCGTTCGCAGTGCCTCCAGCGACATATCGCCGCCGGTCACTTCCGGGTACAGCGTGCCGGTCAGAGTAATGTTGTCTTCGCCAGTGCCGATGTACTGCCATTTTGCAGACTTTCCAATCCGGTCATTCTTCACATGTCGCCAGGCGGTTTCCTGCTGGAACGACTGGTAAGGAATAGTGTCCAGCATAAAAATAAACATGCCGTATGCCATCATCATCGGGTGTTACTCCCTGTCTCTGAGTTGTGAGCGTTTGCGGGATTCTTGTTCCCGCAGCAGTTTTCTAAATTCATCCTTCACAGTAGCGACAATCTCTTTAGCGTCCTGCCGTTCAGAGCCGTAGAAATTAATCGTCAAATTAAACATGTCGGGTGTGGCTACGGGCGCGGTCGGATTTGACCGTGCTGCAGCAGTTACCGGAACAGGAACGCCGGGCAGGTTTGACCGTGCTGGCCATCCCGTCACATTGCTGGCAAAACCAGAAACAGCGTTGCCGAGTCGGCTGGTGAGTGACTGCGCCTGACTGTGTGCAGCTGCTATCCGGGGTTCTGCATACGAGCCGATCACCGGCATCACCGGCGGGTGTTTTTTAAAGACAATTTCACCCAGCTTCTCAACAGAAGCGGGCTGCAACATTTCACCCGGGGCCGACCCGGCATTTTCTTTTTTGCCTTTTCTGTCTTTTTTGGACAAATTCCGGCCGCTTAATTCGGCAGCGGGTATAGGGGCAACCGCAGGCGGCGGAGCCGTTGATTTTGGAGCTGCGGGTTTAGGTGCATTGTCGCCAGCGGCCTTGATTGCCGGAGCTGAAGGTTTCCACTCCTGCGCGATCATTTTTTTCTGTTTGCTGTCCCACACGTAAACGACGGGTTTTTTCGCCTGAGGTGCTACGGCATCCATCGTACCGGCCACTTCTTTCGCCGCGTTAGCCGCTTCAGGAATCGCACCCAGTTTTTTCAGCAGCCAGCCGATGCCCTCAGCCACTTTCAGAATAACGCTGAAAACGCCGGAGATTGCTTTTCCAACGATTTCACCGAATGCCCGGCCAGCTTCAGTACATTCACGTAGCGTCTCAGCGGAGGCGTTTACAGGCTCAAACAATTGCTTAAACCAGTTCCACACCCGACTGATCGCGTTGCCGATGCCGTCGAAAATAGGCGCCAGCGGAGCAAACGCCTGTTTAACGGGGGCGATAGCGCTGATAAGGCCTGACCAGAATCCGCTGAAGAAAGATTTAATGGGTTCCCAGTAACGCCAGATCATCAGTGCCGCACCGGCCAGCGCTGCAACAAGTAGGCCAATCGGGCTGAGCAACACGGACAGGCCGCCGCCCAGCACGGTTAATACGGTGCGCCCTACGCTGAGTAGCGTGCCAAAACCACCCGTTGCTAATGATCGCAGGCCGTTGCCGAGCGCTGCCAGGGCGGTACGCGGTGACGTAAACAGGGTGGTAAGTGCTGAGCCGGTTGCGCTTCCCATGCGGGAAACCATCCCGATGCCATTACGGCCAGTGGTAAGGATGCTGTTGCCGAGGTTACTGGCCGCTGAGCCAGCGGAGCGAAAGATAGGTAACCAGTCTTTGACGCTTCGCCCGGTGCTACTGAGTAGCGGGCCGAGGTTCTTCAGTTTTGACGCCATGCCGCTCACAGAAGGGAGCAGGCCGCCGAAGCCCCGGCCACCGGTCAGCATCGACAGGCTGAGACGCACGGCGGCCATCGGTAGCAGGATACTGGCAACGGCCAGCGCCAGTGAACCAAGTACGGCAAGGGCAACGCCCACGGCTACGGCGACTTTCAGCAGCGTGGCAACCAGGGCCGGATTTGCTTCAGCCCATGCACGGAAGCGCTGGATCATCTTCGTTGCATAGCCCATGACTTCCATCGCCGGGCCACGAAGGGTTTCGCCCAGGCTGCTGAATGAGTTTTGCATCGCGGCTTTAGTGATCATCCACTTCGCATCTACTGAGTCGAGGTTGATATCTGACTCACGTTTCATTGAGCCTTTGGCGGCTTCCCCGTTAACCAGTTTCAGCTGACGATAGAGTTCTGGCAGGTTGTTCATTAGTTTCTGCGCGGAGCCGCCAAACTCCTTGCCGAAAATCTGCGTTAGAACGGAGGACTGATCTGACGCGGGTAATTTCTTGACCTGTTCCAGCACGGTCAGGATCGTGCCCATCGCATCAACGGGCATACGCTTTTGAATCTTCTCAGCGCTCAGGCCAATAGCGTCCAGCCCCTGCATAAAGTTATCGCTCTGCTGCGTAGCGATAGACAGTTCGCGAACCATCGCATGTGTTGAGCTGGCGGCAATTTCCGGCGCTGCGCCCAGCGTCAGAAAGGTGGATGCCAGCGCGGCGGCTTTGCGGTAGTCGAGCTTGTCGGCATCGCCCCCGATGCGTTGCAGTACATCGATAATGTCCGAGCCTTTCGATTTTGCGTTGTCGTCCAGGTAGTTCAGGACGTCACCAAGCTTCTCAATTTCCTGGGTGGGTATGCTGTACAGGCCCGCAATTTTCCCCAGGCTTTCCGATAGTTCGCTGGCCGGGAGTTCAAAAGCGGTGGATGCCATCGCGGCGGTATTGGCAAACGCCAGTAAATCGGCTTTCTGCTTTTCCCACGGATCGTCACCATTGGCCGCGCCCATACGTGCACCGCCTTCCACCAGGGCGGCATAATCATTTGCGCCATTCTCCATTGGGAGACGTTCGCTGGCGTCCTTGATAGCCTTCTGCATCTCATAGAATTGGGCGGTGCGATTGCCGTTATCATCGCGAAGGCTGTTAACCTGCTTTGCGACCCCCTTCATTGAATTTTCAAAGGCAGCATAACTGGTCACAAGCGCAACTGCCGGGGCGGCGATGGCTGCACCGGTTGCCACCATGCGCACCCCGCCACCCTCGAGTTTTTCTCGCGTTTCCTTCGCGTGCTGATACTGCTGCTGCGCCCGCGTAACAGCAGCTAGCCTGCGCTGCTGTTCGGATAACTGTCGGTTGTAAGCCTGCGTTCGGCGCGTGATCTGGTCTGTTGCTGTGCTGCCTCCCTTTAGCAAAATACCGTGTTGCATCAGTGATGAACGGAGGCTGCTAAGTTTGGCTTTTTCTTCATTGTGGGCGCGGGATAGCTGGCGCACGGCGTCAGACTGGCTTTTGAGTGCCGCTGTCTGTGCGTCGGTACGCTGTTTGGCCGGGCCGAATGAGGCGCGGAGTTCTTCTGATTTCTTGCGGGCTTCAGCCAACTGACGTGCAGTGGTTTCCGATGCTTTCGACAGCCGGTCAAAACTGGCTGCGTTGCGCTCCATCCCCTTCAGGCTGGTCTGAGTGGCTTTAATCTGTGACGCCAGAGAGGCGGCGCTTTTTTGCGCCGCGCTCACTGGACGGGAGAGGTTGTTGATAGCGCTGAAGGCTACCCTGATGCTGAGATTGCGATCTGTCATTCTTCCTGTCCATTACGGGCCAACGCACGCTTATGCCAGGTAAGAAATTCTCCCACTGGCATCGTGTCGTAGGTTGACGGCTGCCAGTGGAAAATTACGGCGATATCTGCGATTAGTTCGTCAGTATCAACCGTCGGACAGCGGATTACGCTTCTGGCGTTGCTGTCTCGTTCAGTTCCGATTGCGGTGCCAAAAAATCAGCGATACCCGCAGCGAACTGCGCAAAATCAGACGGGTGAAGCGCGGAGATTTCCACTTCAGTCAGTGCCGGGCTGGTGACACGTGGCAGTAGTTTGATCAGTGAGTCAACATCGCTGGTCATGACGTCATACAACTTCAGGCCTCGCAGTGAGCCGGTCTGCTTCATAGCGTCAGTGATCGTGACCTCTTTGATAGTGCCTGTGCCGCGAGTAATAGGAGCGAACAGTGGAATAGATTTTGCCATGATAAAAATCTCTTAAGTGCCGGGCGCGGTATTGCCCCCGGCGGGGTTGTTTGCTGGCTGATTACAGGCCGATGTTTTTGCGATGTTCTTCCAGCTTGTCTACGCCATCGACTTTCCAGACCATGTTGAGCGCATCCAGCTCAAAGGCTTCTTCGTTATTGATGGTGATTTTGACGTAGGTGTTTTTCAGCGTGTATTTATGCGAGGTGTTATCACCCTGTTTCGCGCTGCCCCAGTCCATTTCCTGCACACGTCCCCGCGTCTGAATTTCGCAGGGAATGGACAGGCCGGTTGTATCGTCAAGGTATGAACCGGCAAAGCGCAGCTGCACGCCGTCAATCGTTGCGCCGTAAGTTTTTAGCAGACGTGCATCCAGACCCCCGAGTGTGATTTCCATATCAGCGGCCCCGGCTTCAAATCCGAGATGAATGGACACGCCCATTGGCATTCCGGCACCCTGGTAATCTTCGGTCTTGCGGGACAGCTTTGGCGTGGTGATCTCTTCAGCAATGCCGAGGAAGCTGTCGCCGTTAACGAAGGTATTCCAGGAAAAAAGTTTGCTTGGTAATCCCATGATTTTTTTCCTCAGGCCTGGGCAAACGTTGCGATGTACTCATCCGTGAATTCCTGAATTAACTCCAGGTGTTCCAGCGGCGGCACGGGCGTGTATTTATAGCGAATGGTGGCTTTACCATCGCGCAGGGCTTCGGGGGTGTTATCTCCGGCGTAGTCAAACCAGCACTGGAAGCCCAGCAGGCTATTGGCCGTGACCAGCGATGCACCTTTGCGATTGATGCCATCTACGATGTCCTTAATCAGCGACGGCGTGAGCGGCTTATCCACGTAAGGGAAATGCGCCTCTGCGATGGTATCCGCAAGAATTTGCGCGGTGCGGGTATAGCTTTCGAAGAAGTAGGTTTCGGCGTCACAGGTACGTGAACCCCAGAAGCGGAAACCGTCACGCTTAATCAGCGTGGTGATGCCTTTGCTGTTGAGATCGTCAGCGTCGGTATCGTCACCCTGGAGCGTCCAGTAAACGTCTGCGGAGATACCCAGGACGTTTGATACTGGCACGTTCGACAGGACCTTATGCCAGCCCTGTTCTGCATCGATTTTTGCGCGTAGGCCGATAGCGTAGGCCGCAGCTGGAATGGTTTCATTCGCAGCTGTCAGGCTGTTATAGGCGATGAAGTCAGGGTAAATCACCATGATTTCACGTTCGCTGAAGTCTTCGCGGTACGTTTTTGCCTCTGCGATGGTTTTACAACCGTTCGCGCCGACATAAGCGAAAGCCCGCAGCTTTTCAGCGATAACAGCCAGCTGGAGCGCCACGACTTTTGTATCGAGTCCCGGTACTGCAAGCACGCGGGGGTGCTCACCGGTGCGCGGTTCTGCGGTCAGTAGTGCAAACATGCCGGTATAACGACCATCTGCACCGACGCCGCCAATAACCAGCTGATCCTGCGTAGGGGCAGTTTCACCTTCAGACGGAATAACCTTTGATGCATCCGCAACGCGGATCACAACCGTTTTCGGGCTGGCCTGGTCAGAGATGGCTTTCAGGGTGGTGTAGAGCGTGCCGCTTTTCCCGGCTTTACCGAGATAATCCCGGACACGCGTCAGTAATACTGGCGTGTTTAGCGGGAAGGTAACGGCGTCAGCATCGTCAGCGGTACAGACCACGCCGATAACGGCGGTATCAATATCGCGGATCATTGTGCTGAGGTCGGTAGTTTCTTTGACCTGGACGCCGTGGTGGTAATTTTCACTCATGCTTTGTTGCCTCTGGTTGATGCGTGCAATACATCATCGTGAAGCGGGGCAACCTTTTCACGCTGTGGCGATTGTCGCTGGCGGCTGACAACCTGCGCCAGCTGACTGAAGTCCTCACGCGGGCGAGGATGCAGGCAGGGGGATTTATGCTGAACATATTTGATGACGATTTATCACCACAGCCAGCATTTGAGCTGATGGTAAAAGGCGAGGTGCTGACAAGTCTGGATGATCGGTTGATGTCGCTGACGCTGACGGATAACCGCGGCTTTGAAGCGGACAGGCTGGAGCTGACGATTGATGATACTGACGGGATGGTTGTCATGCCGCCGAGAGGGGCGGAAATCGCTGTTGCTATCGGCTGGGCTAATAAGCCTCTGGTTGATAAAGGTGTGTATACGGTGGATGAAATTACCCACCAGGGGCCGCCTGACCGTCTGGTGATCACCGCCCGAAGTGCGGATTTTCGTGAGGACTTCAACGTTAAGCGAGAATACAGCTGGCATAACATCAGCGTGGGGGCGGTGGTTTCCGCTATTGCCGGTCGCTATGATCTGATCCCGGCGGTCAGTGCGTCACTGAAGGATGTGGAGATAGACCACGCTGACCAGACCAGTGAATCCGATATCAGCTTCCTGACGCGCATGGCTGAAATGATCGGCGCTGTTGCCACGATTAAAAATGGCCGGTTACTGTTTATCGTGCCGGGTATGGGAGTTTCACAAAGTGGCCGCGTGCTGCCGTCGGTAATGATTACCCGCGCAAGCGGGGACGGGCATTCATTCCGGGTTGCTGATCGCGATGCATACACAGGCGTTCAGGCTTACTGGCTTGATCTGAACTTCGGTAAGAAAAAGCCTACGGCCGTAAAGCGCCGGAAAAAAACAAAACCAGTCACCACCACGCCAGCTTCAAGCAAGAAAGAAGGGGATTACGTTGAAGGCGCAGAAGGTAACGTATTTGTCATGCGCAAAACGTTTAAGACAGAGCGGGCTGCCCGACGTGCGGCGGCGGCGAAGTGGGCTGAACTTCAGCGCGGAGCGGCTGAGTTCAGTATCACCCTGGCGCGTGGTCGTGAAGATTTGTACCCCGAACTGCACGCGAATGTCAGTGGCTTTAAACCGATGATCGATGCGGCCGACTGGGTGATTAACCGGGTGACTCATACCATTGACGATAACGGATTTATGACCGGGCTGGAGCTGGAGGTGCGGATCACTGGCTGGGAAGGTGCTGAAGAAACAAGCGAAACGGAATAGATTATTTTTCGGAGTTATCCTAAAATGCTGGCGAGTTTAATCAGATAGTGGTGAGGTTTTATGTTCACCTGCCCGAAATGCAACGCCAGCGCCAAAACCCGTACCAGCGTAAGAATCAGCGAGATGACTCGCCGCAGTTACCACCAGTGCAATAACCTTGCCTGCGGTGCCGCGTTTACTACCCTGGATTCCGTAGAGCATTTTCTGAACCAGGTCAGCCCGGTAGCCGCGCACAGCGTGCCGAAAGATATTTTTCCCGGCTCCCACTATGGGGATGACCAGTTAGCCTTATCACTCTGAAGAAAACAGACACCCCGCAATGCGGGGTTCTTTTTTAAATTTAATCTGCGGGATTTGCCTTAAGCTGCCGATAACAAGTGCGGATTTGTAAATAACTAGTTAGGAGGATTTATGTCTGGGATGGTTTTCTGTCGTGGTTGTGGCAAAGAGATTCACAGTTCTGCTAAAGCGTGTCCTGGGTGCGGTGCTACTCAAAACACCGGCACCGGAGCTGGGGACAAAAGCAGGATTTCCGCTGCGTTACTTGCATTCTTTTTGGGTGGATTTGGGGTTCATAAGTTTTACTTGGGAAAAATCGGGCAGGGCTTTTTGTATCTGATTTTTTGCTGGACGTTCATTCCATCCATCATCGCCTTTGTGGAGTTCATCATTTATCTGTGTTCAACGGATGAAGACTTTGCGCGCAAATATGGTTGATTTCTGAGCAAGCTTAATGAAAAACGTGCCCGCCTTTTACGCGGGCTTTTTTATAGATGTGGTCAATGTGTGGACATTGAGTGAGACAAATCCTTTTGTTTCATTGGTTTGCGGTCAATTAAATGACATATCCCTGTCTTCCCCCGCCATGATGGCGGGGTTTTTTTTGCCCAAAACTCAGTATACTTAGCACTCCGACGTCACGGGGTATTCCATGAATGCAAATTACGCCCGGCTGGTGAATGCCGCTGCCCTTGCAGCGACGGTGCTGGCCTCGATGCTGTTAATTATCAAGATTTTTGCATGGTGGTATACGGGCTCAGTGAGCGTACTGGCGGCGCTGGTGGATTCTCTGGTGGATATTGCCGCTTCGCTGACCAACCTGTTTGTGGTGCGCTACTCACTGCAACCGGCTGATGCTGAACATACCTTCGGTCATGGCAAGGCGGAGTCCCTTGCAGCACTGGCGCAGAGTATGTTTATCTCCGGTTCTGCACTGTTTTTATTCCTCACTGGCTTACAACACCTTGCGTCTCCTGCACCGATGAAAGCCCCGCTGGTGGGGATGGTCGTCACGGTGATTGCACTGGTGGCAACGCTCGTGCTGGTCACATTCCAGCGTTGGGTGGTTCGGCGTACCCGCAGTCAGGCTATTCGCGCTGATATGCTGCACTATCAATCTGACGTGGTGATGAACGGTGCCATCTTGCTGGCCCTGGCCCTCAGCTGGTACGGCTTTCATCGTGCCGATGCGCTGTTTGCGTTAGGGATTGGCGTGTGGATTCTGTACAGTGCTTTGCGTATGGGTTATGAGGCCGTTCAGGCCCTGCTCGACCGCGCCCTGCCCGTTGAGGAGCATCAGGCGATTATAGACATCATTGCGGCCTGGCCCGGTGTTCAGGGGGCGCATGACATTCGCACGCGCCAGTCCGGGCCGACGCGTTTTATTCAACTGCATCTGGAAATGGACGACCACCTTCCGCTGTACCAGGCTCATCAGATTGCGGAGCAGGTTGAACAGGCGCTGCTGCATCAGTTTCCGGGTTCCGATGTGATTATTCATCAGGACCCGTGTTCTGTGATACCCGACAGGCCGCAGGGCAAATTTGAGCTGTAAAGCGTTTTTAAATGAAATGGTTAGCGTTTACACTACTTAAAACGTGATACACCGCAAAAAAAATAGCCGAAAGTTGCCTGACCTGAATCAATTCAGCTTGAAGTGTTTGATATACTATTGCCAATAATTGAGCCGGTTATCTCGTATGTATGTTTTTAATCCCGCTCCGGCGTCCAGAATTCATCATTTGCATCATCAAGTTCAGAGGTTGTCATGATCAAAAAAATCGGTGTACTGACAAGCGGCGGCGACGCCCCAGGTATGAATGCTGCGATCCGGGGTGTTGTTCGCGCCGCGCTCAGTGAAGGATTGGAAGTTTGTGGCATTTATGACGGCTACCTCGGCCTGTATGAAGATCGCATGGTCAATCTCGACCGCTACAGCGTGTCAGATATGATTAATCGCGGCGGCACCTTCCTCGGGTCTGCGCGTTTCCCTGAATTCCGTAATGACGATGTGCGCACTGTTGCCATCGAAAATATGAAAAAGCGCGGTATTGATGCGCTGGTGGTGATCGGCGGTGACGGGTCCTATATGGGCGCCAAGCGTCTGACCGAGATGGGCTTCCCGTGTATTGGCCTGCCAGGCACCATTGATAACGATGTAGCGGGAACGGATTACACGATTGGCTATTTCACCGCGCTGGAAACCGTTGTCGAAGCGATTGACCGCCTGCGTGACACCTCATCATCACATCAGCGTATTTCTATCGTGGAAGTGATGGGCCGTTACTGTGGTGACCTGACGCTGGCTGCGGCGATTGCCGGTGGTTGTGAGTTTATCGTTCTGCCGGAAATCCCTTACACCCGTGAAGAGCTGGTGAGCGAAATCAAAGCGGGCATTGCCAAAGGCAAAAAACACGCCATCGTGGCCATCACTGAGCACATCTGCGATATCGACGATCTGGCAAAATACATCGAAGAAGAAACCAAACGTGAGACGCGTGCAACGGTGCTGGGCCACATTCAGCGCGGTGGGGCGCCGGTAGCCTATGACCGCATTCTGGCTTCACGTATGGGGGCTTACTCTATTGAGCTTCTGTTACAGGGCTACGGCGGTCGCTGCGTGGGTATTCAAAACGAGAAGATGGTGCACCATGACATCATTGACGCGATTGAAAACATGAAGCGTCCGTTTAAAGGCGACTGGCTGGATACCGCTAAAAAACTTTACTGATGAAAAACAAGGCGCTGCTGGTCAGCGCCTTTATTATGCAAATCGTTATTCCATATAGTTATTACAGCTAATTTTTAATTCTTTAATTCACTCTACACTTTGTGTCACGCTCCTTATCAGATAAACCTTTGGGAGTACGTGCAATGAAGAAGTGGAGTGTAGGAATTACCCTGTTACTGGCCTCAACCAGCGTGCTGGCCAAGGATATCCAGCTGTTGAACGTGTCTTATGACCCAACGCGTGAGCTGTACGAGCAGTACAACAAAGCGTTTAGCGCGCATTACAAACAGGAAACGGGCGATAATGTCGTCATCCGCCAGTCTCACGGTGGTTCAGGTAAACAGGCAACTTCGGTCATCAATGGCATCAAAGCCGATGTGGTGACGCTGGCGCTGGCCTCCGACGTGGATGCGATTGCCGAGCGCGGCCGTATTGATAAGAACTGGATCAAGCGCCTGCCAGATAACTCCGCTCCTTATACCTCCACCATCGTATTCCTCGTACGCAAAGGTAACCCGAAACAAATTCATGACTGGCAGGATTTAACCAAACCTGGCGTGTCTGTTATCACCCCGAACCCGAAAACCTCTGGTGGGGCACGCTGGAATTATCTGGCGGCCTGGGGCTGGGCACTGGACCAGAACAAAGGTGACCAGGCTAAAGCTCAGGAATACGTGAAGGCCCTGTTTAAAAACGTTGAAGTGCAGGATTCTGGCGCACGTGGCGCCACCAATACCTTCGTTGAACGTGGCATTGGCGATGTGCTGATTGCATGGGAAAACGAAGCCTATCTGGCGGTGAACAAATTGGGCAAAGATCAGTTTGAAATCATCACGCCAAGCGAATCGATCCTCGCAGAACCGACTGTTTCCGTGGTCGACAAAGTGGTGGACGAGCGTGATACCCGTAAAGTCGCTGACGAGTATTTGAAGTATCTGTATTCCACCGAAGGGCAGGATATTGCCGCTCAGAACTTCTATCGTCCGCGTGATGCTGCAGTCGCGAAGAAATATGCCAGCACCTTCCAGCCGGTGAAACTGTTTACTATCGATAATAAGTTCGGTGGCTGGACGCAGGCGCAGAAAACCCACTTCGCGGAAGGGGGGACTTACGACCAGGTGATGAAGCGCTAATTCGCGTAACCCTGAATTGTTCCGAAGGGCCGACATTTGTCGGCCCTTTTTCGTTATTTGATTTAAGTATTTATCAGGCAGCCTGGTTTCCAAAAAAGTACCGTGAAGTGATGATTTCGCATGATATTTCACGCAGCTTAGATTACATTGTGAACAACAATTGGGTAGAGGTTTGGAAAAGATGCTGGAACGAAGGCGGGTTGTTATCACGCTGGTCACTATAGTGGTATTGGTAACCGTCGGTTGTGCTTATATTGCATTGAATTACTTAAAAAAGTCTGACCAGTTATGGAAAATAGTCAGCCAGCAATGTGTACCAGGCCAGGAGCAAAAAAACAATTCGTCCCCCTGCCGTCAGGTCAATATTCAGGACGGGTATGTGGTATTAAAAGACAGGAACGGTGCGCTGCAATTTTTGCTGATGCTGGTAGCGAAAATAACGGGAGTGGAGAGCCCGAGTTTACTTAATCCCTCTACGCCTAATTATCTGGCGGAAGCCTGGCGTGCACGTCATTTTATGGAAGAGAAACGCGGTGCGGTTATAGATGATCGGATTTATTCACTGGCGGTTAATTCGCGCTGGGGACGTACCCAAAATCAGTTACACATTCATATCTCTTGCCTGCGCCCGGATATTCGTCACCAGTTAGATGCGCTCAGTACGCGGCTGAATGATCGCTGGCAAAGCCAGCGTCTTGGCAGCCATGAGTATCTGGTCAGAGTGATCAGTCGTGATGAGTTTAAACGCACCAGCCCGTTTATTCGTATGGCAAATGAGTTGCCAGGTGCGCGTGAAAACATGGGCAGTTATGGTATTGCCATTGCCGCTTTGGGTGATGGCAGACGAGTGTTGATGGTGGTGAAGCGTAATCTGCTGCTGCTTAATCGCGCCTCTGCTGAGGAATTACAGGACCATCGCTGCGCATTATTGAACTCGACATCGGGTAGTGAGTTTTGAGAGGAGCCGGTAAAATCGGCTCCTTTTGACACTATACCGCTTCGTTTTTTTGCACCGGTTCCGGATCATTTTTATAACGGGCGGTGGCAATCCATGCCGCGCAGAACAGCGTCAGGCGTGCAAAGAAATAGAAGAATGCCATCAGTCCTAACACCGACCCAAAGGCCGCACCGGATGGCGAAGAGGCCAGTTTCGGTAGCGTCAGCGTCATAATAAATTTAATCACTTCAAACCCTATTGCGGCCAGCAATGTGCCACGAAACAGGGCTTTTTTACGCGGCTTATGGCGCGGCAGGATCCAAAAAATCCATAGAAACAGCAAATAGTTAGCGAAAATGGAAATCGACAGGGCAATCAACGTCATGGCCGGTCGCAGCCATTCAATCCCCTCCAGCCCCAGGGCACGTACGATAGCGGCCTGTGCTGCACCGGCAATCGACGTCAGTGATAGTGTGATAATCAGTGCCAGCACCAGTCCGGTCAGCGAAATAAAATCGCGCGAATATTTAAACCAGATTTTTTCCTGATCCTGCGGCGTACGCTCCCAAACATCGCGTGACTGAGCGCGTATCGCTTCGCGCAGATTGCCCATCCAGCTAATCCCGGAATACAGTGCCACCAGCAGGCCCGTCAGGCCAACGGTGGTTCGTTGCTGAATAGCGGTGTTCACCGTGCTCTTTAGCGTGGCGGCCAGTGATGGATCGCTGATATTACTCACGATCGTATTGATCAACCTGGCGAGCAGATCAGGGTTAGAAGCCAGCACAAAACCGACGCCGGCGAAAGAGACCATCAGGATCGGGATCAGTGAGAGAAAAGAGAAGTAGGTGATCGCAGCGCCAAACTGGCTGCCAAGACGATCGTTAAAGCGCTCACCGGCGCGGATAAAATGCGCCACTGCTGGAATAGCACGGAACCACTCAACCAGTCGCGATACCCGCGTCAGGGATTTATCTACCGTATGATTGCCGGTTTTCAGGTTGATAAGCGGCTTCTCTGCGGACTGCTCTTCGGGTCGGGTCGTACGTTGTGGTTTCTCTGCCATGAATCCTTCTTTATCCTGGTTTGACGGTAAGACTGCCGCTAATTATAGCCTGCTGGTCAGGTGACGTAACGCGTAAGGGCCTGACTGAGCCATTCAATAAACACTCGCACCCTGCGTGCCAGGTTACGGCGGTGGGGGTAGAGCAGGGAGACGGGCATGGCGCGTGCCGGGAACTGTGGCAGGATTTCGACCAGTTTTTTCTCTTTCAACGCCTGCAATACCCCTGCCCGTGGGACCTGGATAATCCCCAGGCCGGCGATACAGGCGGCGCGGTAAGTTTCAGTACTGTTGACAGTCATCACGCCGCCGGTCTTAATCAGCCGGGCCGTTTTCCCATCGTAATATTCAAACCCTTCAGGCTGGCTCCCCAGATGCTGGCTGTAATGCACCAGGGCATGTTGAGAGAGGGCTTCCAGCGTATGCGGTGTGCCAAAGCGCGCCAGATAGCCCGGGCTGGCACAGTTGATCAACGGTAGATGGCCGAGCTGACGCGCAATCAGCCCGGAATCCTCCAGTACGCCAACGCGCACTACGCAGTCGAAGCCCTCGCGAATCACATCCACTCGCCGATCGCTGCTGCTCAGCTCCAGCTCAATTCCCGGGTAATGTTGTAAAAAATCCGGCAGCAGCGGGATCAGGTAGTTACTGGCCAGGCTTACCGGCATATCGACCCGCAGTCGTCCGCTCAGGGTCGCGGGGTCGTGCTGAAACAGCGAGTCCATCTCATCCAGCGTGGCCAGCACATCACGGCAGCGCTCGAAGTAAACCTGCCCATCCTGAGTCAGCTGCACCCGGCGTGTGGTACGGTGCAGCAGACGTGAACCGAGACTGTTTTCCAGCGCCAGGATCTGGCGCGACAGGCTACCCTTTGGCAGGCCCAGGCTCTCCGCTGCTTTGGTAAAACTCTGCATTTCCGCCACTCTGACAAACACCTGCATTGCGTGAATTTTATCCATTGCTGAGCTCATTGTTGTTATTAATGGAACAGTGAAGCGTATTTGAAGACATTTATAGTTCAGCTGGCAGGTAATATCCTCTTTTTTGTCCACAGCCCACTCCCTGGAGAAAAAAATGAGCCAGAAAATAGCACTGATTACCGGCGGAAGCCGTGGTTTAGGCCAGAATGCAGCCCTGAAACTCGCCGCAAAGGGCGTTGATGTGATTTTGACGTACCGTAGCCAGCAGCAGGAAGCGGAAGCCGTTGTGGCCCGCATTCAGGCGCTCGGGGCCCGTGCGGTGGCACTTCCGCTGGATGTGGCGGACAGCCAGAGCTTCAGCGCATTTGCCGCTGAGGTTGCCCAACAGCTCAAAACGGTATGGCAGCGTGAAACCTTTGATTATTTATTAAACAATGCCGGTACGGGTTTGTACGTCCCTTTCACTGACACCACGGAAGCGCAGTTTGATCATCTGGTGAATGTCCATTTTAAGGGGCCGTTTTTCCTGACGCAGATCCTGTTGCCGCTGATGGCTGACGGTGGGCGCATCCTGAATGTCTCCAGCGGTCTGGCACGCTTCAGCCTGCCGGGCTCCAGCGCTTATGCGGCGGTGAAAGGGGCAATGGAGGTGCTGACGCGTTATCAGGCCAAAGAACTGGGCGTGCGCGGTATTGCGGTAAATATTCTGGCACCTGGCGCGATTGAAACGGACTTCGGTGGCGGAAAAGTCCGTGATGATGCGGCAATGAATGCGTTTGTCGCCTCACAGACTGCGCTGGGACGCGTTGGGCTGCCAGATGATATCGGCCATGCGGTTGCCGCGTTGTTCAGCGAAGAGTGCCGCTGGGTGAACGGCCAGCGTATCGAGGCTTCGGGCGGAATGTTCCTGTAATTCAGGGGGCAGGCGGACCGAAACAGAAGGTCCGCCTCTACGGGGAAAGGATTATACCCGGACCGAGCCGTCAATCACGGTGACGGTCTGACCGCCAATCCAGATGCCGTCAGCCGCATAGCGCACGCTGAGGCGCCCGGCCCGCTGCATCGCGCTTCCCTGGCGTACACGGTAATCCAACTCGACGCCACGTGCCTGGAAGTAACGCGCCAGGCACGCGTTGGCGCTGCCGGTGACCGGGTCTTCGGTTAGCGAGCCCTGCTCAATCAGCAGGCCGCGCACTTCGTATTGCTCTTGCCCACCGGGCAAGGGGCCAAACGGCATCACGCCATCGACCCGGGCTTTCTGCACCAAGCGAGAAAACTCCACCACGTCTGGCTTCAGCGCCAGTACGGCATTGGCTGACGTCATGGGCACCAGCAGCCAGCGAATCCCCATATCGGCAATCATCACGGGCAGTTCTGTTTCCAGGTGGTCGCTGTTGAGCGCGCTGCTGATTGGCGCATCGCTGAAGGGCGTGAGGATCGCTTCCGGGGCAGCAAAAGCCAGCGCGCCGTCGTCACTAATTTTGACCCGCACCAGTCCCAGCCCACACTCCTGCACAATCTGGCCAGGGTGGTGAAGTGTGATGCCCGCCTCCAGTAGCGCATGTGCCGTGCCCAGCGTGGGATGGCCTGCAAACGGGAATTCGGTATCCGGGGTGAAAATACGCACCCGATAGTCGGCCGTCGGATCGGTGGGGGGCAGGACAAACGTAGTTTCCGACAGGTTGGTCCAGCGGGCGATTGACTGCATCTGCTCATCACTCAGACCACTGGCATCCATAATTACCGCAAGCGGGTTGCCGTTGTACGGGGTGGAAGTAAATACATCGACCTGTTTAAAAGGGCGTAATTGCGTCATAGCTCTTCCTGTCAGCGTGAAGGTTCCGTTGGTTGACGATCCGCCTGGCGGCTGTCAGTACCGACTATTATGGGTATTAATAAACCACAGTGGTTAAAAAAGTGATGATTTTATGCTGAAAATACTGGGACGTGCCTCATCTATCAATGTCAGAAAAGTGCTTTGGCTGTGCGATGAGCTGGAGATCGATTTTCACCGCGAAGAGTGGGGCGATGGTTTTAAGTCACCGCAGGAGGCAGAATTTAAGGCGATGAACCCCAATGCGTTGATCCCGGTGATTCAGGACGGTGAGTTTATTCTCTGGGAGTCAAACACCATCATTCGCTATCTGGCGAACGCTTACGGTGGCGAAGCGCTGTATCCCACGGCACCACAGGCCCGTGCCCGTGTCGATCAGTGGATTGACTGGCAGGCGACGGAACTGAATACTGCCTGGCGCTATGCCTTTATGTCACTGGTGCGTCACTCACCGGCGCATCAGGACCCGCGTCTGCTGGCTGCCGCATCAAAAGGCTGGGCTTACACGATGGGGATTCTCAACCAGCAGCTGGAGCGCACGGGTGCGTATGTGGCCGGGCAGACATTCTCACTGGCTGATATTCCGATAGGCCTGTCCGTGAACCGTTGGTATGAGACACCGCTCGATCACGCTAATCTGCCTGCGGTGCGTGCCTACTATGAGCGCCTGACGGCGCGTAAGGGTTATGCCACCTGGGGCCGTAACGGCACGCCATAACCCGTCCGGGTCGACTTTTTTGCGGTCGACCCGCAGTGGCGTCACACCACGCCGTTACATCCCCGCCGCAATGCCACTCATTTCACACGCCAGCGCGCCCGTGCGTTTCAGCGCCCAGGTATAGCGTTCGTCAAAGGGATAACAGCAGGAGAGGCGCAGTGCATTGTTGCAGCGTTCGGAGAGGGTGTAGAGCGCACCCGGCGTCAGGCAAATCTTCTCCTGCAACAGACGATGGAACAGTTCCACGCTATCGACGTTACCCGGCAGCTCAACCCAGAAGACAAAGCCACCGCTCGGGCGCGTGGCCCGCGTTCCCTGAGGAAAATGGCGGGCGATAATACCGCGGGCCTCTTCCAGCTGCGCGGCGTAACGACGGCGCAGTGAGCGCAGATGATGGTCGTAGCCACCTGACTCGAGAAAATGCCCCAGCGCTTCCGACAGCAGGCGAGACTCTGCCAGTGAAGAGACGGCTTTCAGCCGCGCCAGCTGCTGGCTGAAACGCCCGGCGGCAATCCAGCCAAGGTGGAAGTCGGGGGCAACCGTTTTGGTAAAACTGGTGCAGTACATCACCCAGCCGCCATCATCGAAGGCTTTTACTGCGGGCGTCAGCGGCCAGCAGAATTGCAGTTCAGTGTACAGCCCGTCTTCCAGCAGCGGCACCTGATAGTGATTGACCAGCCGCGCCAGCCGTTTTTTGCCATCCAGCGTCATGCTACTGCCTAACGGGTTCTGCGCATTTGGCATGGCGATCAGCGCCTGGATACGTTTTTCCTGTAACAACAGCTCCAGCGCATCCAGCGACAACCCGTACTGTGGGTCCGTTGGGATTTCCACCACTTTCAGACCGAGGCTGGCCAGCAGCGGGAACAGATAGAAATAGGTGGGTGTTTCCACGCCGACGCAGTCGCCAGGCTGTGTGACGGCACGCAGCCCGAGTTGCAGCGCTTCCATACAGCCATGCGTCAGGGTGATGTCTTCTGCGCTAAGGGTGATGCCCAGTTCCATTGAGCGGCGTGCGATTTCACGTCTCAGACGCAGACTGCCGGGGGGGAGCGCATAGCGGCCAATGAGTTCGGGCTCCCTGCGCAGAAGCGAGGCAATAATGCGGCTGATTTTCCCTGTCGGGAAAAAATCCCCGCTCTGGGGACAGGCCAGCGAGATATTGGTGTAGTCACTGTGGTTCTGTGCGGCGAACACTGCATCAATCAGATCGAGTTTTTCGCTGCTGGGGGAACGTACGCTGGTGCGCTGAAAAGAGGGCCGGGCCAGCGAAGGCAGCGTGTCGCGCACGTAGTACCCTGACTGCGGGCGAGCTTCAATCAGCCCGCGATCTTCCAGGATGCCATAGGCGGTGAGCACGGTGTTGACGCTGACCTGATGGTTGCTGGCACAGCGGCGAATCGCGGGCAGGCGGCTGCCGGGCATAAAGGTGCCCTGATGGATGGCCTCCGCCAGCGTTTCTGCCAGCTGATGGTACAACGTGATCGGCGGTTCGACGATGGACACAATGTGCTCCTCAACCTGTGGGTACAGTGACTATGTTTGACGTATTGTACTCATAACAATAGCGGGTTTCTGCATCTGTTACCATTGCTGACGGCTGATTACACTGAGGCTCTCACTTGGAATGCAGGACAGAAATCATGCTTGATCCCTCTTTTATCAGCTACGTCACGGTGATGTCGATCACCCCAGGCCCGAACAATCTGATGCTGGCCACGTCAGGCGTGAACTTTGGCATACGCCGTACACTGCCGATGGTCAGCGGCATTATGGTCGGCTGCGGATTACAGACGGCGCTTGCGGGGGCGATGCTTGAGGTATTACTGCAATGGATGGGCGCGATACGTCTGCCGTTGACTCTGCTCGGCTGTACCTACCTGCTGTGGCTGTCGTGGAAGATCTTCCGCTCTGGTGCGCCGGAGTTACGTGAGAAAGCGCGGCCAATGACGTTTGTCGGTGGGGCATTGTTCCAGGCCGTGAATCCTAAAGCCTGGCTGATGGCGATCAACGTGGCGCTGATGTACACCGTGAACAGTACGATTCTGACGGTGATGCTGAGTTTTATGGCGCTGAACCTGCCGTGCATTCTGATCTGGGCAATGATGGGCGATCGGCTGGGAAAACATCTGCAGGTGGCGTGGAAACTTCAGCTGTTTAACGGCGTGATGGCGCTGTCATTGCTGGTCACCACGGTGTGGATGCTGGTGGAGGCATTCCAGCTGTCATAATCAGCGGAGAAGAGGGGCAGGCATGCCTGACCCCTACACAGATTACTTGCCGACCACGGAATCCACTGCAACAACGGGTTCGTCATTCGCGGCCGGATTCATTGGCGTGTAATCCAGCTGCAGAATACGGCTGGTTTCGGCCAGCTCACGCTCGGTGGCTGCCACATTGCCATTCAGTTTCTGACCGTAGAAAGGAATGATCGCCTTCAGCTTGCTCTGCCATTCCGGCGATGCCATCTGGTCTTTGAACACTTTGCTCATCAGGTCCAGCATGATCGGTGCCGCCGTAGAGGCGCCCGGAGAGGCACCCAGCAGTGCCGAAATCGTGCCATCCTGTGAGGTGACCACTTCCGTCCCCAGCTTCAGCACGCCGCCTTTGTTGGCATCCTTCTGAATGATCTGCACGCGCTGGCCAGCTTTCACCAGGCGCCAGTCGGCTTTTTGGGCGTCCGGGAAGTATTCGCGTACGGCGTTGATGCGGTCATCTTCGTTCAGCATCACCTGACCGACCAGATATTTCACCAGGTCAAAGTTATCCAGGCCAACGCGTACCATCGGCATCAGGTTGGATGGCGTGATGGAACCGAACATATCCCACAGTGAACCCTGTTTCAGGAACTTGGTGGAGAACGTGGCGAACGGCCCGAACAACAGCACCTGCTTGCCATCCAGCGTGCGGGAGTCAAGATGCGGTACAGACATCGGCGGGGCACCCACCGACGCTTTGCCATACACCTTAGACTGATGACGCTTCACCACTTCCGGGTTATCGGTCACGAGGAACTCACCACCGACCGGGAAGCCGGCATAGTTTTTCGCTTCCGGAATACCGGACTCCTGCAACAGCGTCAGCGCTGCCCCACCGGCGCCGATAAACACGTATTTCGCCCTGATGATTGTTTTCTCATCGTTATTCTTCAGGTCGGATACGGTGACGCTCCAGGTGCCATCGTCATTGCGTTTAATCGCACGCACTTCATGGCTGGTCTGACGTTCAAAGTTTTTGCTCTGCTGTAGCGATGCCACCAGCTGGCGGGTGATTTCACCGAAATTCACATCGGTTCCGGTCGGAATACGGGTCGCCGCGACTTTCTGCGCGCTGTCACGACCTTCCATCACCAGTGGCACCCACTCTTTAATCTGATCCGGGTCTTCAGAGAACTCCATCCCGCGAAACAGAGTGCTCTGTTGCAAGGCGGTAAAGCGCTTCTTCAGGAAATCGACGTTCTCTTCGCCCCAGACGAAACTCATATGCGAGACGCTGGTGACAAAGCTGCGGGGATCGCGCAGGACATTACGCTGCACCTGGTGTGCCCAGAAACGACGGGAAACCTGGAAGGCTTCGTTAATTTCCACCGCTTTTTTGATATCGACAGAACCGTCTGCGTTCTCTGGGGTGTAGTTCAGCTCCATCAGAGCGGAATGGCCGGTACCGGCATTATTCCAGCCGTTTGAGCTCTCTTCGGCTACACCATCCAGACGCTCTACCATGCTGATGCGCCATTCTGGCTCCAGCTCTTGCAGGTAGGTACCGAGTGTTGCGCTCATCACGCCACCCCCGATCAGTAATACATCGACGTGCTTCTCTACTGCCAGTTTGCGCATGAGACGACATCTCCGTGTTGAAGGAAATCAACATGTTAAGTAGAGAAGCAGTGGCAGGCCTTCTGGAACCCGTCTGACTGCTTCGCCCTTTCTGGATTGCTGACAGCGAAAATCCACATGAATTCAAAGTGTTTAATCGCTGTTCAAAAGCGTCAGAAATATAGCATTGTTACGGGGTAATTAAAAAAGTGTTTAAAGATTAAAAATGAGAATGATGAGCGTTAAAAAATAAGCAACATTGATACGGGCCGTTGAACGGCCCGCCAGGGCGAAGGATATCCCACAGGATAATGAGGGGTAACTATTTGAACAGAATGAAGTTAAGAGCGAGGAGCACTGTCCGGCAATTTACGCAGGGCGATCGCCAGTCGGTTGTAAGCATTCATTAAACCAATGGTGATCGTGAGGTCGGTGATCTCTTTGTCACTAAATTCCGCTTGCACCTGAGCAAAAACCGCGTCCGGCGCGTGGGTCTGTGCAATCAGCGTCAATGATTCTGCCCAGGCCAGCGCCGCCTGTTCACGTGGGGAGAACCAGTTACCCGCTTCGCGCCAGACTTTGGTGAGCACAATTTTGTCCCAGGGCAGTCCCGCTTTATGTAACGCTTTGGTGTGCATGTCGATACAGTAAGCACAGCCGTTGATCTCAGAGACGCGCAGGAAGGCCAGCTCAATAATATCGTGTGGCAAACCGCTTTGCGTGACATAGCCTGAGACACCTGCCAGTGCTTTCATACCCGCGGGTGAAGTGGTGTAGAAGTTGATACGTTCGCTCATTGCCTTGTCCTTTTATCTGGGTAGGGCGCTATTCTCATCTGTTTTATGGGCAGCTAAAAGTGCCAGGAATTCATAAAAATAATGGTCCATCCGTTCCCGATATTCTGCTGCGGCGCGATACGGGCCACTCGCTGAGTGAGCAGATCCGTCAGGGGATCACGCAGGCGATTGATGAAGGGCGTCTGAAGCCCGGATCGCGCGTCCCCTCCTGCCGCGATCTGGCCGCACAGCTTGGTGTGGCACGTGGCACGGTACGCGCAGCGTATGACATGCTGGTCGACAGTCAGCGGCTGGTGACGAAAGGATCGGCGGGCACCTGGGTGAGCGAGGTTCACCACTCACCGGGAAAAAATCTGCTGTCGGATACGGCAGTGATGGCACCGCTGGCGGCGGTTATCCACGCTTTCGATCGTCCGCCGCTGACGTTTCAGATGGGCGTGCCTGCCAACGATGCCTTTCCTGCCAAGGTCTGGTCGCGCATTCTCACGCGTCATGCCCGGGAAATGGTGAGTAAACCGATCGGCTATTCCGATCCGCGCGGCAGCCTGGCACTGCGGGAACAACTGGTCAGCTATCTGTCGATGGCTCGCGGCATACGTTGTCAGGCTTCGCAGGTGATGATCACCAATGGTTATGCCGGGGCGCTGGGGCTGATCTGCCTGGCGCTGGGTTTGCGTGGCAAGTCGGTATGGACAGAAGACCCCGGTTATCTGCTGGCCCGTAAAGCGCTAACGCTTGCCGGTGTCGAAGCCGTTCCCGTTGCCGTGGATGAGCAAGGACTGTGCGTGGCGGAAGGAATACGGCTGGCGGCAGATGCCGCTGCGGTGTTGGTTACGCCGGGTCAGCAGGCCCCGTTAGGTATGACGCTGTCGTTGGAACGGCGAGCGGCGCTGCTGGCGTGGGCGGAACGCCAGGCAAGCTGGATTATTGAAGATGACTATCTCGGTGAGTTGCAGTTGGAAGGGCGGGCGGCCCCGGCACTGGCTGCGCTGGATGAGGGGCGCGTGCTGCATATTGGTACTTTCAGTAAAAACCTCAGCCCGTCGCTGCGTCTGGGTTATCTGGTTGTTCCGGCATCACAGGCGGCACATTTTGCTGAGGCAGCTGCGCTGCTGGCACCCGCCTCGTCCTTTGTGCTGCACAACGCGGTGGCTGAATTTCTGCATGAAGGCCACTTTATGCGTCATTTACGCCGGATGAAGCGGCTGTACAACGAACGGCTGGTGGCGCTGCTGGCAGCACTGCAACCGCTGTTCCCGCAGGCAACGCGTGCGGCACTGGCGGTGATCATTGCGCTGCCGGAGGGATGCCAGGATACGCGCATCGCGCATGAAGCACTGGCGTTTGGCATGGCGCCAACACCGCTGTCGGTGTGGTATCAGGATGAGGGGCGTCGTCGTTATGGGCTGGTGCTGAGTGTGACGAATATGCCACATGAAGGGTTTGAGGCGTGTGCGCAACGGCTGAAAATGCTGGTTGGCACATTCGGTTAAATCCTGCCCCGGGGAGGGGCAGGAGGCATCATCAGGCTTTTTTCGCTGCAGCGGCAGCTTTAACGATCACCGCGAAAGCATCCGCTTTCAGTGATGCGCCGCCCACGAGGGCACCGTCGATGTCTGGCTGAGCAAACAGCTCTGCCGCATTTTTATCGTTCACAGAACCGCCGTACTGGATGATGACCTGAGCGGCCACCGCAGCATCTTTCTTCGCAATATGGTCACGAATGAATTTGTGAACGGCCTGAGCCTGAGCCGGAGTGGCAGATTTGCCGGTACCGATAGCCCATACAGGTTCGTAAGCGACAACCACGCCGTTGAACGCGTCAGCGCCCAGGGTGTTCAGCACGGCATCGATCTGACGTGCGCACACTTCTTCGGTTTTGCCCGCTTCGTTTTCTGCATCAGTTTCGCCGATGCACAGTACAGGGATCAGACCGGCTGCTTTCAGCACAGCGAATTTTTTCGCGATCAGCTCATCGCTCTCAGCGTGATAAGTACGACGCTCAGAGTGGCCGATGATGATGTATTGCGCGCCCAGATCTTTCAGCATGTCGGCAGAGACTTCACCGGTGAAAGCGCCAGACAGGTTAACGTCAACGTTCTGCGCACCCAGTGCGATATGGCTACCGGAAATGGCATGTTTCGCCTGATCCAGATACATAACAGGCGGAGCAATCGCCACACCACAACCATCAACACCGCTCAACTCGGTACGCAGACCGGCGATCAGCTCGTTGACCATGTGTTTGTTGCCGTTCAGTTTCCAGTTACCCATAACTAATGGATGTCGCATTGTATCCTCCACGCTTAGAGAGTATTAAAGCTGCCAGCAGGCAGCATTGTCTGCCAGACAGTATAGAGATCAAACATCGGAAAGGCTTTGCTTTTCGTCATCCTTTGGGCCTGTCGTCTCAGGGTGTGCTCAAGGCCAGTTTCAACGGTTCCACCGCAAAGGTTAATCCTTTATCGCCGTTATCGGCCACGATATAGCGCAGTGCCCCTTCGGTCTGTTGGTAAAAGCGAGAGCCTTTGCCTTTGGTCACCAGCGCCTCGGCACGTTTCTGGCTTTGGGCTTCACTCAGCATCGGTTCAAAGTAATGAATCAGCGCCGCGATGTACGCCAGCGCTTTATCGCGTGAGGCTTTCTGTTCCGGGCCAGGAATGGGCAACCAGGTGATCTGCAACGTTTTGATTTTTCCCGTGCCTTGTTCCAGTGCAGTCGACGAATAAAGATTTTCGTTGATCTTGCTGGCAGCACGCGTCAGATTGCTTTTATCATTCCTGCTGTCAATGGCGCGATATTCACTTAACGGTAACGTTTTATTGGCAGCATTATACTTTTCGCGAAACTGGCCGATAGTCATATCAAAGGTGGGGGCGCCGGCCTGTAAGTAGGGCGCGCCAGGCAAATGCTCAATCCGATCCTGCGGGTCCGGATCGGCGTGTGCCGCAGCGATCGTCATTGCGGATAGCAGTGCAACTGCTGCCAAAATCGCGTTCTTCATTTCAATGACCCTAACCAGTAAACTCAGCCCAAGATTAAAACGGACAATGACCGGCAAAGTCAAAGGGCACCCGGACTCTGAGATAAAAATAATGACGTTACAGCAATGGTGTTTCTCTTTTCGTGGTCGCCTGGGACGGCGCGACTTCTGGATCTGGCAGGTGGCCTGGCTGCTGATGCTGGTGCTGCTCTTTACGCTGGCAGGCAATGGTCTGTTGGATACGCAGACGGCAGCTTTCTGCGTGGTGGCCCTGCTGTGGCCCACCAGCGCTGTCATGGTAAAACGACTGCACGACCGTAACAAAGGCGGCCAGTGGGCGCTGCTGTTTATCGTCGCCTGGATGCTGATGGCCGGGCACTGGGCGATATTGCCGGCAGATGCGCAGTGGCTGGTGGGCCGTTTTATTCCCACATTGATCATGGTCGGTATGGTGGTTGAACTGGGCGGTTTTGCGGGTACACCGGGTGATAACCGGTTTGGCAAAGCGACGCAGCCTGTGGTGTATCTGCGCCGCCGCTCACCGGATTACCAGTAATGTTCGCTGGTGATATGCCCGGGTTTGCGCTTGAGATGTTTACGCATGCCGCGGGTTTCTTTTAAAACTTGCTGGGTATCGCGCACCATTTGCGGGTTGCCACACAGCATGACATGGCTGTGTTCGGCATCGATGCTCAGCCCGGTCACCGCTTCCAGCTGGCCACTCTCTATCAGCGCGGGCACTCTGCCCGTCAGTGAGCCCGGGCTCTCTTCGCGACTGACCACGGTTTGAATCTGGAGTTTCCCAACGTAACGCTGCTGTAATGCCTGCATCACTGGCAGATAACTCAGATCTTGTGCATAGCGTGCGGCATGGACCAGTACGATATTTTTGAAGCGCTCCAGCCCTTTTCCTTCCTGTAAAATCGACAGATACGGCCCGATGGCGGTGCCGGTTGCCAGCATCCACAGCGTTTCACACTCAGGGATTTCATCCAGTACAAAGAAGCCCTGAGCATCCTGGGTAATCATCACTTCATCGCCGGGTTTCAACGCATGCAGTCGTGGGCTGAGTTTCCCTTCCGGCACGGTGACCAGGTAGAACTCCAGATTTTCATTGCTGGGCGCATTCACAAAGGAATAGGCGCGCACCACACGTTCGCCGTCAATTTCCAGTGCCAACTTGGCATATTGCCCGGCGGTAAACGGGTCGATGGGAGCGGTCACCGTCAGGCTGAACAGACTGTCGGTCCAGTCGGTGACATGTTTAACGCGGGCGTTGACCCATACGGCCATAAAAAACTCCTTCATTCGCTTGCGACATAAGTGACGTCTCTGCGGCTATCTTCGCCAGCCATCGGTTTTTTTTCCACCCGACGGCCCGGGTGAAAGCTCATATCGACAAAGTATGAGCACTATTTAAACGTAGCGTAAAAAATTTTTTACAGACACGCCTGCTTTTACTGACAGTGGCGCCAGCGTTATTTACCGCGCCCCCCTCGCTTTGCTACGCATTCCTGATATTTTCAGCGCCATTGTGCCGGTATGACTGGCCACCCTTGCTGGTTGGGTGAGTTTCCGCTTTTTAGAAGAGTCGTAACGTAATGAAAAAAATAGAAAATGGCCATTTGCTGGTGATGCTGATGGCATTGCTGGCGGTGGGACAGATGGCGCAGACGATCTATGTTCCGGCGATGTCGACCATTGCTGATGTCTTCCATGTACGCGATGGTGCGGTACAACGGGTGATGGCTGCCTATCTGATGGCTTACGGTGCCTCGCAGCTGTTTTACGGCCCGCTGTCTGACAGTATCGGGCGTCGCCCGGTGATCCTGATGGGAATGGCGGTGTTTATTGCCGGATCGCTCACCGCACTGTTGGCAGGCAGTCTGAATGGCCTGGTGCTGGGGGCTGCTATTCAGGGAATGGGCACGGGTGTTGCCGGGGTGATGGCGCGCACAATGCCGCGTGATCTCTACGCCGGTAGTGCGCTGCGTCAGGCCAACAGCCTGCTTAACATGGGAATTTTGGTCAGTCCGTTGATTGCTCCCGTGATTGGTGCCGGGCTGACACACCTGTTTGGCTGGCGCGCTTGTTTCGCTTTTTTACTGCTGTTGTGCCTGATTGTTGCTGGCGTGATGCTGCGTTGGCTGCCGGAAACGCGTCCCGCAGGACAGCAGACACGCCCGCTGTTCTCCCGTTACCGTCCACTGCTGGCCGACAGCAGTTTTGTCCGTTATCTGGTGATTCTGATCGGTGCGCTGTCTGGGATTGCGGTGTTTGAGGCCAGCTGTGGCGTGCTGATGGGAGGTGTACTGGGTATGAGCAGCCTCGCCGTCAGCGTGTTGTTTATATTGCCCCTGCCTGCGGCCTTCTTTGGTGCCTGGTTTGCCGGGCGCAGTGAGAAACCCTTCACCACGGTGATGTGGTATGCGGTGAACAGCTGCCTGCTGGCGGGCGTGATGATGTGGATCCCCGGCTGGCTGGGCGTGATGAATCTGTGGACGCTGATTGTGCCGGCATCGCTGTTCTTTTTCGGTGCCGGGATGCTGTTTCCGCTGGCAACGACGGGTGCAATGGAGCCCTGGCCGTATATGGCGGGCACCGCCGGAGCGCTGGTGGGGGGATTACAGAATCTTGGTTCTGGGCTGGTCGCGTGGCTGTCTGCGCTGTTGCCGCAAACCGGTCAGTTCAGCCTGGGGATGCTGATGTTTGCCACTGCGCTGCTGATCCTGCTGTGCTGGCTGCCGCTGTCAAAACATCCACAGCCGCACGCGGTGTAAGGCTGTCATTTACCCGCTTTGGTACCGGGCGAGGCGTGCCTCGCCCCTACGGTCTCAGAGGCCGTGTAGGGACCCCTAGGGTCTCAGAAGCCGTGTAGGGGTCGGGCATGCCCGACCCGCATTGACACCTACTGAGACGGTAGACGATCACAAAATATACGGGTGCAGGCTTTCGTCTTTCAGATCGAGGTAATGGATCGACTGAATACGGCGGATGGTGCGGGATTTACCACGTATCAGCAGCGTTTCAGTGGTCGCCATATTGCCCTGACGGGTGATGCCTTTTAACAGGTCGCCGCTGGTAATGCCGGTCGCGGAGAAAACCACGTTGTCGTTGCGCGCCATCTCTTCCAGCTTCAGCACCTGTCCGGCAGCAATCCCCATTTCCGCACAGCGTGACAGCTCCTGTTCGCCCAACTGACGGTTCTCAGGGGTATCACCCTTAACGTCATGACGTGCCAGCAGACGAGCCTGCATATCGCCATCCAGCGCACGGATCACCGCTGCGGAGACTACGCCTTCCGGTGCGCCACCGATGCCGTACATCACGTCGACTTCGCTGTCCGGCATGCAGGTCAGGATCGACGCGGCAACATCACCGTCCGGGAACGTAAATACGCGTACGCCAAGCTGTTGCAGGCTGGCAATCACCGCATCGTGGCGTGGTTTCGCCAGCAGGGTCACGGTCAGTTCTGTCAGGGATTTATTCAGGGCACGGGCAACGCGTTGCAGGTTCTCTTCCAGCGGCAGGTTAAGGTCAATAGCGCCTTTAGCCCCAGGACCGACCACCAGCTTCTCCATATACATATCCGGTGCGTGCAGGAAGGTGCCTTTGTCCCCGACGGCCATGACCGCCAGTGCATTGGCCTGCCCCAGTGCGGTCATGCGCGTACCTTCAATGGGATCGACGGCAATATCCACCGCATCACCGTTGCCTGTCCCGACTTTCTCGCCGATATACAGCATCGGCGCTTCATCAATTTCCCCTTCGCCAATCACGATCTGACCGTCGATATCCACTTTGTTGAGCATGATGCGCATTGCATGTACGGCTGCACCGTCTGCCGCATTTTTATCGCCACGCCCCAGCCACTTATAGCCAGCCAGTGCCGCTGCTTCTGTTACGCGGGAAAATTCAATCGCCAGTTCTCGTTTCATGACATGCCTTTAAGGAAACTAATGAGGCGGGAAGTTTATCACAGGGAGCGGAGCGGGGAAGGGAGATACCCGTGGTCAGGCGACCACGGGCAGGAGATGATTACTTGTCGTCAGCGTCTTCCCATGCCTGCGCACGGGCGACGGCTTTCTTCCATCCTGCGTACAGCACGTTGCGCTGGGTGGTTTCGATGCTTGGGCGGAATTCGCGCTCGATGACGGACTTGGCGCGCACTTCATCCAGATCTTTCCAGAAGCCCACTGCCAGACCGGCAAGGTAAGCAGAACCCAGCGCAGTCACTTCACGCACTTCAGGACGCTCAACGCGCGCACCGAGGATATCGGACTGGAACTGCATCAGGAAGTTGTTCGCCACGGCACCACCGTCAACGCGCAGTGATTGCAGACGGGTGTTGGCATCGTTCTGCATCGCTTCCAGCACGTCACGCGTCTGATAAGCAATGGACTCCAGCGTGGCGCGAATGATGTGGTTAGCATTGGCACCACGCGTCAGGCCGAAGATAGCGCCTCGGGCATACGGGTCCCAGTAGGGGGCACCCAAACCGGTGAATGCAGGCACCATATACACGCCGTTGGTGTCTTTGACTTTGGTGGCGAAATATTCGGAGTCAGTAGAGTCACTGATCAGCTTCATTTCGTCACGCAGCCACTGAATGGATGCACCGCCGATAAACACCGCACCTTCCAGCGCATAGTTCACTTCGCCACGTGGGCCGCAGGCGATGGTGGTCAGCAGGCCATGTGTTGAGGTCACCGCTTCTGTACCGGTGTTCATCAACATAAAGCAGCCCGTGCCATAGGTATTTTTCGCCATACCCGGCTGGACGCACAGCTGGCCATACAGCGCCGCCTGCTGGTCACCCGCAATACCGGCGATTGGAATACGCGTTCCGCCTTTACCACCGATGTTAGTCTGGCCGTAAACCTCTGACGAGGATTTCACTTCCGGCAACATTTGACGCGGGATATCGAGAATGTCCAGCATGCGCTGATCCCACTCCAGCTTGTGAATATTGAACATCATGGTACGGGAGGCGTTGGTGTAGTCGGTGATATGAACCCGTCCCTGCGTCATTTTCCACACCAGCCAGGAGTCGACGGTGCCGAACAGCAGTTCGCCACGGCGTGCACGCTCGCGGGAGCCTTCCACGTGGTCGAGGATCCACTTCACTTTGGTGCCGGAGAAGTACGGGTTAATCACCAGACCCGTGGTATGACGGATGTACTCTTCCAGGCCTTCTTTTTTCAGCTTCGAGCAGTAGTCGGCGGTACGCGGGTCCTGCCAGACGATGGCGTTGTAAATCGGCTTGCCGGTTTCTTTGTCCCACACAATGGTGGTTTCACGCTGATTGGTGATACCAATCGCGGCAATCTCGTCAGAGTTAATGTCCGCATGTGCCAGGACTTCGACCAGGGTGGAGCTCTGTGACGCCCAGATATCCATCGGGTCATGCTCAACCCAACCCGCTTTCGGGTAGATTTGCTGGAATTCACGCTGTGATACCGCAACGATATTGGAGTCATGATCCAGAATCACGGCGCGGGAGCTGGTGGTTCCCTGGTCGAGTGCGACAATGTATTTTTTTTCTACGGTCATAATAGATTCCTGATGGTGTAAGCAATGAGCAGGATTACGCTTTACGCTGTGCAGCGCGCGGTGCTGATTTTTCCTGTTTCTCCACAACCTTACCCGGAAGGTTGTTGGCAATCAGGGCGCGGTAGCCAAAGGCACCGAGGCTTGCACCGATCAGTGGGCCAAAGATCGGAACAAGGAAATACGGAATATCACGGGCACCGGTGAAGGCAACATTACCCCAGCCAGCCACCCAGGCGAACAGCTTAGGTCCGAAATCACGTGCCGGGTTCAGTGCAAAGCCGGTCAGTGGGCCCATTGCGGCACCGATAGTCGCGATCAGTAAACCAATCAGCAGCGGTGCCATCGGGCCACGCGGCAGGCCGTTGCCGTCATCGGTCAGCGCCATAATCAATGCCATCATGATAGCGGTAATAACCATTTCAACCAGGAATGCCTGACCTACACTGATCAGTGGATTTGGATAAGTGGAGAAGACACCGGCGAGATCCAGACTTTCAACGCTGCCGCGTATCATATGATGTGTCTGTTCGTAATCGAGGAAGAGATTGTGATACAGGCCGTACACCAGTGCGGCGGAGCAGAATGCACCCGCTACCTGAGCGATAGCAAACGGCAGCACTTTACGGCCTTCGAAATTGGCGAACAGCCACAGAGCGACGCTGACGGCGGGGTTCAGGTGAGCGCCTGAAATACCGGCGGTAAGATAGACGGCCATCGCAACGGCCAGGCCCCAGACAATACTGATTTCCCATTGACCGAAGCTGGCTCCGGCAACTTTCATTGCGGCCACGCAGCCAGCACCGAAAAAGATGATCGTGGCAGTGCCGAGAAACTCGGCGATGCACTGCCCCTTAAGTGTACTTGTTGTCTGACTCATGATGAATTCCTGAAGGCGAGGTTAATGGTTTAGCTTCTTAGTTTTGCTTCATCCGTGAATCACCCAAATCTTATGTAGGGCTGTTGTGAATTTATCGTTAACGAGCATAAACGAGAAATAGCGAAATCAAAAATTGTGTTCTGTGTCATAAAAATGAGCGTTTTCGCGTCTTTTTGCTTTCCAAAAACGACCTGGTGCGCGTTTGATCGCGTGTGAAATGCGCAATTATTTAACGCTGACCTTACATCAGGAGGGGGAAGATGTTAATGAGACCAGGTATAGACTGAAAATTGTTACAGACTACGCCCTGTAAGGGTTCGCTGCTGGACTTGAGCTGTCGCTCTACTTACAATCGGAGAATCGTTGTTATCCGCGGAATGCCGGTTCATTCCTCACCCCTGCGGCTAGCATCATCAACGCCCTGCGATTAGGAGAGGTTATAGACATGTCATTTGAAGTATTCGAGAAACTGGAAGCGAAAGTGCAGCAGGCGATTGATACCATCACGCTGTTGCAGATGGAAATCGAAGAGCTTAAAGAACAAAACGGTAATTTGAACCAGCAGGTTCAGCAGGCAGCAGGCAGCAGTGATGCGCTGGTGCGTGAAAATCAGCAGTTAAAAGAAGAGCAGCATGTCTGGCAGGATCGTCTGCGGGCTTTGCTGGGAAAAATGGAAGAGGTGTAATGCTGCACCTGGCGTAAAAGCAGGAAGCAAGCAGAAAACGGGTGCCCTGGGGCACCCATTTTATATGTTCGTCTTTATTCGATGTCGAGCGCGTCTTCGGACAGGATCATTCCCGTGTTGTCTGCGTACAGATGATCGCCGGAGAAGAACGTGACGCCACCAAAGTTCACCCGCACGTCGCTTTCACCAATGCCTTCACCTGCAGCCCCGGCAGGAATAGCCGCGATGGCCTGAATGCCGATATCCAGTTCTTCCAGATCATCCACCTGGCGAACAGAACCATACACCACAATGCCTTCCCACTCATTTTGCTGAGCCAGCGTTGCGAGCGCGGCGTCCACCAGCGCACGGCGTACTGAACCACCACCATCAACCAGCAGAACACGACCACGGCCGTTTTCCTCCAGCAAATCATAGAGCAGCCCGTTATCTTCGAAACATTTTACCGTGGTGATTTGCCCACCAAACGAGGTGCGACCACCAAAGTTTGAGAAAAGCGGTTCAACGACATTCACATCTTCATGGTAGATGTCGCACAGTTCTGAAGTATCGTATTTCATAGGGGTTTCGTCTGTTTGCCGCAGGAGGGCTAAGTATATCGCTTAAAGGCCACTGTTGGCAAAATCATCAATTGTTAAAAATTGCGATGGGTCAAGCACATCGCGTTTAGCTGAACACTAAGCCGATGGCAAACAGGATATTGATCAGCAGGGCTGCTTTAACGGTTTTTTCCAGCATGGGTCGCATCGCCAGTGCACTGGTTTCTCGCAAAATGAAACGTCCCTGCTGCCACAACAGAGGTGCCGCGAGCAGGAATAACCAACCCACCGGACGCAGGCCGACCAGCGCACTGTAGAGAGCAAAGCAGGCCAGTGCGGTGGTTAATAGCACGGCATGATAGCGGCGTGCTCCATGTGCACCCAGGCGAACTGCCAGCGTAAATTTCCCATTCTGCCGGTCGCTGTCGATATCGCGCAGGTTGTTGACGTTCAGTACGGCGGTCGCCAGCAGGCCACAGCCACTGGCGGGAAGCAGCAGCAGCAGATCAATCTGGTGTGTTTGCAGATAGCTACTGCCGATGACCCCCAGCCAGCCAAAGAAGATCATCACAGACAGATCCCCAAGGCCAAGATAGCCATAAGGTTTTTTCCCCACGGTATAAGCGATGGCTGCGACTATCGCCAGCGCGCCCATCGCCACAAAGCCGAGGATATCGGCGGGAGACTGGCAGGCCCGCAGGATCAGTAGCAGGCCACAGCCGGTGGTGATGGCCACGGTCAGCATCAGCGCGATGCGCATCTGCTCTTTGGTGATCACCCCTTTCTGCATGCCACGCAACGGCCCGATACGCTGCGGCGTATCGCTGCCTTTCAGCGCATCGCCGTAGTCATTCGCCAGGTTAGAGAGGATCTGTAACAGAGTGGTGGTCAGCAGCGCCAGCAGGGCGATGGAGGGGTCAAAATACCCCTGATGCCACGCCAGAGCGCTACCGGTAATGATCGAGGCACAGGCCAGCGGCAGTGTGCGCAGACGCAGGCTTTCCAACCAGGCCTGGGGCATTGAGAGTGGGGGAGCCAGTTGAGTATTATCCATGACAGGTTGCGCCTCCGATCCGTTTCAGGTCCAGTGCGGCGAGTGCCAGCACGATATCGGTGTCATGGTAAGCGGCTTTTTAACAACGGGAGTTAATCCTGGTCAAGTTGGTGCAGGATATAAAAAAAGGAGGCCGAAGCCTCCTGATGTGTCGAGCCGTTTGCTTACAGGATAAAGCGGCTGAGATCTTCGTCAGCCACCAGCTCGTCGAGATGTTTGCCTACATATTCGGCATCAATGGTAATCGACTGGCCATTCAGGTCGCTGGCGTCGTAGGAGATGTCTTCCATCAGACGCTCCAGGACGGTATGCAGACGACGTGCACCGATGTTTTCAGCGGTCTCATTCACCTGCCATGCCGCCGCAGCAATCTTACTGATGCCGTCAGGGGTAAAGTTAATCTCCACACCTTCCGTGTTCATCAGTGCTTTATACTGCACGGTGATGGAGGCACTTGGTTCGGTGAGGATACGCTCAAAGTCGTGCGTGGTCAGCGCCTGAAGTTCAACGCGGATAGGCAGACGGCCCTGCAACTCAGGGATCAAGTCTGACGGGCTGGCCACCTGGAATGCGCCGGAAGCGATAAACAGGATGTGGTCAGTTTTTACCATGCCGTGTTTTGTCGACACCGTACAGCCTTCGACCAGCGGCAACAGGTCACGCTGTACGCCTTCGCGAGACACGTCAGGACCGGACGATTCACCCCGTTTACAGACTTTGTCGATCTCATCGATAAACACGATACCGTGCTGTTCAACCGCATCGATCGCTTCCTGCTTCAGCTCTTCCGGGTTCACCAGCTTGGCGGCTTCTTCTTCCACCAGCAGTTTCATCGCCTCTTTAATCTTCAGCTTGCGAGGTTTCTGCTTCTGGCCGCCGAGGTTCTGGAACATCGACTGGAGCTGGCTGGTCATCTCTTCCATGCCTGGAGGTGCCATGATTTCTACTCCACCGGATACGGCAGCCAGATCGATTTCGATCTCTTTGTCATCCAGCTGGCCTTCGCGCAGCTTCTTACGGAAGGACTGACGCGCAGCAGAAGGCTCAGGTGCTGCTTCATTTTGGCCCCAGTTATTTTTTGCCGGTGGGATCAACACATCGAGAATGCGCTCTTCGGCCATTTCTTCGGCACGGTAGCGATATTTCTCAATCGCCTGTGAGCGCACCATTTTAATCGCAGAATCGGTCAGATCGCGGATAATCGAATCCACTTCTTTACCCACATAGCCCACTTCGGTGAACTTGGTCGCTTCGACTTTGATGAAAGGGGCGTTAGCCAGTTTTGCCAGGCGGCGGGCAATTTCCGTTTTACCCACCCCGGTTGGGCCGATCATCAGAATGTTTTTTGGCGTCACTTCATGACGCAACTCTTCGTCCAGCTGCATACGGCGCCAGCGGTTACGCAGCGCGATGGCGACGGCACGTTTGGCGCCATCCTGGCCGATGATAAATCTGTTCAGTTCGCTGACAATCTCGCGCGGAGTCATAGCAGACATAAATTAGGATCCTTACGCTTTAGACGGTAATGCTTCGATGGTGAGGTTATGGTTGGTATAGATGCAGATATCACCTGCAATACCTAGCGCTTTTTCCACGATGTCGCGTGCGCCGATATCGGTGTTTTCCAGCAGCGCACGGGCTGCTGCCTGAGCGTAGGGACCGCCCGAACCGATAGCAATTAAGTCGTTTTCTGGCTGGATGACATCCCCGTTACCGGTGATGATCAGCGAGGCATTTTCATCGGCCACGGCCAGCAGTGCTTCAAGCTTGCGCAGCATACGGTCGGTGCGCCAGTCTTTCGCCAGTTCTACGGCGGCTTTCACCAGATGACCCTGGTGCATTTCCAGTTTGCGTTCAAAAAGTTCAAACAGAGTGAAGGCATCGGCGGTACCGCCCGCAAAGCCCGCAATGACTTTGTCATTGTAGAGACGACGCACTTTTTTGACGTTGCCTTTCATCACGGTATTGCCGAGGGTAGCCTGGCCATCACCGCCAATCACTACCTGGCCGTTGCGTCGTACACTTACTATTGTTGTCACGGGCAGACCCCTTATTGCAGTCGGAAGATGACCCCGCACGTTTTGTACGGGGTACTGATGCAATCAGATATGGGGCGGGTTTGAGGGGTTTCAACCCCCGACTGACAGAGGAATACAATTTGAGTGGCCGGAACCACGCAGGCGTTTCAGGGTGCTGTCGGCCGCACTGCGGTTGTTATAGGGGCCGATGACAACCCGATTCCAGCCACCGCCGGTCGTGATCCTGCTTTCAAATCCTTCAAAGGCTAACTGAGCACGAATGGACTCGGCCTGGTCGGTGCCTTTGAAGGAACCACACTGCACCATCCAGCGCTGAGCACTCTCTTTTTCAGCTTCTTTTGGCTTGGTTTCCACTTTCGGCTGTGCAGCAATTTCCGATTTCGGCTGGCGAACAGGTTCGCGGGTGACCGGTGTTATCGGTGCCGGGCGCGGTGTCTGAGTCTGAATCTGTGGCTGCGTGCGCGGCTGCGTTTGCTGCTGCGGCATACGCGACTGCTGCTGAAGCTGGCTTTGCTGCTGCTGACGTTGAATGGTCTGCTGGCGCTGCGCCGGCGTCTGTTCATTCCACGGCACTTCGTTGAGCTGGGTAGGTTGCTGGCGCATATCGGCCTGCATCTGATCCAGGAGCTGACGCTGTTCATCGGTTAACTGGGTCTGGGAATGTGCTTCACCCCCTGACGTGGGCTCTGTTGGCGTAGGAACACCAAGCTGACGGTTCTCCAGCTCTTTAATATAACGCCAGCGTTCTTCCGGTTTGGGTGGCAGACCATTGCCGGTCGCCTTATGGTCGGGGATCACTGGCGTATCTTCTTTTTTATGATGCGCGATAAACCACAAGCCACCGATAAAGGTGACCAGAACGGCAACCGCCAGCACTATCATGATTTTTGATACACCGGATCCACTGCTGCGCTTCTTGCTGCGACTGTTGGTTTTTTTGCGACGCGTCCCTGTCGAACGCCCGCGGCCTACATAATCTTTTTGTGCCACTATCGTTCCGCTAATAATCGATGAAGGTAAGGCCGGGCTAAAAGAGTGAAAATGTGTACCCGATGATAGCCCGCCATGTTACTGAAGGGCCGGAAGTTTGACCAGCAGCGATCTTACTAAGAATCCGCTGATTTTTGCCCAAAACCAGGCATCAAGTGCTACCCGCTATCTGGGGAAAATCAATCTTCGTCGCGCAATGAGGGGGCGGTGCTACCGCGAATTTTCAGCTCGAAGTCCAGCAGGCGTGAACCATTGCTGACCATCCTGCCCTGCAACTGCTCCAGCAAGAGTAGCATCGCTTCGCGACCTATGTTGAAACGCGGCTGGGCAACGGTGGTTAATTGCGGATCGCTGTAGCGTGACAGTTCGATATCATCGAAGCCGATGATTGACAGATCTTTTGGTACGCGCAGGCCCATATTCTTCGCCTGTGACATCGCACCCAGTGCGATGATATCGCTATGACAGAACAAGGCATCGGGCGGTTTCGGCAGGGTCATCAGATGTTTCATCGCCTGCGAACCGGCATCGAAGGTGAAGTCACCCCGCACGATATAGGTCGGGTCGACCGCCATGCCGTGACGGCGCAGAGCCTGAATATAGCCCTGCAGGCGATACTGGCACAGCGGCATCTCTTCCGGGCCGGAGATGCAGGCAATGCGGCGATGTCCGAGCTTTTGCAGGTGGTTAACGGCTTCAAAGGCTGCCGTCAGATTATCGATATGGACCGTTGGCAGTTCCAGCTCCGGTGAAAACTCATTGGCCATCACCATTGGCGGCAGATTACGTTGCTCTTCCACTCCGGTGTCAAAAGGGACATTGGAGCCAAGCAGCACCATGCCGTCGATCTGGCGGGTCAGCATCAGATTAAGAAAGGATTTTTCCTGTTGGTTCTGGTGAGCACAGTCGCCAATCAGTACCAGATACCCTTCAGCCGCCGCCACGACTTCAATGCCACGAATAATTTCACTGAAAAATGGGTCGCAGATATCGGGCACAATCACCAGTACGGTCCGTGATTCACTGCGTCGCGCGCTGCGCGTCATTGAATGCGGGGAGTAGCCGACGGCGATCACCGCCTGTTCAACCTTATAGCGTGTTGCAGCAGAGACCTTTTCCGGATTCATCAGGGCGCGGGAAACCGTCGCCGTTGATACGCCGGCTTTTTCAGCCACGTTTTTCATGGTCACCACGGATGTGTCTTGATTCTGCTCCAACGCTTTTCTCCTCACGCCAGCCCCTGAGCCGACCTGACCAACTAATAACGATGTATTGTCCGGCGACTCAACATGTCGCTTGCGGTGAACGCCCCCGCATTCTTAACAGATATGCGAGGTGGCTGTTACTTAATTTGCATAAAAATTGTGACTTGTGCGACTTTTTTCGATCCAGTGCGCAACTTTGCAGGCAATCGATTACGTTGTCAGCTTTCTGTCGGGTCGATATCTAACGTCCATTTCACCTTACGGGCCTGAGGCAGTGTTGAGATCAGGGGCAAGCTGGATTTAATCAGGCGCTGCAAGACGGCGCGCGAAGGATGTTGAAGCAGGAGCTGCCAGCGATACCGGCCACTGCGTTTTGCCTGCAATGCCGGAACCGGGCCCATGACCCAGAATGATTCACTGTTAAGTGGGCTGGCTTCGAGCAAATTGCGCAGCTGCTGCAGGAAGAGGTTGGCCTGCTGGTTGTCGTGATCCTCTGCACGAAACAGAGCGTGGCTGGTGAACGGTGGCAGGAACACGCTGTTGCGCTCGCTGAGTGCCTGGTGGGCGAAGGCATCGTAACCCTGATGCATCAGGGTTTGCAGCAGGGGATGTTCCGGATGATGGGTCTGCAACAATACTTCCCCCTGTTTACCGGCACGGCCTGCTCGCCCCGCGACCTGGGTATACAGCTGAGCAAAGCGCTCGGCCGAACGAAAGTCTGCCGAGAACAGCGCGCCATCGACGTCCAGTAGTGACACTAGCGTGACATCCGGGAAATGGTGGCCTTTCGCCAGCATTTGCGTTCCGACCAGAATGCGCGCCCCGCCGCGATGAACCTCAGCCAGTTGCTGCTCAAGCGCCCCTTTACGGCTGGTGGTATCGCGGTCGATACGCGTCAGGGGGACGCCCGGGAACAGCTCACTAATATTGTGTTCGAGCTGTTCGGTTCCCAACCCAACCGGCACCAGATGCGTGGAACCGCACTGCGGGCACTGATGGGGAACCGGACGCTGGCTGTCACAGTGATGGCAGCGCAGTTGGCGCTGATGCTGGTGCAGGGTGTAGTAACGGTCACAGCGCTGGCATTCGGCAATCCAGCCGCATTCATGGCACAGCAGCGTTGGCGAGAAACCACGACGGTTGAGGAACAACAGCACCTGGTTATCGGCTTTAAGATGCTGGCCAATTTTCTTAATCAGCATCGGAGACAGGCCACCCTGAAGCTTGACGCCTTTCAGGTCGACCAGCAGCTGTATGGCTTTGGTGGCATTTCCGGCGCGTTTGCTGAGGTTAAGCTGGCGATATTTACCGGACTGAACGTTTTGCAGGGTTTCCAGCGCTGGGGTCGCTGAGCCCATCACGATCGGAATATTTTCCTGACGGGCACGAAACACCGCCAGATCGCGTGCGTGATAGCGCCAGCCTTCCTGCTGTTTGTAAGAGCTGTCATGCTCTTCATCAATAATGATGGCGCCCAGACGGGCAAACGGCGTGAAGAGGGAAGAGCGGGTGCCAATCACAATGGCTGTTTCGCCACTGCGCGCGCGCAGCCATACGGCGAGGCGTTCGCTGTCGTTCAGCCCGGAATGCAGCACATCCACCGGGGCGCTAAAGCGCTCACGAAAGCGGGCGATGGTTTGCGGTGTCAGACCGATTTCTGGCACCAGCACCAGCACCTGGCGGCCGTTGGCCAGAATGTTTTCCAGAACGCTGAGATAAACCTCAGTTTTACCCGATCCGGTGATCCCCGCGAGTAACCAGGCAGAAAACTGATCGTCGGCACTGCGTATGGCTCCCACGGCTGTCGCTTGTTCAGTATTGAGCCGTAGACGTTCGCCCTTCACCGTATAATTTTCCCGCCAGTCCTGGTGGTCACGTGGCTGGGCGCGCAGCTCACACAGGCCTTTCGCCCGCAGTGCTTGCAGTGTGGCCTCGGTGATGTCGTGCTGGCTGACTTCATGGCGATACAGCCCGCTGTGTCGCAGCGCAGCCAGTGCCTGCTGCTGTTTTGGGGCACGTTTGAGGCTTTCCGGTGCGGTCGCTTTGCCTTCTTCTGTCATCAGCCATTGCCAGAGAGGGGCTTCTTCGGCGGGTTTGCCCTGACGCAGTAGCACGGGCATGGCGTGGAGCAGCACTTCACCCAGTGGATAATGATAATAATCAGCAGCCCATAGCAGGATGCGCCACAAGGAGGCGGGGTACAGTGAGTCGCTATCTAACACCTCATGCACGCTTTTTAGCTGGTCGAGGGGGAAATCGCTGTGTTCAACAATGCCGACAACCACGCCGATCGCCTTGCGCTTACCAAAAGGCACGCTGACGCGCCCACCGACCACGGCATGGCTGAGGTGAGGTGGCAACAGATAATCAAAGTTGCGGGCAAGCGGAACGGGTAGCGCGACCTGAACAACGGGCATGGATTCATCCGGGTGAAAAACAGGGCCAGTTAGTGTACACTGTGTCGTCCGGAATGTGCGGATCCGATTGCGGCGGCTGTTTAATTTCTGTATAGTTCGCCGCCGTTGGTATGGCATTTTGGTATCAACTTCACTTGAAATATTAATCTTCGTGTGGTGCCGGTGCAGGAGTGATCCTGGCGCGGGAGAGCGACACGGCCTTAACTGAGGTTTTCCCATGAAAAAAGGTATTCACCCTAATTACGCTGAAGTTACTGCTAAATGTTCTTGCGGTAATGAAATCAAAACCCGCTCTACCGTGGGTCACGACCTGAACCTGGACGTGTGTGGCAACTGCCACCCGTTCTACACCGGTAAGCAGCGTGATGTTGCTAGCGGCGGCCGTGTGGATCGCTTCAACAAGCGTTTCAGCATCCCAGGCGCTAAATAAGCACCCTGAAAGAAACGGTTACCGTTTCGGATGTAAAAAAAACCCAGCCTCTGGCTGGGTTTTTTTATGCCTGCTTATCGGGAAGCGGCGGTGTGTAATATGCGGGGCTATCGGGTAACCCGGCAGGCCCTGATGTGACATCAGGTGCCTGACCGGATAACCGAACGGTTTAGTATTCCCAGGTCTCAGGATCGACGCCCATTGCACGCATGATCGCTTTTGCTTCCTCGGGAATTTCGTCACTGCGTTCTTTGCGCAGGTCAACATCATCCGGCAGAGGCTGGCCGGTAAATGCATGCAGAAATGCTTCGCACAGCAGTTCGCTGTTGGTGGCATGACGCAAGTTATTAACCTGGCGGCGTGTGCGCTCATCGGTCAAAATCTTTAATACTTTCAACGGAATGGATACCGTGATTTTTTTAACCTGCTCGCTTTTTTTACCGTGCTCAGCGTAAGGGCTGATATATTCGCCGTTCCATTCAGCCATGAGTTACCTTAATCATATTAAATGTAGAATTGCCGAAATTTGGCTAATTATGCCCGAAGTCGATGGCTATCACACCGGGATGGCACAACTTTCTCTGGGGTATATCGACATAATTCTAACGGTTATTGACGCATTGCTCAATCTATACGCAAAGACATTTAGATGTCCAGATGTATTGACGTCTATCTCGCTGCTGTTTACTCTATCAGTCTTATCTTATTAACCAGCAGGAAGTTATGCACCATGACGCGTAAACAGGCAACCATCGCAGTACGTAGCGGTTTGAATGATGACGAGCAATATGGCTGCGTTGTCCCACCGATTCATCTCTCCAGCACCTATAACTTTACCGACTTCAATGAGCCGCGCGCTCATGACTACTCACGTCGCGGCAACCCGACGCGTGATGTCGTGCAACGTGCGCTGGCAGAGCTGGAAGGGGGCGCTGGTGCAGTGATGACCAATACGGGCATGTCTGCCATCCATCTGGTGTGTACCGTATTCCTGAAACCCGGCGACCTGCTGGTGGCGCCGCATGACTGTTACGGCGGCAGTTACCGTCTGTTCGATAGCCTGAGCAAACGCGGTGCGTATCGCGTGAAGTTTGTTGACCAGGGCGATGAGGCTGCTTTACAGGCGGCGCTGGCTGAGAAACCCAAGCTGGTACTGATTGAAAGCCCGAGCAACCCGCTGCTGCGTGTGGTGGATATTGCGTCGATCACCCAGGCTGCGGCAGAAGCTGGCGCGATTAGCGTGGTGGACAATACCTTCCTCAGCCCGGCTTTACAGAATCCGCTGGCGCTGGGTGCTGACCTGGTGATTCACTCCTGTACCAAATACCTTAACGGTCACTCCGATGTGGTGGCCGGTGCTGTTGTTGCCAAAGACCCGCAGCATGTGACTGAACTGGCCTGGTGGGCGAACAATATTGGTGTGACCGGTGGCGCATTTGACAGCTACCTGCTGTTGCGCGGCATGCGTACACTGGCCCCGCGTATGGCGGCGGCACAGCGTAATGCGCTGGCGATTGTCGATTATCTGAAACAACAACCGCTGGTGAAAAAGCTGTATCATCCTTCCCTGCCGGAAAATGCCGGACATCAGTTTGCGGTACGTCAGCAAAAAGGCTTTGGCGCCATGCTAAGTTTTGAGCTGAACGGTGATGAGGCAACGCTGCGTCGTTTCCTGAAAGCGTTGGAATTATTCACACTGGCGGAATCGCTGGGCGGCGTCGAAAGCCTGATTTCCCACACCGCAACCATGACCCATGCGGGCATGTCTGCTGAAGCGCGTGCGGCAGCGGGGATTTCGGAGACGCTGCTGCGTATTTCGGTGGGAATTGAAGATCACGAAGATTTAATCGCCGATCTGGATAATGCATTCCGGATCGCGGCCAAGAGGTAAGCATGAGTTATTCAGCAGTGGCAGGGGCAGACAGTTCGCGGCAGTTACATAAATTTGGTGGCAGTAGCCTGGCCGATGCCAAATGCTACCTGCGTGTTGCCGGGATCATGGCAGAGTACAGCCAGCCGGGTGACCTGATGGTGGTCTCGGCAGCCGGCAGTACCACTAACCAGCTGATTAGTTGGCTTAAGCTGAGTCAGAATGATCGGTTGTCTGCGCACCAGGTGCAACAGGCATTACGCCGTTATCAGAGTGAGCTGATTAGCAGTCTGTTACCGTCGGATGTCGCTGAACCGCTGATTGCTGAGTTTATTCATGACCTCGAAAAACTGGCCGTCCTGCTGGATAACAAAATCACTGATGCAGTTTATGCACAAGTCGTGGGGCACGGTGAAATCTGGTCGGCACGTCTGATGTCAGCGGTGCTGAACCAGCGGGATATTCACGCAGGCTGGCTGGATGCTCGCGATTTTTTACGCGCCGAACGTGCCGCACAGCCGCAGGTGGATGAAGCGAAGTCACAGCCGCTGTTACAGCAGTTGATGGCGCAGCGTCCTGAACAGCGTTTGGTGGTCACTGGTTTTATCTGCGCAAATGATGCGGGTGAAACGGTGCTGTTGGGGCGTAACGGCAGTGACTATTCTGCAACGCAGATCGGTGCGCTGGCCGGTGTGACACGCGTGACCATCTGGAGTGACGTGGCTGGCGTGTACAGTGCTGACCCGCGTAAAGTGAAAGATGCGTGTTTGCTGCCGCTGCTGCGTCTGGATGAAGCCAGTGAGCTGGCACGTCTGGCGGCTCCGGTCCTGCATACGCGTACGCTTCAGCCGGTTTCAGGCAGCGATATCGATCTGCAACTGCGTTGCAGCTATCAGCCAGAACAGGGATCAACACGTATTGAACGCGTGCTGGCTTCAGGCACCGGGGCGCGTATCGTGACCAGCCATGATGATGTTTGTCTGATTGAATTCCATGTACCTGCACAGCATGATTTTGCTGCGCGGCATAAAGAGATCGATCAGCTACTGAAGCGTGCACAGGTTCGTCCGCTGGCAACCGGCGTTCATCCTGACCGTAATCTGTTACAGCTGTGCTACACCTCGGAAGTGGTAAACAGTGCCCTGACTCTGCTGGAGGATGCCGGATTACCGGGGCGTTTGCAGCTGCGTGAAGGCATGGCAATGGTGGCGATGGTGGGGGCAGGCGTTTGCCGTAACCCGCTACACAGTCACCGTTTCTGGCAGCAGATGAAAGATCAGCCGGTGGAATTTATCTGCCAGTCACAGGAAGGCATCAGCCTGGTGGCGGTGCTGCGCGTCGGGCCGACGGAACATCTTATCCGGGGCCTGCATCAGACGCTGTTCCGTGCGGAGAAGCAGGTAGGCCTGGTGCTGTTTGGCAAAGGCAACATCGGTTCCCGCTGGCTGGAGCTGTTTGCCCGTGAGCAGGAAACCCTTTCTGCGCGCACCGGGTTTGAATTTATTCTTGCCGGAGTGGTGGACAGCCGCCGCAGTCTGTTGAGTTACGACGGGCTGGATGCCAGCCGCGCGCTGGCCTTCTTTGAAGAGGAAGCGGTAGAGCAGGACCAGGAGTCGTTGTTCCTGTGGATGCGCGCTCATCCGTTTGACGATCTGGTGGTGCTGGATGTGACCGCCAGTGAAACGCTGGCTGCGCAGTACTTAGATTTCGCCAGCTACGGTTTCCACGTGATTGGTGCGAACAAAGTGGCAGGCGCGGCCAGTAGCAATAGCTATCGCCAGATCCGCGATGCGTTTGCGAAAACCGGGCGCCACTGGTTGTATAACGCCACGGTCGGTGCCGGGTTGCCGGTGAACCACACGGTGCGCGATCTGCGTGAAAGCGGTGACAGCATTTTGTCGATCAGCGGTATCTTCTCCGGCACGCTCTCGTGGCTGTTCCTGCAATTTGATGGCACGGTGCCCTTTACCGAACTGGTGGATCAGGCGTGGCAGCAGGGTCTGACTGAACCCGATCCGCGTGTCGACCTCTCCGGCCAGGATGTGATGCGTAAGCTGGTGATTCTGGCGCGTGAGGCGGGCTACGATATTGAACCTGACCAGGTACGCGTTGAGTCGCTGGTTCCCGCCAGCTACCAGTCGGGATCGGTGGATGACTTCTTTGAGAATGCCGATGAGTTGAATGACCAGATGGTCCAGCGCTTTGAAGCCGCTCAGGAACTGGGACTGGTACTGCGCTACGTCGCACGTTTCGATGCCAACGGCAAAGCGCGTGTTGGCGTGGAAGCCGTGCGTGACGATCATCCGCTGGCGGCGCTGTTGCCGTGTGATAACGTGTTCGCTATCGAAAGCCGCTGGTATCGCGATAATCCCCTGGTGATCCGTGGGCCAGGTGCAGGGCGCGATGTCACTGCCGGAGCCATTCAGTCGGATCTCAACCGCCTGGCACAGTTGCTGTAATCTCCTCCTCATTTGGGCCAGGCACGCCTGGCCCCTTCGCCACATCCCACCTTCATGAATTTCCCTCATCTTTGTTGAGGATTTGTCACGCCTGGCCATCATTTATCTGTTGACTGAATAACCAATTTCCGTCATTTTGAATGTCTGGACGTCTAAACGGATAGACGGTCAAGGTAGCGAACCATCTTCAGCAGCGATCGATGAGGTAACGGGTATGAGTTTTTTCCACGCAAACCAGCGCGAAGCATTGAACCAAAGTCTTGCCGAAATCAGCGGGCAAATTAACGTTTCCTTTGAGTTCTTTCCACCGCGTACCAGTGAAATGGAAGACACTCTGTGGAGCTCAATCGATCGCCTTAGCAGCCTGAAGCCAAAATTCGTTTCGGTCACTTACGGTGCCAACTCCGGTGAACGTGATCGTACCCACAGCATTATCAAAGGCATTAAAGACCGTACCGGTCTGGAAGCCGCCCCGCACCTGACCTGTGTTGATGCTACCCGCGATGAACTGCGCGCCATTGCCCAGGATTACTGGGACAACGGCATCCGTCATATTGTGGCGCTGCGCGGTGACCTGCCGCCGGGCGGTGGCAAGCCGGAAATGTACGGGGCTGACCTGGTCGCCTTGCTGAAAGAAGTGGGTGATTTCGATATTTCTGTCGCGGCCTACCCGGAAGTGCATCCGGAAGCGAAAAGCGCACAGGCCGACCTGATCAACCTGAAACGTAAAATTGATGCCGGCGCGAACCGCGCGATCACTCAGTTCTTCTTTGATGTAGAAAGTTACCTGCGTTTTCGTGACCGTTGCGTGTCTACCGGTATTGATGTTGAGATTGTCCCGGGTATTCTGCCGGTGTCGAACTTTAAGCAGTTGCAGCGCTTTGCCACCATGACTAACGTGCGCGTACCGGGCTGGATGACCAGCATGTTTGAAGGACTGGATAACGACCCGGAAACCCGCAAAATGGTGGGTGCCAATGTCGCGATGGATATGGTGAAGATCCTCAGCCGCGAAGGGGTGAAAGATTTCCATTTCTACACGCTGAACCGTGCCGAAATGAGCTATGCCATTTGCCATACGCTGGGCGTACGCCCGGGGGCGCAGATCATCGCCTGAGAGGGGCGCCACGATCAAAAAAGGACGCGAAAGCGTCCTTTTTTGATCGTGGCGGGCGAACATCTGTAGGGGCCGATCATTTTTTCCGATCGGCCCGTGAGGCCAGATTAACCGGTATTACGCATCCCTGCCGCCACCCCGGCAATCGTCACCATCAGTGCCTGCTCAACGCGGGCATCCGGCTCTGCGCCTTCTGCTTCCTGCTGGCGTGAACGATGTAACAGTTCGGCCTGCAATACGTTCAGTGGGTCAGTGTAGACGTTACGTAGCGCAATCGATTCGGCAATCCACGGCTGGTCGGCCATCAGATGGGAATCGTTGGCGATGGTCAGCACCGCTTTAATATCGGAGTCCAGCTGGTCACGTAGCTGTTTGCCCAGTGCCCACAGCGACTTCTCGACCAGGCGCTGATCGTAGTACTCCGCCAGCCACAGGTCGGCTTTCGAGAACACCATTTCCAGCATCCCCAGGCGGGTAGAGAAGAAGGGCCAGTCACGACACATGGTCTCCAGCGTTTCCTGATGACCATCTTCCATCGCTTTCTGCAATGCGGCACCGGCACCTAACCAGGCAGGCAGCATCAGGCGGTTTTGCGTCCAGGCGAAGATCCACGGAATGGCGCGCAGTGATTCGACACCCCCCGTCGGACGACGTTTAGCCGGACGCGAACCCAGGGGTAATTTGGCCAGCTCCAGCTCCGGTGTGGCGGAGCGGAAGTACGGCACGAAATCGGCGTGTTCACGCACATAGCCACGATACATTTTGCAGGAAACATCAGAGAGCTGATCCATGATGCTGTTCCACTCTGCTTTCGGCTCCGGTGGTGGCAGCAGGTTAGCTTCGAGGATCGCGCCGGTGTACAGCGACAGGCTGCTGATGGTGACTTCTGGCAGGCCGTATTTGAAGCGGATCATCTCACCCTGTTCGGTGACACGCAGGCCACCTTTCAGGCTGCCCGGAGGCTGAGACAGCAATGCCGCATGCGCTGGCGCACCACCACGGCCGATTGAGCCACCGCGTCCATGGAACAGCGTCAGGGTGATACCCGCTTTCTCGCAGGTTTTGATCAGTGCATCCTGGGCCTGGTATTGTGCCCAGCTTGCTGCCATCACGCCCGCATCTTTCGCGGAGTCAGAATAGCCAATCATCACCATCTGTTTGCCCTGAATCAGGCCGCGATACCAGTCAATGTTGAGCAGCTGGCTCATCACGTCGTTGGCGTTATTCAGGTCATCGAGGGTCTCAAACAGCGGTGCGACCGGCATGGCGTAAGTAATGCCCGCTTCTTTCAGCAGCAGGTGAACCGCCAGCACGTCTGACGGCGTTTTCGCCATCGAGATCACATAGGCAGCAATCGAACCCTGAGGCACTTCTGCGGCCACGCGGCAGGTATCCAGCACTTCTTTGGTGTCGGCGCTGGGTTCCCACTGGCGCGGCATCAACGGACGCTTGGAATTCAGTTCACGGATCAGGAAGGCCTGTTTGTCGGCCTCTGACCAGCTTTCATAGTCGCCAAGACCGAGGTAACGGGTGATCTCTGCAATGGCTTCAGTGTGGCGGGTACTCTCCTGGCGCAGGTCAATACGCACCAGTGGAACGCCAAAGCACTTCACGCGGCGCAGGGTATCAAGAAGCTGACCGTTCGCGATGATGCCCATGCCACACGCCTGCAGTGACTGGTAGCAGGTGTACAGTGGTTCCCACAGCTGGTCGTTGGAGATCAGTAAATTGGCCGGGCGTGGTAAGCGCTCGCCCTTCAGGCGGCGTTCGAGATAAGCCTGAGTGCTCATCAGCTGGCCACGGAGGTTTTTCATGATCTCGCGGTAAGGTTCCAGGGCTTCCGGGTTACCACACAGCTCACGGACTTCTGGCGTACATTCAGACATCGACAGCTCAGAAACCAGCACGGCGATATCACGCAGGAACAGGTCGGTCGCTTTCCAGCGGCTCAGTTGTAAAACATGGCGAGTGATGTCGGCCGTGACGTTCGGGTTGCCGTCGCGGTCGCCGCCCATCCAGGAGGTAAATTTCACGGGGACAAAATCAACCGGCAGGGTGTAACCAAAAGCGGCTTCAACCTGTTCGTTTAGCTCGCGCAGGAAGTGAGGAACACCTTCCCACAGGCTGTTTTCGACGACCGCAAAGCCCCATTTAGCTTCATCGACCGGTGTCGGGCGGTATTTACGAATTTCATCGGTATGCCAGGCCTGTGCAACCAGCTGACGCAGGCGGCGCATGATCTTGCCGTGGTCATAATCAGACAGGTCATTGTGATCCAGCTGTTGCAGGCAGGTATTCACTTCTACCAGCTTATGGATCAAGGTGCGGCGGGTGATTTCAGTCGGGTGCGCGGTCAGAACAAGTTCAAGCGACAGGGACTCAATAGCTTCACGAACGGCGGCTTCGGTCAGGTCCGGCTGCTGCTTCAGGCGTTCAAACGTCTTTGCCAAGAGCTCCGGGTGATTCGCACCTTCGCCTTTTGGCGAAATGGTGTGGTACTGCTCGGCCACGTTGGTCAGGTTGAGGAACTGGCTGAAAGCGCGGGCAACCGGCAACAGTTCGTCATTGGACAGATTTTGCAGCGTGGACAGCAACTCTTGACGGTGGGCATCATTTCCCGCACGTGATGACTTAGAGAGCTTACGGATGGTTTCTACCTGGTCCAGGATGTTCTCTCCCAGTGCATCCTTAATCGTATCCCCGAGCAGTTTGCCGAGCATACTGACATTACTTCGCATTGCGGAATATTGTTCGTTCATATGACCCCTGACACCCTTCTTGTATTTGTAACTTTAATATCCGTCATACTTGAAGCTGCAACTACGTTGGCTGCTCTCACTCACCCGAATCACTGACTAATGTAAGCTCATCGGGACTCGCTCTTTTGCCGCCTTGCTGCAACTTCAACTATTTTGGCTATAAATAACCCTTGTGGGCATAACTTAGCCTTTTATCTAGCCACGTTAGCAACCATTCGTCAATTGACTTAAATTTGCCGCATCGTGACGCTAAATAGCGGGAATTTATGAAATTTAATTACAACGGAGTGAGATAAGTTATTCTTATCAACCAGAATAATTGAAATCGGTGGCAAACGGCTGTTTTGGCAGTCATTTACCCCCTTTTTTACTCAGTGATGGCAAAAATGATGCACCACCTGGGCGATTAACTCCCGGGTAGGTTTGATAAATGCCGTGTCAATAAATTCATCCGGCTGGTGTGCCTGATCGATCGATCCTGGGCCTAAAACCAGCGTCGGGCAGATTTCCTGAATAAATGGCGCCTCGGTACAGTAGTTCACTACTTCCGTTTCTGTCCCCAGCAATTTCTCCACGACCTGTACCAGCTGATGCTCGCGCGGGCACTCATAACCCGGGATCGGGGGATGCAGTTCACCCACGGTCAGGCGGCCTGGCCAGCGTGCACTGACGGGTGCCAGCGCTTCATTCAGCAAACCGTCAAGGTCGCTTAACGTCAGGCCTGGCAGTGGGCGGATATCCATATGCAATTCACAACAGGCGCAGATACGGTTGGCAGCGTCGCCACCGTTGATATGGCCAAAGTTCATGGTCGGATAGGGAATGGCGAATCCGTCATGGTGGTAGCGCGTTTTTAGCGTATTACGCAGTTCCATCAGTTGGGTAATCGACTCGTGCATCAGCTCAATGGCGTTGACGCCGCGTCCTGGATCGCTTGAGTGGCCGGACTGGCCCTGAATGCGAATCACATTGGAGAGATGGCCTTTGTGGGCGCGAACCGGTTTCAGTGAGGTGGGTTCACCGATAATGGCGCAGTCCGGGCGCAGGCTGGTGGTTTCTGAGAAAAACTTCGCGCCTGCCATCGTGGTTTCTTCGTCAGCGGTGGCGAGGATATACAGCGGTTTTTTCAGCGTTGAAACGTCAATATCACGCAGGGTATCTAAAATGAAGGCGAAGAAGCCTTTCATATCGGCGGTGCCCAGACCGTACAGTTTGTTGTCGTGCTCGGTCAGGGTAAAGGGATCGCGCGTCCAGCGGCCATCGTCGAAGGGAACGGTATCGGTATGACCCGCCAGCAGCAGCCCGCCGGCGCCGTGGCCGCTCTTCGCCAGCATATTGAATTTGTTGCGCGTACCGGGAACGGGTTGGACTTCCACGCTGAAGCCAATATCGCGGAACCAGCCGGCCAGTAAATTGATTAAAGTCTGATTACTCTGATCGAGCGCACTGTCGGTTGCACTGATTGATGGCGTAGCAATCAACTGGCGGTAAATCTCGATAAAAGGGGGTAATTTTGTCTTCACTGTTGACAGTCCTTGAGTTAGGATAGTATCAATATTCATGCATTAATAGTGAATAAAAATACATTAACGACGACCGGATGGAAACCGATAAATTTGTCTTCCACGGTAGCAGTTCAACAGGCGTTTTGGCAGCCCTGAAGCGCAATGACTCACAGTGAGCGAGTGACTTTCATGACAAATCCGTTAATTATCAAGTTGGGTGGTGTGTTGCTGGACAGCGAAGAAGCGCTGGAGCGGCTGTTTGACGCCCTGGTGACCTACCGTGCTGCCCACCAACGCCCACTGCTGATTGTTCACGGTGGTGGCTGCCTGGTGGATGAGCTGATGACTAAGCTTGCGCTGCCGGTGAAGAAGAAAAACGGCCTGCGCGTGACACCCGCCGATCAGATTGACATTATTACCGGCGCACTGGCCGGGACGGCGAACAAAACCCTGCTGGCCTGGTCGAAAAAACATGGCATTGATGCCGTTGGCCTGTGCCTCGGTGACGGCGGCAGCGTCAATGTGGCGCAGTTTGATGATGAACTCGGGCACGTGGGCCTGGCAACACCGGGATCGCCACGGTTGATCGCCACACTGCTGGAGGCGGGTTATCTGCCAGTCGTGAGTTCGATAGGTATTACTCAGGATGGCCTGCTGATGAACGTTAACGCCGATCAGGCCGCGACGGCGCTGGCCGCCACTCTGGGTGCAGACCTGATTCTGCTCTCTGACGTGAGTGGTATTCTCGATGCCAATAAACAACGCATTGAAGAGATGACGGCGGAGAAAGCGGAACAGCTGATTGCTGATGGCGTGATCACTGACGGCATGATCGTCAAGGTGAATGCCGCACTGGACGCTGCCCGTACCCTGGGCCGTCCGGTAGATATTGCCAGCTGGCGCCATGCTGAACAGCTGCCAGCCCTGTTTAACGGCGTGTCTATTGGCACCCGTATCCTCGCTTAATTATAAACCTTTCCCGAAAAATTTCGGGTTGCAGCAAGGCGGCGACGGAATGAATCCCCGGGAGCTTAGTTCACTAAGTGACTGGGGTGAGTGTAGGAAGCCAACGTAGTTGCAGCGTGAAAGATGATGGGAAATTGAAGGAAGAGACAATGCAAGATAAAAGCATCAAGAAAATCGTACTGGCTTACTCCGGCGGTCTGGATACTTCGGCCATTATTCCGTGGCTGAAAGAGAACTACGGCGGCTGTGAAGTGGTGGCATTCGTGGCCGATATCGGTCAGGAACGTGGCGATCTGGAAGGTGTAGAGCAGAAAGCGCTGCAATCCGGTGCATCCGAATGCCACGTTGTGGACCTGCGGGAAGAGTTCATCAGCGAGTACGTGTATCCGGTGCTTCAGACTGGTGCCCTGTATGAAGGCACCTACCTGCTGGGGACGTCAATGGCGCGCCCAATTATCGCTAAAGCTCAGGTCGAGCTGGCACTGAAAGTGGGGGCAGATGCACTGTGCCACGGCGCAACCGGTAAAGGTAATGACCAGGTGCGTTTCGAAACCACCTATACCGCACTGGCTCCGCAGCTGAAAGTGGTGGCACCGTGGCGCGAGTGGAACCTGCGTTCCCGTGAAGCCCTGCTGGACTACTTGAAAGAACGTAATATCCCGACCACCGCGTCGCTGGAAAAAATCTACAGCCGTGATGAAAACGCATGGCATATCTCGACCGAAGGCGGCGTGCTGGAAAGCCCGTGGAACGCACCGAACAAAGATTGCTGGGTATGGACCGTGGATCCGCTGGAAGCACCAGACCAGCCGGAGCAGGTGACCGTTGCCGTTGAGAAAGGCCGCGTAGTTGCCGTCAACGGTGAAGCGTTAAGCCCGTTCGGCTGCCTGGACAAATTGAATGCTATCGGTGCCCGTCACGGTGTTGGCCGTATCGATATCGTGGAAAACCGCCTGGTGGGCATCAAGTCACGTGGCTGTTACGAAACCCCGGGCGGCACCATCATGGTGAATGCGCTGCGTGCGGTTGAGCAGCTGGTTCTGGACCGTGACAGCTTCAAATGGCGCGAGCAGCTGGGCCTGGAAATGTCCTACGTGGTTTACGATGGTCGTTGGTTCGCGCCACTGCGTAAATCCATTCAGGCATCCGCCGCTGCCCTGGCAGAAGAAGTGAACGGTGAAGTGGTTCTGCAACTGTATAAAGGCCAGGTCACCGCGATTCAGAAGAAATCTGCTAACAGCCTGTACTCTGAAGAGTTTGCGACCTTCGGTGAAGATGAAGTATACGATCACCGTCATGCTGGCGGCTTTATCCGTCTGTTCTCACTCTCGTCACGCATCCGTGCGCTGAACGAGAAGAAGTAATTTTTTGGGCGAGGCAACTCGTCCCTACAGGTATTCGTAGGGGCGGCACATGTGCCGCCCTTATTACATTATTTGAATGGAGTACGCATCATGGCACTTTGGGGTGGACGGTTTACGCAGGCAGCAGATCAACGTTTCAAGCTCTTCAATGACTCACTGCGCTTCGACTATCGTCTGGCAGAGCAGGACATCACTGGTTCCATTGCCTGGTCCAAAGCGCTGGTGACGGTCAATGTATTAACCACAGAAGAACAGCAGCAGCTGGAAGTGGCGCTGAATGTTCTGCTGGAAGACGTGCGCGCGAACCCACAGCAAATTCTGGAAAGCGATGCCGAAGATATTCACAGCTGGGTGGAAGGCAAACTGATTGACAAGGTCGGTGCGCTGGGTAAAAAACTCCACACTGGCCGTAGCCGTAATGACCAGGTCGCTACCGATCTGAAACTGTGGTGTAAAGCGCAGGTCAGCGAACTGCTGATCGCCACACGCCAGTTCCAGCAGGCGCTGGTGGCGACGGCGGAAGCCAATCAGGACGCCGTCATGCCGGGCTATACCCACCTGCAACGTGCCCAGCCGGTGACGTTTGCACATTGGTGCCTGGCCTACGTTGAGATGCTGGCACGCGATGAAAGCCGCCTGCAGGATACGCTGAAGCGTCTTGACGTCAGCCCGTTGGGCTGTGGCGCACTGGCCGGAACCGCGTACGAAATCGACCGTGAGCAACTGGCAGGCTGGTTAGGTTTTGCCTCCGCGACCCGTAACAGCCTGGACACCGTGTCTGACCGTGACCATGTGCTGGAACTGCTGTCTGATGCGTCCATCGGCATGGTTCACCTGTCGCGTTTCGCGGAAGATCTGATCTTCTTCAACACCGGCGAATCCGGTTTCGTTGAGCTGTCCGATAAGGTCACTTCGGGGTCATCCCTGATGCCGCAGAAGAAAAACCCGGATGCGCTGGAGCTGATCCGTGGCAAAGTCGGCCGCGTACAGGGCGCATTGACCGCGATGAGCATGACCCTGAAAGGTCTGCCTCTGGCGTATAACAAAGATATGCAGGAAGACAAAGAAGGGCTGTTTGATGCGCTCGATACCTGGTCTGACTGCCTGCATATGGCCGCACTGGTGCTGGATGGTATTCAGGTGAAACGCCCACGTTGCCAGGAAGCCGCTGAGCAGGGTTACGCGAATTCGACGGAGCTGGCGGATTATCTGGTCGCGAAAGGCGTGCCATTCCGTGAAGCGCACCATATTGTAGGTGAAACCGTGGTCGAAGCGATTAAACAGGGTGTGGCGCTGGAAGCGCTGACGCTGGGTGATTTACAGAAGTTCAGCAGTGTGATCGGAGAGGATGTGTACCCGTTCCTGTCTCTGCAATCTTGCCTGGATAAGCGTAACGCGAAAGGCGGTGTCTCTCCGCATCAGGTATCAAAAGCGATTACTGAAGCGAAACAGCGTCTGGCGTAATGCCTTTTGTGTCAGGCATGCATAGGGTCAGGTATGCCTGACCCCTGGGATGACATAGGGGATGGGTATGCCCATCCCTGTTCGGTTTATGCCGTAAAGAACTGCTCTAAATCATCGCTTCCGCCAATATGGCGACCACCGATAAACACCTGCGGCACAGTGGCACGGCCAGTAACGGCGCGCAAACTGACGGTCGTGGCATCCTGGCCCAGCACGATCTCTTCGAACTGAATTCCACGATCTAACAGCATCTGTTTGGCTTTCGCGCAGAATGAACAGCCTGGTTTGGTGAACAGGGAAACGGATTCCTGCACTTTAAATTCTGGTGCGACGTAGCGCAGCATGGTGTCTGCATCAGACACTTCAAACGGGTCGCCCGGCTTGTTAGGTTCTACAAACATCTTCTCTACCACACCGTTGCGTACCAGCATCGAGTAACGCCATGAACGCGGACCGAAGCCGAGATCGGCTTTCTCAACCAGCATCTCCATGCCACGGGTGAACTCACCGTTACCGTCAGGAATAAAGGTAATGTGTCCGGCGTTCTGATCGGCCTTCCAGGCATTCATCACAAAAGTATCGTTAACCGAGACGCACAGGATACTGTCCACTCCATGTTTTTTGAACACATCCGAGAGTTCGTTATAGCGCGGCAGGTGGCTGGAGGAGCAGGTAGGAGTAAAAGCCCCCGGCAGTGAAAAGACGATCACGGTTTTGTCTTTAAACAGCTCATCAGTAGTGACATCGACCCAACTGTCGCCCTGACGTGTGTGAAAAGTGACCTGCGGGATGGACTTACCTTCCTGACTTGCAAACATAAAAGACCTCAAGGTGATTGAATTTGGTGTGCCCCTTTTTGGCACCGGCACATTATTATCATTCAGGCTTGATAGGGATAATCGTTGGTTGCTATGCTATCTATCGTCACGGGCTATCGTGAAAAAGAGGATAAGATGAATATTCGTGATCTGGAGTATCTGGTTTCGCTGGCAGAACATCGCCATTTTCGTCGTGCAGCCGATGCCTGCCATGTGAGTCAGCCAACGTTAAGCGGCCAGATTCGCAAGCTGGAAGATGAGCTGGGGGTGATGCTGCTGGAACGTACCAGCCGCAAGGTATTATTCACTCAGGCAGGTCTGCTGCTGGTGGATCAGGCCCGGACTGTGCTGCGGGAGGTCAAGGTCCTGAAAGAGATGGCCAGCCAGCAAGGCGAGGCGATGTCCGGCCCGCTGCACATTGGGCTGATCCCGACCGTTGGCCCGTATCTGTTGCCGCAGATTATTCCTACGCTTCATCAGACCTTCCCTAAGCTGGAGATGTATCTGCACGAAGCACAAACGCAGCAACTGCTGGCGCAACTCGACAGCGGTAAGCTGGACTGTGCGATCCTGGCATTGGTGAAAGAGTCAGAAGCGTTTATTGAAGTCCCACTCTTTGATGAGCCGATGAAACTGGCGATCTATGCGGATCACCCGTGGCACGACCGCGATCGTGTTCCGATGTCGGATCTGGCCGGGGAGAAACTGCTGATGCTGGAAGATGGTCACTGTCTGCGCGATCAGGCGATGGGCTTTTGCTTCCAGGCGGGGGCGGATGAAGATACGCATTTCCGTGCGACCAGTCTGGAAACGCTGCGCAATATGGTGGCGGCGGGCAGCGGTATCACACTGTTACCTTCGCTGGCCGTACCGAACGAAAGAGTGCGTGATGGCGTCTGTTATCTGTCCTGCTATAAGCCGGTACCACAGCGCACTATCGCCCTGGTGTATCGCCCAGGTTCACCTCTGCGTGGCCGTTATGAACAGCTGGCAGAGGCGATCCGTGAGCATATGCGAGGTGTGATGGGCCGCTTAGAACAGCCTGTTTAAACCGTTAAGCGCCGCCACCCGATAGGCTTCCGCCATGGTGGGGTAGTTAAAGGTGGTATTCACGAAGTACTCAATCGTGTTGCCACCGTTTTTCTGCTCCATAATCGCCTGGCCGATATGGATAATCTCCGCAGCACGTTCACCGAAGCAGTGAATACCGAGGATCTCTTTGGTTTCGCGGTGGAACAGAATTTTCAGACTACCAACGTTCATACCAACAATCTGCGCACGTGCCAGGTGTTTAAACTGCGCACGGCCCACTTCATATGGCACTTTCATTGCTGTCAGTTGCTGCTCGGTTTTCCCGACAGAGCTGATTTCCGGAATGGTATAGATACCTGTAGGAATATCTTCGATCAGATGAGCGGTGGCCTCGCCTTTGATCATCGCCTGAGCGGCAATGCGGCCTTGATCGTAGGCGGCTGATGCGAGGCTCGGATACCCGATGACATCGCCTACCGCATAGATATGCGGCTGCGCCGTCTGATACATACTGTTCACCTTCAGCAGGCCGCGGCCATCCGCTTCCAGTCCGACATTTTCCAGCCCCAGCCCATCGGTATTACCGGTGCGGCCGTTGGCGTACAGCAGGCAGTCTGCTTTGAGTTTTTTTCCAGATTTCAGGTGCATGATCACACCATCTGCCACACCTTCAATCTTCTCGAACTCTTCGTTGTGGCGTATGACCACGCCGTTATTCCAGAAGTGATAGGACAGCGAGTCAGACATTTCCTGATCGAGGAAAGCCAGCAGACGGTCACGGGTATTGATCAGGTCAACTTTGACGGACAGACCCCGGAAAATCGATGCATACTCACAGCCAATCACCCCTGCGCCATAGATAATCACATGACCAGGTTCATGGTGCAGATTCAGGATGGAGTCGCTGTCATAAACACGTGGGTGGGTAAAGTCGACATCCGGCGGATGGTAAGGACGTGATCCGCAGGCGATGACAAACTTGCCTGCGGTCAGGCGCTCAATGCTGCCATCGTGGCTCTCGATTTCAATGGTGTTGGCATCGATAAAGCGTGCATCCCCCTGGAACAGTTCACAGTGGTTGCGCTCATAGAAACCCTGGCGCATATGGGTTTGCTGGCTGATAACGTTTTCGGTGTGATTCAGAATGTCGGCGAAAGAAGAACGGAGAAGACGCGTGTGGTCGCTATACAGTGGGTTCTGGTTGAACTCGATAATGCGGCTGACGGCGTGACGCAGCGCTTTCGACGGGATTGTTCCCCAGTGTGTACATCCGCCACCAATATTGTGGTAGCGCTCGATGACGGCAATACGTGCACCTTGCTTCACCAGTCCCATCGCAGCACCTTCACCGCCAGGACCGGAACCAATGACAATGGCGTCGTAATCATAAGACTGTTGCATACCAATACGTCCTATTTTCTTATACAATTTTACAACGAGATTCTAACATCTCGCGCCTCAGTTCCCAATTCTAACCGTGCTTTTTGCCATCAAATGCCAAATGACAGGGTTAACAGCCGCTCACAAAGTTTGGCCCACTGTACGCTGAAATTTTTGCTATAGTGCCCACTTGCAGGCTAAACAGGCACAAAAATGGGCGTTAGAGCGCAGCAAAAAGAACGTACACGACGTTCACTTATCGAAGCGGCATTCAGTCAACTCAGTGCCGAACGTAGTTTTGCCAGCCTCAGTTTGCGGGAAGTTGCCAGGGAGGCGGGGATTGCCCCAACGTCATTTTATCGTCACTTTCGTGATGTAGATGAATTGGGATTAACCATGGTGGACGAAAGTGGTCTGATGTTGCGACAGTTGATGCGCCAGGCGCGTCAGCGTATTGCCAAAGGTGGCAGTGTCATCCGCACTTCTGTTTCTACCTTTATGGAGTTTATTGGTAATAACCCAAATGCCTTTCGGTTACTGCTGCGTGAACGCTCCGGCACGTCATCCGCATTTCGTGCCGCTGTTGCCCGTGAAATTCAGCACTTTATTGCCGAACTGGCCGATTATCTGGAAGTTGAGAACCGTATGCCGCGCAGCTTCACCGAAGCGCAGGCAGAAGCGATGGTCATTATCGTGTTTAACGCCGGTGCTGAAGCACTGGATATTGATGTCGATCAGCGACGCCAGTTGGAAGAAAGGCTGGTACTGCAACTGCGTATGATCTCGAAAGGGGCATATTACTGGTATCGACGTGAGCAGGAGAAGCTGGCGGTGACGCTGGAAGCAAAAGACTAAGCGGCCTGGTCAGGGCCTACATGGCAAATAACCTAGCCGACTGGAACAAATTCAAGGGGATGACATGAATTTAGCGACTGGCCGCGATAAAGGCACTCTGCTGTTAACATTTCTTACCGGGCTGTCGATTAACGGCTCGTTTTCGGTGCTGTTCAGCGCAGTGGTGCCATTTTCTGTTTTCCCTCTGATTGCATTGGGTCTGTCGGCCTGGTGCCTGCATCAACGTTATCTTAACCGTGCCATGCCGGACGGTATGCCCTCGCTGGCTGCGGGATTCTTCCTGTTGGGCATTCTCTTGTACAGTGCGATTGTCAGAGCGGAGTATCCTGAGATTGGCTCAAACTTTGTGCCGACCATTCTGATGGTGGCGGTGGTGTTCTGGATTGCTGTTAAGTGGCGCGCGCGTCATTCCAGCGTGTAATGCGAAAGCCGGGCGATGGATATCGCCCGAGCCAGATTAGCGGCGAGTCAGCAGAACGCCGCACTCCATATGGTGTGTGTACGGGAACTGGTCGAACAGGGCCAGACGCGTAATCTCATGAGTAGCCGATAATGTGGCGAGGTTCTCGCACAGCGTTGTCGGGTTGCAGGAGATATAAAGGATACGTGGATACGCCTGCACCATCTTCACCGTTTCGTCATCCAGGCCGCTGCGCGGAGGGTCGACGAAAATGGTTTCACACTCGTAGCTGGTCAGATCGATGCCTTCCAGGCGTCTGAAGCTTCTTTCTCCGTTCATTGCCTGAGTAAACTCTTCTGCCGCCATACGGATAATCTGGACGTTATCGATCTGGTTTACCGCGATATTGTACTGAGCAGAGGCGACTGACGGTTTGGCGATTTCCGTTGCCAGCACGCGGCGGAAGTTACGTGCCAGCGCCAGCGAGAAATTGCCATTGCCGCAGTACAGTTCCAGCAGGTCGCCGCGACAATCGCGCGTCGCATCCAGCGCCCATTCCAGCATCTTCACATTCATTGCCGCATTTGGCTGCGTAAAGCTGTTTTCTACCTGGCGATAGATCATCTCACGCCCGTCCACCATCAGACGCTCATCCACGAAATCCTGATCCAGACAGATTTTGGTTTTAGTCGCGCGGCCGATGAGGTGCAGATCGAAACCTTCAGCGCGCAGCGCATCACGCAGTAGCGTGGCAGCCTGCTGCCATTCATCATCCAGCTTACGATGATAGAGCATAGAGACAACGACCTGCCCACTGACCGTCGACAGGTAGTCAATCTGGAACAGTTTAAAACGCAGTGCACGCTGGTCGCGCACGGCATCGATCAGCCGGGGCATCAGGCGGTTAATCAGCTCACTGGCTGCGGGGAAGCTGTCCACCCGGATGCGGTCATGTGTCTTCTGATCGAAAATAATATGGTACAGATCATCACCGTCATGCCAGATACGGAACTCTGCACGCATCCGGTAATGGCTGACCGGTGAACGGAAGACCTCGACGTTGGGAGCATTAAACGCAGACATCATGGATGTCAGTCGTGTCACTTTCTCTGTGAGTTGGTCGTCATAGTGTTCAACAGGCAGTTGTTCGGGTGTCATGGGCGTTCCTGAGTATGTGGCAGTGATAGCCGGGCGATTGTAGGGATTCTTTACCTCATGTCCAGTATTGTCCACGATTCACCCTTTATGGATGTCTGGATATCTGGACTTCTAACACATTTGTTCATAAAATGCGTTCCCCGGCCTCCCACGAGTTAATAGGGAATCCAGTGTAAATCTGGAGCTGACGCGCAGCGGTATAGAATGTCGTGACAATAGCGTAACGCAGACACTGTCTTTTGACGGGAAGTCATTGCCACCCAACGATTCTGAGCCCGAAGACCTGCCGGATTAACGTCGCATTTCTTACGGTCATCGCGTGCTATCGATCGTATGCCTGCGGCATCCTGCACATTTTTTGGATGCTTGGTCATGATTACAACAAAAAATACGCTGTTGGCGTTTAGCGCTACGGCAATTTCCCTCTGGGCGCAAAACGGCTTTGCACAGGACAGTAATAAAGAAGAAACGCAGGTTGTGACTGCGAATCGTTTTCAGCAACCTGTGAACACGGTACTGGCACCGACTGAAATCGTTACCCGCGATGATATCGAACGCTGGCAGTCCAAATCTCTGATGGATGTCATGCGTCGTCTGCCTGGTGTGGATGTTGCTCAGAATGGTGGTATGGGTCAGGCAAACTATATCTATATTCGTGGCGCTGAAGCCCGCCATACGCTGGTTCTGATCGATGGTATCCCGCTGGCAAAATCCGGTATTACCGGGATTGCTGATTTTAGTCAAATTCCACTTTCTCTGATTCAGCGCATTGAGATGATCCGCGGCCCGAGATCTGCCGTTTATGGTGCAGATGCGATTGGTGGGGTGATAAACATCATCACCCAGGACGATCGGCCGGGTGGGGAGATCCAGGTTGGTCTGGGTTCTAATCATTATCAGCAATATGATGGGGCAGTACGCCAGAAGGTGGGTGACAGCACGCTGGTTACGGTGGCCGGGGCGTTCCAGGCTACCAATGGCTATAACATCAAGCCTGATTCAACCTATAGCACAGACAGCGACCGTGATGGTTTCCGTAGCAAGACTTTCTGGGCTGGCCTTAGCCATACCTTTAATGAAAACTTCAGCGGGTTCGTGCGGGGCTATGGCTACGGTAATAACAGCTCTTATGATGCGGGTTACCAGGACGGTGGTGATAAACGCCAAGTTTATAATCATACCTATGAAACCGGACTGACTTTCAATCAGGGGATCTACTCTTCTCAGCTAAACGCCAGCTACCAGCAGTATAAAGACTACAACTATGCCAGCACGTTGGGTTTGTATAACAATGGCACCAGCCTGGACGATATGACTCAGCGTAACGTGCAGTGGGGGAACAGCTTCCTGGTGGGTCAGGGAACCGTGAGCGCGGGGATTGACTGGCAGCAACAAAAACTGACTTCCGTGGATAGTTACGCCTCAGATGACTATGAGCGTAATAACACCGGTTATTACCTTACCGCGCAACAGCGTTTTGATACTCTGACGCTTGAAGGCGCAGTGAGAGGTGATGATAACAACCAGTTTGGCTGGAATGGGACCTGGCAGGCGGCTGCTGGCTGGGAATTTATTCCGGATTACCGTGTCACGCTCTCTTACGGTACGGGTTTCCAGGCACCTACACTGGGACAAATGTACGGTCAAAGCCGCTTGTACATCTCTGCTAATCCAAATCTTGAAGCGGAGAAGTCACACCAGGTGGAAGTCGGGCTGGAGGGGCAGAGTGGTCCTCTTGACTGGCGTCTGTCTGCCTACGAGAACAAAATCAATAACCTGATCGATTACTTTTATGACGACAGTACGTTCACGGGTGCCTATTACAATGTGCAATCCGCAACGATTAAAGGGGTCGAGTGGACCGGGAATATGGATACCGGCATGTTCAGCCACAGGCTGACGCTGCAGTATCTTGATCCACGTCGTGACCAGGATAATGAAGTGCTGGCCCACCGCTCTAAGCAGCAGCTGAAATACCAGGTTGACTGGACTCTGTTTGGCTTTGATATGGATGTGGCGTATCAGTACTTTGGTAAGAGCTATAATAATAATACGAATCAGTATGCGTTTACACAGCGCCGTATGCCGAGCTACAGCCTGGTCGATGTCTCCGCTTCGTATCCGATCACATCCCATCTCACTGTTCGTGGTAGAATTGCCAACCTGTTCGATAAAGATTACGAGACAGTGTATGGCTATGAAACCCCTGGACGGGAATACTACCTCAGCGGCAGCTACACCTTCTAAACCGCGCCCCACCGTGCTGGTCTTTGACTCCGGCGTCGGTGGGCTTTCTGTCTATGATGAGATCCGCAAATTATTGCCGGATCTCCATTATCTCTATGCTTTCGACAACGTTGCTTTCCCCTATGGCGAAAAGTCGGAAGAGTTTATCGTCGAGCGTGTGGTGACCATCGTGGAAGCGGTCACTCGGCTCTATCCTCTTGCGCTGGTGGTTATCGCCTGTAACTCGGCGAGCACCGTGACGCTCCCTGCTCTGCGAGAACGCTTTGAATTTCCTGTTGTCGGTGTTGTGCCAGCGATTAAGCCAGCGGCACGTCTGACCCGTAACGGCGTGGTTGGTCTGCTGGCGACGCGTGGCACAGTAAAGCGTCCTTATACTAAAGAGCTGGTGGCGCGTTTTGGTGGTGAGTGCAAAACCGAGATGCTGGGCTCTGCGGAACTGGTGGAGTTAGCAGAAGCTAAGCTGCATGGTCAGCCTGTTCCTATAGAAGAAGTAAAACGTATTCTGCAACCCTGGCTGCGGATGCAGGAGCCACCCGATACCGTGGTGCTTGGCTGCACGCATTTCCCTCTTATCAGTGAAGAGCTACAGCAAGTACTGCCTGAAGGCACTCGTTTAATCGATTCTGGCGCTGCCATTGCCCGCCGTACGGTGTGGTTGCTGGAAAATGAGTCTCCTGAGGCTTTTTCTCAGGATGAGAACATGGCGTTCTGCATGGATATCACTGAACAGGCAGTTCAATTAATGCCCGTTTTACAACGATATGGCTTTGCAAAGCTCGAAAAACTGGCGCTTTAGGGAACTTTAGGGCAAAAAATCATCACTCAGAAAGTTTTTTGCAATTAGCCCTTGTCACTCTCCAGAAAATCCCTATACTGCGCCTCCACTGACACGGAACAACGGCTTACAAGCCACCGGGTCAGGAGCGTCAGGTAACTGATAGCGCCGGAAAAACTTCTCAAAAAGAAGTTGACTCCGAAGGAGGAAAGCGTAATATACGCCACCTCGCAACAGGAAGCTTCGGCACTGATTGCACCGCTCTTTAACAATTTATCAGACAATCTGTGTGGGCACTCGCAGGATTGATATCAGTCACCTCCGGGTGACAAAAAAATATCAAGTCTTAAGAGTGAACACATAATGAAATTCATTATGACGTTTTACACTTGAGCATCGCTGCACTTGTTGCAGCAAATCGAACTTTTAATTGAAGAGTTTGATCATGGCTCAGATTGAACGCTGGCGGCAGGCCTAACACATGCAAGTCGAACGGTAGCACAGAGGAGCTTGCTCCTTGGGTGACGAGTGGCGGACGGGTGAGTAATGCCTGGGAAACTGCCCGATGGAGGGGGATAACTACTGGAAACGGTAGCTAATACCGCATAACGTCTTCGGACCAAAGTGGGGGACCTTCGGGCCTCACACCATCGGATGTGCCCAGGTGGGATTAGCTAGTAGGTGGGGTAATGGCTCACCTAGGCGACGATCCCTAGCTGGTCTGAGAGGATGACCAGCCACACTGGAACTGAGACACGGTCCAGACTCCTACGGGAGGCAGCAGTGGGGAATATTGCACAATGGGCGCAAGCCTGATGCAGCCATGCCGCGTGTATGAAGAAGGCCTTCGGGTTGTAAAGTACTTTCAGTGGGGAGGAAGGCGATGAGGTTAATAGCTTCGTCGATTGACGTTACCCGCAGAAGAAGCACCGGCTAACTCCGTGCCAGCAGCCGCGGTAATACGGAGGGTGCAAGCGTTAATCGGAATTACTGGGCGTAAAGCGCACGCAGGCGGTCTGTCAAGTCGGATGTGAAATCCCCGGGCTCAACCTGGGAACTGCATTCGAAACTGGCAGACTAGAGTCTTGTAGAGGGGGGTAGAATTCCAGGTGTAGCGGTGAAATGCGTAGAGATCTGGAGGAATACCGGTGGCGAAGGCGGCCCCCTGGACAAAGACTGACGCTCAGGTGCGAAAGCGTGGGGAGCAAACAGGATTAGATACCCTGGTAGTCCACGCCGTAAACGATGTCGACTTGGAGGTTGTGCCCTTGAGGCGTGGCTTCCGGAGCTAACGCGTTAAGTCGACCGCCTGGGGAGTACGGCCGCAAGGTTAAAACTCAAATGAATTGACGGGGGCCCGCACAAGCGGTGGAGCATGTGGTTTAATTCGATGCAACGCGAAGAACCTTACCTGGCCTTGACATCCACGGAATTCGGCAGAGATGCCTTAGTGCCTTCGGGAACCGTGAGACAGGTGCTGCATGGCTGTCGTCAGCTCGTGTTGTGAAATGTTGGGTTAAGTCCCGCAACGAGCGCAACCCTTATCCTTTGTTGCCAGCGAGTAATGTCGGGAACTCAAAGGAGACTGCCGGTGATAAACCGGAGGAAGGTGGGGATGACGTCAAGTCATCATGGCCCTTACGGCCAGGGCTACACACGTGCTACAATGGCGCATACAAAGAGAAGCGACCTCGCGAGAGCAAGCGGACCTCATAAAGTGCGTCGTAGTCCGGATCGGAGTCTGCAACTCGACTCCGTGAAGTCGGAATCGCTAGTAATCGTAGATCAGAATGCTACGGTGAATACGTTCCCGGGCCTTGTACACACCGCCCGTCACACCATGGGAGTGGGTTGCAAAAGAAGTAGGTAGCTTAACCTTCGGGAGGGCGCTTACCACTTTGTGATTCATGACTGGGGTGAAGTCGTAACAAGGTAACCGTAGGGGAACCTGCGGTTGGATCACCTCCTTACCTGAAGATACCTTCCCGCGTAGTGTCCACACAGATTGTCTGATAGAAGAAATGAGCAAAAGTCACACCAGAGTCCCCATCGTCTAGAGGCCCAGGACACTGCCCTTTCACGGCTGTAACAGGGGTTCGAATCCCCTTGGGGACGCCATACCGGTAACGAAGTGAAAGTCGTTATCACCCAGTATCTCAAAACTGATTATGCCGTAAGGCGAGTCACGTTTGAGATATTTGCTCTTTAACAATCCGGAACAAGCTGAAAATTGAAACGACATGTCGTTTTCATTCTCCGTAATAAGAATGAAATTAACGATATGTTCGAGTCTCTCAAATGCTTACAACAGCAATGTGTTCTTCGGGACGCTTGTGGGTTGTGAGGTTAAGCGACTAAGCGTACACGGTGGATGCCTAGGCAGTCAGAGGCGATGAAGGGCGTGCTAATCTGCGATAAGCGTCGGTAAGGTGATATGAACCGCAACAACCGACGATACCCGAATGGGGAAACCCAGTGTGTTTCGACACACTATCATGTCATGAATACATAGTGGCATGAGGCGAACCGGGGGAACTGAAACATCTAAGTACCCCGAGGAAAAGAAATCAACCGAGATTCCCCCAGTAGCGGCGAGCGAACGGGGAACAGCCCAGAACCTGAATCAGTTTGTGCATTAGTGGAAGCGTCTGGAAAGTCGCAGGGTACAGGGTGATACTCCCGTACACAAAAATGCACCTACTGTGAGTTCGATGAGTAGGGCGGGACACGTGACATCCTGTCTGAATATGGGGGGACCATCCTCCAAGGCTAAATACTCCTGACTGACCGATAGTGAACCAGTACCGTGAGGGAAAGGCGAAAAGAACCCCGGCGAGGGGAGTGAAACAGAACCTGAAACCGTGTACGTACAAGCAGTGGGAGCCTACTTGTTAGGTGACTGCGTACCTTTTGTATAATGGGTCAGCGACTTATATTCTGTAGCAAGGTTAACCGTATAGGGGAGCCGCAGGGAAACCGAGTCTTAACTGGGCGTTAAGTTGCAGGGTATAGACCCGAAACCCGGTGATCTAGCCATGGGCAGGTTGAAGGTTGGGTAACACTAACTGGAGGACCGAACCGACTAATGTTGAAAAATTAGCGGATGACTTGTGGCTGGGGGTGAAAGGCCAATCAAACCGGGAGATAGCTGGTTCTCCCCGAAAGCTATTTAGGTAGCGCCTCGTGAACTCATCTTCGGGGGTAGAGCACTGTTTCGGCTAGGGGGCCATCCCGGCTTACCAACCCGATGCAAACTGCGAATACCGAAGAATGTTATCACGGGAGACACACGGCGGGTGCTAACGTCCGTCGTGAAGAGGGAAACAACCCAGACCGCCAGCTAAGGTCCCAAAGTCATGGTTAAGTGGGAAACGATGTGGGAAGGCACAGACAGCCAGGATGTTGGCTTAGAAGCAGCCATCATTTAAAGAAAGCGTAATAGCTCACTGGTCGAGTCGGCCTGCGCGGAAGATGTAACGGGGCTAAACCATGCACCGAAGCTGCGGCAGCGATACGCAAGTATTGTTGGGTAGGGGAGCGTTCTGTAAGCCGTCGAAGGTGAACTGTGAGGTTTGCTGGAGGTATCAGAAGTGCGAATGCTGACATAAGTAACGATAAAGCGGGTGAAAAGCCCGCTCGCCGGAAGACCAAGGGTTCCTGTCCAACGTTAATCGGGGCAGGGTGAGTCGACCCCTAAGGCGAGGCCGAAAGGCGTAGTCGATGGGAAACAGGTTAATATTCCTGTACTCGGTGTTACTGCGAAGGGGGGACGGAGAAGGCTATGTTAGCCGGGCGACGGTTGTCCCGGTTTAAGCGTGTAGGCTTGAGTTCCAGGCAAATCCGGAACTCTTTAAGGCTGAGGCGTGATGACGAGGCACTACGGTGCTGAAGTAACAAATGCCCTGCTTCCAGGAAAAGCCTCTAAGCATCAGGTAACATTGAATCGTACCCCAAACCGACACAGGTGGTCAGGTAGAGAATACCAAGGCGCTTGAGAGAACTCGGGTGAAGGAACTAGGCAAAATGGTGCCGTAACTTCGGGAGAAGGCACGCTGTCGGTAGGTGAAGGGACTTGCTCCTGGAGCTGAAGGCAGTCGAAGATACCAGCTGGCTGCAACTGTTTATTAAAAACACAGCACTGTGCAAACACGAAAGTGGACGTATACGGTGTGACGCCTGCCCGGTGCCGGAAGGTTAATTGATGGGGTTATCCGCAAGGAGAAGCTCTTGATCGAAGCCCCGGTAAACGGCGGCCGTAACTATAACGGTCCTAAGGTAGCGAAATTCCTTGTCGGGTAAGTTCCGACCTGCACGAATGGCGTAATGATGGCCAGGCTGTCTCCACCCGAGACTCAGTGAAATTGAACTCGCTGTGAAGATGCAGTGTACCCGCGGCAAGACGGAAAGACCCCGTGAACCTTTACTACAGCTTGACACTGAACATTGAGCCTTGATGTGTAGGATAGGTGGGAGGCTTTGAAGCGTGGACGCCAGTCTGCGTGGAGCCAACCTTGAAATACCACCCTTTAACGTTTGATGTTCTAACCTGGCGCCGTGATCCGGCGTGGGGACAGTGTCTGGTGGGTAGTTTGACTGGGGCGGTCTCCTCCTAAAGAGTAACGGAGGAGCACGAAGGTTAGCTAATCACGGTCGGACATCGTGAGGTTAGTGCAATGGCATAAGCTAGCTTGACTGCGAGAGTGACGGCTCGAGCAGGTGCGAAAGCAGGTCATAGTGATCCGGTGGTTCTGAATGGAAGGGCCATCGCTCAACGGATAAAAGGTACTCCGGGGATAACAGGCTGATACCGCCCAAGAGTTCATATCGACGGCGGTGTTTGGCACCTCGATGTCGGCTCATCACATCCTGGGGCTGAAGTAGGTCCCAAGGGTACGGCTGTTCGCCGTTTAAAGTGGTACGCGAGCTGGGTTTAGAACGTCGTGAGACAGTTCGGTCCCTATCTGCCGTGGGCGCTGGAGAATTGAGAGGGGTTGCTCCTAGTACGAGAGGACCGGAGTGAACGCACCACTGGTGTTCGGGTTGTCATGCCAATGGCATTGCCCGGTAGCTAAGTGCGGAAAAGATAAGCGCTGAAAGCATCTAAGCGCGAAACTTGCCTCGAGATGAATTCTCCCTGGGTCCTTGAGACCCCTGAAGGGACGTTGAAGACTACGACGTTGATAGGCCGGGTGTGTAAGCGCAGCGATGCGTTGAGCTAACCGGTACTAATGACCCGTGAGGCTTAACCTTACAACGCCAGAAGCGTTCTGGTGGCGTTAGAGAGACGCAAAAGAGATTTTCAGCTTGTTACCGGAATTAAGTCCGAAGGATTTTGCGCTGTGACAAGGCGGCCAGTGAAGTGAGGGAAGGAGCATACATAAGTATGTGACTGAGCTTACGAGCGCAGGCAACGCAGTCAGAGCACAAAAGACACAGGACAGAGCACAAAGAATTTGCCTGGCGGCTTTAGCGCGGTGGTCCCACCTGACCCCATGCCGAACTCAGAAGTGAAACGCCGTAGCGCCGATGGTAGTGTGGGGTCTCCCCATGCGAGAGTAGGGAACTGCCAGGCATCAAATTAGTTCCTTTTCCCCTGACAAGGAAAATAACAGGAACAAACTTGTATCAGACGTTTTCTGATGTGAGTGTAAGGACCGGTGGAGCGGTAGTTCAGTTGGTTAGAATACCTGCCTGTCACGCAGGGGGTCGCGGGTTCGAGCCCCGTCCGTTCCGCCAATTATTAAAAATTATGCCTGCTAAATTTAGCAGGCATAATGTTAAGCATAATTTAGGGGCGTAGCTCAGTTGGTAGAGCACCGGTCTCCAAAACCGGGTGTCGCGAGTTCGAATCTCTCCGCCCCTGCCAAATAAAAACAATCCTTTGCTTCGGCAAAGGATTTTTTTTGTCTAAAATTCCTGCCATGTTACCCCTGCAATCATCTTAAAAGCATAAAAAAGGACCAGCAAGCCGGTCCGATTCGATGGTTATTTATACGCTTTATGCTCTTATATTGACCGGAGACTTAATGAGTTGTCGGATATATGCCTGCTGATCGCTGTTTTGTAGCCATACCGCATACAGCGGTCTGGATGCGACAGCGGTATCAGGGATGACTAGCAGATCGCTGTACTCTTTCCCCCACACATCCGGTAAAAATGCACAGGCCCCAGTGGTATGCAGCAGTTGCCTGGCCAAATGTGCTGAGGTTGTTGTTAGTACCGGAACATCATCAGCGCCGGCAAGATAACTTTCATGTTGATGAAAATCAGCACCCCATTCCAACTTAATGTAATCATATTTCTCCTTTTTCTCGGATTTTTTTGACCGGAAAAGAGTCAGTGAAATATGGCCAATTTGCTGACTGGTCAGCTCATCCATTTTGGGGGCTTCGGTCGTAATAAGCAGGTCAAGTTGTCTCTCATGTAGCTGTTTAACCAGCAAATGACGCTGCGCAACACGTGCTTCCAGATGTAAGCTCTCACGGTTCTCATACAGCGTTTGCAGCCAGGGTGTCAGATAAGCCTCCCACAGAGAAGCACTGGCCCCGATCGACAGCTCGTGATGTTGCTGAGTGTGCGCTACCTCTTTCTTAGCCATCAGCCATGTGCTCATCAGGCTCTCTGCATAGGGCAGCAAACGCTCCCCTGCAGACGTCAGTCTGATGTTATTACGATGGCGGGTAAAAAGGTTCACTCCCAGCTGATTTTCAAGCTGTCTGATGCGAAAACTTACAGCAGATTGCGTGAGATAGAGTGCTTCTGCGGCACGTCCAAAGTGGCGAGTTCTGCTCACTTCAAGAAAGGTTTTCAGTAATTCCGTATCCACATCCATCTCCTAAAAAACATTTGTCGTTATGATTTAAATGTTTTGTTTTACACTCTGTCAAGCCTATCTAATACTCCGCGCCATAAATAGCACGGCCATAAATGAGTTAGGAGCGTGTAAAATGGCGGAAAGCTTCGCAACAACGAATCGTTTTTTTGATAACAAACATTACCCTCGCGGGTTCTCCCGTCACGGTGATTTCACCATCAAAGAAGCCCAACTTCTTGAGCGTTATGGTTACGCTTTCAACGAACTGGACCTGGCAAAACGTGAGCCAGGTACGGAAGAAGAGCGTCTGTTCATTGAGGTGTGCCGGGGCGTGCGTGAGCCGCAAACCGAGGCAGAAAAAGTCTGGTCAAAATATATGACCCGAATTAAACGTCCTAAACGTTTCCATACCCTGTCCGGCGGTAAGCCGCAGATGGAAGGCGTTGAAGACTACACGGATAGTGACGATTAAGAAAAAGGGGCTTCGGCCCCTTTTTCATTTCCCTACTGCAGGCTGTTATGCAGATGAATCAGCAGGCGGTCGATCCCTCGGTAACTAACGGCTTCCGTTAAATGCTCCCTGCTAACCTCGTTCTCCCCTGCCAGATCGGCAATCGTACGTGCCACCTTCAGCAAACGTTGCCATGCCCGCACTGACAGCCCCAGTTGGTTCAGCACTTGCTCCAGCCATTGAGCATCCTCAGGCGTAAGTGTACAGCATGCCTTGATATCGTTGTTGTTCATTACCGCATTCACTTTGCCGCAGCGATTGATCTGGCGTTCCCGTGCGGCCAGCACACGTTCACGCACCTGCTGACTGGACTCTCCATTACCCTGTTGTGTACTCAACATCCCTGGTGGTAGTAACGGCACTTCAAGAGAGAGATCAAAACGATCGAGAAAAGGGCCAGACAGACGGCTGAGATAACGTAATGTCTGCTGGGGTGAACTTCGATTATGTGGGCCGCTATAATGCCCGGTTGGGCTGGGGTTCATTGCGGCGATCAGCTGAAAGCGTGCCGGATAGGTGATTTTGGCACGTGCCCGAGAAATACTGATCTCGCCCGACTCAAGCGGTTCACGCAGTGCATCCAATGCGCGGCGTTCAAACTCCGGAAGCTCATCAAGAAACAGTATGCCGTTGTGGGCAAGGGAAATCTCACCGGGCTTAGGCAGTGAACCACCGCCGACAAGTGCATACAGAGATGAACTGTGATGAGGCGAACGAAACGGCCTCTGGCGCCACTGACGGTGCAAATCGCCACGGCCTAGCAGACTGGCTACGCTGGCACTCTCCAGGGCCTCACGATCGCTTAGAGGCGGCATCAGACCGTTCAACCGTGAGGCGAGCATCGTCTTCCCCGTACCGGGTGGGCCAATTAAGAGCAGGTTGTGCCCACCGGCTGCTGTTACCTCCAGTGCGCGCTTGGCCTGCTGCTGGCCGATAATCTCGTTTAAATCCCCTGTAACGTGCGGCAGGCAGACCAGGTCGTTGCTCTGGGCTTCTTCAAGCTGCGTTCTGCCATGCAGGAAAGCACAGACCTCAAGAAGATGGCTGGCGATTAAACTTTTCCCGTGCTGGATAAGGCCAACATCATTTTGGTTATCCGCTGAGAGGATGAGTTGCCTTCCTGCATTGAGTGCCGCAACGGCTGCAGGAATTGAGCCCTGTACGCCACGTAGCGCGCCGTTGAGGGCTAACTCACCGAGGAACTCATACCCGGCAAGTTTCGCCGCAGGAATCTGCTCTGAAGCTGCCAGGATGGCTATAGCGATAGGCAAGTCATACCTGCCGCCTTCTTTCGGGAGATCGGCGGGGGCAAGGTTGACGGTAATGCGTTTTGCCGGAAAGGTGAAACCGCTGTTGATGATGGCGCTGCGCACCCGGTCCCGGGCTTCTTTAACTGTCGTTTCGGGCAGACCGACCAGTGACAAAGCGGGCAGGCCATTACTCAGGTGAACTTCAACAGACACCAGCGGCGCCTGAATGCCCAATGCGGCACGGGTATTGGCAACAGATAGCGACATAGATACTCCTTGTATTCACTACAGTGCACTGTCGATTTCCCTCTGACGAGGATGACATCAGGGATTTGTATGCTGCGCTGTAATGAATTTCATCAGGTCGACAGCGGAAGACATCTTCGTGCGATCTGCCACGCACATTCTCAATATGTGGAAATAAAGCAGTCACGCGCCGTGAGTGATGAAAAAAATTCAATTTTTCCTTATTAACTGAATAACAATAGTTTTTTCTGGATTTGCGTCGGCCGTCATAAAATAAAGTGATGAAAAAAGTTGAATTAATGCTGATAACTGTGATAACTCTGTAGGCATTACTTCGAACAAGCGAACTAAAAGAATTCAAATGAAAGCCCTTCTACGAGTCATTAGCCTAGTCGTCATTAGCGTCGTCGTGATTATTATCACGCCGTGCGGGGCTACGCTCGGAGAAAGAAAGGCTTAAAAATCAAGCCTGATTTCGAAAGAACCCCCGCACCGAAAGGTCCGGGGGTTTTTTTTTGCCAAGGTATCAACGACAGAGGAACAGAATATGAACAGTAGCATAAAATGCTGTTGTTCCCAGCGAGAGGCGGGGGAATAACTATGAATGGTGCTCAGTGGGTGGTTCAAGCTTTGCGTGCACAGGGAGTCGAAACAGTTTTCGGCTACCCGGGTGGTGCAATCATGCCGGTCTATGACGCGCTCTATGACGGCGGTGTCGAACACCTACTGTGCCGCCACGAGCAGGGTGCAGCGATGGCCGCTATCGGCTTTGCTCGTGCAACCGGTAAAGTCGGCGTCTGTATCGCCACTTCCGGGCCGGGTGCCACCAATCTGATCACCGGGCTGGCAGATGCCATGCTGGACTCTGTTCCTATCGTCGCCATTACCGGGCAGGTCTCTTCTGCCGTGATGGGGACGGATGCTTTCCAGGAAATTGATGTTCTCGGCCTGTCGCTGGCCTGCACCAAACACAGCTTCCTCGTTGAATCCCTTGATGAACTGCCGGTGGTGATGGCCGAAGCTTTTGCCATTGCGAAATCAGGTCGGCCTGGCCCAGTACTGGTTGATATTCCTAAGGATATCCAGTTAGCGAGCGGCGATCTAGCCGCCCATCTGCTGCCAGTTGAACAGGAAATGGCACATCCTCACGCGGAATTACAGCAGGCGCGTAATCTGCTGGCGCTGGCGAAGAAGCCGATTCTGTATGTGGGCGGTGGCGTGGGTATGGCTGATGCTGTACATGCGTTGCGTGCTTTTGCGAAAGAAACGGGAATTCCCACTGTCGCAACGTTGAAAGGTCTGGGCACACCGGATGCTGATGACGAATGCTACCTGGGTATGCTGGGCATGCACGGTACCAAAGCGGCCAACCTGGCTGTGCAGCAGTGTGACCTGCTGATCGCTGTCGGGGCGCGCTTTGATGACCGCGTCACCGGAAAACTCAACACCTTCGCGCCGCATGCCAGTGTGATCCATCTGGATATTGACCCTGCCGAGCTGCATAAACTGCGCCGTGCACATGTTGGCTTACAGGGCGATCTTAATAAGCTGTTGCCTGATTTGTATCAGCCAGTATCCATCAGCGCATGGCGTGATGAAGTGAAAGCGCTGAAAGCCGATCATGGCTGGCGCTATGATCATCCCGGCGAGGCGATTTTTGCTCCGCTGTTTTTAAAACAGTTATCAGATCGTAAACCGCAAAGTGCGGTAGTGACTACCGATGTGGGCCAGCACCAGATGTGGGCTGCACAGCATATGAGTTTTAACCGTCCGGAGAATTTCATCACCTCCAGCGGTCTGGGCACGATGGGCTTCGGCCTGCCCGCAGCCGTGGGTGCGCAGGTTGCCCGTCCAGATGACACCGTCATCTGCGTCTCGGGAGATGGCTCCTTTATGATGAATGTCCAGGAGCTGGGCACCGTTAAGCGTAAACAGCTGCCGGTAAAAATCGTTTTGATGGATAACCAACGCCTGGGGATGGTACGCCAGTGGCAGCAGTTGTTCTTCGAAGAGCGTTACAGCGAAACGAATCTTTCAGATAACCCCGATTTTCTCATCCTGGCCAGTGCATTTGGCATTCCTGGCCAGCGCATTACCCGTAAAGATCAGGTCGACGCCGCATTAGACGCTTTGCTGCACAGTGAAGGGCCATACATGCTCCACGTCGCGATTGATGAGCATGAGAACGTTTGGCCTCTGGTACCACCGGGCGCCAGCAACGAAAATATGATGGAGAAGACTTCATGAAACAGCATCAATTGTCTATAGAAGCACGCTTTCGCCCGGAAATACTGGAACGCATTTTGCGCGTCGTTCGTCACCGTGGCTTCCAGGTGTGCTCAATGAACATGGCGTCGCTGGTCAATACTGACAATATTAATATTGAGATGACCGTTGCCAGCCAGCGCTCTGTCGATTTACTGTCAACGCAGTTAAGTAAATTGATGGACGTTGCATGCGTTCAGATCCAACAACAAACAACACAACAAATCCGCGCATAAGCGCGCAAGGAAACAAGAATGACGAAGAAAGCAGACTTTATCTGGTTCAACGGCGAGATGGTAAAATGGGAAGACGCAAAGGTCAGCGTGATGTCCCATGCACTGCACTACGGCACTTCAGTGTTTGAAGGCGTACGTTGCTATGACTCGCATAAAGGACCAGTAGTCTTCCGCCATCGTGAACATATGCAGCGCCTGCGCGATTCTGCAAAAATCTACCGTTTCCCTGTCAGCCTGAGTGTTGATGAGTTGATGGAAGCCTGCCGCGCCACACTGCGCAAGAACAACCTTAAAAGCGCCTATATTCGTCCATTAGTCTTCGTGGGTGACGTTGGTCTGGGTGTTAACCCGCCGGACGGCTACGAAACGGATGTGATCATCGCGGCCTTCCCATGGGGCGCCTACCTGGGTGCTGAAGCGCTGGAGCAGGGTATTGATGCCATGGTGTCTTCATGGAACCGTGTCGCGCCTAACACGCTGCCAACCGCAGCGAAAGCCGGTGGTAACTACCTTTCTTCTCTGCTGGTCGGTAGCGAAGCACGCCGCCACGGTTACCAGGAAGGCATCGCGCTGGATACTCAGGGCTACATCTCTGAAGGTGCAGGTGAGAACCTGTTTGAAGTCAAAGACGGCATCCTGTTCACGCCGCCGTTCACCTCTTCCGCTCTGCCTGGGATTACTCGTGACGCCATCATCAAACTGGCGCAGGATATGGGTATTGAAGTCCGTGAGCAGGTGCTGTCTCGTGAATCTCTGTATCTGGCTGACGAAGTGTTCATGTCAGGCACCGCAGCGGAAATCACCCCGGTACGCAGCGTCGACGGTATTCAGGTTGGCGAAGGCAAGCGTGGTCCGGTGACCGAGCGTATTCAGTCTGCATTCTTTGGTCTGTTCACTGGCGAAACGGAAGACAAATGGGGCTGGTTGGATCCGGTTAACCCATAACAAAAAATACTTTTCGCGGGCATCATTTGATGCCCGCGCACTATCTGATTTCTGGAGTAAAGAGCATGCCTAAGTATCGTTCCGCCACCACCACCCACGGCCGTAATATGGCCGGTGCCCGTGCCCTGTGGCGCGCCACAGGAATGACCGATGATGATTTCGGTAAGCCGATCATTGCGGTGGTTAACTCCTTCACGCAGTTCGTGCCGGGTCACGTTCATCTGCGCGATTTGGGGAAACTGGTTGCTGAAGAGATCGAAGCTTCTGGCGGCGTGGCGAAAGAGTTCAATACCATTGCGGTGGATGATGGTATCGCCATGGGCCACGGCGGGATGCTCTATTCTCTGCCGTCACGTGAGTTGATTGCGGACTCCGTGGAGTACATGGTCAATGCGCACTGCGCTGACGCCATGGTCTGTATTTCCAACTGTGACAAAATCACCCCGGGAATGTTGATGGCGTCACTGCGCCTGAACATTCCGGTGATCTTCGTCTCCGGCGGTCCGATGGAAGCCGGTAAGACCAAACTGTCCGACAAAATTATTAAACTCGATCTCGTCGATGCGATGATTCAGGGCGCTAACCCGAACGTCAGCGATGCGGAGAGCGACCAGATTGAACGTTCTGCCTGTCCGACCTGCGGCTCCTGTTCCGGTATGTTCACCGCCAACTCGATGAACTGCCTGACCGAAGCGCTGGGTCTGTCACAGCCGGGCAACGGCTCGCTACTGGCAACGCACGCTGACCGTAAAGAGCTGTTCCTGAATGCGGGCCGCCGTATCGTTGCGCTGACCAAGCGTTACTACGAGCAGGATGATGAAACCGCACTGCCACGCAGTATTGCCAGCAAAGCGGCGTTCGAAAACGCCATCACGCTGGATATTGCTATGGGCGGCTCAACCAACACCGTTCTGCATCTGCTGGCTGCCGCACAGGAAGGCGAAATCGATTTCGATATCTCTGACATCGACCGTCTGTCCCGCCTGGTTCCACACCTGTGCAAAGTGGCACCAAGTACCCAAAAATACCATATGGAAGACGTACACCGTGCCGGTGGCGTACTGGGCATCCTTGGTGAACTGGACCGTGCCGGATTGCTGGACAACAGCGTACGTAATATCCTCGGACTGAGCCTGCGTGAAACGCTGGATCAGTACGACATCATGCTGACCAAAGATGAAGCCGTGAAAAAGATGTTCCGCGCTGGCCCGGCAGGTATTCGTACCACGCAGGCGTTCTCGCAGGACACTCGCTGGGACACGTTAGATGACGATCGCCAGGAAGGCTGTATTCGTTCACGCGAGTTCGCCTTCAGTCAGGACGGTGGTCTGGCCGTACTGTATGGCAACATTGCTGAAAACGGCTGTATTGTGAAAACAGCCGGTGTGGATGAAGGCAGCCTGGTGTTCAGTGGTCCGGCAAAAGTGTATGAAAGCCAGGATGATGCTGTTTCTGCCATTCTTGGCGGCAAAGTGGTTGCTGGTGACGTTGTGGTGATCCGCTACGAAGGACCAAAAGGGGGGCCGGGTATGCAGGAAATGCTCTACCCAACCACCTATCTGAAATCCATGGGTCTCGGTAAAGCCTGTGCGTTGATCACCGATGGGCGTTTCTCTGGCGGTACCTCCGGTCTCTCAATCGGTCATGCCTCACCGGAAGCGGCCAGCGGCGGGACCATCGCGCTGGTCAAAGATGGCGATATCATCGACATTGATATCCCGAATCGTGGCATCCAACTGGCGGTACCAGAGAATGAACTGGCTGCCCGTCGTCTGGAAGAGGATGCTCGTGGCGATCAGGCCTATACGCCACACGGCCGTGAGCGTCAGGTTTCCTTCGCACTGCGCGCTTATGCCACTCTGGCAACCAGCGCCGATAAAGGTGCCGTCCGTGACAAGAGTAAGCTGGGGGGCTAACCAACATGGCTGAATCTCAACCGCTATCCGACCAGCCCACGGGCGCAGAGTATCTGCGGGCCGTGCTGCGTGCGCCGGTGTACGAAGCTGCACAGGTGACCCCGTTGCAGAAGATGGAAAAGATCTCCGCGCGTCTCGGTAATACGATTCTGGTGAAACGCGAAGATCGCCAGCCGGTCCACAGTTTCAAGCTGCGCGGCGCCTATGCGATGATCGCCGGGCTGAACGCAGAGCAGAAAGCCTGTGGTGTGATTACAGCATCTGCCGGCAACCACGCGCAGGGTGTGGCGCTGTCATCCAGCAAGCTGGGGATTAAGTCTCTGATTGTGATGCCAGTGGCAACGGCCGATATCAAAGTGGATGCTGTGCGGGCGTTTGGCGGTGAGGTTTATCTGTTTGGGGCCAACTTTGACGAGGCCAAAGCCAAAGCCATTGAGCTGTCTGAGCAGCAGGGTTACACCTTCGTGCCACCGTTCGACCATCCGATGGTGATCGCCGGGCAAGGCACGCTGGCGATGGAACTGCTGCAACAGGATGCGCATCTGGATCGTGTGTTCGTGCCGGTGGGCGGCGGCGGGCTGGCGGCAGGTGTTGCGGTGTTGATCAAACAACTGATGCCGCAGATCAAAGTGATTGCGGTGGAAGCGGCCGATTCAGCCTGTCTGAAAGCCGCGCTGGATGCCGGGCATCCGGTCGATCTGCCACGCGTAGGGCTGTTTGCCGAAGGGGTGGCGGTGAAGCGGATCGGCAGCGAAACCTTCCGTCTTTGCCAGGAGTATCTTGACGACATCATTACCGTCGACAGTGATGCGATCTGTGCCGCGATGAAAGACCTGTTTGACGATGTGCGTGCTGTGGCGGAGCCTTCGGGCGCACTGGCGCTGGCCGGCATGAAGAAGTACATCCAGCAGCACCAGATCCAGGGTGAACGCCTGGCGCATGTGCTGTCCGGTGCAAACGTTAATTTCCACGGTTTGCGTTATGTATCAGAGCGCTGTGAACTGGGGGAACAACGCGAAGCACTGCTGGCGGTGACGATCCCAGAGCAACAGGGCAGTTTCCTGCGTTTCTGTCAGCTGCTGGGTGGCCGCTCGGTCACCGAATTCAACTACCGTTACGCCAACGCAGACGATGCCTGTATTTTCGTCGGTGTACGACTGACGCGCGGATTATCCGAGCGTGAGGAGATTCTGACGCTGTTGTCAGAAGGGGGTTACAAGGTGGTGGATCTCTCCGATGACGAAATGGCGAAGCTGCACGTGCGTTATATGGTGGGCGGGCGTCCGTCAAAGCCATTACGTGAAAAGCTGTTCAGCTTTGAATTCCCGGAGGCACCCGGTGCGCTGCTTCGTTTCCTGCAAACACTGGGTACCCACTGGAATATCTCGCTGTTCCATTATCGCAGCCACGGCACGGACTATGGCCGCGTGCTGGCGGCGTTTGAACTGAGCGACAGTGAACCGAAGTTTGAAGAGCATCTGGCGGCACTGGGTTATGACTTCCACGACGAAACGCATAACCCGGCTTTCCGTTTCTTCCTGGCCGGTTAAAGCAATTTCCAGAAAGCATCAATAAGCGGCTCACTGAGCCGCTTTTTTTGTACGCAAACGCCTAACTCAAACGGCGCCACCATCTCCACATCTTCCAGTTCCAGAATACGATTGCGTATCGGTTCCGGGCTGTTCTCCAGCACCACATCCGGCAGCAGGGCAATACCACAGCCCAGCGCGACCATTGACACAATCGCTTCATGACCGGACACCGTCGCATAAATCTGAGGATTGGCGATATGACGATGACGGAACCAGAGATCAATACGCCGCCGCGAAGGGCCCTGAGCGGGGAGAATAAACGGAATTTGCGCCCAGTCGGGTTGCGGTTGCGTCGCCTGAGCCCGTACCGGACAGGGCAGTGCCGGGGCGATTAACACCAGCGGGATTAACCCCAGCGGGGTAAAACCGATGCTGGTGGGCAGCGTTTCCGGCCGTCCGGCGATGGCAATATCCACTTCGTTAGACTGCACTTTTTCCACCGCGTCGGCAGCATCGCCCGTGGTGAGTTTGATTTCGACCAGCGGATGCTCGGCACGAAAGCGATCGAGAATGGGTGGCAGATGGCTGTAAGCGGCCGTCACCGAGCAGAACATTTTCATCTCACCGCTGAGTGACGGGCCGTTCTGGCCCATCGCGTGCCGCATCTGCTGGTACTGTAGCAGCGTCTGCTGGGCAAACTGACGCAGGCGCTCTCCGGCATCGGTCAGGGTGACAGTGCGGTTATCACGCAAGAATAACGTCTGGCCAAGGTCTTCTTCCAATCGCTGGATTTGGCGTGAGAGCGTGGAAGGACTGACATGCATCGCCCGCGCACTGCGTCCGAAATGGCGGCTTTCAGCCAGATGTAGAAACAATTTCAGGTCACGCAAATCCATCAGAGTCAGGCCTCATTCTTATGTTGCAAAATATGCAATGTCACGTTGTTAATATATCAATTTCAGCAACGCATTTCCTGTCATATGATAAGGTCTATTGAGGGTAAGGAAATAACCTACCCCGACAACAAACAATAATGCGAACACAACCTCATACGGAGTACCCCATGGCTAACTATTTCAACACTTTGAACCTGCGCAACCAGCTGGCGCAATTAGGTAAATGCCGCTTTATGGCTCGCGAAGAATTCGCTGATGAAGCCAGCTACCTGAAAGGCAAAAAAGTCGTCATCGTTGGTTGTGGTGCTCAGGGCCTGAACCAGGGTTTGAACATGCGCGACTCTGGCCTGGATATTGCCTATGCTCTGCGTGCTGAAGCGATTGCTGAGAAACGTGCTTCATGGCGTAAAGCGACCGAAAACGGCTTCAAAGTGGGTACTTACGAAGAACTGATCCCGCAGGCAGACCTGGTGGTTAACCTGACGCCGGACAAACAGCACACTTCTGTTGTTCAGGCTGTTCAGCCGCTGATGAAAGACGGTGCTGCACTGGGCTACTCTCATGGCTTCAACATCGTTGAAGTGGGTGAGCAGGTACGTAAAGACATCACCGTTGTGATGGTAGCGCCGAAATGTCCGGGTACTGAAGTCCGTGAAGAGTACAAACGTGGTTTCGGCGTACCGACGCTGATCGCAGTTCACCCGGAAAATGACCCGAAAGGCGAAGGCATGGCGATTGCTAAAGCCTGGGCAGCAGCGACCGGTGGCCACCGTGCGGGTGTGCTGGAGTCTTCCTTTGTTGCGGAAGTGAAATCTGACCTGATGGGTGAGCAGACTATCCTGTGTGGTATGTTGCAGGCTGGTTCACTGCTGTGCTTCGACAAACTGGTCGCTGAAGGCACCGATGCACCTTATGCAGAAAAACTGATTCAGTTCGGCTGGGAAACCATCACTGAAGCACTGAAGCAGGGTGGTATCACTCTGATGATGGATCGCCTGTCTAACCCGGCAAAACTGCGTGCTTTCGCACTGTCTGAACAGCTGAAAACCATCATGGCACCGCTGTTCCAGAAGCACATGGATGACATCATCTCCGGTGAGTTCTCTTCCGGCATGATGGCTGACTGGGCGAACGACGACAAAAACCTGCTGGGCTGGCGTGAAGAGACCGGTAAAACCGCCTTCGAAACCGCTGCACAGTTTGAAGGTAAAATTGCCGAGCAGGATTACTTCGACCAGGGCGTTGTGATGATTGCCATGGTGAAAGCGGGCGTTGAGCTGGCATTCGAAACCATGGTGGCTGCTGGCATCATCGAAGAGTCTGCTTACTACGAATCACTGCACGAGCTGCCGCTGATTGCGAACACCATCGCACGTAAGCGTCTGTATGAAATGAACGTGGTTATCTCTGATACCGCAGAATACGGTAACTACCTGTTCTCTTACGCAGCAGTACCGCTGCTGAAGGAGTTCATGACCACTCTGCAGGCTGGCGATCTGGGTAAAGCAGTGAACACTGCGACCACCGTTGATAATGCGCAGCTGCGTGATGTGAACGAAGCCATCCGCAACCACGACATCGAAACGGTAGGCCGTAAACTGCGTGGCTACATGACCGATATGAAGCGTATCGCTGTCGCAGGTTAATGACGCGCAGTACCTCCAGGGGCGGATCGACGATCTGCCCGAAAAAAAAGCGCCTGACGGCGCTTTTTTCATTAGTTACGGTACAACACCTTAATGATGTGGTAACCGAACTGGGTATGCAACGGGCCCTGTGGCTCGATCAGTGGGCAGGAGAACACCACTTTATCGAACGCCGGCACCATTGCACCTTGTTTGAACTCGCCTAAATGGCCCCCTTTCTTACCTGACGGACAGGTCGAGTGTTTCTTTGCCAGCTTCTCAAAATCGGCACCTTCTGCCAGCTGGGCTAACAGATCCTGAGCCAGTTTCTCTTCTTTTACCAGAATGTGCAGTGCTGCTGCCATTTTTGCCATGATGTTACCTTGAGTCATAGGGATTTGGCTGGCTATACTACCACGCTGTTATTTTCTTCCCTCTGCAATTTCATTGAGTGACTTATCTATGCGTCTTAATCCTGGTCAGCAACACGCCGTCGAATTTGTTACCGGGCCTTGTCTGGTACTGGCTGGTGCCGGTTCGGGTAAAACACGCGTGATCACCAACAAAATTGCCCATCTGATCCGCGAGTGTGGCTATCAGGCACGCCATATCGCCGCAGTGACGTTTACCAATAAAGCGTCGCGTGAGATGAAAGAGCGTGTGGCACAAACCCTTGGCCGTAAAGAAGCACGCGGACTGATGATTTCGACCTTCCATACCTTGGGTCTGGAGATTATCAAGCGCGAATATGCTGCGCTGGGCATGAAAGCCAAATTTTCGCTGTTTGACGATCAGGACCAGCTGGCATTACTCAAAGATCTGACGGAAGAGTGGCTGGAAAATGATAAAACCCTGCTGCAACAGCTGGTCTCAACGATCTCGAACTGGAAAAACGATCTGATGGATCCCTCGCGTGCGGCAGCGGGGGCGCTGTCCGAACGCGATAAGCTCTTTGCACATTGCTATGCGCTGTATGACAGACACCTTAAATCGTGCAACGTGCTGGACTTCGACGATCTGATCCTGCTGCCCACGCTGTTGTTCCAGCGTAATCTGGAGGTTCGCGAGCGCTGGCAGCAACGCATACGCTATTTGCTGGTGGATGAATATCAGGATACCAACACCAGTCAGTATGAGCTGGTTAAACTGTTAGTGGGTAACCGGGCACGCTTCACCGTGGTAGGGGACGACGATCAGTCAATCTACTCCTGGCGCGGGGCACGGCCACAAAACCTGGTGCTGCTGCAGGAGGATTTCCCGGCGCTACAGGTGATTAAACTGGAGCAGAACTACCGCTCTTCCGAACGCATCCTGAAAGCCGCGAATATCCTGATCGCCAATAACCCACATGTGTTTGAAAAGCGCCTGTTCTCTGAGCTGGGGTATGGCGCCGAGCTAAAAGTGATCACGGCTAACCATGAGGATCATGAAGCAGAACGCGTGACCGGGGAGTTGATTGCCCATCACTTCATCAACAAAACCGGCTACAAAGATTACGCCATTCTCTATCGTGGTAACCATCAGTCGCGGGTGTTCGAAAAGATGCTGATGCAAAACCGCATCCCGTATCGTATCTCTGGTGGTACCTCATTCTTCTCACGCCCGGAGATCAAAGATCTGCTCGCCTACCTGCGCGTGCTGACCAATGCTGACGATGACAGTGCGTTTATGCGTATTGTGAACACGCCACGGCGCGAAATTGGTTCAGCCACCCTGCAAAAGCTGGGCGACTGGGCCATGCAGCGTAACAAGAGCTTGTTCAGCGCCAGTTTTGATATGGGTCTGGAGCAGACGCTGAGCGGCCGCGGGCTGGAATCTTTACAGCGCTTTACTCACTGGTTGCAGGAGATTGCCCGGCTGGCCGAACGTGAACCTGTAGCGGCGGTTCGTGATTTGATCCGGGGTATTGATTACGAGAGCTGGCTTTTTGAAACGTCGCCCAGCCCCAAAGCCGCTGAAATGCGCATGAAAAACGTCAATACCTTGTTCCAGTGGATGACGGAAATGCTGGAAGGCAGTGATATTGACGAAGCGATGACGCTGACCCAGGTGGTGACGCGCTTCACCCTGCGTGACATGATGGAACGTGGCGAAAGCGATGAAGATTCCGATCAGGTCCAGTTGATGACGCTGCACGCTTCTAAAGGCCTGGAGTTCCCTTACGTTTTCCTGGTGGGTATGGAAGAAGGGTTGTTACCGCATCAGAGCAGTATTGACGAGAACAACGTCGAAGAGGAGCGCCGTCTGGCTTATGTAGGGATCACGCGCGCGCAGAAAGAACTGACCTTTACGCTGTGCCGCGAACGCCGTCAGTATGGTGAGCTGGTGCGCCCGGAAGTCAGTCGTTTCCTGCTGGAGTTGCCGCAGGATGACTTACAGTGGGAAAGCGAGCGTAAAGTGGTCAGTGCGGAAGAGCGCATGCAGAAAGGCCAGAGCCACCTGGCGAATCTCCGCGCGCAGTTGGCAAAAGCAAAGAAATAGCACCCGGATTAACGCAGCATCACACCGGGCGCAGCAGATTTCAAACGATGACTAATGACCAGTGCACATAGCTTTGCCAGTGTGCCTCCTGCTCCAGCAGCTCTGCACGCAGAGGATGCGCTTCCAGCCAACCTGTCGGCAACGTCAACGTCAGATTATCATCATCCGCCAGTAAACGGACGGCGGGCAGCATGTCATCGCGCCTGCGGCTGGCGAAAATAATCGCTAATCGCAGCAGACGGCACATCCGTTCGGCAACACGTGGCGGTACGGCATTTTGCTGACTTAACAGCGCCAGATCGATACCGTTCACCTGATTTTGCAGCAATGTCGCCAGTAGCTTTTTCTGCGCTGGCGTAAAGCCTGGTAAATCAAGGTGGCGTACCAGATAAGCCGCATGCTGTGGTGCCTGACGGAAATCGACGCTCAGACCAATCTCGTGGATCAGACAGGCACTTTCCAGCAGTTCCCGGCTGCGGTCGTCCAGCTTCCACACCTGGCTGACCTGACGGGCAAAACTGTCTGCCAGCTGGCGGACACGCTCTGCCTGCTCAGGGTCAATCGCAAAACGGCGCTGGATATTGTGCAGCGTGCGGTTACGGATATCACGATCCACTGGCAGATGCAGCATGCCATACACCAGACCTTCGCGCAGCGCGCCACCGGCCAGCGTCATGCTGTTGATATTCAGCTCGGTAAAGATAGCAATCAGAATAGACAGGCCGCTGGGGAACACTAACGCGCGCTCAAGAGTCAGCCCTTCAATCTCCAGCTCTTCCAGCTTGCCGCACTGAATAGCGCGCTGTTTCAGTTGCTCAAGTTTACTGAGCGTGATGCGCTCATCCATGCCCTGAGCCATCATAATTTCTTGCAGGGCTTGTACAGTGCCGGACGCGCCCACGCAGACCTGCCAGCCCTGTTCGCGTAAAGCATCAGCCACCGGACGGATCATGGCTCGCGCCGCTTGTTCCGCCTGTTCGAAATTCGCTTTACCCAGATGACGATCGGCAAAATAACGTTCAAGCCAGGTGACACAGCCCATCGACAGACTAAACAGCGTCGTCGTCTGTGAACCTCTGCCGGTGACCAGCTCGGTACTGCCGCCACCGATGTCGACGACCAGTCGTTTGTCCGACCCACCCGTAGTATGCGCAACACCTTGATAAATCAGGCGTGCTTCATCTTCACCGCTAATGACATTGATCGGACAACCGAGGATTTCCTGGGCTTTGACCAGGAAACTACCGGCATTGGCAGCAATACGCAGCGTGGCTGTCGCCACAACGCGGATTTGTTCGGGAGGGATGTCCTGCAGTTGCTCGGAAAACAACCGCAGACACTGCCAGCCTCGTTCCATTGCCTCATCTGAAAGATGATTATCGGCATCGAGACCAGCAGCAAGACGCACCTTGCGCTTGATGCGGGCAATGGTCTGGATACTGCCAGCCACTTCGCGCACCACCAACATATGAAAGCTGTTCGATCCTAAATCGATCGCAGCATAGAGTGATGATGCACTCAGCATGGCGGCTTAACCTGAACGTTTGCGGTTAGGGTTACGCGGTGCGCTACTGCGGCGGTTGTTATTTCCACCACGGCGCGGGCCATTACCAGAACGGTTACGTGTTAAGCGTTTTGGTGGTGGCAATTCGCTCATCAGCGCATCGCTGTTATAGCGACTGACCGCAATGCTGTGACCGATGTATTCTTCAATACCTGGCAGGTTCAGCGCGTACTCTTCACAGGCGAGGCTGATAGAGTGACCATTGGCGCCTGCACGACCTGTACGACCAATGCGGTGAACGTAGTCTTCGCAGTCGTCTGGCAAATCGTAGTTAAATACGTGGGTCACTGCAGGAATATGCAAGCCGCGTGCAGCGACATCCGTCGCGACGAGGATATCGACATCACCCTTGGTGAAATCATCCAGGATACGCAGGCGTTTTTTCTGTGCCACATCGCCGGTTAACAAACCAACACGGTGACCATCTGCAGCCAGGTGGCCCCAGACATCTTCACAGCGGTGCTTGGTATTGGCGAAAATGATGGCGCGATCGGGCCACTCTTCTTCCAGCAGCGTTTGCAGCAGACGCATTTTTTCTTCATTGGAAGGGTAGAACAGCTCTTCTTTAATACGGTGCCCGGTTTTCTGCTCCGGTTCGACTTCAACGTATTCCGCGTTGTTCATGTTCTCAAACGCCAGCTCACGCACGCGGAAGGACAATGTTGCGGAGAACAGCATATTCAGACGCTGGTTGGCGGCAGGCATGCGGCGGAACAGCCAGCGGATATCTTTAATGAAGCCGAGGTCGAACATACGGTCAGCTTCGTCGAGTACCACCACCTGGATGGCGCCTAAATTCACGTGATTCTGTTTAGCGTAATCGATTAAACGACCCGTGGTGGCGATTAACACATCGACACCGCTTTCGAGCACTTTAAGTTGCTTATCATAGCCATCGCCACCGTAAGCCAGACCAAGCTTCAGTCCGGTTACCTGCGCCAGAGGCTCTGCATCCGCATGAATCTGCACCGCCAGTTCGCGCGTTGGTGCCAGAATCAGCGCCCGCGGTTGGTTAACCTGGCGACCTTCCGGTGCGGGGTGAGAAAGAAGATGATGGAACGTTGACGTCAGAAACGCCATCGTTTTGCCGGTACCGGTTTGCGCCTGACCTGCTACATCACGCCCGGAGAGCGTAAACGGTAATGCCAGCGCCTGGATAGGCGTGCAATTATGAAACCCTTTAGTTTCAAGGGCTTCAATAACCTGAGGGTGCAGGGCGAAGTCGGAAAACTTCTGTTCGGTTAAGTGTGTTTTGCTCATAGTGTGGTAGAATATCAGCTTACTATTGCTTTACGAAAGCTTATCCGGTGAAATAAAAGCAGTACAATAAACTCAGCCTTATGCTGCTTAATGCAACATCATGGTAAAGATAATCTCCTGGAGTAAACATGAGCGATAAAATTGTTCACCTGACCGATGACAGCTTTGAAACCGACGTTCTGAAAGCAGAAGGTTTGACGCTGGTTGACTTCTGGGCAGAATGGTGTGGTCCTTGCAAAATGATTGCCCCTATTCTTGACGAAGTGGCCGAAGAGTTTGATGGCAAGCTCACCGTTGCTAAACTGAATATTGATGAAAACCCTGCTACCGCACCTAAGTACGGTATCCGTGGCATCCCAACCCTGCTGTTGTTTAAGAATGGCGAAGTGGCCGCGACGAAAGTCGGCGCACTGTCTAAAGGCCAGCTCAAAGAGTTCCTGAACGCGAACCTGGGCTAATCATGCCGTGCCGGCGCCTTGCGGTTTGAATTTTTCGCTGACCGCTAGACGCCCGGCATTAAGCATGCTAAGTTAAATCTACTGCACTACGCACTTGCCTTGTAGTTTGAATCTTTAGAATTACTCCTTGTTGAACACAGTATTCATCAAAAGTCTTACAGACGTTCAGCAATCTGACGGTTAGTATCAACTGATTTCCGGCTTCTTGTCCTCACCGTCTCCTCGTCTCAGATTTGCGTTTTCCTGCACGTGATCATCGAGTGGACTTCGGAACCAAGAACCAATTAAACAGGCATGGATCTTTCGCCATACCATTCACGACAAACAGTTCATGTTTTACCCCGAGTTTAAGAACCCACCATTATGAATCTTACCGAATTAAAAAATACGCCGGTTTCTGACCTGATTACCCTCGGCGAAAATATGGGGCTGGAAAACCTGGCGCGCTTGCGCAAACAGGACATTATCTTCGCCATCCTTAAGCAACACGCGAAAAGTGGCGAAGACATCTTCGGCGACGGCGTACTCGAGATATTGCAGGATGGATTTGGTTTCCTCCGCTCAGGAGACAGCTCCTACCTCGCCGGTCCCGATGATATCTACGTTTCCCCCAGCCAAATCCGCCGCTTCAACCTCCGCACAGGTGACTCCATCTCTGGCAAGATTCGCCCGCCAAAAGAAGGTGAACGTTACTTTGCACTGCTGAAAGTTAATGAAGTTAACTACGACAAACCGGAAAATGCCCGTAATAAAATCCTGTTTGAAAACTTAACGCCGCTGCATGCCAATTCTCGTCTGCGTATGGAACGTGGCAACGGTTCTACCGAAGATTTGACCGCTCGCGTACTGGATTTGGCTTCGCCGATCGGTCGTGGTCAGCGTGGTCTGATCGTGGCTCCTCCGAAAGCCGGTAAAACTATGCTGCTGCAGAACATCGCGCAGAGCATTGCTTACAACCACCCAGACTGCGTGCTGATGGTGTTGCTGATTGACGAGCGTCCGGAAGAAGTGACCGAGATGCAGCGTCTGGTTAAAGGTGAAGTTATCGCTTCAACCTTCGATGAACCTGCATCCCGTCACGTTCAGGTTGCTGAGATGGTGATCGAAAAGGCCAAGCGTCTGGTTGAGCACAAGAAAGACGTGATCATCTTGCTGGACTCCATCACCCGTCTGGCGCGTGCCTACAACACCGTGGTTCCTGCTTCCGGCAAGGTACTGACCGGTGGTGTGGATGCCAACGCCCTGCATCGTCCGAAGCGTTTCTTCGGTGCTGCGCGTAATGTGGAAGAGGGCGGAAGCCTGACCATCATCGCCACCGCACTGGTTGATACCGGTTCGAAGATGGATGAAGTGATCTACGAAGAGTTTAAAGGTACAGGTAACATGGAACTGCATCTGGCGCGTAAAATCGCCGAGAAACGTGTGTTCCCTGCTATTGACTACAATCGCTCCGGTACGCGTAAAGAAGAGTTGCTTACCACGTCCGAAGAGCTGCAGAAGATGTGGATCCTGCGCAAGATTATTCACCCAATGGGCGAAATCGACGCGATGGAATTCCTTATCAACAAGCTGGCGATGACGAAAACCAATGATGATTTCTTCGACATGATGAAACGTTCATAACAGGTCGTTGGGCTGCGGGCAGACGCCGAACTGATCGTCTGGCCATACCGCAGTCGTCAAATTAAGTACAAAACTCGGGTAACGCCACGCATAGTCGTGGCGTTTTTTGTTTTTGGCCTATAGGCTATCCTGATCTGGGAGAATTAATCTAAAGAACGGCACGGGATACTGATCAATGGGGATATTGATTATGCTTGTCCCGGTGAATAAAATTCAGAATTGAAGGGATGTTATTGGCACAAATATTGCTTATAACATTGTGCAATTCTTAGCAGAGAGCTGGATAATGTGAATTTACTCAATATGAGTACAGAACTTGGCCTGACTTTTTTATTTTCATTGGTGTTTCTTTTCTTTGCACGTAAAGCGGCTAACAAAATTGGATTGGTGGACAAGCCCAATTATCGCAAACGTCACCAGGGGGCTATTCCGCTGGTAGGCGGTATCTCTGTGTTTGCAGGCAGCTGTTTTGCTTTTGCATTGACGAATTTCTACATACCTCACTCAGTGCTATATCTGGCGTGTGCCGGGTGCCTGGTACTGGTGGGGGCGCTTGATGATCGTTATGACATTAGTGTGAAATTCCGCGCGGTGGTACAGGCGGGTGTCGCCATTGTCATGATGATGAAAGCTAAACTTTACCTGCTAAGCCTGGGCTACATCTTTGGCCCATGGGAACTGGTGGTAGGGCCGTTCGGCTATGTGCTGACGCTGTTTGCTGTCTGGGCTGCGATCAACGCCTTCAATATGGTGGACGGCATCGACGGACTGCTGGGCGGTTTATCCTGTGTGACGTTCCTGGCGATGGGGGTCATCCTCCAGTTTGACGGGCAGAGCAGCCTTGCCATGTGGTGCTTTATCATGATTGCAGCCATCGTGCCCTACATCCTGTTGAATCTGGGAATGTTTGGCCGCCGCTATAAAGTCTTTATGGGCGATGCTGGCAGCACGGTTATTGGCTTCACAATTATCTGGATCCTGTTAGAAGCGACCCAGGGTCAGAACCATCCCATCACGCCAGTGACGGCGCTCTGGCTGATTGCGATTCCATTAATGGATATGGTCGCCATTATGTATCGCCGTCTGAGCAAAGGGATGAGCCCCTTCTCCGCAGATCGCCAACATATTCACCATCTGATCATGCGCGCCGGTTTTACTTCGCGTCAGGCGTTTGTCCTGATCACCGCGGCTGCGGCCCTGCTGGCTATCGTTGGTGTGCTGGGCGAGTACCTTTCATTTGTCCCTGAGTGGATGATGCTGGTTCTGTTTCTGCTGGCCTTTATGCTCTACGGCTACTGCATTAAACGCGCGTGGCGCGTGGCGCGCATGATCAAACGGTTTAAACGCCGTCTGCGAAATAACAATAATGACAGCAAATCTCCTACTGACTGACCTATGCCCTGACGACAAGGAAACAGATGTATGACCTATCCTGACGCTGCAGATAACGAGTTGGATATTCGTGGCCTTTGCTGCACGCTATGGCGCGGTAAGTTATGGATTATTGCGGGTGGTGTGCTCTTTGCCCTGCTGGCCTGGATCTATTCGTTGCTGGTGACGCCGAAGTGGAGCACCACGGCGATTGTGGATCGTCCTACGGTGAATATGTTGTCCGGGTTTTATTCCCAGCAGCAGTTTCTCAATAATCTGGATATTCGTGCTGGCAGCCTGACCGTGGCTCCGCCGACGGTGATGGATGAAGCGTATCAGGAGTTTATGATGCAGCTTTTTGCCTGGGATACGCGTCGTGACTTCTGGCTACAGTCCAGCTATTACCAGCAGCGTAAAAGCGGCAAGACCGGTGAAGACGCCGCCTTACTGGATGAAATGATTGCCAATATCCAGTTCCAGCCCGCCGATAATGCGAAAAATATCAACGATACCGTCAGGTTGATCGCGGAAACAGCAGCAGATGCGAATACCCTGCTGCGCCAGTATGTTGCCTTTGCTAATGCCCGTGCTACCACGCATCTCAATGAAGAACTCGCCGCTGCCTGGGCTGCGCGCAGTATTCAGTTAAAGGCGCAGATTAAGCGTCAGGAAGCGGTTGCCAAAGCCATTTACGACCGTCAGATCAACAGCATCGGACAGGCGCTGAAAATTGCGCAGCAGCAGGGCTTTGAACAAGCAAAAACACAGACCCCTTCCGAGCAATTACCGGACTCTGAAATGTTCATGCTGGGCAGGCCAATGTTGCAGGCGCGGTTGGAAAATCTGCGTGCAACGGGCCCATCCTACGATCTTGAGTACGATCAAAACCGGGCTATGCAGGCGACACTGAATGTCGGTCCTACGTTGGTAAAATCATTCCAGACCTGGCGTTATCTGCGCACACCGGAAGAGCCAGTAAAACGTGACAGCCCACGCCGTGTATTACTGATGATTATGTGGGGCACGGTAGGCGTGCTACTGGGTGCCGGGACTGCGCTGGTGCGCCGCTCTCGCCGTTAAGGGCACTGAATAAGTGCTGTTAAACCATTTCGAATTAAGAGAGTCACGGTGAAAGTATTAACGGTTTTTGGCACGCGTCCCGAAGCGATAAAAATGGCACCTCTGGTGCATGCGCTGGCGCAGGATGAGGACATTGAGTCGCGCTTATGCGTGACCGCACAGCATAGGGAAATGCTCGATCAGGTATTGCACCTGTTTTCCATCGTGCCGGATTACGATCTTAATATCATGCAACCAGGCCAGGGTTTGACCGAGATCACCAGCCGTATTCTGGAGGGTTTGAAGACGGTATTTGCCGATTTCACCCCAGATGTGGTGCTGGTTCACGGCGATACCACGACTACGCTGGCTGCCAGCCTCGCGGCGTTTTACCACCGAATTCCGGTGGGGCACGTGGAAGCGGGGCTGCGCACGGGTGATCTTTGGTCGCCGTGGCCAGAAGAAGCGAACCGTACGCTGACCGGTCATCTTGCCAGCTACCACTTCACCCCTACCGCCAGTTCACAGCAGAATCTGTTGCGTGAAAATCTGCCCGCATCCCGTATTTTCGTGACGGGCAACACCGTGATTGATGCGCTGTTCTGGGTGCGTGATCGCGTACTCAGTGACGATGCGCTGAGAAATAGCCTGGCAGCTCGCTACCCGTTCCTGGACGCGGATAAAAAGTTGATTCTGGTCACCGGCCACCGTCGTGAAAGTTTCGGTGGCGGCTTTGAGCGTATCTGTAACGCGCTGGCTGAAATTGCACGTCTGCACCCCGACACGCAGATTGTCTATCCCGTGCATCTCAACCCGAATGTCAGCGAGCCGGTAAACCGCATTCTGCGCGGTATAGATAATATTATTTTAATTGAACCGCAGGAGTACCTGCCTTTTGTCTGGCTGATGGATCGCGCCTGGCTGATCCTGACGGATTCCGGTGGTATTCAGGAAGAAGCGCCATCGCTCGGTAAACCGGTGCTGGTGATGCGTGATGCCACCGAACGCCCTGAGGCGCTGGCAGCAGGCACCGTCAAACTGGTGGGCACAGACGGCGCGAAGATCGTCAGCGAAGTGACCCGTCTGTTCACCGATGAGGACGCGTGGCATGCAATGAGCCGCGCCCATAACCCGTATGGTGACGGGCTGGCCTGCCAGCGCATTGTGCAGGCTCTCAAAAATAATCGGATAACATTATGAGTTTCAATACTATTTCAGTGATCGGTCTGGGTTACATCGGCCTGCCTACCGCTGCCGCTTTTGCTTCGCGCCAGAAGCAGGTGATCGGCATTGATATCAATGCGCACGCGGTCGAAACCATCAACCGTGGCGAGATCCACATTGTCGAACCGGACCTCGATCGCGTGGTGAAAACGGCCGTTGAAGGTGGGTGGTTACGCGCAGCTATGCAGCCACAGGCTGCCGATGCTTATCTGATTGCTGTGCCGACACCCTTTAAAGGCGAGCACCAGCCTGATATGGCTTACGTGCAGGCGGCGGCCGTGTCGATTGCCACGGTGTTGAAAAAGGGTGATCTGGTGATCCTGGAATCGACCTCACCTGTTGGCGCTACCGAACAGATGGCGGCATGGTTGGCTGCGGCTCGCTCGGATCTGACGTTCCCACAGCAGGCAGGTGAAAACGCGGATATCCAGGTAGCCTACTGCCCGGAGCGTGTGTTACCTGGCCAGGTGATGGTTGAACTGTTTAAAAACGACCGTGTGATTGGTGGTATGACGCCACGCTGTTCACAGCGCGCCTGCGAGCTGTACAACATCTTCCTGGAAGGCGAGTGCGTTGTGACTAACTCGCGCACCGCTGAGATGTGCAAATTAACCGAAAACAGCTTCCGCGACGTCAATATTGCCTTCGCGAACGAGCTGTCACTGATCGCGGCCGATCAGGGTATTAACGTCTGGGAGTTGATCCGGCTGGCCAATCGCCACCCGCGTGTCAATATTCTGCAACCTGGACCGGGTGTAGGCGGGCACTGCATTGCGGTCGATCCATGGTTTATCGTGGCACAGAATCCGGTACAAGCACGTTTGATCCGTACCGCGCGTGAAGTCAACGACAGCAAGCCGCACTGGGTGCTGGAGCAGGTTCAGCGCCAGGTGGCCGACTGCCTGATGAGCAACAACAAACGCGCCAGCGAGCTGAAAATCGCCTGCTTTGGTCTGGCGTTTAAACCCGATATTGATGATCTGCGGGAAAGCCCGGCGGTACAGGTCACCAAAATGATTGCCGACTGGCATCAGGGCACCACGCTGGTGGTGGAGCCTAACGTGCAGCAACTTCCGGCAAAATTGCAGGACAGCGTGACGCTGATGACGTTGGACGATGCGCTGCAACAGGCCGATGTGCTGGTGATGCTGGTGGACCATCGTGATTTTAAAGCCATTGATCCGACAGCCGTCAGCCAGCAATGGATTGTTGATACGAAAGGTGTCTGGCGTTAGTGAAAGCGACGCTTAAACCCCTGGCGTGGGAAAACGCCTTCTTTGGATGTCACAGTGCCCTGCTTGAATTGCACGGTGATACACCGCTTGATAGCGCGCAACTCGACAGCTATACGCTGGTGCAGGTCAAAGTACTGGCTCAACAGAGTTCAGAGCTGGATGCCCTGAGCGCGTTGGGGTTTCGCCTGGTGGAAGGGGAAGCAGACTGCGTGCTGGGTATCACCCCTGTTGAACGCCCGACGGGCATTCGTATTGCCCGCTCTGAGCATATCCCCATGCTGCGGCAGGTGGCTGAAGAAGCGTTCATCTACAGCCGTTTTCGCGCGCCCTGGTATGCGCCGGGCGACAGCGGGCGTTTTTATGCGCAGTGGGTGGAAAATGCCGTACGCGGCACCTTTGATCACCAGTGCCTGCTGGCGGTGGATGAGCAGGGCGCGATGCAGGGCTTTGTGTCGCTGCGTGAGCTGGAAGACGGCACGGCACGCATTGGCCTGCTGGCTGTAGTGCCAGCCGCGCAGGGGCTGGGCATTGGCCAGCGGCTGATGAACGCAGCTAATGACTGGTGCCGCGCGCGCCGACTGACACGGCTTCATGTCGCAACGCAACTGGGCAATGTTGCCGCGCTGCGACTCTATCTTCGCTGCGGTGGCGTGATTGAACGCACCGCCTACTGGTTATACAGGGAAACGCCATGATTCCGTTTAATGCGCCACCGGTGGTGGGAACTGAACTTGAATATATGCAGTCGGCAATGGGCAGCGGCAAACTCTGCGGCGACGGCGGTTTTACCCGTCGCTGCCAACAGTGGATGGAGCAGCGCTTCGGCAGCCGCAAAGTCCTGCTGACCCCCTCCTGCACCGCATCGCTGGAGATGGCGGCCATCCTGATCGACATTCAGCCCGGTGATGAAGTGATCATGCCGAGCTACACGTTTGTCTCTACGGCCAACGCCTTCGTGCTGCGCGGTGCAACGATTGTGTTTGTCGATGTGCGTCCGGATACCATGAACATCGATGAGTGCCTGATAGAAGCCGCGATCACCGATAAAACCAAAGCCATCGTGCCTGTACATTACGCGGGCGTTGCCTGCGAGATGGACACCATTATGGCGCTGGCGAAAAAGCACCAACTGTGGGTGGTGGAAGATGCTGCGCAGGGCGTGATGTCGACTTACAAAGGCCGGGCGCTGGGCAGCATCGGTCATATCGGCTGCTTTAGCTTCCACGAAACTAAAAACTATACCGCGGGTGGTGAAGGCGGTGCGACGCTGGTCAACGACGCGTCCCTGGTCGAGCGTGCTGAAATCATTCGTGAAAAAGGGACCAACCGCAGCCAGTTTTTCCGCGGCCAGGTGGATAAATACACCTGGCGTGATATCGGCTCCAGCTACCTAATGGCGGATTTGCAGGCAGCATATCTCTGGGCGCAGCTGGAGGCAGCGGAACGCATTAACCAGCAACGTTTGCGCCTGTGGCAGACCTACCACGATGCGTTGCAGCCGTTGGCCGCACGTGGGCGCATTGAGCTGGCTAGCATACCCGCCGACTGTGAACACAATGCCCATATGTTTTATCTGAAGCTGCGTGACCATGATGACCGCAGCGCGCTGATTGCATGGCTGAAAGAGGCCGAAATCCTGGCGGTGTTCCACTATATTCCGCTGCACAGCTCACCCGCGGGGCAGCGCTTTGGCCGTTTCCACGGTGAAGACCATTTCACCCAGACAGAGAGCGATCGCCTGCTGCGTTTGCCGCTGTTCTATAACCTTTCTGATAATAATCAGAAAACGGTGATCAACTCCTTACTGAGCTATTTCTCCTGATATGTCACTGGCAAAAGCGTCAGTGTGGACGGCAGCCTCCACGCTGGTAAAAATTGTCGCCGGTTTGCTGGTGGTGAAAATGCTGGCGGTCTCTTACGGGCCGGCGGGTGTCGGACAGGCGGGGAATTTTCGTCAATTGATTACCGTGCTCGGCGTACTGGCCGGAGCCGGCATTTTTAACGGCGTCACAAAGTATGTGGCGCAGTATCAGCAGCAGCCTGAACAGCTGCGTGCCGTTACTGGCACTGCATCGTCAATGGTGCTGGGATTCTCATTGCTGCTGGCGCTGGTGTTCCTGCTGTTCGCCGCGCCCATCAGTCATGCACTGTTTGGTCATGACCGCTATCAGCAGGTAATCCGTATCGTGGCCTTCCTGCAAATGGGCATCGCCTGGGCTAATCTGGCGCTGGCGATCATGAAAGGTTTTCGTGATGCGGCAGGTAATGCATGGTCGCTGATTATCGGCAGCCTGACCGGCGTTGCTGCATGGTTTGTCTGCTACAAGCTGGGAGGTTACAGCGGTGCACTGATCGGGCTGGCGATGGTGCCTGCGCTGGTGGTGGTGCCGGCAGTGGTTTTGCTGGTGCGTCGCGAGCATCTGCCAATGCGCTATCTGCTGCCCGGCTGGCAGCCGGAGTTCGTGGCTCTGCTGGGTAAGTTTACGCTGATGGCACTGATCACCGCTGTGACGTTGCCCGTGGCGTGGATGATGATGCGTAACCTGCTGGCACAACATGCGGGGTGGGAACAGGTTGGGTTGTGGCAGGGCGTCAGCAGTATCTCGGATGCCTACCTGCAATTTATCACGGCGTCTTTCAGCGTGTATCTGCTGCCCACCTTGTCACGCCTGCAGCATAAGGCTGAGATTTCACGTGAAATTCTGAAGGCGCTGCGTTTCGTACTGCCGGTGGTCGCCGCCGTGAGTTTAACCGTCTGGTTACTGCGTGATGTGGCTATCTGGCTGCTGTTCTCCCGTGAGTTTGCGGCCATGCGCGATCTGTTTGTCTGGCAGTTGACGGGCGATGTACTCAAAGTGGGTTGCTACGTTTTTGGCTATCTGGTCATCGCGAAGGCATCGCTGCGTTTTTATGTGCTGACGGAAGTGAGCCAGTTTATCTTGCTCACCGGCTTTTCCCGCTGGCTGATCCCGCTGCATGGTGCAGCCGGTGCGGCTCAGGCGTATATGGCGACCTATATCGCTTATTTTGCACTCTGTGCAGGCATTTTTATTATTTACCGTAGACGAGTATGACCAGAGTAATCCACCTTTTAGGCTCAGACATCCCTCATCATAACCAGACGGTGTTGAGCTTCTTTGATCAACAGCTGCATGACGTGGTGCCCCTGGCAGCCGCGCGCGAGTTCTGGCTGGTGAGCGCACAGCCTGAGATGGCGCAGCCCTTTACGCGGCTGAATATCCGTGTTTTTGCAAATAAAGCGGCGCTCGCTGCTGCTGTGATTACCACCGGACGCCGTGAGCGTGATACGCGCTTTTTCTGCCACGGTCAGTTCAATCCTCGCTTGTGGCTGGCGCTGTTGTCCGGCCAGCTTAAGCGCTCTCAGATCTATTGGCATATCTGGGGGGCCGATCTGTATGAAGATTCCACCCGCCTGAAATTCCGGCTGTTCTATCTGCTGCGGCGTCAGGCACAAAAACGTGTGGCACAGGTGTTTGCCACCCGAGGTGATATTAATCACTTCCATCAGCGGCATCCGAAGGTTCCGGCTTCTTTACTCTATTTCCCGACACGGCTGGCACAGAATGTGCAAAGCAGTGATGAGCCGCAGGGGCAGCTGACCCTTCTGCTCGGTAATTCAGGGGATGCCAGCAACCGACATATTCAGGCATTGCAGTCCATCCATCAGCAGTTTGGCGATAATGTGCGAGTGAAAGTGCCGCTGGGCTACCCCGCCAATAACGAGGCGTATATTCAGCGTGTGCGCGACGCAGCCGCGGCGTTGTTTGCCCCGGGTGTCGTTGAGCTCCTGACCGAGAAGCTGGCGTTCAGCGATTATCTGAAATTGATCGCCCGTTGCCACCTTGGCTATTTTATTTTTGAACGCCAGCAGGGTATCGGTACGCTGTGTCTGTTGATGCAGGCCAATGTGCCCTTTGTGCTTAACCGAAAGAACCCGTTCTGGCAGGATCTGGCAGAACAACAGGTGCCGGTGTTGTTTGAGGGCGATCCGTTGGATGCAGCGACAGTGAAAGAGGCGCGGCGTCAGATGATGTTGCTGGATAAATCACATATTGCCTTTTTCGAGCCGGGCTACCTGAGCGGCTGGCAGCAGGCACTGCGTCGGGTAGAAGGGGACACCGCATGACGTTATTACAGTTTGCCGGGCTGCTGGTGGTGTATCTGTGCTGCTGTGGTTTTATTCTCACGCTGACCTGGCGCGAGTTTCGTCGTGTGCGCTTCAACTTCAACGTATTTTTCTCGCTGCTGTTTCTGCTGACGTTCTTCTTCGGCTTCCCGCTGACCTGCATGTTGGTGTTTGGATTTGATGTTGACGTGGTGCCGCCGGAGTATTTGCTCCAGGCGTTACTGTCAGCGGGCTGTTTCTACGCTATTTACTACGTCAGCTATAAAACCCGGCTGCGGGCGAAGCATCGGGCACCCCCTCGTCAGGTATTTACGATTAACCGTATTGAAGCCCATCTGACCTGGGGCATTCTGGCGCTGGTAGCGCTGGGAACCGTCAGTGTGTTCTTCCTGCACAATGGTTTCCTGCTCTTCAAGCTGCACAGCTACAGCCAGATTTTCTCGGCGGATGTCTCCGGCGTGGCGTTGAAGCGTTTCTTTTACTTCTTTATTCCGGCGATGTTGGTGATCTACTTCCTCAAGCAGGACAAGCGGAGCTGGCTGCTGTTTCTGGTCAGTACCGTAGCGTTTGGGCTGCTGACGTACATGATTGTCGGTGGCACCCGCGCCAACATCATTATTGCTTTTGCCCTGTTCCTGTTTATCGGCATTATTCGTGGCTGGATTACCCTGTGGATGCTAGTGCTGGCGGGGATTGGCGGGATTGTCGGCATGTTCTGGCTGGCGCTGAAGCGCTATAACCTCGATGTTAGCGGCGCGGAGGCGTTTTACACCTTCCTCTATCTGACCCGCGATACCTTCTCGCCGTGGGAGAACCTCGGCCTGCTGCTGCAAAATTATGACAAAATCGATTTCCAGGGGCTGGCACCAATCTGGCGTGACTTCTACGTGTTTATTCCCAGTTGGTTGTGGCATGACCGTCCTTCCATTGTGCTCAACAGCGCGAACTACTTTACGTGGGAAGTGCTGGATAACCACTCCGGGCTGGCCATCTCGCCCACATTAATCGGTTCGCTGGTGGTGATGGGCGGGGCGCTGTTTATTCCGCTGGGGGCGGTTGGCGTTGGGCTGATTATTAAGTGGTTCGACTGGTTATACGAAAAAGGCCAGCAGGAGCAGAATCGCTATAAAGCAGCGATTCTGCAAAGCTTCTGCTTTGGTGCCGTGTTCAACATGATCGTGCTGGCACGGGAAGGGCTGGATTCATTTGTTTCGCGCGTGGTGTTCTTCTGCGTGATTTTCGCGTTCTGTGTGGTGGTGGCGAAGCTGCTGTACTGGCTGCTGGACACCGCGGGTTTAATCCGTGCCCGTGTTCCGGTTCGTCCGCTGTCGACCCAACCGTAACGCTTGCCAGGCGATTTGTTTTGAAGGAATGTCCATGAGTGTCTCTGTAACCGTGCCGCAATATCGGATCCGCGGGATAACGCTGTCAGGCTTTAGTGATATGGCGCAGTTTGTTGATTACCTCAATCAACAGGGTGAGCTGAAAACCGGCACGCTGGTAGCGATCAACGCTGAGAAAGTGCTGACCGCAGAAGCCGATGCGGCGGTGTATCAGTTGATTGATGCCGCAGAATACAAATATGCCGATGGCATCAGCATCGTGCGCTCTATCCGCAAGAAGTATCCGCAGGCGCAGGTATCGCGCATTGCCGGAGCCGATCTGTGGGAAGCACTGATGGAGCGTGCCGGGCGTGAGGGAACGCCGGTTTTTCTCATTGGAGGCAAACCGCCGGTTCTTGCGCAGACCATCGATAAGTTGCGTCGCCAGTGGAATGTGAACATTGTCGGATCGCAGGATGGGTTCTTCACGCCGGACCAGCGCGATGCACTCTTTACGCGCATCCGGGAGAGCGGCGCGAAACTGGTGACGGTGGCGATGGGGTCACCACGGCAGGAGATTCTGATGCGTGACTGCAAAGCCAGCTACCCGGATGCGCTGTATATGGGCGTGGGCGGCACCTACGACGTGTTTACCGGCCAGGTGAAGCGTGCGCCTAAGATATGGCAGCGAATGGGCCTTGAGTGGCTGTATCGCCTGATTTCACAGCCTTCACGCCTGAAACGTCAGCTCAGATTGCTGAAATACCTCAAATATCACTGGCGCGGCGATCTTTAATCATTAAGTCATTTTTGTCACTGAAAGGCCTTTTGTGCGATTTAACCGGGTGAAAAGGCCGAAAAACGCTGCTACTTTAGACGTAATGCACAAAGCGTAATCAAACGCGTTTTTTTGTGAAAAAAGCACTGGACAGTCAGGGCTCTCCTCCGTAGTATGCACATCCGCAACGGCGCTACGCGCCCGTAGCTCAGCTGGATAGAGCGCTGCCCTCCGGAGGCAGAGGTCTCAGGTTCGAATCCTGTCGGGCGTACCATTTATTTTGTGCGCATATGAGCGGCGGTGGTAACATTTACCGCGTTAGTCAGTAGTAGAAAGAAGTAGTAAAGAAGTCAGGTATGGTGGCTATAGCTCAGTTGGTAGAGCCCTGGATTGTGATTCCAGTTGTCGTGGGTTCGAGTCCCATTAGCCACCCCAGACTTTAAGTACAAGATTTTGTCGTATGCGAAGGTGGCGGAATTGGTAGACGCGCTAGCTTCAGGTGTTAGTGTCTTAACGGACGTGAGGGTTCAAGTCCCTCTCTTCGCACCACAAAATCTAAGCAGTAAAGCAGTAAAGCAGTGCCGTAGTATTCGGCGAGTAGCGCAGCTTGGTAGCGCAACTGGTTTGGGACCAGTGGGTCGGAGGTTCGAATCCTCTCTCGCCGACCAATTTAGAAAACCCTGCTGTGGCGGGGTTTTTGCTTAAAACCTGAGAGTTTTGAGCGATAAAAAAAAGAAAAGTAGTGGCATTACAGAAGTATTCGGCGAGTAGCGCAGCTTGGTAGCGCAACTGGTTTGGGACCAGTGGGTCGGAGGTTCGAATCCTCTCTCGCCGACCAATTTAAGAAACCTGCTTGAAAAAGCAGGTTTTTTTTCGTCTGTACATAATGAGGATGAGAACCTCCGAAGGAGGTTTGAGCCGAGCGAAGCGAGACAACGTTGCTTCAGCAACGGCCCGCAGGGCGGCTCGAAGAGCCGTAATCCTCTCTCGCCGACCAATTTAAGAAACCTGCTTGAAAAAGCAGGTTTTTTTTCGTCTGTACATAATGAAGATGAGAACCTCCGAAGGAGGTTTGAGCCGAGCGAAGCGAGACAACGTTGCTTCAGCAACGGCCCGCAGGGCGGCTCGAAGAGCCGTAATCCTACTCGCTACCAATTTAAGAAACCTGCTTGAAAAAGCAGGTTTTTTTTCGTCTTTTATTGCGTTTACACCTGCCCCATTTTCCTTCCCAGCTCGCTCACATTTTGCAGTTCAGCGCTCAGCGCTTCTCCGGGCATTTGTAACAACAGTTCAGAGGTCAGCACTTCTGCACCACAAAAATCGAAAATCCCGTGATCGATCTGCGTTCTCATGGCGGCAAAGTAACCGTGGCGTGCGTAAGTACGCATATCGCCCGCGCCAATGGCGACCAGATGCACCTTAAGACGCTGCAGTTTTTTTACCAGGCGGCCATCGTCATCGGCGTCATAAGCCCAGCCTTGAGTAAATACGCGGTCAATCCAGCCTTTTAGCTGCGCAGGCATCGACCACCAGTAAATCGGATAAACCAGTACAAGAGTATCCGCACGGTCAATCCTGGCGTGTTCTGCAACGATTTCCTTTGTGGCCAATCCCTGCTGGCGGAAGGCGGCGACATCATCGGCGGTAAAACGCGGGTCAAATCCTTCGGCGGCCAGATCGGCGATCTCAATGCTGCCGCCTGTTGACTCGATGCCCTCTGCGAGTTGTCTGGCGACGTGATGTGTCAATGACTGGCGATCGGGATGAGAAACGACAATAAGGGTATGCATGAGCAGCCTCCGGCTTGCAGGTTGAACTGAGAAAAGTTACGCTAATATACTATTGGTAAGTTACCTTTGGTATATAAGCATGTCAACGGACAAAAACTCTTCACCGCTGCCCCGGCGACGTTTATCGCGTGAGGCGCGTTACCAGCAGCTCATTGAAGCGGCATGGCAGCTCATTCGTACTGAGGGAACGGAGGCGTTAACGCTGGGCCGACTGGCCGAGCAGTCAGATGTCACTAAGCCCGTGGTGTATGATCATTTCGGCACACGTTCAGGCCTGTTTGCGGTGCTCTATCAGGAGTTCGATGCCCGCCAAAATGCGCTGTTTGATGCGGCATTAGCGCAAAGTGAAGCCACTTTGTCGGCCAGGGCGCAGGTGATGGCAGAATCTTATGTGAATTGTGTTCAAAAACAGGGGCGGGAGATACCGGGCATTATTGCCGCGCTGGTTGGTTCACCCGAGCTTGAGCAGATCAAGCGGGCCTACGAAGTGGCCTTTATCGAGAAGTGTCGCGAAACGCTGACGCCTTTCACCGGGGGGAAAGCATTATCGAACGCCGGTTTGTGGGCCATGCTGGGCGCTGCGGAAGCGGTGGCTTACGCATCCACCCGTCATGAAATCACCGAACAACAGGCGCGGGATGAACTGTACGCTGTCATTATGGCACTGGTCGAACGCAGCATAAGAACATAGTGTCATTTTGTCGCTGCATTGAGACATATAAGCTAATGTTTAATAAGATATTTACCTAAGTATGCGTTCTCTGTCTCCAAATGGAGACGCACCTCGGGCAATCGTGTCGGTTTGAGGTGACATAAGAGAAGGGCAATAAAGTCGGCTATCCATGAATTAATATGTTAACTATCAGTGAGATATTAAATTCATGGCGAATGAATTTCTATTCTGGCACGCGCTGTGCAAGAATACCCTCGTAGATGCTCATTCCACCTCTTATGTTTGCAGATGCTTCATAAACCTGGGAATGACGCAGAGCCATTTTACGGTACCTGTTGTCCAGCCAGCCAATATCGCTAACGCCTTATTGGATCTATCGGGCAATACGTTGAGTCAGGTACCAATCGGTTGTCTTAACCGACCTGAAAATTTGCACCTGTCCCCGGACAGGTGTTTTTTTTTGCCCTGATGCCCGTCATCTTTCGCGCCGCAGATGCGTTGGCTGTCCTTACTCACCCCGGTCACTTACTGATGTAAGCTCCCGGGGACTCGCTCGGTTGCCGCCTTTCTGCAACACGAAATCTTTAGGGCATCGCGCTACGTCATCTTTCATGTCTTTTTGCAGATGCAGATTAAGAATTATTTTTCAGCGTCAGCAGTAAACCATCACGACGCATGGTGGCCGCTTCTTCCGGCTTGTGCTGACGATCCAGCGTATCAGCCAGCCAGGCGTAGTCGAAAGCATCAGGGCGCTGTTGCAGCGCTGCACGGAAGGACTCGGCAGCCTGTTCCCATTCACCGTGCTGCATCAGCAGTTGACCCAGCGTACTGTGCAACAACGGTGTTGCACCATGCTGCTTGATCTGCTGACGAAGCGCTTTCTCCAACTGCTCCGGGTTACCGGTTTTCAGTCGTGGCATCAATAATACCAGGCGCTCATCGTACTGACGCTTCAGGCCATCCAACACGATTTGCTGTGCGGTGTCGTGGTCATTACAGACGATAAGATGGTCTGCCATAGCCACCTGTAGAGCGGGATCATGGCGTGTTTTACGGCTCTGGTTCTGCCACCAACGCTTCAGACCATCACTGCCCTGATCGGCCATGGCCTGGCTCATCAGGCCCAGCCATGCCTGCTGTTGCAAATCGAGGCGATGTGCTTCATCACCCAACTGAATCTTCTCCATGGCAGGGAGAATATCCAGCAATGCACCCCAGGCATGGGTACGCAAATAAGCCTGCTCAGCCAGACGCAGGACTTCAGGGTGGCGTGGCGCAATCTCCAGCAGACGATCAATACCGTGGCGTGCGGCGTGATCTTCATTACGTGCCAGTTGGATACGTACACGCGTGATCTCTACCGGCAGCGGGTCACCGTTATTTAATTCGGTAGCACGTTCCAGATGCTGATTGGCACGTATCTCGTCACCGCGTTGTTGTGCAGCTTCGGCGGCCAGCAGATAGTTAACCATCGGTTGTTCAGCGTGGTCGGCATTACGTGACAGCAGTTTTTCAACCTGCTGGTAATCACCCTCCGCCAGTTTGATCAACGCAGCATTGGTATGTTTATGTGCACTGCGGCGTTTGCGGCCGCTAAACCAGCCACGTGTGCGCGCCCCCGTACGGAAGAGACGGCGGAGCAGCCATTCGATAGCCAAAATCACTATCAGCGTCAGGATCAGCATGATCACCAGTGCAGTCACACTGGTTTTAATATCCCAGTTGTCGGTCTGGATCAGTACAAAGCCCTGATGACCCGCAATCACGGGACCCAGCACAATACCGGCGATTAGCAGCAGGAACAGCAGAAGTACTTTCAACATCATTATTCTCCCTGCTGCTGAGATGAAGCGGATGGTGCGGCTGGCTGTGCCAGCAGATTACGCACGCGTGTCTCCATCAATTTATCCAGCAGTGGCTGACTTTGCAGAGCTTCCGGAACATCCATTGATACGCTCTGCTGGCTCAGCTCATCCAACTGGCTAAGGAAGGCTTTTGTATTCGGATCGTTGCTGTCAAACCAGGCACGTGTCCAGGCGGAAACCGTGTCGATAGACTGTTTGAAGATTTCATCTTGATGACGCGGTACTGCCTGAGCCGCAATGAGCAGGCGTGAACGGATATTTTCACGTAAATAAATATCCTGATCCGGGGCCATCAGTGGCTCTGCGGTTGCGTCACGACGACGGATGGTGATGAAATCGTCCATAAAGTTATGCCAGCTCTTGACCAGATTCTGACGCCATTCACGCAGCGAAGAGGAAAGCTCATTGCTGTCGGCATCCATTGGCTCATTATCACTGTCATTATCGGCGATGCGCAGATTATCAACATCGTTAGATAATTGGTTTAATTTGAGGATCACGCCATCGTAGTCGACCTGGCTGAGAGCGGACAGGGTACTGATGTCATGTGTGAGCGCGCGGCGGGCATCGATCAGGCTCGGATCGTTCATGTCGGCCAGGCTGGCATCCGCACTTTTCAGCAGCGCTGCGGCGGTGGTGACGTCCTGATCGCTCCACAGCTTACGTCCGGCCATTTTGACCAGGTAATCAGCCTGCGCCAGCATCCATGTCTGGGCATCGCTGCCTGAGATGGTGGCGACTTTTTGTTTCAGCTCATCCAACTGTTGGCTGGTGGCTGCCTGCTGCTGACGGGCGGTATCCAGTGCGCTGGTTTGCGTTGCCAACTGCTGTTCCAGTGACTTTTTGTCACTGAGCGCTGACTGTTGCAGGTCGGATAGCTGTAAGGCGAGCGCCTGACTGGCGGCGGCCTGCTGCTGTATTTGATGGTTTCCATACAGAGAGAGACCCGCACCCACAGCCAGTGCAATCGCGATGGCGACAGCACCCAGCACCACACCGCTGTTTTTCACTTTACGTGGTGATTGTGATTCAGATGTTGAGTTATCAACCGCTGGGGTAGTCTCTTCAACCATGGCGGAGGAATCTTTGTGTTCCGTCATAATGGCTCATCCCATATTTAAGTGTGTTTTATACCTTAGCATTGACGTTTCATTGCTCGCGCAATATCCGTACGACCTTTTAAAGGTATAGCGCGCGCAATAGCGCGTCATTATCGGCACCCCCGGCGACACAAATGTTCGCCCAGCCCAGTTCCCGGGCCAGAGTAGCCAAACGTTCACTGACGACAACCAGCCGGCAGTGCAGGAGCCATTCATCCCGATCAACATCGGGGAACAGCTGGTAAAGCTGTTGCAGCATTTCACCACTGGTCACGACCAGGGTATCAATGCCGCAATTACGCCAGCGTCGGCCTTCTTCCGCTCCGTGATAAGGCTTTTCACAACGCTGATAGCACTCAATGAACTCTACCTGAGCGCCACGGGCAAGCAAAGTTTCTGCCAGTAATTCCCGACCACCGTTGCCGCGCAGAATAAGGGCGCGTTTGCCGACCACCGCTTGCAGGGCCGGAAGCTGGATCAGTACTTCGCTGATTTCCTGCTCGTGAGGCCAGACAACGTTATGGCCGCTGACCGCATGCAGTGCCAGCGCTGTCGTGCGGCCTATAGCATAATAGTTCAGGTTGGCAGGCCATGTTGTTCCAGTAGCAGAGAGTGCGGGCTGGGCATAATGGATAGCGTGTTGTGACAAGATAAAGACCAGATCGCCTGCCGCCAGCGATCGCAGTCGCCCGGGCAGGGTATCCAGCTGGGTTCCCGGCGTAAACTCAATCAACGGGAATGCCCAGGCCACCTGACCACGCGTGCGCAGACGGCTGACCAGCTCGTCGGCAGCCGGTGATGGGCGGGTGACCAGAATCGTCATGCCGGGGGATTTCCCTGGTAGACCTCAGCAAGGATGTCGCGCGCGCCGTTATCCAGCAGTTCCTCCGCCAGCGAAATACCCATTTTTTCTGCTTCTGTACGTGGGCCGCGACGTTCACCGCGAACCATCAGGCTTCCGTCTGGCGCACCGACCAGCCCCCGTAGCCAGAGTTGATCGCCTTCCAGCAGCGCATAGCTGCCGATGGGCACCTGGCAACCCCCTTCCAGTCGGGTATTCATCGCACGCTCTGCACGAACCCGGCAGGCGGTGTCGTCGTGATTCAGCGCAGACAATAGCCCAATAACCCAGACATCATCGAGGCGGCATTCAATGCCCACCGCGCCCTGACCCACCGCCGGAAGAGATTCTTCAGCCGGCATGATCTGACGAATGCGATCGCCAAGGCCCAGACGTTTCAGCCCAGCCACGGCAAGGATAATGGCATCATATTCACCAGCATCCAGCTTGCCCAGGCGCGTGCCAACATTCCCGCGCAGCGAACGGATAATCAGATCCGGGCGACGTGCACTGATCTGACACTGGCGGCGCAGGCTGGACGTGCCGACAATCGCGCCCTGCGGTAAGTCATCGACAGACGCATAATGATGAGAAACAAAGGCATCATGCGGGTCTTCACGCTCGCAGATCGTGGTTAATCCCAGACCCGGCGGAAAATCGACCGGCACGTCTTTCATCGAATGCACGGCGATGTCGGCACGATCGGACAGCATGGCCTGTTCCAGTTCTTTAACGAACAGGCCTTTACCGCCGACTTTCGCCAGAGGAGTATCGAGGATCACATCCCCGCGTGTAACCATAGGCACCAGCTCAACGCGCAGGCCTGGATGGGCGGCGATTAAACGTTGCTGAACATACTCTGCCTGCCATAGCGCGAGTGGACTTTGTCGGGTGGCAATTCTTAAAATTTTGTCTAACATGCTTGATACCGTTTTGATCGTTCACTGATTATCCTATCATTGAACCGGGAATGCTGTCAGTTAAACGGCGGTACACGGAGGTATTGCATCAGGTTGGTCGCAAAATGTGCTAAACTGTTAAGTAGCGCAACTTTCTTTACGGTCAATCTGCCAGGTGTTAGATTGATCACGTTTCCAGCAATAATCTGCACGACTATTTTTAAAGCAAGCGGCAGATTTCGGAAACCGAACTTTTATATACCCTTGTTAGTCCAATAAGGGTATAGGCACTGGGATAATCAGGCGAGACGTCTTGTACCTCTACATTGAGACACTGAAACAGAGACTGGATGCCATTAACCAGCTGCGCGTTGATCGTGCGCTGGCGGCCATGGGGCCTGCGTTCCAACAGGTTTACAGTCTGCTGCCGACCTTATTACATTATCATCATCCGCTGATGCCGGGTTACTTCGAAGGTAACGTTCCACATGGCATCAGCTTTTATACGCCTGATGAAAGTCAAAAGTTCTATCTGGATGATTTAGAAGGAAAATCCGGATCTGCCGCGGCGATCCCTCCCGAGGGTGAAATGCCGATCACCGGCGTCTACTCCATGGGCAGTACCTCATCCGTCGGTCAAAATGATACCTCCGATCTCGATATCTGGGTCTGCCATCAGTCATGGCTGGACAATGACGAGCGCCTGAGCTTGCAGAAAAAATGCACCCAGCTGCAAAAGTGGTGTGCGGCCATGGGCGTTGAGGTGAGTTTCTTCCTTATTGATGAAAACCGTTTCCGGCACAACGAAAGCGGCAGCCTCGGTGGTGAAGACTGCGGCTCTACTCAGCATATCCTGTTGCTGGATGAGTTCTATCGCACGGCGGTGCGCATGGCGGGTAAACGTATTCTGTGGAATATGGTGCCACGCGAAGAAGAAGAACATTACGACGACTATGTTATGTCGTTGTATCAACAGGGCGTGTTAACCCCTAACGAATGGCTGGACCTCGGTGGTCTGGGTACGCTGTCGGCCGAAGAGTATTTCGGTGCCAGCCTGTGGCAGTTGTATAAAAGCATCGATTCGCCCTACAAGGCGGTGCTCAAAACGCTGCTGCTGGAGGCCTATTCCTGGGAATACCCTGCCACGCGTCTGCTGGCGATGGATATTAAACAACGCCTGCACGACGGTGAAATTGTCTCTTATGGGCTCGACCCCTACTGCATGATGCTGGAGCGGGTGACTCACTACCTCACCAGTATTGACGATCATGCTCGCCTTGACCTGGTGCGGCGTTGCTTCTATCTCAAAGTCTGTGAAAAACTGTCGATTTCAGCAGAAGACACGGGCTGGCGCCGCGAAATTCTTGGCCAGCTGGTTAAAGAGTGGGGCTGGGATAATGCCCGCCTGGCGATGCTCGACAGCCGTGCCGACTGGAAAATAAGCCAGGTTCGAGAAGCCCATAATGAATTACTGGATGCGATGATGCAGAGCTATCGCAACCTGATTCGTTTTGCGCGCCGTAACAACTTAAGCGTCAGCGCCAGCCCGCAGGATATTGGCGTGCTGACGCGTAAGCTGTACGCGGCCTTTGAAGCTCTGCCAGGGAAAGTCACTCTGCTTAATCCGCAGATTTCCCCTGACCTGTCAGAATCACACCTGACCTTTATTCATGTGCCAAACGGCCGCGCTAACCGTGCAGGCTGGTATCTGTATAACCAGTCACCAGACATGAGTTCGATTATCAGCCATCAGCCGCTGGAATATAATCGCTACCTTAACAAGCTGGTGGCATGGGCATGGTTTAACGGCCTGCTGACCAGCAAAACGCGGCTGCATATTAAAGGCAACGAGATCTGCGATCTGGCCCGTTTGCAGGAACTGGTGTCCGATGTTTCGCATCACTTCCCGTTGCGTCTGCCTTCGCCTACGCCTAAAGCTCTTTACAGCCCGTGCGAGATCCGTCATCTGGCGATTATCGTCAATCTTGAATATGACCCGACGGCGGCATTCCGCAATCAGGTGGTGCATTTCGACTTCCGTAAGCTGGATGTGTTCAGTTTTGGTCAGCAGCAGCAGTGCCTGGTTGGCAGTGTCGATCTGCTGTACCGCAACTCGTGGAATGAAGTGCGTACGCTGCATTTCAACGGCGAGCAGGCAATGATTGAAGCGTTGAAAACCATTCTGGGCAAAATGCACCAGGACGCCTCACCGCCAGATTCTGTGGAAGTGTTCTGCTATAGCCAGCACTTGCGCGGATTGATTCGTACCCGTGTGCAGCAGTTGGTGTCTGAATGCATTGAACTGCGCCTTTCCAGCACTCGTCAGGAGCCAGGCCGATTCAAAGCCGTACGTGTAGCGGGACAGACATGGGGGCTGTTCTTTGAGCGCCTCAGTGTTTCGGTACAAAAGCTGGAAAATGCGGTCGAATTCTACGGTGCCATTTCCAATAATAAACTGCACGGCCTGTCGCTTAAGGTGGAAACGGATCAGGTACGCCTGCCTGCCGTGGTGAATGGCTATGCCAGTGAAGGCATCATTCAGTTCTTCTTTGAAGATACCCTGGACGATCACGGCTTCAATATCTATATCCTTGACGAAACAAACCGCGTTGAGGTGTATCACCATTGTGAAGGCAGTAAAGAGGAGCTGGTGCGTGATGTCAGCCGCTTCTACTCGTCCTCACACGATCGATTCACCTACGGTTCCAGTTTCATCAACTTCAACCTGCCGCAGTTCTATCAGATTGTGAAGGTGGAAGAGCGCTTCCAGGTGATTCCGTTTCGCAGTCAGACTCTGACGCAGCTCTGTGCTGCCGTACCGAATGATAGCGCCAGCGAAGAGAACGCACGACGCTATCAGATGCACTAAGATGCGATAGATTTTTATGCTGCCGATCCCCTTCGCGATGATTGAGTCCCCGTAGTATTGTTGATCATTTTTCACTCCATGCCGCCACCTCCCCCTGCGTATTATTTCGTAATGCTATGATTTGTCGTGCTTTATTTTATTTCCACCTATCATGATATTTAATTTAAGCATCTTATGTTTGTAATCTATCAACTTGTTATTAATTGATTTATTTTATTGTGCGACACATTGTTTGTTAAAATTGGTAATGTGCGATATTAATAGTCGCTATTCTGTTTTTTTAAATTTTCGCGATGTTTTTCATCGTATATATATTTATATTGCTCATTTATTTGTTTTTATGTGGCGGGGTTTGTCATAATGCATCCATCAATTTTGACATGTAAACTACATCTCATCCTATTAACAAGTGATAGGCGCTTTGCCTGTAATTTATATTACAGGCAAGGTGCTTTACACCTTGGGGGGATGGTCATCATGAAGGTGACTTAGTTAAATATATTATGGATGAATTTTATGAAACTCAGCAATATTGCACTGGCAATGGCAATGACTCTTTTTATCGCTGGGGCTGCTCACGCTGCGACCACCGCTGATTCTGTTTCCAAAAAAATCACGCTGACTGCGCAGATTAATGATGGGATGTTTGTGTCCAAACCAGATGGTTCTTCCTGGTACAACACCGAAGAGCTGGAAGCGACTGACTACAAACAGAAGAGTTTCTCTAAAGTTCTGCCTGTTCGCGTATGGACCAAGAATGCTGATTTTAATATTTCTCTTTCTCAGGACCTGAAACTGGCTGGCCCGAATTATGAAATGCTGAATCCAAAAGTGACTTTTGGTAGCGGTCAGGGCGATCTGGAATTGAAAACGGGCGCGGCACAGAAAGTGACCCAGGTAGTGAAAACTGATGACGGCTATGACGGTGTATACAATCTGACCGTCAAGGTTGATGCACCAGCCACCCCTGGTGCGGGTAAACCAAGCCTGAATGGTAGCTACAGCGGTGACCTGGTTATGCTTTTTGAGCCATCAACTGCTTCAGAGTAAATGATAGCTTAGTTTAACCCCGGTTAAGCCGGGGTTTTTTTTGCATAAACATCCTGGTAGAGGAATATGGATATGACTCACCAAAAAAAAATCAGCTTTCATTATCAGGGATGGCTTTGTCTTTTTTTTGCAATGAACTCTCCGGTTCTATTTGCCCAAATGAAGATTTCTTATAATGTACCCGCTGGATTCAGTGCGGCAGATTTAGAGGGGGATGCGCGTTATTTAGCAACCTTTAACGGTAATACACTTCCTGACTTTATTAGCATTTCCCGACAGGATGGGAAATTAACGTTTAACAGGAAAAAGTATTTAGCGAACGGTGTCAATGCTAAAGATATTTCCACGCTGCTAAAGATATTTGAAAAATTTGATTATCAACAATGTCATAACGGCTGTGATTTAACGCTGGAAGGTTATCGCGTCTCTGTTGATAAAGTTAAACGCACCATAACCATTCGTGATGCAAACAGTGATTATATTGTGCCGGCCACAAATTTTGGTCTGGTTCATAATCAGTCGGTTGACCTGCGCGCCTCCTCTGAGAGTTATCGTGCAATGAACATTAACGGCAATGCCTGGCTTGGGCTGCCCTCTCAGTCCTTTGGTTTTCTTAGTTGGTATGCCAGCCGTACAGAAAGAGAGAATCAGAGCACTGATACGCAGGGTGTTTCATCCTGGTATATGCAGAAAAATTTCGCTGACATCTATGTTCGAACGGGTAAACAAAATAGCGTTGATTACTCATCCGGTTCGATCAGTACGCTGCTGACCAGCGGTTTTAACCAGTTTTTCACCGTGGGAAGTCAAACTCACCTGTTAAGTAACCCGAACAAGGGGTCACTGGTGCTGTATGCCACCTCGGAAGGTAACTACGAGTTTTATCGTAACGGCCGTATGTTGCTTAAGCGCCCGGCAGTCCTGGGGCGAAATGAGATCGATTTTTCCGATCTACCTGGTGGTTATTACCCACTGGAGATCAGACTGGTTGACCATAACGGCCGGCTGATAAAAAAAGAAGAACGCGAAGTTAATAACGTTAACTTTGGCAGCGGACAGAATGCCTGGAGCCTGACCGCTGGCCGCGAAACGCAAAGTAACCTGTCGATGCTGCAGGCCTCCTGGAGCCAGGATATGCGCTGGTTCTTTATGAATACCTCCGTAATACGGGGTGGGCGCGGTAAGTGGGCAGCAGAACTTAACCTGACCCGCACAATGGTGGCGGGACTGTTTAAGGTTGTACCGACGTTAGGGCTGTTGAGCGGCGAAAAGAAAACCGGGGGCTACGTCAGTATAAATGCCAGTAGCGATAAATTAGGCACGCTCTCCCTCAGTCGTTATCAGAACAATCAGGTATCGCATTTTTACGCAGGATCCAGCAGTACCAGCCTTACTTACAGCTATCTGCTGAAAGGCGCGATGTTAAGTTACAGCTATCGGCGCTTCTCGAACAGCGAACAACAGCAGGCAGAGGTGCGCTGGAACTATCGTCCGAACGGACTGTGGGCCAACTTTGCCCTGGGCGTACAAAAGGGCGGTTACCAGCAGTCAGCAGGGAATTATGGTGTCTATCTGAATACCAGCTGGACGCTGAATAACTCACAGGCCAGTTTCAGCGCAGCGCGCTCTGGCGGGCAAACGCAGCTGAGTGGCGATTACCGTAAAAGCTACGACGACGACTTCGGTAAAACGACCGCCGGCACCACGGTTAACCGCATTGGCAATGATACCAATGTCAATATGTATGCCAACCGTTCCGGTACGCGTGGCGATGCGTCAATTAACGTTGGCCATGATAAAAACAGTACCAATGCAGATTTTAACTATCGTGGCATGGTGGCGGCGAATTCTCAGGGCATTGCACTGGGCAATTACAGCTACAGCGGTGCAGCAATGATACTGGAGACACCAAAAATAGAAGCCCTGGATTATGGCTTTAGTGTGGAAGGGGCACCGGTTGCCGGTGGTCATCGCTACGCTGTTCCGCTGAAACAATATACGGATATCCCGTTTGCACAGGTTATGACCCGCAGCAATGATATGGATATGAACATTGAAATACCGGCCAATATTGTGCGTTCGCACCCTGGACAGGTCTACAACGCCAAAGCCACGGTAGATATTAACCTGTTGTACAACGGCTTTATGAAAACAGTGCAGGGGCAACCCGTCAGCGGCGTCATTTCTGAAACCGGGGATAACGTTTATCAGAACGGTCTGTTCTCTATTGCCAGTAAAGGTGTGCTGCAACAGGTGACGGTCGATGGTAAGCAGGGCAGTTTCCGCTGCGATTTGACCAAGCCTAAAGGCAATGATTATCAGTGTCTGCCGCTACGGCCTTAAATTTTAACGAGTGAGAGTATCTATGTATAAAAAATTATTGCTGACCATGTTGGCGATACCGGCGATGGCAGGTGGGTTACTGTTTTCGACACCCTCAGCACTCGCTGACGGAGAACTGATGGTACTTCCGGCCAGTACACGCCTGTTTAATGCGCATCCGCAAATGATCAAGGTGCGTAACGTCGGTGATGCACCGCTCTATCTGTCTGTAAGACTGGATAAAGTGATGAATCCGGGTATGTATCCTGAAAAGAAAGTCATGATGCGCGACCTGCCCCATCCGGCCGTGCTGGCAACGCCAGAAAAGCTGACGCTGGGGCCGAACCAGAGCCGCGATATCCGCCTGACATCACTGGAAGAGCCCGTGCAGGAAGGTGTGTACCGCCTGTATATCACCCCGGTACATTCGCTTCAGGTAGAAAATGCGCCGCAGGATAAAATCAGCGCACCAATGACGGTCGCCATTGGGTATGGCGTGCTGGTGCGACATATGCCAGCACCACGTAATCAGAAAAGCAGCTGGACATATCGCTGCGAAGGCAAACAAATCACCCTGACCAACAGTGGAAATGTGCGTGTACGTTTGTCGGACATGAAGTTCACCCCGGCACAAAAAACGCCTCCGGCCGCTGTCGGTTTGTTCCCGGGCGTACCACAGAAGTTTAATGCCAGTAAGATCGTCATGAATGTTAACGATGAGCCGACGACGGTGAGCTGTCCGTGATGCGCTTGCTGGTGAGTGTGGTACTCGGTTTATGCCTGCTGACCCCTGTGTCGCAGGCAGCGGGTGTACTACGCATTTCACACAGCGAAATGACCTTAGGTGGGCCCGATCGCACGGGCAAGCTGACGGTGAAAAATATCGGTGACTCGCCGTTGTATCTGGATATCACTCAGGAGCTGGTACAAACGCCTCTGACAAACCCGGAAGTCCGGAGTCCGGTGGGCGAAGTGGCCTCACCATCGCTACTGATCAGTCCGATGCGTCTGGTACTGGGGCCGCAGCAACAGCGGGAGATCAGTGTTAAGGAACTCCGTAAGCCTGAGCAGCGCAAAATCTGGCGCGTGACTTTTCGCCCGCGTGAACATATCAGCGTGCAGGGCGTGACCAGTGATAATACACAGGTACCGCTATCGGTCAGCATCGGCTATGGCGTCGTGGTTTATCAACTGGGTGCAGCATCTGCTAACCTATAACGCAGAGGGACCGTAATGGTATCCATACTAAAAATAGCACTACTGTTATTTTGCCTGCTCCCGGGTCTGAGCCAGGGTGCGGTGATCCTGAAGGGTAAAATAACCAGTAAAATCAGCGGGCATGTGGTCAAAGAAGACAATTTGTTTGTCACCGATGAAAACGGTGGCTGGTACGATCAGGAGTTGAAAATGGAACAGCTCGGGGCTTTTGACTCCCCCTATTCGGTTGACGCACCGCTGCGTATTACCTCTACAAGCGGCACCTTTCAGGTACATCTGGATGCTCCGTTGATATTACAAAATCAGGCTAAACCCGAGTTACTGTTCCGGGATATGACGGTAAAGCTCGGCTTGATAGGTGAGAGGCCGCTGCTGTTGAAGGTGGCGGATAACGTCATGTTGACTAATCCACCGGCATCGAGCGACGGTGAAGACAGTATCGGCCATTATTTACTGAATATTTCAGGCTATCCGCCTGCCGGTAACTTTAAATCGGTGACGGGTACTTACAGCGGCGTGCTGTCGCTCACCTTTGAACCCGTGGTGAAATAATGCTTAAACACGTTCTGGGTATAGGGATATTGCTCGCAGGTTTTCCCGCCAGCGCGGTGATTGATCTGATGCCGAAAATGATTGAGATTGCCGGGAAAGAGGATGCCCCGCAGGTAACCATTATTAATAAAAGTGACCATGTTGAATATGTGACGGTCTCGCTTTCCAGACTGGTCAACCCCGGCGTGCCGTATGAACAGGAAAAGCTTGAGCCAATAGGGCTGGCCCGTAACCCGCAGCTCTATGCCTATCCGTTCAAACTGTCCCTGGCGCGCGGCCAGTCGAAAACGATTAATCTTAAATCGCTGGCTGCCGTCACCCAGGAAACCGTTTACCGGCTGGACGTGAAGCCGGCCATCGAGATATCCGGCAGCGGCCGGGCAAACTCTGCCGCCGGGATAGCGGTTAACCTGAGCTTCAGTGCACTCGTGCGGCAGCTGCCCGACAAGCAGACCAGCAGTATTCGTGCCGCCTGCCGTGCTAACGCCATCACGCTGACAGCAACCGGCAACACGCGCTATCAGGCGAAAAATAGTAAAGTGGATGGTCAGCGGATGGATGATTTTAATATTTATCCGGGGACACCGAAAGTCATAACCGGTAATCGCCTGGAAATCGATGGAAAAGTGCTATGCAAATCTTAAGAAAAATGATGAGCCCAGGATTTTGGGTTTTTCTATTTTTGAGCCTGTCGATGAATGTTGCATATAGTAAGACACTCGTAACCGCATATGCCTACCTTCCGCACCTTTGCACCGAAGGGCATTAAAAAGGGTGATTACAGTGACGTGCTGACCTTTACTATTGCTACTCAAATCTGAGGGGACAGGAACTGATGTAAGCAGAAATTGATATCGGTTACTGTTTAATAAAGGTATCAGCCCCCCTCAGCCACTAGTTTGTAGATAGAAAAAGATGTGAGTAAGGAATGAGCAATGAAAAGAATTGTAGGTTGGTTTTCGGGGATGTTACTTCTAAGTCTGTCGATGAATGGTTATGCGCTAGATTATGGAAAAGTTGCATTTAGGTATTCTGATTGCAGAATGATTGATAATGGTGACGGCACAAGCACGGTTAGCGTTAATATTTACTATAGTGATATCCTAACGCCGATTGTATCGCGTGGGTTCCTGCTCTACAATTACACAGCGGACGGAGTACCAGTTAGCGTTATACCCAATTCTTTCTCACTTGGAGGATATCCCGGTAATTTGAAATATGTGGGTGAAGGAGGCTATGTGATGCTGTACGGCAGCGGTGGTTACTGGGGTTATGGACTCCAGATTAGCCTTTATGCTTCTATCACCTTTAATTCTGGCGGACTATCAGCGTGGCCTGCAGTCTTTATTCGCGCTGGTAATCGCATGTATGGAACAGACATGGCCGATAATACTGGCACCTATATTACCCTGGGTGGTGAGGGGACGTGCAAATCAATATCAACTCCTACAAATCCACCAAAACCCGATCCGATTATAACTGTCACTGCTCCCGACTGGGATCTCGGTGAAATAAAAAACGGGGAGCAGGTGATTCCTTTTAGCGCCAGCAGTGACCAGTTGTGCCTGCGGTATACTGACTCTGGCGTTGCCAATAAGCAGTTTATTATTAATGCCAGTAATCAGAACGGTATGGTAAATAACCAGTATCAGTTGAAAGGCCTGCAGGATAATACGCAGAGTATTCCTTACCAGCTGACGCTGGATAGCGGAAGCAGTAAAATTGATCTGCCTAACACCTCTTTATCCGCGCTGCCGTTATTGGAAGGCGGGAAAACCTGTTTTATGCCCATTTTCCGCACCTTTGCACCGAAGGGCATTAAAAAGGGCGACTACAGCGATGTGCTGACCTTTACTATTGCCACTAAAGCGTAACGGTTAAAGAGAAACCGCTTGCGGCCGTGGGCGGTGTTTCGCTGGCATCCTTTCTCTGGCCGTCTGTTCTGTTCCCTCTTTTACCGCTGTGCCCCTGATGCTCCTGATGGTGAATACGGCACCAGGGATTGCGCTTTTCCTGTTGCTTTTCGAACTTCACCTGCGATGATAGACGGCAAAAGGTATCTTTAACGAGCAGAACAAGAATGAAGAAAATACGATTCCCGCTGGCTCTGGTACTGGCTGTGGTCAGCCTTACGGGATGTGGCCTGAAAGGCCCGCTCTATTTCCCCAAAGATGAGCCAGCTAAACCACAGGTTCAGCAGACTACCCCAACGACGCCATCCGCCACGTCAGGGCAGACGCCTGCCACGACCCGCGGACAGAGTGCGCAACCGGCTCAGTAAACTATGACGCACCCGGCGGAGCAGAAAATGCAGTTCTCAAAAATGCACGGCCTAGGCAACGACTTTATGGTGGTTGATGCCGTCACGCAAAATGTCTATTTTTCACCCGAACTGATCCGTCGCCTGGCCGACCGTCATCTGGGGATCGGCTTTGATCAGCTACTGATCGTCGAGCCGCCTTACGATCCCGATCTTGATTTCCATTATCGTATTTTTAATGCCGACGGTAGCGAAGTGGCACAGTGTGGCAACGGTGCACGCTGTTTTGCCCGTTTCGTTCGCCTGAAAGGGTTGACCAATAAAAATGATATCCGCGTCAGCACCCAAACCGGCCGCATGGTGTTAAGCGTTAACCAAGATGAACTGGTGTGCGTGAACATGGGCGAACCCAATTTCGAACCACAGCAGGTACCTTTCCGTGCCAACAAAGCGGAAAACATCTACCTGATGCGCGCGGCTGAGCAAACTGTGATGTGTGGTGTCGTATCGATGGGTAACCCACACTGTGTCTTACAGGTTGAGAGTGTAAAAACTGCCACGGTGGAAACACTGGGGCCGGTGCTGGAAAGCCACGAACGTTTTCCTGAGCGGGTCAACGTTGGCTTTATGGAAGTGGTTAGCCGTGAACATATCCGTCTGCGCGTGTATGAACGCGGCGCGGGTGAAACCCAGGCCTGTGGCAGCGGTGCATGCGCCGCCGTCGCGATCGGGATACAGCAGACGTTGCTGGCGGAAAAAGTGCGGGTTGACCTGCCTGGCGGCACGCTCAATATCGCATGGAAAGGTCCGGGGCATCCCCTGTATATGACCGGTCCTGCCACTCACGTATATGACGGGTTTATTCATTTATGAAAAATGTCGGGGAACAACAGGACGCTGGCGAAATCTTACTAGACGATCGTACGGTCAGTGAGTTCCTGATGCAAAATCCAGACTTCTTTATCCGCAATGCCCGCCAGGTTGAACAGATGATCGTGCCGCATCCAATCCGCGGCACCGTCTCGCTGGTGGAGTGGCAGCTGGCGCGTCAGCGCAATCATATTCACCAGCTGGAAGAAGACATTACGCTGTTGATGGAGCAGGCCAGCGCAAATCAGCAGCTATTTGATCGGCTGTTCGCCCTGCAGGGGCGTCTCGCCTCGGCCACCAGTCTGCATGACATGCTTAACCGCCTCCATCGCTGGGCGCGTGAATTTGGCCTTGCGGGGGCAAATATTCGGCTGTTCGCTGAGAAATGGCGCATCGGTGCCCCTTCCGACTTTACGCAGCTGGCGCTGCCGCGTCAGGCATTTGAATCTGTACGCATTCAGCGTTTGGGTAAACAGAATCACTATCTTGGTAGTCTTAATGGCCCGGAGTTACTGTTACTGTTGCCACAGGCAAAAGCCATTGGTTCGGTCGCGATGTCGCTGCTGGGTGAAGAGGGTGACCTCGGCGTACTGATCTTCAGCAGCCGCGACAATCAGCATTACCAGTCGGGCATGGGTACGGTGTTGTTACAGCATCTGTCGCTGATGTTGCCCCAGCTGCTGTCACGCTGGATAGAACGCGCGTGAATAGCGAGTCGCCCCTGCTGCCAGCCGTAGAGGGCTTCCTGCGTTATCTGAAAGTGGAGCGTCAGCTCAGTCCTCTCACTCAGGAGAGCTATCAGCGCCAGCTCAGTGCTGTCATAGCCCTGCTGGATGAACTGAACGTGAGTGACTGGCCACGGCTGGATGCTGCCCTGGTGCGCTCACTGGCGGCCCGCAGCAGTCGCAGCGGGCTGAAGCCCGCGAGCCTGGCGCTGAGGCTTTCCGCATTACGTAGCTTCCTCGACTGGCTGATCAGCCAGGGCGTCATCAACGCTAACCCGGCGAAAGGCGTTGCCACGCCGCGCGCTGCACGGCATCTTCCCAAAAATATTGATGTCGATGAAGTCGACAAGCTGCTGGACATTGACCTCAATGACCCGCTGGCCGTTCGCGATCGCGCGATGCTGGAGGTGATGTACGGTGCCGGCTTGCGTTTGTCCGAACTGGTGGGTATTGACCTGAGTCATCTTGACCTCGCTTCCGGTGAAGTGTGGGTGATCGGTAAAGGCAGCAAAGAGCGCCGTCTGCCGATTGGCCGGACCGCCGTCCATTGGGTTGAGCACTGGATGGTGATGCGTGAGCTGTTTGCACCAGAGGACACTGCGTTATTCCTGTCGAAGCAGGGCAAGCGCATTTCAGCGCGTAACGTACAAAAGCGTTTTGCTGAGTGGGGCGTTAAACAGGGGCTGTCCAGCCATGTTCATCCGCATAAACTACGTCATTCATTTGCAACGCATATGCTGGAATCCAGTGGTGATTTGCGTGCCGTGCAGGAGCTGCTCGGGCATGCCAACCTGACTACCACGCAAATCTATACCCATCTCGACTTTCAACACCTGGCGTCGGTTTACGATGCTGCCCATCCCCGTGCGAAACGAGGAAAATCCTGATGCACTTTTACCGGCCTTTACGCCCTGTTGCGGCAATGACCTTCGATCTTGATGACACGCTGTATGACAACCACCCGGTGATCCTGCGCACCACGCGGGAATCTCACAGCGCGCTTCAGGCGTATCATCCCGCGCTGAAGGACTACAGCGTGTCACAGTATCAGCAGGTGCGTGACCGCCTGCTGGCCGCCGAGCCTGACATTTATCATGATGTCAGCGAGTGGCGTCGCCGCGCTGTCGAGCAGGTGATGCTGGATGTGGGGCTGCCGTCAACGCAGGCGCTGAGGGGGTCACATGACGTCATGGCCGTCTTTGCCCGCTGGCGCAGCGAGATTGAGATGCCTGAAGAGACGCACGCTACGCTCGCGGCTCTGGCTCAGCGCATCCCGCTGGTGGCGATCACTAACGGCAATGCGGAACCCCACCTTTGTGGCCTGGATAAGTACTTCCAGTTTACCCTGCGTGCCGGGCCGGATGGCCGCGCTAAACCTTTCCATGATATGTATCAGCTGGCGGCAGAGCGGTTAAATCTGTCTGCTGAAAATATCCTGCATGTGGGTGACGATCTCACCACGGATGTCGCCGGGGCTATCCGTTACGGCATGCAGTCATGCTGGATTAACCTGCGCGAAGGCAACCTGATGCATATTAACGACACCCGCCTGCTTCCCACGCTGGAAATTTCCCGGTTGGCATCGCTGACCGCGCTGATATAATAAGCTGGTTAAATATCCAGTGGGCGGCCTGATGCTGCCCCCGATCCCCGACGGTGCCTATGGACGTTTCTGAACTGCTCGACAGCTTGAATGACAAACAACGCGAAGCCGTTGCCGCGCCGCGCAGCAACCTGCTGGTGCTGGCGGGTGCGGGCAGTGGTAAAACCCGCGTGCTGGTGCATCGCATTGCCTGGCTGATGGCAGTGGAAAACTGCTCTCCCTATTCGATTATGGCGGTGACCTTCACCAACAAAGCGGCGGCCGAGATGCGCCACCGTATCGAACAGCTCATCGGTACCAGCCAGGGCGGTATGTGGATCGGGACGTTTCACGGGCTGGCGCACCGTCTGCTGCGCGCGCACCATCTCGATGCCAACCTGCCGCAGGACTTCCAAATCCTCGACAGTGAAGATCAGCTGCGTCTGCTGAAGCGCCTGATCAAAGCGATGAATCTGGATGAGAAGCAGTGGCCTGCCCGTCAGGGGATGTGGTACATCAATGGCAAAAAAGACGAAGGGCTGCGTCCGAAACATATCGAAAGTTACGGTAACCCGATTGAACAGACCTGGCTGCGTATTTACCAGGCCTATCAGGAAGCCTGCGATCGCGCCGGTCTGGTGGACTTTGCCGAGCTGCTGCTGCGTGCTCATGAGCTGTGGCTGAACAAACCGCATATCCTCAATCACTACCGCGAACGGTTTACCAATATCCTGGTGGACGAATTCCAGGATACCAACAACATCCAGTATGCGTGGATCCGTATGCTGGCGGGTGACACCGGTAAAGTGATCATCGTGGGGGATGACGATCAGTCTATCTATGGCTGGCGTGGCGCGCAGGTGGAAAACATCCAGCGCTTCCTCAAAGATTTCCCCGGTGCGGAAACCATCCGTCTTGAGCAAAACTACCGCTCGACCAACAATATTCTGAAAGCAGCGAATACCCTGATTGCTAATAACAGTGGCCGCCTGGGTAAAGAGCTGTGGACCGAAGACAGCGATGGCGAGCAAATTGCGGTTTACTGTGCCTTCAATGAACTCGATGAAGCGCGCTTTGTGGTCAACCGCATTAAGGTGTGGATGGAGAATGGCGGCGCGCTGAATGACTGCGCGATCCTCTATCGCAGTAACGCCCAGTCGCGCGTGCTGGAAGAAGCGCTGTTGCAAACCAGTATGCCGTACCGGATCTATGGCGGTATGCGCTTCTTCGAGCGCCAGGAAATCAAGGATGCGCTGGCCTATCTGCGTTTGATCTCCAACCGTAATGACGATGCCGCCTTTGAGCGCGTGATCAACACGCCGACCCGAGGCATAGGCGACCGGACGCTGGATGTCATCCGCCAGACGTCACGTGAACGTCAGCTCACGCTGTGGCAAACCACGCGCGTCCTGTTGCAGGAAAAAGCGCTGGCCGGGCGTGCCGCATCGGCCTTACAGCGCTTTACCGAACTGGTCGATTCACTGGCGCAGGAAACCGCTGAGATGCCGCTGCATGTGCAGACGGACCGGGTGATCAAAGATTCCGGTTTGTGGCTGATGTATGAGCAGGAAAAAGGCGAGAAGGGCCAGGCACGTATCGAAAACCTTGAGGAGCTGGTTAATGCCACACGACAGTACAGCTATCAGGATGAAGACCAGGACCTGATGCCGCTGCAGGCGTTTCTCTCCCATGCCGCTCTTGAGGCCGGTGAAGGGCAGGCCGACAAGTGGCAGGATGCCGTGCAGTTAATGACCCTGCACTCCGCCAAAGGGCTGGAGTTTATGCAGGTGTTTATTGTCGGCATGGAAGAGGGCATGTTCCCCAGCCAGATGTCGCTGGATGAAGGTGGCCGCCTGGAAGAAGAACGTCGCCTGGCCTACGTTGGTGTGACGCGTGCGATGCAGAAACTGACCCTGACCTATGCCGAAACCCGACGGCTTTATGGTAAGGAAGTGTATCACCGCCCATCGCGCTTTATCGGAGAGTTGCCTGAAGAGTGCGTGGAGGAGGTTCGTCTGCGTGCCAGCGTCAGCCGCCCTGCCAACCATCAGCGCATGGGGACGCCGATCGCGAAAAATGACAGTGGTTTCGCCCTCGGCCAGCGGGTGCATCATGCCAAGTTTGGCGAAGGGACTATCGTTAATCTGGAAGGCAGTGGCGAGCATAGCCGACTCCAGGTGGCGTTCCAGGGACAGGGCATTAAGTGGCTGGTGGCTGCTTATGCCAAACTGGAAGCGATGTGACGCCCAGAAGGGCGCATGGCCCCGCTTGACGCCTTTTTAGTCTCAGCGTAACATGCGCCCACCATTACCCTAAGAGGACATTCGCCTTGGACACACCCAGTACATACTGGCTCACTGACCTGCATTTCAGGTACAACTCCTAAGGCTATCCTCTTTTGCCGATAGCCTTCGTGGTTGTTGGCGACCGCATGTCCCGTCGCTCTGAGTCAGTTTTGCTCGCTGACTGAAACATCTGTTTCCCGTGTTCAAGCGCTCTGTCCCATTTTGTTACTGTGAATTGGGAGTACAGCTAATGTTGAGCGCATTTAAACTCGACCAAAACCGTCTGACCCGCCTTGAACTGGATGATGCTGATGCCAGGGACGAGCTGATCGGTTCCGTCTGGGTCGATTTGATCGAACCGGAAGAAGCTGAACGAGATCGGGTACAAACCGAACTGGGCCAGAGCCTTGCGACCCGCCCTGAACTGGAAGATATCGAAGCCTCCGCACGTTTCTTCGAAGATGAAGATGGTCTGCATATTCACTCATTTTTCTTCTATGAAGATGCTGACGATCACGCGGGTAACTCGACGGTGGCCTTCACCATTCGTGAAGGGCGCCTGTATACCCTGCGCGAACGTGAACTCCCGGCGTTTCGTCTTTACCGTATGCGTGCCCGTAATCAGGTTCTGAGCGACGGAAATGCTTACGAGCTGCTGCTCGATCTGTTTGAGACAAAAATCGAACAGCTGGCGGATGAGATCGAGAATATCTACAGCGATCTGGAAAAACTGAGCCGCGTGATTATGGAAGGACAGCAGGGCGATGCGTTTGATGAAGCACTGTCGACGCTGGCAGAGCTGGAAGATATCGGCTGGAAGGTGCGCCTGTGTCTGATGGATACCCAGCGTGCACTTAACTTCCTGGTACGTAAGGCGCGTCTGCCAGGCAATCAGCTGGAGCAGGCTCGCGAGATCCTGCGCGATATCGAATCCCTGCTGCCGCACAATGAATCCCTGTTCCAGAAAGTTAACTTCCTGATGCAGGCGGCGATGGGCTTTATCAACATCGAACAGAACCGCATCATCAAGATCTTCTCGGTGGTATCGGTGGTCTTCCTGCCGCCTACCCTGGTGGCCTCCAGCTACGGGATGAACTTCGAGTTTATGCCTGAGCTGAAATGGAGCTTTGGCTATCCAGGGGCGATTAGCCTGATGATCCTCGCCGGTCTGGCACCTTACGCCTACTTTAAGCGTAAGAACTGGCTGTAAGCCGCTCGATAAAAAAAATCGCCTGAGAGGCGATTTTTTTATTTCTGCTTATCGCGCTATACGGCCGACGATCGGCGTAATGCCAACAGAGCATCGGCAATAAAGAGCGCCAGCGCTGTCCAGATAAAGCCAAAGGTCACGACTTTATCGGGTGTCATTTGCTCTCCGTAAAATAATACGGCTAGCAGGAACATCAGCGTGGGTGCCAGATACTGGAAAAAGCCGACGGTGGACAGTTTCAAACGTGTGCAAGCGGCAGTAAACAGCATCAGCGGAACCGTGGTGATCACCCCGGCAGCGGCCAGCATCAAGTTGAGGCTCAGTGGGTTGCTTCCCAGATGGCTGGTGGGGCTGTCGGCTATCGCGAACAGATAGATTGCCGCAGGGATTAACAGCCAGCTGGTTTCAATCAGCATTCCGCTTTGGGCATCAACGGCTATTTTTTTACGCAGCAAGCCATAGAATGAAAAGCTGATGGCGAGACTGAGAGCGATCACCGGCACGGAACCAAACTGCCACACCTGTATCAGTACGCCGCAGGCCGCGAGTGCCACTGCCAGCCATTGCAGGCGCCGAAAGCGTTCCCCGAGAAACACCATCCCCACCAGAACGTTCAGCAACGGGTTAATAAAGTAACCCAGACTGGCCTCCAGCAAATGGTGATTATTCACCGCCCAGATATACAGCAGCCAGTTACCGCAAATCACGACGGCGGAGAGCGCCAGCAGCAGCACCTTTTTGGGGTGCTGGATAACCGTACGGACATTGCGCCAGTGTCGGCTGGCGGTGAGCAGCACCAGCATAAAGAAAAATGACCAGATCACCCGGTGGGTCATAATTTCCCCGGGGGCAACTTGCTGGATGAGCTTGAAGTAAACCGGAGCAATGCCCCAGATAAAATAAGCGCCCAGAGCAAAGAAAATGCCCTGGCGAGTGTGCTGTGGATTCATGAAGTTAACCGATCAGATAGGTAGCAGTGGCGCTGGCAATATGAACACCGACATCGTTGTGTAACTCGACCCTGGCAACCGACACTTTATTACCACCACGTAACAGACTGCTGCTGGCCGTAAAGCGTTCACCACGGCCGGGACGCAGATAATCCACCCGCAGGTCGATGGTTCCCATGCGCGACAGGCGCTGGCGTAACTCCTCTTCAGTGATGCTTTCCTGGCGTGTCAGCGCGCTGGTGACGCACACCAGACCGGCAGCGACATCCAGTACGGAAGCGATCACGCCACCGTGCAATATTCTCTGAGCAGAGTTACCGACCAGCATGGTCTGATTCGCCAGGCTTATCTCTGCGTAATCCGACTCCAGTCGGTCCAGCTCCAGCCCCAGTGCGCGGTTGAACGGCATATGGTAGACAAAAATTTCGCCAATCAGGCGGCGAGCGGCAGCCTGATCCATAGGTACTGCTGACATTAGCGGGTCTTCCTGTAATGCGATCTGAATGAAAAATCAGGTTAACGGAGTGTGTATAATATGCTTCGTTGAAGGTGCTTTCCACTTTCGGAAATGAGCACTAATCCCCCTGGATGTTTCTGTGTAGAATGGCGTGCTTTTTATTCACTTATCCGCCTCTCTGGGAGAACCCTATGGCTCTGCTGAAAGGATTGCTGGCATCAGCAATTCTGTTTCCGACGTTGGTGCTGGCACAGACCGCTACCGTAAAAGATGTTCACGATCAGCCTGCGGTTCGCGGCAGCATTATTGCCAACTTGCTGGAGAAGCACGATAACCCGTTTATCCTTTTTCCTTACGAAAACAACTATCTGCTTTATACAGCTACCAGTAATATTAACAAGGAAGCGATCGAGTCTTACGACTGGGGAAATAAAGCCAAACATGATGAAGTGAAGTTCCAGTTAAGCCTGGCCTTCCCGTTATGGCGTGGCATTCTCGGCGATAACTCGGTGCTGGCGGCGTCCTATACTCAACGGTCCTGGTGGCAGTTATCTAATCGTGGTGCCTCTTCACCGTTTCGTGAAACCAACTATCAGCCGCAGATCTTTCTTGGCTGGGCCACGGATTACTCTTTCGCTGGCTGGACGTTACGCGATGTGGAAACGGGCCTGAATCATGAGTCTAACGGCCGATCCGATCCGACATCGCGTAGCTGGAACCGTGTCTATGCCCGACTGATGGCAGAAAACGGCAACTGGATGGTTGAGGTCAAACCCTGGTACCGTCTTCCAGAAAGTGAAAATAATGACGATAACCCGGATATCACTAAGTACATGGGTTATTATCGCCTGACGGTGGGCTACCAGTGGGGCGAGAGCATCTTCAGTGTGAGGAGCAACTACAACTGGAACAGCGGCTACGGCGGCGCTGAACTGGGCTGGAGCTACCCGATGACCGATCATGTGCGTTTCTATACGCAGGTGTTTAGTGGTTATGGCGAGTCGTTAATCGACTATAACCACCGTCAAACGCGCGTCGGTGTGGGCGTGACGCTCAACGACCTGTTCTAAGGTCGTCGTGACCGGGTTGAGCAATCAACCCGGCCAGAATTCTTGTTATTTCAGATGTGGGGACAACGTGTCTACGGCAGCAGTCATCAATAAAGAAACGCTGGCAGAGCAGGTATTACGCGATACCTTCGGCTATCAGCAGTTTCGTCCGGGGCAACAAACCATCATTCAGGAGTCGCTCAACGGGCGTGACTGTCTGGTCGTTATGCCAACCGGCGGCGGAAAATCACTCTGTTATCAGATCCCTGCGCTGGTGCGTGAGGGGCTGACGCTGGTGGTGTCGCCGTTGATCTCGTTGATGAAAGACCAGGTGGACCAACTGCTGGCAAACGGCGTTGCGGCGGCCTGCCTCAATTCGACGCAGAACCGTGAAGAGCAGCAGGAAGTGATGGCAGGCTGCCGTACCGGTCGCATCCGTCTACTGTACATTGCCCCTGAACGTCTGATGATGGACAACTTCCTCGAGCAGCTGACGCACTGGAATCCGGCGATGCTGGCGGTGGATGAAGCCCACTGTATTTCCCAGTGGGGCCACGACTTCCGCCCGGAATACGGTGCGCTGGGCCAGCTACGTCATCGCCTGCCGGATGTCCCGGTGATGGCGCTGACCGCCACCGCCGATGAAACCACGCGTAACGACATTGCCCGTCTGCTGCAGCTTGATGACCCGCTCATCCAGGTCAGTAGCTTTGACCGCCCCAATATCCGCTATACGCTGGTGGAAAAATTCAAACCTACCGAACAGCTGCTGCGCTATGTGCAGGATCAGCGCGGCAAGTGCGGCATCATTTACTGTAACAGCCGGGCCAAAGTGGAAGACACCGCAGCCCGTCTGCAAAGCCGTGGCCTGAGCGTTGGCGCCTATCATGCGGGCATGGATAACGCACACCGTGCTCATGTGCAGGAAGCCTTCCAGCGCGATGACCTGCAAATCGTGGTGGCGACCGTGGCTTTTGGTATGGGCATTAACAAACCCAACGTGCGTTTTGTGGTGCACTTTGATATCCCGCGCAATATCGAATCCTACTATCAGGAAACCGGGCGTGCGGGGCGTGATGGCCTGCCAGCCGAGGCGCTGCTGCTGTATGATCCGGCCGATATGGCCTGGTTGCGTAAGTGTCTGGAAGAGAAAACACCGGGGCCGCTACAGGATATTGAACGCCATAAGCTGAATGCGATGGGTGCGTTTGCCGAAGCGCAGACCTGCCGTCGTCTGGTCTTGCTGAACTATTTTGGTGAGGGGCGTCAGCAGCCTTGCGACAACTGCGATATCTGCCTTGATCCACCGCGCCGTTATGATGGCCTGGTCGAGGCGCAAAAAGCACTCTCCTGTATTTATCGCGTTGGGCAGCGTTTCGGGATGGGGTATATCGTCGAGATCCTGCGCGGCGCCAATAACCAGCGCATCCGCGATATGCAGCACGACAAATTACCGGTGTATGGCATCGGCCGTGAGCAGAGCCATGAGCACTGGACCAGCGTGTTACGCCAGTTGATTCACCTTGGGCTGGTGACGCAAAACATCGCCATGCACTCAGCATTACAGCTGACGGAAGCCGCACGCCCCACCTTACGTGGTGAAGTGCCGCTGATGCTGGCGGTTCCTCGCCTGGTGAGTATTAAACCGCGTAACAGCAGCCAGAAATCCTATGGCGGAAGTTATGACCGCAAGCTGTTTGCCAAACTACGCAAGCTGCGTAAATCCATCGCCGATGAAGCCAATGTTCCGCCATATGTGGTGTTTAACGATGCAACGCTGATTGAAATGGCGGAGCAAATGCCGCTGACAGCATCCGAGATGTTGAGTGTGAATGGCGTCGGGCATAAGAAGCTGGAGCGTTTTGGCAGGCCGTTTATGGTGATGATCAAAGAGCATGTCGACGGTGACGACGACGAGTAATGTTTGATGTGGGCCGATCGATAAATTATCGGCCGCGACAGTTTTTGTAGGGGTCGGGCATGCCCGACCCGGGTTCTGTTAGGCGATTCTTCGTGCCGAGGCCAGCAGTGCACCTACCGCAATAAACAAGCCCCCAAAAATCCGGTTTAGCAATTTCATCTGATGCGGTCCTTTGATCCACGCGGAGATGCGTGTGGCCAGCGTGGCATAGCCAATCATCACGATAATATCCACCACTACGGTCGTGACGCCCAGGACCAGATACTGCATCGCCTGCGGCTGATGCGGCAGAATGAACTGCGGGAAGAGGGCAGCCAAGAACACAATACTTTTTGGATTGGTCAGATTCACCAGCACGGCGCGTTTAAACAGCCTACGACGCGGCATCGCTTTGGCAACCGCATTCAGATCGATCGCCCCGGCCGATCGCCACTGTTGAATACCCAGCCAGACCAGGTAGCCCGCCCCGGCCCATTTAAGAATTTCAAAGGCCAGTAACGACTGGGAAAACAGCGCACCCAGCCCAATGCCGACCAGCACAATATGCAGCGACAGCCCAACCTGAAGGCCGGAGATTGAGGCGACCGCACCGCGATAACCGTGGCTGATACCGGTGCTCATGGTATTGATTGCGCCAGAACCTGGCGACAGACTTAAGATGCTGGTTGTTAACAGATAGGTCAGCCACCACTCGATGGTCATGCGTAAAACTCCCGAAAAACGCTCATTTGTGACACAATACGTTATTGTTGAATGCGGCGCTACGGGGAACCCTGCCCCTTTTTTAAGGGAGAGTCCTTTCTGGAAATGAGCCTGATGGAACATCGTAAACACAACTGGACGACGCGGGAAAAAGCCTTTGCGGCATTTGCTACAGGCCCGTTGCTGGATTTCTGGAAATTGCGTGAAGAGGATGAGTTTTTCGGTGTTGAAAACGTCCCGATCCGCTACGTCCGTTTCATCTCACCGCAACACGATAAGGTGATACTGCTGTGCCCGGGGCGCATTGAAAGCTATGTGAAATACCCGGAGCTGGCCTATGACCTGTTCCATAGCGGTTATGATGTCATCATTATCGATCATCGCGGGCAGGGACGATCCGGGCGGTTATTGCAGGATTCTCACCGTGGCCATGTGGTTGAATTCGAAGATTATGTCGACGACCTCGAAACCCTGTATTTGAAAGAGATTGTCACACGTCACTATCGCCGCCGTTATGCACTGGCCCATTCGATGGGCGGGGCGATACTGGCGCTGATGCTGGCTCGCCAGCCTGCGGCGTTTGATGCAGTGGCGCTGGCATCGCCGATGTTTGGCATCTTCCTGCCGATGCCGTTATGGATGGCCAACTCTATCCTTAACTGGGCGGAAAAATATCCGACGGTACGCGAGGGTTATGCTCTGGGGACCGGAAAATGGCATGCGCGCCCGTTCGCCATTAACGAACTGACGCACAGCCGTGAACGCTATCGCCGTAACCTGCGTTTTTATGCCGACGATCCGGGCCTGCGTGTGGGTGGCCCCACTTATCACTGGGTGAGAGAAGGGGTACGCGCCGGGCACAGTATTTTAAGCCAGGCGGCGAAGATATCGACGCCGCTGCTGCTGCTCCAGGCCGCTGACGATAAAGTGGTGGATAACCGCGCTCAGGATCTGTTTTGCCAGACGATGGTGGCCGCCGGCCAGCCCTGCGAAGGGAGTAAGCCGATGATTATCGACGGTGCCCGCCACGAGATCCTGTTTGAGAAAGACAGCATGCGCAGCGAAGCGCTGGAGGCCATCCTGGCCTTTTTTTCCCGCCACTGCTGAGTGGACAGAATGACTTTGCCGGTGGGTACTGACAGCCCGCCAGAAATATTAATCAGAGGTGTTATGTACCGTATTGTTGCTTCAGATCTGGATGGCACGCTGCTGTCACCGGACCACACGCTTTCCCCTTATGCCCGCGAAACGTTACAGTTGCTGACACGTAAAGGCATCCATTTTGTCTTTGCAACGGGCCGCCATTACATCGACGTGGCGCAGATGCGTGACAGCCTGGGCATCGATGCTTACATGATCACCTCAAATGGGGCGCGGGTGCATAACACCGCCGGTGAGCTGGTTTTCAGTCACAACCTGGATGAAGATATCGCGCTTGAACTGTTCGCCATGCAGCACGCCAACCCTGATATCTACACCAACGTGTATCGGGATGAAGAGTGGTTCCTGAACCGCCACCGTCCTGAAGAGATGGATTTCTTCCGCGAGTCTGACTTCAACTATCAGATCTATGAGCCGGGCCAGCTGTCGACCGACGGCATCAGCAAGGTGTTCTTCACCTGCGCCATCCCGGAACTGCTGGTCCCACTGGAGTTGGCGCTGATTGCGCGCTGGGGTGATCGGGTTAACGTCAGCTTCTCGCTGCCAACCTGCCTGGAAGTGATGGCGGGCGGTGTGTCGAAAGGGCACGCGCTGGATGCGGTATCAAAATCACTGGGCTTCTCGTTACAGGAGTGCATTGCCTTTGGTGACGGTATGAATGATAAAGAGATGCTGAGTATGGCGGGCAAAGGCTGCATCATGAGCAACTCTCATCAGCGCCTGAAAGATATCTTACCGGAGCTGGAAGTGATCGGGTCGAATGCCGATCAGGCCGTGCCGAACTTCCTGCGTCAGCTGTATCACGTGTAAGTCTGCAGGGCCGATCAACTGTTCGATCGGCCCTTTAGTCATCCGATAGTTATCGACCTAAGAAACGAACGGCTTTATCCGGGAAATCAGTAAACAGACCATCAACCTCCGCTTTGTTGTACAGCAGGTCGTACAGCTGATCGACGTTGCTGACATAAGGCGGTAGCTGATCGGCGCGTACCGTGTACGGATGCACCACCAGATGATTCTGGTGTGCCTCTTTCACTATATCGTTCAGCGGCACATTGCCGGTTTTTGCGCCTGGCGCCACCAGCATATGGTAATCCGGGCCGATACCGTCGGCGTATTGGGCGATGGTTTTCATCGCACCCGGCGCAAACATCCAATCGTAATCGTAGTTCACCCACTTACCGTCGCGCTGCTCCTGAGTTTCATCCCATTTGGTATAGGCGATCAGCTGCACCAGCTTCAGATTCATTCCCCGCTGAGGTTCCAGCTCGGTCTTGATGCGCTTCACTTCGTTATAGTCAAAGCACTGCACATAAACCTTATCGGTCTTACTGCTGTAACCATACTGCTTAAGGACATCCAGCACTTTGGCTGAAATATCCTTGCCTTCTTTGCGGTGGAACCACGGGGCTTTAATTTCGGTATAAATCCCGATGTCTTTGCCGGTGGAGTGGTTCAGGCCCTGAATAAACTCCAGTTCTTCCTCAAAGGTATGAACACGGAAATCAGATTTCCCCATCGGGAAGCGGTCTGGGAAGGTCTGCACCTTTTTGCCGTTTTCAAGCGTAAAGCCTTCGGTAAACGCCAGGCTCTTGATCTCGGCAAGGGTAAAGTCGATGGCGTAATAACGTCCGTCAGCCCGTGCGCGATGGGGGAAACGCGTGGCAACATCCGTCACCCGATCCAGATAATGGTCATGCAGCACCACCAGATGATCGTCTTTGGTCATCACCAGATCCTGCTCAAGGTAATCCGCTCCCTGAGCATAGGCCATCGCTTTTGCCGGCAGGCTGTGCTCCGGCAGATAACCGCTGGCCCCACGATGCGCAATCACGACAGGCGAAGAACTCGCGGCTGTCGCCGCGAGAGAGGTGGTGAGAAGTAAGGTAGCGATAACGTTTTTCAACATAATGTTCCCTTCAATCAGAGTGAGTTCAGGCCCTGTTTGTGTTTCTTCTCGCTGAACATCGTCATCGTCAGCAGGATCACCGCCAGCACACAGCCGCCGATCATAATGATAAAGCCGCCATCCCAGCCGAAGTAATCAACGGTATAGCCGACGATAGCACTGGCGGCAACGGACCCACCGAGGTAGCCAAACAGACCGGTAAAGCCTGCTGCGGTACCCGCCGCTTTCTTCGGTGCCAGCTCCAGGGCATGCAGACCAATCAGCATCACCGGGCCATAAATCAGGAAGCCAATAATCATCATACAGGCCATATCCACACCAGGATTACCGGCCGGGTTCATCCAGTACACAACGGTGGCAATGGTCACCAACACCATAAAGAACACGCCTGTTGCACCACGGTTACCTTTAAAGACTTTATCCGACATCCAGCCGCACAGCAGCGTACCCGGGATACCGGCGTACTCGTAGAAGAAGTAAGCCCACGATGATTTATCCAGCGTGAAGTGTTTCACTTCTTTCAGGTAGGTCGGTGACCAGTCGAGGATGCCGTAACGCAGCAGGTAAACAAACACGTTAGCCAGCGCGATATACCACAGCAGTTTGTTCGGCAGGATGTACTGCATAAAGATCTGCTTAGCCGTTAGCTCATCTTCATGTTTCTCATCATAGTTCGGTGGATAGTCGTTTTTGTACTCCTCAATCGGCGGCAGGCCGCAAGACTGCGGGGTATCACGCATCAGCGCAAAAGCAATGATGGCGATAACAATGGCACCAAAAGCAGGCATATACAGCGCCGCTTTCCAGTCGTTAAACCAGGCCATACCGAGCAGGAACAGCAGTGGAGGGATACCACCACCGACGTTATGCGCACAGTTCCAGACGGAAACAATGCCGCCGCGCTCTTTCTGTGACCACCAGTGCACCATTGTACGACCGCACGGCGGCCAGCCCATCCCCTGGAACCATCCACACAGGAACAGCAGTACAAACATCACCATGATGCTGGACGTTGCCCAGGGGACAAAGCCCATAAACAACATGACTGCCGCGGCAAGTATCAGGCCAGCAGGTAAGAAGACGCGCGGGTTGGAGCGGTCAGAGACCGACCCCATAATGAATTTTGAGAAACCGTAGGCGATAGAGATGCCGGAGAGCGCAAAGCCGAGGTCACCACGTGAGAAACCCTGTTCAACCAGGTAGGGCATCGCGAGGGCAAAGTTCTTACGCACCAGGTAGTAGGCAGCATAACCGAAGAATATCCCCAGAAAGATCTGCCAGCGTAGCTTGCGGTATAACGGGTCAACGCGGCTGTCATCAACGCGGGGCTGATGTGCAGCAGGTTTGAAAAAACGTAACATTTTGGCCTCCCATGGCTCGAAAGACTGACATCCGGCTTCGAATGCGCAGAGTAGAGGAACAGGATCCTGTTAAAACAGGAATAAATGTTCCATTTCGCGCATAGCGTAGTCGTAATCAGAACAACTGACTGTGAAGAATGGCGCAAATGTTACAGTTTTATGACGAGATGGCTATATCTACATCACAAATCGGTGTTTTATTTTCATAATGAAACTATAAAGTGTGAGGATAGTCACATATGCAAACCCAGATAAAGGCTGTGGGTTTCGTTTGGTGAGTGATTTTGTTCTAAAAGGAAGGTTTTAATCTGGCAGAAGAACAAAGATTAACGCCAGCAGATGGCGTTAATCAGTCAGTCAATCGCTTAGGCTTTCTTCACCGGACGGATTTTCATCGTCAGGCCTTTGAGGAAGTTACGCAGAATTTGATCGCCGCATTCGCGGTAATTTTTATGCCCAGGTTTACGGAAGATCGCCCCAATTTCTGACTGTCCTACCGCAAAATCGGCACTTTTCAGTAGTTCCAGAATGTCGGTGGTTTTCAGGTCGAAGGCAACACGCAGCTTCTTCATCAGGATGTTATTGGTCATCTTGCGTTCGATAGAAGGCGCAGGTGCGTCTTCACTTTTGCCACGGCGTTCAAAAATCAAACCATTCAGAAAGTAACCCATGATGACATCAGGGCAGGGGCGATAGCCGGCTTCATCCTCTTTTTTCAGGAAGCTGTGCACTTCGGCTTCTGTTACTTCGCTCTCTGCCAGCGCCAGAATGCTCACAACTTTAGCATCGCTTAAATTCAGCATGTAACGCACGCTGCGCAGGACATCGTTATTGGTCATAGGGACTCTCTGTAGTGAAACAATTGCAGTGAGTGCAGTATAACTCGTCGTCCCTCAGGGTGCATCTGCGTTAGCGGCGTGCGCTGCCCTGAGTCACGAGCGCGGGTCAGCGTGTAACGCCAGTAGTCGACTGGCTGCCGTGCATGCTAAGGATGGCTGATGGAAGGATGTGGCACGCCAGGACGGGATGCATCACGAACCCGAGGCAGATGATCGCAGGCGTGCTGGCGGGCGGAACGAATAAAGGCTTCGATCACAGGCTGACGCTGTTCACCGTCGCGCACTGCCGCATACAGGCGGCTCCAAAGGCCCTCTCCCAGCGTTTTCGTTACCACCAGTCCCTGATGCTCAAAACTCTCCACTACCCAGTGTGGCAGCGCAGCAATCCCCATCTGTGCAGACACCATCTGAATCAGCAGTAGCGTGTTGTCTACGCTTTTCAACGTTGGGCTGACATCGGCCGGCTGTAAGAAATGACGCCAGATATCCAGGCGTTGGCGCTGAACCGGATAAATCATCAGCACCTCACTGGCCAGGTCTTCCGGTGAAATATGCGCCTTTTGCGCCAGGGGATGATCCGGTGCCAGCACCAGGCGGACTTCGAAATCAAACATAGGTGAATAAAACAGCCCACTGCGCGGCAGAATATCGGAGGTCAGTACCACATCCAGCTCTCCCTGTTGCAGGGCGGGCTGCGGGTCAAATGTCATCCCCGATTTGAAATCCATCACCACCTGCGGCCAGCTCTTGCGGAAATTGTTCAGCGCCGGGGTCAGCCACTGAATACAACTGTGGCATTCAATAGCGATGCGCAATGTGGTCTGGTGCGGTTCATGGCAGGCCTGCAATGCCTGCTGGATTTGCGGCAGCACCTGTTCCGCCAGTTGCAGCAAAATTTCTCCCTGTGGCGTGAAACGCAGCGGCTGGCTTTTACGTACAAACAGCCGGAACCCCAGACGTTGCTCCAGGTCGCTGAACTGATGAGATAACGCTGACTGCGTTTGATGAAGCTGGGCCGCCGCCGCCGCCAGTGAACCTGTCGTTCGCAACGCTTGCAGCGTCCGCAGGTGTTTAAGTTCGATCATGAGAGTCCTTCACATCGACAGTGAATATTTTGCGCTTGTGGTTGATACAGTACCTGCACAATATAGCGGTGTAAACATCTGGACGTCTAAATGATTCGCTGATGAGTTTACTTGTCATTTTACATCCCGGGCAGTGCTCAGAATCCTCACGTACTTCAGTACGCTCCGGTTCTTGCGCGCTGGCTGTGTGCACACTGACATCAGCCAATTTTGATGGTCCCGGTAAAGAACAATTTAACGAGGCACAACTGATGACTATTCTGAACCACATTCTCGGATTTCCCCGCGTTGGTCTGCGTCGCGAACTGAAAAAAGCGCAGGAAAGCTACTGGGCGGGCACCACCAGCCAGGACGATCTGCTGACGACTGGCCGTGAACTTCGTGCACGCCACTGGCAACAGCAGAAAGACGCAGGTGTGAATCTGCTGCCGGTCGGTGACTTCGCCTGGTACGATCACGTGCTGACCACCAGCCTGATGCTGGGTAACGTACCCGCGCGCCACCAGAATAAAGAGGGCTCAGTTGACCTCGATACGTTGTTCCGTCTTGGTCGTGGCCGCGCTCCGACCGGTGAACCCGCCGCCGCCGCAGAAATGACCAAATGGTTTAACACCAACTATCACTACATGGTGCCTGAATTTGTTCAGGGTCAGCAGTTCAAACTGACCTGGACCCAACTGCTGGATGAAGTCGACGAAGCGCTGGCGCTGGGCCACAAAATTAAACCTGTCTTACTGGGCCCGGTAACTTATCTTTGGCTGGGCAAAGTGAAAGGGGATCAGTTTGATCGCCTGAGCCTGTTGAAAGACATCCTGCCGGTTTACCAGCAGGTGCTGGCCGAACTGGCTAAACGCGATATCGAATGGGTGCAGATTGACGAGCCCGCGCTGGCGCTGGAACTGCCTGCCGAGTGGTTAGCTGCTTTCAAACCCGCCTATGCTGCATTGCAGGGGCACAGCAAGCTGCTGCTGACCACCTATTTCGACAGTATCGGCCAGAACATTGACACCATTACGGCACTGCCGGTTCAGGGGCTGCATGTGGACCTGGTCCACGGTAACGATGATATCTCTGCGCTCAACAGCAAAGTACCAGCAAGCTGGTTGCTGTCAGTCGGGGTGATTAATGGTCGTAACGTCTGGCGTGCGGATCTGAGTCGCTGGTTTGAGCGGCTGCAACCGCTGAGCGCTGCCCGTAAACAGCTGTGGATCGGTTCTTCCTGCTCACTGCTGCACAGCCCGATCGACCTGAGCGTGGAAACCCGTCTGGATGATGAAGTAAAAAGTTGGTTCGCCTTTGCGCTGCAAAAGTGTGCTGAACTGTCACTGCTGAGCAATGCGCTGAACAACAACGACTCGGCATCACTGGAGGCCTGGAGCGCGCCCGTTCACGCCCGTAAAAACTCCACCCGTGTTCACAATGCGGCCGTTGGTGAGCGTCTGGCCGGGATTACTGCCAAAGACAGCCAGCGTAACAGCAGCTACCTGGTGCGTGCTGAAGCGCAACGTGAGCGTTTCCAACTGCCTGCCTGGCCTACCACCACTATCGGTTCCTTCCCGCAAACCACCGAGATTCGCGGCCTGCGCCTTGATTTCAAGCAGGGGCGTCTGGACGGCAGTCACTATCGTACCGGCATCGCTGAACATATTAAGCAGGCCATTGCTGAGCAAGAGCGTTTAGGTCTGGATGTGCTGGTGCACGGCGAAGCGGAACGTAATGACATGGTGGAATATTTCGGTGAAAACCTGGATGGCTTTATCTTTACGCAGAATGGCTGGGTACAGAGCTACGGTTCGCGCTGTGTGAAACCGCCGGTGATTATCGGTGACGTCAGCCGCCCGCAAGCCATTACCGTTGAGTGGGCGAAGTATGCGCAGTCTCTGACCGACAAGCCGGTCAAAGGCATGCTGACCGGCCCGGTGACTATCCTGTGCTGGTCATTCCCGCGTGAAGATGTGTCTCGCGAAACCATCGCAAAACAGATTGCCCTGGCACTGCGTGACGAAGTGGAAGATCTGGAAAAAGCCGGTATCGGTATCATCCAGATTGACGAACCTGCACTGCGCGAAGGTTTACCGCTGCATCGCTCCGACTGGGCTGCCTATCTGAAGTGGGCTGTGGATGCCTTCCGTTTAAACGCCGCCGTGGCGCAGGATGACACTCAGATTCACACCCACATGTGTTACTGCGAGTTCAACGACATCATGGATTCGATCGCTGCACTGGATGCCGATGTGATCACCATCGAAACCTCACGTTCGGATATGGAACTGCTGGAGTCGTTTGAAGAGTTTGACTACCCGAATGAAATCGGTCCCGGCGTTTACGATATTCACTCGCCAAACGTTCCGAGCGTGGAGTGGATGGAAGCGCTGTTGCTGAAAGCGGCACAGCGTATCCCGACAGAACGTCTGTGGGTTAACCCGGATTGTGGTCTGAAAACGCGTGGCTGGACAGAAACCCGTCAGGCGCTGGCAAACATGGTGAAAGCGGCCCAGAACCTGCGCAGCACGCAAAAAGCCTGATGACGATGTTGTTGCTGATCATAAATGGGCGCCAAGAGGCGCCCCTTTTTTATGCTTTTGGCGCCACGCCATGCTGTTTAAACCATGCCAGCATCCGTTGCCAGCCATCCTGAGCAGACTCCGCGTGATAGCTGGGACGATAATCCGCATTAAAGGCGTGCCCGGCATCGGGGTAAACGATAATCTCAGCGTCAGCATTCGCCGCACGCAGCGCCTGGCGCATGGTCTCCACGCTCTCCAGCGGGATGCCGTCATCTTTGCCGCCGTAAAGGCCCAGGACCGGCGAATTCAGATCCACGGCAATATCTACCGGATGCTTCTGCTGCTTCATGGTTTTTTCACCCACCAGCTTGCCATACCAGGCGACCGCGGCTTTTAGCTGCGGATTGTGCGCGGCATACAGCCAGGTGATACGTCCGCCCCAGCAAAAACCGGTGGCAGCCATGTTGCGCATATCCCCGCCATGACGGGACGCCCAGTTTGCCACGTGGTCGAGATCGGCCAGTACCTGGCTGTCCGGGACCTTGCTGACGAGGTCATTGAACAGGGTGGAGATGTCGGTGTAATCCGCAGGATCACCCTGGCGGAAATAGAGTTCTGGCGCCACCGCCAGATAGCCTTCACTGGCCAGACGACGACAAATATCCCGGATATGTTCATGTACGCCAAAGATCTCCTGGACCACCAGCACTACCGGCAACAGCCCTTCGGCATGGCGCGGTTTCGCATGGAAAGCCGGCATGTTCTCACCCTGAGTAGGAATGGACGTCTCACCTGAAATAATATCGGTACTGTCAGTGATAATCGTGGTGGCTGCGGCAGGACCTGTTGCGGGTGCAAACCCTTTATTGCTCGATTCTTGCGTCGTGTTATCGTCGGTTTTCATTATCCTCTCCGTGCATGCACAAGTACGATCGGCATTCAGGGTTTAACTATAGCCCGTAATGCGATGGGATCAGGTTTCACTACGGGCTATCTCTATCACCAGATAGCCCTGAACCACAGGCCCGGATGTGTGAAAGTGCCATGATCGGATTTAATAATGTGACATCCATCACTTTTTACAATGTAATCAATGCAATTTTCATTTGTATTATCGATGTTAATCACATAAATGTTCGCCGGATTTCCTTACAGTAGCATCCCGTTAACTATCCCTCTTCCCGTGAAAGGAGTTTGAAATGGCACAGTCTGACGTTTTCCATCTTGGCTTAACGAAAGCCGATCTTCAGGGCGCCACACTGGCCATCGTGCCGGGCGACCCGGAGCGCGTGAAGAAAATTGCCGCCCTGATGGACAATCCGGTTCATCTGGCATCGCATCGTGAATTCACCACCTGGCGTGCCGAGTTATCCGGTAAACCCGTGATTGTCTGCTCAACAGGTATTGGTGGCCCGTCCACCTCGATTGCCGTGGAAGAACTGGCTCAGCTTGGAGTACGTACTTTCCTGCGCGTGGGAACCACCGGCGCGATCCAGCCTGATATCAACGTCGGTGACGTGCTGGTGACCACGGGGTCTGTGCGTCTTGATGGCGCCAGCCTGCACTTTGCTCCGCTGGAGTTCCCGGCTGTGGCGGACTTTACCTGCACCACGGCGCTGGTCGACGCGGCTAAAGCGGCTGGTGCGACCACCCATATTGGCATTACCGCCTCGTCAGACACCTTCTATCCGGGCCAGGAGCGTTATGACACCTTCTCCGGACGGGTGGTCAGCCGCTTCCAGAACTCGATGAAAGAGTGGCAGCAGATGGGCGTACTGAACTACGAAATGGAATCTGCCACGCTGCTCACCATGTGTGCCAGCCAGGGGCTGCGTGCCGGGATGGTGGCAGGGGTTATCGTCAACCGCACCCAGCAGGAAATCCCGGATGCAGAAACCATGAAACGCACCGAGAGCGATGCGGTGAAGATTGTGGTTGAGGCTGCCCGCCGTCTGATCTAATCGTTTTTCTTCTGGCCGTGCTCACGCACGGCCTGCAATGCCTTTTCCCGCCGTGAAAAAATTCAGATCCTCCTCGATATTCCCTCCCTAAGCTGCCCGTTCACTGCTTTTTATCTGGACATTCATACAGTGCACCTCTATTTTTCCCCTGTCAGGGTTTCAGCAGGAGAAGCAGGGTGGATGCAACAATCGTATATGGTGCCGGTATTGGTCTGGTTGGGTTGCTGGCGGGCTGGTTAATCGCCGGGATCCGCAGCCAGCAGCAGCTGGCCAACGGCGAAACTGAGCGGCGTTTGCTTCAGCAGTCGGTGGAACTGGCGGAATCTGAACGCCAGCGTCAGCAGCAGCAGCTGGATGCCCAGCTCCTGACGCAAAAACAGAATGAGCAGGAATTGCGTCAGCTGCACGGTTCACTGGCAGCGGCCGGAGAGAAGCTGCACCAGCTTGATCACTGGCGTGGTGAAACTGAGCAGCTCAATCGTGAGCTGCGCAATCAGCTGGAGATCAATGCCTCGCAGGAGGCTGAACTGCGCGAAGTTACCATCCGCCTGGAAGAGACGCGCATGGCGGCGGAAGAGAAGCAGCGGCTGCTGGTGAACAGTGAGCAGCGCCTTAACGCGCAGTTTGAAAATCTGGCGAACCGCATCTTTGAAAACAGTGGCCGCCGGGTGGATGAACAAAATCGTCAGAGCCTGCATGGCCTGATTACGCCGCTGCGGGAACAGCTTGAGGGCTTTCGCCGCCAGGTTCAGGAAGGATTTGGCCAGGAGGCGCGTGAACGGCACACCCTCGCGCATGAAATACGGAACCTGCAACAGCTGAATGCGCAGATGGCCCAGGAAGCGATCAACCTGACCAAGGCGCTCAAGGGAGATAACAAAACGCAGGGTAACTGGGGAGAAGTGATCCTCAGCCGGGTGCTGGAAGCTTCCGGTTTGCGTGAAGGCCATGAATACGAAACGCAGGTTAACATCCAGCTTGAGCAAAATGGGCGAATGCAGCCTGACGTGATCGTACGCCTGCCGCAGGGCAAGGATGTGGTGATTGACGCCAAAATGACGCTGGTGGCCTATGAGCGCTATTTTAACGGTGATGATGACGCAGCGCGTGAACTGGCAATCACTGAGCATATCGCTGCGATCCGTGGGCACTTACGCCTGCTAAGCCGAAAAGATTACCAACAATTACCGGGTTTACGCTCGCTGGATTATGTGTTGATGTTTATCCCGGTGGAACCCGCTTTCCTGCTGGCCATCGACAGACAGCCAGAGCTGATCAACGAGGCGTTGAACCAGAACATCATGCTGGTCAGCCCGACCACCTTGCTGGTGGCGCTGCGCACCATCAATAATCTGTGGCGCTATGAGCACCAGAGTCGTCACGCCCAGCGTATTGCCGATCGTGCCGCCCGGCTCTATGACAAAATGCGTCTTTTTGTCGATGATATGAGTGCCATCGGCCAGAACCTTGATAAGGCTCAGGATAGCTATCGACAGGCAATGAAAAAATTGTCCGAAGGTCGGGGCAATCTGATTGCTCAGACAGAAGGGTTCCGCCAGATGGGGGTTGAAGTGAAGCGTCCGATTAACCCAAGGCTGGTGGAACAGGCATTACCAGAAGCTGATGACGATGTGGATGACGATGATGATATGCCGCCTGTAGAAAAGGCGGAATATTCGCCGGATGCAGTATCACGCCGTATCAATGAATAAGCGTGCGGCCAGTGCCTGGCCTGCGTGACTCTGGTACACTTGGCAAATATTTGATTGTAGAGCAGGCAAAACAAATGGCAGATGAATCAAAGGACACAACCCACTTCGGCTACCGCACCGTTGCGAAAGACGAAAAGGCCGATATGGTTGCTGATGTTTTCCATTCCGTTGCGGCCAAATATGATCTGATGAATGACCTGATGTCATTCGGCATTCACCGCATCTGGAAGCGTTTTACCATTGATTCCAGCGGCGTGCGCCGTGGGCAACGCGTTCTCGATCTGGCGGGTGGCACGGGTGACCTCACGGCGAAATTCTCGCGCCTGGTGGGTGAAACCGGTGAAGTCGTGCTGGCCGATATCAACAGCTCAATGCTGAAAGTGGGCCGTGAAAAGCTGCGCAATAAAGGCATTATCGGCAACGTGAATTATGTGCAGGCCAACGCCGAAGCACTGCCGTTTCCTGATAACTATTTTGACTGCATCACTATCGCTTTCGGTCTGCGTAATGTGACTGAAAAAGAAAAAGCGCTGGCGTCCATGTTCCGTGTGCTGAAGCCGGGTGGGCGTTTGCTGGTACTGGAGTTTTCCAAGCCGCAGTTCGCACCGTTGAGCAAAGCGTACGATGCCTATTCATTCCATATTTTGCCGCGCATTGGTGAAATGGTCGCGAAAGACGCAGGCAGCTATCGCTATCTGGCAGAGTCCATCCGTATGCATCCCGATCAGGACACTCTGAAACAGATGATGAATGACGTTGGCTTTGAAAACACCACGTATCACAATCTGACGGGCGGCATTGTTGCCTTGCACCGCGGATTTAAGTTTTAAGCAGGGAAACGAATGACATTAACGCCGCTATTAACCGCCAGTCTGGAGACCGCACTTAACCATTTGCTGTACCGCGATCGTGGCCTTAAGGCGGCGCGTCAACGTCTCAATGGTCGCAGCCTGGCGATCGTGCTGGCCGAGCTCAAGCAGCCGATTATCTTCATTTTCAGTGAACAGCAGGTGGACGTGATTGGCGAATGGAGTGATACACCGGATTGTACGGTGAAGACGCGCTTTGCCACGCTGTCAAAACTGCGTGATCGGCAGCAACTGACGACACTTATTCGCAGCGGTGAGCTGGAAGTTGAAGGTGACCTTCAGGTTGTGCAGCAGTTTTCGGCCCTGCTGGACCTGGCAGAACTGGACCCGGCAGAGTATCTTGCGCCCTGGATCGGTGATATCGCCGCCCAGGGCATCACGCAGTTCGCGCGACGTGGTTTCAACGCGGTCCGCCGTGATGTGCAGCGTAAACAGAGTTATCTGTCACAAACGGTGACGGAAGAGTGGCGTCTGGCACCGGGTTCGCTTGAGCTGGTGTGGTTTGCTGAAGAAGTGGATGCGCTGTCCCGTTCGCTGGATGCGTTAGATGCTCGCCTTAGCCAGCTGGAGGTCAAATGACCTTCGGTGAACTGCGTCGTCTCTATCTGATTATTCGTGTGTTCCTCAGCTACGGTCTTGATGAACTGATCCCGAAAATGCGCCTGACTCTGCCGTTACGGCTGGGGCGTAAATGCCTGTTCTGGATGCCTAACCGCCATAAAGACAAGCCATTGGGCGAGCGTTTACGCTTGTCTCTGGAGCAGTTAGGGCCGGTGTGGATTAAGTTTGGGCAAATGATGTCGACCCGTCGGGACCTGTTTCCGCCGTTGATCGCTGATCAGCTAGCGATGTTGCAGGATCGCGTCGCGCCATTTGATGGGGCTAAAGCGCTTAAACTGATCGAACAGTCGCTGGGTGCGCCTATCGACACCCAGTTCGATGATTTCAATATTGTCCCGCTGGCTTCTGCCTCTATCGCCCAGGTACATACTGCAACCCTGAAAGAGAACGGCCGTGAAGTGGTGATCAAGGTGATCCGCCCGGACATTTTGCCGGTGATTAAAGCGGATATGCGATTGATTTACCGCCTGGCGCGCTGGGTGCCGCGTTTGTTACCTGATGGTCGCCGTCTGCGTCCACGCGAAGTGGTGGCGGACTATGAAAAAACACTGCTCGACGAGCTGAACCTGCTGCGCGAAGCCGCCAATGCTATCCAGCTGCGACGTAACTTTGATAGCAGCAAGATGCTGTACATACCGGAAGTCTTTTCAGATTACTGCAGTGAAAATATGATGGTGATGGAGCGTATTTACGGTATTCCCATCTCCGATGTGGTGACGCTGGAGCAGCATGGCGTCAACATGAAGCTGCTGGCCGAGCGTGGCGTACAGGTTTTCTTTACCCAGGTGTTCCGTGACAGCTTTTTCCATGCGGATATGCACCCCGGTAACATCTTCGTCAGCTATGAACATCCGGAAGATCCGCAATATATTGGCATTGACTGCGGTATTGTTGGCTCTCTGAACAAAGAAGATAAACGCTATCTGGCAGAGAATTTCATTGCCTTCTTTAATCGCGACTACCGTAAGGTGGCCGAGCTGCACGTGGATTCCGGCTGGGTGCCGCCCGATACCAATGTGGAAGATTTCGAATTCGCCATTCGCACAGTGTGCGAACCGATTTTTGAGAAACCGCTGGCCGAAATTTCGTTCGGACATGTGCTACTTAACCTGTTCAACACGGCACGTCGCTTTAATATGGAAGTGCAGCCTCAGCTGGTTCTGCTGCAAAAAACCTTGCTGTACGTTGAAGGGGTGGGTCGCCAGCTCTATCCACAGCTGGATTTGTGGAAAACGGCCAAGCCTTTCCTGGAAGACTGGATTAAAGACCAGGTAGGGATTCCTGCCATTGTGCGTGCGTTGAAAGAAAAAGCGCCGTTCTGGGCAGAAAAATTGCCTGAGCTGCCAGAGCTATTTTATGACAGCCTGCGTCAGCATAAGCATTTGCGGCACAGTGTCGATCGCCTGGCAAACGATCTGAAAGGAGAGCGTGCAAAGCAGCATCAGTCGCGCTATCTGTTTGGCGTCGGTGCTACATTGTTGCTGAGTGGGACGGCAATCCTGCTGTCACGTCCTGAATGGGATATGTTCTCTGCCGGGCTGATGGCCGCAGGCGTGGTTGCCTGGCTGGTTGGCTGGCGCAGAACAAACTGATTGTCATGAAAGGTAAATAGGCAGTTTATTGCGCAAGGGGCAAGGTTTGCGCATCGTAAGTAAGACATAAGCTGTTATATACTCGAAATCCGCATCACTTATTGTTATCAGAGGTAATCATGGGTATTACACTTCCACACTTGTTGATCATCGCGGTACTGGTGATTCTGTTGTTTGGCACCAAAAAACTGCGCTCACTGGGTTCTGACCTCGGTTCGTCGATCAAAGGCTTTAAAAAAGCCATGAGCGATGAAGACGACAAAGAAAAAAACCATGCTCATGATGATGCTGACTTCAATGCCAAACTGGCTGAACCGCAGCAGACTGAAGCGAAGAAAGAAGACGTCAAGAACGACAAGGTGTAATCCGTGTTCGACATAGGCTTTGGTGAACTGGTACTGGTATTCGTTATTGGCCTGGTGGTATTGGGTCCGCAGCGTTTACCTGTTGCAGTCAGAACGGTGATGGGCTGGATTCGCGCAATGCGTTCTCTGGCAACCAGCGTTCAGAATGAGCTGGCCCAGGAACTGAAAATTCAGGAACTGCAGGACGGCCTGAAAAAAATTGAACAGGCCAGCAAAGACAGTCTCTCCCCTGAACTGAAAGCGACGGTCGATGAGCTGAAACAGACGGCTGATTCAATGAAGCGCTCCTACTTGGGCGAAAATGAAAAAGCGGATGACGAAGCTCATACTATCCATAATCCGTTGGTGAAAGATCCGCAAGAATCGCATGATGGTGCCACGCCAGCGGCAGCGGATCACCAGGCAAGTGCGCCTGCACAGGCACCTGTCACGGTGACGCAATCTGCCTCGTCAATGCCATCTGAATCGAAACAGCCGCCAGCGTCTTCCGCTCCGCGTGCACCCGTGCCACCCCTACAACCAGGCGATGAACGTTAAATATGGCTGTTGATGATACCCAACCGCTTATCAGTCATCTGATTGAGCTACGTAAGCGCCTGTTGAACAGCATTATTGCTGTTCTGGCCATTTTTCTGTGCCTGGTGTATTTTTCCAACGATATTTATCAACTTGTCTCGGCGCCATTGATCAAGCAATTGCCCGCCGGGGCCAGTATGATCGCTACGGATGTCGCCTCTCCTTTTCTGGCACCGATTAAGCTGACAATCATTGTCTCTTTGTTCCTGTCAGTGCCGGTTATCCTCTACCAGGTGTGGGCTTTTGTGGCGCCCGCGTTGTATCGCCATGAACGCAGGCTGGTTATGCCCCTGCTGTTTTCCAGTTCATTCCTATTCTACCTGGGGATGGCTTTCGCCTACTTTATTGTCTTCCCGCTGGCGTTTAGTTTCTTTGCCAAGACCGCGCCCCAGGGAGTGACGATTGCCACCGACATTAATAACTATCTCGATTTTGTGATGACGTTATTTATGGCATTTGGTGTGTCGTTCGAAGTACCGATTGCTATCGTTCTGCTGTGCTGGACCGGGGTAACAACGCCAGAAGATTTGCGTGCGAAGCGCCCGTATGTGCTGGTAGGTGCATTTGTCGTGGGCATGTTACTGACGCCGCCGGATATCTTCTCCCAGACGTTGCTGGCCATTCCGATGTACTGCCTGTTTGAAGTCGGTGTTTTTGTTTCCCGCTTCTACGTGGGTAAAAACCGTCGAGATGATGAAGACGAAGTACAGGACGCGGAATCGGAGTAACGATGCGCGAACGGCTGCCACCGGCAGAACAATCTGAATAAATTAACCGCCCGTCAGGGCGGTTACTGTATGGAAGAGACTATGTTTGATATTGGTGTAAACCTGACCAGCACGCAGTTCGCGAAAGATCGCGAAAAAGTCGTTAAACGTGCGCGTGAAGCGGGTGTCACCGGCATGTTGATTACGGGCACCAATGCGCTGGAAAGTCAGCAGGCTTGCAGCCTTGCACAGCAGCATCCGAAGTATTGCTGGTCAACCGCTGGCGTTCATCCCCATCATGCCAGCGAGTGGTCGGGAGAAACGGCGGCTACGCTGCGTCGACTGGCAGAAAACGAGCGGGTTGTCGCTATTGGGGAGTGTGGCCTCGATTTTAACCGTAACTTTTCTGAACCGGAACAGCAGGCTTACGCCTTTGAAGCCCAGCTCGCTTTGGCCGCCGAATTATCACTGCCTGTGTTTCTGCACTGCCGGGAAGCCCATGAGCGGTTTATTGCGATCCTGACGCCGTGGTTACCTAAGCTACCAGCGGCTGTATTGCACTGCTTTACCGGGACACGTGAAGAGCTGGAAGCCTGTCTGGCAGTGGGATTATCTATCGGAATTACCGGATGGGTGTGCGATGAGCGAAGAGGACAGGCGCTGCGCGAGTTGATGCCGTTGATCCCGGCAGAACGTCTGTTGCTGGAAACGGATGCGCCCTGGTTGCTCCCGCGTGATATGCACCCACGTCCGGCATCGCGCCGCAATGAACCCTGTTTTTTACCGCATATTGTTCAACAGGTGGCACTACTGCGTGGGGAAGATGCGGGTGAACTGGCAGAGCAAACGGCGTTAAACGCACGAAAACTGTTTGGTCTGTGAGACGCCCTGGGGCTATTTTTGCCTCTGAATGATGCGTATTACAGCTTCTGAAACTGGCGGTTGCCCACACTGCGTACCACCTGTTTATTTAACAGGTTCAGTAGCAGCATAGATCGGGCTTCACCGTCAGGTTCAGTGAATATCGCCTGCAACCCTTCAAATGCACCCTCGGTAATAATTACCGTATCGCCTGGCTGCGGCAGCTCACTTTCTACGACGGTTTCGATAGGGCTTTGCAACGCGACAATCACATCCAGCGGGACGGTGGCGGGCTGGTTACCAAAACGGACAAAATGGCTGACCCCACGCGTTGCGCTGATGGTTGTGGTGTGAATGGATTCAGGATCGAACTCAATAAACAGATAATTAGGGAATAACGGTTCATTCACCTGGGTACGTTTACCGCGCACTGTTTTCTCTAAAGCAATCATCGGGCTGAGGCAATGCACGGCCTGGCGCTCAAGGTGTTCTTTTGCGCGCAGTAACTGACCTCGTTTGCAGTAAAGTAAATACCAGGATTCCATAACATCACTTTCCAATTATCTGTCCGATAAGAATAGCAAAATCGCTCTGAGAGATATAGCGAGATTGGCGGCATCAGTCTGTTTCATCCCCCTGGCTCACAGGGTACTCCGTCATACGATAACGCTGAATTCGCCGTTATTATCGAATCAACTTGTCGCCTTACACCTGTGTCGTATCCTTATTATGCACGGCAGATCAGCCTTATTCTAATAAGCGAGTCCGCTGTGTTTTGCCGTGCGCAAGAGGCTAAACGTTGCAACAAAATTTACCCTGAGCGATGGATCGGCACTATAATGGCCGACTCACTGACCGTACTGATGGAAAGTCATGAAATACCACGACTTACGCGACTTCCTTTCTCTGCTTGAACAGCGTGGGGAATTAAAACGCATCAAACATGAGATCGATCCCGATCTGGAAATGACTGAAATTGCCGATCGCACACTGCGTGCCGGTGGTCCTGCTCTGCTGTTTGAAAACCCGAAAGGTTACAGCATGCCAGTCCTTTGCAATCTCTTTGGTACCCCGGACCGCGTGGCGCTGGGCATGGGCCAGGAGGATGTTAAAGCACTGCGTGACGTTGGCCGCCTGCTGGCCTTCCTTAAGGAGCCTGAGCCGCCGCGTGGTTTCCGCGACTTCTTCGATAAAATGCCGCAGTGGAAGCAGGTCCTGAACATGCCGACCAAACGGCTGCGCAGTGCACCTTGCCAGGAACAAATTTGGCAGGGCGATGATGTCGATCTCAGCCGTATTCCGGTGATGAAATGCTGGCCAGACGACGCAGCACCGCTGGTGACCTGGGGTCTGACCGTGACGCGCGGCCCGCTGAAAGAACGCCAGAATTTAGGCATCTATCGTCAGCAGGTGATTGGTAAAAACAAACTGATCATGCGTTGGCTCTCACACCGTGGCGGCGCACTGGATTTCCAGGATTGGTGCCAGCAGCATCCGGGCGAACGTTTTCCCGTCTCTGTTGCGCTGGGTGCCGATCCGGCCACCATTCTCGCGGCCGTCACGCCAGTGCCGGATACTCTGTCGGAATATGCTTTTGCCGGGCTGTTACGCGGCACGAAAACCGAAGTGGTTAAGTGCGTTTCCAACGATCTGGAAGTCCCTGCCAGTGCAGAAATTGTGTTGGAGGGGTACATTGAACCGGGTGAAATGGCACCGGAAGGTCCATACGGTGACCACACTGGTTACTATAATGAAGTGGATAACTTCCCGGTGTTCACCATCACGCATATTACGCAGCGCCGTGATGCGATTTATCATTCTACCTTTACCGGGCGTCCGCCGGATGAACCTGCGGTACTGGGTGTCGCGCTGAATGAAGTGTTTGTGCCGATCCTGCAAAAACAGTTTCCGGAGATTGTGGATTTCTATTTACCACCGGAAGGGTGTTCATACCGTCTTGCCGTGGTGACGATTAAGAAACAGTATGCCGGACACGCCAAACGCGTCATGATGGGTGTCTGGTCTTTCTTGCGTCAGTTTATGTATACCAAATTTGTTATCGTCTGCGATGATGACATTAATGCCCGAGACTGGAATGATGTCATATGGGCGATCACCACGCGTATGGATCCGGCCCGTGATACCGTGCTGATTGAAAATACACCGATCGACTACCTCGATTTTGCCTCGCCTGTTTCGGGTCTGGGGTCAAAAATGGGGCTTGATGCGACCAATAAATGGCCGGGTGAAACCCAGCGCGAGTGGGGTACGCCAATCCGTAAGGACCCTGCCGTTACTGCACGTATTGATGCGATCTGGGATGAGTTAGGCATCTTGAGTGATACACCAGCGCGATGAAGCGCTGGCGGTCAAATGATAATGACGACCCGACAGAGGGAACGCATGACAACCTTAAGCTGTAAAGTGACCTCAGTAGAGGCTATTACCGATACCGTGTACCGCGTACGAATGATCCCTGAAGCTGATTTTAGCTTCCAGGCGGGTCAGTATTTGATGGTGGTGATGGATGAAAACGACAAACGTCCGTTCTCACTGGCATCAACGCCGATGGAAAAAGACATTATTGAGCTGCATATTGGTGCCTCTGAGCTGAACCTCTATGCGATGGCCGTAATGGAACGTATCCAACAGCAGCGTCAGATCACCGTTGATATTCCTCATGGTGATGCATGGCTACAAGAGGGCGAACGTCCGCTGGTATTGATTGCTGGCGGCACAGGTTTCTCCTATGCGCGTTCCATTTTGCTGACAGCATTGTCGCAGCAGCCGGATCGCCATATTGCGATCTACTGGGGTGGGCGCGAGCTGAAACACCTGTACGATCTGGATGAACTGAACGCCCTGGCGATTAAGCACCCGAACCTGAGCGTTATTCCGGTGGTCGAGCAACCTGAAGAGGGCTTTACCGGCCGTAATGGCACCGTTCTGACCGCTGTCATGCAGGATTATGGCTCTCTTGCCGATCACGATATCTACATAGCTGGTCGTTTTGAGATGGCTAAAATCGCCCGTGAACGCTTCTGTGCTGAACGTGGTGCACAGGAATCGCGCATGTTTGGCGATGCTTTTGCCTTTATCTGATAGTAAGGGGCAGCCTGGCTGCCCCTTGTTTTTACCCGTGTTGAAAGCTAAACGCGTTCGAACACCGTTGCGATCCCCTGTCCCAACCCGATGCACATGGTGGCAAGGCCAAATTGCGCATCCCGTCGTTCCATCAGATTAAGCAGTGTGGTGCTGATACGCGCTCCTGAGCATCCCAGTGGGTGGCCTAATGCAATCGCGCCGCCATTCAGATTCACCTTCTCGTCGAGCTGATCCATTAACCCCAGATCCTTAATACAGGGCAGGGTTTGTGCCGCAAAGGCTTCATTCAATTCAAACACACCGATATCGCTGGCGTTCAGCCCGGCACGTTTCAGCGCCAGCTGTGATGCCGGAACAGGACCGTACCCCATAATTGACGGGTCACAGCCGACAACGGCCATTGCGCGGATCCGGGCTCGCGGTGTGAGGCCAGACTCCCGTGCGAGTGACTCGCTCATCACCAGCATGGCGGCTGCGCCGTCGGAGAGTGCTGAACTGCTGCCCGCCGTCACGGTACCGTTCACTGGATCAAATGCCGGGCGCAATGCTGCCAGATTTTCCACGGTGGTATCCGGGCGAATAACTTCATCGGTGTCATAGCGTTTTAATACACCATCGGCGTCATGCCCGGATACAGACACAATTTCACTGGCGAAATGCCCGGCTTCCGTTGCTGCCCAGGCGCGCTGATGGGATCGCGCTGCAAACTGATCCTGCATCTCACGACTGATACCGTGAATTTTTGCCAGCATTTCAGCCGTCAGGCCCATCATTCCCGCCGCTTTCGCGACATTGCGGCTCAGCCCGGGATGGAAGTCGACGCCGTGATTCATCGGTACGTGACCCATGTGTTCTACGCCGCCAATCAGGCAGGCGCGGGCATCGCCCACCATAATGGCGCGTGCGGCATCGTGCAGTGCCTGCATCGACGAGCCACACAGGCGGTTGACGGTGGTCGCGGGCACGCTATGAGGGATTTCCGCCAGCAGAGCCGCATTACGCGCAATATTAAATCCCTGTTCCAGCGTCTGCTGAACGCAACCCCAATAGATGTCATCCAGCAACGCGGCGTCCAGCGCAGAATTGCGGCTGAGCAGGCTACGCATCAGATGAGCTGAAAGGTCTTCGGCACGTACATGGCGAAATGCGCCACCTTTCGAACGTCCCATTGGCGTGCGAATGGCATCAACGATCACAACTTTTTCCATTTTGATTTCCTCACGCCGTTTTCAAAGAGAGATCATTCAGGGGAACCGCCAGCGGATACCAGCTTCCGCCCTGCGCTGCCTTATCCCGTAACCCGTCCGGCAGATGATAAAGCGGACCGAGTACAGTGAGCGGTTCAGCCTGAGCAACAAACTGATCGCTGCCAAGGGTGTCCAGATAGCGGAACGCGCCGCCGTGGAACGGTGGGAAGCCAAGGCCGTACACCAGCGCCATATCGGCTTCCGCCGGACTGGCAATAATGCCTTCTTCCAGACAGCGAACCACTTCGTTAATCATGGGGATCATCATGCGCGCGATAATTTCCTCATCGCTGAACACGCGTTTAGGCTGGCACACGCTCTGCAACAAACGATCGGTTTCGGCATCCGTCACCTTTTTCGCTTTACCTTTATTGTCGGTTTCCCAGCGCCAGAATCCTTGCTGGTTTTTCTGGCCGTAGCGTTTTGCTTCAAACAGGATATCGATGGCATCCCGGTACTCTTTCTTCATACGTTGCGGGAAGCCCTCTGCCATAACGCGTTGCGCATGATGCGCTGTATCGATGCCTACCACATCCAGCAGCCACGAGGGGCCCATTGGCCAGCCGAACTGTTTTTCCATCACCTTATCAACCTGACGGAAGTCGGCGCCGTCGCGCAGCAGCAGACTGAAGCCAGCGAAGTAGGGGAACAGCACGCGGTTCACAAAGAATCCTGGACAGTCATTGACGACAATCGGTGTCTTGCCCATTTTGCTGGCCCAGGCCACCACTTTGGCGATGGTGCTTTCAGCGGTTTTTTCTCCCCGGATAACCTCAACGAGTGGCATACGGGGCACCGGGTTGAAGAAGTGCATACCGCAGAAATTTTCCGGGCGGGTGAGTGCTTTAGCAAGCTGGCTGATGGGAATGGTCGAGGTGTTCGATGCCAGAATCGTATCCGGGCGAATGTGACTTTCTGTTTCGGCCAGTACGGCCGCTTTCACCTGCGGATTTTCTACTACCGCTTCTACTACCACATCAACCCGATCGAACCCCGTATAGTGAAGCGTGGGTTGAATGGTGCTGATGACTCCTGCGAGCGTCAGACCATCAATCTTGCCGCGTACCAGCTGCTTATTCAGCAGTTTTGCGGCTTCATTCATCCCCAGCGTCAGCGATGTGTCGCTGATATCTTTCATGATAACCGGCACGCCTTTCCAGGCGGACTGATAAGCGATGCCGCCGCCCATGATGCCGGCACCCAGCACGGCGGCCTGTTTTGGCGTTTCGACGTCGCGGGTCAGTTTCTTCGCTTTGGCTTTCACCGCCTGATCGTTAAGGAAAATCCCGACCAGGGCACGGGCTTCATTCGATCGTGCCAGGGGAACAAACGCAGCCGTTTCCAGTTTCAGTGCTTCATCACGTCCCAGACGTGCGGCGGCTTCAATGGTTTTCACGGCGGTCAGTGGGGCCGGATAGTGTTTCCCGGCGGTTTGCATCACCATAGCTTTGGCCGTGGTGAAACTCATTGCGGCTTCGATTTTATTCAGTTTTAGCGCTTCCAGCTTGCACTGGCGGCGTTCCCGCCACGGCTGTCGGCCGGAGATAGCTTCTTTCAACACGGATAATGCGGCGGCATCCAGTTTATCCGCAGCCACGACAGCATCTACCAGACCCACTTTCAGCGCCTGAGCGCCATCAATATCTTTACCTGCGGCAATAATCTCCAGCGCACTGTCAGCTCCCAGCAGACGTGGCAGGCGCACGGAACCGCCGAAACCTGGCATGATGCCAAGCTTCGTTTCCGGCAGGCCAATGCGGGTATCGGCAGTCGCGATACGGAAATCCGTTGCCAGCACGCATTCGCATCCGCCACCCAATGCATAACCACGGATGGCCGAAACGGTGGGGACAGGCAAATCTTCCAGCCGATTAAAGATGCTATTAGCAAAGCCCAGCCATGCTGTCAGTTTTTCTTCCGGGGCGATAAACAGTGAGAGGAATTCCGTGATATCGGCACCGACGATAAAGGCCGTTTTGCGCGAGGTTAGTAGAACGCCGCGCAGGGTGGGTTGCTGTTCCAGCACCGAGATAGCTTCACCGAGGCTGGCAACCGTCTGTGTATCCAGCTTGTTCACCGAGCCGGGCGCATCAAAAACCAGTTCGGCTATGCCGTCTTCCAGCCAGTCGAGGGATAGGGTTTCGCCTTGGTAGAGCATGTGTGTCTCCTGTGCCGCGATAAGGGGATCTGGTCATACCAGATGATCGTGAGTGTGGGATTGGTGTTGCTTATTTGCAAACGATACGTTGTCGATTTGCAAACAAGATCACAACTGCGGCAAAACGCCATACCCCTGCTGGCTGTGGTAAGATGCCGACAATTTCGTAATAACGGAGACAGGAAGATGGAGTCACTGGTTACGCTTTATCAGCAGCATGTTAAAACGTTACAGCAGCGCGCACAGCAGGTACTGGCGCGGCACAATCTTGATGCCATGCTGATTCATTCCGGGGAATTACTGACGGTATTTCTCGACGATCACACGTATCCCTTTAAGGTTAATCCTCAGTTCAAAGCCTGGGTGCCGGTCACTCAGGTGCCAAACTGCTGGCTGTGGATCGACGGTGTGAACAAACCGAAACTGTGGTTCTATTCCCCTGTTGATTACTGGCACAACGTTGAGCCTTTACCGCACAGTTTTTGGACGAGCGAAATTGACATCGTCGGCCTGAAAAGCGCGGATGACATTGGTCAGCAGTTGCCTGTGCAGCGCCAGAATGTGGCCTACATTGGCCCGGTGCCTGCACGAGCGACTCAGCTTGGATTCAGTGCCGAAGCGATTAATCCTCAGGGCGTGATCGACTTCCTGCATTATCACCGTGCTTATAAAACGGGTTATGAGCTGCACTGCCTGCGTCAGGCGCAGAAAACAGCCGTGACCGGTCATCGTGCGGCGAAAGAAGCGTTTCTGTCGGGTATGAGCGAGTTCGACATTAATGTCGCCTATCTCAGCGCGACCGGCCACCGCGATACCGATGTTCCTTATGGCAATATCATTGCCCTTAACGAACATGCAGCGGTGCTGCACTACACTAAACTCGAACATCAGCTCCCTGAACAGCGCCGCAGTTTCCTGATCGATGCAGGTGCCGAGTATAACGGCTACGCGGCAGACCTGACCCGCAGCTATGCGACTAATGAGAAGAGCGACTATGCGCAGTTGATCCGGGATATGAACGCTGAAGAGCTGGCGTTGATTGCCACGATGAAAGCGGGCGTGCGCTATACCGAATACCATCAGCAGATGCATTACCGTATCGCCAGTCTGTTGTTGAAACACCAACTGGTGAATGGCATCAGCGCGGAAGCCATGGTGAAAGAGGATCTTACGGGGCCCTTTATGCCTCATGGCATCGGCCATCCGCTGGGCTTACAGGTGCATGACGTTGCAGGTTTTATGCAGGATGACCAGGGGACACATCTGGCCGCCCCTGCGCAGTATCCTTACCTGCGTTGTACCCGCATGCTGGAGCCTGGAATGGTGCTGACGATTGAACCGGGCATCTACTTTATCGACTCGCTGCTGGCGCCGTGGCGTGCCGGTAAGTTCAGCCAGCATTTTGACTGGGCGAAAATTGATGCGCTGAAGCCTTACGGCGGTATTCGTATTGAAGATAATGTCGTGATTCATACCAACGGCGTAGAAAATATGACTCGCGATCTGCATCTGGCCTGATGGACGCTTACGATATCCCGGCTGAACTATTCAGCTTTAGCGAAGAGATCAAGAAAAGCCGCTTTATCACGCTACTGGCACATACCGAAGGTGTGGAGGCGGCGCGGGGATTCGTACAGCAGATCAAGCAGCAGCACCCAACGGCCCGGCATCACTGCTGGGCGTTCGTTGCCGGGGCACCCGATGATTCGCAACAGTTGGGATTCTCCGACGACGGGGAGCCGTCCGGTACCGCCGGAAAACCGATGCTGGCCCAGTTAATGGGTAACAATATTGGCGAAATTACGGCGGTGGTTGTGCGTTATTATGGCGGCATCCAGCTGGGAACGGGGGGGCTGGTCAAGGCCTATGGCGGTGGCGTGCAGCAGGCGTTGCGATTACTGCCCCGCAAGGTCAAGGTTCCCATGATGCAGTTCAGCCTGATTTGCGATTATGCCCAACTGGGTGATATTGAACGGATGGTCGCACGCTTTGATGGCCAGCTGATTCATACTGAGTTCCAACAGAACATTACTCTTCACCTGGCTCTGCCTCATGCGCAGGTGGCGGGCTTCAGGCAAAATCTGTCAGACTTTAGCCGGGGCGCTTTGCACTTAGCCTCGCTCACATAACACTTCATGTCAGGAAAGGAACGGCAGAATGCATTTTCGCGCCATTACCCGCATAGTGGGTTTACTGGTCATTTTGTTCTCAGGCACCATGATTGTGCCCGGGCTGGTGGCGTTAATTTACCGCGATGGGGCAGGGCGAGCATTCACTCAGACGTTTTTCATGGCGCTGATGATTGGGACGTTACTGTGGTGGCCCAACCGTAAAAAGAAGAGCGAGCTGAAGCCACGGGAAGGGTTTCTGATCGTCGTATTGTTCTGGACGGTGCTGGGTAGTGTGGGTGCTATGCCCTTTATCTTCGCAGAGCAGCCTAATCTGTCGCTGACCGATGCCTTTTTCGAATCGTTCTCCGCTCTGACGACCACCGGAGCCACCACGTTGGTGGGGCTGGATGCATTGCCGAAGGCGATTTTGTTTTATCGCCAGATGCTGCAGTGGCTGGGGGGGATGGGGATCATCGTACTCGCCGTAGCGATCCTGCCTATTCTTGGGGTGGGGGGAATGCAGCTCTACCGTGCCGAAATGCCTGGCCCGTTGAAAGACAATAAAATGCGGCCGCGTATTGCTGAAACAGCGAAAACGCTCTGGCTGATTTATGTGCTGCTGACGATTGCCTGTGCAGTGTCGCTGTGGATGGCGGGTATGTCGTTGTTTGATGCCATTGGGCACAGTTTCTCAACTATCGCCATTGGGGGGTTCTCTACCCATGATGCCAGCATTGGCTACTTTAATAGTCCGACTATTAATACCATCATCGCCGTCTTCCTGCTGATTTCTGGCTGTAACTACGGCCTGCACTTCTCGTTACTGAGCGGGCGAAACTTACGCGTGTACTGGCGTGACCCTGAATTTCGTATGTTTATCGGCGTACAGATTACACTGGTGATTATCTGTACTCTGGTGCTGTGGTTTCATAATGTCTATCAGACAGGAATGCAGACCATTAATCAGGCTTTCTTCCAGGTGGTATCGATGGCAACCACCGCAGGTTTCACGACGGACAGCATTGCGCGCTGGCCTCTCTTTTTACCCGTATTGTTACTCTGTTCTGCTTTTATTGGTGGCTGTGCGGGTTCGACGGGCGGTGGCCTGAAGGTGATCCGTATTCTGCTGTTGTTTAAGCAAGGGTCGCGAGAACTGAAAAGGCTGGTACACCCTAATGCGGTATACACCATTAAATTGGGTAGCCGTGCGCTGCCTGAACGCATTCTTGAAGCGGTGTGGGGGTTCTTCTCTGCCTATGCATTAGTATTCATCCTCAGCATGCTGGCGATCATCGCTACTGGTGTTGATGACTTCTCTGCATTTGCGGCGGTGGCAGCAACGCTGAATAATCTTGGCCCGGGCCTTGGTGTGGTGGCGGACAACTTTACCTCAATGAATGATACCGCCAAATGGATACTGATTTTGACGATGCTGTTCGGGCGTCTTGAAGTCTTCACCTTATTAGTTCTGTTTACGCCGACATTCTGGCGTGAATAAGTGAGAGTGGAATAATGAAAGCGTTAATCCTGTTTTCCAGCCGTGATGGGCAGACCCGCGAGATTGCCTTCTATATAGCTAACCAGCTAAAGGAGGTTCGGGAGTGTGATGTGTTCAACATCCAGCTTATTAACGAGATTGACTGGGCGCAGTACGATCGGGTGTTGATTGGTGCTTCTATTCGTTATGGTCACTTCCATCCAGCGGTGGCCAAATTTGTGAAAACACACCTTAATGCACTGCAGCAGCGTTCAAGTGGTTTTTTCTCGGTAAACCTGACGGCACGTAAGCCTGAGAAGCGTACACCGCAGACCAATGCTTATACTCGAAAGTTTTTGATTCAGTCGCCGTGGGAGCCTGACTGCTGTGCTGTCTTTGCGGGCGCGCTGCGGTATCCGCGCTACAGTTTCTTCGATCGCATCATGATCCAGTTGATTATGCGTATGACAAAGGGAGAAACCGATGCCAGTAAAGAAGTGGAGTATACCGACTGGCAACAAGTGGCCCGTTTTGCCCATGAATTTGCTGAATTACCGAACAAATCGCAGTAAAAAAACGCGCTTCGCTGAAAAATAACGCGCTCAGTCATTTTATTGCAATAAACACTTGTCACTCGTCGGAAACTGCCTATAATGCGCAACCACTGAGACGGCACAACGGCTTACGGCCAGCGGCTCAGGAGGTTCAGGAAGCATCTGAACCGCCGGAAAAAACTTCTCAAAAAGAAGTTGACTCCGAAGGAGGAAAGCGTAATATACGCCACCTCGCAACAGGAAGCTTCGGCACTGATTGCACCGCTCTTTAACAATTTATCAGACAATCTGTGTGGGCACTCGCAGGATTGATATCAGTCACCTCCGGGTGACAAAAAAATATCAAGTCTTAAGAGTGAACACATAATGAAATTCATTATGACGTTTTACACTTGAGCATCGCTGCACTTGTTGCAGCAAATCGAACTTTTAATTGAAGAGTTTGATCATGGCTCAGATTGAACGCTGGCGGCAGGCCTAACACATGCAAGTCGAACGGTAGCACAGGGGAGCTTGCTCCTTGGGTGACGAGTGGCGGACGGGTGAGTAATGCCTGGGAAACTGCCCGATGGAGGGGGATAACTACTGGAAACGGTAGCTAATACCGCATAACGTCTTCGGACCAAAGTGGGGGACCTTCGGGCCTCACACCATCGGATGTGCCCAGGTGGGATTAGCTAGTAGGTGGGGTAATGGCTCACCTAGGCGACGATCCCTAGCTGGTCTGAGAGGATGACCAGCCACACTGGAACTGAGACACGGTCCAGACTCCTACGGGAGGCAGCAGTGGGGAATATTGCACAATGGGCGCAAGCCTGATGCAGCCATGCCGCGTGTATGAAGAAGGCCTTCGGGTTGTAAAGTACTTTCAGTGGGGAGGAAGGCGATGAGGTTAATAGCTTCGTCGATTGACGTTACCCGCAGAAGAAGCACCGGCTAACTCCGTGCCAGCAGCCGCGGTAATACGGAGGGTGCAAGCGTTAATCGGAATTACTGGGCGTAAAGCGCACGCAGGCGGTCTGTCAAGTCGGATGTGAAATCCCCGGGCTCAACCTGGGAACTGCATTCGAAACTGGCAGACTAGAGTCTTGTAGAGGGGGGTAGAATTCCAGGTGTAGCGGTGAAATGCGTAGAGATCTGGAGGAATACCGGTGGCGAAGGCGGCCCCCTGGACAAAGACTGACGCTCAGGTGCGAAAGCGTGGGGAGCAAACAGGATTAGATACCCTGGTAGTCCACGCCGTAAACGATGTCGACTTGGAGGTTGTGCCCTTGAGGCGTGGCTTCCGGAGCTAACGCGTTAAGTCGACCGCCTGGGGAGTACGGCCGCAAGGTTAAAACTCAAATGAATTGACGGGGGCCCGCACAAGCGGTGGAGCATGTGGTTTAATTCGATGCAACGCGAAGAACCTTACCTGGCCTTGACATCCACGGAATTCGGCAGAGATGCCTTAGTGCCTTCGGGAACCGTGAGACAGGTGCTGCATGGCTGTCGTCAGCTCGTGTTGTGAAATGTTGGGTTAAGTCCCGCAACGAGCGCAACCCTTATCCTTTGTTGCCAGCGAGTAATGTCGGGAACTCAAAGGAGACTGCCGGTGATAAACCGGAGGAAGGTGGGGATGACGTCAAGTCATCATGGCCCTTACGGCCAGGGCTACACACGTGCTACAATGGCGCATACAAAGAGAAGCGACCTCGCGAGAGCAAGCGGACCTCATAAAGTGCGTCGTAGTCCGGATCGGAGTCTGCAACTCGACTCCGTGAAGTCGGAATCGCTAGTAATCGTAGATCAGAATGCTACGGTGAATACGTTCCCGGGCCTTGTACACACCGCCCGTCACACCATGGGAGTGGGTTGCAAAAGAAGTAGGTAGCTTAACCTTCGGGAGGGCGCTTACCACTTTGTGATTCATGACTGGGGTGAAGTCGTAACAAGGTAACCGTAGGGGAACCTGCGGTTGGATCACCTCCTTACCTGAAGATACCTTCCCGCGTAGTGTCCACACAGATTGTCTGATGAAAAAGTAACGAGCAGAAAAACCTCTACAGGCTTGTAGCTCAGGTGGTTAGAGCGCACCCCTGATAAGGGTGAGGTCGGTGGTTCAAGTCCACTCAGGCCTACCAAATTTGCACTCATGCGGCGTTATGCATTCGGTCGTTTACCAAAGTAAACTTCCCTCCTGCATGCCTTGCCTGAGCACAAATTACATTTCTTCGCTGGAATGTAATGGTAGTAAAAGGTTTCTGTAAGACTGTATGGGGCTATAGCTCAGCTGGGAGAGCGCCTGCCTTGCACGCAGGAGGTCAGCGGTTCGATCCCGCTTAGCTCCACCATACTGTTTTTCTAAATAAAATACTTCAGAGTGTGCTGGATAACAGTATGCTGCGAAGTATTATGCTCTTTAACAATCCGGAACAAGCTGAAAATTGAAACGACATGTCGTTTTCATTCTCCGTAATAAGAATGAAATTAACGATATGTTCGAGTCTCTCAAATGCTTACAACAGCAATGTGTTCTTCGGGACGCTTGTGGGTTGTGAGGTTAAGCGACTAAGCGTACACGGTGGATGCCTAGGCAGTCAGAGGCGATGAAGGGCGTGCTAATCTGCGATAAGCGTCGGTAAGGTGATATGAACCGCAACAACCGACGATACCCGAATGGGGAAACCCAGTGTGTTTCGACACACTATCATGTCATGAATACATAGTGGCATGAGGCGAACCGGGGGAACTGAAACATCTAAGTACCCCGAGGAAAAGAAATCAACCGAGATTCCCCCAGTAGCGGCGAGCGAACGGGGAACAGCCCAGAACCTGAATCAGTTTGTGCATTAGTGGAAGCGTCTGGAAAGTCGCAGGGTACAGGGTGATACTCCCGTACACAAAAATGCACCTACTGTGAGTTCGATGAGTAGGGCGGGACACGTGACATCCTGTCTGAATATGGGGGGACCATCCTCCAAGGCTAAATACTCCTGACTGACCGATAGTGAACCAGTACCGTGAGGGAAAGGCGAAAAGAACCCCGGCGAGGGGAGTGAAACAGAACCTGAAACCGTGTACGTACAAGCAGTGGGAGCCTACTTGTTAGGTGACTGCGTACCTTTTGTATAATGGGTCAGCGACTTATATTCTGTAGCAAGGTTAACCGTATAGGGGAGCCGCAGGGAAACCGAGTCTTAACTGGGCGTTAAGTTGCAGGGTATAGACCCGAAACCCGGTGATCTAGCCATGGGCAGGTTGAAGGTTGGGTAACACTAACTGGAGGACCGAACCGACTAATGTTGAAAAATTAGCGGATGACTTGTGGCTGGGGGTGAAAGGCCAATCAAACCGGGAGATAGCTGGTTCTCCCCGAAAGCTATTTAGGTAGCGCCTCGTGAACTCATCTTCGGGGGTAGAGCACTGTTTCGGCTAGGGGGCCATCCCGGCTTACCAACCCGATGCAAACTGCGAATACCGAAGAATGTTATCACGGGAGACACACGGCGGGTGCTAACGTCCGTCGTGAAGAGGGAAACAACCCAGACCGCCAGCTAAGGTCCCAAAGTCATGGTTAAGTGGGAAACGATGTGGGAAGGCACAGACAGCCAGGATGTTGGCTTAGAAGCAGCCATCATTTAAAGAAAGCGTAATAGCTCACTGGTCGAGTCGGCCTGCGCGGAAGATGTAACGGGGCTAAACCATGCACCGAAGCTGCGGCAGCGATACGCAAGTATTGTTGGGTAGGGGAGCGTTCTGTAAGCCGTCGAAGGTGAACTGTGAGGTTTGCTGGAGGTATCAGAAGTGCGAATGCTGACATAAGTAACGATAAAGCGGGTGAAAAGCCCGCTCGCCGGAAGACCAAGGGTTCCTGTCCAACGTTAATCGGGGCAGGGTGAGTCGACCCCTAAGGCGAGGCCGAAAGGCGTAGTCGATGGGAAACAGGTTAATATTCCTGTACTCGGTGTTACTGCGAAGGGGGGACGGAGAAGGCTATGTTAGCCGGGCGACGGTTGTCCCGGTTTAAGCGTGTAGGCTTGAGTTCCAGGCAAATCCGGAACTCTTTAAGGCTGAGGCGTGATGACGAGGCACTACGGTGCTGAAGTAACAAATGCCCTGCTTCCAGGAAAAGCCTCTAAGCATCAGGTAACATTGAATCGTACCCCAAACCGACACAGGTGGTCAGGTAGAGAATACCAAGGCGCTTGAGAGAACTCGGGTGAAGGAACTAGGCAAAATGGTGCCGTAACTTCGGGAGAAGGCACGCTGTCGGTAGGTGAAGGGACTTGCTCCTGGAGCTGAAGGCAGTCGAAGATACCAGCTGGCTGCAACTGTTTATTAAAAACACAGCACTGTGCAAACACGAAAGTGGACGTATACGGTGTGACGCCTGCCCGGTGCCGGAAGGTTAATTGATGGGGTTATCCGCAAGGAGAAGCTCTTGATCGAAGCCCCGGTAAACGGCGGCCGTAACTATAACGGTCCTAAGGTAGCGAAATTCCTTGTCGGGTAAGTTCCGACCTGCACGAATGGCGTAATGATGGCCAGGCTGTCTCCACCCGAGACTCAGTGAAATTGAACTCGCTGTGAAGATGCAGTGTACCCGCGGCAAGACGGAAAGACCCCGTGAACCTTTACTACAGCTTGACACTGAACATTGAGCCTTGATGTGTAGGATAGGTGGGAGGCTTTGAAGCGTGGACGCCAGTCTGCGTGGAGCCAACCTTGAAATACCACCCTTTAACGTTTGATGTTCTAACCTGGCGCCGTGATCCGGCGTGGGGACAGTGTCTGGTGGGTAGTTTGACTGGGGCGGTCTCCTCCTAAAGAGTAACGGAGGAGCACGAAGGTTAGCTAATCACGGTCGGACATCGTGAGGTTAGTGCAATGGCATAAGCTAGCTTGACTGCGAGAGTGACGGCTCGAGCAGGTGCGAAAGCAGGTCATAGTGATCCGGTGGTTCTGAATGGAAGGGCCATCGCTCAACGGATAAAAGGTACTCCGGGGATAACAGGCTGATACCGCCCAAGAGTTCATATCGACGGCGGTGTTTGGCACCTCGATGTCGGCTCATCACATCCTGGGGCTGAAGTAGGTCCCAAGGGTACGGCTGTTCGCCGTTTAAAGTGGTACGCGAGCTGGGTTTAGAACGTCGTGAGACAGTTCGGTCCCTATCTGCCGTGGGCGCTGGAGAATTGAGAGGGGTTGCTCCTAGTACGAGAGGACCGGAGTGAACGCACCACTGGTGTTCGGGTTGTCATGCCAATGGCATTGCCCGGTAGCTAAGTGCGGAAAAGATAAGCGCTGAAAGCATCTAAGCGCGAAACTTGCCTCGAGATGAATTCTCCCTGGGTCCTTGAGACCCCTGAAGGGACGTTGAAGACTACGACGTTGATAGGCCGGGTGTGTAAGCGCAGCGATGCGTTGAGCTAACCGGTACTAATGACCCGTGAGGCTTAACCTTACAACGCCAGAAGCGTTCTGGTGGCGTTAGAGAGACGCAAAAGAGATTTTCAGCTTGTTACCGGAATTAAGTCCGAAGGATTTTGCGCTGTGACAAGGCGGCCAGTGAAGTGAGGGAAGGAGCATACATAAGTATGTGACTGAGCTTACGAGCGCAGGCAACGCAGTCAGAGCACAAAAGACACAGGACAGAGCACAAAGAATTTGCCTGGCGGCTTTAGCGCGGTGGTCCCACCTGACCCCATGCCGAACTCAGAAGTGAAACGCCGTAGCGCCGATGGTAGTGTGGGGTCTCCCCATGCGAGAGTAGGGAACTGCCAGGCATCAAACGAAGAAAGAACCCCGACCGAAAGGCCGGGGTTTTTTTTCGTCTGCTGTTTAGCTATAAAAGGTCAGATTTTGACCGTTTCAACACCAAATTTGTCTTTTCATCATCCATCTTTGCTGTATTTTTGTCGTTTATCTCTATTTTCCCGTCCTTGTTCGTGCATATTTCCAGCTCTATTCCTTAAATTCTGTTAATCAGAATCGATAGACATCCCTGTTCATGACCTGAAAATCCTCAACCCTCCAAAGGTGGATCGGGTACACTATCTGACAGTTAACTCTGTGAAGGCCGTATTATGTCCCGCCAGCAACATTCATTAAAATCCTGGAATACCTTCGGTCTTAACGCTTATGCCAGTCATATCAGCGTGGCCAATAGCGTTGAAGAACTTTGCCGGTGCTGGCAGCAGAGCACCCAACAAAATGAGCCTGTATTGCTGTTGGGTGAAGGCAGTAACGTGCTGTTTCTGGAAGATTTCTCCGGTCAGGTGATCATTAACCGTATCAAAGGCATCAACGTTGAAGAAACGAGTGATGCGTGGTGTCTTCACGTGGGTGCCGGAGAGAACTGGCATCAATTGGTGGAAACTACGCTGAAACAGAATCTGGCTGGTTTAGAAAACCTGGCGTTGATTCCCGGATGTGCGGGCTCCGCACCTATTCAAAATATTGGCGCTTATGGTGTCGAACTGGATCAGGTGTGTGAGTATGTGGACATCGTCAGCCTTGGTGATGGCATTTGCCAGCGGCTGAGCGCTTCTGAGTGTCAGTTTGGCTATCGCGACAGTGTATTCAAACATCGCTACGCTGAAGGGTATGCCATCGTTGCAGTAGGGTTACGCCTGGCGAAACACTGGAAACCGGTGCTTAGCTATGGCGACCTGCGCAATCTTGATCCTGTAACGGTGACCCCACAGCAGGTTTTTGATGCCGTTTGCCATATGCGTCGTAGTAAGCTGCCTGATCCTAAAGTGACAGGAAATGCAGGGAGCTTCTTCAAAAATCCGCTGGTAAGCGCAGATCTTGCTGCGGCACTGCAAATAAAGTACCCGGATATTCCACAGTATCCCCAGGAGGGCGGAACCGTGAAGCTAGCCGCTGGCTGGCTGATCGATCAATGTGCTCTGAAAGGATTCCGCCTTGGCGGCGCTGCGGTGCATCAACAACAGGCACTGGTATTGATTAATGCTGAAGATGCCAGCGGGCAGGATATTGTCGATTTGGCCCGTACCGTGCGCCAGCGCGTGGCAGAAAAATTTAATGTGTGGTTGGAGCCGGAAGTCCGCTTTATTGCCGCTCAGGGTGAAACAGACGCTGTGGAGGTTATCGCATGAAAGATAACACCGTGCCTTTAAAACTGGTGAGTATTCTGGCCGACGGTGAGTTTCATTCCGGTGAGCATCTCGGTGAGCATTTAGGTATGAGCCGTGCTGCTATTAATAAACATATTCAGACGCTGAAAGAATGGGGTATTGATGTCTTCACTGTTACCGGCAAGGGCTATAGCCTCTCATCTCCGATGCAGCTGCTGAATGAAGAGGTCATTAATGCCCAGCTTGAGCAGGGACGTCTGGCCGTTATCCCGGTGATAGATTCAACTAATCAGTATTTGCTTGACCGTATGGACTCTCTACAGTCCGGTGATGCGTGTGTTGCTGAGTATCAGCAGGCAGGACGTGGAAGGCGCGGACGCCAGTGGTTTTCTCCCTTTGGTGCGAACCTCTATTTGTCGATGTACTGGCGCCTTGAACAAGGTCCTGCTGCTGCGATGGGGTTGAGCCTTGTCATTGGCATCGTGCTGGCAGAGGCATTACAGGAACAGGGAGCACCAGGTATTCGCGTTAAATGGCCTAATGATATCTATCTTGATGATCGTAAACTGGCAGGCATCCTCGTTGAACTGACGGGTAAAACAGGAGATGCTGCACAGATCGTGATTGGAGCCGGTATTAATCTGGCCATGCGTGCGCCAGGTGCTGATGTGATTAATCAGGGCTGGATTAATCTCCAGGAAGCGGATGTTAATGTCGACCGTAATGCACTCTCAGCACTGATAGTAAATAAAATGCGAACGGCACTGGCGGAGTTTGAACAGGAGGGGTTGGCACCCTTCGTGCAGCGCTGGGCACTTTTAGACAACTTCATTGACCGTCCGGTGAAACTGCTGATTGGTGATCGGGAGATCTTCGGAACGGCCAGAGGGATTGACCAGCAAGGGGGGTTAATTCTGGAACAGGATGGCGTCAGAAAATCCTGGGTTGGCGGTGAGATTTCGTTGCGACCGCAGAATTAAACCAGAGGGGGGGCAGTTCACTGCGCCCCCTCTTCGTTACTTTCTTAATCTGACGAGATCGACAGCATGATCGCTGCTTTTCGTCATAATCAGACTTGCTCGTTCACGCGTTGGCATGATGTTTTCTTTTAAATTCAAATAATTAATCTCTTTCCACAGTTGGGTTGCAATCCCTACCGCCTCTTCTTCTGGCAGTTGCGCATAATGGTGGAAATAAGAGTCTGGATCGGTAAAAGCACCCTGACGGAATTTCAGAAAACGGTTGATATACCACTGTTCCAGAAGTGCTTCTGGCGCATCGACATAAATTGAAAAATCCACAAAATCTGAAACGAAGACGTGATGAGGGTCGTGTGGATAGTCCATGCCACTCTGCAACACGTTCAAACCTTCAAGTATCAAAATATCCGGTTGCTGCACAATTTTGTCGCCCTCAGGAATCACATCATAAATCAGATGTGAATAGACCGGAGCGGTAACCTGCGAGGCACCCGACTTAAGATCGGAGACAAAGTTGACCAAACGGTGCATATCGTAAGAGAGCGGGAAGCCCTTCTTCTTCATCAAACCACGTTCTTTTAGCACCGCATTCGGGTGCAGGAAGCCATCAGTCGTAATTAGTTCGACTCGGCGGTGCTCTGGCCAGCGACTGAGTAGCGCCTGCAATACACGTGCTGTAGTGCTCTTACCGACTGCAACGCTGCCCGCAATACTGATGATATAAGGGATTTTTTGGCCATTGGTCCCGAGAAACTGCTCAAGTACCGCCTGACGTCGTAAATTAGAGCTAATATAGAAATTCAACAGACGAGACAACGGCAAATAAATCTCTGCCACTTCTTCCATGGAGAGATCTTCGTTAATGCCTTTAAGACGTGCAATTTCATCTTCGGATAGCGTCATTGGCACCGAATTACGCAGCGCAGCCCACTGACCACGATTGAAATGCAGATAAGGTGTCGTTAACAAGGCGTCTTTTTTTCTCATATGCGTGCTTCTGCCAGCAATTTTTTACCCTTCAATACGTTAGCCCATTAATGACAACATGTTCCGGTTGTTTACAGGCTTACGTACTGAGGGAAATTTCATAAAACAATTGTCGGAGGTTACCACCAGACAGGCATGAAGAAGAAGGAAAAAAGATAACGCACAGATGCAAACGCAGCCGCACCCGCATTAATGATATTTTTCTCTGGCAATTGAAAGCCAACCTGATTAAGCGCAAAAGCGATACCCCATTTTGTGTGGAAGGCGAAGTTTTGCACATTTAAGCGTATTGGTTTGATATTTTAGCCTCATACACTGAGTTCCCCTGCTGCTAAGGGGGAGAGAGGGTTGGTGTTTCTTTAAACGAAGTTTGTATGTAAATTCGCTAATTTGAGAGGATTTGCACAAATAGTGAGCATAAGAACAATTATCGCAATTTTTTTGTTGCATCCTCCCTCAGGTCTTCCTAGAATGCGCACCACTTGATGCCGGCTTAGCTCAGTTGGTAGAGCAACTGACTTGTAATCAGTAGGTCACCAGTTCGATTCCGGTAGCCGGCACCATCAAGTAACGAAATACCCCAGGTGGGGTTCCCGAGCGGCCAAAGGGAGCAGACTGTAAATCTGCCGTCATCGACTTCGAAGGTTCGAATCCTTCCCCCACCACCATTTCGACTCAGTGTTCAGGAGTTGAAACCGGAAGAGAGATAAAAGACTCAACCGGAAAGATGGCAACCTCCATAGGTTGTTCATCACGATTTCAGACTGAGCTCAAGCACAGTCAAAGTCATCAGGCAAACGCGTGATGGCTGAGCAACAAGGAAATCTTTTCTGAGTTGTTCAAAAGCTACAGACAGAACAGGTAGCCGAGTTCCAGGATGCGGGCATCGTATAATGGCTATTACCTCAGCCTTCCAAGCTGATGATGCGGGTTCGATTCCCGCTGCCCGCTCCAAGCCGTGCTGATATGGCTCAGTTGGTAGAGCGCACCCTTGGTAAGGGTGAGGTCCCCAGTTCGACTCTGGGTATCAGCACCACTTTCAAATCTCCCTCCCTGCTTCTTCTCTGTGCATTAAAATTCAACGATTCAGGCAATGCCTGGTTGATGTGGTGATATCACCGATTAATCCGTGTCTTAGAGGGACAAGCGATGTCTAAAGAAAAATTTGAACGTTCCAAACCGCACGTCAACGTTGGTACTATCGGCCACGTTGACCACGGCAAAACTACCCTGACTGCTGCTATCACCACCGTTCTGGCTAAAACCTACGGCGGTTCTGCTCGTGCGTTCGACCAGATCGATAACGCACCAGAAGAAAAAGCACGTGGTATCACCATCAACACTTCTCACGTTGAATATGACACCCCAACTCGCCACTACGCGCACGTTGACTGCCCAGGCCACGCCGACTATGTGAAAAACATGATCACCGGTGCTGCTCAGATGGACGGCGCGATTCTGGTTGTTGCTGCAACTGACGGCCCAATGCCTCAGACCCGTGAGCACATCCTGCTGGGTCGCCAGGTTGGCGTTCCATTCATGATCGTATTCATGAACAAATGCGACATGGTTGACGACGAAGAGCTGCTGGAGCTGGTTGAAATGGAAGTGCGTGAGCTGCTGTCTGCTTACGATTTCCCTGGCGACGACATTCCGGTTGTTCGTGGTTCTGCACTGAAAGCACTGCAGGGTGACGCTGAGTGGGAAGCTAAGATCATCGAACTGGCTGGTCACCTGGATAACTACATCCCAGAACCAGAGCGTGCGATTGATAAGCCATTCCTGCTGCCAATCGAAGACGTATTCTCCATCTCCGGCCGTGGTACTGTTGTTACCGGTCGTGTAGAGCGCGGTATTGTTAAAGTGGGTGAAGAAGTTGAGATCGTTGGTATCAAAGATACCGTGAAATCAACTTGTACCGGCGTTGAAATGTTCCGTAAGCTGCTGGACGAAGGCCGTGCGGGTGAGAACTGTGGTATCCTGCTGCGTGGTATCAAGCGCGAAGATATCCAGCGTGGACAGGTTCTGGCTAAGCCAGGTTCAATCAAGCCACACACCAAGTTCGAATCTGAAGTGTACATCCTGTCCAAGGATGAAGGCGGCCGTCATACTCCGTTCTTCAAAGGCTACCGTCCACAGTTCTACTTCCGTACAACTGACGTGACCGGTACCATCGAACTGCCAGAAGGCGTTGAGATGGTTATGCCAGGCGACAACATTCAGATGGTTGTTACCCTGATCCACCCAATCGCAATGGACGACGGTCTGCGTTTCGCAATCCGTGAAGGTGGTCGTACTGTTGGCGCGGGTGTTGTTGCTAAAGTTATCGCTTAATCGCTGATAATATTTGACGCAACGCACAGGAAAAGGGCATCATTTGATGCCCTTTTTGCACGCTGTAACATAGAACCTGACTCATCAGTGATTTTTTCGACCATAATCATTGCTGAGGCAGGCTCTGTAGCACGGCGTTAAAGCCAATAGTTTTCAAGCTACGGCTTGGAATTAAAGGATATGCCGAGTTACGCCTAACAGCATCATTCGGTTCGGTTGCCTCGTCTGACGAGGCAAAAGTGTTTCTGATTTATTGTGGCAGGTTGGTTTATGAGTGCTAATACCGAAGCTCAAGGAAACGGGCGCGGCCTGGAAGTATTGAAGTGGTTAGGTGTCGTGGTGCTTTTGGTCGCCGCTGTCGCCGGTAACTCCTATTATCGCGATGTAACATTACCTCTGCGCGCCCTTGCTGTCGTGGTCCTGATGGTAGCAGCAGCTGGCATTGCTCTGTGGACCACCAAAGGTAAAGCAACGTTGGCTTTTGCCCGTGAAGCGCGCACTGAAGTTCGTAAGGTCATCTGGCCTACTCGTCAGGAAACGTTGCACACCACGTTAATCGTTGCCGCGGTAACTGCCGTGATGTCACTGATTTTGTGGGGACTGGATGGAATTCTGGTTCGTCTGGTATCGTTTATCACTGGCCTGAGGTTCTGAGATGTCTGAAGCTCCAAAAAAGCGCTGGTACGTCGTTCAGGCGTTTTCCGGTTTTGAAGGCCGTGTAGCACAATCGCTGCGCGAGCATATCAAGTTACACAACATGGAAGAGCTGTTTGGCGATGTCATGGTTCCAACCGAAGAAGTGGTTGAGATCCGTGGTGGCCAGCGTCGTAAAAGCGAGCGCAAGTTCTTCCCAGGTTACGTGCTGGTCCAAATGGTGATGAATGATGCCAGCTGGCACCTGGTGCGCAGCGTGCCGCGTGTTATGGGCTTCATTGGTGGTACCTCTGACCGCCCGGCGCCGATTAGCGACAAAGAAGTTGATGCTATCATGAACCGCTTGCAGCAAGCGGGTGATAAACCACGTCCGAAAACTATGTTTGAGCCAGGTGAAATGGTGCGCGTAAGCGATGGTCCATTTGCTGACTTTAATGGCGTGGTGGAAGAAGTCGACTATGAGAAAAGCCGCCTGAAAGTTTCTGTATCCATCTTTGGCCGTGCAACACCGGTTGAGCTGGACTTCGGTCAGGTTGAGAAGGGTTAATTACCTTTCTTAAAGACGCCCCTGCTTTTGTTGCGGGGCGCATGAAAAATACACAATCACTGTGATCTAGTGGTTGCGAGAGGCGTGAAATTGCACTACAATTTCGCGCCTTTTGTTTTTATGCGCTGTTCTCAGCGTGTGAATATTAATCACGGGGAGCTCCTTCAGGAGCGTTATCACCCAATAGAGGAATTATCATGGCTAAGAAAGTACAAGCCTACGTTAAGTTGCAGGTTGCAGCTGGTATGGCAAACCCAAGTCCACCGGTAGGTCCGGCACTGGGCCAGCAGGGCGTTAACATCATGGAGTTCTGTAAAGCGTTCAACGCCAAAACAGAATCCCTGGAGAAAGGTCTTCCAACGCCAGTTGTGATCACCGTTTACTCTGACCGTTCTTTCACCTTCGTTACCAAAACCCCTCCTGCAGCAGTACTGCTGAAGAAAGCGGCTGGTATTAAGTCTGGTTCTGGCAAGCCGAACAAAGACAAAGTAGGTAAAGTATCGCGTGCTCAGGTACGTGAAATCGCAGAAACCAAAGCTGCGGACATGACTGGTGCTGACCTGGAAGCGATGACTCGCTCCATCGAAGGTACTGCTCGTTCCATGGGCCTGGTAGTAGAGGACTAAGAAATGGCTAAGCTGACCAAGCGCATGCGCGTGATCCGTGACAAAGTTGATTCAACTAAACAGTATGACATCAACGAAGCTGTTGCTCTGCTGAAGGAACTGGCTACTGCTAAGTTCGTAGAAAGCGTTGACGTAGCTGTAAACCTGGGCATTGATGCTCGTAAATCTGACCAGAACGTTCGCGGTGCAACTGTACTGCCACACGGTACTGGCCGTTCTGTTCGCGTTGCCGTATTTGCCCAGGGCGCAAACGCTGAAGCTGCTAAAGCAGCCGGCGCTGAGCTGGTAGGTATGGAAGATCTGGCTGACCAGATCAAAAAAGGCGAAATGAACTTCGACGTTGTTATCGCATCTCCTGATGCAATGCGCGTTGTTGGCCAGTTGGGTCAGGTTCTGGGCCCACGCGGTCTGATGCCAAACCCGAAAGTTGGTACTGTAACTCCTAACGTTGCTGAAGCAGTGAAAAATGCTAAAGCAGGGCAGGTTCGTTACCGTAACGACAAGAACGGTATCATCCATACCACTATCGGTAAGGTTGATTTCGATTCTGAAAAACTGAAAGAAAACCTGGAACACCTGCTGGTTGCGCTGAAAAAAGCAAAACCATCTCAGGCGAAAGGCGTTTTCATCAAGAAAGTTAGCCTGTCCACCACTATGGGTGCAGGCGTTGCAGTTGATCAGGCTGGCCTGAACGCTGCTGCAAGCTAATCTTGTGCTTTACGCGGGCGAATTATTCATCTAGAATCTTACGCCCGTTGTTCTGTAAATATACAGAACCCGGAATTGAGCCATTAGTGGCGACATATTCCAAGAATTTTTAGGTTGGAGCCTGGCCTTATCCAGGCCTCCGTCCAAGACCGCAGGTGTTTCGTAAGAAACTTAATCTCCTGCGTAGACGGTGACAGAACCAAAAGAATATTTTTATAGTCTTTGCTGGATTCTGCTCACCGTGATTTAGCGCCTGTCTGTGGCAACACTGTTCAGGCGAAGTGAGTTCCGGGGAAATCCATCCCCGGCCAAAAATCCAGGAGCACAAGCTAATGGCCTTAAATCTTCAAGACAAACAAGCGATTGTTGCTGAAGTCAGCGAAGTAGCCAAAGGCGCGCTGTCTGCGGTAGTTGCGGATTCTCGTGGCGTTACCGTAGATAAAATGACCGAACTGCGTAAAGCAGGACGTGCAGCTGGCGTTTACATGCGTGTTGTTCGTAACACCTTGCTGCGCCGCGTCGTTGAAGGTACTCAGTTTGAGTGCCTGAAAGACACGTTTACCGGTCCTACCTTGATTGCATACTCTATGGAACACCCGGGCGCTGCTGCTCGTCTGTTCAAAGAGTTCGCGAAAGCGAATGCAAAATTCGAGGTTAAAGCTGCAGCCTTTGAAGGCGAGCTGATCAGTGCGGCTCAGATCGACCGCCTGGCAACTCTGCCTACCTACGATGAAGCAATCGCACGCCTGATGGCAACCATGAAAGAAGCCTCTGCTGGCAAACTGGTTCGCACTCTGGCTGCTGTACGCGATCAGAAAGAAGCTGCTGCTGCTTAATCAGCCAGCCTTTCTTTTCCGTTCACTTGCTTACGTATAAATTACTTTCTGAATTTAGGAACACGAAATGTCAATCACTAAAGACCAAATCATTGAAGGCGTTGCAGCTCTGTCTGTAATGGAAATCGTTGAACTGATCTCCGCTATGGAAGAGAAATTCGGCGTGTCAGCTGCTGCTGCTGTTGCAGGTCCTGCTGCTGCTGCTGAAGCTGTAGAAGAAAAAACCGAGTTCGACGTTGTACTGAAAGCTATCGGCGCTAACAAAGTTGCCGTGATCAAAGCAGTACGTGGCGCAACTGGTCTGGGCCTGAAAGAAGCTAAAGATCTGGTTGAGTCTGCACCTGCTGCCCTGAAAGAAGGCATCAGCAAAGACGACGCAGAAGCACTGAAGAAAGCACTGGAAGAAGCTGGCGCAGAAGTTGAAGTTAAATAAGCCAACCTTTCAGGTTGCAGCCTAGTCTTTTAGGCTGATGGCTGGTGACTTTTTGGTCACCAGCCTTTTTGCGCTCTACAGCGTCAATGATATTTCACACTGTTTAGTCATTGATTAGCTTAATATCTTTCTCTATCGACGACTTAATATACTGCATTCCTGACTGGGTTCCCTGCTCAGACACTTGCAGCGAAATGATTTAAGCGTGATAGAAAGAGGTATTACGGAAAGCACTCTGCTTTTCGAACAACACAAAACAGCGTTGCATGAACTGTCCTCCTGGATGGACAGCGAGGTTCTACATTTCAGCGAGCTGAGGAACCCTATGGTTTACTCCTATACCGAGAAAAAACGTATTCGTAAGGATTTTGGAAAGCGTCCACAAGTTCTGGACATTCCATATCTCCTTTCTATCCAGCTTGACTCGTTTCAGAAGTTCATCGAGCAAGATCCGGAAGGTCAATATGGTCTGGAAGCAGCATTCCGTTCCGTATTCCCAATCCAAAGCTATAGCGGTAATTCTGAGCTGCAGTACGTCAGCTACCGTTTAGGCGAACCTGTATTTGATGTTAAAGAGTGTCAGATTCGTGGTGTCACGTACTCTGCACCTCTGCGCGTAAAACTGCGCCTGGTGATCTACGAGCGCGAAGCGCCGGAAGGCACCGTTAAAGACATCAAAGAACAAGAAGTTTACATGGGTGAAATTCCACTCATGACCGATAACGGTACCTTTGTGATCAACGGTACTGAGCGTGTTATCGTTTCTCAGCTCCACCGTAGTCCTGGTGTCTTCTTCGACAGCGATAAGGGTAAAACCCACTCATCGGGTAAAGTGCTGTATAACGCACGTATTATCCCTTACCGCGGTTCATGGTTGGACTTCGAGTTCGACCCGAAAGACAACCTGTTCGTCCGTATTGACCGTCGCCGTAAACTGCCTGCGACCATCATTCTGCGTGCGCTGAATTATACTACTCAGCAGATCCTGGATCTGTTCTTCGAAAAAGTAGTGTACGAAATTCGCGACAACAAGCTGCAGATGGAGCTGGTCCCAGAGCGCCTGCGTGGTGAAACTGCGTCATTCGATATTGAATCGAACGGCACCGTTTACGTCGAAAAAGGTCGCCGTATTACTGCGCGCCATATTCGCCAGCTTGAGAAAGATGCCATTGCACACATCGAAGTTCCGGTTGAGTACATTGCCGGTAAAGTCGTCGCTAAAGACTACATCGATGAGAGCACTGGTGAACTGCTGATCGCGGCGAACATGGAGTTGTCACTGGATCTGCTGGCGAAACTGAGCCAGTCCGGTCACAAGCGCATCGAAACACTGTTCACCAACGACCTGGATCACGGTGCGTACATGTCTGAGACTGTACGTGTCGACCCAACCAGCGATCGCCTTAGCGCTCTGGTTGAGATCTACCGCATGATGCGTCCTGGTGAGCCACCAACGCGTGAAGCGGCTGAAAACCTGTTCGAGAACCTGTTCTTCTCTGAAGACCGCTACGATTTGTCTGCGGTTGGCCGTATGAAGTTCAACCGTTCTCTGCTGCGTGACGAGATCGAAGGTTCCGGTATCCTGAGCAAAGACGACATCATTCAGGTGATGAAGAAGCTCATCGGTATCCGTAACGGTATTGGCGAAGTGGATGATATCGACCACCTCGGCAACCGTCGTATCCGTTCCGTCGGCGAAATGGCTGAAAACCAGTTCCGTGTTGGCCTCGTGCGCGTAGAGCGTGCGGTGAAAGAGCGTCTGTCCCTGGGCGATCTGGATACCCTGATGCCACAGGACATGATCAACGCCAAGCCAATTTCAGCGGCAGTGAAAGAGTTCTTCGGTTCCAGCCAGCTGTCACAGTTTATGGACCAGAACAACCCGTTGTCAGAGATCACGCATAAGCGTCGTATTTCTGCACTGGGCCCGGGCGGTCTGACGCGTGAGCGTGCAGGCTTCGAAGTTCGAGACGTACACCCGACTCACTACGGTCGCGTATGTCCAATCGAAACGCCGGAAGGTCCAAACATCGGTCTGATCAACTCCTTGTCTGTTTATGCACAGACCAATGAGTATGGTTTCCTGGAAACCCCATACCGTCGCGTTCGCGAAGGCGTGGTGACCGACGAAATTCATTACCTCTCTGCTATTGAAGAGGGTAACTACGTTATCGCTCAGGCGAACACCAACCTCGACGACGAAGGTCACTTCGTAGACGATCTGGTGACCTGCCGTAGCAAAGGCGAATCGAGCCTCTTCAACCGTGACCAGGTTGACTACATGGACGTTTCCACCCAGCAGGTGGTTTCCGTCGGTGCGTCACTGATCCCGTTCCTGGAGCACGATGACGCCAACCGCGCATTGATGGGTGCAAACATGCAACGTCAGGCGGTTCCAACTCTGCGTGCTGATAAGCCGCTGGTTGGTACTGGTATGGAACGCGCGGTAGCGGTCGACTCCGGTGTTACTGCCGTAGCGAAACGTGGTGGTACGGTTCAGTACGTGGATGCATCACGTATCGTTATTAAAGTTAACGAAGACGAAATGCATTCTGGCGAAGCCGGTATCGACATTTACAACCTGACCAAATACACCCGTTCTAACCAGAACACCTGCATCAACCAGATGCCTTGCGTGAACCTGGGTGAACCAATTGAACGTGGTGATGTGCTGGCTGATGGTCCTTCAACCGACCTCGGTGAATTGGCACTGGGTCAGAACATGCGCGTCGCGTTCATGCCGTGGAACGGCTATAACTTCGAAGACTCCATCTTAGTCTCCGAGCGTGTGGTACAGGAAGATCGCTTCACCACTATCCACATCCAGGAACTGGCATGTGTGTCTCGCGACACCAAGCTGGGGCCAGAAGAGATCACTGCCGACATCCCTAACGTGGGTGAAGCTGCGCTCTCTAAACTGGATGAGTCCGGTATCGTGTACATCGGTGCGGAAGTGACTGGCGGTGACATTCTGGTTGGTAAGGTAACGCCGAAAGGTGAAACCCAGCTGACGCCAGAAGAGAAACTGCTGCGTGCAATCTTCGGTGAGAAAGCGTCTGACGTTAAAGATTCTTCTCTGCGTGTACCAAACGGCGTGTCTGGCACCATCATCGACGTTCAGGTCTTCACCCGCGATGGCGTGGAAAAAGACAAACGTGCGCTGGAAATCGAAGAGATGCAGCTGAAGCAGGCGAAGAAAGACCTGTCTGAAGAACTGCAAATCCTCGAAGCTGGCCTGTTCAGCCGTATTAACTACCTGCTGGTTGCTGGCGGTGTTGAAGCGGAAAAACTGGACAAGCTGCCACGCGAGCGCTGGCTGGAACTGGGCCTGACCGACGAAGAAAAGCAAAACCAGCTGGAACAGTTGGCCGAGCAGTACGACGAGCTGAAGCACGAGTTTGAGAAAAAACTTGAAGCTAAGCGCCGCAAAATCACTCAGGGCGATGACCTGGCACCTGGCGTGCTGAAAATCGTTAAAGTGTATCTGGCCGTTAAACGTCAGATCCAGCCTGGTGACAAAATGGCAGGTCGTCACGGGAACAAAGGTGTTATCTCCAAGATCAACCCGATCGAAGATATGCCATACGATGAGTTCGGTACGCCGGTCGACATCGTTCTGAACCCGCTGGGCGTTCCATCACGTATGAACATTGGTCAGATTCTTGAAACCCACCTGGGTATGGCTGCGAAGGGCATTGGCGAGAAAATTAACGCTATGCTTAAGAAGCAGGAAGAAGTGTCCAAGCTGCGTGAGTTTATTCAGCGTGCTTACGATCTGGGCAGCGATTTGCGCCAGAAAGTTGACCTGAACACGTTCACCGACGACGAAGTGCTGCGTCTGGCAGAGAACCTGAAAAAAGGTATGCCAATCGCAACACCGGTGTTTGACGGCGCGAAAGAAAGCGAAATCAAAGAGCTGTTACAGCTCGGCGGCCTGCCTTCTTCTGGTCAGATTACGCTGTTTGATGGTCGTACCGGTGAGCAGTTCGAACGTCAGGTTACCGTTGGCTACATGTACATGCTGAAGCTGAACCACCTGGTTGATGACAAAATGCATGCGCGTTCTACCGGTTCTTACAGCCTCGTTACTCAGCAGCCGCTGGGTGGTAAGGCGCAGTTCGGTGGTCAGCGCTTCGGTGAGATGGAAGTATGGGCACTGGAAGCATACGGTGCCGCTTATACCCTGCAGGAAATGCTGACCGTGAAGTCTGATGACGTGAACGGCCGTACCAAGATGTATAAAAACATCGTTGACGGCAATCATCAGATGGAACCGGGCATGCCGGAATCCTTCAACGTACTGTTGAAAGAGATCCGCTCGCTGGGTATTAACATCGAGCTGGAAGACGAGTAATAACTCGCATCTGCTGTACTGGTTACAGGGCGCCCGGGTCACTCCGGGCGTCTCTGAGAAGTCTCACTCCGACGGGAGCTAATCCGTGAAAGACTTACTTAAGTTTCTGAAAGCGCAAACTAAGACCGAAGAGTTTGATGCGATCAAGATCGCTCTGGCATCGCCAGATATGATCCGTTCATGGTCTTTTGGCGAAGTTAAAAAGCCGGAAACCATCAACTACCGTACGTTCAAACCTGAACGTGACGGGCTTTTCTGTGCGCGTATTTTCGGGCCAGTAAAAGACTACGAGTGCCTGTGCGGTAAGTACAAGCGCTTGAAACATCGCGGTGTGATCTGTGAGAAGTGTGGCGTTGAAGTTACACAGACCAAAGTTCGCCGTGAGCGCATGGGCCACATTGAGCTGGCTTCGCCTACTGCGCACATCTGGTTCCTGAAATCGCTGCCTTCGCGCATCGGTTTACTGCTGGATATGCCACTGCGTGATATCGAACGTGTTCTTTACTTCGAATCTTACGTAGTGATTGAAGGCGGCATGACCAACCTCGAAAAGCGCCAGATCCTGACTGAAGAGCAGTATCTCGACGCGCTGGAAGAGTTTGGTGACGAATTCGACGCTAAAATGGGTGCGGAAGCGATCCAGGCTCTGTTGAAAAACATGGACCTGGAACAAGAGTGTGAAACTCTGCGTGAAGAGTTGAACGAAACGAACTCCGAAACCAAGCGTAAAAAACTGACCAAGCGCATCAAGCTGCTGGAAGCGTTCGTACAGTCTGGTAACAAACCAGAATGGATGATCCTGACCGTGCTGCCTGTTCTGCCACCGGACCTGCGTCCTCTGGTACCGCTGGACGGCGGTCGTTTCGCTACGTCGGATCTGAACGATCTGTATCGTCGCGTGATTAACCGTAACAACCGTCTGAAACGCCTGCTGGATCTGGCTGCGCCAGATATCATCGTACGTAACGAAAAACGTATGTTGCAGGAAGCGGTCGATGCGTTGCTGGATAACGGCCGTCGCGGTCGTGCGATCACCGGTTCTAACAAACGTCCTCTGAAATCTTTGGCCGATATGATCAAAGGTAAGCAGGGTCGTTTCCGTCAGAACTTGCTGGGTAAACGTGTCGACTACTCTGGTCGTTCGGTTATCACTGTAGGTCCATACCTGCGTCTGCATCAGTGTGGTCTGCCGAAGAAAATGGCACTGGAGCTGTTCAAACCGTTTATCTACGGCAAGCTGGAACTGCGTGGTCTTGCTACCACCATCAAAGCCGCTAAGAAAATGGTTGAGCGCGAAGAATCCGTCGTCTGGGATATCCTGGATGAAGTGATCCGCGAACACCCGGTCCTGCTGAACCGTGCACCAACTCTGCACCGTCTGGGCATCCAGGCGTTTGAGCCAGTACTGATCGAAGGTAAAGCGATTCAGCTTCACCCGCTGGTCTGTGCGGCATACAACGCCGACTTCGATGGTGACCAGATGGCAGTACACGTACCGCTGACGCTGGAAGCTCAGCTGGAAGCGCGTGCGCTGATGATGTCTACCAACAACATCCTGTCACCTGCGAACGGCGAGCCAATCATCGTTCCTTCTCAGGACGTTGTACTGGGTCTGTACTACATGACCCGCGATTGTGTTAACGCCAAAGGCGAAGGCATGGTGCTGACTGGCCCGAAAGAAGCTGAGCGTGTTTACCGCTCTGGCCATGCGTCTCTGCACGCTCGCGTTAAGGTGCGTATCACCGAACACGAGAAAAACGAGCAGGATGAGTGGGTTGCTAAAACCAGCATCATCGACACCACCATTGGTCGTGCGATCCTGTGGATGATCGTACCAAAAGGTCTGCCTTACTCTATCGTCAACCAGGCGTTGGGTAAAAAAGCGATCTCCAAGATGCTGAACACCTGTTACCGCATCCTGGGTCTGAAACCAACGGTTATCTTTGCTGACCAGACCATGTACACCGGCTTTGCCTATGCAGCACGCTCAGGCGCGTCTGTGGGCATCGACGACATGGTTATCCCGGCTAAGAAAGTGGAAATCATCACCGAAGCGGAAGCGGAAGTGGCTGAGATTCAGCAGCAGTTCCAGTCTGGTCTGGTTACCGCTGGCGAACGCTATAACAAAGTGATCGATATTTGGGCTGCGGCCAACGAACGCGTTGCTAAAGCGATGATGGAAAACCTCTCTACCGAACTCGTGATCAACCGCGATGGCGTGGAAGAGCGTCAGGTTTCCTTCAACAGCATCTTTATGATGGCCGACTCCGGTGCTCGTGGTTCTGCAGCGCAGATTCGTCAGCTGGCCGGTATGCGTGGTCTGATGGCTAAGCCAGATGGCTCCATCATCGAAACGCCGATCACCGCGAACTTCCGTGAAGGTCTGAACGTACTCCAGTACTTCATCTCCACGCACGGTGCGCGTAAAGGTCTTGCGGATACCGCACTGAAAACAGCTAACTCCGGTTATCTGACTCGTCGTCTGGTTGACGTCGCGCAGGATCTGGTTGTGACTGAAGATGACTGTGGTACACGCGAAGGTATCATGATGACTCCGGTCATCGAAGGTGGTGATGTTAAAGAGCCGCTGCGTGAGCGTGTACTGGGTCGTGTGACCGCAGAAGACGTGATCAAGCCAGGTACTGCTGACATCCTGCTGCCGCGTAACACTCTGCTGCACGAACAGCAGTGTGACCTGTTGGAAGAACACTCTGTTGACAGCCTGAAAGTGCGTTCCGTAGTAAGCTGCGAAACTGACTTCGGTGTGTGTGCTCACTGCTATGGTCGCGACCTGGCACGTGGTCACATCATCAACAAAGGTGAGGCCATCGGCGTTATCGCAGCACAGTCCATCGGTGAGCCGGGTACACAGCTGACGATGCGTACGTTCCACATCGGTGGTGCGGCATCTCGTGCGGCTGCTGAATCCAGCATTCAGGTGAAGAACAAAGGTACGCTGAAACTGATCAACGCCAAGTCGGTAACGAACTCCGCTGGCAAGCTGGTGATCACCTCGCGTAACGTTGAACTGAAAATGATCGACGAATTTGGTCGTACCAAAGAGAGCTATAAAGTTCCTTACGGTTCAACCATGGCGAAAGGTGACGGCGAGCAGGTTGCAGCGGGCGAGACCGTAGCAAACTGGGATCCACACACCATGCCGGTCATCACCGAAGTGAGCGGTTTCATTCGCTTCACTGACATGATTGACGGTCAGACCATTACCCGCCAGACGGACGACCTGACCGGTCTTTCTTCTCTGGTGATTCTGGACAGTGCTGAACGTACTGCCGGTGGTAAAGATCTGCGTCCAGCGCTGAAAATCGTTGATGCTAACGGCAATGACGTCATGATCCCTGGCTCTGATATGCCTGCCCAGTACTTCTTACCGGGTAAAGCAATCGTCCAGTTGGAAGATGGCATCAAGATCAGTTCTGGTGACACCCTGGCGCGTGTACCTCAGGAATCTGGCGGTACCAAGGATATCACCGGTGGTCTGCCACGCGTTGCTGACCTGTTCGAAGCCCGTCGTCCGAAAGAGCCGGCAATCCTGGCTGAGATCAGCGGCATCATTTCCTTCGGTAAAGAAACCAAAGGGAAGCGTCGTCTGGTGATCACGCCGATCGACGGTAGCGATCATTACGAAGAGATGATTCCGAAATGGCGTCAGCTGAACGTGTTCGAAGGTGAACGCGTAGAGCGCGGTGACGTGGTTTCCGATGGCCCAGAATCTCCACATGACATTCTGCGTCTGCGTGGCGTGCATGCGGTGACCCGTTATATCACTAACGAAGTGCAGGAAGTTTACCGTCTGCAAGGCGTTAAGATTAACGATAAGCACATCGAAGTCATCGTTCGTCAGATGCTGCGTAAAGCAACCATCTCAAGCGCGGGAAGCACTGACTTCCTCGACGGCGAGCAGGTTGAGTTCTCACGCGTTAAGATCGCTAACCGCGAACTGGAAGCTAACGGCAAGATCTCTGCAACATTTGCACGCGATCTGCTGGGTATCACCAAAGCTTCCCTGGCAACCGAGTCGTTTATCTCTGCGGCTTCGTTCCAGGAAACCACGCGCGTACTGACCGAAGCAGCCGTTGCGGGCAAACGCGACGAACTGCGCGGCCTGAAAGAGAACGTTATCGTTGGCCGTCTGATTCCAGCCGGTACCGGTTACGCGTATCATCAGGATCGTATGCGTCGTAAAGCCGCGGGCGAAGCGCCAATCGTGCCAGTAGTGACTGCCGATGAAGCCTCTGCCAGCCTGGCTGAACTGCTTAACGCAGGAAACCTGGGCGGTAATGACGATTAATCGTCAACGGCCTGTGGCATAATAAAAAACCTCGCTTCGGCGGGGTTTTTTTTCGACTAAACAAAATCACATGGATAAAAAATGCAAAATAATAAGGTTGTGATGGCGCTGGCACTGCTGGGATTAAGCGCAGGCGCTCAGGCAGAAGAGTGGGCTAATGCCCCGGTGCAAAAGACGTTTAAAAACTGGCAGGTGACTTGCAACAATCTCAATGACTGTGAGGTGCGCAATACCGATGAGGTATTGCGGATTATCATCAAGCGTAAGGCTGGTGCAGAGTCTCAGCCTTCCCTCAATTTTCAGCAATGGGGCGATCAGAAACCGACAGGGATCTGGCTGGATGGCAAACCCTGGCATTCCAACATTGAGATTTCACCGTCAAAAATCAGTGATGACTATAGCGCGGGCGGCAGTGAAAAACTGGCTGATGTACAGCAGTGGGTTCAGGCCACTAAAAATGCTCTGACCATTGCGCTCACACCCGGTACACCCGATTCTGAAGCTGCCTCCCTCGGCGGGCTCAATGCGGCACTGCTGCTGGTGGATGAACGACAGGGGCGATTAGGGAATCAGACCGCGCTGCTGAAAGTGGGGAATAATGAACCTTCGATGGTGCCGGCACGGCCTGTCCCGGCGGTGCTGAACTTCCCAGTGCCCAGAGTCATTCCTTTGACCAACGCCGCTGCGTTAATCGACGGTGCGATTGAGGCTAACAGCAAACTGCTGGCGAAAGAGAGCTGTGAGCCGGACAAAGAAGCACGTGAGCGCAGTGAAGCGCAGCCACTGAATGACAAGCAGGCTCTGGTGCTGGTCAATTGTGGTCTGGGAGCTTATCAGTCTTCCAGTATGCTGTTTATCAGTGAGCGCAATAATCCCCAGGACTCAAAGCAGCTGACTCTGCCATTACCCGGAAATGATGAAGACGGCAAACCCAGGGTGATGAGCTGGTTTACTGAAGCAAGCTACGATCCGCAAACGGGTGAGCTGTATTATTCCGGGCGCGGGCGCGGTATTGCTGACTGTGGAGATAATGGCGGTTGGAAATATGATGGTAAGACATTCCATCTGACACACTATAACAATCAGCAGAGCTGCAATGGCGGCGAGCCAGGAGACTGGCCATCCGTTTGGGCGACGGCAGGAACTGAATAATCCCTCTTTAAGAGGAAGCATTCTGACTTCCTCTTTTCCCCTAAGCTTCTGGGAAATTTCACATATTTGGCGCTAAAGTCGTCGCTAAAGGCGACGACTGCTATCTTCATGCCGACATTAATACTAAGGAGTCCGACATGAAGATTGTTAAAGCCCTGGTACTGACCAGCCTGGTCAGTGCTTCTCTGCCTGTACTGGCTGCCGGTGATGAAGGGATGAAGAATCCGCTGAGCGTGCACGTGCTTAACCTGCAGACTGGTGTACCGACCTCCGGTGTGACGGTTGAACTCGAACAGCAGCAAAAGCAGGGGTGGGTGAAACTGGCTTCTGGCGTCACGGATAAAAACGGACGTATCCCGGCACTCTATCCGGCTGGGAAAACGATGGCTGCGGGTGACTACAAAGTGGTCTTCAAAACCGGTGATTACTACAAACAGCAAAAGCAGCCGACTTTCTTCCCGGAGATCCCGGTGATCTTTCATGTGGAGAACAGTGACAGCCACTACCACATTCCTCTGCTGCTGAGTCAGTACGGTTACTCTACCTATCGCGGTAACTGATAACCACATCGCCATAAAAAAGGGGCAACGCAGCAGGACGGCCGCGTTGCCCTCGGGTACATCCTTCGACCCAGGCCACATCACTATAAGTTGCGGACATCCTCACAGGTCAGTCCGATATCCTTAAGTTGCGCATCACTCAGACGCGACAGAATCTTGCGGGTGCAGGAACGTATGCGTCTTGCCTGCCAGCGATGATAAGGCATAAGAAAGATTGCGTTAATCAGCGTCCAGCTAAATGGCTTCGCTGCTCTGTTCTCATCAAATTCCATCACTGCCTCCTCATCACCTTGGGTATGACGACTATTTTGTCGATAAATACCTTTATGATACAGATGCAAAAAACACCTTTTATTGACATACAGATTGCGAGATAGTGTGACTGAATGGTGATTATTACCGCTATCTGTACTGGTTTTTCCAAAATAGAGTGGGAGTGGAGGATACGATGACACGTTATCAGCGGCTGGCAGAACTGCTGGCTCAACGTATTGAGCAAGGGTTGTATCAGGCCGGCGAGCGATTGCCATCCGTACGTTCACTCAGTGGCGAACATGGCGTCAGCATCAGCACGGTTCAGCAGGCTTACTATCTGCTTGAAGAGAAACAGCTGATTACGCCACAGTCCAGATCCGGCTACTTTGTCACCCCACGCAAGGCGGCACCGCCGCTGCCGCCGATCACTCGCCCGGTTCAGCGCCCGGTGGAGATCACCCAGTGGGATGCGGTGATGGATCTGCTCAATGCCCGGCTGGATGACGATATGCTTCAGCTCGGAAGCGGTATGCCGAATATTGATTCTCCTACGCTCAAGCCGCTGTGGAAAATTATCAGTCGCCTTGGGCAGCAGCAGGACCCAAGGCTGTTGAGTTACGATAATCTGTATGGTGTGCCGGAACTGCGTGAACAGGTCGCGCGCCTGATGATCGACAGCGGCTGCCAGGTCACCGCCGACGACATTGTGATTACCACGGGTTGCCATGAAGCGCTGTCGGTATCGATCAGAGCGGTATGCCAGCCGGGGGATATTATTGCCGTGGAGTCACCAGCCTTTCACGGCACCATGCAAACCCTGCGCGGTTTTGGGATCCGCGCTATCGAAATTCCTACGGATTCCGTTACCGGCATCAGTCTGGAAGCACTAGAGCTGGCGTTTGAGCAATGGCCGATTAATGCCGTGGTGGTGGTGCCAAACTGCAATAACCCGCTGGGGTTTGTGATGCCAACGCAGCGTAAGCAGGCATTGCTGACGCTGGCGCAGCGCTTTGATGCCGCGATCATTGAAGATGATGTTTATGGTGAACTCGCTTTTGACTATCCTCGTCCGGTCACCATCAAGTCGCTGGATATGGATGGTCGTGTTCTGCTGTGCAGCTCATTTTCTAAAACGCTGGCACCCGGCCTGCGGGTGGGGTGGGTGGTGCCGGGGCGTTATTTTGATCGTGTTTTGCATATGAAATATATCAGCACGGGTTCAACGGCCACTCAGACACAGATGGCGGTCGCCGCTTTTATTCGCCAGGGGTATTACCAGCCTCATCTGCGGCGTATGCGCAGTTACTATCAGCGCAGCCTGGAGACGTTCACCCGGCGGGTGCGGCATCACTTTCCCTGTGGGATCTGTGTGACTCGTCCTCAGGGAGGATTTCTTATTTGGGTCGAACTGCCAGAACCTTTTGATGCGCTGCGCCTGAACCAGGATCTACGTGCTTCCCATATTCAGATTGCTGTCGGGTCGCTGTTCTCAGCATCAGGTAAATACCGCAACTGCCTGCGCCTCAGCTATGCGCAGTCGTTTACCGATAAAACCGAACGTGCTCTGGAGGTGTTGGGGGCGGCGGTAGAGCGGGCAGTGCTGGCCTGTGCTCCGGTATCCTCGCAGGTACAAGAAGAGGGTGAAGGCAGGGTCAGTGAGAAGGAAAACTACTGACCCTGGCGGATGGCAGGATTGCCCCCCGCACGGCCACTATAGCGGCTGCATTTCCCGATAAAAGCGTGAATAAACAAGGCTGCGTAATGTCTTCAGCCCTGTTTTTCCGTGTTGCAGCAGATTGCATTTTATTGCGAAACGCGCCCTGAGCCTCGAACGTGCCGAGCACCTGCCCGAACGTTTTTTACCGATATTTATAATGATGTCAGGAATGTGGGGTGTTCTGTGGCTCGACCAGGTTCAGTAGCTGATGCGTCGCCGCACGCCAGTCGCTGGCTTGTGTAATCGCGCTCACCACAGCAACACTGCCCACCCCGGTGGCCAGCACTTGGGGAACGCGTTCCAGACTGATCCCACCGATAGCCACGGTAGAGATCCCCTTCAGTCGCTTTATGTGGCGCGTTAACTCTTCCAGTCCCTGCGGGTCAGAGGGCATGGCTTTTGTCTGGGTTGGAAATACGTGGCCCAGGGCAATATAGGAAGGCTTTTCGGCCAGCGCGCGATCCAGTTCGGCATCGTCATGGGTTGAAAGACCGAGGCGCAGTCCGGCAACATGAATGGCATCCAGATCGGCAACATCCAGATCTTCCTGACCCAGATGGATGCCGTAAGCCTGATGTTTTACCGCTAAACGCCAGTAGTCATTGATAAACAGGCGAGCCTGATAGCGTTTACCCAGGGCAATCGCATCAACAATCTGCTGCTCCACTTCATGCTCTGCACAGTCTTTAATGCGCAGCTGCAGTGTACGTACTCCCGCACCAAGCAGGCGTTCAATCCACTCCACCGTATCGACCACCGGATAAAGACCCAATCTGGCATTGGTTGGGGGAAAAGCTCCACGACTCATATTTGTTCCTCTGATTTCAGGGGGTCGGCGCGATGATACAGTTCACTGCCACGGTGACGAAACTCGTCAGACATCTGTGCCATACCTATTTCGATCGGCCGTGCTTCGGCCTCCTGACGTGCGGCGTATTCACGCACTTCCTGGGTGATCTTCATTGAACAGAATTTGGGTCCACACATTGAGCAGAAGTGTGCCACTTTGCCGGATTCCTGCGGCAGGGTTTCATCGTGATATGCACGGGCAGTGTGCGGATCGAGGGCGAGATTAAACTGATCTTCCCAGCGGAATTCGAAACGCGCTTTCGACATGGCGTTATCACGAATCTGTGCTCCGGGATGGCCTTTCGCCAGGTCGGCGGCATGGGCTGCGATTTTATAGGTAATCAATCCCTGTTTGACATCCTCTTTGTTCGGCAGGCCGAGGTGTTCTTTGGGTGTCACGTAACATAACATCGCGCAGCCAAACCAGCCGATCATGGCGGCGCCAATACCGGAAGTGAAGTGGTCATAACCCGGAGCAATATCTGTCGTCAGGGGCCCCAGCGTATAAAACGGGGCTTCGTGACAGTGCTCAAGCTGTTCCGTCATATTGACGCGAATCATCTGCATGGGCACATGCCCAGGGCCTTCAATCATCACCTGGACGTCATATTCCCAGGCAATTTTGGTCAGTTCGCCCAACGTGCGTAATTCTGCGAACTGTGCTTCATCGTTGGCATCCTGAATGGAACCCGGGCGCAGGCCATCGCCCAGCGACAGCGAAACATCGTAGGCGGCGCAGATTTCACAGATGTCGCGGAAATGCTGATAGAGGAAACTCTCTTTATGGTGAGACAGGCACCATTTCGCCATAATTGAGCCGCCGCGCGAAACGATACCGGTCAGGCGTTTGGCGGTCATCGGTACATAGCGCAGCAGCACACCCGCATGAATAGTAAAGTAATCAACGCCCTGTTCAGCTTGTTCCAGCAGTGTGTCGCGGAAAATTTCCCAGTTGAGGTCCTCTGCCACACCGTTCACTTTTTCCAGCGCCTGATAGATGGGCACCGTGCCAATCGGCACCGGGCTGTTACGCAGGATCCACTCGCGGGTTTCGTGAATATAACGCCCGGTGGAAAGGTCCATCACCGTATCTGCCCCCCAGCGGGCTGACCACACCAGTTTTTCCACCTCTTCTTCGATGGAAGAGCTGACCGCGGAATTGCCGATATTGGCGTTAATTTTCACCAGAAAGTTGCGACCGATAATCATCGGCTCCGATTCCGGGTGATTAATATTGGCCGGGATAATCGCGCGTCCTGCAGCAACCTCCTGGCGAACGAACTCAGCAGTGATATTTTCAGGCAACTGTGCACCAAAGCTGTGACCAGGATGCTGTTGCAGCAGCACCTCGCCGCGAATGCGTTCTCGCCCCATATTTTCACGGAGAGCGATAAATTCCATTTCCGGGGTGATCATGCCCAGCCGGGCATAGTGCATCTGAGTGACACAGCGGCCTTCCAGCGCCCGGCGCGGACGTGGCAAATTATCAAAACGCAGATGATCCAGCCCTTCATCTTCGAGGCGTTGCTGGGTGTAGGTAGAGCTAAGTTCAGCGATCTGTTCGGTATCACCCCGTTTGATGATCCAGGTGCTGCGCAGCGGATTTAGCCCTTTGTGAACATCAATCGCCGCCGCCGGATCGCCGTAGGGACCCGCTGTATCGTAGACCGGTATCGGTTCATTCGCTTCCAGCAGCGGTTCGTCTTTGCTACCGCCCACGGTGGTCGGGCTCAGTTGAATTTCGCGCATCGGCACACGGATATCCGGCTGCGAGCCGGTCAGGTAAATGCGTTTTGAATTGGGGAAGGCAGTGCCCTGCAGGGAGTCGATAAACTGCTGTGCTTCTGCACGCTGTTCCCGGCGGCTGGTTTTTTTCTCAATGAAAGGTTTTTCAACGGTAGACATAGCAAGTTCCTGATAATAATTCGGAAGTTTGCTTGCCTGGAGGCGGGAGTAATGAGAACGATGTGACAAAATACGGTATCACACCGTAATAGCTGATTTACTCTTGTTCCCTTCGCAGGTACTAACCTGATCAGGTTCCGCGGATCCCGAATTAACGGTCTCAGCCCTGGGGCACTCCGACAAGATATCGACTGGTTTTTCAGTCAACGTAAGGGTGAGGCATGCCTCGCCCTTACCCCTCAAGCATAAAGGGGCTTTTTGGAAACTACAAGAAATTCACATTCTGATAACGAATCAGGCAGGGCGAGCAAGCGAGCACGAGTTGGTAGCGCTTTGATTATCATCATTTTTTTCTAAAGCCAGCTTGATGAATTTATCCTCCAACGTAAATCGAGCCTCCAGCGCTTCACCGACTACCGATAATGCCCGCTGAAATTCAACGCAGTTATCATCATCGATGGCTGTTTCCAGATGCGAATCATAAATCTCCATTATCTGATCGGTATTGGCTTTTAAAGAGGGGTAGATTAACGACGCTTTCGCCAGTTGCTCGGTCCCTTCCAGTTCCTTGATAAAACGTTCGTAGACGGTGAAATGACCGGTGGAAAGGTAGTCCACCAGATGCTGGCAGAATGTATCCAGCGCGTTTTCATCGAGCGTCGTCAGCGTTTCCTTGTTAGGCTTAATGCCAGCCATTTGGTAATAGGTAACCAGCAACTGCTTGCGGGAGCGCAGGCAGAAGTCTACCAGCTCACTGCATCCGCCGACGCGCGCGGTGAGGACTTCTAACTGGTTAAGCATGTTCAACTCCGTGAATGTTATATTTTAACGTCTGACCTCAATCCAGTCTTTAAGCTGAGGATGATGAGCAAAATGGTGGAACAGGAAATTTTAAGCGTAGACGCTGGCTGGTGGCTTGTCAGCCAGGAACATAAAATTTGGTTACCAAAAGGTGAGCTGCCGCATGGTGATGCGGGCTCATTGGGCCTGACAGGGCGATCAGGGGCGCCGATTGGAGAGTGGCAGGGCGAGAAAGTGTGGCTGATCCGCGGTACGTATCCTCAGGATATGGGATCGCTACGCCAGTTGCTCGATCAAGATACGGGCCTGTTCCAACTTGCCGGACGCGGTATTCAGTTATCAGAATTCTATCGTTCACACCGTTGGTGTGGCTACTGTGGCCATGAAATGCACCCCAGCAAAACCGAATGGGCGTGTCTCTGCGGGCATTGCCGGCAGCGTTACTATCCGCAAATTGCACCTTGCATTATCGTGGCGATCCGCCGGGGCGAAGAGATTTTGCTGGCGCAGCATACGCGGCATCGTAACGGGATTTTCACGGTACTGGCTGGCTTTGTCGAGGTGGGCGAAACCCTTGAGCAAACGGTAGCACGTGAAGTGATGGAAGAAAGCAGCATCCGTGTGAAGAATCTGCGCTATGTCTCTTCTCAACCCTGGCCTTTCCCCCAGTCACTGATGATGGCGTTTATGGCCGACTATGCTGGCGGTGATATCAATATTGATCCAAAAGAACTGCTGTCTGCGGGGTGGTATCGTTACGATGCGTTGCCGCAGTTACCTCCAGCAGGAACGGTGGCTCGCAGGCTGATTGAAGACACTGTCGCAATATGTCGCGCAGAAGCCGAATAATACTGTTTTTAATGTTTTTTTCTGATAAAGATTTTTTAGCGATATATTCTCCTGGTTCATTTTTTGAGTCAGGAGAGTTATTGCTTTATTTAAATAATATAAACAAACACGACTTTATATTTGCAGTGAATTCAAATATCATTCCATGCCATAAACTGCGCCGCTTATCATAATAAAGAGTGGTTTCATTAAAAATGCTTAAAAAGTGATATTCCACCCGTTAATTTTACTGGTGTTTTCTTCTATTCACATTTATTTAATTCGGTGCTGCTTTCCAGAAATGACTTTCTGGTTAACGATGACGCGATCACGTCCTCAGCTTAATGATGACGTCAGCGGCTGAGTCTTGTGCATGAGGTTCCGTACGTTGTGAGTGAATACAATGTCTGAGACGAAAAAACAATGTTATCTGTGGGGAATCTGGTCTTGCTGGAGCATAAGTATACTTGCCTTTGCGCTATCAATAAGAACGACCTTATTAATTTCTCTGGGTGTTATGGTGTGCCTGATTATGCTGCTAGCTATCCCCTTTCTATACAATAAAAGGACGATTAAAAACGTGTTTAATTTCAATCGCAAGGCAGAGCCTCAGTCAAATGAGAATTTATCTTCACAGGTCAAGCTGGAACAAAATGTATCACCCCTTGCTCCTTCGTATGATGACAGTAATACGAAAGAAACAGTGATCTCTATTGGTACTGTATTACGGGGCGAAATGACCAACGAAAACAATATTTCAATCAATGGTGTTGTTGAAGGGGACCTGACCAGCCAGAAAATGACGCAGATTGGTAAGGAAGGTCAGGTTGTCGGAACAGTAAAGTCCGTTAAGCTGGTGGTCAATGGTCTGCTGAAAGGAAGCTGTTATGCCAGGACGGTTGTTATTATGTCGCGTGGCAGGATTGAAGGTGAAGTGTTCGCCACCGAGTTCTCCATTGAGAAAGGTGGGGTATTTATAGGAAATTCTCATCAGATTGAAGAGCCACAGTTGCCGGTGGAGAAGAAAGAAAAAAAACGGATGGTCACTATGGGCGACAGTTCACCTTCTCTTATCGCTGTTGAAAACACGCAGGGAAAAATCGATAGTTCACCAGGAAGAAATGTGGCGGCTGGCAATTAAAAGTAAGGGAAAGCTGTTGTTATTTCGCTAAATTTCATCTTTCCCCTGTCGTTGTTCACGATGCATTCAGGGGCGGGTGTGCCTGGTTAGCTCAATTTTTCGAGTGGTCGATCATCGTCAATTCCAATAAATGTTACACTAGCAGCCTGTATGGTGAGAGAGTCTCGTGATGAGTGAACTGAAGAACGATCGATATCTGCGCGCATTGCTGCGCCAGCCAGTGGATGTTACCCCGGTATGGATGATGCGTCAGGCCGGACGTTATCTGCCGGAGTACAAAGCAACTCGCGCTGTAGCCGGTGACTTTATGTCGCTGTGTAAAAACGCGGAACTGGCCTGTGAAGTTACGCTGCAACCTCTGCGGCGTTATGCGCTGGATGCGGCGATCCTGTTCTCCGATATCCTGACCATTCCCGATGCGATGGGACTGGGACTGTATTTTGAAGCAGGTGAAGGCCCACGTTTTTCCTCTCCTGTCACCTGCCGCGCTGACGTTGAAAAATTGCCTGTTCCTGACCCGGAGCAGGAGCTGGGTTATGTGATGAATGCGGTACGTACCATCCGCAAAAACCTCAACGGCGACGTGCCGCTGATCGGGTTTTCTGGCAGCCCGTGGACGCTGGCAACCTATATGGTGGAAGGCGGCAGCAGCAAAGCGTTTACCAAACTGAAAAAGATGATGTACGCCGAGCCGAAAACGCTGCATCTGATGCTGGATAAGCTGGCCGACAGTGTCACGCTGTATCTCAATGCTCAGATCCGCGCAGGTGCCCAGTCAGTGATGATTTTTGACACCTGGGGCGGCGTATTGACCGGACGCGACTACCTGGAGTTTTCGCTCCACTACATGCACAAAATCGTTGATGGTTTGCTGCATGAAAATGAGGGGCGCCGTGTACCCGTTACCTTGTTTACTAAAGGTGGCGGGCAATGGCTGGAAGCGATGGCCGCAACAGGTTGTGATGCGCTGGGCCTTGACTGGACAACGGATATTGCCGACGCACGTCGCCGTGTGGGCCATAAGGTCGCGTTGCAGGGCAATATGGACCCATCGATGTTGTATGCCGCTCCTGAGCGTATTGAGCAGGAAGTGGCGGGCATTCTTGAGGGCTTTGGTCAGGGCGAAGGGCATGTGTTCAACCTTGGCCACGGTATTCATCAGGATGTACCACCAGAAAACGCCGGTGTGTTCGTCGAGGCAGTGCACAAGCTCTCACGTCCTTACCACCAGGAGTAATCAGTTAGGGGAAAATATGGATATTGCAGCATTACGTGACGAGCAGCGTCAGCGTGCAGCGGACGTGAGATGTCAGGATGACTTTGATGTAATGCCTCCCCGCCTGATTGGTGGCGCAGATGTGGGGTTTGAACAGAGTGGTGCGGTGACACGCGCCGCCCTGGTGATTCTGGAATATCCCTCACTTCAGGTTATTGAGCATCAGGTGGCGCGTGTTGCTACGACGATGCCCTATATTCCCGGTTTCCTGTCATTTCGTGAAACACCTGCTCTGCAAGCGGCGTGGAAACAACTGTCCAATCATCCCGACCTGTTATTCGTTGATGGACACGGAGTGGCTCATCCCCGTCGTCTTGGCGTGGCCAGCCACTTTGGCCTGCTGGTCGACGTCCCTACGATTGGCGTGGCGAAAAAACGCCTGTGTGGAAAATTTGAACCTCCGGCAGCAGAACCGGGCAGTTGCCAGCCTCTGATGGACCACGATGAGTTGCTGGGCTTTGTGCTGCGCAGCAAGGCTCGCTGTAATCCTCTGTTTATCTCTCCCGGACACCGCGTAAGCCATGCAACTGCACTTGACTGGGTGCAGCGTTGTTTGCAGGGCTATCGTCTGCCTGAGCCTACGCGCTGGGCGGATGCTGTTGCCTCGCGCCGCACGGCTTTTACCGCGCTGTCCCGGGGTTAACCGTGCTGCCCTGTGGCTTTTCAGGTACACTGCGGCAAGTGCATTAATTCTGAGATCCCGATATGTTACGTAACCCGATTCATCTGCGGCTGGAAAAGCTGGAAAGCTGGCAGCACGTTACTTTTATGGCTTGTCTGTGTGAACGCATGGTGCCCAACTACCGTGCATTTTGCCAGCAAACCGGTTTTGGTGATGGCCAGCTTTACCGCCGTATTCTCGATCTTTTATGGGAAACCCTGGTGGTGAAAGACGCGAAAGTGAACTTTGACAGCCAGCTGGAAAAACTGGAAGAAGCGATCCCTTCAGCCGACGACTACGATCTGTATGGCGTTTACCCGGCAATTGATGCCTGTGTGGCGCTCAGCGAGTTGCTGCATTCTCGTTTGAGCGGTGAAACGCTGGTCCATGCTATTGCCGTGAGCGAGACGTCAATTACGACGGTGGCGATGCTGGAAATGACCCAGGCAGGTCGCGAAATGACCGAAGAAGAGCTGAAGGTGAATCCTGCCGTTGAAGAGGAATGGGACATCCAGTGGGAGATATTCCGCCTGCTCGCCGCCTGCGAGGACAGGGACCTGGAGCTGATAAAAGGGTTACGATCCGACCTGCGTGAATCCGGTATTAGTAACATCGGTATAAATTTTCAGCAGTAAGGCGACAAAACGTGACTTCAGGCCTGATTTGTAGCGCCTTTGGGCTTCACATTCGCCCCCAGTCTGGTCTACATTTGGGGGGCTGAAAAATGTGGCTATCGGTGCGTGTATGCAGGAGAGTGCCAGAATCTGGTTTTTCCCTCGCACTTGATGCTTAGCAAGCGATAAATACACTGTAAGGATAACTTATGAACAAGACTCAACTGATTGATGTAATTGCGGACAAAGCGGACCTGTCTAAGACCCAGGCTAAAGCTGCTCTGGAATCCACCCTGGCTGCGATTACTGAGTCTCTGAAAGACGGTGATGCTGTACAACTGGTTGGTTTTGGTACCTTTAAAGTTAACCACCGTGCTGAGCGTACTGGCCGCAACCCGCAGACTGGTAATGAGATCAAAATTGCCGCTGCAAACGTACCGGCATTTGTATCTGGTAAAGCACTGAAAGACGCTGTTAAGTAATCGTCTGACGGTGAAGAGTTTAAACAGGGGGGCGAATTCGCCCCTTTTGTTTATCTCTCTCCCTGCGTGGATCATTCCGTATCCTTTCACTGCCTGCTGCTCCTCCGCCATATCTCGACAAACCTCCGTTTACCCGCTAACGGTTTCTTCTGCTTTAGCGCTGTTGTGATACTCTTTTCGCATGAAACTGACTTCTGTAGTCCAACGACTCTCTCTTGGCATGCTAATTCTGTTAGCAGGCTGTAGTTCGCATTCTGATCTGCCGGACTTTACCGCCAGCGGCTATCTTGCCGATCGGGGTACGGTGCGCATCTGGCGTAAGAACCAGCACGAGCAGGTTTCACATCTGATGACGGTATATACCCCGTTTAATGGCGCCGCTACGGAAACCAGCGACTATCTCTGGCAGCAGGGCAAGTTGGTTTCGGTAGAACGTCATGTTATCGGTGATAAGCCTGACGATGTGACGCTGCGCTTTGACCAGGACGGCAGCCTGAGCTTTATGCAACGCCAGTTGTCCGGGCGGCGCGAAGCCCTCTCTGCGGATGAGATTGCGCTGTATCAGTTTGATGCCCAGCGGATGCTAAAAATCAGTGATGATTTGCTCTCAGGGAATGTATTGCTCAGGCAGGGTAGCTGGCAACAGGATGGCACAATCACCACCTGTCAGGGGAAAATAGTGCGACCTGAGCTGGATCAGACTGAGCTGGGTCGTATCGCTCGTCAGCAGCGAGACACGTCCGGCCCTGTGAGTATCGCCTGGCTGGAGGCTCCGGCAGGCACGCAGCTGCTGTTGGTGTCTGCCAGTGACTTCTGCAAGACGGAACCGAAAGAAGAGGGATTTTAAGCATAAAAAAAGGCGATCGTTGATCGCCTTGATGCTGAATCGGTCAAAGCGGATCGACGATCCGCTTCGATGCGTTATTTACGGTCTATCGCGCGGTAACCGATATCTTTACGGCAGAAGCTCCCTTTCCATGAGATCGGTTTGGCAAGCTCATAAGCACGTTTCTGTGCAGCAGCAACGTCTTCGCCCAACGCAGTAACGCAGAGAACGCGGCCACCATTGGTCACGACCAGCTCGTCCTGCAGTGTGGTGCCAGCATGGAACACTTTGCCATCCACCACTTCTTCCAGAGGCAGGCCATGGATCTGCTCACCGTTAACGTAATCTCCCGGGTAGCCGCCAGCGGCCAGCACCACACCCAGTGATGGACGGGGATCCCAGACTGAATCTTTTTCATTCAGTTTGCCATTAACGGCCGCCAGGCAAAGATCGACCAGATCGGATTGCAGACGCAGCATGATCGGTTGAGTTTCTGGATCGCCAAAGCGGCAGTTGAATTCGATCACTTTCGGCTGACCACTTTTATCGATCATCAGGCCTGCATACAGGAAGCCGGTATAAACATTCCCTTCACCCGCCATTCCGCGTACGGTTGGCCAGATCACTTCGTCCATCACACGCTGGTGGATTTCATCTGTGACCACGGGGGCTGGAGAGTAAGCGCCCATGCCACCGGTATTCGGCCCGGTATCACCATCACCAACGCGTTTATGATCCTGGCTGGTGGCCATTGGCAGCACGTTCTCGCCATCGACCATCACGATAAAGCTGGCTTCTTCGCCGTCGAGGAACTCTTCCACCACAATACGATGACCCGCATCGCCAAAAGCGTTGCCTGCCAGCATATCCTGAATGGCGTCTTCGGCTTCCTGCAACGTCATGGCCACAATCACACCTTTACCTGCCGCCAGACCATCGGCCTTGATGACAATCGGTGCGCCTTTCAGACGAACGTAAGCCAGAGCAGGCTCCACCTCGGTAAAGTTCTGGTATTCGCCGGTTGGGATCTTGTGGCGTGCCAGGAAGTCCTTCGTGAACGCTTTAGATCCTTCCAGCTGTGCAGCGGCCTGGGTTGGGCCAAAGATCTTCAGGCCGGCTGCGCGAAACGCATCTACTACGCCGATGACCAGCGGTGCTTCCGGGCCAACGATAGTCAGATCGATCTTCTCATCGCGGGCAAAAGCCAGCAGGGCAGGAATATCTGTCGGGCTGATCGCCACGTTTTGTAACGCAGGCTCCAGCGCGGTGCCCGCATTACCAGGAGCAACAAAAACGGTATCAGCCAGTGGAGACTGAGCGGCTTTCCAGGCCAGCGCATGTTCGCGGCCGCCATTACCAATCACTAAAATTTTCATCTGAAGCTCCGTAATTAATGGCGGAAGTGGCGCATGTCGGTGAAGATCATCGCAATGCCGTGTTCGTCAGCGGCAGCGATCACTTCATCATCACGAATCGATCCACCCGGTTGGATCACGCAGGTGATGCCAACCGCAGCAGCGGCATCGATCCCATCGCGGAACGGGAAGAATGCATCGGAGGCCATAGACGAGCCGTTGACTTCCAGACCTTCATCGGCGGCTTTGATACCGGCAATTTTGGCGGAGTAAACGCGGCTCATCTGGCCAGCGCCTATGCCGATGGTCATATTGTCACGTGCATAGACGATGGCGTTGGACTTGACGAACTTCGCCACTTTCCAGCAGAACAGCGCATCACGCAGTTCCTGCTCGGTAGGCTGACGCTGGCTAACCACGCGCAGCTGGCTTTCGTTTACCATTCCGAGGTCACGATCCTGTACTAACAAGCCACCGTTAACACGTTTGAAGTCCAGACCGGCGTGACGCTGCTGCCACTGGCCGCACGTCAGTACACGCACGTTCTGTTTCGCGGCAGTCACTTTCAGTGCGGCTTCAGTCGCAGAAGGGGCGATAATCACTTCAACGAACTGGCGGCTGATAATGGCCTGCGCAGTGGTTTCGTCCAGCTCGCGGTTGAAAGCAATAATGCCGCCGAAAGCAGACGTAGGGTCAGTTTTGTAGGCGCGCTCGTAGGCATCAAGAATTGAACCGCCAACTGCTACGCCACAGGGGTTAGCATGCTTGACGATGACGCAGGCTGGCTGGTCAAACTCTTTCACACACTCCAGCGCCGCATCGGTATCGGCGATGTTGTTATAAGAGAGTGCCTTGCCCTGGACCTGCTGTGCTGTTGCGACAGAAGCCTCGCTAACATTCTCTTCTATATAGAAGGCAGCATCCTGATGGCTGTTCTCACCGTAACGCATATCCTGCTTCTTAATGAAGTTCAGATTAAGAGTCCGAGGGAAGCGACCGGAAGGTTCAGTGGAGTCACCGTGATAAGCAGGAACCAGGCTACCGAAGTAGTTGGCGATCATGCTGTCATAGGCGGCGGTGTGTTCGAAGGCTTTAATCGCCAGATCGAAACGTGTGGACAGCGTCAGGGAGTTATCGTTGGCATCCAGTTCGGCAACGATGGCCTGATAGTCACTGCTCTTGACCACAATCGCCACGTCTTTGTGGTTCTTGGCGGCGGAGCGCACCATGGTTGGGCCACCGATATCGATGTTCTCAACCGCATCTTCCAGCGAACAACCTTCACGGGCAACGGTTTCGGCAAATGGATAGAGGTTAACGACGACCATATCAATCGGTGAGATGCTGTGTTCAGCCATGATGGCATCATCCTGACCGCGGCGTCCTAAAATGCCACCATGCACTTTCGGGTGCAGCGTTTTGACGCGTCCATCCATCATTTCCGGGAAACCGGTGTAGTCAGACACTTCAGTAACAGGCAGGCCGGCATCTGCCAGCATGCGTGCAGTGCCGCCAGTGGAGAGCAGCTCGACGCCACGTTGAGAAAGCGCCTGAGCGAATTCGAGGATACCGGCTTTATCAGACACGCTGAGCAGCGCGCGGCGTATAGGACGACGTTGTTGCATGATTTATCCCTTGGCTTTGGATCGCATATAAAGAGCGTTATATGAAGCTTAGACTTTCTCTTTCTTCTATATAGGAAGAAAACAGAGAGTAAGGTTCATGTAACGCCCCTGAAGGGGCTTCCGTTACGCGCGGGCATTGTAGCGAAAACGATTGCGCGATGCTCGTCAAAATTGTGGTCATACGACGAATGTGGATAAGTTTGTGCATAAGCGGGTATAAGCAGGGGTTTTGCTGGGGATTGCAGCAAACAGTCAAATTATCGCAAATTAGCCCTTGTCACCCGTCGAGAACTGCCTATAATGCGCAACCACTGAGACGGCACAACGGCTTACGGCCAGCGGCTCAGGAGGTTCAGGAAGCATCTGAACCGCCGGAAAAAACTTCTCAAAAAGAAGTTGACTCCGAAGGAGGAAAGCGTAATATACGCCACCTCGCAACAGGAAGCTTCGGCACTGATTGCACCGCTCTTTAACAATTTATCAGACAATCTGTGTGGGCACTCGCAGGATTGATATCAGTCACCTCCGGGTGACAAAAAAATATCAAGTCTTAAGAGTGAACACATAATGAAATTCATTATGACGTTTTACACTTGAGCATCGCTGCACTTGTTGCAGCAAATCGAACTTTTAATTGAAGAGTTTGATCATGGCTCAGATTGAACGCTGGCGGCAGGCCTAACACATGCAAGTCGAACGGTAGCACAGGGGAGCTTGCTCCTTGGGTGACGAGTGGCGGACGGGTGAGTAATGCCTGGGAAACTGCCCGATGGAGGGGGATAACTACTGGAAACGGTAGCTAATACCGCATAACGTCTTCGGACCAAAGTGGGGGACCTTCGGGCCTCACACCATCGGATGTGCCCAGGTGGGATTAGCTAGTAGGTGGGGTAATGGCTCACCTAGGCGACGATCCCTAGCTGGTCTGAGAGGATGACCAGCCACACTGGAACTGAGACACGGTCCAGACTCCTACGGGAGGCAGCAGTGGGGAATATTGCACAATGGGCGCAAGCCTGATGCAGCCATGCCGCGTGTATGAAGAAGGCCTTCGGGTTGTAAAGTACTTTCAGTGGGGAGGAAGGCGATGAGGTTAATAGCTTCGTCGATTGACGTTACCCGCAGAAGAAGCACCGGCTAACTCCGTGCCAGCAGCCGCGGTAATACGGAGGGTGCAAGCGTTAATCGGAATTACTGGGCGTAAAGCGCACGCAGGCGGTCTGTCAAGTCGGATGTGAAATCCCCGGGCTCAACCTGGGAACTGCATTCGAAACTGGCAGACTAGAGTCTTGTAGAGGGGGGTAGAATTCCAGGTGTAGCGGTGAAATGCGTAGAGATCTGGAGGAATACCGGTGGCGAAGGCGGCCCCCTGGACAAAGACTGACGCTCAGGTGCGAAAGCGTGGGGAGCAAACAGGATTAGATACCCTGGTAGTCCACGCCGTAAACGATGTCGACTTGGAGGTTGTGCCCTTGAGGCGTGGCTTCCGGAGCTAACGCGTTAAGTCGACCGCCTGGGGAGTACGGCCGCAAGGTTAAAACTCAAATGAATTGACGGGGGCCCGCACAAGCGGTGGAGCATGTGGTTTAATTCGATGCAACGCGAAGAACCTTACCTGGCCTTGACATCCACGGAATTCGGCAGAGATGCCTTAGTGCCTTCGGGAACCGTGAGACAGGTGCTGCATGGCTGTCGTCAGCTCGTGTTGTGAAATGTTGGGTTAAGTCCCGCAACGAGCGCAACCCTTATCCTTTGTTGCCAGCGAGTAATGTCGGGAACTCAAAGGAGACTGCCGGTGATAAACCGGAGGAAGGTGGGGATGACGTCAAGTCATCATGGCCCTTACGGCCAGGGCTACACACGTGCTACAATGGCGCATACAAAGAGAAGCGACCTCGCGAGAGCAAGCGGACCTCATAAAGTGCGTCGTAGTCCGGATCGGAGTCTGCAACTCGACTCCGTGAAGTCGGAATCGCTAGTAATCGTAGATCAGAATGCTACGGTGAATACGTTCCCGGGCCTTGTACACACCGCCCGTCACACCATGGGAGTGGGTTGCAAAAGAAGTAGGTAGCTTAACCTTCGGGAGGGCGCTTACCACTTTGTGATTCATGACTGGGGTGAAGTCGTAACAAGGTAACCGTAGGGGAACCTGCGGTTGGATCACCTCCTTACCTGAAGATACCTTCCCGCGTAGTGTCCACACAGATTGTCTGATAGAAGAAATGAGCAAAAGTCACACCAGAGTCCCCATCGTCTAGAGGCCCAGGACACTGCCCTTTCACGGCTGTAACAGGGGTTCGAATCCCCTTGGGGACGCCATACCGGTAACGAAGTGAAAGTCGTTATCACCCAGTATCTCAAAACTGATTATGCCGTAAGGCGAGTCACGTTTGAGATATTTGCTCTTTAACAATCCGGAACAAGCTGAAAATTGAAACGACATGTCGTTTTCATTCTCCGTAATAAGAATGAAATTAACGATATGTTCGAGTCTCTCAAATGCTTACAACAGCAATGTGTTCTTCGGGACGCTTGTGGGTTGTGAGGTTAAGCGACTAAGCGTACACGGTGGATGCCTAGGCAGTCAGAGGCGATGAAGGGCGTGCTAATCTGCGATAAGCGTCGGTAAGGTGATATGAACCGCAACAACCGACGATACCCGAATGGGGAAACCCAGTGTGTTTCGACACACTATCATGTCATGAATACATAGTGGCATGAGGCGAACCGGGGGAACTGAAACATCTAAGTACCCCGAGGAAAAGAAATCAACCGAGATTCCCCCAGTAGCGGCGAGCGAACGGGGAACAGCCCAGAACCTGAATCAGTTTGTGCATTAGTGGAAGCGTCTGGAAAGTCGCAGGGTACAGGGTGATACTCCCGTACACAAAAATGCACCTACTGTGAGTTCGATGAGTAGGGCGGGACACGTGACATCCTGTCTGAATATGGGGGGACCATCCTCCAAGGCTAAATACTCCTGACTGACCGATAGTGAACCAGTACCGTGAGGGAAAGGCGAAAAGAACCCCGGCGAGGGGAGTGAAACAGAACCTGAAACCGTGTACGTACAAGCAGTGGGAGCCTACTTGTTAGGTGACTGCGTACCTTTTGTATAATGGGTCAGCGACTTATATTCTGTAGCAAGGTTAACCGTATAGGGGAGCCGCAGGGAAACCGAGTCTTAACTGGGCGTTAAGTTGCAGGGTATAGACCCGAAACCCGGTGATCTAGCCATGGGCAGGTTGAAGGTTGGGTAACACTAACTGGAGGACCGAACCGACTAATGTTGAAAAATTAGCGGATGACTTGTGGCTGGGGGTGAAAGGCCAATCAAACCGGGAGATAGCTGGTTCTCCCCGAAAGCTATTTAGGTAGCGCCTCGTGAACTCATCTTCGGGGGTAGAGCACTGTTTCGGCTAGGGGGCCATCCCGGCTTACCAACCCGATGCAAACTGCGAATACCGAAGAATGTTATCACGGGAGACACACGGCGGGTGCTAACGTCCGTCGTGAAGAGGGAAACAACCCAGACCGCCAGCTAAGGTCCCAAAGTCATGGTTAAGTGGGAAACGATGTGGGAAGGCACAGACAGCCAGGATGTTGGCTTAGAAGCAGCCATCATTTAAAGAAAGCGTAATAGCTCACTGGTCGAGTCGGCCTGCGCGGAAGATGTAACGGGGCTAAACCATGCACCGAAGCTGCGGCAGCGATACGCAAGTATTGTTGGGTAGGGGAGCGTTCTGTAAGCCGTCGAAGGTGAACTGTGAGGTTTGCTGGAGGTATCAGAAGTGCGAATGCTGACATAAGTAACGATAAAGCGGGTGAAAAGCCCGCTCGCCGGAAGACCAAGGGTTCCTGTCCAACGTTAATCGGGGCAGGGTGAGTCGACCCCTAAGGCGAGGCCGAAAGGCGTAGTCGATGGGAAACAGGTTAATATTCCTGTACTCGGTGTTACTGCGAAGGGGGGACGGAGAAGGCTATGTTAGCCGGGCGACGGTTGTCCCGGTTTAAGCGTGTAGGCTTGAGTTCCAGGCAAATCCGGAACTCTTTAAGGCTGAGGCGTGATGACGAGGCACTACGGTGCTGAAGTAACAAATGCCCTGCTTCCAGGAAAAGCCTCTAAGCATCAGGTAACATTGAATCGTACCCCAAACCGACACAGGTGGTCAGGTAGAGAATACCAAGGCGCTTGAGAGAACTCGGGTGAAGGAACTAGGCAAAATGGTGCCGTAACTTCGGGAGAAGGCACGCTGTCGGTAGGTGAAGGGACTTGCTCCTGGAGCTGAAGGCAGTCGAAGATACCAGCTGGCTGCAACTGTTTATTAAAAACACAGCACTGTGCAAACACGAAAGTGGACGTATACGGTGTGACGCCTGCCCGGTGCCGGAAGGTTAATTGATGGGGTTATCCGCAAGGAGAAGCTCTTGATCGAAGCCCCGGTAAACGGCGGCCGTAACTATAACGGTCCTAAGGTAGCGAAATTCCTTGTCGGGTAAGTTCCGACCTGCACGAATGGCGTAATGATGGCCAGGCTGTCTCCACCCGAGACTCAGTGAAATTGAACTCGCTGTGAAGATGCAGTGTACCCGCGGCAAGACGGAAAGACCCCGTGAACCTTTACTACAGCTTGACACTGAACATTGAGCCTTGATGTGTAGGATAGGTGGGAGGCTTTGAAGCGTGGACGCCAGTCTGCGTGGAGCCAACCTTGAAATACCACCCTTTAACGTTTGATGTTCTAACCTGGCGCCGTGATCCGGCGTGGGGACAGTGTCTGGTGGGTAGTTTGACTGGGGCGGTCTCCTCCTAAAGAGTAACGGAGGAGCACGAAGGTTAGCTAATCACGGTCGGACATCGTGAGGTTAGTGCAATGGCATAAGCTAGCTTGACTGCGAGAGTGACGGCTCGAGCAGGTGCGAAAGCAGGTCATAGTGATCCGGTGGTTCTGAATGGAAGGGCCATCGCTCAACGGATAAAAGGTACTCCGGGGATAACAGGCTGATACCGCCCAAGAGTTCATATCGACGGCGGTGTTTGGCACCTCGATGTCGGCTCATCACATCCTGGGGCTGAAGTAGGTCCCAAGGGTACGGCTGTTCGCCGTTTAAAGTGGTACGCGAGCTGGGTTTAGAACGTCGTGAGACAGTTCGGTCCCTATCTGCCGTGGGCGCTGGAGAATTGAGAGGGGTTGCTCCTAGTACGAGAGGACCGGAGTGAACGCACCACTGGTGTTCGGGTTGTCATGCCAATGGCATTGCCCGGTAGCTAAGTGCGGAAAAGATAAGCGCTGAAAGCATCTAAGCGCGAAACTTGCCTCGAGATGAATTCTCCCTGGGTCCTTGAGACCCCTGAAGGGACGTTGAAGACTACGACGTTGATAGGCCGGGTGTGTAAGCGCAGCGATGCGTTGAGCTAACCGGTACTAATGACCCGTGAGGCTTAACCTTACAACGCCAGAAGCGTTCTGGTGGCGTTAGAGAGACGCAAAAGAGATTTTCAGCTTGTTACCGGAATTAAGTCCGAAGGATTTTGCGCTGTGACAAGGCGGCCAGTGAAGTGAGGGAAGGAGCATACATAAGTATGTGACTGAGCTTACGAGCGCAGGCAACGCAGTCAGAGCACAAAAGACACAGGACAGAGCACAAAGAATTTGCCTGGCGGCTTTAGCGCGGTGGTCCCACCTGACCCCATGCCGAACTCAGAAGTGAAACGCCGTAGCGCCGATGGTAGTGTGGGGTCTCCCCATGCGAGAGTAGGGAACTGCCAGGCATCAAACGAAGAAAGAACCCCGACCGAAAGGCCGGGGTTTTTTTCGTCTGCGATTTAATCATTGCCATGTATGTCCCCTATTTAGAACAAAATCAGAACGTTAATAGTTGCTGAATCGAAGCAATCCTCCTCTGCATTGCCTGTTTCCTCACCACTAATGAGTCGATCGTTACTCTATACTGAGCAATGAGATGAAACATTTTCAATAATCGGATGAGTACTCGACATTCGTGCAGAGGCACGTTATCTTTGGCTGTCTGGATGTCTAAACGTATAAGCGTATGTAGTGAGGAAGCAGGTCATGCCGATCAGGGTACCCGATGAATTACCAGCCGTAAGTTTTTTGCGCGACGAGAACGTCTTTGTTATGACGTCCACGCGTGCCAGCACGCAGAATATTCGCCCGCTGAAAGTGCTGGTACTGAATTTGATGCCAAAGAAGATCGAAACTGAAAACCAATTTTTGCGTCTGCTTTCTAACTCCCCGCTGCAGATCGACATCCAGCTACTGCGCATCGACAGCCGCGAGTCACGCAATACGCCATCGGAACATCTGAATAACTTCTACTGTAATTTCGAAGACATTCAGAATGATAACTACGATGGACTGATCGTGACAGGTGCCCCGCTCGGGCTGGTCGACTTCTGCGATGTCGCGTACTGGCCGCAAATCCAGAAGGTTTTGCACTGGGCAAAAGAGCACGTGACTTCCACGTTATTTGTCTGTTGGGCGGTACAGGCGGCACTGAATATTCTGTATGGCATTCCAAAACAGACCCGCGAAAACAAATTATCAGGTGTGTTTGAGCATCAAATCTTACATCCTCACGCACTGTTAACACGCGGCTTTGACGATACCTTCCTGGCGCCACATTCACGTTATGCTGACTTCCCCACTCAGCTACTGCGTGACTATACTGACCTGGAAATTTTTGCTGAGTCGGACCAGACCGGTGCATATCTGTTTGCCAGCAAAGACAAACGCCTGGCCTTTGTCACCGGCCATCCTGAATATGATGCACTGACGCTGTCCGGTGAATTCCACCGTGATTTTGATGCGGGCCTGAATCCGGAAGTGCCCTTTAACTACTTCCCGAATGACAACCCGGCATTGCCACCGCGTGCCAGCTGGCGTAGTCACGGTAACCTGCTGTTCTCCAACTGGCTGAACTACTACGTATACCAGATCACACCGTTCGATCTGCGTCATATGAACCCAACACTCGAGTAAACACTCCCCCTGTTCTGTTACCAGGTGGATCATCGATCCACCTTAAACACCGCCCACTCCCCCCTCTCTCATTTTGCTGAATCCAGTCACCCGATCGCGATCTCATTATTCTGTGAAAACAACTTCCTGTTGATTTGTAATTTTAATTACATATAAATCAATTCATTGAGTTCATATTGAGTTTAAAATGGAAATAGTTTTTGATTTTGAAATTTAACTGATGCTATTTTGATCCTGCAGTTCAAAGATTGTTCAAAGAAGATCGCCGGGTAACACATTGCATACCCGGTAGCATCGATGACAGGAGCAAACAGATGACACAGCAGGTAATTAGCAGGGAACTGGCCTTCCAGCGCGCATTTGGTGAGGATGAACAGCAGATTCTCACCGATGAAGCCGTCGATTTTCTTAGCGATCTGGTGGTGAAGTTCACGCCGCGCCGCCAGGCACTGCTATCAGAACGTGCACGGATACAGTGCCGGATTGATGGGGGAGAGATCCCATGTTTTATTTCGGAAATGGATTCCATTAAAAATGGCGAGTGGACAATCCGCGGTATTCCAGCAGATTTGCAGAACCGCAGAGTCGAGATCACCGGCCCGGTAGAGCGCAAGATGGTCATCAATGCGCTCAATGCTAACGTGAATGTGTTTATGGCTGACTTTGAAGACTCGTTGGCCCCTGCATGGGACAAAGTGATCGCCGGACAGATCAATCTGCGCGATGCGATCAACGGCACCATCAGCTACACCAATGAGGCCGGGAAGATCTATCAGCTGAAGCCCGATCCGGCAGTACTGATCTGCCGTGTTCGCGGCCTGCACCTGCCTGAAAAGCATGTCACATGGCGCGATGAGCCGATCCCGGGCAGCCTGTTTGATTTTGCGCTCTACTTTTTCCACAACGTGAATGCGCTGCTGGCAAAGGGAAGCGGGCCTTACTTCTATCTGCCGAAAACCCAGTCGTATCAGGAAGCGGCCTGGTGGAGTGATGTGTTCAGCTACACCGAAGATCGTTTCGATCTCCCGCGTGGGACGATCAAAGCGACCTTGCTGATCGAAACCTTACCGGCCGTTTTCCAGATGGACGAGATCCTCTGGCACCTGCGCGATCATATTGTTGGCCTGAACTGCGGCCGCTGGGATTACATCTTCAGCTACATCAAAACCCTGAAAAATCATCCCGATCGTGTTTTACCCGATCGCCAGTCCGTGACGATGGATCAGGGTTTCCTGGATGCGTATTCACGCCTGCTGATCAAAACCTGTCACCGGCGCGGCGCGTTCGCGATGGGGGGAATGGCAGCGTTTATTCCCAGCAAAGACGCAGAGCGCAATCGGTGGGTGCTGGACAAAGTACAGGCCGACAAACAGCGTGAAGCGGCTAACGGTCACGATGGCACCTGGATTGCTCACCCCGGTCTGGCCGATACGGTGATGACCATTTTTGACCAGGTGCTGGGTGAACGTCCAAACCAACTCCAGGTGATGCGTGAACAGGATGCAGACATCACCGCAGAACAGTTGCTGGCCCCCTGTGCGGGTGAGCGTACTGAAGAGGGTATGCGCGCCAATATTCGGGTGGCTGTGCAGTACATCGAAGCCTGGATCAACGGCAACGGCTGCGTGCCTATCTATGGACTGATGGAAGATGCCGCCACCGCTGAAATCTCACGTACCTCAATCTGGCAATGGATTCATCACCGCAAAACGCTGCAAAGCGGTGAAGTGGTCACTGAAGCCCTGTTCCGCAAGATGCTGACAGAAGAGTTGCAGGTGATCCGGCAAGAGCTGGGTGACTTACGCTATCACGAAGGGCGCTTCGATGAGGCCGCTTCACTGATGGAACGCATTACCACTGAATCCGAACTGGTTGAGTTTCTGACTCTGCCGGGCTACCGCTTACTTCCCTGAACCCTGACAAGGAGCTCCATCATGACTTCTCGTACCCAACAGATTCAGCAGACAGAACAATCCTGGCGCGATGCACGCTGGGATGGCATCACCCGTCCGTACAGCGCTGAAGAGGTGGTCAAACTGCGTGGCTCGGTTAACCCGGTCTGTACGCTGGCCCAAAATGGAGCAGAAAAACTCTGGGCGCTGCTTAATGGCGGCGCAAAGAAAGGTTATATCAATAGCCTGGGCGCACTGACGGGCGGGCAGGCACTGCAACAGGCGAAAGCGGGGATTGAGGCGATCTACCTCTCCGGCTGGCAGGTGGCGGCCGATGCTAACCTCGCCGCCAGCATGTACCCGGACCAGTCGCTGTATCCGGCTAACTCCGTCCCGTCGGTGGTGGAACGCATCAATAACACCTTCCAGCGTGCCGATCAGATTCAGTGGTCATCGAATATTGAGCCTGGCGATCCGCGCTATGTGGACTATTTCCTGCCGATCGTGGCCGATGCGGAAGCCGGATTTGGCGGCGTACTCAATGCCTTTGAACTGATGAAGTCGATGATTCAGGCCGGCGCAGCGGGCGTGCACTTTGAAGACCAGCTGGCATCAGTGAAGAAGTGCGGCCATATGGGCGGCAAAGTGCTGGTGCCGACTCAGGAAGCGATTCAGAAACTGGTGGCTGCACGTCTGGCGGCTGATGTGATGGGCGTGCCTACGGTGTTGATTGCCCGCACGGATGCGGATGCAGCAGACCTGATCACCTCCGACTGCGATGATTATGACCGTGAATTTATTAGCGGAGAACGCACACCGGAAGGTTTCTTCCGCACCCATGCCGGTATTGAGCAGGCGATCAGCCGGGGTCTGGCGTACGCACCTTATGCTGATGTGATCTGGTGTGAAACCTCAAAGCCAGATCTTGAGCAGGCGCGGCGCTTTGCCGAAGCCATTCACGCGCGCTTCCCCGGTAAACTGCTGGCCTATAACTGCTCGCCGTCATTTAACTGGAAGAAGAACCTCGACGACAACACCATTGCCCGCTTCCAGCAGGCGCTGTCAGAGATGGGCTACAAATACCAGTTCATTACCCTGGCGGGCATCCACAGCATGTGGTTCAACATGTTCGACCTCGCACAGGCTTACGCACAGGGGGAAGGCATGCGCCACTATGTAGAGAAAGTACAGCAGCCGGAGTTTGCCGCGATTAAACAGGGCTACACCTTCTCCTCGCATCAGCAGGAGGTCGGAACGGGATACTTTGATCATGTCACCACCATCATCCAGGGCGGGGTGTCATCGGTGACGGCACTGACGGGATCGACGGAAGAAGAACAGTTCTGATCCTGGGTCGGGCATGCCCTACCCCTACACGTATCCGGGGCATGTCCGACCCGACACGTATCCCGGGCATGTCCGACCCGACACGTATCCCGGGCATGTCCGACCCGACACGTATCCCGGATATGTCCGACCCGACACGTATCTCGGGCATGTCCGACCCGACACCTATTCTGGGCCTGTCCGACCTCCACAGACTTCTGTAGGGGACGGGCATGCCCGTCCCTTCTTCATGCTGACGCCTGAGGTGAATCATGCCGATACTGGAAACCCTGATTGCCCGCACCATCCTGCAGGGATTTGACGCGCAGTATGGACGTTTTCTGGAAGTCACTGGCGGGGCGCAACAGCGTTTTGAACAGGCCGACTGGCAGGCGGTGCAACTGGCGATGAAAGCGCGTATCCATCTCTACGATCACCATGTGGGTCTGGTGGTAGAACAGCTGCGCTGTATTACCGCCTCGCAGTCGGAAGACCGTGATTTTTTGCAACGGGTAAAGGCCATCTACACCGATTTGCTGCCGGACTACCCGCGTTTTGAAATAGCCGAAAGCTTCTTTAATTCCGTCTACTGCCGTCTGTTCAGCCACCAGGCTCTGACGCCGGAACGACTGTTTATCTTCAGTTCACAACCAGAGCAGCGATTTCGCACCATTCCACGCCCACTGGCAAAAAACTTCAGTGCGGCCGATGGCTGGCAGCCTTTGCTGAGCCGTTTACTGCACGATCTGCCGTTGCGCCTGCCTTGGCAGGATATGGCGCGAGATATCCAGTATATCATTGCGCATCTGCGGGAAAACTTTAGCGCCAGTGAGCTGCAACAGGCGAATTTACAGGTCGCCAATGAACTGTTTTACCGGAATAAGGCTGCCTGGCTGGTTGCCAAACTGCGCACGCCTTCAGGAGTCTGCGCCTTCCTGCTGCCGATTCACCGCAGTGACGAAGGCACATTGTTTATTGATACCTGCCTGACGCGCAACCGTGAGGCCAGCATCGTCTTTGGCTTCGCCCGCTCCTACTTTATGGTGTATGCCCCGTTGCCTGCAGCGCTGGTTGAATGGCTGCGTGAGATCCTGCCGGGCAAAACCACGGCTGAACTCTATATGGCGATTGGCTGCCAGAAGCATGGCAAAACCGAAACGTATCGCGAATATCTCCACTATATGACCGCAACAACCGAGCAGTTTGTCGTGGCGCCCGGCGTACCAGGGCTGGTGATGCTGGTGTTTACCCTGCCGGGCTTTGATCGGGTATTTAAAGTGATTAAAGATCGCTTTGCGCCGCAGAAAGAGGTGACGCCAGAGCGGGTGCGTCAGTGCTATCAGCTGGTCAAAGAGCATGACCGCGTGGGCAGAATGGCGGATACCCAGGAATTCGAAAATTTTGCTATCGAAGAGAAGCGCATCAGCCCGGCGCTGCTGGCGCTGCTGGAGCAAGAGGTGCCGGAGAAATTGCAACGGAACGGGGAGATGCTGACCATCAGCCATCTGTATATGGAACGGCGTATGACCCCGCTTAACCTGTGGCTGGAGCAGGCCAGTGCGCAGCAACGACGAGAGGCGATAGAAGAGTACGGAAATGCGGTGAAGCAGCTGGCGGCGGCCAATATCTTCCCTGGCGATATGCTGTATAAAAATTTTGGCGTCACCCGTCACGGGCGGGTGGTGTTCTATGACTACGATGAAATCAGCTATATGACTGAAGTGAACTTCCGCGATATCCCCGCCGCACGCTACCCGGAAGATGAATTAAGCCACGAGCCCTGGTACAGCGTGTCGCCAGAAGACGTGTTTCCGGAAGAGTTTCGTCACTACCTGTGCGCCGATCCGGCCATCGCCACACTGTTTGATGAAATGCACGCGGAGCTGTTTCACGCCGACTTCTGGCGCGGGCTACAGCAGCGTATCCGCGCGGGTCACATTGAAGATGTGTTCGCCTACCGCCGCCGCCAGCGCTTCAGTCAGCGTTATCGTTCACTGCAAACGGCAGGTTAGCGCGATCCGCCGTATTCACAGGTGATCTCTTTCGCCGCTTTGATCACCAGTGCACCGATTTCGGTAACACGGTCGTCGGTAATGCGTGAGATCGGGCCGGAGATGGAAATCGCTGCGAAAGGTTCGCGGTGTTCGTCGTAGATGCAGGCGGCAATGCAACGCAGACCCAGCGCGTGTTCTTCATCATCAAACGAATAACCGGCCTTGCGTACCTGCGCAAGATTCTCTTTCAGGCTGTGTGGTGACATCAACGTTTTCGGCGTGTAGTGATGTAGCCCCTGACGATGCAGTAGTTCGCTCACCTGCTTATCATCAAGGTTGGCGAGAAATGCCTTACCTGCACCGGAGGCGTGCATCGGCAGTTTGCCGCCAATCGGCGCTGACATGCGCATTAGCTGAGTGCATTGCACCTGATCGATAATCACCGCCTGGTGATCGCTGATGTCTAACACCGCCAGATTCACCGTTTCGCCGGAGGCCTCCATCAGTGTGCGTAGCATCGGATGGACCAGTGCCAGCAGGTTACGGCTTTGCAAAAAGCTACTGCCGACCACAAACGCGTGCGCCCCAATAGTCCACAGCCCTAAATCCCCGACCTGCCGCACAAATCCCTGTTGCTGCATAGTGGTCAACAAGCGATGTGTGGTGGAGTTAGGTAACCCGGCCTGCTGTGCCAGTTCAGTGAGCGCCACATTACCGTGGGACTCAGCAATAAATTCCAGCAGCTTCAGACCACGGGTTAACGACTGAACCTGCCCGGCAGGCGCAGCAGTAGATGCAGCGGCGGCACGCGGCTTCTTGCCGCGTTTCACGACGACGGGGGTGACCATACCTGACTCCTTTTTGCGCATTATGGAAATCATTTTCGTTCTATACCCGTCATACTTCAAGCTGCTTCTGCGTTGGCTGCTCTCACTCACCCGAATCACTTACTCCAGTAAGCTCATCGGGATTATGAGCTTCATTTTATGAAGCTCACCCTACGGGCAAGCGTAAACGCTGTTCAAAATGGCCGTTGGCCAATTTGTCATTCGTTGGCCGCCTTGAAGCAACTCGAATTATTTAGGGTACTTACCGTCATACTTCAAGCTGCTTCTGCATTTGTCATCAGACTGAAAATGTCTCACCTGGCATCACTGTTACCGGCACAAAAGTTGTGCCAGTATGACGTGCTGGCAGTGGTGCCTGGGTGAGATGCTGAAGGGGAAGAGTGGTGAGTAACCGGATTGAAGCGCTGCATCAGCAGTTGAAAAAACGCATTATGCTGCTGGATGGCGGCATGGGAACCATGATCCAGAGCTACAGACTGGAAGAAGAGGATTTTCGCGGTGCGCGTTTTGCCGACTGGCCGAGCGATCTCAAAGGCAACAACGATCTGCTGGTGCTGACGAAACCCGAGATGATTAGCGAAATCCACAACGGCTACCTCGCCGCAGGTGCAGATATCCTCGAAACTAACACCTTCAACTCCACCACCATCGCGATGGCCGATTACCAGATGGAATCCTTGTCGGCCGAGATCAACTACGTCGCCGCGAAACTGGCGCGGGCCTGTGCCGACGAGTGGACGGCACGCACCCCGGATCGTCCACGCTATGTCGCAGGTGTGTTAGGGCCCACTAACCGCACCTGCTCCATTTCTCCTGATGTCAACGATCCCGCATTTCGTAATGTCACCTTTAACCAGCTGGTGGAAGCTTACCGCGAATCCACCCGCGCGCTGGTGGAGGGGGGCGCTGACATCATCATGATTGAAACGGTGTTCGATACCCTGAATGCCAAAGCGGCGATCTTTGCCGTTAAAGAGGAATTTGAAGCGCTGGGGGTTGAGCTGCCGCTGATGATCTCCGGTACCATCACCGATGCTTCAGGCCGAACGCTCTCTGGCCAGACGACGGAAGCCTTCTATAACTCACTGCGCCACGCGGAACCGCTCTCCTTTGGCCTGAACTGTGCTCTTGGTCCAGACGAGTTACGTCAGTACGTAGCGGAGCTGGCGCGTATTGCCGAAGGGTATGTCACCGCACACCCGAATGCCGGGTTACCCAACGCTTTTGGTGAATACGATCTGGATGCGCAGATCATGGCCGAACAGATTGGTGAATGGGCGCAGGCCGGCTTCCTGAACATTGTCGGCGGCTGCTGCGGTACCACGCCAGAGCATATCGCGGCGATGGCGAAAGCGGTTGAGGGCGTTGCCCCGCGTCCGCTACCAACGCTGCCCGTTGCCTGCCGCCTTGCCGGGCTGGAGCCGCTGAACATCAGCGCAGAAAGCCTGTTTGTCAACGTGGGGGAACGGACTAACGTCACCGGCTCGGCGAAATTTAAACGACTGATCAAAGAAGAAAAGTATAACGAAGCGCTGGAAGTGGCTTTGCAACAGGTGCAAAGCGGCGCACAGATTATTGATATTAATATGGATGAGGGGATGCTCGACGCTGAAGCAGCGATGGTGCGTTTTCTCAACCTGATTGCCGGGGAACCGGATATTGCGCGTGTGCCCATTATGATCGACTCCTCGAAATGGGAGGTGATCGAGAAAGGTCTGCAATGTATCCAGGGCAAGGGCATCGTTAACTCGATCTCCATGAAAGAGGGCGTCGATCAGTTCCTGCGTCATGCCCGCCTGGTGCGGCGTTACGGTGCGGCAATGGTGGTGATGGCCTTTGATGAAGTGGGCCAGGCGGATACCCGTGCGCGTAAAATCGAGATCTGCCGCCGCGCCTACAAGCTGCTGACGGAAGAGGTCGGCTTCCCGCCGGAAGATATTATTTTTGACCCGAATATCTTCGCGGTCGCCACCGGCATTGAAGAGCACAACAACTACGCGATGGACTTTATCGGCGCCTGTGAAGACATCAAACGCGAACTGCCGCATGCGATGATTTCGGGCGGGGTGTCCAACGTGTCGTTCTCCTTCCGGGGTAACGACCCGGTGCGTGAAGCGATTCACGCGGTCTTCCTCTACCACGCTATCCGTAACGGCATGGATATGGGGATCGTGAATGCCGGGCAGCTGGCAATCTATGACGACCTGCCTGCCGACCTGCGTGATGCGGTAGAGGACGTGGTGCAAAACCGTCGCGACGACGGCACCGAACGTCTACTGGAGCTGGCAGAGAAATATCGTGGCAGCAAAGCCGATGATGACAGCACCAAACCGCAGGCCGAATGGCGCAGCTGGGACGTGGCAAAACGCCTGGAATACTCGCTGGTTAAAGGGATTACCGAATTTATTGAAGTCGATACGGAAGCCGCACGCCTGTTGGCCGCCCGTCCGATCGAAGTGATTGAAGGGCCACTGATGGCCGGTATGAACGTCGTCGGTGACCTGTTTGGCGAGGGTAAAATGTTTCTGCCACAGGTGGTGAAATCAGCGCGTGTGATGAAACAGGCGGTGGCCTGGCTGGAACCCTATATTGAAGCCAGCAAAGAGAAGGGCAGCACCAACGGTAAAATCGTTCTGGCGACGGTAAAAGGCGATGTGCACGATATCGGCAAAAATATCGTTGGCGTGGTGTTGCAGTGTAATAATTACGAAATCATTGACCTGGGCGTGATGGTGCCCAGCGATAAGATCCTGAAAACCGCCCGCGAACACAACGCCGATATTATCGGCCTGTCTGGCCTGATCACCCCGTCACTGGACGAGATGGTCAACGTGGCGAAAGAGATGGAGCGCCAGGGCTTTACAATACCGCTGTTGATTGGTGGGGCTACCACGTCTAAAGCGCACACTGCGGTAAAAATCGAACAGAATTACAGCGGCCCGACGGTATATGTGCAGAACGCCTCGCGCACCGTGGGCGTGGTCTCTGCGCTGCTGTCTGCTACCCAGTACGATGACTTTGTCACCCGCACCCGCAAAGAGTACGACACCGTACGTATTCAGCATGCCCGTAAAAAACCGCGTACGCCGCCGGTGACTTTACAGGTGGCACGTGACAACGATTTTTCCTTCGACTGGGAGAATTACACACCACCGAGAGCACACAGGCTGGGTGTGAGCGAAGTGAGTGCTAACATCGAAACGCTGCGCAACTATATCGACTGGACGCCATTCTTTATGACCTGGTCGCTGGCCGGCAAATATCCGCGCATTCTGGAAGATGAGGTGGTCGGTGAAGAAGCCAAACGGCTGTTCGCCGATGCCAACGCGATGCTGGATCAGCTAAGCCGCGACGGTTCACTCAATCCGCGCGGTGTAGTGGGCATTTTCCCGGCGAACCGCGTCGGGGATGATATCGAAATTTACAGCGACGAATCGCGTACTGAAATTTTGCAAGTGAGTCATCACTTACGCCAGCAGACCGAAAAAAAGGGCTTTGCTAACTATTGTCTCGCCGATTTTGTCGCGCCGAAGTCGAGCGGTAAAGCCGACTATCTGGGCGCATTTGCCGTCACCGCAGGCCTCGAAGAAGATGCCCTGGCAGACGCCTGGGATGCACAGCACGACGACTACAACAAAATCCTGGTCAAAGCATTGTCAGATCGCCTGGCGGAAGGTTTTGCCGAATATCTGCATGAGCGGGTGCGTAAAGTGATATGGGGCTTTGCCGCCACGGAAAACCTCAGCAACGACGAGTTGATTCGGGAAAACTACCAGGGGATCCGTCCTGCGCCTGGCTACCCTGCCTGCCCGGAGCACACGGAGAAAGCCACCATCTGGGAACTGCTCGATGTGGAATCCCACACCGGAATGAAACTGACGGAGTCCTTCGCCATGTGGCCGGGGGCGGCGGTGTCCGGCTGGTACTTCAGCCATCCGGAGAGTAAATACTTTGCCGTGGCCCAGCTACAGCGTGACCAGATTGAAGACTACGCCCGGCGTAAAGGGATGTCGGTCACCGACGTTGAACGCTGGTTAGCGCCTAATCTGGGATATGACGCTGATTAAAAACGTGTTCATTGCTCTTCATTGAGAATTGATAAGGTAATCATCGGCTAAACTAACACTATCAGCACAGCGGATCTTGTTACTGCTGTGCATAGTCAGTCTTTCTGAGTGATGAGGTCGATATCTGTGTTAACCCTGCTTAATCTTCTTTCTGCCGTGGCGTTGCTGGTGTGGGGGACGCACATCGTGCGTACCGGCATTATGCGCGTCTACGGTGCCGATCTGCGGCGGGTACTCAGCCGCAGCGTGGCAAAAAAACCGATGGCGTTTCTGGCGGGCATTGGTGTTACCGCCCTGGTGCAGAGCAGCAATGCCACCACCATGCTGGTGACGTCATTTGTCGCCCAGGAGCTGGTGGGGCTGACACCTGCGCTGGTGATCATCCTCGGTGCGGATGTCGGTACGGCGCTGATGGCGCGTATCCTCACGTTTGATCTCTCCTGGCTGTCGCCGTTGTTTATCTTCTTTGGCGTGGTGTTTTTCCTTGGCCGCAAACAGACCCGTGCGGGGCAGATAGGGCGTGCCAGCATCGGGCTGGGGTTAATTCTTCTGGCCTTACAGCTGATTGTTGCTGCTGCCACGCCGATCACCCAGGCCGCCGGGGTAAAAGTGCTGTTCTCATCACTGACCGGTGATGTGATGCTTGATTCACTGATCGGTGCGCTGTTCGCGATTATCAGCTATTCCAGCCTCGCGGCCGTTCTGCTGACCGCCACGCTGACGGCCACCGGGGTGATCTCCTTCAAAGTCGCCCTCTGTCTGGTGGTTGGGGCTAACCTCGGCAGTGGGCTGCTGGCGATGCTGAATAACAGCGCGTCGAACGCTTCCGGCAAACGGGTGGCGCTCGGCAGCCTGCTGTTTAAATTTATCGGCTCGCTGCTGGTGCTGCCGTTTATTGAGCCGCTGGCGGGATGGCTGGAGAAATTGCCGGTCAACGACGAAGAGTTAGTGATTTTCTTCCATGTGTTTTACAACCTGATCCGCTGCGTTGTCATGGTGCCCTTTGCCGAACCGATGGCTGCGCTGTGTCGTCGGCTGATCCGTGAGGAGCCGGAAACCGACCTGCGTCTGAAGCCACGCCATCTTGATCCCGGCTCACTGGATACGCCTGCGCTGGCGCTGGCTAATGCCTCACGTGAAACCCTGCGAATGGGGGATGTGATGGAACAAATGCTGGCGACCTTTAGCAAAGTTGTGCACGGTGAACTGCGGGAAGATCGCGAAATTCGCAAGTTGGATGATGATGTCGATGTGTTGTACACCGCCATCAAACTCTATCTGGCACAGATGCCAAAAGAAGACCTGCCGGAAGAGGATTCACGGCGCTGGGCAGAAATTATTGAGATGGCCCTGAACCTGGAGCAGGCCGGAGATATTCTTGAACGGATGAGTGGCGATGTGGCCGATAAATCACTGGCCGCGCGGCGCGCATTCTCGGTGGAAGGTTTACAGGAGCTGGATGCTCAGTTAGAGCTGCTGACCAACAACCTGCGCCTGAGCCTGTCGGTATTTTTATCCCGCGACATGACCAGTGCGAAACGCCTGCGTCGTTCCAAGCACCGTTTTCGCATCACCAACCGTCGCTACTCGCATGCTCATGTTGATCGTCTGCATCAGCATAATGTTCAGAGCATCGAAACCAGTTCGCTGCATCTGGGGTTACTGGGGGATATGAAGCGCCTTAACTCTCTGTTCTGCGCGGTGGCATACAGCGTGCTGGAGCAGGCGGATGATGACAGAGATGATGAGGAAAGTAGCAGAGTCAGGAAGGTGTAGGGGCCAGGCACGCCTGACCCTCTACGAATGTTAAAACAAACCCCAACAGCAGGTTATTTTTTCTTAATCGCTTTGCCAGACCAGTAACCCGCCAGCAGTGACCCGGACAGGTTATGCCACACGGAGAACAGCGCGCCTGGCAATGCTGCCAGTGGGGAAAAGTACATTTTCCCCAGCGCCGCGGCCAGACCTGAGTTCTGCATGCCCACTTCCAGCGCCAGCGTGCGGCAGGTGGATTCGTCGAAGCCAAACAGCTTGCCGCCCCAGTAGCCGCCCAGCAGACCAATGGCGTTATGCAGGATCACAGCGACAATCACCATCAGCCCCACTGAACCGATAAAGCCCTGGCTGCCTGCCACCACCGCACTGATGATCAACAGAATGCAGACCATGGAAAATGCAGGCAGGTAAGGCTCTACGCGTTTCACCAGGCCGTTCATGGTGTGGTGGATCACCAGGCCGAGGCTGATCGGCACGACGACAATTTTCACAATACTCAGCAGCATGCCCACCACATCCACCTGAATATGGGTATCGACATAGAATTTAGTCAGCAGCGGCGTAGCGAAGACCCCCACCAGCGCCGACACGGAGGAGATGGTTACGGACAGGGCAACATCGCCCTTGGCCAGATAGATCATCACGTTAGAGGCGGTCCCGCTGGCCACGCTGCCCACCAGAATCATACCTGCTGCCAGGTCAGGCGGCATATGGAACAGCTTTGCCAGGCCCCAGGCTGCCAGTGGCATCACCAGATAGTGCAGGAAGGTACCGGCAATCACCGGTGCCGGGCGGGTCAGTACCCGTTTGAAATCGCCGACGTTTAGCGTCACACCCATACCGAACATAATCAGCATCAGCAGGTAAGGCACATAAGGTCCCATGCCGGTGAAGGTCGTGGGCGTGTAATACGCGGCAACAGAGAGCAGGACTGCCCAGAGAGGAAACAGTCGGGTAACAGTGGCGAGCATAGAGAGACTTCCTTTTTAGAATCGCATTTTTTCTTTCAGCGAGTATGCAGATGATGCCAAATTGCCATAGCAAAACAACGCTCATCCCGAAGGATAAGACGTCGAAGATCATAGCATTAAAAATGGGGTGAAAAGTCAGCGAGTTCCGGCGGATATAAAGCAGAAAACCCCACCGGAGTGGGGTTCAGGCAGCACAGCATACTTCTTCTGCCGCCGACGAAAAAACCGGGCAAGGCCCGGTTTCATCATCATTCAAACAGGTTGCGGTGCAGCGTTTGGACAATTTTCTCTGCATCCTGTCCAGGGACAAGGAAGCAGAGATTGTAGCTGCTGGCACCGTAACAGATCATGCGCAGATTGAACGGCTCCAGCACGCCAAACACTTCTTTGCCCACGCCACAGGCCTGAGAAAGTTTGTTGCCGATAATCGCAACCAGCGCGAGATTCTCTTCCACTTCTACCCGGCACAGGGAGGAGAGTTCCGTCAGCAACGCCTGTGTCAGCAGGCTTTCTCCGGTCGAGGTTGAACCGGTGGTATCCAGCGTCAGCGCCACGCTCACTTCAGAGGTGGTGATCAGGTCAACGGAGATATTGTGACGCGCCAGAATGTTGAAGACTTCGGCAAGGAACCCGCGCGCATGCAGCATATTCAGGCTGTGCAGCGTCAGCAGCGTCTGTTTACGGCGCAACGCAAGGGCGCGGAACAGCGGCGGGTTCTCGGTTTTATTGCACACCATGGTGCCACCGGCTGACGGATCTTTGCTGGAACCGACAAACACCGGAATATCACTGCGGACCGCAGGCAACAGCGTCGCCGGATGCAGCACTTTCGCGCCAAATGTCGCCATTTCAGCAGCTTCTTCGAAGGTGATCTCATCGATACGATGGGCAGTATGCACCACGCGCGGATCGGTGGTGTAGATACCCGGCACGTCAGTCCAGATATCAATGCGGCTGGCATGCAGCGCTTCACCCAGCAGGGCAGCCGTATAGTCACTGCCGCCACGGCCTAGCGTGGTGGTGCGGCCCTGTGCTTCACTCCCGATAAAGCCCTGTGTCACCACCAGCGCTTCGTCAGTGCGGGATTTCAGCTGGGTGTTAACCAGTTCGTTCAGCAGCGTGACGTTTGGTTCTGCGCGGCCAAAGCGGTCGTTAGTGCGCATCACTTTACGCACATCGAACCACTCTGCGGCGACCTGACGCTGGCGCAGGATCTCAACAAACAGCAGGGTGGACATCAGTTCACCGTGGCTGACCAGTTCATCGGTCAGGGCGGTAGAGGGCGACAGTGCTGCCGCTTCGGACAGCATACTGATGTTGTCCAGCATGCGGTCGATTTCGTCACGGATGACCGTCGGTTGATCCAGTGCGTCAATGATCGCGTACTGAATACGGCGAATGTCGTCGAGCAGGGAAGCACGCTGTTTTGGCTGCTGGCCTTCAGCCAGCGCAACCAGCAGATTGGTCACACCCGCAGAGGCGGATAAGACAACCAGACGCACATCGGGATTGGACAGCACCACATCAGCGCTGCGGTTCATAGCGGTAAAGTCGGCCACACTGGTGCCGCCAAATTTCGCCACGATCAGATTTTGAGACATTACGATGACTACCTTCGTGTCAGGATTTATTCCATCAGCTTGGCACAAGGGAAGGAGCACAACAGGGGAGGACGTAGAATGAAGGCTACGAGTCACCCAGAAGCGCCCCACCTCGCCGCCCGACTACCGGACGTTGCTGGTGACAACCCAGAGGATTCAGCCCCTGCGGTCGATACGCCCCACTCCGCGTGGTTGATACCTCGGCGTCGCTCCCCATCATGCATTATCAAAGGATTCGGTTCCTCCAATACACTGCCTGGGCGACGCGCCTCTTCTGGCTTACACATTGCGTAAGTTGCGCATAGAAATATCGGGTTATGGCGCGGCTGTCAACGCTTGTCGGCTAATGATTATTCATTTTCGTTATACCCGGGAAGGTATCACTCGTGCTAATCACTTTTGGATCAAAAATCATCGTTTAGACCATAAGCGTCAATTCTTATAAGCACGGTCCGGGCTATAATTTTTTCTCGTAAAAGGGTATGAATAGTCATACTGAAACCCTCCATGCGAATCATTCGCACTGGCGGAGACAAAATCGTGGCGGGATGATAGCTGTAACCTGTTGCAGGAAGAGGGGAGCCGAACGCCCGTAACAGGTAATATATCGTCCGGTCTGAATGACAGTTCTTAAATAAAAAGAGTGTGTTGCTATGAAAAATATCAATCCGACACAAACCGCTGCCTGGCAGGCGCTGCTTCAGCATTTTGAACAAATGAAAGATGTGCAAATTGCTGACCTGTTCGCCAAAGATGCCAACCGGTTTGCTGCCTTCTCTGCCACGTTCGACGATCAGATGCTGGTGGATTTCTCCAAAAACCGCATCACCAGCGAAACCCTGGAAAAACTGCAGGCGCTGGCTAAAGAGACCGATCTGCAGGGCGCGATCAAATCCATGTTCTCCGGTGAGAAAATCAACCGTACTGAAGATCGTGCCGTACTGCACGTGGCGCTGCGTAACCGTAGCAACACGCCAATCGTCGTCGACGGTAAAGATGTGATGCCGGAAGTGAACGCAGTGCTGGAGAAGATGAAAGGTTTCTCTGAGCGCATCATCGGCGGTGAGTGGAAAGGCTTTACCGGGAAACCGATCACTGACGTGGTGAACATCGGTATCGGCGGTTCGGATCTTGGGCCGTTTATGGTCACCGAAGCGCTGCGTCCGTATAAAAATCATCTGAATATGCACTTCGTTTCTAACGTTGATGGCACCCATATTGCTGAAACGCTGAAAACACTGAGCCCGGAAACCACCCTGTTCCTGGTGGCGTCAAAAACCTTCACCACGCAGGAAACCATGACCAACGCCCACAGCGCGCGTGACTGGTTCCTGACCTCGGGTCATCAGGAGGATGTGGCGAAGCACTTTGCCGCGCTGTCGACCAACGGTAAAGCGGTGGCAGAGTTCGGTATCGACACCGCTAACATGTTCGAGTTCTGGGATTGGGTAGGGGGTCGTTATTCTCTGTGGTCAGCGATTGGTTTGTCGATCATCCTCTCTATCGGTTTCGACAACTTCGAAAAGCTGCTGGACGGTGCCCACGCCATGGATCGCCATTTTGCGGATACCCCGGAAGAGAAAAACCTGCCGGTTCTGCTGGCGCTGATCGGCATCTGGTACAACAACTTCTTCGGCGCAGAAACCGAAGCGATCCTGCCTTACGATCAGTATATGCATCGCTTTGCTGCTTACTTCCAGCAGGGCAACATGGAGTCTAACGGCAAATATGTGGACCGTGCCGGTAACCCGGTCTCTTACCAGACTGGCCCGATTATCTGGGGCGAGCCAGGCACCAATGGTCAGCACGCGTTCTACCAGTTGATCCACCAGGGTACCAAGCTGGTGCCATGCGACTTTATCGCGCCAGCGGTATCGCATAACAAACTGGGCGATCACCACAGTAAGCTGCTGTCTAACTTCTTTGCTCAGACGGAAGCTCTGGCGTTTGGTAAAGCACGTGATGTTGTGGAAAAAGAGTTCGCGGATGCCGGCCTGGACGCGAAAGCCGTTGAGCACGTGGTGCCGTACAAAGTGTTTGAAGGCAACCGTCCAACCAACTCCATCCTGCTGCGTGATATCACCCCGTACAGCCTCGGTGCGCTGATTGCACTGTATGAGCACAAAATCTTCACCCAGGGCGTGATCCTCAACATCTTCACCTTCGATCAGTGGGGCGTGGAGCTGGGCAAACAGCTGGCTAACCGCATCCTGCCAGAACTGGCGAGTGGCGAACCGCTCAGCAGTCATGACAGCTCGACGAATGGTCTGATTAATCGCTATAAATCCTGGCGTTAATCTACCCGCCTGGGCGAGGCACGCCTCGCCCAGGGCAGGCGTTTCTGACCCCTGCGATGCTCTATGCGGCCCCCAGTTTCTGGGGGTTTTTTATTTTCTGGAAATGACTGGACCTGGTTGACAGCGCGCCCTTTCTCTTAACAGCCGCGTACAGGCGTTGGCAGCCTGTAGGCACTCTGATTACACGGCTATTTTTCACCCCAAAGATGAATAAAGTGGCCGTAAGGAGGGTGGGCATAATCCTAAAAATCACGTAAACCGTACCAATTTGAGACAGATAATTCTTAAATAAACGCTCGTTAAAACCTAATAAATGTTAAGAACTAATTTGTTATTTAATTGATTTTTATCGTTTTTCTGTCGATATTTCGTCAATTACTACCGCTACGTCATTATTCTCCTCGCTGTATGCCTTTTTCAACTTTTCATATCGATAATAAAGTGAGTGTTGGTATTAACCGCTGTTTAAATGTCTATGGCAGGCAAAAATATCTTAATACACCACATTTTCAGTCTTTTATCATCGCTGTATCTCTTGCTTCGACACCTCGCCCGATGCGCTGCTTTCTGGAAATTAATTCCCCATACTGGAGTCGCCAGGTGCCATCCAGGCCCGGGCATCCATTCATTTAATGAAGGGAAAGTGTGATGAAAAAAGTCATATGGGCTACTGCAGCCATAGTGTACTTAGCGAGTGCAACAGGCGCGTTTGCCGCCGTTGAAGCCACTGGTGCGCCAGAGGTTGAAACGGGTGCGGCTGCTGGTGCTGAAGCAGGTGCGATGTCAACCGGTGTCACCACCGCTGTTGGTATTGGCGCTGTTGGCGCACTGGCTGGCGTGGTGCTGGCAGCAAGCAGCGGTGGAAATGGTTCTAATACCGGAACAACGACCACCACCACCACAAGTACAACCCGCTAAGTTCAAAAATTAATCATAACCACACATTTGTGTGGTTATTTTCAGCCTTGTTCTACTTTGCTCAGGGACACACACAGTTGCGAAACCTACCACTTCTGCTGCTCTGCCTGCTGCTTCAGGCCTGTACACAAACGCAAAAAGGATTGGGTGAAACCGTCAAGCTGGCTTTTCTTGGCGTCGACGACATCCAGATGACTAACGAACAAATCGACACGATGCCTTACGCCAGCATGTATCTGCGCGTCAACGGCGGCCAGCAAATCTTTGTGGTACTGGGCTTCAACGAAAATGGTCAGCAAAAGTGGATCACCCGCGATAAAGCCATGGTGGTCACTCAGCATGGTCGTCTGGTGAAAACGCTCGGCCTGGCAGATAACCTCAACGGTGTCAGTAACCTGGATAACGATCCGCTGCGAGATGCCCTGCATCTCACCGATGGCGCGAGCTGGACCCGCACCCTGCGCTGGACCGAGGGCGGCAAGCCGGAGGCGGGCACGGCGGTTTCCCACTTCTCGCGCCAGAAGGATGAAGTACTGCAACTGGCGGGTCAGTCGGTGGCATGCCGCGTCTGGCAGGAAGAGGTGTCGATAGCGGAAAGTGGCGAATCCTGGCGTAATACCTTCTGGGTGGATATCTCCACCGGGCAGGTGCGCCAGTCACTGCAAATGCTGGGGGCAGACTATATCCCTGTTGAATCCACCATCCTGAAGCCTGCGAAATCATGAAAAAAATAACCCTTATTCTCGCAGGGATAGTGGCATCACTGTCGCTGCACGCCCAGGCCGATGGTCGGGTCAATGTCTTTTACCCTGGACAGACACAACCGGTAGTGATCAGCGGAGCGGCCAATCTGGCGCAACTGGTGACCAACCCGGCACTGACGCAGAAAACCTGGTGGCCGGGAACGGTGATCGGCGAAAAACTGGCGACGGCCGTGGCGGTACAGCAGCAACAGCAGCTGCTGACACGCTTGCAGGCATGGCGCGATGAACTCAAAAGTGACGGTGACGGTGAACAGGCCGCCGTGGTGGAAAACGTCCGTCAGCAGATTGCCGGAATGAAAGTCACAGGGCGTCAGATCGTGAATCTGGACCCGGACTGGGTGCGTTTACGACCGCAGGCTAACCGCACGCTGGAAGGGGAATACAGCCTCTATACCCTGGCAGAACCCACTTCCATTACGCTGGCTGGCGTGGTGGAAAATGCTGGAAAAACACCGTGGGCAGCAGGACGATCTGTGGTTGAGTATCTTGATGCGCACCCGCGAAGGGAAGGCGGTGAACGCAACAACGCGCAGGTGATCTCTCCGGCAGGCGAGGTGACAGAAGTGCCGGTGGCGTACTGGAACCGTCGTCACTATGAGCCGCAGCCGGGCAGCATCCTGTTTGTGGGCTTCTCTTCCTGGACGCTGCCGAGCGCCTATGCCGATCTTAACCAGCAGATCGTTTCTGTTCTGACGCACCGGATCCCTGACTGATGAAAAAACGTTATCTTCTCAGCCTGCTGTCACTCTCTGTCGCCTGTGCCTGTCAGGTTCAGGCTGCCGGTTATCCGGACCCGATTGGCCCGTCACAGTCTGACTTCGGTGGCGTCGGCCTGATGCAGGTACCGACTGCGCGTATGGCCAAAGAGGGCGAGTTCAGCCTTAACTATCGTTATAACGATCAGTATCACTTCTACTCCTCCTCGGTGCAGCTGTTCCCGTGGCTGGAAGCGACCATCCGCTACACCGATGTGAAAACGCGTGAGTACAGTGCGGTGTCGAGCTTCTCGGGAGATCAAACCTACAAAGACAAAGCCTTCGACCTCAAACTGCGCCTGTGGGAAGAGGGCTTCTGGCTACCGGAAGTCTCCGTGGGGACACGTGATCTCGGCGGTACGGGCCTGTTTGACAGTGAATATCTGGTTGCCACCAAAGCCTGGGGGCCATTTGATTTCACCCTCGGTATGGGCTGGGGCTATATCGGTAACAGCGGCACGGTGAAAAATCCGTTCTGCTCCGCCAGTGAAAAATATTGCTACCGCACCGAGGGTAGCGGCACCGCCGGTTCCGTCAGCGGTAGCGATATGTTCAAAGGGCCGACCGCTATCTTCGGCGGGATTGAATATCAGACGCCGTGGCAGCCGCTGCGCCTGAAAATGGAGTACGAAGGTAACGACTATCAGGATGATTTCGCCGGTCGTCTCGAGCAGAAGAGCAAGTTTAACGTCGGGGCGATCTATCGCATTACAGACTGGGCAGATGTGAACGTCAGCTACGAGCGTGGCAACACCTTTATGGCAGGCTTCACCCTGCGCACTAACTTCAACGATCTGCATCAGACCCAGCGTGATACGCCGAAACCGGAATATAACCCGCAGCCGCAGGAGCGCTTCCTCGATCCAACGGTGACGGCCAATCAGTTGACCGATCTGAAATACAACGCCGGGCTGAATGCACCAAGTATTCAGGTAGAAGGCAGCACGCTATACGTGAGCGGTGAGCAGGCGAAATATCGCGATACCACCCGCGGCGTTGATCGCGCCAACATCATCATGGTGAACCACCTGCCAGAGGGGATTGATACCCTGAAGGTGATGCAGACGCGCAGCCATATGCCGCAGGTGACGACGGAGACTAATGTGGCAAGTCTGCAACGTCAGCTGGCGGGATACCCGCTGGGGCGTGAAGAGACGCTACAGCAGCAACGTGTCAATCCGGTTGACCCGGGGCGCACCGAACAGGGCTTCTTTATCGATGGCGATCGCCTGAACTACAGTTTGTCGCCCGTGCTCAATCAGTCAGTCGGTGGCCCGGAAAGCTTCTACCTGTATCAGCTGGGCGTGATGGCGAATGCCAGCTTCTGGCTGACGGATCATTTGCTGGTCGATGGCAGCCTGTTCGGCAACCTTGCCAATAATTATGACAAGTTCAACTACAACGGCGCACCGGCAGACTCCACGCTTCCCCGCGTACGTACCCATATTCGCGACTACGTTGAAAATAACGTTTACGTGAATAACCTGCAGGCCAACTACATGCGTGAACTCGGCAACGGCTTCTATGGTCAGGTGTATGGCGGGTATCTGGAAACCATGTACGGCGGAGCGGGGGGCGAAGTATTGTACCGCCCACTGGATTCCAGCTGGGCGATTGGCGTGGATGCGAACTACGTCAAACAGCGTGACTGGGACAATATGATGAAGTTCAACGACTATTCGGCGAAGGTGGGCAATATTACCGGATACTGGCAGCCGTGGTTCATGCGTAATGTTCTGGTGAAAGCCAGCGTCGGGCAATATCTGGCTGAAGACAAAGGGGTTACCGTTGACGTTTCGAAACGCTTTGACAGCGGGATTATCGTGGGCGCTTACGCCACGAAAACCAACGTCTCAGCAGAAGAGTATGGCGAAGGCGATTTCACCAAAGGCTTCTACATCTCCGTACCGATGGATGTCTTTAGCGTTTCACCAACCCGTGGTCGTGCGCAGGTCAACTGGACGCCGCTGACGCGTGATGGCGGCCAGATGCTGGGCCGTAAATACCAGCTGTACGATATGACAACCGATCGCGACCGCAATTACCGTTAACCGCCGGGCCAGGCATGCCTGGCCCCTACGAAATGTACGGGTCGGGCACGCCCGGCCCGCAGCCAGTACAATGCATGCGTTATCCATCATCGAAATGTTGTGATCTGCATCACGCTCAAGCATATTGTTATCCGTCGGCATTCACGACGGATAACAATGACTTTGAGGCACACCATGACGTCCCAGGAACGTAACACGCCCGCCACCCGGCTGGCCTTTGCCCTGCAAATGGTATTAAACACAGGCCTGATCGTGCTGGCCTGTATTCTGATCATCTTTCTTGGTAAAGAGACCATCCATCTTGGTAACGTGCTGCTGAATACCGGAGAGCAGACATCGTCTTATCTGCTGATCGAAGGTATCGTGATCTACTTCCTCTATTTTGAGTTTATCGCACTGATCATTAAGTATTTTCAGTCAGGCTATCACTTCCCGCTGCGCTACTTTGTCTACATCGGGATCACGGCGATCATTCGTCTGATTATCGTCGACCATAAAAACCCGTTCGATACCCTGGCCTACGCCATTGCCATTCTCATCCTGGTTATCACCCTTTGGCTGGCGAACAGCAACCGCCTGAAGCGGGAATAACTCGCCAAACCAGCCACAAAATCGTGGCTTTTTGCCGAGCTTTGATAGGTTTGCCGCCAGGGTCTGCGTTACACTGACGCATCGAAGATTTTGCGGAGAAGTGTTATGGCTGAGAACGCGCTGTCGCTATTGCGCGCGATCAACTGGCTACCAGATTCATCACCCCTGTTAACCGCCCCCCTGCTGGACTGGCTGCTGGAAGTCGATTCCATGACCCGTCGTTTTGAGCGTCACTGCCAACAGGTGACGGTTAACCTGCTGCGTGAAGGATTTGTCAGTGCCCAGGACGCAGCAGAGGATATCGCCCTGCTGCCAACAGAACCACGTTACTGGTTGCGGGAAATCGAACTGTGCGGTGACGGGGTTCCCTGGCTGGTGGCGCGCACGCTGGTCCCGGAGTCGACCCTGAACGGCCCGGAGCAGAAGCTGCAACAGCTGGGCACCGTCCCTCTGGGTCGTTACCTGTTTGCCACGTCTACCTTAACGCGTGATTTTATTGATGTCGGCCACAGTGCTGAACTGTGGGGGCGGCGTTCACGCCTGCGTTTATCGGGCAAGCCGCTATTATTGACCGAACTGTTTTTACCCGCTTCCCCGCTCTATGCCAGCGTGGCGGCAGAAGGGGGACAGTAGCGTGGAGAGAAGTCTGCAAATGAGTAAGCTTTCGGCCTATAGCCGTCTGATGCGTATTGATAAACCGATTGGTTCGTTGCTGCTGCTGTGGCCAACGCTTTGGGCGCTCTGGCTGGCTGGCATGAGCATCCCGCCGCTCAACGTGCTGCTGGTCTTTGTGCTGGGCGTATTTTTTATGCGTGCAGCAGGTTGTGTGGTCAATGATTTTGCTGACCGCAAAATCGATGGTTTTGTGAAGCGTACCCGGGAGCGCCCGCTCCCCAGCGGTGCGGTGACCACGCTAGAGGCAAAACTGCTGTTCGCCGGGCTGGTACTGGTTTCCTTTGGGCTGGTGCTGACCATGAATAACATGACCATCTGGCTGTCGCTTGGTGGGTTGGGGTTGGCCTGGCTCTATCCGTTTATGAAACGTTACACGCATCTGCCGCAGGTGGTGCTCGGGGCGGCGTTTGGCTGGGCTATTCCGATGGGCTGGGCGGCGGTAAGTGAAACGGTCCCCTTAACCTGCTGGCTGCTGTTCCTGGCGAATATTTGCTGGACGGTGGCGTACGACACGCTTTATGCGATGGTTGATCGTGATGATGATTTGAAAATCGGCGTGAAATCCACCGCCATTCTGTTTGGACGTTTCGATAAGCTGATTGTGGGGCTGTTACAGCTGGCAACGCTTGGCCTGATGACGCTGGTGGGCTGGCAACTGCATCTCAGCGGCGTATTCTATTGGGCGGTGCTGGTGGCGGGTGTGTTTTTTGTCCATCAGCAGAAGCTGATTGCCGGACGTCAGCGCGATCGCTGTTTCCAGGCCTTCCTGAATAATAACTGGGTAGGGTTGGTGCTGTTCGTTGGCGTGGTACTGGGGATCGGATAAAACGCGTAGGGGCCGATCATCTGTTTCGATCGGCCCACCACACTGACATCAATCGTGCTCTACGGCACTCTCAATGGTCATTCTCACATCCTGAGTTATCAGCTCTGCCAGCAGTTGATAAACCTGCTGTGTCTGCTCAACCTGAGCATCACCGGAATCGCTGATATAGCCTTCATCACGCAGCGTTAACACCAGCGATGTAAACACCGCTTTGTCGAAGAACTCCGGCGCGTTAATACCATGCAGCACGGACAGACGCTGTGCCATGGTACGGCTCTCTTTTTCCAGCGTGCCACGGTTAATTGCGGGTTTCGCGCTGAGGATAGAGAAGGTAATCGAGTAACGTTGCAGGGTTTCGCGCACGCCGGCAGCCAGCAGTTGCAGGGTGCGGAAACGACCGGCACTCAGACGCAGACTACTCTCTTCAGCAATCAACAGCCCCTGACGGGCCATTTCAGCCACCAGTGAGTCGAGTACCTGGCCCAGTTCATCGGTGCTCCAGCGCAGGAAAAGCTCACTCTTCAGCATTGGGTAGATCACCGTGACCTGGCGCAGAAGCTCGGCGCGGGTGATTTCACGGTGCTGCATCAGAATGGCGGCAATCAGCGACGGCATCACCAGCATGTGATGAATGTTGTTGCGATAGTAGGTCATCAGCACGGCCTGCTCACGCGGCAGTACCACGATCTCGCCGATGCTATCCTGCTCCAGCTCGAATTTGTTCATGCTCAGCGCATGTTCCAGCAGTGCCTCTGGCGTCATATCCGGCACGGTGGAATCAGGCGAGTACGGCACATTGCGCAGCAGTTGCACATAACAGTCGAGCTGTTCGGTCAGCTGCTCGCGGGTCATCGAACGCTGGCGTGATGCCAGCAGCGCAGTCACACACAGGTTCATGGCATTGGCTGCCCCTGCATTGTTAATCCGCACCATGACTTTCTGCGCGATGTCGTTCACGGCCGGGGTTAACCAGGCTGGACGCTGGGCTTCAATAGGATCGATAGCCTCACGCCACTCTGGTACCTGCTGATTCAGATACGCGACCAGCGGCAGCGGCTCACCAAAGTTCACATAGCCCTGACCGAGATTACGCAGCTTACGCAGCCCGCGCACCATCGACATAAAGCCTTCTTTCTCTTTGGTCGCACCGCGCAGCTCTTTGGCGTAAGTTCCCACTTCCATCACGTGTTCGTAACCGATGTAAATCGGTACCAGCGTAATAGGGCGGTTACCTCCACGCAGCATCGCCTGAATCGTCATCGACAGGGTGCCGGTTTTCGGATCCAGCAGGCGGCCTGTACGTGAACGGCCGCCTTCCACGAAGTATTCGACGGAATAGCCACGGGTGAACAGCTCACCAAGGTATTCACGGAACACCGTGGAGTAGAGCTTATTGCCCTTGAAGGTACGACGAATAAAGAAAGCGCCCAGGCGACGGAAAATCGGGCCCGCTGGCCAGAAGTTCAGGTTGATCCCGGCTGCAATATGCGGCGGCACCAGACCCTGGTGATACAGCACATAGGAGAGCAGCAGGTAGTCCATATGGCTGCGATGGCAGGGCACGTAGACAATTTCATGTCCGTCCTGTGCCAGCTGGCGCACGCGCTCACCGCCGTTAACGTTAATCCCCTGATACAGCTTGCTCCAGGTCCAACCCATGATACGGTCGGTCAGACGAATCGCTTCGTAAGAGAAGTCAGCTGCGATCTCTTCCATCAGCTCAACGGCATTCTGCTGGGCTTTTTCATGGGAGATTTTTTTGCTGCGTGCTTCGTCTTCAACCGCTTTAGCGATCGCTTTAGACTGCAACAGCTTGTTGAACAAGTCCTGGCGCACAGGCAGACGCGGCCCCACAGCCGCTAAACGCTGGCGGGCAAAGTGCATACGCGCCACACGGGCCAGCTTCTGCGCGATGATTTTATCTGTACCGTGCTCGGTGGCCATATGGCGCAGCGATACCATCGGTGAGAAGCGCACAAAACTGTCACGTCCCAGCCAGATGACGGCAAAGAATTTCTGGATACCATTCAACATGCGCAGATGCGGCTGTTCGTCACCCTGTACCTCACGGCCCGGCGCACGACCAAACATCACTGATACCGGCACCATTTGCACATCCAGATCGGGATGATTGCGGTGCAGATCGAGATAATCGTGGAACAGCTTGACCGACTCAAGATTCGGAACAAAGTACGGGAACAAGCGCGGGCCATCATGAATAAACACATGGCGTGGCAATACCGTACCGTCGATCTCCAGAAGTTCCAGAGGATCGGGCAGGTCTTGTTTGCGACACTGCTCACGCAGTGCAAGGAGATCGGCCTTTGAATCATAAGGCAGCACATACATAATAGGGCGCGACGTATCAAGCCCGAGTTCGGCAACCGGCTCAGCCGGAATTGCTTTACTTTTTACCAGTAGTTTTACTGGAAGATTCAATAAGTTATAATATAATTTACGCCAACCTGACATAGACAACATGAAGCCTCTTGTTAGCAAAGCGCCGCAAGCATACCAGAAAGCGCCAACAGAATCTGTGGTGTTAAAAAACCTGTAGTTCCACTCATTGACGTTAAACTTCTCAAAGGGTTCCCTGATTATGGCAAATAATGTCACCGGACTGACGCGAATCATAAAAGCAGCCGGGTATTCGTGGAAAGGCATCCGCAGCGCGTGGCAGCATGAAGCCGCTTTTCGTCAGGAAGCCGTCGCGGCGATCATTGCGATTATCATTGCCTGCTGGCTGGACGTAGATGCCATTACCCGTGTGCTGCTGATTGGCTCGGTCATGCTGGTCATCATTGTCGAAATACTCAACAGTGCCATCGAAGCGGTCGTCGACCGTATCGGCAGTGAAATACACCCCCTTGCAGGCCGGGCCAAAGATATGGGTTCTGCGGCCGTGCTGTTGACTATCTTGCTGGCAATTTTTGTTTGGATCATGCTGTTAGTGCCACATTTGCGATGAGTTTTCCAAAAATCGCCACAAACTGCATTTCGCCCAACTTTAGGTTTTCAATGTCTAAATACCTGTATATACTCACAGTCGACTGTATAAACAACCAGGGGGCGGAATGAAAGCACTAACGGCGAGGCAGCAGCAGGTTTATGACCTGATTCGCGACCACATTAATCAAACTGGTATGCCGCCGACGCGCGCAGAGATCGCTGCGCAACTTGGTTTCCGTTCCCCGAATGCGGCTGAAGAACACCTGAAGGCCTTAGCCCGTAAAGGCGTGATTGAGATCGTTTCTGGTGCTTCCCGCGGTATTCGCCTGATGATGGAAGAAGAAGACGGTCTTCCACTGATTGGCCGGGTTGCCGCCGGTGAGCCACTGTTGGCAGAGCAGCACATTGAAGGGCACTACAAAGTTGACCCTGACCTGTTCAAGCCTGGCGCTGATTTTCTGTTGCGCGTCAGTGGGATGTCGATGAAAGACATCGGTATTATGGACGGCGATCTGTTAGCGGTACATAAAACTGAAGATGTGCGTAATGGGCAGGTTGTGGTTGCGCGCATTGATGACGAAGTGACAGTGAAACGCCTGAAAAGGCAGGGTAATACGGTGCAACTTTTACCAGAAAACCCGGACTTCAAACCTATCATTGTCGACCTGCGTCAGCAAACGCTGACTATTGAAGGTCTTGCTGTCGGCGTTATTCGCAACGGCAACTGGCTGTAATCGTTACTCCCCGCTAAATCCTGCGCGCTGCTTCTGTGGCGCGTATTATCATCTGTAATCGCTTTAGCTCTGATGGGTTCTGATGAAACTGCTCACCTCTGCGGATAAAAGCCTCTGGCGGCTGGCGCTGCCGATGATCCTTTCTAATATTACCGTGCCACTGCTTGGTCTGGTCGATACCGCCGTGATCGGCCATCTTGATAGCCCGACGTATCTTGGTGGGGTGGCGATCGGCACGACCGTAACCAGCTTCCTGTTTATGCTGCTACTGTTTCTACGCATGAGCACCACCGGGCTGACTGCCCAGGCATTTGGAGCCAGTGATAAATCCGCACTGGCACGTGCATTGATGCAGCCGCTGCTGCTCGCTCTGCTGGCCGGCCTGCTGTTTATCCTGCTAAAAACACCCATCACTCACTTTGCTCTGGGCCTGACCGGTGGCAGCGAAGACGTTCTGCACCAGGCGGCACTGTTTATGCAGGTGCGCTGGCTCAGTGCTCCCGCAACGTTGGCCAATCTCGTGCTGCTTGGCTGGCTCCTTGGGGTGCAGTATGCGCGTGCCCCTGTGATCCTGCTGGTGGTGGGTAATCTGGTCAATATCCTGCTGGATCTGTGGTTTGTTATTGGCCTGAAGTGGGGTGTACAGGGCGCGGCAGCGGCTACCGCAATAGCTGAATATGTCAGTTTTATTGTTGGTCTGCTGCTGGTATGGCGGGTGATGAAACTGCGTGGTCTGTCAGTAAGGTTGATGCTGAGTGCCTGGCGCGGTGATGTGGGGCGCCTGCTGCGCTTAAATCGCGACATCATGCTGCGTTCTCTGTTGTTGCAAATCTGCTTTGCGTCGCTGACTATCTTTGGTGCCCGTCTGGGGAATGATGTGGTGGCGGTCAACGCGGTATTGCTGATGTTCCTCACCTTTACCGCCTATGCACTGGATGGCTTCGCCTATGCGGTTGAGGCCTGTTCTGGAGAAGCCTATGGCGCGCGCGACAGTAAGCAGTTACTCAGCGTCTGGCATGCTGCCTGTCGGCAGTCGTTACTAGTCGCAGCAGGGTTTTCTCTATTTTATGCCCTGTTTGGTGAGCAAATTATCGCGCTGCTGACGTCTCTGGAACCGCTTCGCCAGCTTGCCGATCGGTATTTATGGTGGCAGGTGCTGATGCCATTAGCGGGTGTGGGCTGTTATTTGCTGGATGGGATGTTTATCGGTGCCACCCGCGCCAGTGAGATGCGCAACAGTATGGCCGTCGCAGCACTGGGCTTTGGTTTGGCGCTGTTTAGCGTGCCGTGGCTGGGTAATCATGGTCTGTGGCTGGCAGTCACGTTGTTCCTGCTGCTGCGCGGTGTCTCCCTGTGGGTCATCTGGCGTCGTCACTGGCGTAAGGGAACCTGGTTCGCGCAGTGACACATTTGGTTACGTAACGCGCCGCTTCGCTAGTTCACTGAATTCTAGGTGTTTTTAGTGATTTCTACCGCTTTTGCCAGCGGGTTAACGGCCAGTGCGTGGTTTCTCTACTACAATTATCTTTGTCTCAGGCAAATAACCAGATGATTGTCTGGTTTAACAGTTGGTTTTTGAGGCATTAAAGCTGTTTTAACCCAAGGTAGAGGAATCACATTATGAATAAAGACGAAGCCGGCGGTAACTGGAAACAGTTTAAAGGTAAAGTGAAAGAACAATGGGGTAAGCTGACCGATGATGACTTGACGGTCGTTGAAGGTAAACGCGATCAGTTGGTGGGTAAAATTCAGGAACGCTACGGCTATCAGAAAGATCAGGCCGAAAAAGAGCTGAGTGATTGGGAAACCCGTAACAACCACCGCTGGTAAAAACAGCGGACCCTTTCAGGACGATGCTCCTACCCAGGCACAAGGACAGTGCCACTCACCTCTTTCTCCTCCCTCACAAAATTTGACTAACGCCCGCGTTTTTTACTCTGCACACTATGATCGTGCTGGCACGCATCCTGATGTGTGCAGGCTTCAATCTCCCCGCATTTTTCACAGAAACCATGCGCCTCAATCACGCTATGTCCCAGGGTAAAACCGGACTTCAGGGCCAGCGATTTCAAAATATCTTCCACGCCATTAGCATGCTGCTCGGCCACTGAACCGCAGCGGTCACAAATCAGCATGGCTGAGGTGTGTGACGGTTCTTCAAAGTGATGACAAACCACATAGCTGTTGGTGGACTCCACGCGATGGATAAAGCCCTGCTCCAGCAGGAAGTCCAGCGCACGGTAGATGGTAGGAGGCTTTGCCTGAGGTTCAGAGGCACGCAGTAAGTCCAGCAGATCGTAGGCGCTGATGGCCCCATTCTGCTCACTCATCAAACGCAGAACTTCAAGACGCTGCGGCGTGAGTCGCACGCTGCGTTGCTGACAGATAACTTCCGCCTGCGACAGGATTTTTTCAGCACTGGTCATATTCATTGTTCCCCCTCAGGCCATATCAGGATGTTATTTTATCACGTCTGCAACAAAACGCCGAGTTCACCTTCAGGCGGCCCTCTGTCACGTGCACAGACTCAACCCTTTACTGGTATTGCTGATAAGTGCAGAAGGTAAAAAAAATTTAATCATTGTTTTGAGTGCACCAGGGCCATTATTTTTTAATGCAGTATCGTTAATCTGATTTGCAGGGCTTAAGGTTCATGACTACCTTTTGCAAAGGGCTGTGTGCGTTTGGTACTGAAATAAACAGATGCAAAACGTTCAACTGTTAGCGTGATAACAGATTAATAAAATGGCAATGACCTGATAAGCCCACTCATCTTCTCTCAATTCACAGCAATGAAATGGTGCCTTTATGTTCATTATTCAGGCATTCGGTTATGCGTGTCTTTGCGCATTCGCTTTTTCATTTTTTTATGGTGGGTTTGGGGTCAATGGCAAATAAATTCAATAAATTAATCGGTTTTTCCGCACCAGTGGTATTACCCGCTCTGTTGTTTACTCCGCTGAGTGCGCTTGCCGCCGGTAACTATTTCGATGCCCGCAATGATGCGATGGGCGGGGTGGGGGTTGCCTCTTCCAGCTACGGTTCGGCGGTGCTGGCGAACCCGGCGCTGATGACCAAAGCAAAACCGGAAGACAGCGTCAGTATTATCCTGCCAGCCGTCGGTGCGCAGATCAGCGACAAAGGAAAACTGGTCGATAAGGTGGATGACCTGACCAATGCTGTCGACAGTTACAAAGACCTGGCGAATAACTTCGTCTTCCCCACGGATATCCCCCGCGCCCAGTCGGCTGCCGGTGATCTAGCCGATCGTCTGCGCGAGATCAAAGGGCAGAAGGCATGGGCAAATGCCGGTGCTGCATTTGCAGTGACGGTTCCGAATGAGGTTCTGCCTTTCGCGTTTGTCACCAAAGCTTACGGTACGGCTTCCGTGGTAACCGATGTCACGCAAAGCGACATCGATTATCTGCAAGGTATTGCCGATGGCACTAACATTCCGACGACGGCGGGACTGAACAGCCTGACTTCTGCCGGACTGGGACGTGCAGCGGTGGTTTACGATATGGGGATCGCCGTCGCGCATGAGTTCGATTTCGGTGGTCAGCCGGTGTCGCTGGGCATCACGCCAAAGCTGCAAAAAACCACGCTGTATAACTACAGCGCCTCGGTATACAGCTATGACAAGTCAGACTTCACCAACGGCAATTATAAAAATACCAACACCGGGTTTAACCTGGATGCGGGCGCCTCAACCGACCTCGGTGAAAACTGGACGCTGGGCCTGAGCGCGCAGAACCTGATCTCACGTGATATTGATACCAAAGAGGTCAGCGGCTACAAGGATACCTATCAAATCCGTCCGCTGGTCACCTCCGGCGTGGCATACCATACCGAGCGCCTGACAACGGCACTGGATGTGGACCTGACCCCGACTAAGCGCTTTAAAACGCAACAGGACAGCCAGTATGCTGCCGTGGGTGCGGAGTATCGTTTACTGGACTGGCTGCAACTGCGCGCCGGTTACCGTGCTGATGTGAAGTCCAATGACACTGATGTCTTCACGGGCGGTTTTGGCCTGTCACCGTTTAACAAAGTACATCTGGACCTTGCCGGGATGGTGGGGAAAGACAATACCTGGGGCGCCGTTGCCCAGTTGAACTTCACTTTCTGATAGTCCGGATGGTCTTTAGGAGGGCAACCCTAAGGGGTTGTCCTCACCCTTACTGGTTTTTCCTCGCACTTTTCCTGATATTCATCTTTGCTCACTCAATCGAACAGACATACCCTGGATGGTTTTCTCCAATACTGGCAGACTGAGTAAACTCATAGGGGAAAATACAGGGAAGATAACAATGCGGGTAATGAATGGAATGGTTTTGTTGTGTCTGGTAATCAGTGGGTGTGCGTCTAACATCACGACTGCGCCATCCAGGGATATCAAAGCATTTACCGATAATGCTGATAACTGCATCCATATGTCGGGAGAATGGGATAGTAACCTCCCTAAAGAACGGCAGGTGGAAATTGAAAAATCTGTTGATAATTATTGCGGTAAAGCGAAAGAGCAGAAAGAAAAATTAAAAATAAAATATGAAAATGACCCTGCAGTTGAAAAGATTTTAAACCGTTATGACTTTAGCTGATATTGAATAACTTAATAATTCATTCAAGTCACTGCGCTTTGAAGCGGAACGTTATTTCTGATTTTTCCCAGCAGTCACCTCACGGCTGCTGGCAATCACCTTTCCCTGATCCTGTATCCTCGCGGCCCGCCGTGCTATGATTGCGCACAATATCGACACTCCCTTTCTGATACAGAGTTAACGCTTTTCATGACCGATAATTTCCCTGCACATCGCTTTTCCATTGCCCCGATGCTCGACTGGACCGATCGCCACTGTCGTTACTTTCATCGTCAGTTGACGCGTCAGACGTTGCTGTACACCGAAATGGTGACTACCGGGGCGATTATCCACGGCAAAGGCGATTACCTGGCCTGGAGTTCTGAAGAGCAGCCCGTGGCGCTGCAACTGGGCGGCAGCGATCCGGCAGCACTGGCACAGTGTGCAAAACTGGCAGAAGAGCGTGGCTACAATGAGGTCAACCTCAATGTGGGCTGCCCGTCTGACCGTGTGCAGAATGGCCGCTTCGGTGCCTGCCTGATGGGTGAGGCCCAACTGGTGGCGGATTGCATCAAAGCGATGCGCGATGTGGTCTCTATTCCGGTTACCGTGAAAACCCGAATTGGCATCGACGATCAGGACAGCTACGAATTCCTCTGTGATTTCATTCAGCGCGTTGCAGAGCAGGGGGGATGCGAGACATTTATTATTCACGCCCGCAAAGCCTGGCTCTCTGGCCTCAGCCCGAAAGAGAACCGTGAAATTCCACCGCTCGACTATGAACGCGTTTACCAGCTGAAGCGTGATTTCCCGCAGCTTACGCTATCGCTTAACGGCGGCGTCAAGTCGCTGGAAGAAGCCCGCACTCATTTACAGCATCTGGACGGGGTGATGATGGGGCGCGAAGCCTATCAGAACCCGGGACTGTTGGCGCAGGTAGACCAGATGATCTTCGGCAGCACCGTGCCGATGGTTGATCCTGTTGCAGTGGTGCGTGCGATGTACCCGTATATCGAGCGCGAGCTGGCGAACGGTACTTACCTTGGCCACGTGACCCGCCATATGCTGGGACTGTTCCAGGGCATTCCTGGTGCGCGTCAGTGGCGTCGTTACCTGAGTGAGAATGCCCATAAAGCGGGTGCCGGTGTTGATGTGGTGGAAAAAGCCTTGCTACTGGTTGCGGATAAAGTGCCTGCCAACGTATAACATCGTTAAATATTCACTAAGCTTTGATGAAATTCACCAGGGTTGTTACGGCCCTGGTGAGCCCCTTCCTTATAGATCAATACCTTAAAATCCTCGCCGTACTGGCACGCTTCTTGTAATAGTCTCTTCAGAGTCCCTTATTCTGGAGCACATCGACATGTTAGAGATCCTGTTTGTCATCGGCTTTTTTATGATGCTGTTGCTGACCGGTATTTCGTTATTGGGCATCATTGCGGCGCTGCTGGTGGCTACCGTGGTGATGGTCGTTGGCGGATTGTTCGCTGTTGTTATTAAATTGTTGCCATGGTTACTGCTGGCGGTGATTGGAGTCTGGTTATATCGGGCTTTTCGGAAACCCTCTGTGAAGGATAAACCCTGGTTATCTCGATAATATCAATGAGTTGCCTGAGGCCTTTGGCCTGTTAATGCGGGTTAGATCACATCATAGAAAATTGCTAAGCACCATTTCGCAATTAAACATATTTTTTACTTATGAATTCTGCCAGGATGGTTTCACTGAATCAAAACGTATTCATCGCCGCTGACCCTACACTCAGTGCGAACTATAAAAAGAAAGAAAAAAGGGCCTCCTTCGGGAGGCCCTGATTATTTGTGCAGTACGCCAGAAATCACGGTATTAATAAGCTCGATCCCTGTGTACCACGACCTTCCAGTATCTGATGTGCCCGCTCTGCATCGGCCAGCGCAAACTTCTGCGTGTCTGGCACATCCACCTTAATCGCATTGCTTGCGATCAGCGAGAACAGCTCATTGCTGGCCTGAAGTAGCGCTTCACGCGTGGTGACATAACTATTGAGTGATGGTCGGGTAACATACAGTGATCCTTTCTGATTGAGGATACCGAGATTCACACCCGTCACCGGGCCCGATGAGTTGCCAAAGCTGACCATCAGGCCACGACGCTGCAGGCAGTCCAGTGAGGCTTCCCAGGTATCTTTCCCTACCGAGTCATACACCACACGCAGCTTTTTGCCATGGGTCAGCTCGCTGACGCGCGCGGCAATATCCTCTTCCCGATAGTTAATGGTTTCCCAGGCGCCCGCACGTTTCGCCAGCGCGGCTTTCTCCGCCGAGCCTACCGTGCCGATCAGATGTGCCCCGAGCGCCTTAGCCCACTGGCAGGCAATCAGCCCGACACCGCCAGCAGCGGCATGGAACAGAAACACCTCATCCGGCTGCACCACATAGGTCTGGCGCAGCAAATAATGCACCGTCAGGCCTTTAAGGAAGGATGCCGCGCCCTGTTCAAAGGAGATAGCATCCGGCAGCGGTGCCACTTTATCGACCGGCACGTTGTGCACTTCGCTGTAGGCACCCAGAGACGACTGTGCATAAACCACGCGGTCACCTGGTTTCAGGGCACTGACGCCAGCGCCAACACGAGTGACAATCCCGGCGGCTTCTGTTCCCAGCCCGGCAGGAAGTGGGGCAGGGTAAAGGCCGCTGCGCACATAGGTATCGATGTAATTGATGCCGATGGCTTTGTTCTCAACCTGCACCTCACCGGGGGCCGGATTGGCTGGATCAAAGCTCACCAGCTGCATCACTTCGGGTGCGCCGTGCTGGCTGATTTGTATACGTTTCGCCATGTTCACTCCTGTGGATTTCGCGGTAATGTGGGGGAGGACGTCAGTCATGCAAACGGGTATACTTGCGCGTCCCCCCACAAGATTTTTGGTATCGCATCACTATGGCAGGAAATAAACCCACCAACAAATCCTTCGAAAACCGCGAGCCGCGTGACCGCCAGATGGAAGGTCTCAAGCTGCCCCCGCACTCGCTGGAAGCTGAACAGTCGGTGTTGGGCGGTTTAATGCTGGATAACGAACGCTGGGATAACGTTGCCGAGCGCGTGGTGGCAAAGGACTTCTTTAGCCGCCCGCACCGGATGATCTTCGCGGAGATGCAGCGCCTGCTGGAACTGGGTAAACCGATCGATCTGATTACCCTTTCTGAATCGATGGAAACCAAAGGTGAACTGAGCATGGTCGGCGGTTTTGCCTACCTCGCTGAATTATCAAAAAATACGCCAAGTGCAGCAAATATCGGCGCTTATGCGGATATCGTCCGTGAACGTGCCGTTGTGCGTGAGATGATCTCCGTTGCTAACGAAATCGCGGATGCCGGTTATGACCCTCAGGGGCGCACCAGTGAAGATCTGCTCGATCTGGCGGAAACCCGCGTGTTCCAGATCGCCGAAAGCCGTGCCAATAAAGATGAAGGGCCGAAGAGTGTTGATCAGATCCTTGAATCAACGATCGAGCGTATCGAGGCCCTCTATCAGACACCGCAAAATGGGGTGACCGGGGTGGATACGGGCTACGGCGATCTGAATAAGAAAACCGCCGGGCTTCAGCGTTCTGACCTGATTATCGTCGCGGCCCGTCCGTCGATGGGTAAAACCACCTTTGCCATGAACCTGTGTGAAAACGCAGCGATGGAACAGGATAAACCAGTGCTGATCTTCAGCCTGGAGATGCCCGGCGAACAGATCATGATGCGTATGCTGGCGTCGATGTCCCGCGTTGACCAGACCCGTATTCGTACCGGTCAGCTTGATGATGAGGATTGGGCGCGGATCTCCAGCACTATGGGGATCATGATGGAGAAGAAGAACATGTACATTGATGATTCTTCCGGCCTGACCCCGACCGATGTTCGTTCGCGTGCGCGCCGTATTTTCCGTGAGCACGGCGGCTTAAGTCTGATCATGATCGACTACCTGCAATTGATGCGCGTACCGGCACTGTCCGATAACCGTACGCTGGAGATCGCTGAAATCTCACGTTCGCTTAAGGCGCTGGCGAAAGAGTTACAGGTGCCGGTTGTGGCGCTGTCGCAGCTTAACCGCTCCCTGGAGCAGCGCAGTAATAAACGCCCGATTAACTCCGACCTGCGTGAATCCGGCTCCATCGAGCAGGATGCCGACTTGATCATGTTTATCTACCGTGATGAGGTTTATGAAGAAAACAGCGAGCATAAAGGCATTGCTGAGATCATCATCGGTAAGCAGCGTAACGGCCCCATCGGGACTGTGCGCCTGACCTTTAACGGTCAGTGGTCGCGCTTCGACAACTATGCGGGTCCGCAGTACGACGATGAGTAATCTTTTGGGCCAGGCATGCCTGGCCCCTACGATTTATCCTTCGCTTCCGACGCGATACAACATCCCCCCCGATCTTGGTGGGCCTGCCTGCCCAACCCCCTGCGATTTATCCCTCGCTTTCGACGCTTGTAGGGGTCGGGCATGCCCGACCCGCTTTCAACGCCTGTCATCCAAAATAGTGTTGGACAACACCGCAATGAATGCGGTTATCTGTCTGTCAGCAGTACCCAGACACCAGCACGGATGAACGATGACCCAGATTGATGATTTTGACCTTAAGATACTGACTTTACTGGAAGCGAATGGTCGCCTGACTAACCAGGAATTGAGCGATATTGTGAAGCTGTCCGCCTCACAGTGCTCACGCCGCCGTATTAACCTGGAACAGGCTGGATTGATCCTTGGCTATCACGCGCGGTTGTCCCCGGATGCCGTCGGCCTGGGGATGATCGGCCTGATTGAAGTGCGGCTGATCAGCCATACGACAGAGTACGTTGAGAGTTTTCACCGCATGGTATCCGAGCAGTCGGCTATCGTGGATGCCTATAAAACCACGGGTGACGCTGATTATCTGCTAAAAGTGGCGGTGGCCGATCTCGCCGGGCTGAGTGCGCTGATTAGCCAGTTGGTGGCAGGACATCAAAGCGTTTCGCATGTGAAGACGTCAGTGGTCCTGAACCGGCTGAAAGAGAATGGGCTGATGTCGGTGAGTGAGATACAGCTGCGCTAAAACAGTGCATATCGCGCACCATGGTTGTGCATAAAATCGAACATTAATGCGAGATGTGTGCGATAAAATGAATTTTAGTGCGTGATGTGATGGATGAATGCCGATTTCATGCACAAAAACGAGCAATAAAGCGCCTTGTATTCAATGGGTTAATTCGCTGGCACCATCCGGAGGCTTCAAGGGCCGCCGGATTGGTGCGATTTTTGCTACATATTGGGCAATCAATAAAGCAATAATCACCAGAGAATCAATCCGATGGATAACGTCGTGCAACAACCTGTAAAAATCCCCCATACGCTGCTGGAAGATGTGCTGGCTATCATGCTGGGTACGCTGATGGTTTCTTTTGGTGTCACGCTGTTGAAACAGGCCGGGGCGCTGACCGGAAGTACTGCCGGTATCGCCTTTCTAATCAGCTACCTGAGCAAAACCTCCTTTGGGCTGGCATTTTTCCTGATCAACATCCCGTTTTACTGGCTGGCCGTGAAGCGCATGGGCTGGGCTTTCACCGTGAAAACCTTCTCTGCCGTGGCGCTGGTCTCTGCATTTAGCCACCTGCACCCGTTATTCATCCATTTTTCCGCGCTGGATCCCTTTTATGCGACACTGTTCGGTAACGTGGTCATGGGGATTGGGTTTATAGTGTTATTTCGCCATAAGGCCAGCCTGGGTGGGATCAATATTCTGGCGTTGTGGTTGCAGGACCGTTACGGTATTCGTGCCGGAAAACTGCAAATGGGGGTGGATACCTGCGTGGTGCTGGCCTCGCTGTTTGTGGTGTCGCGCGAGATGCTGGCGGCCTCTATTGCCGGTGCGGTAGTGCTGAATCTGATTATTGCCATGAACCACCGCCCTGGCCGCTATTACGTTTAGCCCTGCCTGAATTTACCGCAACGCCCGCCGTGGCGTTGCAGGACATGACTGATTATTTAATGGAGACTTGCACCGTGTTTCAAAACGTTGATGCCTACGCTGGCGATCCGATTCTCTCCCTGATGGAAACGTTCAAACAGGACAACCGCGCGCACAAGGTGAACCTGAGCATCGGCCTGTATTACGATGCACAGGGTGTGATCCCACAGATGAAGGCGGTTGCTGCGGCGGAAGCCCTGCTGAATGCACAGCCACAAAGCGCCTCTCTCTATCTGCCGATGGAAGGTTTGCCGCCTTACCGCAGTGCGGTTGCGCCACTGCTGTTTGGCGCAGAGCATCCGGTACTGAAAGCGGGGCGTATCGCCACCATTCAGACACTGGGGGGATCGGGTGCGCTGAAAGTCGGTGCTGACTTCCTGAAATACTACTTCCCGAATTCACAGGTCTGGGTCAGCGATCCGACCTGGGAAAACCACATTGCTATCTTTGCGGGTGCCGGGTTCACGGTCAATACATACCCGTGGTATGACAATGAAAGCAATGGCGTGAAGTTCGCCGCATTGCTGGAAAAACTGAACACGTTGCCTGCCCAGAGCATCGTGCTGCTGCATCCGTGCTGCCATAACCCAACCGGGGCTGATCTGACCAACGCACAGTGGGATGAAGTGACCGCTGTGCTGAAAGCACGCGAGCTGATCCCGTTCCTGGATATCGCCTATCAGGGCTTCGGTGCTGGCATGGAAGACGATGCCTATGCTATCCGCGCTATCGCCGCGGCGGGCCTGCCTGCGCTGGTCAGTAACTCATTCTCTAAAATCTTCTCCCTGTATGGCGAACGCGTTGGCGGCCTGTCCATCGTCTGTGATGATGCGGATGAAGCCGCTCGTGTGCTTGGCCAGCTCAAAGCGACTGTGCGCCGTAACTACTCCAGCCCACCAAACTTTGGTGCGCAGGTCGTCTCCTGCGTGCTCAATAACCCTGAGCTGAAAGCCAGCTGGCTGGCAGAAGTAGAAGCGATGCGCGTGCGTATTCTGGAAATGCGTCAGGCGCTGGTGGAAGGGCTTACCCTCGCCGTCCCGGGTAAAAACTTTGACTACTTGCTGAAGCAGCGCGGCATGTTCAGCTACACCGGCCTGAGCGCAGCACAGGTCGACCGCCTGCGTAATGAGTTTGGCGTGTACCTGATTGCCAGCGGACGTATCTGCATCGCTGGCCTGAACCACAACAATGTGCGTCAGGTTGCGGAAGCGATGGCTGCTGTTATGTAATCATTTCTGGCCGGGACTCTCCCGGCCAGCTATTCCTGCTTTTTCACTTTTCAGGTTTACCTTTTCGCCACTTGCTGCACACTTAACGCATCTATTGCGTTAAGGAGTCCTACTATGTGGTATCAGCAAACGCTCACTCTGAACGAAAAACCGCGTGGCTTTCATCTGATAACGGATGAGATCCTCGGTGAACTACGTCGATTAAGTGATGTGCAGACCGGGCTGCTGCATCTGCTGTTGCAGCATACATCTGCTTCCCTGACGCTGAACGAAAACTGCGATCCCACGGTGAGAACCGATATGGAGCAACATTTTCTGCGTTCGGTGCCGGACAATGCGCCCTACCAGCACGACTATGAAGGTGCGGATGATATGCCTGCCCATATTAAGTCCTCGCTGCTGGGCACCTCACTGTTGCTGCCGATCAGCCGTGGTCGGCTGATGCTGGGGACATGGCAGGGAATTTACCTGGGTGAACACCGGATTTGCGGTGGTGCCCGACGTATCGTGGCAACCCTACAGGGGGATGATTAAGCATGAAGATATCTGAGCTGTTGTCATACTGCATGGCGAAAAACGGTGCAGAGCAAAGTGAACACGATGAGTGGCAGGCTACACAGATCAAAGCCAAAGGAGTGCTGTTTGCCATGCTCTACGATGTGGGTGGACGTCCTGCGGTGGCGCTGAAAAGCACCCCTGCCTTGGCCGATCTTATTCGAGAGCAGCACAGTGATGTGCAGCCCTGCGAGCATCTGAATCCCTCACACTGGAACGCCGTGTTGCTGGACGGATCACTGAAAGATTCACAAATTTACTACCTGGTGGATGCGTCTTATCAGCAGGTGCAGAAATAAAGGTGAAACGGCCAGAACGCCTGGTGCGTGCTGGTCGTTATCCTGCTGTACTGAATATGTCTGCTTACGCTAAATCAACGTTATATTGAATGACAGACAGACTCAAATTATCGAAGTTTAATGTATTGCTATTTTTTATTTAAGTAGATATCTCAAATTAAATATCCATTATCCTTGTTAAATTACCTTAGCAAGGAAGAAAGTCATTGGTTTTTTTATATTTATTGTCTGTGGTTTTTCGTTAGCTTTTTGATTGTAATGGTTTTATGTTGTCAGTGTTCGTCACTTATTCCTTTCAAAGAAAAAATCAAAAAAATGCCTACATCATTTTTACGATGGATATGATAAAACACCGCGGTTAAAACTTACAGCAAAGGGAGTTAGCCTATTTAAAACTCTCAATTTTTCACCCTAATAGATTAATACATATTAGTGTAACGCGAATTCCAGGTTGGCAGCAGTAAACCACAAAGGCCTTCATAACAATGCCTGTTATACAAGGCATGGTGCAATGCAATTTTATATTTTTAACGGTTAGTTTAAAAGGAATTGATAATGGATATTGATTTGAATAAAAAATGGAATGTTGGGAATTTACTGAAAACTCCAATGTGTGTCGTGCCTTTAATTTTTGCTCCCTGCATGTCTGTTTGGGCGGAAGATACAGAGATTCTGGTGACCAATAATGAGGAGCGCCTCATTGAAAATAACATCTATTCGAACGATTCCCTCAGTAAAAACATCCTTGCAGTGACGAAAGGCGGAGATCTGACGGCAAACGGTGTCACGCTCAACAGTACGGGGGCGAGAAGTTCGGGGGTGTCGGTTCAAAACGGTAAATTTAATGCGCAAGACTTAATTGTCAACGTGTCGGGTAGTGGCAGCACCGGGCTGATGCTGGGCGCTGGCGCTGAGGCCGTATTGAACAACCTGCAGATTACCGGCCAGAATTCTGCGAAGGGGCTGGTGTTCAAAGGGACCACTGCGAAGATTAATACGGGTACGGTTAGCACTGCCAGAGGCACCGCGATAAGTACCTCCTCGGGCGCGCTCGCCCTGAATGATGTTTCGGCCAGTACTCAGGGCACGAATAACTATGCGTTAGAGGTGACTTCAGAGGCCAGCGTCATCGCCGATGGTGGAAGTTTTTCAACCGAAGGGGAGGAAAGCTCTGCCGTGTGGATCTATGGTTTAGACCCCTCGGCTACCTTGAATGATGTGACTATCACCACCAAAGGTGATGTCTCCATGGGCGTTAAAGCAGAAAACGGAACAGTGACTCTGACTAACAGCGCGATTGAAACCCTGGGAGATGGCAGCAACGCTCTTTACACGGAAGATCACATTCGGGGTGAGAATCTGGTGATCACCACCCGTGGTGAAGCTTCTGTGGCGCTGGATGTCCAACAGGATGCCGAAGGTGTGCTGCTGAGAAGTACCATTGACACGTATGGTGATTCATCTTCAGCCGTTGAGGCTGGCGAAGGCGCAGCAATCACTGCTGATGATGTGCAGATTAAAACCATTGGTAAGCAGAGTTACGGCATATCGAGCAGCGGAAGTACGCTGGATATTCGTAACAGCGATATTTCCACCACAGGTGAGCAGGCGAGTGGGATGTATGTCGGCGGTTTGGGGGCGGGAGACAGTTCTATTTCGCTGGATACGGTCACTATTGATGCCCTGAAAGCTCAGGCTATTGAGTTTGATACCGCCAGCGCGGTGATAAATGTGAAAAACTCCGTGCTGACCGGTGGCAATGAGCAGGTATTAACCGTGACACATAATGAAGCCAACAATGCCTACAGTAACGTCACTTTCAATGCCGTTGGCAGCACCTTAAATGGCGATATTACGGTGAGTGATATCGGCAATACCGTGGCGGTCGATTTGTCATCCGCATCTGTGCTCAATGGCGCCGTGACCAAAACGACCTCGCTGTCGATCGATGCCAGCAGTGAATGGAACATGAATAACGAATCTGATGTCGGGCTGCTGACCAATAACGGTACGATTACCTTCTCCGATCAGAGCAAGTTTGACACATTGAGGGTAACGGGAGACTACGCGGGTGACGGTGGATTGCTGGTGATGAACAGCGTATTGGGTGATGACAGCTCACAGACCAATAAGCTAATTGTTGGTGGGGATGTACTGGCAGGCACAACCCACGTTGCGATTAATAACCTTGGCGGCAAGGGCGCGCAGACCGTTGAAGGTATTGAAGTGGTTGAGGTGGGAGGTACGTCGACAGGGACCTTTGAGAAAGCTGATCGTATCGTCGCCGGTGCTTATGATTACGATCTCGAGCAGAAAGGCGAAAACTGGTATCTGACGAGCCAGTTGTCTCCTGTTGATCCGAACGCAGGTAACAACGAAAACCCCCGACAGCCCTCTGTTATTCGCCCTGAAGGCGGAAGCTACACGGCTAACCTGGCAGCAGCAAACACCCTGTTCCTTCTGACCCTGCATGACCGGTTGGGTGAAACACAGTTCATTGATGCGCTAACGGGCCAGAAAGAAGTCACCAGCATGTGGTTACGCCAGGTTGGCGGACATAATTCTTGGCACGATGGCAGCGGACAGTTGAAAACCCAGAGCAATCGCTATGTGGCGCAGATCGGTGGCGATGTTGCCCGCTGGAGTACGGATGGGCTAGACCGCTGGCATGTTGGCGTTATGGCTGGCTATGGCGACAACCACAACACCACCCGAAACCAGCACAGCGGTTACCGTTCAAAAGGTTCCGTTAATGGTTACAGCGTGGGCGGTTATGCGACCTGGTATGCCAATGCTGAAAACCATACCGGTGCGCACCTGGATACCTGGCTGCAGTATGGCTGGTTTGATAACGACGTTAAAGGTGAAAACCTGGCGACCGAAACCTATAAATCCCATGGGGTTTCAGCCTCACTGGAAGGCGGCTACACCTGGAAACTCGGCCAGTTCTCGGGTAGCCAGGGATCACTCAATGAATGGTTTATTCAACCTCAGGCCCAGGTTGTGTGGATGGGTGTAAAGGCAAATAACGTTGAGGAAGCGAATGGCACGAAGGTGAAAGGTGAGGGCGACGGCAACCTGCTGACGCGTCTGGGGGTGAAAACCTATCTGAAAGGTCACAGTGCTGTTGATAACAATAAGCAGCGAGAGTTTCAGCCTTTCCTTCAGGTAAACTGGCTGCATAACACACGCAACTTTGCGACCAAAATGGATGATGTTCGCGTCAGCCAGAATGGCGCAACCAACCTGGCCGAAGTGAAAGTCGGGCTGGAAGGGAAAGTGAACCCACGTCTGAATCTGTGGGGGAACATTGGCGTGCAGATGGGCGATGCGGGTTACAACGATAATGCCGCAATGGTTGGCGTGAAATACAATTTCTAATCGTCAACATTAAGCGGGCGGCCCTGAACAGGGCCGCCCGCTTTGTCTTCTGGTTACGCGCGCAATGTATCGATATCAATCACGAAACGGTACTTCACATCGCTTTTCAGCATACGCTCATAGGCTTCGTTGATCTGATTAATATTGATCATCTCAATATCGGAGGTGATGTTGTGCTTACCGCAGAAATCCAGCATCTCCTGAGTCTCTTTAATCCCGCCAATCAGTGAACCCGCAATGCTGCGGCGTTTAAAGATCAGATTAAACACCTGCGGTGACGGATGATCATGTTCCGGCGCACCGACCAGCGTCATGGTGCCATCGCGGCGCAGCAGGGTGATAAACGGGTTCAGATCGTGCTGTGCAGCAACCGTGTTAAGAATGAAGTCAAAACTGTTGGCATGTTGCGCCATCTGGTCGGCATCTTTCGAGATCACGACTTCATCTGCGCCCAGGCGCTTACCGTCTTCAATTTTAGATGGCGAGGTGGTGAACAGTACGACGTGCGCGCCCATGGCATGCGCAATTTTTACGCCCATATGGCCGAGGCCGCCCAGGCCTACGATACCGACTTTTTTACCCGGGCCCACGCCCCAGTGGTGCAGTGGCGAGAAGGTGGTGATCCCGGCACACAGCAGTGGCGCGGCACCGGCCGGGTCGAGGTTTTCAGGCACGCGCAGTACGAAGTCTTCATGCACTACCACTTGGGTGGAGTAACCCCCAAAGGTGATATCGCCGTTGATGCGGTCTTCGCCGTTATAGGTGCCGACAAAGCCCTCTTCGCAGTACTGCTCCAGGTCCTCTTTACAGCTGTCACAGGTACGACAACTGTCGACCATACAGCCCACGCCAACCAGATCGCCCACCTTGTATTTATGGCCGTGTGCGCCGACTGCCGTCACGCGACCCACAATCTCATGGCCTGGCACGACCGGGAAAATGGTGTTGCGCCATTCATTGCGTGCCTGGTGTAGGTCAGAGTGGCAAACGCCGCAGAACAACACCTCGATCTGCACATCATGTTCACGCAGTTCGCGTGGCTGAAACTCAAACGGAGCCAGTTTCGATTTCGCGTCCTGGGCGGCATAAGCATGCGTAATATTCATTGGTCTCTCCAGTTATTGATGATGTGGCGCAGTGGCCGTGAGGGTGGGAGCAGGCAGTGGAATAGCGTCACCTTCTCCGCAAAATGATGAAGGTTAAGCATAGTCAGATAATGGTGAAGGGGGTATATCCAAAACTCGCTAAGTCTTGCCTGTTTCTGCAAGATTGTGTGGCGATTGTAAGAAAAATGCAGCAAACCACGGAGAAAAATACCGTTCGTGATAGCGGGTCGGGCATGCCCGACCCCTACGAAAACCGTACAACCGTACAACCGTACAACCGTAAAACCGTAAAACCGTAATCGTAATCGTAATCGTAATCGTAATCGTAATCGTAATCGTAATCGTAGGGGCGAGGCACGCCTCGCCCGATGCATTGTCCGATGCCTCGCCCAAATAATTAACGCTGTAACAGCGGCTTCAGGAAGCGCGCGGTGTGCGAACGTTCGCACTCTGCCACTGTTTCCGGCGTACCGGACACGAGGATCTCGCCGCCACCGCTGCCGCCTTCCGGCCCGAGGTCAACAATCCAGTCAGCGGTTTTGATCACATCAAGGTTGTGCTCAATCACCACGATGGTGTTGCCCTGGTCGCGCAGCTGGTGCAGCACTTCCAGCAGTTGCTCTATATCGGCAAAGTGCAGGCCGGTGGTGGGTTCATCAAGGATGTACAGCGTCTGACCTGTGCCGCGTTTCGACAGCTCACGCGCCAGCTTCACGCGCTGCGCTTCACCACCGGAGAGCGTGGTGGCCGACTGCCCGAGACGAATATAGGACAAGCCGACATCCATCAGGGTTTGCAGCTTACGCGCCAGCGCAGGAACGGCATCGAAGAACTCACGGGCTTCTTCAATGGTCATCTCCAGCACTTCGTGAATGCTCTTACCCTTGTATTTCACTTCCAGTGTTTCGCGGTTATAGCGTTTGCCTTTGCACTGGTCACAGGGCACGTAGATATCCGGCAGGAAGTGCATCTCCACCTTGATCACGCCATCACCCTGACAGGCTTCACAGCGCCCACCGCGCACGTTAAAGCTGAAGCGCCCCGGCGTATAGCCGCGTGTACGTGACTCCGGCACCCCGGCAAACAGTTCACGCACTGGGGTGAAGATCCCGGTATAGGTGGCCGGGTTTGAACGCGGCGTACGCCCGATAGGGCTTTGATCGATGTCGATCACCTTATCGAAATGCTCCATCCCAGAGATATCACGGTACGGTGCAGCTTCGGCAATAGTGGCGCCGTTCAACTGGCGCTGGGCAATCGGGAACAGAGTATCGTTGATCAGCGTCGATTTCCCGGAGCCGGACACGCCGGTCACGCAGGTAAACAGCCCGACAGGCAGTGTCAGTGTGACGTCCTTCAGGTTGTTACCGCTGGCGCCGGTCAGCTTCAGCACCTTCGCCGGATCGCCCTTAACGCGCTGTTGCGGGATGGCGATGCCACGCTTGCCGCTGAGGTACTGCCCGGTCAGGGACGACTCCACCGCCATGATGTCATCCACCGTCCCTTCTGCGACGATCTGTCCGCCATGCACCCCGGCACCGGGGCCGATATCAATCACATGGTCGGCCGCGCGAATGGCATCTTCATCGTGCTCAACCACAATCACGGTATTGCCCAGATTGCGCAGATGCACCAGGGTTTCCAGCAGACGTTCGTTGTCACGCTGATGCAAGCCGATAGAGGGCTCATCCAGCACGTACATCACGCCCACCAGGCCCGCACCGATCTGGCTGGCAAGACGGATACGCTGCGCTTCACCGCCGGAGAGGGTTTCCGCCGAACGCGACATCGACAGATAGTTCAGGCCAACGTTCACCAGGAACTTCAGGCGGTCGCCAATCTCTTTCAGCACTTTCTCAGCGATTTGCGCGCGCTGGCCGCTGAGTTTCATATTCTGGAAAAACTCCATCGCATGGCCGATGCTCATATCTGAGATGGTCGGTAGCGTGGTGTTCTCCAGGAAGACGTGGCGTGCTTCACGACGCAGACGTGTACCGCCGCAGCTGGTACAGGAGCGGTTGCTGATATATTTCGCCAGTTCTTCGCGCACCGCGGACGATTCCGTCTCTTTATAGCGGCGTTCCATATTGTGCAGTACGCCTTCGAACGGATGGCGGCGCACCGAGGTATCGCCCCGGTCGTTGACGTACTTAAATTCGATGTTCTCTTTGCCTGAGCCGTACAGGATCACTTTGCGGTTGTAGTCGCTGAGCGAGCTGAACGGCGCTTCGATATCAAATTCCAGATGCTCAGCCAGCGAGCGCAGCATCTGGAAATAGTAGAAGTTACGGCGATCCCAGCCGCGAATGGCACCACCCGCCAGTGACAGCTCAGGGTTCTGCACCACGCGGTCAGGATCAAAATACTGCTGAACGCCCAGCCCGTCACAGGTCGGGCAAGCCCCGGCCGGGTTGTTGAAGGAGAACAGGCGCGGTTCCAACTCATTCATACTGTAGCCACAAATCGGGCAGGCAAAGTTGGCTGAGAACAGCAGTTCTTCGGCGCTGGTGTCATCCATATCCGCGACGACCGCACTACCACCGGACAGTTCGAGCGCAGTTTCAAACGACTCTGCCAGGCGCTGGGCCAGATCGTCACGCACCTTAAAGCGGTCAACCACCACTTCAATGGTGTGTTTCTTCTGCAGTTCCAGCTTCGGCGGATCGGACAGATCGCAGACTTCACCGTCGATACGCGCACGGATGTAGCCCTGGCTTGCCAGGTTTTCCAGCGTTTTGGTGTGTTCACCCTTACGATCTTTCACGATCGGTGCCAGCAGCATCAGACGGCGGCCTTCAGGCTGCGCCAGCACATTATCCACCATCTGACTGACGGTTTGTGCTGCCAGCGTGACATCGTGGTCCGGGCAACGAGGCTCACCCACGCGAGCAAACAGCAGGCGCAGATAGTCATGAATTTCGGTGATGGTGCCGACGGTGGAACGCGGGTTGTGCGAGGTCGATTTTTGTTCAATCGAAATCGCCGGTGACAGCCCTTCGATATGGTCGACGTCTGGTTTTTCCATCAAGGAAAGGAACTGGCGCGCATAGGCCGATAGCGACTCGACATAGCGGCGTTGCCCTTCTGCGTACAGCGTATCAAACGCCAGCGAGGACTTGCCAGAGCCTGAAAGGCCCGTAACGACGATCAGTTTGTCGCGCGGGATGGTCAGGTTAATGTTTTTCAAATTGTGGGTGCGGGCACCCCGTACTTCGATCTTATCCATTCACAATTCCCGGATTAGCACAAACCTCACCATGCCTGCCCGGCACGGCCAGAAAGAAACGCGTTAGTATGGCACAAAAAAACCTGAATGGATAACCAGTGTTTTGGCGTAGAATGCCATACAGAGCGATGTAATACTGCAACGAACAGCGGTGTTTTTCGAGGCATCTCCTAAATGTAGGATCTGGGGGTATGCCATGATAGAATTTTGCGCTTAGACTTAAGTCAGAACATTTAACCGGAGACAGCAACATGGCCAGCAGAGGCGTAAACAAAGTAATTTTAGTCGGAAATCTGGGTCAGGACCCGGAAGTTCGCTACATGCCAAATGGCGGTGCCGTTGCCAACATTACTCTGGCCACCTCCGAAAGCTGGCGTGACAAGCAAACCGGTGAAACCAAAGAGAAGACTGAGTGGCACCGTGTTGTGCTGTTCGGCAAACTGGCCGAAGTGGCGGGTGAATACCTGCGTAAGGGTTCTCAGGTTTATATCGAAGGCGCACTGCAGACCCGTAAATGGACTGACCAGGCTGGCGTTGAGAAGTACACCACCGAAGTCGTGGTTAACGTTGGCGGCACCATGCAGATGCTGGGCGGTCGTGCTCAGGGCGGCGGCGCACCAGCAGGTGGCGGTCAGGGCGGCGGCAGCAACAACGGTTGGGGCCAGCCACAGCAGCCACAGGGCGGCGCACAGGGCGGCAACCAGTTCAGCGGCGGCGCGCAGCAGTCTCGCCCGCAGCAGGCACCACAGCAGAACAGTGCGCCTGCCAACAATGAACCCCCAATGGACTTTGACGACGACATTCCTTTCTAAATACGGAATGTATGTTGTTTAAAGCACAAAAAAAGAGGCCTGATGGCCTCTTTTTTTATGCCCGTAGCTTCAGATGCCTCGGTTATCATTTCATCGGTCTATCTCAGAGGTTATTGGTTTCAACAATCGTACCCACATGCGCGGTGTTTTTCTTTTTTCTTAACTGATAGCTCACGGTCAGCACCAGCAGCCAGACGGGGATCAGCCAGACGGAAATCGCGATGCCCGGCGTCATAAACATAATCACCAGAATACCGGCCAGGAACAGCAGGCACAGAATATTGGTCAGGGGATAGCCCAGGCTGGCGAAGCGGGTTTTCTGCCCGGCAACTCGCATGGCGCTGCGGAATTTCAGATGGGTGATACTGATCATCGCCCAGTTGATCACCAGCGCAGAAACCACCAGTGACATCAGCAGCTCGAAGGCTTTGCCCGGCATCAGGTAATTAAGCAGTACGCAAAGGGCGGTCACCAGCGCCGAAACGCTAAGGGCGTTGAAAGGAATACCGCGACGATTAATCTTTAATAATGACGCCGGAGCGTTACCCTGTTTCGCCAAACCAAACAGCATACGGCTGTTGCTGAACACGCAGCTGTTATAAACGGACAGCGCAGCAGACAGCACCACGGCATTCAGCAGCGTCGCGACCAGATTGCTGTCGAGTGCGTGGAAAATAAGAACGAACGGACTCCCGCCTTCGACCACTTTCTGCCACGGATAGAGTGACAGCAGCACCGCCAGCGCCCCCACATAGAACAGCAGGATGCGATAAATCACCTGATTGGTAGCCTTCGGAATACTTTTCTGAGGATCATCGGCTTCGGCGGCGGTAATGCCTATCAGCTCAAGCCCACCGAAAGAGAACATGATCACGGCCATCGCCATCACCAGCCCACTGATTCCGTTAGGGAAAAACCCGCCGTACTGCCACAGGTTAGCGACGCTGGCCTCAGGGCCGCCATGACCGCTGGCAAGCAGCCAGGCGCCAAAGCCTATCATGCCGACAATCGCCGCGACTTTGATGATGGAAAACCAGAACTCCACCTCACCGTAGATTTTCACGCTGGTCATGTTGATGAGGTTGATCGCAACAAAGAACACCCCGGCAGAAACCCAGGTCGGAATGTCCGGCCACCAGTACTGAACGTAAATCCCGACAGCGGTGAGCTCAGCCATACTGACCAGCACGTAAAGCACCCAGTAATTCCAGCCGGAGACGAAACCGGCAAAGCTGCCCCAGTAGGTGTTGGCAAAATGACTGAACGAGCCTGCAACCGGTTCGTGAACCACCATCTCGCCGAGCTGGCGCATAATAAAGAAGGCAATCATGCCGGCAATCGCATAGCCCAGCAGAACCGACGGACCTGCCATTTTGATGGTTTGCGCAATACCGAGAAACAGCCCTGTACCGATTGCGCCACCCAAAGCAATCAGCTGAATATGGCGATTTTTCAATCCCCTGTGCAGCTGACCTTCTGACTGATTGTGATCCATGTATGCTCCCCAGCGTATTGATATTTGTTGCAGGGTAATTAGCAATTCCCGGGCCAGTGGCAGCGCTTATTAAGGAGCGATATGCTCAACATAATGAAAAATAAGACTAATTATTTTTACGCTCGACTCACAGGCTATGCATGCAACACGTCTTATGCACCGATGTTGTGCTTTTTAGGGTGCTTTTGTGCACGAATTGAGCAGGGAGTGCGTCTTTAATGACGGATGTGAACCATAAAGGTGCAGGGTGATGTGTCGCTCTGCGCATTCTTACTGAATAACTCTTCTAAGAACGCGGTTTTTCCGTTAATTCAAATGACTTATCCCAAATTCTAAAATATATAAGTAACCCATTTGTATTATTAATTAGCTGAACCTTTAACGGTAAGTCATTTTAACTTATCCAGACAGAAGCGTTTTCGTGTGAATAATAAAAAACGGATACATTCCTGCTTGATTTTCATTTTATTGAATGGATAATGCACGAAAATTACATTGTGTTACATGCCTTTAAAATGGACTTACATTAGCATGACTTTATTTTTGCGTTTCTTTCAGCAGGGATTTGCTACATCTTTACTTATGAGTGCGGCAATTACCGCTACACCCATCGCCTTCGCGGCAGCACTCCCTGATAACGATACCCGTACGGGCGCAACGCTGGATGCCCAGGAGCAACTGCGCCAGCAGGCGCGAGAGCGTGCACTCCAGCAGCAAAATGCGCCGGACAGTGATGTCCGTCTGGCACGCCCCGATGCGGTGACCCCTGACTATCCTGTTGACGAAAAACCCTGCTTCATGATCCACTCCCTGCGTCTGCAGGGCGATCTCGCACCCCGTTTTCAGTGGGCGCTGGACGCGGCTGAGGGGGCCAAAGGCCGTTGTCTGGGCGGGCAGGGCATTATGCTGGTGATCAACAAGGTGCAGAATGCCATCCTGGCAAAAGGCTTTGTCACCACCCGGGTGATGGCCCAGGAACAGGATTTGACCCAAGGTGTGCTGACATTGACGCTCCAGCCCGGACGCATCGGTCGCGTGCAGTTTGAAGAGCCGGTCTCATGGCGTGCACGTATGTGGAATGCTGTACCGGCATCCTCAGGAGATGTGCTGAATCTGCGCGATATTGAGCAGGGGTTGGAAAACTTCCGGCGGGTGCCCAGCGCCACTGCCGATATCAGCATCCTGCCCGGTGAGCAGGATGGCACCAGCGACCTGCGGGTGAACTGGAAAGAGGGCCGCCCGGTTCGCCTCAGCCTGGGGCTGGACGACAGCGGTTCAAAAAGCACCGGGCGCTACCTCGGTTCCGCCACGCTGGCGGTGGATGCACCTTTTGCACAAAACGATCTGTTCTATGCCAACATTGGCAAAGATCTGTTTCAGCACGGCCCCTTTGGCAACCGCTCGCATACGCTGAACTACTCGGTGCCTGTGGGCTACTGGGGGCTGGCCGCCAACTACAACAATTACACCTACCACCAGAATATCGCCAACGTCAACGAGGTGTTGAGCTACAGCGGCAAGAGCGACAACGTACAGTTGACGCTCTCGCGCCTGCTGTTCCGCAATCAGTTGCATAAAACCACCCTCAATATGCGCCTCTGGCGCAGAAACTCCTCTAACGCAGTGGAGGACGTCGAGATCGAACAGCAGCGCCGCCGTACGGCGGGTTGGGAGTTGGGGCTGAATCAGCGCAGTTATCTTGGCAACGCCACGCTGGATGCCAACCTCAACTGGCGGCGTGGCACCGGCGCTTTCAATGCGCTGCGGGCACCCGAAGAGGATACCCAGAGCGGCAGCGCCCGTACCGGCATTGCCATGGCCGATATCAGCCTGAACCAACCCTTTACCCTGGGCAGCGAACCCTGGCGTTATGTCACCAGCGTACGCGGCCAGTGGAGCGCCAACCCGCTGACGCCACAGGATCGCATAGCAATTGCGGGGCGTTACTCGGTACGCGGTTTTGACGGTGAGCAGATCCTGTCGGGTGAGAAAGGGGTGATATGGCGTAATGAGCTGGCGTGGAATGTGCTGTCACGCGGCCATGAGCTGTATGCCGCGCTGGACTACGGTCGAGTTGACGGCCCCGGTACCCGTTATCTGGCCGGGCACCAGCTGGCAGGGAGCGCCATCGGCGTGCGCGGTGCTGTATTGAGCCACCTCAGCTACGACCTGTTTGCCGGGGTACCGCTGCAAAAACCCGAACAATTCCATACTTCAGGTGCGACGGCAGGTTTCAGCCTCAACCTGGACATTTAACGCGGCCATCCGCCCTCGCGGCGGCTGCACTATGACGTGAACGGACAGTGCTCTGTCAGGGACGACTTCTATGAACAAACATTGCTATCGCCTTATCTTCAGCCGCACTCACGGGGAGCTGCGCGTGGTGTCCGAACTGGCCCGCAGTTGCAGCAGTGAGCCCGGCCAGAGCCGTGGCATCGGCGCGCCGCGTCTGTGGGTGACGGTACGTCGGGTGGTCTGGATGCTCGGCCTGTCACTGTTTGCCGCGCCGACGATCGCCGCCGGGATTGTTGCCGACGGCTCGGCACCTGCGGGCCAGCGTCCGCAGGTGATCGCCACGCAGAACGGACTGCCACAGGTGAACATCGCCGCGCCGAACCGCTCCGGGGTATCGCATAACCAGTACCGCCAGTTTGACGTTGATAAACGCGGGGCGATCCTCAATAACTCCGCGTCGATGACCTCGACCCAACTGGCGGGGATGATCCAGGGTAACCCGAATCTTAAGCTGAATTCAGCCCCGGCGCGGGTGATTCTTAACGAAGTGAACAGCAGCAACCCCAGCGAACTGCGCGGCTTCCTTGAAGTCGCAGGCGGGCGTGCGCAGGTCATTGTCGCCAACCCGGCGGGGATCGTCTGCAATGGCTGCGGCACCATCAACGCCGGGCGCATGACGCTGACGACCGGTAAAACTCAGTTGAACGCCGATGGCAGCCTGGCGGGTTATCAGGTGGAGCGCGGCACCGTGCGTATTGAAGGCGGCGGGCTGAATGGCGATGCCCGGCATGATACGGAATACGTTGACGTGCTGGCGCGTGCAGTCGACGTGAATGCGGGCGTGTGGGCGAAACAGGGGCTCAACGTGGTCGCAGGCCGGAACCGCATCAGCGCAGACGCGAAAACGGTGAGTGCGCTGGCCACCGACGGCAAGGCGCCTGAACTGGCGATCGACATGGGACAGATGGGCGGCATGTACAGCGGTCATATTCGCATGATCGGGACGGAAGCGGGCGTCGGCGTGCGCAACCAGGGCGGGCACATTCAGGCTGAGAAAACGCTGACAGTGAGCAGCGAAGGTAAACTCACCTGGCAGTCTGGCAAACAGGAGGCGGTGACCGAAGCGGGCGGGGATATTCAGCTGGCGGCCCGGGACAGCATTGAACACCACGGCAAACTGCACAGCGGTGGCACGCTGTCCGTCGACAGCCGCGAAGGTGATGTGAAACAGTCCGGCACTCTGGCAGCGGCGGGCGACGTCACACTGAAAGCAAAACGCGGTATAACCAGCAACGGTAACCTGCTGGCAGGCAGTGATGCGAACAGTGTCCTGACGCAGGATGCGGATCTTACGCTGACCAGCCAGGGCGAGATCCAGGCCAGCGGCAAGCTGTTGAGCAAAAAGGACGTGAAGGTCAGCGGGCAACGGGTTGATCTCAGCCAGAGTACGCTGGCTGCCCGCCGTGCCGACATCCGTGCGCAGGCGGCAGGCGTAGCATTAAAAAATGCCAAAGTGGACAGCGCCGAGCTGATCGTTAACACCGCAGGGAGCGTTGCGGCGCAGCAGGCGCAGGTGAGCGCGGGCCGCTGGGATATTAACGCGGATAGTCTCTCCGTACAGCGTGGCATCTGGTCGCAGACCGGAGAAGGGGAAAGCCGTTTTGCCCTTTCTGGCCAGCTGGATAATACCGATGGCAGCATTGAAGCCCGGCAGTTGAGCCTGACCAGCGCTACGCTGACCAACCAGAATGGACGGCTGGTGGCACTCAACGACACGGCGCAGCACTGGCAGGTCAGCGGTTTGCTGGATAACACCCATGGCGCTCTGGGTAGCAACGGTAATCTGACGCTGGTGGTCGAGGGCGGCCTGGGCAACCGCGGTGGCCTGATCTTCAGCGACCAGCAGCTTGATCTGACGGTGAATAACGCGCTGGACAATCAGGGCGGCACGGTGAGGAGCAGCGACGATCAGCGCATTGTGGCCAACCACATTAATAACCGCCAGGGGCTGTTCAGCAGCGGCGCAGGGCTGGAACTGACCGCGCAGCAGCTGGATAACCCGGACGGCACGCTGATCAGCTATAGCAAGGGTGTGTACCATGTTGCCACGTTGAATAATCAGCAGGGCAAGCTTCATAGCGGCGATGCACTGGCGATTGAGGCCAATGAGGTCAACAACCAGGGCGGCCAGCTGGTTGCAACGCGGGCGCTGGACGTGCATACGACGCAGTTGAATAATCAGGATCAGGGAAAAATCAGCAGCCAGCAGGCGCTGACCGTACAGGCGGATCGGTTGAATAACCGTGACGGCGGGCTGCTGCTGGGCACCACGGACACCGATGTGACGGCCCGTACGCTGGATAACCGCGCCGGGAGCGTACAGAGTGCAGGAACGCTCACCCTTTCACTGCTGGAGACGCTGGATAACCGCCAGGGACGTGTTGTGGCGAATCAGGCGCTGACGATCCAGGGCGGCAATCCGGGCGCACGCAGTGCCGGAGTTCCCGCGCTCGATCTGATCAATCAGGGCGGCGTGGTGCAAAGCGGCGCAACATTAAGCGTTCAGACCCACACTCTCAACAACCAGGGCGGTACGCTGCTCAGCCAGCAGGATCTGAATCTCGCGGTCCGCCAGGATTACACTCACCGTGCGGGCGACACCCTCAGCAGCAACGGCACTGTTACGCTTTCCGTGGCGGGCGTGCTGACCAACCTGACGGATTGGCTACTGCCTGGCGGCCTGATCGTTAACAGCCAGGATTTCACGAATCAGGGATCGCTGGTCGGTAAAACGCTGCACCTGACGACCGGCCTGCTGCTTAACCGTGGGCGACTGGAAGCCGACAGCATGACGCTGAACGTGTATACGCTGGACAACCCGGCGACCCTGATCGGCGATAACATCACCGTGCGTGGCCGGGTGATCGACAACCACGGTAATGCTGCGGTAATCGCGGCGACCGACCGTCTGGATCTGCATAGCGGGGAACGCCTGACGAACCGCGATGGCGGCCTGCTCTACAGCAGCGGCAGCCTCTTCCTGGGCAGTGATGATCTGATTGAAAATCGCGCCAGCAGCATTGAAGCGGACGGTGATGTGACGGTGGAGGCCAAACGCCTGAACAACCTGCGCGAAGGGTTGAATATCGCCCGTAATGCGGCCAGCAGTGACTACAGCTGGCATCGCTACAACTATTACTGGCGCTCATATGGTTCAGATGTGGGTCGCAACAAAAACACCATGACGCCAACCACCCAGCGGCTCACCTTTAAGGATGACGCGGCTGCTGCCAGCAATCGCTACGGCACCTTGCTGGCTATCGATGCCGGGTCCAAACGCGCCCAGGTGCGGGTGAAAAACAGTCAAGGGGTGATGACGAATCTGTGGGTCAACTACCTGGCCCTGAAGCCGAATGCGGATGGCAGCTATGCCATGACGTTCTATGAAACGCGTGGCTATCGCCAGAATACGGTGCCAACACCGTATCAAAACACCGTCTGGCGAGAACACGACCAGGGACGGCTGGAACAGTGGGATCCGAACAAACATCTTGATATTGCCGATGCACCGTACGTCAGCGATTACAACAACCTGCGTGAGCGTACGGTCACTGGCACGGTAACCCGTGACAAACTGGTGTCTGCGGGTGTCGGTGCGCATATTCTGGCGGGCGGCAATATGGTGCTGCGTGTGGCCGGGCAGCTGCTTAATGATGCCAGCACCCTCAGCGCGAACGGGGATCTGAATGTTGCAGGCGCGAAAAATATCGTCAATAAAGGCTATTCGGTTAACGAACGCCGCCAGGAACATATCGTCGACCACTACGATCGTGACACTAACCACTGGTATCCCACCTTCAATCGCGATGAGACCACCGCGCTGACCACCATTGATGCCATTATGACGGGCAATGGCTCGGTGACGATCCAGGGCGCCAGCATTGAGAACGTCACAGTCAATCAGGCGCAAATCAGCAGCGTGGCAGCGGCGGAGAAAGCAGCGCAAGCCGGGCGCGAAGAGTGGGAACGTAACCCGCTGACGGCCAACGAGGACGGCACCCAGCCGCTGACGCCAGGTGAACTGGCGCTGGCGAATCAACAGCAGCTCGATCGTGTGGCGACCTCCATTCCCAATAACGGCCTGTTCCGCCAGGATACCGCTAAAGGCAGCCCTTTCCTGGTGGTGACCGACGAGCGCTTTACCAGCCGCAGCAAGTTTATCAGCAGTGATTACCTGCTCGACCGGGTGGGATACGATCCGGCGCTGGTGATCAAGCGCCTGGGCGATGGCTTCTACGAGCAGCGTCTGGTCCGTGAGCAGATGCTGGCGCTGACCGGACGGCCGTCGGAGAAGGGAGACGATGCCATGGCGCAGTATCAGAACCTGATGAACAACGGCAGCAAAGTGGCACAGGACTTCCACCTGGTGCCTGGCGTGGCGCTGACGCCAGCACAGATAGCCGCGTTACAACAGGACATCGTCTGGCTGGTGAGTGAAACGGTCGATAGCGCAGAAGGCCCGCAGACGGTCTGGGTGCCTAAAGTCTATCTGGCCAACAATACCGTGCGCCTGTCCGGTGACGGGGCGCTGATCGCCGGTGGCAACCTGCAACTCTCGGCCAACAGCCTCAGCAATGCCGGGAACCTTGTGGCTGACCAGGCGCTGAAGATTGATGCCGACCAGTTCCTGCACCAGGGCGGCGATATTCGTGCTGACAGTATTAACGTACAGGCCACTCACCTGACCTTAAGCACCAACCTTCAGGATGCCCTGCGCCAGGCTTCGATGAGCGCCAGTGACATCAGCCTGAGCGGCACCGATGTGAAACTGCAGGGGGCGAAGCTGGATGCCACACAGAACCTCAGCCTGAGTGCGCAAAACAGCCTGGAGATTGGTGCGGCCCGCAGCAGCCACACCGCCAGCCTTGAGGTGATTTCCGGGGCGATGGGTAACCGGACACGCGCCGGTATGGAAGACGTCGGCTCACGTAAGGCACAGGTGAGCGGTGAATGGCAGCAGGCGCTGGGCAGTTCGCTGAATGCCGGGGGCAACCTTAACCTGAATGCCGGGCAGGACTTGACTCTGCAGGGCAGCCAGGTGAAAGCGGGCGGCACCACCCAGCTGCAGGCGGGCGGTGAGATAAAACTGCTGGCAGAAACCACCACCAATACCACCCACCTGAAAGCGAACAGCAGTACCTCATCGGTGCGTAACACCCGTCAGGAAGATCGTCTGTTGCTCAGCACCCTGAGCGGTGACCAGGGCGTGACGCTGGTGGCCGGTAAAAACCTGCGGGTGGAAGGCGCGCAGGTGGACAGCGAGAAAGGTAGCATCGGCGTGAGCGCGCAGGATGTGATCATCAAAGAAGCGCGCCAGGTTGTCATCGACCAGGACAGCGAAAAGAAACGCGAAGGCAAAACCAAAATCCAGCGTGAGATGGAGACGGTGCGCGACAGTGGCATCGGCAGCACCTTCAGCGGCGAGAAAGGCGTGACGGTAATCGCTCGTGAAGGCGATATTGCAGTCGCGGGCAGCACCCTGCACAGCGAGGAAGGCGCGATTGCGCTGCAGGCGAAACGGGACGTGGTGATTAACAGCGCCACCGACCGCGAATCGCAGTTCTCGGAAGAGAGGAGTGTGAGGAAAAAGTTCCTGTCGAAAAAAACCACCCGTACGGTCAAAGACGACCGTTCAACGCTTGAACAGGGCTCGCTGCTCAGCGGGGAAAGCGTCAGCATCACTGCCGGACGCGACCTGGCGGTAGTGGGATCGGCCATCGCTGCTGATAACGATGTCACTCTTGCCGCCGGCAACAATGTGGATATCGTCGCGGCTACGGAGACGGAATCGCACTATCTTCTGGAAGAGAAGAAAAAGAAAGGACTGCTGGGCAGCGGCGGTATCGGCTTTACCATTGGCAGCCAGTCAACACGTCATCAGATAGATGAGAACGGCACCACGCAGAGCCAGAGCGTCAGCACCGTGGGCAGCAGCCAGGGCAATGTCAGCATCACCGCAGGCAACCGGGCGCATATCGGCGGTGCCGATGTGGTGGCGGGCAAAGATATTGCTATCACCGGCGACAGCGTGCAGATAGATCCGGGCTACGATAAACGCACCAGTACTGAAACCTTCGAATCGAAGCAGAGTGGCTTCACCCTGGCCCTCTCCGGGGCGGTGGGCAGCGCGCTGAATACCGCGGTCAGCACCGCGCAGCAGGCAAGGAAAGAGGGCGACGGACGCCTGCAGGCACTCCAGGGAACGAAAGCGGTGCTGTCCGGGGTGCAGGGGGCGCAGGCCTACAGCCTGGCCGAAGCGGGTGGCTCCGAAGGCAGCGTGGTGGGGGTTAACCTTTCTTACGGCAGCCAGTCGTCGAAAAGCGAGACGACCACGAAAAGCAGCCAGTCGCAGGGCAGCAGCCTGACGGCGGGCGACAACCTGACCATAACCGCCACCGGCAAAGGCAAAGGGCCGGACAGCGGCGATATCAGCATCGCGGGCAGCCAGCTACAGGCCGGAAAGGACGTAAGCCTGAACGCAGCGCGTGACGTTAACCTGGTCTCGGCGGAGAACACGCAGAGCCTGGACGGGAAGAACGAGAGCCACGGCGCGTCGGTCGGCATCGGGATAAACTTTGGTCAGGGTGCCAACGGGCTGTCGCTCAACGCCAGCGTCAACAAGGGGCGCGGCAGCGAGACGGGCAACGGGGCCACGCACAGCGAAACCACGGTGAACGCGGGTAACAACCTGAGCATCACCAGCGGGCGGGACGCCACGCTGCACGGTGCCCAGGTGAGCGGCGAGAAGGTGGTGATGGACGTGGGGCGTGACCTGACGCTGAGCAGCCAGCAGGATGAAGACTATTACGACTCGAAGCAGCAGAGCGTGAGCGCCGGGGGCAGCATCAGCTTCAGCGGGGGCAGCGGGTCGGTTAACGCCAGCCGGGATAAAATGCACAGCAGCTGGCAGTCGGTGCAGGAGCAGACCGGGGTGTTTGCGGGCAGCGGCGGCTATGATATCACCGTGGGTAAACATACCCAGCTGGACGGGGCGGTTATCGGCTCGACGGCCACGTCGGATAAGAACAGGCTGGATACCGGCACGCTGGGCTTCAGCAACATTGAGAACAGGGCTGAGTACCAGGTTGAGCACCAGAGCGTGGGCATCAGCTCGGGCGGTAGCGTGGCCGGTCAGTTTGTGGGGAACATGGCCAACGGCCTGCTGGCGGGAATGAACGGCAGCGGGAGCGACAGTTCGACGACGAAGGCGGCGGTGAGCGAGGGCACGATAATCATCCGTGACGCGGCGACCCAGCGGCAGGACGTGGAGGGTCTGAGCCGGGACGTGGAGCACGCGAACCAGACGCTGAGCCCGATATTTGACAAGGAGAAGGAGCAGCGGCGGCTGAAGGAGGCGCAGCTGATAGGAGAAATCGGGAGCCAGGCGGCGGACATCGCGCGGACGCAGGGGCAGATAGAGGCGACGAGGGCGGGCAGGGCAGAGCTTGAAAAACAGGGCATCCGCCAGCCAGGTGATAAAGCGACGAAGGAAGAGCGTGCGGCTTATGACAAGGCGCTGACGGAAACGGCGGGCTACAAAACCGCCCAGCAGAAATGGGGCACGGGCAGCGCCATCCAGCAGGGGTTGCAGGCGGCGACGGCGGCGGTGCAGGGCCTGGCGGGCGGGGATCTGAAAGCGGCTATTGCAGGAGCCTCAGCACCCTACATAGCGGAAATTATCAAGCAGACGGCTCCGAACGAAGCCAGCCGGATAATGGCACATGCTGCGGTAGCGGGAGTGATAGCCGCCGCGCAGGGCAACTCGGCAGCAGCAGGCGCGGCGGGAGCGGCCACGACGGCCCTGATGGGTGAAGCTATCAAACAGTCACTGTATGGTGACGTGCCGGTCAGTCAGTTGAATGAAGATCAAAAGCAAACGCTGGTTGCGCTGGGAAGCCTGGCGGCGGGTCTGGCAGGCGGTCTGGCCGGAGGCAGTACGGCGGACGCCATAGCCGGAGCGCAGGCAGGCCAGAACGAAATCAGCAATAATATGGCCGGTGTGGGCATGCTGTCACAGATGCTGGCGCAGCAGACGCTGAACTCGGCGGCGATGGCTGAGGCTGGCAAGGGCAACGTGAACGACCAGGCGGCGCTGGCACTGACAAAAGCGGTGAAAGATGGACTGAGCGCCGGATGCCTTGCGAACGATGCCTGCGTGCTGATGGCGATAGTTTCTGCTCAAAGTCAGCGACATCCGGAAGGTTCAGGAAGTAATAATGTAACCATCCCGGTTAAGGATGATCTGACTGGCGGCAAGCTGGTCAATCCGGGCCATCAGGGTGAAAAGGATACGTCATTTACCACGCCAGACCAGCGCGATCAGAACGGAGCTACGCATACAGGTAACAGCGATGGCGCGCCAGATACGGGTGGAAGTACTATCGTCACTCCGATCCCTGATGGGCCGAGTAAAGATGATCTCGTTTATCTGGCTCTCAAGGGGAAAGAAGCACAGAAGGCTGCTGGTGATTTAGGTTATGATCGGAGAATACCGCCACAGAAAGCACCGTTTGATTCGCATGGTCAGCCCGTTTTTTACAACGGAAAAAATTATATTACCCCTGATGTTGATAGTCATAATGTGTCCAATGGCTGGAAGTTATTCAACAGCAAAGGTAAGAGAATTGGTACTTATGATAGCGAACTTAACAAGATTAAGGACTAGTTTATGTTTGGTATATTTCCCGAAGAGATGCCGACCACTATAGAAGGTGAGTCCGTTTTACCTGCATCGATAGTCATTGACGGATTCAAAGAGTCAATGAATATCCCTTTAACCTATTGGAATTTAGAGGATTATAAAAAAAGCTGGTTAAAATCACTCAAGGAAGGGTTGGAAAATAAAAATCATGCTGCGTTAGCCGTCTCAATGTATGAACCTAAGTTAATGAATTTTGTTTTTGCATGGGTTGTCTATTTTGAAGATGACGCAGCTCACATTCAAAATAATATTATTTTTTTGGATGAATGTAATAATTTCACTCCTGACAAGATCAACGAATTTATCGAAAAACGTACTACCCATGATGAAGATGGAATGAAAATATCGGAATGGAGCACTGATATAAAAAGTATTTTAGACTTCTATAATAGTCTTAATCACTGAACGGAATCCCGCCCTTATCAGGCGGGATCTTCCCTGTACTATTTCAACTCCCGTGCATGATAACCGCTGTTGCGCTTAAACTTTGGCACGTCGCAGGTGCTGTGCAACGCTCCCGGGAATTCCTTCAGCCACTGCGCCACCTTCCTGCGGTTAATCGGCACCACGCTTAAGCCCTTGATGAAACCCCACAGTTCGCGAGTGTCCTGGGTGGTGATCACGATGCGGTGGATAATAGCTTCCTCAGCTCAAAAGATGTGTTTAATCTGCATAAAGAGCTTGAGGAAGCGGATAAAACCGGTGCAAACAAAAAGGATATCTACGAGAAATACGCGGAGGTCAGCAAGAAGAACCGTGAAGAGGCGGTAGCGGAAGGCTGTTCCGGCAATCCATTCTGTGCCAATGGTGCATTGCCAGAAGCCGCTGCGGGTTCTGATATTGCGAACAGCCTGAAACGTCTGCCGCTGTTCTCCGCCCTGAGCAGTGACGACCTGGCACAGCTTGATCGGTTTGTGCTGGCAGAGAATGAAGACAACGCCAGAGCGATTTACCAGGCGATGCCGGACTACGTCAAAGTCGCGCTGAACGGTAAGGAAGCGGTAGAAGCGATAGGGCTGGGTGCTGCGGTTGGTGGTGGTAAGGCGCTGGCTGCACTGGGCGTTGTGGGTAAGGCTAATAAACAGCCTCATCAGCCTAATCAGGGCGCTGTTGGGAATATGGGTGAGTTCTTCAGGCAGCCAGGTTTTGGTAGTCAAATGAAGGGTAAAACGCAGAAAACCAGCCAGATGTACGATGGGCAAAGTGTGTATCAAGCTAAAGGTGAAGTCGGAGGGTATATAGTTAAAGGTGATAAATATTATCTGGATGGCATGCACAAAAACCACATTGAAGTTTTTGATAAAAACAGGAATATCAAAGCCGTTCTGAATCTTGACGGTTCTTACAATCGAGTAAAAATAGATAAAGCCATCGCAGATGGAAGGAAGTTACCAAAATGATAACTTACGCATTCCTTGATGAAATAAAGAAAAACTTTCCATTGATACTGAGCCAGAAATTAACAGGACCAGTTGATATTGATGATATGGCTGTTGATTATAATGCTTCTCTTGAGAGTCAACTAATCAAGCAGTTAACTCTTCTGCAATCTAAAACTAGTCTATTTTCAGAGGCTTGTAGGTGTAATGACGAAGTTACAATGAAAGCTTTTCTCTTAGAGATTAGAACTCACGCGATGAGTTTATCTAGTTTTTTTGATGCTATTGCAGAAGATGCAACGTTATTAATCAGGATAGATGGTTGGCCTGACATACCAGAAAATTATCAGGTTCCTGAGCACTACAATTATCCTAAGCGATAAAGCACAAATCCCGGCCACCGCGCCGGGATTTTAACATTAACAGTCAGCCAGCACCCCGCTTCTGCGGTTTCGCTATGTGGAGAATAACTCACTGGCCGGTGACAAAGCCCGGGAGTCTGTGAAGCAAAGTGCTGAACACTGGAAAGAGCAGGTCAGGGATAAGCTGGGTGAAGGTACAACGTCTTCCATCGCGAACGGCATTATCAATGCCCTTGCGGATACCGGTGATGCAGCATTAGGTTCTGCGGACTATGCTGCTGATGCAGCAATGGCGCTGGCTTCATGTGCTGCGGGTGATAGCTATTGCACTAAAGCGATGAGCGACCTGGCCGGGAAAAATCAGGCAGCGCTGGAAGCCACAGGCGGGATGCTGGCAGGTATTATGCTGCCAGGTAAGAAAGTCCCTGGAGTCGGGAACCGTATTTAAACGGTACTTAAAGCTGAAAAGAATTGGGAAACTGCTAGAAATAAAGCCATAAATATGGTTGGTGATTTAGGGGCTGATTCAAAGCCTGTTATTGGCCGATTGGAAGTGAGTGCTGGTAATGGAAAGGTTATTGGTCGTCAATCCAGCGATGGCAAGGTAGGCTGGCGTGTGGATTATGATCCAGAGAAAGGGACGCATATTAATATGTGGGATTACTCAAAAGGTAAAGCCCCTGGTACAGCAGTAAAAACCGTCATACCTTTTGAAGGTAATGAAAAAGCTTTTGAAACTATATTGAAACAGCTAAATAGGTAGGGGTAATGACTTTATTTGACGAATGCAAAGAAGCGTTGGCTGTTGATTTTAATATAGTTATTGGTGCCGAAGAAAGAAAGGCCATCGATATGCTTTATAATTATCCCCTTGCCGCCGGAGGAGTTTTGTGGGATGGGATGAAATATAGTGATCATGATGATTTATATAATTTGTTAAACGCAAATTTAGTAAAAAAACACGACGTCTTTGTCTTAGCAGATGATGCAGAAATACCACTATTCAGGACAAATATTAGGCTGATAGCGGAAAATGTTTATGATGTTACAGCATTGTCACCAAAGTTATTTATTTATAACGATGAAATCATAATACAGCCGTTATTTCCATCAGAGAGTTTTCGCGTTGGGCTAAGATCTGACAATTTATAATTAAATAATCCCAGCCCTAAGCGGCTGGGTTTTTTGCTTTAACAGTCAGCCAGCGCCCCGCTTCTGCGGCTTCGCCATGACCTGAATCACGTCCATCAGTTCCCGCTGTTTACGGGCTGAGAGCTTCGGGCAGAGCTGGCGCAGGGTCTGTATCACCTCCGGCTCCGGTGGCGGTACTTCCGCCGTCAGCACCAGAGAACCGTTCATCACCCGCACGTTAACCGGCGTGCCGGTTGCAAACCCCGCCTCTGCCAGCCAGTCCCCTTATGTGTGACAGGAACGGGTTCAAAAGTACGTGAATCCCGGATATGGATCACGGTTTAATTTCTTGTTATTTAGGACGTTAACCTGGTCTCGGCGGAGAACACGCAGAGCCTGGACGGGAAGAACGAGAGCCAAGGCGCCTCGGTCGGCGGCGGGATAAACTTTGGTCAGGGTGCCAACGGGCTGTCGCTCAACGCCAGCGTCAACAAGGGGCGCGGCAGCGAGACGGGCAACGGGGCCACGCACAGCGAAACCACGGTGAACGCGGGTAACAACCTGAGCATCACCAGCGGGCGGGACGCCACGCTGCACGGTGCCCAGGTGAGCGGCGAGAAGGTGGGGCCTAACCCACCAAAGCAGCAGTGAAAAACCACTGTATCGTCAAAGTAAAATTGCGAAGGAAATTCAGAGGATGACAAGAATCAGTTATTCTCTGACTCCGCTTCCTCACCTTCTTTCTCTTCCCCGCCGCCCGAAATAAAGTCAGACAGCTTCATCTCACCCAGCTCATTCATTTTTTTCTTCGCCTCTTCTAATGGCTGCGCAGCGTTTAGTTCCGCCACTTTTGCATCGGCCAGATCCGTTGCCTGTTTACGGGTTTCATCCCACTGCGTTTGTGCCGATTCCACCAGGCTACTTGTGCGCTTATCGGCTTCTTCTTTAATATTTTCTTTGGTTGCATCATCACAGGCTGAAATTAAGGTGATCATGGCGGTTAATGCGAGAATGCCAAATTTGTTCATAGAAATAACCCTTATTAAACCGACGTCGCTTGCGACGGAGAAAAAACAGTAATGGCATGTGCCTTGATGGCAAACCGGGCAGGCGTCTGCCCAATCAGTTCACCGTCGGCGTTAATATCATGAGGGCGCCGCGTACTGAGCGTCATGGCGGTGGTGGATAGCGTACGCACTTTACGCCAGCGCCCGTGTGTGCCGCGCCGCAGCGCGGGCAGCAGGGCGATCATCTCCCACCAGTGCGCCACTTCCAGGCTGTAAACATCCAGGCGACCATCGTCAGGTGCCGCACTCTGTTCCACCGTCATGCCGCCGCCGTAAAAGCGGCCGTTACCCACGGAAACCTGCACGGTTTTGACCTTCTCGGTGATGCCGTCATGCTCCAGCGTGGCGCTGAACGGGCGGCTCTGTTTCAGCAGTTTAAAGGCCGCCAGCGCGTAGCCAAAAGTCCCCCAGCGCTTCTTCGATTCAGCGGTCAAATGGTGGGCCAGCGTGGCGGAAAACCCGATGCTGGAGACGTTAAAAAACAGGTGTCCGTTCACTTCACCCAGGTCGATAGGGCGCTGGTGCCCGGCAGCGATCACCTTCACGGCCTGAGCCAAATCGTTGGTGATGCCGATGGTGCGGGCGAAATCATTGGCGGTGCCGAGTGGCAACACACCCAGCGGCAGGCCGCTGCGCATCAGCCCTTTCGCGGCAGCGTTCAGGCTGCCATCGCCCCCGCCAACAATCACCAAATCGATGCGGTCAGCGTAGTCGAGGATGATCTCGCTGCTGTCGCGACGGTCGCTGGCTTCAGGTTCAACCACCTGAATTCCCTCTGCGCTGAGCAGGGATAACACCTGCTGTTTATTGGCTTTGCCATTCCGGGAATGTTCATTAATCAGTAACAATGCGATCGGCTTTCCCTGAATATTATCATTATCATGGTTCATCATTATTTCTCAGGTCGTCAGAGCACAATTTCTGGAGGGTCGATGGAATCACAGCTGATTACGATGAGGCAACTCACATTTCTTAAGTTTACATTTATACATAAATAATGACGGCGCTCGTGAAATAAAACATAAAACTGCGGGGGAAATAGCCGGAGATTGATGGTTGTAATAAAAGTGTCATATTCATTTTCTGTTTTAGCAGGTTATTTTGTTCTCCGTTGCTCTCTTCTGACCGCTTCTAATCATCAACGTTGATGAAATGCGGGCCTGTAATAACTTTTTCTTATGGCTGTTCGTCGTGGTTTTGCGCTTCCGTTCAGTGTTTTCGCTGCCTGGCGCCTTATTGGCCTCATTACCCTGTGTTTTGCAGGTCATAAGTTTTTTGTTGTACAGCGCAAAGCCAATGATATAGTCGCTGAGACATAACATCATCTCTCTGATTACCCTAACAATAACAACATCAGGGTCAGACCATTACGCACAAGGAATTCGTCATGACAGCTTTTCACTCTCTGGAGTCGTTTCTCACCTCCGTTCAGCAGCGCGATCCGCACCAGCCTGAATACCTGCAAGCCGTACGCGAAGTATTCACCTCACTGTGGCCATTCCTGGAACGTAACCCGCAATATCAGGAACAGAGCCTGCTGGAACGCCTGGTGGAACCGGAACGTGTGATCCAGTTCCGCGTGGCCTGGACGGATGACAAAGGTCAGGTACAGGTGAATCGCGCATGGCGCGTGCAGTTCAGTTCTTCGATTGGCCCGTATAAAGGCGGAATGCGTTTCCATCCGTCAGTCAACCTGTCGATCCTGAAATTCCTTGGGTTTGAGCAGACGTTTAAAAATGCGCTGACCACGTTGCCGATGGGCGGCGGGAAAGGCGGCTCTGACTTCAATCCGAAAGGGAAAAGCAACGCGGAAGTCATGCGTTTCTGCCAGGCGCTGATGACCGAACTGTATCGTCACCTTGGTCCGGATACCGATGTGCCTGCGGGCGATATCGGCGTGGGTGGCCGTGAAGTGGCCTTTATGTCCGGGATGATGAAGAAGCTGTCGAACAACACGGCCTGCGTGTTTACCGGTAAAGGTCTGTCGTTTGGCGGCAGCCTGATCCGCCCGGAAGCCACCGGCTACGGTCTGGTGTACTTCACCGATGCGATGTTAAAACGTCATGGTCTGGGCTTTGAAGGCAGCACGGTCTCGGTGTCCGGTGCGGGCAACGTGGCGCAGTACGCCATTGAAAAAGCGATGGAGCTGGGCGCACGCGTGCTGACGGCGTCTGACTCTCGCGGCACGGTAGTGGATGAAGCCGGGTTTACCCCTGAGAAGCTGGCACATCTGGCTGAAATCAAAAACGTGCGTTACGGCAGCGTGGAAGACTATGCGCGCGAACGTCAGCTGGTTTACCTCGCCGGGCAGCAGCCGTGGAGCGTACCGGTAGATATCGCCTTACCTTGTGCTACACAGAACGAGCTGGATCTGCCTGCGGCGCGTCAGCTGATTGCTAATGGCGTGAAAGCCGTGGCCGAAGGCGCCAATATGCCGACCACGATTCAGGCGACCGATGCGTTCCTGGATGCGGGTGTGTTGTTTGCCCCAGGGAAAGCGGCGAATGCCGGCGGTGTGGCAACTTCCGGTCTGGAGATGGCACAGAACGCAGCGCGTCTGAGCTGGAAAGCCGAGAAGGTGGACATTCGTCTGCAACATATCATGCTGGATATCCACCACGCCTGCGTTGAGCACGGCGGGGAAGGGAAGCAGACCCACTACGTGCACGGCGCGAATATCGCCGGGTTTGTAAAAGTGGCCGATGCGATGCTGGCACAGGGCGTGTTGTAACGTCCCGTCCCTGGTAGGGGTGACCCTTTTTGCGGTCGCCCCGAATCCTGCCCCTGCATAACCCTTATGCCAGTGCTGTCTGTTCCCGCCGTTGCTTCACCCGCCAGACCCACGCCAGCAAAATAAACCACAGCGGCATCGCACACAGCGCCATTAGCGTATCGCGGTCAAACACCATGACCACCAGTGAAAACAGAAAGAACAGCAGCGTGATCCAGCTCATCAGAACGCCTGCAGGCATCTTAAACGTCGACTGCTGGTGCAGTTCCGGGCAGCGTTTGCGGTACACCAGGTACGCCACCAGAATCATCCCCCAGGTATAAATCACCAGTATCGCTGCCAGCGTGGACACCACGGTGAACAGCGTCATCACGTTGGGCACCAGGAACAGCAGCAGCGTGCCGCTTAACATACAGAAGCAGGAGAACAGCAGGCTGCGAACCGGAATGCGCGTGGTGCGCGACAGAATGCGGAACTGCCAGTGGGCGTGCTGCTCCACTGACAGGCCGTACAGCATACGCGTGCTGGAATAGACGCCGCTGTTGGCGGAAGACATCGCCGACGTCAGCGCCACAAAGTTAATCACAGCCGCGGCAGCAGGCAGCCCGGCTTTAGCAAACAGCGTAACGAACGGGCTGGTATCCGGTGAGATATGCTGCCAGGAGGTGACGGCGATGATCACCACCATCGACAGCACATAGAAGATAATAATGCGCAGCGGGATTGCCCGGATGGCTTTCGGCAACACCTTCTCCGGCGACTTAGTTTCGGCACTCATGGTGCCCAACAGCTCAATGCCGGTATAAGAGAAAATCGCGATCTGAAAACCGGCAAAGAAGCCCACGATTCCGTGCGGCATAAACACCGCCGGGTCGCTGAGATTATGCAGTGAGGCGGTGACGCCATCCGGCGATGTCCAGCCGCTGCCAATCATCCAGATGCCGGTAACAATCAGCGCGATAATGGCGATCACCTTAATAATCGCAAACCAGAACTCGGCCTCGCCAAACATCTTCACCGACAGCAAATTAAACAGACACAGCAGCCCCAGGGTCAGCAGCGCCGGGATCCACGGCGACAGCTCGGGCAGCCAGAACTGCATATACCCGCCGCACACCACCACGTCGGCAATGCAGGTCACCACCCAGCTGAGCCAGTAAGACCAGCCAAGGAAGAAGCTGGCCTTCGGGCCGAGGTAGTCGGAAACAAAATCGGCAAATGAACGGTAATCCAGCCGGGTGAGCAGCAGCTCACCCATCGCGCGCATCACCATATACATAAAGAAGCCCACCACCACATAGGTGATCAGGATCGAGGTGCCGGAGACCGCGATGGTTTTGCCTGCCCCCATAAACAACCCGGTGCCAATTGCGCCGCCCAGCGAGATCAGCTGGATATGGCGCGAACTGAGGCCGCGATGCAGGTTTTGCTGTGTATCCATTTGGTCAGACATCGCATCCTCTCAACATTGATGAGTCGCAGGCAAAACCACCCCTTCCCCATAGTATTATCAGGGAGTTACGTTCTGATGGATTCGGAAAGTGGTCCACATGCTCGCGCTGCGTTGTAACAAAGTCAACACATCAAAGTCCGTAATTATTCACTTTTTGATCACATTCAAGTTTCTGAAAAACAGGGGAAAAGTTTTCTGTATGCATAAATAGCGCATAAGAATTGCATAGAATGGTTTTTCCTATCAGCCAGAAAAAAACTAACTATTTATTCATCAAAGGGCGCGAGGAAGGGGAGTAAAAAATTCTTCGTTGTGGACAAAATCGTTTTGTATGCTTTTGAGCGACGATATGGGGCGGACATCCCAGCATGACAGAATTTCACCCTTTCATGCTGGCCCAGACTCGGACCCCTCAGGTACAATCCCCGCTGCTAAAAAAATGCGCTATGGAGAGGCAGTCATAACATGCAACACACTCTGATCCTGCAACAACTGGGCGACCAGGTCGGCCCGGACAATCTGATCACCGACAGTTATCAAAAAGCGTATTACTGCAAAGGCTTCCGCGTGGGCCAGGGTGATGCGCTGGCCGTTGTGCTGCCGGAAACGCTGCTACAACTGTGGCAGGTGCTCAAGGTGTGCCAGCAAAATGACATCATCATCCTGATGCAGGCTTCTAACACCGGGGTGACCGGTGGCTCCACGCCGCACGGTGATGACTATGACCGCCCGGTGGTGATTGTCAGCACCCGCAAAATCAAGGGCGTGCAGGTGATCGATAACGCACAGCAGATTATCGCGTTCCCCGGCAGCACGCTGACCGAGCTGGAAACCAGCCTGAAACCATGGAACAAAGAACCGCATTCCGTGATCGGTTCCTCCTGTATCGGCGCATCGGTGGTCGGTGGCATCTGTAATAACTCTGGGGGATCGCTGTTACAACGCGGCCCGGCGTTTACCGAAAAGTCCCTGTTTGCGCAGATTAGCGACGACGGGCAGCTGCATCTGATCAACCATCTGGGCATCGAGCTGGGGAAGACCCCGGAAGAGATGATCACCCGACTGGAAGCAGGCGAGTACACCACCGGCACCGCCCCGGACTGGGAAGGAAAAATCTGGGCCGATGACTACGCGACGGTGATCAAAGATGTGGATGCCACCACCCCGACGCGTTTTAATGGCAATCCGCACTATCTGCATGACAGCGCGGGCTGCGCCGGAAAAGTGATCGTCTTTGCCGTGCGCCTTGCCACCTTCGACGCTACCCCGCAGGAAGACACCTTCTATATTGGCACCAACGATGAGCAGGTGCTGCTCGATCTGCGTCGCTATCTGATTGAAAATCTTGAGACGCTGCCGATTCAGGCTGAGTATATCCACCGCAACGCTTTCCGGCTGACCCTGCGCTATGCGCGTCATATGTTCCTGTCGATTAAGCGCCTCGGGCCCGCAGCGCTGCCGGGGCTGATGGCAAAAAAAGCACGCTGGGATGCGCGGTTGAGAAAACTCCGGCTACTGCCGCATAACACCCTCGATCGGCTGATCCAGTGGGGTAACCGCATCACGCCTTCTACCGTGGCACCGCGTCTGCTCTCGTATCATCGCCGCTATGAACATCATCTGATGATAAAACTGGCCCATGATGAAGTTGCGTCGATGAGTCGCCTGCTGACCGCATTCTTCGCCACGCGCAATGGGGAATGGTTCCACTGTACTGAAGAGGAACAGAAGGATGCCTTCCTGGTGCGTTTTGGCGTGGGGGCCTGCACGGTGTTCTACTGTGACTATGCTGGCATCAATACCGACGACAGGCTGATTGCCTTTGATGTGGCGTTGCGCCGTAATGACGATCAGTGGCTGATCCGCCTGCCGCCAGAGTTGCAGGCTCAGGTACTGGAAGACTCCTGCTGTGGCCACTTCTTCTGTCTGGTCAATCACCAGGACTACATTTTGAAACCTGGCGTCGATGGCGCGCAGTTTAAAGCGGCGGTGCTGGCGTATCTGGATCAGCGCGGGGCAAAATACCCGGCCGAGCACAATATTGGCCATCTTTACCACGCCTCCGACGAGCATCAGCATCACTTCCATCAGCTCGACCCGACCAACACCTGCAACCCGGGTATTGGCAAAACAAGTAAGAAGAAGCACTGGGCATGACAATGCTGCACTCAGCCTGCCTGTGTAGCAGGCTGAGTGCAAACGTATCACTGCGATAAACAGTTACTAAAAAAGCAGGCAAAGTGTGGGGGAAGACGCTGGCTTAGCCGGATAAATTCAATACAATCACTGGCGCCCTGTCGGCGTACAGGTGGCAGAAATGAATAGCGGTGTTATCCGGGATGGTTTGCATGAAAAAGTGGTTGCTGATGCTGGTGGTGTCTTTCGTTGCTTTTCAGGCAGCGGCGGCAGCGCATAACGACGATCCCCAGAGCACCAGCCTGGCCTTTTACAGCTGGTATCTGGCGGCGCTGAACAAAGAAGAAAGCCCGATTGATGAACACGACCCGTTATTAAATGAGTATGTTACTGAGCGGCTGCTGAAAAAAATCAATCTGCTGATCAAAAGCCCGGACGGTATGGACGATGATTATTTTCTCCAGGATCAAGACTACAGCGACAGCTGGGTCAACAATGTCAGCGTCAGCCGATTTACGCTAAACGGTAACCGGGCTTCCGGCGATGTCACCCTCGGGCGTGACCCTGCTGACCAGCAGCATCTGCTGGTCACGCTGGTGCAGGATCACGATGGTTGGAAGATTGATGACGTTGAACAGGAAGCCCCTTCTGCCCCCTGATCCCACTCAGTGCAGGCGCATAAACTGCTCGTTGAGGCTCTCCATTAGCCCATAGCGGCGGCGATACTCCGCACGTTTTTTACTGGGGATCTCTTCCATCGTTTTCTGGCTGAACGCCAGCGGCAGTTGCCAGAGGCGACGGCAAAGTGGCACGCCATCCAGTGACTGCCAGAACTCATCATAACTGGCGACAAACACGGCCTTCTTTTTAAAGCGATAACGCAGGCTGCGATACGTATGGCCGCGATCGCTGACGGCCTGAATGGCGCTGATACCCATGCCCCGTGCCAGCAGTGATACCCCTTCCAGCAGGACACGTTTCGGGAATAGCCCATAACAGGATTTGGTTGCTGAGCGGATCAGCGTATGGGGCGTATCGCTGTGTGCGCCCTGTATTCCCCCGATCAACAGCACCGGCAGGCTGTCACGTTCAACGATGACGAACGTCAGTATCGCCAGCAGCGTCCCATCGCCATGCAGCATCATATTCACTTCACCCTCACGCTCGCAGCGGCCATTACAGGTCAGCGTGAGCTGAAAATGCTCGCCCTCTTTGCCACTGAAGCTGGCCAGTGTGGTGGGGTGTGATGAGAGCATGGCATGGCGTAATGCCTGGGAAGGGATCTGTTGCACAAAACGGTAGTGCTGGCTCAGTACCTGCACCCGCTGGCCCGCAGACAGACCGAGGTGCAGATAAGGCCGGTGGATCTTATTGGGCAAGGTCGGCTGCAGATGCAGCGCATCCTGCATCACGGGCAGGGTGGCAATCTGCTGCATGTGCTGGAGAGTGGCCAGAGGAAAGGCCAGTGAGCGCAGTAAAAATTTGGTCCGCCAGGCGGTACTGTGCCAGATCGGGCCTGGGAGCATTCTGCCGTTAAGCAGGTGCTGGAACAGCGATAACCCGTTCTCCGGGCGCGTAAGCGTCAACGTTTCTGACATGATGTGTTATCCGACCTGGTGTAAGAAAAACGTATTCAACCACGGCGATAATCAATGGTAAGTCAATGCCTGTGGAATGCTTCAGGCAACCATGCGGCCGTTTGGCTTGCGTTTAATCTTCAGGATTTGTGTGCATGCGTGGCATCAACCGCTAAAGGCGGCGTAGACTGGCTCGCGTACTCTGACGCTCTCTAATCAACAAGGAATAAGTCTGATGAAATTGTTCTATACCCCAGGTGCCTGCTCGCTCTCCCCGCATATCGCGCTTGAAGAAGTTGGGGCAACGTTCACGCTGGAAAAGGTTGATCTTAAAACGAAAAAAACCGAAACCGGCGCTGACTTCACGACCATTAACAGCAAAGGCTACATTCCTGCACTGCTGCTGGATGATGGCAGCCTGCTGACAGAAGGTACGGTGATTGCGCAGTATGTGGCCGACCTGAAACCGGAAGCAGGCCTGATCCCGGCGGCGGGTACCGCGGAACGTTACAAAGTGCTTGAGTGGCTGAGCTTTATCTCAACGGAACTGCATAAGCCAATGGGTGCGTTGTTTAACCCGGCCCAGACCCCTGACTGGAAGCAGGCGACCGTGGCGACACTCAATAAACGCCTCGACTGGCTCTCTTCTGCACTGGCCGGGAAAACCTGGCTCCAGGGTGAGCAGTTCACCGTGGCAGATGGTTATCTGTTTACCGTGCTGAGCTGGAGCAAAGTGGTGGGCTTCTCGCTCGACAGCTGGCCTGAGCTGCAGGCGTTTGCAGGCCGCGTGGCAGCACGCCCTGCGGTACAGCGAGCACTGAAAGCCGAAGGCCTGATCTAAGGCATCTGGATCGCTGCGGGTAAAGATCGTAAGCTGGCACCCTCATCATTTTCTTAACGGAGTCGGCTGTGGAAGGGGTTCCTGAGCAGTTCAGCTATGAGCAGGATCGTGCCAGCTTCCGCCATCTTTCCGGGCAGCAGGGCGTCGAACTGTATCGCGCCCATATCACCCGCTACGCGTTTGAACCTCACACGCATGAAGCGTTCGGCATCGGGACTATCGATCGGGGTGCCGAGCGTTTCCGTTATCGCGGGGTGCAGCATGTGGCGCCCGTTGACTCGCTGGTCTTGATGAATCCCGATGAGTTACACACGGGGGAATCCGCCACGGAGGGCGGATGGCAATACCGCATGATCTATATTGAACCTCAGCGCCTTGCTGCCTTAACCGGGGAAACGGGCTGGTGGTTTGAGCAGGCGGTCTGCCATGATCCGCAGCGCGCAGCACAGCTCTCACGGTTGCTGGAAAACCTGTGGCAGACCGACGATCCGCTGACGACGGATGGCCTGCTGCTCACGCTGTGCGATCTGTTGCGTCCTCATGCCCGCATTGCGCGGCCCTTAGCGGCTGAACCCCGCCACCGTTTCGATCAGGTGCGCGACTATCTGCGTGCCCATTTCAGCGAACGTATTACCCTGGACACGCTGGCGGCGCTGGTGTCTCTCAGCCCTTACCATTTCCAGCGGCAGTTCAAAGCGCACTATCATGTGACCCCGCACCAGATGCTGATGGCGTTCCGGTTGTATCAGGCCAGCCAGCTGCTGAGGGCCGGGCTGCCTGCGGCAGAGGTGGCCGCGGCTGTGGGGCTGACCGACCAGGCGCATCTGACGCGCAGTTTTGCCGGGCGCTATGGCATCACGCCGTCGCGCTATCAGAAACAGGTACGTGCCGCGTTGCGCTGACCGCAATTTGCTACAATCTCCTGACCTCCGTTTTTCCCATAATGGTGTTTTCTCTGTCTGGAGTAGACGATGTTATCGGGTATTTTATTTGCACTGAGCGCCGGGTTGATGTGGGGGCTGATTTTTGTCGGGCCGCTGCTGGTGCCTGAGTATCCTGGGACGCTGCAGTCGATGGGCCGCTATCTGGCCTTTGGTCTGATTGCGCTGCCGCTGGCCTGGCAGGATCGCCATCGTCTGGCGGCGCTGACCCGCCGTGACTGGCGGGAGGCTTTCAAACTGACGCTGGTCGGCAACCTGCTCTATTACGCTTGTCTGGCAACAGCGATCCAGCGTACTGGCGCACCGATATCGACCATGATTATCGGTACGTTGCCAGTGGTGATCTCGGTCAGTGCCAATCTGTTTTACGGCGGCGATGAAGGGCATCTGCGCTGGGGTAAGTTATTTCCGGCCCTGTTATTGATCGTCGTCGGGCTGGTGTGCGTGAATGTGGCGGAACTGACGGGCGCCACGCATCCGGTGGACATGTGGCGCTATCTGAGTGGAATGGCGCTGGCCTTTACTGCGGTGGTGTGCTGGACATGGTATCCGCTGCGCAATGCCCGCTGGCTACGCCAGCATGCGATTCGTCCTGCCACCTGGGCCACTGCGCAGGGGCTGGTGACGCTGCCGCTGGCGCTGGTCGGGTATTTGCTGGTCATGGGGCAACTGCATGTTAGCGATGTTTCGTTTGCGCTCCCGTTTGGCCCGCGCCCGGCGGTCTTTATTGCGCTGATGCTGGCGATTGCGCTGTTCTGCTCCTGGCTGGGGACGCTGTGCTGGAATGAAGCGAGCCAGCGCTTACCCACAGTCTTAGTGGGTCCGCTGATTGTGTTTGAAATCCTCGCCGGGCTGGCTTACACCTTCCTGTTGCGCCAGTCATGGCCGCCACTGCTGACGCTATGTGGCATCTTGTGCCTGATGGTGGGGGTCGTCAGTGCTATGCGTATCAAGCCAGAAGCGGTCGTAAAGCCATTGAAAATTCGTGGATAAAAACGCGGGCAGCCTGACTGATAGCGAGCATCTTCAGTCAGGTGCGGGTCAGGGCCCCGGCTGGCCCGACATTTCGTCATTTCATCGCAATAATGTGAGCAATATCACCTTTTAACGCTCATCCACCCTGCTTTATTTATCATCAACTCAGCGGATTGCCTGCCATAAGCAGGGATTGTTCGGCTATGAGAATTATCGCTAATCCACATATCGCTTTTTTTTGTACAGTAAACCCCCCCTACTCAATGCAAAAACCTCCATTTTTGAGACGACTTTTCCCAGTTCAGACCAGTATTAACTCGAATAATGTGAATAAAAAATCGTCGATTATGACAGTGAGACGAAAGAGAAAGAGGCGCTAATGATAAGTTGAAGCATCATTCAACGGTCACAGGGGGAGGGGTATTCTGATAAAAGATAAATGAGTTTAATCTGTTTACCGTATGAACATCTGCGCTGCTTCTGACTTATTGCGCTTTGTGGCGCGCTGAGCGCGGGTGTCGCAATCCAGCACTCTCCGGCTATTCATTAGTGATCGATGAGAATGAGAAGCCATTATAAAAAAGAGAATGATCACCGAGGCTAACGATTTTTCTCAATTCTTGAGGGAGATTTTTACAAAAGACGCATTAACTTAAGGCGCGTTTATCTTTGCCTGCAAAGATAAACGCGCATTGAAAGCCTTGATGCTATTGAGATTTTAGCTGGTGCCTGGATAAGTTACAGCCAAATAATAGAGCGGGATGACAATTAACTCATCAGTCAAATTCCGCATCAAAAAATCGATCTGAACTTTTCAATAAGCGTTGAGAATATTTTATTTTGGTACTATTACACCTGACTTTGACCGCCGGTGAGCAATTACTGATTTTCAAGATTGTAGGGATAATGGTAAACACTGCGGCTGATATCCAGCAGACGACAGCTACGGCGCGTTCCAATGTCGAACGTATCCTGTAAGAAATTAACGGCTTGCCGTTTGTCATTCGTGGTGAAAAAGTTTTTCAGCACGCTTTGTAGCATCTCTTTGTCTGATGACAGCGACTGGAGCTCACGTTCCATATGGTGGACCTTCTCTTCTAATTCTTTGATTTTCCTTCCTTCTTCTGAGGACAATCCGGCGTATTTCTTTTTCCAACTGTAGAAAGTTGCTTCAGAAATGCCCAGTTCGTCACAGATTTCTTTCACCTTGATACCATTTTCAGAAGCTTTAATGGCGCTGGTGATTTGCTCTTCGGTATATCGTGACTTTCTCATGAATGCTATTACCTTTCTTAACAATAATGGGATGAGAATGACTGCATTAATCAATGGATCTGTTTTGTACTGATATTAGCGCAGTGTTTCAAAGTACGCGATTGGAATGGCAAGCTTTAAGTTAAGGGATTATGAAGAAATAACATCATGGGATTTCTCCTATTTTATTTCAAAAGGGTTTTGATAGCTTTCGATATTGGTTTTTTTGATATAGATTCGTCTCATGCCAGTTCAAGGCCACGTTGTAATTAGGATAACTCCAACGGGAAAGGTAAAAAAAGTGTGCTAACTTTAATCCCGGTCAAAAGGACATGTGAATTAGATCACACTTAAAATAAGGCCAGATTAAACCATAAATGCAGGCAGGATTGTCTGTTCAGGTTAAAAAACAGTCTCTTAAAAATAAAAGGCACAACTATGCCTGGACAATATTATTTTCTTTTTCTGCGTTCTCGCCAGGGGTCTACTGTGCGTTATTGAATCAGTTGTGGACACGGATGTGTTGGTTTGAGGTTTTAGCTGGTTGGAAACACAAAGGATGCTTCGATGAAATACAGTGTGATGTCTAATGCCGCCTGGATGATGTCCGAGAAAGTGGTGTCGGTTTTTGGTGTAATTTTTGTCACCTCTTATGTGGCTAAATCTTTCGGCCCGGTTATATTCGGGCAAATAGCATTTTCTGCCTCACTGTTTTCAATTATTCAGACTATTGCCATTTTTGGCACAGAAACAATTCTTTTTAAAAGCATCAGTAAAAGCACGCCAAAAGGAATGCGCCTGATGGCGGTGGCAAAATCATTGCGCCTGACATTATTACTGGCGCTGTCATTGCCCGTATTGCTCTACGTGTGGCTAACGATGCGCGAGAACTTTATTGTGTTTGCCATGGCATCATTTCTTTCCGCCATGTTTGTGACCCAGGATATTTTTAGCGTTTACAATAACGCCCGTCTTGAATCGCGAATGAATACGGTTGCGAATGCCACCGGCATGATATTGAGTTTTGCCATCAGTTTTACTGTTGCCTGGTGCAAGCTCAGCCCGCTGTGGTTGTCCCTGTCCATTGTCGCCGTCACGCTGGTACCCTACCTGATTAAGCGCAGTCGCTTTTATCAGACCAACACTATCAGCCCACCGCCGCGACATAAGCGTAAGAATTATCTGCGTTATTTACTGCATGCGGGGCTGCCGCTGGCGATTTCCAGCGTCTTTATCGCCGTTCAGGTGAAGACCGCACAGTTCTTTCTTATTGGGGTGAGTTCGGCCCAGGACCTTGGCCTGTTTACCGCAGCGAACACCATTTCCGCCTCATGGATTTTTATTCCGGTGGCGATCATTACATCCTGTTTCTCTGAAATTTTCAGGGAACGTGCGGATGTGGCAGTAAAACTGGCTTCACGGCTTAATGGCTATGTTATGGCAGTTTCACTTTTGATGCTCTCCGTTGTCACGCTATTTGGTGACAGGATCATTAACAGCCTGTATGGGCAAGATTACACACAATCGGGAAACCTCATTACGTTGTTGTCGTTAGCAACCTGCTTTTCGGCAATGGGGACCGTAGCGTATCGCTACATGGTGAAAGAGGGTGGTTTCAATTACTTACTGGTGAAAGTGATTCTGCTGGTCGTTATTGGTCTGGCAACATCTTACTTCTTTATCCATTCCTGGGGATTAACAGGCGCAGCCTGGAGCGTGTTTATCACCGAACTCCTGTCCCTGACGATAATGAATTATTTCTTTAAGAATGGCGTCATTCTTAAAATACAGCTTTCCTCACTCAACTACAAAACCTACAGATGAGGTAAATCATGTTGAAGCTCAAAGCAGAGTTGAGAAAGGGTTTTGTTTACCTGCTCAAAAAAATGCCTTGGTCTTACCAGGATAAAATTTATTACTTTCAGAAATTCAAACGTATTCCCAATATCCGGGAACCTAAGTTATTCAATGAGAAGATTCTGTATCGTAAATATGTCACTGGTGACCATGTGCGCTATGCCAATTTGTCAGATAAATTACTGGTCAGGGAATATATTGCTGACACCATCGGCGAAGATTACCTGATTCCGCTGATTCATCAGACCGATGACCCGATTTCGTTACTGAGCTTGCCGAGCCTGAAAAACACGGTAATCAAACCTAATCACGGCTCAGGCATGGTGGAAATTGTGCTGGAAGAACCCGACTGCATCCAGAAACAGCTGCTGATCAAGCGCTGTGATGAGTGGCTGCATAAGGACTTCTCGCACCATGCGCGCGAGATCCACTACCGCTACATTAAGCCCTGCATTCTGGTTGAACAGTACGTTGGGGATGGCAAGTTTGCCGCCGTTGACTACAAGTTTCATATGTTCAATAAGAAAGATGGCAACTTCGAGTACGTATTGCAGGTGATTTACAACCGGGTGGGCAGTGCTGCGTTGTCAATGAGCTTCTACGTCAACAACCTGAAGCAGAGCTTTTATAAAATCCGGGATACCGGTTTTGATATCAGTGCAGACAGCGATACGCTGGAACGTGCGCTGGAACTGAGTAAGAAGCTGGCAACGGATTTCGACTATGTGCGTGTTGACTGGTACATCCATGAAGGGCACATCTACTTCGGTGAGCTGACGTTTACGCCAGGCGCAGGTATGGTGACCGGACTGGAAAATGGTCTGAATCAGATCATGGGGGATATGTGGTTGCAGGATCGTAAAACGGCAGTGTTGCCGGAAGTCAAAGCGTCCAGCGATGTCCCTTTGCCGACCTCGGCGGTGCTAAAAAAGATATAAAAAGTGACAAATAATCTTCTGCCCGGCGAGTCAGGTCAGCTCACCGGGCAGATGTCGCTTACGGCATCGGCCAGTCGGGAGGTGTGCGGCTCATCACTTCGACAAACACGTCCTTGGTTATCGTCCAGAAGTTTTGCAGATTATCCATGCTCAACGTAATGCCCAGCAACCCGGTGACAAACCAGCATGACATACCGATACCAATACCGGTAAATGCGAACGCCATCACGTTGCGGCTGGCTTTACGGCACTGCACGTTGAAGGTGCTGGCAAGGAACATCATCACTGCACTGAGCAGCTCCCATCTCATGAGAATAACGCTGGTGGTAATCGTAGCCATAGTGAAAACTCCGGGGTGATCGGTCCTGACAAACGGGATGCAACATCACCCGGACGGAACGGGAGCTGCCAGGCTTGCTCCTTTCCGGTCTGACACTTTGGTCATGGAAGTGTGACGGCGGTCACATTATATCACCCGTTTTTCAAAACTGAACAAAATTCATACCTGGTATGGTAGTTTTTTTCGGTCAATCCAGGTGAGTTTACACTGACTCGCCGATAGGGCAGGTGATAACTATATTATCGCTGACGTCAGAAAATACAGATTAATCCGTATGCAAAATATTATTTCCATGCCATGGAAATAATGTTGTTTCTGTCCTTTTGTGCCATTGAATATCTAATTTAACTTAAAGATAAGGTGATTCTAATTGCGTATTATTATGTTCCGTGATCGCTCGTTTTTTCTGTGTTTAATGAAAGGGTTGTTAAGTTAAAATCGTTTTATATCATGTAGTTGATTCCATTTTTTCACTGTGATTTGTATTAATCTCAAGTCAGATTAAACGGTTTAAGATGAATCTTACGCTATTTGAAGTTGTACGGACTATCGATGATCTGTAGGATTTTGCCAAACATTTCTCCCTGTTTATTATTTCCCTGAATTAATCCAGGGCGGGTTTTCTATTCCCGTAAATCATGCCAAAAAAATATCTTAACTAATAATGCCTCTGCAAGAAGCAGAAAATAATAAAGGAGCCTGCGTGTCGTCTATTGGTCACTCCTGGCTTTCGGGTCTTTCACATCAACCGCGATCGTGACGGGCAAGTTACCCGCGTGGATGCCGGGCACGTTATCCGCTGAACGGCGGAGGGGGAGTAAGCATGAAGATCAGGCAAAACGAGGCGGTGAATGTGGCGCGTGAATTACCGACCATGCGCCAGTCATTTCAACGCATTCATCTGGTGATTATTGTGGTGTCGCTGCTGTTCAGCGGGTTATCGCTTTCTGCACTGTCAATGTATGTGCTACGCAACTATGCGGAAAACAATATCCAGCTGGTTGCAGCCAGCGTCAGTTACAGCGCCCAGACAGCGGTGATCCAGAACGATGCGGCAAGCGCAGAGAGTATTCTGCGTGAGATGGGGACGCGTACGGAGTTTGCGGTCGGGCGCGTTTATCGCGCTGACCAGCAGCTGCTGGCCCAATGGCAGGCACCGGGCGGCGAAGATCCCCACGGCATCGGTGCCATCGTGGCTCGCTGGCTTTTCCCGAAGCCGGTCAGTGCCCCCGTTATGCATAACCATCAGGAGGTCGGCCGGGTGTGGATCAGCGGTGATGCCTCACGCGTGCTGCATTATCTGGGGCAGGCGCTGCTGTGGCTCGGTGGCAGTCTGTTGATTACCGCTATTCTGGCGATCTACCTGGCGCGGCGGATGCACGCCGGCATTTTACAGGGGCTGCAAAATATTGCCTCGGTCGCGCATGATGTGCGCAAACGGCGTGCTTTCTCCCTGCGCGTACCATCTTCCTCGATTGCCGAGCTGGATAAACTGAGCGGTGATTTCAACAGCCTGCTCGATGAGCTGGACCAGTGGCAGCGACATCTGACCAGTGAGAATGACTCGCTGACACACCAGACGCTGCATGACGCGTTGACCGGGCTGCCCAATCGCAAAGCCTTTGAACAACAGCTGCAGAGGCTGCTGGACGACCCGCAAACCTGCCAGCAGGTCAGCGTGCTGTTTATCGACGGTGATCGTTTTAAGCAGGTGAATGACCGCTACGGTCACGCCGCCGGCGATCATGTGCTGATGGTCACAGCCCAGCGTCTGCGTGAGCGCCTGCGTAAAGGCGATCTGGTGGCACGCCTGGGCGGTGATGAGTTTGCTGTGGTGTTATCGACGGTCGAACGGGAGGAGCAGGTGGCTCAGGTAGCGCGCGATATTATTGAAGCCATGCAGCCGCCTATCGCGCTGCCGGAAGGTGCGCAGGTGGTGCAGTCGTTAAGCGTGGGTGTGGCGTTGGCAAAAAACCACCGCTCGCCGGAGGCACTGATTGCGCAAGCCGATGCGGCGATGTATCACATTAAGGAGCTGGGTGGCGGCTGGTACTTATCACCGTCTTACTGGGGGCAGGAAATACCCGGCTTGCCACCGCAGGTGGCGGTGGCAACGGGTCGTCATTAGCCGCGTTAGCTGCAAGTCGGGCAGGATTTTTCACTGACCCGCTGGCTGAAGCTGCTGGTGGCATAGTCGCTACAGTCGAATGCCCAGCTGCTGCGCTTCAGGGATGCATGGCGCATGGTGTGACGATAGGCGGTCGGTGTCTGTGAAAACTGGCGGCGAAACACGCGTGAAAACGTCTGCTGGGAGTCATAACCGTACTGCATGGCAATATCAAATACCGGACGTTGCGTCAGACGCAGCGCTTCGGCGGCCAGCGTCAGACGGCGTTCACGAATGTATCCGCCCAGCGTCTGTTTCGTCACGGAACGGAACATACGCTGCAAATGCCACTTCGAATAGCCTGATTTTGCCGCCACTTCATCAATCGACAGAGTCTTTTCCAGATTGTTGTCGATCCAGTCAGTCAGGGTGCTGATGATGTCGTCATGCATACACTTTTTCTCCCAGGTCTCTGCGTCAATAGGTCGCGATCTCAATGGAGGCTGAGTATAATTCCTCAAGTTAACTTGAGGTAAAGCGCTAAATGAAAAAAAGTATCAGTAATCCCAACAAGCGCGAGCTGACCCCCGGCGATGTGGCACAGCGTTGCGGTGTGGCGGTTTCGACGCTGCATTTCTATGAAAGCAAAGGATTAATCAGTAGTTTCCGCAACCCCGGAAATCAACGGCGCTACACGCGTGATGTGCTGAGGCGTGTGGCGGTGATCAAGATTGCCCAGCGTATCGGCATCCCACTTGCGACTATCAGCGACAGCCTGATGCAGTATTCCCCGGGCAAGCGCATGACGACAAAAGAGTGGGCGGTGCTGTCGCAACAGTGGCGTGACGAACTGGACAGACGCATTGAAACGTTGACGCACCTGCGCGACGATCTGGACGGCTGCATCGGCTGTGGTTGTTTGTCGATGGAAGACTGCCCGCTGCGTAACCCGAACGACCGCCTGAGCGAGCAGGGCACTGGGGCGATACTGTTGGATGTGAAGAGCGTTTGACTATACTCAGGCTTTAAGGAGCGAATATGATCACCGTACACCATCTGAATAATTCGCGATCGCAGCGCGTGCTGTGGTTGCTGGAAGAGTTGAACGTGCCCTATCAGATCAAACGTTATCAGCGTGAAGCGAGCATGCTGGCACCTGAGGCCCTGAAAAAAGTCCATCCGCTAGGTAAATCTCCGGTAATTACCGATGGCAATCGTGTGGTGGCCGAATCCGGCGCGATCCTGGAGTATCTGGAAGCGCAGTATGACGCTGAAGGTCTGCTGAAACTTTTCGATGAAGAAGAGGTGATTCAGTCGCGCTACTGGCTGCACTATGCGGAAGGGTCACTGATGCCGCTGCTGGTAATGAAACTGATTTTTAGCCGGATGGGCAAAGCCCCGGTGCCCTGGCTGTTACGTCCCATCGGCAGCGCCTTTGGTCAAGGGGTTCAGAAGGGCTACCTCGACCCGCAGATCACCACCCATCGCCAGTTCATCGAACAGCATCTTGCCCAAAATGAATGGTTCGCCGGTAGCCGCTTCAGTATTGCGGATGTGCAGATGAGTTTTCCGCTGCAGGCGCTCACCGCGCGCGGTGGCGCGGCCGACAGCCCGGCGATTCAGGCCTGGTTGCAGAAGGTGCAAAGCCGTGCTGCCTGGCAGCGTGCGCTACAACAGGGCGGTGAGGTCCGTCTCGACTGAATGCTTTTCTTTTCTTGAGTGACAAACGTTTCAACTCGCAACCGTCGGCAGGCCGTCATAAGAAAGCGCTATTAGAGTGCGCACGGCACTGCCGTTACCCTCATAAGCGTTGATAGCAGACGTGTGTGCAAATCAATAATTATGCAAATTTATGCGTGAAGAAGTGTTGAAAATGCACCATTAAACACAGGATAATCGTTTGCGCAGGAATACTCGTCATACTTCAAGCCGCAGATGCGTTGGCGTTGCCCGCCTGCGACGCGAATGATATCGAGTATCAGCACAGCAATTAGGCGGTTTTTTGCGTGGAATAGTAAACGTTTGCCTTTATCCGGTCTGCGCCTCGCCCTGAGGTTTTTGTACCGCGTATATTGCGCCAGGGATGCAAACGTCGACTACCGCTGGGAAACAGGGGTACCACGCAGCGATAACTCATAAGAAATCTCAGGGGATTACGATGTCAGCTCCTTCTCAACCGGCCAGCGGCTCTTTAGACGCCTGGTTCAAAATTTCTGCGCGCGGTAGTAGCGTCCGTCAGGAAATCCTGGCCGGTCTTACGACCTTCCTGGCGATGGTCTATTCCGTGATTGTGGTGCCCTCGATGCTGGGCAAAGCAGGTTTCCCGCCGACGGCGGTCTTTGTGGCGACCTGCCTGGTGGCCGGTTTTGGTTCACTGCTGATGGGGTTGTGGGCCAATCTGCCGCTGGCGATTGGCTGCGCGATCTCGCTGACGGCATTCACCGCCTTTAGCCTGGTGCTGGGCCAGCAGATCAGCGTACCGGTTGCGCTGGGTGCGGTGTTCCTGATGGGCGTCCTGTTTACCCTGATCTCTGCAACCGGCATTCGAGCTTGGATATTGCGTAACCTGCCGATGGGCGTGGCGCACGGCACGGGCGTGGGCATCGGCCTGTTCCTGCTGCTGATTGCCGCTGACGGTGTGGGCCTGGTGGTGAAAAACCCGGGGCCTGGCCTGCCGGTTGCGTTGGGTCACTTCCCCTCTTTCCCGGTGGTGATGACGCTGGTCGGGCTGGCGGTGATTTTTGGTCTGGAGAAGCTGCGTGTGCCTGGTGGCATCCTGCTGACGATTATTGCCATCTCGGTGCTTGGCCTGATCTTCGACCCGGCGGTGACCTATCAGGGGTTGTTCGCGATGCCAAGCCTGAGCGATGCGCAGGGTAACTCGCTGGTGTTTAGCCTGGATATCCTTGGGGCATTAAAACCGGCGGTGCTGCCAAGCGTGCTGGCGCTGGTGATGACGGCGGTATTTGATGCCACCGGCACCATCCGTGCAGTCGCCGGGCAGGCGAACCTGCTGGATAAAGACAACCAGATTATCAATGGCGGCAAGGCCCTGACGACGGACTCACTGAGCAGCATTTTCTCAGGTCTGGTCGGTGCGGCCCCGGCAGCCGTTTACATTGAGTCGGCAGCCGGAACGGCAGCAGGCGGTAAAACGGGTCTGACAGCCATCGTGGTCGGTGTGCTGTTCCTGATGATCCTGTTCCTGTCGCCGCTGGCGTACCTGGTTCCGGGTTATGCCACCGCACCTGCGCTGATGTATGTCGGCCTGCTGATGTTAAGCAACGTGTCCAAAATCGATTTCAGTGATTTTGTTGATGCAATGTCTGGCCTGCTGGCAGCCGTCTTTATCGTTCTGACCTGTAACATCGTTACCGGTATTATGCTCGGTTTCGGTTCACTGGTGATTGGCCGCATCTTTGCCGGTGAATGGCGCAAGCTGAATGTGGGCACCGTGCTTATTGCGGTAGCGCTGGTCGCTTTCTATGCCTGCGGTTGGGCGATATAATTCTGTTTCGGGGCCGGGATCGCTGGCCCCACCTTAAGATGACACTGATTTTCCCTTCCTAACGCACATCCTGTTTTTCATCGTCTCCCTAATTTGCTTTACTATCTACCAGGGTATTCGCTATCAATGTCTGCCTGTGTTTAAAGCCTATCGGAAGACGTATAAAAAGGATCGCATGGAAATTTTCTTTACCATTCTCATTTTGACGCTGGTTGTGTCGCTGTCAGGCGTCGCCGCGCGTATTATTCCCTTTCAAATTCCTTTGCCTCTGGTGCAAATCGCTATGGGCGCGTTGCTCGCCTGGCCAACGTTTGGTCTGCATGTCGATTTTGATCCGGAGCTGTTTTTAGTGCTGTTTATCCCACCGCTGCTGTTTGCTGACGGCTGGAAAACCCCGACCAGTGAGTTTCTGCGCCACGGGCGCGAGATCCTTGGCCTGGCGCTGGTGCTGGTGCTGATTACCGTTGTCGGGATTGGCTACCTGATTTACTGGCTGGTGCCGGGTATTCCGCTGCTGTCTGCCTTTGCACTGGCGGCCGTGTTGTCACCGACCGATGCCGTGGCGCTCTCCGGTATTGTCGGCGAGGGGCGCATTCCGAAAAAAATTATGGGGATACTGCAAGGCGAAGCGTTGATGAACGACGCATCCGGCCTGGTGTCGCTGAAGTTCGCCGTCGCCGTGGCGATGGGCACGATGGTGTTTACCGTGTCCGGGGCATCGCTGGAATTCGCCAAAGTGGCGATAGGTGGCCTGCTGGCAGGTATCGCGATCTGCTGGTTATACGGTAAATCACTGCGCCTGTTCAGCCGCTGGAGTGGCGATGATCCGGCCACGCAGACCGTGCTGCTGCTGCTGCTGCCGTTTGCGTCTTATCTGATTGCCGAACATATCGGTGTGTCCGGCATTCTTGCGGCGGTTGCCGCCGGGATGACCATTTCACGCTCCGGGATTATCCGTCAGGCGCCGCTGGCTATGCGCCTGCGTGCTAACAGCGTCTGGCAGATGCTGGAATTCGTGTTTAACGGCATGGTCTTCCTGATGCTGGGCCTGCAACTGCCAGGCATTCTGGAAATCTCCGTGCGTCAGGCGGATGCTGACCCGAATGTTGAGCTGTGGGTGCTGTTTGCCTCGGTGGTGCTGATCTATATGGCGTTGATGGTCGTGCGTTTTGGCTGGCTGTGGACCATGCGCTTTATCAGCCGTACGGCGTTAAAAAAACGTCCGATGGAGTTTTCCAGCTACTCGACGCGTGAGCTGCTGATTGCTTCCTTCGCCGGGGTACGCGGCGCGATTACCCTGGCCGGTGTGTTGTCGATTCCGCTGTTGCTGAGTAACGGAAATGATTTCCCGGCGCGTTATGAGCTGGTGTTCCTGGCGACCGGGGTGATCCTGTTCTCGCTGTTGGTGGGGGTGGTCATGCTGCCGCTGCTGCTGCGAGGCGTTGAAGGGATCGATAAAGCGGGCCACCGCCGTGAGCTACAGATGGCGCGTGCGACGATGGCGAGTGTTGCCATCGACAGTCTGCATAAGATGGAAGAACGTCTGATGGTCGACACGGAAGAGAACATCGACCCCGAGCTGTTGAAAGAAGTCAGTTCAAGGGTGATGGGCAATCTGCGTCGTCGTGTGGATGGCAAAGAGGATATGGAACGTGCGCTGTTTGCCGAAAACCTTGAGCGACGTTTCCGTCTGAGCGCTCTGCGTTCTGAGCGCGCGGAGTTGTATCACCTGCGAGCCACGCAGCAAATCAGTAATGAGACGATGCAGAAGCTGTTGCACGATCTCGACCTGCTGGAAACGCTGTTGATCGAGAAAGAGGAATAACTGCGCATCGGCGGTCCCGTGCGTTTGTGGGTCGGGCATGCCCGACCCCTACGATAATCCGACGGTGTCTATTTCGTGTGGTTTTGGTGGGCGGGCATGCCCGACCCCTACGATAATCCGACGGTGTCTATTTCGTGTGGTTTTGGTGGGTCGGGCATGCCCGACCCCTACGATAATCCGACATTGTCTATTTCGTGTGGTTTTGGTGGGCGGGCATGCCCGACCCCTACGATAATCCGACGGTGTCTATTTCGTGTGTTTTTGGTGGGCGGGCATGCCCGACCCCTACGATAATCCGCGGTGTCTATTTCGTGTGGTTTTGGTGGGCGGGCATGCCCGACCCCTACGATAATCCGCGGTGTCTATTTCGTGTGGTTTTGGTGGGCCGGGCATGCCCGGTCCCCTACGATAATCCGACATTGTCTATTTCGTGTGGTTTTGGTGGGCCGGGCATGCCCGGTCCCTGCGATAATCCGCGGTGTCTATTTCGTGTGGTTTTGGTGGGTCGGGCATGCCCGACCCCTACGATAATCCGACATTGTCTATTTCGTGTGGTTTTGGTGGGCGGGCATGCCCGACCCCTACGATAATCCGACGGTGTCTATTTCGTGTGTTTTTGGTGGGCGGACATGTCCGGCTCCTGCGATAATCCGGCATTGTAAATTGCGTGTAGGGGCGAGGCATGCCTCGCCCGGCGGGTTTACAATGAAATGCGCGGTGTTTCGCCCGGCCAGAACTCGCGACAGCAGGTAATCCATGCCTGTGCGCTGCGCGACAGATAGCTCCCCTCGCGCCAGATTAATCCCAGATTCCACACCAGATCCGACTCCAGCGGCAGCCACAGAAGCTGGCTTTTATCCAGACGCTGACAGATAGGCTCCGGCAGAATCGCCACGCCCATACCCGCCTGCACCATCGCGGCCAGAAAATCCCACTGCCCGCTGCGCACCGCAATCTGCGGAGTAAAACCACTGGCCTGAAACGCCCGCATCAGCTGGCGATTAAGGGAAAATTCTTCGTTATAGATCAGGATCGGGTGCCCGGCCAGCTCACTGATCGGCATATGGCTGCGGCGCAACCAGGCCTCGGTACGGGGCACCAGCACGCACAGCGGGTGGCTCATCAGTGACAGCGAATTCAGCGGCAAATCATCAGCGACCGGCAGGGCGGTCATGGCAATATCCAGACTGCCGGACAGCACGGCCTGCTGCACGGTCAGGCCGCCAAACTCAGATATTTTCAGCTCCACGCCCGGATAACGCTGACGAAATGCGGAGATCGAACCCGCAATTTGCATCCCCACCATCGGGGGAATACCCAGGCGCAGCTCGCCGGTTTTCAGCTCGTTGATATCGCTGATCTCCGCTTCCAGCTGTTTAAACTCTTGCAGGATAGTCACGCCGCGCTGGTACACCGCCTGCCCGGTATCCGTCAGATGCAGTTTACGCCCCTCACGGATCAATAAGGTGCAGCCCAGCTCATCCTCCAGCTGGCGCAACATCTTGCTAATGGTCGGCTGTGTGACGTAGAGCTGTTCGGCAGCACGGGTGAAGCTTTGCTGACGAACCACTTCCACAAAGTAGCGCAGGGCGCGAACGTCCATAATCATTCCTGTCTGGCATAGTTGGGATAATATTAAGTCATTTTTTTCACCCTTTGTTACCGCTTTATACTCTTTCCTATAAAAACATTCACAAAGGGGAAAACAGCATGGCATTGGCACTTCGTCCACAGGGTTCTGCCTGGCTGCATCGGGTTCAGGTTCCGCTACAGGTGGCGCTTTATGTCGGGCTGTTTTTAATCTCAGAACAGCTGGTGAGCTGGCTGCATTTACCCCTTCCCGCCAACATCGTTGGGATGTTGTTGCTGTTGTCGATGATTATGCTGCGCGTAATGCCGCTGGGGTGGGTCAAAGCCGGTGCCAGCTGGTTGCTGGCTGAAATGCTGTTGTTCTTTGTTCCGGCCGTTGTCGCGGTGGTTAACTATGGCGATCTGTTGCGCCTTGAGGGCTGGCGAATTCTGCTGGTGATTGGTGTCAGTACGCTGCTGGTGCTGGGCGCCACCTCGCTGGTGGTGGATCGCGTGTATCGCTTCGAGCTGTGGCTGGCGGCGCGTAAACAGGGGAAGGGCGATGAATGATTTTATCCTCAGCGTGTTATGTCTGTTGGCCACACTGGCCGTCTACTTCTGCAATAAACGGCTGTATCGCCGCTGGCACCGCCTGCTGCTTATGCCCCTGGTGATGACACCGATGGTGCTGGTGGCGCTGCTGGTGGTGGCCCATATCTCCTGGCAGGACTACATCAGTGAAAGCCGCTGGCTCTTGTGGCTGCTTGGCCCGGCCACACTGGCGTTTGCTGTACCGGTGTATGAGAACATGGCGATCATTCGTCGTCACTGGATGTCGCTCAGTGCCGGGGTGATCACCGCCACGGCGGTAGCGGTATGCAGTTCGGTGTGGCTGGCGCAGATGCTGGCGTTGCCGGAGAGCATTCAGCGCAGCCTGGCAGTGCGTTCCATCACCACGCCGTTTGCGCTTGCGGCAGCGAAACAGCTGGGCGGGCAGCCGGATCTGGTGGCGTTGTTTGTGGTGATCACCGGGGTGTTTGGCATGGCGGTGGGTGACCTGTTGTTCCTGCGTCTGGCCATCAAACAAGGCCTGGCGCGAGGGGCCGGATTCGGTGCGGCATCTCACGGCGCCGGGACGGCACGCGCGTATGAGCTGGGTCAGCAGGAGGGCGTGGTTTCAAGCTTAGTGATGATGTTATCCGGTGTCGTTACCGTGGTGATAGCGCCTGCTATCGGGCATGTCATGTGGGCGGTTGGCTAACAGGACTGGATTCAGTGCGTTTGTAAGGTTACTCAAATTCAACGTGATTAGTTTGTTTCTCATATAATTTCAGGGGCGGTTGGTTTACTCTGCAAGCCCGCCGCATCATGGCGTGAGTAAAAATTAATCAGGAGAATAAAATGAAAAGAGTGGCAATGACAACCGGCGCACTGGCGCTGCTGGCGCTGGCAGGCTCTGCTCAGGCTATCGAAGGTGGCGTGAGTGTGGGTAAGGATTACACTGATGTTCACGTTGGCCTGGGGACAACAACCCCTGGTTTTGCGCTTTCCGGTGACTGGCTGCGCAGCGATCATGATGGCAATGTAGAGAGCCTGGGTCTGGGTTACAACGTCGCGATTGGCGATGTGTTCCTGTCTCCGACCGTTAAAGCGCTGTCGACTAACCCGAAAGACACGAAAGATGGCTACGCGATTGCCATTGGTGGCGGCGTGAAAGTGCCTGTGACCAAAATGTTTAACGTGTACGGTGAGTATTTCTACTCTCCTGATTCGTTTTCCAGCCACATCGATAACTACCAGGAAGCATCTGCAGGCGTGAGCTTCCAGCCAATCTCTCTGGTGGATGTGAGCGTGGGTTACAAGTATATGACGCTGAACGGCAAAGATGGCCGTAAAGATAATGTCGTTGCTGATGGTCCATACGTGGGCGCCGCACTGCACTTCTAACGCCCTGCCACCCTGTTTGATACGGACGAGGCGTGCCTCGCCCCTACGGTGATGATACATATACCCGTAGGGGTCGGGCATGCCCGATCCGTTTGACACAGGCGAGGCGTGCCTCGCTCCTACGGCGATGGTACATATACCCGTAGGGATCGGGCATGCCCGATCCGTTTGACACAGGCGAGGCGTGTCTCGCCCCTACGGTGATGGTACATATACCCGTAGGGGTCGGGCATGCCCGACCCGTTTGACTTAGGCGAGGCGCGCCTCGCTCCTATGGTGATGGTATATATACCCGTAGGGGGCGGGCATGCCCGACCCGTTTGACATAGGCGAGGCGTGCCTCGCCCGTACGGGTTCCGTGTTAATGCCCTTTCCCACCCTCAATGCCGACACCTGTTTGCGATCGCACAAACTGCGCCTGGAAGCGTTGACGCTCTTCCGCACCCGATGCCGAGTTGTCGGTCACCGAGAACAGCCACGTACCGATAAATGCTGCCAGCATGGAGAACAGCGCCGGATACTCATACGGGAACACGGCTTTGGCATGTCCCAGCACCTGCACCCACACCGTCGGGCCGAGGATCATCAGCAGCACCGCCGTCAGCAGACCCAGCCAACCGCCAATCATTGCCCCGCGCGTGGTCAGTTTCGACCAGTACATCGACAGCAAAATAATCGGGAAGTTACAGCTGGCCGCAATCGAGAACGCCAGCCCGACCATAAACGCAATATTCTGTTTCTCAAACATAATGCCCAGCAGGATCGCCACAATCCCCAGCAGCACCACGGTGATCTTCGACACCCGCAGCTCATCACGTTCGCTCGCCTGGCCCTTACGGAACACGCTTGCATACAAATCGTGTGACACCGCCGAGGCGCCGGCCAGCGTCAGACCCGCGACCACCGCCAGAATGGTGGCGAAGGCCACAGCAGAGATAAAGCCTAAGAACAGACTGCCGCCCACCGCGTCGGCCAAATGCACCGCCGCCATATTATTGCCGCCAATCAGTGCCCCGGTCGCATCCTTAAACGCCGGATTAGCCCCGACCAGCAGAATGGCACCAAACCCGATAATAAAGGTCAGGAAGTAGAAATAACCCATAAAGCCGGTGGCCCAGAACACGCTCTTACGTGCTTCACGCGCATCGCTTACGGTAAAGAAGCGCATCAAAATATGCGGCAACCCGGCGGTACCAAACATCAGGCCCAGTCCGAGTGACAGCGCCGATATCGGGTCATGCACCAGCCCGCCGGGGCTCATAATGGCGATGCCTTTCGGGTGCACCTTCATCGCTTCGGTAAACAGCGTATTGAAGCTGAAGCCAACGGTTTTCATCACCATAATCGCCATAAAGCTGGCGCCGAACAGCAGCAGCACGGCTTTAATAATCTGCACCCAGGTAGTGGCCAGCATGCCGCCAAACAGCACGTACATCACCATCAGGATCCCGACCAACACCACTGCCACATGGTAGTCCAGGCCAAACAGCAGCTGGATAAGCTTGCCTGCCCCCACCATTTGCGCAATCAGATACAGCGCCACCACCACCAGAGAACCGCAGGCGGAGAGGGTGCGGATGGGCTTCTGCTTAAGACGATAAGAGGCCACATCTGCAAAGGTATAGCGGCCGAGGTTACGCAGGCGTTCGGCAATCAGGAACAGAATGATCGGCCAGCCCACCAGGAAACCAAGCGAGTAAATCAGCCCGTCATAACCGGAGGTGTACACCAGCGCGGAAATTCCGAGGAATGAGGCGGCAGACATAAAGTCCCCGGCCATCGCCAGACCGTTCTGGAAGCCGGTGATATTGCCGCCTGCCGTGTAGTAGTCGCTGCGTGAACGGGTGCGTTTGGAGGCCCAGTAAGTGATCCCCAGCGTAAAAGCGACGAAAATCAGGAACATGATAATCGCTTCGACGTTAGTCGGCTGGCGCTCTACCGCGCCGCTGATAGCATCGGCGGCCAGTACACCACACGGCAACAGTGCCGCCAGCGCAAAGAACAGATGGCGTGATTTCATCCTTTCACCTCATTCAGCAGTTCGCGGGTCAGACGGTCAAACTCGCCATTAGCACGCCAGACGTAAACTCCGGTCAGCAGAAAAGAAATCACAATTAAGCCCACGCCAATCGGAATACCGCGCGTCACGTTGGTCCCTTCATAAAGCGGCGTACCGAGCCAGCCAGGGGCAAAAGCAATCAGCAAAATAAACCCGACATACAGCACTAACATAATCACGGACAGCAGGGTGGCAAAGCTCTGGCGTTTTCTCACCAGCTCTTTAAATTTCGCACTTCGTTCTATTCTTTCGTAGAGGACATTGCTCATTGTAATATCTCCAGAGACAGGGTTATTCCTTTGATCCTTGAAGCATTAACGTCAAGATCGGGGGAATATATTTTTTTTATATCCTGGTACGGACAATATTAAGACGTGAAGCAATCAGATCTGCTCTGCGGCAGGTTTATGATGTCAATATGAAAAGCAGGGGCACGGTGGCCCCTGTGGGTTATGGCATTTTAATGGACTGTTTCTCTTCGAGTAATTTCTCCACTACGCCAGGATCGGCCAGAGTAGAGGTATCACCGAGATTACTGGTATCACCGGCAGCAATTTTGCGCAGGATACGACGCATTATTTTACCGGAACGGGTTTTCGGTAATGAATCTGTCCAGTGCAATACATCCGGGGTGGCAATCGGGCCAATCTCTTTACGTACCCAATTGCGCACTTCGGTATACAGCTCGGGTGAAGGTTCTTCGCCATGATTCAGGGTGATATAGGCATAAATGGCCTGACCTTTCAGACCATGCGGAATACCTACCACCGCCGCTTCGGCGATTAAGGGATGAGACACCAGTGCAGATTCGATTTCTGCCGTCCCCAGGCGATGGCCGGAGACGTTCAGCACGTCATCCACGCGCCCGGTGATCCAGTAATAGCCATCCTCATCACGACGTGCGCCGTCACCGCTAAAATACTGATTTTTAAAGGTGGAAAAATAGGTCTGCTCGAAGCGTTCGTGATCGCCATACAGCGTACGCGCCTGGCCCGGCCAGGAGTCGACGATCACCAGGTTGCCTTCAGTGGCCCCCTCCAGCGCATTGCCTTCGTTATCCACCAGTGCAGGCTGCACGCCAAAGAACGGGTTGGAGGCCGACCCCGGTTTCAGTGCAGTCGCGCCCGGCAGCGGGGTGATCATAAAACCGCCGGTTTCCGTCTGCCACCAGGTATCCACGATCGGGCAGCGGCCATTGCCGATTTTTTTGTGGAACCACTCCCAGGCTTCCGGGTTGATCGGCTCACCAACGGACCCGAGGATGCGCAGGCTCGAACGATCGGTCCCTTCAATCGCTTTATCCCCTTCGGCCATCAACGCACGCACGGCGGTCGGGGCAGTATACAGGATCGTCACCTTATGCTTGTCGACCACTTCCGCCATACGGCTCGGTTTTGGCCAGTTCGGCACGCCTTCAAACATCAGCGTGGTGGCACCGCAGGCCAGTGGGCCATACAGCAGGTAGCTGTGGCCGGTCACCCAGCCGACATCGGCGGTACACCAGTAGATATCATCCGCCTGGTAGTCAAACACATACTTAAAGGTGGCGGCGGCATACACCAGGTAGCCGCCCGTGGTGTGCAGCACGCCTTTCGGCTTTCCGGTCGAACCGGAGGTATAAAGGATAAACAGCGGGTCTTCTGCAGCCACCTCTTCCGGCTCGTGATGGGTGCTGGCGTTGTTCGCCAGCTCGTGCCACCACAGGTCGCGATCGCTGTTCCAGCCAACCTCTTTACCGGTACGGCGAAACACCACCACGTTCCCCACGCTGGTGACGTTGGGATTGTTCAGGGCATCATCCACGTTTTTCTTCAGTGGGATAGTTCGCCCGGCACGTACGCCCTCATCGGCGGTGATCACCAGCCGGGCGTTACAGTCGATAATGCGTCCGGCGACCGCTTCTGGCGAGAATCCACCGAAGATCACCGAATGCACAGCGCCAATACGTGCGCAGGCCAGCATGGCAACGGCGGCTTCCGGCACCATCGGCATATAGATAGCCACGACATCGCCTTTGTTGATGCCCAGCGCTTTTAAGGTGTTAGCAAAGCGGCAGACGTCCTGGTGCAGCTCGCGATAGGTGATCGTCTTGCTTTCACTGCTGTCATCGCCTTCCCAGATGATTGCCGGATGGTCGCCACGCGTTTGCAGATGGCGGTCAAGGCAGTTGGCCGCCAGGTTTAGCGTGCCGTCCTCAAACCAGCGGATAGAGACATTGCCGGGAGCAAAGGAGGTGTTCTTCACCAACGTGTAAGGTTTAATCCAGTCGAGGATTTTGCCTTGTTCACCCCAAAACGCATCGGGGTCCTGTACCGACTGCTGATACATTGACGCGTACTGCTGAGCATTGATCTGGGTATTTTCCGCAATGTTCGCGGGAACCGGGTAGGTATGTGATTGGCTCATAGCTGGCCTCCTTGAAGATTGTTAATAATATGTCAATCAAAGGTTAAGTGAAGACGCTGGTTTGGCTTTGTTTTCTTTTTGCGCGGCAGATCACGTCATAACAGAATGTAATGGAATCGGGGGAACTGCCTGCTCTAAAGATATTCATTTACCGTAAGAATCGTTGAGATGCGAACGACATGTCGTGCAAAAAAAGCGCATATAGACCATTTTGTTTCTGCGGGGAATGGCAGGGTTATGCATAGCTATGCTGTTTCTATTCTGAATATTTATAATTATTACAAAGACTTATTTCTTCATGTTAACGGTAGCGCTTTATCCTGTTAATAGATAGTAAAGTAGCCACATCTCTCGCAGGGTTGCATTTAGTCCGTTGAAAATGGTACTGATTACGCGCCTGTCAATCAGGTTTCAACTATCCACTACCTGCGAATTGCCCGATCCCGGTCAGCCTCCTTTGAGTGTTATTCACTCCGCATGCACCACGCGGAAAGCAGGTTTTGTTAAGGAAATGACGCGTTATGAAAGCCGTAAAGTTCAGCCTTGCCTGGCAAATATTGATTGCGCTGGTGCTGGGGATCGCCGCTGGGGCGATATTGCATAATCAGCCAGAAAATCGTGAATGGTTAGTCACCAACGTTCTCAGTCCTGCCGGTGATATCTTTATCCATCTGATCAAAATGATCGTTGTACCGATTGTGATTTCTACACTGATTGTCGGCATTGCCGGTGTCGGTGATGCTAAAAAACTCGGACGTATTGGTGTGAAAACCATCGTCTATTTCGAAGTGATTACCACCATTGCCATTGTGACAGGAATTACTCTGGCGAACGTGTTTCAACCCGGCTCCGGCATTGATATGTCGACGCTGGCAACGGTGGACATCTCTAAGTATGAAGCCACAACGGCGCAGGTTCAGGGGCAGCCACACAGTCTGGTAACCACTATCCTGTCGCTGATCCCGCAGAATATTTTTGCGGCGATTGCGAAAGGCGACATGCTGCCCATTATCTTCTTCTCGGTGCTGTTCGGCCTGGGCCTCTCTTCGCTGCCGTCTGAACACCGTGACCCGCTGGTGAAAGTGTTCCGTTCGACCTCAGAAGCGATGTTCAAAGTCACCAATATGATCATGCGCTATGCGCCGATTGGGGTGTTTGCGCTGATCTCCGTCACCGTTGCAAACTTCGGTTTCGCTTCACTGTGGCCGCTGGCTAAGCTGGTGATACTGGTGTATGTGGCGATCCTGTTCTTCGCACTGGTGGTACTGGGTGCGGTGGCGCGCTTCTGTAAGCTGCGTATTACAACGTTAATACGCATCCTGAAAGATGAGCTGATCCTCTCTTACTCTACCGCCAGTTCGGAAACCGTGCTGCCGCGTATCATGGAGAAGATGGAAGCCTACGGTGCACCTAAGTCGATCACCAGCTTTGTGGTACCGACGGGCTACTCGTTTAATCTTGACGGCTCCACCCTCTATCAGAGCATTGCGGCAATCTTTATTGCCCAGCTGTACGGCATTGACCTCTCCCTGGGGCAGGAAATCGTGCTGGTGCTGACGCTGATGGTGACGTCGAAAGGTATTGCGGGCGTGCCGGGCGTGTCCTTTGTGGTGCTGTTGGCAACGCTAGGAAGCGTGGGTATTCCGCTGGAAGGGCTGGCGTTTATTGCCGGTGTTGACCGTATCCTCGATATGGCGCGTACGGCGCTGAACGTGGTGGGTAATGCGCTGGCGGTGCTGGTGATTGCCAAGTGGGAAGATCAGTTTGATGCCAAACAGGCCGTAGCCTATGAAGCGCAGCTAAAAACGCAGACTTCAGTCTGATAACTCCACGGGCTGGTGGCCCTGATCGCCAGCCCGAATAAGCTCTCCCTGCGCACTTCTTCCTTTATCGCTATCATTTTATCTGGGGTATCTGTGGGCATTCCCCTGCATCACCTATCCGCCTGGTAAAGATGCATTGGCAATATCATAAATTTTCCCTGAAGAATAATGACTTACTAAAATCATGGTTTTTTGTTGTTTCCAGGCCGTGATTTTTTGTGGGTCAGCTTCCGTGCGTCGATGTTACAAGCTTTGTCGCCCGGATCACGAAATTTATAAAAACCCTGCTAAAGATCCCCTATTTCGCGCCGAAAATATAAAAAAACGTTACTAATTTTTCCTGGTCCAACTCCCGTTGATCCATTCAAGGATTTAACTCATGCGCAATAATTTGCCCGTTACACAGCAAGAATATGCGTTTGGCGATGATGCCACACTCATGTCGACCACCGATACCAACAGCCATATCACTTATGCCAACGATGCCTTTATGGAGGTGAGTGGTTTTACGCCGGAAGAGATTAACGGCCAGCCCCATAATATGGTGCGTCATCCGGATATGCCGCCGGAAGCCTTTGCCGATATGTGGGCGACGCTGAAAAAGGGGGAACCCTGGACCGCACTGGTGAAAAACCGCCGCAAAGATGGTGACCATTATTGGGTACGTGCCAATGCCATTCCGGTGGTACGTAACGGCAACGTACAGGGCTATATGTCGGTGCGCACCAAACCGAGCCAGCAGGAGATCCGTGACACCGAGCGTTTGTACCAGGATTTCCGTACCGGACGGGCGAAAGGAAAGTGCTTCCATAAAGGGCTGATTGTTCGTACCGGTCTGATGGCCTGGCGATCCGTCTTTAAAACCCTGCCGCTGCGCTGGCGTATTCGCAGCGCGTTGCTGACGCTGCTGCCGCTGGCGACGCTGGGCGTCTGGGCACTCGGGCTGAGTCATGCTGCGCTGGGTATTTTTGCTGCGGGCATGGCGGTGCTGTTGCTGCTGGCGTCAGCCTGGCTGGAGCAGCAGATTTCACGACCGATTGAACGCGTTTGCCAGCAGGCGCTGCGCGTGGCCACCGGGGCCGATCATAAAGTGGAGCAGATAGACCGGGTTGATGAGGTCGGCACCACACTGCGAGCTATAGGTCAGCTTGGGCTGATGTTCCGCTGGTTAGTGGATGATGTCAGCGGCCAGGCAATTAATGTGCTGAGCGCCAGTGACTCGATTGCGCAGGGTAACAGCGAACTGAGCCGCCGCACCGAACAGGCCGCCGCCAACGTCCAGCAAACCGCGGCCACCATGAATGAAATGACGGCCACGGTGAAGAGCAATACCGAAACCGCAGCCGAAGTGAAAAGCCTGTCGATCAGCACCAGCAGCGCCGCTGTACAGGGCGGTGAAGCGATGAACGATATGGTCAAGATGATGGCGGAGATCACCGACAGTTCGAAGAAAATTGCCAACATCACCAGTGTGATTGACGGCATTGCTTTCCAGACCAATATTCTGGCGCTGAATGCTGCGGTGGAAGCCGCTCGCGCCGGTGAGCAGGGTAAAGGTTTTGCCGTGGTCGCCGGGGAAGTGCGCAGCCTGGCCCAGCGCAGCGCCAAGGCCGCCAGTGAGATCAAAATGCTGGTGGAGAGCAGCGCTGACAAAGTGAAATCCGGCACGTTGCATGTCAATGAAGCGGGGAAAACGATGGAAAGTATTGTGTCTCAGGTGCAGAACGTAACGTCGTTGATCGCGCAGATCAGCGCGGCAACCGCCGAACAGTCCACGGCCATCGGCGAGATCAGCCTGGCGGTGGAAGATCTGGATAACATTACTCATCAGAATGCGGCAAAAGTGGAAGAGGGCGCACAGGCTTCCGGGCGTATGACGCGGCAGGCTACGCGTCTGGTCGAAGCTATCAGCGTGTTCCGTTAACCCATCAGGGAAAATCTGTAGGGGTCGGGCATGCCCGACCCGCTTAACATTTGTTATGCTGACTCTCCGTTAACCTGTGAGACTCCCATGTCAGCTACCGTCGATTTCTCCTTTGCCCACCGCCCGCTGATCCCCTATGCACACGACTATCAACATGGCGACGTTGAGCCATTGCATCATCACAACTGCGCGCAACTGGTACATACGCTGACGGGCGTGGTACGGATTGAGACGCCGCTCGGGCACTGGGTTGTACCGCCGGGGCGCGGTGTCTGGCTGCCTGCCGGGGTGAAACATGCGTTGCAGATGACCGGAGACGTTGCGGCACGCACGTTGTTTATCGACCCCCTGGCGCGCGCCGATCTGCCTGCCAGTTGCCAGGTGGTGCAGGTGTCGCCCCTGCTGCGCGAGTTGATTGTTAGCGCTCTCGACCTGCCTGAACATTATGCTCCCGCCAGCCGCGCTGAACGTATTTATGAACTGATCCTTGATGAAATTCGGGTGATGAGCGTGCTGCCTTTCAACCTGCCGGAACCGCAGAGTGCAGCCCTGGTCGGGCTTTGCCAGGCGCTGAGGGCGGCACCGGGCGAGCGCTGGACGCTGGAAAACAGCGCCCAACGCATTAATGTCAGCAGCCGTACGCTGGCGCGGCATTTTCATCAGGAGACGGGGTTGCAATTCAGCGACTGGGTGCGGCGCGCCCGCCTGATGGAAGCCCTGACGCGCCTGGCTCGGGGCGACTCGGTGCTGACGGTATCACTGGAGCTGGGTTATGAGAGCCAGAGCGCTTTCAGCGCCATGTTCCGCCGTATCCTCGGCGTTGCTCCCAGCGACTACTTCCCGCCCAGCTGATCCTGCGCCACGGCATTCAGCAGCGCCTGCAACGAGGCTCGCGATACATCGCTGTCAATGCCCACGCCCCAGGCACTGCGGTTGCCAGGGAAGATGCAGCGCAGATAGGTGACGGAGCGGCTGTCACTGCGCTGGCCGAGCGTATGTTCATGATAATCCTGAATGGTAAAGGAGACATCCAGCGCCTGGCGCAGCGCATCGGCTGCCGCTGACAGCAGGCCGTTCCCCCGCCCGCTGATGCTGTAATGTTTGTCGCCCTGCTGAATGCCCGCGTCGAAACGCAACTGCCCCTGGCTGTCGCTTTCGCTGCGGTACTCACCCAGCTGTAAATGTGTCGCTTCCAGACCGTATACCCGGCGAAACAGCTGCCAGATGGCGGCCTGAGTCATTTCACGGCTTTCCCGATCGGCAACCTGCTGCACCTGCTGACTGAAGTCCTGTTGCAGGGCGCGTGGCAGAGCCAGTCCATGATTCTGCTCGATCATCCATGCCGCCCCACTTTTCCCGGACTGACTGTTGACGCGGATCACCGCTTCGTAACTACAGCCAATATCCGCCGGGTCGAGTGGCAGGTAAGGCACTTCCCAGCGCTCCTGCTGCTGACGGGCTGCAAAGCCCTTTTTAATCGCATCCTGATGGGAGCCTGAAAAGGCCGTAAACACCAGTTCCCCGGCGTAGGGATGGCGCGGATGCACCGGCAGTTGGTTGCACTGCTCCACCACATCGACCACCTGTTTCATCTGGCTGAAGTCGAGCTGCGGATGAATGCCCTGGGTATAGAAGTTCAGTGCCATCGTCACCAGATCCACATTCCCCGTGCGTTCGCCGTTACCAAACAGGCAGCCTTCAACCCGATCGGCCCCGGCCAGCAGTGCCAGCTCTGCGGCGGCAATCCCGGTGCCGCGATCGTTATGCGGATGCACGCTGATACACACCTGCGGGCGCTGAGAAAAGTGACGGCAGAAGTATTCGATCTGGTCGGCATACACGTTAGGTGTGCTGACCTCCACCGTGGCAGGCAAGTTGATGATCATCGGCCGCTGTGCACAGGGCTGCCAGACGGCGGCCACCGCTTCACAGATTTCCAGTGCAAAATCGGCCTCGGTGAAGCAGAAGGTTTCCGGTGAGTATTCAAAGGTCCAGTGCGTCTGCGTCTGCTCCTCACAGCGTTGTCGGATCAGACGTGTGGCGTTCACGGCCAGTTCGATAATCTGCTCACGGCTCTGGCGAAACACCAGGCGGCGAAACACCGGTGCGGTGGCATTGTACAAATGCACGCAGGCCTGCTTTGCCCCTTCCAGAGAGACAAACGTGCGATCGATCAGATCGGCTCTTGCCTGGGTCAGAACCTGGATCGTCACATCATCCGGGATCATCCGCTCTTCGATCAGTTCACGAACGAAATTGAAGTCGGTCTGTGACGCTGAAGGAAACGCCACTTCGATCTCTTTGAAACCACACTGTATCAGCAACTGCCAGAACGCTTTTTTACGTGCGCCATCCATTGGCTCGGCCAGTGACTGATTGCCATCACGCAGGTCGGTAGAGAGCCAGCGCGGGGCGGCGGTCAGCGTGCGGGCAGGCCACTGGCGATCGGTCAGTGTGACGGGAGGAAAGGCGTGATATTTGTCGGCAGGTTGGTGCAGCATAGTCAGGCTCCTTGTTGGGTGAGTGACTATTCTGCGGTGAAAATGCGCTGGCTGGCTGGCGCAAAACTGACAACAGCGGATGAAAAAGTGACAATCAACGATGAAAAAAAAGGAGCAGGGGATTAAGCCTGCTCCTTTTGACGCCCTGGTGTTGGCGTGACTGCTGAGATGTGATGCGGGCAGTGATTTGCCTGTAATTGTGTTTGATGGCCTGCCGCGCGGCACCTCATTGGATTTTTATATCATTGGCTAAACGGCGTATTGTTATGTTGTGGTTAGCCGAGGACAGTTATATACGCAATGTCTGTGGAATGCATTACATTTAATAGCAAAGTGTGATTGATACTGAAGTTTCATTGTCATATCACCTTTGTGTTAAATATGTATTAAAATATTAACAGGGAATTAAAGGTGAGTGTTATCAATTAATTGTGTGCTTATTTTTAATGGCATCTTTATATGGTGAAACGTTGTATGTGAACCTGGTTTTAATCTTTGGCGGGAACAGGTAAATATCCCCGGGCTATCTCTCTTAACGTAGGGTATTGTTTATTAGTTGAAAGGGTAATTAATATTCTTCATTTAACAAGGAGTGCGCAATGAGTCAGTTTTTCATGAATCAGAAACAGCAGGTGGTGAACGACGCAATTGAAGGGGTACTGCTCAGTACTCCCCATCATAATCTTGGCCGCCTGGCGCTGGGCTCCCAGATGCGTGTGGTCGTGCGCAATGACTGGGACAAGTCACGCGTTGCGCTGATCTCCGGCGGCGGTTCGGGTCATGAACCTGCTCATATTGGCTTTGTGGGTAAAGGGATGCTGACGGCAGCGGTGTGCGGCGATATCTTCGCTTCCCCCAGCGTAGATGCCGTTCTGCACGCCATTATCAATGTGACCGGGGAGGCGGGCTGTCTGCTGATCGTCAAAAACTACACTGGCGATCGTCTTAACTTCGGGCTGGCGGCAGAAAAGGCCCGTGGCATGGGCTACCAGGTGGAAATGGTGATGGTGCGCGACGACATTGCGCTGCCGGATAACCCGCAGCCGCGCGGTATCGCCGGGACCGCGCTGGTGCATAAAGTGGCGGGCTATGCCGCCGAACAGGGCCAGTCGCTGACGGAGGTGGCCGCGCTGGCGCAGCAGGCCTGTGACGCTACTGCCTCCATCGGGCTGGCTTTCACCACCTGCCATGTGCCGGGCGAAGCGCGTGACGATCACCGCGTACCGGAAGGGTGCAGCGAACTGGGGATGGGGATCCACGGCGAACCGGGGGCCTCGACGTTAAAAACACAGAACAGCCGCGAGATCGTCGCTGAACTGGTGCAACAGCTGACGGCGAAAAAGACTGATCGACCGCTCGCCCTGCTGGTGAACAATCTGGGCGGCTTCTCGGCGCTGGAAATGGCGGTGTTGGTGCGTGAGACGCTTCATTCGGCGCTGGGCAAGCAGGTTAAGCTGCTGGTTGGCCCCGCCACGCTGGTCAGTGCGCTGGATATGAAAGGCTTTTCACTCTCAGTGATGCAGCTTGATCCCTCGCTGGAAACCGCGCTGCTGGCACCGGTGGAAGTCAGCGGCTGGAGCCCGGCTATCGCGCCTGCAACGCTGGCGGAGATCCCGGCCAAACTGGCCGACTCGCTACAGTCTTTTACCCCTTCAGACAACCCGGCGACAGCGTCCATCGTCACGACGATTTGTCAGACACTGATCGGGCTGGAAAGTGAGCTGAATCAGTTGGATGCGAAGGTGGGTGACGGTGATACCGGGTCAACTTTTGCAGCCGGCGCGCGTAGCGTTCTGGAGGCGAGCGAAGCCGGGGAATTACCGCTGAATCAGCCAGAGGCGCTGCTGACGGTGGTGGGTGAGAAGCTGGCCACGGTGATGGGCGGCTCCAGTGGGGTGCTGATGTCGATCATGTTTACCGCCGCCGGACAGCAGCTCGCCCAGGGCGCATCGCTGGCACAGGCATTCACCGCCGGTCTGGAGCGTATGCAGCACTACGGCGGGGCGCAGGTCGGGGATCGCACGATGATTGATGCCTTACAGCCTGCCTTTGCTGCACTGCTTAACGGCGACGGTCTGACTGCAGCGGCCACGGCGGCTAAAAAGGGGGCCGACAGCACCAGCACCATGCGCAGCGCACGTGCCGGACGCTCCTCTTACCTCAACCAGGAGAGCCTGGACGGGGTGAAAGATCCGGGAGCCTGTGCGGTAGAAAAAGTGTTTGCCGCGCTGGCAGGCTAATCTTCGCGGGCTGACCTTCTTCTTCGGTCAGCCCGCCCTCCTTAATCCAGTGCGCGCTCGAAGCTGCGCAGACGCTTGTAGATCGACATCAGCTCCACCAAAGTAGTCCAGGCATTGATCAGATACTGGAACGCGTTGCGCACTTGATCGAACACATTGGTGATCTGCGTCAGCAGGCCAAGGGTGATCGCCCCAGTGATGATCGAGGGAAACAGCACAAAGATGCTGAATAGCGCATCCAGTTGCAGATAAAAAATGCGGGCGATATTGAAGTAGAGATAGTGAAAGTAGAGTCGAAAATAGTTTTTACGTACGTGGCTGAACAGATCGCGTACCAGCGGAGGGCTGGCGCGCTGCGCGTCATCCTCACCGTACACCAGCTCTTTACGGTAAGCGGCTTCCACCCGCTGATTACGAAACGACAGCCCCGGCAGCTTAATCCCCACTACCGCCAGTAGCCCGGTGCCGAACAGTGACCAGACTACCGCAGCTATCACCAGCGCATAGGGAATCTGGCCCAGGATCGGCACGTTTTTCACATGCACTGACAGCGCCACCAGCACCGGTAAAAAGGCGATCAACGTCATCACCGCATCAATCAACCTGACGCCCATATCCTCCAGCGTGGACGCGAAACGCATGGTGTCTTCCTGCACGCGCTGGGCGGCCCCTTCTATATGGCGCAGGCGCGGCCAGTATTCCATGTAGTAACTGTTCATCGCGGTGCGCCAGCGGAACACGAAGTGGCTGATAAAAAACAAATTCAGCACATCAATCACCACGGCAATAAACGCGATACTGAGAAAGCCGTTTATCTGGGTATAAAACGCCGAGATCTGAATAGTGTTCGGGTGTGCCATGGCCTTTTGTATCAGGTCATAGAACGGCTCATACCAGCTGTTGATCGCCACGCCCACCTGCACGGAAAACCAGGTGACAAAGATAATCAGCGCACTGCCGAGGATGGACCAGCGCTGCCAGGGGTGGGGGCTGAAAACAAACCAGCCTCCGGCAAACAGCAGCGTGACCAGCAGGTAATAGCTGTAGAAACCCAGTTCGCCGGGGGAGATGAAACGCAGTGCGTTGTTGGGCAACGTGCCGGGGGGAATCCATGTCAAATGGATCATCAGGTGAGCGAACTTGCTGTCGGCATAGCCAAACCAGAACAAAACGGCCAGCAGGCTCCAGATCACTACGCTGCTGAAAAACAGCCCTGGCCTGGGGAAAAAGGATTTAAACATAGGCACTCCGCTGTCAATGTCTGGTGGTTATACCGCGATTGCCTGTGAGTAATCTCGTTACGGTTGTATCTATTAATGTCCGTGACGAAAATACTTTATTTCCTTTGGTTATTTATGCCGTTAATTGCCCCGTAATCTTTATTTTCTGGAAGAGAAACAACAAATTTACCTTTAAATTCACGTTATATAGCGTGGTCGCCTGAAAATTAATGCTGAATGTTTTTTAATCAAAGCCGATAACGATCAATGAACTGCTATCAATAGATTGAATTAGCTTGAATTGGCTGATGTTTTCGGTTTATACCCGTGTGGATTGAGCACACTGAAAGACAAGAATCCTGCTGCCTACGGGGGGCGGGGGCGGTATATTTTACGCCAGCGAACGGCGTATTGCAGCGCTGACAGTGTTTTCCTCAGAGGGGAAAATGACCATCAGCGCCCAGGCGAAATTAATAATGAATGAAAACTCAGATGTTATGTACCGACTGCTGGTACAAAGCGTGGTCGATTATGCGATCTATATGCTCACGCCTGATGGTACCGTCGCCAACTGGAATCCGGGGGCACAGCGTGCCAAAGGTTACCTGCCTGCCGAGATCGTCGGGAAGCACTTTAGCTGCTTTTACAGCTATGAAGATCGCCAAAAAGGCCTGCCGGAATTTGGGTTGCGAACCGCGCGTGAGAGTGGCCGCTATGAGACGGAGGGCTGGCGCTATCGCAAAGATGGCAGCGCCTTCTGGGCTCATGTGGTCATTGATGCCATCCGCAGCGAGAGTGGCGAGTTAATCGGTTTCGCCAAAATCACCCGCGATTGCACTGAACAGCAACGGCTGCTGAGCGAGCAGCGTGCACATGAACAACGTTTCCGCCTGCTGGTGGAAGGCGTCACCGACTACGCCATTTACATGCTGGATGCGGAAGGCCTGGTGGTGAACTGGAATGCCGGGGCCCGCCGTTCTAAAGGCTATACCGCTGAAGAGATCATCGGTAAGCACTTCTCCTGTTTCTACAGTTCGCAGGATCGGTTGAATAAATTGCCGGAACAGAATCTGAAAACGGCCTATCGCACCGGGCGTTTTGAAGAGCAGGGCTGGCGTTACCGTAAAGACGGTAGCGCGTTCTGGGCACACGTGGTTATTGATGCAGTACATGACGATGACGGTAAGCTGCTTGGCTACGCCAAAATTACCCGCGACTGTACCGAGCAGCGCCGTATGCAGCGCGAACAAACCGAACGTGAGCAGACATTCCGCGTGTTGGTGGAAGGGGTGAAAGATTACGCCATCTATATGCTGGACCCGCGTGGCATGGTGATGAACTGGAATACCGGTGCACGCCGTGCCAAAGGCTACACCTCGGAAGAAATCGTCGGTAAGCACTTCTCCTGCTTCTACAGCGCTCAGGATCGCCTGCTGCAACTGCCAGATACCAATTTGAAAATAGCCGCCACCAGCGGGCGTTTCGAAGATTATGGTTGGCGTTATCGCAAAGATGGCAGCGCCTTCTGGGCCCATGTGGTGATCGACGCGATCCGTAATGATGACGATCAGCTGATAGGCTTTGCCAAGATCACCCGCGACTGCACCGAAGTTCGTGAGTACGAACAGCAGATCCTGCGCTCGAAAGATCTGGCCGAGCAGAACAGTGAAAAAATGGCCTCACTGTCAAAATTTCTCGATACCATCATTGCTAACATCCCCTCCTGCGTCATCGTTGAAGATGTAGTTTCTCGCGAGATCCTGTTGATCAACAGCAAGGCAGAAAAACTGCTGGGCGGCACGCAGCGGGACTTTATCGGCAAACGTGCGCCGGACTGTATGACGGCAGAGATGGGGGAGTACTTTATGCAACTCTCTGATACCGCACAGCGTAAAGAGGGGATGCAGCGCAACGAGCGGCTGCTGACCACGCCGGGCGGTGACCGTATTATCAACGGCAGCGCATCGATCATTCGTGGTAACGATGAGCACCATAACTATGTGCTGCTGATCGCGGATGATGTAACCGATCAGCGCGCTGCGGATGCCCGTATTCACCATATGGCGCATCACGATAACCTCACCAGCCTGCCCAACCGCGTTCTGTTCAGCCAGCGCCTGACCGAGGCGCTGCGTGAAGACCGTGATGCGCGGCGCAAGACGGCAACGCTAGGGCTTGATCTGGATAATTTTAAAAACGTTAACGATGCGCTGGGTCATCAGGTGGGTGATGATCTGCTGCGTTCGGTGGCGGTGCGGCTGCGCGCAGTATTGCGCGAGCAGGACACGCTGGCACGCAGCGGTGGCGACGAGTTCTCGATTGTGTTGCCAGGGCTGACGCATCAGCAGGAAGCCGAAGTGGTCGCCAGCCGTCTGATTGATACCATTCGTCCGCCGTTCAGCGTGGATGGGCACAATCTCTCCGTCGGGCTGAGTGTGGGGATTGCGATTGCCGACAGCGGCATGACCACGCCGGATGAACTGCTGCGCTGTGCGGATATGGCGCTGTACGAAGCCAAGCGTAACGGCCGTAACCGCTTTGAGCACTTTACGGCGGCCATGAGTGATATGGCGCAGAAGCGCCGGGTGATTGAAAGCGACCTGCGTGAGGCCATCACCTGCCGCCAGCTCAGGCTCTATTACCAGCCGATCACGAACAACCTGCACCGCGAGATCATCGGCTATGAAGCGCTGATGCGCTGGCATCATCCGGAAAGAGGCATGATTATGCCGATGGACTTTATCCCGATTGCCGAAGAGACCGGGCTGATCCACAGCCTGGGAGCCTATGCCCTGTATGAGGCCTGCCGTGAGGCCGCCACCTGGCCGGGTGAGCAAAGCGTGGCGGTAAACCTGTCACCATTGCAGTTTAAAAACAGCGCGCTGGTCTCGGTAGTGGAAGCCGCGCTGAAGGACTCCGGTCTGGCACCGCATCGGCTGGAAGTGGAGATCACCGAATCCGTACTGCTGGATAACACCCTGGTGAATATCCATATCTTGCAGAAGCTGAAGGCCTTAGGCGTGCGTATTGCGCTGGATGACTTTGGTACCGGCTATTCATCGCTCAGCTATCTGCGATCGTTCCCGTTCGACAAAATCAAAATCGACAAGTCGTTTATTAACGATATGCATGACAGTCGTGAAGCACTGGCGATTATCCGTGCTATCACCGGCATGAGCCGCAGTTTGGATATTCAGATCACGGCGGAAGGTGTGGAAAGCAACGAGCAGTTTGAACGCCTGAAAGCAGAAGGTTGTACCCTGTTCCAGGGGTACTACTTTGGCCGACCACAGCCGTCGGAAAGCCGCCTGCAAGAGTTTTAACCTCCCCGGGTCGGGCATGCCCGACCCCTACATCATCCTGTTCACAACGTCATTCCCGCCCGGCATAACCCTGTCCACAACGACTTCCCCTGTAGGGGCGAGGCATGCCTCGCCCGGCATAACCCTGTCCACAACGTCATTCTCCGTAGGGGCGAGGCACGCCACGCCCGGCATAACCCTGTTCACAACGTCATTCTCCGTAGGGGCGAGGCATGCCTCGCCCTCTGCCTGCTACGTAATTTGTTAATGAAATTGTGCCTTTTTGTTTCTATCCCCTCACACCTTGTGCGTATTACTGTTAAAGTAGGGAGTGTTGTTACCGGTAACAATAACAGCCTAAACCGCCGGGACAGTAGAATACCCCTACACTACATGTGACTAAGAAATCATCCGACCCCCATTTTTACGATCGCCGATGCGAGCGTTTGAGAAGGCAATGTCATGTCAGAGCAAAAAACAGGCAGTACACGCAGGGATTTTCTGCTGAAAACCATTACCCTCGCCCCGGCGATGGCGATTGGCACCGCAGGGCTGGGGTCACTGGCCGCCGTCGCTCCTGCGGTGGCGAAAGAAGCCGCCGCCACCGGGCCACATAAAGCACGCGACTATCAGCCCACCTGGTTTACCCCGGAAGAGTACGCTTTCCTTCAGGCGGCGGCCGCACGACTGATCCCGGCAGATGAGCGTGGCCCCGGAGCGCTGGAAGCGGGTGTTCCCGAGTACATTGACCGCCAGATGAACACCCCGTACGCCACGGGCAGCAACTGGTATATGCAGGGACCGTTCCACCCGGATGCCGATAAAGCGCTGGGCTATCAGCTGCCGCTGACGCCGCGTGAGATCTACCGTCTTGGCCTGGCCGATGCCGATGCGCTGGCGAAACAGCAGCACGGCAACGTGTTCGCGCAGTTGAGCGGCGAGCAGCAGGATGCGCTGTTACAGGCGCTGGAAGCGGGCAGCGTTGAACTGCCCCAGGTCCCGGCCAAAACCTTCTTCTCCTTCCTATTACAAAACACCCGCGAAGGCTTCTTCAGCGACCCGATCCACGGTGGTAATCAGGGCCTGGTCGGCTGGCAGCTGATTAACTTCCCAGGCGCACGCGCCGACTTTATGGACTGGGTGGAACGCGGCGAGCGCTACACGCTGCCGCCGGTATCAATTCGCGGGGAAAGAGCATAACCATGGCAAACGAACAGAAAAAAGTGGATGCAGTGATCGTTGGTTTCGGCTGGGCCGGGGCGATTATGGCGAAAGAGCTGACCGAAGCCGGTCTGAACGTGGTGGCGCTGGAGCGCGGCCCGCATCGTGATACTTACCCTGATGGCGCCTATCCGCAGGTGATTGACGAACTGACCTATAACATCCGTAAAAAGCTGTTCCAGGATCTGTCAAAAAGCACTGTCACCATTCGTCATAATGCTGCGCAGACTGCCCAGCCGTACCGTCAGTTGGCGGCCTTTTTGCCCGGCACCGGCACCGGCGGCGCAGGTCTGCACTGGTCCGGCGTGCATTTCCGCGTCGACCCGATGGAACTGCGCATGCGCAGCCACTATGAAGAGCGCTATGGCAAAAGCTTTATCCCGGATGGCATGACCATTCAGGATTTCGGCGTCACGTACGATGAACTGGAACCGTTCTTCGATCAGGCCGAACGCGTGTTTGGCACGTCCGGTTCGGCGTGGAGTGTGAAGGGCAAAGTGGTTGGCCAGGGCGGCAAAGGTAACCCGTTTGCCCCGGACCGTTCTGCTGATTTCCCGCTGCCTGCGCAGAAGCGCACTTACTCCGCGCAGCTGTTCGCCCAAGCGGCAGAAAGCATTGGCTACCATCCTTACGATCTGCCCTCGGCCAATACCTCTGGCCCTTATACCAATACTTACGGTGCGCAGATGGGGCCGTGCAACTTCTGCGGCTATTGCAGCGGTTATGCCTGCTACATGTATTCCAAAGCCTCACCGAACGTGAATATCCTGCCTGCGCTGCGCCAGGAGCCGAAGTTTGAGCTGCGCAACAATGCCTATGTGTTGCGTGTGAATCTGACCGACGATAAGAAACATGCCACAGGGGTGACCTATGTGGATGGTCTGGGGCGTGAGAACGTTCAACCCGCGGATCTGGTGATCCTCTCCGCCTTCCAGTTCCATAACGTGCATCTGATGCTGCTGTCCGGCATCGGCAAGCCGTACGATCCGGTGACTAACGAAGGCACCGTCGGGCGCAACTTTGCCTACCAGAACATCTCCACCATTAAGGCGTTCTTCGATAAAGACGTCTTCACCAATAACTTTATCGGTGCCGGTGGCGCGGGGGTCGGCGTGGATGACTTCAATGCGGATAACTTTGACCATGCCAAATATGGCTTTGTCGGCGGTTCACCAATGTGGGTTAACCAGGCGGGCGTGAAGCCGATTTCTGGCCTGCCAACGCCTCCGGGCACGCCGAACTGGGGCAGCAAGTGGAAGGCGGCGGTGGCGGATCACTATACCCACCACGTGTCGATGGATGCCCACGGTGCACATCAGTCTTATCGCAATAACTACCTCGATCTTGATCCGAACTACAAGGATGTGCACGGCCAGCCGTTGCTGCGTATGACCTTTGACTGGCAGGACAACGACATCAAGATGTCACAGTTTATGCATGGCCGGATGCACAAGATTGCAGAAGCGATGAATCCTAAGCTGATCAGTGGTGCGCCGAAAGCGGCGGGAACCCACTTCGATACCACCGTGTATCAAACCACCCATATGAACGGTGGCGCGATCATGGGTGAAGATCCGAAAACCAGTGCCATTAACCGCTATCTCCAGAGCTGGGATGTCCCGAACGTGTTTGTTCCCGGTGCCTCGGCGTTCCCGCAGGGTCTGGGCTACAACCCGACGGGCATGGTGGCAGCGCTGACCTACTGGTCGGCGAAAGCGATTCGCGAACAGTACCTGAAAAACCCGGGTCCACTGGTGCAGGCATAAGGATAAGCAGATGAAAAAGTTACTTCTTATTGCCCTGTTGCCGGGCATGGTGGCGTTTAGCGCACTGGCAGACGACAACAACGATGCCCTGATTCAACGCGGTGATTACCTCGCCCGTGCCGGGGACTGCGTGGCCTGCCACACCAAAGCGGGCGGCGAGCCGTTCGCGGGTGGGCTGCCGATGGCAACGCCGATCGGCACGATTTACTCCACCAATATCACCCCGGATAAGCAGAGTGGGATTGGGGGTTACAGCTACGACGATTTCCAGAAAGCGGTACGTCATGGCGTGGCGAAAAACGGTGATACGCTGTACCCGGCGATGCCGTATCCCTCTTATGCGGTGGTCAGCGACGACGATATGCAGGCGCTGTACGCTTACTTTATGCACGGCGTAAAGCCGGTGGCACAGGCGAATCAGGAGAGCGACATTCCGTGGCCGCTGTCGATGCGCTGGCCGCTGGCGATCTGGCGTGGAATATTTGCCCCGGATGTGAAGGCGTTCCAGCCGATCAAAGGGCAGGATGCGGTGCTGGCGCGCGGCCAGTATCTGGTGGAAGGGCTGGGCCACTGTGGTGCCTGCCACACGCCGCGTAGTATTACCATGCAGGAAAAAGCGCTGAACAATGATGAGGGCAGCGACTTCCTTTCCGGCAGCAATGCACCGATTGACGGCTGGACGGCGAGCAATCTCAGAGGTGACGGGCGTGATGGCCTGGGCCGCTGGAGCGAAGATGATCTGGTGCAGTTCCTGCGTATGGGGCGCAACGATCATACGGCGGTGTTCGGCGGCATGACCGATGTCGTGCAGCACAGCCTGCAACACCTGACGCCAGAGGATGCGACGGCGATTGCTCGCTATCTGAAGTCGCTGGGCGCGAAAGATCCGAATCAGGTGGGCTTCACACCGGATGACACCGTTGCGAAAGCGCTGTGGAAGGGCGATGACAGCAAGACCGGGGCGTCGGTATATGTCGACAGCTGCGCGGCCTGTCATAAGACCGATGGCAGCGGCTATAAACGCTTCTTCCCGGAACTGCGCGGGAATCCGGTGGTGCTGGCCGAAGATCCCACATCGCTGATCCATATCGTGCTGAGTGGCGCACAGCTGCCGGGCATGAAAGATGCACCGACCACCATCACCATGCCGGCGTTTGGCTGGCGTCTGAACGACCAGCAGGTCGCCGATGTGGTGAACTTTGTCCGCACCAGCTGGGGCAATACCGCAACGTCTGCGGTGTCGGCCGGTGATGTGGCGAAGGTGCGTAAGGATGAGGCCGTGGTGCATCAGCAGGGGAATGTTGATGTAGAGAAGTTGACGCCGTAACGGGCTGAGCGACACATCATGCTTTCGTAGGGGCGAGGCACGCCTCGCCCTGGACGACAGGAACTCGTAGGGGCGAGGCACGCCTCGCTCTGGACGACAGGAACTCGTAGGGGCGAGGCACGCTTCGACCTGGACGACAGGAACTCGTAGGGGCGAGGCACGCCTCGCCCTGGACTACCGGTCTGCCCATTGCAGGCCATTATTGCCCGTAATACGCCCCCGCCCCGTGCTTACGCAAATAATGTTTATCCAGCAGCACCTGCTGCATATCACGCATCCCCGGCGTCAGCTGACGCGAGAAAATTCCCATATAGGCAATCTCTTCCAGCACCACCGCGTTATGTACGGCGTTATCCGCGTTACTACCCCAGGCGAACGGCCCGTGGGCGTTGACCAGCACCGCCGGGATCGCCGTCGGGCTGATGTCGCGTGAGCGGAACGTATCGATAATCACTTCACCGGTGTTGTGTTCGTAATCCTCAGCGATCTCCTGTGGCGTCATCAGGCGCGTGCAGGGAATGGTGCCGTAGAAATAATCCGCGTGGGTGGTGCCCCAGGCAGGCAGATCCAGCCCGGCCTGCGCCCAGATGGTGGCATGGCGCGAATGGGTGTGCACGATGCCGCCGATATCAGCAAACGCCCGGTACAGCGCCAGGTGGGTGGCGGTATCGGAAGAGGGCTTCTTGCTGCCTTCCACCGTGCGGCCGCTTTCCAGCTCCACCACCACAATATCGTCAACGGTCATGCCGTCATACTCCACGCCGGAAGGCTTGATCGCCACCAACCCGCTGCTGCGGTCAATGGCGCTGACGTTGCCCCAGGTAAAGGTCACCAGATGGTGGCGCGGCAGCGCCAGATTGGCCTCGAAAACCTGCTGTTTCAGCGTTGATAAGCTCATTGTAAGCCTCCTTCCTGCATTTTTTGTTCAATCCAGCGCCGGGCCTGCACGATCTCGGCCACCGGCTCCTCGGCTTTTTCTGTCCACATCTCAATCAGGAATGCGCCACGATAGTTAAGCTGCTTCAGCGTGCGGAACACGCCGACAAAATCGACGCAACCCTCGCCAAACGGCACGTCACGAAACTGCCCCGGCGAACTCGCGGTGACGGGCTGGGTATCCTTCAAATGGATAGCGGCAATGCGGTCAATGCCCAGCGCCAGTTCGGCGGCGACGTCGTTGCCCCAGGCCGTCAGGTTGCCGACATCAGGGTAGACGGTGAACCACGGCGAGGCCTGCTGCTTATCCCAGTGTTTCCATTTGCTGATGGCGTTCATAAATTCGGTATCCATGATTTCGACGGCCAGCATCACCTGCGCCGCCGCGGCGCGATCCACCGCCCACGCCAGCCCTTCGGCAAAGCGTGCCACCGTGCCTTCATCGTGCGGTTCGTAGTAGACGTCGTAGCCCGCCAGCTGGATGGTGCGGATGCCGACGTCTTTTGCCAGCTGGATCGCCTGCTCCATCAGCTTATAGGCCTGCTCACGGATGGCCGGGTCGCGGCTGCCGAACGGAAAACGGCGATGACCGGACAGGCACATCGAGGGAATGGTCACCCCGGTTTCCATCATCGCGTTGACCAGCGACAGGCGCTGCTCCTTGCTCCACTGAAAGCGCGACAGGCGCAGGTCGGTTTCATCCACCGACATCTCGACGAAGTCGAAGCCGCAGGCTTTCGCCAGGGCAAGGCGTTCCGGCCAACTCAGATGAGAAGGCAGGGCTTTTTCATAAATTCCCAGCGGGTGTTGGCGCATGGTTAGTGTCCCCAGATGTTGGCAATCGCCTGATGAAACTCGGCGGCGGTGGCCAGCCCGTCGGCACTTTCGCTGAGCGCCCGGCCGACGATAAAGGCTTTCACATCAATTTGTTTAAACTGCGGCAACTCGTCCGGGGTGATCCCCCCGGTGACCGACAGGGCAAAACCCAGGTCGGAGAGCGCTTTCATCGCGTCCAGATCCTGCGGGCTCCACTGCTGGCCGCTGGCCTGGGCGTCGCGCCCACGATGGTAGATGGCCTGCGTCAGCCCCAGTTCACGCCAGCGCTTAGCCTCTTCCATCGTCCAGTGGCCGAACAGCTCAATCTGGATATCGCCCTGGTGCTGATGCGCCACCTCCAGCGCGCTGGCAAAGGTCGCCAGCGGTGCCGCACAGATCACCGTCATCCAGTTGGCCCCGGCTTCAAACGCCAGTTTTGCCAGCGTGGCCCCGGCATCCGCCACTTTAAAATCGGCCACCAGCGTTTTCCCCGGTAGCTGCTGGCGCAGCTGGCGTACGGCGTCAATTCCGGCGCTGAAGCAGAGAATGGTGCCCGCTTCCACGATATCGACCTGCTGATGCAGGCGCTGCGCCGTCTCCAGCGCGGCATCCAGCTGGGTGTGATCGAGCGCCAGCTGCAGCTGGGGAACCCGTGAATGACTCATGGTGTGACTCCTTGTGCGGCGATCAGCGCCGTGAGTAGCTGCTGATAACGCTGGTATTTTTTCTGATACAACACATGACGTTGTGCGTCCGGCTGATAGCTGATGATGACGGGTGCCAGCGCCTGCTGCGCCTGTTGCAGGGAGGTCCAGGCTCCGGTACCCGTCATCGCCGCCAGCGCCGCCCCCAGGCAGCCGCTTTCTTCAATCTGTGGGATCTCGACGGGCAGCCCGCTGGCATCGGCAAACATCTGCATCCACTCAGCGGAACGCGTTGGCCCGCCGCTCAGGCGCAGGGCGCTGACCTGCGGGAAGCGGGTAAGAATGCGGTTGAGATGGGTGAGGTGCGAGAACACCACGCCCTCGTAGATCGCCTGCACCAGGTGGCCGCGCTGATGGCCTGCCTGCAAACCAAAGAAGCTGCCGTGCAGGTCGGCCCCGGCGTTGCAGCCGTAAAGGAACGGCAGGAACAACAGCGAGCTTTGTGCCGGGGGCAGAGCGGCGACCCACTGATTCAGCTGTGCATAGTCGTCAATCCCCCACTGCTGGCAGAACCACTCCAGATTGGCCGCCGAGGTCGGGCTGGCTTCGTGAATGATGTACTGCCCCTCAATGGCGTAGCGCCCGTACACGAACGGATGGCCACTTTCATCGCTGATGCGGTCGGTAATGCCGCTGGTGACCGACCAGGTGCCCATCACCGCGTTCAGTCGGGTATCGTCATGCAGCCCGGCGCACAGCGCGGCAGACACCACATCAAACAACCCGCCGACCACAGGCGTACCTGCACGCAGCCCGCACAATGCTGCGGCTTCCGCTGTCACCTCTCCGGCGATGGCGGTCGGGCCGACAATTGGAGGCAGGGCAGGCAGAATATCGCCGAGGCCGAGGGTGTCCGCCAGGGCGGCAGACCAGTCACCTTTCTCCATATCGTAGAGATTGGATTCAGAAATATTGGTCTCTTCGCAGGCCAGTTTTCCGGTCAGGCAATAGCGCAGATAGTCATGGGCCATCAGCACGCTGCCAATGGCCGCATAGCGCTGCGGCTCATGCTCTTTTAACCAGCGCAGCAGCGACACCGGGTGCCCGGTCCACAGCGTTTGCCGCGTCAGCGGGTAGAGCGTCTGCGGCATCCCTTCGCGCTGCCACTGTTGCACCAGCGCCAGCGCCCGGCGATCGGACGAGAGGATGCCGTTGCCCAGCGGTTTCTGCTGTTTATCCAGCAAAAACAGCCCCTTACCCTGCGCGGAAATGCCCACGCCTGCCACCTGAGCAGCCTCCAGCCCGCTGTTTTGCAGCACCTCAGCAATCACGCGGGCAGCCTGCTGCCACAGCAGCGGCATATCGCGTTCTGCACGCCCCGGCTCCGGCACCAGCACTGGCAGAGTCTGCCGTGCCACCGCGCGTTCACGCCCTTCAGCGTCATACAATCCGGCCTTAATGAAGGTGCCGCCGCAGTCCAGCCCTAACCAGTAGTTCATGCTGCCTCCCTGTTTTGTGCATCGCAACGCGCAGGCAGCGTCAGCGCCAGCAGCGAGGCAATCGTCAGTGAGATTGCCAGGCTGTAAACCCCGGCATCTTTGCTGTAAGCGACAATCAGCACGCCGACCATATAAGGACCACAGAAGCCGCCGAGGTTACCCAGCGCGTTAATCACGCCGCGCGCACCGCCTGCCACTTCGGCATTAAACAGGCGGGGAGGGATACTCCAGAACACCCCTGCTGCCGACTGAATAAAGAACCCGCAGCCGCACAGCGCGGCGTACGACCACCAGATATGAGATTTCAGCAGGACTGACAGCGCCATGCAGAGGGCAAACCCGGCCAGCGGCAGGGCGACGAACAGCTTGCGCCGCCCGGTAGCATCGGACAGCGATGAGAACAGGAACATACCGAAGATCGCCCCGACATAGGGAAGGATCGCCAGAAAACCGACCTGCTCCAGGTTACCGTTGGTCAGCCCTTTCAGGATGGTGGGTAGCCACAGCGTGTAACCGTAGATCCCGGTCTGGTAGAAGAAATTCACCATGATCAGTCGCCACATCACCGGCTCTTTCATTACCTGGCGTAGCGAGGCTTTACGGGTGTTTTTGCCTTTGATCAGCAGCTGTTCGTCGTGCAGGGTTTTGATCAGATACTGTTTTTCAGCGGGCGAGATCCACTTCGCCTCTTGCGGGCGGTTGCTGATGGTGAAATGCCACAGCCCCATGACAAACAGCGACAGCACGCCTTCCACAAAGAACAGCATGCGCCAGTCCCAGGCGGTAATGATCCAGCCGGAAAGTGGGGCGGTGAGGATCCCGGCGATCGGCACAAACATGATCACAATTGCGTTGGCACGGCCGCGTTCGGCATCGGGGAACCAGTTGCCGATCATGGTCAGCACCACCGGCAACATCCCACCTTCGGAAACCCCCAGCGCAAAGCGCAGCGCCAGCAGTTGATACTGATTCGTCGCCAGCCCGGTCAGCAGAGAGATCACCGCCCAGGCCAGCAGCGACCAGCCAATAAAGCGTTTACCGTTGCCGTAGACCGCCAGCTTTCCGCCGGGCACCTGCAAGAACAGGTAACCGATAAAGAAGATCCCCCCAGCCAGCCCGGCCATCGAGGCGCTGATGCCGAGGTCGGCGTCCATCCCGCCGGGCATGGCGAAGGCGATATTGACCCGGTCCATATAGGAAATAATGCAGGTGATCAGGATCGGTGGAATGATCCGCAGCCAGCGCAGCGAAGGGATCCCTTCGCGTGAGATCGATGTGGAAGTCAGGCTCATAGTGATCCTCTTTTAGTCAGCGAGATCGGCCGTGGGGATCTTCACCACCACCTTGCGAATGGCTTCGGGAGCATTCACCGCACAGTTCGGACGGTGAATATCCTGCGGGAAGAACACCGCAAAATGGCCTGGCTGCATCAGCACCAGGGTTTCATGTGGGGCATCCTGGTAAAAGATGATGTCGCGTTCGTCGTCATAGGGCTGGTGGATAGCGGGTTCACACTTCTCCGTTGCCACGCCCATCAGCTCATTACCGGACACCAGGTACTGCACATCGATAAAACGGCGGTGCGCCTCAGGGTAGTTATCGCCGTGCGGAGCGGTGTGCAGATCCAGCACCTGTATCTGCCAGCCGGTGTGATCGTCCTGATAGCGCCCGGCTGCCATGCTGGCCAGATCGTGGCGGGCTAACCAGTCGATGGCGTGTGCAATCGTCGGCGGATAGTGGTGGGCATCGGTGTTGTTGATATGGCCAAAAATCATGCGGTTTCCTCCCTTACATTGCCTGGATGCGTGCCCAGACGCGTTCATCCACCGGAATGCCGAGGCGCTGGTTCTCAGCACGGATACCGGGGAATTTATGGCCAGGCAGACGGATGGCCTGCTGGCTATCGGCGCGCTCGGCTCCGGTGATGGACTCGCGGATGCGTGCCAGCTTGCTGTCGCGGGTGGCGCCGTCGATCAGACGGTCAACGTCAATGGCGATAAACACCTGGGAGATACCGAATTCGTCGCCGTTGTCTTCGGTGACTTCCGTGACGGAGGCACCGTTGGAGAGCAGGGTGGCGACCATATCCAGTACGATGGACAGGGCGGAGCCTTTCCAGTAACCCATGGGTAAAATGCGGCGATTTTCTTCAATCGTGGCGGGATCGCGGGTGTATTCCCCGTCATTGTCAAAACCGCCGTCGACCGGCAGCGTTTTGCCCGCCAGGCGATTCACTTCCAGCATGCCGTAGGAGAACATCGACATCGACATATCGACCATGGTGATCGGTTCACCCGGCACGGCGACGATCAGCGGGTTGGTACCGATGGCGCAGTTTTTTGCCCCCCACGGCGGCATCACCGCGATGGAGTTGGTCCAGCAGACCCCGATATAGCCTTTTTCCGCTGCCTGCCAGCCGTAGCTGCCGCCGCGCATCCAGTGGTTGGCATTACGCAGCGCCACCAGCCCAATACCGTGGTCGTCGGCCAGCGCAATGGCGCGATCCATCATGCTTTGGGCGGTGAGGTTACCGATGGCGCGGTGGGCATCCCACTGTTCGATAGCGCCCAGCGAGAGGATTTTTTCCGCTTCGGCCTGCGGCACGATGTGCCCGGCATCCAGCTGCTGGATAAAGCGGGGGAAACGATTCACCCCGTGGGAGTAAACGCCGTTCTCGCTGGTGTCGGCGAACAGGGTGGCGCAGCTTTCGGCTTTATCTGCCGCCACGCCGCGTGCCAGTAACACCCGCAGGAACTCTTGTTTCAACTGCTGATAGCTGATTCTCATACTGCTGTTTCTCCCCGGAGGTGGCTTTATTTCAATATGTGGAATATCGTTCCAAATAAATCCTATGCGCCTGGTGGGAACAAGTCAAAGAAACGGAGTGGAATTTAATCTTTATAAAACAGTGAGATAAAAATAGTGTTGGGTTATGTGATCGCCAACACATTGGGTGAAATTGAGGCGTGGGGAAACCGGGTCAGGCATGCCTGACCCCTACATATTAAAAAACCGACGGCACCGTCACCCCAGGGGCGAGGCACGCCTCGCCCATCCCGAACCGATCCCCGTCACCCCAGGGGCGAGGCACGCCTCGCCCGGCCCGAACCGATCCCGTCACCCCAGGGGCGAGGCATGCCTCGCCCGGCCCGAACCGATCCCCGTCACCGTAGGGGCGAGGCATGCCTCGCCCGGCCGTTAACCGATGATCACCCGGTACAGCGAGGTGGTCGCAGTGATATACAGCTCGTTACCGTCCGGGCCGCCGAGGGTGCAGTTCGACACCCGTTCCGGCACGGGGATCTTGCCCCGCGTCTGGCCCAGGCTGTCGAAAATAATCACCCCATCGGCGCAGCTGCAATAAAGGTTGCCGCGGTTATCCACGCAGAAGCCATCCGGGAAACCGGGGGCGACCTCGGCAAACTGCCGCCCAGCTCCCAGCTCCCGTCCCTCGACCGGATAGACCCGCAGCTGACGGCGGCCCAGCGTCGGGAAGTCGACGATGGACATATCCGCCACATACAACAGACGCTCGTCGGGCGAAAAGGCCAGCCCGTTGGGGCGTTGCAGATCGCTGGCGGCGATAGTCAGTTGTCCGCTGGCCGGGTCGAAGCAGTAGAGGTAACAGCCGATCACCTGGCTGTGCGCGTGATAACCCTCGTCGTCACTGACGATGCCGTAAGGGGGATCGGTGAACCAGATCGTTCCGTCGGATCGCACCACCACATCGTTCGGCGAGTTAAAGCGTTTACCCTCGACCTTCTCCACCAGCAGTGTGACGCTGCCATCATGCTCGGTACGGCTGATAGCACGGCGGCCATGCTCGCAGCTGACCACCCGGCCCTCATTATCGCGGGCGTTACCGTTGGCATAATGCGAGGGTGAGCGCCAGAGACTCACCTCACCGCTACGCTGCCAGCGGAACATGCGGTTGCCTTTCACATCGCTGAACACCACGGCGTCCTGCTCTGGCAGCCACACCGGTCCCTCTGCCCATATCGCCGGGGAGCAGAGCGTTTCCAGCCTGAGATTATCGGTCTGCATAACGCCTCCGTTACTTCACGCCCCAGATGGTTTTGTAGTGTCCCTGATAGTCGTTCTGCGGGTCGTAATGGTTCTGCGGACCGCCGTCACTGCCAATATTTTCTTTGGTGATCAGGTGCGCGGGGGTGACGTAACCTGACGGCGGCTGCCCGGCAAAGGCACGGTTAAACTCATCCAGCAGCTGCCAGCCGTGCAGTTTCAGCGGCTCGGCCACGGTGCCGATCTGGCTGTCACCGCTGCGGATACGCTGGAAGGCAGAGATTGAGCCGTCCCCGGCGGAGATATTAAACGGCGCATTTTTACCGCCTTTACCGGCGGTTTTCAGCGCGGGGGCCATAAAGTCAAAGTAGAGATCGTTGATTGCCAGCGCGTACTGGAACTTATCGCCGTACTTCTGCAACAGACTGAAGGTCATGGAGGGCATGCGGTTGGCGGTGTCGGCCAGCGGCGTATCGATAAACTCCACCACTTTACAGCCGCTGCACTTCTCAATTTCCTGCTTCATCGCATTGGCCTTATCCAGTGCGATTTGGTAGAGCGAATCGGTGAAGATCAGCACCTGTGCCTTGCCGCCGGACTGTACCACCGCATACTGCGCGGCGAGGCGGGCCACTTCGTTGGAGTCAGAAGTGATGTTGGCGACCACACCGTATTTAGCAATCGGCCCTGGCTGAGGTTCCGCGTGCCAGGCCATCAGCACGATTTTTTGCTGAAGGGCTTTTTTCAGCGGAATTTTGGCAACGTTCGGATTCCAGCCGCCAATCACGATGCCGTCCGGGCGCTGAGCAATGGCCTGGTTCAGCGCGGCCAACTGGTCTTTTACCGAGCCGCCACCGTCGAGGGTTTCCAGCTTCCAGCCTGCGGCAGCGGCGGCTTCACTCAGCCCCTGCTGCACGCCCTGTACGCCGCCATTTTTCATATCCGAGGCGATAAAAATCACCTTCTTATTCTTTTGCAGGACAGGCCCGGTGGTCGGGCCGTCCCACTCGGTGACGCTGGCCGTGGCTTTAGTAATGGCGGCGGTGGCCTGATCGAGGTAGCTGTCGGCCCAGGCGGGCAGCGAACCTGCCAGCAGGGTGCCAAGGGTCAGAGCAAGAAGATGGCGTTTCATAGGGTACTCCCTGGAGTGATGGTTTTCTGGTTATTGTCAGGAGTGGTAGCCGGGGTGCTTTGACTGCGCACCACGGCCTTTTGGTTCAGCATCCGGCGGCGCTGGGCGTAACCGGCGAGGGTAATGGAGAGCAGTAAAGTGGCACCGTTAAACAGCGGCTCTACCCAGAAATCGCCGCCGAACTGCTGGATACCGGCGATGCCGATCGCCAGGATAGCAATCCCCACCACGGTGCCCCAGACGTTGACGCGGCCCGGACGGATGGTGGTGCTGCCGAGGAACGCGCCCACCAGGGCGGGCAGCAGGTAATCCATACCCACGCTGGCCTGGCCGACACCCTGTTCAGCCGCGATCAGCACCCCGCTAAACCCGGTCAGTACGCTGGAGGCGATAAAGGCACCGATAGTAAATTTGTTGACGGCAATGCCGTTGAGCCGTGCCGCAGCAGGGTTGCCGCCGACGGCATACATGCAGCGTCCGAGCGGGGTGTGTTCGGTGATCAGCCACAGGATGATGGCTACCGCCAGCACGTAGAAGGCACCCACCGGAATACCGAAGATTTCGGTATGGTGCAGGGCGGTGAAGGCATCCGGCAGATCGCCGACAATCTGGCGGCCGCCGGAGTGCCACAGTGCCACGGCATACAGCACGGTGCCGGAACCGAGGGTGGCAACGAAGCTGTCGATATCGGCCAGCGCTACCAGAATGCCGTTCAGCAGCCCGTAGAGCGCGGAAATCGCCAGCACGGTCAGCACCGCCATCTGCCAGGAGAAGCCATATTCCACCTGTAAGGTGATGGCGAGGATATGCCACAGCACAATACCAAAGCCGACGTTAAGGTCGATTTTGCCGACAATCATCGGGATGGTGGCCGCCAGTGCCAGCAGGGCGATTTTGGCTTTACTGGCGAGGATCGCCTGCAACGTCAGCATGCTGGCGAATGACGGCGAGAGCACGGAAAACAGCAGAGTAAGCAGGATGCACAGCAGTAGCAGACCGTAGCGGGTGACGATTTGCATCGACCATGCAGCGGCACCATGCTCGCCAAGGCTGACCCGCTGTTCCAGCGCGGTCGATTTCACGGATGTTTTGGACATAACAGCTTCTCCTGCCACCGTCGAAGGGTGGCGTTGACAATTCAGACGGTGGCGACAGGGGTTTCGTGACTGGCCGAAGCCAGTTCGAGCAGGTTGGCAAACGTGACCTGGTCATTTTTCAGTTCGCCGACCACCTGACCACGGTTAAACACCAGTGCGCGGTTGCAGATATGGGCGATCTCTTCAAAGTCATTGGAAATCACCAGCACCGCAATGCCGTCGGCCAGCGCTTTGTTCAGCAGGTGATAGATCTCTTCGCGTGCGCCGACATCGACGCCTGCGGTGGGGTCTTCGAGGATCAGCAGCGGGGCATTGAGGTGCATCCAGCGTGCCATGACGACTTTTTGCTGGTTACCGCCGGAGAGGGCGCTGATATCCAGGTTGACGTCTTTCGGACGCACATCGAATAACTGCACTTTCCACCAGCTGGCGCCGATTTCAGCCCGGCGACCGTAACGTGACAGCAGCGGGTGGCCGCTGGCACAGGGGTTAAGAAACAGGTTTTCACGCACGCTCATCGACATCACCAGGCTTTCTCCGGTGCGGTCGCCCGCCACCAGTGAGACACCCGCGGCCATGGCCTGCTGTGGTGACTGGGCGTGATAGTCTTTATCGCGAAACGTCATGGTGCCACCGCTGCGCTGGCGCAGGCCGAACAGCAGGCGGCCAATTTCTTCCTGTCCGGCACCGCGCAGCCCGGCCAGTGCCAGCATTTCACCGGGTTGCAGGCTGAAGGACACCGGGCCGACCTCATCAATGCGCAGCTGGTTGAGCGTCAGCACTGGAGGTTGCCCTTCAGGCAGCGCTTCGCGCTGATCGCCGTCGATGGCTTCCCCGACGATCATTTCGACGAGGTTGCGCAGGGTATATTGCGCCGTCATGCCGCCCGCCACGCGTTTGCCGTCGCGCATCACGCAGACGCGGTCGGCAATCTCAATCACTTCATCCAGGCGGTGGGTGACGTAAATCATCCCGACTTTTTTACTTTTCAGGCGGTTGATCACGCTGAACAGATGGCGCACATCGTTGGCGGGCAATGAGGCGGTGGGTTCATCCAGCACCAGCACTTCGGCATTGACCGCCACGGCGCGGGCAATCGCCAGCAGGGATTTCTCAGTGCGCGACAGCTCAAACACGCGGGCGTCCGGGTCCAGAGCGATGCCGACTTCATCCAGCGCAGCACGTGAACGTTCGCGCACCGCTCGCCAGTCAATCAACCCCAGACGACGGGTAAACCCCATCACCAGTGCCATATTTTCGGCCACCGTCATCCACTCAATCAGCCCGAGATCCTGATGGATAAAGGCGATGGGTTGCTGGCGGGCCGTTTTTAAACTGGCGGCAGAGGCGATACTGGCGTTTTGAAAGCGGATATCACCGCTGTCACGACCATAGACGCCCGCCAGCACTTTGATCAGGGTGGATTTTCCGGCACCGTTTTCCCCCAACAGGGCGACCACTTCACCGGGGAAAACCTCCAGACTGACATCGTTGACGGCAATATTGCCACCGAACCGTTTGGTGATATGGCTCAGCGTAAGAACCGGTGTACCGGGTGTATGCTGCATTACAGCCTCCTGCAACTCCTGGTGAGCATCAACAGCGGCGACAGCAAGAAAAAACACCGCAATATTTCAATATGCGAAATCAAGTTTCAAAAATACTATTCTCTGTTGGAACGGAAAGCAAAGATGTGACGGTTTTATTTGTTGTTTAAAAACAATGGGTTGTTTTTAATGTTGTGGAATTGTGATGAATAGCTCACTTCTGGATGGGCGTTTTTTGGCAGATTTGTCCCTCAGAAAATGCACTGAAACGTCGTTCCATATTCACAGTACGGGATGCATGGGTTACCATCTGGCAACTCCCCGGACGGGGCGCGGGAAACTTAGAGGAAGCGTGGATGAGCGTAAAAGCGGATAGCGTGAAGGATGATAAGAAAGACAAGCCGCTGGGGACGCAGAGCCTGTTTCGTGGCCTTCAGTTGATTGAACTCTTAAGCAACTACCCTAACGGTTGCCCGCTGGCCCATCTCTCGGAACTCTCCGGGATGAACAAAAGTACCGTGCACCGACTGTTGCAGGGGCTGCACAGCAGCGGCTATGTGACACAGGCACCGTCGCCGGGCAGCTACCGGTTGACCACCAAATTTATCTCTGTCGGGCAGAAGGCACTTTCATCGCTCAATGTGATCCACGTGGCGGCGCCGCATCTGGAAAAACTCAATCTTGAGGTAGGGGAAACGGTGAATTTCTCCAGTCGGGAAGATGATCATGTGATCCTGATTTATAAGCTGGAGCCGACCACCGGAATGATGCGTACCCGTGCTTATATCGGCCAGCATATGCCGTTGTACTGTTCGGCGATGGGCAAAATCTTTATGGCCTGGGGCAGCGAAGAGTATCCGGCGCACTACTGGCAGAGCCATCAGGACACCATTCAGCCCCTGACAAAAAACACCATCATCACGCTGCCGGAAATGCTGGAAGAGCTGAAAAATATTCGCCAGCAGCAGACGGCGATGGACCGCGAAGAGAACGAGCTGGGCGTCTCCTGTATTGCCGCTCCGGTGTTTGATATTCAGCAGCGGGTGCCGTATGCGGTATCCGTGTCCCTGCCGACGGCGAAACTCCAGCAGATTGGGGTGAAAAAGCTGATGGCTCCTGTGGTAGCCACCGCGAAAGCGATCTCTGCTGAATTGGGTTTTCACGGGTAATTAAACGGGTAATGTGGGCACAAAAAATTGTGCCGCTGTGGTTTTAACACTGCCATGCTATGGCAATCCCTCGTCGGGGTCGATTATCGTTTCCGATCGATCCGTGTTGATGGTGTGCACTAGTGGCAGGATCTGCGCTGCCACACGACATACAACGGCAGGCCGTGCCGGACCAGATAGTCAGTCCCGATTCTGAAAAGCTGATCGTCAACCCAGAACTCAACAAATATCATGGTAAAGTGTATGGGTTTAAAAACATAACAAGGAGAAAGTGATGTTTTCAAGAACGGCTAGTAAAGAGGATTTTAACAGTGCGGTTCAGCAATTAAATAAAGTCAGCAATATAACAGCACTGACTTATCTTCCAACAGGATATGCCCGTGCGCTTTTTTTTATGAGATAAAAAATTTTATCTCTCATATTACACGTGAAGTAGATATTCAGTGTATGTCACTGAGTGGTGCTATAAAAACATTGAATGAAGAGACTGATAATTTGCGAAATCAGGAATTTCAGTTGATGGCCGGAAGAATGGTGCAGTATGCAGCAGTGAAAAAAGAAGTGCACAATAGAAGAATTGTGCTGGTCCTTAAACAAGTTGGTTTTGTTAGCGGCGGTGTTCAGTTTTTTGGTGGGACTGGGATTTGTGCTGCGTCAATGGGAGGGCTTTGTGCTGCTTATGGGGCATCGTTAGCTGCACATGGATTCAATAATGTCTATGAAAATGGATATTATCTTTTATATCGGAAAAATAAACAGGGTTGCATCCGACAAGCCTACCGGGAACTTGCTAAGGGGTTGGGATACAGTAAAGCTCAGGCTGATGTTGTTTATAGTGTCGTTGATATTGGTCTGTCTGGATATGGTTTGGTGAGAAACATCCCAAAATCTGATTCATTTCGCCTTTTTAGACATATAAATACAGATTTTATTCGTGGCTGGAAAGATTTAGGACCTGTTCCTCTTGTTGCTGAGATAATAGGAGACATAAATACATTGCAAAGTGTTTATCCATCATCAGGAGAGAATTAAATGTACAGGGATGTGGTCATAACGGATAGCTCATGGTTAGTCATAATAGGATATGAATTAGTTTCACTATTATTGATGATCCCACTTTATCTGCTTAGCTCAGAAAAAATTTTTACCTTACGGCGCAAAAAGTTGCTTAACCTGGTGATTGTTTTGATAGTGGGGAGCTGCCAGTTTGGTATTGCCAGGTTTGGTGCCGGGTCACTCTATCGGTTTTTTAATTACGCCGCATGGGATGACAGCATTATTCGATATTCTGCTGTGCTATTTTTCATTTTTTATATTCTGTTCCTGGCTGACTGGAAAAAAATATTCAGTTTAGAAAAGGGCCGCGTTAAAAAAGATAAATAATGATAGTGCGATGCGTAAATGTTCTTACGTTGAATATCACAGGGTGACCGCTGCATTCGCAGCGGCCCAGGCCATCCCTGGTTATCCAATCCTCAACGTCGCCAGTGCACTCAGCAGCGCATCGACCTTCGGCGTGAGCTGCTTTCTGCGTGGCCACACCACATACAGCGGCAAGCCCGGCACCGCCAGTTCCGGCAGGAATCCCACCAGCTCACCGCGTGCCAGTTGTTCTTCCATCAGCCAGGTCGCCATCTGTGCCACGCCCAGCCCGGCCATCACTGCTGAACGCTGCGCTTCGCCATCCCCCAGCGCCATCCGGTGTGGCACGGTGCGTGTGGTAATGCGGCCATCCGGCGAGGTGACATGCCACGGGCTGGTACTGCCGTCGATGCGGTCATACACAATCGCCCGGTGCTGCTCCAGCGCCTCTAACGACTGCGGTGTACCGTGCTGCGCCAGATAGTCAGGCGAGGCGCAAAAGATCAACTGCTCGCAGCCGAGATAACGCACCGCCAGCGAAGGGGGATAACTGCCTGGCCCGCCGATGCGTACCGCGACATCCACGCCCTCTTCAAACAAGTCAACAAAACGGTCCGAGAACGACAGGTTAAGCTGCATGTCCGGGTGCTGCTGGCAGAAGTGATTGAGCAGCGGCATGACATGCAGCCGGCCAAAGGTATGGGGGACGGCAACGCGCAGACGGCCCACAGGAATGGTACGCTGAGCCGCCAGCACCGATTCGGCTTCGCTCAGCTCCCCCAGCACGCGGGTACAGGTGTCGTAATAGGCCTGCCCGGCATCGGTCAGTGCCAGGCTGCGGGTGGTGCGCTCAAACAGCCGTGAACCGAGGCGCGCTTCCAGCCGTGCCACGCTTTTACTTACGGCAGAACTGGTCAGATGCAGCCGTTCGGCGGCGGCGGTAAAACTGCCGCTCTCCACCGTGGCAACAAAGGCGGTGATGCCTTTCAGGCGATCTTCAGATGAGGCCATTCGTTCCTCCTGTTCATGAATACTGTGAATTTATACCTGAGATGAGAATTTAATTCTCTATTAAGCTGGAGGCATTACTGAACAGGAGAGAAATTATGCAACAACGAGCTTTGATTGTCGGCGTCAGCGGCGTCACCGGAAGTGCCCTGGCAGAACGCCTTCTGGCGCAGGGTTGGCAGGTTTATGGGTTATCACGCGGCCGCACGCCGGTCACCGCCGGGGTCACTTCGCTGACCGCCGATTTGACGGACAGCGCATCCGTCCAGGCCGCACTGAAAGAGGTGGTGGTCGATAAGGTGTTCTTCAGCGCCTGGGCACGTCAGGAAAATGAGAAAGAGAATATCCGCGTCAACGGTGGCATGGTGCGTCATGTCCTGGATGCACTGGGCGACACCCTGAAAGGGGGCCATGTGGCGCTGATCACCGGGCTGAAGCACTACCTGGGTCCGTTTGATGCCTACGGTAAAGGCAGTGTGCCGGTGACCCCGTTCCGTGAGGAGCAGGGACGTCAGCCGGTAGAGAACTTCTACTACGCGCAGGAAGATGAAGTCTTTGCCGCCGCAGAAAAATATGGCTGCACCTGGAGCGTTCATCGCCCGCATACGGTGATTGGTTTCGCGGTGGGTAATGCCATGAATATGGGGCAGACGCTGGCGGTGTACGCCACGTTGTGTAAAGCGAGCGGTCAGCCGTTTGTCTTCCCGGGTTCACAGGCGCAGTGGCAGGGCGTTAGCGATATGACGGATGCCCGCCTGCTGGCCGACCAGCTGATTTGGGCCGCCACCACGCCTTCGGCGCAAAACCAGGACTACAATGTGGTCAACGGTGATGTGTTCCGCTGGCAGTGGATGTGGGGCGAAATCGCCGGATACTTTGGTCTTGAAGCCGCGCCATTCAACGGCGAGCAGCCGCTGGAAGGACGTATGAACGACGCCGCTCAGCAGTGGCAGGAGATTGCCCAACAGCACAACCTGAAAGAGAGCGACGTCACCAAGCTGGCCTCCTGGTGGCATACCGATGCCGATCTCGGTCGCCCGATGGAAGTGTTTACCGACGTCAGCAAAAGCCGCAAAGCCGGGTTCAATGGGTATCAGCCAACGCGCGAAGCCTTCTTTGAGCTGTTTGACCGGCTGAAAGCAGAGCAGTTAATCCCACGCTGACAGGCAACGGTTGTTTCCTCCGGGAAACAATCATGGCTTTTTGATGTTTATTGTTGCGCTAAAAACTGGCTGTGGCAGGATGGTTTCAACGGGTGATTACCCACTTAATTTGAACCGAATCTGAACGCAAAGGTGCTGTTATGAACGATAAAGTGGTTAACTGGAATGGTGGCTTACAGCCGGAAGCCGTGAAGATCCTGTCTGCTAACGGCGGCATGATCGTCTGCCCGACCAAAGTGGGCTACATCATCATGACGTCTGATGCCAAAGGTCTGGAGCGCAAGTTTGACGCCAAGCAGCGTAACCGTAACAAGCCAGGCGTGGTGCTGTGTGGTTCTCTGGAACAGCTGAAAGAACTGGCCCAGTTAAACCCTGAAATCGAAGCACTGTATCAGCAGCACTGGGACCAGGATGTTCTGCTGGGCTGCATCCTGCCGTGGAAAGAAGAAGCGGTGGCACGTATCCCGGATGACGGTTCTAAAGAGCTGATGATGGACCGCCGCCAGACCAGCTGCTTTGTGATTAAGTTTGGCGTACCTGGCGAGAATCTGGCGAAAGAGCTGTGGGAAAACCACGGTAAATTCTCCTTCGCCAGCTCCGCGAACCCATCAGGTAAAGGAAACCGTGGCCTGGTAGAAGGCATTGGCGAGCGCATCGAAGCGCATGCAGACCTGATTATTGCTGCCAACGACTACGTGAAATCCATCCAGCCAAACGAGTCTGAGAAGACCCGTTACGAGCAGGGCGTGATGGTGGCGATGGTTGACGATAACGGCAAACTGGTGCCAGAGCAGAAAGGCGAGCGTAACATCACGCCATGCCCGGTGCTGATCCGTAAAGGTCTGGATGTGGATAAGATTATGTCGATCATGTCTGACATCTTTACTACCTGGGATTACCGTCACGGCAACTATTATTAATTTTACCCGTCATACTTGACGCTACAGCGGCGTTGGCTTCATGTGCTCACCCCGGTCACTTACTCCAGTAAGCTCCCGGGGATTCACGCATTCGCCGCCTTGCTATAACGCCAATTATTTAGGGTAATTTACCCGTCATACTTGACGCTACAGTAGCGTTGGCTTCATGTGTTCACCCCGGTCACTTACTCCAGTAAGCTCCCGGGGATTAACACATTCGCCGCCTTGCTATAACGCCAATTATTTAGGGTAATTTTCCCGTCATACCTGATTATTATTTTAACTCATTGAATATAAATCACTTTATGCATAGGGAGATGCTAAGTGAATAACAAATTTCAATGGCAGCCGCCATTTGAAGACAAGTACGGCAATGGTATGATTTATCGTAATTTTCTACTTTGTGGGGAATTATATGGTGTTGGCTTTGAGCAGATAATGTCGCCTCATGACCTGGCTTCAAAAGGCATTGACCTTCTTCATGCCTGCCCAGGATTTACGTTTCCTGCAAATGGGGTCTGGGCAGTGGTCTTTGACTCACTTGATCCTGCCACCGAAGAACCAACAGGTTACAGACATGTTCGGCATCGTGGACTCGCCAGCGGCAGGGTGCTGCTCAACGTTGCAAGTATAATTTATGACCATTATACTATTTGCAATGCAGGTGCCTATATCTTTACCGCCGCAGCTGACCTTGAGCATCAACGCGCTACAGATTTAGCAGTAATCTACTCGCGAGCGCTCGGTCTTGAAGGCCATCCAAAAAGCAAAATATTTAGTCGACTGGAAGGATGGGAGGCATACACAGATGTTGAAGCAGGAGGAAGAGGTTATGTCGTCACAACTCAAAGTTACCACATTGCATAATGTATCAACGGATCGCCTTTTTCATGAGATGGCGCAACGTTTGCAAGCTGCCGCAGGACGTGACATCAAAGATAAATTGGCTACTGGTGATCTCAAGATCGTTAATAGCCGGTATGTGACTACCAATAGTAGCCTCAAGGTACAAAGGGCTTCAGTATTTGGTGTCAGGCCCAAAAACACCCAGCTTAAATAATAAAAAACCCGCAAGGTTTTTTTATTGATGTAACGCCTTCTGCAAATCCTCAATAAACAGTCTCACGCGCGGTGAAATAAAATTATCACTTTTCACCAGAACGTATGACTTATAAATATCCATTTCCCAGTCGGGTAATAACTGCACCAGTTCCCCACGGGAAACCGCTTCCTGTGCAATATAATTAGGCAGATAGGCGATGCCGGTTTGTGCCACGGCTGAGTTTAATAAAGCGATGCTGTTATTGGCGCGAAAACGACTGCGGACTTCAATGTCTTTCTTCTGCTTTTCTTTACGGAACGGTAATGAAATCGTGTGGGCCGGGCCGCGAAACAGAATAAAGTCATGGCGCGGCAGATCGTCCGGGCTGGCGATAGGCTCGATATTTTTCAGGTAATCTGGGGCGGCATACAGCCCCCAGGCGATGTCCATCAGCGGACGATAATGGCGGTGGTCGGGTAATTCGCGCGTGATGGCAATGGCGATATCACAGCCATCATCCTCCAGATTGACCGCGCGATCGGTCAGGTCGAGATCGACACTGACGTGGATATTGCTGGCAACAAAACTGTTCAGCGCCGGGACAATACACTGACAGCCAAAGGTGACCGGGGCCACCACGCGCAGGCTGCCGGTTGGCTCTTCGTGGAACTGCCGAATAAACAGATCGGCGCTTTTCACCTCATGCAGGATGCGGTAACAGTAGTGATAGTACGTCATCCCGACTTCGGTGACCTGAATCCGCCGGGTGGTGCGTTGCAACAGTTTTGCCCCGAGGCGCACTTCCAGCGACGAGATCTCTTTACTCACCGAGGATTTTGCCAGCCCCAGCGCTTTCGCAGCTTCGGTATAGCTTAACGTTTCCACCACCTTGGCAAAAATAATCATCCCGTGCAGGTTTTCAAAATCGCTCATTAATATCCCGGATTGTTCTGAGGCGGAAACAATAGAGGATATTAGCATATTCCTCGTTTACCGCGCAGAGAAAAGCGGTAAGGTGATTAAAATTTATTTACTTTCAATGGCCGAAATATCACGCAGAGATAAATAGCATGGGGCAGACAATCAGTCAGAAAATACTCGCTCGTGCCAGCGGGCGGGAAACCGTTACGCCTGGAGAAATAGTCTGGGCAAAAGTGGATATATTAATGTCGCACGATCCCTGTACGCCGGGTGTCGCCAGCGTATTTAAAAAAGAATTTGGTGAACAGGCGAAAATATGGGATGCCGACCGTTTTATTCTGATCCCGGATCACTTTGTTTATTCGGCTGACCCGCAGGCTAATCACAATATTCGTGTGATGCGCGAGTTCGCTCAGGAGCAGAAGATTAAATACTTCTACGATGTCGGCACGCCACAGTATAAGGGCGTTTGCCATATTGGCCTGGCCGAAGGCGGGCATACCCGGCCCGGCGAGGTGTTACTCGGCACCGATTCCCATACGGTCACCGCCGGGGCTTTTGGCTGTTTTGCTGTCGGGCTGGGGATCACCGATGCGGCCTATGCGCTGGGGACCGGCGAAATCCCACTGAAAGTGCCCACCACCATCCGGGTTAACTATCACGGCACGCTGCCGGCGCATGTGCAGGCAAAAGACCTGATCCTGGCGCTGCTGGCTGAGCTGACGGTGGAAGGGGCAACCTATGAAGCGATTGAGTTCGGCGGCAGTGTCATTGATGCCTTGTCGGTGGAAGAGCGTATGACGATGTGCAATATGGTGGTGGAGTGTGGTGGGAAGAACGGCATTATGGTGCCGAACGCAGCCACGCTCGCTTATCTGGCGGAACGCACCGATATCCCCTTTAGTATAGTGACGGCCGATGCGGATGCGGACTATAGCCGGGTGGTCGAGTTCGATGTGACGTCCATGCAGCCGCTGGTGGCAAAACCTCACTCACCGGATAACGTGGTGTCGATTGATACGCTGAAAAATGTCGCCATCTCTCAGGCTTATATTGGTTCCTGTACGGGCGGCAAGCTGGCGGACTTTATCGCTGCTGCGCAGGTGATGAAGGGGCGTAAAGTGTCGATCCCGACCTTTGCCGTTCCGGCCACTAAAGAGGTGTTTCATCGCCTGATCACCACGCAAATTGCGGGGCAGTCGGTGTATCAGATCCTCACCGATGCCGGCGTGCAGCTGTCGTCAGAAGCGGGCTGCGCGGCCTGTTGCGGCGGCCCGGCCGATACCTTTGGTCGCGTGCATCAGCCGATTTCAGTGATCTCCACCACCAACCGTAACTTTGTTGGCCGCATGGGGAACAAGCGTGCCACTATCTATCTGGCCTCCCCTTATGCCGTAGCGGCGGCGGCGGTGACCGGCATGATCACCAACCCTGTTGAATTCGGAGTGTAAGCATGGAATCGATCATAAGCGGCGCGGTATACGTGCTGGGTGACAATATTGATACCGACCAGATTCTGACCGCCGAGTATCTCAAAGTGAATCCTTCGACGCCGGAGGGCTATGCGCAGCTGGCCTCACTGGCGATGTGTGGTCTGCCGGAAGGTGCACTACCGTTTATCGATGTGCAGAATGGGCGCTCGGCTTATCCGATTATTGTGGCGGGGAAAAACTTTGGCTGCGGTTCCTCGCGTGAGCATGCCGTGATGGCGCTGGGTGCCGCCGGAGTGCAGGCAGTCATTGCCCGGTCTTATGCGCGCATCTTTTTCCGCAACTGTGTTGCGACCGGGGAGCTGCTGCCCGTGGCGACCACCGCAGCGCTGTATCAGCAGTTGCAAACTGGCGACCGGGTGAGTATTGATACCCGCAGTCAGACGGTGACCGTGCTGGCAACGGGCGAACAGCTGGCGATTGATCCGGTGGGGGAGCTGGCGAATATCATTGATGCGGGCGGGTTGTTTGCCTATGCGCGCGCCAGTGGGCGTATTCAGCGTGTGCAGGCCTTATTGCTGTAGTCGATCGTGAAATATGTTGTCAACCTGTGATTGTATGCATTAAAATTTATTTTACTATCATTTTTACAACAGGAGTTAAAAGAGAATGAATCTCAACTTGATATTACATTATGTTTTAATGTTATTTTCATCAGTGTTTTTAATTCTGTCAATAGCAACATTAATAAGTTTATCTTTTGTGGTCAAAGAAATAGTTGACGCTGGTGGGTTGTATGGCGTCAACTCAGGAAATCTTGCTGGTCACTTAGTGATATTGCTTTTTAGTATGGGGTGCTTTTATTTTTCGCTAAAGGCAACCCACAAAACAAATAGGTGATTGTTATTTCCTTGATAACCCATTAATAACATTGATAAATACTTTGTTAAATCCCTCTGGATCTGTTTCTCTCAGCCTTATGGCGTCGACAAACGGATCTAAGAACTCACTTATCATGAAATATAAAAGATCTAAATCTCTGTCTCTCTTCAACATTAAGTAGATATAGGATGATTTTTTACTTAGTTCTCTGGAACCATAAATAGAACGGGATCTTAGTCCTCCTAAGGTAGCTGCAAGAGATAACGATGAGTTGAAGGCTATTTTTGCTATGATCTTAGTTGTAAATAGGGATGCAATATCTTGCATCAACACATGAGTAATGAAATATTTACCTGTTAATTTTGCTACTTTTTCAGTTAAGCTCTCAAGAGCACTTTTCTTGATATTCCTGGTATGCTCTGAAATAATTATTACTACTAACTTTCTTAAGTCATCGTTGGATACTCCATATCTAAGGCGACTGATTAATCTTATTGTTTCACTACGATTAGCCCATCTATTATCTGTGTCCAAAAATTCATATGTCAGATAACCAATATCTTTTGAAAAATTAATAATTGTATTACCTAAAGTGGTTGTGTACTTCCAGTATAAATTTTGGCTACTACTTTTTAGTGATGCAATAATTTGATTAGATATCCTTTCAACTGACGACATATAAATCTCCCTGTTTACTATCATCCTTAGACTATATTATCATTTTTTCTGCCTGACGCGATATATCGGGTATTAGGAAAGGTGAAGTCGCGCACGGTTAACCCTGTCGAAAAAGTCAAACAGGGATACCTGCCAGGGCAGGGGTAAGCGGCGAACCCGCATTGCAGGCTCGGCCGTAAAGCAGAAGGGATTATTTCGCTGAAATCGCCAGCGCGCCACCGGCAAAGACAAACAGGCTGCCGGTAGAACGGTTGAGGATGCGCAGACGACGTGCATTGGAGAACACCCCTGACAGGCGGCGTCCGGCGCAGGCATAGCTGAACATAATGCTAAGATCCAGCACCGCCCAGGTGATGGCCAGAGTAGCAAACTGCGCAGCATGTGGCTGGCTGGCATCAACAAAGTTCGGGAACAGTGCCGCGAAGAACAGCAGATCTTTCGGGTTACTGATACCGACCATAAAGCCTTTGCGGAACAGGCGTAATGCGCCCGGTGCCTCTTCCAGCTCCACGGCATTCACCGCAGCAGGCTCGCTGTTATCACGCCAGGCCGCAATGCCCAGCCAGATCAGATACGCGGCACCGACCACTTTCAGCACGGTAAAGGCGGTGGTAGATGCCGCCAGGATGGCACCCAGCCCCAGCGCAGAGGCGGTCATCAGCATCATGGCGGCCAGCACGCCGCCCGTCACCGTTGCCAGTGCCTGTTTACGGCCGTAGCGCAGTCCGTGGGTCATGCTGATCAGGGCCGAAGGGCCGGGGATGGCAATCAGTGCGGCAATCACACCGGTATACGCCAGCCAGAGTTGAAGCGTCATTACATAATCCTTTCTGGTTATCACCCTCAGCCTGAGGGCGCCGGGTCTGTTCTTTTCGTCAAATTACGAAGGTGCAATAGTTTATTTTCCCGGCAATGAGAAGTAAATCACAGTCGGGAAATATTCCTGTAACGAGGCCTGCCAGCGATTCAGTACATGCTCCCTCGACCAGCGAGTTTCAGGCGCAAGCGGCCGTTGAGTGGGATAAACACCGCAACGGCCTCCAGCCGATCTATCCACTGCGTGCGTGCGAGCGTGTGCAGTCACCGTGGATAAAGCATTTTCCATCAGGGCTCTCTCTGGGTATTGTCTGAATTAGACAAAAAATGCCCCCATACTTAACTTTTACAAGCCCGTAACATTGCAGCGCGGGCTCAACAGGCACAGCCACACATCATGGGTAAGCGGAAAAATACGCTAATCTTCTGTAAGCGTTGAAGAATACTGTTAAAAACGCCAGAGAAATCATTTTTGCCTTTTTTTGCCACCAGCGTCGTTAAGCTGCTGTAATTTCGCGATTAATGAACACTATTTTAAAAAATAAATAGGCAGTCAGAAATGAAGGGAAAACGGCAATTTTCATTTTTATTGTCAATGAATTTGGCTTATTTTCCCTTTCGTTTATTTTTTGAAATATCTGTTCATTAAGAGTAATGGAAACATCGGGTTGCGCGTTGAGACTGCGGTACTATAATAACTTCCTTAATCCACCAGCGACTTTGCCATAATATTTAGGCATCAGGAGGTTCTTATCACTTTCAACCAAAATGAAGCGATGATTGACAATAACCCTACTGAATATGAAGCCTGGTACGATGATTATGAGGCTGGGCCTGATTCCGCGGTCGAGCCTCAGCCGGAGCCGATCCGTGGGCTACCCGCGTCCGATATTCTCACCCCTTCAGACCGCTATCAGGAGCTGTTCGAAGTGGTGCAGATGTCGCGTATTTTTTCCGACAGTAAAACCTTTGCTGACTGTGCGCCAAGGTTTGAACCGGAACGTATTCTCTTTCGTTATTATATGGCGCGTGAGCGGGATGATTTTAACCTGCTGGAATTCGTGCTGGAAAATTTCGAGCTGCCACGTGTCCATGACAGCCGCTATGTTTCCGACCCGGAAAACAGCATCGAACAACATATTGATGCGCTGTGGCCGGTATTAACCCGCCAGCCGGAAAAGCATTGCGAGTTTTCATCGCTGCTGCCGCTGCCCAAACCCTATGTGGTGCCGGGTGGGCGATTTGGTGAAACCTACTACTGGGACTCCTATTTCAGCATGCTGGGCTTTGCCGCCGCCGGGCGTGGCGATCTGATGCATAACATGGCCGACAACTTTGCGTGGATGATTGATAAATACGGCCATATTCCTAACGGTAACCGTACTTATTACCTCAGCCGTTCGCAGCCGCCGGTGTTTGCCATGATGGTGGAGTTGTTCGAAAAGAATGATATCCATGAAGCACAGCATTACCTGCCGCAGTTGAAAAGCGAGTATGCGTTCTGGATGGATGGCCAGGACGATCTCTCCCCGAATCAGGCGTATCGCCACGTGGTGATGCTGCCCGATGGTTCGGTGCTGAACCGTTACTGGGATGACCGTGATACGCCGCGTGACGAATCCTGGCTGGAAGACGTGGAAACGGCACGCCAGTCATCGCGTCCGTCCAGCGAGGTGTACCGTGACCTGCGTGCCGGTGCGGCATCCGGTTGGGACTTTACCTCGCGCTGGCTGGCTGAGCCAGGCCGTCTGGAAAGCATCCAGACCACCAGTATTGTGCCGATCGACCTGAATGCGTTCCTCTACAAGCTGGAAACCACCATCGCCCGATTGTCGGCCAGCAAAGGCGAGCAGGAGACCGCAGACCGCTACCAGCAGCTGGCGCTGCGTCGCCGTGAGGTCGTAGATAAGTATCTGTGGGAAGAGGAAACCGGCCTGTACCGGGATTACAACTGGCGTGAAGGGGAGAAAGCCGCGTTCTCCGCCGCGGCGGTCACCCCGGTGTATGTGGGAATGTCCAGCTATGAGCAGGCCACGCGTACGGCGAAAGCGGTGCGTGACTATCTGCTGGCACCGGGCGGTATGCTGTGCAGCATGGAAGTGACCGGTGAGCAGTGGGACAGCCCGAACGGCTGGGCACCCATGCAGTGGCTGGCGGTAAAAGGCTTCAGCAGTTATGGCGAAGAAGAGCTGGCGAAGGAGATTGCCACCCGTTGGCTGACGACCGTCGATACCACCTGGCAGCAGCATCACAAGCTGGTGGAGAAATACAACATCAGCGGTGATGCCGCGCTGCTCGGTGGCGGTGGTGAATACCCGTTGCAGGACGGCTTCGGCTGGACTAACGGTGTGACGCGCCGTCTGCTTGAGTTGTACCCACGCAGCTGAGATCAGAGGGTGGCCGCCCGGCCACCCTCATCGACGTTTACCCGACAACACCTCGTATTATAAAACTGGCTTATTAACCCCCGCCTGCCATAAGACAAAAGCCTTATTTCTCCATGAAAAATCATGCTATTACTTGGGGATAACCCGCATGATGATCCCGGAGATCCTGAAATGAAAAAACTGACCCTGACCGCGCTGGCTTTGCTGGCGGGGTTTAGTGCTTCTGCCCTGGCCGCAGAAGAGCTGCGTTTTGGCGTTGACCCGACGTTCCCCCCCTTTGAATCCAAGGCTGCTGACGGATCGCTGCAGGGATTTGATATAGATATGGGTAACGCCATCTGCCAGCAGATGAAAGTGAAATGTGTCTGGGTACAGACCGGTTATGACGGCATTATCCCGGCGTTACAGGCGCGCAAGTTTGATGCCATCCTGTCAGCCATGGCGATGACTGAAAAACGTCGTGAGCAGGTGGCGTTCACCGACATGCTCTATAACACCCCGAGCGCGTTGCTGACACGTAAAGACAGCAAGCTGATGCCGGAACTGGCATCGCTGAAAGGCAAGACCGTTGGCGTGGCGCAGGGCACCACGCAGGAAGGCTTTGCGAAAAGCGTCTGGGGCAGCCAGGGTGTTCAGGTGGTGAGCTATCCAAACCAGTCGGAAATTTATCCGGACCTGGCGTCAGGGCGTCTTGATGCCACTTTCACCAGTGCAGCAGCGGCTGAGTCCGGCTTCCTGAAAACGCCGCAGGGTGCGGAGTATCATATCGCCGGGAAACCGCTGTATGACCCAAAATACTTCGGTGAAGGTGTCGGGATCGGCTTGCGTAAAGATGACGGTGCGCGCATTGCCAAAATTAATGAAGCGATGGCTGAACTGCACAAAAATGGCACCTACGATCGTCTGGCGAAGCAGTATTTCAGCTTTGATGTTTATCACCGCCCGGAGTAAGCGATGACGTTAACGACACTGCCTGACTTTCGCCAGCAGCGCGCACGCTTTCTGGCAGCAGTGGGGGCGCTGGGAGGCGCTGTTACCTGCTACCCACACCCGCTGAGCGGCCCGCAGGGCGAGCCGCTGTCGACCGATGTGGCGGTGATTGGCCGCGCGGATGCCCCGCAGGTGATGCTGGTGGTTTCTGGCACCCACGGCGTGGAAGGGTATTACGGCTCCGACAGCCAGATCGCCTGGCTGGAAGCGCTGGATGGCAGCACCCTGCCGCAGGATGTCGCGCTGGTGCTGGTGCATCTGATCAATCCGTGGGGTACCGCCTGGCTGCGGCGGGTGAATGAAGACAACGCCGACCTGAACCGTAACTTTATCGACTTCTCGGGAGCGGTACCGACCAATCCGGCGTACCCGGCGCTGCACAGTATTTATACCTGCCGTGACCTGGACGGATCAGAGCGTGCGGCAGCCGATGTGCAGATGGCACTGAAGTGCGCGGAGATCGGCTGGGGTGGCGTAAAACGTATTGTGGAAGCCGGGCAGTATCAGTTTGCTGACGGCATCTTTTACGGCGGCAGCGAGGCCAGCTGGTCTCAGCAGATCCTGCGGCAGATTATCGCCAATCATCTGCAAATGGCACGGCGTATTATCAGCTTCGATCTGCATACCGGGGCCGGGGCTTACGGCCATCCCATGCTGCTGGCGATTGCGCAGCGCCCTTACCCGGCGCTCGATGAAGCGAAACGTCTGTTTGGCGAGTGGCTGACGGTGATCATCACCGGGGACAGTGGGGAGAGTGACACCGGCGTGACCGCCACAGCCACCGGTTATTTGTCACAGTTTATGCTGGATCAGCTGCCGGAGACGGAACTGCTTCAACTGGTGGTGGAGTGCGGAACTTACGACGGTCGTGATATGCACCGTCGCGTGCGCGACGACCACTGGCTGCATCTGTACGGTGACCTGGACAGCGAGCAGGCATTACAGGTGAAACAGCAGCTGTTTGAAGGGTTTTACCCGGCCGATCCGGACTGGCGGGCGCTGGTTGCACTGCGCACCCGACAGATTTTCCAGCGCGGCTGGGAAGCATTACAGCAGTGAGATCACAGGCGCCCGTAGAAGGTCATGCGGGCGCTTTCTGACAACGACACATCCGGCTGGGCATTGTACGCCAGCACCACCAGCATACGTGTCGTATCTCCTTCCGTTGGCGTCACGCGGTGCAGGGCATTCCGCCCCCTGAACAGCACCAGATCCCCCGGCTCAATGGCCAGTTTCTCTACCGGATGCTCACCGTCCAGCACGGCACCCACACCGCTGTAGTTCATCTCTCCGGCTTCCGCATTACGCAGATGGCTTACGTATTCAAATACGCCGCCCGCTTCGGGTTTCTGAATCAGCAGTGTGATAGCGAAGGAGGAGTTGTCAAAGTGCCAGCCCAGCTCCTGCCCGGCATGTGCATAGTGCAGGTTAATCGACGACAGGTTGTCGGCATACGGGAACAACTGTTGCTCTTGCAGCACGCCGCATAGAAACGCCTTGAACGCGTCCGAGTCGTACAACGTACGCAGGGCCGAGGCCGCCGGGATCTCTTCATCGGTAATACAGCCTTTCGAGGAAACCACCTGGCGGTTACGCGGGTGATCGGCGGCAAAGGCATCGTCCGGTTTCTGCAAATAGACGTTATGCTGGCTGCTGGCATAAAACGCCAGATGCTGGTTATCGTCCCCTTCCTGCTTGATTGCGGCCAGCGCGGCAGGGGTTAAAAAACCTCGCAGTACCAGCGCGCCGCTGGCAGCCAGCTGCTGCTGGCATGTTGCTGTGTAACCGGCATCGGTAATCGGGTGAGCACTCAGGTTAAGCAGGGAAGCAAGAGGATTCATCAGGGTCTCGTTGGCAGAAAAGCAGGTTATTCACTGTACGATGCCGTTGCGCGCTCTACTACTGATTTCTCGGACTTTTTAGCGATAAAAACCCAAGAGAATTATCCCTTTAGTTATTATTGTTGCAGTGGTTATCAGAAGCATTCATCTTATTGTCATCCGGTCCGTAACAAGGGAATGAAAAAATGAAAATACGGTTATTCGACGATCATGAAGCCCTGAGCCAGCAGGCCGCGGCAGATATTTTTACTGAGCTGAATCAGGGAGGACGTTGTAATTTCGCCCCGACAGGCGGTTCATCGCCGCTGCGGCTGTATCAGCATCTGGTCGCACGGTTACAGGCAGAAAACGCCGGACAGCAGGTGCACTATTATCTGCAGGATGATGTTCCGCTGCGCGGTCGTGAGCAGCAGCCAGGGGTGATTTATCAGCATATTGACCGACATCTGCTGACCCCGGCGGGCATCCCGCCACAACGCATCCATCCGTTAACCCTGGCCAACGTTGCGCAGCAGGATGCCGCGATTGCCGCTGACGGCGGGCTGGATCTGCTGCTGCTGGGGGTGGGGCAGGATGGACATATTGCCGCGAACCTGCCGGGCACGCCGTTCGACACGCTGACGCGTGAAATTGAGGTCGATCGCTGCCACGGTGTACTGATGGCGGCTTTAGTGCAGGAAGTGGGATCGGAGGAAAATGTTCCCGACAGCTACCTGAGCTTTGGCATTCACACTATTATGCAGGCGAGGCATATCAGGGTGCTGATCAACGGTGAGAATAAAGCCAAGATAGTCCGGCGGATGCTGATGGAGCCCCCCGTGGAAGCGTTGCCTGCTTCTGTATTGCAGCGCCATGCCAACTGCACGCTCTATCTCGACGCGGCCGCCGCACGCCTGCTGGATGCAGACTGGCTGGCGGCGCATATCACCCACTAAATCAGCGCGTTTCCTGACTGAGATCGAGAAGATCACTTTGATCCAGCAAAGATTGCAGTGGGGCGAACAGCGGCTGCGGTAGCGCCGTCTTATCGAACCACTGCCAGCCTTCACATTTGTGCGGTTCACAGCGTTCGGGTGTGCCGCTGGCATGCCAGGCGAGCATAAAAAGCGTGACGTAATGTTTCTGCTCTGAACAGAAAATGGTATTAGTGAAGGGCCCCTGAACACATTCCCCCAGAGAAAGTCCGGTTTCTTCAGCCACTTCTCGCTGCGCGCATTGCTGTGGCGTTTCCCCAAACTCCAGATGACCTCCAGGCGTTGCCCATTCGCCTGCGCCGTGGCTTCCCAGACGTTTACCTAATAATACTTTGCCATCACGGAAGAGTAATACTCCGACGCCGATACGCGGCTGTGTCATTTTAATCTCCTGACTACGACGTATTTTCACCGACTGAAACTGTATTAATCCACAGCGGTAAAAAATCCAAATTCGTTACGCCAGCTTAACTATCTGGCGCTTTTACATGCCATATACAAGTCCATTCGAATGGTGTGATGATAATCACAGTTGTCCAAATGGAGAGTGACAAATGTTAACACGAAGGAAGCTTTTAGGTAGCGGTGCCGCCTTGTTGGGGTTTGCGGTGCTCAGGCCCACCCTGTCCTGGGCGGCCGTTCCCGCCGCAGGCAGTGACAGTGCTGCGTTTTATCACACCTCATTACTTGTTACCGCACGTTCGCACCTGAGTCCGCTGGTGGCACAGCGTGCGCTTTACTGCCTGAACGCGGAGGACGGCGATTTTCCTCAGCAACTGCAACGGCTTTGGTCTGGTTGTCAGGCGGCCGCCATCACTCACGCTGACCAGCTCAACGGCCATTCTCTGATGCAGGGGAGTACCGGGGCAACGATCAAGAAAATCATCTCCGCCTGGTACCTCGGGTTTACCGGTACGCCCGTGCCACTGCGTGCGGTGGATAACACCCGCTTTGTAACCTATACCGATGCGCTAATGTATGTCCCCACCCTGGATGCCACCGTTATACCCACTTATTCGCGCGGTAAGACTAATTACTGGACCCAGCCGCCGGCCACGATCGCCAACGACTAACTCTTTTCTTTATGTGAGCATCCCCTATGAATCAACATTATGATGCCGATGTCATTGTCATCGGTTCCGGTGCGCTGGGCAGTAATGCCGCTACGCATCTCGCCCTAAAGGGAAAATCGGTCATTATCCTGGAGGCCGGTGAACGTATTCCACGGTGGAAAATCGTTGAAAATTTCCGTAACTCGTCGAAAAAAGGCAATTATAACTCGCCTTACCCTAATGAACCCTGGGCTCATCACTCTTACGATGAACAATATATTGAGAACACGGGTTCATTCGATTTCCGCCCTGGAATGCTGAAACTGGTGGGGGGAACCACCTGGCACTGGGCTGCTGCCTGTTGGCGCTATCTGCCGAACGATATGAAATTAAAAACCCTGTATGGCGTTGGGCGTGACTGGCCAATGGACTATGACGCACTTGAACCCTGGTACCAAAAAGCGGAGGAGGCGCTGGGGGTATGCGGCAGCGATACAGATGATCAGAGCGGCCAGGGGGGAGCGGCCTTCCCTCCGCGTTCGCAGCCTTATCCTATGGAACCAGAGGGGGAAACCTATCTTTTTCAGCGTCTGAAAAGCCGTCTCTCTCCTGCCGGATACCACTTCATTCATGAGCCCAATGCCCGCGCCACGCGGCCCTATGATGCCCGCCCCGCATGCAGTGGTAACAACAACTGCATGCCTGTTTGTCCCATTGGGGCCATGTACAGCGGTGATACTCATGCCCGCCATGCAGAAGAGGCAGGAGCGAAGCTGATGACGGATGCCACCGCCTGGAAACTGGAAAAAGGCGCTGATGACAAAATTGTCGCCGTACATGTGCGCAGTTCAAAAGGGTTAGATACCCGCTTAACGGCAAAATATTTCGTGGTGGCGGCACATGGTCTGGAAACGGCAAAACTTTTGCTGATCTCGGATGTGGCCAACAGTTCCGATCAGGTAGGGCGTAATCTGATGGATCACACCGGAATGGGGATGCAGTTTCTGGCAGATGAACCGCTATGGCCCGGTCGTGGCGCGGTTCAGCAGGGCGGTATTTTTAACAACCGCGATGGAGACTTTCGCAAAAATCACTCGGCTATCAAGCATGCCATATCAAACAACGTGCCGAATATGGCCGTCGCGCAGCGGCTGATTGCCAAAGGTGTCATTGGCAAAATGCTGGATGAACAGATCCGCCATCAGGCTGCACGCTGGGTAGATATTTCTACGGTGTTTGAAATTTTACCGCATGAGACGAACACGGTTCGTGCCAGCACGACGCGTAAAGATGCGTTGGGGATCCCGATGCTGACGGTGCACTACGAAGTGGATGATTATGTCAAAGCGGCGAAGGCGGTGGTGGATAACGATTACCGCCGTTTCGCTAGCCTGATGGGGGGCGACGTTGTTGAGGACAATACGGGATGGCAAAACCGCGATCACCTGATGGGCACGGTGATTATGGGAGACAGCTCTCGTGACTCCGTGGTCAACCATGAGTGTCGGACGTGGGATCACAGCAACCTGTTTCTCGCCACGACAGGGGTCATTCCGGCTTCAGGCGTGATTAATCCGACGCTCACCGGCGTGGCATTAAGTCTTCGCGCCGCTGACATCATTGAGCGAGAGATCTGATCATGAAAATCTTGATGTACGTTCTGCTGCTGGCGGGTTCCTGGCAGGCAGTGGCCTCTGACGAGGTGATGATTGAGCGCGGTAAAACGATTGCCATCGCCGCTGACTGCGCTGCCTGTCACCGTCAGGCCACCAAAAATGGTGCGCCTTTTGCCGGTGGCTATGCCATTGATTCCCCGATGGGACGTATTATTGCCAGCAATATTACGCCGTCCAGACAGTTCGGTATTGGCGGCTACACTGAGCAACAGTTTGCTGACGCGTTGCGAAAAGGTCAGGCTGCCGACGGAAGTTACCTGTATCCCGCCATGCCTTACACTGCCTTTCAGGGGATGACTGACGACGATATTCACGCCCTGTATCTCTATTTTATGCAGGGTGTTAAACCTGTCGATCGGGCGCCTGAGGAACAAACCGCGCTCAGTTTCCCGTTTAATCTTCGCCAGCTGATGTGGGGCTGGAATCTTCTTTACCTCAATACTCAACAGGGTGAAAAGCAGGCGGAGCTGTCGGATAAACTCAACCGTGGGCGCTATCTGGTGGACGTGCTGGCGCATTGCAGCACCTGTCATACGCCGCGAAATATGGCCATGGCAGAAGACCAGAGCCGCTATCTTGCTGGCAGTCCGCTGGGCGGCTGGTATGCACCGAATATCACCTCCGATCCTTCGGGGTTGGCGGACTGGAGTCAGAGCGACATTGTCACCTACCTGAAAACGGGCCATGTGGCCGGGAAAGGGCAGGCGGCCGGGCCGATGGCTGAAACGGTTGAGCAGAGCTTCAGTTCTATGCCGGATGACGATCTGCAGGCGATTGCCGCCTGGATTAAGCAGGTTCCCGCGATCCAAAGCGCGCAGGCGGTGGACAGTACCAGGCCATTACCACAGGACATTAATCTGGTGATAAAAGGTCAGGGCGATCAGGCATCGCTGGCGAACAGCTCAACCACCGATGGTGCCGAGTTATACAGTAGCGCCTGTGCTAGCTGCCACGGTCGCGAAGGCAAGGGAACACCCGATAACTTCTATCCTTCGCTCAGGCAAAACAGCGCAGTATCCGCCGCATCTCCGGGCAATGTCGTGATGACCATTGTGGAGGGCATTCATCGCCATGGCAGCGATGCCGATGTGGCTATGCCAGGCTTTGCCAGCCAAATGAATGATGCGCAGATTGCCGCTGTCAGCCGCTATGTACGCGACCAGTTCGCGGGGATTGTGAGCCCGTTAACGGCAGAGGATGTGCATAATCTGCGCGGCGGTGGGGACCCCCCGTTTATCATCCGTTACGTGAACTGGCTGATGGCTGGCGGCGTGATAGTGTTGCTGCTGGTGGTGTTCGGCCTGTTACGTTTGCGCAGGCGATGAGTCTGTCGGGCAGGCCTTAAACGGCCCGCCCGATTTTTTAGCGTAGATTTTCTCTCCCGGTATCAGCGGTTTTTGCGCTTAACGGAACAGTTTCTGGACAAACTCCGCGTAGGCCGGTCGCCAGACATCCATTTCGTGCCCCAGCTTCGGCCAGGCGTGATAATCGAACTTCACGCCTTTCTCTTCCAACGTCTGCTTTAGCCCGGCGATATCTTTACCGGTAATGGTGTCATTCTCGCCAACCACAACGGTAAAGTTTTTCAACTGACGGTTAATCTGATCCGGTTTTTCCAGCTGTGCCGCCACCTTGTCATTCGGAACAGTGGTAGTGCTCACACCGCTGAGAGTCGCCAGCGCACTGAAACTGTCCAGATGACTGAGACCCGACACCAGCGCCTGATATCCTCCCTGCGACAGGCCCGCCAGTGCGCGTCCGTTCGCATCATGACGGACATTAAAGCGCTGGTTTATCAGCGGGATAATATCGTGGATCAGTTCACGGTCAGCCGCCGCCGCATTCAGCGGGTAAAACAGCTTACGGCGCTCCTGCGGCACGTACGCTTCCGGCGTGGTGGTGGCGGTATCCGTTTCGGTATCCGGGATCACCACCAGCATCGGTTTGATTTTTCCCTCTGCCAGCAGGTTATCCATCATTTCTGGCACGCGGCCCTGATCGATGGCCGAGCGCAGACTGTCACCAAAGCCGTGATAGAAATAGAGCACCGGTAGCGGGGCGCCTTTTCCGTCGTAACCCGGCGGTGTCCAGACCGCGACCTGACGCTCGCGCTTCAGCTGGGGTGAGTGATAAGTCAGCGTTCGCAGTTCGCCATGAGGCACATTGCGCACGTCGAGAATGCTGCCCGGCACCAGGATCAGGCTGGTGTTCACCTGGCGCTGGGGTTTGGCATACGCCGTACCGGTATCGATACTGCGGAAACCATCAACACTGAAGAAGTACTCATACAGATTCGGTGCCTGCACCGCTGAGCGGAAACTCCAGACCCCGCTGGCGTCCTTCACCATCGGATGCGAGACATAGCTATCCGGCGTGGCCCCGGTAAACACCGAGACTTTTTGCGCCTGCGGTGCGAACAACCGGAAGGTGATGCTGTGGTCAGCATTCACCTGAGTCACGTACTGATTCACCGCCCGATCCTGCGGCGGGAATACAGGGAAATCAGCGGGCAGCGTCGCGGAAAAGGCCGGGAGCGATGCCCCCAGAACCAGGCCTGCGAGCAGCAGTGCAACGGCAGACTTCTTCATCAGTTACTTCCTTATCGGTTAAGAAAATCAGGGGCAGATTACCACCAGACTTCCGCCTGAACGCCCAGCGTGAACTGATCGTTTTTGCTGTCCTGGAAGCTGTAATTTGACAGCTCATTATCCAGTACATGCAGATACGTACCGTAGAAACGGATCTCCGGGCGTGAGTTCAGGATGCTGGTATCGACTTTCAGCGCGTGATACAGCGTCGTTTTATAGCCAGATTCTTTCAGATTCTCACCTGACTGCGTTTTGTTGGTCTGAGTAAACCAGCTCAGTTCCACACCGGTCTGATTGTAGCTGTCCCAGATCCAGGCCGGGCGCACCACGGTACGCAGGCTTTCGAAATCGCTGTGTGAACCACTTTCGTAGCTGTAGACATCGTTACCGCGTGAGTAGACCAGCGCATTCGCCATAATGATCTTATCGCTCAGGTACATTTCACCCTGGGAGATGGCGCGGAACGCGGTGCCGTTAGTGTGGTCGCCATAATAGTAGCCGTTATAGCTGACATTGGAGCTTGCACCGTTGTAATTGGCGAAGCTGCTGGCGAATGAGTTGTTACCGGCCTGCAGGCTGAAGTCGTTAAAGCCTTTGTTGTAGAGCTGCTGGCGCACGATGGCGGTGGCCAGCCATGCGTCTTTCAGCGTATAGAAGCTGTTGCTGTCTTCATTGTTTTTCTGCTCGTCGGTTTTATTCGCCATCGAATATTTACCCATCATGGTCAGCGTTGCGCTATCCCACAGTGGCAGATCTTTGTAGCGGACCTCGACAGAGTTGGTATTCATTTGCGTCTTATTGGCGAGATCGCGCGAGTAAACGTCGATATCTTCACGGGTCAGTGACAGATCAACCTTGCCCGGTCCGGCCGCCAGGTTTTCAATACCTACGCCGCCGCCGACGTCGGTGCGCACGCTTTTCCAGTCGAGCATCTGGATTTCATAGACCGGTAGGGTATGTTTACCCACCCAGAAGTCAGCTTCGGGCGCAAACGGCAGGAAACCTTTGGTGGTCAGGTAGATATCGGAGAACTGCAGCAGGTTTTCATTGCCGGTGTTATCGCCAAACCAGCCGGAACCATACTGCTGGCTGACGTTACCATCCAGTTTGACAATGGCTTCGGCGGTTTTTCCATTCTGGTTATACACGCGCTGTTTCAGCAGTAAGTCAAACCAGCCGCTGTGCTCATTACCAAAGCGCCCGACGGAGCCGATAGCATAGGACTGTGGGGAGCCGTTGTTGCCGGTTGCCCAGCCGCTGCGCAGGTAGCCGGAGTAGGTGAAGCCGATATCATCTTTCACATACTGGCTGATGTCTTTCAGAGTGACTGGCTGGCTACTTTCGCCACCCGCAGAGGTGCTGGCGACGTCAACCGTAGAGCTGGCGCTGACCGCGACAGGGGCGGCATTCGGCGTGCTGGCGGGCGCCGCACGTTTAGCCATAGCGGGCTGCTCATGCTGTGCTTTATATTCGCTGAATTCCGTTTGGGTTCGCTGTAACTCTTTTTCCAGTAATTCCAGACGCTGTTCCAGCGTTAATTTAGCGGCAAGAACATGGTTTGGAAACAGTGCAGAAGTAATAAGAACGGCTATTATTTTTAATGAGTGTTTTTTCATTTTTTTAGTTTCCCAGGTGTTGCATGATAAATAAAAGGCATGCGGAATCCCTGCCAGTCGTACCGCTAACGGGCATAAAATTGAGAGTGGGTGCGAAAGCAGACAACACTCTTTAAATCAACGATTTGTTTTTATTTTTTTCTTTTATGAATACCATTCCTCTTATATTTTCTTGCTGCCAACTTTTCTGAAGGCAAAAAAAAACCTGAATAGCTTTTCTTTCCGCTTTTTCAGCAAGAAGAAAAACGCTTCAGGTTTTGCCTGCCAGCCCGTTAGCGGGCAAACAGTAACAATCCAGAGTGTTTGTTAACGAAATACGGTATGAAATATTTCGTAATAAGAAGATTTTGTCTCAATTATGGCTGCGGCTGCAATGACATTTTCATTCTCTGTCTACAATCTGTGATGAAACTAACACTTAGCCACCGGAGCCATCGCTATCCTTCCTGTGGGATGGTGAACAGGACACTCAGGAGAGCCGCAATGAGTCACAGAGTTATCAGCGCAGACCGTATTCGTGACCGCTTTTCCAAAGCGATGTCGGCGATGTATCAAAAGGAAGTTCCTCAATATGGCACGCTGTTGCAGCTGGTGCGCGAGGTGAATCAGCAGGCATTGGCGCAGCATCCAGGCGCATTGAATGCAGATCAGTGGCCCCAAGAGGTGAATCGCCTGAGCGTGGAACGCCACGGCGCCATTCGCGTGGGGACGGCGCAGGAGCTGACCACGCTGCGACAGCTGTTTGCCGTGATGGGGATGTCGGCGGTGGGGTATTACGATCTTACGGCGGCCGGGGTGCCGGTGCACTCCACCGCGTTTCGCCCGGTGACGGAAGAGGCACTGCAAATCAATCCGTTTCGCGTGTTTACCTCACTGCTGCGGCTGGAGTTGATTGAGGATCCGGCGTTGCGCCAGCAGGTGAGTGAGATTCTGGCCCGGCGCGATATCTTCACGTCGCGGCTACGCGAATTGCTGACGCGATGGCAGCAGCAGGGCGGTCTGGACGATGCGCAGGCGGACGAATTTGTCCAGGAAGCGCTGGAAACTTTCCGCTGGCATCATCAGGCTTCGGTCGACCTCCGTACCTATAACACGTTGCTGGCACAGCATCGTCTGATCGCCGATGTGGTGTGTTTCCGTGGGCCGCATATCAACCATCTGACGCCGCGCACGCTGGATATCGACCTTGTACAGCAGCTGATGCCGGAATATGGCATCACGCCGAAAGAGACCATCGAAGGCCCGCCTGCACGACATTGTCCGATCCTGCTGCGGCAGACCAGTTTTAAAGCGCTGAATGAAGCGATTGATTTTACCGACCAGACGGCGGGCACGCATACTGCCCGTTTTGGGGAAATTGAGCAGCGCGGCGTGGCGCTGACGCGCAAGGGTCGCGAGCTGTATGATCGCCTGCTGCGTGAAGCCTCAGCGGAAAAACACGGGGATAACGACAGTCATCAGCGTCATTTAAGCGCGGTATTTACTGCCTTCCCGGATGATGCTGACCAGTTGCGTCAGCAGCAGCTGGCTTTTTACCGTTATCGTCGTCATCCGGAAATAGCCGCATTACCGGGTGACGATCTGGAGAGCCAGATTGCCCGGGGTGCGGTGATTGCCGAACCGATTATCTACGAAGATTTTCTACCGGTCAGTGCGGCCGGGATTTTTCAGTCGAATCTGGGGAGCGACACGAGCAGTATCAGCAGCGGTAACCCCAGCCAGGCGGCGTTTGAGCAGGCGCTGGGGGCTCAGGTGCTCGATGAGTTTACGCTGTATCAGCAAGTACAGCAGGATTCCCTCGATCGCCTGTTCCTGTAGGGCCTGACCCTCTGTTTCGGTCAGCCCCCTGAGTGCTCCCGAGAAAAATGACCAGGGCGTTATTGCGGGCAGCCTGTTAACCGGTTCCCGGAGGAAGGGCTGCTTGCTGCACCGGCATAAACACGTCCCTGTGGCCTGGCGGCCGGCCTTCCCTGGCCGGCAGCCTGCTGCAATCAGCCCTTCCTCCTTCACCTGCTGGCATTTGCGTGGCTGTTTTTAAAACCCACAGCGGGAACGAATGTTTAGGGGATGGGGCCAGTTTGAGGTAAGCCGGACGTCACGCGGCAGGACGCCGCGTGCCGAGGCCCGCAGGGATGCGTCTTTTGCCGATCCGGCGTGCTCAAACTGGCCCCAGCCCGTGTGCTGTGCATTCAGCCAGAAAACATTTCTGGGATCTCTCAGGGGGCGCCCCCTGCGTTTAACCGACCTGACCGCTTAACACCCGTTCAATCACATTCAGCGCGCCTTCATGGTTGTTACTCTCGGTGTCATATTGCGCTACCTGCTTCACGGCGGGTTGCGCATTCGCCATCGCAAAGCCATAACCGGCGTGTGCCACCATCTCAATATCGTTACCGCTGTCACCGACGGCCACCACTTCATTGTCGGCAATCTGCCACTGACGTTGCAGTAGCGCCAATCCGTGCGCTTTGTGGATGCCAGGAATGATCAGGTCAACAAACCCGAAGCCGCTGGAAACCGGTGTGACGATGCCATCGAGCGCATGGCCGATATGTGCCATCAGTTCCGGGATTTTTTCATCGGCCAGATTCAGTGAGAACTTGAAGATGGTGTCATTGAGCGCGCTGAAATCATCGCGCAGTTCCAGGCGGTGATAGTGCTGCGACATCAGTGTTACCAGTGATTCGGGTGCGCTGTTGAGCATATAGGCGCTGCGCGGCCCGCAGACCACGGTATGGGCGTAAGGCAGCCTGGCCAGCACCGCCAGCACTTTTTCCAGATGCGCTTCACTTAACTCGCCACAGAACAAGGTCTTACCACAGTCGACAATATTGGCACCGTTTTCGGAGACAAAAGCGATCTCATCCCGTATTTCCGGGAAGAAGCTGATGAGCTGGTAATACTGGTTGCCGCTGGCGACCACAAACTTGATGTTCTGCTTTTTCAGTTGCTGGTATTGCGCTAAAAATCGCGCTTTGTTGTAGGTTTTGTTGTCATCGAGGAAGGTGCCGTCCATATCCACAGCAATCATTTTAATCATCGGGTCCCCTGAGTAAAAAAGGTAAAATACTGCCTTATCATCGGTGGAAAGACTGAAGGTAAAAAGAGGCAGCTTTTTTCCGTGCGTTCCCCTTTTATTTGTGTGCTTGCTGAGGCTGAGCCGTTATTGGGTTATTTATCCCCTGTCTGGTGCTTTTTGTACTGTTACTGGATGCTGTTAGCGATGAAAGTACCTGTAAGGGGAAAAACCTACCTCGAAAAGAGGCAGTGATTTTCGACGGGCATCAGATTGTGATCCGCACGCTGCTTACATAATATGAAAGGAAAGGGTTACTGATGAAAGTAATCACAGACGGAGAGGGTCCCTATGAAACAGCGTCACCGGCGTATTCTCGATCGGGTGGAAGAGAAGGGAAAGGTCAGCATTAATGAGCTGGCGCAGATTAACGGTGTCTCTGGCGTGACGATCCGCAAAGACCTGGCTGAACTGGAAAGCCTGCATTATCTCAGCCGTGCTCACGGTTATGCGGTGTCACTTAACGATCTCTCTGAGCGTGTCAGCAGTAACTTTTCCACCAAAGAAGCCATGGCAAAGCGGGCGCTGGCGCTATTGTCAGAAGGGGACACGCTGTTTATTGAAGCCGGTAGCAGCAATGCACATTTTGCCCGGGAGATTGGCCGTTCAGGCCTGGATGTCACGGTGGTAACCCCTTGTGTTTATGTCGCTAACGAGCTGAAAAACTGCCATCAGGATGTGGTGTTGATAGGCGGGGTGCTGCAAAAGCGCAGCGAATGCCTGGTCGGGCCGCTGACCCACCTGTGTATCAACAACATCAATTTCAACAAGGTGTTTATCGGTATTGATGGCTACAACCCGGATTATGGCTTTACGGGGCGTGACATTATGCGCGCTGAAAACATCCGGCTGGCGATAGAGAAGCGGGTGCAGAATTACGTGATTGCCGAATCGGGCAAGTTCGGCAAGTTGTTCCCGTATAACGTGGCGAAGCACAGCGATATCGATACGGTGATCACTGACGCCGGGCTGCTGCTAAACTTTGAAAACGCCCTCGTGCAACAGGGGGTGAGGGTGCTGAAGGCCTGATAGCGCTTTCATATTCGCGCTGCTTTGTTACGTTATTTCCCGCCTGGTGAAAGGTCACTTTCACCAATCGCAATACACCACAACCATCAGTATCTAACTAACTGTTTTAAAAATGTTTGTTTTGGTTTTTTATTGTTTTCTTCTGCCTTGATAAGCGTGACGGCGATCAAATTTCATCGGGAATATTTCATTTATCGTACTGCGAAAGCAAAAATAGTTTCATATGAAACTTCTCAGCGTGGTCTCCCGGAGGATGTGATGGAATTCTATTTAGATACGGCAGATTTGGCAGTGGTAAAGCGCCTGGCAGCAGTGCTGCCGATAAAGGGTGTGACCACCAATCCCAGTATTGTCGCTCGCAGTAAGCGCCCGCTCAGCAGCGTGTTGCAGGAGCTGGTGACGATTCTGCCTGCCGACAGCACGCTGTTCGCTCAGGTGATTGCGCATGAGGCATCTGCCATGGTGGATGAGGCGTTACAGTTGCGCGAAATCGTGCCGTCGCTGGTGGTAAAGGTGCCAGTAACCCACCAGGGCCTGACCGCAATTAAATTACTGACGCAGCAGAATATCCCGACGCTGGGCACGGCAGTATACGGAGCCGGGCAGGGCTTTTACGCGGCGCTGGCCGGGGCCAGCTACATTGCTCCCTATGTTAACCGTATTGATGCGCAGGGCGGCGACGGCATTGCGCTGGTCAGGGAGCTGCAAACCTTGCTGGGCCTCCACTGCCCACAGAGCAAAGTGCTGGCCGCCAGCTTCCGTACGCCGCGCCAGGTGCTGGACTGTATGCTCGCCGGGTGTCAGGCGATCACCGTCGATCCGGATGTGGCGGAACTGTTCCTGCTTGATCCGGCGGTGGACAGCGCACTGCAGCGTTTTGACCACGACTGGTCATCGGCCTACGGTAGCCTGACGCTGTCATAAATGACCTGCTGAATGTCAGGGTTCTGACGTTATTTGGTAAAGAATTCTTACATATTGCCGATTAATTGCTCTACCGAAGAAAAAACCGTAGAGGGCATTATGGGCGTTATCAGTGGAGTGACCGACAGCGTGGCAAGAGGGTACATCGCCACAACCGCAGTGGAAGCAGCAACCTCTTCTCAAACCGAGAGCATTACCGGAAAAACCTTGCCTGCCAGCATGGTGGTGATCTCGCCGGAAGGCAGAGCACGACTGGCGCAGGTTTCCACCGAACCCTTAACGGCAGAGCAACTGGAACAGCAGGAACACCAGGTTAAGGACCTGCTGGCCAGTAAATCAGCCAACCAGACCCCGTCGATAAATCTGGGGTATGCGTTGTTTAACGATCCGCAAACCAACTGGGATGCCCGCACCTTCAGCCCACTGCTGAAGATGACCGCTGACCCTACCCAGGCCAGCATGGACAGCTTTGCCGCCGCGCTGCATCAGGTGATAACGGATGGTCAGGTGGGGCGTAATCAGTACGATAATTCAGACACCTCGGAGGCGATGGCCCTGACGTTAACCCAGGCCAAGCTGCATAAGCTGGTGGAGAAATATGTCTCACCCGATAACCAACAGCAGGCAACCGATATTGTTGATGCGATGATTGATGACAAGATTGCCTTTCGCGAAGAGCGAACGCTCCTGTCGGCACAGGGGATGCTGGATGTGGCTAACCAGTACGGCACCCGTGCGATGCAGGCTGATGCGCGTGACTATCTTGAGCAGGTGAAGAGCGGCACCGCCCGACCGCAGCTTGAACTGGTGGCGATGATGGCGGCGACAACACTCAGTAAAAATATGGAGGCTGCGTTCAGTGCCTTTGCCGATGTGATTAACAACACGCCGAATCCTGACAAGATGGCGCAATCCTCTATAGAGAGCGGGCTCAAGCAGCTTGATGTGTACCGTCAGCAGTGGGATGACTTCTACAAAAAACTCGCTGAGTAACAGCCGCACGGGTCGATCATTTTTTCCGATCGACCCGTGCTGAGGGTTTGTACCAGGGTCCAGGTCAGCAATACTGGCTGACCGAAACTCAGGGTCAGCCATTACGGATTTATGCTTGTCTTGTTTTATGGGCAGACTTCATCAGGCGGCGGACATTCATCCGCACGATAAAACTGCCCGCTCCGGCCAGTGTCAGCAGGGCGACCACGCCCGGCCAGCCCGCCTTTTCCAGCAACAGACTGCCCAGCGCCGAACCGACCGCCATACCGATAAATACCCCGGTAAACATCAGCGCATTCAGGCGGCTGCGGGCGGCGGGTTCCAGCCCGAAGATCAGCGTCTGATGGGAAACCAGCGTCGCCTGCACGCCAAAATCAAAGCCGATAGCCGAGATAACAATCAGCGCCAGCTGGGCGGAAACCGGCAGCAGCGGCAGTAAAAACAGGGCAGCAAAAGAGAGCGTGGCGAGGGCAGTGCTGAACTGCGTAACCAGCGCCGGGCCGCGGCGGTCGGCCATCATTCCCGCCAGCGGTGCCGCCATTGCGCCTGCGGCACCCGCCAGGCCAAACGCCCCTGCCGTGGCGCTGCCCAGGCCATAACGGCTGTGCAGCATCACCGCCAGTGTCGACCAGAACGCGCTGAAACCGACAGAGAGCAACCCCTGCGCCAGCGTGGCGCGGCGCAGCTCACCGTGGTGCATCCACAGGTGGCGCATTGATGCCAACAGCGCCGGGTAACCCAGCGAGGTGCTGGGGGCGATATGCGGCAGGCGACGCCACAGCACCAGGGTAATCATCAGCACCAGCAGGGCGGCGAGCACAAACATGACGCGCCAGCCGAAGTACTGCGCCACCAGCCCGCTCACCACTCTGGACAGCAAAATGCCAAGCAGCAGCCCGGTCATCACCGTGCCCACCGTTTTACCGCGCTGTGCCTCCGGCGACAGGCTGGCAGAGGCCGGAACGATATCTTGTGCCATTGTCGCGGTGATGCCAATCGCCAGGCTGGCGGCCAGCAGCACCATCATATTGCCGGCGGCGGCGCTGAGCAGCAGGGCCAGCGTCAGCAACATACCTTTGAGAGTGATAATGGTGCGGCGATCGTGGCGATCCCCCAGTGGCGCCAGCAGCAGGATGCCGAGGGCATAACCCATTTGCGTCAACGTCGGCACCAGGCCGCTGGTGGTGACGCTGGCATGAAGCTGGCGCGATAAGATTTCCAGCATCGGCTGGCTGTAGTAGATGGATGCCACGCTAAAGCCAGCGCCGCTGGCCAGCATCAGCACGGTGGGGCCGGAGAGTGGCTGCGGTAAAGAAGCGGTGTGAGTCGACATGGTGAACAGCCTGTGTGTCAGTGAAGTTGGCGCTATTATTATGCGCCAGTGCGTTAGAGGGTAGTCGCCTGCCTGGTAGAACTGTTATACGATGAGCGTATGAACACATCTCAATTTCCCGGCGTTGACCGTATAGAACTGATGCAGACCTTTGTGCGCATTGTGGAATCCGGCAATCTGTCGGCGGCGGCGGCACGTCTGGGGACCAGCCAGCCCACCGTCAGCCGCCGCCTGCAAACCCTGGAAAAACTGCTGGGGCTGAAGCTATTGCAGCGTACCACGCACGTGATGAAGCTGACGGAAGATGGCGAACGCTGTTACGCCCATGCCAGAACGTTGCTGGAAAGCTGGCAGGGCATTGAGGACGATCTGCGCGGCGTAACGGAAGAGCCGCAGGGCGTGCTGCGTGTGCTGGCCCCGCATGCCTTTGGCCAGGACCAGATGATTGGGCCTTTGCAGCGCTACTTACAACGCTATCCGCAGATGACCGTCGAGTGGATGCTCAGTGATCGGCACCCGGACTTTATTGCCGAAGGGATTGATTGTGCGGTGCACGTCGGTCCGGTGACGGAACCCTCGGTGGTGGCCCTGCTGGTGGCCGAAGTGCCGCGAATCGTGATTGGGGCGCCGTCGCTGCTGCCTTCGGGGGAGCTGCCCCGGCATCCGCAACAGTTGCAGGATCTGCCCTGGCTGGCGCTCAGCACTTTTTACCGTCACAGCGTGTCGCTGACGCAGCTTCCGAGTGGGGAGAACCAGCGTTTTGATATCCGGCCACGTCTGCTGACCGACAGTCTGTATGCGCTGCGCAATGCCGTACTGGCAGGAATGGGGGTGGGTATTGCATCGTCATGGGTGGTACAGGAGGATATTGCCCGTGGGGACTTGCTGCATCTGGCTCCACAGTGGCAGGCCGCTGCGTTGCCGGTGTATCTGGTCTATCCGCATGCCCGTTACTATCCGGCACGATTGCGGATGTTTCTGGCGATGATGCGCGAAGCGATGCCGGTCCTGTCGGGGACGCAGCACCCGGTGCGCTAAATAAAAAAGGCACTCCCGCCAGGAGAGTGCCTGTAGAGCGCGGGATCAGAAGCTGTAGCTGACGCCTGCCTGCCAGGTGCGGTCACGACCGATCCAGCAGTTGTTGGTGTCGTAGCAGGTGAAGGTCTCTTTGTTGGTCAGGTTCTGCGCGCTGGCTTTCAGCGTCACCCCGGCCAGCTGCGGAGACACCGCCGCCATATTGTAAGACACGGCCATATCCCACAGCGTGGTGCCGCCCAGTTTCCCCTGATCGTTCGCCAGTGAAATTTCCATTGGGCCGACATAACGCGCCCCGGCACCGACGGTCAGGCCGCGTACTGCACCGCTGTCGACGGTGTAGTCACCCCACAGGTTGAAGGTGTTCTCCGCCACCTGAGTCGGGCGTTTACCCTGATATTTATCATCTTCCGTATTCAGCGCGTGGGTGTAGGCGTAGTTGGCGATGATATTAATATTCTCGGTCGGACGACTGATCACCGACAGCTCTGCGCCTTTTGACTCCACTTCCCCGGTCTGGCGATAGACTGCTGGCACGTTGGAATTCGACGTCAGCACATTTTTCTGGCGAATATTAAATACCGAGGCGGTCACCGTGGTGGCGTAATCGGCCAGCAGGTATTTCACCCCGCCTTCCAGCTGACGGCTGGTGGTCGGTTTGGCGGTGGTCAGGTTGCCCGTGGGTGAAACCGGTTTGAAGCCTTCGGAATAGCTGATAAACGGCGCAATCCCGTTATCAAAGGTGTAGAGCGCGCCGAGGCGTTTGGTCAGGCGGTGCTGATCAACCCAGGTTTTGGTGTTATTGGCAAAATAATCGGTATTGGTTGAGCGGTAGTCGTCGTAACGCAGTCCGGCGATCAGGCTCAGGTTGCCGTATTCGACCTGATCCTGGAAGTAGTAGCCGGTTTGATTAAAACTCAGGCGGTTAAGCTGCGCGGTGTTCAGGCCCAGCGCCGACTCATTGACCTGATTGTAATCCGGGTTGCTGATATCAATACCCGGTGAGGCGGCAGAAGCATATTTATAGTGGAAGTGGGAATCCATGCGCTGATAGTCCACACCCGCCAGCAGGTAGTGTTTCCAGTCGCCCAGATCCCACTGCTTCGTCACCTGGTTGTCGATGTTGAAACTTTTCAGATCTTCATCAGTGGTATAGGCAAAACGACCCAGTTGCGTGTTGCTGACCGCTGGATCGGTGATGCCGGTCGCGTAGATGCTTTGCTGATGCGTGTCGACGTCAAAGTAGCGTGCCTTCTGGGCGACGGCCCAGCCGTTATCGAACTCATGTTCAAAGCTGTAACCCAGCATCCACTGGCGCTGTTTAAAGCCGCTCCAGCGATCGCCCGCGTAGGCGCGGTGTGAGGAATCTAAGGCTTTCAGCGCGGCCAGCGGCATTGTATCCGACGGCGTCAGGCTGGGGATATCCTGGTACTGCGCATCAAATGTCAGGCGGGTTTTGTCCGAGGGTTGCCATGTCAGGGACGGTGCCACCAGATAGTTTTCGGATTTGGTGGTGCGCGGCTGGTCATCGCCGGCGCTGGCTTTACCGATAAAGCGGTAGCTCCAGTCGCTGTCGGCAATCGCCCCGGTGCTGTCGATATAGCCTTCGCGCAGTTTCCGGCTGCCGCTGTTAAAGCCGACCTCGGTTTTCTGCTCTTTCTGCGGCTTCTTACTCTGGATATTCACCAGACCGCCCGGTGAACCATTGCCGTACAGCACTGAGGCCGGGCCTTTCAGAATATCAACATGGTCGATCAGAAGCGGGTCAATATTGGCTTTGGTATTTCCGGTGACGTTATACGGCAGCTGCAGGCCGTCATAGAACGAGTTATCTACCGCAAAACCACGAATTTTATATTCGCTCATGTACGAGGTGGCACCACGGGTTTCTGTGGAGACGCCCGGGGCATAGCGCAGAATTTCATTCAGTGAGTTGGCGTGACGTGCGGCAATCTCTTTGCTGCCCACGGTGTTAATCACCTGCGGCGTTTTACTTTCCGGCACCGCCGACTTGGTGGCGCTGTTGGTGTAAGCGGGCAGGGATGCAGCACCTGAATCTGACGCGCTGACCACCAGCGTTTTTTCGTCAGAGGGGGTGGCGGCGTGAGCGAAGGTGGCACAGGTGCTGGCAATCAGCACAGAGAGCAGGCAGGGCTTGGTGTTAAACATAGGTTCAAATGCCAATGAGAATGTTAAAGATAACGACAATTATTATCATTGCGCGTGACTATGCAATAACTTCCGAAAAATTAAATTTTTATCGCGAAATAACGCCTACAAGCCGTAGTGTTTTTATGTGCAGCTCTCTACGGCAATATAAAAATTTGTCTTTAGTTAGAACGTTACCTGCCTGTTACGTATTTAAGGCGACGATATGCCTGGATCGTGTGATTTACAGGGTTAATTCTATTAGTAACGGGTAGTTAAATATGATGCGAAAGCGCATTCAGACTCTGTAAGGATATTGTTATAAGAAGATTCCGAAGCGGCCAAATAGTAGAACATTTAAAGTAAAGCGGTCAATAACGCGGGGAGGTGATCGTCCGAAGGTGGAAAACAAAAAAGGAGTCATTACGATGATAGCTGCCTTCATGAACATGTTGCGATTCATCTCCGGGCAATCGTGTAAGCGCATCATAAGAGTGGTATCTTCCTCCCTCCTTTTTTACTCATTCAAGGTCAGTGGATGATGAAGCATCGTTATGTGAGTTGTTTTGTGTTCTCTCTTTTAATTTCTGGAATAAGTCATGCCGGGGTGATGATTACCTCTCCTGAAGGGGGCGTATTAACCTTTTCTCAGGCGAAAAAAGGGGAGCATTACGATGCCACCACATGGGGGAAAATCGTCTTCTCTACTAAAAATATGCAGGCAGACCTCAGCCAGGAGGACCGTTATTACACTGAAGACGGTTCTTCCCAGGTGTCCCCCACCGGGCGTTATCTGATCGTCAACAGCATCTCTGGTGGGGAGTTGTGGCAGGAAGATGGTACGGTGACCTGGAGCGACCGCGCCTATTGCAGTGTGGTTGATATGAAGAATGGCTGTATCACCAGTGACTGGAGCGGTGAGGCGTGTGGTTACACGTGGGTCGGCGGCAAAGATATCCTCGCCAGTTCAGAAAAACCCAACGCAGACACGTTTAACTTTACCGCAATGCGCCCTACGCTGCGTGAGTCGAAAGGGGATTTCGCCCTGATGGAAAATGCCCGGGTAATGAATATTATGCGTTGTGACGTGCCGGGGAAAGGTAATATTAATGACTACCAGCAACTGGCTACATTAAATAAATTATCGGCAAAGGCCGTTCGCAGCCAGATAGCCCATTACGTAAATAGCCTGACGGTGGCCGCATCGATAGAGTCCAAAGCCTTATTATTCACCCGTGCAGATGAACACAGTCAATCTAAGGCCTATTTGGTGGCGGGGGATGAAATAAAAATCATACAACGTTCACCTGATAATCAATGGGTGAATGTGGGTTACATCAATGCAAAAGGCTCTCCCCTTGTTGCCTGGATCAAGGCAGATACGTTAATAAAGTGAAGGTAAATGGTTCCAAAGGAGGAGAGTAACAATGTTACCCAGTAAGAAAACCGTTAAAGAGAACGATGCCCGGTGGAGGGAGAAACTGAAACGTCGGGATAACCTGGCCGCCATCTTCTTCTTTGTTATCCCATTATGTTTATTTTTGACTGGCGGGCGCGATCTGGCCCGGCTGACGCCATTCTTGTGGCTGCTTTACTGTATTGCCTATCTCATCGTCTTTCGACGCTCATTACGGTTTTTTTCGACTGACGAGCTGCGTTTGATTGCAAGACACGGCAACAATCATCCTTTTTACGCGCTGTGCTGGATAATGGTGATAGGTGTCGGCCTGATGCTTATTGTGGCTATCGTGCAATTCCTCACTGCCTAATCTTGCAACGTCTCATATCTGTTCCTCCTGCCGTTAATCTCTCTGTTTAACACAGCCAAAAGGGCACTCATGCCCCAGGTTTTGGTGCTGATCCGTCATCTTATGACACAATATCTTGATATTAAAACCCTGTTATGAATAATCGATGGGGTATTTTTTGGGATATTTAATGGAATGATAGGATTTAACTTATAAAAGGAGTTTTCGTGAGCCTGTTTCCCAGAACACTGTCAGAATATGTAGCGATGACTATTTTCTTAGTAAGGGTTTCCGATTGTATATCAATAAGTGGTTCAAAAAATATTATTATTTTTGAGGAAGGAAGTGCATGCAGTTATTGTGGTGCGCTTGTCTGATTGTTCTTATTTAACACGATAATTTTTTTGAACTTTCTTAAATAGATAAATACATTTTCTCAACTCAGAAGCCCACTATGAACCCATTATCTGAACGTTATTTGAAAACCGGCGGTGACCCGACTATGCTGCCGGACTATATTTCCCTGAACGATGAAATGAGTAAGTTCGCTCATTCTGCACGGCCGGACGTGGACTGGACTCGGGTACAAAAATTGTGCCTGGCACTGTTTGAACGCAACGGTGTGGAATTACAGACAGCCGCCTGGTATACCCAGGTTCGCATGCAACTTGCCGGGTTATCCGGGTTGAACGAAGGCCTGGCGATCCTCGAGGCCCTGATTAGCCATAAGTGGGAAACGCTGTGGCCTAAGCAGGGACACGCGCGGGTGGACATCCTCAGTAGCCTGAGCCGACGTATCCAGCAACTGATGCGCACGCTTCCGATTAGCTACAGCGATCTTAACCTCAGTCAGTTGTACCAGGCCGAGCATCTGCTCGCGCGTCTGAATGAAGTATTGGATAGGCGGGAATTAAAACAGCTGAGTCAGTTTGATGTACTGGCCACGTTGATGCACAGCATTGCCATTCGGTTGGAAAACAGTGACGTGGCGGGAAAAAACAGTACGTCAGTCGGCGGAACTCCTCTGGCGAAGGGGACCAGTAGTACGGTGGCTAAGCTGGACGTGGTGTTACCCGAGCCGGTTGCAGAATCACCGAAGGAAACTGAGGAACCCGTGAGATGGGTCTATGTGGCGCAGTCTAAGGCAGCGATGCAGATACCGTTTAACAATATGCCCTGGAAGCCCTTTGCGGCGGGGATGTGCGTCATGCTTGTGCTGGGCAGCGCGGTACAGCTGGGCTGGGATAAGGTATTTCCTCCGGCTCCGCTGTTGTTGCAGTTGGAAGCGTCCGTTATGCCTCTTGCTACCCCGTTATCGCCCGCTCAGCGTCAGGCTTTGCTTCAGAGTCAGCCTCAACTGGCGGAAAACTTTGTTGAGCAAACGCAGCAGCAGCTGGAGCGGGTAGAGGGCTACAGCCCTGACTGGTCTTTATCCTACGGCCAGGGGTTAATCAACCAGTTGCAGTCATTCAAGCCTGAAGATGAGGTGGCGAAACAGCTGGTACTGAAATGGCAACAGCAGCTCAATGCGGCAGCGTTACCCGAAGATGTGATGAGCGGCTGGCATAAGGGCATGTCGCAGTTGCAGCAACTGAGTGCGAAGCTGAATACGCTCGACAGCGAGCGCGGGAAATACATTACGGTCAGCGAACTGAAGTCGGTGATATACACCGCAAGGCAGGCGTTTAACCGATCGATCCCGGTTGAAGAACAGCTGCGTCTTTACTCGGTCAGCTCTTCTGATATACAGAAACGGCAGACGGAAATGGCGTTGGAGCAGTTGCAGAAGCGTTACTTCTTGCTGAGTCAGGAAAAAGGAAAAGAGAGTCTGTAACCCAGAAAGCAAAAAACCCGCCACAGGCGGGTTCTTCTAAATAGGGTGCCCGGACTCGGACAAAAACGCCGGGAGCGTTTTTGCATGGCGCTTCAGCGCCAGCCCCGGAGGGGCGAGTCTCATGGATGAGACGAGTAATCGAACGCAGTTCGATGGAGAGTCCGTAGCGCAGAAAGCAAAAAACCCGCCACAGGCGGGTTCTTCTAAATATGGTGCCCGGACTCGGAATCGAACCAAGGACACGGGGATTTTCAATCCCCTGCTCTACCGACTGAGCTATCCGGGCAACGGGGCGCATTAAACCGTAAAGGCCGTTCGGCGTCAACGGCTTTGTCATAAAAAAGTCGTAAAATCCTGCCGACTGCCTGCTTTTTACCCTGATACGGCAAAGTGCTTTAGCTTAACGCCCCATTTTTGCGGCACAAAGCAATGGTCAGTACGTCTTCTGCCAGGCGGCGGGCGTTTTCCACTTCCTGCACCTTGCGCTTCACCAGCAGACGGGACAGACAGCCCTCCAGAATCAACTCCATCTGATGTGCCACCAGCTCAGGATTATCGGTTTCCAGCTCGCTCAACAGGGCATGAGTATATTGCCAGGATGCCTGTTTTTGCAGTTCCGCAATTTCGTGGATCGGATGGTCCGGTTGCGGGTAGAAACTACAGGCGGCAATAAACAGACAGCCGGGATAGCGTTGATTATTGACGGCTTCTGCCAGCACCTGATAACGGGCCATCAGTTTTTTCTGCGGGCTGAGGCTGTCATCCAGCAGCAGCTTACGTCGCCAGACTTCAATCTGCTGCCCGTGATAGCGTAGCGCGTCATACAGCAACGCATCGCGATCCGGCCAGAAGCGCTGAAGTTCTTGTTCGCTGCATCCCAATTCTTCCGCCATCATGGCAAGAGAAGTGGTGGCGGCGAGTCCGTTCAGCTCAAGGATGCCAAGAGCCTGTTCCAGTACCTGTTCACGCTGCACGTCCTTCTCCTCGTTTAGCTTTATCAAAATCTAGTGTCGTTTACTGTGCCAGTTTCTGCAAATGCGCCCGAAACGCCGCCGGTTTCATAAACCCGGTCACGCGTGAGCCCGGGATTTCATGGCCCTGTGCATCAAAGAAAAGCAGGGTGGGCAAGCCCAGGACATTCAGATGGTTCAGCAGGGCGCTGTCGCTGGCGTTACTGGCAGTGACATCTGCCTGCAATAACTGCATGTGGCCAAAGGCCGCCTGCACTTGCGGATCGCTGAAAGTGTATTTCTCAAATTCTTTGCAGGCCACGCACCAGTCGGCATACAGGTCGAGCATCGTGAGGTTGCCGCCCGCATTGCTTGTTAGCCGTTGATTGAGCTGCTCAACGCTACTGATGCGGGTAAACGTTAACTGTGGGCCCGCTTCCTGCTGGGCAGCACTGCCAAACGCCCAATCTTGCAAGGGACGGGCAACAATCAACATGATGCCTAACAGCAGAATTTGCAGCACGCGCAGCCAGCCACGCTGGCTTTTCAGGCTGCTGATAAACGCCCATCCGAAGAAGGCGACGGCCAGCAGGCTCCAGAGGCGCAATCCCCAGGTGTCGCCGACCACCCGCTCCAGCAGGAAGACCGGGAGAGCCAGGATCACAAAGCCAAAACCCTCTTTTACCGTCTGCATCCACGGGCCACTTTTCGGCAGCAGGCGGTTGCCGAACAGCGTAATGGCGACCAGCGGCAGACCCATACCCAGCGCATACAGATACAGCGTTCCGGCACCGGCCAGCATATTGCCACTCTGAGCGATGTACAGCAGGATAGCGCTCAGCGGGGCAGTGGTGCAGGGCGAGCAAATCAGCCCGGCCAGCGCACCCATCAGGAAGACGCCCGGCAGTGAGCCGCCCTGCTGACGGTTACTCCACAGCGTCAGACGGGTCTGCAATGAAGAGGGGAGTTGCAGGGTGAACAGGCCAAACATCGACAAGGCCAGCAGAATAAACAGCACAGAAAGTCCGATCAGCACGGCGGGTGCCTGAAGCGCGGCCTGGAAGCGTAGCCCGGCGGCCGCCACGACAATGCCCATCAGGGTGTAGGTCAGCGCCATGCCCTGTACATAGACCATCGCCAGCGCAAACAGGCGAGCCAGACTGTAGCGGCGATTGCCGCCGAGGATAATCCCCGAGATTAACGGATACATCGGCAGTACGCAGGGCGTGAACGCTACGCCAATGCCGATCAGCAGTGCCCACAGCGGTGAGAAGGGCAAGCTGTTGCTGCCGGACGTCTCTGAGGCAGTGGCAGGTACCGGTGTGGCTTCCGGCGTGCTATGCGCCGCCACTGCATCCAGCGGCACGGTGCGTGTCTCCGGCGGATAACAAAATCCCGCTGCGGCACACCCCTGATAGACCACCGTCATTTGCGCGCCTGCAGCGGCTTGCCTGAGGGTGAAAGGCAGCGTCAGGCTGTCCGGATAAATTTCCGTTTTGCCATAGAACTCGTCTTCATGCGGTTTGCCTGCGGGCAGACTCCACTCGGCGAGCGTCGCGCCCTGCACGCTGATATTTATCTGCTGGCGATACAGGTAGTAGCCCGGTTTGATCTGCCAGTTGAGGGTGAGAATGTCGTTTTTTTGTGTGAAATCAAAAGCGAAGGCCTGATTGACCGTCACAAACTGGCTGTTGTTGTTGTGGCCGAACAGCGACGCGCTGGCGTTCACGCTGAACAGGCTGGCAAACAGCAGGAAAATAAAGGGGATAAGTCGCTGAGTCATAACGGGTCTTGCTCTCTCCATGTGGGACCGGCCGGACGGCAAAGGGAGATGATAGCATGGCACCGTGAGTTTCGGGGGGCCGGGGTCGGGCAGGTCGGCCTCTACAGGATCCAGGGGCCGATCATTTTTTCCGATCGGCCCGGGGAGAGATTAGAGAATAATGCCACCCAACAGGAAACCAAACGCCACCGACAGCACAATGGCCAGCGTGCCAGGGATCAGGAACGAGTGGTTAAACACAAAACGGCCGATACGCGTGGAGCCGGTATCGTCCATTTCCACCGCGGCCAGCAGCGTAGGGTAGGTCGGCAGCACAAAGAGAGCGGATACCGCCGCAAATGATGCCACCGCAGTGACCGGGGAAACACCCAGCATCAGGGCTGCCGGCATCAGCGCTTTGGTGGTTGCCGCCTGCGAGTAAAGCAGCGTTGAGGCAAAGAACAGGATCACAGCCAGCATCCATGGATAATCGTGCAGCAACTCACCTGCCACCTGCTGGATATCGCCGATGTGGGCTTTGACAAACGTATCCCCCAGCCAGGCAACGCCGAGTACGCAGACGCAGGCACTCATGCCGGATTTAAAGGTGCTGGCACTGAGAATTTCACCGGTATCAATCTTGCAGGTTAAGCAGATCAGCGCGGCAACGGTCAACATAAACACCACGATGGCTTCATTACGCGGCAGCACCGGGTTTTGAATCAGGCCAACCGCATCGCTGATCGCGGTGGCGTACAGTACCACGGCGACAATGCCGACCAGCAGCAACAGTACTGAGCGCCTGGCTCCCGGTTTTTCTTTAAACTTGCTGGCCCCACGCAGGGCCACTTCGCCTTTTGCCAGCCGGGCCTGATATACCGGATCATCCTTCAGCTCTTTACCAAGGAAGTTGGTGAGCAGCGCAGCGATAAAGATAGCCGCCATCGTGGAGGGGATCGCAACCGCCAGCAGCATCAGGTAGCTGATGCCTTTGGGTTCGAGGATGCCCGCCATAAACACCACGGCCGCTGAAATTGGCGAGGCGGTGATGGCAATCTGCGAAGAGACCACGGCAATCGACAGCGGACGGGAAGGGCGTATGCCCTGTTCTTTGGCCACCTCGGCAATCACCGGCAGCGTGGAGAACGCGGTGTGCCCGGTCCCCGCCAGCAGGGTCATCACATAAGTCACCAGCGGTGCCAGCAGGGTGATATAGCGCGGATGTTTACGCAACAGCCGCTCGGCCAGATTGACCAGATAATCCATCCCGCCGGCAACCTGCATCGCGGCGATAGCGGCAATAACGCCCATAATGATTTCGATAACGTCGAACGGGATGGCACCCGGTTTGATTTGAAATCCCAGGGTGAGAATCAGCACCCCGAGACCTCCGGCAAAGCCGATGCCGATCCCTCCCAGCCGGCTTCCCAGATAGATCGCGGCAAAGACGACGATAAGCTCAGGTAATAACATAGGGTGTTCCTTAATTTTTTTGCTAATAAACCGTTAAAATTTTGTGTGCTGTGAAAAGTAAAAAGGCACGGTGTTCGGGTGAACAACGTGCCTTAAAAAGTTAGATATCCGGTCTGTTATTGTTCGTTTTCATCGGTATAGCGTTTTGCTTTGTACACCGGGAACATCAGGTTCTGCGTAGAGAAAATATCATCCAGCTCGCTTTCGGTCAGTAAACCTCGCTCCAGTACCACTTCCCGCACGCTCTTACCGGTTTCGGCGCAGATCTTGCCGACGATATCGCCATTATGGTGGCCGATATACGGGTTGAGGTAGGTGACAATACCGATGGAATTAAACACGTAGGCTTCGCACACCGCTTTGTTGGCGGTAATGCCATCGACGCATTTTTCCAGCAGGTTGTAGCAGGCGTTGGTCAAAATATGAATGGACTCAAACATCGCCTGGCCGATGACCGGTTCCATCACGTTCAGCTGGAGCTGGCCCGCTTCAGAAGCCATCGTCACCGTAATATCGTTGCCGATGACCTTGAAGCACACCTGATTGACGACCTCAGGGACGACCGGGTTAACCTTGGCAGGCATAATTGAAGAGCCCGCCTGCAATTCCGGCAGGTTAATTTCGTTCAGGCCAGCGCGTGGGCCGGAGGAGAGCAGACGCAGGTCATTACAGATTTTCGACAGCTTAACCGCCAGGCGTTTCAGCGAACTGTGCACCATCACGTAGGCACCGCAGTCGGAGGTGGCTTCGATCAGGTCTTCTGCCGGCACGCAGGCCAGGCCGCTGACTTCTGCCAGCTTCTGTACGGCCAGCTGTTGATAGCCGTCCGGTGTATTCAGACGAGTACCAATGGCGGTCGCGCCCAGGTTGACTTCCAGCAGCAGTTCGGCGGTGCGCAGAATGCTGCGGATCTCTTCATTCAGCAGCACGTTAAAGGCATGGAATTCCTGGCCAAGTGTCATCGGCACGGCATCCTGAAGCTGGGTACGGCCCATTTTCAGGATGGTGTTAAATTCCACCGCTTTCCGCTGGAAGCCTTCACTCAGCTGGCCGATAGCGTCCAGCAGTTTCAAAATGGAGCTGTAAACCGCGATGCGGAACCCGGTTGGGTAGGCATCGTTGGTGGACTGGCATTTGTTTACGTGGTCATTCGGATTGAGGTACTGATACTCCCCTTTCTGATGCCCCATCAGCTCGAGGCCAATATTGGCAAGCACTTCGTTGGTGTTCATGTTTACCGAGGTGCCCGCCCCCCCCTGGTAAACGTCGATCGGGAACTGATCCATACACCGGCCGTTGTTCAGCACTTCATCACAGGCACTGATAATGGTGTTTGCCACGTTGCGCGGGATAGTTTGTAGCTCTTTATTCGCCAGCGCCGCCGCTTTTTTAACCATGACCATACCGCGTACAAATTCAGGGATGTCACTGATTTTGTTGTTGCTGATATAGAAGTTTTCAATCGCACGCAGAGTATGAACACCGTAGTAAGCATCCGCGGGGACTTCACGCATACCTAACAGGTCTTCTTCGATACGAATGTTATTAGTCATGAGAACCTTCTTTAAAGGAATACCGGTAAAATCATCACAATTTAAGTGCCTGTTTCTGCGGTCGACATCCAGAGAATATCGGGCCGGAGAACGGCTGCCGCAAGATTTTATCTGTTTGCGTCACACCGAGCACGATCATATTCTGTCGTGATGCAAAAGCCTGAAGCCAGATCACTTAAACTGCCTGCCATATCAAACAGTTTCAATGATATGTGATCGTACTCACAATGAAAGGTGTCGCATCTATTTCAACATTTCCCGTTGAAAAAGGGGGTCCTCGCTCCCACCTTCTATACTATCGGTCACTACGATCGCCATTTTATGCCGCCGTGCACTCTGCAGGGGGGCCATTGATACAGGAGAATACGGTGCGCTGGTTACCGTTCTTAGTAATATTTGCCCTGGTATGGATCGAGATTTCTCTCTTCATTCAGGTTGCCCATGTGATGGGCGTGTTGATGACCATGCTACTGGTGATCTTCACTTCCTGCATTGGCATTTCTCTGGTGAAAAACCAGGGGATGAAAAACTTTATGCTGATGCAGCAGAAGCTGAATGCGGGCGAAAGCCCGGCGGCAGAGATGATCAAGAGTGTCTCGCTGGTGCTGGCGGGTTTCCTGCTGTTACTGCCAGGCTTCTTTACTGACTTCATTGGTCTGCTGCTGCTGTTGCCTCCGGTACAAAAGCATCTGACGCTGAAGCTGATGCCGCATCTGAAAGTCTGGGGCGGTGGGGGCGCTGCGCCTGATAGCGGGTTTACCGTTGATGGTGAATACGAGCGTAAAGAATCGAATCTGATTGAGCATGACCGCAACGACGACAGGCGTTAATGTTTTGCCCGTCAATCACGGCGCTTTCCTGACGGGGCGCCGTTTTTTTTGCCTGCCGAACAGGATGTACAAAAAAACACCTAAAGAGGCAGTTAACAAAAAAAATTACTTCTGGCCCTTGAAAGGCCTCCTCGGCGGCCGCATCTCTTCCGTCACGAGGCCGGTAGCCAATGCAGCCCGGCTTTCATCCCAAAACTGATTGGACTTCTCAAAGGAGAGCTAACAATGAAAATTCGTCCATTGCACGATCGTGTTATCGTCAAGCGTAAAGAAGTTGAATCCAAATCTGCAGGTGGCATCGTGCTGACCGGTTCTGCGGCGGGTAAATCTACTCGTGGCGAAATCCTGGCTGTTGGCAACGGTCGCATCCTGGAAAATGGCGAAGTGAAGCCATTGGACGTGAAAGTAGGTGATGTGGTCATCTTCAGCGAAGGCTACGGCGCGAAAACTGAAAAAATCGACAACGAAGAAGTTCTGATCATCTCAGAAAACGACATTCTGGCGATTGTTGAAGCGTAATTAACGCGTAATTCACTGAACGTAACGAATTTAAGGAAAAAGATAAAATGGCAGCTAAAGACGTAAAATTCGGTAATGACGCGCGCGTAAAAATGCTGCGCGGTGTGAACGTACTGGCAGATGCAGTAAAAGTTACCCTGGGCCCGAAAGGCCGTAACGTGGTTCTGGATAAATCTTTTGGTGCACCGACCATCACAAAAGATGGTGTTTCTGTTGCGCGTGAAATCGAGCTGGAAGACAAGTTCGAAAACATGGGCGCTCAGATGGTGAAAGAAGTCGCTTCCAAAGCTAACGACGCTGCGGGTGACGGTACCACCACTGCTACCGTACTGGCACAGTCCATCATCACCGAAGGCCTGAAAGCCGTCGCTGCGGGTATGAACCCGATGGATCTGAAGCGCGGCATCGACCAGGCGGTTATCGCCGCGGTTGAAGAGCTGAAAAAACTGTCTGTGCCTTGCTCTGACTCTAAAGCGATTGCTCAGGTCGGTACCATCTCTGCTAACTCCGATGAAACCGTGGGCCAGTTAATTGCTCAGGCGATGGAAAAAGTGGGCAAAGAAGGCGTGATCACTGTTGAAGAAGGCACCGGTCTGCAAGACGAGCTGGACGTGGTTGAAGGTATGCAGTTTGACCGTGGCTACCTGTCCCCTTACTTCATCAACAAGCCAGAAACTGGCGCAGTTGAGCTGGAATCTCCATTCATCCTGCTGGCTGACAAAAAAATCTCCAACATCCGTGAAATGCTGCCAGTGCTGGAAGCCGTTGCGAAAGCCGGTAAACCACTGCTGATCATCGCTGAAGATGTTGAAGGCGAAGCGCTGGCAACGCTGGTGGTGAACACCATGCGCGGCATCGTGAAAGTGGCTGCGGTTAAAGCTCCTGGTTTCGGCGACCGTCGTAAAGCCATGCTGCAGGACATCGCTGTTCTGACCGGTGGTACCGTAATCTCAGAAGAGATCGGTATGGAACTGGAAAAAGCAGGTCTGGAAGATATGGGCCAGGCGAAACGCGTTGTGATCAACAAAGACACCACTATCATCATTGATGGTACCGGTGAAGAAGTGGCGATCAACGGCCGTGTGACTCAGATCCGTCAGCAGATCGAAGAAGCAACTTCTGATTACGATCGTGAAAAACTGCAGGAACGTGTCGCGAAACTGGCAGGCGGCGTTGCCGTTCTGAAAGTGGGCGCAGCGACTGAAGTTGAAATGAAAGAGAAGAAAGCACGCGTTGAAGATGCTCTGCACGCTACCCGTGCAGCAGTAGAAGAAGGCGTGGTTGCTGGTGGTGGTGTTGCACTGGTACGCGTGGCGTCTAAACTGTCTGAACTGCGTGGCCAGAACGAAGACCAGAACGTGGGTATCAAAGTTGCGCTGCGCGCAATGGAATCCCCACTGCGTCAGATCGTTGCTAACGCCGGTGAAGAGCCATCTGTTGTGACTAACAACGTGAAAGCAGGCGAAGGTAACTACGGTTACAACGCGCAGACCGAAGAATACGGCGACATGATCGACTTCGGCATCCTGGACCCAACCAAAGTGACCCGTTCTGCTCTGCAGTACGCGGCTTCTGTTGCTGGCCTGATGATCACTACCGAATGTATGGTGACTGATCTGCCTAAAGGCGATGCGCCTGATTTAGGCGCAGGCGGCATGGGTGGTATGGGCGGCATGGGCGGAATGATGTAATCCCCCGCCTCGCGTGAGTAAAAACCCTCTGTCTTTGACAGGGGGTTTTTCTTTTTTGGGGGAAAATAGTATAAGTAATGGCGCAAAGCTAACCTGGTTATAGGGTTATGGGGCAAGGATGGATGGGAGATCGTATTGATTTCCGTTACGCCCGGGCCTGATTCTGATGATAATAAATGGGGATTATAATGCGGATTAACTTGCTGGGGCTCTCTGTGGCGGCCCTGCTGCTGGCAGGCTGTAGTTCTTCTAACACGCTGAGTTCTGCGGGCGAACGTGTCACCTTTACCGATCAACAACCGGCCAGTAGCTGCCAGTTGCTGGGCAACGTGACCGGCGCGCAAAGTAACTGGTTCTCAGGTTCTGGTGGCGAAGGCAGTTCACTGCGCGGCGCAGCCAACGATCTGCGTAATCGTGCGGCAGAGATGGGCGGTAACGTCATTTATGGTGCCACCAGCCCAACCCAGAACATCTGGTCTAACTTTGCACCGCTCGACAGCAAAATGAGTGGTCAGGTGTATAAGTGCTCGTGATCGTTATGGCCTGATGGGCATTCTGACGATGAATAAAAAAGGGTGGCTTTAAGCGCACCCTTTTTTATTGCTGCAATGCCGCCGCATCTATTCCTGACGTAACTGTAAATCGAGCGGTGTTTTGCTCGGCTCACCCCCAATCTCCCGCGCCAGTTTCGGTACCATATAACCCGAAACCTTACCTAACAGTTCACGCACAATGGCGCGTGCGCGCTGGTCATCAACGTAGAAATGCGCTGCGCCTTGCACCTTATCCAGCACATGCAGGTAATAAGGAAGTATCCCGGCATCAAACAGCGCATTGCTCAGTGCGGCCAGCGTGGTGGCATCATCGTTAATGCCCCGTAGCAGCACGCTCTGATTCAGCAGCGTCACACCCGCACGTTTTAGCATACGCATACCATGGCGCAGGTCGTCGTCGATCTCTTGCGCGTGGTTGATATGGGTGACCATCAGCGTTTGCAGGCGTGACTGTGCAAGCCGTTGGCACAGCGCTTCGGTGATGCGTTTAGGGATCACCACCGGCAGACGGCTGTGGATGCGCAGGCGCTTAATATGTGGAATTTGTTCCAGTTCTGCGATCAGCCAGTCCAGCTCGTGATCCTTTGCCATCAGCGGATCGCCGCCGGAGAAAATAATCTCATCCAGTTCTGGCTGTTGTCGGATATACTCCAGGGCTTGCTGCCAGTTGCGTTTATTGCCCTGGTTATCAGAGTACGGAAAATGGCGGCGAAAACAGTAACGGCAATTGACGGCACAGCCGCCTTTGACCAGCAATAACGCACGATTACGATATTTATGTAACAGACCCGGCACCACACTGCTCTGCTCATCCAGCGGATCGGTACTGTAACCCGGTGCATCAACGAACTCCTGCTGCGAGGTAATAACCTGTAGCAGCAGAGGATCCTGCGGATCGCCTTTGCGCATGCGTGCAGCAAAGGCCCGGGGGACGCGCAGGGCGAAAAGACGCCGTGCGTCATGGCCTGAAACCAGATCAGGGTGATGCTGCAACGCTAAAAGTTGCAGTAATTCATTCGGATCAGTGATTACATCGGCAAGTTGATGCAACCATTCTTCTCGCACAGGGGTATTTAGGGTTACAATGTGTGCCATTTTTTTGGCTAAGTACCAGTAATAAATTGTAGAGGGCCTTTATGGCGACTTATTCTAGCAACGATTTCCGTCCCGGTCTTAAAATCATGTTCGAAGGCGAGCCTTATGCCATCGAATCAAGCGAGTTTGTTAAGCCGGGTAAAGGCCAGGCATTCGCACGCGTAAAAATGCGTCGTCTGTTGACCGGAACGCGTGTTGAGAAAACTTTTAAATCTACCGACTCCGCTGAAGGCGCTGATGTAGTAGATACTAACCTGAACTACCTGTACAACGACGGCGAGTTCTACCACTTCATGCACCCGGAAAGCTTCGAGCAGCATCCTGTTGAAGAGAAAACCGTGGGCGATGCAGCAAAATGGCTGCTCGACAACGCTGAGTGTATCGTGACCCTGTGGAACGGCAAACCGATCCAGGTGTTACCACCGAATTTCGTTGAGCTGGAAATCACGGATACTGATCCGGGCCTGAAAGGTGATACCGCAGGGACTGGCGGCAAGCCAGCGACACTGTCTACCGGTGCGGTAGTGAAAGTGCCACTGTTCGTGCAGATTGGCGAAGTGATCAAAGTTGATACCCGTTCTGGCGAATACGTTTCACGCGTAAAATAAGCCCGAACCAGTGAGGGCCTGCCCGTCAGGCCCTTATCCTTGACGATGTGAGTTTAAGTATATGTTGAAATTCATAGCTGTTGCATTGTTGATGACCTGCGCGCTCAGCGCCTGTAATACCTTCCACGGCTTTGGCGAAGATGTGCAGCATCTCGGCGGTGCCATTACCGATGCAGCCAATAAATAACGTCTTCTGGTCTGAAAAATTCCCTTTTTGCTTTGCCATACAGGCAAGCGCATAAATTACAGCTATGCTTACATCGCTGTGCTTTATCTCTAATTAAAAGGAAATTGCTATGAAGAAAAGTATTGTTGCCCTTCTTTCTGTTCTGGTGCTCTCTTCCGTACTCTCTGCCTGTAATACCACGCGCGGCGTGGGTGAAGATGTTGAGGCGGGTGGTAAGGCAATTCAGAAAAGCACGAATTAATCTGTGTGAAAGGCCGGTGCGGTGCACCGGCGATAGCTTTGTTAGCGCTGATTAACCCAAATCAGTTTATCCACGGCAAAGCCTGCTCCGCGTGCTTTAGCCAGTAACTCTGTTTTTACCCCGTCTTCCAGCTGCGGCGTCCGCGATAAAATCCACAGATAGTCCCGATTCGGCCCGCACACCAGCGCGTGCTGGTAATCGTTATCCAGCGCAATCACGTTATAGCCGCCATAAAACGGTCCGAAGAATGACACTTTGAGTGCGGCCAGATCAGAAGGGCCGGTAAAATACGCTTTACCTACACTCTCCTGCCAGCGCTGTTTGCGCGTATTAAAGCCACGGTTAACCACTTTCAGCCCGCCATCGTCGCGTTTGCTGTAGGTTGCCGTCACCTGCTCCAGGCCGCGTTCAAAACGGTGGTCCAGGCGCGCAATCTCATACCAGCTTCCAAGATAGCGTTCGGCATTGAATCCAGAAATGGGGGTAACGCCTTGCGGCGGGGTGGTAGAGCAGGCAACCGAGAGCAGCGCCCCGGCACCTGCGGTGAACATTTTCCATAGCGACATATAAATAAGCCATTCCTTAATGATCGAATGGCTTGAGTATAGATTTACACGGCGATCACGCCAATTAATGCTACTACGCTTAACAGCGAGGCAATCCCGTAGCACAGCAACTTGCTGGCAGGGATATGCAGTTTCAGGTCATGCAGGCTATGGTGCAGGCGGTGCAGTGCGCACCACAGCGGCATCACAATCACCAGCAGCAGGATGACTCGGCCAGGCAGTGACTGAGCAAATCCCAGAACCCGCTCATAGCTGAACGTCTCTGCCGGTGCCCAGCCTAGCGGCAGCAACAAGCCGATCAGCAGAACGATCACCGGGCTGACCAATGCAGCCCACATGCCCCCGGCACCAAACAGGCCCCAGAAGATGGGCTCATCAGAACGTTGCGGTTGTGTGTTCATTATCACTCCTTAAGCCAGCAGCGACACGGCCAGTACAACGCCGCTTAAAATAATCATCACGATCCATAGCCCTTTAATGATCGGTTCCGGCGGTAGCTTCTCCCCTTTAACGATAATAATTTGTGCTTTTGGGGCCAGGTCAAACCAGGTTTTGCTGTGATGCAAGGCGGCGACGAGTGCCACCAGATTCAGTAGCAGGACGATGGGGTTCTGCAGGAAGGTGACAAAACCTTCCCAGCTTTCCTGCCCCATCTTCAAAGCAAACAGGCCGATAATCAGCTCAATACTGAACCACAGCGCGGGAATGGCGGTGCCTTCGCGCAGCATATACAGACGGTAGAACGGCAGCGACTGCCACCAGCTTCCTGACATAGGACGGATATACGCATTACGTTTCGAGGTCATTTACAGCCTCCTTAATGGGGTTTCAGGGTGGCGATCAGGAAGTCTTTACTGCTCTCCACTTTGCCCTGCTGGATAGCCGCCGCCGGGTCGACGTGTTTTGGGCACACTTCGGAGCAGAAGCCGACAAAGGTACAGCTCCAGACGCCATTAATGCCGTTAAGCTGCGGCATACGCTGTGCTTTACCCCGGTCACGGCTGTCGAGGTTATAGCGGTGGGCGAGGGTGATCGCCGCAGGGCCAATAAATTCAGGGTTCAGGCCAAACTGTGGGCAGGCGGCATAGCACAGACCGCAGTTAATACAGCCGGAAAACTGATGATATTTCGCCATCTGCGCCGGGGTTTGCAGGCCCGGGCCTTCGCTGGCCTCCCGCGGGTTACCAATCACCCAGGGCTTAATCGCCTCCAGACTTTCCATAAAGTGAGTCATATCCACCACCAGATCGCGTTCGATCGGGAAGTTTGCCAGTGGTTCTACTTTGACGCCGGCCGGGTAATCGCGCAGGAAGGTTTTGCACGCCAGTTTGGGGACACCATTCACCATCATCCCGCAAGAACCACAAATCGCCATACGACATGACCAGCGATACGACAGATCAAAAGCCAGGTTGTCTTTGATATAGCCGAGGGCATCAAGCAGCGAGGTGGTTTCATCCCAGGGAACGTCAAAAATCTCGTTACGCGGGACGCGGTCTGTCTCTGGGTTGTAGCGCATAATGTTGATTTGACGGCTTTTGCTCTCACTCATGACCAGGCTCCTTGTGGGTGCTGCCCTCAGAGGCCGCGCCATACACGCGCGCAGCAGGCGGCAGATGGGTAATGGTCACCGGATCGTAAGCGACCGAAGGCGCTCCCTGCGGGTTGAAGAAGGTCAGGGTATGCGCCAGGAAGTGTTCGTCGTCGCGTGTGGTGCAGCCTTCATCCAGCCGCTGGTGTGCGCCGCGAGACTCTTTACGTTGAATGGCTGAATGCGCCATACACTCCGCCACATCCAGCCCGTGGGCCAGTTCAACGGCGTACAGCAGTTCGGTATTGAACACGCTGGAGGTGTCGGTCACACGCAGGTTAGAAAAACGCTGCTTCAGCTCCGCCAGCTTATCGATGGTTTTTTGCATCAGCTCCGTGGTGCGGTAGATGCCGCAGCCTTCTTCCATCGCCATGCCCATTTCATCACGCAGCGTGGCCGCATTTTCGCTGCCCTGCTGATTCACCAACCCGTGCAGTCGTTTTTCAATGTCGTTGCGCTGAGCGCTGAGTGCGGCATCCCGCACCGGATGTGGCTGGGAAGCGCGCTGTGCGGCTTGCTCGCCCGCCAGGCGCCCAAACACCACCAGTTCTGCTAGCGAGTTAGAGCCGAGGCGGTTCGCCCCGTGCAGTCCAACGGAGGAACATTCACCCACGGCAAACAGACCCTGGATACGCGTTTCACACTCGGCGTTGGTTTCAATGCCGCCCATGGTGTAGTGCGCGGTCGGACGCACCGGGATCGGAGCCGTAATCGGGTCCACGCCGACATAGGCTTTGCTCAGTTCGCAGATAAACGGCAGACGTTCGCGCAGTTTTTTCTCACCGAGGTGGCGCAGATCGAGATAGACGACATCCCCGCGTGGTGTGGCGATGGTGCGCCCTGCACGCCATTCGTGCCAGAAAGCCTGGGAAACCTTGTCGCGCGGGCCTAGCTCCATATATTTGTTTTTTGGCTCCCCGAGTGGAGTTTCCGGCCCCATGCCGTAATCCTGCAGGTAACGGTAACCGTCTTTATTGACCAGAATACCGCCCTCACCACGGCAGCCTTCCGTCATCAGAATGCCGGAACCCGGCAGGCCGGTGGGATGGTACTGAACAAACTCCATATCGCGCAGTGGGACGCCGTGGCGAAACGCCATGCCCATACCATCGCCGGTGACAATGCCGCCATTGGTGTTGTAGCGATAGACGCGGCCCGCGCCGCCGGTCGCGAGGATCACTGACTGTGCGCGTACTTCCAGCAGCGTGCCTTCCATCATGTTGATCGCGACCAGACCGTGCGCCACGCCATCGTCCACCAGCAGGTCGAGGACGAAATGCTCATCAAGCCGTTGGATTTGCGGGTATTTCAGCGAGGTTTGAAACAGGGTGTGCAGCATATGGAAGCCGGTTTTATCGGCGGCAAACCAGGTGCGTTCAATCTTCATTCCGCCAAAACGACGGACGTTGATGGAGCCATCTTCTTTGCGGCTCCACGGGCAGCCCCACTGCTCCATTTGCGCCATTTCCTGCGGGCAGTGCTGAACAAAGTAGTCCACCACGGGTTGTTCGCACAGCCAGTCGCCCCCGGCAACGGTATCGTGAAAATGAGAATCGAAACTGTCCTGCTCTTGAGTGACGGCGGCGGCACCGCCTTCGGCGGCCACAGTGTGGCTGCGCATCGGATAGACTTTGGAGATCAGAGCAATCTTCAATCGCGGGTTGGCTTCTGCGGCGGCAATCGCAGCACGCAGCCCGGCTCCACCAGCACCAACAATGACTAAATCGGCATTCAGGGTTTGCACAATTTTCTCCCTTATACCCTGCATACGTCGCGCAACATGTGTGTTGCCTGTTTTTCTGCCACGCGAACCATGGTGGGTATTTTGTGTTTGAGATTTTTCCAGAGGCAAAGCGGGTGGCTCTACCCGACAGTCGCGGCCCAGTATAAGGGGGTTAAAATGGCGCCAATTTGATGTGTTCGGGCATTTCGGCGGGTAAGTGATAAAAACCCTTCACTTTTTGTGGAAAGCGTGTTGCTGGTTTTTTCGACGTAGAATTGTGTGTTGCGGCCCGGACAGGTAGACTTCTTGCCCCTACTGACTTTGGAGTAAAAAAGATGAGCGATTCGGCTAGCTGGCAGCCAAGTGCATCTATCGCCAATTTATTAAAGCGTGCGGCGATCATGGCTGAAATCCGGCGTTTCTTTGCCGATCGTGGCGTACTGGAAGTGGAGACCCCGGCCATGAGCCAGGCGACGGTGACCGATGTGCATCTGTTCCCATTCCAGACCCGGTTTGTTGGCCCAGGTGCCGCTGCCGGTATCGATCTTTATCTGATGACCAGCCCTGAATACCATATGAAGCGTCTGCTGGCCGCAGGCAGCGGGCCGATTTTCCAGCTGTGTCGCAGTTTCCGTAATGAAGAGATGGGGCGCCACCATAATCCCGAATTTACTATGCTGGAATGGTATCGCCCGCACTACGATATGTACCGCCTGATGAACGAGGTGGACGATCTGCTGCAACAGGTGCTGGAGTGTGCTCCGGCCGAGACGCTTTCCTACCAGCAGGCGTTTATTCGTCATCTGGAGATTGACCCGCTGTCTGCTGACAAAGCGCAGTTGCGCGAAGCGGCTGAAAAACTGGGCGCTGGCGATCTCGCCCATCGTGAAGAAGATCGCGATACGCTGCTTCAACTGTTGTTTATGCTGGGTGTGGAACCTGAAATCGGTAAAGAGAAACCGGCGTTCGTCTATCACTTTCCGGCCAGTCAGGCGGCGCTGGCAGAGATCAGTACGGAAGATCATCGCGTGGCCGAGCGTTTCGAGGTCTATTTCAAAGGTATTGAGCTGGCGAATGGTTTCCGTGAACTGACCGACAGCCGTGAACAGCGTCTGCGTTTTGAGCAGGATAACCGTAAGCGTGCGGCTGCGGGTCTGCCCGTGCAGCCGATTGATACCCACCTGTTGGATGCGCTGGCGCACGGTATGCCGGAGTGTTCCGGTGTGGCATTAGGGGTTGATCGTATTGTGATGCTGGCACTGAAAGCAGAGCAGCTCAGTGATGTGATCGCGTTCACCGTCGACCGTTGTTAATTCCTCGGCGGGGTGAAACGGGCTGACCGAAAAACAAGGTCAGCCCTTGGGTGTCGGGGGCGATTATTTTTTCCGATCGCCCCGTGGTTCAGATTCTTATAACCCGCCCGATTTGTAGTTTCTTGCCGCTGGTGCGCCGTTGCTGGCCGGGGTTTTACGCCCAATAGTTTCCATACGAACCTGGAACGGTGGGAACGGCATTTCCAGCCCGTGTTCCTGATAGCCACGCAGGATCAACTGATGCAGCTCATGGCGCAGCGGCATACGGTGCCCCATTTCTGCCGCGTGAATGCGCAGCTCAAACAGCTGAATACCCTGCTGTAAATCCACCAGGAACGCTTCCGGCTGCGGTGTATCCAGCACGTAGCTGCAACGCTGTGCAGCCGTCAGCAGGACGTTGGTCACTTCTTCGCTGTTGGCTTCAGCCGGTGCCGGGATCGTCAGCACTACGCGGGTGACGGAGTCCGACAGCGACCAGTTGATAAACTGTTCAGTGATAAAGGCCTTATTCGGCACGATAATTTCTTTGCGATCCCAGTCCGTAATCGTCGTGGCACGGGTGTTAATCCGCGTGATGCTGCCGGTGAGTTCGCGGATCGTGACGGTATCCCCGATGCGGATCGGTTTCTCAAACAGGATGATCAGACCAGAGATAAAATTGGCGAAGATCTCCTGCAGCCCAAAGCCCAGCCCCACGGTTAAACCGGCGACCAGCCACTGTAATTTCGACCAGTCGATACCAATCAGCGAGAACCCCGCCAGGCCGCCAATCAGAATCAGCAGATATTTCGTCAGGGTGGTGATCGCATAACCGGTCCCTGGCGTCAGGCTAAGGTGTTGCAGCAGCGCCAGCTCCAGCAGGGCAGGCATATTGCGCACCAACTGGGTGGTAATGATCAGCACCAGGACTGCGATCATCACCGATCCGAGCGTGATCGGTTGCAGGCTTTCGACGCCCTGAACGGTGGTGCTGACATCCCACAAGCGGATATTTTCCAGGAAACCAAAGGCGGAGTGAATCTCTGACCAGAGCACAATGACGGAGACCAGCGCAATCAGCGTCAGGATTGAGCGTACCAGGCGTAATGACTGTGCGCTGATGGCATCAAGGTCAATGACCGGCTCTTCCACATCCACGCTATCGACGGCGGTCTGTTGTGCCGCCACTTCTTCTTCGCCGCGTGCACGCTGAGCAAGGATTTCAGCACGGCGCTGACGGGCGCGATCAAAAGCGATGCGTCGCCGCTGGATCAGCATCCAGCGGCGAATAATATGGTAAATCACCAGCAGCAGTAACCAGATGGCCACCGAGGTTTCCAGACGTGCCAGCAGGGCCTGCGCGGTGGCCAGATAACCGATGCATGAGGCCAGTGCCGCCATCATCGGAATGGCGATCATCGCGTTCCACAGCACGTTATTAATAAAGTTCTCACCGTTGCCCTCTTTGTCGAGGTGAAGCGGGATACCGGCACGCTTCAGGCTGACGGTCACCAGGCTTAACGCGCCACAGATCAGGATAAAACACAGGCGCCCGAGGGTGGCTGAGAATTGACGATCTTCGAGATTATCGAAGGCGATCAGCATCATCATCAGCGGCACGACCAGGCCGATGCACAGCGTGTAGAAACGCATAGCGCGTGCCACGCGGGTTTGTGGCCAGCGGAAATGGAGGATAAACAGACCCTGCGGGCGGGCAAACGTATTACTGACCATAAAGGCCCACAGCAGCGGTACGCTGGCGGTCACGCCGTCACCGATGGCGATGGCGATAGGATAGGGCCAGGCATGCTGTAAACCGTAACCCAGTGCCGCCCACAGCACCGGCAGCGGTAACGCCACCAGAATCGACCAGAACACGGTACGCAGTGTCAGGCTGAAATGATCCTGGGTGACTTTGCCGACCTTGCTGGAGGCGCGTTCAAGGAATTTACGGAAATGGCGGCGCGAGCTGATACTGAAGCCGACCAGCAGCATCGCGCCCAGCAGAGGCAGCACGGTTTCGCGGCTGGTGACCATCATCACCATTGCGCCACCCAGCTGGCCCAGGGTATCCAGCGACAGCAGACGGTGCAGGTCGCGCGCCAGATCAAGCGGGTAGCTGAAGTCCACCGGGCTGACATCGGCCGTCCAGAACAGATAGCGGTGCGTGGCTTCTTTCACTTCATTTAGCGCATCCACCAGCTGGCTGTTACCGACTTTTAGCTTGGTCACGCCAAGGATCAGGTTATCGCAGCCGGAGAGCAGGGAGGTGAGCAGTTCGCGTTGGGTTTTCAGCTGCGCATCCAGAATGCGTCGCTGTTCTGCGGTCAGATTGCTGTTGTCATCCTGGCGCAGCTGAAGCAGCGATTTCTGACGTTCCAGCAGGTCTTCATAATAGAGACGCTGGACGCGCAGCTGGGCCATTTCGTTATCCAGCTGCTGAGGTTTTGGCATATCTGGCAGACGAGCCACCTGCGCACGCAGCGCTTCGCCCAGCACATTGGATACGCCCAGCCATTGCGACTGTTCACGGATGGTGCTCAGTGCCTGACGAACCTGGATGGTCTGATTGGCGGCGGTGCGCTGCTGCGACGCCACCAGATCCATACGCTGCGCCTGCTGATTCAGTGCGCTGGACAGTTCACGGTTAACGCGGAACTGTTCGGTGATGCCTTTGGGCATATCACCGCTGTTTTCTGCCAGCTGTTCGGTGCGGGCCAGCGCCATTTCAGCTTCACGCTGGCGCAGGCTGTTCAGCTGATTACGTAAATCCTGTAGGTAAGCATCCAGGCTGGCGGCTTTACGCTGATGGACTTCGGCGCGCATACGCGCCAGTTCCTGGCGATTGTTAGCCGATAACTGTGCCAGTTCGAGTTCATCGACCCGGGCTTTTTGTGCCGCAGACTCAGCCTGACGCTGTGCCAGCTGTGCCTGGCCCAGCGGTGTGGTCGGGGCGGGTTGCCCCTGTAAACGCCGTTCGATCTCATTCAACGCCCGGCGGGCTTCTGTTTGTTGCTGCGGTAACTGGGAAAGTGAATCGCTGATTTCGCGCGCGCGATCCTGCTCCTGCTGCACCTGGCGGCCCTCTTCCAGCAGCTGGCTGCTGACCTGTAAGATCTCCTGATCAAGGTCAGCGGCACTCATGTTGCTGCGCAGGGGCTTACTGCTGTCCGTCAGCGTGACGACCTGCTGACGTAACTCGCGGGAAAGTTTAGGAAAATCGTCAATGACCTGCTGGTAATCCTGCGTGAGGTTGAGCGAGTTTTGACGCTCGTCCAGCCAGGTTAGCGTGGATTGCAGGGCATCGACGATAGCCGTCTGATTCGCCGACGTCTTGTCTGACTTCGCCTCTTCCAGCTGCTGTTTGATCAGCGATGCATCCGGTGCGCTGGCGGCATAAACCGGCTGGAGTAAGCTCCAGCCTAATAAAAAAGTGAGAATCAGACGTGACATGGCAATTCGCTATGGATGGTGGAGGACGTCTTCCGCACTTTCTTTCTGCAGTGCGATGGCCAGCGTGGCGCCAAGACGGGTTTTACTTTCTGCCGCCAGGCTTTCAGCCAGCTTCACTTTGCCTGGTGCGAACAGGTTGATGACGGTAGATCCCAGTTTGAAACGGCCCATTTCCTGGCCTTTCAACAGCACGACAGAACCTTCGGCATCGGCACCTGGCCAGCTCCAGCGTTTGATCACTCCTTCACGGGGTGGCGTAACGGTGCCGGACCATACGGTTTCAATACTGCCCACGATGGTTGCACCCACCAGAATCTGCGCCATTGGTCCAAATTCAGTATCAAACAGACAGATGACGCGTTCATTACGCGCAAACAGGTTGGGAATGTTCTGCGCGGTCAGTGGGTTCACGGAGTAGAGATCGCCCGGAACGTAGATCATTTCACGCAGGATACCATTACACGGCATATGGACACGGTGGTAGTCACGCGGTGCGAGGTACGTGGTGACAAACTCGCCATCACGGAACATATCGGTCATCGCGGCGTTGCCTGCCAGCAGTGCTTCCAGCGAATAGGTATGGCCTTTGGCCTGGAAAATCTGCTCACCTTCAATATGGCCGAGCTGGCTGATAGCACCATCTGCAGGCAGGATCAGCAGGTTCGGGTCCGTTTCAATCGGACGCGCATCGTCACGCAGCGGGCGGACGAAAAAGTCGTTAAAGGTGCGATAGCTGGCGGTATCAGGCTTCTGCGCCTCTTTCATATCCACTTTGTAGTACCAGACAAAAGCATCAATCACTGCTTTGGTCAGCCATCCACCGCGCTTGCTGGCACCCCAGCCGGCCAGTTCAGTCAGGGCTTTTTTAGGCAGTAAGTTATTCAGGCCGAGTTTAATACGATCTAACACGTTAGCCTCCTGGCTCAAATCAGACGGGTATAGCGCTTTAAAATAAAAGGGGGCGGATTGTAGCAGCGCCCGGAGGTTTAGGCTATTGCCTGACTCTCAGGGCGGCTGCAGGTGGTTCACGCCACGCGGGCAGGTGCAATCAGTTTTTGTCCGTGGTGAAGCGACGGGTTTTACCCTGCACTTCAGACATGGTTTCCAGAATCAGGTGATAGTTAACGAAACGCGATTCGTTGATCTCACCTTTATCCACCGCTTCGCGAATCGCGCAGCCGGGATCGTTGTCATGTTTACAGTCACGGAATTTGCATCCACCCAGATAGTCACGGAATTCGACAAATCCTTGCGTGATTTGTTCCGGCTCCAGATGCCACAAACCAAATTCACGTACGCCTGGGGAGTCAATCACATCACCGCCTTGCGGGAAGTGATAGAGACGGGAGGCGGTGGTGGTGTGCTGACCCAGGCCTGAGTTATCTGAGACGTCATTGGTGAGGATCTCAGCATGGCTCAGTTCCAGCCCCAGCAGAGCGTTCAGCAGGCTGGATTTCCCCACGCCAGACTGCCCGGCGAAGATGCTGATACGATCGGTCAGTGCCTGCTCCAGTTCAACCAGCCCCTCTTTACGATGGCTGGATACCATCAGCACGTTGTAGCCAATATGACGATAGATATCCATTTGCTCATCAACAAAGGCACGGCCTTCATCATCCAGCAAATCGGTTTTATTCAGTACCAGCAATGGCTCAACGCCCAGCGTCTCACAGGCCACCAGATAGCGGTCAATGATGTTCAGCGACAGTTCCGGCAAAATAGCCGAGACCACCACAATCTGATTGATGTTGGCCGCAATGGGCTTCACGCCGTCATAGAAATCAGGACGGGTCAGTACCGAGGTACGTTCATGAACGGCTTCAACAATACCTTTAACGGTGGCACCGCCTTCAACGCCTGGACGCCAGCGCACACGGTCACCGGTCACCAGCGAACGAATGGTGCGGCGGATGTTACAACGGTGAACGGAACCATCCGCATCTTCCACATCAGCATGCATACCAAAACGGCTGATCACCACGCCATCGCGAACTTCACCGAACAGATTGTCATCTGGCTCAGGTTTATCGGCACGCTGCTTCAGGCGACGATCGTGGTTGGCACTTACGCGACGTTGCTGACCCTTGGATAGTTTGTTTTTAGTCACTGTTCCTCACACCGGTTTTGCATATTTCGCCCTGACAGGGCAAAAGGACTATCATACACGCTACTTAACCCTGCAGCCCTATACTCTGCATCATTCGAGTATACATTGTGAGACGTACTATGACTGCCAATGCCAACAACCTGATTTGGATTGACCTTGAAATGACCGGGCTGGACCCGGAGCAGGACCGTATTATTGAGATCGCCACACTGGTGACCGATGCCGATCTGAATATCCTGGCGGAAGGGCCGGTACTTGCTGTCCACCAGTCCGATGCCCAACTGGCGTTAATGGACGAGTGGAATGTGCGCACGCACACCAACAGCGGCCTGGTCGAGCGTGTTAAAGCCAGTCAGTACGATGAAGAAGCCGCCGTGCAGGCCACGATTGCGTTCCTGAAAGAGTGGGTGCCCATCAACAGTTCTCCGATCTGTGGCAACAGCATTGGCCAGGATCGCCGCTTCCTGTTCAAATATATGCCGGAACTGGAAGCCTACTTCCACTATCGTTACCTGGATGTCAGCACGCTGAAAGAGCTGGCGCGTCGCTGGAAACCGGAGATCCTGCCAGGGTTCAAAAAGCAGGGCACCCACCAGGCAATGGACGATATCCGCGAGTCCGTGGCAGAACTGGCCTATTACCGCGAGCATTTCATTCAGCTGTGATGTTTTAACGATCTGGATGAAAAAGGGGGAAACCCCGATAAATGGCTCAAAAATGCCGATTAAATCAGCGCAATGACGTTTTAATCGGCAGTCGGAAGAAAAAAAACAAAAAATGTTAGTGGCAGGGTTGCGAGGAGAGAGAATTCTCGTATAATGCGCACCCCGTACCGGTGAAGAATTTTCATCGTTACCCAGAGCGGGAATAGCTCAGTTGGTAGAGCACGACCTTGCCAAGGTCGGGGTCGCGAGTTCGAGTCTCGTTTCCCGCTCCAATTTTTAAAGCAGTAAAGCACCACCCAAGCGGGAATAGCTCAGTTGGTAGAGCACGACCTTGCCAAGGTCGGGGTCGCGAGTTCGAGTCTCGTTTCCCGCTCCAAAATTTTGATTGTAGACAAGATGTATCGTCTACAACCTGTAGAAAAAGAGCCGAAAGGCTCTTTTTTTATGCCTGAAGATAAGCCATGCCTTTCCTGCAGTGGTCAGCGAATGCCGCCGTGCAGGGTACTTATGTGCGAAAATTGTACAGGCCACGATCGGCATTAAATTTTTTTCACGCAAGTCTTGCCAGCATCAGCAAACGGGTCCATAATAGCGACCTCTCCTCCGGAAGGAAGAGTTAAAAGCTAAAACAATCAAGTAGTTATAAGATGTTTAGCGCAGAAATTCAGCAGTACTCCTAAGCGGGAATAGCTCAGTTGGTAGAGCACGACCTTGCCAAGGTCGGGGTCGCGAGTTCGAGTCTCGTTTCCCGCTCCAAATAAAAATCTTTCTCAATTGCCTTCCAAATTATCCACAGCGCTAAGCGCAGTGCGGTAGCCCGTTTTTACATGGGCCAAAAATGTTTTAAACAGACTTATCCACAGCCTATGTTGTTGATCTTCGCACGCGAAAAAACAGCCGCTAATTAGCTGTAATGCGTAACTTGCTGTTTTATCTATTATTGTGAATATTTCAAATTGTTATCTGGATCACTTGTGGTTTCTGTGACGGTTGAATGACAACGACTTTTTATTTTTATTCACAGCATGTGGAAAAGATTTCGCGTGGGTAATATTCAGCATGTTGTGCAATTAAGCATCACGCGGTAAACCCTTTTCAATGACGCGCACCAGACGTTTTTGCTGGTTGCTCTGAACGTCAACCCTGTTTTCTTCACGTCGTGCTAACTGGCAGCCAATAGCCCAGTCGATATGCTCATCCAGCATGCTGTTTTCGCCACGTCGTGTTTCCAACGCCGCCAGATGCTTTTCATCCCAGGGAGCATTGCCCAGTGCTACCGCAATATTACGCAACCAGCGCAGATGACCAATGCGTCGGATAGCCGATCCCTCCGTGATACGCAGAAATTTCGTTTCATCCCAGGCAAAAAGTTCGATCAACGGTGGGGCGTGTAACACCGCGCGCGGGCTGAAATCATCTTCATCGGTGAGCTGGCCGTAACGGTTCCACGGACAGATCAGCTGGCAGTCATCACAACCATAAATACGATTTCCGATTAATGGACGAAACTCTTCCGGGATCGCGCCTTCTAACTCAATCGTGAGGTAGGAGATACAGCGGCGGGCATCAACGGTATAGGGTTCGACAATCGCGCCCGTTGGGCAGGTGGTGATGCACGCAACACAGCGCCCGCAGTTTTCTTCTACCGGTTCATCTACCGGTAACGGCAGGTCGATCAGTAATTCACCAAGGAAAAACCACGAACCCGCTTCACGATTGAGGATCAGCGAATGTTTGCCTGTCCAACCCAGGCCCGCTTTGGCGGCCAGGGGGCGTTCCAGCAGCGGGGCTGAATCGACAAAGGGCCGGAACTGAGCCTCGCTGCAGTGTTCGCGGATCATATCGCCAAGCTTTTTCAGTCGATTACGTAATACTTTGTGGTAATCGCGGCCAAGGGCATAACGGCTGACATAACCGAGGCGGGGATTTTTTAGCGTACTGGCAAAAGCGGCTTTTGCGGGCAGATAATTCATCCGCACGCTGATCACCCGTAACGTGCCGGGAAGCAGTTCATGGGGACGGGCGCGCATCATGCCATGACGCGCCATCCAGTCCATTTCTCCGTGATATTGTTTATCCAGCCAGGCCTGAAGACGCGGCTCTTCCAGCGTTAAGTCGGTATCACAGATACCCACCTGCTGAAAGCCGAGGTCAAGCCCCCACTGTTTAATATCCAGAGCGAGTTGATGGAAATCGAGAGGATGCGACATGAATAACCTGAACCAGCAAAATGACCCGGTTAGTTTACCCTATTCTGTCTGGCCTGTGGAGGCGATAGCCGGGCTGGAGCGCGAGGGGGCGGACAGTCTGGGTATCACCCTGTTTGAATTGATGCAGCGAGCGGGGGAGGCTGCCTTCAGTCTGCTACGCCAGCAGTGGCCGCATGCGCAACGCTGGGTGATTCTGTGTGGACCGGGTAACAACGGTGGTGACGGTTTTGTGGTGGCGCGCCTGGCGCAGGCGGCCGGTGTGGAGGTGACGCTGATTGCGGTGGAGAGTGACAGCGCGCTGCCGGAGGAAGCTCGTCAGGCACGTGAAAACTGGCTTGCGGCCGGAGGCGTGATCCACGATGTCTCGTTTGCATGGCCAGAAAAGACAGATGTCATTGTTGATGCCCTGCTGGGTACCGGTCTCAATCGCCCTCCTGCTTTTCCCTGTGACCGTCTTATTGAGCAGGCAAACCACCATACTGCGCCGGTTTTCTCTCTGGATATTCCTTCCGGGTTAGTGGCTGCTAACGGGACAGTGCCCGGAGTGGTAATAGATGCCCAACACACGCTGACATTTGTGGGGCTAAAACCAGGTTTGCTAACGGGTAAGGCGCGTGACCATGTCGGTCAGCTACATTGCCACAGTCTGAATCTTGATGCGTGGTTGCAGACCCGGTCTGCGCCCATCGCGCGTTACGATGCTCATCATCTGGCCGCCTGGCTGCCGCCTCGTCGTCCCACCTCGCACAAAGGGGATCACGGGCGACTGCTGGTTATCGGGGGCGATCATGGCACTGCCGGGGCCATTCGAATGACGGCTGAGGCCGCATTACGTTCGGGGTCAGGGCTGGTGCGAGTGCTTACTCACATTGAGAATGTTGGCCCGCTGTTGACTGCACGGCCCGAGCTGATGGTGCAGGAGATGACGGCAGAGACGCTGGATGCAGACCTGGAATGGGCTGATGTCATTGTGATTGGCCCCGGTCTTGGCCAGGGTGAATGGGGTAAGAAAGCCTTGAAAAAGGTAGAAAATACTCAGAAAACGATGCTTTGGGACGCCGATGCGCTTAACCTGCTGGCAATCAGCCCCGATAAACGTCAAAATCGGGTTATTACGCCGCATCCCGGCGAAGCCGCAAGGCTCTTGAACACTAAAGTTAGCGATATTGAGAGTGACCGCTTACTGGCTGTACGGCGTCTGCAAAAGCGTTATGGTGGCGTTGTGGTACTGAAAGGTGCCGGGACGCTCATCGCCAGCGAGCAGGGCGAACTGGCGATTGCTGATGTCGGCAACGCCGGTATGGCCAGCGGGGGAATGGGAGATGTGTTATCTGGTATCATCGGCAGCCTGGCAGGGCAAAAGCTCTCACTGTACGATGCCGCCTGCGCAGGATGCGTAGTGCACGGAGCGGCGGCAGACGCAGTGGCGCAACGTCGCGGTACACGCGGAATGTTAGCCACCGATTTGTTCTCCGAGCTGTATCTGTTTGTCAATCCTGAGATCTCGAATACTAAAGAATGATGACCTGTGTAATTGCGTTGCCCGATGAGGCAGCAACCCTCGCATTGGGTGCCCGCCTGGCCCGCGCCTGTGATGGCGCGGCGACCCTCTATCTCTATGGCGATCTGGGGGCGGGTAAAACCACTTTCAGCCGCGGATTCTTGCAGGCACTCGGCCATCAGGGCAATGTGAAAAGCCCTACCTACACACTGGTTGAGCCCTATGTCCTGCCGGATCGCCGGGTTTATCATTTCGATCTGTACCGCTTGTCTGACCCGGAAGAACTGGAGTTTATGGGAATTCGTGATTACTTTGGCCCTGACAGCTTGTGTCTGGTCGAATGGCCGCAGCAGGGCGCGGGTGTTCTGCCCGAGCCGGATCTGGAACTGCACCTCAGTTATCAGGGGCATGCGCGCGAAGCCTTATTGCGTGCCTGCTCGCCTGCGGGTGAAGTGATGCTGGCGCGGATGACCGCTGAGCAGGGTGGCGCATGATGTTGCGATTGAAAGCCTGGTGTCTGCTGGCGCTGTTCTGCTGTTCATTTAGCTCACTGGCGGCAAATTTATCGGATATTAAAGTCTCGAACGGCAGTAACCAGGCGGAAGTGACCCTGAGCTTTGCCGGTCAGCCCGTCTATGCCTTTTTCCCGCTGCATAACCCGGACCGGGTGGTGCTGGATATTCGCCAGAGCGGGATTGTTCAAGGGCTGCCGCTGAATTTCAGCGGTGAAAATATTGTCAAACGCATTCGTTCCAGTACGGCGAAAGACAGCCAGAGTATCCGGCTTGTCTTTGAGCTCACCCAGCGTGGGAAAACGCGTGCGGTCACCCAGCGTAACGGCAATAATTACAACGTGGTGTTTACCATTACAGGTACGCAGCCTGCCGCACAAACCGCCAGCCCCAATGCGCCAGTCAGCAGTGTCTCCCGTTCACGTCCAGCCAGTCAGCCTGGGAAAAGCCCGTTTGATGCTAATCCGGTGACGTCGGTCAGCAGCGGCAATCAGGTCGCACGCCCGCGCAGCGCGGCCAGTAGCAACGATACGGTGATTGTGGCGATCGATGCCGGTCACGGTGGTCAGGACCCCGGTGCCATTGGCGGCGGTGGCTTGAAAGAGAAAAACGTCACCATTGCGATTGCGCGTAAGCTGAAAGAGCTGCTCAATGCCGACCCGATGTTTAAAGGGGTGATGACCCGCGACGGCGACTACTTCATCTCCGTGATGGGGCGTTCGGATGTGGCGCGTAAACAGAATGCGAATATGCTGGTTTCTATTCATGCTGACGCCGCACCTAACCGCTCAGCATCCGGGGCATCGGTCTGGGTGCTGTCGAACCGTCGTGCCAATAGTGAAATGGCAGGCTGGCTGGAGCAGCATGAGAAGCAATCAGAACTGTTGGGGGGGGCAGGTGACCTGTTAGCCAACAGCCAGGCCGATCCCTACCTGAGCCAGGCAGTGCTGGACTTACAGTTCGGCCATTCGCAGCGTGTCGGCTACGATGTGGCAGTGAAAGTGATTGCGCAGTTGCAACGCGTAGGCGCACTGCACAAACGCCGGCCGGAACATGCCAGCCTGGGCGTATTGCGCTCGCCGGATATTCCTTCTCTGCTGGTGGAAACCGGCTTTATCAGTAACCCTTCGGAGGAGCGACTGCTTGGCAGTAGCGCTTACCAGCAGAAGATTGCCGAGTCGATTTATAAAGGCCTGCGCAACTACTTCCTGGCGCACCCGCTACAATCGATCCCAAAGGAGGAAAACCGACCGTTGCAAGCCGCAACGGCGGTTGAAGTCGAGGCTAACCCGGCACCAACAGCGACCGAATACACTGGCGCAACGCAGCGCCATGTGGTGAAACGCGGTGAAACGTTATCCGGTATCGCCGCCAGCTACGGTGTCAGCATGTCGACACTGCGCTCCATGAACACCCTGAAAAAAGATGTGGTGTGGGTGGGACAGCGTCTGAAAGTGCCAGCAGGCAGTAAAACGGCCGCCATCGCCAGTGTGGCAAAAAGCAAAAAGCCGGCCCTGCATAAAGTGGTCCGTGGCGATTCGCTGACGGCGATTGCGGCGAAATATGGCGTTAGCCCGCAGGCTATCCAGCAGGCGAATAAGATGAAGTCTCAGAATGTGATGCTTGGCCAGACATTAAAAATTCCGGCGTCATAATCTCGTGCGGGGCATACCTCGCCCCTCCCCAGGGGGCAGGCATGCCTGGCCCTTTTCTAAGGATAAATCATGCCCATTCAGGTATTACCGCCACAACTTGCTAATCAGATTGCCGCTGGTGAAGTCGTTGAACGCCCGGCATCGGTGGTGAAAGAGCTGGTGGAAAATAGTCTGGATGCGGGCGCAACGCGCATTGATATCGATATCGAAAAAGGCGGCGCAAAGCTGATCCGCATTCGTGATAACGGTTGCGGCATTACTAAAGATGAGCTGGCGATGGCACTGGCGCGCCACGCCACCAGTAAGATCACGACGCTGGACGATCTTGAGGCGATTATCAGCCTCGGATTTCGTGGCGAGGCGCTGGCCAGTATCAGCTCGGTGTCGCGTCTGATCCTGACATCGCGAACGGAAGCGCAGAGCGAAGCCTGGCAAGCCTATGCCGAAGGGCGCGATCAGGCGGTGACCGTCAAACCGGCGGCGCACCCGGTAGGCACCACGCTGGAAGTGCTGGATTTGTTCTATAACACCCCGGCGCGCCGCAAATTCATGCGCACCGAAAAAACCGAATTTACCCACATTGATGAAGTGATCCGGCGTATCGCGCTGGCACGCTTTGATGTGGCGATCTCCCTCACCCACAACGGAAAGCTGGTGCGTCAGTATCGCGGCGTCAGTGATAGTACGCAGCGTGAGCGCCGTGTGGCGGCCATCTGCGGCACCGCTTTTATGACTCACGCCCTTGCCATTGAATGGCAGCACGGCGATCTGAGTTTACGCGGTTGGGTGGCTGACCCGGTGGGGTCAAAAGCGCTGACGGAATTACAATATTGCTATGTTAACGGCCGCATGATGCGTGACCGTTTGATCAATCACGCTATCCGTCAGGCCTATCAGGACAAACTGGGGGAGCAGCATCAGCCTGCTTATGTCCTGTATCTGGAAATTGACCCGCATCAGGTGGATGTCAACGTACATCCGGCGAAGCATGAGGTGCGTTTTCATCAGTCGCGCCTGGTGCATGACTTTATTTATCAAGGCGTGGTGAGTGTATTACAGGAAACCGGTGCTGAAACACTGCCTGAAATGTCCTCTGCCTCTGCCGAACGTTGGCAGCCGGAAAACCGCCAGGCGGCAGGGGGGAATCATTTTGCTGAACCTGCGCCGGCGACGCTACCGCGTGCTGCCCCGGCGGGAAATACCGGGAGCGGCGGCAATAGCTGGCAGCGGCAGGAGCCGCAGTATCAGAAACGTGAAGGTGCCGTCTATCAGCAACTATTGAACACCCCGGCACGCAGTGAAGAGCCGCGCCCCGTGGCGGTCGCCGCAAAAGAAGACAAACCGGCACCGTTGAGCGGGCATGTGCACAGCTTTGGGCGAGTGCTGACGGTAGTACGTGAACAGTATGCGCTGGTTGACGGAACATCGGGTGTGGCATTAATCGCGCTGGCAGTGGCAGAGCGCTGGTTGAAACAGACACAGCTGGAGCCCGGTAGCGAGGGGTTGAAACCTCAGCCGCTATTGATTCCGGTCCGATTGAAGCTGGAGAAGGCAGAGCGCGAGGCAGGTAACCGAAATGCTGCCTTATTGAGCGAGATGGGCATTGACCTGCTGTTTGACGCTCATCATGTGATGTTACGCGCCGTGCCTTTACCATTACGCCAACAAAATTTACAAAACTTGATTCCAGAAATGTTAGGGTATCTGGCCCGGCAGCAAGATGCTTCAGCGAGCCAGACGGCGCAGTGGTTAGCGCGCCAGTCGGTTTCTGAACATCAGCACTGGAATCACTCGCAGGCGATTACCTTGCTGGCTGAAGTCGAACGACTTTGCCCGCAGTTAGTGAAGTCGCCACCTTCTGGATTATTGCAATACATCGATATTGAATCGGCGATGAACGCCCTGAAGCATGAGTGAACAATCCATGGCTGGCCTGCCTAAGGCAATATTTTTGATGGGGCCTACGGCCTCCGGTAAAACCTCTCTGGCAATTGCATTGCGTCAGGCGTTACCGGTAGAGCTGATTAGTGTTGATTCAGCGCTGATCTACCGCGGGATGGATATTGGTACCGCCAAGCCATCCGCAGAAGAACTTGCGCTCGCGCCCCATCATTTGCTGGACATACGCGATCCGTCTGAGGCCTATTCGGCCGCAGAATTTCGGCGCGATGCACTGGCCGAAATGGCGGAAATTACCCGGCGGGGAAATATTCCGTTGCTTGTTGGAGGCACCATGCTCTATTACAAGGCGTTACTGGAAGGATTATCGCCGTTGCCCTCGGCCGATCCAGAGGTACGTCAGCGTATTGAGCAGATGGCGAACGAAGAAGGCTGGGAAGCCCTTCATCGCCAGTTATGTGATGTAGATCCCGTTGCTGGAAGTCGTATTCATCCGAATGATCCCCAGAGACTCTCGCGAGCACTGGAAGTTTTTTTTATTTCGGGTAAAACTTTAACGGAACTGACAAAAACGTCGGGCGATCCCCTGCCATATGATGTCTCACAGTTTGCTATCGCACCGGCGAGCCGTGAACTGATTCATCAGCGTATTGAGCAGCGGTATCATCAGATGCTGGCGTCAGGATTTGAAGCGGAAGCTCGGGCGCTTTTTGCCCGAGGTGATTTGCATACGGACATGCCTTCCATTCGTTGTGTTGGTTATCGCCAGATGTGGTCATTTTTATCCGGTGAAATTGATTACGATGACATGGTTTATCGGGGAATTTGCGCAACCCGGCAGTTGGCGAAACGACAGATGACCTGGTTACGCGGCTGGAAGGAAGTTCACTGGCTTGACAGCGAACAGCCTGATGCTGCTTACCACCGAGTGTTACAGGTTCTTAGTGCGAAGCCTGGGTGATTGTGTACAATTGGTGCATTATCTTGCGCAAATTTTTTACGTCGTATTTCGAACCTTATGGTTCTTAAGTTACAAACAACAAGCATATAAGGAAAAGATAGAATGGCTAAGGGGCAATCATTGCAAGATCCGTTCTTGAACGCACTGCGTCGCGAACGTGTTCCGGTTTCGATTTATTTGGTAAATGGCATCAAACTTCAGGGCCAGATCGAGTCGTTTGATCAATTTGTTATTCTTTTGAAAAACACGGTTAGCCAGATGGTGTACAAGCACGCGATCTCTACCGTTGTTCCGTCCCGTCCGGTCTCCCACCATAGCAACAATGCAGGTGGCGGAAGCAGCAACTATCATCATAGCGGAAGTAACCAGGGGGCAGCTTCTCAGCCTCAGCAAGACAGTGATGACGCTGAATAAGTAGCGTGGCTGTCCCTCCAAGACGGGGAGTCTTATAATCCCGGTTCCCCGTCCTGGCAATATTTTTATGGCAACGAATCTATCGCCTGGCTTCCTTATTGCGCTTAAGACATTAAGTGAATCCATGCAAAAAACGCCGTTTAGTGAGCTGAACGCGCATTTTGAATCTGGTTTTGACGCAGTATGGCCAACGCGCAGCAGGTTTAACAAAGTATCGAGAGGTTTTCAGTTTGTTTGACCGTTATGATGCCGGTGAGCAGGCCGTACTGGTGCACATCTATTTCTCGCAAGACAGAGATACAGAAGATTTACAGGAGTTTGAAACTCTGGTGTCTTCTGCTGGCGTAGAAGCGCTGCGTGTCGTTACAGGCAGCCGCAAGGCGCCACACCCCAAATATTTTGTCGGTGAAGGAAAGGCTGTAGAAATTGCCGATGCGGTAAAAGAGAGCGGTGCCTCCGTGGTGCTGTTCGATCACGCCTTGAGTCCGGCACAGGAGCGAAACCTGGAAGCCCTGTGTGAGTGCCGCGTCATTGACCGCACCGGACTGATCCTGGATATCTTCGCCCAACGCGCCCGAACCCATGAAGGTAAATTGCAGGTTGAGCTGGCGCAGCTGCGTCACCTTGCCACGCGACTGGTTCGCGGTTGGACGCACCTTGAACGCCAGAAAGGCGGTATTGGTCTACGCGGCCCGGGTGAAACCCAGTTAGAAACCGACCGTCGTTTACTGCGTAACCGTATTACGCTGATTCTTTCCCGTCTTGAACGCGTCTCTAAGCAGCGCGAGCAGGGCAGGCAGGCCCGTAACAAGGCCGATGTCCCAACCGTTTCGCTGGTGGGATACACCAACGCCGGTAAGTCCACATTATTCAACCGCCTGACCACCTCCGAGGTGTATGTGGCTGACCAACTGTTTGCCACCCTCGACCCGACGTTACGTCGTGTTGATGTGGTTGATGTGGGCGAAGTGGTACTGGCCGATACCGTGGGTTTTATTCGCCATCTGCCCCATGATCTGGTGGCGGCTTTTAAAGCCACGTTGCAGGAAACCCGTGAGGCGACGCTGTTGCTGCACGTGATTGATGCAGCGGATGCCCGGCTTGATGACAACATCGAAGCGGTCAACGTGGTGTTGGAAGAAATTGAATCCGATGAAATCCCCAGCCTGCTGGTGATGAATAAAATCGATATGCTGGATGATTTTGTTCCGCGTATCGACCGTGATGAAGAAAACCTGCCCATCCGTGTCTGGCTTTCAGCCCAGACGGGGGAAGGAATTCCACTGTTATTCCAGGCGCTGACTGAGCGCCTGGCCGGTGAAATCGCGCAGTATGATTTACGCCTGCCGCCAGCAGCTGGGCGGTTACGTAGCCGCTTTTACCAGTTGCAGGCGATAGAGAAAGAGTGGAATGAAGACGATGGTAGCGTAGGGTTACATGTGCGCATGCCAATCGTTGACTGGCGTCGCCTGTGTAAACAGGAACCCTCGCTGGTCGATTATATTGTTTAACTGATGTTGCCTGACACGTGTATCCCGGCCTGGGATACCACCGCACACACAATTAATGGAGTATAAACATGGCGTGGAATCAGCCCGGGAATAACGGACAGGACCGCGACCCGTGGGGAAGCAGCAATAACCAAGGCGGCAACTCTGGGGGAAATAAAGGAGGGCGCGATAAGGGGCCTCCTGATTTAGATGATATCTTCCGTAAGCTGAGCAATAAGCTCGGTGGCCTGGGCGGTGGTAAAAAAGGCGGTGACGGCAACGGCAGTGGCCAGCGCAAACCCGGCAATGCCGGACGTCTGGTCGGTATCGTGGCGGTAGCAGCAGTGGTTATCTGGGCTGCCAGCGGCTTCTATACCATCAAAGAGGCCGAGCGCGGCGTGGTAACACGCTTCGGGAAGTTCAGTCATCTGGTCGAGCCGGGTCTGAACTGGAAACCGACCTTCGTTGATCAGGTGCGTGCGGTGAACGTGGAGGCGGTGCGTGAGCTGTCGGCTTCCGGCACCATGCTGACCTCTGATGAAAACGTTGTGCGCGTTGAGATGAACGTGCAGTACCGCGTGACCAACCCGGAACGTTATCTGTTTGCTGTGACCAGCGCTGATGACAGCCTGCGTCAGGCAACCGACAGCGCCCTGCGTGGCGTTATCGGTCGTTCAACCATGGACCGTATTCTGACCGAAGGCCGTACCGTGGTGCGTAGCGAAACCCAGCGTGAGCTGGAAGAAACTGTGCGTCCGTACGATATGGGTATTACCCTTCTGGACGTCAACTTCCAGACAGCGCGTCCGCCGGAAGATGTGAAAGCCTCCTTCGATGATGCGATTGCTGCACGTGAAAACCGTGAGCAGGCTGTTCGTGAAGCGGAAGCTTACGCTAATGACAAACTGCCACGTGCACGTGGTGATGCACAGGGGATTCTGGAACAGGCTCGTGCCTACAAATCTCGTGTCACACTGGAAGCGCAGGGTGAAGTCGACAGCTTCGCGCGTATTCTGCCGGAGTACAAAGCGGCACCGCAGATTACCCGTGAACGTCTGTATATCGAAACCATGGAGCGCGTGCTGGGCCATACCCGCAAGGTGCTGGTTAACGATAAAGGCAGCAATCTGATGGTATTGCCACTGGATCAGCTGATGCGTGGCCAGGGCGGTGCATCTGCCAGTGGTCAGGATGGAAGCGGCGGTCTGCTGCGTCTGCCACCGGCATCAGGCAGTAACGAGCGCGCCAGCGGCAGTTCGTCGTTCAGTCCGGACGACATTATGGATCAGCGCCGGGTGAATGCTCAGCGTAACGATACCCAGCGCGAAGGGAGAGAGTAAGCGATGCGTAAGCCATTAATCGTACTATTGATTGTTGTGCTGGTGGTGCTGTACGCGTCACTGTTTGTTGTGCAGGAAGGCCAGCGTGGCATTGTGATGCGCTTCGGTAAAGTACTGCGCGATTCTGAAAATAAACCTCTGGTCTACGCGCCAGGCCTGCACTTCAAGATCCCGTTCCTGGAATCTGTGAAGTCACTTGATGCGCGTATTCAGACGATGGACAACCAGGCCGATCGCTTCGTCACTAAAGAGAAGAAAGACCTGATCGTTGATTCCTACATCAAATGGCGTGTCAGCGACTTTAGCCGTTACTACCTCGCCACCGGCGGTGGTGATGTCTCTCAGGCCGAAGTGCTGCTGAAACGTAAGTTCAGTGACCGTCTGCGTTCTGAGATTGGTCGTCTGGATGTCAAAGACATCGTGACTGACTCTCGTGGCCGTCTGACGACTGATGTACGTGATGCGCTGAACACCGGTAGTGCAGGCCAGGATGATGAAGTGGCAACGCCAGCCGCCGATGATGCGATTGCATCTGTAGCGAAACGCGTTGAAAGCGAGACGAACAGCAACGAACCGGCTATCAACCCGAACAGTATGGCGGCGTTGGGTATCCAGGTGGTTGATGTGCGCATCAAGCAGATTAACCTGCCAACGGAAGTGTCTGACGCTATCTATGCACGTATGCGTGCCGAGCGTGAATCTGTTGCCCGTAGCCAGCGTGCTCAGGGTGCAGAAGAAGCCGCGAAGGTCAGAGCTCAGGCAGATTATGAAGTTGAACGTACACTGGCTGAAGCGCGCCGTCAGGCTCTGATTACTCAGGGTGAAGGCGATGCGGAAGTGGCGAAACTGTTTGCGAATGCATTCAGCCAGGACCCAGACTTCTATGCGTTTATCCGCAGCCTGCGTGCTTACGAAAATAGCTTCAAGAGCAATCAGGACGTCATGGTGCTCAGCCCGGATAGCGACTTCTTCCGCTTTATGAAGAGCCCGTCTACCACGACGCGCTAATCCGCTGATAGTGCACTCTAAGGGCCGGAAATTCCGGCCCTTTTTTTATGTTTCTTTTAATGGCAAAGACAGTGAGTGAATAACATGAACGCAACAGTGTGGATGGCGCTGGGGTTAGTGCTGGTATTTGAGGGATTAGGCCCGATGCTGTATCCGCGCCTCTGGCGGCGGATGATCATCACCATGGCGCGGATGCCGGATGGCCTGCTGCGGCGAGTCGGGGGTGGTCTGGTGGTTGCCGGTGCGGTGATCTACTACATGGTGAGCCGGGGTAATGGTGGTTAAGTGTGTCGCGTACTGTAATCCCGCCGCACAAAGTGCTAACTGGTAAAAAAGTACGCAATCGTATGCTAAAACTGCTGAAAGAGGGAAATGACGATGGTAGAATCCTTTTTTAAGCAATCGGTGATTTTGAAAAATGGGTAAGAACGTCGTCGTACTGGGCACCCAATGGGGTGACGAAGGTAAAGGTAAGATAGTTGACCTCCTGACAGAACGTGCAAAATACGTTGTGCGCTACCAGGGAGGCCATAACGCTGGCCATACGCTAGTCATCAACGGTGAGAAAACCGTCCTCCACTTAATTCCATCTGGCATCCTGCGTGAGAACGTCACCAGCATCATCGGCAACGGTGTTGTGCTGTCTCCTGCTGCGCTGATGAAAGAGATGAAAGGTCTGGAAGATCGCGGCTTCCCGGTACGCGAGCGTCTGTTCATTTCTGAAGCCTGCCCACTGATCCTTGAGTATCATGTGGCGCTGGACGTTGCTCGCGAAAAAGCGCGCGGCGCGAAAGCCATCGGCACCACCGGTCGTGGTATCGGCCCGGCTTATGAAGATAAAGTGGCTCGCCGTGGTCTGCGTGTTGGCGACCTCTTCAACAAAGAAACCTTCGCTGCAAAGCTGAAAGAAGTCATGGAATTCCATAACTTCCAGCTGGTGAACTACTACAAAGTTGAAGCGGTAGACTACGACAAAGTGCTGGCGGATACCCTGGCGATTGCCGATATCCTGACTGGCATGGTGGTTGACGTTTCCGAACTGCTGGACGGTGCGCGTAAGCGTGGCGATCTGATCATGTTCGAAGGCGCGCAGGGCACATTGCTGGATATTGACCACGGTACTTATCCGTATGTAACCTCGTCTAACACCACCGCAGGTGGCGTAGCAACGGGTTCAGGCATTGGTCCACGTTACGTTGACTATGTGCTGGGTATCGTGAAAGCGTACTCCACTCGTGTGGGTGCTGGCCCGTTCCCGACTGAACTGTTTGACGAAACCGGCGAGTTCCTGTGCAAGCAGGGGAACGAGTTCGGTGCCACAACGGGGCGTCGTCGTCGTACTGGCTGGCTGGATGCGGTTGCCGTGCGCCGTGCGGTTCAGATCAACTCCCTTTCTGGCTTCTGCATGACCAAACTGGACGTGCTGGATGGCCTGAAAGAAGTGAAAATCTGTGTTGCTTACCGTATGCCAGATGGCCGCGAAGTCACTACCACCCCGCTGGCAGCAGAGGGTTGGGAAGGCATTGAGCCCATCTATGAAACCATGCCAGGCTGGTCGGAGACGACGTTTGGTGTGAAAACGCTGGAAGGTCTGCCGCAGGCAGCGCTTGACTACATCAAGCGCGTTGAAGACGTAACCGGAGTGCCGATTGATATTATTTCTACCGGCCCGGATCGTAGCGAAACCATGATTCTGCGCGACCCGTTTGACGCATAATTCCGTTTCAGGCCGGGCATTGCCCGGCCAGCTTTTATTTAGTACCGGTTTCCTGCCGTTCCCTTCTGCCGTTCTCACCTTAAATAAAATGGCCCGGCTAGCCGTGGCTGGTTTATTATCATTGTTAACCATACAAATTCTTGAGCGGATCACAACTTCATATGCGGTTGTATCTCTGAGGTTACCGTGCAGCTAACCAGTTTCACCGATTACGGTTTACGTGCGCTGATCTATCTCGCTTCGCTACCCGCAGGCCAGATGACCAGTATCAGTGAGGTGACTGACACCTACGGTGTGTCACGTAATCATATGGTCAAAATTATCAATCACCTTAGTCGTGCCGGGTACATTGCAGCAGTGCGTGGCAAAAATGGCGGTATCCGTTTGGGTAAACCCGCCGAAGATATTGTGATTGGTCAGGTGGTACGCGCGCTGGAACCCCTGCAGTTGGTGAACTGTCACAGTGACTTTTGTCACATCACCTCAGCCTGCCGCCTGAAAAAAGCGCTGCATGATGCCGTACAGAGTTTTCTGCACGAGCTTGATCAATACACCCTGGCCGACCTGGTTGAAAACAACAATCCGCTCTACCAAATTTTGCTGAGTGAAAGACCTTCACTGAGCAGCTGACAACGGAGGAACCTCGATGTCACACGATCCCTTTCAGGAACGAGAAGCTGAAAAGTACGAAAACCCTATTCCAAGCCGCGAGTTCATTCTTGCCCACCTGGACAAACGTGAAAAACCGGCCAGCCGTGAAGAGCTGGCAGAAGAATTAGCGATAAGCGGAGAAGAGCAGACTGAAGCGCTGCGTCGCCGCCTGCGCGCCATGGAGCGTGACGGGCAGTTAGTGTTTACCCGCCGCCAGTGCTACGCGCTGCCGGAACGCCTGGACCTGTTAAAAGGTAAAGTCATCGGTCACCGCGATGGCTTCGGCTTCTTACGCATTGAAGGCAGCAAAGATGACCTTTATCTCTCTGCCGAACAGATGAAAATGTGCATGCACGGGGACATGATCCTCGCGCAGGCCATGGGCGCTGACCGTAAAGGTCGCCGCGAAGCACGCGTGGTTCGCGTGGTTGAACCGCGTAACGCCCAAATTGTTGGCCGCTACTTCACTGACTCCGGTGTAGGTTTTGTGGTGCCGGATGACAGCCGTCTGAGCTTCGACATCCTGATCCCGGCTGAAGAGCTGATGGGTGCTCGCATGGGCTTTGTGGTGGTGGTGGAGCTGACTCAGCGTCCCACCCGTCGTAGCAAAGCCGTGGGTAAAGTCGTTGAAGTGCTCGGCGACAATATGGGCACCAGCATGGCCGTCGATATGGCGCTGCGCACCCATGATATTCCGCATGAATGGCCGGAAGCGCTGGAAAAACAGATTGCTCATCTGAGCGAAGAAGTGCCGGAAGATGCCAAACAGGGCCGCGTTGATCTGCGCGATCTGCCGCTGGTGACCATCGATGGCGAAGACGCACGTGACTTTGATGACGCCGTTTTCTGTGAACGTAAACGCGGCGGCGGCTGGCGTCTGTGGGTAGCGATCGCCGACGTGAGCTACTACGTGCGTCCTGGCACCCCGCTGGACGATGAAGCGGTTAACCGTGGTACTTCGGTGTACTTCCCGTCTCAGGTGGTGCCAATGCTGCCGGAAGTGCTGTCCAACGGCCTGTGTTCCCTGAACCCGGAAGTGGACCGTCTGTGTATGGTGTGCGAGATGACCATCTCCTCCACCGGTAAGCTGACCGGCTATAAGCACTACGAAGCGGTGATGAACTCCTTCGCGCGTCTGACGTACAACAAAGTGTGGAACATCCTCCAGGGGCATCAGGAACTGCGCCAGCAGTATGAGCCGCTGGTAAAAGACCTTGAAGAGCTGCACCGCATGTACCTGGCGCTGGAAAAGTCGCGTGAACAGCGTGGCGGTATCTCGTTTGAAACCGATGAAGCGAAATTTATCTTCAATGCCGATCGTCGTATTGAACGCGTGGAGCAGGTTTCTCGTAACGATGCGCACAAGCTGATTGAAGAGTGCATGATCTTAGCGAACATTGCCTCGGCGCGTTACGTTGAGAAAAACAACGAGCCAGCGCTGTTCCGCGATCACGACCGTCCAGGCGATGAAAGCATCAAGAGCTTCCGTTCCGTGCTGAATGAACTGGGCCTGACGCTGCCGGGTGGCGATAAGCCGCAGCCGGTCGATTACTCAGCGCTGCTGAGCCAGATCGCAGGTCGTCAGGATCACGAGATGCTGCAAACCATGCTGCTGCGTTCGATGAAGCAGGCGGTTTATGACCCGGAAAACCGTGGCCACTTTGGCCTGGCGCTGGCGTCCTATGCGCACTTTACGTCGCCTATTCGTCGTTACCCTGATCTGCTGTTACACCGTGCCATCAAGTATCTGCTGGCGAAAGAAGCAGGCACCTTGCAGGGCAATACCACCCCAACGGGCGGATTCCACTACGAGATGCCGCAGATGCTGCAACTGGGCCAGCACTGTTCGCTGACAGAGCGCCGCGCGGATGAAGCGACCCGTGATGTTGCGGACTGGCTGAAGTGTGACTTTATGCAGGATCAGGTCGGGGAAACCTTTACTGGCGTGATCTCCAGCGTGACCGGGTTTGGCTTCTTTGTACGTCTGACTGACCTGTTTATCGACGGTCTGGTTCATGTGTCTACCCTGGATAATGACTACTATCGCTTTGATGCGATAGGTCAGCGTCTGATCGGTGAATCCGGCGGCCGTACCTATCGCCTCGGCGACACGGTAGAAGTGCGTGTTGATGCGGTGCATATGGACGAACGTAAGATCGACTTCGCCCTGATCTCAAGCAGCCGTAAACCGCGTGGCGAAGGGAAAACCGAACGCGAACGCGAAAAACGTGCGGCACCGAAGAACAGCGGCAACCGCCGTCGTGCACCGCGCAAAGGGGCCAACTTTGAGCCGGACAGCGCTTTCCGTCCGGCCAAAGCCGCTGACGGTGCTGCTCCCGCCGCCGCGAAAGAGAAAAAACCGCGTAAGCCATCGGATAAAACCCGTAAAATCGGTGCTGCCACTCGTGCGAAGCGGGCGAAGAAAACCGACGGCGCATAACCGCATCCGGGCGACGCGTGCGTCGCCCCTACAGCGTAGGGGTCAGGCATGCCTGACCCGCACACGCGCAAATAACGAACTACTGAGTCAATGAAATGAGTGAAATTGTTTTTGGTATCCACGCCGTACAGGCGCTGCTCGACAGCGATCCACAGCGTTTCCAGGAAGTGTTTATCCTGAAAGGGCGTGACGATCGCCGGTTGCAGACGCTGGTTAAAGCGCTGGAAGCGCAGGGCATCGTTATTCAGGTCGCGAGCAAGCAGGTACTGGATAGCAAATCAGAAGGCGCTGTTCACCAAGGGATCATTGCCCGTGTGAAACCAGGGCGTCAATATCAGGAAGGCGATCTGCCGGATCTGCTGGCCAGTCTGGACAGTCCGTTCCTGCTGATCCTTGATGGCGTGACCGACCCGCATAACCTCGGCGCCTGCATGCGCAGCGCGGATGCAGCAGGTGTGCATGCGATCATTCTGCCAAAAGACCGTTCAGCCCAGCTGAATGCCACGGCGAAAAAAGTCGCCAGCGGCGCGGCAGAACATATCCCGCTGATCCGAGTCACCAACCTGGCGCGCACCATGCGTGTGTTGCAGGAAGCAAATGTGTGGATTGTGGGCACCGCAGGTGAAGCTGACCATACGCTGTACCAGAGCAAAATGACTGGCCCAATGGCGCTGGTGATGGGTGCAGAAGGGGAAGGCATGCGTCGTCTGACGCGTGAGCACTGTGATGAGTTGATTAGCATTCCGATGGCGGGCAGCGTCTCTTCGCTCAACGTCTCGGTTGCCACAGGTGTTTGCCTGTTTGAAGCGGTGCGTCAGCGCAGCGCGAAATAACTGTCCGGGGCGTGTTCGCGCCCCGATATTCTCTGATATTCCCCGATTACTTCACGCCACTGTCAGTTATACCTGCCCCATAGAAAATCGCACTGGCGTACCACAGACCCGGTGCCACCGTCTCATTGACCAGCAGCACTTGATAGTAACGTGCGCCGGCGGCATTGGCTTTCGCTGCCAGTGCCCGCACGGCATCATCCGGCGATCCCCGCACGGTCACGCTGGCACTACCGAGGCGTGGCAAAGCGGCACTTTGCGCACGGTTGATCTCTACCGCCTGTGCGCCAGGCGGCGGGGGAGGCTGCGGCGTACTTTTCAGCACGCTACAGCCGCTTAACAACAGGGCAAACAGCAAAGCGGTTATCAGACGCATCGTCATCATCTCAACAAGATACCGACAATCAGTGTACGCCAGTTTATGACTTGACGTTAAACACCTGTACCAGTTCGTTAAGGTGATGTCCCTTACGGCTAAGCTCCTGCGCGGTCTGCTCAGAATGTATCACCAGTTCGCTGTTCTGATGCGTGGCCTGACCAATCTGTGCCATCGCAATATTAACATGACCGATGCCAGTCGATTGCTCGTGTGAGGCCACGTTAATCTCACTCATTAATGCCTTCACCTGATCAATGCGCCCGGTAATGTTATCCATCGCCTGGCGGGTTTGTTCAGACAGGTCGTGCCCCTGCACCACTTTACGCAATGAGTCGGCAATCAGATGGTCAATCTCTTTGGCCGCATGTGCACTGCGTTGTGCCAATGCCCGTACTTCGGCAGCGACCACCGCGAAGCCTTTCCCGTTTTCTCCGGCACGCGCCGCTTCTACCGCTGCATTCAGGGCGAGAATATTGGTCTGGAAAGCAATCGACTCGATCACCTGGGTGATATCTGCAATGCCCTGTGATGCCGTCTTGATATCGGACATGGTGACTACCGACTGGCCAACGGTGGCTGAGCCTTTGCTAACTGCCTCGGCTGCTTCACCAACCAGGCGCAGTGCCTGAGTGACATTCCCGGCGTTCTGTTCCACCGTGGCGCCAAGCTGCTCCATACTCGCGGACGTTTCCTCAACGCTGCTGGCCTGGCGGGTAATCTGCTCGCTGATGTTACTGCTGCTGGTCACAATAGCTTCGGTTCCGCTGGCGATCTCATCGGCAGCGTGACGTACCTGAGCGACAACGCGCTCCAGCCCGTCGCCGATGCCGTTAATCGCCACGATCAACTGTCCCACTTCGTCCTGGCGGCGGGTGCTCAATGTCGCCAGTAAATTACCGGCCGCATACTCTCGCGCCAGTGTGATCACCTGTTGGAGTGGCTGGCTCAGCCAGCGGCGAGTGATCCAGACGAACAGCACGGCAAACAGCCCCACCAATGCGGCACCGATCAGCAGAAACAGATTCCGTGTCTGTTGAACAGGTGCCAGCAGGCTGGCCTTGTCAACGTCACCTACCACGACCCAATTCCACTCCGGTAAATATTGCCAGGCGAGGATTCGCTCCTTCCCGTTATCGTCAGTGGTTTCCAGTGTTCCTCGAGGCTGGCTTAACAGCTGCTGCCGGGCCTCCTGCGGCAGATCCGGCATTTTACCTTCAAGGGAAGAGTGGAACAGATAGTGGCCATTCAGTTTCCCCGGTGCACGGTTTAGCACGTAAAAAAATCCACTGTCGCCGAGATGCTTCGCCAGCACTTTTTGGCGGATGACTGCATACTGTTTCGTGATATCTACACCGACAAACAGGATGGCAATCACCCGGCCAGCGTCATCACGTACCGGCTGGTACTGGGTGATGTAGCGCTTGCCAAACAGCAGGGCGACACCGCGAAAAATCTCGCCTTTCTGTATCGGTTGCCAGGCGGGGCTGCTATGGTCAAGCCGGGTGCCGATAGCACGTTCACCATCCTCTTTACGCAAGGAGGTGGAGATGCGGATAAATTCGTCGTCCTGGGTACGGACGAAAATGGTGGCGATGGCACCAGTACGTTCCTGGAAATCATCTACCAGTACCTGATCAAGGTTCAGGGTGCGCAGCCCGGCACGCAGAGTGGGTGTCTGCTGTTCACCGACTGCGATGTGCTGTGATTCATCCAGCGAAAAGCGCTTCGGCAGGAAGCTCTGGAATAATCCGGTGTAGTTGCTGACTTCTTCAGCCAGGGTGGTGTTAAACATGCTGGCCATATCGCCGATGCCATCCACCTGGTTATCCATATCGGCCAGTGTCAGGGTATGGACTTGTTTTGCTGCATTGTGGCTCAGGGTCAGGGTTAAAATAATAAACAGCACTGCCACGGTCAGCGAGGTCAGTACCGAAAGTTTTACGCCCAGACTCCATGTCTTGAGAGAGAGACGTTTCATCGTTATGCCTTAAATCGTTAGGGTCTTACACGAGTTAACGGCAGGGGATGGGTAAAATTTACCCTATAAACTCAGTGGGAATTCGGCGTAGTTTATTGTGAGATATATCACATTAGTGCTCTTTTACTGTTAATCCCTAAAGCGGCGCTATGTTCCTGAAAAAAGAGCGTGCCGTGATGAATTTGACAAGGAGATGTAATGATTGAAGTCAACACAGAAATTTTCGCCAATATCGAATGTTTACATGCCTGTCCGGCAGGAAAAATGCACGAACCGCTCCCCACGGTGCTGTTCTATCATGGCTACACCTCGTCAAAAGAGGTCTATTCCTACTTTGCTGTAGCGCTGGCGCAGGCGGGTTTCCGTGCCATTCTGCCCGATGCGGATATGCACGGGGCGCGTTACAACGGTGACGATGAGCGACGAGTGACTCACTTCTGGGAGATCCTGCGCAGCAATATTGACGAATTACCGGATATTGAACGAGCGCTGCGTGAACAGAAACTCGTGGATGGCGCACGGCTGGCGGTCGCCGGAGCGTCGATGGGCGGGATGACCGTGCTGGGCGCACTGGCTCGCTACCCACAGCTGCGCAGCGCGGCCTGTATGATGGGATCAGGCTATTTCAGCCAACTGGCACAGACACTGTTTCCGCCGTTTGTTGCGCGTAGCCCGGATGAGCGCAAAACACTGGCTGAACGACTGGCGCCGCTGGCGGAATATGAGGTCAGCCATCAGCTCGATAAACTGGCTAACCGGCCTCTGCTGGTGTGGCACGGCGAGGCGGATGATGTAGTTCCCGCCGCTGAAAGCGTCAGGCTGGAGAAAGCACTCCGTGAAAGCGGGCAGAACGCGAATCTGACCTTCCTGACGGAAAAAGGCATTGGACACCGCATCACACCGCCTGCGTTGACCGCCATGACGGCATTTTTTAAACATCATTTGTAATTTTTGGGGATGCGCGAAGAAAAAGACCGCCCCCAACCGTAGGGCGGGGCCTTCTTTTCTGGTTCCCCCGAAATACCCTGCTGAACACCAATCTTTACCTTGTGTTATCCCCTCCCCGCAAGTATGATTACGCGTCAATTTTTCAGCCGCATTCTCAGGTTGTGACCCGGCACTATTTGGTCACGGCTTATAACGTTCCTTGCTTCCATGGGCCGCGGTTGACCCCGACAGGAGGCTGAATAATCCGTAAGGAGCAAATTCGATGCGTCATTACGAAATCGTATTTATGGTTCACCCTGACCAAAGCGAACAGGTTCCTGGCATGATCGAGCGTTACTCTGCAACCATCACTGGTGCAGAAGGTACGATCCACCGCCTGGAAGACTGGGGCCGTCGTCAGCTGGCTTACCCGATCAACAAACTGCACAAAGCCCACTACGTTCTGCTGAACGTTGAAGCTCCGCAGGAAGCGATCGATGAGCTGGAAACTAACTTCCGCTTCAACGACGCCGTTATCCGCAGCATGGTTATGCGCGTTAAGCACGCGGTAACTGAAGCATCTCCGATGGTTAAAGCGAAAGATGAGCGTCGTGATCGTCGCGAAGATTTTGCTAATGAAACCTCTGATGATGCAGATGCTGGGGATTCTGAAGAGTAATTTCCGTGACGGCTAACCGACTGACGCTGTCTGGCACTGTGTGCAAGACGCCAATGCGAAAAGTCAGCCCGTCAGGAATTCCACACTGCCAGTTCGTGCTTGAGCATCGTTCAGAGCAGGTGGAAGCCGGTTTTAACCGGCAAGCCTGGTGCCGTATGCCGGTGATTATCAGCGGCAAAGCCCATCAGGCGATTACTCAAAGTATAACGGTCGGCACGCAGCTAACTGTTCAGGGTTTTATTTGCAGCCATCAAGGGCGCAACGGCCTGAACAAACTCGTACTGCATGCCGAGCAGATTGAATTGATAGATTCTGGAGACTAGCCAAATGGCACGTTATTTCCGTCGTCGCAAGTTCTGCCGTTTCACAGCGGAAGGCGTTCAAGAGATCGATTATAAAGATATCGCAACGCTGAAAAATTATGTCACTGAAAGCGGTAAGATCGTACCGAGCCGTATCACCGGTACTCGCGCAAAATACCAGCGTCAGCTGGCTCGTGCTATCAAGCGCGCGCGTTACCTGTCCCTGCTGCCGTACACTGATCGTCATCAGTAACGGCAACTGTCCATTAACGACTTTAAGAGGATAAGGTAATGCAAGTTATTCTGCTTGATAAAGTAGCAAACCTGGGCAGCCTGGGTGATCAGGTTAACGTTAAAGCGGGCTACGCTCGTAACTTCCTGGTACCACAGGGCAAAGCTGTTCCTGCTACTAAGAAAAACGTTGAATTCTTCGAAGTACGCCGTGCAGAACTGGAAGCCAAACTGGCTGACGTTCTGTCTGCAGCTAATGCACGTGCTGAGAAAATCAATGCACTGGGCACCGTTACCATCGCGTCTAAAGCAGGCGACGAAGGTAAACTGTTCGGTTCCATCGGTACCCGTGACATCGCTGACGCAGTAACTGCGGCTGGCGTTGAAGTGGCTAAGAGCGAAGTTCGTCTGCCGAACGGCGTTCTGCGTACTACCGGTGAGCACGAAGTGGACTTCCAGGTTCACAGCGAAGTCTTCGCTAAACTGACTGTAAACATCGTTGCTGAAGCTTAATCGGCCTTAGTATCGCATGAAAGAACGCCGCCCCTCGGGGCGGCGTTTTTGTTTGTATGGCCTGAAATTTGGCTATTTTATTTGCCATTTTTGGCCCGGGCAGTGCTCACAATCCTCACGTACTGCGTGTACGCTCCGGTTGTTGCACGCTGTCCGTGCCAAAACGGGCTGCAACAATAACGCCAAATCCACAGGCAGCCTTAACTTAATTAGTTTGCTTTTAAGAACGTCCCGTCGGGTTGTCGGGTAAACAGTATCTCGCCATTCGCCCCTTCCAGCGTTAATCCCGTCACTATCGCCTGCGCATTCTGGCGGATTTTCACCGTCTGCCCCGCATGTAAGGTGCTGAGGGGTTTGTCATTGCCTTCTACCTGCGCCATCGCAAACACATCATTGACGGGCAGATTATTGTCGCGGAACAACTGCGCCAGCGTCTGACCGGGAGCAATAGTGTATTCACCCCAGGTTCCCTGATCATCCTGCTGCGGCGTAGCAGGCGTGGGAGGTGGCGCATCCGTGATTTCAGCCTGTAAAGGCACCTCGGTGGCGGACGAGCCACTCTGCATCGGCGTCACGGCTCGGTGTGGCGACGGTGCGGGCCACAGGAAGGCCAGCAGGATCACCAGTACAGCGGCAATAATCCCGCGCCGATGATGCGGTGGCAGCGGGTCCATCCAGCGAATCTGGTCTGGCAGGTGCCAGAGACGGTTGAACCATAATGGTAAGCGTGATGTGAGCGATGCATTAGGCATGGCCTCTTCCTCCTGACGCGAACCTCGCGCTATCGGTAAGCTTTTCATCAGCCATTGCTTAACTCTGGCAACAAAAAGCGGCTTTTTCCTTCGCCTGCGGGCAATCTGGCCCATTTAAACCTCTGAATACATGTGCTGAACCGAAACCCTTCATGCTCAGGATATCAATCCTGGGTAAGCGTAAAGTATAGGCTTAAGAGCCACAGTGGTGCTGAATTGTGATAGCGGTATTGTTTCTGTTTCCCGGGGAAAAGTCACCAGTGGAAGATGGGATTTTACGCCTGTTGTCTGCGCTGTTATGCTTCGTCTTCGGTTTTATCAATGATGAAAGGAAAATCCATGACAACCCCTTCTTTTGACAGCGTTGAAGCGCAAGCAAGTTACGGTATCGGTTTACAGGTCGGTCAACAGTTGCAGGAATCTGGTTTGCAGGGTCTGCTGCCGGAAGCACTGCTGGCAGGTCTGCGCGATGCGCTGGAAGGGAATGCCCCGTCCGTTCCTGTTGATGTGGTTCACCGTGCCCTGCGTGAAGTTCACGAGCGCGCTGAAGCGGTCCGTCAGGAGCGTCAGAAGGCCATGGCAGTTGAAGGTCAGAAGTTCCTGGAAGATAACGCGCAGCGTGAAGGCGTCAGCAGCACCGAGACCGGTTTACAGTTCAGCGTTCTGACTCAGGGCGAGGGCGCAATCCCATCCCGTCAGGACCGTGTACGCGTACACTACACCGGTAAACTGATCGACGGCAGCGTGTTCGACAGCTCCGTACAGCGTGGCGAACCGGCTGAGTTCCCGGTAAGTGGCGTGATCCCTGGCTGGATCGAAGCACTGACTCTGATGCCAGTGGGTTCCAAATGGGAACTGGTGATCCCTCACAACCTCGCTTACGGCGAGCGCGGAGCGGGTGCATCCATCCCACCATTCAGCACCCTGGTGTTTGAAGTGGAACTGCTGGAAATTCTGTAAGTCCTGCGGCACGCCCGTCACTGACATGCGTCGGGCGTGCCTCGTTGTTACGGTTTTAACTGATACACCGCAAAACCAATCTCATCCGTTCCCACCTGCTTCATCGGATATTGCCCATGGCTGCGAATAAACGCAGCGGCTTTTTCTCCCGGTGCCGTTTCAAACCGAATATCCAGCGGCGTGCTGCTGTGAATCGGTGCCAGTCGCCAGTTATTATCAGCCTGGGGTTTCACTTCTCCCTGTTCCTTTGTTTGCGCACCAATATAGGCCGCCAGCACCGCCCGGTTCTCATCCGGCGAAGCGAAAGCAATCTGTTTATCCCCGGTTCCGGCAAATTTCCCGCCATAAGCACGATAGTTATTGGTGGCGATCAGGAAGGTTGCCTTCGGGTCGATCGGTTTACCGTTAAACGTCAGATGGCGAATGCGTGAGGCCTGGTTATTGATCAAGCCGCACTCAGCGTCATAGCGTGCAGGCTGCGTAACGTCAATCTGGTAGTCCACCCCATCAATCACATCAAAGTTATAGGTGCGGAAATCCCAGTTGATCAGTGACTGCGGTTTGCTGCTATGAACATCAATCTGATTGAACTGCCCGGCAGAGCACTCCAGCCACTGTTTCACCTGTTCCCCGGTCGCTTTCACCACCACCAGCGTATTCGGATAAAGATAGAGATCGGCGGCATTACGGAACGTGAGTTGTCCTTTATCCACTTCGACATAGCTGGCCGGATCGTTTTTACGGCCTCCGGCTTTAAACGGCGCAGCGGCGGCCAGTACCGGCAGATGCGCCAGGTCAGGATCGCCCTGAATAAAGTGTTCGGTATAGGCGCGCTGCGCGTTATTGACGATCTGGACGGTCGGATCGTCTTGTACCAGCGACAAATAGCTGGCCATTACATCCGCTGATTTGCCGATGGGCTGGCTGACAAATTCCCGTGTGGCAGCATGATCGGCCGCCAGCACGCTGACCAGCGCTGGATCTTCGGGGGCCAGAGACTGCTTCGCGACTTTGTCATAAACCGGACGCGCTTCAGCACGTGCGCTGCTCACCTGCCAGCGGCCAGCGTCATTGTTCAGTACCAGATCGACCACGCCCAGGTGATCGCCCCACATGCCAGGCATCACGGCTGGAATGCCGTTCAGCGTTCCCCGGGAGATGTCTGCACCTTTGATATTGGCAAAGTCTGCACTGGGGAACACGGCGTGCGCGTGACCAAACATAATGGCATCAATGCCCGGCACCTGGCTTAAGTAGTAAACCGAGTTTTCAGCCAGTGCGTGATAAGGTTCGCTGGAGAGCCCGGAGTGAGGGATCGCAACAACAATATCCGCTCCCTCCTTGCGCATTTGCGGCACCCATTTCTTCGCCGTTGCTGTGATATCGTCAACGGTCACTTTGCCCGTCAGATTAGTTTTATCCCAGGTCATAATCTGCGGTGGCACAAAGCCGATATAGCCGACCTTCAGGGTATGCGTTTTGCCGTCACGGTCGCGGACATCAACGGATTTAATCAGATAAGGGGTAAACAGCGGCTTCCCGCTTTTGACGTCGATGACATTGGCATTGATATAAGGGAAGCGCGCGCCGTGAATGGCCTTTTTCAGGTAGTCGAGGCCGTAGTTAAACTCATGATTCCCCAGATTTCCGACGCTGTAATCGAGGGTATTCATCGCTTTATACACCGGATGGACATCGCCGTCCTTCAGACCTTTGGCTGCGATATAGTCCCCCAGCGGACTGCCCTGAATCACATCGCCGTTATCGACCAGTACGCTATTGGTCACCTGCTGGCGTGCGCTGGAAATCAGTGAGGCGGTACGGACCAGACCGTATTTTTCAGTCGGCTGGTCTTTGTAATAATCGAAATCCATCATATTACTGTGCAGGTCGGTTGTTTCCATAAGGCGAAAATCAACCGTGGCGGCCGTCAGCGCATGGCTGACCAGTAGAGCCGTCAGCGTGAGGCAAGTCTTGAACATGTCTTTTCCCTTTATGTTCTGGATTAAACTTTCGTAACCCTCTCAGAATAGTGTGAAATTGTGTCGTGTCATGACAGGAAATTGTGATGACGATCGCGTATTTAGCCCTCCGGAGGGCATGTGGTGCAGTACAGCCCCTGACGCGGGGCAATCTGGTCGAAAATGGCAGGAAAGCGTGTTACCTCACAGCAGGTACGTTATGCTGTTGAAAACAAATGGCTAACCCAGTGCGTAACCCACGGTATAACGACTCACAGAGTGAACTGCTATTCTCAATAGAGAAGCGTTTAGGTTTACACAGCGGTGGCCGTGATAACGTCAGGCAATCAGGAGGTGGACAGTGTTAGAAAAAATTTGCCAGATGGCGCGTGAAGCAGGCGATGCCATTATGCGGGTCTATGATGGCGAGGCCCCGCTGGATGTGGCGCATAAATCGGATGACTCACCAGTCACCGCGGCGGATATTGCCGCACACAAAGTGATTGTCGCCGGACTGGCGGCGCTGACGCCGGATATCCCCGTACTGTCAGAAGAAGATCCGGCAGGTTGGGATGTGCGTCAGCACTGGCAGCAATACTGGCTGGTTGATCCGCTGGATGGCACCAAAGAATTTATCAAACGTAACGGTGAGTTCACGGTCAATATCGCCCTGATCCAGCAGGGTAAACCGGTGCTGGGCGTGGTGTACGCGCCGGTGCTGAAGGTGATGTATTCTGCTGAGGGCGGCAAAGCCTGGAAAGAAGAGGGGGCTAAAAGGGTGCAGATTCATGTGCAGGATGCGCGTCCGCCGCTGGTGGTCATCAGCCGCTCTCATGCTAAATCTGATGACGAGTTGAAAGAGTATCTGGCACAAATGGGTGAGCACCAGACCACGGCAATTGGGTCATCGTTAAAATTCTGCCTGGTGGCGGAAGGGCAGGCGCAACTCTATCCACGCTTTGGACCGACCAATATCTGGGACACCGGCGCAGGACACGCCGTCGCGCTGGCAGCAGGTGCTCATGTGACGGACTGGCAGGGTAAAACGCTGGATTACACCCCGCGTGAATCCTTCTTAAATCCGGGCTTCCGGGTATCGATCTATTGATTCACGGGATGCTGAAAGAAAGGCCGATCGGAAAAAAGGTCGGCCCCTTTAGAGGCTTTCGAATGTCACGGCGCTAATGTAACAACTCTCTTAACAGCCCTGTCACCGTTTTTACTTCATCCTGGGTCAGCGCACCTTCTTTAACAAAGCGTACCCGCGCATCTTTATCCAGCACGACAATGGCTGACCCGCCGCCCGCCAGTTGCCAGGCCTGATGCACTGCGCCATTGCTGTCGACGATAAACTGTGACCAGGGGAACTGCTGTTTATTGCTTTCAATGCTGCTGCGCACAAACATCCCGGTGCCGGGGATCGCATCGTCAGTATTCACAATGGTGGTGGTCTGGTAGTGGTCATGCGGGAATTTGGCGGCCTTAATCGCTTCTATCAGCGCGGCATTTTGTTCTTTTGCTGAAGATCGCCCGGCAATATGTTGGATCACCCGCACTTTTCCGGCCAGTTGTGCGCTGTTCCAGTTTTTGTAGCTAAACTTCTCTTCTTTGAACAGCAACTCGCCTTTATCTGCAACGCCCACTGCAGCTACGCGCTCGCCGACATGAAGGTTGTGCGCCGCCGTGGTGAAAGGCAGTAGCAGGCAAAGCAGCGCAGTGAAAATACGGATTCCTGTCATAGTCGCTCCTGTGAATGTAGTGGTCTGATCAGTAAGTCATCCTACTGAAATAATATGCGTGGATGATGCTGCTGTCGCATCGGGATAACATCTTTGCAACACACCGCACAAATCCCTGCGAATTGAAGGTTTATACTGTGTGTGTACGGTCAGGTAACAGAGAGTTCTGTCATGATGTGTAAACACAGTAAAAAAATTCAATTTTAGGAACATTGGAAGCAAACGATGTTCTATAGTACAGGCACTTTGCGTTTCACAGGTTCCTGCCGAGATTGGTAACGACGAGGCGTAGTTACTCTTCAGGAGTTGAACAAGAATGAAGATCTTCCAGCGATATAACCCACTACAGGTCGCTAAATACGTAAAAACGCTGTTCCGTGGGCGGCTGTATATCAAAGATGTCGGCGCGTTTGAGTTTGATAAAGGCAAGATCCTTATCCCGCGCGTCAAAGATAAGCAGCATTACAGCGTGATGTCGGAAGTTAACCGACAGGTCCTCAGATTACAGACCGAATTTAACTGACAAAAAAGGCGCTGAAAGCGCCTTTTTTGTGTCTTGCCACCGCTTACGAAACGAGTTCTTCCGGATCTTTCGGCAGTACGGGTGCTGTCGGTCGCGCATCAATACGCGTCACCAGCAGCTGGTCAATGCGGTAACTGTCGATATCCACCACTTCAAACTTAAAGCCATGGAACTTCACGAAGTCGGTGCGTTTTGGGATCTTACGCAGCATAAACATCATAAAGCCACCGATAGTCTCGTAATTACCTGACTGCGGGAATTCGTCGATATGCAACACGCGCATAACGTCATCAATAGGCGTACCGCCCTCAACCAGCCATGAGTTCTCATCACGCGCGACAATCTGCTCTTCCATTCCCTGACCGACCAGATCGCCCATCAACGTCGTCATCACGTCGTTAAGGGTGATAATGCCCACCACCAGCGCATACTCGTTCATGATCACTGCGAAGTCTTCCCCGGCGGCTTTAAAGCTCTCCAGCGCTTCTGACAGCGTCAGCGTATCCGGCACGATCAGTGCCGAACGGATTTGCAGGCCGCTGTTCAACGTCATGCTCTGATTACCCAGTACGCGCAGCAACAGCTCTTTCGAGTCAACATAGCCGACGATATGGTCAATATCTTCATTACAGACCAGGAACTTCGAGTGCGGATGGCGGGCAATCTTTTCTTTCAGGCTGCTTTCATCTTCGTGCAGGTCGAACCACACCACGTTCTCACGTGATGTCATTGAAGAGGGCACGGTACGCGATTCCAGCTCAAAGACGTTTTCAATCAACTCATGCTCTTGCTTACGCAGCACCCCGGCCAGCGCACCGGCTTCGACTACCGCATAGATATCGTCAGAGGTGATGTCGTCCTTACGCACCAGCGGGATTTTGAACAGGCGGAAAAGGATGTTAGCCCCACCGTTAAAGAACCACACCAGCGGGCGGAACAGGAACAGACAGAAGCGCATCGGGTTGATGATTTTGAGCGCCATGGTTTCCGGCGCGATCATGCCCAGACGCTTGGGGAACAGATCGGCAAACAGGATAAACAGGCTGGTGACCAGCGTGAAAGAACAGACAAAGCTGATGCTCTCAGCCATTTCCGGCGTTGTCACACGTTCGAACAGCGTTCGGAAGGCCGGGGAAAACGCGGAATCACCGACAATACCCCCGAGGATCGCCACGGCATTCAGGCCAATCTGCACCACAGTAAAGAACATGCCAGGCGTTTCCTGCATCTTCAGTACGCGTTGTGCGTTGATATTGCCTTCGTCGGCCAGTAGCTTCAGTTTAATTTTGCGGGCAGCCGCCAGCGAGATTTCTGAAAGAGAGAAAAACGAGCTGATCGCAATCAGCAGCATGATGACAAGAAAGCTGTCTAACATAAAACATCCATTAGTTGGCTCGTCTCTGTGGGCAATCTGGAACACAATCGCGCAGACAAAGAAGGCCGGGTTAATCACTTGTCATTTTTGGCCTGGGCAGCGCGCAGTCAGTTTATCCTGCGATCATCACATCAGGGAGTGCAGCGATTCAGGGCTATCCGTGCCAAAAATGTCTGCGGTTCGGCTGGTGCCGGAGCAGAAGGGTAATCAGGCCGCGGAGCAGTCTGTGGGGAGATTATAGCTGTGGCATCGAGCGCTTACAATTGCGGCAACGATGTTCTGAGTGAGCAGGTATCCCGGAGCAGGAAATGGGTTGAGACTTGTCTGATACTGATACCACGTTACACTCCTTTTACGGCTAATCGCGATCTGTGTTGTAACGTAGCGTGACGTTGCACAAAATTTGCCTTAGGTTCGGGTTGATCGCGCGTAAATAATAAGTAAGGTGATGCGCATGCATTACCTTTGAACTGAACCATTCGCGAACTATTTTTACCAGAGTAAGCCCAGTGGATTGCGGGCTGGCAATAAAAACGGGAGTAAGCGTGCCACGAATTCATGTGTATTGCATGTCTTGTCTGCTGATCGTCGCGCCTGTTACTCAGGCTGCGAATGTTCGTTTGCAGGTCACAGGGTTATCCGGGGAATTACAGAAGAACGTCAGGGCGCGTTTGTCCACCATTACCAATGACGAAGTCACCTCTGACGGTCGCTTTCGTGCACGCGTCAGCGATGCGGTGAAAGAGGGGCTGAAGGCGCTGGGGTACTACGAACCGCAGATCGATTTCGAACTGCAGCCACCGCCTGCTGGCGGAAAACGGCAGGTGTTACTGGCGAAAGTTACGCCAGGTGAACCGGTGAAGATTGCCGGAGAAACGGTGATCCTGCGTGGCGGTGCCCGAACGGATGAAGACTACCAAAAGCTGGTGCGGGACGGTAAACCCAAACTGGGCACCGTGCTTAATCACAGTGACTACGATAAGTTTAAAAGCTCCCTGAGCAACATGGCGCTGCGTAAAGGCTACTTTGACGGTGATTACCGCAAAAGCCAGCTGGGCGTCTCCGTTGAACGGCGTGAGGCATTCTGGGATCTCGATTATGACAGTGGCCAGCGTTACCGCTTTGGCGAGGTCAGCTTCGAAGGTTCGCAGATCCGCGACGACTACCTGCAAAACCTCGTGCCATTTAAAAAGGGCGATTACTACAATTCGCGTGATTTAGCCGAACTTAACCGACGTTTGTCCGCAACCGGATGGTTTAACTCGGTTGTCGTTGCTCCTGAATTTGACAAAGGACGCGAGAGCAAGATGCTGCCGCTGCATGGCGTCGTTTCGCCGCGCACCGAGAACACCATTGAAACCGGCGTTGGTTACTCGACGGACGTCGGCCCGCGCGTCAAAGCAACATGGAAAAAGCCCTGGGTAAATGATCGGGGGCACAGTTTCAGCACCAGCGCGAACATCTCTGCGCCGGAGCAGCAGTTAGATTTCAGCTATAAAATGCCATTGCGTAAAAGCCCGCTGGAGCAGTATTACCTGTTGCAGGGGGGGCTGAAACGCACCGATCTTAACGATACCAAAGCAGACTCCACTACGCTCGCAGCCTCACGCTACTGGGACAGTTCCAGCGGCTGGCAGCGTGCCGTCAACCTGCGCTGGAGTCTCGACCACTTTACCCAGGGCAGCGTGACCAACACCACGATGCTGATTTACCCGGGCGTCAGCGTTAACCGTACCCGATCACGGGGTGGTCTGATGCCGACCTGGGGTGATTCACAGCGTTACTCGCTGGATGTCTCTGATACCACCTGGGGATCGGATATCGACTTCGCCGTGATTCAGGCTCAGAACGTCTGGATCCGCACATTGCAGGATAAACACCGCTTTGTCGTGCGTGGCAATCTTGGCTGGATTGAAACCAATGATTTCGAAAAAGTCCCGCCGGACCTGCGCTTCTTCGCCGGGGGTGACCGCAGTATTCGTGGCTACAAATACAAAGGCATCTCCCCACGTGATGATGAAGGCAAGCTGACCGGGGCATCAAAACTTGCCACCGGTTCGCTGGAGTACCAGTACAACGTCACGGGTAAATGGTGGGGGGCGGTGTTTGTTGATTCGGGTGAAGCGGTTAACGACATCAAGCAGAGTAATTTCAAAACCGGTGCGGGTTTTGGCGTGCGCTGGCAGTCGCCGGTCGGGCCGATCAAAGTGGACATTGCCCGCCCGATTGGTGATCAAAACGATCGGGATATTCAGTTTTACATTGGGTTGGGGCCTGAACTATGAAGTGGTGGAAAAAGGGCCTGATTGGCATTCTGATTTTTATTGTGCTGCTGTTTGGCGGCGTTGCCTTCTTACTCGGCACCACCACTGGCCTGCATCTGGTGCTGAACGGTGCCGCGCGCTGGGTGCCGGGGCTGGATATCCAGCAGGTGAAAGGCGGCTGGCGTGATTTGACCCTGAGCGGCGTGAAGTATGAGATGCCGGGCGTAACGGTCAATGCCGGTGAGTTTCATCTGGCTCTGCGCCTGGGCTGCCTGAAACAGAGCGCGCTCTGCGTTAACGATCTCTCTCTGAAGGACGTTAGCGTGGTGGTGGACAGCAAAAAGATGCCCCCTCCGGCGAATCCGCCAGTAGAAGAAGAGAGCAGCGCGGGGGATATCAGCACGCCGTACCCGCTCACACTCAGCAGGCTGGCCCTGCATAACATCAACCTTAAAATCGACGACACCGCCATTTCGCTGGCAGATTTCACCAGCGGGCTGCACTGGCAGGGCCGTGCAATGACGCTGACTCCGACCCATATTCAGGGACTGTTGATTGCGCTGCCGAAAGCTGTGAACGTCGCCAATGAACAGGTTGTACAACCGAAAGTTCAGCAGCCTGCCGTCAATGAAGCGCCGCTGGGTGAAACGCTGAAAGCGATGTTTGATAAACCTTTGCTGCCTGACCTGCCCGCGTTTACGTTGCCGCTGGATGTGGACGTGCAGGAAGTGCTCGGTGAGCAGCTGCGCATCACGGGCGATACCGATATTGCGGTAGAGCGACTGCTACTGAAAGCGAAAACCGAAAATAACCAGCTACAGCTGCTGGCGCTGGATGTCGACTCGCCGCAGGGCCAGCTGAATGCCCAGGGCCAGGCGACACTGAGCGGTAACTGGCCGGTCAACTTCACCCTCTACAGCCAGCTTAACGTCGATCCGATCAAAGGTGAGAAGATCAAAATGACGCTGGGTGGGGGCCTGCGCGATACGCTGACTCTGGGGCTGAATCTCTCCGGGCCGGTTCGCGCGCAACTGGATGCCGATACACAACTTGCCGAAGCGGGTTTACCGCTCAATATGACGCTGCACAGTCCGCAACTGCGCTGGCCGCTGGATGGACAGGCGCAGTATCAGGCCGATAATTTCAACTTCAGCTTTAAAGGCAAAGCCACTGACTACGTGATGTCCCTGAAAGCGGCACTCCAGGGGCAGGGCATTCCACCTGCCACACTGACGCTGAATGGCAAAGGGAACGTCGAGCAGTTCTCGCTGGACAAGCTGCGACTGGCTGCCTTGCAGGGGAATACCGACCTGACAGCACTGGTGGACTGGAGTAAAGCCATCAGCTGGCGCAGTGAGTTGACGCTATCCGGGATTAATACGGCAAAACAGTATCCGGACTGGCCGGCGAAGCTGGACGGTAAAATCACCACGCGGGGCAGCCTGTACGGCGGTAGCTGGCAGATGCGTGTGCCGGAGCTGAAGCTCAAGGGTAACGTACGTAATAACGCGGTCAGTGCTGACGGAACACTGTACGGCAACAGCTACAATCAGTGGGATATTCCCGGTATTAAGCTGGTGCTGGGGCGTAACAACGTCAATCTGAAAGGATCGCTGGGCGATAAGCTGAACCTGGATGCCGATATTGATGCGCAGCATCTGGATAATGCCCTGCCGGGCCTTGGCGGGGTTGCCAAAGGGACAATCCGTGCCCGTGGAGACCTGACAACGCCACAGCTGCTGGCCGACCTGACCGCCACCGGGCTGCGCTGGCAGGCGATGCGCATTGGCCGTATCAAACTGGAAGGGGACGTCAGTTCAGGTGAACAGATTCAGGGCAAACTGAAACTGCGTGTTGAACAACTGAAGCAGGACGCGCTGGCGGTGAATCTGCTGACGCTGGATGCCAGCGGCACGGAAAAACAGCATCAGCTTAAGCTGAACGTGCAGGGCGAACCGGTTTCCGGCCAGTTAGCGCTCAGCGGTAGCTTCGACCGAGCTGAACAACGCTGGAAGGGGAACCTGAATAACACCCGCTTTGACACCCCGGTGGGGGAATGGCGCTTAACGCGCGCCATCGCGCTGGATTACCTCAATGCGAAACAGACCGTCAGTATCGGCGCACACTGCTGGCAGAATCCTAATGCCGAGTTGTGCGTACCCACGACGATTGAAGCCGGGCCATCAGGCCATGCGCGCGTGGTGCTTAATCGTTTTAACCTGGCGATGATCAAACCCTTTATGCCAGAAGCCACGCAGCTTACCGGGGTGTTCAGCGGCGATGCCGATGTTGCCTGGACTGCCGATGGCGCGCTACCGACGGGACGCGTGTCCCTGAAAGGGAATGGCGTGAAAGTGGAACAGGATGTACAGGGTAATACGCTGCCTGTCGCCTTCAGCACGCTGAACCTGAATGCGGCCCTGACAAACGGTCGCGCTCAGCTCGACTGGCTGATCCGCATTGCCAATAATGGTCAGTTGGATGGCAATGTACAGATTGCCGATCCCGAGGGGCGGCGCACCCTGTCCGGTAACGTCAATATCACCAGCCTGTCACTGGCGATGCTCAACCCGGCACTGATGAAGGGGGAGAAAATCACCGGGGTGCTGAACAGTAACCTGCGCCTGGGCGGTAATCTGCAAAAACCGCAGGTCTTTGGCCAGCTTGGGCTGCGAGGCGTTGACGTGGATGGCAGCTTTATGCCGGTTGACCTCACCACCGCTAACCTGACAATGGCGTTTAATGGCATGAGTTCGACGCTCGAAGGCGTGATTCAGACTTCTCAGGGGCAAATTGCGCTTAACGGCGATGCCGACTGGAATCAGCTCGATGCCTGGCGTGCGCGCATTGCGGCGAAGGGCGATAAAGTGCGTGTGACTGTGCCGCCGATGGTGCGGATGGACGTGTCACCGGATCTGGTATTTGAAGCCACGCCGGACCTGTTTAATCTGGATGGCCGCGTGGATATCCCCTGGGCGCGCATCACCGTGCAGGAAGTGCCAGAAAGTGCCGTGGGCGTCTCCTCTGATGAGGTGTTGCTGGATAAAGATCTGAAACCTGTTGCACCGAAAACCAGCGGCATTCCGATCAACAGTAATCTTGTTATCCACGTTGGCAACGATGTGCGTCTGAGTGCCTTTGGTCTGAAAGCGAAACTGAACGGCGATCTGAAACTGGCGCAGGATAAACGGGGCCTGGGACTGAATGGCCAGATCAATATCCCTTCTGGTCGCTTCCATGCCTACGGTCAGGACCTGATCGTCCGTAAAGGTGAGCTGCAATTCTCCGGCCCACCGGACCAGCCGTATGTGAACATTGAGGCGATTCGTAACCCGGAAGCCACCGAAGACGACGTAACGGCCGGGGTGCGAGTGACCGGACTGGCAGATGAGCCTAAGGTAGAAATCTTCTCCGACCCGGCGAAATCACAGCAGGAAGCCCTCTCTTATCTGCTGCGTGGGCAGGGATTAGGGGCCACCGGCAGCGACAGTGATGCATTAACTTCAGCTCTGGTAGGATTGGGGGTTGCACAAAGTGGTCAGGTTGTGGGTAAAATCGGTGAGACTTTTGGTGTCAGTAATCTGGCGCTGGATACTGCAGGGGTTGGCGACAGCCAGCAAGTGCAGGTCAGCGGCTATGTGCTGCCGGGTCTACAGGTAAAATACGGTGTTGGCATATTTGATTCACTGGCGACGTTAACGCTGCGTTACCGCCTGATGCCCAAACTCTATTTGGAAGCGGTGTCTGGTATTGATCAGGCACTGGATGTGCTCTATCAGTTTGAGTTCTAGCAATGCGAATAATTGTCTATGGTAGCCTGCGGCGTAAGCAAGGTAACAGTCACTGGATGACGAACGGGCAGTGGCTGGGCGATCATCAGATCGACGGCTACGCACTTTACAATCTTGGTCATTACCCGGGAGTCGTGGCGGGTGAAGGGCAGGTCTATTGTGAGGTTTACCGGATTGATGCATCAACACTGGGCGAACTGGATGCGCTCAGAACCAAAGGCGGTGAATACAAGCGTGAGCTGTTAAAAACCCCTTACGGTAGTGCCTGGCTGTACGTTTATCAGCGTGCCGTCACTGGCAAAAAGCGTATCACCAGCGGCGACTGGCTGCTGAGAGACGCGGAGTAGTTATCGATTTTTCTGTGGTTCACACTATACAAGCCGCCTTCTTATTTAGAAGGCGGCTTTGATTTTTTATGACGAAAAACAGGCTGTTTAAATCCCAGCGGTTAACCCTTCTCGTCGGTCATTACGTGTTCACTTATAAGAAGTAATCGGTGTGCATATCCTAAGTAATATCTTATTTATTTAGGATTGATTCTTTTTTCTTTTTAAGGGGGGACGGTGTCTTTGTAGTTTTTATTCCTGCACTCAGCCCCTGGTGTGGATTAATCGTTTGTTTAGTTGGTTTTCGTAGTTATATTATTGTCATTTCGGTTTTTTTTGTTTACCATCCGCTCCCTTAATTTTTGTTTTATTGTTTTATTGTTTTATTGTTTTATTGTTTTTTTAAGTGTTAGTGGGTTGCGTTATTATGAGCGCTAATCGACGTATTTAAGTGATAATAATGAGTTAATAAACCATTTTTAATGTCTTTCCATTTTCATTTTCAGGAAACGGAACATTCAAAGAATGAACGTGGCAAAAATTTTTTTGCCATTGTTTGTAAAGACGGTCATGTCTGCCAGTATCGGGCTGAGCATTGACCTAAATGATTATTATATAAAGGATTATTAAATGAAAAAGATTACAACTCTTGCCGTATTGATCGCTGGCGGCATTGCTTCAGGGCAGGCGCTGGCGGCTGGAAGTGCAACGCTGGAGATGGCAGGAAATATCCTGCCGAACGGTTGTGACATTTCACTGCCTACCACTAATCTGGAGTGGAAGAATATAAACACCTCATCTCTGAGTTCCACCGCCTTTACTGATTTACCCGCGAAACAAGTGACCCTGAGTGTGAACTGTCTGGCCGAAATGTCGTTCGCTGTTCGGGCAATGGATAATCGCGCAGGTCAGCTGCCAACGGGCACTAAACCATCACTGGCAAAAAACTACTTTAATTTCTCATCAGGTAGTGATGATCGCGTAGCAGCTGCCGTCTATACCATTAAAGCGTTGGTTAATGGAAGTACTGCTGGTAAAGATAAAGCGACAGCGTTTATCACCTATAAAGACGGTGGTTGGGATTGGGAAAATCCTAATAAACAATCCGCATACTTTATTAATGCTAAACAGAGTGGCGATATTACTGCCGCGCTGGACATGAGCACCACTTCAGGCATGACAGACTACCCGCGTACAAAAGCGAAAAGTAAAGTATTTGCTTTGGAAATTGAACCATCAGTGGGTCCTCTTACCGGGCAGAACCTGGCGGGTGGCATTGACCTGCAGGGCAGCACCACGTTTGAAGTTATTTATATGTAATTGAAGTTTCCACCGGCGTTGTGCTCTCCTTTTTATCAGTCAGGGCATGATGTCGGTGGTTTTCTTGTAACGTAGATTCACGGATGAATACTATGCTGATTCAATTTTTTCGCTTATTCCTATCGATCATGCCTCTGGTGATAATCTTTCCTGCCAGCGCGATCATGCAGCCAAGTACCTCGATGGTGCTCATCCAGGAGGATGCGGGCGGGGGCAGTATTAACGTCACCAATACCGATGATAAGGACGCCTTACTCTACGTGAAGGTCATTGACCTGCCCGATGATAAATTTCCTCAACTGATCGTCACCCAACCGGTAATGCGCGTGGCGGCGGGCCAGACTCAACGGGTACGTTTTGTGTTAACCAGTGACCGTCCGTTAACCACTGAACATATGAAGCGTGTGACGTTCGAAGGTATTCCGATTAGCAACGTCGAAAATAAGGGCGTTTCAATCAGTCTGCGGCAGAATCTTCCGGTGATTATCCATCCTACCAGGCTGGCGGCAAATAATGACGCCTGGAAAGAGTTGCAATGGACGGTTAAGGAGGGAAAGTTGACGGTCCGCAACCCCGGGGCCTGGGTTGTCAGGATGGCACCGTCCTTCACCTTATTGCCAGGCAATCAAAAAGTGAACCTGAATAAGAGTTATATCCTGCCGGGGGAAACCGTACCTGTGGCATTTTCTGATGTATTGGCGTTGGCGAGAACCAATAAAATTCGTATTGATGCTGTTTCTTCGTATGGATATAAAGTTGGTCACGCTGAACTGCCCCTTAGCCACGAGATTTAACCCGTGTCTGGTTCTGAGCGCTTTACCTTAAACGCCTACTGCCATTGTGCTCTCCTTGCAGCGGCTGGCGCCCTGGCACCGACTTATCTCTGTGCGCAGGAAGAAACCGAACGTCCTCAGCTGTTACAAAAAGCGCAACACACCGCCAAATTCACCGAAGCGCACGCTTCCGGCGAGTCCGTCACTGAACAAATCCTTAGGGCCAGAGGAATTGACCCCACGTTACTGAACCTGCTTGATAACCAGGCGCGTTTTCCAGCCGGGCCTGCGCTGGTTGATATCAGCGTTAACGGGGAGTTCCGGGGTGCCTTTAACGTGGTATTTAATCAGGATGGCGGGCTGTGCTTTACGCCTGAATTATTTCACCAACTGGGCTTAACACTGCCCGGGGACGAGGCTCTGGCGAGTACCGGCTGCTTTGACTGGGCGCAACGTGACCCTGCTATCAGCATCCGATTTGAACCACAAAATCTTGCCGCCAGTCTAGTGGTGCCGGACAAGGCATTGCTGTCCTCACAGGCGGTGATAAGTGGTGAAAAGGGAGGCGTGGGAGCGTTGCTCAATTATAATTATTTCACTTCCCTGAACCGTTTTCGTGGAAATGAAAGCCGTTATAGCTATCTGACGCTGGAAGATGGTTTTAATGTTTCCAACTGGATGGTGCGCAGCTGGCAGCAGTTTAATCTTCAGGAAGGAGCCCTCAGTGCCGATATCAGTTCAATGTATGCTGAACGATCCTTTGAACGCTGGCAGAAACGCCTCCTGGTCGGACAAATTGGCGTCAGTAATACGCTGTTTGAGCTCGGCGAGATCACAGGTATGCAGATTATCCCGGATGAGGGGTTCCAGCAGGATGATGAAGTTCAGGGGATCGTTGAGGGTATTGCCAGCACGCCTCAGGCGCGGGTGGAAGTTCGCCAGTACGGCATGTTGATCTACAACACGCTGGTACCCGCGGGGCCTTTTCGTTTAGATCGTATCCCGTTGAATAACCTCAACAGCGATCTGGACGTTAGTGTGTTAGAAACTAACGGCCAGCAGCAGCATTTTACCGTACCAGCGAACCGAATGATGAACGTTAGCCCCTCCGGGAGGCAGGGTATTTCTCTGGCCGCGGGTAAGCTGCGCTCTATTCACGGGCAGGGTGAAGGTACGCCAGCTATTTTAACCATGAACCGTAACTGGAAGCCTTTTAGCCGCTTACTGGCGCAAACGGGCCTGCTGCTGTCGGATAAATACCAGTCCGTAGCCTTGTCACTTGGGCACAGTGTCTCGCAGGGGTTACAGCTTGCCGCGCAGATCACGGCAGCGAACGACCGTTATCACGGCGCACGCAGTGCAAGGTTCACGTTCTCGGCAGATTATCGCATTTTCGAAGCATTTTCGGTCAGCGCCAGCGTCAGTAAAAATACACCCGCGTTTGCCTCTATCAATCAGGCCAGTCAGTCAGGAACGGATTATTTCCAAAAAGATAACACCCAGTACAGCTTGTCAGCCAACTGGGTGACCCCAGGGATGGGAATTTTCTCTATAAGTCATGCTGAGAGCCGCTTTAATCAGGGGATGGCGTCAACCCGTTACAATACGCTGGGCTGGGGCGCGAAAATTAAAAAAGTGATGCTGTCGGTGAATTTTTCACACAGTAAGGGAACGCGCAGGTCGGACAAGCTGTTATCGGTTAACGCCAATTTTCCTTTGGGCCGGCACTACAGCAACACCTATTACCGTAGCTCGGACAACCGCAGTCAGCTGGGCAGTGAGATCAGCGGTCCTGTTAACCGTGACGTGGGTTACAACCTGTCTACAGAACGGGATTTAAAGCAGCATAGCCAGTCCGTGCAGGGGGGCCTCAACGCCAACCTGCATTACACCACTCTTTCTGCTTCAGCAGGACGCAGCGGCAGTCATTCCGACAACTACTCCGTAAGCGGTAGCGGTAGCGTCGCCATGGTCGGTAAAAATGTGCTGTTCTCTCCGATCCCCGTTGGGCAGACCTTTGGCATGATCGCCATGAACGAAAGGCTGGCAAACGTGGCGATCAGCACGCCGGGGGGGACAGTCTGGACGGACTGGCGAGGTCTGGCACTGGCTCCGCAGCTTCCCGCGTGGCGGCCTGCAAGCCTTGACCTGGATACGGAAACACTGCCGAAAAAATCGGATGTTAATAATGGCCACCACTCCTTCACACTCGCGCGGGGAAGCGTGAAGCGCATTAGCTACACCGTGTTGACCAGTCGGCGGGTACTGCTGGACCTTACCCTGAGCGATGGCACGGCGTTACCGCGTGGCAGTAAAGTGATGGATGAGCAGGGCACGCTACTCACGATAGCTATCGATAATGGGCTGGTCTATCTGAATAACTCAGCGGAGGAAGCGACGCTGCTGATTGATGTGGCCGGGAGCGATAAGCGTTGCAGCTTCACCTATCGGTTGGAAGACCAGCCAGAGGATGGCGGTCCCTATCAGAAAATTAGCGGTGTGTGCATTTAGCCTGCGCCGCTAGCGCTGCATAACACGCGTCTTATAAAGGAATTGCGCAATGGAACTGAAAAGGATCCTTTCCGGTATCACGCTGCTGACGGGCATGGTGCTCAGCACTGCGGTGCCCGCCAGTACCCAGGCCACGTTGCAGATACGTGGCACTATTCAGCCTGCCTCCTGCGATATTCGCTTTGATGGCGGGGGCATACTCGACTGGCAGCAGATCAGCGCTGCCAGCCTCTCACCCTCCAAATCCACCGCGCTGACGACGAAAAATATCAAGCTGAATATCAGTTGTGAAACGCCCACGCTGTTTGCCGTGCGGGCCAAAGATATCGCTGAAAAAACCGGGGAAGCGAAGATTGACGGAAAGGCTGCGGAGACCAATTTCAGCCTGGGGGCTACCGACGCGGGAATAAGCATTGGCGCTTACCGCATCCATACCCCGGCGGACAGGTCCATGGTGGATGGACATCCCATGCAGAAACTTACCATCTCGGCCGATGAAGGCAAAAGCTGGACAGAGGTAAAGGCAAGCGTGCTGTGGACGTATCAGGGAGAAGAGCTGGTGTCCTTTACCTCTGATATGCTGCGCGTGCCGATCCCGGCAAAAAATGTAGTTTTTGACATGAATGTCACCCCCTGGATCGTCCCTCTTGATACCCTCAAACTGGGAAGGGAAGTGACGATGGCAGGCAGCGCAACCTTCGATATTGTGTATCTATGATGGTTATTTTTAGACGATTTGGGGTTTTATGCGCCCGTCACTGCGCTGCGTTTGGCCTGCTGATACTTTTTATTGCACTGCCCGCCGCAGCGGTGATGAAGCCGGAAACCTCCATGTTAATGATCAACGAAGAGGCAGAGGGCGGGAGCCTGAACGTCACCAATACCGCAAATCACGAGGCGTTGCTGTATGTGAAGGTCTACAGCCTGCCAGACGATCCTCAGCCTCAGCTGCTGGTGACCCAGCCGGTGACCCGGCTGGCGGCGGGTCAGACTCAGCGGCTACGCTTCTTACTGCATAGCCTGGGGCCGCTCAAGACAGAGCATATGAAGCGGGTGATCCTGGAAGGGATCCCGGTACAAGCGCTGACCGGCAAAAATACGGTGGGCTTAAGCCTCCGGCAGGACCTCCCGATCGTTATTCATCCTGCCGGTCTGCCAATGAAGTCCGACCCCTGGGAAGCATTAAAATTTTCGGAAACAAGCGGCGTGTTGACTATCGTTAACCCCAGCCGTTACGTGGTGCGACTGTCGCAGACCGTCGTGCTGCTGCCCACGATGAAAAATATCATACTGAGTAAAAGCTATATTCTTCCCGGCGAAACGCTGACCGTTAAGGGCCAGGATGCTGCTGCTCTGAAAAACAGCAAGCAGATCCAAATCCAGAGCCTGTCAAAATATGGCTATGTCGCGGGTTTGTTTATACAACCGCTGGAGCATCAAGGTTAATTTCTCTGCTGCATCGCCAGCTTTCAACGGGAAACACATGAAGGAACGGAAAATGGACTGTAGGAAACATTCGCAACCTCACCGCCGTCAAAGGGTGTGCCTGCTCGCCGCCAGTCTGCTGTTGTGTTCAGGGTGGGTACAGGCTGAATGCCGCATCAGTACGGGCGCGGGGATGCTGGATTATGGCCAGATAAATACCCAGGTCACACGAGGCCCGGATGGGAAGCACCAACTGACGTCGCGTGCAGCCATATTCAGGGTGGAGTGCGATGAACCCCGGAAAATTCGTCTGGCTTTCAGTGACAGCAGCGGCAGTCAGCGGCAGTTCGCTTTTGGTCGTGACGGCGTACTTGAGGCAGGAATTTCTGCGCTGATGCTGGACGATCGTGCGACCGCTTACCGTGACATCTCTTCAGTCGCGGGGCAAAAGAGTGACGTTAGCCGACAGGCAGGCGCATTGCTGCCAGGGAGCGAGATTGAGATTGTGGACGCGGGCCGTCATTTAAACTTTGTGGTGACGGTGCATCCTGTCTTCACGGACCAGCTCTTTGCACTTCAGGATGATTACCGACCGGGTAACGACATTACGGTATCGATTATCGAATAGCGGAGAAGCGGGATAAAAAAACACCGCCGTGGCGGTGTTTTTCGGCGTCAGTGGTGGAGAGCATTCACTGGCGCGGGTCGTACCGAAGATTATTTCTTCGCAGCACGCTCGAAGGAAGAGACGATTTCTGCTTTAGCCGCTTCAACGCCTTCCCAGCCGTCAACCTTAACCCATTTGCCTTTTTCCAGCGCTTTATACTGCTCGAAGAAGTGGGTGATCTGGCCGCGCAGCAGCTCTGGCAGGTCGTTCACATCCTGAATGTGCTCGTACTCTTTGCTCAGTTTGCTGTGTGGAACCGCAACAACTTTGGCATCTTCGCCAGATTCGTCGGTCATTTTCAGCACGCCAACCGGACGGCAGCGGATCACAGAGCCAGGCTGTAACGGGTACGGTGTTGGCACCAGGACGTCAACCGGGTCGCCATCCAGGGACAGGGTGTGGTTGATATAACCGTAGTTGCACGGATAGAACATCGCTGTCGCCATGAAACGGTCAACGAACAGTGCGCCAGTCTCTTTGTCGACTTCGTATTTGATTGGAGAGGCATTTGCCGGGATCTCGATTACGACATAGATATCATCTGGCAGGTCTTTACCCGCTGGTACCAGGTTCAAGCTCATTATGAATTCCTTCAATCATCTTAGGTTGAGTGCCGGGTATTATAGCCAGGTCATCTTCAAAGTACCTTCCTTTTTCCGCCTTTCAGATTGCTCCGTGCCGGGGCATCAATGACAGTGAAATGCTGCGCTATGCGATGCCCGGTTCACGATGATGGCTAATCCTCCACGTCGGGCTGGGGTATGGAGTATTCACTCGGTGCAAAGGGGTGTGGCTCACCGTTGACCATGTTGAATTCAGAGACAATATAACGGCGTCTCATCTTCTTAGTGGGTGAGCGTAAAGCGATATCAACCCGCCTGGCACCTGAGTTCGGGAACTTGTAATACGTTTCAGGAATGCAGAGCTGATCATTAGCAATTTTTAAAGCGGGGAATTCTCTGTTGAAGCCAGACATCTCCGGTGCACGACTCTCTCTGATAACCAGATAATGAGCATAATAGTCGCTGGCATTTTTAATCTGGAAACACACTCCGGCATTTGTCAGGGACACCTGTCCGAGCTCATTGGGGGGGCTGTAATGGCCCATCCACCCGCAGCCGGTAAGAAGCGAGGCAATCAGGGCGGGAAACAGCACTTTTTTTATTGTCATCACAGGCTCCACGGAAAGGCTCGCAGCGTCTATTTATACTGTTTTAGTAACTCATCATCGGATAAATCATCACTGTTAGTACAACCCCTGTTTGTTTTCCAGTAAGCACGGCCATTGAACTGCGTAAGTAGATAATAATCTGCAATAATCTGTGCCTGCTGCTCCATACCGTAAGTGCTAAGTGGCCAGCTGTCTAAAGCATATTCATACTTTGCCATCCAGCTGACCAGGCCCCGTAATTTGACCTTCATGCCGTGCTGGTACTGCCATACGTGTGACAGTTCATGGATAAAAGTATGCTGCCTTCTTATATCGGCTTTAGAAAAATCAGGGCTGTATTCATCTCGAAAGTACATTTCTCCATTGGGTGACATAGAGACTCGCTTGAGTTGCAGACCAAAAGGCAAGTAACTGCCTTTATGGATCCACACTTTCGGGTAGATGATCGTGTCGCGAAAAATTTCCTTCGCCATATTAATCTCGCCCAATGTCATCAGGCGCAGACTGCCGCCCTTAGTATCATTATCAAACATACAAATCCCTTGGTGTGTATGTGGTTATTTCCCGTGCAGCATAGCAAATGTCTGTTTTGCTAAAAATTCTACAATCTGTGATTTTCTTAGTGCGATGACATGACACTTGCCTGGAGTCTCTTTTCGCCACTGAACAAGATGAGGGCTGTCAGGGGATTAATTTGGTTTATTCATCATTGTTAAATCATTTCTCTGGTTTTACATGGATCTAATCCATCATCGTCTGTATTTTCCTTCAGGGTCATTTCCCTTCTGACGTTTGTCCACAATAAAAGCGTTGAAGCGCCCTTAATTCACGCTTACGGGTTCCCTGTGCTGGATCAATTTAATCTTTATTATGGTTAAAGCTGGGTAATGTTATTGCCGATAACATGGTCGATTTAGGGACCAGGAATGACCAGGCTTAACACTATCGGGAAATGATCATGCTTAAGAGAATCTCAATACGTACGGGTTTATTGGCGCTGCTTGCCATGATGACGCTGCTGCTTTTAGTGGTGAGTGTCATGGGCATTATCGCGATTCAAAAGGGCAATCGCTCACTGGATGTGATCAACCGCATTCAGGGCATAGAGTTGAACGCACTGTATATGAGTAACGGCAACCTATTGCGCACCCGCGCCACCGCGGCGCTGGCCATACGTAAAATGGAAATCGGCCTGCCGGACGAAGCGGAAAAAATAGCCACACGTTCCGCCAGTTACGTGGTTTTATCGCAGCAGGAGCTGAAACGATTCATTGATGCCGGAACCGTCACTGAACACGGCAGAATTCTGGCGGAAGCCGTAGTGGCAACCCATGAAGATTACCTGGTTAATGGCATCACGCCAATGATGGCGGCGCTGCAAAAACAGAGCGTGGATGATTACTACAGCGTTCTGGAAGGAAACCTCTCCGACCTTGCAGGCAAATTCTCTGGCGCAGTATCGGCTTTTGGTGCTTATGCCGACGACGTCAGCGCAACACAGATGGCGCAGGCCGCGCGTAACCAAACCATGATGACCGTTCTGATTCTGGTGAGCGGCGCGCTGACACTGCTGCTGGTGGCGCTGGCATGGATGATTTTGCGCATACTGCTCCTGAAGCCGCTGGATCAGGCTATCAGGCATCTTGAGCATGTGGCGGGTGGCGATCTGACGCAGCCCGTGCCGGAAAGCGGTGACAACGAGTTGGGCCGATTAAATGCCGCACTGGGAACGATGCAGCAGTCGCTACAGCATTCGGTTGGTCTGGTGCGCGATGCCAGTCTGCAAATCGATATCGGCAGCCGCGAACTCGCCTCGGGCAACCTCAATCTCTCCCAGCGAACTGAAGAGTCTGCGGCATCGCTGGAACAGACGGCGGCGAGCATGGAGCAGTTAACCGCCACGGTGAAGCAGAATGCAGATAACGCCCAACAGGCACATCTGCTGGCGCGTGCTGTTTCTGATACCGCCGATCGCGGGGCAGAAGTAGTGTGTTACGTGATGGAGAAAATGGGGGAAATCTCTAACAGCTCGCAGCGTATTGGCGACATTCTCGGTGTGATTGATGGCATCGCCTTCCAGACGAATATCCTGGCGCTGAACGCTTCTGTTGAAGCGGCACGCGCGGGTGAGCAGGGACGCGGTTTTGCCGTTGTCGCCACCGAGGTACGTAACCTGGCCCAGCGCAGTGCAACGGCGGCGAAGGAAATCCGTACGCTGATTAGTGAGTCGCAGATTCGCGTCAACGAAGGTTCTGATATGGCGACCAAAGCGGGTGAAACCATGGATGAAATCTCGACGGAAGTGATGCGAGTCACCACGTTGATGAAAGAGATCTCCAGCGCTTCGCAGGAACAGAGTCGCGGTATTGAACAGGTGAACCAGGCGGTGACGCAGATGGATGAAGTCGCGCAGCAGAATGCCGCGCTGGTGGAAGAAGCGGCCGCCGCAACGCAGTCGCTGGAAGAGCAGTCCCAGCAGCTGGTGCAAACCATGGCGGTATTTAAGGTCACTCAGGCGGCATAAATCGTTGGGGGTGGCCGTTTTTCTGGTCGTTTCCCCAAAAGAAAGGGCGGACCCGAAAAAGAAGGTCCGCCCCTACGCTTTGGTCAGTCGGAATCGTTAAACTTTACCGATTAGTTATCCGGGAACTCGCGCAGGAAACGTTCGGTATCATCGACCATATGGTCATTGCCGACGAAGAACGGCGAACGTTCATGCAGGCTTTCTGGCACCAGGTCCAGAATACGGTTTTTGCCGTCAGAGGCTTTACCGCCAGCCTGTTCCGCCAGAAACGCCATTGGATTGCACTCATACAGCAGGCGCAGCTTGCCTTTCGGGTGGCTGGCGGTGCTTGGGTAGAGGTAGATACCGCCTTTCAGCAGGTTACGGTGGAAATCTGCCACCAGCGAGCCGATGTAGCGTGAGGTATAAGGACGTTGGGTCGCGACATCCTCTTCCTGACAGAATTTCAGGTATTTCTTCACACCCTGCGGGAAGCGGATGTAGTTACCTTCGTTGATGGAATAGGTGTAGCCCTTTTCCGGGAAGGTCATACGTTCCGCGCTCAGGCAGAACACGCCCAGTGACGGGTCGTAGGTAAAGGCATGTACGCCACAGCCGGTGGTATAAACCAGCATGGTAGAGGAGCCATAAACGACGTAACCCGCGGCAACCTGCTGGCTGCCAGGCTGCAGGAAGTCTTCTTCGGTCACCGGCGTACCCGGAGGGGTGAGACGGCGGTAAATTGAGAAAATGGTGCCGACAGAAACGTTGACATCAATATTTGAGGAGCCGTCGAGAGGATCCATCAGTACCACGTACTTGCCGTTTTCCGCGCCTTCGAAGATCACGAACTCATCTTCTTCTTCTGACGCGATACCTGCAACAATGCCACGGGCCTTCAGTGCGGCTTTGAGTTTTTCATTGGCAAACAGATCGAGCTTCATCTGTTCTTCGCCCTGAATATTTTCAGCGCCGCTGGCACCCAGAATATCGACCAGGCCTGCTTTGTTAATATCGCGGTGGATAATCTTAGCGCCCAGTTTGATCGCGGAGATCAAAGCGGTCAGTTCACCTGTTGCGTGCGGAAAGTCGTGTTGCTTCTCGACGATAAATTCGCCTAACGTTTTCATAACACAATCCCTGAATCTGCGGTTGAGTAGCAGCTTGATTCACAAACTGCCAACGTATGCGTACGCAGTTTAGCCGATTGAACGCTAAAGAACATAGGGCAAATCCGTTTCTTCCGCACGATGGGGGCGTTACACTAAGGCCGAACATTTTACGAAACGGACCTTTTATGCGTATTCATATCCTCGGTATCTGCGGCACCTTTATGGGTGGACTGGCGATGCTGGCCCGCGCGCTCGGCCATGAAGTGACCGGCTCTGATGCTAACGTTTACCCGCCAATGAGCACGTTGTTGGAGAAGCAGGGTATTGATTTAATTCAGGGTTATGATGCTTCTCAGCTCGATCCTGCACCGGACCTGGTGATCATCGGTAACGCGATGACCCGCGGTAATCCCTGTGTGGAAGCGGTGCTGGAGCGCAATATTCCTTATCTCTCTGGCCCACAGTGGCTGCATGACTTCGTCCTGCGCGACCGCTGGGTGATTGCGGTCGCCGGAACCCACGGAAAAACCACCACAGCGGGCATGGCAGCGTGGATTTTACAGGCCTGCGGCTATGAACCCGGTTTTGTCATCGGTGGGGTGCCTGGAAATTTTGATGTTTCCGCGAATTTAGGAAAAAGCCCATTCTTTGTGATTGAGGCGGATGAGTACGACTGCGCGTTCTTCGATAAGCGCTCGAAGTTTGTTCATTACTGCCCGCGTACCCTGATTCTGAACAACCTCGAGTTCGATCATGCCGATATTTTTGACGATCTGCGTGCTATTCAGAAACAGTTTCATCATCTGGTCCGCATCGTGCCAGGCCAGGGAAAAATTATCCTGCCAGAGCATGATGCTAACCTGAAACAGGTGATCGCGATGGGCTGCTGGAGTGAACAGGAAACCGTGGGCGACACCGGCCACTGGCAGGCGAAGAAACTCTCTACGGATGCCTCACACTGGGAAGTGCTGCTGGACGGCGAGCGCGTGGCAGAAGTGAACTGGTCGCTGGTGGGGGAGCACAACATGCATAACGGCATGATGGCCATTGCCGCTGCACGTCATGTTGGCGTGAAGCCCGAAGATGCGGGGCGTGCGCTGAATGACTTTATCAATGCCCGCCGTCGTCTGGAGCTGCGTGGAGAGAGTAACGGCATTAAGGTCTACGATGACTTTGCCCATCACCCAACGGCTATCCTCGCTACGCTGGCGGCGCTGCGCGGCAAAGTCGGCGGCACTGCGCGCATTCTGGCGGTGCTGGAACCCCGTTCGAATACCATGAAAATGGGCATCAGCAAGGACGATTTAGCCCCGGCGCTGGGGCGTGCTGATGAAGTGTTCCTTTATCAGCCGCACCACATTCCGTGGCAGGTTGCCGAAGTGGCCGAGGCCTGCATTCAGCCGGCGCAGTGGAGTGCGGATCTCGATACACTGATAGAAATGATCGCCAAAAAGGCCCAGCCGGGCGATACCATCCTGGTCATGAGTAATGGCGGTTTTGGTGGGATTCATCAGAAATTGTTAGATCGATTGGCGTAATATGCATTGGGCGAGGCATGCCTCGCCCTACGCGCCTGTGGTGGGCATGCCTATGCCTTTGCGTAGGGGTCGGGCACGCCCGACCTGATACTCACAGCAATACGTTACGACGCTTCGGCCAGCTCACGCAGATACTGGAAGATCTGGCGATAAGCTTTCGGCGGTTTGTTGGTCGCTTTCTCTTTCTGCGCGTTACGGATCATCGCACGCAGCTGCTGGCGGTCGGCATGAGGATAGAGGTTCAGCACCTCTGGCACCGCATCATCACCTTGCTCCACCAGACGGTCACGCAGCACTTCCAGTTTATGGAACAGTGCGACCTGCTGGTTGTGGCGGTTCTTCAGCTTATCCAGTGCCGTACGGATCGGCTCTTCATCACGTGAACGCAGCATTTTACCGATCAGCTGCATCTGGCGGCGGCGGCCTTCTTTCTTAATCTTCTGTGCCAGTTCAATGGCGGCACGCAGATCTTCATCCAGTGGGATTTTGTCCAGGGAGTTTTTCCCCAGTTCCACCAGTTCAGCGCCAAGGCGTTTTAGCTCCTCGGCATCACGTTTAATCTCACTTTTACTGACCCAGATAATCTCATCATCTTCTTCTTCTTCGTTATCTGGTACATCATCGAGCCAGTCGTCGGGCTGCTTGGTCATTGGTACGGCTCCTGAAAAAGAGGCTAATGCTATCAGGTTACGAGGCTACTGCGAAATTGTTCTCTGAGTCTGTTAGACTCAAATGAAGCCTTATCACCCTGGTGTGGTTATGCCAGCGCGGTAAGCCACCGAAAAATCGCACTATTAATTATATGGCAGGTCGATGAAATTACTCTCCCAAGTTGCAGAACAGCGTAAAACCCTGGAACAGGCGATAGCGACAGCACTCGAACTGGCAAAGGCCAGCAGCGACGGAGCAGAAGTCGCGGTAACCAAAACCACCGGCATCAGCGTGAGTACGCGCTATGGCGAAGTGGAAAATGTTGAATTCAACAGCGATGGTGCCCTGGGCATCACTGTTTATCATCAGAATCGTAAAGGCAGCGCCTCTTCAACTGACCTCAGCCCGGACGCGATAAAGCGCACCGTGCAGGCCGCGCTGGACATTGCCCGCTACACCTCTCCCGATCCTTACGCGGGTGTGGCCGACCGTGAGCTACTGGCCTTTGATGCGCCGGATCTCGATCTGTTTCACCCTGCTGAGATCGATGCCGATCGCGCTATCGAACTGGCGGCTCGCGCCGAGCAGGCCTCACTGAAAGCAGATAAGCGTATTACCAACACCGAAGGCGGCAGCTTTAACAGCCACGTCGGGATTAAAGTGTTCGGTAACAGCCACGGGATGCTGCAGGGCTATTGCTCCAGCCGCCATTCGCTTTCCAGCTGTGTGATCGCGGAAGAAAACGGGGATATGGAGCGCGATTACGCTTACACCATTGGTCGTGCCATTGAAGACCTGAAGTCACCGGAAGCCGTGGGCGAAGAGTGTGCCCGTCGCACCCTGTCACGTCTTTCTCCACGCAAGCTGTCGACAATGAAAGCGCCGGTGATGTTTGCTGCCGAAGTCGCAACAGGCTTATTCGGTCATCTGGTAGGCGCGATCAGCGGTGGCAGTGTTTATCGTAAATCGACGTTCCTGCTTGATTCCCTGGGTGAGCAAATCCTGCCGGAGTGGCTGACCATTGAAGAACATCCACATCTGCTGAAAGGCCTGGCCTCTACGCCGTTTGATAGCGAAGGTATCCGTACCCAGCGCCGCGACATTATCAAAGAGGGTGTGTTGCAGAACTGGCTGCTGACCAGCTACTCCGCCCGCAAACTGGGGCTGCAAAGTACCGGACATGCTGGTGGTATTCATAACTGGCGCATCGCCGGACAGGGCCACAGCTTCGACGCAATGCTAAAACAGCTCGGCACCGGGCTGTTGGTGACCGAGCTGATGGGGCAGGGCGTGAGTGGTATCACGGGGGATTACTCTCGCGGAGCATCGGGTTTCTGGGTGGAAAATGGCGTGATCCAGTATCCGGTCAGTGAAATTACCATTGCCGGTAACCTGAAAGACATGTGGCGCAATATGGTCAGCATCGGTAGCGACATTGAAACGCGTAGCAATATCCAGTGTGGATCCGTTCTGTTACCAGAAATGAAGATCGCAGGGCAGTAATTTACAGATTTACGCGTATGCTGAAAAGGCGGCTGTGAAAACAGCCGCCTTTTTTAATGCCTGAATGATACCCATTTATAAAAAATAGGATCTGAGATGCGTAAGTTATTGATTGCAATGTTGAGTACGACCCTGATGTTAAGTGCCTCGGTGATGGCACAGGACCTGGAAGGCGATATGGATATCCTGAAAGGCGCTTATCGCACGGTACAAAAGACCGATGATAAGGCGGAAATGGTCAGAGCATTAACCGATATGCGTGCTGCCGCTGAGAATGCGAAAACTCAGACGCCGGATAAGTTAAAAGGCCAGGCGGCCGACAGTGCTGGAATGAAAGATTATCGTGCAGAACTGGACACACTGATTGGCCAGATTGATACCAGTCTGAAACTGGCAAACGGCGGTGATCTGGCAGGCGCAAAGGAAGAAGCGAAGACATTCTCCGCTACCCGAGATGCCGGTCATAAGAAGTTTCGTTGATCACACAACCCTGATCAAAAACGTTTAGCTTGAACCTGAGAGGCGATGAATAAACCCATCGCCTTTTTTCGTAAAATAGCTGAGTGAAAACACTGTAGATAATGAGAATATCTCGCGATTTTTTCTTGTTCAGAATCTTTCTCTGACTTCCCTTGTCAGGCAGATAAACGCGAGAGTTTTCACCATGAAAAGTGATCTATAATATTTTCGATTATTAATACCCTGATAATTGAGTTGCGAAAAACTGGTAAACCCGCAAATCCCGGGAACATAAAAATTTATGTGGTAGGGAGGCGCGGGTGTTATCTTTTTTATTCTCCGCCTGGTATTTCGTCATAAGTTTTACTTTTATTTCTGTGATTATTGATATGTTTTTCCCCGTATATATCCCTTTGCCTGCGTTTATTAAGCAGGTAACGCTGTTTTTTGTGATTCACATCTCAATTTAACGGTGTTCGTGCACGTTTCAACGTTTTTGCGACATCAATCCGGCGTCATCTGTTTATTTCCGTTTCAATGTGGAAAAAGTCGTTCTACACAGAAAGGTAACGTAGAGGTAATTTATTCCCATCGTTAATTAAGAGGGGACGAACGTGAGTAATGGAATAGCGCCAGTGAACGCGGTAACAGAACAGGATAATGAAATTCAGTCGCTGGCTGCGCGGGTGATGACACAAATTACCGAACTTTTTGCCGCCCGAAATATTCAACCTAATCCTGTTCAGCAGCAGATGCTCACCTCCCATGTGCGTGCGATGGCACTGCGTTCTCTCACCGGAGAAGCGCTGCCAGAAGTGGAAGAAGAACTGTTTGAGGATATCTCGCCAGAGTCAATGACGCTGGCACAGCAGGTTGTTGATTTGTTCGGTAACCTGCCGAAAGAAGAGGCCTGGCTACTCTCCGTTCATTTCGAAGTAGCCAAAGAAAACGAATAAACCTGGGGTCGGACATGCCGACCCCTACGACAATCCGTAGGGGCGGGGCATGCCCCGCCCGTTGCAACCAATAAGGAATACAACATGTCTCAAATTATCGTCGTGATTGGCGACCGTTTAGGTAAAGGCCAGAAAGTCGCTGCCGGAATCGAAAAAGCCGGCGGCAAAGCGATTGTAGTACCGGGTGTTGCGGCAGACATGAAGTTGGGTGATGTCATGAAGGCGGAAAACGCCACTTTCGGCATCTCCTTCTGTGGCAGCGGCGGCGCGGGTGCCATCACTGCTCAGAATAAATATGGCTACAAAGCTAAGCATGGAATGCGCTCCATTGATGAAGGTGTGACCGCCATCAACGAAGGTGCCACGGTACTCGGCTTCGGCTTTATGGATAAAGAAGAGTTGGGTGAGCGTCTGGTGCTGGCGTGGCAGAAGAAGCACGGCTGATGAAAGAGCAATTCACCACCACGGTGAGCGTTAGCGGTAAGGGCGACAGCAAAGGAAAAGCCTTTGCCGATGCCCTTAGCCGGGTACAAAACACAGTACTGAAATCCACCAGCAAAATTCTTCTGCGTATTGAGCCGGTGGATGTGAAGGTGCTGCAGGCCAGTGTTCGCACCAAAACGGAAAAGTTTCTGTTCTTCTTTCTGGCGCGTGAACGGCGGCTCTACAGCGTCGATCTGGAGATCACCGTCAACGTGGTGGTGGTGGATACAGACAACGTGGATTTCATCGTTTCCCACTAAAAAAACATCAGGGCGCATACACCTCCACGCATTCAGATGCGGTAGTCCGTCTACCGCCTGAGGCGAAGGGGTTATAACAAAAGGAAAGACCGATGTTCCTCATTATCTTATTTAAGTCATTGATTATCGGCGGACTTGTCGGTGTTGGTGTGGGCGCAGGCGCAGCACGCATGTTTCATGCCCCGACCACACAGGGCATGGGCGCTTTTCGTACATTGGGCGAACTGAACTCCTGTGAGGGCGATCCTGCCTCCCACTTCTCTTTCGGCCTCGGCTTCTTCTTTAATGCCTGGGCATCGTCTGTGGCGGCGGGTTCTTTTACTCAGGACGTTGACCACCGCATTATCCCTAACTGGGGGGCCGCGGCACTGATGGTCAAGAACCGCAACGTGGCAGACACCCTGCACAACCCGAAGAAAATGGCGATCGCCTGCGGCATCATCGGCATGATCGTGGTGGCGTTCCTGAACTCAACGGCGTCAGCAGTACCGGCAGCCTTGCAGGTGACGGCAGTGAAGGTGCTGGTACCTGCGGCTAACCTGCTGGTCAATACGGTCATGCCCGTGATCTTCTGGCTGGCGGCCATTGATGCCGGTAAAAAGTCCGGTTTCTGGGCCACCATTTTTGGTGGACTGGCGCAGCTAATCATGGGGAATGCGGTACCGGGCCTGGTACTGGGCATCCTGATTGGCAAAGGGGTTGAAGAAGCGGGCTGGAACCGTGTGACCAAGGTGATGATGATGGCCATCGTCCTGCTGTTCGTGCTAAGCGGGTTCTTCCGCGGCTTTGATATGAAGCTGCTGGAGTCCTTCCATCTGGGTGTGCCTGGCTGGCTGGATATGATCCACAACTCCCTGAGCGGTAAATAAGAGGACGATGGTAATGGAAAATACAAAAAGTGGTTTCTGGTATGCCGACTGGTCGTTTCCGATCTTTGTCGGGCTGCTCTCTTCTGGTGTGTTCGCCGGTACGCATATGTATTACGTCTACGGGCTGGGTGCTTTCAACGAAGTGGCCTTCGTCTCCATGCTGCGTGCGGGAATGGAAACTGGCGTTTACGGTGCGGTAGCGGCCTTCGGTGCCAGCTTCCTGTTTGCACGCATTATTGAAGGATCGCTGGTGGGGATCCTCGATATTGGTGGCGCGATCCAGACCGGGATCGGCCTGGGCGTGCCTGCGCTGCTGCTGGGGGCCGGGTTTATCTTCCCGGTAGCAAACTTTGCCGCCTCGCTGGTAACCGGCCTGGCGCTGGGCCTGGCAGTGGGATACCTGATTATTCTCGCGCGTAAATTTACCATCAACAACAGCGACTCGACCTACGGCGCTGACGTGATGATGGGCGCGGGCAACACCTCTGGCCGCTTCCTCGGTCCGTTAATTATCTTGTCTGCGATGGCGGCATCGATTCCCATTGGGCTGGGTGCGCTGGTGGGATCGTTGCTGTTCTACCTGTGGAACAAGCCGATTACCGGTGGCGCAATCCTGGGGGCGATGGCGCTGGGAGCGATCTTCCCGGTCGCGCTGTAACTAACCCGCGTGGCGGCGGGATGTCGCCACGCTGAGGAGTCTGCATGTTTGATCTGATTATTCGGCGGGGCCGTCTCAGCGATGGCACCCTCAGTGATGTCGCCATTCACGACGGCAAAATTGCAGCCGTTGGCCTGGTCGCAGGTCCGGCGAAACGTGAGTGGGATTTTGCCGGGCGTTACTGGCTGAGTGCGGGCTGGATTGACTCGCACGTTCACTGCTACCCAAAATCGCCGATTTACCATGATGAAGCCGATCGCATTGGTGTGGACACGGGCGTCACGACGGTGGTGGATGCGGGCAGTACCGGCGCAGATGATATCGATGATTTCTATCAACTCACCCGCAGCGCCAGCACCCGTGTTTATGCGCTGCTCAACATCGCCCGTAGTGGCATTCTGACGCAGAATGAACTGGCGGATATGGCGCGTATTGACGGGCCTGCGGTACGCGCAGCGGTACAGCGTCTGCCGGGTTTTATCCTGGGTTTGAAAGCCCGTATCAGCAGCAGTGTGGTGGAACAAAATGGTATCAAGCCGCTGGAACGTGCCAAAGCGATGCAGCAGGAGAACGGCCAACTGCCGCTCATGGTCCATATCGGTAACAACCCGCCGAACCTCGATGATATCGCCGATTTGTTGACCTCCGGCGACATGATTACCCACTGCTATAACGGCAAACCGAATCGTATTCTTACGGCGGAAGGGCAGCTTCGCGCGTCGATTACCCGTGCGTTGCAGCGCGGTGTGCGGCTGGATGTTGGGCATGGCTCTGCCAGCTTCAGTTTTGAGGTGGCACAGGTCGCCATCGGCCAGGGCATTTTACCGCACACCATCAGCTCGGATATCTACTGCCGCAACCGCCTTAACGGTCCGGTGTATTCCCTCGCGCATGTGATGTCCAAATTCTTAAACATCGGTATGACGCTGACACAGGTAATTGATTGTGTCACCTGCCATGCCGCCGATGGGCTGCGGCTCAATGGAAAAGGACTTCTGGTGCCGGGACTGGATGCCGATCTGACCATTTTTGACGTGAAACAGGAAACCTGCCTGTTCAGTGATTCTGACGGACAAACCCTGTCTGGCGAAACACACCTGGTGCCGCTGGCTGCTGTGGTGAGCGGGCAGGCATTCGTGACTAACGAAGGGAAAAAACGTGATGATTTCAGTGTATGAAAAATATGGCTTAAAGCAGGTGATTAACGCCTCTGGCCGCATGACCATTCTCGGTGTGTCGACCCCGAGCGCGGATGTGGTGGAGACGGTAAATTATGGTCTGAAGCACTACTTCGAAATGAAAGATCTGGTCAACAAAACCGGTGCTTACATTGCCGGCCTGTTGGGTTGTGAAGCGGCAGTTGTGGTCTCCTGCGCGTCAGCGGGTATTGCGCAATCTGTGGCGGCGGTGATCGTGAAAGATAACGACTGGCTGTTGGAAAACCTCCATGCCGCGCCGCTGACCGTGCCGCATGACATCGTGCTGCCAAAGGGCCATAACGTGAACTTCGGCGCGCCCGTGGGCACGATGGTCACACTGGGAGGTGGCCGCCTTGTGGAAGCAGGCTACGCCAACGAATGTTCGCCTGAACAGCTCTCGGCGGCCATCACGCCGCAAACAGCCGCCATTCTCTACATCAAATCGCACCACAGCGTGCAGAAAAGCCATCTCAGCGTCGAACAGGCGGCGGTAGTGGCCCGGAAACACGGCGTTCCACTGATCGTGGATGCTGCTGCCGAAGAAGACTTGCAGGCATATTACGCACTGGGGGCAGACCTGGTGATCTACAGCGGCGCCAAAGCGATTGAAGGGCCTACCAGCGGGCTGGTAACAGGAAAAACGCAGTACGTCGAATGGGTAAAACGTCAGTCGCAGGGCATTGGTCGCGCGATGAAAGTCGGCAAAGAGGGCATCCTGGGACTGACTCAGGCGATTGAAAATTTCCAGCGTCTGGAGAAAGTAACAGGGGCGCAGATGGTAGAAAAAATGACGCCATTTATCGACAACCTGAATCAGCTGTCCGGAATTCAGGCTCGCGTGGTGTGGGATGCGGCCGGGCGTGATATTGCCCGTGCTGAGATTCATTTTGACGAAGCGACTATCGGGCGTACTACGGGCGAAGTGGTCCAGGCACTTAAAACCGGCGATATCGCCATCTATTTCCGTGGCTACAAAGCCAACGAAGGGATTGTTGAAGTAGACGTGCGCAGCGTGTCTGCGGATCAGCTGCACACCATTTTTGTCTGTATTCAGACGCTGTTAACCAGGGAGAAACGCGCATGACGCTAACACCAAAATTTTACCGTGACCGGGTATGCCTGAATGTACTGGCCGGATCAAAACAGAACGCCCGTGATATCTGGCTGGCGGCCGAAGGCTATGTACTGGTAGGCGTGTTGTCGAAAAACTATCTTGATGTCGCGACCGCCGTGGCGGACATGCGTGAGTATGCCGCACTGATCGATAATGCGCTGTCCGTTGGGCTGGGCGCGGGCGATCCGAATCAGTCGCTGATGGTGAGCGCCATCTCCGCTGAGGTGCAGCCACAGCATGTTAATCAAGTCTTTACCGGCGTTGGCACTACCCGCGCGCTGCTGGGACAGTCGCAGACCGTGGTGAACGCCGTAGTGTCGCCAACCGGCCAACCCGGAAAAGTGAAAATCTCTACCGGGCCACTGAGTTCACAGAGGGTAGACGGAATCATCCCGGTCGCCTCCGCGATTGCTATGCTGAAGGATATGGGCGGAAGCTCAGTGAAGTTTTTCCCGATGGGCGGACTGAAAGCTATCGACGAGTTTAAAGCAGTGGCAGAAGCCTGTGCAGACCAGGATTTCTGGCTGGAACCGACAGGCGGTATTGATCTGGACAACTATGAGACGATTTTGCGCGTCGCGCTGGATGCAGGCGTCAGCAAAATTATTCCGCATATCTACAGCTCCATTATTGATAGCCCCTCCGGGCTGACCCGCCCGGAAGATGTGGCAACACTGCTGGCATTAACCAAAAAGTTAGTGGATTAATCTCGTCCTGACACCCCGGCCTGTTCCGGGGTGTGCTATTTTTTCGTCGAAAAATAAGTTAATTTTCCTTTTGGTGATCAGCTTAAAAGTGGTGCCCCCGTGAGATTCCCTAACCAACGACTGGCTCAGTTGTTTGATTTGCTGCAAAACGAAACGCTGCCGCAGGATGAGCTGGCGCGACGTTTCGCTGTCTCGACACGCACGGTGCGTACCGATATTCATGTCCTCAATGAACTGCTGGCCGATCACGGTGCCAGCCTGGTGCTGAATCGTGGTGCGGGTTATCGGCTGAAAATTGAGGATCTGCCGCGTTATACTGCGTTGCTACAGCAGTCACCTTCCCATCTGCGCGTCCCGCGCACGTCGTCGGAACGCGTGCACTACCTGCTTACCCGCTTTCTCACGTCGGCGTTTTCCCTGAAACTGGAAGACCTGGCAGACGAGTGGTTTGTCAGCCGCACCACGTTGCAAAGTGATATGGCTGAAGTCAGGGAGTGGCTGGCGCGCTATCAGTTGGCGATTGAAACCAAGCCACGCTACGGCATGAAGCTGTTCGGGACAGAGGTAGCGATGCGCACCTGCCTCACGGACCTGCTGTATCAGATTGCACAGGAAGACATCGACAGCCCGCTGTTAAGGCTGGAGGCGTTGAACCGCGGTATGCTTGATACACTGCAACCGCTGCTGCAACAGTGCCTGTCGCGCTTTACGATCCGTCTGACCGATGAGGGGGAGTTTTATCTGCGCCTTTACTGTGCCGTGGCGGTGCGTCGCATTGGCGAAGGCTATCCGCTGACCGATTTCACGGCGGAGGATGTTGATGATGACGTACGTGACGCGGCGCGCCATATCGTGAACCTGATGAGGCCGATGACGGGTAAAGCCATCTCTCCGGCGGAAGAGGCTTACCTGCGGGTAAATATCGCTGCCCGCCGGGTAGAGGACAGCGTGGCCAGCGTGATCAGCCCGGATGACGGCGACTCGCTGGTGGACTACATCCTCAGCTACATCAACACGCATTACAATTTTAACCTGCAAAACGATCCGCAGCTCCATGCCGACCTGCTGACGCACATTAAAACGATGATCACCCGCGTGCGTTACCAGATCCAGATCCCTAACCCGTTGCTATCAAATATCAAACAGCACTATCCGATGGCCTGGGATGTGACGCTGGCGGCGGTCTCCAGCTGGGGTAAATACTCGCCTTACACCATCAGTGAAAATGAGATCGGTTTCCTGGTGCTGCATATTGGTGTCGGGCTGGAGCGCCACTACAACGTGGGCTATCAGCGCCATCCGCAGATCTTGCTGGTGTGCGATACTGGCAACTCCACCGTGCGCATGATCGAAGCCATGCTGCTGCGGAAATATCCACAAATTGTTGTGAGTAACATCCTCTCTCTGCGTGAATACGAACTGAAAGAGAACGTGGAGGAAGACTTTGTGATCTCCACAGTACGTCTTAGTGATAAAGATAAGCCGGTGGTGGTGATGTCACCGTTTCCTACCGATTATCAGCTTGAGCAGATCGGCAAGCTGGTGCTGCTCGATCGCACCCGGCCTTATATGCTGGAGCGTTTCTTTGATGCCAGCCACTTCCTGATTCTCGATCGCCCGATGGATCGTTCTGCGTTGTTCCGCCAGCTATGCGATCGGCTGGAAGAAGAAGGGAGGGTGGATGAAGCGTTTTACCCTTCGGTGGAGGAACGTGAGGCGATTGTCAGCACCATGCTGGGTGAGGGGATTGCGTTGCCGCACTCGCTTGGATTGCTGGCGAAGAAAACCTGCGTCTACACGGTGCTTGCACCTGAGGGCATTGCCTGGGGCGATGAAACCGCCTACGTGATTTTCCTGCTGGCGATCAGCAAAACAGAGTATGAAGAGGCGATGGCCATTTACGACCTGTTTGTGACTTTTATGCGCGAGCGGGCGATGACACGACTTCGGGATAGCAAAGACTTTGCCAGTTTTAAAGCGGTAGCGATGGACTGCTTAAGCAGGTTGTAATGCGGTGGGAGCGGGTCGGGCATGCCCGCCCCCTACGAATATCAACGTGGATGGCGCAGGCCTTGTGGCGACCTCTACGAATACCAACGCTGATGGTACTGGTTTTGTGGCGACCTCTACGAATACCAACGCGGATGGTGCTGGTTTTGTGGCGCCCCCTACGAATATCAACGCGGATGGTGCTGGTTTTGTGGCGACCATTAAGAATACCAACGCGGATTACTGTTTAGTAGGGGTCAGGCATGCCTGACCCTTTCCAGCATGCTTATTTCAGAATTGTAAACGCGGTGGTGACGTGGGTCACGCCGCTCACCCGGCTGGCGATATCTGCTGCCGCTTTTGCTTCCGAATCGGTCACCAGACCCAGCAGGAACACTTCGCCGTTCTCGGTAGTCACTTTCACGTTTGAGGATTTCACCTGATCGCTACCCAGCAACTGGGAGCGCACTTTGGTGGTGATCCAGGTATCTGAAGATGCCGTGCCAAAGCTCACCTTGCTACCGGTGCGGATCTCGTTATACACCTCGGTTGCACCATCAACACCGACGGCGATCTGTTTCGCGCGTGATGCCAGGTCGCTGCTCGGTGCCTGACCCGTCAGCAGCACTTTGCCCTGATAGGCGGTGGCAACGATGTGGGTGTTTTGTTTAATCTGTTCGTCTTTGGATAACGCGTTGGTCACACGAAGTTCTAAGGTGCCATCATCCACCTGAGTTCCTACGGAACGGGGATCGGTTGCACCTTTCGTGGCGACCGCCGCAGTGCCGACAACCGCAGCCACACAGCCCTGTAACATCAACGCGGTAAGGATAACTGCACATGCAGATAATGCCTTCATTTAAGCTCCTTTAAACATCCTGGTGGGGAAACAAAGTGTTATCTATTAAATCGCACAGACAATTCACGGTTAACATATGCATTTCCTGAATTCTCGCGCTGCGATGCGAGGGGATACGAATCTCCACATCCTGTGGTCCCAGCAGACCGGCGAGTTCACCGCCGTCGTAGCCGGTCAGCGCAATAATCGTCATATCACGCGTGACCGCTGCCTCTACGGCTTTGACAATATCACGGCTGTTGCCGCGGGTTGATATGGCCAACAAAATATCACCAGCGTGGCCCAACGCGCGCACCTGCTTCGCATAAATCTCTTCGTGCAGGCGATCATTACCAATCGCTGTCAGCAGCACATTATCAGCGCTAAGGGCGATGGCAGGCAGGCTCGGACGCTCAGTTTCAAAACGGTTGATCATGCTGGCAGCAAAATGCTGGGCATTGGCGCTGGAGGTTCCGTTGCCACAGCTCAGGATTTTGTTGCCATTCAGCAGCGACTGCACCATGGTCATCGCCGCGCGTGCTATGGCATCCGGCAGCGCTTCTGCCGCTGCGATTTGCGTTTGAATACTTTCGGTAAAACAGACTTTAATTCTTTCCAGCACGTCATTCACCTGGTTAGTTTAGCCTTTTAAAACAGGCTCTTATTCTGCTGTAAATGCATCAGGTAACCATTCTACCTGTTCGCCGGTGATCGCGACCACATCAAAACGACAGTCCGTCGTGTCGAAGCTCTGTCCACGACTGTTGAGCCACAGCGCGGCGGCGCGCAACAGCTTTTGCTGTTTACTGCGCGTAATACTGGCTGCTGCGCCGCCAAAACGGTCGTTGCGACGATAGCGCACTTCAACAAAAACCCACACCTGCTTATCGCGCATAATCAGGTCGATTTCGCCTGCACGGTAACGCACATTCGCAGCGACAAAACGCAAACCTGATGTTTGCAGCAGGTGGCGGGCCTGACGTTCACTGGCCGCCCCCTGCTGTTGTCGACTCAGTTGGCCGGGACGATTTGACCCTGACGATACTGGCTCCACACTAACTTCCTGTTAATGACGCAGTCCTGATTTGCACTCAGATTGCCAGTATCACCTTTGATCTGGAAACCTGGCAGTGAGCGCATCTCGTTGAAATGATTCGCCAACGTCCAGGCATCAATGCCCATCGCATACAGACGAACCAGTGAATAATCATTGTTAAACGACTTCGCCGCCTGCTGCATCAGTGCTGGATTCGCACCAGACAGAAGCGGGATATCACTAAACTGTAAGCCGTCCAGCTCCAGACGATAGTCCGGGCCTGCACCTGCCTGATAGCTGCGCGAACTGGCATACAGACCCACATTATCACGGCTGCTCACACGCATGGAGATCATCGGCTTAATCAGCGTCAGCTCATCCTGAGTGGCGACAATATACACTGAATCCACACTGCCGTTGCTGTTGCTGACCTGGGCATCGGTCATCGGTGCCGGGATGTTCAGGCCACCAATGGTTATACCCGTTGCTGCCGCAGGCTGTACGGTGATCGGCGTGCCGCTCAAGCGGATACCTGCGCCACTGTTAATACCCTGTTTCAGTTCTGTTTTTGAACCAAACTGCTGCTGCAATACCGTGCCACCGCCCAGTTTCTGCCACTCGGCAGCAAAGGATTTGTTCACGCGGTCCCCTAACGAGCTGCGTGGTACCAGCAGCAGCGGGGTACGTTTGCCCTGGTCCCACATATGATGCGCGGCATCACGGGCTTCGTCTTCAGGAGAAAGCGCAAAATAGCAAAGATTCGGACGGTTCTGGACGGACTCTGGCTCATTCAGGGCCAAAACGTTCAGTGATGTCTGGCTGTTAGCCAGCTGTTCAACGTGATTTTTCAGCAGCGGACCGACTACCAGCGTTGCGCCATCATTCTTCGCCTGGGTGAGGATCTGTTCGATGGGCTGGGTGCTGGTGTCATACACCTGAATCTGAGTGCTGCTTGACGGTGCGGCTGTTTCTACGCTGTTGGCCGGGGCCGATTGCGGTTGAACGTCAGCAGGCTGGGCCGCGGTTGCGTCGGCAGACGGGCTGACCACCGCATCCGGTGTGGCCTGCACTGCTTCAGGAGCCTGCACCGGAGCGGCAACCGCTGGGGCACTGCCCTGAGCCAGCACGCCATTTTTCGCGTCGTTAAACCCTTTCTGAATGGCGTTAGCAAACACTTGTGCCTGGCCACTGAGTGGCAGCAGCAGGGCGATTTTACCGGTGGACGCTGGCTGGAAGTTCTGTACCTGCATCAGCGCCGTTGGCAGCATTTTGGCCGCAGGATTATAAGGATAACGCGTTTGCCAGTCACTGATACCTGCTTTCAGCATATCCGGGTCGCTGGCGTTCGCACGGTACACGCCGAGCAGATCTAACCAGCCTTGCAACACATTTTCATTGGCGTTGATGGCCAGATTGTTCATCTGATCTGGCGTCATTTGCGTCAGTGTTTGCCAGGTGGCATCGATATTCTTCTGTTTGTCGGCCGGATTTGTCAGTAGCGGTTCCTGAGCAATCCAGGCGCGCAGCACATCCAGCGAAGGGCGACCCTGGCTGGCGGCAATCTGCAACTGGAAGTAACGCACCTGCTGATCCTGCGACAGGGCGCTGGTATCAATCTGCTTCAGTTTCTCAGTCGCATCAGGCAGGTTTTGCTGTGCCACACTCAGCTGTGCCTGAAGCAGCAACAGCTCCTGACGCCGGATCGCGTTCAGATTCTGAGGGATTTGCGTCAGCTGATCGTTGGCCTGAGGAACCTTCCCTTCGTTCAACAACGCTCTGATTGCAAGTAATTGCCAGTCAACCTTGTTATCATCTGAGCTTTGCTGCACCTGCTGCAGATAATAGTCAGAGGTGCCCGTGGCGGCCCCCTGTACATTCGCCTGAGGCGTTTGCGGAGCCTGGCCGGTACAACCGGCAAAAATCAGGGCGGCCAGCAGCAGCGGCATGGTGCGTACTGCTTTGCAGTGAACTACTTTCGAAGGAAGCATACTGTATCCAGTGATGTTTTTTTCAAGATGCTCAATATTAAATCGGCAATTCGGATCAAACAATGAAACAACACGATCGGGCAGATATTTCTGCCAGCACGCTCTATATCGTTCCAACACCCATCGGTAACCTGGGCGATATCACCCAGCGGGCACTAAAGGTGCTTGCGAGCGTCGATCTGATCGCTGCGGAAGATACACGTCATACCGGGCTGTTGCTACAACATTTCGCCATCAATGCGCGGCTCTTCGCATTGCATGATCATAATGAACAGCAGAAGGCCGAGGTGTTGCTGGAGAAGCTGCGCGAAGGTCAAAGCATAGCGTTAGTTTCCGATGCTGGCACGCCGTTAATTAATGATCCCGGCTATCACCTGGTGCGTTTGTGCCGTGAGTCGGGCATCCGCGTGGTGCCGTTACCCGGTGCCTGTGCAGCGATCACCGCGTTAAGCGCTGCGGGATTACCGTCTGACCGTTTTTGCTACGAAGGGTTTCTGCCAGCGAAAAGTAAAGGGCGCTGTGACACGTTACGTGCGCTCGAGCAGGAACCGCGGACCATTATTTTCTACGAGTCCACGCATCGCCTGTTGGACAGCCTGCAAGATATGGTCACCGTGCTGGGCCCGGATCGCTATGTCGTGCTGGCCCGCGAAATTACCAAAACCTGGGAGTCGATCTTTGGCGCGCCAGTGGGTGAACTGCTGGCGTGGGTGCTGGAAGACGAAAACCGCCGTAAAGGGGAGATGGTGCTGATTGTTGAAGGTTATCACGCGGTTGAAGAGGCATTGCCAGTGGAAGCGCTGCGTACCCTGGCGCTGCTCCAGGCCGAATTACCGCTGAAGAAAGCCGCTGCACTTACCGCCGAAATCCACGGTGTGAAGAAAAATGCACTTTATAAGCATGCGCTGGAGCAGCAGGGTGAGTGACAAGCCGTAGAAAACCCTATACACTGCGCGCCGAAGCTGACCAGACAGTCGCCGCTTTGTTGCCGTCCTCCTTCGGGGGAGACAGACAGAGGGGAGGAAAGTCCGGGCTCCATAGGGCAGGGTGCCAGGTAACGCCTGGGGGGCGCAAGCCCACGACCAGTGCAACAGAGAGCAAACCGCCGATGGCCCACGCAAGTGGGATCAGGTAAGGGTGAAAGGGTGCGGTAAGAGCGCACCGCGCGGCTGGCAACAGTTCGTGGCACGGTAAACTCCACCCGGAGCAAGGCCAAATAGGGGTTCACCAGGTACGGCCCGTACTGAACCCGGGTAGGCTGCTTGAGCCAGTGAGCGATTGCTGGCCTAGATGAATGACTGTCCACGACAGAACCCGGCTTACCGGTCAGCTTCGAACCATTCAGGAAAAACCCCGCTTAGGCGGGGTTTTTGCTTTTAGAGCGCTCAACGGCGAGATGAATGACTGTCCACGACACTCTCTATGACAGGAAAGCGGCTTACCGGTCAGCTTCAACTCATTCAAAAACAATACGTTGGTGTGTCTCAGGCCTTTAAAGGTTAAAATGTGACACAGACTGTGATACAGAAGAGGCACACCAACGGTTGTTCCATCCCCAATATCCTCAAGCGTGGCAACCGCTACAGCCTTCATTTCAGATTACCAGCAGGGCGTTTCTTTCGTGTTTCTCTGAGCTGCGATTCCGCCAGCAGAGCAAAATTCATTTCTTCTCGACTTTCAATATTCATTTCTCTCGTTAAATCGGCGAGGATGGAGCCAGCCCAACTATTGGATATCGTGCAGAAAATGAAGCGGTTAGAACAAAAAGACATTGATGACTATTTGCTTAGCATTCAGACAGGATTTTATAGCGCAGCCCAAAAAATCCCCTTAACAGTACGTAGCACCCTGCGACAATCAGGTTCATTAGCCCATGAAAAACGTAATGCATTTGATTTCGGTCAACTGCTCGATGGAACCTTCAAACAAAATGTTGAACCGATATCGATAGATTCAGTTATTGAACAACTTGGCAGCCAGTTTGATCTTACGGGTATGGAGGATGAAATAGATTATTTGGCCTCAGAGTATGATCTTCTCTGGAGACATTATTGCGATGCACACTTAGCCTTTATGGAGAGCCGCAATTCTGATTATCGTCAGATCGTGAGTTCTATGCGGCCAGACCGAGAATATGCCTCCATTCCAGCAGAGAAACCCCATGAACCATTGTTACCCGCCATTTCGCTCTCTCAGGCGTGGGAGGGGTTTGTCAGGTTTAAATCCGACTGGAAGCCGCAGATCCGACAGGGTAATGAAAAATATTTCGAGGTGATTAAAGCGGTGTTGGGAGCTGATACATTAGTTACAGATATTAACCGACGCGATATTAAAAATTTGCTCGAAGTAGTTGAAGGACTGCCACGTCAGAATAAGAAGCCATACAACAAAATGACGATCCAGCAATGTCTCGATCTGGACGAAATTCCTGATGACGATCTCATATCGAACAAAACAGTTAGCGATTATCTGAAACTTTGCCAAGGACTCTTTTCCAGTTATTTAACAATGGAAATGGGAATATTGGAATCGTCTCCAACACTCAATGTCAGATACGAAGCTCAAAGCAAGAGCTACGGCAATTATAGCCGTACAGAGATGCGAAAGCTGGTTGAGCATTTCACGACACTTGAAGACTGGAAGAAATGGGTGTTCTTATTACTGTCATACACAGGTGCCAGACGTGCTGAGATATCGAAACTGACGGTATCGGATATTCGCTTCGATGACGACAGCCAGCGGCATTATATCATGATTGAGGACAGCAAAACGGATGCCGTGACCTGCTCCCCGTTGATTAGTACACCCCGATGTTAGTAATGTCTTCATAAGCCACATGAGGACATCCCCATGAAGAAGCGTTTTTCCGACCAACAGATCATCAGTATTCTCCGCGAGGCTGAAGCCGGGATTTCTGCCCGCGAACTCTGCCGTAAGCATGCCATTTCCGACGCCACCTTTTACACCTGGCGTAAAAAGTATGGTGGTATGGAGGTGCCTGAGGTTAAGCGCCTGAAGTCGCTTGAGGAAGAGAACGCCCGACTCAAGAAGCTGCTGGCCGAAGCCATGCTGGATAAGGAGGCGCTTCAGGTGGCCCTGGGCCGAAAGTTCTGACGACAGACCAGAAGCGGGAAGCCGTGGTGTTGATATGTGATGCGACCGGTCTGTCGCAACGTCGTGCCTGCAGGCTCACAGGGTTGTCCCTGTCGACCTGCCGCTACGAAGCGCAGCGTCCCGCGTCGGATGCGCATTTAACCGGACGCATCACCGAACTGGCACTGGAGCGCAGGCGTTTTGGCTACCGCCGCATCTGGCAGCTGCTGCGCCGGGAAGGGCTTCATGTTAATCACAAGCGCGTGTACCGGCTTTATCATCTCAGTGGCCTGGGGGTAAAACGCAGACGACGTCGCAAAGGGCTGGCGACAGAACGTCTGCCGCTGCTCCGCCCGGCGGCGCCGAATCTGACCTGGTCGATGGATTTTGTCATGGATGCGCTGGCCACCGGTCGCAGGATCAAGTGCCTGACCTGCGTGGATGACTTCACGAAGGAGTGCCTGACGGTCACCGTTGCATTCGGGATTTCAGGCGTTCAGGTCACGCGTATTCTGGACAGCATTGCGCTGCTTCGCGGCTATCCGGCTGCGATAAGAACCGATCAGGGTCCGGAGTTTACCTGCCGCGCGCTCGATCAATGGGCCTTTGAGCATGGCGTGGAGCTGCGGCTTATCCAGCCCGGCAAGCCGACACAGAACGGATTTATTGAGAGTTTTAACGGGCGCTTTCGCGATGAATGCCTGAATGAACACTGGTTCAGCGACGTCAGCCATGCCAGGAAAACCATCAGTGAATGGCGTCAGGATTATAACGAGTGCCGCCCGCACTCCACGCTGAATTATCAGACGCCGTCTGAATTTGCGGCGGGCTGGAGAAAGGGTAATTCTGAAAATGAAGGTTCCGACATTACTAAGTGAGCGTTGTATCTAATCCTGGGGGTGTAAGCACACCCGTTTTAGTTCCACGCACTTTTTGAGATTTCCGTGTTTTCGGCCATCAATCTGTATTCTTCCGGCGTCAGGTTATTCAGGGATTCATGAGGTCGCTCACTGTTATATTCAGCCAGCCAGCGCTCTGTAATTTCCCGTGCTTCATTCAGGGTTCTGAACAGGTAAAAATCCAGTATTTCTGTCCGGTACGTCCGGTTAAACCGTTCGATAAAGGCATTCTGGGTCGGCTTACCCGGTTTGATAAAGTCCAGCATCACCCCGTGTTCTTCCGCCCACTGCGCCAGTGCCAGTGAGACCAGTTCTGGCCCGTTATCCATCCGCATCTTCAGAGGATATCCGCGGTTTGCTACTACCCTGTCCAGTACCCGGACGACACGCTGAGCTGGAATATTCAGGTCGATTTCTATCGCCAGCACCTCACGGTTAAAATCATCCACCACGTTGAAGGTTCGAAAGCGTCTGCCGCAGACGAGTGCATCGTGCATAAAATCAATCGACCAGCTCTGGTTTAACGCTTGCGGTGTTGCCAGCGGGGTCGGGTTGCGCACCGGCAGACGTTGTTTACCCTTACGACGAAAATTCAGTTTCAGCAGGCAGTAAATCCGGTGAACGCGTTTATGGTTCCAGGCATTACCGTGCCTGCGAAGCACCTGAAAAAGCTTCTTAAAACCGTAGCGCGGATAGCGTTCTGCCAGTTCAGTCAGCGCCTGGATCACCGGTTCATCACGCCGGGTATCAGGCTGATAAAAATATACCGTCCTGCTCAGCGATAACGTCCTGCAGGCCTGGCGTAAACTCATGGCAAAATGCGCCGTCAGATAGCGGACGAGTTCACGCTTTATCGCTGGTTTTAAAGCTTTTTTTCGATAACATCTTTCAACGCCCGGCATTCCAGACTGAGATCGGCAAACATCTGTTTGAGCCGCCGGTTCTCGTCTTCCAGATCTTTGATCTTTTTAATATCGGCCGCTTCCATCCCGCCATACTTGGCCTTCCAGTTGTAATAGCTGGCTTCAGATATCGCGGCCTCACGGCAGACATCTTTGACGGTTCGTCCGGCTTCGACGGACTTCAGAACGGCGATAATCTGGTGTTCAGTGAATCGGATCTTACGCATAGCTATCTCCACAGGTGACATAATCAGTATGTCGGAAGATCTCTAAAAGTGAATGGGCCGTTTTGCCGGGATACTTACAGGGGCAGGTCAGTTACCGTGGCGCACGTCAGTAAGCAACAGAGACAGCCGTGGGCCAAGCGTTGAGCCGTGTGCAGGCCCTAAAGAGCAATACTCTTCTTGGCGGAGGTACAGACGCTTGCTGGTGGAGGGTTACTTAGCAACGAAGTCACCATGATGTGCATGATGTGATGGTGTAAGTATGGGACGCCATAAGATGCAAATGCCATATCGCTAAGCAAGGTTCGGCTCCAACGGATCAGTCTTACCCTCACAGAAATATTTCAGGGGCATATTCTCAGTACAGATTTAACGACCGCAGCCATAGCAAGGCCCACAGCGATCAAAAAGACGCGACTTATTCTCAAAATAAATCATGGATAACAGTATGTAATTTTAAAAATTCGTAGACTGGCGAGACGATAGGATCTTAGAGGGGGTTTGCAGAAATGGCTTGCGAATATTAATTCAAACTCAATGTGGAAAAGTTACTGTGTTGAGAGTTTCCCTGACTGATAGGCGATATTTTTGAAATTGGGTCGTGTAAGAATAAAAGAGTATTAAATTTTCCTTGGAAGTTTTATGGGCTCTTTAAGAACCCATCAAAACATGGCGTTTACGGTTCGAATTCTGAGTTCAATATAGAATTTAAATAATCTCTGAAACGAACTTGAATCATTTTCCTTGCATCAGTTAGATTCGCACCAGCAGAATCGAAAGTCTGTAATGTCTCTTCAAGTACATTGATGCACTGTTCATATGTCCATTCAGTCTTGAATTTATTGATGTAGAGTATGTAAAATATTTTTTGTTCTATTTTCTGGATGCTTTCAGTAGATGATGCATAAGCTTTTTTGATGTTGAAGTATATTTCAACTATCTCTGGAGATTGTGAGAAGTTGAAGTTTTTATCATCAAAAATCTCATCGTAATACTTTCCAAAAATATGCTGCTTTTGATTTGATGATTTTTCAGGTGAGCCTTGGAGAGCAAAAAGTATCTGACCAAACTGTTCCATGCTAATCTTAAATCGATAATCTTTCCTATCATCTATTCCTGTATCTCCATTTTTTCTGGAATAGACAATGCCATGCTCATCTAACAATTGCTCAATTTGAATTTGCAGTGTGCTTAACGATTTTAAATCTACATTTGAAATGGAATTCTGGCTGTTAGTATATTCAGCAATTTTATTGGCGGTTTCGCTGCTTGAAGCATTAAATATACGCACAAGAACTTCACTTTTTGATATGTATTCACTTATGTTATTTTTATCCGCTGCGTTAAAGTTATGCAGGGTTCTAAGTGTCTGACCTCCATTTAGAACCTGAATGCCTGTTAGACTAATTCTTACTTTTCTGTTTCCGTTTACTGGAAGCGCTTTGATATCATCAGCAACAATAGTTAATCCATTGTTATACATGAAAAACTTACCCGGTTCTTCACGTAGGGTTTTAGCTATAGCACTATTATATCGTGAGCGTTGGACTAACCCTCGGACGTTATCAAATAGAACGCCGAAGTCGATTTTTTGCTCAGATAATGCATCTATGTTTTCACAATTATGATCAAGTCGAAGGTCTACATTACGGCATGTCATTCTTATTACATCAGCAGTGTTCAATCTCACTACATACGATTTCGATGTTGATATTGTACTTTCTGAGTAAGACATTAGCGCATCATTGTCGATGATTAACTCAGCGTTAATAGGTTCCGGGCGTATGGACATCATGCTTGTAATATGAGGTAAACAGACGGATAAAACTTCCATATCATAAAAACTTTTCAACTGCTGAATGGTACTTTCATCATGTTCTATTGCGAAGGCTTCATTGCTGATCATATATAACGAAAGCTTCCAAACATCATTACCGTTCAGTAATTCGTTTATTGCTTGAACATACTCCCTAAGTTTTCCTTCCAATCCGTGTGTGCTGTCGTTCATTATACAATTGACAAGTTTTGTCGAGATAAACGCATCATTGAAACTTTGCTTCTGCTCAGGCTTGAACTTCTCCCTAAACTTGAAGTTAAATAATTTTATTTCTTTATGTTCATCATCAATGAAAATAGCATCAATGCCATGATCGTCGTAACGTTCACCGTGTAAATAAGAATTGTATTCCGTATCAGTTATATAATCGCTGATTCTGTCGATGTCTTTTTCGTTACAAAGAGACTCAAGCATAAAAAGATAAAACCCGAATCTTTGTTGCAATTTCCCCTCTTGCACTGACTGATTCATTGCATTTGTTTTGCTGAAAAGATCAAAGTATTTCTGACATTTTAAGTTTAGAAGTTTGAAATCATTAATACTGACATGCGACATTAGACAACTCCTTTAAACAGATGTGCTGTGTAAGTTATGTCATATAATGTACATCATGCTTGCATTTCATGCATTGTAATCCTGAGTACATGTTACTTCTGCTTCTTGGTCGGAATACGGATGTCCAATCTGGCTACACCTCATCCGCGAACACTGTCAGTTCAACTCTGGGCTAATGCCGTTGTTATGGCTTCTTTGATGTTCCAGTTACGCTTGATTGTTGGCAGGCTCAATCCCAATTCAAGCGCTGCTTTAGACTGGCTCAGCCCCTTTGCTTTAACTTCCTGCACGCGCTTGAAGGTATCTACTGCAGCAGGACGGCCCAACTTCTTACCCTCTGTCTTAGCCCGAGCCAAACCTTCCTTAGTACGCTCAACGATGCGAGACTTTTCGAACTCAGCGAAAGCAGAAAACATGTGCAGCATCAACTTACCTTCCGCACTGGTAAGATTACGTACTGGCAGATCCAATGACACTACACCAATACCCTTGGCTAACAGCATCGCTATAGTTTGCTGCACATCGATGTTATCGCGCCCCAACCTGTCCAGCTTCAACACTACCAGCTGATCGCCTTCCTCCAGTTTATGGGTGACCATATCGGCAAAGCCTTTACGCTTCATTGCCTGAACGCCACCAGATATCGTTTCCGATATCACGCGACTATCAAGGATGTCATAGCCTGCCTGGCGAATTGCTACAATCTGGTTTTCGGTTGTCTGCTCACTGGTCGAAACGCGGCAATATGCAAAAGTACGGCTCATAACTTCCCCTCATCTGGTATCAAAAACGGTATCATAATTCATGATTGGTATCATTATGTCAATATGCTATTTTATTGATCCCAGTTTTACACGGTGTTTCCTGGTATCACAAAACGAACGATTGGTGATACCAATGCCGTAGCATCGTTTTAACGAGGAGACTTAACTCTTACAATAGAGGGCAGATTGGAGATGATTGTACGGCAAGCCTTTTATTTCAGGCGTAGAATCCCAATATATCTGGACAGATAAATTAAACACCCTCCTCGCTGGGTTTGTGTCATTTCATATAAAGAAGGAACTATAAGATGGAAGCGTCAAGAATCTTGGCCCACTGTACCACCCTGTCAACATCTACTGTCGGAAAGATCACCTTCTATCTGGTTGTAAACAGATATGATCCCACCGCCACTAATCGGTGGATATTGGTTGATTTGTCGCATCAGGAACGAACTCAGCCAAACTATGTATCCAGTCTTCAAAAAGTGATGGATGGCTGGGATTGCTACGATCTGCTCCTCTTCGTTAATTCGGTAACAGCCAATCTTCTTCCCAGCTTACCAGCGCGTAAGTGGTGGCTAATTGATGCTGCTGCTGAACCTGTCCAGAGTGGGGATTATGAATGCTTCCCTTTGTTATACCAGAATCATGATGTGGGATATGATGGCCTTCATTGTTGGGTTCCAGCGTTTAGAAAAATGATGTACCAACGTGAGGTTTATGAATATATCGATATGTTAAAAAATTCATAATCATTGCATATGGAGTTGTATGTCGGAACCGCCGAAATGTCCGCAACGCATATCCTTGACGTTCGTCGGCCTGTACGTAAGGCCATCGTCAATCCGACAGTGAAGAGATAGCCGCTTGGAACTGAAAATGACAGAGCGTAGCTGTAGCGAACTGCGTTATAAATGCTCAATCCTACATTTATCGCGTCATTTTCATCCACATTATCTGCATCCATCCATACCTATAAGCATCTCCCATCAACGGCACCCTACAGATATTTATGAAAGATTCAGCGTAGCTCTTGCGAGCGGAGGAAATCCGTTAGGCCTTGCTGAGAATGCGACTGTGATATTTGCGCCGCTGGCTGTGTACAGGGTGGGAGTATCTCTAAAGTCTTCGCGCCGGAGGGGGGGGGAGTTGGAGGAACTTCCTCCCCCAGGCCTGTCAATCAAGTAGGTTACTCGATGGTGCCAGCGTGGCATAAATATAATTGTCGTCATGTTCCGCAATGGTGATCGGCACGTCAATCCAGGTGTGATTGGCTAATGCGGGGAGGGATTTATCAGGGATACAAAATGAGATACAGTGTGTGATACATGACAAACAACAGCGCCGCAGATGCCTGATGTATTGGGATACGTTCCTGACTTACCGGTCAGCTTCGAACCCTTCAGGGAAAACCCCGCTTCGGCGGGGTTTTTGCTTTTACGCCCCCTGTGATATCACGCCCGGAGCCCATTACTCTGCCGGCCCTTGACGCATGACAAGGCAGCCTGACTGTCTGCCTCTTTATAATCAGTGCCGTTTTGTCTCTCACTGGTGCGACCTATGGCTTATCAGCTCAATCTAAACTGGCCCGAATTTTTAGAAAAATACTGGCAAAAACACCCTGTTGTTTTAAAAAATGCGTTTCCAAACTTTGTCGATCCGATTACGCCAGATGAACTGGCCGGCCTGGCGATGGAGGCGGAAGTCGACAGCCGCCTCGTTAGTTATAGCGATGGGCAGTGGCAGGCCAGCAACGGGCCTTTTGAACACTTTGATGGTCTGGGTGAAACCGGTTGGTCGCTGCTGGCGCAGGCGGTTAACCACTGGCACGCACCGGCAGCCGAGCTGGTGCGTCCGTTCCGCGTATTGCCGGACTGGCGTTTAGACGATCTGATGATCTCTTATTCCGTACCGGGGGGCGGTGTCGGGCCACATATCGATCAGTACGATGTCTTTATCATCCAGGGAATGGGCCGCCGCCGCTGGCGTGTTGGGGATAAACTGCCGCTGAAGCAGTTCTGCCCACACCCTGCGCTGTTACATGTGGAGCCTTTCACGCCAATCATCGATCACGAGCTGGCACCAGGTGACATTCTGTATATCCCACCGGGCTTCCCACACGACGGTTTCACCTTCGAAACCGCACTGAATTATTCTGTCGGTTTCCGCGGGCCTAATGGCCGCGATCTCATCAGCAGCTTTGCGGACTATGCGCTGGAAAACGATCTCGGTGGTGAGCATTACAGCGATGCTGATTTAACCTGCCGCGAACATCCTGGGCGGGTAGAAGAGTATGAGCTGGATCGTTTGCGCGCGATGATGATCGAGGTGATCAATCAGCCCGCAGACTTTAAGCAGTGGTTTGGCCGTTTCGCCACCACGCCGCGTCACGAGCTGGATATCGCGTCCGCCGAGCCCGCTTATGAACCGGATGAAATTGCTGAGGCTCTGCTAAGCGGTGACGTGCTGACCCGCCTGAGTGGGTTAAGGGTGCTGCAAGTGGGTGAGCATTTCTTTATTAATAGCGAACGGCTGGAGACGGCCGATGCGCAAGCCGCTGATGTTCTGTGCCGCCACACCGTGCTTGGTAAAAACGAGCTGGGTGAAGCGCTGCACAATCCGGCTTTTGTCGCTGAGCTCACCGCGCTGGTGAATCAGGGCTACTGGTTCTTTGATTGCTGACACGCTCTCACAGTACATCTGAGGTACAGGGACGAACCTCAGATGTGGCAAGGTTTTTGTCACGTTTCAGATAATAATAATCTGCATTAAGAATGATTTTTTATTACGTTTCCAGGTTTTACTTTTGCGCGAAATTAAAAAATCAACCCGCATCTAATGTATCTCCATATTCATTATTTTGATTTATCGTCACAAGGTTTTATAGGGAGTACTCAGGGTTGATTAATCCTGATGTTATTTTTATATAAAGGAATGATGGCAATGAAAACGAATGAAGATAGCTACAGTGTAGCAGTGGTGCAGGCATCTCCGGTATATATGAATGTAGATGCATCGGTCGATAAAGCATTAGGCCTGATAGCTGATGCAGCGCGTCAGGAGGCAAGGCTGATTGCATTCCCGGAACTTTATTTTCCCGGTTATCCCTGGTTCCTCTGGATAGGTGATATTCCCTACATGGCGCCGTTTATTACGGCTTATCATCGGCAGTCAATATCGACAGACTCTCCCCAGTTTCAACGCTTACAGCAGGCGGCACGAGAACATAATATCTACCTTTCCTTTAGTTTTAGTGAGAAAGAGAGTGCAACGCTCTATATTTCTCAGGCGTTAATTGATGATCAGGGTAATACCATTGAGGTCAGACGAAAACTTAAACCGACTTCGGTTGAGCGCTTACTATTTGGTGAAGGCGATGGTAGCGACCTGAAAGTTCACCGCACTGCACTTGGCAATATCGGTGAGCTTTGCTGCGGAGAACATCTTCAGCCACTTAGCTGTTATGCTCTTCATGCACAAAATGAACAAATTCATATCGCGGCCTGGCCTGCTTTCTCGATTAACGGGTTCTATTCGCTAAGTGGGGAAGTGAATACGGCTGTCTCCCAGGGTTATGCTGCGGAAGGGCAATGCTACCTGTTATTCGCCTGTGCGGTGGTATCTGTGCAAGAAGTGGAACACTACTGCGTCAATAACGATATGCGCAAGGTACTGCTACCGGGAGGCGGCTATGCCAGAATTTACGGGCCAGACGGCCGGCTGCTGACGTCACCGCTGGCAAAAGATGAGGAAGGTTTGCTGTTTGCCCGCGTTGATCTCTCATCCATAACGATGTGTAAATTCCTTTATGACCCGGCAGGTCACTACTCCAGACCCGATGCGACACGTTTGCTGCTCGACCCTGACTGCCGACGGGCAGTGGTCACGTTGTCAGAGCACCAGGAGGGCGCCGAACCAGCAGAGTGCAGCGATCGGGACGAGATTATACCGGTAGATCGATAACCAGCGCCCGCAATGGCGTTTTTGCCGTCAGCGTCACGCTCTGTTCTTCGTGCAGGAACGCACCGTCACCGCAGGTCAGTGCCTCCTGCTGCTGTGAATGCGCCATAGCCTCCAGCGATCCGTGAATCGATTGCAGGTAGGCGCGCGTGCCGTTCAGCGGCAGGCTGTAGCTCTCCCCGGGTTCCAGCACCACCTGATGGATCCACACCTGCTGGCGCAGCTGCAGGCTGCCTGCGCTGCCATCCGGTGAGGCCAGCAGCGTATAACGCTGATGTTCAGACACCGGCATCCGTTGCACTGACGCGTTTTCCCGCTGTGGGCAGGCATCCAGCCACAGTTGCATACGCGTCAGGCTGTGCTCTTTACTGAGATTATGTTCTGAATAGCTCACACCGGGCTGCGTGGCCAGCAATAAGGCTTCCCCGGCCTGCGCCTGCACGTGATTTCCCTCGCTGTCACGATACTCTGCTGCACCGTGCAAAATCAGGTTCAGCACATCGACCTTCGGATAGGTTCTGGGTTGGAAGGAAGCCCCTGGTGCCAGCACTTCCTGATTGAGTACGCGCAATGATGCGTAGCCAAGCAGTTTGGGATCAAAATAGTGACCAAAGGAGAAGGTATAGCGCGCCTGCAGCCAGCCGTAATCGGCTTTGCCACACTGTTGAGCGGTTCGACTGGTTATCATAGCGTTCTCCTTATCGGCCGGAGAGATCCCGGCCGTTTATTATCCTGTTATGGTAAGTTTCTGGACGCCGGATTGTTAGCCAGTTAATCTGCTGGCAATATTCAAATTTCCTGACAGAGAATCACTATGGCTAAAGATCGCGCTCTGACGCTGGAAGCACTGCGGGTAATGGATGCTATCGATCGTCGTGGTAGCTTTGCTGCTGCAGCGGATGAGTTGGGCCGTGTGCCCTCCGCTCTGAGCTACACCATGCAGAAGCTGGAAGAAGAACTGGATGTTGTGCTGTTTGACCGTTCTGGCCACCGCACCAAATTTACCAATGTCGGACGAATGCTGCTGGAGCGGGGTCGTGTGCTACTCGAGGCAGCCGACAAGCTGACGACGGATGCGGAAGCGTTGGCGCGTGGCTGGGAAACCCACCTGACGATTGCCACCGAAGCGCTGGTCTCCACTGAGTTGTTGTTTCCGCTGGTCGGGAAGCTGGCCGATAAAGCCAACACTCAGGTGTCGCTGATGACCGAAGTGCTTGCCGGTGCATGGGAGCGTCTGGAACAGGGGCGAGCCGATATTGTGATTGCCCCGGATATGCATTTCCGCGCCTCGTCCGAGATCAACACCCGCAAACTCTACACGCTGATGAGCGTCTATGTGGCCAGCCCGGAACACCCGATCCATCTGGAACCCGAACCGCTTTCGGAAACCACGCGCGTAAAATATCGCGGCATTGCGGTGGCGGATACCGCCCGTGAGCGTCCGGTATTAACGGTGACCCTGCTCGACAAACAGCAGCGCCTGACGGTCAGCACCATTGAAGATAAGCACCGCGCGTTGCTGGCGGGCTTAGGTATCGGCACCATGCCGTATCCGATGGTGGAAAAAGACATCGCGGAAGGACGGCTGCGCGTGGTCAGCCCGGAATATACTCGTGAAGTGGATATCATTATGGCCTGGCGGCGCGACAGCATGGGCGAAGCAAAGGCCTGGTGCCTGCGGGAGATCCCAAAACTTCTGGCGAAACGCCTGGGATAAACCACCCGCAGAACCGATAGCAGACTACTGGGCGGCATTCATTTCCTGAGAATGCTCAATGCTGCTGAAAGTTGAGAAAGTCTGATAATAAAAATGACCGACAAAGGCCACGTAGCAGAGCATAACAACGGCAAGGCAGATTGCGACAGATTTGATCATGGCTCCATCCCCGTATTGATTTCGTTTTAGGTGTTTACGTCAGTAAAGATACGTAAGCCCTCAACGCGGGAATTTGTGCCAGATCAATAAAGGGTGCGGAACTTCCAGGGCGAGTGAAAATCCGCCCTGGATGCTAAAGATCAGCCGAAATGTCGGTCACGGCCATGAGGCTGATCCCAGTCGAATGCAGGACCCAGCGAGATCACGCCGCTGGGATTGATGGTCTTGTGGCTGCAGTAGTAATGATGGCGAATATGCTCGAGGTTGACTGTCTCAGCCAGACCGGGTGTCTGCCAGAGGTCGCGCAGAAAACCGTTCAGGTTCAGGTAATCACTGATGCGATGGCGATCGCACTTGAAGTGGGTGACATACACCGGATCAAAACGCACCAGCGTGGTCCACAGGCGGATATCAGCTTCGGTGAGTCGTTCACCACTCAGGTAGCGATGCTTGCCCAGCAGTGACTCAAGACGGTCAAGTGAGGAGAACAGCGCGGTGACCGCTTCATCATAGGCTGCCTGACTGGTGGCAAACCCTGACTTATAGACGCCGTTGTTCACCGTGTCATAGATCCAGCCGTTCAACGCATTAATCTCTTCATGCAGATCCTGCGGATAATAATCCCCGGCGCGCGCGCCCACACCGTCAAACGCACTGTTCAGCATACGGATAATATCGGCAGATTCGTTACTGACAATCGTGTGCTGATGCTTATCCCACAGCACCGGAACGGTCACACGGCCGCTGTACTGCGGATCGGCATGCAGGTAGAGTTGATAAAGATATTCGTTCTGATACAGGCTGTCGCCGGTAGCAGCAGGGAAATCTTCATCAAAGGTCCAGCCGTTTTCCAGCATCAGGGGATGCACAACAGAGACGGTAATCATCTCCTCAAGCCCTTTCAGCTGGCGCATAATGAGCGTGCGGTGTGCCCAGGGACAGGCAAGAGAAACATACAGATGATAGCGGCCCGCCTCAGCGCGAAAACCCGCTTTGCCACTCGGACCGGCTTCACCGTCGGCGGTGACCCAGTTGCGAAAAGCCGATTCGGAGCGTTTAAAACGGCCTCCTGTGGCTTTAGTGTCATACCACTGATCGTGCCAGACTCCCTCAATCAGTTGTCCCATGTTCTGTTCTCCTGTCCTTAAAATGAAAAGGGGCGAGGATATGATCCTCACCCCCCGATAAATCAGTATAGCTAACTTACCACTTTTTACCCAGCAGACGGTCAATGCTCAGAGCACCCGGGCCGGTGATAGCCAGCAGCAGGAAACCACCTGCAATGCTGATATTTTTCAAGAACATGGTTGAACCATCTACAGCAAAGTTACTGTGCGCCAGGATAGCGGTCAGCACGGTAAAGATGGCGGTAATCAGCGCGGTGGTACGGGTGAAGAAACCGAACATAATTGCCAGACCGCCGCCGAATTCGAGCAGTACGGTCAGTGGCACGAAGAGGGCCGGAATACCCATTGACGCCATAAACTGCTGCGTACCTTCGTAGTTGGTCAGTTTACCCCAGCCTGCGACAACGAACAGCGCGGCCATCAGGATGCGAGCAATAACAACACCGGTATCTTCTAATTTTTTCATGATTAACCCCAAACAAGAATTTGTGGTCGTGCAAGCTGGCCCGACCGTATTTTACTCAGGCCTGACGCGTCTTAAGCGCTCAGTGCCGTTCGTTGCTGGAGATAATAGTCGGGTAAGGAAAACATTGTAAGCGAGATAATCTGTCGAAGATGTTCAAGAAATCTGGGGGTTGTTTAAGCCGCAAGTCAATGCGGCTTTATCATGCAGAAGATTAACGGCGAGGCAGATAATTACGCACCATGCGCCAGGTGCTCCAGGCGCCCAATCCGCGTCTGGCCCAGCGGCCCATAAAGCGCGGATTACGCACGGACCAGATAGCCATCACACCGCTGCCAACGGTCAGCCAGCGTTTGGCGCTGAGAAGCGCCAGAAAACCGTGATCGTAGCGTGCGGTTGTGTCCAGCCAGGCTTTACGCCCGGCACTGAGATCCAGCCGTTGTTGCTGGATTTCGCGTAACAGTTCCGCTTTGCGTAAATCGAGCTTACGGCTCATTTACTCATCCTCCAGCAGCTTGCGGTCTTCCGACAGCTCCTTGCGGGTGGCGCTCAGTAGCGTAGAACGGCGCGATTTCGCCAGTGTCCACAGGCCAAAAATCAGCGCCAGCGCGAACAATACACCGGTGGTAATCGCAATCGCCATCAAACGATACTGAGCATCGACTGCCCAGATAATCAGCACCATCAGGCTCATCAGTCCGAAGGCAGTGAACAGCATCGTCAGGCCAACCATCAACAGCATTTGAATCAGGTTGGCTTTTTCAGCTTCCAGCTCCACCACTGCCAGCCGGACACGCGTTTCCACCATCCCGACCAGGGTAGTGACAATGCGTTGCCCGATATTAATGACCCCTTTGCCGGGGCCGTGGCTTTGCTGATGCTCTGCCATATTAACGACGGGTCAGCAGAACGCCCAGTACCACGCCAACGGCGGCGCCAATACCGACGCTGGTCCACGGATTGTCGCGTACATAGACGTCGGCACGATCGGCCGCTTCACGGGTGGTCTGGGCAATGCGGTCACCGGAGTCACCCAGGCGCGCGCGGGTATCTTTCAGCGCGCTTTGCGCTTTGCTGCGCAGTTTATCCAGCTCGGTTTTCGATTTCTCACCGGAAGTGGTTAACACTTCTTCCAGGGTATCAGCCAGGTTTTTCAGCTCGGCGCGCAGATGTTCTGATGTGGTGTCTTTAGACATTGAAAACTCCTTAAATTTAGTTTTAATGACGTTGGCAGCTTTTAGCCTTAATACGGCGCAGCCTGCACTTCCTTCAGCTCTTGTTGGGCTTCAGCCAGTTTCTTTTCGCGTTTGGCAATTTTGTCGCGGTCGTTACCTTCCGCTTTTTCCTGCTTGAGTTCTTGTTCCCGCTCGGTCACTTTTTTCTCGTGCTCTTTAATCTTTTCCTGATGCGCTTCTTTCAGTCCTGCATCGCTGCAGTTAGCACGTGTTTCGGTTAACGCCCGCTCCAGGCCGTTCACCCGACGTTGATTGTCGTGCTTCTGTGCAATATCGATTTCGTGCTGAATAGCGCGTTCTTTCTGCTGACAGAGCGTGTCTGCCTGAGCGAAAGTAGCCAGGGTAAGCAGACTGATGCCGAAAATAATCTGATGTTTCATGGTGATCGTGACCTTCCTTTGCGTGGATATCAGGTTAGAGATATCGTAATCCTGGAACGGGTGTGAAGCTTTTTACTGCTTATGAAGCATAGACAGAAAACAGAGAAAGCTCAAAAAGAGAGAATATTCTTAGAGATAGCCCCGCCTTAAGGAAGGGCTGGCAAATCACTGTTAGCCAACAGACTGAGGGCTAAGGCTGATGCGGTTTATCCAGTTTGATGCGCCGTGGTTTTCCTGGCGCGCAATATCAAAGCCATGAGGCAGCAGCTTGCGCAGCACTTTTTCGGCCGCATCACTTTGCTCTAATGAGTCAAATTTTATCACCAGAGAATTTTGCTCCGGCGTAATACTTTTAATATGTATGCCCTGAGCGCTCAGCGTCTGGTAGACGTAAAACCCATCGGGCAGGCTGATCCCCTGGCGAGAAGCGCGGATTTGTAAGGCACTTTCACTGCGGAACAAAGCGGGCATAAATGCCAGCGCCAGCAGCGCAAGGGTGGCCAGTGCGACCAGAGGAATAAGCCGCAACGTGCGCGTGGATAACTTCATAAATCCAGGCATCATGAGTTTCCTTTCTCATTCGTCGACTGTTTTTTTCGCCACAGAACATACAGCGAGCCAAACAGGCCGAATACCAGTAATACCAGGGGTAGTAGCATCAGACAAAACATCATCTGATCTTCGTATTTGAGGAAAATAGGGGTTTTACCCAGTGCGTAACCGATGACGGTCAGAATCAGCACCCAAAGCAGTGCGCTCATCCAGTTAAAAAACTGGAAACGGGCATTGCTCAGGCCGGAAAGCCCCGCAATAGTGGGCAGTAGCGTGCGGACAAAGGCAATAAAGCGACCAACCAACAGCGCGGAAAGTCCGTGGCGGTGAAACATCTGGTGGGCGCGCTGGTGATACTGCGCGGGCAAATGCGACAGCCATTTCTGCACGGTGACCGTATTACCCAGCCATCGTCCCTGGATGTAGCTGACCCAGCAGCCAAGGCTGGCGGCGGTGGTCAGTACACAAACGGTCAGCGCGAAATTCATTGTCCCTTTAGCAATCAGCACGCCGACCAGAATCAGCAGGCTGTCGCCGGGCAGAAAGGCGGCGGGAAGCAGGCCGTTTTCCAGGAACAAAATCATAAACAAGATAAAATAGATGGCCCATACCAGCGTGGGATCCGCCAGGGTGGCGTAATCTTGCTGCCAGAGGGCGTGCACCAGGGATTTGAAAATATCCATTAGTCGTCCTGAACGTCATAGTTGGCTCGTTTCACGGTTTTTTGCACACTTAATTGATTGTTTTATCGGTGCGTTTTAGCCAGTTAACGAGCGGCTGAACAGCTTCGCGGGTGAATATCACAGCTTGTTCTTACCCACGCAGGAAGGATAAAAATAAGCAAACAATTGTAACAAAATTACGTTAGCCTGGACAGGAAGAAACACAAGTCCAACGATGTTTTACCGTTGGAACAGGCTGTCTGAAAGGAGTTTTACACAGGCTGACACTATTGACCGTATTTTGACTCAATGAGTTCCTTCAGCCTGAATGAAGAGTGCTATTTTTCGTCGTTCGAGACGGTATCTGGCATCACGACAGGATTTTCCGCAAACATATAGCGGTCAACGTTGAATTCAAAGTCATCGGTTGTGGCGTGGAACAACATCTGTTTGGTGTTTTCAAGATGCTGCCACATGGCCAGTTTGCTGGCGGCCGGATCTTTACGCATCAGGGCTTTAAGAATGGTGTCATGGTCTTCACACCAGCTCTCAATCGATTTATCGTCGATATGTTCATGCAGTTTGAGCCAGTAAGGGTTATGCAGTCGGTGCAACCACATTTTTTCCACTATCGCCGCCAGTGCGCTGTTCTGCGTCGACAGTGCGATCTGTACGTGGAATTTCATGTCCCACTCGGAATCGCGGAAGCGGTCTTCTTTGCGCGCCTGCGTCTGGATTTCCATTAATTGCAGGATATCCTGGCGTGTCACCTGGGTGGCGGCGAACTCGGCAACATTGCTTTCAATTAACTGGCGGGCCTGCAACAGTTCAAACGGACCAAAATTGGCGAATTCTAACTGGCTGCTGGTGGTAACGCGGTTCTGCTGGCGCTGAGAGATAACGTGAATGCCGGAACCTTTACGCACTTCGACGTAACCTTCCACCTCCAGCATGATGATGGCTTCACGCACCACGGTGCGGCTGACGCCCATCTCTTCGGCGATAAAGCGTTCCGCGGGCAGCTTATCACCCACCTGATAAATATCCTGCTCAAGGCGGCGCTTCAGCTCGGCAGCAAGTTGTTGATAAAGGCGGCGCGATTCTGTTAATTCCATGCTCCAGACTCCCGTTGAGCACACTCTGAGAATGGAATTTGTTATACCACTTTTACCTGTAACGGGTCGACTGAAAAGAAAGTCGAGTCCGTGCGCTATTCGGTGCCTGGCCGGGCGGCCCCTCTTTTACGGTCCGCCCGTCCTGTCACAGGTAGCATTACCCCTAATGCTGCGTCACTACCCCCATCATTTTTTCCTTTTTCTCCTGCTCAAGCTCAGAAATCGGTTTGTTTTTCAGCAGGGTCCAGATAGCCACCGCGCCTAACAAATCAAACACCGCCAGTGCGGCAAACAGTGGGCTGAAGCCCATGGTATCGGCCAGCGCCCCAACCACCAGTGCAAACATAGTACTGGCTGTCCAGGCCGCCATCCCGGTCAGGCCGTTGGCGGTCGCCACTTCATTACGGCCGAAAACGTCAGAAGAGAGGGTGATCAGAGAGCCGGACAGTGCCTGATGGGCAAACCCGCCCACGCACAGCAGAGCGATGGCCGCATACGGGCTGGTAAACAGGCCGATGGTGCCGGGGCCAATCATCAGTACGGCACCCATGGTCACCACCAGCTTGCGGGAGACAATCAGGTTAACGCCAAACACACGCTGGAAGAACGGAGGCAGATAACCGCCGACAATACAGCCGAGATCGGCAAACAGCATCGGCATCCAGGCGAACATCGCAATCTCTTTCAGATTGAAGCCGTAAGCCTTAAACATAAACAGCGGGATCCAGGCGTTAAACGTGCCCCAGGCGGGCTCCGCCAGAAAGCGTGGCAGGGCGATACCCCAGAACTGGCGGTTACGGACGATCTGCCAGGCGGACATTTTCTTGCCGTTATTCGTCTGGTGTTGAGCTTCCTGCCCGGAAAGAATGTATTCGCGTTCTTCAGGATCGAGTTTTTTCTGATCCTTAGGATGTTTGTAGAACACCAGCCAGCACAGCGCCCAGATCATGCTCAGGATGCCGGTGATAATAAAAGCCATCTGCCAGCTGTGTGCGACAATCGCCCACACCACCAACGGTGGCGCCAGCATGGCCCCGATCGACGACCCCACATTGAAATACCCTACGGCTATCGAGCGTTCTTTGGCCGGGAACCACTCGCTACTGGCCTTGAGTCCTGCCGGGATCATTGCTGCTTCAGCGGCACCCACTGCACCACGAGCAATCGCCAGCCCGCCCCAGCTTCCCGCCAGCGCGGTCGCGGCACAGAATATCGCCCAGAGAATGGCAAACATGGCATAGCCGATTTTGGTGCCCAGCACATCCAGAATGTAGCCTGCTACGGGCTGCATAATGGTGTAACAGGCCGAATAGGCCGCCACGATGTAGGAATACTGCTGCGTGGTGATATGCAGCTCTGTTTCCAGCGTGGGGGCGGCAACTGCAATAGCATTACGCGTCAGGTAACCCAGTATGGTACCAACGGTCACCAGACCGATCATGTACCAGCGTAACCCTTTAATTTTACGCATTTAAAACCTCTTCCCGTCATTATTATTGATGCCTCGTCACGGACGGGCACCTTGTCTCGGCGGAACGGCTTGATAGTGACTCACCCGCCCTGTCTTCAAACGATAACCTTGCCTGCTTAATCTCAACCGCCGCCACGATAACTTGTCATACAGATTTAAAAGTTGAGAGCCATCACAAAAACCATTTTTGCAATGGGGGATAATAAAAGGGCTTTAAAGACAGATGGATAACGCTTAATGACGTGAGTGAGAGGATAATTCACCCATAAATAGTGGTGTTTTTGTGATCGAGTTCTCACTATTATTCCAGCGCTAATCACAATTGGTATGATAACTTTGTTGGCATTGAGACGATGCAGGAGAGACCGTATGTCACGCTTTATGAGTGAAGACTTTTTACTGGACAGTGAGTTTGCCCGCAGGCTTTACCATGATTACGCTGCCGACCAGCCCATCTTCGATTATCACTGCCATCTGCCTCCGCAGCAGATAGCCGAAAACTACCGTTTTAACAATCTGTATGACATCTGGCTGAAAGGCGATCACTACAAGTGGCGGGCGATGCGTGCCAACGGCGTGCCGGAAGCGCTTTGTACCGGCGATGCCAGCGATCGTGCAAAATTTGATGCCTGGGCGCGGACGGTGCCGGATACCATCGGTAACCCTCTGTACCACTGGACGCACCTTGAACTGCGCCGTCCGTTTGGCATCACCGATACGCTGCTGTCACCCGCCACGGCCGACACGATATGGCACCAGTGTAACGAGATGCTGGCGCAGGATGCGTTTAGCGCCCGTGGCATCATGCAGCAGATGAACGTCAAAATGGTTGGCACCACGGACGATCCGGTGGACGACCTGCGTCATCATCGTGCACTGGCGGTGGAGGGCAGCTTCACAACAAAAGTGTTGCCAAGCTGGCGGCCGGATAAAGCCTTCAATATTGAAGCGGAAGGGTTTGTCGATTATCTGCAAACGCTCTCTGCGGTGGCGAATGTCGATATCACCCGTTTTGATGATCTGCGGCGTGCGCTGAAAGTACGGCTTGATCACTTTGCGGCCCACGGCTGCAAGGTCTCGGATCATGCGCTGGACGTGGTGCTGTACGGCGAAGCGGATGACGTCACGCTGGACGGTATCCTGGCACGTCGCCTGACGGGAAGCCTGCTGCAGGAGAGCGAGGTGGCGCAGTTTAAAACCGCGGTGCTGGTGTGGCTGGGCGCGGAATATGCCAAACGTGGCTGGGTGCAGCAGTATCACATAGGCGCGCTGCGCAATAACAACCGCCGTCAGTTACTCCTGCTGGGGCCGGACGTAGGGTTTGATTCGATCAACGACCGTCCGCTGGCTGAACCGCTGTCGCGCTTGCTGGATGCGCAGAACCGGGACAACGCGCTGCCAAAAACCATCCTCTACTGCCTGAACCCGCGCGATAACGAAGTGCTGGCGACGATGGCCGGAAATTTCCAGGGCGAAGGGCAGCCCGGGAAGATGCAGTTCGGTTCGGCGTGGTGGTTTAACGACCAGAAGGATGGCATGGAGCGCCAGATGACCCAACTGGCACAAATGGGGCTGTTAAGCCGCTTTGTCGGCATGCTGACCGACAGCCGCAGCTTCCTCTCCTATACCCGCCATGAATACTTCCGTCGTCTGCTGTGCCAGATGATCGGGCGCTGGGTGGAAAAAGGCGAAGCGCCGGGCGATATCGCGCTGCTGGGCGACATGGTGCAGAACATTTGCTTTAACAATGCCCGCGACTACTTCGCGATTGAGCTGTAAGAGGATCTACGATGCGTAAGCTGAACCGAAACGACTTTCCCGGGCCACAGTATCCTGAGCGGATCATTCAGTTTGGTGAAGGTAATTTTCTACGTGCCTTTATCGACTGGCAGATCGATCAGTTGAACCAGCACACCGGCCTGGACGCTGGCGTCGTGGTGGTGCGGCCGCTCAGTAGCGGCAGCCCACGCAGCCTTAACAGCCAGGATGGGCTGTATACCACGGTGATCCGCGGGCTCAATACGCAGGGTGAGGTGGTGAGCGAGCCGCGGCTGATCCGCTCCGTCAATCGCGAAATCCAGCCCGTGCAGGATTTTACCGCGTTTATGGCGCTGGCGACGGACCCGCAGCTGCGGTTTGTGTTCTCTAACACCACGGAAGCGGGGATCTATTTTGATCCGGCAGATACGCTGGAATCCGCGCCTCCGGCCAGCTTCCCGGCCAAACTGACCCGCCTGTTACTGGCCCGCTGGCAGCATTTTGACGGCGCGCCTGATAAAGGCTGGCTGATGCTGCCTTGTGAATTGATCGACGACAACGGTGACGCCCTGCGCGCCCGTGTGCTGCAAACGGCACAGGCCTGGCAGTTGCCCGCCGCGTTTGTGACGTGGGTTGAGCAGCACAATACCTTTTGTTCGACGCTGGTGGACCGCATTGTCACGGGTTACCCCGATGATGCCAGCGAGCTGGAAGAACAGCTCGGTTACCGGGATGAGTATCTGGTGGCGGGGGAGGTTTATTACCAGCTGGTGATCCAGGGGCCGTCCTCTGTGGCGCAAGCGCTGTGCCTTGACCAGCTGGCGCTGAATATCCTGCTGGTCGATGACATCAAACCTTATAAAGAACGCAAGGTGGCGATCCTCAATGGCGCACACACTGCGATGGTGCCGGTGGCGTTTCTGGCCGGGCTGGAGTCGGTGGGTGACGCGATGGCTGATGCAGACGTAGCGGCGTTTGTTGACGACACGCTGCGTACGGAAGTTATCCCGACCCTGACGCAGCCGCAGGCAGCGCTGAATGCGTTTGCGGACGAGGTACTTAACCGTTTTCGCAACCCGTTTATCCGCCATCAACTGAGTGCGATCGCCCTCAATGGCATGACGAAGTTCCGCACCCGTCTGCTGCCCGCGCTGCTGTGGCAGCATGCAGAGAACGGGGCACCATCGCCGCGCCTGAGCTTTGCACTGGCAGCGCTGCTGGCGTACTACCGGGGTGAACGCAACGGCCAGCGTTATCCGTTGCAGGATGATGCGCACTGGTTAGCGCGTTTTGCCACGCTGTGGCCGCAGGTTGACTGCCATGATATTCCCCTGCGCCAGCTGGTGGATGACGTGCTGAGTGATGCCGCGCACTGGGGGCAGGACCTCACACAGCTGGCCGGGCTGAGTGCGAGCGTCACGGCACAGCTGCAACAGATCCTCCAGCTTGGCATGCGTGCGGCACTGGCGCAGGTAAACGAAGGGGCGAATCATGCAAAGCATCATTAAAATTCACAGCCTGGATAACGTGGCGGTGGCGTTGCGTGATCTGGAGGAGGGGGAGCGCGTCAGCGTTGCCGGACACGCTCTGGTGCTGAAACAACCGGTGGGGCGTGGGCATAAATTTGCTCTGCACCCGCTGGCAGCGAATGCGTTGGTGATGAAATACGGCCTGCCGATCGGCCATGCCACGCAGCCGGTGAGTGCCGGTGAAATCATTCATTCGAACAATGCACGCACTAATCTCAGCGATCTGGATGAGTACCAGTATCAGCCGGAGTTTGCCACGCTCCCTGAGCAGGCTGCTGACCGTGAAGTACAGATTTATCGCCGCCGCAGTGGTGAAGTCGGCATCCGCAATGAATTGTGGATCCTGCCGACCGTGGGCTGCGTCAATGGCATTGCCCGTCAGATCCTGCAACGTTTTCTGAAAGAGACGGCAGAGGCGGCTGATATCGACGGCGTGCACCTGTTCAGCCACCCGTTCGGCTGTTCGCAGCTTGGGCAGGATCACGTAAACACCCGCACCATGCTGCAAAATATGGTGCGTCACCCCAACGCCGGGGCAGTGCTGGTGATCGGTCTTGGTTGTGAAAACAATCAGGTAGATGTTTTCCGTGAGACGCTGGGTGAAACAGACGAGCAGCGGGTGAAGTTTATGATTTGCCAGCAGCAGGATGATGAGGTGGAAGCCGGGCTGGCACTGCTGCATGAACTGTACGAAGCGATGCGCCATGACCAGCGTCAGCCAGGGCGCCTTAGCGAGCTGAAGTTCGGGCTGGAGTGCGGCGGATCGGACGGTTTATCTGGCATTACCGCCAATCCGTTGCTCGGGCGTTTCTCCGACCAGATGATCGCTAACGGTGGCACGACGGTGCTGACGGAGGTGCCGGAGATGTTCGGGGCAGAACGTATTCTGATGAGCCGCTGCCGCGATGAAGCCACCTTCAGCAAAACCGTGAAGATGGTGAACGATTTCAAAGCCTATTTTATTGCCCACAACCAGCCGATTTATGAAAATCCGTCACCGGGCAACAAAGCGGGGGGGATAACCACACTGGAAGAGAAGTCGCTGGGCTGCACGCAGAAGGCCGGGCAAAGCCAGGTGGTCGATGTTCTCAACTACGGGCAGCGGCTGACACAGCCAGGGCTTAATCTGCTCAGCGCCCCGGGAAACGATGCGGTGGCGACCAGCGCACTGGCCGGAGCGGGTTGCCATATGGTGTTGTTCAGCACCGGACGCGGCACGCCTTACGGGGGTTTTGTCCCCACGGTGAAGTTAGCGACCAACAGCGAACTGGCGGCGAAGAAGCCACACTGGATTGATTTCGATGCCGGGCAGCTGATCCACGGCGTGGAGATGCCCGCCTTGCTGGCGCAGTTTGTCGATACCATCGTGGCGATTGCCAACGGGCGACAGACGCGTAACGAAGTGAATGATTTCCGGGAACTGGCGATTTTTAAAAGCGGGGTAACGTTGTAATTCTGGGAGGGGGGTACGGCGAATGGCGTAGGGGCGGATATGCCTTGCGCTGGGTCGGGCATGCCCGACCCCTACATCTGAACGGCGCAGGGGCGGGGCACGCCTTGCGCAGGGTCGGGTATGCCCGCCCCCTACACCTGAACGGCGCAGGGGCGAAGCACGCCTTGCGCTGAGTCGGGCATGCCAGCCCCTACACCTGAGCGACGTAGGGGCGAGGCACGCCTTGCGCAGGGTCGGGCATGCCCGGCCCCTACACCTGAACAGCGTAGGGGCGAGGCACGCCTTGCGCAGGGTCGGGCATGCCCGACCCCTACATCTGAACGGCGCAGGGGCGAGGCACGCTTGCGCAGGGTCGGGTATGCCCGACCCCTACACCTGAACAGCGTAGGGGCGAGGCACGCCTCGCCCTGGGTTAATTTACGCGTTCTGCTCAACCCGGCGATCTTCCGCCATACAGGCCGCAGCCGTAAACAGAATATCCGCCGATGAGTTCAGCGCGGTTTCAGCTGAATCCTGCAAGACCCCGATAATAAAGCCCACAGCGACCACCTGCATCGCCACTTCATTCGGAATACCGAACATGTTACAGGCGACCGGGATCAGCAGCAGCGAACCGCCCGCCACACCTGAAGCCCCGCAGGCACAAATCGACGCCACCAGGCTTAACAGAATAGCGGTACCGACATCGACATGGATCCCGAGCGTATTCACCGCTGCCAGCGTCAGCACGGTAATGGTGATCGATGCGCCCGCCATACTGATATTGGCGCCAATCGGAATGGACACCGAGTAAGTGTCTTCATCCAGACCCAGCTTTTTCGCCAGCGCCATATTCACCGGAATATTGGCGGCCGAGCTGCGGGTGAAGAAGGCGGTTACGCCGCTTTCACGCAGGCAGGTAAACACCAGCGGATACGGATTACGGCGGATCTGCCACCACACCAGCAGCGGGTTAAACACCAGCGCCATCAGCAGCATACAACCCAGCAGCAGGATCAGCAGGCTGGCATATTCCCACAGCGCATCAAAGCCGGTCGAGGCGAGAATCGATCCCACCAGGCCGAAAATCCCGATGGGCGCAAAGCGGATCACAATACGCACCAGACGCGTCACGGCATCGGAGGCATCATTGAGAAATGCACGGGTGGTATCGCTGCTGTGGCGGAATGCAAAGCCCAGACCGATAGCCCACACCAGGATGCCGATATAGTTGGCTTTCATCAGTGCTTCAATCGGGTTGGTGACCATGCTCATCAGCAGGCCCCGCAGCACTTCAAGAATCCCGGACGGCGGCACAATCTCGGTGCTGGCGGCTTGCAATGTCAGCGTCTGCGGCAGCAGATGGCTGGCGACCACCGCCACAATGGCGGCACAGAAAGTACTGAGCAGATAGAGCATCACAATCGGGCGAATATTGGTTTTTTGTCCCTGCTGATGGTTAGCAATTGAGGCGATCACCAGCACCAGGACCAGCAAGGGGGCCACGGCTTTCAGTGCGCTGACAAACAGCTCACCCAGCAGGCCGACGGCCAGCGCATTGCTTTTTGAGAACCAGGCCAGGGCAATACCGGCCACCAGCCCAATCATAATTTGTGTTACCAGGCTGCCCTGGAGCAGGCGCTGAACCAGCCCACGGTCACTGTTTTCTGTACGCATATTTTAATATCGCTATCGTTATCGATGTATCTGGGGTGTTTGCGCAGGGGAGTATAAGGAAATCATCTGACAGGGAAAGGGAAAAGTGCGTGTTTTTATGCCATTCACAACAATAAGGGCCGATCGAAAAAGACGATCGGCCCTGGATGTTTGCCGGTATCTGTCAGGATGTCTTCTGGTCGTTCCGGTAATTGACCACGGCATTAATGATCAGCGTCAGCGCCAGAATACCGCCTACAATGCCGAGTGAAATGGCGATGGGAATATGGAAGAAGTCGACAATCAACATCTTCACCCCGATAAACACCAGGATCACCGACAGGCCGTATTTCAGCATTGAGAAGCGCTCTGCCACGTTTGCCAGCAGGAAGTACATGGCACGCAGGCCGAGGATCGCAAACAGGTTAGACGTCAGCACGATAAACGGATCGGTGGTCACCGCGAAAATGGCCGGAATACTGTCGACGGCGAAAATAACGTCGCTCAGCTCAACCATAATCAGCACCAGCAGCAGCGGAGTGGCAAACAGCACGCCATTCTTACGCACAAAGAAACGTTCACCTTCGATTTTGTCCGTCATGCGCATACGACTACGTAGCCAGCGTACCAGCGGCTTATCGCCAATGGCGCTGTCATCTTCCTTCGCCAGCGCCATTTTGATCCCGGTAAACAGCAGGAACGCGCCGAAGATATAGAGCAGCCAGCTAAACTGAGTCACCAGCCAGCTTCCGGCAAAGATCATAATGGTACGCAGCACAATCGCGCCCAGCACGCCGTAGATCAGCACCCGGCGCTGCAACGCAGCCGGAACGGCAAAATAGCTAAACAGCATCAGCCAGACAAACACGTTGTCGACGGCCAGCGCTTTTTCAATCAGATAACCCGTGAGGAAGGCCAGGGCCTGAGCATCCGCGACTTCGCGCCCGGCGGTGCCGGTGAGATACCACCAGAAAGCAGCGTTAAATAACAGTGAGAGGGTGACCCAGACCAGCGACCAGGCGGCCGCTTGTTTCATGGTCATGGTGTGTGCGCCACGACGGCCCTGCAACAGCAGGTCAATCGCCAGCATAATCACGACAACGACAGCGAAGCTGCCCCAGAGTAACGGCGTACCGACAGTATTCATTTTTTCTTGCCCCAATAACAAAAATGGCCAACTACCCGTCATCTTTCATGCCGCAGATGCGTTGGCTGCCTTCACGAACTCCAGTCACTTACTGATGTAAGCTCATGGAGATTCACTCAGTTGCCGCCTTTCTGCGACCTGAAATCTATAGGGTATATCGGAAGGGATTAGCCACAATATTATTGATGCTGTAAGCAAACCTCGCCTTCCGGCAAGGTCTCACTTACAACCAGGATTTGGTTGCTCAGTAACCGGACATCATGTGGATGTCGTATTGACGATTAACTGACGAAGAAGTTACTCCCCTTTGCTGTTGCAAAAGATAGGCGGGCAGCCGCCGAAGGTCAATCTTCTTCAGTAATATTTAGAAATATTTACACAGTGGCATCGGCCGGGAAGATCACCCCGGTCTGGCGGCGGATCTCCGTCAACAGCTTCGCGGTGATGCGTGACGTTTCCAGTCCGGGGTGATCCCACTGATTATTCTCCACCAGGCGGGCAAAAACCTCCGCTTCATACAGCATGGTATTGATATGCTGCGGCTGCGTCAGATCCTGCGCTTTACCACCGCGCGGGATAAAGCTGACGCGCTGGCACTCAGACACCTGCTCAATCACCAGCGATCCCTCTTCACCCTGAATTTCGCTTGGCAGCGTAGACTGGCTGATTTTTGAGTGCTGTAAGGTCACGTCGAAATCGCCGTAGTTGAGAATTACCGTACCGTGCCCATCAACACCGCTTTCCAGCAGGCTGGCGCTGGCCATCACGTTGGCAGGTTCCCCCCACAGATTCACCGCCGTAGCGAGGCAGTAATAGCCGATATCCATGATCGAGCCGTTAGACCATGCCGGATTAAAGGTGTTGGGATTCTCGCCATCCAGATAACGCTGATAGCGGGAGGAGTACTGGCAGTAATTGATCAAGGCTTTGCGCAGCGTGCCCACTTTCGGCAGCGCCTGTTGCAGCGTGAGGAAGTTCGGCACGCTGGCGGTTTTAAAGGCTTCAAACAGCACCACCTGATGTTCAGCGGCGCAGGCGATCATGGCTTCAACCTCGCGCAGATTCGAGGCCAGCGGCTTTTCGCAGATGACGTGCTTACGGTGGCGTAGGAACAGCAGTGACTGTGGACAGTGCAGAGCGTTGGGGCTGGCGATGTAGACGGCATCAATGGCATCGGATGCTGCCATCTCCTCCAGGGAATCAAACAGCTTTTCCACCGGATAATCACTGGCAAAGGTCTTTGCCTGCTCCAGCGATCGTGAGTAAACGGCAGTCAGCTTCATTTTTCCGGTTTCATGAGCAGCATCGACAAACTGACGGGTGATCCAGTTGGTTCCAACGACGGCAAAGCGAATCATAGTGTTCCTGTTCGGCTGATTAGCGGAAAAAGCAGATTATCATGTCAGGCTGGCAGGGCAATGCCTGATGCGGGATATTTGATTTTTCAGCCCGCCTCTCGCACGATAGGGAAAATCATCACGAGGGAACCCGATGAGCGTTCGCAGCCCGCAAAGTAAACATGCACTTAACTGGACCAGCATTCTGGTCGCGATCCCGGTTGGGCTGGTGGCATCGCTGGTGACGCTGGGTTTTCGTGAGGCCATTAACCTGATTGATGGGCTGGTGTTTAACGGACAAACCGATATTACCCAGGCGATGCGTGTTTACCCCTGGTACTGTTGGCCGCTGATCGTCGGGGCGGGTGGCCTGATTGCCGGTTTCCTGCTGCGTTATGCCACCGCCATTGAGCAAAAGCAGACGGTGCGTACCGATTATCTGGAAGTGATTAACGCCCAGCTGGATGCGGTCCCCACGCGCACCTCGCTGTTTCGCGGGCTGTCATCGCTGGCGAGTATCAGCAGCGGCGCGTCTATCGGGCGTGAAGGGCCGATGGTGCAGCTGTCTGCGCTGGCAGGCAGCCTGATGGGGCGCTGGTGGTTCAAATCGCTGCCGCTGAAAAACAGTGACGTGGTGGCGATGGCAGCTGCCGCCGGGCTGGCCTCGGTGTACCATGCGCCGCTGGCGTCGGCGATTTTTGTCGCGGAAATCGCTTTCGGTATCTCTGCCATGCAGCGTCTGATCCCCCTGATTATTGCGTCCGGCGTGGCGGTGCTGACCATGTGGTCCCTCGGGCACCGTTCGGCAATGTACCCGTTTTCCCACAGCCAGTTTGATCTGACGCCCGGCAGTATTGCGCTGACCGTGGCCATCGGGTTGCTGGCGGGTTTGCTGGGCTGGGGCATGCTGTGGTTGATTGGTCAGAGTAAGCGCTGCTTCGCGCCCATTCGCAGCCTGCCGCTGCGCCTCGGCCTTGGCGGACTGCTGGTGGGCGCGCTGGCGATTGGCAGCACCCAGATCCTCGGTAACGGCTATGAAGTGATTGTGCGCATTATGGCGGGGGATTTCCTGCTGCCGATGCTGCTGGCGCTGCTGCTGCTAAAGATGCTGGCCACGGCGATCTCCGTCGGTTCCAATGCTGTGGGCGGCCTGTTTACTCCGGCGCTGTTGATTGGTGCACTGATGGGGGAAATGGTGGCGTTGCTGGCCGCCGCCGCCGGATTACCGGTTGGCAATGCCGAAGTGTTTGCCGCCGTGGGGATGGGCGCGGTGCTGGCGTCCGTCAGTCAGGCGCCGCTCATGGCGATGCTGATGGTGCTGGAGATGACGCTCAACAGCAGCCTGCTGTTCCCGGCAATGATCGCCAGCGTACTGGCTTCCATGACCGTCTACCGTCTGCACTCCAGCAGCACCTACTCGGTGATGACCCGCCACTTCAGCCGCTCTGACGCCAAGTTTGATTTTGATAACGGCATTATTTCGCAGTTTATCGTCTCCGGCGCGGCGCTGACGCCACAGGATTCTGTCGGTAAAGCGCTGGCGGTCAGCTCACTCAAGCGCGAACGTTTTGTGTATGTGATTGGCGAGCAAGGGGAGTTTATCGGCGCGGTATCGATCCACGATATCTCGCATAAGGTACTGGATAAAGAGATCACCCTGACCTCCCCAGTCAGCTGTGTGGTCGACACCCAATTCCCCACGGTTTACGAGAACCAGACCATCAAAGAAGGCTGGGAAGCGTTCGCGCGCGTCACGCTGGAACGCCTGCCAGTGCTGAATAATCCGCTGGAACGGAAATATCTGGGTGCGCTGACCAAAACCAGTTTGATCCAGCAGGCGAAAGATTTTATATAAGTAAAACAGCGCTATCGGGCGGTGCCTGTATAATGCTCACCTTGCCCCTTTCTTTATTTTAAGGACGAAATCATGTCATTCCCTGCACGTTTTCGCTGGCTGCTGTTGCTGCCTGTGATGTTCTGGCTTTCCGGCTGCGACTATAACCAAATCCAGCAGCGCGACGAAGCCATCTCCACTGAATGGTCAGAAGTGTTGAACCAGTATCAACGCCGTGCCGACCTGATCCCGAATCTGGTGGCAACGGCAAAAGCCAGCGCCAGCCATGAAGCCGAGGTGTTTAAAAGCATCGCCGACGCCCGCGCGAAAATCGGCAGCCTGACCCAGGTACAAAATGCCCCGGAAGATGCGCAGACCATGCAGGCTTTCCAGCAGTCGCAGTCAGAGCTGAGTAGCGCAATGTCGCGCCTGCTGGTGATCAGCGAACGCTATCCTGATTTGAAAGCGGATCAGATGTTTAACAACCTGATGGTGCAGCTGGAAGGTACGGAAAACCGTATTGCCGTGGCGCGCCAGCGCTATGTCCGTGCGGTGCAGGACTACAACCTGATGATCCGTCAGTTCCCGGGTTCACTGACCGCCAAAGTGATGGGCTACCAGCGTAAAGAAAATTTCCAGCCGGAAAACGTGGCGCAGATTTCCACCGCCCCTCAAGTGGATTTCTCACAGCCTGCCAGCGCGAAATAAGGGATCACCATGCGATTTTTCACCCTGATCCTGCTAGCGGTGCTGCCCCTGACCAGTCTGGCCGCGACAGTGGCCGTACCGACATTACAGCAGCGCGTGACGGATGACGCGGGCGTACTGAGCGCCACGGATGTCCAGCAGATCACGACTCAGATAGTGGCGCTGGAGAAAAAAACCGGCCACCAGCTTGCGGTGCTGACCGTCGATACTACCGGGGATGACAGCATTGAGCAGTTTGCCACGCGGGTATTCGATGCCTGGAAACTCGGTGACAAACAGCGCGATGACGGCCTGCTGCTGGTGATGGCGAAAACCGACCGCACGGTGCGCATTGAGGTCGGCTACGGGCTGGAAGGGGATTTCACCGATGTGCAGGCCGCACAGGTGATCAATGGCAGCATCATTCCTCACTTTAAACAGGGGGAAATGGGCCCCGGATTAGTTGCCGGTGTGCAGAGTATTTCACGCCAGTTGGGCGTCCCGGTAGAGGGCGATGCCCCGGCCACGCCACCGCGTCCGCTGGCTGAACCTGCTCCGACAGTATCTAATGACGCCATTACCCTGTCCGGCGGCAGCGTCGGTCTCTGGCTACTGGGCATGATAGTACTGCCGTTCTTCTTCCTGCGCCGCAACCCGCTGCTGAGGGCGCTTTTTGTCAGCGGGATTGTCACCGGTATTTCGTTGATCAGCACGCTGCTGTCCTCAGGTATCGAGGCTGTAAACGGTGATAATGTCGGCCTGCTGTTTGGCGGCAGCCTGATGGTACAGATGCTGATCTCATCGCTGATTGGCACCCTGCTGGGCGGTGGCGGCAGCCGCGACCGTTCTGACGACAGTTCTGACTCCCGCTCCAGTCACAGTCGGGATTCCGACAGCAGTGATGGCGGCTTCAGCGGTGGCGGCGGTCGCAGCGGCGGCGGCGGCGCATCGGGGAAATGGTAACGCTCTAGCGCGTGAGGGTTTACCCCTCACGTCCTTCCAGCGCCTGTGCGGTCAGCCACAGGCGCGTATCGAACTCCAGCTGGTGATACTGCGGCTCCATATGGCAGCAGAGCTGGTAAAACGCCTTGTTGTGGTCTTTCTCTTTGATATGCGCCAGCTCATGGACCACGATCATACGCAGAAATGCTTCCGGGGCCTGTTTAAAAATCGTCGCCACGCGGATCTCCGCTTTGGCTTTCAGCTTGCCGCCCTGCACGCGAGATATCGCCGTATGTAACCCCAGCGCATGTTTCATGACCTTAATCTTACTGTCATAAATCACCTTGTTGAGCGGCGGCGCATTGCGCAGCGACTGGTTCTTTAAATCCAGTGCGTAGTCATAGAGCGCTTTGTCGCTGGTGATGCTGTGCATAGAGGGATAACGCTGGTTCAGCACCTCTGACAGGCGCTGTTGCTCAATCAGCGTGCGGACCTGTGACAGCAGCGATTCAGGGTAACCTTGTAGATAAATAAGCGACGACATGCGGACTCCGGTGAAGAAAAACGTTTACTGTGCGCCCGTTTTAGGGGATAAAACGCGGGAATTTTACCACTAAGGTGATCCCATGAGCCAACTCGAACTAAGCAACCGCATGCTGACGCTGCATCGTTTTCCCCAAATGCGCGAAGAAAGCCCGTTGCAGGCCTGGGATGCGGCCGACGAATATGTGTTGCAGCATCTGGGCGATGCCCCGGTCAGCGGCCCAACGCTGATCTTCAATGACACCTTTGGCGCGCTGGCCTGTGCGCTGGCGGGTGAGGGGGTTTACAGCATCAGCGACTCCTGGCTGAACCAGCAGGCGACACGCCAGAATCTGGCGCTGAATCACCTCGATGAAGCCGATGTACAGCTGCTCGACAGTTTGAGCCCGCTTCCTGCGGCCCCGGCGCGTGTTCTGATTAAAGTCCCGAAAACCCTCGCCCTGCTGGAATACCAGCTGCGTGCGTTGCGTGAGGTCGTGACCCCGGAAACCCAGATTATTGCCGCCGGTAAAGCGAAAGATATCCATACCTCGACGTTGCAGCTGTTTGAAAAGGTGCTGGGCCCCACCACCACCTCGCTGGCACGTAAAAAAGCACGCCTGATCTTCGGTACTTTTAGCGCGCCGGAGCTGAAAGAAAGCGATGTGATTACCACCTGGTCGCTGGACGGTACGCCCTACGAGATCCACAACCATGCCAACGTCTTTTCCCGTGGCGGGCTGGATGTGGGGGCGCGCTTCTTCTTACAGCATCTGCCCTCCGATCTGGAAGGTGAGATTGCCGACCTGGGCTGTGGCAATGGTGTCATTGGCCTGATGGCGTTACAACAGAACCCGCTGGCGCAGGTCCATTTCATTGATGAATCCTATATGGCGGTCGCTTCCAGCCGGATGAACATTGAAGTGAACTCTCCGCAGGATCGGGATCGCACGACGTTCCACGTTAACAATTCGCTGGCGGGCTACCCGTCAGACCGCCTGCATGCGGTGCTGTGCAACCCGCCGTTCCACCAGCAGAGTGCGGTCACCGACCATATTGCCTGGCAGATGCTGCGTGATGCACGCCGTTGCCTGCAAGATGGCGGCGAACTGCGTATTGTCGGTAACCGTCATCTCGACAATTACCACAAAATGAAAAAGCTATTTGGTAACTGCACCACCGTGGCAAGCAACCAGAAATTTGTGGTGTTACGTTCGGTGAAAATGCCTTAACCCGTCAGTCTGCGGGTCGGGCATGCCCGCCCCCTACGCACACCGCATTCCGTAAACTGTATTCCGTAGGGGCGAGGCACGCCTTGCCCGCGCCCTCAATCCGCGTCGGCCTGCGGGTCGGGCATGCCCGACCCCTACGCACACCGCATTCCGTAAACTGTACTCCGTGGGGGTGAGGCACGCCTCGCCCGCGCCCTCAATCCGCGTCAGCCTGCGGGTCGGGCATGCCCGCCCCCTACGCACACCGCATTCCGTAAACTGTACTCCGTAGGGGTGAGGCACGCCTCGCCTGCGCCCTCAATCCGCGTCGGCCTGCGGGTCGGGCATGCCCGACCCCTACGCACACCGTATTCCGTAAACTGTACTCCGTGGGGTGAGGCACGCCTCGCCTGCGCCCTCAATCCGCGTCAGCCTGCGGGTCGGGCATGCCCGCCCCCTACGCACACCGCATTCCGTAAACTGTACTCCGTAGGGGTGAGGCATGCCTCGCCCGCGCCCTCAATCCGCGTCAGCCTGCGGGTCGGGCATGCCCGACCCCTACGCACACCGCATTCCGTAAACTGTACTCCGTAGGGGTGAGGCACGCCTCGCCTGCGCCCTCAATCCGCGTCAGCCTGCGGGTCGGGCATGCCCGCCCCCTACGCACACCGCATTCCGTAAACTGTACTCCGTAGGGGTGAGGCACGCCTCGCCTGCGCCCTCAATCCGCGTCAGCCTGCGGGTCGGGCATGCCCGACCCCTACGCACACCGCATTCCGTAAACTGTACTCCGTAGGGGTGAGGCACGCCTCGCCTGCGCCCTCAATCCGCGTCAGCCTGCGGGTCGGGCATGCCCGCCCCCTACGCACACCGCATTCCGTAAACTGTACTCCGTAGGGGTGAGGCATGCCTCGCCCGCGCCTTCATCGTCTGGCAATCCACGAAAATCGCTGCTGATAACCGTGCTGAACATGGCTGTTGCGGCGATAGCTGGCCTGCTCCTCCGCCATGCAGTAGGTACAGATCTGCGACAGCTCAATCTGCTCTTCCGGCACACCCGCACGCAACGCAATACGTTTTGCCAGCAACGGCAGGTCAAACCACACGCCTGCGGTGGTTCCCTGCGCCTGTGGACGTACCGATGCCGGATTAGGCCAGGGGTGGGCAGACCAGGACATCAGTGCGGCCAGCTGATGCGGATCATCTTGTTCTGCCCGGTCTATCACATCCTGTCCCAGCTCATAACAGCAGGGACCAATCGCCGGGCCGATGGCAATAAACAGACTGTCCGGCGTTGCTCCGCGTTCACACAGATGCGTTATTGCGTTAATCAGTACCCCGCCCAGAATCCCTTTTAAACCACCGTGTACCGCTGCAACCTGCTGCTGACGGCTATCGGCTAACAGGATCGGCAGGCAGTCAGCGGTGTAAATCGCCACGGCATCCTGACCCGTCCCAATCAGTCCATCCGCGTCCTGGCTTTTTACCGGCAGGGCATCAACATCGAGGATGACCCGGGCGCTGTGGCGCTGCTGATTGTAACGCGTGCCTGCCGCAGGGCGTTCGCCTGCGGCCATAAAGGCGTGATCAAGCCAGTCAAAGCGCGAGAGTAGCGGAGAGAAATAGGGGGATGACATCAAGAGCTCCTGGTCAGTCAGTGTGGCGTCATTGATGCTAGCGCGAAAACGGTATTTAGACCATGGATGTCATCCTGGGGGCGGAGCGCTTTTCTGGTCCGCCCGGCAGCATCATTTAAATCGCCAGCCCCAGCGCCGTCCCCTGAGCAATCGCCCGGCGTGCATCCAACTCGCGGGCGACATCCGCACCGCCAATAATATGCGGCACTTTCCCCCGCGCTGACAGCGCATCAGCCAGTGAACGGTCCGGCTCTTGCCCGGCGCAAATCACCACGTTATCCACGGCCAGCAGGTGTGCTTCACCATTGACCCGCAGGTGCAGGCCTTCATCATCAATCCGCTGATACTCAACGCCTCCCCACATCTGCACGCCGTGCATTTGCAGGCTGGCGCGATGGATCCATCCGGTGGTTTTTGCCAGCCCGGCGCCCGGTTTGCCCGGTGTGCGCTGTAACAGCCAGACCTGACGCTCGCTCACCGGAAGCTCTGGCGGCACCAGCCCTCCCGGTTGGGTGAGGGTGCGGTCAATGCCCCACTCCCGACAGAACGCAGTGAGATCCTGCCCGTGAGCGACCAGATATTCGGCGGTATCAAACCCGATGCCGCCTGCACCAATAATGGCCACGCGTTTGCCGACGGGTTTTTTATCGCGGATGACCTCCAGATAGCTCAGTACCGACGGATGGTCGATGCCCGGAATCGGCGGAGTGCGCGGTAAAATACCCGTTGCCAGCACCACCTCATCAAAGGCGGTGAGATCGTCTGCGCTGGCGCGATGATCCAGCCGCAGCGTGACGTGATGCAGCTCAAGCTGGCGTCTGAAGTAGCGCAGCGTTTCACTGAACTCCTCTTTACCGGGGATCTGGCGGGCAATATTGAACTGTCCGCCCACCTCAGGCCCTGCATCAAACAGCGTCACCCGGTGACCGCGTTGGGCGGCATTGACTGCAAAGGCCAGTCCGGCAGGGCCGGCACCGACCACCGCCAGCGTCTTCACCTGTGCGGCGGGCGTCAGCGTCATTTCGGTTTCATGGCAGGCGCGCGGATTGACGAGGCAGGAAGTGAGCTTGCCCGCGAAAATCTGATCGAGGCAGGCCTGATTGCAGCCGATGCAGGTATTGATCTCATCGCTGCGATCCTGCTGCGCTTTCAGCACAAACTCGGCATCGGCGAGGAACGGGCGGGCCATTGACACCATATCGGCACAGCCTTCATCCAGTACGCGCTGGGCCACATCCGGATGGTTAATCCGGTTGGTGGCAATCAGCGGAATGCTGACGTGTTTTTTGAGTGCCTGGGTGACCCAGGCAAAAGCAGCGCGTGGCACCGCCGTTGCAATGGTGGGGATGCGCGCTTCATGCCAGCCGATGCCGGTATTGATCAGCGTGGCACCAGCCTGTTCGACCGCCTGCGCCAGACGAATGGTCTGCTCCAGCGTGCTGCCCTGTTCCACCAGGTCGAGCATCGACAGGCGGAAAATAATAATAAACTCGTGGCCCACCGCTTCACGCACTGCCCGCAGAATGGCAAGGGCAAAGCGCTGGCGATGCGCCTCACTGCCGCCCCATTCATCGCTGCGCTGGTTGGTGTGCGCCACCAGGAACTGATTAATCAGATAGCCTTCAGAGGCCATAATCTCAACGCCATCGTAGCCCGCCTGCTGTGCCAGACGGGCGCAGTGCGCGTAGTCGGCAATCAGTTGCAGGATCTCGTCATGCGACAGTTCGCGGGGGCAGAAGGGATTGATCGGCGCCTGAATGGCCGAGGGCGCGACCAGTGCGGGCTGGTAGCTGTAGCGGCCCGCGTGCAGGATCTGCATGGCAATTTTTCCACCCGCCTGGTGGACGGCATCCGTCACCTGACGATGATGCGCCAGCTGTGATGCATCATTCAGCACCGAGGCCCCCTGGCTCACCACGCCTTCCGGTGAAGGGGCAATGCCGCCGGTGACAATCAGCGCCACCCCGGCGCGTGCCCGCTCGGCATAAAACGCCGCCAGCCGGGCCGCGCCATCCGGATGCTCTTCCAGCCCGGTATGCATGGAACCCATCAGAAAACGATTTTTGAGTTGGGTAAAACCCAGGTCCAGCGGGGTGAACAGTGACAGGCTCATCGCAAGCGATCTCTGAAGTGGTCGGATGAGTTAACTGTAGCGATCAAATGACCGTGATGAAAGTGCAGTTAATCGGTTTGTGATGAATGCCACTGAATACATCGGGGAGAAAGGGCAACGTGGTTCACGTTATGCGTAACATTGATTTAGTAACATGAATTTTAGTGATCTGATTCACAGTTTTGCATGTTAAACATCGATTTGATAGGCGCCATGAACTGACACGTACTGGAGAACACCATGAGCACCACCACACAGTCCTGCATGATTAACGGCAAAGAGCAGGTTGAAGTCATCAGCCAGCAGGTCAATTACCAGGGTGAAGGCACGCTGGTGCGCATTACGCGCGGCGGTATCTGCGGTTCGGATCTGCACTACTATCAGCACGGTAAAGTGGGCAGCTTTGCGGTAAAAATGCCGATGATCCTCGGTCATGAAGTGATCGGTCATGTGGTGAAAAGCGACAACCCAGCGCTTAAAGAGAACCAAAAGGTGGCGGTTAACCCGTCAAAACCCTGTGGCCACTGCAAATACTGCCTGGCGGATGAAGAGAACCAGTGCACCACCATGCGTTTCTTCGGCAGCGCGATGTATTACCCGCATGTGGACGGCGGTTTCACCCAGTACAAAGTGGTGGATAGCAGCCAGTGCATTCCTTTCGACAATGCCGCTGACGATAAAGTGATGGTCTTTGCTGAACCTCTGGCGGTCTGCATTCATGCGGCTAACCAGGGCGGCGATTTGCAGGGCAAAAAAGTCTTTATCTCTGGCGTGGGCCCAATCGGTTGCCTGATTGCGGCGGCAGCCATAGCGAAAGGCGCAGCAGAAGTGGTCTGTGCGGATGTCAGTGAGCGTTCGCTGGCGATGGCAACGGCGATGGGCGCCACCCACACGATCCACGCGGCCAACGGCGATTTCACCCCGTATCTGGCCAACAAAGGTTACTTCGACGTGGCGTTTGAAGCCTCCGGTCATCCGTCTTCACTGACGCGCTGCCTGGAAGTGACCCGTGCAAAAGGCACGTTAGTGCAGGTGGGCATGGGCGGCGATGTCCCGGGTTTCCCGATCATGATGCTGATTGCTAAAGAGATCAAACTGGTCGGATCGTTCCGCTTCACCTTCGAGTTCAACACCGCCGTGGAGTGGCTGGGCAACGGCACCGTCAACCCGCTGCCGCTGTTCAGCGGGGAATACGACTACCAGAACATTGACGCTGCGCTGCAATTTGCCGGTGACAAAACCCAGGCCGCCAAAGTGCAACTGACTTTTTAAGGGATGACCATGACGACGCTTTTCTCGCTCAATAACAAACGTGTACTGATCACCGGCTCTGGCCGCGGCATTGGTTTTCTGATGGCGAAAGGGCTGGCACAGGCCGGTGCTGAAGTGATCATCAACGCCACCACCCAGGAAGGGGCTGAAAAAGCCGCAGCAGACCTGCAACAGCAGGGGTTTAAGGCCCATGCCGTGGCCTTTAACGTCACGCAGTCAGCGGAGGTGAATGCCGCCGTTGAGAAGATTGAACGTGAAATCGGTCCTATCGATGTGCTGGTCAATAACGCCGGTATTCAGCGTCGTCGCCCATTCCTGGAGTTCCCGGAGCAGGACTGGAACGATGTGATCGCCGTCAACCAGACAGCAGTGTTCCTCGTCTCTCAGGCGGTGGCCCGCCAGATGGTGACGCGCCAGAAAGGCAAAATCATCAATATCGGTTCGATGCAGAGCGAGCTGGGGCGCGACACCATTACCCCGTACGCGGCCTCAAAAGGGGCGGTGACGATGCTGACGCGCGGCATGTGCGTCGAACTGGCTCGCCATAATATTCAGGTCAACGGCATTGCACCGGGCTATTTCAAAACCGAAATGACCCAGGCACTGGCCGATGATGAAGCCTTCACCTCCTGGTTATGCAAACGCACGCCTGCGGCGCGCTGGGGTAATCCTGAGGAGTTGATTGGGGCGGCGGTGTTTCTGGCCTCTAAAGCCTCTGATTTTGTTAACGGACATCTTCTTTTTGTAGACGGCGGGATGCGCGTCGCCGTTTAGTTTATCCTTTATCTTTCAGGCTGCAGCTGTGTTGGCTTCCTGCGCTCACCCCGGTCACGTAGTTGACTAAGCTCCCGGGGATTTGCTTCGTCGCCGCCTTGCTGCAACCAGAAATCTTTCGGATAAGCACGCTTATCAAACCCTGTACCTCTACTTTTTAAAGGAAGTGCTTTATGCCCATTACAATAATAGCTATTGGCGTAATCCTGCTGCTGGTGCTGATGATCGTCTTCAAGGTCAACGGCTTTATCGCCTTAATTTTTGTTTCTGCCGTGGTCGGGGTTGCCGAAGGGATGACACCGCTGGCCGTTATCGCCTCGATTCAGAAAGGCGTGGGTGGCACGCTCGGCAGCCTGGCGTTAATTCTCGGATTCGGGGCGATGCTCGGTAAACTGGTGTCGGACACCGGGGCGGCGCAACGCGTGGCAACCACACTGATTGCCTCCTTTGGTAAGCAGCGCGTGCAGTGGGCGCTGATGGTGACCGGGCTGATCGTTGGTCTGGCGATGTTCTACGAGATTGGCTTCGTACTGCTGCTGCCGCTGGTATTTACCGTGGTAGCTGCTTCAGGGATGCCGATGCTGTATGTGGGTCTGCCAATGGTGGCCGCACTGTCGGTCACCCACTGCTTCCTGCCACCGCATCCGGGCCCGACAGCCATTGCCACCATCTTTGGTGCGAACCTGGGGACCACGCTGCTGTACGGCATGATTATCACCATTCCAACGGTGATTATCGCCGGTCCGATTTTCTCGAAATTCCTGAAAGGTTTTGAAAAATCGCCACCGGAAGGGCTGTATAACCCGAAAATCTTTGAAGATCATGAAATGCCAGGCTTCTGGACCAGTATCTTCGCGGCGGTTATCCCGGTGATCCTGATGGCAGTCGCGGCGGTGTTTGAGCTGACCACGCCAAAAGAGAATGTGCTGCGCCAGTTCTTCGAATTTGTCGGTAACCCGGCGGTCGCGCTGTTTATCTCTGTGGTGATCGCCGTGTTCACGCTGGGCCTGCGCAACGGGCGTAAAATGGAAGAAGTGATGGAGATGTGCAGCTCCTCCATTGCGGCTATCGCCATGATCGTCTTTATCATTGCCGGTGGCGGTGCCTTCAAGCAGGTGCTGGTGGACAGCGGCGTGGGTGACTACATCGCTAACATGATGAAAGGCTCATCGCTTTCTCCGTTGCTGATGTGCTGGACCGTGGCGGCTATGCTGCGTATCGCGCTCGGCTCTGCGACCGTCGCGGCGATTACCACTGCCGGTATCGTTACGCCAATCATCGCCATTACCCACGCCGATCCGGCGCTGATGGTGCTGGCGGTAGGTTCCGGCAGCGTGATCGCTTCCCACGTCAATGACCCAGGCTTCTGGCTGTTTAAAGGTTACTTCAACCTGAGCGTGATTGAGACGCTGAAAACCTGGACGGTGATGGAAACGCTGATCTCCTTCCTCGGCCTGGCAGGTGTGTTGATCCTGAACGCGATTATTCATTAATATCAGGCCGGGCGTGCCCGACTACCCCGTTACCCTTATCAGGGGCCAGGCATGCCTGGCCCTTTTTCACGTTTAAATGGAACCTCCAATGCGCGCGCACCGTATCTCGCTCCAGGACATCGCCACACTGGCGGGCGTCACGAAAATGACGGTCAGCCGTTATCTGCGTACGCCCGATCGCGTGTCGCCAGAAACCGGGGCGAAAATCGCGCAAATTATCGAAGAGATTAACTACATTCCCAACCGTGCGCCGGAGATGCTCCTCAGCTCGAAGAGCTACACGCTCGGTGTACTGATCCCATCGTTTAAAAACCAGATTTTCGCCGATCTCCTCAGCGGGATAGAGGCAGCCACCAAAGAAGGGCGTTACCAGACGCTGATCGCTAACTACAACTACGACAAACAGGCCGAAGAGGAGCAGATCATCAATCTGCTCTCGTACAACATTGATGGCATTATCCTCAGTGAAAAGGACCATACCCTGCGTGCGGTGAAGTACCTGCGGGCGGCGCAGATCCCGATTGTCGAAGTGATGGATACCCAGGGTAGTTGCCTGGATATGCAGGTGGGATTTAACAACTTTAGCGCAGGCTACGATATGACGCGCACGCTGCTCGATCAGGGGCGTAAACGGGTGATCTACTTCGGTTCCCAGGACGATCGGCGTGATGAGTTTCGCTATCGCGGCTACTGTCAGGCGATGGAGGAGCGCGGTGGCAGCGGGAATCGGGTCAACCCGAAGGCTATCTCATCGCAGAAACTGGGCGCGGCGATGCTGGCCAGCGCGCTGGAGCAGTTCCCTGACCTCGATGCGATTTTCTGTACTAACGACGACCTTTCACTCGGTGCATTACTGCACTGCCAGCGCCACGGCATCGCCGTTCCGGGCCGCATTGCGATTGCCGGATTCCATGGGCTGGATATCAGCCGCGAAATGTACCCGACAATGGCCAGTGTGATTACCCCGCGTTACGCCATTGGGTATACCGCGGCCGAGCTGCTGTTGAAAAAGATTGGCGACAGCCGCTTTTCGGCCGACTCGGTGGACCTGAGTTACCAGATATTTATGGGTGAAACGATCTGAAGTGTAAATCTGATTAAATAAAATCAACTTTGCTGACAGTAATTGATAAATCACGTCACTAATTAATAAATCGAGCAGAAGCAGAGAGATAATTATTCCTTCTTATCCTCTTCTGAGTTAGTGTCACTTTTATTAGTTACATAAAGAGATTTACGTTTTTATATTAGACGCGTGTTTCCTGATTTATTTTATTTCGCTCCTTTATTGTTCGTATCATCTATATGATAAATGGCTATATTTTTTTTATTATCAATGATTTCATTCATCAATAAGTTTATCTTATTTTATTTCCATGCCTGTTTAACTCAATTTAATAAAGCACATTTAATTAACATTACATTTCGGTTATTTATTATCACTTAAGATTAATCTTAATCACTTCCGGTTAACTAAGATGTTAGAACTTATTTCACATTTTCCCCGGAAGAGAGATTCTATTTTGACGACCCTCAAACCCCTGTTAGCTAAAAACCGCAGTTGGGCTTTACAGCGACGCCAACGTGATCCGCACTATTTCCGGCAAAATGTGGACGGGCAGCAGCCTCACTCTTTGTGGATCGGCTGCTCTGACAGTCGTGTACCGGCGGAGGTGCTGACCGGCGCCCACCCGGGCGAGCTTTTCGTCCATCGCAACATTGCCAATATGGTGGTCAGCAATGACGACAACTTTATGAGCGTATTGCAGTATGCGATTGAATATCTGAAGGTTTCACACATTGTTCTCTGTGGTCATTACGGCTGCGGCGGCGTGCAGGCGGCGCTGACGCTGCCGGATATTCCGCTGGGGGATGAAAACTCAGCGCTGGCGCGGCGCATCACTCAGCTGCGCCACGGCATCGCCTCCGAACTTGCGCCGCTGAGTACAGAAGAACTGCCGGGGGATCATCTGAACCGGCTGGTGGAAGCCAATGTTCTGACACAGTTCAGCCAGTTAGTGAAAACCGCCCCGGTGCTGAAAGCCTGGCGTGACGGCGTGGCGCTGGATGTGTTCGGCTGTGTGTACGATCTGCACAGCGGGCATTTGAAGGAACTAATCCAGCAGGCAGAAGAGGGCAGCGTATGAATCTGAATACCTTACGTCAGGATATTCCAGCGGGGCTGGTGGTCTTCCTCGTGGCGCTACCGCTGTGCCTCGGGATTGCTCAGGCCAGCGGATTGCCACCCTTCGTCGGGCTGCTGACGGGCGTCATCGGTGGCCTGGTGGTCACCACCTTCAGCCCGTCGAAATTTGCGGTCAGTGGCCCTGCGGCGGGCCTGGTGACCATTGTGACGGGGGCTATCGAGACCCTGGGATCGTTCTCCGCACTGCTGATGGCATTGATGATCGCTGGCGTATTGCAGTTTTTGCTGGGCGCATTGCGTGCCGGGCGTTTTATCTCGCTGGTGCCGGGAAGCGTGATCAAAGGGATGCTGGCCGCGATTGGTATCCTGCTGATTATTCAGCAAATACCGGTGGCGCTGGGTGCTGCGGGTGAAGAGGGCTGGTCATCACTGCTGCATGAGGGGGCAATCAATGTGTCACTTCCTGCGGTAGCGGTAGCATTTGCCGGGCTACTGGTGCTCGGGCTGTGGACCACGCCTGCTATCAAGCGGAATCGTTGGCTGGGATGGATGCCCGGCCCGCTGGTGGCGGTGCTGCTCGGCTGTCTGGCGACGGTGCTTGGAGGGCGTTTTTTCCCGGATATCGCCAGCCATCTGCCGCGCATCTCGCTGCCCGCTTTTGACAGTATTGCCACGTTAACCGGGGAGCTGGAGCGGCCGGACTGGCTGGCGTGGCAGAACCCGGCGGTCTATATCGTTGCCGCCACGTTGGCGATTGTCGCCAGCCTGGAAACCCTGCTTAGTCAGGAAGCGCTGAAGAAACTGCGTACGCAAACCCCGGCCCCCTCTCCTGATAAGGAGATGCGCGCTCAGGGTATCGGTAACCTGCTGTCCGGCTTTATGGGGGGGCTGCCGATCACTGCCGTTATCGTGCGCAGTTCGGTCAACGTCAGCGCGGGCGCTCGCAGTAAACTTTCCATATTGATTCACGGTGTGCTGCTGCTGGTGTGCGGCTTGTGGTTCAGCGGATTGCTGAATGCGATCCCGCTGGCGAGCCTTGCGGCGGTGCTGCTGTATACAGGCTATAAGCTGGCTACGCCGGGGCTGTTTGTGTCACAAATCCGCCAGGGAGCGCCGCAGTGGGTGCCGTTTATGGCGACCATCGGCGGTATTCTGATTTTCGGAATGCTGGCGGGGATTGGCATTGGTCTGGCGACGCAGATCCTGTTCAGCATCTATAAAAGCCATCGTAATGCGATGTTGCTGACGCGCTATGACGATCATTATGTGCTGCGTTTTCAGCAGAACCTGACCTTTATGCATAATCCGCGCCTCAAAGGCCTGCTGGCGCAGATCCCGGAGAACAGCGTGGTGATTGTGGACCACGATAATGCCGAATACATCGATCCTGATGTGGAAGCGATATTACAGGACTTCGGCGAGGGGGCGAAAAAACGGGGGATCCAGCTGAATCAGTGGCCGGTGAAACTGGCGTAATCCGCGTCACTTAGCTGACAAGGCCACAGGGGGTGGCCTTTTTTGCGGCTGGCCTGCTTACAACGGGGTGCAGGCAATCACGATACGGGCCAGCGGGACCAGCTCATTCAGGGCGCATTCAAACTGCTGCTGACCGCTAGCAACGCGCACGCGTCCGGGAGGAATACGCGTCAGGCTGCGAATACTCACCTGGCCTTCCAGCGACACCAGCCAGTCACCATCCAGGACCTCACTGAATGCCTGCTCAGCAATAAACTGCTGGTTGCCTTCAACAATCACCAGCGGCTGTTCAATGGCGCTGGGCCAGGCCTCAAAGAACGCCGCGTCGACGGCAATGCTGGTGAGCGTTGTCAGCTTTCCGGCGTCCAGGCGTTGACGGGCAAGCGTCTGGGTATTTCCGTTTTGCGAGGGCGGCGTGCGGTTTTCTGCCGGGCCTGGCTGCTCACCCTCTCCGGTTGCCAGCCACTGCAATGAGGCCTGCGTATCGGCCATGCAGCGGATGACGATATCTGAGGGGAAATAACCGCGCGAATAGCGATTCGCCAGGCTGCTGCTGGCAATCCCTAAATGCTCAGCCAGCGCCAGTTTCGTGGTAAAGCCGTAGGCCTGGAGCACGCGATCCAGCACCTCTTTTGCACCGCTTTGAAAATCGATTTTTAGGCTCACGCTCAAACTCCTGGTTTATTTCATTTTTTGGGGAGTGTGCAATTTGAATTGTAGCTTTATGGGCACATCAGGACGGCGAGCACATCAATTATAAAAGATTTTGCCCGATGATGGGTGTTTTTACAACCTGTAAACCCGCTGTCTTTGTCAGTACGGCTCTCACATTCATCTTTAGTGAATAGGCGAGTTCATCCGGGAGTGAACAGCCCGTTCGCCCCCGTATAACGTGAGCAACGCTAATTTATTTCACCCGTATGAATCTCATTTTCATACGCTGAAACCCCCATGGCGGGCGTTCAGGCCTGAAATAAACACGGCAGGCGATGGTATGTTTCTTCTTTAGAGCAATATTAATAATTTGATAATTATCATGGTGATAAAGATTGTCTGCGGTACAAGCAAAAAACTTTTCTTATTGTTAAGCGCTATGATACTGTATGTATGTACAGTGATACGGAGGGGGAGTTGTGGACAAAGAATTAGCTGAACGCGTCATTCTGGAACGCGTAGAACTGATAGCAAGATTAACCTCTGAAGGCACCTGCCGGGAGCGTGACCGCGAGATAGCACTGCATTTGATTGCCGATATTGCCCGTGGCGTCGAGCTCAAAAACACGCAGTTTTCGGTCGTCTTTTCTCCACCGCCTGAGTGCTAACGCCTTCCTGACAGCCTGGCGGGTACACATTGTTCCCCGCGGGTGCAGGCCCTCGCGTACCCGGAACGGATCCCACCCCCTCTGCGCGATGTTCTGCTGATGCCCCCGTTTGGGGGTTTTTTTTGCCTTTTTTTTGCCGTTCAGAGGCGACTCATCTCATCTGTCTGATGCCCTTGCGTTGTCACACCCTCCCTACAACAGCCCCGGATTGAGCCGCGATCGTCGAAAACGCACACTGATTGTGCTTACCCGGCAGAGTGAGATTGCGGTGAGGTGACCGTTCCCACGCTTTGCCGTTTCTATTATCGCAATACCCGTTACGGGGGAGTGAAACATGAAAATTTATGCCCTGCAGGACGACAGCGTCGATGAGATCTGTTTTCGCCACTATGGCCGTACGCGGCAGGTCGTGGAACAGGTTTACGCTGCCAACCCCGGGCTGGCTGAACGGGGGGCACTGCTGCCTCATGGCTATCCGGTAGAACTTCCAACGCTTTCACTGTCAGCCACGCATGAAACGCTGAATCTGTGGAGCTGACTGATGGAAAAAAACAGCTCCCTGATTGGGTACCTGGTCAGCGCGATCATGATGTGGTCAGGGCGCCACACGGTGCAGGACATCGCTTTTATGGTGGGCGCGCTGGTGGCGGTCATCACGCTGGGCATCAACATCGCGAATTTCTTTATCAACTGGCATTACCGCCGTAAGGCCTGGCGGCTGATGCAACAGCGGCAAACGGGCAGGAATGTGGATGAATTCAACAGCTAAGAAGTGTGCGGTGCTGGTGGTGATGGCACTGGCGATCTCACTGCCTTCCTTTTCCACGCTAACCATCTCCAGCGAAGGATTGCTGCTGCTGGCCAACGCCGAAGGTTGCCGTACCTCGCCGTATCAGTGCAGCGCCGGCGTCTGGACTAACGGGATTGGACATACCCGGGGCGTTATACCGACCACGGAGGTGAATGAACGGCAGATCGCGGTAAATCTGATTGATGACGTACAGCGAGTGGAAAGCGGTATTGCACGCTGTATGCCCGTTGCCATGCCGCAGGGGGTGTATGACGCCACGGTCTCTTTCGCGTTTAACGTCGGAGTGGGTGCCGTTTGCCGCTCGACTTACGCCCGGCTGATCAATCAACAACAGTGGGCGGCGGCCTGCGATCAACTGATGCGCTGGGTCTATGTGAAGGGGGTGCGCAATAAGGGGATTGAGACGCGGCGAACGGCAGAGCGCGCCCTGTGCCTGAAGGGGGCGCAATGAATCGCCTGTGGATTGTTTTGCTCCTGCTACTGATGGGGATGCTGGGCGGCGCAGCCCTTTATATGGCGCACCTGCACAGCGAGCAGATTGCGCTGCAACGGACGAATGCGCAGCTCACCACAGGAATGATCCAACGCGATGAGGTGATCACACAGCTACAGGGCGAGATCGCCCGCCAGGCCGAGGCAGAACGCACGCTGCGTCAGTCACTCCTGAGCGCACGCGATCTCACAATGAAACAACAACTTAACGATCAAAGGATCATACGCAGCAATGAAGCACTTCAACGCTGGAGCGATGCTGCTTTGCCTGACGGCATTATCCGGTTGCAGCAGCACCCCGCTTTCGCCACCCCCAACGATTATCTGGCGTGGTTGTCCGATCGTCAGCAGCTGTTCGATCCCGGCCAGTCAGCCGGAAACACAGGGGGATCTGCTGAACACGATCCGCCAGCTGGAGCAGGCACTGCTGACGTGCGGCCTGCAAGTCGAAACCCTTAAACAGTGTCAGGAGCAACATGATGTTAAAGCCCAACCAGCTACGCGAGGCGTTACTGGCCCGCGTACCGCAACTCAAGGATCACCCTGAACGGCTGACAATCGCGCTGGAACAGGGCGTAGTGGCCTGCACGCCCGCCGCCTCACTGAGTTTTGAATATCAGTACCCGTTACGCATCACCCTCAGCGAGTCCGGTGGTGACATCGACCCTCTGGTGGTAGCCCTGCTGCTGTGGCTGCGGGAGAACCAGCCTGACCTGATGACCACCCCTGCGAGGCGCGAGAACGGCATGGTGTTCAGCAGCACTACCAACGGCGATTTCACCGTGGTGACCCTGCTGACCGAGCGGGTGCTGGTCAGCGAAGACGACGGGGCGCTGCACGTCACGCACGTCCCGGAACCGCTGCCGCCGGAAGCCGTTTCCCGCCCCTGGAAACTTTATATCAACCAACAACTGGTCAGTGAATGGCCCGCTATCTGAGATGACGGAGGAGAGCGTTATGAATGAATTTGTCAGTGAAACCCGGCGCCAGCTGCACAACCTGCTGCGCATTGGCACCGTCAGCGAGGTGGATACCGTCCGGGCACGCTGTCGGGTGCAAAGTGAAGGCAACCTCACCGCCTGGCTGCCCTGGTTAAGCGGGAGTGCAGGGCAGGTCCGCAGTTGGCATGCCCCCTCTCCAGGGGAGCAGGTACTTCTGCTCGCTCTGGGGGGAGAGCTGAACACCGCCTTTGTGCTGGCGGGCATTTTTTCGGATGCCTTTCCGGCCCCTTCGGCCTCACAGAATGCGGTGCACTGGACGTTTCCCGATGGCGCGCAACTGGCCTATGAACCGGAAAGCGGGGCACTGACGGCCAGTGGCATTCAGTCTGCGCGTATCACGGCGGCGGTCAGCATCACCCTTGATGCGCCGCTGGTGGAGTGCACGCAGCAGCTGAAAGCCGCGACGTTTGAACTGACCGGGGGAGGCACCCTGAAGGGCAATATCAGCCACAGCGGGGGCAGCCTGTCGTCTAACGGCATTGTCGTTCACAGTCACGTCCACGCGGGTGTGGAAAGTGGCGGCAGCAAAACAGCGGGGCCGCAATGAGTACAGAAAACTATCTCGGTATGCAACGTGACAGCGGTCTGGCCCTGACGGATCGGGATCATATCCGTCAGTCGGTACGCGACATTTTGCTCACGCCTCAGGGCAGCAGGGTGATGCGCCGCAACTATGGATCGTTGTTGTCGATGTTGATCGACCAGCCACAAAACGAGGCACTGCGCCTGCAAATTATGTCGGCCTGCTATGTGGCGTTATTGCAGTGGGAGCCGCGCATTGCGCTGGACAGCATCAGCTACCAGCCCGGATTCGACGGCAGCATGGTGGTGGCGCTGCAGGGCAGCCTCAGCCAGTCCCCTTTTTCTCTTTCCATTCCAGTGAGTGAATGATTATGGCCACGATTGATTTAAGTCAGCTACCTGCGCCGAACGTTGTTGAGGCGCTCGATTTTGAAACGTTGTTGCAGGCGCGCAAGGCCGCGCTGGTGGCGCTATATCCGGCCGACCAGCAGGCGGCGATAACCCGGACCCTTGAGCTTGAGTCAGAGCCCATCGTCAAGCTGTTGCAGGAGAACACCTACCGCGAGCTGATCCTGCGACAGCGCATCAATGAAGCCGCCAAAGCCACGATGGTGGCCTGGGCTACCGGAGGCGATCTCGATCAGCTGGGAATGAACAACGGCGTGACCCGCCTGGTGCTGACCCCGGCTGACAGCAGCACGCTGCCGCCGACCGCTGCGGTGATGGAAAAGGATGAGGACTTCCGTTTGCGCATTGCTCAGGCTTTTGAAGGGTTGAGCGTGGCGGGGCCGGCGGGGGCTTATGAATACCATGCCCGCAGTGCCGATGGACGTATTGCTGACGTCAGCGCCACCAGCCCGGCTCCGGCGGAAGTGCTGATCACCGTGCTGTCACGTGAAGGGCGTGGGGAGGCCAGTGCCGCGCTGCTGTCCGCGGTCAATATTGCTCTTAACGATGAAAATGTGCGCCCGGTGGCCGATCGCGTCAGCGTGCAGTCCGCCAACATCGTTGAGTACAGCGTTGATGCCACGCTGTTCCTCTACCCCGGCCCGGAGGCCGAGCCGATCCGCGCCGCAGCGGAAGCACGGCTTGCCGCCTTTGTCACCGCACAAAGCCGGCTGGGACGTGATATCCGCCGCTCAGCCCTGTTCGCCGCCCTGCATGTGGAAGGGGTGCAGCGCGTGGAACTGGCCCAGCCCGCGCAGGATGTGGTGCTGGATAAAACTCAGGCGGGCTGGTGCACCGGGCGTGCGATCAGCGTGGGAGGTTCCGATGAGTGATCGTCTGCTGCCTGTCGGGTCGTCTGCGCTGGAAGTCGCGGCCGCAGAAGCCTGCGCCAGCCTCCAGCAGCTGCCGGTGCCGCTGCGCACGTTGTGGAATCCGCAAACCTGCCCGGTCGCGCTGTTGCCCTACCTGGCCTGGGCCTGGTCAGTTGATCGCTGGGATCAAACCTGGCCGGAGGAGACGAAGCGCGCGGTGGTTGCCTCCTCGCAGTTCGTTCACCGCCGTAAAGGCACTATTGCTGCGATCCGACGCGTGGTGGAACCGCTGGGGTATGTGATCAATGTGCATGAATGGTGGCAAACCAGTGAGCCACCTGGCACGTTTCGCCTGGATATCGGCGTGCTGGATTCCGGCATTGATGAAGCCATGTTTAACGAGATGGAACGACTGATCGCAGATGCAAAAGCAGTCAGCCGTCACTTAACCGCCCTGACGATCACCCAGGATATTCAGGGCATCGTCTGGACAGGCGCCGTTCAGTATGACGCTGAAACGGTCACTATTTTTCCCGCTTGAGAGGTTTTAAATGGCTGTAAAATATAAGTCTGTCGTAACAACGGCAGGGCAGGCACGCATCGCCGCTGCGATGCAGGGCGGTACTCAGGTTGATATCAAAACCATGGTCGTGGGGGACGGCAACGGCCAGCCCACCACACCGAGCTCCAGCCAGACGACTCTGGTCCATGAGGTATATCGCAAGGCGGTTAACTCGGTCAAAGTCGATAAGACGCACAAAAACTGGCTGGTGACGGAGGTGATCATCCCTGCCAGCGCAGGTGGTTTCTGGATGCGTGAGCTGGGGCTGTTGGCGGGAGACGGTACGCTGCTGGCGGTGTGTAATATGGCAGAAACCTATAAGCCTGCGCTGGAAGAGGGATCTGGCCGTACGCAAACCCTGCGCATGGTGATCGCCGTTAGCGGGAGCGAGGCGATAGCGCTGACGCTGGATGACAGCCTGGTGTTCGCGACAGAAGAGTATGTGAATCAGCAGGTTGCTGCACGAAATGTTGTTGATGAGATTTATCCTGTCGGCATCGTCACCTGGTTTGCGCATAATAAAAACCCGAACACCCTGTTCCCCAATACGACCTGGAACTCTATCGGTGAGAATAAAACTATCCGGTTAGCGAAAGCGGACGGCAGTGATGTGATGACAATCGGGGGTAAGGATATTTATCAGATTGAAAAGAATCATTTACCGTCACTTTCATTGGGCTTATCCGGCAGAACGTCATCAAACGGGGGGCATACTCATACACGCGGCACAATGAATATTACGGGGAATATTGAAGCAAATCAGCTAACTAAAGTTGGTGGTGGGAGGGCTACAGGGGCATTTAGCTCTTACAGATCAGGATTGGATGGCGTTGCAAGTATGTCGAGTAATTCTGATGGCTTTAATTTTGATGCATCTAAATCATGGACAGGAAATACGTCAAATAGTGGTGTTCATGATCACACATTTTCGGGTAATACAGAAATTATGGGTTCGGGACTAGAGTTTAATGTTACTAACAGTTTTATTAAACTGATGGGCTGGTATCGCAGCGCGTAATCTCTTACCTAAAACGTGTTATTTCAATACGGCTCCCCTGCTGGCAACTCAGGGGAGCCTTTTTATTGGTTCCATGCGTGTAAAAGCAGATCTTTATTTATTTTCTTATCCATATAAATTTCTGTTTTTAAATGACTTTTAAATTCCACGTTGTCCCTTACTCCCCACAACGCCCATCGCATGCCTGCATATTAAATTCTTGTCATCATGACCTCACCCCAACAACGGAGTGCAATAAAGATGGCTAATTATCACCACGGCGTCCGCGTCGTAGAAGTGAATGACGGAACCCGCAGTATCTCAACGGTTTCCACTTCCATTGTCGGCATGATCTGTACCGCAGAAGATGCCGATGCCACCACCTTCCCGCTGAATACCGCGGTGTTGATCACCGATGTACTGGCCGCCGTGGGCAAAGCCGGTACCAAAGGTACGCTGGCACAGTCGCTGCGTGCCATTGCTGACCAGAGCAAACCGGTCACCGTGGTCGTTCGTGTCGCGGAAGGTCAAGACGCTGCCGAAACCACCAGCAATATCATCGGCGGCAGCGATGCCAACGGCCGCTATACCGGTATGAAAGCCCTGCTCAGTGCGCAGACCGATCTCGGCGTTAAGCCGCGCATCCTCGGTGTACCGGGCCATGACTCTCTTGAAGTGTCTACCGCACTGGCAGCGGTCTGCCAGCAGCTGCGCGCCTTCGGCTATATCTCGGCGTATGGCTGCAAAACCATTACCGAGGCAATCGCTTACCGCGAGAACTTCAGCCAGCGTGAGCTGATGGTGATCTGGCCGGACTTTGTGGCCTGGAACACCACGACCAGCGCGGCAGATACCGCTTATGCCACCGCACGTGCGCTGGGCCTGCGCGCCAAAATCGACAACGACACCGGCTGGCATAAAACCCTGTCCAACGTTGGCGTTAACGGCGTAACGGGCGTCTCCGCCTCGGTATTCTGGGACCTGCAACAGGAAGGGACCGATGCCGATCTGCTGAACGAAGCCTGCGTCACCACGCTGATCCGCAAAGACGGTTTCCGCTTCTGGGGCAACCGCACCTGTAGCGATGACCCGCTGTTTGCCTTTGAAAACTACACCCGCTCGGCGCAGGTGATTGCTGACACGATGGCCGATGCGCACATGTGGGCCAACGATAAACCGCTGTCACCGACGCTGGTGCGCGACATTATCGCCGGCATCAATGCCAAATTCCGCGAGCTGATCAACGCTGGCTATCTGCTGGGCGCCAACTGCTGGTACGACGAAAGCGCCAACACTCAGGAAACCCTGAAGGCGGGCAAACTGTTTATCGACTACGACTACACCCCGGTGCCGCCGCTGGAAGATATGACGCTGCGCCAGCGCATTACTGACAGCTATCTGGCGAACTTTGCCGCTTCCGTCAACAGCTAAGGAGACACTCTTATGGCACTGCCAAAAAAACTGAAATACCTGAATTTGTTTAACGATGCCAACAGCTACCAGGGCGTTGTGACCTCGCTGACGCTGCCAAAACTGGCACGCAAACTCGACCCTTATCGCGGCGGCGGTATGAACGGCGTGGCGCACATTGATAACGGTCTGGAAGACGATGCGCTGGATCTGGAATGGACCATTGCCGGGCTGGATGACCGCATTCTCAGCCAGTGGGGGGGAGCAACGGTGCCGCTGCGTTTTATGGGCTCTTATCAGCGTGACGACACCGATGAGACGGTGGCGGTTGAAGTAGAGCTGCGCGGTAAGCACCAGCAGTTCGACTTCGGTGAGAGCAAGCAGGGTGAAGAGAGTGAAACCAAAATCACCACCAAATGCACTTACTACAAGCTGACCTGGAACGGTAAGGCGCTGATCGAAATTGACACCATCAACATGGTTGAGATCGTGAACGGCGTCGATCGTCTGGCGCAGCACCGTCAGAACATCGGTCTGGCGTAATCCGCAGGGGTCGGGCATGCCCGACCCGCATTGGCCAACCCACAGGGGTCGGGCATACCCGCTCCACATTGGTTAACCCGCAGGGGGTGGGCCTGCCCGCCCCACATCGGCAATTCGTAGGGGTTGGGCATGCCCGACCCGCATTCTCTCTAAACGTAAGGAAAGTCCATGCAACAGCAAGACAACCTGGTCACCCTGGTGACCCCCATTGCCCGTGGTGAAACCCTGATTACCAGCGTAGAGGTGACCAAACCCAACGCCGGTGCACTGCGCGGAACCCGGCTGGTGGATCTGGCCGGATCGGACGTTGAGGCACTGATCACCGTGCTGCCACGCATCACCCTGCCGAACCTGACCAAATCAGAATGCCTGAATCTGGACCCGGTCGATCTGATCGAACTCGGTGGCCGGGTGATCGGTTTTTTATCCGCGAAGCCGGACACGTCCGCTGGCCCGACGACCTGACGGTGGATGATCTGATGGCCGACATTGCGACCGTTTTTCACTGGCCGCCATCAGAAATGAACCCCATGTCGCTGGCGGAACTGATCGACTGGCGGCATAAGGCGATCGTGCGCAGCGGCATGCAGAGTGGAGAATAGCGATGAGTATTAACCTTGGTCTGGACGGCCTGCGCAAAGCGGTGATCCGGTCGAATTTGTTCCTCAATGATCTGCCGGGGGAGACCAAATCCCTCGGTAATGCGATGTTTCAGCAGCGTATCGCCCTGAAGGCGGCCACGTTAAGTGATGAGGTCAACCAGCGCCATCGTAAAGAGGGGCTGAAGCTGAGTGAGGAGCGGTTGCAGCAGATCGCCCGTCAGCGGACAGACGAACGGCGTCAGCAGGCCAGCGAGCGGCGGCAGACGCTAAGTAAGGGTATGGATAATGTCGGCCAGCGCTATCAGGCCGGGCAGGCGGTCGTGGACAAAGTCAGCAGCGTCAGCAGCCGGGCAATGGGCGTTGCCTCCTTTGGTGCAAAGCTGCTGAAACCGGGCTATGAACAGGCGACTGCCGGTACTGCACCGGTGAGTGCAGCGTCAGGAGCCGCTGTAGTACCGCAGGCTGATAACCTGGCAGGGGACATCGGTCAGCTCAATGCAGCCATTGACGGCATCAGCCTGACGGTGTTCACCCAACTGGACGGTACGCTGCGTTCCCTGACGCAGACCGCCACCGGGCTGTTAACCGGCGTTGATCAATGGATCCAGGACAACCCTACGCTGGCAGGCGGGATCACCCAACTGGTGGCGGGGGGCGGGCTGCTGATTGCCGCACTCGGCGGGATCGGTTCCGTGGTGGTGCCGGTACTCAGTGGCCTGAATCTGTTGATGGCGGGTGCCGGGATTCTAAGTAGCGTGTTTACTTTTGCTGGCGGGGCGATTGTTGCGGCGCTGGGGGCGATCACGTTGCCCATAGGGATTGTGATTGCTGCTATCGTCGGCGCTGCTGCGTTGATTTACCAGTACTGGGAGCCGCTCAGCGCGTTCTTTGGCGGGGTGGTTGAAGGGATCAGTGCTGTGCTGACGCCACTATTCGAGGCATTTAAACCGTTAACGGTCATTTTTGATGAGGCAGGTAAGCAGATTGACAGTGCTTTTGACAGTATAAAGGCGTTTTTCTCACCGATTGAAATGACGGCGCAGAAGCTGGAGCAGTTGGGGAATCTTGGGCGTTTTGTCGGTGAGGCTCTGGTAAATGGATTGAGTTTACCCCTGACGATTTTACGTACGCTCGGTGGGAAAGTCAGCTGGCTGCTGGAAAAACTCGGAGTCATCGATAAAAAATCGTCCGATGCCAAAATCTCGCTGAATGACGATCCGTCAGCACAACGTCCCTCGGTCGCCTTGGGGGGCGCAGACTTTGCTGCGCCGGATACTCCCGCGCCTGTCGCCTTTGGCGGTGCCCGCTATCAACCCGTCACTGCGGGCAGCGCCAGCAACAGCCAGCAGAACACCTTTAACAGCAGCTATGTGATCAACGTTCCTACAAGCATGGGGGAAGCGGAGGTTCGCACGATGATCGACAACCATCAGCAGCAAACGCAGGCGCGTGCCGCTATCAACCAACGCAGCAGCTTCTGGGGGCAATAAACCATGATGATGATACTCGGCATGTTTATTTTTAAACGTCGCACTTTGCCATTTCAGACGATGACGCAGGAAAGTGCGTATCGTTGGGCAGCGGGCAGCCGTATTGGTACTCGCCCGGCACAACAGTTTCTCGGTGTCGGCGATGAAAACATCACGTTGCAGGGCGAGTTACGCCCGGAAATCACCGGGGGAGCTCCTGCGTTGGCGGCGCTGATGGATATAGCAGAAGCGGGGCAGGCATGGCCTTTACTCAATGGTGAAGGATTTCTTTATGGCATGTTTGTCATTGAAAATATCAACGGTGTGCATGCTGACTTACTGGAAAACGGCACGGCCCGGAAGATCAATTTTACGCTAAAACTGAAACGAGTCGATGAATCGAGAAGTGCCATGTTTGGTGATCTCAAACAGCAGGCGGAGCGAATTTACGGCAATGTGAGTTCCCAGGTCTCAACCCTGGCAGGGAGCATCTTATGAATAACAGTTTACCGGTGGATATCGGTGCGCCGTTGGCACCTGATTATCTGATCCTACTGAATAATCTGGATATTACTGAGAACCTGCGGCCACGCCTGCTGAGTATGACCATTGATGATGCTCGCGGTTTAGAAGCTGACGCGCTGACGCTGTTACTGGATGACAGTGATGGCAGGATCATGATGCCGCAGCGTGGCGCTATCCTGCGGGTGTATATCGGCTGGCAGGGCAGGCCACTGTTCTGCAAAGGGGATTTTGTTATTGAAGAGTTGCATCACAGCGGTGCTCCCGATCAGTTGAAGCTGGTCGGGCGCAGCGCCAATCTGAGTGATTCGTTAATGGAAAAGGGAAACCATTCATACGATAAGACCACGCTGGGGGCCATGGTATTGCAGATTGCGAAACGCAATGAACTTGGGGCAGAAGTGGCTGATGAACTGGCCTCAATTGAGATTGATCATGAAGATCAGAGTGGTCTTACCGATGCGCAATTTCTGACCACGATGGCGACAAAATATGGTGCAACGGTCACGATCAAGAAGGACAAAGTGTTGATGCTGGTACGGGGGGCGAACAAAACCGTCAGCGGGCAGGCGATCCCACAACTTCTGCTCACACGTAAAGACGGTGATAAGCATGATTATCAGGTGGTATCACAGATGCATTTTAGTGGCGTTAAGGCCAAATGGATGCAGCTCGATAAAGCCAGCAGTGGCACGGTGAGAGTGTTCCGAGTCATTCCTGAAAACCAACCCGATCGTTTTCCCGGCGCGGCCAGGCAGGACATCCCGCAGCCGCTTTATGAACGTTATGCTCTGATACCTGGGGTATTTAAAACCCAGGAAGAGGCGATGGAAGCCGCGAAGGCTGACTGGAAGAAACGCCAGGCGATGACCGCCAGCATGAGTTTTGTGATTGCTCAAGGAATGCCGGTGTTGATACCGGAAACACCGATACGGTTGAGCGGGTTCAAAACGATGATTGATGCCCAACAGTGGACAGTAATCAAAGTGAATCATGTGATTGATAATAATGGATTTCGTACAACGGTGAACCTGGAAAAATCGGTGGGTGGTGAAACCTGGGACATTGACGTTAAACCGCGTAAAGTCACAGGAAGTGAAAAAACCACTTGATGATTCACTTAAAGTGAATATAATTAGTTTTATTCACAATGTGTGAGTTTAACTGATGACCATTGGAGGTCAACCATGATGCCATGCCCGATTTGCCAACATAACAGCCATGCCCGTTCCAGCCGTATTCTCAGCAGCGAAACCAAGGAGCGTTATCATCAGTGCCAGAACCTGAACTGTAGTTGTACCTTCAAGTCGATGGAGAGTATCACCGGGATTGTTGCCCGCCCGCTGGAGGCTACGCCGCCGCCTGTGGCGCCGGTGAAAACCCGCACCAGCCGTCTTGGAAGTTAACCGCCAGCGGCGGGTTCGCGCCCGCCCTGGTTTTGCATTCCCCTGTTCCGCCTAATCTGCGCTATCATCATCTGTCTTCCTGACATCGCTGGCGCCCCCATGACACACACTTCTCCGACTCCCATCTTTGACGGCCATAACGATCTACTGCTGCACCTGTGGCTGCATCATCCTGAAAACCCGGTTGCGGCGTTTCTGCATCGGCGTCTGAGCGGGCATCTCGACCTGGCGCGGATGCGTGAGGGCGGTTTTGCGGGTGGGCTGTTTGCCGTCTTTGTGCCCCCCGCTGACTACGTGGCGAAATTTCCCACGCGCCAGGCGGAGGTGCATGATCCGCTGGCGATCACCGAACAGCAGATGGCGATTTTGCAGCAGCTGGAAGCACAGTCGGCAGGCCAGGCAAAAATCTGCCGCAGCGTCAGCGAGATTGAACACTGTATCGCCAGCGGCGTGCTGGCGATGGTGATGCATATTGAAGGGGCGGAAGCGCTGGATGATGACTTAAGCCAGTTGGATCGCTGGCAGCAGGCCGGATTGCGCAGCATCGGGCCGTTCTGGAATCTGCCTAACCGTTTTGGCGTGGGCATTAACGGCAGCTTCCCTGGCTCGCCGGATACCGGAGCAGGGCTGACTGACGCCGGAGAGCGGTTGATCCGGGCCTGCAACCAGCGTGGGCTGATGATCGATCTGTCGCATATGAACGAAAAAGCCTTCTGGCAAACGGCGCGGCTGAGTACAGCACCGCTGGTCGCCAGCCATTCCAACGTGCACGCCTTATGCCCTCAGCCACGTAATCTGACGGATGCGCAGCTGGTCGCGATTGCCGACAGCGACGGACTGGTCGGGCTGAATTTCGGTACCTCTTTTCTGCGCAGCGATGGCAAACGTGACGGCGATATGCCGCTCAGCGTCATGGTGCAGCATCTGGATTACCTGCTGGAGAAACTGGGGGAGGACCGTGTCGCCTTTGGTTCTGATTTTGACGGTATCAACCTGGCCGATGATCTGGGTGACGTCACCGGGCTGCCCCGTCTGCTGGCCGCACTACGTCAGGCGGGCTATGACGATGCGCTGCTGAACAAGCTGTGTCGCGCTAACTGGCTGCGGGTATTGCGAAAAACCTGGAAAGAATAACGCCTGATTTTTGAACCAAATAGTTCAAAACAGCATAAACCGTGCAGATTTTAGGGTTGATATCGATTTATCATAGGCGCAACATCTGTGCCGCCAAATTCCTGTAATTTGACAACATGCCGATTACTCTACGAAACTGGAGTATATCGCCTGTTTTTTAAACACCTTGAGGATATTACTATGTGGACTAAACCGACCTTTATCGATATGCGTCTGGGCTTAGAAGTAACTCTGTACATCTCCAACCGCTAATTCGCCGTCATACTTCAAGCTGCAACTGCGTTGGCTGCGTGTGCTCACCCCGGTCACTTACCTGAGTAAGCTCCCGGGATTCTCACACTTGCCGCCTTGCTGCAACTCGAATTATTTAGGCTAATGCCTGGTCATCATACCTTGAGCTGCAACTGTAACTCGAACGATTCAGGCAAGTAATGTGGATGCCTGCGCTGTAGCAGGCATTTTTATTCCTTCTTCCGGTTTACCCATGAAAATCAAAGTCCTCGGCTCTGCGGCAGGCGGCGGTTTCCCGCAGTGGAACTGTCATTGTCCCAACTGCCAGGGTGTCCGTGACGGTAGCGTTCCGGCCACCGCACGTACCCAATCCTCGATTGCGGTCAGTGATAACGGCACCGACTGGGTGCTGTGTAATGCCTCGCCTGATATCTGCCACCAGATTGCGGCCAACCCTGAGCTGCATAAACAGGGCGTATTGCGCGGTACGGCGATCGGCTCGATTATCCTTACCGACAGCCAGATCGATCACTGCACCGGCTTGCTGAACCTGCGTGAAGGCTGCCCGCATTCCGTGTGGTGTACCCCGGAAGTGCATGCGGATCTGACCAGTGGCTTCCCGATCTTTACCATGCTGAAGCACTGGAACGGTGGATTAGTGCATCACGCCATCCAGCCCGCGGAACCCTTTTCCGTGGCCGTCTGCCCGGCACTGCGTTTTACCGCGATCCCGATCCTCAGCAATGCGCCGCCGTATTCGCCGTATCGCGGGCGACCGCTGCCCGGCCACAATATTGCGCTGATGATTGAAAACACCACCACTGGCAGCAAACTGCTGTATGCGCCAGGCCTGGGTGAACCGGATGCTGCGCTGCTGGCGTTGATGGCGCAGGCCGACTGCCTGCTGATCGACGGCACGCTGTGGCAGGACAACGAGCTGGCTACCACCGGCGTCGGGCGTAATACCGGCCGTGATATGGGCCATCTGGCGCTGGGCGAAGAGCAGGGGCTGATGGCGGTACTCAGCGAGCTGCCTGCGAAGCGTAAAATCCTGATCCATATTAACAACACCAACCCGATCCTTGATGAGTCCTCCGCTGAGCGCCAGGCGCTGACCCGGCGTGGCATTGAGGTCAGTTATGACGGCATGAGTATTGACCTATGACCAATCCGACGTTGATGACCCCGGAACAGTTTGAACAGGCGCTGCGCGATCGCGGTGCTTATTACCATATCCACCACCCGTTCCATATCGCCATGCATAACGGCGAAGCAACGCGTGAGCAGATCCAGGGCTGGGTAGCGAACCGCTTTTACTACCAGACCAGCATTCCGCTGAAAGATGCGGCGATTATGGCGAACTGCCCGGACCCGCTAACCCGGCGTAAATGGGTACAGCGCATCCTTGACCATGATGGTCAGGGTGACAGCGATGGCGGTATCGAAGCCTGGCTGCGCTTGGGTGAGGCGGTCGGTCTTGATCGCGAGGTGCTGCTGTCTGAACAAATGGTGTTGCCGGGCGTGCGCTTTGCCGTTGATGCCTATGTGAGTTTCGCCCGCCGCGCCGTTTGGCAGGAAGCCGCCTGTAGCTCACTGACCGAACTCTTTGCCCCACAGATCCACCAGTCGCGCCTGGATAGCTGGCCGCAGCACTACACCTGGATTGAAGAAGAGGGTTACGGTTATTTCCGTGGTCGTCTCAGCCAGGCACGCCGCGACGTGGAGCATGGTCTGCAACTGGCGCTGGAATACTGCGACACGGTAGAAAAACAGCAACGTATGCTGGAAATCCTGCAGTTCAAACTCGATATTCTGTGGAGCATGCTGGACGCCATGACCATGGCTTACGCCCTTAACCGCCCGCCGTACCATACCGTCACGGATCAGCCGGTCTGGCACAAAGGAAAACTGCTGTGATCAATGAACAAACTACCCCGATGTTTCGTCGCGGTTACCGCCTGCAGTGGGAAGAAGTGCAGGGCTGCCATGTGATCCTCTACCCGGAAGGCATGGCAAAACTGAACGACAGCGCCACGATGATCCTCGAGCTGGTGGATGGGCAACGTACGCTGGCAGAGATTATCCAGGCGCTGAACACCCGTTTCCCGGAAGCGGGCGGCGTGGATGATGATGTGAAAGATTTCTTCGCCGCCGCGCGTGAACAGAAGTGGATTATTTTCCGTGAACCCGCTTAATCCTGCTGTAAAACCGCCGCTGTGGCTGCTGGCCGAGCTGACCTATCGCTGCCCGTTGCAGTGCCCGTACTGCTCTAACCCGCTGGACTTTGCGCAGCAGGAAAAAGAGCTGACCACCGCGCAGTGGATCGAGGTGTTTAAACAGGCGCGGGCGATGGGTGCCGTGCAGATCGGCTTCTCCGGCGGGGAACCGCTGGTGCGTAAAGATCTGCCCGAGTTGATCAAAGCCGCCCGCGATCTGGGTTTTTACACCAACCTGATCACCTCCGGGATCGGCTTGACGCAGAAGAAGATCGATGCCTTTGCCGAAGCCGGGCTGGATCATATTCAGATCAGCTTCCAGGCCAGCGATGAAGTGCTGAATGCGGCGCTGGCCGGATCGAAGAAAGCCTTCCAGCAGAAGCTGGAGATGGCGCGCGCGGTGAAAGCGCACGGCTATCCGATGGTGCTGAACTTTGTGTTGCATCGCCACAATATTGACCAGATCGACCGGATTATCGAACTCTGCATTGAGCTGGAAGCGGACGACGTTGAGCTGGCGACCTGCCAGTTTTACGGCTGGGCGCAGCTCAACCGTGAAGGGTTGCTGCCCACGCGTGATCAGATTGAGCGGGCGGAAGCCGTGGTGCACCGCTATCGCGAGAAAATGGCCGCCAGCGATAACCTCGCCAACCTGCTGTTTGTCACGCCTGATTATTACGAAGAACGCCCGAAAGGCTGCATGGGCGGCTGGGGAGCGATCTTCCTCAGCGTGACGCCGGAAGGGATGGCGCTGCCGTGCCACAGTGCGCGTCAGCTGCCGGTGCAGTTCCCGTCGGTGCTGGAGCAGAGCTTACAGGACATCTGGTTTAACTCGTTTGGCTTCAACCGCTATCGCGGCTTTGACTGGATGCCGGAGCCTTGCCGCTCCTGCTCGGAAAAAGAGAAGGATTTCGGCGGCTGCCGCTGCCAGGCGTTTATGCTGACTGGCGATGCGGATAATGCCGACCCGGTGTGCAGCAAATCAGAGCATCACCATATGATCCTGGAAGCGCGTGAACAGGCCAACTGCACCAATATTCAGGTCAGCCAGCTGCAGTTCCGCAACCGCGCTAACTCTGAGCGGGTGAATGCTCAGCTGATCTTCAAGGTCTGACGCATGCAGCATCAACAGCGGCGCTTGCACAACGGTTTACGGGTTGAGTTGATCTCAGACCCGCAGGCCACGCGTGCCGCCGCGTTGATGCAGGTGGATGTGGGAAGCCATCATGAGCCGGATGCCTGGCCGGGGCTGGCGCATCTGCTTGAGCACCTGCTGTTTGCAGGCAGCCAGGGGTTTCAGGATGATCAACGACTGATGGCCTGGCTGCCCGCCAGGGGAGGACGGCTGAACGCCACCACCCTCGGCAGCAGCACCGCCTATTTTTTCGAGTGCGCCCCTGAACAACTGCCAGAAACGCTGCCCCGTCTGACGGATATGCTGGCGGCGCCGCTGTTGTCTGCCACCGCCATCCGCCAGGAAGTGGCAACCATTGATGCCGAGTGCCGCCTGCTGGCGGATCATCAGGACACCTTGTGTGACGCGGCGCTGAGTGCCGCCTTTGCTGCCCATCCGTGGCAGCGCTTCCAGACGGGCAATGCGGCGGTTTTTGGTAACGACACAACCGAGTTGCGTGCGGCGCTGCAACAGTTCCATCAGCGCTATTACCATGCGGATACGGTGACGCTGTGGCTGCAGGGGCCGCCGCCGATCGAGGTGCTATGGCAACTGGCCCAACAGGTCGCCGACGCTTTCCCGGTGGGCGCGGTGCTCCCCCCCGCGCTGCCTGCATTAGCGGCTGCTGCTGAGTGTGATATCGCCCTGCAACTGAACGGTGCACCGCGCCTGCGTCTCTCCTTTTTGCTGAATCAACGGATCGACGGCGGGCTGGCGTTGCTGCGCCAGCTGCTGCTGGACGAAGCGGCGGGCAGCCTGATGGCCTCGCTGCGCGAGCAGGAACTGTGCGACGGTGCCCGCTTGTTGTTACCGTATCGCAGCGCACAGCAGACGGTGATCACCCTTGAACTGGTACTGGTGGAAGCCGGGGATGCCGACCGGGCTGAAGCGCGCGTACATCACTGGCTGGCACAGCTGGCTCGACTGACGACAACGCAGCGTGCTCATTACGCGCAGCTGGCCAGCCGCCACTTCGTGCAGTTACCCGTGATGGATCAGTTGCGTGAAAGTGCCTTTGGGTTTGCTCCGGCCGGGGATGATGAGGGCGCAATACTGTTCTCACTGCTGTCTGCCGCGCCATTATTACGGCTGTGGATTGCTGACAGCCCCCCGTTGGATCAGCTCGACGTGCAGGGCTGGACGCTGGCCTGCCAGCCGGGCGTGCGGGCACCGGTTCAGCCTGATACATCAGGTGAGGCGTTCGTGTTCTTCCCGCAACCCCTGCCGCCTGCCATCCCCACGTTGCCTGCGCGTCAGGCAACACTGGCCCATCATCGCCGCGATGAATCGCCCGCTGTGCTGCTGCTCAGCCCTGAAAACAACCTGCCAGCGCCCTGGGGGCAGATCGTGCAGGCCCGTCTGCGTGCGCTGGCGGCGAGCTGCGCTCATCGCGGGGGCGAACTGGCGATCGGTTGCCCGCAGGGACACTGGCTGATCCAGTTACAGGGGGAGGCGGCGCTGATGGTCAGCACGCTGGCATCGCTAAATGCGCTGCTGGCGGATATCCCGCCTGGGGTGATCGCACGCGGTGAGCGTGAGTCTCTGCGCCAGCGTCAGGCGCTGCACGATGATATTGCCGTGCGGGCATTACTCGGTGCACTGCCGGAAACGTTGCAGGCGCTGCACAATCCCGCAGGCGGCCAGACGCCGCTCAACCTCCCCTGGCGTGCAGTACTGGATGGCGGCGACCACGAGCTGCACCGGCAACTCGCCTGCCTGCTGAGTGCCTTTCCGGCTGCCATTAACCCGGCGGTACGTGCGCTGCCTGATGCTTTACCCCCACAGCCTGAATACCAGGTGGCGACACGCAGCCCGGAGGCCGCACTGCTGCGCTTCTGCCCGCTGGTGGAGGAGAGTACCGCGTGCCTGGCCGCCTGGCAGCTGCTGGCGATGATTTATCAGCCGCTGTTTTTCCAGCGCCTGCGTGTGGAACAGAACATTGGCTATGTGGTGAGCTGTCGTTTTTATCAGGCGGCGGGGCGTTCGGGCATCCTGTTTGCGCTGCAATCCCCGCATCTCACGACGGCGGAGCTGGTGGCACGCATTGACCACTTCTTAGTGCAGATGAATACCGAGCTGGCGGCGCTCAGCCCGCAGGCGCTGTGGGAAACATGCCAGATAGTGCTGAAGGAACAGCAGCAGGTGCCAACCGGGGCGCTGGAGGCCAGCCGCTATCGCTGGCTGCGGGCACAGCAGATGATTCCTCAGCCTGATATCAATGACCTGCGGGCGCTGACGCCTGACAGCGTATTGGCGTTCCATCAGCGCCTGCTGGCCGACGGGCGGCACGCCTTCTATCTGGTTAACCAACGGCTATCCTGATGGAAAAGGCTTCATGCAAAACGGGCCACCTGCTGGCAGCCCGCTCATTATCGTTACCAGGTCAGTTTTTCACCGCTGGCTTTCAGGTTCTGCTGGTACATCATATTGAGGGTGCTGTAATTACACATATCAATCGGTCCGTGCCAGTAATCCGCAATCACCTTATCTAACACCGGGCGATTTTCTGCCTTTGTCAGTGTCTTAAAAGCACTCAGGTTCTGTTTTTCCATCATGCGTAGGGTGGTTGGCTGGCACATATCAACAGGACCTTCACAGTACTCTTTCTTCACTTTGCCCTGAATGTATTCGATAACGGTTTTTTGCTGCGCGGCGGAACCATCGAAATCCAGAGGATTAACGAACGCGGCGTGAGTGGTAAACGTGGCCGCAAGCAGGGCAAGGCCCAGAATCTTTTTCATTTAAATCTTCCATGTCATTAAATTATTAGCTGTGCGGCGGAATTTTAACATCAAAATGAGTGCCGATCACTGACCGGGAGAGGGGGGGGGCTCTCTCAGATTTTTACCTATGGCTATCGATGAGGTCGATGTGGCCGTCAGCGTTGGCTGAGGTTTTTTTGAACCCCCAGACGCGCAGAGGCTATTCCTTCTCTGCCAGCAACGCTGTTTTAGCGGCCGTCAGGAATTCATCGGACAGGCTGTCCCCGGACGTGGCGCGTGCCAGCGTCAGTGCGCCGATAAGCAGGGAAAACTGCATCAGCGCATGCTGACGGCGCTGCGCGTCATCTTCCACATCCGAAAGCGACTCCAGCATTCCCAGCATTCCTTTCACGCCGTCGAGATAGACATCACGCACCGGTTTATCCGCGCTTTCCCTGGCGACATCACTGGCTAATGCCGTAATGGCACAGCCATCCTGTACGCCATCCCGATGAGCGGGAGAAAGATAATGTTCGGCCAGTGTGCGCAACGTGTGATGGCTCGGCTGCTGATTGATCGCCTGCCAGCGCGCCGCAGAGTCGTCAAAGGCCTTGCGGCTGGCGATGGCGGCCAGCTCATCTTTTGACTCAAAGTGGCCGTAAAAACCGCCGTGCGTTAACCCGGCTGCGGCCATCAAATCATTGACGCTGACGCCGTTTAATCCCCGCTCACGGAAGAGCTGCGAAGAGGCGTTGATAATCTCCTCGCGGTGACGCTCCATCTGCTGTTTCGATACACGGGCCATCGTCTTCTCCTTCTTTTTGAGGGCATCATCTTAGGGGATGCGTCTCGCACCATCAATAGATGATGCCCTTCATCAATACTTCATTCAGGCCCGCGGCCAGGCTTTGACAAACTCGCCGCCGCCCTGGGCTCTCGGCAGAGTGCTGGCAATCTGGTCATGTGGTGTGCCTGCTGAAATGGCGCTGACAGCATCCAGCCGGGCGATCTGATCTTTCTCTAACCTCACATCCAGCGCCTGCAACGTATCGTTTAACTGTGCCAGATTACGGGAACCAAGGATGGGGATCAGACTGGTTGTGGAATGTGCGGCTTTGTCTTGCAGCCAGGCGATGGCCACCTGAAGCGGCAGGATATTCAGCTCCCCGGCGACGGCAAAAACGGTATCCAGCAGCGTGGTGTCCTGCTCGGTATGCACCAGCCGCCCGCCGAATCCGGTGAGGCGTCCTTCGTTACTTTGACGGTATTTTCCTGTGAGCAGGCCGCCGCCAAGGGGTGACCAGAGTGTCGCTGCCAGCCCAAGTGCTTCAGCCATTGGCAGCAGCTCTCGCTCGGCGGTGCGCTGCACCAGGCTGTATTCCACCTGAATGCCGACAATGCGCGACCAGCCGCGCAGTTCCGCGATTGTGTCTGCCCTGGCAATACGCCAGGCGGGGAAATTAGACAATCCGGCGTACTGGATCTTGCCTGCGCGCACCAGATCGTCGAAGGCACGCACGATCTCCTCAAGTGGCGTTAGCTGGTCGTCAAAATGTGCCCACAGCAGATCAATACGATCGGTGTTCAGTCGCTTAAGGCTGTTTTCGACCGACTGGATCATATTTTTACGACTGTTGCCGGTACGCGAGATCCCCGGTTCTGGTGAGGCGCTTAAGCTGTATTTTGTGGCGACAACGAAGCGGTCGCGCTCTGCGGCGATAAACTCCCCGACTATCTCCTCAGACTGCCCAAACTGGTAAGCGTCTGCGGTATCAATAAAGTTTCCACCGGCTTCGACGTAGCGGTCAAAGACCTGTTTTGCTTCTTCTCTCTCCGAACCATAACCCCAGCCAGTGCCGAAGTTTCCGGTGCCCAGTGCCAGTGCAGAAACGCGTAAACCGCTGTTACGACCAAACGTGGTGTAGTTCATGCTATTGCCCTTGTGGGTTTTAAATGTTGTTTGACATTTATTATATATGTCATACATCATCTAAAAACACAATGATGATAATCGTCATCTATAAATTCCACAGAAGAGAGCAACGATGAACACGATCCCTGCCGTTCTGATCACCGTTGCCCCCTGCGACATCGAGGTCTGAACAGTGATGAAAGCCTTTATTATTGAGGGTTACAGCAGCAAAAACATCGGGCGCCTCACTGAGAGACCTGAACCCGAACTGCGGGCGGATGACGTGCTGATCCGGGTGCAGGCAACCAGCGTGAATCTGCTGGATGCCAAAATTCGTAAAGGCGAGTTCAGGTTGATTCTGCCGTATAAACTGCCGTTGATTCTGGGTAACGACGTGGCGGGCGTGGTGGTGAGTGTCGGGCCTGAGGTGACCCGATTTCGCTCTGGCGATCCTGTTTATGCGCGGCCTGCCCAGCAGCGAATTGGCACCTTCGCGCAGTACATTGCGGTTAACGAGAACGACCTGGCGTTAATACCTGACAATCTCAGTCGGGAAGAAGCGGCTTCGCTTCCGCTGGTCAGCCTGACGGCCTGGCAGGTGCTGGTGGAGACCGCAAAACTGAAAAAAGGGCAGAAGGTGTTGATTCATGCCGGTTCCGGCGGCGTGGGCACCATTGCCATCCAGCTTGCCAAACATCTTGGCGCTTTCGTTGCCACCACCACCAGCACAGCCAATGTGGCATGGGTGAAAGCGCTGGGGGCTGATGTGGTTATCGACTATAAAACGCAGGATTTTTCCACCCTTCTGCATGACTATGATGTGGTGCTGAACAGCCTGGGCAGTGATGTGCTGGCAAAATCGCTGCAGGTGCTGAAACCCGGCGGCCAGCTGATCTCCATCTCCGGCCCGCCAACCCCGGCATTTGCCACGGAACAGGGGCTCTCCTGGGGGCTGAAGCAGGTGATGCGCCTGCTGAGTTACCGCATCCGGAGGCAGGCTAAACGGCGCGGCATACGCTATTCGTTTGTCTTTATGCGCGCCAGCGGGGCGCAGCTCAGTGAGATTAGCGCACTGGTGGAGGCCGGGGTGATTAAGCCAGTGGTGGACCGGGTATTTCCCTTTGCCGGGATCAAAGACGCGCTGGCCTATATTGAGACCGGGCGAGCGAAAGGGAAGGTGGTGGTGCGGGTGGAGTAGCTACCTGGATTTGTTAGTCGTGAGGGGGGATTATACTCTTTATATTATTCATCAGAAATGAAGCTGCTTAATATTTTTTGATTAAGCAGCTATTTATAATGTTATAAACTACCACATGCTTTCTTTATTTTGAAAGTCTAGCCCAACTCTTGTTTGTGAAGAGCCGAATTTGTGTAATAGATTTAAGGCATATTCATAGCGTAACTCAGCAATTACATTAACTTGCAACTCCTTCATCTCAAGAGGAAATTTGGCGTCAGGGTTGTTGTTTTCCCTTACAGAGAGAATGCATAGTTGCGAACTATTAACATAACGACCTTGGTTAACAGCATAGAATGTGTCCCAGCATGGATTCTCTCCACCAAGACAGTAAGCTTCAGGCTTATCATCTACGTTAAGGTAAATATAGTCATTAAAGTTCGCTTTTTTATTTGCGGTGTTAAGATTTGCCTTTTCAAACCTTACGGCTTTAAAAACCAAATAAGACTCACCAATGCGAGATTCCCATTGTGTTTTTTTCTGGCCGGGGACTAAATCACATGCAGGAGTTATACAAACCCATTTCTCACCCTCAATATCAAGTACAGTTCCTGTCATCAAGTGGCTATTACATACTGGCATTGAGCATGAAAATGCATTCAGATGGCCTAAGGTAATATCTTGCTCGGTCATGCATTCATTAAAGAAATGTTTAACAAATTTTTTCTCATCAGAGGGGAAAGTTTCTCTGGCAATATTCATTATTTTCTTAGAGAAATCTCTTAATTCTAAACGTGATGCAGTTGCAAGCTGTTCCCAATGAAGATTTATTGCTTTGTCATGAGCTGAATCGTCATTGGAATTTTTGAGAAGATTATAGAGCCATCCAGCTTGGGCATATCGATTGCTAATTATTTTAGATGCTTGTTCAATTCCTTTTTCATCAAGTTCAAAACGAATTTTTGCCATTAGCAGTTGCATTGGAGATGCATTATGTTTTGTCAGTGCTCTGCTCAGCGAACCAATCAGTTCTTCTTCAAGGTCTTCTGTATTTTCTTTTCTGATTACAGAAATAAATATTTTACCAGTGCTGATGAAATTTGTTTCCTCACTCCAATCAAACTGTAGATCCATACGTGTATCCTGACCAAAAACAATTTCATTTTTGGTCAGGATATCTGTGAAGAGCCATTGCATCAACTCAACGTCTGATAATCCCGCTTGTTTTGCTACGTGGTTTATTTCCGATGAAAATGCATGTAGCGGGTGAGATTTTACTCGTGGGTTAATACAGCGCAAAGACTCAGGTGATAAAAATATCTTAAGAACTTTTACTAAGTTTATGCTTTCAGTGATCCACTGATATTTAATGCCATCTTCATTTTCATCAAGCCAGTTGTTGATTTTTTCAATGGTAGCTTCAGATGGAATTGTTTGGTTGTCATTGCTAATGCAAATGAAATCTTTAAGGATTTCAGTGAAAACTATTTTTATGTCATCGTCTTGACCTTTTGTATGTACCAAAGTGAGGTTGTAGTGGTTACTTTGGTCCAATTGCTGAATGATTCTGCGGGCGCGTTTACCACCATCGACGGAACCATCACCATCAAGATGATAATCAAGTATGACTAAGTCGCTGTGACGGATGTGAGAAGGAACAGGAACTTTTCCACCAACATTAGGAGTGCTCCCGTCTAAAACATCAATACTCCAATGGCGTTTATAATGACACATGGCGATGATTTTTTTTAAGCGATCAGTATTTGAGGAGGCTGATTTTACATCCAAAGATACTTGCTTTTGTGAATCTAGTAAGGATAAAAAAGTAGGATATTCGTCATCAATGACTGTGACCGTTCGGATCGGTGTTATAAAAGCTTCTTTTATCAGATTTGAATATGCCTGTGTCATTTCAGTCATGAGTTAATCCTTTAAATTTAATAGCGAAATTTGCACCATTAAGTGCTTTAAAATCATCTCTTACTTCGTAACGGATACTATGTCCGCTTGCCATGAGGTTTTGTTTGCAGAGATACAGGCCTACACCTCTTCCACCCTTCTGCTTTCGTGTGAAAAATAAAGTAAATAAGCTATCAAGATCGTCTTTGTCAACACCAGGCCCATCATCGCTAATAAGGACTTCATTGTTAACGAAGGATAGTAATATCTCCTTTTTATTGTCATCTCTACGTTGAACCCAGTACATTGCATTATTTATTGTATTTATAAATACTGGTAGTATTCTTGATGGGAGATCAATGATGCTTATTTTTCTGAACTCAGGTGTAAATGATAGTTTTATATCTGCATTATCTAACTGTTTTGAGAAATATGTAGAGGTATATTTCTCAATTTCATGCCCAGTTATTTTCCTTATCTCTTTCTTACCCGATAATTTTAGAGGTGATAGGAATTTTAATTTTTCCATTAATGAATTGTGACATGTTATCGCAGTGTCAATGTTTCTTTGTTGGGATTGAGAAAGTTGCCCGTTATTAATAGATTTCAAAGAATGAGTCAGTTCTTGATCTAACCCTTCAAGCTCATGGCCTATAATTTCAACTGTTATTCCAAGCTGAGCCAGTGAGTGGAGACGTGCAAGTTCCTCACGGTGCCTTGTTGTCTCATTCATACTATGTATGGCCAAACTTTCCAGATCGATTTGTTCGTTAATACGTTCAAGTGCAGTGATATAAGGTGAAAGCTTCTGAGCATTCTCAATTTCTATGCGTTGCTGTTCCGAATCTAGTTTGTCAAGAACCTGAGGTAATGCGGCCCGAGAAAGTTTGAGATCCTCAAGGCTATCTTCCATCACCAATTTATATTGCTCTCGACAATACTTGATAAGTTCCTCTAACTCTACCTGCTGTTTAAGGAGCATCTCTTTACCACGTCCAGCATAGCGAGTAATTGCATTGTTTATCGTTGAAAGTTTACTACGGTACACTTCATAAGCTTTTTCATAATCACTTTTCTGTGTAGAGTCAGTAATCGCTTTATTGATTACAAAAGTTAGTGATTTTATTACTTCTCTACAATAAAGTTCTTCTTTCCTATAAGCACGGTAATCGTCTTCAAGGCGTCCTAAGCTTGTTGGTATAGGACTGAGGGAGTATTCCTGAATTGTCTCGGAGTATTTATCAATTGTGTTTTTTAATGAGTGCAGTTCATCAATTGAATTTAAATTTATCCTTCCCTGCAAGTTATCGCGAAATTCTGAAATGATAGATACTAGTGATGTAAGAGAGCTTGAATTACGTTTTATTGAAGTGCGGATACGGTTTCTTTCTTTAGTGAGTAATTTACTTCTATCTTCCTCTGCTTTTAATAAGGCTTTGCTTTCTTTTAAGTCTTCAATTGTTGTTTTTCTGTCTTTAGCTTTTCGACCAAAGTGCTTTTCGGCAGAGTCGATAAGTATTTTTTCAACTATTTCACGAAATAATTTTGATGCTCGGTTCTCTATGAATCCTTCGCGGCCCGCTTTATCTTTCAGATTTGGATTGTGCTCTCGACTAATAGCAATACGTCCGAACATTCGGCGGCCGGACCAGAAGAATTGACCGGCGTTTTTTGAGCGGCGTTCTTCAATAGAAAAATAATCACTATCTGCTCGCCCATAAGGCATCACACGCAACCCATCTCGATAAATTCTTAATCCACCATATTTTTCGGTTTGTTCTTTAAAACTGGCATGTTGTCCTTCATTTAATGATGAACTGTTGAAATTATGTTCGAATGATCCAATGCGCAGATGAAAAATACCAAAGGCACTATCCTTACGGGTCTTGTAAATTTGTTTAGGCTTGATTACATAGTCTTCAATCCAATCCCCAAAAACTCGAATTCTACCCCTAAAATATCCATTGCCGTCAACTGTCCCCTCAATAATATGTTCAAGGTTTTCAAGATTACGAATGTCAAATTCTCTATCTTGTCCAATAATTGTACGCGGAACATTGCTTATCCATCCGAACACATTGTAGTTAAAATCGTTAATTAATGGTTCGTTGTCACGTGAAAATGGATCGGTGAAGTTAGATAATGTCTGAAAAAATCGTTCCCGAGTACTTTTTTCAGTATCCTCTGCTTGCTCAAGGGGAGTGTTTGATAGCTGTACATATAAATCATACTGTACATCAGCCATAAACATAGCTGTGCCATGCGAAGACTCACCTGACCATACTGGCCACTTGTTAAAGTGTTTATCTAGGAAGATTTCTTCAATTAGAGTTTTTTCAATTTTTTCTTGTGTGGTGTTTTCCTGTCCATCTTCTTTTTCTTGCTGACTAAAAGCATGCCATGCATCAGCTATACGAATAGTACGTGCTGGATCATCAGATTCTCCCCAGATATTTCCCATCATCTGGTCAAATAACTGTGGCAACACCTCAGATAGATCGTTTTTTTTGCTAAATTCCCTGACGGGTATCCGGATATCATTGAGATAAAGAAAAGGGTTTTCAAATAACCGCCAGTCAATTAATGCTGCAACAAAATCACTATTCCTACGTTTAGAAATCAATAACAATAGGGGGCCAAGTGCCGCAGAGGATAAACGACCAATACCTTTCTGGCCTTGCTTGGGGCGTTTAGGTAAACCGTCGCGGTCATCCTCAGGGATGTCAAAACCATTGGTTTTAGACTCAGTGCCTACGATTAGCCACTTAGACTCAAACTCAGTCCGGTTCATACCATGACCATCATCCACAATAGCGGCGATTTTCAGCTCGTCGTCAAAAATGTGAAGTCCTACTTGCCGAGCATAAGCATCATAAGCATTCTTCCATAGTTCGGAGATTGCCGTCGGACAGTCAGCTATTTGTTCCCGCCCAAGATGATCGATTGTCCTTGCCCGAGTCTGAAACGTGACGTGCCTCGTCATATGTATAATCCTTATTACAATTGACCTCCCTGGCATCTTTGCTGCTTAGGGAGGGCTGTTTTGATAACAGCTTTATTATCGCACCGAGTAATGCTTCACCAAGCTTTACCGGAACCGCATTACCAATTTGTTTTGCTATCGCCATCGTTCCGCCCACAAAAGTATAATCATCAGGAAATGTTTGTAAGCGGGCAGCATGACGCAATGAAATACCGTGTGGTAGCCAGGGATGAACGAAACGCCCCTTAGATGGATTGTTACATCCTGTTGTTATAGTATTTGATGGAAAGTGAGGATAAATCCTGCCATATACATCCAAATGACCACCATAATTTTTATGGCAATTTAGTTGCCTACCGGACTCGATTCTATCTCCCATTAGTGGGGTGTTTTCGAAAAGAGTAGTCATTTCTTTTGAATGTATCATGTGAATAGCACAAGAATCATCTTGTGCTATCGGTGACCCCCATTGCAGTTGATCTATACAACTTTCTGCCATTTCAGCCGTGAAATTAAATTTTTCAACTAACCGTTCTTTAAATTCAATCAATATTGACTGAGCAGGGCGTTCAAAAACAGAGGACGCCGTGGGCCAAATTTGCTGGCCAGTCTTGGTGTACGTTGCTTCTGGTGGCCATAATAAGTCATTAGTCTGAATATCGTCTCTGACTGCCAGAATAAATGCTCGTTTGCGGTTCTGTGGTACACCATAGTCTCTGGCATTTAAGACGTAAGGTTTATCACCAATGACTTGGTAGCCGTGCTCTCTTGTCAGGCTGATAAAATTGTCAAGATATTCAGCATGGCGAGGCCAAAGTAGCCCTGGTACATTTTCAACCAAAAAAACTTTGGGCCTTAGCTTCCTGACGAAATCAAAGTAGCGGAGTAATAAGGAATTTCTTGGATCGTTTATGCCTGCATCATTGATTCTGTGTGAGGAAAATCCCTGGCATGGCGGGCCACCGAGCAAAAGATCGAGTTCATCTTGTTTTAAACCTTGAAAACGCATCAACGAATCAATATCCACATCATTGATATCTTGAGAAAATACCTGAGTTTGTGCACCAAATTTGATGACAAGGTTTTTGTAGTACGTTTCAGATGCCAGTTTATCAAGTTCGATGGCCGCCTGAACATCAACGCCTGCCTTAAAAGCTGCAAGCGAAAAACCGCCAGCACCTGCAAACAAATCAATTGCTTTCAATTTTTGCATACTCAGAATTTCTTAAAGTTTTAATCCGGCTATTATACGCAAGATTGATTTTATGTCTCACCCTAAGCCCCATTCATCCTACACCTGAATAGGATGAACGGGGCTTAGACTTGTTTGTATTACAATATGGGTATAAAAACAAAAAAGCCACTCATTTCAAATTTGTTTAATATACTGATTTAAAAGATAAAATCTCATTGAAATGGCCGGATTTGAACTCGCGACCAAGCGATATCGGAGTTATAATGTTGGTTTGTTCTTGATGGTTCGCCATTGTATCTATTTTTATTTTTAATTGTTTTTAATCAAGTGGTTATGAATTTATCTGGGAAAGTATTGACCTGGAAATTTACCGCCCAATAACGTTGAACCCGCTTCTTATCCCAGGCGGGCGATACGCGATCTGGCCTCGTCAAGGTGGCGGCGTAAGGCCTCAAGGCACGGGGTGAAACTGGCAGAAAAGCGATCGCAGTTGCTGGCTATAGCAAAAAAGTTCTCCGCCAGATCCAGTGCTTCCCGCCAGATCTCTCCGCTAATCACTTCCGATAGTGACGCGGGTCGGAGCTCGTTCACGATTGCGCCACTCGCTTTGGGTGCGAACCCCATAGGCAGAACGTCATAGGCCGGTGCGAGGTGATATGGGCGACCGTGGTGACTGATGAACGACAGATTTCCGTGGTGCATATCGGTATTGCCAATCAGGACCCCGAATGCCCAAAGCCGTGCGGTGTCGACGGCGGCATCAGGATGGACATGCCCCTCCGTAATCAGGCTATTGACCAGCGCTGGCCATGAAGCCCTGGCATTACCGACAAACTCTGCATCCAGTGCCCGCAGCGAGAAGACGCCGACACGGCCCATTTGGCCAATGCGATCGAATCGGGGGATCTCGAGGAAACGCTGTCCAGCAAAATCAAATACCTCTGTTTTAACACCCAGCACCTTTAGCGCCAGGTGTTCGGCCAGCAGGAGGTCGCGCCAGCGTTCGCTAACCGGGTTGTCATCCGGGGCCGAGAATTTCACTAACACATGGCCACGTTCTGTATAGGTACAGAATTTCGGCTGTTCACCACCCGCAGATGATCCTGGCGCCTCACCCGCACCCGCCGCCACGGCCAGCGCGGGGTAGGTTGTGTCGCGATCAACGGGGTGGGGTTCTGGCATCTCCAGGAAACGCTCCCGTGCCTGCTCCCCTATCAGCAGGTTGCCGATCGCATCATGACCCTGTGCGAGCAACGCCCTGACCACATCCGCGTCTGACCATTGCTCTGGGTTCGCCGCCAGGCCCAGCCCGACCGCGTGCGTCGATGCCCAGGCTCGCCCGAGATATCCTTGCGGTCGCATGTCAAACAGCCACCACGGCAGCCCGTCGCTATGGAGGCTCACATTGTCGGTTTGCACCATGACAAACCCGTCAGGGCGAACCGGAATCAGCTCGCCAAGAGGCTGAACGCGCCCTTCATCGGTGATGCGGTGAACAGGTGCAGACCTGAATCTGCGCCAGGTATCGCGCAGGGCATATTGAATAGAGGGACCCGCCCCGAATCGAACAAGATCGTCACCAAGCTGCCTCAATGCGCGGGACAGTGTTGGCTGGCTAATTTCCATTTTTTCAATCAGTTGCCGTGCTTGCATTGGCCCCTGACTGAGCAACTGGCGTATTGTGTCGAAGCGATCAGGCATAATGTTGAATCACTGAGTGAATAGATAAGTGAATAGATAAATGAATAGGTATCCTATCAATTAATATGTCACTCGTCACCTCCCCGTAGGGGGAGTGGGCTGAGTACGTAAACGCCCCACGTATCGTTCTCGGACAGCGTCATACCGGTAATATATATATTGAAGCCATACCAACTATCTAAACACGCAGTCCGATACTTTTTTTGCATAACGAAAATGACAATTCATCAATTGGAATAGAGATGAAACAATCAGATAGCTTAAAAAGGAGAACTTATGCATACCCGAAATCTATCTCAAAACCTCTCTGTCAGTTCTGTTGGCTATGGTGCCATGGGGCTGAGCGAATTTTATGGTCAGACTGACGATCAGGCCTCCCTGAAGCTCTTACATAAACTCGTTGACCTCGATATCACCTTTATTGACACCGCAAACCTGTATGGCCGTGGCCACAATGAACGTCTGATCGGCCATTTTCTTGCCGGTCTGGACAAGACGACTCGTGAGCAGTTCAAAATCGCCACCAAGTGTGGCATCGATCGCTCGCCTGATGAATCCTACGCCCGCACCATCAACAACCAGCCTGACTACATCACCCGCTGCTGTAATGAATCTCTCAAAAGACTGGGCGTTGAACGTATTGATCTTTTTTATCTGCACCGGGTCAGTCAGGCGACGCCCATCGAAGAGAGCATGGAATGCCTGAGCCGCCTTGTTAAAGAAGGCAAGATTAACCACATCGGTCTTTGTGAAGTCTCTGCGGCTACCCTGCACCGGGCACATGCCGTACACCCGCTGGCAGCCCTGCAGACCGAATATTCACTCTGGACGCGCGATATTGAACAGGAAATTCTGCCGGCTGTGAAAGCGTTGGGCATTGGTCTGGTTCCCTACTCTCCTCTGGGCAGAGGTTTCCTGACCGGTAAGTATCGTAATAATAGTGATTTTGCAGAAGGTGACTTCCGCAAAAACAATGAGCGGTTCATCCAGTCGAGTCTTGATCACAATGCTCAGCTGCTTGACGTTATGGGCCCGCTCGCGAAAAAATATGGCTGCACTACGGGTCAGATTGCGCTGGCCTGGTTGCTTGCACAGTATGACAAGCTGGTGCCTATCCCAGGAACCAAGCACATCAGTTACCTGACCGAGAATGCGCAGGCGGCCAATATTGTTCTGGAAGCAACCGATATCACCCTGCTGAACAACATTCATCAGCGCGTTGAGATCAAAGGCGGCCGCTACTCTGAGGAGGGCATGAAAGGCGTTAACGCCTGAGTACTGAGCTCATAAAAAAACCGGGCAATGCCCTAATGCCGATCCGGTGGCTGGTATAAAAAGGGTTCATGTTCATCATGGACCCTTTTTAAATGGAACTTTCATAAGCCCTCGGCATGATCAATGCCACCTTCCCAGAGTACGCCCGTAGCCTCTCAGACCTCATTCCTGCTGAATTCATTCAGAAAGCGTTAACGTTGACTGACACTGTCACGCTCCGCAAACACAAACTTCCTCTTGAATCCATGGATGGTGTTGTCTGGCGCACGGCAGACACGCCGGAAAACAGCGCTGCCTTCAGCCGCTGAAAACACACACACAATATCAAGTCGTACGTACAGACCAGAATCGCTATCCGGGCAATAATATCAGTGACTTATATCGACACAGATGGAAAATCGAACGGGGTTATCGGGAAGTGAAACAGGGAATGTTGGACAGTCGCTGGACGTTACGCAGCAAGTTGCCAGAACTGGTGCGGCAGGAGTGGCGAGCTAACAACGTTGTATGAGAAAGAAAATGGCGGGTATTACCGGGGGAGAAGAGAGCGAAGTTACCCTCGGAAACGAAGAGTAAATGCACAGAAATATTCGGCGAGAAAAACGGCTGATCACCTTAAGTGACCAGCATTAGGGCATTGCCCGGTTTTTAATTTCTGGATACGACGGCTGACTGTTAGCTTTTCTGCCGGTAAACGCTCAGCGCGACACCTTCGCCACCGCCAACACACAGTGCAGCCATACCGCGTTGGCTGTTGGTTCGTATCAGGCCGTGTACAAGCGTGACCAGTATACGGCACCCCGACGATCCAATAGCATGACCAAGCGCGATAGCACCACCGTAAGGGTTGATGCGCTCTTGTGAAATGCCTGTCTGAGCGATAACTGCGAGAGCCTGCGCCGCAAACGCCTCATTTGATTCGAGATGTTCAATGTCTTCTGGCTTCCAGCCTGAACGGGTAAGGCAGTCTGTGATTGCCTGTATCGGAGCGGCACCCATTAGTGCCGGCTTGATACCTGAGTTGGTGAACTCTCCCAGAGAAGCCAGCACCGGCAATCCCTGTGCCTCAGCCGTACGCCGGGTGCACAGAAGAACAGCGGCGGCACCGTCGTTAAGTGAGGAGGCATTACCAGCAGTTACTGTGCCCCCCTTTCTGAATACAGGTTTGAGCTTATCGAGCTTTTCAATGCTGGTCTGACGCGGACCTTCATCAGTATCAACCCTCTGCGTTTCACCCTTTCTGTTCTGCCACTCTACAGGAACAATTTCGCGTTCAAAGAGGTGCTGCTCCTGCGCCCTGATTGCCTTCATGTGAGATAAAAGCGCGAATTCGTCCTGCATTTCACGAGTGATACCAAACTCATCCGCCACGTTTTCAGCAGTAACGCCCATGTGGGTATCATCAAAAGCATCCCACAGCCCATCAGATACCAGACTGTCTTTCATCTCGCTGTTTCCGAGACGTGTCCCGGTACGCGACGATGTCAGGATATGCGGTGCACTGGACATGCTTTCCTGACCACCAGCAATCACAAACGTTGCCTCTCCGGTGAGCAGTGCCTGCATACCCAGATGAACCGATTTCAGGCCCGAACCGCAGACTTTGTTGATGGTCATACACTGTGTTTCGACAGGCAGTCCGGCTTTCAGTGCGGACTGGCGTGCGGGGTTCTGACCGCAGCCAGCGGTCAGAACCTGTCCCATAATGACCTGTGAAATCTCACTGGCTTTGACGCCGGACTCTTCAAGAAGCGCGCGTATAACATGACTTCCCAGCGCGACGGCGGAGTGCCCGGACAGTACACCCATAAATGCACCGGTTGCCGTGCGTCTTGCAGAAACAATCACTACTTCATTCATGCACTTTTTCCTTTCAGACCGGGTAATGTATGCCCGGTTGCCGCCATTGCGGCACGATAGGCAGTCAGGCCATTCATACAAGCCGGGACGCCTGCATAAACCGCCATCTGAATTACGATTTCAAGCAACTCCTCGGGCGTGACGCCGGTATTGAGAGCCGCTCTCATATGCAGCTCCAGCTGCGGCATCGCATTACCCAGCGTGACAAGTGATGCCACTGTCAGCATTTCACGGGTCTTGAGGTCCAGTCCGGGGCGCCCCACCACAGCACCAAATGCGTAGTCGGTGATCAGGGCCGGTAATGAAGGATCAAGTTCAGCCAGTCGTCCGGTGACTTTATCGGCAAGACCGGGTTCAAGGCGGTCCATGATGTCTTTGCCATAACGGGTCAGATCGCTAGCTTCACTCATAAGATTTCTCCAGAACGTTTTGTGCAGACGCCACGCGCGTCGGGATAGCCGCCACCAGCAGTACAGAGAGCCCGATGGCCACGCCAGCTACGACGTAGAGCATCGGAACTGAAAATGCGGATACCATCCACGCACCGGCAGAGGCACCGATACCGATAGCAGTGTTGAAAAATGAAACGTAAACCGCAGAGGCAGGAAAGGTTTTATCTTCAGCCAGGCGCAGGACCCACGTCTGGAAGCCCACAAAGATTCCGGATACTGCCACGCCCCAGATAACCATAGCGGTGAAGACAGCAGTGCCTGAAAGCGCTGAACCGGATGTTCCCAGGAATACCAGTACCGCACAAATGAGCAGTACTGAAATGGATACTGTCGCCTTGAGATATTTATCAATCATCATGCCGGTCAGGAAATTGCCGGCAAGTCCCGCAATACCGTATACAAACAGCACAGCCGGAATAACCGATGTGGCCAGTGAATGCTGCGTGTGCAGCCAGGGTTCAATGTACGTAAAGGCAGCAAAGTGCGCGGTGACAGCGAGCAGCGTAGCAGAATAGATTTTCCACAGTGCAGATGATTTCAGTACGCTTTTGAGCGCCTCAAAGCCAATTGCGCTTTTGCTGGTGATCTGTGGGATCAGCACGCTGATACCGGCAAATGCCACCACGCTGAGTATCGCCATCAGCCAGAACGCCTGCCGCCAGCCGAAGTGAATGCCGATATAGTTTGAAACCGGCACGCCAAACACACTGGCTGCAGATACGCCACCAAATACGATTGAGGTAGCGGCGCCAATATATCTTGTCGGCACAATGGAAACGGCCGTTGCCCCAATCATTGCCCAGAATGCACCGTGTGCCAGCGCTCCCAGCACACGTGCAGCCAGTAGTACCGTGTAAGTGCTCACCGTCGCGGCAAGTACGTTAGACAGGAAAAGGATCACGGTGAGCGTAAGCAGCAGCCGCTTCTTGGCCACATTGCCCAGAAACACTGATGCAAAAAGTGCGCTCAGTGCACCTACCCATGCATACAGTGAGACCGTCATACCCACGGCTGATTCAGACGCATGCAGGCCGTTTGCGATTGGCGTCAGCAGGCCAACAGGTGCCAGCTCTGTGGTGACGATCGTAAACGTTGAGAGAGCCAGAATAAAAAGAGCAAGCCACGACCTTAAGGTCATATCCTGCGGAGTGCTTTCTACGTTCATAATTTTTTACCTCTGGAATGATTTAAATAACGGGCCAGTGTTGGTGAATCGCATGACTGGCAAGCGATGACTTCTTTCCTACGCAAATCGGATGGCCGACGGATTCAAGCATGGGAATATCGGAGAGATCGTCTCCATAGGCATAGCAATCCGCAGGACTGATTTCTTTTCCGCGACAGAACGCAATAAGTGCCTCCCGTTTGCCACTGCCAATGGTCTGCGGCGTGCCTATTTCACCTGTCAGTGTTCCTGCCTCAGTGAGTTCCAGTGGGGCACAGAGAATCTCCGTGACACCCAGATATCGGGCAACCGGTGCAAGTACAGGACGCATCGATCCTGAAACAAAGATAGTCAGTCTGTTTTCTGCCTGATGCTGCTTAAGGGCTGCGACGGCACTGTTAATAAAGAGAGTTTTGACACACTGTGATCGGAACCATTTTTCACCCACCTCTTCCAGTTTTTTATAACTGACCCCAGAGAACTGTCGGTAATACTCTCTGTTCAGATACTCGCGACTCGTTCCTTTTTGAACGTTTTCCTTAAACTGCGTCATATAGCATTCAAGCGTGTTCATTTCATTATTTTCACGACACCAGAATGCGTAAAAATCAAACATGCTTTTAATTGTTATAAGGGTCTCGTCGACATCAAAAAATGCGGCTGATTTCTGCAAAGCTTATTCCTCGTAACTCTTTCTTCGGCTTTTTACCGGGAAATCTTTATGATCCCCGGGAATACCTGCATCAGACCAGCGTGAGGGCTGTATTTCAGAAATCACTACAGAGATTTTATCCAGCGGTGCTCCGGTGTTTTTATGCACGGCATAGGTAATGTCTTCATGCAGCCTGAGCATGTCGCCTTCGTCTTTAGCAGGCCAGGTCGTGATATGTACAAATGGCATTGTTAACTCACTTTACGGTAATTAATTCATCGAATGAGCGGCTTTTCAGTTTCAGATGTGCATGGATATCACCACCCAGCCCATACAGCCCAATTGCGCCCCCGTAGCTCTGGCGGGAACTCATATAAAGGACAACCACGTTAATTACCCGATTATCATTGCGTTCATGTGCCGGGAACGGATCGGGTAACTCCGCCCAGTAATCCGCATTGCCATCGTGGTCGGTAATAAATACGTTAGGGATACCTAGCGGTCCTGGCCGGCTTGGATTTTCAGTTGCCAGATCCTGCTCACGCAGGCTCATTACGGTATAAACACTGTCGGGAACCAGGCTGCGAAATGAGAACCTGAACAGCGCGCGCCGGCTGTCTCCTGACAGAAACACCTCAAGACTGCCTTCAGCGCGTAACCAGTCTGCCAGCGTGACAGGCGGGATCTGACGTTTACCGTCACTGCTGCGGTAATCTGCGATGTAGCCTTCATGCAAAGGCAGGCTAGGCCGGCTTTCGGTATTAGCCTGTGGCCGCTGCTCTGGCGCGAACAGCATCCCGTAATTATTCAGCGGTACCGGCAGCGGAAGGGTATGCAGGATCACGTCCTTCAGTTCTGCCTGTGACATGTCATCGATATCACGCAATATTTTGTAGGGTGCCGTTTCTCCAAAGCCCGGAAGCGGGCTGTCTGCCGCCACAATCATGCTGCGCCATGCCAGGCCGTTGTCTCCTGGCACCATACCGACCACGACAAAGTTACCATCCTGATCCATTACCTCCGCAGGGGGATAAAGCGGCCCCTGCGTGGTAGCAGTCAGACGGTATTTCTGACTGCTTATTTCAGGCATGCGCTACCTCAAAGGTCGCACCCTGATGTTCTACTATCGCTGCCTGCATAGCCGCCTCAGCCAGGGATTTCTCTTTCTCAGAAATCAGCCCTGAAGGGTATACGGTGAATGAGACGTCCATGCTGGCGCAAAGCATCTGATGCTGCGTTACGCGCACCTGGGCTTTGAAACGGCCACGGCGGTCATTAACGTCCTTCTCAAGGTACTCAAAATGAACCAGCGCAGGTAAAGGAAACAGAAAACTCGAAAAGTTTATCGCCATGCTGTTAATGACGTAGTAACGCCCCGTTTCCTGCTTGTAGATAAATTCTTCAGTAATGGCGATAAACGCCTGACGGCTTGCCTCTACCAGGAGCATTCCCTGAATATGCTGACCGGTCTGATGATCGGCCATCAGCTCACAGCGCTCATCGATCAACAGCGGCATAGCAAAAAGATTACTGTTGTGCTCAGTCTGTTCTGCAGGACCTATCAGGACATTCTGCTCCAGCCGTTTATGGCAGTGTTCATTCTTTTTATCGTTAACAAGTTTTTCAAGAGAACACATTTTTAGTTTATTGCCGTGAATGGTATTTCTCGCCTGATTTGAAAGCACTTTCCCGGCAAAATCCTTACGTACACCCTGCCCGATAATAATTTCATGTTCTTTATCGATGATATTTGCAGGGATTTGCGTTAACAGCTCCAGCTGAGAAATAGTCAGGACATCTTTTCCATTTGCGAATTCATTGAATTTATCGCCGACAACAACCAGTTTCTTACAATTCATGAATCATTCCTCAGCAACAACAAGCGCGATAGATACGGGTATAGAGACCTTCATTTCCTCCGGTAATATAGTTATCACCTGCCTGCTGAATGATTTCCTGGTAGCGTGCATTGGTAAAGGCTTCTTTATACGTTTCTTTATCGCCATTGAACGCAGAAATGAACATCACACCTGGCACGCCACTGATGAGCGAGTGAAAAGCTTCAAAGCTTTCGATCTTGTCTTTATTATCTCTTACAACGTTGAAGATCGTTTCGTCGCGCCACTGGCGATACTGCTGATAATTGTGTGCAGGAACTTCAACATGGCGCAGCTGAATATATTTTGTCTCAGGGAGATCTCTCTTGCTGTCGATAGGTGACTCGACAAACTTCAGAAGTTCTCTGCGAATATCCGCGGAAAGAACGTCAGCAAACTGATGGAACATAGATTCCATCTCTTCTTCCACCCATGATACTTCTTTAATGTCGTTAAACGAACGAAGTTCCAGTAATTCATTTACACCCTGTTCTTCACAAAAATAATAGCGCGTGCTCTCAGTGTTTTTTAATGACGAGAAAGTATCAGCAGAAACAGTATTTTTTAATGGGAATCGAGACACCAGCACATAGTTAGATGACATTATTATCTCCGAAAGGATATGGGATTAGATTTCGAGTGTAATTTATCAATCTGTGACGCAGGTGGAATTGTTAAATGTGTAATATAAATTTTGTATTACTGTAAAAGAGCCTTTTTCTGAAATGAAATTCCGTGTTATATCTTTACGTATAAATAAGATAGAATAATTTTTCTATTTGAAGGATGGAATCTATGGCAATTGCAGAACATTTAATCAGTAGCAACCTCCCCAGCGTTAAGCAGCTTCAGTGCTTTCTCGCTGTCGCACATGAGCTGAACTTCCGCAGAGCCGCAGAACGTCTCAGGATGACCCAACCTCCTCTGACCCGTCAGATAAAGTGCCTGGAAGCTGTGCTGGAGATACAGCTGTTCAGCCGCAGCACGCACGAGGTCAGTCTGACAGAGGCTGGTCGCGAACTGGTTATCAGGGCAGAGAAGCTCCTTCAGCAGCTCAGCGAAATGAAAACGGCTTCACCTTCCTCAAAGAAGAATCTGCGTATCGGTCTCACCCGTACGCTGAATTTTGAGCTGATAGAGCCTATCAACAAACAGCTCAATAAACTGGATGCCGGCGATGATGTTGAAACTCCCAATCTGACATCGGCGCAGCTGCTTCAATGTCTGTCAAAAAACACGCTTGATCTTGTGCTCACCGGCGAGAAAGGCACTGGTCATGAAGACATCGTCCAGTACCGTTGGGTCTACCGCGAGCCGCTGTTAATGGCAATGCCGGCTATGCATCCTGCAAGCCTGAAAGAAAAAGTCTCGCTGGAAGACATCTGTGATTTACCGCTCTTCTGGTTTGCAAGAAGCGCCAATCCCACCTTCTACGATAAGTGTGAAAGCTACTTCGATCGGCTCAGGTTTCCGCTTAAGCGGATCAAAGAGCCAGATGACTCACTGGTTATGCTCACCCACATCGCCCGGGGCAAGGGGTTTGCCTTGATGCCGCAGTCAAAGTGCACGTTCAATCAGGAGGGGCTATGCTACCGGGAGCTGTCCGATCACGAATCGTCAAAGCTGAATATCGATGTCTACGCGGCTACCCGACTCAATGAAAAGCGAGAAGACATCCTGAATGCGCAGGACGTGTTATGTTGTAACAATCTGTCAGAGTAGATTGGGGTATATAGTCAAAACTTTCTTCACGCCAGGCTTCGCCCCACTAATGATGAAAATCAGGGCACACAACAGCGAAGCACAGACCACAGATGCCCACCCGTTGCATAACGAAGATAAGTATTGCCCGTTTCTAATTAACGTTGATAAGCGCGGCAAGATCTTGCCATGACGCTGATGGCCTGACAGATCTCATACTACAAGCAAATTTGTTTAAGGCTGACGAAGCCGGCTTCTTTGTCACGCCGCTCACTCACTTTCTTGTCGAGTCTGTCAAACAGGCTCCTATGTTCTGTGTGCTGATAGCAGGTGATGCAGCATGTGGATGACATCACCCACTACCTCACCTGTAACGCCAGAAAACAAAAAGGACTCAGCCAGTTTCCTGTCTAAGTCCTTGTTTTATTTGGTGGCCCCAGCTGGACTTGAACCAGCGACCAAGCGATTATGAGTCGCGTGCTCTAACCAACTGAGCTATGGGGCCTGAGGCGCAGGATTATAATGTAACTCTGCGGCACGATCCAGCGCTTAACATGTGTATGATGCATTTCCAGGCAAAAATACGATATCGCGAACTGGTTGAATCATAACCATTATCTCTCCAGACCTGCTCTCATGCGCCTTTAGCGCTAAATCACCGGTGGATGATAAATGGCGCTGCTCCAGTAGCGGCTGCTGGCGTGTTTCTCTCCCAGCCAGCCAAGATGACGTAAGCGGCGTGCAATCAGCTTATTCATAATGCCGTGACCCACCAGCAGTACATTGCCTTCGGCAGACAGGGCGATCAGGCGATCGGCGGCGAGCACCGCACGCTGTTTTGCCTCAGCGTAAGACTCTACCTGTCCGGCGTAGCCCAGCAGCCACATCACCCGCAGCAGCGGCAGCCACAGCAGCGGCGATAAAGCCGGGAAGGCCAGCGGCATAACGGGCAGTGCCACTTCACGATAGACTGCATCGACCCGGTTGGCCTGCCTGCCGAGTTTTGCCAGCGACGAAATGGCACGCGGTAATGTGCTGGTGACAATCCAATCCGCCTCTGCGGCCAGCCTCAGGCTGCGTTCTGGCGGCAGGTCACAGATCTCGGCCAGATCGTAGGCCTCGCACCATTCCGCCATCGCCAGTGAGGAGCGGCGGCCTGGCAGAGAGTGATCGGGCTTGCCGTGGCGCATTAATGTAATCGTCATTATTTCCCGCCTGATAAGTGCCTGGCCCATTAGGCTATTTTATTTGCCATTAATGTACGCCTACTGGGCCAGGCTCTAAGTGTGTTTTTCAGCTTAACCATCCCCCCCGACAAACACAAACCTGAAGCTAATGTGCAGATTGTCATCTCTTCGCAATACTCGGGGGCTAAAACGTCAGTGTTGAAAGCGTGTTCAGCTTCATTTGCCTTAAGTTTGCGCACGGTTTCAATAGTGAAAAAAAATCGCATGTTTTTTGGACGATTTATTTCATTGATTTTATTGATTTTCTAAGCAATCAGTTGTGTTGAATGTCAAGAAAATCTAACGATTGCCGTTTCGTTACCTTGATTTATCTACACGCGTAGATACAATAGCTGCGTAGTGAAAATTCACGGTGCTTGATGGTTAGCAGCTACGTGAAGGTCAAATTTGTTTCGCGTTACTTATACGATTGGTCAATTTTAGACCGTCGGCGCAAAGCGAATATAGCGTTCCAACACCAGGGAACCTTTTTACCCGTCATACTTCAAGTTGCATGTGCGTTGGCTGCAGTCGTTCACCCGAATCACTTACTTCAGTAAGCTCATCGGGGTTCGCTCCTTTGCCGCCTTCCTGCAGCTCGAATTATTTAGGGTAAACGACCTTTCGTCATGGCTTTATAACACGGCCTGTTCACTGGCGAATTTTCCTCCGACGGAGGAGTGCGTGCCAGGGATGGCGCCGAATAAAACTCCTCACATCAGGGAATTTTTCATGTCTACACCTCAAAGCGTTGCACAGGATACTGCAATGTCGGCCAACTCGGCGGCAGATGAACGTTTAGCCACCCCGGAAGGGCGTAAGGATTTTTGGCGGGCAACATTCTCGTGCTGGCTTGGCACAGCAATGGAATATGCCGACTTCGCTTTATATGGGCTGGCCGCCGGGATTATCTTCGGTGATGTCTTCTTCCCCGAAGCAACGCCAGAAATGGCACTCCTCTCTACCTTCGCGACCTGGTCGGTTGGCTTTATTGCCCGTCCGATTGGCGCACTGTTCTTTGGCTGGCTCGGCGATCGTAAAGGTCGAAAAGTCGTTATGGTTTCCACCATCATCCTGATGGGTGCCTCCACCACACTGATTGGTCTTATCCCCAGCTATGCCTCTATTGGCCTTTGGGCACCGGCGTGTCTGGTGCTGCTACGCTTTAGTCAGGGCTTTGGTGCGGGTGCAGAGCTGTCCGGCGGTACGGTAATGCTGGGTGAATACGCACCCGCGCAGCGTCGCGGTCTGGTCTCTTCCATTATTGCGCTCGGTTCTAACAGCGGCACGCTGCTGGCATCGTTGGTCTGGCTGGCGGTGGTGCAGATGGACCAACAATCACTGCAAGAGTGGGGCTGGCGTATTCCGTTCCTGTGCAGTTCGCTGATTGCGCTGGTGGCGTTATGGATCCGTCGTCACTTACGTGAAACCCCGGTATTTGAACGCAAAAAAGCAGAGCTGGAAGCCGAACGTGAGCAGGTGCTGGCCGCCGCGCCCGTCGTAGAGGATACCCGTGGATTCTGGCGCCGTAGCCGTGCCTTCCTGACCATGGTTGGTCTGCGTATCGGTGAGAACGGTCCATCCTATCTGGCGCAGGGCTTTATTATCGGTTATGTGGTGAAAGTGCTGGCAGTGGATAAATCGGTGGCGACCACGGCGGTGTTTATTGCTTCGCTGCTGGGCTTCCTGATTATCCCGCTGGCGGGCTGGTTGTCGGACCGCTTTGGTCGCCGTATTACCTATCGCTGCTTCTGCCTGCTGCTGATCCTCTACGCGTTCCCGGCCTTTATGCTGCTGGACTCGCGTGAACCGGCCATTGTCATCAGTACGATCGTCGTCGGGATGGGATTGGCATCGCTGGGGATCTTCGGCGTACAGGCGGCCTGGGGCGTGGAGATGTTTGGCGTTCATCATCGTTATACCAAAATGGCCACGGCTAAAGAGCTGGGGTCAATTCTTTCAGGTGGTACGGCACCGCTGGTAGCGTCGGCACTGCTGGCCTGGACGGGTCACTGGTGGCCGATTGCCACTTATTTTGCGGTGATGGCAGGTATCGGTTTCCTGACCACGTTTGTGGCACCGGAAACACGCGGTCGCGACCTTAACGCACCGGAAGATGCGATTTAATCACGGATGAAAGCGGAAAAGAGTGTGGGTTTTCCCCCGCTCTTTTTCCCTTAATTGCATTATCTAAGGGACTCACGGGCCGGATTGTTATCCGGCCCGACGCTGTTTATTTGTGAGGAAGACTGCCTGTGGCAAAACAGATTCATCATCGTGCTACCCGTGCAGATGTGGCAAAAGTCGCCGGAACTTCCGTTGCCGTAGTGAGTTACGTTGTGAATAACGGACCGCGACCGGTTGCGCACGCGACACGTGAACGCGTGCTGGCGGCGATTAAAAGCACCGGTTACCGCCCGAACAGTGTGGCGCGTGCGCTGGCTTCAGGCACCACGAGAACCTATGGACTGGTGGTGCCGAATATTGGCAATGCGTTTATTGCTTCGCTGGCCCATGAGCTGCAACAGCAGGCGCTGGCGAACGATATGGTGATGCTGCTGGGCGATGCCGGTGACAGCCGAAAACGCGAGTTGCAGCTGATCAACAATCTGCTGGGCCAGCAGGTGAATGGCCTGTTTTACATCAGCGTTGACCGCCATCCCTATATTGATCTTCTGCAATCCAGCGGCACTCCGTTTGTGATGCTCGACCGGGTTGATCCCAGTTTGCAGGTCAATGTGATCCGCGTGGATGAACGCGAGGCGTCGCGTCAGGTGACGGCCCATCTGTTGAGCCACGGTTATCAGCATGTCGGCATTATCTGCGGCCCGCCGGAGATGCTGAATACGCAGGATCGTCTGCAAGGCTGGCGCGATGCGTTGGCGGATCATGGCGTGGAAGAACGCCCGGAGTGGATATTCCATACCCCCTATACCCGCGTGGGTGGCTATCAGGCCGCACAGCGCATGATGCAGAGCGAGACGCGCCCGCGTGCTCTGTTTGCATCGAACGAAGCACAGGCGATTGGCTGTATTCGTGCTTTGTCTGAACACCGTATCCGCGTGCCGGATCAGCTGGCGCTGGTCTGTTTTAACGGCACCGATCAATCTGCCTATCATGTGCCATCGCTGACGACTGTTCGTCAACCCGTGCGCGAGATGGCAAAGACCGCTATCAACATGCTGGCGGCGTGGAAAGGGGAGAGCATGCTGAGTGAGTTCTCTCATCATCTTGAACTTGGCGAGTCCTGTGGCTGCAAGCTGGCCGATAATAAGATAACGATATGAAACGATTAATTATTGATTGTGATCCGGGGAATGGTATTACGGGGGCCAACGTCGATGACGGGTTGGCGATTGCACTGGCGCTGGCTGCACCGGAAATTTCGCTGGAGCTGATCACCACCGTGGCGGGAAATACCCCAAGCCAGGTGGGGTACAGCGTGGTGAAAGATCTGATGGAGCGTATCGGGCAGTCGGTAGCGGTGGTGAAAGGGGCCGATGCGGCCTTATGCGAGCCGACGCAACCGTGGCGCGAAGCGTTAGATCAGCGGGTGCACAGCAACCAGCTGGCGCATCTGTGGCGCGGCGTGCGTCAGCCGCAGTCTTTTACCGCCCCGGCTCTGGAAGCCGCGGATGCGATGGGCCAGCTGATTTGCGCGAATCCGGGGAAAATCACCCTGGTGGCGATTGGTCCGCTGACCAATGTGGCGCTGGCGTTAGAACGTTATCCGGAGATGGCCGATGCGGTGCAGGAGATCGCCATTATGGGCGGTGTGTTTGCGCTGGATGATTTTATTAAAGACACCAACTTCGGCATTGATCCTGAGGCCGCACATAAGGTGCTGACCAGCGGCGCGAATATCACGCTGGTGCCGATGGATGTGACCAGTCAAACGCTGATGACGCATCAGGATCTGAATCGCATTGCACAGATTGATACACCGCTGGCGCGTTTTGTCACCGAGACGCTGCGCCCGTGGATTGATTACTCGATTCAGACCCGTCATCTGCCGGGCTGCTGGATCCACGATGCGCTGGTAGTGGCCTGGTTGCTGAACCAGCGAGTGAGCACGGCGGCGGATTATTTTGTCGACGTGGAGCTGCGCGAGGGGATGACGCGCGGTAAGTCATGGCGTTTCCGTCAGCCGTTGCGTGTGGATGTGGGCATCGGTGAGCCGCAGGGTGGCCAGGTGCATGTGTTGCAGACGGTGGATAACCAGTTGTTGCTGGCGATGCTGGAGCATTATCTGGCGAAGCCGTTAGCGTAAAGCCTGCCCGTGGATTTTGCCGATCCGGCGTGCTTAAACTGGCCTCAGACCTGAAGCCAAACTGTCAGCCACAAAAAATGAGTGGGGATCCCTCAGGGGGCGACCCTTTTTTCCGGTCACCCCGTATTGATGATCAGGCGTGCACTGCACGCCGCCAGCGCCACACATCCACGCCCAGTAACACCAGCAAACTCACGCCCATCACCGGCAAACAGACCGCCGTAATCAACGTGATCACCAGCAGCAGAAAACGTGCGCTAATCGACAACGGTTGCCAGCAGCCCAGTAGCGTATCCAGTGGGGAAACCTGCCCACCCTGCGGGCGGCGCAGCCACCACATGCGATAGCCAATCACAATCATCACGCACAGCCCGGCCCCAAACAGTGCCAGGACCAGCTGATTCGCCACCCCGAACAACACGCCCATATGGGCATCCACGCCCCAGCGCGTCAGTTTGGCCAGCAGGCCAAAGTTGGCGAACTCCACCTTATCAATCACCGCGTTGCTCTGCGGATCTACCGCTACGCTGTCGACCTGCGTTGGCCAGCGGCGGTCAATCTCATTCACCGTCCAGGCTTTATCAGCCCGGTATGACGGACGGATCTCCAGTTTGGCCGCATCAATCCCCGCCGCACGCGCTGCGCTCAGCACGCCATCGAACTGCGCCGGATTGACCGTAGCCGGAGCGGCATCCTGCGTCATCATCATGTGGCCTTTATGCTCCGCATGCTCATCCATTGGCATATCCATCATCATCGCGGATTCAGAATGCAGCACGGTATTCACCGAGGGCGTCATCCAGCCAAAATGATTGCGCATCAGGGAGATATTATCCCCGGCCCAGCGTGACCAGGTCAGCCCGGTGGCGGAGAAGAACACCAGCCCGAGCAGCAATACCAGACCCAGCGTTGTGTGCCAGTGGCGTTGCCCCGCCAGACGCTGGGCGCGCGTTGGGGGAGATCGCAAGGGTTTACGGCGCGGCGTGCGGCTGGTGGCCCAGAGCAGGGCCCCCCCCAGTGCGGCAATCCACAGCCAGCTCGCCGCCAGTTCGCTGTAATTGCGACCCACGTCACCCAGCAGCAGATTGCGGTGCAGATAATCCAGCCATGTACGGAATGGCAGAACGCCGCTGGTGCCGTAAACCGTCATTTCGCCACGGATTTCCAGCGTCTTTGGATCAACAAACACCGCCCGGGTTTCCGATGGGCCGAGATCGGTACTGGCAAACATCACGCGCGTGGTTTCACCGGGATGGGGTGCCGGGCGCACGGCGGCGATTTTGGCCTTCGGCCCCATCAGGGCACTGGCGGTGGCGATCTGGGCTGAGATCGGCTGGTCCGGTCCGGTTGATGAGGTAAACAGCTGTGACTGATACAGCACATTTTCCAGCTGAGGCGTCAGCACATACAGCGTGCCGGTCAGGGCCGCGACAAAGATAAAGGGGGCGATAAACAGCCCGATATAGAAATGCAGGCGACGCAGCAGCGGGATCAGCGCGCTGCTGCTGCGGGTGGCGTGCGTGGTCGCACGTCGGATATTTTCTGACATTGTCTCTTCCATCAGCCTGTTTTACAGGCATTCGCAGGGACTGTGGGGGAACCCACAGATCAATTGTTATTTGAAGCGTGCGGTGAGGAAGAGAGGCGGGGCGCGGGGATGGAAGAAGCGGGGAACAAAACGCGCCACCACGGGTTGAAAAAGAGGAACATCCGGCTGGGTGGCGGCCTGTAATGTCGACCACAGCAGCGGCAGTGTCATCAGGTCGAGCGGCAGATGCACCAGCAGCACGCAATAACCGCAGGCGCTGTCATCCATCATCGACATCGGATGATGTTCCTGTTTCGTCGCGCTAGTGGAGGTGGCGTCCATATCATGATGCATGTCCGGCATCTCAGACATGTCCATCGCCATCCCATGATGCATCATCATCATGCTGTTACTGCCGCGCGTCTGCGCCAGTGATTTTGAAATCACCGGAGCAATAAACAGCAGCAGTATTGCCAGCAGACCAAGCCAGGCGGCGAGGCGATTGCGGGGGGCAGAAAATGAGATCAGTGACACGTCTTTTCTTTCAGCAGGAATACCGCAAGGAGTGTACTTTAATTTAGTAGAACAGGGGAAAGGTAATCTCTGTTTCCGTTTTTAATATCGACAATTTAAGGGCCAGTCGGCGCTATATAACTGAGGAATAATCTTAACTATTTCTACTTGTTTCCGGTTAATTCCCTGAGGGTGATTTGACTTATGTGTATTTTTGTATTTTTTCTAATGTATAGATTATATTTATGATAAATAACATTTTTTACATTAATTTTTGTGCCTGATATTAGGATTTTCCTTATGTTGTTGTTGTTATAACCATCATTCAATTGTAAGCGTTATGTAAGTTTAGGAACAATCCTGGATAAGAAATCGTTAAAGTACCTGGCATCAACATCGTATAAATAATAAACCTTGCTCAGGGCATTACTATGCTACGGATTGCGTCTGGAAAAGACGGGATAACCCCTGCTCGTCTCAGTAGTTTGGCCGTTATTATCAGTCTCTTTCATGTCACGAATGTGGCTGCTGCCACGATCGGCGATCAGCAATTAATTAACCAGCAGGAACGTCAGCGCGCCACTGAACGTCAGCTGGCACCTCCTGCCCCGGACGTCCGTTTACAGGCGCCGGGCAGCTTTTTCAGCCGTATTCAGTTTCCTGCTGAAGAGCCGTGCTTTGCCCTGCAACATATCGAGTTACAGGGGCGAGAGGCGTTCCCGCATTGGATGCCGTTGCAAAAGCTGGCCGATCAGGCGCAGGGACAGTGCCTTGGCGGTAAGGGTATTAACCTGCTGATGAGTGCCTTGCAGAACCGTCTGGTGGATCACGGCTACGTCACCGCCCGCGTGCTGGCCCCGCCCCAGGATATTAATAGCGGCACCCTGAAGCTGTTGCTGGTACCGGGCAAGGTGCGCAATGTCCGTCTGACGCCAGACAGCGATCGTTACGTTCAGCTCTGGAGCGCCATGCCGGCCCATGCCGGGAATTTGCTGGATCTGCGTGATATTGAACAGGGGCTGGAAAACTTACAGCGCCTGCCCACCGTGCAGGCCGATATGCAGATTGTTCCCGGTGAGCAGCCGGGCGAAAGTGATATCAACGTCAGCTGGAAGCAGTCGCGCCACTGGCGACTCGGTGCCACGCTGGATGACTCCGGTAGCAAAAGTACCGGGCGCTATCAGGGCGGCCTGACGCTCTACCTCGATAATCCTCTGTCACTCAGCGATATGTTCTACGTATCCGCAGGTAAGGATTTAGAGCAGGGCGGCGACAAAGGCAGCAAAAATACCCTGATCCACTACTCAGTGCCGTTTGGTTACTGGACGACGGGCGTCACCTTCAGCGACTACGACTACCACCAGTCGGGTCTGGGCAGTGGTTTTGACTACCAATACAAGGGTAAGAGCAAAAGCATGAACCTCCAGCTGGGGCGCGTACTGCACCGCAGCGGCAGCCAGAAAACCTCGTTCAGCTATGAAGTGATGACGCGCCAGTCGCGCAACTACATCGAAGATACCGAGATTGAGCAGCAGCGTCGTCAGACCGCCGCCTGGCGTCTCGGTTTGCAGCATCGTCACTATATCGGCCAGGCCACGCTGGATACCGGCGTGAGCTATCAGCGCGGGACGCGCTGGTTTGGCGCGGAACCAGCACCGGAAGAGAGCTATGGCGAAGGCACCGGGCTGGCGAAGATTATTCAGCTTTCCGTGCAGCTGAATGCGCCGTTCCAACTGTGGGGGCAATCCTTCCGTTATAACGGGCAGTTCCAGCGCCAGATGACCCATTCTCCGCTGACACCGCAGGATCAGATGTCCATTGGTAACCGCTGGACGGTACGCGGCTTCGATGGTGAATACACTCTGAACGGTGACGAAGGCTGGTTTGTACGTAATGACATCGCCTGGCAAACCCCGTTGCCGAATCAGGAACTCTACCTCGGCGCGGACTATGGCGAAGTGAAAGGCGGCATCGATTATCAGGTCGGTCGCCATCTGGCAGGCGGTGTCATCGGCCTGCGCGGCAACGTATTGAATACCGGCTACGACCTGTTTGCGGGCGTGCCGTTTTCCAAACCGGACGGTTTCAGCACCAGCCCGGTCTCCCTCGGTTTCAATCTGAGCTGGGAATACTGATATGACGATCCCCGTTAATGGTTTTCAGGTGATTTCCCCGCTGTTGAGCAGCGGGTTCAGCGAATCTGAAGTGCTGGGTGCCAGCGTCTGGTTATGGATGCATTCAGCACAGCACCGCGACATTCCCCTCAGTGCGCTCCCCACGCTGCTGCTGCCTGCGATCAAGCATCAGCAGTTTGCGCTGGCGATGCGTGACGATAAGCCGGTGTTTTTCCTCAGTTGGGCCTGGCTGGATGATGAAGCCGAGCAGCGTTATCTCACGCAGCCCGGCATTCACGTTCAGGAGCGGGACTGGAACAGCGGTGACCGTCTGTGGATCCGCGACTGGATTGCGCCGTTTGGCGATCAGCAGGCATTGCGTCGCCTGGTCGGCGGCACGTTATTTCCGCATCACTGCGTACGTTCGCTGTATCACAAAGGTGAGGAGCGCGGTCTGCGCGTTATGAATTTCCGTGGTGATGCGGTAACGCATCAGGATTTCGCACGCTGGCAGCGCGACACCCCGCTGGCAAGCCATTAACTGGAAGGGATGAACCCAGGTGAATAAGAATCTGTATCGCGTAATTTTCAACAAGGCGCGTGGCCTGTTGATGGTGGTGGCCGAAAATGGCCGTGGTCATGGTAAAGGTCCGGCGGTGAGCGGCGAAGGGCATACGCTCAGCCAGCTGATTGGCCAGCTCTCCCCGCTGGCATTCTTCACCCTGGGTGCGCTGGGCATGGTAGCGCTGATGCCACAGGCGCAGGCCGCAGGGATTGTCGCCGATGGCAGTGCGCCTTCCGGCCAGCAGCCGATGATTGGGAAAACAGCCAACGGCACGCCGCAGGTGAATATTCAGGCACCGAGCGCGGGTGGCGTATCGCGTAATACCTATAGCCAGTTCGACGTTGATAAAAAGGGCGTGATCCTCAATAACTCCCACCGCAATACACAGACGCAGCAGGGCGGCTGGGTGGCGGCGAACCCTTATCTGGCACGCGGAGAAGCCAAAGTGATCCTCAACGAGGTGAACTCACGCGACCCCAGCAAGCTGAATGGTTATATCGAAGTCGCGGGTAAAAGGGCGCAGGTGGTGATCGCTAACCCCGCCGGTATCACCTGTGACGGCTGCGGTTTTATCAATGCGAACCGTTCCACGTTGACCACGGGTAAAGCGATTATGCAGAACGGCCAGCTGACCGGATATCAGGTCAATGGCGGGGAGATTGTGGTGCAGGGGGCGGGAATGGACAGCAGCCGCCAGGACTATACCGATCTGATTGCGCACACGGTGAAAGTGAACAGTGGTATCTGGGCCAGCGATCTGAAAGTGACGACCGGTAAAAACCGCGTCAGCGCTGACGGCGCCAGCGTCAGCAAAAATACGGACAGTGATAACGATGTGAAGCCAGCGCTGGCGCTGGATGTGGCCAACCTTGGCGGCATGTACGCCGGGAAAATCCAGCTGATTGGTACAGAAAGCGGTGTTGGCGTACGTAACGCGGGAACGCTGGGGGCGCAGGCCGGTAGTGTCACCCTCAGCGCCGACGGGCATATCGAAAACAGCGGTAAGATCAACGCCAGTGAAGATATTCAGGTGAGTGGTCGTGCGCTGAGCAACAGCGGTACGCTGTATGCCGGACGCGATACGCGTGCCAGCGTCAGCGGTCAGTTGAACAACGATGGCATGGTGGTCGCGGCGCGTCACACCAGCGCCCGTGCAGGTGAAATCAACAGTAGCAAAAATGCCGTCTTTGGCGGTGGGGTGAAAACCGATGGCCGCCTGGGAGAAAGCGGCGATCTGGATCTCACCAGCACCGGCAAGCTGGCCAGCCACGGGCAGAACCTGGCGGCCGGAAAACTCACCGTGCAGGCGGCCGATATTGACCTCAGCGACAGCCAGACCAGCGCAGCGGAGGTGGCATTGACCACTCAGGGCACGCTGAATAACGATCGTGGAACGGTCTCTGCGCACAGCGGCGATCTGACCCTGACCAGCAGTCAGTTAAGCAACAGCGGGGGTACGCTGTATGCCGGACGTGATATGCATGCCAGCGTCAGCGGACAGCTGAATAATGACGGGCTGATCGCCGCCGGACGCGATACCCGCGCCAGCGCCGGTGAGCTGAACAGCAGTAAAAATTCGGTGTTCGGCGCGGGGATTAATGCGGATGGCGGCGTGGGAAATAGCGGCAATCTGACGCTGACCAGCACCGGGAAACTGGCGAGTAACGGGCAGAATCTGGCCGCCGGAAAACTCACGGTGCAGGCTGCAGAGATCGACCTGAGCGACAGTCGCAGCGCGGGATCGGACGTCACCCTGACCTCGGGCGGCGCACTGAATAACGATCGCGGGATGATCTCCGCACTGAGCGGCGATCTCTCCCTGACCAGTGCGCAGCTTGATAATAACGGTGGGCGTCTGGAGTCGGCGGGCAAGGTGCAGGTGCGCAGCGCCGGGATTAACAACGTTGGCGGAACGATGGTTGGCCAGCAGTTGACGCTGGACAGCGCTGGCCAGGCACTCAACAACCAGAATGGCGGCATTGCGGCGACGGAGGGCGTCACGCTTACGGCAGGTGCGCTGAATAATGAGGGCGGCAAGGTGATTGCCGGGAAAAACCTCAACGCCGGCGTTCAGTCGGTGAGCGGTAACGGGCAGTTGCTCTCACTCGGAGACATGCAGCTGGCGGTCAACGGTGACTTCAGTAACGTGGGCAGTACGCTGGCGAACGGCAATCTTGACCTTAACGTGCAGGGCGCGCTGGATAACGCCGGGCAACTCAATGCCGGCAAGCAGTTAGCGGTGACGGCCGCCAGCCTGAACAACCAGCAGAGTGGCGATATCAGTGGTCAGATCACCCACGTGGATGTCGGTAGCAGCCTGACCAACCGTGGCATTATTGACGGTGTGGAAACCGTGCTGCGTGCCGGAACGCTGAACAATATCGGCAGCGGACGTATTTATGGCGATCATCTGGCGATCCAGGCCGGTGAGTTGAATAACGTGGCGGAAGGTGAGAGTGCGGCGACCATTGCTGCACGCCAGCGCCTGGATCTCGGTGTCGGAACGCTGAATAACAGCGCCCACAGCCTGATTTACAGCGATGGGGATATGTCGATTGGTGGTCAGCTGGATGAGAACAATGCCGCCAGCGGCCGGGCGACGACGATCAACAACCACAGCGCGACGATCGAATCTATCGGCAACATGCTGATCAATACCGCCACCCTGAACAATATTAACGACCACTTTGCTACCGAGATGGTGCACCTCTCGGACGAGCAAAAAGAAGAATATATGGTGGTCGGTCTGAATAATGGTGTGCATTACGGCACCAGCGATTATGACATCAGCTTCTATCATGACGAAGTGCAGCACATCTGCATTAGCGGCGTGGTGTGTAATCAGGATCATTACTACCAGTATGCTTACACCCAGAGCACCTGGCAGGAACAGATCACGGAAAGCGATCCGGCGCAGATCCTTGCGGGCGGCAGTCTGGCGATCAACGCTGACAATACCCTTAACGATAAGAGCCGCATTATTGCCGGGGGCGATCTGCTGGTCAGCAATGCCAACCTGAACAACGTGGAACTGGCCGGAACGCTGCTGGTGCAGAAAGTGGGGCAGGTGATCGAGTGGGATCGTATCCACAAGAAAGGTCACGACAAGCAGAAACATGATGCCTCCGCTTATACACCACCGGATGAGATCCAGTCGATTGCCCTGTCACCGAGCGTGGCGAAAGGCAACACGAAGGTGGACAGCAGTTCGCCTGCGCTCAGCGGTTTCAGCCTCGGTTTACTGAACAGTGAGGACTTGGCTTCACTGCCTGGCGGTCAGCGCATTGAGATCGCGGGCAGCACCGATGCCACGGTGATCCGCTCACAGGTGCCGGACACCACGCTGCCAGAGAACAGCTTGTTTAACCCACTGCCATCGTCCTCCAGCAATTACCTGATCGAAACCGATCCCCGCTACACCAACCAGAAAAACTGGCTCAGCTCTGACTATATGCTGTCGCAGCTGCGGTCCGATCCTGATATCACCCAGAAACGCCTGGGGGATGGCTTCTACGAGCAGCGCCTGGTGCGCGAACAGCTGGTGGAGTTGACCGGCGAGCGTTATCTGGCGGGCTATCAGAGCGATGAGGATCAGTACAAGGCGCTGATGGAAGTCGGGGTCGCTTTCGGGCAAGCCTTTAATCTGGTGCCGGGCGTGGCGCTGACCGCCAGCCAGATGGCGAACATCTCGAGCGATATGGTGTGGCTGGTGGCGCGTGATGTCACACTGGCTGATGGCAGCCGTCAGAGTGTGCTGGTGCCGCAGGTTTATGCCCAGGTGAAACAGGGCGATATCGATGGCAGCGGCGCGCTGCTGTCCGGGCGTAATATCGCGGTGGGTGTCAGCGGCAATATGCTGAACTCGGGCCGCGTAAATGCCACCCAGCTGCTGAGCATCAGCGGCGATACCATTACCAACGTGGGCGGGATCATCAGCGGCGGCAACGTGCAACTGCTGGCGAACAACGATCTGACCAACAATGGCGGCATCATCCAGGCGCAGACTTCGCTGGTGGCCAGCGCGGGACGCGATCTCAACCTCGTGTCGCAAACCACCCATACGGAAAGCACCAACGGCAGCAACACCTTTAGTCGCGATACGGTGTCGCGTGTGGCGGGCATGTATGTGCAGCAGGATGATGGCAAACTGGCCTTACAGGCGGTGCGTGACGTCAATCTGCAAGGGGCGAAGGTGGTGAATACGGGCGAAAACAGCCAGACCACCGTGGTTGCCGGGCGTGATGTGAATCTGACAACGGTCAACTCCGGTGCCAGCGACAATGTGGTATGGAATAAAGACAACCACCTGAGCCAGAGCAACACCACGGCGGTGGGCAGCGAAATTACGGGTGCCGGTGATGTGGTCGTGCAGGCGGCAAACAATATTGCAGCGGCAGCGGCCACGCTGAATGCCGGTAGCGGCCTGAGCCTCGCCGCGGGCAATGACATCACTATTGGCACGGCCAGTGAGCAGTCGTCGCTGGATATGGCCTCCAAAGTGAAAGGGTCGGGCTTCCTCTCCAGCAATACCACCACGACGCGTGCCGGGTTTAATCAGCAAAATATGGCAGGCAGCAATCTGGGTGGGCAGGATATTACGCTGTCGGCCGGGCACGACCTCGGTATTAGCGGTAGCAACGTTGCGGCAGACAATTCGCTGACCGCCAAAGCGGGTAATAACCTGACCGTTGATACCGCTGAGGAGAGCCGCGACGGCTGGGCGATGACGCAGAAAACCAAGTCCGGCCTGATGAGCAGCGGTGGCATTGGCTTTACCGTCGGTTCAACCTTTAATAAATCGACCGATGAAACCACAGGGCAGACGGCGAAGGGCAGCCAGCTGGGATCGGTGAGCGGTGATACCACGCTGATTGCCGGTAACGATCTGAAAATCAAAGGATCGGAGGTGATCGCCGGTAACGATATCAATCTGGTCGGTAAAAACGTTGAAATCAGCTCAGCAGAAAATCGTGCCAGTAAACACAGCACCACCGAGTCACGCTCCAGCGGTCTGACCCTGGCGCTCTCCGGCGCGGTTGGCTCTGCGCTGAGTACCGCAAAAACCATTTCCGAGATGGAAACCGATAAGCAGGATGACCGCGTAGCACGCCTGCAACAGGTGAAAGCAGGTCTGGATGGCTATCAGGCCGCTCAGGCGGTACGCGGTGCTGTGCAGGATCCGACCAATACCAGCTTCGTCGGTATCAGCCTGTCGCTGGGCATGCAAAAGGCACAGAGTGAAAGCCAGAGTGACCAGATGACCTCGGCGGGCAGTGCGATTCAGGCCGCCCAGAATCTGAATATCTTTGCTAACGGCAGTGATGGTTCAACCCAGGATGGCGATATCGTCGTGCAGGGCAGCCAGCTTCAGGCCGGTGATGAGATGCTGCTGTCAGCCTCGCGCGATATCAGCCTGCTGTCGGCGGAAAATACCCAGATTTCCAGCAGCAGTAAAAGCAGCGGCGGCGGTGCCGTTGGTGCCAGTATCGGGGTCGGTTCTGGCGGCTTCGGCCTCAGTATTTTTGCCAATGGTAATAAAGGAAAAGGCAGCGAAAATGGCGATGGCCTGACCCATAACGAAACCACCCTGGATGCCGGTAACAAGGTGACCTTGCTCAGTGGGCGGGATACGACCCTGACCGGGGCACAGGTCAGTGCCGATCGCATTGTGGCTGATGTCGGGCGCGATCTGACGATCACCAGCGAACAGGACAGCAATAACTACAAGTCAAAAGATCAGAATATCAGCGGTGGCCTGAGCTTCACCCTTGGCTCGATGACCGCCAGCGGCAGCCTGTCGATCAGCAATGACAAGATCAACAGTAACTACGATAGCGTGCAGGAACAAAGTGGCCTGTTCGCCGGTGACGGCGGCTACGATGTCACGGTCGGTAACCACACCCAGCTTAATGGTGCGGTGATTGGCAGCACCGCAGAGGCGGCGAAGAACCGCCTGGATACCGGTACGCTCGGTTTCAGCGATATTCAAAATCAGGCCGATTATGCCACCTCGGGAGTGAGTGTAGGGCTGACCAGCCAGTTCAATCTGGATAAAGACAGCGCGGCATCGGGCGAGGACCAGACCAAAGAGAAAGCACCTTCCACGTCGAAGCTGACGCAACTGGGCCAGAATATTGCGCCAACATCAATGTCAGCGACCCAGGTGTCTGGCGACGGGTCGAGCATCACCCATTCTGCGGTCTCTGATGGCACGCTGATCGTGCGCAATGGCGACAGCCAGCAGCAGGATGTCAGCACGCTGAGCCGTGATGTGGAACATGCCAATCAGACACTCAGCCCGATCTTTGATAAGGCCGCGGAGCAGAAACGCCTGCAAAAAGTGCAGTTAATTGGTTCGATTGCGGCTTCCACGATGAACACCGTGCTTACTGAGCGGCAGCTGTATGCCAACAAGCAGGGGATGGAGGCTGTCGGTGAAGAACCGGGGGCCAATGCTACGGCGGCGGATCGTGAGAGTTACTGGAAGGCGGTGAAAGAGAGCTCTGCTTACAAACAGGCAATGAAAGGCTACGGCCCGGATGATACCTGGGTTAAAGCGGGAAATGCGGCTGTCACAGCAATTGGTGCACTGGCGGGAGGCGACCCGGCGAAAGCGCTGGCTCAGGCTTCTTCACCGTATCTTGCCGGGGTGATTAAAGACGTGACCTTTAATGATCCTAAAAATCCGACTGCGCAGGAGATCGCCACCAATGCCTTCGCGCATGCGATCCTCGGTGGCGTGGTGGCGGAAATGAGTGGGCAGAATGCGCTGGCAGGCGCCGTGGGTGGTGGGGGTGGCGAACTGGCTATCCGTGCAATCCATCAGTCACTTTATCCGGATGTCGCCACGGATAAACTGGACGACCAGCAGAAGAAAACGATTAAGAACCTGGCTCTTATTGCCACCAGCCTGACCGGCTCACTGGTGTCCGGCGATACCGCGGGCGCTGTGGATGCCTACAAGGCGGGCGACAACGCGATGACCAATAATTACCTGAAGCCTGAGCAGATTGATAAGTTTGCTGCGAAAGCTCAGGGATGTAAGGCACGCGGTGACTGCGCCACGGTCAGAAAAGAGATGCAGGAACTCAGCCTGAAACAGCAGGATGAGCTGATTGCGGTCTGCGCCACCGATGCGGCGGCCTGTAAGGCTAACTTTGGCGATGTGACGGCCAATGGCATGCTGGTTCGCGAGGCGATCGATCGGGTGCTGGGCGCCGATGACGTGCCCTGGCAGATGAAGAACGACATGTCGTCACTCTATGCCCAGCAGATTGAGGCGGAAGGGGTGGTGTCCAGCACGGAGTTTGCGAAGCAGTTGCAAAGCCGCTACGGGATGGATTCTGAGCGAGCGCAGCTTCTGGCCGGTGCCGCGCTGGGGGCGCTGAGTGGCGGAATTAAGGGCTCACGCACCCCGACGGTGAGCAGCAGCAAGGTCAGCAGTCCTGTCAGCGGTAGCGGCGGAACGGGCAGCAACGTCACGCCGACGCCGCCGGTAACCGGAAGCGTACGCGACCCGGCACTGCCGCTGGGCAGCAAACAAAACCAGATGAATCAGCCTAAAAACCCGTCTTATCAGCCGGTAAGAAACGAGGTGGGCACGATCAGCAACCGCGAGTATTCAGGTCACGCTTTAGATAGAATGCAGGACCGTGGCATCATGCCGTCGGTGGTGGAAAACACCATTAAAACAGGCAATGCTACCTCAAGCCGGGGTAATACAACGGTCTATTACGATGCCACCAATAATGTCTCGGTGGTCACGAACAGCTCTGGAAAAGTGGTGACGGTCAAATATGGTAAATAAGGCGCAGTTGATTGAACGGGGAGCGCGGGCGTCGGAGGATTTGTTTGCCTGGGCCAGCTTTGTCGCTGAGACCGAGTTTCTGTGGCAGGACAGCGCCCTGGTTAAGTATGCCGATGCCTGGCAGAGCCTGTGGTTTGAGCTGGAAATCGTCAATGGCCTGGCGCTGGCAGAGTGGGAAGAACAGGGGCGCCCCGCTGACTGGTCGGCAGTCTGGTGCGAAAACTACCGCCAGGATGCCCGCGAGCTGGTGGCGGATCTGCTGGCCCTGACCGCCTGATAGCCCACAAGGAGAAATGCTGATGTTCCGTCAAACCACGCTGTCCCTGCTGCTGGTCACCGCCAGCGGCTGTAGCCAGTTTCCGCATAATTCGTTCTTTACTCCGCCTGCGCCAGGCCCGGATACGGCATCGGTGCGCATTGTTGGCGGCACCGAGCTGGCGTCAATTCAGCAGGAAAATGAGGGCCAGCTTACGGGGGGGCTGGTGCGCAGTAGTGAGTTTATGTTAACTCACACTCAGGACGGCGGGATGCCGGTGGCCAGTGGACAGGATAAAGCGTCCTGGAGCGATTTTTATGAAACCCCGGTGATAGCGGGCAGAAAAACCCGTATTGGCCTGGTGTATCACGGCAGTAATAACCAGTGCAGCAGTTCGATGACGTTTGTACCGCAGAAAGGTCACTACTACCAGTTTGGCCTGCAGGTTGACCTGCGTCTGCGCCAGTGCCGTGGTTTGCCGTATGAGCTGACAAAAAATAACCGGGGAGAGTGGCAGCTTCAGCGTATCAGCGATGTCGTCTGGGGGGGGAAATATGGTCATGAAGATGCAAACTGGCAAAAAATGCCGGATACACAGGTGCCTCCCAAAGTCTTAGCACCTTGAGTGCGCTGAAAAGAGAAGGCATTTATCAGGCCGTGATCGCCAGCGCCCGTGGATTGTCACTCGGCGCCCTCTGGCAACATCTTGAGGTTGAGTGCCGCAGCATTGCGGATAACAGCGCCCTGAGAAAAGAGCTTTTCTTTGATCTGTTGCAGCAACTGATGAAGAGCGGTCAGGTCCGGCTGGCGTGCGACGGTACCTGGCTGACGGGCACGGTTGAGGAACAGCTTAAGTGTCTGAATGAGGCCTGGCCGCAGCCCGACTCTGACGATGAGTTAGACGATCTTGATGATACTGGCTTCTGGTTTCTGGCAAAAGCGCCCGCCGGGCTGGTGTGGATCACCGCTGACGGGCAGGAAGTCTGGACCTGATACTGTGGAGTAAGTCGATGCATTATCAACGGATATTACCGCTGGCGGTGCTGCTGCTCAGCGGCTGTAGCCTGCTGCCACAGCAGGAATTCTTCACCCCCCCACCGGCGGGGGCTGAGGTTGCCGGGCTGCGCATTATGGGCAGCACCGAGAGTAATGCCCTGTATCAAATGGAGAACGGTAAACTGCGCGGCGGGCTGATTCGTGAAAGCAACTGGGTGTTGCGCAATACGCAGGATCAGGGCATGCCAAAGGTCAGCGGTAAGGAAGCCACTTACACCAGTGATTATTTCGAAACACCGATTTATGCGGGCCGAAAAACCACGGTATATCACAGCTATAATCGCGGTAAGAACCGCTGCATGAACATCGTCAGTTTTGTTCCGGAAAAGGGCCACTACTATCAGTTGAGCCAGGCGGTTGATCTGAAAATGTATCGGTGCCGTGCCTGGCCGAATGAGCTGGTCAAAAACGCAGATGGTCAGTGGGTGCTGAAACCTATTGCTAACGTCACTTACGGTAATAAATATCTGCCACAGGATGGCGGCTGGCAGAAGATGGTGCGACTGGTTTCCGAACAGTGATCCTGCCCCTTTGCTGTTGCTTGTTTTCTGCACATAAATAGCGCTTTCCGTGCTCTCCTCGTTTTGTCCCGCACTGACGATCACTTGCTCTGCCCGGCACACGCCATGATAAACCCATCTGATGATACGAGAAGGAGCGGGCGATGAGTGCTCACGATGTGGGATTCACCCATGTAGCGTTTGAAGTGCAGGACTTACAAAAGAGTATCGATTTCTATCAGCGTTACGCCGGTATGCAGGTGGTGCATCAGCGCCAGCCGGGTGTACCAGAAGCACAAGAGGTTGCCTGGCTTTCTGACCTCTCCCGCCCGTTTGCGTTGGTACTGGTGCAGACGGCGGTCAGAAGAGACACGCCGCTTGGCCCCTTCGGCCATCTTGGTGTGGCCTGCGCCACGCGTGAAGAGATTGACGCTAAAGTCGTGATGGCTGAGAAAGAAGGGGTACTGCGTAAAGCCCCGGTTGCGTCTCCCGCTCCTGTTGGGTACTGGGCGTTTTTTGCGGACCCGGATGGCAACACCCTGGAACTGTCATACGGCCAGCAGGTTGGGCTTCAGGCTATGATAGCCCGCGATATTTAGTGGTGAAATGTTAATTAACAGGATAATTATTAGCCTGTTAACATAATGACATCGCCTTTTACAGTCTGAAGAGAACCCTGACAAAAGCGCCGTAATCTACGTCTGTCTTACATGCTATAAACAAATAATTAACATTGTTTGTGTGCCTTTAAGACAGGACTCTCTCCTATGTTTAACTGGACTTCGACTCAGCGCAACGTGGCGTTCGCCAGCTTTGGCAGTTGGACGCTGGATGCGTTTGACTTCTTTATTCTGGTGTTTGTCCTCAGCGATATTGCGGCGAATTTTCATGTCAGCATTACCGATGTGTCACTGGCGATTATGCTGACGCTGGCCGTGCGGCCTGTGGGGGCGCTACTGTTCGGCCGCCTGGCAGAAAAGTATGGTCGCCGTCCGATTCTGATGCTCAATATCATTGCGTTCACTATCTTTGAGCTGCTCTCCGCCTGGTCGCCCACGCTGATATGGTTTCTGGTATTCCGTGTCATTTATGGCGTGGCGATGGGCGGCGTGTGGGGCGTGGCTTCCTCGCTGGCGATGGAAACCATTCCTGACCGTTCGCGTGGGCTGATGTCCGGCGTGTTTCAGGCGGGCTATCCCTGCGGGTATTTGCTGGCATCGATCGTCTTTGGATTGTGCTACGGCCTGGTAGGCTGGCGCGGCATGTTTTTGATTGGTGCCGTGCCGGTTCTGCTGCTGCCGTTTATCTATTATAAGGTGCCGGAGTCGCCGGTTTGGCTGGCTGCCCGTGAGCGTAAAGAGACGGTGGCGTTGCTGCCGGTGCTGAAAAGTCACTGGAAGTTGTGCGTTTATCTGGTGCTGCTGATGGCCTGCTTTAACTTTTTCAGCCACGGTACGCAGGACCTCTATCCGACTTACCTGAAAGTGCAGCACGGTTTTGATCCCCACACGGTCAGCATTATTGCCATCTTCTACAATATTGCGGCGATCCTCGGTGGCATTTTCTTTGGTTCACTGTCGGAAAAAATTGGCCGTAAGAAAGCCATTATGATCGCGGCCTTCCTTGCGCTGCCTGTGCTGCCACTGTGGGCGTTTTCCAGCGGTTCATGGATGGTGGGTATCGGCGCATTTCTGATGCAGTTTATGGTGCAGGGCGCGTGGGGCGTGGTACCGGGCTGGCTAACCGAACTGGTGCCAGCCACTGCGCGAGCGGTGTTGCCGGGGTTTGTCTATCAACTGGGTAATCTGGTGGCGTCGGTGAATGCCACACTGCAATCGAAAATTGCCGTGGCCAACGGGAATAACTACGGGATGGCGATGGCGGTGGTTGCTGGAACGGTGGCGGTGCTGATCTGCCTGATTGTGGCGTTTGGTCGCGAAACGCGTGGGGTGAAGATCTCCGACAGCGCGTAGGGCCAGGCATGCCTGACCCTGTGTGCTTACAGGGCCGGGGGCTGGCAAACATCAACCCATTTGGCATCGGTCAGCTGTGCCATATATTCTGGCGAAATGCGTACTGCACTGTGGATGGCACCTGCGGCGGGCAGGACTTCCTGATAGTCCCTGAGCGAGATATCGCAATACACCGTCAGCGGATTTTCCAGACCAAACGGGCAGACGCCGCCCACCGGGTGCCCGGTGAGGCTTACCACTTCATCGGTGTTCAGCATTCGGGCTTTGGCACCCAGCGCCTCTTTCAGTTTGCGGTTATCCAGCCGGGCGTCGCCACGGGTCACGATCAATACCACCTGGTCTTTCACTTTGAGTGACAGCGTTTTTGCAATCTGCCCCGGTTCAACCCGGTGGGCGGCGGCGGCAAGGGCAACGGTGGCAGTGCTTTCTGACAGTTCAATGATGTCAATTTCGGGTGCGCGATCGGCAAAAAACTGCCGTACAGACTCCAGACTCATGCTGATCTCCTGCTTTTTAAGGAGATAAAATTGCCATATTGTCAGCGGTCTGTAAAACGGAAAAACAGGTATTCACTGGTAAAGAATAAACTGAGATATTAATCATTAAAAAACTTAATTCGCGCTAATACCTTAATGGTAGGCTGTTTGGCGGGAGTTTGTATTAAAAAAAAGGTTAAGTTTTTAAAATGAATTGGCCCTAAAAAAGGCCAATTTCATTTTTAAAGTGCATCGGCGGGCTGGTTAAGCGGTTTTTTTATCATATCCTGATGAGAGAGGATGGTATTACGGCCCTGATTTTTTGCCAGATATAACGCACGGTCAGCATTGGCCAGGGCATTATCAAAGTCATCTTCAATCAACGGGGCAATCCCGGCGCTAATGGTGACATGCGTCGCCACCCGATCATTAAAACGATGAGGAATTTCCAGATCCAGTACGTATTGGCGAATACGCTCTGCCAGCTTCATCGCAATCGATTCATTAACATTCGTCAATAATACCAGGAACTCTTCACCGCCGTAGCGTGTGACGATATCGCGTGATCGCACCGCGTCACGGATAGCCACTGAAACGCGAGCCAGCGCCTGATCTCCCATCGCATGGCCATAGTTGTCGTTATAAGCTTTGAAATGATCAATATCCAGCAGCAGGACGAAGTGGCTGCCGGCATGATTATCGAGAATATTTTCCAGACGGTTTTTGAGTCCGCGTCGGTTATACAGCCCGGTGAGCGGGTCCAACATGCTCAGGTCACTGTAGGTCTCTTTCTCTTCATACAACTGGCTGACAAGGCGCCGGGTAAAGTTATCGCGCCGCCGTTGCATCAGATGGTGCAGGGTAAAGCCAAACAGCGGCAGGATGATGGTAAAGAGGATAACCAACGTATTCTGGCCGTGATCCAGCACCAGTACCGCCACAGACGCCGGGAGGGTGTGCAGACAGAAGGCGAACAGGTGATCGCCCAGCGCAATCGCACTGATAAAGAATACGCTGACCAGAGCGATCAGCAGATAGCTGCCATCAAAATAAAAGCTCTGGTGATACTTCAATACGATTTGCCATGCCCAAAGTAATCCTGTCAGCAGTGCGGCAATATTTAATAGCGGAAATTGACCTAAAGGTTTTAAAACCATCCATATTAACAACGTAATGCTCAATATTATGATGGCTGCCGTTGGTACAGTAACCATGGATGTGGCAATGCTATTAACATTAAACAGACAAAAGATGGCGGTAGCTGTGTTTAAAAAAAGAAATAGCATCAGCGATAGCCGATGCTTGCTGTGAAGCAATTCATCGTAGCTTTGTAATTTCATTATAGTTACTCGTGACTGCCCTGAAATATCAAAGTGCTGGCACGCAGACTCGACTGATATCTCGTAATTGGAATAGTTTAGAGCCGTTATTATTAGATTTTTCTGAATGGTAATCGTTGCCAATTTACCACTTAAACCTGGGGCTGTCATCCGCAGGGACAAAGTTTCAACAATGTTGCTGCAAAGTGATAAAAACTATCATATGCTATTGGTAATCATTATCATTTGAGGTTGTGTGGGGTTAGCGGGATGATCGGTAAAAGACTGGACAGTGGGTGGGGTGTACTGATTCCTTGCGCCATGATGCCGCTGGTGGCGTTAATGGAGTTGTCATTCAGTGAGTGGCGTGTGCTGATGGTCGTGGCATTTCTGGCAACCGTGGTGATGCTGTTTCACAAGCGTCTGCGCCACTATATGCTGCTGCCTTCCTGCATCGCACTGGCTGGCGGTCTTGCGGCGATTTCAGTGAATTTTACGACGATCTGACCAGCGGAGATCATCCGGGCTGATAAACAAATAGCAGGGAGCGTTTTGGCGTCAGAAGTACGGTATGGATAAAGATAAGGCGGATGAATAATGAAATCAGAAGGATATCGTGGGAGTCACTGCAGAGGGATTCAACATGGTGCGAAGAGAGGGACTTGAACCCTCACGTCCGTTAAGACACTAACACCTGAAGCTAGCGCGTCTACCAATTCCGCCACCTTCGCGTCCTGTTGAACTTTCTATTCATATCACCGCATTTGGTGCGAAGAGAGGGACTTGAACCCTCACGTCCGTTAAGACACTAACACCTGAAGCTAGCGCGTCTACCAATTCCGCCACCTTCGCGCAGATGCTGCGTAATATGAACAACGTGGTTTTTGGTGCGAAGAGAGGGACTTGAACCCTCACGTCCGTTAGGACACTAACACCTGAAGCTAGCGCGTCTACCAATTCCGCCACCTTCGCATACCCGCAACATAACAACGTTATATCGCAACCACGGAGGCGCATTCTAGAGATTTTATGAAGTACGTCAACAGTTATTTCTTATTGTCGAAACAATCGCCTGGAAAACCAACGGAAGCGGCTCATGCGGCCCTGACCCCTACGGATTCTGAGTTGAAATCCCAGGGGCGAGGCAAGCCTCGCCCGGTGCCATCATCCGACACGTCACAGAGGATTATTTCTTCGGTGGACGGCCTTTCACGGCACGGTAAACCTTGAAGCGTCCGTTCTGCAACAGCACTTCATGGCTGCCAAAGGTTTCGTCCAGCACCTGTGGGTAAGGCAGGAAGGCGTTCGCCACGATCCTAAGTTCACCGCCGGTGTTAAGGTGAGTAATGGCCCCCCGGATCAGCGTCTGTGCAGCATCCAGACTGGTCTGCACGCCGTCATGGAACGGTGGGTTGGAGAGGATCATGTCAAAGCGGCCCGGAATGTCGGAGTAGACATTACTGGCGAACACTTCACCTTCCAGCTGGTTCGCCGCCAGCGTGGCTTTACTGGCTTCAATCGCCGCCGCATTCACGTCGGTCAGCGTCAGGCGCACTTTCGGCGAGTGACTGGCCAGCAGGGCAGCAATTACCCCCGCGCCGCAGCCCATATCCAGCACTTTACCTTTGGTGTGCGGTTTAAGGGTGGAGAGCAGCAGCTGGCTGCCAATATCCAGTGCATCGCGGCTGAACACGCCAGGCAACGTTTTAATCGTGAGATCGCCGAGCGGGTATTCATCCCAGAAACTGTCAACGTCGAAGGTCGGTTGCTTGTCCAGGCGGCCATGATAGAGACCACAGCGGCGAGCGCTGTCGATCTTAGTGACCGTTGCCCAGCCTTCCAGCATCTGCTCCGCACTGCGAACGCCGCTGCGGTTTTCGCCGATAACGAAAATATCGCAGCCCACGGGCAGCAGTGACAGCAGATTCTGTAACTGGAACTGTGCTTCTGGTTTGTTCTTTGGCCAGTAATAGACCAGAGTGTCGCAGTCGGCGACCACCTCAGCGGTGGCAACCAGGCCATAATGGGCGCTTTCCCCAAGGGCACGGCTGAGGATCTGCCAGTGATGGTATTGCTGGGTATGTACCCGGCTCAGTGCCGTTTCCAACTGGGCGGGCAGGTCATCCTGCAGGTCACCAGCAAACAGCACGCGGCGTTCAGTAAACTCATCACTATGGCGCAGTATCACTTCACTGGCCGGGGTAAATGCGGACATCGATGGCTCCTTATAAATCAGAGCGGCGATTATAGTCGTTTGTTGGCGCAGTTTCGACGAATTTGCTAGCATGGCGACGCAATCAGGCGACCAGACAGGAAAAAAAGATGTCTTCCAGACGTGACTGGTTATTACAGCAAATGGGCATAACGCAGTATACGCTGCGGCGTCCGCGTGCCTTGCAGGGGGAAATTGCGGTGACCTTGCCCGCAGAAATTCGCCTGGTGATTGTGGCAGAAACGCCCCCGGTGCTGAACGATCCGTTAGTGATGGACGTTCTGCGCGCACTGAACCTGCATGAGCCGCAGGTGCAGATATTTACCCCTGACCAACTTATGATGCTGCCGGATGACGCCCGCTGTGCCAGCTGGTGTTTAGGGCTCGATGCTCCGGTGCCACTGGCCGGAACCCAACTGGCTTCGCCTTTGCTGGCGGAGCTTTATCACAATGCCGACGCCAAACGGGCGCTCTGGCTGCAGATTTGCCAACATGAATCAGATTTCTTTACTCACCCCGAACGATCTTGAACAGGCGTTTGCCATTGAGCAGCGCAGCCACGCTTTTCCCTGGTCAGAAAAAACCTTCTCCAGCAATCAGGGCGAACGTTACCTGAACTTTCGCCTGGAGGTGGACGGCGTGCTGGCCGCCTTTGCCATTACGCAGGTCGTGCTGGATGAAGCTACGCTGTTTAACCTGGCCGTTGATCCGGCGTTTCAGCGCCGTGGCCTCGGGCGCCAGCTGTTACAGCATCTGATTAGCGAGCTGGAACAGCGCGGCGTACTGACGCTGTGGCTGGAGGTGCGCGCGTCTAACACGGCGGCTATCGCGCTTTATGAGCAGTTGGATTTCAATGAAGTCTCAATACGCCGCAACTATTATCCGACGATAGACGGTAAAGAAGACGCGATCATGATGGCTTTAACTATTTAACAGGGAATCTCACTGATGCTAAAAGACTGGGACTGGATTTTATTCGACGCTGACGACACGTTATTCCACTTCGATGCGTTTGCCGGTTTGCAGCGTCTGTTTCAGCAGTACGACGTGCAGTTTAGCCGTGCCGATTACGATGATTATCAGGCGATTAATAAACCGCTGTGGGTGGATTATCAGAACGGGGCGATCAGCGCCTTGCAGTTACAGCATCAACGTTTTGAGAGCTGGGCCGCGAAGCTGGATGTGACCGCTCAGGACCTGAACAGTGGCTTTTTGAGCGCAATGGCTGAGATTTGCACGCCGCTGGTTGGTGCCGTCGACCTGTTGAATGCGCTGAAGGGCAGGGTGAAAATAGGCATCATCACCAACGGCTTTACGGCCCTTCAACAGGCGCGTCTGGAACGTACCGGCTTCCTGGGCGTGTTTGATCTGCTGGTGATTTCTGAGCAGGTGGGCTATGCCAAGCCGCATCCGGCGATCTTTGATTATGCGCTGACCCGCATGGGCAATCCTTCGCGTGAGCGGGTGTTGATGGTCGGGGATAACCCGGATTCAGATATTCTGGGGGGGATTAATGCGGGTCTGGCCACCTGCTGGCTGAATGCTGAGGGTCGGGCGCAGCCGGAAGGGATCAACCCGACCTGGCAGGTCACATCGCTGAAAGAACTCCAGGATAAATTAGTGTAAGGGCGGACCGAAAAAAAGGCACGCCCCCGACGTGTAGGGGCCGATCATTGTTTTCGATCGGCCCGTTTACGTTGCCCGGTCAGGTGTTTTACCGCCCCAGTTTGTCGAAATCTGATGCGTCGTGACGTTCAGGCAACTGCTCTTCCGGCGCACCCCATGTCCGGTTGACGATGCGGCCGCGTTTGACGGCCGGGCGCTGTGCGACTTCTTCGGTCCAGCGCACCAGATTTTTGTATGAGGCGGCATCAATAAACTCTGCGGCTTCATACATCAATCCCTGCACCAGCGCGCCATACCACGGCCAGATAGCGATATCGGCAATGCTGTATTCGTTTCCGGCAATGTAGCGATGCTCTGCCAGTTGCTTATCCAGCAGGTCGAGCTGACGCTTGGCTTCCATCGTGAACCGGTCAATGGCGTATTCAATTTTGACCGGGGCATAGTGATAGAAATGCCCGAAGCCGCCACCAAGATAAGGCGCCGCGCCCTGTAGCCAGAATAACCAGTTCAGCACTTCAGTACGTCCCGCCGCATCTTTTGGCAGGAAATGCCCGAATTTCTCCGCCAGATACAGCAGGATTGCACCAGACTCAAACACGCGAGTGCCCGGAACCGTGGTGGTGTCGAGCAGCGCCGGGATTTTTGAATTCGGGTTAACCGCAACAAAACCGGACGTGAACTGCTCACTTTCACCAATGCGGATCAGATGCGCGTCATATTCCGCGCCCTGCACGTTCAGTGCCAGCAACTCCTCCAGCAGGATGGTCACTTTCTGGCCGTTTGGTGTGCCCATGGAGTAGAGCTGCAACGGGTGTTTCCCGACGGGCAGGCTGGCGTCAGAACGTGCACCCGCGGTTGGGCGGTTAATGCTGCCCCAGGTGCCACCCAGACCTTTATTCTCGCTCCAGACTTTGGCTGGTTGATAGTCGTTGTTACTCATAGCAGTAATGGTCCTTTCTTAGGGGAACGGGATCGCGATGGCCTGAAAGTATGGACCATGCCGATAAATACAGTTCACATATAGCATTCTCTGCAACCCCAGGTTTATCCTCAATGAGCACTGTTGATCAAAAGGAGAGGAAAAATGGCGGCATCTGACAACGCGCATCTTGAGCAGGAGGGGCTGATAACAACCCTGGATGGACGGCGCTGCTGCGCCTGGCAGGCGACAATGCCTGACTATCATGATCGCGAATGGGGCAGGCCTGTAGTGAGCGATCGCCTGCTGTTTGAAAAAGTCTGTCTGGAAAGTTTTCACTCTGGCATGTCGTGGCAGATGATTTATAACAAGCGCGAAAACTTTCGCCGTGCGTTCGACGGTTTCGATTTCTCTCTCGTCGCGCAGTATGACGAGCAGGATGTGACGCGACTGATGGCAGATAAAAGTATTGTCAGAAACCGCGCCAAGATCCTCTCCGCGATTAACAATGCCCGCTGTGCGCAGAGACTGGTGGCAGAAGCCGGGTCACTGGCAGCCTGGTTCTGGCAGTTTGAACCGACAGCAGCCGATCGCCCACAGCGCATTGACCTGCATTACTGGCAAACGCAAAACACCTCACCGGAAGCGACAGCGATGTCGAAAGCATTGAAAAAACGGGGCTGGACGTGGGTGGGACCAGTGACCACTTACTCGCTGATGCAGGCGCTGGGGCTGGTGAACGATCACCTTGAGGGCTGCTGCTGCCGGGCCGAGTGTGAAGCTGAACGGGCGGCATTGCACAGGCCGTGCTGAAGAGCAGTAAGCCTGCGCGCACGCTTTCGGTTGAATAAGCGCCGGTCAGTCATTGTGTCTGACGCCGGGATAGGCGAAAATGCCGACCATTATTGATTAATCGGCTGTGAAAACCGTCGCACGCGCTCTGCCGTGCACTGGCACAGCGCCAAACCAGAAGAAGCTTCATGTCAAATGCACCGTTTATGCAAGAGGTGGCTCGTCGCCGCACTTTTGCCATCATTTCTCACCCGGATGCCGGTAAAACCACCATCACTGAAAAAGTGCTGCTGTTCGGACAGGCTATTCAGACCGCCGGTACGGTAAAAGGCCGTGGCTCTAACCAGCATGCAAAATCTGACTGGATGGAGATGGAAAAACAGCGTGGGATCTCGATCACCACCTCGGTGATGCAGTTCCCTTATCGCGGTAGCCTGGTCAACCTGCTGGACACCCCAGGGCACGAAGACTTCTCCGAAGATACCTACCGTACGCTGACGGCGGTTGACTGCTGTCTGATGGTGATTGACACCGCAAAAGGCGTTGAAGATCGTACCCGTAAGCTGATGGAAGTCACCCGTTTGCGTGATACGCCGATCCTGACGTTTATGAACAAACTTGACCGTGACATCCGCGACCCGATGGAAGTGATGGACGAAGTTGAGAGTGAGCTGAAAATCGCCTGCGCGCCAATCACCTGGCCTATCGGTTGTGGCAAACTGTTCAAGGGCGTTTACCACCTGTACAAAGATGAAATCTACCTTTATCAGAGCGGTAAGGGCCATACCATTCAGGAAGTGCGCATCGTCAAAGGGCTGGATAATCCGGAGCTGGACGCGGCGATTGGTGAAGATCTGGCGGCACAGCTGCGTGATGAGCTGGAGCTGGTGCAGGGGGCTTCGCATGAGTTCGACCGCGATGCTTTCCTGGCAGGTAAACTAAGCCCGGTATTCTTTGGTACGGCGCTGGGTAACTTCGGCGTTGACCATATGTTGGACGGGCTGGTGGAGTGGGCACCCTCACCGATGCCGCGTGACACTGACGTGCGTACCGTCAGCGCCACGGACGAGAAATTTACCGGCTTCGTGTTTAAGATCCAGGCCAATATGGACCCGAAACACCGTGACCGCGTGGCCTTTATGCGAGTGGTGTCCGGTAAATATGAAAAAGGCATGAAACTGCGTCAGGTCCGTACCGGGAAAGATGTGGTGATCGCCGATGCGCTGACGTTTATGGCGGGTGACCGTTCGCACGTTGAAGAAGCGTATCCGGGCGATATTATCGGTCTGCATAACCACGGTACCATCCAGATTGGCGACACCTTTACCCAGGGTGAGAACATGAAGTTCACCGGTATTCCGAACTTTGCCCCGGAACTGTTCCGTCGTATTCGTCTGCGCGACCCGCTGAAGCAGAAACAGCTGCTGAAAGGGCTGGTACAGCTGTCAGAAGAGGGAGCAGTGCAGGTGTTCCGCCCGGTGCACAACAACGATCTGATCGTTGGCGCTGTCGGGGTATTGCAGTTCGATGTGGTCGTTGCGCGTCTGAAAAGCGAATACAACGTGGAAGCGATCTACGAAGCGATCAACGTCTCTACCGCCCGCTGGGTGGAGTGCAGTGACGCGAAGAAGTTTGATGAATTCCAGCGTAAAAATGAGGTCAACCTGGCGCTTGATGGCGGTGACAACCTCACTTATATCGCACCGACCATGGTGAACCTGAATATTACCCAGGAGCGTTATCCTGACGTGGTGTTCCGCAAAACCCGCGAGCATTAATCCCGCAGAGGGGCGGACCTTGTTTCCCGGTCCGCCCTGAATAATAGTTACAGACTCCTCCTAAAACCCCTCTTTTTTGCTTCTTTATCCATCAAATCAACCACCATTCCCGGTGAAATCCTCATTACCGACTATATTCATGTCTACAGGACGAAAAATATGCGGCGCGATGGCTGCAACGTTCGATGGCAAAAGCAGCACGAATTGCCGACAACTACAGTCACGCCGTTTGTGACTGAAAAGCTCACCGTTGTGAGTGGTAAAAGACAAAAGGAACGAATCGATGATGAAGACTAAGATGACAAAAACCCTGATGGCGTTAGTGGTAGGTTCTGCTCTGGTAAGCGGTTCTGCTCTGGCAGAAGGCACTTTGATGAACAAAACAGAGTCTACGGCGGATAGCGCGGGTTCGAAAATCGATAGCTCTATGAAAAAAGTCGGTGGCTACATGGATGACAGCGGCGTTACCGCTAAGGTAAAAGCCGCATTGGTGGATAACGATGCGATCAAAAGCACCGATATCTCCGTTGAAACACACAGTGGTGTGGTGACACTTAACGGTTTCGTGACCTCGCAGGAGCAGGCTGAACTGGCCGTTGCCGCTGCGAAGAAAGTGGAAGGTGTGAAATCCGTTAGTGACAAACTGCACGTAAAAGACGGCACAAAACAGACAGTTAGCGGCTATGCCGGTGATGCAGCAACGACCAGCGAAATTAAAGCTAAACTGTTAGCTGATGACATCGTTCCTTCGCGCAATGTGAAAGTGGAAACCACCAATGGTGTGGTACAGCTTTCCGGTACGGTGAAAACACAGGCGCAGTCTGAACGCGCTGAAGGCATTGCCAAAGCGATTGAAGGCGTTAAGAGCGTTAAAAACGATTTGACCGTTAAATCGTGATAAACCAGCGGCCCTGGTTTACCGGGGCCGCCAGTTGATTCATCTGCACAGAACAAACATTCCCCCTGCCTGGCAGGAGAGGTGAATGATAAAAAATAGTTAGACTTCACTACTGGTAAGGAGAGACATATGTTTCGATGGGGTATTATTTTTCTGATCATTGCGCTGATTGCCGCAGTCCTGGGCTTCGGTAATTTAGTGGGTGCGGCTACAGGCGCAGCTAAGATTGTGTTTTTCGTCGGTATTATTATTTTCCTTGTCAGCCTGTTTACCGGGCGTAAAAAACTCTAGTCCCTGGCCTGAGTCGCTAATTAAGCAATAAGCGCCTCACGCACCTGACCAAGAACAGGTATCCTCTTTCTCTTTACCTCGAGAGGATACCTGGCTTGGGCACACGCATTCCGATAACCCTTGGCAATATTGAGCCACTGGCGTTAACCCCCTTCCGGCCAGGTAAACTTGCCCTGGTATGCGAAGGCGGTGGGCAGCGCGGTATTTTCACCGCCGGTGTTCTGGACGCTTTCCAGCAGGCTCGCTTCAACCCCTTTGATCTGATGCTCGGCACTTCTGCCGGTGCGCAAAATTTGTCTGCCTTTGTCTGCGCCCAGCCGGGATACGCTCGCCGCGTCATCACTCGTTACACCACCTGTAAACAGTTTTTCGATCCGCTGCGCTTTGTGCGTGGGGGGCATTTGATCGATCTCGACTGGCTGATCGATATCACCCGCCAGGAATTTCCACTGGCCGTTGATGCCGGAGAGAAGCTGTTCTCCAGCGGGCGGGAATTCTATATGTGCGCCTGTCGAAGCGACGACTATACGCCTGATTATTTTTCACCGACCGCCGATACCTGGCATGACATTATCAAGGCTTCCAGCGCCATTCCGGGTTTTTACCGGCCGGGTGTTGATCTCTCCGGCGTCAGCTATCTTGATGGCGGCATCCGCGATGCCATCCCGGTGCGCGAAGCCGCACGGCGCGGGGCGGAAACCATTGTGGTGATCCGCACGGTGCCCTCGCAGATGACCTATACTCCTTTGTGGTTGAAACGCGTTGAACGCTGGCTGAGTGAGGGCGCACTGCAACCGCTGATCAACGTTTTGCAGGTGCATGAAGAGAGCTATCGCGAGATCCAGCGCTTTATCGACAACCCGCCGGATTCGCTGCGCATTATTGAAATCTATCCGCCGCGCCCACTGGCCAGCAACGCGCTCGGCAGTCGGATTGCTGCGCTCAATCAGGATTATCACCTTGGCCGCCGCTGTGGGCGTTATTTTCTTGCCACGCTCGGTCAGTGGCTAAACGACGGCAACCGTCTTATCCGGCGGCCGGTGGTGCCATTGCTGCCCGTTGCCAATGAACCGCATCGGCAGGGGATTAACCTGCCATCGTTGCCGGGTAATGATGAAGATTTTGATAAAGGATCGCTGGCATGACGCTGCGCTTTGTAGACACCCACTGCCATTTTGATTTTCCGCCGTTTGTGGGGGATGAAACGGCCAGCCTGCAACGGGCGGCTGCCGCAGGCGTGGAGCGAATTATTGCTGTTGGCGTCTCCGCAGAGCGCTTTGATGGGGTGATTGCGCTGGCTGAGTGCCATGATGCGGTTTATGCCGCGCTCGGCGTGCATCCAATGGCGATTGCAGAGCATCGGCCTGAGGATTTGCAGGCGCTGGAGCAGCATCTGCAACGGCGGCACCCGAAGCTGGTGGCGATTGGGGAAATTGGCCTCGATCTCTACATCGACAATCCGCAATTCGAACGACAGCAGGCGCTGCTGGATGCGCAGCTAAGGATGGCGCGTGATTATGACCTGCCGGTGATCCTGCATTCACGCCGCACTCATGACAAGCTGGCGATGCATCTGCGCCGTATCAACCTGCCGCGTTGCGGTGTGGTACATGGTTTTGCCGGCAGCGAACAGCAGGCGCTGGCCTTTATCCGTGCGGGCTATGCAATTGGCGTGGGCGGTACTATCACCTATGAACGCGCCAGTAAAACCCGGCAGACACTTTCCCGGCTGCCGCTGACCTCGCTGCTGCTGGAAACGGATGCACCCGACATGCCCTTACAGGGATTTCAGGGGCAGCCCAACCGCCCGGAGCGGGTCAGGGATGTCTGGGAAACGTTGTGTGCGCTCAGACCCGAATCCCCGCAACATATTGCTGATACTCTGCGAGAAAACACCCGTACGCTATTTGGCGTGTGAGCTGACGATACTTTTATCCTGCCACATCACGAAAAACAGAATGTTATAATTATAACATTTCCTTATGATGTCGCTGAGCGCCGTCACTTGCCTCCATGGCGCCTCTTGGTGTGATGGGCTTCAATTTTCTTACGGAAATGATGAAACAAGAATCCTTTTATTGTGAAATTACCCACAAAATAGTTTCATGCTGACTGTTATAATTTTAACATTACAGGGCGTCGCGGGTTGAGAATATGTCGACCCCGCCCTCATAAAACCTGTCTGGAGAGAATGATGTCCGATGTGAAAACTCAGGCGCTGCGTGCGCTGCAACTGATGGATTTAACCACGCTCAATGAGGATGATACTGACGCTAAAGTGATCGCGTTATGTCATCAGGCTAAATCTCCGGGTGGTAACACGGCAGCCATCTGTATCTACCCGCGTTTTATTCCGATTGCCCGCAAGACATTGCGTGAACAGGGGACCCCAGATATTCGCATCGCGACGGTGACCAACTTCCCGCACGGCAACGATGATATTGATATTGCGCTGGCGGAAACCCGTGCAGCGATCGCCTACGGTGCGGATGAAGTGGATGTGGTATTCCCGTACCGCGCACTGATTGCGGGTAACGAAACGGTCGGCTTTGAACTGGTAAAAGCCTGTAAAAAGGCGTGTTCAGACGCCAACGTGCTGTTAAAAGTGATTATTGAAACGGGTGAGCTGAAAGAGGAAGCGCTGATCCGTAAAGCTTCCGAAATTGCCATCGATGCGGGCGCTGACTTTATCAAAACCTCAACGGGGAAAGTGCCGGTTAACGCCACTCCTGCTGTGGCGGAAATCATGATGCGTGTTATTGCCGAAAAAGGGGTGAAGCAGCAGGTCGGCTTCAAGCCTGCCGGTGGCGTACGCACCGCCGATGATGCTGCACTGTATCTGAAACTGGCTGATGACATTCTGGGTAGCGACTGGGCCGATGCCCGTCATTTCCGTTTTGGTGCTTCCAGTCTGCTGGCCAGCCTGTTAAATGCGGCGGGCTTCTCAGGCGCAACCAGCGACAGCAAATACTAACAGCTGTCGGGTCAGGTCTGCCTGGCCTTTGTAGGGGTTGGGCATGCCCGACCCGTTTAAGCATTTTCGCTATTAATACCGGGGGTTACCGTGTTTCTGCCACAAGAAATTATTCGAAAAAAACGTGATGGGCAGGTATTAAGCGAAGAAGAGATTCGCTTTTTTATCAATGGTGTGCGTGATAACACGGTCTCTGAAGGGCAGATTGCTGCACTGGCAATGACGATCTACTTCCACGATATGTCGCTGCCTGAGCGCGTGGCGTTAACCATGGCAATGCGTGACTCCGGTTCGGTACTCAACTGGAAAGCGCTTAATCTCAATGGCCCGGTGGTGGATAAACACTCCACGGGGGGCGTTGGCGATGTGACCTCCCTGATGCTGGGGCCAATGGTCGCGGCCTGTGGCGGCTATGTGCCGATGATCTCTGGCCGTGGCCTCGGTCATACCGGCGGTACGCTGGATAAGCTTGAGGCGATCCCTGGATTTGATATTTTCCCGCAGGACGATCGTTTCCGTCAGATCATTAAAGACGTGGGTGTGGCGATCATTGGCCAGACCAACTCACTGGCACCGGCAGATAAACGTTTCTATGCCACACGTGATATTACCGCCACAGTTGACTCGATCCCGTTGATTACGGCGTCGATCCTCGCCAAAAAACTGGCTGAAGGCCTGGATGCGCTGGTGATGGACGTGAAAGTGGGGTCAGGTGCGTTTATGCCGACGTTTGAAAAATCAGAGGCGCTGGCGCAGGCGATTGTTGGCGTGGCGAACGGCGCGGGATGCAAGACCACCGCGTTGCTGACGGACATGAATCAGGTGCTGGCATCCAGTGCAGGAAATGCGCTGGAAGTGCGCGAAGCGGTGCAGTTCCTGACCGGTGAATACCGCAATCCGCGACTGCTGGAAGTGACGATGGCGCTGTGCAGCGAGATGCTGCTCTCCGGTGGCCTGGCAACGTCGGCAGATGATGCGCGCAGCAAGCTTCAGGCTGTGCTGGATAATGGCCGTGCGGCTGAAATATTTGCCCGTATGGTGGCAGCACAGAAAGGACCGACAGACTTTATTGAACGGATGGACAGTTATTTGCCTGCACCGATGTTGAGCAAAGCGGTGTTTGCCGACAGGCCTGGCATCGTTAATGCCATGGACACGCGTGCACTTGGCATGGCGGTAGTATCGCTGGGTGGCGGCCGTCGTCGCGCCAGTGACAGTATTGATTACAGCGTAGGTTTCAGCGAGGTGGCGCAACTGGGTGATGCGGTGGACGGTCAGCGTCCGCTGGCCGTGATCCACGCGTCTGATGAAGCCAGCTGGCAGGAAGCGGCCAGCGCGGTAAAACGCGCCGTTGCCGTTGGGGAGGGCGTACCCGCCTCAACGCCAGTTATTTATCGCAGAATATCCTGAGAAGGAGTATTCTGTTCTGATCGCATTTTTTTAACGCTCATCGCGACTATCGCGCAGGAGATCAGGATGAAACGTGCATTTATCATGGTGCTTGATTCCTTTGGGATCGGGTACAGCAAAGACGCCGACAAGTTTGGCGATAAAGGCTCGGATACCCTCGGACATATTGCTGAGGCGTGCTTCAAGGGTGAAGCAGACAAAGGGCGTAAAGGCCCACTCCATCTGCCCAACCTCACGGCACTGGGTTTAGGTAAAGCGGCGGAAGCCTCCAGCGGTAAATTCCCGCTGGGGCTGGATAAAGACGCCGAGATTATTGGCGCTTACGCATACGCCAGCGAGCTCTCCTCCGGGAAGGACACGCCGTCGGGTCACTGGGAAATCGCCGGTGTACCTGTGCTGTTTGACTGGGGGTACTTCAGCGATCTGGAAAATAGCTTCCCGCAGGAGCTGCTCGATCTGTTGGTGGAAAAAGCCAATTTGCCGGGTTATCTCGGCAACTGCCACTCTTCCGGCACGGTGATCCTCGACCAACTGGGCGAAGAACATATGAAAACCGGTAAGCCGATTTTCTATACCTCTGCCGACTCGGTGTTCCAGATTGCCTGCCACGAAGAGACCTTCGGCCTTGATCGCCTCTACGAACTTTGTGAGATTGCCCGTGAAGCGCTTACCGAAGGGGGGTACAATATTGGCCGCGTGATTGCGCGTCCGTTTATTGGCGACAAAGCAGGAAACTTCGAGCGTACCGGGAATCGTCACGACCTGGCGGTAGAGCCGCCTGCGCCAACCGTCCTTAAAAAGCTGGTTGACGAGCAGGGCGGTGAAGTGATTTCAGTGGGTAAAATTGCGGATATCTATGCGCATGTCGGTATCACCAAAAAGGTGAAGGCGACCGGCCTGGATGCGCTGTTTGATGCCACTGTCGCTGAAATGAAAACAGCGCCGGACAACAGTATTGTGTTCACTAACTTTGTTGATTTTGACTCAACCTGGGGACACCGCCGCGATATTCCTGGCTATGCCGGTGGGCTGGAGCTGTTCGACCGCCGTTTGCCGGAGCTGATGGCGCAGGTGAAAGAAGGGGATATCCTGATCCTCACCGCCGACCACGGCTGTGACCCAAGCTGGGCGGGCACCGAACACACCCGCGAGCATATTCCTGTGCTGATTTACGGGCCGGGCGTGAAGCCGGGTGATTACGGTTATCGCGATACCTTCGCCGATATCGGTCAGACGGTCGCTCACTATTTTGGTCTTTCACCCATGGAATACGGTAAGTCGTTATTCTGAAGGTTGAAGTAACACTCTATTTTTTGAGATAAGGATGAAACATGGCTACGCCACATATTAACGCTGAGATGGGCGATTTCGCTGATGTTGTGCTGATGCCGGGCGACCCGCTGCGTGCAAAGCACATTGCTGAAACCTTCCTGCAGGACGCCGTGGAAGTGAACAACGTGCGCGGTATGCTGGGCTACACCGGGACGTACAAAGGCCGTAAGATCTCTGTGATGGGACACGGCATGGGCATCCCGTCTTGCTCTATCTATGCGAAAGAGCTGATCACCGAGTTCGGCGTGAAGAAAATCATCCGTGTGGGTTCCTGCGGTGCGGTACGTGCCGATGTGAAACTGCGTGACGTGGTCATTGGTATGGGTGCCTGCACCGATTCCAAAGTGAACCGCATGCGTTTTAAAGACCACGATTTCTCAGCGATTGCTGATTTTGACATGGTCCGTAACGCGGTTGATGCAGCGAAAGCGCTGGGTGTGAAAGCGCGTGTGGGCAACATCTTCTCTGCTGACCTGTTCTATACGCCAGACCCACAGATGTTCGACGTGATGGAAAAGTACGGCATTCTGGGTGTGGAAATGGAAGCTGCCGGTATCTACGGCGTGGCCGCAGAGTTTGGCGCCAAAGCGCTGACCATCTGCACCGTATCTGACCATATCCGTACCCATGAGCAGACCACTGCAGCAGAGCGTCAGACCACCTTCAGCGAGATGATTGAAATCGCACTGGAGTCTGTGTTACTGGGCGATAAAGAGTAATTTCTCCCGCGAGGCTGGCATTCAGCCAGCCTCCGTTTATCAGCGTTCCTGTCAAAAAATTACGCGAAATGCCCCGCACAGCCGACCTTCATTAACGACATTTGTCCGTAATCTTCACCTGATTGATATCAAACACACTGTCATCAGCGGCAGAGAAAATCACCGGACCTGTGACTTTGCCCTGAGGTTTTAATTTCCCGTGCGCCAGATGATCGTCAACACGGTCAACCGGGAATACCCGGCCATCATGCGAATACCCTTTCAGGCAAAACATCTGCAAGTCGATATTTTTCGCTGTGGTATTTTTCAGCGTAACGTTAAACGTTTTCCCGTAATTATCCAGGCCATCTGACGACAGGGATTTCAACTCTTTTTGAGTGGAATAAACAGCGATCCCGGATTGATCTGCGGCAACAGCAGCAGCAGAAAAACACAGGCCCACAGTGGTCATCGTGATGATAATAAAGCTCCGTTTCATCGTTGTACTCCTTAGTTTTCAGGCATCAAGAACGCATAAGCGCTCGGGAGTGTTTAAGATGCAGCGGAGGTGAAAAGGAGTACAGAACACGAAAAGCTATTTCAACGGAATAGCTTTATTTGCTGTTAGATAAGGAAGACGTCGCTTTATTTTCTGTATCGGAAGCCGGAGGGCTACCGACTGTTTCAGCGTCTGTTTCACTCTCGTCATCATCCTCTTTCACCGGATTGTTTGCGGTGAGCAGGAACGGCGACTGCTGCCAGCGGGTACGACGATCGCGCAGCAGAGTACGGGAGAGAATAATGCCGATGGCCAACGCCAGGATCATCATTAAGCGCAGTATATTGGTGGTGTTATCCACCTGCTTAGCTTCGGTGACCAGTACATGGGTATCCAGCGTGACGCGCAGAAATCCGCGCGGGCCGTCTTTGCTAGCCAGCGGCTGGACAATCTGATGGTTAAAGTAACTACCGGCACGCTGGCCATCCAGTGCCAGGCGGTCGCGTACGTTAATGCTTTCACCGCTGTGTGCGATCAAACTTCCCTCGCTGTCATACAGTGAAGCATCAAGAATGCGGCTTTCATGGGTCATCTGGTCGAGTGAATCGATAATTTTTTGATGATTATCATCCGGATTGTCCATCAGCGGCGTCAGCGTCCAGGCGACCTGGCGTGTCAGCGTATGGGCCAGTTCTTCAACCTGTTCAGAACGCGCCATCTGGTGCCCCAGACTGAACCACGAGGCGCCCTGCATCAGCACGACCAGGAGTGTCAGGCAAATCAGGACGATCACCGTACGGTGAAGACGAAACTTCAGTTTGGCTTTTGCCATCTCAACCCTTCAATCCTGGAGAAAGAACCGCTTTTCGGTCATTAGCTTTATGTTGCCAGAAGGCGGGCTTACAGGGTAGCCTCTTGCGTGGTTTTAATGCTCTGCCTATGTTGAGCAACAATAGTGATAATTAAGTCCTTACAGGAGCTGTGATGCCAAATAGCCTCACCTGGTGCGACCTGCCTGCCGAAGTCTCTCTCTGGCCGGGGTTACCTCTATCTTTGAGCGGTGATGAAGTGATGCCGTTGGATTACCGTGCTGGCCGTACCGGCTGGTTGCTGTATGGGCGCCAACTCGATAAGGCCCGACTGACAGAATATCAGCGCCAGTTAGGCGCTGCGATGGTGATCGTCAGTGCCTGGGTGGTGGAGGATTATCAGGTGGTACGCCTGGCCGGTTCCCTGACACCGCGTGCGATGAAGCTGGCCCACGATGCGGGCATGGATGTTGCTCCGTTAGGGCGCATTCCCCACCTGAAAACGCCAGGTCTGCTGGTGATGGATATGGACTCCACGGCGATTGAAATCGAATGCATCGACGAGATCGCCAAACTGGCGGGCAGCGGCGAGCTGGTGGCGGAAGTCACCGAGCGTGCGATGCGCGGTGAACTGGACTTCGCTGCCAGCCTGCGTCAGCGTGTGGCCACGTTGAAAGATGCCGATGCCAACATTCTGAAAACCGTGCGTGACCAGCTACCGTTGATGCCGGGCCTGACTTCGCTGGTTGCTAAGCTGCAGGCGCTGGGCTGGCATGTAGCGATTGCTTCCGGCGGCTTCACGTACTTTGCTGAATACCTGCGCGATACGCTGCACCTGTCGGCGATTGCCGCCAACGTGCTGGAAATCCGCGATGGCAAGCTGACCGGCGAAGTGCTGGGCGACATCGTTGATGCACAATATAAGGCAGACACGTTGCGTAAGCTGGCTGCCCGGTTTGAGATTGCTCCAGAGCAGACGGTGGCCGTCGGTGATGGCGCCAATGATCTGCCGATGATCAAAGCCTCAGCGCTGGGCATCGCCTATCATGCCAAACCGAAAGTGAACGAGCAGACCGAAGTGATTATTCGTCATGCTGACCTGATGGGCGTCTTCTGTATTCTCAGCGGCAGCCTGATCCACGAAGAGCGTTAAGGGGTAGATTTGGCCAAAGCGGTAAAGCGCGCCTTTGTCTGTAACGAGTGCGGCGCAGATTATCCTCGCTGGCAGGGCCAATGTAGCGCCTGCCATGCATGGAATACGATTACTGAGGTGCGTCTGGCGGCATCGCCTGTTGTTGCGCGCAATGAGCGCCTGACAGGTTACGCCGGTAGCGCCGGGCCAAGCCGCGTGCAGAAACTGTCGGACATCAGTCTCGACGAACTCCCGCGGTTTTCCACCGGTTTTAAAGAGTTTGACCGTGTGCTGGGCGGTGGTGTGGTCCCGGGCAGTGCGATTCTGATCGGGGGTAACCCCGGCGCGGGGAAAAGTACCCTGCTGTTGCAAACCCTGTGCAAGCTGTCAGAAGGGATGAAAACCCTGTATGTCACCGGGGAAGAGTCGCTGCAACAGGTGGCGATGCGCGCCCATCGTCTGGGATTACCCACTGAAAATCTGAATATGCTGTCGGAAACCAGCATCGAGCAAATCTGCCTGATCGCCGAGCAGGAGCAGCCGAAACTGATGGTGATCGACTCGATACAGGTGATGCATATGGCCGATATCCAGTCCTCTCCCGGTAGTGTCGCGCAGGTGCGTGAAACCGCAGCCTATCTGACCCGTTTCGCCAAAACCAAAGGTGTCGCCATCGTGATGGTGGGCCACGTGACGAAAGACGGTTCCCTGGCAGGGCCGAAGGTGCTTGAACACTGTATTGACTGTTCGGTGCTGCTGGATGGTGATGCGGACTCGCGTTTCCGTACCCTGCGCAGCCATAAAAACCGCTTTGGTGCGGTGAATGAGCTGGGCGTGTTTGCCATGACCGAGCAGGGGCTGCGTGAAGTGAGCAACCCATCGGCGATATTCTTAAGTCGTGGCGACGAAGTCACCTCCGGCAGTTCAGTGATGGTGCTGTGGGAAGGAACACGTCCGCTGCTGGTGGAGATTCAGGCGCTGGTGGATCACTCGATGATGGGTAATCCGCGGCGCGTTGCGGTGGGCCTGGAGCAGAACCGTCTGGCGATCCTGCTGGCCGTATTGCACCGCCACGGCGGCCTGCAAATGGCCGATCAGGATGTGTTCGTCAACGTCGTGGGTGGAGTGAAAGTCACGGAAACCAGTGCCGACCTGGCCCTGATGCTGTCGATGGTTTCCAGTCTGCGTGACCGCCCGTTACCGCACGATCTGGTGGTGTTTGGTGAAGTGGGGCTTGCGGGGGAGATCCGCCCGGTGCCAAGTGGTCAGGAGCGTATTTCCGAGGCGGCTAAACATGGTTTCCGCCGCGCCATTGTGCCGATAGCGAATGTGCCGAAGAAGCCACCGGAAAATATGAAAGTGTACGGTGTGAAGAAGCTGGCTGACGCGTTGTCTATACTTGACGAATTATAATGGAGTGAGTCCATGTCATCGTTTGACTACCTTAAAACCGCCATTCGCCAGCAGGGCTGCACCTTACAGCAGGTATCTGATGCCAGCGGTATGACCAAGGGGTACCTCAGTCAGCTGCTGAATGCGAAAATCAAAAGCCCCAGCGCGCAGAAGCTGGAGGCGCTGCACCGTTTTCTCGGGCTGGAGTTTCCGCGTCGCGAGAAAACCATTGGCGTGGTGTTTGGTAAATTCTATCCGCTTCATACCGGCCATATTTATCTGATCCAGCGCGCCTGTAGCCAGGTGGACGAGCTGCATATCATCATGGGTTACGATGAGCCGCGCGATCGTCAGCTGTTTGAAGCCAGCGCCATGTCACAGCAGCCCACGGTCAGCGACCGTCTGCGCTGGCTGCTCCAGACCTTTAAATACCAGAAAAACATCCGTATTCACTCATTCAATGAAGAGGGAATGGAGCCGTATCCGTACGGCTGGGACGTCTGGAGCCACGGCGTGCAGTCGTTTATGGACGATCACGGCATTGTGCCGAACTGTATCTACACCAGTGAAGAGGGGGATGCCGAGCAGTTCAGTACCCACCTCGGTGTCGAGACCATTGTTATTGATCCAAAACGTTCATTTATGAACATTAGCGGCGGGCAGATTCGTCAGGATCCGTTCCGCTACTGGGAATATATTCCCACTGAAGTGAAGCCCTTCTTCGTGCGCACTGTGGCGATACTCGGCGGTGAATCGAGCGGGAAATCCACACTGGTCAATAAGCTGGCGAATATCTTCAATACCACCAGTGCCTGGGAGTTTGGCCGCGATTACGTCTTCTCGCATCTGGGCGGCGACGAGATGGCGTTACAGTATTCTGACTACGATAAGATCGCCCTCGGCCAGGCGCAGTACATCGACTTTGCGGTCAAATACGCCAATAAAGTGGCGTTTATCGACACTGACTTTGTGACCACGCAGGCATTCTGTAAAAAGTATGAAGGCCGTGAGCATCCGTTTGTTCAGGCGCTGATTGACGAGTATCGTTTCGATCTGGTGATCCTGGTGGAAAACAACGTGCCCTGGGTGGCCGATGGGCTGCGCAGCCTGGGCAGCTCGGTGGATCGCAAAGAGTTCCAGTCACTGCTGATCGCCATGCTTGGCGAGAATAACATCAACTATGTTCACGTTGAGCAGGACAACTACGACGAGCGCTTCCTGCGCTGCGTCGAACTGGTGAAAGAGATGCTGGGCGCTTAAACATCGCTGCCCCGCCGCAGGGGCCGATCCTTTTTTCCGATCGGCCCGCCACGGTGAAACTTAATACACCATCACCACTTTGCCACGCATATGGCCGTCCAGCACTAGCTGGTGGGCTTCTGTCAGTGTTTCTACGCTCAGCCCATGCAGGGTTTTGCTCAGTGAACCTGCCAGCTTACCGTCATCCAGCAGCGCGGCAGTGACATCCAGAATCTCTCCCTGACGGGCGATATCCGGCGTGGTGAACATGCTTCGTGTGTACATAAACTCAAAATGCAGCGCGGCACTTTTCAGCTTCAGCTGATCCATGTTTAACGGTTTCTCGTTTTCAACGATGGTACAGATATGCCCTTGTGGTGCGATCAGTGTGCTCATCGCTTCCCAGTGACCATCGGTATCGTTCAGGCAGAAAATGTAGTCCACCTGTTTGATATCATGCTTCGCGAGCTCTCCAGCCATATCACGGTAGTCGATCACCAGGTCGGCGCCACGATCCTGACACCACTGTGCTGAATCAGGGCGTGATGCCGTGGCGATCACCGTCACTTTGCTGCGCAGTTTGGCCAGAGGGATCGCCAGCGAACCGACGCCGCCTGCGCCGCCTACAATCAGCAGCGTTTTGCCTGCTGTGGCACTTTCGAGTTGCAGACGATCAAACAGGCCTTCCCACGCTGTCAGTGCAGTCAGCGGGATGGCGGCAGATTCTGCCCAATCCAGTGAGCGAGGCTTGTGGCCGGTAATCCGCGCATCAATCAACTGCTGGCTGGCATTGCTACCTGGCCGGGTAATGTCGCCTGCGTAATAGACTTCATCGCCCGCTTTAAAACCACTGACCTTGCTGCCCACGGCCAGCACGATACCGCTGGCATCCCAGCCGAGCACGCGTGGCTGTTGCAGGCCATTTTTCTGTGCGCCTTTATGGACTTTGGTATCCACCGGGTTGACTGATGCGGCTTTGACGTCGACCAGCAGATCGTATTCACCCGGCGTTGGCTGGGGTTGCTGGATTTCAATAAACTGCTGCGGGTTTTCCGGGCTGATGGCAATGGCTTTAATGGTCATAGTGTTTCTCCTGAATACCTGAATAATTGTCTCTCAGTGTAGGTAATCAGCAAACGAATGATAAGATGGACAATGATGCACGCAGTGTTCGTTTGAGGTGAACAATCATGTTTAAACAGTTGCAGGATATGGCGCTGTTTGCGCTGGTGGCCGAGTGCGGGAGTTTTACCGCTGCGGCGAATCGTGCGGGTTTACCGAAATCCAGCGTCAGCCAGCGCGTCAGCCAGTTGGAGCAGGCGCTGGGGTTGCGGCTGATTAACCGTACCACGCGCCAGCTCAACCTGACCTTTGCGGGCGAGCGCTATCTGGTGCACTGCCAGGAGATGCTGCAGGCCAGTGAACGCGCCGGTATGGCGATTGAGCGACTGCGCGATAATCCCAGCGGGCGGCTGCGCATTACCTCTCCTGCCGGCATTGGTGCCACGCTGCTGGCGCGTTTCAATACGGCTTTTCAGCAGGAATATCCCGATGTGACGCTGGATGTGTCGGTGTCCGATGAAATCCGCGATTTGGTGCAGGATGGCTTTGATGTGGCGCTGCGCACCGGAAGGCCGCAGGATTCGTCGCTGATTGGCCGCCGTATTGGCTACTGCCAGCGCCTGCTGGTGGCATCGCCAGAGTATCTGGCATCGTTGCCGCCGCTGACCCATCCCGGCCAGCTCTCCGCACACCGCTGCATTGCGCACCGCGCCTGGACCGAATGGGTGCTTAAACGTGATGAGGAATATTATCGCTGGCTGCTGCCGCCCACGCATATGACCGATAATCTGGTGTATGCGCGCGAGTGTGCGCTGGGCAAAGCGGGTATTACGCTGTTGCCGCGTTTTTTAACCGATGAGGTGTTGTCGCAGGGCGATCTGGTGCAGGTGCTGCCGGAGTGGGAAGTGGAGGGCAATGAGCTGTGGCTGGTGTACCCAAGCCGTAAGTTGAACTCGCCTGCGCTGTCGCGGTTTATTGATTTTGCGATGCAGTCGCCGGTGTTTCGGGAGTTTTATACGTAGGGGGGCGACCTTTTTTTGGTCGCCCCGTAAGCCCGGTCGCTTACTTGATCATACGCTTGTACTTAATACGTTTTGGCTCAAGCGCTTCCGCACCCAGCGTACGTTTCTTGTACTCTTCGTATTCAGTAAAGTTACCTTCGAAGAACTCGATCTTGCCTTCATCCTGGTAATCCAGAATGTGGGTGGCAATACGGTCCAGGAACCAACGGTCATGCGAGATCACCATGGCACAGCCCGGGAACTCCAGCAGGGCGTTTTCCAGCGCGCGCAGGGTTTCAATATCCAGGTCGTTGGTTGGTTCATCCAGCAGCAGCATGTTGCCGCCAACCTGTAACAGTTTAGCCAGATGCAGACGACCACGCTCACCACCGGACAGCTCGCCAACGCGTTTACCCTGATCAACCCCTTTAAAGTTAAAGCGGCCAACGTAGGCACGGCTTGGCATCTCGGTGTTGCCGATACGCATGATGTCCTGACCGCCGGACACTTCTTCCCATACGGTTTTAGACCCATCCATGCTGTCGCGGAACTGATCCACTGACGCCAGCTTCACGGTCTCGCCCAGTACGATGCTGCCGGAATCAGGCTGTTCCTGACCGGACATCATGCGGAACAGGGTCGATTTACCCGCGCCGTTCGGACCGATGATGCCAACAATCGCACCTTTCGGAACAGAGAAGGAGAGATCGTCAATCAGCAGACGGTCACCGTAAGATTTGCGCAGGTTGTTGACCTCAACCACTTTATCGCCCAGGCGTGCGCCAGGTGGAATAAACAGTTCGTTGGTCTCGTTACGCTTCTGGTATTCGGCGTTGTTCAGCTCTTCAAAGCGGTTCAGACGCGCCTTGCCTTTAGATTGCTGGCCTTTAGCGCCTTTACGCACCCACTCCAGCTCTTTCTCAATCGATTTACGACGAGCCGCTTCGGAGGAGGCTTCCTGCGCCAGACGCGCATCTTTTTGCTCCAGCCATGAAGAGTAGTTACCTTCCCATGGAATCCCTTCACCACGGTCCAGCTCCAGAATCCAACCGGCCACGTTATCGAGGAAGTAACGGTCGTGCGTAATCGCCACAACGGTCCCTTCGAAGTCGTGCAGGAAGCGTTCCAGCCAGGCTACGGATTCCGCATCCAGGTGGTTCGTTGGTTCGTCGAGCAGCAGCATGTCTGGCTTTTCCAGCAGCAGACGACACAGCGCAACGCGGCGGCGTTCACCCCCGGACAGAGTGCCAATCTTCGCATCCCAGTCCGGCAGACGCAGCGCATCAGCGGCACGTTCGAGCTGGGTGTTCAGATTGTGGCCGTCGTGCGCCTGGATGATTTCTTCAAACTTGCCCTGTTGCGCGGCAAGTTTGTCGAAGTCTGCATCCGGCTCTGCGTACTTAGCGTACACCTCGTCCAGACCTTTCAGCGCGTTGACCACTTCGGAAACGGCTTCTTCTACCGACTCACGAACGGTGTGTTCCAGGTTAAGCTTCGGTTCCTGCTCCAGATAGCCAATTTTCAGGCCCGGCTGCGGACGCGCTTCCCCTTCGATGTCTTTATCGATGCCCGCCATGATGCGCAGCAGCGTAGATTTACCTGCCCCGTTCAGACCCAGTACGCCGATCTTGGCGCCAGGGAAGAAGCTGAGGGAGATGTTTTTCAAAATATGACGCTTCGGCGGAACGACTTTGCCGACGCGATGCATGCTATAGACGAATTGAGCCACGTTAGTTTGAGCCTCTTAATTAGCAGGGGCATAAGGGTGCCCACTCAGATAGCGGAGTTTAGCTGGTTTCCCCCCTTATTCACAGCCGGAACGCAGAGGATTATCCCGATATCAACGGATCTGCCTGATTTCTGTTTGATTTATGACCGTAGCCGTCTAAGCTCATTTTTTGCCTTATAAATGATGGAGATATCGATGAAAGTTCTGATCGCGGCGGAAGAAAATGCCTGGGGTGGGATGATCCAGCAGTTCCGTCAGAGACTCCCCGATGTCGAATTTGTTGCTTCTGCCGGGCATGCGGCAGAGAGCCTGGCGGGTTTTGATGCGCTGATCCCCGGCATGGCGAAGGTCAATCAACGTCTCTTACAGACAGCCGATCGCCTGAAGCTGATCCAGCAGGCGGGAGCCGGGCTGGAAGGGGTGGATATTGAGACGGCTCGCCAGCGCGGTATTACCGTGGCCAATGTGCCATCGGACCGATCCGGCAATGCAGATTCCGTTGCGGAACTGGGGATCTGGATGATGATCGGCCTGGCACGTAAGGCCAGCGAAGTGCCGCAGATGCTGGCTACCCGTCAGCTGGGCCTGCCGGTCGGCATGGGGCTGAAAGGCAAGACCGTCGGATTGGTGGGGCTGGGCGGCATCGGTAAAGCGCTGGCGCAGCGGCTCGCCGCGTTTGATATGCGCATGATTGGCGTGAAACGTCAGGCGTCTGATGATTTTGCCCGTCAGCATCGCCTGGACTGGGTTGGCGGCATGGAGCGTTTACCGCACCTGCTGCGCGAGGCGGATTTTGTGGTGCTGAGTTTACCGGACAACCCGGAAACGCATCATATTATTGATGAGCCTGCGCTGGCGAAGATGAAGCAGGGCAGCTTCCTGATTAACCTTGGGCGCGGCGGTCTGATTGAGAAACCGGCGCTGCTGGCGGCGCTGGAGAATGGGCCGTTGGCCGGTGCCGGGCTGGATGTCTTCTGGCAGGAACCGCCCGACCCGCAGGATGTGCTGTTCCACCACAATGTGATCGCCACGCCGCACATTGGCGGCGTGACCGATATTTCACTGGAGGGCAATGTGGCGGGGGTGTGTGAAAACCTGCGGCGTCTGCGCGATGGTGAGGCGATTTTGAATCGCTGGTGAGGAGGGTTGCGGGTCGGGCATGCCCGACCCCTACGATATCCGGCGCCCGATACTTACGAGGCGATAACCTCAATGCCGATATCTTCACCGGGAGCGGCATCGCTGATCAGGCCGTCGAACGCACTGAGATCGGCAATGCGAGCAGGCAGCACTTTGCCAAATTTGCTGCTGTCTGCCACCAGCAGGCGCGAACGCGCACGCTGTAATGCCAGATGTTTCATCGGCAATTCACTCAGGTTGTAGCAACTGGCACCCTGCCGGATATCGATGCCAGCGGCGGAAATAAAGGCTTTATCGGGACACAGGCTGTCCATCACTGACTGCGTGCCCAGCGGTGTGAAAATGGCGTTGTCTGGATGGAATTCGCCACCGCACAAGATCACCCGGCAGGCGGTTTTTTCTTTCAGGGCCAGAAAAGTGTTCATGGCGCAGCAAACCGCGGTAAACGGCAGGTCTTCGTCGATGGCATCGATGATCCACGGCACCGTGGTGCCGCAATCGAAATACACCGTCTCTTCCGGCTGGATCAACGCGGCGGCACGCTGCCCCAACAGACGTTTGCGATCGACATTCTGCTCCTGCTGATCGGAAACAAAATAATGGTTCTGATGACGCATCGGATCGCTGACGATATATCCCCCCAGCAGAACCACAACGCCCGGACCGCTACTCAGATCGCGACGAATGGTCATCTCAGACACGCCAAGCAGATGAGCCGCTTCTTTCAGATGGATTTTATCGGTGCGTTTCAGCGCCTGGGCCAGCTTATTGATACGCTCGTCGCGCCGGATTTCCATGAGTCTTTTTTCCATTATCGCGGAGAGAAATGAGGGTGAACGAAAACGATTGCCTGCTGCGTTTTACCTGTTTTGCAGTTTACCTTCAATAGGATAGTGCTGCAAACAAGCTCGGGATGGTGGCAGGGACGTGGCGCTACTTAGCTACGCTAAGTAGGCGACGAACGGATGCTTCCAGTGTTTGCACCAATTCCGCCCTGTCTGTTTTTTCCGCCAGGACGACCCGGCGGCGTATCCGGCTCAGATGGGTGTCGAAACGACGGTCGAATTTTTGCAGAGACTCGCGTAACTCCTCGCCTTCGGCTTCGGAATTCGCACTGTTGACGTCAAGCACTAGCGCCAGATCGTATTTCGTCTGAGTATGATCCGAGTAACGGATTTTGAAAAATACCGGCCAGTAGAGTTCCTCGCCAGTATATTTCTCCCATCCAGGGGGGCGCACGTCAATCCGGGTCCGCGTGGTGTAAATATTGTCACGGTGCAGCAGGGGAATTTTTGTCGCGAGCGTCTCTTTTAGTGAGGCCATGCCCTGAGTCTGACGCAACAGGGAGAATACGGCTTTGTTTTGCAGCAGAAACAGCGTTTCGGGGGCTGTGTGAGTGTTAAACCAGTTTCTTTCCAGCCGTCCGGTCGAGTTTCCCAGTAAAGACTTGAGGGCATTCGCGTGCGTTTCATGTAACCCGGCGGCGAGTGCAATGGCACGCTTCTCCATCGGGCTTTCCCAGTTGCTTTGCCGGGTGCAATAACTGACGACCAGCCGGGCTGCGAGGTTGCCGCGCTCCAGCTGTAACACGGCCCGATCCGCTGAGGGCTTTAACCAGTCATATCCCATATGTAACCAGTAGCCATTTGAGGGATGATCCTCGACATCAGTCTCAAATGCGCGATCAAGCGCAATCAACACGCAGCTGTAATCTTTCAAATGGGCCTTTTTAGCCACGCTTTCCTGCCAGCTTTTCCGATAGCCGTCGAGTTGCTTCTCGCTATGGGCGGTCCCGGCTTTATTCTCGATCAGCAGCACGAATTTATGGGTGGGATCGATCACGAAAAGATCCACACGCTCCGAGGCGTTCATCCCTAATTCACGCGCGGTGAACACACTGCCAAAGCTTGCCGTGCGGATCCTCGATGGTGTCCATTCAGTAAAGAAACGCGAAGTGGTGCTGCGGCCATCAAGCGGATAGCCTGCGGTGATCGTGTTGCTAGCGGCCAGCAGCAGGTCACGGATGATCTGGTCTCCCTGGCCATGACCTTCACGCGGGTCGAACATCCAGGCCAGCAGATCGGAGTGCTGATTTTCGCTGAGATTGATCACATCCAGCAGGTCATCGCCAATCTTTACTACTTCACAGAGTTCAGAGAGTTTATTATCACCCAGAAAGGTTTCGACGGCTTCTTGAGTCGTTGCATCCATACGTAAATATCCCGTTGCTGAGTATTGAAAACCTGAGAGAAGCCACTCGCTAATCGAATGGCTTTTTGTCAGAGTTTACAAAATAACAGGAAAGGTGAACAGCGTCTGGAGGTCACTGCGCTGAGAGAATGTTAAATCGTTACCAGCCCCCGGACGCCTTCGGCTTCCATCGCTTCGCCGCGCCCACGCTGGACGATCTCCCCCCGTGACATCACCAGATAATTGTCGGCCAGCCCGGCGGCGAAATCGTAAAACTGTTCGACCAGCAGGATCGCCATATCCCCGCGTGCGGCCAGCTGGCGGATCACCGCCCCGATCTCTTTGATCACCGAAGGCTGGATCCCTTCGGTGGGTTCATCGAGGATCAGCAGTTGCGGTTTACAGGCCAGCGCCCGGCCGATCGCCAGCTGTTGCTGCTGACCACCGGACAGATCGCCGCCGCGCCGCTGTTTCATCTGCCACAGAACCGGAAAGAGTTGCCAGATCTCCTCCGGCACCTGCGTGGCCTGGCTGCCTGAAAAGCGTGCCAGTCCCATCAGCAAATTCTCTTCCACCGTCAGACGCGGGAAGATCTCCCGACCCTGGGGCACATAGGCGATCCCGGCCTGCACCCGCTGGTGCGGTTTGCGCTGGTTGATCGTTTGCCCCTGCCAGTTGATGTTGCCGGATTTCGCCGGGATCAGCCCCATCAGGCATTTCAGCAGCGTAGTTTTCCCCACACCGTTACGCCCCAGCAGGCAGGTTATCTCGCCGGGTTTTGTTTCGAATGACAACCCGCGAAGGATATGGCTGCCGCCATAATATTGATGTAGTTCAGAGACCTGTAACATATTATCGCCCCAGATAGACTTCAATGACCTGATCGTTTGCCTGCACGTCGCGCAGCGAACCTTCCGCCAGCACCTGGCCCTGATGCAGCACCGTCACATGGTCAGCAATGGTTTCAACAAAGCCCATATCGTGTTCCACCACCATTAGCGAATGCTTGCCGGCAAGGGTGCGGAACAGTTCGGCGGTATAGTCGGTTTCTGCGTCGGTCATGCCAGCGGCGGGTTCATCCAGCAGCAGCAGATGCGGGTCCTGCACCAGTAACATGCCAATTTCCAGAAACTGTTTCTGCCCGTGGGAAAGCAGGCCCGCCGGGCGCTGGCGTTCACTGCCAAGGCGCAGCAGTTTCAACACCTCGGTAATGCGATCCTGTTGTTCACTGTTCAGTCTGGCGCGCAGACTGGCCCAGACCGATTTATCGGTTTTTAAGGCAATTTCCAGATTTTCAAATACCGTCAGCGCTTCAAACACCGTCGGTTTCTGGAATTTACGCCCAATGCCGATGCGGGCGATTTCCACCGGGGAAAGGGTGGTCAGGTCGATGCTCTGGTCGTAGATCACTCGGCCACTATCCGGGCGGGTTTTGCCGGTAATCACATCCATCAGCGTGGTTTTTCCCGCGCCGTTAGGGCCGATCACGCAGCGCAGTTCGCCAACGCCAATCTGTAAGGAGAGGTCAGTCAGCGCTTTGAAACCGTCAAACGACACATTGATATTCTCCAGCTGTAACACCGGATCCGTCTGTTCACGGTGACGGTCGGCGCGGTGGGGCTGGGTAAACAGGTGCTCAGTCATGTTTCCTCCTGCGCAGCAGGCCAATCACGCCGCGCGGCAGGAACAGCGTGACGAGGATAAACATCAGGCCTAAGAAAAATAGCCAGTATTCAGGGAATGCAACGGTGAACCAACTCTTGGCGCCGTTGACGATCCCGGCACCAAGCAGCGGCCCAATCAGCGTGCCGCGCCCGCCGAGCGCTACCCAGATGGCGGCCTCAATCGAGTTAGTGGGCGACATTTCACCAGGGTTGATAATGCCCACCTGCGGCACATACAGCGCCCCGGCCAATCCGCACAGCACGGCAGACAGCGTCCAGACAAACAGCTTAAAGCCCCGGGGATCATAGCCGCAGAACATCAGGCGGTTTTCCGCATCGCGCACCGCCGTCAGCACCCGGCCAAATTTGCTACGCGCCAGCAACAGACCTATTGCCAGACTGGCCGCCAGCAGTAGCACCGTGGCCATAAACAACCCGATGCGCGTGCCGGTTGCCGTCACCGGAAAGCCGAGCAGGGTGGTGAATCCGGTAAAGCCGTTGTTACCGCCAAAGCCGGTTTCATTGCGAAAGAACAGTAACATCCCGGCATAGGTCAGCGCCTGGGTCATAATCGAGAAGTAGACGCCTTTGATTTTTGAACGGAAGGCGAACCAGCCAAAGACCAGCGCCAGCAGGCCTGGCACCAGCACAATCAGGCACAGTGCCCAGGCGAAATGCTGCGTGCCTGCCCAGAACCATGGCATCTCGGTCCAGGACAGGAACGACATAAATGCAGGCATCCCCTCACCGGAGGCCTGGCGCATCAGATACATGCCCATGGCATAGCCACCGAGAGCGAAGAACAGTCCATGGCCGAGGGATAGCAGCCCGGCGTAGCCCCACACCAGGTCCAGCGCCACCGCCACAATGGCGTAGCAGAGGATTTTCCCCACCAGCGTCAGGGTGTAAGTCGACATAAATAGCGGGTGGTCGGCGGGCAGCAGCGCGAGGAACGGCAATAGCAGCAAGAGCAGCAGTACCACCGCACCCAGCGCGGTCGTCAGGCGCGGGGCTTTTCGTGCCAGGGTCAGCGTTATGGGTTGCGTCATCAGTCAATCACCCTCCCTTTAAAGGCGAACAGTCCCTGCGGTCGTTTCTGAATAAACAGCACGATCAACACCAGGATCAGGATCTTACCGAGCACCGCGCCGATCTGCGGCTCCAGCACTTTGTTCAGGATGCCGAGGCCGAGTGCGGCCACCACCGTGCCGGCCAACTGCCCAACGCCACCGGTCACCACCACCAGGAAGGAGTCGATGATATAGCCCTGTCCCAGCTCCGGGCCGACGTTGCCCAGCTGCGACAGCGCCACGCCGCCCAGCCCGGCAATGCCGGATCCAAGACCAAAGGCCAGCATGTCGACACGTCCGGTAGGAACACCGCAGCAGTCAGCCATCGCACGGTTTTGTGTGACCGCGCGGACATTCATGCCGAGGCGGGTTTTATTCAGCAGCAGCCAGGTCAGCACCAGCACGCCGATCACAAACAGGATCACCGCCAGGCGGTTGTACGGCAGCACGAGGTTAGGCAACACCTGTAAGCCGCCTGACAGCCACGGCGGATTGGCCACTTCCAGGTTTTGTGCGCCGAACAGGATGCGCACCAGCTGGATCAGCATCAGGCTGATACCCCAGGTGGCGAGCAGGGTTTCCAGCGGGCGGCCGTACAGATGACGAATGATGGTGCGTTCCAGCGCCATGCCGATGGCGGCGGTGATAAAGAAAGCGGCCGGCAGGGCCAGCAGCGGATAAAAGGCTAGCCACTCCGGGGCGAAGCGCTGGAACAGGTTCTGCACAATCCAGGTGGCATACGCGCCGATCATCAGCATTTCACCGTGGGCCATATTGATGACCCCCAGCAGGCCGTAGGTGATCGCCAGTCCAAGAGCGGCCAGCAGCAGCACCGAGCCCAGCGACAGGCCGGTAAAAGCCTGACCTAAAATATCGCCGGGCAGCAGGCGATAACGAATCTGTTTCAGGCTATCGGCGGCCGCCGCACGCACGCGGGCATCGGCTTCATTCTGGGGTTGCAGCAGGTGTTCCAGGCTGGCCTGCGTTTGCGGATCGCTGGTTTCTCCCAGCCGTTTTACCGCGTCCAGACGCACCAGCGGGTTAGGATCCGCCAGCTGTAATCCGGCAACGGCCTGGGCCAGCACCGCATGAACGGTAGCATCTTCCTCGGCGGCCAGACGCTGTTTCAGCAGCGGTAGCTGGTCGATATTGGCTTCATTCTGCAAGGCGCGCGCGGCGTGCAGGCGAATGGGGGTAATCGGGCTGACCAACTGGTGTGCGGCGAGCGCAGAGGTAATCATCACGCGCAGTCGGTTGTTCATAAATAATTTTTTGGTTGCCCCCACGGGCGCCGCGTTGCCTTCCAGCGGGACCAGTTGGTCTTTGGTTCGGGTAAAGGGCTGTTTGTGTTCATCCAGCACCACGTTTTCGCTGTGCAGCGCCTGCAATAAAGGCAGGCGGTTGGCATTCGGTGCGGCGGCCCACTGCTGTAAGAGTGTCAGTTGATCGCTGCGGCTGGCGGCGGCAAAGTCGGCGGCCGGGCCTGCCTGGGCCAGAAGCGGCAGGCTGAACAGCAGTAACACCAGGAATCGCATCATTATGGCTCCGGAGAAATAACGGGTCGGGCATGCCCGACCCCTACAACATTGTTAGGCGTAGGGGCCAGACGTGCCGACCCGTACAGCATTGTTCGGCGTAGGGGCCAGGCATGCCCGACCCGTACAACATTGTTAGGCGTAGGGGCCAGGCTGCCCGACCCGTACAACATTGTTAGGCGTAGGGGCCAGGCATGCCCGACCCGTACAACATTGTTAGGCGTAGGGGCCAGGCTGCCCGACCCGTACAACATTGTTCGGCGTAGGGGCCAGGCATGCCGACCCGTACAGCATTGTTAGGCGTAGGGGCCAGGCATGCCGACCCGTACAACATTGTTCGGTGTAGGGGCCAGGCATGCCTGGCCCTGGGGTTACACGGGATTAATTGCTGGTTTTCACCGGATGATCGGGCTTCTTGTCGTTGCCGGCGATATATGGGCTCCATGGCTGGGCGCGCACCGGTTTGTCGGTCTGCCAGACGACGTTGAACTGACCGTTATCTTCGATTTCGCCAATCATCACCGGCTTGTGCAGATGGTGGTTGGTTTGGTCCATCGTCAGGGTAAAACCATCCGGCGCGGCAAAGGTCTGTCCGGCCATCGCTGCACGCACTTTATCCACATCGGTGGTACCGGCTTTCTCTACCGCCTGCGCCCACATATGGATGCCGACATAGGTGGCTTCCATCGGGTCGTTGGTCACCACGGTATCGGCGTTCGGCAATTTGTGGGCTTTGGCATAGGCGCGATAAGCTGCCACGAACTTAGCGTTGGTCGGGTTATCCACTGATTCGAAATAGTTCCACGCCGCCAGGTTACCCACCAGCGGTTTGGTGTCGATGCCGCGCAACTCTTCTTCACCGACCGAGAAGGCCACTACCGGGACGTCGGTGGCTTTCAGCCCCTGGTTCGCCAGCTCTTTATAGAAAGGAACGTTGGAATCGCCGTTGATGGTTGAGACCACGGCCGTTTTGCCCCCGGCAGAGAATTTTTTGATATTAGAAACAATGGTCTGGTAATCGCTGTAGCCAAACGGCGTGTAGACCTCTTCGATGTCGCTGTCTTTCACCCCTTTTGAGTGCAGGAAGGCGCGCAGGATCTTATTGGTGGTACGCGGATAGACATAGTCGGTGCCCAGCAGGAAGAAGCGTTTGGCGCTGCCGCCGTCTTCACTCATGAGGTATTCCACCGCCGGAATCGCCTGCTGATTTGGTGCTGCCCCGGTGTAGAAGACGTTTGGAGACATCTCCTCGCCTTCATACTGCACCGGGTAGAACAGCAGTCCGTTCAGCTCCTCGAAAACCGGCAGCACGGATTTACGCGAAACCGAGGTCCAGCAGCCAAATACCACGGCGGCTTTATCCTGAGTCAGCAGCTGACGGGCTTTTTCCGCAAACAGCGGCCAGTTGGAGGCCGGGTCAACCACCACTGGTTCCAGCTTTTTACCCAGCACGCCGCCTTTGGCATTGATCTCTTCAATGGTCATCAGTGCCACGTCTTTCAGTGGTGTTTCAGAAATCGCCATCGTACCGGACAGCGAATGCATGATGCCCACTTTGATGGTATCGGCGGCCTGAGCGCTCCAGGACAATCCCATGCTGACTACGGTGGCAGAAAGCGCGAAGGCCTTGAGCAGTGAACGTCTCTTCATCAGTAAACCCCTAAATGTATTGAAAGATTAGTTGGATGAAACGGTGTGTAACCTTGCCTGCTGGAGCATATGAATGGTGATTTTCCTGACTTCGGCGCGACTGACGGCAATATGGTCGGTCAGAATGCGCTGGGCCTCCTCACTGTGCTGATGCAATACCGCACGCAGAATGCGGGCGTGTTCGTTATAGGTCGCGCTGATCCGGTCTTCGCGGGTGAAGTCGAGACGGCGGATAATGCGGATTTTCTCGGTTAATTCGCTGTGGATGCGGGCGATTTCGCTGTTGCCTGCCGCGGCGACCAGGGCGATATGGAAGGCTTCATCGTGTAACGAAACGGCTATGCCATCTTCCAGACGCGGCTCATCGATCCAGAAGCAGGTCAGGCGCGTCAGCAGTGCCGCACAATCATCTGCGGGCAGGCGACACAGGCGTTTGACTGCCTCGCACTCCAACACGGTGCGCAGGTCATACAGCTCTTCGAAATATTCGAAGTCAAACTGACGCACCTGCCAGCCGCTGCGAAACCACACTTCGACATAGCCCTCACGCTCAAGACGAAACAGGGCCTGACGCACCGGGGTGCGGCTGACGTCCATACGTTCCGCGACTTCGCTTTCGCTGAAGCGGTCGCCCGGCATCAGACGAAAATCAAAGATGTCATTTTTTAGCTGGTGGTAGACGCGATCGGCCAGGGCTTCCGGCCGATCTTTGCTGCGTTTGCTGTCCATGTTCATTCCAGCCACAGCAGGGCATCGCCAGGGCTGACCGGGCGGCCTGGCTGGCAACTGATACGTTTGACGCGTCCTGCCTGTGGGGCGTTGATCGCCAGCTCCATTTTCATCGCCTCGACGATAATCAGCGGCTGACCGGCTTCCACCTCGTCACCGGGCTGCACCAGCACTTTCCAGATATTGCCGTTCATATCGGCGCTGACCTGCAACGCACCGTCATCCTCTTCGGGGGGCCGCAGCGTCTCTTCGCTGGTCAGCGGTGCACCTTCGTCTTCCTGCGCCCACAGCGCCACTTCGGCATCAAAGGCGCTGGCCTGCTTCTGGCGGAAGTCAGCGATAGAGGCTGCGTGATCGCTGAGGAACTGCGTATGTTCGGCAAAATCAAACACTGACTGCTCAATGCGAACGGTGGCGCGGCCTTCACGGAAGTCATCACGCAGCACGTCCAGCTCGGCTTCGCTTACCGGGTAGAAACGCACCTGGTCAAAGAAGTGCAGCAGCCAGGGTTCGTTTGCCGCGAACTGGTCGTTTTTCAGGAACTTGTTCCAGATGGGCAGCGTACGCCCCACCAGTTGGTAACCGCCGGGGGAGTCCATGCCATAAATGCACATGTACATGCCGCCAATGCCGACGGTGCCTTCCGCCGTAAAGGTGCGTGCCGGATTGTACTTAGAACTGAGCAGGCGGTGGCGTGGGTCGATCGGCACCGCGCAGGGCGCGCCGAGATAGACATCGCCCAGACCGAGGATCAGGTAGCTGGCATCAAACAGCGTCTGGCTGACGGCTTCGCGGCTGCTCAGCCCGTTAATGCGCTGAATAAAATCGACGTTATTAGGCAACCAGGGGGCGCTGGCACGCACGGTTTCGGAATAGCGTTCTACGGCACCGAGGGTCGCGCTGTCTTCAAAGGCCATCGGCAGGTGGACAATGCGTGATGGCACGCGCATCTGCGTGACGTCGCCAAGATTTTTCTCCAGCTGTAGCAGCAGGGTCATCAGCTGTTTCTGGCTGAGGATCTGGCTGTCGTAGCGGATTTGCAGGGAGCGCACACCCGGTGACAGCTCCTCCACGCCAGGCTGACCGCTCTCATGCAGGGCGGTCATCAGCAGGTGGACGCGCAGACGCAGCGCCAGATCCAGCACGTTGTCGCCGTACTCCAGCAGGATGTAGTTATCCCCGGCTTGACGATAAATAGCGGTCGGTGTGGTGCTGGTGGCTTTGATGGCGGCGAGTACGGTTGCGGAACCGTGATCGGTTTCGGCCAGTGAAGGCACGGCAAATGTCGGGGCATGCAGCGCGTTGAGACGCGTCACACTGTGTGTCTGCGCCTGTTCCAGCGCGTGGGCTTCCTCGAAGCTGATCGGATGAAAACGAATGCGGTCGCCCGGCTTCACCTGGCCCACTTTCCACAGTTCGGCTTTGGCGATGGTCACCGGACAGACGAACCCGCCGAGGCTGGGTCCATCGCGGGTGAGGATTACCGGGAAATCGCCGGTGAAGTTAACGGCACCAATGGCGTATTCGCAATCATGGACATTGGACGGGTGCAGTCCCGCTTCACCGCCGTTGGCGCGGGTCCAGCCGGGCTTTGGCCCTACGAGGCGGACGCCGAGGCGGTTAGAGTTGTAATGCACCTGCCACTCGCTGGCAAAAAATTCATCAATAGACTGTTGGGTAAAGAAATCCGGGGCACCGTGCGGGCCGTATAGCACGCCGATGCGCCATTCGTCAGCGTATACGGGCTGCGCGGCGACAGGTAAGGCAGCGGGTTCGCAGACCGGAGCAGGAGTGGTACAGGCGGCGAGTGCGGGCTGCGATATCGCCAGCATATCGGCCACGCGTAGGGTGCGCCCGGCGTGACCGCCAAACTGCCCCAGAGCGAAGGTGGAACGGCTGCCGAGATATTCCGGTACGTCAAAACCGTTGCGTACCGCCAGATAGGTGCGGCAGCCCTGTTGCGCGCGACCGAGGGTCAACGTCTGTCCGGCTTTCACTGCCAGCGGTTGCCAGTACGCTACCGCTTCGCCATCCAGCGTTGCCGGGCAGGCGGCCCCGGTCAGCGCGATCAGGGCATCGCTGTGAAAACGCAGGGTGGGCCCTTGCAGGGTAAATTCCAGCCCGGCGGCTTCTTCCGCGTTGCCGACAATGCGGTTAGCGAGGCGGAAGGCATAGTCATCCATCGGACCGGACGGCGGTACGCCAATATCCCAGTAGCCGAGGCGGCCCGGATAATCCTGAATGCTGCTCCAGGTGCCGGGCTGGAGAACCTCCACCACCGGAGAAAGCGGGGTGAAGCTGTCGAGCAGTCGCGTCCACACCTGGCCGCTGCGGAATGCCTCAGTGGCGACAATCTGACGCAGGTAATCGAGGTTGGTGGCGATGCCGTGCAGGCGGGTTTCATTTAGCGCCGTCTGCATTTTTTCCAGCGCATCCGCACGGTTTTTGCCCTGCACGATGAGCTTGGCGATCATCGGATCGTAAAATGCAGAGACCTCGGTGCCCGTGCTGATCCAGCTGTCGACGCGCACCCCTTCCGGGAAGCAGACTTCGGTCAGTACGCCTGGGCTGGGCTGGAAGTTTTTCAGCGGATCTTCGGCGTAAATACGCACTTCGATGGAGGCGCCCTGCGGTGCCTGTGCCATACGCGCCCAGTCCGGCTGCTCTCCGGCGGCGACCAGCAGCATACATTCCACCAGATCCAGCCCGGTGACGCACTCGGTGACCGGATGCTCGACCTGTAAACGGGTATTTACTTCGAGGAAGAAGAACTCATCGCGTGCGGCGTCGTAGATATATTCCACGGTGCCCGCGCTGCGATAGTTGACCAGCTCACCGAGTTTCACCGCCGAGTCGAGCAGGGCGGTGCGGGTGGCGGCAGGGAGGTTCGGGGCCGGCGTCTCTTCCACCACTTTCTGATTGCGGCGTTGCAGTGAACAATCGCGCTCGCCGAGGGCCACGACCTTGCCTTGCCCATCACCGAAGATTTGCACTTCTACATGGCGGGCCTGGTCGATACAGCGCTCCAGGAATACCCCGGCATCGCTGAAGAACTGCTCGCCAAGGCGGCGTACGCTCTCCCAGGCGGCGATCAGCGTTGTTTCGTCTGCACAGCGCGTCAGGCCGATCCCGCCCCCCCCGGCGGTGCTTTTCAGCATCACCGGGTAGCCGATTCGGCCTGCGGCGCTTAATGCCTCTTCCAGTGAATCCAGTAAGGGTGTGCCCGGTGTCATCGGCACGCCTGCGGCAGCGGCCAGTTCACGGGCGCGGTGCTTGAGGCCAAATTCACCGATTTGGTGCGCTGTTGGGCCGATAAAAACGATCCCGGCCGCTTCGCAGGCGGCGGCAAAGGGCAGGCTTTCTGACAGGAAGCCGTAGCCTGGCCAGATGGCTTGCGCACCGCTTTCGCGGGCGGCGTTAAGGATCTTATCGATGACCAGGTAGCTGTCGCTGGCTTTATCGCCGCCGAGGGCGAGAGCGATATCAGCATCTTTGACATGCTGCGCGTTTTTGTCGGCTTCGGAGTAAACCGCCACGCTGGTGATCCCCAGTCGTTTCAGGGTGCGGATGGCGCGACAGGCGATTTCGCCCCGGTTAGCGATGAGTACGGTATTAAACATGTGAAGATACCTCGCGGGTCAGCCAGCGGCGCCAGCCGCCAAATTCGGTGATGTCGGTAGCCTGCGCCAGGGCGGCAGGTTCACAGATAAATCCTTTCACGCTGCGACCGTCGGCCAGTTCCAGGGTGCCAATCCCCAGCGGGGCGGGGATCTCCGCCACGAACTCGCCAAAACGTGCCAGTGGGATATCCCACAGTTCGACGATGATGGCGGCGCCCGTCGCATCTCTAACCAGCCCCGGCTTGGCGGGGACGGTGTTAGCCAGCGCGTACAGGCGATAGCTGGCGGCGGTCTGCGTCTCTTCTACCAGTACGGCATCGCGGCGCGTGAGCTGGTGGTTGAGCGGCATGCCGGTCAGGTGCGCACCGACCACCGCCACACGCACGTGCAGCGGTGAGGCGGGCAGGGAGGCGGGGGCAGGCTGAGGTTTGCCGGTGGCACCAAGACTCAGGGCTTGCTGCTGTTGCCAGCGGGTGCCAAAGGTCGCCAGCGCACGGTCATACCAGGCCGGGGCGATCAGGGTTATCCCGGCAGGCAGGCCATCGGCGCGGAACGGGGCCGGAAGGGCCAGGGCGGCGAGGTCGGCGAGGTTAGTGAAGTTAGTGTAAGTGCCGAACTGCGAGTTGTACCGCACCGGTTCCTGTTTCATCTCTTCCAGCGTATGAATGGTCGGAGAGGTGGGGACGACCAGTGCATCAAACTGGCTGAGGGTCTGCTGGATCTGGCGCGTCAGTTCGGCGCGCAGATATTCCGCTTTGTAAGCGTCCACGGCGCTGTAGTGGTTGCCACTGGCGACGATGCCATACACCACCGGGTCCATCTCTTCCGGGCGGCTCAGCATGTCACCCACGGCAACGGTACGCTCCGCGACCCACGGACCGTAATAGAGCTGCTCAGCCAGCTGTGAGAACGGGGTAAAGTCGATGGGTTTTAAGCTGGCGCCTCCCGCAATCAGGTCGGTACAGGCCGCTTCCCAGGCCGCCTGTGCTTGTGTATCGCCAAAGAACGCCGGGCTGGCAGGGATGGCAAATCGTGGTGAGGTGGGCATCGCTGCCGGGGCGAGGCCCGGATTTGCGCGAGAGTAAGCATCCAGGCTGTCGTAGCCTGCGGCACAGTGTGCGACGAGGAAGGCATCTTCCACCGTCAGCGCAAACACGGAAATGGTGTCGTTCAGGCGACAGGCAGGGACAACGCCAGTGGCAGAGAGCCAGCCTTTGGTCGGCTTCAGGCCGACGATATTGTTAAATCCTGCCGGCACGCGACCGGAACCGGCGGTATCCGTGCCGAGGGCAAAGCAGACCAGGCCGCGAGCGGTGACGGAGGCAGAACCGGAGCTGGAGCCGCCGCTGACATACTCAGGATTAAAGGTGTTGCAGACCGCGCCGAACGGCGAGCGGGTGCCGACCAGCCCGGTGGCGTACTGGTCAAGGTTGGTTTTGCCAATAACAATCGCCCCTTTGCCCTTCAGGTTGGCGACAGCGACGGCATCGCTTTCAGCCGTGTAGGTAAAGGCCGGGCAGGCCGCGCTGGTGGGCCAGCCCGCGATGTCAATATTGTCTTTTACCGCAAAGGGAACGCCAAACAGCGGCAGCGATGCCGGATCCTGCTGCCAGGCGGCCAGTAACGGTTCCACCTGAGCACGCAGCTGGGCGGGCGTGGCGAGATACAGCCACGCATTATCGTCGGTGGAGAGATCCGCCAGCAGGGCGTCCAGCGTGGACAGTACGTCCTGTGGATGCTGCTGATACTGGTGCTGCCAGTCCTGTAACGTAAACCCTGTGGTAAAAGCCATAAGTTGAATTCCATCTGGTATACAAGATGGAATTCAATAGAGCAAACCGCGTGCCAGATTTTAGTGTTTTGATTTTAAAGGTTTTAGTTGCCTGGGTGCACAGAGGGTGCACAATCAGCGAGCAGGGTTTGTACAATTGTGGGGCACGGAAGACAGGTCTGAGGCCAGTTTGAGCACGTCGGACCGGCAAAAGACGCATCCATGCCGGCCTCGACTCGCGCCATCCCTGGTGCGTGACGTCCGGCTTACCTCAAACTGGCCCCATCTCCTTAATTACGGTGGTTGCGGTGTGGGTATTCCGTAAATATTTGTTGAGTACATGGCATGAAGGGCTGCTCCTGGTTAGCATGAAGGGGGAATATTTCGCAGTTCAGGATAAGACGAGGCAATAACGTGGGGAAAGTCATGGTGGACAAGTGGCAGTGGTGGGTGGTGGCAGCCTGTTTAACAGCGGTAACCGGCAGTGCCCGTGCAGACTCATTGGATGAACAGCGTACCCGTTATCTGCAAATCAAGCAGGCGTGGGATAATAAACAGATGGATATCGTGGGGCAGTTGATGCCCACGCTGCGTGACTACCCACTCTATCCCTATCTGGAGTATCGCCAGCTTGCGCAGAGCCTGGATCAGGAAACCGGGCTGGCAGTGAAAGACTTTATCCAGCGTTATCCTACGCTGCCGCCGGTGCGCTCGCTCTCTTCGCGTTTTGTGAATGAGCTGGCCCGGCGTGAAGACTGGCGTGGGCTGCTGGTTTTCAGCCCTGACGCGCCGAAGCCGGTTGCGGCTCGCTGTAACTGGTATTACGCCAAATGGGCTACCGGCCAGGAGCAGGTGGCATGGGAAGGGGCGAAATCTATCTGGCTGACCGGGAGTTCCCTGCCGGGCACCTGCGATAAACTGTTCAGCGTCTGGCAAATGGCCGGACAGCAGAATCCGATTACCACGCTGGAACGTATACGTCTGGCGATGAAAGCGGGTAACACCAATCTGGTGAACTTCCTGGCGAAGCAACTCCCGCAGGATTACCAGACCATTGCCAATGCGGTGATGGATTTACAGAACAATCCCGGCACGGTAGAAAACTTTGCACGTAATGTCGGGGCAACCGACTTTACCCGCCAGGCAACGGCAATTGCCTTTGCCAGCCTGGCGCGCACGGATGTGGAACGCGCACGCCAGCTGATACCCACGCTGGTACAGCTGCAAAAAATGGACGATCAGCAAACGCAGGAACTGAAAGATGCGGTCGCCTGGCGCCTGATGGGTAATGATACGAGCAGTGAGCAGGCACGCTGGCGCGACGATGTGGTGATGCGCAGTGATTCAACCTCGCTGATTGAGCGCCGGGTGCGGATGGCGCTGGGGAACAACGATCGCCGGGGTATGAATACCTGGATTGCGCGTTTGCCGGTCGAAGACAAGGCAAAAGATGAGTGGCAGTACTGGCAGGCTGACCTGCTGATGGAGCAGGGGCGCAAAGAAGAGGCGGAAGGCATCCTGCGTAAGTTGATGCGTGAGCGTGGCTTCTATCCAATGGTCGCCGCCCAGAAACTGGGGGTGGAGTATCCGTTGCAGGTCGACAAAGCCCCGGCGGTGGACGGCAGCCTGACCCGCGGCCCTGAAATTGCCCGTGTTCGCGAACTGATGTACTGGGGAATGGATAATCTGGCGCGCAGCGAATGGAGCTATCTGGTGTCCAGCCGCACCACTTCGCAGCAGCAGATGCTGGCCAGCTTCGCACGTCAGCAAAACTGGTGGGATCTCAGCGTGCAGGCAACGATTACCGGTAAACTGTGGAACAGTTTGCAGGAGCGCTTCCCACTGGCGTGGCAGCCGCAGTTTGAACGCAATATCAGCGGTAAGAGCATCCCGATCAGCTATGCGATGGCGATTGCCCGGCAGGAGAGTGCGTGGAACCCGAAAGCACGCTCCCCGGTTGGCGCATCCGGTCTGATGCAGGTGATGCCGGCCACGGCACAGCATACTGTGACCAAATTCAGCATTCCGGGCTACAGCAACAGCAGCCAGCTGCTGGATGCAGAAACCAATATCCAGATTGGTACGCAGTATCTGGAGTCGGTATACCAACAGTTCGGTCAGAACCGCATTTTTGCCTCGGCTGCGTATAATGCCGGGCCGTCGCGCGTGCGCACCTGGCAGGGTAACAGCGCAGGGAAACTGGATGCGGTGGCGTTTATCGAAACCATTCCCTTCTCGGAAACCCGCGGCTATGTGAAGAACGTACTGGCTTATGATGCCTACTACCGCTACTTCCTTAACCAGTCGGATAAACTGTTTTCCGACAGCGAGTGGCAGCAGCGTTATTGATTGCGTGTCATCGCCGGAATACGTGAAGAGACAGCCAACACCGCTGTGGCTTCTCGTATGACGGCGATGATGATATGCTACTGTACTAGTTAAATAGTATGGCGGAATATCATGACCAACTCAACTCCTGTTCCCATCACGACTGACCCGGCGAGCGAAGACTGGCTGCGTTTTGTCACGCTGCTGCAACGTGCCTATCAGGGCGAACTGCACCTTCCGCTATTACAATTGATGCTGACGCCGGACGAGCGTGAGGCGTTGGGTACCCGACTGCGTATTGTTGAAGAGTTGATGCGCGGGACAATGAGCCAGCGGGAGCTGAAAAACGAGTTGGGAGCCGGGATTGCGACGATTACGCGGGGGTCAAACAGCCTGAAAAGTGCGCCTCCTGCCCTGAAAACATGGCTGGAGACACAGCTTCTCAGTGGATCAGATAAGGTCTGAGCTCTCTTCGTCGTCTTTGCGTTGATAGATGTCGTTATGAAACGGGCACAGTGCGAGGATGAGCGCCTGGTGATAAACGCTGGTACGCGTCAGTCGACCGGCAGTAAAAGCACCAATTGCACCGCCTTTATGTTTGATATCGTTAACGCCGGTCAGGCGGGCCATCTCTTCGCCCAGTTCACGTCCGGCATGGATACCTTTCATCACGATGGCAGGCAGAGTGAAGCTGGCAGAACGCGATTCGCCGCGTAGTTTGTGATTCTCCACCACCATCCATGCGAAGGCAGTGTTATCTTCAATACCGGCTTCAATGGCCACCCAAAAATTGGCTTCCGGTCTGACCTGGCGAGCATTCATCACGCGCTGACGTGCGCCAGTTCGCGTTTCTGTGTTTGTGATCGGTTGTGCAGCAACGCCGCTGTCGACCTCGACACCCTCAATATGGCAGGATCCTTCCCCGAAGATATCGCTGAACGCTTGAGAAATTGCCTTAATTTTGGCTGGATTGATGGTAGCAGCGACAACATGGTACATAATTGTTTGAACCCTCTACGCAAATTTGTCGCAGTATAACGGAAAATCGCATGTTACAGGTCTATCTTGTTCGCCACGGAGAAACGCTATGGAATGCGGCACGTCGCATTCAGGGGCAGTCAGACAGCGCGCTGACTGAGAAAGGAGAGCAGCAGGCTCATCAGGTAGGAGATCGCGTCAAAAAGCTGGGCATTACCCATGTCATTGCCAGCGATCTGGGCCGTACCCGCCGTACCGCCGAGATCATTGCCGATGCCTGTGGCTGTTCGGTCGTGCTGGACTCTCGTTTGCGTGAACTGAATATGGGGGTGCTGGAAGAGCGCCTGCTGGATTCACTGAATGCTGAAGAAGAGGGCTGGCGTAAGGCACTGGTGGATGGCACGGAGAACGGCCGTATCCCACAGGGGGAGTCGATGGGTGAAATGGCGCAGCGCATGCACCAGGCGCTGGATGCCTGTCTGGCATTGCCTAAGGGTAGTCGTCCACTGATTGTCAGCCACGGTATGGCACTGGGGGTACTGCTCAGTACGATCCTCGGCTTACCGGCGAATGCGGAACGTCGCCTTCGCTTACGTAATTGCTCAATTTCCCGCGTGGATCACCAACACAGCGCCTGGCTGGCTTCTGGCTGGGTGGTGGAGACTGCGGGCGATATTGCGCATCTGGAGGATACTTCCCTCGACGAACTGCAGCGCTAACCCTGAAAAAGGGCCGATATTCTCGGCCCTTGCTGGATCATCGGTGATTACGACTGGCGTCGTATCGGGATCAGATATTCACAATGGATGTCGACAGGTGGCTCTGGACGTTTCTTACCGCCGTGGGTATAGAAGCGCTCAATGTCTTGACCGTGACGACGTGTCAGATTCAGTGTTGGCATACAGGTGCCGTAAATCTGTAAGACAAAGTTCTGAAGTCCGTTACGCGGCCCTTCATAGGTGAACTGCACATAATCGCCTCCTTCCAGCACGACCGTCTGCGTTGAATGCAACTGGCTGGAAATGGACTCAGCGGTGACCGCTGTGGTGTAAAGAATCTCCTGCTCATCGTCTTTTTCCATGCTGGGGCGCGACTGGTGCAGACCATACAGCACTGGCGGAACGGTATCCGTCTCCGTCAGGAACTGGCGCCAGAAATGCATACGCATCTCATCACGGAAGCGTGAAATCTGCTCCAGTGTGCAGGTATAAGATTGGGTTTGCCCAATCAGCACGATTTCCGGCAGACTTACCCAGGTCGGTTCGGGTAATCTGACGTCGTCGAGGCGAATCGGTGGGCGCAGCCCATAGGCATTCCAGTCTGATGACCGGCGATACCAGGCTGGCGTCTGGGCAAATTGTTTCTTAAAGGCTCTGGTGAAAGTTTGTTGAGAGTCAAAACGATACTGCAAAGCAATATCGAGAATCGGGCGACTCGTCAAACGTAATGCTACGGCAGCTTTCGACAGACGGCGGGCGCGAATATAAGCGCCAATCGCATGACTTGTGACGTCTTTGAACATTCTTTGCAAATGCCATTTTGAATAACCTGCCTTCGCCGCGACATTATCCAGTGATAAAGGTTGGTCCAGGTGGCTCTCCAGCCAGACAAGCAAATCTCGAATGATACCGGCTTGGTCCATAAATCGTCCTCATGTTACTCATAATTGGTGCAAGGTAAGCAAAGTCGACGAATAGTAGCATTAATTGCTAATTGTTAGGTTGTAACTGAAAAATGTACCCGTATCCGCGCTGATTTAAACAACATCGCGTGATAAATCGTAAAGGCATGAACTGTTGCTCATGTACCTTACAATGTCATCTATTTTCTTTGAAATGGTCACGTCATGACAATTAAAAAAGTGTTAATAGTCACTTCAATAGCGCTCTGCTCCGGCACGCTTCAGGCAGAACAGGTCGGTTCTGTAGATACTGTCTTTAAGATGTTCGGTCCCGATCATAAGATCGTGGTGGAAGCATTTGACGATCCGGACGTGAAAAATGTCACCTGTTATTTGAGCCGGGCGAAAACGGGAGGAATCAAAGGGGGCTTAGGTTTGGCAGAAGATACCTCGGATGCCGCTATTTCGTGTCAGCAGGTGGGGCCGGTAGAACTCAGTGAGAAAATTAAGCAGGGTAAAGCCGAAGGGGAAGTGGTGTTTCGTAAACGGACATCGCTGGTGTTCAAGAAACTCCAGGTGGTACGTTTCTACGACAAAAATCGTAATGCGTTAATTTATTTGAGCTATTCCGATAAGGTCGTCGATGGTTCGCCGAAAAATGCGCTGAGTGCGGTGCCGATAATCCCCTGGGGCAAGGGATAATAAGTTGGGGCGAGGCATACCTCGCCCTCAAAACTTAATCCTGCAGATCGCCGCAGAAGCGGTAACCTTCGCCGTGGATCGTGGCGATGATTTCTGGTGTATCCGGTGTGGATTCAAAATGCTTACGGATGCGGCGAATGGTCACGTCGACGGTGCGATCGTGTGGCTTCAGTTCACGTCCGGTCATTTTTTTCAGCAAATCAGCACGGGTCTGAATCTTGCCTGGATTCTCACAGAAGTGCAGCATGGCGCGGAATTCGCTGCGCGGCAGCTTATACTGTTCGCCCTGCGGGCTGACCAGTGAACGACTGTTGATGTCCAGTTCCCAGCCGTTAAAGCGGTAGGATTCAACCAGCTTACGCTCTTCGCTGACCGCGGCCAGATTCATGGTGCGGGACAGCAGATTGCGTGCGCGAATGGTCAGCTCACGCGGATTAAACGGTTTGGTTATGTAGTCATCGGCGCCGATTTCAAGACCGAGGATCTTATCGACCTCGTTATCACGGCCGGTGAGGAACATCAGTGCCACGTTTGCCTGCTCGCGCAGTTCACGTGCCAGTAACAGGCCATTTTTGCCTGGTAGATTGATGTCCATAATGACCAGATTGACGTCATTTTCCGTCAGTATCTGGTGCATTTCAGCGCCGTCTGTAGCTTCATAAACCATGTAGCCTTCGGCTTCAAAAATACTTTTGAGCGTATTACGAGTAACTAATTCGTCTTCAACGATAAGTATGTGCGGGGTCTGCATGTGTTCGCTACCTAAAATTGCCAACAAAATCGAAAACAGGACATACGGCTGTTGGCGCTGGCTACACCTGGTGTTCAGAGCCAGTAGCAAAACAACAGCAGTACAGAATGATGTTCTTGATACACAATCCATGTACCGTCAACAACGCGGCCAACCCTTAATGATTTTTGGGTTTTGCGCAGCCATTAGGATGTATCCTGCATGCCCCGGCAGTGCCAAAACGGCGTATATCCTAACTGTATTAACAGCAACATAACAGCACAGGCAACAACCATCACGCAATAAAACAACGCTTAGTTGACTTATATCAAACCAATTGTAGCACGTTAACACTTTTGTGAAAAACTCTTCCCAGATTGGCAGGTTAGCTCACAAATACCCCCTAAAAAGCGCTATTTAATGCAGAGGGTTAACAGTCGGGTTACGGCACACATTAATAAATGTTAATTAGTTGATAATATGAGTGTTATTGTAATGAAGCCTGTTTTTCGGTGGGTTATCAAGAAAAAATAGGTTTATCATTCGATTACGGCGATTTAAATCAACCCACCAGGGTGTTGATAATATGTTAAATATTGCCGGATGTTTTTTCCACTGTGGGGAAGGCATCATCAACATTGTGAATTTCTCTCTATATGAAGGTGGTTATGCGTTTTCCTTTTATCCTTGTCTCTCCTGCGCGTGCTGAAAATGTCGGTGCGGCGGCCCGTGCCATGAAAACCATGGGATTTAGCGAACTGCGTATTGTTGACAGCCAGGCGCACCTTGATCCGGCAGCGAGACGCGTTGCACACGGGGCGGGTGACATTCTGGATAATGCCAGCCACTGGGCATCACTTGAGGCAGCATTAGCCGATATTGATTTTAGTATTGCCACTACGGCACGTTCTCGCGCGAAATTCCGTTACTATGCCACGCCGCAGGAGGTGCAGCAGGTACTGGAAGAGAAGCAACGGTGGACAGGCAGTGTGGCGATGATCTTTGGGCGCGAAGACAGCGGCTTAACGAATGAAGAACTGGCGCAGGCCGATTTGTTGACGGGGATTCCGATGGCGGGTGATTATCCGTCGCTGAACCTGGGGCAGGCGGTGATGGTCTATTGCTATCAACTCTCGGCATTGCGCCAGGTGAGCGCGCAGACGGAACCTGCTGCGGACGTTGAACAACTTGCGGCGCTCCGCCTGCGTGCGCAATTTTTGTTGCAGCGGCTGGACGTCGCCGGGGATGAAAAGCTGGCAGACTGGTTGCAGCAACGTATCGGTTTGCTTCAGCAGCGAGATACCGCCATGTTGCATCGACTGCTGCATGACATAGAAAAAAAGCTGTAGAGAAAAACGCTGGATGAAGCATGAAAACTGGTGTGATTTACTGCCATTTTTTCATAGCGTAACAGAACAGATCGGCAAGGAAGACGAAAAGGGTCTGACGACATCGCCGGGAAAAAGAGGCCATTCGATAAAAAAATTGACTTGGCTGGCACTTTGCTTTAATTCTGAAAGCCGACAGATTTAACAGACAGATAAAAGATAAATCTCAATGCGTAAAAACAGCCTGATTACCACAATCATTATTACCACCACCATTACCACAGGTAACGGTGCGGGCTGACGCATACAGGAAAAATCAAAAAAAAGCCCGCACCTCAACAGTGCGGGCTTTTTTTTCGGCAAAAATTCAGGAGAGCTTGAACATGCGAGTGCTGAAATTCGGTGGAACCTCGGTAGCCAATGCGGAACGTTTTCTGCGTGTGGCTGACATTCTGGAAAGTAATGCAAAGCAGGGACAGGTTGCTACCGTATTGTCCGCGCCAGCGAAGATTACCAATCACCTGGTGGCGATGATTGAAAAAACCATCAGCGGGCAGGATGCATTGCCTAACATCAGTGACGCTGAGCGAATCTTCGCCGAGCTGTTGCAGGGGTTGGTTGAAGCACAGCCTGGCTTTGCTTTTGACAAGCTTAAAGGCGTCGTTGATCAGGAGTTCGCTCAACTGAAGCAGGTATTGCACGGTATTGCACTACTGGGGCAGTGCCCGGATAGCGTCAATGCCGCCATCATTTGCCGCGGTGAAAAGCTCTCTATCGCCATTATGGAAGGGCTGCTCCAGGCGCGCGGCTATGGCGTCAGCGTGATCAACCCGGTGGAACAGCTACTGGCCGTAGGTCATTATCTTGAATCCACTGTCGATATTCCTGAGTCTACCCGCCGCATTGCCGCCAGCCAGATTCCCGCAGACAACATGGTGCTGATGGCAGGCTTCACCGCCGGCAACGAAAGGGGTGAGCTGGTGGTGTTGGGCCGTAATGGTTCCGACTACTCAGCGGCCGTGCTGGCTGCCTGCCTGCGCGCTGATTGTTGTGAAATCTGGACTGACGTCGATGGCGTATATACCTGCGACCCGCGCCAGGTGCCGGACGCGCGACTGCTGAAGTCGATGTCCTATCAGGAAGCGATGGAGCTTTCTTACTTCGGCGCCAAAGTGCTTCATCCGCGTACCATTGCCCCGATTGCCCAGTTCCAAATCCCTTGCCTGATTAAAAATACCGCCAACCCACAAGCACCCGGCACCCTGATTGGTGGCGATGGCAGCGATGAGGACAACCCGGTGAAAGGCATCACCAACCTGAATAATATGGCGATGTTTAACGTCTCTGGCCCGGGAATGAAAGGCATGGTGGGCATGGCCGCCCGCGTGTTTGCTGCCATGTCACGCAGCGGTATCTCTGTCGTGCTGATCACCCAGTCCTCTTCGGAATACAGCATCAGCTTCTGTGTGTCACAGAACGATCTGGCCCGTGCGCGCCGCGTGCTGGAAGATGAATTCCATCTGGAATTGAAAGACGGCCTGCTGGAGCCGCTGGACGTGATGGAGCATCTGGCTGTGATCTCCGTCGTGGGTGACGGCATGCGCACATTGCGTGGTATCTCTGCGAAATTCTTCTCTGCACTGGCGCGCGCTAACATCAATATTGTGGCGATTGCCCAGGGGTCGTCCGAACGTTCGATCTCTGTGGTGGTGGATAACGATGAAGCGACCACCGGCGTGCGCGTGGTACATCAGATGCTGTTTGCCACTGACCAGGTGATCGAAGTTTTTGTCATCGGTGTTGGTGGCGTGGGGGCGGCATTGATCGAGCAGTTGCATCGTCAGCAAACCTGGCTGAAAAACAAACATATTGATCTGCGGGTATGCGGCATTGCCAACTCGCGCGCATTACTGACCAACGTTCACGGCATTCCGCTGGGCAACTGGCAGGATCAGCTAAAAGCTGCGAAAGAGCCGTTTGATCTGGGTCGTCTGAATCGTCTGGTGAAAGAGTATCATCTGCTGAACCCGGTGATCGTTGACTGTACGTCAAGCCAGCAGGTCGCCGATCAATATGCCGATTTCCTGGCTGACGGTTTCCACGTTGTGACGCCGAACAAAAAGGCCAATACCTCGTCGTACAACTATTACCAGCAAATGCGTGCCGCCGCGGCGAAATCGCGTCGTAAGTTCCTCTACGATACCAACGTTGGGGCCGGTTTACCGGTGATCGAGAACTTGCAAAATCTGCTTAACGCCGGCGATGAGCTGATTAGCTTCTCCGGTATTCTGTCCGGTTCACTGTCGTTTATCTTCGGCAAACTGGATGAGGGGGTGTCACTGTCCGATGCCACCCACATGGCGCGTGAGATGGGCTTTACCGAGCCGGATCCGCGTGAAGACCTTTCCGGGCTGGACGTGGCACGTAAGCTGCTGATCCTGGCGCGTGAAGCGGGCTATCAGCTGGAGCTGAGCGATATTGAGATCGAAGCCGTATTGCCACCAGAGCTGACGGCGATTGCGGATGTGGAAACGTTTATGGCACGCCTGCCGGAACTGGATGCGGAGTTTGCCGCGCGTGTTGCCAGCGCCCGTGAGGCGGGTAAAGTATTACGCTTCGTGGGAGCGATTGAAGAGGGCGGGGCGTGTAAAGTGAAAATCGATGCCGTTGACGGTAACGATCCGCTGTATAAAGTGAAAAATGGTGAGAATGCGCTGGCGTTCTACAGCCGCTATTACCAGCCGATTCCGCTGGTGTTGCGCGGTTACGGTGCCGGTAATGATGTGACCGCGGCGGGCGTGTTTGCCGATCTGTTACGTACTCTGTCGTGGAAGTTGGGAGTTTAATCATGGTTAAAATTCATGCCCCTGCCTCAATTGGCAACGTCAGCGTTGGCTTTGACGTCCTGGGGGCTGCGGTGTCGCCGGTTGATGGCACCCTGCTGGGCGACTGTGTGACCGTGGAAGCCGCCGACGAATTTAGTCTGCACAATGAAGGCAGTTTTGTTAGCAAGTTGCCGGCAAACCCACAGGATAATATCGTTTATCAGTGCTGGGACCGTTTCTGCGAAGCGATTGGCAAGCGCGTGCCGGTTAAGATGACACTGGAAAAAAATATGCCGATTGGCTCCGGCCTCGGTTCCAGCGCTTGCTCGGTGGTGGCTGGTTTGATGGCGATGAACGAACACTGCGGTAAACCGCTAAATGATACGCAGCTGCTGGCGTTGATGGGCGAGCTGGAAGGGCGTATTTCCGGCAGCGTACATTATGACAATGTGGCCCCTTGCTTCCTGGGCGGCATGCAGTTGATGCTGGAAGAGAACGGCATTATCAGCCAGGAAGTGCCAGGCTTTGATGACTGGTTATGGGTGATGGCTTACCCGGGAATTAAAGTGTCCACCGCCGAAGCCCGTGCGATCCTGCCTGCGCAGTATCGTAAAGAGGACATTATCCGGCACGGTCGCTATCTCGGCGGCTTTATTCACGCCTGCCACACGCAGCAGCCCTTGCTGGCCGCCAAACTGATGCAGGATGTGATTGCGGAACCGTACCGCACCAAATTGTTACCGGGCTTCAGTGAAGCCCGTCAGGCCGCTGCGGATATCGGCGCACTGGCCTGCGGTATTTCTGGCTCTGGCCCAACGCTGTTTGCAGTGTGCAATCAGCTGGATACCGCACAACGTATGGCAGACTGGCTCCGCCAGCACTATCTGCAAAATGATGAAGGCTTCGTCCATATTTGCCGTTTAGACACGGCAGGCGCACGCAAACTGGGATAACGCATGAAACTCTATAATCTTAAGGATCACAATGAGCAGGTCAGCTTCGCCCAGGCGGTGAAGCAGGGGCTGGGTAAACAGCAAGGCCTGTTCTTTCCACTGGAATTACCTGAATTCGAACTGACTGACATCGATGCGATGTTGGAAATGGATTTCGTGACCCGCAGCAGCAAAATCCTGTCGGCTTTTATCGGCGATGAGATCGACGCTCATCAGCTGCATGAGCGCCTGAAAACGGCATTCACCTTCCCGGCACCGGTCGTAGACGTCACTGACGATATTGCCGCGTTGGAGCTGTTCCACGGCCCGACACTGGCGTTCAAAGACTTCGGCGGTCGTTTTATGGCGCAGATGCTCTCTTATGTCAGCGGTGCGGATGAGAAAATCACCATTCTGACGGCAACCTCGGGTGATACCGGCGCTGCTGTGGCTCATGCCTTCTACGGTATGGAAAACGTGCGTGTGGTGATCCTCTATCCTCAAGGCAAAATCAGCCCGTTACAGGAAAAGCTGTTCTGCACCCTGGGCGGCAATATTCAGACCATCGCGATTGACGGCGATTTCGATGCCTGTCAGTCACTGGTTAAGCAGGCATTTGACGATGAAGAGCTGAAGAAGGCCATTGGCCTCAACTCCGCAAACTCCATCAACATCAGCCGTCTGCTGGCGCAGATTTGTTACTACTTTGAAGCCGTGGCGCAACTGCCTCAGGAAAAACGTAATCAGCTGGTGATCTCTGTGCCAAGCGGTAACTTTGGCGACCTGACAGCTGGTCTGCTGGCGAAGTCACTTGGCCTGCCAGTGAAACGTTTTATTGCTGCCACTAATGCCAATGACACCGTGCCACGCTTCCTCGTCAATGGTGAATGGGCGCCGAACGTGACCGTTGCCACCTTGTCGAATGCGATGGATGTCAGCCAGCCCAATAACTGGCCGCGAGTGGAAGAGATCTTCCGTCGCAAAATCTGGCGCTTACAGGATCTGGGTTACGGTGCCGTTGATGACGAAACCACCAAAGCCACTATGCGCGAGCTGGCCGACCTTGGCTATCTGTCTGAGCCTCATGCGGCGATTGCTTATCGCCTGCTGCGCGATCAGCTTCAGGACGGTGAGTTTGGTCTGTTCCTGGGGACGGCGCATCCAGCGAAATTTAAAGAGAGCGTGGAAGCGATCCTTGATCAGAAGCTGCCTTTACCGGAAGCGCTGGCCGAGCGCGCGGATCTGCCGCTGTTGTCGCACAACATGAAAGGTGAGTTTGCGGATCTGCGTGAGTTCTTGCTGAAGAAATAATTCGATACGCAGGGGCGAGGCATGCCTCGCCCTGGGTCAGGCGTGCCTGACCCTACTCGTGACGTTTAAACACCAGCTCATTCCCTTTGCTCGCATCCGCGTCAAAGGCATATCCGTCCACATCAAACTTCTTCAGCTGTTCAGGCTGGGTCAGCTCATTTTCAATGATGTAACGGCTCATCAGTCCTCGTGCCTTTTTGGCATAGAAGCTGATCACTTTAAACTTGCCGTTCTTCTCATCGAGGAACACGGGTTTGACGATCTCAGCGTTCAGCAGCTTCGGCTTCACGGCTTTGAAGTATTCATCGGATGCGAGGTTAATCAGCACCGAATCCCCTTGCTCTGCCAGCGCGGCATTCAGCGCATGAGTCAGCTTATCGCCCCAGAAGCTGTAGAGGTCTTTGCCTGCCGGGTTGGCCAGTTTAATCCCCATTTCCAGACGATAAGCCTGCATCAGGTCCAGCGGGCGCAACAGGCCATACAGGCCGGAGAGCATACGCAGATGCTGCTGGGCAAAATCAAATGCGGCTTCGCTAAAGGTTTCTGCCTGTAATCCGGTATACACGTCACCTTTGAAGGCAAGGATCGCCTGGCGGGCATTGTCCGGGGTGAAGTCAGGCTGCCAGTCATTAAAGCGTTCAGCGTTCAGTACGGCCAGTTTGTCACTGATATGCATCAGCGAGCTGATATCAGCCGGAGAGAGTTGACGCGCCACGGCGATCAGCTTCTGCGACTCGTCCAACAGCATGGGCTGGGTATAACGTGTTGTCGCCAGCGGGCTTTCAAAGTCCAGCGTCTTCGCCGGAGAAATTACCATTAACATGCTCGCGTCCTTGTATTTCATTATCGGAAAAAGAATCTGCGCCTACTGTAGCAAAAAAGTGAGGTCGGGTGACGAATCGCTGCCATTGGTGACTGATGACGACCGGACAATCCCCAGAGAAAAAAGGGCTTTATGACGGCAGTTTTATCCGGTTGTGGCGTGATGATTTACGCCCCTTGCATGGTGAGGTACGCGTGCTATCATCCGGGGCAGACATTTTCAACACCCTGACAAATCAACTTTGATGAGAATGACAACTATGACGGACAAATTATCCTCCCTGCGTCAAGTCACTACCGTTGTTGCTGATACTGGCGACATCGCAGCGATGAAACTCTACAAACCGCAAGATGCAACCACCAACCCTTCTCTGATCCTTAGCGCTGCACAGATTCCTGAATACCGTAAGCTGATCGACGAAGCGGTGGTATGGGCGCGTGAGCAGACCAGCAACAAAGAAGAGCAGGTGTCTTACGCTGCCGATAAGTTGGCTGTGAACATCGGCCTGGAAATTCTGAAACTGGTCCCTGGCCGTATCTCTACCGAAGTGGATGCCCGCCTGTCTTACGACACCGAAGGCAGCATCGCGAAAGCACGTAGCCTGATCAAACTGTATAACGATGCGGGTATCAGCAACGATCGCATCCTGATCAAACTGGCCTCCACCTGGCAGGGGATCCGTGCTGCAGAACAGCTGGAAAAAGAAGGCATCAACTGTAACCTGACGCTGCTGTTCTCCTTCGCTCAGGCGCGTTCTTGTGCAGAAGCGGGTGTGTTCCTGATTTCTCCGTTTGTAGGCCGTATCCTCGACTGGTACAAAGCCAACACCGATAAGAAAGAATATGCGCCTAACGAAGATCCAGGCGTGGTGTCGGTGACCGAGATTTACGAATACTACAAACAGCACGGTTATGAGACTGTGGTGATGGGGGCGAGCTTCCGTAACGTTGGCGAGATCATTGAGCTGGCGGGTTGCGATCGTCTGACCATCTCTCCAGGCCTGCTGAAAGAGCTGGCTGAGACTGAAGGCAGCGTTGAGCGTAAGCTGGCCTACAGCGGTGAAGTTAAAGCCCGTCCGGCTAAAATGACCGAATCTGAGTTCCTGTGGCAGCACAACCAGGACCCAATGGCAGTACAGAAACTGGCTGAAGGCATCCGTAACTTTGCCATCGACCAGGGCAAACTCGATAAGATGATTGCCGATCTGCTGTAATTGATCGCGTGGCCGGGAAACCGGCCACTGTTTTTGTTTTTGATCTCTATATGAATGCTTAACACATCAACCTTAATATTGATGGCGATAACAATTTTTAACCAATATTGATCCCTTATTATGTAATCAAATTTCCTGATTGAAGTTTTAGTCTGGCGACCTCTTCAAGCAATTCTTTTTCAGTTAAATCACCAGCGTCAATAAGTTCGGGATCAGAGCAGTACGCATCTACTGCAGAAAAAACAGAATCAAAATAGCGTTGCGTGTTTTCATCTGATTTTTTAACGTTGTCAGCATCTCTGTAGCATCGCCATTCTTTTAGATAACTCACTTCGAAATCTGATGCTGAAATATTCCTGGAGAGAAAAGAATCAATCAGCGCAATCATCTTCGATTCATATTGATTAAAAAACATTGCTATTTCCTTTAAGGTCAATACGTTGCTGAGTGGATAGCTTCCATCCTGAAATGAATGTGCCATCTGGTTTGTATATAACATCAAGGTTGGTTTCAGTATTATAGTCATAATTCCTTCCCAAATGGGGGGAGAGATTAAGTTTCGAATGAGTTATTAATCGGGGTGTTTTTCAGAAATATATCTGAAAAGAGAAGATGTTTTTTTAGGTTATAATCGGTAAATTTTTCCTTTCTTTTAGCTTTCAATAGTTTCTTATAGTCATCTTCCAACTGGAAAATATATAGCTGTGTTGGTTTGTTATATGGGCTGTAAATAGAATCTGATGGAATGTTCCAGTGAAAATTCGCTTCCAAAGGGGGGCTATCTATACCTATTTTTTTAACTCCACAAGGGTGGTTTTAATAATTTCTTCTAGTTTATAAAATTCTATATTCATGTAATCCATTTCAGATTATTATCTCTCTACTTCACCGTTTCTATAATTTCATTTAGAAAATTATAAAAATTATCATGGCTGCTATAAATGTTTTCTGTCCCGATTCTGTCGCGGATTTGAAATTGATTTTTTGAGGTGTCGTAGGTGAAGACGGAGGTGCCGTCCTCGCCCAGTACTAGTCTTTCCGCAAGATCGGGGTTGATGAAGTCATCATTGTGTCGATAAAAATCATTTATTATAAAAAAATTCTGTGATGAAGGTTCAATATTATTGAAACCATATAAAATCATTCCACTAAATTCAAAACCATCCATTATCTTCAGGAAATATACAAAGTCAGGATGGGATTTCAGGAGTTCAGCCGCTTCATCAATCAACTTCTTCATTTCTTTTGATAGATGATCGTGAGAGGTATGATTGATTAAATCGTTAAGGAAAATGGGATCAATCGGAGATGAAGCTGGAAAATTAAACTTGGCCATCAGGAGTTGTAAGTTTTTTACTAATGCAGTCGTCTTTTTATTCATGATAGTGTTCTCAATGGTTTGGATATATTATACCCGAAGGTATAACCCAGGAAACGATCTTACTTTCTCCTGGTTTTATCCCTCTTGTGGTAGATGTTTGTAAGTTTGTTAATACCTTATGATAAGGTTCATTTTTAATCAAAATTAAGTTTTCAAAGTTATTGGAACCACTATCATCTAAAGGATACTTATGATGGACTTGCCATCCTTTGGGAACAGTGCCGTTTTTTATTGCTTCAAGTTCAGCACCAGAAAATTTTTTTAATAATTCAGGTCTGCTTGATATTTCGCTGAGGAATTTTTTCCTTATTGTTTGATTGAATTCTTTTCTTAATAACATTGTTTCATCTGGGCTTCTTTTTGTATATTTTATTTCTATTTTGTTTATGTTTTCCAGTACACTGACTTCCCCTCTTAATTTACCTGAGTAACTATTCAGTTTTTCGAGTGTTTGGGAGGTACGTGCCTTTTTAGCTAATAGAACAGACGCAGCTGCAATCATTGAACCTGACGTTTTTTCGTTCAGTATCTGGTCATATCCCTTAACCGCATCGCCCCCCAGCTGCTCTGCCGTTTTCCTGAATCCTGCGACATTTCCATTATACACACCACCGGCGGCCAGCAGTCGCCCGGCTGCTTTGCTGTTGAGCATTTTCCCCGGTGGGGATTGCTGGCCGGAGTCACCGATATAATGCTTTTTCAGGGTGGGGGCGGGTTTTGTGCCGTGATGACGTTTCAGACACTGTTCATAGGCTCTCCTGACTGCCTGCTCGAACGGTGAGTCGCGGATATCCCTGGAACCGCCATAAACCAGATTGCTCTCTGCATCGAAATAGAATGGATGGTAAAAAGCATCCCAGCGTTCTGAAGTATCAATGCCGATAATACGACCCCTATTGAGGTCGCACTCTGTGGCATTATAAATAGGATCGTAGCCACTTATGCCTGAGTATTTGTCGGAAGGGTTAAAGCGATCGTTATTGGCGGATTTCCGCTGCGGGAGATCGCCTGATACGTCTTGTCTCTCATAGCGCCGATAATCCATTTCATAATAAATCCGGGCATTGTCGAATGCTACACGGGGCGTCTGAACGAACTGAAAATCCCGTGGAGAAAGTCGCCTTCCGGCATCCTGCGTCTGATATAAACAGAACATACATCCTCGCTTGTTTATCCATAAACAATGCAGGAATGTTCATCTATTTTGTGTACGAAAAGCAATCGCCTTTTATCCATTCTATGTTCCTGCGGCAGCACCACCAGGCCCCAACAGCATTACAGAAACGGGTTAAAGGGATTCGTAATATTGTTAGCTAAATAGCTGCTCCCCTAATTATTGATATAGTTAGTTATTATTTTATTTATTTCATGTCGAAGTTGATCTTCATTAAATTCGTACTCTTCACGATCATTATCTGGGTTATACATATCAGTGATGCAAAATACGCTGGATAATAATTCGCTTAAGTTATCATCATCTTGCACAAGTAAATTACTATCACGTTCTATCTTCCACTTAGTCATATAAGAGTCTGCAAAGACATCAGCAGTTATATCCATAGAGATAAAACTATCAATGTAGTTCTTAAGTAATTGGCTCATCTTAACGTCCCGTTATTCATGAAGTTTTCATACTGTTTTGTTTGGGGAGCAATTTTCCACCCGCTTACAAAATTACCTGTTTTATCAACCACGACTACGTTATTAGTTTTCGGATTAAAGAACACTTTCGATCCTGGAACTAACAAGTATGTTCCGTGTTCATAAGTTTTTGTATTATCTAAGTGTAACTTGATAGCTGTTTGATATTCAATGATGGTATCACCGTTTTTCTTCGTAGTTACCACGCCGAAATCAGAGGCATGTTTAAACTTCTTATCTAACTGTTTGGCACTAAAAGCGACACTATCAGAGACAATAACGGTTTCAATATTTGGAATTTTCTTACCCGGAATAAGGATGCCAGCCTTGCGGGCTTTGTCACCACTCAGGGAGTTATTCTCAACTAAAGAGCTGCTTAATTCCCCTCGTGTTAGTGGGTTACGGGCCGTTTTAGCGAAAAGGACCGCCGCAGCTGCAATCATTGAACCTGACGTTTTTTCGTTCAGTATCTGGTCATATCCCTTAACCGCATCGCCCCCCAGCTGCTCTGCGGTTTTCCTGAATCCTGCGACATTTCCATTATACACACCACCGGCGGCCAGCAGTCGCCCGGCTGCTTTGCTGTTGAGCATTTTCCCCGGTGGGGATTGCTGGCCGGAGTCACCGATATAATGCTTTTTCAGGGTGGGAGCGGTTTTTTTGCCGTGATGACATTTCAGACACTGTTCATAGGCTCTCCTGACTGCCTGCTCGAACGGTGAGTCGCGGAGATCCCTGGAACCGCCATAAACCAGATTGCTCTCTGCATCGAAATAGAATGGATGGTAAAAAGCATCCCAGCGTTCTGAAGTATCAATGCCGATAATACGACCCCTATTGAGGCTCTGCTCAGTGGCATCATAAATGGGATATACCCGTCATACTTCAAGTTGCAGGTGCGTTGGCTGCACTCAGTCACCCGAATCACTTACTCGAGTAAGCTCATCGGGATTCCTTCCCTTGCCGCCTTCCTGCAACTCGAATTATTTTGGGTATAGTAGCGACTATTGCCTGAGTACTTATTGGATGGGTTAAAGCGATCGTTATTGGCGGATTTTCGTTGCGGGAGATCGCCTGATACGTCTTGCCTCGCATAGCGCCGATAATCCATTTCATAATAAATCCGGGCATTGTCGAATGCTACACGGGGCGTCTGAACGAACTGAAAATCCCGTGGAGAAAGCCGCCTTCCGGCATCCTGCGTCTGATATAAACAGAACATGCATCCTCGCGTGTTTATCCATAAACAACACAAGGATATTTATCTATTTAGTGTACGAAAAGCAATCGCCTTTTATCCATTAGTCATAGACAAAATTCACCACGGCCGTGGTTCTGACGGAACCGCTGGAGAGCATCTGCTTGTTGTAGACGTAGTACCACGCATTCATCGGTAGCGATAGTTGCGAAGGTAATGCCTGGCTGGCGCTGTATGAGAACAGCGTGGTGGCATTTCCCTGCGTGGTTTCCGACGAACTAAAGGTGAGCGGGATATTATCGCTGGCTTTTGCCACCCGGATACCCACCCCTTTTGCACCGCCGGTGACGGGGGAGGTCAGCGTGGTACTATCGGATGCAAGAAGGTTATTGCTGCTCATAAATGCCCGAAGATTACGCCCGGCGATACCATTTTTCATGCCGTCACAGCTGAAATTAAGGGTAAACGCCTTTTTCCCATTCATTGCCCCGCTGGCGAGTGAGGCGATATCGATATTGTTTAGCACCACGGTTTTATTATCATCATCGAAGCTGCAGGTGGTCACGCGCTTCACGAACCTTATCTGCAGGGCTTTGTAGTAAATATCGTAATTATGTTTTGGCCAACTCCAGTGGAAAATAAAATAGGCGAAGTCGCTGAGCATCCGGGCAATATTCTGCAGGAAAGTCAGTCCGGTACTGTCCTGAGCAAGTACAATCGGATTGATAGTGGCGATGTCACCATTAATGACCATCACGTTTTTGGTGGGAATATTGGCCAACAGCTTCAGGTTAACGGTAAAGGTGGAATCAATAGCTGAACCGTTGTTGGTACCCACTTTGGGATGAAACTCTTGCGGTGTGGGCTGCGTGACATTGACGCTGACATAAGCATCGCCGGGAAATTTTAAGTAGAGCGTGTTCTGGGAGTAGGGCGTTGAGTTATCAACCGTGTTCTTGCCACCAATAATCCCCCATGCCGGCATGCTACAGCTAAAAGTACCCGGATAAGCCGTTGTGGATGAAAACGATGCCCTGCCCGAGAGGTTTAACGCGCTGGTAGCATCGTAATACAAAAAGGGAGCATCCACGGGGGCATTCTGTATACAGTTAGCTCCTGCCCAGGAGGGTAAGAACAGTATCAAACTCAGGGTAACCACCTTGCCCGCTCTCTTGATACATCGGATGTGCGGTAGCATTTTCATTATTCTCTTCCCTGATTAGTGACAGTGATTCACATCACTGCCCAGATTGGTTTTCGGCTGGGTAATGCTGCATGTACTGTTGTCTTCCCCGGAAAAATGAACGATTACCCTGTCGGGTAGTTTTTCACTGTGGACAAACACCACGCTGCCCTGCCCGACATAACCAATTTCATTATTTTTGCTATCAGTGACCAGAGCCCCAAAGGGTAGGGGGGCGCTGTTACGATCTACCGCATGGAAAATGAAGCTTTTGCGCTGATCTGTTTCAAATTTCACATAGCTGATGGACCCGGCGTAAGGCACAACATCTTTACGGTTGCCCAGCAGCTGCACGTTATCACCGAGATTGGTGGTATCCAGCGTCATCGCATTCTTACGATAAGGTGACATGTAGGGAACCAGTGCTTTCCCCTGACGGTTAGTGATGATGGTCGCATCGCTATTAACCGCTGCATTGGCCACACCAGGAGCATCAATAATGGCAAAGGTGCTACCAACTTGATTGGCAAACAGCACGCCGCCCTGGTATGCCACCAGACTTCCCGTCATCCCCAGCCCTTCCTGGCTAAAGTTCGACGACTGGCTCCATGAGGCATTCATGGTAGTGGCCGAGGCACGATAGCCGACATTGGCATTGGTTGTGGTATTGCCGCCCCGACTGTTAGCCACGTCAACGTTATAGTTCCACTGGTTGGCCTTGCCTGCGGTTCCACTCAACCCGATATCACTGTTGCTATAGTGATTCTGTGTGAAGGATGAGTTAGTCGACAGATAGATAGGGGAGTCGAATACGCTGAAGGGGACGGAGAAACCAAGGTAGTAACGCATCTCTTCACGGTTATCATTATTTCGGGTACGGCTGGCAGAAACGTTGAAGGTGACGTTAGAGAGGGTATTCGAATAGCCTACTTGATACTCCTTGTTGCTGTTTGCCTCTCCCCAATAGTTCCTTAATGTACCAGATAGGAACAGCGATCCTGCCGAGCCACCGAGGTTCTGATTCACATTGAAGTTAAAGCTGTTTTTCTGATTAATGGTACCGCTATTGGCAATCGTGTTTTTCCCGCCGTTACTTTCCCTCTGCGCCGAATCTTCCATAGTCAAAAAGCCGCTGGTTGAGTAACGGTAAGCTGCCAGCGCAAAGTTGGTTCCGGTATCGGTGAAAAATTTGCTATAAGCAAGCCGATAACTCTGCCCGCTACTGCTATCCACGTGTCTGTATGAAGCCTGACGTGCCTGAGTAACATCAAAGGACAGTGCCCCTACAGGCAGGTTCAGCCCGGTCCCTACCAGTACTGAACCGTAGTGGCTGCTCCAGATCCCTCCTGCATAGGCAGTAAAGAGATTTGTCATCCCCCTGCGCCAGGTCCCCTGTATAAAGTCGGGGTGAACGCTGATCTGAGGTATCCGCACCTGGCCCATCGCCAGGTTATAGACGTTAACGCCGGGTTTTAGCATGCCGGGAACGGAGGAATAAGGTACGGTAAAGCGTTGAATGCGCCCATCGGCCTCGTCAACTTCAACGTTAAGATCGCCCCCGGAGCCGGTTGGTAAAATATCATTAATCGCAAAGGGTCCCGGGGAGACGTTTTGCTGATAAATCGTCACGCCATTCTGAATGATTTTAACCAGGGCGTTGGTCTGCGCCACGCCGTGAACGATGGGGGCGAATCCCTGCATCGCGTCAGGAAACATCCGGATATCTGTCCCCATGCTCACGCCACGAAAGCGATAAGAGTCAAAGAGGTCAGAAGGGGTATAGCTGTCGCCGATACGTAACTGGGAGTTGATGGTGCTGATATTTCGTTGCAAATAGCGGGTGTTATTTTGCCAGTCAGACTTACCCGTTCGTGAATAGTTATAGGAGCTGTTATCACGCAGCTGCCAGTTGAGCAGATTCAGTCCGGTATTTAATGAAATATAACCATTATCTTCATTCTGATGATTGTTAGAGGCCGAATGATAGTAGTTTGCCTGATAGGAGAGTGTCAGGCCTGGGATGCCTTCACTCCAGAATTTAGGATCGATATACCCCTGCCATTTTGTGTCCATCTCCTGCTGTGGAACACTCAAATCCAGTCTCATCTGACTGGCATCAAAACTGCTTTTTATTCCCGTTGAAAGAGCATAAACGTTAAGGAATTCATTCTTTACATTTTTCGGGTTATCAATAACTTTTCTTAATCCCATTCGAGTGAATTCCTTAACGTTTATACGGATGTCTGTTAGGCTGCTAACTACTTTTGCATCATACTTCCCCTTCCAGTCGCCATTGACGTAAATGTCAATGTCATAGTTGCCTGACGGTAAATCACTGTTTGTATAAAATCGTGACAAATCAGCATGGCTGGATTTCCCTGCCAAAAAATCAGTGTTAAACGTGAGTGCATAAGAGATGTGTTGCTTTAACAGGAGGGAGCACATTAACATCAAGTGTAATGTGACCCGGTTTATTTTAAATTTAGGCATTTTTACTGAATTTTTTTCCGCGATTCAATGCTGGCGCCATAATCATTGATATAGACGATGGAGACGGAGTTTTCGCTGGAAATAGGTGCGTTTGCTTTCAGTGATTTCTGAGAAAAGGGTTCCATCATCAGACCTTTTTTTAATATATTTCCTCCCTGGTTAACTCGTACGCCTGATAATGTTAAGTAATAGGGGCTGGCATTATGAAGCGTGATGCTATCCTTCTCATGAGTAAATGTCAGTTTATCTATTATGTTTTTAGGCTTTACTTTCAGTCCGGTGGGCCGAAAAAAAAGCTTAATACGGGACCGTATTGCCAGTTGCATTACGCTTTTCCCCTTAAGGTTCTCAGGGACGGGGGGAATATCCAGTATATTAAGATAAAAAATCGACTCGCGATCGACTGGCAAATTCCCACCCATATAGCGCACCTTTAGCTGTTGCCCGCTATGCGCGGACACCTTTACCACCGGTGGCATTAACAGAAACGGTACTTTTGCTGTCTCAGGGGTTGAGTCAGGATCGCCATTATCAATCCATGCCTGTACCAGTGAGGGGTCAGAACCGTTATTGAGCAATTGAACTGAGATCTCTTTCCTGTCGGAAGGGTAGATCTCACGCGTCGCACTGATAATGACATTCGCGTGACAAAAAAAAGGTAATAATGCAGTTAACAGTAAAATCATTCTCATGAAACAATCGCTCAATAATAGGACTTATTGAAAATTAAAGATAAGTGACGCTATACGTTACCATCGTTCTGACCGTGCCGGCCTCCGCAGGCTGAGTTCCTACTTTGTAATATTTAGCATAGAAGTTCAGCGTTTCTGGTGATGATGATGTGCCTCCCAGTTTGGTATCCAGTATCTGATTAAGTGGGATAGGCTGAGTTTCCGTATTTTGTAAAACAATAGCGACACCCACATTTCGAGGATTACCCTGAGGGTCATTTTCCTGGTTGATCAGGTATTTCCCATCATTAGATATGGTGTTAGGTGATGAGAACTGCAGTTGAAGATTGGGCGTCGTTGGTGTTTCCCCATTGCCCGTATTCACTATATTTGCTGATGAACAGTTGGAGAAGTCCAGTGAAAATGCTTTCTTACCAACATCAATTAACCCTTCTGACGTTCCTGCCTGTTCGGTACTTATCGGATTGAGCACGACGGAAAGGTCGGCAGAATTATTACCATTGATAGTACAGGTTGCATCTGTCACTGCACCTGTAAAATTAATGGTTCCGCCTGAAACGCTGGTTTCGGAATAGCACATTGAACTGAATATTAACGTGGGTAGTACAGTGCCAATAATGACCTTTTTCATTTTTTCCTCTGTAAGTTTTCTATTGATAAATAATCGGGTTTTTTAATTGCACAGGCCGTCCATCCTCGATTTTTCTCGTGGCTGTCGGTTGGCGATAGTTAATGCAGGGGGCGTTTATAGCAGGTGTTTAACGATAATTACTTCCTTGTGCCTGATGAAATTTCGCAAATTCTAGTGGTTTTTACTAGTTATAAATTCACAAAAAAAGCGAAATAAAATGAGTCCTGTTTTTTCTTAAATATGATGAGCCTGTGATTTTTAATCTATAGTGTGTGATTGTTCTGTTTTATTTTTCATTCTATTTCCGTTGTCATCATTAGCAAAATGTCTGTTTGCCTCTTTGCCAATATTCCTGAATTCAGTGTATTCTTGTGAAAACACGCTTACCCCCACCGGCCGTACTGATGTTGCCGGGTATGAATGGCGAGAACATGATGAATACATTACGCATAGGTTTGATTTCCGTTTCGGATCGCGCCGCAAATGGCATCTATCAGGATCAGGGATTACCGGCCCTTGAGGCGTGGCTGTCTGAGGCGTTAACTACGCCATTTGAAATTGAAAAACGTCTGGTGCCTGATGAGCAGCCGATGATTGAGCAGGCGATCTGTGAACTGGTCGATGAGTTGTTCTGCCATTTGGTGCTTACCACCGGGGGAACCGGCCCGGCCCGGCGCGATGTCACACCGGATGCGACGCTGGCGATTGCTGACCGGGAAATGCCGGGGTTTGGTGAACAGATGCGACAGATTAGCCTTAACTTTGTACCCACCGCGATCCTTTCACGCCAGACGGCAGTAATCCGTAAACAGTCGCTGGTGATCAACCTGCCGGGACAACCTAAGTCGATTCAGGAGACGCTGGAAGGTCTGAAAGACAGCGAGGGTAATACGCAGGTACATGGCATCTTTGCCAGTGTCCCGTACTGTATTCAGCTGCTGGAGGGGCCCTACATGGAGACTGATCCGAAGGTCGTAGCAGCATTTCGTCCTAAAAGCGCACGGCGCGAAACAAACAACTAAAAAATCGTTTTTTCAGGCATAAGATCCAGCGTCCACTGCTGTGGCAGAAAATTGACGGTATAGTCATCTCAGCTTTACAAACGTTAACTATACGGCTTTCTTCTGACTCTGGATTTTCGTGAATAATTATGTCCCATGATCATGCGCGTCACCTCAACCGGCACGACTACAAGACGTTAACTCTGGCTGCGCTGGGTGGCGCACTGGAGTTTTACGACTTTATTATCTTCGTTTTTTTCGCCAGCGTGATCGGCGACCTGTTTTTCCCTTTAGGTCTCCCTGACTGGCTGCGCCAGTTGCAGACCTATGCGATTTTTGCTGCTGGTTATCTTGCCCGTCCGCTGGGTGGCCTGATTATGGCGCACTTCGGGGATAGCCAGGGGCGTAAGAAAATGTTCAGCCTGAGCATCTTGATGATGGCATTGCCCACGCTGGCGATGGGGCTGCTGCCCACCTATGCCTCCATCGGTATTGCTGCGCCGATACTCCTGCTACTGCTGCGTGTGTTGCAGGGGGCTGCAATTGGCGGTGAAGTGCCGGGTGCCTGGGTGTTTGTCGCGGAACACGTGCCGGAGAAAAGAATTGGTTTTGCCTGCGGAACGCTGACTGCCGGCCTGACCTTCGGTATTCTGCTGGGGTCGCTGGTAGCAACATTGATTACCACCACCATGAGTGCGCAGGCTGTTGCTGAAACCGGCTGGCGTATTCCCTTCCTGCTGGGCGGCGGCTTTGGCCTGCTGGCAATGTACCTGCGCCGCTGGCTGCATGAAACGCCGGTCTTTCTCCAGATGAAGCAGCGTAAAGCGCTCTCAGCCGAGCTGCCGTTGATCACGGTGTTGTTCCGTCATACCCACGGCGTGGTGGTGTCGATGCTGCTGACCTGGCTGTTGTCGGCTTGTATTGTCGTGGTCTTGCTGATGGCTCCCGCATTACTGCAAAAGTTACATGGACTGCCCGCCGCGTTGACGCTTCAGGCGAACAGCCTGGCAACGGTGATGCTGATTTTTGGCTGTATTATTGCCGGGGTCTTGGTGGACCGTATCGGTGCTGCCACTACCCTGATAGTGGGAAGCCTGTTAATGGCCGCCTCCAGTTGGGCGTTTTTCCATGTGGCTGCGCAGTCGCCGGAATATCTCTTTATTGCCTATGCGGTCGCCGGATTGTGTGTCGGTGTGGTGGGCGTGGTGCCGTTCGTGATGGTGAGCGCGTTCCCGGCAAAGGTGCGTTTTACCGGTATCTCCTTCTCTTATAATATCGCCTACGCCATTTTCGGCGGCCTGACACCGATTGCGCTGACGCTGATGCTGAAGCTGTCGCCAATGGCACCCGCTTACTATGTGCTGGCACTGGCGGGGATAGGCGTTCTGGTCGGCTGCTGGCTGCGAGGTGAAGCCGGGCAACAGGCGCTATTAAAGCAGATCAGCGCACAATAACGCGCAATCATAGCGTTTTACGGGTCAGCTCAGGCTGGCCCGTTGTCTTTTTAGGGCAAAGTGAAAATTTTTTTCTCTCTCCCCCTTGATGCCGCGTTGCCCGGCCCCATCTTAGTTGGCATCCGAAGCTACGGACCTGGAAAAAAAGCGTAGGGCGAGCAGTTGAAACTGTAAAAAATGCCCGCATTAATGGTTCATAAGCTGATTTGAATTGAATTTAAGTGGGAGATGTTTAAATGGGTAAGATTATTGGTATTGACCTGGGCACAACGAACTCTTGTGTAGCTATCATGGATGGCGGCAAAGCGCGTGTACTGGAGAATGCAGAAGGCGATCGTACAACACCTTCGATTATTGCTTACACCCAGGATGGTGAAACGCTGGTAGGTCAGCCTGCTAAACGTCAGGCCGTGACTAACCCGCAGAATACTCTGTTTGCGATTAAGCGCCTGATTGGCCGTCGCTTCCAGGATGAAGAAGTGCAGCGTGACCTGAAAATCATGCCATTCAAAATCGTGGGTTCTGAAAACGGTGATGCATGGCTGGACGTGAAAGGCCAGCGCGTGGCTCCGCCACAGATCTCAGCAGAAGTGCTGAAAAAAATGAAGAAAACGGCTGAAGACTATCTGGGTGAACCAGTGACTGAAGCGGTTATCACTGTACCGGCATACTTCAACGATGCACAGCGTCAGGCAACTAAAGATGCCGGTCGTATCGCTGGTCTGGAAGTAAAACGTATCATCAACGAACCAACCGCAGCGGCTCTGGCCTACGGTCTGGATAAAGGTCAGGGTAACCGCACTATCGCGGTATATGACCTGGGTGGTGGTACTTTCGATATCTCTATCATCGAAATCGATGAAGTTGATGGCGAAAAAACCTTCGAAGTTCTGGCAACCAACGGTGATACCCACCTGGGTGGTGAAGACTTCGACAGCCGTATGATCAACTACCTGGTGGCTGAGTTTAAGAAAGATCAGGGCATCGATCTGCACAACGATCCACTGGCGATGCAGCGTCTGAAAGAAGCGGCAGAAAAAGCGAAGATCGAGCTGTCTTCTGCCCAGCAAACTGACGTAAACCTGCCGTACATCACTGCTGATGCGACAGGTCCTAAACACCTGAACATCAAAGTGACCCGTGCGAAGCTGGAATCACTGGTAGAAGATCTGGTTGCTCGTTCTATCGAGCCGTTGAAAGTTGCTCTGCAAGATGCAGGTCTGTCCGTCTCTGAGATCAACGATGTGATCCTCGTTGGTGGCCAGACACGTATGCCAATGGTTCAGGCGAAAGTGACCGAGTTCTTCGGTAAAGAGCCACGTAAAGACGTGAACCCGGACGAAGCTGTTGCTGTTGGTGCAGCGGTTCAGGGTGGCGTATTGGCGGGTGAAGTAAAAGACGTTCTGCTGCTGGACGTTACCCCGCTGTCGCTGGGTATCGAAACCATGGGCGGTGTGATGACGTCGCTGATCACTAAGAACACCACTATCCCAACCAAGCACAGCCAGGTGTTCTCAACAGCTGAAGACAACCAGTCTGCCGTGACCATCCATGTTGTGCAGGGTGAGCGTAAACGTGCAGCGGATAACAAATCTCTGGGTCAGTTCAACCTGGACGGTATCCAGAGCGCACCACGTGGTATGCCTCAGATCGAAGTGACTTTCGACATCGATGCCGATGGTATCCTGCATGTGTCAGCGAAAGACAAGAACAGCGGTAAAGAGCAGAAAATCACCATCAAGGCCTCTTCCGGTCTGAACGACGAAGAGATCGAAAAAATGGTGCGTGATGCGGAAGCAAATGCTGAATCTGACCGTAAGTTCGAAGAACTGGTTCAGGTACGCAACCAGGGCGATCAGCTGTCACACAGCACACGTAAGCAGCTGGACGAAGCGGGCGACAAACTGCCAGCGGATGACAAAGCGCCTATCGAAGCCGCATTGACCGAACTGAACGCGGCGCTGAAAGGCGAAGATAAAGCGGATATCGAAGCCAAGATCCAGGCTCTGATGGAAGTGTCCAGCAAGCTGATGGAGTTTGCTCAACAGCAGCAGGCCGCTGGCGGCGCAGCAGATGCGACCGATGGTGCGAAGAAAGACGATGATGTTGTCGACGCTGAATTTGAAGAAGTGAAAGACAACAAAAAATAATCGCCCTTGAGCGGGCAAGGTGGCGCGTCATGCGCCATTGATTACCAGCACGGGCGTCGGAGAAATCCTACGCCCGTGCATGCATGTTAAGGGCAGGATCAATAACAATGGCGAAGAGAGACTATTACGAGGTTTTAGGCGTTTCCAAATCAGCGGAAGAGCGTGAAATCAAAAAGGCTTATAAACGCCTGGCAATGAAGTTTCACCCCGATCGTAACCAGGGTGAGGGTGCCGAAGAACAATTTAAAGAGGTCAAAGAAGCCTACGAAATTCTGACCGATGCGCAGAAACGTGCGGCTTACGATCAGTACGGCCATGCAGCCTTTGAACAGGGCGGTATGGGCGGTGGCGGTCATGGCGGCTTCGGCGGCGGTGGCGGTGCTGACTTCAGTGATATCTTTGGCGACGTATTCGGCGATATCTTTGGCGGAGGCCGCCGTCAACAGCGTGCTGCACGCGGCGCAGATTTACGCTACAACATGGAGCTGTCGCTGGAAGAAGCGGTACGCGGCGTGACCAAAGAGATCCGCATTCCAACGCTGGAAGAGTGTGATGTTTGCCACGGTAGTGGCGCGAAAGTCGGTACCAAACCGCAAACCTGTTCAACCTGTCACGGTGCTGGCCAGGTACAGATGCGTCAGGGCTTCTTCACCGTACAGCAAGCTTGTCCGACCTGTCATGGTCGTGGCTCGGTGATTAAAGATCCGTGTAACGCCTGCCGCGGTCATGGCCGGGTTGAGCGTTCGAAAACCCTGTCGGTGAAAATTCCGGCGGGTGTGGATACCGGTGACCGCATTCGTCTGACCGGCGAAGGGGAGGCCGGTGAGCACGGCGCGCCATCAGGCGATTTGTATGTTCAGGTTCAGGTGCGTAAGCACAATATCTTTGAGCGTGAAGAGAACAATCTGTACTGCGAAGTCCCGATCAACTTTGTGATGGCTGCGCTGGGTGGAGAGATTGAAGTACCGACGCTGGACGGCCGCGTGAAGTTGAAAGTCCCTGCGGAAACGCAGACGGGCAAACTGTTCCGTATGCGCGGTAAGGGTGTGAAATCAGTACGTGGTGGTGCGCAGGGTGACCTGTTATGCCGCGTGGTGGTGGAAACGCCAGTCAGCCTGAGTGAGAAGCAGAAATCGCTGTTACGCGAACTGGAAGAGAGCTTCGGCGGCCCATCCGGTGAGAAGAACAGCCCGCGTTCTAAAAGCTTCTTCGATGGCGTGAAGAAGTTCTTTGACGATCTGACCCGTTAATCGCAACGGCTCCCTGGTCATTCAGGGAGCCGAAACATCAATAAATCCCCTGTATTTTTCCACTTTTTAGCTCTTTTATCTCTCTTTCAGGAAAATTTTTGGTGGAATCTCTTTGAAAGTATCAATGTTGTTTCTTAATATTGCATTGAGTATCTGATTGTTATTAGATGTCGCTTCAATTTATCTAATGGAATTGGGTTCATGAAAAAGATTCTGGCAATTGCCGCCTTCGCTGTTCTGCTTTCTGGTTGTGCTCAACAAACTTTCCAACTGAAACATAATCAGGTTGCTGCGCCTAAGCAGGTGACCACTCACCACTTCTTCGTGTCGGGTATCGGCCAGAAAAAAACACTGGATGCTGCGGCAATTTGTGGTGGTGAGGATAAAGTCGATCGCGTTGAAGTTCAGCAGACTTTCGTCAACGGCCTGCTGGCTGTAGTGACTTTCGGTATTTATACCCCACGTGAAGCACGCGTTTACTGCGCACTGTAAGTTGTTATCAATGTGCCAAGAAAGCCGCTTCGTGCGGCTTTTTTTACGTCCTTAGCCTGCCTGATATTCGCATTTTCCTGCTCCTTATTTTTCATTTCATCTCAATAACTCGTCAATATCGAGGTGTCGTGAGGGCATAAACAGTTTTTTTCCAGCGGTTTAAACACGTATGCTATCGGTCATCTGAAACTTATTTACTGAGATTAACAGCGGAGTCTGTCATGAACCTCTTTTTCAAAAAACTCTTAAAAAACGATGCCACGGGCGGTGTGGTGCTGATTATCGCCGCTGCCGTCGCTATGTTCCTCGCCAATAATGCCAGTACTCAGCAGGCTTATCAGGCCGTTCTGGCAATGCCGGTGCAGTTCCGTTTCGGTGCCCTGGATATCAATAAAGATCTGCTGTTATGGATCAATGATGCATTAATGGCACTGTTTTTCCTGATGATTGGCCTGGAAGTGAAACGCGAACTGATGATGGGGTCGCTGAAGGGCCGGGAGCGCGCGATGTTCCCGTTGATTGCCGCCTTAGGCGGTATGTTGGCCCCGGGACTGATCTATGCGGCTCTGAATCATAATGACGCGCTGGCGATCCACGGCTGGGCGATACCTGCTGCCACCGATATTGCTTTTGCGCTGGGTATTCTGGCGCTACTGGGTAGCCGCGTGCCACCGGCGTTGAAAATGTTCCTGATGGCATTGGCCGTCATCGATGATTTGGGTGCCATTGTCATTATCGCTTTCTTCTACACCAGCGATCTGTCATTAGTCTCACTGGGGGTTGCTGCAGCGTCTATCGTTGCTCTGGCCCTGTTGAACCTGTGTGGTGTGCGTAAAACCTCAGTCTATCTGCTGGTCGGAATGGTGCTGTGGGTGGCAGTGCTGAAGTCGGGCGTGCATGCCACGTTGGCGGGGGTGATTGTCGGTCTGTTTATTCCGCTGAAAAAACAGGATGGACACTCGCCGTCGATTGAACTGGCGCATGGTCTGCACCCCTGGGTGAGCTGGCTTATCCTGCCGCTGTTTGCCTTTGCCAATGCCGGTGTTTCCCTGACGGGTGTCTCAGTTGAAGGATTGTTCTCGATGGTACCGCTGGGGATTATTCTGGGTCTGCTGGTGGGTAAACCGTTGGGGATCACGCTGATTTGCTGGCTGTCGGTGAAGCTGAAGATTGCCGTGTTGCCGGAAAACACCAAGATGGTGGATATTGCCGCTGTGGGTGTGCTGTGTGGCATCGGCTTTACCATGTCTATCTTTATCGCTTCACTGGCATTTGACGCCGCGCATGAGGAGATGGTCACGCTGGCCAAGCTGGGGATTCTCACCGGATCTGTACTGTCTGCTGTGGTGGGATATAGTCTTCTGCGGGTTAAATTGCCTGCACAATCATCGCATTAATGACGTAGTGATTGATGGAACGGTAGGGGCGGCCTTTTTCAGGTCGCACCTGCTTGCGGGGTGTACTCTCAAAAAAAAGACATAAAAAAACCGCCGGAGCGGTTTCTTTATCAAAGCTCGATTAACACGCTGACATTAAGCCAGTTTGCTGATCTGTGCAGCCAGATTTGCTTTATGACGTGCAGCTTTGTTTTTGTGGATCAGGCCTTTAGCTGCCTGACGGTCCACAATTGGTTGCATGTCATTAAATGCATTCTGCGCAGCTGCTTTATCGCCAGTAGCGATAGCCGCGTAAACTTTCTTGATGAAAGTACGCAACATTGAGCGACGGCTAGCGTTGTGCTTGCGACGGTTCTCAGATGTTACGGCGCGTTTCTTAGCTGATTTGATATTAGCCAAGGTCCAACTCCCAAATAGTTCTATGAGGACAATTCAAAGGCCGAGGAATATGCCCTTTTCGCCTTCGGTTGTCAATGGATTTGTGCAAATAAGCGCCGGTCAAACAGTGGCACTTGATTACGTTTCGATGGCGCAAGATTCTACCAGCTTCATCCAGGCGAATACAGCTTATTCACAAGAAAAATATCATACCACGCTGGATCAGCACCCTACAGAGCGAAATGGGGAGAAGAAAGCATGAAAGCCCGAATTCGTGGGTTAACCTTCACGGCTGTACAAGGTATAATCCGCCGATTTCCACAAATTTGAGCCAGCCATGAAGTTTATCCGCGGCATACATAACCTTAGAGAGCAGCATCGCGGCTGCGTACTGACTATCGGGAATTTCGATGGCGTACATCGCGGTCATCAGGCGCTGCTGGCGCAACTGTGCAAAGAAGGGCGTCAGCGCAATTTGCCAGTGATGGTCATGCTGTTTGAACCTCAGCCGCTGGAACTGTTTGCGGCGGAAAAAGCCCCTGCGCGGCTGACACGCTTGCGGGAGAAAGTGCGTTACCTCGAACAGGCCGGCGTCGATGCCGTGCTGTGCGTGCGTTTTGATCGCCGTTTTGCGGCCAGGACGGCACAGAGTTTTGTCGCCGATCTTCTGGTCGATAAGCTGGGCGTTGAGTTCCTGGCTGTTGGGGATGATTTCCGCTTTGGCGCTGGTCGCCAGGGCGATTTCCTGTTATTACAGAATGCGGGTGTCGAATATGGCTTTGATGTCATCAGTACCCAGACATTCTGCGATGACGGAAAACGCATCAGCAGCACGGCGATTCGCCAGGCGCTGGCAGAAGATAACCTGTCGATGGCCAATGCCCTGCTGGGGCGTCCTTTCAGCATTTCTGGCCGTGTAGTGCATGGCGATGCGCTGGGCCGCACCATTGGTTTCCCTACGGCTAACCTGCCGCTGCGGCGCACCGTCTCCCCGGTCAAAGGGGTGTATGCCGTGGAGGTTTTGGGGCTGGGTTCACATCCGTTAGCCGGTGTGGCAAATATCGGCACCCGACCTACCGTTGCAGGGCTGCGTCAGCAGCTGGAAGTACATCTGCTGGATGTCTCTATTGACCTTTACGGGCGCCATATTGAAGTGGTACTGCGTGATAAAATACGTAACGAGCAGCGCTTTGCCTCGCTCGACGCACTGAAAGAACAAATTGCAAACGATGTGGTGACTGCCCGAACTTTTTTTGGGCTGAAGACATCGGTTTAAGTTTACATAGAACCGACATACGGAACCGAGAATCTGATGAGTGACTATAAATCTACCCTGAATTTGCCGGAAACGGGGTTCCCGATGCGTGGCGATCTGGCCAAACGCGAACCGGGCATGCTGCAACGTTGGTATGATGACAAGCTGTACGGCATCATTCGCGAAGCCAAGAAAGGGAAAAAAACCTTTATTCTGCATGATGGCCCTCCCTACGCGAACGGCAGCATTCATATTGGTCACTCCGTTAACAAGATTCTGAAAGACATTATCGTTAAGTCGAAAGGCATGGCGGGCTATGATTCGCCGTACGTTCCAGGCTGGGACTGTCACGGTCTGCCTATCGAGCATAAAGTTGAGCAGATGATCGGTAAGCCGGGCGAGAAAGTCAGCGCATCCGAATTCCGTGCTGCCTGCCGTAAATATGCCGCCGAGCAGGTGGAAGGGCAGAAAGCCGACTTTATCCGCCTCGGAGTGCTGGGTGACTGGGATCGTCCGTATCTGACGATGAACTTCCAAACCGAAGCCAACATCATCCGTGCCCTGGGTAAGATCATCGGCAACGGTCACCTGCACAAGGGCGCAAAGCCGGTGCACTGGTGCCTGGACTGCCGCTCTGCGCTGGCTGAAGCGGAAGTGGAGTATTACGACAAAACCTCCCCGTCTATCGATGTGATGTTCAATGCCGTCGATAAAGACGCGGTGCAGGCGAAATTTGGCGCAGGCCACGTTGATGGCCCGATTGCCCTGGTGATCTGGACTACCACGCCGTGGACGATGCCGGCTAACCGCGCCATCTCTCTGCATCCTGAATTTGACTACCAGCTAGTGCAGATTGAGGGCCGTGCCCTGATCCTCGCTAAAGACATGGTCGAGAGTGTGATGAAGCGTGTTGGCGTGGCTGCATGGACCGTGCTGGGTGAAGCGAAAGGCGCTGACCTCGAACTGATGGGCTTCCAGCATCCTTTCCTCAGCCACACCTCTCCGGTGGTGCTGGGTGAGCACGTGACGCTGGAAGCCGGTACCGGTGCCGTTCACACTGCGCCTGGCCACGGCCCGGACGACTATGTGATTGGCCAGAAGTACGGTATTGAAGTCGCTAACCCGGTCGGCCCGGACGGCAGCTTCCTGCCAGGCACATACCCGACGCTGGACGGCGTTAACGTATTTAAAGCCAACGATATGATCGTTGAGTTGCTGCGCGAGAAGGGCGCTCTGCTGCATGTTGAGAAACTGCATCACAGCTACCCACACTGCTGGCGTCACAAAACGCCGATCATCTTCCGTGCAACTCCGCAGTGGTTTATCAGCATGGATCAGAAAGGCCTGCGTGCGCAGTCGCTAAAAGAGATCAAAGGCGTGCAGTGGATCCCGGACTGGGGCCAGGCGCGTATTGAGTCGATGGTGGCTAACCGCCCTGACTGGTGTATCTCCCGTCAGCGTACCTGGGGCGTGCCGATGGCGCTGTTCGTCCACAAAGACACTGAGCAGCTGCACCCGGATTCTCTGGAACTGATGGAGAAGGTAGCGAAGCGGGTTGAGCAGGACGGTATCCAGGCATGGTGGGATCTCGATGCCCACGATCTGATGGGTGCTGATGCTGACAACTACGTTAAAGTGCCGGATACCCTGGACGTATGGTTCGATTCAGGATCGACCAGTTACTCGGTGGTTGATGCGCGCCCTGAGTTTGGCGGTAACGAACCTGATTTATATCTGGAAGGTTCGGATCAGCACCGTGGCTGGTTTATGTCCTCGCTGATGATCTCCACTGCGATGAAAGGCAAAGCGCCATACCGCCAGGTACTGACGCACGGCTTCACCGTCGATGGTCAGGGCCGCAAGATGTCCAAATCCTTGGGCAACACCGTCAGCCCACAGGACGTGATGAACAAGTTGGGTGCCGATATCCTGCGTCTGTGGGTGGCATCGACCGATTACTCCGGTGAAATTGCTGTCTCTGACGAAATCCTTAAGCGTTCTGCCGACAGCTATCGTCGCATCCGTAACACCGCGCGTTTCCTGCTGGCGAACCTCGCCGGTTTCAACCCGGAAACCGATCTGGTGAAACCGGAAGAGATGGTCATCGTTGACCGTTGGGCTGTGGGCCGCGCACTGGCCGCACAGAATGATATCGTCGCTTCTTACGAAGCCTACGATTTCCATGAAGTGGTACAGCGTCTGATGCAGTTCTGCTCGGTTGAGATGGGTTCATTCTATCTGGATATCATCAAAGATCGTCAGTACACCGCGAAGTCAGATGGCCTGGCGCGTCGTAGCTGCCAGACCGCGCTGTGGTACATCGTGGAAGCGCTGGTGCGTTGGATGGCACCAATCATGTCCTTTACCGCCGATGAAATCTGGGGCTATCTGCCGGGCAAACGCAGCCAGTACGTGTTTACCGAGGAGTGGTTCGACGGGTTGTTCAGCCTGGAAGACAACCAGCCAATGAATGACAGCTACTGGGCTGAACTGCTGAAAGTACGCGGTGAAGTCAATAAGGTGATCGAGCAGGCGCGTGCTGATAAGCGTATCGGTGGTTCTCTGGAAGCCAGCGTAACGCTGTACGCTGATGCTGACCTGGCAACCAAGCTGACCAGCCTGGGTGAGGAACTGCGCTTTGTGCTGCTGACCTCAGGGGCTAAGGTCGCTGACTATGCACAGGCAACCGACGATGCGCAGCAGAGTGATGTGGTGAAAGGTCTGAAAATTGCTCTGCAGAAAGCAGAAGGTGAGAAATGCCCACGCTGCTGGCATTACACTAGCGATATCGGCCAGAACGCCGAACACGCTGATGTCTGCGGTCGTTGTGTCTCTAACGTCGCGGGCAGCGGCGAACAGCGTAAGTTTGCATGATGAGCAGACCTGTTCTCTCAACCGGATTGCGCTGGCTGTGGCTGGTGCTGGTGGTGATTGTCATTGATTTCGGCAGCAAGCAGTGGATTATGAATAATCTGATGCTGCACGAATCGATGCCAGTGATGCCGTACTTTAACTTCTTTTATGCTCACAACTACGGCGCGGCGTTCAGCTTCCTCGCCGATAAAGGTGGCTGGCAGCGCTGGTTCTTTGCCGGTATTGCCATTGCCATTGTCGTGGTGCTGCTGGTGATGATGTACCGCACCAGCGCGAGCAATAAACTGAATAACATCGCCTATGCGCTGATTGTGGGTGGCGCAGTGGGCAACCTGTTTGACCGGTCATATCATGGCTTTGTGGTGGACTTCATCGATTTCTATGTCGGTGACTGGCACTTTGCCACGTTTAATATTGCCGACTGCGGTATCTGTATTGGTGCCGCGCTGATCGTGCTGGAAGGGTTCCTGAGCCCGAACGGCAAACAGGCTAAGAATAAAGGGTAAGGCATGACCGATTCTGTACAGCGTGACAGCGAAGTGCTGGTGCATTTCACCTTAAAACTGGCGGATGGTTCCACAGCGGAATCCACGCGCAGTCACGGTAAACCGGCGTTGTTTTGCCTCGGCGATGGTAGCCTGTCAGAAGGGCTGGAAAGTCATCTTCTCGGACTAAAAACGGGTGAAGCGTGTGCTTTTTCGCTGGACGCAGACGATGCGTTCGGCGGTATCAGCCCGGACCTGATCCAGTATTTTTCGCGCCGTGACTTTGTGCAGGCAGGAGAACCTGAAATTGGTGCCATCATGCTGTTCAGCGGCATGGATGGTAACGAGATGCCTGGTGTGATCCGTGAAATCTCTGGTGATTCGATCACCGTTGATTTCAATCACCCACTGGCCGGGCAGACTATTCACTTTGACGTAGAAGTGCTGGAGATTGATCCGGTACGGGAGACGAGCAATGCAGATCCTGTTGGCTAACCCGCGCGGTTTCTGCGCAGGCGTTGATCGCGCTATCAGCATTGTGGAGCGTGCGCTGGAGATGTATGGCGCACCTATCTACGTGCGGCATGAAGTGGTGCATAACCGTTATGTGGTCAACAGCCTGCGCGAGCGCGGGGCGATCTTTATTGAAGAGATTGCTGAAGTGCCGGATGGTTCTATCCTGATCTTCTCTGCACATGGCGTGTCGCAGGCTGTTCGTGCTGAAGCCAAAGCGCGCGAGCTGACCATGCTGTTTGATGCCACCTGTCCGCTGGTCACCAAGGTGCATATGGAAGTGGCGCGTGCCAGTCGAAAAGGAACGGAAGCGATCCTGATTGGTCATGCGGGCCACCCGGAAGTGGAAGGGACAATGGGCCAGTACAACAACCCGAAAGGGGGGATGTATCTGGTGGAAGCGCCAGCAGATGTGTGGAAACTTCAGGTTAAAGATGAAGACAATCTGTGCTTTATGACGCAAACCACGCTGTCCGTCGATGACACCTATGAAGTGATCGATGCGCTGCGTGCCCGTTTCCCCAAAATTGTTGGTCCGCGTAAAGACGACATCTGTTACGCCACCACTAACCGGCAGGAAGCGGTGCGTACGCTGGCCCGTGACGCTGATGTAGTGCTGGTGGTCGGTTCGAAAAACTCTTCGAACTCAAACCGTCTGGCAGAGCTTGCACAGCGTGCCGGCAAGCTGGCACGTCTGATCGACTCCGCTGATGATATTCAGGAAGAGTGGGTCAGAGGTGTGGGATGTGTTGGCGTCACCGCAGGTGCTTCGGCACCGGATATCCTGGTGCAACAGGTGATCGAACGGCTGAACTCACTGGGTGGCGTCGATGCCATCGAGCTGATTGGTCGCGAAGAGAACATTGTGTTTGAAGTACCGAAAGAGCTGCGCGTGGAAGTTCGTCAGGTCGATTAGGGCGCATTTTCTCCTGTCTTGGGCGACCTTTTTTCCGGTCGCCTTATTCCCTTAAGCTGTGCAATTTCAGTTATTTCAATTACTTATCATCATATCCACCCTCATTCGGATCGTACCATGTGTTGTGTTCATAAAAGAGGTTTACAACGTCACCACGGTCAAAAACGAAGGTGGCCGTGCCACTTGAATACAACCGCCATGTACCGAAAGATCCATCACTAAAATTTAAATCCCCCTCGGCGTAGCATGATGAATATCGTGCATCCATGACGACATAAGCTTCAACAGGATACGCGTGATTAAAAAAGTTGATCGCCTGCTGCTGCGTGGGCACGAATTTTTTGCAGGCATTAATCTCATAGACATTGGTGACTTGTTTTAACGTTTTCCCGATGCTTGTGATGTTAAGCGAGGTTACCGATCGAGCCTGACTGTAAGTGGGGATTAGTAATATATTGATTAATATTAATTTTTTAATTATACCTTTTATTCTTACCATTTGGCGGTACTCGCCTCTGTTGGCGTTTTCCTTGCAATCTCCGGATGCCGATAAATTTCATTTGTGCTGATGCCCAACGACTCTTTTAACTGACTGATCAGCCATTTAAGTGATTCATTCTGCTGTTCAGTAACAGGATTATAGATAAGGTCTTTAGACTTTTTATTTATTGGGTCTTCTACCGCCAGTCCTACCATTTCAATACCAATTGCATCCGTGTTTGCCGGAAAGCGGTCGGGCCAGGGCTTTTGCCTCTCCCTGTCTGATATTTCTTTGGTGCGCCAGGCGTTTTCCAGTTGAGTGGCTTTTTGAGTTCAGCGGGTTCACATTTTTGCGTGATCAGGCAGCGCGATTTCATCCTGCCAACATGGTAAGTCATTTTGAACAGCGAGGCCGTCTGATAAATGGTGCCATCTTTATCAATGATAAAATGGGCCCCGTTGGCATTGGCGTGCTGGTAGCTGTTAAAGGTACTTTGTAACGTTGCGGCCCCGGTCTGATGAACGACAATGCCGTTAACATGGCCCATGTCACCGTGATGAAGGGAGTGAAAAATCTTTTTGGTAATCCTGATCGCATCGATATAGCCATTGGCATCGATATACAGCATGGTTCATCCTTGGTTTGATTAACAATCAGCTTTTGTAGGTTATATAGCCAGTTCTGCTTGAGCAAGGATGCCTGCCAGTTTTCGTAGTTTATCCACTCAACGGCCATCCCATTTTCCCTTCCCCAATCCTTACAAAATCTGTTTTACTGATAATCCTCACGCGCTGGCGTAAAATTCTTATTATCTGGTTTTAATTGTGGCGCAGACGTTAACCGCTGGTTAATCTGTATGCGGCTTGAATGAATAGAAATCTGTCAGGAATGAATAAATATGAGTAATACAGAAGTCCGTATCGCCATTGCGGGAGCCGCAGGGCGTATGGGGCGTCAGCTAATTCAGGCAACGGTTCAGTCTGAAGGTGCGCGTTTGGGCGCAGCGCTGGTGCGTTCAGGTTCGTCGCTGACGGGTGCAGATGCAGGAGAGCTGGCCGGTTGTGGTGCACTGGGCATTAAAGTGACGGATAACCTTGATGCGGTGGTGAATGATTTCGATGTGTTGATCGACTTCACCCGTCCGGAAGGCACGCTACATTATCTGGAATTTTGTCGTCAGCATAAAAAAGCGATGGTTATTGGTACCACCGGATTCGATGAGGACGGTAAAGCTGCCATCAAAGCCGCTTCTGCTGATATCGGCATCGTGTTTGCCGCCAACTTTAGTGTGGGCGTTAACCTGGTGCTGAAACTGCTGGAGAAAGCCGCCAAAGTGATGGGTGACTACGCGGATATCGAGATCATCGAAGCGCATCACCGTCATAAAGTTGATGCACCATCGGGTACCGCGCTGGCGATGGGGGAAGCGATTGCTGATGCGATGAACTGGAACCTGAATGAGCATGCGGTCTATAGCCGTGAAGGTTACACCGGTGAGCGTGAAGCACAGACCATCGGTTTTGCCACTGTACGTGCCGGAGATATCGTCGGTGAGCATACAGCGATGTTTGCAGATGTTGGCGAGCGGGTAGAGATAACCCACAAGGCTTCAAGCCGTATGACCTTCGCTAATGGCGCAGTTCGTGCAGCAATATGGTTGAAAGCGCATAAAACAGGGCTTCATGATATGCGCAGCGTCCTGAATCTTGATGATTTATAAGTGTTGTGTACCATCGTGATGTGGTTATTTCAATCATAACTTTTTGATTGGATGGGCAATAATTTTATTGCCCTTTTTATTTTGTATAAATAGCTATTTAAGTTATTTTTTTATATGTTCCACTTATAAGTTGATCTCATCTCTGTTTTTCACCCTCCGTAAGCGCTGTTTTTGACCATTTGGTCCACTTTTTTACTCATCACCCCCTGAAATTATGCACAAGCGCTCAGGCAACCGATTTTATGACCAGGATGTGTCATGCTTTCAGGGTAAATCTTCCGGATTTACGCTCAGTTAGTTAAAAAACGCAGAAAAACATCCTCGCAGGGTAGACAATAGAGAGGGCGATCATTAGAATGCGCCCAATTTGCCAAAAACTGAGCAGTCAGGCAGTTTTTGCATTGATTTTGGGGTCATTCCTGAATTAATATGCATATATTGTGACTGTTTATTCCCTGGAGGATGTTTTGATTAAGTCAGCGCTATTGGTTCTGGAAGACGGAACCCAATTCCACGGTCGGGCCATCGGGGCAACCGGGTCGGCAGTGGGAGAAGTTGTTTTCAACACGTCAATGACCGGTTATCAAGAAATCCTCACTGATCCTTCCTATTCCCGCCAGATCGTCACTCTTACTTATCCCCATATCGGCAATGTCGGCACCAACTCCGCTGACGCAGAATCTTCTCAGGTACATGCATCGGGCCTGGTTATCCGTGATTTACCGCTGATTGCCAGCAACTACCGTAATGAAGAAGGCCTGTCTGATTACCTGACTCGCCACAACATTGTCGCTATTGCCGATATCGATACGCGTAAACTGACCCGTCTGCTTCGCGAAAAAGGGGCACAGAATGGCTGTATCATCGCGGGCGATGCGCTGGATGCCGCTGTAGCACTGGAAAAAGCCAAAGCGTTCCCGGGCCTGAAAGGCATGGACCTGGCGAAAGAAGTGACCACTAAGGATGCGTATCAGTGGCTGCAGGGGAGCTGGACGCTGGAAGGTGAGCTGCCTGCGCCGAAGACTGATGCAGACCTGCCGTTCCATGTTGTCGCGTATGATTACGGCGTGAAGCGTAACATCTTGCGTATGCTGGTGGATCGCGGCTGCCGTCTGACCGTTGTTCCGGCACAGACTTCCGCGGAAGACGTGCTGAAGCTGAATCCGGACGGGGTGTTCCTCTCTAACGGCCCTGGCGACCCGGAGCCGTGTGACTACGCGATTACGGCGATTAAACGCCTACTGGAAACCGACATTCCGGTGTTCGGTATCTGCCTCGGCCACCAGTTACTGGCGCTGGCCAGCGGTGCCAAGACCGTGAAGATGAAACTGGGCCACCACGGTGGTAACCACCCGGTGAAAGATCACGATAACAATACCGTGATGATTACCGCCCAGAACCACGGTTTTGCCGTTGACGACAGCCAGCTGCCTTCTAATCTGCGTGTGACCCATACTTCACTGTTTGATCATACGGTACAGGGTATTCACCGCACCGATAAAGCCGCTTTCAGCTTCCAGGGGCACCCGGAAGCCAGCCCAGGCCCGCACGATGCCGCCCCCTTGTTCGATCATTTTATCGAACTGATTAAAAAAGCTATTTAAGGTCGGGAGAGAAAGACAATGCCAAAACGTACAGACATAAAAAGTATCCTGATCCTCGGTGCTGGCCCGATTGTTATCGGCCAGGCCTGCGAATTTGACTACTCGGGTGCGCAGGCGTGTAAAGCGCTGCGCGAAGAGGGCTACCGCGTTATCCTGGTGAACTCCAACCCGGCCACCATCATGACCGACCCGGATATGGCCGATGCGACCTATATCGAACCTATCCACTGGGAAGTCGTGCGCAAAATCATTGAGAAAGAGCGCCCGGATGCCGTGCTGCCAACCATGGGCGGCCAGACTGCGCTGAACTGTGCGCTGGAGCTGGAACGTCAGGGTGTGCTGGCTGAATTTGGTGTCACGATGATCGGCGCCACCGCTGATGCGATCGATAAAGCGGAAGACCGTCGTCGTTTCGACGTTGCGATGAAGAAAATCGGCCTCGATACCGCACGTTCCGGTATCGCACATACAATGGAAGAAGCGCTGGCGGTTGCCGCTGACGTGGGCTTCCCGTGCATTATCCGTCCGTCATTCACCATGGGTGGCACAGGTGGCGGTATCGCTTACAACCGCGAAGAGTTTGAAGAGATTTGCGAGCGCGGCCTCGACCTGTCACCGACTAATGAGCTGCTGATTGATGAGTCGCTGATTGGCTGGAAAGAGTACGAGATGGAAGTGGTGCGTGATAAAAACGACAACTGCATCATTGTCTGCTCGATTGAAAACTTCGATGCCATGGGCATTCACACCGGTGACTCCATCACGGTTGCGCCAGCACAGACGCTGACCGACAAAGAGTACCAGATTATGCGTAACGCCTCGCTGGCGGTACTGCGTGAGATCGGTGTGGAAACCGGCGGTTCAAACGTACAATTCTCGGTAAATCCGGAAAATGGTCGCCTGATTGTCATTGAGATGAACCCGCGCGTATCACGTTCTTCAGCGCTGGCATCCAAAGCGACCGGTTTCCCGATTGCGAAAATCGCCGCCAAGCTGGCCGTCGGTTTTACGCTGGATGAGCTGACCAACGACATCACCGGTGGCCTGACTCCGGCCTCCTTCGAGCCGTCCATCGACTACGTTGTGACGAAGATCCCTCGCTTTAACTTCGAGAAATTTGCAGGTGCCAATGATCGTCTGACCACACAGATGAAATCTGTGGGTGAAGTGATGGCAATTGGTCGCACCTTCCAGGAATCGATGCAGAAAGCCCTGCGCGGTCTGGAAGTGGGCGCCCATGGTTTTGACCCGAAAGTGGGCCTTGACGACCCGGAAGCGCTGACGACCATTCGTCGCGAGTTGAAAGATGCTGGCTGCGACCGCATCTGGTACATCGCTGATGCCTTCCGTGCTGCGATGAGCGTGGAAGATGTCTTCGCGCTGACCAACGTTGACCGCTGGTTCCTGGTGCAGATTGAAGAGCTGGTGAAGCTGGAACAGCAGGTAGCAGAGCAGGGCATTAATGGCCTGAACTATGACTTCCTGCGTGCCCTGAAGCGTAAAGGTTTTGCCGACGCACGCCTGGCCGATGTGGCCGGTGTCTCTGAAGCCGAAATCCGTGCGCTGCGTGAGCAGCATAACCTGCACCCGGTCTACAAACGTGTTGATACCTGTGCGGCAGAGTTCTCCACCAATACCGCCTACATGTACTCCACTTATGAAGAAGAGTGCGAAGCGAACCCTAACCAGGACCGTGACAAAATCATGGTGCTGGGCGGTGGTCCAAACCGTATCGGCCAGGGCATTGAGTTCGACTACTGCTGCGTACACGCCTCACTGGCGCTGCGCGAAGACGGGTTCGAAACCATTATGGTCAACTGTAACCCGGAAACCGTCTCTACCGATTACGACACCTCCGACCGTCTGTACTTCGAGCCGGTGACCCTGGAAGATGTGCTGGAAATCGTGCGCATCGAGAAGCCTAAGGGGGTGATCGTACAGTACGGTGGCCAGACGCCACTGAAACTGGCGCGTGCGCTGGAAGCCGCAGGCGTGCCGGTTATCGGTACCAGCCCGGATGCCATTGACCGTGCAGAAGATCGTGAGCGTTTCCAGCAGGCAGTTGATCGCCTCGGCCTGAAACAGCCGGCTAACGCCACCGTGACCGCCATTGAAATGGCCGTCGAAAAAGCAGCACTGATTGGCTATCCACTGGTGGTGCGTCCGTCTTACGTGCTGGGCGGCCGTGCGATGGAAATCGTATACGACGAAATCGACCTGAAGCGTTACTTCAACACGGCGGTTTCCGTCTCTAATGATGCGCCGGTTCTGCTGGACCGTTTCCTGGATGACGCCGTCGAAGTTGACGTAGATGCCATCTGTGACGGTGAGCAGGTGCTGATTGGCGGCATTATGGAACACATTGAGCAGGCGGGCGTTCACTCCGGTGACTCAGCCTGTTCACTGCCAGCGTATACGCTGAGCCAGGAAATCCAGGATGTGATGCGCGACCAGGTGAAAAAGTTGGCCTTTGAACTGGGCGTACGCGGTCTGATGAACGTGCAGTTTGCAGTGAAAGACAACGAGGTTTACCTGATTGAGGTGAACCCACGTGCTGCGCGTACCGTACCGTTTGTTTCTAAAGCGACCGGGATGCCGCTGGCGAAGGTTGCCGCACGCGTGATGGCGGGCAAAACGCTGGCTGCTCAGGGTGTGACGAAAGAGATCATCCCACCGTATTACTCCGTGAAAGAAGTCGTGCTGCCGTTTAACAAGTTCCAGGGCGTTGACCCTATCCTTGGCCCGGAAATGCGCTCCACCGGGGAAGTGATGGGTGTGGGCCGTACCTTCGCAGAAGCTTTCTGCAAAGCGATGCTGGGCGCACAGAGCAACATGAAGAAGAGCGGTCGTGCGCTGCTGTCAGTGCGCGAAGGCGATAAGAAACGCATCGTTGAGCTGGCTCGTCGCCTGCAGGATTCTGGTTTTGAACTGGATGCTACTGCGGGTACTGCTGAGGTGTTGAAAACTGCCGGGATTGAGGTGCGCCAGGTGAATAAGGTGCATGAAGGTCGTCCGCATATTCAGGATCGGGTGAAAAACGGCGAGTACGCCTATATTGTTAACACCACCGCAGGCCGCCAGGCGATTGAGGATTCCAAACTCATCCGCCGCAGTGCGTTGCAGTACAAGGTGCACTACGACACCACACTGAATGGTGCTTTCGCCACCACCACGTCACTGAATGCCAGCGCCACTGAGCAGGTGATCTCCGTGCAGGAAATGCACGCGCAGATCAACGCTTAACGCCGGTCATCGTGACAGCAACAAACCCCGCCCCGGCGGGGTTTTTTTTGGGGCGCGATTCGGCAAAAGTCGTTTCTGATTATCGGTTTTGTGATCGCACAGGTTGCAGCATTGTCAGGGTTCGTTAGGATGACTGGCGCTGGGTTTTACATTATGTATTGAAAAACAGCCACTTTTTACACCAATGATTATAGGGAAATTAACCATGAAAAGAATTGTTCTGGCGATGCTGGTTGGAGCGGTAGTGGCTCAATCTGCGTATGCGGCCAAAGATGTCACCACGCAACCTGACGTTTACTTTCTGAAAGAATCACAGTCCATCGACAGCCTGGCGTTGCTGCCACCCCCTCCGGCGATGGACAGCATCGAGTTTTTGAATGATAAAACCCAGTATGACGTGGGTAAAATGCTGCGTGACACGCCAAGAGGCAAGCAGGCCTGGAAAGATGCTAACGTTGAGGGCGATGGCGTAGCAGAGGCATTCTCCGAGGCTTACGGCATGGAAATTACGCTGGAGAAAACGCCGGAACAGTATCGACTGGTGAAGAAAATGCGCGAAGATGCGGGCGACCTGGCCACACGCAGCGCCAAGCAACACTACATGCGCATCCGTCCTTTTGCTTTCTATCATGAAGCCACCTGCCGTTCCGATGACGAAGGCAAGCTCTCAACCAATGGCTCCTATCCTTCAGGCCACACCACCATTGGCTGGGCCACTGCGCTGGTGCTGGCTGAGATCAATACCGACCGCCAGGGGCAAATTCTGCAACGTGGCTATGAGATGGGCCAGAGCCGGGTGATTTGCGGTTATCACTGGCAGAGTGACGTCACCGCGGCTCGCGTGGTGGCCTCGGCGATTGTGGCACGTCTGCACGCTGAACCGACCTTTGTCAGCCAGCTGCAAAAAGCCAAAGATGAATTCAAGCGTCTGAAAGGCAGCGCGCTTTAAACGAATAGCCCCCCGTAGTGGGCGACCTTTTTTACGGTCGCCCTTTGAGAGATTCTTTTCCGGTTACACTTTTCTTAAGCCAGTTTTGCCAGTATTTCCAGCGTAGTAGACTCATTTTCAATTAAGCGGATCAGCAAAATGGCCTGTTTATTCGGCTTTGCCCGCCCCTGCTCCCAGTTCTGATAGGTGGTTAATCCGGTCTGTAAGTACTGTGCGAAGACCGCCTGAGAAAGCTGTAAGTTTTCACGGATAGTGCGCAATTCCTCCGGGGCAAGTACCACCTCAGCTTTTGCCGCCAGGCGATGCGTCTTCAGCGTTTTCTTGCCCTGGTGATGTTCAGCCAGCGCGGTAAACCCCTCGACCAGTTCATGGTAAAGATCGCGTTTTTCCATAAAATCACCCTCCTTTAGTCAGGTTTGCCAGCAGCGAACGTAAGCTGTCGCGCTGTGCCGGGGAGAGATCGCTTGCCTCTCCTTTGCTGTAAACAGTGAACAGCAGAAAGTGTGCCTGTTCCTGCCACCAGTAATAAATCACCCGTGAACCTCCGCGTTTTCCCTTATGGCGATGGGCATCGCCTACTCTGAGTTTACGCAGCCCTCCGGTGTGCTGGATAACATCACCGCAGGTGGGACAGAGCATTAACAGATTCTGCAAACTGCGAAATGCATCGTCAGAAAAATAATCGACACGGTGACGTGCGAAAGGCGGAAGTTCAATAAAGATAGCATCCACTGCTGTATCTCCTGATGGGCTTAAACTATCCCCAATAATGAGTTAGTTCAAGTGAATTTTGTTTGTTTTTTGAACCTGATGATTTTGCCTCCTTCCTGCTGATATGTCCCATGACTTGCTCATTCCCTGCGCAACGCCTCGCAAATCTGCACTGTTAACGCTCAGAAGATTTGCTTATTTCTCAGTTAAAATCATTTGAATCAATAGGTTGATTTTTTGGCATCAAAATTGCGTTACCTGAAAGAGGTTGAGTTGTTGGGCCAATTTATCAGGGGGCAGGATGTCATCATTAAACGCCAGTTTGTCGCCGATTGCGGTACAGCACAGCGATGTGTTGGTGCTGGACGCGTTGACGCGCTATGTGGCGCAGTCCGGGACTCAGATTGGTGAACGTTTGCCGCCAGAGCGTGTACTGGCAGAGCAACTGGGGGTGAGCCGTAACACGGTACGTGAAGCGCTGAAACGCTGGGAGGCACTGGGCATTATTGTGCGCCGCAAAGGCAGCGGCACCTTCCTGCATGCCGAAGTCACCAGCAATGACAGTTTCCTCTCCCTGCGCTTTAAGAACGACTCACAGAACATGCTGCATGCGCTGGAGGTGCGACGCATCATCGAGGCCGAATCCTGTGGCCTGGCGGCGATCCGCGCCAGCCGTGAAGACCTGCTGCTGATAGAACAGCGGCTGGTGGAGATGGAGCGGGTACATCTGTCCATAGGTTCTGCCGGGGCCGAAGACTGGGCGTTTCACGCCAGCATCTATCAGGCCGCCCATAACCCGTTACTGCTACATATGGTGGTCGGTTTATACGACACCCTGCACGCGTTCTTCGAATCTCCCCCCGAACAGGCACTGTTCAGCGACTCCTTTCCGCTGCACCGCACGCTGTTCGAAGCCATTGCACGCCGTGATGCCATTGAGGCGACGCGCGTCAGCCATTTAATTCTCGATATCACCGAACGTGACATGAAGGACGTGATCCATGCAGCCAGAAAAATATAAAGACCAGACCCAGCTAACGCACGATGTCCGCCATGATAAAGGCGCGGTATCGCCACCGATTTACCAGTCGTCGTTGTTCAGCTTCAGCGACTACGACAGCATGATCGCCCGTTTTCGCGGTGACAGTGACCAGCCGCTCTATTCACGCGTGGACAACCCAACGGTCAAAGCGTTGCAGGACAAAGTGGCCTTGCTGGAACAGGGGGAAGCCTGTCTGGCCTTCAGTAGCGGGATGGCGGCCATCAGCAACGCCATTCTCAGCGTGGTGTCACCGGGCGATAAAGTGGTGTGTATCAACCACGTTTATCCGGATACCTACCGCTTTCTACGTGGCTTCTGCCAGCGTTTTAACATCAACAGCGAGTTTGTAGACGGTGATTCTCTCGCGGCGGTAGAAGCCGCGCTGCCGGGGGCAACGCTGCTCTATCTTGAAAGCCCGAGCAGCTGGGTGATGGGTGAGCAGGATCTGCGTGCGCTGGTCGCTCTGGCCAAACGTTATGGCGTGACCACGATGATTGATAACAGTTGGGCATCGCCGCTGTTCCAAAAACCGCTGACCCTGGGCGTGGATATTGTGGTGCATTCTGCCTCGAAATATATCAGTGGCCACAGCGATGTGGTGGCCGGGCTGGTGATTGCCAGCCGTGAGCACATCATGGCCATTACCCGCGGCGTCAGCCCTTTCCTCGGCGGTAAGCTCTCTGCCAACGAAGCCTGGCTGCTGATCCGCGGCCTGCGCACGTTGCCACTGCGTATGCGCCAGCACCATCACAGCGCCCTGACGATTGCGCAGCAACTGCGGGATCATCCACAGGTCACCCGGGTTTATCACCCAGGGCTGGACCCGCAGCCCTTCTCAACACTGAGTGGTTACAGCGGCCTGTTCTCCTTCGAACTCGATGACTCGGTGGATATCCCGCGTTTCTGTAATGCCCTGAATCTTTTCCATATGGGCGTCAGTTGGGGCGGCTTCGAGAGCCTGGTGATGCCGGCTATTTCGGTGCTGAATCAGGCCGGAGAGTTTAACTCAGCGCGCGATTTTGGCGTGTCTCCGCGCGTTGTCCGTATTTCTATCGGCCTGGAAGAGACCGATGACCTGTGGCTCGACTTGCAGCAGGCGATCGCTGCTGCCCGCTAACTTCACCCGACAAGAGGACAGTATGATGCAACATCCTTTGCGCTCTGCATTATTCAAAAGCGTGGTATTGACCCTGGGAATGACCACCGCCTTCGGCAGTATCGCCGCCACTAAGCTGACGCTGGTGGAAGTGATCACCAGCCCGGCGCGGACAGCCGTGCTGCAAACCATGCTGACGGAGTATAAAAAACAGCATCCGGATACGGAAATTGAAGTGATCTCGCTGCCGTGGGGTCAGGCGTTTGAAAAACTGGGCACCATGCTGCAAAGCGGGCAGGTGCCGGATGTGGTGGAGATGCCGGATACCTGGCAGGGATTGTATGCCAGTAACAATATGCTGGAGGATCTTGAGCCACGCCTGAAAAGCTGGCAAAGCACGCCAGAGCTGACGGATAAAGCGCTGACGATGGCGCGTGCCGCCAACGGTAAAGCCACGATGGTGCCGTACGGTTTCTATCTGCGCGCCATGTTCTGGAACAAGAAGCTGTTCCAGCAGACCGGGCTGAGCGAAGCACCGAAAACCATGGATGAGTTCGTCGCGGACGCGAAGAAAATTACCGCACTGGGTAATGGCATCAGCGGCTACTGCATGCGTGGTGGCGTTGGAGGCACCAATGCCTGGATGATGTTTATGGCAGCGATGAACGGCTCTCCAGACTTCTTCGATAAGCAGGGTAACAGTACGCTCACCCAGCCTGGTGCACTGAAGGGCGCACAGCTGCTGGTGGATTTGTACAAAAGCGGCGGCGCACCGAAAGACAGTGTGAACTGGGGCTTTAACGAGATCGTATCCGGGTTCTACTCGGGTAAATGCGCGATGCTTGACCAGGATCCGGATGCGCTGATCGCAATTAAAAACAGCATGCCAGCGGACGATTTCGCGGTAGCACCGATGCCGGTAGGGCCATCGGGTAAAGCCTTCCCGACGATAGGTTATACCGGCTGGTCGGTGTTTAAGCAGGCGAAACAGAAGGATCAATCCTGGCAGTTGATCCAGTTCCTCAGTAACAAAGAGAACAACCTCACCTGGTCGAAGTTCGTCGGTACGCTGCCCATCTATAAAGGCGCAGAAAGCGACCCTTACTACCATTCACCGCAGTTCGCAGGCTGGTTCGCCGAACTGAATGACCCGAAATATGTGCCGCTGACCATGCCGACCCATCTGAAAGGCTGGGGCTACTTTAACTCGGTGATCGTCAAAGAGAGCAGCCAGGAAACATTACTCGACCAGAACGATACCGAATCGATGGTTCAGGACTGGGCGAAGTATCTGACAAAAGAGCAGAAAGCCTGGCTGGCTGCGCAATAACCTGGTGATCGGGCCGATCGGAACAGACGATCGGCCCCCCGCCAACCTCATACCGGAGACGCCCTATGATGCTTGACGCCACCACCGAACCCGCCGATCGAGCGCCACGCTTTTTGCGCCTGCGTATGCTGGCGGAACCCTGGCTTTACCTCACCCCAACGCTGGTGTTGATAGGGCTGTTTATTTTTGTACCAATGATGATTGGCATCTCGTATGCCTTCCAGAATATCCAACTGCTGAACCCGATGGACAGTGGCTGGGTCGGTCTGGATAATTTCCGCACTATGTTCGATGACCGACGTTTCTTTAAGGCGCTGGGCCATACGGTAAACTGGACGCTGACCTCGCTGACGTTGCAATTCTTCCTCGGTCTGGGGTTGGCACTGTTGCTGAACCGCGAATTCCCGTTACGGCGCTGGGCACAGGCACTGGTATTCCTGCCGTGGGCAGTGCCTGCATTTCTCTCCGGTCTGACGTGGTCATGGTTGCTGAATCCGGTGATTGGTATTTTGCCGCACTGGATGGTAGATCTGCATCTGATCAGCGAACCGTACAACATCCTGTCCGATCCCACCCTCGCGTTGTACGGACCCGTGATTGCCAACGTCTGGTTTGGCATCCCATTTTTTGCCATCACTCTGCTGGCGGCGTTGCAATCCATTCCGAAAGATCTCTACGAAGCGGCATCCATGGACGGTGCCAGCGGCTGGCAGCAGTTTAAGCGTGTCACGCTGCCATTTCTTGCACCGATGATTGCGATTACCGTCATGCTGCGCACCATCTGGATTGCCAACTTTGCCGACCTGATCGTGGTGATGACCGACGGTGGCCCTGCGGGATCCACCTCGATTCTCTCCAGCTACATCTTTACCACTGCCTACCGCAAGCTCGACTTTGGTTATGCCTCAGCGATGGCGGTGTTCCTGCTGGTGCTGATGACCTGTTATGCATTGTTGTTACTGCGTATTCGCCATCAGTTGTTGAAATAAGGAGAGGTCGATGAACGCACTGTTACGTTTGATTGGGCACCGCGTCGGTATCCTGTTCTATCTGGTATTTGCGCTGTTTCCGCTCTACTGGGTGATTAAAATTGCCTTTACGCCTGACCCGTTGCTGTTCAGCGAAGGGGTGACCCTGTGGCCCGCTGCGCTGACCCTTGACCATTTTAAGCGCGTGCTGGTGGAGAGCGATTTCCCGACCTTCTTTACCAACAGTCTGATTGTGTCGTTTGGCACCGCGGGCTTGTCCACGGTGGTGGCAGCGGCAGCGGGCTATACATTTTCACGCTTTGGTTTCCGTGGAAAAACGGTGATGGCGGCGCTGCTGCTGTTTACGCAGATGTTCCCGCTGGTGATGATCCTGGCCCCAATCTACAAAGTGATGGCACCGCTCGGGCTGACCAACAGCCTGCTGGGCCTGATCCTGGTCTACAGCGCATTTAACGTGCCGTTTGCCACTTTTTTGATGCAGTCATTTTTCGATGCAATCCCGAAAGATCTGGAAGAGTCCGCCATGCTGGAAGGCTGCACACGTTTTCAGGCGCTGTACCGCGTACTGGTGCCACTGACACTGCCGGGCATGGCCGCCACGCTGGGATTTGTGTTCACTGCCGCGTGGAGTGAGCTGCTGTTCTCACTGATGCTGATCAACCAAAACGATGTGATGACCTTCCCGGTAGGATTGCTGAGCTTCGTGTCGAAATTCGCCGTTTCCTGGGGAGATATGATGGCTGCCGCCGTGCTGGCACTGATCCCCGCGTGTCTGTTTTTCGCCTTCATTCAGCGCTACCTGATCCAGGGGCTGACGGCTGGCGCAGTAAAAGGATAATCCTGATGGCTCAAATTTCTCTGCGACAAATCCAGAAGCAGTACGGCAATGTTGAAGTGCTGCGTGATATTAACCTGACCATCGCCGATGGTGAGTTTGTGGTGCTGGTGGGGCCTTCGGGCTGCGGGAAGTCGACGCTGCTGCGTACCATCGCCGGACTGGAACTGGCGAGCAGCGGTGACATCCGTATTGGCACGCGGCTGATGAATGAGGTGGCACCGAAAGATCGTGATATTTCCATGGTGTTTCAGAGCTATGCGCTCTATCCGCACCTGACCGTGGCGCGCAATATGGGCTTCAGCCTGGAAGTGCAAAAGCGGCCCAAAGCAGAAATTGAGGCCGCGGTGCAGCGTGCGGCGGAGATCCTCAGCCTGACGCATTTACTCGACCGGCGGCCAAAAGAGTTATCCGGTGGCCAGCGCCAGCGCGTGGCGATGGGGCGGGCGATTGTGCGGCAGCCGCAGGTCTTTTTGTTCGATGAGCCGCTGTCGAACCTTGATGCCCAGCTGCGCGGTCAGATGCGCGTGGAGATCAAAAAGCTGCATCAGCAGATGAATAATACCATTGTTTATGTGACCCACGATCAGGTCGAGGCCATGACGCTGGCGGATCGCATTGTGGTGCTCAATCACGGTGTGATCCAGCAGGTAGGCAGTCCGCTGGAGCTGTATGACACACCGGCGAATAAATTCGTCGCCAGCTTTATCGGTTCACCGCCGATGAACTTTATCAGTGGTACCGTGCGTGCCGGGGATCGTGGTCCTTGCGTCGAGGTTAGCGCACCGCTGGTGCTGCCCTTGAGCGATCGCGGCTTGCTGCCACAGGGGAAGGCGGTGACGTACGGCATCCGCCCGGAAAATATCACGTTATGCGATCTGGCGGATGAAGGGGCGTTGCCGTTGCAGGTGTCGCTGATCGAACCGACAGGGCTATCCGAGCTGATCCACGGAACCCTGTACGGTGAGCCGGTGATGATCTACAGCACGTTGCGTTCGGATTGCCGGGCGGGGGAGACGGTGGGCATGAAGATCGATGTGGATCGCGTGCTGCTGTTTGATGCGGACAGTCAGGTGCGGCTGTAGGGGCGGGCTATGGCTATATATAGCCCGCACCGGGTCAGGCGTCCCTGACCCCTACGACAGTGCGACTTTAATTCCCAGCGCAATCAGTACGCCACCCAGTAGTTTGTCAACGATGCGTTGGGCTTTGGCCAGGCCACGACGTACCGGGGCGCTCTGGATCAGTACCACTAATAGCGGCCACCACAGCGTCGACAGGCCGAGGATAATACCCGCATACAGCAGCTTTTCATGCACACTGGAGCCAACGCTCAATACCTGGGTAAAGATCGACAGGAAAAACAGCGTAGCTTTGGGGTTCAGCAGGTTGCACAGATAACCCTGCATAAAGGCTTTCTTCAGCGAGGTGTGCTCAGGGGCCACGTTACTGAGATCCATTTTACTGCTGCCACGGGAACGCAGTGCCTGGATACCGATATAAATCAGGTAACCGGCACCGGCATATTTCAGCAGCATAAACAGCCACGGCGTGGTGGTGATCACCACGGCCAGCCCGGCAACGCAGTAAGCCATATGCGTGGCAACGGCGCAGTTCACGCCCATCGCGGTCATCATGGCCGCGCTGCGGCGGTAGCGGGCAGCATTTTTGATAATCAGGAAAAAATCAGGGCCGGGAGAAAGCATCCCGAGCGCCGCAATGGTGGCGACAAATAAACTGGTTTCTAACATAACGAAGGTCTGTAGCTGAACGAGCCGAGAATTCTATCATGCCTCTGGGGTTAATGTGGGGGAAAAACAGGCAGAAGGTGACGCAACCGATACCCTGTAAACCTTTACTGAATATCCTCCGGTTAGCTATCGACGAAAGTTTCGCCTTTCCGTATGATGGCGCCAATTTTACCCCCTGCTGAGTTTTATATGATGATTAGCCTGATTGCGGCCCTTGCGGCCGACCGTGTGATTGGGATGGAAAATGCCATGCCATGGCATCTGCCGGCCGACCTTGCATGGTTTAAGAAGCATACTCTGAATAAACCCGTGATCATGGGCCGCCGTACCTGGGAGTCCATTGGACGCCCGTTGCCAGGTCGCCTGAATATTGTGATCAGCAGCCGTAAAGGGGATGCCGACGGTGTGACCTGGGTGACTTCTATTGATGAGGCGTTAAAAACCGCAGGTGATGTGGAAGAGCTGATGGTGATTGGCGGCGGGCGCATTTATGAGCAGATGCTGGCACGTGCTGACCGTTTGTATCTGACGCATATTGATGCCGAAGTGGAAGGGGATACGCATTTCCCGGACTACGAGCCGGATGAGTGGCAGTCAACCTTCAGCGAGTTCCATGATGCTGATGAGAAAAACTCGCACAGTTTCTGCTTTGAGATTTTAGACCGTCGTTAAAATAATACGGGTCGGGCATGCCCGACCCGAACAACGGTGTCTTTTACAATATTTCGCTTTTCCGGTTCGATACCTGCACAAACACCCGCTTGTCTTCCCAGCGTAGCATTGTCAATGTTCCTCCCCAGCAACAACCGGTATCCAGGGCGAGAATCCCTTCCGGCGTTCCTTTTCCTTCCAGCGATGCCCAGTGACCAAACGCAATGGTGTAATCATTCGATACCGGTCCGGGAATGGTGAACCAGGGTTTTAGCGGTGGGGGAGCGCTGTCCGGGGCTTCTTTCGCGATCATATCCAGCTGACCATTTGGAAAGCAGTAACGCATTCGCGTCAGGGCATTGGCACTGAAGCGTAAACGCGCCAGACCGCTGAGCTCCGGTGTCCAGTTATTGGGCATATCGCCATACATCGCATCCAGAAACAGCGGATACGTATCGCTGCTGAGGACCGATTCCACTTCACGCGCGCAGCTTTTCGCTGTCTCGATATCCCACTGCGGAGTGATCCCGGCGTGGGCCATCACCAGCTTTTTTTCTTCATCAACCTGTAACAGCGGCTGGCGGCGTAGCCAGTTGATCAGCAGGTCAGCATCAGGGGCTTCCAGCAGCGGTGTAATGCGATCTTTAGGTTTATTGCGACTGATACCGGCGTAGACCGCCAGCAGATGCAGGTCATGGTTGCCCAGCACCATTTTTACGCAGTCCCCGAGGTAACGAACATAACGCAGAACTTCAAGCGAAGCTGGCCCACGCGCGACCAGATCGCCGGTCAGCCAGAGCTGATCAACCTGAGGATCGAAGGCGACCTGGTTAAGAAGCGATCGCAATTCTTCGTAGCAACCGTGGACATCACCGATTAAATAAGTGCTCATGCAAAAAGGCCGGATTAGTGAATATGGGTGGCAATCGCCAGGCGGAAGACCGGGATATCAACGGTGAACGGTTCGCCGTTGGCATCGATCATCTGATAGTGACCCTGCATGGTGCCCATCGGGGTTTCAAGAACGGCCCCGCTGGTGTACTGAAACTCGCCGCCAGGCTCGATGTGCGGCTGTTCGCCAACCACACCTTCGCCCTGAACTTCGGTTTCACGGCCGTTACCGTTAGTGATGAGCCAGTAACGGCCAATGAGCTGAGCCGGGATACGCCCCAGATTACGTATCGTGATGGTGTAAGCAAACACATAACGTTCTTCTTCAGGTGCAGACTGTGACGCAATATAGGCACTTTGTACCTGAACACAGACTTTGGGCGTATCGTTCATACTCAGTTCTCCTGCGGCTGAGGATGCGCAGTCAACCAGTTCGCCATACGGCAATATTGTGCAACGCTGATATTCTCTGCACGCAACGTCGGGTCAATCTCCATTTCTGCCAGTGCTTCCGCAGAGAAAAGATGGCCGAGGCTGTTGCGCAGGGTTTTACGGCGTTTACCGAAGGCTTCCGTGGTGATGCGGCTCAGGGCACGAATGTCGTCAACCGGGTGTGGGATCTGTGCATAAGGCATCAGACGCACCACGGCAGAGTCGACTTTCGGTGCCGGGGTAAAGGATTCGGGTGGCACTTCCAGCACCGGGATCACCTGGCAGTAATACTGTGCCATGACGGTCAGACGACCGTAGGCTTTGCTGCCAGGCCCGGCAACCAGGCGGTTAACCACTTCTTTTTGCAACATAAAGTGCATGTCCTGAATGGCACCGGTATAGCTAAACAGATGGAACATCAGGGGAGTGGAGATGTTATACGGCAGATTACCGAACACACGCAGCTTTTGACCTTTTTCCTGCGCATAGGCGGCGAAGTCAAAGGCCATCGCATCCTGCTGGAAAATGGTCAGTTTTGGGCCAAGGAACGGATGAGTTTGCAGACGCGCGGCAAGATCGCGGTCAATCTCAATCACTGTCATGGCGTCCAGACGCTCGCCTACCGGCTCGGTAAGTGCAGCAAGGCCTGGGCCGATTTCGACAACCGCCTCGCCCTTTTGTGGGTGGATGGCATTGACGATGCTTTCGATAATGTACGGATCGTTAAGGAAGTTCTGTCCAAAACGTTTGCGGGCGAAGTGGCCCTGGTGAACGCGACTATTCATTACTGCTCTTAATCATGGTAATGGCGAGGTTAAGCGCCGTCTTAAAGCTGCCCGCATCAGCCTGGCCGCTTCCAGCCAGCTCGAGAGCTGTGCCGTGGTCAACAGACGTACGGATAAATGGCAGACCGAGGGTGATATTCACCGCCCGACCAAAGCCCTGATATTTTAGCACTGGAAGCCCCTGATCGTGATACATCGCCAGCACCGCATCAGCATGTTGCAGATACTTGGGCTGGAACAGGGTATCTGCTGGCAGAGGTCCAGTCAGTTGCATACCGCGCTGGCGGAGTTCATCCAGCGCCGGGATAATCACATCGATCTCTTCACGGCCCATATGGCCGCCTTCCCCTGCATGGGGGTTCAGACCGCAAACAAAGATATGCGGTGAAGCCAGACCAAACTTGCTTTGCAGGTCGGCGTGGAGGAGGGTGATCACTTCATACAGGCTGTCGCGGGTAATGGCGGCCGCCACATCTTTCAGCGGCAAATGGGTAGTCACCAGCGCAACACGCAACTCCTCCGTTGCCAACATCATCACCACGCGCTCACAGCCAGCGCGTTCGGCGAAGAATTCGGTATGCCCGCTAAACGGGATGCCGGCATCGTTGATGACACCCTTGTGCACCGGTCCGGTGATCAGGGCGGCGAATTCGCCGCTCAGACAGCCGTCACAGGCGCGGGCAAGGGTTGCCAGCACATAGTGACCATTATCCACGCAAAGCTCGCCTGCAACCGCTGGCTGTGTCAGCGGCACAGTCAGCACGGTGAGCGTACCTGCCTGCTGGGATTGCGCCGGGCTTCCCGGAAGATATTCGCGCAGGGTCAGGGGTAAATGCAAAGCTGCCGCGCGGGTGCGCAGCAGCTCGGGGTCAGCACAGACAACCAGTTCAACCGGCCAGGCAAGCTGTGCCAGTTGAACGATTAAATCGGGACCAATCCCGGCGGGTTCGCCGGGGGTCACCACCACACGTTGATTACTGAGCATTCGCATCCAGAATTTTCACGTAGGCGGCAGCACGTTGTTCCTGCATCCAGGTTTGCGCTTCTTCCGAGAATTTACGGTTGAACAGCAGGCGGTAAGCACGCTCTTTCTTCGCCGCGTCAGTTTTATCCACCTTGCGGGTATCCAGCAACTGGATCAGATGCCAGCCGAAGGAAGAGTGAACCGGGCCGCTCACCTGGCCTTTTTGCAGACGCAGCAGGGCATCACGGAAAGCAGGATCGTACACTTCCGGTGAGCTCCAACCCAGATCGCCGCCCTGGTTCGCTGAACCCGGATCCTGCGACAGTTGTTTAGCAGCGTCGGCAAAGGTCAGCTTGCCACTTTTGATCTCAGCGGCCACTTCTTGCAACTTCTGACGGGCCTGATCGTCAGTCATGATCGGGGATGGTTTGAGCAAGATATGGCGTGCATGTACTTCAGTGACTGAAATGCTCTGGTTATCACCGCGCATATCGTTCACTTTCAGAATATGGAAACCCACACCGGAGCGGATCGGACCAATGATATCGCCTTTTTTCGCTGTCACCAGCGCCTGAGCAAACAGGGATGGCAGCTCCTGAATACGGCCCCAGCCCATGTTGCCGCCCTTCAGCGCTTGTGGGTCAGCAGAGTAGGTGATAGCCAGTTTACCGAAATCCGAACCGGATTTGGCTTCACCTGCCAGCTGTTTTGCCAGGCTTTCCTGATCGTCAACCTGCTGCTGGGTCGGGTTTTCCGGCAGTGGCAACAGGATGTGGCTGAGGTTCAACTCAGTGCCAGCATCATTCTGCGATGCCATCTGCGTTGCCAGCTGATCCACTTCCTGAGGCAGGATCGTGACACGACGACGCACTTCGTTGTTACGGACTTCTGAGGTGATCATCTCTTTGCGGATCTGCTCGCGGTAGGTGGCATAGTTCATGCCATCGTACGCCAGACGGCTACGCAACTGATCAACACTCATTTTGTTCTGCGCGGCGATGTTACCAATCGCCTGATCCAGCTGCGCATCACTCACCTGAATTCCGGCCTGTTTGGCCATCTGTAGCAGGATATTATCCATCACCAGACGTTCAACGATCTGGTGACGCAGGGTTTTATCATCCGGTAACTGCTGGCCGGCTTGCTGCGACTGGCCTTTCACGGACTGCATCATGCCGTCCACGTCACTTTCTAACACTACGCCGTTATTCACGATGGCGGCAACTTTATCAACAACTTGCGGGGCTGCGAACGCAGTGTTGGCTGTCAGGGCTGCACCGAGGATCAGCATTCTCCAGTTCTTCATACTTTTTCCATTCTTCTATCCGCACTGCGGGTTTGCATACCAAACATTACAACATCAGAAAGCGCGTTGATAAGGCAGGATGCCCTGACGCAGCATTTGACCGGTGCCTAAGCCATAGCTTGGGCTGAGGCCACGCAGTTCAATGTTGAACGAGATTTTATTGTCATATTTACTGCTGTCGTTTTCCCAGCTGGTGATTTTACGTTCATAGCCCAGACGGAGTGCATAACAACAGGAGCTGTACTGTACACCGAGCAGTTGATCGGCAGCCTGGTTTGCTTTGGTATCGTAATACCATGCACCGACCACTGACCATGCATCAGCGATAGGCCAGCTTGCTGTTGCACCAACCTGCGAAATTCCTTTCTGGTACAACGCATTGTTGTACTGGGTCAGCGTTTGCTGAACATACTCCTCGCTGGTATAGCGGTAGTTCAACTGCACCATACGGTCAGCATCACGACGCCATTCCAGCACGGCGTTACCCTGAGAAACGTTATTCAGACGGGTGTCGTATTGCAATCCACCGCGTGCTGACCAGTTGTCACTCACCCTCCAGTAAGTGTCGCCAGCCCACACCAGGCTGCCGCGGTCGTCGTCATCCGTGTTGTTCAACCCGGTACGAGCAGGGGTGAACGAGTAGATTTGACCAATGGAAGCATTAAAACGTTCAACCAGATCGTTATCAAAAATTCGCGAGGTCACACCGGTAGTGACCTGGTTGGCTGAAGCGATGCGATCCAGGCCGCTGTAGGTACGGTCCCGGAACAGGCCAGTATAGTCACTTTGCAGCAGCGTGGAGTCGTAGGCGCGGATGTCGCTCTGATCACGATAAGGCGTGTAGAGGTACTGCACGCGCGGTTCCAGCGTCTGCGTGTAACCCGGTGACCAGTTCATATCCCGGTCAAATACCATCTTGCCGTCGACTTTAAACTGCGGCATGACGCGATTCACCGAGTCTTTCAGCTGATTATCGCTACTGGTGCTGAGCGAGTTGTAATAATCAATGTCGTTCTGCTCGTAATGCGTGGCCAGCAGTTTGGCTTCGGTATTGATGCTGCCCCAGCCGTTGGAGAGCGGCAGGTCAATGGTGGGTTCAAGATGCAGACGCGTGGCATCTGGCAAACGTTCATCCACATTGGTAAATTTCACTGCCTGCGCATAGACGTGCGTATCGAACGGTCCGATATCATTATTGTAATAATTGAAGTCGAACTGCGGTTCGGCACGATACACATCGTTAGTGGCGTTGGTGGAGAAAATCTGGAACTGTTTGGTCGACAGCGTGGCATCCCAGTTTTGTTCCGCATACCCAATGCTGAACTTCTGCGTAACGTAGCCATCAGTGGTTGAACCATACACCGAGTCGAGATCGGTGAAATAGTAAGGATCGCTGACTTTGGTGTAATCGGCGTTGAACCGCCAGTGCTGATCGTAAACGCCAGAATGACGCCAGTAGAACAGCCAGCGATTGGCGTCTTTATCATCCGGATGATCGCTGTTATAGACGCGGTCTGAATTCAGATAGTCGAACTCCACCAGACCTGTACCTGCGCCAGTCAGATAACGGAATTCATTCTGCCACTGCATGCCACGGCGGCTGATATAGTGCGGTGTCAGCGTGGCATCGGCCTGCGGTGCAATGTTCCAGTAGTACGGCAGCATAAACTCGAAGCCGCTGTTACTGCCGTATTTTGCATTCGGGATCAGGAAGCCGGAACGGCGCTTATCGCCCACCGGGAGCTGTAAATAAGGGCTGTAGAATATCGGCACCGAGCCCAGTTTGAAGCGGGCGTTCCAGATTTCAGCCAGCTGTTCATCGCGGTCATGAATAATTTCAGAGCCGACCACGCTCCAGCTATTCTGACCCGGCAGACAGGAGGTAAACGTGCCGTTTTCCAGAATGGTGTAGCGGTTATCATCACGTAGTTTCATCTGGTCAGCATCACCGCGCCCCTGGCGGCCTACCATCTGGTAGTTACCATTCCACACGTTGGTGTCTTTGGTATTCAGGTTTGACCAGGCTTTCGGACCTTTCAGGATGACCTGGTTGTCATCGTAGTGCACATTACCCAGTGCATCGACGGTACGTGTTGGCGTTGTCTGCCCACTGAGCATTTTTTGATGCAACTGAACTTCGTCGGATTGCAGACGGCTATTGCCCTGACGAATATCCACATTACCGGTAAAGACTGCATCATCGGGATAATTGCCTTTGGCACTATCGGCATCAATCGTTACGGGTAATTGGTTGGTTGCCTTTCCCTGTACCAGCGGACGGTCGTAACTGGGCACCCCGAGCATACATTGGGATGCGAGGTCATCAGCCAGCCCTTGATGGCTGTAGAGTGCTGAACCAATCAAGGTGGCCAGCAACGTAGGTAGTCTTTTATTCATACGCGGTATCGAGAATTCCGTAATCACTGGCATCATGCCGACAAACGGTCAGAGACTAACGTACTCAACTGCATTGCGCTAGTCATACCCTGCATCTTTTATGACAGGTATACTTCTGGTTGTCTGGCCGCGTACCAATAGGCTGTGAGAGAAATGACAGGTATGATAATGCAATTTTTAGCCTTCAGCATGGCGAATTGAGGAGTATATGCGCTATTGGGGAAAAGTATTGGGTCTTGTGCTGGGTTTCTTATCGGGTGCGGGCTTCTGGGGTGTGCTTTTTGGCCTTGTGGCCGGGCATCTGATAGATAAAGCACGTTCGCCGGCACGGCAGGGCTATTTTGCGAATCAACAGACGCGTCAGGCGCTGTTTTTCCGCACCACCTTCCAGGTGATGGGGCATCTGACAAAGTCAAAAGGCCGGGTGACGGATGCCGACATTCAGATGGCATCGCTGCTGATGGATCGTATGCAGTTGGACAGTAACGGCCGTATTGCCGCGCAGCAGGCTTTCCGCGAAGGCAAGGAGGGCGATTATCCTCTGCGGGACAAGCTGCGTGAGTTGCGTAGCGCCTGTTTTGGCCGTTTCGATCTGATCCGTATGTTCCTGGAAATTCAGATTCAGGCTGCGTTTGCCGACGGTTCACTGCATCCCAATGAGCGCCAGGTGCTGTATGTGATTGCCGAGGAGCTGGGCATTTCGCGCGCGCAGTTCGATCAGTTCTTACGGATGATGGAGAGCGGTCAGCAGTTTGGCGGTGGTTCGCACTATAGTGGATCGTCTCAGGGCGGATTTACGGGGGCGCAGCGTGGACCCACGCTGGAAGATGCCTGTAGCGTGCTGGGGGTGAAAAGCACTGACGATGGCACCACCATCAAACGCGCTTATCGCAAGCTGATGGGGGAGCATCACCCGGATAAGCTGGTGGCGAAAGGCTTACCGCCAGAGATGATGGAGATGGCGAAGCAGAAAGCGCAGGAGATTCAGGGCGCGTACGATCTCATCAAACGCGAGAAAGGGTTTAAATAGTTATCAGGCTGGCTGGCCGGGCATGCCCGGCCACTACGAAACACACATTGTCGGTGCTGGCATACCCGGCTACGACGAAACACACATTGTCGGTGCTGGCATGCCCGGCTACGACGAAACACACATTGTAGGGGGCGGGCATGCCCGCCCCGTGCCGATGATTTGCACCAACCCGTTCGCGTGATGCCCACCCCGTGCCGATGCCAGGCAATAAATCAGAAATCCGCTGGTTGCCTGAATGTCATCGGCGTACCGAACTGTGGATGGGTAATGCTCAGGCTCTCGGCGTGCAGCTGCAGGCGAGGAGCCATCGCTTTTGCCTCGTCGTGCGCATAGAAGTTATCACCGAGGATCGGATGGCCAAGCGCCAGCATATGCACGCGTAGCTGGTGCGAGCGCCCGGTAATCGGTTTTAACTGTACGCGGGCACTGTTATCACTGGCGTAATCCAGCACCTGATATTCCGTTTGTGCAGACTTACCGGTTTCAAAACAAACTTTCTGCTTCGGCCGGTTCGGCCAGTCACAAATTAACGGTAGATCGACCAACCCTTTTTCTGGCTGCGGATGTCCCCAGACGCGCGCCACATAGGTTTTCTGCGGTTCACGTTCGCGGAACTGCCGCTTCAGCTCACGCTCGGCGGCTTTTGTCAGTGCCACCACAATCACACCGCTGGTGGCCATATCCAGGCGATGGACCGATTCCGCGGCTGTATAATCACGCTGTACGCGCGTCATTACGCTGTCTTTGTGCTCTTCCAGACGACCGGGAACGGAAAGGAGTCCACTGGGCTTATTCACCACCATGATGTGGTCATCCTGATAGAGAATATGCAGCCAGGGTTCTTGTGGTGGGTTGTAGGGTTCCATAACTCTCTCGTAAGGGCCGGCGTGCGCCGGCCCTGTCTCGTTACTGATGTGTGACAACGATCAGGCGCAGCGCGTCCAGGCGCCAGCCCGCTTCGTCCAGATTCGCCAGCACCTGATCACGGTTGTTTTCCAGCGCATCCATTTCATCCTGGCGGATGTTTGGGTTGACGGCGCTTAATGCTTGCAGACGTGACAGTTCGGCACTCAGTTTCTCATTCGCTTCTGCGCGTGCTGCATCGATCAGCTTGCGGGCTTCTACGGCCGCCTCATCTTCCGACAGTTTGATGATCTCATGGACATCCTGCTGTACGGCATTGACCAGCTTGCTGCCGGTGTGGCGGTTGACCGCGTTAAGCTGACGGTTGAAGCTTTCGAACTCCACCTTCGCGGCCAGATTAGTGCCCTTGCGGTCAACCAGCATGCGCACCGGCGTAGGCGGCAGGAAGCGTGTCAGTTGCAGATGCTTCGGCGCCTGAGCTTCCACCACGTAGATCAGCTCCAGCAGCAGGGTACCAACCGGCAGCGCTTTGTTTTTCAGCAGTGAAATCGCGCAGCTGCCGGTATCACCGGAGAGGATCAGATCCAGACCGTTACGGATGATCGGGTGCTCCCAGCTGACATACTGGGCATCTTCACGCGACAGCGCCTGATTACGGTCGAAGGTGATAGTACAGCCATCTTCTGGCAGGCCAGGGAAGTCTGGCACCAGCATATGATCGCCTGGGGTCAGGATAATCAGGTTATCGCTGCGATCTTCCTGATTAATGCCCACGATATCGAACAGGTTGAGTGCGAAGTTCACCAGCTCAATATCGTTATCCTGCTCGGCGATCAGGTTCGCCAGCGCCTGAGCTTTTTCGCCGCCGTTGGAGTTCAGTTCCAGCAGGCGATCGCGGCCATGCTCCAGCTGTATTTTCAGGGCATCATGCTGTTTACGGCACTGATGGATAAAGTCATCCAGCCCTTCGGTATTTTCCGGCGCGGCCAGGTACTCAATCAGGGGCGCATAAACGCTGTCGTAAACGGTACGACCGGTCGGGCAGGTGTGCTCAAACGCATCCAGCCCTTCGTGATACCACTGTACCAGCACCGACTGCGCGGTTTTTTCCAGATAAGGGACGTGGATCTGGATATCGTGTGCCTGACCAATACGGTCAAGACGGCCGATACGCTGCTCCAGCAGGTCCGGGTTAAAGGGCAGGTCGAACATCACCATCTGGCTGGCGAACTGGAAGTTACGGCCTTCTGAACCGATTTCCGAACACAGCAGCACCTGAGCGCCATCTTCTTCCGAGGCAAACCATGCCGCTGCGCGGTCACGTTCGATGATCGACAAACCTTCGTGGAACACGGCGGCACGAATACCTTCGCGCTCACGCAGTACCTGCTCCAGTTGCAGGGCTGTGGCTGCCTTGGCGCAAATCACCAGCACTTTTTTGTCGCGGTTGCTGGTCAGGAAGCCCATCAGCCACTCTACACGCGGGTCGAAGTTCCACCAGGTGCCGCTGTCGCCTTCAAATTCCTGATAAATCTGCTCCGGGTAGAGCATATCGCGTGCGCGCTCATCCGCTGATTTACGGGCGCTCATAATGCCGGAGACTTTGATTGCCGTCTGATACTGCGTCGGCAGTGGCAGACGGATCTGATGCAGTTCGCGTTTCGGGAAGCCTTTCACACCGTTACGGGTGTTACGGAACAGCACGCGGCTGGTGCCGTGGCGGTCCATCAACATGCTGATCAGCTCCTGACGAGCTTCCAGCTTGCCTTCACGGTCGCTGTTGGCGGTTTGCAGCAGCGGCTCAATATCCTGTTCACCCATCAGATCATTGAGCAGATTCAGCTCATCGTTACCGATGGTTTTGTCGGCCAGCAGCATCGCGACGGCATCAGCAATCGGACGGAAGTGCTTCTGCTCTTCAACAAACTGTGCGAAGTCGTGGAAACGATTGGGATCCAGCAGACGCAGACGCGCAAAGTGGCTTTCCATCCCCAGCTGTTCCGGGGTAGCGGTCAGCAGCAGGATGCCCGGGATCTGCTCGGCCAGTTGCTCAATCACCTGATACTCACGGCTTGGTGCTTCTTCAGACCAGACGAGGTGATGGGCTTCATCCACAACCATCAGGTCCCACTCGGCATCGGCCAGTTTTTCCAGACGCTGCTTATTGCGGCGGACAAAGTCGAGCGAACAGATAATCATCTGCTCGGTTTCAAACGGGTTGTCGCTGTCGTGCTGGGCTTCGGCGTAACGGTCATCATCAAACAGGGCAAAGCGCAGGTTGAAGCGACGCAGCATCTCAACCAGCCACTGATGCTGCAACGTTTCTGGCACAACAATCAGAATACGTTCGGCGCGGCCCGCCAGCAGTTGCTGGTGGATGATCATCCCGGCTTCGATGGTTTTCCCTAAGCCCACTTCATCGGCCAGCAGCACGCGCGGCGCATGACGGCGGCCGACATCGTGAGCGATATGCAACTGGTGGGGGATCAGGCTGGTACGCATACCGCGCAGGCCGCTGGTGGCCAGGCGGTACTGCTCACTCTGATATTTACGCGCGCGAAAACGCAGCGCGAAACGGTCCATACGATCCAGTTGTCCGGCAAACAGGCGATCCTGTGGTTTACCAAACACCAGTTTGCTGTCGAGCATCACCTCACGCAGGACGACGTTTGCTTCTTCGGTATCAAGCCGGGTTCCGACATAGCTGACAACGGCATTGTCGGTTTTTACCTCGTCAACGACCATTTGCCAACCTTCATGGCTGGTAATGGTGTCGCCAGGATTGAACACCACACGAGTGATGGGAGAATCATTTCTGGCGTAGAGACGGTTTTCGCCCGTGGCAGGAAAGAGCAGGGTGACCATACGTGTATCTACGGCAACCACAGTTCCCAATCCCAGTTCGCTTTCCGTATCGCTTATCCAGCGTTGACCAAGTGTAAAAGGCATAAATATTCGGCTCGATTCTCGTCTAGTTTGTTTCAGGCAATAGCACTGCTGCCCGGTAAAAAAGTACCTGGCGGTGAATTCAGAACGATTGATACTTAGGAGGAGCGCTATGGTACTGGAAGGTCGCCCATTCGTCACCTGTCAAAAAAGCCCCAGCTGTCCTGTTACCAGTGTAGCAAAGTCATCCTGCATAAACGGCAGGATACCCTCGGCCACCGGTTGTAACTGGCGCGTCAGATAGTGATCGTAGTCCAGTGGCGTGATCCTCGCTTCCAGCGGTTCCGGGCCAGAGGTGGCCATCACATAGCGGATTTTCCCGCCTTTCTGGTAGAGCAGTGGCCGGCCAAGCTTCTGGTTTTGTTCATCAGCGATACGTGCGGCACGCACGTGCGGGGGCACATTTCGTTGGTATTCACCCAGCGGGCGACGCAGCCTTTTACTGTAAGTGAGCTGATCGTCCAGTTCCCCCTCCAGCAGCTGGCGCACGGTTTCCCGGATATAGTCCTGATAGGGTTGCCCGGTAAAAATGCGCAGATAGAGCTCCTGTTGAAATTTTTGTGCCAGCGGCGTCCAGTCGGTACGCACCGTTTCTAATCCTTTAAAGACCATACGCGGCTTCTCACCGCTGCGTATCAGCCCCGCATAGCGCTTCTTGCTGCCTTGTTCGGCACCCCGGATGGTTGGCATCAGAAAACGGCTGAAGTGGGTTTCATACTCCAGCTCCAGTGCGCTTTCTACGTTGAATTCTGCGCGCAGATGCTGTTGCCACCATTGATTGACGGTGTCCACCAGACGGCGGCCAATCTCCGCTGCGCGCGCTTCGTCGTGAGCCGATTTTAGCCAGACGAAGGTGGAGTCGGTATCGCCGTAAATCACATCAAAACCCTCGGCTTCAATCAGTTCCCGGGTCTGACGCATAATATCGTGACCGCGCATGGTGATGGAGGAGGCAAGACGCGGATCGAAGAAACGACAGGCGCTGGTGCCCAGTACGCCATAAAAGGCATTCATAATGATTTTCAGCGCCTGCGACAGCGGCTTATTGCCCTGCTTTTTGGCTTCTTCCCGTCCCTGCCAGATCTGATTCACAATGGCGGGCAGGCAGTGGTTGGTGCGGGAAAAACGTGCACCGCGATAGCCTGCGACAGAATGGGCCTCATCCGGCTGTGCCATGCCTTCAACCAACCCGACCGGGTCAATTAAAAAGGTGCGGATAATCGACGGATACAGGCTTTTATAATCCAGCACCAGCACTGAGTCATACAGGCCGGGCTGTGAGTCCATCACATAGCCACCAGGGCTGGCCTCTGGCGCGACATCCCCCAGATTTGGGGCCACAAAACCGGCACGATGCATACGCGGCAGGTAGAGGTGACCAAATGCGGCCACCGAACCGCCGTGGCGATCGACGGCCAGGCCATTTACCGATGCGCGTTCCAGCAGGAACGGCATCAGTTCAGTGTGCTGGAAAATACGCGTCACCAGTTCGCAGTCTTTCAGGTTGTAGTGGGCCAGGGCGGGCTTATCTTCCGCAAAGCGCTGATCAATCTCTTCCATACGCTGCCAGGGATTATTGATGGCTTTCCCTTCCCCCAGCAGTTCGCGTGAAACCGCTTCAAGGCTGAAGGATTCAAAGTTCCAGAAGGCAGATTTCAGGGCTTCAATACCGTCAATAATCAGCCGTCCGCTGGCCTGGGCGAAGAAAACACCCGGCTTAAACCCGTGTTCGCGCCATTCCAGCGCCGGGCTGTAACCCCGCCCCAGATTGAGCGGTATGCCGTAGCGTTCGGCATGTTTTTGCAGCACACGCAGGTCGAACTGCACCACGTTCCAGCCGATCAGCACATCGGGGTCATGACGGGCAAACCAGGCGTTGAGTTTTTCCAGCAGCAGCGGGCGGCTGGCGACATATTCCAGATTAAAATCGAGGTGGCTGGCATCGCCGTTTTCCGGGCCAAGCATGTAGACATCCCGCTGGCCGCACCCTTCCAGGCCTATGCAGTACAGCTCGCCGTGACGCGTTGTTTCGATGTCCAGCGATACCCATTTCAGCGGCGGACGATAATCCGGGTGTGGTTTCAGACGGGTTTGTGTCAGTCGGTCCCCGGAGGGCTGACCGCTGAACCAGACGGGAGCGGTGATAAACCGCTCCATCAGGAAGCGCTCCGGCGGACGTACATCCGTTTCATACAGCGTGATGCCATTCTCACGCAGCAGTTTATCCAGCTTTTGTAGCTGACGTTGCTGTCGGCAATACAGGCCAACCACCGGACGCTGGCGAAAATCTTTCAACTCAAGCGGGGCAAAACGCCAGTCGCGCTCACCCGCTAACAGCCGCGTGGCTGCTGCCTGCTGTTCAGCTGGAATAAACGCCACGGACTCCTGCGGCGGCAGCACCACCATCTGCGGGCCAGCATCCGTCGCCAGCCAGAGTGTGATTTCACTGCCAGCGGGTGTATCCCGCCAGTGGCGTGTGAGTAGAAAGCCTGCCTGTGCGTCGTTCACACTGTCTCCCGGGGGTGATGAAGTGTTAATATTAGCATGTTTATTTATACAGTGTTCATCTCCTGAATCCAGACCTTTACTCCGTTGCTACGTTCCCATACAAAACAGACCTTGACGCTTTCCTGCCGCCTCTGGACAATCCGGGGTTCTGCTCATTTTTTTGGAATGTTATGGAAGCCTGGCTGCAACATTTAATCACCCAATCTTTGGCCTGGTCACTGCTGGCCGTTGGGCTGGTGACTTTTTTTGAATCGCTGGCGCTGGTCGGGTTGCTGTTACCGGGTACGGTATTGATGGCGTCATTTGGCGCACTGATCGGCAGCGGGCAGATTGGGCTGTATCCTGCCTGGGCCGTTGGCACATTGGGTTGTCTGCTGGGCGACTGGATTTCCTATTTTATTGGCTGGCAGTTCAAAGGGCCGCTGCACCGCTGGTCGTTTATTAAAAAACACCAGAAGCTGATGGATAAAACGGAGCACGCGCTGCATGAGCACAGCATGTTTACCATCATCGTTGGCCGCTTTGTGGGGCCAACACGCCCGCTCATCCCGCTGGTCGCCGGAATGCTTGAACTGCCAGTCCGCAAGTTTATTCCCCCGAATATCATCGGCTGCATTCTGTGGCCGCCGCTTTACTTATTGCCGGGGATCCTCGCCGGGGTGGCGATTGATGTGCCAAAGGATGCCAGCAGCGGCCTCTTTAAGTGGCTGCTGTTAGGCGTTGCGATACTGGTATGGCTGGGCTGCTGGCTGGGTTGGCGCTGGCTGCGTTCCAGGAAGCAGAACGACTGGGCTACGTCGTATCTGCCCCTGACGCGTCTGCGCTGGCTGGCGCCGCTGATGATAGTGCTGGCGGTGGTGAGCTTTACGGCGATCCAGTTCCATCCAATGATGCCGATTTTCCGTCACTTATTGTGGGATGTGTTCTTCTAAGGCGATGCCCAATATCGCCGCTTCTGGCACTGCACCGCGCTGTAACTGCGCGGTGCTGCCATCCCAGTAAACCCGCCCATCAACAATCAGCAGGCTACGCGGCGCAATGTGCGCGGCGTCTTCAATACTGTGCGACACCATCAGCAGGGTGATATTGCGTTCGGTACAGACGTCATCCACCAGGCCTAACATCTCTTTACGCAGCGCCGGATCCAGCGCTGAGAAGGGTTCGTCCAGCAGCAGGATCGGCTGCTGACGCACCAGACAACGGGCGAGCGCCGCACGCTGGCGCTGACCGCCTGAAAGCTGATGGGGCAGACGCTGTAAGTGGTCCGTCAGACCGACGCGCTGGGCGATATTCTGTAACTCATGCTTCTGCTGGTGGTTAAGCTTCAGGCCAGGGTGCAGCCCCAGCCCAATGTTTTGCGCCACGGTCAGGTGTGGGAACAGGTTATTCTCCTGAAACAGCATCGATACCGGGCGTTGGGCTGGCGCGCTGTCGCGATGTTCGCTGCCGTTCAGCTGTAATTCACCACTTTTCACCGGTAAAAATCCGGCGATCAGGCTCAGTAAGGTGCTTTTTCCCGCCCCGCTTGGGCCGAGGATCGCCAGGCGTTCACCCGCCTGTACGCTGAAGGTAAAGCGCATTGGCAGGTGGTGATACAGATAAGTCAGATTAGTCAGGTTTAACATGGCGCCCCGGCAGTTTTTCAATCAGGGTAAACAGCAGGAAACAGAGCAACAGCAGCAACAGGGCGGTGACCGCACCGTCGCTGCTGCGATACGAGCCTATCTGCTGATAAAGGTAAAAGGGCAGTGTGCGGAAGTTTTCATTACCGAACAGCGCCACTACGCCAAAATCACCAATCGACAACACGCAGGCAAAGGCCAGCGCCTGTGCCAGTGGGCGTTTCAGCGCGCGCAGTTCAATCAGCCGCAGGCGGTTCCAGCCACGAATATCCAGCGACAGACACAGCAGGCTATAGCGCCCGGCAATATCGCGCAGCGGGTTTTCCAGCACTTTCATCGCGTAGGGAACGGCCATCAGTGCGTTGGTAGCGATCACCATCCCTTCCGCTGACTCGGGCAGCCCGATGGTCTGGTTGAGCAACAGGAAAAAGCCGGTTGCCAGCACAATCCCAGGCATCGCGAGGATCAGCATACCGCTCATTTCCAGCGTTTGTCCCCATAACGGGCGCTGACGCAGGCGCAGCTCACGACTGCTCCACAGCAGCATCATCGTCAGAACCACGCTGAGTATTCCCGCTCCCAGTGCAATGCGCACAGAGGTTAACATTGCCTGCCACAGCGCAGACTGATGCAGTACCGTGCTGAACCCCTGATTCAACCCGTCGATCACCACGGCCAGCAGCGGTGGCAGGATCAGCAGTAATACGGCGGCGATCAGCAACAAATCCAGTATGCGAGCACGGCAGCTGTCCTGCGGATTGCGCCAGCCGCCCAGGCTGTCGCTGCCCGCTGGGATCGCTTTACTCAGACGCTGGCTTAGCATAACCAGCCCCAGGCAGCACAGCATCTGTAACAGCGCCAGCAGGGCTGCGCGCCCGGGATCGTAGTCGAAACTCAATGCCTGGAAGATCGCCAGCTCAATGGTGGTCGCCTGCGGACCGCCGCCCAGCGACAGTACGGTGGCAAAGCTGGCAAAGCACAGCATAAAGATCAGCGCTGCGGCGGGCAGGATCTGGCGCCGTAGCCATGGCCATTCGACAATACGAAAATGTGCCCAGCCACTCAGGCCTAGCTGTGCAGCGATCTGCCGCTGTTCGCCGGGGATCTGCTGCAGTGCCTGCAGCAGCAGGCGGGTGGCCAGTGGCAGGTTGAAAAAGACGTGGGCCAGCAGGATACCTTGCAGGCCGTAAGGCGAGAAGGTGTAGTCAACGCCAAGCAGGGCGCACAGCTGCGCCAGCCAGCCGCTGCGACCATATACGCTGAGAATACCAAATACCGCCACCAGTACCGGTAACACCAGCGTCATGGCACACAGCCGCAGCAGCGTGCTGCGGCCAGGGAAGCGGCGGCGGTAAAGGGCCCGGGCCAGAGGAATGGCGGGCAACACCGAGAGCAGCGCGGACAGCAGTGCCTGCCAGAAGGAGAAGCGCAGCACGTGCCACAGATAGCTATCCTGCCAGAGGCCGCGCCAGTCGGTGGTGGGCGCATTCTGCCAAAGGGCAAAAAACGCTAACGAGGCCACGCTGACCAGCAGCATCGCAGCCAGCACGCCGGGCACTAACCAGCCGGGAATTAGCGGCTGACGGCGCGTTGCCATGCACTAATCCAGTTGCTGCGCTGTGTTGCCACGTCCTGTGGGCTGTATTGCAGTGAGGTCGTGGGGACGGTCAGGGTATTGAAGCCCGCCGGTAGCGTCGTGCTGATTGCCGGGTACATCCAGTTGCCGGTGGCGATGGTGTCCTGGAACGCTGGAGTCATCACAAACTGCATAAACTGCTGCGCCAGCTTCGGTTGCTTGCTGGACTTCAACTGACCGGCGACTTCCACCTGTAAATAGTGCCCTTCGCTGAAGTTGGCGGCGGCGTACTGATCTTTCTTCTCTTCAATCAGATGATAAGCGGGAGAGGTGGTGTAGCTGAGCACCATATCGCTTTCGCCCTTGAGGAACAGGCCATACGCCTCGCTCCAGCCTTTAGTGACGGTCACCGTTTTCTTTGCCAGCTTCTGCCAGGCTTCCGGGCTTTTATCGCCAAACACCTGCTGCATCCACAACAGCAGGCCAAGGCCCGGGGTGCTGGTGCGCGGATCTTCGTAGATCACCTTCAGGGGACGATCGCTCTCGACCAATTCTTTCAGGCTTTTCGGCGGGTTCTGTAGCTTGGTTTTGTCATAGACAAAAGCAAACCAGCCGTAGTCATAAGGGACAAACGTCGTGTTCTTCCAGCCGCCGGGGACGGTACTGTGGGACGTATCGGTGTTTGAGGCGGCGAACAGCCCGGTTTTTTCTGCGGCATCCAGCAGGTTGTTATCCAGGCCCAGCACCACATCTGCTTTACTGTTTTTGCCTTCCATGCGCAGCCGGTTTAACAGCGAGACGCCATCTTCAAGGGCCACGAATGTCAGTTCACAGTGACACTGTGCTTCAAAGGCTTTCTTGATGGCAGGCCCCGGTCCCCATTCGGCAGAGAAGGAGTCGTAGGTGTAAACCGTCAGGGTTTCTTTGGCCGCGAGGGCAGGCAGGGAAAACAGCACCAGCAGAGCTAAATATTTTTTCAACACTTTGCGTTCCTTAAAGGTATGCGCAAAGGATCTGAGTCAGTGACACTCTCAAATCCCTACGCCGGTATGATCCGGGTCAGGTTCGACGGGTTTTATCTCAGCGAAAACGTGCTGCGCAGGCATTGATTCGGCGTCGTGCAGTGATCCGGCGTCAGCTGATGTTTTCGCACCCCGTTGAGAACGGCTCATTCTAGTGGTTTCGTCTTTGTTACGAAAGCGTCATGATTCGGGGGGAGCGAACCAGGCAGATTTAAAGTCGAACCAGCCCAGCGTGTTCATGCGTACACCGCGCATACTGCGCTGTCCATGCAGCAGGAGCCAGTGGTGGAACAGCGGATGGAGGAAGTTGCTGTCGATCAACTGCTTGCTCCAGTCGGCCAGCGAGAGTTTCTGCTCGCGCCAGAGTCGGGCATCGCTTTCCCAGTCAGTCGGCACACAGTGGTGCATCAGCGGGATCTCATACAGCAGGGCAAACAGAGAGAACTCCAGCGGCAGGGTAAAGTTGGCGCTGCCCAGCCAGATATCGCTTTTAGCCTCGCCGCGATACCAGCTTTCATAATCAATTTCCTGAGTGATCAGCTCAACGCCGTGTGCGGCAAGGATCGGTCCGAGCGCGTTGGCAATGCCCTGGTGTTCAATATGATCGCTGTACCAGGTGATGGTCAGCGACGTCAGCCCGGCGGGTTTCTCAGCAATGGCCATATCGCGGCGATGATGCCAGCGTGGCAGCAGGCCGTAGGCCGGGAACCAGTAGCGCTGGTAGGCAATGCCGCTGTGGTTCAGCAGGGCGATAGGGTTGAAAATGGTGCTGATCCAGCGGCGCAGCTGTTCGTTACGTCCATGCTCAGAACGCTGATCAAACATCAGGAAATAGCAGCCCTCTTCCAGTCGGCTCTCTTCGGATTTTTCATCGGTGCTTTCGCTTTGCAGTTTGACACCGGAGTAAACCAGTTCGTCGCTTATCTCCGGCAGCACCCAGATATTGACCTCATCAATCAATGCGCGATAACCAAAGTAATCATCAAAGGCGGCAATGCGCAGCTGGCTGTGCTGGTTGCGTTCCACCTCGTAGGCGCCGGTGCCCACCGGCTGACGGGCAAAATTACGCATATGCGGCCACTCTTTCGGCAGGATCATGGCGCTGACGCTGCCCAGCAGCCAGGGCAGCCAGTTATCCTGCTGGCTGAGATGGATATCCAGCGTCCAGGGGGTGTGGCATTCAATACGTTCGAGGTGGCTGAACAGCGGTTGCTCTTTTAAGCGTACGAGCGTGGCAATGACGTCCTCAACCTCCAGTTCACGGCCATGATGGAAGTGGATGGCCGGGCGCAGAAAGAAGCGCCAGTGCAGCGGGGCGATCTGTTGCCAGTGATGGGCAATATCCGGTTCGATTTCCCCGTTTTCCTCATTTATCCGTGCCAGCCCGTTGAAGATTTGCCGCGCAAGATGCGTTTCCGAGCGGCGCAGCGGCGTCCCGGGCAGCAGATTCAGTAACGGACGGTAGTAGAGCACGCGCAGAATATGTTTACCCTGGCGGAAACTGCGGCCTAAATGGGAGAGCAGCATCTGACGTACGCGGTTTTTATCCCCCACCAGTTGCACCAGTTGGTCGATGCGGTCCTGTTCCAGTAAGTCCTCTGCCCGTTGTTGCTGTAACGCCAGCCCGGTATAACGGAAAGTGAGGCGTGAACGCTTGCCGCGTCCTGCCTCAGCCTGCCACTCCAGCCAGCCCTGATCCTGCATGGCATTCAGCAGGTTACGCATATGACGCCGGGAACAGCTAAGCTGTACCGCCAGATCGCTGAGCGTGGTTTCCTGTGGCTGGCCGTCGCAACATTGCCAGAGCCGGATAAATTGCTGCTGTAAACGGGGTGAGGACATAAAAGAGGAACCCTGTGTTAAAAGCTGTCTGTTTTTCCTGCCTTATATTACGGCGATAATGGCAACAGATGAAAGAGCGGGAGGCATTCTTCGGAATGGCGTTCAATCATTCACAGTGGCGTAAGCCCTGATTCTGAGTATGGTGCTTTTCACCAGCCAGCGGTAAGCCGCTGGCTTTTTTCGTCGGTTTTCTTCTAAGCTCTGAGTCTGTTCACTCTTATTTCAGCCAGTCGAGGCATCCGTCATGACATCGCTCCAACGCCGTCGTATTCATCCGGTCTATCTGGCTTTTATGGCGGTTTCTTTCATGGTTGGGATTGCCGGTGCGTTGCAGGCCCCCACTCTTAGCCTGTTTCTGAGCCGTGAAGTGGCGGCGCGCCCCTTCTGGGTTGGGCTGTTTTATACGGTGAATGCGGTGGCGGGGATCGTGGTCAGTCTGCTGCTGGCAAAACGCTCGGACAGTCGTGGTGACCGACGTATGCTGATCCTGTTTTGCTGCGTGATGGCGATAGGTAACGCGTTGTTATTCGCCTTCAATCGTCATTATCTGACGTTAATTACCGCCGGGGTCTTCTTGTCTGCGGTCGCCAGCGTGGCGATGCCGCAAATTTTTGCGTTGGCACGCGAATATGCTGACAGCTCTGCCCGTGAAGCGGTGATGTTCAGTTCCGTGATGCGCGCCCAGTTATCACTGGCGTGGGTGATTGGGCCACCGCTCTCTTTTGCCATTGCGCTGAACTACGGTTTTACCACCATGTTTCTCGTCGCTGCACTGCTGTTCGTGGTCTGTGTGGCGTTAATCTGGTTTACCCTGCCGTCGGTGCCGCGCGCGCAGGCCGCGACAGCAGACGTGCCCATCACCAATATCAGCGGCTGGAAGAGCCGCGATGTGCGTATGCTGTTTATCGGATCGGTCCTGATGTGGACCTGTAACACGATGTATATTATTGATATGCCGTTGTATATCAGTAGCGTGCTGGGCATGCCGGATACGCTGGCCGGTCTGTTGATGGGGACGGCGGCGGGGCTGGAGATCCCGGTGATGCTGCTGGCAGGGCACTACGTGAAACGCTTTGGTAAGCGCAATATGATGTTGCTGGCGGTGGCCTGCGGGGCGTTGTTTTATCTTGGTCTGGTGCTGTTCCAGAGTCGCAGCGCACTGATGATATTGCAGCTGTTTAATGCGGTGTATATCGGCATTATTGCCGGGATTGGCATGATCTGGTTTCAGGACTTGATGCCGTCGCGGCCTGGTGCGGCCACCACGCTGTTTACCAACAGTATCTCAACCGGGGTGATCCTGGCGGGTGTTGTGCAGGGCGCGCTGGCGGAGACGTTCGGCCATCACTCGGTGTACTGGGTGGCGTTACTGCTGGCGCTGGTGGCGTTTGCGCTGTCGTGGCGGGTCAGAGAACAGCGCGTGATATAAATACGGGCCAGGTATGCCAGGCCCCTACAGAGGTTGCAGGGGCTGACCTTCTTTTTCGGTTAGCCCGCAATATCAACGCAAAAACGTGTGCTGTTTTTGCTCGTACGCGGTGATATCAGCATCGTGCTGCAAGGTCAGGCCAATCGCATCAAGCCCGTTAATCAGGCAGTGGCGGCGGAAGCTGTCGATCTCAAACGGGTAGGTTTTATCCCCGGCCCGCACTTGCTGATTTTCCAGATCAACCGTGAAGCGAATGCCCGGTTCCGCTGCCACTAACTGGAACATCTCATCCACTTCCGCTTCGCTCAGCGTTACCAGCAGCAACTGGTTATTAAATGAGTTGTTAGCAAAGATATCGGCAAAACCGGAACCGACAATGGCCTGAATGCCGTAATCTGTCAGCGCCCAGGGGGCATGTTCGCGTGAGGAACCACAGCCAAAGTTTTCCCGCGTCAGCATGATGCTGGCCCCACTAAACTCGGGCTTATTCAGCACAAATTCCGGGTTGGAAATTTGCCCTTCGGGGTCGGTATAACGCCAGTCATAAAAAAGGTTCCGGCCGAAACCGGTGCGCGTCACCATCTGCAAAAACTGCTTAGGGATAATCGCATCGGTATCAACGTTAGCCGCATCCAGCGGCACCACGATACCGCTGTGCTGCGTGAATTTTTTCGCCATAACAGTTCCTTAAATCAGCTCGCGGATATCAGCAAAGTGACCAGCGACCGCCGCTGCGGCGGCCATGGCCGGGCTGACCAGATGGGTACGTCCGCCACGGCCCTGACGACCTTCAAAGTTGCGGTTGCTGGTGGAGGCACAGCGTTCTCCGGGGCTGAGGCGATCGTTATTCATCGCCAGGCACATAGAACAGCCCGGTAAACGCCATTCAAAGCCCGCATCGATAAAGATCTTATCCAGACCTTCTTCTTCTGCCTGCGCTTTCACCGGGCCAGAACCCGGCACCACGTAGCCCTGCACACCCTGAGCAATCTTATGCCCTTTCACCACGGCTGCGGCCGCGCGTAAATCTTCAATGCGCGAGTTAGTGCAGGAGCCGATAAACACTTTATCCACCGGCACGTCGGTCAGACGGATACCGGGTTTCAGGTCCATATAGGCCAGCGCTTTTTCTGCCGAGGCACGTTCCACTGGATCGCTGAACGAAGCCGGATCGGGAATCGGGTCACTGACGGCAATCACCTGACCGGGGTTGGTTCCCCAGGTGACCTGCGGCGCTATATCTGCTGCATCCAGCGTGACCACTTTGTCGAAGTGCGCGCCTTCATCAGTTTTCAGCGTACGCCAGTAGTCGACGGCCTGCTGCCAGGCGGCATCTTTAGGGGCAAAACGGCGGCCATTGACGTAGTTAAAGGTGGTGTCATCGGGCGCAATCAGCCCGGCTTTGGCACCCAGTTCAATTGCCATATTGCACAGGGTCATACGCCCTTCCATGCTCAGCGCTTCGACAGCTGCACCGCAGAACTCCACAACGTGACCGTTGCCGCCACCGCTGCCGGTTTTACCGATAATGGCCAGCGCGATATCTTTTGCAGTAATCCCTGGCGCAGTCTGACCGCGTACCTCAACCTTCATGGTTTTCGCCCGTGACTGTTTCAGCGTTTGCGTTGCCAGTACGTGCTCCACTTCGGAGGTGCCGATGCCAAAGGCCAGCGCACCGAGTGCACCGTGGGTTGAGGTGTGGGAATCACCGCAAACAATGGTCATGCCAGGCAGTGATAATCCCTGCTCTGGCCCCATCACATGCACAATGCCCTGGAATTGATGGCTGAGGTCAAACAGCTGGACGCCAAAGGCCTCACAGTTTTTGATCAACATCGACATCTGAATCCGTGCCATCTCGCCGCTGGCATTGATGTCACGCGACTGAGTGGAGACGTTGTGATCCATCGTGGCAAAGGTTTTTGACGGCTGGCGCACCGGGCGACCGTGTGCGCGCAGACCGTCAAAGGCCTGCGCTGACGTCACCTCATGGACAAGGTGACGGTCGATATAGATCAGCGGCGTTTCATTGGGTGCTTCGTGCACGACATGCGCATCAAACAGCTTCTCGTACAGTGTTTTCATATTTTTATGCTTCGCGAATAAACCGGGCAATCACGCTGCCCATTTCATCGGTGCCGATCGCCTTGCCGCTGCCAGCCAGATCGCCGGTGCGGAAACCTTCTTCCAGCGCACGGTTAATAGCCTGCTCAATCGCATCAGCGGCATCGGCCGAATTCAGGCTGTAGCGCAGCAGCAGGGCCAGCGACAGAATTTGCGCCACCGGGTTAGCCATATTTTTACCGGCAATATCCGGGGCCGATCCGCCTGCCGGCTCAAACAGACCAAAGCCTTTTTCGTTCAGGCTGGCTGATGGCAGCATGCCCATCGAGCCGGTGATCATGGCACATTCATCGGACAGGATGTCACCGAACAGGTTAGAACACAGCATCACGTCAAACTGTGACGGCGCCTTGATCAGCTGCATGGTGGCATTGTCGATATACATGTGGCTTAACTCGACGTCCGGGTAGTCCTGCGCCACTTCATTCACAATCTGACGCCAGAGAATCGAGGATTGCAGCACATTGGCTTTATCAATCGAGGTGACTTTGTTACGGCGTTTACGCGCGGATTCAAAGGCGATACGCGCAATGCGTTCGATTTCGAAACGGTGATACACCTCGGTGTCGAAAGCGCGTTCATGCATACCGCTGCCTTCGCGGCCTTTCGGCTGGCCGAAGTAAATCCCACCGGTCAGTTCACGGACCACCAGGATATCAAACCCCTGATCGGCAATATCACGGCGCAACGGGCAGAAATCTTCCAGCCCCTGATACAGGCTGGCCGGGCGCAGGTTACTGAACAGCTGGAAATGTTTGCGCAGTGGCAACAGGGCGCCGCGCTCAGGCTGCTCGGTCGGTGGAAGGTGTTCCCATTTTGGGCCACCAACAGAACCGAACAGAATAGCGTCAGCCTGCTCACAGCCTTTGACGGTGCCCTCAGGCAAGGGTACGCCGTGGCGGTCAATGGCGATACCGCCAACGTCATACTCGCTGGTGGAGATACGCAGATCAAAACGCTGGCGAATAGCGTCCAGGACTTTACTGGCCTGTGCCATCACTTCCGGGCCGATGCCATCACCGGGTAACACTGCGATATGGTAAGTGCGGGACATGTTATACGGCTTCCTTTTGGTCTTTGATCTGAGACTTACGCTGTAATTCCTGTTCAACCTGACGTGCGCGCCAGATAGTGTTCAGTGCGTTGACCATCGCTTTAGCCGAGGATTCGACGATATCCGTCGCCAGGCCCACGCCGTGGAATTTGCGGCCGTTGTACTGCACCACGATATCCACCTGACCCAGGGCATCTTTACCGTGACCTTGAGCGGTCAGCTGATAGTTGATCAGCTCGGTATCGAAGCTGGTAATGCGGTTAATCGCCTGATACACCGCATCCACCGGGCCGTTTCCGGTCGCCGCTTCAGTCTTCTGTTCTTCACCGCAGCCCAGTTGCACGGTAGCGGTCGCAATCACGCTGGAGCCGGACTGCACGTTGAAGGTATTCAGCGTGAAGTATTCTGGCTCTTCAGACTGTTTGTTGATAAAAGCCAGTGCTTCCAGGTCATAATCGAACACCTGGCCTTTTTTATCGGCCAGCGCCTTAAATGCGTCGTACAGCGTATCCATATTGTATTCGCTGTCGGTGTAGCCCATCTCTTCCATGCGGTGCTTCACGGCAGCACGGCCGGAACGTGAGGTCAGGTTTAACTGCACCTGTTTCAGACCGATGGATTCTGGTGTCAGGATTTCGTAGTTTTCGCGATTTTTCAGCACGCCATCCTGGTGGATACCGGAAGAGTGAGCGAAAGCATTGGAGCCGATAATCGCTTTGTGGGCAGGGATAGGCATGTTGCAGATTTTGCTGACGGTCTGGCAGGTACGGTAGATCTCCTGATGATTAATCCGCGTCTGAACGTTCATCAATTGTCCGCGGGTTTTAATCGCCATAATCACTTCTTCCAGCGCACAGTTACCTGCGCGCTCACCCAGGCCATTCATCGCCCCTTCAATCTGACGGGCGCCCGCGTTAACGGCGGCCAGCGCATTACCTACCGCCATCCCCAGGTCGTCGTGGGTATGAACAGACAGAATGGCTTTATCAATATTCGGCACACGATCGCGTAATGCGCTAAAGATGTTGGCATATTCGTACGGCAGCGTGTAACCCACGGTATCAGGGATGTTGATGGTGGTGGCACCGGCATTAATTGCCGCTTCCACTACGCGGCACAGGTCATCAATGGGGGTGCGTCCGCCATCCTCGCACGAGAACTCCACGTCGTCCGTATAGTTACGTGCGCGTTTCACCATTTTGACTGCACGCTCAATCACTTCTGGCAGCGTGCTGCGCAGCTTGGTGGCGATATGCATCGGCGAGGTGGCGAGGAAGGTGTGAATACGGTAGGCATCTGCAACACGCAGCGCTTCATAGGCCGCGTCGATATCTTTTTCTACACAGCGTGCCAGGCCACAGACCCGGCTATTTTTAATCTGGCGGGCGATGGTCTGGACGGATTCAAAATCACCAGGAGACGACACCGGGAAACCGACCTCCATCACGTCAACGCCCATACGTTCGAGTGCCAGGGCAATTTGCAGTTTTTCTTTCACACTCAGGCTGGCCTGTAATGCCTGTTCGCCATCGCGCAGAGTGGTATCGAAAATAATGACTTGGTCGCTCATGGAATAGTTCCTTGTCTGGTTTACGTCGCCTGCTGCTGCGAGCATAAAAAAACCCGCGCATCGGCGCGGGTTTCTTAGGTTTTACAGGCCTGAATCAGTGATTGATTCCGCCCACCAGTCTACCGCGCAAAGAGGATGCGTTTAGTAGTAGACCGAGTAGGCGATGAGTGCGGATCATTGATTCAAACCTCATTAAATTCTGGCAGTGACTTTATTGATACCTGATAAAGACCGGGGCTGTCAACCTTCAATAACAATCCTCAAAGCGTGGGAATTATTTGGCGCGCCGGGCATTAAAGGCCACAAAGTTTTAATAACAAAACGATCACAATGCATATTTCTTCGTCGCAGAATAATCCGCTTTTAGAACGGGAAATTGTCAGTGTAATTGTCGATGGCAGGGGCAGGCGGGCAGAGCCTTAATTATCACTTTCCGCACATGTCGTAAGGTTTGCCGTTTGCCTGCCAACTTTTCTACGGTTATGGTATTTGCCATAACCTCAAAAAACTGGGGCTTCGCCCTGTACCTGGATTTTGGAAATGACTTCCACTATCTGAGCATAAAAAAAACAGGTTTTGACCTTATCTGCCGTCCGGTGACGTTATGCTGTCCGTGTAAGATAAATCAGCACCTTAAGCCTGGAGGCAAAAATGGAGATGTTGTCAGGAGCCGAGATGGTGGTCCGATCGTTAATCGATCAGGGCGTAAAACATGTATTCGGCTACCCCGGCGGAGCGGTCCTCGATATCTATGACGCTCTGCAAACTGTAGGCGGCGTGGATCATATCCTTGTCCGTCACGAGCAGGGCGCTGTGCATATGGCCGATGGCTACGCACGGGCAACCGGTGATGTGGGTGTGGTGCTGGTGACCTCAGGGCCGGGAGCAACCAATGCGATTACCGGTATCGCTACCGCCTATATGGACTCCATCCCGATGGTCGTGCTATCCGGCCAGGTCATGTCTTCCCTGATCGGCTACGACGCCTTCCAGGAGTGCGACATGGTGGGTATTTCCCGCCCGGTGGTCAAACACAGCTTTATGGTGAAACGGGTAGAAGATATCCCGATCATTATGAAGAAAGCATTCTGGCTTGCGGCCAGCGGTCGTCCCGGACCGGTGGTGGTTGACCTGCCGAAAGATATGATGAGCCCGGCGAATAAGCTGCCGTATGTCTGGCCTGATGAAGTCAGCATGCGTTCGTACAACCCGACGACTCAGGGCCACAAAGGCCAGATTAAACGCGCGCTGCAAAGCCTGTTGGCTGCGAAAAAGCCAGTGATCTATGCCGGTGGCGGCGTGATCAATGCGGTGTGCCATGAGGAACTGCGCCAGCTGGCCGAAACGTTGAATGTGCCGGTGACTACTTCACTGATGGGCCTGGGCGCTTTCCCTGGCACGCACCGTCAGTGTGTGGGGATGCTGGGGATGCATGGCACCTATGAAGCCAATATGACGATGCACAACGCCGATGTGATCTTTGCAGTCGGTGTGCGTTTTGATGACCGTACCACCAACAATCTGGCGAAATACTGCCCAAATGCCACGGTGCTGCATATCGATATCGATCCGACGTCGATCTCGAAAACGGTGGCAGCGGATGTGCCGATCGTGGGTGATGCCAAACTGGTTCTGCAACAGATGCTGGAATTGCTGGCACAGAGCGATGTTCAGCAGAATTACGACAGCGTGCGCGACTGGTGGCAGAGCATCGATCAATGGCGTTCACGCCAGTGCCTCGAGTTCGACCGTACCAGTGATAAGATCAAGCCGCAGGCGGTGATCGAAACCATCTGTCGCCTGACAAATGGCGATGCTTACGTTACTTCCGACGTGGGTCAGCACCAGATGTTCGCTGCGCTCTATTATCAGTTTGATAAACCACGCCGCTGGATCAACTCCGGTGGCCTGGGCACGATGGGCTTTGGCCTGCCGGCAGCACTGGGCGTGAAGTTGGCTCTGCCTCAGGAAACCGTCGTATGTGTCACTGGCGATGGCAGTATTCAGATGAATATCCAGGAGCTGTCTACCGCGTTGCAATACGGCATTCCGGTACTGGTGCTGAATCTGAACAACCGTGTCCTGGGCATGGTGAAGCAGTGGCAGGACATGATTTATTCCGGTCGCCATTCACAGTCTTATATGGAATCGCTCCCTGATTTTGTTCGCCTGGCAGAGGCTTATGGTCACGTAGGTATCTCCATCAGCCATCCTGACGAACTGGAATCGAAACTGGCAGAAGCGCTGGAACATCTGGGCCGCGAGCGTCTGGTGTTTGTTGACGTTAACGTTGACGGTACGGAACACGTTTACCCGATGCATATTCGCGGTGGCGGTATGGACGAAATGTGGTTGAGCAAAACGGAGAGGACGTAACTATGCGTCGTGTATTATCGGTTCTGCTGGAAAACGAATCCGGCGCATTGTCCCGCGTGGTAGGCCTGTTCTCCCAGCGTGGCTACAACATTGAAAGCCTGACCGTGGCACCCACGGACGATCCGACGCTGTCGCGTATGACGATTCAGACCGTAGGTGACCAAAAGGTTCTGGAGCAGATCGAGAAGCAGCTGCACAAGCTGGTTGACGTGCTGCGTGTCAGTGAACTCGGGCAGGGCGCTTTCGTCGAGCGTGAGATCATGTTGGTGAAGATCCAGGCCAGCGGCTACGGGCGTGAAGAGGTCAAACGTTGTGCTGAAATTTTCCGCGGTCAGATTGTGGATGTCACGCCATCGCTTTACACGGTTCAGCTTGCGGGCACCAGTGACAAGCTGGATGCTTTCCTCAGCGCCGTACGTGAAGTCGCGGAAATCGTTGAAGTTGCGCGTTCAGGCATTGTTGGTGTGGCGCGCGGCGAACGCATTATGCGTTGATAGCTTCCCACCCGAATCCTGATTGTTTGTTAACCCGGCGTAATGCCGGGTTTTTTTATTTTGTCACAAAGCCCTTATCGCAGATGAAAAGCGGTTGCTCGCTCAACTATTCTGCGGTTAGATGTTACAAATACTAATCCATAGCGAATTGTGGGGTTATTGTGAAACTGGATGAAATTGCGCGCCTCGCGGGTGTGTCGCGTACGACGGCCAGCTACGTGATTAATGGCAAGGCCAAGCAGTATCGTGTCAGCGATAAAACCGTCGAGAAGGTTATGGCGGTGGTGCGTGAGCATAATTACCATCCGAATGCAGTGGCTGCGGGGTTACGCGCCGGACGCACGCGTTCGATAGGACTGGTTATTCCTGACCTGGAAAATACCAGCTACACAAGGATTGCGAACTATCTGGAGCGCCAGGCCCGCCAGCGTGGCTACCAGTTATTGATCGCCTGTTCGGAAGATCAGCCGGATAACGAAATGCGCTGTGTTGAACACCTGCTGCAACGCCAGGTGGATGCGATTATTGTTTCTACCTCCTTGCCGCCGGAGCACCCGTTCTATCAGCGCTGGATTAACGATCCACTGCCTATCATTGCTCTGGATCGTGCGCTGGATCGTGAGCACTTTACCAGCGTGGTGGGCGCCGATCAGGATGATGCCGAAGCACTGGGCGCCGAATTGCGTAAGCTGCCGGCAAAATCGGTGCTGTTTCTCGGTGCACTGCCGGAGCTGTCCGTCAGCTTCCTGCGTGAGCTGGGTTTTCGTGATGCATGGAAAGGGGACGAACGGCCGATCGACTACATCTATGCCAACAGTTTTGAGCGCAGTGCCGCTGCCACATTATTTGAGAAATACCTGGAAACCCATGACATGCCAGAGGCGCTGTTCACCACGTCTTTCGGTCTGTTGCAGGGTGTGATGGATGTGACGCTACGTCGCGAAGGGCGGCTTCCGCAGGATTTGGCCATCGCCACCTTTGGTGACCATGAGTTACTGGACTTCCTCGATTGCCCGGTGCTGGCCGTGGGGCAGCGACACCGTGATGTTGCGGAGCGTGTCCTTGAGTTGGTGCTTGCCAGCCTTGATGAACCCCGTAAACCTAAACCGGGTCTGACACGAATCCGCCGTAATCTTTATCGACGCGGTCGTTTAAACCGAAAAACAAACTGAAAAATCAGGGCAGCGAAAGCTGCCTTTTTCTTATCTGTCCAAAAGGATGGGCACAATTTAGCCATGATGATGGAGGGCAGTCAGGTAAATAAAAGTAAACAGTTCGCTGGAATGTCAGCATCTGATTATAAAGCCTGACGTTTATAAAGACTCTGTTACTTGTTAGTCACAGTATCCTGCGCTGTCACTGGGGTTGTGCTGGGAAAATTTTAAGAAATAACTTAAAATGCCGCCCACGTCGCAAAGCGGGCAGCTTATTTTTGGCGATGGATAGGTGGTAAGTTTTTGAGCAATTGCCAGGCTTGTGAGAATTTCCTGCCATTATTCATTAGTTTATTTTTAAATTTCCTCTTCAGGTCGTTTGTTTTTAACTTCCCCGTATTTTACCTCGCGAAGAAATAGTGCCAATCAGCCATTGCTGCGGCTTGACAATGTTTTCCTCTGCTCCGTACACTCTTTTGGTGGGAATTTGTGGAGTTAAGTGGTGATCTTGGGTAACTGGGGAGTGAGGCTGGCATGTTCCGAGGGGCAACGTTAGTCAATCTCGACAGCAAAGGGCGGCTTGCCGTGCCAACGCGCTATCGCGAAACGCTGATCGGGGAATCACAAGGGCATATGGTTTGTACCATTGACCTCCACCAGCCATGTCTGTTGCTCTACACCCTGCCCGAATGGGAAATTATTGAACAAAAGCTGTCTCGTTTATCCAGCATGAACCCAGCAGAGCGCCGTGTACAACGCCTGTTACTGGGGCACGCCAGTGAATGCCAGATGGACAATGCAGGCCGTTTACTGCTGGCGAATACCCTTCGTCAACATGCGAGCCTGACAAAAGAAGTGATGCTGGTTGGACAGTTCAACAAGTTTGAACTGTGGGATGAACAGACCTGGTATCAACAAGTCAAGGAAGATATTGACGCAGAGCAGTCCTCTCAGGCGCCGTTGTCTGACCGGCTGCAGGATTTGTCGTTATAACTATGCAGGATACTTTTAAACACACCACAGTGCTTTTAGATGAGGCGGTAAACGGCCTCAATATTCATTCTGACGGCATCTACATTGATGGCACCTTTGGGCGCGGTGGACACTCACGCCTGATCCTCTCCCAACTGGGTGAGCAGGGACGTTTGTATGCCATCGACCGCGATCCGCAGGCTATTGCCGCCGCTGCTGAGATCACCGATCCACGCTTCAACATCATTCATGGTCCTTTTTCCGCACTGGCAGAGTATGTCGAAGAGCGTGGGCTCACCGGAAAAATCGACGGGATCCTGCTGGATCTGGGAGTGTCGTCACCACAGCTTGATGATGCCGAACGTGGCTTCTCCTTCATGCGCGATGGGCCGCTGGATATGCGGATGGACCCAACGCGCGGTCAGTCGGCGGCCGAGTGGCTGCTGAAAGCAGAAGAAACAGATATTGTCTTTGTGCTGAAAACCTTTGGTGAAGAGCGCTTTGCCAAGCGTATCGCGCGCGCCATTGTTGAGCGTAACCGCGAACAGCCAATGACCCGAACCAAAGAGCTGGCGGACGTGATCTATGCGGCAACGCCAGTGAAAGACAAGTTTAAACACCCTGCCACGCGTAGCTTCCAGGCGATCCGTATCTGGGTGAACAGTGAGCTGGAAGAGATTGAGCAGGCGCTGAAAGGTGCACTGAGTGCATTGTCGCCGGGTGGACGTCTGTCGGTGATCAGCTTCCACTCGCTGGAAGACCGCATTGTGAAGCGTTTTATGCGTGAACAGAGCCGCGGTCCTCAGGTGCCTCACGGTATCCCGATGACTGAAGCACAACTGAACAGCCTGGGCGGACGTCGTCTGAAAGCCCTGGGGAAAATGATGCCTGGCGACACTGAAGTTGGTGACAACCCGCGCGCGCGCAGTTCCGTACTGCGTATTGCGGAGCGCACGGCGTCATGATCGGCAACGAACGTCACAGCCTGCCGGGTGTGATCGGCGGTGACCTGCTGCGCCATGGCAAGATCCCTCTGATCCTGCTGGTCGCCTCGCTGGTTTCAGCCGTTCTGGTGGTGACGACTGCGCACAAAACGCGCCTGCTGACCGCTCAGCGCGAGCAGCTGGTGCTCGAACGTGACGCCCTCGACATCGAGTGGCGCAACCTGATCCTTGAAGAGAATGCACTGGGCGATCACAGCCGGGTGGAACGCACAGCAACGGAGAAACTTCAGATGCAACACGTTGATCCTTCTCAGGAAAATATTGTGGTACAGCAATAAGGACACACGGACTCAATGAGAGCCGCAACCAAAACGCAGAAGTCGAAACGCACGGAAGATCAGGCCAGCTTTGTAAGCTGGCGTTTTGCGTTGCTGTGTGGCTGTATTTTTCTGGCGCTGGCAGGTCTGCTGTTACGGGTCGCGTATCTTCAGGTGATTAACCCTGACCGCCTGGTGCGCGAAGGGGATATGCGCTCGCTGCGCGTTCAGGCCATCCCAACCTCGCGCGGGATGATCAGTGACCGTGCGGGCCGACCGCTGGCGGTTAGCGTGCCGGTCAATGCGATCTGGGCCGATCCGAAAGAGCTGCACGACAAAGGCGGTATTACGCTCGACAGCCGCTGGAAAGCCTTATCCGATGCGCTTTCTATCCCCCTTGATCAGCTGGCGGCACGTGTTAATGCCAACCCGAATGGCCGCTTTGTTTATCTGGCGCGTCAGGTGAATCCGGCCATTGGCGATTACATCAAGAAACTCAAACTGCCGGGCATCTTCCTGCGTGAAGAGTCACGCCGCTATTACCCTGCCGGGCAGGTGACTTCCCATCTGATTGGTTTCACCAACATCGATGGACAGGGCATTGAAGGCGTTGAGAAAAGTTTTGATAAGTGGCTCACAGGTCAGCCGGGCGAACGTACGGTGCGTAAAGACCGTTTCGGCCGCGTGATTGAAGATATTTCAACGGTAGACAGCCAGGCAGCGCATAACCTGGCGCTGAGCATCGACGAACGCCTTCAGGCACAGGTCTATCGCGAATTGAATAACGCTGTGGCGTTTAACAAGGCGGAATCAGGTACGGCGGTGCTGGTGGATGTGAACACGGGAGAAGTGCTGGCGATGGCGAACAGTCCAGCCTATAACCCGAATAACTTGTCTGGTACCACCAAAGATGTGATGCGCAACCGTGCTATCACCGATATTTTCGAACCGGGTTCCACCGTCAAACCGATGGTGGTGATGACGGCGCTGCAACGTGGCGTGGTTCGTGAAGGTAGCGTACTGAACACGGTGCCTTACCGGATTAACGGCCATGAGATTAAAGACGTGGCGCGTTACAGCGAATTGACCCTGACCGGGGTACTACAGAAGTCGTCTAACGTCGGTGTTTCACGACTGGCGTTAGCGATGCCGTCCAATGCGTTAGTGGATACTTACTCTCGTTTTGGGTTCGGCAAAGCGACCAATTTGGGGTTGGTCGGAGAAAGCAGTGGCTTATATCCTCAAAAACAACGGTGGTCTGACATAGAGAGGGCCACCTTCTCTTTCGGCTATGGGCTAATGGTAACGCCGTTACAGTTAGCGCGAGTCTACGCAACAATGGGCAGCTATGGCATCTATCGCCCATTGTCGATTACCAAAGTTGACCCGCCGGTGGCGGGTCAACGCGTTTTCCCTGAAGCGCAGGTGCGCACCGTGTTGCACATGATGGAAAGCGTTGCTTTGCCCGGTGGCGGTGGCGTGAAAGCCGCGATCAAGGGTTACCGTATTGCGATTAAAACCGGTACGGCGAAGAAAGTCGGGCCGGACGGCAAGTACGTGAACAAATACATTGCTTATACCGCGGGTGTTGCACCCGCCAGCAACCCTCGTTTTGCACTGGTGGTGGTGATTAACGATCCCCAGGCAGGCAAATATTACGGTGGTGCGGTCTCTGCGCCCGTGTTTGGCGCCATCATGGGCGGTGTATTGCGCACCATGAATGTTGAGCCGGATGCGCTACCCACCAGTGACAAGAACGAGATGGTAACTAACAAGAATGAGGGATCGAGTGACCGATCGTAATCTGCGCGACCTACTGGCCCCTTGGGTGCCTGGCGCACCGGAGCTCCCGCTGCGTGAAATGACGCTGGACAGCCGTATTGCGGCATCCGGCGATCTGTTTGTGGCGATAAAAGGCCACGCGGCCGACGGGCGCCGTTTTATTCCTCAGGCGATTGCCCAGGGCGTGGCGGCAGTGATTGCCGAAGCCGAAGGTGAAGCTGAAGACGGACAGATCGTGCAGATGCACGGTGTGCCGGTGATCTTCCTCGCACAGCTCTCTCAGCGTTTGTCTGCGCTGGCCGGGCGTTTTTATCAGCAGCCTGGTGAGAAACTGAAGCTGATTGGTGTCACGGGTACTAATGGAAAAACAACCATCACTCAACTGCTGGCTCAGTGGGCGCAGTTGCTGGGCGAAACCGGTGCGGTGATGGGCACGGTGGGTAACGGTGTCTACGGACAACTGGCACCTGCGGAAAATACGACAGGCTCGGCGGTGGATGTGCAACACCTGCTGGCCTCGCTGGTGAACAAAGGCGCTACGCTGGCAGCGATGGAAGTCTCCTCACACGGCCTCGTGCAGCATCGTGTGGCTGCTTTGCCGTTTGCGGCAGCAGCGTTCACCAACCTGAGCCGTGATCACCTTGACTATCATGGTGATATGACGCGCTACGAAGCGGCTAAATGGCTGCTGTTCTCCGAGCATCAGGTGGGCCAGGCGATCATTAATGCGGATGACGATGTGGGTCGCCGCTGGCTGGAAAAATTGCCCGATGCCGTCGCGGTCACGATGGAAAATAATTTACAGCCAGGCTGCCGTGGGCGCTGGCTGAAAGCAACAGACGTTAACTACCACGATGGTGGGGCCTCTGTGCGTTTTGAATCCAGTTGGGGTAACGGCGAAATTGAAAGCCGCCTGATGGGTGCATTTAACGTCAGCAATCTGCTGGTGGCACTGGCTACGCTGCTGTCTCTGGATTATCCGCTGGCTGCACTGACCTCTACCGGCCAGCAACTGCTGCCAGTGACCGGGCGTATGGAAGTGTTCAGCGCACCGGGCAAACCAACGGTGGTGGTGGATTATGCCCACACGCCGGATGCTCTGGAGAAAGCGCTGGCAGCCGCACGACTGCACTGTAAAGGTCAGCTGTGGTGCCTGTTCGGCTGCGGTGGCGACCGTGACAAAGGTAAACGTCCGCTGATGGGGGCCATTGCCGAGCAGTTTGCCGATGTCGTGGTGATTACTGACGACAACCCACGCAGCGAAGATCCGGCGGCGATTGTTGCCGATGTACTGAGTGGACTGCTGGATGCGGGCCGTGCACGCGTGGTGATGGGACGTGCGCAAGCGGTCACTAACGCGGTAATGCAGGCGCAGGAAGGCGACATTGTTCTGGTGGCGGGTAAAGGCCATGAAGATTATCAGATCATCGGTAACCAGCGCTTTGATTACTCTGACCGTGTGACCGTCGCACGTCTGCTGGGAGTTCTCGCATGATTGCTTTTACGCTACGGCAACTGGCAGACATCACCGGCGGCACGCTGTATGGCAGCGACCTGACGATGGATGCGGTCACCACGGATACCCGTAAGGTCACCGCAGGCTGTCTGTTTATCGCCTTGAAAGGCGAACGCTTTGATGCACATGACTTTGTTGCTGATGCATTCACCTCGGGTGCGCTTGCGTTATTAGTGAGTAAGCACTTACCTGTCGCCGTGCCGCAGGTGGTGGTGGCGGACACCCGTATTGCACTGGGCCAGCTGGCAGGCTGGGTCCGTCAACAGTCCGGTGCCCGCGTTGTAGCGCTGACCGGTTCTTCTGGCAAGACCTCCGTGAAAGAGATGACGGCCGCTATCCTGCGCGAGTGTGGTGAGACGCTGTATACCGCCGGAAACCTGAATAACGATATCGGTGTGCCACTGACGTTGCTGCGTCTGACAACCGATCATCAGTATGCGGTGATTGAACTGGGGGCTAACCACCAGGGCGAGATCGCATACACCACTGAACTGACCCGGCCGGAAACGGCGCTGGTGAATAATCTTGCTGCCGCGCATCTGGAAGGTTTCGGGTCGCTGGCGGGCGTGGCGAAAGCCAAAGGTGAGATTTTTAACGGCCTGCCGCTGCATGGCACTGCGATTATCAACAACGACAGCAACGACTGGCCGCACTGGCAGCAGGCGCTGCATGCCAAAACGGTCTGGCGTTTTTCGCCCGAGCAGCAGGCTGACAGTGATTTTTATGCCACGGACGTGACATTTAGCACTCAGGGCACGCAGTTCACCTTACATACGCCGAAAGGCGATTTGGCGGTGATGCTGCCGCTGCCGGGGCGTCACAATATTGCCAACGCGCTGGCCGCCAGTGCACTGGCGTTATCGGTTGGCGCGCCGCTGAGTGCAGTAAAACAAGGGCTGAGTTCGCTGCAAGCCGTTCCGGGGCGTCTGTTCCCGGTGATCTTGGGTGCGGACCAGTTGCTGCTGGACGACAGCTACAACGCCAACGTGGGTTCGATGACCGCCGCCGCACAGGTACTGGCTGAGATGCCGGGTTATCGCGTGATGGTCGTCGGCGATATGGGCGAACTGGGGGCTGAGGCCGCCGAGTGCCACCGTCAGGTGGGTGTAGCCATACAGGCCGCAGGTATCGACAAAGTATTAAGTGTAGGTTCACTCAGCCAGGACATCTCTGATGCCAGCGGTGTGGGTGAGCACTTCCGTGATAAGGCAGCACTCAGCGCGCGTGCGCGTGAGCTACTGTCACAACATCAACAGATTACCGTATTGGTTAAAGGTTCACGCAGTGCTGCGATGGAGCAGGTTGTGCAAACCTTACAGGAGAAAGGCGCATGTTAGTCTGGCTGGCCGAGCATCTGGTCACATTTTATTCCGGCTTTAACGTCTTTTCGTATCTGACGTTTCGCGCCATTGTCAGCCTGCTGACCGCGCTGTTTATCTCCTTGTGGATGGGGCCGCGAATGATTGCCCGCCTGCAGGAAATGTCTTTTGGTCAGGTTGTACGTAACGACGGCCCGGAATCGCATTTCAGCAAGCGCGGCACGCCGACGATGGGCGGGATTATGATCCTCACTGCCATCACGATTTCAGTGCTGCTGTGGGCCTATCCTTCCAATCCGTATGTCTGGTGCGTACTGTTCGTGCTGTTAGGCTATGGCGCCGTTGGCTTTGTGGATGACTATCGTAAAGTCGTGCGCAAAGACACCAAAGGCTTGATTGCCCGCTGGAAATACTTCTGGCAGTCGGTGATTGCGCTGGCTGCGGCTTTCGTGATGTACATGATCGGCAAAGATACCCCGGCGACCGAACTGGTTGTGCCGTTCTTTAAAGACGTGATGCCGCAACTGGGGCTGCTGTATCTGCTGCTGGCTTACTTTGTGATTGTCGGCACCAGCAATGCGGTCAATCTGACGGATGGCCTTGATGGCCTGGCGATTATGCCCACCGTTTTTGTTGCTGCGGGATTTGCCCTGGTGGCCTGGGCAACGGGTAACGTGAAGTTTGCTGAGTATCTGCATATTCCGTATCTGCGCCATGCCGGTGAACTGGTGATTGTCTGTACCGCGATTGTCGGTGCGGGCTTAGGGTTCCTGTGGTTCAACACCTACCCGGCACAGGTCTTTATGGGCGATGTGGGGTCACTGGCGCTGGGCGGCGCGCTGGGAACTATCGCCGTGCTGCTGCGCCAGGAGTTCCTGCTGGTGATCATGGGCGGTGTGTTTGTGGTGGAAACGCTGTCGGTGATCCTGCAGGTCGGGTCGTTCAAACTGCGCGGGCAACGTATTTTCCGCATGGCGCCGATCCACCATCACTATGAATTGAAAGGCTGGCCAGAACCTCGCGTCATCGTGCGTTTCTGGATCATTTCACTGATGCTGGTGCTGATTGGCCTGGCAACACTGAAGGTGCGTTAATTATGGCTGACTATCAGGGTAAAAAAGTGGTCATTATCGGGTTGGGTCTGACGGGCCTCTCCTGTGTTGATTTCTTTGTCTCACGCGGCGTAACGCCACGCGTGATGGATACCCGTGTCGTGCCACCGGGGTTGGAAAAGCTGCCGGAAAACGTCGAGCGCTGGTTGGGTTCGTTAAATGATGACTGGCTGCAAAGTGCCGATCTGATTGTTGCCAGCCCGGGTATGGCGCTGAGCCATCCTTCGCTGATGGATGCCGCCGATGCGGGGGTGGAAATCGTTGGCGATATCGAGCTGTTCTGCCGTGAAGCGCAGGCACCGATTGTGGCTATCACCGGTTCCAATGGGAAAAGCACCGTCACCACGCTGGTGGGAGAAATGGCGAAAGCGGCGGGCTGGCAGGTGGGTGTCGGCGGCAATATTGGTTTGCCAGCGCTGATGCTGCTGGACAACCCCGCGCAGCTGTATGTGCTTGAGCTCTCCAGCTTCCAGCTGGAGACCACCGTCAGCCTTCGGGCGGCAGCGGCCACGATCCTCAACGTCACTGAAGATCATATGGATCGCTATCCGCTGGGAATGCAGCAGTATCGCGCCGCTAAGCTACGTATTTATGAAAATGCCGCCGTCTGCGTGGTGAACGCTGACGATGCGATGACCATGCCAGTCCGCGGAGCGGATAAACGCTGTGTCAGCTTTGGTGCTGATGTGGGCGATTATCATCTTAATCGCCAGCAGGGCAGTGTCTGGCTGCGCGTGAAAGGCGAGAAAGTCTTAAACACCGACGAAATGCACCTCGTCGGTCAGCACAATTATACCAATGCCCTGGCGGCACTGGCGCTGGCCGATGCCGTGGGCCTGCCGCGAGCCACCAGCCTGAAAGCATTAACCACCTTTGGAGGCCTACCACACCGCTTCCAGCTGGTGCATGAACACAATGGCGTACGCTGGATTAATGACTCCAAGGCCACCAATGTCGGCAGCACAGAAGCTGCGCTGAATGGTTTACAGGTGAAGGGAACGTTGTGGTTGCTGCTGGGCGGTGATGGCAAATCGGCGGATTTCAGCTCGCTGAGCCGCTATTTGCAGGGCGACCGTATCCGTACTTACTGCTTTGGCCGTGATGGTGCAGCGCTGGCCGCCTTGCGTCCGGAGATTTCAGTGCAGACGGAAACGATGGCTGAAGCGATGCAACAGATTGCCGACCAGGTTCAGCCGGGTGATCTGGTGCTGCTCTCTCCCGCCTGCGCCAGCCTGGACCAGTTTAAGAACTTTGAGCAGCGTGGTGACGCCTTTGCTCAACTGGCGCGGGAGGCAAACTGATGCGTGTACCGGGTCTGAGCCTGGCCGGTGGCCTCTCCGAACGCCTGAAATCCTGGGTGATGGGATCGCGTGAAAGCGATACCAACTCTATCGTGTTGTATGACCGTACCCTGCTGTGGCTGACCTTCGGCCTGGCGATTATTGGTTTCGTGATGGTGACGTCCGCATCGATGCCGGTAGGGCAGCGCTTGTCTGACGACCCGTTCTATTTTGCCAAGCGTGATGCCTTCTACATTGCGCTGGCGCTGGGGATGTCGCTTGTCACCCTGCGCATCCCGATGGATTTCTGGCAGCGTTACAGCAATATCATGCTGCTGGCCTCCGTGCTGATGCTGTTGATCGTGCTGGTGGTGGGGAGCTCGGTCAACGGGGCTTCGCGCTGGATCGCTCTTGGGCCACTGCGTATTCAGCCTGCAGAATTATCGAAGCTGACGCTGTTCTGTTACCTCGCCAGCTACCTGGTGCGCAAGGTAGAAGAAGTACGTAATAACTTCTGGGGCTTCTGTAAGCCAATGGGTGTGATGGTGGTGCTGGCTGTGTTACTGCTGGCCCAGCCTGACCTTGGCACGGTGGTCGTGCTGTTTGTTACTACGCTGGCCATGTTATTCCTGGCGGGGGCGAAACTGTGGCAATTCCTGGCGATTATCGGCTCCGGCATTTTTGCTGTGTGTTTGCTGATTGTTGCTGAACCTTACCGAATGCGTCGTGTGACCTCCTTCTGGAATCCCTGGGAAGATCCCTTTGGCAGTGGTTACCAGTTAACCCAATCGTTGATGGCCTTTGGCCGAGGCGAATTCTGGGGGCAGGGATTAGGTAATTCTGTGCAAAAACTGGAGTATTTACCTGAAGCACACACCGATTTTATCTTCTCGATTATCGGTGAAGAACTGGGTTATATCGGTGTGGTTTTAGCCCTGTTAATGGTATTCTTCGTCGCTTTTCGCGCGATGTCCATCGGACGTCGTGCTTTAGAGCTCGATCAGCGTTTTTCGGGCTTTCTGGCGTGTTCTATCGGTGTCTGGTTTAGCTTCCAGGCGTTGGTAAACGTTGGGGCCGCAGCGGGCATGTTACCGACCAAAGGTCTGACGTTGCCGCTGATCAGTTACGGTGGATCGAGTCTGATTATTATGTCGACCGCTATCGTATTTTTATTACGCATAGATTATGAAACGCGCCTGGCGAAAGCGCAGGCGTTTAGCAGAGGGTAGTCGATGAGTGGAAAGCGACTGATGGTGATGGCAGGCGGTACTGGCGGGCATGTTTTTCCCGGGCTGGCGGTCGCACACCATCTGATGGCGCAGGGCTGGCAGGTGCGCTGGCTGGGTACCGCTGACCGAATGGAAGCGGACTTAGTGCCGAAGCATGGTATCGACATTGATTTTATCCGCATTAGCGGACTGCGTGGCAAGGGGATTAAAGCGTTGCTGGCTGCGCCATTGCGTATCTTCAATGCCTGGCGCCAGGCGCGGGCAATTATGAAAGCCTGGAAGCCGGATGTCGTGCTGGGGATGGGCGGTTATGTTTCTGGTCCCGGCGGCCTGGCGGCCTGGAGCTGTGGCATCCCGGTGGTACTGCACGAACAGAACGGCATTGCCGGCTTAACCAACAAATGGCTGGCAAAGATTGCTACTACCGTAATGCAGGCCTTTCCCGGCGCTTTTCCCAAAGCGGAAGTGGTGGGTAACCCGGTGCGGACCGATGTGCTGGCTCTGCCATTACCGGCGGTACGTTTAGCCGGACGCGAAGGCCCGACCCGCATACTGGTCATTGGCGGCAGTCAGGGGGCGCGCGTGCTTAACCAGACGATGCCTCAGGTGGCAGAGTTGCTGGGCGATGACATCAGTTTGTGGCATCAGGTGGGTAAAGGGGCACTCGAGGCGGTCAATCAACATTATGCTCGTGTGAACCAGACGCAACATCGGGTGTCGGAATTTATCGACGATATGGCCAGTGCCTATGCCTGGGCCGATGTGGTGGTGTGTCGTTCCGGTGCGCTGACCGTCAGTGAAGTGGCTGCAGCAGGTTTACCGGCGATCTTCGTGCCATTCCAGCACAAAGATCGTCAGCAGTACTGGAATGCTCTGCCGCTTGAGCAAGCCGGAGCCGCCAAAATTTATGAGCAGCCGGAATTTACCGCCGAGATAGTGGCTGCCACTCTGGCTCGTTGGGATCGCGCAACGTTATTGCAGATGGCTGAAAAAGCGCGTGCGGTGGCGATCCCGGATGCAACTGAGCGTGTCGCAGCTGAAGTCAGCAAAGCGGCAAAATAATTTCCAGGGGTCGGGCATACCCGACCTGATTGAGAATAGTAGGGGCCAGGCATGCCTGGCCCGCAGCAACACAGGTAAGAGATGAATACACAGCAACTGGCAAAACTGCGTTCGATCGTGCCCGAGATGCGTCGCGTCCGGCACATTCACTTTGTTGGCATCGGTGGTGCTGGCATGGGTGGTATTGCCGAAGTGTTAGCGAACGAAGGATATGAAATCAGTGGGTCAGACCTGGCACCGAATGCGGTGACGCAGCATCTGAGCGCGCTGGGGGCGACCATTTACTTTAACCATCGCTCGGAAAACGTCAGTGATGCCAGCGTCGTGGTGGTGTCTACCGCGGTATCGCAGGACAACCCGGAAGTGGTTGCTGCACGTGAAGCCCGCATCCCAGTGATCCGCCGTGCGGAAATGCTGGCTGAACTGATGCGCTTCCGCCATGGCATTGCGGTTGCGGGTACGCATGGCAAAACGACCACCACCGCGATGGTGTCGAGCATTTACGCTGAAGGCGGCCTCGACCCGACGTTTGTTAACGGTGGGCTGGTGAAAGCGGCAGGGACGCATGCGCGCCTTGGCAGCAGCCGCTACCTGATTGCAGAAGCCGATGAGAGCGATGCATCATTCCTGCATTTGCAGCCGATGGTGGCGATTGTGACAAATATCGAAGCCGATCATATGGATACTTACCAGGGCGACTTCGAAAATTTAAAGCAGACGTTTATTAACTTTCTGCATAATTTGCCGTTTTATGGGCGTGCAGTGCTGTGTGTGGATGATGCGGTGATCCGCGATTTGATCCCACGCGTTGGCCGCCAGATTACCACCTACGGCTTTAGCGATGACGCTGATGTGCGCGTTGAGAACTACGAACAGCGCGGGGCGCGTGGGCACTTTACTCTGGTGCGCCATGATAAACCGCTGATGCACGTTACGCTGAATGCACCAGGTCGCCACAATGCGCTGAATGCAGCAGCCGCGGTGGCGGTAGCGACGGAAGAGAACATTGAGGATGAAGATATCCTCAGTGCGCTGGAGAGCTTCCAGGGCACCGGACGTCGCTTTGACTTCCTCGGTGAGTATCCGGTGACTGACACCAAGGGGCAGAGCGGTACCGCGATGCTGGTGGATGATTATGGCCATCATCCAACGGAAGTGGACGTCACGATTAAAGCAGCACGTGCAGGATGGCCGGATAAAAATCTGGTGATGATCTTCCAGCCGCACCGGTATACCCGTACCCGCGATTTATATGATGATTTTGCTAATGTTTTGTCGCAAGTTGATGTGTTGTTGATGCTGGATGTCTATGCTGCTGGTGAGTCGCCGATTCCCGGGGCAGACAGTCGCTCCCTGTGCCGTACTATTCGTGGTCGCGGCAAGGTTGACCCTATCCTGGTCTCAGACCACGATGCGGTATTGGAAATGCTGTTGCCAAAACTGTCCGGCAACGATCTGATTCTGGTTCAGGGTGCCGGTAACGTTGGACGTATTGCCCGCACCTTGTCCGAGCAAAAGTTACAACTGCAGACGATTAATGAGGAACATCATGGCTGAGAAAATAGCGGTATTGCTGGGTGGAACCTCCGCAGAACGTGACGTATCGCTGTTATCTGGCGCTGCGGTACTGAAAGGTTTGCAGGAAGCAGGCATTGATGCACATCCTGTAGATATTCGCGATGTGCCTGTTTTACAACTGAAAGAACAGGGCTTTGATAAAGCCTTTATCGCCCTGCATGGCCGTGGCGGTGAAGATGGGACATTGCAGGGCGTGCTGGAGTTTCTCAACATTCCCTACACCGGCAGTGGCGTTATGGCTTCGGCCATCACCATGGACAAACTGCGCAGTAAGTATCTGTGGCAGGGCTGCGGTTTACCGGTTTCGCCGTTTGTTGCCCTGACGCGTAAGCAGATGGATGAGGGGCTGACGCCTGAGGAACTGGCAAGCATCGATGCGCTTGGCCTGCCGCTGTTCGTTAAACCAAGCCGTGAAGGGTCGAGCGTAGGTATTTCGCGGGTGAATGAAGCCTGGCAATTCCCTGCGGCACTGGATGAAGCTTTCCGTCATGACGATGAAGTGCTGGTTGAAGCATTTCTTAGCGGGCCGGAGTATACAGTGGGCGTGATTGGTGAAGAAATCTTACCTTCTATCCGTATTCAGACCGCCAGTGAGTTCTATGACTATGAAGCAAAATACATTTCTGACGATACTCAGTACTTCTGCCCATCTGGGCTGAGTGCGGAGCAGGAAGCGGAATTAAGTGAACTGGTGATCGCGGCATGGCGTGCACTGGGTTGCAGCGGCTGGGGCCGTGTTGATGTGATGATGGGTGGCGACGGGCGTTTCTATCTGCTCGAAGTCAATACTTCCCCGGGAATGACCAGCCACAGTCTGGTTCCGATGGCGGCCAAACAGGCTGGCATGAGCTTTTCACAGCTGGTGACGCGCATTCTGGAACTGGCCGACTGATATGTCTCAGGCTGCTCTGAATGTCCGCAACCGTGAAGCGCAAGAAAAAGCACGCCCCGGTACCGGGCGCAGCAACGGTTCGCGCCTTGCTGGGATCGTTTTCCTGCTGATGGTCATGGGTGTGATGCTGGCTGGTGGTTTTGTGGTGTTGAAGTGGATGAACGATGCCTCCAGGCTTCCGTTGTCGAAGCTGGTGGTCACCGGTCAGACGCATTACACCACGAACGATGACATCCGCCAGGCGATTTTGTCGCTGGGTGAACCCGGCACATTTATGTCGCAGGATGTGGATGTTATTCAGCAACAGATTGAACGCTTGCCGTGGATTCAGCAGGTGAGCGTACGTAAGCAGTGGCCGGACGAATTAAAAATTCATCTGGTTGAGTATGTCCCGGTTGCACGCTGGAATGATGTGCATATGGTTGATGCAGAGGGTAAATCGTTTAGCGTTCCAGCCAGTCATCTCGGCAAAGAAGTGATGCCAATGTTGTATGGCCCTGAAGGCAGCGAGTCCGAAGTGTTAACCGGCTTCCACCAGATGAGTGATGTTCTGGCGGCCAGTAAATTGAAATTGAAAGCGGCATCCATGACCGCACGGCGTTCATGGCAGTTGGTGCTAGAGAATGATATCCGGCTTGAGCTGGGGCGAAACGAAGACATGAAGCGGCTGCAACGCTTTATCGAGTTATACCCCACCCTGCAACAGCAGGCTCAGTTGGATAACAAGCTTATTACCTACGTTGATCTGCGTTACGACTCTGGCGCAGCAGTAGGATGGGCACCAGCACCTATCGTGGCCGCTGACAGTAATCAGCAACAGCAACAAACTCAGGCACAGGCACAGGCTAAACAACAATGATCAAGTCGACGGACAGAAAACTGGTAGTTGGACTCGAGATAGGCACCGCGAAGGTGGCCGCCCTGGTAGGGGAAGTTCTGCCTGATGGCATGGTGAATATTATCGGGGTGGGCAGCTGCCCGTCTCGTGGGATGGATAAAGGCGGGGTCAATGACCTGGAATCGGTAGTCAAATGCGTTCAGCGTGCTATCGACCAAGCCGAACTGATGGCTGATTGCCAGATTTCGTCTGTTTACCTTGCATTATCGGGCAAACATATCAGTTGTCAGAACGAAATAGGGATGGTTCCTATTTCCGAAGAGGAAGTGACACAGGAAGATGTGGAGAATGTGGTACACACCGCAAAATCCGTCCGTGTTCGTGATGAACACCGCATCCTCCATGTTATTCCGCAAGAATATGCGATCGACTATCAGGAAGGGATCAAAAACCCGGTCGGATTATCCGGGGTGCGCATGCAGGCGAAAGTGCATCTGATCACCTGTCACAATGATATGGCGAAGAACATCGTCAAAGCGGTAGAACGCTGTGGCCTGAAAGTGGATCAGTTAATTTTCGCCGGGCTGGCCTCCAGCTTTGCCGTATTGACTGAAGATGAACGCGAGCTGGGCGTCTGCGTGGTTGACGTGGGTGGCGGCACAATGGATATCGCTGTGTATACCGGTGGCGCGCTGCGCCATACCAAAGTGATCCCGTACGCGGGTAACGTGGTCACCAGCGATATCGCCTACGCCTTCGGCACGCCGCCGACAGATGCTGAAGCGATTAAAGTTCGCCACGGCTGTGCACTGGGTTCCATTGTCGGCAAAGACGAAAATGTGGAAGTCCCCAGTGTGGGTGGCCGTCCTCCACGCAGCCTGCAACGTCAGACGCTGGCAGAGGTTATTGAACCGCGTTACACCGAGCTGCTGAATCTGGTGAACGACGAAATCCTGCAATTGCAGGAGCAGTTACGCCAGCAGGGCGTTAAACATCACCTCGCGGCCGGTATCGTACTGACGGGTGGCGCAGCACAGATTGAAGGATTGGCGGCTTGCGCCCAGCGTGTATTCCACACGCAGGTGCGCATCGGACAGCCGTTGAATATCACGGGGTTAACGGATTACGCGCAGGAGCCGTACTACTCAACAGCGGTTGGCTTACTGCACTACGGAAAAGAATCTCACCTTAACGGTGAGGCAGAAGTAGAAAAAAGAGCCTCAGTGGGTAATTGGTTCAAGAAAATCAACAGCTGGCTGAGAAAAGAGTTTTAATTTTTACCAAAGGGGATCATGCTGTACCTAAGCAATTTTTACGTTGCAGGTATAGACTTATTGGTGATCTCCAGGCGAACAGGCACATAACGGAGAGAAATTATGTTTGAACCTATGGAATTAACCAACGACGCGGTGATTAAAGTCATCGGCGTCGGCGGCGGCGGCGGTAACGCTGTTGAGCATATGGTGCGTGAGCGTATTGAAGGCGTTGAGTTCTTCGCGGTAAATACCGATGCACAGGCACTGCGCAAAACGGCAGTAGGCCAGACCATTCAGATTGGTAATGGCATTACTAAAGGCCTGGGTGCGGGTGCAAACCCGGAAGTGGGCCGTAACTCTGCAGAAGAAGATCGTGAAGCACTGCGTCAGGCACTGGAAGGTGCAGACATGGTGTTCATCGCCGCAGGTATGGGTGGTGGTACCGGTACAGGTGCTGCGCCGGTTGTGGCGGAAGTGGCTAAAGAACTCGGCATTCTGACCGTTGCTGTAGTGACTAAACCCTTCAATTTTGAAGGGAAGAAGCGCATGGCGTTTGCCGAGCAGGGGATTGCCGAGCTGTCGAAGCACGTCGACTCACTGATCACCATTCCAAACGACAAGCTGCTGAAAGTACTGGGTCGTGGTATCTCTCTGCTGGACGCATTCGGTGCGGCTAACGACGTGCTGAAAGGTGCAGTGCAGGGTATCGCAGAACTGATTACCCGTCCGGGCCTGATGAACGTCGACTTTGCTGACGTGCGCACCGTGATGTCCGAAATGGGCTACGCGATGATGGGTTCAGGCGTGGCGTGTGGCGAAGACCGTGCTGAAGAAGCCGCTGAAATGGCGATCTCAAGCCCACTGCTGGAAGATATCGACCTGTCAGGCGCACGTGGTGTGCTGGTTAACATCACTGCAGGCTTTGACCTGCGTCTGGATGAGTTCGAAACCGTGGGTAACACTATCCGTGCTTTCGCTTCTGATAATGCCACCGTTGTTATCGGTACATCGCTCGATCCAGAAATGAATGACGAACTGCGCGTCACCGTGGTGGCAACCGGTATCGGCATGGACAAACGTCCAGAAATTACCCTGGTGACCAGCAAACAGCCGACTCAGCCGCTGATGGACAACCGTTATCAGCAGCACGGAATGGCCCCGCTGCCGCAGGAACAAAAACCTGCTGCGAAAGTGGTTAATGATCCGGGTGCACAGACGAACAAAGAGCCTGATTATCTGGATATTCCGGCCTTCCTGCGTAAGCAGGCAGACTAAGAATAACCTGAGAAATTGGGATTCTTCGCTCTTTGTGTTAAAGTGTTTGCCCGTCAGTGAAGTAAACTGACGGTCGGATGACTAATTTTTGCGAGATAATACGATGATCAAACAACGGACATTAAAACGTATTGTTCAGACGACTGGCGTCGGTTTACACACCGGCAAGAAAGTCACGCTGACGTTACGCCCTGCGCCGGCTAATACCGGGGTCATCTATCGTCGCACTGACTTGAATCCACCGGTTGATTTCCCGGCTGATGCCAAATCCGTGCGTGATACCATGCTCTGTACTTGCCTGGTTAATGAGCATGACGTACGTATTTCAACGGTCGAACATCTGAATGCAGCCCTTGCGGGACTTGGCATTGATAATATCGTGGTGGAAGTGAACGCGCCTGAAATTCCTATTATGGATGGCAGCGCCGCACCCTTTATCTATCTGCTGATGGACGCGGGTATTGAAGAACTGAACAGCGCCAAGAAATTTGTTCGCATCAAGCAGCCTGTCCGGGTTGAAGATGGCGACAAGTGGGCTGAGCTTTCGCCGCACAACGGTTTCTCACTGGATTTCACCATTGATTTTAACCACCCGGCAATTGACTCCAGTTCACAGCGCTACCGCATGGACTTCTCTGCAGAAGCCTTTGCGCGTCAGATCAGCCGTGCTCGTACGTTTGGCTTTATGCGCGACATCGAAGCATTACAGTCCCGTGGCCTGTGCCTTGGCGGCAGTTTTGACTGTGCAATCGTGGTGGATGATTACCGCGTATTGAACGAAGATGGTCTGCGCTTTGAAGACGAATTCGTCCGTCACAAAATGCTGGATGCGATCGGTGACCTGTACATGTGTGGCCATAACATTATTGGTGCGTTTACCGCATTCAAGTCTGGCCATGCGCTAAACAACAAGCTGTTACAGGCTGTTCTGGCGAAACAGGAAGCCTGGGAATGGGCAACGTTTGAAGACGAAGCTGCACTCCCGGTGAAATTCAAGGCACCAAATCTGGTTCTGGCGTAAGCCTGAACTTACTTATTACGACTGGTTGAGCTGGTACCCTCTCCGGCCAGCGAGGCCAGTCGTTCTAATATTCTCTTCAGTTTTTCCGGGCTCTGGCTCGCGACACTTCGCAACATTTCTGCACTGTGCTCACTAATCTGTCGTAACGGCGGTTTTTCTGCGTCCTTTGCCTGATTGCTTATTTCTTGTACAGATTCCTGACCTTTTGCCGCCAGCGAAGGATTTATCCTGATGTCGATTGACGTCAATGATGGTAATATTTGCGCACGTAAAGCTGACAGCAGACTGGATTGTTCATAGCGTAAGCGCATCAACCAGCTGGCATTAGCCGTTTCGATGACCAGAATCCCCTGACGGAAGTTTGCCACACGGCACCAGGGATGCAGTTGAGCGGGGATGACACCCTGCACTGCGCGATTCAATTTGTTCAGGGCAATGGCACGTTGCTGCACGTTTTGCAGCACGCTCTGGTCCTGGGCCATATCGAAAAAACTTTCAATTGATTGTGGGCGACTATCTCGCATAGCAAGCTCCGGCGGAACACAGTGATCGGTATTCTTAATCGTTGGCGACAATTTGGCAGACGCTATTTCTGGCCGCATCTCCTTTTGGGGATGGTCGCGGCGAGTCTTGGGCTGCCTCAAGCGTCAGCGCACGAGCGTACTACCTTAGCAGAAACCTCGTCACGAAGCCTGAATATTGGCACCGCCGCACGCTTTGACAGCCTGGCATTGCTCGAAAGTGCTCGACGCCCATCATTCAGCGTAGACTACTGGCATCAGCATGCTATCCGCACGGTCATCCGTCATCTGTCGTTTACGCTGACACCATCGGTGTCACCCGCAGCGGTTGCCGAACAGCCCCACGAAGCGCATAAACTGGCGCTGCTGGATACGCTCAACGCGCTGCTGACTCACGAAGCCAAACCGCCGGTCATTATTCGCTATACAGCCCAACGTCAGGTCGAAGCTGCACCCCGTCATCAAACCGGCCTCTGGCTGGCTCAGGTTCAGGGCATTCGTGCCGGACCCGTTCTCATCTCTTAATTCATAAAAAACAGTCTGTTTAAAATCAAACGTTAAGTGCCCATCATGAACAATGATGGCTGAGAGAAATTATTTATTATGTTAATCAAATTATTAACCAAAGTTTTTGGTAGCAGCAACGACCGTACACTGCGCCGTATGCGTAAATCTGTAGAACAGATCAACAAGATGGAACCGGATTTCGAGAAGCTGTCTGACGACGAGCTGAAAGCGAAAACCGTCGAGTTCCGTGCGCGTCTGGAAAAAGGCGAAGAGCTGGATAGCCTGATCCCTGAAGCCTTTGCAACCGTACGTGAAGCCAGTAAGCGTGTGTTTGCCATGCGTCACTTCGACGTACAGCTGCTTGGCGGTATGGTGCTGAACGATCGCTGCATCGCGGAAATGCGTACCGGTGAAGGTAAAACCCTGACCGCAACGCTGCCAGCCTACCTTAACGCGTTGAGCGGTAAGGGTGTTCACGTGGTGACCGTCAACGACTACCTTGCCCAGCGTGATGCGGAAAACAACCGTCCTCTGTTTGAGTTCCTCGGTCTGAGCATCGGCATCAACTTGCCAGGTATGCCCGCTCCAGCAAAACGTGCCGCTTATGCTGCTGATATTACCTACGGCACTAACAACGAATACGGTTTTGACTACCTGCGCGACAACATGGCATTCAGCCCGGAAGACCGTGTACAGCGTAAGCTGAACTATGCGCTGGTGGATGAAGTTGACTCCATCCTGATTGATGAAGCACGTACACCGTTGATTATCTCCGGCCCTGCTGAAGACAGCTCTGAGCTGTATATCAAGGTCAATAAAATCATTCCTAACCTGATCCGTCAGGAAAAAGAAGATTCTGACAGCTTCCAGGGGGAAGGCCATTTCTCTGTTGATGAAAAATCGCGTCAGGTTCACCTGACCGAACGCGGCCTGGTGGCCGTTGAAGAATTGATGGTCAGTGAAGGGATTATGGCTGAGGGAGAGTCTCTCTACTCGCCAGGTAACATCATGATGATGCACCACGTGACCGCTGCACTGCGCGCCCACGTGCTGTTTACCCGTGACGTTGACTACATCGTTAAAGATGGCGAAGTGATCATCGTCGATGAACACACCGGCCGTACCATGCAGGGCCGTCGCTGGTCTGATGGTTTGCATCAGGCCGTTGAAGCTAAAGAAGGCGTGGAAATCCAGAACGAAAACCAGACGCTGGCTTCAATTACCTTCCAGAACTATTTCCGTCTGTATAACAAACTGGCCGGAATGACCGGTACTGCCGACACTGAAGCGTTTGAGTTCAGCTCTATCTACAAGCTGGATACCATTGTGGTGCCAACCAACCGCCCAATGGTTCGTAAGGATCTGCCGGATCTGGTCTATATGACTGAAATGGAGAAGATCGGCGCGATCATCGAAGACATCCGCGAGCGCACCGCTAACGGCCAGCCAGTGCTGGTCGGGACCATTTCGATTGAGAAATCGGAAGTGGTGTCTAATGAGCTGACCAAAGCGGGCATCAAGCACGAAGTGCTGAACGCCAAGTTCCACGCACGCGAAGCGGATATCGTCTCTCAGGCGGGCCAGCCAGCAGCGGTTACCATTGCAACCAACATGGCGGGTCGTGGTACTGACATCGTGCTGGGCGGTAGCTGGCAGTCAGAGATTGCTGCCATCGAAGAACCAACGGCTGAACAAATTGAGGCAATCAAAAGCGCGTGGAAAATTCGCCATGATGCTGTGCTGGCCTCCGGCGGTCTGCATATCATCGGTACTGAGCGTCATGAATCACGCCGTATTGATAACCAGCTGCGCGGCCGTTCAGGCCGTCAGGGTGACCAGGGTTCTTCCCGCTTCTACCTGTCAATGGAAGATGCCCTGATGCGTATCTTCGCCTCAGACCGCGTCACCAATATGATGCGTAAACTGGGTATGAAGCCTGGCGAAGCGATTGAGCACCCATGGGTGACCAAAGCCATTGCCAACGCTCAGCGTAAAGTAGAAAGCCGTAACTTCGATATCCGTAAGCAGCTGCTGGAATACGATGACGTTGCCAGCGATCAGCGCCGTGCTATCTATACACAGCGTAATGAACTGCTTGATGTGTCTGACGTGTCAGAAACCATTGCCAGTATTCGTGAGGATGTGTTTAAAAGCACCATTGATAGCTACATACCGCCGCAGTCTCTGGAAGAGATGTGGGATGTTGCTGGTTTGCAGGAGCGCCTGAGCAACGATTTCGACCTCAATCTGCCGATTCAGGAATGGCTGGATAAAGAGCCGGAATTGCATGAAGAGACGCTGCGTGACCGCATCATGGAGCAGGCGAAAGAGCAGTATCAGCGTAAAGAAGAAGTGGTTGGCGTTGAAATGATGCGCAACTTCGAGAAAGGCGTGATGCTGCAAACGCTGGATTCCCTGTGGAAAGAACACCTGGCAGCAATGGACTACCTGCGTCAGGGCATCCATCTGCGCGGCTACGCGCAGAAAGATCCGAAGCAGGAATATAAGCGTGAGTCCTTCGCAATGTTTGCGGCAATGCTGGAATCACTGAAGTATGAAGTGATCAGCACCCTGAGCAAGGTTCAGGTGCGTATGCCGGAAGAAGTTGAACAGATGGAAGAACAGCGTCGCCTGGAATCTGAGCGCCTGGCACAGCAACAGCAGTTAAGCCATGTGGATGCCGATACCGAAGCGGCACAGTCTCTGTCTGAACAGACCGGCGAACGCAAAGTGGGGCGCAATGACCTGTGCCCGTGCGGCTCAGGTAAAAAATACAAGCAGTGTCACGGTCGCCTGGCGTAGTCAGCCGCGAACGATAACACCAGGGGCCGGAAATTTTTCGGCCCTTTTTTTATGTGTTTTGCCAAAGGAACAGTATCCAGATCGCCGCTGCCAGCGCCGGGCCAAAGGGCAGTCGTGCCGACAGTGAGCGCTTAACCACCAGACGCGCCAGCATGAAAACAGTGATACCCAGAGATGAAGCCAGTAGTAGTAATGGCGGAAGGGTTTGCCAGCCCAACCATGCCCCTCCGGCAGCCAGTAATTTCGCATCCCCCTTTCCCAGACCTTCTTCACCACGCACGATCTGATAACACCACGCGAGTAGCCAAAATAACCCATAACCTAGCACGGCGCCGGCAATCCCCTGTTCCAGAGACACTGATGGCATCACTCCGGCAAGATGGCACAGCAGACCTACCCATAACAAAGCAAGCGTCAGGCTGTCCGGTAATAAAAAATGCATACTGTCGATGATCGCCAGCGCCAGTAATAGCCAACTCAGCAGCAGAGCGGCCAACAGCAACAGTCCTGCAGGCAGGAGGCAGGCGACCAGTAATGTGATCAGCAGTGACAGACTTTCGATGGCGGGGTAACGCCAGGAAATGGTCTCCTGGCATCCTCTACAGCGCCCGCGCAGCCACAGCCAGCTAAACAGAGGAATGTTATCGCCCATCGTCAGTGTTATCTGACAGTGTGGGCAATAAGAGCGTGGAAATCCCAGGTTGAACCGGTGAGGGTCGTTTCGCTGTATCATCAGCGGAAGCCTGAAAACCACCACATTCAGCAGACTGCCTGCACACAGTCCAGACATCACCAGCAATGCCCAGTAAATCCATACTGATTCCGTCGCAAATTGCAGCATTATTTTCTCCCTCTCTCATCCATGATGCTGCGCACTATAGCGCCGGATACCGGGTGAAGGCAGGGCTGAATGCATTTGCACCATGTTACATTTCAGCCATGCGGCGAGGCTCGATCTTTCCGATCTTACCCGCATAACAACTTGTCATTGGGGGGCAACGCTGGAATAGTGGCGGGAAAAATAAGTCAGCCAGTGAAGTGAGGAAAACATGAAGCACCTGCAAGTGGCCGTTGGCATTATTCGTAAAGATGGAGAAATTTTTTTAGCGCAACGCTCCGCAGACTCCTATATGGCCAACCGCTGGGAGTTTCCTGGGGGGAAAATGGAAGAGGGTGAAAGCCCCGAACAGGCGCTGAAACGTGAGTTGCTGGAGGAAACCGGCATCGAGGTGGTGAATGCCACGGCGTACGATACTGTCGATCACACCTATGACGATTTGCGCGTTACGCTGCACTTTTTCATTGTCGATCGCTGGAATGGCGAGCCGTGGGGGCGTGAAGGGCAGCCACAGCGCTGGGTCAGGCAGAGCGAACTGGATGCGGAGGCATTCCCCCCCGCAAACGTTGAGATTGTTGCGCGACTGAAAGCCAGCGCTTAATCATTAATCGCGATCAAATGGCTGCTCACTCCAGTCATCGCTGTCAGTCTGGTCACCGCTGCTGGGAATACGTTTCTCTTCAGCGGCCCATTCACCCAGGTCAATTAACTGACAGCGCTTGCTGCAGAATGGCCTCCAGGTACTGAGTTCATCCCAGATAACCTGTTTACTACAGGTCGGGCAGTTCACTACGGTTACATCATTCATTACACTTACCTTAACAACAGGCCAGCTCGAAATCGAAGCGGGCAGGAACTTCACCACGTTCGCTGTCCAGTGGCAGAAAACGGATGGCATAACGGCTTTTATGGCCAGAAATCTGAGGATATAACGCATCATCCAACCGGAGTTGCATACGCAACAGGTCAGCTCCTTCCGCATTATCCTGGAAGAAACCATTCAGGCTGGTGTGATTACGGAATATCCCTGACTGGCGAATCAGATCGAGGATCATTGTCAGCGCCTGTTGTATCGGTACGAGCGATGCCATCCAGGTGGTCACCTGCTGGTCACGCAGGTGCTGTTCAATATGAAGCCAGATATGTAGCGTAGGCAGATCAAAGCTACAGCAGCCTCCTGGAATGCTCAGGCGCTGACGCACCAGGGCTATCAGCCGTTCTTCGCGTAAAATCTGGCCCATGCGGGGGGCGGACATCAACGTAGCACCGAAACTTTTAAGATCGCTGCGCAGTGTGTTAATACGCGCCATATCTACGCCAGGCACTTCCGCCCAGCCCAGCAGTTTCTGCTGCTGACGTTCAAGTTCTTTCAGGATATCTGTACGAAGCTCGCCGCGCTCAAAGACGTCCAGGAGTTCGGCAGCATTACGGAAAAAGGTCAGGGCACCCAAATGGTCGGTGATTTTCTGGCTGGCAGTCAGCTGTTTTAGTAAAAATTCGATACGCAGCCAGGTGCGCATTTTCTCATTCAGAGGGTGCTCAAATAGAACCATTGTACTCATACTGTTAATCCCGATAGCGTGTCGCAGCCAGCGCCAGATAACGCTGGTTGAGTTCGGCAACGTGCGCTGTCACCGTCTCAAGCGACCCGCAGTTATCAATAATATCATCCGCTACTGCCAGACGCGCTTCGCGTGTTGCCTGTGCAGCAAGAATATTCTCAGCCTGTTCACGGCTAATGTTATCACGGCTCATGGTCCGGGCCAGTTGCGTTTCACGGTCTACATCGACCACCAGTACCCGGTCAGCCAGATGCTGCAAATTATTCTCCACCAGTAGAGGAACCACCCACAGACACCATAGTGACTGGGTTAATGCTAGCTGCTGTCGGGTTTCTGCATGGATAAGAGGATGTAACAAATTATCAATCCAGCGTTTTTCCGCTGGAGAGCTGAAAATTTTCTGGCGTAATGCCGGCCGGTTTAACGAGCCATCCGGGTGCAGCACATCGTCGCCAAATCGGGCGTGAATAGCGGCTAGCGCGGGCTGGCCCTTTTCCACCACCTGACGTGCGATAATATCCGCATCGACAATATCAACGCCCAGTGAGGCAAAGGCATTCGCAATGGTACTTTTTCCGCTGCCGATACCACCGGTCAGCGCTACGGTATAGCGCATAGGTCTTGATTCTCTCTGCCTTGTCGTACTGGAATTTGCGCGTTGAAGGCAAATTTGAGGCACAGATCACAAGACAAATTCACAGGTAAATTTCTCGAATTGTAGCCTAAATAAATCAAATTTCGCAGTCTTGTCGGCGCGTTTTTAGCGCGTATGATAGCGTCACTGGAGCGGGCAATTTGCTTATGACCAAAAGTGTTGCCCGCAGAGTGCGTTATTGCACCAACGCCATCAACCAGGAAATCTGTTATGCGTATCGAAGAAGATATTAAGTTAGGCTTCAAAGATGTTCTTATCCGGCCAAAGCGTTCAACGCTGCAAAGCCGTTCTCAGGTTGAGCTGGAGCGTCAGTTTACCTTCAAGCATTCAGGTATTGCCTGGTCAGGCGTACCGATCATTGCCGCGAATATGGATACCGTCGGTACTTTCAGCATGGCACAAGCACTGGCCTCATTCGATATCCTCACCGCAGTGCATAAGCATTACAGCGTTGAGCAGTGGCGGGCATTTGTTGAGCGTTCCACGCCTGCGGTGCTTCAGCATGTCATGGTGTCGACCGGCACGTCTGAGGCAGATTTCCTGAAGTTACAACAAATCCTGGCGTTATCACCGGCACTCAATTTTATCTGTATCGATGTGGCTAATGGCTACTCTGAGCACTTTGTGGCTTTCCTGCGGCGGGCACGCGAAGCCTGTCCGGGGAAAACCATCTGCGCCGGCAACGTCGTGACGGGCGAAATGGTCGAGGAACTGATCCTTTCCGGGGCAGATATTGTGAAAGTCGGTATCGGCCCGGGTTCTGTTTGTACTACCCGAGTGAAAACGGGGGTTGGCTACCCGCAGCTGTCTGCCGTTATTGAGTGTGCCGATGCGGCGCATGGATTGGGCGGCCAAATCGTGAGTGATGGTGGTTGTTCGGTGCCTGGCGATGTTGCAAAAGCTTTCGGTGGCGGAGCCGATTTTGTCATGCTTGGCGGTATGCTGGCGGCCCATGATGAATGTGAAGGGACGCTGGTCGAAGAGAACGGCGAACAGTTTATGCTGTTCTACGGCATGAGTTCAGAGTCGGCCATGAAGCGTCATGTAGGCGGTGTTGCGCAATACCGTGCAGCTGAAGGAAAAACCGTTAAATTGCCGCTTCGTGGGCCTGTTGAGTTTACCGCACGCGATATTCTCGGCGGCCTGCGTTCAGCTTGTACTTATGTGGGCGCTGAGCGCTTGAAAGAACTGACCAAGCGCACGACGTTTATTCGTGTTAATGAGCAGGAAAACCGCATTTTTAACCGATAAGAATAGCCTTTAACGCCACAAGTGCTCCCGCCCAACCGGGCGGGGACATGGTTTTTAGCCGAGCGCATCCCCTAACCGGAACACGGGCAGATACATCGCCACCACCAGCGTGCCCACAATTCCCCCAATGACCACCATCATTAATGGCTCTAGTGCGGCGGCCAACTGGTCTGCCAACTGATGGGTCTGTTGTTCATGCCAGCTTGCCAGTCTTTCCAGTAACGTATCCAGTGACCCTGACTCTTCGCCCACCTTGACCAACTGATAACACAGTGGGGTGAACAACGTATGCGACTTCAGCGCCTGATGCAGCGGATTACCGGCAGCGATATGTTGCTGTAACTGCATGATGGCCTCACGCCAGAGTAGGGGCGAAAGCGTTTTCTCAACCGCCTGAAGGCTTTGCAGCAGAGTCAGCCCGGCACGCTGAGTCATGGAGAGCGTGGTAAATATCTGGGTCAACAGACTGCCCTGATACAGCGTGGCAATCAGCGGCAATCTGAGTAACAGACGCTGTTCTCGCCGCTGCCAGGCTTGGGATGTCCTGCGCTGAACGTTCCAAAAAACACCGATACTCACAATAAACACCATAAATATCAGTGCCTGTTGCTGTAGTAGCTTAGAAAATGCAATGACCGCGGAGGTAAAGGCGGGGAGTGGCGCGTTGAAGGTGTGGTAAATTTCGACGAACTCCGGTAACACAAATACCAGCATACCGATGCTGACCAGCAGGGCGACCGCCAGAATAAAGAATGGGTAGCGTAGTGCTTTTTTCACTTTCAGCTGTAACTGTTGCTGCCGTTCTTGCTGGCTTGCCAGTTGCTGGCAGCACTCATCCAGCTCCCCTGTCAGTTCGCCAATGTGCACCAGTGCCGGAAACAGCGGTGGGAAAACATCCGGCCATGCAGCCAGCGCCTGCGAGAAAGGTTCTCCGGCGGAAATGCTCTGCTGAAGCCGCAACAACAGCGCCTGCCAGCCGGGTTCAGGGTGATCTTCGCCCAGCAGCTGTAAACTGCCCGTCAGGGGAATTCCCGCTTTCAGTAACGTTGCCAACTGGCGGACAAATGCGTTCTTCTGTTGCCACTGCCAGTGACGCGGAGCATAGCTGCGGCCACGGGCGATCTTTAACGGGAGCTGATGAACAGCCGCAAGATCCTCAATAATCTGCCCGGCGCTGGTGGCAAAACTGCTTCCCTGATGTAACTGCCCGTCGTCGTCAATCGACTGCCAGCGGAAAAGTGTTCGTTTATTCATCACTACCACCCGCTACACGGGTTAACTCTTCCAGAGTGGTATCGCCACGATTCACGCAGTGAAGCCCCTCAACAAACAGTGAGTTCAGTCCTTGTTGACGTGCAATATCTGCCAGCTCTTCCGGGCGTGCCGATTTTGCCAGCGCATTTTGCAGCCGCGCAGTGATGGGGAGTAGCTCAAACAGTGGCAGACGCCCATAGAAACCAGAAAAACAGTGTTCACAACCCACCGCACGCCAGTTCTGCACGGTACCCGGCCAGATATGAGGCGGAAAATGGGCCGTTGCTTCTGCGGGCTGGCGGCAGTGTTTGCACAGCCTGCGAACCAGACGTTGAGCAATCACCAGTTTGAGCGCAGAGGCCAGCAGATAGCCTGGCACCCCCATTTGCCCCAGACGTACCAGCGTTTCAGTAGTGGAGTTAGTATGCAGAGTCGATAGCACCAGATGTCCAGTTTGAGCGGCTTTAACGGCGATCTCAGCGGTTTCTCCATCGCGGATCTCACCGATCATAATGACATCGGGATCCTGGCGCAGCAGGGCGCGTAATACGCGATGAAAATCGAGCCCGGATCGGGCATGAATCTGGGTTTGGTTCACGCCTGCCAGGGGGATCTCCACCGGATCTTCCACGCTGCAAAGATTACGTGTGGCGACATTTAGCCAACTGAGGCCACTGTAAAGCGTGAACGTTTTTCCACTTCCAGTGGGGCCGGTGACCAGAATCATTCCCTGAGGGCGGGATAATGCATCACGGTAGCGCTTGAGAAGCGGGCCAGGCATACCGATATTCTCCAGTGCAATTGCCCGCGTATCGCTTTGCAACAGGCGCACCACCGCCTTTTCACCAAAGCGGGTGGGCAGCGTCGACAGGCGAAATGATTCCGTCGTATTGTTCAGCGCCAGTGAAAACTGCCCGTCCTGTGGGACGCGGCGTTCCGCAATATCGAGGCCCGCAAGAATTTTAAGTCGTGCGATGAGTGCTGCGCTATTTTCACAGCCTGTTGCCGGCAGCAGTTGCATGACGCCATCGACGCGCAAGCGCAGACGTAACCCGTTTTCCTGTGGTTCGATATGCAGGTCAGAGGCACGTTTTTGCAGTGCCTGGGCCAGCAGATAATCCACTTTTTCTACCGCTGTACCGCTATGCTCTTCCGGGGCAGGTTCTTGCGCGGCTGTTGTCATTGTCTGTCGGGAAAACTGCTCCAGCCTTGCCTGTGGCCAGCATTCGACATTAATTGCGCTATGCGTAGCGAAGCGTAATTCAGTCATCATTTCATGACTGGGTGAGTCTGCCAGCGCAATGTGAAGCCGTTGCGGATTGCATTCAATAATTACGGCTTGGTAACGGTGGCAGATAGCCTCCAGCGCCCGCTGTGTCTCTACTGTCATGGCGTCTCATCCTCATCAAAACGGAATACATCCTGACAGGCGTCCTTCAGTCCGCTATTGGTGCTGCTACAACTGCGCTGCCAGCTTAACTGGCCATCATTGCTATTCCACTGGGGGCTCAGTTTCACACTCAGCCCTTTGAGGCTCTCCTGGCCGGTAAGCGTGATGACTCCTGCATTGGTGGTCAGTGCCGAAACATAGCGTGAGGTCCGTTCAGCCGGAACCCCGTTACTCCCCGCGCTACAGTTTCCACTGCCACCGCGTTCAATGGCGCACAGCTCTACGGCAGTTTTATACGGCATCGCCGTTTGCAGCATATCGGTGAGTGCGGCTTTTTGCAGATAGCCCTGGTAAGCGGGCAGGCCGATGGCGCTGAGAATCGCAATAATCGCGATGACAATCATCAGTTCGATCAGGGTAAAGCCCTCTTGGTAGTTCATGGTAAACCTCCTTGTGTATTGAGGCTGGCAACATAAACCCGGGATGTGCGGTCAGCCAGCGGCAAACGGCAGCTTTCAGAGGAGGGACGTAAAGAGTTTTGGGCGTTACAGAGAGTTGCGGGTAACCAGGAAGCCATCTCGCAAAACCGAAACGCAGGCAGAAAAAAGGCCAGCATGTATGGCTGGCCTGGGGTACAACGAGGACATTGTCTGACGCGATATCTCTTAAGCGTCGTTACCTTTTAGCGAAAGCGCATCGACAGGTCGAGGGCACGCACATGTTTGGTCAGAGCACCTACGGAAATATAGTCCACGCCAGTTTCGGCAAAGGTCCGCAGGGTTTTATCCGTCACATTACCCGACACTTCCAGCAGTGCACGGCCATCGCTCAACGTGACGGCTGCACGCATCTGTTCAACGGTAAAGTTGTCCAGCATCACGATGTCAGCACCGGCCTGCAACGCCTGTTCCAGCTCGTCCAGCGATTCAACTTCCACTTCTACCGGTACATCAGGGCGCAGCCAGGAGGCTTTCTCGACCGCCTTGGCAATCGAGCCGCAGGCAATAATGTGGTTCTCTTTGATCAGAAACGCATCGGACAAACCCAGGCGATGGTTCGCTCCACCGCCGCACAGAACGGCATACTTCAGCGCAGTGCGCAGCCCCGGCAGGGTTTTACGCGTGTCGAGCAACTGTGTGCGTGTGCCTTCCAGCAGGGCAACATAGCGGCTGACTTCTGTCGCCACGCCCGAGAGCGTCTGCACAAAGTTCAGCGCGGTGCGTTCAGCCGTGAGGATCAACGGCGCCGGGCCGGTGACTTCAAACAGGATTTGATCGGCGGTGATCGCATCACCATCTTCAACGTGCCAGGTCACTTGCGCGTTGTCGCCCAACTGGATAAACACCTCTTCTACCCAGCGTTTACCACAAAAAACACCGGGTTCACGCGTGATGACTACCGCATGAGACAGGGTGTCGGCAGACAGCAGGCTGGCGGTGATGTCTTTACAGGGATCGATTTCCCCGCCCAGATCTTCACGCAGCGCCTGGGCAACGCCAGGGGGAATATCATCTTCAATACGGCCCATCAATTCAGCTCGGCGGCTGTCCGGATCGTAACGGCGGGAGGTCATGATCAAACTCCGAAAGGTCGGATAACAGAGGCTGACATGCTAGCGCGTTTACTGCACCCATACCAGCCAGCGCCACGTGATCATCCGTCATTCTCCACCGGCCAGTGAAAGGCGTTACCGCTGGCAAAAGACCAGTCCTCTGGCTGCGTAAAGCTCAGGGTGACCATCACATCCTCCGGGCGTACCGACAGTTCAGAGGCCAATCGGTGTGCCAGATGATGATAGAACTGATGTTTTTGCTGTGTCGAGCGGGGCCGGCCGGCAGTGATATGGAACCAGATAAATCCCTCCGAGCGTGGGCCGCCAAGATAGTGGCGCGGGAACACGCGCTGGCCTGGCGCATATTCATCCAGTAGCTGAAAACAGTCGTCGGTGGGGACGTCGAAGAAGTCCACCAGGGTGCGGTGCAGAATCTCAGACAACGCCTGACGGAAAACAGGCGTTGTGCCTGCGGGCAGGGCAATACGGCTGAAAGGCATGTCGGTTACTCCTGAGGTTGATGACCGGGCTGGGGTAAATGGCCGAGGGCTGAGACGGCAGCGGGCCAGCCGCAGTAGAACGCCAGGTGCGTCATCACTTCGGCCAGTTCGGCGTTACTCAGGCCATGTTGCCGGGCAAAATCCAGGTGCCAGGGTAACTGCTGGTCTCGGCCGAGGGCGATTAACGCCGCCACCGTGATCAGGCTGCGCTCGCGCTTACTCAGTTCGGGTCTCTGCCAGATCGTGCCGAACAGTGTCTGCTCAGTTATCGCTGCCAGCGTGGGCGCGACGCTGGCCAGGCTGTGACGGTCAAGAGGGGTGGTCATGTTGCTGTTCCTGTAGTGAGGAAGAAGTCAGCAGCATAGAACGCGAAAATAGTTTATAAAATCGCATAGATTGGTATCAATAATCCCGAAAAACAGGATGATTAATGCAACCGTTTAAACGTATGACTTTCGATCTGGATGCGTTACGCACGTTTGTTCTCGGTATTGAACTGGGAAGTTTTGCGCAGGCGGCCGATCGCCTGAACCGCTCGACATCTGCCGTCAGCGCACAGCTTAAAAAACTGGAACAGCAAACGGGGTTACTCCTGTTGCAGAAAAGCGGGCGACGCCTGATGCTCACCGATGATGGAGAGTTACTGATGGCTTACGGGCGGCGCCTGCTGGCGCTCAATGATGAAGCGTTTAGCGCATTGTCCGGGCGGGATATTGCTGGCAACGTGCGCATTGGGTTACAGGAAGATTTTGGCGAGACGTTGCTGCCAGCGCTGCTGGGGCAGTTTTCCCGGGCACACCCTCTGATACAGATCTCCGCGCGCATCGGGCGTAACAGCGAACTACTTCAGGGGATTCGTCAGGGAGAGCTGGATCTGGCACTGTGCTGGCAGGGTGAGGAAACCTCACGTTTTATGCAGCCACTACCCGCTGCACCGCTGTGCTGGATAGGATGTGATGAGTCGCCGTTTACGCAATGGATGGAACAAGGTGATGTTTTACCGCTGCTGCTGTTTGATGCACCTTGTGTGATGCGGACCCGTGCTATTGATGCACTGGACCATGCTGCAATTCCGTGGCGGGTGGCATTTACCAGCCGGAGTCTGAGTGGCATCTGGGCCGCCGCTGCCGCCGGGTTGGGCGTGACGCTACGTAGCGGGTTTGGCCTGCCAGTCGGACTACAGCGACTGCAGCATCCGCTGTTGCCGCAAGTGGCCGATTTAGGCCTGGTGCTGCATCTGGGGCAGGAGATTTTACCTCCTGCCGCCGCTCGTTTACGCGAAATACTGCTTGCGCAGCTGGCCCCGGTGTTGCCGCAGGCCAGCCTCGCTACAGCGGGATAACTTTACCGCTGTACAGTACGGGGCCGGTCGGCTGCCCGGTTGGGGAGCCACCGCGCGGTTCAAGACTGATAGCAAGCGTTGGCAGGCTGGCCAGCTGAATTTCCTTCACGGCCACCTGCTGAAGAGCTGAATGATCAATCAGCCCAAGCGATTGCGGTTTTTCCCCTGGCGGGATCAGCCACAGCTGCAAGCTGCGATCGGACTGCACGGCAGAGGCATTGATGGCCTGGACTGTGAGCTGCGTTTTATCCGGGCTGAGGCTGACCACCCAGGATCCTTGCTGGCTGTCACCGTTAAGGACCGCCACGGTCTGCGGTGCCGGAGGCACAGTAAACTGGTTATACAGCAATGCCCCGGCAAACGAGGCGGCCAGCGCCCAGCCGAGCCATGGCCAGCGCACACTGCTCTTACGCATTTTATCGGCAGGAAGCCCACGGGCGATGCGTTGCCACACCGCTTCCGGCGGGATAACAGGCGTAACCCGCTGATCCAGTTCAGAGAGTGAATTCTGCCAACGGCTGACTTCTGCCGCCAGCTCAGGTTCCTGCGTCAGGCGACGGGAAAAACGCTGGCGTGCTGCACCACGCAGGGTGCCAAGGGCATATTCTGCGGCCAGTGCTGAGTCAAAATCGCGTCTGCTTTTCATATGCCCACACACTCTTTTAGTTGAGTTAATGCACGGCGGATCCAGCTTTTAATGGTTCCGGCAGGCTGCTCCAGGTGCAGGGCAATTTCACTGTGCGACAGCCCCTGGTAATACGCCAGCGTGATGCTTTGCCGCTGTTCAGACGTCAACTGCGTCATACAGTCTGCCAGCCTGCGCGACTCCGAGCCTGAAGGTAACTCTGCTGGTGAACGGTCAACATCGAAAAGGGTGTCATCCTCTTCCAGTTCTTCAACGCGGTTGTCCTGCAGGCGCAGATAATCAATAGCGCGATTGCGCACAATATTGGTGAGCCAGGTCTTGGGGGCACTGAGCGCCGGGTCGAAGCTGCCAGCACGCTGCCAGACAGTAAGGAAACTGTCGTGCAGAACCTCTTCTGCCCAGTCGCGTCGGCGTAACATCCGCAATGCGATGGCAAAAAGGTAGGGTGAATAACGGTGGTAGGTCGCTTCAAAAGCCCGTTTATCGCCGGCCGCAATGGCCTTCATTAACAAAATCTGGCTATCTGTTACGTCGTCCGTCATGAAACGTCCTGAAAAAAAAGAGGTGCAGAAGGAGTATGAAAAAAACCTGCTGCACCAATTATATACCCTTTATTTTTACATCAGCGGGTATATTTAATTTTTCCCTTGGTGTTGGCACACGATGGATTAAGGCATCAGTACCGTATCAATTACATCAATCACGCCATTTTTTTGTTGCACGTCATAGGTGCTGATATTGGCAACATTGCCTTTATCATCTTTTACCTGAATATTGTGTGGGCCATTCATCATCAGCCACAACGGGGCGCCATTCACGGTTTTCAGCTCAGTGCTGCCGTTGCCTTGTTTGATTTTTTTCACCAGCGTCTTCATATCATACTTTCCGGCCACCACATGGTAGGTCAGCACGCTGGTCAGCGTTGCTTTGTTTTCCGGCTTCAGCAGGTTATCCACCGTGCCAGCGGGCAGCTTGGCGAAAGCGGCATTGGTGGGGGCGAAGACGGTGAAGGGGCCAGGGCCTTGCAGTGTATCCGCGAGGCCTGCCGCTTTTACAGCAGCGACCAGCGTGGTGTGATCTTTCGAGTTCAGGGCATTCTCAACGATATTATGGGAAGGGAGCATAGCGGCCCCACCCACCATCACGGTATTCTTGGACATCTCAGCCATTGATGCGGCACTGAACAACACTGAGAGACACAGAGCGGTACGGATGAACGTTTTCATGATGAATTCCTTTGGGTAAGAGAAGGCATTTTTGCCTTACATAGTCCCGTCATGTTTGAAGCGGCAACGGCATGAGCATCATCGGATGCTGGCCTGCTGTAACTCCAATTATGCTGGTTATATCTATCTACGGTTGAGAGTGGAAATCGGATGCAAAAAGATGAAAATATTTTTTGCCACAGTAAAAAGGCCGACAGATAAGTTTGATTAAGCTGAAAAAAACCATGTTAATCTGCGAGAGTCTGAACACAGGAGATCGGTATGCAGTTGCGAGATGGGTGGATCGCTGGCGTGCGGCATGTTCCGTCGCCGCATGTTAATCAGCGACCTGACGATGAAGCACCTTCACTGCTGGTGGTGCACAATATCAGTTTGCCGCCCGGTGAGTTTGGTGGCCCCTGGATCGATGCGCTGTTTACCGGTCAGCTTGATCCTGGCATTCATCCCTATTTCGCTGATATCTGTCATTTACAGGTGTCTGCGCACTGTCTGATCCGCCGCGACGGCGAGATCGTGCAGTATGTGCCTTTTCATCTGCGGGCATGGCACGCCGGGGTTTCTCGCTATCAGGGGCGTGAAGTCTGTAATGATTTCTCCGTAGGTATCGAGCTGGAAGGCACGGATACGCTGCCCTATACCGATGCGCAATATCAGGCGTTGCAGGCCGTGACGCAGCTGTTAATTGAACACTACCCGATGATGGCGCAGCACATCACCGGGCACAGCGATATTGCACCTGAACGTAAGACGGACCCTGGACCCTCTTTCGACTGGGCGCGTTTTCGCGCCGACCTTGGGCATAACACCCTGACCACACTCAATGGGAGTTAAGGCATGACGTTATTCAGCCTGTTGCTGGTTCTCGGATGGGAACGATTATTTAAAATGGGTGAACACTGGCAACTGGATCATCATCTGGTGCCACTGTTCCGCGCTCGTCAGCGTTTTTCTCTGGTGCGTACGCTGTTGATGGTTGTGATGATCATGGCTATCGTCGCTCTGTGCTTACTGGCGCTAAAAGGGCTGTTTTTTGGAGTGCCTAAGCTGCTGTTCTGGATACTGATCGGTCTGCTCTGTATTGGCGCCGGGTCGGTGCGTCTGCACTATCACGCTTATCTGAAGGCGGCCAGCCATAACGACACTGATGCTCATAACGCCATGATTGAGGAATTGACGTTGATCCACGGCGTACCCGGCGAGTGTAGCGAACGTGAGTTTTTGTCTGAACTGCAAAATGCGCTGCTGTGGATTAACTACCGTTTCTATCTGGCACCGCTATTCTGGTTCGTGGTGGGGGGGCCTTGGGGGCCGGTGCTGCTGGTGGGCTATGCGTTCCTGCGTGCCTGGCAGAGCTGGCTGGCGCGGCAGCAGAATCCGCTGGCGCGCGCGCAGTCCGGTGTTGATGCCATTCTGCACTGGGTTGACTGGATCCCGGTACGGTTGGTGGGCGTAGCTTATGCCTTGCTGGGGCACGGTGAGCGTGCATTACCCGCGTGGTTTGCGTCTCTGGGCGATCGCCACACACCGCAGTATCAGGTGCTGACACGTCTGGCCCAGTTCTCACTGGCGCGCGATCCCCACCTGGATAAGGTGGAGACCCCGCGTGTGGCAGTGATGCTGGCGAAAAAAGTGTCACTGGTCCTCGTGGTGGTGGTGGCGTTACTGACTATTTACGGCACGCTGGTGTAACACGCTGTCTGCGGGTGGTGTGCCGAACTGCGGCAGGCCATCGGCACTCCAGCTGAATGTTTTCACCCGGGTATGGCGGTTAGGGTCGTATAGCGGGTCACCTTCAATTTCGGTGTAATTGCGTGCGTGATACACCAAGACGTCTTCGCCATTCTCCCCGACCGTAAAGCTGTTGTGGCCCGGACCATATTGATGGTTCTCCCAGTCGGTGGTAAATACGGGCGCAGCAGATTTATGCCAGTTTTCTGGCTGTAGCGGATCCGCATCGACATCAATCCACAACAACCCCATACAGTAATTCTCATCGGTGGCGCTGGCCGAGTAGCTGACAAACAGGCGCCTGCCATGATGTATTGCCGCCGGGCCTTCATTGACGCTAAATCCTGCACACTCCCATTCATACTGCGGGCGGCTGAGCATCACCGGCTCGCCTTTTATCTGCCAGGGGGTAGCCAACTCTGCCAGGTAGAGGTTGGAATTACCGGGGATGGCCGGATCTTTCTGCGCCCACAGATACCAGTTTTTCCCCTGATGGACGAAGTGTGTGGCATCCAGCGCGAAGCTGTCGATGGGGGTCAGGATCTGACCGCGTTCGACCCATTCTCCTTTCAGTGGATCGATATCATCGCAGGTGAGGGCAAACATGCGGTGCTGGAACAGACCTTGTTTAATCTCCTGTGATGGCGCTGCCGCAAAATAGATCACCCACTGGCCGTCAATCAGATGCAGTTCCGGTGCCCAAATCAGGGCGCTCATGGGGCCCTGCTCAGGTTTGCGCCAGACGACGACGGCATCGGCCTGTGCCAGTTCTGCCAGGGTAGCGGCGCGGCGGATCTCCAGCCTGTCGTACTCCGGTACCGACGCGATAAAATAGTAGCTCCCCTGATGGCGCAGAATAAAGGGATCGGCGCGCTGTTCAATTAACGGGTTAGGCCAGTGGCTCATCGTGCGGCTCCTTGTGGTTTGGTTTTCAGTTCTTTGTGCTCATGATAGTCATTCAGCTCCTGATAGTTTGTACGGCGCTGCTCAAGGTCGCTCTGGATTTGCAGCATCAGCGTGCGGTCCACTTTCAGCAGGCGTACCACGCCAGCCGTAATCAGGTATCCCACCGCTGGGATAACGGTAAACAGCAGCACGATACCGTTCAGCGCAGCGGGGCTTTGTTGTTTCGCGCCAGCATTGTAACCGTACCAGGAGAGCAGGAAACCGACCATGGCACCAGCCACCGCCAGCCCGACTTTTAGGAAGAACAGGTTGCCGGAGAAGCTGATACCGGTAATGCGTTTACCGGTTTTCCACTCACCGTAGTCATCAACGTCGGCCATCAACGACCAGTGCAGTGGTGACGGGATTTGATGCAGGATGTTCAGCAGGAAGTACATCACCAGCACCAGCATCGTTGCCTGCGGGTCAAGGAAGTAAAAGCCACCGGAGAATGCTGCCAGCACGATGTTGGTCCAGAAGAACACTTTCAGCTTGCACCAGCGGTCGGTCAGGATCTTCGCCAGCGTACTGCCGATCATCATGCCTACCACGCCAAGGCTGATAAACAGCGTGGCGAAGTGAGTCGATTGCTGCATCACCCAGGTGACGTAATACATGGTGGCAGCCATACGAATAAAGCCAGGGCAGACGTTGCAGAAGGTCAGCAGCAATATGCGTACCCACTGATCGTTCTTCCACACGTCGCGCAGGTCAGCTTTCAGGTCGTCATTGCTGGGCACTGCCGGACGAATACGCTCGCGTACCGTGGCAAAGCTGAACAGGAACATCAGCAGTGCCACCAGCGCCATCACACCCATAGCCATCTGGTAGCCGCGCGCCTTGTTGTCACCGCCAAACCACTCTGCCAGCGGCAGCAGCGTCAGTGACAGGATCAGCGTGGCAATCCCGACCATCACAAACCGGTACGACTGGCAGGAGACGCGTTCGCCGGGATCGTTGGTGATCACGCCACCCAGGGAACAGTAGGGGATATTGATCGCGGTATAGGTCAGCGACATCAGGAAGTAGGTCGCAAACGCCCATATGACTTTGCTGTTATAGCTCCAGTCTGGCGTGGTGAACATCAGCACACTGAACAGCACATAGGGTACGGAGACCCACAGTAACCAGGGGCGGAAACGACCCCAGCGACTCTGAGTCCGGTCGGCAATCGCACCCATAATCGGGTCCGTGACTGCATCCAGCACCCTGACAGATAACAGGAGAACGCCCACCAATGCAGGCGCCAGTCCGAAGACATCCGTATAAAAATAGTTAAGAAAGAGCATGATGGCGCCGCCGATCATATTGCATCCGGCATCGCCCATTCCGTAACCAATTTTCTCTCTGACTGAGAGTTTTGAGCCCTTCATGGATAATTCTCCCGCGTGTCTTTAGTGCTTGAGAGTATTCACGCTTATCGGATGCGGTGCGCAGGTGCAAAACGTCGCAGAGATGGACAAAACGCCTGGAGAGGGGAAAGTGTGAAGCAGATAACAATTCGGCCAGCTAGTGCTGGCCGAATCAATAGCAGACGTGATGATTACGCGCGCTGTGTGCGGTTTTTAATCCAGTAACCCACGGCGAGGATCAGTACCCATACCGGGATCAGCCAGACAGAGATCGCCATGCCTGGGGTCATTGCCATCAGTACCAGAATTCCCGCGAGGAACAGCAGACAAATCCAGTTACCCAACGGATAAAGCAGCGCCGGGAAGCGGGTGGTGACACCCTGCTGATCTTTCTTACGGCGGAACTTCATATGCGCGAGGCTGATCATCGCCCAGTTGATCACCAGAGCTGAGACCACCAGCGCCATCAGCAGACCAAACGCCTCACCCGGCATCAGATAGTTGAGCAGTACGCACAATGCCGTCGCAATCGCGGAGAACAGGATAGAGATCACCGGCACGCCGCGGCTGTCGACTTTTAACAGCGCTTTAGGGGCATTACCCTGCTGCGCCAGGCCAAACAACATACGGCTGTTACAGTAAACGCAGCTGTTGTATACCGACAGCGCAGCCGTCAGGATCACCACGTTAAGGGCATTCGCCACCAGCGCATCACCCAGCTCGTGGAAAATCAGAACGAACGGGCTGGTATCAGACGTCACGCGGGTCCATGGCATCAGCGACAGCAGGACCGCCAGGGAACCAATGTAGAAAATCAGAATGCGGTAAATCACCTGATTGGTGGCTTTTGGAATGCTGGTTTCCGGGTTATCCGCTTCCGCAGCGGTAATGCCGACCAGTTCAAGACCCCCGAAGGAGAACATGATAATCGCCATCATCATGATCAGCCCGCTAAAGCCATTGGGCAGGAAGCCGCCCTGTTCCCAAAGGTTACGCACGCTGGCCTGTGGGCCACCCGTGCCGCTGAACAGCAGCCAGCAACCGAACAGGATCATAGCCACCACGGCAACGACTTTAATAATCGCGAACCAGAACTCCATCTCACCAAACACTTTCACGTTGGTCAGGTTGATGGCGTTGATGAGCACAAAGAACACCGCTGCCGACATCCAGGTAGGAATATCCGGATACCAGAACTGAATATATTTGCCTACGGCTGTCAGCTCTGCCATCGCCACCAGCACATACAGTACCCAGTAGTTCCAGCCAGAGGCGAAACCGGCAAAGTTGCCCCAGTATTTATAAGCAAAGTGGCTGAAGCTTCCGGCTACCGGCTCTTCTACCACCATCTCGCCCAGTTGGCGCATGATCAGGAAGGCAATAAATCCGGCAATAGCATAACCCAGTATGACGCCTGGTCCTGCGGATTGGATGACCGATGCGCTGCCCAGAAACAGACCGGTACCAACGGCACCGCCTAATGCGATCAGCTGAATATGGCGGTTTTTCAAGCCACGTTTCAGCGTTTCGCCCTGCTGATGTTCCATGTATGACCTCATGATGTTTTATTATTTTTTATGTCTACGGCTGGCCCTGTTATCCAGGTGTATTAAAAACTTTACGGCACTGTGTAAGTAAATATAATTCAAGGCGTAGCCTCAGGATGAGAATAGTGCTATGTGCAGAGGTTTGCACTCGCTTTCTGATAAACATGCGCAGGAACGACTAAAAAAGCAGCGCGGCGTCTCATTTATCGCTGTATTTGTTTTGTCATAAATTATCGAAAATGACGAATAACATTGTCTTATGACGGGGCGTTACGAGTGGGGCTGAAGAACGTTCCGGCCGTAGGCTGCCGGAACGTGGATAAAGGAGAGGGAGATCAGGTGCGCGAAGTGCGGCGCTTAACCTGGTAGCCGATAGCCAGGATGCCAATCCATACCGGGATCAACCACACCGAAATAGCCATACCCGGCGTCATTGCCATAATAACCAGCACCCCAGCCATAAAGACCAGGCACAGCCAGTTGCCAAACGGATAAAACAGGGCCTTAAAGCGAGGCTGAACCCCCTGCTCGACGAGGCGTTTGCGGAACCGCAGGTGGGAAAGGCTGATCATGGCCCAGTTGATCACCAGCGTGGAAACCACCAGCGCCATCAGCAGCTCGAAAGCAGAAGCGGGCATCAAATAGTTGAGCAGCACGCCGAAGGCGGTGGCAGTGGCAGACATCAGGATAGCGGCGACCGGCACACCTCGTGAATCAACTTTTAGCAGGGCTTTTGGTGCATTACCCTGCTGCGCCAGGCCAAACAACATGCGGCTGTTGCAGTAAACGCAGCTGTTATAGACCGACAGTGCCGCGGTCAGGATCACCACATTCAGTGCGTTAGCCACCAGAGCATCACCCAGCTCGTGGAAAATCAGTACAAACGGGCTGGTATTTGCTGTCACACTCGTCCATGGCATCAGCGACAGCAGCACGGTGAGTGAACCGACATAGAAAATCAGGATGCGCCAGATCACCTGATTGATTGCCGTCGGGATGCTTTTTTCCGGGTTCTCTGCTTCTGCGGCGGTCAGGCCGATCATTTCCAGCCCGCCAAAGGAGAACATGATGATGGCCATCATCATCACCAGCCCGCCCATGCCGTGCGGCATAAAGCCACCCTGGCTCCACAAGTTACTGATGCTTGCCTGTGGGCCGCCGGTGCCGCTGAACAGTAGCCAGCCGCCAAAGGCAATCATCGCGACAACGGCGATAACCTTAATAATGGCAAACCAGAACTCCAGTTCGCCAAACACCTTCACATTGGTCAGGTTGATCGCATTGATGATCACGAAGAACACCGCCGCTGTCATCCAGGTCGGAATGTCCGGATACCAGAACTGGATATATTTGCCCACGGCGGTCAGTTCAGCCATCGCCACCAGCACGTAGAGCATCCAGTTGTTCCAGCCGGAGGCCAGGCCCGCAAAAGCGCCCCAGTATTTGTGGGCGAAGTGACTGAAACTGCCGGCAACTGGCTCCTCGACAACCATCTCACCCAGCTGACGCATAATCAGGAAGGCGATAAACCCGGCAATGGCATAGCCCAGAATGACTGCCGGACCGGCGGATTTGATCACCGATGCACTGCCCAGAAACAGTCCTGTGCCCACGGCCCCGCCTAATGCGATCAGCTGAATATGGCGGTTTTTTAATCCGCGCTGCAGCGTCTCTCCCGGTTGTTGCTCCATAATAATCCTCGTAATGCGCTTTCTGTGTATGACTGCATCGGCTAAAAAACCAATAACGTACTGATATATTTACACTTATGTCAGTACGAAAATGCGTATGAGTCTGGTATGGCGCAGAGAATAATGTTAGGAGCGGTACTTTGCACTTTCTTTCTCATTATGTGTGCTGGGTTGGATAAAAAACCACCGATCGCACCGGGTGCGATAAGGTAAATAACAAGATGCAGAAAAGGGTAATAACGCCTTATCTGCGAAGGTATGGGTATCGTATTCTATCCACTAAGCTGCTGCCTGCTTTCGAAAAAGTGACGAAATTTAACATTTGTCGTCAGGTAAATTCGCGTGTCAACGGCGTGCCTGTGCCCTGACAGAGAAGGAGACGGCGGTCTGGTTTCGGGCAGTTGCCATATGGACATCAGGTGAATACTTTGTTACTTTACGGGCACCTTTTTGCAATTGGTATTACCAATTTACTCTGGCAAATCGAAAAGAAGGGATGATGGCCTACAGCAAGATCCGCCAACCTAAGCTCTCTGATGCTATTGAGCAGCAGCTTGAGTCCCTGATTATGGAAGGGACACTGCGTCCCGGAGAAAAACTGCTGCCTGAGCGAGAGCTGGCCGTGCAGTTCGATGTCTCCCGTCCCTCCCTGCGCGAAGCTATTCAGCGTCTGGAAGCTAAGGGCCTGCTATTACGCCGTCAGGGCGGTGGTACCTTCGTCCAAACCAATTTGTGGAAAAGCCTGAGCGACCCGCTCGTAGAATTACTTGCCGGCCATCCTGAATCCCAGTTCGACCTGCTCGAAACACGTCATGCACTGGAAGGGATTGCTGCCTATTACGCCGCATTGCGCGGCACTGACGACGATCTGGAACGCATCCGCGACTGCCATCTGCATATTCAGACCGCCCAGCAAAATGGCGATCTCGACGCAGAAGCGGGAGCGGTGATGCAGTATCAGATCGCTGTAACAGAAGCGGCGCATAATGTGGTGTTACTGCATTTGCTTCGTAGCATGGGTCCGATGCTGGAACAGAACGTCAGACAGAACTTCGAAATGCTCTACACGCGTCGTGAGATGCTGGAGAAAGTAAGTAGCCACCGCGCCAGTATTTTTGAGGCGATTGTGGCACGTGAGCCAGAGCAGGCACGCGAGGCTTCACACCGCCACTTGGCGTTTATCGAGGAAGTATTGCTGGACAGAAGTCGGGAGCAAAGTCGTAGAGAGCGCTCCTTGCGACGTTTACAGCAACGTAAGGATTAACGCGTAAATATAACGCGGCACGTACCTATAAAGGTATAAACGACGGGCCTGTCTCTTTGTGTTTTGCCCACAGAGCACAAAGAGACAGGCTCCAGACAATTCAACGTAATTAGACACAGATAAGGAATACCCCCCATGTCAGAACGTTTAAATAATGACGTGGATCCGATCGAAACTCGCGACTGGTTAGAAGCGATCGAATCGGTCATCCGTGAAGAAGGTGTTGAGCGCGCACAGTATCTGATTGACCAGGTATTGAGCGGTGCACGCAAAGGTGGCGTTAAAGTGGCTGCCGGCGCGGGAGCCAATAACTACATTAACTCTATTGCTGTTGAAGATGAGCCGGAATACCCGGGCAACACGTCTTTAGAGCGTCGTATCCGTTCCGCTATTCGCTGGAACGCCATCATGACCGTTCTGCGTGCTTCCAAGAAAGATTTGGATCTGGGCGGCCATATGTCTTCCTTCCAGTCTTCTGCCACCGTGTATGAAGTGTGTTTCAACCACTTCTTCCGTGCGCGCACTGAAAAAGACGGCGGCGATCTGGTTTACTTCCAGGGCCACATTTCTCCGGGCGTTTACGCGCGTGCCTTCCTGGAAGGTCGTCTGACCGAAGACCAGATGAACAACTTCCGTCAGGAAGTTGACGGTAAAGGCCTGTCCTCTTACCCGCACCCTAAACTGATGCCTAACTTCTGGCAGTTCCCGACCGTTTCTATGGGCCTGGGCCCACTGGGTGCGATCTATCAGGCTAAATTCCTGAAATATCTGGAACACCGTGGCCTGAAAGATACCTCTCAGCAGACCGTTTACGCCTTCCTGGGCGACGGTGAGATGGATGAGCCGGAATCCAAAGGGGCGATCACTATCGCGACCCGTGAAAAACTGGATAACCTGGTCTTCATCATCAACTGTAACCTGCAGCGCCTTGATGGCCCGGTGACGGGTAATGGCAAGATCATCAACGAACTGGACGGTATCTTCGGTGGTGCTGGCTGGGAAGTGATTAAAGTGATCTGGGGCGGTCGTTGGGATGAGCTGCTGCGTAAAGATACCAGCGGTAAACTGATCCAACTGATGAACGAAACCGTTGACGGTGACTATCAGACCTTCAAATCCCGTAACGGTGCCTACGTTCGTGAGCACTTCTTCGGTAAATATCCGGAAACGGCTGAGCTGGTGAAAGATCTGACCGACGACGAGATCTGGTCTCTGAACCGTGGTGGTCACGATCCGAAGAAAGTCTTCGCTGCACTGAAAAAAGCGCAGGATACCAAAGGTAAACCTGTGGTGATTCTGGCACATACCATTAAAGGTTATGGTATGGGTGAGACTGCCGAAGGCAAAAACATTGCGCACCAGGTGAAGAAAATGAACATGGATGGCGTACGCTATATCCGTGATCGTTTCAACGTGCCGGTCAGCGATGAAGCCATCGAAAAACTGCCGTACGTGACCTTTGATAAAGGGTCTGACGAATACAACTACCTGCATGGTCAGCGTGAAAAACTGGGCGGCTACCTGCCAACCCGTGAGCCGAACTTCAGCGAGAAGCTGTCCATGCCTGTACTGGAAGATTTCCGTCAGCTGCTGGATGAGCAGAACAAAGAGATCTCAACCACGATCGCCTTCGTACGTGCCCTGAACGTGATGCTGAAGAACCCGTCGATCAAAGATCGCCTGGTGCCAATCATTGCCGATGAAGCGCGCACCTTCGGTATGGAAGGTCTGTTCCGTCAAATCGGTATTTATAGCCCGAATGGCCAGCAGTACACCCCGCAGGACCGTGAGCAGGTTGCTTACTATAAAGAAGACGAGAAAGGTCAGATCCTGCAGGAAGGTATCAACGAACTGGGCGCAGGCGCATCGTGGCTGGCGGCGGCAACGTCTTACAGCACCAATAACCTGCCAATGATCCCGTTCTACATCTACTACTCCATGTTCGGTTTCCAGCGTATCGGCGACCTGTGCTGGGCAGCAGGTGATCAGCAGGCTCGTGGCTTCCTGGTCGGCGGGACTTCCGGTCGTACCACCCTGAACGGTGAAGGTCTGCAGCACGAAGATGGTCACAGCCACATTCAGTCTCTGACTATCCCGAACTGTATCTCTTACGATCCAGCATACGCTTACGAAGTCGCGGTCATCATGCATGACGGTCTGGTGCGTATGTACGGCGATGCTCAGGAAAATATTTACTACTACATCACCACACTGAACGAAAACTACCACATGCCAGCAATGCCGGCCGGTGCAGAAGAAGGTATCCGTAAAGGTATCTACAAACTGGACAGCAAAGAAGGTAGCAAAGGTAAAGTTCAGCTGCTGGGTTCAGGTTCTATCCTGCGCCACGTGCGTGACGCGGCAGAGATCCTGGCGAAAGATTACGGTGTCGGTTCTGACATCTACAGCGTGACTTCCTTCACCGAACTGGCCCGTGATGGTCAGGACTGTGAGCGTTGGAACATGCTGCATCCAACAGAAGAAGCCCGCGTGCCGTACATCGCTCAGGTGATGAACGATGCACCTGCTGTGGCATCGACTGACTACATGAAACTGTTCGCCGAGCAGGTTCGCAGCTATATCCCTGCCAGCGATTATCGCGTACTGGGTACTGACGGCTTCGGTCGTTCAGACAGCCGTGAGAATCTGCGTCACCACTTCGAAGTGGACGCATCTTACGTGGTGGTTGCAGCCCTGGGTGAACTGGCTAAACGTGGCGAAATCGACAAACAAGTGGTGGCAGACGCTATCGCTAAGTTCGATATCGACGCTGATAAAGTCAACCCACGTCTGGCATAAGAGGTAATAGAGTAATGGCTATCGAAATTAATGTCCCGGACATCGGTGCAGACGAAGTTGAAGTCACCGAGATTCTGGTCAAAGTGGGCGACACTGTAGAAGTTGAGCAGTCACTGCTGGTCGTTGAAGGCGATAAAGCCTCAATGGAAGTGCCGTCCCCACAGGCTGGTGTGGTTAAAGAGATCAAAGTCGCTACCGGCGATAAAGTCGAAACCGGCAAACTGATCATGATTTTCGAAGCGGCAGGCGGTGCAGCAGCACCGGCAGCAGCCGAAGAGAAGAAAGAAGAAGCGGCTCCAGCAGCCGCACCTGCAGCGGCCCCTGCGGCCAGCGCAGCAAAAGAGGTTAACGTACCGGATATCGGCGGCGACGAAGTTGAAGTCACTGAGATCATGGTGAAAGTGGGCGACAAAGTTGAAGCTGAACAGTCGATCCTCACCGTTGAAGGCGACAAAGCCTCAATGGAAGTGCCTGCACCATTCGCGGGTACGGTTAAAGAGATCAAAATCAGCGCTGGCGACAAAGTCAGCACCGGCTCTCTGGTAATGGTCTTCGAAGTGGAAGGCGCTGCGCCAGCCGCCGCTCCTGCCGAGACCACCGCTTCCGCTGCACCTGCTCCGGCTAAACAGGAAGAGAAAGCCGCTCCGGCTGCTGCGCCTGCGAAAGCGGAGGCGAAGTCAGAATTCGCAGAAAACGATGCTTACGTCCATGCGACTCCGGTTATCCGCCGTCTGGCACGTGAATTCGGTGTAAACCTGGCGAAAGTCAAAGGCACCGGACGTAAAGGCCGTATTCTGAAAGAAGACGTGCAGAGCTATGTGAAAGATGCGGTAAAACGCGCTGAAGCACCTGCTGCTGCTGGCGGCGGTCTGCCTGGCATGCTGCCGTGGCCGAAAGTGGACTTCAGCAAGTTTGGTGAGATCGAAGAAGTTGAACTGGGCCGTATCCAGAAAATCTCTGGTGCGAACCTGAGCCGTAACTGGGTGATGATCCCACACGTGACTCACTTCGACAAAACCGACATCACTGAGCTGGAAGCGTTCCGCAAACAGCAGAACACCGAAGCTGAGAAGCGTAAGCTGGATGTGAAGTTCACCCCGGTGGTGTTCATCATGAAAGCGGTCGCGGCTGCGCTTGAGCAGATGCCACGCTTCAACAGCTCGCTGTCTGAAGACGCACAGAAACTGACGCTGAAGAAATACATCAACATCGGTGTGGCGGTTGATACGCCAAACGGTCTGGTGGTTCCAGTGTTCAAAGATGTGAACAAGAAAGGCATCACTGAGCTGTCTCGCGAACTGATGGCTATCTCCAAAAAAGCACGTGATGGCAAACTGACTGCGGGCGAAATGCAGGGCGGTTGCTTCACCATCTCCAGCCTCGGTGGTATCGGGACGACCCACTTCGCGCCTATCGTTAACGCGCCGGAAGTGGCTATCCTCGGTGTGTCCAAGTCTGCGATTGAGCCGGTCTGGAATGGTAAAGAGTTCACGCCGCGTCTGATGATGCCGATGTCACTCTCCTTCGACCACCGTGTTATTGACGGTGCTGATGGTGCGCGTTTCATCACCATCATTAACAACGCACTGGCCGACATTCGCCGCCTGGTGATGTAATCCTGAAGAAGGCCGGCGTAAGCCGGCCTTCTGGTAAGTTGTTGTAGTGATTCGTGGCACCGCGCTTTGCAGTTTATTAACAATTCTGTAAACTCTTGCGGTGAACGCGTCCCGGTGGATGAAGGGCGTTGAAATATATACCCAAAATAATTGGAGCTGCATCAAGGCGGCAAGCGAGGGAATCCCGATGAGCTTACATAAGTCAGTGATTCGGGTGAGCGAGCGTAGCCAACACAGATGCAGATTCAAGTATGACGGGTATCTGCTCTGACCCGCCGGACAATCAAATAAGAGGTCATGATGAGTACAGAAATTAAAACTCAGGTCGTGGTACTTGGGGCAGGTCCTGCAGGCTACTCTGCAGCCTTCCGTGCAGCGGATTTAGGTCTGGAGACCGTGATCGTTGAGCGTTACAGCACCCTCGGTGGTGTTTGTCTGAATGTCGGCTGTATCCCTTCTAAAGCCCTGCTGCACGTGGCGAAGGTGATTGAAGAAGCCAAAGCGCTGGAAGAGCACGGTATCGTGTTCGGCAAGCCGCAAACCGACATCAACAAGATTCGTACCTGGAAAGAAAAAGTCATCACCCAACTGACCGGTGGTCTGGCGGGCATGGCGAAAGGCCGCAAAGTGAATGTGGTCAACGGTCTGGGTAAATTCACCGGTGCTAACACGCTGGAAGTCACCGCTGAAGACGGTTCTAAAACCGTTATCACTTTTGACAATGCCATCATCGCGGCGGGTTCCCGTCCGATTGAACTGCCCTTTATTCCCCATGAAGATCCACGCGTGTGGGACTCCACTGATGCGCTGGAACTGAAAGAAGTGCCTGAGCGTCTGCTGGTTATGGGCGGCGGCATCATCGGTCTGGAAATGGGTACCGTGTATCACGCGCTGGGTTCTCAGATCGACGTGGTCGAGATGTTTGACCAGGTGATCCCGGCGGCTGATAAAGACGTGGTGAAAGTCTTCACCAAACGCATCAGCAAGCAGTTCAACCTGATGCTGGAAACCAAAGTTACTGCGGTTGAAGCCAAAGAAGATGGCATCTATGTAACGATGGAAGGTAAAAAAGCGCCGTCAGAACCACAGCGTTACGACGCGGTTCTGGTAGCCATTGGCCGTGTACCTAACGGTAAAGGCCTGGATGCTGGCAAAGCGGGCGTGGAAGTGGACGAGCGCGGATTTATCCGTGTCGACAAGCAGCTGCGTACCAACGTGCCACACATTTTCGCTATCGGCGATATCGTGGGTCAGCCAATGCTGGCACACAAAGGTGTGCATGAAGGCCACGTAGCGGCAGAAGTGATCTCTGGTCTGAAGCACTACTTCGACCCGAAAGTGATCCCATCGATCGCTTACACTGAGCCAGAAGTTGCCTGGGTCGGTCTGACCGAGAAAGAAGCGAAAGAGAAAGGCATCAGCTATGAAACGTCCACCTTCCCGTGGGCAGCATCAGGCCGTGCTATCGCTTCCGACTGTGCAGACGGCATGACCAAACTGATCTTCGACAAAACCACTCACCGCGTGATCGGTGGTGCGATTGTTGGCACCAACGGCGGCGAGCTGCTGGGTGAAATCGGTCTGGCTATCGAGATGGGTTGTGATGCTGAAGATCTGGCTCTGACCATCCACGCTCACCCAACCCTGCACGAATCGGTGGGTCTGGCGGCGGAAATCTTCGAAGGTAGCATTACCGACCTGCCAAACCCGAAAGCGAAAAAGAAATAACTCGCCTTCGTGTTTAAAAAACGGCTCCTGCGGGGGCCGTTTTGCTTTCTGTCTTTCCGTAAAAAACCGCGCAGGGCGCCGCAAAATCGCGTATCTTTGCTGGCAATTTCTGACCGGTCAAAAGGCTCGTTGTGTCGAATAAAGTTGCCCTGATCACCGGTGCCTCACGTGGTATCGGTCACCATCTTGCCCGCCATCTCCATGCTGCGGGCTATCACCTGATACTCATTGCACGGAATGCGCAGGCGCTGAACGCCTTAGCAAACACTCTCGGCTCTGCACGCGTGCAGACGCTGGCACTGGATGTTTGCGATTATCCGGCGGTGGCACAACAGGTGCAGCAGGCACTGAGCGTGCACGCACAGCTTGATGTGCTGATCAACGCGGCGGGGATCTTCCGTGGCGGATCAACGCAGACCGCGCTGGATGATTTCAGCGCTATGCTGGCGACTAACGTCACTGCTATCCATCATCTTTGCCAGCTGTGTGTTCCCTGGCTGTCGAAATCGCCTGAGGGGCGCATCTTTAATCTCGCCTCGGTGAGCGGTGTGCAGCCTTATGGCAGCGTGGCCAGCTATGCCGCCAGCAAACATGCGCTGGTCGGATACAGCCGATCCATTGCACGTGAACTGGGAGCTCAGGGGATTAAAGTCACCACGCTGTGCCCCGATGTGGTGGATACCGATATGGCGCAGGGTTCCGGTCTGGCAGCCGATGAGATGCTGAGTACCGACGATCTGTGCCGCGCGGTTGATTTCGTGATGTCGTTGTCTCCGGCTGCGGTTGTGGAGCAACTCACCATCGGGCGGCAGTATCGTCCACGTAAACCCGTCTGACCCAGGAGACGTTATGCTGGAACTGAAAGGGGTATCGCATGCTTATGGTGAGCGTAAGGTCCTCGATAACATCACTCTGCAACTCGCAGAAAAGCGCATTGGTATTGTCGGCAGCAACGGGTGCGGCAAAAGTACCTTTGCCCGTCTGCTGAACGGCCTGCTGCTGCCGCAACAGGGCGAGGTGCTGGTTGATGGCTTGAACACCCGTCAGCAGGGGAAAGCGGTACGGCGTAAAGTCGGCTTCGTGTTTCAGAATCCGGACAACCAGATTGTCTTTCCGGTGGTTGAAGAAGATCTCGCTTTCGGCATGAAAAACCTTGGGCTGTCAAAGCAGGTGATCCGCGAACGCACCGATGCGGCGCTGGCACGTTACGATATGCAGGATCTGCGTCAGCATCCGGCTCATCTGTTAAGCGGCGGGCAAAAGCAACTGCTGGCTATCTCTGGCGTGCTGGTCATGGAGCCGGAATATATCGTCTTTGATGAGCCAACCACGTTACTCGATCTGCGTAATAAACGGCGTATTGCGCAGGCGATTGCCGATCTCGATCAGACAGCGATCGTGGTGTCTCACGATTTGGAATTTTTACAGGATTTCGATCGCGTGCTGGTGTTTGAGCGCGGGCAGGTGGTGATTGATGATGTGCCCGCAGTGGCACTGAAAGAGTACGTCAGGATGATGTCATGATATTAAGCGATTACATCCCGGGAAATTCGATGATCCACCGGCTGCCCCCCGGCCTGAAGATCCTTTCGCTGGCGTTACTGGGCACGCTGCTGTTTGTGTTCCCCCGGCTGGAAACCTCGCTGGTGGCTCTTCTGCTGGTAGGATTGCTCTATCCACTGGCGCGTATCTCACCCCGCATTATGCTGTTGCAGCTTAAACCGCTGCTGTGGGTACTGGTGCTGTTGTTTGCCGTGCAGTGGTGGATGGTCAATTGGCAGTCCGGCGTGCTGGTGATTGCACGGCTGGCGGCGCTGATGCTGATGGCGGCGCTGGTGACGCTCACCACGCGCACCACTGAGATGATTGACGCCCTGGAGAAAGGCCTGTTCTGGCTGCGTTATGTACGTATTAATCCGGCGAAGGTCAGCCTGGCGCTGTCGCTGGCGATGCGTTTTATTCCGGTACTGGCAGCGATTGTTGCTGAAGTGCGGGAGGCGCAAAAAGCGCGTGGGCTGGATCGCAGCCTGATCGCCATTGCCATTCCGGTGATCGTTCGTACCCTGAAAATGGCTGATGATATTGCGGCGGCGCTTGAAGCCCGCGCTTATGACCCCCAACTGCGCCGTGAGCGCACCGATGCTGAGAAAGTGAGAGGATCTTAATGTCCACCCGAGATATTGTTTATATTGCGCTGTTTGCCGCCATCACTGCCGCGCTGGGTCTGTTTCCGGCGTTCAGTCTGCCGGTGATTGCTGTGCCGATCACCGCTCAGACTTTAGGCCCGATGCTGGCCGGTGCCATTGCCGGGGCGAAGCGCGGTGCGCTGGCACTGGTGCTGTTTGTGGTGCTGGTGGCGATTGGCCTGCCGCTGTTGGCGGGCGGTCGCGGTGGTTTAGGGATTTTCCTCGGTCCAAGCGGTGGCTTTATTCTGGCATGGCCGCTGGCAGCATTACTGATTGGCTTCCTGTATCAGCGTAACCTGCGTTCACTGACGCTGGTTAAAGAGGTGCTGTTCCTGGTGTTGGGCGGGGTAGTACTGATCTACTCGGCAGGTATTCCGTGGATTGCGGCAGTGGCCGGGTTATCTTTAAAGCAGGCGGCGCTGGGTTCACTGGGCTTCCTGCCGGGCGATATTGTCAAAGTGGTGCTGGCGGTGCTGATCATTCGCGCGGTGCGCCGGGCTTATCCGACGTTGTAAACGGGTCGGGCATGCCCGACCCCTACGGGGATCTGCGTGGGGGCTTATCTGACATTGTAAACGGGGCAGGCATGCCCGACCCCTTACGGGAATCTGCGTGGGGGCTTATCTGACGTTGTAAACGGGTCGGGCATGCCCGCCCCCTACGGGGATCTGCGTGGGGGCTTATCTGACGTTGTAAACGGGGCGGGCATGCCCGACCCCTTACGGGAATCTGCGTGGGGGCGAGGCAAGCCTCGCCCGGGTTTTTTCCCGGAATAATGGTTACATCCGCAATAAAATCTTCCCTTTCAACTCCCCTGACTGCACGGCTTTGACCGCCTGGTCGATCTCCTCCAGCGCATATTCGGCGACAATCTCGGTGGCAATCACGCCGTCGCGGATCAGCGCCATCACCTCATTGATTTTGCGTTGAACCCGCGTCTTCTCATGGCCGTGCACCCACAGACGCAGATGGAAATTAGAGAAGCGAATATCCGGGCGGCTGCGCCAGAAGGTCGCCGGGATCGGCTGACCAGACAGCAGGCCATAGTGAATAAACTGCCCACCCGGCGTCAGTGCCTGGGCCAGCGCCAGAGACTCTTCACCACCGATGCAGTCGAAAATAGTCGCTACGCCGCCGCGTTGTGCTAACGCGGCCAGCGCCTGTGGATAATCTTGTGCGCTGCTGTTCAGCACCTGCTCTGTGGCATACCCGCCGAAGATGTCGAGGTTCTCTGCTTTACGCACAATTGCAATCGGCTTCAGCCCCAGATGATTGGCAATGCGGATCAGCATTTTACCGATGGCCGAGTTTGCTGCATTGATGATAATGCGCATCCCCGGGGTGAAATGCATTTCCTCGGTCAGCATCAGCAGCGCGGTCATTGGATTGACGTAGCTGGTCGCCGCCTGCTGGTCAGTCACGAAGTCTGGCAGCGTAAAACACCACTGCGGATCGCAGTCCTTATAATGCTGCCAGGCTCCCATGCTGCCAACGGGTAACACACGCTGGCCAACAGGCAACCCGGCCTCATTACTCTGGCTTATTCTGCCCATTCCCTCGAAGCCCGGCACAAAGGGCAGGGCGATACGTGAACGATAGGCACCAGAAATAGTAATAATATCAGAGGGGTTGATGGTGGCGAAGGCCATTTTCACCCGCACCTGGCCTGCGGTTAACTCTGTGAGTGGACTCTGTTCAAGCTGCATCACCTCACCGATTTTGCCGAACTCCCGGACGACTGCTCTGGTGAATAAAGTCTCTTTCATGGTATATTTTCTTCAGTGTTGTCCGGTTGACAGGTTAATGTTTTTTATGCAGGAACAGTATAATAGCGAAACATTTCGCGTATCAATGCGCGATATAGATTTAAACGGTCACGTGCATAATTCTGTTTATTTAGACTATTGTGAAGATGCCGTGGTTAATGCGTTTCGCCGCGCTGATATTCTGCCTTTATTTCGACCACACACTGCGGGTGTGGCCTACCACGTGAAAAAATGCGAAGCCACTTTCTCTCATCCGCTGTCAGTGGATGATGTGGTGTTACCTCAGGTGTTGATTGAGAAAATCGGTAACAGCAGTTTAATTTTCACCATCCGTTTAATGCTCGATGATAAAACCACGCTGTGCGCCGAAGGCAAATTCATCTGGGTCTGTGTAAGTCTGACGGATAATAAGCCGTGCCCGATCCCGGATGAAGCCCGTCAGGCGCTCACCCGGCACTTTCCGTTTGTCGGGGCCTGATCGTCATGCCGGTTCACGACAGAGTTAAGCAGCATGCAGAAAACCATCCCGACCTGACCGCCGTTGATATTGAAGGTTACACGCTGAGCTGGCAGCAGCTGTGGCAGCGTGCGCAGGTGCTGTACCAGCAGCTGTGCCGGATGCCTTCCACTAGTGAAAACCGCACTGTAGCAATAGCCATCGGTAACGATATTACCTTCCCCGTTGCCTGGCTGGCGGCCACTGCGCAGCCTTTTACGGCGTCGATTATCGATCCTCAGGTGCCCGTTGAACAACGCCACGATATGCTGCAACGGCTGGCGCCGGATCTGTTGCTGCTGAAAGCAGAGGATCGGGCGCTGATCGCACAGGCCGAGCAACTGGCGATCCGCTGGCTGGCCGTCGATAGCGAACCCGCGCCACGTGTTCTGCCAGACGATCCCGAATTTACCGCCGGGATGCAGGCTGAAACGCCGTTTCTGATCAACTTTACCTCCGGCACCACCAATCTGCCGAAAGCCTTTATCCGATCGCGACGATCCTGGCGCTGTAGCTTTGAAAACGGTGAAGCGCTCTTTGGGTTAAAACATGCCCCCTCAACGCTGTTTCCCGGTCCCCTTTCTCACGGTATTGGCCTTTACTGCCTGAATGAAACGCTGTACGCCGGAGGAACCTTCTACAGCCCCGGGCAGTGGCAGCCTGCGGCGGCGCTGGCGTTGATTGCGCAGCGACAGATCGAACGGCTGGTGGTCGTCCCCACGATGATCGCCGGGTTTGCTCGTGTGGCAGAAGGCAGCGCATATCCCAGCCTCCAGCGTCTGTTAAGCGCGGGTGCCAAGCTGGAGCTAAATCACTACCGTCAGGCGCGGACACTGTTTCCCGTCGCGCGAATGCAGGAATATTACGGTGCTTCAGAGCTGGGCTTTATTGCCGTTTCCACCCTTGAGGATGCCGATATCAGCGCATCGCTGGCAACGGTCGGCCAGGCGTTTCCCGGCGTGGAGATTAGCATCCGTAATGATCAGGGAGAGGTTCTTCCCGCGAACCAGCCGGGCACCATTTATATAACCAGCGAACAAATTATCGACCGTTATTTGTGGGGCGATGACGGCAGCGCGTTCGTGAAATATCAGTCAACGGCGACGGTGGCCGATATCGGTTATCTCGATGATGATGATCGCCTGCATGTCATTGGCCGTCGGGGAAATATGATCCTCAGCGGTGGCAATAATATTTATCTCTCTGAAATAGAGTCAGCGATTAAATCATTGCCGGGAATTATTGAAGCCGTAGTGATTGCGGTTGATGATGATTATCTGGGTAAGAAAATGGTCGCTATTGTTGAGGGCGCACCAGAAGAACTGACACAGTTATCACAACGTTGTCGCTCACTGCTGGCGAAATATAAAATTCCGCGCCAGTTTTATCATATTACACACTGGCCACTGACGCCGAGCGGTAAAATAAAACGCACCGAGCTGGAAAAAAGGATCGCACAACATGGCAGCAGCAAAGAGCTTACTGAATTACCAGCCTGAGGATGACTGGCAGCCGGTGATCGTCGCTGCACGACGTACTCCGGTTGGCAGAGCTTATGGCATCTTTGACGGTGTGCCAATGGCCGAGCTGCTGACACCGCTGTTTGAGCAGATCATGGCGACCCTGCCAGCGGGGTTTACCGCGATTGATGAAGTGATTATCGGTAATGCGACGGGCGGCGGCGGCAATATTGCCCGGCTGGCAGCGCTGACGGCGGGCTTGCCGCTCTCTGTTCCTGCCGTCACGGTGGATCGCCAGTGTGGTTCCGGGCTGGAAGCGGTGATTAATGCCTGCCGTCTGGTGCAGGCCAGAGCAGGGGAGTGTTATCTGGCGGGCGGCGTTGAAAGTGTCAGTACTGCACCGTGGCGCGTAGAAAAACCCGCATCGCTGAAACAGATGCCGCGTTTCTTCGGACGCGCGCAGTTTTCACCGGATGATATCGGTGACCCGGAGATGGGCATGGCGGCCGAGAATGTGGCGCGCCAGTGTGGCATCAGCCGGGAGCGTCAGGATCAGTTTGCCCTGCGCAGCCATCAGCGTGCGCTGGCGGCACAGCAGCAGGGGGCATTTCGGCAAGAGATTGTCCCGGTTAGCGTCAGGGGGCGTCTGGTAGAGAACGATGAGTGTCCGCGTGCCGACACCTCGCTGGCTAAGCTCTCGGCATTGTCGCCGGTGTTTGCCGCCGACGGAACAGTAACGGCGGGCAACTGTTGCCCGCTGAATGATGGCGCATCGTTGCTTCTGGTGATGAGCCGCCGCAGGGCACGTGCCAGTGGTTTTACCGAAGGACTGCTGTTTGCGGATGCCTGTAGCGCAGGCGTCGATCCTAATCTGCTGGGCCTCGGGCCGGTGCCCGCCACGCAGAAACTGCTGGCACGCCAGCCGGGTCTGACGCTGGATCAGGTCAACGTCATTGAGTTTAACGAAGCTTTTGCTGCCCAGGTGCTGGGGTCGGTTGATGCGCTGCACATTGATGAGCTGAGGATTAACTGCCAGGGCGGCGCTATTGCTCTGGGGCATCCTTATGGCGCATCAGGCGCGATAATGGTAACGCGTCTGTTCAGCCAGCTTCTGGGCCAACCGCACAGTGGCGGCTTTGGTCTGGCGATGTTGGGCATCGCCGGAGGGCTGGGGTTAAGTGCGTTATTTAAAGCCGTGCGGCTTTAAACCTATTTTCCGCGCCACTGCGGAGCGCGCTTTTCGCTGAAGGCGAGCAGACTTTCCTGATAATCCAGGCTCGCCTGGAGCTGCTGCAATTCTGCAGCGCTGATTTGACAAAGATCCTGGGCGTGGGCTGCTTTCAGCAGGGCGTTACAGGCCTGAACGGCCAGCGGTGCGTTGCGGTTAAGGCTGGCAGCCAGCGTCAGTGTATTTTCCAAAAGGTCTTCCGCTGTGGTCACCTGGTAAAACAGGCCCAGCGCCAGCGCACGCTGAGCGTCCATGGGCTCACCAATAAGCAGCATCTCTCGTGCAACGCTCGCAGGCAGCCGTGTTGCCAGTTGGCCGATGGCCCCGCCAAGCGGCAGCAGGCCATGCTTCACTTCGGGTAGCGCAATTTTCACCTGCTCAGCGGCAATAATAAAATCACATTCCAGCGCCAGTTCCAGTCCACCACCAAAGGCATGACCATTCAGTGCCGCTATCCAGATTTTGCGCCGTGGCAGATGTTGCAACGGGTTAAACCCACCGTGCGAATTGATCAGGCCTTTGCCACCGTCGGTAAAGGCCTCCTGTAGATCGGCCCCACCGCAAAACACGGTTCCGCTGCCAGTAAGGATAACGGTGCGGATATCGGCCTGCTGTTCGCACCAGTTCAGGCACTGTTCCAGCTCGCTGATCATGACGGCATTATAGGCATTACGCGCGGCGGGGCGGTGGAGCGTCAGGCGCGCAACGTGTGGGATGGGGCGGTCGCAGCGGACCAGTTGCGTATTCGGTTGTTCGCTATTCATCGTGGCTCAGCGTGATTCAGCAAGGAATTTGAGTGTATCACGCCGCGATTGGCCTGTTGTACCCACTCAATAAAGCAGCGCATCGCGGCGGAGTGGTATTTACGGCTGGGATAATAGAGCCAGAAACTTTCAGCTGGCGCCACATAGTCAGTCAGCAGCTCCACCAGTTCCCCGCTTGCCAGCGCGCTTTCACTCAGGTTGCGCAGCACAAAGGCGATGCCGGCCCCGGCTTGTGCGGCCTTAATCATCATCTGATCGTTATCCAGTGTCAGATTGCCGTTGACCGCAATCTCCTTCAATTTGCTCTGCACCTGGAACTCCCATTTATATTGCATTCCGCTGGGAAAACGCCGCTGGATACAGGGATAGTCTGGCAGTTCATCCGGATGCTGCGGCGCACCGTGATGGGCAACAAACGCCGGGCTGGCAATCACTGCGCCAGTGACGGGCATGCCGAAGGGGATCGCCACCATATCCTGCGGAATGACGTTGCCAAAACGTACACCGGCATCAAAACCCTCTTCCACAATGTTCACAAAGCCATCGCTGGTGGCTATCTCCAGGGCAATGTCGGGGTACTGCTGGCGGAACGGCAGCAATACAGGGTGCAGAGCAAGGGCTTCCGCATTGCGCGGCATATTGAGACGCAGTGTGCCTCGTGGATCGGCACGCCAGGTGTTCAACTCATCCACCGCACTGGACAAATCGACCAGTGCCGGTTCAATACGCGACAGAAAAGCACGACCCGCCTCAGTTAACGATACGCTGCGCGTGGTGCGGTTCAGGAGCCGCAAACCGATACGCTGCTCCAGATTTGTGAGGGTATGACTCAACGTCGAAGGTGTGACATTACGCTCCTCCGCCGCCTTGCGGAAATTGAGATGGCGGGCGATGGCAGCGAAAATCTCTAATTCCTGTAGCGTAGTGCGATTTTTCATATTGATGATTATTTTTCATTAAAGCGCTCAATCAGCGTCAATTGTTGATTTTAACCGGGGAAAGTATAACGACATTGTCGCTAATCAACGGGATAAAGATGATGAAACAAAGAACATTGGGCAGTGAACATTTTCACGTTTCCGCTCTCGGTCTGGGATGCATGGGAATGAGTTTTGCCTACGGGCAGCCGGGCGATGAACAGCAGATGATCAAAACGCTGCATCGCGCCTTCGATCTGGGCATAGATTTCCTTGATACTGCGGAAGTTTACGGGCCGTTCACCAACGAGTCTCTGATTGGCAAAGCACTGAAAGGCCACGCGGGTAAAGTAAAGATCGCTACCAAATTTGGTTTTCATATCACAGATGAGGGGGAAGGCTGGGAACGTATTAAAGGCGTGAACAGCCAGCCTGAAAATATTCGTGCCTCGGTAGAGGCATCCTTACAGCGTCTGGGGGTAGAAGTGATTGACCTCTACTATCAACACCGCCTCGACCCGAGCGTAGCAGTGGAGGACGTGGTGGGAACAATGGCCGACCTGGTACGTGAGGGGAAAGTTCTGCACCTGGGTTTGTCAGAAATTTCCAGCGAAACATTACAGCGTGCACATGCGGTGCATCCCATCACCGCCGTGCAGAGTGAGTATTCGTTGTGGTCACGTGAGCCTGAACACTGCTTGCTCTCAACCTGTCGTCAGCTTGGCATCGGTTTTGTCCCTTACAGTCCATTGGGTCGAGGTTTCCTTTCAGGAAAGCTTCCCGTGTTGGCAGCCGATGATTTCCGTCATTATCTGCCGCGTTTCCAGAAAGAGGCGCTGGCCCACAATCTTTTGTTAGTCGAGCAGCTAAAAGACGTGGCTTACGGCTATAGCTGTAGCGCGGCGCAGATGGCGCTGGCCTGGGTACTGGCGAAAGGTGAGAACATTGTGCCTGTTCCAGGTGCCAGCAAAATTCCCCATTTGGAAGATAACTGCCGTGCCGTCGATATCCGTCTGGCAGAGGATGATCTGGCACTGCTCGATCGCTTGTTTGCGGCGGAGAATATTATCGGTGAACGCTATACGGCACAGGAGCTTACGCTGGTGGAAAGCGATTTACCCCGCTAAGCATTATCATGTCGATAATGTCACCCGTGGGCGCAGCGTTTGCTGTTTGGCAATCCTGAAGGGCCACGCGTTGACTGAAGCATGTGCATGTTAAAAATAAATGCAGGAAAAAGTTGAACGTAGCCTAAATTATTTTCGAGTAATGGCTTTCTTGGCATGGATATTGATTTTTACCTTGTTTTTTTGCCCATTTATAATGGTTTCTACCCGGTTTGGCGGACAGCTGGCGTTTATATCACCAGATTTTCTCCCTGCCTGACAATTGAGGTGATAAACACTGATAATAATCACATGGCATTAAAAACAGTATTGACTCTTGTTTTTAAAGCAGTAGATTAGAACTCACAGCACGGGAATATTACCGGGTTGTGTCAGATAAAGTTTAATGTTTATTTTGCGATGAAGGTCACGAAGTATTTTTGTATGGGAGAGTCGTTGTGAGTTTAGTTATTGTTATCCACTCGCTTCGATGATGCTTAAGGCCACGCAGTCAGTTGCGAAATCGCAGGGTGGGAACGTAAGCGCGATGACATAAGGCTATGTTTTACCGATATAAGCGAGTCCGAGTATTGTGATGTGTGTTAATAAGTCACAATGGAAGTCAAGCCACGTATCAAAGAGTCTACGTCGCGTTGGGTGTGTACTTGTTTAACCGGCCATGTCTTTCGACAGGCATGATGATGTTAACTGTCATTTATGGAGGTAAGCTAGAATCTTAGTCACTTATACTATCCGTAATAAACACGTACATTTGACGAAGTACTAATAGAAGTCATTACTCGTTAAGTTCATTAATGTTAAAGTTTGAGTTAGCAGTACCTTAAAAGCCCTGGCAATCTCTGTCAGGGCTTTTATCATTTAAGCCTGGTGGCATTTTCATGAGCTTACCCACATGAGCACTCATCCTTCAGAACAACCCGCTGACCAGACGTGAACCATAAAGTTCAAAAAATATAAGTGAAATGAATCCTTGCTTGTTGAGTCTTATCCGGTCTACTATGCTTCATCGGTTTGGAATACAGACCTTATGAAAGCAGTTTTAGTAAAGCAGTCCTCAGTACAAGTGTTATCAAAGATATCCCTTCATCGAGAGCCTCCTCCTAAGTGCCCATAAGTTTAAATCTGATGAACAGGCCATGTTCGCCATGTTAAGTGGCTCAAAAATTGAAAGGAAATATCTATGTCTAACAAAATGACTGGTTTAGTAAAATGGTTTAACGCTGATAAAGGCTTCGGTTTCATCACTCCAGCAGACGGCAGCAAAGATGTATTCGTACATTTCTCTGCTATCCAGAGCAGCGATTTCAAAACCTTAGATGAAGGCCAGAAAGTTGAGTTCTCTATCGAGAACGGCGCTAAAGGTCCATCAGCTGTAAACGTTATCGCTCTGTAATTTGCGATAATCTCGCTAACACCGACGACAGCGATGAGGGCATTAGCCTGAGCAGTGATGTGTTAGTGATAAAAAAGCCGCCAAGTGCGGCTTTTTTTGTTTTTCTCCCCGCAAAAAATATCCCCTGTGTGCCCCTCTCCATAAGTCATCGAACCGCTGTTTAAAATAAGCTGCATTTATTTCCACAGGTAGTAGCGGGAGATTGCTGTGCGGCAGGAATGCGGTTTTTTAGTCGCAAGTGAAGAACATCCAATATGGTCATGTTAAAAAAGCAGCTAAAAACGCTGGAAAAAGGCTTTTTTGCCCATAAAAACTGTCAGGCTATTGATGTTGCTTTTTTGTAAACGGATTAACACGCAACCGAAATCCTGCTATGCTGGCCCTCGCGGAACCGGGCACCTTACCCTACACATGGATGGTTTTCACTTTGCGGTGAACTCAGGTAGCCCGGGATGCTAAATACAATGAGAGCGAGGAGAACGTCGTGCTAGAAGAATACCGTAAGCACGTTGCCGAGCGTGCTGCCCAGGGGATTGTTCCAAAACCGTTAGATGCTTCCCAAATGGCCGCGCTGGTTGAACTGCTAAAAGCCCCTCCAGCGGGTGAAGAAGAATTTCTGTCCGATCTGTTAATCAATCGAGTGCCGCCGGGCGTTGACGAAGCGGCGTATGTCAAAGCGGGTTTCCTGGCTGCTGTCGCGAAAGGCGAAACAACTTCTCCTCTGGTTACTCCTGAACTGGCAATCAAACTGCTGGGCACCATGCAGGGCGGCTATAACATCCATGCGCTGATTGACGCGCTTGACGATGAAAAGCTGGCACCGATTGCCGCTGAAGCGCTGTCCCACACGCTGCTGATGTTCGACAATTTCTACGATGTCGAAGAAAAATCTAAAGCAGGCAACCCACACGCGAAAAAGATTATTCAGTCGTGGGCTGATGCTGAATGGTTCCTGAAGCGTCCTAAACTTGCAGAAAAAATCACCGTAACCGTGTTCAAAGTGACCGGCGAAACCAATACCGACGACCTCTCTCCGGCGCCGGATGCATGGTCTCGCCCGGATATTCCACTGCACGCGCTGGCGATGTTGAAAAACGCCCGTGAAGGCATCGAACCCGACGATGCTGGTAACGTAGGCCCGATCAAACAGATCGAAGCATTACAGGCTAAAGGCTTCCCACTGACCTACGTTGGTGATGTGGTCGGTACAGGTTCTTCGCGTAAATCCGCTACCAACTCGGTGCTGTGGTTTATGGGCGACGATATTCCTTACGTGCCGAACAAGAAGGGCGGTGGCGTCTGCCTCGGCGGTAAAATCGCACCTATCTTCTTTAACACGATGGAAGATGCAGGCGCACTGCCAATTGAAGTCGATGTTGACCGTCTGAATATGGGCGATGTTATCGACATCTATCCGTATAAAGGTGAAGTCCGCAATCACGACACCAACGAAGTTCTGGCTAACTTTGAACTGAAAACCAACGTACTGTTGGATGAAGTTCGTGCTGGTGGCCGTATTCCACTGATCATCGGCCGTGGCCTGACCACCAAAGCCCGCGAATCTCTGAATCTGCCGCACAGTGATGTGTTCGAGCAGGCGAAAGATGTGGCAGCCAGTACCCGTGGCTTCTCACTGGCGCAGAAAATGGTCGGCCGTGCATGCGGCGTTGACGGTGTGCGCCCTGGCGCCTACTGCGAACCGAAAATGACCTCGGTTGGCTCGCAGGACACCACCGGTCCAATGACCCGCGATGAACTGAAAGACCTCGCCTGCCTCGGTTTCTCTGCAGACCTGGTGATGCAGTCCTTCTGCCATACCGCGGCTTATCCGAAGCCGGTCGATGTGACCACGCACCATACGCTGCCTGACTTCATTATGAACCGTGGCGGCGTGTCGCTGCGTCCGGGGGATGGGGTAATCCACAGCTGGCTGAACCGTATGCTACTGCCGGATACCGTAGGTACAGGCGGTGACTCACATACTCGCTTCCCAATTGGTATTTCCTTCCCGGCGGGTTCAGGTCTGGTGGCCTTTGCTGCTGCGACCGGCGTTATGCCACTGGATATGCCAGAGTCCGTGCTGGTGCGTTTCAAAGGTGAAATGCAGCCGGGTATCACTTTGCGCGATCTGGTGCATGCGATCCCACTGTATGCGATTAAAGCTGGCCTGCTGACCGTTGAGAAGAAAGGGAAGAAAAACATCTTCTCTGGTCGCGTGCTGGAAATCGAAGGCCTGCCGAAACTGAAAGTTGAGCAGGCATTCGAACTGACGGATGCTTCAGCAGAGCGCTCCGCAGCCGGCTGTACCATCAAGCTGGATAAAGAGCCGATCATCGAATATCTCAGCTCGAATATCGTGCTGCTGAAATGGATGATCTCTGAAGGTTACGGCGATCGTCGTACGCTTGAACGTCGTGTTCAGGGCATGGAAAAATGGCTGGCCGACCCGCAGTTGCTGGAAGGCGATGCGGATGCGGAATACGCTGCGGTGATCGACATCGATCTGGCAGATATTAAAGAGCCGATTCTGTGTGCACCGAATGACCCGGATGATGCCCGTCTGCTGTCTGATGTGCAGGGCACAAAAATCGATGAAGTCTTTATCGGTTCCTGCATGACCAACATCGGCCACTTCCGTGCGGCTGGGAAACTGCTGGATGCGCATAAAGGCCAGCTGCCTACGCGTCTTTGGGTGGCTCCGCCAACCAAGATGGATGCGGCACAGCTGACCGAGGAAGGCTACTACAGCGTATTCGGTAAGAGCGGCGCGCGCATTGAGATTCCGGGCTGTTCACTGTGCATGGGTAACCAGGCACGTGTGGCAGATGGCGCAACGGTGGTATCGACCTCCACGCGTAACTTCCCGAACCGTCTGGGAACGGGTGCAAATGTGTACCTGGCGTCTGCTGAGCTCTCCGCAGTCGCTTCTCTGCTGGGTAAACTGCCAACGCCGGAAGAGTATCTGACGTTTATGGGCCAGGTGGATAAAACCGCTGTGGACACCTATCGTTATCTGAACTTCGACCAGTTGAGTCAGTACACCGACAAAGCCGACGGCGTGATTTTCCAGACTGCGGTTTAATCTTCAGTTAGCGCTAAAAAAACCGGGCCATGTGCCCGGTTTTTTTATGTGCTCAGTGGATGGCTGCGATCTCGAACTTCACCTGATAGCCGGCTTTGGCAAGCAGTGTGACGAGTTTATCCAGACTGAAAAGATGAAACTTTCCGCTACGAATTTCGGAAATACGTGAGACGGTGACGCCGAGCAGTACGGCGGCCTCTTTGAGCGGCATGCCGTCAATTTTTTCCTGCAACGCCATCAGTAATTGTGAGCGTGCTTTGAGCTGTTCGGCCTCTTTCGGGGTGTCGGAAAGGGCATCCCAGACACTGTCGAAACGCTGGATCATGAGCTGAACTCCTGTATCAGTTGCTGATAACGCTGGCGGACCAGTGCCACATCCTGCGGGCTGGTCTTGAGCGTTTTCTTATGGAAAGCATGCAGTACATAGATAGCATCGCGGAGCTTTGACACGTAGACCACGCGAAATGTCCCGCTGTCACCATCATGTATTCGCAATTCCCACACCCCACTGGCAACAGCAGCCAGTGATTTAAAATCTACAGGTGTCGCACCCGCCTGTAGCTGAGCGAGTTGATAACCCGCATCATGCATCACATTCCTGGGAAAGTGTTTAAGGTCGCTCAACGAGCTACCAAGAAAACAGATTTTTTTCATTCGATTCTTCCCTGTTGATGAATTTACGGAATTACGTAATTTTAAGCAACTGTTTTTCCGTGATTACGTAATTTTATGTTGCCGGTGAACGGGCATTACCGTTGTGCCGGGCAGAACATGCCATGGGGGAAAGCGGACAGGCCAGTATTTTCACTGTTCCGTTATCAATATTGGAAAGCGCTACGTAAAACCTCCTGCTTTTCCCGCGCCGGGCTGCGATAATGCGCGCCAAAGCTCAGTATTGTCGCGGCAGACGCGCAAAATGTGGTTGAGCCTGTGAGCAGGCTGGCCGGGAGGAAAGCGCGATGGAATATGAATTTTTAAGAGATATCACCGGTGGTGTGAAGGTTCGCATGACGATGGGCCATGAAGCCGTCGGTCACTGGTTTAATGATGAAGTGAATGAAGACCTCACCCTGCTGGATGAGGTCGAAGCCGCTGCCGAAGACGTCAAAGGCAGTGTGCGTCAGTGGCAGCGCGTGGGCAAAGAGTACACGCTGTTACTGGATGAAGAAGAAGTGATGATCCGTTCAAACCAGCTCAACTTTGAAGGCGATGAGATGGAAGAGGGGATGAATTACTACGATGAAGAGAGTCTGTCATTCTGCGGAGTGGAAGACTTTCTGGCCGTGATTGCCGCCTACCGGGAATTTTTACAGGGGCGTTAACGTTTACGCAGAAGCCCCGCAGGAGCCGGGCATGCCCGGCCCTTGCCAATACATGCCTGGTTTATAACGATGCTCCACCGCACATCACCAGCTCCTGCCCGGTAATGGCGGCGGCGGCAGGTGACAGCAGATAGCCCACCAGTTCGGCAACTTCCTGTGGCTGAATAAAGCGGCCGATAGGTGGCAATTTTGGCGGCGAACCTTCGCGTCCGGGGCTGTTCAGCATCGGTGTCTGTGTGGCGCCAGGCGCAACGATATTGGCCGTCAGCCCACGTGGTGCCAGCTCTGCTGCCCAGCTGCGGACCATACCTATCATGGCCGATTTGGTGGCGACATACTGACTACGGCCTGCTGCCCCGCGTGACGTGCGGCTGCCCAGTAGCACGATGCGCCCACCGCTGCGCATATGCGGCACAAAGGTATTGGCCAGCGTTTCCGCTACGGCAATATGCAGTTGCCATAGCTGCTGGCTGGCCGTGACATCCAGCTCCCCCAGCAATGCCGCTTTCATCATCCCGGCCGCGTGAATAATGGCCTGCGGTGTCTCCATTCCGGCAAGTACCCGGGCCAGCGCGGCATTGTCGAACAGGTCCACGCTGACAGACCGAAACTGCGGGTTATCATGTTCAATGTGGCTACGGCTTAATCCTGTCACCTGCCAGCCCTTTGCTAACAGATGATCAACAATCGCCGCCCCAATGCCTGAACTGGCGCCGGTCACCAGCGCATGACGGCTCATAGTGTGCCCTCCAGCATTCCCACCGGGATCTTAAAAACGGCCTTGCGGACCATCATCGGTTGCCCGATGGCGCACAGTGCCTGATGCGCTTCGCCTGGTGCAAACGTTACAAAGTCGCCGGGACGCAGATGGACCTGCTGCGTCAGCTGTGGATCGGCGACGATATACAGATCCGCTTTACGTTCTTCACCGCCGGCCGGGCGTGCATCGGTCAGTCCGTAGCGGATAACCTCCTCGCCCGTCAGCACGATCTGAATATCGAGATATTCCCGGTGAAACTCGGTATGGCGTGTGACCGCTGGTGCACTCTGCTGTGAGCCGATATGACAGAACCAGGCGGCCCCCTCCGGCTGCCATCGCCCATCGGGCAGCGCACTCAATGCCGCCACGCTGTGCGCGGGCTGCGCCAGCAGTTGAAACAGTGATGCAGGTAGGGTAGCCAGCGTCAGATGGTTGAGGTTACCGGCGATCATCGGCGATCTCCTGTCACCCATTCCTCTTCCACACGCACATATTTAATCGCCTGGCGGAAATAGGTGTAGGCAATATGCAGTTCCCCGTTCAGCCCCTGCTTAATACTGGGGTAGGAGAACTCACGGTTCAGCTTCTGCTGCGAATTATTCGTCATACAGTAGCCGTCACCTTCATCCAGATTACGCCGGAACGGCCAGCTTTTTCCGCCATCACGTGAAATCGCCAGCGTCATGGGGGCTCGTGGTGCTCCCCAGAAGGCGGTTTTACCGCTGTGGATCACCGGTTCGGCGGCGACCGCCATGTCATCCTCTTCATCTTCAATTTCGTCATACAGTGAGGTGCGGCGTTCGCTGGCCCCTTCGGCACTCATGGCGTTAAACACCAACGCCAGGTCACCGTTCGCCAGCGTGGTCACCTGAATCGACGAGTTATTGTTTGGCAGTTCGGTGGCCTGTGGGGCGGACCAGCTTTGCCCGCCGTCGTCGGACCGGCTTTGATAGATATGATCTGCCCAGCGGCTACGATACAGCGCCAGCAGCGAGCCATCTTTCAGCAGCGTAATATTCATATGGACGCAGCCGGTGCTGTCCGGCACGGCCACATCGTGCCAGCTTTTGCCTTTATCCCGCGAGATTTTCACCGCGCTGTCGTCATTATTGCCCACCCATTTTTCACCCGGTTGGGTACGGCAGTAGAACACCGGCAGCAGCCAGTCGCCGTTAGCCAGCACGACTACTGGCTGACGGATAAAGGTGCCGGGCTGGTCGAGCAGCGTGGCAATCGGTCCCCAGCTCTGGCCGAAGTCCATTGACTGGCGGTAGCGCACAATTGCCGTATCCTGATTGCCGGACTTTTGCGCGGTGTACAGCAGCCACAGCACGTTGTCCGGGTCGAGGAACAGTACCGGGTTCTGCTCCGAGCGGGTCGGGTCGTCCGAGAGTTTTACCGCGTCGGACCAGCGCTCGCTCCCTTTCTCCAGGCGTGAGCACCAGACAGAAATATCGGCGATCCCTTCCTGAGTACCGCCAAACCATACGCACAGCACATCGCCATCCGGCAGCGGCAGCAGGTTAGCCGCATGATTTTGCGGGCAGGATGAGGGCAGCATCGCCTGCTGCCTGTCACCCTCGGTAGCGATAATGCCGTTACGTTCTACGGTGAGCGTTTCCAGTGTCATATCAGGCTCCACTTTTTTGAATTTGGTGTGCGGTTTTTTTCTGACTGTCCCGCGATGGGATCATGCGATCAATCACCATCACCAGCGCCGGAACAATCAGGGCGATGTACATGTTATTGATGCCGAACGGATCGCCCATGACAAACCAGACCGAGGTCACGACGCAGGAACCAATCAGCCCCCAGTTTGCGCCGCGCGCACTTTTAAACATCGGCAGGTAGAAGGCGATAATCGCCACCACGGAAATCGACAGACGGATAGCACGGGTGAAGAATGATAGTTTCAACACTTCCGGCACCAGCAACACAAAAATCAGCGGGGCAAAGCCGATGGCCAGCGACAGCCAGCGCGTCATTTTGAACTCACGCTCTGGCGTTGGGTTACGCATCGGCACATAGAAGTCCTTCACAATCAGCGATGCAATCGCCAGCGCTACCGTACTGACGCTGACGAAGATCGAGGCCACCAGCGATGTCGTGACCACACCCGCCAGCCACGGGCTCATATCCTGTAAGAACACGGGCAGGGCATACAGACTGTTGATATCCGGATGCAGAAACTTGGCCGCCACGCCAATCACCGCAATCGCCAGGCCAATCGGCAGACAGAAGAAGAAGGCCACCCAGGTGGCACGGCGCGCAGAGGCCGGGCTTTTGGTGGAGGAGATCGCCTGGATCACGAACTGGGTACAGAAGATCGAACCGATAGTTCCGATCAGCCACGCCATAATCGTACTGGCACCAACGTGACCATCCCAGGTCCAGTAGAACGATGGCATTTTCTCAACCATGGGCGTAATCCCGCCGGTCATCTTCAGTGCCACGCCTAGAATAATCAGAATACCGATGTACTTCAGGCCACTGTGCAGCATCGTGACCCAGGCCATCCCCTTCATACCGCCAAAGGCAAAGTAGAAGGTGCTGACAATGGCGGTAATAAAGGCCGCCACCGGCAGGTTCACTTTCAGCACGGTGGAGATCGCCGCCGCACCGCTGACGTAGTTACCCACGTTCACCAGCAGCAGGGCGTAGATCATAATCAGCGAGATAATGCATTTGGTGGTGTTGCCGTACTTCTCGGCAATGGCACCAGAAATAGTAATTTTTCCGGTGTTATAGATGCGTTTTACCAGCAGCAGACCGAAAATCGGGAAGCCAATGGCGGCACCAATCACCGACCAGGAGGCCGCGAAGCCATCTTCGAACGCCGCCTGTGCGGTACCAATGGTGGATTTGGCGCCGATATATTCCGACATCAGCAGGATGCCGACGATAAACGCGGGCATGGCGCGTGCGCCTTCCATATGTTCACCGGAGGTTTTACTGCGCAGTCGCCAGGTCAGCCAACTGGTAAACAGGATGTACACCAGCACCATCCCGACGATGATCAGCGTACCTTGCGTGGTAAATTCTTTCATAACAACCTCTTAAGTTGTAAAAAGCGCGCTGGCCTTCAGGCTCTTGTGGCGCTTCAGTAGGGTACAAAGGCAAAAGAGAGCGATGCACACCTCACAGGAAGGTGTGCCTGTATTGCTGTTAGTGTCTGATTGAGTCAGAGCAGGCGGCATCGCAGTGCCGCTGCCGGAAAATTATTGAAGATACTGGTTAACGATCTGGCGAATTTTTTGCTCTTCTTCCGCGCTAAACTGCACCGCGTAGCGGCTGTCACCCACGTCAAAGCCCATCAGTGCCACGGCTTTTTTCACCGCTGCGGGTGAGAAGGCCACGGCATACAGGTCGGTACGCAGTCCGGTGACGTTCTCCTGGGCTTTGCGTGAGGCCGCGATATCGCCCGCGTGGAAGTGCGACCAGATGGCGTTGATCTCTTGCGGTGCAACGTTAGCCAGACCGGAAATACACGCCGAGCAGCCGTCCACGAATCCTTGATGGATCAACGAGTCCGGACCGTTCAGCACGTTAAAGTGATCAATACCTTCGGCTGCTTTCAGGAAGCCGCTCAGGCTCTCATAGCTGCCTGCGCTGTCTTTGATGCCGATAATGTTGGGGTGGGCAGCCAGCTGGCGAACGGTTTCCGGCTGTAAGGTATTGCCGGTACGCGCCGGGATGTTGTAGAGAAACACCGGCACCGTCAGTGCATCCGCCACGGCGGTGTAGTGGGCGATCAGCTCTGACTGTTTGAGTGGAACAAAGTACGGAGTGATCACCGACACGGCATCCACACCCAGCGCGGCAACCTGTTTACCGAGGCGAATGGTGTCGCGTGTGGAAATTTCGCCGACGTGGGCCACCACATTGGCTTTTCCGGCCACTTCGTCGACGCAGGTGGCCGTCACGGCCAGCTTTTCCTGTTCGTTTAATACGAAGAACTCACCGTTGGTGCCGCCGCAGAAAATACCGTTTCCGGCGGCCAACTGGCGCTGCACCTGACGGCGCATGGCCGATTCAGCATAGGCGCCGTCATGATCGAAAGGCGTGACGATGGCGGTCAGTACGCCCCGAATAATTTTGCTCATCATAATCTCTCTGTTAGTGATTCAGTGCCGGAAACAGCGTCAGGTACACGTTACGCACGTCGTTTGCGCTCACCGGTGCCGGGACATTTTTCATCAGGCGCTGCACATCGAGTGCCGCTTCCACTAAATAAGGCAGGTGTTCTGAGGTGATCCCCAGCTCGTCGAGGCTGGCAGGCAGCTTCAGTCGCTGGACCAGGGCCGCGAAGTAATCCACCAGTGCGTGAGACTTCTCATCCGCGTTGAGCTGCGGGTTAGCCTCTGGCAACAGATCGTAGACTTCGGCGAATTTGCTTACCGCCGCCGGGCGTACAAAGCGCATGCAGGGAGCGAGCAGAATAGCGTTCGCCACGCCGTGCGGCAGGTGATATTTGCCTCCCAGCGGGTAGGACATGGCGTGCACCAGATGAGTCCCGGCATGGGCGATGGCCGCACCGCCGTAATAAGATGCCCACAGCATATTCAGTCGGGCCTCCAGGTTGCCGGGTTCAGCCACGGTGGTTTCCAGGCTGGCAAACAGCTTCTTCATCCCGATCAGCGCGTAGTTGTCACTCACCGGGTTTGACACCGTCGCGGTAAAGCACTCAATCAGGTGGCAGAGCGCATCAATCCCGGTTGAAGATGCAATATGTGCCGGCATGCTGGTGGTCAGTTCCGGGGCCAGAATCACATAGTCCGGCAGCATCACTGGGGAGATAATGCCGACTTTCGTCTCTTTCTCCGGGATGGCCAGAATGGCGTTTGGCGTGGCTTCTGACCCCGTACCTGCAGTGGTCGGGATCAGCAACGAGGAGGTGCGTCTCTGAGGTTTCTCTCCGGCCAGCAGAGCCTCCAGCGTGGGCGCATTCTCAACGCACAGCACCGACAGCAGTTTTGCCACGTCCAGCACGCTGCCACCGCCTACGCCAATCACCAGATCCACATCGCGCGAGGCCAGGCCGGCGAGGATCTCTGCTACATCATGCTGGCTCGGCTCGGGTGGCACGTTGCTGACGGTATGTAAGGTTGAGACCTGACGGCGTACCTGCTCCGTCAGCGTCTGCACTGCCGGGATCGCCGCAATATTCTTATCGGTGACCAGCAACACACGCAGCTTACCTTTTAACAGGTAGCCAATGTCATTGAGTGTCTGGTAGCCCGCGATCACGGTACTGTTTATGTTCATGCCTGATTTCTCCTCATCACGCCGCTTTCAGTTACGGGTGATTGCATTTCGTCATTTGTAAGGACTTTCCGACTTTGATGGGTAATTTATAGGGCATATTGATTCTGATTAATTTGAACTTGCTCACATTTAATCAAATGTGATTGAATATAATCATATTAAGATAATGAGTGGTGTCCTGAACCTCTCTTCACAGACAGGCACCTCAATGTTCCGTACAGGAGTGGCGATGACGCAGCGTAAATGGCAAACGCCGGTACTGGTGATTGCGGATGATTTTACCGGGGCCAATGATGCGGGCAGCGGGCTGGCCAGAGCGGGAGCGCGGGTGAATGTGCTTTTTGACAGCCAGTCACCGCGTGGTGACGAGCAGGCCGACGTCTGGGTGGTCAGCACGGACAGCCGCGCGCTCTCTGCCCAGGATGCTGCAGAGCGGGTGCATCGTGCGCTGATGCACTGGTCGCCGGTTGCCCGCGAAGGCTGGCTGTTTAAGAAGATGGATTCCACTCTGCGCGGCAATCTGGGCGCAGAAACCGAAGCGGCTCTGCTGGCCAGCGGTGCATCGCTGGCGCTGGTAGTTCCGGCGGTTCCACGGCTGGGGCGCATTACCCGCGACGGTGAGTGCTTTATTCACGGCTTGCGACTGACCGAGACCGAATTTGCCAGCGACCCGAAAACGCCGGTGACAACAGCGAACATTGCCCGGCGGTTATTGGAGCAGAGCACATTGCCTTGCGGCGGCCTGACGCTGGCGCAGGTGCGCGGGCCACAGCTGCTGGCGCTGATGCAACAGGCCGCCGACAGCACACCGTCGCTGCTGGTGGTGGATGCAGAAACCGATGATGACTTACAGCGCATTGCGCAGGCAGCGTCCCACCTGGCACGGCGTCCGCTGCTGGTCGGTGCTGCCGGGCTGAGTGATGCTCTGACGGCGTTGCTGGTGGATCGCCACCCGTCACCGCTGCTGGCAGTGGTGGGCTCGATGAGTGACATCGCCCGTCAGCAAATTGACCGGATTCAGCAGCAGCATCCCGTGACGCTGGTGGATATCGATATTGCCGAACTGTTTTCTCGCCCGCGTTGGGTATCGTTTCCCACCTGGCGCCAGACCGTGACCAAGGCATTGCGCGCCGGGCAGCACTGTGTGGTCCGCACCTGCCAGCATAACGGGCAGCGTGAAGCGATTGCTGCACTGTGTGAAGAACATCAGCTGAGCCGTGCTCAACTGGGTGAAGAAATTTGCCAGCTACTGGCACAGCTCACGGCTGAAGTGCTGGCAGAAGCCCAGCCAGGCGGGTTGTATCTTTCCGGCGGTGACGTGGCGATTGCCGTGGCGCGCGGGCTGGGTGCCAGTGGATTCCAGATTCAAGGCCAGATTGCGGGCTGTGTGCCCTGGGGCCGCTTATTAAATGTGACTGAACCCTTGCTGGTGATGACCAAAGCCGGTGGCTTCGGTGATGCAAACACCCTGGTCGACGTTATTCGTTTTATTGAGGAGAAATCGAGTGAGTAAAATTATTGCGATCACTATGGGCGACCCGGCGGGTATCGGTCCGGAAATCATTATCAAATCACTGGCCAGCGGTGAGCTGTCCGGGGTTCCGGCAGTGGTGGTGGGCTGTGCCAGTACCCTGCGGCGCGTGCTGAGCCTGAATATTACCTCGCAGGCAGAACTGCGCGTGCTGGATCGCGTGGCCGATGCTCACTTCGCCCCTGGTATTATCAATGTTATCGATGAACCGCTGGCCGACCCGGCTGCCCTGAAGCCCGGAGTCGTGCAGTCGGAAGCGGGTGATCTGGCGTACCGCTGCGTTAAACGTGCCACGGAACTGGCGCTGGCGGGGGAAGTACAGGCGATTGCCACCGCCCCGTTAAATAAAGAAGCGCTGCACTCAGCCGGGCATCTTTATCCCGGGCATACCGAACTGCTGGCGAAGCTGACCGACAGCAAAAATTACGCGATGGTGCTGTATACCGACAAGCTGAAGGTGATCCACGTCACCACGCATATTGCGCTGCGTCAGTTCCTTGATACCCTGGGGCGTGAACGTGTTGAGACGGTGATCGGCATGGCGGATACTTTCCTCAGGCGCGTTGGTTTTGAGAACCCGCGTATTGCCGTGGCCGGGGTGAATCCGCATGCGGGTGAAAATGGCCTGTTTGGCGATGAAGAGATCACTATCGTCGGCCCATCGGTAGAGGCGATGAAAGCGCAAGGGCTGAACGTGACCGGGCCGTGCCCGCCGGATACCGTTTTCCTGCAGTGCCAGGAAGGCCAGTACGATATTGTCGTCGCGATGTATCACGATCAGGGGCACATTCCGCTCAAGCTGTTGGGCTTTTACGATGGGGTCAATATTACCGCCGGGCTGCCGTTTATCCGTACCTCGGCAGACCACGGCACGGCGTTTGATATTGCCTGGACAGGAAAAGCGAACTCTGCCAGCATGGCGATCTCTATTCAGTTAGCGATGCAGCTTGCATAAGGACATATGAAGGGACAAAGCCGCCTCGATCAGATTATGGACTATCTGAAAAGTCATAATCTGGTCACGGTCGAACAGCTGGTGGCTGCCATTGCGGCGTCACCCGCCACCATCCGACGCGACCTTATAAAACTCGATCAGGAAGGGGTGATCAGCCGAAGCCACGGTGGGGTAACCCTGAACCGCTTTATTCCCAATCAGCCCACCACGGTTGAGAAGATGCAGCGCCATCTGGCAGAGAAACGGGTTATTGCGCATACCGCGGCCAGCCTGGTGAAAGCCGGTGATGCTGTGGTGCTGGATGCCGGCACCACCATGCTGGAGCTGGCACGTCAGCTGACGCATTTGCCGCTGCGGGTGATCACGGCTGATTTGCATATCGCGTTGTTTCTTTCCGAGTTTAAGCAGATTGAAGTGACGATTATCGGCGGGCGCATCGACGACTCCAGTCAGTCCTGTATTGGTGAGCACGGACGCCGTCTGCTGCGTAATATCTATCCGGATATCGCTTTTGTCAGCTGTAACTCCTGGAGCCTGGAGAAGGGCATCACGGCACCGACGGAAGAGAAAGCCGGACTGAAGCAGGACCTGCTGGCTAATGCGCGCCGCCGGGTGCTGCTGGCCGACAGCAGTAAGTACGGTTCCTGGTCGCTGTTTCAGGCGGCACCGCTTCAGCAACTGACGGATATTATTACCGACAGGCTGCTGAGCGATGAATCTCAGAGTGAGCTGAGTGAGCAGGACTTTGCGCTGAGGCTGGCGCTGTAACGCTAAATCCCGGGCCGATTAACGATCGACCCGCGCACTTTTCAGTAACAAAATCTGACGCCAATAAAAAAAGCGACCCGAAGGTCGCCTTTTTGCGGATATCAATACACCCAACCAGTTACTGCGTTTTTAATCCCAACGACGGAATATTGCGGCCGTAATAAATCTCACGCATCTCTTTCCACAGTAAATCCGTAATGCGTTTATGTTCCTGTGGACTCAGATCGGCGGGTTCGGTATTGAACAGATAGTGTTTCAGATCGAACTCTTTCAACAGCATTTTGGTGTGGAAGATATTTTCCTGATACACATTCACATCCATCATGTCGTACATCGATTTCATATCATCCGACATGAAATTCTGAATAGAGTTAATCTCGTGATCGATGAAGTGTTTCACCCCGTTCACATCGCGGGTAAACCCACGCACGCGATAATCGATGGTGACAATATCGGATTCCAGCTGATGAATTAAATAGTTCAACGCTTTCAGTGGTGAAATGACACCACAGGTCGAGACTTCAATATCTGCACGGAAGGTACACAGACCGCCTTCAGGGTGGCTTTCCGGGTAGGTATGTACGCAGATATGACTTTTGTCGAGGTGCGCCACAACGGAGTTGGGCAGCGGGCCAGGATGTTCGGAGGTGTCGATGTCGCGCGGATCGATCGGCTCTTCACTGACCAGAATCGTAACGCTGGCCCCCTGGGGTTCATAATCCTGACGCGCGACATTCAGCACGTTGGCACCGATAATTGAGCAGGTCTCGCTCAGGATCTCGGTCAGGCGGTTAGCATTATACTGCTCATCAATGTATGCAATATATCCGTCACGCTCCGCATCGGTGTTTGCGTAACAGATATCGTAGATACAAAAACTCAGGCTTTTCGTCAGGTTGTTGAAGCCATGTAGTTTAAGCTTTTGCAATTTAGTTCACCCCCTTAAAATACCTGGTTAGTCGGCCAGCGCATTTAACAGATATTGCGGCAGGGCAAAGCTGCCAGTGTGGATCGCCGGATTGTAGTAACGGCAGTTCAGGCCTGCTTGTGCAAAGCGTGAGGCAATCGTCGCAGCATCGAGCTGGCGCAGCGCCGGATTATCACTGGCCCAGGCGAAGGTCATAATGCCACCGTAGTAGGTCGGGATCGCAGCCTGGTAGAAGCTGACATCAGCGAAATAGTGGCTGAGCTTGCGATGGCTGTTCACCGCTTCATCTTGCTGCAGGAAACAGACGCCGTTTTGTGCCACGAAGATGCCATTCGGGTTCAGGCAGCGGTGGCAGCCTTCATAAAAGTCTGAAGTAAACAGGCTTTCTCCCGGCCCAATCGGGTCGGTGCAGTCAGAGAGAATCACATCGAATTTTTCGCTGGTCTGTTTAACGAAGTTCACGCCATCGTCAATCACCAGGGTAAAGCGCGGGTCGTCATAGGCGCCCTGGCTGTGGTTCGGCAGGTGTTCTTTGCAGAAGGTCACCACGCCAGCATCGATTTCGACCATCGTGATCTGTTCGATGTTTTTATGACGGGATACTTCACGCAGCATGGCTCCGTCACCGCCGCCGATGATCAGCACTCGCTTTGCGGCGCCGTGGGCCAGCAACGGAACGTGGGTCATCATCTCGTGATAGATAAACTCATCGCGTTCGGTGGTTTGTACTACGCCGTCCAGCGCCATTACCCGGCCTAATGCCGCATTCTGAAAGATAATCAGATCCTGGTGTTCGGTCTGCTCGCGATACAGTACGTTGTCGACAGAAAAATACTGCCCGAATCCGGCATGAAGCGTTTCATACCACATTTCTTTATCGGTCATGGTGGGGGTTTTCATCCTCATATACTCTCCGTCATGCACGTTGCAGCCCGGCGGCACCCGTGTGAACACTGTGTGACGGGGGAGCAAACGTGGCCTGCGCAGGTGCAGGCTGAATCAGGGCGAATATAACAGCCGCGAAAAATGGGCCAGTATCATAGCGATTAATGACCGCAGTTGCACGGTCAAATCAGCAGCAGGAGGGCGAGAGAACGATTACTTCACGTAGGCCAGCAGGCTCAGAGAGTCACGCGCCAGAGATTTACACTTAGTATCGTTCGGTACGGCAATACCACTGAGATCGCGATAGCTGTCTTCACCTAATGCTTTCATATTAAAACTGTTGTAATTGGTTAAATCCCAACGATTTTGCTGTGCGAAAAACACCAATGCACGGCGAATTTGCCCGTCGGGGAGATCCTGATAACCACAATCGTTTTTCAAATAAACAAATACGGCGGTTAAATCTGCCAAATCTTCTGCTTCCGATTCGCTGAGGGCGAAACTGGTGGAGGAGAAGCCAAACAGCCCTAACAGCAACAGAGCCTTGATGCTTTTCTTCATGGTTTATCTCATACGTGTGCAATAGCTTGACGTTAGCACAGTTCAGGCCGGGTGCCAGCCACTTTTAAGACAGAAAAGTCCTGAAGGGCTTATCCCGCAATCTTTTAACGGGCTTGACCTTCCCGCTGGGGCAGGGTTTATGCTGTCAGTCGCTATCGATATCTGATACAGACATCTTACACAAGGACTGAATAAGGAATGGATAATGCAACGTCGTGATTTTATCAAATTAAGCGCCGCCATCGGCGCAGCCAGTGCATTGCCACTGTGGAGCCGTTCATTAATGGCGGCTGAACAGCGCCCGCTGTTGCCGATACCCACGTTACTGACGGCCGATGCGCGCAGTGAAATCACCCTGATTGCCCAGACCGGTAACAGCCTGTGGCGCGGTAAAAACGTGCCAAGCTGGGGCTATAATGGCAGCCTGCTTGGCCCGGCGATCCAACTGGATCGTGGCAAAGAGGTCAACATCACCGTGCATAATCGTCTGCCCGAAACGACGACGGTGCACTGGCACGGTCTGGAACTGCCGGGCAACGTCGACGGTGGGCCACAGGCGCGGATCGCGCCGAACAGCAGCCGCCGGGTGACATTCACGCCCGATCAACCGGCTGCGACCTGCTGGTTCCATCCGCATCAACATGGCCGTACCGGTTACCAGGTCGCGCAAGGACTGGCAGGGCTGGTGCTGATCAACGACCCGGAAAGCGGCAAGCTGCTGCTGCCCAAACAGTGGGGCGTTGATGACATTCCCGTGATTTTACAGGATAAGCGCCTGAGTGCTGACGGCAGCCAGATCGATTACCAGTTGGATATCATGAGTGCGGCGGTGGGCTGGTTTGGCGACACGATGCTGACGAATGGGGCTATCTACCCGCAGACCGGCGTACCGCGAGGTTGGCTGCGTCTGCGTCTGCTGAATGGCTGTAATGCCCGTTCGCTCAATCTGACCACCAGCGATCAGCGCCCGATGTATGTGATTGCCAGTGACGGCGGCCTGCTGGCTGAGCCCGTGCAGGTCAGCGAGCTGCCGATGCTGCCGGGCGAACGTTATGAAGTGCTGGTGGATACCTCTGACGGTAAACCTTTCGATCTGCAAACGCTGCCGGTGCGTCAGATGGGCATGACACTGAAGCCCTTTGATCAGCCGTTGCCGGTGTTGTCGATCAACCCATTGCGGGTGTTGGCCAGCGGAACGCTACCGGACAAGCTGGTGGATATGCCCGCTGTTCCTGCGACTGACGGGCTTAAAACTCGCTGGATGCAATTAATGATGGATCCGGAACTCGACCGTCGCGGCATGATGGCGCTGATGGAAAAATACGGACATGCGTCAATGGCGGGTATGGCGATGGACGGGCACGACAGCGATAAACCGGCAAGCCCGGCGAAATCTGATATGGCTGGAATGGATCACGGCAACATGGCCGGAATGGATCATGCAAAACCGGTGAAAGGCTATGATTTCCATAACGGTAATCAGATCAACGGCGTGGCCTTTAATATGGATAAACCCTCGTTTGAGGTCGCGAAGGGCGTGTATGAGAAGTGGACCATTTCAGGTGAAGGCGATGAGATGCTGCATCCGTTCCATATTCACGGCACCCAGTTCCGCATCCTGTCGGAAAATGGCAAGCCCCCTGCGGCACATCGCAGCGGCTGGAAAGACACCGTTCGTGTTGAGGGCTGGCGCAGCGAGGTGCTGGTGCGCTTTAACCATCAGGCCGATGCCGCCAATGCTTATATGGCGCACTGCCATCTGCTGGAGCATGAAGATACCGGCATGATGCTGGGCTTTACCGTGGCGTAATCACCACGGTGTGACAGACCCTTTTTTTAGATGTGTTTTTATCTAACTGATTTATATCAGTATAGGGATATGGCGATCAAAAAGGGTCTGGCATGATAAAAAGTGATAAAAGGTAATTAAGTTAACAGGTTAGCGTTGTAAGCTAACGGTTCACTGCCGTACAGGCAGCTTAGAAACGTACGGGTACGCTTCGCCGTTCCTCGCCCGTGTTCACTGCCGTACAGGCAGCTTAGAAAGCCAGCAACACGGGCAACCGCTCTGCCGCCAGGTTCACTGCCGTACAGGCAGCTTAGAAAGGGCGGACCGGAAAAAAGGGTCCGCCCCAACATTGGGCTGGCGCAGCGCAAAACGTTATATCTCGCGCTCTACAAACGGGAGCATATCTGCGCTGCGGATAACACGTTTACCCCAGCGATAACCTGACGTCTTCAATCAAATCATCTTTATTCTCAATACCAATCGACAAACGAATGGTCGATGAAGTGATGCCAAAACGGTTGCGCACATCAAGCGGTACGCCGGAGTGGGTGGTGCTGGCCGGGTGGCTTGCGAGAGATTCGGTGCCGCCCAGGCTCACCGCCAGCTTAAACAGTTGCAGACTGTTGAGGAAACGGAACGCTGCTGCCTCGCCGCCGCGAATATCAAAGGAGAAGGTCGAGCCTGCGCCGCTGCACTGAGTGGTATACACCTTACCCTCTGGGGAGGCCGGGTCCAGGAACGGCAAATAATGGACGTGCTCCACCTGCGGATGGCTCCGCAGGAACTCAGCAACCGCCGTGGCGTTATCGTTGGCGCGTTCCATACGCAGCGCCAGCGTCTCCAGCGAGCGGCCAATCATCCAGCTGGAGTGTGGGTCCAGTTGGGTGCCAATGGCACTGCGCAGGGCTTTTACCTGGCGAATTAACGCCTTGCTGCCCATGGCGGCTCCGGCAATCAGGTCGGAGTGGCCGCCTACGTATTTGGTCAGTGAGTAGAGAGAAATATCGGCACCGTGTTCCGTCGGTCGTGAAAACACCGGGCCGAGCAGGGTGTTATCGCAGGCGATCACCGGGCGATGCTGCTGCTGGCGCTCAATATGGTCGGCTACACGCTTAATCAGCGCAATATCCACCAGGCTGTTGGTCGGGTTTGCCGGGGATTCAATCAGGATCACCGATACCCGTCCCAGCTTCATCGCTTCTTCAGCGGCGGCTTGCACCACGGCTTCGTTCACACCATCCGCAAAGCCAAGCGTCGAAACGCCCAGATTACGGAAGGTTTTACTCAGCAGCGTCTCCGTGCCGCCATACAGCGGCTGTGAATGCAGGATGGTATCGCCCGGTTTGACGAAAGCCAGCAGGGTGGTGGAGATCGCTGACATGCCGGAAGAGAACAACGCAGCGCTGTCGGTGCGTTCATAAATTGCCAGGCGGTCTTCAACTATTTCGCTGTTCGGATGGTTAAAGCGCGAGTAGACCAGCCCGTTGCCCTCTCCGGCTGGCGGTTCACGGCGGCCGGAAACATAGTCAAAGAAGTCCCGCCCCTCTTCTGCGCTGTTAAATACGAACGTGGAGGTGAGAAACACCGGCGGTTTGACCGCGCCTTCTGACAATGACGGATCATAGCCATAGTTGAGCATCTGGGTTTCAGGATGTAACTCGCGGTTACCGATATGTGTTTTTTTCGAATGTGAAGAAGGCATGCAAACTCCGGCTATCAGGCCTGTGACTTATTATTGTTGCGCATAAGCTAGCATGTGGCAGGAGTGAGAGATAAATGAATAATCGCTCTATGGTTAAATCAAAAAGCCATATGAAATAGGGCTATCTGAATGTATGGCAGTCTATATGTCTGTGGCGAGAAGTGAGTAAGCGACGTTGCGCAACAGTGAGGGAAAGCGACGAAGTGTGATAAACTTCACCGCTTTCCCTGAGCAATCGACGAACCACTATCTATGAAACACACCGTTGAAGTGATGATCTCCGAAGCTGAGATCAAATCCCGCGTTGCCGAACTCGGCAAGCAAATCAGTGACCACTACCGTGACAGCGGCAGCGACATGGTGCTGGTGGGCCTGCTGCGTGGCTCCTTTATGTTTATGGCCGACCTGTGCCGCACCATTGATGTTTCTCACGAAGTCGACTTTATGACGGCGTCCAGCTACGGCAATGGCACCTCAAGCACGCGTGATGTGAAAATCCTGAAAGATCTGGATGAAGATATCCGTGGCAAAGACGTACTGATCGTCGAAGATATTATCGATTCAGGTAATACGTTGAGCAAAGTGCGTGAGATATTCAGCCTGCGTGGGCCAAAGTCGCTGGCGATCTGTACCCTGCTGGATAAACCGTCGCGTCGCGAAGTGGATGTGCCAGTAGAATATGTTGGCTTCGCCATCCCCGATGAGTTTGTGGTGGGCTATGGTATTGACTACGCTCAGCGCTATCGCCACCTGCCCTATGTGGGCAAAGTGGTCATGCTGGACGAATAATCCGGCAGAGCACAATCGACCAAGGCCGGATCCTCCGGCCTATAATAATATGTGCCGCTTAAGGATTAAGGTCCGGGTCATTGAGCAGGTTAGCAATGCCCTGGCGATAGCGCTGTTCCAGGGTTTCACGATTGGTTGAGCTGACGCCCAGATCGCGCAGATAACCATCCATGATGCCGTAAACCCAGCCATGAATATTGACCTTCTGCCCGCGTTTCCACGCTGACTGCATCACGGTCGAATGACCCAGGTTATACACCTGCTCAATCACGTTGATTTCACACAGTTTGTCGAAACGCTTTTCTGGCGGCAGCTCACCCAGTAACGAACTATGCTTGTACCACAAATCGCGAATATGCAGCAGCCAGTTGTTGATCAGGCCAAGCTCTGGATTTTCAACTGCCGCTTTAACGCCGCCGCAGCCGTAGTGACCACAAATAATAATGTGTTCCACTTCCAGCACTTCAACCGCGTATTGCACGACCGAAAGACAGTTTAAGTCAGTATGGATCACCAGGTTAGCGACGTTACGGTGAACGAACAGTTCACCCGGCTCCAGCCCGGTCAGGCGCTCGGCAGGTACGCGGCTGTCTGAACAGCCAATCCAGAGAAAACGGGGGTTTTGTGCCTGAGCAAGGCGCTCAAAGAAACCGGGATCTTCCTCTTTCAGCAACCTGGACCACTGGCGGTTGTTGCTGATAAGGGTATCAATGTCTTTCATAATGGTGTCGGCCAATAACTCGAAATGCGTACAGTAATATAGGGTAATGCGGCGCAATTGAAAATGACAAACAAGAAACCACAACAAAACAGGGCACTCTTTAATCTATGACTTATGCACTGGAGCTTGAAAAGCTAACCAAAACCTACGCAGGTGGGGTTCAGGCGCTCAAAGGAATCGACCTTGCGGTAGAAGCCGGTGACTTCTATGCACTGCTGGGGCCTAACGGCGCAGGGAAGTCCACCACCATTGGCATTATCAGTTCGCTGGTCAATAAAACCGCCGGTAAGGTGCGCGTGTTTGGCTACGACCTCCAGCAGGATGTGGTTAACGCTAAGCGTCAACTGGGCCTGGTGCCGCAGGAATTCAACTTTAACCAGTTTGAAACGGTGCTACAGATTGTGGTCAGCCAGGCTGGACTGTACGGCGTGGAAAAACCGGAAGCGCAGAAACGCGCTGAAAAGTATCTCAAACAGCTGGATCTGTGGGAGAAACGCAACGAACGTGCGCGGATGCTCTCCGGTGGGATGAAGCGCCGTTTAATGATTGCTCGTGCGCTGATGCATGAGCCTAAGCTGCTGATCCTCGATGAACCCACCGCGGGTGTCGACATCGAGTTGCGTCGCTCAATGTGGACTTTCCTGCAGGAGCTGAACGCCCAGGGCACCACCATTATTCTCACCACCCACTATCTGGAAGAAGCCGAGATGCTGTGCCGCAATATCGGCATTATCCAGCGCGGTGAGCTGGTGGAAAACACCTCGATGAAAGGCCTGCTCTCTAAGCTGAAATCAGAAACCTTTATCCTCGACCTCGCGCCAAAAAGCCCGCTGCCGAAGCTGGAAGGGTTCCAGTATCGTCTGGCGGATACCTCAACGCTGGAAGTGGAAGTGCTGCGTGAGCAGGGGCTGAACAGTGTGTTCAGCCAGCTGAGTCATCAGGGGGTTCAGGTGCTCAGTATGCGCAACAAAGCCAACCGTCTTGAGGAGCTGTTTGTCGACCTGGTGAACGGTCGCAAAGGAGATAAAGCATGACACATTTGTACTGGGTGGCGCTGAAAAGCATCTGGGGCAAGGAAGTGAACCGTTTCGCGCGCATCTGGATTCAGACGCTGGTGCCGCCGGTGATCACTATGACGCTCTATTTCATTATCTTCGGCAACCTGATTGGTTCGCGCATCGGTGAAATGCACGGTTTCAGCTATATGCAGTTTATCGTGCCGGGTTTGATCATGATGGCGGTGATCACCAATGCCTATGCCAACGTGGCCTCATCCTTCTTCAGCGCCAAGTTCCAGCGCAACATTGAAGAACTGCTGGTGGCACCGGTGCCGACGCACGTGATCATTGCCGGATACGTGGGCGGCGGTGTGGCGCGCGGTATCTGTGTGGGTGTGCTGGTGACGGCGATTTCACTGTTCTTCGTGCCGTTCCAGGTGCATTCATGGCTGATGGTGGCGGTGACGCTGGTGCTGACGGCGGTGCTGTTCTCACTGGCGGGTCTGCTGAACGCCGTATTTGCGCGCACCTTCGATGATATCAGTCTGATCCCGACCTTTGTGCTGACGCCGCTCACCTATTTGGGGGGCGTGTTCTACTCGCTGACGCTGTTGCCACCGGTCTGGCAGATGGTGTCTAAGCTGAACCCGATTGTCTATATGATCAGTGGCTTCCGCTATGGTTTCCTGGGGATTAACGATGTGCCTCTGGTGTTTACGCTGGGCGTGCTGGTGGCGTTTATCGTGGTGTTCTATGCGCTGGTGTGGGTGTTAATTCAGCGTGGACGCGGGTTACGTACTTAATGTGAGATAGCGGGTTGACCGAAAAAGAGGGTCAATCCCTACAGGTCGCAAAGGGGCCGATCATTTTTCCGATCGGCCCGTTAAATATCACTTACGCGACCTGAACTGGCACGGCTTTCGCCAGGCGCTTCATCTGGTTGTCGCCTTCAAAATAGGCCACTTTAGGCTGCCATTCACGCGCTTCGGCATCGGACATCTGCACGTAAGAACAGATAATCAGCAGGTCCCCTTCGCAGGCACAGCGCGCTGCCGCACCGTTCACCGAAATGATTTTTGAACCCCGTTCGGCAGCAATCGCATAGGTGGAAAAACGCTGGCCGTTGTTCACGTTATAGATATCAATCGCTTCGTATTGCAGAATGCCGGAAGCGTCGAGGAAGTCCTGGTCGATGGCGCAGGAACCTTCGTAATTCAGGTCCGCCTGAGTCACTTTGACCCGGTGAAGTTTGCCCTGCAACATAGTACGGTTCATAAAAAGTCACCCTGCAATCAATTCAAAAAAACGGCCGTCAGTATTGCCTGAGAGGGCGCGGCTGTCTACTGCGTCAGATCAACCTGTTGGTTATCAATCAAACGCGCTTTACCCAACCACGCCGCCATCAGGATGACTGCGCGCTGGCTGTCGACATTCAGCGGTCGCAGCGTATCGGCATCGACAATCGCCAGGCCGTCAGGCTGTAATCCCTGATCGCTGAGGGCGTTTTCGGCCTCTGCAATCAGTGTGTCCACATGGCGTTCACCCTGGCTCAGTTTTTCCGCAATACCGTTCATGACCTTGCTCACCACGGGCGCAATTTTGCGCTCATCGGCGGTGAGGTAACCGTTACGCGAACTGAGCGCCAGGCCATCTTTGGCGCGCACGGTTGGCACACCAACGATGTCAATATCGTAGCCCATATCCGCCACCATTTTGCGGATCAGCGCCAGTTGCTGATAATCTTTTTCGCCAAAGCACGCGAGGTCGGGCTGCACCAGATTAAACAGCTTGCTGACGATGGTGGAGACGCCACGGAAGTGACCGGGACGGCTGGCACCTTCCAGCAGCGTGGAGAGGCCGGGAACCTCAACGAAGGTCTGTTCACCCAGACCTTGCGGGTAAACGTCGCCAGGTGCCGGAGAGAACACCAGGTCAACGCCACGGCGATTCAGCTTTTCGCAATCTTCCTGCAACGTACGCGGGTAGCGTGCCAGGTCATCAGCGCGTTCGAACTGCATCGGGTTAACGAAAATCGACACCACGACGATATCGGCACTCGCGCGTGCTTCGTCGACCAGCGTCATATGCCCGTCATGCAGGTTACCCATCGTGGGAACCAGCGCGATACGCTTGCCATCCTGGCGCCAGCGCCGCACTTCACGACGCAGCATCGGCAGGGTTTCAATAATCAGCACGGCTTACTCCTCGGTTACTGGAAACTGTGTTGGGCAGCCGGATAGCTTCCGGCTTCCACTTCGGCCACATACTGACGCACTGCGGCGCGGATCTCTCCAGCCTCAGCGAGGAAGTTCTTGGCGAATTTGGGGATATGGCCGCCGGTGATGCCAAAGGCGTCGTGCATCACCAGGATCTGACCATCGGTAACGTTACCCGCACCAATGCCGATGGTTGGAATGGTCAGTGCTTCGGTAATACGCTGCGCCAGTGCAACCGGCACGCACTCCAGTACGACCAGCTGCATGCCTGCGGCTTCCAGCGCCAGCGCATCATCCAGCAGGCGTTCAGCATCGCTGCTGGAGCGCCCCTGGACTTTGTAGCCGCCGAAAATATTGACCGACTGGGGCGTCAGACCCAGATGCCCGCAAACGGGCACTGCGCGTTCAGTCAGCTGTTTCACCGTTTCTGCCAGCCATTTCCCGCCTTCCAGTTTGACCATATTGGCCCCGGCACGCATCAACTGCGCGGCGTTATCAAAAGTCTGTTGCGGTGTGGCGTAACTCATAAACGGCAGATCGGCGAGCAGCAGGGCATTGGCGCTGCCACGGCGCACTGCCTGAGTGTGATAGGCAATATCTGCAACCGTCACGGGCAGTGTGGAGTCATGGCCTTGTACGACCATGCCGAGCGAATCCCCGACCAGCATCACTTCAATGCCTTCATCGGCAAAGAGTTTGGCGAAACTGAAATCGTACGCGGTAATTGAGGCGAATTTACGCCCCTGTTGTTTCCACTGATGCAGGGTCGAGACAGTTGTCGGTTTCATCATTCCACCTAATAAAATCCAGTTGGGCAGTATCTTAAAGGAAGGGAAGAGGGATGTCAGCACTGTCGCGGGTGAGGCAGGTCAGCATGGTCGCGGGCGAGGCATGTCAGCACTGTCGCGGACGAGGCGTGCCTCGCCCCTACGGGTAAGGGAACAGACGTGCGATTTTCCCGTGGGGTGGGAACCGACGTGTGATTTTCCCGTAGAAGTGGGAACCGACGTGTGATTTTTCCGTTGGGTGGGAACAGACGTGCGATTTTCCCGTGGGGTGGGAACAGACGTGCGATTTTTCCGTTGGGGTGGGAACAGACGTGCGATTTTTCCGTAGGGGTCGGGCATGCCCGACCCTTATGCTTTACCAGCGCCGGATACTGCTGCTGTCGAGGGTGGCCAGAATATCCGCCAGCCGCGTGCCATCTGGCAGGCAAAGCTCTGGCGCTATCTCCAGTAACGGCAGCAGCATAAAGGCGCGGTTGTGCAGATCATAATGCGGCACTGTCAGGCGCGGCGTGTTCAGCGTCTGCTCACCAAACAGCATGATATCGAGATCGAGTGTACGCGGCCCCCAGCGGTGTGCCTTGCGTACGCGGCCCTGCTCCAGTTCAATACGCTGGGTATGGTTCAGCAGAGATTCAGCGTCAAGTCGGGTATCCAGCGCCACGGCGGCGTTGAGGAAATCAGGCTGATCCGGCGGACCGTAAGGTGGGGTGCGGTAGAGGGACGAGGTGGCAACCAACGTAGTATCGGGAATGGCCGCCAGCGCATTCAGTGCAGACTGCACCTGATGCAACGGGTCGGCCAGATTACTGCCCAGCGCCAGATAAACGCGGATCATGCGTCGTTATTATGATCGCGACGTGGGCTGCCCGGTACGCGTTTACGCGGACGGCGCGTACGACGGCGTGGCACCGGATCGTCGCCCAGGGTATTGAGCATGGTTTTCTGCTGCGGTGGCGCAGAAACCTGGAACTCGCTCCACCATGTGGTCAGTCGTTGCAGCTCGTGGTTATGTTCCACTTCAGCACGCAGTGCCAGCAGGTCGTAGGCGGCACGGAACTTAGGATGCTCCATCAGCTTCCACGCACGTTTGCCGTGACGGCGTGACAGGCGGAGTTGCAGCGTCCAGATGTCACGCACCAGCGTGGTAATACGTTTTGGGATCGCCAGCGAACGACAGGCTTCATCCAGCACATCATTCATCGACAGGGCGAAGGCATCGTAATAAGCGAGGCCGCTTTCCTGAGCAATTTTCTGTGCCGCTTCCAGCTGTGGGTACCAGAAGATGGCGGCAAAGAGGAACGCCGGGTTAACACGCATCTGGTTGTGGATGCGGCTGTCGGTGTTTTTCAGCACCTGAAGGATCATCCGCTCCATATTACTGTCACCTTGTTCGGTGAAGTAACGGGTGATGATCGGGAACAGCGGCTGGAACAACTGATGTTCCCGCAGTTTCAGATAGGTACTGTGGCCGTAGCCCGCCTGCAACAGTTTAAGGGTTTCTTCAAACAGACGCGCCGGGGGAATATCATTCAGCAGTGTCGCCAGACGCGGGATAGGTTCACCTGTCTCGGCCGCGATGCTCATATCCAGTTTGGCGGCAAAACGCACTACGCGCAGCATACGCACCGGGTCTTCACGGTAGCGGGTTTCCGGGTCGCCGATCATGCGGATAATGCCTTGCTGCAGATCGCTGAGCCCACCGACGTAATCACGCACGGAGAAGTCAGCCACGCTGTAATAGAGGCTGTTAATGGTCAGATCGCGGCGCTGGGCGTCATCTTCAATTGAACCAAAAATATTGTCGCGCAGCAGCATGCCGTTCTGGCCGCGCTGCGAGCTGTTGCGGTCATCGGCGACCTGTTGTTCGGCTTCGTGATGCCCACGGAAGGTAGCAACCTCGATAATTTCGGGGCCAAACATCACGTGTGCCAGACGAAAGCGACGGCCAACCAGGCGGCAGTTGCGGAACAGCTTGCGCATCTGGTCTGGCGTGGCGTTGGTGGTCACATCGAAGTCTTTCGGTTTTTTACCCAGCAACAAATCGCGCACGCCGCCGCCTACCAGGTAGGCTTCATATCCGGCTTTATTCAGGCGATACAGAACCTTGAGGGCATTTTCACTGATGTCCTTGCGCGAGATGTTATGGGCGTCACGTGGAATGACGGCCATCTGGCGCACTTCCTCGACCACGGCTGGCGCCACCTCATCACGACTGAGGACTTTCCGGCAAAAATTAGCAACTCGGGTAAAAATGGGACACCTCGATAGTGACATTGAAATCTGGTCAGTAAAAACAGCGGCTAATCATAGCTCAGAGTGAGCCGTTTGAGAATGCCGAAGTCGCGGTATGCGCCAGCCTGGCATCGTTAATGGGGATTTTTTCGCAATCCCAGCCATCAACGGCCTGCTGTAATAGTGTTGTTAGCGTTAAATCGCGCCAGCCAGCGGTGACGGTCTGGCCGAGAAAACGCAATGCGTCAACCAGTGCCGGACGCGAATCGCCTGCGGGCAATGCCGGGGCATGATTTTGCTTGGACAGTTTATTGCCGTCTTGATTAAGCACCAGCGGCAGATGTAAATGTGCGGGCGCAGTCCAGCCAGACTGTTGATACAACGTTATCTGGCGCACCGTGGGTTCAATCAGGTCTGCCCCGCGCACCACTTCAGTGATGCCCTGAAAATGGTCGTCGACCACCACCGCCAGATTGTAGGCAAAGAGCCCATCACGGCGATGAATAATAAAGTCTTCACGTGCCAGTGCAGGATCGGCCTCAACCCGCCCGCGCAGCCGATCGTTAAACGCCAGCACCGGATGGTCGACTTTTAAACGCAGCGCAGCCTGATGCGGGCCATGACCTAGCGTGCGGCAGTGGCCGTCATACAGTCCGCCTGTTTGCTGGATCCGGCTACGGGTACACGTGCAGTAATAGCAATGACCCTGCCGTTGCAGATCGTGGAGTGCTGCACGGTAAGCGTCATGGCGTTGCGACTGCCACAGCACATCGCCATCCCATTCCAGCCCATGATCTTCCAACTGCTTCAGGATACGCGTTGCGGCGCCGGGAATTTCGCGGGGAGGGTCGATATCTTCAATACGGACACGCCAGAGGCCACGTTGCGCACGTGCCTGTAGGTAACTGCCTAAAGCAGCAATCAGTGAGCCGAAATGCAGGTCGCCAGACGGGGAGGGGGCGAAGCGCCCAATATAAGATGATGACATCATGAATAAGAGAGGCAGTGAAGCGGCAGCGCAAACCGCTCCCTGCTTCACTGCACAATCAATGCGCCGTTAACCGGCCATTTGTTTTTCGCGGATTTCCGCCAGCGTTTTGCAGTCAATGCAAAGATCAGCCGTTGGACGTGCTTCAAGGCGACGAATACCGATTTCAACACCACAGGAATCACAGTAGCCAAAATCGTCATCCAGCACTTTCTTCAGCGTCTTCTCGATCTTTTTGATCAGCTTGCGCTCACGGTCACGGTTACGCAGTTCAAGACTAAACTCTTCTTCCTGAGTTGCGCGGTCAGCGGGGTCCGGGAAGTTAGCGGCTTCATCTTGCATATGCGAAACAGTGCGGTCCACTTCATCCCGAAGCTGGTTACGCCAGGCTTCAAGAATTTTCTTGAAGTGCTCCAGCTGGGCTTTGTTCATATACTCTTCGCCCGGCTTCTCCTGGTATGGTTCCACACCAGCAATGGCGAGAATACTCAGGGACGATGTTTTACGGTTTTGCCCTTCTTGCATGTTGTTTCTCCTGGATAACACGCACTACACCCTTTGTCTTTAAGCTGCAGGTGCGTTAGCAGCCACCCTGCAACCCGAATCTTCGGGTATCGATCCCACTAAGGGGAAAAAACAGGCCGCTATAAATAACAGAAGCGGTCAAGGTTAGCAATTATTCCTGAACATCTATTGACAAGCATGTGAGGAAAAGCGTATTTAGCGCGGCTCATCTTCCTCTCTCAATCCACAGCGATGTTGGCTTCTTCTTTTTCCCCCTGCACTTAACATGATGTAAGCATTGGGAGATTCTTTCGGTTGCCCTTTTTCTGCCGTTTGAAATCGGTTGGAAATGCAGATTTGCCGTATCAAAACAAATTGCGCTAAATTTTACAACTCTACCGTCAGGGGGCTGTGCAGGTTGATCCCTTCGGGTGATAACTGCGCCTTATAACAGAGCAGTTCAACGCCACTCTGTTGTGCCTGTGCCAATAGTTCCGCGTAGCGTACATCGATATGACGCGCCGGGGAAACGTCCTCAATCCCCGAATGCAGAACGGCGAAGAACAGTACCGCACGATGACCCGATTGCGCGATCTGCATGAGTTCGCGCAAATGCTTCTGGCCACGCTCGGTCACCGCATCCGGAAAATACCCTTTACCCTGCTGTAATAGCGTCACGGATTTGACTTCAATATAGCAGTTACTGCGATTATCCGCCTGTAACAGGAAGTCAATCCGGCTGTTTTCGCTGCCGTATTTCACTTCAGGTACGATTTTATCGTAACCGGATAACTCTGGAATCCGATCGGCGGCGAGGGCTTCACGTACCAGTCCATTAGCGCGCAGGGTATTAACACAAATCCAGTGCCCCTGCTGCGTGTGCGTCAGCTCCCAGCTGTGCGGATATTTCCGCGTCAGGCTGGCCGATGTCGAGTACCAGACCGTATCGCCCGGCGTGGCACATCCGGTCATCGCACCGGTATTGGCACAATGGATGGTCAGGGCCTCTCCTTCGGGCGTCACAATATCGGCCAGAAAGCGTTTATAACGTTTAACCAGTCGTGCTGACAGCAGTCCGGGCGTAAATTCCATAGGAATTCCTTATCGTAAATTGCCCGGCAGCAGCACGTCAGGCTGCGTAGCGTTGCGCAGAAATGTGACAGGCAGATGAATAGGGTGGATAGTTGCAAACACGCATTGCGTCCTGCGGTCAATCCCTCGCGGGCAATGCTACAATGCCCGCAAAAATTAGACCATGTTGTTCTGGAGCAAAACGTGAGTTCATTACCCGTCAGTGTCGTATTACCTGAGCTGTTGGCCGCCTTGCAGACATCACAGCAGGTATTGCTGGCTGCGCCCACCGGGGCCGGGAAATCCACCTGGCTGCCGCTGCAGATCCTGCAACAGGCCGGTTTTGACGGGCGTATTCTGCTGCTTGAACCCCGCAGGCTGGCGGCGCGAAATGTGGCGCAACGGCTGGCCGAACTGCTGGAGGAAGAGCCGGGTGCCACCGTGGGTTACCGCATGCGGGGTGAAAGCCGCAGCGGAAAACATACCCGCCTGGAAGTCGTGACGGAGGGGATACTGACGCGCATGCTGCAACAGGACCCGATGCTGGACGGTGTGTCGCTGGTGATCCTCGATGAGTTCCACGAACGCAGCCTGCAAGGCGATCTAGCGCTGGCGCTGCTGCTGGATGTGCAGGGCGGATTACGTGATGACCTTAAAGTGCTGATCATGTCTGCGACGCTGGACAATTCACGGCTGCGCGAAAGGTTACCCGAGGCACCGTTGATCAGCTCAGAAGGGCGATCATTTCCGGTGGAGCGCCGTTATCAGCCTTTGGCGGCCAACCTGCGTTTTGAAGAGGCGGTGGCGCGGCAGGCCAGCCAGTTATTGAATGAAGAGCCGGGTTCGATGCTGCTTTTTTTGCCCGGCGTGGCCGAAATTCAGCGCGTGCAAACGCAACTGGCCGAACGAGTCGCCAGCGACGTTGACCTCTGCCCGCTTTACGGCGCGCTGTCGCTGGCGGAACAGCGCCGGGCGATCCTGCCTTCCGCTGACGGGCGGCGTAAAGTGGTGCTGGCGACCAATATTGCGGAAACCAGCCTGACGATTGAAGGCATTCGCCTGGTGGTGGACAGCGCTCAGGAACGTAGCGCGCAGTTTGATCTGCGCAGCGGCGTGACCGGCCTGCAAACGCAGCGCGTCAGCCAGGCATCAATGACCCAGCGCGCCGGACGTGCCGGGCGTCTGGAGCCCGGCATCTGTCTGCATCTGATTGCCCGTGAACAGGCGGAGCGTGCCGCTGCCCATAGCGAACCGGAAATCCTCAACAGCGATCTGGCGGCGCTGTGGCTCGATCTGTTGCAGTGGGGCTGCCAGGAGGTCAGCCAACTGAAGTGGCTGGATGTGCCTCCGGCTGCAGGGATTGCGGCCGCCCGTCAGTTACTGCGCCAACTGGGCGCGACCGATGATGAAGGCCGGCTGACGTCGCGCGGGCGTAAAATGGCGACGCTGGGCAGTAAGCCGCGCTTTGCTGCACTGCTGATGGCGGCCGGGCAGGAGGCGAATGCGGTTGCCACCGCTGCGGAGCTGGTGGCGATGCTGGAGGAGCCGGTGCGCGGCAGCACGGATCTGCGTGACAGTTTTCATCGCCGCCTGCCACAGTGGCAGCGCCGCGCACGTCAGCTTCAGCAACGGTTAAACATCACCGGAGGACGGGCTGACGACGATCTTATTGCGCCGTTGCTGGCGGCGGCGTTTCCAGACCGGATTGCACGGCGGCGGGGTGTGGACGGGCGCTATCAGTTAGCGAACGGCAGCGGTGCTTCGCTCGATCGTGAAGACGGTTTAACTCGCCATGAATGGCTGATCGCCCCCGCCCTGTTGCAGGGAAACAGCCAGCCGGATGCACGTATGCTACAGGCGTTACCGCTGGATATTGAGCGTCTGGTCAGTCAGTGTCCTGAGCTGGTGCAGCAGCAGACTGAGGTTGAATGGGATGAAGAAAAAGGCACCCTGCGTGCCTGGCGGCGCGAACAGATCGGCCAGCTGGTATTGAAATCCCAGCCGCTGGCAAAACCCGAAGAGGGTGAGCTGCATACCGCGATGCTGCGCTGGGTGCGGGCGAAAGGGTTGTCGGTGCTCAACTGGACACCGCAGGCAGAACAGCTGCGCTTACGTCTGGTGTGTGCCGCGCAATGGTTACCGGAAGGGGACTGGCCCGATGCAGAGGAGCCTGCGTTGCTGGCATCGCTGGAACAATGGCTGCTGCCGGCAATGAGCGGTGTGCGTGATGGTAAAGGATTGCGACAGCTCGATGTGACCAGCGCGCTATCGCAGCTGCTGAGCTGGGCGCAGCGCCAGCAGCTGGACGCGGTACTGCCGACTCATTATGTCGTGCCCACCGGCAGCCGCTTACCTGTTCACTATCATCAGGATAAGCCCCCGGCGCTGGCGGTGCGTTTGCAGGAGATGTACGGCGAGGCGAAGAACCCAAGCGTGGCGAACGGACGCGTGCCGCTGGTACTGGAGCTGTTATCCCCGGCGCATCGGCCGTTGCAGATCACGCGGGACCTGGCAGCATTCTGGTCGGGTGCCTATCGGGAAGTGCAAAAAGAGATGAAAGGGCGTTATCCAAAGCATTTGTGGCCTGATGATCCCGCCAATACCCTCCCCACCAGCCGGGTGAAACGGTTTTCCCCGTCTGCAACCAAGAAGTAACTTTCTGCTGTCAGTGCGCCTGACGACAATCGCCCCGGCAACCTGCCAGGGCGATGATCCTTTGTGAAACCCGCAATAATCAGGTTCTGATCCTGAGCCGTGCTTCCAGTTTATCGGCCACTTTGGTGATTACCCAGGCGATCACCATATAGAACACCACCGCCACCAGGAACGCTTCCAGGTAGTAATAGTTCAGTGCCGCTGTCAGCTGTGCTTGCGCAAAGATATCCACCACTTCAATGGCGAAGGCCAGCGAGAGCGCCTTCATGATCACCATAAAGGAGTTTGCCAGATCCGGGATCGCGGCAATGATCGTCTGAGGAAACAGCACGCGGCGGAACAGCTGGCCGTTGGAGTAGCCCAGCGAACGCGCGGCGTCCGACTGCCCGGTATCAAAGGAGTTCAGCGCCCCTTTGATCACTTCGGCCTGGAAGGCGGCCACGCAGGCCGTGAGCGCCACGATAACGATTACCCAGTTCGGCATGGAATGGCCGTTATAGTCAACACCGACCAGCGATGCGCTGAAATGCAGTGCCGGAGGCAGGCCGTAGTAGGCAAGGAAAATCATCACCACCATCGGCACGCCTTTAAACACTACCTTATAACCGACAACCAGTTGCCGCAGCACCGGGATTTGTCGGTATTCGATCAGGGCAAACAGACCCCCTGTCAGCGTCGAGAAGATAAAAATCGTCACGGCCATCATCAACGTTAATGGCACAGCGTCCATAATGCTTAAAAAATCCGGCAGCAAGACATCTAAATCAAACATGGTTAATCACCTTCTTCAGTCAGATGCTCGCCGTGAGCTTAATTCTGGACGGGGCGGTTTTCGAGGTGTAGCGAGAGAACCGACGCTCGAAGACGCGCACAATCAGCCAGGAAATCAGGCACAGCAGGGAGTAAATCACCCCCAACACCAGATAGGTGCTGAACTGATACTGGTTGTAATCCCGCTCCATCACCAGGTGCGCGGTCGCCATGATATCGGCAGCCCCGATATACATCACCAGCGCCACATTGTGGATCATGTAGATCACCGCATTGCCGTAACCCGGTAACGCAATGTGCAATGCCTGTGGCCCGGCGACGCGGGTGAGTTTTTGCCAGAAGCTGTAACCCAGGCTGTCTGCGGCATCATGCTGGCCGCGTTCAACCGCCAGCCAGGCCGGGCGAATCACCTCTGACAGATAGCCGCCGTGATACAGACTCAGCCCAACCATTGACGCCAGCGTGGGCGTGACGAAATCTTTCATATCAAACAAGGCAACAAAAACAGGCAGGCCGTAGAACGCCACGAACAGCTGCAATACCACCGGCACGCTGCGGGCATAGGAGACGTAAAGGTCGGCCAGTTGGCTGAGCACCAGTACCCTGCGAACCCTGAAGGTTGTGGCAATCAGTGCCAGCACGAAGCCTGCGATGAGCGCTACAAACATAATCGCGAGCGTTAACGGCAAGGCCGAGAGTAGCTCTGGGATCATGACGGTAAGATCCATGGTGAAACACTCCTGCTAATAATGTCGGCATTGACCGTTGACCCGGCAACGCCGGGCCATCGTCAGAGTTACTTGATGTACTTCACCACGTCTTCGCCGAACCACTTCTGCGACAGTTTGTCGAGAGTGCCATCGGCTTTCAGCGTTTTCAGCACGCCATCAATATCATCTGACAGACGCTGGTTCTCTTCTGAGCGGTGGATCAGCACGTAGGTATTGTTGATTGACACCGGCTCACTGGCTTTGATATCGAGTTTCTGTGTTTCGATAACCGTCTGCTCACCCAGGTTTGAAGGCAGGATCAGGGCATCGTACTTACCACGCTGCACTTCTTTCAGACGGTCCGGGTAAGGAATACCGGCACTGGACGCTGAGATTTTCACCGCATCGTTCGGGTTCTCTTGCTGCCACTGAGTCACAAATTTATAGACGCCACCGCCGGCAGTGACCGGAACAATTTTCTTACCCACCAGATCCTTCATGGTGTTGATGTTGCTGTCCTTGCGGCTGTAGATTTTCATCATGCTGGCCCCCATCGGGGTGGCCGGGATCAGGAACTGCTTGCTGCGTGCCGGAGCGGTGTAGAAACCGCCGGTCGCCATATCGTATTTGCCGGTGGCCAGCCCGGTTTCCTGGGCAATATCCGCGGCCCCTTCCAGCTCGAAGCGATACTGCGGAAGTTTGGCGTTAATCGCTCTCAACAGATCGGGCTCGTAGCCCTGGGGTTCATGGCCGATGGCGCCCCAGGAGAGCGGCTTAGATTCTGCAGCGGTAGCCACTTTAATAATGCGTACAGGCGTCTGTGCAGAGGCGGAACCCATGCCGGATGCCGCGATGGCGACACCGGCAAGTAATGCCAGGGTCAGACGACGGAAAGGGGTAGTGTTTGCAGGCATTGTTATTATCCTTTTAGTTAGTAGAGCGTTGTTTCGGACTGGAGGAACTGCGCGAGTCGTGGATTTGACGGCGTGTCAAAAATCTCCGTTGGGCTACCTTCCGCCGCGACAACGCCCTGATCCATAAACACGATGCGGTTTGAGACATTTTTAGCAAATTGCATCTCATGGGTGACCAGCAGCGAAGTGATCCCCGATGAAGTCACCTCTTTGATCACTTTCAGTACTTCGCCGACCAGCTCCGGGTCCAGTGAGGAGGTCGGTTCATCGAAGAGGATCACATCTGGCCGCACGGCCAGCGCCCTGGCGATGCCGGTACGCTGAAGCTGCCCGCCGGAAAGCTGAGACGGATAGTGGTCGCGCTTGTCAGACAAACCGACGCGATCCAGCTCTTCAAGGGCAATTTTACGCGCTTCATCAGCAGACTTACGCTGTACGACAATCAGCGGATCCATCACGTTCTGAATGACCGTCATGTTTTTAAACACGTTAAACTGCTGGAATACCATGGCGGTACGCAAACGGATCGCCTGAACGGCGTTTTTGTCGACGGACTGATAATCCATGCGGATTTGATCGAACGTGATGCTGCCGGATGAAGGCTTTGCCAGATAGTTAATACAGCGCAGCAGCGTGGTTTTCCCGGTGCCGCTTGGGCCAATAATCGACAGCACATCACCGCGTTTCACCGAGAGGTTCACGCCTTTCAGAATTTCTGAGCTACCGTAGGCGAGCTTAATATTGTCAAGTTCAAGCATGTTGGTCAGTTTCCTGGCACAGGTGGCGTTAAGGTGCTTCAGTTTCCGCTATCGGCGTGGCCGAGAACGTGCATCAGGCGATTTGCCCAGCCGAAGATGGAGATGGCGTGGATCAGGTCGACGATGTCGACGTCATCCATGCCAACGGATTTCAGCAGGGCGATATCTTCCGCCGTCGCTTCCGAGGGCACGGCCGACAGACGACGGGCAAAGCGGTGGATCGCCGCATCGCGTGGGCCGAGCTGCTCGGGTTTATCGAAATAGAGTGCGCTGACCACGTCGTTGCTTTTGGTCAGGTTGGCATGGCGGCGCGCATGAACCACGGCGCAGAACTTGCAGCCATTCACCATTGACGCTCCAAGCGCACCCAGTTCGCGGTCGGCATGGGGCAAACCGCCGTCAACATACATAATGGCATTGAACAGCACGGTACGGGCTACGTAGCTCTCGGGGTCGTGCGCCAGCGTGCGCACATATTCCGAGACCTTCTTATTCGATGGCGTGACCTTCATCGCTTCAATCTGCTGTGGCGTGGCTTCAGACAGCTCGACCGGAGCGATATGCGGGTGCCAGGTCAGGGGCTTCAGGGTAACGGATGGGATCATAACAACCTCATCAGGCGCAAACCGCTGGCCACTTTGGTCTGGAAATTCACGAAGGCAATCAGTTCAGATAGCGCGACGATCTGCGGATTGTTGAAGCCCGCCCCGGCCAGCCGGGCGATATCATCGGCTTTGGCTTCACCCGGAGTCAGTGTGATCCGGTCAACATGGCGAGCGAGGGTCGCCAGCGGTTCGTCGCAGACGGATGCTCCACTGGCGAAAGCCAGCAGCGTGTCGTCAGGCGTCAACGCCGCCAGCTGTGCGCTGTATTCGGCTATCAGTGCTGTATCCGCATTCAATGTGGCGATGCGCAGGGCCACCGCATGGCGCCATGTCGCAGACAGACCCTGATCGTTTTCGGGGTGCAGCACCGAGAGACGGCACAGTTCGGCCCCCTGAACAAATTCTGGGCGAAAACGCCGGGTTGCGTACAGTGCATCCTCGGCGGCAAGGCCTGCCGCCTTGTCGATAGCATCAATCACAATGCGTTATCCTTTTGAAGTTGGGGAGTGGAATCAGTCCATTCATCTCCCTGGAGTTCTGGGATGTCATAAGCCATCAGGCTGGTGAAGTGTGCATCGACATCTTCAGCAAATAATGCAGCGGCAATGCCACGCACAAGACGTTCTGTCCCGGCGCTGACCGCCGGGATATCACCGGACACCTTCCCGTGCGTCAGCATGGCGGCATCGTTAAAGCAGTGAATATTCGCCAGCATCGGGCAGGCACCCGGTACACGCTCACGGAATTCAAACGTTGGCCCCAGGTCCGGTGACGCCAGCATGCCAGGGCGCGGTGCACCCATTTCCGGCGTGTAACGGCCATCCGACCAGGTGCGGATATGCGGCGCTATGGCAGCAAATTCCGGGCGGCCGTTAAAGTCATTGGAAAAGCCGGTAGCGGCGATCAGAAAATCGTAATGCAGCGGACCCTGAGTGGTGTCAATGCGTAGCGCGCCCGCGTTTTCTTCAACCGCCCTGATACCGCAATCGAGCAGGAAGCGGGCATTCGCATGGCGGGAGACGCGCAGGGTGGAGGAGCGCGGCGGCGGCGTCTGGGTGGTGTTGGTGTAGTCGACAAACTTCCATTTCCACGCGTCAGGCAGCAGATGCATACCGTGCACCACGCCCTGGCTGCCGATGCCGGTCATTTTGTTGATGCGTGGCATCTCTTTGCGGCGGATCAGCAGGTCAACGGAGCCGACACCGGACTCCAGTGCCGCAGCGGCATTGTCCATCGACGATGCACCCGCTCCGATCACCGCCAGACGCTTGCCCTTCAGCGCAGCGAAATCGATATCATCGGCAGAATGTGCCCAGAGTGCGTGGTCAACCCCTTGCAGGAAATCAGGAACGGCAAAGCCGCCCAGCCCTGAACGTCCCGTTGCCAGCACCAGATGTCGGGTATAGACCCGTCCCGTTTCTGCGCCCTCAAGATCGATAGCGATCAGATCGTCCGCTGCAGTGATACCGGTCATGCGCACATTGTTACGCACGGGCAGCGCCAGCACCTGGCGATACCAGACCAGATAATCCATCCACTGACCTTTCGGAATTTTATCCAGCGCTTCCCAGGCTTCTGCTCCCCACTGCGCCGTGAACCAGGCACGGAAGGTCAGTTGCGGCAGGCCGAGTGCCGGGCCGTGCAGCGTTTTGGGGGATCGCAGTGTTTCCATACGGGCAAAAGTCACCCACGGTCCTTCCAGGCCGGCAGGCGCGGCATCATAGGCAACGACATTGGTGATCCCGCTCAGGATCAGCTTTGCCGTGGTGGCCAGGCCGCACATACCGCCACCAATCACCACCACGTCACGCACAGCGGCACCATGGTAAACACGCGTGGGAACCCAAGGCCTGGCGGGCAGTTCCAGCAAAGACAAATCCTCAGCCAGGCGTTGCTGCAACGCGTCTAAACCGATTTTGTTTGCACCCTTTGCTGACATCATTAAGCCCCTTTTCGTCATCTCAATGCATATAATGGATTATATGAAAAACGCATTATGAATTAGCATGTATGCGTATTCTTAATACTAATTAATAATTAGCTTATTCAAAAATTGCACTTGATAATTATGGCTGTTGAAAAATAAAGGATTCCCGTATGCAGAACCTGGCTTCACTTAACGATCTTGACCTTCGCCAGTTACAGGCTTTCTCGGCGGTCATCTCGTCCGGCAGTGTGACGGCAGCCGCTAAAGTTCTGCAACGTTCGCAGCCGGCGGTGACGCGGCTGATCCAGGATCTGGAGAACACCCTCGGTTATCCGCTTTTTTTGCGTAACGGGCCACGTATCTACCCGACCGAGCAGGCACTGCGTCTGCATGAGTACGTTGAGACGGCGTTGACGTCACTGCAACAGATACGCCTGCGCGCCAATGAGATCTGGAAAGAAGAAAAAACCCCGCTGCTGATTGCCGCTACGCCATCAATGTCCTCCGGCCTGCTGCCCGTGGCACTGGCGCAGGTGAATCTGGATGATTCGGTGCAAATCCTGAGTGATTCCGCTGAACAAACGGCGCACGCCATTATTACCGGCCAGGCGGAGTTGGGGATCAGCAGCCTGCCGCTGGAGCATCAGGGGGCGCAGGTTCATTGGATTGGTCAGTCGCGCTGCGTCATGGCGCTGAGAGAAGATGACCCGTTGGCACAGAAAGAGCAGGTGCTGTTAACCGACTTAACGTCACGCAAGCTGATCACACCTTACAACCCGTATCGTCTGCGCAGGCGCTATGAACAGGTCTTGCGTAAAGCAAAGGTCAAACCGGCGGGTGTGATTGAAACGAACTCATCGGTGAATATTCTCTCCTGCATTCGCTCGGGATTAGGTGTGGCGATTATGGAGCCCGTCACCGCTTACGGTTTGCCCGTGGCAGGCGTAGTGATCAGAGAGCTGGATGTGGATATTCCTTATTACTTTGGTGTCACCACTCCGCAATCCAGGCCACCGCGCCCCAGCGTTCTGGCCTTGATCGATGCTTTGAAACAGGCTGCTGCCAGCCTGCTCCCGGAGTTTATCTGCCTTGATGCGAATGAACATGCGCGCGTGATGCAGTCCCTGCATCAGGAGAATTAAGGTTTTTTGTTGCAAAGGCACAATAGATGCTCACCAGTAATAAATGGTATTCTGTCGCGCTTGTGTGACTGCCAGAGGCTTTCAGAAGGTTCTGGTTCCGCAACTGTCGTCATACGACGAAAGTAGTCGGCCCGGCCGACGCCTGCTTCTGGAGAAATAAACAAGATGTCTGACGATCGCGAACCTATCGGGCGTAAAGGAAAACAGCCCCAGCCTGCGCGCAACAAAGCGGGGCGTGGTCGCCGCAGGGAAGAAGAATATGATGACTATGACGATCAGGATGATGAAGATCTGGATGAGGAAGAGGTAACTTCGATGCCACGTAAAGGAAAAGGGCGCGGGACGCGTAAGAAAAGAGGCTGGATAGGCTTATTGTTTAAGCTTTTCCTGATCTTCGCGGTGGTCATGGCCATTTATGGTTTCTACCTCGATTCACAGATCCGCAGCCGTATTGATGGCAAAGTCTGGCAGCTACCGGCCACGGTGTATGGCCGCATGGTCAGCCTTGAGCCAGGCATGTCGTACAGTAAAAAAGAGATGATCACGCTGCTGGAAGGCACACAGTATCGCGAAGTGACGCGCATGACGCGCCCCGGCGAATTTACCGTGCAGGCCAACAGCATTGAGATGATCCGTCGCCCGTTTGATTTCCCCGACAGCAAAGAGGGGCAGATCCGCGCACGTCTGAGCTTCAGTGGCGATCGGCTGAGCGATATTAAGAACCTCGACAATGGACGCAGCTTCGGCTTCTTCCGCCTCGACCCGCGTCTGATCACCATGTTGCAGTCGCCTAACGGCGAACAGCGCCTGTTTGTACCACGCGCCGGGTTCCCGGACCTGTTGGTGGATACGCTGGTGGCGACCGAAGACCGTCATTTCTATCAGCATGATGGCATCAGCCTCTATTCGATTGGCCGTGCTTTTGTCGCCAACATCACTGCCGGACGTGCAGTGCAGGGCGGAAGTACGCTGACCCAGCAGCTGGTGAAGAACTTGTTCCTCACCAACGAACGCTCGCTGTGGCGTAAAGCCAACGAAGCCTATATGGCGCTGATCATGGATGCGCGCTACAGCAAAGACCGCATTCTGGAGCTGTACCTCAATGAGGTGTATCTCGGCCAGGCAGGCAACGATCAGATCCGTGGCTTCCCGCTGGCCAGCCTGTATTACTTTGGCCGTCCCGTGGATGAGCTGAGCCTTGACCAGCAGGCACTGCTGGTGGGCATGGTGAAAGGCGCATCGCTGTATAACCCGTGGCGCAACCCGCAGTTGTCACTGGAGCGTCGTAACCTGGTGTTGCGCCTGTTGCAGCAGCAGAAGGTGATCGACCAGGAGCTTTACGACATGCTGAGTGCGCGTCCGCTGGGCGTGCAGCCGAAAGGCGGCGTGATCACCCCACAGCCAGCGTTTATGCAGATGGTGCGTAACGAGTTGCAGAGCAAACTCGGCGATAAGGTGAAGGATCTCTCCGGGGTGAAAATTTTCACCACGCTGGATTCGGTGTCGCAGGATGCTGCTGAGAAGTCAGTAGAAGAGGGGATCCCGGCGCTGCGTAAACAGCGTGGGGTCAACGATCTGGAAGCGGCGATGGTGGTGGTGGACCGCTTCAGCGGTGAAGTGCGCGCCATGGTCGGTGGTGCCGATCCACAGTTCGCGGGCTACAACCGTGCCTTGCAGGCGCGTCGTTCGATTGGTTCACTGGCAAAACCGGCGACCTATCTGACCGCGCTGAGCCAGCCGGATACCTACCGTCTGAATACCTGGCTCGCGGATAATCCGATTGCGCTGAAACAGCCTAACGGCCAGGTGTGGAAACCGCAGAACGACGACCGTCGTTACAGCGGCCAGGTGATGCTGGTGGATGCACTGACCAACTCCATGAACGTGCCGACGGTGAACCTGGGGATGACGCTCGGTCTGCCGCAGGTGGTGGATACCTGGACCAAGCTGGGTGTACCGAAAGATCAGCTGAATCCGGTGCCGGCGATGTTACTGGGTGCACTGAACCTGACACCGATTGAAGTGGCACAGGCTTTCCAGACTATCGCCAGCGGCGGCAGCCGTGCGCCGCTGTCGGCCGTACGTTCCGTGATTGCTGAAGATGGTAGCGTGCTGTATCAGAGCTTCCCGCAGGCCGAACGTGCCGTTCCGGCGCAGGGGGCTTACCTGACGCTCTACAGCATGCAGCAGGTGGTGGATCACGGTACGGCGCGTGCGCTTGGGGCTAAGTATCCGAAAGCGACGCTGGCAGGCAAAACCGGCACCACCAACAATCAGGTAGATACCTGGTTTGCCGGGATCGATGGCAAAGAAGTCGCCATCACCTGGGTGGGTCGTGATAACAACCAGCCGACCAAACTGTATGGTTCCAGCGGGGCGATGCAGCTGTATCGTCGTTATCTGGAAATGCAGGCGCCGATGCCGTTAACTCTCACGCCACCAGAAGATATTGCACTGATGAACGTCGATTCTGCCGGTAACTTTGTCTGCGGTAGTGCCAGCAGCAGCTGGCGTAGCCTGCCGGTCTGGACCACGGATGCTAACGCCCTGTGCCAGCAGCAACAGCAGCAGGTTCAGCAGCAGCAACAGATGTTGCAGCAGCAGAATCAACAGCAGAATCAGCAACAGAATCAGCAACAAGGGCAGCAACCGCAGAATCAGCAAAAGGATGGCGATGGTGTGGCTGGTTGGATCAAAGATATGTTTGGTCAGTAGCCTTCATTGTTATCTGAATGAAAAAGCCGGGAAACCGGCTTTTTTTTTGGCTTTTTTCCGCGCCAGGTCAATGCCCATGCCGCTTGTGTGGCAGATCATGTGGGGCGTTTTTCCTTGCAGAACTGACTTTGTTTCGCATATTATCCGAGCGTTATAATAATAATTATCGTTTCGTTTCACATTCAACAATCCTTGTTCAGAGAAAAGCTAAATGGCCAATGTGCGCGATTTATCCACTGATTTTACACACCTGAAAACAGCAAAACGACAACTGGCGGCGCTGGTCGCTCTCTCACTCACCAGTGGTGCAGCCTTTGCTGCCGCTGAGCAGACGATTAATGTCACGGCGGATGCTGGCAGTGCGCCGCAGGAAAGTGCCTGGGGCCCGGCCCCGACCATTGCGGCAAAACACAGCGCCACCGGCACCAAAACCGATACACCGATTGAGAAGAATCCGCAGTCTGTGTCTGTTATCACCAGCCAGGAAATGCAAACACATCAGCCTTTGTCAGTAAAAGGAGCGCTGGGTTATACCACCGGAGTGATGGTAGGTAACCGCGGTGCGTCAAACGTGATTGATGCATTATCCATTCGTGGTTTTAGTGAAACGAATACCAATCAGTATCTCAATGGCCTGAAATTACAGGGTGATAACTACTCCGAATTTGCTGTTGACCCTTATTTCCTGGAACGCGTTGAACTGATGCGCGGGCCAGCGTCTGTGCTGTATGGAAAAAGTAACCCGGGTGGCATTGTATCGATGGTGAGCAAGCGCCCAACCACCGAAACTCTGCGTGAAGTCCAGTTCCAGATGGGGACCGATAACCTGTTTTCTACCGGCTTTGATTTCGGAGGCGCTCTGGATGACAACGGCGAGTTCTCTTACCGCTTAACGGGTCTGGCACGCAGCGCAGATGCGCAGCAGCAGATGAATAAAGAGAAGCGTTATACCATCGCGCCATCTTTCAGCTGGCAACCGGATGAGAATACCCATTTCACCTTCCTGAGCTACTTCCAGAATGAACCGGAAACCGGTTATTACGGCTGGTTACCGCGTGAAGGCACGGTCGTGCCCATTACGGATGCCAACGGCAATCAGCACAAGCTACCAACCGATTTTGATGAGGGTGAAGACAGCAATAAAATCTCCCGCAACACCAAAATGATCGGTTACAGCTTCGATCATGCGTTCAATGATACCTGGACCGTACGTCAGAACCTGCGTTATGCGCAGATGCGTACCAATTACTTGAGCATTTATGGCAATGGCCTGAATACCGCTAACAACACTATCGATCGCGGTTACGCGCACTCACAGGAAAAGCTGAATCAGTTTGCGGTTGATACCCAGGCCCAGGCGAAGTTTGCTACTGGTCAGGTGGATCACACTCTGCTGATGGGCGTGGATTATCAGCGTTCACGCAATGATATTGATGCGATTTTTGGCGCCGCCGCTCCGCTGGATGCGTTGAATCCCGTGTACGGGAACGATCAGCCAACCGCGCTTTATAATCCTTATCAATATCTGAATAAGCAGGAACAAACCGGTCTGTATGCGCAGGACCAAATGGAGTGGGATCGTTGGGTGCTGACGCTGGGCGGACGCTATGACTACCTGACCATGTCGGCGTTTGACCGTAATGCCAGTGAAAACAAAACCCACGACCAGGCCTTTACCTGGCGCGGCGGGGTGAACTATGTCTTCGATAACGGTATTGCACCTTACTTTAGTTACAGCGAATCATTTATTCCTAATACTGGCACTACTCTCGGTGGGGAAACCTTCACACCTTCCCGTGCCAAGCAGTATGAAGCAGGCGTGAAATACGTTCCGAAAGATCGTCCTATTGTTCTGACCGGGGCGATTTACCAGTTGACCAAAAATAACAACCTGATGGGTGACCCGACTGCGCCACTGTTTAGCGTACAGGGCGGGGAGATTCGTTCCCGTGGGTTCGAGTTTGAAGCCAAAGCCGCCGTCAATGCCAACATCAACGTGACTGCGTCATACAGCTATACCGATGCTGAATATACAGAAGACAATTACCTGCGTGGAAAAACGCCAGTGCAGGTGCCTAAACATATGGCATCACTGTGGGGCGACTACACATTCAATGAAAGTGCCTTATCCGGCCTGACGCTGGGCACGGGCTTGCGCTACGTGGGTGAGAGTAAAGGTCTGTACCGTCCTCAGGCGAGTAATGGCGATAATCAGGATCAGAATTTTGATGTTGCCGGTTATACGCTTGTTGATGCCGTCGTGAAATACGATCTGGCACGCTTTGGTCTTCCGGGATCATCGGTCGGTATTAACGTTAACAACCTGTTTGACCGTGAGTATGTTGCCAGCTGTTATCGTGAACATGCCTGCTACTGGGGCGCAGAGCGTCAGATTGTCGGTACTGCCACCTTCCGTTTCTAAATATCTATCCGGGCGCGGTTCGCCGCGTCCGCCAATCAGAAGATCACCATGCAACAACAGCACACGTCAGAAACGACCTTCACCCTGGACCGTGTCAGTTTTAGCGTTCCAGGCCGTACCCTGTTACAACCGTTGTCGCTGGCCTTTCCCGCCGGAAAAGTCTGTGGGCTGATCGGCCATAACGGTTCAGGAAAATCCACACTGCTGAAAATGCTCGGCCGCCATCACGCGGCATCGGCCGGGCAGGTGCTGCTGAATGAGCAGCCGGTGGCCAGCTGGCAGAGTAAAGCCTTTGCCCGTGAAGTCGCCTATTTGCCTCAGCAACTGCCTGCGGCGGAAGGGATGACAGTACGTGAACTGGTCGCCATTGGCCGCTATCCGTGGCACGGTGCGCTGGGGCGTTACGGTGTGGAAGATCGCGAACGTGTTGATGAAGCCATTGCACTTGTCGGGTTGAAGCCTTTTGCCCATCGCCTGGTGGACAGTCTGTCCGGCGGTGAGCGTCAGCGTGCATGGATTGCCATGCTGGTTGCGCAGAACAGCCGTTGCCTGCTGTTGGATGAACCCACTTCCGCGTTGGATATCGCCCACCAGGTCGATGTGCTGGCGCTGATCCAGCGTCTCAGCCGTGAACGTGGCCTGACGGTGATTGCGGTACTGCACGATATCAATATGGCTGCGCGTTATTGCGACCACCTGGTGGCGCTGCGCGGTGGCGAAATGATTGCTCAGGGCGAGCCTGCTGAGATTATGAACGGGGATGTGCTGGAACAGATTTATGGCATTCCTATGGGAATTTTACCGCACCCACAAGGTGGCGCGCCGGTAAGCTTTGTTTACTAAGCGCTTAGGCTCTGAGAATTGGATGTTGTGATGCCGGATATTTTGCGTCGCCGTTTACTGACGGCACTGGCTTTTTCCCCGCTGCTGGCCCAGTTTCCCTTCCCGCTGCGTGCTGCGACAGAACAGCGCATTATCGCACTCGAGTGGTATCCCCTTGAGCTGCTGCTTGCGCTGGGCGTGATGCCGATCGGCGCCGCCGAGCTTTACGGTTATGGCCAGTGGGTTGGTGAACCGAAGTTGCCCGCCTCCGTGGTCGATGTCGGGCTGCGAACCGAACCTAATCTTGAACTGATAACTCAGATGAAGCCTTCTCTGATCCTGTTTTCACAGGGCTATGGGCCCGATCCGACTCGCTTTATGCGCATCGCCCCGGGAATGGGGTTTGCCTTTAACGAAGGCGGGAAGGGGAAACCGCTGACCAGTGCGCGTCACGCGCTCATGGAGCTGGCAAAGCGGGTCGATCGCGTCCCGCAGGCCGTGGCGAATCTGGCCGAACTGGATAGCCAGACTGAGCGCCTGAAAACCAAACTGGCAAACAGGCCGAAGCGCCCGCTGCTGCTGTTGTCGATTGTCGATCCGCGTCATGTGATTGTGTTCACTGAAAACGGACTGTTCCAGGAAGTGCTGGATAATCTCGGGCTGGAAAATGCCTGGAAAGCAGAAAGCACTTTCTGGGGGAGCGTGATCATTGGCATTGAACGTCTGGCCGATCTGGGGGATGTCGATGCCATCGGCTTCGAACATGACAATCAGGCGATTGTTGATCAGGTGACCGGGACCGCACTCTGGCAGTCGCTGCCGTTTGTGCGTGCCGGGCGTTTCAGGCAGATGCCGCGCGTGTGGTTCTACGGTGCCACACTGTCGGCAATGCAGCTGATCCACAGCCTTGACCATGCGCTGGAGGTGAAATGATGCGTCACTATCGTTTAGCCATCCTGCTGTTAACGGCATTGTTTGCCAGTGCACTGGCTCTGACGCTGATTAACCTGCAACAGCGGCTGCCTGGTGCGCAGTGGCTAACAGCATTGTTGACCCCGGACACCAACCGCATTGAGCAGATGGTGTTTCATTACAGCCTGATGCCGCGCCTGTCGCTGTCATTGCTGGCGGGCGCAGGCCTGGGGCTGGTGGGTTTGCTGTTTCAGCAGGTGCTGCGCAATCCCCTGGCCGAACCGGCAACCCTCGGCGTCGCCAGCGGTGCGCAACTGGGGCTGACCGTTGTCACGCTGTGGAGCGTGCCGGGCGGTATGGTCACGCAGCAGCTGGCCGCGATGATCGGTGCGGTGCTGGTGGGGCTGATTGTGTTCGGCGTCGCCTGGGGCAAACGGATGTCGCCTGTAACGCTGATCCTCGCCGGGCTGGTGGTGTCACTTTACTGTGGTGCGGTGAACCAGATTTTTGCCATCTTCAATCACGACCAGCTGCAGAATATGTTTCTGTGGAGCACCGGTTCACTGAATCAGATGGACTGGAGCAACGTGGAGTTCCTCTGGCCACGGCTGCTCGGCGGGCTGCTGCTCACGCTACTGATGTTACGCCCGATGACCCTGATGGGGCTGGATGATGGTGTGGCAAAGAACCTGGGCCTGGCGATTTCGCTGGCCCGCTTTGGCCTGCTGGCACTGGCGATTTTAATCAGTGCTTCCCTGGTAAATGCTGTCGGTATTATCGGCTTTATCGGGCTGTTCTCTCCTCTGCTGGCGCGGATGCTGGGCTTCCGTCGTCTGATCAGCCGTTTGCTGGTGGCGCCGATTATTGGGGCGCTACTTCTGTGGCTGGCGGATCAGTCGGTGCTCTGGCTGACCAGTCGTCTGGGAGAGATCTCTACGGGAACCATCACTGCGGTTATCGGTGCGCCGCTGCTGCTGTGGCTGCTGCCGCGTCTGCGAACCGGTTCGGTGCCGCCAGCGATGAACCAGGGTGACAATGTGCCGACAGAACGTCACCGTGTGCTGTGGTGGGCGCTCATCGGGGGCTGTGCTCTGCTGTTGCTGATGGCGGTGGCGTTAAGCTTTGGACGCGATGCTCACGGCTGGGTATGGGCCAGCGGTGAACTGTGGCAGCAACTTCTGCCGTGGCGCTGGCCGCGTCTGGTGGCCGCGATGGCGACCGGGATGATGCTGGGTGTGGCAGGGTGCGTCGTGCAGCGTTTGACAGGCAACCCGATGGCCAGCCCTGAAGTGCTGGGGATTAGCTCCGGTGCGGCATTTGGCGTCGTGGTGATGCTGTTTATCGTACCGGGTGATGCGTTTGGCTGGCTGCTGCCTGCCGGGAGTATTGGCGCGGCCCTGACGCTGCTGGTGATCTCGATTGCTGCCGGGCGCGGGGGGTTCTCGCCGGAGCGGATGTTGCTGGCCGGGATGGCGCTCAGCACGGCGTTCACCACGCTGATGATGCTGCTGCTGGCCAGCGGTGACCCGCGTATGGCGAATCTGCTGACGTGGATCTCCGGCTCGACCTATAACATTGATGTTTTGCAGGCGAAGCGCACGCTGATCATTATGGTCGTGCTACTGGCACTGGTGCCGCTGTGCCGTCGCTGGCTGACCATCCTTCCACTGGGCGGTGCCACGGCGCGCGCAGTCGGTATGGCGCTGACGCCATCGCGGCTGACGCTGCTGCTGCTGGCTGCGGTGCTGACTGCTGCCGCAACGCTGACCATCGGACCGTTGAGTTTTGTGGGGCTGATGGCACCGCATATTGCGCGGATGCTCGGTTTCCGTCGGGCATTGCCGCAGCAGGTAATGGCGGCGCTGTTGGGCGGCGGATTGATGGTGGCGGCGGACTGGTGCGGAAGGATGCTCTCGTTCCCGGATCAGATCCCGGCAGGGCTACTGGCGACCTTTATCGGTGCGCCGTACTTTATCTATCTGCTGCGTAAGGTATAAAAAAAGGGTCAGGCATGCCTGACCCTTACACTATCCGTAGGGGAGGGGCATGCCCCTCCCGTCTGGATGTTACAATTTCGCGAAACTACGGCGTGCCGCATCGATGGTGTGCTGAATATCATCCGGGCTGTGCGCCAGTGACATAAAGCCTGCTTCAAAGGCGGATGGTGCCAGATACACACCTTCTTCCAGCATCAGATGGAAGAAACGCTTAAAACGCTCAACATCGCACTTCGTTACATCCGCATAGCAGGTCACGCTTTTTGCATCCGTGAAGAAAATCCCAAACATCCCGCCGACATGGTTGATTACCAGCGGGATATTTTCGGCTTTTGCCGCAGCGAGCAGGCCATCGGCCAGTTGGGTGGTCAGACGGGTCAGCGTCTCATGCGTACCCGGACGGGAGACTTCTGTCAGACAGGCAAAGCCCGCTGCCATCGCGATCGGGTTACCGGACAGCGTACCCGCCTGGTATACCGGGCCAGTCGGGGCCAGCGCATCCATCACTTCGCGACGGCCACCAAAGGCACCTACCGGCATCCCACCACCGATGATTTTACCCAGGCAGGTCAGATCCGGTTTCACACCGTAATGGGCCTGTGCCCCCGCCAGCGCAACGCGGAAACCGGTCATCACTTCGTCGATAATCAGCAGCGCGCCAAATTCGTCGCACAGTGTACGCAGGCCCGGCAGGAAGTCCGGCTGCGGTGGAATGCAGTTCATGTTGCCCGCGACCGGTTCAACGATGATGCAGGCGATCTCGTCCGGGTACTGCTCAAAGGCCGCACGTACGCTGGTGAGATCGTTGAAGGTGCAGGTCAGGGTATGTTTGGCAAAGTCAGCGGGCACGCCCGGTGAGTTCGGCTGGCCCAGCGTCAGCGCGCCAGAACCCGCTTTTACCAGCAGGCAGTCGGCGTGGCCATGGTAGCAGCCTTCAAACTTGATGATTTTGTCACGGTGAGTAAAGCCACGTGCCAGACGAATGGCGCTCATGGTCGCTTCTGTACCGGAGTTGACCATGCGAACGGTATCCATGGTCGGCACCAGTTGGGTGACCAGTTCAGCCATCTTGACTTCCATCTCGGTCGGTGCCCCGAAGCTCAGGCCGCGTTCTGCAGCGTCGATGACAGCATGACGGATGGCGGGATGGTTGTGACCCAGCACCATTGGGCCCCATGAACCGACATAGTCTATATAGGCTTTACCATCGACATCGTACAGCAGGGCACCGTCAGCACGTTCGATAAACAGCGGCACGCCGCCCACGCCATTAAAGGCCCGCACCGGTGAATTTACGCCACCGGGAATTAACTGCTGCGCCTGGGCGTACAGGTTTTCAGACTTACTCATGGAACCGCTCCTGATCATTCATTTAAAAACCCCTCTATTCTAAGTGAACATCATGGGGTAGCGAAAGGCTACTCGCATCTGCGACACGATCAGAGAGCCTTAAATGCGGGCATTCAGCGTGAGAATACGTAAAATGCTGACATGGATTGACAATGTTATGAATGGCTGATGAATCAACAATCACTTTCTACCAACGAACTGAATGTTGTGCCTGCCCGGCGCGGTGATTTCCTGCGGATGTTGTTACGCCGCGATAAAACGCCGCTGGCGGTGCTGGTGATGGCGGGAATTGTTGGCACACTGACTGGCCTGGTGGGCGTGGGTTTCGAGCTGGCCGTCAACGAGATTATTCACCAACGCACCCGTTGGCTTGCCACGCTGGAAAGCCATACTGGGGTGATGGTGCTGTGCGCATTTCTTGCCTCCGCGCTATTGGCCACGATCGGCTATTACCTGGTGCGCCGCTTTGCACCAGAGGCGGCGGGGTCGGGGATTCCGGAGATTGAAGGTGCCCTGGAGGAACTGCGGCCGGTGCGCTGGTGGCGGGTGATCCCGGTGAAGTTTATCGGTGGGATGGGCACACTGGGAGCGGGGATGGTGCTGGGACGTGAAGGTCCAACGGTTCAGTTGGGCGGCAATATTGGCCGCATGATGCTGGATATCTTCCGGATGAGAAGCACTGAGGCGCGGCACACGCTGCTGGCAACGGGCGCGGCGGCGGGCTTGTCGGCTGCTTTTAATGCCCCCCTCGCCGGGATCCTGTTTATTATTGAAGAGATGCGTCTGCAATTTCGCTACAGCCTGATTTCCATTAAAGCCGTGTTCGTTGGCGTGATTATGTCGAGCGTGGTGTTTCGGATTTTCAACGGTGAACATGCGGTAATCGAGATAGGCCGCCTGATCGATGCCCCGGTGAATACCCTGTGGCTTTATCTGCTGCTGGGTATGGTGTTTGGCGTGGTGGGGGTGCTATTTAATCAGCTGATTTTCCGCATCCAGGATCTGTTTCAGCGTTTTCACGGCGGACGTTTAGGTAAAATACTGTTGGTGGGGGCTGTGCTGGGAGGGATGTGCGGCGTATTGGGGGTGTTGCTGCCAGCGGCCGCCGGAGGTGGCGCCAGCCTGATCCCGCTTGCGGCGGCCGGAAACTTTTCTATCGGTATGTTGTTATTTCTCTTTATTGTTCGACTGATTACCACTTTACTGTGCTTCTGTTCCGGCGCACCCGGCGGGATTTTTGCCCCGATGCTGGCACTGGGCACGCTGCTGGGAACGGCATTTGGCCTGTGCGCGTCGATCTGGCTCCCGGAGTATCACTTGCAGGCCGGCACCTTTGCCATTGCCGGGATGGGCGCGCTGTTTGCCGCCTCGGTACGTGCGCCACTGACAGGTATTATACTGGTGCTGGAGATGACGGATAACTATCAGCTGATTTTACCGATGATTATTACCTGCCTTGGCGCGACGCTATTAGCCCAGTTTCTTGGGGGACAACCCTTGTATTCGTCACTGCTTACCCGCACTCTGGCGAAACAACAGCAGCAGGAAACGGCTAATGCTACCGCACAGGGTGGTACAGCCTGAGCTTGATTGCTATACCAGTGTGTAAGATAATAACAACAATTATGGTCGATTTGTGACCTGTCAGGCACCCGGCCTGTACGTATGTATACTGGAGTTACCTATGAGCGATGATGTAGCACTGCCCCTGCAATTTACTGAAGCAGCGGCCAGTAAAGTCAAAAACCTGATTTCCGATGAAAACAATCCGGATCTGAAACTGCGCGTCTACATCACCGGCGGCGGTTGCAGCGGTTTCCAGTACGGTTTTACCTTTGACGATAAGATTAACGATGGTGATATGACCATTGAGAAAGCGGGCGTGGCGTTGGTTGTTGACCCGATGAGTCTGCAATATCTGGTGGGTGGCGCAGTGGATTATACCGAAGGGCTGGAAGGATCGCGCTTTATTGTGACCAACCCGAATGCCAAGACCACCTGTGGCTGCGGATCGTCCTTCAGTATCTGATTTACCCTCCCTCTCTGAAGCCGCCGCTATCATAGCGGCGTGCTCTTATCCCGGTCACTGACTGATACCAACTCCCGGAATGTGCTGCCTTGCTTTTACCCCAATGATGTTGGGTAAACAGATACTGTTTAGTAAGAACTTACCATTCGACGGTCACTAACCTTGCTTCCTGCCGCGTGTCCGCATTACGTGATATAACGTTTTGCGTCACTTTTGGCTGCGCATCAGGCTGAGCTCCACACACAACACTGGGTAAATTGATAGCAGACAACCTGCTACTTTCTACACTGCACTGTGAGTAGATGGTTAATTTCACGCCAATGCTGCCGGTAATCGAAGCGGCAAAGGCGTGACCCGTCATCATCAGCCCGAGAGCCAGATAAACGGTTTTCATGTTGCAATTTCCTGGTCAAAATCAGAGCAAAAAGCCCTGAATAAAAAACGAGCGTAAAGTCGCCCGTTATCTTTGGTTAACGGCAATTTTTGTCAGAACTTTACTCACCTTTGGTGGCGATTATTGCGGTTTTGACGTGCCGATGGTGTGTAATTCACTGCATAATTTTTGTGCGGCCAGAATCATACGCGGTCCGGCTCGGCTTATCCAGTCATCATTGATGGCGATGACCGGGAGTGTGAGCTGGGGTTGCCAGAACTGCACAATCTGCTGTGCATGAGTATGATCGCCGGGGATGACGACAGCGGCGGGATGGCGTAACAATACCTGCTCGCGGCTCACCTGTGGCCAGGGCACGCGGGCATCGGCAAAGATGTTCTCTCCGCCACATAAGCGCAGAACTTCATCCTGTAAGGTATTGCCCGATGCGGTAAACAGCGGTTTGAGGCCAAACTGAAGAAAGACGCGCTGCCTGGGTGAGTGCTGATAGCGTTGGCGCAGGTTAGCAAACTGCTGTTGCAGCGTGGCAGCCGCCTGCTCTGCCTGTTGCGGTTGCGGGCTCCAGGCGGCAAGCTGACGCAGGCTGGCAATCAACTGATCGATAGAATCCGGTGCCAGCCAGACCACCCTGATGCCCAACGCCTGAAGCTGATCGACCTGGCGTTGCGGCGTGCCGCCTTTCCAGGCAACCACGACATCCGGCTTCAGCCTGAGTAGCTTTTCGCTGTTGATCCCCTGCCAGTTAGCGACCTGTTCGATGTGCTGTGCGGCGGCAGGGTAATCGGAATAAGCGCTGACGCCCACCGGAGTAATTCCGGCAGCAAAGGCCAGTTCGGTAATATTGGGTGCCAGCGTGACCACGCGGGGGGCGGCCTGAGCTGTGGCGGCGCAGGCCAGCCACAGCAGCAGGCAAACAAGGCGTTTAGCCACGAGACAGATGGGTCAGCAGGGTTTCCACCATCAGTGATGATTGCTGTGCTGCCACCACCAGGAATTCATCAAAGCTGAGGTGTGATTCTTGATCGGCTACATCGGAGATAGCACGGACCACGACAAACGGTGTGCCAAATTGATGGCAAACGTGGCCAATCGCGGTCGCTTCCATCTCAACCGCAATGGCCTGCGGGAAGGTGCTGCGAATACGTGACAGCGGCGCTGCGCCATTGATAAAGGCATCGCCGCTCACCACCAGACCACGGACTGCGTTGAGGTTCAGTTCGCCAATGCACTGTTCGGCAGCGGCAATCAGCTTATCATCCGCCTTGAACGCCGCCGGACAGCCCGCCATCTGGCCAGGTTCATAGCCAAAGGCCGTCACATCGGCGTCGTGATAACGCACTTCATCAGACACCACAATATCACCCACTTTCAGCGTAGGGGCCAGGCCGCCAGCTGAACCGGTATTGATGACCACATCGGGTTTGCACAGTTGCAGCAGCAGGGTGGTGCCCAGCGCCGCAGACACTTTACCGATGCCCGACTTCAGCAGAGCAACTTCAACGCCATTCAGTGTACCGGTGTAAATTTCACAGCCCGCCAGGGTGAGGGTCTGACGGTTTTCAATTTTGTCACGCAGCAGCGTCACTTCCTGTTCCATTGCGCCAATAATGCCTGCTTTCATAGGGATACTCTCTGAAGTTGTGGAATGTATTATTCATTGCGGCGCATAGTTTATCATGACAAACATCATCGCTATACCCGTCATACTTCAAGCTGCACAGGCGTTGGCTGCATCAAAAGTAGGCCCCATGAGGGGACTCGAATTATTTTGGGTATACTGCGAGAATGACTGCGCCATTTATCAGAGGGAATAAGGTATGACTGGGATCGATTTTCGCAAAAAAATCAACTGGCAGCGGCGCTATCGCCCCTATCAGGGACCGAAGGATGAACATGAAATCCTGCGCATATTTGAAAGCGATCGTGGTCGTATTATTAATTCAGCAGCTATCCGCCGACTGCAGCAGAAAACCCAGGTCTTCCCGCTTGAGCGTAATGCCGCCGTTCGCACCCGGCTGACTCATTCGCTGGAAGTGCAGCAGGTGGGGCGCTATATCGCAAAAGAAGTACTGACACGCTTGCAGGAAGCTGACCGTTTAGTCTCTTTGGGGCTGGCGCAGTTGACCGGGCCATTTGAGAGTATCGTCGAGATGGCTTGCCTGATGCACGATATTGGCAATCCGCCGTTTGGTCACTTTGGTGAGGCAGCGATCAATGACTGGTTCCGTCAGCAGTTTGATACAAGCTGGCAGCCGGAGAGCGGACGGGAAGATCGCTGTGTCCCCGAGGTATTACGACATCAGGATGATGGCCTGAATGCGCTGCGGGCTAAAGTCCGTCAGGACCTGTCTCATTTTGAAGGCAACGCGCAGGCAATCCGCACGGTGCATACGCTGATGAAGATGAACCTGACCTGGGCGCAGGTCGGCTGTATTTTAAAATACACGCGTCCTGCCTGGCATAGCGGGGCCATTCCCGCCAGCCATGATTATTTAATGAAGAAACCGGGATACTACCTGGCAGAAGAGGAATATATCGCGCGACTGCGTGAGCAATTAGATCTTCAGCCGCATTGCCGTTTCCCGCTGACTTATATTATGGAAGCGGCTGACGATATCTCTTACTGTGTGGCCGATTTAGAAGATGCCGTAGAAAAAAACATCTTTACTGTTGAACAGCTGTATCAGTATTTATTCCAACTCTGGCCTGACCATCAGGCAGGCGATCTGTTTGCCACGGTGGTGACCACTGCGCTGGATAAATCACGCAGTCGCCGCACAAATCGCAGCAGTGAAGATCAGTTCTTTATGTATTTGCGTGTGAATACGGTGGCAGAACTGGTGCCCCATGCGGCCAGCCGTTTTATCGACCATTTGCCCGCGGTGTACCACGGCGAGTTTAATGAGGCGCTGCTGGAAGATGGTAGCCCGCATAGTCAGCTATTAGATATTTTCAAAAAAGTCGCTTTTCGTCATGTGTTTAACCATCCTGAAGTTGAACAGTTAGAGTTGCAAGGGTATCGGGTGATCAGTGGGCTACTGGATATTTACCAGCCACTGTTGCTGTTGACGCGCGAAGAGTTCAGCGAATTGACGGAAAAGGATTATTTAAAAGGTTATCCGATTGAAACACGCCTGTTCCATAAGCTTTCGACGCGTTTTCGTCTTGCTTACAGCGAAGCGGTGGAGTCTCTGGATAAAAATCCCGACGAAGAGAATATATGGGAATACTATTATCGCGTTCGTTTATTGCAGGACTACATTAGCGGGATGACAGATTTGTATGCCTGGGATGAGTATCGACGATTAATGGCCGTGGAATAAATCCATCAGTCGTGATGATTTGTAAAGAAGAACAATATTTTTTTACTTTTTCTTAGTGGTTAAATATGAACTTAGGGATAAAAAATTAATCTCACCTTCACAACCACAGCAATGGTTATCCCACAGAATCACTTGAGAATCCGACGAATGAAAAAAACCACGTTAGTATTGAGCGCACTGGCTCTGAGCCTTGGGCTGGCGCTAAATCCGTTAGCCGCCAGCGCCGCTGAAACGGCTTCATCATCTTCTACTCAGCCGCTTCCTAGTCTGGCACCGATGCTGGAAACCGTGATGCCTTCAGTGGTCAGCATCAATGTTGAGGGCAGCACGACGGTACGTACACCGCGTATGCCTCAGCAGTTCCAGCAGTTCTTTGGCGATAATTCGCCATTCTGTCAGGACGGTTCTCCATTCCAGGGATCGCCGATGTGTCAGGAAGGTGGCCCGGAAGGGAAGGGCAATGGCGGCGCTGACAGCCAGCAGCAGAAATTCCGCGCACTGGGTTCCGGTGTGGTGATTGATGCCGCTAAAGGCTATGTGGTAACCAACAACCACGTGGTCGACAATGCGACAAAAATTCAGGTTCAATTGAGCGATGGTCGTAAATACGATGCAAAAGTAATCGGTAAAGATCCGCGTTCAGATATTGCGCTGATTCAGTTGAAAGAGGCGAAAAACCTGACCGCAATTAAGCTTGCTGACTCCGATAACCTGCGCGTGGGCGACTACACGGTAGCGATTGGTAACCCGTATGGTCTGGGGGAAACGGTTACCTCCGGTATTGTCTCTGCCCTTGGCCGCAGTGGTTTGAACGTCGAAAACTACGAAAACTTTATTCAGACCGATGCCGCGATTAACCGGGGTAATTCCGGCGGTGCGCTGGTGAACCTGAATGGTGAACTGATCGGGATTAACACGGCGATCCTCGCGCCAGACGGTGGCAACATCGGTATTGGCTTTGCCATCCCAAGTAATATGGTGAAAAACCTGACATCACAGATGGTTGAATTCGGTCAGGTGAAGCGCGGTGAACTGGGGATCATGGGCACCGAACTGAACTCCGAACTCGCAAAGGCGATGAAAGTTGATGCCCAGCGCGGTGCGTTCGTCAGTCAGGTATTGCCGAAGTCTTCAGCGGCGCAGGCGGGCATTAAAGCCGGTGACGTGATTGTGTCGATCAACAACAAGCCGATCTCCAGTTTCTCTGCGTTGCGTGCGGAAGTGGGGTCGTTGCCGGTTGGCACCAAAATGGAACTGGGCCTGATCCGGGATGGCAAGCCAATGAAAGTGAACGTGGCGTTGCAACAAAGCGCCGCAGCGAAAGTCGATTCTGGCACTATCTATAACGGTATCGAAGGGGCTGACCTGAGCAACTTTGATGCGAAAGGCGTTAAGGGTGTGAAAGTGGACAGCGTTAAAGCGGGTTCTGCGGCAGCGCGCGTTGGCCTGAAGAAAGATGATGTGATTTTAGGCGTTAACCAACAGCCGGTCGCGAATCTGGGCGAATTGCGCAAAATCCTGGATACCAAACCGTCAGTGCTGGCGCTGAATATCCAGCGTGGCGATGCCAGTATTTATTTGCTGATGCAGTAAGTTATGCTGAAAAGTGCCGTTCGAAAATAAGAGCGGCACCGGACAAAAAAAAGGGGTGACCAGTATTCTGGTCACCCCTTTTTTATATCGGATCGGGAATTAACGACCGCCGCGGGTCAGTTTGTCCAGGTCTGATTCAATTTCAGCAATCTTGTTAGAGACTACGCTCTCCAGATGACGCAGGTCATCAAGGATTTTGCGTTTCAGATCAACTTCAACCTGGTCACGCTGGCAAATCTGGTCAAGTTCATCAATCACATAGCGCAGGTTCGGGCTGATTTCCTGAACTTCTTTGTAACCCTGGCTGGCATTATCAGCTACCACGGTTTTGCGCTGGCGCGGATATTTAAATTTCACGCTTTTGGCAAAGAACTCGCCTTTATCTTTGCGGAAATAGATTTTCAGGATGTCGTTGTTGGCTTCCTGACGCAGGCTGTAACGGTCGATATCTTCCGGCGTCGCGATGCCCAAACCCTTGAGATTGTCGTACATGGTATTTTCCTTTAAGAGACTATCGATCCAGATGCGATCAGAGTAGTCGCTATCCGAGAAACGGAAAAGGATCGTTTAATTTAAATACAGTATTTTCTGGCGCGGATTATGGCGCAGATTGTGCACAATAGCACCACTTGTTTCGTGACGTGAAAGAGGTAGTTCAGGGCAGGAGTGTAAAACTTACTTTACAGTAAGGTGCGGACCACTGGTGTGGCCCGCAGGAGGATCAATCGATAGTGCGCAGCAGTTCGTTAATGCCGGTTTTGCTCAGCGTTTTCGCATCGACTTTTTTCACGATAACGGCGCAGTACAGGCTGTAAGTTCCGTCTTTCGATGGCAGGTTGCCTGAAACGACGACGGAACCCGCAGGGACACGACCGTAGTGCACTTCGCCGGTTTCGCGGTCAAAGATCTTGGTGCTCTGGCCGATATACACGCCCATTGAAATCACGGAACCTTCTTCTACGATCACGCCTTCAACGATTTCTGAACGCGCACCGATGAAGCAGTTGTCTTCAATGATAGTTGGGTTGGCCTGCAACGGCTCGAGCACGCCACCAATACCAACGCCGCCAGACAGGTGAACGTTTTTACCGATCTGCGCACAGGAACCTACGGTGACCCAGGTATCAACCATCGTGCCTTCGTCAACGTAAGCGCCGATGTTAACGTAAGAAGGCATCAATACGGTGTTACGTGCGATGAATGCGCCCTGGCGTACAGCCGCTGGTGGAACAACGCGGAAGCCTTCTTTTTTGAAGCGTGCTTCGTCGTAGTCAGCGAATTTCATGGGAACTTTGTCGTAGTAACGGCTTTCTGCGCCATCAATTACCTGATTGTCATTGATGCGGAAAGAGAGCAGAACCGCTTTCTTCAGCCACTGATGCGTGACCCATTCGCCGTCGATCTTCTCAGAGACGCGCAGGGCACCGCTATCCAGCTGGGCGATAACCTTAGTGACGGCTTCGCGGGTTGCGGCGTCAGCGTTTGCTGGGGTAATGTCCGCACGGCGTCCGAAGGCCGCTTCAATAACACTCTGTAACTGTTGCATATTAGATCTCTCAATTTCAGTGAGTTCGGTGTAACAGGCTCTTCTACTTGCCATTTTGAGCGCAGGCAGTGCCCGCCATTCTCACGTACTTCAGTACGCTGCGCTGTCTGCGCTCAAACTGCCTGCGACAATGACGCCTGTGTCACTCTTTAGGGATGAAAAGTAAATCTGGGTCACACTTTATCGTTTGGAACAAGGGCCTCTGTCAACCGTTGTTGCAGCCGTTCGCGCAAATCGGCATCTAATGCCCGGCGCTCGCTATTGGCGAGAATAAACAAATCTTCGACGCGTTCACCGATGGTACTGATGCGCGCACCGTGCAGCGACACGTTCAGGTCAGCAAAAACCTCGCCAACGCGCGCCAGCAATCCTGGCTGATCCAGCGCGATTAATTCCAGATAAGTTCGCCTGTCAGTGTGTGTGGGTAAGAAGTTGACCGCGGTATCGACATTAAAATGCTTCAGACGGGCTGACTGACGGCGCGTGCGCGGAGGCTGCCAACTGGTCTGGCAGATCGCCTGTTCCAGCGCCTGGCGTGTCATCTCATGGCGGTCAGTCGCTAGCGGGCTTCCATCTGGCTCCAGCACGATAAAGGTGTCCATTGCCATGCCGTCTCGGCTGGTGAAGATCTGGGCATCGTGAACGCTCAGATTGCGACGATCCAGCTCGCCAGCGACAGTGGCAAACAGATACGGGCGGTCCGGGCTCCAGATAAAGATCTCGGTGCCGCCGCGCGTCGCCTGCGGGCTAACGAGGATCAGGGGCTTGCTGAGATCGTGATTCATCAGATGACGCGCATGCCACGCAAGCTGGTTCGGCGTGTGGCGCAGGAAATAGTCGGCCCGGCAGCGGCCCCAGATACTGTGCAACGCTTCTTCGTCGATATTATCCATGCGCAGTAAGGCCAGCGCCTGGAGCCGATGATGGCGCACGCGTTCGCGCAGATCCGGACTGTTTTCCATTCCACGGCGTAGCTGTTTCTCTGTGGCGAAAAACAGCTCGCGTAACAGGCTCTGCTTCCAGCTGTTCCATAAGGTTTCATTGGTGGCACAGATATCGGCAACGGTCAGGCACACCAGATAACGCAGGCGGTTTTCATTCTGCATCACCTCGGCAAACTGCTGGATCTCCGTCGGGTCCTGAATATCGCGGCGCTGGGCGGTGACCGACATCAGCAGGTGATGACGCACCAGCCAGGCAACCAGTTGCGTCTCGCGTGAGTTCAGACCGTGCATCTCGGCAAACTCCAGCGCATCCTGGGCCCCGAGAATGGAGTGATCGCCGCCGCGCCCTTTGGCGATATCGTGAAACAGCGCCGCCATCAGCAGTAATTCCAGCTGCGGCAGGCGTGGCCAGAGTTCAACGCACAGCGGATGTTGCTGGCGTGTACGTTCGTCGGCAAAGCTTTCCAGCTTTTGCAGTACGCGAATGGTGTGTTCATCGACCGTGTAGGCGTGGAACAGGTCAAACTGCATCTGACCGACGATGTTGCTCCATTGCGGCATATAAGCCCACAGCACACTGTGGCGGTGCATCGGCACCAGCGCCCGGCTAACGGCACCTGGATGGCGCAGTATCGACAGGAACAGCTCCCGGGCCTCTGGGATGGTACACAGGGGCTGCTTCAGGTTACGGCGCGCGTGACGCAAATGACGCAGCGTATTGGAGTAGATACCGGTAATTTTCGGTGTGCGCGCCATGGTGTTGAACATACGCATGATGGATTCTGGCTGGCGAGCAAACAGCGTATCATCACGCAGATCAATCAGCGTGCCGCGTAGCTGGAATTCATCGTCCAGCGGGCGGGGTTTCTCATCGGTTGGCAGCGCCAAAATAGCTTCATCAAACAGCTGTAACAGCATCTGGTTTAACTCGCCAACGCGGCGTGTGACACGGAAGAAATCCTTCATCATGCGTTCAACCGGCTCGTTCCCTTCGCCCTGATAGTTCAGGCGTTGGGCAACATTGAGCTGACGATCAAACAGCAGGCGGTTGTCGTAGCGCGTCAGTGTCAGGTGCAGGGCAAAGCGGATGCGCCACAGGAAGCTCTGGCACTCGTTCAGCTCGTTACGCTCTGCTTCCGTCAGAAAGCCGAAACCGACCATTTCATCCAGCGAGGTTGCGCCGAAGTGACGGCGTGCCACCCACAACAGCGTGTGAATGTCACGCAGGCCACCGGGGCTGCTTTTGATATCCGGTTCCAGATTGTAGCTGGTGCCGTGATAGCGTTGATGACGTACTTGCTGTTCGTCAATTTTGGCCGCGAAAAAGCGGTCTGACGGCCAAAAGCCATCGCTGAAGACGTTCTTCTGCATCTCAAGAAATAACGTGAGATCGCCGGTCAACATGCGCGATTCAATCAGGTTGGTTGAGACGGTGAGGTCGGACAACCCTTCGAGCAAACACTCTTCCAGCGTCCGTACACTGTGACCGACTTCCAGTTTGAGGTCCCACATCAGGGTCAGCAGCTCGCTGGTACGACGGGCATCTTCCTCGGACAGGGGTTTACGACTGAGGATCAGGACATCTATATCCGATAGCGGATGCAGTTCACCCCGACCGTAGCCACCGACCGCAACCAGTGCAATGCCGTCTTTTTCCGGAAATCCGAAGAAGCGCCACAGGCGCCGGAGAAGGCGATCGATGAAGAGTGTACGGGCGTCGATCAGGCTTTCTGCATCCTGCCCGGCGTCAAAGGCGGCAGCGAGATGCTGCTGGAAAACATCCAGGTGATGCCTGAGCGTATCGCGGTTCAGTTCGGCATCTTCCCAGCGGCGCGGGGCCTTGGTGAGTTTTTTCAGGATGCTGGCTTCAGGTACGTCTTTATTCATTTCACCGCCCCAATGTGGATCTGGTCATGCTGAACACATAAAAAAGCCGGCTGGCGCCGGCTTTAAATTTGACCCGGGTTGACCGTAAGACAAGGTCAGCCCCTACGCATTATTCTGCGACCAGAATGGCCGGAATGGTGTCATCTTTGCGCAGCGTCATAATTTCGCAGCCGTTTTCTGTCACCACAATAGTGTGTTCGTACTGAGCGGACAAGCTGCGATCTTTCGTTTTTACCGTCCAGCCATCTTTCATGACGCGAATGCGGTAATCACCGGCGTTGACCATTGGCTCAACGGTGAAGGCCATACCGGCCTGCAAGACGACACCGCCGTCATCGGCATCGTAGTGCAATACCTGTGGCTCTTCGTGGAAGCCCTTACCGATACCGTGACCACAATATTCACGCACGACAGAAAAATCCTGTGCTTCAACAAATTTCTGGATTTCGCGGCCCAGGGTACGCAGGCGAATGCCGGGTTTGATCATGCGCAGAGCCAGATACAGGCTTTCCTGAGTCACACGGCACAGACGCTCACCCTGAATGGTCGGTTTACCGACGATAAACATGGTGGAGGTATCACCGTGGTATTCATCTTTAATGACGGTGACATCGATATTGACGATATCGCCATCTTTGAGGATTTTCTCGTCGCTGGGAATACCGTGGCACACCACTTCATTCACAGAGATGCATACAGACTTAGGGAAACCGTGGTAGCCCAGGCTGGCGGAAACCGCATGCTGCTTGTTCACGATATGATCGTTACACAGGCGATCAAGTTCACCGGTGCTGACGCCCGGTTTCACGTGCGCTTCAATCATTTCAAGAACTTCGGCGGCCAGGCGGCCAGCCACGCGCATTTTTTGGATTTCTTCCGGGGTTTTAATTGAAATAGCCATTCATCAGGTCCGCATTTGTCGTCATTTTCGACAATAATAAAGAAAGTGCTGCAATGGTAGCAGTCCCCCCGGACGCTGCCAATTGTAGTTTGTAGCGTAAACTGCTGCTGTGCAGGCGTGAGTGGGCCAATTTCGGTGAATAAGGCAACTACCAGTTGGCTTCAATACCTCATTTATGGTATAAAGCGCGCCGACGATTCTCTGTTCGGTGATTCTCACTGCGATGCGAGAAACGCATACATCTCACTATGTGTAAATAACACACACGTATCGACACCTACGCCGGGGTGCCTTGCTGGTTCGAAAGAGCTGATGGGTCGGTTGTATGGGATACGTGGAGGCTTAACCCCAAACTATATCTATAGAGGTAATCATGGCAACTGTTTCCATGCGCGACATGCTCAAGGCCGGTGTACACTTCGGTCACCAGACCCGTTACTGGAACCCGAAAATGAAGCCATTCATCTTCGGCGCTCGTAACAAAGTTCACATCATCAACCTTGAGAAAACTGTACCAATGTTCAACGAAGCTCTGGCTGAGTTGAGCAAGATCTCTTCCCGTAAAGGTAAGATTCTGTTCGTTGGTACTAAGCGCGCTGCAAGCGAAGCGGTAAAAGAGCACGCTCTGAGCTGCGACCAGTTCTTCGTTAATCACCGCTGGTTGGGTGGTATGCTGACTAACTGGAAAACTGTTCGTCAGTCAATCAAACGTCTGAAAGATCTGGAAATTCAGTCTCAGGACGGCACTTTCGACAAACTGACCAAGAAAGAAGCGTTGATGCGCGACCGCGAACTGGCCAAGCTGGAAAACAGCCTGGGCGGTATCAAAGATATGGGCGGCCTGCCAGACGCACTGTTTGTTGTTGATGCAGATCACGAACACATCGCTATCAAAGAAGCAAACAACCTGGGTATCCCAGTATTTGCTATCGTTGATACCAACTCTGATCCAGACGGTGTTGACTTCATTATCCCTGGTAATGACGATGCAATCCGTGCTGTTAGCCTGTACCTGACTGCAGTGGCTACCACTGTACGTGAAGGTCGCTCTCAGGACCTGGCTCAGCAAGCTGAAGAAACCTTCGCTGAAGCTGAGTAATAAGGCTTGCTCTTTAGAGAGCCCTTGTACATCAGATGTGAATCTGTAAGGAAGGGGCCTTGATTGGCCCCTTTATTTTTTCGACTTCGCTTTGCCGGTTGTCACAATCGGCGGGGCAGAATGTTTCTCCCGAGACCAGGCATCTCAAGCGAACGCCGCAAGGCGAGCTGGCAGATGCAAGCTAACCGAGGATTAGAGAATGGCTGATATTACCGCTGCTCTGGTAAAAGAACTGCGCGAGCGCACTGGCGCTGGCATGATGGATTGTAAAAAAGCACTGACCGAAGCCAACGGCGACATCGAGCTGGCGATCGAGAACATGCGTAAATCTGGCGCGATCAAAGCTGCTAAGAAAGCAGGCAACGTTGCTGCTGACGGCGTGATCAAAACTAAGATCGACGGCAACTACGCAGTGATTCTGGAAGTTAACTGCCAGACTGACTTCGTTGCTAAAGATTCTGGTTTCCAGGCTTTCGCTGACAAAGTGCTGGATGCTGCTGTTGCAGGCAAAATCACTGACGTTGAAGTGCTGAAAGCACAGTTCGAAGAAGAGCGCGTTGCACTGGTTGCTAAAATCGGTGAAAACATCAACATTCGTCGCGTATCTACTCTGGAAGGCGAAGTGCTGGGTAGCTACCTGCACGGTGCTCGCATCGGCGTTCTGATCGCGGCTAAAAGCGCTGACGAAGAGCTGGTTAAGCAGCTGGCAATGCATGTTGCTGCAAGCAAACCAGAATTCGTTAAGCCTGAAGACGTGTCTGCTGAAGTGGTAGAGAAAGAGTACCAGGTTCAGCTGGACATCGCTATGCAGTCTGGCAAGCCAAAAGAAATCGCAGAGAAAATGGTTGAAGGCCGTATGAAGAAATTCACCGGCGAAGTTTCTCTGACCGGCCAGCCTTTCGTCATTGACCCAAGCAAAACTGTGGGCCAACTGTTGAAAGAGAAAAACGCAGACGTGACCAACTTCATCCGCTTTGAAGTGGGCGAAGGCATTGAGAAAGCTGAGACAGATTTTGCGGCAGAAGTTGCTGCCATGTCCAAGCAGTCTTAATGATCCGAAAAGAACCGCCAAATGGCGGTTCTTTTTTGCCTGCTTTTGGCAGCGCATTTTCAGTCTCATCCCAATAGTATTTCTCTGATGCTTTTAGGATGATACCGCACACAGTTAACACCCCTTTTCGACGATATCTTCCAGGAAAAAAACCATGGCGACCAATGCAAAACCCGTATATCAACGTATCCTGCTAAAACTGAGTGGCGAAGCCCTGCAAGGTGCTGAAGGCTTCGGTATCGATGCCAGCGTGCTGGATCGTATGGCTCAGGAAGTGAAAGAACTGGTAGAACTGGGCATTCAGGTAGGTGTGGTTATCGGTGGTGGTAATCTGTTCCGCGGTGCTGGTCTGGCTCAAGCTGGTATGAACCGTGTTGTTGGCGACCATATGGGTATGCTGGCAACCGTGATGAATGGCCTGGCGATGCGTGATGCGTTGCACCGTGCCTATGTTAACGCCCGCCTGATGTCGGCTATTCCGCTGAACGGTGTGTGTGACAACTACAGCTGGGCAGAAGCCATCAGCCTGCTGCGTAATAACCGCGTGGTGATTTTCTCCGCCGGTACCGGTAACCCGTTCTTTACCACAGATTCTGCAGCCTGCCTGCGTGGCATTGAAATCGAAGCCGATGTGGTGCTGAAGGCCACCAAAGTGGATGGCGTGTACTCCTCCGACCCGGTGAAGAACCCGGATGCGGTCCTGCACGAGCAGTTGACCTATACTGAAGTGCTGGATAAAGAACTGAAAGTGATGGATCTGGCCGCCTTTACCCTGGCGCGTGACCATTCACTGCCAATCCGCGTGTTCAATATGAACAAGCCGGGCGCACTGCGTCGCGTAGTGATGGGTGAAAAAGAAGGCACACTGATTACGCATTAATATCAGTCTGCGGTTAAAAGGGTTAAAATAAGGTATATTCTGCATGTCAGGATTATCTTTAAATGTATTTGAACGGCTTCTGGCGATGCCAGAGGCTGGTGGATCAAACAGAATCCAAGGGTTCCCACGTGATTAACGACATCAAGAAAGATGCAGAAACGCGCATGGATAAATGCGTCGAGGCATTCAAAAGCCATATCAGCAAAATCCGCACCGGCCGTGCATCGCCGAGTATTCTCGACGGTATCATGGTCGATTATTACGGTTCTTCAACCCCGCTGCGTCAGCTGGCCAGTGTGACGGTAGAAGATTCGCGTACGCTGAAAGTCAACGTCTTCGACCGCTCTATCAGCGCTGCCGTTGAAAAAGCGATCATGGCGTCTGATCTGGGTCTGAACCCAATGTCAGCAGGCACAGACATCCGTGTTCCATTGCCAGCATTGACCGAAGAGCGTCGTAAAGACCTGATCAAAATCGTGCGCGGTGAAGCTGAGCAGGGTCGTGTGTCTGTGCGTAACGTTCGTCGTGATGCGAATGACAAAGTGAAAGCACTGCTGAAAGACAAAGAGATCAGTGAAGACGATGATCGTCGTTCACAGGAAGATGTACAGAAAATGACTGACGTATTTATCAAGAAAATTGATACTGCGCTGGCCGAAAAAGAAGCGGAGCTGATGGACTTCTGAGTTCGTCATCACCCAATGAAACGCCGTACAGATTGCCATTCACATGAAGGGTCGGTCTTACGGCGTTTTGCATTTGTTAACTTCCCCGGCAGGTTTCTCTCCCTTCTCCTGATTGCTGCCTGCGCCGGGTCATTACACAGAGCAGCCTCATGAAACACTTGACGATCCTCGGTTCGACCGGCTCTATCGGGACCAGCACGCTGGCCGTGGTACGTGCTAACCCTCACTTGTTTGCCGTGAAGGCACTGGTTGCCGGGCGCAATGTGGAACTGATGGCCGAACAATGCCTGGCATTTCGCCCGGATTACGCCGCAATGTCAGATAGTAAAGCGGCTGAAACACTGCGTCTTCGTCTGAAAGATCTGAATGTGGCCACTGAAGTGTTAAGCGGGGAGCAGGCTGCCTGCGATCTGGCCGCGTTGGATGGTGTGGACCAGGTAATGGCCGCGATTGTTGGTGCAGCAGGATTATTGCCTACCCTGGCTGCAATTCGCGCTGGAAAACAGGTCTTACTGGCCAATAAAGAGTCGCTTGTGACCTGCGGCCGCCTATTCCTGGAGGCAGTAAGCGCCTCGAAAGCGCAGTTGTTGCCCATCGATAGCGAGCACAACGCCATTTTTCAGAGTTTGCCTGCTTCCCTCCAGCAGCAGTTAGGGTACGCTTCTTTAGAAGATAATGGCATTGACAGCATTATCCTCACGGGGTCAGGTGGCCCGTTTCGTGAGACGCCGTTGGCAGAATTACGCCATATGACGCCGGATCAGGCGTGTGCGCATCCGAACTGGTCGATGGGGCGAAAAATCTCTGTCGATTCGGCCACCATGATGAACAAAGGCCTGGAATATATTGAAGCCCGCTGGCTGTTTAATGCGACTGATGCGCAGATGGAAGTGGTTCTGCATCCGCAATCCGTTATTCATTCAATGGTCCGTTATCGTGATGGCAGTGTGATTGCCCAGCTTGGATCGCCGGATATGCGTACGCCAATTGCTCACGCGATGGCCTGGCCGCAGCGCGTGAATTCAGGTGCCCAACCGCTTGATTTCACACGTATGTCGGCATTGACCTTCTCTGAGCCTGATTATGCGCGCTATCCCTGCCTGAAACTGGCTATTGATGCCAGTATTACCGGGCAGGCGGCGACCACCATGCTGAATGCGGCGAATGAAATTGCGGTTGCCGCGTTTCTTGCGTCTGAGATCCGCTTTACCGATATTGCTGCTTTGAATGTTGCGGTACTGGAGACACTGTCCTGCAAGGAACCTTCTAGCGTCGACGCGGTGATTGCCATTGACCGGGAAGCCCGCGCGATGGCAAGTGCTTTACTGCCACGTTTTTCTGCAGGCAGAGCCAGCGCGATTTAACGCGCCGCTATTTGTGAGCGCTGGGCGGAGGTGGTATAGTCTTGCCCCACCGTTCCGGTGCCAGTGCGTGATTAAGCGGATAAGTTCGTGCAATTACAGTCTATTTACGCCGGGCGGGTGAGATATTTCAGAAGCCATTGCATACCCAAATCATTGGCGCTGCAGCAAGGCGGCAAGGCATTGTTCTGTTTACGCTTACAGTAGTAAGTGACAGGCGCGAATGTCGGCGGTCGGCGCAGCAGCAGCTTAAAATATGAAGGGTATATTTCTGAATAAGGAAATAATTACGCATTATGTCGTCCGAAAATCAATTACAAACCGATGACCAGCAGGGGGCAGGCCCCCGCCATGTGGCCATCATTATGGATGGCAATGGTCGCTGGGCTAAAAGCCAGGGCAAGCTGCGTATTTCTGGTCATAAAGCGGGAGTGAAATCCGTGCGTCGCGCCGTGAGTTTTGCGGTGAGCAATAAGCTGGATGCGCTCACACTCTATGCCTTCAGTAGTGAAAACTGGAACCGTCCTCAGCAGGAAGTTCTGGCGCTGATGGAGTTGTTCGTTTGGGCACTCGACAGTGAAGTAAAAAGCCTGCACAAACATAATGTCCGGTTGAAAATTATCGGTGATATCAGTCGGTTCAACACACGTTTGCAAGAGCGTATTCGCCGTGCTGAAGAACTTACTCAACAAAATAATGGACTAACACTCAACATTGCCGCGAATTATGGCGGACGTTGGGATATTATCCACGGAGTCAGAAAAATAGCAGAACAGGTACAGGAAGGACTTCTTCGCCCGGATCAGATCGAAGAAGAGACCTTGCACCCGTATCTCTGCCTGAATGAACTGGCACCTGTGGATCTGGTAATAAGGACCGGGGGAGAGCATCGGATTAGTAACTTCCTGCTGTGGCAAGTCGCCTATGCAGAGTTTTGGTTTACCGATACTCTTTGGCCTGATTTTGATGAACAAGTTTTTGAAGGTGCACTGAATGCGTTTGCACAACGAGAGCGTCGGTTTGGCGGCGCAGCACCCGGCGGCGCATAAGCGCACTGGGGGTAATCTTTGTTAAAGTCTCGCCTGATTACCGCGTTTATATTAATACCTATCGTCATTGCAGCGCTGTTTATGCTGCCGCCGCTAGGGTTTGCCATCACAATTTTAGCGATCTGCATGCTGGCCGCGTGGGAATGGGGCCAGTTTGCGGGCTTTGCTGCCCGCTCACAGCGCATCTGGCTTGCACTGCTGTGTGGGCTGCTGCTGGCCTTTATGCTGTTTACATTGCCTGCATATCAGCACTCCGTGCATCTGCCGCAGATTGGTGGCGCCTTGTGGGTGTCACTTGGCTGGTGGATTGTGGCGCTACTTTTGGTCTTGTCCTATCCCGGTTCTGCCGCATTTTGGCGTAATTCCCGCCCATTACGTCTGGTATTTGGGTTGCTTACCATTGTCCCGTTCTTCTGGGGGATGCTGGCGCTGCGTCAGTATCACTACGAAGCTGACCATTATGCGGGTGCATGGTGGCTGCTTTATGTGATGTTCCTCGTGTGGGGAGCTGACTCCGGCGCCTATATGTTTGGCAAGTTATTCGGCAAACACAAGCTGGCACCTAAGGTCTCACCAGGTAAAACGTGGGAAGGCTTCTTCGGCGGGCTGGTGACATCAGCGTTACTCTCATGGCTGTTTAGCGTGTTCGCTCCGCTTCAGGTGCCATTGTCGACATTGCTGATTTGTTCAATTACTGCCGCGCTTGCATCGGTCCTGGGTGATTTAACCGAGAGCATGTTTAAACGCGAAGCGGGCATTAAAGACAGCGGCAGTCTTATTCCAGGTCACGGCGGTATTCTTGATCGCATTGACAGCCTCACGGCAGCTGTACCGGTGTTTGCCTGCCTGTTGCTGCTGGTCTTTGGGACGCTGTAGGGAAACATTATGTTGAGCGTACTCTGGAGTTTTGCTGCCTTTATTGTTGCACTGGGGATATTAATCACCGTGCATGAATTTGGCCATTTCTGGGTAGCCCGCCGTTGCGGCGTGAAAGTTGAGCGCTTCTCCATTGGTTTCGGTAAAGCGCTGTGGCGGCGCCGTGACAAGCAGGGCACTGAGTACGTTATCGCGTTGATCCCGCTGGGCGGCTACGTCAAAATGCTCGATGAGCGTGTAGAAAGTGTACCGCCAGAACTTCGCCATCAATCCTTCAATAACAAAACGGTCCTCCAGCGTGCCGCGATCATCAGTGCCGGCCCTATCGCAAATTTCATCTTTGCCATCTTCGCCTATTGGCTGGTGTTTATCATCGGCGTTCCGGGTGTACGCCCGGTTGTTGGCGAAATAGTGAGCGGATCGCCAGCTGCTGAAGCGCAAATTACCCCAGGCACGGAACTTAAAGCCGTTGACGGTATCGAAACGCCTGATTGGGATGCTGTGCGTATGGCACTGGTTGCGAAGATTGGTGACGAAAGCACCACGTTAACCCTTGCGCCATTCGGCAGTGAAAAAACCAGTGATAAGACAGTGAATCTGCACGGCTGGCAGTTTGAGCCAGACAAGCAGGATCCCGTGACGTCATTGGGGATACAGCCGCGTGGACCACAGATCGAATCGGTGTTGGCACAGGTGCAAAAGGATTCCGCTGCAAGTCGAGCGGGTTTGCAAGCTGGCGACAGGATCGTTAAAGTCGATGGTCAGCCTTTAGACCAGTGGCAAAATTTTGTTGCCACAGTGCGCGATAATCCAGGTAAAGATATAGCCATTGAGGTGGAGCGTCAGGGCAGTACGGTCAGTTTGACACTGACACCGGACGTTAATCCTCATAACAAGGCCGAAGGGTTTGCCGGAGTGATACCGCGCATTATTCCTCTGCCTGAAGAGTACAGAACGGTGCGCCAGTATGGCCCGTTTGCCGCAATCGGTGAGGCCAGCGCGAAAACCTGGCAACTGATGAAGCTTACGGTCAGCATGCTGGGCAAACTGATTGTTGGTGATGTGAAGTTGAACAATCTCAGCGGGCCGATTTCGATCGCGCAGGGTGCTGGGATGTCAGCGGAATACGGTTTGATTTACTACCTGATGTTCCTCGCTCTGATTAGCGTGAACCTTGGAATTATCAATCTGTTCCCATTGCCGGTGTTAGATGGTGGCCATTTGCTGTTCCTGTTGATTGAAAAGATCAAGGGAGGGCCGGTGTCCGAGCGAGTTCAGGACTTCAGTTATCGTATCGGCTCGATTTTGCTGGTGCTGTTAATGGGGCTTGCGCTATTCAATGACTTCTCAAGGCTATAGTTTACCAATCGGTAAATTGTCTGTGAGAACTAGTTAGGAAGATTGCAGAAAAACGATGGCGATGAAAAAGTTGCTCATAGCGTCGCTGCTGCTTAGCAGCGCTACCGTATACGGTGCAGACGGATTCGTGGTGAATGATATTCACTTTGAAGGCCTGCAGCGAGTCGCCGTCGGTGCGGCATTGCTCAGTATGCCAGTCCGCGTTGGAGATACTGTCTCCGATGAAGATCTCAGTAACACCATTCGTGCACTGTTTGCCACCGGGAATTTTGAAGATGTTCAGGTCCTGCGCGACGGCAATACGTTGATCGTCCAGGTGAAAGAGCGTCCGACCATTGCCAGTATCACTTTCTCCGGTAACAAAGCGGTGAAAGAGGACATGCTCAAGCAGAACCTTGAAGCATCCGGTGTGCGAGTGGGTGAAGCTCTGGATCGCACCACGATCTCCTCCATTGAGAAAGGCCTGGAAGACTTCTATTACAGCGTCGGTAAATACAGTGCCAGCGTGAAAGCAGTGGTTACGCCACTGCCACGTAACCGTGTTGACCTGAAGCTGGTGTTTACTGAAGGTGTCTCTGCTCAGATCCAACAGATCAACATCGTGGGTAATAAAGCGTACAGTTCAGATGAACTGATCTCGCGCTTCCAGCTGCGTGATGATGTGCCATGGTGGAACGTCGTCGGCGATCGTAAATACCAGAAACAGAAACTGGCGGGTGACCTTGAAACCCTGCGCAGTTTCTATCTGGATCGCGGTTACGCACGATTCAATATCGACTCAACCCAGGTCAGCCTGACGCCAGATAAAAAAGGTATCTACATTACCGTTAACATCAATGAAGGCGAGCAGTACAAGCTTTCCGGTGTTGCGGTGACGGGTAATCTGGCCGGGCACTCAGCAGAAATCGAAACGCTGAGTAAAATCACCCCAGGTGAACTGTATAACGGTTCGAAAGTGACGCGCATCGAAGACGATATCAAGAAACTGCTGGGTCGTTATGGCTACGCTTATCCGCGTGTGCAGACACAGCCAGAAATTGATGATGCGAACAAAACCGTAAAATTACGTATCAATGTGGATGCGGGCAACCGTTTCTATGTGCGCAAAGTCCGCTTCGAAGGTAACGACACCTCTAAAGACTCTGTTCTGCGCCGCGAAATGCGCCAGATGGAAGGTGCGTGGTTAGGCAGCGACCTGGTCGAGCAGGGTAAAGAGCGTCTGAACCGTCTGGGTTACTTCGAAACCGTCGACACTGACACTCAGCGTGTGCCAGGTTCGCCTGACCAGGTCGACGTCGTGTACAAGGTGAAAGAACGCAACACCGGTACATTGAACTTCGGCGTGGGTTACGGCACCGAGAGTGGCGTGAGCTTCCAGGTCGGCGTCACCCAGGATAACTGGCTGGGTACGGGTAATACCGTTGGCATCAGCGGAACCAAGAACGATTACCAAACCTATGCTGAATTCTCACTGACTGACCCGTACTTCACGGTTGATGGTGTCAGCCTGGGTGGCCGCGTCTTCTATAATGACTTTAAAGCGGACGATGCTGACCTGTCTGACTACACCAATAAAAGTTATGGTGTGGATGGAACGCTGGGCTTCCCAATCAATGAGAACAACAGTTTGCGTGTTGGCCTGGGCTATGTTCATAACAGCCTGTCTAATATGCAGCCTCAGGTTGCCATGTGGCGCTACCTGCGTTCTGTGGGGCAGAATCCGACGTTGTCTGGTGATGAAGACTACTCCGCAGATGACTTCACCTTTAACTATGGCTGGACGTATAACACCCTTGACCGTGGGTTCTTCCCAACGGCGGGTAACCGTACCAACCTGAACGGTAAAGTGACCATCCCAGGTTCCGATAATGCCTTCTACAAAGCGACGCTGGATACGCAACAGTATCTGCCACTGAACCAGGATCGTACCTGGGTTCTGTTAGGTCGTGGCCGTGTGGGCTATGGGGATGGCCTGAGCGGTAAAGAAATGCCGTTCTATGAGAACTTCTATGCCGGTGGTTCCAGCACCGTTCGTGGTTTCCGTTCCAATAACATTGGTCCTAAAGCGGCTTACCTGAATAACGGTTCTTCGGACTGTTCAGGTACCGATGTGAATAAGGTGTGTAACTCCGATGATGCTATCGGTGGTAACGCCATGGCGGTTGCCAGCGCAGAGCTGATCACCCCAACGCCGTTCCTGAGTGAGAAGTACGCTAACTCTGTACGTACGTCCCTGTTTGTGGACGCTGGTACTGTGTGGGACACCAAATGGGAAAACACTGCCGCCACCCGTGCAGCAGGTATCCCGGACTACAGCGATCCAAGCAACATCCGTATGTCAGCAGGTCTGGCATTACAATGGATGTCCCCTTTGGGCCCGCTGGTGTTCTCTTACGCCCAGCCGTTCAAAAAGTATGATGGAGATAAGGCCGAACAGTTCCAATTTAACATTGGTAAAACCTGGTAATTCGGATTTGCACGGAAGCACTGCAAGAGAGTATCGCGCTTACTCTGTTTGAAAAAAGAGCGGGTAAGCGCAACACATGTGTCCGTGACACAAACGTTGATGGTGAGGAGTTTTATAGTGAAAAAGTTGTTGTGTGCCGCAGGTCTGGGTATTGCTCTGGCGGTTTCCGCCGGTGCTCAGGCTGCTGATAAAATTGCAGTGGTGAACGTTTCCAGCATTTTCCAACAGTTACCAGCGCGTGCGACCGTTGCGAAGCAATTGGAGAATGAATTCAAAGGCCGTGCAACTGAGTTGCAGGGTATGGAACGTGATCTGCAAACTAAAATGCAGCGTCTGCAGCGTGACGGTTCTACCATGAAGGCAGCCGACCGCAGCCGCATGGAAAAAGACGTGATGGCGCAGCGTGAAGCATTCTCATCGAAAGCGCAGGCTTTCGAGCAGGACAACCGTCGTCGTCAGATGGAAGAGCGTAACAAGATCCTGAGCCGTATCCAGGACGCCGTTCAGAAAGTGGCTGATAGCGAAGGTTACGATGTTGTAATCGATCAAAATGCGGTTGCATACTCTGCTAAATCTAAAGACATCACTGCTGATGTTCTGAAACAGGTTAAATAATTCATGTCTTCAATTCGACTGGCTGATTTAGCCCAGCAGTTGGATGCAGAATTGCACGGAGATGGCGATATCGCCATCTCCGGCATTGCTTCTATGCAATCCGCCCAAACCGGTCAGATCACGTTTCTTTCAAACAGCCGTTACCGCGAGCAGCTCGCAGCCTGTCAGGCTTCAGCCGTGGTGCTCACTGAAGCGGATCTGGAATTTTTCCCTGGCGCAGCGCTGGTGGTTAAAAACCCGTATCTGACCTACGCCCGTATGGCACAGTTGCTGGATACTACGCCGCAACCTGCCAAAAATATCGCCCCCAGCGCCGTGATTGATGCGAGCGCACAGCTTGGCAATAATGTCTCGATTGGCGCGAATGCGGTGATCGAATCTGATGTTACCCTTGGCGATAATGTTGTTATCGGCCCGGGGTGCTTTGTGGGTAAAAAGGCACGTATTGGTGCCGGTAGCCGCTTGTGGGCCAACGTTTCTGTCTACCATGAAGTTGAGATTGGCCGTGATTGCCTGATTCAGTCTGGCACAGTGATCGGTTCTGATGGCTTCGGTTATGCTAACGATCGTGGCAATTGGGTGAAAATTCCCCAGCTTGGCACGGTGATCATTGGCGATCGTGTAGAAATTGGTGCTTGTACCACCATCGATCGCGGTGCTCTCGATAACACCCAAATAGGGAATGGTGTTATCATAGATAACCAGTGCCAGATTGCTCACAATGTGGTGATTGGCGACAACACCGCAGTGGCCGGTGGCGTAATTATGGCTGGCAGCCTGAAAATTGGCCGCTATTGCATGATTGGTGGTGCCAGCGTGATTAATGGTCATATGGAAATTTGTGACAAAGTTACCGTCACAGGGATGGGAATGGTGATGAGGCCAATCACTGAACCTGGAGTATACTCCTCCGGGATTCCGCTACAGCCCAACAAATCCTGGCGCAAAACTGCAGCTCTGGTGATGAACATCGATGAAATAAGCAAACGCTTAAAAGCCATCGAACGCAAGGTCGGCAAAGACTAAGCTCGTCAACATCACGCTGCCCGGCTTTCATAAATACAATATGCGAAAGCGTTAGCGTACAGAAAAATTTGCGGCCTGCAGACGATGGGATGATCGTTGCGGGCCGTGTCATTGATGCCATCAGAATTTTTAGGACAGGAAGAGTATTTTGACTACTGAAACTCATACTCTGAAGATTGAAGAGATTATTGAACTTTTACCGCACCGTTATCCGTTTTTACTGGTTGATCGCGTCCTTGAGTTTGAAGAACACAAGTTCTTGCGTGCAGTAAAAAACGTCTCGGTCAACGAACCGTTTTTCCAGGGCCATTTCCCTGGTAAACCGATTTTTCCCGGTGTGCTGATTCTGGAAGCAATGGCACAGGCAACAGGTATTCTGGCGTTTAAAAGCGTTGGTAAACTTGAGCCGGGTGAGCTGTACTACTTTGCCGGTATTGACGATGCGCGCTTCAAGCGCCCCGTGGTACCAGGCGACCAAATGATCATGGAAGTCACTTTCGAAAAAACCCGCCGTGGTGTGACACGCTTTAAAGGTGTGGCCACTGTTGACGGTAAAATTGTCTGCGAAGCAACGATGATGTGTGCCCGCAGCCGGGAGGCTTAATTCGTGATTGATAGCACCGCCGTAATTCACCCCAGCTCGATCGTAGAAGAAGGCGCCATTATTGGTGCCGGTGTCCAGATTGGTCCGTTTTGCATCGTTGGTGCGAACGTTTCGATCGGCGAAGGCACGGTTCTGAAGTCCCATGTAGTGGTCAATGGTCACACCGTTATCGGTAAAGACAATACTATCTACCAGTTTGCTTCAATTGGTGAAGCGAATCAGGATCTGAAATACGCTGGTGAACCGACGCGAGTTGAGATCGGCGACCGTAACCGCATCCGTGAAAGCGTCACCATCCATCGTGGTACGGCGCAGTCCGGTGGGCTGACGAAAGTCGGTGATGACAACCTGCTGATGGTCAATGCGCACGTGGCGCACGACTGTGTGGTAGGAAGTCATTGCATCCTGGCGAATAACGCAACGCTGGCCGGCCATGTGACCGTCGATGATCATGCGATCATTGGGGGGATGACGGCAGTGCATCAGTTCTGCATCATCGGTGCTCATGTGATGGTAGGTGGTTGTTCTGGCGTTGCCCAGGATGTGCCACCCTACGTGATTGCGCAGGGTAACCATGCGACGCCGTTTGGTATTAACCTTGTGGGCCTGAAGCGCCGTGGGTTCAGCAAAGACGCGCTGCATGCGATTACTGCCGCCTACAAGCTGTTGTACCGCAGCGGCAAAACACTGGACGAAGTGAAACCTGAAATTGAGGAAATCGCGAAAGCGCATCCTGAAGTTCAGCCGTTCTATGACTTCTTTGCCCGCTCTACAAGGGGTTTGATTCGTTAACTCATGCCAAAGCATCCCTTAACGATTGCCCTTGTCGCCGGAGAAACCTCCGGCGATATTCTTGGTGCAGGTCTCATTCGTGCGCTGAAAGAAAAGCATCCTGACGCCCGTTTTGTTGGGGTGGCTGGCCCGCTGATGCAGGCTGAAGGCTGTGAAGCCTGGTATGAAATGGAAGAACTGGCGGTGATGGGCATTGTTGAAGTGCTCGGCCGCCTGCGTCGCCTGTTACATATACGCCGCGATCTGACCCGCCGCTTTACTGCGCTAAAGCCTGACGTTTTTGTCGGCATTGATGCGCCAGATTTCAATATCACCCTGGAAGGGCGTCTGAAACAGCAGGGCATCCGGACAATTCACTACGTCAGTCCGTCCGTTTGGGCATGGCGTCAGAAACGGGTGTTTAAGATTGGTCGCTCCACTGACCTGGTGCTGGCATTCCTGCCATTTGAAAAAGCTTTCTACGACCGTTTTAATGTGCCGTGTCGCTTTATTGGCCATACCATGGCTGATGCGATGCCTATAGAACCGGATAAAGAGGCTGCACGCCGCGAGCTGGGCATTGCCCCGGATGCACTTTGTCTGGCACTGCTTCCTGGCAGTCGTGGGGCTGAAGTCGAGATGCTCAGTGGCGATTTTCTGCGAACGGCGATGCTGCTTCGGGCAAAATACCCGGCGCTGGAAATTGTGGTGCCGCTGGTTAATCCGCGCCGTCGCGAGCAGTTTGAGAAAATCAAAGCCGAGGTTGCACCTGACCTGACCATGCATCTGCTGGATGGTAAAGGGCGACAGGCAATGGTCGCCAGTGATGCCGCACTGCTGGCTTCCGGTACGGCTGCGCTGGAGTGTATGTTGGCGAAGTGTCCGATGGTGGTTGGATATCGTATGAAGCCTTTCACCTTCTGGCTGGCAAAACGCCTGGTAAAAACGGATTACGTCTCACTCCCCAATCTGCTGGCGGGCCGTGAGCTGGTGAAAGAACTGCTTCAGGATGAATGTCAGCCCGAGCGGCTGGCCGCAGCATTAGAACCGCTGCTGGCACAAGGTGAAACCCGCGATAAACTGCTGGCGACTTTTGCTGAACTCCATCATCAGATCCGCTGGAATGCCGATGAGCAGGCAGCGGCAGCCGTACTGGAGCTGTGCCCATGAGTGAATTTATTTATCCCAATGCCGCGCTGATTGCGGGCGTTGATGAAGTCGGCCGTGGCCCGCTGGTCGGTGCCGTGGTGACTGCCGCCGTGATCCTGGATCCGGCGCGGCCTATTGTCGGGCTTGCCGACTCGAAAAAACTGTCGGAAAAACGCCGCCTGGCATTGTACGATGAGATCAAAGAGAAGGCACTCAGCTGGAGCCTGGGCCGGGCAGAACCGGAAGAGATTGATCAGCTGAATATTCTGCATGCCACCATGCTGGCGATGCAGCGTGCGGTGGCCGGTTTGCACCTGACGCCCGATTTTGTACTGATTGACGGTAATCGTTGCCCGGCGCTGGCCATGCCCAGTCAGGCAGTGGTTAAAGGTGATAGCCTGGTGAAAGAAATCAGCGCCGCTTCAATTATTGCGAAGGTGACACGCGACCGCGAAATGGCTGAGCTGGATCGGCTCTATCCTGAATATGGTTTTGCCCAGCACAAAGGTTACCCGACCGCATTGCATATGGAAAAACTGACTCAGTTTGGCGCGACATCGCAGCATCGGCGCAGTTTCGCTCCGGTACGCAATGTCTTAATGGATGCCGATGTTGCCGCTACGGTTGCGCGTACGCGTGAGCCGATATAACGGTTACGGTGGCAGCGCTGCCGTTTCACGTTTGCAGAATAGTTAATCTTCTTCCTCTGTTTTAACAGGATCACCGATGGCCGAACCTCGTTTTATTCATTTACGCGTCCACAGCGACTACTCCATGATCGATGGGCTAGCCAAAACTGGCCCGTTGGTGAAAAACGCGGCAAAAATGGGCATGCCAGCCATCGCGATCACGGATTTCACCAACCTGTGTGGGCTGGTAAAATTTTACGGCACTGCACACGGTCAAGGCATGAAGCCGATTATTGGCGCAGATTTCAACGTCAGTAGTGAAGCCATGGGTGATGAGCTGTCCCAAATCACCGTACTGGCCGCCGATAACGACGGTTATCAAAACCTCACCTTGTTGATTTCCCGAGCCTACCAACGTGGCTACGGTCCGGCGGGCCCGACGATTGATCGGGACTGGTTGGTTGAGCATCAGCAGGGGATTATTTTATTGTCAGGCGGACGACGTGGCGATGTCGGTAAAATGCTGTTGCGCGGCAACACGGCGCAGGTCGCAGAGTGTCTGGCGTTTTATCAGCATCATTTTCCCGATCGCTACTACCTTGAACTGATTCGTACCGGTCGCCCGGACGAAGAAACGTACCTGCATGCTGCCGTTGCGCTGGCGATGGAGAACGCGATCCCGGTGGTCGCCACCAACGAAGTCTGTTTCCTGACGGAATCAGAATTCGATGCACATGAAATCCGCGTCGCCATCCACGATGGTTTTACCCTCGACGATCCAAAACGTCCGCGCAACTACAGTCCGCAGCAGTATATGCGTAGCAGTGAGGAGATGTGCGAGCTGTTCTCGGACATCCCGGAAGCGCTGGAAAACAGCGTGGAAATTGCCCGTCGTTGTAACGTCACTATCCGTCTGGGTGAGTACTTCCTGCCGCAGTTCCCAACGGGTGACATGACAACGGAAGATTTCCTGGTGGTGAAATCGAAAGAAGGGCTGGAAGATCGCCTGGCGTTTCTGTTCCCTGATGAGCAGGTGCGCGCCGAACGCCGCCCCGCCTATGATGAGCGCCTGGATATTGAACTCAACGTTATCAACCAGATGGGATTCCCTGGTTACTTCCTGATCGTGATGGAGTTTATCCAGTGGTCGAAGGATAACGATGTGCCAGTGGGGCCGGGACGTGGATCGGGTGCCGGTTCACTGGTGGCCTATGCGCTGAAAATTACCGACCTCGACCCGCTCGAATTTGATCTGCTGTTTGAACGTTTCCTCAACCCGGAACGTGTGTCGATGCCCGACTTCGACGTCGATTTCTGTATGGAAAAACGCGATCTGGTGATTGAGCATGTGGCTGAGATGTACGGGCGCCAGGCGGTTTCACAGATCATCACCTTTGGTACCATGGCGGCAAAAGCGGTCATCCGCGATGTCGGCCGCGTGCTGGGGCATCCTTACGGTTTCGTGGATCGCATCTCCAAACTGGTGCCACCTGACCCCGGTATGACGCTGGAAAAAGCCTTTGCCGCAGAACCGCAGCTGCCAGAAATCTATGAGGCAGATGAAGAGGTTAAAGCGCTGATCGACATGGCGCGCATTCTGGAAGGGGTGACGCGCAACGCCGGTAAGCATGCCGGGGGCGTGGTGATTGCGCCGACCAAAATTACTGATTTTGCCCCGCTCTACTGTGACGAAAATGGCCACCATCCGGTTACCCAGTTCGATAAGAACGATGTGGAATATGCCGGGCTGGTGAAATTTGACTTCCTGGGGCTGCGCACGCTGACGATCATCGACTGGGCGCTGGCGATGATCAACGCCCGTCGTGCGAAAGAAGGTAAAGATCCGATCGATATTGCGGCGATCCCGCTTGAAGATCAGAAAAGTTTCGATATGCTGCAACGCTCGGAAACCACGGCGGTGTTCCAGCTCGAATCACGCGGCATGAAAGACCTGATCAAACGCCTGAAGCCTGACTGCTTCGAGGATATGATCGCTCTGGTTGCCTTGTTCCGTCCCGGCCCGCTTCAGTCCGGCATGGTGGATAACTTCATTGACCGTAAACACGGGCGTGAGGCGATATCTTATCCGGATATTCAGTGGCAGCATGAGTCGCTGAAGCCCGTGCTGGAGCCGACCTACGGCATTATCCTCTATCAGGAACAGGTGATGCAGATCGCCCAGGTACTGGCAGGATACAGCTTAGGCGGGGCGGATATGCTGCGTCGTGCGATGGGTAAAAAGAACCCGGTTGAGATGGCCAAGCAGCGTGGCGGCTTTGAAGATGGGGCGAAATCACGCGGCATTGATGGCGAGCTGGCGGTTAAAATCTTCGACCTGGTGGAAAAATTCGCCGGGTACGGATTTAACAAATCTCACTCCGCCGCTTATGCGCTGGTCTCTTATCAGACTTTGTGGCTGAAAGCACACTATCCGGCTGAGTTTATGGCCGCCGTGATGACTGCCGATATGGACAACACCGAAAAGGTAGTTGGCCTGGTGGATGAGTGCTGGCGCATGGGGCTGAAGGTCTTACCGCCGGATATTAACTCCGGGCAGTACCAGTTCCACGTTAACGATAACGGCGAGATTGTTTACGGCATTGGCGCGATCAAAGGGGTGGGCGAAGGCCCGATCGAAGCCATCATTGACGCACGTAATGAGGGCGGGTATTTCCGCGAGCTGTTTGACCTCTGCGCACGCACCGATACCAAAAAGCTGAATAAGCGGGTGCTGGAAAAACTGATTATGTCCGGCGCGTTTGACCGTTTAGGTCCGCACCGCGCCGCCTTGATGAGCGCCTTACCGGATGCATTGAAAGCAGCCGACCAACATGCCAAAGCCGAAGCCATCGGCCAGGCAGATATGTTTGGTGTGCTGGCAGAAGCCCCGGAACAGGTAGAGAAGTCCTATTCGGACGTCACGCCATGGCCGGAACAGATTCAACTGGATGGCGAAAGAGAGACGTTAGGGCTTTACTTAACGGGTCACCCGATCAACCAGTACTTGAAAGAGATTGAGCGCTACGTCGGTGGACTGCGCCTGAAAGACATGCACCCGACCGAGCGTGGTAAGATGATCACCGCAGCCGGTCTGGTGGTGGCGGCCCGCGTCATGGTAACAAAACGCGGTAACCGTATTGGCATCTGCACCCTGGATGACCGTTCTGGTCGTCTGGAAGTGATGTTATTTACAGATGCGTTAGATAAGTTCCAGCATATGTTGGAGAAAGACCGTATCCTGATCGTCAGTGGGCAGGTCAGCTTCGATGACTTCAACGGCGGGCTTAAAATGATGGCCCGCGAGATGATGGACATTGATGAAGCACGTGAAAAATATGCACGTGGGCTTGCTATCTCGCTGACGGACAGGCAAATTGATGACCAGCTTTTGAACCGTCTCCGTCAATCCCTGGAACCCCATCGTTCGGGGACAATTCCGGTACATCTCTACTATCAGAGAGAGGATGCGCGGGCGAAGTTGCGCTTCGGTGCAACCTGGCGCGTGTCGCCGAGCGATCGTTTGCTGAACGATCTGCGATCGTTGATAGGATCGGAGCAGGTGGAACTGGAGTTTGACTAAAACAGGATTATTATGAGTCTTAATTACCTGGATTTCGAACAGCCAATCGCTGAGCTTGAAGCGAAAATTGATTCGCTCAAGTCGGTTGGCCGTCAGGATGAAAAACTGGATATTAATCTGGATGAAGAGATTCAGCGTCTGCGCGATAAAAGCGTTGAGCTGACCCGTAAAATCTTCTCAGATTTAGGTGCCTGGCAGATCGCGCAGCTTGCGCGTCATCCGCTGCGCCCGTATACGCTGGACTATGTTCGCAATGTGTTCACTGACTTTGACGAGCTGGCGGGCGATCGCGCCTATGCCGATGATAAAGCTATCGTTGGTGGTACTGCGCGTCTCGATGGTCGTCCGGTGATGATCATTGGTCATCAGAAAGGGCGTGAAACCAAAGAGAAAATTCGTCGTAACTTCGGCATGCCTGCGCCGGAAGGTTACCGTAAAGCGCTGCGCCTGATGGAGATGGCCGAGCGTTTTAATATGCCGATCATCACTTTTATCGACACCCCGGGTGCCTATCCTGGTGTGGGCGCAGAAGAGCGCGGTCAGTCTGAAGCCATCGCACGCAACCTGCGTGAGATGTCAGGCCTGACCGTGCCGGTTATCTGTACTGTTATCGGTGAAGGCGGTTCCGGTGGCGCACTGGCCATTGGTGTCGGTGACAAAGTGAACATGTTGCAGTACAGCACCTACTCGGTGATTTCGCCGGAAGGCTGTGCATCTATTCTGTGGAAAAGCGCCGACAAAGCGCCACTGGCCGCAGAAGCGATGGGCATCATTGCACCGCGTCTGAAAGAGCTGAAGCTGATTGATACCGTGATCCCGGAACCCCTGGGCGGCGCACACCGCAACCCACTGGCGATTGGTGTGTCACTGAAGGCCCAGCTGCTTGCCGATCTGGCCGATCTCGATACCTTCACGAAAGAAGAGTTGTTGGATCGCCGCTACCAACGTCTGATGAGCTACGGCTACGCCTGATCGTTCAGCATTCGTTACCCAAAGGGCCAGACATTGTCTGGCCCTTTTTGTTTTGCGTCCACTATGCTTACACACTGGAGCAAACCTACCAGGAGGCCACATTGAATATTATCGCGATCATGGGACCGCATAACGCATTCTATAAAGATGAACCCATCCGTGAACTCGACGCGACGTTAAAAAACCAGGGTTTTCAGACCATCTATCCGCACGATGCCAGCGACCTGCTGAAGCTGATTGAACACAACCCGCGCATCTGTGGCGTGGTGTTTGACTGGGACGAATACAGTCTCGAACTCTGTCGTGATATCAACCAGTTAAATGAGTATTTGCCGCTATACGCCTTTATCAACACCCACTCGACGATGGATGTCAGCATTAACGAAATGCGCATGACCCTCTGGTTCTTTGAATATGCCCTGAATGCGGCTGATGACATTGCCCAGCGCATACGGCACTACACCGATGAATACATCGACACCATCACACCACCCCTGACCAAGGCACTGTTTACCTATGTGAAGGAGGGTAAATACACCTTCTGTACGCCTGGGCATATGGCGGGAACGGCGTTCCAGAAAAGCCCGGTGGGCAGCCTGTTCTATGATTTCTTTGGTGCCAATACGCTGAAAGCGGATATCTCGATTTCCGTCACAGAACTGGGATCGCTACTCGACCACACCGGCCCGCATCTTGAAGCTGAAGAGTATGTCGCGCGCACCTTCGGTGCCGAACAGAGCTATATGGTCACCAATGGCACCTCGACGTCGAATAAAATCGTCGGTATGTACGCCGCCCCCGCAGGCAGCACCATGCTGGTGGATCGTAACTGCCATAAGTCGCTCACCCATTTGTTGATGATGAGCGATATCATCCCGATCTGGCTGAAACCGACGCGTAACGCGCTGGGTATTCTTGGCGGCATCCCGAAGCGTGAATTCACCAAAGAGAGTATTGCCCTGAAAGTCGCGCAAACACCGCGTGCCAGCTGGCCGGTCCATGCGGTGATCACCAACTCGACGTATGACGGATTGCTGTATAACACGCAGTACATCAAAGAGACGCTGGATGTGCCGTCTATCCACTTTGATTCTGCCTGGGTGCCCTATACCAACTTTCACCCGATCTACCAGGGACTCAGCGGTATGAGCGGAGAGCGCACGCCGGGTAAGGTGATCTATGAAACCCAGTCGACGCACAAACTATTGGCGGCCTTTTCACAGGCCTCGCTGATTCATATTAAAGGTGACTATGACGAGCAAACCTTTAATGAAGCCTACATGATGCACACCACGACGTCCCCCAACTACGCGATTGTGGCTTCTATTGAGACGGCGGCAGCGATGCTGCGTGGTAATCCGGGTAAGCGTCTGATTAATCGGTCAGTGGAGCGGGCACTGCATTTTCGTCGCGAAGTTCAGCGTCTGCGCGAAGAGTCTGAGGGCTGGTTCTTTGATATCTGGCAGCCGGAAGGCGTCGATGAACCAGAATGCTGGGCGATTCAGCCCGGGGACGAGGAGTGGCACGGTTTCCGCGATGCAGATGCTGACCATATGTATCTCGACCCGATCAAAGTCACGATCCTGACACCAGGGATGAGCGAACTGGGTGAGATGGCAGAAGAGGGGATACCGGCGGCGCTGGTGGCGAAGTTCCTCGATGAACGTGGTGTGGTGGTGGAAAAAACCGGGCCATACAATTTGTTGTTCCTGTTCAGCATCGGTATTGATAAGACCAAAGCGATGAGCGTCCTGCGCGGGCTGACCGAATTTAAGCGCTCGTACGATCTTAACCTCCGGGTGAAAAACATGCTGCCGGATCTGTATGCAGAAGATCCCGATTTTTACCGCACTATGCGTATTCAGGATCTGGCGCAGGGGATCCATACGCTGATCCGCCAACACGATCTGCCGCGTCTGATGTTACAGGCCTTTGCCACATTGCCCGAGATGAAGCTCACACCACATCATATGTTTCAGCAGCAGGTGAAGGGCAATATCGAAACAGTAGAGATCAGTGAGCTGGTGGGGCGTGTCTCGGCCAATATGATCCTGCCTTATCCTCCCGGCGTACCCGTGGTGATGCCGGGCGAGATGATCACCGAGCAGAGCCGGGCAGTGCTCGATTTTCTCCTGATGCTGTGCGCTATCGGCAAACACTATCCGGGGTTTGAGACCGATATTCACGGCGCGAAGCTCACCGATGAGGGGCAATATCTGGTGCGGGTGCTGAAACACGACGTAGAGATTTAACCCAAGATCCAGAATCGTGCCATTGTCGCTGTCAGGCCTGGCGGTTAAGGTCGTCAGGCATGTATTTATCAGGAGCATTCAGGAGCCACAATGTCAGGTTTACAGTTAAAAAAAGTCCATCACGTGGCAATCATTGCCGGGAATTATGCGGTGAGTAAGGCATTTTACTGCGATATCCTGGGGTTCGGCCTGATGGGCGAAGTGTATCGCGAGGAGCGCGATTCGTGGAAAGGGGATCTGACGCTGAACGGTGAGTACATTATTGAGCTGTTCTCCTTCCCGCACCCCCCTGCACGACCAACTCAGCCTGAAGCCTGTGGTCTGCGCCATCTGGCATTTAGCGTGGAGGATGTTGATGCGGCGAAACGACAACTGGAAGCACACGGCGTGTCCTGTGAGGTGATCCGTATTGACCCGCTGACCGGTAAGCGCTTTACCTTCTTTAATGATCCGGATGGATTGCCGTTAGAGTTGTATCAGGCTTAAAATACCCCTCTGCTAAACCCGGCTTTTTGTCGGGTTCTTCTTTCAGGAAAGCCATGTCATCCCTTGCCCATCTTGAAGCCACACTGGCGAATGAGCACAGCCTGCTGCTGGCCTACAGTGGTGGGCTCGACTCCAGCGTATTGCTGCATCAACTGGTGTTGCTCAGACAGCAGCGTCCGGCGTTGCAGCTGCGGGCGGTGCATATTCATCATGGCCTCAACCCGCTGGCGGAGAGTTGGGTCGCGCACTGTCAGCAGCAGTGTGCATGCTGGCAGGTGCCACTGGAGGTGGTCTATGTCAGTGTGGATGCACGTCAGGGGGGGGTTGAAGCAGCCGCACGTACCGCACGCTATTTGGCCTTCCGTCAGCGGCTGCGGGCGGGGGAAACGCTGTTAACCGCCCAGCATCAGGACGATCAGAGCGAAACCCTGTTACTGGCGCTGAAGCGGGGCAGTGGGCCGGCTGGATTGGCGGCGATGCCGGAACAACACTGGCTGGGCGAACACCGGCATCTGCGTCCCTTGCTGACACACAGTCGTCAGCAACTGGAGGAGTGGGCCGAACAGCACCAGCTGATGTGGATTGAGGATGACAGCAACAGCGATGCGCGCTATGACCGGAATTTTCTGCGCCTCGAGGTGATGCCAATGCTGAATGCCCGCTGGCCGCACTTCTCACGTGCGGTGGCCCGCAGCGCAGCGCTGTGTGGCGAGCAGGAACAACTTCTGGATGAGTTACTGGCGGAGTCACTGGATTCGCTGATGGATGCATCCGGCACGTTGTCGATTCTCCCGATGCTGGAGATGAGTGAAGCCCGGCGCTTTGCCCTGCTGCGGCGCTGGATTGCGCATCAGCAGGGCAGTATGCCCTCGCGCGATGCGCTGCGGCGTGTATGGCAGGAGGTGGCCTGTAGCCGTGAGGATGCAGAGCCGCGTTTTCGGCTCGGGCAGAACGAGGTACGCCGTTTTCGTGGCCGTCTTTACTGGTTGCCATTACTGACATCGTTAAGCGAGCACGCGCAGCCGTGGCCGGATAGAGCACAACCGCTACAGCTGCCTGACGGGCTAGGGCAGTTGGAACAGCATAATGATGGTCTGGCGCTGCGGCGCCCCCTTTCCGGTGAGGCGGTCAGCGTACGCTTCCAGGCACAGGGATCGTTGCATATCGTCGGACGCGCAGGCAGTCGCCCGCTGAAAAAACTGTGGCAGGAACTGGCGGTGCCGCCGTGGCAGCGGGGTCGAATACCGCTGATTTTTTATGGCGACCGTCTGGTCGCCGCCGCTGATTTTTTTGTCACCCGTGACGGTGCCCCAACGGCTGCGGATACGGACTGGTTTGTGTACTGGCGTCGCTAAATATTGAGAGAGTCATGATAATTATCAGAGTGATGGTGTTGCTGCTGCTGAGTGGTAGCCTGCCCGCCCTGGCCGCAGGAGACAGCGGCGCCGGGCAGGAAAAATCAGCGCGTTGTATGGCCTGCCACGGAACAGAAGGAAAAGCATCGGCACCGATCTACCCCAACCTTGCCGGGCAGCATGCGCCTTATCTGGCTCAGGCATTGCAGGCGTATAAAAGCGGTGCACGCAGCGGCGGCCAGGCGGAAGTGATGAAAGCGTTTGTTGCCGGGCTGAGTGATGAAGATATTGATGATTTAGCAGCGTATTATGCGGGGCTGAAGCCTTGAGAAGAGAGGCGGATCGACGATCCGCCTGACTGGGAGACTAATCGGATTCACTCACCACCACGGTACCGAGGTCGGGGTGGCTGAAGCTGGCAATATGGTCGAGGCGCAGATCGCGGTTTTCTCCGGCAATGTCAATGCTCAGGTATTCCACGTTCTTTCGCGACACCATATCTTTAGCCTTTGCCTTAAGCTGTTCACCGTCTTTTAACGCCAGTGTCAGCATCCAGTTATTCTGGCAGGCGAGTTCCAGGTTGTCATAGTCATCACAGTTGATCGGTTTGTAGGCTTCATCTTTCGTCAACATAGTCGCTCACCAATAAGTTCGCGGCAGCAAACGCTGCCTTTTCCCTGATGGAAGACGGTAGCACAGGATCGCCCGCTACTTCATCAAGCGCTTTCAACACGCACGCTAATGCGTCAGGCACGTATCCCAGGTCGCCACTGCCTATTTCGGCATATTTCCGGCGAACTAATTCACAATACTTTTGCACATGCACCCCCTTCCGAGTTTTCTCTGGCGATTATCCGACTATAGCACAGGCATTTACGGGAAATCAGCCTGCGAGCGGGTGATTTGCTTCGTCATCAGGTTACAATAGCGGGTAACTGAGATAAGGATCCTTATGGCACTGAAAGCAACGATTTATAAAGCCACGGTTAACGTCGCAGACATGGACCGCAATGTATTTATCGATAATACCCTGACGCTGGCCCGCCACCCTTCGGAAACCGAAGAGCGTTTGATGCTGCGTCTGCTGGCCTGGCTGGTTCATGCGAATGAGCGTTTGACCTTTACGCGTGGACTGAGCGCAGAAGATGAGCCAGAAATCTGGCAGCTGAACGATCATAGTGGGATTGATGTTTGGGTGGATCTCGGTCTGCCAGATGAGCGCAGAATTAAAAAGGCCTGTAGTCGTTCTCAACATGTCTGGCTGTACACCTATAACTGGCGCGCGGCACAGCCCTGGTGGCAGCAGCATCAAAACAAACTGACCCAGCATGATAATCTGACGATACGTTACCTCAATGACGAGCAACTGAGTGCTCTGACGCAACTGGCTTCACGCTCAATGACGTTACAGGCCACTATTCAGGACGGCACTATCTGGCTCTCTGATGAGACTCATCATCTGGAAATTCAGTTTGAGCAGTGGCTGGAGGCAGGAAAAAGGGTATGATTGTATTATCACGTAGCGTCACTATTCCTGATGCCGAAATCGAAATCACCGCGATCAGAGCGCAGGGAAACGGTGGTCAGAACGTGAATAAAAGTTCGACGGCAATCCATTTGCGCTTTGATATTCGGCGCTCCAGCCTGCCGGTGTTTTATCAGGAAAGGATGATGGCTGTCAGCCACCATCTGATCACTCCCGAAGGCATTGTGATTATTAAGGCGCAGGAATATCGCAGCCAGGAGATGAATCGTGAGGCGGCATTAAAGCGGCTGGAGAATTTGATTCTTGAGCTTACCGTGGTGGAGAAAACCCGCCGCGCAACGCGTCCGACGCTGGCATCAAAAAAGCGTCGGCTGGAAGGTAAAGCGCATAAGGCCTCAACCAAATCGCTGCGGGGTAAAGTTCGCGGCGACTGACTTGTTTATTTTTTGCAGGAGCGACTATGAAAGCTGTTGTTCTCACGCTGTTTGCCACACTGGCATTGGGCGCGTTATTTGGCTGTAATAACCGACAAAACGCACAACAACCCTCACCGCTGGAGCCGATGCAGCAGAGTTATAGCGGGTTGCTGCCCTGCGGACCTGCCTGTCAGGACAGTGAATCCTCGTTGTTCCTGGCGGCCGATGGCAGTTATGTGCTGGAGCAGCGTGCGGGCGGAGAGAGTACGCTACGTAGTGCGCAGTATGGTAAATGGGCGCGCACGGCTGATACGCTGACGCTGGTGGCCATGAACGGTGAGAAACAACGTTTTCGCCCCACGGAAAATGGCCTCGACGTGATTTCCTGGCGCTCGGTGGCAATGAACAGTCAGCATCCTTATCATCTCACGGCGAATAACCGTAAGGTGTTATAAAAGTCCCTTAAATCATCCCGTATTTATTAACGTGATGCATTTCCGGGATTAAGTGGAATTAACTCAAATTAATATGGCCATTGTAGAACAGAACGATTCTCTGCAATGGTCATGGCGCACTTCCCCAGGTAAATAATCCTAAAACGTGGCTAACCTCTTGTTGCTTCGGTTCATTTATCGTTTTATATCCTCGTTCTGACCTTTATTATCCAATATAGCTGAAGCACGCCAGAGAAGGATCTCACGCCATTTCCCATTATGTCGGGAGATCACTCTTTCGGTATTGCCTGATATAAGCAGCTTTGTCTTCTTACACACAGTTTGCGAGTTTATAATTTTGAATCAATTAACGGCATTGAAAAAAGGCTATGCAAAAGTCTTCCTGTGGCTTTTAGTCACGCTTTTTCTGATCCCCACTATTACGCTGGTTTTTGCTGAATACGGCACACGCCAGCTCGATCAGGAATACAGCGAAATTTTTATTGATGATGCCCGCGGGCAAGGTCAGGACGTCAATAAACTGACTGCTTTCCTTCAACAGAATCCCCCTTCCAGCGTTTGTGGTGTGGTACCGGACGATCTGCTCGACTATCAGGGGGCGGTTTGTGCAGAGAAGTCAGAGCTGTGGCAGTTCTGGATGATGGATAAAGTTGCCTTCTGGACGTTGGTGGGCGGTGTCGCCATGCTGCTGATGATTGTTCTGTTCAGCGCGCTGGCATTTAAAAATCGTCAGGGACAGTTGCAAAGCCTGACGCTGGCACGTCCCTTCCTGATGCTGGCCAGTGCGCTGGAAGTGCTGGTGCAGGGAGGTATGCTGGTCTGGCTCTCCTTCTGGGGAACGGCATTCTTTACCCAAACCTATTATCCGAAGCTGGTTATGGCGATGGGCCTGCTGGTGCTGGTCGCGATGTTCTATATGATCAGAGGCATCTTCAAAAAGCTGCCACGTGATGAGGATGTTGAAGGTGAAGTGGTCACGCGCGAAGCCGCACCTGAACTCTGGGCACGCATTGATGCACTGGCGTCGCAGGTGGGGACCACGCCGCCGGATCATATTATTGCAGGTATCGATACCAACTTTTATGTTACTGAAGCGCCTCTCAGCGTGAATGAGCAGGCACTGAATGGTCGCAAACTGTACGTCAGTATTCCCTTGCTGCGCCAGCTAACCACGGCACAGGCAGATGGCGTGATGGTGCATGAATTAACGCACCTGCATGAGGGTGATACCGCCTCGGGTGCCCTGCTGGGGCCGAAGCTGCATCGCTTCGATCAGTACATTCATCTGATGAGCAGCGATGTGTCTACGCTGGTGGTGTTCTATCCGCTCTGCCTGTATCGCATGCTGTTTGAACTGGCGTGGCAGCGTAACAGCCGTGAGCGCGAATTTGTGGCTGACCGCAGTGCCGCAAACGTAATTACCCCGGCGGCGATCGTCGAGTCGCTGATTAAAATCTCGGCCTATGCCAGCTATCGTAGTGAAGTTGAGCAAATGCTGTTTGAAAATAAAACCCTGCATGGGAATGAGCTGGGGATCAGTAAAGCGATTGCCATTGGCCTGCCTCAGCACGTTAATTCACCTGACTTTATTAGCGTGATGCGTGAACAGAACGTACCGCATCCGTTCGATTCGCATCCGCCGCTGGCCGATCGCATGCGCAATGTCGGTTATACGATCGACGAAACGGGTTATGCCGCAATCGCGGCGGAACTGCCGACGGAGAGCTGGGTCGACCTGATGCCAGTGGCGTCAGACATTGAACAACACCTTTGGCAGAAATATGAGCAGGATTTCTCATCTGCTCATGAACAGAGCCTTGCATGGCGTTATGAGCCGGAAGGTGAAGAAGAGACGGCGTTGGTACTGAAGCATTTCCCACCGGCGGCCTGGACGCTGAAAGACGGCAACCCGATTGAGATTACGTATCAGGGGATTGTGAAGCCAGGGACCGCTGAACTGTTACCGTGGGATAATATTAAAAATATCAATGTGATTCGCCGTTTCGGCACTGACGTGCTTTATCTACAACATGTTCAGCCTAATGCAGCGGGTAAAAAACGCACTGAGATCCGTTTGCCTGGGGTGAAGAAGGATATTGAGGTATTTAAATACACACTGAGTCACTACTGGCAGCGCCATCAGACAATGCGGGCGTTACAGGAACAAGACCAGGCTCTGGCAGCGCAAAGCTAAAAGCTAAAACGAAAAAGCCACCGCATGCGGTGGCTTTTTTATGTCTGATCGCTTTGGTCAGTAGTCGTGGATCTTAAACCGCCAGCTCACTCACCAGGAAATCAACGATTTCATTGGTTTTGATCATACGTTTCTCACCGGCACGACGCGCTTTATACTCAACTTCTTCGCTATCGAGGTTACGGTCGCCAATCACGATGGTATGCGGTACGCCAATCAGTTCCATATCGGCAAACATCACACCCGGGCGCTCTTTGCGGTCGTCGAGGATCACATCAATCCCTTTAGCACGCAGAGTGGCATATAGCTCTTCCGCCAGCTCTTTCACGCGGAATGACTTCTGCATGTTCATTGGCAGGATGGCCACCTGGAAAGGTGCCAGCGCAGGAGACCAGATAATGCCGCGCTCATCGTGGTTCTGCTCAATGGCCGCCGCAACGATGCGCGTAATACCAATCCCGTAGCAGCCCATGGTCATAATCTGGTTACGGCCGTCTTCACCCTGTACCGATGCTTTCATCGCTTCAGAGTACTTGGTGCCCAGCTGGAAGATATGGCCAACTTCAATACCGCGTTTGATCAACAGCGTACCTTTCCCATCCGGGCTGGCATCACCTTCGACCACATTGCGGATATCCGCAACGCGTGGCAGCGGCAAATCGCGCTCCCAGTTGATGCCTTTCAGGTGCTGTCCGTCAATATTGGCACCTGCGCTGAAATCGCTCATCGCTGCCACAGTACGGTCTGCAATGATCGGCATGTTCAGGCCTACCGGACCGAGGGAGCCAGGGCCCGCGTTAACCAGCGCACGGATTTCTTCTTCTGTTGCGAAGGTCAGCGGGGCAGCAACGATATCAATATGTTCCGCTTTCACTTCATTCAGCTCATGATCGCCACGAACCAGCAGGGCAACCAGCGTATGGCTGCTCTCTTTGGTTGCCTGCACCATCAGTGTCTTGACGGTTTTCTCGATCGGCAACCCAAACTGTTCTACCAGTTCGGCGATGGTTTTTGCATTTGGCGTGTCGAACTGCACCATCGGTTGCGTGGCGGTTGCACGGCCACCGGCAGGGGCGACTGCTTCTGCTTTTTCAATATTGGCGGCGTAGTCAGATTCGGTAGAGAACACCACATCGTCTTCACCGCTCTGCGCCAGCACCTGGAACTCATGGGAGGCGCTGCCGCCGATAGAGCCGGTATCTGCATCAACGGCGCGGAAGTCCAGCCCCATACGGCTGAAACTCTGGCTGTAGGCACGATACATCGCATCGTAGGTTTCCTGCAGCGACTCCTGCGAAGTATGAAACGAGTAGGCATCTTTCATGATGAATTCACGTGAGCGCATTACACCAAAGCGTGGACGCACTTCATCACGGAATTTAGTCTGGATCTGGAACAGGTTCAGCGGTAATTGCTTATAGGAGCTGAGTTCGTTACGGATCAGATCGGTAATCACTTCTTCATGCGTTGGGCCGAGAACAAACGGGCGCTCGCCACGGTCAACGAAGCGCAGTAACTCCGGGCCATATTGCTCCCAACGACCACTCTCCTGCCACAGATCCGCAGGCTGAACGACGGGCATAGAAATCTCAATGGCACCGGCGTTGTTCATCTCTTCGCGCACGATGTTTTCAACTTTTTTCAGCACGCGTAAACCGGTCGGCAACCAGGTGTACAGACCGGATGCCAGTTTACGGATCATCCCGGCGCGCAGCATCAGCTGGTGGCTGATCACTTCAGCGTCGGCAGGTGTCTCCTTCAGAGTGGAGAGCAGGTATTGAGTAGTACGCATGAATTACGATTCCATATGAACGCATAAAGCCAAAAAACGTGGACGCTAGTGTACCAGCGTGTCAGGTGAGTCAAAAGATGCCGGGAGAAATTAACGCGGGTCGATGGCGATAACTTCCGTACCGGACTGGGTCACGCGCCAGCGTACATTGAATTCCAGCAGCCAGGCGGCATATTCCCGGTCCGGTTCTTCGCCTTTGCGATATGCTGGCCGGGGATCCTGAGCCAGCACCTGAGCGATAAAGCGTTCAAGGTGGGGATAGTGCCGCTGATGCTGTTGTAACTGCTGTTGTGCCGGGAGGCTGAAGCAGACCGGCATATCGGCATCGGGGGCTTGCTGGGCAAACCCGGCGCGCGCTTCGGGGAGCGCCTCGGCAAACGGCAGATAAGGTTTGATATCCACGATGGGCGTGCCGTCAACCAGGTCGAGGCTGCCTAATTCGAGGATCACCTGCTGCTGTTCACAACGAACGCCCTTTAACTCAACCAGCGACATGCCGATAGGATTTGGACGGAAGGTTGAGCGGGTGGCAAACACACCCATGCGCGCATTACCCCCTAACCGCGGTGGCCGTACGGTAGGCCGCCAGCCGCCTTCCATCGTCTGATGAAAAACAAACAACAGCCAGAGATGACTGAATGCTTCAAGCCCACGTACGGCTTCCGGCTGGTTATAAGGCGCTTGCAGATGCAGCTCGCCGCCACCATCCTGTATCAAACCAGGCTGACGGGGAACGGCAAATTTCTCCTTCCACGGTGAATGGATCACGCCAATCTGATCGAAGGAGAAACGACTCATTGATTGCTGACTTTGAGGGCTGAACCCTGGCATACGGCCTGACGCACGCAGCCCTGAGCGCCACTCACGATCTCACATTTATGTACCAGCACCGCATTGGCTTTCATACCGGATGCCCGGATCTGCAGACGTTTACGTGCGGTGGCGAGATTCGGTGGTGAATCCTGTGCGCTGCTCTGGCAATCTTCGCCATAGACTTCGCCCAGGTCAGCAAAAGGTTTGCTAACGAGGTCAGCAGGGTCGGTATACAGTTTTACCGGGGCAGGGCGGGCTGCGGGTTTCGACTGAGATGCGCCAGTTTGCGTAGACTGTGGAAAAGGTTTCACAGGCTCATAGGGCCGTGGTACCAACGAGCACCCTGTCAGCGTTAGCGCTAACAAACAGAGCGGTAAAACACGCATGGGAAAATCCTCACGATCGGTAAAAGTGGCGTTATTGAAGCAAGCCGGGAGGGAAATAACAAGCGGAGAGCGTACAGTCTGGCACGTATGGACGATGAGAATGTGATAGCGGGCGGCAGAAGCCACCCGCATTGGTTAAATTACCAGCCTTTCACTGCGCCGCCGTTGAACACTTTGTTCGCTGCGTCGTTAACTTCATCTGACTGATAAGCTTGTACGAATTTCTTCACGTTTTCCGCGTCTTTATTATCTTCGCGGGCAACGAGCAGGTTTACGTACGGCGAGTTTTTATCTTCAACGAAGATGCCGTCTTTTGCTGGCGTCAGGTTAATCTGGCTGGCGTAAGTGGTGTTAATCACTGCCAGGGCAATTTGCTGATCGTCCAGGGAACGTGGCAACTGCGGTGCTTCCAGTTCAACCAGTTTCAGGTTTTTCGGGTTCTCAACCACATCCAGTGAGGTTGGCAGCAGGCCAACACCCTCTTTCAGTTTGATCAGGCCCACTTTCTGCAGCAGAAGCAGTGAACGACCCAGGTTGGTTGGGTCGTTAGGGATAGCCACCTGTGCACCGTTTTGCAGTTCATCCAGCGTTTTAATCTTTTTCGAGTAACCCGCAATCGGATAAACGAAGGTGCTGCCTACAGAAACCAGCTTGTAACCGCGATCTTTGATCTGCTGGTCCAGGTAAGGTTTATGCTGGAAGGCGTTAAGGTCGATATCGCCTTTGCTCAATGCTTCGTTAGGCAGTACGTAGTCGTTGAAGGTCACCAGCTCAACATCCAGGCCGTATTTATCTTTTGCCACTTTCGCGGCGACTTCAGCTACCTGCTGCTCGCTACCCACGATCACACCCACTTTAATGTGGTTTGGATCTTTCTCTTTCTGATCGCAGCCAGCCAGTGCCAGAGTACCGATAAGTGCGCCAACAGCGGCAAGCGTTTTAACGTTAAAAGACATATCCCTTCCTTAAATAGAGAGAAATTACTGTTGTGTTTACTTGTGGCTAACCGCACGAACAATGCGATCGCCACAGAACTGAATCAAATACACCAAAACAACCAGCAGAACCAATACCGTATTCATCACTGTCGCGTTGTAACCGATATAGCCGTACTGATAGCCAATCTGACCCAGACCGCCTGCGCCGACGGCGCCACCCATTGCTGAGTAGCCGACCAGAGTAATCAGAGTAATAGTAGCGGCATTCACAAGACCTGGCAGTGCTTCAGGCAGCAGAACCTTACGGATAATCTGCAATGGTGTGGCACCCATGGCGCGTGATGCTTCAATCAGGCCGGTAGGTAATTCAAGCAGGGCATTCTCAACCATACGGGCAATAAAGGGTGCTGCGCCTACGGTGAGCGGAACAATCGCGGCCTGCAGACCAATTGAGGTACCGACGATAATCCGGGTGAAGGGGATCATCCACACCAACAAGATAATGAAAGGAATCGAGCGGAAGATATTCACCGCGGCTGACAGCACGCGATAAAGCTTCGCGTTCGCCACGATCTGCCCAGGACGGGTAACATAAAGAAGCACACCAACGGGCAGCCCAAGCACAAAACCGAAAAAGCCGGAGACAAAGGTCATCATCAGGGTTTCCCAGATGCCGCGGCCCATTAACCACATCATCGCCTCAGACATAACCTAATACCTCTATCTTCACATGGTGCTCTTGCAGGAACGCGATGGCCGCTTGAGTATCGGCTGACTCACCGTGGATTTCGGCCAGCATAATGCCGAACTTCACGCCACCGGCGTAATCCATCTGCGCGCTGATAATATTGTTGTTCACATTGAAACGGCGTGCTGACTCAGACAGCAGCGGGGCATCCACTGACTGACCGGTGAACTCCAGGCGTAATAAAGGAACGGTTGTTGCGCTGGGTTCTGGGGAGAGACGTTTCAGGTAGTCTTCCGGGATATCCAGATGCAGCGTTGATTGAATAAACTGTTGGGCCAGCGGCGTCTTTGGATGAGAGAACACTTCACTCACCGTATCCTGCTCAATCAACTCACCGTTGCTGATGACCGCAACGCAATCGCAGATACGTTTCACCACGTCCATCTCATGAGTGATCAGCAGGATGGTGATCCCAAGACGACGGTTGATGTCTTTCAGCAATTCAAGAATGGAACGGGTGGTCGCCGGGTCCAGCGCGCTGGTGGCTTCGTCACACAGCAGCACTTTGGGGTTGCTGGCCAGCGCACGGGCAATGGCCACGCGCTGCTTCTGCCCGCCGGAGAGATTGGCAGGCCAGGCATCGTGTTTATCCGCCAGGCCAACCAGGTCAAGTAATTCACTGACACGGGCTTTAATCTCAGCCTTTGACAGGTTGCCCAGCTCCAGCGGCAGTGCAACGTTACCGGCGACGGTACGTGAGTTCAGCAGGTTGAAGTGCTGGAAGATCATGCCAATCTGGCGACGCGCCAGTGTTAACTGGCTTTCTGATAGTGTGGTGAGATCCTGGTTATCAACCAGCACGCTGCCGGAAGTTGGACGCTCCAGCAAATTGACGCAGCGAATTAAGGTGCTTTTACCTGCACCGGAAGCGCCGATCACGCCATAAATTTGTCCGGCGGGCACATGCAGGCTGACATCAGACAGCGCTGTAATCGTGCGTGAACCCTGCTGGAACACTTTGGTGATATTTGAAAGTTTAATCATTGATTTATTTATTATCGTGATGGGAGTTATCCGTGGCATTCATTATAACGGCATCCCGCATTGAAGGGACTGGATGGATGGTAGGGCATCCAGACGTCTAAATCAATCGAAGTCATTCAATCTGCCATTCTCTCTTTTATGGTAGTGATGCGATACACTACGGCAAATTTTGTAGCAGGAGTTACTACGTGGCTGAGAAAGTCCCCGCAATTTTCCTCGATCGGGATGGCACCATTAATGTCGATCACGGTTATGTATTTGAAAGCGACAACTTCGAGTTTATCGATGGCGTGATTGATGCCATGCGTGAACTAAAAGAAATGGGCTTTGCGCTGGTGCTGGTGACAAACCAGTCCGGTATCGCGCGCGGCTTGTTTACCGAAGATCAGTTTATGCATCTGACCGAATGGATGGACTGGTCGCTGGCCGACCGCGATGTCGATCTGGATGGCATCTATTTCTGTCCGCATCATCCGGAAGCAATAGTAGAAGAGTTACGTCAGTCATGTGATTGCCGTAAGCCGCAGCCGGGAATGTTCCTGACCGCGCAGCAGGAGCTGAACATCGATATGGCCGCTTCTTATATGGTTGGCGATAAGATTGAGGACATGCAGGCCGCTTTAGCTGCCGGAGTCGGTAAAAAAGTACTGGTTCGTAGCGGGAAGCCTGTCACTGCTGAAGGCGAGAGTGCAGCGGATTGGGTGCTTAATAGCCTGAAAGAGCTGCCTGGACGTATCAAACAGGGCTAAAAAGCAGCGTTTCGCTGGAACTTTCAGCAGGCAGTGAAAAAGTTGAGATTACTGCTTGCGTTCCCGGAGCGCCTGTCTATAATGCGCAACCACTGAGACGGCACAACGGCTTACGGCCAGCGGCTCAGGAGGTTCAGGAAGCATCTGAACCGCCGGAAAAAACTTCTCAAAAAGAAGTTGACTCCGAAGGAGGAAAGCGTAATATACGCCACCTCGCAACAGGAAGCTTCGGCACTGATTGCACCGCTCTTTAACAATTTATCAGACAATCTGTGTGGGCACTCGCAGGATTGATATCAGTCACCTTAGGGTGACAAAAAATATCAAGTCTTAAGAGTGAACACATAATGAAATTCATTATGACGTTTTACACTTGAGCATCGCTGCACTTGTTGCAGCAAATCGAACTTTTAATTGAAGAGTTTGATCATGGCTCAGATTGAACGCTGGCGGCAGGCCTAACACATGCAAGTCGAACGGTAGCACAGGGGAGCTTGCTCCCCGGGTGACGAGTGGCGGACGGGTGAGTAATGCCTGGGAAACTGCCCGATGGAGGGGGATAACTACTGGAAACGGTAGCTAATACCGCATAACGTCTTCGGACCAAAGTGGGGGACCTTCGGGCCTCACACCATCGGATGTGCCCAGGTGGGATTAGCTAGTAGGTGGGGTAATGGCTCACCTAGGCGACGATCCCTAGCTGGTCTGAGAGGATGACCAGCCACACTGGAACTGAGACACGGTCCAGACTCCTACGGGAGGCAGCAGTGGGGAATATTGCACAATGGGCGCAAGCCTGATGCAGCCATGCCGCGTGTATGAAGAAGGCCTTCGGGTTGTAAAGTACTTTCAGTGGGGAGGAAGGCGATGAGGTTAATAGCTTCGTCGATTGACGTTACCCGCAGAAGAAGCACCGGCTAACTCCGTGCCAGCAGCCGCGGTAATACGGAGGGTGCAAGCGTTAATCGGAATTACTGGGCGTAAAGCGCACGCAGGCGGTCTGTCAAGTCGGATGTGAAATCCCCGGGCTCAACCTGGGAACTGCATTCGAAACTGGCAGACTAGAGTCTTGTAGAGGGGGGTAGAATTCCAGGTGTAGCGGTGAAATGCGTAGAGATCTGGAGGAATACCGGTGGCGAAGGCGGCCCCCTGGACAAAGACTGACGCTCAGGTGCGAAAGCGTGGGGAGCAAACAGGATTAGATACCCTGGTAGTCCACGCCGTAAACGATGTCGACTTGGAGGTTGTGCCCTTGAGGCGTGGCTTCCGGAGCTAACGCGTTAAGTCGACCGCCTGGGGAGTACGGCCGCAAGGTTAAAACTCAAATGAATTGACGGGGGCCCGCACAAGCGGTGGAGCATGTGGTTTAATTCGATGCAACGCGAAGAACCTTACCTGGCCTTGACATCCACGGAATTCGGCAGAGATGCCTTAGTGCCTTCGGGAACCGTGAGACAGGTGCTGCATGGCTGTCGTCAGCTCGTGTTGTGAAATGTTGGGTTAAGTCCCGCAACGAGCGCAACCCTTATCCTTTGTTGCCAGCGAGTAATGTCGGGAACTCAAAGGAGACTGCCGGTGATAAACCGGAGGAAGGTGGGGATGACGTCAAGTCATCATGGCCCTTACGGCCAGGGCTACACACGTGCTACAATGGCGCATACAAAGAGAAGCGACCTCGCGAGAGCAAGCGGACCTCATAAAGTGCGTCGTAGTCCGGATCGGAGTCTGCAACTCGACTCCGTGAAGTCGGAATCGCTAGTAATCGTAGATCAGAATGCTACGGTGAATACGTTCCCGGGCCTTGTACACACCGCCCGTCACACCATGGGAGTGGGTTGCAAAAGAAGTAGGTAGCTTAACCTTCGGGAGGGCGCTTACCACTTTGTGATTCATGACTGGGGTGAAGTCGTAACAAGGTAACCGTAGGGGAACCTGCGGTTGGATCACCTCCTTACCTGAAGATACCTTCCCGCGTAGTGTCCACACAGATTGTCTGATAGAAGAAATGAGCAAAAGTCACACCAGAGTCCCCATCGTCTAGAGGCCCAGGACACTGCCCTTTCACGGCTGTAACAGGGGTTCGAATCCCCTTGGGGACGCCATACCGGTAACGAAGTGAAAGTCGTTATCACCCAGTATCTCAAAACTGATTATGCCGTAAGGCGAGTCACGTTTGAGATATTTGCTCTTTAACAATCCGGAACAAGCTGAAAATTGAAACGACATGTCGTTTTCATTCTCCGTAATAAGAATGAAATTAACGATATGTTCGAGTCTCTCAAATGCTTACAACAGCAATGTGTTCTTCGGGACGCTTGTGGGTTGTGAGGTTAAGCGACTAAGCGTACACGGTGGATGCCTAGGCAGTCAGAGGCGATGAAGGGCGTGCTAATCTGCGATAAGCGTCGGTAAGGTGATATGAACCGCAACAACCGACGATACCCGAATGGGGAAACCCAGTGTGTTTCGACACACTATCATGTCATGAATACATAGTGGCATGAGGCGAACCGGGGGAACTGAAACATCTAAGTACCCCGAGGAAAAGAAATCAACCGAGATTCCCCCAGTAGCGGCGAGCGAACGGGGAACAGCCCAGAACCTGAATCAGTTTGTGCATTAGTGGAAGCGTCTGGAAAGTCGCAGGGTACAGGGTGATACTCCCGTACACAAAAATGCACCTACTGTGAGTTCGATGAGTAGGGCGGGACACGTGACATCCTGTCTGAATATGGGGGGACCATCCTCCAAGGCTAAATACTCCTGACTGACCGATAGTGAACCAGTACCGTGAGGGAAAGGCGAAAAGAACCCCGGCGAGGGGAGTGAAACAGAACCTGAAACCGTGTACGTACAAGCAGTGGGAGCCTACTTGTTAGGTGACTGCGTACCTTTTGTATAATGGGTCAGCGACTTATATTCTGTAGCAAGGTTAACCGTATAGGGGAGCCGCAGGGAAACCGAGTCTTAACTGGGCGTTAAGTTGCAGGGTATAGACCCGAAACCCGGTGATCTAGCCATGGGCAGGTTGAAGGTTGGGTAACACTAACTGGAGGACCGAACCGACTAATGTTGAAAAATTAGCGGATGACTTGTGGCTGGGGGTGAAAGGCCAATCAAACCGGGAGATAGCTGGTTCTCCCCGAAAGCTATTTAGGTAGCGCCTCGTGAACTCATCTTCGGGGGTAGAGCACTGTTTCGGCTAGGGGGCCATCCCGGCTTACCAACCCGATGCAAACTGCGAATACCGAAGAATGTTATCACGGGAGACACACGGCGGGTGCTAACGTCCGTCGTGAAGAGGGAAACAACCCAGACCGCCAGCTAAGGTCCCAAAGTCATGGTTAAGTGGGAAACGATGTGGGAAGGCACAGACAGCCAGGATGTTGGCTTAGAAGCAGCCATCATTTAAAGAAAGCGTAATAGCTCACTGGTCGAGTCGGCCTGCGCGGAAGATGTAACGGGGCTAAACCATGCACCGAAGCTGCGGCAGCGATACGCAAGTATTGTTGGGTAGGGGAGCGTTCTGTAAGCCGTCGAAGGTGAACTGTGAGGTTTGCTGGAGGTATCAGAAGTGCGAATGCTGACATAAGTAACGATAAAGCGGGTGAAAAGCCCGCTCGCCGGAAGACCAAGGGTTCCTGTCCAACGTTAATCGGGGCAGGGTGAGTCGACCCCTAAGGCGAGGCCGAAAGGCGTAGTCGATGGGAAACAGGTTAATATTCCTGTACTCGGTGTTACTGCGAAGGGGGGACGGAGAAGGCTATGTTAGCCGGGCGACGGTTGTCCCGGTTTAAGCGTGTAGGCTTGAGTTCCAGGCAAATCCGGAACTCTTTAAGGCTGAGGCGTGATGACGAGGCACTACGGTGCTGAAGTAACAAATGCCCTGCTTCCAGGAAAAGCCTCTAAGCATCAGGTAACATTGAATCGTACCCCAAACCGACACAGGTGGTCAGGTAGAGAATACCAAGGCGCTTGAGAGAACTCGGGTGAAGGAACTAGGCAAAATGGTGCCGTAACTTCGGGAGAAGGCACGCTGTCGGTAGGTGAAGGGACTTGCTCCTGGAGCTGAAGGCAGTCGAAGATACCAGCTGGCTGCAACTGTTTATTAAAAACACAGCACTGTGCAAACACGAAAGTGGACGTATACGGTGTGACGCCTGCCCGGTGCCGGAAGGTTAATTGATGGGGTTATCCGCAAGGAGAAGCTCTTGATCGAAGCCCCGGTAAACGGCGGCCGTAACTATAACGGTCCTAAGGTAGCGAAATTCCTTGTCGGGTAAGTTCCGACCTGCACGAATGGCGTAATGATGGCCAGGCTGTCTCCACCCGAGACTCAGTGAAATTGAACTCGCTGTGAAGATGCAGTGTACCCGCGGCAAGACGGAAAGACCCCGTGAACCTTTACTACAGCTTGACACTGAACATTGAGCCTTGATGTGTAGGATAGGTGGGAGGCTTTGAAGCGTGGACGCCAGTCTGCGTGGAGCCAACCTTGAAATACCACCCTTTAACGTTTGATGTTCTAACCTGGCGCCGTGATCCGGCGTGGGGACAGTGTCTGGTGGGTAGTTTGACTGGGGCGGTCTCCTCCTAAAGAGTAACGGAGGAGCACGAAGGTTAGCTAATCACGGTCGGACATCGTGAGGTTAGTGCAATGGCATAAGCTAGCTTGACTGCGAGAGTGACGGCTCGAGCAGGTGCGAAAGCAGGTCATAGTGATCCGGTGGTTCTGAATGGAAGGGCCATCGCTCAACGGATAAAAGGTACTCCGGGGATAACAGGCTGATACCGCCCAAGAGTTCATATCGACGGCGGTGTTTGGCACCTCGATGTCGGCTCATCACATCCTGGGGCTGAAGTAGGTCCCAAGGGTACGGCTGTTCGCCGTTTAAAGTGGTACGCGAGCTGGGTTTAGAACGTCGTGAGACAGTTCGGTCCCTATCTGCCGTGGGCGCTGGAGAATTGAGAGGGGTTGCTCCTAGTACGAGAGGACCGGAGTGAACGCACCACTGGTGTTCGGGTTGTCATGCCAATGGCATTGCCCGGTAGCTAAGTGCGGAAAAGATAAGCGCTGAAAGCATCTAAGCGCGAAACTTGCCTCGAGATGAATTCTCCCTGGGTCCTTGAGACCCCTGAAGGGACGTTGAAGACTACGACGTTGATAGGCCGGGTGTGTAAGCGCAGCGATGCGTTGAGCTAACCGGTACTAATGACCCGTGAGGCTTAACCTTACAACGCCAGAAGCGTTCTGGTGGCGTTAGAGAGACGCAAAAGAGATTTTCAGCTTGTTACCGGAATTAAGTCCGAAGGATTTTGCGCTGTGACAAGGCGGCCAGTGAAGTGAGGGAAGGAGCATACATAAGTATGTGACTGAGCTTACGAGCGCAGGCAACGCAGTCAGAGCACAAAAGACACAGGACAGAGCACAAAGAATTTGCCTGGCGGCTTTAGCGCGGTGGTCCCACCTGACCCCATGCCGAACTCAGAAGTGAAACGCCGTAGCGCCGATGGTAGTGTGGGGTCTCCCCATGCGAGAGTAGGGAACTGCCAGGCATCAAATTAAGACCCGAAACCGGGTCGTGACCTTACCCTTGACAAGGTAAGGGCGAAACACCTGAATTCAGACGTAGTCTGAGGTCAGTACAGAATCGGTGGAGCGGTAGTTCAGTTGGTTAGAATACCTGCCTGTCACGCAGGGGGTCGCGGGTTCGAGCCCCGTCCGTTCCGCCACTTAAACAGAAAGCCCTGACTCATAAGAGTCAGGGCTTTTTTGTATTTGTATTTTTTATTTTCATTTCCTTACGTACAATCCCGTGCGAATTGGCTCCCGCCGATTGAAAGTAGGCAACAAAGTCCCTATAACTGATAGATGGTAAACCCATTCAGCTGTAAAAAGTGCAGGCGGTAACGTGCAAAAAAAGACTTATGCCATGAGATACGTAGCAGGCCAGCCAGCGGAGCGTATTTTTCCTCCCGTGGCGATGCTGCATGTCGGACAGGCATTGCCGCCCGGTGCGCCGCTCACCACAGAAGCCCGCCTGAAAGTGCTGGTGTGGAATATTTTCAAGCAACAGCGCGCAGACTGGCTCTCGGTTTTGCAAAATTTTGGTAAAGATGCCCACCTTGTTCTTCTGCAGGAGGCGCAAACGACACCAGAACTGGTGCGTTTCGCCACCACTCATTATCTTGCTGCCGATCAGGTGCCTGCTTTTGTACTGCCTCAGCACCCGTCAGGGGTCATGACTCTGGCCTCCGCTCACCCTGTCTACTGTTGTCCTTTACGTGAGCGTGAGCCGCTTCTAAGGCTGGCTAAATCGGCACTGGTCACGGCTTATCCATTGCCCGGTGGTCAGATGCTAATGGTCGTTAATATCCATGCGGTGAACTTCAGTCTGGGCATTGATGTTTACAGTAAACAGCTCGGACCGATCGGCGAACAGATTCTTCATCACCAGGGCCCGGTGATTATGGCGGGTGACTTTAATGCGTGGAGCCGTCAGCGGATCAATGCGCTATATCGTTTTTCTCGTGAAATGGGGCTACGTGAAGTCCGTTTCACCGACGATCATCGGCGCAAAGCGTTTGGTCGACCCCTGGATTTTGTTTTTTATCGCGGGATGAGTGTCGCAGAGGCTTCGGTACTGGTTACCCGTGCATCCGACCACAATCCACTGCTGGTTGAGTTTGATGCTCACCCTACGGATTACGCATAAACAAGGACACTATTCAGAATGGCAACAAAGCACCATGATAACGTCGATAAACAGTTCGGTGAACAGGCAGGCGCTTATCTGACCAGCGTAGTCCATGCGGAGGGGCGTGACCTCGTACGATTGGCAGAACGGCTGTGTGACGCATCAGAGGCGAAGGTCCTTGATATGGGCTGCGGAGCCGGGCATGCCAGTTTCATTGCTGCCCAGCATGTTAAAGAAGTGGTCGCGTACGATCTGTCGGAGAAAATGCTGGCAGTGGTGCGAGCAACAGCGCTCGAACGCGGCTACCATCACCTGACAACCCAGCAGGGCTATGCGGAAAACCTGCCTTTTGCGGATGCAGAGTTTGATGTGGTGATCAGCCGGTATTCAGCGCATCACTGGCACGATGTCGGAAGTGCATTGCGTGAAGTCCGTCGGGTATTGAAACCCGGAGGTAAAGTGATATTTATGGATGTCAGTGCACCGGGCAATCCGGTACTGAATATCTGGTTACAGACGGTGGAAGCCTTGCGTGATACCTCTCATGTGCAGGATTACAGCCCCGGTGAGTGGCTGGCATTAATGACAGAGAGTGGGCTGGTGATACAGGCTGTCTCGCAGGATCGTCTCGATCTTGAGTTCAGTAGCTGGATAGAGAGAATGCGTACACCTGATGTGATGGTAAAGGCGATCCGGGCCTATCAGCATTCAGCACCTGACGAAGTGCAGCGCTACTATGCTTTGCAGCCTGATGGCAGTTTCAGTACCGATATCATCTTTATCGAGGCCATTCGGCCATAAAAAAAGCCCGTCATAGACGGGCTTTTTTGTGTGGATTTTCATCCGCAGTGGCTAACAGTTAACTGTCTGGCGTCGCATTATTGTTAACAAACAGCGTTAACTTATCGCCAGGCTGAATGTTTTTCGTATTACTGGCGACGCTATTCCAGCGAACAACATCCTTGATGTTTACGCCGTGACGTTTTGCGATACTGGCCAGAGAATCACCCTTACGTACCTGGTAGGTGATGCTGTCGCCGTTATCTGCCAGTCGCGTACTGCTGTTACCCAGGCTCAATGTCTGACCGGGTTTGATACTGACACCGCGCAGATTATTGGCACGTTGCAGATCTTTCACCGGAACCCCGAGACGCTTGGCAATGCCTGAAAGAGTATCACCGCTGCGCACCTTGTAAGAGGCAGGAGAAACACTGTTCCTGGCAAGAGAAGTTGGCTGTACCGCTGAGATGTCACCGCTTGCCAGTGAGTTACGCAGTTTAGCTACGTTGGACTTCGGAACCATAATGTAATGAGGACCATTTGGTGCCGTCGTACCGCGTTTGTAGCCGGTATTAAAGCTCTTCAGCTTGCTCAATGACATGCCAGCCATTTCGGCTGCCTGTGTCAGCTCAATCTGCTGGCCCACTTCCACTCGCGCCAGAGCGCGTGCTTCGTTGGGTGCCGGCAGACGTACGCCATAACGCTTACTGTTTTTAAGGATCTGCCCTAAAGCCAGCATTTTAGGCACATAGACCGTAGTTTCTCGTGGCAGCGCAAGTGACCAGAAATCTGTTGGTCGGCCTTTAGCCTTATTGGCTTTTATCGCTTTGAGTACACGACCTTCACCGCTGTTATAGGCGGCAATGGTTAATAACCAGTCACCGTCAAACATGCCGTTAAGGCGCTGCATCATGTCCAGAGCAACTTTGGTCGATGCAACAATGTCGCGTCGTCCGTCATACCACTGGGTCTGTTTAAGACCATAATTTCGTCCCGTCTGCGGCACAATCTGCCAGATGCCAGCGGCATTCGCAGATGATGTAGCATGGGGATCAAAAGCGCTCTCCACTATGGGTAGTAGTACCAGTTCCATCGGCATTTTACGTTGCTTAATCTGCTCGACAATCCAGTACATATACGGCTCTGCCCGTAATGTTACATCGTGGAGATAGCTCTTGTTACTCAGGTACTTCTGTTTTTGTTCGCGTATCCGGTAATTATCCGGAATCTTCATCTTCAGCTCGTCGCTAATGAAATTCCACAGATCTCTGTCTTGCGCAAGTGACGTTCCATCGTCCTGCCAGCGCGGCGACAACATTTCATCTGAGTACTGTCCATTTTCACCTTGACCTGCCGAAGACAAACTCTGTGCATGCTGTTCGGGGATGTTAGCATCGTGCCTTGACGCCTGGCATCCGACCAGCAAGACTGAGGCGAGTAATATCGCTTTAGCCTTCATGTGTGTGTCAATAGTTCGCTTAAAAGACGAGCAATAATACGTGCTCGATCCCGACAACACAACCAAAAATATTAAAAAGCGTCTTTCTTCTCGCGTAGAACCGCAAATACCTGCCATTCATGTTGCGGAGTTGTTTCTATTCCTATTTGTTTCTGTAATTCAATGTCTTGCGTGCGTAAAAAAACATTTATTTTTCGCTCCAATGCCAGTTTTGTAGGCAATGTTATGGCATTTTTTGCGCGTAACTCCTTAATTTCTCGGTAATAGCGTGCTATTTCGGGCTCTTGGGGGTAAATTGCATGTGCAAAGGTTAAATTCGATAACGTATATTCATGCGCGCAGCAAACCAGTGTTTCGCCAGGTAACTCATTAAGTTTTTGAAAAGAATCAAACATTTGTTCTGCTGTGCCTTCAAATAGTCTGCCGCAGCCACCAGAAAAAAGTGTATCTCCGCAAAAAAGGTAAGGGAAACTGAAATATGAGATATGTCCTAAAGTGTGGCCGGGCGTGGCATAAATCGTAAAATTTCGACCCAAAACCGACACGATATCACCTTCACTGACGATAGTTTTAGCCCCTTTAACGCGCGTTTCTTCTGGGCCATATACCGCTAAATCAGGGTAATGAGAGACCAGTTCGGCCACGCCACCCACATGATCATGATGATGATGTGTGAGCAAAATCGCCACAGGCTGCCACTGGTTTTGTTCAATCATGCGTAACACCGGAGCCGCTTCGCCGGGGTCAACAATCAGGCAATGACCTGTATCATCATGTAAGGTCCAGATGTAGTTGTCCTGCAGGGCTGGAATACTGGTAAGATTCATTTTTATCGCTCCTGGATGCTCGCAAGGGAAAGAAGATGGTAAAGCATGAAGCCTGCTAAAACACGCCAAATCCGTCATGTGCCAGAGTCCTGGGCGCAGATACCCTGCGGTGAATTTTATCGTGATGCTCTGTCACACCAACTGCGGCCCTGTCTCAGCAAACTTTACGGCTTCCATTTGCTGAAAATCGGTAACCTGAGTGCCGAAATCGACACTGAAAGCTGTGCTATCTCACACCAGGTGAATGTAGGGTTGAGCGGTGAGTCGCTTCAGGTCAGGGCCGATCCTCTTAGTCTACCGTTTGAGTCCAAGTCAGTGGATGCCTGTCTGCTGGCACATACGCTGGCGTGGAGCAGTGACCCACACCGGGTGCTACGCGAGGTTGACAGGGTGCTTATCGATGACGGCTGGATGATTATCAGCGGTTTCAACCTCTTCAGCGTTCTGGGGATAGGCAAACTGATCCCGGGTCTGCACCGACGGATCCCATGGAACAGTCGAATGTTTACTCAGATGAGACTGCTGGACTGGCTGAGTCTGCTGAATTACGAAGTGATGCAGAGCATCAGTTTTCAGGTGCTGCCATGGAATCGACAGGGAGGCAAGATGATCAGCACCCACTTGCCTGCGCTGGGCTGTCTGAATGTGATTGTGGCGCGTAAAAGGACCTTCCCACTGACGAAAAATCCGGCGAAGAAAAGTGCCGGGACCCGGCAATTACACGCGATGGGCGCGACAAACCAGTACCGGGCAGGGCGCAGAAACTGACAGTGCAAGTATAACTGTTTTAGGGCCGACCTTGCTTTCCCGTCAGCCCCCCCGGCCGCTCGCTAAGCGGCTAAAGCAACCAGCCCTGCGCATGGGCATTGTCCAGATGCTGCTTCAAATAGCCCCATAGCTCCGGCCACTGCTCCGCCAGCTTGACGTTACGTGCTTCCACCTGCTCCAGGCGGATACCATTCTCTTTCCAGCTCTGGCCCTGATTGTGCAGGTTAAGCATGATGGGCAGGGCGCGGTCGAGCATATTTGCAAAACGCGCCTCTGCAGTTTCTCCGGCTTCATATTCATCCCACAGCGCGCGGAAACGTTGGCTCAACTCGGTGGGCAGTAACCCAAAAATACGTCCGGCGGCAGCCACTTCCTGTTCCTGAATGGCATCACGCGCGGCGATGTCGTACACGAGGACGTCACCTGCATCGATCTCAACCACATCATGTAAAAGCGCCAACTGCGTGGCGTGCTGAACATCAATGGTAACCTGAGAGAAGGGGGCCAGACTCATGGCCGCCATTGCCAGGTGCCAGCTGTGCTCCGCTGAGTTTTCCTGACGTGCATTGCTGAGCAGTCGGGTACGGCGCTCCACGCCTTTTAGTTTGTCCAGCTCCATTAAAAACTGTACGACTTCTGTCATCGCGCCGAAATCTAAGGCTGCTACCCTGTCTGACATCACCTGTCTCACTTATGCCCTGAAAAAAGTTTGCCCGTATTGTAAGGGAAACGTTTGCGTATTTCGCGAAAGAATGTGCGTTGCATGATTACACACAATATTTTAGCTTACATGTGTACTCTGAAATTATTGTCAGTTAGGCTAGCGGTGATGATTTTTCCGCCAGCACAACGAGTGATGGCGGAGTAGCAAGAACCGGAAAAAGGGTTGATATGGTGAAGCAAAAAGTACTGACGGGCGGGTATTCAGTGGCGGAAGAGATTGCGAATAGCATCAGCCACGGCATCGGCTGCCTGTTGGGTGTTATTGGTCTGGTCCTGATGCTGGACCAGGCGATTGATAACCGGGCTGGTGCGCTGGCGATCATCAGCTACAGCCTGTATGGCGGCAGTATCATTCTGCTGTTTTTGGCCTCCACCCTGTATCATTCTATACCGGGTGAACGGGCGAAATTCTGGCTCAAAAAACTCGACCACTCGGCTATTTATCTGCTGATTGCTGGCACCTACACGCCATTTCTACTGGTAGGATTGAAGTCGCCGCTGGCGCACTGGCTGATGGTGGTCATCTGGGGGCTGGCGTTGACTGGCGTGTTGTTTAAGCTGGTGTTTGCCCACCGATTTGAAGCACTGTCGCTGGTCACCTACATGTTGATGGGCTGGCTGTCGGTGATTGTGCTGTATCAGATGGTAATGACCCTGCCTGCGGGCAGCGTGTGGTTACTGGCTGCAGGCGGGATCATCTACTCACTTGGGGTGATTTTCTATGTGGCGAAGCGCATTCCCTACAACCATGCCATCTGGCATGGCTTCGTTCTCGGTGGATCGTTGTGTCACTTTCTGGCCATCTACCTGTATGTGGTGTAACCCCGTGCTGATTAACCGGCGGTGATCTCATAGGGCAGCGGCTGGATCGCCAGTTCGCCGCCCTCATCCCCTTGCACACGTAGTACGGTATCCGCGTCCAGATCGTTGTTCATCACGGCCTGAATCCAGACGTCACCGTTGTCGAGCTGGCACGCGGCCAGAATAGTGCCGGTACGGCGCCAGTTCTCACCCATCTTCATTTCCAGCGCATCGTTTGCTGCAGGCACGATGCCCGCCTTGCCCGCCAGCCAGTAGAGCGCACGCTTATTGGCCCCACGAAATTTTGCGCGGGCGACCATTTCCTGCCCGGTATAGCAGCCTTTCTTAAAGCTGATAGCATCCAGTGCCTGCAGGTTAGTGGCCTGTGGGATCAGCTGTGCGCTGGTCTCAGCATCAATCACCGGGAAACCGGCTTCAATTTCCAGCGCCAGCCACTGTGAGCTGTCGTTGAGCTGTGCTGAATCAGCCAGTTTTTTACGCACCTCTTCGGCTTTGGCCTGAGAGGTGACTAGCAGAAAGCGCTCGGCTGGCAGATCAAACCATAACAGCGTGCTCTCCCCATCCTGAACCACCGGAGACTCTGCATCAGGCAGCACGCTGAACAGATCCTTTAGCGCGCCACGGGCCTGAAAACCGGCAACACCGAGCAGCACCGATTCATCGTCGGCTACCAGCGTGACTTTGGCAAAGACGGCATATTTTTTTAGTTCCACCAGCTGGTTATCGCGCAAGCTGCGGCGCTCAATAAAGGCAAGGCCTTCACCGCGATGAAACAGGCGCAGGTTGCTCCACATCTTTCCTTTAGCATCACAGTGTGCTGCAGGGCGATGTTGTTCGGCACCCAGCGCGGCCACATCCAGAGTCACTTGCCCCTGCAAATAGCTGATGCGATCGGCACCTGTTGCGTTCACCAGCGCCCACGCTTCCAGTGAGATCAGCGTTAACGGCAAGCGGGCTGATGCGGCGGGTTGACGCGGCGGGAAAGAAATCGTCGGCATAATTCAGTCCTAAAGTAAGCAGGGGATGAAAATCTGTTTCTCATGTTAAAAGAGCAGCACGGCTTTGCAACCTGTTTCCGGAAAATGCGGCACAAAACGCGTGATAACCCTGTAACTGATGCCACTGTTTTGCGGGCTGACGCGCAGGGTGATAATTGCTGAATCAACAGTAGCGCAAAAAAGCGGTACACTGTGCACCCTGTTTGGTTAACCGACGCAGAGTGACATGGATATTTCAAATAAATCACGTATTCACTGGGCATGCCGTCGTGGCATGCGCGAACTCGATATCTCCATCATGCCGTTTTTCCAGTATGAGTTTGATTCACTGACCGATGAAGACAAACAGCTCTTCGTACGTCTGCTGGAGAGTGATGACCCCGATTTGTTTAACTGGCTGATGAATCACGGTGAACCCGCTGATGCTGAGCTGCAACGGATGGTGGCATTAATTCAGGACAGAAACCGAGCACGTGGTCCGGTGGCGATGTAATCTGCGGGCCTCCCGGCGCGCACAAACGTTATCGCTGGTACTGCATGGCACGTTGATCCTGGCGCTGCTGCTGGCACCCTGGCCGGACAGCGTCTCATTGCCACGCATCCTGTTACTGCTGCTGGTTCTTCTGGAGTGCCAGTGCAGTCGACATCGTATCCGGCATTGTCGGGGGGAGATCACCCTGCACAAGGGGCGTGTGATAGTCTGGGCGCAGTGCCAGTGGCGCATGACCTCCCGCCCGTGGCTGACGCAACGGGCGATTCGGCTGACATTACAGAACACGGCAGGCCGTCGCGAGCGGTTATGGCTATTTGCCGATGGCATGGACAGCAGCGAATGGCGGCTTCTGCGCCAACACCTGCTGAATGAAAAGGAACCGCGGGATGAGTAGCCCCACCATCTGGCTGGTAGAAGATGAAGCCGCCATTGCGGATACATTGTTATATATGCTGCAACTGGAAGGGTTCGAAACCCGCTGGTTCCCGCGCGGTGTGCCGTTGCTGGAAGCCTTGCCGCTGCAGGTACCGGATCTGGTGATCCTTGACGTTGGCCTGCCCGATATCAATGGTTTTGAACTGTGCCGCCGATTGCTGGCATTGCAACCTGACCTGCCGGTATTGTTTCTTACTGCCCGCAGCGAAGAAGTTGACCGCCTGCTGGGGCTGGAAATTGGCGCGGACGATTATGTTGCCAAGCCATTCTCCCCACGTGAAGTCTGCGCGCGGGTGCGCACACTGCTGCGTCGACTGCAAAAACAGCAGCGCATTGCTCAGTCTCCGCGTTATAACGTTGGCCAGTTCACTCTCGATGAATCTGCTGCACGTGTGCAATGGTGCAATCAGTCTCTGATACTGACGCGTTATGAATACCTGTTGTTGAAAACCTTGCTGCTCTCGCCAGGCAGGGTGTTCTCACGCCAGCAGTTGATGAATCTGGTCTGGAAAGAGGCGGAAGAGAGCCTTGATCGTACCGTTGACACCCATATCAAAACCCTGCGTGCCAAACTGCGCGACATCAACCCGCACGAGCAGGTGCTGATGACCCATCGTGGCCTGGGTTACAGTCTGGTGACGGGCTGATGCGCATCGGAATGCGTCTACTGCTCGGCTATTTTCTTATTGTTGCCGTCGCCGCGTGGTTTGTTCTTAGCATTTTCCTCAAGGAGATCAAACCTGGGGTAAGGCGTGCCACCGAAGGTACATTGGTCGATACCGCGACATTGTTGGCGCAGTTCGCCCGTGCAGATATCCTCAGCGGTCAGCCGCAGCAGGGCCAGCTGGCGCAGGCTTTCTCGCAACTGCGGGGTTACCCGGTCCATGCCAATATCAGCGGCATCGCCAAGCGGCGCAATGAATATCGTGTTTACCTCACCGATGCGAAAGGGATTGTGCTGTTTGACTCTTCCGGGGTGGCGACAGGGCAGGATTATTCGCGCTGGAATGATGTTCTGCTGACGCTGCGCGGTGAGTACGGTGCACGCAGTACCCGCAGCAATCCTGACGATGATGCCAGCTCGGTGATGTATGTGGCGGCCCCGGTGCGCGATGGCGCAAAACTGCTTGGGGTGATCAGCGTGGGGAAAGCCAACAGTACGATGGTGCCGGTGATCCGCCGCAGTGAACACCGTATTCTCTGGGCGGGTGCAGCCCTGCTGGGCATTGCTTTGCTAATCGGTCTGGGGTTTGTCCTGTGGATTAACCGCTCTGTTGGTCGTCTGGTACGTTATGCCGACTCGGTAACAGAAGGCGATGCGCAACCTCTGCCAGCGATGAACAGCACTGAGTTACGCAAGCTGGCGCAGGCGCTGGAGAGTATGCGTCTGCGGCTGGAAGGGAAGCGTTACATTGAGCATTATGCCCATGCGTTAACCCACGAACTGAAAAGCCCGCTGGCGGCGATACGCGGTGCGGCGGAAATCCTGCGTGAATGCCCTCCGGCTGAGGTGGTTCAGCGTTTCTCTGCCAATATCCTGCAACAGAATATCCGTATGCAGCGGCTGATCGACAATTTGCTTCGCCAGGCAACGCTGGAAAACCGCCCTGAAATCCAGCGCCAGTCGGTTAGCCTGCTGCCTCTGGTTACTTCACTGTGTGACAGCCGGGCGGTACAGGCTCAGGGTAAACATCTGACCTTCGACGCCGCCGACGTTGACGGGCTGTCTGTGCGGGCCGATGTGCTATTGCTGGAGCAGGCGCTGGGAAATCTGCTGGATAATGCACTCGACTTTACGCCTCTGGAGGGCGAGGTGAGGATTCAGATCAGTCAGTCGGCCGATGAGGTGATATTCCGCGTACTGGACAGCGGTAGCGGTATTCCGGACTATGCGATGCCGCATATTTTCGACCGTTTCTATTCACTGCCGCGCAGTAACGGTGAGAAGAGTAGCGGGCTGGGCCTGGCGTTTGTGCAGGAGGTGGCCCGCTTGCATCAGGGCAACATTACCCTGAGGTCACGCCCGGAAGGTGGTGTCTGTGCTCAGCTCACTGTGAAAAAATAACGGCCCACTTCACCGTCCCTTCACATAACTTCATTTTCTCCCCATTCAGGGGGGCTATCTTCTGCGTTATCGACACAGGAGAGTCCAACATGATGAAAACCCCTTTATTCTGGAAAATGCTAACGCTGATCGGCTGCCTGCTTCTGCTGCTGGTACCGTTAAGTCTGCTCAGTTCATTGATTACCGAGCGCAGCGTATGGCGCGATAGTGTGGCCGATAAGCTCAGCCAGAGCACCAGTGGTCCGCAGCGTCTCTTCGGGCCGTTGATCGCCATTCCATGGAGCGAAATCGTTACGGAAACCCGCGATGGTAAAGAAGTCACCGTTCAGCAGAATCATCTGCGTTATTACCTGCCTAAAAACCTGCGGGTGGCGGGTGACCAGCAGGTAGAACAGCGTAAGGTGGGTATTTATCAGGGGCAGGTCTGGCGTACAGGCGTCTCCATTAATGCCACTTTCGACAGCGAGCAACTGGCCGATATTAAAAAGCCGGGTATTACCCTCGGTAATCCCTGGCTGGTGATGGGCGTGGGTGACTCACGTGGGATCAGCAGTGTGACACCGCTGAATATTGGCGATCAACAGCTGGATTTCCAGCCGGGCAGCGATCTTCCCGGTAGCAGTGAAGGCCTGCATGTGGCGCTTCCGGACAGCGTGTTAGACGAGAAAAACCTGGCGCTGAACTTCACGCTTAAACTACAGGGAACACAGCAGCTTGAAGTGGTGCCATTAGGTAAAAACAGCACCTTTGATCTGAAGAGCAACTGGCCGCACCCGGGTTTTACCGGCAGTTTCCTGCCTGAACAACACCAGATTACGCCTGAAGGTTTCACCGCACGCTGGCAGAGCAGTTGGTTTGCTAACAATCTCAATTCGCTAGTGCGTGATGACTTTACCGTGAGCAGCGATAAGCTCCCGGCCTTCAGTTCGATGGTCGTTAACCCGGTGGATCAATATCAGCAAACTGAACGTGCGGTGAAATACGCCATTCTGCTGATTGGCCTGACCTATATGGCTTTCTTCCTGTTTGAAACGCTGACCGCGTTGCGGGTGCACCCAATGCAGTATTTGCTGGTGGGGCTGTCACTGGTGATGTTCTTCCTGGTGCTGCTGGCGCTGTCCGAACATATCGGGTTTAACCTTGCCTGGCTGACGGCGAGCCTGACCTGTGCGGCGATCAACGGTTTCTATTTGCAGGCGGTACTACGCGGATGGCGGCGCAGTCTGATGTTTGTCGGGGGTTTGCTGGTGCTGGATGCGGTGCTGTGGCAGTTACTGCAATCGGAGGACAGCGCGCTGTTGCTGGGGACGGGGGTACTGATGGCAGCACTGGCAGCCGTGATGGCGCTGACGAGAAATATCGACTGGTATCGTCTGTCGGCGACCGCAATGCCGGAGTTGAGCACTGAAAGTGCGCAGGAGGAAGAAGGCCGTTTCGGTTTGTGGAAATAAACCTCTGAAGGCATGGGCGGAGCGAAAGAGAAACTCCGCCCCGACAGTCGGGGCCGATCATTTTTTCGATCGGCCCTTTGATTTTTTGCGACGGAATTACAGCAGTTCTGCCATCTCAGTCAGGATCTGTTCACACCATTGCGCAATACGTTCGTCGGTCTGCTCAAACTGGTTGATGTCATCCAGCGCCAGGCCGACAAACTGTTTTCCGTCGGCAGTCAGTGGTTTTTTGCTCGTAAATTCATAGCCTTCCAGCGGCCAGTAACCGACAAACTGTACCCCGGACGGAGCCAGCACTTCATGCAGCATCCCTAACGCATCGAGGAACCATTCGCTGTATTCCCCCTGGTCACCCATGCCATAGAGTGCCACCACTTTTCCCTGTAAATTGAGCTGTGGCAGGTCGGTCCAGATGGCTTCCCAGTCTTCCTGCAATTCGCCAAAATCCCAGGTTGGAATACCGAGGATCAGCAAATCATACTGCTCCATCAGCGTGGGAGAGTCATCTTTCAGGTTATGCAGCGTCACCAGATCGTCACCGATAAAGTCACGAATCTTCTCTGCCGCTATCTCGGTGTAACAGGTGCTGGATCCATAAAACAGACCGATATTCATGGTAGTGAAACTCATTTTTCGTAAAGTCTGGCGCGATTATATCAGAATCAGGCAGGAATAAGGCATAATGGGGCGGCTTTGTACGGCAGTGTGATGTTGCATGGTTATGATTTTTAAGCGTAAAGTGATTTTATATAACGCACTCCGCGTCATGAGAATCGCAGATTAGAGAGGTTGAAGTGCAGGATAACGATCTGATTGAGCAATTTCTTGATGCGCTGTGGATCGAGCGTAATCTGGCGCAAAACACCGTTGCTTCTTACCGTCTTGACCTGCGATCGCTCTGTGGCTGGTTGCAGCACCAGCAACTTTCTCTGCTGACGGTGGATGCGATCAACTTGCAGGGTTTTCTGGCTGAACGGCTGGAAGGCGGATACAAAGCGACCAGCTCTGCGCGCTTGCTCAGTGCCATGCGCCGCCTGTTCCAGTATCTCTACCGCGAAAAGCTGCGTGAGGACGATCCCAGTGCCTTACTCTCGTCGCCAAAACTGCCGCAGCGCCTGCCCAAGGATCTCTCTGAGGCACAGGTGGAAAGGTTATTGCAGGCGCCCTGTCTGGACCAGCCGATTGAGCTGCGCGATAAGGCGATGCTGGAACTCCTTTATGCTACCGGATTACGTGTGACAGAGCTGGTCGGGCTGACGCTCAGCGATATCAGCCTGCGCCAGGGCGTGGTGCGCGTTATTGGTAAAGGGAACAAAGAGCGTTTGGTGCCGATGGGCGAAGAGGCGGTCCACTGGATCGAACAGTTTATCGAATACGGTCGCCCCTGGTTGCTCAATGGTCAGTCGCTCGATGTGCTATTTCCCAGTAACCGCGCGCAACAAATGACCCGGCAAACTTTCTGGCATCGCATCAAACATTACGCCACACTAGCAGGCATCGACAGCGCAAAACTGTCACCGCACGTGCTGCGTCATGCTTTTGCCACCCATTTGCTGAACCACGGCGCGGATTTACGTGTCGTACAGATGTTGTTGGGTCATAGCGATTTATCAACCACCCAGATTTACACGCACGTAGCGACAGAACGGCTGCGCCAGCTCCATCAGCAGCATCATCCGCGTGCCTGATCGACAAAAACATACAGCCCGCTTAGTCAGGCTATAAGGACATAAAAAATGAAGAAACATTTCCTGTTACTTTCGGGACTCATCGCGCTGGCCAGCGGACTGGCCTATGCTGATGATGCAGCGATTAAACAGTCTCTGAGTAAGCTGGGCTTACAGCAGACCGAGATTCAGCCTTCGCCTCTGCCAGGGTTTAAAACCGTGCTGAGCGAAAGCGGTGTGCTGTACGTCACCGACGATGGCAAACATTTCGTACAGGGGCCTCTCTATGATGTCAGCGGCGGTCAGCCGGTCAACGTCACCAATCAACTGCTGGAAAAGAAAGTTGAAGCGTTGAGCAAAGAGATGATCGTGTATAAAGCGCCAAAACAGCAGTACGTGGTGACGGTGTTTACCGACATTACCTGCGGCTATTGCCGCAAGCTGCATCAGGAAATGGCTGACTATAATGCGCTGGGGATTACCGTGCGTTATCTGGCTTTCCCGCGTGAAGGGATGAACGGCAATGTGGCGAAAGAGATGAAATCTATCTGGTCTGCCGCTGAACCGCGCAAAGCCTTTGATGCCGCGATGAAAGGTGAAGCTGTATCGCCGATTGACGGCAAAATCGATATCGGCCAGCAGTACAAATTGGGCATTCTTTACGGTATCCAGGGCACCCCGGCTATTCTGCTTGAGAATGGCAGCATGATCCCTGGCTATCAGAATCCACAGGACCTGAAGAAATTCCTCGACAGCCAGAAAAACGGCGGCTGATATTCGTGAACAGCACAACTGAACTCCGTCGTCGCGAGGCGACGGACACGGCCGCCTTACCTGCCGATCTTCACCCATTGTTACGTCGCCTGTATGCCCGCCGGGGCATCCGCCAGGCCAGTGAACTGGAACGCGGCGCGAAATATTTGCATCCTTTCCAGTCACTCAGCGGTATTCAGGCGGCGGTGGACATCCTGCAACGGGCACTGGCCGATAACCTCTGCATCATGATTGTCGGCGATTTCGATGCCGATGGGGCCACCAGCACGGCGCTAACGGTACTGGCGCTACGCAGCATGGGCGGGCAGAACATCAAATATCTGGTGCCTAACCGTTTTGATGATGGCTATGGCCTTAGCCCGGAAGTGGTAGAACAGGCGGCTGCACGCGGTGCACAGCTGATCGTCACCGTAGATAACGGCATCTCTTCCCATGCGGGCGTGGCGCTGGCCCATGAAAAAGGCATTCCGGTTGTGGTCACCGATCACCATTTGCCGGGCGATACGCTGCCTGCTGCCGATGCCATTGTTAACCCCAATCTTAACGACTGCGAATTTCCGTCTAAATCGCTGGCGGGTGTGGGCGTAGCGTTTTATCTGATGCTGGCACTGCGTGCACAGTTGCGCGACAGTGGCGTGACCACGCTGCCGAATCTGGCAGAACTGCTGGATTTGGTCGCGCTCGGCACGGTGGCGGATGTGGTGCCGCTGGATGCCAACAATCGCATCCTGGTCTGGCAGGGGCTGAGCCGCATTCGTGCGGGCAAATGTCGTCCCGGCATCCGGGCATTACTGGAGATTGCCAACCGTGATGCACGCCAGCTGGCCGCCAGTGATTTAGGTTTCGCCCTTGGCCCGCGTCTCAATGCCGCCGGGCGGCTGGATGATATGTCGGTCGGGGTGGCGCTATTGCTCAGTGAAGACCTGGGCCAGGCGCGTATGCTTGCCAGTGAGCTGGATGCACTGAATCAGACGCGCAAAGAGATAGAGCAGGGCATGCAGTCAGAAGCGCTGGCGCTTTGCGATCGTCTGGAAAGCAGCAGTGACGCTTTGCCGCTCGGTATTGCGATGTATCATCCAGAGTGGCATCAGGGCGTGGTCGGTATTCTGGCTTCGCGGCTGAAAGAGCGTTTCCATCGTCCGGTGATCGCCTTTGCGCCCGCAGGCGACGGCACGCTGAAAGGCTCAGGACGCTCGATTGCCGGGCTGCATATGCGTGATGCGCTGGAGCGGCTGGATACCCTTAATCCGGGGCTGATCATCAAATTTGGTGGACATGCGATGGCGGCAGGGTTGTCACTGGAAGAGGCGAACTTTGAACGTTTCCGTCAGTGTTTTGCCGATCTGGTGGGCGACTGGCTGGAGGCGGAATCCCTTCAGGGCGTGGTCTGGTCCGACGGCGAACTGATGGCGCAGGAGCTGACGCTGCCCACCGCGGAACTGCTGCGTGAAGCAGGCCCCTGGGGCCAGGCGTTCCCTGAACCGACGTTTGATGGCAAATTTAAGCTGTTACAGCAGAAGCTGGTAGGTGAGCGTCATCTGAAAGTGATGATTGAGCCATTGGGCGGTGGCCCTTTGCTGGACGGTATCGCGTTTAACATTGATACGGCTCTGTGGCCCGATCCCAGCGTGAAGCAGGTTGAGCTGGCTTACAAGCTGGACATCAACGAGTTCCGCGGCAACCGTAATGTGCAGCTGATCATCGACCATCTCTGGGCGCTGTAATTCACCTCATCCATTGTGCTGGCGGGCTGACCGACACAGAAGGTCAGCCCCTGGAGGAAATTTAACCCGTAGGGGGCGACCATGACGCTACTGATCCGTCGCCCCTTTTTCACATCATCCCGGCCGGCGGCTTAACGCCAGTTTTGCAGCAAACAATAAAAACACCGCGCCCGTGGTGCGGTCGAGCCACTTCACCACCCCTTCCTGTTTTAATATCCCTGACAGTTTGCGCGTGCTGCCAATCAGCAGCGCCGACCACAGCGTGCCCAGCACTACATGGATTAGCACCAGTCCAAAGGTCCAGAGCACCGGCGAATGCCCGGTCGGAATAAACTGTGGCAGGAAGGAGACGTAAAAAATCCCGACTTTAGGATTGAGCAGATTGCCGAAAAAACCGCGTAGAAACGCGTTCTGGCTACCGCTGCTCAGGGTTACGTCGCCCATTTGCTGGCGAGGTTTCAGCAACATTTGCACGCCAAGCCAGGCGAGGTAGCCTGCTCCGCACCACTTCAACAGGTTATAAGCCAGCTCAGACACGGCAATCAGTGCACCGAGGCCAAACGCCACGGCAGCGGCCCACGCCAGACAGCCGGCATTAATGCCCAGTTGAGCCTGAATGGCCTTCCGGGTTCCCTCTACCGTGGCGGTGCGTAAAATCAACGCGGTATCCAGCCCCGGCGTCAACGTCAGCAGTGCGGCGGCAAAGGTGAATGCCATCAGGGCATCGGTAACGGACATGGCGATTCTCCATTGTGTTCAGTGCTACAAACTGTGCGCTATTTCGGTTAAACTGCGTGGTTACTATTACGTCCATTTCGATCACCTAAAAAGATTAAAACCATGTTTGAAATTAATCCGGTAAAGAACCGTATTCAGGATCTCACAGAGCGCAGCAGCGTTCTTCGGGGGTATCTTTGACTATGATGCCAAGAAAGAACGTCTTCAGGAAGTAAACGCTGAACTGGAACAGCCTGATGTCTGGAATGAACCTGAACGCGCCCAGGCGCTGGGTAAAGAACGCTCCGCATTAGAAGCCGTTGTGGAAACACTGGATCTGATGGAGCAGGGGCTGGAAGATGTTTCAGGCCTGCTCGAGCTGGCCGTTGAGGCCGATGATGAAGACACCTTCAATGAAGCGATTGCTGAACTGGATGTGCTGGAAAAGAAACTCGGCGAATTAGAATTCCGTCGTATGTTCTCCGGCGAATACGACAGCGCCGACTGCTACATGGATATCCAGGCAGGCTCCGGCGGGACAGAAGCTCAGGACTGGGCCAGCATGCTGCTGCGTATGTACCTGCGCTGGGCTGAAGCGAGAGGCTTTAAAACCGAAATTATCGAAGAGTCTGACGGTGAAGTGGCCGGTACCAAATCCGCCACCATTAAAATCATCGGCGACTACGCGTTTGGCTGGTTACGCACTGAAACCGGCGTGCATCGCCTGGTGCGTAAAAGCCCGTTTGACTCCGGTGGCCGTCGTCATACCTCTTTCAGTTCGGTGTTTATCTACCCGGAAGTGGACGACAACATCGATATCGACATTAACCCGGCCGACCTGCGTATCGACGTTTACCGCGCCTCCGGTGCCGGTGGTCAGCACGTCAACAAAACGGAGTCGGCGGTGCGTATTACCCACTTACCGACCAACATTGTCGTGCAGTGCCAGAATGACCGCTCTCAGCATAAAAACAAAGATCAGGCCTTCAAACAGTTGCGCGCCAAACTGTACGAATACGAAATGCAGAAAAAAAATGCTGACAAACAGACGGCGGAAGACAACAAGTCTGACATCGGCTGGGGCAGCCAGATCCGCTCTTACGTGCTGGATGATTCCCGCATTAAGGATCTGCGTACAGGCGTGGAAACACGCAATACTCAGGCGGTTCTGGACGGCGATCTGGATCGTTTCATTGAAGCAAGTTTGAAAGCAGGTTTATAAGGAACTCACATGTCTGAACAACAACCGCAGGCCGCTGATGCCGCCATTGAACTGAATAACGAACTCAAAGCGCGTCGCGAAAAACTGGCCGCACTGCGTGAAACTGGCGTGGCATTCCCGAACGACTTCCGCCGTGACCGCACCGCAGACACCCTGCACGCCGAGTTTGGTGGTAAAGAGAACGAAGAGCTGGAAGACCTTGGCATCGAAGTCAGCGTGGCTGGCCGTATGATGACTCGTCGTATTATGGGTAAGGCATCCTTTGTGACGTTGCAGGATGTGGGCGGCCGTATTCAGCTTTACGTATCCCGCGATGACCTGGCGGAAGGCATCTATAACGAACAGTTCAAAAAGTGGGATCTCGGCGATATCCTCGGCGCACGCGGCAAGTTGTTTAAGACTAAAACCGGCGAACTGTCTATCCACTGTAGCGAACTGCGCCTGTTGACCAAAGCACTGCGCCCGCTGCCGGACAAGTTCCACGGCCTGGCCGATCAGGAAACCCGTTACCGTCAGCGTTATCTTGACCTGATCTCGAACGACGACTCGCGCAACACCTTCAAAATTCGCTCCCAGATCATGGCGGGTATCCGCAGCTTTATGGTCGGCCGTGAGTTTATGGAAGTGGAAACCCCGATGATGCAGGTGATCCCTGGCGGTGCGTCTGCCCGTCCGTTTATCACGCATCACAATGCGCTGGACATCGATATGTACCTGCGTATCGCACCCGAGCTGTATCTGAAGCGTCTCGTGGTGGGTGGTTTCGACCGCGTGTTTGAAATCAACCGTAACTTCCGTAACGAAGGTATTTCGCCACGTCATAACCCAGAGTTCACCATGATGGAACTCTATATGGCGTATGCGGATTACAAAGACCTGATCGAACTGACCGAAAGCCTGTTCCGTACGCTGGCACAGGATGTTCTGGGTTCCACCGTGGTGCCTTACGGCGACCAGGAGTTCGACTTCGGTAAGCCATTCGAGAAGCTGACGATGAAAGAAGCGATTCTGAAATACCGTCCGCAGACCGACCTGGCCGATCTCGACGACTTTGATAAATCGGTAGCGATTGCTCAGTCTCTGGGTATCAAAGTAGAGAAGAGCTGGGGTCTGGGCCGTCTGGTCACTGAGATCTTCGAAGAGACCGCAGAAGCGCATCTGATCCAGCCAACATTCATCACGGAATACCCGGCCGAAGTGTCACCGCTGGCGCGCCGTAATGACCAGAACCCGGAAATCACTGACCGTTTCGAATTCTTTATCGGCGGCCGCGAAATCGGTAACGGTTTCTCAGAGCTGAACGATGCGGAAGATCAGGCAGAACGTTTCCTGCAACAGGTTAACGCGAAAGATGCCGGTGATGACGAAGCGATGTTCTATGACGAAGACTATGTCACCGCGCTGGAACACGGCCTGCCGCCAACGGCGGGTCTGGGGATTGGTATTGACCGTATGGTGATGCTGTTTACCAACAGCCACACCATCCGTGACGTGATCCTGTTCCCGGCACTGCGTCCAAGCAACAAGTAAACGCACGCTTGTAACATCAACGGTCAGCCTTAGCGCTGGCCGTTTTTTTTTGCCTCCGCGGGAAAAAAAGCAAATAGTAAGGACTTTCAAACTGCAACCGTAAAGAGGGCTGCCATGACCCGACCTGATTTTATCCGCCACTGGCGTGAGCTTGAGGGCGAAGATAACGAACACTATCCCGACAGCGAGGAGCTGATGTCCATAGGTGCGCCGCTGGGAAGGGCGCTCGGTCTGACGCGCCTCGGGATACATCATGAACGTCTGTTGCCTGGCCGTCGCATGTCCTACCCGCATGCTGAAAGTGCAGAAGAAGAGTTTGCTTATGTGCTGGAAGGGGAGCCGGAGGTATGGATCAATGGCGAGTTATATCGCTTAACACCCGGTGATGCGATAGCGTTCCCGGCAGGCACCGGGATTTGCCATACCTTTATCAATAACAGCGATCGCGAAGCGCACTTTATTATCGTTGGTGAGGCGAATAAGAAAGAGAACCGCATCTGGTATCCGACAAATCCAGCCTACCTCGCTACGCGAGAGGATCGCTGGGACGATCCGCCAAAGCAGGATTTTGGCCCCCATGATGGGATGCCGGACTCATTGAAAAAAGGGACATCCTGAAAATGCCGGGATGGAAGGGAGACATGTGCAGGCGGCAGGAGGAGCGCCCGCGGCGGTGAAACTCAGGATTTCACCGCGTCGTTCAGCCAGTCTTTAAAGCGGGCATACGGCACATACAGCGAGACGTCTTTATACAGCGTCTTACCCGTTTTCATATCGTTAATGCGTTTGCTGTAGCCGACAATCACCCCGCCAATCGAATCATCAGACGCGTTATACACAGCGCCACCTGACATGCCCTGTACCACGCCTGCATCGGACGCCACCACGACGCAACTGACTTTATTCCAGGTGTTTTTTAGCCCGGTATTGATCAGATTGGTGCCCGTCGATGCGACCGGCATCGCCGAAATAAAGCTGTAACCGTAGAGATTAATCTTGTCACCGATTAGGCCGTTACGGAAATGCGGTGCCGGGACATTATCATTTTTATGATAGACCACGGCCAGGTCGCACTCAGGATGATATGACTTCACCCGGTACATGGAGAATTTTGCCACATGGGCCGCGGTCAGGCTGTAATCGGCCGTCAGCGGGATGGTGGTACCCAGCGTACCTAAGCCCAGCACGGTTGGAATACCCGTAACAGTCATATCCACCCGGTCGTGCGCTTCACTGCTGTACTGATACTTTCCGACGGAACACCCGACCAGAATCAGGGCTGGCAGGCAAATGACGAGTCGCATCGGGTCTCCTTGGTAATGGTTGATACAGCAATGGCAGGGTTTTAACCTCATTTACTGGCATATCGGCCATCTGTCGCAGAACTTTAATGTATCAATGCTCCATCAAATCTGTCACAAGGCGAAGAGGTGCCAGCAGCGTTGAAGCAAAATTTCCAAAACTCAGATGATTCGTAGAATTGAATGATTAGGAAGGTTTATGTAATGGCCAGTTAACGGAAAGTATAGCGAAGAAAAACGACAAAATGAGCGTGCGATCGCATTTTTCTCACCGATTCATCATTACCCAGAGGATTCTTGCTGCCCAGGCAACAGACAGTTGCTGATAGCGGGCTGTAAGGCGTTCATTAGCTGTGCTTTAATGCGTTGCTGTGACGCAGATCAAATTTATCTTCTACACCAATTATCCTGGGAGTGTGTGACATGCCTGTTTCATTACTGGCGCTGGCGTTGAGTGCCTTTGCTATCGGCACCACTGAATTTGTCATTATGGGGCTGTTGCCGGAAGTGGCGAATGACCTGCGCGTGTCGATTCCATCGGCAGGCTGGCTGATCAGCGGTTACGCGCTGGGGGTGGCGATTGGCGCTCCGATTATGGCATTGCTGACGGCCAGGCTGCCGCGCAAACGGACGCTGATCCTGCTGATGGCGATTTTTATCGTCGGGAATATTCTCTGTGCGCTGGCTTACACCTATAACCTGCTGATGCTGGCGCGCGTTGTGACCGCGCTGTGTCACGGTGCCTTCTTCGGTATCGGTGCCGTAGTCGCAGCCAGCCTGGTCGCACCGGGTAAACAGGCTTCTGCCGTTGCGCTGATGTTTACCGGCTTAACGCTTGCCAACGTGCTGGGTGTGCCGCTGGGCACCTGGTTTGGTCAGATGTTTGGCTGGCGTGCCACCTTCTGGGGCGTGGCGGTGATTGGCGTACTGGCCTTTATCGGCCTGATCGTCAGCCTGCCCACTAACCGTAATGAGAAGCCGGTACATCTGGCATCAGAAGTCAGTGCGCTGAATAACGGCAAGCTGTGGCTGTCGTTGCTGATGACAGTGTTTTTCGCCGCCGCGATGTTCGCCTTATTCAGCTATATTGCGCCGCTGTTGTTGCAGGTGACGGGCATGACGGACCGGGGCGTCAGTTGGACGCTGTTCCTGATCGGCGCGGGTCTGACAGTGGGTAATATCCTCGGTGGTAAGCTGGCCGACTGGAAAGTGTCGTTCAGCCTGATCCTCAGCTTCTCGCTGATCGCGGTGTTCTCCCTGCTGTTTAGCTGGACCAGCCATTCACTGTGGCTGGCGGAAATTACCCTGTTCCTGTGGGCGATGGCGACCTTTGCAATGGTTCCGGCGCTGCAAATCAACGTGGTCCGCCACGGTAAAGATGCACCGAACCTGGTGTCGACGCTGAATATCTCTGCCTTTAACGTCGGTAACGCGTTGGGTGCCTGGGTGGGCGGCGCAGTGATTGGCGGTGGCTACGGCCTGACGGCGGTGCCCGTCTCGGCAGCCGTACTGGCAGTGATTGGGCTGCTGGTTTGCCTCTATACCTTCCGGGGATCACGCGGCCAGCCACAGCCCGCCAGGGCAACGCATTAAATGAGTCGTTGTTGCAGGCGCTGGCTGAACAGGCCCGTCTGCTGTTGCAAATGCTGGCTGAAGGCATCGACCAGTGCCGATGCGGGGCGGTGGCGCGGCCTAATCAGACTGACGGTAAACGGCACGGCGATGCTGAAACGCCGTATCACCACTCCGCTGTCGGCGTAATCCAGCGCCGTCAGCGGGTTCACAATCGATACCCCTACACCCGCCCTGACCATCGAACATACCGACGCCGCACTGTGTGTCTCCATCACCATGTGCCGCTGGACGCCCTGTTCGGCAAACACGCCATCAAGAATCTGACGGTAGCTGTCCGTGCGTGACAGGCTGATATAACGCTGCCCGGCGAAATCCTGTGGTGTCAGGCAGTCGCGACTGGCCAGCGGATGCTGTGCTGGCAGCACACAGACTTCATCGCCGGTAAACAGTGCGCTGCGTTCGGTGCCTGCCGGGGTGTGTGTGGTTTCGGTCAGTCCCAGATCATAACGTTGCGCCGACAACCACTCTTCCAGCAGCGGTGACTCCTGGGGAATGATATTCAGGCTGAGGTCCGGGTAGCGCGCCATAAAGGGCTGACACAGCAGCGGCAGCAGTGACTGGGAAAACACCGGCAGACAGGCCACCGACAGCTCACCCTGGCGAAACTGACGTAATCCTTCGGCGGCGCTGATAATGCGGTCCAGTCCGTACCAGGATCGCTGCACCTCTTCAAAAAGACGCAAGCCCTGTACCGTGGGTTGCAGGCGTCCGCGCACGCGTTCAAACAGTTGCAGACCAATCAGCTTTTCAAAACGCGCCAGCTCACGGCTGACGGTGGGCTGCGAGGTATGCAGCAGCGTTGCCGCTTCCGTCAGGTTGCCGGTAGTGACCACCGCATGAAAAATTTCAATATGACGCAAAGAAACGCCCGCCACGTTCGGCTCCCGTGAATGATCAATGCTAAAGCCATATCATGGATGAATAGAGTGCGATAAAAAAGATATTTTTATCCCGTCTCAGGCTGTGGCGTAATAGAGGCATAAACTTATGGAGAATCCTTATGCCGCGCCTGCTTACTGACACCACCACCGCCCTGACTCAGGACAACCTGTTACCGCTGGCACGCCACTATGGCGGCCCATTCTGGGCTTATGATGCCAGTATCATCCAGGCCCGCATCAGCCAGCTTCAGCAGTTTGATGTGGTCCGCTTCGCGCAGAAGGCCTGTTCGAATATTCACATTCTGCGCCTGATGCGTGCCGCGGGCGTGAAGGTGGATTCTGTTTCCCTGGGGGAGATTGAACGCGCGCTGGCCGCAGGTTATCAGGCCGGTGGCGATGAAATTGTGTTCACGGCTGATTTGCTCGATGAACCCACGCTGGCACGGGTTGCCGAGCTGAAAGTGCCGGTCAACGCCGGTTCCGTCGATATGCTGCATCAGTTGGGGCAGGTGTCTGCCGGGCATCCGGTCTGGCTGCGCGTTAACCCGGGCTTTGGTCACGGCCACAGCCAGAAAACCAATACCGGCGGTGAAAACAGCAAGCACGGGATCTGGCATGGTGATATGGGCCTGGCACTGGAAGCCATCCAGCAGCATCAGCTGAAGCTGGTGGGGATCCACATGCATATCGGTTCCGGCGTGGACTACGGACACCTTGAGCAGGTGTGCGATGCGATGGTGAATCAGGTGGTGAGCTTTGGCCAGGATCTGGAGGCTATTTCTGCCGGAGGCGGGCTGTCGATCCCTTATCACTTTGGTGAAGAGACGATTGATACCAACCACTATTACGGTCTTTGGGATGCCGCACGCAAGCGCGTGGCACAGCATCTGGGTCATCCGGTCAAACTGGAAATCGAACCGGGACGTTTCCTGGTGGCAGAATCCGGTGTGCTGGTCAGCCAGGTGCGGGCGGTTAAATCGATGGGCAGCCGTCACTTTGTGCTGGTGGATGCCGGGTTTAACGATCTGATGCGTCCGTCACTGTATGGCAGCTACCACCATATTTCGGCCATTGCCGGGGACGGTCGCACACTGGACGAGGAAAACACGATTGAGAGCGTGGTGGCGGGGCCGCTGTGCGAATCGGGCGATGTCTTTACCCAACTGGAAGGCGGCAAAGTCGAAACCCGTGCACTGCCAGCGGTGAAGGTGGGCGATTATCTGGTGTTCCACGATACCGGCGCTTACGGTGCCTCCATGTCGTCGAACTACAACAGCCGTCCGTTGATCCCGGAAGTGCTGTTCGAAAACGGCCAGTCGCGCCAGATCCGCCGTGCGCAAACCGTGGCCGAGCTGCTGGCGCTGGAACTGTAATCCATTCCCCCGTGCCATAGGGGCCGATCATTTTTTTCGATCGGCCTCAAATCAACCCGTTACAGACATTTTATTCGGTGCTGCTGATGTGACAGGGCTGAGGCCAGTTTGAGCACACCGGATCGGCAAAAGACGCATCCCTGCGGGCCTCGGCACGCGACGTCCTGTCGCGTGACGTCCGGCTTACCTCAAACTGGCCCCATCCTCGTAGTAAGTGTGCTCGCTGTAGCGTTAAAACCACCACGACATTGCGATTTATTGCAGGGGTCGATCATTTTTTCCGATCGGCCCGTTGCCGCGCACGACTATTCTGCAAACATCTCTTTCCTTAACAGCACAATCTCTTCTGCTTGCCGCTAATCCAGCAGAGTGTGAATAAGAATTAAGATCGGTCTGTATTCTGAAAAAAAAGTGAAAGGGTATGCCGGGACTCCCTGGATAATCTTCGTCAGGAGAAGGCTTTTATCGACAGGCAAACATGGAGCCTGCTTGGGCATAATGCAAAAATAGTGGCATCGGGGAAAATTGTTAAAGAACTGGATTCCTGGGGATATATCATTAATGGAGTAGGGGTTGTGCTGGGGGGATTTCAGATAGTTGCGGGAATTACAATTTTTACCGGTTCACTTGCTCATTTAAACATTGTGGGTATGGTTGCTGGTGCCACACTTTTTCTGCATGGGATAAATGGTATTGAAGAAGGAATTGTAAATATTAAAAATGGTAGTGAAGGCCATGTTGGAAAAATAAAAGAAGGATATATAAATACAGCAAGGTTCATGGGGTTTGATGAGAAAGTCGGCGCACTAGCTTACAGTTCAATTGACTTATCACTCTCTGCGTATGGCATGGCCCGTTTTGTATTAAAACCAGATGCCAGAAGATTGTTTAACTTTCTCCCTTCAGACTATATTAGAAATGTGAAGAGAATGAGTGTGCCTTCTCTTTTAATCGAAGGCACAGGTGATGCTATTACTATAAAAACAGCACTGGAAGAATAACTTAATCAAGTTATTAATTTCCTGCCATGAATAAATATCTTCGCCCCTAACTTGGTTGGGACGAGGATTTCAGAAACGATCATGGCAAAAACATATCCCACCAGAAATCCATAAAAACCATCCATGTTGTTTTCTTCATAAGTCGAAATAAGGAGAAGTGTCATTATTAATCTGAGAGTTGCTATCCCTAAAAAAACTCGCCTTAACTTTATCAGAACTTGCGCATAGGTTGTGCGGTTTTTTTTCACAAAATATTTTATTTTTCTAATTTCTTTAGTCGTAAATCCACTTTTCAGCAGTTTTTCTTCCATATCCATATCCATATCCATATCATTCATCCTTGCTATTCCTTTTAATATTTACCTCTCCTGTGCCTCGTAAAAGAATATCACGCAGAACGACCGCTGAGTATAAAAATAAGTCTTACGCACCGTAGGGGCCGATCATTATTTCCGATCGGCCTCAAATCAACCATTTTATTCGCTGCTGCTGGTGTGACAGGGCAGAGGCCAGTTTGAGCACACCGGATCGGCAAAAGACGCATCCCTGCGGGCCTCGGCACGCGCCGTCCTGGCGCGTGACGTCCGGCTTACCTCAAACTGGCACCATCCTCGTAGTCAGTGTGCTCGCTGTAGCGTTAAAACCACCACGACATCGCGATTTATTGCAGAAGCCGATCATTTCTTCCGATCGGCCCATTGCGGATACGACTATTCTGCAAACATCTCTTTCCTTAACAGCACAATCTCTTCCGCCAGATCGCGGCACAGCATCGCATTCATCAGGTGATCCTGGGCATGAACGAGGATCAGCGTGACCGGCACTTTGCCACATCCCTCATCAGCCCCTATCAGCTGTGTCTGTATCTTGTGAGCTCCTTTTGACGCTTCCAGTGAAGCCGCCAGTGCCGCATCGGCCTGCTGCCATTCGCGCTTACGGGCGTGCTGAATGGCGCTCATGGCGTGGGATCGTGCTTCGCCTGCATTGATCAACAATTCCATCATGGTCTGCTCGAAATCCATCACTGTCTCCATTGGTATACCAAAATTGGTTTAATTATCTTATTGGAATACCAGTGATCACTTCTGAGAGTCATATCACAGTAAATAACTCGTAATTGTTTATTTTTGGTATGCCACAACAACGGAAGTTCAACAAATACCAGTGCCGGGATGCCTGACCCCTTACCTCGAGGATTTACACATGTCTCTACAGGATCGGCTAATCGACTCGCTGGGGAGTTTTGCCACAAAATTCAACAGCTACCGCTATATCATGGCGATCAAGGCCTCATTTATTACGCTGATGCCGGTGATTATTGTCGGTGCGTTTTCGGTGCTGATTTCCAATATGGTGCTGGATGGCAAGAACGGGCTGGCGAGCTTTGAGGCGCTGTCGTTCCTCGCCGAACTCAAACCCATTACTTCCAGTATTAACTATGCGACGCTCAGTTTTCTGAATATCGGTGCAGTGTTCCTGATCGGTATTGAACTGGGGAAAATCAACGGCATCAAAACCCTGTTCCCGGGTCTGTTGGCGATTATCTGTTTTATCGCCGTCACGCCAACGACATTAAGCATGATGGTCAACGGCCAGTTGCAGGTGGTCACTGACGTGCTGGCGAAACAGTTCTCGGATACCAAAAGCCTGTTCCTCGGCATGTTTATTGCCATTCTCTCCGTCGAGATCTATTGCCGACTGGAAAATATCGATCGGCTAAAAATCAAAATGCCGGATACGGTACCACCGAATGTGGCAGCTTCGTTCTCGGCGCTGATCCCATCGATTATTACCGTCTCCGCCATCGCCACGTTTGGTTTTATCTTCCACCGTTTCACCGGCATGTATCTGTATGACGCGGTGTACAAAATTGTGCAGGAACCGCTGGAATCGGTGGTGCAGAGCCTGTGGGGTATTCTGCTATTGATGTTTGTTGCCCAGCTGTTCTGGGTGATCGGTATTCACGGTAATCAGATGGTGAAACCGATCCGCGAACCGCTGCTGCTGGGGGCGATCCTGGTCAATATGAACGCCTTTGAGCAGGGCATTGAAGCACCGAATATCATCACCATGCCGTTCTGGGATGTGTATATGAGCATCGGTGGGTCCGGGTTGACGATCGGCTTACTGACGGCGGTGATGCTGGCAACCAAACGCAAAGAGATGCGGGAAATCGCCAAGCTGTCATTCGGTCCTGGCCTGTTTAACATTAACGAACCGGTGATCTTCGGCATGCCGATTATGCTTAATCCGATCCTCGCCATCCCGTTCATTATTACGCCGCTGATCACCGGATCGATTGGTTACTTCGCCACGGTCACTGGGTTTGCCGGGAAAGCGGTAGTGATGGTGCCCTGGACCACGCCGCCGATCATCAATGCCTGGCTCTCTACCGCCGGATCGATGGGGGCTGTGGTGACGCAAATCGTCTGCATTATCGTCTCCATTTTGGTCTATCTGCCGTTTGTCAAAATCGCTGCGCGCCGTGCAGAGGCCGCTGAAGCCCGCGCGTTACAGCCTGAACTCGCGAAACACTAAGGAGCTATGATGAGCACAATCAACGTCACTATCCCGGCCGATTTTATTCTCGGGGCCGCGGCTTCCGCGTGGCAAACCGAAGGCTGGAGTGGCAAGAAAGCGGGGCAGGACTCTTACCTCGATGCCTGGTATCAGAACGATCGTCATGTCTGGCACAACGGTTACGGCCCGGCGATCGCCACCGACTTTATCAATCGCTATAAAGAAGATGTCGCCTTGATGAAAGCCTCGGGGCTGACGCACTACCGCACCTCGATTAACTGGTCGCGCTTTCTGACTGATTATGAAAATGCCGTCGTTGATGAAGAGTACGCCGCGTATTACGACAACCTGATCGATGAGCTGCTGGCAAACGGCATTCAGCCGATGCTGTGCCTGGAACACTACGAGCTGCCAGCTGCCCTGCTGGAGCAGCACGGCGGCTGGGGTTCAAAGCATGTGGTGGAGCTGTTTGTCCGTTACGCAGAGCAGGTGTTTGCACGTTACGCCCACAAGGTGACGCGCTGGTTTACCTTTAACGAGCCGATTGTGGTGCAGACGCGGGTCTATCTGGATGCGCTGCGCTGGCCATACGAGCAGAACACTGACAAATGGATGCAGTGGAACCACCATAAAAATCTCGCCACGGCGAAAGTGGTGCAGCTGTTCCGGGAGAAAGGTTATCAGGGCACGGTTGGCACCATCCTGAACCCGGAAGTGACGTACCCGCGTTCCAGTGCGGCGCATGATGTGAAAGCGGCGGAAATGTACGACTTGTTCTACAACCGCGTTTTCCTTGACCCGGCCATCAAAGGCGAATACCCGGCGGAGCTGGTTCAGTTGCTGGAAAAACATCAGGTGAAATGGGATTACAACGCGCAGGAGCTGGCGATTATCTCCGCCAACCGCGTGGATGAAGTCGGCATCAACCTCTATTACCCGCACCGCGTGAAAGCGCCATCACGTGCCTGGCACCCGGAAACCCCATTCCATCCGGCATTTTACTACGAGCATTTCGAACTGCCGGGGCGGCGTATGAACACCTCGCGCGGTTGGGAGATTCAGCCCGCCATCGTCTGGGATATGGCCTTGCGTATGAAGAATGACTACGACAACTTCCCGTGGTTTATCGCTGAAAACGGTATGGGGATTGAGAACGAAGCACGCTTCAAAAATGCTGATGGCGAGATTCAGGATGACTACCGCATCGCCTTTATCACCGAACACCTTTACCAGGCCGTGCGGGCAAACGCCGCCGGAATGAACTGCCTGGGCTATATGCTGTGGGCCTTCACCGACAATGTTTCCCCGATGAATGCCTTCAAGAACCGCTACGGACTGATTGAAATCGACCTGGATTGCCAGCGCCAACGCCGGATGAAAAAATCCGCTCACTGGTATCAACAGGTCAGCGAACAGCGCCAGCTCTCTGTTACCCTGGATGATGAAGCCAAATAAGGAGTTACCCATGCAACGTATCGTACTGGCCTGCGCAGCAGGCATGTCCACCTCAATGGTGGTGACGCGAATGGAAAAAGAAGCCGCTGCCCGTGGACTGGCATACCAAATCTATGCGATCCCGGAGCAGAATCTGCGTGACGAGCTGGAAAACTACCCCGGCGAAGTGGCGGTGGTGCTGCTGGGGCCGCAGGTGCGCTTTAAGCTTGAAGAGAACCGCAAACTTACCGACAGCCACAATATCCCGATTGCGGTGATTGATTCGGTGGCTTATGGCACCCTTAACGGCGCAAAAGTACTCGATCAGGCGCTGGCTTTGGTAAGCTAGGCGTCATTGATGGTCATAATGATTTAAAAGGTGAAGCTCTGTGGACAAAGGTGCGCCTGCGCAGGAAAAAAAGCAGTATCAGGAAATCGGGCACGATCTGCGGCAGCAAATCATCGATGGCCACTACCCTGTTGGCTCTCGTCTGCCGCCTGAACGCAATATTGCGGAAACCTGGGGCGTCAGCCGCACCATTGTGCGTGAAGCGCTATTGATGCTGGAGCTGGAAGGAACGGTGGATATTCGCCAAAGCTCCGGCGTTTATGTGATGCGCATCCCGTCGGAAAGCAGTGACGAAGAGGAAGCATTTTTCCGCAGCGACGTCGGGCCGTTTGAGATGTTGCAGGCGCGCCAGCTGCTGGAGAGTAATATCGCCGCATTTGCAGCGAAAATGGCGACTAAAGCCGATATTGAAAACCTAAAACGCACCCTGGAGCAGGAGCAGCGCGCCATCGCCCTCGACGATAAAAGTCAGGACAATGACAAGCTGTTCCATCTGTTGCTGGCCGGGGCCACTCAGAATCAGATGCTGCTGGATACCGTCAACAGCATCTGGCGTCATCATGAGAGCAGCCCGCTGTGGCAGCAGCTGCGCGCCCATATTGAAACCCGCAGCTACCGGCTGAAATGGCTGGGCGATCATCAGACCATCCTCGCCGCGCTGCGTCGTCGTGATGTGATGGGATCGTGGCAGGCGATGTGGCAGCACCTGGAAAATGTGAAACACAGTCTGCTGGAGTTGTCAGATGCTGATGCACCCGACTTTGACGGCTATCTGTTTGAGTCCGTGCCGATTTTCCAGGGGAAGCTGGTGTGAGTTTGCTGCGCATTGTGCCGTTAACTACCGTGCCGGAACACCGCGAGACGATTATCGACTGGCAGTGGCGGGCATTTGGCAGCGATAACAGCCGCGACTTTTTTGCCAGTGTGATCGACAGCAGTTTGCACGGTGCCGATCTGCCGCTGACCTTTGTGGCGCTGGACGGCGATCGTCCGGTGGGTACCGTGGGATTATGGCGCTGCGATCTGATCAGTCGCCAGGATCTGTTTCCCTGGCTGGCGGCGCTGTACGTCGATGAAAGTTACCGGGGGCAGGGTTTAAGCGAACAGCTCCAGCAGACGGTGATTGACTGTTGTCATCAACGCGGTGATGCGAATCTGTATCTCTATTCAGCCTGTGCGGATTATTACGAGCGTTTTGGCTGGCAGTATATGGGCGATGCGTTGGATTATCCGGCGACGGCGGTACGGTTGTATCATAAGGCGCTGAAATAAAACCGGGTCGGGCATGCCCAACCCCTACGTCATCGGAGGATGTACACCGGGTCGGGCATGCCCAACCCCTACATCATCGGTGGATGTACACCGTGTCGGGCATGCCCAACCCCTACATCATCGGTGTATGTACACCGGGTCGGGCATGCCCAACCCCTACATCATCGGTGTATGTACACCGGGTCGGGCATGCCCAACCCCTACGTCATCGGTGGATGTACACCGGGTCGGGCATGCCCAACCCCTACGTCATCGGTGGATGTACACCGGGTCGGGCATGCCCAACTCCTACATCATCGGTGGATGTACACCGGGTCGGGCATGCCCAACCCCTACGTCATCGGAGGACGTACCCGTAGGGGCGAGGCATGCCTCGTCCCTGTTTACTGCGGTGCTCCGACCGAATGACGCCGCACCAGCGTCGGGCTGAAAAGATTCGTAATCTCCGGCAGTGGCTGATTGTGCGCCAGCGCCAGTGCCAGTTCCGCCGCCTGCTGTGCCATCGTCACAATCGGATAGCGCACCGTGGTCAGACGCGGCCGCACATAGCGTGAAACCAGCACGTCATCAAAACCAATCAGCGACATCTCTTCCGGCACCCGCACGCCATTGTCGCTCAGCACGGCCAGCGCACCCGCCGCCATCGAATCGTTATAACAGGCTACGGCACTGAAGGTTTTTCCCTGGCCGAGCAGTTCTGTCATCGCCTGTTCACCGCCCACTTCATCCGGTTCGCCGAAGGCCACCAGACGGTCATTACAGGGTAAGTTGTGCTCTTTCAACGCATCGTAATAGCCTTGCAGGCGGTCGGTAGCGTCAGAAATGGAATGCGTTGAGCAAATATAGGCAATGTTAGTGTGTCCCTGCTGGATCAGATAGCGCGTTGCCAGCCAGGAGCCGTAACGGTCATCCAGTGCAATACAGCGGGTTTCAAAACCCGGTAACACGCGGTTCAACAGCACCATCCCTGGGATCTGCTTCATCAACGGCACCAGCTCGGCATCAGGAACCTGCTTGGCATGGACCACCAGCGCCGCGCAGCGGTGACGCATCAGTTGCTCAATCGCCTGACGTTCTTTCTGCTCATTATGGTAACCGTTACCAATCAGCAAAAAATTACCGGTTTCCCAGGCGACAGAATCGACAGCTTTGACCATGGCACCGAAAAACGGGTCGGAAACATCCCCGACCACCAGACCTATGGTTTCCGTCGACTGTTGAGCCAGCGCCCGTGCATTGGCGTTCGGGTGGTACTGTAAGGACTCCATCGCGCTGGTTACGGCCAGGCGCGAACTTTCACTGGCTTTAGGGGAGTGATTAATCACACGCGACACGGTCGCCACCGAAACGCCCGCGAGCCTGGCAACATCCTTTATCGTAGCCATTCGTTAAATGTCTTCCTGGGTAAGCGTTTACATTGCCATTAGTGTTGCGGAAAGCGCCAGTGACTGCAAGCCTGCATCGCCCCGCAGAATGTCGCAGCCATCGCAAAGCCGATCGATAAACGGCCTGTGCCGCTGCAGGATGAAAAATGATATTCTGAGTTTCCAGAAAAATACCTGCTGAGTCGATCCTGTCATGACGATTAAAAAAGTGCCACATCTTGCCCACTGGGGTGCCTTTAGCGCCGTAGTTGAAGACGGGAAACTGCTCCGCTGTGAGCCTTTTTTCGCGGATCAGGATCCGTCACCGATGCTCAACAGCATCCCCGAACTGGTCTACTCCGATAAACGTATCCGTAAACCGATGGTACGTCGGTCGTGGCTGGCATCCCGTGAAAAGAGTGACCGCACCCTGCGCGGACGTGAAGATTTTGTTGAAGTGGACTGGGACACCGCGCTGGACCTGGTGGCTGAAGAGAATCGCCGCGTGCGCGATCGTTACGGTGCCAGCGCCATCTTCAACGGTTCTTACGGCTGGTCTTCTGCCGGACGCGTTAACCATGCGCGTACTCTGGTCCGACGTTTCTATAATCTGGGCGGTGGCGGCATCGACCAGCAGGGCAACTACAGCTGGGGCGCGGCACAGTTCTTCCTGCCGTATGTGATTGGCACCTACATGCCGCTGACCGGGCGCGTGACCGACTGGCCGAGCGTGGTTTCACACTGTGAGATTTTTATCGCTTTTGGCGGGCTGGCGCTGAAAAACAGCCAGGTGGCTTCGGGGGGCGCAGGGGAGCACAGCCTGAAGCCAGCATTGCTTCAACTGGCGGCGAAAGGCACCCCGGTGGTGAATATCAGCCCAATGCGCGATGACTGCCCGGCGTTTGTTAACGCCGAGTGGATCCCTATCCGCCCGAATACGGACGTGGCCCTGATGCTGGCCCTGGGCTATGAAATTGAACGCCTGGGTGCCGTCGATAACGCCTTCCTGCAATCCCACTGCGTGGGGTACCCGCAGCTGCGTGCTTACCTGCTGGGTGAGGGTGACGGCCAGGCGAAAACACCGCAGTGGGCCAGCGAGATCACCGGCATTCCGGCGGCGCGTATTGCTCTGCTGGCAAAACAGCTGTGCGGTAAACGCAGCTTTATTACCTGCTCTTATTCCGTGCAGCGCGCGCATCGTGGCGAACAGCCTTACTGGATGATGATTGCGCTCTCGTCCATGCTGGGTCAGCCGGGGCTGCCCGGCGCCGGATTCTCGTTTGGCCACGGTTCGATGAACAGCGTAGGCAACCCGCGAACGGAAGGGCCATCGCCGCTGATGTCTGCCGGATTCAATCCGATTGCCGATCTGGCGATCCCGGTGGCGCGTATCAGCGATATGTTACTGAACCCCGGCACGGAATATACCTTCCAGGGGGAAACGCACACCTATCCTGATATTCATCTGGTTCACTGGGCAGGCGGAAATCCGTTCCATCATCATCAGCAGCTTAATCGTCTGGTGGAAGGCTGGCAGCGCCCGGACACAGTGATTGTGCAGGATATTGTCTGGACGCCCGCAGCACAGATGGCCGATATCGTCCTGCCGGTGACAACCTCGCTGGAGCGCAATGATATTGGTGGATCGTCAAAAGACCGCTTTGTGCTGGCGATGCACCAGGCGATTAACCCGCAGCATCAGGCACGCAACGACTTTGATATCTTTGCCGATATCGCCGAGCGTCTGGGCTATCGCAATACCTTTACGGAAAACCGTAACGAGCGCCAGTGGATAGAGCATCTCTACCAGCAGTGCGCGGTGGCGCATCATGGCAAAGGCATTGATTTCCCGGAGTTCGACACCTTCTGGCAGCAGGGGCATGTGGAGATCCCGCCTTCTGAGAAGGGCTGGGTATTTATGGACGATTTCCGCCGCGATCCGGTTGCTCACCCGATTAAAACCGCCAGCGGTAAGATCGAGCTGTTCTCAGAAACCATTGCCGGGTATCAGCTGCCAGACTTTGGCCCACACCCGGAGTGGCAGCCGCCGCAGGAGTGGCTGGGTGCGCCGATTGGCCAGCGTTTCCCGCTGCATATGATCTCCATTCAGCCGCATGATCGTCTGCACAGCCAGATGGACGCCACGCCATCGGTACAGGCGAATAAAACGGCCGGACGTGAAACCTTGCTGATGCATCCACAGGATGCCGCAGCGCGGGGTATTAGCGATGGCGATGTGATTGAGGTCAGTAACGATCGTGGCATCATGCAGGCGGGTGTGCGCATCAGCGACGGCGTGAGCCCGCAGGTGGTACTGATTGCCACCGGGGCATGGTTTAATCCGGGCTTCGGTAAAGCCTGGAAACCTTACGACCAAGCCGGGAATCCGAACGTGCTGACGTTGGATATTGGCACCTCGTCCCTGACCCAGGGGCCGAATGCTATGAGCTGCCTGGTGGAGATCAGAAAAGCGGATGTCACTGCCTGAGCATTTCACCGTGAGCCAGGTGTGCCGTTCTGTGGGAGACATGCATAAAACCCTACAAATCACATAGCTGGTTACATTTTGCGGGTAACTGTTGCGATTCCTGAGTAGCGGCTTAACGTGCAGGGTTGCTACAGTTCAAGTCCCAGAGGTATTGATGGGTGAACATCAAAAAGTTTTTAACGCTTTGTTTCACCAACCTGCGCAGATGCGCAGGTTTTTTTTGCCATTTTTTCGGGGTTTTTATTTTAACTGTCTGATTTTTATTTTCTTTTTTAAAGGCGCTTCAGGCTGTTCTCCGGCTGTTTCACTCACGATCTGAAACACTGTTTCCCTGTCATCTCCACACCATTTTTTGTATAACTGCCAGCAAGTTATCTCCCAGCCCGTACCGGAACCTACATGCCCCCGTTTAAACGAAACTCGGCGAAATCTCAGCCTGCACCCACGTTCAACCCTGTGCGCTTTCGGGTGGTCTGTCTGGGGGTATTCGCTTGCCTGGTCTTTCTGCTGGCGAGTGTGGCCGATTTACAGCTGATCAACCATCCGATGCTGGAAAAACAGGCCGATGAACGCTCATTGCGTACCGTCACCCTGCCGACTAACCGGGGAACGCTGCTGGATCGTAACGGCGAAGCGCTGGCGTTAAGCGTGCCTTCACGCGATGTGATTGCCGACCCACAACGTGTGCTGGAAGGGCACCCTGACTTTACCAGCCCCAAGTGGCAGTATCTTGCCAATGCGCTGGAGCAACGCCCTGAGCAACTTGCCGCGCAGATTAATGCCAACCCGAAACGCCGCTTTCTCTACCTCGGGCGCAAAATTGAATTAGGGATTGCCAAAGATATCGTCAAGCTGCATCTGACCGGGATCACTACGGTTTACGACGACAGTCGTTACTACCCGATGAGTGAGGCAACGGCCCCTCTGCTCGGTATTGTTGGGGCGGATAATGCCGGGCTGACCGGGCTGGAAAAGGGCTTTGATAAGCTACTGCAGGGCACACCCGGCGTGGAAAAATACCGTCAGGATGCCAGTGGCAATATCGTTGCGATGATCAACTATGAACCGCCACAGCAGCCTCCTACCGTGCAGCTCAGCATTGATAAATTTGATCAGTACACCCTCTACAGCAAACTGCGTGATGGGGTGCTCCTGAATAAAGCGGACTCGGGTGCGGCGGTGTTGGTGAAAATCGATACCGGGGAGATCCTCGGAATGGCGTCCTATCCGTCCTTTAATCCCAACAACTTTGTCGATGTCTCCCCTGCGCAGATGCGCAACACGGCCATCAATGACAGTTTTGAACCCGGATCAACGGTGAAACCGCTGGTGGTGATGGAAGGGCTGGCACGTAAACTGGTGCGCCCGGATTCGGTACTGGATACCACGCCTTATCGCGTCAATGGCCACTTGATCCGCGACGTTGGCCACTGGCCGCGTCTGACCATGACCGGTATTCTGCAAAAATCCAGTGATATTGGCGTGTCGCACATTGCCCTCGCGATGCCGGCAGAGGTGTTGGTAAATACCTACCATGCGTTTGGTCTCGGTAAGCCCACCGGATTAGGTTTGACCGGGGAAAGCGTGGGCTACTTCCCGCTGCACCGTGAGCGCTGGGCCGATATCGAGCGTGCGACCTTCTCCTTTGGCTACGGCCTGCGCGTGACACCACTGCAGATTGCGCGAGAATACGCCACTCTGGGGTCTTTTGGTGTTTATCGGCCACTGTCCATCACGAAGGTCAGCCCGCCTGTGGCGGGCCGCCGCGTGGCGGATGAAGACACGGTACGTGCCGTCGTGCATATGATGGAAAGTGATGCCTTACCGGGCGGCAGCGGGGTGCGTGCTGCTGTGCCGGGTTATCGTCTGGCCATAAAAACCGGTACGGCAGAAAAGATGGGCGACAGCGGCAAATATGATGGCGGCTATATCAACTACACCGCCGGAGTGGCTCCCGCCAGTAACCCGCAGGTGGCGTTGGTGATTATGATCAACCATCCGACGGCAGGCGATCACTTCGGTGGATCGGTCGCCGCCCCGGTATTCGGCAACATTATTGGCCCGGTACTGAAGCATATGAATATCGCCCCGGATGCGATTTACCATCCGGGCTGATCCCTCAGAGTCACACCGCCAGCCCACGCCTTTGCGTGGGTTTTTTTTTACCCCTTCAATCTCTATTTCACCATTTTATCCTGTTAGTTTCTTTTACTGACAACTTTTCTGTGGTGCGTACACGAATCGACAAAATAAGCACAGGCCAAAGGGCTAAGGTGGGACACCACGGTGCAGTAACGCATTCCATTGTGTCGTGTCAGCCCCCTGAGGTGTTGGTAGCGCTGCGGGGGGCGTTTTTGACCTTCAGGAACCGATAATATGCCGAAACTTAAAGACAGGACGCCAAAAACTGGCGGTCGTTCAGCAGCCTTTCAGCTACGCATCCACCCTCAGCTGCACGATCAGTTGAGAATGATCACCGACAATGACAATGTGACGCTCGCCTGCTGGCTGAAGGATCTGGCCCGGCGTGAACTCAGAAGGAGGGGCGTTGAGCCACTGGGTTAACCAGGGCATTAATTGCAGGAGGCAACAGCTATCAGCATCCGCCAACCGATGCGGCACGAGAAGCTTACTCGTCGCGTTTCGATAAAGAACTTAGCGGAAACTTAACACAGCCAGATTTTTGCACCCTCTATAATGCCCTTCTTTTATGAGAGTAATCACTCTCGTTATTAATTTTAAAGCTATCTAATTGAGACTTCACCATGCGCTTAAGGATTCTTCCCGCGAGTTTGCTTTTTTTGCTGGCCGCCTGCGACCAGACCACGACCCCGCCTCAAGACACGTCCGTTCAGGTCGGTATCAGCACCTTACACAGTGAGCCGGTCACGTTGTTTAAACAGTTACCGGGCCGAACCACGGCCATCCGCACGGCAGAAGTGCGCCCCCAGGTCAGCGGTATTGTCCTTAAACGCCTGTTCACGGAGGGGAGCGAAGTGAAAGCGGGACAATCGCTTTATCAGATAGACCCCGCCAGTTATCAAGCCTCCTACGACAAAGCACTGGCGACCTTGATCAACGCGGACAAAGTGGCAGCGCGCTACAAACCGCTGGCCGCTGCTCATGCCATCAGTCAACAGACCTACGATGACGCGGTAGCCACTGCGCGTGAAGCGAAAGCCGATGTCGAAACGGCGCGCGTTAACCTCAATTACACCCAGGTACGGGCGCCCATCTCCGGTCATATCGGGCGTTCACTGTCGACCGAAGGGGCGCTGGTGACCAACGGGCAAAGCAGTTATATGAGTCTTATCCAGCAGCTCGACCCCATTTATGTCGATGTCAGTACCTCGTCACTGGATCTCATCGCGCAGCGTCGCGCACTGGCCGAAGGGCTGTTAAAAAAAGTGGGAGATCATGCTGCGGCGGTAAAACTGACGCTGGAAGATGGTTCTCTCTATCCGCAAGAGGGGCGGCTGGAGTTCTCGGAAGTGACGGTGGATGAAAGCACCGGCAGCGTTACGTTGCGTGCCATCTTCCCCAATCCGAAACGTGAACTGCTGCCGGGCATGTTTGTCCACGCCAGTTTCCCGCAGGGGATCGCCGAACAGGGCATTCTGGTGCCGCAGGAATCGATCATGCATGACACCAAAGGTCGGCCTTATGTCTACCTGGTGGACGCGGACAACCGCATCAAGGAGCAGTCGATCACCACCGGTCAGATGATCGGTCACAAATGGTTGGTGAATTCCGGACTGAAATCGGGCGACCGGGTGGTCGTGAATGGGCTGCAAACTGTGCAGGCCGGAACGCGAGTGACCACCACTGCCAGCACGAGTGGGTCATCGAACGCCTCGAAAGTCAATCTGACTACCACCGACGCATCGGCGCAGTAGCAAGGAAACCCTGATGTCTAAATTTTTTATTGAACGTCCCATCTTTGCCTGGGTGATCGCTATTGTGGTGATGTTGGTGGGGGGACTGTCGATTTTGAGTCTGCCCATCAACCAGTACCCGAATATTGCCCCCCCGGCGATTTCGGTGCAGGTAGCCTATCCGGGTGCGAGCGCAGAAACGACGCAAAATACCGTGGTGCAGGTCATTGAACAGCAGTTGAACGGGCTGGATAACCTGCGTTATATCGAATCACAAAGTAACAGTGACGGCAGTGCGTCAATCATCGTCACCTTTAATCAGGGCACAGACCCGGATATTGCCCAGGTGCAGGTGCAGAACAAAGTGTCGCTGGCTGAATCACAATTACCGACCGAAGTGGTGAATCAGGGGATCAACATCCGTAAGTACCAGGCCAACTTTATGCTGGTGGTCGGGCTGACGTCGAGTAATCCCAAGCTGAGTAATGGCGATCTCGCTGACCTGATGGTGTCGAAATTACAGGACCCGATTGCGCGCAGCAACGGCGTGGGGGATTTTATGGTGATGGGGGCCGAGTACGGAATGCGTATCTGGCTCGACCCGGCAAAACTGTATAAATACCAGCTGGTTCCCAGCGATATCACTACGGCGATCAGCCAGCAGAACGTGCAGGTTTCCAGCGGTAAACCCGCCGGATTACCGACGGTGTCGGGCGCAAGATTCAGTGCGACTATCGTCGGGAAAACCCGTCTGCAGTCAGTGGAGCAGTTCAAAAATATTCTGTTAAAGGTCAATGCTGATGGTTCACAGGTGCGCCTGCGTGACGTGGGCGGTATCGATCTTGGCCCACAGGATTACAGCATTTCCTCCACCTTTAACGGTGAACCGTCGGTCGGTATTGCACTGCGCCTTGCCAGTGGCGGTAACGTGCTGGATGCGATCAACAGCGTGCGACATACCGTTGACGGCATTAAACCTTTCCTGCCGGAAGGGGTGAAAGTCAATTTCCCGTACGATACAGCACCCGTTGTCAGTGCCTCGATTGAGGAAGTGGTGAAAACGCTGATCGAAGCGATTGTGCTGGTCTTCATGGTCATGCTTTTGTTCCTGCAAAACCTGCGTGCCACGCTGATTACCACGATGGTGGTTCCGGTGGTGCTGCTGGGCACATTCGGTATTCTTGCGGCCTGCGGTTACACCATCAATATTCTCACGATGTTTGGAATGGTGCTGGCCATCGGGCTGTTGGTGGATGACGCTATCGTGGTGGTGGAAAACGTCGAACGTGTGATGCACGACGAAGGGCTGGATCCGAAAGCCGCCACGATTAAGTCCATGCAGCAGATTCAAGGAGCACTACTGGGAATTGCGCTGGTGCTGTCAGCGGTGCTGCTGCCGATGGCCTTCTTCAGTGGTTCCACCGGGGTTATCTATCGCCAGTTCTCAATCACTATTGTCTCTGCGATGGCGCTCTCGGTGCTGATGGCGATGATTTTCACCCCTGCACTCTGCGCCACGCTGCTGAAAGCGACCTCTGCCGAGCATAAAACCACCGGGATGGCGGGCTGGTTTAACCGTAAATTCGACACCGGGACGCTTTATTACACCCGCGGCGTGAGTCGCGTTATTTCCAAACGAAAGCTGTTCCTGGTGATCTACGTGGCCATTATCGCCGCAACAGGTTATCTGTTTACCCGCGTACCCACCTCATTCCTGCCGGATGAGGACCAGGGGGTGATGATGGTGCAGGTGACGCTGCCCGCCAATGCCTCCAGTGGACGCACCCAGGAGGTGCTGAATGACATTGGTGGCTGGTTGCTGAAGAACGAACCTGAGGTTAAATCGGTCTTCTCGCCGAATGGCTTCAGTTTTGCCGGGCGTGGGGAAAATGTCGGCATGTCCTTCGTGCTGTTGAAACCCTGGGACCAGCGCAACAGCGAGCAGTCGGTGCAGAAACTGGCCGCCCGCACGATGGCGCACTTCGCCACACTCAAAGATGCCAAGGTGTTTGCTCTGGTACCGCCAGCCGTTATGGAGCTGGGGAATGCGACCGGCTTCGACTTCTTCCTGCAGGACGTCAATAACCAGGGGCATGCCGCACTGATGGCCGCGCGTAATCAATTCCTGTCGATGGCAGCGAAAGATAAGCGCCTGTTCGCTACCCGTCCGAACGGGATGGAAGATGAGCCGCAATATCATCTGATTATTGATGATGAACGTGCGCGGGCGCTGGGCCTCAGCCTGGAAGATGTTAACGATACGCTCTCCACGGCCTGGGGTTCGAGCTACGTGAACCAGTTTATCTATAACGCCCGCGTTAAGAAGGTCTACGTGCAGGGTAACGCGGGGTCGCGTGTGACACCGGAAGACCTCGACAAATGGTACTTCCGTAATGCCAGTGGCGACATGGTCCCTTATTCCGCCTTCGGGAGTGGCAAATGGGAATACGGTTCACCGCGCTATGAGCGCTTTAACGGTGCCTCATCGGTGGAGATTATGGGCTCGCCTGCGCCTGGGTATAGCTCGGGTGATGCGGTAAAAGCTGTCAACGAGATTGCCGCCAAACTGCCCAAAGGGTTTCGTGTTGGCTGGCATGGGTTGTCCTACGAGGAACAGATGTCCGGTTCACAGACTCCGGCGCTGTATACCATTTCCATTCTGATGGTCTTCCTCTGCCTTGCCGCACTGTATGAGAGCTGGTCGATCCCATTCTCGGTGCTGATGGTGGTACCGATGGGCGTGTTAGGCACCATTCTTGCGGTGTTGATGCGTGGCCTGGAAAATGACGTCTTCTTCCAGGTGGGGCTGCTGACGACTGTCGGACTGGCTGCCAAAAATGCCATTCTGATTGTCGAGTTTGCCAAAGATCTGCATGAAAATCAGGGAAAAGGACTGATGGAAGCCGCAATTGAGGCGGCGAAACTGCGTATCCGGCCAATCATTATGACCTCAATGGCCTTTGTGCTCGGCGTGCTGCCGTTGACGATGTCTCACGGTGCCGGTGCGGGAAGCCAGCACTCGATAGGGACTGCCGTCGTCGGCGGGATGATCACTGCGACCTTCCTGGCCATCTTCTTCGTGCCGATGTTTTACGTTGTGGTTGCCCAGCGTTTTACCGCGAAGAAAAAACCGAAAACTGAGGTTGAAGAACATGATGCGTAAGTCTTTCTCCCAGGGGATCTTGCCTCTGACGATGATCCTCACGGGGTGTACTATGGCCCCAGACTATCATCGCCCGGCTTTACCCGTTGCGGCGCATTACGAGAGTCAGGGGGGGGCGGTGCGTGGTGATGGCGCGGACATCCGCTGGCAGAACTTCTTTACCGACCCGGTTATGCACAGGCTGATCGCCAGTGCGCTGTCCAACAACCGTGACCTGCGGGTGGCGGCGCTGAATGTGGAGGTGGCGCGTTCGCAGGTGCAAGTTGATCGCGCCGCCCTGATGCCATCGCTTGATTTCAATGCCAGCGATAGCGCCACGCATCTCCCGGGGAATCTCTATAGCACGCAGAGCAGCGGACCGTTGACGTATCACCAACTGAATACCAGCCTGGGTGTCACCGCCTGGGAACTGGACTTCTTTGGTCGTTTGCAAAGCCTGCGCGATCAGGCACTGGAAGCGTGGCTGGCCAGCGCGGCCACGCAAAGGGCAACGCAGATCACCCTGATTGCTGAAGTGGCTTCTGGCTATCTTTCGCTGTGTTCCGATAACGATCTGCTGAAACTGGCGCAGGATACGGCAAAAAGCCAGCAGGACTCCTGGGATCTGACGAAACGCAGCTATGACGGCGGCGTGGCCAGCGAACAGGATCTGGTACAGGCCGAAACGGCGGTACGTGCGGCGCAGGCGGATATTGCGACCTACAGCCGCCAGGTACGCCAGGATGTTAATGCACTGAGGCTACTGGTGGGCAGCGATCTGCCCGCCAGTCTGCTGGCCGGCGCCCGTTTGCAGAAAGCATGGAACTTCCCGGCCACGCCGGCCGGGTTGCCTTCCGACCTGCTGACGCATCGCCCGGATATTATCGCCGCTGAACACACGTTAAAGGCGGCGAATGCCAACATCGGTGCGGCACGTGCTGCGTTCTTCCCCAGCATTTCACTGACGGCGGCGGGAGGTTCCACCTCTGCGGCCTTTAGCCATCTGCTGTCGGGTGGCACGGCCGCCTGGTCATTTGGGCCCAGTATCAATTTGCCCATCTTCGATGGCGGGGTGAACTCGGCCAATCTGGATATCGCCAAACTGCAAAAACGCATTCAAATTGCGGATTATGAGAAGACGATTCAGACGGCATTTAAAGAGGTGGGGGATGCCCTGGCCGGGCAGGAAACCTACCAGGATGAGTTGAAAGCACGTCAGTTAGATGAAATCGCGAACCAGCGTAACTTCGATTTTGCCAACGTGCGCTACCGGGAAGGCGTGGACAATTATCTGAATGTACTGGTGGCACAACGCTCGCTGTATGCGGTGCAGCAATCATTGATTACCACCCGTCTCGGGCAGCTAAACCAGCAGATTACGCTGTATAAAGCACTGGGAGGGGGATGGAAATCGTGAAGGAATGAGATGAAATCTTTTACTTATTACGAAATTCTTACGCGGTGAGGATAGAATTTCAGCAGTTAAATAGATGATAATAGGAATTACTATCAACAACGATTGATGGTTTTGTGGGTCAGGCGTGCCTGACCCCTACGCATGATGCAGTGTTCACGTAGGCGTACCTACGCATGTTGCACAGTGTTAGCGCAGGGGCCAGGCGTGCCTGACCCCTACGTATGATGCAGTGTTCACGTAGGCGTACCTACGCATGTTGCACAGTGTTAGCGCAGTGGCCAGGTGTGCCTGACCCCTACGTATGATGCAGTGTTCACGTAGGCGTACCTACGCATGTTGCACAGTGTTAGCGCAGTGGCCAGGCGTGCCTGACCCCTACGTATGATGCAGTGTTCACGTAGGCGTACCTACGCATGTTGCACAGTGTTAGCGCAGTGGCCAGGCGTGCCTGACCCCTACGTATGATGCAGTGTTCACGTAGGCGTACCTACGCATGTTGCGGTGTTAGCGTAGGGGCCAGGCATGCCTGGCCCACATTAAATTTCTGTCGCGGCGGTGATTACCGGCGTGTTTATCCTCTTGCTGCATTTTATTGAACAGAGCCTCATGACCGTTACCTCCCCGAAGAAGTCGCACGCCCGGCGTAAAATCATCCTCTGCGTTATTTTGCTATTGCTCGCCGCTGCTCTGGCCTGGCGTTTCTGGCCGCACGGTCAGAACGGAGCCGGTGGCCCTGGCGGTATGCGTGGCCCGGGGGGCCCGGGTGGGCCAGGACAGACGATGGCGGGCATGACGACGCCAGTGCACACTGGCCCCGTGGTGCTGGCTGATGTGCCGGTCTATCTGACGGCGCTGGGTACGGTGATCCCCAATGCGACGGTGACCGTGACCAGCCGTGTCGACGGACAGCTGACGCACGTCTGGTTCAAAGAGGGGCAGAAAGTGGCCGCCGGGCAGGTGCTGGCGCAGATCGACCCGCGCAGCTACCAGGCAACGCTGGCGCAGTATCAGGGCGATCTGAACCAAAATCAGGCACTGCTGAAAAGCGCGCAACTGACGCTGGCCCGTTATCAAAAACTGTATGCTCAGGACTCGCTGGCGCGTCAGGACCTCGACACCCAGATCGCCACGGTCGGGCAGTACAGCGGGGCGGTCAAAGCCGACCAGGCACAGATTGACGCCGCCAGACTCAATATTGAATATGCGCGTATCACCGCCCCGATCAGCGGGCGCGTTGGCCTGCGTCTGGTGGATGCCGGTAATATGGTGCAGAGCAGCTCAACGACCGGGCTGGTGACCATCACACAGACGCAACCCGCCGCCGTCACCTTCAGCGTGCCGCAGAGCAATATTCCCACGTTGCTGAAAGCACTGCACAACGATCAAAGCCTGCCTGCCACCGCGTTCGACCAGCAGGGTAGCAGCGAGCTGGCGCAGGGGGAAGTGCGGTTCATCAGTAACCAGATTGATACCAGCACAGGCACCGTTACGCTGAAAGCGCAGTTTGCCAACCTCGACGAGTCGCTCTATCCCAATCAGTTTGTTAACCTGCGCCTGCAAACCAGCACTCTGAAACAGGCGACGGTGATCCCCGGGCAAGCGCTGCAACTGAGCAGCGATGGCAGCTTTGTGTACGTGGTCAATAAAGACAACACGGTGACCCGCAAAGCGGTGAAAACCGGGCCGGTGTTTGGCAGCGACCAGCAGGCGATCCTTGAAGGCGTCAGCGCCGGTCAGCAGGTGGTGACAGAAGGCATCGACCGTCTGACTGACGGCAGTAAAGTCTCGGTGGTCACCGCCGAAGAGACGGCCGCCGCTATCGGGGGCAAGAAAGCGCAATGAACCCATCGCGCATCTTTATCGAACGCCCGGTAGCCACCATCCTGCTGATGGTGGGCGTGCTGATTTCCGGTATTTTTGCCTACCGTATGCTCTCCACATCGGCGTTGCCGCAGGTGGATTATCCGACCATTCAGGTCACCACACTCTATCCCGGTGCCAGCCCGGATGTGATGGCCTCATCCGTGACGGCACCGCTGGAGCGCCAGCTTGGGCAGATGTCAGGCCTCAGCCAGATGGCCTCCAGCAGTTCCAGCGGTTCGTCGGTGATCAGCCTGAAGTTCTCTCTCGATTTGTCACTGGATGTGGCCGAACAGGAAGTGCAGGCGGCGATCAATGCCGCCGACAGTCTGCTGCCAACCGACTTACCCAATCCGCCGACCTATAAAAAGGTCAACCCGGCGGACAGCGCGGTGATCACCTTAGCCGCCAGTTCAGACACGCTGCCGCTGACCAAAGTGCAGGATTTGGTGAACACCCGTATTGCGCTAAAACTGTCACAGATTTCCGGGGTGGGCATGGTGACGCTGGCCGGGGGGCATCAGCCTGCCATCCGCGTGCAGATGGACCCGAAAGCGCTGGCCGCACATGGCCTGACGCTGGAGGACGTCAATACGCTGGTCAGCAACAGCAACGTCAATGGGTCGAAAGGGGGCTTTGATGGTCAGTACCATTCGGTCACCATCGATGCCAACGATCAGCTGCGCACTGCCGCTGAATACGGCAACCTGATCCTGACCTGGAAAAATGGTTCGGCGCTGCGTCTGCGCGACCTGGCGCACATTGAAGAAGCGGCTGAGAATACTTATCAGTCGGCGTGGGCCAATAACGCACCGGCGATTGTCATCAGCGTGCAGCGCCAGCCGGGCGCTAACGTGATTTCGGTAGTGGACAGCATTAAAGCGCAGCTGCCGACACTCCAGGCCGCGCTGCCGGACGGCGTCAAAGTCACCGTGCTGTCGGATCGTACCCAGACCATTCGCGCATCGATTAGCGATGTGCAGTTTGAGCTGATGCTGTCGATTGCGCTGGTGGTGATGGTGACCTTCCTGTTCCTGCGCAACGTTGCGGCGACGCTGATCCCAAGCGTTGCCGTGCCGCTGTCGCTGGTGGGCACCTTTGGCGTGATGTATCTCGCCGGATTCAGCCTCAATAACCTGTCGCTGATGGCGCTGACGGTAGCCACCGGTTTCGTGATTGATGATGCCATTGTGGTGGTGGAGAACATCTCCCGCCGTCTGGAAAAGGGCGAAAGCCCGATGGAAGCCGCACTGAAAGGCTCGCAGCAGATTGGCTTTACCATTATTTCCCTGACGTTCTCGCTGATTGCGGTACTGATCCCGCTGCTGTTTATGGGGGATGTGGTGGGGCGATTGTTCCGCGAATTTGCCATCACGCTGGCAGTGTCAATACTGGTTTCCATGCTGGTGTCGCTCACCCTGACGCCGATGCTGTGTGCCTATTTGTTGCGCCATATTCCTGCACACCGCCAGACGCGCTTCTACCGCAAGGGCGGCGAGTTCTTTGACAAGCTGGTGGCCGGATATGATCGCTTGCTGACCGTCGTCCTCAACCATCAACGGCTAACGCTGTGTGTCGCGTTAGCCACCCTGGCCCTGACGGCGTTGCTCTATCTGGTGGTGCCGAAGGGGTTCTTCCCGGCGCAGGACACCGGGTTGATCCAGGGCGTCACCGTCGCCTCTCAGGATGTGTCATTTAAAGAGATGTCACGGCGTCAGCAGCAGCTGGCGGAAATTATCCTGAAAAACCCGGCGGTCGAAAGCCTCTCTTCGACGGTGGGGATCGACGGCAGTAATACCAGCCTGAACAGCGGCCGTTTGCAGATTAACCTCAAGTCGTTTGACGAGCGCGATGAACGCGCCGACAGCGTAATTGCCGAGCTGCAACAGGCGACGGCGGGGGTGCCGGGCATCTCACTGTATCTGCAATCCGCGCAGGATCTGACGGTGAACGATCAGGTTACCCCGGATCGCTACCAACTGACGCTTGATGATGCGGATAGCCAGAACCTGGTGGCGTGGTCCCCGAAGCTGGTCAGCGCATTGCAGCAGCGCCCGGAATTCAGCTCGGTGGTCAGTAACCTGCAGGATCAGGGGCAGGTGGCATACGTTGAGCTGAACCGCGATGCCGCCGCCCGTTACGGCATTACTGCCTCAGACGTAGACACCGCGCTGTATAACGCCTTTGGTCAGCGCCTGATCTCCACCATTTTCACCCAGTCGAATCAGTATCGCGTGGTGCTGGAAGTGGCGCCTGCATTCCAGCAGTCTCCGGCCTCGTTTGATGATATCTATCTGCAACCCTCAACCAGCAGCAGTGCGTCATCATCAACCAGTACAACCAGCACCAGCACGACCAGCAGCAGTTCAACGGACAGCACAACGAGCACCACCACCAGTGGCATGGTGAAACTGACCTCGGTCGCCAGCATACACCTGCGTACCGGATCGCTGGTACATATGCGGCTGAATCAATTCCCGGCGGTGACTGTCTCCTTCAATCTCAATGATGGCTATTCGCTGGAACAGGCGCAGCAGGCCATCAGTGAGGAGAGCACTTCACTGGCGGTGCCGCAGTCGATTACCCTGCGTTATCAGGGCGAAGCGGCGGCATTCCAGAGTGCAACCGGCAATACGCTGTGGCTGATCCTCGCAGCGCTGCTGACCATGTATGTGGTACTGGGTATTCTTTACGAGAGCTTTATTCACCCGGTGACCATTCTCTCCACGCTGCCGTCGGCGGCGGTAGGGGCGCTGCTGACGCTGATGCTGGCGGATACCGAATTCAGCCTGATCGCACTGATCGGGGTGATCCTGCTGATCGGCATTGTGAAAAAGAACGCCATTATGATGATCGACTTTGCGCTGGAGGCCGAGCACAAGCAGCACCTCAGCCCCCGTGAGGCGATCCACCAGGCCTGCCTGCTGCGCTTCCGTCCGATTCTGATGACCACCATGGCGGCATTGCTGGGTGCGCTGCCGCTGATGCTGGCTTCCGGTTCGGGTGCAGAGCTGCGTCAGCCGCTGGGCCTGGTGATTGTTGGCGGGCTGATCTTCAGCCAGGTGCTGACACTGTTCTCCACCCCGGTGATCTACCTGTGGTTTGATGGACTGTCACTGCGCATGAAACGTTATCTGCGCCGCTCAGACGCCGCACGGGGGCGTGAATGAGTGTGACGCGTCTGTTTATTTTCCGCCCGGTTGCCACGCTGTTACTCACGCTGGCGCTGGTGCTGCTGGGGGCGCTGGGCTATCGCCTGCTGCCGGTCGCCCCACTGCCTACGGTGGATTTCCCGACCATTATGGTATCGGCTGATCTGCCGGGGGCCAGCCCGGAAACGATGGCCGCCACGGTGGCCACGCCGCTGGAGCGCGCGCTGGGGCAGATTGCCGGTATCACTGAGATGACCTCGGAGAGTTCTCAAGGTTCGACCAATATCATCCTGCAGTTTGCCCTCGATCGCGATATTAACGGTGCGGCGCGCGATGTGCAGGCTGCCATCAACGCAGCGCGCAGCCTGCTGCCGAGCAGTATGCCGTCGCTACCGACCTACCAGAAAGCCAACCCGTCCGATGCCCCGGTACTGATGATGGCGCTGTCCTCCACCACGCGCACCAGCGCTGAGCTGTACGATCTGGCCGACAGTAAAATCAAACAGAAGATCGCCCAGGTGACGGGCGTGGGGGATGTTTCCCTGCGCGGGAGTGCCCTGCCTGCGGTGCGAATTGACCTGCAACCTCAGCAGTTAAGCCAGGCGGGTGTGTCACTGGACAGCGTGCGTGAAGCCATCGCTAACAGCACCACCAATTTGCCGAAAGGGAGGCTGGAAGGGAAAAGCCAGTCATGGATGGTGGACGGCAACGGCCAGCTCGATCAGGCCAGCCAGTACCGTAATTTGGTGGTCAGCTACAGCAACGGGCGTGCCATTCACCTGAGCGATGTCGCTAAGGTGTCTGATTCCGTGGAAGATAACTACAGCGCTGGTTTCTATAACGGTTCACCGTCGGTGACCATCGGTGTGACCCGTTCCGCCGGGGCTAACATGCTGGAGACCATCGATGGCATTAAAGCCCAACTGCCGCTGATTGAAAAAGATCTGCCCGCTGACGTTAAACTGACCATTGTGGTCGACCGTTCACCCAACGTGCGCGCATCACTGTATGAAACCGAAGAGACTTTACTGATTGCCATGCTGCTGGTCATCGGCGTGGTGTTTGTTTTCCTGCGCGATGTGCGTGCGCTGGTGATCCCGGCGTTGGCGCTGCCGGTATCGCTGATTGGCACCTGCGCGGTGATGTATCTGTGCGGTTACAGCCTCGATAACCTGTCGTTGATGGCGCTGATTATCGCCACCGGATTTGTGGTGGATGATGCCATCGTGGTGCTGGAAAATATCACCCGCTACATCGAAGAGGGGCTCAGCCCGGTGCGCGCCTCGATCAAAGGTGCGCAGGAAGTGAGTTTCACCGTGCTGTCGATGACGCTGTCGTTGGTGGCGGTGTTTATCCCGATCCTGCTGATGGGCAGTATTGTCGGGCGCCTGTTCCGCGAGTTTGCCGTGACGCTCACCGCCTCACTGATTATCTCCATGCTGGTCTCACTCAGCCTGACCCCGATGCTCTGTTCGCGTCTGCTGAAGCGTAAACCGGCGGTGACGAAACGCCCACATCCGCTCTATCAGTGGATTGAAAATGGCCTCAACCGCCTGCTGGCTGCCTATGCCGCTGCGCTGACATGGGTGATGCGCCATCAGCGCCTGACGATGTTCAGCCTGCTGCTGACCGTAATCCTTAACGTCTTTCTCTATTCGGTGGTGCAGAAGGGGTTCTTCCCGAACCAGGATACCGGGCTGCTGATGGGCATGATGCGTGCCGATCAGAACGTCTCATTCCAGGCGATGGAACCGAAAGTAAAAGCCTATGCAGCGATGATCGAAAAAGATCCGGCGGTGGATGGTGTGATGTCTTCGATGGGCAGCGGGGCATTTGGCTCGCGTAATACCGCCATGTTTTTCGTCCATCTGAAAGATTTCGACCAGCGTGATGCCAGTGCCAGCGAAGTGGCCAACCGCCTCAGCGGTAAAACCCAGAATGTGCCTGGCGTGGAGCTGTTCCTGATGGCGGCGCAGGATCTGCATATCGGCGGGCGCAGTGCGAATGCCTCGTATCAATACAGCCTGCAGGCTGACGATCTGGATACGCTACGTATCTGGACACCGAAAGTGAAGGCGGCGCTGGAGCAGATCCCCCTGCTGACCAGCATTGACTCTGACTCGCAGACCGGCGGGCAGGAAGTGATGATCACTATCGATCGTGACCGCGCCACCCGGCTGGGCGTGGATGTGCAGATGCTGGATGACATGCTGAATAACGCCTTCAGCCAGCGTCAGGTTGCCACGCTTTACAAAACGCTGAATCAGTATCATGTGGTGATGTCACTCAGCCCGGAATGGACGCGCGACCCGGATACGCTCAACACGCTGTTTGTGGTCAATGACAGCGGCGATCGCATTCCGCTTTCGGCTTTTGCCAGCATTAGCGGCAGCAATGCACCGTTATCGGTTAACCATCAGGGGCAGTCGGCCACCAGCACCATTGCCTTTAACCTCCAGGACGGTGCATCCCTTGAAGCGGCGCAGGCGGCAGTGAAAACGGCGATGGCAAAAATTGGCCTGCCGAACACCATTCAGGCCGGTTTTGCCGGCACCGCGCAGGCCTTTGCCGAGCTGAATGCCTCAATGCCGTGGTTGATCCTCGCGGCGCTGGCTGCGGTGTATATCGTGCTGGGGATGCTGTATGAAAGTTATATTCATCCGTTAACCATTCTCTCCACGCTGCCGTCCGCCGGGGTGGGCGCGCTGCTGCTGATGCTGTTAACCGGCACGGAGCTGACGGTGATCGCGCTGATCGGCATCCTGTTGTTGATTGGCATCGTGAAAAAGAACGCCATTATGATGATCGACTTTGCGCTGGCGGCCGAACGTAAGCAAGGAATGACACCACAACAGGCGATCATTCAGGCCTGTCTGATGCGCTTCCGTCCGATAATGATGACCACCCTGGCGGCGTTCTTCGGCGCACTGCCGCTGGCGCTGGGCAGCGGGGGAGATGCCGATCTGCGCAGCCCGCTGGGGCTGGCGATTGCCGGTGGCCTGGCCCTGAGCCAGTTACTGACCTTATTCACTACTCCGGTGGTGTACCTCTATCTTGACCGCGTCAGTCGTGCCACACGACGTCAGTGGCTGCGCCTGCGTCATGCTGAATAACTCAATAATGATGAAAATGAAAAAACTCACTCCTCTTGTACTGGCATTGCTGATTGGCGGATGTGCCGTTGGCCCGGATTACCAGCGCCCGACAGCCCCGACCGCGTTGCAGTATAAAGAGGCCAAAGGCTGGCAGCAGGCCACGCCGCAGGATCAGCTCAGCAAAGGCGACTGGTGGGCGGTGTATCACGACAGCACGCTGGATAGCCTGCTGCGTCAGGTGAAGATTTCGAATCAGAACGTGGCGCAGTATGAAGCCCTGTACCGCCAGGCGCTGGCGCTGGCCTCAGAATCGCGCAGCGATCTGCTGCCAACGGTCACCGGGACGGACAGTTCGACGCGCAGCGGGGCATCTGCCACCACCAGCACCAGCGGTCAGTCGGTCAGTAACAGCCACGCATTGCAAGCCTCCGCGTCCTGGGAGCTGGATCTCTGGGGCAAACTGCGTCGCACGCTGGAGGAGAACCGGGCCAGCGCAGAGGCCAGCGCGGCCGAACTGGCGAATATTACCCTCAGCGCACAGTCAACACTGGCACAGGACTATTTCCAGCTGCGCATTCTTGACCAGCGCATCGCGCTGTATCAGAAAAGCGTGGATGCCTATCAGCGCTACCTGACGGTTATCCAGAATAAATACCAGGCAGGCAGTGAATCACGCGGCACCCTGGCGCAGGCGGAAACCCAGCTTGAAAGCGCACGGGCTTCGGCGCTGGATCTCAGCTGGCAACGTGCTCAGCTTGAACATGCGATTGCGGTACTGCTGGGGAAAACCCCGGCAGAGTTCAGCCTCGCAGTGGCACCACTTCAGGCCACACTGCCGGCGGCGCCAGTGACATTGCCGGCAGATTTACTGCAACGTCGCCCGGATATCGCCCAGGCAGAACGCACGGTGGCCGCCGCCAATGCCGCCGTGGGCGTGGCGATTGCCGGTTACTACCCGGATCTGACGCTCAGCGCCAGCGCGGGCTATTCCGGCTCCAGCTTCAGTCATCTGCTGACCTTACCCAATCGCGTCTGGTCGCTGGGACCCAGCCTGAGCGGTACGCTGCTTGATTTCGGTGCCACCTCCGCGAAAGTGGATCAGGCACGCGCCGCGTACGATGCGGATGTGGCCAGCTATCGGCAGACCGTGTTGTCCGGCTTTGAAGAGGTCGAAAACTATCTGGTGGCACTGCGCACCTTCGAAGCGGAAATGCAGGCGCAGCAGCGTGCGGCGGCCTCAGCACAGGAGTCCGCACGCGTCACTAACAATCAGTATCAGGCCGGAATGATCGACTATCTCGACGTGGCCACCACCGAGAATACCAGCCTGACCCAGCAGCAGAGCCTGCTGACACTGCAAAGCACCCAGTGGGTGACCAGCGTGCAGCTGATTGTAGCAACCGGTGGCGGCTGGAAAACGCCGTAGTATGGGGCGTGGGCGGGCATGGGCCCGCCCCTACAGTTATCCTCTCTTCCTGCCGATATACCCGCTATAGCCTAAAAAAAACTTCACCTGCGGAAAATATCATGATCAAAAATCTCTCGATTCGTACCGGGTTGCTTCTCCTGCTCGCGCTTATGGCACTGATCCTGCTGGTGGTTAGCGTACTGGGCGTGGTGGCGATTGGTAAATCTTACGATGCGCTGAATGCGGTCAACCTGACCCAGGGCGTGCAGCTAGGCAACCTTGCCAGCAGTAACACCAACATGCAGCGTATCCGCGTGGTGGCTTCACTGGCGGTGCGGAATATTGAACTGGGTAAATTGCCGGAAGGGGCCGCTGCGGCTGAACGTGCAGGCAAGTATGCGGCGGCTGCCCATGATGACCTTGCGCACTTCTTTACCGCCGTCAAAGGCAGCGGCAAGGGCGAAGCGCTCGGAGAGGATATTAACCGTGCCTACCAGACGTATATGAGCGAAGGGCTGAAACCGATGATTGAGGCTCTGCAACAGCGTGACCTCACCACCTATTACGCCATGATTGATACCCGTCTGCGCCCGCTGGGCATTGCCTTCGACCAGGCCAACAAAGCCTTCTTTGATTATGCCCAGTTAACCGGGCAGCAGCAGCTGGAGCAGGCCAGCGCCGACCGTACGCGGATGCTGGTGTTGATCGCTATCTGCTTTGTGCTGACGCTGGTGCTGATTGCAATGGGGTGGATGGTACTGCGGGTGATGTTGCTGAAACCGCTGAATCAGGCGGTGAATCAGCTGGAGTTTATTGCCAGCGGTGACCTGACAAGGCCGCTGCCGGAAGCGGGCAGCAATGAACTGGGCCGCCTGAATGCCGGACTGGCGCTGATGCAGCAGTCACTGATGAACTCGGTCAGCCGGGTGCGTGATGCCAGCCTGGCGATTGAAACGGGCAGTGCCGAGCTGGCGAACGGTAATGACGATCTGTCGCGCCGTACCGAAATTTCTGCATCCTCGCTGGAAGAGACCGCCGCCAGCATGGAACAGCTAACGGCAACAGTAAAACATAATGCTGAAAATGCCCGTCATGGTCATGAACTGTCGGAAAATGTCTCGGGTACGGCCAGTGCCGGTAACCATCTGATGAGTGATGTGATGAATAATATGAAGGAGATTTCCCGCAGCTCCGATCGTATTGCCAGCATTCTTGAAGTGATCGATGGTATCGCTTTCCAGACCAATATCCTGGCGTTGAATGCCTCAGTAGAAGCCGCACGTGCCGGCGAGCAGGGGCGTGGCTTCGCGGTGGTGGCGAATGAAGTGCGTACCCTGGCTCAACGCAGTGCGCAGGCCTCGAAAGAGATCCACGCACTGATTGCCGACTCACGCAGCCGCGTGGATACCGGATCGCAACTGACCGCTAAAGCCAGCGACACCATGAATACCATCGCCGGGCAGATCGCCAGCATCAATGTGCTGATGGGGGAGATCGCCAATGCCTCGCGTGAACAGAGCCAGGGCATTGACCAGGTGAACGTTGCCGTCAGCCAGATGGAAGAGGTGGCGCAGCAGAATGCCGCACTGGTAGAAGAGTCTGCCGTGGCCACCCGTTCACTGGAAGATCAGAGCCAGCAGCTGGTGCAGGCGATGGCGGTGTTTAAAATTTAATCCGGGGCTAACGGGGCGAAGTGCTTGCCCCGTTAGCGGAGAAACAGGAAAAAAGTATTAGATATTGAGTTGTCCGCACCTTTGCTGCATCGTTAACGCAATTTGTTACAGCGAAAAAGGACAAAGCATGCTGTTCTCTGTGTTGCGTTTTCTGCTACGGGTGCTGTTTGGTGCCCGCCTGACGGGCGATCTCTCCGGGCTTTATAAAGAGAAGGTCTTGATCACCCCGAACCATATGTCATTCATTGATGGCATCCTGCTGGCGGTTTTCCTGCCGGTGAAACCCGTATTTGCCGTCTACTCCTCTATCAGCGAACAGTGGTATATGCGTGCGCTGCGCTCGGTGATCGACTTCGTTCCCCTCGACCCGACCAAACCGATGTCCATCAAACACCTGGTGCGGCTGATTGGCCAGGGGCGCCCGGTGGTGATCTTCCCGGAAGGGCGTATTACCGTGACCGGGTCGCTGATGAAAATCTACGATGGTGCGGGTTTTGTCGCGGCAAAATCGCAGGCGACCGTAGTGCCGCTGCGCATTGAAGGTGCCGAATACACCCTGTTTGGCCGCCTCGCCGGTGTGTTTAAACGCCGTCTGTTTCCACGTATCACTCTGACCGTACTGCCTGCGACGATAATTCCGATGCCCGAAGCACCGCGTGCGCGCGATCGTCGTCGCCTGGCGGGTGAGCATCTGCATCACATCATGATGGAAGCCCGCATGGCGGTACGTCCGCGTGAAACACTGTACCAGGCCTTCCTGGCCGCACGCACCCGCTATGGATTGTTTAAACCCTGCGTGGAAGACGTCAATTTTAAACCTGACAGCTACACCGGGCTGTTGAAAAAGTCGCTCGGAGTGGGGCGTATTCTGGAACGCTACAGCCAGCCGGGGGAATATATCGGCCTGTTACTGCCGAATGCCACCGTCACGGCAGCGGCAATCCTCGGTGCATCAATGCGCGGGCGTATCCCGGCGATGCTGAACTACACCGCAGGCGTGAAAGGGCTGACCAGCGCTCTGACCGCATCTGAAGTGAAAACGGTGTTCACCTCGCGTCAGTTCCTCGACAAAGGCAAGCTGTGGCATCTGCCGGAAGGCATCCCTCAGGTGCAGTGGATTTACCTCGAAGATCTGAAAGATACCGTCACAACTCAGGACAAACTGTGGATCCTGCGCCATCTGCTGATGCCTTCCCGGGCACAGGTGCCGCAGCAGCCGGAAGACGCCGCGATGGTGCTGTTTACCTCCGGCTCTGAAGGCCACCCGAAAGGGGTGGTGCATTCGCATAAAAGCCTGCTGGCGAACGTTGAACAGATCCGCACCGTGGCTGACTTTACGCCGCGCGATCGTTTTATGTCGGCGTTGCCACTGTTCCACGCCTTTGGCCTGACGGTGGGCCTGTTTACCCCGCTGATGACGGGTGCGGAAGTGTTTCTCTATCCCAGCCCGCTGCACTATCGCATTGTGCCGGAGCTGGTTTATGACCGTAACTGCACCGTGCTGTTTGGCACCTCCACTTTCCTGGGGAACTATGCGCGTTTTGCCAGTCCGTATGACTTTGCCCGTTTACGTTACGTGGTGGCGGGGGCGGAGAAGCTGCAAAACCAGACCCGTGAACTGTGGATGGAGAAATACGGCATCCGTATTCTTGAGGGGTATGGTGTAACGGAGTGCGCGCCAGTGGTGGCGATCAACGTGCCGATGGCCGCGAAATCCCACACCGTGGGTCGCATCCTGCCGGGCATGGATTCGCGCCTGGTTTCTGTACCGGGGATCGAGCAGGGCGGTCTGTTACAGCTGCGTGGCCCGAACATTATGAAAGGCTATCTGCGCGTTGAGCGCCCTGGCGTGCTGGAAGCGCCTCAGGCGGATAACGGCGAAGGTCAGATGGACGCTGGCTGGTATGACACCGGCGATATCGTCAGCTTTGATGAGGGCGGTTTCTGTCAGATTCAGGGGCGCGTGAAGCGCTTTGCGAAAATTGCCGGAGAGATGGTCTCGCTGGAAAGTGTTGAACTGATTGCGCTGAAAGCCTCAGGGGAGAAACAGCATGCGGCAACCATCAAACCGGACGGTAATCGCGGCGAGGCTCTGGTGCTGTTTACCACCGATGCCAGCCTGACCCGCGAACAGTTGACCCGTGCGGCGCGTGAACTGGGCAGCCCTGAGCTGGCTGTTCCCCGTGATATTCGCGTGTTGTCACAGCTGCCGCTGCTGGGCAGCGGTAAACCGGATTTCGTCACTCTGCGTGAAATGGCTGAAAAGTCGGAGGAACAGGCATGAGCACATCCCAGGTGAGTGGTCAGCCGCTATTGTCCAAGGGCATGATGGCGGTGATTGTGGCGCAGTTCTTCTCCGCATTTGGTGACAATGCGCTGCTGTTTGCCACGCTGGCTGTGATGAAATCACTGGTCTACCCGGAGTGGAGCCAGCCGGTGCTGCAAATGATGTTTGTGGCCACCTACATCCTGCTGGCCCCGTTTGTCGGGCAACTGGCCGACAGCTTTGCCAAAGGGCGGGTCATGATGTTTGCCAATGCTCTCAAGCTACTGGGCGCATTGGTGATCTGTTTTGGTTTTGACCCGTTCCTCGGCTACAGCCTGGTGGGGATTGGTGCGGCGGCCTATTCTCCGGCGAAATACGGCATTCTCGGGGAGCTGACCGGCGGTGACACGCTGGTGAAAGCCAACGGTCTGATGGAGTCCTCCACCATTGCCGCTATCCTGCTGGGATCGGTGGCGGGTGGGTTTCTTGCTGACTGGAATCTGACGGCGGCGCTGGTGGCCTGCGTGCTGGCTTATGCGCTGGCGGTGGCGGCGAATGTGCTGATCCCAAAACTGGCGGTCGCACGCGGCGGTCAGTCATGGCATCCGGCCCGCATGTCGGCCAGCTTCTTCCGCGCCTGTGGTACCCTGTGGCGTGATGGCGAAACCCGTTTCTCACTGGTGGGTACCAGTATGTTCTGGGGCGCGGGCGTGACGTTGCGTTTCCTGCTGGTGCTGTGGGTGCCGGTGGCGCTGGGGATTAGCGACAATAAAACGCCGACGCTGCTGAATGCGATGGTGGCGATTGGGATCGTCTTCGGCGCCATTGCCGCAGCGAAGCTGGTGACGTTAAAAACCGTGGGACGCTGTATGCCTGCGGGTGTACTGATTGGCGTGGCGGTGCTGTTCTTCTCATTACAGCAGCAGGCCATCAATGCGTATGTGCTGCTGGTGATTATCGGGATGCTCGGCGGCTTCTTCGTCGTACCGCTTAACGCGTTATTGCAGATGCGTGGCAAAGAGTCGGTAGGCACGGGGAATGCGGTGGCAGTACAGAATCTGGGTGAGAACACCGCGATGCTGCTGATGCTTGGGCTTTACACGCTGGCGATTAAGTTTGGTGCGCCGCCAGTGGCGACAGGCGTTGGCTTTGGTGCGCTGTTTGCGCTGGCGATTGCGGTGCTGTGGGGCTGGCAGTTGGCGCAGAAACGCAAAGTTACCCGTCAGCTCTGACGGGGCAGTCAGACCAGGCAGGGCGAACGATCGCCCTGCCTGCGGTTCTTATGGTGCCGGGTAGGTGTAGCGACGGTGAATCGCTTCCAGCCCTTCAATCACCTCTTCATTCAGCGTGACATCATAGCTGTCAATATTGATCTTCAGCTGTTCCAGCGTGGTGGCGCCCAACAGGGTGCTGGCAACAAATGGCTGCTGACGCACGAAGGCCAGCGCCATCTGTGACGGATCTAACCCGTGTTGCTTCGCCAGCGCGACATACTCGGCTACTGCCTGATTCGACTGCTCGCTACTGTAACGGGTAAAGCGACTGAACAGCGTATTACGCGCCCCGGCAGGTTTCGCGCCGTTAAGGTATTTGCCACTCAGGGTGCCAAACGCCAGGCTGGAGTAAGCCAGCAGTTCAACCCCTTCGTGCTGGCTGATCTCTGCCAGCCCCAGTTCAAAGCTACGGTTTAACAGGCTGTAGGGATTCTGAATGCTGACAATACGCGGCAGTTCATGCTTCTCTGCCAGTTGCAGATAGCGCATCACGCCCCACGGCGTCTCATTGGATACGCCGATATAGCGAATTTTACCTGCGCGCACCTGCTCAGTCAGCGCTTCCAGCGTCTCCAGCAGCGTCACGGTGGCGGCGTTATCGGTGTACTGATAGTTCAGCTTGCCAAAATAGTTGGTCTGGCGCTGCGGCCAGTGCAGTTGGTATAAGTCGAGATAGTCGGTGTTCAAACGTTTCAGGCTGGCATCCAGCGCCGTACGAATATTCTTGCGATCCAGCGCCTGATTTGGCCGGATAGAGGCATCGGCACCGCGTACCGGGCCGGAGACTTTAGAGGCGAGAATGACTTTATCGCGGTTGCCACGGGCCTTCAGCCAACTGCCGATATATTGCTCGGTCAGGCCCTGGGTTTCCGGGCGGGGTGGCACAGGGTACATTTCGGCGGTATCAATCAGGTTGATCCCGCGGCTGAGGGCTAAATCCAGTTGTGCATGGGCGTCGGCTTCGCTGTTTTGCTCACCAAACGTCATGGTGCCCAGCCCCAGGGAACTGACTTCCAGGGTGCTGTGAGGGATACGGTGATAATGCATGGCCGGCTTCCTTTTTCATTCGTCAAAGGTCAGGGACATCAGGGCGTCCGCAACAGGGGCTTTTTGCCTGGGGCTGGCAGGTTACGCCAAAAACCCGGTTTTCGACTATAACCGTGCAGCGCGGGTGGGGGAAGAGGGTATTTATCGGGAAGTGCTATAAAGGCCGCTTGAAACTCATCCTGTATCAAGTCGCAGAAGTCGATTGATTCTGCAACTCGAATGAATGATGGGACTGTTGCGTTAAAAATTAACGCTCAACGATGGACGAGACTTCATCACCGTTAATTTGCAGTTCGTGGCCGGAATCGTCGGTATATTTCACCAGACCGGTATCTTTATCAATCTGCGGCTTACCGTCGGTCATAATCATCTTGCCGTCTTTGGTTGCCATCACATAATTACTGCTGCAACCACTCGCTAATACTGCCATGCCCAGCACCGCTGCGCTAAAAATCCACTTCATCGTTGTCTCCCTTACTCTTCATTACTCAACACTTCAGCATAAGTGTAGTAATAAACTATTTTCCCTGTAGCGATAATAGTATGAGTCTGAAAATGGATCGTGCGCACAACACACCATTGACATTGCATCACCACTATTTCCTTACCCAGCCCGACAGGCCGGGTAAGGAGGTGATGTTACAGCGGACGTTTTTTATTGCGTGCCAGATTGAGGCATTCCACCGCCATAGAGAAGAACATGGCGAAATAGATGTAGCCTTTAGGAATGTGAATATTGAAGCTTTCCAGCATCAGCGTGAAACCCACGAGGATCAGGAACGCCAGCGCCAGCATTTTCACCGACGGATGTCTGTCAACAAAATCACCGATAGCACGCGCGGCAAACATCATCACCAGTACCGCGATCACCACGGCAGCCATCATAATAACCAGATGGTCGGAGAGGCCCACGGCAGTAATGACGGAATCAAGGCTGAAGATAATATCCAGCAGCATGATCTGCACGATAGCGCCGATAAATGAATGCACATTGGTGTTGTGCTCACCGCCGCCACCTTCAATGGTTTCATGAATTTCCATGCTCGACTTCCACAGCAGGAATAATCCACCAAACAGCAGAATCAGATCGCGCGCTGAGAATGCATGATCCATCAGCGTAAACAGCGGGTCCGTCAGGCGGATAACCCATGCAATCGAGGCCAGCAGGCCAAGACGCATCAACATGGCGCCAGCCAGACCGATACGGCGGGCGGTATTCTGTTGATGCTTAGGCAGTTTTGCCACCACCAGCGAGAGGAAAATAATATTATCAATCCCGAGGACAATTTCGAGGATCGTTAGCGTACCGAGCGCTAACCAGGCATTGGGATCGGCAATCCAGTCAAACATGGTAATGTTGCATCCTAAATTCTAATAAAAGTTAAACGAAAGCTAAACGACGATTATACCTAAGGTTTACAGCAGCGGGAAAATCTTTACAGGGGTTTTTTATAGCAGAAAATGCCGGGCCAGCAGCGGGCCGGTAAAGGTTTTCTTCAGGTAAAAACCCCGTGGCAGCGTCATGATCGGCTGCCCGTCACGGCCAATTCCCTCTGTCAGCGCTTTACTGTTCGCCGCTTTCGGCCGGATTTGCAGGAACTCCCCGTGACGTGCGGTAATCTGCTCAACCTGGCCCAGCACGATCATATCCATCAGTTCTTCCCAGTCGCGCTGCAACTGCAACTCCTCTGTGGCATCCGGGCTCCATAATAAGGGCGCGCCCACATGGCGCTGTTCCAGTGGAATAGCGCGGTCACCCTCCACGGGCACCCAGAGTACCCGCGTTAGCTTATGGCGTACGTGGCTGTTATGCCAGGTGACGCCGCTGTTGCCGGTCAGCGGTGCCACGCAGACAAACGTGGTTTCCAGCGGGCGGCCGCTGGCATCAACCGGAATCGTTTTCAGCTCAATGCCAATCCCGGCAAAATCCTGCTCTGGCTTACTGCCTGCGCTGGCGCCGAGGTAGCGTTCCAGCAACAGGCCAACCCAGCCTTTGTCGCGTTTTAAATCGCGTGGGATGGGCAGGTGGATGCGCGCTGCCAGTTCGCCCAGCGTATAACCGGCCAGTGCGGCGGCGCGCGCCATCAGTTCGTCTTCATTTTCTGGCGGAGAAACGAGGTAGAGATCACCAGTCATCATCACGTCCGTAATCTGTTCAAAAAATAGCCGTCATTTGCCCACAGAGAAAATATCCCGGACAGGTCTGGGGAAAACACCAATAATAGCATGATAAATCATGTTTTTTTATTGCATCAGGTACGTAAAAAAAAGCCTCTCTCTACAGTTTTACCCGGCTTGCCACCGACAATGAACAGGATCACCGGGGTAGTTATCCACAGAAAAGTGGGATAACTCACTTTTTATAATAATACTGTTTCCATTTACAGCCTTGACGTTGGCTCTTTTCCACTATTTTACCTTTTTCATGCCTAACTAATCGGCATATTCTGTGGATAACGTGCAAGGCGTTCGATCTTTCACCAGTTGGCGATCATCGGATGATGACAGCCAAATGACAAGCGGTTGAAAGCCTGTGGTTAACGGCAAAAGATGATGATTAATAGGGGGTTATTCTTAGTTTTAAAAAAGTCGCTCTGTGCCAGTCAAAAAGTTTTCCCCACCTGTTAACAGAGTTCTGCACAAAGCTATCCACAGAAAACGTGAATAAGATCGCATTTTTATCCGGGTATCTGTTTATAACTTTGCAAAAAAGGGCAAGTTATCCCAGCCGGATGCAGTCACATCCCCTAAAAGCAGTGGTTTACCGTCTGTAAGGAGTATGAAACAATCAGAACATCCAGTTTTAGTTTGAGGTAGTCCGGTGATCGATGATGATGGCTACCGCCCGAATGTTGGTATCGTAATTTGTAACAGGCAGGGACAGGTGTTGTGGGCCAGACGTTTTGGTCAGCACTCCTGGCAGTTTCCCCAGGGCGGTATTAACGCAGGGGAGACGGCGGAGCAGGCGATGTACCGCGAACTTTTCGAGGAAGTCGGTTTGAACCGCAAGGATGTCCGCATCCTTGCATCCACCCGTAACTGGTTACGATATAAGTTGCCAAAACGTTTGGTGCGTTGGGACACAAAGCCGGTTTGTATCGGCCAAAAACAGAAGTGGTATCTTCTGCAGTTGATGTGCAATGACGCGGATATCAATATGCAAACCAGCAGCACGCCAGAGTTCGACGGCTGGCGTTGGGTGAGCTTTTGGTATCCGGTACGCCAGGTGGTCTCTTTTAAACGCGATGTTTACCGCCGCGTGATGAAAGAGTTTGCCAGTGTGGTTATGCCCCTGCAGGAGAATACCGTACAGCGAAATGCGCCAGGTTTTCGACGGAAGAGAGGTTAAGCCACGTAGATTATGCTCACACAGCTACGCGAAATAGTTGAGAAAGTGGCGGCAGCGCCCCGGCTTACCGAGGCGCTGGATATTCTGGTTAACGAAATCTGTGTGGCGATGCAAACCGAAGTCTGTTCGGTCTATCTCGCGGATCACGATCGTCGCTGCTATTACCTGATGGCTACCCGTGGGCTAAAAAAGCCGCGTGGGCGCACTGTTGCCCTGGCATTTGATGAAGGTATCGTTGGCTTAGTAGGGCGGCTTGCAGAGCCCATTAACCTCGCCGATGCGCAGAGTCACCCCAGCTTCAAATATATTCCTTCGGTGAAAGAGGAGCGCTTCCGTTCCTTTCTTGGCGTGCCGATTATCAGCCGTCGCCAGTTGCTTGGCGTGCTGGTGGTTCAGCAGCGCGAACATCGTCAGTTCGACGAAAGTGAAGAGTCTTTTCTGGTTACGCTGGCCACGCAAATGGCAGCGATCCTCTCACAGTCACAGCTTAATGCCCTGTTTGGCCAGTACCGTCAAACCCGCATTCGTGCGCTGGCGGCGGCGCCTGGCGTTGCGGTAGCGGAGGGTTGGGTCGACTCTAGCCAGCCTTCACTGGAAAACGTCTTCGCGGCATCGACCCTCGATACCGTGCGAGAACGCGAACGCCTCGCGCTCGCCATGAGTGAAGCCTCGAACGAGTTTCGTCGTTACAGCAAGCGTTTTACTGCCAGCATGCACAAAGAGAGTGCGGCGATCTTCGATCTCTATTCACACCTCTTAAGTGATGCCCGGCTGAAAAAAGACCTGCTGGCGGAAATCGATGCCGGATCGGTGGCCGAGTGGGCGGTTAAAAAAGTCATTGAAAAATTCGCCGCGCAGTTTGCCAGCTTGCAGGACAGCTATCTGCGTGAGCGTGCAGGCGATTTGCGCGTGCTGGGGCAGCGTCTGCTGTTTCACCTCGATGACACCATGCAGGGCACTAACACCTGGCCTGAGCGCTTTGTACTGGTGGCCGATGAGCTGACCGCCACCACGTTGGCCGAGCTGCCGCGTGACCGCCTGGCGGGGGTGGTGGTGCGCGATGGTGCCGCCAACTCGCATGCCGCGATTATGGTGCGGGCGATGGGCATCCCAACGGTGATGGGTGCTGACATCCAGCCCGAGCTGATGAAAGGGCATCTGCTGATCGTTGACGGCTATCGTGGCGAACTGCTGGTCGATCCTGAACCCGTGCTGGTGCAGGAATATCAGCGGCTGATCAGCGAAGAGAATGAACTGAGCCTGCTGGCGGAGGATTTTGTCTTCCTGCCCGGCGCGCTGAAAAGCGGTGAGCCGGTAAAAGTGATGCTCAACGCAGGCCTAAGCGCCGAACACGAGAAGATGGTAGGGAACCGGGTGGACGGTGTGGGTCTGTATCGCACCGAAATTCCGTTTATGCTGCAAAACGGTTTTCCATCGGAAGAAGAGCAGGTGGCGCAGTACCAGGGCATGTTGCAACTGTTCCTGGATAAGCCGGTGACCCTGCGTACTCTGGATGTGGGGGCGGATAAACAGCTACCCTATATGCCCATCAGTGAAGAAAACCCTTGTCTTGGCTGGCGCGGTATTCGTCTGACGCTGGATCAACCGGAGATCTTCCTGGTGCAACTGCGCGCCATGTTGCGTGCCAATGTCGCCAGCGGCAATCTGAATATTCTGCTGCCGATGATCACCAGTCTGGAAGAGATCGATGAGGCCCGCCGCCTGATCGCACGTGCTGCGCGTGAAGTGGAAGAGATGCTCGGCTATGTTATTCCACAGCCGCGCATTGGCATCATGATCGAAGTCCCCTCCATGATCTTTATGATCGGGCAGCTTAAGGGGCGCGTCGATTTTGTCTCTGTGGGCACCAACGATCTGACACAGTATCTGCTGGCGGTTGACCGTAACAATACCCGGGTGGCCAGTCTGTATGACAGCCTGCATCCGGCGATGCTGCGGGCATTAAAAAGTATTGCGGATGAAACCCAACGCGCCGGTATCGAACTCTGTCTGTGCGGTGAAATGGCCGGTGATACCATGTGCGTGGCGCTGTTAGTGGGCATGGGTTATCACCATCTCAGTATGAATGGTCGCAACGTGGCACGCGTAAAATACCTGCTGAGCCATCTTGAGCATGAAGATGCACAAGTCCTGGCGCAACGGGGTATGGAAGCCCAGTTCGCGACAGAGGTACGTCATCTGGTGGCCTCGTTTATGGAGCGGCGAGGTTTAGGCGGCCTGATTCGTGGTGGCCGTTAACCGTGTTTTTTGGCAGCGTTTGCTTAACAAAGTTTACAGTTAGCTCAGGCCGCAATAATTCGCATTATGCTATGATGCGCGCCTTATGCAGCCCCGGAGTGTGCGGCTGCCTGTCAGGACTGACTTTACTAATGGTGAAAGATGAATAACGGCTATCTGGCTTTCCCTCAATTTGATCCGGTGATTTTCTCCATCGGACCGGTTTCACTGCACTGGTACGGACTGATGTACCTGGTGGGTTTCGTTTTCGCGATGTGGCTGGCAGTTCGCCGTGCTAACAAACCGGGTAGCGGATGGAAAAAAGAAGAAGTAGAAAATCTGCTGTATGCCGGTTTCCTGGGTGTCTTCCTCGGCGGGCGTATCGGCTATGTGTTGTTCTACAATATGCCGCTGTTCCTGGATAACCCGCTGTACCTGTTTAAAGTCTGGGATGGCGGCATGTCTTTCCACGGAGGCCTGATTGGGGTGATCGTGGTGATGCTGATCTTCGCCTGGCGCACCAAACGCAATTTCTTCCAGGTTTCTGATTTTATGGCACCGCTGATCCCATTTGGGTTGGGTGCTGGCCGACTCGGCAACTTTATTAACGGTGAGCTGTGGGGCCGCGTTGACCCCAATCTGCCGTGGGCGATGCTGTTCCCAGGCTCGCGTAGCGAAGATATCGCCCTGGTCGCAACCCATCCTGAATGGCAGCAGCTGCTGTCAACCTACGGTGTATTGCCACGTCATCCTTCACAGCTTTATGAGCTGATCCTTGAAGGTATCGTGCTGTTTATCATCCTCAACGTCTTCATTCGTAAATCTCGCCCGATGGGCGCGGTATCCGGGCTGTTCCTGATTGGCTACGGTGCGTTCCGTATTATCGTTGAATTCTTCCGTCAGCCTGACCAGCAGCTTGGCCTGTTCAGCGGCATCAGCATGGGGCAGATCCTCTCTGTACCAATGATTGTGGCTGGCGTGATTATGATGATTTGGGCGTATCGTCGTCGTCCGCAGCCACAGCTTCGTGAGGAAAAATGAAACAGTATCTGGCGTTAATGCAGCATGTGCTCGACCAGGGCACGCCGAAAAATGATCGTACCGGCACCGGCACATTGTCGATTTTTGGTCATCAGATGCGTTTCAATTTGCAGGAAGGTTTCCCGCTGGTTACCACCAAAAAGTGCCATCTGCGCTCGATTATTCATGAGCTGCTGTGGTTCCTGAACGGTGACACCAACATCGCGTACCTGAAAGAAAATAAGGTCTCGATCTGGGACGAGTGGGCTGATGAAAATGGCGATCTTGGCCCGGTTTACGGCAAACAGTGGCGCAGCTGGGGAGCACCCGATGGTGCTCAGATTGACCAGCTGACGAAAGTGGTCGAACAGCTGAAAAGCGACCCGGACTCCCGTCGCATCATTGTTTCCGCCTGGAATGTCGGTGAGCTGGATCAGATGGCGCTGGCACCCTGTCATGCGTTTTTCCAGTTCTACGTGGCTGATGGCAAGCTCTCTTGCCAGCTTTATCAGCGCTCCTGCGATATCTTCCTCGGCCTGCCGTTTAACATCGCCAGCTATGCGCTGCTGGTGCATATGATGGCGCAGCAGTGTGACCTGGAAGTCGGTGATTTTGTCTGGACGGGCGGGGATACTCATCTGTACAGCAACCACCTTGAGCAGACGCGTTTGCAGTTAACGCGTGAGCCGCGTGCGCTGCCGAAGCTGGTGATCAAACGTAAACCGGCTTCCCTCTTCGACTATCGTTTCGACGACTTCGAGATTGAAGGCTACGATCCGCATCCGGCAATTAAAGCCCCGGTCGCAATCTAGACCTGCATGCCCCCTTAACCGGGGGCATCACCTTTCGACAAAACCCTCTCTGTTGTTGATGTTACCGTTTTATCTCTCCTCACTGGCTTGTTCACCTCCCTGTATTTTCCCCAACATTAAGAGCCTTCTTGTCATCTGAATGAAAGCACATGCAAGTGGGCAATCAGTCTGGAAGACGGCGCGCAACCCTGCCAACTGCCGCTGGTTTGAGCGAACGGAAAGCGCACACTGTCGTGCATGAAAACGAAAAACGTGCGCGGGTTTACCCTGCTGGAAATGATGGTGGTAGTGACGATTGTCAGTCTGCTGAGCCTGGGCGCATGGAGCGGCTGGCACAGCTGGCAGCAGCGGCAGCAACTGAACGACAGTGCCCAGCAGATCCAGCGTCTGCTGCAACGGCTGCGCAGTGATGCCAACTGGCACAATACTGTGCATCTCTTGTGGCTGAAATCCGCCGGGCGCTGGTGCCTGGGGGCGGGGACGGCAGATTGTCTGAGCATCACAAAACATACGTTACGTGCACCGCACCCCGGCGTGAGCGTTGAGCTGGTCACCAGCGATTTAGGGTTTTATGGCAAGAAAAATACCGCCCATCCCGGCAGTATTTTAATCGGCAACGCAGCCGGTAAGCGGCGGATTGTTGTCTCGTCTCGTGGACGGGTACGCATCTGTTCACCCTCTGAAGAGAACTGTCGATGAAGGCCCAGGGATTCACGCTGCTGGAAATGCTGATGGCGATGGCGATTGGCAGCATGTTAATGCTGTCAGCGGCGCGCACGCTGCCGCAGCTTCAGGCACAAAACCTGCGTCTCATGATGCAGACCCAACTGCATGAGGATCTTCAGCAGATCATGCACACCCTGGAAAAAGCCGTGCGGCGTGCCGGGTACTGCCACGGCAACTGCCGTGATGCTGCACAACCCGGGTTACACATCTCAGCGGGATGCCTGCTGGTGCGCTGGGATGAAAACAGTAATGGCCGCTGGGAAGCGCCGGGGCGTGAGGACAGTGAAGTTTATGGTTACCGTCTGCGTGGCACCAGTCTGGAAATGCAGCGTGGCGTCACAGACTGCCAGGGCGGCGGTTGGGAAAGGCTGAATGACCCCCGGCGCGTTGGCATCCGTGTTTTTCAGCTGGTCCAGACAGGGCGCCAGATCAAGGTCAGCCTCAGTGGTTTTGCGCAGCGCGATCCGGGTATCGTGCGCGATCTGGAACACTGGCTGACGGCGGAGAATCTGTGATGCAGACATCGACACAGCGGGGTAGCGGGGCACTCGTTATGGTGATGATGATCCTGCTGATGGGAACTCTGATGCTGAACACCACACGACGGCAGCTTGATGATTCAATGAGCCAGGTGGGCGATGAACGACATTACCTTCAGCAGTTTACCGGGGCGATGTCCGCCCTGGCCTGGGGCGAACGTTTGCACTGGGTTGCGGCTGAAGAGTGGCATTGCCAGCAGCAAGCGGAGCATCACTGGCGTGCCTGTTTTCAGCCCGTTGATCAATTACTGCGCGGTGACAGTGGGCCAGATACGCTGGCACTTTATCGCTGGGTCGGTCAGCAAGCGAACGGGACTTTACAGGCACAGCCGCACGGCTGGCTGGATTACTGCCCCTTGACCGGGGAGGGGGCCTGCGATGTCAACTAGTCACACGCAGCAGGGATTTAGCCTGGTGGAAATCCTGTTTTCTCTGCTGTTGTTCAGCCTGAGTTACACGGCGTTGCTGCACTACCAGCAGGTGCTGGGGCAGGGTTTCCACTGGCAGTGGCAGCAGCGCGATGCCTGGTGGCAGGCTTTCCAGCGACGAGAGGGGAAGGCGACCGCAGGCTGGCAAATACAGCAACAGTCACGTAGCGGCCCACAGGGTTGCCAACTGATCACCGTGCAGGCAATCAGCCCCGCCGGGCGGCGTGCCGAACTGACGCACCTCCAGTGCGATGAGAGAAACCGATAACATAGTGACATTTGCAAGCCGGGCTTATCGGGTTACAGTAGCCTCCGGCGTATTGTTTAAGGGCATATTTGTATGTTTACCGTGTACCACTCCAATCAGTTGGATTTGCTAAAAACACTGGCGTGCTGGCAGATAGAAAACCAGCCGCTGGGCGATCCACTGCGTTCTGAAGTGGTGCTGGTACAAAGCCCGGGCATGGCGCAGTGGCTGCAAATGTCGCTGGCCGAAGAGTTCGGCATTGCCGCGAATATCGACTTTCCCCTGCCCGCCAGTTTTATCTGGGACATGTTTGTCCGCGTGCTGCCGGAGATCCCGAAAGAGAGTGCCTTTAATAAATCCAGCATGAGCTGGAAGCTGATGGCTATCCTGCCCGGAATGCTGGGCGGTGAAGAATTTGAAATGCTGCGTCATTATCTCAGCGATGGCGACGACCGTAAGCTGTTCCAGCTGGCGTCCCGCGTGGCGGATCTCTTTGACCAGTATCTGGTCTATCGCCCTCACTGGCTGAACCGCTGGGAAAAAGGGCAGTTGGTGGATGATCTGGGGGAATCCCAATGCTGGCAGGCACCGCTGTGGGCTGCGCTGGTTGACTACACGGATAAACTCGGCCAGCCAGAATGGCACCGTGCCAACCTCTATCAGCGCTTTATTGCCCGGCTGGACAACAGCGGTGAACGCCCGGCTAACCTCCCTGATCGTGTGTTTATCTGTGGTATCTCAGCACTGCCGCCGGTTTACCTGCAAGCCCTCCAGGCTTTGGGTAAACATATTGATATCCATCTGCTTTTCACGAATCCCTGCCGTCACTACTGGGGCGACATTCAGGATTATGGTTTCCTGGCAAAATTACAAAGCCGCCATCGTCGCCATTATCAGGATAACCGCGAGATCCCCCAGTTTCGTGACAGCGATGCAGCCCCAGGGCTGTTTAATGAAGGCGGTGAACAGCAGCTGAGTAACCCGTTGCTGGCCTCCTGGGGCAAGTTGGGGCGTGACAATTTGTACCTGCTGGCGCAAATGGAACCGAATGAAGTCTTTGCCTTTGTCGATATTGAGCCGACAAACCTGCTGCATGCCCTGAAGCGGGATTTGCTGGAGCTGGAAGATCATGCCGCGATTGGCCTGAAGCAAAGTGAATGGTCTACGAGTCGTAGCAAGCGGGTGCTCTCCCCTGAAGATCGTTCGGTGGCGATCCACCTCTGTCACAGCCCACAGCGCGAGGTGGAGGTGCTCCAGGATCGGCTGCTGGCCATGATGGCTGACGACCCGTCGCTGACCCCGCGCGATATTATCGTCATGGTGGCTGACATTGACGCTTATACCCCGTTTATTCAGGCGGTGTTTGGCAATGCTCCGGCCGATCGCGCGTTGCCGTTTGCTATTTCCGACCGCCGTGCCAGCCAGGCGCACCCTGCATTGCAGGCTTTTATCTCGTTGCTCAGTTTGCCGGAAAGCCGCTTTACCGCCGAGGATGTGCTGGCGTTGCTGGAAGTGCCTGCACTCGCCAGCCGTTTTACCGTGGATGAAGAAGGATTACGTCTGCTGCGCCACTGGGTTGCGGAGTCCGGCGTTCGCTGGGGGCTTGATGATGACAGCGTGCGCGATTTGGATCTGCCTGCTACCGGCCAGCACACCTGGCATTTTGGTCTGACGCGTATGCTGCTGGGCTATGCTATGAACAGCGAGGCCGGGGACTGGCAGGGTATCCTGCCTTACGATGAATCCAGCGGGCTGATTGCAGAACTGGCCGGAAACCTTGCTGAACTGCTGATGCAGCTCAACCGCTGGCGGCAGTGGCTGAGTGAACCCCGTGAACTCCAGCACTGGCTGCCGCTGTGCCGCCAAATGCTGGATGATTTCTTTACCAGTGACGCAGAAACCGAAGCGGCGCTGACGCTGATTGAAGAGCAGTGGCAGCAGGCGATCAACTACGGCGTGGAGGCAGGTTATCAGCAGGCAGTGCCGCTGACGCTACTGCGTGATGAGCTGTCGTCACGCCTCGACCAGCAGCGCATCAGCCAGCGCTTCCTCGCCGGCCCGGTTAACTTCTGTACTCTGATGCCCATGCGTTCGATCCCGTTTAAAGTCGTCTGTCTGCTGGGAATGAACGACGGCGTATATCCGCGTACGCTGCCGCCGCTGGGCTTTGACTTAATGAGCCAGCAGTCGCAGAAGGGGGACCGTAGTCGCCGTGACGATGACCGTTATCTGTTCCTCGAAGCGCTGAACTCGGCGCAGCAACAGCTGTATATCAGCTACATCGGCCGCTCGATTCAGGATAATACGGAACGTTACCCCTCTGTGCTGGTCAGTGAATTAGTGGAATACATCAGTCAGAGCTTCTGCCTGGAGCAGGACCGCGATCGGGATGTTGACAGCAGCGCAAAAGCCGTCGTGGAGCATCTGCACCATTTGCATAGCCGGATGCCCTTTGCCGCGGAAAACTTCAGCGCTGAATCGGAGTTCCGCAGCTTTGCCGCTGAATGGCTCCCTGCTGCCAGCGCACAGGGGACGGCACACCCGCCGTTTATGCAGGCACTGCCTGATGAAAGTACGGATGAGCTCAGCTTCGACAAGCTGGTGCGCTTCTGGCGCCATCCGGTCAGGGCTTTTTTCAGCCTGCGTCTTGGGGTCAGCTTCCATCTTGAAGAGACCGGGCTGCCCGATGCGGAACCTTTTTCTTTACAGGGTCTGAGCCGCTATCAGGTCAACACTCAACTGCTTAACAGCCTGATTGAGGGCAGTGAAAGCGAACGATTGTATGCCCGTCAGCGCGCCGCCGGGGCGTTACCCTATGGGGCCTTTGGCGAACTGTTCTGGCAGGAACAGGAGCAGGAGATGAGCGAGCTGGCGGGGCGCGTACGTGAACTGCGGGCGGCGGCTGAGAGCTGGGAGATCGCACTGGAAGTGGGGGGCGTGACCTTAAACGGCTGGCTGCCCCAGGTACAGGACAGCGGATTGCTGCGCTGGCGGCCCGGCATTCTCAACTTCAATGATGGCCTGACGCTGTGGCTGGAGCACCTGGTGTACTGTTCGATGGGGGGCACCGGCAGCAGCAGGATGTTGGGACGCAAAGAGAGCGAATGGCATTTCACTCCGCTGGCCCCTGCTGCTGCAAAGCAGCAGCTTGCCGGGTATGTTGACGGTTATCGTCAGGGCATGTGTGCGCCACTGCTGCTGACCGCATCCGGCGGTGCCTGGTTGAAAGCCTGCTTTGATGAGAAAGCGGGCGCGGTGCTGCGCGATGACGCAACGCTGAAAAAAGCACGCGGGAAACTGTTGCTGAGCTGGCAGGGAAATTATCAGGTTGACGGCGAGGGCACAGACCCCTATCTGCAACGTTTACTGCGTACCCTGGATAGCAATAGCGAACAAGAGATGGCCGTGCAGGCAGAGCGGTGGTTGCTGCCGTTACTGGTGCATAATAGTTGATGTTTTCAGGACATTCAGGGCGACATCCTGTAGTGTTTTTATTGTGTTAGCGTATGTCACGTCACACAGCCGTACGCTGAAATTTGTAAGCCGATGTTCATCTGGCGGGAAGCCGGATAACACCAGCCCGTTGAGGAGTTTGAATGCGTCGTTATGCAGTCTGGTTAGCTTGTTTTGTTTCCGTCTCGATGTTCAGCCCACTGACACTTGCTCAGACCGGCTGGCAGCCCCTCACTGAAACCATCCGTAAAAGTGAGAAGGACCCACGCCAGTATCAGGCCATTAAGCTCGATAATGGCATGACCGTTCTGCTGGTGTCCGACGCGCAGGCCACGAAATCGCTGGCAGCGCTGACGCTGCCGGTCGGCTCACTGGAAAACCCAACCGATCAACTTGGCCTGGCACACTACCTCGAACATATGGTGCTGATGGGCTCAAAACGTTACCCGCAGCCGGATAACCTCGCTGAATTCCTCAAAAAACATGGTGGCAGCCATAACGCCAGCACCGCGTCTTATCGCACCGCGTTCTACCTGGAAGTGGAAAACGATGCCCTGCAACCCGCCGTCGACCGCCTGGCCGATGCTATCGCTGAACCGCTGCTCGACCCGGTGAATGCTGACCGCGAGCGCCATGCAGTGAACGCCGAGCTGACGATGGCCCGTTCGCGTGACGGTCTGCGCATGGCGCAGGTCGGTGCTGAAACCCTCAATCCAGAACACCCCAGCTCACGCTTCTCTGGCGGGAATCTGGAAACCCTGCGCGATAAACCGGGCAGCAAACTGCACGATGCGCTGAAGGCCTTTTACCATCGCTACTACTCCGCCAACTTAATGAAGGCAGTGATCTACGGTAATCAGCCACTGCCGGAGCTGGAGAAAATTGCCGCCGCAACCTTTGGGCGCGTGGAAAACCGCCATGCCACGGTGCCGGATATCACCGTTCCGGTGGTGACCGACCAGCAGAAAGGCGTGATCATTCACTACGTGCCGGCCCAGCCACGTAAGCAGCTGAAAATCGAATTCCGCATCGATAACAACAGCGACAAATTCCGCAGCAAAACGGACACGCTGATCGGGTATCTGATTGGTAACCGCAGCAAAAATACGCTCTCAGACTGGCTGCAAAATCAGGGCCTGGCGGATTCCATCAGTGCGGGTGCTGACCCGATGATCGACCGCAACGGTGGCGTGTTCTCCATCGCTATCTCCCTGACCGATAAAGGCCAGGCTAACCGGGATGAAGTGATTGCCGCCGTATTCAGCTACCTGAAAACGCTGCGTACTCAGGGCATTGATAAGCGCTACTTTGATGAAGTGTCCCACGTGCTGGATCTCGACTTCCGTTATCCGTCGATTACCCGCGATATGGACTACATCGAATGGCTGGTGGATACCATGCTGCGCGTACCGGTCGAGGATACGCTGGTCGCCCCGTATATTGCCGACCAGTTTGATCCGCAGGCGGTTAATGCCCGTCTGGATGGCATGACGCCACAAAATGCGCGTATCTGGTTTATCAGCCCGAAAGAGCCACACAATAAAACCGCTTACTTTGTCGATGCGCCTTATCAGGTCGATCGTATTCCTGCGCAGCGTTTTAATCAGTGGCAGGCGGCAAGCGACAAAATCAGCCTGTCGTTACCGGTTCTTAACCCTTACATCCCGGATGATTTCAGCCTGATCAAGGCCGATAAAAAGTATCAGCGCCCGGAAGAGTTGGTGAATCAGAAAGGGCTGCGCGTGTTCTACATGCCAAGCCAGTACTACGCCGATGAGCCTAAGGCCAATATCACCCTGGCCCTGCGTAACAAGGCGTCAATGAGCACCGCGCAAAATCAGGTGTTGTTTGCGCTTAATGATTATCTGGCGGGGGTTGCGCTGGATGAACTGAGTTCCCAGGCTTCTGTCGGTGGCATCAGTTTCTCCACCAGTGAAGATGACGGCGTTTCCTTTAGTGCCAGCGGGTTCACGCAGCGTTTACCGAAGTTGATGGGCCAACTGCTGGACGGTTACGCCAGCTTTACCCCAACGGAACAGCAGCTGGAACAAGCGAAATCCTGGTATCTGGAACGTCTGGATTCGGCCGAAAAAGGCAAAGCGTTTGAGCTGGCGATTCAGCCTGCGCAACTGCTGTCACAGCTGCCTTACACGCAACGCAGTGAACGGCGTAAACTGGTGCCTGCCATCACGCTACAACAGCTACTCGACTACCGTAAAATGCTGCTGGAACAATCCACTCCGGAACTGATGGTGGTAGGGAATATGACGCCGGATGCCGTGCGTAAGCTGGCCACTGACGTGAAAAATCAGCTTAACTGCGAAGGCAGCGACTGGTGGCACAGTGAGCACGTGACGGTGGATAAAAAAGTGCTGGCTAACCTGCAACAGCCCGGTAGCAGTACCGACTCTGCACTGGCCGCTGTCTATATTCCGCTGGGCTTCCCGGAGTATCAGAGCATGGCCAGCAGTGCGATGCTGAGCCAGATTATTCAGCCGTGGTTCTACAATCAGCTCCGTACGGAAGAGCAACTCGGCTATGCGGTCTTCTCCTTCCAGATGCCGGTGGGCCGTCAGTGGGGCATCGGCTTCCTGCTGCAAAGTAACGTGAAGCAACCCGCTTATCTACTGAAGCGCTTTGAGGCGTTTTATCCAACGGCTGAGAAGCGCCTGCGTGAAATGAGCCACGAAGATTTTGCTCAGTATCAGGCTGCGATGATCAACGAACTGAAGCAGCGCCCGCAAACGCTGGATGAGGAAGCCGGGCGCTTTAGCAAAGATTTCGATCGTGAGAACTACCATTTCGATACCCGCGAGAAGGTGATTGCGCAGATCCAGACGTTAACGCCGCAGGGGCTGGCTGACTTCTTCCATCAGGCTGTCATTGCGCCGAGTGGGCTGGCGTTGTTGTCCCAGGTGTCCGGCAGCCGCCACGGCAAAGCTGACTATGCTGCGCCATCAGGCTGGAAGACCTGGAAGGATCTCTCTACCTTGCAGCAATCATTACCGGTGAGTCAGGATCAGCCATGAACCAACAGGTGCCTGAAAGGCTTGAGCCGTTAACCCTGCCACTGCACGGCGAGCGGCTGATTGAGGCGTCCGCCGGAACCGGGAAAACCTTCACCATCGGGCTGCTCTATCTGCGCCTGCTGTTGGGGTTGGGCGGTGAAGCCGCGTTCAGTCGCCCGTTGTCAGTGGAAGAGATTCTGGTTGTGACGTTTACCGAGGCGGCAACGGCGGAGCTGCGCGGGCGTATCCGTGCCAATATCCACGAGCTGCGCATTGCCTGCGTTCGCGGTGAAAGTCATAACCCGATGCTCTCGGCTCTGATGTCTGAAGTGGCGGATTTATCGCAGGCAGCATCAATGCTGCTGGCCGCAGAACGGCAGATGGATGAGGCCGGTATCTTTACTATTCACGGTTTCTGCCAGCGTATGCTGAATCTCAACGCCTTTGAATCCGGCATGCTGTTTGAACAGGAGTTGATTGAGGACGAAACCCCGTTGCGCCGTCGCGCAACGGCCGATTTCTGGCGTCGTCACTGCTATCCGTTGCCGCTGCCAGTGGCGCGCGTGGTGCGTCAACTGTGGGAAGGGCCGGAGCAACTGCTGAAAACGCTTTCGCCGTGGCTGGGGGGAGAAGCGCCAGCGCTCAAATCAGCGCCAGACCGCGATGAAACGCTGGAGCAGCGCCATGAGAAAATCATTGCCCACATCGACCTGCTGAAACAGGCATGGCTGGCGGCAGGCGATTTGCAGTCGCTGGTTGAGTCCTCCGGTGTGGACAAGCGCAGTTACAGTAGTAAGCACTTACCTAACTGGCTGGAAAAAATTACCCAGTGGGCGCAGGCAGCAACGGAAGACTATGAGGTCGCGAAAGACCTTGAGCGTTTTGGTCAGCGCGTGCTGTCGGATAAAACCAAGAAAGGCGAGCCGCCACGGCATCCGTTGTTTGACCAGATTGATGCCTTCCTCGCAGAGCCTCTGTCATTGCGCGACCTGGTGATTGCCCGGGCGTTGTACGAGGTGCGTTTTGTGACCCAGCAGGAGAAACGCCTGCATGCGCAGATGGGGTTTGATGACTTGCTGGGGCGTTTTGATGCTGCATTGCAGCAGCCGGGGGGGGCCGCGCTGGCAGCGGCAATCCGTCAGCGTTACCCGGTCGCCCTGATCGATGAATTCCAGGATACCGATCCCCAGCAATACCGCATCTTCCACACGCTGTATGCGCGGCAGACAGACAGTGCACTGCTGCTGATCGGCGATCCGAAACAGGCTATCTACGCCTTCCGTGGTGCGGATATCTTTACCTATATGAAAGCGCGAGCAGAAGTTAGTGCTCACTATACGCTTGAGACTAACTGGCGCTCATCACCGGCGATGGTGGAGGGTGTTAATAAGCTGTTTTTGCACCAGGTAAACCCGTTTTTATTCAATGATATCCCTTTTATTACCGTCAGCCCGGCAGCGCCGAACGCCACCCTGAGCTTTAGCCTGGAGGGAGCAGAACAGCCGGCTTTGCAGTTCTGGTTACAGCCCGGTGAGGGCGTCGGGGTCAGTGATTACCAGCAGTTTATGGCGCGCCAGTGTGCCGCGGAAATTCGCCGCTGGCTCAGTGCCGGGCAGCAGGGCACCGCGCTGATCGGTAAGGCCGGTAAACAGCAGGCGGTGCGTGCCTCGGATATCACGATTCTGGTGCGTAGCCGTAGTGAGGCCTCGGTGATGCGTGAGGCATTAAACGGCCTGGCAATCCCCTCGGTGTATCTCTCCAACCGTGACAGCGTATTTACCACACCGGAAGCCCGCGAAATGCTGTGGCTGTTGCAGGCGGTGCTGGCACCGGAGCAGGAGCGTGTTCTGCGCAGTGCGCTGGCCAGCAGCCTGCTGGGCCTTGATGCCCGGGCACTGGATGCGCTGAACCAGGACGAACGGGCCTGGGATGCCCTGGTGGATGAATTTGCCGAGTATCGACAGCGCTGGTTAAAGCGTGGCGTGCTGCCGATGCTGCGTGAGCTGATGATGAAACGGCATATTGCGGAAAATCTCCTGGCGTCCGACAGCGGGGAACGCCGTCTGACCGATTTGTTGCATCTGGGTGAACTGTTGCAGGAGGCTGCAGCCACCCTCGACAGTGAACATGCGCTGGTGCGTTGGCTTGCTCAGCAGGTGGAACAGCCGGACGGGCAAGTGGCTAACCAGCAGTTGCGTCTGGAGAGCGATCGTAACCTGGTGCAGATTGTCACCATCCATAAATCGAAAGGTTTACAGTATCCGTTGGTGTGGTTGCCATTTGTTGCCAACTTCCGCGAGGCGGAAAACGGCGTCTATCACGATCGCCAGACCTTCGAAGCGTTGCTCGACTTACAACAAGGGGAAGAGAGCGTGGCGCTGGCCGAGCAGGAGAGGCTGGCAGAAGATTTGCGCCTGCTGTATGTGGCGCTGACGCGCTCGGTTTACCATTGTAGCGTCGGTATTGCTCCCCTGATTAAAGGCACACGTAAAAAAGAGGGCGACAGTGACCTGCACCGCAGCGCGTTGGGCTACTTGATCCAGCAAGGCGAAGCGGCAGATGCCGCAGGATTAAGGACGGCACTGCTGAGCCTGCAAAGTGATGCGACCGCGGTCGTGATTCCGCAGGAACCGGACGATACGCCGTGGCAGCCACAGCACGAAGACCCACAGCGCCTGAGCAGCCAGCAGTTACAACGTACCCTGCGTGATGACTGGCGAGTGACCAGTTATTCCGGCCTGCAACAGCACGGGCATTCGCCCGCGCTGGACCTGCTGCCCCGGCTGGATGTTGATGCGGTGGGCGAAGCCAGCGATGAGCTGTTACCACAGCTTACGCCGCACACTTTCCCGCGCGGAGCGGCACCGGGCACCTTCCTGCATGGATTGTTCGAAACCCTCGAATTTACCGCACCGTTGGAAGATGACTGGCTGGCGCTTCAGCTTAGTCGTCAGGGGCTGGACGAGGCCTGGCATCCGGTGATGCATGACTGGCTCGGGCGTATTTTGCATACGCCGCTCAATGACAGTGGCGTGAGCCTGGATCAGCTTGCACCTGAAGCCCGGCGAGTTGAGCTGCAATTTTATCTGCCGATTTCACGTCTTCTGACGGCTGATGCACTGGACCAGGTGGTGCGCCAGGACCCGCTTTCGGCTGACTGCCCGCCGCTCGATTTTTATCAGGTGCAGGGCATGCTGAAAGGCTTTATCGACTTGATCTTTTGCTGGCAGGGAAAATATTACCTGCTGGATTACAAATCGAACTGGCTGGGTGAGGACAGTAGCGCTTACACGCGTCCGGCTATGGCGCAGGCGATGCAGTCACATCGCTACGACCTGCAGTACCAGCTTTACACGCTGGCGCTGCATCGCTATCTGCGGCACCGTCTGGCGGACTATGACTACGAACGTCATTTCGGTGGCGTGATTTATCTGTTCCTGCGTGGCCTGGACGGGACGGAGGGAAGCAATGGCATTTACAGCACGCGGCCCCAGGCAGACTTTGTCACTGCGCTTGACCAGCTGTTTGCTAACAACGCGGAGCAGGGCGCATGACGCTGACAGAAGGATTAAAGCAGGCGCAGCGACTGCGGCTATTGCGGCCCCTTGATGTGCAGTTTGCGCAGATGGTGGCGACAGCAGAGCAACCGGCGCTGATGCTGGCGGCCGCACTGGTCAGTCGCGATGCGGGGGAAGGGCACGTCTGTCTGCCGCTGGACCAACTGCATCCTGAGGCTTTTTTTGCCGGCCGTCACCCGGAGCTGGCGCAGGCATTGTGGCAGGCGGCAGGAGCACCACAGGACTGGGCTGATACATTACTGGCACAAACCGCCGTCAGCAACGGGGAGTCAGCGACGCCGCTGGTGTTACATCAACAGCGGCTGTATCTGCACCGGATGTGGCAGAGCGAAGGGGAAGTGGCGCAGTTTGTGCAGCGCCAGCAGCATGCCGTCGCACTGGATGAGGCGCAGGTGCGCCAGACGCTTGACCGCTATTTCGGCCAGCAGCCTGACGACTGGCAGAAAATTGCCGCTGCCGTGGCGCTCACCCGTCAGGTTGCAGTGATTTCAGGCGGGCCGGGCACCGGGAAGACCACAACGGTGGCGAAATTACTCGCCAGCCTGATTGAGCTATCAGTGACGGCGCCACGGATTGAACTGGCAGCTCCAACCGGGAAAGCGGCAGCCCGACTCACGGAGTCACTGGGAAAAACGCTACAGGAACTGACGCTGGACGAGGAGATTCGCAGCCGTTTTCCGACGGAGGCGACCACGCTGCACCGCCTGCTGGGCGCACTGCCAGGCAGCCAACGCATGCGTTACCACCGGGGTAATCCGTTGCATCTGGACGTGCTGGTGGTGGATGAAGCCTCAATGGTCGATCTGCCGATGCTGGCTAACCTGATCGCGGCGCTGCCTTCACAGGCACGAGTGATCTTCCTGGGTGACCGCGACCAGCTTGCCTCGGTAGAGGCGGGTGCCGTATTGGGGGATATCTGCCGCTGTGCCGAATTCGGTTACAGCCTGGAGCGCGCCGCTGAACTGACGCGTCTGACGGGGTGTGACGTTGCCGGGCGTGAGGATGCCAGTGCCTCTGTGGTGCGCGATATGATCTGCCTGCTGCGGAAAAGCTACCGTTTTACAGCGTCATCGGGCATTGGCCAGCTGGCGCTGGCGGTCAACGCCGGTGAGGTGAAGCGGGTTGAGCAGGTCTTCAGCGGGGGATTTACGGATATTCGTCGTCAGGCACTGAGCAGCAGCGAGGATTACCAGCAGCTGTTGAATGACTGTGTGGCGGGTTATCGCGGCTATCTGACATTGCTCGCCGCCGGAGCGCCGCCTGCTGAGGTTTTGGCGGAGTTTGGCCGATTCCAACTGCTGTGTGCCCTGCGCGAAGGGCCATTTGGCGTGGCCGGGCTGAATGAACGCATTGAGCAGTCGCTGCGCAAGGCGGGGTTAATTCGCCGCGTTGTGGCGATGAACGGCAAGTGGTTTGTCGGGCGGCCTGTGATGATTGCCCGTAATGACCGGGCGCTGGGGTTGTTTAACGGCGATATCGGTATTGCGATGCTGGACGACGAGCAGCAGTTAAAAGTGTTTTTCCCACTGCCCGATGGCAGCATCAAGGCCGTGCAACCGAGCCGCCTGCCGCCGCATGACAGCGCCTGGGCGATGACGGTGCATAAGTCGCAGGGATCGGAGTTTGAACATACGCTGATGGTGTTGCCAAATCAGGTCATGCCGGTGCTGACGCGTGAGCTGGTGTATACCGCCATCACGCGTGCCAAACGGCAGCTAACGCTGTACGCCGATAAAGGCGTGTTTAACGCCGCAGTGAAGATGCGCACGCAAAGGCGCAGTGGGCTGGTGGACCGGTTAACACTAATGTAGGGGACGGGTATGCCCGTCCCGGTTAACACCGAACGGAGCATGCCTCGCCCCGTCGATTAACTCTGCCGCGTATGGGCGTTAGCTTCCCGCAGGTCGACCATCAGCACTTTGGAACGACGCTGATAGTTGTACATCTGTTTTTTGCTTTCCGGCAGCAGTTCGATATCCACCGGGACAAAACCACGTTCCTGGAACCAGTGAATACTGCGGGTGGTCAGCACAAACAGTTTTTTTAACCCCATCTGGCGTGCCTGTAACGCTACGCGCTCCAGCAGTGCCTCGCCGCGTGCCGAACTGCGGTAATCCGGGTGTACTGCCACGCAGGCCATTTCACCGATCTGCTCTTCGGGGAATGGATAAAGCGCAGCGCAGCCGATGGTCAGGTTATCGCGTTCAACAATCGTAAACTTATCGATTTCCATTTCCAGCTGCTCGCGCGAGCGGCGCACCAGAATGCCCTGCTGCTCCAGCGGGCGGATCAGTTCCAGGATGCCACCAATATCGTTAATCGTGGCGCGGCGGATCTGCTCGGCACTCTCCATTACAATCTGCGTACCGATACCGTCGCGTGAGAACAGCTCCTGCAACAGGGTGCCATCTTCCTGATAGCTAATCAGGTGACTGCGGCGCACGCCGCTGCGGCAGGCTTTCACGGCACCACGCAGGAAGCGCACGGTGCCGGAGTGATAATCATCGCTGGTTTCCAGCTCTTCAATACGCTTCTGCGCTTCGTTAGGGAATAGCTCGGAAACAATACTGCCTTCGTTGTTCGTCACGCCCTGTTCGGAACAGAAGCCGATCATTTTTTCAGCTTTCAGTTTGATCGCCAGCTGGGTGGCAACCTCTTCAGAGGTCAGGTTGAAGCTCTCTCCGGTGACCGAAACCGCAACGGGGCCCATCAGCACGATGGCACCGCTGTCCAGCTGGCGATGAATGGCTTCTTCATCGATACGACGAATACGGCCGCTGTGGCAGTAGTCCACGCCATCATCCACGCCCAGCGGCTGGGCAATAATAAAGTTACCGCTGACCACATTAATATGTGCGCCCTGTAACGGCGTGTTATTGAGGCTCATCGACAGGCGGGCAGTGATATCCAGCTGCAAACGGCCTGCGGCCTGTTTCACCAGTTCCAGCGACTGCGCATCCGTAACGCGGGTATGTTTATGGTAGAGCGGTTCGAGGTTACGCTCGGCGAGGCTGGCATCAATTTGCGGGCGTGCACCGTACACCACGACCAGGCGGATACCCAGGCTGTGCAGCAGACCGATATCATTGACGATGCTTGAGAAGTTCTCATGCTCGATGGCTTCACCACCCAGCATAATGACAAACGTTTTACCACGGTGGGCGTTGATATAGGGAACAGTATGGCGGAATCCCTGGACCAGCTCGGTACTACGTTCCTTCACGGCAAACCCTCTTTGAATTATTATTCGGTAAAAGTGTATTTTTATTCTTTTATCCGTCCGGGTGCAAGTGGCATTTATCCTTACTTATCACCTGCTACCGCATTTCTCTGTGGCTAATGTCCTGCATTTATTCGCTTTTTTTGGGTGACACTGCCTGGTGTATTCGTTAAAGTTTTTGCGAAATTTTTGTTATTGGCTTTTTATTAAACACAGTAAAGCATCAGGAGCGGCATGACCGATTCAACCTCACTTAACCGGCGGCGGTTATTACAAGGGGCAGGCGCAGCCTGGTTACTCAGCATCAGCCGTGTCGGCATGGCCGCCAGCGGCCATGTGGTGGCGATCCGCCTCTGGCCTTCTTCAACCTATTCACGTCTGACCATTGAGTCCAACACGCCGCTTAAGTATAAGCAGTTTGCCCTCAGCAATCCCGATCGCGTAGTGGTGGATATCGACAATATCCGGCTGAATTCGGCGCTGAATAGCGTGGGTAATCTGGTGCGTCAGGACGACCCCTATATTAAAAATGCGCGTGTCGGCCAGTTCGACCAAAACACCGTCCGGTTGGTGCTGGAGCTCAAGCAAAACGTTGCGCCGCGTATTTTTACGCTGGATCCGGTTGCCGGGATCAAAAATCGTCTGGTACTGGATCTCTATCCGGTTCAAACGCAGCAGCACAATGATGATCCGCTACTGGCATTGCTGGAAGATTACAACAAGGGCGATCTCGAACGCAGCCAGCCAGCGGCTGCCCCGCTTCCCGGTAAGGCGGGTCGGGATCGTCCCATTGTCATCATGATCGATCCCGGCCACGGCGGGGAAGACTCCGGGGCAGTCGGTAAGCATAAAACGCGCGAGAAAGATGTGGTGCTGAAGATTGGCCGACGACTGAAGGCGCTGATCGATAAGCAGCCGAATATGCGTGCCTATATGACGCGCAATGAAGATGTGTTTATTCCCCTGAAAGTACGTGTGGCGAAAGCGCGCAAGCAGCGTGCCGACCTGTTTATCTCGATTCATGCTGATGCGTTTACCAGCCGTGCGGCACGCGGGTCATCGGTGTTTGCGCTGTCGACGAAAGGGGCGACCAGTACCGCTGCCCGTTTTCTGGCACAAACGCAGAATGAATCCGATCTGATTGGGGGGGTTAGCAGGAGCGGGGACCGTTACCTCGACCACACTATGTTCGATATGGTGCAGAGCCTGACGATTAACGACAGCCTGAAGTTTGGTAAAGAGGTGTTGTCGCGCATGGGAAAAATTAACCATCTGCATAAGCGGACGGTGGATCAGGCAGGTTTTGCGGTACTGAAAGCACCGGATATCCCTTCGATTCTGGTAGAAACGGCCTTTATCAGCAATATCGAAGAGGAACGTAAATTACGCACCACACGTTTTCAGCATCAGGTGGCGGATTCCATTCTGGCAGGGATTAAAGCGTATTTTGCTAACGGTGCGCCGCTGGCACTGCATAAATAGTCAACAGGCGGAAAGGATTCCGCTGTGATTCAGCAAGAGGGGGACAAACGACAGATACAAAAAAACACCCTTAAGGGTGTTTAATTGGTTGCGGGAGCCGGATTTGAACCGACGACCTTCGGGTTATGAGCCCGACGAGCTACCAGGCTGCTCCATCCCGCGTCCGATTAACGCTTTAACAACTTTTACTTCCCACCCACGACGGATAATTGGTTGCGGGAGCCGGATTTGAACCGACGACCTTCGGGTTATGAGCCCGACGAGCTACCAGGCTGCTCCATCCCGCGTCCGCGTGGTTTGTCGCTTCCATCACGACAACTATCTTCTTTACTGCTTAACTCAATCTTACAGACTTCAGTTAATTGGTTGCGGGAGCCGGATTTGAACCGACGACCTTCGGGTTATGAGCCCGACGAGCTACCAGGCTGCTCCATCCCGCGTCCGTGGTTGCGCACTATACGCCTGATGGGTTTTCTTGCAACCCCTTTTTGCAGATAAGTGGCTAAAATCGTGGTTGTGATGGATTTTTACGCTCAGATGCTGGAATGTTGCACAAATGCCTCAGGTCTTTTTCAGAAGGCGCATTTAATTATGGCGGTGCCTTTGCTATCTTCGCGCAGGGTTCCCGTATAAAGGTAAAGAAGGCATGAAAGCAGGTTGGGCAAAATATCTGGTGACCGGCACGCTGCTGGCGCTGCTGGCGGGGTGTTCGTCGAAACCCACCGATCGTGGGCAACAGTATAAGGATGGGACACTGAATCAACCGCTGGCGCTGGTCAATCAGCCCAACGCGAAGGGGCGCCCGGTGAATGGCAAAGACTTTGCCGACCAGGTTTCTCAAATCCGCTTTTCCTCTGCGGGCATGTATTCGCGTCAGTCCGGCACCTATAGCGCCATCGAGAGCTGGCTGATGGCCGGGGGCGATACTCGTCAGTTGCGCCAGTTCGGTCTGGATGCTTATCAGATGGAAGGCACCGACAATTATGGCAACGTTCAGTTTACCGGTTACTACACCCCGGTGATTCAGGCGCGTTACACCCGCCAGGGTGAATTCCAGTATCCTTTATACCGTATGCCACCGCGTAGTAAGGGCAGGAAGCTGCCAAGCCGGGCGGAAATCTACAGTGGTGCGCTGGATGAACGCTTTATCGCGGGCTACAGCAATTCGCTGATGGATAACTTTATTATGGATGTGCAGGGCAGCGGCTATGTTGACTACGGGGATGGGCGTCCGCTGACGTTCTTCGGCTACGGTGGTAAGAATGGCCATCCTTATCGCAGTATCGGTAAAGTTCTGATCGACCGCGGTGAAGTGAAGCGCGAAGACATGTCGATGCAGGCTATCCGTCAGTGGGGCGAAACGCACAGCCCGGCTGAGGTGCGCGAACTGCTGGAGCAGAACCCTTCCTTTGTCTTCTTTAAACCTGAGAACTTTGCGCCCGTGCGTGGTGCCAGCGCGGTGCCGCTGGTGGCAAAAGCTTCGGTCGCGGCTGACCGTGCGTTGATCCCACCGGGTACTGCGCTGCTGGCAGAGATTCCGTTGCTGGATAACAACGGTAAATTTACCGGCAAATATGAGATGCGTATAATGGTGTCGCTGGATGTAGGGGGGGCCATTAAAGGGCAGCACTTCGACATATACCAGGGAATCGGCCCCGATGCCGGGCATATGGCGGGCTGGTTTAACCATTATGGCCGCGTCTGGGTGCTGAAAAATGCCCCAGGCGCCGGCGCACCGATATTCTCTTCTGCACAGAATAGTTCTTCTCAGAGTGGTTTACTGGTCAGTCAGTAAATCCACAGCGGGCGGCGAAGGCGGCCCGCTGTGTTTGGATAGGTTTCGAGGAATAACAGATGATGGTTCTTTCAGATGCCTGGCGGCAACGCTTTGGCGGAACGGCGCGCCTCTATGGCCAGTCTGCGCTTCAGCTCTTTGCGGATGCGCATGTCTGTGTAGTGGGCATTGGTGGGGTTGGTTCGTGGGCGGCGGAAGCATTGGTACGTACCGGCATCGGTGCGATCACATTGATCGATATGGACGACGTCTGCGTCACCAACACCAATCGTCAGGTTCACGCGCTGAAAGAGAATGTTGGCCGGGCGAAAACCGAGGTGATGGCTGAACGTCTGCTGGCGATCAATCCGGAATGCCGGGTGACCTGTGTTGACGACTTCATTACACCAGAGAATACGGCGGAGCTGATTGGGAAGGACTTCAGTTATGTGGTTGATGCCATTGATAGCGTGCGACCCAAAGCAGCGCTGCTGTCATGGTGTCGGCGTAATAAAGTGCCGCTGGTGACCACCGGGGGCGCAGGTGGGCAGATTGATCCCACACAGATCCAGGTGGCCGATCTGGCAAAAACCATTCAGGATCCGCTGGCGGCGAAATTGCGCGAGCGGCTCAAAAATGATTTCAATATCGTCAGAAACAGCAAAGGCAAGTTGGGGATCGACTGCGTGTTTTCCACCGAGGCGTTGATGTATCCGCAGCCGGATGGCTCGGTATGTGCGTCGCGCAGCACCGCAGAAGGCCCGAAGCGTATGGACTGTGCGGCAGGGTTTGGTGCTGCAACGATGGTCACCGCCACCTTTGGTTTTGTCGCGGTGTCCCATGTGCTGAAGAAAATGATGGCAAAAGCAGCGCGTCAGGCATAAATAGCGTAGAGGCTGATCTTCTGTTTCGGTCAGCCTTTTATTGCACGGGTCGATCGAAAAAATGATCGACCCGACGGTTACAAGCAGCCGTATTATTCATTCACCGCCCGCATCACGGCATCGGCCATCGCCTGCAATCCGGCGCTGCGTGAGGCGCTCAGCTGTTCTTTTAATGCCAGTTGCTCAAATAGCGCCAGCGGATCGTCCTGTTGTAACTGTGTCGCTGTTTTACCTTCTACGGCCGTCAGCAGTACGGCCAACAGCCCGCGCACAATACGTCCCTCGCTCTCGCCAAAGAAATGCAGACGCCCGTCAGCCATCAGCTGATGCCCCAGCCAGACGCGATTTTCACATCCGGTCAGCTCAATATCAGCACTTCTCAGTTCATCGGGCAGGGCGGGCAACTGTTTGCCCAGCAGGATCAGCTGGCGGTAACGCTCCTCCCACTGTCTGAAATGGGAAAACTGCGCCCGCAGTGTGTCCGGAGTAATCAGTGTGCCAAAGGGATGCGAAGCGATAAGCGGTAAACTCATGATTAATCTGCCAGTAGCGTCAGGGCGGTGGTCATGGCCGCGACCAGCGCGTCCACATCTTCAACGGTATTATAAGGGGCGAAGGAGGCACGTAATGTCCCGCTGACGCCCAGGGCGGCCAGCAACGGCTGGGCGCAGTGCTGCCCGGCGCGCACGGCAATGCCGCTTTCGGCCAGTAGCATCACGACGTCACTGTGATGGATACCCGCAATATCAAATGCCAGCAGGCTGGAGTGGCTGGCGCGATAGCTGCGGAAACCGGGCAGTGCCGACAGACGTTGTTCGGCCTGTGTCGCCAGTTCACAACTCCAGCGCTCGGCGGCAGCTACATCGATGTGGCTTAACCACTCCAGCGCAGCACTCAGGCCAATGACGCCAGCCACATTAGGGGTGCCGGCTTCAAAGCACCACGGGACGGGTTGCGGGGTAAATCCCTCGAAGGTCACGCTGCTTATCATCTTGCCGCCCCCCTGCCAGGGAACCATTTCTGCCAGGCGTTCGGCTTTGCCATACAGCGCACCAATACCCATCGGGCCGTACAGCTTATGTGCCGAAAAAGCATAAAAATCAATATCCAGTGCCTGTACATCCGGAGGGCAGTGCACCACGCCCTGGGCGCCATCGACCATCACTTTTGCACCACAGCCATGCGCAAGGCTGATGATCCGTTGCAGGTCAGGGCAACCGCCAGTGACGTTAGACATTTGCCCCACGGCCACCAGACGTGTGCGTGCATTCAGCAGTGCCGGGAGCAGATCGGGGTCTGGCAGGCGGTTTTTACCAATCGACCATTTGACGACGCGGGCACCCGTCTGTTCTGCCACCATCAGCCAGGGCACCAGGTTAGCATGGTGTTCCGCTTCGCTGACCACGATCTCATCCCCCGCTTGCAGGCGCGGACGCAGCCAACTTTGTGCCACCAGATTGATCGCTTCAGTGGTGCCTTTGGTCCAGACAATATTGTGGCTGCTGGCGGCATTCAGCAGGTGTGCCACCTGTGCGCGGGCCTGTTCATAACGTTCGGTCAGGCGCTGTGCGGCAGCAAACTGGCTGCGATGGACCGTACCCGAACTCAGGCGATAAAACTGTTCCGTGGCATCAATCACCGCCTGCGGTTTCAGCGCGGTGGCTGCGCTGTCGAGATAGCAGGTGGCATCGTTGAGTGCGGGGAACTGCTGGCGAAAGTGCCGCGGGTTAAATGACGTCATACTTTTTACGCGTTCCTCTGGGATGGTTCGTGCCTTTTTAGGACCAGACTGAAAGAGATGTGGTTTTCTGGCAAAGCTGAAAAAGCGCGTTATGCTGAATTATGACTGTTTATAGTGTTTACCCGCAAATAGAAGCGCTGTCTTAGTAGGATGTTAAACCCTTTTCTATTGTTATTTTGACAGCTCATCGGGTACTTCTTCTCATCACGGAGATATAAAAATGAAAAAGCTCGCCGCTGTGATCGCAGCCTGCACCATGACATTAGCTCTGGCTGGTTGTTCAAGCAATTATGTGATGCATACCAATGACGGCCGGACTATCGTTGCCGAGGGCAAACCTATGGTAGACGATGATACCGGGATGATCAGCTATAAAGATGCCAATGGGTCAAAACAGCAGATTAACCGCTCTGATGTCAAAGAGATGGTTGAGATGGGCCAGTAAAACGCAGGCAAAAAAAAGCACCGCCACTGGCGGTGCTATTAACAATCAATATGGACAGACAGGGTAAATCTACAGGAATAAAAGGTAGCCAGGCTACCAGACCTGAAAATCATCAGGTCAAATGCAAACACAACATCACGACACAAGCCAAAAGCCCCTCAAAATTCCGCGCGTTAGCACCAAATTTCAAAACACTTTTCGTTCCGGCTCAGGAAGTGGCGCAACTATAGGTATTTGCTGGCAGTTCCTCAACGGACAATTTATAATGCCTCGGATAAAAAAAACTAATACGTAACTCTGTGTAACAGAGCAACGCCCGGCCTTGATGAAAAGTACCCATCTATCATGTCTAAACGTTTACCACCTTTGAATGCGCTGCGGGTTTTTGACGCTGCTGCGCGTCATCTCAGTTTTACCCGAGCGGCAGAAGAACTGTTTGTGACTCAGGCCGCTGTCAGCCATCAAATCAAGTCACTGGAAGACTTTCTGGGCCTCAAGCTGTTCCGCAGACGTAATCGGTCTCTGCTGCTGACGGAAGAAGGGCAAAGCTATTATCTCGATATTAAAGAAATTTTCACCGCGCTGAATGATGCCACGCGCAAGCTACAGGCCCGCAGTGCAAAAGGCGCACTGACGGTCAGTTTGCTGCCGAGTTTTGCCATTCAGTGGCTGGTGCCAAGACTGACCAGCTTTAACTCAGCTTATCCGGGGATCGACGTTCGTATCCAGGCCGTGGACCGCGATGAAGAGAAACTGGCTGATGATGTTGACGTGGCGATTTTCTACGGACGCGGTAACTGGCCGGGATTGCGGGTGGAAAAACTCTATGCGGAATATCTGTTGCCGGTCTGTTCACCACTGTTGTTAACGGGTGAGCGCCCGCTGACATCGCCTGCGGCACTGGCAGGCCATACTTTACTGCATGATGCATCACGCCGTGACTGGCAGGCGTATACCCGCCAACTGGGGCTGAACAGTATTAATGTGCAGCAGGGGCCGATTTTCAGCCACAGTGCCATGGTGCTCCAGGCGGCGATCCATGGACAGGGCGTTGCACTGGCTAATAACGTCATGGCGCAGAGCGAGATTGAAGCGGGCAGGTTGGTGTGCCCGTTTAATGATGTATTAGTCAGTAAAAATGCTTTTTATCTGGTTTGTCATGACAGTCAGGCAGAACTGGGTAAAATAGCCGCCTTCCGTCAGTGGATTCTGGCAAAAGCGGCCAGCGAACAAGAAAAATTTCGCTTTCGCTACGAGCACTGACCGTGATGCCTTCGCCGCCGAGCGGCAGGGGTAATGGATAAAGAGACGGGGAGGGGCCTCCCTGTCCGGATAGAGGATGGTGCCATGTCCAGTCGTGCAATGCTGATTTTCTCCGCCATCAGTGGATTCTTCTACGTGATGCTGGGGGCATTTGGTGCCCACGTGTTAAGCAAGTCGCTGGGAAGCGCAGAGATGGCCTGGATTAAAACCGGGCTGGAGTATCAGGCGTTTCACACCCTGGCGATACTCGGTATTGCAGCAGCGATGCTGCGCCGTGCAAATATCTGGTTTTACTGGAGCAGCGCATTTTTAGCGCTGGGTACCGTATTGTTCAGCGGCAGTCTTTACTGCCTGGCGCTGTCACACCTGAAGTTATGGGTTTACATCACCCCGATTGGCGGCACTGGCTTCCTGATCGGGTGGGTTCTGATGTTGGTTGGCGCACTGCGTCTGAAAAAAAGGGCAGATCGCCATGAATAAAATTTTACTGTATTGCCGTCAGGGTTTTGAGAAAGAGTGTGCGGCCGAAATCACCGCTAAAGCCGCTGAACGCGAAGTGTATGGTTTCGCCCGCGTGAAAGATGACTCTGCCTACGTGCTGTTTGAGTGCTATCAGCAGGGTGAAGCAGAAAAGTTGCTCAATGAGCTGCCGTTTAGCGAACTGATTTTTTCCCGCCAGATGATCGTGGTGGGTGAACTGTTGCGTGACCTGCCCACCGAGGACCGCATCTCGCCTGTCGCGGGGATGCTGACCGGTGTGGTAGAGAAGGGCGGCGATCTGCGTGTTGAAGTGCCGGACACCAATGCCAGCAAAGAGCTGCTGAAGTTCTGCCGTAAGTTTACCGTTCCGCTGCGTGCCAGCCTGCGTAAAGAAGGCATTCTGCTTAACTACGAAAGCAATAAGCGCCCGGTAGTTCACGTGTTCTTTATCGCTTCCGGCTGCTGTTATGTAGGGTACTCTCTGCCGCAGAATAATTCCGCGCTATTTATGGGCATTCCGCGCCTGAAGTTCCCTTCCGATGCACCAAGCCGTTCCACGCTCAAGCTGGAAGAGGCTTTCCATGTGTTTATTCCTGCCGATGAGTGGGATGAGCGCCTGGCCAGCGGGATGTGGGCAGTGGATCTGGGGGCCTGTCCTGGCGGCTGGACCTATCAGCTTGTGCAGCGCAGCATGATGGTTAACGCGGTAGATAACGGTCCGATGGCACCGAGCCTGATGGATACCGGGCAGGTGTTCCATCAGCGTGAAGACGGCTTCAAATATCGCCCAACGCGTAGCAATAACTATTGGGTGGTCTGCGACATGGTAGAAAAACCGGTGCGTGTGGCAAATCTGATGGCGGACTGGCTGGTGAATGGCTGGTGTCGTGAGGCGATTTTTAACCTCAAGCTGCCGATGAAAAAACGCTATGAAGAGGTCTCGCAGAACCTGGCGATGATCGACGAAAAGCTGAAAGAAAATGGCATTAATGCACAGATTCAGGCGCGTCAGCTTTATCACGATCGTGAAGAAGTAACGGTACATATCCGCCGCATCTGGAGCGCCGCGCCGGGCCGCCGCGACGAAAAATAATCCAGAATGTAGGGGCGAGGCATGCCTCGCCCGTTGTTAAACGAGCCCGACCCTACGGCAAACGCAGATCCTTCAGATTCCCTTCCAGCACTAAATCCGTTTTAAGCGTTGCCACCTGCTGACAGATTTCCGCCATCTGCTGATGTTCGGCCAGTTTTTTGCGCCATTTTTCCGGTACGTGATCCAACTGCTGATAAATCTGCGCCAGACTGCCGAACTGTTGCAGTAGCTGGCTGGCACTTTTGGCCCCAATGCCCGCAACGCCGGGGATTTTGCTGCTACTGATCCCCGCCAGTCCCCAGTAATCGGTCAGCTGTGCCGGAGCCACGCCAAATTCTGCGGCAATAAAAGGCACATCCAGCCAGCGTTTCTGGAAGTAATCACGAATTTGGATAGTCGGTGCCAGCAACTGGCAGTAGCCTTTGTCGGTCGACACAATCGTCGCCTGATGGCCTGCGGAGGCGACCTTGCTGGCCAGCGTTGCGGCCAGATCGTCAGCTTCATCGCCTTTTGAGTGCCAGCTGGCTACGCCAATACTGGCAAAGGCAGCCCGGAGCAACGGCATTTCGTCACGCAGGGAATCCGGCATCGGTGAACGTCCCGCTTTGTAATCAGGCAGGATCTGATGGCGCCAGCTGTCGCTGCGATCATCATCATCAAAAACGGCCACGGCGTGCGTTGGGCGTGTGTGGAGCAACAATTGTTGCAGGGCATTCAGGCAGGTTTCCTGGCAAGGGGAACCCTGAACCGCATGAATGCGCCGAATCAGATTCAGCGCATCGATAATTAACAGATGTATCATCAGATAACCCTGAGCGGCCCGCAGGCCGCTCTTTACTTAATGATTTCGTAACAGGGGATATACGCGCTGCCCGGCAGCTTCATACGGTGCTGCGCGACAAATCCTTGCAGCAGATCATCCATGCGACGCATGATTTCCGGGTCACCGTGCAGTTTGTACGGCCCTTTCTCTTTGATGGCCTTGATGCCCACATCTTTCACGTTACCGGCCACGATGCCGGAGAACGCCCGGCGCAGTGCAGCTGCCAGCTGTTCGGCAGGCTGTTCGGGAGACAGATTGAGGTTTGCCATATTTTCATGGCTTGGCATAAACGGCATTTGCAGGTCGGGCGCAATGCGTAGTGCCCAGTTGAAGCTGTAAGCATCACCGGTTTCGCGGCGATACTCTTTCACTTTCGGCATCGCTTTTTTCATCAGACGTGCCACTTCGGCCGCATCATCAATAATGATGGTGTAGTGCTTGCGTGCTTCATCCCCCAGGGTACTGACAATAAACTCATCCAGCACGCGGAAGTAGTCGGCACTCTCTTTTGGCCCGGTGAGGATCAGCGGCAGAACCTGGTCATGGTTGTGTGGGTTCATCAGGATACCCAGCAGATAAAGCAGCTCTTCGGCTGTTCCGACCCCGCCGGGGAAGATGATAATGCCGTGGGCGATACGCACAAACGCTTCCAGGCGTTTTTCGATATCGGGCATGATGATCAGTTCATTCACCAGCGGGTTAGGCGGTTCGGCAGCAATGATTGAGGGTTCGGTCAGACCGATGAAACGGCTATCTCTGTAGCGCTGCTGGGCATGGCCCACCGCCGCCCCTTTCATCGGTGCTTCCATTACACCCGGCCCGCAGCCGGTGCAAATATTCAGTTCACGTAAGCCAAGCTGGGAGCCAACGTTGCGGCAGTATTGGTATTCAACGGCGTTGATTGAGTGCCCCCCCCAGCACACCACGGTATTGGGCTCTTCCCCCACGTGCAGCGCACGCGCGTTACGCAGGATAGAGAAGACCAGGTTGGTGATATGAACGGGATCTTCCGCTTTCAACTGCTGGAAGCGCCCGGCGTTATCGATCTGGCCGTTGAGGAACAAGATGTCGCGCAGAACGGCAAACAGGTTAGCCTGAAGCGCACGAATAATTCGCCCGTCAACAAATGCCTCTTCTGGCGGGTTGATCAGTTCCAGTTTGACGCCGCGCTCACGGCGCAGCACGTTAATATCAAAGCTTTCGAAGCGGGAAAGCAGTTCGTGGCTACTGTCGGTTTGACTGCCTGAATTCAGCACGGCAAGTGAGCAGTTACGGAATAACTGGTAGAGGTCGCTGCTGGCCGTGCGCTTCAGCATATCGACTTCGAGCTGTGAAAGCAGGTCCATTGAGCCGAGAGGGCTGACATGTGTAATCAAGTGAACTCCTTTACACCCGCAGGGGTGCAGTAACTCCGTGATGTGACGATCACAAAAGCAAAATGTCCTTGGGCCGCTGTCGCTGCCCGTTGTCAGAGTAGCCTTTTCCATTGATATTTAACAATAGCTTAACGTTGCGATCGGCGATTTACTGACGGACCAGTCTTGAACGGCTGGCGACAAACTTATCGTTGGTACGCCAGGGATTGATATCCAGACCACCACGCCGCGTATAGCGGGCATAAACAGTCAGACTCTCCGGCTGGCAGTAACGAAGAATATCGTTAAAGATGCGTTCGACGCACTGTTCGTGGAACTCATTATGATGGCGGAATGAGACCAGATAACGGAGCAGTGCCTCGCGCTGAATACGCGGGCCACGATAACTGATTTGCACTGACCCCCAGTCCGGCTGGTTAGTGATCAGACAGTTAGATTTGAGCAGGTGGCTGACCAGTTGCTCCTCAACGCGTTCGTTGCTGGTGGCATCGCGCAGATAGTCGGCATTGAACTGATAGTGATCAATCACAATGTCCTGCTCATCAATGCATTCGCCGTTGAAACGGCCGATGGGCTGGCCTTCAATCTCTTGCAGGCGGAATAGTGCAACGCTAACTTTACCCGCAGCACAGTCACTGAGATCGCGTTCCAGCGTCTGACGGACGTCACCCCAGTCGGCAAATTGCGTTTGATTAAAACTGTTCAGATACAGTTTAAAACTTTTGGATTCAATAAGATTAACGCTGCCGGCATCCAGAGTGACTTCACCCAGCGCCACCTGCGGCAGCCCTTTACTGTTCAGCCAGGACAGTTCGTACAGCGTCCAGATATCCGCGCCGCTGAACGGCAGATTATCGGGATACAGGCCCAGCGGTTCACGGTTCAGGCTACGCGGGACAGCCTGTAACAGCTCTGGTTGATAGCTGTCGTGATATTCTGTGGGTTTCCCCAGAGTCAGGCCTTCCAGTGCCTGATGATGGTCGTATGAAGACATGGTGTTACCTTGTGTTACTTTAGGGTGCCCGCCGTGGCAGGCAGCTTGAAGAGTGTCGTGTACCGATGTGCACACCAGGTTGTCAGTGTAACCCAGCCAGCAAAGAGTGAAAAAATAATGATCGAAGAAACCTCCCAGGCCCTACGCGATTTTAGCCAGCGCTATTGCGATCTCTGGCAGCAGCAGCATGGTCATGCACCGGCGAGCGCCGATCTGTACGGCATTCCCTCGCCTTGCGTCACCGCCACCCATAATGATGAAGTCTGGTGGCAGCCACAGCCCTTTACGCTGGCAAAAAACCTGGATGCCGTTGAACGTGCACTGGATATCAGCTTGCAGCCCTCGATCACCGGATTCTATACCGCACAATTTGCCGGTGACATGATGGGAACTTATGCCGGACACCAGGTGTCTTTGGTACAGGTGTGGAGTGAAGACGATTTTGTGCGCGTGCAGGAAAATCTGATTGGGCACCTGGTGATGAAGCGTCGTCTTAAACACTCTCCTACTCTGTTTATTGCTACTACGGAGTCTGAACTGGAGGTGGTGTCGGTTTGTAATCTCAATGGCGAAGTGATTATTGAGCAGTTAGGAACGCAAAAACGGCAGGTCATCTCCCCTTCAATTGAGAATTTTCTTATTTCTTTACAACCCCTTAGCGAACGTTGCTGAGAGTTTGCCCGTTCATTTTGTGCGAGATGTCTCACGTGCTCTGTGAGAGATCGCATCCCTTTGATGCAGACATATCAATCGTTCTAATTGTAAAAATATTGTAGATCATCACGTTAGGGTACTGATTGTGATAACACGCCTGTGAGATGCGTAAAAAACTGGCACGGGTGTCTTGTTTGCTTATGCTGAACAGGCAAAATAGCACCCATCGCAAAGGACAGTCAGGGTTGAACGAACATCAGGACGATGTGCTCATGGAATGAGTTGGACCCGTCAGGATGACGTATCAGGGAAAGGCTTCCGGATGAAGCGTGGAAACCTTAGGGAGAGGTAAAGGACACCTCCAAGACGGAGAATGTGGACCGAACAAGGTAGTCGGTGATCATGGACGTCAAAGGATTCGCATCAGGATGGTGCACGCTATGGAGAGTGTCAGGAATAGTTTTCAAGGATGAGCAGGGAGCATAAATGTAGCTGGAACGCTGCAAACGGACCAGGGGCACTGTATATACAGTGCCCCTTTTTTCGTTGAAATTTTTACCCGGCACGGTGCGGATGCTATGCTTTGCGACCTTTATCCCCAACGCTTAATCAGGAGGTTGCTCATGAGCCGTGAACAACAGGTGCAGGAACGGTTGCTGGCCATTGAAACGCAGCTTAAACAGGCGGGTTTATGGCAGGCTATTGCCCCAAATAGTGAGGCGTTTGCCAGCACAGAACCTTTCTGCGTCGATACCATGACGCCATTACAATGGCTGCAATGGATATTCCTGCCGCGCATGCAGGCGCTGCTGGATGCCGGTGCGCCGCTGCCGACAACGTTGGCGATAGCGCCTTACTATGAAGTGTGGCTGGAAGGTGAGATCCCGGAGCGTGCACAACTGTTGCACCTTTTAAATGCCTTTGACCAGTTATTTGAGTCACAAAACTGATGCTGGAAATTATTTATCAGGATCAGTGGCTGGTGGCGGTGAATAAGCCGTCCGGCTGGCTGGTTCACCGCAGTTGGCTGGACCGTCATGAAACCCGTTTTGTGATGCAAACGGTGCGAGACCAGATTGGCCAGCACGTGTTTACCGTGCACCGGTTGGATCGGCCAACGTCCGGCGTACTGCTGATGGCGCTGTCGAGTGATGTGGCGCGTTTATTGTCAGAACAATTTGAACAGCATCAGTTGCAGAAAACCTATCATGCCGTGGTACGCGGCTGGCTGGAAGGTGATGAGGTACTGGACTATGCGCTGACCGAAGAACTGGACAAAATTGCGGATAAGTTTAGCCAGCCTGAAAAAGCGCCGCAGTCGGCCGTCACCCATTGGCGTGGGCTGGCCACTGCCGAACTGCCCGTGCCCGTCGGCCCTTATCAAACCTCGCGCTATTCTCTGGTAGAGATGAAACCGGAATCCGGGCGTAAGCATCAGTTGCGTCGTCATATGACCCATCTGCGCCACCCGATTATCGGCGATAGCGCCCATGGCGATTTGAAGCAGAATCGCAGTGCTGCGGCAAACTTCGGGATGAACCGACTTATGCTGCACGCCAGCGAACTATGCCTGGCGCACCCGGTAACCCAGGTGCCATTGGTGCTGCGTGCCGGGCTGGATGACGTCTGGCAAACGGCGATGACGCAGTTCGACTGGCAGCACTGTCTCCCTGATATTCCACGGGTTGAGTTCGCGACGGAAAGCCCGCAGGATAGTGAACAACGATAAGCATTCCAAAATGGAGAAGAGCATGGCTGAGGTAGGCATTTTTGTTGGCACCGTTTACGGTAATGCCCTGTTGGTGGCCGAAGAGGCTGAACCACTGCTGGTTGCGGCGGGCCATCAGGTGAAGATTTTTGAAGATCCCACGTTGGAAGACTGGCAGCACTATGCGCAGAAAGCCGTGCTGGTGATCACGTCAACCACTGGACAAGGCGATCTGCCGGACAGCATTGCTTCCCTTTACGCTGGCATCAAAGATAAGTTGGGTTACCAGCCTGAGCTGCGTTACGGCATTATCGCGCTGGGCGATAGCAGCTATGATGAGTTCTGCGGCGGCGGCAAAAAATTTGCTGACCTGTTACAGGATCAAAGTGCTATCCGCGTGGGTGAGATGCTGCTGGTGGATGCCACGGAAAACCCGGAGCCGGAAGAGGTCACCTCTCCGTGGGTTGAGCAGTGGGCTAAGCTCATTGCATAATTGATGAGCGGGTCTGCAATGCAGGCCCGCCTCGCAGCGGATCCCGAACCTACAGTTTTAGCCGCTCCTTCGCCAGCCGTGCCACGTTCTGCATCTCATCCAACAGCTCAAACAATTCAGGCTCTACCTGAGTGATATCCTCACTCTGACGCAGGCTTTGTTCCAGTGCCAGGCAGAGTTGCTTCATGCGTGGTACTCCGCTGTAGCTGGCGCTGCCATGCAGTTTATGGATGATATCGCGCAGTGAAGTTGTATTATTCTCCGTCATATATTGCTCTATCAGCATCTGAACTTCCGGTAAGAAATCCACCAGCATCTGCAACAAATCGCGTGCCAGATCGGGTTTATTCGCCGCCTGACGTAACGCGAGTGCCCAGTCGAGGGACGCCGGTACTTCAATCACCGGCAGCGACATGCGTTGCCCGCCCGGTGAATAGCGTGCCAGCAGTCGACTCAGTTTCTGCTCATCGATAGGTTTGGCGAGGTAATCGTTCATCCCGGCTTTGATCAGCTGTTCCCTTTCGCCATCCAGTGCGTGCGCCGTGACCGCCACTATCGGTGTATTGGCGTGCTGTGGCAGGGTACGAATGGCTTCACTGGCACGAATGCCGTCGATCTCCGGCATCTGAATATCCATTAAAATAATATCCAGATGCTGATGACGCGCCTGATTAATCGCCGCTTCACCACTGTCACACAGCACAATGTGCGCGACTTGCTCTTCCAGCAGTGCTCCAATCAGCTTCAGGTTAGCCAGGTTATCATCCACCGCCATCACACGCAGCGGCAGACGGTGCCGTTCGGTCAGTGGCAGGGCATCACGGTGATGATGATCGACCAGAACGGGGATCAGACGGGTCATGGATATCGGTTTAATCAGGCAGGCCGTCACACCGCGTGCTTTGAGCTCTTCCGCATAAACCTGCATCTGGAATGGCAGAGCCATAATGACGCTGTTAGCACGTTGTAGTATTGGCGTCAGCTGTTCTCCGGTGATCTCAAGATTTTGCGGGTCAGCTACCGGAACGCCCATCAGCAGCACATCATAGTGTGCTTCCGGAAGTTCACTCAGTGACGGGCTGTAGCTGATGTTCATTGGCGTTGCGGCCAGCATCTCCATCAGCGCTTTCGCGGCCGTGGCGTTGGGTTCGACATAAGCCATGCGCTGGCCTTCGATGCAATCCATCACCCGTGGATCACTGGCAGCGTTCGGATTCAGGGCCAGATTAACGTGGAACCAGAAGGTGGAACCGTGATTGAGGCGGCTGTGGAACGAGATTTCGCCGCCCATTTCATTAACCAGTTTCTGAGTGATCACCAGACCCAGCCCGGTGCCGCCGTGACGGCGCGAAATACTGGCATCCGCCTGACGAAACGCCTGAAACAGCTGCGACTGCTGCTTTTCTGAAATCCCGATGCCGCTGTCATGAATCTGAACTTCCAGCTCCATACGGTTATTACTCAGGGCGCGTTTCTCCACGCGAATATCAATATTGCCACGTTCGGTGAACTTGATTGCGTTGCCGAGCAGGTTGACGATGATTTGCTGCATGCGCAGCGGATCGCCAATGGCATTATCCGGCACGTCACTCTGGATATTAAGCGTGAGCTCCAGTCCTTTCTCATGTGCGGACTGCGCCAGCAGAACCACCACTTCATCCAGCGTGGCACGCAGCGGGAAGGGGATGGTCTCCAGTATTAATTTTCCGGCTTCAAGTTTTGAGAAGTCGAGCACATCGTTAATGATGCTTAACAGGTTATTCGCCGATCGTTCAATGGTATGAAGATAATCGCGCTGGGTGGAATTCAGCGTGGTTTTGAGCGTCTGGCGGGTAAAGCCAATCACGCCGTTTAACGGCGTGCGCAGCTCATGTGACATATTGGCGAGGAACTCTGATTTAATACGCGCGGCTTCCTGGGCGCGTTTTTTAGCCAGATCCAACTCGACGTTTTGGATCTCCATCTGTTCCAGCGTTTCACGCAAGTCAGAGGTAGCCTGGTCGATATTTTGCTGCATCTCTTCGTGATAGGCGGTAAGCGACATGGCCATCGAGTTGATGCCGTTTTTCAGCACATCGAGTTCACCCAGCATATGCCCTTCTACGCGGCTGTCTAGCTGGCCACGGCGGATGCGGTCAACGGTACTCACCATATTGCGGATCGGCCCGGTGACATCGCGCATCAGACGGTAGGCAAACAGCATGGCAATACACAGGCAAAGCAGCAGCAAGAGGGTAGAGATAAACACCTCTTTATACTGCTGTAGCCTGACGGATTGCAGATCCAGCTCAATGGCGACATAACCGAGGGGATTACCATTGGGTTTCGCATCCTGGCCCGGCGATTCATCCGGATAATAGCTTTCGGAGAGGATGGGCGTACGCAGGATCACGGAGTTTCCGTGGCGCTGTTTCATATAGCGAGTGGTTAACGGCGTGTTGTCCGGCAGGCGCAGCAGGTCGGGCGTCTGATGGTAGTTTGACGTGACAAACAACTGATTGTGATCGTCGAAAACCGAAATGGCCCGCACAATATCTGAATGACGGCGATGCAGCAGGCTGACCAGTTGGCGCACGGACTCTTTACTGTGAAAGGTCATGCCATATTCACTTGAGACCGCCAGCGGTTCGATAATATTGACCCCGGCATCGGTGAGCTGGCTCTGTAATTCGTTATATCGGTTCACGACGAAAAACGTGGAGAGCAGCAGCCCAATCATCAGCGTGGGTGCCAGAATCAAAATCATCATTCGAGCCCGCAGGCTGTATTTGGTCATAATATTCCCTGTGCGCGGTGTTTCGCTCTGTGCCGTCCAACTGGCGCTGTGTTCAGAGGCAGGCAATACCCGATTTTCCTGCCGATAATGATGACGTGTGAATCACAAAGAAACAATGATGAAATTCTACCCTGAAAGATTGTGTTGCCCCATCGTGAAGCGTGAACATAAGGCGTCATTTCAGATTGATGATAGCGTTCAGCGCCACGCTTTGTGGCAGGACATTGGCATGAACGTCACGAACAGGGGCAGGCAAAGGCTTGTATCAGTTCTTCCTGCTCAGTAACGCAGAATGATAAATTTTTTTTTAAAAACTGGAACAGTTTTCGCATAAGCCTAAGCTATAGCAGCTGACTGTATCGCCACACACCGATGAAATGTGCTTTTGAAATGAGAAATTGGGCTCAGACGCCAGGAAAAATGGCTGAAAATGTCGCAGGTGTGGAAGGCGTTGCAGCAATAGTCGTGAAGGCTGCGTATAATGCGGGATTCAATAATCTGAAAACAACGGCGTCACTGTGTACGGCGAAGATCCATGGTGCTGTTTAGCTGAAAATAAGGCCTGAACAGAGGCTATTCCAGGAGAGGATATGGTTGCGGTAAGAAGTGCACATCTGAATACAGCTGGCGAGTTTGCGCTCGACCAATGGATCACCAGTCTGGGGATCTCCAACCAGCAGTCATGTGAACGACTGGCCGATACCTGGCGCTATTGTGAAACAGCGACCAAAAATCATCCTGACGCAGCACTGTTACTGTGGCGTGGCGTCGAGATGGTAGAAATCCTCTCAATGCTCAGCATGGACAACGAAACGCTGCGTGCCGCTTTGCTGTTCCCATTGGCCGATGCCAACGTGGTGAGCGAAGAGGTTCTGGAAGAGCAGCACGGTAAAGCCATTGTCTCGCTGGTGCATGGCGTGCGCGATATGGATGCCATCCGTCAGTTAAAAGCGACCCACAATGATTCGATGGCCTCAGAGCAGGTCGATAACGTGCGCCGCATGCTGCTGGCGATGGTGGAAGATTTCCGCTGTGTGGTGATTAAGCTGGCGGAGCGTATTGCCCACCTGCGTGAAGTGAAAGACGCGCCGGAAGATGAACGCGTCCTGGCGGCAAAAGAGTGCACCAATATTTATGCTCCGCTGGCAAACCGGCTGGGTATCGGCCAGCTTAAATGGGAGCTGGAGGACTTCTGCTTCCGTTATCTGCATCCTGATGAATACAAACGTATTGCCAAACTGCTGCACGAGCGTCGTATCGATCGGGAAGACTACATTGATACTTTCGTGCAGTCGCTGCGCACGGAGATTGTGAAAGAGGGCGTGAAGGCCGAGGTGTATGGTCGCCCAAAACATATCTACAGCATCTGGCGCAAGATGCAGAAAAAGTCGCTGTCGTTTGATGAGTTGTTCGATGTGCGCGCGGTGCGCATCGTGGCTGAGCGTTTGCAGGACTGTTATGGTGCGCTGGGTATCGTCCATACTCTGTACCGCCATATACCGAGCGAATTTGACGACTACGTTGCCAACCCTAAGCCGAACGGCTACCAGTCTATTCATACCGTGGTTCTCGGGCCAAAGGGTAAAACCGTCGAGATTCAGATCCGTACCCGCCAGATGCATGAAGATGCCGAGCTGGGCGTTGCCGCGCACTGGAAATATAAAGAGGGTGCAGCAAGTGGCAGCGCTCGCGGGGCTTCCGGCCACGAAGAACGTATTGCCTGGCTGCGTAAGCTGATTACCTGGCAGGAAGAGATGGCGGACAGCGGCGAGTTGCTCGACGAAGTACGCAGCCAGGTGTTCGACGACCGGGTTTATGTCTTTACGCCGAAAGGGGATGTGGTCGATCTGCCGGCCGGGTCCACACCGCTGGACTTTGCTTACCATATCCACAGCGATATCGGCCACCGTTGCATCGGCGCGAAAATCAGCGGGCGCATTGTGCCGTTCACCTATCAGCTGCAGATGGGCGACCAGATTGACATCATCACTCAGAAGCAGCCGAACCCAAGCCGGGACTGGCTGAACCCGAACCTGGGCTATGTCACCACCAGCCGGGGGCGCTCGAAGATCCACGCCTGGTTCCGCAAACAGGATCGTGACAAGAATATTATTGCCGGGCGTCAAATCCTCGACAGCGAACTGGACCATCTTGATATCAATCTGAAAGATGCCGAGAAGCTGCTGCTACCGCGCTACAACTTCAACACGCTGGATGAGCTGCTGGCCGCGATTGGCGGTGGCGATGTCCGTCTCAACCAGATGAGCAACTTCCTGCAGTCGAAGCTGAACAAGCCAAGCGCTGAGGAAGAAGATCGTGAAGCGCTGCAAAAACTGACGCAGAAAACCTCTAACAGCGTACCTCGTAGCAAAGAGAGCGGCCGCGTGGTGGTGGAAGGGGTCGGTAATCTGATGCACCACATTGCGCGCTGCTGCCAGCCGATTCCGGGTGACGATATCACCGGGTTTATCACCCAGGGACGCGGAATTTCGATTCACCGTGCCGACTGTGACCAGTTGGCGGATCTGATGTCTCATGCACCGGAACGTATCGTCGATGCGGTCTGGGGTGAGACTTATTCCAGCGGTTATTCCTTGGTGGTGCGTGTTACCGCGAACGATCGCAGCGGCCTGTTGCGCGATATCACCACCATCCTGGCCAATGAAAAAGTGAACGTGCTTGGCGTATCCAGCCACAGTGACACCAAAAAGCAGCTGGCGACGATTGATATGGATATTGAGATCTATAACCAGCAGGTGTTGAGCCGGGTGATAGCACGGCTTAACCAGGTCCCGGATATCATCGACGCTAAGAGATTGCATTAACCGGGCCGGGCATGCCCGGCCCCTGGTGCCCGGTTCGATCGTAGGGGCGACGCATGCGTCGCCCTCCTAATTCAACATGGAATACACTATGACTTCTCTCGATCGCCTGCTGGGCATCATGAAAACCCTGCGCGATCCGGAACACGGCTGCCCGTGGGATCGCCAGCAGACTTTTGCCTCTATTGCCCCTTATACCCTCGAAGAAACCTACGAAGTGATTGATGCGATTAACCGCGCTGATTTTGACGATCTGCGCGGTGAGCTGGGTGATCTCCTGTTCCAGGTGGTGTTTTACGCTCAGATGGCGCAGGAAGAGGGGCGCTTTAACTTCGACGATATCTGCAATGCGATCAGCGATAAACTGGAACGCCGCCATCCGCATATCTTTGCCGATGCGCAGGTCAGCGACAGTGCTGAGGTGTTGGTCAACTGGGAAAAAATTAAAAGCGATGAGCGTGCCGAAAAAGCACAGCATTCGGCGCTGGATGATATCCCACATGCCTTGCCTGCTCTGATGCGTGCTCACAAAATCCAGAAGCGTTGCAGTCACGTGGGCTTCGACTGGACCACGATTGGACCGGTGCTCGATAAAGTGCATGAAGAGATTGATGAAGTGATGCATGAAGCGCAGCAGGCGGTCATCGATCAGGACAAGCTGGAAGAAGAGATTGGCGATCTGCTGTTTGCCACGGTCAACCTGTCACGGCACCTCGGCAGTAAAGCCGAAACTGCATTGCAGAAGGCCAATACCAAGTTTGAACGTCGTTTTCGCCAGGTTGAGCAGATTATTGCCGCAGGAGGGATGGAAATGCAGCAGGCGACCCTCGAACAGATGGAAGCCGCATGGCAGGTTGTGAAATCTCAGGAATAATTGGCTGACACGATTCAACAAAAATGTGACGCGCGTCAACCTCCTGATGCGCATATTCAGGTAATCTCATGGCGGTAAATGCGGTGGTAAGCACACAACCGGAAACGAGCAATTGTCGCAACGGGGTGTTTCGGGTATACTATTTTCCCGTCTTGGTTATTCATTCCATCGTCTTTAAACCTACATTCTCAGGTTCAGCATGACAACGAACTATATATTTGTGACCGGCGGGGTCGTTTCCTCTCTGGGTAAAGGCATTGCCGCAGCTTCCCTGGCCGCTATCCTTGAAGCGCGTGGTCTTAACGTGACCATCATGAAGCTGGACCCGTACATCAACGTGGACCCAGGCACCATGAGTCCAACCCAGCACGGTGAAGTTTATGTCACCGATGATGGCGCGGAAACCGATCTGGATCTCGGTCACTACGAGCGTTTCATCCGTACTAAGATGAGCCGCCGTAACAACTTCACCACAGGCCGTATCTATTCAGAAGTCCTGCGCAAAGAGCGTCGTGGCGACTATCTGGGTGCGACCATTCAGGTGATCCCGCACATTACCAATGCCATCAAAGAACGCATCATTGAAGGTGGCGAAGGCCATGATGTCGTGCTGGTGGAAATTGGTGGCACCGTGGGTGATATCGAATCACTGCCATTCCTGGAAGCCATTCGTCAGATGGCGGTGGATGTGGGCCGTGAGCACACCATGTATATGCACCTGACGCTGGTGCCGTACATGGCCGCGGCGGGCGAAGTGAAAACGAAGCCAACCCAGCATTCCGTGAAAGAGCTGCTGTCTATCGGTATTCAGCCCGATGTGCTGATCTGCCGTTCTGACCGCGCGGTTCCCGCTAACGAACGCGCTAAGATTGCGCTGTTCTGTAATGTGCCGGAAAAAGCCGTTATCTCACTGAAAGATGTCGACTCCATCTACAAAATTCCTGGCATGCTGAAATCGCAGGGCCTGGATGACTTTATCTGCAAACGCTTCAATCTGAATGCTCCGGAAGCCAACCTTGGCGAGTGGGAGCAGGTGATTTATCAGGAAGCGAATCCAGGTGGTGAAGTGACCATCGGGATGGTCGGTAAATATGTCGAACTGCCGGATGCGTACAAATCAGTGATCGAAGCCCTGAAGCACGGTGGTCTGAAAAACCGTGTGACGGTGAATATCAAGCTGATCGACTCTCAAGATGTTGAAACCCGTGGTGTTGAAGTGCTGAAGGATCTGGATGCTATCCTTATCCCTGGCGGTTTCGGCTATCGTGGTGTGGAAGGCAAATTGATGACGGCGCAGTATGCCCGCGAAAACAATATTCCTTACCTCGGCATTTGCCTCGGTATGCAGGTCGCATTGATGGAGTTTGCCCGTAACGTGGCACATATGGAGGGTGCGAACTCAACGGAGTTCGTTCCTGACTGTAAGTACCCGGTTGTGGCGCTGATTACCGAATGGCGTGATGAAGAAGGCAACGTTGAGCAGCGTACTGAGCAGAGCGATTTGGGCGGCACCATGCGCCTCGGTAGCCAGCAGTGCCAGCTGACGGATAACAGCCTGGTGCGTAACCTCTATGGTTCTGACACCATTGTTGAGCGCCACCGTCATCGTTATGAAGTCAACAATATGCTATTGAAGCAAATTGAAGCGGCCGGTTTACGTGTGGCAGGTCGCTCTGGGGATGACCAACTGGTTGAGATCATTGAGATCCCTGACCACCCATGGTTTGTTGCGTGTCAGTTCCATCCGGAATTCACCTCAACACCTCGGGACGGGCACCCGCTGTTCAGTGGCTTTGTGAAAGCTGCCAGCGAGTACCAGAAGCGTTTGGCAAAATAAGTGTTTTCATAACGGCTTGAAATCTTAGGGTTTCAAGCCGTGTGTCTAAGTTTAAGCTAACTTGTACTGAGGAAAAACTAATGTCCAAAATCATTAAAGTCATCGGTCGCGAAATCATCGACTCTCGTGGAAACCCGACTGTTGAAGCTGAAGTGCATCTGGAAGGCGGCTTTGTCGGTCTGGCAGCGGCGCCATCAGGTGCTTCTACTGGTTCTCGCGAAGCGCTGGAACTGCGTGACGGTGACAAATCTCGTTTCCTGGGTAAAGGCGTCACTAAAGCTGTTGCTGCTGTTAATGGTCCGATCGCTGACGCGGTTACCGGCAAAGATGCCAAAGACCAGGCCAATATCGACAAGATCATGATCGATCTGGACGGTACTGAGAACAAATCACAGTTTGGTGCTAACGCCATTCTGGCTGTTTCTCTGGCTGCGGCTAAAGCGGCTGCTGCTGCGAAAGGCATGCCACTGTACGAGCACATCGCTGAACTGAACGGCACCCCAGGCAAGTTCTCTATGCCACTGCCAATGATGAACATCATCAACGGCGGCGAGCACGCAGACAACAACGTCGACATCCAGGAATTCATGATCCAGCCTGTTGGCGCGAAAACGCTGAAAGAAGCTGTACGTATGGGTTCTGAAGTGTTCCATACCCTGGCAAAAGTGCTGAAATCTAAAGGCATGGGCACTGCGGTTGGTGACGAAGGTGGCTATGCGCCAAACCTGGGTTCTAACGCAGAAGCACTGGCTGTTATCGCTGAAGCGGTAAAAGAAGCGGGCTATGTTCTGGGTAAAGACATCACCCTGGCAATGGACTGTGCAGCATCTGAATTCTACAAAGACGGTAAATATGTGCTGGCAGGCGAAGGCAACAAAGCCTTCACTTCTGAAGAGTTCACTCACTTCCTGGAAGACCTGACCAAACAGTACCCAATCGTCTCTATCGAAGATGGCCTGGACGAATCTGACTGGGCTGGCTTCAAATACCAGACCGAAGTGCTGGGCGACAAAATCCAGCTGGTGGGCGACGACCTGTTCGTGACCAACACCAAGATCCTGAAAGAAGGCATCGACAAAGGCATCGCTAACTCCATCCTGATCAAATTCAACCAGATCGGTTCTCTGACCGAGACGCTGGCTGCGATCAAAATGGCTAAAGACGCGGGCTACACTGCGGTGATCTCTCACCGTTCAGGTGAAACTGAAGATGCCACTATCGCTGACCTGGCGGTAGGTACTGCAGCGGGCCAGATCAAAACCGGTTCTATGAGCCGTTCTGACCGTGTTGCTAAGTACAACCAGCTGATCCGTATCGAAGAAGCGCTGGGCAACCGTGCGCCATTCAACGGCCTGAAAGAAGTTAAAGGTCAGTAAGCTGCCGATATTCTGAACCGGTTATCCGGTTGAGGATTATCTGAAAAGCCCCGTCTCCGGACGGGGCTTTTTTTTGCTTATTTTTATTTTTCAGCGAGTTAAGGTTATTTCTTGAATGCGGAAAAGTCCTGGTTCATGGATTGCAGGGCGTTTTTATGCGTCATTTTGTGTAAATTCGCGGTGACTATTTGTAACCAGGATCAGAAAATATGAAATACCGTGCTGATGTTGACGGGCTACGCGCACTCGCCGTACTGCCGGTTATTGCGTACCACATGGGAATAGGGGGGATACCCGGCGGTTTTACCGGCGTCGATATCTTCTTTGTGATTTCCGGCTATCTGATCTGCGGCATTATTTATAACAGTGCCATGAGTGGCAACTTCTCTTATCTCGATTTCTATAAACGTCGCTGCCTGCGTATTTTGCCACCGCTGTTTGTGGTGCTGCTGGCGGTGATGATATTTGGTTATTACCACCTGCTTCCCGCTCAGTTTACCGATCTGAGCAACAGTGCGCTGGCGGCATTGCTGTCGGCATCGAATATCTTTTTCTGGAAAACCACCGGCTATTTTGATGGCCCGGCCGATCTCAAGCCGCTGCTGCATACCTGGTCGCTGGCGGTGGAAGAGCAGTTCTATATTCTCTTCCCCATCATCCTGTTGCTGGTGATCCGTCTGTTCCGCAACCGTACCACTCAGGTGATGCTGCTGGTGATAGCGGGTTCGCTGCTGTTGAGTATTTACGGCGTTACGCGCAAACCTACCTTTACCTTCTACATGCTTCCGACCCGCGCCTGGGAGATGGCGCTCGGCGGGATTATTGCTATCGCCGGGCTGGAAGCCAAAACCGCCCATTACCGTACCGGGGTGAAACACGCCATGAGCCTCAGCGGGCTGGCGTTGATTCTGTTTGGTTTTCTCTGGCTTGATACCACCCTGCCTTTCCCGGCGTGGAATGCGCTCTATCCGTGTCTTGGTAGCTTCCTGATTATCCTGGCGGGTCAGCAGTCTGTCGTCTCCCGTCTGCTGGCACTGAAGCCGGTCGTGTATATCGGTATGATCTCCTACTGCCTGTATCTGTGGCACTGGCCGATCATTGTTTACTCGCGCATGTTCTTTAATTTTGAACCGGGTGTGCGTGAGCTGGTGATCCTCGCCTTAACCTTTGGTCTGGCAGTGGCATCGCGCTATCTGATCGAAATCCCGTTCCGCTACAAACTGTCTTACATCAGCCCGGGCCGTATTGTGGCGGCTTCGGTGATAGGGCTTGCCGTGATGGCCAGCGGAGCGCTGTATAAAGGCCATATCAGTAACAGCTCCGGGCAATTTTCTCCGGCGGCGTTGGCGCTGGCGCAGTACTCGGAATACAGCAAGATGCCGGAGTTTGACTACCAATATCGTCGTGGGCAGTGTTTCGTTGATGGTAAGAGCGAGGAAGATAAGCCGTTTGATCGTGAGTTCTGCCTCAAGACCTCTCCGACCGCGAAGAACTATGTGATGATCGGTGACAGCCATGCAGCGCATCTGTGGCGTGCTATCAGCCTGGCGGCGGGGGACGGAGTGAACGTTATTCAGGCGACCTCAGCAGGCTGTAAGCCGTTGTACCAGCAGTCACTGCGTAATCCGTGCACCCGACTGGTGGACTATGTCTACGACCAGTGGATCGCAGAACATCATATTGACGGCATTATCATTTCGGCGCGCTGGGCACCGGAGGATATCGCGCCTCTGCGCGCAACGCTCGAGCACCTGAAATCTCGCTCTGGCAATATCATCGTCATGGGGCCGACCGTCGAATATACCGAAGCGCTGCCGGACCTGCTGGCTTATCAGACGGACGGACGAAAAGATTTGGTTGCCTCATCGATTAAGAAAGAGATCCGCGGGACGGACGAACAAATGCGTACAGCGATGGCCGAGCAGGGAACGCCCTATATCTCGGTCTATTCGATTGTCTGCCCCGGTAACATTTGTCGCGGGCTGGCGTCTGACGGCCATCCGACCTCGAACGACTACGGTCACTTTACCCTGAGCGGGGCGAAAGACGTGGCGAAGCAGGCGATGGTGCAGATGCGCGACAACAGATTTATGTAATTTATCAATCCGGGCGGCCGTCAAAGGGCCGCCCACAGGGCTTTTGTAAGTAATTAAAGTAAATGCCACTCTGAACCGATATTAGCTGTTATCGGGCTAACCCCATCACAGAGTGCGCACCATGCTAAAAAATATAAAAGTCGTCACCAGCATCGTTATCATGCTGATCATTTTTAGTGCGCTATTGCTTGTCTCCAGCGCGCTCTCGTTCAATGCGATAAGCCAGGACAAAGCCAACTTCACCCGTGCCACGATTTTGACTGAGCAACAGGGGCAACTGAGTGATGCATGGCAAACACTGGTCAAAACGCGGGTCACCATCAACCGGGTGGCTATCCGTATCCTGAAAAAGCAGACCGATCCTGTCTCCATGGCGGCGATTGAAAAACTGCTGGGCCAGGCCTCTGAAACGCTGGACGATGCCGGACAACATTTTGGCCGTTATAAACAGTATCCGGCGGTAGAGGGCCAGAATACGGCACTGGATGACGCCATTGTCAGCAGCTATCAGCTGATGTACGACACCATGAAACAGTCCATTCAGTATCTGGGGGCCAATAACTACGAAGCGTACGGTAATCTGGAAGCGCAGAAAGCCCAGGATGATTTAGAAAAAAATTATGACCGCTGGCGTGAGCAGAACGGCAGCCTGCTGGCGGTGGGCGTCACCGATAACCAAAACGGCTACAACCATATGGTCTGGACGCTGGGGGCGGTGGTGTTGATATTGCTGCTGCTGGTGGGCTCGGTCTGGGTGGTGATCAAACGTGTTCTGCTGACGCCGTTAAAACAGTTGCTGGTCCATATTCAGCGTATCGCGGCGGGTGACCTTTCCGAAACCCTGGTGGTGGACGGGCGCAGCGAAATGGGTCTGCTGGCCAGTAACCTGACGCAAATGCAGCAGTCGCTGATCGGCACCGTGGGTAATGTGCGTGACAGTTCGAATGCCATTTACACCGGGGCGAGTGAAATTTCTCAGGGTAACAACGATCTCTCTTCCCGTACTGAACAGCAGGCGGCCTCGCTGGAGCAAACTGCGGCCAGCATGGAAGAGTTAACGGCCACCGTGAAGCAGAACGCCGAAAACGCGCGTCAGGCGTCACAGCTGGCTAAGAACGCCTCAGAAACCGCCGCGAAAGGCGGCAGGGTGGTAGAAGGTGTGGTGAAAACCATGAATGAGATCGCGGGAAGTTCTAAAAAGATTGCTGATATTATCAGCGTGATCGACGGCATCGCTTTCCAGACCAATATCCTGGCACTGAATGCGGCGGTTGAAGCGGCACGAGCCGGTGAGCAGGGGCGTGGGTTTGCCGTTGTCGCGGGCGAAGTGCGTAATCTTGCCCAGCGCAGCGCCCAGGCTGCCAAAGAGATTAAATCCCTGATTGAGGACTCAGTCAACCGCGTGGATGCCGGTTCACAGCAGGTGGCGACGGCAGGGGAAACCATGACGGATATCGTCAGCGCGGTGGTGCGCGTCACCGATATTATGGGTGAGATCTCCTCGGCGTCTGATGAACAGAGCCGTGGCATCGACCAGATTGGCCTTGCCGTCACCGAGATGGATCGGGTGACGCAGCAGAATGCCTCTCTGGTGCAGGAGTCTGCGGCTGCGTCAGCGTCACTGGAAGAGCAGGCCAGCCTGCTGTCTCAGGCGGTTGCCGTGTTTAAAATCGGACCACAGCGTGCTGTGGTTGTCGATAACCGCGGCGCTCAGGCACTCAAAACCCCACGGCTGGCCGCTCCGCGTAAAGCCGCAGCCACCGACGAAGGGAATTGGGAGACGTTTTAACCCCGCCTGCCTGGCCGTTGACCGTCTGCATTGGGGGGAGGGTCAACGGCGGCGCAATGATTGGCACGCTTTGTTTGGCCTTATTCTGTCAATCTGCCATAATCTGCGCCCGTATTTTAGCCACCAGTCGAGATGTTAATGCAGTACCCGATAAATGAAATGTTCCAGACGTTGCAGGGCGAAGGTCTTTATACCGGCGTACCGGCAATTTTTATCCGCTTGCAGGGATGCCCGGTGGGCTGCAGTTGGTGTGATACCAAACATACCTGGGATAAACTGGCCGATCGGGAGACATCGCTGGGCGATATTCTGCTGAAAACCGTCGAAACCGATGCCTGGGGTGCCGCCGATGCAGAGGCCTTGATCGGCGTGATCCGCCAGCATGGCTGGACGGCGAAACATATTGTGATCACCGGCGGTGAGCCGTGCATTCACGATCTCACTCCGTTGACCGCAGCCCTTCAGCAGCATGGTTTCGGTTGCCAGATTGAAACCAGCGGCACGCACGATGTGCGCTGCACGCCGGAAACCTGGGTGACAGTGTCGCCGAAGGTGAATATGCGCGGCGGCTATGATGTGCTGCATCAGGCCCTGGTGCGCGCCGATGAAGTGAAACACCCGGTGGCGCGTCAGCGCGACGTCGATGCGCTGGATGATCTGCTGGCAACGCTCAGCGATGATAAGGCGCGGATTATCGCGCTACAGCCGATCAGTCAGAAGGATGATGCGACGAAGCTGTGCATTGAAACCTGCATTGCGCGTAACTGGCGGTTATCGATGCAGACGCATAAATATTTGAATATTGCCTGACCCGGATCGACAGGGCCATGTAGGGGTGAGGCATGCCTCACCCGTTGCGGATGTGGCGAGGCGTGCCTCGCCCCTACGATTTCAGACCCTGAAGGGTTACTGCGGCCACTTCATCTCGCCTTTCAGCACTTTCGCGCTCAATTCCAGGCTCGACGCATCTTTTAAATCAGGGTATTTCGTCTTCATCGTCGCGGTATAACTGGCGGCATCTTTACTCTCTGCCAACACGCTTTCAGCCGTTTTCAGATACTGGTGAGTGAAGTTCACCGACGCCACTGTCTCTGCTGCACCCGGCAGGAAATGCCCTGGAACAACGCGCACCGGTTTCAGCGCTGTAATCGCTTCCAGCTTCTGCTGCCAAACTGACCGCTCGGTGGCTGACTGCGCATCGGCCATCCAGACGTGAATATTATTGCCATACACCACCACGCCGCCCATCACTGTTTTCAGGGAGGGCACCCACAGCCAGGTATTCTGCGGCTGCGGGCCGTTCACGCCTTTTACCTCGATGCGCTCACCGTCCACCTTAAAACTGTCGCCCTGTAAGACCTCGGGAACAATCAGCGACTCTGGAGCGTTAGCGCCCATCTTCGGCCCCCAGAACGCCAGCTTGCCCTCTTTGCTCTGTTTAATGAGATCTACCGTGGCGGCAGTAGCGAGAATTTTCACCTGTGGGAAGGCGTGCTTAATCGTATCGAGGCCGAAGTAGAAATCCGGGTCCGACTGGCTGATAAACACCGTAGTGAGCGTTTTTCCTGTCGCTTTGATGCGTTTGACCAGCGCTTCGGCATCATTGCGCTGGAACTGGGCATCAATCAGCACCACTTCATTCGGGCCGGAAATGATTTCGCTGGAAACCGCAAACATACTGGCTTCGCCTGGATTATAAACTTCCAGTTTTAGGGTTTCAGCGGCATACAGTGGAGCGCTGGCCGTCAGCGCCAGCAGGAGAGTGAGGCGGGTTTTCATCGTAAATAACCTGTGAGTCGGAAAAGAACCCAGTGTAGGTTGCAAAATACAGCAGATAAACCGACTATCAGGCAACAGATTGTTGCATAAAACGGACATATTATGGATCGCGTCACCGCAGCGACGGTTTTTATCACCATTGTTCAACGCGGCAGCCTGTCGGCGGCGGCGGAAACGCTGGATATGTCGCGGGCTATGGTCACCCGCTATCTGAACCAGATGGAAAGCTGGGCGGGGGCGCGCCTGCTGCATCGCAGCACCCGCCGTCTGAGCCTGACGCCTGCCGGAGAGCATGCCCTGGCGCGTTGCCAGCAACTGGCGGCGCTGTCTGCCGAGATTGAGCACAGCAACCAGCCAGAGGGAGAGGGGCTCTCCGGGCTGCTGCGCGTCTCCTGTTCGCTGTCGCTGGGGCAAAGCGTGCTGATGGTGGCACTGACCGCGTTTCAGCAGCGTTATCCTCGGGTACGTATCGACCTGCACATCAGCAATCAACGGGTCAACCTGGTGGAAGAACGTATTGATCTGGCGCTGCGCATTACTGCCCAGCTGGAGCCCAACCTGATTGCCCGCCCCCTGCATACCTGTCAGTCGGTGATTTGTGCGGCTCCCGCTTATCTTGCCCGTGCGGGAACGCCGCAGATCCCGCAGGACCTCACCCATCACAACTGCCTGGCCTACTCGCATTTCGGTAAAAGCCTGTGGCACTTCACCCGGGGCGAGGAGAAAGAGGCGGTGGCGGTCAGTGGTAATCTGAGTGGCAATGATTCGGTGATGCTGCTCTCTGCCACCCTGGCGGGGGCCGGTATTTCCATGCAGCCGAACTACAGTGCAGGACCGCTGTTGGCCAGCGGTGAACTGGTAGCCTTGCTGCCAGAGTATCAGCTTGATGAGCTGGGGCTGTATGCGATTTATTCGTCGCGGCAGTACCAGTCTGCACGCCTGCGTACATTGCTGGATTTTCTGGTGGCATGGTTTAGCGCAGAGGACGCCGGGCGACTGCTGAGAGGGGAAGAGTAAAGACGGATGGGGGGCCGGGGAGGTGGCTCGGTATTGTGAGCCACCTTAGGGTATCAGAGGATGCGGACCCGACCTTCTGCGCAGGGGTGCCAGCCGCGGGCTTTCTCTCCCAGCGCCCAGCGATGATCCGGGGCATACAAAAATAGCCAGGGTGCGTCATCGTGAACCTGAGTAAACGCCTGGCGCATGATTGCCGCACGTTGATCGCCATCAGCCGTCGCGGCGGCACGGTCAAGCAGCGCATTGAGTGCCTCGCTGTGATACCCCTGCCACCACGGGCCCTGCTGGCGGGAATCCAGTTTTTCACGGTAAATGCGCCAGCCGCTGGCCGGGCTGGAGTCAAAGCAGGCAATATCGCCAAACTGCTTATCGCGTACCCGCTGCGCATAGGCCGGTCTGTCTTCATAGATAGTCAAATCGACGGTCACACCCACCGCCTGAAGTTCCTCCGCGATATGCCGGGCCAGCACAATCGATTCATCGGGAAAGCGTGCCGGGAGCGCCAGCGACAGCTTCAGCCCTGAGGCATAGCCCGCGTCTGCCAGTAGCTGTCGTGCTGCGTTGGGATCGTAGCGATAGGGCTGCACATCCTGCGGAATACCGCTGTGGCGTGCCGTTAACGGCCCGGCTAAGGGGCGCGCATGACCCTGAGCGATCTGTGGATGTGCGATTATCGCCTGACGATTAACGGCATGATTCAGCGCCTTTCTGACCCGAACATCCTGTGTGGCCCCCTCAAACAGGTTCAGCAGAAAAATAATGCACAGATAACTACGCTGGCTGACGATGTGTTCCGCGCCAGCTGGCTCAAACAGCGGGTCCACCAGCAGATCGGCCTCACCACGGGCAAACAGCGCCTGGCGTTGCACGGCATCAGGCTCGGCCAGCCACACCAGCGTGGCCGCTGGCGGTTTACCCGCCCAGTGATCATCAAAGGCATGCAGGGTGATACGCCCTGGCTGCTGCTCTGCGAACTGGTAAGGTCCGCTGCCGATGGGCTGCTGTGGCAGCGCGTGCAGACTGTCTGCCGGCACAATGGCAATATCCACCAGTAAATCCAGCAGATCAGCAAAAGGTTCCGGGTTGTTGATCGTCAGCGCGCCATTATCGGCCACCGCCACGGTGGCATGCTGTAAATAGCTGCGCAGCACGCCCTGCGTACCCAGCTCGCCTGGCATCTCCGGTGAGAGTGCACGCAGCAGAGAGGCTTGGGCATCAAAGGCTGTGAGTATTGCCCCGTTGTGGCAGCGCACGCCAGCGCGCAGCTGGAAGCGCCAGCGTCGGCAGTCGTCCTCCACTGACCAGCTTTCCGCCAGCCATGGAATAAACTCGCCCTCATCGTTGCGTCTGACGAGCGCATCAAAGATCGCATCAATAATGCTGCGCCGGTCACGGATATCTGACAGAACATGCGGATCGGCAAGCGGCACCGTGGGCTGAACGACGGTAAACAGGTCAGTGGAGGAGATCGTCATTGAAGTCACTCATCAGCAGGAGAAGCGTCTCCGCAGGGCATTGGCAGCCCTGCGGAGTGTCACAGAGGGGGGTTATTTGGAAACGTCAGCGGCAAAATAGTGCTGAGAAATGCGCTGATAAGTCCCGTCGCTTTTAATCTCAGCTAAGGCTTTATCAATGGCGGCTTTCAGCTCAGGGTTGCCTTTACGGATGAGAATACCTTCCTGCTCGGCATCGGCACGGGTGGCAGCGATTTTCACGTTGGCGTCCGGCTTGTGTTTTTTAAAGTCGAGGTACGACAGGTTATCGTTAATGGTGGCATCGGCACGGCCGCTGGCCACCAGATCGACCGACTGGTTAAAGCCGTCGGTGCCGACAATCTCCGCACCGTAGCTGCGTGCCAGCTGTGCATAGTTGCTGGTCAGCGTATGCGCTGATTTTTTGCCTTTCAAATCTTCGAAGGATTTGATGCTGGTGTTATCGCTGCGCACAATCAGCACGCCTTTTGAGGCGATGTAGGGTACAGAGAAATCATATTTCTGCTGACGCTCCGGGGTGATAGACACCTGGTTAATCACCGCTTCGTAACGCCTGGCATCCAGCCCTGCGATCAGACCATCCCACTTCCCTTCCACGAATTCCGCTTTCACGTTCAGGCGTTTAGCCACTTCGCGGCCGATCTCGACATCAAAGCCGGTTAACGCGCCGGTAGCATCGTGGTAAGTAAACGGTGGATAGGTTCCTTCCGTACCAATTTTCAGCACGCCGTCCGACTGAATCTTAGCGAGATCAGTTTCTGCCAGTGCGGCAGAGGAGAAGCTCAGCTGGACCAGGCCTGCCAATAATAACGTTGCGATCTTTTTCATTAAAAACTCCTGAATGCTGTCTGTGATGGGGTCTTAAATTATATTTCCCAGGAATCGGGCAGGGTGTCGGTCAGGGTAGAGATAAAGGCTTTCGTTCTGGTTTTCTCGGCGCGGGTAAACAGATCGCGGGAGGTTCCCGTCTCCACGATCTCCCCCGCTTCGAGAAACACCACGTGGTTAGCAATATTGGCGGCCAGACGCAGGTCGTGCGTGGCCATCAGCATGGTCATTCCTTCTTTTGCCAGATCCTTCAGCACCGCAACAACTTCAAGCGACAGCTCCGGGTCCAGCGCCGACGTGGGTTCATCACAAAGCAGCACCTTGGGTGACGGCGCCAGTGCGCGGGCAATCGCCACGCGCTGCTGCTGACCACCGGACAGGGTGGCAGGCCAGGCATCGCGCTTGTGGATCATGCCCACTTTCTTCAGCAGCGCTTCGGCACGTTCGCGAGCCTGAGCGGGATGCTGTTTATGGACGGTAATCAACCCTTCCATAATGTTTTCAATGACGGTCAGATGTGGAAACAGCTGAAAGTTTTGGAATACCATGCCGGTTTGCTGGCAAATACGACGGATATCTTTTCGGGCAACACGTTGGCTGCCGGAAAATACAATATGTTCGTTACCGATGGTTAACTCGCCCGCCTGCGGTATTTCCAGCAGGTTGATGCAGCGTAATAATGTGCTCTTGCCGCTACCGGAAGGGCCGATAAGTGCCGTCACGCTACCTTCATTAATTGTCAGGTCGATATTCTTTAAAACCGGATTGCCATCAAATTGTTTTTCAATGTTGGATAATTTTATCATTATCTCTTTCCTTTACCGTGCTATTGCTGGCGAGCTTATTTTCCAGTCTGGTCTGTAATGCGGATAAAACAGAACTGATTAATAAATAAATAATGGCGGCTTCGGTATACAGTATTAATGGCTGATAGGTGACGGCCGCAATACGCTGTGCGGCAAGGAACATCTCGGGGACGGTAATGACCGAGGCCAGAGAGGTATCTTTGACCAGCGAAATAAAGGTATTGGATAACGGCGGGACGGCAATGCGTGCCGCCTGTGGAATAATGATGCGACGCAGTGCCTGAACCCAGCTCATACTGATGGAGTGCGCCGCTTCCCACTGACCTTTTGGCACAGAAAGCAACGTGGCGCGGATCACTTCAGAAGTATAGGCACCAATATTCAGCGTGAAGCCAATAACCGCAGCCGGGAAAGCATCAAGCGTAATGCCTACGCCAGGAAGTGCATAGAAAATCAGAAATAGCTGTACCAATAATGGGGTGCCACGAATAAGCCAGACATAAAATCGCACAATATATTGCAGGGGCTTAGGCCCATATAATCGTGCCAGTGCAACGATAAAACCCAGCGATAAACCCAGTGCAAAAGAGACCAGCGTTAAAGGGATGGTAAATGTCACACCGGCGTACAGCATCGGCCAGAATGAATCAATTGCTAACGTAAGCCATGCTGGCATTGTTCACCCATCTTAAAAAATAAATATCGATTTTTGTTCTGTGGCGAGAGAATATCACGGTGGTGTAAGGAGCGCTTATATCTTGAAATGATATAATATATTCTCTAAGAATATATATTTAATTCATAAGCTTTTCTGGAAAACGCATATAGACCCAAAATAATTCGAGGTGCATGAAGGCAGCTTGAAGTATGACGGGTATAGAAAAGCAGGCCTGATTGACAGGCCTGTCTGGCAATCAACCGCGATAGACGCAGCCAGCGGTGCAGGTCTCTTTCACCAGTACGGCGCTTAACAGCGGCAGAACCGGCTTCATCTGTTGCCAGATCCACTCTGCCAGCACTTCGCTGGTCGGGTTTTCAAGCCCAGGGATGTCGTTGAGATAATAATGGTCCAGACGATCATAAACGGGTTTGAACGCCGCCTTGATCTCTGAAAAATCCATTACCCAGCCCGTATGCGCATCCACTTCGCCAGTAATTTCCAGACGAACCATAAAGGAATGCCCGTGCAGGCGGCCGCATTTGTGCCCTGCTGGCACATTCGGTAAATGGTGCGCGGCTTCGAATTGAAAATCTTTAAACAGCGTAGTCGCCATAGTGACAGTCTCAGTCTTTATCAATAAAACCGCCGCAGGATACCGGAAAACAGCTTTTTTCGCACCCGTTTCCCGGCTAAACGCGATAAAGGGAAATACCTGTAAAAGGTGTTGTTTTTAACTGATTGAATAATATGAGAATGATTAACCTGTTTTGTCGCTAATGCTTACCATAAAAACCGTTTAGTCATTTTGGTTATTAATTATTTCCAACCCTTATTTAAGGGTTATTATGCTTGCCCTTACCCTGTTGTTAATAGCTCTCTGACTGTGGAATTTTCAACGCAATGACGACTCAGGCACCCTCTAACATGCTTCCGTTAAATCCGGACCAGCTTGCCCGCTTACAGGCAGCCACCGGTGATTATTCCCCCACCCAGCTGGCGTGGCTTTCCGGTTATTTCTGGGGCATGGTCAATCAGGCGCCGGGTACGGCAGTCGCCAGCGCTCCCGCTGCGGTTGAGGTGCCAACCGTCACTATTCTCTCTGCGTCACAAACCGGGAATGCACGCCGTCTCTCCGAACAGCTGCGTGATGACCTGCTGGCCGTGCAACTGAACGTTAACCTGGTGAATGCCGGTGACTATAAATTTAAGCAGATCGGGCAGGAGAAGCTATTGGTCGTGGTGACCTCCACGCAGGGCGAGGGGGAGCCGCCGGAAGAAGCCGTTGCGCTGCATAAATTCCTGATGTCGAAGAAAGCACCAAAAATGGACGGCAGCGCCTTTGCGGTGTTTGGTCTGGGGGATACGTCTTACGAATTTTTCAGCCAGGCCGGAAAAGATTTTGACAACAAACTGGCTGAACTGGGCGGGGAGCGTCTGCTCGATCGCGTTGATGCTGACGTGGAGTACGCGCAACAGGCCGAAGCCTGGCGTAAGCAGGTGGTGGATGTTCTTAAAGCTCGTGTGCCGGATGCCAGCGCGGGTCAGATTGCCGCAGCGGCAACAGGTAGCGTGAATGAAATTCACAGCAGCCCCTACACCAAAGAAACTCCGCTGACCGCCAGCTTTGCGGTCAATCAGAAAATCACGGGCCGTGACTCCGATAAAGATGTGCGCCATATTGAAATTGATCTGGGTGATTCCGGGTTGCGTTATCAGCCGGGCGATGCACTCGGCGTATGGTTCGAAAATGACCCGCTGTTAGTCAAAGAGCTGCTTGAACTGCTGTGGCTGAAAGGCGACGAGACAGTTACCGTGAACGGCGAGACGTTACCACTGGCAGAGGCTCTGCAAAAACATTATGAACTGACGGTCAATACCCCGCAGATCGTCGAGCAGTATGCCCAGCTTTCCCGTAATGAAGCGTTACTGGCGCAGATTGACGAGAAAGCCAAACTTCACCATTACGCGCAGAACACGCCGATTGTTGATATGGCGCGTTACGCCCCGACTGAGCTGAACGCTGAGCAGTTACTCGGCTTGCTGCGTCCGCTGACGCCGCGCCTCTATTCGATTGCTTCTTCGCAGGCTGAGAATGAAACCGAAGTGCATATCACCGTTGGTGCTGTGCGCTTTGAGATTGAAGGCCGTGCGCGTGCTGGCGGGGCTTCCAGCTATCTTGCTGATCGTCTGGAGGAGGATGCAGAAATCCGTGTCTTCATTGAGCACAACGATAATTTCCGTCTGCCAGCCAACCCGGATGCACCGGTGATTATGATTGGCCCGGGCACCGGGATTGCACCGTTCCGCGCCTTTATGCAGCAGCGTGATACGGAAGGGGCTGGCGGTAAAAACTGGCTGTTCTTCGGTAATCCACACTTTACCGAAGACTTCCTGTATCAGGTTGAGTGGCAGCGTTACGTGAAAGACGGTTTGCTGACAAACATTGATTTAGCCTGGTCCCGCGACCAGGATCATAAAGTGTACGTACAAGATAAAATCCGTGCGAAAGGTGCGGAACTGTGGCGCTGGATCGAAGAGGGCGCGCACATTTACGTCTGTGGCGATGCAAATCGTATGGCTAAAGACGTTGAGCAGGCATTACTGGAAGTGGTAGCCGAATTCGGTGCAATGGACACCGAAACGGCGGATGAATTTTTAAGTGAGCTGCGCATTGAGCGCCGTTATCAGCGAGATGTGTACTAATGAGCAATGAAAAATACCCAGGGCCGCTGGTGGTCGAAGGCAAGCTGGTCGACGCTGAACGCCTGAAAAAACAGAGTAACTATCTGCGTGGTGGCATTGCCGAAGACCTGCACGACGGGCTGACCGGCGGCTTCAACGGCGATAACTTCCTGCTGATCCGTTTCCACGGTATGTACCAGCAGGATGACCGTGATATCCGTGCTGAACGCACAGAGCAGAAACTGGACGCACGCCATGCGATGATGCTGCGCTGCCGTTTGCCGGGCGGTATCATGACGCCGAAACAGTGGCTGGCGATCGACAAGTTCGCCACCGATAACACGATTTACGGCAGTATTCGTCTGACCAACCGTCAGACTTTCCAGTTTCACGGCATTCTGAAAGGCAACGTTAAACCGGCGCATCAGATGCTGCATGAAGTGGGTCTGGATGCGCTGGCGACCGCCAATGACGTGAACCGTAATGTGCTGTGCAGCTCAAACCCGATTGAGTCTGAACTGCATCAGGAAGCGTACGAGTGGGCCAAAAAGCTGTCTGAGCATCTGCTGCCACAGACCCGCGCTTACGCCGAAATCTGGCTGGATCAGGAAAAAGTGGCCACCACTGACGTTGAGCCGATCCTGGGTGAAACCTATCTGCCGCGTAAGTTCAAAACGACCGTAGTGGTGCCGCCGCATAATGACGTCGATTTGCACGCCAACGACCTGAACTTTATTGCGATTGCCGAGAATGGCAAGCTGGTGGGCTTTAACCTGTTGGTGGGCGGCGGATTGTCTATCGACCACGGGAATAAAGCCACTTACGCACGCACCGCCAGTGAGTTCGGTTATCTGCCGCTGGAAAAAATTCTCGATGTGGCCGAAGCCGTCGTCACCACTCAGCGTGACTGGGGTAATCGTACCGACCGTAAGAACGCAAAAACTAAATACACGCTGGAGCGCGTTGGCCCGGATGTGTTTAAAGCGGAGGTGGAGCGCCGTGCAGGGCTGACCTTCGAGCCGACCCGTCCGTACGAATTCACCACACGTGGCGATCGTTTTGGCTGGGTTAAGGGCATCGATAATCAATGGCACCTGACGTTGTTTATCGAAAATGGTCGTCTGCTGGACTACCCTGGCCGGCCGCTGAAAACCGGTCTGGCCGAGATCGCTAAGATCCATCAGGGCGACTTCCGCCTGACGGCGAATCAGAACCTGATTGTTGCCGGGGTGCCGGAGTCAGAGAAAGAGAAAATTGAACAGCTGGCGATGTCGCACAGTCTGATGGAAAACGTCAGTCATCAGCGTGAAAACTCGATGGCCTGTGTGGCCTTCCCGACCTGCCCACTGGCAATGGCTGAAGCGGAGCGTTTCCTGCCAGAGTTTGTGACGCGTGTTGAAGGCATCATGAATAAGCACGGCGTGGGTGATGAGCATATTGTCCTGCGCGTAACGGGTTGCCCGAATGGCTGTGGCCGTGCGCTGCTGGCTGAGGTGGGCCTGGTCGGCAAGGCGCCGGGGCGTTACAACCTGCATCTGGGCGGTAACCGCGTGGGTACACGCATTCCGCGTATGCACAGTGAAAACATCAATGAAGAGCAGATTCTGGCAACGCTGGATGAGCTGGTTGGCCGTTGGGCGAAAGAGCGCGAAGCTGACGAAGGTTTCGGTGATTTCACCATCCGTGCCGGGATCGTCCGGCCGGTACTCGATCCGGCCCGTGATTTCTGGGAATGAGGGAGGCGTGATATGGCAGTTCTCGATCTGACGACACTGAACGCATTACCGAAGGTGGAGCGCGTCATGGCGCTCGCCGAAATCAACAACACGCTGGATAAACTGTCTGCCGAAGACCGGGTGATCTGGGGGCTGGAGAACCTGCCGGGTGAGGCCGTGCTGACCTCAAGTTTTGGTATTCAGGCGGCGGTCAGTCTGCATCTGGTTGCGCGTCAGAAGCCGGATATTCCGGTGATCCTGACGGATACCGGCTATCTGTTCCCGGAAACCTATCAGTTTATCGATCAACTGACGGAGAAGCTGGATCTCAACTTACAGGTGTTCCGCGCAGAGCACAGCCCGGCGTGGCAGGAAGCGCGTTATGGCAAGCTGTGGGAGCAGGGCGTAGAGGGCATTGAGCGTTACAACCAGATCAACAAGGTTGAACCCATGAACCGTGCGCTGGAGACCCTGAACGCCCAGACATGGTTTGCCGGCCTGCGCCGCGATCAGTCCGGGAGCCGGGCGCATTTGCCGGTGCTGGCGATCAAGAAAGGCGTCTTTAAGCTGTTGCCGATCATCGACTGGGATAATCGTCAGGTATATCAGTATCTGCAACAGCATGGCCTGAGTTACCACCCGCTGTGGGAGCAGGGTTATCTCTCGGTGGGGGATACCCACACCACGCGTAAATGGGAGCCGGGGATGGCAGAAGAAGAGACGCGTTTCTTCGGCCTGAAACGCGAGTGCGGGCTGCACGAGTAGTTTTGCCGCTTACCAAAATATCAGTGTAGCCAACTCTCTGTTTCGACAGGTTTTAGCGAGAAGGCTGAATACGGTATCCCGTGTTATTCGTTCTAATATGAGCGGAGGTGTCGCAGGGCATTCTCCGCTTATGTCAGAGACGAAATGCCCCCAAAATTTCCCTTTCCGTACACTCATTTTCAGTTCCACGCACGGGTTAAGGTTTCCGCTTTTTTAGCCATCATCCGCTGTGTTTTCACCTTTGCCTGCATAAGAATTCAATAATATTCAGTAAAGTCATTTCCCTGAAGACCCTGCCCAGGCTATGGTTACTGCCGTCTGATTTTTATCCACAGGGAGAGGGATATGGGTTTCAGCCTGCCGGGGATTTACCTCAAATATTTGCCACATGATAATCTTGACCCGGAAAAATTCGAACAGATTATCTCGCCGCCCTCTGCCTGGTCGCGCATTACTGCTCAGTATGAATTCAGTGACAGCCGTAATCCGGGCTTTTATCTGCTGAATATCTGTGAACGTAGGAACAATCCGGGTCAGCAGCTGCCGCCCCTTCACGGACCCTGCACCCGCCAGCAGATGAAAAAAATGGTGATGTCCGGTGACGTGGTGATGCTCTGCAATTTCTACGAGCCTGCCGGCGTGTTTTATATCGACCAGCAGGGGGATCTTATCAGCCAGTCGTCCGACTATCCCCCCGACTGTATCGAGCAAATCATCCGTGAATACCAGCGTTCGGTCAGCTGCCGGGACTACTCGCAGAGCGGGGGCAAACCGCGCCCGACCGTGCTCCGCACCCGCCAGCGCAGCACCCCGCTGCAGCAACATGCTCAGTCTGTGCGGAAAAACCCCGTTGCGCGTGACGCCACCTCGGAGCCGGAGCCGCGTGAAATCACCCTGACCATTGGGGTGTTTTTCGACGGCACCGGGAATAATTCCAGCAACAGCACTGAACGCCAGAATGCCTGTAGTGGTGAACATTTTGGTCTGAGCAGTGCCGAAGCGGAGTCCGCCCAGACTCAGTGTGTAAAGCTGAAACTGGGCCACAGCGGCACTGCAGCCGGAAGCCATCTCGGCTATTACACCAATGTGCACTGGCTTTTTACCCTGTATAACGACGAACTGACCGCCGCCAGCGGCTCCGGGCAGGAAGCTATCTATATTGAGGGCATTGGTACCGAAAACGGCGAGGGGGACAGCGCCTATGGCATGATGAGTGGCCGGGGTGATACTGGCGTGGTCAGTAAAACTGATAAAGCTGTCGGGGCAGTGGTGACGGCTATCCAGGACTATTTATCCAAACATCCTGCTGCCCGCGCCAGTATTATTAAGATGCTGCAGTTTGATATTTTCGGCTTCAGCCGCGGGGCGGCGGCAGCGCGTCATTTTGCCAACCGGGTCGCCAGCTAGGACGTGGCGATTATTGCCGCGATAAAAACCGGACTGGAAGACATAACGTTTACCGGTACACCGGGCGGCAGTACCCGTTTTCTGGGAATATTTGATACCGTTGCCGCCATCGGCACCCCGGTTAACGGAATGAATCCGCACAGCGCCGATACCGGCGAGGTCAATATTGTGCTGCGCCCGGGAGTGGCGCAGAAGGTGTTCCAGATTACCGCCCGGCACGAATCCCGCTTTAACTTTGCCCTGAACAGCATCCAACCGGCGTGGCCGGAGCTGGCTCTGCCCGGCGCGCACTCGGATATTGGCGGCGGCTACAACCCCGATGAATATGAAGCCTGCTTTGTTACCCGCCCGTATTTTACTACCGTGCCCCTGAGCACGCCGGACAGTCAGACGCGCAGTTATCAGCAGGCGGCGCAGGAGCAGCAACGGATGGCGGATTACCCGGCCATCGCCCCGCTGTTGCAGCAGCAGAAACCCGCCATCCATAGCTCGTCTGATGAGCGCCTGCCCGCCGACCGCTACGGCACCCTGCAAAAGCGCAGCGCTGCCGCACTGGTACTGAAGCGGCCCACGCGTAACGACTGGTCAAAAGTGGTGCTGCGGGTGATGCTGGATGCGGCACAGGATGCAGGGGCGGTATTCAATTCGATTTTACCTAAAGATAGCAATCTGTCATTACCCGCAGAACTCAATATCCTGTGTGAAAAAGCACGACTCATGGGGCGTGCTGCCCGCAACGGTCAGCTGGTCAGCGACTTTAGCCCGGCGGAAATGGCCCTGCTGGCAGGCAAGTATCTTCATTGCTCGGCCCACTGGAACAGCGTGGTCAGGGATAAACAGGGACAAATCAGCGGCGCGGTAAAACCGCTGGCGCTGATTAACTTTACCAACCGCCCGGACCGGCACTGGCAAAGGACCGTTTATAATATGGATGGAAACAAAATATGAGCATAACCCGCCTTAGCGCACTACTGCCGCTGCTGCTGTTAACCGCCTGCCAGGGTGCCGCTCAGTCCGGCAGCACCGCACAAAGCGATCGCCCTGAAAGGTGGAATTTTAATTTTTTCACTCCAAAAGCGCTCTATGCTGTGGTCACTTTTGCCGTGGTTATTGATGCCGAAAACCAGGCTTCCCGGTTTGTGACGCTGAACAAGACTCCGGCTATGGATGAGGTTACCGGCGAGTGGAACACCCATTCCCGGGTGTCTCGTGGGCACTGGAATCATGTGAAGTACCCGCCAAAACAGATGTTTTTCTGCTGGGATTCCGTGATTGATAAAAAGGTTTATGAAACCCGCCTGACCTTCTCTGATGAGGTGATTGAAAAAATGTACCGACCCAGCATCTATAAGGATTATCAGGGAAATACGGCCTGGTATGACAATATCCAGATTGGCCTCGCCCCTGAAGGGAAAGTGGCCATCTGGCTGCGGGGGATTGGGTTTGAACCTAATTACCGTGTTATCCCCGCCCGGCTGAATACCGTCTCCGGGGAGGATTTAGTGATTTGCGAAGGCGTCACCCGGTTTTCTAATGGTTATGAATATCCTGAAACTACCAACGAGTTCATTAAAGGAAAAGTCTATCCCTATGGCGTCTGGTAGGCTGAAAGCGGGTGCGTTCAGCCCATTGCGGTCACCGGAGCTCCGTATTACAGCGGCATCAGATACAGCGACCATCAAATCCCGGTCAGTGCCGCAAACTTATCCGCAGAGCGGGTGATATTCACTTTTGTCACTTCGTAGCTGGCGACTTTCTGGAACGGATCTTCCGCCAGGATAACGTCCAACTGCTTTCTGTCCATTTCTTTCACCATGATCATGCCGCCGGTGCGCGGATCTTTACGCCCGGCGCTGATAAAGGCCCCGGCGGTAAAGTAACGATTAATCCAGGCAACGTGAGGTTCCAGCAGCGCTTCCACTTCTTCCATGGGACGGGTGTAGGTCAGAAAGACGATATACATTCATCACTCCAAAACATTAAGGATTAGCCAGTTCGCGAATCAAGGGCAGCAGCACCGCCACCGAATCATGTGCTCGGTGGGTGATACGCCCCGGTAACCAGCGGTCAATATAGGTCAGATTATCACGCTGTGCCTGATGGCGCAGCGCAACAGGGAAGTGCTGGGCGATACTACGCGGCAGCTTGCCGGATGGCGCATCGCTGGCGTTGACCGACAGCAGCGGGAAGCCGGCGCGGTCGAAGGGGGTCTCTTCACTCGCTGTCTGCGCCGAACTTTTGATGCCCAGATGACGGGCCAGTGTCATGGCGCGATCGCGCGTCTGCCGGGCCACGGCTTTGGGGGTTTTGCTGCCGCTGGTAAACGTCAGATGGCTGCCGATAATCAGGCTGTCGAGATTAATTACCAGCAGCGTATTGTGTTTCTCTTCGGGGGTCATACGCGAAAGGTAGTCTTCGCTGCCCTGATGACCAATCTCTTCGCCGCTCAGGGCAACGAAACGCAAACTGTAATGCAGCGGCTGAGTACCGAGCCGCTGTGCCAGTTCCAGCATTACCCCCAGGCCGGAGGCATTGTCATCAACGCCCTGATTGGTGAGCCCACCGAGGTTATTTTGCATCTCGCTATCATTGTGCGGCGTCCAGCTGTCGCTGTGGGCGATAATCACAATCTGCTGTGCGACCTGACCTTCCCGGGCCGCAATCACCGAGGTTGCATTGACGTTGCGCCATGTCACATCACCGCTCTGATGTTGATAGGCATAACGCGTGGTGAAACGACGCTGGTTGCTGTGATAGCCAAGCTGGGTGAACTGCTGCTGCAGATAATCGGCGGTCAGCATATCCGCCGGGCTGCCCGCCATTCTGCCGGGAAAATAGGTGGCAATATGCCGCAGTTGCTGTTCGGCGATACTGCCTGTCTTTATACTGACGGCATTCGTACTGAAATTGATGCCGCAAATGAGCAGTGCTGCCAGCATCCCCTGGCGCAGAAGGGTTACCATGGATCATTCCTTAAAACCTGTCGCATCAGGCTATTTTACTTGCCATTTTGAGCACTGCCCAGGTTCAAAATCCTCACGTACTGCGTGTACGCTGCGGGATTGAAGCGCTGTCCGGGTCCAAACTGGCTGCGACAATTACGCCTAATCATTTAGGCATTGATACGTCGTCAGTGACGATACGTACGAAAATTTTTGCGCAGTTAGTATGAAATTGTGATGGCCGTTAAACAATTTTAATCTCTCTGAAAGGTGCGAAATATCATCTGTTAAGCACATTTTGTTCTCAGCTTTACCGGGGCGTTATTCCATTCGGTAACTACTCATTCCAATTAGTAATTTCATAAGCCTTAAGCGCGGGACGTATAGTCCCCTTAACAATAGTGATATAGACAGGGTTCACGTGGATTATCTCCCTCTTTTTGCTGATATCAGACACAAGCCGGTGCTGGTGGTTGGCGGTGGCGATGTCGCTGCACGCAAAATCGAACTGCTGCGCCGCGCCGGTGCGCATGTGCTGGTCGTGTCACACCATCTGTGTGAAGAACTGGCCGCATTGCATGACAGCGGCAGTATCGAATGGCTGGCAAAGGATTATCAGGCCACTCAGCTTGATCAGGTGTTCCTGGTGATTGCCGCCACCGATGATGGCGAACTCAATGGTCAGGTCTATCTGGATGCCACTGCGCGCCGTCTGCTGGCCAACGTGGTTGATGACCAGCCAAAATGCTCCTTTATTTTTCCTTCTATTGTTGATCGTTCCCCGCTGGTGGTCGCGATCTCCTCCAGCGGCACTGCGCCCGTACTGGCACGCCTGCTGCGTGAAAAACTGGAATCGCTGCTGCCTGCGAACCTGGGACAGATGGCGCATATTGCCGGCCAGTGGCGCGGGAAGGTGAAAGCCCGCTTCAACAAGATGTCCGACCGCCGCCGTTTTTGGGAAAAAGCCTTCAACGGCTTATTCGCCAATCAGGTCGCCTCCGGCAATCTTGAAGGGGCTAAACGCACGCTGGACCAGCAGTTGACTGACCCGGAAGCCCCGCAGGGAGAGATTATTCTGGTGGGTGCCGGGCCTGGCGACAGTGGCCTGCTGACCCTGCGTGGCTTGCAGGTGATGCAACTAGCTGATGTGGTGCTGTATGACCATCTGGTCAGCGATGAAATTCTGGATTTAGTGCGCCGCGATGCTGACCGCATCTGCGTGGGTAAGCGCGCTAACGCCCACAGTGTTCCGCAGGAGGAAACCAACCGCCTGCTGGTAAAACTGGCGAAGCAGGGCAAACGCGTTGTGCGCCTGAAGGGCGGTGACCCGTTTATCTTTGGCCGGGGGGGCGAAGAGCTTCAGGCCGCCGTGGCCGCTGGCATTCCCTTCCAGGTAGTGCCGGGCGTGACCGCAGCAGCAGGGGCGACCGCCTACGCGGGCATCCCACTGACTCACCGTGACCATGCACAAAGCGTTCTGTTCGTCACCGGACAATGCCGTGCGGATGGCAACGGCACCGACTGGCCATCGCTGGCCCGTTCACGTCAGACGCTGGCTATTTATATGGGGGCCATGGCGGCAGGCGACATTGCCAGCCAACTGATGGCGCACGGGCGCGATCCGGCCACCCCGGCTGCGGTGATTAGCCGCGGCACCCGTCAGGATCAGCAGGTACTGACCGGGACCTTACAACAACTTGAAGAACTGGCACGAAACGCCCCAACTCCGGCGCTGTTAGTGATTGGCGAAGTGGTCAAACTGCATGACGAGTTGGCATGGTTTCAACATTCAGCGCAGCAGGACGGACGCGAGTCCCCTGTTGTGAATTTGGCTTGAGGAAAAGATATGGATCAGAAACGACTCACTCATCTGCGTCAACTGGAGGCGGAAAGCATCCATATTATCCGCGAAGTGGCCGCAGAGTTCGGCAACCCGGTGATGATGTACTCTATCGGCAAAGACTCATCGGTGATGCTGCACCTGGCGCGTAAAGCCTTCTATCCGGGAACACTGCCGTTCCCGCTGCTGCATGTTGATACTGGCTGGAAATTCCGCGAAATGTACGAATTCCGCGATCGCATGGTGAAAAATATTGGTGCAGAGCTGCTGATCCACCGCAATCCGGAAGGCGTGGCGATGGGCATTAACCCGTTCGTTCACGGCAGTGCCAAACACACCGACATTATGAAAACTGAAGGGCTGAAGCAGGCGCTGAATAAGTACGGTTTTGATGCGGCCTTCGGTGGCGCACGCCGTGATGAAGAGAAATCTCGTGCGAAAGAGCGCATTTATTCCTTCCGTGACCGCTTTCATCGCTGGGACCCGAAAAATCAGCGGCCTGAGCTTTGGCACAACTATAACGGTCAGATTAACAAAGGCGAAAGCATCCGTGTTTTCCCGCTGTCCAACTGGACAGAGCTGGATATCTGGCAGTACATCTTCCTGGAAAATATCGAGATTGTGCCACTGTATCTGGCCGCGGAACGCCCGGTGCTGGAGCGTGACGGTATGCTGATGATGATCGACGACGATCGCATTGACCTGCAACCGGGCGAAGTGATCGAGCAACGTATGGTGCGTTTCCGTACCCTCGGCTGCTGGCCACTGACCGGCGCCGTCGAGTCCGAAGCGCAAACGCTGCCTGGGATCATCGAAGAGATGCTGGTTTCCACCACCAGTGAGCGCCAGGGGCGCATGATTGACCGCGATCAGGCCGGCTCAATGGAGCTGAAAAAACGCCAGGGCTACTTCTAAGGAACCGTCATGAATACAGTAATTGCACAACAGATTGCCGACCAGGGCGGCGTGGAAGCCTGGCTGCACACCCAGCAACATAAAAGCCTGCTGCGCTTTCTTACCTGCGGCAGCGTGGACGATGGCAAAAGTACGCTGATTGGGCGTCTGCTGCACGACACACGTCAGATTTACGAAGATCAGCTCTCGTCACTGCACAACGACAGTAAACGTCATGGCACCCAGGGCGAAAAACTGGATCTCGCGCTGCTGGTTGATGGTTTACAGGCTGAACGTGAGCAGGGCATTACCATTGACGTGGCCTATCGCTACTTCTCCACCGAGAAGCGTAAATTCATTATCGCCGACACGCCGGGCCATGAGCAGTACACGCGCAACATGGCGACCGGCGCTTCAACCTGCGATCTGGCGATCCTGCTGATCGATGCGCGCAAAGGCGTGCTCGATCAGACCCGTCGCCACAGCTTTATCTCCACTCTGCTGGGTATCAAGCATCTGATCGTCGCCATCAACAAGATGGATCTGGTGGAGTACAGCCAGGAGACCTTCGAGCAGATCAAACAGGATTACCTAGATTTTGCCGGGCAGTTGCCAGGCGATCTTGATATCCGCTTTGTGCCGCTGTCGGCGCTGGAGGGCGAAAACGTCGCCTCCCCGAGCGACGCGATGAACTGGTACAGCGGCCCAACGCTGCTGGACGTTCTGGAAACCGTGGATGTACAACGCGTGGTGGAGCAGCAGCCAATGCGCTTCCCGGTACAGTATGTTAACCGCCCGAACCTCGACTTCCGCGGCTACGCCGGGACGCTGGCCTCCGGCATTATTCAGGTCGGACAGCGGGTGAAAGTGCTGCCATCTGGCGTGGAGTCTGCCGTTGCGCGCATCGTGACGTTCGATGGCGATCTGGAGCAGGCTGCCGCCGGGGAAGCGATTACTCTGGTGCTGAAAGACGAAATTGATATCAGTCGTGGCGACCTGCTGGTGGCCGCGGATGCTGACCTGACGCCGGTGCAGGCTGCGGCAGTGGATGTGGTCTGGATGGCGGAAAAACCGCTGGTGCCGGGCCAGAGTTTCGACGTGAAAATTGCCGGCAAGAAAACCCGTGCGCGCGTGGAGCGCATTCAGCATCAGGTGGAGATCAACAACCTGACGCAGCACAACACCGATGAATTGCCGCTGAACGGTATCGGGCTGGTTGATCTGATCTTCGATGAGCCAATGGTGCTGGATCCGTACCAGCAAAACCCGGTGACCGGCGGGATGATCTTTATCGATCGCCTGAGCAACGTGACCGTTGGCGCGGGTATGATCCGTCAGCCGCTGGACGATGTGCAACAGAGCAGCGGTGATTTCAGCGCCTTTGAACTGGAACTGAATGCACTGGTGCGTCGTCATTTCCCACACTGGAATGCACGCGACCTACTGGGCGGTAAGTAATATGGCGCAGCATGATGAAAATGTGGTGTGGCACGCGCATCCGGTCAGCCGGGAACAGCGTGAGCAGCAGCATGGTCATCAGGGCGTAGTGCTGTGGTTTACCGGGCTGTCAGGTTCCGGTAAATCCACCGTCGCTGGCGCGCTGGAGCAGGCACTGCATCGGTTGAACGTCAGCAGCTATCTGCTGGACGGGGATAATGTGCGTCACGGCCTGTGCCGCGATCTCGGCTTCAGTGATGACGATCGTAAAGAGAATATTCGCCGCGTCGGTGAGGTGGCGAAGCTGATGGTGGATGCCGGGCTGGTGGTATTAACCGCCTTTATCTCCCCTCATCGTGCCGAGCGTCAGATGGTGCGCGACATGGTCGGGGAAGGGCGTTTTATTGAAGTCTTTGTCGACACGCCGCTGGCTATCTGTGAAGTACGCGATCCGAAGGGATTATACAAAAAAGCCCGAGCCGGGGAGCTGCGAAATTTCACCGGTATCGATGCAGTGTATGAAGCCCCTGAACGAGCGGATATTCATCTGGATGGTGAACAATTGGTAACACATTTAACCCGCCAGTTATTAGACGTGCTGCGCCAGCGAGATATTATCAAACCCTGAGAGAGCTTCGGCTAACGCCCGTTTGCGGGCAGTTATCAGGCGGAGGCAGTTTGGCCTCCGCCTAAGCATCAACGGGAAGTCTATGCAAAACGTTACCCCCATGCTGGCAGGTAAAGACGAACGCGAGCGGGAAGAGCCGTCATGGGCCATCCCTGGTGGCGCGATGGGCTTTGTTTCATGGTGGGTCGCGCTGGCGATCCCTTTCCTGCTGTATGGTTCCACTACCCTGTTTTTTTTCCTCTACACCTGGCCTTTCTTCCTGGCGCTGTTACCGGTGTCGGTGCTGGTGGGAATCGCCGCGACTATGCTGCTACGTGAGCATTTTGTCTGGGCTGCGCTGGCGACGGTGCTGCTGGTGATCGCCCTTTTCTGGCTGTTATTTACGCTTCTCACCGGCTGGTGACCCGTCAGTGAGATGTGCAAATACATCGCAACGTTACAAAATCTATCAGTGCAGGGCGTTTTAATGCTCTTTTTTGCTGTTTTTTAACGCGTATTGACGCCGTATTCTGAGAAAGTGGTTCTATTTCATCGACGGAGTGGAGTCATACCAAAAGTTATGGGATGATTGAGCCGTTTTTCAGGGGGCGGGGATGGGCAAACTTACGTTGCTGTTACTTGTACTTCTCGGCTGGCTGCAGTATTCGCTCTGGCTGGGCAAGAACGGCATTCATGATTATACACGCGTTAATGAGGATGTTGCTCAGCAACAGGCCAATAACGCCAAGCTTAAAGCGCGTAACGATCAGCTTTTTGCCGAAATCGACGATTTAAACGGCGGTTCGGAAGCGATCGAGGAACGCGCACGCAATGAGCTGGGGATGATTAAACCCGGCGAGACCTTCTATCGCCTTGTGCCGGATCAAAACAAACGAAACGCGCAGCAGCGAACAGCCAGTCAGTAACCATCACCATGAGCATCATGAATAACGCCGAATCCTCTCCGGAGATCATCGCCATCGTCCCCGCTGCGGGGATCGGTAGCCGTATGCTCTCCGAGTGCCCCAAGCAATATCTCACCATTGGTGAAAAAACCATTCTGGAACACAGCATCGATGCGCTGCTGGCTCATCCGGCTGTCAGCCGGGTGATCGTGGCGCTCAGCCCGCAGGATATCCATTTTCGCCAGTTGCCGGTGGCCGCGGATGTGCGTGTGACGACGGTGGTCGGCGGCGGACTGCGCGCTGATTCGGTACTGGCAGGTTTGCAGGCGGCAAAAGAGGCGCAATGGGTGCTGGTGCATGATGCGGCTCGGCCCTGCCTGCATCTCAGCGATTTGACCCGACTGCTGGCACTGACCGCCACCAGCGAAGTGGGCGGTATTCTTGCCGCCCCGGTGCGCGATACGATGAAACGCGCCATCGGGGGCCGCAGCAATATTGATCATACCGTTGAGCGCGAAGCGCTGTGGCATGCGCTGACACCGCAACTTTTCCCGCAGGCGTTATTGCATGACTGCCTGCTGCGTGCGCTGAATGAAGGCGCCACGATCACGGATGAAGCCTCTGCGCTGGAATATTGTGGCTACCACCCTGAGCTGGTGAGCGGGCGCAGTGATAACCTGAAGGTGACAAGGCCGGAAGACCTGGCGCTGGCGCAATTTTATCTGACCCAAATACAACGTTAGGAGAACACATAATGCGTATCGGTCACGGTTTTGATGTCCATGCCTTCGGTGGCGAAGGCCCGCTGATTATTGGCGGCGTACGAATCCCTTATGAAAAAGGGTTACTGGCGCATTCTGATGGTGATGTTGCCCTGCATGCGCTGACAGATGCACTGCTGGGTGCGGCGGCACTGGGCGATATTGGCAAACTGTTCCCGGACACCGATGAGGCTTATAAAGGCGCGGACAGCCGCGAACTGCTGCGCGAAGCGATGCGCCAGATCGTCAAAAAAGGCTATCGCGTGGGCAACGTCGATGTGACGATTATTGCTCAGGCACCGAAAATGCTGCCCCATGCGCCGCAGATGCGCATCAATATTGCTGAAGATCTCGGGATCCATATGGATGAGGTCAATGTGAAAGCGACCACCACCGAAAGACTCGGTTTTACCGGGCGCGGTGAAGGCATCGCTTGTGAAGCCGTTGCCCTGTTGATGAAGGTGTAACCGATGGATTTAACCCAACAGGGCTGGCTGCACGGTCAGCCGGTTGCCAGCGGTGTGCTGAAGGCTCACGCGGAAGATTTCGTTGTGATCGAAGACCTCGGCTACGCCCCGGACGGTGACGGCGAACAGCTGCTGGTGCGTATTCGCAAAAATGGCTGCAATACCCGTTTTGTTGCCGAAGCGCTGGCAAAGTTTGTTGGCATTCATCCGCGTGACGTCAGTTTTGCCGGGATGAAGGATCGCCATGCGGTGACCGAGCAGTGGTTCTGCCTGCGTGTACCGGGCAAAGTCACTCCGGACCTCAGCGCGTTTGAGCTGACAGGCGTTGAGGTGCTGGAAAGCGCCCGCCATCGCCGCAAGCTGCGTACCGGGGCGTTACAGGGCAATGCCTTTGCGTTGGTACTGCGCCAGATTTCTGACCGTGATGCGGTGGAACAGCGCCTGCAATTGATTGCTCGTGACGGCGTACCCAACTACTTTGGCAGCCAGCGTTTCGGCCATGAGGGTAACAATCTGACGATGGCGCAGCGCTGGGCGGCAGATGAAATCCGCGTGCGTGAGCGCAATAAACGCAGCTTTATTCTGTCGGCTGCCCGCAGCGCCATGTTTAATCAGGTGGTCAGTGACCGTCTGGCGCAGCAGGGCTCACTGTGTAAGGTGCTGCCGGGCGATGCCTTGCAGCTGACCGGGCGCGGCAGTTGGTTTGTGGCTGAGGCTGCGGAGCTGGATACCCTGCAACAGCGCGTTGATGCCAGTGAACTGCGCATTACTGCACCGCTGCCGGGCAGCGGTGAGTGGGGTACGCGTGACGAAGCGCTGGCTTTTGAGCAAAACAGCCTGGCCGGTGAAGCTGCGCTGCTCGCGCTGATGGATCGTGAACGTGTGGATGCCGCACGTCGTGCAATGCTGGTGATCCCGCGCGATCTCCGCTGGAACTGGCTGGATGACGTCACGCTGGAGATGAACTTCTGGCTCCCGGCGGGCAGCTTTGCCACCAGCGTGGTGCGCGAACTGCTGTTGACCCAGGGCAGCGCAGCCGAGGTTGACGAGTAATTCCCCTTGCAGCAGAGCCTGATTCTCAGCAGGCTCTGCTGATTTATCCGCTTAAGTCAGTCGTTCCTTTCACTGTTTTCTCCCCGCTATCTTCTTCTTTTCTGGCGATTTTGCGAGAACCCGTACTTCCGTTACAATGCGCAATAATTTAACAATTTTGTTAATGGGAATACGGATGAACCAACCCCATCTGCCAGTGCCGGATAGCACAACGGCTTTCGTGCCTTTGAAGATTATTGCCAGCGGTGTGGCCCTGCCTCCCGGCTGCGTCACCTCAGCGATGCTCGACGAACGTCTGGGTATGAAACCCGGCTATGTTGAAAAACGCTCGGGTATCGCTCATCGCTTTCATGCCGATCACCTGGCCAGTCAGGCGCAACTGGGCGCCGATGCGCTGGCCGCTGCACTAAGTGCACAACATATCGACCCGGCTTCCATTGATTTGCTCATCTTCGCCTCGGCCATCGCCGTCCAGGCATTGCCATGCAGTGCCATACAGGTGCTCAAGCTGTCGCCTCTGACGCCGGGCACCGCGGTGTTTGATATTAACAGCAGCTGCGTCAGCTTTATTTCGGCGTTGCAGGTGGCGGGGGGATTAGTGAACTGCGGTGCCTATCGGCGCATTGCTATTGTGTCGACTGAGCTGGCGTCACGCGGTATTGACTGGGAGCATGAAGAGTCATCGCTGATCTTCGGCGACGGCGCGGCCTGCGCCATCGTGGAACGCGGTGACGGGCAAAGCGGCATTCTCTCCTGCCTGATGGAGAGCTGGCCGGATGGCAGTGAACTCTGTGAGATCCGTGCCGGAGGCACGCGCTGCAACCCGCGTGCGGGCATGCGCGACAGCGATTTTCTGTTCCATATGCAGGGCAAAAAACTGTTCCGTCAGGCCTCGGGGCTGATCGAAGATTATCTGGCGCGCCTGCTGGCGATGGCCGGATTGACTCTGGCACAGATCGCCACGGTGGTGCCGCATCAGGCCAGCCACCTGTCGCTGGAACATATGCGTAAACGGCTGAACGTCAGCAGTGATGCGCTGGTGGATATTTACCGTTATCGCGGAAACCAGGTGGCGGCATCGATTCCCAGCGCGCTGCATGAAGCGATGGTCACCGATCGTTTCCAAAAAGGCCCGGTGATGCTGATTGGTACCGCCGCCGGGTTAACCCTGGGTGGCATGGTGCTGCTGCCGTGAAGGTTCTGGTCACCGGAGCCACCAGTGGTCTGGGGCGCAACGCCGTTGAGTGGCTGCTGGCGGCCGGGCATCAGGTGCTGGCAACCGGGCGTGATGATGCGGTGGGAGAGATACTGCGGCAGTGCGGGGCGCAGTTTACCGCCCTGGATCTGGCCCGGGCTTCGGCTGCCGATTGCGCTGACCTGGTCGGCGAGGCTGAGGCCGTGTGGCACTGCGCTGCCAAGTCCTCGCCCTGGGGGCCGCGTGACGATTTCTGGCAGGCCAATGTTACGGCCACTGAGCGTCTGACGGCTGCCGCCGGGCAGCGGGGCGTTCGGCGTTTTATTCATATCTCCACGCCCTCAATCTATTTCGATTATTCCCCTCATCACGATATTGATGAAACCTTCCGCGCCCGGCGTTTTGCCAATCACTATGCTGCCAGCAAATATGCCGCCGAGCAGGTGGTGTTGCAGCGGGTGGCACAGCATCCTGCCACCACCTTTGTCATGCTGCGTCCGCGTGCGCTGTTTGGTCCACACGATCGGGTGATTGTGCCGCGCCTGCTGGCACAGATTCAGCGTGATAATGGCGTGCTGCGGCTGCCCAACGGCGGGAATACGCTGCTCGATCTGACCTTTGTACTCAACGTGGTGCAGGCAATGTGGCTGGCGACCGATGTACCCGACCTGGCTTCTGGCGCGGTGTATAACGTGACCAATCAGCAGCCGGTAACGCTGGCGGAGGTGTTGCGCCCGTTGCTTAACCAGCAGCTTGGGTTGAACTGCGCGATCCGCTCACTGCCTGCCAGCCTGCTTTACGGTGTGGCGGCATTGATGGAGGGGGCGGCGTTACTGACGCGGCGTGAGCCGTTACTGACCCGCTACAGCGTCGGCGCGGTGAGCCTGGATATGACCCTCAGCCAGCAGCGTGTCATCGATGAACTGGGTTATCGCCCGCATTATTCTATGGATGAGGCGATTGCGCTGACCGGGGCATGGTGGCGGCAGCAGGGAGTGGGTCAGCGTGGCTAAACTGACGACGTTCGAAGCGGGTTACTGCACTCACCGTGGCTGCATGGCACTGCGCGGTGCCGGGCTGCGCGTCTGCCAGTTTCCTGCCCGAGCCTGGTTGCTGGAGGCCAATAACCGTCGCTGGATATGGGATACCGGCTACGCCAGCCACTTTATTGATCACACCCGTCAAGGCATTTTCCGTCTCTATGCACAGCTGACCCCGGTCTATTTCTCGCCAGAGCAGGCGCTGGTGGCGCAGCTCGGCCAGGCCGGATATCAACCTGATGATATCCAGGGGCTGATTATTTCCCATTTCCACGGCGACCATATTGCCGGTCTGCACGATTTTCCGGGCGTTCCAATGATCGCCTCCGGGGAGGGCTGGCAGAAAACCCGCAGCCTGAAAGGTGTGCGCGCGCTGAAAAATGCTTTTGTGCCGGGACTGATCCCGGCCGATTTTGAGTCACGCCTGCATTTTGTTGAGCGCTTCGACGTTGTCGATCTTCCCGCTGAACTTCATCCTTTTGAGCGCGGCTGGCAACTGCCGGACAGCAACGGCGAAATTGTGCTGGTCGCGCTGCCGGGCCATGCTGCCGGGCATCTTGGCGCGTTTATCCTGCAGGATGATGGCTGGACGCTGCTGGCCAGCGATGCCGCCTGGTGCCCGGATAACTACCAGAAATTGCGCGGCCCCTCACGGCTGGCCAGTCTGATTATGGATGACAGCGCCGCCTATTACCGCACGCTCACCCAGCTGCACCAGCTCTGGCGTGGCGGCAAAGTGCGTATTCTGCTGTGTCACGAGGGGGATTTATGATCCCGGTACGTATGCTGTGGCACTACTTCCGTGCGCGGCGGCTGCGGTTTCGCGATCGCGCCGCGCTTGAGCGGTGGCAGGCCAGGCAGTTGCAACGTTTTGCCCGTCAGGTGATGGCGAAAAGTCCGTTCTATGCCCCGTTCTGTCATCTGCCGTTGTCGTCATGGCCGCTGAGTGACAAAGCGCAGATGATGACCCATTTTGATCAGATGAATACCGCCGGGCTGCAGGTCGATACGCTGCTCCAGTGTGCCCTGAAAAGTGAACAAGACCGCGATTTTGCGCCGAAAGTCGGGCGCTTCAGCGTGGGCTTATCGTCCGGCACATCCGGGCGGCGCGGCGTGTTTGTGGTGAGTCCACGGGAGCAGCGCATCTGGGCAGGCGGTATGCTGGCGAAGATGCTGCCACGCGGGCTGCTCTCCGGTGAACGTGTGGCGCTGTTTCTGCGTGCCGATAATCATCTCTATCACAGCGTGAATACCCGCTGGCTGAGCCTGGCGTTCTTTGATCTGTTCGCACCGTTCAGTGAGCATTTGCGTACGCTGCCAGCGTTTGCGCCGACGATTATTGTGGCGCCAGCGCAGGTCTTGCGGGCGCTGGCACTGGCCGTGCAGGGTGGGCAACTTAAACTGAGCGTCAGCCGGGTGATCTCTGTAGCGGAAGTGCTGGAACCGCAGGATCGCCAGCTGCTAGAAACGGTGTTCGGCGATGTGGCCGAGGTCTATCAGGCCACCGAGGGGTTTCTCGCGGCCAGCTGTTCTCATGGGCGCCTGCATCTTAATGAAGAATTTATCCATGTGGAGCCGGAGTGGATTGATGAGCGGCGCTTTACGCCGGTGATTACGGATTTCAGTCGCCGCACTCAGCCCGTGATTCGCTACCGGCTGGACGATGTGCTGGTCGCCGCAAATGAACCTTGCCCTTGCGGGCAGCCGACCCGGGTGTTGGAGGCTATAGAAGGACGTCGCGATGACCAGCTTCTGCTACCTGATATGAAGGGTGACGTGCAGGCCGTCTTTGCCGATGTGTGCAGCCGCGCGATTGCCCGTTCCCTGCCGCTGACCAGTGATTACCGGCTGGTGCAGACGGGGATGCTCGATGTGCAGCTGATTAGCGATGCGGATGAAGCGTCGCTGGTCGCCTGCCAGCAGGCGCTGATTGCGCTGTTCGCACAGCAGGGGATCGCCACGGAGAGACTGTGCTGGCAGCTCAGTGTACAGCCGCTGATGCCGCAGTTTGACCGCAAGCGGCGGCGTATTATTCGCCAAAAAGGAGAAGGCGTATGAATCTGTTACGTCGCTTAGTGGCAATGCTGTTGGGCTGGGGCAGTGTCGGCGTGATCTACACGTTCAGCGATCGCTGGCAGGGGCCCGGCACGGTGATGCACCCCGGTTTCGTTGACCGGATGATTCCGTTCAGTGCCGATGGCATCTGGCTCTACCTCTCTTTTTTCCTGCTGATCCCCGCGGGTTATCTGTTCTGCCGTCCGGAGAAACTGCGCTGGTTAACGGGCTCAATGATCCTCACCGCGCTGGTATGCGGTGCGGTGTATTTGCTGTGGCCCACCACGCTGGTCTATCCCATCGATCACGGTCAGGGGCTGAGTTCGCATCTGCTGGCGCAGCTGGTGGCCGCCGACTCAACACAGAACTGTTTGCCCTCGCTGCATATGGCGCTGTCGCTGTTGGCGGTCTGGGCGCTGTATCAGCCTGAACAACGCTGGCGCAGCGGGCTATTGTTATTGTGGGGGGCGCTGATCGCGGTATCGATTCTGCAACTGCGCCGCCACCTGTTTATTGACCTGGTCAGCGGTGCGCTGGTGGCGCTGGTCTGCGGCTGGATCTGCCTGCGGGCAGCACAGACGTTTCCTTATTCATGGAGAGAGCGGCAATGAGTGATCTGGTCGTGCCGATTGTGGCGATGGTCTTGCTGGTAATGGCCGAGGCGCTGGTGCTGAACCGTCAGGATAAGCAGCGGGTCAACTGGCATGATGTGGTGTTTAACCTCAACTCCGGCCATATCATGCTGTGGCTGTTTCGTGGCCTTGAGGTGACCTGTTACGGCTATGTGGCGCTGCACTTCAGCCAGCACTGGCTGGATGTGCTGCCGACCTGGGGACTGTGGCTGTTTGCGCTGCTGGCCTGGGATTTTGCCTTTTACTGGCTGCACCGCCTGCATCATCGTTTCAGTCTGCTGTGGGCCGTGCACGTCGTCCATCACCAGGGCGAGCACTTTAATCTGTCGCTGGGGGTGCGTAACTCCTGGTACTCTTCACTGACCTCGATTCCCTTTTTCCTGCTGCTGGCGATAGCCGGTGTGCCGCTGTCGGTGTTTATCACCGTATCGATTTTCCACTACAGCGTGCAGTTGTTTAACCACAACGCGCTGACGCCGAAGCTGGGCTGGCTGGAATATATTCTGGTGACGCCGAATCATCACCGTGTCCATCACGTTTGCGATCGCGCTTATTCCGATAAGAACTTTGGCGGCAGCTTTATTTTCTGGGACAAAATGTTTGGGACGTTTGCCCGCCTGCCAGAAACAGAGTATCGCTTCGGCACCGGTGGGGAGCGCTCATCCCGTAACCCGTTCTGGGCCAGTAACCGGCCATTTTTCCGGCTGCTTAAACTGCCATTTTCTCCGGCGAAAAGCGCGGCCACGTTTCATTGCCGCGCCCGCGCACTGACCAGCGGTATGCTGCTGTTATTTGTGCTGGTGGCGAGTTATGTCTGGATATATGGCTACGGCTATCAAAATATCGGCCGGGAGCAGGTGGCGCTGTTTGTGTTACTGGCGCTCGGGGCGGTGGCATTAGGTGGGTTGTCGGAAGGACGGCGCTGGAGCCCGCTGCTGTGGCTGGTGGTGGGGCTGGCGTATCCGGCGTGGTTTATCCTGTGCCGCGAGTCGGTTGAGATCTGGCTGGCTGGCGCACTGCTGGTGATGCTGCACAGCATCGCACTGGCGGCGGGGTGGGGGCGTCAGGTGCTGATCCCGGAGGCAGAACATGGCTGATTCACTGCCACCGCTGCGTTATCCTCCGGACGGCGAACAGGCATTCCACCAGGCGTTGCAGCGTGCAGCGCATCAGTATCTTTCCGCATCCAAAGATCATCGTTTCGCCGGGCGCGGGGACTGGCTGAAAGCAGGGGTGTTACTGATACTTTGTGTCTCCTGCTATGGGCTGAGCCTGCTTCAGTCCAGCAGCGGTGGATTTGTTCTCTGCTATCTCCTGTTTATGCTGATGGCAATGCTGCTTAATATTGTGGTTAACCATGATGCCAGCCACGGTGTCTTCAGCCGTTCGCCGCGTGTTAATCGTCTTATCAGCCGCCTGGTGACGTTGCCGCTGGGGCTGGACCCGGATTACTGGCGCGTGCGCCATGTCCATTTTCATCATGTTTACGCCAATATCGAACATTACGATCTCGATACCGAAGAGAACGGTTTCTTCCGGCAAACCCCGTATCAGCGTTGGCGACCGTGGATGCGCTGGCAGCATCTTTACTGGCCACTGGTGGCCGCACTGTCGCTGCCGTATCTGGCCTGGGTGTTTGACTGGGCCGACCGCTGTGGAAAAACGCCGCTGGCGGAAAGGCGTGTGATGCCGGGTGTCCGCGGCTGGCTATTGTTTTGCGGCAGTAAAGTCTTGCATCTGCTGCTGGTTCTCGCTGTACCGCTGTGGGCTGCAGAACAGAATGGCATCGCGATGTCCGTGGTGCTGGGTGCCTGGCTGTGTAGCCAGATGGTAGCTTCTTTGCTGGTGGTATTCCTGCTGCTGGGCACCCACTGGGCTGAGGCGGAGTTTTTCGAGGTCGGGCCTGACGGGAAGCTGCCGCAAGGCTGGTATCGCCATAACTTCGCCACCGCCTGCGACTGGCTGCCTTCGCCTGCCTGGATCGGGCATTTCACTGGCGGGCTAAATATGCACCTGACGCACCATCTGTTTCCCGGATGGCATCACCGGCATTATCCGGCACTGGCGGAGAGACTTGCCCGGCTTGCCAGCGAACACGGCATGAATTACCGCTGTATCAGTTATCGCGAACTGCTGCGGCGTCAGCAGACATTTTTACGCCGGATGGGACAGCCGGAGGAGGTTGCATGAACCCGCCACCGCTGCGTTTTTCCCGTGAAAATCTGCAATTTCACCGCGAGTTGACGCGAGCCACTCAGGCGTGGCTCGATCAGCACGGCGACCACCGTTTTGCCAACGGGGCGATGATCGCCAAAGCGGTGCTGCTGGCCTTACTGGCTGCCGGTTGCGGCTGGCTTGGCCTGCAGCAGACTCACTGGACGGGCTGGGCGGCTTGCCAGGCCGGGGTCAGTTTCTTTGCCATGCTGCTGACGATCAACGTGGTACATGATGCCTCGCATCAGGCTTTTTTCAGGTCAAAATCGGCCAATCGCTGGCTGAATGTGCTGGCTACCATTCCGCTGGGGCTGGACCCGGAGTGCTGGCGTGTGCGCCATGTGCTGATGCATCACACCGGAAATAATGTCATCGGGTATGACCCGGATATGGAAGAGAATGGCATTCTTCGCCAGTCGCGTTTTCAGCGCCTGCGCCCGCTAATGCGCTATCAGCGCTATTACTGGCCGCTGGTGGCTGCTCTGACGTTTCCCTATTATATCTGGCTGTTTGACTGGCTGGATCGCGCCGGGCAGACACGCGTAGGGGCGAAAATGCGCTTGCAGGGTATTAAAGGCTGGGCGGCTTTTTTACTGGTAAAAGTGGGCCATTTTTTACTGGTGCTGGCGCTGCCCTTATGGCTGTTGCCGCCTTCATTAGGCATCGGCACAATCGTGCTGGTTTATCTTTCCTGTCAGATGCTGGCATCGCTGGTTTTTGTCATGCTGATTATCGGTACTCACTGGGCGAAAGGAAACAGCTACCAGCCCACCGAACAGGGGAAATTGCCCCACAGCCGCTACAGTCACTTGTTTGCGACAACCTGCGACTGGACGACGCGGCCGCACTGGCTGGGTTACTGGTTGGGCGGAATGAATCTGCACTTAACGCATCATCTGTTCCCCCACTGGAACCATCGTCACTACCCGATGCTGGCGGGGATCATTGCGCAGATCGCCGCACGTTATGGTTATGATTATCAGTGCCTGACGCTCACTCAACTGATGAGTTCGCAGCAACGTTTTTTACAGGAACTGGGGGAAGACAAGGCCGAAAGCTGATCGGCCCGCCCTGCGATGGCTCACTGGCATCCTTTATTTACCAGATATTTACACCTACCACTCCCTGGCGCATCCAGCTAAAATGTTTTCAGCCGCATCCGACGCCCCGGGAACACGAGTCAGTTTTCGGGGGAGGGTGAACAAAATTTATCAACAGGTTAGGTCTCAATGCGCATTTTACTGAGTAACGATGACGGTATCCATGCGCCAGGCATACAGACGCTGGCAAAAGCGCTGCGTGAGTTTGCTGAGGTGCAGGTTGTCGCGCCCGATCGTAATCGTAGTGGAGCGTCGAACTCGCTGACGCTGGAAACCCCTCTGCGTACCTTTAACTATCCTAACGGGGATATTGCGGTGCAGATGGGCACGCCGACTGACTGCGTCTACCTCGGGGTGAATACCCTGATGCGTCCTAAGCCGGATATCGTGGTGTCAGGAATCAATGCGGGCCCCAATCTGGGCGATGATGTGATTTATTCAGGCACGGTAGCCGCTGCGATGGAAGGACGTCATCTGGGCCTGCCTGCGCTGGCGGTCTCCCTTGACGGGCATGTGCATTACGACACCGCCGCTGCCGTCACCTGTTCAATCCTGAAAGCGTTACTGCGCGAGCCACTGCGCACCGGGCGTATTTTGAATATTAATGTGCCAGATTTGCCGCTCGATCAAATCAAAGGGATTCGCGTCACCCGTTGTGGCAGCCGCCATCCCAGCGATCAGGCCATCCCACAGCAGGACCCGCGCGGTAATACGATGTACTGGATTGGGCCGCCGGGTGAAAAGCTTGATGCCGGCCCGGACACGGATTTTGCCGCTGTTGATGAGGGTTATGTCTCGGTGACCGCACTGCATGTTGACCTGACTGCTCATGCCGCGCAGGAGGTCGTCTCTTCCTGGTTAGCCAATGTTGAGGTCAATCGCGAATGGTGAGTGGGCGGATAGATACACTGTTGGCACAATTGCGGCAACAGGGTATTGATGATGAACGGCTGCTGAAAGCCATTGAAGATGTGCCGCGTGAACGCTTTGTTGATGAGGCTTTTGAACATAAAGCCTGGGAAAATACAGCGTTGCCGATAGGGTCAGGGCAGACGATTTCCCAGCCTTACATGGTCGCAAAAATGACGTCCCTGCTGGCCCTGACGCCGGAGTCACGCGTGCTGGAAATCGGCACGGGCTCCGGTTATCAGACCGCCATTCTGGCCAATCTGGTGGAACATGTTTTCTCCGTCGAGCGGATTAAAGGTTTGCAGTGGCAGGCCAAGCGCCGCCTGAAGCAGCTGGATCTGCATAATGTCTCTACCCGTCATGGTGATGGCTGGCTTGGCTGGCCGTCGCGTGGGCCGTTTGATGCAATTATTGTCACGGCAGCACCGCCCGAAATTCCTGAAGCATTGATGTCGCAGCTTGATGAGGGCGGTATCATGGTGTTGCCTGTGGGGGAAGAGCAGCAGGTTTTGCAGCGCATTCGCCGTAAAGGTGACGAATTTATCATCGATACCGTGGAGGCCGTCCGTTTTGTCCCACTGGTAAAAGGTGATCTTGCCTGATATCCGCAACAACCAGGATATTTCTATACAACTGTTTCATGGCACGCAGTCATTGATATTGCTAGTATCTGACTAAATTTGCGCATGCGGGCTTAATGCCGTCGGTCGTGCAGCTGTTATGTTGTTTATATTTTTTTCGTCAAAGCATTGCCGTAATGGGGGATTGAATGAGCACGGGAAGCCCAGTATTTAAGTTACGCCGTCTTGCGGCCGTTTCATTGGTAGGATTTTGGCTGGCAGGTTGTACCAGCAGCGATAACGCGCAGGCCCCCATCAGCTCTGTTGGCGGAAATGACTCCGGCATGATGAGCAGCAATTCTGGCAACCCGGGCATGAACAGCAGCTCCGGTGGCAGCAACGGCGGGTTTATCCGCCCGGCTCGCCCTCCGGCGTCGGGTGGGGGAATGATTTCCTCCTCTTCTGCCAGCGCGAGCCAGAATCAGAATGTGGTTACCGAAAACGGTCGAATTGTGTACAACCGTAGTTATGGGAATATTCCTAAAGGTAGTTATGGCGGCGATACCTACACCGTAAAACGGGGTGATACGCTGTTCTATATTGCCTGGATTACCGGTAACGATTTCCGTGATCTTGCCCAGCGCAATAACGTTGCCGCGCCTTATGGGCTCAACGTTGGCCAGCAATTACAGGTAGCTAACGGCTCTGGTACCCCAATCACTGGGGGCAACGCAGTCACGGCAGCAGATGCGAATGCGGGTGGCGTGACCACGGCCTCTTCCGGTTCACAAATGAACACCGGAACGGTTGCACACCAACCGGTAATTACGTATTCTGAGGATTCAGGTACACCAAGTGAAGGCAAAATGTTGCCTTCGTCCGGGCAAACTGCTGCAACGACAACAGTTCCGGTTACCGCCCCGACCGTCAGTAGTACAACAGACAGCGCAACCCCTGTGGGAAGCTGGCGTTGGCCGACAGACGGTAAGATCATCGATAACTTCTCTGCTTCCGAAGGGGGCAATAAAGGCATCGATATCGCGGGTTCGCGCGGTCAGTCCGTCATCTCCACCGCCTCTGGCCGCGTGGTTTATGCCGGTAACGCTCTGCGTGGCTACGGTAATTTGATTATCATCAAACATAATGATGACTACCTGAGTGCGTATGCCCACAACGATTCCATGCTGGTCCGTGAACAACAAGAAGTGAAAGCGGGTCAGAAGATCGCCACAATGGGTAGTACCGGCACGAGTTCGGTTAGATTGCACTTTGAAATTCGTTACAAGGGGAAATCCGTAAATCCGTTGCGCTATTTACCGCAACGTTAATCCGGCAGAACCTGGTGTTCTGCCCTGAGATCACGGGTAGGAGCCGCTTATGAGCCAGAATACGCTGAAAGTTAACGAGTTAAATGAAGACGCGGAATTCGACGAAAACGGAGCTGAGGTTTTTGACGAGAAGGCACTTGTCGGAAATGAACCTGGTGATAACGACTTAGCAGAAGAAGAGCTGTTATCACAGGGCGCAACCCAGCGCGTACTGGATGCAACGCAGCTCTACTTAGGAGAGATTGGTTATTCTCCGTTGCTTACGGCAGAGGAAGAAGTGTTCTTCGCTCGTCGTGCACTCCGTGGTGACATTCCTTCTCGTCGTCGCATGATCGAAAGTAACCTGCGTCTGGTGGTGAAGATCGCCCGTCGCTACAGCAATCGTGGTCTGGCACTGCTGGACTTGATTGAAGAAGGTAACCTCGGTCTGATCCGCGCCGTAGAGAAGTTTGACCCGGAAAGAGGCTTCCGCTTCTCAACGTATGCCACATGGTGGATTCGTCAGACGATTGAACGGGCGATAATGAATCAAACCCGTACTATCCGCCTGCCGATTCATATCGTGAAAGAATTGAATGTTTATCTGCGTACCGCGCGTGAACTTTCCCATAAGCTCGACCATGAGCCAAGTGCGGAAGAGATTGCCGAGAAGTTAGATAAACCTGTTGATGATGTCAGCCGGATGCTGCGTCTCAACGAACGCATTACCTCAGTTGATACGCCTCTGGGCGGTGATTCTGAAAAAGCGCTGCTGGACATCCTGGCCGATGAGAAAGAGAACGGCCCGGAAGACACCACGCAGGACGATGATATGAAACAAAGCATCGTTAAATGGTTGTTCGAACTGAACGCCAAGCAGCGTGAAGTGCTGGCACGTCGTTTCGGCCTGTTGGGCTATGAAGCGGCAACACTGGAAGATGTGGGTCGTGAAATTGGGTTGACCCGCGAGCGTGTACGCCAGATTCAGGTTGAAGGTTTACGCCGCCTGCGTGAGATCCTGCAGGCTCAGGGGCTGAACATTGAAGCCCTGTTTCGTGAATAATTAAGCGGGACAGGTTGCGCAACCGCCTGATGAATAAAGTAATGTGAGAAACGGTGACTTCGGTCACCGTTTTTTTTTGCCTACAGGTTATCTCACACCTCTCCGCATTGAAGTGCCCAGACGGCGGCCTCGACGCGGGATTTCATATTCAGTTTTTTCAACAGATGTTTGACATGCACCTTCACAGTACTTTCACTGATCCCCAGTCTGCGGGCAATCAGCTTATTACTCATGCCCTGGGCGATTAACCGGAGAACATCGCGCTCGCGTGTGGTGAAGTCCGGTTTTTCGGCCAGTGGTGGGGCACGTTGCTGGCGAAGACTGGCGGCCAGCAAAGAGGGCAGGGTATGACTCAATACCAGCTCCCCGGCAGCAGCCCGATGCAGGCACTCCAACAGGCTTTCAGGCTCCATATCTTTCAACAGGTAGCCATCAGCCCCACGTTTCAATGCATTGATCACATCATCTTCATAATCTGACACGCTGAAAACCACAATGTGACCGCAGGCATCAATAGCCCGCAGCTGTTCCAGTGTGTCCAGACCATTCATGCCGGGCATATTCAGATCGAGCAGGATCAAATCCGCTTCAAGCTGTTCTGCCAGCGCCACACCATCCGCCCCGTTACTGGCTTCCCCTACTACGCACAGACGTGAATCGAGACCGATAAGTTGCTTAAGCCCGTTACGGATCATCGGATGATCGTCGATCAATAATACACTGGCGGGTTTGTTGGAGAGCAATTGCGTAAGCTGGGTTGTCATCCTGTCTTCCTGCTGGTGGCCGATTCGCGGAATGCTATCTCTTCAGATGAAGTGGCAGCGGAGGATTGTCACCGATTGGCCCTTCTATTCCCATACCTATTTTGTGGTAATACTAAATATCTGTATTTTGATGGTTCAGCAAATAAAACAATATAGTGATATTAACTAACTGATTATATTCATCTTAATATCCTACCCCCTCCACATTAACCGACATACTCCCTCTGCATGGGCATGTTCTCACCTGCAACCTGATTGATACACGTCAATTTAAACAATGCCTGAGATGCCCAGGATAGGCTGATAAATACACAGTCAGTGAGAAAATTATGTCGAAAATTAACGCATCGCCAGGGACGGAAAATCGTGCGCTTATTCAGGACTGGCAGCCTGAGAACGTCGTTTTCTGGCAACAAACTGGTAAACGGATTGCCAGCCGCAATTTGTGGATTTCTGTGTTCTGCCTGTTACTCGCCTTCTGCGTCTGGATGCTGTTTAGCACCGTTGCAGTCAATCTCAATAAAGTCGGTTTCAACTTCACTACCGATCAACTGTTCCTGCTGACCGCGCTGCCGTCGGTTTCCGGTGCGCTGCTGCGAGTCCCCTATTCGTTTGTGGTCCCGGTATTTGGTGGCCGTCGCTGGACGGCGTTCAGCACTGCTCTAATGCTGGTGCCCTGCATCTGGCTGGGTTTTGCCGTGCAAAACCCAGCCACGCCCTTTGCCGTATTTGTGGTGATCTCTCTGCTGTGCGGTTTTGCCGGGGCTAACTTCGCTTCCAGCATGGGCAACATCAGCTTCTTCTTCCCGAAGGCCCGTCAGGGTGCCGCGCTGGGCATTAATGGCGGGTTAGGTAACCTGGGTGTCAGCGTGATGCAGTTGTTTGCGCCCATCGCTATCTCGGTAGCCTTGTTTAGCTGGTTTAGCGGCCCGTCTTCTCATGCAGAAAATGGGCTGTGGTTAGAAAATGCGGCCTGGATGTGGGTGCCGTTCTTGCTCATCGCCACGTTCGCCGCCTGGTTTGGTATGAACGATCTGGCTGCGGCGAAAAGTTCTCTGCGCCAGCAACTGCCCGTGCTGAAACGCGGGCATCTGTGGATTCTGTCGCTGTTGTACCTTGCAACGTTCGGATCGTTTATCGGTTTCTCTGCCGGTTTTGCCATGCTGTCCAAAACACAATTCCCCGATGTGGTCATCATGCATTACGCCTTCTTTGGTCCCTTTATTGGGGCACTGGCACGCTCTGCGGGTGGCATCGTCTCCGATCGCCTTGGTGGCGTGCGGGTATCGCTGTTCACCTTCATTCTGATGGCGGTATTTACCGCACTGCTGTTCCTGACGCTTCCGGGTGAAGGCCAGTCAGGTTCATTTATCGCCTTTTATGGCGTGTTTATGGTGCTGTTCTTCGCGGCGGGCCTGGGGAGTGGTTCCACCTTCCAGATGATTGCCGTCATCTTCCGCAAAATCACCATTGATCGGGTTAAGGCAGCAGGCGGAAGCGATGAAGCCGCCCAGCACGAAGCCGTTACCGATACCAGTGCCGCACTCGGTTTTATCTCGGCAATTGGCGCACTGGGTGGGTTCTTTATCCCGCAAACTTTCGGAATGTCACTGTCACTCAGCGGTTCACCCGCCGGAGCGATGAAGGTGTTCCTGGTGTTTTATCTGATCTGTATCGCGATTACCTGGCTGGTTTACGGCCGTAAAAAAACGAAATAAACGCGAGCATCCTTTTAGTGTTTTTGGAGCATGTCGAATGAGCAAGTTTCTTGATCGGTTACGTTATTTTAAACAGTTGGGTGAGCCGTTCTCCGGCCAGCACGGGCAAACACTGAACACCAACCGTGACTGGGAGGATGGTTACCGCAGCCGCTGGCAGCATGACAAAATCGTCCGCTCTACTCACGGTGTGAACTGCACCGGTTCGTGCAGCTGGAAGATCTATGTCAAAAATGGTCTGGTGACCTGGGAAACCCAGCAAACGGACTACCCGCGTACCCGACCCGACCTGCCTAACCACGAGCCGCGCGGTTGTCCGCGTGGTGCCAGTTACTCCTGGTATCTGTACAGCGCCAACCGCCTGAAATACCCGCTGGTGCGCAAACGCCTGGTCAGTCTTTGGCGCGCGGCAAAAGCGCAGCACAGTGACCCGGTCCTCGCCTGGCAGTCGATTGTGGAAAATACGGAGCAGGCAAAAAGCTATAAAGAGGCTCGTGGGCGCGGCGGTTTTGTTCGTGCCGACTGGCAAGAAGTGAATGAACTGATTGCCGCCGCCAATATCTATACGGCTAAAGCGTTCGGGCCTGACCGTATTATCGGGTTCTCGCCTATTCCGGCGATGTCGATGGTGTCCTATGCGGCCGGTTCACGCTATCTCTCACTGATTGGCGGCATCTGTCTGAGCTTTTATGACTGGTACTGCGACCTGCCACCAGCATCACCCATGACGTGGGGTGAGCAGACCGATGTTCCCGAGTCGGCTGACTGGTATAACTCTGCGTATATTCTTGCCTGGGGCAGTAACGTGCCGCAGACGCGAACCCCGGATGCACACTTCTTTACCGAAGTCCGCTATAAAGGCACCAAAACCGTTGCGATCACCCCGGACTACGCCGAAATTGCCAAGCTGTGCGATCACTGGTTGAGCCCGAAGCAGGGTACTGACAGCGCGCTGGCGCTGGCGTTCGGTCATGTGATCCTGACCGAGTTCCACCAGCAGCGTGAGGTGGAGTATTTCCGCAACTATGTGCGCCAGTACAGCGATATGCCGATGCTGGTGCTGCTGGAGCAGCGCGAAGGTGGCTATTACGCAGCCGGACGTATGCTGCGCGCCAGCGATCTGGTGGACGGGTTGGGGCAGGAGAATAACCCGCAGTGGAAAACCATCGCCATTAACCAGAAAAACGGTGAGCTGGTGGCCCCGCAGGGGTCAATTGGTTTCCGCTGGGGTGAGAAAGGCAAATGGAACCTTGAGCAGCGTGAAGGTAAAAACCAGCAGGAAGTGGAGCTGCAACTGAGCCTGCTGGGCCAGTATGACGAGCTGGTCGATGTCGGCTTCCCTTACTTTGGTGCAATAGATAACCCGAATTTCAACCGCGTGCAGTTGGATGAAATTCTGCTGCACAGGCTGCCGGTAAAACGGCTGCAACTGGCCGATGGATCGAGTGCCCTTGTCACCAGCGTGTATGATCTGACGCTGGCAAACTACGGCGTAGATCGCGGGCTGGATGATGCTAACTGTGCCGCCAGCTATGACGAAGTGAAAGCATATTCCCCGGCCTGGGCAGAACAGATCACTGGCGTATCCCGCCAGAATATTGTGCGTATAGCGCGTGAATTTGCAGAAACCGCCGAAAAAACCCGTGGACGTTCGATGATTATCGTTGGTGCCGGCCTGAACCACTGGTATCACATGGACATGAACTACCGGGGTTTGATCAATATGCTGGTGTTCTGTGGCTGCGTGGGGCAGAGCGGCGGCGGTTGGGCGCACTATGTTGGTCAGGAGAAGCTCCGTCCGCAAACGGGCTGGTTGCCGCTGGCCTTCGGCCTTGACTGGCAGCGTCCACCGCGCCAGATGAACGGCACCTCATTCTTCTACAACCACTCCAGCCAGTGGCGCTATGAAACATTGCGCACTGATGAGTTGCTGTCACCGCTGGCCGATAAATCGCGCTACGGCGGCAGCCTGATTGACTTTAACGTGCGTTCCGAACGCATGGGCTGGCTGCCTTCCGCCCCGCAATTAAATACCAATCCGCTGCGCCTTGCTGCGCAGGCACAGGCTGCAGGTAAAACACCGCTGGATTTCACCGTCGACGGTTTGAAAGAGGGCAGCCTGCGCTTTGCCGCTGAACAGCCAGATAATGAGCAGAATTTCCCGCGTAACCTGTTTGTCTGGCGATCCAACCTGCTGGGGTCATCCGGTAAGGGGCATGAGTACCTGCTGAAATATCTGCTGGGGACGGAAAATGGTATTCAGGGGACCGACCTGGGTGCGCAGGGGGCTGTCAAACCGCAGGAGGTTGAGTGGCAGGATAATCCGGGCACAGGAAAACTCGATCTGGTGGTGACCCTCGATTTCCGTATGTCCAGCACCTGCCTCTATTCCGATATTGTTCTGCCAACCGCCACCTGGTATGAAAAAGACGATATGAATACTTCGGATATGCATCCGTTTATTCATCCCCTGTCGGCGGCGGTCGATCCGGCCTGGGAATCCCGCAGTGACTGGGAGATCTACAAAGGCATTGCCAAAACTTTCTCTGAACTTTGCATCGGTCATCTGGGTAAAGAAACCGATGTGGTGCTCCAACCGATTCAGCATGACTCGGCTGCGGAACTGGCGCAGCCGTTGGGGGTACAGGACTGGCACCGGGGCGAGTGCGATCTGATCCCTGGGAAAACCGCACCCCATATTGTCACCGTCGAGCGCGACTATCCGGCGACCTGGGAACGCTTTACCTCGCTGGGCCCGCTGTTGGATACGCTGGGCAATGGCGGTAAAGGCATCAGTTGGAATACCCAGACGGAAGTCGATTTCCTGAAAAAACTCAACTACGTCAAGGCAGAAGGCCCGGCAGCCGGCCGTCCGAACATCAACAGCGCGATTGATGCTGCCGAGGTCATCCTGTCGCTGGCACCGGAAACCAATGGTCAGGTCGCGGTAAAAGCCTGGCAGGCACTGGGCGAGTTTACCGGACGCGATCACACCCATCTGGCGCTGAATAAAGAAGATGAAAAGATCCGCTTCCGCGATATTCAGGCGCAGCCGCGCAAAATTATCTCCAGCCCGACCTGGTCAGGCCTGGAAGATGAACACGTCTCTTATAACGCTGGCTATACCAACGTCCATGAACTGATCCCGTGGCGTACCCTAAGTGGCCGCCAGCAGCTGTATCAGGATCATCAGTGGATGCGTGACTTTGGTGAAAGCCTGCTGGTCTATCGTCCGCCGATTGATACCCGCACGGTGCAGCCGCTGCTGAACAAAAAGCCGAACGGTAACCCGGAAAGAGCGCTGAACTTCCTGACGCCGCACCAGAAATGGGGCATTCACTCCACTTACAGCGACAACCTGTTGATGCTGACGCTGTCTCGCGGCGGGCCGATTGTCTGGATGAGTGAGGAGGATGCGCAGGCGCTGGGGATCGTCGATAACGACTGGATCGAGGCGTTTAACGCCAACGGTGCACTGACCGCCCGTGCGGTTGTCAGCCAGCGCGTCCCGGCGGGCATGACCATGATGTATCACGCTCAGGAACGCATCGTGAATATTCCCGGGTCGGAGATCACCAGCCAGCGCGGTGGTATCCATAACTCCGTCACGCGCGTGTGCCCTAAACCGACTCATATGATTGGTGGCTATGCGCAACTGGCTTACAGCTTTAACTATTACGGCACCGTCGGTTCCAACCGGGACGAGTTCGTGATTGTGAGAAAAATGAATCAGATTAACTGGTTAGATGGTGAAGGCAACGATGATTGCCAGGGTAGTCAGCAGGAGGCAGGCCAATGAAAATTCGTTCTCAGGTCGGGATGGTGCTCAATCTCGACAAATGTATTGGCTGTCACACCTGTTCGGTGACCTGTAAAAACGTCTGGACCAGCCGTGAAGGTATGGAATATGCCTGGTTCAATAACGTTGAAAGCAAACCGGGTGTGGGCTTCCCTCATGCCTGGGAGGATCAGGAAAAATGGAAGGGGGGGTGGATCCGTAAGATCAACGGCAGGCTGGTGCCACGTATGGGAAACCGTGTGGGCGTGCTAGCGAAAATCTTTGCCAACCCCGATGTCCCCGGGCTGGATGATTATTACGAGCCGTTCGACTTTGATTATCAGCATCTGCACAACGCCCCTGCCGGGAAACATCAGCCGATTGCTCGCCCGCGATCGCTGATCACCGGCAAACGCATGAAGAAGATCGAAAATGGCCCGAACTGGGAGGAGATCCTCGGCGGCGAATTTTCAAAACGCTCACAGGATAAAAACTTCGACAACATGCAGAAGGAGATGTACGGACAGTTCGAAAACACCTTCATGATGTATCTGCCACGATTGTGTGAGCACTGTCTGAATCCGACCTGTGTGGCAACCTGTCCGAGTGGAGCGATCTATAAGCGTGAGGAAGATGGCATCGTGCTGATCGACCAGGATAAGTGTCGCGGCTGGCGCATGTGCATTACCGGCTGCCCTTACAAAAAGATCTACTTCAACTGGAAAAGTGGCAAGTCGGAAAAATGCATTTTCTGCTATCCGCGTATCGAATCCGGCCAGCCGACCGTGTGCTCGGAAACCTGCGTAGGCCGTATTCGCTATCTCGGTGTGCTGCTGTATGACGCTGACCGTATTGAGCAGGCTGCGGCGGTAGAGAACGAAAAAGATCTCTATCAAAGTCAGCTGGATGTGTTTCTCGATCCCCACGATCCGGCCGTGATTGCCCAGGCGCTAAAAGACGGTGTGCCGCAGAGCGTGATCGATGCGGCGCAACAGTCTCCGGTGTACAAAATGGCGATGGACTGGAAGCTGGCGCTGCCGCTGCATCCTGAATATCGCACGTTACCGATGGTGTGGTACGTCCCGCCGCTGTCACCGATTCAGTCGGTATCGGATGCCGGAATGCTGGCGCACAGCGGTGTACTGCCGGACGTGGAGAGCCTGCGTATTCCGGTGCAGTACCTCGCTAATCTGCTGACGGCCCGAGACACTGCACCGGTACTGCAGGCACTCAATCGCCTGATGGCGATGCGTCACTACAAGCGCGCAGAAACCGTTGACGGCGTTCATGATGTCCGTGCGCTGGAGCAGGTGGGTCTGACGGAAGCACAGGCGCAGGAAATGTATCGCTATCTGGCGATTGCCAACTACGAAGACCGCTTTGTCATCCCGAGCAGTCATCGCGAAATGGCGCGTGAGGCGTTCCCGGAAAGCAAAGGTTGCGGTTTTAGTTTTGGTGATGGCTGCCACGGCAGTGACGTTAAATTTAACCTGTTTAACAGCCGCCGTATTGATGCGATCGATGTATCGAAGAAAACCCCTTATGACGCGGAGAACAAATCATGATCGCTCTGCGTATTATTGCCCGTTTGCTTGATTACCCACAGCAGGACTTTCTCGACCACCAGGATGAGGTGCTTGCCGCCCTGGCACAGGCGGAAGAACTGGATGCTGAGCAGCAGAAGTTGTTGGTCAGTCTGATCCAGAAATCAGCCTCCCGGCCACTGCTGGACAGGCAGGCAGAGTACTGCGAGCTGTTTGATCGTGGCCGGGCGACATCGCTGCTGCTGTTTGAACATGTGCACGGCGAATCGCGCGATCGCGGCCAGGCAATGGTGGATCTGTTGGCGCAATACCGTGCTGATGGACTGGAGCTGAATGCGAAAGAGTTACCGGACTTTTTACCGCTGTACCTGGAATATCTGGCGCAAGGAGATCGGGCTCGCATCCGGCGAGGCCTTCAGGATGTCGCGCCGATTCTGGCGCTGCTGGCGGCAAGACTGGAGGAGCGACAGAGTGATTTTGCGCCGCTGTTTTCGCTACTGCTGGCGCTGTCTGGCAGCAGTGCGAACCCTGCATTGCTCCAGGAGCAGGTGGCTCAGGAAGCGCGCGATGATACGCCCGCTGCGCTGGATGCCGTATGGGAAGAGGAGCAGGTGGCGTTTATCGCTCAGATGAATCCGGGCGGTAGTGGCTGCGAACCTGCACAGCAACCGCGTTCTTCTGCGGCAGTGATGCCACAGTACCTCGATATTTCAGCGTCAAGCCAGGCGGCGAGAGGAGAGTAAATCATGGCATTTTTAAATCAGTTCTTCTTTGATATTTATCCTTATCTCGCCGGGACCGTATTTCTGGTGGGTAGCTGGCTGCGTTACGACTACGGGCAATACAGCTGGCGCGCAGGCTCCAGCCAGATGTTAAGTAAGAAAGGAATGAGGCTGGCATCGAACCTGTTTCACGTGGGGATTATCGGGATCCTGCTGGGGCATTTCGTGGGCCTGCTGACCCCACACTGGATCTACGAGCCTTTTCTGTCCGCGGCGCATAAACAGTTGCTGGCGATGATTGCGGGCGGGATTTTTGGTGCGATGACGCTGATTGGCGGGGGATTGTTGCTTAAACGCCGTCTGACCGATGCGCGGGTCCGTGCCACCAGTAGTGCTGCTGATATTATGATCATGATGCTGCTGGTGCTGCAGGCGTTTCTGGGGCTGACCACCATTCACTTCTCGGCTCAGCATATGGACGGCAGCGAGATGCTGAAGCTGACAAGCTGGGCGCAGAGTATCGTGACGTTCCAGGGCGGGGCATCACACCATCTTGATGGTGTGGCGGTAATTTTCCGTCTGCATATGGTACTGGGAATGACGCTGTTCTTACTGTTCCCGTTCTGCCGTCTGGTGCATATCTGGAGTGCGCCAGTTGAATACCTTACGCGCCGCTACCAACTGGTGCGTAACCGTCGCTGATGATCTCAGTGCAATTCACCATCCGAGGGCCAGGCATGCCTGGCCCCTACGATATACCTTTGATATTGGCGTAGGGGCGGGCCATGACCCGCTACAACGATATACCTTTGATATTGGCGTAGGGGCGGGCCATGTCCGCTCCTACGATATACCTTTGATATTGGCGTAGGGGCGGGCCATGTCCGCTCCTACGATATACCTTTGATATTAGCGTAGGGGCGGGTCATGACCCGCCCTGGCTGTGTTACACCAGAGACTTCAACCGATAGATCCACTCCAGCGCCTGGCGCGGTGAGAGTGAATCCGGGTCCAGCGCTTCAAGGGCTTCTAATGCCGGTGAAGTCTCCTCCACCAGCAACGGAAGCTGCGATCCGTCGGCTTTCGTCGCTGCCGCGCTGCCTGATAACGCTTCCAGCTCTTTCAGCTTCTGGCGCGCACGTTTAATCACCTCTTTTGGCACACCGGCCAGTGCAGCGACGGCGAGCCCGTAGCTTTTACTGGCTGCTCCCTCCTGCACGCTGTGCATAAAGGCGATGGTATCGCCATGTTCCACGGCATCCAGATGCACGTTCGCCACGCCTTCAATCTGTTCCGGCAGTGTGGTCAGTTCGAAATAGTGAGTGGCAAACAAAGTCATCGCCTTGATGCGGCTGGCCAGACTTTCGGCACAGGCCCAGGCCAGTGACAGACCATCATAGGTTGAGGTTCCGCGCCCAATCTCATCCATCAATACCAGGCTGAATTCGGTGGCGTTATGCAGGATATTGGCGGTTTCCGTCATCTCGACCATAAAGGTTGAACGGCCTGAAGCCAGATCGTCGGCTGCACCGACGCGGGTAAATATACGGTCCACCGGGCCAATCACGGCCTGGGTTGCAGGCACAAAGCTGCCGATGTATGCCATCAGGGTGATCAGCGCCGCCTGACGCATATAGGTACTTTTACCGCCCATGTTAGGCCCGGTTACCACCAGCATGCGACGCTGAGGAGAGAGCGACAGGGGGTTGGCGATAAACGGCTCTTTCAGTACCTGTTCCACCACCGGATGGCGGCCGCCGGTCAGTTTAATTCCCGGCTTATCGGTCAGTGTCGGGCAGCTGTAGTTGAGCGTCCAGGCGCGTTCCGCCAGGTTACTTAACACATCCAGTTCGGCCAGCGCAGCCGCACTGTCCTGCAGGGCTTCCAGATGCGGCAGCAGCATATCGAGCAGCTGGTCGTATAACGCTTTCTCCAGCGACAGCGCCTTCCCTTTGGAGGTCAGCACCTTATCTTCATATTCTTTCAGCTCAGGAATAATGTAGCGTTCGGCATTTTTCAGCGTCTGACGGCGTACATAGTGGATAGGTACCAGATGACTCTGTCCGCGACTGACCTGGATGTAATAGCCGTGAACGCCATTAAAGCCGACCTTCAGCGTATCCAGCCCCAGTTTTTCGCGTTCGCGGATCTCCAGACGATCCAGATAGTCGGTCGCACCGTCTGCCAGCGCACGCCATTCGTCCAGTTCGTCATTGTAGCCGGGGGCAATCACACCGCCATCGCGCACCAGCACAGGCGGTGCCTCAATAATGGCGCGTTCCAGCAGCTCGCGCAGTTCGGTAAATTCACCCATTTGACCACGCAGGGTTTGCAGGTGCGCAATCTCGGTATTTTCCAACTCGCGGTTCAGTAAAGGTAATTGCTGGAAAGCGTGGCGCATACGCGCCAGGTCGCGTGGACGTGCCGTGCGCAGTGCCAGACGCGCCAGAATTCGCTCGAGATCGCCGACCTGACGCAGCAATGGCGTCAGGCCCTCATGGCGATCCTGCAACGCACTGATGCTCTGCTGGCGTTGGCTAATGATCTGGGTATCGCGCACCGGCATATGCAGCCAGCGTTTCAGCATACGGCTGCCCATCGGCGTCACGGTTTTATCCAACACCGAGGCGAGGGTGTTCTCAATGCCCCCCGAGAGGTTCTGAGTGATCTCCAGATTACGGCGGGTGGCGGCATCCATAATAATGCCATCCTGCTGGCGCTCCATCGTCAACGCGCGGATATGCGGCAGCGAGGTGCGCTGAGTATCTTTGACGTACTGCAACAGGCAGCCCGCGGCGCGCAGGGCATGATACGCCTGTTCGACGCCAAAGCCGCTGAGATCGCGGGTGGCGAACTGCAGATTTAGCTGCTGGCGCGCGGTGTCCAGCTCATATTCCCACAGCGGACGACGGCGCAGGCCACGACGGTTTTCAATCAACGCCATCGCGGCGAAGTCTTCCGGGTACAGCAGCTCTGCCGGGTTGGTACGTTGCAGTTCGGCTGCCATGGTTTCAAGATCGGTTGGTTCAGCCAGGCGGAAACGGCCGGAGCTGATATCGAGTGTGGCATAACCAAAGCCGCGCTGGCTTTGCCAGATCGCCGCGAGCAGGTTGTCCTGACGTTCATTCAGCAGGGCTTCGTCGCTGATGGTGCCGGGGGTGACAATGCGCACCACTTTACGCTCAACCGGACCTTTGCTTAACGCCGGATCACCGATCTGTTCGCAAATCGCCACCGATTCGCCCAGCTGTACCAGCTTCGCCAGGTAGTTTTCCAGTGAGTGATAAGGCACGCCCGCCATCGGGATCGGTTCACCGGCCGAGGCACCGCGTTTGGTCAGGGAGATTTCCAGCAGCTGAGAGGCGCGTTTTGCATCGTCATAGAACAGTTCGTAGAAGTCACCCATACGATAGAACAGCAGAATCTCCGGATGGTCAGCCTTGAGGCGAAGATACTGCTGCATCATCGGCGTATGCGAGGATAAATTTTCGGTGTCTTTCATCAGGTGGAATGCTCCAATCCATTGAAAATCCTTGCCATATCAAACAGTATCGATGATGAAGCATCCTGGCAAGGAGATGGCTGATAGGGGTGAAAACCGGGTCTTACGCGCACATGACGGCATGACAGGCATCAGGATATGTAATGTGACTATATTATCCCAGCGGGTCACGCGCTGTCACAGGTAAAAATTGAAAGCATCCCGCAAACTGCGCAGGAAAAGGCGCATTGATTTATTGCATGACTTCTTCTTTTTCATGTCAGAATGTAACTATTATTTCACACATGGGATGGTGTCATGGATGAGCTTCTGCTCTTTGCCGGGCTGGTTGCTGTATTCACCGTAGTCGTACTGCCAATAATGGTGATGATTTCACTGTCGCGCAGCAAACGTAATGAGCGTGAGCTGGTGCAACTCAAACAGACGGTCACCCAGTTACAGCAGAAGCTGGCGAAATGGCAGCGGGGTGAAACCTCCGTCGATGATGCACCGAAACGGGTGGTGCCGACGGAGGCATCGGCCAGGGCGGGCGAGGAACGCCTCCGGCAAGAAGCCCCTACTGTCGCCGTGCAGAACACGAAAACCCCCTCTGTCACTCCGGTTCGCGTTCAGACTCAACCGCATGATAAGCAGCCTGATAGGGTCTCGGGCCTGCTTTCAGGCCTGCTGGCCTGGTTTATGAAAGGCAACCCGCTGGCGAAACTGGGCGTGCTGTTGATGTTCTTCGGTTTGGCCTATCTGCTCAAATATTCGGTTGAGCGCGATATGCTGCCCATCGAGTTGCGCCTGGCGGGTGCCGCGCTGGCCAGCCTGGCGATGCTGGGGCTGGGTTGGCGGCTCAGGACAAAACAGTCGCTCTATGCGTTGATCCTGCAGGGCGGGGCGGTGGGAGCACTCTATATTACGGTGTTTGGTGCCTTCCGGTTGTATGCCTTGCTACCCCATTTGCTGGCCTTTGCCCTGATGCTGGTGATCTGTGCCGCCAGCGTGGGTCTGGCCGTACTGCAACGCGCCCTCAGTCTGGCAATGCTGGCCAGTATCGGCGGTTATCTTTCTCCCCTGCTGCTGTCTACCGGCGGCGGCAGTCATATCGCGCTGTTCTCCTATTACCTGCTGCTGTCGCTGGGGATTCTGGCGATCACCGTCTGGCAGCCCTGGCGGCCGCTTAATCTGCTGGGCTTTGCCTTCTCCTTTGGCGTGGCGGGACTGTGGGGCCTGAAGGATTATCAGCCAGAATTTTACCTGAGCTGCCAGCTGTTCCTGATCGCCAATATGGTGATTTTCGGCGTGTTGGCTCTGGGGTTATCGCTGCGCGGACAGGTGAAAGGCGAGAAGGTGATCGATGGCATACTGCTGTTCGGTCCGCCACTGGTCGGCTTTGGCATGCAGTACCACATAACGCAGCACTGGGCGTTTGGTCCGGCCTTCTCCGCGCTGGGCTTTGGTCTGGCTTATTTGCTTTTGGCCTGGGTCGCGTTGCGCCGCTATCCTGCGCTGGGGCGGCAGCTGGCCGTTGCCGGGCTGGCGTTAGGAGGCGTGTTCACCACCCTGGCGATCCCGCTGGCACTCTCTGCACAATGGACGTCAATGGCCTGGGCGCTGGAAGGGCTGGGTATCCTTTGGCTGGGGCAGTCGCAGCGCCAGTCACGTGTCAGCTACAGTGGTACCGGATTGCTGCTGCTGGCTCTGGGTTCCGCGCTGATGGCCTGCTTCAATGGCATTTATGCTTTCTCCTTCAGTCTGATATTTGCCGTACTGGCTCTGACCTGGCTCGGTGGGGCCTGGCTGTGGCGTAACGCTAACAACGTGGTGTCGCGCGTGCTGCTGTGCGGCGGCATTCTCTGGTGGCTGGCGGCACTGATCGGTGGGCTGGCAGCCACACCTGTCCCGGATGATGACTTCCTGTTCCCGCTACTGGGGCTTATTGCCCTGTCCGCCGTTGCCTGGCATCTGGCCAGCCGACGTTTTGCCTGGCCTGAACTGGGTTACATGCCGTGGCTATTGTGGCTGGCTATGCTGCTGGTCGTGCTTTATCAACAGGTGATCGATAACTCCCTGCTGGCGGCAGGTTGGCTCAATCTGGTCTGGCTGCCAGTGCTGAGTGTGGCTTACGCACTGTTGAAGCGGGAAGAAGGCAGACTGAAACCTCTGATGCTGGAACAGGGGTTGCATTTATCGCTGTTCTGGATGCTGCTGACGACAGGGATAGAGGTCTGGCGTATCACGGATATGCTGCCGTGGGGCATGGATGAATGGCGTATTGCTGTACTGATGGTATTTATCGCCGGGATTATTCTGCTGATGCTGTGGGCGCTACGCCGGGGGCTCTGGCCGTTTGCGGCTCATCAACGTTTATATAGCACGTTGGGGCTGCTGCCGCTGGCACCCTGTGCGCTGTTATTGCTGCTGCTGGGTAACCTGCATGACGGCGTTATGATTGACTGGCACTATCTGCCCCTGCTCAACCCACTGGAAGAGGGCGCACTGGTGCTGATATTCGCACTTTTACTGTGGGGCGGGCTGCTGCGAGACCGTTTTGCCGCTGTGCTTCCGTGGTGTGATTTCGCTTTGCGTGTGTGCGCGGTAGCCCTGCTGTTCTGGTGGGGCAATGGTCTGGTGATGCGTTTGCTGGCTCACTACGGTGCTATTGCGTGGCAGGCAGAAGCACTATGGTCATCGCGTCTGGTGCAGACCACCTTTGCGCTGCTGTGGATGCTGACAGCACTGATGATCATGCTGTGGTCAACGCGATGCCGTGATCGCCAGGGTTGGTTTGGCGGAGCAGGTCTGCTGGGTGTGGTAATTATTAAATTAATTCTGGTCGACAGTGCGCATGGCGGTGGCCTGGCGCGTGCAGTGGGCTTTATCGGTGTGGCAATCCTGGTGCTGATTGCCGGGTATTTTTCACCCCTGCCACCGAAAACCGGACATAAAGAGGATGCTGTGACAGTCAATGAGGGAAAACATGAAGAGTAAGTTGAGTCACGGACTGTTGTTGGCCGCACTGTGCCTGTCAGCCAGCGTGAGCGCGAAGACGGGCGAAGCGCCGAAGGATTATGCTTATGGTCTGCCGCTGACCACCCAGGGCTCTGAGCCGTTCTTCAAAGTCGCATTGCCTGGCGATGTGTACCAGCAAACGGCCTGGCCCGATATGCGCGACCTGCGGGTGTTTAACAGCCAGGGTGTGACGGTGCCGTTTGCTCTCTATTCGACAGAGACCCATGAGACGCAGAGTCAGACCTGGCCGCTCCGCGTCTTCCCGCTGGATAATCCGCAGCGTGGAGCCAGCGGTCAGTCGCAGATCACAGTGAAAGCAGCCAATGGGATTGAGGTGACGCTGCCCACAGAGGGCGAAAAATCCTCAGGACGCAGTTTGTTGCTGGAAGTGCCGCAGGAGGGGGAAGACTTCTATCCGAGGCTAAGTGGGTTGAAACTGACCTGGACGCGTTTGCCGCAGAACTGGCAGGCGCGGGTCAGCGTGCTTTACAGTCAGGATCTGAAAAGCTGGGATACGTTGAACGACGATGCGCCGTTGATGGATCTCACCTCTGGCAGCGATCGGCTGTTGCTGGATACCATCGACCTGCCTTATGACCGCCGTACCCCGCGTGCGCGCTACCTGATGTTGGTGTTTAAAGACGATGCGCAGCCCGCGAATCTCGACCTCAGCGCTATCACCGGGATTGAGAAGTCGACAAACCCGTTACCGCGCTCGCACTACGTGACCCTGGCGCCGACAGTAAAAACGCTGTCAGAGAGTGAAGCCGAATACAGCTGGTCATCGCCGCAGCCGTTCAGCCGGGTGAGTATTAAACCTGCCCAGAGTAATGCGGTGTTACCGCTGGAAATTGATTACCGCAGCAGCGCGCAGGACAGCTGGCATCCGCTGGGCAAACAGGTGGTTTATAGCCTGGGGGAAAGCGCCTCCGTGCCGCTGGTGCTGCAGGGGGAGCTGATTCAGGCGATCCGGGTTAAAGGCATTAACCAGCAGTGGAGCGGGATGCCACCGCTGGTCAGTGGGGAGCGCGAGGTGCGAAAGCTGGTGTTTAATGCTCAGGGCAGTCCACCGTTTATGCTGGTGTGGGGCAATAAGATTGCCGCAGCGCAGGCGATAAGTCTGGATACGCTGATCCCACCGGAAACCAATCGCTGGCTGGTTCTGCCTGATGCCGGAACCACGTCATCAATACAAACCCTTGGGGGACGGGAACGATTAACCGCCACTGCCGGGGCAGAGAAAAGCGAACTGTGGCAGAAAGGGCTGCTCTGGGCGCTGTTAGTTATTGGCGCAGGTGGCCTTGTGATGCTGGCATTGAAGGTCTGGCGCGAGGTGCAGCGCCAGCCGAAATAGTCTGCCGGGGCGTATCAGGGCAGCGGCATGACGGGGCCCGGAAACAGGTCAGGTCATGTTTCTTAACAATAATTTCTGCGGTGTCTGACCGACATCACATTATTATCGCAAGTAACTGTGTCGGAACCATCTTGCTGCGGGGATCTCTAAGTATTATCGGGCATTGATGGGACCGGCTGATGATGGATTATCGCCGTATTTATATTTGTTGATTTCGCAGCTGATTGCTGCCAGATAGCCTAATTTTTGGAGAAAGTATGCGTAAGTTGAAAGTGGTACTGTGTTCTGCGCTGTTCTCGGCTGCGGCGTTATCCAGCGTCCCTGCCGCCTGGGCGGAAGGTGAGCAGAGTGCAGAAGCGGCCCCTGAAGTACAGGCACCTGCCGTTCAAACCCCGGAAAGCCAGAACTCGTTGTCGCAGGATCCACCGGCTACCGTCCCACAAACGAACCCGAACGACCCTTACGATCTGCAATACTTCTTTGCTGATTTTAAGCGTTTTGCTATTGGTGATGTGGTGCCTGAAGTCTACCGCACTAAACAATATGAAATCGTTCAGTGGAAGGTGCGCCACCTGCCAGCACCCGAAGCCGATAGCCACTGGACTTATATGGGCGGCAACTACGTGTTGATCACCAACGCGGAAGGAAAAATCCTGCAGGCGAAACAGGGTGAGATTTATTATAAGCGCTAATTGTTTCCCCTGACTCCCGCCAGCCCTGGCGGGACGATAACATCTGTTCGTCCCCTGACGTGGAGTGGTACTGAAGGTGCCACTCTTGTCTCACCCCTCGCTGACGTAAATTGACATATCTTTAAGTATTACTTCTTTCCTTTCTTATTCAATAGCCTGTGTGATTATTACTCTCGTTTTTAACGTGTTTTTTGTCATGCACTTCGTGTGAGATGTAAATATTAATTGATAATCATTATGATCTGTAAAATAATTATCATTAACATTACGATTAATAACTTATTGATCTTACTTGCACTCTTATGAGTCAGCGCAGAGGAAGGTCTGCTTAGGGTGTCGCCTGATTTGTTTATCAGATCCGCGCTTCACCTGACCCAGGTCATTTGTCTGACGGATGCAGGCGATCAGGAGAAAGGCGCAGTGAGTCACCCACAGTCCATTACCGCAAACGTCATGCCCCCTTTTACGGCGCGGTATGCCTGGCGTATGCCGGTGTTTGTCGTGGTGTCGCTACTGCTGCATCTGGCGCTGATTGCCGGTTTTTTGCGTAACGATAATGTGCCTGCGTTATTAATGGCTGGTGCTGAAGGCGGCGTGGTGGCAATGACGATGGTTAGCGTGGCCAGCCACAGATTGCCCGTGGCCCCGACCGCTGAACCGCTGACGGAGCCTGCGCCGCAGGAAAAAACAGAGACGGAATTGCCTTCCCGGGCGATAAAAATGCCTGCGTTAGCCCAGCCTGACGCAGTGATTAAACTGCCTGCGACTAATGAGAAAAAACGTGAGAGTGCGCCACGGAAAGTGGAAACGCCGCAGCAGAAGTCCGTTCGCGAAGCTCCACCCGTGCGGCGCGTAGAAAGCCAGCCACAGAACCCGCCGCAGACGGTTAAACCGGTTCAGGCACCGATCGCGAAAGCGACAGATACGTCCGGCGAGAAGACGGCGCAGACGGATACGACCGCAGGGGCCGCCAGCAGTGTCAGCGCGGCAAGAACCGGCAGCAGCGACAGCGGCCGTGCGCAGGTGGGGGCGGGAAGCAGCGCAACGCAGAACGTTAAAGCCTTACATCGCCGGGTGAATTACCCACAGCGTGCTAAAGCGATGGGCGTGGAAGGGCGCGTCAGAGTGAAATTCAATATTACCGCCAGCGGTACGATTACCGATGTGCGCATATTGTCTGAAACACCGACCGGCGTATTTGCTGCCGCGATCGCCAAAGATATGTCCCGCTGGCGTTATCAGACCCAGGCGGAAGTGAACGATCAAACGGTCACCATCGTTTTCAAATTAAACGGCCAGGTTGAGCTGGAAAAATAAATAACCATTTTCATTATGTATCTTATACCCAAAATAATTCGAGCCCTTATAAGGAGGCTTGACGTATGACGGGTTTATTTATCTCTGGGGAAAGACGTGAATAAAAAACTTGGCCTGATAATGGCCGTTTCGTTATTGCCTGCCGCCACCTGGGCGCAGCAGGACGATAGCCTGACGCAACAGCAAACCAGCAGCAAAAAAGAAACACAGCAGGAACAGGACGTAACAGAGACAGAAGATACGATTCTGGTGCGCTCCACGCCAACCAGCCAGTCGATGGGCACGCAAATTCTGACGGCAGAGCAGATTAAGCAGTTTCCCACCGCCAACGGCAGTATTACCGAATTGCTGAAGCACAATCCCAATGTGCGCTTCTCTAATACCACGGACAGCAGTAATACCCCTGGCGAACTGGCCCCGGAGAATGTTTCATTCCACGGTGAGAAGTTTTATAACAACAACTTTATGATTGATGGGTTATCGAATAATAACACCATCAATCCCGGTGCGAACGGCGGTGAGTTGAGCAACACGCCCGACGGTTACAGCCCCACCGACCTGCCTGCAGGCGGTACGCAGTCGTTCTGGATTAACTCCGAACTGGTGGAGCAGCTGGAAGTGTTCGACAGCAACGTGTCGGCAAAATACGGTGACTTTACCGGCGGCGTGGTGGATGCACGTTTAAAAGACCCCAATTTAGAAAAGGCCTCCGGGAAAATTTCTTACCGCACCACGCGCGACAGCTGGACGCGATACCATATTGACGCCAGCGAGGTCGAGGACTTTGAACTGGCAACCAAGCTGACGCAGCAGCCGAAGTTTAAAAAAGAATTTTACTCCTTTAGCGCCAATCAGCCATTAAGCGATAAGGCCGGATTTATTTTTGCCTATAACCGTCAGAAGTCGACGATCCCGAATTATCATGCTTACCTGGACGAGTGGCACGATCAGGAACGCCTGGCCGAAACCTATTTACTGAAAGGGACCTATCTGGCCGATAACGGCGATATGTTCCGCCTGACCGGAATGTATGCGCCGCATGAGTCTAAATATTTAAAAAAAGACGTGAAAAATGGAGATTATACCAACACCGGTGGTGGCTACCGCGCCAATATGGAATGGGAACATAATGCTGACTGGGGAAAGGTAACCAGTCTGGCGGGCTACCAATTTGAAGAAAATAAGATTGAACATGAGTCTGATAACCAGCTGACATGGCGCTATTCCGATAAGACTCTGAATTTTGTTTCTGATGCTATCGACTGGGTGAGTACGGCCCCTGGTACACGTTGGCAAAATGCCATCATGGGGGGGTACGGTACCTATGCTACGGAAAAACGTACCACAACGCTGAAACAGGACTATGAACTTAATCCGTTTAATCTGGCGGGCCTACAACATCAGGTTGATCTCGGCTGGCAGGTTGATATCTACAGTGCACGTTACAAGCGTTTTAACGATGTCGGTTCGAACCGTGGCACAGCGACTATCAATAGCGGTACAGTTTGTCAGTCGGGTGATTCCTATTGTATTGATGGTGAACAATATTTTAAAAGCATGACGCTCTATCCTGCCCGCGAAGTGGAAGGCAACTACACCAACTATGCGCTCTATCTGCAGGACAGTATGAACGTCGGCAACCTGGAAGTGACGCCGGGTGTGCGGGCGCAGTATGACGACTTCCTGAAAAACCTGACGCTGGCCCCGCGCTTTGCTGCCTCCTATGACGTGTTCGGTGACCGTACCACCCGCGTATTCGGTGGGGCGAACCGCTACTACGGGCAGAACCTGCTGGCCTATAAACTTCGTTCGGGGATCAGTTCCAATATTATCCGCACCCGTAACAATGCCGGTGCCGCCTGGACTGACGGTGAGGTGCGTACCGCATCCATTGATTACGATATCTCCGATTTGAAAACGCCGTACAGCGATGAGCTGTCGCTCGGCGTTTCCCAGCGCGTGGCGGATACGCTGCTGACGGTGAAATGGACCGGGCGCAGCGGGCAGGACCAGTTTGGCCGTAAAACGATTACCAATGATGAAGGCAAGCGTTACTACGTGCTGGATAACAACGCCAAAACCCAGGGCAGCACTTTCTCCCTCACCGCGGAACCGATCAGCCCGACCCACTTTGCCTGGGCTGATCTCAGCTGGTCACTGGGGGCCAGCTATGTGAAAAATAAATCCAGTGCCCAGGCTTACTACGATTCAGGCAGTGGCGAGGATGATGAAAAGAAAGTGATCTTTGATGGCCGCCTGATGGAAAGAAGCGAAATGGATGCGCTGGACTTCAACACGCCGTGGAACGCCTTCGTTAACCTCAACACCTATTTCCCGGCGCTACGCCTGAACTGGAATCAGAATTTTGGTTATACCGCTGGCTATAACGGTTACACAACCGTGACAGTCAGTTGCCCGGATGCGAACAGCGCCTGCGGTAGCTACGAGGGGAGTGCCACTGAATACCAGAAAACCAAATACAAAGATTACTTCACTTACGACTGGCGCTTTAACTACACCCAGACGCTGTACAAAGATCAGAGCGTGGATCTGACGCTGGACGTGATCAACGTGCTGGATAACGTGATTGAAACCTCACAAACCACCGGGGCAAATACCAAAACGGTGACCTACAAAACCGGGCGGCAGTTCTGGCTGGGCGTAGCCTACAACTGGTAACTCTTCACCAGGGCAGGTCATCCGGTCTGCCCTGTTTGTCAGCACACCGTGAGTGCGTGCTTGCGTACTCCGGCACAGGAAAAATGCAATGAAGCAATGGCGTCAATTCAGCGGGCTGGTGGCACTCCTCAGCCTGCTCTTTTCTTTCAGCAGCGTGCGGGCGGCAGAGCCACTCAGCCCGCTGCCTCAGATCACTCAGGGCGTTCTGGATAACGGCCTGCGTTACACGCTGGCGCCGCTCAGTGGCCAGAAACAGCGGGTGGATGTGCGCCTGAGCGTCGACGTGGGGTCGATTGATGAGCAGGACGATCAGTCCGGCGTGGCGCATATGCTGGAGCATATGGTGTTCCGTGCCAGCGCGGCTTACCCGCAGGGCGTGGCGACGCAGCTGCACCAGCAAGGCTGGGTGCGGGCGCAACACTATAATGCGATGACCAACTACGAACGCACGCTGTATATGATGAGCCCGCCGGGTGGTGCAAAGGATCTGAACAGCGCCTTTCAGGCATTGAGCCAGATGGTAGGCCATGCGCGCCTGACGCAGCGCGATCTTGATGACGAACGTCGCATCATTCTGGAAGAGTGGCGCGGCAAGTTGGGTGTGGCAACACGGATGAACCAGCAGCGCGTGCAGGCTATTCGTCACGGTTCGCGCTACCCGGAACGTCCAACTATTGGCACTGAAGCCTCGATTCGGACAACGCCTGCCAGTACCCTTCAGCAGTTCTATCAGCGCTGGTATCACCCCGGCAATATGCGCCTGCTGATTATCGGTGATTTTGCACCGGCTGAGGTGGCAGCAGAAATACACCGGGCCTTCGCCACACTGCCTGCCGGCACTGTCCCGGCACGCGATTATTATGAGCCGCCGCTGAAACCGCAGTTAAAAGTGGTACGTCTGCAGGACAGCGAGAGCGGCAGCAGCCAGGTGTCTTTGGTGCTGCGTTTTAATCCCGGACAAACCACGCTGCGTGAGCGGCTGACCAGCCAGATTGCGCTGTCAGCCTGGAGCCGCCAGATGCGCCGTCAGAAGTCTGAGCTGCCGGTGGAGGTCAGCAGTCTGGTGGTGCGGAAATCCGATATCGGTAAAACGACCCAGGCGCTGGGCCTGTTTGCCGATGTGATGCCCGATGGTCATGCCGCCGCGCTGACGGTGCTACTGCGTGAGCAGGAGCGTATGCGGCGCTATGGCTTGAGTGATGTGGATATTGCGGCAGTGAAGCAGGATATCCGCGACGTCGCTCAGCGTATGGCGGGCAAAGAGGAGCAGCGCGAGTTTGCCGACTGGGTGCAGCAGATTGCGACCGTCTGGGCACAGGGCAAGCCTTATACCGGCAGCCAGCAGCGCGGCCGTCAGGCGCTGATGCTGTTAGACAGCATTGATAATCAGCAGGTGAATGCACTGTTTCAGCGCTGGTTAAGTCTCCCGGACCGTCTGGTGCAGTTCAGCGTCCCAGGGCTGACGCCTTTCACTCTGCCGACGGTTCAGGCTGTTTTACGCCAGGAGCAGCAGTTGAAAAAGGCGCCGCTGGCAGCGCCAGAACGCAGCGTGGATCAGACCGTGATGGTGTTGAACGCTGTTAAGGCGCGGGGGGCACGTACGGCGGTGAAAACCTGGCCCGCGCAGCAGGTGGAGCAGTGGACACTGAGCAACGGCGATCGCCTGGTCTGGCTGCGTACGCCGCTGGCAGGAGATAAGGTCTGGTTATCCGGCAGCAGTGTGGCTGGCTTCCGTTCACAGGGGCTGAACCCGTGGCAGGCGCAGCTGGCGGCACAGTTGGTGGGTCAAAGTGGCCCGCAGGGCTGGCAGAGTGAGCAGCTACAGGCGTGGAAACAGCAGCGATCGCTGTCACTGTCCGTTTCTCAGCAGGCTGAAGCATTGCAGTATTCCGGCCAGAGTTCGCGGAGTGAGCTGGAAAATCTGCTGGCGCTGAGCCATGCGCTGCAGGTTGAACCGGGTATTGATACCCGCATCATGAAAGACAATATGATGCGTCTGGCCCGTCAGCAAACAACGCAGAGACAAACGGTACAGGATAGCCGTGCACGACAGATCCGTCTGTTGCGCTATGGTCAGCCAGGGTGGCAGGCACCGGATGCACAAGCGTTAAAGCAACTGGAGTCCACCACCTTACTGCAGCAGTGGCACATCACGGCATCGGCCCCGGTCACCTGGTATTTACTGGCTGATATGCCATCTGAACAACTATTGCCACTGGCAGAGCGTTATCTGGCTTCCATTCCGCGCGCGCCGATGAACGCCACCGCGCCTGAGTTGCCGCGTACAGGGCGTTTTGATGCCCACGTGGCGGTGAATATCGAACCCCGCGCCGAGGTCAAAGCCTGGAGCTTTACGCCCGTCAGCTGGTCGCCACAGGCCGCCGTGCAGGTGAGTATTGCGCGTAATCTGGCGAATCAGGCGCTGAAAAACAGCCTGCGTGACGATGCGCTGGGGATTTATCGCCTGCAAATGAACAGCGAGCTGTCGGACCTGCATCAGCGTATCGAAACGGAAGTGACATTTACCAGCTCCCCGCAGCGGGCGCAGGAGTTGTGGCAGCGGGCTGAACAGGTGCTTGCGCAGCTTCCAGAACAGATCACTCAGCAACAGGTGGATGAACAAAAACACCTCTTTATCCGTGCTGAAAATGCCCGTAAGCAGGATATCACCACGCTGCAACGCCGCCTGGAACTCAGTTATCGCCACTTCGACGATCCGCGTTATCTGAGCGACGTGGCACAGCTCGCCGACAGCATTACCCTGGCGGGCGTGCGTGAGGCCGCGGGTCACCTGTTGAGTGCCGATAACCGGGTGCTCCATATTTCTCTGCCGCAGCAGGGTAAACCGTGAAGAGGGTTGCCGAACAATTCTGGGCGCTGTGTCGGCCCTTCTGGGGTAACCGCCGCAGCTGGCAGGGCTGGCTGCTGATTGCCGTGATTGTGGCGATGGGGGGGACCATCGTCTGGCTTAACGTACTGTTTAATAGCTGGACGAAAAGCTTTTATGACGCGCTGGGGGCGTATGACAGCGGCCTGCTCTGGTCGCTGATCAAAGATTACTTTGTCTATATCGCGATTTATATCGGGGTGTTTGTCTATCAGGACTGGTTTACTGAGCTACTGATTATTCGCTGGCGTACTGCGCTGACGTCAGAGCTGGTGGACAGCTGGCTGGCAAAGCGGGCGTTCTATCGTATGTCGCTCACCGGAAATACCGACAATCCCGATCAGCGTATTGCGCAGGATGTGGAGCTGTTTGTCGATAAAACCGTCAGTCTTACGGTCAATTTCCTCATCGTAGTGGCGCAGCTGTTCTCGTTTGTCATCATTCTCTGGCAGCTCTCCGGCGTGCAGCATTTCACGCTGTTAGGTCGCGAGTGGGTGATAAAAGGCTATCTGGTATGGGTGGTGCTGATTTATACGCTGGTGGGCAGCCTGGTGACGCATCTGATCGGGAAAAAATTGCACGGTCTGAACTACCATAAACAGAAGGCGGAAGCCGATTTCCGCGCCTCGCTGCTGCGTAAGCATGACCATGCTGAACAGATTGCACAGTATGGTGGTGAACAGCAGGAAAAACGCCACCTGACGCGTAATTTTATAGCCATTGTGCAGAACTGGCGCTCACTGATGAATGCTAAGCGTAACCTCGGTTTATTTACCACGGGCTATATGCGCATCAGCCTGATTGTCCCGGTATTTGCTGCTTTGCCTGTATTTCTCAGTAAAGCGGTGACGCTGGGCGGATTGATGCAAATACGCAGTGCCTTTGGTCAGGTACATAGTGGCCTGAGCTGGTTTATTCGTATGTACCATGAGCTGGCGCTGTTGTCGGCCAGTATGCAACGTCTTTCCCAGTTTCGGGCGGAAATCCAGGCGCACCAGACGCAGCAGGCACCGCCACCGACGGGGCCAGCGCTGAACGTCCGCGATCTCTCTTTGACTACGCCGCAGGGGCAGCCGCTGATGCGTAATGTGGTATTGCAGTGTGTACCCGGTAGCTGGAGCAAGCTCTCTGGTCGCAGCGGATTGGGCAAGTCGACGTTGTTGCGTACCCTGAACGGCTTGTGGCCTTATTACGATGGAGAGTGGCAGGCACAGGAAGGGCGCAGTTTGCTGCTGCCGCAGCAGAGCTATCTCGGGCAGGGGACGCTGGCGGAGATTCTCTGCTATCCGCAGCCACCGTTGCTGGATAGCGCATTCCTGAGGGATGTGCTGGACAAGGTCGGGTTGTCGGCCTGGTGTGACAAGCTGGCGGAGCAGCAGAACTGGGATCGGGTATTTTCCGGCGGTGAACGCCAGCGGCTGGCGTTTGCCCGTGCGCTGATTGCCCGGCCTGATACTCTGTATCTGGACGAGGCAACCAGCAGTCTCGATCAGGGGGCTGCCCGTCAACTGCTTACGCTTGTCCGCGCTGAACTGCCGGGGACAACGGTGGTGGCGATCACCCATCAGAACGAGCTGGATGATCTGTTTTCGCAGCACCAGGATCTCAGCGTCTTCCGCCAGGCGTGATCCTCTTTTCTCCTCTGCCTGCCCGGGCAGGGGAGATTTTCACACCAATCCCTTATCAGGTTTGGTAAATCCGCTTAACTCCTCCTCATCAATGCTTTACCATCTGTTTCTGACACTATTAAACGGCAATATGGATATCTAATGCGTTATCTGGTTTCGCTTCTCCCTGTCCTCGCATTACTCACCGCCTGTAGCAGCCAGCCGAAGACGGCCCCGGCTGAACCTCATGGCAATCCGTTTAAAGGCAACGGTGGATTCCTGCTGGAACCTTCCCACAGTGGGGCCGTATTGGGTGGCGATTTTGCCAATAACCAGGCTGCCAATGCATTTATCGACAAAATGGTGCGTAAGCACGGTTTTGAACGCGAGCAGCTGCACAACGTGCTGGCTCAGGCGAAGAATCTCGACTGGATTGTCCGCCTGATGGATCGTCAGGCGCCAACCCCCACGGCGCAGGGACCGACCGGGCCAAACGGCGCGTGGATGCGTTATCGCAGCAAATTTATTACCCCGGATAACGTGCAGAACGGCGTGGCATTCTGGAATCAGTATCAGGACGCCTTGCAGCGTGCAGAGCAGACCTATGGTGTGCCACCGGAAATCATTGTTGGCATTATCGGCGTGGAAACCCGTTGGGGCCGCGTGATGGGGAAAACACGTATTCTTGATGCTCTGGCAACGTTGTCCTTTAACTACCCGCGCCGAGCTGAATACTTCAGCGGTGAGCTGGAAACCTTCCTGCTGATGGCGCGTGAAGAGGATGATGACCCGCTTGATCTGCGTGGCTCGTTTGCTGGCGCAATGGGCTACGGCCAGTTTATGCCTTCTGCGTTTAAGCAGTACGCGGTGGACTTCAACGGCGACGGGCATATTAACCTGTGGGACCCGGTTGATGCGATTGGCAGCGTGGCGCACTACTTCCAGGCGCACGGCTGGCTGACTAACGGTACCGTTGCCGTGGAGGCCAATGGTCAGGCGCCCGGTCTGGAAAGCGGGTTTAAAACCCGCTATACCGTGGCTAAACTGGCAGAAGCCGGGTTGTCACCGGTTATCCCTCTGGATAATAACCAGCAGGTCAGCCTGTTGAAATTCGATATGGGGACGCGTTACCAGTACTGGTACGGCTTGCCGAACTTCTATGCCATTACCCGTTATAACCACAGCAACCATTATGCGATGGCGGTGTGGCAACTGGGGCTTGCGGTGAAACAGGCGCGCTAAACACGGCTTAGTATTTTGACGCAATTTTGTTATTTATCGCAGTGGTAGCCAGGTCTACAGTAGACCTGACTGCCACTTCATCCCTGAGCGAGGAATAATGAAAGACTGGAACCCCGATCTTTATCGTCAGTTCGAAGCTGAACGCACGCGCCCGGCGCAGGAACTCCTCAACCGTATTCCCCTCTTATCCCCCGCTTATGTCACTGACCTCGGCTGCGGCCCGGGTAACAGCACTGAATTATTGCATCAGAACTGGCCTGAGGCTCAGGTGACGGGCCTTGACAGCTCACAGGCGATGCTCGATCAGGCGCAACGCCGTCTGCCGGACTGTAAGTTTACGCTAGCGGATATTCGCCACTGGCAGGCAACGCCGCCGCAGGATGTCATTTATGCCAATGCGTCACTTCAGTGGCTGACCGATCATCCGGTGTTGCTGCCTCATCTGGTGACTCAGCTTGCTCCTGGCGGGGTACTGGCCATACAGATGCCGGATAATCTTGACGAGCCAAGCCATCGTCTGATGCGTCATGTGGCAGAACGTCCGGCCTGGCAGGCGAAAACGGACCCGCAGGCTGCGGCGCGTAAACGCCTGCTGTCGACCGATGACTATTATGATCTGCTGACCACAGCCGGTTGCCGTGTTGATCTCTGGCGCACCACTTACTATCACGTGATGCCGTCGCCACAGGCGATTATCGACTGGCTGCTTGCAACCGGATTACGTCCGTATCTCGCCGCGCTGGACGACGCGGAGCAGGCGTTATGGCTGGAAGACTACCATGCTGAGATCGCCCGCGCGTATTCGCCCCGGCAGGATGGCAATCTGCTGCTGGCCTTTCCGCGTTTGTTTCTGGTGGCGCAGAAAGTCTGATAGAAAGCCTGGAAGCCGCGCCGCAAAAACGGGTTTCGACGCCGCGTGAACCCGGGAAAAGTGCTACTCTCTGGCTCTTCATTATCAGGGAGCAGAGAGCACGATGACCGATAACGAATTAATCCAATTGAGTACCCGTGTTGGCGAGCGTTTGCTGGCACGCCATGCTAGTGTTACCACGGCTGAGTCCTGCACCGGGGGCTGGATTGCCAAAGTGCTGACGGATATTGCGGGCAGCTCAGCCTGGTTCCAGCGCGGTTTTGTGACCTACAGTAATGACGCCAAGCAACAGATGATCGGTGTGACGGAAGCCTCGCTGACGCAGTTCGGCGCGGTCAGTGAGCAGGTTGTGCAGGAAATGGCGCAGGGTGCGTTGCGTGAAGCCGGGGCGCAGTACGCTATCTCGGTCAGCGGGGTCGCCGGGCCGGATGGCGGCAGTGACGAAAAACCTGTGGGTACCGTCTGGTTTGGCTTCGCTTCTGCCAGCGGTGAAGTGCTGACGCTGGTGCAGCGCTTTAGCGGCGACCGTGAGGCCGTTCGTCGCCAGGCAACAGCCTGGGCGCTCCAGACCTTGCACGATCATTTTCTCAAAAATTAAACTTGATACTGTATGACCATACAGTATAATCAGCGCATATTTTAGAGACGAAGCAGCATCTACGTGTGCTTTACCCGCATGATTAGGAGTAAAAATGGCTATCGACGAAAACAAGCAAAAAGCACTGGCAGCAGCGCTGGGCCAGATTGAAAAGCAATTTGGTAAAGGCTCCATCATGCGCCTGGGTGAAGACCGCACTATGGATGTGGAAACCATCTCTACCGGTTCTTTATCACTGGATATCGCGCTGGGGGCCGGCGGCCTGCCGATGGGCCGTATCGTCGAAATTTATGGTCCAGAATCTTCCGGTAAAACGACGCTGACCCTGCAGGTGATTGCTTCTGCGCAGCGTAAAGGTAAAACCTGTGCGTTTATCGATGCCGAGCACGCACTGGACCCGGTTTACGCCAAGAAATTGGGCGTGGATATCGACAACCTGCTGTGTTCTCAGCCGGATACCGGTGAGCAGGCGTTGGAAATCTGTGATGCGCTGGCACGTTCTGGTGCGGTTGATGTCATCATTGTCGATTCCGTGGCGGCACTGACGCCGAAAGCGGAAATTGAAGGTGAAATTGGCGACTCTCACATGGGCCTTGCGGCACGTATGATGAGCCAGGCGATGCGTAAGCTGGCCGGTAACCTGAAAAATTCGGGTACGCTGCTGATCTTCATCAACCAAATTCGTATGAAAATTGGTGTGATGTTCGGTAACCCGGAAACCACCACCGGCGGTAACGCTCTTAAATTCTACGCTTCTGTCCGTCTGGATATTCGCCGCATCGGCGCGATCAAAGAGGGCGATGAAGTGGTGGGCAGTGAGACCCGCGTTAAAGTGGTGAAAAACAAAATCGCAGCGCCATTCAAGCAGGCTGAATTCCAGATCTTGTACGGCGAAGGTATCAACGTCTTTGGTGAGCTGGTTGACCTCGGCGTGAAGCACAAGCTGATCGAAAAAGCGGGTGCCTGGTACAGCTACAACGGTGACAAAATTGGTCAGGGTAAGGCTAACTCGGGTAACTTCCTGAAAGAAAACCCGGCTATTGCTAACGAAATCGAAGCGAAGCTGCGTGAAATGCTGCTGAACAATCCGGATGCCAAGCCTGATTTTGTTCCTGCACCGCATGAAGCAGAAAATGAAGTCAACGAAGACCTCTGATTATCGGTAGGGGTCGATGAGATTCGGCCCGCTGTACCAGAAGGGAATCGCAAAAGCGGTTCCCTTTTTTCATTGTGTAACGACGGGTTCCACCCGAAACGTATAAACCCGCGACTTATCCTCCTCTTTCTGCGCATTTTCCTCGCAAGCACTGCCATCAGACGTTACCCTTGATCACCTGTTACATTGACTCAACGCTGTGTGGGGCACTATGTCAGAGACCACTGAACGAACCCGGCACGCGAAACTGCTGGAGCGGGCAATGCGTATTCTCGCAATGCGCGATCACAGTGAAGCAGAATTTCGCCGCAAGCTGGTTATTTCAAGCGAGCGCGCTGCCCAATTCGCTAAACAACAGGGCGAGAAACAGCAGGGTGCTAAACAAGAAACATCCCCAGAGCCGCTGGCCCCGGAAGAGATCGACCGTGTTGTCGAATGGTGCTACCAGCATAACTGGCTGGATGATACCCGTTTCGCTGAGCGTTATGTGGCAGGGCGAAGCCGTAAAGGTTACGGGCCGCAACGCATTCGTATGGAGTTGGGGCAGAAGGGGATTGATAAAACGCTGATCGATGAGACGCTGTTTGCCGCAGAAATTGACTGGCAAGCTCAGGCTTTTATGCTGGCTGAACGTAAGTTTGGTCTGCCCCTGCCATCTGAATGGAAGGAAAAAGCGAAAGTGCAGCGTTATCTGATGGCTAAAGGCTTCTTTATGGAAGATATCCGGTCAATTTTCGAGAATTTTGATCATTGACCGTCGATGGGATTTTACTTCCCCCTGAAGAAAATTTATCTTATTCACCACTTTTTGTTCGTGTGTCGTCGCTGGCGAAAGCAATACCGGCGTAGCAAGACCCACGAAACGTTCGTTAGCGTGATTCCAGGACAAATATGAGCAAGAGCACTGCGGAGATTCGTCAAGCGTTTCTCGACTTTTTCCAGAGCAAGGGACATCAGGTTGTAGCCAGTAGCTCCCTCGTCCCGAACAATGACCCGACGCTGTTATTCACTAACGCCGGGATGAACCAGTTTAAAGACGTTTTCCTTGGTCAGGATAAGCGCAACTACTCCCGGGCGACAACCTCGCAGCGATGCGTGCGCGCCGGTGGTAAACACAACGACCTTGAAAACGTAGGTTACACCGCCCGTCACCATACTTTCTTCGAAATGTTGGGTAACTTCAGCTTTGGCGATTACTTCAAAAAAGAAGCGATTGCCTTTGCATGGGAGTTGCTGACCAGCCCCGAGTGGTTCGGTCTGCCTAAAGAGAAACTGTGGGTGACCGTGTACGAAACCGATGACGAAGCTTACGGCATCTGGGAAAACGAGATCGGTGTACCGCGTGAGCGTATTATCCGTATCGGTGACAACAAAGGTGGCGCCTACGCCTCTGATAACTTCTGGCAAATGGGCGATACCGGTCCATGCGGCCCGTGCTCTGAGATCTTCTTCGACCACGGCGATCACATCTGGGGTGGCCCTCCGGGTAGCCCGGAAGAAGATGGCGATCGTTACATTGAGATCTGGAACATCGTCTTTATGCAGTTCAACCGTCAGTCTGACGGCACGATGCTGCCACTGCCGAAACCTTCCGTGGATACCGGCATGGGCCTGGAACGTATCAGCGCGGTCCTGCAACATGTGAACTCCAACTATGAAATCGATCTGTTTGCACAGCTGATCCAATCAGTTGCACAAGAGACCGGAGCCACCGATCTGGGGAATAAATCCCTGCGCGTGATCGCTGACCATATTCGTTCCTGTGCGTTCCTGATCGCTGATGGTGTCATCCCGTCCAGTGAAAACCGGGGTTATGTGCTGCGTCGTATCATTCGTCGCGCAGTACGTCATGGCAACATGCTGGGTGCAGAAGGGACATTCTTCTACAAGCTGGTGGCTCCGCTGATCGCCGTGATGGGTGCGGCTGGCGAAGAGTTGAAAAATCAGCAGTCGCTGGTTGAGAAAATCCTTAAAACGGAAGAAGAGCAGTTTGCGAAAACGCTGGAACGCGGTCTGGCTTTACTGGATGAAGAGCTGGAAAACCTGGAGGGTGATACGCTGGACGGTGAAACCGTCTTCCGTCTGTACGACACCTTCGGTTTCCCGGCTGACCTCACTGCCGATGTGTGCCGTGAGCGTAACCTGAAAATTGATGAAGCCGGCTTTGAACAGGCGATGGAGCAGCAGCGTCAACGTGCACGCAGTGGCAGTGGTTTCGGGACGGACTACAACAACGTTATCCGTATCGAGCAGGCGTCAGCTTTTAAAGGCTACGAGCAGTTAGCGCTGAATGCGGCGGTGACCGCCATTTTCGTTGACGGACAGGCGGCGGATGAAATCCGTGCCGGTCAGGAAGGGGTGATCGTTCTTGACGAAACACCATTCTATGGTGAATCCGGTGGTCAGGTGGGTGATACCGGTGAGCTGAAAAGCGAAAAGGGTGCCACGTTCACGGTTAACGACACACAGAAATACGCACAAGCGATCGGTCATATCGGTAAACTGGCTTCCGGCCAACTGCGTGTAGGCGACCGCATTGCGGCTCAGGTCAATGAAACTCGTCGTGCACGCATTCGCCTTAACCACTCGGCAACGCACCTGCTGCATGCTGCGTTGCGCCAGGTTCTGGGCGACCATGTCGCGCAGAAAGGCTCTCTGGTTAACGATAAGTACCTGCGTTTTGACTTCTCGCATTTCGAAGCGATGAAGCCGGTTGAAATTCGTCAGGTCGAAGAGATCGTCAACGCCCAGATCCGTCGTAACCTGCCGATTGATACCAACATCATGGAACTCGAAGCGGCGAAAGCACACGGTGCGATGGCGTTGTTTGGTGAGAAGTATGATGATCATGTGCGTGTGGTTGGCATGGGCGACTTCTCTACCGAGTTGTGTGGTGGTGTTCACGCCAGCCGTACCGGTGATATCGGTCTGTTCCGTATTACGTCAGAGTCGGGCACTGCTGCAGGCGTACGCCGTATTGAAGCCGTGACTGGTGAAGGCGCACTGGCGCAGGTTTACAGCCAGAATGAGCAGTTGCTTGATATTGCTCACCTGGTGAAAGCCAATAACAGTAATTTGAATGAAAAAGTTCGCGCGCTGATTGACCATGCACGCGGGCTGGAAAAAGAGTTGCAGCAGTTGAAAGATCAACAAGCTGCGCAAGAAAGTGCCTCACTGAGCAGTAAAGCTATTGCGTTGAAGGGCACCAGGCTGCTGGTCAGCGAACTGAGCAACGTTGAGCCTAAGATGCTGCGTACGATGGTCGATGACCTGAAAAACCAGCTTGGCTCTGCGGTTATCGTGCTGGCAACCGTCGCTGATGGCAAAGTATCCCTGATTGCCGGGGTGACTAAAGACCTGACCGATCGCGTAAAAGCGGGCGAACTGGTGGGCGAGTTGGCTCAGCGGGTCGGTGGTAAGGGTGGCGGTCGACCGGATATGGCTCAGGCCGGCGGTACAGATGCGCAGGCGCTGCCTGCGGCTCTGGCTGGCGTTGAGGCATGGGTGGCTGCAAAACTGTAACACTATAAAAATGTATCGTGGAGAAGCGCTCAGGCCCCTCTGGGATGGGCGTTTGTTCAAGCGATACGCCCCTGTAATCATAAAGTCAGGTTGATGATCTGGTTTTCGGCTAAACTAAGTATCAGCAGAATGTATTGGCAGACAGGTGCGCTATTGGTGTATTTGTCATAATCTACATTTAGCGTTATACGATGGATAATGCCGGGAAGCACGTAACCCGACTCTTTTAATCTTTCAAGGAGCAAAGAATGCTTATTCTAACTCGTCGAGTTGGTGAAACCCTCATGATCGGTGATGAGGTGACTGTAACTGTGCTGGGAGTCAAAGGTAACCAGGTACGTATTGGTGTGAACGCCCCTAAAGAAGTTTCGGTGCATCGTGAAGAGATCTATCAGCGCATCCAGGCCGAAAAGACTCAGCAAACAAGTTACTAACGGATCCAGCGCCTCGCTCCCAGTAGCGAGGCGCTACCGGTTTTCGCCCCCCTTTATCTATCTCCTGTTAGCTTTTTCCCCATTTATCCCCCATTTGCATCATTCTTTTGCCAGAATTTTTCTGCTGTGCTCATTTTCGTCGTCGTTGTTTCACCTGAAATTCGCGGTATTCTTTGTTGATAAATCACTCTTTTTGTCGTCAAAGTGGTCGACTTGCGTGGCTTTTGTGCAATCAGACGCGAGTGATGAAAAAAGGGGGAGAAATTGTTTGACTTACAACGCCCAGAAAGTAATATGTGCGCCACGCAGTGCCGATGAGCAGATACAACGTTCTAAAGCACAACTCGAAAGAGTGCTAGTGGTGAGGTGGCCGAGAGGCTGAAGGCGCTCCCCTGCTAAGGGAGTATGCGGTCAAAAGCTGCATCCGGGGTTCGAATCCCCGCCTCACCGCCATTTTGCATCCATAGCTCAGCTGGATAGAGTACTCGGCTACGAACCGAGCGGTCGGAGGTTCGAATCCTCCTGGATGCACCATATTCTTTAAGGCTGCTTAGTGCGGCTTTAATTTTGGGTAGTACCGATGCAGCGTTAGCAGCCCTGCGTCATGGTGAGTAGTCAGCACCCTGCGTTATACAAGAATTAGCAATGCATCCATAGCTCAGCTGGATAGAGTACTCGGCTACGAACCGAGCGGTCGGAGGTTCGAATCCTCCTGGATGCACCATCTTTAGTAAGAGTGGGAAGCACCTCTGTACTGGCATGTTGTAGAGCAGTAAACGCCAGCACAAAGCAGGATAACGTCGCTTGCGACGGCCCGTCAGGGTGAGGCGAAGCCGAATAATCCTCCTGGATGCACCATTCTCAACGAGTGGTCGTGATTTTCTTCAGTATCTCCTCAGGTTTGTCGCTTTACCTCCCCCAATAGTGTTACCGTGCAGAGTAAACTACTGCATAGCTTTACCAATGCATCCATAGCTCAGCTGGATAGAGTACTCGGCTACGAACCGAGCGGTCGGAGGTTCGAATCCTCCTGGATGCACCATATTTTGTAAGATTAGAAGCACCTCTGTACTGGCATGTTGTAGAGCAGTGAACGCCAGAACAAAGGAGGATAACGTCGCTTGCGACGGCCCGTCAGGGTGAGGCGAAGCCGAATCATCCTCCTGGATGCACCCTATTTTGTATGAATGGGAAGCACTCTATTCTTCACTACACAGCGTCATACGTTTTACCAATGCATCCATAGCTCAGCTGGATAGAGTACTCGGCTACGAACCGAGCGGTCGGAGGTTCGAATCCTCCTGGATGCACCATATTTTGCAGGATTAGAAGCACCTCTGTACTGGCATGTTGTAGAGCAGTGAACGCCAGCACAAAGGAGGATAACGTCGCTTGCAACGGCCCGTCAGGGTAAGGCGAAGCCGAATCATCCTCTTGGATGCACCATCTTTTACAAGATTAAAAGCCCCTTTGTACGGGTAACACCATTACTCCTTTCTGCACTTTTCTCAAAATCCTTCTTACGAATTACTCACTTAACTCAAATTAACCTGCGCTTTATCTCACGCATTTATCTGATAATCAAAATCCCTATATTTTTCAAAGCATTTGCTGATCCATGCCAACAGCGACAACGAGGGTGCTTTTACGCTAAAGTAATCGTTCCGTTATCAGAATGGATGCGAGAATGTACGATGCTTATGACGGCCTGATATTCGATATGGATGGCACCATCCTCGATACCGAGCCAACACACCGTAAAGCCTGGCATCAGGTGCTGGGGCAATATGGCATGACCTTCGATGAAACGGCCATCATTGGCCTGAACGGTTCGCCAACCTGGCACATTGCGCAGGTGATCATTGCCAGCCAGCAACGCGATCTTGATCCTTACCGGTTGGCCGAAGAAAAGACGGCATTACTGAAAACGATGCTGTTCGACAGCGTACAGCCATTACCGCTCATTGATGTGGTGAAGGCCTATAAAGGGCGCCGTCCAATGGCGGTAGGCACCGGCAGTGAGCATGCAATGGCGGTGGGGCTGTTACAGCATCTGGGGCTACTGAATCACTTTGATGCCATTGTCGGAGCAGATGATGTTAAACGCCATAAGCCAGAACCTGATACATTTCTGCGTTGCGCTGAATTGATCGGCGTACCCGCTGCACGCTGTGTGGTGTTTGAAGACGCTGATTTTGGTATACAGGCGGCACGTGCGGCAGGTATGGATGCGGTGGATGTCCGTCTGCTGTGAGTGAATGGTTAGCTTACGGTTCGATGTTTGCCAGTAGCTTTTTGAGCGCCACGTTATTGCCGGGGAGTTCTGAAGCGTTACTGGTGGGGTTACTGCTGGCGGGGAAGGTTTCTGTCACGGCATTGATCCTGATTGCCGCACTGGGAAATACTCTGGGTGGTTTAACCAACATCGTTATGGGTCGCCTGCTTCCATTAAAAAGTCAGGGGCGATGGCACAACACAGCAACGGCGTGGCTGCACCGAATGGGGCCTGCTGCGCTGCTTTTTAGCTGGTTACCAGTGATTGGTGATCTGCTATGCGTTCTTGCTGGCTGGCTACGTTTCGCCTGGCTGCCGATGGTGATATGTCTCGCTATCGGTAAGACCCTGCGTTATCTGGTGCTGGCAGCCGCAACACTACAGGGCATGGAATGGTGGCATTGATTCGCTTTAAGGCGGCGCTACGGTTAACATTATGCTGAACAATAATAAATTTTTCTCTGAGCGGGAGGTCAATTTGATCCCGGACGTATCACAGGCGCTTTCCTGGCTGGAAGCTCATCCTGACGCACTTAAAGGTATTGGTCGCGGCATTGAGCGCGAAACGCTGCGCGTCAGGCCGGATGGCCATCTTGCCACTACCGGACACCCAGCTTCTCTTGGTTCAGCTTTAACACATAAGTGGATTACCACTGACTTTGCCGAAGCATTATTAGAATTTATCACGCCGGTCCATCAGGATATTGATCATCTGCTGGCATTCTTGCGGGATATCCATCGCCATGTCGCCCGTGAGTTAGGCGAAGAACGTATGTGGCCGATGAGCATGCCATGCATGATCGCTCCCGATCAGGATATCGAGCTGGCGCAGTATGGTCGTTCGAATATTGGCCAGATGAAAACACTGTATCGGCAGGGTCTCAAAAACCGTTACGGTGCGCTGATGCAGATTATCTCTGGCGTGCATTATAACTTCTCACTGCCGCTCTCCTTCTGGCAGGAGTGGGCTGGGGTGAAGGATGCTGAAAGCGGAAAAGAGGCTATCTCTGATGGCTATCTGCGCCTTATCCGTAACTATTATCGCTTTGGCTGGGTGATCCCGTATCTGTTCGGTGCTTCACCGGCGATCTGTTCCTCATTCCTGCAAGGTAAAGAGAGCGCACTGCCGTTTGATCGCAGTGATAAGGGAATGCTGTCACTGCCGTATGCGACTTCCCTGCGTCTGAGCGATCTGGGCTATACCAATAAATCCCAGAGTAATCTTGGCATCACCTTCAACAATCTTCCGGACTACATTACTGGTCTGAAAGCGGCGATTAAAACACCGTCGGAAGAGTTTGCTGCGATGGGGGTGAAAGATGAAAACGGTGACTGGTTACAGCTAAATACCAACGTATTGCAGATTGAAAACGAGCTGTACGCGCCGATCCGACCAAAACGTGTGACACGTTCTGGTGAGGCACCTTCGGATGCACTGCAGCGCGGGGGGATTGAATATATCGAAGTCCGCTCACTCGACATTAATCCCTTCTCACCGATTGGTGTGGATGCGAACCAGGTGCGGTTCCTCGATTTGTTCCTGGTCTGGTGTACGCTGGCCGATGCGCCTGAGATGAACAGTGCTGAGCTTGCCTGCACACGTAAAAACTGGAATCGAGTGATCCTTGAAGGGCGTAAACCCGGTCAGACGATCAGCATGGGATGCGAAGAGTCGCAGCATTTGCTGGTTGATGTGGGCAAGGCATTGTTCAGCGATCTCCGTCGCGTGGCGGAAACGCTCGACAGTCAGAGTGACGAACATCATTACCAGGAAGTTTGTGACCGACTGGTGGCATCATTCGACGATCCTGACCTGACCTATTCCGCGCGATTCCTGGATATATTAAAAGAGAACGGTATCGCGGGTGCCGGGCTGGCCCTGGCCGAACAGTATCGTGCTCAGTTAAGCGAAGAGTCACTGGAAGTGCTGACCGAACAGCAGTTTAGCGATGAAGCGCAACGCTCACAGGATAGTCAGCAGGATATTGAAGAAAGTGATACGCTTGACCTTGAAACCTTTTTGAAAGGTAAGAGCTAAGCGATACAAAAGAAAAAGGCCACATAACTGTGGCCAAAATTCGCATCTCTGTTGTTGTCAGGGATGAGATGGATGATAACAAATGCGCGTCTTTCATATATTCAGACGCGCAGCGTTCGAGAAAGTTTCATCAGTTCAAAAATAAATTCATTTGTTGAGGTAACAAGTATGCCATTGCTGGATAGCTTTACCGTCGATCACACCATCATGGCCGCTCCTGCTGTACGCGTAGCTAAAACCATGAACACGCCTGCTGGCGACACCATCACGGTTTTCGATCTGCGTTTCTGCCGACCGAATATCGAGATTTTGACCGAACGCGGTATCCACACGCTGGAGCACCTTTTTGCCGGCTTCATGCGCGATCACCTGAACGGTGACGGTGTGGAAATCATTGATATTTCGCCAATGGGTTGCCGTACGGGCTTCTACATGAGCCTGATTGGCACGCCGGACGAGCAGCGTGTAGCAAAAGCATGGAAAGCCGCGATGGCTGATGTGCTGAAAGTGAAAAACCAGAGTGATATCCCTGAACTGAATATTTATCAGTGCGGGACCTGTGAAATGCACTCACTGGATGAAGCGCAGGACATCGCGCGTAACATCCTCGACAACGACATTCGCGTTAACCGTAACGATGAACTGGCGCTGCCGAAAGAAAAACTGAAAGAACTGCATATCTAAATCGTAGGGGCGAAGCATGCTTCGCCCGGGTCAGGCATGCCTGACCCCTACGACGATCCCACCGACTCCTTTAGCGACGTTTGCGGTGTAATCCGTACCTGCTTAATCATATTGTCCTGCACATCAAGAATGTCGACGGCATAATGGCCAATTTGTACCGTGGTATTGGCGAGCGGAATATCCTGCAATGCCTCAAGGATCATGCCGTTAACGGTGCGCGCTTCGACTTCCGGCAGTGTCCAGTTAAAGGCTTTATTGAGCTCGCGTATGTTTGCGCTGCCCTCAATCAATACAGAACCATCATTCTGTGGTACCACTTCTTCGGCCAGCGTCGGGGACATGGACGTGGTGAAGTCGCCGACAATCTCTTCCAGAATATCTTCGATGGTCACCAGACCTTTAATATCGCCGTACTCATCGACGACCAGCCCGACCTTCTTCTTATTCCGCTGGAACTTGACCAGCTGTACGTTGAGCGGTGTTCCTTCTGGCACATAGTAAATTTCATCCGCGGCGCGCAGCATCACCTCTTTGGTGAACTCTTTCTTCTCGGTCATCAGACGATAAGCTTCGCGCACACGCAGCATGCTCATGGCATTGTCGAGGGTGTCGCGATACAGGACGATACGGCCGTGGGGTGAGTGAGTCAGCTGGCGTACGATCGATTTCCAGTCGTCGTTAATATTGATACCGACAATTTCGTTACGCGGCACCATGATGTCATCGACATTCACTTTTTCAAGATCGAGGACGGACAGCAGCATATCCTGATTGCGGCGTGACATCAGTGAACGCGATTCGTACACGATGGTACGCAATTCGTCTTTGCTCAAAGCCGCACTGATTGCGCCATCGCTCTTCATTCCCACCAGACGCATCAGCATGCGGGTAATGGTGTTCAGCAGCCATACCAGCGGCATCATAACAATCTGCAAGGGGCCGAGCAGCACGCTGCTGGGGAAGGCCACTTTTTCCGGATAGAGCGCTGCGATGGTTTTTGGCAAGATTTCAGCAAAAACCAGAACAAGAAAGGTCAGAATGCCGGTGGCAATCGCCACACCCGCATCGCCATACAAACGCATGCCGACAATGGTTCCCAGCGCAGAGGCCAGAATGTTGACCAGGTTATTGCCGATCAGCACCAGGCTGATCAGTCGGTCAGGACGACGCAGTAATTTTTCGACACGACGTGCGGCACGGTTACCATTTTTAGCCTGATGACGCAGCTTGTAGCGGTTGAGTGTCATCATGCCGGTTTCGGAACCGGAAAAGTACGCCGACACCAAAATCATAATAACCAGCGTGATGATCAGGGTCGTGGTTGAAACGTGTTCCAAGGGAAATCCTTGTGGTGGTCAATCAGGAGGTTAGGAAGTGCTGCAGCATGCGGCTACCGAAATAAGCCATGGTCAGTAAAAATGCGCCTCCGCAGTTGAACCATACGACACGGCGACCGCGCCAGCCTTCGTGATAATGGCCCCACAGCAGGACGATATAGAGGAACCAGGCCAGGATAGACAGCACGGCTTTATCGATATTTTCACGGCTGAACAGATCTTGCAGATAGAACAATCCGGTACAGAGTACCAGCGTTAACAGCACCACGCCGATCTGGGTGATATGAAACATTTTACGTTCGATGGTCATCAGCGGAGGGATATCGTTGCTGAAGGCCAGCTTCTTGTTCTTCAGTAGCCAGTCAATCCAGGCCAGCTGTAATGCATACAGTGCGGCAATAATTAGTGTGGCATAGGCGAAAAGTGCCAGCCCGATGTGCACCATCATGCCCGGCGTGGTTTCCAGGTGGGTAATAAAGGCGTTAGGCACAAATGTGGCAAATGCCAGGTTGATCAGCGCAAAGCTGTAAACAATCGGCAGCAAAATCCAGCCACGGTTGCGGGAGGCAACAATCGTCATAATCGCACAGATCAACAGGCTCACCAGCGAACCAATGTTCAGCAGGCTGAGGTTCTGCCCGCCATCTGGTCCGAAAATACGCTGCTCCAGCGCCACGGCATGGCAAACCAGGGCGGCGATGGCAGAAAGCACTGCCAGACGACGCCAGGTGCTGTTTTTACGCAACAGGCTGGGAACGATCAGTGCAAGGCTGAATGAGTAGGCGAGTAGCGCCAGAATCGCAATTACAGACATAGAATTCGTCAGGTATCGGCCAGAGAAGAAAAAAGTCAGTATAGCGCCAGCGGCTGCTGGCTCCAAACGATCTCATCGCATATGGCTGAGATCCCAGCGCCTCTATGTTATAATCCGCGCCATTGTGTCGCCGAGGCGGCCTCTCATTACGTTGAGCGAGAGACGATGTTTGATAATTTAACCGACAGACTGTCGCAGACCCTGCGCAATATCAGCGGCCGCGGGCGGCTGACTGAAGATAATATTAAAGACACGCTGCGCGAAGTGCGCATGGCGTTGCTGGAAGCTGACGTCGCGCTGCCGGTCGTCCGTGACTTTATCGGACGCGTCAAAGAGCGCGCCGTCGGTCATGAAGTGAACAAAAGCCTGACCCCGGGCCAGGAGTTCGTTAAGATCGTTAAAAACGAACTGGTTGCTGCCATGGGGGAAGAGAACAACACTCTGAATCTGGCTGCTCAGCCACCTGCTGTGGTACTGATGGCGGGCTTGCAGGGTGCGGGTAAAACCACCAGCGTCGGTAAGCTGGGTAAGTTCCTGCGTGAAAAGCACAAGAAAAAAGTACTGGTGGTGTCTGCTGACGTTTATCGCCCTGCGGCGATTAAACAGTTGGAAACACTGGCAGAGCAGGTCGGCGTTGATTTCTGCCCGTCAGACCTCAGTCAGAAACCGGTCGATATCGTTACCAGCGCGCTGCAACAGGCGAAGCTGAAATTCTACGATGTGCTGCTGGTGGATACCGCAGGTCGCTTGCACGTTGATGAAGCGATGATGGATGAGATCAAACAGATTCACGCCGCGATTAATCCGGTTGAAACACTGTTTGTGGTCGATGCGATGACCGGCCAGGATGCCGCCAACACCGCGAAAGCGTTCAACGAAGCCTTACCGTTGACGGGTGTGGTACTAACGAAAGTCGACGGTGATGCCCGCGGTGGTGCTGCGCTGTCGATTCGTCATATTACCGGTAAGCCGATTAAATTTATGGGCGTCGGTGAGAAAACCGAAGCCCTGGAACCGTTCTACCCGGATCGTATTGCCTCTCGTATTCTCGGTATGGGCGACATGTTGTCGCTGATCGAAGATATTGAAAGCAAAGTAGACCGTGCGCAGGCAGAAAAACTGGCCAGTAAGCTGAAGAAGGGGGATGGTTTCGACCTGAACGACTTCCTCGACCAGTTGAAGCAGATGCGCAATATGGGCGGTATGGCGAGCCTGATGGGCAAGCTGCCGGGCATGGGCCAACTGCCAGATAATGTTAAATCGCAGATGGACGACAAAGTGCTGGTGCGCATGGAAGCGATGATTAATTCAATGACACGCAAAGAGCGTGAAAAACCTGAGATTATCAAAGGCTCCCGTAAGCGCCGCATTGCCACCGGTTCAGGTATGCAGGTGCAGGACGTTAACCGCTTATTGAAGCAGTTCGACGACATGCAGCGCATGATGAAGAAGATGAAGAAGGGCGGTATGGCGAAGATGATGCGCGGCATGAAAGGTATGATGCCGCCGGGCTTCCCTGGCCGCTAAGTCAGCCAGAAAATGACTCAGGCGAATTAGATTGCTTTTTGCGCCAAAATGAGTAAAATTTTCGGGCTTTTTATATTGCATCCGGGCCCCGTTCCCTCAATGGGGCCCGGCTGTTTTATTAACTAAAGAGGATGTTATGGTAACAATTCGTTTGGCACGTCACGGCGCTAAAAAGCGTCCGTTTTATCAGGTAGTCGTAACCGACAGCCGTAATGCTCGCAACGGTCGCTTCATTGAGCGCGTTGGTTTCTTCAACCCGATCGCTTCAGGTCAGGCTGAACCACTGCGTCTGGATCTGGACCGCATTGAGCACTGGGTTGGCCAGGGCGCTACTCTGTCTGATCGCGTTAACGCGCTGATCAAACAAGCTAAGAAAGCAGCTTAATCTGTCACGGTGGTCAACATGAGCAAGCAACTCACCGCCCAGCCTCCCGCTAACCCGTTAATTCTGGGGAAGATGGGCTCGGCCTACGGTATTCGTGGTTGGCTCAAAGTGTTTTCCTCCACCGAAGACGCCGAAAGCATTTTTGACTATCAGCCGTGGTTTATCCAGCGGGCGGGTCAATGGCAGCTTGTCGAGCTGGAAGGCTGGAAGCGCCACAATCAGGACATGATCATCAAAGTCAAAGGCATTGACGATCGTGATGCCGCGGGCCTACTGACCAATTGCGAAATTGTCGTGGACTCAGAGCAACTGCCAGAGCTGGATAACGGCGACTACTACTGGAAAGACCTTATGGGCTGCCAGGTGGTCACGACTGAAGGCTACGAGCTGGGTAAAGTCATCGATATGATGGAAACCGGTTCGAACGACGTTATCGTCGTTAAGGCAAACCTGAAGGATGCATTCGGTGCGCAGGAGCGGTTAATTCCGTTCCTCGATGAACAGGTTATCAAGAATGTCGATCTCACTACTCGTGTTATCACGGTAGATTGGGATCCTGGTTTTTGAGCTCCGAACAAAACGGTAATACTCCGGCGCAAAGTATGTGGATTGGTGTAATCAGCCTGTTTCCTGAAATGTTTCGCGCAATTACCGATTACGGAGTAACTGGCCGGGCAGTAAAAAATGGCCTGCTCAGCATTCAGAGCTGGAGTCCTCGTGACTTCGCTCATGATCGGCATCGCACCGTGGACGAACGTCCATACGGCGGCGGTCCGGGAATGCTAATGATGGTTCAACCTTTACGGGATGCCATCCACGCAGCAAAAGCGGCGGCAGGAGAAGGCGCTAAGGTGATTTATCTGTCACCTCAGGGGCGTAAACTCGATCAAGATGGGGTTTGCGAGCTGGCGACCAACCAGAAATTAATTCTGGTCTGTGGTCGCTACGAAGGGATTGATGAGCGCGTGATTAAAACCGAAATCGATGAAGAATGGTCGATTGGGGATTACGTACTCAGTGGTGGCGAGCTGCCAGCAATGACGCTGATTGACTCGGTTTCCCGGTTTATTCCCGGGGTACTGGGAAAACAGGCGTCAGCCGAGGAAGATTCGTTTTCCGATGGTTTGCTGGATTGCCCACACTATACCCGGCCTGAGGTGTTAGAAGGGATGGAGGTTCCGCCAGTTTTACTGTCGGGCAACCATGCTGATATTCGCCGGTGGCGCCTGAAACAGTCGCTGGGCCGTACCTGGCTTAGAAGACCTGAACTTCTGGAAAACCTGGCTCTGACTGAAGAGCAAGCAAAGTTGCTGGCTGAGTTCCAACGGGAACACACCCAGGCAACAAAACGATGATACGGTTGAACGGGCATAGCGCTTAGTTCGCCTTAACTATCAGTTTACCCAGGATAAGAGATTTAATTATGAGCAACATTATTAAGCAGATCGAACAAGAACAGATGAAACAGGACGTACCTTCATTCCGTCCGGGTGATTCCGTGGAAGTGAAAGTATGGGTCGTTGAAGGTGCTAAAAAGCGTCTGCAGGCATTCGAGGGCGTGGTTATCGCTATTCGTAACCGCGGTCTGCATTCTGCATTCACTGTTCGCAAAATTTCTAACGGCGAAGGCGTTGAGCGTGTATTCCAGACTCACTCCCCAGTAATCGACTCGATTGCTGTGAAACGTCGTGGTGCTGTACGTAAAGCCAAACTGTACTACCTGCGTGAGCGTACTGGTAAGTCTGCACGTATCAAAGAACGTCTGGGCGCTTAAGCGACATCTGATAGTTAATAGCAATAAAGGGGCTGACCGAAAGGTTGGCCCCTTTTTTTTGAGTTTGTCACGATCGCATACATCTTGCGAAATTTCCTGCCTTTTGCCTCCGCGAAAAAAAATAAAAAGTCGTTTCATGCTGATTTTTAAGCTGATATAAAAAAAATTCCGCGTATGTTTGATAGATACCTATCTACTGCCAGGAATTCTGCACGCTATGCGCCCTTCGCCCAGTCCCTCGACCGGTGTGTCGATGAAAATCGCCGGTGCCCTGACCTCTACGTTAATGATGGCCTGCGTGAAAGGCCTGGATGGCACCATTCCGGTCGGGGAAGTGATCTTCTTTCGTTCTTCTGTTGCGCTGATCCCTCTGTTTATCTGGCTGTGGTGCCAGGGCAACATCCTTGATGGCATCCGTACCCGCAATGTGAAAGGGCATTTTCTGCGTGGACTGGCCGGAACGGGGGGCCTGTACTTTAGCTACCTTGCACTGCTCTATATCTCCCTGACCGATGTGACTGCCATCAACTATGCGGCGCCGTTGATTACCGTGATCATGGCGGCAATTTTTCTACGTGAGAAGGTCAAGTATCATCGCTGGGTGGCAGTGATTGCCGGATTTATTGGCATCCTGGTGATGATGTCTGGCCAGCTATTTTTTGGTCGGGAAGGGGCATTAAGCTCGGTGAGCTGGCTGTCTACGCTTGGCATGATTCTGGCGCTGATGGCAGCAGTGTGTATTGCAGGTGCATCGATACAGATTCGTTATCTGAATGGTATTGAGAAGCCAGGAGCCATTGCTTTCTGGTTTGCGATAACCACCACGCTGACATCGCTTTTCACACTGTGGTTTGGCTGGACGATACCGAATGGCAGGCAACTGATGTTGCTGCTTGGTTGCGGTCTGCTGGGAGGGATTACGCAAATCCTGCTGACCTTGAGTTTGAAATATGCAGATGCTTCTTTGCTGGCGCCGTTTGATTACAGTACGTTGATCTGGTCGGTATTTATTGGCTACCTGTTCTGGGACACATTGCCAGAGTCAGCGACCATTTTCGGCGCGGGTCTGGTCGTGACTGGTGGGATGATTTCCATGTATTTTGAACGGCGCCATCGCCGGGCGATCACGCCGCTAAATGTGAGCGGTTGAGAGAGCAATAGGTCGGGATGAATAATGGGCTGGCCGTGAGGCTGGCCTTTTTTGTCATTTGCCACATGATGACGAATGTTTCACAGGATGTTAGGATATTTCTGAATAGAGGTGGGGTGATGAAACCCGTGATGACGAGGCCAAATTAATGGCCGGGATGATAGAGGTTTCATGGCGAAAATATGCGTGCTGTTACTGCCACTCTTGCTGAGTAGCGTCACTCTGCCGATCAGGAGTGAAACGTTAACTGATGCACCTTCGGGCGTGTCAGCGGCAGACGTGCGCCAGACCGTCGCGGGTATTATCAGCTATACCCGATGGCCACACCTTACCGGGCTTCCCCGTCTGTGTATCTTTCGTTCTGCGTACTTCGCTCCTGCGCTCACCGCAGCTTCAGTTGAGCACCCTCCTGCTGTCTGGCAGGCAATCCCCGTAGAGGATGCACAACAGGCGCTGGTCTCGCAGTGCGATATTCTCTACTTTGGCCGTGAATCTTCGCAGCAGCAGGTTGAACTGATTAACAGCTATCAGCTGCGCCCGCTGCTCACCATTGCTGAACAAACCCCTGAGTGCGCAACCGGCAGCGCATTTTGCCTTAAATTTATTAATCACCGGGTGAGTTTTTCGGTGAACCTCGACTCGCTGGGTCGAAGCGGCGTTCGGGTGCATCCCGATGTATTAATGCTGGCATCTTCAGGGAGTAAGCGACATGGATAAATCCTCGGCAGATTACAACAGGGCCAGCTTTCGCAATGCGCTGTTACGTATCAGTGTGATCAGCGTAGTGACCACGATGACCGTGGCGTGGCTGTTTATTTCCGCCACCTCAATGCTGTCATTCCGTCAGTATGCAGATAAGAATCTGCAACTGCTGGCTTATACCGTCAGCCACAGCCTGGAAGCTGCAGTAGTGTTTCGTGACGGTAATGCCGCGATGGACACCCTGAATGAGCTGGGAAAACAGGGACAGTTCTCTTCGGCAGTGGTGACCGACATAAAAGGCAATGAACTTGCCCATTGGGGTGAGGGGAATGAACATGAAATGAATACAGACCCACTGGCGCGTGCGGTCTCCGGCTGGTTATTCCCCAAACCGGTACAGCAACCCATCCTGCATAATGGGGTAAAAGTCGGCAATATCACGCTAACAGGCGAAGATGCCACCGTGACGGACTTTGTCTACCGCTCCCTCAGTGTGCTGACGATCTGTTTGCTGCTGGCCTCGCTGGTCGCACTCCTGTTTACTCGTCATTTATTCAGTGGGCTGATCGCTGCGTTAAGGAGCATGACCGGCGTTGTGCATGATATTCGCGCCACGCGTAATTTTTCACGTCGGGTTCCTCCCTCAAAAATTAATGAACTGCACGTGTTCGGTGAGGATTTTAACAGCCTGCTGATCGAAATTGAAAAGTGGCAACTGCGTGAGCAACAGGAGCGAGATTCTCTGCTGAAGCGTGCGCTGCACGATCCGCTGACCGGGCTGGCCAATCGTGCTGCATTTCGCAGTGCACTGGACAGTGTGCTGAGTGATAGTGCCCGTAAAACCCATACTGCGCTGCTGTTTATGGATGGGGATAACTTTAAGGGTATCAATGATACCTGGGGGCATGCAGCGGGAGATGAAGTCCTGATGGCGATAGCGCAGCGATTATCTGACTGTGCTGCAAATACCCATCTTGTCTGCCGTTTTGGGGGGGATGAATTTGCCATGATCCTTGAAAATGTCAGCCATGATAATGAAGTCCAGGCGGTGATTGACGCGATTAATCTGCGCATGGCTGAGCCGATTGATCTTCAGGGCGGTGAGTCCGTGGTGATGACACTAAGTATTGGCCGCGCGGTAGCCAGCCAGGCTGCGACTGCCGAAGGCGTGATGGAAGCGGCCGATCGCAGTATGTATCTGGAGAAGCAGCAGCACCATCAGCGTGCTGCTTCTTAGTGATAATCATGGGAGATATGATGAAAACAATAAGAATGATGACTGGACTCGTATTGGTGCTGTTACTGGCGGCCTGCCAGAGCGCACCTCAGGGTAAATTCTCGCCTGAACAGATCAGCGCTATGCGATCACAGGGGTTTAGTGAAATCCCGGAAGGATGGATGTTGGGGATCTCTGAGAAGATCCTGTTTGGTAAAAATAAGTCAGAGCTGACGCCGGAGAGTGTTGCAACCGTTCAGCGCATGGCTAAGTTACTCTCCAGCACTGGGCTGCATCACGCGCGCCTTGATGGGCATACCGATAACTATGGTGATGAGAAATATAACGAGGCGTTGTCACTGAAGCGTGCCAACGCGGTAGCCGATGCCTGGGCAAGCGGAGCCGGTGTAGCACGCAACAATATCACGACCCGGGGGTTGGGTGACAGCGACCCGGTACAGAGCAACAAAACATCACAGGGTCGGGCAGAAAATCGTCGTGTAGCGGTCGTTATCACCGCCCCCTGAAGCAGTCTAAAGAGACTCTGCCTCGTCGGCTATCGCGGGCGAGGCAGCATCATTATCTGGCCGCGCGCAGCAGTTCGACGACCAGTGGTGACAGCTCATCACGCAGTGCAGCGCGTTCGGACTGGAATAATGTAGCGGTATAGAATTTATGTCCCGGAAGTTCCATTGCCCGCACATCCCCCTCACGATCCCAGGCTGTCAGTCGCAGCGGATACGTTTTTAGATCGGCAACAAAATCCGGGTTGACGCCAAAGTTACAGTGATACCCTTCGCTGATTTCTGTCTTACCGTAAGCCTGTGCCAGAAGCGAGCCAGGTTCAATCACAATATCCCCGGTTTTTTCGACCAGCGAACAGCTTAATGGCGCGATCACCAGACGCCCACCGCTGTCGGTTTCGGCATGTCCTGCATCGCTCCAACCCATGACATTACGCGCGTACTCAACAATGGCATACTGAAACCCCCCGCAGGAGCCGAGAAAGGGCACGTTGTTTTCCCGGGCATAACGAAGAGTGAGGAATGCCCCCTCGTCGTTACTATACGGACTACCCGGCGTCAGCCACAGGGCATCATATTCCTGTAAAACACCGCTGTCGGTGATGGATTCAGTGGGAAGCCACTGCGGGCTGACATTGAGCTGAAGGGCGTGTGAGGCAAGTTGAACTGCTTTTGGAATGGCCTGATGCGCAACGGCATCGGGGCGATAGTCACCAACCAGAGCTAAACGGATCATGAGTGTTTCCTGTGCAGGTAAAAAAGGATGCTACTGCACAGTCATGATGCTGGCAAGCCGCTAAAGTTATTTCTAAGCTGAAAATTAACGCAGATTAAGGAGAGAGACATGACGCAGCGTATGAATGAATTTGGTCAACCTGTCGGTCCGGCATTGCCTTATTGGCAATCAGTGTCGGTACCAGAAGCAAACCGAATGGTCGGCATTTACTGCCGGCTGGAACCCCTGAATGTTGAGCTTCATTGCGAGGATCTTTATACGGCCTATGCTTCAGCGCCCGATGGTCGGGACTGGACCTGGCTGACGGAAGAACGTCCTGAATCGGTGGAGGCCTTTCGTATCTGGCTCAGTCAGCGTGCAGCCGAGAACGGCTTTGTGACCTTTACCCTCTTTTGTGCAAGGCGTGATAAGCCTGTCGGCCTGGTATCGTATTTACGCATCGATCCGTCTAACGGCGTGCTGGAGATTGGTGGTGTCACCTGGTCACCTCTGATGAAACGCACGGTGATCGGTACGGAAGCGCTTTGGCTGATGATCAACAATGCCTTTACGCTGGGATATCGTCGCTGTGAATGGAAGTGCGACTCTTTGAACGAGCCCTCACGTCAGGCGGCACTGCGCCTGGGGTTTACCTGGGAAGGAACCTTTCGTCAAATGATGGCACGCAAAGGGCGTTCACGGGATTCAGACTGGTTCTCGATTATTGATAGTGAGTGGCCTGCGATCAATCAGGCGCTGGTTCAGTGGCTTTCTGCAGAGAATATTGATGCCAGCGGGCAGCAGCGTCAGTCACTCGGCAACCTGATGCGGGCGGTAAAGCCGATAGATGGCAGTGTTAATTGGCCCACTCTTTAATACGATAAGCCCGAAGCGTATGGCAATCAGCTCTGCGCCTACGCGGGTGGCAACAGCGCGGCTGGCGATATTGCTTTCAGCCGCCAGGATTTCGATGACGTCAATATCCGGTTGCTCAAAAGCCTGCGCTGCAATCTGGCACACAGCCTGACGGGCAATACCTTTACGCTGTTCGCTACGTCGTACCCAGTAACCAAGAGCGGCAGGGATATCGGGTCCGCTGCTGTAACGCAGCCCCACGCCCCCCAGAAGCCGCCCGTCTTCTGTAAACAGCCCGCATTCATTCGCTACGCCCTGACGGCGCTGTAAATGGGTGTAGCTGAACCACTTAAGTGCTTCCTCGGCTGTGTAATCTTCATGGGCCCATGCCATCCACGGTATTAAACTCTTCAGTGACTCCCTGACGGCCTCGACGAAGGCTACAGCATCACTGTTTTCGAATGGGCGTATGACTATTTTCATGATTCACTCTGAATTATTTGTCCTGACGGACAAAAATTATAGCGCCTCTCAGGAGAGCAGGTATTGGAAATGATTGGCTTTTTTGATGTTGAAATACTATCTGTAAATATATAATTACAGTTTGAGTTGTGGTGTATTTTGAGGGTTCTTGTTTAACTCATTGTATTTATTTATTTAAATTGTTTTATTGGTGTGGCTTTCTTCTCTGTGGTAATAAATCTGTACATCACTATATTGTTTTATGTACGCATTCTGGTACAGTTGTCAGCAACCTCACTGAGGACCCCTATTAATCGAATGACCAGGATGACGATCATGCAAAAAGATGCGCTGAATAACGTTCACATCGCTGATGAACAGATTCTGATTACCCCGGAAGAACTGAAAAAACAGTTCCCGCTGAACAGCGTACTGGAAGGGCAGATTGCCGCTTCACGTCAGACTATTTCCGATATCATCAGCGGAAAAGATCATCGCTTGCTGGTGGTCTGTGGCCCTTGTTCTATCCACGATACTGAAGCTGCACTGGCCTATGCCCGCGATTTGAAAGCACTGGCGGACCAGGTGGAAGACCAGCTCTACATTGTGATGCGCGTCTACTTTGAAAAGCCACGTACCACGGTTGGCTGGAAAGGTCTGATCAACGATCCGCATATGGATAACACCTTTGATATGGAAGCTGGCCTCCATATTGCACGTCAGCTACTGTTGAATCTGGTGGAGATGGGCTTGCCACTGGCAACGGAAGCGCTGGATCCAAACAGCCCGCAATACCTTGGCGATCTGTTCAGTTGGTCGGCCATCGGTGCACGTACCACCGAATCGCAGACACACCGCGAAATGGCGTCGGGCCTCTCAATGCCGGTAGGCTTCAAAAATGGTACCGATGGCAGTCTTGGCACCGCGATTAATGCAATGCGTGCAGCCGCGATGCCACACCGTTTCGTGGGTATCAACCAGGCAGGGCAGGTGTGCCTGCTGCAAACCCAGGGTAATCCTGACGGGCATGTGATCCTGCGCGGTGGGAAAAGCCCGAACTACGGTCCGGCCGATGTGGCGCAGTGCGAAAAAGAGATGCAGCAGGCGGGACTCCGTCCTTCCTTGATGATAGATTGCAGTCATGGCAATTCTAATAAAGATTTTCGTCGCCAGTCCGGCGTGGCCGAGTCTGCCGTTGCGCAGATTAAAGATGGCAACCGTTCAATTATGGGTCTGATGCTGGAAAGTAACATTCACGAAGGCAACCAGTCTTCTGAGCAGCCGCGCAGTGATATGCGCTACGGCGTTTCCGTTACCGATGCCTGCATTAACTGGGAAACAACGGAAACCCTGCTGCGCGAAATTCATCAGGATTTGACCGGAGTACTGGCGGCGCGTCTGTCGTAAGAGGGTTAATGAGTTATGGTGGCTGAACTGACCGCGTTACGCGATCAAATTGATGAAGTCGATAAAGCGCTATTGGATCTGCTGGCGAAACGGCTGACGCTGGTCGCCGAAGTCGGCGAGGTAAAAAGCCGCTACGGGTTACCGATTTATGTTCCTGAGCGTGAGGCCACGATGCTGGCCTCACGCCGTCATGAAGCGGAGTTGCTGGGCGTGCCTCCCGATCTGATCGAGGATGTTCTGCGCCGCGTGATGCGTGAATCCTACACCAGCGAAAACGATAAGGGCTTTAAAACCCTCTGTCCCGAACTGCGTCCGGTAGTGATTGTTGGCGGTAAGGGGCAGATGGGGCGTCTGTTTGAGAAGATGCTTACCCTGTCGGGTTATCAGGTACAGATCCTCGATAAAGGTGACTGGGATAACGCAGAAGCGATGCTGGCCAACGCGGGCATGGTGATTATTAGTGTTCCTATCCATCTGACCGAGCAGGTGATTGGTGAGCTGCCTCCGCTGCCGCAGGATTGCATCCTGGTGGATCTGGCCTCGGTGAAAAATAAACCGTTGCAGGCCATGCTGGCCGCGCATGCAGGACCGGTGCTGGGGTTACACCCCATGTTCGGCCCGGATAGCGGCAGCCTGGCGAAGCAGGTGGTGGTGTGGTGTGATGGTCGTCAGCCGGAAGCCTATCAGTGGTTCCTGGAACAGATTCAGGTATGGGGCGCACGCCTGCACCGTATCAGTGCCGTGGAGCATGACCAGAACATGGCGTTTATTCAGGCATTGCGCCACTTCGCTACGTTTGCTTATGGTCTGCACCTGGCAGAAGAAAATGTTCAACTGGACCAACTGCTGGCGCTTTCATCACCGATCTATCGACTGGAGCTGGCGATGGTCGGACGCCTGTTTGCTCAGGATCCACAGCTCTACGCCGACATTATTATGTCTTCAGAAAGCAATCTGGCCCTGATCAAACGGTATTATAAGCGGTTTGGAGAGGCAATAAAGTTGCTGGAGCAGGGCGATAAGCAGGCGTTTATCGACAGCTTCCGCCGGGTAGAGCATTGGTTTGGCGACCACGCGAAACGCTTCCAGGCAGAAAGCCGCACGTTACTGCGTCAGGCAAATGACAGCAGACCCTAGTGTTTAACAGGAGGGGCCGACATATCTGGCCCCTCCGTTTTAATCGTACCAAACCCCGCCTTGACGAAAATCTCCTGTCCCTCACAAGTTAACAACAGCTCAGCGAGCTTGTGGCCTGCGGGCTGACAAACAGCATAGCCATAGTCAGCGCGAGTTTGCCACGCCTCAGGTATCAACAACGTCGTAATACCCTCATTCGCCTGTAGAAGATGCGCATAGCTGCGGTAGCCAATAAAGAGATCGGCCTGCCCTGACTTTATCAACCAGACTGAAGCCTGCATCCCCGGAGGTACGGGTACGGAATCCTTTTCCACCGACCAGTGACATCGCACGCTGCTTTAACCGTTGGCCCAGTTCAGTCTCATGCTGTCCAATACGTTCGAATAGCTGCCAGGCGTAATCGCCACAGGGATCGCAGCCAGGTGTTGAGGTGGCGAGACGCAGAGCAGGATTGCGCAACAGATCGAGCCACTCAGCCGCCGAATCGACGCTATCGCTGCGAACGTTCAGGCACAAAAAGTTATGGCAGAATACGCCTGTCCTTTGTGCCAGCCCTGCCTGTAACAGTGTCTGCGGATGGGCAATACTGGCAGAGACGAACAAATCGCAGGCCTCACCTTGCTCTATACGCTGACGCAGTATTCCGGCTGGACCGAACTGCGTTTCTATCCCCGCCGGATAATAGTGCTGGAATGCACTTACCACGCCTGGCCAGACGTGACGCAGGCTTCCCGCGGCCAATACCTGTAAAGGTTTCATCCATTCTTGCCGTGGTAGTGAGTACGGTAAAAACGTTGATACCAGCTGTCTGCCTGCTGCTGCATATCAATATCCGTAAATCTGGCCGGGTACAGTTTCTTCGCCATCCACAATTCTCCCAGTGCCATCGCTTCCGGCATCGGGTAGCCCCAGGCCTTGGCATACTCTGGCATCAGATAAACCCGGTGATTTTTGACGGCATCCACGGCCTGCCAGGCGGGCTGCTGGTTAATCTCGTCGAGTACTTTTGGATAACGGTCCTGGACAAAGATGACCTGCGGATTCCATGCCAGAATTTGCTCCATTGAAACCTGCTTGTAGCCCTTAACGGTCGATGCGGCAACGTTCATTGCTCCGGCATGCGCCATCATCAGCCCGGTGTATTTACCCGAACCATAGGTTGTCAGATCGGGGTTAGCCATGTAGACACGAACACGCTCTTTTTCCGGAATGTCCTTGAGCCGGTCGGCAACCTGCTGACGCTGTTTAAAGGTTTCTGCAACCAGAGCGTCGGCCTGCTTTTGCTGATTGACCACCTCGCCAATCAGACGGATACCCTGTGCAAGGCCATCATTGTAGGCCTGTTCTTCATTTTCTAACTGTGGGTTGAGCTGGGCCTGCTGTGTGCCGCTGTCGGTACGCAGAGAGATGGCAATAACAGCGATGCCGAGATCCTGAATCTGATCAATCATTTCCTGGGGCGCATAGTTCGTGACAAACACCACCTGCGGATGAAGGGCAACCAGCTTCTCCAGATCAACATGGGTCAGATCGCCCAGCATCGGCAACGTATTCAACTGGGGTACCAGACGTGCATAGCCGTCGCCCAGCTGCTGTTTCCAGTTGCTGAGAATGCCGACTATTTTTCCCGTGGCATCGAGCTGTACCAGTAGATTTAAGGTCTGATGCTGAAGGACGACGACCCGATCAACGCGATCGGGCAATGTCACCTGACGACCGAGCTGATCGGTTACCTGGCGTGATGCTTGCGCAGAAAAAACGAATAAAGCAGAAAGAATAAGTACGGAAAAAGAGCGGAAAAGGGAAGTCATCATCGCTGCCTGAGTATCGTTGTATATCTTATGATATAGCGATCGACATCACAGGGTAAATGATTCTCTGTGGCAAAAGGGGAAAATCACCAGCCGCGATTGGGCTGGCGAGGTGTCCGGCGTTATTGGGGATCGATGGCGACGACGTTTTCGCTAGGGTAGCAGCCCAGTACCTTCAGGGAACGTGTGATTGGCGTCAGCTCGCTTAGCGCCTGCTGTACAGCATCGGTATTCAGGTTGCCCTGGAAATCGATGTAAAACATCTCCTGCCATGGATTCCCGTTAATCGGGCGCGACTCCAGTTTACTCATTGTCAGATTATGTTTTCGCAGCACCAGCAGAGCTTCCACCAGGGCGCCTGCCTGCTGGCCAGTGGCCATAATCAGCGTGGTTTTTGCCGGAACCTGGAGTGAAACCTCGACCGGCTTACGGGCCAGTACGATGAAGCGGGTAATGTTCTGGCGCTGGTTAGCCAGATTCCGCTCCAGCACCTGTAAACCATAAAGCTCACCGCCGGCTTCACTGCCCAGCGCGGCAACTTTCGGTGAATTCATGGCAGCGACTCTCTCCATCGCAGCCGCAGTACTTTCGGTGTACTCAATTTTCCAGTGCGGATGACGATTGATGAACTGGCTGCACTGCTGGAATGGCTGAGGGTGACTGTAGACTGTTTCAATCTGCTGCAGGTCAGTATTACCGGAGACGAGGACGCAGTGATCAATAGGGATAGTGATCTCACCGACAATAGACAGGCTGGTTTGCTGCAACAGGTCATAGACATCAGTGATTGACCCTGAAGTCGTATTCTCAACCGGCAGCACGGCGTAGTCAGCCAGCCCGGTTTCAACCTGATTGAAGATATCGTGAAACTTCAGGCAGCCATTCTCAATGAAGTTATCGAAATGACGTGCGGCATAGTGGCGTGATGCCAGATGCGAGTAAGAGCCTTTTGGCCCGAGAAAGGCGATGCGCGCAGAGTGAGCGTTGGTGTTGTTCAGATGTTTTTGCAGCAGCGCCTGCTGAGTCAGCACGGAATCTTCAATGATTTGCTGAAACAGGCGTGTGATGTAATGCGCATCCAGCTTATGGCCTTTGCCCAGAGTGATCAGGTGCTCAAGCAGATCGCGTTCGCGGTCGATATCACGGACGGGACGGTGGGTGGCCATTTTGGCCTCAGCAACTTCTACCGCCAGCGCACGGCGCTGGGCCAGCAGGGCCAGCAGTTGTTCGTCCAGTGCGCTGATCTTACCGCGCAGAGCCAGCAAAGGATTTTCGGGATTCATATTTGCTACCTGTCAGATGTTACTAAAAAAAAAGCCTCCCATTTGGGAGGCTTTAATGTTCGTCTTCGCATTCACTCTTACACGACGAATTGCCTCCCAAATCAGGGGAAGGTAAAGAAGGTAAAAAAGAATGCGAAGAAAAACGGTGCTGATCTCATTGTGCTATCCATGATGTCTGGAAGGATAAAGTAACCGCTGCAATTTCATTCTGTCAATAAAAAACGCGCCCGCAGGCGCGTTATGACGGTTTAAACCGATTACTCTTCGTCTGTCTCAACCACACTCAGATCTTTAACACTGGCGGTGGCGCGGCGCGCTTCACCTTTATGCTGAACTTTATTCAGCTGACGTTCCAGCTTGTTAATCAGATCGTTGATGGCTGTGTACATATCTTCATGCTTGGCGCCGGCAATCAGCGGGCCGTTTGGCGTATTGATAGTTGCATCGGCAACAAACTCTTTCGGCTCTTTTGACAAAACAATGTGTGGATTTATCAGATGAGTTTGCCACTTTTCAAGTTTGGCGAGACGGTCTTCGACATGTTGGCGGATAGCCGGAGTAATTTCCATTTGCTTGCTGGTAATGTTCAGTACCATAGTGCTTACCTCTCTGTCATTTCCGTCTTGGTGAACCCAGCATACCGCGAAAAGTGTGAAAATGTGTGATCAAAATCACGTTATTTTGTCGCTTTTTGTCAAGAAGAACAAAACTGTGAGATGGGCGGGTAAATAGGGCTCTGGGGGTTGTCGAGGGGCATTTTCAGTGGCATTGTTGATAGGTTAACCTGACTGGAAATTTGGCATTTTGCCGTTTTTTAGTCAAAAAAATGGCAGCCCAGAGGCTGCCATTTTTGTCAGGTCAGACTCAGGCCTGATTGGTCGCAATGATTTTTGCCACACGATCGGCTTCTGCATTCAGCTGCAGATGACGGTAAGCATTTTCCATCAGCGGCAGTGCAGTGCGCGTAGCCTTTGTATCCGGGTAATCTTTCAGCATTTGCTCTACACGGTTAACCACAGCGACATACGCCTCGCGTTTAGTGTAGAATTCCGCCACGGATAACTCATATTTCGCCAGACGATCTTTCAGGAACACCAGGCGCTTGCGTGCATCGGTTGCATACTGGCTGTTTGGATAGCCACGCAGCAGCTGCGAGAAGTCTTTGAAAGCATCACGCGCATGGGTTGGATCGCGGTCTGAGCGGTCGATACCAAAAAAGCCTTGCAATGCACTGTCATCCAGCGCCATGTCCGTCAGACCACGCATATAAATAACGTAATCAATGTTCGGATGCGTTGGATTCAGGCGCATAAAGCGGTCAATGGCGGCTTGCGCCAGCGGCAAATCGGCATTTTTGTAGTATGCGTAGATCAGGTCTAGCTGAACTTGCTGGGAGTAAGGGCCGAATGGATAGCGGTTATCAAGCGCTTCCAGTTGCGTTATTGCTCCTTTAAAGTTACCGTCCTGCAGTTTTTGCTGGGCAGTGGCATAAATCTCGGAAGGCGGGCTGTCAGGCACCACATCCTTGGAGCCGGAACATCCAGCTAATGCCAGGCTCAACGTGGCTGCAGCCACCAGATATTTCATACGCGTCATGACGATTTGCTTATCCTCAGAGTGTTATTCAGGAAGCTGTCCGTTAAGCTTCCGATAGTGACCAGGTACGATAGCACATTATATTAAACGGCATCGCCGTGAAAACCCAACGTTAACGAAGAAGCTGTTTATTTATGGCACAACAAGTAAAACTCAACGCAACGGTATCCGAATCGCAACTCGGACAACGCTTAGATCAGGCTTTGGCCGAATTGTTCCCTGATTATTCACGTTCTCGCATAAAAGAATGGATTCTCGACCGTCGCATCACCGTCAACGGTGCAATTATCGACAAACCGAAAGAAAAAGTGCTCGGCGGTGAGCAAATTATCATCGATGCGGAAATTGACGAAGAAGCTCGCTGGGAAGCGCAGGATATCCCACTGAACATTGTCTATGAAGATGACGACATTCTGGTGATTAACAAACCGCGCGATCTGGTGGTTCATCCGGGAGCCGGTAATCCTGATGGCACGGTGCTGAATGCACTGTTGCATCATTTCCCGGCGATTGCGGATGTGCCTCGTGCTGGCATTGTGCACCGTCTGGATAAAGATACGACAGGTCTGATGGTGGTGGCGAAAACGGTCCCTGCACAGACGCATCTGGTGGAGTCACTCCAACTGCGCGAATTCACTCGCGAGTATGAAGCCGTGGCTATTGGTCGTATGACAGCAGGCGGTACGGTTGATCAACCGATCAGTCGTCACTCGACTAAACGTACCCACATGGCAGTGCATCCGATGGGTAAACCAGCCACGACGCATTACCGTATTATGGAGCATTTCCGTGCCCATACGCGTTTACGCCTGCGTCTGGAAACTGGCCGTACTCACCAGATCCGTGTGCATATGTCGCACATTAATCATCCTCTGGTGGGTGATCCGCTGTACGGTGGTCGTCCACGCCCACCGAAAGGGGCATCAGATGCCTTTATCAGTACGCTGCGTGGTTTCGATCGTCAGGCCCTGCACGCCACGATGCTCCGTCTCTATCACCCGATTACCGGGATTGAAATGGAATGGCATGCACCGCTGCCACAGGACATGGTCGATTTGATCAATGCGCTGAAAGCGGATACCGAAGAATTTAAAGAGCAACTGGACTGGTAATGAGCCTGATTGTACCGAAGTGGTCGGCCCCCGCTAACGTTCGCGCGTGCAGTAGTACGCGTCAGGGGGGCGTCAGCCAGGCACCGTGGGGCAGTCTTAACCTCGGTGCTCATGTGGGCGATGAGTTACAGCATGTGCAGACTAACCGTCAGCGGCTGCTGGAACTGGCCGATTTACCGTCCATGCCGCAATGGCTTGAGCAGGTACATGGTACAGAGGTTCTGACGCTGGACTGGAAGATACCGGCTTCACTGCGTGCTGATGCGGCTTATACCCGCACGCCAGGCGTTGTCTGTGCTGTGATGACGGCTGACTGTCTGCCGGTACTTTTTTGTTCGCAGGATGGTCAGGAAGTGGCTGCCGCGCATGCTGGCTGGCGTGGATTATGTGACGGCGTGCTGGAGGCAACAATTAATGCCTTTTCTGCCCCTCCGTCGCAGATTTTCGCCTGGCTTGGCCCGGCGATTGGTCCGGATGCTTTTGAGGTCGGGCCGGAAGTGCGTGAGGCTTTTATTGCGCAAAATCCAGCCGCTGCAGCCGCTTTTCTCCCTAAGGGTGAAAAGTTTTATGCCGATCTCGGACATTTAGCAAAACAGCGTTTAGAGGCCATCGGCGTGCGCCACGTCTGGGGTGACGGCCAATGTACCCTCAATCAAAGTGAGCAATTTTTCTCCTTCCGACGCGATGGCGTCACTGGCCGTATGGCAAGTTTGATCTGGCTGATATAACCTAGCGCCATAAGACGGTCCGGATTGATGTTTTTTTCTCCAAAATGTCAGGTCATTACCTTGAAAAATTTGAGGGATGACCTCATTTAATCTCCAGTAGCAATTTGACCTGATAGGGGGAAATTATGCGTCTGGATCGTCTTACTAACAAATTTCAGCTGGCTCTGGCTGATGCTCAATCTCTGGCCCTCGGCCGTGACAATCAATTCATCGAACCTTTGCATCTGATGAGCGCATTGCTCAATCAGGATGGCGGATCCGTTCGTCCTTTACTGACCGCTGCCGGTGTTGATGTCGCTTCACTGCGTACCAACATTGAACAGGCACTCACCCGTTTACCGCAGGTCGAAGGCACCGAGGGTGATGTTCAACCTTCTGCGGACCTGGTACGGGTGCTTAACCTGTGTGACAAACTGGCGCAAAAACGTGCCGACAACTTTATTTCATCCGAATTATTCGTTCTGGCGGCGCTCGACTCGCGTGGTTCTCTGGCAGATTTACTCAAATCTGCGGGGGTCACCAGCGATAAGCTGACGAAAGCGATCGATCAGATGCGTGGAGGCGATAGCGTGAACGACCAGGGAGCTGAAGATCAGCGCCAGGCATTAAAAAAATACACCATCGATCTGACCGAGCGCGCGGAGCTGGGTAAACTTGACCCGGTTATTGGCCGTGACGAAGAAATTCGCCGTACGATTCAGGTCTTGCAGCGCCGTACTAAAAATAACCCGGTACTGATCGGTGAACCTGGTGTTGGTAAAACCGCCATCGTTGAAGGCCTCGCGCAGCGCATCATTAATGGTGAAGTGCCCGAAGGTCTGAAAGGCCGCCGGGTACTGGCACTTGATATGGGGGCGCTGGTGGCGGGTGCCAAATATCGTGGTGAATTTGAAGAGCGCCTGAAAGCGGTTCTCAGCGATCTGTCGAAACAGGAAGGCAATGTCATTCTGTTTATTGACGAGTTGCACACCATGGTCGGTGCCGGTAAGGCTGATGGCGCGATGGATGCGGGCAACATGCTGAAACCTGCACTGGCGCGAGGTGAACTGCACTGCGTGGGTGCCACCACCCTGGACGAATATCGCCAGTATATAGAAAAAGATGCTGCGCTGGAGAGACGCTTCCAGAAGGTCTTTGTTGCTGAACCGAGTGTGGAAGATACCATCGCGATCCTGCGTGGGCTGAAAGAGCGTTATGAGCTGCATCACCATGTGCAGATTACTGACCCTGCTATCGTGGCAGCGGCGACTTTATCGCATCGCTACATTTCCGACCGTAAGTTACCGGATAAGGCGATTGACCTGATTGATGAGGCTGCGTCGAGTATTCGTATGCAGATCGACTCGAAGCCAGAGTCTCTTGACCGACTTGAGCGACGTATCATTCAGCTGAAACTGGAACAGCAGGCGCTGAAGAAAGAGTCTGATGACGCCAGTATCAAACGGCTGGAGATGCTGGAAACTGAGCTGAACCAGAAAGAGCGTGAATACTCAGAACTGGAAGAAGAGTGGAAAGCTGAAAAAGCGGAGCTCTCTGGTACTCAGCATATTAAAGCTGAGTTAGAACAGGCGAAGCTGGCCATGGAGCAGGCGCGTCGTCAGGGAGACCTCGGGCAGATGTCCGAGTTGCAATACGGGAAAATTCCAGAGCTGGAAAAACAGCTTGCTGCCGCAACGCAGACCGAAGGTAAAACCATGCGGCTGCTGCGTAACCGTGTTACCGATGTTGAAATTGCTGATGTGTTAGCGCGTTGGACTGGTATTCCTGTCGACCGCATGATGGAAGGTGAGCGTGACAAGTTACTGCGTATGGAGCAGGAGTTGCATACGCGGGTGATTGGTCAGAATGAGGCCGTGGAAGCGGTATCGAATGCGATTCGTCGCAGCCGTGCTGGCCTGGCCGATCCGAATCGCCCGATTGGTTCGTTCCTGTTCCTTGGGCCAACCGGGGTAGGGAAAACTGAGTTGTGTAAGGCATTGGCTAACTTTATGTTCGACAGCGATGACGCGATGGTGCGTATCGATATGTCCGAGTTTATGGAAAAACACTCAGTGTCTCGTCTCGTCGGGGCACCTCCGGGCTATGTCGGTTATGAAGAAGGGGGCTATCTGACCGAGGCGGTTCGCCGCAGACCTTACTCTGTCATCCTTCTGGATGAAGTAGAAAAGGCGCATCCGGATGTGTTTAACATCCTGTTGCAGGTGCTGGATGATGGTCGTCTTACTGACGGGCAGGGCAGGACGGTCGATTTCCGTAATACGGTGGTGATCATGACATCGAACCTGGGGTCTGATTTGATCCAGGAACGCTTCGGTGCATTGAGCTACGGTGAGATGAAAGAACTGGTGTTGTCGGTTGTCAGCCAGAACTTCCGTCCGGAGTTCATTAACCGTATCGATGAACTGGTCGTGTTCCATCCGCTGGGTGAGCAACATATTGCGTCTATTGCACGCATCCAGCTTGCACGCCTGTATCAGCGTCTGGACGATCGTGGGTATGCTCTGCATATCTCTGAAGCTGCGCTGCAGAAGCTGGGTGAAAATGGTTATGACCCAGTCTATGGGGCAAGGCCACTGAAACGTGCAATTCAGCAGCAAATTGAGAACCCGCTGGCACAGCAGATACTTTCTGGTGCGCTGGTTCCGGGGAAAACCATAGAAATGGATGTGCAGGATGGCGTAATCGTCGTACATCAGTAATCACGGTAAGTAACAGAAATGGGCCTTTGGCCCATTTCTGTTTATTAAAGCAGCATAAATCGAGGTCAAAGGCGGGTTTTGCATGAAAAATAAGCATGTGAAAAGTTTTTTGCAATTAGCCCTTGTCACTCTCCAGAAAATCCCTATACTGCGCCTCCACTGACACGGAACAACGGCTTACAAGTCAACGTGTCAGGAGGTTCAGGAAGCATCTGAACCGCCGGAAAAACTTCTCAAAAAGAAGTTGACTCCGAAGGAGGAAAGCGTAATATACGCCACCTCGCAACAGGAAGCTTCGGCACTGATTGCACCGCTCTTTAACAATTTATCAGACAATCTGTGTGGGCACTCGCAGGATTGATATCAGTCACCTCCGGGTGACAAAAAAATATCAAGTCTTAAGAGTGAACACATAATGAAATTCATTATGACGTTTTACACTTGAGCATCGCTGCACTTGTTGCAGCAAATCGAACTTTTAATTGAAGAGTTTGATCATGGCTCAGATTGAACGCTGGCGGCAGGCCTAACACATGCAAGTCGAACGGTAGCACAGGGGAGCTTGCTCCTTGGGTGACGAGTGGCGGACGGGTGAGTAATGCCTGGGAAACTGCCCGATGGAGGGGGATAACTACTGGAAACGGTAGCTAATACCGCATAACGTCTTCGGACCAAAGTGGGGGACCTTCGGGCCTCACACCATCGGATGTGCCCAGGTGGGATTAGCTAGTAGGTGGGGTAATGGCTCACCTAGGCGACGATCCCTAGCTGGTCTGAGAGGATGACCAGCCACACTGGAACTGAGACACGGTCCAGACTCCTACGGGAGGCAGCAGTGGGGAATATTGCACAATGGGCGCAAGCCTGATGCAGCCATGCCGCGTGTATGAAGAAGGCCTTCGGGTTGTAAAGTACTTTCAGTGGGGAGGAAGGCGATGAGGTTAATAGCTTCGTCGATTGACGTTACCCGCAGAAGAAGCACCGGCTAACTCCGTGCCAGCAGCCGCGGTAATACGGAGGGTGCAAGCGTTAATCGGAATTACTGGGCGTAAAGCGCACGCAGGCGGTCTGTCAAGTCGGATGTGAAATCCCCGGGCTCAACCTGGGAACTGCATTCGAAACTGGCAGACTAGAGTCTTGTAGAGGGGGGTAGAATTCCAGGTGTAGCGGTGAAATGCGTAGAGATCTGGAGGAATACCGGTGGCGAAGGCGGCCCCCTGGACAAAGACTGACGCTCAGGTGCGAAAGCGTGGGGAGCAAACAGGATTAGATACCCTGGTAGTCCACGCCGTAAACGATGTCGACTTGGAGGTTGTGCCCTTGAGGCGTGGCTTCCGGAGCTAACGCGTTAAGTCGACCGCCTGGGGAGTACGGCCGCAAGGTTAAAACTCAAATGAATTGACGGGGGCCCGCACAAGCGGTGGAGCATGTGGTTTAATTCGATGCAACGCGAAGAACCTTACCTGGCCTTGACATCCACGGAATTCGGCAGAGATGCCTTAGTGCCTTCGGGAACCGTGAGACAGGTGCTGCATGGCTGTCGTCAGCTCGTGTTGTGAAATGTTGGGTTAAGTCCCGCAACGAGCGCAACCCTTATCCTTTGTTGCCAGCGAGTAATGTCGGGAACTCAAAGGAGACTGCCGGTGATAAACCGGAGGAAGGTGGGGATGACGTCAAGTCATCATGGCCCTTACGGCCAGGGCTACACACGTGCTACAATGGCGCATACAAAGAGAAGCGACCTCGCGAGAGCAAGCGGACCTCATAAAGTGCGTCGTAGTCCGGATCGGAGTCTGCAACTCGACTCCGTGAAGTCGGAATCGCTAGTAATCGTAGATCAGAATGCTACGGTGAATACGTTCCCGGGCCTTGTACACACCGCCCGTCACACCATGGGAGTGGGTTGCAAAAGAAGTAGGTAGCTTAACCTTCGGGAGGGCGCTTACCACTTTGTGATTCATGACTGGGGTGAAGTCGTAACAAGGTAACCGTAGGGGAACCTGCGGTTGGATCACCTCCTTACCTGAAGATACCTTCCCGCGTAGTGTCCACACAGATTGTCTGATGAAAAAGTAACGAGCAGAAAAACCTCTACAGGCTTGTAGCTCAGGTGGTTAGAGCGCACCCCTGATAAGGGTGAGGTCGGTGGTTCAAGTCCACTCAGGCCTACCAAATTTGCACTCATGCGGCGTTATGCATTCGGTCGTTTACCAAAGTAAACTTCCCTCCTGCATGCCTTGCCTGAGCACAAATTACATTTCTTCGCTGGAATGTAATGGTAGTAAAAGGTTTCTGTAAGACTGTATGGGGCTATAGCTCAGCTGGGAGAGCGCCTGCCTTGCACGCAGGAGGTCAGCGGTTCGATCCCGCTTAGCTCCACCATACTGTTTTTCTAAATAAAATACTTCAGAGTGTGCTGGATAACAGTATGCTGCGAAGTATTATGCTCTTTAACAATCCGGAACAAGCTGAAAATTGAAACGACATGTCGTTTTCATTCTCCGTAATAAGAATGAAATTAACGATATGTTCGAGTCTCTCAAATGCTTACAACAGCAATGTGTTCTTCGGGACGCTTGTGGGTTGTGAGGTTAAGCGACTAAGCGTACACGGTGGATGCCTAGGCAGTCAGAGGCGATGAAGGGCGTGCTAATCTGCGATAAGCGTCGGTAAGGTGATATGAACCGCAACAACCGACGATACCCGAATGGGGAAACCCAGTGTGTTTCGACACACTATCATGTCATGAATACATAGTGGCATGAGGCGAACCGGGGGAACTGAAACATCTAAGTACCCCGAGGAAAAGAAATCAACCGAGATTCCCCCAGTAGCGGCGAGCGAACGGGGAACAGCCCAGAACCTGAATCAGTTTGTGCATTAGTGGAAGCGTCTGGAAAGTCGCAGGGTACAGGGTGATACTCCCGTACACAAAAATGCACCTACTGTGAGTTCGATGAGTAGGGCGGGACACGTGACATCCTGTCTGAATATGGGGGGACCATCCTCCAAGGCTAAATACTCCTGACTGACCGATAGTGAACCAGTACCGTGAGGGAAAGGCGAAAAGAACCCCGGCGAGGGGAGTGAAACAGAACCTGAAACCGTGTACGTACAAGCAGTGGGAGCCTACTTGTTAGGTGACTGCGTACCTTTTGTATAATGGGTCAGCGACTTATATTCTGTAGCAAGGTTAACCGTATAGGGGAGCCGCAGGGAAACCGAGTCTTAACTGGGCGTTAAGTTGCAGGGTATAGACCCGAAACCCGGTGATCTAGCCATGGGCAGGTTGAAGGTTGGGTAACACTAACTGGAGGACCGAACCGACTAATGTTGAAAAATTAGCGGATGACTTGTGGCTGGGGGTGAAAGGCCAATCAAACCGGGAGATAGCTGGTTCTCCCCGAAAGCTATTTAGGTAGCGCCTCGTGAACTCATCTTCGGGGGTAGAGCACTGTTTCGGCTAGGGGGCCATCCCGGCTTACCAACCCGATGCAAACTGCGAATACCGAAGAATGTTATCACGGGAGACACACGGCGGGTGCTAACGTCCGTCGTGAAGAGGGAAACAACCCAGACCGCCAGCTAAGGTCCCAAAGTCATGGTTAAGTGGGAAACGATGTGGGAAGGCACAGACAGCCAGGATGTTGGCTTAGAAGCAGCCATCATTTAAAGAAAGCGTAATAGCTCACTGGTCGAGTCGGCCTGCGCGGAAGATGTAACGGGGCTAAACCATGCACCGAAGCTGCGGCAGCGATACGCAAGTATTGTTGGGTAGGGGAGCGTTCTGTAAGCCGTCGAAGGTGAACTGTGAGGTTTGCTGGAGGTATCAGAAGTGCGAATGCTGACATAAGTAACGATAAAGCGGGTGAAAAGCCCGCTCGCCGGAAGACCAAGGGTTCCTGTCCAACGTTAATCGGGGCAGGGTGAGTCGACCCCTAAGGCGAGGCCGAAAGGCGTAGTCGATGGGAAACAGGTTAATATTCCTGTACTCGGTGTTACTGCGAAGGGGGGACGGAGAAGGCTATGTTAGCCGGGCGACGGTTGTCCCGGTTTAAGCGTGTAGGCTTGAGTTCCAGGCAAATCCGGAACTCTTTAAGGCTGAGGCGTGATGACGAGGCACTACGGTGCTGAAGTAACAAATGCCCTGCTTCCAGGAAAAGCCTCTAAGCATCAGGTAACATTGAATCGTACCCCAAACCGACACAGGTGGTCAGGTAGAGAATACCAAGGCGCTTGAGAGAACTCGGGTGAAGGAACTAGGCAAAATGGTGCCGTAACTTCGGGAGAAGGCACGCTGTCGGTAGGTGAAGGGACTTGCTCCTGGAGCTGAAGGCAGTCGAAGATACCAGCTGGCTGCAACTGTTTATTAAAAACACAGCACTGTGCAAACACGAAAGTGGACGTATACGGTGTGACGCCTGCCCGGTGCCGGAAGGTTAATTGATGGGGTTATCCGCAAGGAGAAGCTCTTGATCGAAGCCCCGGTAAACGGCGGCCGTAACTATAACGGTCCTAAGGTAGCGAAATTCCTTGTCGGGTAAGTTCCGACCTGCACGAATGGCGTAATGATGGCCAGGCTGTCTCCACCCGAGACTCAGTGAAATTGAACTCGCTGTGAAGATGCAGTGTACCCGCGGCAAGACGGAAAGACCCCGTGAACCTTTACTACAGCTTGACACTGAACATTGAGCCTTGATGTGTAGGATAGGTGGGAGGCTTTGAAGCGTGGACGCCAGTCTGCGTGGAGCCAACCTTGAAATACCACCCTTTAACGTTTGATGTTCTAACCTGGCGCCGTGATCCGGCGTGGGGACAGTGTCTGGTGGGTAGTTTGACTGGGGCGGTCTCCTCCTAAAGAGTAACGGAGGAGCACGAAGGTTAGCTAATCACGGTCGGACATCGTGAGGTTAGTGCAATGGCATAAGCTAGCTTGACTGCGAGAGTGACGGCTCGAGCAGGTGCGAAAGCAGGTCATAGTGATCCGGTGGTTCTGAATGGAAGGGCCATCGCTCAACGGATAAAAGGTACTCCGGGGATAACAGGCTGATACCGCCCAAGAGTTCATATCGACGGCGGTGTTTGGCACCTCGATGTCGGCTCATCACATCCTGGGGCTGAAGTAGGTCCCAAGGGTACGGCTGTTCGCCGTTTAAAGTGGTACGCGAGCTGGGTTTAGAACGTCGTGAGACAGTTCGGTCCCTATCTGCCGTGGGCGCTGGAGAATTGAGAGGGGTTGCTCCTAGTACGAGAGGACCGGAGTGAACGCACCACTGGTGTTCGGGTTGTCATGCCAATGGCATTGCCCGGTAGCTAAGTGCGGAAAAGATAAGCGCTGAAAGCATCTAAGCGCGAAACTTGCCTCGAGATGAATTCTCCCTGGGTCCTTGAGACCCCTGAAGGGACGTTGAAGACTACGACGTTGATAGGCCGGGTGTGTAAGCGCAGCGATGCGTTGAGCTAACCGGTACTAATGACCCGTGAGGCTTAACCTTACAACGCCAGAAGCGTTCTGGTGGCGTTAGAGAGACGCAAAAGAGATTTTCAGCTTGTTACCGGAATTAAGTCCGAAGGATTTTGCGCTGTGACAAGGCGGCCAGTGAAGTGAGGGAAGGAGCATACATAAGTATGTGACTGAGCTTACGAGCGCAGGCAACGCAGTCAGAGCACAAAAGACACAGGACAGAGCACAAAGAATTTGCCTGGCGGCTTTAGCGCGGTGGTCCCACCTGACCCCATGCCGAACTCAGAAGTGAAACGCCGTAGCGCCGATGGTAGTGTGGGGTCTCCCCATGCGAGAGTAGGGAACTGCCAGGCATCAAACGAAGAAAGAACCCCGACCGAAAGGCCGGGGTTTTTTTGTGCTTTGAATCTGGCGATAATCGTCGATCTGACACGAAATAGTCTGAAGCTGTCACTACTGACCCAGGTTCCATAATGCATAGCCGGTGGCAGCACCGGCGACATCCCAGCTAAAATCCTTCCAGCTCCAGCCGCTTCCACCCTCTCTGCTATCGTACAGCTCTTTTACCGCGCCGAGGCTAATCGCAAACATCACCCCGAAGCTGCCGCTATGGCCTTCACGCCAGTTTTGATGTTCTCCATAGGCGCTTCCGGCGGCAGAAAGAAAAGCGGATGAGAGAAAATGCTGGGCTTTATCACGCCCGGTCCACTCATCCTGGGCCATATGAGTACAGCCACTGCAAAATAGTACGGCAGACAGCAGGCAGATACGCATACATCCTCCCATAAAAAAGCCCCGGCTGAGCGGGGCGCGAAAACAGAGGCAGATTAGAGAATACGGCTGATTAACCGGTCAATACGAATACGTCGTAAGCGGCGGATAAGTTTACGAACTTTCACCGGATAATCTGCAATGCTTTCCAGATCGTGGAAATGCTGCACGGTGGTGGTATGTTCACGGATCAGGTTCAGCTCGTGATCGCGCTGCGCGGTCAGTTGCTGGAGGGGATCGTGGATCAGTACAGCATTTTCCAGATCCAGGCGCCAGGCGCGCGGATTCAGGTTATTCCCCGTGACCATCATCCATTCGTCATCAACCCACAGCCCTTTGAGGTGGTAGCTATTCTCACCATCTTTCCACAAGCGTACGGTGAGTTGCCCACTGTTGACATAATACTGTAAGCGGCTAAGGAAACGACGCAGGTTAATTTCATACAGATAAGGCAGCGCGCCGATGATCTTGAATGGCTGATCTTCCGGGATATAGAAATCGTTCGCTGTTTTGTCGCCAACAATAATTTCGACATCCTTACCCTGTCGCAACAGATAGATAATGTTACGCACCAGAATAGCGGGGAGATTGAAGTAGGGCGTACAGATCGTCAGCTTCTGCTCGGCGCAGGGCATCAGATGATAGATGGTTTTGTTCAACAGGCTACGTTTACCGAGGCCAACCAGAGGCGTAACCGCCAGCTCTTCGTTGTTGGCATCCCCGTTAAACTGGTAGTCGAAGCCACGCAAATCCTGACGGAATTGCCGGGTTTCGTTTTTTATTTCCGGGCTTTTTGGCCGCTCATACTGGTCAAGACGATTGACCGCTTCCGCCTGGATCAGATTGTTTTCAATCCAGTCAAACATGGTATCTGCCAGCGTGCGATTACCGATCAACTGGTAGCGGTCATAGCGATATCTGTCTTGCTGATGCAGATACACATCGTTAAAACTGGCCCCGGTATACAGCACGGTATCATCAATGATGGAGCCCTTCAGGTGTAAAACACCGAGTGCTTCACGCGTATTGACCGGGATACCATAGACTGGAATCGCCAGACCGGGGTGTTGAGCCGCCATGTCACAATACCAGTCGGCATTGGTTGCTCCGGCCGCCGCGCCGATGCGCCCACGCTGTGCACGATGCCAGTCGACCAGAACGCGAATATCCAGTTCAGGGCGCTGCTGTTTTGCTGCATAAAGTGCAGACAGGATGGCGCGACCACCCTCATCATTTTCCAGATAGAGGGCCACTATGCAGATACGCCGTGTGGCAGACGCAATTTTTTCCAGCAGCGTTTCGCGAAATTCTGCGGGTGAATACAGCGTGGTGAAATCAGCAACTGACTGAGCTATTTTAGGCAGTTGCGCAAGGTGCTGTTGGTGTTTATTGCGTTTAAATTTTGACAACATCACAGTGCGTTTCTTCTCTGTTCATAGAATGGCCTTTTGCCATAAAATCATGACCCTAACCGCGAATAATACCACTAGTTGGTCATGATGCTATCAGATTTACTTTTCGTCGCCTGTGTGAGCGTTTTGCAACAGCAGTGACAGGCCGACAATGCCATCTTCAAGTTGGATATCGATGGCAAAACCCAGCTTACGTGCCAGAGTGACCATACCTCTGTTACCCGGCATGGTAATGCCGTTCAACTGCTGTAAACCATGCTGCCGGGTATAGATGATCATCTTTTCCAGCAGACGCCTGCCGAGGCCAAGTCCTTTCAAATCTGAGCGTACCAATACTGAAAATTCGGCGTCAATGTTATCGGCATCAGAGATGGCACGGGTCACGCCGATGATCTCATCCTGCCCCTGATGCTGACGTACTGCGACAATCGCCATTTCACGATCGTAGTCGATCTGCGTCATGTTAGCCAAATCGTCATGGGTGAACTCGTTGATCTCACTAAAATAGCGGTAGTAAAGATCTTCTTTCGTTACCTGAGCAATAAACTGCTGCAGCAGCGGTTCATCCTCCGGGAGAATAGGCCGGAACAGACACTGCTGGCCATTTTTTAACTGCACGGCCTCTTCCAGTTCATGAGGATAAGGGCGGATCGCCAGCCTGCCTTCGGCATCTCCGTTGAACTCAGCCAGCTGGAGCGTCACATCCAGCAGAGTAAATTCATCATGACTGGCCAGTAACGGATGAATATCCAGCCGCACGATTTCCGGGCAGTCAACCACCATGTTGGATACCCTGACCAGCACCTGGCTCAGGCCCACAATATCCAGTGGATGAAGCGCGCTGCGGCCACGTATTTTTCCCTTCTTAATGGCCTGAATCACCAGATAGCGCGCCAGGGTCATATTCAGCGGCGGCAGGGCGATAACCGCTTGCTTGTCGGCATGCCAGGTCACTCCGCCTTCTCCCAGCATAATCACCGGCCCGAACAGCGGGTCCTGCTCTACCACGATGCGCAGTTCCTGCGCTCCGGCACGGTTCGCCATGCTTTGTACCAGCAATCCCTGGATGCGAGCCTGCGGCCAGGCGAGCTGCACGCGATCGATAATGGCTTCGGCAGCCTGTTGTACCTCGTCCGGGGTACGCAGATATAACATCACCCCCTGCACCTCAGATTTATGCGGAATATCCGGCGAGCGCAGTTTCAGCGCTACCGGATAGCCAATCTGCCCGGCGATCTGCACGGCTTCTGCGCTGTCGCTGGCAATCCAGGTGGGAAGTGTGGTCAGGCCGAAGGCTTGCAGAATAGGCTGAACTTCATGCGTATCCAGCGAGGTGGCACCGTCTTTTAATGCCTGATGGATCAAACGATGTGCATCGGTGGTATTTGCGGTCAGGTTGGCGGGCAATGCAGGCGTTTCACGTAGCTGTTTCTGGTTACGGCGGTACTCCACCATATGCATAAAGGCCGTCACCGTCCCTTCGGGGGTGCGATACGTTGGAATACCGGCATCATTAAACAGACGACGTGCGTCCAGTGATGAATACTCACCACACCAGTTGGTCAGCAAGGTGAGCTGTTTACCGCGCGGATGCTGTTTCACCAGGGCGATAATCTTCTGGGCCGTTAGTGTCGGCGGTGCGACTGCGCTGGGCGCATGAATGATCAAAATGGCATCCAGGTCATGGCTGGAGAGCAGCAGGGACAATGCCTGTAAATAGTGCTCCGGGGTGGCATCATCTTTCAGATCGAGCGGGTTACCTGGCGTGACACCTTCCGGGAGCAGTGAGGCCATTTCAGTGAGTAAAGACTCACTCAGCGTAGCAAGCTTACCGTTACGGGCATAGAGTGCATCCAGTGCCAGTGCCGCCGGTGCCGCACCGTTACTGATGATCATCAACCGCTCCCCACGTAGTGGGCGCATATGGCTGAGTGTCTCCACCGCGGAGAACAGTTCATGGGTATCCTGCACACGCAATAGACCCGCACGTTGAATGGCGGCATCCCAGGCGGCGTCCATCCCACCGTGGGTTTTCAGTAACTTTTGGGCATGGGGGCTGCGGCCACTTTTAATCACCAGAATCGGCTTATTACGCGAAGCGCTACGGGCGGCTGAAACAAAACGACGGGCATCGCTGAGATGCTCAAGGTACAACAAAATGGCGCTGGTTTTCCCGTCTCTCGCCAGGAAGTCCAGCAGATCATCGGCATCAATATCCAGGCTGTCACCTAACGCGATAAACCAGGAGAAACCCAGTTGTCGCTGTTGCGCCCAGTCAAGAATGGTATTGGACACCGCCGCAGACTGGGAAATAAAGGCCAGCTTGCCAGGGGTAATAGGCACCGGGGAGAAGCTGGCATTCAGCCCCTGCCACGGCGCAAGCAAACCCAGGCTATTAGGGCCAAGGAGTCGAATTTGCCAGCGGCTGGCACAGGCTTTCAGTTCAGCAAGCTGCTCGGCAGGAGCAGAGAGAATGATACAGGCTTTACAGCCACGTTCGCCCAGTGCCGTGAGCAGCTCAAGATTGCGTTTTGCATGGGTGCAGATAATGGCGAGATCGGGAGAGAGTGGCAGGCTGGGAATATCAGGCCATGCCAGCACACCACAAACCGCCTGATATTTGGGCGTTACCGGGAGTACCGGCCCACTGAATCCCCCGGCCAGCAGGTTACGCATCATCAGATAGCCGGCACGTTCAGGCCGGGTGGAGGCACCGATCACCGCAATGGATTTCGGTTTAAGCAGGGCTTCTAATCCTCGTTGACTCATCTCCGCTCCCTTCGAGAATGACCCGCTATGCTGCCGGGCAAAGTAGCTTGAGTTTACTCCGGGTCTGACGAAGATGCTGGATTGCGTATCAGTTAATTGATCGCAGCCAGAATTTATTCATCATTTTCAGCCATCTGCTGTGGGTGATGGGGTTTTCCAGCGAGGTAACGTTGGCGGAACAGATCAAAGTGGCGAAACAGGGCCTCACCCGCAGCGGTGTCGCCCGCCTGTAACAGCAACTCGGCGGCGACTTCTGCCGTGCAGTGCTGGCCTTCGGCGTGAGCGACGCGTAACTGATAGTTAGAAGGGCGGGTCAGAGTCAGCGACATCACCGGGAGAGTGTCCAGCCACGGGCTTTTGCGAAACATTTTACGCGCTTCGGTCCAGGTGCCGTCCAGCATGATAAACAGCGGTGGTTTTCCGCTGGTGGGTGGGCTGTTCAGTACTGCACGGCCAGCGTCGGCATAGGATTCCGGGAAAACGACAACGGGCTGATAACGCGGGTCGCGTACGGCTTCAAGCAGGGCGGCATCGGGTTCGGTCCGCGACCAGCCAAACGCCAGCGTATCCGGCAGAATATCTGCGATCAGCCGTCCGGTGTTACTGGGTTTCAGGGGTTCGCTGTCAAACATTACCAGACAAAAGCGGCTGCGTGCCTGCTGGCTATCAATGGTGTCGCACAGGCAATTTTTTTGCGGCAGCAGACAACGCTGGCAGCGCGTAATGCGGTTACCTCGGGCAAGGAAAGGACGGGTGGCTCGGGCAAGGCGTGCAGCGCGCAGCAACAGAACAGCGTTATCGGTCATGATCGGTCATCAAGGAAAAACGCTATTCTAACGGATTCTGGCCGGGCGTGCCCGGCCAGATGGTTACAGATTTTCGTCCAGCCAGGCTTCGAAAGGCGCTTTTGGCATCGCACCGTTTAACATATCCGCCATCTGGCCCTGTTTAAACACCATAATGGTCGGAATGCTGCGGATGCGAAAGCGTGCACTCAGTTCTGGCTCAGCTTCGGTATTCACTTTCAGGAAACGAATCTTACCGTTACGTTCCTGCGCCACCGATTCATACACCGGGGCAAAGTTAACGCACGGGCCGCACCAGGGCGCCCAGAAGTCGATCACTACCGGCAGGTCATCCTGCAGGTATTTGTCCAGCGTCGCGGCGGTGGCATTGACCACATGGCCGTCAAACAGCACATGACCACAGCGGCCGCACTTGGCGCCGTCAGTCAGCCGTTCAGCCGGTACGCGGTTGGTCGCCTGGCAGGATGCACAAACCGTATTCATTATTCACCTCAGTTCAGGAGTAAGTGATTACTTACTGCAATTCTTAGTAAATCAGCCAACATTATGCTGTCGGGTGAAGAGGCTAACAACGAGATTTGTTCAATGGGTATAATAGGTAATGTCTCATAACAATGATGCGGATTAGCGGCTACTGGCTTTTATTGGAAGTTGATAGCTAAGTGCTGCCACATCAGGTAATCTGCGCGCTTCGCGCTCAGGCCAGGTGGAGGAAAAATGAACGACGAATTTAAAGGTAAGAGCGGCAAGGTCAAAGTGATGTATGTCCGCGGTGATGACGAGAGCAGCAACAAGGGCGGGAATCCCCGTACCGGTAAAGGCGGCCCACGTCAGCAGGATGGCGCACGCCGTCCTTCACGTAATGCAGACAGCAAGCCACGTGGCGGGCGCGATCGCGACGAAGGGCACTCTGACTCTCCGTGGCGTACCGTTTCCCGTGCGCCAAATGCTGCACCCGCTGTTGATGATAAACCGGACCATGGTGGCATCAGCGGTAAAAGTTATATCGATCCCGAGCAGATACGCCGTCAGCGTATGGAAGAGACGCGTGTGTATGGCGAAAATGCCTGCCAGGCCCTGTTCCAGAGCCGTCCGGAAAGTATTGTGCGTGCCTGGTTTATCCAGAGCGTCACACCGCGTTTCCGTGAAGCGTTAAAATATATGGCGGCGAACCGCAAGGCTTACCACACTGTGGATGAAGCCGAGCTGCAGAAAGCTTCCGGCACTGAACACCACGGCGGTGTTTGCTTCCTGATCAAAAAACGCGTGGGCATGCCCGTTAGCGAATGGCTGGCAACAGCCGGTGAGAAAGATTGCGTGCTGGCATTGGAAGATATCGGCAACCCGCACAACCTCGGCGGCATTATGCGTAGCTGCGCACACTTTGGTGTGAAAGGTTTGCTGGTGGATGATGCTTCCCTGCTGGAGTCGGGCGCCGCTGTGCGTACTGCTGAAGGTGGCGCAGAGCATGTTCAGGCAATTAGCGGCGAGAACTTTGCCGCAGGTCTGAGCGCGTTCCGCAAAGCAGGCTATACCATTGTTACCACGTCCAGCCATAAAGGTGTGCCGCTCTCACGAGCTGAACTGCCGGCAAAAATGGTCCTGGTACTGGGTCAGGAACGTGATGGTCTGTCTGACAGCACCTTCGATCAGGGCGACCTGAGCGTTTCTATCGGCGGGACCGGGAAAGTGGAAAGTCTGAACGTTTCCGTCGCAACCGGTGTACTGCTGGCCGAATGGTGGCGTCAGAACGTCTGATCCAGGCATGAACGAACGGCAATAAAAAAGGGGGGGTCCGTCAAACGGGACACCCCCTGATTCCAGGGGCAGATCAATGATCTGCCCCTTTTTTAATGGGCGCCGCCCCCGCCCCCGCCCGCACCAAACGGCGGACGGGCAAACCACACCAGCACCAGCAGCAGGATAAACACCCCCGCAGAAGCCCAGAAGATCTCATTGGCTGAGATGATGAGCCCCTGATTGGTGATCTGCTGTGCAAGGTAGGCTGATGCCTGGTCATGGGTCATCCCCATTTGTTCCAGCTTCGCGTACATCTGTTGCGAGTTTGTATTGTATGGCGTTATCGATTCCGTCAGATGAGCATGATGCAGCGACTCACGATCGGTCCACATGGTGGTGGTAATCGAGGTGCCAATCGAACCCGCCAGCGTTCGGGTAAAGTTCGACAGGCTGGATGCCGCCGCCAGTCTTTCCGGTGGCAGCCCCGAAAGGGTAATGGTTGTCAGTGGCATAAAGAAGCAGGCCACCGCAAACCCCTGGATAAACTGCGGCCAGGCGGAGGCAGCAAAGTCCATTCCCGGTTCAAAAGTATAGGCGCGCCAGTAGAAGCACACTGCATACATAATGAAGCTGAACGTCACCAGCCGTCGCATATCCAGCTTATGCGCAAAGCGGCCGATAATCGGTGACAGTATGACCGGAATAATCCCCACCGGTGCCGAGGCCAGCCCCGCCCAGGTGGCCGTATAGCCGTAGACCTCCTGTAGCAATTGCGGCAGCAGAACGATTGAACCGAAATAGAGCATATAGGCAAGGCTGATCGACAGACAGCCGATGGTGAAGTTGCGCGATTTAAACAGCGACAAATCCACGATCGGGTGATCGTCGGTCAACTCCCACACCAGTAGCACCACCAGGGCTACGACGGCGATGACCGTTAATGTGATGATTTCAGGGGAACTGAACCAGTCCAGCTCTTTACCGCGATCCAGCATGACCTGCAGACAGCCGATACCGACCACCAGTAGCACCAGACCGACGGTATCTATCGGACGGATGACCGTTTCCGTTTCGCGATGACGTAATGTCTGTAAAGCCAGGATCACCACCACCACGCCGATAGGCACGTTGATAAAGAAGATCCATCCCCAGTGATAGTTATCACTGATCCAGCCGCCCAGAATAGGGCCGCAGATCGGCGCGACGATCACGGTCATTGCCCACAGCGACAGTGCGACACTACGTTTCGCGGGGGGATAATTGCTTAACAGCAGGCTTTGTGACAGCGGGATCAAGGGACCCGCGACGATCCCCTGGATCACGCGGAAGAAGATCAGCATGCTCAGGCTTTCGGACATGCCGCATAGCCAGGAGGCGATGACGAAGGCCACCGTCGACCACAGGAACAGTTTCACTTCCCCGAAACGCTTGGCCAGCCAGCCGGTGATCGGAATCGAAATTGCGTTAGCTACGCCAAACGAGGTGATCACCCAGGTCCCCTGGGAGTTCGAGGCCCCCAGGTTCCCGGCGATGGTGGGGATCGCCACGTTAGCAATCGTGGAATCCAGCACCTGCATAAAAGTAGCCAGCGACAGCGCAATGGTCATCAGAACCAGTTGCGCGCCTTCAAGCGGTTTACGCGCCATAACAGTCTCCCGCCGTTTTAGCCGGCATTGGCACGGATAATATCGCTAATCAGCTGATTCGCTGGCGTCAGGTCCAGTGCCAGAGCATCACTTTCGTAGGCAGGCTTGCTGCGTACGCTGGTGGCGAGTACGGCACCTTCACTGTTGCTGGTATCGATTTTGACCAGCGTCGACAGGCCAATGCGCAGTGGATGTTTCGCCACTTCCTGTGGGTCAAGTTCGATACGTACAGGCAGACGCTGAACGACTTTGATCCAGTTGCCGGTAGCATTTTGTGCCGGTAACAGGGAGAACACGCTGCCCGTTCCCATATCAAGGCCGACCACTTTGCCCTTATACACCACGTCATCACCGTAGATATCACTGACCACTGTGGCTGGCTGGCCGATACGAACGCCTGCCAGTTGCGTCTCTTTGAAGTTAGCATCCACCCACAGATTATTGGCCGGAACAATCGCCAGCAGCGGCGTGGTTGTACCGATTTGTGAACCTACCTGCACGCTGCGGCGCGACACATAGCCATCAATGGGGCTGATGATGTTGGTACGTTGCAATGCCAGCCAGGCATCACGCAGGGCGGCGGCGTTCTGTTTCACTGCGGGTTGGTTTTCCAGTGACGTATCCAGAATCATCGCCTGGTTTGCGTTGTACTGCTGCATCGCCACATCAAGCTGAGCTTTCGCTGTGGCAACCGCATCACGCGCATGTTGCAGATCTTCTTTGCCAATAAGGTTAGATGCACCCAGCGGCTCACGGCGGCGTAAATCTGCCTGAGCCTGTTCGAGGGCCGTTTTCTGCAAGCCGATAGTGGCCTGATACTGTCGGCCATTGATTATCAGCTGGTGTGTCTGACGTACGCTGGTTGCCAGTGCCGTCTGTGCTTTCTCGAAAGCCTGTTCAGCATCGGTACGATCCAGCGTGACCAGCACATCACCTTTTTTCACGAAGTCAGTATCGTCAAACCAGACTTTATTGACGCTGCCGGAGACTTGCGCCATCACCTGTGCCTGATTTCCGGCAATATAGGCGTCATCTGTTTCCTGAAAATGACGTAATACCAGGAACCAGTACGTCAGATAAGCCACCCCGATAATGACGAACAGTACAGCCAGAAAAATCAGTGCATTTTTGCGCGTCTTTTTCTTATTGCGTGGCTGTTGCGGGTCTTGTGTCACCGCGCTTGCACTCATGATGTTCTCCTGATTCTCTGCCATTCGGGGCCGCTATCATCAATACGTGCGATCGCCCGAGTCTAAAATGCCAGCGGGGTAAGCGCTGGCATGAATGTGTTCTAAAGGGGCTTAAAGTAGCGATTTCCAATAAATGGTGTGTCGCACATTATGCTATTAGTGGATCAATTATCTGGAAAGGGAGGCGACAACTTCCTCTTCATCCATTTTATCGAGGCGGGTCAACAGTTTGCGGGTGATTCCCTCAAGCTGTGATTTTTCTGATGAGCTCAGTGCAGACCACAATAATTGCAGGCACTGATGCTGTGGTGGCAGAAGTTGACGCAGGAACTCGTGTCCTTTTGGCGTCAGATGCAGATGCAGACAACGGCGGTCGTTATCGCTTTCACGACGCTCAATCCAGCCGCGTTTTTCCAGCTCATCGGCAATACGCGTGGCGTTAGTGCGGGATGAACCTAGCGCAGAACTCAGTTCTGACGGTTGAATGCTGTGATCTTCCTGCGCATCCAGCGTAATTAATGCCATAAACAGCGTTTCGTTGATCCCCTGTGCCTTCAGCATTTTGTTGCGGTTTTCCAGCAACTTACTCTGCATGTGCATACACAGACGGGTCAGCATAATTTCCTGTAACGGGAAATCTTTCTGACGATTAGCACGAAAATTCAGCATCTGTTCAATGGGAGTAAACGAACTTTCCATTATGTAGGAACCTCACTAGTTGCAACTGGTATAATAACAATGATGATTAATAAAGTAATTCCACTTCTCTGCAGACGGTGATTCACTCACGTTTATGCTGCCATCATCAGTAGTTTCCAGGTCACTCCGTAACCCAGGGCGCTCAACAGCGTTGAATAAACAATGCTGCGCGAAAAATAGAAGGTAATACTTAGCAAGCCGAAACCCACAAGGGTTGGCAAAATCGCGAAAATATCGGTCAGTGACGAAGATGAAACAGAAGCTTCAGATGGAGTAAAACCAGGACGGGAGGCATTCAGACCAAAGGCAAATGGGACAGGCAGGTAGCCAATCACCCTCGGCAGGCTGTCTGTTACGCCTTCACACCCACTGGCGCGGGGAAGATTTTCATCTGTAACCAGGTTCTGATGCTCAGCCATGAGCTAATGTTACTCTACTGTTACTGAATAATTTCATCTGAAAACATCACCAGCCTGAATAAATTGCGCCTAACCTTACCAGAGTACGAAATGTCTTAACAGGCAGCAGGCATTGAAAAAACTTCATTTTCACCGCAAAAAATCAATGCAATTCAGCCTCATAATGATGACTTCGCCACCAGTTAAATAGATTAACTAAGGTTAACAGAGCACCGACTGCGCAGACACCATACCAGCCTGCCGTCTGAAAAGCGGATGCGGAAAGCAGTGAGCCGGCGGCACCGCCGATAAAATAGCTGGTCATATAGCCGGAGGTCAGTCGGTTACGTGCTTCCGGCATATGACGATAAATCACGCTCTGATTGGTAATATGCACGCCCTGTACGGCCAGGTCGAGTAGGATAATCCCGATAATCAGAGCGATTAATGAGTGCGCACCAAACGCGATAATGCCCCATGAAGCCAGCAGGATCAGCAGGCCTGCGCTGGTGGTCAGGCGGGCTTTGCCTTTATCGGCCAGTGACCCTGCTTGCCGTGCTGCCAGAGCTCCCGCTGCGCCAACCAGACCCAGAAGACCAATCTCACCTTCGGAATAATTCCATTCTGGCGATGACAGCAGAAACGCCATCGAGGTCCAGAGCACGCTGAAGTTAGCAAACGCCAGGCAGCCAGTAATCGCACGAGTACGTAATATCGGATGCTGTGCGAACAGGGTAAAAATAGATCCCAGCAGCTGACCATAATTTAACGGAATCGATTGCTTATAACGAGGCAGCCAGCGCCACAAGGCCAGTGCCATCATTACCATCAATACACTCGCCACCCAGTAAACCAGTCTCCATCCTCCCAACTGCGCCAGCCCCCCTGCAACGGTGCGCGCCAGCAGGATACCCAGCAACAGGCCGCTCATGACGGTACCGACGACTTTTCCCCGTTTTTCCGGTGCCGCGAGACTGGCAGCCAGCGGTACCAGAAGCTGCGCGACCACAGAAAACAGCCCGGTCAGAACGGTACCCAGTAGCATCATCATCAGCGAACCTGACAGCGCAGTGATTACCATACCGCCGGCTGCCAGCAGGCTCATGATGACGATCAGCCCCCGGCGCTCAAGCATATCGCCAAGCGGCACCAGCAGAAGCAGCCCGGCGGCATAGCCTAACTGAGCGGTGGTGACGATAAATCCTGCCTGATGGAATGAGAGATCGAAGGTCTGAGCAATGGTTGCCAGCAAGGGCTGCACGTAATAGTTACAGGCAACGGATAAGCCTGTAGCGATGGACATCAGGGCGACAAGTGCAGAATTCAGGCCGGGACGAGGGGATGTCATAACAACCAGTATGAGTGTGAGAATTATCTGAGTGGCTAATAATAACCTAAAAAACTATTTCACTCACATGATAATTGACAGGACAAACCAGTTCGGCAGCAGGGTTGTCCTGTTTTATCTGATAAGAAAAGGGTCGACCGAAAAAGAGGTCGACCCTTACGTCAGTCTGAAGGTGATTCACGCTCATGGCACAACCGTTGTTCTGGTTGCCCCTGGCGAGTGATTATTTACCCGCAGCCAGCGCGTCTTTCACCCAGCCATCAAACTGTGCCTGGTGGGCTTTGATCCAGCCGTCAACGTGTGCGTTGATATCGGCTTCAGAAGACTGCCCCTGATGCATACGTGAGTTCTGCGCATTGATATCGGCAATCGGCAGCTTCATCTCAGCAAACAGTTTTGCCGCCGCCGGGTTTTTCTCAGCCCAGGCTTTATTGGCAACGATGTGCATAGTGTTCACCGGGAAGCCGTAGTTCGCACCGTTAGGCAGCTTGGTATCTACGTCTTTCTGTTCGCCAGGCATCGAAGAGAAAGGCACCTGCAACCAGACGACATCACGGCCTGGCACCAGCACATCACTCACCCAGTATGGCGTCCAGGTGTAATAGAAGATGGGTTTACCTTCTTTAAAGCGGGTGATGGTATCGGCGATCATCGCCGAGTAGTTACCCTGGTTATGCTCAACGGTCTTCGTCAAATCAAAGGCCTTGATCTGGTGATTAATCACCGCTTCACAGCCCCAGCCTGGCGTACAGCCGGTCATATCGGCTTTACCGTCATCATTGGTATCGAACAGTTTCGCCAGCTTCGGATCTTTCAACTGATCGATACGCGTGATGTGGTATTTTTCGGCAGTTTTTTTGTCAATCAGGTAGCCCTGGGCTGCCCCTTGCACATAGGTTCCCTGACGATAGAATTTAGCGTCACCGCCTGCCGCTTTATACATATCGTCATGCAGCGGTTTCCAGTTAGTGGCAATAAAGGTGGTGTCGCCGGACGCAATCGAGGTGTATGCCACGTTGTAGTCGACTTCACTCGGCGCTTCAACGGTGTAGCCCAGCTTCGTGAGTGCACGACTGACCAGCAGCGTCTGGAACGTCTCTTCGGTGATGGTGCTCTGTGCGGGCTTAACGGTAATACCCTTACCAGGCAGATCGGCGGCGGATACCTGGGCGGCGGCCAGCGTGGTGAACGCGGCGGCCAGCAGTGTTATTTTTCGCATAGTCATCAGTACCTTTTTGTTATTTGGTTTTGCAGAAAGGGCGAGTCAGCAGACCCAGAGGGCCACTGGCGTACCAGCGACGGTTGCCACGACTGCGGCTGTCGCGTCCCAGCGACTGCGTCAGGCGGTCGAGAATAATCGCCAGAATCACAATGCCGACGCCACCGACGGTGGCCAGCCCCATATCCAGGCGGCCGATACCGCGCAGCACCATCTGGCCGAGACCACCGACGGCGATCATCGAGGCAATCACTACCATCGACAGTGCCAGCATCAGCGTCTGATTGACCCCCGCCATAATGGTGGGCATCGCCAGTGGTAGCTGTACTTTGAACAACATCTGACGTGGGCTGGCGCCGAACGACTCTGCCGCTTCGATCAGATCGGCAGGCACCTGTTTAATACCCAGAATGGTCAGACGTACAATCGGTGGCAGGGCGAAGATAATCGTCACCACCACACCCGGCACATTACCGATACCGAACAGCATCACGATCGGCACCAGGTAGACAAACGCAGGCGTGGTCTGCATCGCATCCAGCAGTGGGCGAATGATCTTGCCCGCTCGCTCGCTGCGTGCCAGCCAGATCCCCATCGGCAGACCGATAATGATGCAGAACAGCAGGGCGGTCAGTACCAGCGCCAGTGTTACCATCGCTTGTGACCAGGCACCTATCGCGCCAATCGCCACCAGAGAGACCAGCGTGGCCACGCCCATACTGAAGCTGGACAGTTGCCAGGCGATCAGCGCAAATACGATAATCGCCACCGGCGCGGGCATGCCCAGCAGCAGGTTCTGGAAGGCGCTGAGGATGTAATCCACCGGCAGGCGGATACCCTGAAACAGCGGACGGAAGTGGACAACAATCCAGTCAATAGCGGTGGTTACCCAGCTGTCGAGCGGGATCAGGGTTTTATGGAACGGATCGAGAATATTAAAATGTTCCACCTGCGGGGTCGGGGCACTGTTCAGCCAGTCGCCGCTGGCTGCGGCATCATGGCCACCGGCTGGGGCGGTTCCCCAGGCGTCACCACCGCTGGAGGCGGCATCCGGTGCGGGCTGAGTAGTCGCCGCGTCCGTGGGTGAACCCCAGGGATCGCTGCTGCTGGCGGCAGCCTGGCTACTGTCCGTTGGGGCGCTGGTGGCGGGTGCGGCATTCTGCGTGGCGCCGGACTCCCACGGGTTACTGGTTTGTTCACTCATGGCTGGCCTCCATCACGGTCTAATGCCTGCAACAACATTCCTTTGGAAATAATCCCCACATACTGACCTTCTTCGCCCACGATAGGCACCGCACAAGGGGCCTGCGCCACATGTGAGAGAAGATCGCTTAATGACGTCTCCGCAGGCATCGCCGCCGGGCTTTCCAGCAGTGCCTGATCGAGGCCTTCGCCGGCGGCCAGTGCCACCTTCAGAGAATCAATCGACACGGTGCCGACGAATCGTTGTTTCTCCAGGACATAACCGTATTCGCGGTCATTATCCTGGAGTAGTTTGATTGCTGAACGAGGGCCAAAACCGGGGGCTTTACGGATCAGTGCTGCGGCACTGCGGCGGGCAATATCTTTCGCACTGAACACGTGGCTGATATCGACGCCACGGAAGAAGGTACGCACGTAGTCATTAGCGGGATTATTGAGAATTTCATCCGGCGTACCGACCTGAATCACTTCCCCGCCTTGCATGATCGCAATGCGGTCACCGATGCGCATTGCTTCATCAAGATCGTGGGAAATAAAGACGATAGTACGCTGGTGGCGAGACTGTAATTTCACCAGCTCATCCTGCATCTCGGTACGAATTAATGGATCGAGTGCAGAGAAGGCTTCATCCATCAATAATATGTCGGGATTGATGGCCAGTGCACGGGCTAATCCAACACGCTGACGCATGCCTCCGGAGAGTTCATCCGGGTAGGCATGAGCATAATTATCCAGCCCAACCTGACGTAATGCATCCAGTGCTTTTTCCTGACGTTCTTGCAAAGGAATACCGGCTAATTCCATCCCGAAGGCGGCATTATTTAATACCGTCATATGAGGCATCAGTGCGAAGGATTGGAATACCATGCTGATTTTATTTCTACGAACCTGGCGTAATTCACTGTCAGATATTTTGGCAATATCTTCGCCATCAATGATGACCTGGCCGCGGGTGGGTTCTATCAGACGATTGAGAAGGCGAACCATGGTGGATTTCCCAGAACCGGACAACCCCATGATGACAAAAATCTCGCCTTCTTCAATGGCCAGACTGGCGTCTTTCACGCCGAGAGACAGTCCGGTTTTTTCCAGAAGTGCCTCTTTACTGATCCCTTTTTCAATGTGCTTAAATGCGCGCTCGGGGTTTTCCCCAAAAACTTTATATAAATTTTTAACTTCAAGTTTAATAGCCATGCATTAATTAATTTCCTGGTTATTGGTTGGTTTTATATATTTGCTCTTCTGTGTGGTTAAATATTAACGGACTATACCGTAGCACACTGAGAATCTGAGACAACCCTAAATGGGCTGTTCATAAATGTTGATTGAGATGCCAGTCCCGGCGAATGCCAGAGCAGGTAAGGGATGAGAGCGAATTGAGTTGGTCTGAAAAAAATGAATATTTCGCTAAGAAACATCTCAGTGACTGCTGAATTAGCTCGCTATCTGACGTTATGACAACGGAAATAATTGTAAGAAAACTGCCATATTGATGACGCTGAAAGAGGAGGGAAGGTTTGAAAATTAATAACTAATTAAAACGGGAAGAGGAGAAAGATGGCTGTCAGTTACAGCCATCTCTGAAAGGGTTAAAAGTTCCAGTCGGCATCTTCGGTATCGACGGCTTTCCCCATCACATAAGAGGAGCCGGAACCAGAGAAGAAATCGTGATTTTCATCGGCATTCGGTGACAACGCAGAGAGGATCGCCGGGTTCACGTCGGTCATCTCTGACGGGAACAGTGCCTCATAGCCGAGGTTCATCAGGGCTTTGTTGGCATTGTAATGCAGGAACTTCTTCACATCTTCCTGCCAGCCTACGCCTTCGTACAGGGCATCGGTGTACTCCAGCTCGTTCTCGTACAGTGCCAGCAGGAGGTCAACGGCGAACTGTTGCAGCTCCTCTTTACGCTGCGTACTCTGCGTCTCCAGCGCCTTCTGATACTTGTAGCCAATATAGTAGCCGTGAACCGCTTCATCTTTAATAATCAGGCGGATAAGGTCAGCGGTGTTCGTCAGCTTGCCGCGACTTGACCAGTACATCGGCAGATAGAAACCGGAATAAAACAGGAAGGATTCAAGGAACACGCTGGCGATTTTTTTCTTCAGCGGATCGTTCTCATAATAGTGCTGAAGAATGATCTCGGCTTTGCGCTGCAACGGACCGTTCTCTTCGCTCCAGGCGTAAGCAGCATCGACATCGCTGGTGTGGCACAGCGTGGAGAAGATCGAGCTGTAGGAACGCGCATGGACCGCTTCCATAAAGCTGATATTCGACATCACCGCTTCTTCATGCGGCGTCAGTGCGTCAGCCATCAGCGCGGGTGCGCCCAGGGTGTTCTGAATGGTATCCAGCAGCGTCAGGCCGGTGAACACGCGGATCGTCAGCTGTTGTTCATCGTGATTCAGGGAGTTCCACGCGGGGATATCGTTAGAAAGTGGCACTTTCTCGGGCAGCCAGAAATTGCTGGTGAGGCGATTCCACACTTCCAGATCTTTGTCGTCTTCGATTTTGTTCCAGTTAATGGCGTGAATTTTCTTTAATTTCATGTTGTTGTTCCTGGAGCGGATCTTAACGGGTCAGGCATGCCTGACCCCTACGCGATACGGTACTGTACATATGGTGCACTATTTGTCGGGTCAGGCATGCCTGACCCCTACGCAATACGGTGCTGTACATGTGGTGCACGATTTGTCGGGTCGGCATGCCTGACCCCTACGCAATACGGTGCTGTACATATGGTGCACGATTTGTCGGGTCGGCATGCCTGACCCCTACGCAATACGGTTCGGGGCATGCTGTGCATGATGTGTAGGGGCGAGGCATGCCTCGCCCTCCCACAGCGATGTTTTACAGCGAGCAGGACACGCAGCCTTCAACTTCGGTGCCTTGCAGTGCCATCTGGCGCAGACGGATGTAATACAGCGTCTTGATGCCTTTTTTCCAGGCGTAAATCTGAGCTTTGTTGATATCGCGCGTGGTGGCGGTATCACGGAAGAACAGCGTCAGTGACAGTCCCTGATCCACGTGGCGCGTGGCTTCCGCGTAAGTATCAATAATCGCTTCCGGGCCAATGTCATAGGCATCACGATAGAACGCCTGGTTATCGTTGTTCATAAACGGCGCAGGGTAATAGACACGGCCCGTTTTTCCTTCCTTGCGGATTTCAATGCGCGACACAATCGGATGGATGCTCGATGTGGCGTGGTTGATATAAGAAATCGAACCGGTCGGTGGGATCGCCTGTAAATTCTGGTTATACAGCCCGTACTGCATCACCGATTCTTTCAGTGCCTGCCATTGTGCCTGCGTAGGGATGGCGATCCCCGCTTTGGCAAACAGCGCAGCGACCTGAGCCGTGCGCGGCTGCCAGCTCTGTTCTACATATTGATTGAAGTATTCACCGCTGGCATAACGTGAGTCGGCAAAGCCACTAAAGCTGGCACCACGTTCGCGCGCCAGCAGGTTTGAGGTGCGCAGCGCGTGATAGGTGACGGTATAGAAGTAGATATTGGTGAAATCCAGCCCTTCGTCGGAACCGTACTGAATGCTTTCACGCGCCAGATAGCCATGCAGGTTCATCTGTCCCAGGCCGATAGCGTGCGACTGCGCATTGCCCTGTTCAATGGAGGGCACGGAATGGATATGGCTTTGATCTGACACCGCTGTCAGGCCACGTACAGCAATCTCCACCGTGCGTGCGAAATCGACAGAATCCATGGCATGGGCGATATTCAGCGAGCCGAGGTTACAGGAAATATCCTTACCGATGCGCTTGTAGCTGAGGTCATCGTTATATTCCGTTGGGGTATTGACCTGCAAGATCTCCGAACACAGGTTGCTCATATTGATGCGGCCATGAATCGGATTGGCGCGGTTAACCGTATCTTCAAACATGATGTACGGGTAACCGGACTCAAACTGGATTTCGGCCAGCGTCTGGAAGAACTCGCGCGGATTAATAAAGGTGCGACGGATGCGCTCATCGGCCAGCATTTCGTCATACTTCTCGCTGATGCTGATATCGGCAAAGGGCAGGCCGTAAATGCGTTCGACATCGTACGGCGAGAACAGCGCCATCGGCTGGTTGTCTTTCGCCAGCTGGAAGGTGACATCCGGGATCACCACGCCAAGCGACAGCGTTTTGATACGAATTTTTTCATCAGCGTTTTCACGCTTGGTATCAAGGAAACGCAGGATGTCGGGGTGGTGCGCATTGAGATAGACAGCCCCTGCGCCCTGGCGCGCACCCAGCTGATTGGCGTAGGAAAAGGCATCTTCCAGCATCTTCATCACCGGGATCACCCCGGAAGACTGATTTTCGATGCGCTTGATTGGCGCACCGGACTCACGCAGGTTTGACAGCAGGAAGGCAACACCACCGCCGCGTTTGGAGAGTTGCAGCGCGGAGTTCACCGCACGGCCAATCGACTCCATATTGTCTTCGATGCGCAGCAGGAAGCAGGAAACCAGCTCACCGCGTTGCTGCTTACCGCAGTTCAGGAAGGTTGGCGTGGCAGGCTGGAAGCGGCCAGCGAGAATTTCATCGGTCAGTGACAGGGCGAGCGCCTGATCGCCTTTTGCCAGCGTCAGGGCCACCATGCAGACGCGTTCAGTGAAGCCTTCCAGATAGCGTTTTCCGTCGAAGGTTTTCAGCGTATAGCTGGTGTAAAACTTCCATGCACCGAGAAACGTCTGGAAGCGGAAACGACGGTCGTAAGCCTGCTGAAACAGCGAACAGACGAACTCAAACGGATAGGCATTCAGAACGTCAGCTTCGTAATAGCCTTCGGAAACCAGATACTGTAAACGGTCAGCAATAGAGTCGAACTGAACGCTATTAGGGATCACGTGCTGGATAAAATACTGACGCGTGGCCTCACGATCTTTCTCGAACTGAATATGACCTTCAGCATCGTACAGATTAAGCATGGCATTAAGCGCATGGTAATCCGGCGTTGCTGCGGTGGGCTCTATGAGTGTGCTGTCTGTCGCTGCCAAAATTGGGTTACTCCCTTGTGTACGTTAGCGATATCGTCAGAGGTGCCCATTAGCTCAAAGCGATAGAGATAAGGCACCTGACATTTTCGCGCAATAATGTCGCCAGCCAGGCAGTAAGCCTCGCCAAAATTGCGGTTGCCAGCAGCGATAACGCCGCGGATCAGCTGACGATTATTGGTGTCATTCAAAAACTGAATCACCTGTTTAGGGACCGCACCCTGAGCCGTGCCGCCGCCGTAGCTGGGCACCACCAGAATGTAGGGCTGATCAACCTGCAAGCACTGCGCGTAGTCCAGTGGAATACGCACAGCAGGCAGATTTAAACGGGTGATAAATCGATGGGTATTTTCAGACAGGCTGGAAAAGTAAACCAGCGTGGTCATGATCTCATCCCCGCGCCGCAGCCAGGTGGCTCAGCGCATGGATTTTGTCCGGACGAAAACCGCTCCAGTGATCCTGTTCAGCCATCACCACCGGCACCTGGCGGTAACCGAGAGACTTCAGTGTCTCCACATGTGCAGGTTCGCTGTCCAGATTGATCAACTGATAATCGATGCCTTTCTTGTCCATGGCATTTTTTGTGGCATTGCACTGGACACAGTTATCTTTAGTGTAAATAATAATGCGCATGATTCGTATTTACCTTGTGGGCTGGTTATCTTGAGTATCTGGCGCCAGTTTACTGCCCAGGAAGCGCCACCACTGCCACACCATGTTGTGTGGTCTTGATGGGGTAAATACTAGATATAGTGCCGCCGAAATGCAACCACACAACATATAGGATTTTAGTATTTGTTAAGTCAGCTCACACTGAAGCCTTGTGCCACAAGGATTGCGCCCGATTAAAAAGTTTTGCTGACAAAAAAAGCCCGCAGCTTTCGCCACGGGCCTCTTTTTCTAACGCAAATTTTTCGACTATCTGCTGGATGTGGTGGTGGCAATAAGCGCCCCAACGAGGATACCCAGTGCGGTACCGATACCTACACCATGCCAGGGCTTATCGTGGATGTAGTTGTCGACATGATTTCCGGCGTCTTTCGCGGCCTGGGTTACGCGGTTGCGGCCATGGAGTTTGGCCCGCGTCTCTTTCAACAGGGATTCGGCCCGAGAGCGTGCCTCATCCGCTTCTTCCTTTGATTTGCTTCCCCAGGATTTCAATAAATCATCCAGGCTATCAGCCAGCAGAGAAACATCCTGATTCAAGTCTATATCGTTATTTTTTGTGGTCCGGTTGAACATTTTTTGCTCCCTTACTCTGAAAACGTACTATTAAGTATAGAACACACGCAGAGAACGCCATGCACGACAGGGCGTTTATGGACTATTCCGAAAGCGCTGACTGTGCAGCCTGTTGTAAGGTTGCCGGGTTAGCAGACTTAGAGGAGCAAGTATGTATTTACGACCTGATGAGGTAGCTCGCGTACTGGAAAAAGCGGGATTTGAGATGGATGCGGTCACCGCAAAAACTTACGGTTACTGTCGCGGTGAAGACTATGTGTATGTTAACCGTGAGGCACGTCTGGGTCGAACCGCTCTGGTCATTCACCCAACGCTCAAGGAGCGAAGCCAGGCGATCGCCACGGCATCATCGGATGTTAAAACCTGCGACCATTACGTCCGTTTCCCGATGTATCTGGTCGGGGAATCAAACGATCACTACGGCATCCCTCATGGTTTCAGCTCACGCGTTGCGCTGGAACGCTATCTGGAAAGAATGTTTGGTTAACCCCAGCGTGCCAATGGCTGAATAAACCACCAATTCGTCGCGCTATTAACGCGCTAGCTTGCCTTATCTGACGCGTAGACTGTTAGCATGATGGATTCAGGCAGGATGAATGATGAAACGGCTGATAGCAGCGCTGGCAGCAGCGTGGATGTTAAGTGGTTGCGCCACGATTGTCGGTAGTGAAACCCAGGATGTGACGCTTCAGACTCAGCCCCCAGGGGTGAAGTTTGTGGTACAGGATGAAACGGGTAAAGCGGTGGCCGAAGGTTACACGCCAAAAACCGTTACGCTGCAGAAGTCTAACGGCAACTACTTCGGTAAGAAAAAGTATCTGGTGATGCTGGAGCGCGCAGGCTATGTTCCGCAAACGCTCCCACTGAAAGAGAGCCCGAACCTGTGGTATCTGCTGGGCAACATTCCGCTGCTTGGCATCCCTGGCTGGCTGGTGGTCGACCCGTTCTACGGGGGCATGTACAAGATTGAACCGGAACGCTTGCAGACCATCATGAATCCGGTTGGCGCGCGAGGCGGCTAAACGAACAACGGCAGGTCGGGCTATCCCACCTGCCGTTGTTGTTTACTGCGCCGTGGTTTTGACCATACCCTGCGCGGGTTTAAATTTTTCCAGATACTGATGCTGGAAAATGCACATGCGGATGGTATTGCGATATTCACCGTTGATAAAGAACTCGTGGATCAGCTCGCCTTCAATTTCAAAGCCCAGCTTACGGTAAATATGGATGGCCTTTTCGTTCTCTTTATCGACGATCAGGTAAAGTTTGTAGAGATTAAGGACCGAAAATCCGTAATCCATCGCCAGTTTCGCGGCTTTACTGGCCAGCCCTTTTCCCTGATGGCTGGGGGCAATAATTATCTGAAACTCTGCACGACGGTGGATATGATTAATCTCCACCAGTTCAACCAGCCCGGCATTACTTCCATCGTGTTCAACCACAAACCGACGTTCGCTCTGATCGTGGATATGCTTGTCGTAGAGATCGGACAGCTCAACAAACGCCTCGTACGGCTCTTCAAACCAGTAGCGCATCACGCTGGCGTTGTTATCCAGCTGATGAACAAAACGCAGATCCTCGCGTTCGAGCGGGCGCAGTTTCACACTGTGATCAACAGACTTGGCAGACATAAAAATTCCTTTTAGCGGACGCAATATTGCCGGAGGAGTATAGCGGTTTATTGCAGGCAAAAAAAACGCGCCCTCAGGCGCGTTATGTCAGCATTGGGGATATCCCCGGGTTATCAGAAGTTGTAACCGACAACCAGGTAGTAACCGAAACCGTTTGATTTCACGTTAAAATCACCTTTACCGAAGTTCAACTCGGTGCCGTCATTCCACTGGCCGCCGTTGTGGAAGTAACGCGCCACAACAGAGTAGTGCCAGTGATCATAGCCCAGCGAGAGAATATGGCTGGACGCGATAGAGTTGCTGGTGCGTGACGGGCCGGCTTTATCGGCGAGGTCAGAACCCCAGTCAAAGTTGGTAAAGCCGATATAGGTCAGGTTGCCGCCCCACAGCTGAGTCAGTGGAACGAAGTATTTCACCTTGAAGCGGTAGCCGTCCCAGCTGTCTTCATTGGCTGCACCGTAGTTTTCCCACTGGTATTTGGCATACACGTTCAGTGACAGGCCCACATCAGAATGGGTGTCGATGTCGGTACCCAGACCCATATACCAGGTATTCTGGCGGCTCGCCTTGTTGTCGCCCATATCGTAGATATAGTTGTTGGCGAAATACCACTCTTTGAACGGACCAAAACCAAGGTTGGTGCCGGTCAGTTTATCAATAGAGAAGCGCGGTTCGATCTCCATGAAGAACGGAGAACCATCATCCCACGCGCCGACATCGTTACCGTTACCCACGCCGAAGAATTTAGGAACGTCGATGTAGCCGTAGAAATCGAACCAGTCCTTTTTCGCAAACGCTTCATATTCCAGATAGACGTCGTTGTTCAGCTGCGGCCCGAAGCGGGTGTGATAGCTTCCTACGACGTTCACGCTCTGATGCCACCAGTCAGAAACATATTCCGGACTGTTGGTTTCGGCGAGAGAAACATTGGTATAGGAAAGTGCTGCCAGTGCGCCAGCCATCATAATTTTATATTTCATTATTATTACCACATGCTCTGAGACCCTGCTCGGCAGCCAGCGCGCTGGTCGGGTCATGTTATCTACGGGCGACAAATGGGTGCTTGTGACTGTAACAAAAACACCCGCCATGAATACTGCGGCAGTGTGCCGCTATCAGGGCATTAGGAAATAGAGATTGCTCACACTTGTCAAATTCAGTTTCATTTTAATTCAGTTAAAGTGTGATGAATGTCACATTAAAGTGCCGTGTGAGGGGAACTTTTCCCGTAATGGGGTTTAGGGCCGTTTGTGGCAAGGCGAAAACGGTTGCCTGCCGGAAATGGCAGAAATACGGGGAGAGTGGACATACTGAAACACCAGGAGTGTGCTTCACGCTCTCTGGTTATTAATAATATTTTCTTATATTACGGAAGGTTGGCAGGGGGGCGTTAATCACACTGGTTACCGATTTTTGCCAGGGCGTGGCGGTCATTTTTTGCTGCCTGTTGCGCCAGAGTGACAAAATCATTATCGCTATACATCAATGACGGCGAAGGCAGGTTAGCCATATGATCACCGCGCCAGATTTCAAGTCGTGCAAATTGTGACAACGGACGATGGTCAAAATGATCGGGTAACGTCAGCCACAGTTCCGGCACAGTATCCGCAGGACGCGACGGCAGCCGCTGGTGACTGACGCTGTAGTTGCGCAGACGCACCAGAAATTTGTCGGGCAGGCGACAATGGTTGTTCCACCATATGCCATCCAGCATATCAAAGTGAAAGCGGGTGGCTTGCGGGCTGACGGCTTGTAGCTGTGCGAGCGCCAGCGGAAGCATCTGTGCCATCGAATATTGATACTGCGGCAGTGATGATGCTCCGCCCGAATTAAGTATATCTGTAGCCATGCGCGCCCCGAGCAGATTGGAATAGAGATCTTCTGGTGAAAATGCGGAAACGGTTTCAGGATAGCCGGGTACGGACTCGAAGCCATACCACTGAGCGACCTCATGCCAGGCGGCGAGCTGAAAGGCGAGGTAAGCCGCCAGACTGACACTCAGATTGTAACGCGCCAGCGTGTCTTCAGGGGGCGAGAACTGCCGTAGTCGGATAATGCGTTGCCCGAGTTCATCGCTCATCTTTATCGTGGTAGCACGCCCCAGCGCTGGCCAAATTTTGCTGAACAGCCATAGCGTGTTATCCGCGGTATCACGCACATGAGCAAGGTCAATAAATCCGCCCCGTCGGGTATAGATAATACCGTTGAGCTCACTGCTTATTCCCGTCAGTGTCGTAAAGATGCTTTTCCAGCTGTCGTTATAGTGATGCTTTCCCGTGTTATCAGGATCGACGACATTACGTAATTGAAAAAAGGGGACAGGAACCCCTAAAAGCTTAGCCCGAATGTTATAGCCAAAAGCACAACAAGGGCGCAGACCATCAGGAGGAGGGAGTGGCAGGATCGCTGGCCAGACGTGTTGCGCGGGTGGGGGCGGAAGCTGAAAATCACCCGGCGTTATCGGCTTATCAGTCAGGGGAATACTGGCATGGCAGGCGTTAAGGAACAGGCATAACAGGAGCAGTACTTTTTTCATCAGAAGGCTTCTCCAACCTGAAAATAGAAGCCTGAGCTTTTCTGTCCTACACCGTAATCCAGACGCAAATTCATTCTTTTCTTAATTTCAAAACGATAGCCGATACCGACAGAAGGGAGCCAATGCCCGTCCAGAACCTCACTGGGATGGGGAGACATACTGCCTGCGCCAGCCCAGGCAACCATTCCATGTCGCCAGCTGAGTTTTTTACGCAGTTCAATCTGCGTAGTGACCACATTGCGGTCGCGATATCGTCCCTGGTAGTAACCGCGCAGGTGATGGCTGTCGCCGAGTGTGCCGTCCATCGTCCAGGGCACATTGCCGCCGGCAAAACGGCCGTACAGATCCCATGCCAGCAGCGTGGTTGGGTTGACGGCGTGGTAAAGGTTGTATTGCATATCCCAGATGGAGAGTCGGTTGTCTCCGCCTAATTCCGGGAGGTAATCGGTGTAGCGGAGATTCAACAACTGTCCCTTAGAGGGGTTAATGGTGACATCTCGTGTGTCGTAGCTGAATAGCAAGCTGAAACCGGTGTTAAGCTCGTTTAGCGGTACCGGATGCTGGAAGAAACTGCCTGCCGCCTTATTCTGTAGTCCGGTTGCCTTCTCATAGGCGAGGGCCCCCCCCATACCGACATAGGTATGCGCCTGTAATCGATACAGGATCTCTGGATTGAACGACAGGGTGCGCGAGTTATAGGACTGTTTCCCTCGCTGGTGATGGCCCTCCGCATATCCCTGGCCCCAATAATCCAGTGGGCGATAGCTGACATCGCCGCTCAGAATAAAACGCCATTGGTCATTACGCAGAAATGTGTTGTTTTCGTAACCAACGCCAAAGGCGCCTGTGGAGCTGACAAATCCGGTCAGTGAGAGCGACGAAATCGGGGCCCGCTGTTGTTCTTCATCGGGACGATAAAAGCCTACAGCCGCCACCCCGATGCCAATGCCCAGCTCGGGAGTATAAAAGGGGCCTGGCACAACGCCCCAGTCGATCCTTTTGTGCATATCAACAGGGTCTGAGCTGAATCTGGCAAGATAGCCGTCGACTGTCGCCCTGCTGGGTAATAATGTTGCCTCAGACAAAGTTGGAATTAACAATAACCCCACTAACAGGGCGCGGAAATAGCGCATATTTAGAAACGGAACTCGCCGCCAACCATAATACTATTACGTTTCTCAAAGCCCACTTCAGTCATGACATTAAAGTTACGTGTCAATTCGTACTGACCACCCACCAGTATATTCCAGGGTGACTGGAGGTGCTGTTTGACACGAAAGCGTCCTTCTTTGTCTTTATTAACGAAGTTAACCAGGTTAATCAAATTAGCCGGCATATGTAGATTACTCAGATTGCCACCAAAATTCTGGGAAACATCCTGGTACATGCTGCCAACCCATAAACTGGCGTGAGAAACGGGAATAGAATATTTCGTTGATCCAGGAACGGTAAAACGATACCCAATGCGCGGCGTAAACGTATAGGCGGTAGTACTACCGTCAAGGATATCAAAGTTCGTACGGGTATAATTGAAATCCATAGTGCCAAACCAGTTATGGTAGCCATAGGCCAGGGTTGTGCCCGCACCATAGGTGGTCCCTTTGAATTTCAGGATAAAATCGATATCTGACATTTTTCCGATGATGGGGGCATTAACGGAAACAGTAGAGTTTGAACTTCCTTTGGTATGCCCGACAACTGCGTAAACATTTAAGAAAGGGAATAACCAGGTGTCCAGTTTCGCGGTATCAGTCAGAGACCTTTCCCGCGTGTGGCCGACATCGATTTTAAAAATGCTCTGAGGGATAGGAAAGCCGAAAAGTTTAAGTCCGGAAAAACCGATGCTATTAACTTTGATGTTCTGGCGCATATTCATATGGTTATAGCCAATCCCATAAGGATCGGGCAAGTCATAACCCCGCTTGCGTATTTCCTCACCAAAGAAAGGCAGCGGTCCTGTCGTTGGGCCAAATAAGTCTGGTGACTTTGTTGCTTCTGCTTCTTTTGCTTCTTTTTCTTTCTTCAAATCGACATTATCACCGTTATAGTCGAGTGAAAGCGGCGTACGTATTGCATTTGGGACACCGGCAAGGGCGACTGTGACCGGGGCTGTACAAAAAAAAATGCCGAAAAGCAGTCTCGCTGTCGCGTGAGGATAATTCTTCATCATAACAATCCATGTATTTTAAGAAGTGAGGGACTGCAGCATAACGACAGCGAGAGGGGGTTTCATTTCAGAAAATGCGATGTCTTAAAGAGGAGCACTTTGTAGCGGCTGTTAGGGAAGGGAGGTATTAGATTTTATAACATGGCAAGGTATCACATTTTTCTACGCTATCGGTTCAGTGTTAAATAAGCCCACCAGTATTAACCTTGTGGGCTGTCATCATCCTGCTGCTGTAACCTGGCGCACTCTCTTATTAATCTTCGCGTTCCTGGGCTGCTCGCTGACGGTCGTAAAACTCATCTTCTGCTGAGATGATTTCATCCATCAGGGAATCCATATCCACATCATGGACCTCTTCAACGAACAGACCGGTGAGCGGGGCTTCTGGTGTTAATTTGCCGTCTTCATACAGCAACCAGATTTCTTTCGCATAACGTGTTTGCAGAAGCTGTGGTGCGAACTGGCCGTAGTAAGTAGTGATGTTATTCACATCACGCTCAAACATGGATTCAGCATGATTATTAGCGGCGGCATCAACGGCCTGGGGTAAGTCGATAATGACCGGCCCTTGTGCATCCAGCAGCACGTTAAACTCCGATAAATCACCATGCACAATCCCTGCACACAACATGCGCACGATATTGCGGATCATCTCGTGGAAATCAGTAACGGCCATTTCTTCCGTTAAGGTCACATCACTGAGACGTGGGGCAACTCCACCGTTTGCATCAGTGACCAGTTCCATCAACAACACCCCGTCCATACAAAGATAGGGCTGTGGCACGCGAACTCCGGCATTCGCCAGGCGGAACAAGGCATCAACCTCTGCCGTTTGCCAGGTCTCTTCCTGTTGCTTACGGCCGAACTTTGAGCCTTTTTGCATGGCACGGGCATTACGGGTATTACGGACTTTACGCCCTTCCTGGTACTGCACGGCTTGCTTGAAGCTACGCTGGGTTGCTTCTTTATAAACTTTGGCGCAGCGGATATTGTCACCGCATAAAACGGTGTAAACGTCTGCTTCTTTACCGCTTTTTAGTCGCTGAAGCACATCGTCTATCAGGCCATCATCAACCAGAGGCTGGAGTCTGTTGGGAATTTTCATGCGGCTTTATACCTTATTTCAGCCGATTTTCGTATCAATAACAAAGACGGCGGTACTGGAAAAAATGGCAAATTTTGAATCTATATTATACCAGGCCGAACCGGTGCCAGGAGCGTAGCGATGATACCCGTAGACAGGCCCGGCAGAAAGCGAAACTGTGACGCCATAAGATGCCCGGAATGCGCCACGGCTGCCCCTGTGCGTAGCAGTGCAAATCAACGTGGGGGATGCTAAAAAACCGGGGGATGGTGCCATCCTGCTAACGGATTGTACATGATGACGTTACAGCCCGGCACCATACCATGAAACCGTAGAGGATGTCAGATGAACCCGGGTAAGAAAGGCCTCTGCGGCTTCGGGGGGATATGGGATGAAGACTGGGCGAGAATTGCCACAAGCAACAGCAGTCAAAGACGGCGCTGATTGCCATCGACTATCTGCGCCTGATTCAGCTGAAGGAAACAGCCGTCACGATCTGGCCGTTGGTGAGGTGCCCAAAGGACTTAAATCACTGGCTATAACCATCCGTACACCTGTGGTCGCACTCAGCCTGCTGTCCCGCAGCGTTGAGTAGCGGGCTTCCTATTTATTCGTCACGCTTTTGTTTCAGATAAGCTGAGAGCCAGGTCAGGAAGTCGATTAACGTTGGGGGAAATGATGCAGTATCTCCAACGGAACCCATTGTAATTTCGTTCAACACCTGTGACGCTTTCTCGTTGGTTGGGTGCTCACTAATAAATCTGTCAATGTCGGAAATTAGTACATCGTCTACTCCATCCTGAAACTCAATAGCACTATCGACAATCTCAGGGTAAGAATTCCCCCAATGATCAGCATCCTGCCCAAAAAAAATCAGAAAAAACATTTTAATAGAACGGTAATTTTCCATTTTTCACTCAGATAGGGTAAGCAGTAAGAAGGTAATAGGGTTTACCATTATAACTTTTCTTATATAAAACGAATTCAAATTTATTTGTTTCAGAAACCGTTTCCGACCCATTTTTGAGCACTATTCCCACAGGTTTGCTAAATGTATGCCTGAGCTGCAAAGAGTAATCCGACCGAACTACAGAGGTGCTTCTGGCCCATTGTCTTATTACAGCCCTGTTCGCTCTGACGGCCTGGCTTAATGCCTTTTCTGCAATTGCCTGTGATATGAATGAACTGGATGCGCTATTTGCTCTATATGTACCTGATTGAATGCCTCTGGCGCGTTTATCCAGTAAATCCTGCTGAGTTTTACCAACATGCTTTTTCAAAGTATGCCCACCGCCCGAAAAACCTTTCACGGCCTCATGTTTCATCAGGTTAACCTGACCCATTCTGACCGACGCCACACGAGCTGCACCAGCAACAGAGAACGGGAGGATCACATCCACGGCGATACCAATCTGGTCAGCAGTGGACTTATCTGATCCCAGCTCTCTTGCGATACCCGCCGTAGCGCGAGCGGTCACTGAGGCTGTTGGTCTGCCGGAATACACCTGATAGGCCGAAGCACTCATCCCATCCAGACTGTGCGCCCCCACAATAATGCATCCCGCTTTCGTCACTCCGGTAGGTTCAGGGACCAGGCAAAGGGCGGTGGCACCGGCCAGCTCCAGTACACTCCCGAGAAACCCGATGCTACCCCAGATACGTTCAGTGAGCACAGATTCATCAGCCATGACGGCTGCCAGCTGGACCGGGGTCATTGCAATACTAAAACCGTTTTCCATAACCTTTCCTTGTTATCAAGCTATCCAGAATGGATAGTAATGGCGCGGAGTGAACGGGTAAACGTTATCCTGTACACCATCGTCTTTTTCGTAAAAACACTTATTTGCATAAATCTGGCATATTCTTCTTTTGAGTTTTCTCAAAGGCCTTGCCGATATTAACGCTAGAAACAGCGTCAATAAGCCCGGTATTTTTGGCGTATACCATCACCTCATTAATGCGCTGGCTTGAACCTGCTGTATGGCTTTGAGTAGAGTATAGTTTTCGATGTCGGTAATGCAGATTTCACCAATAACAGGAAAAACATCTCTCTCCAAAGACCGCCAGATACCTTCAGCATAATTTTCAGTTACGCTTGTTTTCTTCACATTCCCCAACGTTCGGCAATCAATTTGAAAGTATTGGTTTTGGCTTCTTGTGAAGATCGAAGCTGCTCTTTCTGATGTTCAAGAGGATCGATCTGCTTTGCAAGTAATGCACGCGATTCTGCTCTCCGCTTCCATGCGTCGGAAAGTGTGATCGAGGGGTAGGCTTCAAAACTCTGCCTGGTGAAGGGGCGATAGTAGCGAAATTGCCAGAGTTTGCTTCCACTGGATTTCATTAGGAGCGTCAGCCCATCATTATTTAAAGTTGGTAATCGACGTCTTTAGGTTTGGCGGCTTTGATTTCCGTATCGGTCAATGGCTATGGTTTGACTTGCCATGCTCAGTCTCTGCTCCTGGAGGCCCATCGAAAAACATAATTGTTTTCATTGGGCCTATCAACCAGCCTAAAATGTTCGGATTTAATGAGTTGAGTTCGGACTTCGCGGGGCAAATCGAGGGCACAAAAAAGCCCACTCGGCGTTAACCTTGTGGGCTTTCAGGACTTCTACGCGGTCGGCTCTGGAACCGCCGCGAAAAGATTTGGTGGAGCTGGCGGGAGTTGAACCCGCGTCCAGAATTACTACACCGTCGGCACTACATGCTTAGTCCATCTTTACATTCGCCGGTCAGCTGCGAACGGACACGCCACTGACAAACTAGCCTGATTAGATTTTAGCGCTTCAACCCCAGGCAAGGTATTCACGCGAGTTCTTTTAGGTTTGACCTCTCTTGATCCCCGTCTTAAGAACGGAAGCTAGGGAGAGAGGGCTCTAAGCAGGTTATTAAGCTGCTAGTGCGTAGTTTTCGTCGTTTGCAACTATTTTTTTGCGGCTTTTTACGAGGCAAACCGCCCCTCGGCATGCTCCTAGGGCTTTGCAAATCCTGTCGAATCCAGAATCAGCCCCAAGTACTGTTTAGCAGTATATCAGAAAAACCTGTCGTTGTACCAGTAGGTTAGCGATTAGCGTGCTTCATGATACGTGCTTTGTCTTGTTTCCACTCACGATCTTTAATGTCATCGCGCTTGTCGTGCTCTTTCTTACCTTTCGCCACGCCGATCTTCAGTTTGGCCCAGGCATTCTTCCAGTACATCGACAGTGCAACGATAGTAAAACCATCACGATTGGCTTTACCAATCAGGCTATCCAGTTCGCGCTTTTTCAGCAGCAGCTTACGGCTGCGCGTGGGATCGCAAACATAATGCGATGAGGCGACGCTCAGAGGCTGGAAAGTTGACCCGAACAGGTAGGCTTCGCCATCGCGTAGCATGATGTAGCTATCACTGATGTTGGCCTTACCGGCGCGGAGAGATTTGACTTCCCATCCCTGGAGCGAAAGCCCGGCTTCGAACTCTTCTTCGATGAAGTATTCGTGGCGGGCGCGCTTGTTCATGGCAATGGTCGCGGAACCGGGTTTATGTGCTTTTTTCTTTGTCATAGTGCCACTTAGTGTACATGAAGCAGTGATTAATGGCATCCCCTGTAGCGCCAGGCATGGGGGAAAAGCCTATTCTAGCAGATGGTTAGCAGGAGAGAATTTTTGTTTGATTGCCGGCGATGGTATTATTGGTATGTTTAGAAAATGACAGGAATCGATATGTCCCAGATTAGTCGTTCGGCGCTGGTGCCGTACAGTGCGGAACAAATGTACCGCTTAGTGAATGATGTTGACAGTTATCCGCAGTTTTTACCGGGTTGCACCGGTAGCCGGGTGCTGGATGCCAGTTCCGATCAAATGACGGCCTCGGTGGATGTCTCTAAAGCTGGAATCAGTAAGACATTTGTCACGCGTAACACGCTGACGGATAACCAAAGCATCCATATGCAACTTGTTGACGGCCCGTTCCGCAAACTGAGCGGCGGCTGGCGCTTTACGGCGTTGAGCGATGAAGCCTGCAAAGTGGAGTTAAATCTGGATTTCGAGTTCACCAATATGCTGGTCGAACTGGCTTTTGGCCGAATCTTTAAAGAGCTGGCCAGCAGCATGGTACAGGCTTTCACCCAGCGCGCGAAAGAGGTGTACAGTGCCTGATATCGCTGTTGAAGTGGTGTATGCATTGCCAGATAAACAGTACCTTTACAGCGTAAAGGTCGAAGAGGGCAGCACCGTTGAGCAGGCCATTGTCGCTTCTGGTCTGCTGGCTCTGCGCAGCGATATTGATTTGCAGGAAAACAAAGTAGGCATCTTCAGTCGCGCGGTGAAACTGCATGATGTGGTACAGAGCGGCGATCGTATTGAAATCTATCGTCCGCTGATCGCCGACCCTAAAGATCTTCGTCGTCAGCGTGCTGAACGCGCGGCAAAAAAATAAGGCGCAATCTGCGCCTTATCTTGTTGAGCTCACAACCTGCTTTTAGCCTGCGTTAGCAGACAGAGCAGCTTTGTTATCAATGTTAGTCAGTGTGCCGCTCTGATCGAAAGTCAGGGTCAGTGTCTGCTGCTTCACCACCTCGTGGCCTGGCTGCTGGCGGAACACGTAATACCAGACGTTGCTGCCAAACGGATCATGCATCATCGGCGTACCCAGGGTATAGGCAACCTGCTGCTGGGTCATCCCCGTGTGAATTTTAGCAACATCGTTCGCAACCAGGTAGTTGCCCTGGTTGATATCCGGGCGGTAAACCACGCGCTCCAGAGTGGAACAACCCGCGGTCATCATCAGAAGAACCACCGCAGCAGCAGTCAGCGTTTTACAGCGCATAATCAATGTTTATTCCTTTGTGGCTATATTCGTTTCCCCTGAAACCGCAGCTCCGGGTCTTTCGGGTTTATCAGTGTGCAATGATGATACCAGCGTAACTTGCCGATGATAATAAACCTTTCCGCAGTTTAAAACCTCTGCGAAGCAACGATATGACCACAAACCGGTAAAAAAGTGCAATCTTCACGCGGCTAAAAGTTCTTTTGCGTTCGCCAGCGTGTTGCGTGTAACTTCGCTACCACCCAGCAGGCGCGCCAGTTCTTGCAGGCGTGCACGCTTGTCCAGGGGCTTCATATGCGTCTCTGTCATCGCGCCATCGGTCTCTTTGCTGACATAGAAATGCTGATGACCACAGCCAGCGACCTGCGGCAGATGCGTCACGCACATAACCTGCGTGGACTCACCCAACTGACGCAGCATTTTACCGACTACCGCGGCGGTGGGTCCGCTGATACCGACATCCACTTCATCGAAAATCAACGCCGGTGTGTCCATCTTACGTGCAGTAATGACCTGAATCGCTAACGCAATACGTGACAGTTCCCCGCCGGAAGCGACCTTCGCTAACGGTTGAACCGGCTGGCCAGGGTTGGTGCTGACGCGGAAATCAATGCGGTCAGCGCCTTCCGCAGTCAAATGCTCGGGGTTGAACTGGATATCAATTGTAAAGCGCCCGTGGGGCATCGACAGCATATGCATGCTTTCGGTAATTAACCCGGTAAGCTCATCAGCAAAGTGAACCCGGCGCTCATGCAACTGCCGTGCGCAGTTGAGGGCAGCATCGTAATGAAGGCTGACGGCCTGGCTCAATTCATCCTGGTCGCTTTCCTGCTGATCTAACAACAACTGTTCAGCGAGTAGCTGCTGGTAGAAAGTCGGCAGTTCTTCAGGAGCGATGTGGTGCTTACGTCCGAGGCCGATCTGGCGTGACAGCCGTTGTTCCAGTTCATGCAGACGGTTGGGATCGAGATCCAGCCGATCGCAATAATGGCGCAGTTCATCACTGGCCTCGCTGATCTGGATTGCGGCTTCTTCCAGCATGGCAAAGACGCCGCTGAGCTTATCATCCATCTCAATCAGTTCTGCCATCAGCTGGCGTGCGTTATACAGCTGGCTTTGCAGATTGTTATCGTCGCCATCAGCCAGCATCAGCAGAGTCTGCTGGCTGGTGGAGAGGAGCTGACCGCTGTTCGCGAGACGTTTGTACTCTTCATCAATCTGCTCATATTCACCGCTGACCGGGGCGAATTCATTCAGCTCTTTGAGCTGATACTGCAACAGTTCACGACGGGCTTCACGCTCCTGTGACTGTTGCTGATGCTGGGCAAGGGTGCGACAGCTCTGATGCCACTGGCGATAGTGTTGCGCCATGTTTTGCATCAGCAACGGTTCGCCCGCATAGGCATCCAGCAGATTTTTTTGATGTTCAGGTTTGAGCAGGAGCTGGTGAGCATGTTGGCCGTGGATCTGAATCAGCGCCTGGCCGAGATCGCGCAGCTGTGAAAGAGGCACGGCGGTGCCGTTGATAAAGCCACGCGAACGCCCATCGCTGCTGATCACCCGGCGCAGCAGACATTCATTGCCGTCGTCGAGTTGATTGTCGGTTAACCAGCGCTGGGCTGAGGGGGTATCTTTCAGCGAGAATCGCGCACAGATGTCGGCGCGTGCCGCACCCTGGCGCACCATATCTGCATCGGCCCGGCCCCCCAGGCATAAACCCAGCGCATCGATAGCGATGGATTTACCTGCGCCGGTCTCACCGGTAATGGCCGTCATTCCGCGCTGAAAGTCGATCTCCAGCTCACGTACAATCGCGAAGTTACTGATGGTCAGTTGTGCCAGCATGATGGTATTCCTGTATGAAAACACAGATATGGTTTTTCATACAGTATATACTGGTTTTATAAACAGTAAACCCGCTGGCAGCAGTTTTAGAATAATTTTTTTGACCAACCCAGCTTTGAGCTTAGCGTGTTGAAATAATTGTAATTTTTAGGATGTATCAGGTTGAGGTGGTAATCACTTCGCCGGATTAATACATCTTCACCCTGTTGAATGGGGAGTGCTATCTGGCTGTCACAACTGATCTCCAGATCGCTGCGCATATGAGAAAAACGCAGACGAATCGTACTGCTGCTGTTGATCACCAGCGGGCGAGCCGAGAGGGTATGGGGGAACATCGGTACCACGGCGATAGCATCCAGCGATGGCGTCAGAATAGGGCCACCTGCTGACAATGAATAAGCCGTCGACCCGGTCGGCGTCGATATGATCAAGCCATCCGAACGCTGTGAAAACGCGAAATTTTCATCAATGTACACTTCGAATTCGATCATATGTGCCACTTTACCCGGGTGCAGCACCACTTCATTGATAGCCGTACCAATACGCGGGCTGCCGGACTGGCGGCAGACCTGAGCTTCCAGCAGGAAGCGGCTCTCGATGAAGTATTCTCCTTCCAGCACGTCAGCGAGTTGCTGCTGAGCGTTATCAGGATCGAGATCGGTGAGAAACCCGAGATTGCCGCGATTAATCCCGATGACCTTAATATCGTAACGTGCCAGCACCCTTGCTGCGCCCAGCATATTCCCGTCACCGCCTACCACCACCGCCAGGTCGGCCTTGCGGCCAATCTCTGCCAGCGTTCCGGTCTGCACGCCTTCCAGTTTTAACTCACGCGCAATCTGCTGCTCAATAATCACCTGATAGCCTCTCGCTGTCAGCCAGCGATAGAGCATCTCGTGGGTGGTTAGTGCAGTGGGATGGCGTGGATGGCCGACGATCCCGATGCAGTTGAAGTGGTTATTCATGTTCCTGGCATTCCTCACGAGGTAAACTCCCCCGACAATGTGACTGGTTCCCTTGAAACCGCGATTCTGATCCCCATAATAAGCGAACCAGCGAGATGAATATGCACAAACGCGGAGAAATTCATGAGTAGTAAAGAACAGAACACACCTAACGAGCAAGTCTCAGACGAAATTGAGATGGAGCAGGCGCAAACCCAGGACGCGGAGACAGCAGAAGTGGTGGACCCGCGGGATGAGCGTATTGCACAACTGGAAGCCCAACTGGCGGAGTCGCTGGGCGGTGTGCGTGACGCACAGCTTCGTGCTCAGGCTGAGATCGAAAACATCCGTCGCCGTAGTGAACTGGATGTGGAAAAAGCGCACAAATTTGCGCTGGAAAAATTTGCCAACGAGCTGTTGCCAGTGATTGATAGCCTGGAACGCGCGCTGGAAGTGGCGGATAAATCCAATCCTGAGTTGGCCGCTATGATTGAAGGCATCGAACTGACCATGAAATCCCTGCTGGGCGCTGTGCGCAAGTTTGGCGTGGAAGTGGTGGGGGATATCAACGTGCCGTTCAACCCGGAAGTCCATCAGGCAATGTCTATGATGGAATCTGAAGACGTTGCGCCAAATCATGTGCTGATGGTGATGCAGCGTGGCTATACCCTGAACGGTCGCCTGCTGCGCCCGGCGATGGTTGCAGTATCGAAAGCTAAAAATTAATTGCTGTAGGGGGGGACCTTTTTTTCCGGTCGCCCCTGTGTCTGCCTGTTTAAAATAGCCGCCTTGTGCGGCTATTTTTTTGCCGGTGAATTAGTGGTAAGCGGGTTCATTCACCTTAAACACGCGTATTGCCAGAGACAGTTGTTCGGCCTGTTCCTGCATTGACTGGGCTGCCGCTGCCGACTGATTCACCAGCGCCGCATTCTGCTGAGTCACCTGATCCATCTGCGTGATGGCCATGTTGATCTCATCAATGCCGCTGCTTTGCTCGGCGCTGGCGATAGTAATCTCACCGATAATTCCGGTCACGTTTTTCACGCTGCTGAGAACGTCGTCCATGGTCAGCCCGGCTTTTGCGACCTGTCGACCCCCTTCATCAACCCGTGCAACAGAATCCTGAATCAGCTGTGCAATCTCTTTGGCAGCGGATGCTGAGCGCTGTGCCAGGCTGCGAACCTCTGAAGCCACAACGGCAAAACCACGCCCTTGCTCACCTGCACGGGCGGCTTCTACCGCCGCATTCAGCGCCAGGATATTGGTCTGGAAGGCAATACCGTCAATCACACTGATAATATCGACGATTTTCTTCGATGATCCGTTGATCATTTCCATCGTGCTGACCACCTGCTTCACCGCATCGCCGCTCTGTTCCGCCACCAGAGAGGCCTGAGCGGCTAACTGGTTAGCCTGGCGAGCGTTATCGGCGTTTTGTTTCACCGTGGCGGTAATCTGCTCCATCGCAGAGGCGGTTTCTTCGAGGGAGCTGGCCTGTTGCTCAGTGCGTGAGGAGAGATCCATATTACCCGCTGAAATCTCACTGGATGCCGTGGCAATCAGGTCCGTACCGGAACGGACTTCGTTAACAATTTTCAGCAGATTGTCATTCATGTTTTTCAGCGCCAGCATCAATTGACCGGTTTCATCCGTCGAGTTGACATGAATGGTGGTGCGCAGATCGCCAGCGGCAACATTTTCAGCAATGCCGACGGCTTCACGCAGCGGGCGCACAATCGAACGGGTTAAGAAGAAGCCGAGCAGCATCGCCGCAGCGATAGCCAGTAGCGAGAAAATCAGCGTGATGTGAATGGCGGTGGTGCCATCACTGACGGCATTGGCTCCTTCAGCCTGCAACTGTGAGGACTGTGAATCCGCAAAACTCACCACTATATCGAGAAACGCATTCTGCGAGGTGGTGATTTTTCGCAGTACATATTCCGTGGCCGGCGCAACATCTCCTGCACGGATGAGGGTCAGCAGTTCTTGTTTATCACTCTCAAAACGCTGGGCGGCATCTTTGACGTCCTGGATTTTTTTAATCCCCATCTCAGTGCTTTGCAACTGTGCGATTTTTTCAATCGCCGCATTGGTTTTCTGCGTCGCGCCATCGAGCTGCTTAAACCGTTTGATGTTACTGTCCGGACGGGCAATATCCAGAACCATACCGCGCAAATATTTAATCTGTTCGTTGACGCCATCGCGTACATCAAATGCCAGCCGGACTTTGATATAACGATCGCTGACGATACTGTCTACCGCCTGATTAATGTTGCCAATTTTGAGTGTTGCTGTGGCACTAACGATAATCAATAACAGTATCACCAGGCCGAAGGCGGCGCCCAGACGGACACCTACTTTCATATTCTTCATGGATAACATCCGTTCTTCTCCCCTGAATGGACCAGCCAATCTTGGGCGCATGAATATGCACCCTGAAGCCGATCAGATCGGCAGGGAGAGGGAAATCTTGATAAAAAATTGTGACAAAAATCGCATTATTACGTGTGGGAATGTAAATGAACAGGATGCCCGTGCCTGACAGGGGGTTGATACCCCCTGATAATCGAGCTTACTCGGAAGGTAAGTGCGGAACCCAGTCAATGGGGGTTTCGCCGTGCTCACTGAGCCACTGATTGGTTTTCGAAAAATGGGCAGAGCCGAAGAAACCGCGATGCGCAGAGAGCGGGGAAGGGTGGGGGGCTTGTAGTACGTGATGGCGGTTACGGTCAATAATCGCGCCCTTTTTCTGCGCGTGAGAGCCCCACAGCAGAAATATCACGCCCTCACGATGCTGATTAATGGCTGCAATCACATTATCCGTAAAGGTTTCCCAGCCGAATTTAGCATGTGAATGTGCCTGGCCCGCTTCCACGGTTAGTACGGTGTTGAGCAGCATCACGCCCTGACGTGCCCAGCTTTCGAGAAAGCCGTGTTTTGGTCGCTCAAAACCAGGAATATCCGTGACCAGTTCTTTATACATATTCACCAGTGAAGGGGGTACCGCAACACCAGGCAGAACGGAGAACGCCAGCCCATGTGCCTGATTCGGACCGTGGTAGGGGTCCTGACCTAAAATCACCACTTTCACTTCGCCCAGTTCAGTGAGACGAAATGCGTTAAAAACGTCTTTTTGCGGTGGATAGACGGTCTTACCGGCTGCGCGCTCTGCCGCGACTTTTGCCAGTGTTTCCCTGAAATAAGGCTTCTCTTTTTCCTCGGCCAGCACGTCGTGCCAGGTCATGGTATTGACCATTACCGTCTCCTTCTCATCATCAAAGTGCGTAGCTTATCGCGCTTTGCCACAAGGTAATACTTAAAATAAAGTTGAAAATTTGCAAAAAAAGAAGAATTTTTTGATTTGATAAAATTGATATAAAACAGAAAGTTGCTGTTTTCAGGCTTTAAATTCCTCCTCGCAGGTTGATTTGTATCAAGGAGACACCATTCTGGTGCTGGTATACAGATCCCAGAAGATCACGGTTTTTTTCATCAACCTGGCGCTGGAAATGAGAGCAGCGCCGTATTGCCTGGGAGGCGACTCACATGATTACCGGAATTCAAATTACTCAAGCATCCAACAGTGCATTACTGAATTCATTCTGGCTGCTGGACAGTGATAAAGCGGAAGCGCGTTGCGTTTGTGCCAAAGCAGGTTATAGCGAAGATCAGATCGTGCCAGTCAGCGAGCTTGGCCAGATCGAATATCGTGAAATTCCACTGGAAATGAAACCGCAGGTGCGCGTGGAAGGCGGCCAGCATCTGAACGTGAACGTCCTGAGCCGTGAAACGCTGGAAGAAGCCGTAAAAAACCCGGAAAAATACCCACAGCTGACTATCCGTGTTTCGGGCTATGCCGTGCGTTTTAACTCATTGACGCCAGAACAGCAGCGAGATGTGATTACCCGTACCTTTACTGAAAGCCTGTAAGCCTGAACGGGGTACGATAAAAGGGCCGGGGGTGAAAAATACACCTTCGGTCCTTTTTTATTAACATCATGATTACATTGTGCAGAATCTGTTTTTAACAGGCCGGGGGTGTAACGAAAATTATTCATTTGTATTAGAACGTGAGTTTTCTTGCTCTGACCCCTGTTTCTGTCAATTTCAGGCAATAAAAAACCGCCCCAATAATGAACTGCACCCCAAAAGTTGGATACCCAACTGAGTAAGGTGCAGTTTTTTATGAGTAAGTATTCCCTCAGTTTCAAGCTTAGGGTCGTGCAGCACTATCTCTCCGGGTCGGAGGGGCAAAAGGCGACGGCAAAGCGTTTTGGTATCGACCACAGTGCCGTTCGAAAGTGGTCTGCCGCCTGGAAACTTCATGGTGAAGCAGGACTAACGACCCGGCACTTCATCTATTCACCGGCCTTCAAAGAGTCCGTTATCCTTCATATGCGTGAACATTGTCTCTCTGTTCGTGAAGTGTGTGCAAAGTTCATTATCCCTGCCTTTTCATCGGTTTGTCAGTGGGAACGACTGTATGATGAAGGCGGTCTTGAAGCCCTCACTGACACCCGACACAGGAAAAAGACGATGCCGCAACGTCCTGAAAATAAGACAGTCGCTCCAGCTTCAGCCGCCCTCAATCCGGACGAACGCGAAGAGCTTGAGCAGTTACGCGTTGAAGTGGCTTATCTAAAAAAGCTGCAAGCCTTACTCAGGGAAAAACAAACACCGAAACGCGCGACAAAGCGCAGGTCGTGAATGAGTTAAGGCAACAGCATCCTTTGACTCGCCTGTTAAGGGCGGCAGGACTGGCAAGAAGCACGTTCTACTGGCAGTTGTCCTGCGAAAAAAAACCGGACAAATACGCTGATGACAGGCGCCGGATTTTAACGTTGTTTCATAAACATAAAGGGCGATATGGATACCGCAGGATCACACTTGCCTTCCGCCGTGAAGGGAGTTCCCTGAATCATAAAACGGTTCAGAAGCTGATGCAGGAGTTACAGCTGGTATCTTGTATCAGGGCGAAAAAATACAACTCTTACGCAGGCCGATACGGCAAAGCTGCCGGTAATCTCCTGAACCGGAGATTCAGTGCGGATAAGCCCAACCAGAAGTGGGTAACTGACGTGACGGAGTTTAAGGTCGGTGGTGAAAAACTGTATTTATCTCCGGTGCCTGACCTGTATAACGGTGAGATTGTGGCATATCAGATGGAGCATCGCCCCCACCTGTCAATGGTGGATAATATGCTGTCTAAGGCGCTATCAGTACTGAGAGAAGGTGAACACCCGATGCTGCATTCAGATCAGGGCTGGCAGTATCAGATGGTGCACTATCAGAATCGGTTGAAGGAAGCGGTGCTGAAACAGAGTATGTCCCGGAAGGGAAACTGCTATGACAACGCGGTGATAGAAAGTTTTTTTGGTACGCTGAAATCGGAATGTTTTTACCTGGAAGAACATAACAGTATCAGTGGATTACGGGCTGCTATTGACGAGTACATCTACTATTACAACCATGAAAGAATAAAACAGAAACTAAAAGGCCTGAGTCCGGTAGAGTACCGAACTCAGGCCCAGATAGCCGCCTGATATAAACCCGTCCAACTTTATGGGGTCACTTCAATAAGGCGGTTTTTTGTCATGCAGTGTGATTATTCAGCACTGTCAGTTTTTGCTGCTGTTGGCTTACGACGTTTACCCACATTTTTGGCATCGCGATGACGCTCTTTAACGCGCGGCTTCTCTTCCTGCTTCTCTTTATCTTTTAACTGCTTGCGCTTGGCTAACACTTTCTTCGAGGGTTTGCCTTGCAGCTTTTCGCTGGGTGCGCGCGTGACCGGGCGCAGTTCATCAACGGTGCGCGCTTTCAGCGGCTCCTTGATGTAACGAATGATTCTGCCCAGCAGCATGTTGTCGTGCGCTTCAACCAGTGAAATAGCGATACCTTTTTTGCCTGCACGGCCGGTACGGCCAATGCGGTGCAGGTAGGTGTCGGCGGTCACTGGCATATCGAAGTTAAACACGTGGCTGACATCGTCGATGTCGATGCCGCGTGCAGCAATATCGGTTGCGACCAGGACGTTTACACGACCTTCAGCCACACGTTTAATCGCTTCGTTGCGCTTCGCCTGAACCAGTTCCCCTTCCAGATAGCTGGTGTTAATGCCTGCTTCACGCAGCCAGCCACACAGCTCGTGCACACGCTCACGTTTACGCACGAAGACCACTGAACGGGTCACTTCCGGCTGTTTCATCAGGTGGATCAGCAGCGCAGTTTTGTGTTTGATATCATCCGCGCGGTAGTACCACTGCTGGATTTTCTTACGCTCACGGCGCGCCGGGTCGGCTTCAATTTCAATCGGCTCGTTCAGAATGCGCTCGGCGAAATCTTTGATCGCTTCGCCTTCCAGCGTGGCGGAGAACAGCAAAGTCTGCTTACGCCAGCGGGTTTCAGCCGCAATGGTTTCGATATCCTGAGCAAAGCCCATATCCAGCATGCGGTCGGCTTCATCGAGAACCAGCGTTTCAACTGCACGGCAGTCAAAATTCTCTTCTTTAATGTATTGCAGCAGACGCCCGGTAGTCGCTACCACGATGTCCTGGTTTTCACTGAACACTTCGGCATGGTTCATAAACGCAACGCCACCCGTGATAGTGGCAATATCCAGATGCGTATGTTTGGCCATTTCACGCGCCTGGTCTGCAACCTGCATCGCCAGTTCGCGCGTTGGGGTCAGGATTAAAATGCGTGGCGGGCCAGACTTCTTACGCGGGAAGTCGAGCAGATGCTGTAATGCGGGCAGCAGGTAGGCCGCAGTCTTGCCTGTACCGGTTGGTGCCGAACCCAGAACGTCGCGACCCTCCAGTGCTGCCGGAATAGCTTCTGCCTGTATGGCAGTAGGACGCGTGTAGCCTTTCTCCTGCAGGGCTTGCAGTAGGCTCTCGTCTAGTTCGAGTTCGGAAAAAGTGGTTACAGTCATGGTCTACCTCAGTTTGGGGCGCTGATTATAGACAGATTGAACACGATCTTCATCTGTTTGTGTGGAGTTAATGACTTTTCCTTCGTCACAGTTTGTCCTATGCTAGCGCCGTTTCCCTTTCAGGTCAGTCAAATGTCACAACAGAAAGCCATTCTCCGCGCCAACGGATTCACCTTCAAACAGTTTTTTGTCGCCCACGATCGCTGTGCCATGAAAGTCGGCACCGATGGTGTGCTGCTCGGTGCATGGGCCCCTGTCGCGAATGTACAGCGAGTGCTGGATATCGGCACGGGCAGCGGCTTGATCGCGTTGATGATGGCGCAGAGAACGGCAGAGTCCGTGAACATTGATGCCGTTGAACTGGATGAAATGGCGGCCGCGCAGGCGCAGGAAAATGTGGCGGCCTCGCCCTGGTCGGGAAGAGTGCATGTGCACCAGGCCGATATTGTCGAATGGTCTCAGCGCTGCGATCAGCGTTATTCGCTTATCGTCAGTAACCCCCCTTATTTTTCACCGGGGTCGGAATGTGCATCGCCTGAGCGGGCTTCGGCGCGCTATACCACCGATCTGACGCATGATGTGCTGTTGGTGTGCGCGGAAAACTTGATCGCGGAAGAGGGCTTCTTCTGTGTGATCCTGCCGGAGTCGGCGGGAAGTAAGTTGGTTGAGTTGGCTTTACAGCGCGGCTGGCATCTGCGTTTTCGCACTGATGTTGCCGATAATGATACCCGGCCGCCCAATCGGGTGCTGCTGGCGTTATCACCCAAGCCGGGCGAGCAATTACTGGATCGCATGACGATCCGCGGGCCGGACCATCAGTATTCCGATGCTCACTGCAGCCTGACCCGCGATTTCTATCTGTTCCGCTAATCAGGGCGCCAGAATCGTTGGTAACGCCTCGCCCAGGGCTTCCGGATAGTCGAGGGTGTAATGCAGGCCCCGGCTCTCTTTACGTGCCATTGCACAGCGTACCATCAGCTCAGCGACCTGCACCAGGTTACGCAGCTCCAGCAGGTTGTTGGAAATGCGAAAATGGGCGTAATACTCGTCAATTTCCTGTTGTAGCGTCGTGATGCGGCGCAGCGCGCGCTCCAGCCGTTTCGTGGTGCGTACAATCCCCATGTAGTCCCACATAAATAACCGCAGTTCATGCCAGTTGTGCTGGATGACCACGCGCTCATCGGAATCATCCACGCGGCTTTCATCCCACGCGGGCAGGCCCTCGACCCTCTCAACAGCAGGCAGGCGCTGATTGATGTCTTCTGCCGCAGACCAACCGTACACCAGGCACTCCAGCAGCGAGTTCGATGCCAGGCGGTTGGCGCCATGCAGCCCGGTATAACTGATCTCTCCAATAGCATAAAGTCCGTTAAGGTCGGTACGCCCTTGCTGGTCGACCATGACACCGCCGCAGGTGTAGTGCGCTGCCGGAACAATCGGGATCGGCTCTGTGGTGAGATCAATGCCCAGTGTCAGCAGTTTTTCGTAGATCATCGGGAAGTGCGCGCGCACGAACTCCGGCGGCTGGTGGCTGATATCCAGGTACATGCAGTCAGCGCCAAGGCGTTTCATTTCGTGGTCAATGGCGCGTGCCACAATATCGCGTGGCGCCAGTTCGCCTCGTTCATCGAAGTCGGGCATAAATCGGCTGCCATCCGGGCGTTTTAACACCGCGCCTTCTCCACGCAGTGCCTCGGTCAGCAAGAAGTTACGTGCATCCGGGTGGAACAGGCAGGTCGGATGGAACTGGTTGAATTCGAGATTAGCGACCCGACAGCCCGCGCGCCATGCCATCGCAATACCGTCCCCGGAGGCCACATCTGGGTTGGTGGTGTACTGATAGACTTTTGCTGCACCCCCGGTGGCCAGTACCACGGCACGTGCACGGCAGGTTTCTACGGCTTCTCGTTGACGGTTCCAGATGTAAGCGCCCACCACGCGACGCTCGCCCGGCAGGCCGATTTTATCGGAGACGATCAGGTCAACAGCATTACCGCGCTCAATCAGGGTAATGTTTGGGTGACTTAACGCCTGGCTGACCAGCGTGTTTTCCACGGCTTTCCCGGTGGCATCCGCGCTGTGCAGAATGCGACGATGGCTGTGACCGCCTTCACGCGTCAGGTGATAGCGTTCTTCGCTGTCCACCGGGGTTTCTTTATCGAACAGCATGCCGTTATCAATCAACCACTGCACACAATGGCGTGCATTACTGGCGATAAACGAGACGGCCTCGCGATCGCACAGGCCGCCCCCTGCAATCAGCGTATCTTCAACATGCGACTCAATGCTGTCTGTTTCATCAAACACGGCGGCAATCCCGCCCTGGGCATAAAACGTTGAGCCTTCACTGACCGGGCCTTTACTCAGTACGGTGACCTGATGTTTCTCTGCCAGGCGTAATGCCAGTGATAAGCCCGCCGCGCCACTACCAATAATCAACACATCACAGCTGTAATCGGAAGAAAGAGTCATGTTGTTTAATTTACTAAACAGATTGTTTGTTGAGCATAGCACTCACTTATCCAGGCAAAAAGGCTTTTTATTGGCCCCTCTCCACAGTGGGAGCTAAATCAAAAATTGAACAAGCCTCACGGCGTTGGTGACATCACGTAAATGCACCAGGCAGGCTTTACTCTGGCGAACTGTCACGTGTTGACGTGATTATAAGGTGAAAAAACTGGCTTCTTGCGTTACTCTGCGGGCGTCATCAGGCTCCTGAGCGATGATGTTCCGGGAGTGAGAGAGAGGCAGTGGCCCACAGGTCAGCGAGAATGCATAAAAACGCGTGCTGGTTTGTCGATGTCCCCTGATGGCACAACAAATATAATGGCGTAATGGAACTTTTCCGATGAATGCGACTCAGACTGGATGCTTGTTCATAATGATTGAGTTATTGCTGGAAGTGCGATTACGCGTGGAGACAAGTTTGGGGAGATCTTACCTCGGATGAGCGAGCAGCTAACGGATCAGGTCCTCGTTGAACGAGTGCAGAAGGGAGATCAGAAGTCATTTAACTTACTGGTAGTTCGCTATCAGCATAAAGTGGCCAGTCTGGTTTCCCGCTATGTGCCGTCAGGGGATGTGCCTGATGTAGTGCAAGAGTCGTTTATTAAAGCCTATCGTGCGCTGGAATCTTTTCGGGGCGACAGTGCTTTTTATACCTGGCTCTACCGGATTGCCGTCAATACGGCCAAAAATTACCTGGTTGCTCAGGGACGTCGTCCACCATCGAGCGATGTGGACGCTATCGACGCCGAGAATTTTGAAAGTGCGGGAGCGCTGAAAGAAATTTCGAACCCTGAGAACTTAATGTTGTCGGAAGAATTGAGACAGATAGTTTTTCGTACCATCGAGATGTTACCCGAAGACTTGCGTATGGCAATCACCTTACGTGAACTCGATGGCCTGAGCTACGAAGAGATAGCTGTGATCATGGATTGCCCGGTCGGTACGGTTCGTTCACGTATTTTCCGCGCCCGTGAAGCTATTGATAATAAAATTCAACCGCTTATCCAACGCTAGCGATAGCGACACAGGAAGGGTATTGAGGCATGCAGAAAGAACAACTTTCCGCTCTTATGGACGGTGAAACGCTGGACAATGAATTGATGTCTGCGTTGTCTAAAGACGTTGTGCTGCAAAAAGACTGGGAAAGCTATCATCTGATTCGCGACACACTGCGCGGCGATGTCCCACAACTGCTTGATTTTGATATTTCTGCCCGTGTGATGGCAGCGATTGAGAATGAGCCAGCAAAAAATATTACGCATCTGATTCCGGAAGAACAGCCTGTGCCGGCACAGGTCGCAGCCATGCCATTTTGGGCGAAACTGCGTCCATGGGCGGCTCAGATTACTCAGGTGGGCCTGGCTGCCTGCGTTTCACTGGCGGTGATCGTCGGTGTGCAGCAGTACAACAAACCGGCTGATGTCCAGTCCCCGGATTCTCCGGTATTCAATACGTTGCCGATGATGGGGCAAGCCTCTCCGGTCAGCCTCGGTGTGCCAGCGGACAACGCCAGTACGCAGCTTAATGCGAATCAGCAGGTGCAGGATCAACGTCGCCGCGTTAACGCGCTATTGCAGGATTACGAACTGCAACGTCGTCTGCATGCTGAGCAGTTACAGTTTGAGCAAAGCCCTGATCAACAGGCTGCTGCTCAGGTTCCAGGTACTCAGTCGTTAGGAATGCAACCGCAGCAATGAAGCCGTTTTGGTGCGCCGCCAGTTTTATCGCTGGCTGCCTGATTTACTCCTCTGTCGCCCCGGCCGCGTCAACGCCCTCCGGGGCGTTGTTACATCAGATGGAACAGGCCAGTCAGTCTCTCAGCTATGAACTCGCCTATATCAACGTATCGCGACTGGGCATCGAGTCACTACGCTACCGTCATTCCATCATCAATAACAAAAGCTATGCGCAGTTGCTTCAGATGGATGGCCCGCGCCGCGAGATTATCCAGCGTGGCAATGAGGTCAGCTATTTTGAATCGGGCCTTGAGCCGTTCACCATGACGGGGGATCATATTGTCGATTCGCTGCCTGCGCTGGTGTATGCCGATTTCGACCGTCTGGCTGAAACCTACGATTTTGTTTCCGTTGGACGCACGCGTATTGCCGATCAGCTGTGTGAAGTGATTCGCATCGTCCCTCGTGATGGCACTCGTTACAGTTATATCGTCTGGTTGGACAGCGAAACGAAACTGCCTTTGCGGGTTGATCTCCTCGATCGTGATGGCGAGACACTCGAACAGTATCGGGTGGTCAGTTTCGCGGTGGATGACGGCGTTCGCAATATCATGCAGGGGTTGGAAAGCGCCAAGCTTCCTCCGGTGTTATCTGTCCCTACGTCAAATGCCGTGACATTTAACTGGAAAGCGGGTTGGCTGCCAGCAGGGATGAAGGAAGTGGCGAAAAGCCGCCGTCAGCTTCCCTCACTTGACCGTCCGGTTGAAACCATCCTCTTTACTGATGGCCTGTTTAGCTTCTCCATTAACGTGACGCTTGCCGATAAAACCAGTTCGCCACAGCAATTGCGCACTGGTCGTCGTACGGTCCAAACTGAAGTGCGTAATAATGCGGAGATCACGGTAGTGGGTGAACTGCCACCGGCTACCGCTAAACGTATTGCTGATAGTGTCACTTTAGGGGCCGCGCCATGATGAGAGAATGGGCAACGGTAGTGTCGTGGCAGAATGGTATTGCCACGCTGCACTCCGAAATCAAAACATCCTGTAGCAGCTGCTCGGCACGCAAAGGCTGCGGCAGTCACATGCTGGATAAGCTCGGGCCGAAGAACGCGCATGTGATGAAAATCGCCAGTGCGCAGCCGCTTACCCCCGGCCAGCGTATCGAACTGGGCATTGCTGAAACCAGCCTGCTCAGCTCGGCGTTTCTGGTTTACATGACCCCTCTGATCGGGCTTTTTGTCCTGGCCGGTGTGTTTCAGATGTTGTTTCACAGCGATCTGGCGGCTGCCTGCGGTGCGCTGCTGGGCGGCGTGGGCGGGTTTATTATTGCAAAAGGTATCTCCGGAATATTGGGCCGTTCTGCCTCTTTCCAGCCGGTGATCCTCAGCGTGGCATTGCCACCTGACGCTATTCACGTCAGTACCGATGCCTGACCCGCGAAAAGACGGTTGGCTGTATTCCCTCGCCAACCGCCTTATTTCACCTCGTCATCTTCCCTGTTTCCCGTTCGATATGGTCATGCATGCGTTTTTGCCTGACCGTGAAGATTCCACCCCTTTGATATGTAGTGTAGAATGCTGCCTTTCGGGCCAGTGTTCGCCTGTGATATCACGCTCTCCTGACTTCGCATCGCGAGAGTTCCAGAATTTGTAAGGCAGAAAAATCTCAATAATGAAGCACATAAGAAACTTTTCTATCATCGCCCACATCGACCATGGCAAATCAACGCTTTCTGACCGTCTGATCCAGATTTGTGGTGGATTGTCTGAACGTGAAATGGCTGCGCAGGTTCTGGATTCTATGGATTTGGAACGCGAGCGCGGTATTACCATTAAAGCGCAAAGCGTTACCCTCGATTACCATTCGCCAGATGGTAAAACTTACCAGCTCAATTTTATCGACACCCCAGGTCACGTAGACTTCTCGTATGAAGTTTCACGCTCTCTGGCCGCCTGCGAAGGTGCATTGCTGGTGGTAGATGCCGGGCAAGGCGTAGAAGCCCAGACCCTGGCAAACTGCTACACCGCAATGGAAATGGAACTGGAAGTCGTACCTGTATTGAATAAGATCGATTTACCTGCTGCCGATCCCGATCGTGTTGCCCAGGAAATTGAAGACATCGTCGGCATTGATGCCACCGATGCCGTGCGCTGCTCGGCAAAAACCGGTATTGGTGTGCCTGACGTGCTTGAACGTCTGGTCCGTGATATCCCGCCACCACAGGGTGACCCGGATGGCCCGCTGCAGGCGTTGATTATTGACTCCTGGTTCGACAACTACCTTGGCGTCGTCTCTCTGGTGCGTATTAAAAACGGCACCATGCGCAAAGGCGAAAAAATTAAGGTGATGAGCACCGGTCAGACGTACAATGCTGACCGTCTGGGCATCTTCACCCCGAAACGCGTTGATACCGATGTCCTGAACTGCGGCGAAGTCGGCTGGTTGGTCTGTGCGATCAAAGACATCCTCGGCGCACCAGTAGGGGATACCCTGACGCTGGCTCGTCACCCGGCAGACAAAGCACTGCCTGGTTTCAAAAAGGTTAAACCTCAGGTTTATGCCGGTCTGTTCCCGATCAGCTCTGATGATTATGAAGCCTTCCGCGATGCGCTCGGTAAACTGAGCCTGAACGATGCGTCTCTGTTCTATGAACCAGAAAGCTCTACCGCGCTGGGCTTTGGTTTCCGCTGTGGCTTCCTTGGTTTGCTGCACATGGAGATCATCCAGGAACGTCTGGAGCGTGAATACGACCTTGAGCTGATCACTACCGCGCCGACGGTGGTTTATGAAGTCGTCACAACGGACAATCAGACCATTTACGTTGATAGCCCGGGCAAACTGCCACCGCTGAACAACATCGAAGAATTGCGTGAGCCGATTGCAGAGTGTCATATGCTGTTGCCGCAGGAGTTCCTCGGTAACGTGATCACGCTGTGTATTGAGAAGCGTGGCGTGCAGACCAACATGGTTTACCACGGTAATCAGGTTGCGCTGACGTATGAAATTCCGATGGCGGAAGTGGTGCTCGATTTCTTCGACCGTCTGAAATCCACCTCTCGCGGTTATGCGTCACTGGATTACAACTTCAAACGTTTCCAGGCATCGAACATGGTGCGCGTAGATGTGTTGATCAACTCCGAGCGCGTGGATGCGCTGGCGCTGATTACGCACAATGATAACGCGCCGTACCGTGGCCGTGATCTGGTTGAGAAGATGAAAGAATTAATCCCGCGTCAGCAGTTTGATATTGCGATTCAGGCGGCGATTGGTAACCACATTATCGCCCGTTCTACGGTTAAACAGTTGCGCAAAAACGTCCTTGCCAAATGTTATGGCGGTGACGTCAGCCGTAAGAAAAAGCTGCTGCAGAAACAGAAAGACGGTAAGAAACGCATGAAACAGGTCGGTAACGTTGAGTTACCGCAGGAAGCGTTCCTTGCCATCCTCCACGTGGGTAAAGACAGTAAATAAGCCCGGCTTCGGGCTTCGAGGGAACTGGAATGGCTAATATGTTCGCCCTGATTTTGGCGATAGCAACGCTGATTACCGGCATTGTCTGGTGTATCGACAAATATAAATGGGCACCGGCCCGGCGTGCGAAACGTGCTGCCGCGCAGGCACAAGGTATCGAAGCCACCAAGGCAGACAAACAGCCAGGTTGGGTAGAAACAACGGCTTCGGTTTTCCCGGTGCTGTTCGTGGTGTTTGTGGTGCGTTCGTTTATTTATGAGCCGTTCCAGATCCCGTCAGGTTCAATGATGCCGACGCTGTTAATCGGTGATTTTATCCTGGTGGAGAAATATGCCTACGGCATTAAAGATCCGATTACCCAAACGACGCTGATCGAAACGGGTCATCCGAAGCGTGGCGATATCGCGGTGTTCAAATACCCGAAAGATCCCAGCATGGATTACATCAAGCGTGTCATCGGGTTGCCGGGCGATCGGGTGACTTACGATCCGCTGAGCAAAACCGTGTCGATTCAGCAGACATCTACTGCGCTGCCCGTCACTTACTCGGATGTTGAAGAGAGTGACTTCATTCAGACCTTCAGCGGTTTCAGTGGTAATGAACTGGGCAACGGGTTCTTCCAGAAGCCGAAAGGTGAAACGATGCAGGGTGGCGTGCGTTTAGCCACCCGCAACGAGACGCTGGGGGATGTCACTCACCGTATTTTACTGATTGCACAGGCACCGAGCCAGCCAGGCTCTTACTACCAGCAGGCAGGTCAGCCGCAGTCCACCTGGGTCGTGCCTGAAGGCATGTACTTTATGATGGGCGATAACCGTGATAACAGTGCTGACAGCCGTTACTGGGGCTTTGTTCCTGAGCGTAATCTGGTGGGTAAAGCGACCGCAATCTGGATGAGCTTTGATAAGCAGGAAGGCCAATGGCCAACCGGCGTTCGCCTGAGTCGTATCGGCGGCATTCATTAATGATCGCCTGCGGGCGACATTAGCAAAGGGTGGTCTGCCAGGTTTGGCAGGCCACTGCACACGAAACAGATCGTGTTGGTGTTCAGGCTCAGCCCTGTTCCGTGTGCAGGATAATTGACGCATTAAGAAATTGGTAACGCATGAACCCCATCGTAATTAACAAGCTTCAACGAAAGCTGGGCTACACTTTTACCCATCAGGAATTGTTACAGCAGGCGCTGACTCACCGTAGTGCCAGCAGTAAACACAACGAAAGACTGGAATTCCTGGGCGACTCTATTCTGAGCTACGTGATTGCTAATGCCCTTTATCAGCGCTTCCCGCGCGTGGATGAAGGTGACATGAGCCGTATGCGTGCCACGCTGGTTCGCGGCAACACGCTGGCAGAGATGGCACGGGAATTTGACCTTGGCGAGTGTCTGCGCCTTGGGCCGGGTGAACTGAAAAGCGGCGGCTACCGCCGTGAATCGATTCTGGCTGACACCGTAGAAGCGCTGATTGGCGGGGTATTCCTCGACAGCGACATTCAGTCGGTGGAACAACTCATCCTGAGCTGGTACGCTAGCCGTCTTGATGAGATCAGCCCGGGCGATAAACAAAAGGATCCAAAAACGCGTCTGCAGGAGTTCTTGCAGGGTCGTCATCTGCCGTTACCATCCTATCTGGTGGTACAGGTTCGGGGCGAAGCGCACGATCAGGAATTTACTATTCACTGTCAGGTAAGCGGCATGGCAGAACCGGTTGTGGGAACCGGATCCAGCCGTCGCAAAGCTGAACAGGCAGCAGCCGAACAGGCGCTGATTAAGCTGGGAATTGAATGAGCGAACAAACTACCCATTGCGGCTTTATTGCTATTGTAGGCCGTCCGAACGTTGGTAAATCTACCTTACTGAACCAGTTATTGGGGCAGAAGATTTCCATCACCTCGCGTAAGCCGCAAACCACGCGTCACCGCATTATGGGCATCCATACCGAAGGGGATTATCAGGCGATCTATGTCGATACCCCGGGCCTGCATATGGAAGAAAAACGGGCGATCAACCGCCTGATGAACCGTGCTGCCAGCAGCTCGATCGGTGATGTTGAAATTGTGATCTTCGTTGTTGAAGGGACCAAGTGGACTGCCGACGATGAGATGGTACTGAATAAGCTGAAAGACGGCAAAGTACCGGTGCTGTTAGCGATCAACAAGGTCGACAACCTCACAGACAAAAGTATTCTACTGCCACACCTGCAATTCCTGGGTCAGCAGATGAACTTTATGGATGTGGTGCCGATCTCAGCCGAAAAAGGCACTAATGTTGATACTATCGCCAGTATCGTCCGTAAGCGCCTGCCGGAAGCGGAACATCACTTCCCGGAAGACTACATCACCGATCGTTCCCAGCGCTTTATGGCGTCTGAAATTATCCGTGAAAAACTGATGCGCTTCCTCGGTGCCGAACTGCCGTACTCCGTCACGGTTGAGATCGAACAGTTCCTGACGAACGAGCGTGGTGGTCTGACGATCAATGGTCTGATTCTGGTCGAACGTGAAGGCCAGAAGAAAATGGTGATCGGTAACAAAGGCGCCAAAATTAAAGTCATCGGTACGGAAGCTCGCCGTGATATGGAAGAGATGTTTGAGGCGAAAGTCCACCTTGAACTGTGGGTGAAAGTGAAGTCCGGCTGGGCGGATGATGAACGCGCTTTACGCAGCCTGGGCTATACCGACGACCTCTGATACTGATGGATGGCTGGCAACGCGCATTTGTCCTGCATGGACGTCCCTGGAGCGAAACCAGCCTGCTGCTTGACCTGTTTTCTGAACAGCATGGCAGGGTACGGGTGCTGGCTAAAGGCGCCCGTTCCAAGCGCTCCAGTCTGAAGGGCGCGTTGCAACCCTTCACGCCGCTGCTGGTACGCTGGGGCGGCCGTGGCGAGGTGAAAACCCTGCGCGGCGCTGAACCTGTGTCGCTGGCGCTTCCTCTCAGCGGTACAACGCTCTACTGCGGCCTCTACGTCAATGAACTTCTTTCGCGCGTGCTGGAAGATGAAACCCCCTTTAGCGAGCTTTTCTTCGACTACCTGCACTGTATTCAGGCGCTGGCGGCTGACGCCGGGTCACCCGAACCTGCACTCAGGCGTTTTGAACTGGCTATGCTGGGTCATCTTGGTTATGGCGTCGATTTTCTTCACTGCGCAGGCAGCGGCGAAGAAGTCGCCGATGGCATGACGTACAGTTATCGTGAAGAGAAGGGGTTTATTGCCAGTCTTGTGGTCGGGCATCGCAGTTTTACCGGTCGCCATTTACGCGCACTGTATCTGCGCGAATTCCCGGATGCAGACACCCTGCGCGCAGCCAAACGTTTTACCCGCATTGCCCTTAAACCTTATCTGGGGGGCAAACCGCTAAAGAGCACGGAACTGTTTCGCCAGTTTTTGCCGAGAAAACGACCAGATGCAGCCCTTCCTGGTGATGAATAGCCACGGGTAATATCCCTGCGTGCCGTGAACGTTGTACACTCCCTAAAACCTTTCGCGATCTTCAGAGGACTATCATGGCAGAGCTGTTGTTGGGCGTTAATATCGATCATGTTGCTACCGTACGTAATGCACGTGGTACGCATTATCCGGATCCGGTACAGGCGGCATTTGTCTCTGAGCAGGCAGGAGCAGACGGTATTACCGTGCATCTGCGTGAAGACCGCCGTCATATCACCGATCGCGATGTGCGCATCCTGCGTCAGACCATCCAGACACGCATGAACCTGGAAATGGCCGTTACGGATGAAATGGTGGACATTGCCTGTGACATCCTGCCGCACTTCTGTTGTCTGGTCCCTGAGAAGCGCGAAGAAGTGACGACCGAAGGTGGGCTGGATGTGGCCGGACAGCAGGACAAAGTGACGGCGGCGGTAAAACGGCTGAATGATGCCGGCATCCTGGTGTCACTGTTTATCGATGCTGACCATCGCCAGATTGATGCCGCTGTTGCTGCCGGTGCACCTTATATCGAGATCCACACCGGTGCTTACGCTGAAGCCGAAGAAGGCACGGCACGCGATGCTGAGCTGGCGCGCATTGCTGAAGCTGCCACCTATGCCGCCGGGAAAGGCCTGAAGGTCAATGCCGGACACGGCCTGACGTACCACAACGTGCAACCGATCGCCGTTCTGCCAGAAATGCACGAGCTGAACATCGGGCATGCCATTATTGGGCGTGCTGTATTTAGCGGTCTGGCTGAGGCAGTGAAAGAGATGAAACTGCTGATGCGTGAAGCACGTCGTTAATGGCAATCCTGGGTCTGGGTACAGATATTGTCGAGATCGCCCGCATTGAAGGGGTGATCTCCCGGTCCGGCGACCGCCTGGCAAAGCGTGTGCTGAGTGATAATGAGTGGGCACAGTACCAGGCACACCAGCAGCCGGTGCGTTTTCTCGCCAAGCGTTTCGCGGTAAAAGAAGCGGCAGCCAAAGCCTTTGGCACCGGGATCCGTGGTGGCCTGGCGTTTAATCAGTTTGAAGTCTATAACGACGAGCTGGGTAAACCCGGACTGCGTTTTTTCCAGCATGCTGAAGAAGTGGCGAAGAAGCTGGGGGTGGCGCACGTGCACGTTACGCTGGCTGATGAACGACACTATGCCTGTGCGACGGTAATTATTGAGAGCTAGCCCGCAGGATGCAGCACCACGAACTTTTCCCACAGTCGGTCATGACTCTCGATATGCAGCGGATCAACGATAATCGTATGATCAATCGGGCACACCTGCTGGCAGGTGGGGGAGTCGTAATGGCCGATGCACTCCGTACAGCGATCGGTATCGATCTCGTAGAATTCATCCCCCATTGAGATCGCTTCGTTAGGGCACTCCGGTTCACACATATCGCAATTGATACATTTTTTGGTGATCAGCAGTGCCATAATTCTCTCAAGTCATTAACAGGATAAAGTGCGCGGGTATTATACGCGCACTCCAGGCTCAAACCAGCTTTTTCACCAGCGCTTCACTGTGGCGAATATGACTGGAAGCACGTTCTGGATCGCGCTGAATCAGCGCCATAAACAGCAGGTCTGTCAGCGCCAACTGCGCAGTGGTTGACGAGATGGCGGCGCTGCGTGTTGTCTGCTCTTCTGCAACGGTATACAGACAGTGGCTGGCCGACTGTTGCAGTGTATTCGGTGTAAAGCCTGTAAAGGCCAGCACGGTGGCACCAATGCGCTGTGCTTCCTGTGCTGCGAGGTTGATTTCGCGACGTTCACCGGTATAGGAGATAGCCAGTAGCACATCACCCACATCTAGTGCCTGCACGCTGGACAGCAGTGCATGCATATCCTGCTCGGCCACGGCACTGATGCCAATCTTCATTAGCTTCCAGGAAAAATCTTTCGCCACCAGACCTGAAGCACCAATCCCGACCAGCACAATACGCCTTGCCTGCTTCAGCAGACGCAATGTCTCCAGCAGCATCTCTTCACTGTTAATATCCAGCGTAGCGCGAATGGCAGAGCTTTTCTCGGTGAACAGTTTTTCGCCAACCACCTTCAGCGCATCATCGCTGAGAATATGGTTATGCACGGTAATCGCATCTTTCTCGGCCAGCGATTCACTCAGCGCCAGCTTCAGTGCAGGGAACCCTTTATAGCCGAGTTTTTGCGCAAATTTTACCACGCTTGACTGACTGACGCCTGATTCATCCGCCAGCTTTTGTGAACTCAGGTGGCGTGCCCGGTCAGGCTGCGACAGCAGGTAGTCAGCTAACCGACGTTCGTTCAGCGCCAGGCTAGGATAAAGCTGACGGATACGCAGCAATGAACTCATCATTTTTCCTCTTGCGAAATCAGGCCCATCATATTGAATTATCTGTAATGATAACATTCAGCAGGCTAAGTCTAACGCGACATTTAATGGTTTCCATGATTAAGAACGGGAAAATGTGTCGTCGCGTAGAATAAAATATTCATTTATTATAACTTAAGTTCGAATTAAAAATTCAAAAGGAGAAATAATGAATCTCGGTTCACTGGTATCAGAAACGCGTAACCCGGACACATTCGACCTCGACAATCTGTCAACGCTTGAGATGGTGTCTAAATTTAATCAGCAGGATGCGACCGTTGCTGCGGCCGTTGCCCTGACATTACCGCAGGTTGCAATGGCGGTGGATGCGGCCGCTGCTGCGCTCACCGCGGGCGGCCGCCTGATTTATATGGGGGCGGGCACCAGCGGCCGTCTCGGCGTGCTGGACGCATCCGAATGTCCTCCTACCTTTGGGGTGGCGCATGGCGTTATTGTGGGGCTGATTGCCGGTGGCCCTGGTGCGTTACTCAAGGCGGTGGAAGGAGCGGAAGATAACCAGCAGTTGGGCATCAGCGATTTACAGGCGCTGAATCTGACGGTGAACGACATGGTGGTGGGTATTGCCGCATCTGGCAGAACGCCTTACGTCATTGGCGCGTTGCGGTATGCCCGGCAGTTTGGTTGCCGCACTGCGGCGATCTCCTGTAACCCGGACTCACCGATCGCACACGAAGCAGAGATTGCTATTTCACCGGTTGTCGGGCCGGAGGCACTGACCGGTTCAACCCGCCTGAAGTCCGGCACTGCACAGAAGCTGGTGTTGAATATGCTCTCTACTGGCGCCATGGTGAAAATCGGTAAGGTGTACCAGAACCTGATGGTGGACATGCAGGCGACCAATATCAAACTGGTCGACCGTGCGCGGCGTATGGTATCGGAGGCAACGGGTTGTGATGCTCAGCAGGCCGAAACAGCCTTGCTGCAGGTGCACTACGAAGTTAAGACGGCCATTTTAATGATCCTGGCGGATCTCCCGGCCGAGCAGGCAAAGCAGCGGCTGACACAGCATAAAGGATTTTTACGCGCGGCACTTTCTAACGAATAACGGAAAAAGGATCCCTCATGGACAAATCCACCCGGCTGGCACAGGCGCTGTTACAGGGCATTGGCGGAGCTGCCAATATTGCCCGACTGGAAAACTGTATGACGCGGGTACGCGTTGAAGTCATTGATGAGAGCAAACTGGCGCTGGATAACCTGCGTCAGCTGGAGGGGATAAAAGGGTACGTGAAGCAGGGAAGTCAGCACCAGTTTATCGCAGGTCCCGGAGCGGCAGCAAAAGTGACGGACGCGATGCGCAACCTCATCTCACCCGCAGGCGTTATCGCGGCGGGCGATACTGTGCAGCAGAACAAGGCACAGGCGAAAGCGAAATATCGTGCGCCGCTGAGTGATGCATTACGTCAGCTGGCGAATGTATTTATCCCGCTGATCCCGGCATTTATTGCCTCCGGTTTGATCACCGGGCTGATCAATATCATCAAACGTCCGGATATCGTGGGGAATATTGCTACGCAGTACCCTAATCTGATCGGTCTGGCCGCGATCTTCGGCAGTGCCGTTTTCACGATAATGAATATTCTGGTTGGGGTGAATACCGCCAAAGTTTTTGGCGGTTCCACCGCGCTGGGTGGCGTGATGGCGGGCATTCTCTCCAGCCCCGCACTGGCGCAGATCACGTTATTTGGTGAGCCGCTACAACCGGGGCGCGGTGGGGTAATAGCGGTTCTGCTGGTAGTGGTACTGATGTGCTGGATTGAAAAACGTCTGCGCCAGCGTCTGCCCGAATCGCTGGAGCTGATCCTCAACCCACTTCTGACTACACTTATTACTGCATCACTGGCTATTGTACTGTTACAGCCTGTCGGTGGGATGATCTCTGATACGATTGCCCATGGGGCGACACTGGCGATCGACCGCGGTGGTGTGCTGGTCGGTGCCTTGTTGGCCGGAACCTTTCTGCCACTGGTGCTGACCGGTTTGCATCAGGGACTGGTGCCGATCCACGTTGAACTGGTTCAGGCGCACGGTGCGAATGCGCTGCTGCCGATCCTGGCCATGGCCGGGGTAGGGCAGATTGGCGCATCGCTGGCGGTACTACTCAAAACACGTAACGCAAGGCTGAAAAAACTGGTCAAAGGTGCACTGCCGGTAGGTATTCTTGGGATTGGCGAACCGTTGATTTTTGGTGTCACCCTGCCGCTGGGGCGCCCGTTTATTGCCGCCTGCCTCGGCGGCGCCGTTGGCGGAGCGGTCATTAGCTATGCTAAGGTCGCCACGTTGATTACGTTTGGCCTTTCCGGGCTGCCACTGGCACTGACGATTGTGGCCGGTAAGGTCATGATGTATCTGGCAGGCTGGTTGACCGCAGTTATCTGTGGTTTCCTGTTTGCCTGGTTTATGGGTTTCAATGACCCTGAGGAGTAAGGTTTGACAACCAGTCGGGAACGACGCGTGGTATTTTTTGACCTTGATGGCACCCTGCACCAGCAGGATATGTTTGGCACTTTTATGCGCTGGCTATTGTGGCGTCAGCCGCTCAATTTATTGCTGGTGGTGCCACTGCTGCCGGTGACAGGGCTTGGGTTGCTGATTAAAGGTCGTGCGGCGCGCTGGCCGATGAGCCTGCTGCTATGGTCGATTACGTTTGGCCGCAGTGAAGCGCGTCTGGCAGAACGAGAGCAGCAGTTTGCCCATTGGTTCCGCCAGCGAGTGACCGCATTTCCCGTAGTGCAGCAGCGGCTGACAGATTATCTCAGCAGTGAAGATGCCGATGTCTGGCTGATAACCGGTTCACCGCAGCCGCTGGTCGAACAGGTCTATTTTGACTCCGCATTTTTGCCGCGCGTCAAATTGATCGCCAGCCAGATGTCACGCGCTTATGGTGGCCGGGTACTCTCGATGCGCTGCCTCGGCCATGAAAAGGTCGCGCAGCTGGAAGAGCAAATTGGCACGCCGTTACAACTTTACAGCGGTTACAGCGACAGCAAGCAGGATAACCCACTGCTGTTTTTCTGCCAGCATCGTTTCCGAGTGACACCTGTAGGTGAGTTACAACAGTTGGAATAAGCGTCTGGCAGGATAGTCTCTCCGCGACATTTAACGCTATAATGCCGCGCTTTTTTTTGCTGGAGACTCAGGTGACCGACATTAACGATGAATTCTGGATGCGCCACGCGCTTCAACTGGCTCAGCGCGCCTGGGACGAGGGCGAAGTGCCGGTGGGTGCCGTTCTGGTGCATGAAGGAAGGGTGATTGGTGAAGGCTGGAACCGCCCGATTGGTCACCATGACCCAACGGCGCATGCCGAAATGATGGCAATACGTCAGGGCGGCAAAGTCATTGAAAATTACCGCCTGCTGGATACCACACTGTACGTCACGCTGGAACCCTGCGTGATGTGCGCGGGGGCGATGGTACACGGTCGTATTGGACGTCTGGTCTTTGGCGCGCGAGATGCAAAAACCGGGGCAGCCGGTTCGCTGCTTGATGTGCTGCGACACCCGGGGATGAATCATCAGGTGCAGATTGAGCAGGGGGTCCTTGCTGAAGAGTGTGCTGCGCTGCTGAGTGAATTTTTCCGCCAGCGGCGTGCCGAAAAGAAGGCCCAGCGCCCGTAGGGACGGACCTTCTTTTTTCGGTCCGCCTGTCTGAGCTGAGTCATCAGTTCAATGCGATTTTCGCTTCAACCGTTGGATAGCCGTTACCCAGTTCGGCTTCCGTTGCCGCCTGTTGTGCCAGCTTTCTTTCCTGATCCTGCAAATAGCCGACAAGGCTTATCTGGTATTTGCGGATATTTTCCACATAGGCATAGGCTTCATGGCCGCGGGCATAGCCGTAACTGGTCTGGCTGTAATAGCGTTTCTGGCTGAGCATCGGCAGGCGAATCTTCACGTCGGCCCAGCTATCCGGATTACCCTTCTGTTTATCCGTCAGTTTACGCGCGTCCAGCATATGGGCGTAACCCATGTTATACGCCGCCAGAGCAAACCAGATGCGTTCGTCTTCAGGGATCGTTGGCGGTACCTTTTCCATCATACGCACCAGATACTCACTGCCGCCACGAATGCTCTGTTCCGGATCGGTCCTGTCACTGACATTCAGGCTATCCGCAGTATTGCGCGTCAGCATCATCAGGCCACGCACGCCAGTCGGGGATGTGGCCTGTGGGTTCCAGTGGGACTCCTGGTAAGAGATGGCTGCCAGTAAACGCCAGTCAATAACCTGCGCGTACTTCTCGAAAAGTGGCTGGAAGTCTGGCAGCGTTCCGTCAATGGCACGCAGAAAGGTGCGAGTATCGACATAATCGAACGTGCCGACGTGCCCCAGGTACTTCTCATCCAGACGGGCCATTGCGCCTTCTTCGCCCATCTGATTAAAGAAGTCGAGTAGCGCGGCATTCATGCTGTCATCCTGTTCACGCTGGACATACCAAGTGACCGGCTCTTCATCCGTGATATCAAAAGCCACTGCCAGCTGTGGATGGATGCGCTGCATCAGCGCGATAGTGACGGAATCGCCCACGGTATAGTCGAGTTTGCCATCGGCCACGGCTTCCAGCAGGCCCTGAGGCGTTTGATCGGTCGAGATCGCCCAGTCAAGATCGGGGTACTGATGCGCTTTCATTTCACGCAGGGTCGACAGATAAGCCGATCCTGACGCCGCCGTCAGGCGCCCCTTCAGATCGCCCAAATTTTTCGGCCGTGGTGCGCCGATACGGTACACCAGCTGTTGTGAAACAGAATAGTAAGACGGACCCGCACGAAAACGCGCCAGCCGTTCATTATTGTAAATTAACCCTGCCGCCAGCATGTCGGCTTTATCATCTTCGAGGTCATCAAACAGATCGCCCAGGTTCGGACGCACGGTGATTTCCAGCTTAGCCCCTAAATAATCGGCGAAGCGCTTCGCCAGCTCGTAGTCCATACCCGCTGGGGATTGATTGACTGTGTAGTAAGTCAGCGGAGAATTTATGGTGCTGATACGCAGCACTCCCCGCGATTTTATCTGTGCGATACGGTCGGTCGAACCGCCGTACCACGGTATCGAGGGCCACAGTGCCAGCGCAAGAAGCACGGTGATCAGCCCGACCAGCAGATAATTAAATTTAAGGCGTTTCAAATAGTTATCTCTCGATGGTTCTCAGGTATCTGTCTTCTATGGCAGTATTTATTGTCTATAATTGGTCCTGAGCGTGGGGCATTCTGCTCAACTCCGCGCAGCTCCGCAACTGAAATCCACCTGTTTTGTGCGTTTTTCAGTCAATTCCTTATCGCGATTAATTCTGCGCAAACGGTTTCGTAACCGGTGGGGATTCTCTATAATACCGCCCGTTTTCCCCTGTTGCGCCCAATGAAGCGTCGCCCGGCGCTTCGAGACGAGAGATCTTTAATGATGGAAATTCTGCGTGGTTCGCCCGCTCTGTCGGCATTTCGTATTAACAAACTGCTGACCCGCTTTCAGGATGCTCACCTGCCGGTGAGTGATATTTACGCTGAGTACGTCCATTTTGCCGATGTCAGCGCGCCGCTGAGCGAGGATGAAAAATCCCGTTTGCAGCGTCTGCTGAAATACGGTCCCTCTCTGGCTGAACATACCCCGGAAGGCCGCCTGCTGCTGGTCACTCCGCGTCCTGGCACTATCTCGCCGTGGTCTTCGAAAGCGACAGACATCGCCCACAACTGCGATCTCCCTCAGGTACTGCGTCTTGAGCGCGGCTTGGCCTTCTATGTGAAGGCACCGCAGTTGAGCGAAGCGCAGTGGTCAGAGCTGGCTGCACTGCTGCATGACCGCATGATGGAAACCGTCTTTGCCGATCTGAGCCAGGCCGATGCGCTGTTTGCTCATCATCAGCCTGCACCGCTGCAAAGCGTCGACCTGCTGGGTGAAGGCCGCAACGCGCTGGTTCAGGCCAATATCAAACTGGGCCTGGCACTGGCCGATGACGAAATCGACTACCTGCAGGCGGCGTTTGAAAAACTCGGGCGCAACCCGAACGATATCGAGCTGTATATGTTTGCTCAGGCTAACTCTGAGCACTGCCGTCATAAAATCTTCAACGCCGACTGGGTGATTGATGGCAAAACGCAGCCGAAATCGCTGTTCAAGATGATCAAAAATACCTTCGAGAAAACCCCGGACCATGTGCTGTCAGCGTATAAAGACAATGCGGCCGTTATGGAAGGTTCTCAGGTAGGGCGCTTCTACGCCGATCCACAGGGCCGCTATGATTTCCATCAGGAAGATGCGCATATCCTGATGAAGGTTGAAACCCATAACCACCCAACGGCGATTTCTCCGTGGCCGGGTGCGGCGACCGGTTCCGGTGGCGAAATTCGTGATGAAGGCGCAACCGGGCGTGGCGCTAAACCGAAAGCGGGTCTGGTCGGCTTCTCTGTTTCTAACCTGCGTATCCCGGGCTTTGAACAGCCGTGGGAAGAAGATTTCGGTAAGCCGGACCGTATTGTGACGGCACTGGACATCATGACCGAAGGCCCTCTGGGTGGCGCGGCATTTAACAACGAATTTGGTCGTCCGGCGCTGACGGGTTACTTCCGTACCTACGAAGAACGCGTTAACAGCCATAACGGCGAAGAGCTGCGCGGTTACCACAAACCGATCATGCTGGCAGGCGGTATCGGTAACATTCGTGCCGACCACGTGCAGAAAGGTGAAATCACCATTGGTGCCAAGCTGATCGTGCTGGGTGGCCCGGCAATGAACATCGGCCTGGGTGGCGGAGCGGCGTCTTCAATGGCCTCAGGCCAGTCTGACGCGGATCTCGATTTCGCTTCCGTACAGCGCGACAACCCGGAAATGGAACGTCGTTGCCAGGAAGTGATTGACCGCTGCTGGCAGTTGGGTGAAGAGAACCCGATTCTGTTTATCCATGACGTGGGCGCGGGCGGTCTGTCTAACGCCATGCCGGAGCTGGTGAGCGACGGCGAACGTGGCGGTCGTTTCAACCTGCGTGACATCCTTAACGATGAGCCAGGCATGAGCCCGCTGGAAGTGTGGTGTAACGAATCTCAGGAACGTTATGTTCTGGCTGTATCGCCGGATAGCCTGGCGCTGTTTGATGCGCTGTGTAAACGTGAGCGCGCACCGTACGCCGTGATCGGTGAAGCGACCGAAGAGATGCACCTGTCGCTGGCTGACAGCCATTTCGACAACACGCCAATTGATATGCCGCTGGACGTGCTGTTGGGTAAAACCCCGAAAATGACCCGTGACGTGACCACACTGAAAGTGAAAGGTGACGCGCTGGTGCGTGAGGGAATGACTGTTGCAGATGCCGTGAATCGCGTACTGCACCTGCCAACCGTGGCGGAAAAAACCTTCCTGATCACCATCGGTGACCGTTCGGTAACCGGTATGGTTGCCCGTGACCAGATGGTCGGCCCGTGGCAGATCCCGGTAGCGAACTGTGCGGTGACTACCGCCAGCCTCGACAGCTACTACGGTGAAGCGATGTCGCTGGGCGAACGTGCTCCTGTCGCGCTGCTGGATTTTGCGGCCTCCGGTCGTCTGGCCGTCGGCGAAGCACTCACCAACATTGCGGCAACCGACATTGGCCCGCTGACGCGCATCAAGCTGTCAGCCAACTGGATGGCCGCTGCCGGTCACCCGGGTGAAGATGCCGGCCTGTATGAAGCGGTGAAAGCGGTGGGTGAAGAGCTGTGTCCGGCGCTGGGTATCACTATCCCGGTCGGCAAAGACTCTATGTCGATGAAAACCCGCTGGCAACAGGGGAATGAGCAGCGTGAGATGACTTCTCCGCTGTCCCTGGTGATCACCGCGTTTGCCCGTGTGGAAGACGTGCGTAAAACCGTCACCCCGCAGTTGCAGACCGGTGATAACGCGCTACTGCTGATCGACCTGGGCAAAGGGGTCAACGCCCTCGGCGCAACGGCGCTGTCACAGGTTTACCGTCAGCTGGGTGATAAGCCTGCCGATGTGCGTGATGTGCAGCAACTGGCTGGTTTCTATAATGCCATCCAGGCGCTGGTGGCCGACGGCAAACTGCTGGCCTACCACGACCGTTCTGACGGCGGCCTGCTGGTCACGCTGGCTGAAATGGCCTTCACAGGTCACTGCGGTGTAGACGTCGACATCGCGGCACTGGGCAGCGATAGCCTGGCTGCCCTGTTTAACGAAGAGCTGGGTGCGGTGATTCAGGTCGCAGCGGCTGATCGTGCGGCGGTTGAGCAGGTCTTTGCCGCTCATGGGTTAGCTGACTGTGTGCATGTGCTGGGCCAGGCCGTGGAAGGGGATCGTTTTGTGGTCACTTCCGGCGGCTCTGTCGTATACAGCGAAAGCCGTACCACGCTGCGTACCTGGTGGGCTGAAACCACCTGGCAGATGCAGCGTCTGCGCGATAACCCAGTCTGTGCCGATCAGGAGCATGACGCGAAGAAAGACGATCGCGATCCGGGCCTCAACGTTGCACTGACCTTTAAGCCGCAGGAAGATATTGCTGCGCCTTATATTGCGACCGGTGCGCGCCCTAAAGTGGCTGTACTGCGTGAGCAGGGCGTTAACTCCCATGTTGAAATGGCCGCGGCCTTCCATCGTGCCGGGTTTGATGCGGTAGACGTGCATATGAGCGACCTGCTGGCTGGCCGTCGTGGTCTGGATGACGTGCAGGCGCTGGTTGCCTGTGGCGGCTTCTCTTACGGTGACGTGCTGGGTGCGGGTGAAGGCTGGGCGAAGTCGATTCTGTTTAATGCCCGCGTACGTGACGAGTTCGAAACCTTCTTCCACCGTCCACAGACACTGGCACTGGGCGTCTGTAACGGCTGTCAGATGATGTCTAATCTGCGTGAACTGATTCCGGGCAGTGAAGAGTGGCCCCGCTTTGTGCGCAACCAGTCCGAGCGTTTTGAAGCCCGCTTCAGCCTGGTTGAAGTGGCGGCCAGCCCGTCTCTGCTGCTGGACGGCATGGTCGGTTCCCGTATGCCAATCGCCGTATCGCATGGTGAAGGCTTCGTGGAAGTGCGTAATGATGCTCATCTGGCCCAGCTGGAAAACAAAGGTCTTGTGGCGCTACGCTTTGTGGATAACTTTGGCAAAGTGACCCAGCAGTACCCGGCGAACCCGAACGGTTCCCCGAACGGAATCACGGCGGTGACCAATGAAAGCGGTCGCGTGACCATCATGATGCCGCACCCGGAGCGTGTGTTCCGCACGGTCAGCAACTCATGGCACCCGGCAGAATGGGGCGAAGACAGCCCGTGGATGCGTATCTTCCGCAATGCGCGTAAACAACTGGGCTAATCCTCTGCGTTGACGCGATGGTAATAAACCGGCCTGAACGTGTGGCCGGTTTTTTTTCGCCTGTCTGAAAGGGATTAGCAGGGGAGTGTTGCCATTTCACAACAAATTAGATGTGAGTTGTCGTTAAATGGAGACGTTTAATTTATTGATTTTAATGGTAAAAATTAAATTTATCTGTGGGTGTTGTTATATGGCGACACTTAACCGGACCCGATGGTCAAAATTACCTGCCCGATGAATACTTCCAATGTATAAGGTTTTATTTATTAATGGCTTATAAATTTATTTTCAATGTGGCATGTTAATTGCTATAATCACCTCAGTGGCTCATTCACCTGGTTATGACAGCCCTGCGTAAGCGGACAAGTGCTCATAACACCCAGAATGACGCACAATACGGTGCCTGTCGTCCACCTCACCGATAATCGTTCACTCTGTGACGTTATCAAACATCGGACGCAACGTTGAGTAAGGCACCACCTATTCAGTTACGCTGGCTCACCGGCGTAACGCCAGTGGCCGGTTCAGTGAACCGGCCATTTTCATTTTACGCTTTCACACTTTCTTCTCTGCTCACTCTCAGCTAGCATCGCCCTAACTCCTGGAAAGAGAAATTGTGTCGTGAAGAAATGGCGTCTGTTACCGCGATCGCTACGTCAGCTGGTGCTGATGGCGTTTTTACTGGTGTTATTACCGCTGCTGGTGCTGGCCTGGCAGGCATGGGAAAGCCTCTCGGCGCTGAGCGACCGGGCGGCCGATACCAATCGCACCACGCTGACCGATGTGCGTCGCAGCGAAGCCATGGCCCGTACCGCCCTGGAACTGGAACGTAGCTACCGCCAGTATTGCGTGTTAGATGATCCGATGCTGGCACGCCTCTACCAGACGCAGCGCAGCCGCTATTCACAAATGCTGGATGCCCACGCCCCGGTACTGCCGGATATTCGTACCTGGCAAAGCCTGCGTCAGAACCTCACTCAACTCAGCCAGATGAAATGCGAAAACAGCAGCCCGGTGTCGCAGGCCGCCGATCAGCTCGAGCTGTTCTCTGCCGCCAACGGTCAACTGGTTCAGGCTACACGTGAAGTGGTGTTCTCACGTGGGTTACAACTGCAACGAGAGATTGCCGAACGCGGCCAGTATTTTGGCTGGCAGGCATTGATTCTTTTCCTGCTCAGCCTGGGGCTGGTGTTGCTGTTTACCCGTATGATTATCGGCCCGGTAAAAGCGGTAGAACGCATGATTAATCGTCTGGGGGAAGGGCGGCCGCTGGGGCACAGTCTGGCGTTCAAAGGCCCGCGTGAGCTCCGTTCACTCGGACAGCGTATTATCTGGCTCAGTGAGCGGCTGGCCTGGCTGGAGTCGCAGCGTCATGAGTTTCTCCGCCATATTTCCCATGAATTAAAAACACCGCTGGCCAGCATGCGTGAGGGCACTGAATTGCTGGCTGACGAGGTTGCCGGGCCGCTGACTGCTGACCAGAAAGAGGTGGTCAGCATTCTTAACGACAGCAGTCGTCATCTGCAAACGCTGATTGAACAGCTGCTGGACTACAACCGAAAGCTGGCTGATGGCCCGGTAGCGCTGGAAGATGTTCAGCTGCGGCCGCTGATCGACTCACTGGTTGCCGCTCACAGCCTCACGGCCCGCGCTAAACAACTCCATATCAACATCGACCTTAAGGCTGACAGCTGTCGTGCCGAACCGACGTTGTTGTTGAGGGCAATCGATAATCTTTACTCCAATGCGGTACACTACGGCGCTGAATCTGGAAATATCTGGATCCGCAGTCTTCAGCAAGGAAACCGCGTGGTGATTGAGGTCGCAAATACCGGCCCGCCTATTCCTGCGGCTGAGCGAGCAATGATCTTTGAACCGTTCTTCCAGGGAAATCTACAGCGCAAAGGCGCGGTAAAAGGAAGCGGGCTGGGATTAAGCATTGCGAAAGACTGCCTGCGCCGGCTGCAGGGCGATCTGCAACTGATCGACAGCGTTGATGCTGATGTCTGCTTTCGCATCGAATTAAACACTACCGCCGGGACGTTATTATAATGCAATCATCACGTTTTTCTGCCTTACTGCAACACAGGCGTATAGGCAGACTGACCGGCGCCTTCATACTGGCGTTTGGCCTGCTGGGGTGTAGCCAGCAGCCGTCGCAAAAGGTGGCCAGCCGCGCCGATATCACACTGAATGAGCCTGATGTTAAAATCGTCGACTATCAGCTGGTGTCCTGTGAGCATATATGGGCATTTAACGATGAGGCCGCAACGGGTAATCCTCTTTACTGGCTGCGCGCTATTGACTGTGGCATCCGGCTATCGCCAGCCGATGCACGTGCTGAAGCACGGCGCTGGCCAACGGATAACTGGCAGAGTGCCTTCAAACAGGCCGTATTGTTGAATAATGGCAATATTACCCCCGTTGAGCGTCGCCAGTATTTGAACCGTCTGGACAGTTACAGCTATGATTATCCGGCCTCTGTGCGCCCGTTAATGATGTTGTGGCGTGAAGGGCAGGGATCGCTTTTACAGCTATCCGAAGAGCGGATGCGTTATGCCCACCTTCAGGAGAGCAGTGATGGTCAACTGGATGGGCTGCGTCAGCAGCAAATCGCCCTGAAGAACGATCTCGCTGTCACCCGGCGCAAACTTGATACGCTGACGGATATTGAACGCCGACTCTCTTCGCGTCGCTCCCCGGATGCCACTGACACCAACAGCCACGGTAATGACAAAAACAACCCGGCTGATAACGCGTCACAGGATGATGACAATCCATGATCAAAAAATCGGCACGGTTACTGCTGGTAGATGATGACCCCAGCCTGCTGAAATTGCTGGGGATGCGTCTGAGCAGTGAAGGGTTCAGCGTTACTACCGCTGAAAGTGGTCCGGACGCGCTGCGCGTGCTTAACCGCGATACGCTTGATCTGGTGATCAGCGATCTGCGTATGGACGAAATGGACGGTATGGCGCTGTTCGCTGAAATCCAGAAGCTCCAGCCAGGCATGCCGGTCATTATTCTTACCGCCCACGGTTCCATTCCGGATGCCGTGGCGGCAACTCAGCAGGGCGTATTCAGTTTCCTGACTAAACCGGTCGATCGTGATGCGCTGTATAAAGCGATAGATGATGCCCTGGTCCATCGGGCGCCGACCAGCGATGAAGCCTGGCGCGAAAGCATTGTCACCCGTAGCCCGCTGATGCTGCGCCTGCTGGAGCAGGCGCGCATGGTGGCGCAGTCGGATGTCAGTGTACTGATTAACGGACAGAGCGGAACTGGCAAAGAAGTGCTGGCGCAGGCTATCCACGCGGCCAGCCCGCGTGCAGGTAAAGCCTTTATCGCTATTAACTGCGGCGCGTTACCGGAACAACTGCTGGAATCAGAACTGTTTGGTCATGCGAAAGGGGCCTTTACCGGTGCCGTCAGCAGTCGTGAAGGGCTGTTTCAGGCCGCAGAGGGCGGCACGCTGTTCCTCGATGAAATTGGTGACATGCCGCAGGCGTTGCAGGTGAAATTGCTGCGCGTCTTGCAGGAGCGTAAGGTCCGCCCGCTTGGCAGTAACCGCGACCTCGACATTGATGTGCGTATTGTCTCTGCCACCCATCGCGATCTGCCAAAAGCGATGGAAAAGAAAGAGTTTCGCGAAGATCTGTTTTATCGTCTTAACGTGGTGAATCTGAAGATCCCTGCACTGCATGAGCGGGCAGAAGATATTCCCCTGCTGGCCAATCATCTGTTGAAGCAGTCGGCTGAACGGCACAAACCTTTTGTACGTAGCTTTTCCACCGATGCCATGCGACGTCTGATTGCCGCTGCCTGGCCGGGCAACGTCAGGCAACTGGTGAATGTGATTGAACAGTGTGTCGCGCTGACCTCCGCGCCAGTGATTGGAGAGGCGCTGGTGGAACAGGCGCTGGCAGGAGAAAATACCGCGCTGCCTACTTTTGCTGAAGCCCGCAACCAGTTTGAACTCAATTATCTGCGTAAATTGTTGCAAATGACCAAAGGCAATGTGACTAACGCGGCAAGGCTGGCGGGGCGTAACCGTACTGAGTTCTATAAACTGTTATCGCGTCATGAGTTGGATGCTGCCGATTTTAAAGAATAATTTTCACTGCGGTAACGCTGCCTGATTATGGTAGTTTAGCTGCCTGAAAAGAGACGGACGTCCGGTATACCTCAGACATGTTCGGTCTGCTGCCCGTGCGCAGGCAGGCTGAGCGTAACGGGTATATAGTTAACTGATTATCCGTCCGGGCACGGAGGGAGAGAAAAGGGTCTGCCATGAAAAAGATTGATGCAATTATCAAACCGTTCAAACTGGATGATGTGCGTGAAGCGCTGGCGGAAGTCGGCATCACCGGGATGACCGTGACTGAAGTGAAAGGCTTTGGTCGTCAGAAGGGCCACACCGAGCTGTATCGTGGCGCAGAGTACATGGTCGATTTTCTGCCAAAAGTGAAAATCGAAATCGTGATTGCGGACGACATCGTGGATACCTGCGTTGATACCATCATGCGTACGGCGCAGACCGGTAAAATCGGCGATGGTAAAATCTTCGTGTTCGACGTTGCGCGCGTGGTGCGTATTCGTACTGGCGAGGAAGACGAAGAAGCGATCTGATTGTCGTTTTCGGGGTCCCAACGGGCTGACCGCATTGCGCGGCCAGCCCGTTTGCTTTTATAACGCTTTATGCGGCCCGAACACTTCGTAGTGGATGTGCTCTTTTTTAACCCCTAACTCTAGCAGCCCCTTTTCTTCCGCTTCCATAAAGGCCAGTGGGCCGCAGAGATAATAGTGCATCGCCGGATCGCTGACGCGTGATTCCAGCGGCAGCAAGTTCATCAGCCCACGCTGGTGATATTTCCCTTCATCCTGCGCCTGCGGATGGTTGTACCAGATGTGTTGCCAGAACTGCGGCAACTGCGCCCCCAGCGCGGTCACTTCCTCAGCGAAAGCATGGGTTGCGCCATTCTCGGTGGCGTGCAGCCACTGTACTGTGGCGGGATGTTTATCTTTCGCCAGCTGGTTTAGCATCGCCAGCATCGGCGTCAGGCCGACACCACCCGACATCAGTGTCACCGGCGTCTCAGCCGTGATATCAAGGAAGAAATCCCCGGCAGGGGGGGCCAGATGAACGCGCTGGCCGGGCTGCTGCTGATGCAGCCAGCTGGACATCACACCGCCTTCATCATGGCGCACTGCAATACGATAGTCACGACCGTTGGGCGTGCGCGTCAGGGAATACTGGCGAATCTCCTGATTCTCAAAACCCGGGTCTTTCACCCATACCGCCAGATACTGCCCGGCTTTATAATCTGCGACCGGTTGGCCATCGACGGGAGTCAGGATAAAACTTTTGATCACGGAACTCTGCGGGACGATCTCGCTGATAACAAATTCACGATGGCCACCGCGCCAGCCGCCGACTTTTTCTTCGGTTTCTTCATAAATCTGCTCCTCACGCTGTACAAAAATTCCGGCCAGTACGCCGTAGGCTTTGCCCCATGCTGCCAGCACCTCTTCACCCGGATGCAGCATTTCATCAATACTCGCCAGCAAGTGCTCACCGACGATCGGATAGTGATCGGGACGAATAGCGAAACTGGTGTGTTTCTGCGCAATTTTCTCTACGGCAGGGCCCAGCGCGGCGAGGTTATCCAGATTGCTGGCGTAGGCGCAGATGGCATTAAACAGCGCTTCCGGCTGATTACCTGTGCTCTGGTTGCTCATATTAAAGATGTCTTTCAGCTCAGGGTTGTGGGCAAACATCCGCTGATAGAAATGCGAGGTCAGGCGAGGGCCGAGTGCAGCAACGGCGGGGATAGTAGATTTGACGATGGCAATGGTTTGGCTGTCCAGCATGGTGTGCTCCTTAGCAAGAAATTAAACATGTATTTAAAATGCATGTTATTCGCAACATACTCCGCTGTAAATACACCTTTAGAGTGAGAGGGTATTTTTCCGCACGCGATGTACGGTCTTGTTGAAAAAACAGCATCTGGCAGATGAGGAGAATTCCTTATCCGGGACTTGCAAAGAACAGTAACTAACCCTTGCCACAACTGAAGCCAATCGTTTGCGTAAAAAGGCAGTGGTTAAGCTATTCAACAGGTGCATAAACAGTTTAAACTATTGCCCATCGCTCCCCAGCGGGGGCATTCATTATTGCAAGTCAGTTGAGTCAGGAGATGCAAATGTTAAAACGTGAAATGAACATTGCCGATTATGATGCCGATTTATGGCAGGCGATGGAGCAGGAGAAAGTGCGCCAGGAAGAGCACATCGAGCTGATTGCTTCAGAGAATTACACCAGCCCACGTGTTATGCAGGCTCAGGGATCTCAGCTGACGAACAAGTACGCTGAAGGTTATCCGGGCAAGCGCTACTATGGTGGTTGTGAGTACGTGGATATCGTTGAGCAGCTGGCTATCGACCGTGCTAAAGCCCTGTTTGGTGCAGACTACGCCAATGTGCAGCCACACTCCGGTTCCCAGGCTAACTTCGCGGTATACACTGCGCTGCTGCAGCCGGGCGATACCATTCTGGGTATGAACCTGGCACACGGCGGTCACCTGACTCACGGTTCCCCGGTTAACCTGTCTGGTAAGCTGTATAACGTCATCCCTTACGGCATCGACGAGACCGGCCAGATTGATTACAACGAACTGGCTGAACTGGCGAAAAAGCACCAGCCAAAAATGATCGTTGGTGGTTTCTCTGCTTACTCTGGCGTGTGCGACTGGGCAAAAATGCGCGAAATCGCAGATACCGTTGGCGCTTACCTGTTCGTTGATATGGCGCACGTGGCGGGTCTGATTGCAGCTGACGTGTACCCTAACCCGGTACCTCATGCGCACATCGTGACCTCCACCACGCACAAAACCCTGGCAGGCCCACGTGGCGGCCTGATCCTCGCGGCTGGCGGTGACGAAGACCTGTACAAAAAACTGAACTCTGCTGTCTTCCCTGGTGGCCAGGGTGGCCCGCTAATGCACGTTATCGCGGGTAAAGCTGTCGCCTTCAAAGAAGCGATGGAGCCTGAGTTCAAAACCTACCAGCAGCAAGTGGCTAAAAACGCTAAAGCAATGGTGGAAGTGTTCCTGGCACGCGGCTACAACGTGGTTTCTGGCGGTACGCATAACCACCTGTTCCTGCTGGACCTGGTAGACAAAAACCTGACCGGTAAAGAAGCTGACGCAGCCCTGGGCCGTGCCAACATTACCGTGAACAAAAACAGCGTGCCTAACGATCCGAAAAGCCCGTTTGTGACTTCAGGTATTCGTATCGGTTCCCCGGCTGTCACCCGTCGTGGTTTTAAAGAAGCAGAAGTGCGCGAACTGGCAGGCTGGATCAGCGATATTCTCGACAATATCAATGATGAAGGCGTGAGCGAGCGTGTGAAGAAGCAGGTGCTGGAAATCTGTGCACGCTTCCCTGTATATGCATAAATTCGTCCTTACCTCCTGATTTAATGGGAGCCTGAGTACAGATAGCGGGACACGAAAGTGTCCCGCTATTTTTTTATCCTGTGCGGCGGTGTACATTAGCCTCCACTTTGTCGGAGGGAAAATGACGATACGTTCCACGTACTGGCTTGGACTGAGCTACTTCACCTATTTCTTCGCCTATGGCGTCTATTTACCGTTCTGGGGCGTCTGGCTAAAAGACAGCGGCCTGCAACCGGAAAAAATCGGCCTGCTGCTGGGCTGCGGCATGATTGCCCGCTTTGCCGGTAGCCTGCTTATCGCCTCACGCGTCACTAACCCTTCACGACTGATTAGCGTCCTGCGCCTGCTGGCTTCGCTGACGCTGTTATTTGCGCTGGGCTTCTGGGCAGGTTCCCAGTGGGTGTGGCTGCTGCTGGTGATGGTCGGATTCAATCTGTTCTTCTCACCGCTGGTGCCGTTGAGCGATGCGCTGGCCGCAACCTGGCAGCGACAGATCGCCCTGCCTTACGGTCCGGTGCGGTTGTGGGGTTCCCTGGCGTTTGTGATCAGCTCGGCGCTTACCGGTGTGCTGGTGACACATTTTTCCTATCACGCCATCCTGATGCTGCTGTGTGTGGGATGCGGGGCGATGATTGCAGGTATGATGCTACGCCCGGCGGTGATGCCGCAGGGGATGGAAAAACAAACCGAACATAGCGGATGGGCGCAGTGGAAGCAGATGCTCAGTGAAACCGCTGTCTGGCGCTTCCTGCTATGCGTGACGCTGATGCAGGGGGCGCATGCCGCCTACTACGGCTTCAGTGCCATTTACTGGCAGGAAGCAGGCTACTCGTCGAGCATTGTGGGCTATTTATGGTCGCTGGGCGTCGTGGCTGAAATTGTGGTGTTTGCCGCCAGCAACCGACTGTTCCGCCGCTGGAGCGCACGCGATCTGCTGTTGCTGTCCTGTGTCTGTGCTGTTTTACGCTGGAGTATGATGGCGTCGTCCACGGAACTGGGTTGGCTTGTCGTTGCACAAATTCTGCACTGTGGCAGTTTCACTATTTGTCATCTGGCGGCTATGCGCTTTATCGCTGCCCGCGACGGGAGCGAGGTGATCCGCCTGCAGTCAGTCTATTCCGCACTGGCAATGGGCGGTGGCATTGCTCTGATGACCATGGTGTGTGGTGTGCTGTTCCAGCACCTGCAAGGCGGCGTGTTCTGGGTGATGGCACTGCTGGTTGTGCCAGTGCTGTTCCTGCGGCCAAAAGTGACCTGATTATGACTCCAGCAGCAGGCGGATACTGCGCTGCTGGTGTTCGCCCAGCGGCAGTTCAGCATGGATCAGCGGTGGTGAGTAGAGCGGCAGCGGCGTGGCATAAGGCGTGATCACCAGCGCGATCCCTTTCGGTGCGCTGTGGCGCTGAAAGTCGGCAACATCCTGGTACTTAATCGTCAGCGGCAGCAGCGTCAGTTCACGCAGCTGCTGCTCAACCTGCTGCTCCAGTTCGCTATCACGACCAATCAATAACAACACCTGCTTCTCTTGCAAGGCGCTTTCCTGCATCAGCCATGCGCCAAAAATAATCGCAATCAGACCCATCTCTTCATCGGTGAACTGCACGCTGTATTGTTGTTCCAGCGCGGCGATAGCCTCACGCGTAGTACGCAGCAGACGCGGGTACTGCTGGGCGATATCGTCAACCAGATTGTGATCGATGCCGATGGAAAACAGAGTACGCTCCAGCGCCTGCGCCAGATGCGTATAAAGTTGTGCGCTTAGGCCCGCGTCATTACTGAATACCATGCCAGACAACGCCTGAAAGCGCTGAATTAACAGCTCCACGGACTGGAGAAGTTGGCGTTCATGAGCGCTGAGGGTGTGTTGTCTCTGGGGAACATGCAGTTGGCTGAAGAGCAGGGCGAGTAACGCAACCTCATTAACCGCCGCCTGATAGCCACGTTTACTCCAGCAGCGGGCAATCGCCTGTGCCAGTGAAAACTCCGGTTTACCTTCGATCCAGTGCAGTTGCTGTGCGGTAAAGTCCGGCTGGCAGTGCCAGGCGAGAGCATAGCGCAGCCAGACCTGTAAAAATTGGGTATCGCGAGCGCTGAACTCGCGGTCCAGATGAAGTGAACAATACTGGACCAGTGCTGCCAGGTTATGCTCATCGTACAAGGCCTTATCCACTGGCAGCGTCTGAAGTTGTTGCTTAATGACGGAGGAAAAGTCGTTATGGATAAACGCCGGAGACAGCCGCAGAGCCCGCCGTAAGTTATGTAGCAGGCACAGACGCTGATCTAAATGCGTTCCACGAAGGCGCAACGCGCCCAGCTCATCCAGCTCAATGGCAAGATGGTGATAGCGCTGGATTTCCTCTGCCACCTCCGCTATATCTTGCCGGGTTACGGCGTGATCCACACCGTTAAGCTGGCAAACCGATTCCACCGTGACGAAGGATTCAGGCAGGCAGAGCATTAAAAGCAGGTGGCAACGGCGCTGTGGACTGGAGAGGACAGACATTTCAGGTGAGTGTGTACTCATCATCTGTGATCCCAGTAGCGATTGATTATGCTAAGAATAGCCTTAGCCAGCCACGTTGTGGTCAATCGAGTCAGTTTTATTCAGAGCTTTTAAGACAGGTCACAAAAATAATCGACAAAAACTGGAGTGGAGTTTAATTTGTTACATTATAACAGGTGTGCAGCGGGGGCCGCAGGGCTGATAATCGTTTTGTCCCCGGTTGCCATGGCGCATCCGCACAGCTTTATCGATATGCAGACCACGCTGGTTCATCAGGGCGATCGGCTCACCGGGCTGAAAATGCGCTGGGTGATGGATGAAATCACCTCTGCCGATCTGTTATACGATGCAGGAACGGCAAAACCGGATTCAGTGGTTTGGAAAAAACTGGCGGCAGAAGTGATGGCTAATGTGTTAGGCCAGCATTACTTCAGCGAATTCTGGCACCAGAAGCAGCCGGTGAAGTTCGATAATCTGCCGCCGGAATACCATCTTTCACGGCAGGGGCATCAGGCGGTGCTGGAGTTTATTCTGCCGCTGGCACATCCGCAGTCGCTAAAAGGCCAGCGGTATACGTTTTCCACTTTTGATCCCACTTACTTTGTAGATATGTATTACGACTCTGAAAAAGCACTGACAGTCCCGGCAGAACTGGTATCACAATGTCATTTCGAGCTGCAAACCCCCAAACCGGATGCCTCCATGCAAGCCTATGCGCTGTCACTGGATAAAGCAGATGCGCCAGCGGAAGAGATGGATCTTGGTCGCAAGTTTGCCCAGACGGTGACGCTGATATGTCAGTAAGTGGCCTCAGCCGCGCTCCGCGTAGAGGGGCGATATGGCCGTTCGCGCTGTTGATGTCAGGGATGCTCCTGGGAGGGCTGTGGATTTGGCAGCACTGGCCGCAAATCCTGTTGCAAAGCATTATGTGGCAGAAGAGTCTGCATCAGCAGATGACCGGGCTGTTACAACAGGTTGCCAGCAATCCTCATCAGGCCGGGCTGGCGCTAATGGGTTTCAGCCTGCTTTATGGCGTATTACATGCGCTCGGCCCCGGCCATGGCAAAGTGGTGATAGCCACCTTTCTTGCTACCCACCCGACGAAAATGAAAACCAGCCTGCAACTGACGCTGGCCGCGGCTGTAGTGCAAGGGGCAGTGGCGATTGCGCTGGTGACGATAATGCTGGGCGTGTTGCAACTCTCTTCGCGCCAGATGCATCTCAGCAGCTACTGGCTGGAAAAAGGGAGCTATCTACTGGTGATCGGCCTGGGCCTGTGGCTGTGCTGGCGAGCCCTGAAAAAATTGTGGCTGCAGCTGCGCCCGGCACCTGTCCGAATGACCATCACCCGTATTTTGCCTGCGGGGCATCAGCACAGTGAACACTGTGGTTGTGGGCATCAGCATGTGCCGGACAGTGCAATGTTGTCGCAGGCGATGGGATGGAAAACGAAGGTCGCGGTGGTACTGTCGATGGGGTTACGACCCTGCTCGGGGGCCATTATGATGTTGCTGTTTTCAAAGGTGATTGGTGTTTACTTCTGGGGGGTGCTATCCGCGCTGGTGATGGCGGTGGGAACGGCGTTAACGGTATCGTGCATGGCGCTGGTGGTACAGCTCTCGCGCTCCCTCGCACAGCGTTTAACACGTAATACAGGATCTGCTGCCTGGCATGTAGTGGCATTGAACTGTCTGGCTCTGACCGGTGGCGTGCTGCTGATTGCCGCTGGAGCCATGCTGTGGCTGAGTGCGCAACCCGCGATGTCAGGCGGTATCCGACCGATGTTCCTGCAGTAAATCTTGCGCAGGGGGCAGGCATGCCTGACTCAGGGCGCGGCATGCCGCGCCCCTGGGACGAATTAACGCTTCAGCGCTTCACTCAGTTCATCACGCATGTTGGCCAGCATCGCTTTCACGACGCGTGGGTTACCTGCAACGATGTTACCTGAATGCATATAACCATGCGCGCCAACAAAGTCAGTCACCAGACCGCCAGCTTCACGCACCAGCAGCTCACCCGCGGCGAAATCCCATGGCTTCAGACCAATCTCGAAGTAACCGTCCACGCGACCCGCAGCCACATAGGCCAGATCCAGCGCAGCAGAACCGGTGCGACGGAAGTCAGCACACTGGGTGAACAGTTTGCCGAGGATATTGATATACGGAGTGGCGTGCTGCTTCAGTTTGAACGGGAAGCCGGTGGCCAGAATGGTGCCATCCAGATCGCGGGCGGTGCCGCCGCGCAGACGATAGCCGTTAAGCTGGGTGCCCTGGCCGCGTACGGCGCTGAACAGTTCATTACGCATTGGATCGTAAACAACGGCAACTTCAGTACGGCCTTTGATGCGAACGGCAATAGAAATACAGAAGTGGGGAAGGCGTTTGATGTAGTTGGTGGTGCCATCCAGTGGATCGATAACCCATTGCACATCCTGGTCTTCGCCTGGCAGTTCACCGCACTCTTCAGAGATGATGGTGTGCTGTGGGTAAGACTTGCGGATCACTTCAATAATCTGGCGTTCCGCTTCACGGTCAACATTGGTGACAAAGTCATTGCTGCCTTTCTGGCTGGCTTCGACGGAGTCCGGGGTTTCATAGTGCTTGGCAATTACGTTTCCGGCCTTGCGCGCAGCGCGCACGGCAATGTTGAGCATTGGATGCATAGTTAAGTTTCGTCTCGCTGGATGTTAAAGAACGGTTTACCCTTCATTCTTGAAGCTGTCGCTGTGTTAGCTGCACTCACTCACCCGAATCACTTACTTAAGTAAGCTCAGCGGGATTCGCTTTCTTGCTGCCTTGCTACAGCATCAATCACTTTGGATAAATATCATAATCTGATAGAAAACGGCGCGTAGTATAGCAGGGCAGAACGGCAAATGTCCTTAAAATATGTTAGCATCGTCGAATTAACTCTCAGACCCCAGAATCCTTATGCTGCAAAATATCCGAATTGTGCTGGTGGAGACCTCTCACACTGGCAACATGGGCTCTGTCGCTCGTGCGATGAAAACCATGGGTTTAACGAACCTTTATCTGGTCAATCCGCTGGTTAAACCGGACTCACAGGCTATTGCCCTGGCGGCCGGTGCCAGCGATGTGATTGGCGATGCGAAAATTGTCGACACTTTCGATGAAGCGATTGCCGGGTGTGGCCTGGTGGTCGGCACCAGTGCGCGCTCGCGCTCTCTGCCGTGGCCGATGCTCGACCCACGCGAGTGCGGTTTAAAAAGTGTGGAAGAGGGCCAACAGGCGCCTGTTGCGCTGGTATTTGGTCGCGAACGCGTTGGCCTGACCAACGAAGAGTTGCAGAAGTGCCACTACCACGTCGCCATTGCTGCTAACCCGGACTACAGCTCGCTGAACCTGGCGATGGCTGTGCAGGTCATTACCTATGAAGTGCGTATGGCCTGGCTGCAGTCGCTGGAAGCGGAGCAAGAAGCGCCGGTTGAGTCACCTTATCCACTGGTCGATGAGCTTGAGCGCTTCTATCAGCATATGGAGAAAATGATGATCGGCAGCGGTTTTATCCGTGAAGCCAGCCCGGGGCAGGTGATGAGTAAAATGCGTCGCCTGTTTACCCGTGCTCGCCCTGAACGTGACGAGCTGAATATCCTGCGTGGGATGCTCTCTTCACTGGAGAAGCCACGGGGCGAGTAAGGGTGTATCGGTGAATAAAATAACAGCATAATAGTTGAGTATTTTACTTGGTTAAATAGTTGAGTGTTTTAGTAGGTTAAATACTTGACCAATTTAGTCAGGAATGTCAGACTTGCGTCCATATTTTGTTAACACCCATCCAGGGTTATAACCGAGGTTGTAAACGCCATGAGACTGACATCCAAAGGCCGTTATGCTGTTACCGCTATGCTTGATGTTGCACTGCATTCCCATGAAGGCCCGGTGCCTTTAGCGGATATTTCAGAGCGTCAGGGCATTTCCCTTTCTTATCTTGAGCAGCTGTTCTCCCGTCTGCGTAAGAATGGTCTGGTGGCCAGCGTACGTGGTCCGGGTGGCGGTTATCTGTTGGGCAAAGGCTCTGATGCCATCGCAGTGGGCGCAGTGATTACTGCCGTTGACGAATCTGTCGATGCCACTAAATGTCAGGGTAAAGAAGGCTGCCAGGGCGGCGAGCGTTGCCTGACTCACGTGCTGTGGCGTGATCTGAGTGAGCGCATCAGCGACTTCCTCAACAATATTACACTGGCAGAACTGGTCAATAACCAGGAAATCCTGGAAGTGGCTGACCGTCAGAACAGCAATGAAATCCGTCGTGCGCCAAACGGCCGCATGCAGGAAACAATTAACGTCAATCTGCGCGCCTGATCGCAGTCCGGGCGGGGTTTGTTCTTCGCCCCCGGAAATGAATAAAAGGCCTGACGGGCCTTTTATTCATTTCTGCTTCCAGCAAAGATTTCAGGGCGCAGAAGGGCGGCAATCAAGAAACCTCCCGGAGCTTAACGAGCAATGAAATTACCGATTTATCTGGATTATTCCGCCACCACACCCGCCGACCCTCGTGTGGCCGCAAAAATGATGCAGTATCTGACTCTGGACGGAACCTTCGGTAATCCGGCCTCGCGATCGCATCGTTATGGCTGGCAGTCAGAAGAAGCGGTGGATGTTGCCCGCAACCAGATTGCAGAGTTAGTGGGCGCTGACCCACGTGAAATCGTCTTTACCTCCGGTGCAACAGAAGCCAACAACCTCGCCATCAAAGGTGCAGCCACTTTCCATCAGGAAAAGGGTCGTCACATCATCACTTGTACCACGGAGCATAAAGCGGTCCTGGATACCTGTGCTCAGTTAGAGCGTGAGGGATTCAGCGTCACTTATCTGAACCCGCGCCCTGATGGCACGTTGGATCTGCAACAGCTGACCGCGGCGCTGCGTGATGACACGGTGCTGGTGTCAATTATGCACGTCAATAATGAGATCGGGGTGGTGCAGGATATTGCCACTATTGGCGAACTGTGCCGTGAGCGCGGGGTGATTTTCCATGTTGATGCCACGCAGAGCGTGGGTAAATTACCTATCGATCTGAGTGTGCTGAAAGTCGATCTGATGTCTTTCTCTGCGCATAAAATTTACGGACCGAAAGGCATCGGTGCGCTCTATGTCAGCCGTGCACCGCGTATCCGTCTGGAAGCCCAGATCCACGGTGGCGGTCACGAACGCGGTATGCGTTCCGGTACGCTGCCGGTGCATCAGATTGTGGGAATGGGTGAAGCCTATCGCATCGCCAAAGAAGAAATGGCCAGCGAGATGGCACGCCTGGGTGCGCTGCGTAGCCGCCTGTGGGCGGGTATTGGACATATCGAGGAGGTGTACCTCAATGGTTCACTGGAGCAAGGTGCGGCGAATATTCTCAACGTCAGTTTTAATTACGTTGATGGTGAATCACTGATTATGGCGCTGAAGGATCTGGCGGTCTCAACCGGCTCAGCCTGTACCTCTGCCAGTATGGAGCCGTCTTACGTGCTGCGGGCCATTGGTCTCAACGATGAGTTGGCACACAGTTCGATCCGCTTCTCTCTCGGGCGTTTTACCACCGAAGAAGAGATCGACTACACCATTCAGCTGGTGCAAAAATCCCTTAGCCGTCTGCGTGAGCTCTCCCCTCAATGGAAAGCGTTTAAAGCCAGCGGTGCTGTTCAGGCAGGTTGATCCTCACTCCCGCACAAACAGTAACGGGCCAGATTCTGGCCCGTTCTGCGTAGTACGCCGCATCCCGCGAAAACATCCCTGTCACATTTCTGTTAGTCTGGTTGTACAATCCTCCTGCGGAAAAATCGCAGCGGCCGGTCAAACCCCGGTCTGAAAGATGAAATAATGAAAAGGAGCCATGCGATGACCACCTCTATGAATATTACCCTGTCAACGGCTGCGGCCGATCTGCGTTGGGGCGAAAAAGCGATCCTGAGCAGCAACGACAGCGGCCTGACTATCCATCTTACCGGCAGTGAACCGCTGGCCACTATCCAGCGCGCTGCGCGCAAAATTGATAGCCAGGGTATCCGTCATGTCAGCCTGAGCGGCGATGGCTGGGATCTGGAGAACAGCTGGGCGTTCTGGCAGGGCTACCGTGGTCCAAAAGGCGAGCGCGAAGTGCAGTGGGCCGCGCTGGCAGATGCCGAACAGGCGGAGCTGAACAACCGTCTGAAAATTATCGACTGGGTGCGTGACACTATTAACCTGCCCGCTGAAGAGCTGGGGCCGGAACAGTTAGCCACCCGTGCCATTGACCTGCTGTGTGATGTGGCCTGTGATGCGGTCAGTTACCGCATTACGAAAGGTGATGACCTTAAAAAGCAAAACTATCTGGGGCTGCATACTGTCGGGCGCGGTTCATCGCGCAGTCCGGTACTGTTGACGCTGGATTATAATCCCGGTGGCAACGATGAAACCCCGGTATACGCCTGCCTGGTCGGCAAAGGAATCACCTTTGATACCGGCGGATACAGCCTGAAACAGAGCGGCTTTATGGACTCCATGAAGTCGGATATGGGAGGGGCGGCAACGCTGACCGGTGCACTGGCGCTGGCAATCAGCCGTGGTCTGAACAAACGTGTGAAACTGATCCTGTGCTGCGCGGATAATATGGTCAGCGGCAATGCCTTTAAACTGGGCGACATTATTCGTTACCGCAATGGCAAAACCGTTGAGGTGATGAATACCGATGCTGAAGGCCGTCTGGTACTGGCCGATGGGCTGATTGATGCCAGTGCGCTTAACCCTGAACTGATTATTGATGCGGCGACCCTGACGGGTGCAGCAAAAACCGCATTAGGTAACGATTACCACGCGTTGTTCAGCTTTGACGATGCACTGGCGCAGTCGTTGCTGGAAAGTGCTGCCGGGGAGAACGAGCCGTTCTGGCGTCTGCCGCTGGCGGAGTTCCACCGCAGTCATCTGCCGTCAAATTTTGCTGATTTGAACAACATTGCCAGCCCGTCGCACTCTGCCGGGGCCAGCACCGCCGCTGCGTTCTTGTCGCATTTCGTGAGTGAATACAAGCAGGGCTGGCTGCATATCGACTGTTCTGCTACCTACCGTAAAGGTGCCGTGGATCAGTGGTCTGCGGGTGCCACCGGGCTGGGTGTGCGTGCCGTTGCGAACCTGCTGTTAAACAAAGCGTAATATAACGGGCCGATCGCAACACGATCGGCCCTTGTAGGGACGGACCCTTTTTCCGGTCCACCCGCAGTCTTGTCTGGAACACATTCATGAACGATCTTAACCCGCGGCTGGAAGAGGTGCTGAAACTGGCAGCAGTAGAGCCGGCGCACCGTCCGGAGTTTTTTGCCCTGCTGATGGATGCCAGCGTTGTGGTCCCCGGCGAAAGCGCCCAGCCTGAGCAGGCGATCGATGCCAGCACTCCAGTTGATTTACAGCACTGGGAAAAAGAAGACGGCACCAGCATTATTCCGTTCTTCACCTCAGCGGAAGCACTGCAACAGGCCGTGAGTGGCGAGCAGGCTTATCTGGTGATGCCGGTGCGCACTTTGTTCGAAATGACTCTGGGCGAAGCCCTGTTTCTGAACCCCAAATTGCCTAACGGCAAAGAGTTTTCTCCGCGTGAAATTGCCCACCTGTTAGATGAGGGCAGCAGTGCTCTCAGCCAGCAGACGGTGCTGGAAGGCGGAACCTCGCTGTTGCTGTCGGAAATTGCTGAGCCTCCGGCACAGATGATCGATTCGCTGACCCAGCTTTTTGCCAAGTATAAAACCGTGCGCCGCGCCTACGTGGCGGAGATCAAAGAACATGCTGACCAGCCCGCTAATCTGCTGATTGGCATTGAAGGCGATGGCGATCTTGAAGCAGTGATTCACGCGGCCGGCAGTGTGGCAACGGATACGCTGCTGGACGATAGCCCAATTGATATTTGCCAGGTCGTGGAAGGGGAGAAAGGTATCAGCCACTTCTTTATTGCCCATATCACGCCATTCTATGAACGGCGTTGGGGAAGTTTCCTGCGAGATTTCAAAGTCAAAAACATCGATTAACGATCGTTTGCTGCATGGGACGACCCTTTTTTAGTCATCCCACGGGCGATCCCGTTGCTGCTGGCGGATCAAAGACGATCCGCCGCTACAGTGAATCGTTAACGATCGGCAGGTCGTTACGGGCTCCCCATTCGCCCCAGGAACCGTCGTATAACGCGACGTTTTTCACGCCGAGGCTGGTTAACGCCAGAATCACCACCACCGCGGTGACGCCAGAACCACAGCTGGCAATCACAGGCTGCGACAAATCCACACCCTGCTGACTGAATATTGCCTGTAATTCCGCAGTGGGTTTCAAACGCCCTTCGGTGACCAGCGAGTTCCAGGGAACGTTCAGGCTGCCTGGAATGCGTCCACGGCGCAGTCCAGGACGCGGTTCATCCACTTCTCCGTGAAAACGGTTAGCAGCACGGGCATCAATAATCTGCGCGCCACCTTCATGACTAACCAGCAGGACATCAGTGACGCGTTTGACTTCGCCTTCACCCTGATCGGCCTCGAACTCGCCTTCCGCGATGTCCAGGGCACCACTTTCCAGCGGCAGTTGCGCCTGTTTCCAGCCCGCCAGCCCGCCAGCCAGAATGGAAATTTGCTTCACACCAAAGTGACGCAGCATCCACCAGGCGCGGGGAGCCGAGAACAGATTGCCCTCATCGTAGATAACCAGATGTTTGTCATCGCTGATCCCCAGTTCACGCATTGCCACTGCGAACGTTTCCGCTCGCGGCAACATATGCGGGTAAGCACTGGTATGATCCGACAGGGCCTCAATATCGAAGAAGGGCGCATTTGGCAGATGCTCTGCCAGATACTCTTCCTGGATGTTGCGGGTTTTCTCCTGCCCTGGCGGCAGCATACGTGCGTCCAGAACCTGGATGTTGTCATTGGTCAGATGCTCTGCCAGCCAGTCAGCAGAAACAAAAAGAGAGGGAGTCGTCATCGCGGCCTCATTGTCAGTAACGTTTAGCTGAGTGTCAGCGATTTTGTTAGCTATCACAAGGCGAAATGACACTATTCAGAGCCACCTCTGGATTCCTGCAAATTGTTTGCATTCGCAGATAGAAATTGCGCAGATAAACTATTACTCTTTGACCAATTTTGTAACAGGGAAGGTTCTATCTGATGGATGTGCTCAAATTTCTCCTGCGCTTACCGTTCACCGTGCTGAAAGCACTGTGTTGGCTGCTCTCGCGCCTTTTTCGCGTGCTGGGACTGTTGCTGCGCCCGCTGCTGGGTGAGATCAACTGGCGCGGCCCAGGCTGGGTTTCACCCCTTAAAGCAGGCTTCGCCCGGCTTGAGCAGGGGATTGACCGACATCCGAAGACCATTGCCCTGAGTGTGCTGCTGCTGGCGGCTGCAGGTGTTGCCAGCGTGTATGGCTGGCAGTGGTGGCAGAACCGACCTAAACCGATTGACGTTGCCCCGCTGGCCATCCAGAACAGCAGGGTAGAGGTCGTCAACCCGGAAGGGATTGACTACACCGCCGCAAAACCTGCCGTGCAGGTGCTCACCCTGAGGTTCAATCAGTCGGTTGCCCCGGTCACGCTGGTCGGAAAAAAGGTCAGCGCAGGGATTAGCCTGAAGCCCGCCTTAGCCGGGGAATGGCAGTGGCAGAATGCCTGGACGCTGATTTTCACCCCGCAGCAGCCGCTGCCAATGGGGGCGAGCTATGAGGCGACTCTTGAGCCTGACACTTTGCTGGCCCCGCAAATCCGTATTGAACAGACGCGCCACCGCTTCATTGTGCCTGCTTTTGACTATCAAATTGGCAGCAGCGAGTACTATCAGGACCCGCAGGACAGCAGCCAGCACAGCGCTATTTTCAATATCAAATTCAACGCGCCGGCCGATGTGCAGAGCGTGGAAAAACAGTTGTCGCTCGGCCTGAGCGCCGCGCAGGGGCAGCCAGAACAGCCGCTTAAGTTCAGCGTAACCTGGGATGAAAAGAAACTGAATGCCTGGGTGCGTTCCACTGCGCTACAGCCAATGGATCACGGCGGAGCTGTGCATTTGCAGGTGAGCAGCGGGGTGAAATCCTCACGTCCTGGCAATCCGGTGACGCGTAAAAGTGATGGATGGGTGACGGTCCCGAATCTCTACAGCCTTAGCCTGAGTGATGTCAGTGCGGAAGTGGTCGATAAACCCGGCAGCCAGGGCGAACGCGCACTGATTGTTGGCTTTAGCGATGCCGTACGTGACAACGATGTTCGCAAAGGGGTGAAAGCCTGGCTGTTGCCACAGAAGGACCCACGTCGTCCGGCCAGTGAGCAAACAGAAGAAGAATTCATTCCCTGGGATGTGAGCAATATCGATCAGAGCGTGATTAACCGCTCTCCGGTCGTGTCGCTCAGCCTGAACGAAGCAGAAGAAACCTGGCAACCGCAGTTCAGCTTCAAATTTGATGCCCCGGCAAAACGTTATTTGCTGGTGTCGGTGGATGCTGCGATGACGTCCAATGGTGGCTACAAAATGCCGGAAAAACAGTGGCGCGTGGTTCAGGTGCCAGACTATCCGAAGCTGCTGCAGTTTGCCGCTCAGGGGGCGCTACTGTCAGTTAACGGCGATAAACGCATTAGCGTGGCCGCACGTAACGTGCCGGGGCTGCGCGTGGACATCAAACGTGTTATTCCCAGCCAGTTGCAGCATATCGTCTCATTTAAAAGCCGCCAGTTCGCTTCGGCTGATTTCAATCGCCTGAACGACGAATACTTCACCGAGCGCTTTCGTTATCAGACGCCGGTGAATAATGATAAACCCGGTGAGGTCAGCTATCAGGGCATCGACCTGTCGCGCTATCTCTCAACCCGTCCCGATTCCCATCGCGGCATCTTCCTGCTGACCCTGTCTGAATGGTCTCCACAGCAGAAAGAGGCCCAGCCTCAGGAAGAGGAGTATCAGGAAGAGGAATCGCAGCAGGCGATCACCGTGGATTCACGCTTTGTGGTGGTGACCGATCTGGGCATCATTGCCAAACGTTCGCAGGATAAAACGCGTGACCTGTTTGTGCAGTCGATCAGCGGCGGTCAGCCAGTGGCGGGTGCGCAGGTCTCGGTCGTGGCGAAGAACGGTGAAAAACTGCTGACCCGTCAGACGGGCAGCGATGGTCACGTCAGTTTCCCGTCGCTGGAGGTGTATACCAACGAACGTGAACCGGTGATGTTCCTGGTGGAAAAAGAGGGGGATGTCTCCTTCCTGCCGACCGGCCGTGACAACGATCGTGGCCTCGATTTCTCCCGTTTTGATGTGTATGGCGAAACCACACCGGACGATACCCGCACTCTCGGAAGCTATCTGTTCTCTGATCGTGGTGTCTATCGCCCGGGCGATACCTTCCATATTGGTCTGATCACCCGTGCCGCCGACTGGTCCGTGCCGGTAGGCGGCATACCGGTTCGCGCTGAAATTCGCGACCCGCGCGATAAACTGATGCGTACCGTTCCGTTGACCCTCAGCGCCAGCGGATTTAACGAACTGAGTTTTACCACGGAAGAAAGCTCTCCTACGGGCGAATGGAATATCTATCTCTATCTGCCGGGTAAAGACGACGACTCAACACGCCTGCTCGGCAGCACGGCGGTTAACGTCAAAGAGTTCGAACCGGATCAGCTCAAGGTCAAGCTGACCCTGACCCCCGACCATCAGCAAGGCTGGGTCAAGCCGGATGCACTGAAAGCCAATATTGATGTCCAGAACCTGTTCGGCACCCCGGCACAGGGGCGCCGTGTGGCGTCCAAAATGACGCTGCGTCCCGTCTACCCGGCGTTCGATCGCTATGCAGATTACGCCTTCTATGAAGCGCGTTCGGCCAGTGACGGTTATGAAACTGAACTGGAAGACAGCACCACGGATGATAACGGTGCGGCAGCGATTAAACTGGATCTGAGCGGTTTCGGTGAGTCGACCTATCAGCTGCAATTACTGTCGGAAGCCTTTGTCGCTGGCGGCGGTCGTTCAGTGGCAGCTACCGCCCGTACGCTGGTCTCTCCGTATGATTATCTGATTGGTGTGAAAGCCGATGGAGAGTTGGGTTACATTCATCAAAATGCCCAGCGCAACGTGAATCTGATCGCGATTAATCCGTCGCTGGATACCATTGCGCTTAACGGCCTGATGCTGCGCCTGTTAGAGCAAAAATATCTGTCGGTGCTGACGCGTCAGGAGTCCGGTGTCTATAAATATCAATCCAGGCTGAAAGAGATCCCGGTTTCCGATGCTGCATTTGACTTGCCTGCCAGCGGTCACTCGATGACACTGGCGACCAATAAGCCCGGTGATTTCGTGCTGGTGGTAGAAAATGCCAAAGGTGAGGTGCTGAACCGCATCGCTTATAGCGTGGCGGGTGAAGCCAACCTGACCCGCTCGCTCGATCGTAATGCCGAACTGAAACTAAAGCTAAACAGCGACAAGTATCAGCCGGGCAGTGAAATTGAAGTGGCGATCAACGCACCCTATACCGGCAGCGGCCTGATCACCATTGAAAAAGATCGTGTCTACAGCTGGCAGTGGTTCCACACCACCACCACTAACTCGGTGCAGAAGATCCGCATTCCGGCAGAGCTTGAGGGCAATGCCTATATTAACGTGCAGTTCGTCCGTGATATTAACTCGGATGAGATCTTCATGAGCCCGCTCAGTTATGGTGTGATGCCGTTTAAAATCAGTAATGAAGCGCGGAAAAACACCCTGAAACTCGATGTGCCAGAGGTGATTAAGCCAGGTGAAGATCTCACCATTAACGTCACCACGGATGCCCCGCAGCAGGTGGCCGTTTTTGCCGTAGATGAAGGGATCTTGCAGGTGGCGCGTTATCGTCTGACCGATCCCCTGGATTACTTCTTCCGTAAGCGTGAACTTAACGTTGAGAGCTCGCAGATTCTTGATCTGATCCTGCCAGAGTTCAGCAAGCTGATGTCGCTGACTTCTGCCCCAGGCGGTGATGGCGGTGAAGGCCTCGATCTACACCTCAACCCGTTCAAACGTAAACGGGACAAGCCGGTGGCGTACTGGTCGGGGATCACCGAAGTGAACGGCCACGCACAGTTTACTTATCCGGTGCCGGACTATTTCAACGGTAAAATTCGGGTGATGGCGATTTCGGTCACGCCAGAAAAAATAGGTAAAGCGCAAACCGGCACCACCGTGCGTGACAACTTTATTCTGACGCCGAACGTCCCCTCAATGGTCGCTCCGGGGGATGAATTTGACGTCAGCGTGGGCGTGAGTAATAACCTGGAAGGCCTGGGTGATGGCAAACTGCCGGTGGCAATCAAGGTGACGCCTCCGCCGCAGCTGGAAGTGGTCGGGCAGCCGGAACAGTCGCTTGAACTGGCGGCTAAGCATGAGGGTGTGGTCAACTTCCGTCTGCGTGCTAAATCTGAATTGGGTGATGCGCCACTGGTCTTTAGTGCGCAATACAGTGATAAAACCAGCCGCCGGACGATCAGTACCTCGGTACGCCCGGCAATGCCGTTCCGAATCCAGACGGTGATGGGACGCATGAGCGGGAATCAGCAGCAGGTGGATAATTTACGCCAGATGTTCGGTGCTTATGCACAGCGTCAGGCTGCGGTCTCGAACTCACCGCTGGTGTTAACCAGCGGGCTGGCAAGTTATCTGGCGGACTACCCGTACTACTGCTCTGAACAGATTGTCAGCCAGTCGATCCCGCTGTTGCTACAGAGTGAACACCCGGAACTGCGTGGCAATCTGGATGCGGATAAAGTGCGTCAGCAGCTGAAAGGCATTCTCGACGTGTTGCGTTCACGCCAGAACGCTGACGGTGCTGTCGGGCTGTGGATGGCGTCACCACAGGCCGATCCGTTTATCACACCGTATGTGGTGCAGTACCTGCTGGAGGCGAAAGCCGCCGGTTATCCGCTGCCTGCCGGTATGCTGGACGATGCCAATGTTGCACTGCGCGCACTGGCGGCCAACGGTTATGAAGACCTCTACCACCTTCGCCTGCGCGCCTGGGCCGTTTATCTGCTTACGCGGCAGGGCGAAATCACCACGAATGCGCTGGCCTCAGTGCAGGAGACACTGAAAAAACGCTACCCGGACAGCTGGCAAACCGATCTCAGTGCGCTGTATCTCGCTTCCTCATGGCGCTTACTCAAGGCCGATGATGAAGCTGAACGGTTGCTGGCGCCGGGTTGGAAGGCGCTGGACAAGGCCTATAACAAAAGCTGGTGGACGCAAAACTACTACGATCCGCTGGTGCAGGATGCGACCCGGTTGTACCTGATTACCCGTCACTTCCCGGAAAAAGTATCGGCTATCCCGCCACAACTGCTGGAAAATATGGTGCAGGCACTGAGGGAAGAGCGTTACACGACCTTCTCCGCGGCGATGAGCATTCTGGCGCTGGAAAGTTACTCAGAACAGGTGGCACAACAAAACGATCCGCAGGCGCTGACGATTAACCAACTGGGGCGTGACAATAAAGTTCCTCAGCTGATTTCTGCGCTAAAGGGGCGGTTTGCACAGGGTAACTTCAGTGGGGATGCGGCTTCTGTTCAGTTCCGCAATGCAGGAAACGCACCCGCCTGGTATGTGGTCACACAGGCCGGTTATGACCTGGCTGCACCAGAGAAAGCGATCAGCCGTGGGCTGGAAATCAGCCGCGATTACGCCGATGCCGCAGGTAAAACGGTCGACAAGGTCTCACTCGGTCAGACCATTAACGTGCATCTGAAAATCCGTGCGAATTCAAAAGCAGCGCTGAGTAATCTGGCGATAGTTGACCTGTTGCCGGGTGGATTTGAAGTGGTCCAGCAAACGCCTCCACCGCCAGAGACAGATGATGAGGAACAGCAGGATGCGCCATCCGCAAGCTGGCAGTCGCCGCTGGCGGCAAGCGGATCAACCTGGGCACCGGACTTCAGCGATATTCGTGAAGATCGTGTGATCATCTATGGCAGTGCCACCACGGAACTGCAGGAGTTTGTTTACCAAATCAAAGCCACCAACACCGGAAGTTTTGTCATTCCTCCGGCGTACGGTGAAGCGATGTATGACCGTGAAATTCAGGCGATGTCAGCCAGCGCAGGCAAGATTGATGTGGTACCGGCTGAATAGCCGGGCTTCGGGTAGCATGAACACATGAAACGTCTGTTGCAAAATCTGGCAATGGCGCTGGGATTACTGGCGCTGCTGGTGGCAGGCTTTCGTTTGTGGCCACATCCGCCGTTATCACAAGGTGTCCCGCTGTCCACGGCATGGTATGACCGTCATGGCACATTGCTAAGGCTGTCGCTGGCCAGCGACGATCGCTATCGTCAGTGGACGCCTCTGGAGGCGATTTCGCCGTTGGCGGTGGACGGACTGTTGCTGCATGAAGATCGCTGGTTCTGGTACAACCCCGGCGTAAACCCGCTAAGCCTGGCGCGGGGCTTCTGGCGCAGCTATGTGCTGGGCGGCAATAAGCAGGGCGGATCGACCATCACCATGCAACTGGCGCGCATGGTGTGGCAACTGAATACCCGATCGCCAAAAGGCAAGATAGTTCAGGTGTTGCGCGCCCTTCAGCTTGAACTCAGTTACTCCAAACACGATATCCTGGAAGCCTATCTGAATTACGCTCCGTATGGGCGTAACATCGAAAGTATTGGTGCAGCCAGCCTGATATACTTTGCCAAACCCCCTGCACAGTTGACGCTGGCAGAGGCGTTGACGCTGGCGGTACTGCCTCAGTCACCCAGTTTGCGTATTAATCCTCGCAGTGATGAAGTCAGCCCGCCGCTGATGCAGGCGCGCAACCGCTTGTTCCTGCGCTGGCAGCAGCATTATTCCACCGACCACAGCCAGCAAGCGCTGTTCCAGCTGCCGTTAGCCCTGCGTCAGCCGCAGGATTTACCTTTTATCGCACCGCACTTCATTGAACAGTTGCAAATCGGAGAGCGTCAACCCCGTGTGGACACCACGCTGGATGCCAGTCTGCAACGGCTGGTTGAAAGACAGGTCAACGCGTTTATTCGTCGTAATCAGAGCCGGGGGATTCATAATACCGCCGTACTGATGGTGGACAGCCGCGATATGGGAGTACGTGCTATGGTCGGCTCGGCCGACTATTACAACCGCCAGATTCAGGGGCAGGTGAATGGCACAAACGCTAAACGTTCCCCGGGTTCCGCGTTGAAGCCCTTTATTTATGCACTGGGGATGGAGCAGGGCGTGCTGCATCCGATGACCGTTCTGAAAGATGTGCCTTACTCCTTCGGCAGCTATGCGCCCGAGAACTTTGACCGCCGCTTCCTCGGGCCGGTGACTGCGACCGACGCCCTCAATTTCAGCCGAAATATTCCGGCGGTGACCATTGCTTCACGGCTGCGCCAGCCGGGTTTCTATCAGTTTTTACAGTTGGCGGGTATCAGTAATCTTGCCAGCGAAAAACATTATGGACTGTCGCTGGTGCTGGGGGGGGGAGAGGTGACTGCCCAGGAACTGGCGAAACTCTATGCGATGCTGGCTAACCGGGGCGAAGTTCGCGCGCTGCGGCTGCGTCAGCAGGACCCTCAGTCGCCGGCATTTCGCCTGCTGAGTGAAGAGGCCAGTTTTATGACGCTGGATATTCTGCGTCAGCACCGCCGCCCTGGCGATACATTAGCGCAGCGCCCGTCATCGCTTCCTGTTTACTGGAAAACCGGCACCTCCTGGGGCTTTCGCGACGCATGGAGCGTCGGTATTTTTGGTCCTTATGTGCTGGTGGTGTGGCAGGGGAACTTTAACGGGCAGGGCAATAACGCGTTTGTCGGCGTTGAGGCTGCCGCACCGTTGTTTTTCAATATTATCGACAGTGTGATTGCCAGCTATCCGGGACTGAGTGAGCCTAAGCATCGCTTCCCGGTGCATCTGAAACGTGTGGAAATCTGCCTGCCGAGTGGCGATCTGCCCACGCAATGGTGCCAGCAGCGCGGCAAAAGCTGGTTTATTCCGGGTAAATCCCCGATTAAAGTGGATACGGTTTACCGCCCCTTACGTATTGATAATCAGAGTGGGCAACCCGTCTGTGCCCCCTGGGATACAGAGACCAGCCATATTGAAGTGTTTGAGTTCTGGCCTTCCGATCTTGCCAACGTCTTTATGCAAGCCGGGTTGCCCAAGCGCCAGCCGCCAGCGGTTACCTGCCAGCAGGGCGCAGTGGGAGGAGATGCACCACGCATAACGTCGCCGTTGAAGAACACCACTTACCAGCTGCGTCAGTCGCAGAAAGGGCGGGACAATATCAGTTTCAGCGCGGTGACCGATGCGGACAGTGCCACTGTTTACTGGTTTGTTGATGATGTTTATCTTGGTAGCAGTGCCAGTAAAACGCCCCTCGACTGGCGGCCCTCCCGCCCGGGAAAATATCGTATTCGTGCGGTAGACGACCGTGGCCGTGCCGACAGTCGTCTGATTAATGTGGCGTTGATCAACTAATTTCAGACGGATCCCCAGGCGCTTTTCTGGTCATCAATCCACGGGCTGCGTAAAATAGCCGCAGGTGGGGAAAAAATGTCGCGATGAGGATCGGGTTTTTCATTAAATTATTGAATCTCCGATAGGCATCTCTCGCGATGCCCCCTATAATCTGCGGCCATTTTCCCGGCCGGGAACCGTTTTCGCGGCTAAACTCGAAAGATAATACAGGGGTCAACAATGACTATTGAGCGTACATTTTCCATCGTAAAACCAAACGCTGTGGCAAAGAATGTTATCGGTGCCATCTTCAACCGTTTTGAAAGCGCTGGCTTCAAAATCGTTGGCAGCAAAATGCTGCACCTGAGCAAAGAGCAGGCTGAAGGTTTCTACGCTGAACACCAGGGTAAACCTTTCTTTGATGGCCTGGTTGAATTCATGACCTCTGGTCCGGTTGTGGTTTCCGTACTGGAAGGCGAAAATGCCGTACAGCGTCACCGTGACCTGATGGGGGCAACTAACCCGGCGAACGCACTGGCGGGTACGCTGCGTGCTGACTACGCAGACAGCTTCACCGAGAACGCGACCCACGGTTCTGATTCTGCTGAATCTGCTGCCCGTGAAATCGCTTACTTCTTCGGCGAAGGCGAAATCTGCCCACGCACCCGTTAATTCGGCTGCCTGACAGAAAAGGGTTTACAAAAAAAGTGTGTTTGCTGCTTTAACCCTTACGAAGTCATGAGTACAATAATGCGCCCCTGACATTCTGTTCAGGGGCGCTTCTATTTTATTCACTCCAAACCCAGAGCCATAACGTGTAACAACGAGGCCAGAGAATATTATGTCAGAACTTATTGTGACGCCGTCGTCCGAATCTCCTGCAATTGCCACCCCTAAAAAAGACAAAATCAACCTGCTCGATCTGAATCGCCAGCAGATGCGTGAGTTTTTTGCCAGCATGGGTGAAAAGCCGTTTCGCGCCGACCAGGTGATGAAATGGATCTATCACTACTGCTGTGATGATTTCGACGAGATGACCGACATCAACAAGGTTTTCCGTAACCGACTGAAAGAGGTCGCTGAAATACGCGCACCAGAAGTGGCGGAAGAACAACGCTCAGCCGATGGCACCATCAAATGGGCTATTCAGGTGGGTGGACAGCAGGTAGAAACCGTCTACATTCCAGAAAAAGATCGCGCCACGCTGTGTGTCTCTTCCCAGGTGGGCTGTGCGCTGGAATGCAAATTCTGTTCAACGGCACAGCAGGGTTTTAATCGTAACCTGCGTGTATCCGAAATTATTGGCCAGGTATGGCGCGCGGCCAAAATCATCGGTGCAGCCAAAGTCACCGGCCAGCGCCCGATCACCAACGTGGTGATGATGGGAATGGGGGAGCCATTGCTCAACCTGACCAATGTGGTTCCGGCAATGGAAATCATGCTGGATGATTTTGGCTTTGGCCTGTCAAAACGCCGCGTAACGCTGTCCACGTCGGGTGTGGTTCCCGCGCTGGATAAGCTGGGCGATATGATCGATGTGGCGCTGGCGATCTCGCTCCATGCACCGAATGACACAATTCGTGACGAAATTGTGCCGATCAACAAAAAGTACAATATTGCGACGTTCCTGGCGTCAGTCAGCCGTTATATCGGCAAGTCTAATGCTAATCAGGGGCGCGTGACCATCGAGTACGTGATGCTCGATCACATCAATGACAGCACCGATAACGCCCATGAATTGGCCGCGTTGTTAAAAGATACGCCGTGCAAAATTAACCTGATCCCGTGGAACCCCTTCCCGGCAGCACCTTATGGTCGCAGTTCGAACAGTCGCATCGATCGCTTCTCTAAAGTGTTGATGGATTACGGTTTTACTACTATTGTGCGTAAAACCCGTGGTGATGATATTGATGCTGCGTGTGGTCAGTTGGCAGGTGATGTTATTGACCGTACTAAGCGCACGTTGAAAAAGAAATTGGCTGGAGAAGCCATCTCTGTGAAGGCGATCTGAAACCCGGTGTTTTCCTGCCTAATTCCGTATTGAACCTGGCAATATTGGCGTACGATAAGTGGCTGATAAAAACAGGGAGAGACAGGGATGCGGGCAGGGATAATCGCCTTTGTGCTGATAATGTTGCTGGCGGGATGTCAGACTTCGCCACAGCCAGATGCACTGGTTGAAACACGGATTCAGTTGGGAATGGCCTGGTTGGCGCGCGGTAACAATGATGCTGCACGCAGGAATTTGCAGCGTGCAATCGCCATTGCACCAGGCGATTACCGTACCCAACTGGCGATGGCTCGCTACCAGCAGCAGACAGGCAACAACAGCATGGCGCAGCAACATTATCGTCACGCCCTGAAATTAGCAGCGCAAAACAGCTATGTGCTTAATAATTACGGTGCGTTTCTCTGCGGATTAGGGCAGTATGATGCGGCACAACGGCTGTTCAGCAGGGCAATGGATGATTCAGCAAATGGGCTTCGTGCCGACAGTGTTGAAAATTCCGGCTATTGTTTTTTGAATGCCGGCCAGCATGAAAAAGCGCGAGAAGCGCTGAAGGATGCGGTGAAAATCGATCCGACCAAAGGAATGCTAATGCTGGCAGAAGCCGAAAGGCGATTTGGAAAGGGGAGTCGTGCAGATTCACGGCTCCTGTTAGATGTTTATCAACACAACTTTCCTGTTTCGGCAGAAAGCCTGTGGTTAGAGATTCGCTTCGCCGCGCAGGTCAATCAGCCCGATGAAGTTCATTATTATGGGGCTCAACTTGCGCGAATTTTTCCACAATCGATACAGTACCAGCATTTCTTAGCTAATGAATACTGAAGCCACTCAAGACAAACCTAACGTAAATTCAACAGGCGAGCGCCTGCGTGGTGCCCGTGAACTCATGGGCCTGACTCAGCAGAATGTTGCTGAACGCCTCTGCCTGAAACTTTCCACTGTTCGTGATATTGAAGAGGACAAGTCGCCTGCCGACCTGGCATCGACCTTTTTGCGTGGCTATATCCGTTCTTACGCGCGTTTGGTTCGCGTGCCGGAAGAAGAGCTGCTACCGATGATGGCCAAGCAGGCCCCGGTCAGAGCCGCGAAAGTTGAACCGATGCAAAGTTTTTCCCTCGGTAAACGCCGCAAAAAACGCGACGGCTGGTTGATGATTTTCACCTGGCTGGTGTTGTTTGTGGTGGTGGGATTGACGGGAGCCTGGTGGTGGCAGAATCACAAAGCCGCTCAGGATGATCTGGTTTCAATGGCCGATCAAAACGCGTCGTCCGAAGGGGATAACAGTCAGTCGATCCCTTTGACCGACAGTAATGCCAACAGCGCCACTGATAGCAGTGGGCAAACGGCCATTCCACTGGATACCACACCAGCAGCAGATTCTGCGAACACGGGCAGCACTCCAGCTGCCACGGCGCAGGTACCTGCGGCAAATACTCAGGCTGATAATTCTCAGCCTGCTGTGGTTTCACCAAGTCAGGCACCGGCTGAGGCCGGTGTCAGTGGGCAACTGCCTACCAGCAGCGCCGGCGTCAGCCAGCCTGCTGTTGACCCAAACGCCGTAGTGATGACTTTTTCCAGCGATTGCTGGCTGGAAGTAACCGATGCAGCAGGCAAGAAACTGTTCAGCGGTATTCAGCGTAGTGGTGGTAAACTCAGCCTTGCCGGCACCGCCCCCTATCGTTTGAAGATTGGTGCGCCGGCCGCAGTACAGATCGAATATCAGGGTAAACCTGTCGATCTGAGTCGTTTCATCCGTACTAACCAGGTTGCTCGCCTGACTATCGGTGCGCAATAACGCATCTTCCTCTGGTCGCGAGTGATTGTGGAGAAAGAATATGCATAACGAAGCACCCATTACCCGTCGCAAATCAAAGCGCATTTACGTCGGCAAGGTGCCCGTGGGTGACGGTGCACCTATTGCCGTCCAGTCCATGACCAATACCCGCACTACCGACGTTGCCGCTACGGTCGCTCAGATCAAAGCTCTGGAGCGCGTTGGTGTCGATATCGTGCGTGTGTCCGTACCAACGATGGATGCCGCAGAAGCTTTCCGTCTTATCAAACAGCAGGTAAATGTCCCGCTGGTCGCTGATATCCATTTTGACTACCGTATTGCCCTTAAAGTTGCCGAATATGGCGTGGACTGTCTGCGCATCAACCCCGGCAACATTGGTAATGAAGAGCGTATTCGCTCTGTGGTGGATTGCGCGCGTCATTACAATATTCCCATCCGCATTGGTGTTAACGGCGGATCGCTGGAAAAAGATTTGCAGGAAAAGTACGGTGAGCCCACTCCGCAGGCGCTGCTGGAATCCGCGATGCGTCATGTGGACATCCTCGATCGCCTCAACTTTGATATGTTCAAAGTCAGTGTGAAAGCCTCCGACGTGTTCCTGGCCGTTGAGTCCTATCGACTTCTGGCGAAGCAGATCGACCAGCCGCTGCATTTGGGCATCACCGAAGCGGGTGGTGCACGTGCGGGTGCCGTCAAATCGGCCATTGGCCTGGGGTTGCTACTGTCGGAAGGCATCGGCGATACGTTGCGTATCTCGCTGGCGGCCGACCCGATTGAAGAAGTAAAAGTCGGCTTCGATATCCTTAAGTCGCTGCGTATTCGCGCGCGCGGTATCAACTTTATCGCCTGTCCAACCTGTTCACGTCAGGAATTTGACGTGATCGGCACGGTGAATGCGTTAGAAGAGCGGCTGGAAGATATCATCACACCGATGGATATTTCGATTATCGGCTGTGTGGTGAACGGCCCGGGTGAAGCCACCGTTTCCACGATGGGCGTCACTGGCGGCAGCAAGAAAAGCGGTTTCTACGAAGATGGCGTGCGTCTGCGCGAGCGTCTGGATAACGACAATATGATCGATCAGTTGGAAGCCCGTATTCGTGCGAAAGCCACCATACTGGACGCATCGCGCCGGATTGATGTCCAGCAGGTCGAAAAATAAACTGCAAGGGGCGGCCTTTTATTTCGGTCGCCCCTTGCTGAATCAAATTGATGAGAGAAAACTAGTGGCGAAGAATATCCAGGCCATTCGCGGCATGAACGACTATTTACCTGCTGATACCGTGGTATGGCAGCGTATCGAACAGATCCTCAAGCAGGTGCTGGGCAGCTATGGATTCAGCGAAATTCGCCTGCCGATTGTAGAGCAGACCCCGTTATTCAAACGCGCTATCGGTGAAGTGACCGATGTGGTTGAAAAAGAGATGTACACCTTTGATGACCGCAACGGTGAAAGCCTGACGCTGCGTCCTGAAGGTACCGCGGGTTGTGTACGCGCGGGCATTGAACACGGTCTGCTGTACAATCAGGAACAGCGTCTGTGGTATATCGGCCCGATGTTCCGCTATGAGCGTCCACAAAAAGGGCGTTATCGTCAGTTCCATCAGATTGGTGCTGAAGTGTTTGGTCTGCAAGGCCCGGACATTGATGCGGAACTGATCATGATGACGGCCCGCTGGTGGAAAGCACTGGGTATCTCTGAGCATGTCAGCCTGGAGCTGAACTCCATTGGTTCACTGGAAGCCCGTGCCAATTACCGTGATGCGCTGGTGGCCTTCCTCGAACAGCATATTGACGTGCTGGATGAAGACTGCAAACGCCGCATGTATACTAACCCGCTGCGCGTGCTGGATAGCAAAAACCCGGATGTTCAGGCACTGCTGAATGATGCACCAACGCTCGGTGATTATTTGGATGACGAATCCCGCGAGCATTTCGCCGGGCTGTGCAGCCTGCTCGATGCAGCCGGTATTGCTTATACCGTCAACCAGCGTCTGGTGCGTGGCCTCGACTATTACAACCGGACCGTGTTTGAATGGGTGACCAGCAGCCTCGGTTCACAGGGCACCGTCTGTGCCGGTGGACGTTATGATGGCCTGGTTGAACAGTTGGGTGGACGTGCAACCCCGGCGGTCGGTTTTGCGATGGGCCTGGAACGTCTGGTCCTGCTGGTGCAGGCGGTTAATCCAGAATTTGAACCGACGCGTATTGTTGATGTCTATGTTATCGCTTCGGGTCAGGGCGTACAGAGCGCGGCGATGCTGCTGGCAGAACAGCTGCGTGACGCGCTGCCGGAACTGAAGCTAATGACTAACTTTGGTGGCGGTAACTTCAAGAAGCAGTTTGCCCGTGCAGACAAGTGGGGCGCCCGCATTGCACTGGTACTCGGTGAAGATGAAGTGGCCAATGGCCAACTGGTGATTAAAGATTTGCGTAACGGCGAGCAACAAACGCTGGCACAAAGTGCTGCGGCAGCTACGCTGGCATCGATGTTACAGCGTTAAGCCTCTGCGGCGGCACGATTTAAAGGAGTAGGATTGCGTGGAAGTGTATAGCAACGAGAACGAACAGGTAGATGCGCTGAAGAACTTCTTTGCTCAGAATGGCAAAGCGTTAGTGGTTGGCGTTGTTCTGGGCGTCGGCGCATTACTGGGCTGGCGTTACTGGAGTAATCATCAGGACAGCGGATCGCGTGAAGTGTCCGCGTCTTATCAGCAGGTGACGTCGGCGCTGGACGCCACGAAACCCGCTTCGCTTGACGCAGTAGCTAAATTTGCCAGCGAAAACAGCAATACCTACGGTGCACTGGCTTCTCTGGATTTGGCAAAACGCTATATTGACAACAATCAGTTGGATAAAGCGGTAGACCAGTTGCAGAGCGGCCTCAAGAGCACCAAAGATGCTAACTTGCAGTCGGTTCTGAACCTGCGCCTTGCACGCATCCAGTTACAGCAGAAGCAGCCTGACGCCGTGTTGAAAACACTGGAAGGCGTTAAAGGTGACGGCTGGGCAGCTATCGTGGCTGATGTACGCGGTGAAGCGTTACTCAGCAAAGGCGATGTCAAAGGCGCACGCGATGCGTGGAGCAAAGGAATCGCTTCTGATGCGTCTTCGACGCTGAAAGAGATGCTGCAAATGAAAGTGAATAATCTGCCGGGCTAAATAGCTCCTTGTACATTTGGCCTTACAGGCACAAGAGGGATTTCATGGAATTGCGTAAGTTACTTCTGCCGGGACTGATGTCAGTCACCTTGCTCAGCGGATGTTCATGGTTCAGCGGTGAAGAAGATGTTGTCAAAATGTCACCGTTGCCGACAGTGCAGAATCAGTTCGAACCAGAAAAAGTCTGGAGCACCTCAGTGGGCAATGGCGTAGGTGATTTCTACTCCAACCTGCACCCGGCCTGGTCTGAGAATACCGTCTATGCCGCTGACCGCCACGGTGTGGTCAAAGCGCTGAACTCAGGCGATGGCAAAGAACAGTGGAAAGTCGACCTGGCAGAAAAAACCGGTTGGTTATCCAGCAATATTCCCGCGCTGCTCTCCGGTGGCCTGACCGTTGATGCGGGTCATGTCTATGTCGGTAGTGAGCGTGGTCAGGTTTATGCGCTGAACACCAGCGATGGCTCTATCGCCTGGCAGACTAAAGCGGCCGGTGAAGTGTTGTCCCGTCCGGTTGTCAGCGATGGCCTGGTGCTGGTTCATACCAGCAACGGCATGCTGCAAGGTCTGGATCAGACCAGCGGTAACATCAAGTGGACCGTTAACCTCGACGTGCCAGCCCTGAGTCTGCGCGGTGAGTCTGCACCTGCGACGGCCTTTGGTGCTGCCATTGTTGGTGGTGATAACGGCCGCGTCAGCGCGGTGATTATGAACCAGGGCCAGATTATCTGGCAGCAGCGTATCTCCCAGCCAAGTGGTGCGACGGAAATCGATCGCCTGGCCGACGTAGACACAACGCCGGTTATCGTTAACGGTGTCGTGTATGCCTTAGCCTATAACGGTAATCTGACCGCGCTGGACCTGCGTTCAGGCCAGATTCTGTGGAAACGCGAAATCGGTTCCGTTCACGACATGATCGTCGACGGTGGCCGCATCTTCCTGGTAGACCAGGATGACCGTGTGATTGCACTGAATACCGACGGTGGCGTGAGCCTGTGGCGCCAGAGCGATCTGCTGCACCGTAACCTGACATCACCCGTTCTGTATAATGGCTATCTGGTCGTCGGTGACAGCGAAGGTTATCTGCACTGGATCAATACTGACGATGGCCGTTTTGTTGCTCAACAGAAACTGGACAGCTCCGGTTTCCAGACCGAACCGGTTGTTGCCAGCGACAAGCTGCTTATTCAGTCTAAAGACGGTGAGGTTTACGCGATTACGCGTTAATTCCTCAGCAAGTCTGTGCCCCACAGAATTCAGCCTGCCGCGACTGCAGCGGGCTGAAAGTTGAAGGGTAAGCGGCTCCTGATTGTTCAGGGGCCGTTTTGTTTTATCCAAGGCGTGTTATTCTAGGCGCCATCGGCCTGAGTACAGCGGCAGTTTATCTGCCGGAACAGCGAATAATATCGCAGCCAGGCGCTTATTTTTTAGTTATGAGGCTTCACTATGGTACCTGTGGTCGCGCTTGTCGGGCGTCCCAATGTGGGAAAATCCACCCTGTTTAACCGTTTAACGCGTACACGAGATGCGCTGGTGGCGGATTTTCCAGGGCTGACTCGAGATCGCAAATATGGTCGCGCCGAAATAGAAGGGCGTGAGTTTATTTGTATCGATACCGGTGGTATCGACGGCAACGAAGAGGGCGTGGAAACACGCATGGCGGAACAGTCGCTGTTGGCGATTGAAGAAGCCGATGTTGTGCTGTTTATGGTCGATGCGCGTGCCGGGCTGATGCCTGCTGACACCGCTATTGCCAAGCACCTGCGTTCGCGCGATAAGCCAACCTTTATCGTTGCCAACAAAACCGATGGCCTGGATGCCGACTCTGCCGTGGTCGATTTCTGGTCACTCGGTCTGGGCGAAATCCATCCGATTGCTGCTTCCCACGGGCGTGGTGTCACCAGCCTGCTGGAACTGGTATTGCTGCCATGGATGGATGTTGTTGCGCCAGAACGTGAGCTGACGGAAGAAGAAGAAAACGAAGCCTACTGGGCGGAGTTTGCGGCAAAAGAAGCCAAAGCCAACGGCGAAATGCCGGAAGACGAAGAAGATGATTTCAACCCGCTGGATCTGCCGATCAAGCTGGCGATTGTCGGTCGTCCGAACGTAGGTAAGTCAACGCTCACTAACCGTATTCTCGGTGAAGAGCGCGTGGTGGTTTACGACATGCCGGGTACCACGCGTGACAGTATTTATATCCCGATGGAGCGTGACGGGCGTGAATATGTCCTGATCGATACGGCCGGGGTGCGTAAGCGCGGAAAAATCACTGAAACCGTTGAAAAGTTCTCGGTGATCAAAACCCTGAAAGCGATTGAAGATGCCAACGTTGTTCTGCTGGTCATTGATGCGCACGAAGGTATTTCCGATCAGGACCTCTCACTGCTGGGCTTTATCCTCAATAGTGGGCGCTCACTGGTGATTGTGGTCAACAAGTGGGATGGCCTGTCACAGGAAATCCGTGATGAAGTGAAAGAGCAACTGGACTACCGTCTGGGCTTTATCGACTTCGCCCGTATTCACTTTATCTCTGCTCTGCACGGCAGTGGTGTGGGTAACCTGTTTGAATCGGTGACCGAAGCTTACGACTGTTCAACACGTCGTGTTAACACCTCCATGTTGACGCGTATTATGAACATGGCTGCCGATGACCATCAGCCGCCGCTGGTGCGTAGCCGCCGCGTGAAGCTGAAATATGCCCACGCCGGGGGATATAACCCACCGATTGTGGTCATCCACGGAAACCAGGTGAAAGACCTGCCGGACTCCTACAAACGTTATCTGATGAACTACTTCCGTCGTTCACTGGAAATCATGGGTACGCCAATCCGTATTCAGTTCAAAGAGGGTGAGAACCCTTATGAAGGTAAACGTAACCTGCTGACGCCAAATCAGCAGCGTAAGCGCCAGCGCTTGATGAGCCATCTGAAAAAGAACAAACGTTGATCCACAAGGGGGCCTGATGGCCCCCTTTGTTTTATGCTGAAAAGCAAAGACGATGGAGAAACCCGATGGACAGACTTTGCCCGCATTGCCAGCAATCCCTCACGACCACTGATAACGGTGTTTTCTGCCCGCACTGTGAGCGTCATTTCGATGCCTGTTGCCCTGATTGCCATCTTCCTCTGACTATCCTGAAAGCCTGTGGCGCAGTGGACTACTTCTGTGAACATGGGCACGGCTTGATATCCAAAAAACGCCTGCTATTACTCCCCGTTGATAATCCATAAACCCTGGACATAATCACGATAATCATTTTGTGCGATTTCCCGTCTATAGTTATCGAAGATAGACGGGTTGTTAATTTTCTGTTTATCAGATTATGAACCTGGTGGTACAATCCTGCCGCTTGCTACCGGTGCTCAGCCACGTCAGCCGTGAGGTCAGAGCATCAGCGGTGAAAGCAGGACGGGATCGCTTCCGTGTAACATGTTAATAAAAATAAGGTATTCATAAAAAGCTGCCTTATTTTCTCCAGGAGTATTTCTGCTATGCCTCAAATAAATGCCGGGTCATCTAAATGGCTGGGCCTGTGGTGTTTCTTGCTGGGATTAATTTTACTGGCAACAGGCCTTTACTTTGTCATTGGTGGGGGAAAATTAGTTTCACTCGGTGGGAGCTGGTATTTCGTGATTGCCGGTATTGTCACCGTGCTGTCCGCCATCCAGTTCTTCCGTCGCAGGGCTTCCGCAGTGGTGATTTTTGCTCTGGTGTTTATTGGTTCCGCCATCTGGGCTGTGTTGGATGCCGGTATCGACTTCTGGCCGCTGGTTTCCCGCCTGATGTTCCTGGCAGGTATGCTGCTGCTGGCGTTGATCACCTGGCCGTCTCTGCGCAAACATGAAGGCAAACCTGCCTGCGCGAAAGGGGCTTATGGCCTTGGCGTGGTGACCGTGGTTGGCCTGCTGGCAACCCTTTATGGCATGTTCCAGCCGCATCCGACCGTCGCAAATGGTCAGGAGTTGCCGCTGGTGCCCGTTGATAAGTCAACGGAGCAGAAAAACTGGGATAACTACGGTAACACCGCAGGCGGTAGCCGCTTTGTGGCTCTGGACCAGATCACCCGCGATAACGTGAAAGATCTGAAACCTGTCTGGACCTACCACACCGGTGATATCCCGGAAAGCCCGACCGGCAGCGGCGCTGAAGATCAGCAAACGCCATTGCAGATTGGTGATCGCGTATTCCTCTGTACTCCGCATAACAACGTGATTGCTCTGGATGCTGATACCGGTAAGCAGCTCTGGAAAACCGAGATTAACGCACAGTCTCAGGTCTGGAACCGCTGCCGTGGCCTGGCCTATTTCGATGTCAGCAAACCGCTGGAACAGCCTACCGTTCCTGACTCAACGCCTGTCACACCTGTGACGCTGGCTGCGGGCGATACCTGTCAGCGCCGTATTCTGATGAACACCATCGATGCGCGTCTGGTCGCGATCAACGCCGACAATGGTGAAATGTGCCAGAACTTCGGTGACAAAGGTTTTGTTGACCTGAAAGCCGGCCTGGGCGATGCCAGCGATCCGAAATATCAGTTAACCTCAGCGCCAACTCTGGCCGGTACGACTGTTGTCGTCGGTGGCCGTGTGGCGGATAACGTGCAGACTGATATGCCTGGCGGCGTACTGCGCGGCTTTGATGTGATCACCGGTGAAATGCGTTGGGCCTTTGACCCGGGCAACCAGGATCCCAATGCGAAACTGGAAGAGGGTAAAACCTTCGTTCGCAGCACGCCGAACTCCTGGGCACCGATGTCCTATGACGCGGGCATGAACACCGTGTTCCTGCCGATGGGAAGCTCTTCTGTAGATCTGTGGGGGGCGAACCGTAACGCGCTGGATCATAAATACGGTGCTTCGATTCTGGCACTGGATGCGACCACCGGTAAAGAGAAGTGGGTTTATCAGACCGTGCATAACGATCTGTGGGACTTCGATATTCCGATGCAACCAAGCCTGATCGACTTCCCACAGAAAGATGGCAGCACGAAGCCAGCGGTGGTGTTTGGTACGAAAGCGGGCCAGATCTTTGTGCTGGACCGTCTGACGGGGCAGCCTCTGACGGAAGTGAAGGAAGTGCCGATTAAACCAGGTAACATCCCGAACGAGCAGTACACCCCAACGCAGCCGAAATCCGTAGGTATGCCGGAGATTGGTGCGGGTACGCTGAAAGAGTCTGACATGTGGGGCGCGACGCCATTTGATCAGCTGGCTTGCCGTATTGGTTTCAAATCCATGCGTTACGATGGCCTGTACACTGTACCGGGGACTGACCTCTCTCTTAGCTTCCCGGGATCGCTGGGTGGCATGAATTGGGGCAGCCTGTCGACCGATCCGAATAACCACTACATCTTCGCCAATGACATGCGTCTGGGCCTGTGGGTGCAGATGGTGCCGGTGAAAGCCGATGCGAAAGCCAGCGATGGCGGTGAAGCGGTTAACACTGGTATGGGGGCCGTTCCGCTGAAAGGCACGCCGTATGCCGTGAACAAAAACCGCTTTATGTCGCCAATGGGTATCCCTTGCCAGAAGCCACCATTTGGTACGCTTTCGGCTATCGACCTGAAAACACAGAAAGTGGTATGGCAGGTTCCGGTTGGCACCGTGCAGGACACCGGTCCGCTAGGCGTGAAAATGCATGCACCGATGCCAGTAGGTATGCCGACACTGGGCGGTACGCTGGCAACACAGGGCGGCCTGGTGTTTATCGCAGGAACGCAGGATTACTACCTGCGTGCATTCGATACCTCAACCGGTAAAGAAGTATGGAAAGCCCGTCTGCCAGTGGGCAGCCAGGGTGGCCCGATGAGCTACAAATCACCGAAAACCGGTAAGCAGTACATCATCATCTCTGCGGGCGGTGCGCGTCAGTCCCCCGATCGTGGTGACTATGTGATCGCTTACGCACTGGACAAATAAGGCGCAGCGACTCACTCGCTAACCTGATGTCAAAAAAGCCCCTTCATCGCTGAAGGGGCTTTTTTTGTCGGTCACTTTGTGGAGTTAACACTATCCGTCCTGGATGAGGGGGTAAAATCATGCAATTATCGGGTCTTTTGAGCCAGGGCGGGAAACACTAAGCGCGCTGTTATAATTGAGTCATAACGTTTATCCCCTCTGATAATGAATAAAAGGAGAGATTAATGGAAAAGATAGAAAACCTGATAATAACACTGAAACAGTGCATTCCAGCATTGGATACCGCGCCATTACAGAGCGAAAAACCACTTAATGATGAGCAGTTTACGCTCTTAGAGTGGCTGTATAAGCACCTTAGCGCGCAAAACCTCATGGTCTATGAGGAATGGAAAGAATACACCGGTGATATTCCCGCATTAAAAACGCTGTCTGATTTATCTATGCCTGAAGCACCCGCGGACTTTATTTTTTCAGCTATCGAGAAAATAGATTGGTCAACAGCCAGTATTGATCCCTATGAGATAGCCTATTTCGTGCCGTGGTTCGAGCATATTAATTTTTATTTAAAGCCGCACGCATTAAGGTTAATCACCCTGCTGCCATTTGAAAATGCCTATATTTTCTGTGTGCGGGATGATGAAGTCTTACTGCAAAAACTGGAGGCAAGCCTGCAAGCTTTTGACATGGGCATACATGACCGGCAGCCAATGGATCAACAACAGGTATTAGCGGACATCGAACAGCTGATTTCTGAATAACGAGCCGCACCAGACATTCGCCGGAGAAAAGAGTCAGACGGCCTCAACAACCGCCAGACTCATTTGCGTGACAAAGACTCGCTGCGTTTATTATCCCTGAATTGAAGCGTCATTCAGGACGCGTTGCGTTTACGTGCTTTCTTCACCGGCGTAATGGCGGTGACTTCACTCTCCACCCAACCGTCATCCAGGCGGGTTTTCAGCACGTCACCAGGGTGTAGCTGTTGCGTCTTTTTCACGACCTGGCCGTCTGCCGCTGTGGTGACACTGAAACCACGTGCCAGCGTGGCCAGCGGGCTGACCCCTTCCAACTGGGCCGCAAGATTGCCGAAGCGCTGTTTATTGGCGTTGAGCTGCTGCTGCATGGCCTGTTGCAGGCGGTGATGCCACTGCTGGAGCTGCTGTCCGGCGCGCTGGACGCGCATTTCCGGGCGAATGGCACTCAGACGCTGCCCCACGCGCTCCTGCTGGCGTACTGCCTGGCGAAGCCTGAGCTGCATGGCATCATCCAGTCGGCGCTGTAGCTTCATCAGCGCCGTCTGCTGGCGTGCCAGACGCAGCTGCGGATGCTGTTGTTGCAGACGATGTTGAATGCGGGTGAAAGTCCGCTGCTGCTGCGCGAGGTAATAATCCATCGCCATTTCCAGCCGCTGCTGTTGTGACTGGAGCTGGCGCAGCAGTTCGATCTGATTACGACTGACCAGCTCCGCTGCCGCAGAAGGCGTGGGCGCGCGCAGGTCGGCCACAAAGTCGGCGATGGTCACATCGGTTTCATGCCCGACGGCGCTGACAATCGGAATGCGGCTGGCATAAATTGCCCGCGCCACACGCTCATCGTTAAAACTCCAGAGGTCTTCCAGCGAGCCGCCGCCGCGTCCCACAATCAATACATCGCACTCATTGCGCGCATTGGCCAGCTCAATGGCCCGTACGATGCCTGAGGGCGCTTCTGCGCCCTGTACCTGGGTCGGGTAGATAACCACGGGCAGTGACGGGTCGCGTCGCTGTAGCACGCGTAGCACGTCGTGTAGCGCGGCACCGCTGGCAGAGGTGATCACCCCAACCTGGCGTGCCGGGTCCGGCAGTGCCTGTTTATGGCTCTGCTCAAACAGTCCTTCTGACATCAGCCGCTGCTTCAGTTGCTCGAACTGTTGCTGCAACAGGCCATCTCCGGCGGGTTGCATACTTTCGGCAATCAACTGGTAGTCGCCGCGTGGCTCATACAGCGTAATGGTGGCGCGCACCAAAACCTGCTGGCCATTTTGCGGACGGAAGGTGACACGGCGGTTGCTGTTGCGGAACATCGCACAGCGAACCTGGGCGCCATCATCCTTCAACGTGAAGTACCAGTGACCGGAAGAGGGCTGGGAGAAATTTGAGATCTCCGCGCTCAACCAGACCTGGCCCATTTCCATCTCCAGTAGCTTGCGCACTGTCGTATTGAGACGGCTGACGGTAAAAATATTGGCGGTTGGAGGTAGCGACATGTGATGAAGATCAAACTTTAAATCAGAGGGTTAATTAACCGATACTACATGGCTCAGTCAGGGGATCAAGAGTTTTTCGTAAATAATGCTGGAGGCAATCGATTACGCCCTGTATAATGCCGCGGCAATATTTTACAAGTTCTCATTCACCCTGAGGTTGAGATATTGCCATGCTAAGAATCGCTAAAGAAGCCCTGACATTTGACGACGTTTTGCTCGTTCCTGCACATTCAACTGTACTGCCAAACACGGCTGACCTCAGCACCCAACTTACCAAAACCATCCGTTTAAACATTCCTATGTTGTCCGCTGCTATGGATACCGTGACCGAAGCGGGTCTGGCTATTGCACTGGCACAGGAAGGTGGTCTGGGCTTTATTCACAAAAACATGTCCATTGAGCGCCAGGCTGAAGAAGTGCGCAAAGTGAAGAAACACGAAAGTGGCGTGGTTACTGACCCGCAGACCGTGTTGCCCACCACTGCCCTGAGCGAAGTAAAAATTCTGACCGAACGTAACGGCTTTGCCGGTTACCCGGTGGTGAACGGCGAAAACGAACTGGTGGGGATCATCACCGGCCGTGACGTCCGCTTCGTGACGGATTTGAGCCTGCCTGTTTCTGCCGTGATGACGCCGAAAGAACGTCTCGTGACGGTGAAAGAAGGCGAAGCGCGTGAAGTTGTGCTGCATAAAATGCACGAAAAACGCGTTGAGAAAGCGCTGGTTGTGGATGACAGCTTCCACCTGCTGGGCATGATCACCGTAAAAGACTTCCAGAAAGCCGAACGTAAACCTAACGCCTGTAAAGACGAGCACGGCCGCCTGCGCGTAGGCGCTGCTGTGGGTGCCGGTGCCGGTAACGAAGAGCGTGTGGATGCGCTGGTCGCGGCCGGTGTTGACGTGCTGCTGATCGACTCCTCACACGGCCATTCTGAAGGCGTACTGCAACGTATCCGTGATACCCGTGCAAAATACCCTGACCTGCAAATCGTGGGCGGTAACGTCGCGACAGGCGCTGGTGCACTGGCGCTGGCTGAAGCAGGCGTGAGCGCGGTGAAAGTCGGTATCGGCCCTGGCTCAATTTGTACCACCCGTATCGTAACGGGCGTAGGTGTGCCGCAGATTACCGCTGTTTCTGACGCGGTAGAAGCGCTGGAAGGCACCGGGATCCCGGTTATCGCCGATGGCGGTATCCGCTTCTCCGGTGATATCGCCAAAGCGATTGCCGCGGGCGCTGCTGCCGTGATGGTCGGTTCCATGCTGGCCGGGACCGATGAATCTCCGGGCGAAATCGAACTCTACCAGGGCCGTTCATTCAAATCCTATCGCGGTATGGGCTCCCTGGGCGCGATGTCGAAAGGTTCGTCTGACCGTTACTTCCAGACCGACAATGCCGCTGACAAACTGGTGCCGGAAGGTATCGAAGGCCGCGTAGCCTACAAAGGCTACCTGAAAGCGATCGTACACCAGCAAATGGGTGGCCTGCGCTCCTGTATGGGCCTGACCGGCTGTGCTACCATCGACGACCTGCGCACCAAGGCTGAATTTGTGCGTATCAGCGGTGCGGGTATTCAGGAAAGCCACGTTCATGACGTGACCATCACCAAAGAGTCGCCGAACTACCGCATGGGTTCCTGATAACCCTGTACTGCACGCCCGGCTTCACTGCCGGGCGTTTTACTCGTAATCCCGAATTTGTACTACATCGCCTGGAATAGCCCAATGACGACGGAAAATATTCATAAACATCGCATCCTGATCCTCGATTTCGGTTCGCAGTATACGCAACTGGTTGCCCGCCGCGTGCGTGAACTGGGTGTCTACTGTGAACTGTGGGCGTGGGACGTGACCGAAGAGCAGATTCGTGGTTTTAACCCGAACGGCATCATCCTCTCCGGCGGCCCTGAAAGCACCACTGAAAACGACAGCCCTCGCGCACCTGACTATGTGTTTAACGCAGGCGTTCCGGTTCTGGGCGTGTGCTACGGCATGCAGACGATGGCGATGCAGCTGGGCGGCAAAGTTGAAGGCTCCAGCGAGCGTGAATTTGGTTATGCTCAGGTTGAAGTACAGACCAACAGCGCGCTGATCCGTGACATCGAAGATGCGATCAGCCCAGCCGGTAAGCCGCTGCTGGACGTGTGGATGAGCCACGGCGACAAAGTGACGGCGATCCCGTCTGACTTCGTGACCGTTGCCAGCACCGACTCCTGTCCGTTTGCCATTATGGCCAACGAAGAGAAGCGCTTCTACGGCGTACAGTTCCACCCGGAAGTGACACACACCCGTCAGGGTCTGCGTCTGCTGGAGCGTTTCGTGCTGGATATCTGCCAGTGTAAAGCCCTGTGGACCCCGGCTAAAATCATTGAAGATGCCGTTGAACGTCTGCGTGTGCAGGTCGGCAACGATAAAGTGATTCTCGGCCTGTCCGGCGGCGTTGACTCCTCTGTGACCGCAATGCTGCTGCACCGTGCGATTGGTGACCGTCTGACCTGCGTCTTTGTCGACAACGGCCTGCTGCGCCTGAACGAAGCAGAGCAGGTGATGGAGATGTTTGGTGACCATTTCGGTCTGAACATCATTCATGTGGAAGGCGAAAAACGCTTCCTCGACGCACTGGCAGGCACAGATGAGCCGGAAGCCAAGCGTAAAATCATCGGCCGCGTCTTCGTTGAAGTCTTCGATGAACAAGCTCTGAAGCTGGAAGACGTGAAGTGGCTGGCCCAGGGAACTATCTACCCTGATGTGATTGAATCAGCCGCTTCTGCTACTGGCAAAGCGCACGTGATCAAATCGCACCACAACGTGGGTGGTCTGCCGAAAGAAATGAAGATGGGCCTGGTTGAACCACTGCGTGAGCTGTTTAAAGACGAAGTGCGTAAAATCGGCCTGGAACTGGGCCTGCCGCACGCAATGCTGTTCCGTCACCCGTTCCCGGGCCCGGGCCTGGGTGTGCGCGTACTGGGTGAAGTGAAGAAAGAGTACTGTGACCTGCTGCGTCGTGCCGATGCGATCTTCATTGAAGAGCTGCATAAAGCCGACCTGTACAACAAAGTCAGCCAGGCCTTTACCGTCTTCCTGCCCGTTCGTTCTGTCGGCGTGATGGGCGATGGCCGTAAGTACGACTGGGTGGTTTCCCTGCGTGCTGTCGAGACCATCGACTTTATGACCGCACACTGGGCGCATCTGCCGTATGATTTCCTCGGCCGCGTATCCAACCGCATCATCAACGAAGTCGACGGGATTTCCCGTGTGGTTTACGATATTTCAGGTAAACCACCGGCGACGATTGAGTGGGAATGATTTTTCTCCCCTCTCGTTATCACTAACAGATAACTGAATGAACAAAGCCCGCATTCGCGGGCTTTTTTATTGGATTCCGGCAGCGTTTTCCTTCACTTCAATACATCCACTTCTCCACGATAGCATCGCCCAGATGCTCACGCAGCAGCTCCTCATTGTCCTCCTCACCGTGAACGGCCAGCAGGCACATAAACATCAGCACGTCGAGGTACTGGCCCACGTCGCTGAAGATTTGCGTCAGCATCGGCGAGCTGTCGTGATCGAAATACCACACCTCGCCGGTCTCAACATGAAAGCACCACATATTGCCGTTGCCCAGATAGTCACCGAAGACGACCAGTTGCCTGACCAGCGCCCAAAGCGCGTCGGCATCGGGTGCATCTTCCAGAATGTCACTGATGCCGGGGTAGGCGTTATGCAGTGGTTCAATGCTGGCGTATTTGGCAGGTGTCACGCTACACAGCGTTTCGGCCAGGTCCAGCGTGCCAATCTGCTCATGATACGTGCGCAGTAACGGAGGGAGGGTGCAGCCCAGGCGCTGTTCAAGTGCGACCACATCTTCTGGTTTGGCAGGCGTCAGCGGCGACGGGTTTTCCCACTGATCGAGCCAGGCCAGTGCGCAGACACGCCACCAGTCCAGCCGGGCGTTATCATCGGCAAATTCTGGCCAGGCCAGAGGGGGAAGGTCGCTGGGTGGAGCTGGCGGGTGAGTGTCTGAATTCATAGCGGACGTTGCCTCAGGATGATTAATAAGTGCTGCTGTCGATGGTGAAACGATAGTTGATATCGACCTCAGACGTAATATCGGCGCGTTCGGTTTTCTTTAAAACGAACTCAAAAGCGGGTTCGTAGTCCTCGCCTCTGAGCACTTCACCGCCGAAAATCTCAACATCATACAGGCCGTTCTCAAGCGCGATCTGTGGTCGCCCTGGCTGGCGATAGCGTTCCTGCAGTGATTGGATATCGGCATCGGTGAAGTTATGCAGAATCCGCCATGTGAAGAGCAGGAGCTGCTGATTTTCAATCCGCAGAAAGTAGCCGCCGCGCCGATGCTGTAAACGGCTCTCCGGCTTGAGTAGTTCCGGCATCTCATTAGAAAGGTTAAAAATAATCGTGTACGGGTAATTTTCAATGCCCGCTAAGGGGATGACGATGCCGCCCTCAACGGCCCTGTCACCGCTGTCATTGCTGGCAAATTCTGAGGCCAGATCGTCACTCAGTTCGTGGTCATCCTTGTACTTTTTCAGCAGACGAAGGTCGCCAATCAGAAAGTAATCAATCAGGTCGTTAAGGACTTCAACGAATTCATAGCGCATCAATCAGTTGCTCCGTTATTTTTCCCCTTGTTAAACTCAACGCCCCACATTGAAACGCCCTGGATCATCTGCAGTATGGCGCAGGTGTGAATACTCAGGGAAACGGCATTTGAGTATTTACTGGCATAATTCTCACTGATCGGCTGGAAATAAAGTCGGCCTAACGTGTTCAGTATCGCCCTGTTCTTTTTCATTGCCTGATAGAGTTCCGCGGACTCCTTCAGTGAAAAGTGCTCTGTAACGCCCTCTACGATCAGGTCATCCAGCACCGTTGCGCTTGCCTGAAACTGAGGTTGCAGCCTTTCCAGCTCAGCGCGGAAAGGGGCGATTTCGCGCTGCATGGTTAATAACAACTCTGCATTTTGTTCCGGGTCGATGCGCGATTTCAGTTCGGATACCAGATGGCAAAAATAGATATCGTTCTTCAGATCGCTTTCAAGAAGAAGGTTGGGATCGGCCAGATATTTTTGTTGTGAAACCGCTCTGAAATCGGCATCACCTGAGTGGCTGTCCACGGCGTTCAGGTGGTCTTCAATGTGAATAAACGCTGCCAGTCTCCAGGTCAAATTTTCTGCGGTTTGCCAGGCTAGCTGCCCGCGAAATGCCCAAAAAACCATTTCGGAACTTTCATGTAGCAGATGGCGTAAATAACGCGGCGTGTGGTTCTTGAGATCAAAGCGATCGAACTGATGCACGACGTTGGTCAGCGTTTCCCCTGCCAGCCTGCTGAGCTGCGAAATGTCGTCTTTGTGGCGATCGCGGATCTGTTTTAACGCTTTACGATAGGGGGCGTGCTGTTCAGAGAGATAGGAACGGTAATCATTATGCGCGGCTATCCGGGAATGCTGATTCTGTTGCTTTGCATAACGCATACTGACCATCGAGACAACCAATGCCGCAAACGCCACACAGTCAGATACGGTGATATTCATTCTGTCCTCCCTGTGAATGCCAATCATCTTAGCGCAGTGAAAATGTGTGTAAACCCCGACAGGATGATACGCCCCGGCGCTGTGCAACCCCGGGCAATCAGGTATGCTGATAAACCCACTCCTGTCAGGAATCCCCGCTATGTTCTCACTGAAAGCCCTGAGCCTGATTTTGCTCTGTATAACGCTGTTGTCGCTGGGAGCAAGCCTGGCACAGGCCACGCGCCATAATGATGCGGGTGCACAGGGCTGGGCGACGGCGCGGAGTGATTCTTCCGGGCAGGCACCCGATCCTCAGCGTTTTGCCAACATGGCGATTGTGCAGGTCTATGCGGCCCCCACCTACGGCTGGAAAGGGGCAGTGGCAGTGCATCCGTGGATTATTTTTAAACGTGCAGGGGAAACCCGCTACAGCCGGTATGAAGTCATCAGTTGGGGAAGCGACGATAAAGTGCGGCGTAACCGCAATCTTCCGGATGCGTACTGGTATGGCTCGCGTCCTCGCTTGCTGGTGGATCATCGCGGAGCAGAAGCTGAAGCGATGATCCCTGGGATCGTGGCGGCGATTGGTTCTTATCCCTGGCCGCAAACCTATCACGCCTGGCCGGGGCCCAACAGCAACACTTTTCTCGCCCATATTGGCCGTGAAGTCCCGGCATTGAAACTGAATCTCCCCGCGAATGCGATTGGCAAAGATTATCGTTCGCTGCTGAATCCGATCGGGTTGCCGCCTTCCGGGCGTGGATTACAGGTATCGGTGTTGGGTGTGGCAGCGGTCACACTGGGCGCAGAAGAAGGGTTTGAAATCAACGTACTGGGGCTGAACCTCGGACTGGGTTTCTCACCGCTACAGCTCCGCCTGCCTTTTATCGGCGGGCTGGGTGACGATAATTTGCAAAAAGAAAATTCGGGGATCTGAGTCGGTTATTTTCCTGTTCGCAGACGGCGCGATTTGCGAACAGATACGCAAATATTTTTCCCTGCCTGCAACCCGAAGCAATAGTTCCCGACATGCTTCGCAGTCAGTTACCACACCACTGGTACTTTCCCTTTATCGGAGACATTATCTCATCATTCCATTAAGGTTGTCAGTTGACAACCGACATATGACGATAGATACTGGAGGGGAAATATGGCGCGTCGTACTCATGCTATCAAGGAAATCGAAATAGTCCTCAAACATGCCGAGCAGCAAGGCTGGCGGGTGGTCTGTGGTGGCAGTCATGCCTGGGGGAAAATATATTGTCCCTGGAATAGCGCACAGTGCCGTTGCGGAGAGTTCTGCATCAGTTGTGTATGGAGTACGCCAAAAAATGCAGTGAATCACGCCAGGCAGCTTAAGCGCGTTGTGGATCACTGCACGATGAGCCAACGATTTGAACGCAATGGAAGGAATAAGACGTCATGGAATACACCTTTACACTAAAATATCAGTTAGTTGGCCAGACAGAAGAAGACGGCGATGCACTCGTTGAACGGCTGGCTGAGGCGGGTTGTGATGATGCCCTGATTGGCCTGGGCATCCCGGGGCGTATCGCGCTGGAGTTTATCCGTGAAGCATCGTCAGCGCAGCAGGCGATGGAGAGCGCACTGGAGCAGGTCCGGAGCGTACTGCCGGATGCCCGACTGTTTGAAGTTTCACCGGATTACGTAGGCCTGACGGATGTCGCTGATCTGATAGGTGTTACCAGGCAAAATATGCGCAAGCTGATGCTGGCGCATTATCATACCTTTCCGGCACCGATCCATGAAGGCACTGCGACGATCTGGCACCTTGCCGAGGTGCTGACATGGCTGGAAAAACGCGGCGGTTACCGCGTTCCTGAGAATGTTCAGGAAGCGGCTGCCGCTGCGCTAAACCTCAATCTCAGCAAAGAGATTCAGCGGCATCGCTCTCAGCCAGATATTCTCTGACCATTTCATCAAATGAGGCATTGGCCTGGAAACCCAGGCGGTGGGCATAGTGGGCATGGAAATCACCGGGCCAGGAGTTAACGATCTTAACGATCGCCGGGTCGGGCTGATGGCTGATTCGTGATAAGACTCCATCACCGCTGATACGCCTGAGTGAAGCCAGCATCTCTTCTACCGTCACCGACAGGCCGCACAGATTAATGACGCGGCCCTGATCCAAATCTTCACCGTTCAGTTCGTGCCCAAGGATCAGCGCCTGTACAGCCCGGGCTGGAGACATTAACCACAGACGCGTGGCCAGGCTGACCGGGCAGTTCGCACGCTCTCCGTTGATGGGTTCGCGAATAATACCGCTGGCAAAGCTGGAGGCGGCTGCATTCGGCTTACCCGGGCGTACAACGATAGTGGGCATACGCAGGCTGCGCCCATCGAGGAAGCCCTTACGGCTGTAGTCGGACAGCAACAGGTCGTTCATGGCTTTCTGAGTGCCATAGGAACTTTGCGGCATCCAGACCTGGTCGTCAGGGACTTTCTCGGGGAGCTTGCCGCCGAACACCGCCACCGAACTGGTGGTGACCAGGCGTACGCACTGTGGCAATGCACGCAGTCGCTCCATAACCTGACGGGCAGCGTCAACGTTGATTTTCATCCCCAGATCGAAATCCTGTTCGGCCTGACCTGAAACGATCGCCGCCAGATGAAAAACACTGTCTGTTTGCGCATCAATCAGCGTTTCCAGCTCGGTACGGTTGCTGATATCCCCACAGCGGACGATCAGGCGTCGGTCATCAATGCCACTGAGGGGCGCAATATCAATGGCCGTAATCTGTTTAATCGGCTGTGGCTGTCCGTTTGCATCGTGCAGTGAACCTTTTGCCAGCAGTGCCTGAACCAGTTTTTTTCCCAGGAATCCGGCAGCGCCGGTAACAACGATATTCATAATATGCCTCATTGAGGTTAGCGGTTGACGATGCGACCAGGGATCAAAAAGATAGCCGCAGCGCCCACGAACAGGGTGCAGGAGATGATCATCATGCCGGTCAGGGTGGAGTGCGTGAGGTCGGTCAGTATTCCCATCAGATAAGGCGCAACAAAGCCGGCAAGGTTACCGAAGGAGTTAATCAGTGCGATACCTACGGCTGCCATCGTGCCTCCCAGGAAGGCTGTCGGCAGGCTCCAGAACAGTGGCAGAGTGCTCAGTCCACCTGCCGCCCCCAATGTCAGGCCGAACATGGCGATCCACAGGTTGTCGCTGTAGAGAGCGGAAATCACCATGCCCACACCGCTGATAACGGCAATGACGGCGAGGTGCCAGCGGCGTTCGCGGTGGCGGTCTGCGCTGCGCGAAGCCACAATCATGGTGAAAATTGCCGCGGCATAAGGGATGGTCGTCAGCAGGCCCACGGTGAAGATATCCTCGACCCCGGCATTGCGTACCAGCGTCGGCAGCCAAAAGCTGACGGTATAAAAACCGGCAATCAGGCAGAAGTAGATAAACGTCAGCAACCACAGCTTGCCGTTACGCAATACGCTGCCCAGTGTCGCTTGTGCAGCAGGTGAATCTTGCACTGCATCTTCTTTCAGGCGGATATTCAGCAGGGTCTTTTCTTCCGCACTCAGCCAGTTTGCATTTTCAATGCGGTCGGGGAGTAAAAAGAACACCAGTATGCCGATCAGCAGAGAAGGGGTTCCCTGAATGATAAACAGCCACTTCCAGCCTGCCATCCCGTGGGCATTATGGAAATAGTCCATAATCCAGCCGGATAGTGGCCCGCCAATCAGTCCTGACAAGGGAACCGCTGCTGCAAACAGGGCAAACATTTTCCCACGCCGATAGGAGGGGAACCACAGCGAAAGATAAAGGATGACCCCGGGGTAAAAACCGGATTCCGTCAGGCCAAGCAGGAAACGCACGGCGTAAAACTGAAAAGGTGTCGACACCAGCGCGGTAAGCGGTGCAATCACTGCCCAGGAGGCGAGCAGTGCGGCCAGCAGACGGCGGGCACCAAAGCGGTGCAGCGCCATATTGCTTGGCACCTGAAAAAAGAAGAAGCCGATAAAGAAGATCCCAGCACCGAGACCGTAAACCGTTTCGGAAAAGGCGAGATCGCTGGACATTTGAAGTTTGGCAATGCCGACGTTGATTCTGTCGAGATAGGCGAAAATATAACTGACAGTCAAAATCGGCAGGATACGCCAGACGGCGCGTTTCCAGGCATTCTCTTCCAAATCGCTGACCGCAGAGGGTGGCGGGAGAGCCGATATCGATGAATTCATTGGGTTTCCTTTGTCGGATAGAGTAGGAGATGTGCTTTATTCAGGCAATAGTCATCCTGTTCCCGGTGCACAGGGCTAGCCTGTGACCCGGAAAGGTGAATTGACGAGAATGTTTGTTATTTTTTGTTAGATTAGGCGGTGGGGGGGAAATTTTCTGCGCAATGAATCACATAATTAACCATTAATTATCATTTTATAACAAAATACGTAATATCTTATTCATCAGTGCAACAGGAACAGCGTCGCCAGACCGAGGAAGATAAAGAAGCCGCCGGTATCTGTCAGCGCGGTGATCAGCACGCTGGAACCGACCGCCGGATCGCGTTTCATTTTGATCATCAGTAGCGGGATCAGGACGCCCATCAGAGCGGCCAGCAGCAGGTTAAGCAACATCGCCAGCATCATCACACCACCCAGCGCCGGGTTGCCGTACATCGCCCAGGTTACCCCTCCCATAATGCCGCCCCAGAACAGGCCGTTAATCAGCGCCACGCCAAGCTCACGGCCAATAAGAAACGTAAAGTTCCCCGGTTCCACCTGGTGAAGCGCCAGTGCGCGCACAATCATGGTGATGGTCTGATTACCGGTGTTGCCACCAATCCCGGCGACAATCGGCATGAGTGCGGCCAGTGCCACCAGTTGTGAAATTGTGTGCTCAAACAGGCCAATAACGCGTGACGCGATAAACGCTGTGCACAGATTGATCGCCAGCCAGGCCCAGCGAGTGCGGACTGATTTTCTTACCGGCGCGAAGACATCTTCCTCCGGGTTCACCCCCCCCATTTTACGAATGTTACTGTCGTTCTCATCGTTGACCAGGTCGATCACATCCTCAATGGTCACGCGCCCCATCAGCTTGCCTTTGGCATCAATAACGGCAGCAGAAATCAGGTTATAACGTTCGAAGGAACCGGCCGCATCTTCGGCTTTATCATCGATCAAAAAAGTGGTCGGGCGATCGTTCATCACCTCATGCACCCTTTTGTCCGGCGTATTCAGCAGAATTTCCGTCAACGGCAGTTCGCCAAGCAGGCGATTATTCTTATCGGTGATAAACAGTTTATCGGTGCCATCGGGAATGGACTTTTTCCGGCGCAGGAAACGTTGCACGGTAGCCAGAGTGACATCGGCCCGCACGGTGACCAGCTTGAAGTCCATAATGCGACCAACGCGGTCGCGGTCGAAATGCATCACGTCCAGTACGCGTGAACGCAATTCCGGATCAAGGGAGGTCAGCAGCCGGCCAGTTAAGTCGCGCGACAGATATTTAGCAAGGTAGGCCTGTTCATCAATGTCCAGCGGTGCGATAGCGCGCAGCAGGTCGCGGTCACTCATCTCCTCAATCAGGCTTTCCCAGACGTTTTCTGACGCCTCTACCAGCACCTGACCACGGCGGTCATTGCCAATCAGTCGCCACAGTGCCAGACGTTCATCTTCCGGCAGTGCTTCCAGCAGGTCAGCAATGTCGGCAGCATGCAGCAGGGGAAGGGTGCGTTTAATCTCATCAACCTGTTCACGATGCGCTTCGGCTTCGGCGGGAGATTCACGCAGCGGGCGTTCATGTAACGTGTCAACAAGATCGCTATCATTCAGCAGGAGATTAAGAATACGGCTACGGATTTCGGCCAGCTGCTGAACATGAGAAGGTGCTACAGACATACAACATCCTTTTGTCTGGCTAACAAAGAAGAAGACGAAATGAGGTTATAGTTTAGCGGATTTCAGACATAACTAATCTGCAAAAGCTCCGAAAAGCGTCTGCTTACATCGCCACCGGGTTGTGGCTACTTATCGTTTACGACGGTTGTGGGGATCGCAGGAGCGTTCTTTTTCTGCTGGTGATGTTCGATAGCACCGGGAACGACATAGATCAGCCGTCCTAATAAAATGATAAAACTGACCAGCAAAATGACCCGGGTCATGCGTCCGGTTTTCTGACGTTTTCTGAATGACATGGCGCTATTCACGCAAAATTTCCTGTTATTAACCCAAAAGGGCGATGAGTAATTTACGCACAGCGGGCTACGGAGGTCAATGGGAGAAGGTGACCGCGATGACAACGTGGATACGGCGAATAGATTCATTTAGTTAACATACGGATAAATAAAGTGCTTTTGCGTGCGCATTAATTGTCATTAAATTGATTTTAATCAATTTAACATGGGCTGTTGCTCCTACAATATCGCAACATTTCATAAGGTATTTTCGTTCATCAGTATTACAATGGCTGACATTTTTGAATAAAACCGTAAAAACCCCACTAAAAAAATACCCTGACTCAATGAAAAAAGCGGCTCTTCTGAAGCGTTTTATCAACCGCTGGTGGGGATTCCCCCTGATACTGGCACTGTTACTGATGCCCTTGTCATCATCGCTATCCGTCAGGCTCTGGATTCCTGGCGGCTATGTTTATCTTATCTATCTGCCTCTGGCGATGATGATTGCCTTGTTAATGGTTTTTGACTGGGCTGCACTGCCCGGTATCTTCATCGCGTTATGTTTCCACTATTTTTTCCGTTATACCAGCATGCAGGCAGTGCTTATCATCGCTATTTTCCTTGTCACTTTGACGTTCTGCTGGTGGGGATATCGCAGTCAAGAGAAAGTGCGCTGGGGTGTCAGTTTCGGTGAACTGCATCTGGCCAGGGTGCGTCTTTTTTGGCTGGCACTTGCTATACCGACGGTGTTTATCTTGCTGAATCAGTTGATGATGCCGTTGGGTGTTTTACCGAAAAATGATTCTGTTTTTGCCCCTGAGCCTTTTTCAGTGCATACCCTGCTTAACTATCAATCGACACTGCTGGCCTCGCTTGCCCTGGTGCAGTTGTTCTATTTTTTGATTCGCATTTTGCGCACGCCCCGGTTTTTATTCATTTTTATCGATCGCTGTAAACGGCAATGTTCCCCTTCGGTAACGCGCCATGAGTGGTTGATATGGCTGGTGATGCTGATGACGTCACTCATGATGCTGACACAGCTCCGATCCAGCCCGGAAAATTTGCTGACCACCGAGTACGGGGTGCCTTTTTTATTGCCGCTGATGCTCTGGGCTGCCCTGCGTTTTGGTTATCTTTTTACCTCCCTCAGTTGGGGAATATTGCTGGTGGTGCTGTACCAGTATCACGATCGATTTATGAATACGTCAGTGAAACCCCATGACCTTGCGGTTGTTTCTGCTAATCTCCTGGTTTTCACCTTGACGATTTTACTGATGTCCGCCATCAGTACCCGGCAGCGTCGACTGCTGGCTAAAGCCCGAGAAATGGCGCTCACCGATCCGGTCATCGGTTTGCCGAACTTGCGTGCGCTCAGTAAGGATCTGGCGGTCAGCTCCAGCTCTGTGCTCTGTTTTTTGTGTATTCCCGATCTGGATCGACTGAGCCGGACCTATGGCCTGCAACTGCGTATCCAGTATAAGCGCAGCCTTGCCGTACATCTCCAGCCCTGTCTGCTTCCCGGAGAAGATGTTTATCAACTTCCCGGTTTCGATCTGGTTTTACGTCTTGAGCATGCAGGGCATCAGTCACGGATCGAAGGGATTGAAGCCCGCCTGAAGGATTACCATTTGAGCTGGGATGGCCTGCCTATTCATCCTGATGTCGGGATCAGCTATTGCTCGGTTATTCCGCCAGTACTTCATCTGTATGAGCTTTTGGGTGAGATGAGTGCCATGGCACAAATGTCATTGCGCAGCGGCCACGCAGAAAATATGCAGCAGGCACAAAATGTGCCGGTACAAAGGCACATCGCGGAAAAACTGGTGATGCTGCACACTATCCAGCAGGCGTTACAGAGCGGGGGTTTTCATCTGATGGCGCAAAGGATAAAGGGTATTCGCGGCGACGATTACTATGAAATCCTGCTGTTTATGGTAAATGCACAGGGTGAACATATTAAACCCTGGCATTTTCTGCCGGTGGTGCGTGAGTTCGGTCTGACCTGGGAAGTGGACAGTATGATGCTTGACCAGGCCCTGGCATTTATCCATCGCCATCGGGAACAATTGCCGGGGATCCGTCTTGCTGTCAATTTTTTTGCGGCAACGTTGTGTCGTCCACAGTTTGTGGAAGACATTGCATCACGTCTTAAAGTGCATGACATCGAGCCGTGGCAGTTGATTGTTGAAGTGGAAGAGTCACCGATTCTCAGCGATCACAGCTGGGGAAATCGTTCCATTGCTCAACTGCGCCAGCTTGGCTGCCGGGTGGCGATTGACGATTTTGGTAAAGGTTATTCCAGCTATTCGCGCCTGAAACTGATACAGGCCGATATACTGAAAATCGATGGCAGCTTTGTGAACAATATGCTGGATAACAGCCTGGATTATCAGATTATACAATCGATTTGCGCCGTCGCACGGCTGAAACGGATGCAGGTGGTGGCTGAGTGCGTTGATAACGATGACACTGCCGAAGCACTGCGTAAGTTGGGCGTGGATTACTTGCAGGGGGCTATCGTGGGTCCGCCGATACCATTATATGATCTGGCCTCTGCACAGACAGCGGCCAGTCTGGCTGTCAGACTTTAACCATCGACTTCTGTGCCAGCAACGTGGCAAAACGCAGGGAAATACGTTGGCCATTTTCATCGATTCGGTGCAGTTGGCCGACATCTTCATTGTATTTAACAATATGCCAGTTACGGTAATAGTGGCTCAGTTCACCTGATTTAAAGGCGAACGGAAAGCCCTGGTTGCAAGGATAGTCGGTGGTGTCCATGGCGGCGACGATCAGGTTATAACCGTCCCGCACCGTGCTGGCTTGCATATCCGCAATCAGCTGTGGGATGGTTTCGGGCTGCAGGAACATCATCACTACCGTGGACAGCACCAGGTCATAAGCCCCGTTAAAGCGCAGCTGGTTGAGGTCCTGCTCGGCGGTATGAATACCGCTCAGGTTTTCTGCGGAGATAATCTGGTCAAGCCGTGCCAGGCTGGCCGGGTTTTTGTCCCATGCCGTCACATCAAAGCCTTTGCTGTTCAGATACAGCGTATTTCGTCCACTGCCGCAGCCGACATCCAGCGCTTTACCGCCGTCAAAATAACGTGAGGCTTCCACCACTTCAGAATGGGGCGCGGTCAGCCCGTATTGCTTGCTGAAATCTCTTTCCAGGTGTTGAGTCATGATTATCAGTTCATCATTTTCCAGTGGGTCAGGCCGGTGGCTGACCAAAAATAAGGCCACTCTGCGCGATGATAAGCGCATGAGTGGCCGTTTACCGATAACGCTTAGCTTTCTTCCTGAATGGTCAGTTGCCAGCCCGTGACATCTTTCCAGTACGTCTGCTCACGTTCTAAATCCAGCTGAACCAGGTTGTTCTGGCTGAAGTAGCCGGTCGGGAACGTCAGGGTCCAGTTGCCATCATCGGTTTGCAGTTGAAGATCGCTCGGTTTAGTCGTCGCCTGGCGCTGATTATTGAGCAATGTCCCTAAACGCAACAGGAAAACCAGCGGCAGGAACTGCTTACGTTTAAACAGCGTAAGGCGCGGCATATCTTCCACTTTCACGCCTTTACGGTGGTAGCGTACCAGCGTGGCCAACAGCGTTTGTTGATCCTGATTAAACCCCGGGAGATTGGTATTTTGCAGGATATAAGCGGAATGCCGCTGCATACCGCTGTGGTTGATCGTCAGCCCAACCTCATGCAGCATCGCCGCCCACTTCAACAGAGCGGCAAGCTGCGGGTTCGCCTGCCGGGTATTCTGTGCGCGCCACTGCTCGTAGAGTAACTCTGTCGTTTCCAGAACTCTGCGCGCCTGATCGCTGTCGATAGCATAATGGTTCGCCAGGCTCTGGGCTGTGCGGCTGCGAATATCCTGATGACGGAAGCGGCCTTCCATTTCATACAACACACCTTCACGCAGTGCGCCGTCTGACAGGCGCAGTTCGCGGATCGCCAGGGCATCAAACACGCCACAGAGAATGGCAAGGCCAGGCACAAAGACGCCTTTACGCTCGTCAGAGAGGCCTGGCAGGCTGAGTGCATCAAACGACTTGTGCTTGATAACCTCGTTGTACAGCAACTCAAGGCGCTCCGGGGTGATCAGCTTTTCTTTCTCCCCCATCGCCAGCAGTACTTCGCAGGCTGCTTTAATCGTGCCAGAAGCACCCAGCGCAAACTGCCAGCCCATCAGACGATACTGCCACGCCAGGGTTTCCAGTTTTTGCACTGCTGCCAGCCGGGCGCGGTTAAAGTTCTCTTTGCTGATGACACCGCCAGGGAAGTACATATTGGCAAAGCTCACACAGCCCATGCGGCGGCTTTCGACCAGCTTGGGTTCAAAGTCTTCACCAATAACGAGCTCGGTGGATCCGCCTCCGATGTCGATCACCAGCTTGCGGCCTTTTTCCGGCTGGGTATGTTCAACACCCATAAAGATCAAACGGGCTTCTTCATGGCCAGAAATCACTTCAATCGGATAGGGGATCACATCGGCTGCACGCTGGAGGAAATCTTCCGCGTTAATCGCCTGGCGAAGGGTATGCGTCCCGACAATCGTGACGTTGGCCGGGCTGAAACCCTGTAAACGTTCGGCAAACAGCGCCAGACAGCCTAAACCACGCTGAATAGCCTCTTCGCTCAGGACGTTATTACTGTCCAGCCCGTCAGCCAGATGCACGCGCTGTTTCAGGCGTCCGAGCACCTGCATCGCCCCGTCAACTACGCGGGCAATCACCATGTGAAAACTGTTCGAACCCAGGTCAATGGCAGCAAATTCCTGCGGTTTGGGCGTACTTTTATGGGAAATTGGCATAGTGATTAATCAGGTTGCTCGAGAGATTTAATGTAATCGTAAATTGCCAGCTGGGCCCGAACCTTGCGGCGGTTACCGCGCGGAACATATCGGTTGCTTAACTCTTTATCGACGTAACGTGCTTTCAGCGTATCACTTAACAGGATGGCAATAATATCCAGCACACGCTGTTTAAGAATAGGGTCAAGTATGGAGACAGCCACTTCGATACGATAATCGATGTTGCGTGTCATCCAGTCTGCGGAGGAGAGGAAGACTTTTTTGTCGCCGCCGTTATCAAAAATATAGACCCTGTCATGCTCAAGATAACGGTCAACAATGCTGATCACACGAATATTATCGCTGATCCCTTCCAGATTGGGGATCAGGGAGCACATGCCGCGCACCAGCAGATTAACCTTAACGCCAACGCTGGAGGCGGTATACAGCCGATCGACCAGCCCCTTATCCACCAGGTTATTGATCTTCAGCGTAATACCCGCCGAAATTCCTTTTTGCGCATTGGCAATCTCGGCATCAATCAGTTGGTACAGCATTTTGCGCGAGTTCTGCGGTGACACCATCAGGTGCTCAAAGCTGACCGGGCGATACGGGTTTTCGATAAAGTTAAACACCCGGCGCACTTCGTTAGTGATACGCGCATCGGCGGTCAGCAACGAGTAGTCGGTGTAGATACGCGCGGTTTTCTCGTTAAAGTTACCGGTGCCGATGTGCGCATAGCGGGCAATCTCTCCGTTTTCACGGCGCGAAATCAGGAACAGCTTGGCGTGAATCTTCAGTCCGGGAGCGGAGAAAATTACATGCACGCCGGCTTCCGTCAGGCGTTTCGCCCAGTGAATATTGGCTTCTTCATCGAAACGCGCCTGCAGCTCGACGACCACGGTAACTTTCTTACCGTTATAGGCGGCATGGATCATCGCATCGATGATGCGTGAATTCTTCGCCACGCGGTAAATATTGATTTTTATTGCCAGTACCGCCGGGTCAAATGACGCCTGGCGCAGCAGTTCAAGCACATGCTCGAAGGTGTGATACGGATAATAGAGCAGCACGTCACGGTTGCGGATCGCATCAAAGCCGTTGCGGAAGCGATCAAACCAGATATGGCGCAGCTGCGGCAGAGGTTTGTTGACCAGATTCGCTTTGCCCACGTTCGGGAAGCTGATGAAGTCTTTGAAGTTATGGTAACGACCGCCGGGCACAATGGAGTCGTAATTGGAAATGTTCAGCTTTTTACGCAGCAGTTCAACCATGGCATCAGGCATATCGCGCTGATAAACAAACCGTACCGGCTCGGCATTCAGGCGCTGTTTCAGGCTTGAGGACATCAGCTCCAGCAGGCTCGATTCCATTTCAGTGACCAGATCGTACTCGGCGTCACGGGTCATTTTCATCGAGTAGGCATTCAGCGCATCGTAGTCGAAGAAGCCACGAAAAATGTCACCCAGGCAATAGCGCAGAATATTATCCAGCAGAATCATTGGTTTTCTGCGACGCGGGGTTTCCGGCGGCAGATTGACGAAACGCGGAACTTTATCTGACGGAATTTCCAGCAACGCGTAACGAATGTCTTCACCACGAATAATCTCTACGGCCAGGTAGGTATAATCGTCTTTCAGGAACTCGATCAGATCGGTGTCGTGATTGATCAAGATCGGCGTGATGTGCTGGCGAAGATGGTGTTTAAAATAGTGCCGCAGCCAGCTCTGCTGATTAGGAGAGAGCTGGCGTTCGTTGATCAGGAAGATCTGATTACGCGCCATTTCCAGCAACAGGTCGTTATACAGACTGTCGAACTCCTGGTCAGCTTTCAGCACCCGCGCCTGAATTTTTTTTAGTAAATGGCGTGGCGTGCTGGGGGAACCCTGCTCTTCTCCAATCAGAATGCGGCGTTTGAGATCGGCAAAACGAACTTTATAAAACTCTTCCAGATTATTGGAATAGATACCAAGAAAGCGCATACGTTCAATCAGCGGGTTGGTTTTGTCTGCCGCTTCTTGTAAAACGCGTTCATTAAAGGATAGCCAACTTAACTCTTTCTCTATATACAGCTTTTCCTGACCCATTTTTACTCCGTTCGGCTGATTCAGGATGAAGGTATCCATTGTCCTGAAACATTATGGCGAGAGTATGGCAGCATTGTCCAATGCCCGATGAATGTTGATTGTCTTATTAATCACATACGGGCAACATAGCGGCTTCTAAGCATAATGGAAAACCACCCTGATATGACTGATCGCCCAATCCCTGTTCACGACAACGCCGGGCGCCGCCGCAGGATTGATCGGCTGACGCGACGTGTGGTAACGGCGTGTGGGGTGGCGATCCTGCTGGTGATGACACTGCTGTTCTTCTGGCTGATTTGGGTGGTGGTGCCACTCTTTATCAGCCCTGGGATGCAGGCAGATAACAACATTAAGCTCTGGCAGAGCAGTCCTGCGGTTGTCATGGGAATGGACAGGCAGCAACAGTGGGGCTGGCGCATTGACCGTCAGGGCAGCGGGCGCTTTGTGCCGCTCAGTGCTCAACCTCCTTCCTCTGCAGTAACGCTGTTGCGCGGTACTATCCGGGCAGCGAGCAGTGCCGATCATAGTAGTGTGCTGTTGTTGTCAGATAGCGGCTCAATGGTGTTAGTTAAACCCGATTTTCCTCCCGGTGAGGAACCCCGCTGGACATTCCCGCTGGGCGATGTCCCACTTTCCAACGGGGAAGATCATGTGCGTCAGTTCAGTCTGGCGCAGACCGCTGAAAACCGCTGGCAGGTTGCACTGGCGACCGCCGATCATATTACGCTATGGCAACTCAATGCTCAGCAGCCAGCGCAAAACTACCGGCTGAACGTGCGTGACGTCGATCAGTTGCTGTTATCGCCCGATGGCAGCCTGTTATTTACCCTTTCTGGCGCTCAGTTGCGCGTCTGGCGACTCGGTAACGGTGAGCCCCAGCTGCGTGATTCTCTGATGCTGGCCGAGCCACCGAAAAACATCGCGTTGCTGAGTGGGGGGAATTCCTTGCTCATTTCCGATGGGCAGGGGATTTCCCAGTGGTTTGATATTGCAAGCTCCAGTGGCCCACATTTGCGTTATATCCGTCATTTTGAGGGGGCGCAGTGGCAGCCTCTGCTCTTTACCGAACCGCACCGTCGTGTTTTCGCCACCCTGAGTCCGCAGGGTGAGCTGAAGCTGTTTGCCAGTAAGCAGCAGGGCGCGATCCTCAGCCGACAGCTGGCGCCGGGTATTGAACTGGCGCAGTTCTCCCAGGAGGGCGATGGCTTATTGGTTGAACGTGCCGGGCACTGGCAGCATTATCGTCTGACTAACCCGTGGCCCGATCTCAGCTGGCGCAATCTGTGGCAGAAAGTCTGGTATGAAAACTATCCGGAGCCGGCCTGGGTCTGGCAGTCCACCTCGGCCAATGATTACTACCAGGGGAAATTTAGCCTGATCCCGATGGTGGCGGGCACGTTGAAAGCCGCAGGGCTGGCGATGCTGTTTGCGACGCCACTGGCACTGGCGGCCGCCATGTACACCGCCTGGTTTATGACGCCTCAGCTACGGCGTTGGGTGAAACCCACCATTGAAATGATGGGCGCGTTACCCAGCGTGGTGATTGGTCTGATTGCCGGGCTGTGGCTGGCCCCAAAAATTGCCGATCGGCTGCTTGGGGTACTGCTACTGCCTTTACTGCTGGCTGCGGTGCTGTTGCTGTGTGGTTGGATGGTGCAAAAACTGCCCCCTCGCTGGCGTAAACGTGCGTTTGCTGAAGGGCGTGAAGTCCTGCTATTGCTGCCGCTGTTGTTACTGACGGCGACAGGCTCCCTGTGGCTCATCCCGCTGGCGGAGCAGGCACTCTGGGGACAGGGACTGGCCGATCACATCAGCGCAGACTATCAGCAGCGCAACCTGTTGGTGGCGGGTGTGGCGATGGGCTTTGCTCTGGTCCCACTGATTTTCACGCTGGCAGAAGATGCTATTTTTAGTGTTCCGGCCTCACTGGGGCAGGGATCGCTGGCGCTGGGGGCGACACCGTGGCAAACCCTGACGCGCGTGGTACTGCCGGGTGCCTCATCCGGTATCTTCGCCGCCCTGATGATCGGGTTTGGCCGCGCTATTGGCGAAACGATGATTGTGCTGATGGCCACCGGTAATACGCCGGTGACCGACGGGGGGCTGTTTGAAGGGTTACGTTCACTGGCGGCCAATGTGGCGGTAGAAATGCCGGAAGCGGCGGCGGGCAGCACCCATTACCGTATTCTGTTCCTGTCGGCGCTGGTGCTGCTGATCTTCACGCTGGTGGTCAATACCGTTGCCGAGATGGTTCGTCAGCGACTGCGGCAGCGTTACAGCCAGCAGGAGGCGCAGGGATGAACGCGGTAAAGAATAATCACCGCTGGCGCTGGCTCACCGGCGGCGCTGTTGCCGTCAGCCTGCTGGCCTTCCTGCTGCTGATTACCCTGCTGGCCTGGCAGGGGCTGCGTTATTTCTGGCCACAACCGCTGGAACTGTTCACGCTGAACACCCCGCAAGGTCAGGTACAGGTGTTGGGCGAGGTCACCCAGCAGCAGACGGTATCGCGCCAGCAATTAGTCGCCAGCGGCCAGTATGATGCTGCGGGTCTGCCTGACAGCGTGACACGTTATCTGATTAAAACCGGTAACCGTGATTTCGATGCACCTGATTTTCGCACGGTGCTGTCCAGCGATGTGCTCACCAGGGAAACACCTCCGCAGACGATCGTGTTGCAACGCCGCGCTGGCGGCAATGCCTATGGCTGGTTTGAGGGGCTGCGTGAAGATAGCCATCTGTTAACCTCCCAGGATCCCGGCAAGACGTTACAGCAGCGTTTACTGCAGGCTCGCCAGCGGATTGACGAGGCCGAGAAACTGCGGCGCAAGAATATGGCGCGGTTGAATGCGCAGATGGAGTCGCTGGAGCAACAGCGGCAGCATCTGCGAGACGAAAAGCGCTATAACCCCGAGGCCCAGTCGGTGTATCAGGCGGATCGCGCCGAACTGCAACGTCAGTTCGCCCGTCAGGCGGCCAGACTCGCAACGCTTCAGCGTGAAAGCAACAATACGGCGGTGCTGCTGCGGGATGCCAGCGGTGTACAGCATGAGATTTCGCTGGCGCAGATTATTGCTGCCTGGCAGCCCAATGCGATGACCACCGGTATGAAGTGGCGACATTTTGGCAGCCAGCTGTGGCACTTTGTCAGTGATTCTGGCGGCGGGAGCCAGGGGGAGGGCGGTGTCTTCCCGGCGATTTTCGGTACCGTGCTGATGGTGTTGCTGATGTCGGTTGTCGTGATGCCGCTGGGGGTGATTGCCGCCATCTGGTTACATGAGTATGCCGGACGCAATCTGTTAACCCGGCTGGTGCGTATTGCCGTCGTCAACCTGGCGGGGGTGCCATCGATTGTCTATGGCGTGTTCGGCCTGGGGTTCTTCGTCTGGTTTATGGGCGGCAGCCTCGATCGTCTGTTTTTCTCCAGCGCCTTGCCGAACCCGACCTTTGGCACGCCAGGCCTGCTCTGGGCATCACTGACCCTGGCGTTGCTGACATTGCCAGTGGTGATTGTCGCCACTGAAGAGGGGCTGTCGCGCATTCCGGGTTCATTGCGCCAGGGTGCGCTGGCGCTGGGGGCGACGAAGGCAGAGATGCTGTGGCACGTGGTGTTACCGCAGGCATTACCGGCGATGCTTACCGGGCTGATCCTGGCGGTGGCACGTGCCGCTGGAGAAACCGCTCCACTGATGCTGGTGGGCGTGGTGAAGATGGTCCCGGAGCTGCCGATAGACTCGCTGTTCCCTTATTTACATCTGGATCGTAAATTTATGCACCTTGGTTTTCAGATTTACGATCTGGCGTTCCAAAGCCCCAATGCCGAAGCCGATCGCCCGCTGGTATTTGCCACGGCGCTGCTGTTGGTGTTGCTGATTCTGGGGTTAAATCTGATGGCGATGGTCCTTCGCCACCGTCTGCGCGAGCGCTACCGTGCGCTGATGCATTAACACGGAATTCCGTTATGACTGCGATGTTTGATGACAACGAAACCGCGCTTGAGATTGATAACCTCTGTTTGTGGTATGGCGATAAAGCCGCGCTGAATAACATCAGCCTGCGAGTGCCTAAAAACCGCATTACGGCGTTGATTGGTCCATCAGGCTGTGGGAAATCAACGCTGTTACGCTGTTTTAACCGTATGAACGATCTGATTGATGGTTGTCGCATTGAAGGGGATATCCGCCTGCAACAGCAGTCAATCCTCGGCCATAATCAGGATCTCTCTGCGCTGCGTCGCCGCGTGGGCATGGTGTTTCAACGGCCTAATCCCTTCCCGAAAACCATTTACGATAATGTGGTATACGGTCTGAGGTTGATGGGCGTGCGTGACAGGCGTGTACTGGATGAAGCGGTGGAGCGTGCGCTGCGTGCTGCGGCGCTGTGGCCAGAGGTGAAAGATAACCTCTGGCAAAATGCCCTCACGCTGTCGAGCGGACAGCAGCAGCGCCTGGTGATCGCCAGGGCTATCGCCATTGAGCCTGAAATCCTGCTGCTGGATGAGCCGACCTCGGCACTGGATCCGATTTCGACGCTGGTGATAGAAGAGCTGATGACATCGTTAAAACAGCACTTCACGCTGATTCTGGTCACGCACAATATGCAGCAGGCGGCACGTGTGTCGGACTATACGGCGTTTATGCACCAGGGGAGTGTGGTGGAGTTTGGTATGACCGATGATCTGTTTACGGCACCGCGTCAGCGTCGTACTGAGGATTATATTACCGGACGATATGGTTAATTTGGTGGAGGTCATTGATATGGGCGGACAGGAAAAAAGGTCCGCCCTTACGCAGGTAAGGCATTATTCGAATGCATGTCCTTCAGCGGACAACGGCTGACCGTCAAGCCATGCGGCATCGTCGCGCATAGCCAGTCGGCCATCCACAAACCAGCCGACGACCAGTGGATAAATCGCATGTTCCTGGTGCTGAACGCGCGCAGCAACATCCGCTTCGCTGTCGTTGTTGTACACCGGCACTTTTGCCTGCAGGATCACCGGACCGCCGTCCAGCTCTTCGGTGACAAAATGCACCGAGGTGCCGTGCTCGTCGTCACCGTTCTCGATGGCCTGGCGATGCGTATGCAGCCCCGGGTATTTCGGTAACAGCGAAGGATGGATATTCAGCATCCGACCGGCATAGTGCTGAACAAATGCCGGGCTGAGGATGCGCATGTAACCGGCCAGTACCACCAGATCGGGGGCGTAAGCGTCAATCTCCAGCATCAGCTGGCGATCGAACGCTTCACGGTCGGCAAACTGCGCAGCAGACAGCGCATGAGCAGCAACGTTCGCCTCACGTGCACGTTCCAGACCAAAGGCCTCAGCCTTGTTACTGAACACGGCAGCAACGCTGCCGTGAATCCGTCCCTGCTGGCAGGCGTCCAGGATTGCCTGTAAATTGCTTCCATTACCGGAAACCAGCACGACTATGCGTTTCATGCGTTAATAACCACACGTTCTTCAGAGTCAGAGGCTTTGATGACACCGATTTTCCAGGCTTTTTCGCCTGCATCAGTCATCAATTGTACCGCTTTGTCGGCGTCTGCCGGACTCAGGGCAATCACCATGCCGACACCACAGTTAAAGGTACGGTACATCTCAAAGCGGCTGACGTTACCGGCCTGCTGCATCCAGCCAAAGACGGCTGGCCATTCCCAGCTTGACTCGTCCAGAACAGCCTGAGTGTTATCCGGCAGTACGCGCGGAATATTTTCCCAGAAACCGCCGCCAGTCAGGTGGGCAATCGCATGGACATCCACCTGTTCGATCAGGCTGAGGATGTTTTTCACGTAGATGCGGGTTGGAGCCAGCAGATGGTCAGACAGCGTTTTGCCTTCAAGCTGAGTGGTTTCCGGGTCAGTTTTGCTGACTTCCAGAATTTTGCGCACCAGCGAGTAGCCGTTGGAGTGAGGGCCGCTTGAACCCAGGGCGATCAGAACGTCGCCATCGGCCACTTTGCTGCCGTCGATAATTTCGGATTTCTCAACCACGCCGACACAGAAGCCTGCCACGTCGTAATCTTCACCGTGGTACATACCTGGCATTTCAGCGGTTTCGCCGCCCACCAGCGCACAGCCAGACTGTGAACAGCCTTCAGCGATGCCGGTGATCACACTGGCTGCCGTGTCAACGTCCAGCTTGCCGGTTGCATAATAATCCAGGAAGAACAGAGGCTCTGCGCCCTGTACCACCAGATCGTTAACGCACATCGCGACCAGATCGATACCGATGGTATCGTGGCGTTTAAGGTCCATCGCCAGACGCAGCTTGGTGCCGACGCCGTCAGTGCCGGAAACCAGGATAGGTTCACGGTATTTTTGCGGCAGTGCACAAAGGGCACCGAAACCGCCCAGTCCACCCATCACTTCCGGGCGACGAGTCTTTTTCACTACGCCTTTGATACGGTCGACTAAAGCATTGCCAGCATCGATATCTACGCCGGCGTCTTTATAGCTGAGAGAGGTTTTGTCGGTCACTGCGAAATCCCCACGCGGTTTGCGGTTGGTGTGGTGGTAAGTTTAAGCGCGGCAATTCTAGCAGCGCAGGCAAACGTTTGCGAGTGCCATCTTATTGCGCATTGCGGATAGCTGGATTTTAGCTAATTCTTAGAGGGGTTGCAGGAGATGTGCAAAGTATTGCACTAAGTCATATGGCGCCGGGGATAAATGGCGCTATAATCTCGCGATTTTTTTTGCAGCTTAACACTCCGGGAGTACAACAATGAAGATCGTGGAAGTCAAACACCCGCTGGTCAAACATAAACTGGGTCTGATGCGGGAACATGATGTAAGCACCAAACGTTTCCGTGAACTCGCATCAGAAGTGGGAAGTCTGCTGACTTATGAAGCCACTGCCGATTTGGAAACCGAAACCGTGACCATTGAAGGCTGGAACGGTCCGGTTGAAATCGAACAGATCAAAGGTAAAAAAATTACCGTTGTTCCTATTCTGCGTGCTGGTCTCGGCATGATGGAAGGTGTGCTGGAACATGTGCCAAGCGCCCGCATCAGTGTCGTTGGCGTGTACCGCGATGAAGAAACACTGGAGCCAGTACCCTATTTCCAGAAGTTGGTGTCCAACATCGAAGAGCGCCTGGCACTGGTGGTTGACCCGATGCTGGCAACCGGTGGTTCGATGATTGCTACTATCGACCTGCTGAAAAAAGCGGGCTGTAACAGCATTAAGGTGCTGGTACTGGTCGCGGCACCGGAAGGTATTGCTGCGCTGGAAAAAGCGCACCCGGATGTTGAGCTGTACACTGCCTCAGTCGATCAGGGGCTGAACGAGAAGGGGTATATTATCCCAGGCCTCGGCGATGCAGGCGATAAGATCTTCGGTACTAAATAAGCCGGCTGCGGGCGAGGCGTGCCTCGCCCCTACGAACCCCGTAGGGGCCGGGCATGCCCGGCCCGGCAAGCGCCGAATCCGCGAGTAATTCGTAGGGGTGGGGCATGCCCGGCACGATAAGCGCCGAATCCGCGAGTAATTCGTAGGGGTGGAGCATGCCCGGCCCGGCAAGCGTCGAATCCGCGAGTAATTCGTAGGGGTGGGGCATGCCCGGCCCGGCAAGCGCCGAATCCGCGAGTAATTCGTAGGGGGGGAGCATGCCCGGCCCGGCAAGCGCCGAATCCGCGAGTAATTCGTAGGGGTGGGGCATGCCCGGCCCGGCAAGCGCCGAATCCGCGAATAATCCGTAGGGGGCGGGCATGCCCGCCCCGATAAGCATCAAACCGACCAGAGAGTCGGTTTTTTTATAGCAAAGGCAAACTCAAGGGGTAATAACATCATGACGCGTCGTGCAATTGGCGTACACGAGCGGCCACCGCTGCTGCAAACCATTCCACTCAGCTTCCAGCATCTGTTCGCCATGTTTGGCGCGACGGTCCTGGTACCCATCCTGTTCCATATCAACCCGGCCACGGTGCTGCTGTTCAACGGCATCGGCACGCTGCTGTACCTGTTTATCTGTAAAGGTAAAATCCCGGCTTATCTGGGCTCCAGCTTTGCCTTTATCTCCCCGGTACTGCTGCTGTTACCGCTGGGTTATGAAGTGGCGCTGGGCGGTTTCATTATGTGTGGTGTGCTGTTCTGCCTGGTGGCGCTGATCGTCAAAAAAGCCGGTACAGGCTGGCTGGACGTGATGTTCCCGCCAGCGGCGATGGGCGCGATTGTGGCGGTGATTGGTCTGGAACTGGCGGGCGTGGCGGCGAATATGTCCGGTTTGTTACCAGCCGATGGCAGCATGGCTGACAGCAAAACCATTATTATCTCGATGGTCACGCTGGGCGTAACGGTCTTTGGCTCCGTGCTGTTCCGTGGTTTTCTGGCAATTATCCCGATTCTGATCGGTGTTCTGGTGGGCTACGCACTGTCCTATGGCATGGGCATTGTCGACTGGACGCCGGTGGCGAAAGCCCACTGGTTTGCCCTGCCAACCTTCTACACCCCGCGTTTTGAGTGGTATGCCATTTTCACCATTCTGCCTGCGGCACTGGTGGTGATTGCCGAACATATCGGCCACCTGGTGGTAACGGCGAATATTGTGAAGAAAGACCTGCTGAAAGACCCGGGTCTGCATCGTTCAATGTTTGCCAATGGCATCTCGACCATTTTCTCCGGCTTCTTTGGCTCAACGCCCAATACCACTTATGGCGAAAACATCGGCGTGATGGCGATTACCCGCGTGTACAGCACCTGGGTAATTGGCGGTGCAGCGATTCTGGCCATCATGCTCTCCTGCGTGGGTAAGCTGGCTGCGGCAATTCAGGCCGTGCCAGTCCCGGTGATGGGCGGCGTATCGCTGTTGCTGTACGGTGTGATTGCGGCATCGGGTATTCGCGTACTGATTGAATCGAAAGTGGATTACAACAAAGCGCAGAATCTGATCCTGACCTCCGTGATCCTGATCATCGGCGTCAGTGGAGCGAAAGTACACATTGGTGCCGCTGAGCTGAAAGGCATGGCACTTGCCACCGTGGTGGGTGTGACGCTCAGCCTGATTTTCAAAGCGATCAGTCTGTTGAGTAAGGAAGAAGAGGTGATTGAGGTGCAGGACGAACGTCGCGACGCACAGTAAATCTAAGGGGCAGCTCTGGCTGCCCCTGCCTCATTGCATCTCCCGACCTTAGCGTTTCATGATCCTGAACGACTTGTGGTAGAATTTTCCCGTTTTCTGCCTGCTCAAACCCTGAGGTGAATCTGAACACGCCGGCACAGCTCTCACTGCCACTTTACCTGCCCGACGATGAAACCTTTGCCAGCTTCTGGCCGGGGGAAAATCCGTCGCTGCTGGCTGCGCTTCAGGGCGCACTGCATCAGCAACACGGGAGTTACTTCTACTTCTGGTCCCGCGAGGGCGGAGGACGCAGCCACCTGTTGCATGCCGCCTGTGCCGAACTGTCGGCCAAAGGTGAGGCGGTGGGCTATGTTCCTCTCGATAAACGCACCTGGTTTGTGCCTGAAGTGCTCGATGGCATGGAGCAGCTCGCGCTGATCTGCATCGACAATATCGAGTGCATTGCCGGGGATGAACCCTGGGAAATGGCGATCTTCGATCTGTATAATCGCATTCTGGAAACCGGTAAAACACGACTGCTGATCACGGGTGATCGTCCACCGCGTCAGCTCAACCTGAAGCTGGCGGATCTGGCCTCGCGTCTCGACTGGGGGCAGATCTATAAGCTGCAACCGCTTTCCGATGAAGATAAATTGCAGGCCTTACAGCTACGTGCAAAATTACGCGGTTTTGAACTACCGGAAGATGTGGGCCGCTTCCTGCTGAAACGGCTCGATCGTGAAATGCGTACGCTTTTTGTGACGCTGGATCAGCTCGATCAGGCCTCTATCAGCGCCCAGCGTAAACTGACCATTCCCTTCGTTAAAGAGACACTGGCGCTGTAGTTGCTCTGCGCCAGGCTTTCTTCCTTAAAGAATCTCCAGCACCTGCTCCGGCGGTCTGCCGATGCGCGCTTTGCCTCCATTGGTAACAATCGGGCGTTCAATCAGCTTCGGCTCAGCGACCAGCGCGGCCAGTAACTGCGCTTCCGTTAACGTTAAATCGTCCAGACCCGCCGCTTTATACTGCGCTTCTTTAGTCCGCATCAACTGACGCGCGCTGGTGAATCCCAGCTGCTGCAACAGCGTTTTCAGCGTGGCGACATCGGGTGGGGTCTCCAGATAAAGGATGACCTCAGGCGTTATTCCCTGGCGGGTCAGCAGCGCGAGCGTTTCGCGGCTCTTGGAGCAGCGCGGGTTATGGTAAATCTGTACCTCTGACATGGCTATCCTCAGGATTCGTTATGATTTCTGGTACTGACGGAAACGCTCCTGCAAATGGCGCAGCTGGTCGATGCGTGCGTCATAACGTGCCTGCTTCAGGCTGCCCAGTTTTACGGCTGCACTGGCGCTGCTCAGGCTGCGGATGGCCTGATCGAGCTGGCCGCTTAACGCCAGACCTTCAGCTCGCGCCGCCTGTTCTTCATCTGTCAGCCTCTGATCCGCCGAGGCCTGAGCCAGCAAGTCCCAGCCGTTGGGGTCATCTTTGTTCGCCCATGTGTAGCGGTAGAGCACTTTGCTGGCATTGGCCGGTTGTTTGGCCTCCACATAGGCGTTGGCGAGGTTAATCTGCAATACCGGATTGTTGTTTACCCCTTTAACGGCCAGCAGACGGTTTATCGCCTGTTGAGGCTGCTTCAGCCCGATATCGATGTCGGTCATGATATCGAGATACCACAGATTATCCGGTTGCTTTGCCAGCAGTGGCGCAATAATAGTACGCGCCTCCGTAAACTTACTTTCCCCCAGCAGCAACACTGCTTTCCCGTATAGCGCGGCGGACTGTTCACGGCTGTTACCGTGCGCCAGGGTCGTCAGCAGATCGGTGCCCAACTGGTTCTGTCCGGTTGAGAACATCCCCAGCGCCCTGACTTTGGCCATGTAGTAATCCTGCGAGGACTGCACCACCACTGGCTTCATCTGATTGGCGCGGTTCCGCGCATCGGCCAGACGACTGTCAGGCAGTGGGTGCGTCAGCAGCATTTCCGGTGGTTTTGACGCAAAACGGGAGGCGTCCGCCAGCTTCTGCAAGAAGTTGGGCATCGCTTCCGGGTCAAAACCGGCGCGCTGCAGCACCTGAATGCCGATGCGGTCCGCTTCCTGTTCATTTTGCTGGGTAAAACTGATGATGCCCTGTTGAGCCCCTGCCAGCGTGCCGCTCAATGCCGCCATCCCCGCCTGCGGGCTGGCCATTGCAAGAAGAATGGATCCCAGCGCGCCGACCCAGGTCAGTGGCGCATTACGTTGCTGCTCTTCCATCGCGCGCGCCAGGTGACGCTGGGTCACGTGGGAGATTTCATGCGCCATAACGGAGGCCAGCTGGCTTTCATTATCGCTGTAGCGGAACAGGGCGGAATGCAGGACAACGTTGCCGCCAAAGAAAGCAAAGGCGTTAATTTCATCGTTACGGATCAGGTAAAAATGGAACGGGGTTTTTACCGACCAGGCGTGGGTCACCAGGCGCTGCCCTAACTGATTGATATATTGATTCAGCAGCGGGTCGTTGATGATAGGGGCACTGGCACGCAACTGGCGCACATAAAAATCGCCCATCGCCAGTTCCTGATTAATCGACAGTGTGCCGCCTGCGGTGGTACCGATATCCGGCAGATTATCGCTGATATCGGCATGTGCCGGAAGCAAGCTACCCGTCAGCAGTGTCACCACCAGCGAAGCCAGCAGGCTTTTCTTTAATCGGATGAACATACGTAAACCCTAACAAGGAAGTCCAGTTTTTTGACCGGCAACGTGCCGAAATGTTCTGCATGTACGTAGAAAAAGACGCACTAATTCCACATCTTAAACCACAGCCCGGGGCGAATGAAATGGCTAAAATAGTGACGTCTGCCGGTACTCGTCAATTACGCACACGATGTTGCGGTAAAAAACTGAACAGGGCGGTGTGGGGGCGCTCCCCGACAGAGCAGGTGAATGTCGCTCTCATCGGCGCAATGGTTCGGCTTAAATTTAAAAGTTAGGTAAATTTAATCAGTTTTATTGATAGTGGCATGCTAATTGACCAGGTTTTTTCTTAAAAACGTCCCTGTCGTAGGAGAGGGCAGTGTAAGACGACATAAGCAAAATTATCATTGGCTGGGCGGCGGGTGAACAATGGCGAACCATTAAAAAGTATAAAGATATCCAGTCAGTTACGGTAATAACAATGATCTGACGGCGAGAGGGACCCGCGACTGTAGTTTGGTATGGACCTGCCTGATGACGGCTGTCTACGGGCATTGTTAGCTGATGCTACACAGTGACGTTCCGGCACTGTTTTAGAGGGGGACTATCCAGTCTCTGTGATGGAAAACGGCGGTAAGCGTTTGTGATGAGGCTGTGTAATATCGCAGTCACAACGGTGTTTTGCGGAGAGTTCTTTATGCGTTCTGTGGTGTCTTATGTTCTGATTGCGGCTGTCGCGGGTTTTGTCGGGGCCAGTTTTACCAAAGCGCCTGAGCTTATCGACAAGATCAGCAATCGTGTTGCACCGGTCAGCGATCCTGAAGGGTTTTGGTCAACGCCCGCCATTGAAGGTTATGGGAAAATGCACTATGAGTCAGATGTTGCTTACAAACCCAACATCAATGACAGCAATAAAATTGTTTTCCAGATTACCCGCGCCGAAAACGCACCCCAGGACCCGAACCTGGGGCTGGAACGTGTGGCGCGTGTGGTGAATCTGTATGTGGCGTCCGGTGTTCCGACAGAAAAACTGAAGTTTGTGGTGTCAGTAACGGGGGAGGGTACGCCCGCCATGCTGAACAATGAGCAGTATCACCGGATTTATGGCATCGATAATCCTAACCTGAAACTGATTGGCGCCCTGCGTGCCAAAGGGGTAGATGTGTCCGTGTGCGATCAGTCTGTGGCCTTCCATCATTTCCAAAGCAACTGGATTGATCGGTCGGTTACCCATGCACTCTCTAGCCCAACAACCGTATCGACCCTTGAAAATCAAGGATATGCTTTCCTGTCGATGTAGACGGCTGTTCCGTGCGGGCCCTCGGCCCGCCTGGCCTCGATTTTCCTCTCCTTCGCTGCATTGCTGCGCCGCATGATTATCTCGCTTTAACCAAAATATTTATTGGCCCTGCGCGATTCAGAATATTCCCAAATCGGCTGAGAGGTGTACAATTGGCACGTGCTTTACCAGGGCATAACTCGCACTCAAAGACATACTCCGCATTTTTCACACCTGCCGTGTGAAGCCGATGGGGTATTAACGCGCATAATAAAATATAAGGCGCAGATGATGATGTTTCTCACGAAGGTGAGTCCATGTTGAGGCTATCGCGGCCAAAAACGGACTTGCGCACCCTTATTACGCTGCTGGCTGTCGCCAGTATCGTGATCACACTCGCTAATTCTCTGTACGCCAGCTGGCGTGTGCAGCGCGATGTGCTGATCGGTAACACACTGGAATCAAACCGGGTTTATGCCACCAAGCTGGCCTCCACTACCGAAGTGTTTTTCCAGTTGGCTGAGTCACAGCTCTCTTACAGCGCTAAAGTGCTGGGTAATGGCCTGGGTAACGATGCCACTCTGCAGGATGAAGTCGATCGCCTGCGCGAACAAACCAACAGTTTTAACTCCGTGGTGATTGTTGATGCCAACGGCTGGGTGCGCGCGATCTCGCCGGAGTCGTTGATGCTGAAAGGCATGCATCTCAGCTCCAGCGCGGCAAAACAGGCGCTCACAGAACGCAAGCCACTGGTCAGCCCGCCAACGATGTCTGCTGCCAATAATCTGCTGGTGTTTATCTCCTGGCCGATCTGGTCGAAAACCGGCAGCTACCTCGGCTATGTCGGCGGCTCTATTTACCTGAAGAAAAAAAGCATCCTTAACATTCTGCTGGGCGAGCAGTTCTATCGCGACGGTTCGTCATTGTATGTGATCGATGAAAAGAACCAGGTGTTATATCACCAGGATCGTCAGCTGATCGGGAAAACCATCGATCCGTTAATCGGTAACGAACAGCGTAAAAAATCCAGTAATGGCCATCAGCAGGTGACCGCCGAAAACGGTGATGCGATGCTGGCGGGCTATGCCAATGTACCGACGGCAGGCTGGACCATCGTGGCGCTTAAACCCACGGAGGCCACGCTGGCGCCGCTGAACAGCCTGTTGCTGAAAGTGCTGAAGCATTCGGTGCCGTTTGCTCTGCTGACGCTGATTATTGCGCTGATCCTTGCACAACGCATTGCACTGCCGCTATGGCAGCTGGCGCGCAAGGCCAGCCAGATGGATACGCAAAATGTCTCGAAAGAGATCAACAGCATCCGCTCCTGGTATTATGAGGCGTCACAGATCAAACGTGCGTTGCTGGTCGGGATTTCACTGATGCAGGATAAAATTGGCCGCCTGAAAAGTGAAGTACAGACTGACCCGATGACCAGCCTGCTCAACCGCCGTGGCCTGAATGCGGTACTGGACTATTTTCTGGCCACCACCCAGCCTTTTGCCGTGCTGGCACTGGATATCGACTACTTTAAACGGGTGAATGATACGTTCGGCCATGATGCAGGTGACACGGTGATCAAAACCGTGGCGCGTCAGCTGGAGCAAAGTGCCAGGCAGACCGATGTGATCTGCCGTAATGGCGGTGAAGAATTCCTGATGATCCTGCCGGGCGCCGATCGCGATGTGGCCATGATGATTGCTGAACGTGTGCGTAAGCGCATTGAAGCGCTGTCGCTGGATCCTGTCGGCCATATTACCATTTCAGTGGGTGTGGCTTTCTGGTCACCGGAAAGTGGCAATACGATGGATCAGACCTTCAAGCTGGCGGATGATGCGTTATATCAGGCAAAAAATGCCGGACGTAACCGGGTGATTTTCGCGAAAAATATCACTGAACCGCCTGCCGTTGTGCAGGTGCTGCCGCAGTAGTTTTTACGCCCGCTCTTGTTTTCACAAGGGCGGGCCGTATCAGGTACACTCTTCTTTATTCTTTTTCAGGCAAGGACTCCCATGCTGGAACTTCTTACGCAATGGTATCGTCGCCGTTTCAGCGATCCCCAGGCGATTGCGTTGCTGGTGATTTTAATCGCTGCATTTTGCATTTTGTTTTTCTTTAATGGCCTGCTGGCCCCGCTGTTAGTGGCGCTGGTACTGGCTTATCTGCTGGAGTGGCCAACGGTGCGGCTGGAGCGGCTTGGCTGCTCGCGCACCTGGGCGGTAACGCTGGTGCTGATTGTCTTTGCAACGCTGCTGCTGGTTCTGATGCTGGTGGTGGCCCCCGTGGCATGGCAGCAGGGCATTAATCTGACCCATGAGCTGCCCACCATGCTCACCCGCCTCTATCAGTTTGCCCTGCGTCTGCCGGAGCGTTTTCCTACGCTGATGGATGTGGGAATTATCGATATTGTGGTGGAAAACCTGCGCAGTCGCCTGAGTGGATTGGGTGACCAGGTGGTGAAATATTCTCTCGCCTCGCTGGTGGGGTTAATGACACTGGCGATCTATCTGGTGCTGGTGCCGCTGATGGTGTTCTTCCTGCTAAAGGATAAAGAACAAATGCTGAGCGCCATTCGGCGTGTGCTGCCACGTAACCGTGGCCTGGCCGGACAGGTCTGGATTGAGATGAACCAGCAGGTGTCTAACTACATTCGCGGTAAAGTGCTGGAGATGATCGTGGTCGGGGTGGTCAGCTGGCTGGGCTTCCTCGCGATTGGCATGAACTATGCGCTATTACTCGCGGTGCTGGTCGGTGTTTCCGTGCTGATCCCCTATATTGGTGCGATGGTGGTGACCATCCCGGTCGTGGGCGTTGGGCTGGGGCAGTGGGGATTGTCCGGTGACTTCTGGACCATGATGATGGTGTATCTGGTTATCCAGGCGCTGGATGGCAATATTCTGGTGCCTGTGCTGTTCTCAGAAGCCGTGAACCTGCATCCGCTGGTGATCATCCTGTCGGTGGTGATTTTTGGCGGGCTATGGGGATTCTGGGGCGTGTTCTTTGCGATCCCGCTGGCGACGCTGGTCAAAGCGGTCGTACATGCCTGGCCGGATGAGTTGGCCAAATAATCACGGGTTAAATCGTTACGGGTCGACCGGAAAAAGGCCGACCCGCACGTTCAAATCATGCTGACTTGAGGTAATCCATCACGATATCGTGGTGGTTGCTGGTTTTGAAATCATCAAAGACTTTCTCGACTTTACCATCCGCACCGATCAGGAAGCTGGTACGGTGAATCCCATCATAGGTTTTCCCCATAAAGGTTTTCTCGCCCCAGATACCAAACTGTTCAGAAACCTGGTGGTCTTCATCAGAGAGCAGGGTGAAGTTCAGCAGCTCTTTCTCAACGAAGCGCGACAGTTTTTCCGGCTTATCGGTGCTAATGCCTAAGACATCAACGCCAGCATTTTTCAGCTCATCCATGCTGTCACGCAGACCGCATGCCTGTACGGTGCAGCCTGGTGTCATCGCTTTCGGGTAGAAATAAACCAGAACGCGCTGTCCCTGGAAGTCGGCTAAATTTACTTGTTCGCCATCCTGATCGGGCAAGCTAAATTTCGGTGCGGTATCACCGGCTTTCAGTGGATTCATCACAACTCTCCGTTTTTATCATCATGCTATGGGGACATTCTATGGGTAAATGTGCGCACTTTCTCTCTCGCGGTTAGCCAGATTTACGCTCCGTGATGAGAAACCACCTTAATAGTGCCTTGAGCATTGAGTTCTGTACAGAGTCGGTTAAACGCTTGCTCAATAAATGAAGCATCCTGACTGGCCGGACTGTGGGCGGTTATCTGAATATAGAGCAGTGGAGGCTGATTTTCATCTGCTGGCTGCGTCCGTGAGACGAGCTCTGCAATATTCATCTGATGCGAATCAAACAGGTCGGTAAAGCGTTCAATGATATGCGGGGAGTCGGTCACATCCACCTGAACCCACACCGTTACGGGCATCGGAGGACGTGTGCTGGCGCTGGTGCGTTTCATCACGATCAGCAGTTCCAGTTCGGCTCCTTTTAATGGCAGAGTGGATTCAATCAGGGTGATGGCATTCCAGCTACCGGATAACAGCATGATAAAGGTGAATTCGTCGCCCAGCATAGCAAGCCGGCTATCTTCAATGTTACATCCGCAACTGCTGACATGACGGGTGATGGCATTGACGATCCCTGGGCGGTCTACCCCAAGGGCAGTGATAACCAAATGGTGTTGCGATGACTGTGGCAAAATCAAGCTTCCTGTCCAAATACTAATAACTATAAGGTAAACATAAAAAAAACTGCTGACAAGCGCTTGAGCCGCCCTGCGCGCTTGCTTTTACTGCTCGTACAAACGTACCATGAAGCACTTGTTTGTCGAGGGGATGGCTAATGTTCACGGGAAGTATTGTTGCACTCGTTACGCCGATGGATGACAAAGGTAATGTCTGCCGTGCGAGTCTGAAAAAACTGATTGATTACCATATTGCCAGCGGCACCGCGGCAATTGTTTCTGTAGGAACGACAGGCGAATCTGCCACCCTCAGCCATGATGAACATGGTGATGTGGTGATGCTGACGCTGGAGCTGGCAGATGGCCGTATTCCGATTATTGCCGGGACCGGTGCAAATGCCACGGCTGAAGGCGTCTCTCTGACCAAACGTTTCGAAAACTCCGGCGTTGTCGGTTGCCTGACCGTCACCCCTTATTACAACCGTCCTACTCAGGAAGGGTTGTATCAGCATTTCAAAACCATCGCAGAAAGCACCGCTCTTCCGCAGATGTTATATAACGTACCGTCACGTACCGGCACCGATTTGCTGCCGGAAACCGTCGGTCGGCTGGCCAAAATTAAAAATATTATCGGAATCAAAGAGGCCACCGGGAACTTATCGCGGGTAAGTCAGATCCAAGAGCGTGTAAATGAAGATTTTGTGCTGGTGAGCGGCGATGACGCCACCTCGCTGGACTTTATGCACCTGGGCGGGCACGGCGTTATTTCCGTCACGGCAAACATTGCCGCACGTGAAATGGTTGAACTCTGTGCTCTGGCACAGCAGGGCAACTTTGCTGAAGCACGCCTTCTGAACCAGCGCCTGATGCACCTGCATCAGAAACTGTTTGTTGAACCGAATCCTATCCCGGTGAAATGGGCTGCGAAACGATTAGGATTAATAGCAACCGATACGCTGCGTCTGCCTATGACGCCGCTGACCGATGCCGGTCGTCCGGTTGTTGAGCAGGCACTGAAAAACGCTGGCCTGCTTTAAATTTAGGGAGAATTAATGGCTTACTCAGTACAAAAGTCCACGGTAGCGAAAGTGGTGGGACTGTCGTTGGTGATGCTGCTTGCAGCATGTTCTAACGACCAACGTTACAAGCGTCAGGTGAGCGGTGACGAATCCTACCTGCAGGCAGCCGATCTTAGCGATCTGCGCGCACCTGCTGGCATGATCCTGCCGCTGCAAAATGGCGACTTTGACATACCAAACGTCAGCAGCAAAGGGCAGGTGGGTAAGCAGTTGGATATTCGTCCACCAGCCCAGACGCTGGCGCTGATGAACGGTACGCGTAGCCAGTTTGCCGGCAATACCGGTACGCTGCTGGTCGATACCCGTAGTGCACTCTGGCCGCAGGTTGTTGATGTGGTGCAGGCTGCCAAGTTCCCGATCGCTGACCGTCAGGATGCTCGTCAGTCGCTGACCACCGATTGGGTCCAGTGGAACCGTGCTGATGAAGACAACCAGTATCGTGGTCGTTATCAGTTAAGCGTTCAGCAGCAGGGCGGTCAGCAGGCGCTGACAGTGAAACTGCTGGAGTTGCAGCAGGAGGACAAAGTCGTCACGTCCCCGGTGCAGATCCAGCGTTACACTGCGCAGATGTTGAACGAGATCAGCACCGGTCTGGATAAGATTGAAACTGGCCGTGAAGATGCCGCCGCCAGCCGCAGCCCAACGCAGATTGATGTGCAGAGTGGGGCGGATGATACCGGTCTGCCTAACCTGATCCTGCGTGCGCCATTCAACGTTGTCTGGCAGCGTCTGCCAGCGACCCTGAACCGCATGGGTATGGAAGTCACGGATAACAACCGTTCACAGGGTAGCCTGAACGTGACGTACAAAGCGCCGGGTAGCAGCACCTTTGATGAACTGGGTGCCAAAGATCCTGAACTGAAAAATGGTGACTACAAACTTCAGGTCGGTGACCTGGATAACCGTAGTAGTCTGCAGTTCCTTGATCCGAAGGGTCATCCGCTCACCCAGTCGCAGAATGATGCGCTGGTGGCGGTGTTCCAGGCCGCATTCAGCAAGTAAGCCAGGAAGGCCAGAGATTCTCTGGCCTTTTTTATTTGGTATTACGTAAACGATTGCTTCGGTTTTTTACCCGCGGAACATATAATTCCGCCAGGCAAAATTTTAACGGGACGGCACCGCCGCCCTGATAGTGTCACTTATATCGTTTGGAGTTAAACAAGATGCAGAAAAAAGCTGAGTTGTATCGCGGCAAAGCGAAAACCGTTTACAGCACCGAAAACCCGGATCTGTTGGTACTCGAATTCCGTAACGATACGTCAGCGCTGGACGGTGAGCGTATCGAACAGTTTGACCGTAAAGGAATGATTAACAACAAGTTCAATTATTTCATTATGACAAAACTGCAGGAAGCCGGGATCCCAACACAGATGGAAGCCCTGCTCTCTGATAACGAAGCGCTGGTGAAGAAGCTGGATATGGTGCCGGTGGAATGCGTAGTGCGTAACCGTGCGGCCGGATCTCTGGTAAAACGTCTGGGCGTGGAAGAGGGCCTGGTGCTCAATCCACCGTTGTTTGACCTGTTCCTGAAAGACGATGCTAAACATGACCCGATGGTCAACGAGTCTTACTGTGAGACCTTCGGCTGGGTCAACAGAGAAAATCTGGCCCGTATGCGTGAGCTGACCTACAAAGCGAACGACGTTCTGACTAAGCTGTTCTCGGATGCCGGTCTGATCCTCGTCGACTTCAAGCTGGAGTTTGGTCTGTTCAAAGGCGAAGTGGTGCTGGGCGATGAGTTCTCCCCGGACGGAGCGCGTCTGTGGGATAAGGAAACCCTGAACAAGATGGACAAAGATCGCTACCGCCAGAGTCTGGGTGGCCTGATCGAAGCATACGAAGAAGTGGCGAATCGTCTGGGTGTGAAGTTGGACTGATTGCCGGGCGCGGTTGATCCGCCCCATCACACTGCATTATGGAAAGGTCAGGCTTGCCTGACCTTTTTTGTTATATCCTTTCTACCCCCCGCGTTTTCTGGTGTTCCCCGCTGCGTCAGACTAAAATCGACTGATATGTTGTTGTGATGATCACGAGGGAAAATTTATGCGCTGGCAAGGGCGTCGCGAAAGCGACAATGTGGAAGATCGCCGTAACGAATCCGGGACGGTTGGCGGTGGGCGTATACGTATTCCCCGTGGCAAAGGGGGCATTGTTCTGCTGATCCTGGTGGCGATCGCCAGCTACTATGGCTACGATCTGACGCCTTTGCTGACCGGGGACACCACCTCCATGTCACAAACGACTCAGCAGCAGCGTCGGGTCACGCCGAAAGAAGATGAAGCGGCACAGTTCACCCGTACCGTTTTTGCCCTGACGGAAGATACCTGGCAGAAGCTGTTCCAGCGAATGAATAAGACCTGGCAGCCGCCCACGCTGGTGATGTACCGCGGCCAGACCTCAACCGCCTGCGGCAGCGGACAGTCGGCAATGGGGCCGTTCTACTGCCCGGCAGACAGTAAAGTGTATATCGACCTCTCCTTCTATGACGAAATGACCAACAAACTGGGTGCGGGTGGAGAATTTGCTCAGGGCTATGTTATCGCTCATGAAGTGGGCCACCATGTGCAGCACCTGTTGGGTATTGATAAAAACGTTCGCCAGTTGCAACAGAACGCCGGACGCGCCGAAGTGAATCAGCTGTCAGTGAAAATGGAATTGCAGGCCGACTGTTTTGCCGGCGTCTGGGGCCACTATATGCAGCAGGAAAATATCCTGGAAACCGGTGACCTTGAGTCGGCGCTCAATGCTGCCCAGGCCATTGGTGATGACCGCCTGCAACAGCGCAGCCAGGGGAGAGTGGTGCCGGACAGCTTTACGCACGGCACTTCGCAGCAACGTTACACCTGGTTTAAGAAAGGTTTCGACAGCGGCAATCCTGGCCAGTGTAATACCTTTGCGGGTTAACGCGGGTGCATGATCTGATAACGGCAACGGCTCAGATTGAACGACAGGGCTGGCGCCGTCTGCTGGTGATCAGCGGTGAGCCTGCGTGGTGCGCACAGCAGGCCGCTGATGTGATGGCACAATTGCCCGGCGACTGGTTGTGGGCGGGGAAACCCGAGGGCACCGGGCTTTGCTGTGAGCCGCAGGCCATCCGCACGCTGCTGGGGCGGGAGTTCCACCATGCCGTGTTTGATGCCCGTGACGGCTTTCATGCTGAGGCTTTTGCCGCGCTGGCGGGTACCCTGCGTGCCGGCAGCTGGCTGCTGCTGCTGGTACCCGAATGGGACGGCTGGGCGCAGCGCCCGGATGCCGACTCACTGCGCTGGAGTGAGGGAGACACGCCCTGTGCCAGCACGCACTTTGTGCATCATGTTCAACAGTCGATACTGGCCGACCCGCGCGTTGTGCTGTGGCGTCAGCCTTTTCCCCAAACGCTTTCCCCTGTTGCTATCCAGCCCGACTGGCAGGCGGATCATCGCGCGCAGCAGAACATTCTCACCGAGCTTCTCAATGCCCCCCCCGGGATTTATGCGCTGACCGCTGCCCGCGGGCGTGGAAAATCTGCACTGGCGGGGATGCTGGCGGCTCACTGGCCGGGACGTTGTCGGGTGACCGCGCCTGGCCGGGTGTCGACGGATGTGCTGGCGCAGTTTGCCGGAGAACGCTTCCAGTTTGTGGCACCAGACCGGCTGCTGGCAGAAGCAGAACAGTGTGTACCCGGCGTTGACTGGTTGCTGATTGACGAGGCTGCCGCCATTCCGGCACCGCTGTTGCAGCGGCTGGTGACATTATTCCCCCGGGTGCTGCTGACCACCACCGTGCAGGGCTACGAGGGCACCGGGCGTGGCTTTATGCTGAAGTTCTGCGCCTCACTGCCCGCGGTGACGCACTACCAGCTTGATGAGCCGCTGCGCTGGGCGGCTAACGATCCTCTGGAGCAGATTGTCGCCGGGATGCTGCTGTTCGAGGATGGCAGCGCTGAGCCACAGCAGGGAGCCATTCACTACAGCGCGCTGGAGCAGGATGACTGGTTGCGGCAGCCGGCCCGCATGACGGCGATCTATCAACTGCTGACCAGCGCCCACTATCGCACTTCGCCGCTGGACCTGCGCCGCATGATGGATGCACCGGGTATGCATTTTCTGGTGGCCACGCAGGCAGAGAACGTGCAGGGCGCGCTATGGCTGGTCGATGAAGGCGGATTATCAGCGGAGCTGGCGGCGGCGGTATGGGCAGGCAAACGGCGTCCGCGCGGTAATCTTGTTGCTCAGTCGCTGGCGGCCCACGGGGGGTCACTGGTTGCGCCGCAGCTACGTTCACGGCGTATCAGCCGCATTGCCGTCTCACCGCTGCTGCGCGGACGCGGTATCGGACAGCAGCTGATCGCCCATGCGCTTGAGCATGCCCAGGGGCTGGACTATCTCTCGGTCAGCTTTGGCTTTACCGAACCGCTGTGGCGTTTCTGGCAGCGCTGTGGTTTTAAGCTGGTGCGCATCGGTAGCCAGCGTGAAGCCAGCAGCGGGTGTTATGCGGCGATGGCTGTGCTGCCGCTTAGTTCTGCGGGGCAGCGCCTGACCGCTGGTCTGGTTCAGCAGCTGGCGCGGGACGGTTACTGGCTGCGTCAGCAGGTCGATGGGCAGGACCTGCCGCTGGCAGACCACAAGGATCTGATGCTGACGGAAGATGACTGGCAGGCGTTGTGCGGTTTCGCCTGGGCACAGCGGCCCTTTGAGGCCAGTTTTGCTGCGCTGGGGCGTCTGGTCAGCCAGCATGTCGGTACACTGCCGCTTCTGCATGCTGCGCTGCTGGAGGGGCAGTCAGCGGCCGACATTTGCGCGCGATTCACTCTGAGCGGACGTAAAGCATTGCTGGTGGCGTGGCGACAGGAGGTACAGCAGGCACTGATCGGGCTGGATGCCTCCCGGGCGCAACAGTGCGAGCAGTGGATCAACTCGTTGCAATAAATCCAACATCATCGTCAAAAATACGCCATTTTCATTATCGCTGAGGGGCGTATGATCGTCTTATCGCATTAAGGAGATCCTGATGAAATATGACCATGTTGTCGTCCAGACCCCCTCGTTACCCCCGAGCCAACTGTTTTTGCTGTATCACGCTGCGGGCGATAATCCGGTCGCCATGAGTGAAATTGGCCGCTGGTTTACCGGCGCATTTCCCCGTGCGTTGGTGGTGAGCATCGGCGGACCGGAGCAGAATGCGGAAGGGGGATTCCAGTGGTTTGATCCCTCTGCGGCCGAACCCCAGCAGGCGGTGGCGGAGGTGATGGACGGGTTTATCGCCAGCGTTCGCCACTGGCAGCAGCAAAGCGGTGTCAAAGCCGATGCAACGGCGCTGATTGGCTTTTCCCAGGGGGCAACGATGGTGCTGGAAGCGGTGAAGGCACAGAGCGGGCTGGCAGGGCGGGTGGTGGCGTTTAGCGGGCGCTATATCACGTTGCCGCATCAGGCAAGCACACGCACCACCATCCATTTGATCCACGGTGATAATGATACTGTGCTGCCATTGACCCATGCGCTGGACGCAGAGGAGCGGTTAACGGCGCTCGGGGGCGATGTCACTCTGGATATCGCCCCCGACCTTCCCCATGCCATTGATGACCACGCGATGCAGTGTGCGCTCGAACGCCTGCAATTTACCGTGCCGCGTCGCTACTTTGATGAAGCGTTTAGCGGCAGTAAACCGGGCGATGAGGATGTTGTGGCGTTGATGTGATGCGGGGGATCGGGGCGGACCGGAAAAGAAAGTCCGCCCCTGCAATGAACGCACAAAGGCCGATCATCTGTTTCGATCGGCCTTTGTGTTTCATGGCGCTATTTCTTTTTCGGCCAGTCGTCTTCGTCATCCCACTTATCGTTGAAATCACGATGCGGAGGCAGTTCGGGTTTGTTATCGAGAAACTTTTTGTGATCGATACGCTTCAGGTCTTTGTAGACGTTCATCAGAATACCAATCATCAGCAGGATCACCAGGATCCACCAGTAATGTTTTATAAATTCCATCATCTCACCTTTATGCGATCAGCTGTTCCATGATCCGCTGGTACATGCGGCTAAGGAGCTGCAGGTCGGCGGCTTTGACGCACTCATTGATTTTATGAATGGTGGCATTCACCGGGCCGAGTTCCACAACCTGTGCGCCCATACGGGCAATAAAGCGTCCGTCAGAGGTGCCGCCAGTGGTTAACAGTTGCGGCTTGATCTCATTATAGTGCTCAACCGCGTTGACCACCGCATCCACCAGTTTCCCGCGTGATGTCAGGAAAGGTTGCCCGGAGAGTGTCCACTCAATGCTGTAACGCAACTGGTGGCGGTCGAGCAGCTCCTGCACTTTCTGCTGAATCAGTACATCGGTCAGCTCGGTACTGAAACGGAAATTGAACTGCACAAAACAGTCGCCGGGAATGACGTTGTTGCTCCCGGTGCCGGCCTGGACGTTGGCAATCTGCATGCTGGTCGGCGGGAAGAATTCATTACCGCGATCCCACTCGGTAGCGACCAACTCGTTCAGCGCAGGCATCGCCCGATGTATCGGGTTATCAGCCAGGTGCGGATAGGCCACATGGCCCTGAACGCCGTGGATAGTCAGATTGGCGGTAATCGAGCCGCGACGACCGTTTTTGACCACATCGCCCACCACTTCGGTGCTGGAGGGTTCGCCTACCACGCAGTAGTCCATGCGTTCGTTGCGCGCCATCAGCGCTTCCACCACCTTAACGGTGCCATGAGTCCCGCTGGCCTCTTCATCGGAGGTGATCAGGAAAGCCAGACGCCCTTTATGATTCGGGTGTGCTGTGACAAAGCGTTCAGCGGCAACGGTCATCGCGGCCAGCGACCCTTTCATATCAGCCGCGCCACGGCCAAATAGCATGCCGTCGCGGATCGTCGGTTCAAACGGGGGATTGATCCACAGATTTGCATCGCCGGTGGGCACCACGTCAGTGTGGCCGGCAAACGCCAGTGTTTCGCCTTCGCCGCGCCATGCCCAGAAGTTCAGCGTGTCGCCCATATTCATCGGTTCGATAGTGAAACCCAGCGCCTGGAGACGGGCAATCAGAATCGCCTGGCAACCCGCATCGTCAGGGCTGAGGGAAGGGCGACGAATAAGCTGCTGCGTCAGCTCAATGACCGGACAGTGCATAATTATGACTTCTCCTGGATAAACGGCGTATAGGTGGTTTCACTAAAGCCCAGCAGCATAGAGCCGTCTGGCGCACAGAGCAACGGGCGTTTAATGATTGCAGGCTGTGCCAGCATCAACTTCAGCGCAGTTGCTGGATTATCCACCGCATTACGCTCCGACTCTTCCAGTTTCCGCCAGGTAGTGCCCCGGGTATTGAGCAGCGCCTGCCAGCCGAGCGTATCGATAAAGCGCTGGAGCAAAGCGGCATCCAGCCCGTCTGCGCGGTAGTCATGGAACTGATAGTCCACGCCCTGGCTTTCCAGGTATTTACGGGCTTTTTTGATGGTGTCGCAGTTTTTAATGCCGTACATCGTTAAGGTGTTTTTTGCGGTGTTGTCTGTCATGAAAAAAGGGTTCCTGTGCCAGTGAATACGCGCCTGGCATACAGTCTACAGCGGATGGCACCAACAGGCAGCCCTTAGGGTGAGGAAAGACGGTGACATCTGAAGAACGTTTGATGCGCAGTCAGTAAAAGTCAGACTTCTGTACCCTTCTGTTTTTTGTGGGATTCATCTATATTCGGGAGAGCTCAACGTAGCATTATTGCTATGAGCACCGTTTACCAGGGCAGAAGGCCCGCGATCGAGAGGAGGGGAGCGATGAACTACATGAAAGAGTCTGCCGCACATACGGTGGAAGAAACCCAGTCGACCATTGTGCTGAAGCGTAAAAAGAAAACCCGCTGTGAAGAGTTTGCACATGTTGTTGACGCGGTGATGCGTGAACATCCCGATGCCAAAACGCATATCGACAGCGAAAGCGGCGGTTATGACAAAGTGATCATTCTCAAGTAATGATGCATCCGGCCCCGCCAGGGGTCGATGTTTTACCTTTCTGGCAACGATCGTGACAGGTGACATCCTCCGGCAGTGGATTTTTTGGGTCAACAGCGCAAAAGCCTATTCTGTGCTACTGCTAATAATTTCCTGCGAAATCATTACCCGCGAACTGTGCGTTGCCACACAAATTCATCACGCGCCCTTTAAAGGGTTTCCGCCGATAGCAGCAATTGTGATCCCCGTCTTTCTTTTGCTTAGGAATACTCTTAAAATAAACCTACAAAATAAGAGAGGATATTATGATTGATTTAGAACTGGGGAACTGGAAAGACTTTATCGAATCAATGTTACGTAAGTAATGAATTTGAGAAAAGAAAAGCACGGCGACTGCATCAAAATGCTTTACCTTCAGTTACCAAAATTATAAAAGGCAGCCCTTCACCGGCTGCCTTTTTGCTTTAGTTACTGAGGTTTATCTTTCAACGGGAAACGCCGACGGACCAGCACAAAGAACAGCGGGACGAAGAATATCGCCAGCACGGTAGCCGAGATCATCCCGCCCATTACCCCGGTTCCCACCGCATGCTGGCTGCTGGAACCCGCACCATTGCTGATCACCATCGGCAACACACCGAAGATAAAGGCCAGAGAGGTCATCAGAATCGGCCGCAGACGCTGGCGCGAGGCTTCCAGTGTGGCTTCGACCAGGTCGCGCCCGCGCGTATTAATCTCATTGGCAAACTCGACAATCAGAATGGCATTCTTTGCAGACAGACCAATGACCGTCAGTAAACCGACCTGGAAGTAAACATCGTTTTCCAGCCCGCGCAACCAGGTAGCGACCAGCGCTCCGATCACACCGAGTGGCACCACCAGCATCACCGAGAACGGGATCGACCAGCTCTCGTATAACGCGGCCAGACAAAGGAATACCACCAGTAACGACAGCGCGTACAGGGCAGGTGCCTGGGCACCGGTCATACGCTCCTGAAGCGATGCCCCGGTCCACTGCAAACCAATCCCGGTGGGCAGTTGGCTGACCAGCTTCTCCATCACATCCATTGCAGCCCCGTTACTGACGCCCGCGGCGGATTCACCCACAATCTCGACCGCAGAATAACCGTTGTAACGTTCCAGACGTGGGGATCCACTCTCCCAGTGTGAGCGGGCAAATGCGGTAAAGGGCACCATCTGATCGCTGCTGTTGCGCACATACCATTTACTGATGTCGTCTGGCAGCATACGGAATTTTGCATCGGCCTGAACATAGACCTTTTTCACACGCCCACGGTCGAGGAAGTCATTCACATAGGTTGAGCCCCAGCCCGTTTGCAGCGTGGCATTAATATCATCAAGCGATACGCCCAGCGCCTGGGCTTTACGCTGGTCAATATCAATACGCAGCTGCGGGCTGTCATCCAGACCGTTGTGGCGTACCCGGGTCAACTGCGGATTTTTCTGTGTCAGCTCCAGCAGCGTATTACGCGCGTTCATCAGAGCGTTATGGCCCAGCCCTGCGTGATCCTGCAACTCCATATCAAACCCGGCGGAGTTACCCAGGCCGGTGATCGCTGGCGGGCTGCTGGCGATCACTTTTGCCTCGTTGATTTTTTCGAAGGCTTTGGTGGCGCGTTCGATAATGGCGAAGGCGGTGTTGTGGCTGTCGGTACGATCCTGCCAGTCTTTTAGTCGCACAAACATACGCGCCACGTTTTGCCCGTTACCGCCCGGCCCGGCACCGACGGTGGCAAACACCGACAGCACGTTGTCTTTCTCTTCTGTCAGATAGTATTTTTCCACCTTCTCCACCACTTTCATGGTCTGTTGCAGGGTGGAACCTGGCGGCAGCTGGACCTGAGTGGTGAAGATGCCGCGATCTTCCAGCGGCAGGAATGACGTCGGCAGGCGGAGAAAGAGGAAGGCCATAATGCCAATCAGCGCCAGATAGAGCAGCAGCCAGCGGCCGCCTTTGGCGAGAATTTTCCCCACGCCACGCTCGTAGCGATCGGCGCTACGGTTGAACATGCGGTTAAACCAGCCAAAGAAACCGCGCCGCCCGTGATGATGGCCCTTCGCCAGCGGTTTAAGCAGTGTGGCGCAGAGGGCCGGGGTGAGGATCATTGCCACCAGCACCGACAGCACCATGGCGGATACAATGGTCACCGAGAATTGACGATAGATCGCACCGGTGGTGCCGCCAAAGAACGCCATCGGAATAAATACCGCCGACAGTACCAGGGCAATACCGACCAGCGCTCCCTGTATCTGCCCCATCGATTTACGCGTGGCTTCCCGCGGGGATAACCCCTCTTCACTCATTATTCGTTCGACGTTTTCCACCACCACGATGGCATCATCCACCAGCAGGCCGATGGCCAGCACCATCGCAAACATCGTCAGGGTATTAATGCTGTAGCCAAAGGTGTAAAGCACGCCGAAGGTACCCAGCAGTACCACCGGAACGGCAATCGTCGGGATCAGCGTGGCACGGAAATTTTGCAGGAACAGGTACATGACAAGGAAGACCAGCAGCACCGCTTCAAACAGCGTTTTCACCACATCCTCGATGGAGGCTTTTACAAACGGCGTGGTTTCATAGGCAATTTCGGCTTTGAGTCCGTGCGGGAAGTAGTGGGACAGTTCGTCAAGACGGGCGCGTACCAGCGTATCCGTTTGCAGTTCGTTGGCACCGGATGCCAGCTTAATCCCCAGCCCTGACGCCGCCATGCCGTTATAGCGGCTGAGGTAGTCATATTTCTCCGCGCCTAGTTCAATCTGTGCCACGTCACCCAGCGTGACAACTGAGCCATCCTGATTGACTTTGAGCGTGATCGCACGGAACTGTTCCGGTGTCTGCAACAGCGACTGAGAGTTAATGGTGGCATTCAGTGCCTGGCGGTCAACCGAGGGTAGCCCACCGAGCTGGCCCACAGCGACCTGACTGTTTTGCGATTCGATGGCGCTGACGACATCGCCCGTGGTCATGGCATAGTTAATCAGTTTGTCAGGATCGAGCCAGATGCGCATCGCATATTGTGAACCGTAAGCATCCACCTGGCCCACACCGTCAATACGGCTGAGAGGATCCTGAATATTACTGGCTACATAGTCAGAAATATCCTGCTTATCCATGCTGCCGTCGGTGGAGACGAAAGCCACCATCAGAATATTGGTGTCGCCGGTTTTATTGACCGTCACCCCCTGCGACTGGACATCCTGCGGCAGTTTACGCAGCGCGGTCTGAAGCTGATTTTGCACCTGCTGGCGTGCTTCGTCAGGGTTGGTCCCGGCTTCGAAGGTCAGCGTGATGGTTGCCTGGCCGGTATTGCTGCTCTGCGACGACATGTACATCAGGTTATCGATGCCCGTCATGTTCTGCTCAATCACCTGGGTCACAGTGTTTTCAAGTGTTTCAGCAGAGGCACCAGGATAGTTCGCGGTGATACGGACGTTGGGGGGAGCCAGGTCAGGATATTGTTCAATCGGCAGGGAAACAATCGCCAGCCCACCCGTCAGGCACATAAGGATCGCCAGTACCCAGGCAAATATCGGGCGGTCGATAAAGAAATTCGCCATCTCAAGCTCCGCAGCATGTTGTCTGAAAAAAGAAGAAAAGAATGCCTGTGTTCCCTGCGGCGTTTGAGAGTTCAGTGCGGAGCAAATTTCTCTAATTATTCAACGCGCTCCGGCAGTGAATCACTTTACTCGCGGTTGCGCGAACAATCGTGGAGAAATTGAGGAGAATATGTAAATTATCGTGCTGATACGACGCATTTTCGTTACAGACTGGCGTGATGCGACGCCAGCCATAGCACGGTAGCCGCTACCCTGGAGCGTACATTCAGTTTGCGCGTGACGTTGCGCAGATGCACTTTGACCGTTTGATCTGAAATCTCCAGCTTCTCTGCCACCTCTTTATTGGAAAGACCCAAAGCCACCGCTTTCATCACATCCCGTTCACGGATTGTCAGGTTGATGAACGGATCGGCCTTCCCGTTATCGTTGTGACGCAATGCCTCTAAAGGTGCACTGAAGGCGGTGCCACCTTTAGCGGCCAAAATAATGTGATGCAGTAACGTTTCCGGTTCGCTGTCTTTCAGGAGATAACCATTGACGCCCGCCTCCAGCAGGGCGGAAATGTCGCGGCGATGGTCAGAGACGGTCAGCACGACGACGCGGGAAAGAATATTCTCGGCTCTCAGTGCATGCAGTGTTTCCAGCCCGGATAAGCCCTTCATATTCAGGTCTAACAGGATTAACGCCGGGTGCAGTTCCCGCGCGCTGATCAGTGCGTCTTCACCGTTGCTGGCTTCAGCCACGATGTCAAAATGGGGTTCCAGTGCCAGTAGCTGGCGAATGCCCTGGCGCATCAACGGGTGATCGTCGACAATCATCACACTGATTTTTTTGTGCTCTTCCATGATCATAATTCCTTTCCCGGTCCGCTTTCGGTGAGCGGTGTAAAATGCAATGACACGCAGGTGCCCCCGTTTGCACCACGCGTAATCGTTAACTCGCCGTTCAGCAGGGCAGCGCGTTCATGCATAATATTCAGGCCGTAATGCCCCTCCGGCTCTTCGATTGTGGCCATACCCACGCCATTATCGCAGATGGTGAGGGTCACTCCTTCTGTGGGATGATTATCGCCGCTGACACAAATTTCCGTCCCATGAGCATGACGTACCGCATTGAGCAGGGCTTCACGTACGATCTGTAAAACATGAATATGTTGCTGTGCCGGAAGCTGGACATCCAACTGGCACACCAGTGTGATGGCGGCCGTGCTTTGTGGGCGCAGCGGGGCGATCACCTGTTCCAGCGCCCGCGCCAGGCTGGCAGGCTCAATGCTCAGACGGAAAGTGGTTAACAACTCACGTAGCTGACGGTTAGCCGTGGATAGCGCCTGCTCAAACTCTTCCACGATAGCCCGTTCGCTTGCTGCATCAGCGTTGAGTGCGCGCTTTAACCTGACCAGTTGAATCCGTAAAAAGGTCAGGGATTGCGCCAGCGAGTCATGCAGTTCACGGGCAATCGCCGCCCGCTCTTGCAGCAGCAGCAGGCTTTGTACCTGCTGCTGGGCCTGCCACAGTTCCAGCCCATGGACCAGCAACGAAGCCACACTGTTCATTAGCGGCGACTCGTTTTGATCGGCCTGCCAGCGCAGTTCTCCGCAGATGGGCTGCTGCGGGTGCCGGCGTAACGGCAGCATTTGCCACTGTCTGTCGGCCAGAATGTGACCGACAGACAGTGAGCCAAACTCGGGCGTAGACAAGGCAATGAAACTGAGCTTTTCATGGTCAGACACCAGCTGCAGCGTCTGCAAAAACGCCTCCTGCCCTTTCACGCTATGACTGAGCTGCTGCGAACAGGCATACAGCAGGCTGAGACGGCGGTTAGCGCGTATTAAATCGGCGGTTTTTTCCTCAACGTTTAATGACATTGCCCGCCATGACTTTTCCAGCTCGCCTGACATCCGGGTAAACGCCCGCGCCAGTACGCCAAGCTCATTGGGCAGGTGGGTACTGAGCGGGGGCAGATGAAAATCGGTCTGTTCAATCGCCTCGCTGGCGCTGACCAATTGCTGCAACGGCCCAACCACGCTCTGTCTTATACGGCGCAGAATGAGATACACCAGCAGCGCGATCGCCACAAATCCCAGCAAACAGGTCAGGGCAGCCAGGCGCATCTTGCGTTCCGCCCAGTGCTGCAACGCCAGCACGAACCGATCGATTTGCGCCACCTGATGGATCACCTGACCCGGGTTCCCGGCCATCTGAGAGGCGGGGTGTTGTGCCGCTATCAGCAATTCCCGATAGCGCTGACGCACGGTAGCAGGCACATAGAAACGATCCAGCGCCGTGAGGGCAGGTGAGTGTAAGGTGCGCTGGTAGTCCGCCATATGCTGCGCATAAAGCGGAGAGTGGGCGGTGACGTCCCAGTTCAGTCGCCAGACCTGCATACGCAGCGACCCCGCCAGATTGACCGCTTCCGCATCGCGCAGGCTGCCGGACAGCATTAATAGCGCCAGGCCGCTTGAGATAACGGAGAGCACGACTATCGCAAACAAGGCGCGGGCGAGGCTGGAGGTCAGTGAGCGTGTGAGGGGCAAAGTAATTATCCTTAATTTAATAAGGGTGATTATAACGTCATGTCATCGTTTACAGAAGGGCTACGCCGGGCGTGTCATGGGCGGTTACATCCCCGGGGTTTTGACATACTCCTTTACGTTTCTTGGCGCGTAAACGCTCTACGTCAACAATGTTTTAATGCCTTTACTGAATGCTCACTCTGCTTTTCATTGAATCGGTAATAATCAATCCCGTCACTACATGATTAATTAACGCATTGAGGAGCATCATGATGAACAAGTCTTTCCCCGCTTTGATTGTGGCGACCTTGCTCGCTGCGACCTCATTTTCAACCCTGGCGGCCACGCAGGTCGATGAAAGCCAGGCGACCAACTTACAAAGCATTGGCACCGTTTCCATTTCAGGCGTCAGAGGCTCGCTGGATGATGCCACTCACCAGTTAGCGAAAAAAGCCGATGCGATGGGTGCCAGCAGTTATCGCGTGATTGGTGTTAATACTCCCGGCGATTCCAGCCAGTGGAGCGGTAACGCCGAGATTTATCGTTAAGACCCGTTTTACCCCAGCCCAGTAATCCCTGTGTAGTCCCCTGTATGTCCCTGTGTAGTTCTTAGTGTTTTCACTGACCGACCGCAAATTGTGGTCGGTTTTTTTATGCGCCATCCGACAAAAATTACAAAAGCTCACGATTTCCAGCGTGGATTTTTTGCGTCAATTAATCAGAACGGTTAGGATGCATCGCCGCGATTTTCCTGCTTGTGTCATGAATAAAACTACAGCAGACAGGCGGATCGACCAGCGATGCATCATGCTACGCAATCGTTTGGTTGGCCTATAAGAATACAGGATGCCCGGGACAGGGTGCCGCATCACATTGTGGACAGGACAACAGGATAGAAAATGAACGCTGAAAAGAAATCTGGCGCTGAAAAACGCGCAGCAAAACGACGTTGGTTAAACTCTCATGATTCTGGCTACCATAAAGCGATGGACAATCGCCACGTTCAGATGATTGCCATCGGTGGTGCGATTGGTACCGGGCTGTTCCTGGGCGCCGGTTCCCGTCTGCAAGCCGCCGGGCCTGCACTGGCCATCGTCTATCTGGTCTGTGGTATATTCTCTTTCTTCATTCTGCGCGCGCTGGGGGAACTGGTATTACACCGCCCATCAAGCGGCAGTTTCGTTTCTTACTCCCGTGAATTCCTCGGTGAAAAAGCCTCTTATGTTGCGGGCTGGATGTATTTCGTCAACTGGGCAATGACCGGTATTGTCGATATCACCGCCGTTGCACTGTATATGCACTACTGGGGCGCATTTGGTGATGTGCCACAGTGGGTGTTTGCCCTCGGTGCGTTAGCCATTGTGGGTACTATGAACATGATCGGCGTGAAGTGGTTTGCCGAGATGGAGTTCTGGTTTGCATTGATTAAAGTGCTGGCGATTGTGATCTTCCTGGTTGTCGGTGTGGTGTTCCTCGGCAGCGGTAAGCCGCTGGATGGTAACGCGACCGGTTTCCACCTGATCAGCGATAACGGCGGCTTCTTCCCGAATGGTCTGATGCCGGCACTGGTATTAGTACAGGGCGTGGTCTTTGCTTTCGCCTCAATTGAACTGGTGGGAACGGCGGCCGGGGAATGTAAAGACCCGAAAACCATGCTGCCAAAAGCGATCAACAGCGTGATCTGGCGTATTGGTTTGTTCTACGTCGGTTCCGTGGTGCTGCTGGTACTGTTGCTGCCGTGGAATGCCTACCAGGCAGGGCAGAGCCCGTTTGTTACCTTCTTCTCTAAGCTGGGTGTGCCTTACGTGGGCAGCATCATGAATATCGTGGTGCTGAGTGCGGCACTGTCCAGTCTGAACTCGGGTCTCTATTCAACAGGGCGTATCTTGCGCTCGATGTCGATGGGCGGATCTGCACCGAAGTTCATGTCTAAAATGAGCGGCCAGCAGGTGCCTTATATGGGTATTCTGGTGACCATCGGTGTTTACATCATTGGTGTTTACCTCAACTACGTGGTCCCTTCACGCGTCTTTGAAATCGTGCTGAACGTGGCGGCGCTGGGTATCCTCTCTTCCTGGGCCTTTATCGTGGTGTGTCAGATGCGTCTGCGCAAAGCGATCAAAGAAGGCAAGGCTGAAGATGTCAGCTTCAAGCTGCCGTGGGCGCCATTTACCTCCTGGTTAACGCTGTTGTTCCTGTTCAGCGTGCTGGTGCTGATGGCGTTCGACTACCCGAACGGCACTTACACTATCGCTGCGATCCCCCTGATTGCCGTGGTGTTGGTCCTTGGCTGGTTTGGCGCGCGTAAGCGTGTTCATGCTCTGGCTCAGGAAGAACAAAACCACTAATCTTAACGGGCGCGGCATGCCACGCCCCTACAATCTCAACGCACTTAGGGGTCAGGCATGCCACGGCCCCACATCTCAACGCACGTAGGGGTCAGGTATACCACGGCCCCACAATCTCAACGCACGTAGGGGTCAGGCATACCACGGCCCCACAATCTCAACGCACTTAGGGGTCAGGCATGCCACGGCCCCACATCTCAACGCACGTAGGGGTCAGGCATACCACGGCCCCACAATCTCAACGCACTTAGGGGTCAGGCATGCCACGGCCCCACAATCTCAACGCACGTAGGGGTCAGGCATGCCACGGCCCCACATCTCAACGCACGTAGGGGTCAGGCATGCCTGACCCGTTTCAGATAGTTTTCCAGGTTATTGCGATCTAAGATAGCAGGCTCCTTAAGCATCACCACGGGGCCTGTATGTCAGCCAAGATCGACGTCATCAAGAATAAAGTTCTGTCCGAGAACTGGTTCGTTCTGCGTAATTTTACCTACGATCTCACCGCCAAAGATGGCACCACCCTGCGTCACAAACGCGAAGTTTACGATCGCGGTAATGGCGCGACCATCCTGTTGTATAACCGCGATAAAAACAGCGTGGTGCTGACGCGTCAGTTTCGTATTGCCACCTGGGTGAATGGCAATCCCAGCGGGATGCTGATTGAGACCTGTGCGGGATTGCTGGACGATGATTCACCAGAAGACTGCATTCGTCGCGAAGCGATTGAAGAAACCGGTTATGTCGTGGGTGACGTGGAAAAGCTGTTCGAGTTGTATATGTCACCGGGCGGCGTCACCGAGATGGTGCATTTCTTTGCCGCTGAGTACAGCGATGCCCGGCGTGAAAACGCGGGTGGCGGGATTGATGACGAAGATATTGATGTGCTGGAAGTCACCTTTCCGGAGGCCTGGGCCATGGTGAAAGATGGCCGCATTAAAGACGGGAAAACCGTTACCCTGTTGCAGCATGCGCTGCTGGTGGGCTGGCTGCATCTTATTTGAATCTGCACGCTCTCCGACAACGGTGACTGTCCGATAAATCCGATTGAGACACTGGCAGGATCTGCGCATGATGAATGCTGTACACGGATTGTCCGTGATGGTGTTTTTTTGCTGGATGACCTAACAGGGACCTCATCGATCAATGTCTTACTGGACGAAATGGTTATGGCTACTCTCGCTCTCTTGTGCGGCTTCTGTGCAGGCGCAGCCGTTACAGAAGACCTTTTCTGACTGGCAGATCACCTGCAATAACCTCAACAGCTGCGAAGTGCGCAGTATTCCGGGAAACAATGGCCTGGCAATGACGCTACAGCGGGATGCGGGCAGCGATGCCCCGGCACAGTTGCGCATGGATTACGGCAACCGTTTCAGCGGCAAGCTGCCCGGCGGCGCATTGCAGGATAACCTGTTGCTGGACGGGCAGCGGTTAAAGCTCGACCTCAAACACTGGGAGGTTGAGCCGCACCATCTGCGCACCACCCACAGCATCTCAATTGATGAATTCCTCGCCCAGGTGATGGATGCAGATACCATTCAACTGCTCTACCGCGCGGATGCGATTATTTCTCTGCATGGCCTGAAAGCCGCGTTATTACTGATGGATGAAGTGCAGGGACGTATTAACAGCACCAGTGCCTGGATCCAGCGCGGTGACCGTGCGGCCAACAACGTCCCTCCTGCCCCGGTATTGCCGCAGGTCAGCGCACCGCCGCATGCACCTCAGGCGTTAACGCAGGAAGAGTCCACCGGGTTGATTGATTTTGCGACCTGGCGGATTAACAACGACAGCTGCTCGCTCAACCCACTGCGGCGCGAAGTCAGCGTTTCACCGCTCAGTGATGAGAAGGCACTGCTGCTGGTCAGTTGTGAAATGGGGGCTTACAACATTATTGACCTGGCGTTTGAAGTCTCGCGCAGTCAGCCTTATGTGTCGAAAAGCATTACCCTGACGCTGCCGTTTTCTCCGCCGGAGCGCACGGATAATCAGCTGGAGCTGGTGAATGCCGATTTTGATGCAGCACGCGGTGAGCTGCTGACCTTCAGTAAAGATCGTGGCCTGGGCGACTGCGGTGTGGCCACGCGCTGGCAGTATAATGGCCGCCAGTTTGTGCTGGCAGAATATGCGCAGGAAAGTACCTGTGATGCCTGGCACAGCAGCGACCAGTGGCCGATGCTGTATGAGAGTCAAAGCGTTCCGCCACAGCAGAACGCCTCGGTGGAGATGCAGCAGGAGTGATGACACAAACGAACTCCCTGTGCGGCCATTACCTGGCACCATATGCTACCAAGTAATAAACGATGAGATGAACGACAACAATGCCCCCCACAATACACGCCACAAAGCGGATATCGTAATCGGTCAGAAAATTTTCAAACCGTGAGGGGCGGCGTTTCGTTCCCTTCATCGTCACTAAAACGTGTAAGTGATAGCAGCCGTCGCGGTGGCTTCATTACGACGGAACACAATCGGGCTGTCGGCGCCGTGGTCACTGAGCCAGGTATAGCCCGCCACCAGCGTGGTGCCCCACTGCGGGGTAAACTGGTGTCCCCATGTCAGACTGTTTTGTACGCCATACAGCCCGCCGGGTGCAGCGTAGTGGCGGTAACCGCTGCGTGAACTCTGCTGCGCATTGACGCCGTAAAACGTATTCATATAGCGACTGTCGCCAAACAGCGCGGCGGACTGAAAGGCGAGGGTATCGCTTTCATTTTGCAGCGGGATCAGCGTCACGGATGTCTGATACTGCACGCCCTGACTGTCGCTCAACGGCAGCGTTGCTTTGCCTTCCACGGAGAGCCACGGCGCAATCGTCCAGCCGACGGCCACCGCCGTATTCAGCGCGGCGTCAATATTTCCCATCCCTTTGAGTTTGTCAGACCCGTCGCGCCATGAGGCATTTTTATCCGAACGCCCCAGGCTGTAGCCCAGCGTATGCTCCAGATACAGCCCCGAGTCGGTCTGCAGGTCGTAGCCCAGCCCTTTTTGCGAGTCGAAAAACACCGCGCCATCGCGAGCCTGTATCACCGGCACAAACTGCCACTGGCGCTGGTCGGAACCGCTGTAACGCGGCGCACTGGTTGCCCCGATACCCAGAGTCAGGCTTTTCGGGTCCGGCTCGGCGGCGCGGGCGATAAGACTGATGTTCATGACGGCAAGACAGCTAATGCACAGGGTAAATTTTCTGGTTATCATCGTCGCTCCTCAGCACCGAATCATCACGGCTCATAAGTGGCCGCACATCTGATACCGAATGATGAACAGGCAGTGTCAATTTACTGCCAGGGTTTTATGAAGAAACAGTCAAGGTGATGTCATGCAGATGAAACGCGTACTGATTATTGAGGATGATGCGGATGCGGCTAACGTGCTGGAAGCCTATTTACGCCGGGAGAATTACCATGTCGCTATCGCCAGCGACGGAGTCACCGGGCTGGATTTGTCGCAGAGCTGGAAGCCGGACCTGATCCTGCTTGATATCATGCTGCCAGGCATGAATGGCACAGAGGTGCTGGCCGCCGTGCGCCGTAAAGGGGATATTCCGGTGATCATGGTCTCCGCGATGGGGGATACGCCGGATAAAATTGGCGCGCTACGCTATGGGGCCGATGACTACGTGGTAAAACCGTATAACCCGGGTGAGGTAGTGGCGCGCGTTCAGGCGGTGCTGCGCCGTACATCAAACCTTACTCCGCGCAAAGAGATCCTGCGCTGGCAGGGGCTGGAGGTTGATGTTGAATCGCTCACCGCCGTTGTCAGAGACGGGGCAGGCAAGGTGACCGGTCTGGAACTCACCCCGACCGAACTCTCATTGCTCACCACACTGATGCAGTCACAGACCTATCCTTTTTCTCGTCAGCTGCTGCTGGAACGCTGTCTTCCCGAGAGCGAAGCGCTGGAGCGCGTGGTCGATACGCATATGTATAACCTGCGTAAAAAGCTGGAAAATGCGGGTATTGCGGATGTCCTGCATAACGTGCGCGGCGTGGGTTACCGGTTCAGACAGCCATGAGCCAGCAAAAAAAACAGAGCCTGTGGCGCTGGATTTGCATGAGGATCCTGGCGCTGGCGATGGGATCCGTTGTCTTAATCGCCTTCTGCATGTGGCTGCGTTTTGTTATCCAGAAATACTGGGTGCTCAACCATATGACGGCCTCTCAACGCGCGGAGCTGACCGTCCTGTTGAAACATCCGGAACGGGATATTGCCCGTTTTCACCAACTGATCGATGCCGGCTGGGGCATCGGTTATTCGATGCCCGACATCGCCTCATCCGACTGGCTGACGCTGGCGACCTTAATTGTGATTGCGCTGCCAGTCATTATTATCTTCGGGCTGCGCGCCGCGCGGCCGCTGTCCGAACAGTTCAGTCGCCTGGCAGCGGCCGCACGATCGGTGGCACGCGGTGAGTTTGGTACGCGGGCAGGGACGGTGGAAAACGCCCCGGCGGAACTCGCGCAGTTCACCCACGATTTTAATCTTATGTCTCAGCAGCTTGAACGTTACGATCGTGAGCTGCGCACCTCCCATGTTGCGATGGCGCACGAGCTGCGTTCGCCGCTGACGGCTGCGATAGGGCGCCTTCAGGGCATGATAGACGGCGTATTTGAGCCGGACCCGGGCCAGCTGAACATGGTGATGAAACAGCTTCAGCACCTGAACCGTCTGACGGATGAGCTGCATCTGTTATCGCTTGCCGATGCCGGACAACTGTCGTTCACCCTCAGTACCTTTGATTTAACCGAACTGCTGCGCGAGCGCGTGATATGGATGAAACCGCAGGCGGAAGCGGCTGGGATGAATATGCCTGTCAGAGCGGCCGCACCTGCGCCTTTTCGCGGAGATCCGTTTCGTCTGGGGCAGGTCTTTACCATTCTGATGGAAAATGCCCTGCGCTATGCGGGCGAAGGCAAGGTGCTGGATATCGATGTTCAGCGCCAGCCAAAGGGCTATTTGATCACCCTCCGCGATCGCGGGCCGGGCGTGGAGGCGGAATTTCTGCCGCTGATGTTCGAACGATTTGCCCGGGCTGACTCGTCGCGGGCACGACACTCAGGCGGCAGTGGGCTGGGTCTGTCGATAGCCCGGGCAATTTGTGAAGCTTGTGGCGGGCAGCTGGTGGCCTCATTACCGGCGGAAGGCGGGCTGATGATCAGCCTGCATTTACCCTTTGCCACGCCGGAGGTGGGAATAAAAATCGCCTGAATTGACGATTTCTTGATAATACGTGCAGCAAATCTGGACAGTCGCGCGATTGAATAAGGCGATTACCGTTCAGGAATAGTGCTATGACCGATACCTTCACCGATTACGCCCGTCAGATACTGCATCATCTCAACCTCCCGGGGCGGTTATCCCTCTTCTGGCTGTGGCTCATGGCACTGCCCGTCGTGTTTCTCCTTGTTGCCTGTGGCGACAATGAGAAAACCGTTGCGCCTCTGGCACGTCCGGTGCGCTATGTGGTGGCACCGGCGTCGCTTTCCGGCAGCGTGCAGTCGCAGACCGGGGAGATCAGGGCTCACGATGAAACGACCCTGGCGTTTCGCCTGGATGGACGCATGTTGTCACGTGCCGTGGATGTGGGGGACAAGGTGAAGGCAGGACAGCTGCTGGCGATGCAGGATAACAGCACGGGCCTGAATCAGCTGGGCAGTGCGCGCGCCGATCTTGCCAGCGCCCAGGCGGCGGAGCGGGTGGCAGCACTGAATGTGCAGCGGATGACCACGCTGACGCGAACCGGGGCTATCGCCCGGGTTCAGCTGGATACGGCGCGTTCAGACTGGCAGGCTGCTTTATCCAAACGACAGAGCAGCGAAGCGGCGCTTAAAAATGCCCAGGACAGCCTGAGCTGGACGCGCCTGACGGCACCCTCGGACGGCATTATCACCGCGGTCAGCGCCCAGCCGGGGCAGGTCGTCAGTGCCGGACAAGCGGTGTTCACCCTCGCTGCGGGCAATGATCGCGATGCGATCTTTGATGTCAGCGATCCGCATGCGCTGACGCCAAACAGCGCACTGCCTGTACAGATCTCACTGCTTGCCGATCCCGCTGTGACAACCCTGGGACATCTGCGTGATGTCAGCCCACAGGCCGACCCGCAAACGCGTACCTGGCGCGTGCGCGTGACGCTGGTGAATCCACCGGAAAGCATGGCGCTGGGGGCCAGTGTGCAGGCAGCGTGGCAGCAGCAGGGGCAACGCAGCATCGCACTGCCAGCGTCAGCATTGACCCGGCTGGGGGATAAGCCCGCCGTTTTCGTGGTGGACAGTACCCACCTCCGCGTGCTGCTACGTCCGGTCACCCTGGGGAACTCTGACGTGAACAGCATTGCGGTAACGGCGGGCATCCTGCCGGGAGAACGGGTGGTGACGGCAGGCGTCAGTAAACTGCGTGACGGTGAAAAAGTGACGCTGCTGGAGGAGGGCCAATGATCCCGCACATTCCGACATCGCGTTTCAATCTCTCCACCTGGGCCTTACAGCATCAGCCGCTGATCGTCTTTTTCATGCTGCTGGTGATGGCGGCCGGTATCTTCAGCTATGAACAACTGCCGCGCAATGAAGACCCGGCGTTTACCATCAAAACCGCCGTGGTATCGGCGTCCTGGCCGGGTGCGGATGTAAAAGATACGGTCAATCTGGTTACGGATACCCTGGAGAAGAAACTTCAGGAAATTCCTTATCTCGATTATGTCGAGAGTGAAACCCGTGCCGGGCAGTCCGTGATTTTTGTTAACCTGCGCGATGATACGCCCCCTGCATCAGTGCCTGAGATCTGGTATCAGGTGCGCAAAAAAGTGCAGGATATAACGCCTTCACTTCCCCAGGGCGTGCAGACGCCCCAGGTGAACGACGAGTTTGATGACACGTTTGGCACGATTTACGGTTTCACCGCGGAAGGCTTCTCCCTGCGCGAACTGCGCGACCGGGTTGAAGACATTCGTCGTAACCTGATGTCGCTGCCGGATATCGGCAAAATCACGCTGACGGGTGTGCAGGAAGAGCAAATGGTGATTGCCTTCTCGCCGCGTAAAATGGCGGGGCTGGGGATTGACCTTCAGCAGGTCACCGAGGCCATCCGCGCGCAGAATGCGGTGGTACCCGCCGGGGAAATACGCAGCGACAGGGAGAATATCGCGCTGAGCGTGACGGGGGCACTGGGGTCTGCGCAGAGTCTGCAGGCTGTCGTGCTGCATATCGGCGATCGTTATATTCCCCTTAGCGCGATAGCCACCGTCACCCGACAGGTGGCAGAGCCGCCCGCTGCTGCCTTTCGGGTCAATGGCCAACCTGCCATCGGTCTGGCGATATCCATGGCGGCTACCGGCAACATGATTCATTTTGGTGAGGCGGTAAACCAGCGTATGGCGGCGATTCAGGCCGGGCTGCCGCACGGCATTGAGATGGTCAGGGTGGCCGACCAGAGCACCGTGGTACAGCAGGCCGTCAGTGGATTTACCCGGGTGCTGACGGAAGCGGTGGTTATCGTGATGGCGGTTTCTTTTCTCTCGCTGGGTATGCGTGCCGGCCTGGTGGTGGCTGCCGCGATCCCGCTGGTGCTGGCGATGACCTTTGTGGGCATGATGCTGGCGGGGATCGGGTTACAGCGCATTTCACTGGGGGCGCTGATTATCGCGCTCGGCCTGCTGGTGGATGATGCGATGATCACCGTGGAAAGCATGGTGTCGCGGCTGGAAGCGGGAGACAGCCGCTGGAAGGCCGCCAGCTACGCGTTTCAAACCACCGCCTTCCCGATGTTGACGGGTACGCTGGTGATGATTGCCGGTTTTATCCCGGTCGGGTTTGCCGCCTCCAGCGCGGGAGAATACTGTTTTTCTCTGTTCGTTGTGGTGACGATCGCGCTGCTCTCTTCCTGGGTCGTGGCTATCCTGTTTTCTCCGCTGATCGGCACCTGGCTGCTGCCCGCCACCCTTAAGTCACATCAGGCCGGGCCGGGTCGGCTGGCGCGCGGGTATCATCGCTTACTGACGCTGGCACTGGGGCACCGGCTGAAAACCGTGGCCGCCGCGCTGACGTTACTGGTGCTGGCTGCCTGGGGAACAACCTTTATGCAGGGAGAGTTTTTTCCGGCGTCCGACCGTCCTGAGCTGCTGGTGAGCCTGACGCTACCCGGCAACGCCTCACAGACAGAAACCGAACGCCAGACCGAGCGGCTTGAGCGTGCGCTGCGCGGCAATCCTCACATCGATCGCCTGTCCAGCTATATCGGCACCGGGGCGATCCGTTTTTATCTGCCGATGGATGTATTACTCGATAATGAAAACACCGCCCAGCTGGTGGTGGTGGCGAAGAGCCTTGAGGATCGTGAAGCGCTGCAACAGCAGTTAGAGAAGATTCTGTCGGAGGGTTTCAGTGATATCGCTACGCGCGTGTCGCCGCTCGAACTGGGGCCGCCAGTCGGCTGGCCGATAAAGTACCGCGTCAGCGGGCCGGACTACCATCAGGTTCAGTCCATTGCCCGGCAACTGGCGGCGATCCTTGGCGACAGTACGCTCACCCGTGAAGTGAATCTGACCGCCGGGGAGCCGGAGCGCGTCATTACTCTGATTATCAATCAGACGGCGGCACGGGCGGCGGGTGTCTCCTCGGAAAGCGTTGCCACGGCACTGAATACCCTCTGGTCAGGCAGCGTGGTGACGACAGTCCGCGACGGTAACCGGCAGGTGGATGTGATGCTGCGGGCCAATGACCGGGAACGTCAGGACCTGACAACGCTCTCCTCCCTGCAACTGACCACCAGCGGCGGCATGAAGGTGCCCTTAAGTCAGGTGGCAACGCTTCGCTGGGGCATCCAGGATCCGGTGATCTGGCGCCATCAGCGTATGCCGTTCATCACCGTGCAGACTGACCTGGCACCGGGCCTGCGTGCGGAGGGGGTATCGCAACAGTTGGCGGCCTCGGTCACGCAACTGCGAGCGTCGTTACCCCCTGATTACCGGATTGACGAAGGCGGCTCGGTGGCTGAATCGGATAAGGGGAACACCTCGGTGTTTGCCGTCTTGCCGGTGACGTTGTTTGTGATGCTGATCCTGCTGATGATTCAGCTACAGCGTTTCTCGCGAATGCTGTTGGCGTTGCTGATGGCACCCTTTGGGCTGATTGGTATTGTGCTGGCGATGTTACCGACCGGCACGCCGATGGGCTTTGTGGCACTGCTCGGCATGATTGCGCTGGCCGGGATGATTATCCGTAATGCGGTGATTCTGATCGGTGAGGTAGACAGTAACCTTGGGCGGGGGATGGAAAAACAGCCGGCGATTATCGCTGCCGCGCAGCATCGATCTCGCCCGATCATGCTGACCGCCTGTGCGGCAATTCTCGGGATGATCCCGATAGCCGAACAGGTATTCTGGGGGCCGATGGCCTATGCCATCATTGGCGGGTTGCTGGTAGCAACGCTGGTGACACTGACGGTACTGCCTGCCTGTCTCAGCCTGGTGATCAAAGACGATGTGGTGCCGAAAGCATAAAAAAAACCGCCTTGCGGCGGTTTTGTCTTTTTGACTGGAAAGGAATTAATGCGGTTTGAGCAGCGCCTCGGCATGGCTGACGATGTTTTCCACCGTAAAGCCAAATTCCGGGAACAGCTTCTCGGCCGGGGCCGATTCACCGAAGCCGGTCATCCCGACGATGGCACCGTTCAGGCCAACATATTTGTACCAGTAATCAGCGATACCGGCTTCAACAGCGACACGCGCCGTGACGCCGGAAGGCAGCACGGATTCGCGGTAGGCCGCATCCTGGGCATCGAATAGATCGGTAGACGGCAGCGATACCACGCGCACCTTGTGGCCGCTGGCGCTCAGCTTGTCGGCTGCGCCCAGAGTGATTTCCACTTCGGAACCGGTGGCAATCAGGATCACCTCCGGCGTGCCGTCACTGTCTTTCAGCACGTAACCGCCGCGTGAAATATTGGCCAGCTGCTCTTTAGTACGCTCCGGCTGTGCCAGGTTCTGACGCGACAGGATCAGCGCGGTCGGACCATGATGACGCTCGACGGCATGTTTCCACGCCACGGCGGTTTCCACCTGGTCGCACGGACGCCAGACGCTCATGTTCGGCGTCACGCGCAGGCTGGCAATCTGCTCGACAGGCTGGTGCGTTGGGCCATCTTCGCCCAGACCGATGGAGTCATGGGTATAGACCATAATCTGACGCGCCTTCATCAGCGCGGCCATACGCACCGCATTACGCGCATACTCGACGAACATCAGGAAGGTGGCGGTATACGGGATAAAGCCACCGTGATGCGCCAGGCCATTGGCAATCGCCGTCATCCCGAATTCGCGTACGCCGTAGTGAATATAGTTTCCGGCTTCATCCTCTTTAATCGACTTCGAGCCGGACCAGATGGTCAGGTTACTCGGGGCGAGGTCAGCAGAACCGCCAAGGAACTCTTTCAGCAGCGGACCGTAGGCCTCCAGCGCGTTTTGCGATGCTTTACGGCTGGCGATTTTCTGCGGATTGGCCTGCAACTGTTCAATATACTTCTGGGTTTCCGCCTGCCAGTTCTCCGGCATGCCCCCGGTCATACGACGGGTATATTCTGCGGCCAGCTCAGGGTGGGCCGCTTTGTAGGCAGCAAATTTCTCATCCCAGGCTTTTTCCGCTTTGGCTCCGGCGTCTTTCGCATCCCACTGAGCGTAGATCTCTTTCGGAATTTCAAACGGCGGATAATTCCAGCCCAGCGCTTTACGTGTCAGTGCCACTTCTTCATCGCCCAGCGCAGCACCGTGCGCTTCTTCTTTACCGGCTTTGTTCGGTGAACCGAAACCAATTACGGTTTTACAAATCAGCAGCGACGGTTTGTCGGTGACGCTTTGCGCTTCTTTGATGGCGTTGGCAATCGCATCCGGGTTATGGCCGTCGATATCGCGGATCACATGCCAGTGATAGGCTTCAAAGCGTTGTGCGGTATCGTCGGTGAACCAGCCTTCCACTTCACCATCAATCGAGATGCCGTTGTGATCGTAAAAACCGATCAGTTTACCCAGCCCCAGCGTACCCGCCAGTGAGCAGACTTCATGGGAGATACCTTCCATCAGGCAGCCATCGCCCATAAACACGTAGGTGTGGTGATCGACAATTTTATGGTCAGGGCGGTTAAACTGTGCGCCCAGCGTCCGTTCCGCAATCGCCAGACCGACCGCATTCGCCAGGCCCTGGCCCAGCGGTCCGGTGGTGGTTTCCACACCCGGCGTGTAGCCCAACTCCGGGTGACCCGGGGTTTTTGAATGCAACTGGCGGAAGTTTTTCAGCTCGGACATCGGCAGATCGTAGCCGCTGAGGTGCAGCAGGCTGTAAAGCAGCATTGAGGCGTGGCCGTTAGACAAAATAAAGCGGTCGCGGTCAGCCCAGGCTGGGTTGTTCGGGTTGTGATGCAGGAAATCACGCCACAGGACTTCAGCGATATCGGCCATACCCATTGGTGCACCCGGATGACCAGATTTGGCTTTTTGCACCGCATCCATACTGAGCGCGCGGATGGCATTTGCCAGTTCTTTACGTGAAGACATTGCTTCCTCCTGATTGCATGAGGGCGGATCGTCGATCCGCCCGGGGAGACAGAGATAAGAGGGGAATTACAGACGTGCAGCCAGCACGTCTTCCAGTTTCTGCTGGTCAATGGCGAACTGGCGGATACCTTCGGCCAGTTTTTCTACCGCCATCGGGTCCTGATTATGTTCCCAGCGGAATTCCGCTTCAGACAGCGGCGCTGGCTGGTGGAAGCCCTGAGTGGACGGCGTCAGTTTACGTTCGACCGGCGCATTGCTGGCCTGAAGTTCTTCCAGCAGATTCGGTGCGATAGTCAGACGATCGCAGCCCGCCAGGGCCAGGATCTGCTCAACTTTACGGAAGCTGGCACCCATGATGACGGTGTTATAGCGATGCTGCTTATAGTAGTCGTAGATATTGCGTACGGATTTCACACCCGGATCTTCATCCACCACGTACGGGTCGAGCGGTTTACGGCTGTTGTACCAGTCGTAGATGCGGCCAACAAATGGCGAGATCAGGAACACATCGGCTTCGGCGCAGGCACGGGCCTGAGCGAAGGAGAACAGCAGGGTCAGGTTGCACTGAATACCGTTTTTCTCCAGCTCTTCAGCCGCTTTAATGCCTTCCCATGTGGAAGCCAGTTTGATGAGGATGCGTGAACGGTCGATACCGTGTTCTTCATACATTCTCACCAGCTTTTCCGCTTTGGTCACGCACATCCCGCGATCGAAAGAGAGGCGTGCATCCACTTCGGTAGACACGCGGCCTGGAACACTTTTCAGGATCTCCAGACCGAGGTTAATCGCCACTTTATCGCTGGCATTAATAATCTGGGTTTCTTTACTGCCGCCCTGTTTTTTGGCGTACTCGATGGCGTCAGTAATCAGATGTTTGTAGGCGTCGAGGCCGGAGGCTTTCAGGATCAGAGACGGGTTGGTTGTGGCATCTTCCGGATGGTAGTTACGGATGGATTCAATATCGCCACTATCAGCCACCACGGTGGTGAATTGTTTCAGTGCGTCTAGCTGGTTCATCTAAAGCTCCTTGATAAGCAATCTGTGATGCAAGTTTAACCGTGACGCAGTGTTGCGGCTGTTTCACACAGGCAAGACGCAACAACTGTACCCGACACGGCTGAGTATTCTTAGGCGAAACATTGCATCAGACCCGCGACAATGGGAATGCGTTTTCTCTGATTGTTGCGATGGGTTCGCCCAATGGGCCAGTCTACTGGCAGCAAAAATAGCACAACGATTAAGTGTAGCAGCTCAGGGAAAACGCGGCGGCGCAGAGGGGGTGCGCCGCACTTAAAGATTACTTTTCGCCGACTTTCTGCTCGTAATAGCTGATTTTCTCGACTTTTTCCGTTGAGCCGCCCCCTTCAAATTCAGCATTTAGCCAGCTATTCACAATACTTCGGGCCAGCTCCGGGCCGATGACGCGTGCACCCAGTGTCATCACCTGTGCATTGTTACTCTTGCGAGCACGCTCTGCAGAGTAAGTATCGTGACACTGTGCAGCACGGATGCCCGGCACTTTGTTCGCCACAATCGCCATGCCGATCCCGGTTCCGCAAATCAAAATTCCCCGCTGATGTTTGCCTTCTCGAATGGCGTTGGCCACCGTCCAGGCGACATCCGGATAGAGGGGTCTGCTGGACTGTGCATCATTGCTGTAGTCGCTGACGTCGATATTTTTTTCCTGCAAAAGCTGCTTGATCAGGTTTTTTAATTCCAGTGCCGCATCGTCGGCGCCAATTGCGATAGAAGACATAGGGTTACTCCCGCTGAGATAACAGGGCCGCCGGATCCCGGTGAATCATCAGGATCTCCGGCAACGATTCACTTTTACCCTAACGCATTTTTGTTCATATGTTCAATAGATGTTCTTTTGTTTTATTCAGTATGCCTCTTCTCTCTGCTGGTTTTTTCCTTATGGCGCTTGGTTTTGCCTATTATTGCCGCTAAATGGCAAAATTAAAGGTTTTGAGATCCGTCACAGTTTTCGTTTTGCATGCTGGGAAATGAACATTAATCCATATAGTGTTCATTTGTTCACGCATTGATGCAATGCACAAGAAGACCCACTGAGGACTCAACCATGCGTCAAATTTGCCATCTGCCTACCCCTGATCTGGTGCGTCATTGCCAGAGTCATTTCACCAGTATTCTGTTCCAGTCTGTCGGAGGTGCCGTATGACTGCCCTTAATCCACAGGCGATTGAAAAATCCGCTATTCGAAAAGTCTCGCTGCGGCTGGTGCCCTTTGTGGCACTGATGTTCTTCATCAACTTCCTTGACCGTACGGCGATCTCCTTCGCCGGACCGAACGGCATGACACAGGATCTCGGGCTGAGTGCGGTGCAGTTTGGCCTGGCGTCCGGCATCTTCTTTATTGGTTACATCCTGCTGGAAGTGCCAAGCAACCTGGCCTTACATCGCTACGGCGCACGCAAATGGCTGGCGCGCATTATGGTCAGCTGGGGCATCGTTTCGCTGCTGTTTACCTGGGTGAGCAGTATTGAAGGGTTGTATACCCTGCGACTGCTGCTGGGGATTGCCGAAGCGGGCTTCTTCCCGGGGGCGATCCTGTTCCTCAGCATGTGGGTTCCGGCTAAACACCGCAGTAAGGTGTTGTCCCTGTTTTACCTCGCACAGCCGCTGACGGTGGTGCTGGGTGCGCCGCTGGCTGCCGCACTGATTGAACAGCACGGTCTGTTTGGCCTCTCCGGCTGGCGGGTGATGTTCCTCGGTGTCTCCATTCCGGCGATTATTATCGGCATCGTGGCCTGGTTCTATCTGGTGGACTCCCCGCGTGATGCAAAATGGCTGAATAAAGAAGAGAAAGAGTGGCTGACTACGGCGCTGGAAAAAGAGCAGCGTGAAAAAGGCTCCACCGCGCATGCCAGCCTGCGTAGCGTGATGACCAACGGCCGCGTCTGGCTACTGTGCCTGATCTACTTCGGCTTTATCTACGGTCTGTATGCGCTGGCTTTCTTCCTGCCGACCATTATTTCTGGCTTCCAGCAGCAGTTCGGCACCTCGTTTAACGTCATCGAGAAGGGGCTGATTACCGGAGCGCCGTATCTGGTGGCGGCCATCGTGATGTTCTTCTGGTCACGCGATGCAACCCGTCGCGGCTGCAAAACCTGGCATATCGCACTGCCTGCGTTGACCGGGGCTATCAGCGTACCGCTGGCGCTCTATATGGAATCTCCGCTGGCCACCATGCTGGTGATTGCGGTGACGGCCAGCTCGATTTTTGCCGCACTGCCGAATTTCTGGACGCTGCCAACGCAGTTTCTGACCGGCGCGTCTGCGGCGGCAGCCATCGCGCTGATTAACACCCTCGGTAACGTTGCGGGCTTCTCGGCGGGCTACCTCACCGGAATGCTGCATGACGCCACCGGAGCCTACACCGTTCCCATGATGGTCGTGGGGGGCTTCATGCTGCTCTCTGCACTGCTGATGTTGTTACTTAACGCCAAACGTTCTGGATTTCAGTCTGCCCCCATTACACAGGAGCCATCCCAATGACCTATCTGTTTAATCAACCCTCTGCTTTCGCCAGTGAGCTGATTGAGGGTTTCGTCGCGGCCAATGCCGATAAAGTCCGTCAGGTTCCGGGGGGCGTGGTGCGCAGCACCCGCAGCCCTGCGGGATGTGTGGCGGTGGTGATTGGCGGCGGGTCCGGCCACTATCCGGCGTTTTCCGGCCTGGTCGGGCAGGGCATGGCGCACGGGGCGGCGATGGGTAACCTGTTTGCTTCCCCGTCAGCCCAGCAGATCTACAACGTGGCGCGTGCGGCGGACAATGGCGGGGGCGTTCTGCTGGCCTTTGGTAATTACGCCGGGGACGTGCTGCATTTTGGTCAGGCCAGCGAACGTCTGAAAGCCGAAGGCATTGATTGCGAACTGCTGGCAGTGACAGACGATATTTCCAGTGCGGCGCTGTCCGAGCGCGAAAAACGTCGTGGTGTGGCGGGCGATCTGGCGGTGTTTAAGGCCGCAGCCGCGGCGGCTGAGGCAGGATACTCGCTTGCCGAGGTCACGCGTCTGGCACGCCATGCGAATCATCGCACGCGCTCTCTGGGTGTGGCGTTCTCCGGTTGTACCCTGCCGGGGGCCACACAGCCACTGTTCAGCGTGGCGCACGGCACCATGGCGCTGGGAATGGGGATACACGGTGAGCCGGGCATCCGCGAATGCGATATACCCGCGGCAGATACGCTGGCAGAACTGTTTGTCAGCAGTCTGCTGAAGGAGTGCCCGGAAGAGATTACGCAGCGTAAAGGGCAGCGGGTAGCGGCGATCCTCAACGGCCTCGGCTCGGTAAAATATGAAGAGCTGTTTGTCGTTTATCGCCGCGTGGCACAACTGCTGGCGGCGGAAGGGTTGCAGGTGGTGGAGCCGGAAGTGGGTGAGTTTGTGACCAGCTTTAATATGGCCGGTGCCTCGCTGACGCTGATGTGGCTGGACGATGAACTGGAAACCTTGTGGCGTGCCCCGGCCAATGCTCCGGCCTTCCGTAAAGGCAGTGTGCTGATGGCGGAACCGCTGGATGCTGCTGAGCAGATCCTCGCCGAGGTAGATGTGGTGCCCACTGCCAGCGCGGCCTCGCAGCAGGCGGCCACCTGTGTCGTGTCGGTGGTCACTGCGATAGCTGAAGTGATTGAAGAACATGCCACTGAACTGGGGCGTATTGATGCGGTTGCCGGAGACGGTGACCACGGAATCGGTATGGAGCGCGGATCGCTGGGGGCGCTGGAAAAAGCCCGTGAGATGCAGCAGCGCCAGGCGGGTGCCGGAACGCTGCTGTGCCGCGCCGCCGATGCCTGGGCGGACAAAGCCGGAGGCACTTCAGGTGCGCTCTGGGGCGTGCTGCTGACGGCGATTGGCACGGCGCTGGGGGATGTTAAAACCCCGAATGCCCGGCGCGTTGCGTTGGGGGTGCAGCATGCCAAAGAGGGGATTATGCACTTCGGTAAAGCGAAGCCGGGCGATAAAACCATGGTCGATGTGCTGGTGCCTTTCAGCGAGTGCCTGAGTGCCCGCGTGGCCGCAGGTGACACGCTGATTGATGCCTGGGCGGCGGCAGCACAGCAGGCGACCAAAAGCGCCAAAGAGACGGCGCAGCTGTTGCCGAAAATGGGCCGCGCCCGTCCACTGGCTGAGAAGAGCCTGGGCACGCCAGATGCCGGGGCCGTTTCGCTGGCGCTGATCGTCAATAAAGTGCTGGTGCAGCTACAGGCCAGTGCCCCTGCGACACTCTCCCTTCAGGAGGTCAGTCAGTGAGCGCGCGCATCACACTGGGCGTCAGCCTGAAAATGTATTTCAGCTATCAACAAACCCTGACCTGGAGCCAGCAGGTGGCAGAGCTGGCTCGTCAGCATCCGGCGATCGTCAGCGGTGAGGTGGGGCTGTTCGTTCTGCCTGCGTTCCCCGCTATTCCGGCGGTGAAGCAGATTTTTGCTGATACGGCAGTCAGCGTGGGGGCACAGGATCTGGCCTGGGAGGACAGCGGGGCCTGGACCGGTGAGGTCAGTGGCCCGATGCTGGCTGAAATCGGCTGTCGCTATGTGGAGGTCGGCCATGCGGAACGTCGTCGCCATTTTGCCGAAGATGACCGTCAGGTGGCGGGGAAACTGGCGGCAGCGCTGCGTAACGGGTTAATCCCGGTACTGTGACTGGGGGAAGAACAACGTCTGAGCAGTGAGCAGGCGATAGCGATCTGCCGTCATCAGTTAAGCGCGGCACTGAGTCAGGCGCGTCAGCAACAGCTGAGCGGTGATGTGGTGCTGGCCTGGGAACCGCAGTGGGCGATTGGTGCGCCTGCGCCTGCACCGGATGCCTTTATCGGTGAGGTGTGTACCGGGTTGCGCCAGCTTGATCTGGCGGGCGATATCAACATTCGCGTGATTTACGGTGGCAGCGCCGGGCCGGGGCTGTTGAGTCGTCTTGGCCATCAGGTCAGCGGGCTGTTTCTCGGGCGCTTCGCCCACAAACCCGATGCGCTGGCACAGATTATTGATGAAGCCGCCGCACTGGCCCACAGCGCTCAGCGGCAGGAGGCATAAATGGCGATTGGTCTGAGTACCTATGCCTTTTTCTGGCGTGCCTCGGCGCGTGTATCCGTTCCGATGACGCTGGCGCAGATGCTGGAAAAGACCGCCGATATGGGCGTGACGCTGTTTCAAATCTGTGATTATCCGCAGATCGAAAGCTGGAGCGATGCCGAGCTGGTCACACTGCGTCAGCAGGCCGATACGCTGGGCATCGAGCTGGAGCTGGGAACGCGCGGTCTGCAAACCGCCCACTTACAGCGTTATCTGCACCTGGCACAGGTGTTACAGGTGACGGTGATCCGTTCGATGTTTAACAGTGCCAGCCATCGTCCAACGCTGCCGGAAGCCGCCGCGCTGATTGAAAGCATTCTGCCCGCGTTTGAACGCCAGCAGGTTCGGCTGTGTCTGGAGACTTACGAGCAGGTCAACAGCGCGCAGATGATGTCGGTGATCGATCGTTTCCCTTCCGATTACCTGGGCGTGTGCCTGGACCCGGCAAACTGCGTCGCCGCTCTCGAACTCCCCCAGCAGGTGGTGGCAAACACCGCGCACCGGGTGCTCAATCTGCATATTAAAGATTTTGCTTTCAGCCGCCAGGAGGGCTGGGTCGGTTTCACGCTGACCGGTTGCCCGCTGGGCGAAGGGCTGCTTGATTACGATCTGCTGATAGACCAGGTGCGTCCGGCAGAGCGTGGCATTAATCAGATCGTCGAACACTGGCTGCCGTGGCAGCAGGATGCCGAAAGCACCTGCCAGCGGGAAGCCGAGTGGACGCAACAGAGCGTTGATTTTTTACGTCACAAACAACTTCAGGAGTCAGTATGAGCACACAATTAACCACCATCACCGTGATTGGCGCGGGCGGCAAAATGGGCATGCGCATTTCGGCGAATTTGCAGCGCAGCGACTATCAGGTGTTTTACTGTGAGAGTGCGCCGAAGGCCCAGGAGCAGGTCACCGGGCAGGGGCGTGAGCTGTCCAGCACGGAATCCGTGGTGCCGCACAGTGATGTGGTGATCCTCGCGGTGCCGGATATTGTGCTGGGCAAAGTCTCTGAAGGTGTGGTGCCGTTGATGAAAAACGGTGCCACGCTGTTAACGCTGGACCCGGCAGCGGCTTATGCCAATCTGATTGCGCTGCGCGAGGGCATTCACTACGCCGTGGCCCATCCGTGCCATCCTTCCGTATTCCTTGACCGTTATACCAAAGAAGAACACGCCGATGCCTTCGGTGGCGTGGCTGCCATTCAGCATGTGGCGGCGTCGTTTGAAAGCGGCAGCGATGCGCAGAAGAGTGAACTGAGCAAGGTGATCAGCGTGATGTATGGCCCGGTTGAGCAGGTACACTGGGTGACGGTTAAACAGCTGGCGTATCTTGAGCCCACGCTGGTGGAAACCGTAGCCTGTATGGTCGGTGCTTTTATGAAAGAGGCGCTGGATGAGACGGTTAAACACTCCGGCGTGCCGGAAGAGGCGGCAAAAGCAATGCTGTACGGCCATATTCAGATCGCGCTGGCAGTGGCATTCCGCGCCACTAACCCGTTCTCTGATGCCTGCATGATTGCGATGGAGTATGGCCGCGAGAAGATCGTTAAGCCCGACTGGAAACAGATTTTCGAGGAGAAAGAACTGGATATCGTGATTGCGCGCATGCTCAAAATTGACGCGATCCGTCGTTAATCCTCTGTCGGATAGCGTAAAATGGTATAAATTGTTGCCTGAGGCGCGGCACTGGCTGCCGCGCTCGCTACCGAAACCGACGAGAAGAGACGACTGCCCGGATGGAAAAAAACACGCTATCTCAGGACACTGAACTGCTGACGGAAATTGCCGTTGCATACTATCAGGACGAAATTACCCAGGAAGAGATTGCGCGTAAATTTGGTATCTCCCGCATTAAAGTGGGGCGCTTGTTAAAGCGAGCCAAAGAAGAGGGCATCGTTGAAATCAACGTGCGCTATCACCCGGTCTTCAGTACCCGGCTGGAGCAGCAGTTACTGGAACGTTTCCCATTACAACGTGCGCTGATTGCCCTCGATCATCATGACGAGGATGAGCAGCGCCGTCAGGTGGCGGCGCTGGTCGCGATGCACCTGTCACAGTCACTGAAAGATAATGCGGTGGTGGCGGTCGGGCAGGGGCGTAACGTGGCAGCGGTTGCTGACCATCCCGGCAGTGTTCCCACGCGTAACTGCCACTTTATTAGCGGTATTGGCGGGACGCACCGCCCCGGTGATGCCATCAATGCTGACCACATCAGTCGCCGTCTGGCGAAAAAGTTCGGCGGTATCAGTGAAACGCTCTATGCCCCGGCCTATGTTGAAGACCGCGCGCTGAAAGAAGCTTTCATGCTGAACGGCACCATCAAAGAGACGCTGGATCGCGCACGTAAAGCCGATGTAGCGCTGGTGGGGATCGGTGATATGAATGAAAACAGTTATATGGTCAAACTTGGCTGGTTTACCCCCCATGAGATTATCGATGCCAGCCTGAATCAGGGGGTGATTGGTGATGTGGCGGGTTATGACTTCTTTAACGCTCAGGGGCAGCATGTGGATACGGTGATGAATGACCGGGTTATCGGCCTGAGCATCGACGAGCTGCGTAAAATCCCCTGTGTGATAGCTATCGCCTCGGAGAACACCAAAGCGATGGCATTGCTGGGTGCGCTGCGTACCGGGGCGATTGATATTATTGCCACCACGGCACAGAACATTCGTACGCTGTTGAATATGACGAAGTAGTTTTCCACGGGTCAGGCATGCCTGACCCCTACGACCGGCTGGAATGCCTGCCCCCCACGCTGGCTGACGTAGGGGCGAGGCATGCCTCGCCCGATCCGTTGAATGCCAATTCTATGCACTCCCTCAAGTTTTTCTCCCGTCCGGCACTCCTATACTGAGCAGTTGTACCCCACCATAAAAAAGGATCCTGCTAATGGACGATCAGTTAAAACAGAGTGCGCTCGATTTTCACCAATTCCCGGTTCCCGGAAAAATTCAGGTTTCCCCGACCAAACCCCTTGCCACGCAGCGTGATCTGGCGCTGGCCTACTCACCGGGTGTGGCCGCGCCATGCCTGGCGATCGCCGCCGATCCTGAGGCGGCAGACAATTACACCGCCCGCGCTAACCTGGTGGCGGTGATTTCTAACGGCACAGCCGTGCTGGGCTTAGGGAATATCGGCGCGCTGGCCAGTAAGCCGGTGATGGAAGGGAAAGGCGTACTGTTCAAGAAATTTGCCGGTATCGATGTTTTTGATATCGAAGTGGACGAGCTGGACCCGGACAAACTGATCGATGTGATCGCCGCGCTGGAACCCACCTTTGGTGGCATCAACCTTGAAGACATTAAAGCACCCGAGTGCTTCTACATTGAAAAGAAACTGCGCGAGCGCATGAACATCCCGGTGTTCCACGACGATCAGCACGGGACGGCGATCATCTGTACGGCCGCGGTGCTGAACGGCCTGCGGGTAGTGAAAAAGAACATTTCGGACGTGCGGCTGGTGGTCTCCGGGGCGGGGGCATCTGCCATTGCCTGCCTTAACCTGCTGGTGGCACTGGGGATGCAGAAACACAATATTGTGGTGTGCGACTCGAAAGGGGTGATCTACCAGGGGCGCGAAACGCCGATGGCGGAAACCAAAGCGGCGTATGCCGTGGCGGACAGCGGCAAACGCACGCTGCTGGAGGTGATTGACGGTGCGGATATTTTCCTTGGCTGCTCCGGCCCAAAAGTGATGACCCAGGAAATGGTCAAAGGGATGGCGCGTGACCCGCTGATCCTTGCGCTGGCGAACCCGGAACCGGAAATTCTGCCGCCGCTGGCGAAAGCCGTGCGCCCGGACGCTATCATCTGTACGGGCCGCTCGGACTTCCCTAACCAGGTGAACAACGTGCTGTGCTTCCCGTTTATCTTCCGCGGTGCGCTGGATGTGGGCGCGACCGCCATCAACGAAGAGATGAAGCTGGCGGCGGTGCATGCCATTGCCGAACTGGCGCTGGCAGAGCAGAGTGACGTAGTGGCCTCTGCCTACGGCGACCAGGAGCTGTCGTTTGGCCCGGAGTATCTGATCCCGAAACCCTTCGACCCGCGCCTGATTGTGCAGATCGCCCCGGCGGTGGCAAAAGCGGCGATGGATTCCGGTGTGGCACGGCGGCCTATTGCTGACTTTGACGCCTACCGCGAAAAGCTGATGGAGTTTGTCTACAAAACCAATCTGTTTATGAAACCGGTGTTCTCGCAGGCGCGTAAAGATCCGAAACGCGTGGTGCTGGCCGAAGGGGAAGAGGCGCGTGTGCTGCATGCCACCCAGGAGCTGGTGACGCTGGGGCTGGCGAAGCCGATCCTGATTGGCCGCCCGAGTGTGATTGAGATGCGTCTGCAAAAGCTGGGACTGAAAATCGAAGCGGGCAAAGATTTCGACGTAGTGAACAACGAATCCGATCCGCGTTTTAAGGAGTACTGGAACGAGTATTACCAGATCATGAAGCGCCGTGGCGTGTCGCCGCAGCAGGCGCAACGTGATGTGATCGGCAATCCGACGTTGATCGGTGCCATTATGGTTCACCGTGGGGAAGCCGATGCGCTGATCTGCGGCACCGTGGGGGATTACCGGCAGCATTACGACATCGTCGAGAAGCTGTTTGGCTTCCGTCCGGACGTGAAAGTGGCCGGGGCGATGAACGCGCTGGAGCTGCCGAGCGGTAACACCTTTATTGCCGATACTTACGTTAATGAAGACCCGACGCCGGAACAGCTGGCTGAGCTGACGCTGATGGCGGCGGAAACGGTGCGTCGCTTTGGTATCGAACCGAAGGTGGCGCTGCTTTCACACTCCAGCTTTGGGGCCTCGGATGCACCTGCCGCGCGTAAGATGCGTGACACGCTGGCGCTGGTAAAAGCCCGTGCGCCTGAGCTGGAAATTGATGGCGAAATGCACGGCGATGCGGCACTGGTAGAGAGCATTCGTCAGGATCTGATGCCGGACAGCCCGCTAAAAGGCTCGGCGAATATCCTGATTATGCCGAATGTTGAAGCGGCGCGTATCAGCTATAACCTGCTGCGTGTTTCCTGCTCTGACGGTGTAACGGTGGGGCCGGTGCTGATGGGGATGGCGAAACCGGTCCATGTGTTGACGCCGATTTCATCAGTGCGGCGCATTGTGAATATGGTGGCACTGGCGGTGGTGGAGGCGCAGACCGCGCCGCTATAAGGCGCAGGCCTGCCTGGGGGCCAGGTCAACGTCTCAAGGTCAAGGCCAGGTCAAGGGCGTTTCGCTTTCCCGCTGCGCGGGCTGAGCGACCCAGGGTGGCCAGTCGCCGCCGCCCTGGGGACCCGTGCTTGCGGCAGGCGCCGCGCCCGCTTTCAGCGGGTGCCTTCGCAAGCGTTGCTCACCGACGGACCGTTCGTGACGTCACATCCCTGTGCCGACACGCCCTTTCACCGCCGTCCTGGCGGTTCATCCTGGTTCACATCGCTTCCTCAGCGCAGCTTAATTGCCGCCTCAACATCAAAACCCAGGTCAAACCCCAAATCTTAAAAAAACCAAAATGACCATCAGCCCAGAAAGGCTTTCTATCTTTGATTTGTCTTTTGAAGTGGATTTTGACCTTTGAGCGGCAATTAAGCCTCGCTGAAGGAGAGGGGATTTCCAGGACGAGCAGACAGGACGTCGGCGAGAGGGGGTGCCGGGGCAGGGATGCCCCGTCACGCCCGGTCCGGCCGGAAAGCCGCTTGACTGAGGGAACCCGCTGTAAGCGGGCGATGCGCCTGCCGCAAGCCCGGATCCCTAAGGGCGGGGCGACTGCCGCCCTTAGGTCGCTTCGCCCGCGACAGCGGGAAAGCGAAACGCCCTTGACGTTGACCTGGCCCTAAAGACCCCTGGGCTTTAAATCCACGCCTTAACCGGCAGAAAATCACTGTACAACGCCGCCTCCGGGCTGCCTGCTTCCGGTTGATAATCATATTCCCAGCGCACCAGCGGCGGCATCGACATCAGAATCGATTCCGTGCGCCCGCCGGTTTGCAGGCCAAACAGCGTGCCGCGATCCCACACCAGATTAAACTCCACGTAGCGCCCACGGCGGTAGAGTTGGAAATCGCGCTCGCGCTCGCCCCACGGCAGCGTTTTACGGCGTTCAACAATCGGCAAATAGGCATCGGTAAAGCCGTTACCCACCGCCTGCATAAAGCGGAAGCTCTGATCGAAATCCGGGGTGTTCAGATCGTCAAAGAACAGCCCGCCAATACCGCGCTGCTCGTTACGGTGCTTCAGGTGGAAGTAGTCATCGCACCACTTTTTATAGCGCGGGTAGAGCTCATCACCAAACGGCTGACACAGGTCGGCAGCAGTCTGATGCCAGTGCACGGCATCGTCCTCGAAGCCGTAGAAGGGCGTCATATCGAAGCCACCGCCAAACCACCAGACCGGATCGGCACCCGGTTTTTCGGCGATAAAGAAACGCACGTTGGCATGACTGGTCGGCACATAGGGATTCTCCGGGTGGATCACCAGTGACACGCCCAGCGCCTCGAAGCTGCGTCCGGCCAGTTCAGGACGGTGCGCGGTGGCAGAAGCGGGCATCGCATCGCCATGGACATGGGAAAAGTTGACGCCCGCCTGTTCGAACACCCGGCCCTGACGCAGAACGCGGCTGCGCCCGCCACCGCCACCGGGACGCTGCCAGCTGTCTTCGGCAAACCGGGCTTCGCCATCTGCCTGTGCCAGCTTGCGACAAATTTCATCCTGAAGGTTGAGCAAAAACTGTTTTACCTGGGCAATATCCGGAGTGTTCATAACAAATCCTGTGCAAAAAAAGACGCGTGGATTATACGTCAGCCTGTGCGCCTGGTCGCCTCATACTCGTCAAAAAAGCTGACGATGCCGTTAGCGATGGCCCCGGCAATTTTCTGACGGAATGCGGTGGTGCCCAGTAATTTCTCCTCGTCAGGATTGGTGATAAAGGAGGTTTCAACCAGTACGGACGGAATAGACGGCGACTTGAGCACGGCAAACGCTGCCTGCTCGGTATGCTGGCTGTGCAGGTGATGGACCGGGCGGATTTGCCCCAGAACGTGTTTGCCGAGGATCAGACTGTTCTTGATAGTGTCTGTCTGCACCAGATCAAACAGCACCTGCTGGAGGTAGTGATCTTTATCCGCTGCTTTCACGCCGCCGACGTCATCAGCCGCATTCTCCCGCTGAGAAAGATAGCGAGCCATAGTGCTGCTGGCACCGCGATTCGACAGGGCAAACACTGACGCGCCGTTTGCGGACGGGCTGGTGAAACCGTCGGCATGAACGGACATAAACAGGTCGGCGCCGTGCTGGTGGGCGATCTCAACCCGTTCACCGAGGGGAATAAAGTGGTCGCTTTCGCGCGTCAGGCGCACCTCGATATGAGGATGTTCACCCAGCAGATGGCGGATATGCTGGGCAATCTCCAGCACCACATGCTTCTCTTCAGAGCCTTCATGCCCCACCGCACCGGAATCAATACCGCCGTGGCCCGGATCAATCATCACAATACGTTTGCTGTTTGCCGGGCGTGCAGGTGGCGGTGAGCTGACCACTTTATGCGGACGCGGGCTGACGCGCAGAGTGGCATCTTCCTCTGCGGCACGTGCAGGGCGGCGAGCCAGCAGAGCCAATGCCAGGCCGGAAAGCAGCAACTGGCGGCGAGTGGTGAGCGGCGTCAACAGGTTTATCTTTTTCATGGCACATCCTGGGGCAAAAAGTGCTTATTGTTATATCGTAACAAGGAGGTGGCGGCGAGAAGGGAACTATTTCAGGCTTTTGCTATGTATTTCAAACACTGAGTTCGCCGGGGGGGCTTTTTTTTACTTGTGTCGGACCAACACACTTGCACCGACAGAAGAATACGTGATAATCAGCAAATTATGCTTAACCACAGGCCAAATCTCATGGAAATCCGCGCATTCCGGCAAGATGATTTTGAAGAAGTAATTACCCTCTGGGAGCGTTGCGATCTGTTACGTCCCTGGAATGATCCTGAGATGGATATTGAGCGTAAGCTGAACCACGACCCGGATCTGTTTATGGTCGCGGTGGTGGGCGGTGAAATTGTCGGCACGCTAATGGGCGGCTACGACGGGCATCGCGGCTCTGCTTATTATCTTGGCGTTCATCCTGATTATCAGGGACGCGGCTTTGCCAACGCGCTGATTAATCGCCTGGAGAAAAAGCTGATTGCCCGTGGCTGCCCGAAAATCCATGTGATGGTCCGTGAAGAGAACGATGCCGTGACCGGGTTTTATGAAAAGCTGGATTACGAAACGGTGGACAGCCTGCTGTTGGGCAAACGTCTGATTGAAGATCGCGAGTATTGATTCACTACTTTGAAATATTCCCCCGACGATTACGACACCAAAGGCCAGCTCCATCTGCCCCTCTCTTTCTGGGCGATTTTATTGTTGCAGGCACGCACATGGGTGCTGTTTGTGGCGGCTGGTGCGTCACGCCAGCAGGGCGAGAGCCTGCTTGAGCTGTTTTATCCGGATAACCACGTCTTCTGGCTGGGGCTGGCGTCAGGCGTTCCTGCCGCCCTCGGGCTGCTGCTGACTGGTTATCGCCAGCGTCTGCCGCGCCTGTGGCAGGCATGGCGCTGGGTGCTGGTGCTGACGCTGGTTTTAACGCTCGCTGTTCAACTGGTGGCGCTGTGGCAGAACGATGAAGCCGCATCCTCACTGGTGCTGATGGTCACGCTGCTGGATGGCTTCGCCATTCTGGCGCTGCTGGGATATCGGCGGTTACGTGACTGCTTTGATCCGGCTGAAAATCACTGAGTTAAACTTTTAGGTCAATTCACACTCCAAGCAGTACGGAAGCCTCTGACAATGAATACTGGAGTTGCAATGAAAACTTTTCGCCCGGCGATACTGCTGGCTGCCCTGATACTGGCGGGCTGCGCAGGCTCATCTTCTCAGCCCGATAGCGCGTCTTCGTCCACCTGGTGGAATCCCGTCTCCTGGTCGTGGTCCAGCCTGTCACCGATGCACTGGTTCGGTTCATCGTTAATGGTGACCGAACAGGGGCTGGGTGAGGTGAACAGCAGCACGCTGATGCAGCGTGAGGTGCTGAATGATGCCCTGAACGGCAACTATCACCTGCGCCAGGGGATGCGTACTACCGATGGGAATATCGTCCACTTCTGGCAGGGCGTCGACAGCGATAAGCAGGTGAAAGTGGAGCTGGTCGGTGATACCACGGTCAACCGCATCGATATCATGGACCACGACGTGACAACCGAAAGCGGTGTGAAGTTTGGCACGGCATTTAGCGATCTCTACAGCAAAGCCTATGGTGCCTGCCAGAAAGCCAGCGGCGCGGACAGTGCCAGCGTCGAGTGTAAAGCCCCTGGCAGCCAGCATATCAGCTATGTTTTCAGCGGCGACTGGCATGGCCCGGAAGGCCTGATGCCTTCTGACGATACGCTGAAAAACTGGACCTTAAGCAAAATTATCTGGCGCCGCTAATGCGGTTAGCATAAAGACCCCATAAATATTGCGTTTGAACACTCTCCTGGCATGCACTTGGGTTATCATATTCTGAAAAACTGACCAGAATTAACCTGAGAGCCAGGAGAGCAACATGTCCCATTTTCAGAGCGGCATCTTATTAGAGCATCGCCGTTTTGCTATTTATCTTGAAGCCATGGTGGAAGGCGATGTTGACGCTGTTCGCCGTGGCAGCCAGCAATTTCTTCAGCAGCTATCCCAGTTGCAACAACGCTATCCCGATGCCGGGCTGGGGGCAGTCATCGCCTTTGGCAACGGTCTGTGGAGCGACCTCTGCGCGGGTAACAGCAGCGCCGAACTCAAAGACTTCCAGCCGCTGGGGAAAGGTATGGCACCGGCCACCCAGCGCGATATGTTGATCCATATTCAGTCCCTGCGTCACGATGTGAATTTCAGTCTGGCACAAGCCGCACTGGCAGCATTTGGCAGTGCTATTCGCATCGCCGAAGAAACACACGGGTTCCGCTGGACGGAAGATCGCGATCTCAGCGGGTTTGTCGACGGTACCGAAAACCCACAGGGTGAACAGCGCGAAGCGGTAGCGATTATTCACCAGGGGGACAATGCGGGCGGGAGCTACGTCTTCAGCCAGCGCTGGCAGCATAATTTGCCGATGTTTAATCGCCTGGCGGTGAATAAGCAGGAGCAGATTATGGGTCGCACCAAAGAGAGTAACGAAGAGCTGGAGGGCGATGCGCGCCCGGCCACGTCTCATGTGGCGCGTGTGGACCTGAAAGAAAACGGCAAAGGACTGAAAATCTTACGTCAAAGCCTGCCTTACGGCACGGCCAGCGGGACCCATGGCCTGTTCTTCCTGGCCTACTGCGCTACGCTGTATAACATTGAGCAGCAGCTGTTAAGCATGTTTGGTGAAACCGATGGCAAGTTCGATGCGATGCTACGTTTCACCAAACCGGTCAGTGGCAGCTATTTCTATGCGCCGTCTCTTGAGCAGTTGGCAGCATTGTAGGGTCCAGGCATGCCAGGACAGGGCGGGTCATGACCCGCCCCTACGTTTATCCACCAAAGTCGTTTTCATTCCCACTCGCTGCATAATCAATTCCACACGCTTATAGCGTTTTCTGCTTGCAAAGCACTAAACGGTATATAAAACCGTTACAGCTTTTACCCTGGTTATAAATAAACTGAACGCACTTCAGGTCAGTCGACCGGTGAATCTCACAGGGTGCATAATGACGTTACCAACGGTAAAAAAATACGTAACAGCCTCCGCGCTGGCGTTATTGCTGAGTACGGGCGCACAGGCAACCGAGCTGCTCAACAGCTCTTATGATGTCTCGCGTGAGCTGTTCAGCGCCCTGAACGCACCGTTTGAAAAACAGTGGGCGCAGCAGCATCCTGGCGACACGCTGACCATCAAACAATCTCATGCGGGTTCCTCCAAGCAGGCACTGGCGATTTTGCAGGGCCTGAAAGCCGATGTGGTGACCTACAATCAGGTCACCGATGTGCAGATCCTGCACGACAAAGGCAAACTGATCCCCGCCGACTGGCAGCAGCGTTTACCGAATGCCAGCTCGCCGTTCTATTCCACCATGGCGTTTCTGGTCCGCAAGGGTAACCCGAAGCATATCCGCGACTGGAACGACCTGGTGCGTAACGATGTAAAACTGATTTTCCCGAATCCCAAAACCTCCGGCAACGCCCGCTATACCTATCTGGCTGCATGGGGTGCTTTTGATCGTACCGACGGTAAAGATAAAGCGAAGACGGAAGCGTTAATGACGCAGTTCCTGAAAAACGTCGAAGTGTTTGATACCGGCGGGCGTGGTGCCACCACTACCTTTGTGGAGCGCGGTCTGGGCGATGTGCTGATCAGTTTCGAATCGGAGGTGAACACCATCCGCAATCAGTACGCCAAAGATGGCTATGAAGTCATCGTGCCGAAAACCAATATTCTGGCTGAGTTCCCGGTCGCGTGGGTTGATAAAAATGTCGAACATAACCACACAGAAGCGGCAGCCAAAGCCTATCTAAACTATCTGTATACCCCGGCTGCCCAGCAAATTATCACGCAGTTTTATTATCGTGTGAATAATCCCCAGTTGATGGCGCAACAAAAAGATCGTTTCCCACAGACGGATTTATTCCGCGTTGCCGATGATTTTGGCAGCTGGGATCAGGTGATGAAAACCCATTTCGTCAGTGGTGGCGAACTGGATAAGTTGTTAGCGGCGGGGCGGTAGTCAATGTTTTCAGCAAGCAGTAAACGCGTTCTGCCTGGGTTTGGTATCAGCCTGGGCAGTAGCCTTTTTTTCACCTGTCTGATTCTGCTGCTGCCGATCAGTGCGCTGCTGATGCAGTTGTCGCAGATGACGCTGGCGCAGTATTGGGAGGTGATTACCAACCCGCAGGTTATGGCAGCCTATGAAGTGACGCTGCTGGCCGCCGGGGTTGCCTCTATTTTTAACGCGGTCTTTGGCATGCTGATGGCGTGGATCCTGACCCGTTACCGTTTTCCCGGGCGTGCGCTGCTGGATGGCCTGATGGACCTGCCGTTTGCCCTACCGACGGCGGTCGCGGGGCTGACGCTGGCCGGGCTGTTCTCCGTCAATGGCTGGTACGGCGAGTGGCTGGCGCAGTTTGGTATCAAAGTGTCTTATACCTGGCTCGGCATCGCCGTGGCGATGGCTTTTACCAGCATCCCGTTTGTGGTGCGTACCGTTCAGCCTGTTCTGGAAGAGCTGGGGCCGGAATATGAAGAGGCGGCGGAAACACTCGGCGCGACGCCGTGGCAAAGTTTTCGCCGTGTGGTGCTGCCGGAAGTGGGCCCGGCGCTGCTGGCCGGTACGGCACTGTCATTCACCCGCAGCCTGGGCGAATTTGGCGCGGTGATTTTTATCGCCGGGAACATTGCGTGGAAAACCGAAGTGACCTCGCTGATGATCTTTGTGCGCTTGCAGGAGTTTGACTATCCGGCCGCCAGCGCCATCGCCTCGGTGATTCTGGCCGCTTCTCTCCTGTTACTGTTTGCGATTAACACCTTACAGAGCCGCTTTGGCCGTCGTATTGGAGGTCACTAATGGCTGACGTTACCGATTTTAAGGGCGTGGGACGCGCACGTATTCAGTGGGGGAAATGGGTTCTGATTGGCCTCGGCATGCTGATCTCGCTGATGCTGTTGGTGATCCCGCTGGTGGCGATTTTTACCGCCGCGTTGTCAGAGGGCCTGATGGCCTCTCTGGACAACCTTAGTGATTCCGACATGCTGCACTCCATCTGGCTGACGGTGCTGATTGCGCTGATTACCGTCCCGGTGAATCTGGTGTTTGGCACGCTGCTGGCCTGGCTGGTAACGCGCTTTACCTTCCCGGGCCGCCAGCTGTTGCTGACATTGTTTGATATTCCGTTTGCCGTATCACCGGTGGTGGCGGGGCTGATGTACCTGCTGTTCTGGGGCGTCAATGGTTCGGCGGGCGGCTGGCTGGATGCGCATAATATCCAGCTGATGTTCTCCTGGCAGGGGATGGCGATGGTGACCATTTTCGTTACCTGTCCGTTTGTGGTGCGTGAGCTGGTGCCGGTGATGTTGAGCCAGGGCAGTCATGAAGATGAAGCCGCGGTATTACTGGGTGCATCGGGCTGGAAGATGTTCTGGCGCGTGACCTTACCGAATATTCGCTGGGCGCTGCTGTACGGCGTGGTGCTGACCAACGCCCGCGCCATCGGTGAGTTTGGTGCTGTGTCTGTGGTCTCCGGCTCGATTCGCGGCGAGACCTATACGCTGCCATTACAGGTTGAATTACTGCATCAGGATTACAACACCGTCGGGGCCTTTACCGCCGCCGCGCTGCTGACCCTGATGGCGATAGTAACGTTGTTTTTAAAAAGCGCGGTGCAGTGGCGGTTAGAAAGCCAGAGCAAGCGTCTGGAACTGGAGGGGAAGCATGAGCATTGAAATCGGTAGCATTAATAAATACTTCGGCAAGACGAAAGTCCTGAACGATATTTCACTGGATATCCCTTCCGGTCAAATGGTGGCATTGCTGGGTCCTTCTGGCTCCGGGAAAACCACGCTGCTGCGTATTATCGCCGGGCTGGAAAACCAGAACAGCGGGCGCCTGAGCTTCCACGGTAAAGACGTCAGCCGGGTCCATGCCCGCGACCGTCAGGTGGGCTTTGTGTTCCAGCACTATGCACTGTTCCGTCATATGACCGTGTTCGAGAATATCGCGTTTGGCCTGACGGTACTGCCGCGTCGTGAGCGCCCCTCTGCTGCTGAAATTAAGCAGAAAGTCACTCGCTTACTGGAGATGGTTCAGCTTGGGCATCTTGCTGGCCGTTTCCCGGCACAGCTTTCCGGCGGCCAGAAGCAGCGTGTCGCCCTGGCGCGTGCGCTGGCAGTGGAACCTCAAATCCTGCTGTTGGATGAACCTTTCGGTGCGCTGGACGCTCAGGTGCGTAAAGAACTGCGCCGCTGGCTGCGTCAGCTGCATGAAGAGCTGAAATTCACTAGCGTGTTCGTGACTCACGATCAGGAAGAAGCCATGGAAGTGGCCGATCGCGTGGTGGTGATGAGCCAGGGTAACATTGAGCAGGTTGGCACACCGGATGATGTCTGGCGTGATCCGGCCACCCGCTTTGTGCTGGAGTTCCTCGGCGAAGTCAACCGCTTCGATGGCGCGGTGCAGGGGTCTCAGTTCCATGTTGGCGCACATCACTGGCCGCTGGGCTACGCGCCTGCGCACCAGGGTCCGGTAGAACTGTTCCTGCGCCCGTGGGAAATCGACGTCAGCCGTCAGAGCAGCCTGGAAACACCGTTGCCGGCCCAGGTACTGGAAGTTAGCCCGCGCGGACACTTCTGGCAGCTGGTCGTGGTGCCTGCTGACTGGAGCGGTGAACCGATTACCGTGGTGATGGACGGTGACCAGGTGGCTCCTGTTCGCGGTGAACGTCTGTTCGTTGGCTTGCAACACGCACGTCTGTACCACGGTGACACCGCGTTACGGCCTGTTGCCTTTGCACAAAGCGCCTGATATTTTTCTCTGATGTCATTTTAAAGTACAGAGGGTCGGTTTTTCCGGCCCTTTGCCATTTCATGCGGGAACTCACAGACCTTGACCACACTCGAAAATACCATCGGTAATACGCCGCTGATTCAACTGCAGCGCCTGACGCCCATGAACGGCAGTGAAATCTGGCTCAAGCTGGAGGGGAATAATCCCGCCGGTTCGGTAAAAGATCGCGCCGCATTCTCGATGATTCACCACGCGGAGCTGCGCGGTGAAATTCACCCCGGTGATGTGCTGATTGAAGCCACCAGTGGCAATACCGGGATTGCGCTGGCGATGATCGCCGCGATGAAAGGTTACCGTTTAAAACTGCTGATGCCGGACAATATGAGCGTTGAACGCCAGGCGGCAATGCGTGCTTACGGGGCGGAATTAATTCTGGTGAGCCGCGAACAGGGGATGGAAGGCGCGCGTGATCTGGCGGATGCCATGGCGGCACGCGGTGAAGGCAAGGTGCTGGACCAGTTTAACAATCCGGATAACCCCCTCGGGCATTATCTCACCACCGGGCCGGAGATCTGGCAGCAGACGGCGGGGCGCTTAACTCACTTTGTGTCCAGCATGGGCACCACCGGCACCATTACCGGCGTGGGGCGTTATCTGAAAGAGCAGAGCCAGAGCGTACAGATCGTCGGCCTGCAACCTTCGGAAGGCAGCAGCATTCCGGGCATTCGCCGCTGGCCTGCCGCGTATCTGCCGGGAATTTTCCGTCCGGAGCTGGTGGATCAGGTTCTGGATATGTCGCAGCAGGAAGCCGAAGAGACGATGCGCCTGCTGGCAAAGCGTGAAGGGATATTCTGTGGTGTCAGTTCCGGCGGAGCCGTTGCCGGTGCAATACGTCTTGCCCACGTCCATCCTGGTAGCGTGATTGTGGCGATCGTCTGCGATCGCGGCGATCGCTATCTCTCCACCGGCGTTTACTGACCTGCCATTATTTCTTCGCAGCGGCCGAACCTTCTGCCGCTGCGCGCATCAAATCCTTCCTGACACTTCCCCCACCTTTGATTAGACTGTAAGGATTGGGTAAAAGCGGCTGCGAAGCCGTCGATAACAGGCGAAAATAGCGGCTGTATCATTGAGAGATCCCGTATGAAAATTTTACTGGTTGATGACGACCTTGAACTGGGCACCATGCTCAGTCAGTACCTGATTGCCGAAGGCTTTGATGCTTCACTGGTGTTAACGGGGAAAGCAGGTGTGGAAGGCGCGCTCTCCGGCGACTACAGCGCCATGATCCTCGATATTATGCTGCCTGATATGAGCGGTATCGATGTGCTGCGCCAGGTGCGTCAGAATGGCCGCCTGCCGGTGATTATGCTGACTGCCAAGGGCGACAACATCGACCGGGTGATTGGCCTGGAGATGGGTGCGGATGACTATATGCCGAAACCGTGCTACCCGCGTGAGCTGGTGGCGCGTCTGCGTGCGGTGCTGCGTCGCGTAGAAGAGCAGCCCGTGGTGCTGGAAAACAAAGAGGTGATTGGCTGGGGTGAGTTGACGCTTAACCCGGCAACGCGTATCAGCGAGTGGCAGAAAAAGCCGTTCGACCTGACCGCCTCAGAGTTCAACCTGTTGGATCTCCTGCTGCGCTCCCCCGATCGCGTGGTCTCAAAGGACGAGCTGTCGGAAAAAGGGCTGGGACGTCCGCGTGAAGCCTATGACCGCAGCGTGGATGTGCATATCAGCAATATCCGTCAGAAGCTGGCGGCACTGACGCAAGACACCATCAACATCGAGACGGTGCGCAGCATCGGTTACCGTATCCGATGAAATCCGGGTTCCGTGGTTTTCTGTTCTGGAAAATCCTGCTGGGCTTCTGGCTGACCTATATTGCGATTACCCAGCTGCTGTGGCTGGGTTTTAGTCTGTATGGCAAACATCATGAACCCCCGGAAAACATGGCCACTAAGCGTATCGTCAATTTGCAGATGACCTCTGCGGTGTCGGTGCTGCAACGCGGCGGGCTGGAAGCGTTGAACGACATGATGGTTGACTGGCCGCCTAACGATCGGCGTTTTTTCTCCGTGCGGCTGATGGATAAACCGCCACAGCAGGTGATGCCGCGCGATGAGTTAAACCGCGATCTTGCCCCTGGCGAATTCCCGAAAGAGGTGACGGAATGGGTCACCGGGGCTGACGGCCGCCAGTATCAGCTAAGGTATGATGTGGCAGGCCTGCGTGCTGACAGTACGATGGGCAGACGTCCGCACAGTATTCTCAATATGCCGGAGCCGCTATTTATTGTCGGCGGCATCTGCGGGTTGCTGTTCAGCCTGTTCCTGGCATGGAACCTGACGCGCCCGATGCGCCAGCTGCGTGCGGGATTTGGCCGCGTCTCGAAAGGCGATCTTTCGGTCCGTCTGTTCCCACAGATGCGCCGTCGCCACGATGAGTTTTCGGTTGTGGCACAGGACTTCGATGCGATGGTTGAGCGCCTGTCGGTGCTGGTCAAAGCGCGTGAGGAGCTGCTGCACGATGTCTCTCACGAACTGCGTTCGCCACTGGCACGCTTGCAGCTGGCAACCGGGCTGGCAAGGCAGACGCCGGAAAGTGTTAATGCTTCGCTCGATCGTATTGATGAAGAGGCGCGTCGTCTGGATAAAATGATTGGTGAACTGCTGACGTTGTCGCGTGCAGAACATCAGAGCCTGCCCGATGAGCAGTATTTTGATCTACTGGGGTTACTGAACGCCGTCACCAACGATGCGCGCTATGAAGCGCAGATCCCCGGCGTCGAGATTCTGTTGAATGCGGATGAGCAACAGGATTATACGGTCAAAGGGGATGCGAACCTGATCCGCTCGGCCGTCGAAAATGTGGTGCGCAACGCGCTGCGTTTTTCCCTGCACGGCCAGCAGGTGATCATTAGCCTGCACAAGGAACATGACTGGCTGGTGATTAGCGTCCGCGATCATGGACCCGGTGTGGAGGCTGACAAGCTTTCGAGTATTTTTGACCCCTTTGTACGTGTCAATTCACCCTTATCAGGTAAAGGCTATGGGCTTGGGCTGTCAATTGTGCGTAAAGTGGTGACTGCCCATCAAGGGGAAGTTAGTGCGGTGAACGCCCGTGATGGCGGACTGGAACTCACTATTCGTTTGCCGCATTGGGTGGTTTAGCCACGGCTATCAGCACCATTTTTTTATTTCGTTGAGGTAAGACATGAGCGGTGTGGCCAGCGCCAGACAGCAGGAAGTACAGCGCATCGTCGATTCTCTGTCGATGGCTATCGCGCAGCATCGATTAAAGCCCGGTATGCGGCTGGTAGAAGCACAAATCGTTGACGTGCTGTCAGCCAATCGCAATCACGTGCAGGCGGCCTTACAGAGGCTGGCGTTGCAGCATATCGTCACGATTGCCCCGAATCGCGGAGCGAAGGTCGCACAGCCCGAAGCTCGTGAGGCGCGGGAAGTGTTTATCGCCCGCCGGGCGATTGAACATGCCGTACTGGCCGGGATCAGCATCGGGAAAATGGCACTGCATTATGATGAGATAGAAGCTCATTTACAGGCGGGGGAAGAGGCTGCTGCCCGTGAAGACCGCCGCGATATTATCCGTGAGCTGAGCCAGTTTCATTTGCTGCTGGCGAAAATTAGTGATAATCAGGTATTGAGTGAGATGCTCTCTACTCTGATGGTGCGTAGCTCGCTGATTGTCGCGTTATATCAGCGTAATGACACACCGGATTGCCAGTGCCGGGAACACCGCGGGGTGATTACTGCTCTGCGGGCAGGGGAGGTGGAGCGAGCGCAGATCATTATGGATGAACATCTTCACCATATTGAGCAGCAACTGGAGCTGGACGATGTTCCAATACCGTCTCTCAACCTGCGAGATGCGTTGCTGAGCAGTTGGTAATTTCCCCATAAAAAAAGCCCCCGGACCGAAATCAGGGGGCTTATCGACGATGACCGCTGTTACTTCCTGATGCGGATAACCGGGGTTTCACCCACGACAACGTTACCCGTCAGCTTAACCAGCTCTTTGATCTCATCCATATTCGAGATCACCACTGGGGTCAGCGTTGATTTTGCTTTTTCTTCCAGCAGCGCCAGATCAAACTCGATCACCACGTCGCCTTTTTTAACTTTCTGACCTTCTTCAGCGATGCGTTTGAAGCCTTCGCCTTTCAGTTCAACCGTATCAATTCCGAAGTGGACAAACAGCTCGATGCCGTTGTCTGATTCGATGGAAAAAGCATGATTGGTTTCGAAGATTTTACCGATGGTGCCATCGACCGGCGCAACCATTTTATTGCCAGTAGGTTTGATAGCGATACCGTCGCCAACAATCTTCTCCGCAAACACCACGTCTGGAACGTCTTCGATATTGACGATTTCACCCGACAGAGGTGCTACGATCTCGATGGCACCTGATGCGGAATCAGACTTATCGCCAAAAAGTTTTGAAAACAAACCCATGTTCTTCTCCTAAGCAGTAATATTGGGCCAGCGTGTCCAGGTCTCAGCAGAGTGTTTTTTCTTCAATGAACTTGTTGACCAGGTTCATCAACTCGTCCGCTGTAGGTTGAGCCAGAGCCTGCTCTGCCAATGCCTTCGCATCTTCAAAATTCGTATTACGAATAATTTTCTTAATGCGTGGAATAGAAATGGCACTCATGCTGAATTCGTCCAGCCCCATTCCCAATAACAGTAGTGTAGCACGTTCGTCGCCTGCCAGCTCACCACACATGCCAGTCCATTTACCTTCGGCATGAGAAGCATCAATAACCTGCTTAATCAGCGTCAGAACAGAAGGAGACATTGGGTTGTAGAGATGGGAGATCAGGTCGTTACCACGATCCACTGCCAGAGTATACTGCGTCAGGTCGTTTGTCCCAATACTGAAGAAATCGACTTCTTTTGCCAGATGATGAGCAATGACGGCTGAAGCAGGTGTTTCCACCATAATACCCACTTCAATACTTTCGTCGAAGGCTTTGCCTTCTTCGCGCAGCTGAGCTTTCAGGGTTTCCAGTTCAGCTTTCAGGAAGCGAACTTCCTCAACGGCGATGATCATGGGGAACATGATACGCAGTTTGCCAAACGCAGAGGCACGCAGGATAGCGCGCAGCTGAGCATGCAGAATTTCAGGACGGTCCATCGCGATGCGAATCGCACGCCAGCCGAGGAAAGGGTTGTCTTCTTTCGGCAGGTTCATGTACGGCAGGTCTTTATCACCACCGATGTCCATGGTACGTACAATCACAGCCTGAGCACCGACGGCTTCAGCAACGGCTTTATACGCCTGGAACTGTTCGTCTTCCGTTGGCAGTGATTCACGGTCCATAAACAGGAATTCGGTGCGGTACAGGCCAACACCTTCTGCGCCATTACGTTCAGCACCCGCGACATCACGCACAGTACCGATGTTAGCGCACACTTCTACCTGATGGCCATCAAGCGTAATTGCCGGCAGATCTTTCAGTTTCGCCAGCTCAGTTTTCTCGCTGAGATACTGATGTGCTACGGCTTTCAGCTCTTCGATTTTTTCAGATGTCGGGTTAACGTACACCTGATTGTTGACGCCATCGAGGATCAGGAAATCGTCATTTTTAACCTGGCTGGTCACATTACCGGTGCCGACGATAGCGGGAAGTTCCAGAGAACGCGCCATGATCGAGGTGTGTGACGTGCGGCCACCGATATCGGTGATAAAGCCCAGCACTTTGTTCAGGTTGAGCTGTGCGGTTTCTGACGGAGTCAGATCTTTCGCGATCAGCAGCACTTCTTCATTGATGGCGCTAAGGTCAACGATATGCAAGCCAAGAATGTTTTGCAGCAGGCGTTTACCGATGTCACGAACGTCGGCAGCACGCTCTTTCAGATACTCGTCATCGAGCTCTTCCAGCGCTTTCGCCTGGCCTTCAATCACAGAAAAGGCAGCAGCATCCGCAGTGGCGTGCTCGTCTTTAATCAGGGCGATGATTTCTTGCTCAAGTTCTTCATCTTCGAGCAGCATGATGTGCCCTTCGAAGATCGCTTCTTTCTCTTCACCGAAGGTTTCCCCGGCTTTGATTTTGATCGCTTCCAGCTGCACGGCAGCTTTTTTACGACCATCAAGAAAACGTTGAATTTCCTGGTCGACCTGGTCGGCAGAAATCTTTTTCCGGTTGATGATAATCTCATCTTCTTTCAGCAGAAGCGCCTTGCCGAAAGCGATACCCGGTGATGCTAAAATGCCTGAAATCATAACCCTACCTTTTCTTTCTCTGATAATCATCTGAGGCGGAGAACCGCGGATGACTGCACATCGGTTAATCCACTCAGCGAGCCAGATGGAGTACACAATCCGTTTCGTCAGTTTTGGGTAACTTTACGGAAACAATATCGCGAACGTACTGTTCGCGATCAATATTGCATAACTCTGTCTGGAAACACTTCGCTATCGAAGCTGAAAGCGAACGGATTACTCCAGTTCTGCCATCAGTTTAACCAGGTGCTCAACGGCTTTCTGCTCATCTTCGCCTTCAGCTGACAGGGTAACCACGGTGCCCTGAGTCAGACCCAGAGTCTGTAACTTGAACAGGCTTTTCGCGCTGGCAGATTTACCGTTAGAGGTCACGGTGATTTCTGAAGCGAAAGCTTTAGCTTCTTTAACGAACTGAGCTGCTGGACGAGTGTGCAGGCCGTTTGGTGCGGTGATGGTAACTTCTTGCTGGAACATTATGTTTCCCCAACTTAATTTGGTTTGGTGTTGTTGATCTAAAGTCTAGCCTGGTGGCTGAACTTTAGCCTGTAGTGAGTCGCGCTGGCATGGTACAAAGACTGGCCAAAAAATGCGCTGGTAAGGTGGAGTGAAGAGTGAGAAAGAACGTGGTGTTTCCCAGTACTTATCCATTTACCATTATGCCGCTATTTCGCTTTGTGCGCCAAACCAGTAAATCGATTCAGCTTGATCCAGTTCACGCGGCGATTAATTTTACGGATCGAAATAATTGGCAGCTTAAATACCAGACACTGGTGGGTAAAATCAATCTACAGGGTGGTAAAAGTTTGACGCACTCCACAAAAAAGCACCCGATCGGGTGCTTTTTCAGACAATATCGCCTTTCTGGCACTACTGTTGCAGTTCTTTCTCAGTAAAGAGATCGGCAAACAGCGCAGTTGACAGGTAGCGTTCGCCAGAAGAGGGCAGAATCACCACGATATTTTTGTTGGCGAAAGCTTCATCTTCCTGCAGTTTCAGCGCAGCAGCAACGGCCGCACCGGAAGAGATACCTGCCAGAATGCCTTCCTCTTCCATCAGGAGGCGTGCCGTCGAAATAGCTTCCTCGTTGGAGATGGATACCACGCGGTCAACCAGATTCAGATCGAGGTTACCCGGAATGAAACCGGCACCGATACCCTGAATTTTGTGGGGACCTGGTTTAATCTCTTCACCTGCGATGGCCTGAGCAATGACCGGCGAGTCCACAGGCTCAACGGCGACGGTAATCAGCTCTTTTTTACCTTTGGTGTTTTTAATGTAGCGGCTGACGCCAGTCAGCGTACCGCCGGTGCCGACGCCGGCAATAAACACGTCAACTTCGCCATCGGTGTCTTCCCAGATTTCCGGGCCGGTGGTCTTTTCATGAATTTCCGGGTTAGCCGGGTTGCTGAACTGCTGTAACAGAACAAATTTGTCCGGATCGGCCGCGACAATCTCTTCCGCTTTGCTGATGGCACCTTTCATGCCTTTCGCGCCTTCGGTCAGCACCAGATTCGCACCCAGCGCTTTCAGCAGTTTACGGCGCTCAACGCTCATGGTTTCCGGCATGGTCAGCGTCAGTTTGTAACCGCGTGCAGCGGCAACATACGCCAGGGCAATACCGGTATTACCACTGGTTGGCTCAACCAATTCGATGCCTGGCTTCAGAATTCCGCGTTTTTCTGCGTCCCAAATCATATTGGCACCGATACGGCATTTGACACTGAAGCTAGGGTTACGCGACTCTACTTTTGCCAGAATGCGTCCATTACCGATGCGGTTCAGTCGAACCAGCGGCGTATGACCGATTGTTAACGAGTTGTCTTCATAGATCTTACTCATAGCCCGTCCTTAACTGTATGAAATATTGGGAACGCTTAGAGCATACCTTGTTCATTTAGCCAGTGAAGTGATGAAATCGAATATAGATATGTTCTGCAGAAATAAGCCCTACAGAAATGGCATAAGCAGCCTGTTTTGCTTAAACCTCCCCGGTGGGCAAGGCCGACCACGCCTGTCAGTCGGCCCGTGATGATCTATCGGTTCAGCGCCAGATGCGGACGATATTTATCCACCCACATGGCGGTGGCCCCACAGACCGCTACCGGCATAATCACCAGATTCAGTAGTGGGATCATGGTGAATAAACTCACCAGTGCCCCGAACTGCATATTCTCCGTTTTATTCTGCCGCAGCGCGGAACGCATCTGGCGGAAGCTCACTTTGTGATTATCGAAGGGAAAATCGCAGTACTGAATAGACAGCATCCACGCGCTGAACAGGAACCACAATACCGGGGCGGCGGTCTGACCGAATACCGGCACAAAATAAAGCAAAAACAGCACCAGGGCGCGGGGCAGGTAATAAGCCAGTTTTTGCCATTCGCGCTTCATGATACGCGGCAGGTCTTTCACCAGTCCGCTCCAGCCATTATCGGGCAACGGCTTGCCGGTCAGACGGCCTTCCAATTGTTCGGCAAGCAGGCCGCAGAAAGGCGCGGCAATCCAATTGGCAAGGGTGGAGAAAAAGTAACTAAAGACTAAAATAATCGACAGGACCATGAGCGGCCAGAGCAAATAGCTTAACCACTGCAACCAACTGGGGATCATCGCCATCAATTCTGGGATCCAGTGGCCGAGACGGCCAAACAACCAGACGAAAGCGCCCCCCATTAACAGGATGTTGACCAGCAGTGGAAGAATGACGAAACGACGGATACCCGGGAGAAGGATCAGCTTCCATCCCTGGGCAAAATAGTGGACGCCACTGTGTGTCGGATCAGAATTGTGAGGTGACATGTACTGCTTTTCTCCTTTGAATGGGCAGGCGAAGGTTATCATAACTCAGCTTTTTTCCCTTTACAGAGGGACTTTGAGCGAAAAATCAGCAAAAAAGCGGCCTCAGACTGGGATATTTGTCAGAAAATACTGCACAGACTTGCACTTGTGTACCTGGGCAAATACAGTTAGAGGATAAAGTTTGCCGCGGTGGCAAGGTATTGGAACAACAGAGAATACAATGATGCAGGATTTGCGTCTGATATTAATCGTTGTTGGCGCGATCGCCATAATAGCGCTTCTCCTTCACGGCCTGTGGACCAGCCGTAAAGAGCGCTCATCCGTTTTTCGTGATCGCCCACACAAACGTTTAAAGCAGGATAGAGAAGAAGCGTTCGAGGACGAAGATGAGAGCGTGGGCGAAGTGCGTGTACAACGCAGCCAGCCTGAGCCATCGGAGCCTTCCCTGAGTGGCTTTAATGCCGGGGATGAGCCGCCGCGTCAACCCAAACCTCGCCCGCAGCCTGAACCGGTTCGTCATCAGCCGGTGGTGGATGAACAACCTGAATCCGATCCGCTGTTCGGTGGTGCGCTGCAGCATGCCCCTGAACCCGAACGGGAAGCCGCTGAACCTCTGCGTCAGCCTGAGCCGATCCGTCAGGTCGCGCCTGCTGTTCCAGTGCAACCTCAGCCTGAACCCGAGGCCGTGCCGCCATCAGCCGCAGAGATTGCCGAAGCGAAGCGCGAAGAAGCACGTCGGAAAGAGACGGTGCTGGTGCTGCATGTTTCTGCCCACGCGGGTGGCAGCATCAACGGTGAAGCCCTGTTACAGGGTGTGCTGCAAGCCGGTTTCCAGTTTGGTGAAATGAATATCTTCCATCGTCATCTGAACCCGGCGGGCAGCGGCCCGGTCCTGTTCAGTCTGGCGAATATGGTAAAACCGGGGTCGTTTAATCCAGACAACATGTCTGATTTCACCACGCCGGGCGTGTCGATCTTTATGATGGTGCCGTCCTACGGCGATGCGCATCAGAACTTTAAGCTGATGCTGCAATCTGCCCAGCGTATCGCCGACGATGTCGGTGGGGTTGTACTGGATGATGAACGCCGCATGATGACACCGCAAAAGCTGGAAACGTATAAAGCACGCATTCGCGATGTGATTGACGCTAACAGCAACTAATTTTATCTTTATCCGCAATCTCTTCCTGAACCCCCGGTCTCCGGGGGTTTTTTATCTCTGATGGTGCCGCTATGGAATCCGTACAAAACAAAATCACCCATTTGCGAACCCTGCTTCGCCACCATGAACATCAGTATCACGTACTGGATGCACCGGAAGTGCCGGATGCGGAGTACGATCGCCTGATGGGTGAACTGCGTGAGCTGGAAACGGCTCATCCGGAGCTGATAACCGCTGATTCACCCACCCAGCGCGTTGGCGCTGCACCGCTGGCGGCTTTTGATCAGGTGCGCCACGAAGTGCCGATGTTGTCGCTGGATAATGCTTTCGATGAAGAGAGCTACCTGGCATTCGATAAGCGTGTGAAAGATCGTCTGAAAAACAGCGATGACATCACCTTCTGCTGTGAGCTGAAACTGGATGGGCTGGCGGTCAGCCTGCTGTATGAAAACGGTGAGCTGGTGCGTGCAGCAACGCGTGGCGATGGCACCACGGGTGAAAATATCACGGCTAACGTGCGCACCATTCGCGCCATCCCGTTGCGTCTCAGCGGTGACAATATTCCGGCGCGCATGGAAGTGCGCGGTGAAGTGTTTATGCCGCTGGCCGGTTTTGAAAAAATGAACGACGAAGCGCGCCGTACCGGGAGTAAGGTCTTTGCTAACCCGCGTAACGCTGCTGCGGGCTCTTTGCGTCAGCTTGACCCGCGTATTACCGCCAAACGCCCGCTGACGTTCTTCTGTTACGGCCTCGGGCTGCTGGAAGGGGGCGAGATGCCGCGTAGCCATTGGGGGCGCCTGCAACAGTTTAAAGCCTGGGGTTTACCGGTCAGCGACCGCGTGCGCCTGTGCCATAACGCCGATGAAGTGCTGACCTTTTACCGTGAAGTAGAAACCGCTCGCCCAACGCTGGGTTTTGATATTGATGGCGTGGTGATCAAAGTGGATTCGCTGGATCGCCAGGAACAGCTGGGCTTTGTTGCCCGCGCACCCCGCTGGGCGATCGCCTTTAAATTCCCCGCTCAGGAGCAGATGACGGTCGTGCGTGACGTTGAGTTCCAGGTGGGGCGTACCGGGGCGATTACCCCGGTAGCCCGACTGGAGCCGGTGCTGGTGGCCGGGGTTATCGTCAGCAATGCCACGTTGCACAACGCTGACGAGATTGAACGGCTGGGGCTGAAGATCGGCGATCGCGTGGTGATCCGCCGCGCGGGTGATGTGATCCCGAAAGTGGTCAGCGTGGTCGATCACGCGGAAGATGCCCGTGACGTAGTGTTTCCTGGCCAATGTCCGGTCTGTGGTTCCGACGTTGAGCGCGTGGAGGGCGAGGTGGTTGCTCGCTGCACGGGCGGCCTGATCTGTGGCGCACAGCGCAAAGGCGCGTTAAAACACTTTGTCTCGCGTCGGGCACTGGATATCGACGGAATGGGCGAAAAGATTATCGACCAGTTGGTGGATAAAGAGTACGTCCTGAACCCGGCCGACCTGTTCGATCTGACGGCGGGTAAACTGACCGGGCTGGATCGTATGGGGCCGAAATCGGCACAGAATGTGGTAGATGCGCTGGCGAAAGCGAAGCAGACCACCTTTGCCCGCTTCCTGTATGCCCTGGGCATCAGTGAAGTCGGTGAGGCGACGGCGGCTAACCTGGCAGCGCATTTTGGTACGCTGGAGGCGCTGATGGCGGCGGATCTGGAGGCATTGATTGCCGTGCCGGATGTCGGCAAAGTGGTGGCCAGCCACGTGCGGAACTTCCTGGATGAAGAGAGTAACCGTGAAGTGATCCGCCTGCTGGTGGAGAAAGCCGGTATAAGCTGGCCTGACGTTGTGGTCGTGAAAGCGGAAGAGATCGATAGCCCATTTGCCGGGAAAACCGTGGTACTGACCGGTTCACTGACCGTTCTTTCGCGTGATGAAGCCAAAGACCGCCTGGCGGCGCTCGGCGCGAAAGTGAGTGGCAGCGTGTCGAAGAAAACGGATCTGGTGATCGCCGGAGAGGCCGCAGGCTCCAAGCTGGTTAAAGCGCAGGAACTGGGTATCCCGGTGATCGACGAAGCGGAAATGATACGTTTACTGGGTGAATGACATGGAAAAACAGCACCTGATTGAGATTGCCAATACCGAAATGCCGTTTGGCAAATACAAAGGCCGGGCGTTGATTGACCTGCCGGAAGAGTATTTGCTGTGGTTTGCCCGCAAAGATGAGTTTCCTCAGGGCCACCTGGGGGAGCTGATGCAGATCACGCTGGCCATCAAAATAGAAGGGCTGGAAGGTCTGGTGAAACCGCTAAAACGGGGCCACCAGGCCCCGTAATCTCACTTATTTCTGCGACTCCATCACCGCGGGTTTCGAACGGCTCGCCTTATGCTGCGCAGCCAGTTTTTCGCCTGCTTTTTTGTAGCGCTGGGCCAGCATTGAACACACCATTAACTGCACCTGATGGAAGATCATCAGCGGCAGCACGATAATCCCTACGGCGGCCGACGGGAACAGAATATTGGCCATTGGTACGCCGTTTGCCAGGCTCTTTTTCGACCCGCAGAACAGAATGGTAATCTCATCCGCACGGTTAAAGCCAAACAGTCGCGCGGCCGCCAGGTTAATCGCCAGCACCACGAACAACAGACCCAGGCTACCCACCACAATCCACACCAGCGTCATCACGCCGACACGGTGCCAGATGCCGTTCACTACCGCTTCACTGAAGGCCGAGTAAACCACCAACAGGATTGAAGCCTGATCGGTTTTGCCAATCAGACCACGATTTCTTTCCACCCAGTCAGCAATCCAGCGACGGGAAAGATGCCCGACAACAAACGGTACCAGCAGTTGCAGCATGATTTTACCAATCTGCTCCAGGCTGCCGCCCACGGCATCACTGTGGACATTCATCAACAGGCTGACCAGCACGGGTGAAATAAAGACCCCAAGCAGGCTCGATGCCGAGGCGCTACACACCGCAGCGGCTACGTTACCGCCCGCCAGTGAGGTCAGGGCGATGGATGACTGCACCGTGGCAGGCAAAATAGACAGGTAAAGGAACCCGGTATAAATCTCTGTGCTGAGATTCAACGGATGCCACCAGACAAACAGCATGCCCAGTGCCGGGAACAGCACAAAGGTGCTGAACATCACCCACAGATGCAGGCGCCAGTGGCCGCCGCCCGCAATAATTTTCTCCCGCGACAGCTTGGCGCCATGCATAAAGAACAGCAGGGCGATGGCTGCCGTTGTCAGCCATTCAAAAAAATCGACAAAATGACCGCGCGCAGGCAGAAATGACGCCAGCAGCACGGTGATAATCAGTTTCAACATCAGTGGATCGATACGAAAAATACCCATTGTTAATGCCTGGTTAAAAAATCATGCGGCTATTGTGCGCTGGCAGGGTTTAGAAATAAAATTGATTTATTGAATTCATATATGAGCCGAATCGATGAATTACACATTACGCCAGCTGCGGGTGTTCGTTGCCGTTGCCCAGCAGGGGAGTTTCAGCCAGGCGGGCCAGCTGATTGGCCTTAGCCAGTCGGCGGTGAGCCACAGTATTAAAGAGCTGGAAAGTGAAATGGGTATCCGTCTGCTTGATCGCACAACGCGGGAGGTTCTGCTGACGGAAGCCGGAGAGCAGCTCGCCAGCCGCCTTGAGCGGCTGCTGGAGGAGCTGAATACCACGCTGCTGGATGTGCGCAGCTATGGGCAACAGCGCAGCGGTACGGTGCGTGTGGCGGCCAGTCAGACCATTTCTGCGCATCTGATGCCGCAGTGTCTGGCGGCGGGGCAGTTGCATTACCCGGAAATCAAAGTGATGTTGCGCGATCGCCCGCAACAATGGGTGCTGCAAAGCATCCGCAATGCGGAAGTGGATTTTGGCATTGTGGTCGGGCCGCTACAGGCGGATGACCTTGAGTGCGAAGCGATTCTGGATGAGCCGTTTCTGCTACTGTGCAGGCAGGACGATCCGCTGGCACAGCAGGAGACAATCCACTGGCATATGCTCAATCAGCGCACGCTGGTATTGCAGGACTATGCGTCTGGCAGTCGCGTGCTGATTGATGAAGCGCTGCGTGTGCAGCAGGTGCAGGCTGAGATTGCTCAGGAGATAGGCCATCCGGCCACGCTGTATCCGATGGTAGAAGCCGGGATCGGCATCAGTATTCTTCCGGCACTGGCGCTGCCATTACCACAGGGCAGGCCGCTGCTGGTGCGTCGGATTGTGCCAGAGATCAACCGCACCATTATGCTGGTCAGGCGTAAAAACCGCTCGCTGACGCCCGCCGCAGAAGCCATATGGCAGGAAGTGCGTCAGCAGGCAGAGCTGCTGACGCAACAGCGTGCTAGCGCATCGCCATTTTAGATATAGACATTCAGCTTATTATTTTCAGTTGGGCGGTTAACCCCGTCAGCGATTTTGCTGCTACCGCTGTCTGCTGCTTTACTCTCTTGCTGTTTTTCAGCGGCCTTCTCAGCCTCCTGTTGCTGAATTTGCGCAATCTGTGACTGAAGCAGCGCAATCTGGCTTTCAATCAACTGCTGTTGCTCAGACTTCTGTTCGGTTGTGAGGGTCGTGTCACCGCTTAAATTTTTAAGCTGTTCCTGTAACTTCACAATTTGCTTATAAATGCTTGCCGTTTGTGACACTGAACCGCCACCACTTGAGCTGCCCGATACGCTGGAACTGGTATTGATGGTTGTCATTTCTGTCTCCTTTGTATTTAACCAATACGGGTTATCGGACCGAAGCGCTGAGGACTTGAGGCAATAAAGCGTAAAAGGAGTGATAAGAAAGTGAAAGGAAAACCAGAAGGGTAAATCGCAGACAGCAAAAAGGCGCCTTTAGGGCGCCTTCTTACATTGGTGGGTCGTGCAGGATATGCCTCGCATCATATTGATGCTCGCCCTGCGGGTGATGATGGCGCATCAGCACAAAATTGCAGTGCAATTTTGTCGAACCTGCTGCAGGTTCTCATCCTGCACGTTAAGCTTCACCGCACAGAAACGAAAAAAGCGCCTGTTAGGCGCTTTTCTCTGAATTGGTGGGTCGTGCAGGATTCGAACCTGCGACCAATTGATTAAAAGTCAACTGCTCTACCAACTGAGCTAACGACCCGATATGGTGGGTGATGACGGGCTCGAACCGCCGACCCCCTCCGTGTAAAGGAGATGCTCTACCAACTGAGCTAATCACCCATATCGTTACTGCTTACCGAGAATTCACCGAGATATGGTGGGTGATGACGGGCTCGAACCGCCGACCCCCTCCGTGTAAAGGAGATGCTCTACCAACTGAGCTAATCACCCACATCTCAAATCTCTGGGTACTGCTTACTACGCGGGCATCATTCATATCATGAATGGTGGGTGATGACGGGCTCGAACCGCCGACCCCCTCCGTGTAAAGGAGATGCTCTACCAACTGAGCTAATCACCCCCGCTGTGTGGAGTCGCATTATAGGGATACGCGGAAATGAGTCAACGCTTTTTCAGCGTAAAATGTGTGTTCGTCGTAAAAATAATCAGGATGTTCTCATTTCAGGCAAAAACAGTGGCTTGCTGAGCACCATGGGGGCGAATCCCTGGCTGCAAACAGGGATTCGCGTTGAGGATTCGCCCGCAGGTGATAGAATGTGGCCCACGAAAAAATTGTTCTGACTCTGGCCAAAGCCTCCGCGTAATAAGGCATTCATTAATGAAAATCAAAACCCGCTTCGCTCCCAGCCCAACTGGTTACCTGCATGTTGGCGGCGCTCGTACCGCACTTTACTCCTGGCTGTTTGCCCGCAATCACGGCGGTGAGTTTGTGCTGCGTATCGAAGATACCGACCTGGAGCGTTCAACTCAGCAGGCGATCGATGCCATTATGGATGGCATGAACTGGCTGAATCTCGACTGGGATGAAGGCCCGTACTACCAGACCAAACGTTTTGACCGCTATAACGCGGTGATTGATCAGATGCTGGAAGCAGGCAGCGCTTATAAGTGCTACTGCTCGAAAGAACGTCTGGAAGCGCTGCGTGAAAACCAGATGGCTAACAACGAGAAGCCACGTTATGACGGCCGCTGCCGCGACAGCCATGAGCATCACGCCGATGATGAACCTTGCGTGGTGCGTTTCCGCAACCCGCAGGAAGGCTCTGTGATCTTTGACGATCAGATCCGTGGTCCCATCGAGTTCAGCAACCAGGAACTCGACGATCTGATTATTCGTCGTACCGACGGTGCACCAACGTACAATTTCTGCGTCGTGATCGATGACTGGGACATGGAAATTACCCACGTTATCCGTGGTGAAGATCATATCAACAACACCCCGCGCCAGATCAACATCCTGAAAGCCATTGGTGCACAGGTGCCGGTTTACGCGCACGTTTCTATGATCCTGGGTGATGACGGCAAGAAGCTGTCTAAGCGCCACGGTGCAGTGGGTGTGATGCAGTATCGTGATGACGGCTACTTGCCGGAGGCCCTGCTTAACTATCTGGTGCGCCTGGGCTGGTCTCATGGCGATCAGGAGATCTTCACGATTGATGAGATGAAGTCGCTGTTTGACCTTGATGTGGTCAGCAAATCTGCCAGCGCCTTTAATACTGAAAAGCTGATGTGGCTGAATCATCACTATATCAACACCCTGGCACCGGAATACGTTGCGACCCATCTGCAATGGCATATCGAGCAGGAAAACATCGATACCCGCACCGGTCCTGAGCTGGCTCAACTGGTTACCCTGCTGGGTGAGCGTTGTAAGACGCTGAAAGAGATGGCCGCATCATGTCGTTACTTCTATGAAGAATTTGACGAATTTGATGCCGATGCAGCGAAGAAACACCTGCGCCCGGTCGCGCGTCAGCCGCTGGAAGTGGTGCGTGACAAGCTGGCTGCCATTACCGACTGGACGGCTGAAAATGTCCATCACGCCATTCAGGCGACGGCTGATGAGCTGGAAGTCGGTATGGGTAAAGTCGGTATGCCGTTACGCGTAGCGGTTACAGGAGCAGGGCAGTCGCCTGCGCTTGATGTGACCGTGCATGCTATTGGGCGTTCGCGCAGTGTGGCACGCATTGAAAAAGCGCTGGCGTTTATCGCCACCCGCGAAGCCTGACAGACAGCATAAAAAAACCCCGGCTTGTTGCCGGGGTTTTTAATCAGTCATTAATGCCCAGTCGTTGCAAAATCCCCTGAATACCCTCGCGCAGCAGCATGGCTGCCAGTTTGTCCTGTTCTTCACCGCTCAATTGCTGCAGAGAAGTGATTAACAGTGAAGGAAGCGAATTTTGATTTACACGATATTGAGCATTCGGTTCTGCTGCATGACGTGTGGATTTAAGAAAGACTTTCACGCGTTCATCAATATGAATCATGCGCGCTTTCCCACCTTGAACGCCGGGTTTCGGTGCGGTCGTCCAGTTTTCTTTCTTAACCCACTTATTGATAGTCTGTCTGCTAAAACCTGTTTGCTGTGCCAGTTCTTCCGGCGTTAACCAATCCTTTTTCACGCTCTTGTCCCTTTTGCCGAATAAAAGTCATAAGCATCTTACAACAATTCATCACGTGAACAACTAACACAAATTACTAACCTTGGCAGGGCAAAGTGTAAAAAAGTGGTGCTGGATCGAGAAATATCCCCTAAAACAGCAGGGGATACTCATATTAGCGGGAAACAGAGCTTTCAGGTTGTGGGGCGCGGTAAGCGACAAAATAGGCCAGGCCGACAAAAATAGCGCCACCAACCGCATTGCCAAGAAACACCGCAACAAAGTTAGGCAGGTATTCGGCCCAGCTCAGGTAGCCCGCGAAAATGGCAGCAGGAACGATAAACATATTGGCGACCACGTGCTGGAAGCCAATGGCAACGAACGCCATGATCGGGAACCACATCCCGAAGATTTTGCCCACCACATCTTTACTGGCAAACGCAATCCAGGTGGCAAGACACACCAGCCAGTTACATCCGACACCAGAAATAAAGGCGTGCAGGAAATCGGCATTCACTTTCGCGCTGGCAACGGCGACCGTTTTCTTCAGGTAATCCCCTTCCGTCATTCCCAGCATATGGCCGAAGAACCAGGCGATGGTGACGCTGCCAATAAAGTTAGCGAGGGTGACCCAGAACCAGTTACGCATGACACTCAGCGCAGAAATCTGGCGGGCAAACCATGCAACGGGCAGCAGCATCATATTCCCTGTCAGCAGTTCTCCGCCCGCCAGCACGGTCAGGATAATCCCTACCGGGAAAACCGCGGCGCCCAGCAGCGTGCCAAATGAACCCCAGCCAACGGGCAGTTGGGTGACGACGTGAATATAGAGAAGAAAACCAAAGGCGATAAAAGAACCGGCGAGAAAACCCAGGATCAATAAAGAGGAAATCGGGGTACGACTTTTGATCACGCCTGCCTGAACGACGACAGCCGAAATCTCTTTTGGAGTGTGCAAGGACATAATAGCTCTGGTGTTGTGAGTTGCTGGTAAAGTGCCAGATTTCGCCGCTCTCTGAAAATAGGTGATCATCCGTCACGGAGTAGGCCTGGCATTCAAAATCCGGCGCAGTCTTGCATGGTCAATTAACAAAAACAAGTAGCTTTTAGGCTCATTATTAACGTGTGATTAACACAATACACGGCCGTCAGCGTGCATCAGGCAACAGGTGTGATAAAAACAGAGGGTTAGCGCTTTTCGGGGCGCTTTGACGGCTTTTTCAGCGATCGATCTCAGATTGTTATTTTGCCGTTGACACCAACCCCACTGTTTCATATTATCCCCGCCGTCAACACGACAGAGTTTTTCGGCTTGGGGGTATAGCTCAGCTGGGAGAGCGCTTGCATGGCATGCAAGAGGTCAGCGGTTCGATCCCGCTTATCTCCACCACATCTTCACCAGCAGATGGGGTGGCACCGAAAAACGCAGAGTTTAGTAGTGGGGGTATAGCTCAGCTGGGAGAGCGCTTGCATGGCATGCAAGAGGTCAGCGGTTCGATCCCGCTTATCTCCACCAAATTCTCAATACATTCGATGATGTCCCCATAATCTGCTTCGGCGGATTTTTTTTCGTTTCTATTTCCCCCCTCCGAATATTTTTTCAGCGACAGGATCGTTGATGGTCACTCCTGGGCTTTGTTTAAGCGTCTGTGAGGCGAATGAGGCGTGGGAAGGCTTAGCGTAGACGGAAAGGCAGGGGAGGGAAGAAAGCGGGGCCAGAGGCCCCGCCAGGTGATTACAGCACCAGACCGGCAATGGATGCCGACAGCACACTCACCAGCGTTGAGCCGTACAGCAGTTTCAGACCGAAGCGGGATACCACGTTACCCTGTTCTTCATGCAGCCCTTTGATCGCCCCGGCAACGATACCGATAGACGAGAAGTTAGCAAAGGAGACCAGGAACACGGACAGGATGCCTTCCGCGCGTGGTGACAGTGTGGAGGCAATCTTCTGCAAATCCATCATTGCCACGAACTCGTTAGACACCAGTTTGGTGGCCATGATGCTACCGACCTGCAACGCTTCATTGCTCGGCACGCCCATCACCCAGGCAAACGGGAAGAACACGTAGCCGAGGATACCCTGGAAGCTGATACCGAAAATGGTATCAAACAGGGCGTTGATGGCAGAGATCAGGGCGATAAAGCCGATCAGCATCGCAGCAACAATCACCGCCACTTTGAAACCGGCCAAAATGTACTCGCCCAGCATTTCAAAGAAGCTCTGGCCTTCATGGGTGTTACCCAGTTTCAGGTCTTCTTCACTGTCCACGCGGTACGGGTTAATCAGCGACAGCACAATAAAGGTACTGAACATATTCAGTACTAGCGCGGCCACCACATACTTCGGCTGAAGCATGGTCATGTACGCACCCACAATTGACATCGACACCGTGGACATCGCGGTGGCGGCCATGGTGTACATGCGGCGCTCTGACATCTTGCCGAGGATATCTTTATAGGCAATAAAGTTTTCTGACTGTCCCAAAATCAGTGAACTTACGGCGTTGAAAGATTCCAGTTTACCCATGCCGTTGACCTTCGACAGCACGGTACCGATGGCGCGGATGATGATGGGCAGGATGCGGAAATGCTGCAAAATACCGATCAGCGCAGAGATAAACACGATAGGGCAGAGGACGTTGAGCCAGAAGAAGGCCAGGCCTTTATCACTCATATTGCCAAAGACGAAGTTGGTCCCTTCCGCCGCGTACTTCAGCAATTTTTCGAACATATCGGAGAAACCTTTAACGAACCCGAGGCCCGCTTCAGAGTTCAGGAAGAACCAGGCCAGCAGAACTTCGATCACTAAAAGCTGTACAACAAAACGGATACGGATGTTTTTACGATCGCGGCTGACCAACAAGGCCAACAGGGCGACCATCGCCAGTGCCAAAGCAAAGTGCAGAATGCGGGACATATTTGCTCCAAATTAGAGGGCTGTTATATTTCGTTGCACATTCTATGTAACAAGAACCGGAAAAACGAGATCTATACCGCAATATAACAATTCCCTATTGCATCAGATTTCAGAAAAGCTTGAGCCGTCACATGTTTTCAACGGATTTGAACCCATTACGTTACGTTCAGGCACTTTAATGCTCGATTCTCTAATGCTTTGCAACACTCTTTTGCTGAAAAAATGACCCCTTTGCTGGCAAGTGATTTCCGAATACCCTACAGTGAAAATGGTTGCTGATTTTTTGGCTATGCCGTAATTTATTCCAAAGTATAGCCAGTGCTATACTTCATAGTTCTGGCTATCACTGTAATCAGAATAACCGTTCTAAATGCACTTGATAATCATTATCAAATAAAGGCACTATCGTTGCCGGGTGAATCGTCTCAGGGGTAACAACTATGTTCGGAAGCCGCACTGCGGAGCAGAACATTCGCAGTAGTCGTAAAATCAAATTTGCCTTAATGGGGCCAGCCTTTATTGCGGCAATTGGCTACATTGACCCCGGCAACTTCGCAACCAATATCCAGGCAGGGGCTTCCTACGGCTATACCCTGCTGTGGGTGGTGGTGTGGGCGAATATTATGGCGATGGTCATTCAGCTGATGTCAGCCAAGCTGGGCATCGCCACGGGCAAAAACCTGGCCGAGCATATCCGCGACCGCTTCCCCCGTCCCGCCGTCTGGTTTTACTGGGTACAGGCAGAAATTATCGCAATGGCGACCGATCTTGCAGAATTTATTGGTGCGGCGATCGGTTTCAAACTGGTGTTCGGCGTCAGTTTGTTACAGGGTGCGATGCTCACCGGGGTCGCCACCTTTCTGATCCTGATGCTGCAAAGTCGCGGCCAGAAGCCACTGGAGCTGGTGATTGGCGGGCTGCTGCTGTTTGTTGCTGCGGCTTATGTGATCGAGCTGTTCTTCTCTCAGCCCAAAGTGGTCGATTTGCTCCAGGGAATGGCCGTGCCTTCACTGCCCACGGCGGATGCTGTATTGCTGGCGGCAGGCGTTCTGGGGGCGACAATTATGCCTCATGTCATTTATCTGCACTCGTCGCTGACGCAAAAAGGCGATGGCGCCACGCGGAGTGAGCGTTACGCGTCCACCAAGCTGGATGTGGCGATTGCGATGACAATTGCGGGTTTTGTTAACCTGGCGATGATGGCAACGGCGGCGGCGACGTTTCACTTTAGCGGTCACAGCGGTATTGCTGACCTTGACCAGGCGTACCTGACCCTTGACCCGCTGCTGGGTAAAGCCGCCGCCATGGTGTTCGGTCTGAGCCTGCTGGCTGCCGGTTTATCATCTACGGTGGTGGGGACCATGGCGGGTCAGGTGGTGATGCAGGGCTTCATCCGCTTCCATATTCCCCTGCTGGTGCGCCGCGTGGTCACCATGCTGCCTTCCTTTATCGTGATTATGGCGGGCTGGGAGCCAACACGCATTCTGGTGATGAGTCAGGTGCTGTTAAGCTTTGGTATTGCGCTGGCGCTGGTGCCGCTGCTGGCCTTTACCGGCAATCGTGAGCTGATGGGCGATATGGTGAACTCGCGACTGATGCAAAATGTCGGCCGCGCCATTGTGGCCGTGGTGGTGGTGCTGAATGGTTATCTGCTTATCGCGATGGCGATAAATCTGTAAGTTACCCGTCATACTTCAAGCTGCAGATGCGTTGGCTGCACCCATTCACCCCAGTCACATAGTTGGCTATGCTCCTGGGGACTCACGGGCTTGCCGCCTTCCTGCAGCTCGAATTATTTAGGCTAACTACAGGCATCTGTTTTTAGCCCCCAAGATGATCATTCTTTACCAGCGGTCGTGGCGGTCATGATGACGTCGCTCTTTCTCATGATGACGTCGCTCATTCTCATGATGGCGCCATTCGCGGCGACGATCGTGGTCGCGCCAGCGACGTTCCCGCTCCCACTCCTGATGACGGCGCATTTCTTCATGACGGCGCCACTGCTCGTGTCGCCACCAGCGGCCCTCATCGTAGCGATAATTATTACGCCACCAGTGATTGTCGCGCCAGCGGCCGCCATCCCAGTAACGTCCACGATCGTCGCGATCGCCTAAATGCAGTGTAATGCCAGGCGCCAGTGTAATACGGGCGCTGTCGGCGTGAGCTGTGTGCATCGCCAACGGGGATAAACTTGCCAGCAACGTGGCAACAAGCAATAAGCGTTTCATATTATCTCCTTTATCAGTGGTCTGACTTCCCCACCGTAGGAGCACAATATAAACACTTCATCGCCGTTACGCCTGGCGAACTCTGAAAAAACAGGGAACAGGTTGATTTGGGATTTATCTGGAGGGAGCAGAGGCGGGGTTAACGGTAAGGGCCGATCTTTTTATTGATCGGCCCTGATAGCGGGCGTACTGAAATATTAACCGAGAATCGTTTCTATCTCAGCCAGTTCATCGGCGCTAAAGCGACGGTTACCCAGCATCTGCACCGCATCATCAATCTGACTGGTTTTACTGGCACCGATCAGCACCGAGGTGACCCGGTCGCCGCGCAACACCCAGGCCAGCGCCATCTGCGACAGTTTCTGCCCACGGCGCTGCGCCAGCGCATTCAGACGCTGAACTTTATCCATCTTCTCTGGCGTCAGTTGATCACCACTCAGGAAGCGACTGCCGCTGGCGGCACGGGAATCCTCAGGGATACCGTTAAGATAGCGGTCGGTCAGCATGCCACCGGCCAGCGGTGAGAAGGCGATGCTGCCAACCCCCTGTTCTGCCAGCACATCCAGCAGTCCTGTTTCCGGGGCGCGTTCAAACATCGAATACTTCGGCTGATGGATCAGGCAAGGGGTTCCGAGTGCTTTCAGCAGGGTGATCGCCTGCGCTGCTAACTCTGCCGGGTAGTTAGATAACCCAACGTACAGTGCCTTACCCTGGCGTACCAGATGGTCAAGGGCGGTCATGGTCTCTTCCAGCGGTGTTTCCGGGTCCGGGCGGTGATGATAGAAAATATCCACGTACTCCACGCCCATACGTTTCAGGCTCTGGTCGAGGCTGGAAATCAGATACTTGCGCGATCCCCAGTCGCCGTAAGGGCCATCCCACATGGTGTAACCGGCTTTGCTGGAAAGCACCAGTTCATCACGCAAGGCGCGGAAATCCTCACGCAGGATGCGGCCAAAATTTTCTTCAGCCGAACCCGGAGGGGGGCCATAGTTATTGGCCAGATCGAAATGAGTGATACCGTTATCAAAAGCATGACGCAGCAGGTCACGACTGTTATCTACGCGGGTACTGTCACCAAAGTTATGCCACAAACCGAGGGAGATGGCCGGGAGCTTCAGGCCGCTGCGCCCGCAGCGGTGATAAGTCATTGTCTCGTACCGCTGGGCATCTGCTTGATAAACCATGAATAAATCCTGTTGTTAAAACGTTGGGGTCGTTGAACAGCATAGTAGTGTATACGGTTACACTGAATGAAATCGGGCGGCGGATCGCAACTTAAGGATAATTCCTGGCCCGTAACGATCTGTTGCCATTTCACCCGGCATCTTTCCGATAACAGAATGAAAATAATCACCAATACTGAGAACAGAGGCCACAGAGGAGCAGGGCGATGAACAGCTATACGGTGGGTGACTATCTGCTTGCGCGGTTAAATGAAATCGGTATCGATCACCTGTTTGGGGTGCCCGGTGATTACAACCTGCAATTTCTCGATCATGTGATTGATCATCCCCGGCTGGCCTGGGTCGGCTGTGCCAATGAACTGAATGCGGCCTATGCTGCTGACGGTTATGCCCGCTGTCGCGGCGTTGCGGCGCTGCTGACCACGTTTGGCGTCGGTGAGTTAAGCGCTCTGAACGGCGTGGCGGGCAGTTTTGCTGAATATCTGCCGGTGATTCATATCGTCGGCGCACCGTCGCAAACCTCACAGAACAACGGCGAACTGCTGCATCACACGCTGGGTGATGGCGATTTCGGTCACTTCCTGCGTATGCATCAGGAAATCGCGGTGGCCACTACGGTGCTTACCGCCGACAACGCGGCGGCAGAGATTGATCGTGTCCTGTTGTGTGCATTAACCGAGCGCCGCCCGGTCTATCTGCTACTGGCAACCAATGTGGCGGAAAGTCCGTTGCCGCCGCCTGTTGATCCTCTGACACTGGCCCGGGAAATCGATCGGGAACAGCTCGCCGCCTTTGCGGATAAGGCTGAAAGCCTGCTGGCCGCGGCGGGCAGCGTGGCGATGCTGGCGGATTTTCTCGCCGACCGTGCCGGGCAACAGCCCCTTTTACAGCGCTGGCTAACGGATATTCCGATGCCGTTTGCCACGCTGCTGATGGGTAAAAGTGTGCTGCCGGAAACCCAGTATGGTTTTGCCGGAACCTATGCCGGATCGTCCAGCGCTGAAAGTACCCGGGCCGTTATTGAGCAGAGCGATGTGCTGATGGCGATTGGCGTGAAATATACCGACACCATTACCGCCGGATTTACGCAAAACATCACCCGCAGTCGGACCATTGATGTTGGCCTGCACGGCTGCCGGATAGCCGAACGTGATTTTCCGCGCATACCGATGGCGGCGGCGCTGGCGGTGTTACATCAACTGGCACGCCAGCATGGTCGCGGCTGGCAGCGAGGGATTGTGGCACCGCCGGAAATGGACAGCGCGAGATCGGACAATTTGATACAAAGCACGTTCTGGCTGGCGATACAGGACTTTCTGCGCCCTGGCGATATCGTGCTGGCCGATCAGGGGACGGCGGCATTTGGCGCTGCCGCGCTGCGTTTACCTGAAGGGGCACGTTTGCTGGTGCAGCCGCTGTGGGGATCGATTGGCTACACGCTGCCGGCCGCTTTCGGTGCCCAGACCGCGCAGCCGCAGCAACGTGTGGTGCTGATCATCGGTGACGGATCGGCGCAGCTGACGGTGCAGGAGTTGGGTACCATGCTGCGTGACGGGCAAAACCCGGTGATCTTCCTGCTGAACAACGACGGCTATACTGTCGAACGTGCCATCCACGGTGCACAGCAGCGCTATAACGATATTGCCCCCTGGGACTGGACGCGTCTGCCGCAGGCATTGAACGTCGACAGTCAGGCGCAGAGCTGGCGTGTGACGCAAACGGTACAGCTGCGGGAGGTGATGGCGCTGCTTGAGGCGCCATCACGCCTGTCGCTGGTGGAAGTTGTACTGCCACAGCAGGATATTCCGCCGCTGCTGGCGTCTGTCACGCAGGCACTGCATCAGCGTAACAGCCGATAACCGCCGTTTGACTCGCAATTCAGACAGTTGCCCGTGGGAAAGGGACACTAATCCCGTTAAGGTAGCCATTATCAGATTTAACGCTCACCTTTTTCCCGGTGAGCGTTGTTGTTTTAGCGGGGGAAATTTATAGTGTGTCTAATTGACTTGAGCGGAGCAAAACAATAATGACCAGCTATGCCTTGGTGGGTGATGTCGGCGGCACAAATGCGCGTCTGGCACTGTGTGAAGTTGAGAGCGGTGCTATTTCACAAGCCAAAACGTTTTCCACAGCAGAGTATGACAATCTGGAAGCGGTGATCCGCGCTTATCTCGATGAGCAGCAGCAGGACATCAAACATGGCTGTATCGCCATTGCCTGCCCGATCACTGAAGACTGGGTTGAAATGACCAACCACGACTGGGCGTTCTCTACCAGCAAGATGAAAGCCAGCCTGGGCTTTGAAACGCTGGAAATCATCAACGATTTCACTGCGGTATCCATGGCCATCCCGATGCTGAAGGAAGACCATGTGTTGCAGTTCGGCGGTAAATCGCCGGTGCAGGACAAACCGGTGGCCGTGTATGGCGCGGGAACGGGCCTGGGCGTGGCACATCTGGTCCATGTTGATAAGCGCTGGGTCAGCCTGCCGGGGGAAGGGGGGCATGTTGATTTCGCCGCGAACAGCGAAGAAGAAGATCAGATCCTCGAAGTGCTGCGTGAAGAGTTGGGCCATGTGTCTGCCGAGCGTATTCTCTCCGGTGGCGGGCTGGTGAACCTCTATCGGGCGATTGTTAAATCAGATGACCGGGTGCCAGAAAATCTGAAACCGCGTGATGTGACCGAACGCGCCTTGCAGGACAGCTGCACTGACTGCCGTCGCGCCCTGTCCATGTTCTGCGTGATTATGGGGCGTTTCGGCGGCAACCTGGCGCTGAATCTGGGCACGTTCGGCGGCGTATATATTGCCGGGGGCATTGTTCCGCGTTTCCTGGAGTTCTTCAAAGCCTCCGGTTTCCGTGCAGCATTTGAAGATAAAGGCCGTTTTAAAGATTACGTCTCCGGCATTCCGGTTTACCTGATCACCCACGATCAGCCAGGCCTGCTGGGCGCGGGTGCGCATCTGCGTCAGACGCTTGGTCTGGTACTGTAATTCCCGCCTGTACAAGGCAACGGATGCGGAGAATTACAGCCGCATCAGTTGCCGAAACTCTTTCACCTTGCTGCGACTCACCGGCACCTGGAACTCAAGATCGCGTAGTTTGAGAATATAGGTGTTGTTAAACCAGGGTTCGATCTCACGAATTTTGCTGAGATTGACGCAGTAGGATCGGTGGCAACGGAAGAAATACTCATCCGGCAGCCGCTGACAAAATTCCGTCATGTTCATCGACATCACATACTCTTCGCGCCGCGTATACACAAACGTCAGCTTTTCATGGGCTTCCGCGTAGTAGATATCATTAATATCGGTAACGATAATGCGTTCGTCTTTCACCAGATTGATGGTGTGCGGCGCAGGACGCGTGGCCGCCGGACTGAGCGAGGCGCTGCTCTGCACATGATTTTCCAGCTTACGCAGCAAGGTAATGAGGCGCATTTCGGACCAGGGCTTCAGAATGTAGTCGAATGCCTCCAGCTCAAAGGCTTCTACCGCATGCTCTTTGTAGGCCGTAATAAACACGATCAGCGGTTTATTGGCGAATTTACTGATATTTTGCGCCAGCAGCATGCCATCAAGTGACGGGATATTAATATCCAGAAAAATCACGTCGACCTGATGGGTTTGCAGATACTTCAGCACGTCCAGCCCGTCATCAAACGTTGCTTCAATGGTGATCTGGCTATGCTCGCGGATCAGCCAGCTCAACTCCTGTTGGGCCAGAAACTCGTCTTCTACAATGATTGCTTTCACGTCATACCTCGGGTTCAGGCCAAAGAAATACTGGGTTTTTCAGGCAAACCTGCACCATTTTTACTGATATAGAAGGCAATCTCCGTGCCGGGATTCAGGCGGTGAATGTGCAGTCCTTCACCGTACAGCAACTTCACCCGGTGATGGACATTCAGCAGACCGATTTTATTCCCCGGCATCTCATTACGTTCCACCCGTGCAATCACATCTTCACTGATGCCCTGCCCGGTATCCCGCACCGCAATGCGCACCCGGTCGCCCAGGTCGTGAATACTCAGCGTCACCACGCCTTTCCCCCGGAAGGGATGGATGCCGTGCATGATGGCATTCTCCACCAGCGGCTGAATGAGCAGGCTGGGCAGTGAGCAGTTGACGTCCTCTTCGATATCATAGATGACCGTCAGCTTATCCCCGAAGCGGGCCTGCTCGATGGCAATGTAGTCCTTCACCTGGTAAAGCTCCTTCTTGATATCAATGATCTCGTCATCGTTCAATTCCAGGTTATAGCGCAGATAACGGGACAGATTGGTAATGAGCTGGCGCGCGGTGTCCGGATTGATGCGGATGGAAGAGGAGATCGCATTGAGGGCGTTAAACAGGAAATGGGGGTTAATTTTACTCTGTAATGCCCGCAGCTCAGCCTTGTTAGCCATTTCTCGCAGCTGTTCCGCGCGCGAGACTTCCAGCTGGGTCGAGATAATCTGCGACAGGCCCACCGCCATCTCCTTCAACGACCAGGTGATGCGGTGAGCATGGCGGTAGTAAATTTTCAGCGTGCCGGTGACTTCGCCTTTTTCCCACAGCGGAATGACGATCATCGAATGAATTTCAGGGGTGCGGTGGGCTTCATCATTGTTTTTGATGATGATCTTCCCTTCCGAAATCGCAGCCGCCGTGGTCGGGCTGATGCCATCATCACCGTCGCGGTAGTTCTCTTCTCCCACACCAACATAGGCGAGGATCTGGGTGTTGTTGGTCATTGCCACCGCATCGGCATTGATATCATCACGAATAATGTGGCACACCTGGCTAAGAGACTGGCTGTTGACCTGGCGGAACAGCGGCAGGGTTTTATTGGCAATATCCAGCGCCAGCTTGGCCTGACGGGCGGCAATGGCTTCTTTTTCTCCCTCCACGCTCTGCACCAGCAGAACGATCAGCCCGATGCTGGCCGCACCGAGGATCATCGGAATGGCGATTTCCGAGACAATATCCAGCCCCAGCGCAGTCGGGGAGGCCCAGACGACAATCAGCAGCATGGTCAGTGATTCGCAGGCCATCCCGCCAATAATGCCAATGCTCCAGCGCTTCTCCTTGACCACTTTCAGATTGATCCAGCCGGAGACCACCCCGGCGACAATGCTGGTGATCAGGCAGGGCACCGAGGTGACGCCATCAATGTCGATCAGGAAGCGGTGCGTCCCGGCAATCACCCCGGTCGCAATGCCCACCCAGGGGCCGAACAGGATCCCGCCGGACATAATCGCAATGGTGCGAACGTTAACCAGTGAGCCTTCAACGTTGATCCCGGTCCAGGTACTGAACAGCGCAAACAGCGAAAAAATGGTGGTGACGGCGATCAGTTCCTGGCGCGAATGCTCATCTTTTTGCAAGAGCTGGCGGAAATGGCGGGTACGGGTAATGAAGAACAGGCAGATTAACATCAGCGCTGCGCGGTCAAACACGGCGAGCAACATCTCAAACATCGAATGCACGGGCGTCTCGGCTGGTGGGGATAATGTGCCTATGATAGGGAATGTGGGGGGGATGTGCCAGGCATCAACGTGGTGCAATGCGCAAATCCCCTGCGTAGGGGTCAGGCATGCCTGACCCGGGGTGATCCAGGACGAGGCGTGCCTCGCCCCTACGCCACAATAAATGTTAACCGTCCTGGGATAGCATCTGTTTCCTGCCTGATGGCGTCAAATCGTCTTCCGTCGCCCGGCCAGAAAAATCGATCTCAAAATTATCCGCAGCGAAATCCGGTGGCGAACGCCCGTCGACAAAGGCGGGCCACTGGCGTTGCAAATAGGCGGCATTCTTTTCGCACCAGGGGGCCGCAGCGATATACATCACATTGCTGTCAAACTCACCCAGATGTTCATTCTCCACCGCATGCACCACGTCGCAGTGCCAGAACACCGTGTCACCCGGCTCCATATCAGGAATAGAGGAAAAACCTTCAAGTAAAAGAGGATGGAACTTTTCACTGACCGATAAGGCACGCCCTGGCGCGGCACCGCACAGATCATCGTCTGCCACATCATCCTGTAGTGCGCGCAGTAAAATCCATGCCATCGCATTGGCAATTGGCAGCAGTTTCAGCGTACCGCCGTGTTTGCGCTGCGGTGTCAGCGCTGTCCAGCCCTGGAACGTACGGAACATTGAGCAGACGGCGGGAGAGGGGAACTCTCGCACCTCGGTGCGCCCTTCGGCATCAAATGGATTATATTGCTGCCAGTGGCCGCTAAAGACATGGCGGTAAACGTGACGGAAATTCTCATCCAGCCAGCGCTCCAGTGAGCCGCCGTCAATGTGCGGCGACAGGCCCAGCGAGCCAGAATGAGGGGGACGGCGGCGAATACGGTCGGCGTAGCTGACACTACGCGTGGGATCAAAATGCTGTTTGCCCGCGCTTTCGGTCTGCCAGAGGGAATTGAGGAACACCTGTACCGCCTGCATCCGCGCATCCTGACGCGCCTGCACCTGCGGCTGTGACCAGTAAACGCCATAAATCTGCGGTTTTCCCTGCTTCAGATCGCCAAAGTAATTATCCTCCGCCGCATTTTTCAGCTTCTCAACAAACTGATTGTCATCAAGATAGCGGCCAATATCCGTGTTCCACTCCGTGGCCTGCGCGCGGGGGAAGACGCCACGCACCGTGCAGCAGCCGCGCTGGCGGATGCGGTTTTTTTGTTGTTCTGTGACGCGATGGTTCAGGATATCGTTGGCATCAAGTTCCGGCACCGGATGTTCGCCGCGCTGCTGCTCTGCCTTAAGGGCATGGATCTGGAGGCGCATCTCGTCATCCAGCTCGGCAAAGACGGCGCGGTAGTGGGGAAGCTGCTGGCGTAGCTGGTGTTTTATCGTGCGAATCGCATCCGGGATATTGTCAATTTTGAGATGGGACATTGTCGTTCTCCTGTGACAAATTCATTATCATGGCGTTACTGCTGCGGATCATTACACGGCGAAAAAGCGGCAGATAAAAGAGATGTGTTCTTTGTGGTTTTTCCCCTTTTAGCGAGATGGCTTATGCAACTCACGACTGAGCGACTGATCCTGACCCGGCTACAGCCGGAAGACTGGCAGCTGTTCCTGGCGGTACACAGCGATGAAACCTGCATGAAATTTATCAGCGCGGTGCCGCAACTGGCCGATATCCGCCAGCGTTTTCATGACCGTCTGGCTCCCTGGCAGATCACCAGTTTCCACATGCTGTGCCTGGTGGTGCGGCGCAAAGAGGATGGCCGGGCTGTGGGGCTGATGGGAGCTAACCCGGAGTGGGCACCGCATCGTCAGGCGGAAGTCGGTTACTCACTGTTGAACGACTGTTTTGGTCAGGGGTACGGCAGCGAAGCGCTGGGCGCGCTGTGTGATTTTCTCTTCAATGAGTGTGAGTTTCACAAGTTGAAAGCGCAGGTGGTGGAGGGGAACCATGCTTCGCGCCGCGTGCTGGAAAAAAACGGCTTCACGCTGGAAGGGACACTACGGGATAATTACCTGTTACGTGGCAAATGGGTGAATGACTGGCTGTTTGGGCGCATTAACCCGGCCCAGTAAAAAATTTTATTCTGCCTATCGACAGGTTACAGAAAGGTAAGATATGTTGATTCCTCGACCACCGCAGTGGTCAGCGTCGCTCGGATGGTCCGGGCGCTTACGTGAATCAGAGGTTGCTATGACTGACAATAATTCCCCACGCCGTTTTTCCCGTATTGAACGTCTTCCCCCGTATGTTTTTAACATTACCTCCGAATTGAAGATGGCAGCCCGTCGTCGCGGTGAAGATATTATCGACTTCAGTATGGGTAACCCGGACGGCCCGACGCCGCCGCATATCGTGGAAAAACTCTGCACCGTGGCGCAGCGCGAAGACACGCACGGTTACTCCACCTCACGCGGTATTCCCCGCCTGCGTCGTGCGATTTCACGCTGGTATGCCGACCGCTACCAGGTGGACATTGACCCCGAATCGGAAGCGATTGTCACGATTGGCTCCAAAGAGGGGCTGGCGCATCTGATGCTGGCTACGCTCGATCACGGCGATACCGTGCTGGTGCCGAATCCGAGCTATCCGATCCATATCTATGGGGCGGTGATCGCTGGCGCGCAGGTGCGCTCTGTACCGCTGGTAGCGGGCGTCGACTTCTTTAACGAGCTGGAACGCGCCATTCGCGAAAGCTATCCGAAGCCGAAGATGATGGTCCTCGGCTTCCCGTCAAACCCGACCGCGCAGTGTGTGGAGCTGGACTTCTTTGAGCGAGTGATTGCGCTGGCGAAACAGTACAACGTGCTGGTGATCCACGATCTCGCCTACGCCGATATTGTCTACGACGGCTGGAAAGCCCCGTCTATCATGGAAGTTCCGGGCGCACGTGATGTGGCGGTGGAGTTCTTTACGCTGTCCAAAAGCTACAATATGGCGGGCTGGCGTATCGGCTTTATGGTGGGTAACAAAGAGCTGGTGTCTGCGCTGGCGCGTATCAAAAGCTACCATGATTACGGCACCTTCACCCCGTTGCAGGTAGCGGCGATTGCGGCGCTGGAAGGCGATCAGCAGTGCGTACGCGATATTGCCGAGCAGTATAAACGCCGCCGTGACGTGCTGGTGAAAGGTCTGCATGAGGCGGGCTGGATGGTGGATAACCCGAAAGCATCGATGTACGTCTGGGCGAAAATTCCCGATCACTATGCGCACCTGGGATCGCTTGAGTTTGCCAAACTGCTGTTACAGGAAGCGAAGGTGTGTGTGTCGCCGGGTATCGGCTTTGGGGATTACGGTGATACGCACGTGCGCTTTGCCCTGATTGAAAACAGCGACCGTATTCGTCAGGCGGTCAGAGGCATTAAAGCGATGTTTCGGGCTGAGGGTATTTTAGCGAGTGCCACAAAAAGCGGCGAAGACGACGTCTGAAAACAGTAAGGGTCAGGTTGTCCTGACCCCTTCACTTTTATCCCTACACCATCAGATAGAAAGTGCCAACCCAGATTAACAGGATAAAAGAGATTCCCATCAAAGCATATTTCACGAACAATTCCTCTAAACGCCTAAAACAGGCAGGATCGGACGCTAATCTACCCGCATTCCCTTGCGAAATAAAGGTGATTGTTCTGGGATCTTTCTCACATTAATGCATTTCTAATTCTGGAACGACGGACATACCAACGCGCAGTCGTGGCAGGTCTGACTGGCCCGGTTCCAGCACGATTTTTACCGGCAGGCGCTGCACGACTTTGGTGTAGTTTCCGGTCGCGTTATCAGCAGTAATCGCCGCAAAAGTTGAACCTGTAGCAGGGGCAATACTGTCAACATGGCCGCGCAGCGTCACGCCTGGCAGGGCATCGACCGTCACTGAAACGGGTTGCCCCTGGGTCACATGGGCCAGCTGGGTTTCAAGGAAGTTTGCCACCACATAGCTTTGCTGCAAGGGGACGACCGCCAGCAGACGTGTTCCCGCCGCGACCCACGCACCCTGACGCACGGCCCGCTGGCCAACGCTGCCTGAAATCGGTGCGGTAATCTGCGTATAGGAAAGGTTGAGCTGCGCCTGATCGACGCTGGCCTGCATCGCCGCAATGTCCGCATCCGCCTGCTTCACGCTTGCCTGCAAGACGGCGACTTCTTTGCGTGCGGCCAGTACGGCAGCCTGGCTCTGCTTAACCTGCGCTGCCGCACTTAACATCGTTGAACTGGATTTCTGTTGCTCATCGGCGGTCGCGGTGCCGCTTTTCAGCAGGCGACGATAGCGGTCAGCATTTTGTCCTGCGTAGTTCAGCGTGGCCTGGCTGGCGCTAACGGCTGCTTCGGTCTGGGCGATGGTCGCTTTCTGCTGCTCCAGTTGGGCTTCTATGCTGCTGCGTTTCGCTTCGCTGACCTGAAGATTGGCGTTGGCGGTTTCCAGTGCCACACGATAGTCGCGGTCATCAATGGTGGCCAACACATCACCGGCTTTCACCTGCTGGTTGTCAGTCACATTGACCGTGCGGATATAGCCGGACACTTTGGGGGCCACCAGCGTGTAGTCAGCGGCGATCACGGCATCATCGGTCCGCAGGTGATGGCGATTGATCGCTGACCAGATGAAAAAGGCGATGGTCAAAAGTACCAGCAGCAGCAGTACCAGCAAAGAGGTGCGTTTAGCAGGTGTGAAACTCATTGTTATGATCTCGATGTTTGCGGAGCTGAAGTTAACAGTGTTTGTGGCGGCCAGACGCGTTTTGGTAGCCAGGCGGTCAGAAGGATCAGCAGCAGTGCGAAGCCAATAATCATCAGATAGCTGTCGCTGAGGCTGAGGATCACCGCCTGGTGTTTCACCAGCGTGCTGAAATGGCTGAGATTCTCAACCGAGCTGGCCGATCCATCCGGCAGCAGCGGCATCATGCTGCTGGCCGTGTCGCTACGGGTGGCGGTCATCAGCCACGGGCGGTTACCCAGCTGATCGACCAGCGTATGCGAATGGAATTTTTCCCGATGGGTGAGGAAATTTTCGACCAGCACGCCAGCGGCGACGCTGGAAAAACCCCGGACGGTATTAAACATGGCGGAAGCGAAGGGGCCCTCCGGTGGCAGCACCACGCTGGTGGCGCTCATCAGCACGGGCAGGATCATCATCGGCTGACCAAATGCCTGTAGCGCCTGAATTAACCAGAAATTCTGTCGCGCCCACTCCGAGGTGATCTGCATCCCCAGTACGCAGGAGAGAATCATCAGCCCGGCACCTGCCGTCAGCATCCAGCGGCAGTCAATCCAGCGCAGATTCAGTAAGGCCGCGAGCAGGGGGGCAATCACCAGCTGCGGTAGCCCAATGGTCAGCGCCAGCGGAGCAAACTGCGCGGTGCGGAATCCTTCTATCTGACCGAAATACGCCGAGGGCAGGGCCGACCCCGACAGCGCGACCATCAGTACGCCCGCGAGGACCAGCAGTCCATGCGTCAGATTTTTACGTTGCAACATTTGCAGCCGGAACAGCGGCAGCGGATGGAACCATTCATTAATGAAGAACACGACCAGCAGTGCGGCGGCGCTCAGTAACATGCCGCTGATGAGCGGTGACTGGAACCAGTCCAGCCGTTCGCCCTGCGTCAGCGCCAGCACCAGCAGCGCGATACCGCTACAGCCAGTCAGCATCCCCAGTGCGTCAATCTGGCGGAAACGTTCGAGACGCAATGGGTCCTGCGGCAATCCGCGGCTAATCAGCAACGTGGCGATCATACACGGCGGGATCACCTGCCAGAAGGTAAACTGCCAGCCGACGGAATCGGTCCAGAAAGCGGCAAGTGACGCCGCCATATTCGGGCCAAACGTTGCCGTCATGGCATAAGCGGCCAGTCCGTAAAGCTTGATGCCGGGGGGCAGAAAGCGTAGGGCAACCGTCATCAGCATGGGGGGCAGCGCACCCCCAAAAATCCCCTGAATCACCCTGAGAGCGATAAAGCCTGAGGCATCGGTCACCAGCGGTTGGACTGCCGCAATCAGGCAGAATCCGAGGGTGACTGACAGCGTAAAACGGCGCAGTGAGAAGGTGACCGCAAACCAGGGGGCGATCATCATGGCGGCCACTTCTGCGGCCTGGTAAGCGGAGGTGATCCAGCTGCCGGTATCAAAATCGATCCCCAGCGCGGTGCGAATATCGGCCAACGCCAGGTCGGTCACGCGATCGTTAAGACCGGAGCTGAGCGCCGCGATCAGTACACCCACCAGGCCCAGCGCCAGGCGAAGAGTAAAAGGGTGCGGAGACGGCGGCATCGCCGCTGGCTGGCCATTCATAGCAGGTATCCCGGACGAGAATTATTATTATCGATGCAGTGTATTGCATCGTGATACATTGAGCGGAATATTACATGGTGATGCGCTGTATTGCAATGTGATACAGCGTGTCCAGTAAGCCAAATAGTGCTACAGTATTTGCCGATGACAAGGAAAGAGAATCCCTATGTTTGAGTCCGCAACCTGCCGTGATGACGAACGTATCGGCGGCATTCAGGTGATCACGCGCGCCGCGAAAATTCTTGATGCGTTGGGCGCAAAACCGAACGGAATGAGCCTCGGCGAAATCGCTCTGGCGGTCGATTTGCCGCGTTCCACCGTGCAGCGCATCGTCAACGCGCTGGATTCAGTGCAGCTGGTGCGCAGCCACGGCGCGGCCGGTGGCGTACGGCTTGGCCCGGCTCTGCTGCGGCTGATCGCCAACGTGCATACCGATGTGGTGGCTATTGCTCAGCCGTGGCTTCAGGCACTGTGCGACACCACCGGAGAAACCGTGTCGCTGGCCCGGGCCAGCGGCCTGCAGTTGGCGATTGTGCATTATGTTGTGGCTGACCGGGAACTGCGGGTGGTGCCACGCATTGGCATGAACCTGCCGCTCTACAGCACTTCCGGTGGCCGTGCGCTGCTGGCGCTGGAGAGCGATGACGCTGCCAGAGAATTGGTGGGTGAGGCTTATCAGGCCATTACCGAACTGACCGTGCGCGATTTCCCCGCGCTGCTGGCACATTTAACCGAAATTCGTCGTACCGGTCTGGCGTATGACCGGGGCGAAACGCTGGAAGGGATCTCCACGATGGCCGTGGCAATCGACACGATTCTGGGACGCTTTTCCATCAGTCTTCTGATCCCTGGCGCCCGTTTCCAGCGGCATGAAGCACGTAATCGCGAGGCGATCCTCAAATGCAAAGAGGCGCTGATCGATGAAATTGGAAAAGTTGCATTACGAGACTGACAGGAGAAGGGCTATGAAAACGCTTTTGGTCGCTGTTGATAATTCGGTGATTGCCCGCAAAGTGATTCAGCTTGCGACCGAACAGGCACTGGCCTTGCAGGCAGAGGTGGTGGTGCTGTGCTGTGTGGATGCCAGCTATGCGGCATCCGGTCCGTTTGATATTGAAGCGGGCGAAGATCCCGGCGACTTTGGTCTGGCGCTGGATGAGCAAAATACCGCAGAAGGCGTTGTGCGTCAGGCGTTAGCCGAGCTGCATCGTGCGGGTGTGGCAGCGCGTGGGCGCGTCGCTGCCGGAGAATCGGCAGAAACCATTGTGGCCCAGGCGAACAGCCTGAACGCAGCGATGATCATCATGGGTCGCCGTCATCTCTCTTCCTTTAACCGTCTGCTGAAAGGCTCTTGTAGTGCTGCGGTGATTGAACGTGCCAGTTGCCCGGTATTACTTGATGTGCGCGTCGACTAACATTTCTAACGGGCCGGTTATCCGGCCTGATAACGTCAGGGTTCTGTTTTGATTTCTCACGCTATTCTTGCCTCGCTGTTCTCCGCTCTGGTCTGGCTGGTTGTTTTGGGTGCCCTTTTCAAACGTAAAAAGATGGCCTCTGCCGTGGCGATCCTGCTGTTTTCGGTTCCGCTGCTGGTGGGGAATCTTTATTACTATGGTTGGGTCAGCCCGGCACGGGAAAAGCAGGCGGAAATTGATGCCGCCGCTGCCCGTCTGGCACAGCTCCCGGTCTGGCGTACGGTAAAAACGCAGCAACCCCTGCTATATCAGCAGGCGCATGATGAACTGATCGCTCAGCTGGAAGCCGGTATACCGCAGCAACAGGCGATTGAGCATCTGCGCCCGTTGGTGGCCGATCTGTTGAATCAGCGGATTAACGCGGCGCGTGACCAGGATCTGATTAACTATATGCAGGTTTCCCTGGAGCAGATGAGACAGATCCGCCAGCGTGGCCCGGAGCAGTGCTTCCGTTTCCTGTTTCCCCAGGTGAAAGGCGGGGTGAATGTCAGTGAACTGGTACCGAAAACCCTGACGGAGCAGGAGCTGCAGGCGATGGATGTATTGCTTAAGCACAGTAATGGCATTGAGCAACCCATTGATTTCAAACAGGGAAGGGAGCAGTTGCAGGCGGTGGTGCGTCAGTTGTATGCGCGCTGGGGAAGCGATCTGCAAACGTTAAACACGCCTGCGGAAGCCGGGGTGAATGAAGCGAAACTCTGCGACATGACCATTGACCTTTATCAGTCGGTTCTGGCACTTACTGGTAAGGATTCCGCCAACGTTCTGCGTATAATTATTAGCGGAACAGGTAATTAAGTCCAAAAAAAAGCCCGCTCGCCGCGGGCATAAGTCATTCTAATTATAGCAAAAAATTTCCTGGTGTTGCGCAGACATCTTGCGATGTCTGGGTGCATAGTCGCACTGAAATCGTTCTGACGCTATTCATCTCCCTGAATCGATTCAATCGGTAAAACATTGCATAACTTAAGTAAAATTATGCAAATGCGCTGGCGTCTGATAGCGCCGGGGGGCGGGGCAGCTCATGATGCGGCACTGGAAGAAGGGAGCCATGATGAAATCAAAAATAATCGGCGCATTTGCGCTACTGTTGCTGGCAGGTTGTACTTCCGGCAAACCCGGAGCCTATGAAAAGGTCGATGAAGATCCGGCAGTGAATACCGTTCAATACCGTTTTAATCCCGTCCGCGTGGATAAAACCGCGATGGAGAAAGACGTTGAGCGTTATTGTAGTGAACGCGGCTTTGATAAAGTTGAAGCGTTGCGGCCACAGGATAGTCATGTGCCCGGTCTGGTGAAAGCCTGGTATCAATGTAATTACAGTATTAAAAGCTAAAAAATAAGGGCGGGAAAATTCCCGCCCAATGTACTTATTTACCATTTATTTTATTTACCGACTTACGGCTTATTGCTGTGTGCAGGCTTTGCCCACCCTTCTAAAAATTCCTATCTGCCGCGTCGTGGGCCACCACCATGATGATAGCCGCCATGATAACCCCCACCGCCACCGTGATACCCACCGCCACCGCCATGATGAGGAGGGGCAATAATACAGCCGCTCAGCATAACAATCAGAGACACCACAGAGGTTGCTTTCATTATTGTTTTCATTGTTGTCTTCATGTTGTTCTCCTGCTCTTTTCAATGACTACAACTTTACGAAAGAAAAGTGGAGGAATAATGCGGTGAATGTAGATTTATTCGGGAAGTTATTTCCAAATAATTCATTATATCTCTCGAATGAATGAGAAGGCTTTAATGAAATAAGATAAGGATGAAAAAGGCAGGTTATTGGTGGGAATCATCTGAATAGTAAAATATTAATGCAAAGCCCGCTGTCATAACTGACAGCGGGCGTTTATTGACATGCGGGTATTATCAGGCGTGTTGCAGTTCTTTCTTCGTTTCTGCCTGTTTATACGGCATCCGGATGGTGGCGGACATCAGCAGTGAAATCACCAGCAGCGCCATAATCAGGCTGAAGGTCACCGTAAAGCCACCGAACAGTGAGGCAATCAGCGATCCCATTACGCTCCCAATCCCGAAGCCCAGGTAAATCACGCCGTAGTTTTTGGTCAGGTTGTTCAGGCCGAAGAAATCGCTGACCAGTGACGGATAAACCGTGATAGTGCCACCGAAGCTGAAGGCGACGCAGGCAATGGCAATAAAGAAGCTGTTTTCATTCATGTGGCTGAACAGCAGGATGCTCATGCCGACCAGTGACACCACCTGTGCCAGGGTAATAACCCGGATACGTGCCACCTTATCGGACAGGACACCCAGTACCAGACGACCGCTCAGGTTGGCAATGGCAATGATGGTGACGGCATTGGCGGCGGTCTGCGCGCTCAGGTGTACCATGCTTTCGCCGATATCCTTCGCCACGCCAATCACATACAGGCCGCTCATGCAGGCGGTCAGGAACATCAGTGCCAGCATCCAGTACTGCGGCATACGCATGGATTCCGCCAGCGAGTAATCGCGTTTCTCTGCAGATTTGCTGCCGGATGGCTGTTGCGCAGGCGCATCTTTCATTAGCAGTGCGCCAACGATGATCATACTCATCGCCAGTCCACCCCAAATCATAAAGGTGGTTTCCAGGCTGTAGACGCTCAACAGATAGCTACAGATAAACTTGAAGCCAAGGCTGCCCAGGCCGTATGCGCCAATGGCACAGGCTGAAATCACCCCTTTGCGTTCCGGGAACCATTTCACGCAGTTTGATAACGTCATCAGATAACCTGCACCATCGGCCAGGCCGACCAGCAGGCCCGCGCTGAGATAGAGCATAAACAGGTTATCGGCCTGCGAGGTCAGCATCAAACCGACCGCCATCAGCAGCCCGGCGGCGATGGTGACGTGACGAACGCCAAAACGTTCCTGTAATTTTCCGGCAACGGATGAAGCCAGTGCCAGACCCAGACTCAGCAAACCGAACGAGAAAGCCACCTGACTGATTGTGGTATCCAGTTTCAGGGAGAGCTGCCCGTTAAACAGACTCCAGGTATAGACCGATCCCAGTGCAAACTGGGTAATGATGGTACCGATCAGGGTTAACCAGCGGGTGCGGTTAACGCTGCTGCCTGCGGTAGGTGTGTTCATGGATATCTCCCGATGGGAATGCTAAGAATCTTGAATTAGCACAATGATAAATTCGCCCCTGTGAGAGCGGGGGAAAAAAGGCATGAACTGCCATGAACAGGGAATGAAATGCCTTCAGGACGACATGAATGGCGGATATCGGGCATGGGCGCGGAATAAACGGCAGGCTTATAACTTGATATATATCAAGTTATTAAGTGGAATTAAAGTTTTATCAGCGCGCGGCCGATGATAGTCATTGATGGTATGTCGATAGAACTTACCCGCATAACAATAAAAATCACTTTTCCTTTGGCTTATCTCTGATTGTCGATTTTCAATTTTATTTTCCGAGGTAATCATTATGTCGTGGGTTCCCGTTCGTTTATCAGGGAAATTGACGTTAGGTGGCGTGTTTATGTTGTTGCTTACCTGCGTCATCGTCTACCTGGCGATTTCACTGCGCGGTCAGCCGCGTGTGATCGATGCCAGCAACAGCTTAATTCAGCAAACCGGTGAGAATATCGTCGGTCAGCTTAACCAGCAGCTTATCCGCATTGAAGGGGAAGGCGTCAGCCTGGCCCGCCTGGCCGAAGTGCTGCCACATGATGACGCGCTGGTGAAACAGGTCTTGCCACAAATCATCGACAGCAAAGGGGATAAAAGTATCGCCGGGGGAGGTATCTGGCCGGAGCCCAACGCGTTCAGTGAGGGGGTGGCTCGCCGCAGTTTCTTCTGGTCGCGTAACGCCAGCGGTGGGCTGGATTACTCGGACGGCTACAACGACCCGGCCGGCGCGGGCTATCACAATGAAAGCTGGTATACCTCAAGCCGCACGGCGTCTGCCAACAAGTGCAACTGGTCCGAAGTTTACCAGGACCCGGTTTCCAACGTGAACATGGTCACCTGTAGCGTACCTTACAGCCACGGCGGCGCTTTTGCCGGGGTCGCGACCTTTGATGTGCTGCTGGATAATCTTTCCGGCTTTATGCAACGTAACGGCAGCAATACCGGCGGCTATGCTTTCGCCCTCGATCAGGCCGGTAACGTGCTGTATTTCCCTGGTATAAAAGATAAGGCACTGAAAAAATTCAGCGATCTGGCGCAGCAGCAACCCTGGCTGGCTCCGATGGTTGCCGGGGTCAAAACGGCAGGGTCGGCCAGCGGCAGCACTACACTCAGTGCCATCAGCGATGAATGGCTGCACCAGGAGGCACAGGTCACCCTGTTCCGCATGGCGGATACCGGCTGGATTATTGGTCTGGTCACGCCTCAGGCCGCCGTTACCGCACTGGCACACAACATCATGCAGGACATTTTTGTGCTGCTGATTCCGTCACTGTTCGTGCTGCTGATTGCCTCGTGGTTTATCTCGCGTCAGATTTCAGGGCGGCTGGAGTCGACCCGTAAAGCGCTGGATGATATCGCGCACGGTGATGGCGATCTGACCCGACGCCTGGATACCTCAGGCCGCGATGAAATCGCCGATATTGCCGTATCCTTCAACCAGTTTGTCGACAAGATTGCCGGGGTGATCACCAACGTGCAGTCGAGCGGTGTGCATGTGGCACACAACGCCAGCGGGCTGGAGCAGAGTAACCAGGAGCTGACCGACAAGATCAGCGAACAGGCGGCAGCGGTGGAAGAGAGTGCGGCAGCGATGGAGCAGTTGAATGCCACCGTGCAGCAGAATGCCGAGAATACCCGCCTGGCCGATTCCTTCACCGAGCAGACGGCGCAGATCGCCCGCAGCAGCAGTCATGTGATGCGACAGCTGATCGATACGATGGAGACCATCAAAGTCTCTTCCAGCCGTGTGGGTGAGATCCTCAGCGTGATTGATGGCATTGCGTTCCAGACCAATATCCTGGCACTGAACGCGGCGGTTGAAGCGGCGCGCGCCGGGGAGCAGGGGCGCGGTTTTGCCGTGGTTGCTGCTGAAGTCCGTGCGCTGGCCCAGCGCAGTGCAACGGCCGCACAGGAGATCAAAACGCTGATCGGTCAGTCGGACAGCAATGTGCTGACCGGCAGTAAGCTGGTGGAAGGCGCAGGACGTCAGTTAGAAGAACTGGTGAAAGATGTGCTGAAAGTGAAAGAAGTGGTGGGAGAGATCCGCGTAGCCGGTGATGAGCAGAGCAAAGGTATTGCCGAAGTGACGCTCGCCGTATCGCAGATGGAGCGTACCATTCAGCAAAATCTGGCACTGGTTCATCAGACAGCGGAAAATACTCACGCCCTGCATGCGGAAGCCTCGCAGCTGGCGGAAGATATTTCGGTGTTTAAAGTCGTGTAATCCCATCATCCCGCCCGGGTATCAGCCGGGGCGGGATGATATCGCTTAACGAATATAACCGCGTATCACATCCGCAATGGCTTTATTCGCTTCACGTCCATCGCGGTGTTCCACTTCTTCCGCAATTTTCTCCAGGTACTTATTCAGCTTGCCGCCGGTCGGGACATTGCCGTAAGCGATGAGCATCTGGACAATATTTCTCAGCGCAAGAACTTCTAAAGAGAGGCGTTCAACAACGGGGTCTTTATCTGGCATAGGATGCTCCGGTACAACGGTCAATAACAATCCTTTTAGGTTACCCGCTATCCGTTCGAATCAATCGGCAGAGTATCGCTGTTTTTCGCACCGGTTTGTCACGTAAACCCCATTTTTCTCTGTCATTGTAAATGTCGGGACCACGGACCGCTAAAGGTTGAACCTGGCATCTTCAGAGGGCATGATCGCCCCTCGTTTTATAAAGGAGGCGTTATGCAGCAGTTGGCTACATTTCTGAAGCAATATGGAATAGAACCAGGTCACCCTACCTCGCTGATTGTGATTGTTGGCATCATTTTTCTTACCGCATTAATCGTGCATTTTATTCTGCACCGCATTGTCTTGCGGGCATTTGAACGGCGTGCGCAGGGCAGCAACCACCTGTGGCTGCAAATCATTACCGGGAACAAACTCTTCCACCGGCTGGCCTTTATGCTGCAGGGGATGATCGTCAATCTCCAGGCCGTTCTGTGGCTGGAAAAAGGCAGCGATGCCGCCCTGATCCTGTCCACCTGTGCCCAGCTGTGGGTAATGATCTATGCATTGATGTCATTCTTCTCACTGCTTGACGTGATCGCAGGCCTGTCGCACCGGTTTGCGTTTGCGGCGCAGTTCCCGCTGAAGGGGATCTTCCAGGGCGTGAAGCTGCTGAGCGCAATCGTCATTGGCATCATGATGATCTCACTGCTGATCGGCAAATCCCCTGCGATCCTGATCAGTGGACTGGGCGCAATGGCCGCCGTACTGATGTTAGTGTTTAAAGATCCGATCTTAGGCCTGGTGGCGGGCATCCAGCTTTCTGCCAACACTATGCTGAAATTGGGCGACTGGCTTGAGATGCCGAAATATGGCGCCGATGGTGCGGTGATCGACATCGGGCTGACCACGGTGAAAGTGCAGAACTGGGATAACACCATTACCACCATCCCGACCTATGCACTGGTATCCGACGCCTTTAAAAACTGGAGCGGTATGTCAGCCTCCGGTGGGCGACGGATTAAGCGCTGTATCAATATCGATACCACCAGTATCCGTTTCCTCTCAGACGCGGAGCATGAAAAACTGATGCAGGCCCGCCTGCTTAAGCCGTATATGGCGGCGCGCCAGGAGGAGATTAACAGCTGGAACGGGCAGGGCGACGTTGCCGCCGCCTCCGTACTGAATCAGCGCGGTATGACCAACGTGGGTACGTTCCGCGCCTACCTGACTGAGTATCTGCGCCAGCATCCGTCGATTCGTAAAGACATGACGCAGATGGTACGTCAGCTGGCACCGGGCGCCGAGGGTCTCCCCATTGAGATCTATGCGTTTACCAATACCGTTGCCTGGCTGGAGTATGAAAGCATTCAGGCCGATATTTTCGATCATGTCTTTGCGGTAGTGGGCGAGTTTGGTCTGCGGGTGCATCAGGCACCGACCGGCAGTGATGTGCGGGCGATTGCGGGTGTTACTTCTTCTTAAACACGGTGCTGGTGGGTATTGGGGCTAAATAGGTTAGCCCCTTACTTCAATGATAAGGCTACCCAGCAGTCAGGTATCTTTGAGCTTCCTGCACCGATGCTGCTGGTAAAACCCGCCTGCCAGCGCGCCGATCACCGTTAAAAGCGAAGCAGTCATCAGAAACAATCCAACGTTTTGATTCATCTCATCATCACTCAGCACCGGGCCGACGATCAGATCGGACAGCAGTGGAAATACAGCAAAGGTTACGCCAAATCCCACCACCGCGCCTAAAAACGAAAACAGAAAAAGTTTCATCGCACCTTGCAAAACCCCACCTTTAGCGTTCAGTCACAAAGCCCATTTATTAACACATTTCCGTTTAGCAAAAAGTCCAATGTGGGTTTTGCCACGAAGGAGTGTTTCTGCACCCACTATTTCAACGTTTCAATGGATTCAGCATCAGTTCTGTCAATCAGGCAGGCACAGTTAAAATGTCAGTTAGTGATAGTTGTTTTGGTAACTGTAATCATTATTAACAATTAAAATTTCGTGATGATATAAGCAAGCTAATGGCAATAGTTCCTGACGTTTACGGCTGATTTATTCTTTTTTTTCCAGATAACGCCAACGATTATGTGACAACCTTCCTATCACCCTAACGTGGTATTAGAGAAAATTCCTATATAAATCAGATCACAATTTCCATTGGTGAGAGTTGCCAGCGGTGGGCTGGCTGCTATATAGTCGCACCTGTACACATAGGGAAAGTGTGCGTAATGCCTGCTTTCATGCCCATTTTTACAGGAATAAATATGAGCAACTCTTATCAGAATGAAATCCCAAAAGCGCGTGTAAACATTAAACTGGACGTGCATACCGGAAACGCGAGTAAGAAAATGGAGCTGCCGTTAAAGCTTTTAGTCACTGGCGACTTCAGCAACGGACAGGAACAACGTGTGCTGTCCGAACGCGAAAAACTCAATGTTAACAAGAACAACTTTGACAGCGTGCTGGCAGAGTTCTCCCCGGCATTAAACATCTCGGTAGAAAACACCCTCACCGGTGACGGTAGTGAAGAGAATGTCAGCCTGACCTTCCGCGAGATGAAAGACTTCACGCCGGAGCAGGTCGCCCGCCAGATCCCACAGCTTAAAGCCATGCTGGCGATGCGCAACCTGCTGCGCGACCTCAAAGCCAACCTGCTGGATAACGTCACCTTTCGCAAAGAGCTGGAAACCATCTTGAAAAACCCGGCACTGAGTAAGGAACTGCGTAGCGAACTGTCTGCCCTGGCGCCTGAAAAAGCCTGATCCCCCTTCACGGAATGAAAAGAGAAAATGCTGATGTCTGTTCAAAATGAAACTCACTCTGCCGGTGCTGCCACCGTGCTGGATCGCCCGGCTGCGGGCGGTGTTTATGCTTCCCTGTTTGAAAAAATCAATCTCAACCCGGTGTCGCACCTTAGCGACCTGGACATCTGGCAGGATAATCAGGCGATGTCCGATGCCAGCATCGACGAGCGTGTCACTGCCGCGATGAAAGTGCTGGTTGAGTGTCTGAACCAGTCAGGTTCGACGGTCGATAAACTCGATAAGAATCTGCTGGACCACCATATCGCCCGCCTGGATGCGCAGATCAGCCGCCAGCTGGATGCCGTCATGCACCATGATGCGTTCCAGCAGGTGGAATCCCTGTGGCGCGGCCTGAAGTCACTGGTGGATAAAACCGACTTCCGCCAGAACGTCAAAATCGAAATCCTCGACCTGTCGAAAGAGGACCTGCGCCAGGACTTCGAAGATGCGCCGGAAATTATTCAAAGCGGGCTGTATGCGCATACGTACATTGCTGAATACGACACCCCAGGCGGCGAGCCGATCGGTGCGCTGATCTCCTCTTACGAATTCGACGCCTCGGCACAGGACGTGGCGCTGCTGCGCAACATCTCCAAAGTGGCGGCCAGCGCCCATATGCCATTTATTGGCTCCGCCGGCCCGCAGTTCTTCCTGAAGGACAACATGGAAGAGGTGGCGGCGATAAAAGATATCGGCAACTACTTCGACCGCGCTGAATACATCAAGTGGAAGTCATTCCGCGACACCGACGACTCGCGCTATATCGGCCTGACCATGCCGCGTGTGCTGGGCCGCCTGCCGTACGGCCCCGACACCGTGCCGGTGCGCAGCTTCAATTACCTCGAAGAGGTGAAAGGCCCGGAGCATGACAAATACCTGTGGACCAACGCCTCGTTCGCCTTCGCCGCCAACATGGTGAAAAGCTTTATCAATAATGGCTGGTGTGTGCAGATCCGCGGCCCACAGGCCGGTGGGGCGGTGGCGGATCTGCCGATCCATCTGTACGACCTGGGCACCGGCAACCAGGTGAAAATCCCATCAGAGGTGATGATCCCGGAAACCCGCGAATTTGAGTTCGCCAACCTCGGTTTTATCCCGCTGTCGTACTACAAAAACCGTGATTATTCGTGCTTCTTCTCCGCCAACTCAACGCAGAAACCAGCGCTGTACGACACCGCCGATGCCACGGCGAACAGCCGCATTAACGCGCGCCTGCCGTACATCTTCCTGCTGTCGCGCATTGCGCACTACCTGAAGCTTATTCAGCGCGAAAATATCGGCACCACCAAGGATCGCCGCCTGCTGGAGCTGGAGCTGAACACCTGGGTACGCGGTCTGGTGACGGAAATGACCGATCCCGGCGACGAACTGCAGGCTTCGCATCCGCTGCGCGATGCCAAAGTGATCGTGGAAGATATTGAAGATAACCCGGGCTTCTTCCGCGTCAGGCTGTTTGCGATCCCGCACTTCCAGGTGGAAGGCATGGACGTCAACCTGTCTCTGGTTTCTCAGATGCCAAAAGCGAAATCGTAACGCGGAGTATCAGGGATGAAAACGGAACAACCGCTGTGGGGCCGGGGCGTGATGGTCTCGCCACAGCATTTCCAACAGCAGGCCGCGTATGCGGCCTGGTCGACGGAATGTATTGCGCAAATGGGGCTGAATCATCCCTGGGGCGTGATCCATGCTGAGTTCGAAGCCGATGTTTTGAAACTGGGGCGCTTGCAGGCGCGCCATCTGCATGTGCGTTTTCAGGACGGCACGCTGATCGACACCAACAACGGTGACGATCTGCCGCCAGTGATTATGCCTGAGGGCAATGATGTCGTGGTGATGCTGGCGCTACCGCTGCTCCGGGCGAATGGCGGTAACTGCCTGCAACCCGATGAGGTTGCCGAACGTCCGGTTCGCTATCGCCAGCGCTGGCGCGATATCCGCAATCAGTTTGGCGACGATACCCGCCAGATTGCGGTGATCAAACCCGAGCTGACGCTGCGTTTTGCCCATCAGAACAACAGTGATTACCTGGTCTGCCCGGTCGCACGTCTGAAGCAGGACAGCCAGGGTGCCTGGACGCAGAACGACACCTTTCTGCCCGCGCTACTGACCGTGCAGAGCAGTCCGTGGCTGCTGAGCCAGCTTGAACAACTGATGACGCAGCTGCGCGCACGCCTTAACCGTCTGATGGCGATGCGCCGTGAGAGTAACGAACGCATGGCGGATTTTGCCGTTGCCGATGTGTCGTTGTTCTGGCTGCTCAACGCGCTAAACAGTGCGGAGCCGGTATTAGGTCAGTTTCTGCGTTTTCCGCAAAGTGCACCGGAGCGTCTTTATCCGGAGCTGGCCCGGCTGGCAGGCAGTTTGCTGACTTTCTCGCTGGAGCACCAGGTGAGCGCGATCCCGGTGTATCAGCACGCGGAACTGAATGCCGTTTTCCCGCCTCTGTTCGATTTGCTGAGCGATCTACTGGAAGCCAGCCTGCCGTCGCGTGTTGTTTCCATTGAGCTGGAGCATGACAAGCGCCTGCACCAGTGGCTGGCCCGTCTGCAAGAGCCGCGACTGCGCGAAGATGCCGATTTTTACCTTTCGGTACGGTCCTCGCTTCCGGTGGCGCAACTGCAGGAACAGTTCCCACGCCAGTGCAAAGTCGGCAGCCCGGATGAGGTGACCGGCCTGGTGAATACGTCACAGCAGGGGATCCCGCTGAAATCACTGCGCCACGTTCCCGCCGCGATCCCTCTACGTATGGAAAATCAGTATTTTGCCCTCGACCTGGCTCACCCGGCCGCCGCAGAGATGCTGGCAAGCGGGAGTTGCATGTTTTACGTACCGGGCATGCTCGGTGAACCTGAACTTGAACTGTTTGCGGTGCTGAGAACATGAACCAGAAAAACGAGTGTGATATTGACGCGCTGTTGCAAAACAGCTGGCTGCAGGTCATCAGCCTGCGTCACGGCCCGGAATTTAAGGACGGGGAAGGGCGAGTGCTATGGCAACGCTGTGTGGCAGAGGTGGAGAAAGTGCAACTGGCGATGAAAGCGTCCGGATACAGCGCCCGGAGCTGCGAGCACGTTCTCTATGCGCAGTGCGCCCTGATTGATGAGGTCGTTAAGGGGCGCGGCGTGCAGGATGATGCCTGCGTACAGTGGTATCACATGCCGCTGCAGGGGCATTTTCTCGGCACGGTAGATGCCGGCGATCACCTCTGCAATCGCATGCGTGAGGTGCTGCACGAGCCTGCACCGGATGCGGCGGTATTCATCTGCTTTCAGCGCGTGATGCTGCTGGGCTTTCTCGGTGGCTATGGTTCGCTCAACGATCCAGAGCGGGAAACGCTGGTGCAGGCGCTCAATGCGCAGGTACCGCCATTGAGCGGCCCGCAGGCGCAAACCACACTGGCGAAAAGCCCCTCGCGCACGGGGATCGGCGTGTGGTTATCCCACTGGCCGCTGCGTATTGGTTGTTCCGTCCTGCTCCTCGCTGCCGTCTGGTGGGGCCTGAATCACTGGCTGAACAGCCTGGTGGCCTCGCTGTTGCCGGGAGTCGTTCAATGAGTCCTGCGCGACAACGCATGCTGGCGCTATGGGTTGTCCTGCTGGTTGCCGTGATGCTCTTGCCCGTTCCCCCTGCAATGGTCGTGCTGCTGTTGCTGGCCGGGGCGGGGCTGATGGTAGCCGTGAGGGTGGCGGCCCATCGCCGCCTGCCGCCGGAAGCCATAGTGTGCGCTGAGGATCTGCCCGATGCAGCTTACCGTCAGCCAGTGGTGCTGGTCTGCGGCGATAGTGCACAGCCCTGGCCGCATGATTCTGCGGTTCTGGCCGTGTCGCATGGCTGCTGGCTGCGGGTAGAAAAATATCAGGAGCTGGATGTGGTAGCGCGTCAGCTGCTGTCATTGCGCCCGGAGTGGGGCCGGCAACTGTCGGTAATGGTCTGCGTTTGTCCTCAACAGCATCAGGATAATAAGACGCTCATCAGCCGCTTGCTGGCACTGCGCTGGCAGATAGGCCAGTTGCGGCGTGAAACCGGCTATTCCCTGCCGCTGGTCCTCAACGGACAGGTGGGCAGTGGACGGGTCAGTGCATCTCTCTGGCAGGCCGCGATGCCTGGGCAATCGGTTCAGGTATGGCGTGACAGTACCGCACCCTGTGCCTTGAACACTTGGCTGACCGCGGGTGGCAGTACGGCTTTACAGCAGCAGGTAGTGATGAACAGCCTGACGGACTGGTTTCAGCAGAATGTTGTTGCCGTCTTTACCGACAGCAGCCCGGATATGCCCGCCGTCATCCCTGCGAGCGTTGTCTGGGGGCTGAGTGGCGCTCTGGACGGGGCATTAACAAGCTCGCTCTGGACGCGCTGGCTGCAACAGCATACCGGGCTGGCACAGGTTGCAGGCTGGTTACCCGCAGAAGATGCGCCGCATTTGTCACTGTTGCCGGCGTTTGTACTGCCATTGCTGCCTGAGGGGCACGGACTGACGCCACGGCAGCGGGCCTGGCGTGCTGGACTGTGGATGGCGGTCATGGTGGGCGTTGTCGCGCTGTGTTGCAGCACCTGGAATAACCGTCAGCTGTTACAGCGTGTGGTTTTTGATATGGCTCACTATGAGCGTATCGGCATGACCGATTACGCAGAGAAAGCGGCGGCGGTGAGCGTGTTGCAGCAGGATGCTGCTGAGCTGGACAGGTATGCCCGCCACGGGCCCCCTTTACGACTTGGCCTGGGTCTGTATCAGGGGGAGAAAATGCGAATACCGCTGCTGGAGGCTATTCGCTCTTACGTTCCACCGCCTCCGCCTCCGCCTCCGCCTCCGCCTCCGCCTCCGCCTCCGCCTCCGCCTCCGCCTCCGCCTCCGATGAAAGAGAAAGTGGAGACGATCATTCGCCTCGACGGCATGTCGCTGTTTGATTCTGGCAAGGCGGCGCTGAAAGACGGTTCAACCAAAACACTGGTCCATTCACTGGTGGGGATTAAAGCAAAGCCGGGCTGGCTGATTGTGGTCAGCGGCCACACCGATAACACCGGTAACCCCCAACGGAATCAGGCGTTGTCTCTGAAGCGCGCCGCAGCGGTGCGCGACTGGATGCGCGACACCGGCGATGTGCCGGAAAGCTGTTTTGCGGTGCAGGGGTATGGCGAAAGCCGTCCTGTGGCACCCAACGACACGGCAGAGGGCCGCGCCCTCAATCGCCGGGTCGAAATCAGTCTGGTGCCGCAGGCGAATGCCTGTCGGGCAGCGGAAAATCAACCGGTATCAGGAGTTGATGCCGGGATCACACCAAGCAAGGAGTAACACATGGCAATTCCAGTCTATCTGTGGCTGAAAGACGACGGCGGTGCGGACATCAAAGGTTCCGTGGATGTGAAAGACCGTGAAGGCAGCATCGAAGTGGTGGCACAGGAACACAACCTGTACATCCCGACCGACAACAACACCGGCACGCGGGTTCATACACCGTTCATGTTCACCAAGGAAATCGACTCGTCCAGCCCGTATCTGTACAAGGCGGTGACCACCGGTCAGACCCTGAAATCAGCCGAGTTCAAGTGGTACAAAATCAACGATGCGGGCCAGGAGGTGGAGTACTTCAACACCAAACTGGAGAACGTCAAGCTGGTGAAGGTGAACCCTGAGATGTACGACATCAAGGACCCATCGAAAGAGAAGCACAACCACCTGGAACGCATTGAACTGCGCTACGAAAAAATCACCTGGACCTACAAAGACGGCAACATCATTCATTCCGATTCGTGGAACGAACGCACGACTGCCTAAATTACCCGTCATTCTTCGCGCTGCAGGTGCGTTGGCTACGTTCGCTCGCCCCGGTCACATAGTTATCTATGTGACCGGGGACTTGCTCACTTGCCGCGTAACTCGACCCATGCTGGGTCTCGCCCCTTCGGGGCCAGCACGAGTGCTGTTCAAAACGCAATGCGTTTTGTCCTGCAACACGAATTATTTAGGGTAATAGATCATCGGCAGGCGGTTCGCCGTCTGCTGTTTTGTTTGCTGAGCCGCTACCCGCGTGGCGGCTCAGCAAACAACCCTACAACCAGCTGCCTTTTGACCTGATGCGCTTCGGGTTCCTTACTGAAAGGAATGGCGACGGGCGGTAGCGTGTCTGAATCTGATTCACTACGGAAGAGAGAACAAAACATGGAAAACCAGTCAGCCATCCTGCTACGTCGTTTAAACCCCTTCTGCGCCCGTGCGCTGGAAGCCGCTGCCACGCTGTGCCAGACCCGCGCCCACAGCGAAATCTGCACGGAACACTGGCTGCTGAAACTGCTGGAACAGGGCGAAGGAGATATCACGGTTATCGCCCGCCGTTACGAGTGGGATATGGACAGTATCTGGCAGGATCTGCTGGGCTGGCTGGATAACCTGCCGCGATCGGTACGCACCCGTCCGCAACTGTCGGAATCGTTGTTAAGCCTGATTAAGCAGGCCTGGCTGATTGCTTCGCTGGAGGAAGACGGCACGGCCATACGCAGCCAACATCTGCTGGCGGCGCTGATCGAGAAGCCCGCCCTGATTGCCTGCGACGGGGTGTGGCCGCTGCTGAGCCTCGGCCGTGTGCAGCTGGAACGTCTGCGCCCGCTGCTGGACGCACAGTCCGACGAGCGTGCGGAAGTACAGCAGCAGGAAAGCCTGAATGCATCGCCGTCCTTGCCGCGGGAGACGGATACGGAGGCCGCTGCAGCGGACGGCAGCGCGCTGAGCGAGGCATTACAGGCGGCGCTCGACCGTTTCACCCTCGACGTCACCGCCAAAGCCCGTGCGGGAAGCATCGACCCGGTGTTTGGTCGCGATACCGAAATCCGCCAGATGGTTGATATCCTCTCGCGTCGTCGCAAGAACAACCCGATTCTGGTCGGTGAGCCGGGCGTGGGGAAAACCGCGCTGGTCGAAGGGCTGGCGCTGCGCATCAGTGAGGGCAACGTGCCGGACAGCCTGAAAACCGTCAGCGTGCGTATGCTGGATCTCGGCCTTTTACAGGCAGGTGCTGGCGTGAAAGGCGAGTTCGAGCAGCGCCTGAAGAACGTGATTGCGGCGGTGCAACAGTCGCCGACCCCGGTGCTGCTTTTTATCGATGAAGCCCACACCATTATCGGCGCGGGCAACCAGGCGGGCGGGGCCGATGCCGCCAACCTGCTGAAGCCCGCGCTTGCCCGCGGCGAACTGCGCACTATCGCCGCCACCACCTGGAGCGAATACAAACAGTATTTTGAGAAGGACGCCGCGCTGGAGCGCCGTTTCCAGAGGGTGAAAGTTGACGAGCCGGATGATGAGACCGCCTGCCTGATGCTGCGCGGCCTGAAGTCGCGCTACGCGCAGCATCACGGCGTACACATCACCGACGATGCGGTCAAAGCGGCGGTCAACCTGTCCCGCCGCTATCTGACGGGGCGTCAACTGCCTGACAAGGCGGTGGATCTGCTCGATACCGCCAGTGCCCGCGTGCGCATGAGCCTGGATATCCTCCCGGAAAGCCTGACATCTCTGCAAGCAGAGGTTGCCTCACTGGCGATGGAGAAACAGGCGCTGCTGGACGATGCCGCCGTTGGCGGCCTGGTGCACAGTGAGCGTCTGGCGCAAATCGATCACCGCGCAGCAGAACTCAACGCGACCTTACAGCGGCAGGAAGAGCAGTACAGCCGTGAAGCAGCCATCACGCGCAGGCTGCTGATTTGTCGCAGCGATATCCGCAATCAGGCAGATATTGACGATCTGCAGCATCAGCTGCTTACCGTGCAGCAGAATAACCCGCTGATTGGGCTGGATGTTGACGTGCGAATGGTCGCCGGGGTAGTGGCTGACTGGACGGGGATCCCCCTCTCCAGCCTGCTGAAAGACGAACAAACCGGATTGCTGACCCTGGAAGCGCAGATGGAAAAACGCGTGGTGGGCCAGGACACGGCGCTGAAGGCGATTGCACAGCGACTGCGTGCTTCAAAAACCGGGCTGGCTTCCGATAACGCCCCGCTGGGCGTATTCCTGCTGGTCGGGCCCAGCGGAACGGGAAAAACCGAAACCGCGCTGGCGCTGGCCGATGTGTTGTTCGGCGGCGAGAAATCACTTATCACCCTCAATCTGTCGGAATACCAGGAGCCGCACACCGTCTCACAGCTGAAAGGTTCGCCGCCGGGCTACGTGGGCTACGGGCAGGGCGGCATTCTGACGGAAGCAGTACGTAAACGTCCGTACAGCGTGGTGCTGCTGGATGAGGTGGAAAAAGCGCACCGCGATGTGCTGAACCTGTTCTATCAGGTGTTTGATCGCGGTGTTATGCGCGACGGCGAGGGGCGCGAAATCGACTTCCGTAACACCGTGATCCTGATGACTTCTAACCTCGGCAGCGACGCCATCATGCAGTTGCTGGAAGATCAGCCGGAGGCCACGGAAGGGGATTTACAGGAATTGCTGCGCCCGACGCTGCGCGACCACTTCCAGCCCGCGCTGCTGGCCCGTTTCCAGACGGTGATTTATCGCCCGCTTGCGGAAGACGCGATGCGCATTATCGTCAGCATGAAGCTGGAGCAGGTGGAAAAACGCCTGGCGCGTCACTACGGCCTGAAAACCACACTGGGTGACAGTCTGTCGGCGGCGCTGACCGCCGCCTGTCTGCTACCGGACACCGGCGCACGTAATATCGACAGCCTGTTGAACCAGCAGATCCTCCCGGTACTTAGCCAGCAGCTTTTGCAGCATATGAGCGCGAAGCAAAAACCGCAGCACCTCACAATGGACTGGGATGACGAGGAAGGCATTATTCTGGCGTTTGACGCCACCAGGGAAGGTGAATCATGAGCACCCATCCCCTCTCTTTTTTCAGCCACAGCCACCACCTGCTGGCAATACGCGGCTGCACCGCTGAACCCGACGTGCTGGCCTTTCAGGGCGAGGAGCGCCTGAGCGAGCCGTTCCGCTGGCGCATCGAATTTAACAGCGCCGACCACGGCATCACCCGCGAGGCGATGCTGATGAAGCCCGCTTCGCTGACCCTGCAGGCCCCGGTCGCCCAGGCCTGGGGCGTGCGGGTTCAGCAGCCGGTGCGCGTGGTGCAGGGCGTGGTCACCGGCTTTGAGCGCCTCAGCACCTCCGCCGACCAGACCCTCTACGCCGTCACCCTTCAGCCGCGCCTGGCGCTGCTGTCGCGCAGCCGCCACAACGCCATTTACCAGCACCTGTCGGTGCCGCAGATAGTGGAAAAAATCCTGCGCGAGCGCCACGGCATGCGCGGCCAGGACTTCGTTTTCACCCTGCAACACGCGTACCCGCCACGCGAACAGGTGATGCAGTACGGCGAGGATGACCTGGCGTTTATCACCCGCCTGCTGGGCGAGGCGGGCATCTGGTTCCGCTTCACCACCGATACCCGCCTGAAGATTGACGTGATGGAGTGCTTCGACGGGAAGCAGGGCCACGTGAAAGGGCTGATGCTGCCCGCGGTGCCGCCGTCCGGCCTGCACGATGCAGAGACCGACTCGGTGTGGGACCTCGCCAGCCGCTCTGCGGTGGTGGAAAAAAGCGTCAGCGGGCGCGACTACAACTACCGCAACGCCACTGAGGACATGAACGTGCGCGCCGACGTCACCGGCGGCGACGACACCACCTACGGTGAGTCGTATCGCTGGGGGGAGAATTACCTCACGCCGGGCGACGGCTACAGCCACCGCCCGGAGCCTGAGAGCGGGGCGTTCTACGCCCGCCTGCGCCACGAGCGCTGCCTGAACGGCCAGACGCGGGTGTCCGCCGTCACCAGCTGCGCCACGCTGGCCTCCGGCGGCGAGCTGAAGGTCACCGGGGGGACCGGGGTCAGCGACGTCTTCCGCCGCGGCGTGCTGGTCACGGCGACGGTCAGCACCGCCCGGCGCGACCGCAGTTTTGAAACCGCCTTTGAGGGCATTCCTCTGAATAACCGCTACGGCTTCCGCCCGCAGCCGCCCGTGCCCCCGGCAATGGCGGGCACGCTGCCCGCGCGGGTGACCAGCACGCGGATAAACGACCCTTACGGGCACATCGACCGCGACGGGCGCTACCGCGTGAACATGCTGTTTGACCGTGACGGCTGGGAAACGGGGTTCGAGAGCCTGTGGGTGCGCCAGGCGCGGCCTTACGCGGGGGACACGTACGGGCTGCACCTGCCGCTGCTGGCGGGCACGGAGGTGGCGATTGCCTTTGAGCACGGCCACCCGGACCGGCCGTACATAGCGGGTGTGCTGCACGACTCGGCGCACGGCGACCCGGTGACCATCCGCAACTATAAGCGCAACGTGCTGCGCACCCCGGCGAACAACAAGCTGCGGATGGACGACACGCGCGGGCAGGAGCATATCAAGCTGAGCACCGAATACGGCGGCAAGAGCCAGCTGAACCTCGGGCACATCGTGGACGGTGAGAAGCAGAAGCGCGGGGAGGGGTTCGAGCTGCGCAGCGACGGCTGGGGGGCGATCCGTGCGGATAAGGGGCTGTTTATCACGGCGGACGGGCAGGCGAAGGCGCAGGGGGCGGTGCTGGAGATGGCACCGGCTATCAGCCTGCTGAAAGGGGCGCTTAGTCAGGCTACGCAATGGGGCAGCATTACCCAGACTCACCACAACTACAACCCTGACACCCTGGGGTTGAAAAAACTGGTTAGCCGCGCAGACCCGCTTAAAGGCCCGATGCTGTTAATGAGCGCGCCACAAGGCATAGGTGCAGTGACTCCGGAAACCCTGCTGCTGCACAGCGGCAACGGGCTGTATATGCAGAGCCTCGGCGAAGTGAACATCGCCAGCGCACAGCGTCTGTCAGTGAATGCCAGCCAAAGCATATCCCTGCTGGCTCAAAACGAAGGCATGCGTCTGGTGTCCGGCAAAGGCCCGCTGGAGATTGAATCACATGGCGATGTCCTTTCACTGACCGCCCTGAAAGATGTCACCGTGCAGTCAACCCAGGGACATCTGCAACTGACGGCTAAAAATGGCATCACGCTGGGCTGTGGCGGGGCTTACATCCGCCTTACGCCGCAGGGAGAAGTGCAAATTCACGGGCCGGGCCTGATCAGCCTGAAAGGTCAGCACGATCTGCAAGGCCCCGCCAGCAAGGACTTCCCGCTGCCGGAAATGCCGGCAGCGGTATGTAAAGCGTGCATGAAAAGAGCCCAGGAACGGGCGCAGGTCTTAGTTACGAGGGAAGGATAACGCATGGAAAATATCACAGTATGGCTGGACAGGGTGCAGCACACCTGTCAGCAGTTCGGACAAAGCTATATTGATATCATCATCGACCAGTGTGGTTTGGATTTTTCAGTGATCCCCGCTTTGTCAGGTTTTTCACCGGAAATAAAGTGGTTTTCCCTCTATGAGGGGCTACCAGAAGATATCTATCGGGAGGATGCCCCTTTACTGGCACGCATTGAACTGGGGGAGCCGCAGCAGGTCCGCTGGATGTACGATCTTGCGCGGGAAGTACATCCCTCAGCACCACTGCTGGTGATGGGATCGCTCTGGACGCTGCCGTCGCTGGCAGCCTGGCTGGGCCGATGCGTCGATGCCAGTCTCGAGGGACGCGGGGGGATATTCCGCTTCTGGGATACGCGAATTTTCCCCTATCTGTTTAGCGATATCCTTGCTGATGAGGAGAAAAGCCAGCTCCATCAGCCGGCACTGTTCTGGAGCTGGATGAACCGGGATCACCAGCCAGCGTTGCTGATGGGTGATGGAACCTTTGCAGATATTGAAGCCTGTCAGCAAATTACCTTCACGGATACACAGTACGAAACGCTGATGTGTTTATGCGATACAAAACGCTTTTTAACCCTTGAACTACTTCCCCGAACATTATTTACCAACAATGAAGAGATGTTTTCAGCATGTTTTCACGCGATGTTGGAAACAACGAAACAGGGGATACTTTTTGCAGAAGATCGTGATGCCTGGGTTATAAAGCATCTCAAGGTATAGAAGGGATTTCTGTAATGGATGCCATGAATAGGAGAGGTATCTAAAAATGAAAAAACAATGCCACTTCTAATGGCACTTCTGTTAAGCGCAGGAAAATAAAATTGCCTGCGCTTAATAACATAAGGATGTGAATAATGATTTTTAAAATATACAGCATGCTGTGCGCAATATTACTGCTGGCGGGATGCGGCCAGCAGCGTGCGCAGGCGGAATATCATGGCGGCGGAGGCACCATCGAAGCCATTAACCATACCAAATGGGCCATCGAGTTTAGTGTTAACGGCCAGTCCGGCCTCGATAATATCGGCCCGTACCAGGGAGGGGGGGGGGGATGCTGCTTCGGCGTACCGAAACTGTGGCAGCAGGGAATGACGGTCAGGGTGGACTGGGAAACCTCGGTCGCTTTTGCCAGCGATGTTCCTGAAATACCACAACCAAAACGCCCTAATTTAGCTCACCTTGATGTTAAAACAGCAGACTTGAAAGCTATTCAATATGCCGAAAAATATCAGGCATGGCGGCAAAAAGTTAAAGCTATGAATGAGCAGCACTCAAAGGTAGTTCCGGTCCCTGATTACACCGGCCAGAAAACCTGCGGCATTACCGTGCATTTTCTGCCCTGCGACCAGGTGAAGGTGACCACCAGCTGCGCCGATTACGGTAATCCGCGCCACCCGATTAAAGAACCTTTACGGATGAAGGAGCCAAAAGTATGTCTGAAATAATCACCGATCTGGCCTGGTATCCCCCCCAGTTCCCTGATCAGGGAAGGCTGCCGTCGCAGGCCCCTGCGGTGGGCGCAAACTGCCGTAAGCAGGACAGCGAGGAGCAGAGATACCACGATGAGCTGTGCATGGCGGCCAACCGGCTGGTGGCACCGCCGTGTTGCAAGACCCTGCATATCAGCCTGTTTTTTGACGGCTGCGGGAATAATCCAACGATGAACTTTATGGGGCTAAAAATCATTCAGCCATGTCCATCCGCGGTGGGCAGGGTTCAATGATTTCAGGCAGTCAAACCGGAAAACACAATACAAGGAAGAGCGTAATGCAAATGAAAGTCTACAGCGTGCTGTGCGCAATATTACTGCTGGCGGGATGCGGCCAGCAGCGTGCGCAGGCGGAATATCATGGCGGCGGGGGCACCATCGAAGCCATTAACCATACCAAATGGGCCATCACTCGATTCAGCGTTAATGGTCAGTCTGGCCTTGATGTGATTGGTCCCTACCAGGGAGGGGGGGGGCGGTTGCTGCTTCGGTGCATCAGCAACGTGGCAGCCGGGAATGGTGGTCAGGGTGGACTGGGAAACAGGTGTGGCTTATGCAAGTGATGTACCCAATATACCCAAACCCAAACGTCCTACCCTGGATAACCTGGATGCCAAAACGGCAGATTTAAAAGCTAGCCAATATACTGAAGCACTCCGTGAATGGTACAAAAAAATCAAGACACTAAGCAAAACCCATTCACTACAGGTGCCGGTTCCTGACTACACCGGCCAGAAAACCTGCGGCATTGTTGTTCATTTTCTTCCCTGCGACCAGGTGAAGGTGACCACCAGCTGCTCTCGTTATGATTATCCCGATTACCCGATTAAAGAACCTTTACGGATGAAGGAGCCGAAAGTATGTCCGAAATAATCACCGATCTGGCCTGGTATCCCCCCCAGTTCCCTGATCAGGGAAGGCTGCCGTCGCAGGCCCCTGCGGTGGGCGCAAACTGCCGTAAGCAGGACAGCGAGGAGCAGAGATACCACGATGAGCTGTGCATGGCGGCCAACCGGCTGGTGGCACCGCCATGCTGCAAGACCCTGCATATCAGCCTGTTTTTTGACGGCTGCGGGAATAATCCAACGATGAACTTTATGAGGTTAAAAATTATTCAGCCATGTCCATCCGCGGTGGGCAGGGTTCAATGATTTCAGGCAGTCAAACCGGAAAACACAATACAAGGAAGAGCGTAATGCAAATGAAAGTCTACAGCGTGCTGTGCGCAATATTACTGCTGGCAGGATGCGGCCAGCAGCGTGCGCAGGCGGAATATCATGGCGGCGGAGGCACCATCGAAGCCATTAACCATACCAAATGGGCAATAAACCGGTTCAGCGTTAACGGCCAGTCCGGCCTTGATGTGATCGGTCCCTACCAGGGAGGGGGGGGCGGTTGCTGCTTCGGTGCACCAGCAACGTGGCAGCCGGGAATGGTGGTCAGGGTGGACTGGGAAACAGGGATCGGTAGCGCAAGCGATGTCCCTGAGTTACCAGAACCTAAGAAACCAATATTAGGTGTGCAGACTCGGGAAGAGTGGCATCAGGAATGGGTAGTTTACACTCAAAAGCAGCGTATGTGGTTTCAAAAAATAAAAGCCATGAACAAACAGCATTCCGCGTCAGTTCCGGTTCCTGACTACACGGGGAAGAAAACCTGCGGTATTACCGTACATTTCTTACCTTGTGATCAGGTGAAAGTCACCACCAGCTGCGCCGACTATGGCAATCCGCGCCACCCGATTAAAGAACCTTTACGGATGAAGGAGCCAAAAGTATGTCCGAAATAATCACCGATCTGGCCTGGTATCCCCCCCAGTTCCCTGATCAGGGAAGGCTGCCCTCACAGGCTGCGCTGGTGGGGGCAAACTGCCGTAAGCAGGACAGCGAGGAGCAGAAGTACCACGATGAGCTGTGCGTGGCGGCCAACCGTCTGGTGGCACCGCCATGCTGCAAGACCCTGCATATCAGCCTGTTTTTTGACGGCACCGGCAATAATCTCAATCACGACCTGTACGTTGCCAAACCGATGCACCCGACCAATATTGCCCGCCTGTTTCAGGCCACCATCGGCCAGGGCTATGCCGGCGGCCTGGGCAGTAAAAACCAGGAACTGACGGATATGCCGGACAGCGCCGGGAATAAGTACTACAAGTACTATATTCCCGGCGTGGGTACCCCCTTCCCGGAGGTGTCCGACCTTGACTTCAGCATGCTGGGGCTGGCGACCGCCAGCAGCGGCGAGGAACGGATTAACTGGGGGCTGCTGCGTATCATTGATGCCCTGCGTCGTACCTGCGGGCTGGACAGGCTGGATGATGCCGCCTGCTGGCAGTCCGTACAGGCAATGGGGACCTCGATGGCAAGCTTCGGTCTGACCGGCAGCAGCAACCGCTACGAGGCGTTCCAGCGCCTGCTGCAGGAGCCGGCGCTGGCGAAAGTTCTGCGCACCGCCCTTAATCCGGCCGGACCGGGCCAGGTCCGGCTGCTGGGGATCAAGCTGTACGTGTATGGTTTTTCACGCGGGGCCGCCGCCGCGCGCGCCTTTGTTAACTGGCTGAGCGGGCTGTTACCGAAACCTGAGGGCGAGGAGAAAAAACCGGCGCAGTGCCTGGCGGCCGGCGGCCTGAAAATCCCGCTCAGCGTTGAATTCCTCGGCCTGCTGGATACCGTGGCCTCGGTCGGCGTGCCGCATATTGCACCGGTTGCCGAAGGACATATGGGCTGGGCCGACGGCACCCAGGAGCTGCCGGCTGAGAAGGTCTACGGCGGGTTGATTAAGCGCTGTGTGCACCTGGTCTCCTCCCACGAGCAGCGCCTGTGCTTTCCGCTCGACTCCATTCGCCGCACCGATGGCCGCTATCCGGCCAACAGCGAAGAGGTGCTCTACCCCGGCATGCACTCGGACCTCGGCGGCGGCTACCCGCCGGGCGACCAGGGCAAGGCCAACGGGCCGGATGACGGCCTGCTGCTGTCGCAGATTGCCCTGCATGAGACGTATGCGGCGGCCTTTTCTGCGGGTGCGCCGCTAAAGGTGAGTAAGGATGCGCTGCCGGATAGCCTGAAAAAAGATATCTGGCGGCAATTAAACCCTGAACTTCAATCTGAATTCATCATTGATCCACTATTGGTGCAGCGTTTCAACGCCTGGCGTTCCCTGACCCTGAATCTTCCCCCCTCCACAGAAATCATCAGCGCTGAACAGGCCGTTCTCTATACCCCAGTCCGCGCCAGCGTCAGCCTGGAAAAAGCCCTCGACGAGCAGATCGCCTGGATCACCGCCTGGCGCATTGGCCGTTACGCGGGCGGCAGCTATAAAACCCAGCGCTTTTATGTTGACTCTGCCGCCAACGGGCTGGATAAACACAGCGATCCTGTCTTGCGAAAAGCTGATGAAGACAAGCGCAGGGCGGAACAGAAAGCGGTTGATGACGAGCGCAAAAAAATGCGCGACGGGATGAAAAAAGACGAATTTACGCTGCTGCCACAGGGGCCAAAAGACTTCGACGCCGCGCTGGGGCAGACCCAGCTACGCGAGGCGGCAGAAGAGTTTCGCCAGGATTATCAGGGTATCGCCCGGGAAGGTGACGGCGAATGGTATTACGAAGCCATTGCCGGGCTGCAAAACACCCTGTACCTGCTCAATACCGACAATGAGTACGGCGAGTGGCTGAAGATGAAAACCGCCGGTGACAGCCACCTCAAGGTGCTGTTCCCGGATGGCGGCGAAGCCACAAACGCGGAACAGCCAGCGGGGCTGGTGCGTGCGCTGTTTGATGACCAGGTACACGACTCACGCGCCTGGTTTATGTACAACGCCTTCGGTGCCCGTGAACCCTGGGGCGGCTACTTCCGCTACCGCATGGTCTATTTCGGTGAGAAAAGTAACAAACCGCTGTCGCCGCTGATGATCGCCGGTGCGGTGGTGGGCGCGGCGACTCTTGTCGGTGGCGTGGCGTTTATCATCAAACAGAAAAGGGTCACGGACAAGCTGCTGGGGGCAGCCGGAATGTTCGGCGCGCTGTCGCTGGAAACCCAGGCGGTGGATATTCTTTCCGGTAAACCAGTCTCGATGCTGCCGGGTGCCGGGTTGCTGAAGGCATTCACAACCGAGCCGGGTGAGGTGGTGGCGCAGCAAAAAGTGGCGATCGCGGCGCAACGGCTGGAGTTGGCTAAGTCTGCCATTCAGTCTGCCTGGCGGGAAAAAGCGCAGTCGGTCATCACCGCATAATAACAGGAGGGAACCTGATGAAAAAGATTATACGTGAGGGAGACACCCTGCGGGAGTATGGCGGTAAGGTGCTGGCGGGGCATTACCTCTGCTTTGGCAAAGGCATTGCCGCAAAGGGGGACCCGGTCACATGTAACAAGCACGGTATGACCACTATCAGCGAGGGTAGCGAGCTGTCGAAGGTTGATGGTAAGTCCGTTGCGCTGCACGGGCATCGCTGCGCCTGTGGCTGCACGCTGGTTAGCTCCTTTCCCGACTGCGGCATTGCGAAGTGAGAGCGTTACCCGAGTTCCCGCTCTGGAAAACCGCAACCCCGCCCGCCAGCAAAAAGTGGCTGGCGGCGGGATCGCTGCTCACGCTGCTGGCGGGTGGGAGTGCGGCTCTGTTACTGAAGGGGGAGAGTGGCAGCAGCATGATTTTTACGCTGATGCTGCTCGCTCTGGCTATCACTGGCGTGCTCTGGCTGTGCCGTCTGGTCTATTACCGTGCCTCGTTGCATCATGCCACGACCTGGCAGCAGGCCGTGGCGCATGAACATCATCTGTGGTGGGAAGTGCACCAAAGCACGCTGGCACTGCGTGAAATTCTGCTGATTGGGCCGGCAGGCAGTGACGAATCAGACTGGAAGCACGTACTGGGCCGCGAACAGCGCCCGCCGGAGCAGGAGCAGGAACCCGGCGGTAAGGCCCTGCGCATTGCCCGTACTTTCTCCAGCGATGTGGTGGCACGTGAGCAGCAGCTGGCGTGTTCACTGGTGCTGTTATGGCAGAAAGAACAGAGTGAACCGGTCAGCTCTTTTGCCGGCGTCTTCTGGCTGGGCAGTGAACCCGCCTGGCAGGCATTTCGTTCGCAGATGGTGGCGAGTTTTCCTGAGGTGGCATTACCCACAGAACCTGAAATCTGGAACGGTGAAGAGACGCTATCGCGAATGGCAGCAAGGTTAAAGCAGGATAAGGGCAGGCAATTTCTGCTGGCCGGATGCCAGTCCTGCGCCGCTTCTTCTGGCCGTCGGTTACCCGCCGGCGAGTCGGCGGTGCTTTGGCGGGTAGCGGCTGAAGGCCCTGTTGTAATGCCGCGTGGCGAAGTTTTTTCTGCATTGACGCCTGATGCGCTGAAGGACGTTTGCCAGCGAGCCCTGAAGCAGAGCGACATCGACGATGCCCCGGATGCATGCATGCTGTTTTCCCATCCTGAACTGCCACAACTGGCCGAAACCGGCTGGAATGTCACGCATCACCTGCAGGACAGTTACTGGGGCGATGTGGGAAACATGCAGCCGCTGATCGTTATCTCCCTGGCGGCGATCCAGGCCCGGCATCAACAACAACCCTGCGGCTGGATAGCTACCGATCCTCAACACACACTCGCACTTGGAATTGTTAAGCCTTATGGAAAAGGATAAAGCCACACAACAAACTCAACGTATCTCTGCGGCATTTACCGGTGTACTGGCGGTGGCGGCGATCACCCTGATTATTCTGCTTGCAGGGTTGGGGTACTGGTTTTTTGTTGAGAGTGCTTCAACAGAATGGCCAGTCATCCGTTCAATACTGATCGTCTGCGGCATTATCTGGACCGTACTGGCATGTTTGATCATGCTGGCCTTCCTGGCAATCCAACTGTGGATAATTAACCGTGTGAAGCAAAGCGCCGGGCCGGAAAAGACAGCGGCTAAAACCGTGAAAGCATCCCTGCACTTCACCTCACCGCTAAAAACTCACCTCCATTCCCGCTACGGCCTGCTCTGGCGCTACAGGGTACGCCTGCTTTTAGTCGTTGGCGACGATGCCGCCCGCGCAGCCCTGCTCCCCGGCCTGCAGGCGCAGCAGTGGCTGGAAGGCAGCCGCACCGTGCTGATTGACGGCGGCAGCCTGAGCGGGGCACCGGATGCCGATAGATTCGCCGCGCTGCGCACCCTGCGCCGGGGCCGCCCGCTGGACGGCATTATCCGCGTGCTGGGGGCGGAGCAGAGCCTCACGCCGCAGCAGAGCGACGCCGACCTGCGCGCGCTGGAGAGCATCGGCACGCTGCTGCGTTATCAGCCGCCGGTGTGGCTGTGGCAGCTGTGCCACAGCGACTGGCCGCAGGCCGGACGCACCGAACAGGCGGTCGGAGCCACCTTCCCGCCGCGCGCGCAGCCGCAGGATATCACCTCACAGCTCAACGGCCTGCTGCCGCCGCTGCGCGAGCTGGGCATGGCGCAGATTGCGCAGAGCCTGTCCCATGATTTCCTGCTGCGCCTCGGGCAGCGGCTGGCGCAGGGCGGCAGCGAACGCTGGCAGGAACAGCTCACCCCGTGGCTGCACGCCGCGCAGCGGCGCATCGTCCTGCGCGGCCTGATGTTCAGCCTGCCGCAGAGCGGTGCGTGCGCATCCGGCGATACGGCGGCGCTGCCGCCCCATGCCCTGACGCTGCCCGTCACCTGGCAGGGCGTGGTGGAGGACTGCACCCGCCTGCGCGGCCGCCGGGTTGGCCTGCCCTGGCAGCAGACGCTGGCCCGGGCGCTGATGGCCGCTCTCGGCCTGTGGGGCGCGGGGATGCTGCTCTCCTTCGCGCTCAACCGCCAGCAGATTGTCAGCGTGGCGGAGCAGGCCCGCGCCCTGGTGCAGGCGCCTGAGGTCTCCGACCGGCAGCTGACTGGCCTGCACGCGCTGCGCAACGGGGCCGGGCTGTTGAAGCACCGGGAGCAGGACGGTACGCCCTGGTATCAGCGCTTCGGCCTCGACCACACCACGCCGCTGCTTGACGCGGTGATGCCCTGGTACGGGGTGGCGAATACCCGCCTGATACGTGACCCGGCCGCTGCCGCGCTGCACCGGGCGCTCAGGGCGCTGGCCGACCTGCCGCCGGACAGCCCGCAGCGCGCCGCCGGGGCAAAGGCTGGCTACGACCGGCTGAAGGCGTGGCTGATGATGGCGCGCCCGGACAGGGTGGACGGGGCGTTTTACGCGCAGGTGATGAAGACGGTTGAGCCGTCCCGTGACGGGATATCTCCCGGCCTGTGGCAGGCCCTGGCGCCGGACCTGTGGGCATTTTATATCAGCGAGCTGCCGCACCGGCCGCAGTGGGCCATCACCCCGGACGCCACGCTGGTCAGCCAGAGCCGCCAGCTGCTGTTGCAGCAGGTTGGCCGCCGCAACGCCGAAAGCACCCTGTATCAGGCGGTGCTGCAGTCGGTGCGCCGCAGCTTTGCCGACCTGACGCTGGAGGACATGACGGCGGGCACCGACGCCCGCCGCCTGTTCACCACGGAGGCGGTGGTGCCGGGCATGTTTACCCGCCAGGCGTGGGAAGGGGGCGTGCAGCAGGCGATTGAAAAGGCGGCCAGGTCACGCCGCGAGGAGATTGACTGGGTGCTGAGCGACGGCCGCCAGCCGGCGCCGGCTGACCTGTCGCCGGAGGCGCTGAAGGCGCGGCTGACGGCGCGCTACTTCACCGACTTTGCCGGCGGCTGGCTGAACTTTCTTAACGGCCTGCGGCTCAACCCGGTGGACAACGTTGCCGACGTGACGGACCAGCTGACGCTGATGAGCGACGTGCGCCAGTCGCCGCTGATTGCGCTGATGAACCAGCTGGCGTGGCAGGGGCAGGCGGGGCAGAAAAGCGAGGCGCTGTCGGACACGCTGATTAAATCGGCGCAGGCGCTGACGGGCAGCGGCCAGAAGCCGGTTATCGACCAGAGTGCGACCGGGCCGCAGGGGCCGCTGGATGCCACCTTTGGCCCGCTGCTGAGCCTGACGGGGCGTCACAGCGCGGCGTCCGGCGACGACGGCCTGAGCCTGCAGACGTACCTGACGCGCCTCACCCGCGTGCGCCTGCGGCTGCAGCAGGTGGCGGGCAGCGCGGACCCGCAGGAGAGGATGCAGGCGCTGGCGCAGACGGTGTTTAAGGGCAACAGCGTCGACCTGACCGACACCCGCCAGTACGGCAGCCTGATGGCCGCCAGCCTCGGGGAGGAGTGGAGCGGGTTCGGGCAGACGGTGTTCGTGCAGCCGCTGACCCGGGCGTGGGAGACGGTGCTGCAGCCGTCGGCGGCGAGCCTGAACGCGAAATGGAGCCGCTCGGTGGTGACGCCGTGGCGCAGCGCGTTTGACGGGCGCTACCCGTTTGCGGCCAGCGACAACGAGGCCTCGCTGCCGATGCTGGCGGAGTTCCTGCGTAAGGACAGCGGGCGCATCGAGCGTTTTCTTAACGCGGAGCTGGGCGGCGTGCTGCATAAGGAGGGCAGCCGCTGGGTGCCGGACAGCACCAGCAGCCAGGGGCTGACCTTCAACCCGGCGTTCCTGAAGGCGCTGAACCAGCTGAGCGGGCTGTCGGACGTGCTGTTCACCGACGGGCAGCAGGGCATCCGCTTTGAGCTGCAGGCGCGCCCGGTGGCGCAGGTGGTGGAAACGCAGCTGACCGTTGACGGACAGACGCTGCGCTATTTTAACCAGATGGCGGAGTGGCGGACGTTCCGCTGGCCGGGGGAGACCTTCAGACCGGGCACGATGCTGACGTGGAGCACCGCGGCGGCGGGAGCCCGGCTGTTTGGCGACTGGAGCGGGACGTGGGGCCTGATCCGCTGGCTGGAGCAGGGTAAGCGGCGGCAGCTTGACGGCGGGCGGTGGATGATGAGCTTTGCGGCGCCGGATGGGCGGACGCTGCAGTGGGTGCTGCGCTCCCAGCTGGGCAGCGGCCCGCTGGAGCTGCTGCAGCTGCGTAATTTCACGCTGCCGGCAGAGATTTTTAGCGTCGATGCGACGATAGCCGCTCAGGCGCTGTCGGGGAATGATGCAATGCCTGCCACAGAAGGAGGAGACGAATGAGCACGCTGCAAAACATTGTGAATGCCTGCCACGCAGACGAAGGCCCGCTGATCCAGCAGGCACAGGGGCGGGCAGACGACTGGAACCCCTGGTTACTGCCGCTCAGTGATACGCAGCCAGCGGGTGATGATCCCGGCTATGACGATGACTTTCAACGCATCCGCGAAGAGGTGAATAAACTCTCCTGTATTGATACCGCACTAATTTGCCAGCTTAGTGAAAAGCTGCTGACCACGGTAAGCAAAGATTTGCGCGTAGTGACTTTTTATATCTGGGCACGGTTGCACCAGGATGGCGAGTCCGGGCTGGCGGAAGGGCTGGAACTGCTGGCTGCAATGTTACAACGCTTCGGCGTACAGCTGCACCCACAGCGCGAGCGCAGTCGAAAATCTGCGCTGGAGTGGCTCGGCAGCGGGCGCGTACTCGACAGCCTGTCGCTCTACCCGGAAGTGGATATGGCTGTTATGCAGCGTATCACCGGTGCACTTCTGCTGGCGGAGCGGGCAATGCAGTCATTCGCAGAGGAGCAGCGCCCGCAGCTCACCGGGCTATGCCTGGCGCTGGAAACCCGGCTGGTGCAGAGTGGTGGCGCGGGCAGCCTGGTGCCACAGACCAGCTGCGATGCGTTTTCATCCTCCGCCGTGCCATCAGCGTCTGCCCCGCTGATGGCCGCCGTGACCTCAGGCCGTGACCTGCTTGATCAGGCGAAAATGCTGGCGGGTTACCTGCGCGATCAGCCTGGCGGTTGGCTGGCGGGCCACCATCTGATGAAAAGTATTCGCTGGGACACGCTGACCGATCTGCCCCAGCTCGATGCCAGCGGCTGTTCACGCCTTGCACCACCGAAGCCGGACCACCGCGCTCACCTCAAACGGCTTTACCTGCAACAGGACTGGATGGCGCTGCTGGAGCATGCCGACAGCCTGTTTTCCCAGGGCGTCAACCATCTGTGGCTGGATTTGCAATGGTACGCCTGGCAGGCGTTGGTGAAGATGGACGTCGATACGGTCCGCGCCGATATCCTCTGCCGGGGCATGAAAAGTTTGCTGTCGCGCCTGCCCGAGCTGGAAACACTGGCTTTTAACGACGGCACGCCGTTTGCAGATGATGTCACTCTGAACTGGATCAATCAGCAGGTGATGGATGACCTTGGTCGCTGGAGAGCGGAGCCAGTCACATCGGTATCGTCGAGTGATGAAGACGTGCTGATGCTGGAGCCGGAGCTGCTGACGCTGGCGGATAGCGAAGGAATAGAAGCTGCATTTAGCTGGTTACAATCTCGTCCTGGCATGACCTCTGTCCGTGACCGCTGGCTGATGCGTCTGCTAATGGCCCGGGTTGCGGAACAATATGGCAGGAATGATCTCTCACTGCATTTACTGGGTGAGCTGGACAGCAGGGCGCAGATACTGACGTTGCAGCAGTGGTCACCTGAGTTGCTGTTTGAGGTGAAAGCCCGGCGGCTGAAGTTGCTGCGCATTAAAGCCGCGCGCAGCGAGACGGATAAAACCCGCCTGCAACCGGAGATGGACCAACTGCTCTCCGGCTTGATTAACCTCGACCCGGCATGTGCTGCGGTACTGTGCGGGTAAATCAAAGGGGAGGGGGGAATAGGCTCAGGATAGGGTGACTAATGATGGTCAGGTTTATGCTAAACACGCTGCAAACCTCCAAAATATATTCCACCCTATGGTGAAGAACGCTGTGGAATAACGGTGCATTTTCTTCCCTGCAATAAAATCAAAGTGACCACGATATGTGATGGTTATGGCACACCAAACTATCCGATTAAGGAACCTCTGGATATGAAGGAGCCAGCGCAATGCCCGAAATAACGCTCACCCATGCTATGCATAAATGGATGTTACTGGTTGTTTGGATTTTACTGATTTCAGGTTGTTCCCGTTCCGGAAATGGTGGTTATACCGCCGGTGATATACGAGGGATTAATCATACACCTTTCGTTGTTAATTATATGGACGTCAATGGTTATGGTGGCCCTAATATGGGGGCTTATGGTGAAGGAGGCGGTTACTGCTGCATTATGCTGCCAGATAAATGGACGCCAGGATTAAAAGCGCATGTGGAGTGGGAAGTGGATCCTAAAACTGCATCTAAATTCCCAGGTTATCATGATCGAATTAAGTTTAATAAATGGAAGGATGAGATCGAAACTAGTTTTCATAAGCATAGCACTATAGTAGATATCCCACCGTATGGTGAAGAGCGCTGCGGAATAACGGTGCACTTTCTGCCCTGCAATCAGATCAAAGTTACCACTATCTGTGATGGTTATGGCACGCCAAACTACCCAATTAAGGAACCAAGAGAAATGAAGGAGCCAGCACGATGCCCGAAATAATGCTCACCCGGTGGTGATTATCCGTGTTTATAAAAAAAGAGTGCATGCTATGTATAAATGGATGTTACTGGTTGTTTGGATTTTACTGATTTCAGGTTGCTCACATGCAGGTTATGAGAGGTATACCGCTGGCGATTTAAGAGCAAAAAACCATGTTTCCGGGAAAACAATTAACTGGTTTAAGGTTAACGGCTACCGCGCACCGGGTTTAGGTGGAGGGTATTGTTGTGTGATGCTGCCAGATAAATGGACGCCAGGATTAAAAGCGCATGTGGAGTGGGAAGTGGATCCTAAAACTGCATCTAAATTCCCAGGTTATCATGATCGAATTAAGTTTAATAAATGGAAGGATGAGATCGAAACTAGTTTTCAGAAGCATAGCACTATAGTAGATATCCCACCGTATGGTGAAGAACGCTGTGGAATAACGGTGCACTTTCTGCCCTGCAATCAGATCAAAGTTACCACTATCTGTGATGGTTATGGCACGCCTGACTACCCAATTAAGGAACCAAGAGAAATGAAGGAGCCAGCACAATGTCCGAAATAAATATTGTGCTGCGACGCTACTCGTATTTGTAAGGAAAGGAGATTTATTATGCGTCAATGGATGTTGTTTGTTTTATTGGTTTTACTGATATCAGGTTGTTCTCAGGCCGAAAGTGGTGGTTACACTGCTGGGGATTTGCGTGGTTACAATCACACTCAACAGGGAATTAATTATTTCAGAGTTAATGGTTACGGAGGTGGGGTAAGAGGAAATGCCTGCTGCATTCTTCTTCCTGATAAATGGACGCCCGGATTAAAAGCGCATGTGGAGTGGGAAGTGGATCCTAAAACTGCATCTAAATTCCCAGGTTATCATGATCGAATTAAGTTTAATAAATGGAAGGATGAGATCGAAACTAGTTTTCATAAGCATAGCACTATAGTAGATATCCCACCGTATGGTGAAGAACGTTGCGGAATAACGGTGCATTTTCTGCCCTGCAATCAGATCAAAGTGACCACTATCTGTGATGGTTATGGCACGCCAAACTATCCGATTAAGGAACCTCTGGATATGAAGGAGCCAGCACAATGCCCGAAATAACGCTCACTCGGTGGTGATTATCCGTGTTTATAAAAAAGGAGTGCATACTATGCATAAATGGATGTTACTGGTTTTTTTGATTTTATTGATTTCAGGTTGCTCACATGCAGGTTATGAGAGGTATACCGCTGGCGATTTAAGAGCAAAAAACCATGTTTCCGGGAAAACAATTAACTGGTTTAAGGTTAACGGCTACCGCGCACCGGGTTTAGGTGGAGGGTATTGTTGTGTGATGTTGCCAGATAAATGGACGCCAGGATTAAAAGCGCATGTGGAGTGGGAAGTGGATCCTAAAACTGCATCTAAATTCCCAGGTTATGAGGATTGGGATGAATATTTGAAATGGGAAAAAGAAGTAAAATCCAGTTTCCAGAAATATAGTGCGGTAGTCGATATCCCCGAATATGGTGAAGAGCGCTGTGGAATAACGGTGCATTTTCTTCCCTGCAATCAGGTCAAAGTGACCACGATATGTGATGGTTATGGCACGCCAAACTACCCAATAAAAGAGCCACTGGATATGAAGGAGCCAGCACAATGTCCAAAATAAATCTCGCGTTGCCCTGCTGGGCACCTCCGGAATTCCCCGAAGGGGGACGGCTGCTGTTAACCCCGGAGCAGGTCAGGGTTAATTATAAAAAACAAATTGTAGAGGAGAGGCTGTACCGGGACAAATTAACTCAGCAGGCGGGGAAGCTCGTCATGCCCCCCTGTTGCCACAGCCTGCATATCAGCCTGTTCTTCGATGGTACGGGTAATAATGAAAAAAATGATACTGATTTCGCTAACCCACCCCATCCCACCAATATCGCTAAGCTCTATCATGCTACCTATCAGGATGCGGAGAGCCAGGGATACTTCCGCTACTATATGCCTGGCGTAGGCACCCCTTTCCCTGAAATCAATGAGTTTAGCTATAGCGGCGATGGCCTGAAATATGCCGCCGGTGGGGAAGATCGAATTAACTGGGCCTTGCTGCGTCTGGTGGATGCGCTGATGACGGCCATTACGCCAACCCGTCAGGGACTGAGCGACAGCGTGGCACGCGACAACCTCGCCACGATGCGTGCGCCCTGGCCGCTCAGCGGCGAAGTTAACCGCCGCCGCGCCATCGATAAACTGCTGGAGCCGCTGCGTGCCAGGGTCAATAGGGTTCAGCCACATCTGCTGGCGATTAAGCTGTTTATTTACGGCTTTTCGCGCGGTGCGGCGGAGGCGCGTACTTTTGTCAACTGGCTATCAGAGCTGTTTATCGACCCCGATGGCGACAGGGTGGAACTGTCGCTGCTCGGGCTGCCGGTCAGCATTGAGTTTCTCGGGCTGCTGGACACCGTGCCTTCGGTAGGGATTGCGCACCTGGTACCAGGCTTTGATGGCCATATGAGCTGGGCCAGTGGCACCCAGCAACTGCCTTCAGCCAGCCGTTTTCCCGGCCTGATGAAGTGCTGCCAACATTTTATTGCCGCCCACGAGCAACGCCTGAGCTTTCCACTTGACTCCGTGCGACGGCCGGATGGCCGCTACCCGTCCCAAACGCAGGAGGTGGTCTATCCGGGGATGCACTCTGACGTTGGCGGCGGCTACCCGGCCGCTGACCAGGGGAAATCCCGGGGCGGCGTCGGTGAATTGCTGTCACAGATTATCCTGCACGATCTGTATGCCGCCGCCTTTGACGCGGGGGCGCCGCTGACCGTGCGGGCAGATATAGTCACGCCGTTGATTCAGCATATGCGGCCTTCGCGAGAAATGTCACAAGATTCTACTACTGAATTTGCTGTGGCACCTGTCCTGATCAACCGCTTCAATCTCTGGCGTGAAACCCTGCTTACCGATGTGCCAGCCGAAGACCGCATGCCTGCGGGAAAACCGGGTTATCACCCGCAACCCATTCCTAAAACGCTGGAAAGTGCGGTTAGGGTACAGATGGCATGGATGACCGCGTGGCGCATCGGGCGCTATGCCCATAACAGCCTGTTGGCCCAGCCATTCTACCTGCATGCACCGCAGAAAGACGCCGCCGGGATGGCGGAAGAGAAACGCGAATACGATAAAAAAATCGCTGCCCACCACAAGGTGCTCAACGCCGTTAACCGCCAGCGCGCGGACTGGCAGGAGAAGATTCCGCCGGGTCCACCGGACTATGACCCGACTAACGCCCGCCATCAGTTTCGCGAGGCAGCCCGCGAATTCGAACATGATTACCGTCACTGGTATCGCGATATCAACGGGGATCCGCTGGAAAGAATCGCACAGATCGCGCTGGATGGTGTGCTAAAGCATCCGGTGTATCTGTTTAACGGCGATGATGAAACCAAAGAGTATGAGCAGATGCGCAAAGACGGCGACTATCACTATGCCCGCCTGTTCACCGACAGGCTGGGTACCGGCACTCGCACCGCTCCTATGGCAGAGTTGCTGGCCTTTTACGATGACCAGATCCACGACTCGCGTGCCTGGTTTATGCAGAGCACGCTCGGCGGGCGTGAGCCCTGGGGTGGTTACTTTCGTTACCGTATGATCTACTGCGGCAACATCGCCAACAAACAGCTGCAGCTGATCTACCTGGAAGGAAAAGTCGTGGGTTCAACGCAGGTTTCCGGGCCGGTGGAATACATTGTTGCGTCCCGAAACGGACAGGACGGGGTGACGGAGGTGCATAAGGTGCGTGAAGTGGCGAGCGGGACGGTTGAGGTGCTGACCGCCGCGCGCAGGCTCCCTGCCAGCAATACGCCCGGGTTACTGGCCGCACAGGAGAGTGAAAAAATCGCCATTGCACAGCATCAGCAGAGGGTGGCTGTCATCAACAATCTGCTGGAGACATGGGGGACAAAAATCGGCTGATGCCGCTGTTTCCCTCCGTTTATCTTTACCGCCAGGCTCTTTGCGCCACGCAAAAGGTTCATGCCGTAAATCTGATTTCAACACTGAGTAACTTCCTCATGGACGATCTAACCCTGCGTTATTACGACGCTGAAATGCGCTACCTGCTTGAAGCAGGTGAAGAATTTTCCCGTGCCCACCCGGACCGGGCCGCAATGCTTAACCTTGATAAATCGGGCGCGCGCGACCCGTATGTTGAGCGCCTGTTTGAAGGCTTCGCTTTTATGATGGGCCGCCTGCGGGAAAAGCTGGACGATGACCTGCCGGAGCTGACGGAAGGGCTGGTGACCATGCTGTGGCCGCATTACCTGCGCACCATTCCGTCGATGTCGGTGGTGGCGTTCACCCCGGACTGGCGTGAAATGAAAGAGCCGCTGTCGGTGGCGAAGGGATTTGAGGTGCTGTCCCGGCCAATAGGCGAGAAGGCGACCCGCTGCTGCTATACCACCACGCAGGACATCACCTTGCAGCCGTTGTCCCTGGACCAGGTTACCCTCACAGCTGATGTGGATGGCCGTTCGGTAGTGCGCCTGCGCTTTGTGTGCAGCAGCCTGGCGGACTGGAGCCGGATGGACTTAAGCCTGATCCCGTTCTATTTCAACGCTGACGCGCCGCTGGCCTGCGCGATGCATCATGCCTTTACCCTTAACGTTGCCCAACTGTGGCTGCGTCTGCCGGGGGATGTTGATCGCCAGCCGCTGGAGGCCCGATTTACTGCCCTCGGTTTTGGTGAGAATGATGCACTGTGGCCGACAGGGAACAGCAGCTTCAGCGGCTATCAGCTGTTGCTGGAGTACTTCACCTTTCGCGAGAAGTTTATGTTTACCGGGTTGCGCGGTCTGGAAAAGCGGGTGCTGCCTGCCGGATTGCCATGGTTTGAAATTGACGTGGTGCTGGCGCAGCGCTGGGAGCATGACTTCACGTTTACGGAGCAGCACCTGCGGCTGCACTGCACGCCGGTGATCAATCTTTTCCCGCTGGAGTCCGACCCGCTGACGCTTAACTCGCTGCAAACCGAGTACCTGCTGCGCCCGATGCGCATACAGGACGGGCACACCGAGATTTACTCCGTGGATTCGGTGATGTCCTCCGGCGGTCACACTTACGTGCCGTTCTCCAGCTTTCGTCACAAGGGCGGCATGATGCGCCACGAGGCACCGGAGTATTACTACCATACGCGCGTGCGGCGTGGCGTGTCCGGGCTGCATAACACCTGGTTAATCCTGGGGGGCGAAGCCTTTGATCACCATACGGTGCCGCCGGAAGAGAGCCTGTCGCTGACGCTGACCGGTACGAATGGTCAGCTTCCGCGTCGCGCCCTGCAAGGCTCGGTGCTGGATACGACGATGAAAGCCACGTCGACCCGCATCGGTGTGCGCAACCTTTGTGCACCCACGTTGCCCTGCTACCCGCCAGACCGCGACCGCTTCCACTGGCGTGTGCTCAGCCACCTTGGCAGCCACTTTCTGTCGATGATGGACAATGCCGACGTGCTGCGCGGCACGCTGGCGCTGTATGAGTGGACGGACAGCGAGATGAACCGCCGCCGTCTGGAGGCGATTGTCGATGTACGCCACAGCGAAACGGAACGCTTTGAACAGGGTTACCTGCTGCGCGGCGTGCAGATCGAGGTCACGCTCGACAGTCACGGTTTTGCCGGGCACGGCGATATCTGTCTGTTTGGGGAGATGCTCAGCCGCTTCTTCGCGCTGTATACCGATATCTACTTGTTTAACCGCCTGATTATCATCCTGCAACCCACCGGAGAACGCCTGGAATGGGAAGAGAAACACCATCGCCGTATTCCCGGCTGAGTCCACGGCTGGAAGACGAGCTGACGCGGATGAACTTTTACCGTTTCTGTCAGCTGTTAGAAAAGCAGAATCCGGATCGTCCGCCGCTGGGCAGTAGCGCGCATCCGCACCATGATCCGGTGCGGTTCGCGCCCTGGCCGGGGATGGGGTTCCCCGCCAGTGAGCTGAAAAGCGTCGAATACAGTGACGATGATGCCATGACAGCACCCAAAGTCCGTACCACCTTTATGGGTGTCTATGGGGTGGATTCTGCGCTACCGACGGCTTACCTCGATGACATCAGTCAGCGACGGGAAGGGCACGAGGCGCTGCAGGATTTTCTGGATATCTTCAGCCATCGCATCCTCACGCAGTTCTATCGCATCTGGCGCAAATACTCTTATCCGGCCAGCTTCGAGAACGGGGGAACGGACGGTATTTCCCAGTCACTGCTTGGGCTGGTGGGCTTGGGTATTCCCGGCACCGCCCGCCATATTGGCACCCCGGTCTCGCGTTTTCTTGCCTTGCTGGGCGTGTTGCGTCAGCCAGCGAAAACGGAGGAGGGTGTGCAGGCGCTGGTGCGGCTACTGGCCCCGGAGACACAGGCGCGGGTCAGCCCGTACTCTCTGCGTCCGATTGAAATCAGCCAGCCGCTTGGTTTTTACGGTGAGCAGGACTTTCTGCTGGATGGCAACATGCCGCTGGGTGATGAAGTGATGGATACCAGTAGCCAGCTATTGATTGAGCTGATCACTGACAGCGAGAGTGAAGTGCAGGGCTGGAAGCCGGACGGCCAGCTGTATCAGGACTTTCTGGTGATGCTGCGCGTTTATCTGGGCTGGCGCTTTAAAGCGAAAATCCGGTTGACCGTCAGTACGGCGCTGTTGCCCGTTGTTCCCCTCGGCGAAGCCCCGTTCTGGCTGGGTATGAATGGCGTGCTGGGCGTGGAGGGTGAAACAGTGCCTGAGGACATTCCACAGACGTTTACTACCGAACTTGGCAGCTATCGCGGCCTGCAACCAACCCCAATCCGACAAGGAAATCAGCGTGTTATCTACCAGTTTAACTAAATTTTTCCGCTGGCTGTTACCGTTACTGGCCGTCAGCCTGACCGGCTGCGGTCTGACGCAGAGCGTCTCTGACGGCACCCGTTCTGCGGTGTCCTCCATTTTCTATAAAACAATTAAGGTCTTGCACCTCGATTTCACCGCGCGTGAAGCGCTTAACACCGACACCCGGGAAAATCATAGCACCCCGCAGTCGCTGATTATCCGCGTTTATCAGCTCAAAGATCGTAAAACCTTCGATACGCTGGTTTATCAGCAGATTGCGTACGACGGTGACGCATTGCTGGGTGACGATCTCCTTGCCAGCCGTGACGTGGTGCTCAGCCCTGGCGGTGCGGTTAACCTCACTATGCCGCTGGAAGAGAAGGCCGCCTTTGTCGCCGTGGTGGGGCTGTTTCGCCACCCTGACTTAACGAAGAATCACTGGCGGCAGGTGCTGGACCGCGAAATGCTGGACCAGAACAGGCCCCGCGTACTGGAAGCTGGCGACAACAGCCTGGCCCTGCAACCGCTTAAGGAAAAGTAATGCCTCACTCACACCACTCCCCCTCGCTGTATGAAATATTGTTCGGCAATTTTGAGGGTGGCCTCGATCTGCACCATGTTAGCGACGAGAACCAGGTGATCCTCTCAGTACTCGACAATATGCAGCGCATCCTCAACTGCCGCGCCGGAACGCTGGCGCATCTGCCCGATTACGGTCTGCCGGATATGACCAGGATCCTGTAGGGGATGCCCGGCACCGCACATGAGCTGATGACCACGCTGTCCGGTGTTTTGCTACGTTTTGAGCCTCGTCTCAACAGCATCAAGGTCGACATGCTGCCACAAACGATGCCCGGTGAGCTGCGCTACGCTATTGATGCCGAGCTGAAAGGCATCGGCCTTGTGCGCTACGGCACCGAATTTATGCCGGAAGGCAAGGTGCTGATCCGCCATATGAAACAGCAGCAGTATCTCGACGTGCGTGCCGCTTTGTAGGATTGACTAAGATCGGTGGCGGGTACGACAGGAGTATATATTCCAGCCCCGGGAAGGTCATTCCCTGGGGTTGGAATGGCATCTTAATGCCTGCTTTTGTTTGCCTGTCGACCAGCGACATGAACTGGCTGGTTCATGGTTTTTACGATGCGTATAAATAGCCCCGTAAGCCAATGGACGTGAGTGCTTATCCTCTCGCAAATGGCGCAATCGACAGGATGTCATACGCACATTTATCTCAAAATAACATCATGCAAACAGGGGCTTTTATGACATATCCAACAAGTAAACTGAATGGTCTGGTCGGTTTTGCCAAAGCAGCCAATGTTACAGGCGGCTGGAATGGGTCGGTGGTGGAGATTAATACACTGGCGCAGCTTAACCAGTATGTGGGCGACAGCACGGCGCGGGTACTGGTGATTAACAGCAATATCACCGCCTCAAGTCTGACGAAAGTGAATCTCGGTTCGAATAAAACTATTATTGGTTCATTCCAGAACCGCACCTTAAACAATATCCATTTCCGTGCGACGACCACCTCGCAGAACATTATTTTCCAGAACCTGATTTTCCAGCATTCGGTGAATATTAAAGCCAATGATGATATCCAGCTTTACCTGAACTACGGCAGTAAATACTGGATCGATCACTGTTCATTCGTCGGTCACACCTGGTCAGATGGTGACGGCAGCCTGGATAAATTGCTGTATATCGGTGAGAAAGCTGACTACGCAACCATCAGCAACTGCTATTTCGGTAACCATAAATACGGGCTGATTCTGGGGCACCCGGCAGATGATAATGATGCAACGTATAACGGTTATCCGCATCTAACCATTTGCCACAGTTACTTCGATAATATGGAGGTCAGGGCACCGGGACTGATGCGTTATGGCTACTTCCATGTTTACAGTAACTATATCAACAAGTTCCAGCTTGGCTTTACGCTGGCTCAGAACGCAAAAATTATTTCTGAAAATAACTACTTCGGTGAGGGCAGCGCGAATAAAGGCATGCTGGATGATAAAGGCAACGGCACCTTTACTGATACGGGCAGCGTGCCTGCCATTACCAACCAGAAGTCGCCGAAGAGTCAGTGGACAGCGGCATCAAACTACGCTTACAGCGCAAAATCAGCGGCGGACGCGAAAACGTTTGCGGCTGCTAATGCCGGGGCGAAGTCTACAACGCTGGTATTTGGTGGTTAACGGAAGGTAACGGAAGCCCGCACACGCGGGCTTTATCCTGTGTGAGATGCACTGCCCCAGGCAAAGGATTTGTTCGAATAGCCACGTATCAGTGAGGGCGACAGGATAGGAAAATGGTGTCCCCTGCAGGAATCGAACCTGCAACTAGCCCTTAGGAGGGGCTCGTTATATCCATTTAACTAAGGGGACAGCGGCGCGCAGTATAGCCTGTTTCGCGCCGCAGATTAACCACTTACCCGCCTGACTGCGCGTTTTAGCATCAATCCGGCTGATTTTCTGCCTCTTTCTTCTCTTTGCGCTTCGCCTCCGCTGCGGCTTTCGCTTTGGCTTTGTTGCTCATGTCGTTACGGATCTGCGCATGGCTGATCAGGGCAAAGATAAAGGTGCCGCCAATGATGTTGCCGGCAAGGGTTGGCAGCGCAAACGGCCAGATAAACTGCTGCCACGGCAGATCGCCGCTGAACACCAGATAGAAGACCTCCACCGATCCCACCACGATATGCGCCAGGTCACCCAATGCCACCAGCCACGTCATCAGGATGATCACCCAAATCTTAGCGGCGCCCGCAGACGGGAACATCCATACCATGGTGGCAATGATCCAGCCGGAAACCACCGCGTTGGCAAACATCTCCATCGGGCTGTTCTCCATCACTTTCTGGCTGATGCTGACAAACGCCCCGCGTACGGCGTCGTCGAAAATGGGCAGGTGGTTAAAGGCCAGCGCGGCCAGCGCAGTGCCAATCAGGTTACCGCCCAGCACTAACCCCCACAGACGCATCAGCAACAGAAAATTCCCGCCGTTCGGTTTATGCATCACGGGCAGCACGGCAGTGACGGTGTTCTCGGTAAACAGCTGCTGCCGCGCCATAATCACGATAATAAAGCCGAAGGTGTAGCCGAGGTTCTCCAGCAGAAACCCGCCGGGAACATCCTGCAGATTGACGTGGAAGATGCCTTTTGCCATCAGTGAGGCACCCATCGACAGCCCGGCCGCTATAGCAGAAAACAGCAGGGCGAGGGCATCACGCTCCAGCTCTTTCTCCCCCTCCTGGCGGATCTGCTCGTGTACGGCGGCAGCCTGCGAGGGCAGGGCTTCTTCATCCACCTCAATCTCTTTGCCCTGTTCGCTTTCTTCACTCTCAACCTGATTATCATTATCGTTTTGTGTGTTTTTCATCTTTCCCCCAGAGAATAGCGTTCCCTCTTAAGCGTAGCGGGTATTATCCGACGCGATGAAATGTAACCTGCATTAATAAGAAGAGTAACAAAGCTTTAACCCAGGCGTGAAACCGTGCAAAAAAGCGCCATAGCCCGGTTTTTCAGGGGGGGAAGACGTGCCTTATGCCGCCTGGTCAGCGTAGGCAGACACACAGTTTGTGGTACTATCCTGCATCAAATTTAACAATGTGCGATTTTCCTCCCATGCTGGCAGCCCAAAATCTGACATGTGTTCGCGATGAGCGGACGCTGTTTAGCGATCTCAGTTTTACCGTGAAGGCCGGCGATATTGTGCAGGTGGAAGGGGAAAATGGTGCAGGAAAAACCTCGTTGCTGCGTATTCTGGCCGGGCTCAGCCGGGCAGAGCAGGGCGACGTGCTCTGGCAGCAGCGCAGCATTCAGCAGGAGCGTGAAAACTATCACGCCAGCCTGCTTTACCTCGGCCATCTGCCGGGGATCAAAGCGGTATTAACCCCATTTGAAAATCTCAGCTTCTGGCACGCGGAGCGTTCGCCGGAGGAACTCTCGCAGGCGCTGGAGCAGGTTGACCTTACCGGCTATGAAGACGTTGCGGTGTCCCAGCTCTCCGCCGGGCAGCAGCGGCGCGTGGCGCTGGCGCGTCTGTGGCTGTCAGCGGCACCGCTGTGGATACTGGATGAACCCCTGACCGCCATTGATAAATCGGGTGTGGACCAGCTGATAGCCAGGCTGGTGCTTCATGCCGATCGGGGCGGGGCGGTGATCCTCACCACGCACCAGGAACTGCCTGCGACCGTGCGTCATCTCAGCCGCATTCGGCTGACGGATGGGATGGCCTGATGTTCTGGCGCGTATTGCAGCGTGAACTGCGCATCGCTTTTCGTAGCGGGTCAGAAATTATCAACCCGCTGTGGTTCTTTCTGATTGTTGTCACGCTGTTTCCCTTAGGCATCGGGCCGGAGCCGCAGCTGCTGGCGCGCATTGCACCTGGCATTGTCTGGGTTGCAGCGCTGCTCTCCTCGCTGCTGGCACTGGAGCGGCTGTTCCGTGATGATTTTCTCGATGGTTCGCTGGAGCAGCTTCTGCTGTTGCCCACGCCGCTGCCGTTGACGGTGCTGGGCAAAGTGGCCGCACACTGGATCGTTACCGGGCTGCCGCTGTTGCTGCTGTCACCGCTGGTCGCCTTGTTGCTGTCGCTGGATTTTGCCAGCTGGCGGGCGGTGGCGCTGACTCTGCTGCTGGGCACGCCGACGCTCAGTTTCCTCGGCGCGATTGGCGTCGGGCTGACGGTGGGGCTGCGTCGTGGGGGCGTATTACTGAGTTTACTGGTGTTGCCGCTGGCGGTGCCGGTACTGATTTTTGCCAGTGCAGCCATCGATGCTGCGGGGCAGGGGCTGCCGATTGACGGCTATCTGGCCATTCTGGGTGCCCTGCTGGCAGGGAGTGCCACGCTGGCACCTTTTGCCACGGCGGCTGCATTACGGGTGAGCGTTCACTAACCGGCGAAAAGACCGGGAGTGCGCCGTTTTAGCGCGAACTTACGCCAGACGAATGATCTTTAATTGTGAGCAAAAACATCATGTGGAAATGGATACATCAACTGGGCAAGCCCGATCGGTTGTACCGATTATGCGGACGCCTGGTGCCGTGGTTTGCGATCCCGGGCGTGGCTGCGCTGCTGCTGGGCTGGGCGTGGGGGTTCGGTTATGCACCGCCAGCATCTGAACAGGGTGACGGTTTCCGCATCATCTATATCCACGTACCGATGGCCATGTGGTCGATGGGCATCTATGCCGCGATGGCGTGCGCCGCCTTTATCGGGCTGGTGTGGCAGTGGAAAACGGCTGACCTTGCCATGATGGCCATGGCCCCAATCGGTGCGGTGTTTACCTTTATTACGCTGGTTACCGGCTCCGCCTGGGGCCGGCCGATGTGGGGCACCTGGTGGATGTGGGATGCCCGTCTGACGTCCGAACTGGTGCTTTTGTTCCTTTATATGGGCGCCATTGCGCTGTATCACGCCTATGATGACCGCCGCATGGCCGGGCGCGCCGCGGGGATTGTGATCCTCGTTGGTGTGATCAACCTGCCGATTATTCATTACTCCGTAAAGTGGTGGAATACCCTGCATCAGGGCTCGTCCGGGGTGCTGTTACAGGCCGTTGACCCGACTATGCGGGCACCGCTGTACTGGTCAATCCTGGGCGTGTGGCTGGTGTTTATTACCCTGACGCTGATGCGTCTGCGTAACCTGCTGCTGCATACCGAGCGCCATCGCCCGTGGGTCGCGGAGCTGGCCGTCAAGGGAGGGCATCACCGATGACACCTGCTTTTTCTTCCTGGCATGATTTCTTTGCCATGGGCCGTTACGGCTTTTATGTCTGGCTGGCCGTGAGCTGCACCCTGATCCCGCTGGTTACGCTGTTGATACACACGCTGTGGCAACGCCGCCGTCTGCTGGCTGACATCAGTCAGCGCCATGCCCGTGAGCAGCGTATTCGCGCAGCAAAAATGAAAAAAGCCGCCACCGCGGCAGGAGAACGATCGTGAATCCCCGTCGTAAAAGTCGCCTGATTCTGGTGATGTTGATATTAATCGGGCTGGGGCTGGCAACGGCGCTGGTGATGTACGCGCTGCGTTCCAATATTGACCTGTTTTACACGCCTGGCGAAGTGATCAACGGCAAAGGCGCTCAGCAGATTAAGCCGGAGCCGGGCCAGCGTCTGCGCGTGGGGGGCATGGTGATGCCGGGCAGCGTTAAACGCGATCCCAACACCTTGCAGGTCTCGTTCAAACTCTACGATGCGGTGGGCGTGATTAGCGTCAGCTATGAGGGCATTCTGCCGGATCTGTTCCGCGAAGGGCAGGGCGTGGTGGCGCAGGGCGTATTGCAGGACGGCACCCACGTGCAGGCCAAAGAAGTGCTGGCCAAACATGATGAAAAATACACGCCACCCGAAATTGAAGATGCGATGAAGAAAAATCACCGTTCCCCGGCGGCAATCAGCGCGAGCGGAGGCCAGTCATGATGCCTGAAATCGGCAGTTTCCTGCTGTGCCTGGCGCTGGCGTTTTCGCTGCTGCTGAGTGTTTATCCGTTATGGGGGGCCGCGCGTCAGGATGCTCGTCTGATGGGGCTGGCGCGTCCGCTGACTTACGGGCTGTTTACCTGCATTGCCGGGGCCTTCTTGATCCTCGTTCATGCCTTTGTGGTGAACGATTTCAGCGTGGCTTACGTGGCGACCAACTCCAATACCTTATTGCCGGTTTACTACCGCATTGCCGCCACCTGGGGGGCGCACGAAGGCTCGCTGCTGCTGTGGGTGCTGTTGCTCAGCGGCTGGACGCTGGCGGTGGCGCTGCTCAGTCGCGCCATGCCGGCGGATGCCATTGCCCGGGTGCTGGCGGTAATGGGGATGATCAACCTCGGGTTCCTGCTGTTTATCACCCTGACGTCGAACCCGTTCACCCGCACATTGCCGGACTTCCCGATAGAGGGCAGCGATCTCAACCCGATGTTGCAGGATATCGGGCTGATCTTCCATCCGCCACTGCTGTATATGGGCTATGTCGGTTTCTCCGTCGCTTTCGCGTTTGCCATTGCCTCGCTGATGGCCGGGCGGCTGGATACCGCCTGGGCGCGCTGGTCGCGGCCCTGGACTACGGCGGCCTGGGTGTTTCTCACCATCGGGATTGTGCTTGGCTCGGCCTGGGCTTATTACGAGCTGGGCTGGGGCGGCTGGTGGTTCTGGGACCCGGTCGAAAATGCCTCCTTTATGCCGTGGCTGGCCGGGACCGCGCTGATCCACTCACTGGCCGTGACGGAAAAACGTGGCACCTTTAAAGCCTGGACGGTGCTGCTGGCAATCACCGCCTTCTCCCTCAGTCTGCTGGGCACCTTCCTGGTGCGCTCCGGGGTGCTGGTATCGGTCCACTCGTTTGCCTCTGATCCGGCGCGCGGCATGTTTATCCTCGCGTTCCTGATTATCGTCATTGGCGGTTCGCTGCTGCTGTATGCCATCAAAGGCGGTAAGGTACGCAGCCGGGTGCAGAATGAGGCCTGGTCGCGCGAATCCTTCCTGCTGGGGAACAATGTGCTGCTGATTGCCGCGATGCTGGTGGTGCTGCTGGGTACGCTGCTGCCGCTGATACATAAACAGCTCGGGCTGGGCACCATCTCCATCGGTGAACCTTTCTTTAATACGCTGTTTACCTGGCTGATGGCTCCGCTGGCGTTGCTGATGGGCATCGGCCCGCTGGTGCGCTGGCGTCGTGATGAGCCACAGAAACTGTGGAAGCGTCTGGGGCTGGCGCTAGTCGTCACGCTGCTGCTGTCGATTGTTCTGCCGTGGCTGATGCACGATCGCATTGAGGCGATGACGGTGGTCGGCCTGCTGATGGCGGTGTGGGTGATTATCCTGACGCTGATGGAACTGCATGAGCGCGCCACGCATCGCCATGATTTCTTCGCTGGCCTGCGTCATCTGTCGCGCAGTCACTGGGGCATGGTGCTCGGCCATCTGGGTGTTGCCGTGACGGTGATCGGCATCGCCTTCAGCCAGAACTACAGCGTGGAACGTGATGTGCGGATGAAAGAGGGCGATAGCGTGAGCGTTGCCGGGTATCAGTTCACGCTGCGTGGTGTGGTGCGTCTGGTGGGGCCGAACTATTCCGGTAGCACAGGTGTAATTGACGTCACCCGCAACGGTCAACATGAAGCGACCTTGCAGGCGGAAAAACGCTTTTACAGTGCGGCACGGACCATGATGACCGAAGCGGCCATCGACGGCGGCTTCACGCGCGATCTCTATGCGGCGCTGGGCGAAGAGCTGGAGGGCAAATCCTGGGCTGTACGCCTCTATTACAAACCTTTTGTCCGCTGGATCTGGTTTGGTGGTGTCTTCATGGCGCTCGGTGGGGTGCTGTGCCTGCTGGATCCGCGCTACCGTTCGCGCCGTAAAGCGCAAAAGGAGCTGGCATGAACAAGAAAATTCTTTATCTCCCGCTGGTGCTGTTTTTGCTGCTGGCGGCGGCGCTGCTGTGGCAGCTAAGTCGTAATGCCAACGGCGATGACCCGACGCGGCTGGAATCGGCGATGGTCGGTAAGCCGGTCCCGGTCTTCAAACTGGAGTCACTGGACCAGCCGGGTAAAACCTTCGATCAGTCGGTGCTGAATGACGGCAAGCCGATCCTGCTGAATGTCTGGGCCACCTGGTGCCCGACCTGCCGGGCGGAACATCAGTATCTGAATACGCTGGCTGCAAAAGGCGTTCGCGTTGTGGGGATGAACTATAAAGACGATCGTCAGAAAGCGATCACCTGGCTTAATACGCTCGGCAACCCTTATGCCCTGAGCCTGTACGACGGTGACGGAATGCTCGGGCTGGATCTGGGTGTGTACGGTGCGCCGGAGACGTTTCTGATCGATGGCCACGGTATTATCCGCTATCGCCACGCCGGTGATATGAACGACCGCGTATGGAACGAGGAAGTGAAACCCCTGTGGGAAAAATACAGCCAGGAGGCCGGATCGTGAAAGCTTATCTGATGCTGCTGGCGCTGGTGCTGTTCAGCGCGGGTGTGCAGGCTGACAACATCGACACCTACTCTTTTGCCACCGTGGATCAGGAGCAGCAATATCGCCAGCTTACGGCCTCGCTGCGCTGCCCGAAGTGCCAGAACAACAGTATTGCCGACTCCAATGCCATGATTGCCGGTGATATGCGGCTGAAGGTTTACCAGCTGTTGCAGGCAGGGCAAACGCCGGAGCAGGTGAAAGCGTATATGGTGGCGCGCTACGGCAATTTTGTTTCTTATCAACCGCCGGTGACGCCGTCGACGCTGATCCTCTGGGCGGGTCCGGCGCTGTTTGTGATTATCGGCACGCTGGTGATTATTCTGCGCAGCCGCAGGCGTGCTGAGCACGTCGCGCTGGATGCGGAACAGCAGCAGCGGCTTGATACCCTGTTAAACCATGACGAGAAGCAGCCATGAGCACACTGTTCTTAACCATCCTGTTGCTGCTGGTCGCCGCCTGTGCGCTATTTTTACTGGCAGGTGTACGCAACAAGCGGGGAAGCACCGCCGATCGCGATCGGCTTAATCAGGCTTTCTATCATCAGCGCCTGCGTGAGCTGGAAGAGGATGAAGGGCAGGGTGTGGTGGCAGAACGTCCCGAGATGGTGCGCGAGTTGCAGGAAACGCTGCTACTGGATATTCCCCAGACCCCTTCTCAAACATCCCGTCAGGTCAGCCGTTGGGCACTGCTGCCGGGCGTGGTGATCCTGCTGCTGGTGAGTCTCGGCTTCTACGTTAAAACCGGAGGGCTGCAACAGGTCCTGGCCTGGCAGCAGGTGAAGAATGAACTGCCTGCACTGCGTGCACAGGTGATGGATCCGCAGGCGCGGCCGCTGAGTATGGAACAGCTGGCACGTCTGGCGCTGGGTGTTCGCAGCGAGTTGCAGCGCACGCCGGATGATGTTGAAAACTGGAAGATGCTCGGCCGGCTTGGCATGGTGCTTAACAATGCCAGCATGGCCAGCCAGGCCTTTCGTCATGCCTTGCAGCTGGCACCGACCGACATTGATGTTCGCCTGAGCTATGCTGAAGTACAGACCCGCTCGAACGATCCGCAGGATAATCGTGAGGCGCTCATGATGCTGGAAGGGATGGCCGTGCAGTATCCCACCAATATGCGCGTGCTGGGGCTGCTAGCCTTTAATGCCTATAACCAGCAAAACTATGTGCAGGCAGCGGCGACCTGGCAGAAAATGCTGTCACTGTTACCCGAAAATGACGGACGCCGGGTGATGATCCAGCGCAGTATCCAGCAGGCAGACAGCGCTTCCGGCAAAGAAAAAAGCCACCTGGCGTTAACCATCAGTTTGTCACCTGAGGCAGAAAAAATGTTACCCGCGAACGGAGTGTTGTATATTTCCGTGTCTGACGGCGTTTCTCAGGTTCCTGTAGCCGTGAAAAAGAGTCCGTTGAGCCATTTTCCTTTATCGATCACGCTGGATGACAGCAATGCTATGATGCCGGATCGGTTGTTATCCTCGCAGCATCAGGTGCAGGTTCGCGTGCGAATATCGCGCGATGGCAGCGCTTACCGTTCACCTGGTGACTGGTTCGGGCTGACTGAAGTACTGCCTTTTGCCGGTCAGCAGCAGATTGCCGTGGAAATTAACCGGCAGTAGTGGACGATAATTTATAACAGTACAGGGAGAAAACGATGAACTATCGCCTGACGGGCTTAGTGCTGGCTAGCGTACTGATGGTGGGATGTGCCACTTCTGAGACGGCGAATGAGCCGCAGGGCCATGCCGACCCTCTGGAAAGCTTCAACCGTTCTATGTTCGACTTTAACTACAATGTGCTGGATCCGTATGTTCTGCGCCCGGTTGCGGTGGTCTGGCGTGATTATCTGCCGCAGCCTGCACGTAACGGGCTGGGCAACTTTTTCAGTAACCTGAACGAACCTTCCTCAATGGTGAACTATTTCATTGAGGGCAACCCGTATAAGGCGATGGTGCACTTCAACCGTTTCTTCCTGAATACGCTGTTGGGTATGGGCGGTCTGATTGATGTGGCCTCCATGGCTAACCCGAAACTGGCGAAAGAAGAGACCCGTGCTTTCGGTAGTACGCTGGGGCATTACGGCGTGGGATACGGCACGTATGTCGAAGTCCCTGGCTACGGGGGTTTTACGCCGCGTGAAGATATTGGCGGGCTGGTCGATGATGTTTATCCGCCGCTGCTCTGGCTGACCTGGTGGATGTCTGCGGGTAAATGGGCACTGGAAGGGATTGAAACCCGTGCACAGTTGCTCGACTCCGATGCTATTTTGAGAAATTCTAACGATCCTTACGCATTTATGCGTGCGGCTTATTTCCAGCATCATGATTTCCTTGCCAGCGATGGAAAATTAATTCCGCAGGAAAATCCAAACGCCGCCGCAATTAAGGGTGATTTGGGCGATATTGATTCGCAGTAAATAATAAAAACCCCACGGGAGTGGGGTTTTTTATTCGCGTTGATAAAGCGCAGTGATCAGAACTTATAGTTAAAGCTCGCACCGTACAACCAGGCTTTACCGCTGGAGGTAAAGGTATAAGGTGTCGCCTGGCCACCATTTTGGGCGGTGGCAACCGGATCATTCCCTTCTTTAACCGTGACTTTTTGTCCGTGCATATAAGAAATACCGACATCCACTGACGCATCTTTATTAAAGGCGTAAGAGGTACCCGCGCTCAGCCATAAACGGTCCTGGTCAGGAATAGAGATGGAACGTTTATCCGAAGGAACCGGGCTGTCATCGAAGGCAATACCGGTGCGGAAGGTCCAGTTATCATCGTAGAAGTAACTGGTACCCAGCGCGATGCGGTAGGCATCGTGGAAGCTTTCATCTTTAACGAACAGGTCCTGACCATTGCTGCCGGTCGCTCTCAGCTCCTGGAACTGGCTCCAGCTGGTATACGCCAGGCTGTAGTGAACGGCCCACTGTGGTGCAACTTTGTGGTATCCGGAGACTTCCCACATTTCAGGCAGGTGCAGTGACAGGGAGCCTGAAACCGTATTACCACCAGTACCGGACGGCAGACCAAATTGACCGCCGATCGGGTTGTAGGCCACCGGAATATCACTGCTGTAGTCACCGTCAAAGTCGATTTTCACTTCTGAACGGTAGCTCAGGCCAAAGCGGTTCTTATCATCCACTTCATAAAGAATACCGGCGTTCCAGCCGTAACCCCATTCATCGCCTTTCAGATGAGCAATCTGGGTATCAGCCGGTGCGGCAGGTAAACCTGCGGCGGGCAGGAAAGCGCCCAGCTCACCAATATTACGTTCGATTTTCGCTTTCGCATAAACGGCATTGACGCCGACACCCATGCTGAAGTGCTGGTTAAGACGATAGGCGGTGCTGAGGTTAAGGTTCATGGTTAACAGATCGGTGGTGCCCGCAAAAGGACCACCGGCATATCCATCGTTAAACTCGGTGGCGAGACCATAATTACTGGTTGCTGAGGCGCCAATCCACCACTGATCGTTCAGCGGCTGGACGTAGTGAATATTTGGTACCCACTGCGTCGGTGCAATATTATCGGCATTCAGACTATTACCTGCACCAGACTGTCCCTGAATATTCACATCGGGATCGATAAATACCGCGCCAATGGAAAACATAGGGCGATCCATTAATGCCATTGTGGCCGGGTTACGACTGGCCGATGCTGCGGTATCACCCATTGCGCCTTCGCCGGAATAAGCGCGGCCAAGACCAATGGTGGAAAATTCGTTCAGTTGAAAGCCAGCCGATAAAGCATTTGAAGAAACAAGCGCCACTGCTGCTGCGAGTGCAGACTTAGCAAACAGGTTTTTATGGTTCATAACCACAACCTCATTATCTGATTTTTATTTAAGCTCTGTTACGTAACGTAACAAGGGATCGCGGATTCTAGGGACTGACAGACAACCAACAAATCAGACCAGTGGGCCAAGTATAGGTCCGACCTGTGTCTATGTTGCAATATTGTTTTTCAAATATTTCTAAAATGATGCTGAAAAAGCGATCTGGCTTGCAAAAACCTTACAATCAATTTTTTGATGATTTAGTGTGAATTGTTTCGGATCAAATAATAGTGTGATTTTCATCACTTAACGCGCTCTTTTCCCCGGATGGCTGGAGCGAAAACAGGCGCAGGCGTAGACTTATACTTATCTAAATTAACCTGCCGCCAGATACCGGGTGGTATGCCGGAGGATGTATGACTGAAGCTATTAACCGCTGTAACGCCAGTGAAACCGCTGCGTGTTGCTGTGTCGATGTTGGGACAGTAATGGATAACACGGACTGTACCGCCAGCTACAGCCAGGAATTTGAACGTCGTGAACAGGCTGAAGCGATGCTGCGTACGCTGACGGATAAAGCGCGTGCCGTTGAGTCAGAACCTTGCCTGATCGAAAGCCGCTTCAGCGAAACCCCGGCCGGTGTCACGCTGGACTGTGAGTTTACTTTTAGCTGCCAGGCGGAAACGATGATTTTCCAGCTGGGCCTGCGCTAATCTCCCGGTGGAGGGTGCCCGCCCTCCACCAGAATCGTGTGTGTTCTCGCATTTTTTCCCTTCTGCCGTAGCGCCCGTCATTAATCTGGTTAACACTGATCAGGTCAGACCTCTTGGCAATGATGCCGTCTATCTAAGATATGCTCCCGACCTCGCGTATTGCCGCCCATGCACCGGCAACACGACGCAACAGGGAGCAGAAAGGTGAGAATAATGAGTAAAGCTATACCTTTGCTGACACGTCAGGGTGACCGTATCGCAATCACCCACGGATTGCGTACGCCATTTGTCCGCCAGGCCACCGCGTTTCACGGTATTCCGGCGCTGGAACTGGGGCGCATGGTGATCAGTGAACTGCTGGCGCGCAGCGAGATCCCCGCTGACGCCATTGAACAGCTGGTGTTCGGCCAGGTGGTGCAGATGCCGGAAGCCCCCAATATTGCCCGTGAAATTGTGTTGGCCAGCGGCCTGAGTGTGCATACCGATGCCTACAGCGTCAGCCGCGCCTGCGCCACCAGCTTTCAGGCGGTGGCGAATGTGGCCGAGAGCCTGCTGGCAGGGACGATTCAGGCCGGTATTGCCGGTGGCGCGGACTCTTCCTCAGTGCTGCCGATTGGCGTCAGTAAAACGCTGGCGCGGGTGCTGGTCGACCTCAGCAAAGCGCGTACGTTGCCGCAAAAACTTACACTCCTTAGCCAGCTGCGTCCGCGCGATTTACTGCCGGTGCCTCCGGCGGTGGCCGAATATTCCACCGGGCTGCGCATGGGCGATACCGCCGAACAGATGGCGAAAGATCATGGCATTACCCGCGAGCAGCAGGATGCACTGGCGCACCGCTCCCATCTTCATGCGGCGCGTGCCTGGCAACAGGGGCTGTTAAATGACGAGGTGATGACGGCTTATGCTCCCCCGTGGAAGCAGCCCGTTCAGCAGGATAACAATGTGCGCAGCGAATCCCGTCCTGAAGACTATGCCCGCCTGCGCCCGGCATTTGACCGAAAACACGGTACGGTCACGGCAGCAAACAGCACGCCACTCACCGACGGGGCTGCTGCGGTGGTTCTGATGACCGAGTCCCGCGCGCGCGCGCTGGGCATGGTGCCGCTGGGCTACCTGCGCAGCTATGCGTTTACCGCCATTGATGTGCGCCAGGATATGCTGCTGGGGCCTTCCTATGCTTCACCGCTGGCGCTGGATCGTGCGGGGATCACGCTGGCCGACCTTTCTCTGATTGATATGCATGAAGCGTTTGCGGCGCAGACGCTGGCTAACCTGAAGATGTTTGCGGATGAACGTTTTGCCCGCGAGGTGCTGAACCGTCCCCATGCGCTGGGCGAGGTGAATCAGGAGCAGTTCAACGTGCTGGGTGGCTCTATCGCTTATGGTCATCCGTTCGCCGCGACCGGGGCACGGATGATCACGCAGACGCTAAATGAGCTGCGTCGGCGCGGTGGCGGGCTGGGGCTGGTGACCGCCTGCGCCGCCGGGGGTTTGGGTGCCGCAATGGTTTTGGAGGCGGAATAATGGAACAGAAAACGGCTTTTACGCTCAGCATGCGCCTGGATAACGTCGGCGTGATCACTATCGATGTGCCTGATGAGAAGATGAACACGCTGAAGGAGGCCTTTGCCGGGCAAATTCGCGATGTCCTCAGACAGGCACGGTCCAATCCGCACCTTGCCGGGCTGGTGCTGATCTCCGGCAAGCCGGACTCTTTTATTGCCGGGGCCGATATCAGCATGATCGCGGTCTGTGACACGGCAGAGCAGGCCAGCGCGCTGGCACACGCCGGGCAGACCGTGATGGCGGAGATCGCTGCGCTGCCGGTGCCGGTCGTGGCCGCCATCCACGGTGCCTGCCTCGGGGGCGGCCTGGAGCTGGCACTGGCCTGCCATCATCGCGTCTGTTCGCTGGATGATAAAACCCGGCTCGGCCTGCCGGAAGTCCAGCTGGGGCTGTTGCCGGGCTCCGGGGGAACGCAGCGGCTGCCGCGTCTGATTGGCGCTTCGACCGCGCTGGATATGATCCTGACAGGCAAAACCCTGCGTGCGCGTGCGGCCCTGAAATGCGGGCTGGTGGATGACGCGGTGGCAGCGAGTATATTACTGGAGACAGCGGTGAAGCTGGCACTGAAAGCGCGCAGCGCCAGAAAGCCGTTACCGCTGCGCGAACGGCTGTTAACCGGCCCGGCGGGCAGGGCGATACTGTTCGCGCTGGCAAAACGCCAGACGCAGGCGAAAACGCACGGGAATTACCCGGCGACAGACAAAATACTCAGCGTGGTGCGCTGCGGGCTGGAACAGGGCAGCGGTAGCGGTTATGCCGCCGAGGCGCAGGCATTTGGTGAACTGGCGATGACGCCGCAGTCCGCCGCTTTGCGCAGCCTGTTTTTCGCCACTACCGCCCTGAAAAAAGATCCGGGTGCCCAGGCTGCGCCGCGTGAGTTGAAGCGTATTGGTGTGCTGGGCGGTGGCCTGATGGGGGGAGGTATCGCCTGCATCACGGCTACCCGCGCCGGGCTGCCCGTGCGCATTAAAGATGTGAACCCGGAAGGCATTAACCGGGCGCTGAAAACCAGCTGGCAGGTGCTGACTCAGCAGGTCAACCGCCGCCGCCTGAGTGTGGCAGAGCGTCAGCAACAGATGGCATTGATCAGCGGTGGTACTGACTATCAGGGCTTCCGCCAGCGTGATATGGTCATTGAAGCCGTCTTTGAAGATCTGGCGCTGAAGCAAAAAATGGTGGCTGAGGTTGAGGCGCACTGTTCGCCAGACACGCTGTTTGCTTCTAATACGTCATCGCTGCCGATTGCGGATATTGCCTCCGGTGCGCAGCGGCCAGAGAATGTCATCGGTTTGCATTACTTCAGCCCGCCGGAAAAAATGCCGTTGGTGGAGGTGATCCCCCATGCCGGAACGGCTGCGGCCACCGTGGCCACGGCGGTGGCGCTGGCGAAGAAACAGGGTAAAACACCGATTGTGGTGGCCGATCGGGCCGGGTTCTACGTTAACCGCATTCTCGCCCCCTATATGATTGAAGCGATGCACTGTCTGCTGGAAGGGGAGCCGATTGAGTCTATTGACCACGCGCTGGTGCAGTTCGGTTTCCCGGTGGGGCCGGTGCAGTTACTGGATGAAGTAGGGATTGATGTCGGCACGCATATTATGCCAATCCTGCAACAGGCATGGGGCGAGCGTTTTGCATTACCGGCTGCGCTGGATGCGGTGCTGAAGGACGATCGCAAGGGACGGAAGAACGGACGTGGTTTCTACCTTTATCCACAGAAAGGGCGGAAAAAGCAGCCGGACAGCGCGATTTATCGCTTGCTGAATATCAGTGCAAAACACCATCTCAGCGCACAGAATATCGCTCAGCGCTGTGTGATGATGCTGCTGAATGAGGCGGCGCGTACGCTGGACGAAGAGGTGGTTTCCTGCGCGCGTGACGGCGATATCGGCGCTGTTTTTGGCATCGGCTTCCCGCCGTTTCTCGGGGGTCCCTTCCACTATATGGACCAGTTGGGCATCGGTGAAGTGGTAAACAGTTTAGAGCAACTTATGCAGCGTCACGGGCCGCGTTTTGCCCCTTGTGAACGTTTGAAAAAAATGGCTGACGCCGAGGAAACCTTCTATAAACCGGAAGTTAAGCTGAATAGTTGCACTGATTCAGTGGGATAGTCTGGTGGGGTTAGCGAATGATGTTTGCTGGTTAATCTGCACGTCGCTCACTAAGTAAACAATCGGTTGACTATACTCAAGGCATTGGGGTACAACACAGCGTTCATTCTCTGGATGAAGAGTCGGACGGCGTTGTCCCCGGCGTTTTTGTTTAACAACAGCGGTGCTATATGCAAGTTTTCATTATGCGTCACGGCGATGCAGCATTAGATGCAGCAAGTGATTCAGTCAGACCTTTGACCCATTGCGGCTGCGATGAGACTCGCCAGATGGCGACCTGGCTTAACGGCCAGTCAGTGGATATTGAGCGCGTACTGGTCAGTCCTTATCTGCGTGCGCAGCAAACACTGAATCAGGTACGTGAAGTGTTGCCCTTGCCGGAAGGCGAAGATGTGCTGCCGGAGCTGACTCCGGGCGGCGATCCTGGCCTGGTGGCCTGCTACCTGCAGGTACTGGCAAACGAAGGCGTGAAATCAGCGTTGGTGATCTCTCACCTGCCGCTGGTGGGCTATCTGGTGGCTGAGTTGTGCCCGCAAGAAGCGCCACCGATGTTTGCCACCTCGGCGATTGCCTGCGTTGACTTCGATGCGGAGAATGCGGCTGGCAAGCTGGAATGGCAGGTATCCCCTGCCAAGTTAGCGAAAGCGATGTGATGCCTGCCCCAGGGGCCGATCTTTATTCCGGTCGGCCCGACCCCTGATCTCCATCGTGACACCTCCGTAGCGAAATACAGGCTCCGCGCTACGGCAGCATCAATTCCGGCGGCATCCACTCTTCAATCTCAATCAACACTAGCAGGGCAGCATCTCCGCCAAACAACTTCGGCGCCTGATGAAAGGCCATCACCAGCGGGTGCTGGGCCAGCCACAGCGGTGTCTGCTGTTTAAGCACATGTTTGCCGTGGCCATGCATCACGCTGGCACAGAAGATATGTTCGCGGCGACAGGCGGCAATCAGCGCACCCAGCTCCTCTTTGGCCTGCTTCTGGGTTAATCCGTGCAGGTCGAGAAAAATTTCCGGGCTGTAATCCCCGCGTCGCAGCTTTTTCAACTCATAGTGGTCTACGTCGCTACGAACGTAACGCACCGCGCCTTCCGTCGCCAGCAGTGGCTGGAACTCATCGGAAAAATAGTGGCTGTTATCCATCTGCTCGGAGAGCAGGCGTTTCTGCGGGACTTCGCTTATCTTTTTGCGCGGTGGCTTATGGACAATCGTGTCCTGGGCCAGCTTGCGTGTGCCGGTCATCAGCCCGCGAAACAGCGCCCGATCGTCCGCATTCAGATTCTCTTTTTTACTCATCTCAGGGGATCGCTATGCTGTCAGTTAGGGTTTACTGCCCCTTTAAAGGGTCATTTCATCCACAATTTGTGGTCAGTCTACCTTTTCCTCGCCCATCGCTGAAACAAATCTCAGCTTTTTCACCCCCTCGCGCTGAATTATCTCAAGCTTCGTGGCAAACTAGCGCCCGGGTTTAACAGAACGGCCTGCGGAGGGCACTTTGGACAAAATTTTCGTCGATGAAGCAGTCAATGAACTGCACACTATTCAGGACATGTTGCGCTGGTCGGTCAGCCGCTTTTCTGCTGCTGATATCTGGTATGGCCACGGCACCGACAATCCCTGGGACGAAGCTGTTCAGCTGGTGCTCCCGACGCTTTATCTGCCGCTGGATATTCCTGAAGATATGCGCACCGCGCGTCTGACCTCAAGCGAGCGTCACCGCATTGTTGAGCGTGTGATCCGCCGTATTAACGAACGCATTCCGGTGGCTTACCTCACCAACAAAGCCTGGTTCTGCGGCCATGAGTTTTATGTTGATGAGCGCGTGCTGGTCCCGCGTTCGCCGATCGGTGAGCTGATTAACAGCCACTTTGACGGCATCATCAGCCATGAACCCCAGCATATTCTGGACATGTGCACCGGCAGCGGCTGTATCGCTATCGCCTGTGCCTATGCCTTCCCGGACGCTGAAGTGGATGCCGTGGATATCTCCACCGATGCGCTGGCGGTTACCGAGCAGAACATTGGCGCACACGGTTTAGATCACCACGTTACGCCAATTCGTGCCGACCTGTTCCGCGAACTGCCTAAGACGCAGTACGACCTGATTGTCACCAACCCGCCGTATGTTGATGCGGATGATATGGACGACCTGCCAAACGAATACCGCCATGAGCCGGAACTCGGTCTGGCAGCAGGCAGCGATGGTCTGAAACTGGTCCGTCGTATTCTCGCCTGCGCACCGGACTACCTCAGTGAGCAGGGCGTGCTGATTTGTGAAGTGGGTAACAGCATGGTGCATATGATTGACCAGTACCCGGATGTGCCTTTCACCTGGCTGGAATTCGATAACGGTGGCGACGGCGTGTTCATGCTGACGAAACAACAGATTATTGATGCACAACATCATTTTAAAATCTATAAAGACTGATTCACCATTTTAGCGAGGAGCCAGCATGGCGGGTAATACCATTGGACAAGTATTTCGGGTCACGACGTTTGGCGAATCACACGGCATCGCCCTCGGTTGTATTGTGGATGGCGTGCCTCCGGGCATCCCACTGACCGAAGCCGATTTGCAGCACGATCTCGATCGCCGCCGCCCTGGCACTTCGCGCTATACCACCCAACGCCGTGAGCCGGACCAGGTGAAAATTCTGTCCGGCGTGTTTGAAGGCAAAACCACCGGAACCAGTATTGGTCTGCTGATTGAAAACACCGATCAGCGTTCGCAGGACTACGGCGCGATCAAAGATCTCTACCGTCCCGGTCATGCGGATTACACCTACGACCAGAAATACGGTTTTCGCGACTATCGCGGCGGTGGCCGCTCATCGGCGCGTGAAACGGCGATGCGCGTTGCGGCCGGGGCCATTGCGAAAAAATACCTTGAGATGAAACACGGCATTATCGTGCGCGGTTATCTGGCGCAGATTGGTGACGTGGCCTGCGAGCTGAAAGACTGGGACCAGGTAGAACAGAATCCCTTCTTCTGCCCGGACCCTGATAAAATTGACGCGCTGGACGAACTGATGCGTGCTCTGAAGAAAGAGGGCGATTCCATTGGTGCCAAAGTGACCGTGATGGCGGAAAACGTCCCGGCAGGTCTGGGCGAGCCGGTCTTTGACCGTCTGGATGCTGACCTGGCACATGCGCTGATGAGCATCAATGCGGTAAAAGGCATTGAGATTGGCGACGGCTTTGCCGTGGTCAGCCAGCGCGGTAGCGAACACCGTGATGAGATCCGTGCTAATGGCTTCCAGAGCAACCATGCTGGCGGCATTCTGGGCGGCATCAGCAGCGGTCAGAGCATTATGGCTCATCTGGCGATGAAGCCGACCTCAAGCATTACCGTACCCGGAAAAACACTGACCCGCAGCGGTGAAGAAGTTGAGATGATCACCAAAGGCCGCCACGATCCGTGCGTGGGGATCCGTGCGGTGCCGATTGCCGAAGCGATGATGGCGATTGTGCTGATGGATCACTTACTGCGTCATCGCGCGCAGAATGCTGACGTTGAAACCACTTACCCGCGCTGGTAACCCATGAAAAAGACGCTGATGGCGCTGTGTGCGCTGTTGATATCGACGGCGACCGCACAGGCCGCCACGCCGTGGCAGACAATCCACCAGCCGATTAGCGGTGCACCGCAGTCAATTGGTGCCTTCTCTAACGGCTGTATTATTGGTGCACAGCCGCTGCCGCTGGAGGCATCCGGTTATCAGGTGATGCGTACCGATCAGCGTCGCTATTTTGGTCACCCGGACCTGATTGCTTTTATTCAGCGTCTCAGCACCCAGACAAATCAACGGGGGCTGGGGGAAGTGCTGGTCGGTGATATGGGCATGGCGGCAGGCGGTCGTTTCAGCAGCGGCCACGCCAGTCATCAGTCCGGGCTGGATGTGGATATCTGGTTACAGCTCCCCAAACAGCGCTGGACACAGCAAATGCTGCTGAAACCTCAGCCGCTTGATCTGGTTGCCGCCGATGGAAAAAATGTGGTGGCACGCCACTGGCAGCCAGAAATTGACAGCCTGATTAAGCTGGCGGCGAAAGATCCCGAGGTGACGCGTATTTTCGTGAATCCGGCGATTAAAAAGCAGCTTTGTGCGGATGCCGGTAGCGATCGTGAGTGGTTACGCAAGGTGCGTCCGTGGTTCCAGCATCGTGCCCATATGCATGTGCGCCTGCGCTGTCCGGCGGGAAGCCTTGAGTGCCAGGATCAACCGATCCCACCGCCGGGTGATGGCTGTGGTGCCGAACTGCAAAGCTGGTTTGCGCCAGCGAAACCGGGCAGTACACCGCCGGTGAAGCGCGAGCCCACTCCGTTACCGCCATCCTGCCAGGCTTTGCTGGATAAACATTTACTGTAAGGCATAACGATAAATGGAATGGGTAAGTGTTGCTCCGTGGCTGTTGGGCGTGCTGTTTCTGGTGGCTTTACTGGCGGGGTTTATCGATGCGATTGCGGGCGGCGGCGGCTTACTGACGGTGCCTGCGCTGCTGGCCGCCGGGTTGTCGCCAGCCCAGGCGCTGGCGACCAATAAGCTGCAGTCGGTAGGCGGGTCGTTTTCTGCCAGCCTCTATTTTATCCGCCGCAAAGCCGTGGATTTACGCGAGCAAAAGCTGAATATTGCGCTGACCTTTTTAGGATCGATCAGCGGTGCGCTGCTGGTACAGCACGTGCAGGGCGATATTCTGCGCCAGCTGCTGCCGCTGCTGGTGATTACCATTGGTCTTTATTTCCTGCTGATGCCGAAGATTGGGGAGGAAGATCGTCAGCGTCGTCTCCATGGTCTGCCGTTTGCACTGGTGGCTGGAGGATGCGTTGGGTTTTATGACGGGTTCTTCGGCCCTGGTGCGGGTTCGTTTTATGCGCTGGCGTTCGTGACCCTGTGCGGTTACAACCTGGCGAAATCGACCGCCCATGCCAAAGTGCTGAACTTCACCTCCAACCTCGGTGGCCTGCTGCTGTTTATGATTGGCGGAAAAGTGGTGTGGCTGGTGGGGCTGGTGATGCTCGCGGGTCAGGTGTGCGGCGCACGTCTGGGTGCCAGAATGGTGCTGACCAAAGGGCAGAAGCTGATCCGCCCGATGATTGTGATTGTGTCGGCGGTGATGAGTGCGAAATTGCTGTATGACAGCCACGGCGCGGAAATCATTGCGTGGTTCCATTCGTTATAATGTGCTTTCGGGCGCGGCATGCCGCGCCCCTACGAATGGCACTGCCCGCGCATGGCATGCTCTTACGAATGCCACGCCTCATAATGTGCTTTCGGGCGCGGCATGCCACGCCCCTACGAATGGCACTGCCCGCGCATGGCATGCTCTTACGAATGCCGCGCCTCATAATGTGCTTTCGGGCGCGGCATGCCACGCCCCTACGGATATCACGTCCCTACGGATGCCTCGCCTCTACGGATGCCACATCCCTACGGATGTCACTGCCCGCGCATGGCATGCTCTTACGAATGCCACGCTTCTCCGTATGTAGCATCAGTAGGGGTCAGGCATGCCTGACCCGCTGCACAACACCTAACCTCTTCTCACATTGATCCAGCGGCGCTGCTCCATCGAATCCTCAATCGCCTGTAAGATGCGCTGATTCTCCCAGCCGAACGTAAAGTTCGGGTAGCAGTCGTCATCGCGGCAAATTCCCTGCACCAGATCATGCATTTCCAGCACTTTGACATCGAAGTAACCCAGCCCGCCACCACCGAAATCGAAGCCGAAGAAGGCTGAATAAGCGGGGATCTGGCTGCCGGCATACAGGGTTTTGAACCCACGATCGCGCTTATCATCGTTAAAACGGAATACCTGGAGTTCGTTAAAGCGCTCGCCGTCCATATACAGCGTGCCTCCGGTGCCGGACACTTCCCAGTAAACGCCGAAAATGCGCCCGGCGGCAATACGTGAAGACTCAATCACCCCGGCAGCGCCGCTGTCGAAGCTCACCAGGCACTGCATCTGGTCATCGTTTTCCACCTCGCGACGTTGCGCATTGGCCTCGACCTTACTGGCGTAACCGCTGTCGACGCCGGGAACCGGACGGGTGTTAAGATGTGTCTGCCCGCTGGCGCACACTTCTTTGACGCCGCCCATCAGATACTGTGCCACCGACAGGGTATGGGCACCCAGGTCGCCAAGAGAACCTGAACCAGCCAGTTCTTTCGAGCAACGCCAGGACCAGGGCAGCTCCGGGTCGTTATAGAAACCCTGGTCGAAAGTGCCGCGAAAACGCACCGGGGTGCCGATCTCGCCGCGCTCAATCAGCTGCTTCGCCAGCTGCGCCGCCGGGGTTTTGATATTGTTAAACGCCACCATGGTTTTCACCCCGGCCCGGCGTGCGGCTTCCGCCATCTCTCGTGCCTCGTATTCCGTGACGGCCAGCGGTTTCTCGCAGTAAACATGCTTCCCGGCGTTGATCGCAGCCAGTGCCATCTGATGATGCAGATGGTTGGGCGAGGTGATATCAATCACATCGATGTTCGGGTCCTGCACCATCTCCCGCCAGTCGCCAAAGGCGTGCAGCGCACCGAAGCGCTGTGCCGCCTGCTGTGCCATCGCCTGGTTCTGGTCGGCAATGGCGTACAACACCGGTGTTTTCGGTAAATCAGGGTAGAGCAGGGCAGCGCGGCGGATGGCGTCTGCATGCGCCTGCCCCATAAAACCGGAGCCGATCAGGCCAATATTCAGAGTGTCAGACATCGTATTTCCTTAGCGCGAAAAAAGAGCATTAACGTGATGGAAGGCGCGCGTCACGGTGGGCACCGGGGGCGCTTGGATCGGGTCTTGTTCTGCTTCAACGATCAGCCAGCCGCGATAGCCGCTGTGATTGACGAAATCCACCACCGGCTGATAATCGATACCGCCATCACCGGGCACGGTGAACATGCCGCCGCGTACGCCCTGGTTAAAACTTTCATCCTGCTGGTACACCTTTTCCAGGCGCGCACGACGAATATCTTTCAGGTGGATATGGCAGATACGGCTGCCGAACTGGCGGATCAGCGCGTTGAGATCGGCGCCTGCCGCCACGGCATGCCCGGTATCCAGCAGCATCCCGACATCCTCATGGGTGGCAGAGAAAAAGCGCTCGATCTCATCCTGATGCTCCACCAGCATCATCAGATGGTGGTGGTAAGCCAGCTTCAGGCCATATTCCTGATACAGTGCCGAGGCGAACTGGCTCAACCGCCGTACGTAAGCATCAAAGTCAATGGCGCTGAGTTTGGGTGAGTGGGAAATACCGATATCCAGCGGTGTCTCGCCGGGCATCCCCCCGCATTCGCCATACACCATGACGGAACAGCCCAGCGCACTCAGCAGGCGGGCATGATCGGCCACATTGTGCAGCTCCTGCTGCACGCTAATGTCGGCCAGGGTGCCGGAGAACCAGCCGGAAGCCAGTGACAGCCCGGTTTCCTGCAACAGCGGTTGCAAGGCTGCCAGCTCGCGGGGAAATTTACGGCCCAGTTCAATCCCCTGATAGCCGATGGCGGCAGCCTGCTGCATACATTGCAGGGCAGTGACATCATCCCCCAGATCTTCCAGCACATCGTTGGTCCAGGCCAGCGGACTGACGCCAAGACGCACGTTGGCATTTGCCATAGTTTTCTCCTGTCTGAAATCAAAGTTTGATCTGCGTCGCACAATCAGGCTCTGCGCACAGTTTCGGGTTGTGTTCGCCGCTATACGGCTGAAGAGTGGAGAAAAGATAGCCTGCCAGGGGCCGGGGGGTACATGACCAAAGTGGTGAAAAAAATGTCTGAAATCACACTGACGGTCCCCGTCATGGAGGGATATTTCGGTCTGTCGCGGTACGGGGCTGGGGATGTGTACGGGCCGCGTATTCAGCGCGGCATTCAGTTTATTGCGCTGCTGAGTGGCAGCGTGACGATTGAGACGGCGCAGCGTTCACTGCTGTTATTGCCCGGCACACTGGCGTTGCTGCTGCCGGGAGAGCGTGAGTTGTTCCAGTTTGACTCACTGCTGCCCAGCGAGCATATCTGGTGCCAGCTGGATTTCGCGGCCCTCCCGGTGAACTTTAATCTCGAGCTGGCACATTTGCCTGCCACCATTGCTTTTGACCATCAGGTAGAGCAACTGATGGAGCTGGGCATCAGTTTAACCTCTCAGCCTGAAGGCGCACCGCGAGCGTTAATCTCGCTGGCAGAAACCCTGCTCTATTACTACGCCTCACGCGCTATTCAGCCATCGGGAGAGGAGCGGCAAACCATGCCGAAGGGGGTACGTGAAGCCTGCCGCTTTATTGCTATGCGCTACCAGCATCCGCTGGCGCTGGAGGATATCGCAGCCCGCGCCCACTGTTCGGTAAATCATCTGATTGCGCTGTTTCGCCGTCATCTGCGCCAGACTCCGGCCCGCTATCTGCGCGATGTGCGCCTGCGCCATGCGGAACGCCTGCTGATGCGCAGCCACCTGCCCGTGGCACTGATCGCCGAGCAGTGTGGTTTTGTTTCGCCTTTTCACTTTTCACGCATCTTCAAAGAACATTACGGCCTGGCTCCGCTGGCTTTTCGCCAGCAGGCACAGGCATTAAGTGCGGGTGCGGCAGGTCGGTAGTGCAATCAGATGTTCAAGGGCCATCGGTTTGCCGATGTAATACCCCTGCAGGCTGTCACACTGCAACAGCGTTAACTGCTCCATCTGCGATTGTGTTTCAACGCCTTCGGCGGTGACATAGAGAGAATAGGCCTTGCCGAGGCCAATCATATTTTCGACGACTTGCCTGGCGCGTACCGAATCATCCATAGGGAAAATAAAGGATTTATCCAGCTTTATACCGTCAAACGGGAAGTTGCGCAGATAGCTTAACGAGGCAAAACCCGTGCCGAAATCATCGATAAGGAACTTCACGCCCAGTTCCTTAATTTGTAGCATGGTTTTCTGTGTCTTGGCCGGATCATGCAATGTGACATTTTCGGTGACTTCGATCTCCAGCAATGAGCTCTCCAGTCCTGTTTTTTCTAACACCCCTTTTATTCTGTTGTACAGGCTGCTGTCCTGGAATTCACTTGCCGAGATATTCACCGACACCGTTAACCCCGGCATAGCGTTCAGCGCATCACTGCAGGCTGTGAACAATACCCAGTCGCTGAGTGCGTTAATCAAGCCGGTTTCTTCCGCCAGCGGGATAAACTGGTCAGGCATCAGCAGTCCGTGGTGTGGGTGTTGCCATCTGACCAGCGCTTCAACCGCCGTGATACACGAACAGTGGGTATCGTAACGCGGCTGGTAAACCAGACGCAGCTGGCCTGCGCGAATTCCCTCACGCAGTTCCTGTTCCATCTCGCGGCGCTGGACAATTTTTTCCCCCATATCGCGCTGGAAGAATGCCCACTGGTTACGCCCCTCATTTTTGGCTTTGTAGAGTGCGATATCGGCATAACGCAGCAGGTCACTGGCGGTACTGGCGTCCTGAGGGGCGAGGGCAATGCCCAGGCTGACCCCGATAAAAATTTCGCCGTTGGCAATCAGGAAGGGCCGGTTAATCTCATCAATAATCTGCTGGCACAGGGTGGCAATATCGCGCTGGTCCTGAACCTCCGGCAGAATAATAATAAATTCATCACCGCCATGGCGGGTCACCATGCCGGATGTTTTCAGGCAGGCGCGTAGCCTGGCAGAGACTTCATGCAGCACGCTGTCACCGGCCGCATGCCCGTAGACATCGTTAACCGGTTTAAACTTATCCAGGTCAACCATCACAATAGCCAGCTGCTGTTCAGTGCTGGGCGCTGAATTCAATTTTCCTTCGAGGAACTCTTTCATCTGCACACGATTAGGCAGGCCGGTTAACTCATCGAAGTGTGATAAATAACGCACGCGCTCCTGTGCTTTTACTTCCTGGGTGACATCGGTTGCTGTGCCACGAAACCCGGTTTTTCCGCCAGGCAGGTACACGCGTTTAACGATCATATTGCAGTAGCGTTGATGTTGTTGGGCCGAGAGATAGTGGCAATGAGGAAGCGTGATGCGGCCACCGGACTGGCACAGGTAAGTCAGTTGCGCCAGGGCATTACTGTCGTTCAGTAAAAACTCCGTTGCCGGACGGCCAATCCAGTCAGAAATGTGGTAGCCGGTAATCACCGGGAAGCGCTCGGATATCCAGGTAAACGTTAAGTTCTCATCCGCTTCCCAAATCCAGTCCGTGGTGGTTTCAGCGACATCCCTGAAACGGCATTCGCTGTTGTAGAGTGCCTTCTTGCTTTGTTCCAGCTGGAAATGACTCTCATCACTGAGACGTGCTTTACGCAGGGCATTTTTCATCAGCATCAGGGCGGTCAGCAGGGTGGTAAACATCAGCAATACCAGCGCAGGCAGAATACCCGTTACCAGAGCATTACCGGGATCATCACTCTGCCAGGTGAATGTGATCGTTCCGCCCAGGGCGGGCAGTGCCAGCATGTTACGGTCTTCAGGCTGGAGTGCGGTTTGTGTACTGAATATTTGTGCGCCCTGGATACCGTATTCCAGAGCCATATGACTCAGCTTCTCCGGGGTGAGCCTGTCGGCGAAGATAAGAATTGAATGCGGGCCGTTTTCCGTATCTGCACTGGCCGCCCCATCGGGGGTGATCCAAGCGGCGCTGATGATGGTGACTCGCCCCTGCGAGACCACCAGCATCGAGATGGCATTCCCCCCTGACACATTCAGCCGTTGCTGAAGCTGGGGCAGAGGATCGATGCCCAGCCATGTTGCAACGCTCTGTAGCTTCAGCTGTCCTTCGAGCACGCTGTAACCTGTTTTTCCCTGCGGAGAGACAACGAAAATGCCCTCATAATGAAAACGTTGATACAGGGACTCCCCAAGGTTTTGATTGTCCCAGGCCCATTCGGTGTTTATCGTCAAATGCAGATTTTTCCAGGCTTCGCCCCAGTCGGCATTGTCCATCGTATGCGCATGCATAATATCCTGACGGTTTTCGATTGCTTTACCCATCAGTAACTGAAGGTGCTTGTCTTCATGGGTATTCTGTTGAGCGGCGATGTAAAACAGCGCAACGATAGCGCAAAGAAAAAGTCCTCCCAGTAATACCAGCATACCGACCAGGGGCTGCCTGATCAGTCCACGGGTATTTCCGTTGATCATCATTGTTGTTTTATTTGATTTTTGCTTCATTCACACTCGCCTGAAAGGGGGATGAGGTTGTCAACAGGATTTCAGGACGTCCATGTCACGGGCTAAGATTATTTCACTGATTTCAGCGGGATAAGCGTGGCAGCCAGAGAATATTTAAAGGTGGAAAGCGTTATCTCATCAGCATGTTCAATGAGATGTTTTGAGATTGCGCATAGTTAAAGTAAAACGTTTATTTTTCCATAAAATAAGATGGCGCAATAAAACGATCGCGCCTGTGCCAACGGTTATCGGAGCGTTAAGCCGAAACTTTATGCGTCATGTTGGCGAGTGGTGGTAAGACATTGATAACCTGCCCACCTTTTTCGCGTGAGACAATATATGCAATAGTGCTCGAAACCTGCCTGACAAAATGTCAAAATTGCGCGTTTTTTACTGACACGACAAACAGCTATGAGCCAGCAACACCACTATCAGGATCTGATCGACATCTTCGATCGCTGCTTTATGAATGATTTTCAGACCCGCCTGATTAAAGGTGATGACGAACCGATCTATCTTCCTGCTGACGAGACGTCACCCTGGAACCGGGTAGTGTTTGCCCACGGTTTCTACGCCAGCGGAATGCATGAAATTTCCCACTGGTGCATTGCCGGTGCCGAGCGCCGCAAGCAGGTGGATTTTGGCTACTGGTACTGCCCTGATGGGCGTGATGCTGAGACCCAGGGCCAGTTTGAATCCGTCGAGATCAAACCCCAGGCGCTGGAGTGGTTGTTAAGTGTTGCGGCAGGCTTTCCGTTCAATGTAAGTTGTGACAATCTTGAAGGTGATTGTGAACCGGATCGCATTGCGTTCCAGCGTAAAGTTCATGCTCAGGTGATGGACTATCTGGAGAAGGGCATTCCTGCACGCCCGGCCCGACTGATTGCTGAACTTCGCTCGTTTTACTCAACTCCACCGCTGACGGCGGCACTGTTTCCCTGGCCGGAAGATTTGTGCTGAACGGGGAGCGACTAGCTTACAGAGGATTATATGATCGATGAATTTGAGGCGCGTATTCTGGGCCTGATTGATGACATGGTAGAACATGCCAGCGACGATGAGCTGTTTGCCGGCGGTTACCTGCGTGGTCATCTGACGCTGGCCGTGGCCGAAATTGAACAGGCCGGCGAACACACGCCGGAAGCGTTGCAGACTCAGGTGCAAATCAGCCTGGATAAAGCGATCAAGGCAGGTGAGCTTTCCCCGCGTGACCAGGTCCTGGTGATGAGCATGTGGGACAGGCTGTTCCTGCAGGCCCAGTAAACGGCATACTACCCACAGGGCAGAAGGCCGCCTTCTGCCCTGTATTCAAACCCCATTCTTTACCCGAACAATATCCGCCATAATCGCCAGCGCAATTTCTGGCGGCGTTTTGCTGCCCAGCGCCATGCCTACTGGCGCGCTGATACGTGCCAGCTGTTCACGGCTCAGCTCTCCCATTTCTGCCAGCCGCACCCGCCTGCGTTCACTGGTACTCTGTGAACCCAGTGCACCGATATAAAATGCGGACGTATGACAGGCTTCTACCAGCGTCAGATCGTCAATGCGCGCATCGTGTGTCAGGCTGAGCACCGCCGTATGTGCAGGACATCCGTGCTGCTCCAGATGGCGGGCAGGAAAACAACGAATCATTTCCACCCCGGAATTCAGCATCGTGCGGGCGTCAAACTCAGCCAGCCACGCATCGCGATGCTCGCATACCTGGATATGAAACCCCAGCATGCGTGCGAAATGCATGCAGTATTCCGCCACCGGAGATAGCCCGGCAATCAGTAACGTGGTAGCTGCACTGAGCGTCAGGACCAGGCCATTAGCCTGCTGCGTCACGCGCGGCCGCCCTGTTATGATGTCAGTGGGGAGCAACCGCCCCGGTTGGCCGGGCGCAATCTGTTTTTCCAGACTGACCTCGCCGCGCAGCGCCTGAAGCATTTGCGTCAGGTAGTGTTCGGTCTCTGCCGACGCGGGGAGGTATTCAATCAATACATTAAGGCTGCCGCCGCAGGGCAGCGCGACATTCGGTGACAGCCCCCCTGTGCCGTATCGTACCTGCTGGCTGGGCAGTCGGTGGTCACCTGCAGCCAGCCGCTGCAGAAAATCCTGTTCGATGCAGCCGCCGGAAAGCGAACCACAGACAGCACCCTCTTGAGAAACCGCCAGCAACGAGCCGGGCGCACGGGGTGCCGATCCCCAGGTTTGCAGGACGGTACACAGCCAGATACAACGCTGCTTACTCACCCAGCTCAGGGCGTTTTCCAGCACCTGGATATCCAGAGAGCTCACCATCAGAATTCCGTCCAGTCACCAGGGACATCCACATCGCGCACGCAACCCGGGTCGTCCACCTGTAACAGCAGCGGCGGGGCACCGTTCAGAATAGAACGTGCCCCCTCCTGGCCTTGCAGGCCGAGTAACGTTTCACGCACGTTGGCACTGAAGCCGACAGGGTGGCCGACCTGCAGCTTCCACTGCGGGCGGACAATATCGGCAAAGGCCAGTGCCTGACGGACTCGCTTTACCGTATTTAACTGTAACCAGGGCATATCAGCCAGCATCACCAGCCAGCCGGACCAGTAAGGCTGTGCCGCCACGCCTGCGGCGATCGAGTCGCCCAGAGAAGGGCTCTCCAGCAACGTGATGCCACAGTGATAATGCCGTGCCGTCTCGATCAACGCGTGATCTTCCGGACGTAACACCACATTCACCCGCTTGCCGCAGGCGGCAGTGGCTATTTGCAAGGTGTGGGCCAGCAGCGACAGATTGCCGCACACCTGATGCCTGACCAGCAGCTTATGCCGCCCATCCTGTTCGCGGTAGCGCCGGCTGTTGCCTGCCGCCATCACTAATATCCCCACATCCTTCATTTATTCGGCTCCATGATTCTGCTGACGAATCGCTGCCACCTTGTTCTCCAGATCGGACCAGGGCGTTTGACCCGCGAAATCAGTGCGCAACCAGTTAAGCAACGTGGCGATCTGGTGATCGCTAAGCTGATGGCGGAAGCCGGGCATGGTGCCCAGATCGCGGGTTGCCGGATGGCTGATACCGTCCAGCACAATGCGGATAAGATTATCGGGCATAGCGCTATACAGATTACTGTTCAGCGCCAGTGACGGGCGCACACCCAACAGCTGCGGCCCTTTCTGCAGGGAGTGGCAGACCATACAGGAACCGGCATACTGCCGCGCTCCTGCGGAGTCCAGACGCAGCGCACGTCGTTCTGCACGTGCAGTCAGTTCATCGGCCTGTGCCACGTTGGGTGGCTGGAAGCTGACCAGCCAGTGGGCTAATGCCTGCAGATCCTCATCCGATTGCCGGGACAGCCCGCCCGCGATCACCGGCCCCATCGGGCCTGCCGCGACGCCGTGTTCCGGGGAATATCCGGTACGCAGATAGCGCTGCAACTGCACTTCATCCCAGGCGACAGGTGCCGGGGAACGGTCGTTAAGCGCGGGGGCAATCCATCCTTCAGCAACACCGCCACTCAGCGCATCACTACCGTGTTTTTCGGCAGCGGCCAGATTACGCGGTGAATGGCAGGCGCTACAGTGGCCCAGCCCTCCGGCCAGATAAGCCCCCCGATTCCATATGGCGCTCTGCTGCGGGTCCGGTGTGCGTTCTCCCGGGTGCAGGAACAGCCAGTTCCATGCCGCCATCCCCTGGCGAATACTGAACGGAAAGGATAACCGTGTTTCCGGCGGCTGATAGCTGACGGCGGGCCGGGTCATCAGAAAGGCATAAAGGTCATGCAAATCATCGTTGCTGACTTGCGTGAAGGAGGTGTAGGGAAACGCCGGGTAGAGGTAATGCCCACGGCGGTCAATACCGTAACGCATCGCGCGCAGGAATGCCGGGTAAGACCAGCTGCCAATCCCGCTGGTGAAATCCGGGGTGATATTACTGGTGTAGATCGTGCCAAACGGCGTGTCCATGGCCAGCCCACCGCTGTTGGTCACGCCCCCCGGGCGGGTATGACAGGCGCTACAGTCACCCAGTGCCGCCAGGGTTTTTCCTCTATTGATACTTTCGCCAGAAAACTTCGCGGCATCCGGAGGGGAAATCGGGGCAATCTCGGGTTGCAGACTGAATATCGCCACGGCGACAATCAGTGCCAGCACCGTCCCGCCTGACATGCGCAGCCATTTATTCTGAATCATACGTGGCCTCCCTGTAACGCGCGCAGCACGCGATCCGGGGTAAACGGCGGCGCACGGAAACGAATGGCGGTGGCATCAAACAGGGCGTTAGCGATGGCTGCGGCCCCCGGCACGGACGCGGATTCGCCGGCACCCATAGCGGGTTCGTCCGGGTAGTCCATCAGCGCGATCTGGATGTCAGGCAGTTCGTCAAAACGCAGTAGCGGGTAGCTGCCCCACTCAAGTGAGGTCGTCCCGCTGGCATCAAACGTGACAAACTCTTTTAACACCCGGCTGGCGCACTGAATAATATTGCCGTGCACCTGATGGCGAACCCCGTCCGGGTTGACCATTTGCCCGCAGTCATGGCTGACGAAGATGTTGTTCAGCGTAATCTCTCCGGTTTGGCGATTCACGCTTAAATCACAGACCCAGGCAGCCCAGGCGGCACCAAATCCGGGGAACTGACTGTGGACATAGCGCGCCGAGGCGAAACCACGACCCCGTAGTACGGAACCTTCGTGTTGAGGGCGATGGTGAGGCGGGCCATTTTTCCATTTAGCCATTTTCTTCAGATGGTTAATCATGACAATCGCACGTGAATCTTCAAGGTGTTCCAGGCGCAGATCGATCGGATCGCGGCCAGAATGCCAGGCGATTTCATCGATCCAACTCTCATGAGCAAACACGTTCGGCAGAGCCGAAACGCCGCGCATCCATGAAGCGCGTACCAGCGGGGCGGCATCTTCACAGATCATCCGCATATGGGGAAAGTGGTACTGCGGAATGGCGGTGCGGTCCCCCATTGACTGGACGACTGGCTGATTGGGCACTTTTCCCGTCAGGATCAGCGGCAGGGTGGTGGCATTATTGGAGGGATAGCAGGTGCGCAGCGTATAGCATGAGATATTCATCATGCGGTCCAGCCCACCGCTGACGCGGATTAACTGCGCGGCGCCTTTGGGCTCCCATGCGGCTTCCTGTTCGCGCATGAGCTGCACGCGCACGGGTTTGCCCGTTGCCTGTGACAGCAATGCCGCATCGGCGGTGACATCATCCGCGCAGTTACGCCCGTAACACCCTGAGGCCTCCATACGTTTCACCTCGACCATGGCAGGGGCCAGTTCCAGCAGCAGTGCGATGTCTTTACGCAGATCGTGTGGGTTCTGCGTGCCTGACCACAGCGTTGCCTGCCCGTTGCGCACGTCGGCTACGGCACAGGAAGGACCGATAGAGGCATGCAGTTGATAGGGCCAGACGTAGTCGGCATCAACGGCGACATGCCGGTTCTTCAGCGCGCTGTCAGTGCCTGCATCATCACGCAGTACGCGCGGGGTTTTCTCACAATTGGCCAGCGTGTGATGCAACTGGTCCAGGCCCAGCGCAGGCAGTCCGGCCCAGGGCTTCCAGTTCACTTTTAGCGCGTACATAGCAGCAATCGCGTGCTCTTCACGTAAGGCGACAATGCCGACAAAATCCTTCATCACCACAATCTTCACGATACCCGGAAGATGGGCAACAGAATGCTCATCGACTGAAATCAGACTGTGCCCCAGCGGGGCACTGCTATCAGCACCGCCATAAGGCGGGCGCACTACGCGGCCATGCAGCATACCGGGTATGCGGAGATCGTGAACCCAGGTCAGTTTGCCACTCACTTTTGCCGGAATATCCACGCGCGCCACCGATTTACCGGTATAGCGGTTTGCGCTATACAGCGGGACAGCGGTGTCCAGAGGCAAATGCGTGTCTTTATCCTGAGCCAGTTGGCCATAGCTCAGGCGGCGATCCGGACGCTGTCGGTCAATGACCCAGCCCGCATTGGTATACACCTGGCTTGCGGAGAGATTCATGGCTTTTGCCGCCAACAGCATAAGTTGTTGACGCAACTGGCTGGCTGCCTGGCGAAGCGGGACCGCCGTCACCTGTAGTGTGGCGCTGGCAATTGTCGGGCCCTGATCCGGCGTTGAAGCGGTATCACCCAGTATCATCGTAATGGCGCTGAAGGGAACATCCAGTGCATCGGCGACATATTGCGACAGCGCCGTACGCACACCGGTGCCGAGGTCGACATGGCCGTTAAAGGCGGTCACTTTGCCGTCTGCGGCCAGCGCAATAAAACTGCCCAGTGGGACCGTGGGAGGATCGATTATCACCGTGGATTGTGCCAGAGAGAGAGGGGGCAGAAGGGTGCTTACGCTAATAAAGCCACCCACCTGCAACAGGCGGCGTCGTGTCAGAGTGAACAGGTTCATGATGGCTGACTTCCGGTGATCATGTCGCGCGCCTTCTGCGCCGCGCGTAAAATTTCCAGATGGGTGCCGCAGCGGCACAGATTGAACGCCAGCTCATTTTTAATCTGCTGCCCGGATGCCTGCGGGTTGCGCCGGAAGAGTGCCACCAGCGTCATGATCATACCGTTGGTGCAGTAGCCACACTGCGCGGCTTGTTCATCGATAAAGCCTTGTTGTACCGGGTGCAACCCATCGTCCCCTGCCAACCCTTCCAGGGTCGTGACTTGCCTGCCGGCAACAGTATGGACAGGTACGCTACAGGAGCGGGCGGCCACACCATCAATATTGATGGTACAGGCACCACATTCGCCAATGCCGCAGCCAAACTTTGGGCCATTTAACTGGAAGTCATTACGCAATATATAAAGAAGGGGGGTATCTGAGTGCGCATCGTCAATTGAGACGCGCTGGCCGTTAAGTGTGAAGTCCATAGCAAATCATCCCTTGATGGCCCGTTCTTTCCGTTTGTTCGTTTACGGGCCAGATACAAAAATGCCCCTGAAGAATTCAGGGGCACAATGGGAATGTTATGCTATTTATCAGACACGGGTAATGAAATTTCCTGCCGTAAGCACTTTAAATCAAGGACAATTCTTACTTCGGGATTTTTCCTTTTAGCAGTTTGCGCACCCAGTAGCGGTTGGGGCTGGTGGCGGCCAGGGTGGAGCGGTCAAGCGGGATCGGTTCGCCACACAGCTGCGCCGCCAGTACTTCTGCTGCCAGCGGTCCGCTGCACAGTCCACGCGAACCCAGCGCACCCAGCACGAACAGGCCCTGATAAACCGGTGCGGGCTCAGCCTGTTGCTGCTGCTGCGCCAGCGTTTCGTACTGGTGCAGCGTAGCGGCATAGTCCGGCAGTGCGCCCATCATCGGCAGATGATCGCGCGTGGCGGCGCGAACGCCACAGCGTGCTTTGCCGTCACTGACATCAATCTCCTGCGGCCATCCTGCATCCGGCAGACAGCGGAGCAGGCGATCGCAATTCTCCTGCTGATCGTCGGCGCGGTACTCTGTCGCAGTATCGCCGCGATGATAGCTGGCTCCGATGCAGTGCTGCTGAAACTGTGGGCTGACCGGCGTCAGATAGCCGTCGTAGCACAGCACCTGTTTCAGCGCGGACAGTGCCTCCGTGGTGGGTACGTGGCTGACCTGACCACTCACCGCATAGAGGGGCAGCTTCTCACTCTGGATGAAATCTGTCAGACGGTGGCCGGTTGCCAGCACCACGTTACGATGCGTGCAGTCAGGCTGCGTGCGGAAGCTTAGCTGCCAGCCTGCCGGGTGTGGCGTCAACTGCGTGATCTCCTGCTGCCAGTGTAACGTCGCGCCCTGCTGTGCTGCCTGCTGCCACAGTCCCGCGGTCAGTTCTGCCGGAGAGAGCCAGCCACCCAGCGGGTAGGTGATGCCGCCGCAGCCGGTGGTGACGCCGCACAGTGCTTCCGCTTCTTCGATGTTCACGGCTGCAGCCAGCGCGGGCGGCAGCGCCATTTGCAGCATTTTGCTGATTTTCTCCGCGCTTTTTTCGTCCCACGCCAGCTGAGTGACGCCGCACCAGTCATGCTCGAAAGGTAGGGTCAGCTGATTGTAGACGCGGCGGGCAAAGGTAAAGGCGGCAGGGAAAAACTGTGCCAGTGCCGGATCGTGGTGGTTGAGCAGCGGGTAAACTGCGCCCTGGCGATTGCCGGAAGCGCCCTCGGCCGGGCGGGCATCGGCACAATAAAGCGTGACCTTTTTACCGCGCCGCAGTAATGCCAGGGCCAGCAGTGCGCTGACAATGCCTCCCCCTGCCAGGGCAAAATCATCGCCCTCAGCGGCCGGGCGCGCATACCACGGAGCCTGCGCAGGCCGGACCACAGCAGCGGGCAGATGGCCAATCAGCATCTCGCGCTTTTCACCAAACCCCTTGCGCTTTGTCACCTCAAATCCGGCCTGCTGCAGACCACGACGCACAAATCCGGCCGCCGTAAAGGTGGCCAGCGTGCCGCCCGGCCTCGCCAGGCGTGCCATACAGTCAAACAGTTCCGGCGTCCACATATCCGGGTTCTTGGCCGGGGCGAAACCATCCAGAAACCAGGCGTCGACCTGCTGATTCAGGGTGTCATCAAAAGTATGGATAAGTTGATTAATATCGCCAAACCACAGATCGAGCGTAACACGCCCGCCATCCAGCAGCAGACGATGGCAGCCGGGTAACGCGAGCGGCCACTGTTCACGCAGCTGGCGCGCATAATTGGCCAACTGTGGCCAGCTTTGCAGGGCGGCGTCGAGATCGCTGGCCGTTAAAGGAAATTTTTCACAGCTGATAAAGTGTAATCGCTGGAGTCTGGCTTCTGGCTCACGCGTGGTGAAGGCATCAAAAGCCTGCCATAGCGTCAGAAAATTCAGGCCCGTTCCGAATCCAGTCTCGGCCACAATAAAGAGATCGCGCGGGTGCGTGGTGAAACGTTCGGGGAGGTGATTACCCTCCAGAAAAACGTAGCCGGTTTCTTTCAGACCATTCTGGTTAGAGAAATAGACATCATCAAATACTCGGGATACAGGTGTACCCTGATCGTTCCAGCGTAGTTGTGCGTGCTCTATTGGTGCGGTTTTCACGGCAAAGGCTCATTGCTCAGGCAGTGGCGCGATTTTAACGATGTGCTTGACCCTACGCAAATTTACACAAGGAATTCGCTGATCGGACTTGTTCGGCGTACAACTGTAAGCTAGAGTGCCAGTCGAATCCTAATTAGAAGTGAAAGAGGTATTGAATGAAACGTGCTGTGATTACTGGCCTAGGGATCGTTTCCAGTATTGGTAATAACCAAGAGGAAGTTCTGGCATCATTACGTGAAGGCCGTTCTGGCATCACCTTCTCGCAAGAACTCAAAGATTCCGGCATGCGTAGTCACGTCTGGGGTAACGTTAAGTTAACGAAGGACGACATTTCAGCCCGTATCGATCGCAAAATGCTGCGTTTTATGAGCGATGCGTCAATCTATGCTTTCCTCTCCATGCAGGATGCGGTGAAAGATTCCGGCCTGACCGATGAGCAGTACCAGAATAACCCACGTGTGGGCCTGGTTGCCGGTTCCGGCGGTGGTTCACCGTTCTATCAGGCTGCCAGCGTTGACGGTATGCGTGCCAAAGGTCTGCGTGGCGTTGGCCCATATATGGTGACCAAGGCAATGGCTTCTGGCGTGTCTGCCTGCCTGGCGACCCCGTTCAAAATTCATGGCGTGAACTACTCAATCAGCTCTGCCTGCGCCACGTCTGCACACTGCATCGGTAACGCTGTAGAGCAGATCCAGCTGGGCAAACAGGATATCGTATTTGCTGGCGGCGGCGAAGAGCTGTGCTGGGAAATGTCCTGTGAGTTTGACGCGATGGGTGCATTGTCCACCAAATACAATGACACTCCGGAAAAAGCGTCCCGTACTTACGATCAGCAGCGTGACGGCTTCGTTATCGCAGGCGGCGGCGGTATGGTTGTGGTTGAAGAGCTGGAGCACGCACTGGCGCGTGGCGCACATATCTACGCTGAAATCGTTGGATACGGTGCGACCTCTGACGGTGCTGACATGGTGGCGCCATCCGGTGAAGGCGCAATGCGCTGCATGCGTATGGCAATGGAAGGTGTGGATACCCCAATTGACTACCTGAACACCCACGGAACCTCAACGCCAGTGGGCGATGTGAAAGAACTGGGCGCTATCCGTGCCGTATTCCCGGATAAAACCCCGGCGATGTCGGCGACCAAAGCGATGACAGGTCACTCACTGGGCGCCGCTGGCGTGCAGGAAGCGATTTACTCGCTGCTGATGCTGGAGCACGGTTTTGTTGCACCAAGCATCAACATCGATGAACTGGACCCGGCAGCAGAAGGCCTGGACATCGTGACTCAGCCTACCGAGCGTAAGCTGACCACCGTGATGTCTAACAGCTTCGGCTTCGGTGGCACCAACGCCACCCTGGTGATGCGCAAGCTGGCATAGTTTGCTGCTACGCAGTGCTGAAAAAGGGGCGAGTCATCGCCCCTTTTTTGATCTTAAATGGGGGCTATTCGCGACTGTCCCTCAGTGCGCTTGGCCTTAAGCGTTTCGGCAAACCTGCCACCACCCGATCGTAAGACTCCTCCACCAGTTGTTTCACTAATCCCTCAGTAATCTGCTCCCCCGGATAAATCGAAATCCAGTGGCGCTTATTCATATGCCAGCCCGCATGAATACTGTCGTAGATCACCCGATGCAGTTCGCCATCTTCCGGGCGACACTTCAGGTTCACGATGCGTTCGCCGCGCACCTGCGACATTAGCGCAAACATCTTACCGCGCACTTTAAATACCTCAATCTCCGGGCCGAAAGGGTAGTCAAGCTCTGCTTCGGGCAGCGCCAGGGCTATCTGCATGGTGAGTGTCTGAATCTGCTGTCCGTCCATTGCCCTATTCCTGTGCTGTTTTCGTTTTGCGCAGGCTAGCATAAACAGGACGTTTATTTCACGTTCTCTGCCGGCTTCGGTGGCTGTGTGATGTTGTCCGGCGTGTGGTAGTAATGCCAGGTATCAAACGGCAACATCAGCGTATCGGCCACGACGGAGAACGGCAGATCGAGCCAGCACCCGAGACAGTCAGGCAGTGTGTGGACGTCGAGTTGCGTCCCCGCATAAAAGGAGTTTTTTGGATTGTTGCCAACGGTGTGGCTGGTGATGGTTGCGCAGCCGCAGAGCAGCATAGCGAGAGTAAGGCCGATTTTCTTGAGCATGATGACATCCCTGTGATGATAGCCGTCAATAGGGTAGGGGAAAGCATGGGGGAAGAGGAGGATGATAAGTGCGGGGAGGGGCGGGGGAAGAGGGCCGAGCATGTCGCAATAAAAAAAGCTTACTTGATTTATCTCAACTTAAACATGATGTTTCTCTGTGCTGGTAAATTTAAGTAGGTGGGAGTGTTATGCTCTTCTTGTTTAACGCCATTCATGGCAAAGTAGTAAGTCTTGATTACTCAAATGGAAGTGATTACTTATGATTATTGATACTGCTAGCAGCAATCTAAGCTTGTATTTAAGGGCAATTCAAAATTTAAAAGAAGATGATTATTCCAAAACAATTTTAAAGCCGCTTTTCGAAGCTATGTCTTTTTCTCGAGTGGATTTTGTAGGGGGGCCTTATGAGGGAGGGAAGGATTTGGTTGCTTTGCATGAAGTACCACTGAAAGGAACTATGGTTTATGTGATTCAAACAAAAAAAATAGGTCTAAACTCTAACACATCCGAAAAAATATATTGTCTGAATTGATTACACAATTGAGGCAGTGTTTTACAAAGAAAATAAAATTACATAACGGTGACAAGCAAATCCCTGATGCTGTTTATTTGGCATCACCTTTCCAGATTAGCCAAAGGTTGTTAAACGAGATTCATGATCTTTTATGCATGGATAACAAAAAAGTCGAAATATTAGATGGGCCGAAGGTAATATCACTTTTAAAAAAGCACAAACCCTCCTTGCTTGAAGGGTTGTTAAGCATTAGTGATAAGCTTCAGTTGCATGATTTAGAACAGCTGAATAATTTAGAGTTAATTGCTGCTTTGAATCAGAAGAAATCAATAGACGAGTTGAATTGTTACAGTGATTTAGCTTTTTTTATGGGGACTATAGATAGTAATATTCTTTTAGATAGTGAGTTTTTAATTAATAAAGAAAACATATCGCTTGCCAAAGGTTATTGGGATTTATTCAATAGAGAGATTTATCGCCCGTTAGAAAACTTGCTAGAGTTTACGCCTCTTGTGAAAAATAGCCATGATGTGGAAATTACATATCAAGATAACTTAAAAAAGCATAAGTCAGAGGCTAATCTAAAAATAAAAAAAGATATATCACAAGTTCAGCAATTAATATCTACTAATATCCAAAGTGTAAAAAGAATTATCGAGGAGATTTTATCATCAGTAAGTGCAATGGTGTCCAAGAAAAATGAAGATTATTTTGTTAATGTCATATCAGAATTTTATTCTATTCTTAAGGTAATTGTGGATTCTAATTTCCCTTTAGAGAAAATAAGAGATGTTGATGAATATATTGAAAGTATGAGTATTTCTAAACTGGCTGAAAAACAAAAATCAAGTGTTTTTTCTAAGGTTTTAGAAGCTAAGAAAAGTGTATTATAAATATATTCTCAAAAAAAAGAATTAATGATTTTAGAATCAGAGTATTTAGAAGAACCTGTGGTTAATATTTTATTTGAACATGAAAGGATTTCATCTTGGATTGAAAAAAAGTGTAAGGAATATAAAAGAGGAATATATGAAATAAATAATAATAAAGGAAGTGTTGATGTTGTATTCTTTTTGAAAGAAACACAAAAGATACTGAATGTTCTGGATGTTTTAATTAATAAATCAGAGGATAGTAGAAAGCTTGTTACCGTTGTCAATAATGGACCAGTCTACAATGATGGGCTTTCGATATCCCCTTTTGAATTATTTGATTGCAAATATGACATTGCAGTGTATGGCGGAGCCGGCGCTGGTAAAACAACCACATTACAAATGTATGTTAGGAAATTGATTAAAGATAATAATAAAGTAATTTACATACCATTAAATAGATACATAAATCAGATTGATATTATTTTAAACGAAAAATCAAAAGCTTATGATATACTTGTTGCAATAATTCTGATTGCAAAAAACCTTGATCCCACTATAGATAATATTTCTACAATAAAGTCTTATTTTAATGAGGAAACTCAGCTTAAATTAGTTCTTGATGGTCTTGATGAAGCATATGCGAAATTTTCAGGGATTGTTGAAGCTGTGAATTCTTTTAAAATAAGTCACCCACAGATTCAGATTCTTATTTCTAGTCGAGACTGTGTAAGTTATCTTTCTGAAGTTAATTTTTTAGGTATTACATTGTTGCCATTTAGCGAAGAGCAACTTTACAAATTTATACGAATTTGGTTTGAAGGTAAAAATAAAGAATTAGGTGGTAAATTAATTGCAAGTATCAAAGGAAGAGAAATAGCTGAAATTGTAAAAACACCATTGCTTGCTACTTTACTTTGTGATCTCGCTGAAAAAGGTATTGATATTCCTTCTAGTGAAAGTGAAATCTTTACGAAAAGATTAAATTTATTTTGTGGTTTATACGATACATACAAGGATATTAGAAGAACAGAAATATCACAAAGTATATTATATAAGGCTGCAATTAAAATTGCTTATTCTCTGCATGCCAGAAATCTTCGTTCGGCATCTAAAAGTGATATGATTACATTTCTTAAGAATGATCGCGGATTTAATTATATCGATGAAACCTGTTCTTCAGCAGTTAAGGAATTAATTGATCCATGTAATATTATAGTGTTTGATTCAATTTCTGGGACTTATTCTTTCGGACACCTTAGGTATCAAGAGCATCTTGCATCACTCGAGCTACAACAAAATAGATCTATAGAAATATTCCATTATTTGAAAAACGATTGGTGGCGTGGAACTCTGTGTTTATATGCTCAGTGTTGCGAGTTTCAATCTTTGATTGAAGAATTTACTCATAAATATCATAACATTGGGCCAGCGCTAATTACTTTAAGAGAAATGGCAAAATACCGACCAGAACGTGAACGGAAATTAGTTCTTCAACTCATAAAGGACTACGAAAGAACAGATGATAGCTATTATTATACTAATGAGTATGACCTTAATGGACGTTGGGATGAAGGGTTATCTACTTTTAGATGAATTATAGATATATTTGATGTTCATTTAAAATCTTTGGGTAAATTTCATTTACCCAAAGATTAGATTTTATATTCTAAAATGGATAATCTTGATTTTTATCTTGCGGGGATTTCATATTTTTAAGACTGTTTTTTTGCAAATCATTCTTTGTATTGATTAATATATTTCATGGGGTGTTAATCTCTCATATTTAATGGGTATAAGATAATAAAATTATTTTTTAGTTAAATGATTAAGTGCTTTGTCGGTTTTATTACAGTGATTTTTTCAAGAAAAATCCCAGTTAAACATCACCAATTCGCAATGGCGGCAGACAAACTTATAAACGCCCTGATCGCCACCCGGTTTGTAGTCGGCCATAAACTGCGACCAGCTCTCCTCATCCAGTTCGTAATCGTTCATCCACTTTTGACGGGTTTCTGCACTGGCGTCGGCAACATCTTTCGCACTGGCATCGCCGTGATAAACGCAGGCATCATCGCAGTGGGTTGCCCAGCTCTGATCCTGCCAGGAACTGTAACCCGGCGTGCGTTCGCAAACTTCCGCCGCGATGGCATCATCAAGTGCTTCATCATAAAGATCGTTGAAGCTGCATGCGTACTTAGCGGCTGCGCTGCCATCATGGATGCACCACGGGCACAGGGTGATATCGCTGTCACCGACCCTGTAAATGGTGCCGTTATAGTGGCGATCAGTGTCTTTACCACAGCAGTTGCAGGTGGCGGCTTGTTGAATAAAGACATCGCGAGCGAAGTCAGCGCTGAGGTAGGTAAACTGCGGTAACGGCCTGTTCATTAGGGAGCGTCCATAAAGGTTTTAACGGATAATATCGCATCGTTATCCGTCAGAAAACCTTATCATTAAACCTGTAGAGTGAATTCGGGGGGGCAGATCACAGACGGCATGAACAATAGCCGTTATTGTTGTGTTCCACACAGGACGTGTAAGGAATGAATAAATGGATACTGTAGAGGAACTCAACGGGACATATTTCTATGCAGGAAAATCTAATCTGACCGCTGCTGAACTCCTGTTTATGATTTTTTGTGAGAACACTGCAAACCAGTTCGGTATAGGCGTAGCAGATTTCGGTGCCATTGTTGCCCTGGTCTCTGGTCGTAACAATCTCTCGACAAGAGCAAAACCCAGTAATGCCACTAAGGGGACTTCCTACGCCTCCAAAGCAGCGCGAGTTGTATTCAAAAAAACGAAATTTCCTTTTGGTATTTCATTGCCTACGTGGCTTGGCGGCTACACTCCCTGGACTGCAAGACGGGTTATGGTCCATAATATTGCACCCTTTGTTGGCCGTTCTATTCCTCTGATCGGTGTGATTATTATTGCCTCTGATGTCACGCAAATTACCTACCGTACTCTCCGCGATTACAACACCATAGCCAGAGGAAACGATAAGTTATGGTAGACAGTATTGAGCAGTGCGTTTATCAACTCATTCGTCCTTATGCCGGGACGTATCTTTTCAACATTAATATGGTTGAGTTAACACCTGAGACAGATCTTGATACTGATTTGAGCCTTGATGATCTTGAGGCAGAAGATTTGATGAATAAGTTCTTTGATACATTCAATGTGGAAAGGGGCTGTTTTAATATTGAAACGTATTATCCCGATGTTCCTTTTTCATGGAATCCCTTAAGGAAAACGCAACCTGTTCCCGTTCCAGACTTAACAATAGGAATGCTGGTTGAGTCAGCAAAGTCAGGGAAATGGTTGTACGACTAATCATATGCAAGGAGCTAAAAATGGCGGTACCTGTACACTTATTTTTGACCGATGACGGTGGCGCAACAATTCGTGGATCTTGTGATGTTGCAGGCCGTGAAGGAAGCATTGAACTCAGGAGTCTTCATCACAGCCTGACAATTCCAACTGATGGCGCTACGGGGAAAGTGACTGGCACACGTCAGCATTACCCTTTCCAGTTTACAAAAGAACTCGATAGCTCCTCTCCTTATCTGTTCAAAGCGGTAGCAACAGGCCAGACACTGAAATCCGCAGCATTCAGCTTTTATCACATTAACGACGCCGGGCAAGAGGTGGAGTATTATCTAATCACTCTTGAAGGGGTGAAAGTTATTAGTGTCAGTCCTGTTATGCACGATACGCGAGGCTGCCCTGGTACTGGTCACATGGAAGAGGTCGCTCTAAGCTACGAGAAAATTACTCATCTTTATAAAGACGGTAATTTGTTAGCACATGATGCCTGGAACGAACGACCTACTGCATAAAAAAGTAGGGGCTCGATCCCTCCCGAAAATATTTAATTAACACATGATGATAGATGAAGTATGTAAACTACCACTCAGACCTTTATAGAAAATGGATTTATAAGAACTAAAATATTCGCAGGGAGATGCCTTAAAGCCTCTTGGGATTTATATAAAACATGTTCATTTATATTGGCTGAACTTGATGATGTTTCTTTGTTTACCTCTCCAAATACTTGCATTGTGATACCGCCTGCTTTTTTATGATTAAGAGAAAGTAAGTCAGATGAAATTAATAGTATTTCTGGTAATGACTCTGTTTTTGAGTAACCGTTTCCGCTCACATACTCAATACGTCTTATAATTCTCAGTGCTTCACGGCGTAATGATGTAAATAATATGTATTTAGAGATAATGAGTCCCGTATAGGCTCCGCTAATTATACCTGTTGTTATCCCAATGACTATATTTTCAAGCATATCATTCCTTAGTGCCCAACCTGTCAAACTGCAACCAGTTCTTCTTCCTGATATCAGATTCTTACTATTTTGCGATAAAAAAATGATGAATGTAAGTGAGATCACTCCTCCCTCAACATCTTCCCCACATTCCCCCCCGGATGCACGGTCAGCAACGTCTCCTTGCTGTAGCCACTCTGCGACATCAGTACCGCAATCATCGCGTCAAATACCGCCAGCACGCTGATAATCGACGTGGTGGCCAGCATATTCAGCGGGTCGATCTCCTGCGATTTTGGCATCAGCAGCAGCCGATCGGCGGCCTGAGCGATGGCCGAGTGTGCGTTCTCCGTGACGCTAATCAGCGTGCAGCCTTTAGCACGCACCGTTGGCAGCAGCCGCGTGAGTTCATCGGAGTTACCGCCGCGTGACAGCATAATCAGCACATCGTCGTGGCGCAGAAAACCGATATCGCCGTGGGCGGCATCGGCAGCGCTGAGCCAGATGGCGGGATGCTCAACGCAGGCCAGCATATGGGCGATTTTACGCGCCGCAATGCCGGAGGTGCCGATGCCGGTGACGGCAATCTTGCCGCGACAGGCGGCGAGGGCATTCAGCACCGCCAGCCACTGCTGACGGTCAAGCTGCGTTTCCAGTGCGGCCAGCGCCTGGCGGTAGGTATTCCAGCCTGTGGTGGCCTGTTGCCAGCTCTGTTCCGGCGTCATTATTCCTCCTGCATCATCTGCTGGTATTTCATATGGTCGTGATACAGCTCGCGGAACACCCGATATTTACGGTCGTAATAGCGTTTGATCTCGTTGGTCTGTGGCGTGACGGTTTTACCAATACGGCTCATGGCGTTCATCGCTTCCGGCAGCGTGTCGTACACGCCCGCGGCCACGGTGCCCATCATGGCACTGCCCAGCAGCATCGATTCGCTCTCCTCTGCCAGCAGCATGGTGCAGCCAGAAGCGTTGGCGTGCTCCTGAACAAAGATCGGGTTCTTAGTGCCGCCGCCGCTGGCCATAATGGTGTCGATGCTGTAGCCCGTCTGGTTCATGGTTTCAATAATATGGCGGGTGCCGAGCGCGATGGCCTGAATCGTTGCCAGATAGTGCAACGCCATATCATCCGGGGTGCGTGACAGTGTCAGCCCGGTCAGTATCCCGGTCAGATTAGGGTTGGCACGCGGCGAACGGTTGCCGTGGAAGTAGGGCAGCATATGGATATCCCGCGTCAGAAACGCGATTTTATCCGCTTCCCCCGCCATCTTACGCAGCAGATCGTTCAGCACCTCGTAAATAGTTTTTCCCTGACTTTTGCCCTGCTCATGCAGGGCGGCATAGCAGGGGTGCGACTGGATCACATGATCAATCAGGGCACCGGTGGCGGACTGGCCGCCTTCATTCAGCCAGAAGTCAGGCAGCACCGCCTTGTAATAGGGGCCCCAGACGCCCTTAATAAAACGCGGCTCGCGGGAGATGGCCATATGCCCGGTGGAGGTGCCGCCGATCAGCGCAATGCGGCGGTCAAAGTCGGCCAGCTCGCCGGATGGCCCGGCGGCACCCAGCGTGCCCAGGCTTCCGGCGTGGGCATCAATTATCGAGGCACTGACCGGGGTGCCGGGCAGCAGACCCAGTTCACTGGCCGCACGCTGTGTCAGACCACGTCCCAGGGGTTCGCCCATGCTTTTGACCTCGCTGCCGATCTTCGCCGCGTCATGCTCCAGCAGATCTTCCAGACCCACTTGTTTAAAGTAGCTGGCATCCCAGCCGTCCTGATGGGCCAGCCAGGTCCATTTACACACCAGCGAACAGACCGAGCGGGTGACGTCACCCGTTGCGCGCCACGTCAGGAAGTCCGGCAGATCGAACAGGTGCCCCACATTCTGCCAGCTGGCTGGCATATGCTGCTTCAGCCACAGCAGTTTTGGCGTCTGCATTTCCGGCGAGATCACCCCACCCACGTAGTCCAGCACCGGGTGCTTCAATGCATTGATGCGTTCCGCCTGCACAATGGCGCGGTGGTCCATCCACACAATAATATTCTGCTCGCTGCGCCCGGAAGGGCTGACCGTCAGCGGCTGCCCCTCTTTATCCAGCACCACCAGTGAACAGGTGGCATCAAACCCCAGACCTTTTATCTGCACCGGGTTAATGTTGGTCTGATTAATCGCATCGCGTACCGCCCGGCACACCGCCTGCCAGATATTGTCGGAAGACTGCTCAACAAAATTGGCCTGTGGGCGAAACATCGCGATCTCACGGCTCGCCTGTCCCATCATGCGCCCGGTAATATCAAAAATGCCTGCGCGTGCGCTGCCGGTTCCCACATCCACACCAATGTAATAGCTCGCCATTTTTTATCCTTAGTCCTCAGGTTCTGCGATGTTGCAACGCAATAAACAGGATCAGTACACCACCCCAAAGGGCCATAGTGAGGTAGCTGCTCACTCCCAGCAGATTCAGTCCACTTTCCAGCATCTGCAGCACAATCAGCGCCATCACCAGGCCGGGAATACGCCCAAAACCGCCGTCAGGATTAATGCCGCCCAGCACCGAGGCGAGGATGGTCACCAGCAGCCAGGATTCGCCATAGCCTGCTTTGGCCGAGTTGAACATCGACATCATCAACAGCGCGGCCCCCCAGCTCATCAGCGCCGAAAGGACATACACCACAATGGTGACGCGGGTGGTGTTCACCCCGCTAAAGCGCGTGGCCTTCTCGTTGCTGCCCAGCAGCAATATGGTGCGGCCCAGCGTGGTGCGCTCCAGCAGCAGCCACATCAGCGCCGCCACGGCCAGGAACAGCAGCAGTGCCAGCGGTATCCCGGCGATATTGCCGTTACCCAGCATCTGGATCACCGGTGGGAAGCCGGAGATCACCGCACCGTTGGAGAGCAGAATATTCAGCCCGGCAATCAGCGTCATGGTGCCCAGCGTGGCCAGAATCGGCGAGACGCCAATGACCGCAATCAGTACGCCGTTGACCACGCCAATCACCACGGCCAGCCCCAGCCCGGCCAGCAGTGCGAGGAAAACCCACTGCGGCTGGTCAGGATGGGCGACAATCAGTGCGGCCATCAGCAATGAGCAGGCGTTGGCGCTGGCGATAATCGACAGATTAATACCACCCGTCAGCATAGTGACGCCCATACCCAGCGCCAGCAGGCCGAGTACTGGCAACTGGCTGGCTATCGACTGGAAGTTACCGAGGCTAAAAAAGCGCCCCCCCAGCGTCAGAGAAAACAGCACCAGCACGGCCACCAGCATCAGCACCTGCAGCCGGATAATGCGGTCACCTGGCAGTTTATTCAGTAATGTTTGCATCTCAGTTCCCCTTTGCCCGCTGGTGTTTTTCGTTCCATGCCGTGGCGCTCACGCTGACCAGAATAATGATGCCGCTAAACACCATATGCCAGTAGGACGAGACCGCCAGCAGCGTCAGGCCGTTTTGCAGGAAGGCCAGCAGCAGTACGCCCAGCAGCGTGCCGGTTAATGTTCCGCGTCCACCGCTCATGCTGGCACCGCCCAGGACCACGGCAGCAAGGACCGTCAGCTCAAAGCCCACCAGTGAGTTGGGGGCAACAGACTGCGTTGTCTGCGCCTGTACCACGGCGGCCACACCGGCCAGCACACCCATGTAGCCGTAGACCGCCAGATGCAAGCCTCTGAGGTTGATGCCAAGGCGTGAAGCCGACTCGCGGTTGCCGCCCATGGCATAAATCTGGCGTCCAATGCGGGTGAAGTTCATCATTACCCCGGTCAGCACAAACACCGCCAGAAGACTGAGCAGCGGCAGCGTCAGACCATATTCGTAGCCGTCGGTTGCGGTGAAGGAAAACCAGTTAATGCCCTCCATAAACCAGTCCGGGAAGCCGTACAGCCAGGTGCCGTTGGTGGCCCAGACCAGCAGTCCGTAAAACACATTCAGCGTGGCAATGGTGATAATGATCGCCGGTACCCGCAGCAGATAAACCAGTAAACCGTTGAGCATCCCCAGCACCAGACCGCAGCCAATGGCAATGGCAAAGACGCTGAACAGGTTGCCGCCGTGCGTCAGCATTGTGCTGGCCATTACATACTGAGCAATGGCGGTCATCGCCGGGAATGAGATATCAATGCCGCCGGCAATCAGCACCACAAACAGGCCGCAGGCCAGAATGCCGAGGATGGCATAGCTGGTGGCCACATCGGTCAGGTTGCCGAGGGTGAGAAACTCACTGGTGCGCACGCTCAGGCCCAGCGCCAGCAGCACAATCAGCATACCCAGCCAGAATTCGTGCAGGCTGATAAGGTGACGCAGTTTGTTATTCATTGACCACTCCGGCTATCTCCTCTTCACGGCACAGATGGGGGGCGAAACTCGCCACCAGCTCGCCTTTGCGCATCACCAGCACGCGATGGCTGTTGTAATAGGCTTCCGGGATCTCATCGCAGATCATCAGCACTGCCATACCGGACTCTGCCAGCTCGCGGGCGATACGGTAGATCCCCTCTTTGTTGGCGATATCGACGCCGACGGTGGGGGAGTCGAGGATCAACACTTTCGGCCGGGTAGCGACCCATTTACCAATGGCCACACGCTGAGCGTTGCCGCCGGACAGCGTCTGAACGGCCAGCTGGCTGTCAGAGACTTTAATATTCAGTTCGCGGATCAGTTTTGATGCCCGCTGGCGGGCTTCATGCCGGTCCAGCAGTCCCAGGCGGTTGCGCAGCTGTGAGAAAATCGGCAACAGCAGATTGTCGAAAATCGACTGCGTCATGATCAGCCCTTCGGTCTGTCGATCTTCCGAGACGTAAGCAATACCGTGGCGGATGGCATCGCGGTTACTGCGCAATGTCACCGGCTGACCGTCGATAATCATCTCGCCGCTGTCGGGCCGCGTAATACCAAACAGCGACAGGCAAAGCTCGGTACGTCCGGCGCCCAGCAGGCCGACAATCGAGGTGATCTCACCGCCTCTGAGTTGCAGATTGATCTGCCGGTACTGATTGCGGCGCGAGAGGCTACGCACTTCCAGCAACGGCGTTTCGTTGAGGTCAGCACGTTCCGGCAGATGGCTGAAGCTGAAGCGCTGCCCGGTCATCTGCCATGCCAGCTCATCGCTATCCAGTTTGCTGGCAGGCCAGGTGCCTACCAGCTTGCCGTCGCGGATCACGCTGATGCGATCGGATACTTCCATCACTTCATCCAGTTTGTGGCTGACGAACACCACGCAGATCCCGGCGGCTTTCAGTTCATTCACCACCCGCAGCAGCCCGTTCACTTCATGGCGCGTAAGCGATGCGGTTGGCTCGTCCATGATCACCAGGCTGGCGTCTGCCGCCAGTGCCCGGCAGATAGCGACCAGCTGGCGGTCAGCAATCGACAGTTTTTCAACCTTGCGCGCCGGGTCGAGCTGCACGCCGATACGTGCCATGGTTTCCTGCGCCAGCTGGCGCATGGCCCGGCGGTTTACCCAGAAGTGACCGCCTGGCAGATAACGATGGGCGGCAATGTTTTCCATCACCGACAGATTGGGGAACAGCGACAGATCCTGATAGATCACCTGGATGCCATAGTAAGCCGAAAGGGCGGGCGTCAGATGGGTGAGCCGCTTTCCGTCAATGCTGATATGTGAACCTTTATCGGGCTGATACACCCCGGAGATCACTTTGATCAGTGTGCTTTTACCGCAGCCGTTTTGTCCGGCCAGACAGTGCACTTCACCCCGGTTCAGCGTCAGTGTCACGTCATCCAGTGCACGGACGCCCGGAAAGGATTTACTGATGTTTTCCAGTGAGATAAACGGTGTTTGCGTGGACATAATTCAGTACCCTGGAGTGGATAAAGGGCCAGTCAGGCTGGCCCAAAACAATCAGAAGCCGAGGGATTTCGCGTTATCTTTGGTCACTTCCAGAATGCGGTTAAAACGGATCACATGGTGTTCCATATCCACATCGGCTTTACCCAGGCCGTCAATGGTCAGATCCGGCGTGACCTGTTTGCCATCCAGCAGCTGGTCGGCAAGGCTCACCAGAGCGAAACCGGCATCTTTTGGATCCCACAACAGGGCTTTCTTGATATCACCCGTTGCCAGGTATGGCGCAGCCTGAGCGGGCATCGCGATACCGACGACGGCGATTTTATTTTTCGCACGTTTGCTTTTCACCGCCTGTCCGGCACCGATAGGACCAAGCGATCCAAAACCGATAATGCCTTTCAGATCAGGGTAGGTGCGCATCAGATCGAGCGTTGTGGCGTAAGATTTATCGATGCTCTCAGCCACCGGCAGGCGTGAAGTGACTTCATGCATCTCAGGGTATTTTTCTTTCTGATATTTGATGGCGGCATCCGCCCAGGCGTTATGCAGGGGCACGGTCAGCGAACCAACATAGATGGCATAACCGCCTTTGCCGCCCATATTGCTGGCCAGCTCGTCCATATTCTTTTCGGCGTATTTAACACTGTCGATGGTTTCAATATCCCACTGACCAATCGGCTGGTCAGGGGATTCATGCGTCAGCACCACGATGCCCTGATCGCGGGCTTTTTTCAGCACCGGTTCCAGCACTTTAGCGTCGTTCGGCACCACGATAATCGCGTCTACTTTCTTGGCAATCAGGTCTTCAATCACTTTCACCTGCTGTGCCGGGTCGGCAGTGGAACCGCCCACCTGGTAAGCATTTACATCGAGTTTTTTCGCGGCTTCATCCACGCCAACGGCCATCCGGGTGAACCAGGGGATGCCGGTCACTTTTGCCACCAGGGCGATATCGTGTTTTTCTGCGGCCAGCAGCGGAGTCGCGAACAACATACAGGCAGAGACAACACATGCATTGAGTAACGAGAGGTTAAATTTCATAGCAGTACCTTGTTATCTGATTCGTTGTTTTTGTCAGGTAAGAGGTGGCATTGACCACCGGATCAAGATAGCAAGAAGATTTTGGCGAAGAGTTGAGCGAGATGAAGAAGTGTGATCGGTAACTTTATATGTAAAATTACGAGCATTATTGTGTTAATTATTTGTTTTTTTTGCTGTGGTTGTTGGATTTTTACCACGATAAAGTGTTGTGTATTTGTTAATATTATTTTTATTTAACAAATAAATAACATTGCAGAGGGTTCATGCGAGCAAAAGCACTGGGCATGGCAGCCAGACATTGTTTTTTGCCTTGAAGGATTCACCGAATGCGAGCGATCTCGCGAATTTGCCACCCGGCCGCCTTGCTTTAGCCTGACAGATGAGGAAGGCGGTGACGTAATTTCATTACACAGAGGTAAAAAGAGGTCAATGAGCCGCCCGCAGGCGGCCCTGAACACTATTTTGCTGCGCTCTTGCGGTAAACGCTGTCGAAGCGCACGTTCATCCCGCCGCAGTTGCTGTTATCGCGCACCACCAGATTGCCATTAATCAACAGCATTTCACCGCCGCACTCGTAGTTCTGTGAATCCGGTTTGCCGAACGTCAGACGGTTGCCGTCTACCGTGGCATCATCATCGATTTCACCGATATGCACCACTTGTTCACCGTAGCTGTTGATGCCGCCGTGCCAGTTCGCCGTACCGCTGACGTGCAGTTTTTCGCCGCTGCGTGAAAGCGTGATGGCATCAGACCCTTCCACCGGAAGCCACAGGCCCAGCCAGTCTTCAGGCTTTACCGCACGTGTCGGGAGCGTGGTCAGGCTGGCCGTGGGGATCCAGCTGGTAAAGTCGCGCTTTTTCGCGAAGTACCAGACGCAACTCCAGCCGGGTTTGGTCTGCGCCACCAGCACCTGATTACCAGGGACCAGATAGGCTTTACGCGCGCAGCTTGCCCCTTTTTCCGGGCAGCCGTTATCATCATCATAGAAATGGACGTTACCTGCATCTGCGCTGATCTCTGCCTGGTGATACTCTCCCTGATAGCTGGGGAAATAGCCGTTACGGCAGGTATCTTCTTCCGCGGCAAAGGCATGGACGCTGGTCAGCAGTGTGGTCAGTGTTAAAGCGAATATCCCTGTTTTCAATGTCTTGTTCCCGCATCGTCAATATTGCCCTGATAATAACTGACTGCGGGCTTCCTCACGAACTTCCTGATGTGATATTGACGATTTGAAATTTTTTAGCCAATCTATGGTGCTTTGAAAATAAAATTTCACACAAGCCAACTGAGCGGCACAGGCTGTGCTGTAGGTTTTCCAGGAGAAGTTCGCCATGTCCAGTTGCAGTGATGAGAGCCCGAAAGCGGGCACCCATGCTCTTGCACGTATTTCCTTCGCGGTATTTCTCACCTATCTGACGGCAGGCCTCGCGCTGCCGGTGATCCCGCTCTATGTTCACCAGGAGTTGGGGCTGAACAATGTGATGGTGGGGATTGCCGTCGGCATTCAGTTTTTTGCCACGCTGCTGACCCGCGGTTATGCCGGACGGCTGGCCGATCAGCGCGGGGCAAAGCGCTCCACGATGCAGGGTATGATGGCGCTGGCGCTGGTCGGTGTGGCTTATCTGCTGGCGGCGCTGCTGCCGCTGCCGATCATGGGTAAATTTGCCCTGCTAGTGGCGGGCAGGCTGTTGCTGGGCTTTGGCGAAAGTCAGTTACTGACCGGGAATCTGACCTGGGGAATGGGGCTGGTCGGGCCGAAACGCGGTGGCCAGGTGATGTCGTGGAACGGCATGGCGATTTATGGATCGCTGGCCGCCGGGGCGCCACTGGGCTTGTGGTTACACAGTCAGTGGGGATTTATGGCGCTGGGCGTGGCAACGATCCTGCTGCCGCTGGTGGCGCTATTGTTCAATACCGGCGTACGCCCTGTACCGATCCACGGCGGCGAGCGTCCCTCGCTGTGGAAGGTGGTGGGGCAGATTACTCAGCCGGGCCTGGCGCTGGCGTTACAGGGCACCGGGTTTGCGGTGATCGGCACCTTTACCTCGCTCTACTTTGCCGATCAGCAATGGGGCAATGCCGGGTTTGCGCTGACCGCGTTTGGGCTGGCATTTGTGCTGGTGCGCGTACTGTTCGGCGGGCTGCCGGACCGGCTCGGAGGCACGCGCGTGGCGCTGATCTCGCTGGGGGTGGAAGCCTGCGGGCTGCTGCTGCTTGGGCTGGCGCCGAATGGCTGGGTGGCGCTGGCGGGTGCGGCGTTGACCGGCTGCGGCTGTTCGCTGGTGTTCCCGGCGCTGGGCGTTGAGGTGCTGAAGCGGGTAGCCCCGCAGGTGCGTGGCACGGCGCTTGGCGGCTTCTCGGCGTTTCAGGATATCGCTTATGGGGCCAGCGGCCCGCTTACTGGCATCCTGGCGACCTCGCTGGGCTACGGTTCGGTGTTTGTCGCCGGATCGATCTGTGCGCTGGCGGGGATTGCCGTGACCTTCAGCTTCTCGCGCAGTGCCGTCAGTAGCTCAGACGGCTGAGTTTTAATACCGCCTGCACAATCTCTGCGGGTTGTAGTGCTGAAAATCCCAGCAGCCAGCCTTCCCGTGCAGGTTGCTGCTGATACAACGGTGACAGACGCGGTAACAGCAGCCCGCTCTGCACTGCCTGCTGCGTCAGTCGTTGTTCACCGCCGGATGTCAGGTGCACCGTCAACTGTAAGCCGCCCTGCTGGGGAAACAGTGTGAGTCGATCCGCCAGCTTCTCGTTTAATTCCTCGATCAGCCGTTGACGGCGGCTGGCATAGAGCTGGCGCATCAGGCGCAGGTGGGCAGCGAAATGACCGTGCTGGATAAAATCCGCCGTCACCGCCTGCATCAACTGGGCGCTGTGACCATCCATCACGCTGCGCAGCCGCCGCAGCGGCTCAATCAGCGCATCGGGCACCACCAGATACGCCAGTCGCAGCGAGGGAAACAGCACTTTGGAAAAAGTGCCGAGATACAGCACCCTTGCGCGATCCTCCAGCCCCTGCAATGCCGGTAGCGGGCGTCCGTCATAATGAAATTCACTGTCATAGTCATCTTCAATCAGCCAGCGTTGGTGGCGACGTGCCCACGCCAGCCACGCCAGCCGCCGCTGACCGCTCATCGTCACGCCGGTCGGATACTGGTGGGCAGGCGTCAGGTAGACCAGGCGTGGTGCCTGCCCCTCGGGTGGGATAGCTCCCTGTTCGTCGGTAGCGATGCTGTTGACCTGCGCCCCGGCATAGCGAAAAGCATGCCAGGCACCAGGGTAACCGGGATCTTCCATTGCAACCGGATCGCCGGCATCGCACAGCAGCAGGGCGATCATTTGCAGCGCCTGCTGAGAGCTGGTGAGGATCATCACCTGGTCGGCCGAACAGCGCACGCCGCGCGACTGCCCCAGGTAATGCGCCACCGCCTGGCGCAGATCGGGCAGACCCAGCGGATCGCCATATTGCATCAGGGAAGTGCTCTCTGAGCGCAGGCGCTGCTGGGTCAGGCGTCGCCACAGCACCTGTGGGAAAGCGCGCAAGTCCGGCGAACCGGCGGCAAAAGCACGGGGAAACAGTGGATCGTCACAGCCGCCTCCCGCCACCATTTTCCCCCCGCGTGCTGAGAGTTGTGGCGCCGCAGAAGCGGGGCGGTGGCGGTTTTGCGATACGGTGGGGCTGATGGCAACAAACGTGCCGCGCCCGCTTTTACGTGAGAGATATCCCTCGCTTTCCAGCTGGCTGTAAGCGGCCTCAACGGTAACGCGAGACAGTGAGAGATCGCTGGCGAGCAGGCGGGAAGAGGGCAGGCGAGACCCTGCGGGTAACGTTGCGCTGGCAATCGCCTCCCGTAACATGGCACACACTTTTTCCCGCAGGGTGGACCCATTCTGGCGGGAAAAAAGAGCGGCAAAGGGAGCGGGAGTGGGATTCATTGTGGTCTTATCATTGTCTCAGAATGGGTCTTATGATTAAGACCCATTCCTTCTATGATGGCAACATTAATAATGAACGGGAGTGCATCATGAGTTCGTTTTCAGCGCTTTTACAATTTCCTCCGGCGGCACCTGAGCAGAGTGAGGCGCTGCTGCGCCAGAAGCTGGCACTCTATGCTGATGCCTGGGATGTGGCGCAGGATCTGGCACACGGCGTGCCGGAGATTGTGGTGATTGATACGCGCTCAGAGCAGCAGTATCACGCCGGGCATATCTGCGGTGCCGTCAGCTTCCCTCATCGTTTCATGAATGCCGATACGCTGGCGGAATGGGACCGTGAGAAAGTGTATATCACTTACTGTGACGGCATTGGCTGTAACGGATCAACAAAAGGCGCGTGGAAGCTGGCGGCGGCGGGCTTCAGGGTGAAGGAGTTGATTGGTGGGCTGGATTTCTGGCGGCGCGATAACCATCCGGTAACGGAAGGCGATCGGCCGGGCAGTTGGCCTGAAATGACAACACTGCCCGACTGCGGTTGCTAAGTTAAAGCAGTATCCAGAGTACCAGCACCACGACAAACAGGATGGCAAAAGCGGCAAACACCGGACGATTAGCCAGGGGTTGCAGCACAGGTGGCAGTGCACCCCACAATGGCACGGTGATCGGGCGTGGGTTGAGTTCGTTGTCGGCCAACTGCTGTTCTTGCAGGCGCTCTGCACGGCGGCTGAACAGTTGGTTCAGCAGATCCTGCGTCTGGGTTGGCGTCAGCAGCGTTTGCGGTGCGGCGTTAAAGCGCTGCTGGCTGTAATCCTCCAGCATCCGCTGTTCACCGGCATCCGGCGGCTGTTTTAGCGTGGCGGTCAGCTGTATCAGCGTAGGGGCAGTATGCTGGCTCAGGGTCTGGCTGGCCTGCAAATACTGGTTCATCAGCGGGAAGAAACGCGATGGGATCGGGTCGCCGCTGTGCAGGTTCACCACTTTCAGCAGCGAGGTCCACAGCTTGGCCGGCTGTTCCCCGGTCGCGGCGGCAAGACGTGAGATCTGCTGATTCAGCGTCTGATGCTCTGCCGGAAGCAGAGAGCGGTCGGTAACACGGTTTTGCTGTGGCTGGGGAATGGCCATCTGACCATTTTGCAACATCGTCAGCACCTGATGAAGCTGGTCAGGATTCAACGAGCTGAGCACGGTATGACCAAACTGCTGACGAATGAAATCGCTGACCGCCTGGCGGTTATTGCCGGTCGGTAACAGGTCTGTCAGTTGTTGCAGAAGCTGACGTGTGGCGTGGGTGTTTTGTACCTGCGACAGACGGGTATTAAGAAACTGTTCCGCAGGCGGAAAATGGCGTGCCTGAAGACCTGCATCGTTTTTAACCCCCACTTCATGACGTAACCCGGCCCAAAGCTCGGCAGATTTCAGCGAACTGAGCGACATAATCTTGACGATCAGGCGCTCCAGCGTGGTGCGCTGCGCGGGTGTCAGAGGCTGTTCGCCCGTTCCCGTACTGGTGCCCGGGCGTGTTGCGCCGGTTCGGGCATCGATCGTCGGGCGATCGCCGGGTAACGGCGCACCGGGGCCGCTTATAGGTTGCATGGCGAAGTCCTTCAGTCAGAGTCAACGTCCGGGGGGCGCCGGAACAGAATGGTCATCCACTATGATAACAATCCCGTCCGGTGATAGGTAGAGGAACGGGGAACAATCCCGATGCTTTCCCCCTTTTTTTTCATGGTGGCGGGTTAAAGGTAGTTGAGGGTCCAGGTCAGGGTGCTATTAGCCTTACCGGGGGTGATGCGTTCCGCCGTCTGGTAATAGCGTGCCTGGAAGGAGACGGTGAGGGTGCGATCGGCCAGCGGATAGCGGGCGATTTGCCAGCGCTGGCCGATATTCACCGGTGTGCCGTTGTCAGTATGTAAGATTTGCAGTGCTACCCCAGTGGCGCTGTTCGCCTCATCACTGAGGGCAATCAAACTGGGATTGACCGTACCGGTGGGGGCCGTGCCATCAAGTTGCATTAGCACAGTGAAGTTACCGGACACATCCGTGTCGCAGAGAAAATGAAGTGAGAAAGGTTTACCTGCATTTGTCGATCCGATGCCGGATCCCAGCCCCTGTTCGCGCCGTGTTCTGACCTGACCTAGTGGGACATTAAATGAGGCAAGTCCCTGAATCTGGCAGCTCTGGGCGATAAACGTCAGGCCGGTAGTGGCATCCAGCATCATAAACTTTGCATTTTTTATTCCGGTTTCCGATCCCACCTCGAAAAGGGCAATACGTGAAGGGATCGGGGTGACCTGCTCCGGGCGTTCAGGTGTCTTTGCCGTTTTGACGATATCAACGGTGACATTGAGAGAAAAGTGCTGCCAGGTACGGGACGGCAGGCTGGCGGCAGCATTATGGTTATCAATCATGATCCCGGAACTGACAACGCTGTATTCGCTGCCACGGTTGCCGTTAACCGTGGTGAACAGGGTTAAGCCATTGCCCAGTGTTTGCATGCTGGTGCGGCGAATCAAAAAAGCCATTTCGGCTTCCTGCTGAAGAGGATCGCTGATGCTGCACCAGACATCGAGGGTGTAACTTTGGTTGAAAACCGTCTTGCCAATTGGCAGGGAGGAGGAGAGTTTGATGTTGTTGCTGCCGTTGAACAGTACCAGCGGGAAAGCCTTATTGGTGGCGGCAGCACATTTAAGCGACCCGGCCTGAGCATTCAGGCTGAAAAATGACAGCGCGGCAAGGGTGGTCGATATCAATAAAATCAGACGGTTATTCATTTTATACGCTCATCATCAATGGGCAGAAAGGGGTAAGCAGGGTTGACTAAAATGCTCAAAACCGTTTTGCAGAGTGGCGTGAGGGCTAAGCTGCAGCGATAGCGAACACAGGCTGGTATCGCCTGATTTAATTTGCAGGTGTGAGCGCCCTGGGGGCAGGCGAACGTAAATCAGATCGCCCTGCGCGACCAGCCCAAGGTGATTACCCTGTTCATCCTGCACGACTGCGCCAAAGGGCAGGCTCTTTCCATCGGGCAGCGTTGAATGAATCAACACAGCTCGCCCGCGTGACGTGGCAAAATTGACTTTGACCAGCGCACCGGTATGAGGCGCGGTCTGCTGACGGGTACTTTTCAGTTCAATATCGGTGGGCAGCCCTTGTGGATCGAGCGTGATTTCATTCAGTCGATAGGGACGCAGATAAGGCACCAGCGCGCGTCCCTGTGGGTTCAGCGTCAGCCCGGAATGGCCTTCGACCCTGGCGCCGTAGGCGTTAGGTGCATCGACCAGTGCCATGGTTTCACTGTACCAGGGGCTGGTCACCACGCCATCAGGTAATGCCACTAACGCACCACTCAGCCCACCGGACCATGACTGGCTGTGCCTGCCTTGTTCCACACTTCCCTGAACGGAGGTGTAACGCGTGTGCCAGTTCGCCGCCAGATTCGCGCTGGCGCGTTGCTGGCTGTCATGACGCAGACCCAGGGCGTAATCAAACTGCTGTTCGGCACCCAATGTGCTGTTGATACTCGCCTGGCTGGACATTCCTTCCGCATCGTGGCTCACATTCATATTCAAATAGGTATGGCGCGCACTGCCACCCAGTGGGACTGACAGACCCAGCGTGTATTGCGTCTCTTCGCCATCACGTCCATTGACCCGGTTAACGGAAAGGGACCAGCTCAGGGAACCAAAAGTATTACTGTAACCAGCCTGTAGTTGATTGTTGGTGCTCCGGCTCCCCCAGTAACTCTGCCGAATAGCGGTCAGATAAAGCTGTCCCCATTTGCCGGGAAATCCTTGTGCCAGACTGGCGGATAAGCGGCTGCGAGGGGACAGGAATGCAGAGTTATACGAACCGGGAGAAGGGTGCCGGGCATAATCAATGGCAGACATGGCATCATTCAGACCGAGATAGCCTGGAGAGGAAAATCGCCATGCGCTCAATGACATCGTGCTGCTGCTGGCATTGAACCCTTTACTGTAGGTGGCGCGATAGCTCTGCCCTGAAAGATGACGATCCTGAGTGTCGGTCTGTGCCTGTGTGACATCCAGTGCCAGCGCACCCCATGAGCTGCCTATGGCCCCGCCCAGCAGGAAAGCATGGTAATCACGTGTCGTTAATACGCCGCCGTAGCCCGTCAGCAGATTATTGATGCCCCGTTGTAACGTGAGCTGTGCGACGGCGTCCTGCTTTGACAGGTTCATGTTACGTAAGGTGCCTGCAGTCAGGCTGTACTTTGTTAGCCCGGGGCGAACCAGCTGTGGAACCGCAGCATAGGGCACCATAAATTGGCTCTCACGGCCATCGGACTCGCGAATGGTCACGGTCAGATCGCCGCCGTACCCGGTGGGATAAAGGTCATCAATGCTGAAGGGGCCGGGAGAGACGGTGGTTTCGTACAGCAGCACGTTATTTTGCCGCACGCTGATACGCGCATTGGTTTCGGCCACACCCCGGATCATCGGGGCATAGCCACGCCTGGAATCTGGCAGCATATTATCGTCGCTGTAGAGCAAGACGCCGCGTAGAGAAAAACTGTCGAACAGATGACCACTGGTATCCGTATCGCCGATGATAATGCGCGATCTCAGCGCACTAATGCCATGTTCCATGTAATTACGCAAACTCTGATAGTGGGTTCCGCTGTTATTCTGCCAGTTCATTGAGCCACGGTGGCGAAACATAAATCCCCATAAATTCAGGCCAATATTGTCTCCGTTGTAGAATGAGCGATATGCGTTATCATCCTGTTTTGATTGATAATAATTCGCGTTGTAACCGAGGATTAGCGCGTTCACGCCGCCATCCCACTGCGCGGGGTCAACTTCATTTTGGGCGCGCTGCATCAGCAGTACCTGAGGGACAGTAACGATCATCTGCAATGTGGAAACATCAATGTAACCCTGGCCACTGGGAACCCAGTAATCCAGACTGCGGCAGTGGTCGGCATCATCCAGCTCTGCCATTTTTTTGCTATCAATCTCTCCGGGTTTAAGGGGGAGCAAATTGATCAGCGAGCGGGTAGTACAAATAACCGACTCTTCATGGTTTTTTTTGACCTGCAGACGTGTATAGCCAACATATTTATTATTCAGCATCACCCCGACATCATAAGCGCCGGGAGGAAGAGCATGGCGGTGGTTGAACTGGGTGACATCGATTTTTTTATCCGATGGGTGGCGTAACAGGTTGATATCAAAGCTGGCATATCCCTCAGCAGGGGCAGCGAAGGCACTCCGCTGGATATCCCATCCCATCACTCCTGCCAGCAATACGCCAGATACTGAATAACAGAAAAAATGAATGCGCCTTGTCCTGGGCATCTTAGCTCTCCCTGTGAGATCTCATCTCATTCGTGACTCTTTTATCTGGCTTACTGTGTATTTTTGACCGTAGTGATACTGCCGTAGTCATTAATGACTTCATAACGTAGGGCGGCATTTTCAATTTTTTCTGGAAGCGCAGTAAACCTGAACTCAGCGGAGCTTTTTGGCGCAATCATCTCGCCATTCAGGCTTTTGATCTCCTGACGACGCGTTTCAATTTTTACATTGGAGACATTAATAAAGTACGCAGAGGGGTTATTTACCCGTAACACCGTACCTGGCGCGGAAGTGGAGCGTTGCCACTGTAAATCGTGGAATGCCTGATTCGCGCCATTGGCATTCAGGGCGGGTGGTCGGAAGAAAATTTTCAGGCGACTGCGGATCGCCATTTGCAATATATCGGCGTTGATGGCGGTTGCACTTTTTGGCGGAATATCCAAAATATTTAACCAAAAGATAGATTCTTTATCCTGAGGCAACGCTGTGCCTGTCCAGGTGATCCTCAGCGTTTGCCCGCTGTTCGGTTCAATCCGGACAATCGGCGGTGTGAGGACAAAAGGAACGGATATTTTGTCTAAAGCAGCATTTTCATCACCATTGTCAATCCAGGACTGAACCAGCGCAGGCTTATCACTATCATTACTCAAATGAATATTCACTTCATTTTTTTGTTGTGGATAGATAACACGTGTTCCATTAATAATAACATTGGCGTTAGCCTGCTGAGAAAGGAGTGAGGCAACAAGATAAAAAGGCAGGCATTTCCAGGCTGACAGGGACATATCGCTTACAACAGACATGATGGTGGCTCGGCTTGTCAGTAAACATAAAAGTGCAAGAATTGCTTCTTGCACTGGGAGAAAAAATTAGAAATAGCTTAACGAGTAATTAACGACTGTACTGACATCACCAGCTTCCACTTTATCCGTAGCGTAATAACGTGCGAAATAATTGAGAGTCGCTAAATCGTCGACTATTTTGAATGAAGGGCCGCTGGCCTGTGAGCCATCGCCTAACTTGATCGGCTTACGGTTGTTGTCCATTAGCTGGACCTGAACATTCGCCGCAGAGCCTTTATTTTTCAGGTTACCTGTCATGCTGTCTGTTTCAGTGCTGTCAAAGAGAGCACGAACATTTTCTGTTGGGTTCTGGCAGTTGGTTAACGTCAGGATCACAGGCTGTTCATTAGCAACTTCACCTGCTTTGGCAAGTGCGGAGGCCGAAATAGGTTCAAATACGATGGTCGTACTGCTGTTACGGCCATTGACGCTAACGTTGCACGTCGTATTTGATATATCTCCTGTGAACGTGATCGTGCCGTTTGCCGCCATGACTGCCGGGACAGGGAGGGCCAGAGCAGCGATCATCGAGGTTGCCAGTAGTCTTTTTTTCATCTGTATATCCTTATTGAGTAACGTGGTTGATTCCTGAAGCACAAGGGTTATTACAGGGAAACCCTTGCTTGGGTATTCCCGTTAAAAAAAACGGGGGTGTTTAATTGCATGAAAAGCAACTAAATAAGGTTTTGGTGTGAAATGAAATGGATAAAAACCACCTGGCAGAATAGGGCTTTTTAAGCGATGTCACTGGTTTCAGATGATGTACTTTCGTTAGAATAAAAGCAGGCACATTGTTTACCTTGTTAATGATTCACGTCATTGTGTTTTTGTTTTTTTCATGTGAAGAAGAGTAGCTTGTGGTAGAAATTGGTAAATAGTAAATAAGCCAAAATAATATCAGGGGGTTTTAAATTTAATCTTAGGTGTGTTTTTTTAATGAAAATTAAGGAGGGGAGGTGGGGCGTATTTTATTATTAGAATGATCTTAGCAGCTGAAAGTGCAACTGCTAAGGAGAAGGGCGTGACAATATCGGCGGTTTGAGAGTGATTACTTTCTTCTGGTCATCAAGGGATTGCGGAGATTTTGGGCGAGAACAACGCCAGCGAGTGTGATACCTCCACCGATGAAATGATAACTGTGCAGTGACTCATTCAGAAAGGTCACGGCAATAATTGCAGTAAAAATCGGAGCCAGATTCATAAAAATACTGGCCGTGCTGGCTCCCATACGCATTACGCCCTGTACCCATAGGAAAGGCGCCACGATCGAAGCAGGGATGGCAGCAAACAAAATGAGCGGAATATTGTGCGTGTTAAGTGATACATCGGGTGCCCGCAGGAAGTTAGGTGTCAGTAGCAAGACGCCAAAAAAGATCTGCATCCACAGGCTTTGCCAGTTCGGCAAAGGAATTGCCCAGCGTTTGGTCAGTACGCCGTACAGCGCATAAGAGGCGGATGCGGCGAACATCATTATCTCACCTTTGCCTAATCCGTGTGATAACAGCTGCGCTGGATTACCTTCGCTGACCAGCCATACCAGCCCGGAAAAGGAGAGCAGGCTGCCCAGCAGTATGCCCTGCGTCGGGGCCAGTCGTATTATCACCACGCTGAACAACACGGTCAGTAAGGGGATCAGTGCATTAAGAATGCCCATAAACAGTGCGCTGACGCTGTGTGCAGCGTAATACGCCAGGCTTTGATACAGCACCATACCGAGCAGGCCAAGCACCAGCAGTTTCCACCATGATTGCTTGATCTGCTGGCGATTGCGCCAGACGCCAGGCAGGGCAAAAGGTGCCAGAATCAGCAGGGCCAGCAGCCAGCGATAGAAGGAGATCGCAGCAGGATCGATCGCTGCAGCCGACATTTTGCTGACAATCGCATTGATCGACCAGATCAGCACGGCCAGCAGGGGAAACAGAAAACTCATCAGTATGCTCTTAAGGTTAGCGTGAGAGCTTTAGTGTAAACTTGTCCTGTTTAATACAGATAACGATAATAAGACAAATGCACGCCGGAACCGGACAAGATGATCCAGCAACTGACGTACCAGGCTCCTAAGGATGCCGAACGGCTTCCCCTCTTTTTCCGCTATGAACTGGCCAATGCCCGTACAGAGTATCTGCCGCATCAGCATCCCTGGGGGCAGGTGATTTTTGTGAAATGTAATGTGCTGGAGATGCAAGTAGAGGGAGAGCGCCTGCTGACGCCGCCCAATTTGCCGATCTGGGTACCGCCTGGCCATCAGCACGCCTGTTACAACCATAAAGCAGCCTATTTTCGCACGCTTAATATTGCAGCGGATGCATGCCAGGGGTTTCCCGAGCGTGCCTGCCTGCTGCGCGTCAGTCCGGTGGTGCATGCGATTATCGAAGAGTGCGCCGCGCGCGAGCTGCTGGTGCCACAGACGACGCAGGATCTTCGCCTCTGTGAAGTATTGATCGATCAGCTACGGGTAGCAGAGAGTCAGCAAAGCTATCTGCCTTCCACCCAGGATAAGACCCTCGCGCCGGTACTTCAGGCGCTGGAGCAGAATCCGGCCGATAACACCACGCTGGCTCAGTGGGCGCAGCGGGTCTACACCACCGAGCGCACACTCTCACGGCGCTGCCAGGCACTGCTGGGCATATCCTTCAGCGAGTGGCGGCAGCGTCTGCGGTTTTTGCATGCGGTTTCACTGCTGGAACGGGGAAAAAGTGTGCAGGATGTGGCGCTGGATTTAGGGTACAGCTCGGCTTCCGCGCTGATCGTGATGTTTCAGCAACAGTCTGGCACAACACCGGAGCGCTACCGTAACCGCAGCACAATGTCATTGACACCGGATGACCCTGCTCGGGTCATCCGGTGGTGACTAAAGTTCACTGCGCGCGATCAGGCGCTTACGTCGCCACCTTTTCCAGACAGGCGGCACCACCAGCACGCTAATCGCCAGTACCAGCAGCAGCTTGCAGATCAGGCTCTCCCACAGGATGGGCAGATTACCATTGCTGATCGACAGCGCGCGTCGCAGGTTCTGCTCCAGCATGCCGCCGAGCACAAAGCCGAGGATCAGCGGCGACATCGGGAAATCCATCTTGCGTAAGATATATCCGAATACCCCCAGACCTACCATCAGCAGCAGGTCAAAGGTCGTGCTGTGTACGGCATAAACCCCGACTGCCGAGATTGACGCAATCGCCGGCACCAGGAACCACAGGGGAATGGTCAGCATGCGGGCGAAGATATTGATCATCGGGATATTCATGATCAGCAGCATCACGTTGCCGATCAGCAGAGCTGCAATCAGCCCCCATACGATATCTGGCTGTTCAGTAAACATCGCCGGGCCGGGGGTGATGTTGTACAGTGTGAGCGCGCCAACCATCACAGCCGTTGTCCCCGAGCCGGGAATACCCAGTGTCAGCATGGGAATAAATGAACCGCAGGCAGACGCATTGTTAGCGGCTTCTGGTGCCGCTACGCCACGGATATCTCCTTTGCCGAAGGTTTCGGCTCCGCTTATTTTCTTTTCACTCATATAGGCGATGGCGCTGGCAATCGTCGCCCCGGCACCGGGTAATACACCAACAAAAAAGCCGATCAGGGAAGAACGTAGGGTTGCACCGGTACACTGTGCAGCTTCTTTCATATTGAATAGCATTCGTCCGCTTGCACGTACGACTTTCTGCCCGCTTCTGGTGGACTCCAGCATCAGCAGGATCTCGCTGACTGAGAACAGGCCAATCACCACCACCACGAACTGAATGCCATCGGAAAGGTGAACACTGTCGAAGGTGAAACGGTAAACGCCGGTATTGGCATCAACACCTACCGTGGCCATGCTTAAGCCAATCAGTGCTGAGAGGAAGGATTTCAAAGGATTCTGACTCATCATGCTGCCAAGGCAGGCAATGGCGAACACCATCAGCGCGAAGTACTCCGCCGGGCCAAACGCCAACGACCAGTTAGCGAGAATGGGAGCAAACAGAATGATGCCGACGATGGCGATGGTAGAACCAATAAAGGAACTGACCGCCGAGATCGACAATGCCACACCAGCGCGTCCCTGTTGCGCCATTGGATAGCCGTCTAGTGCCGTCATAATGGCCCCGGCATCGCCCGGCACATTAAGCAGAATTGACGAAATGCGCCCGCCGTACTCACAACCGATATAGACGGTCGCGAGCAGGATAAGCGCTGACTCAGCCGGAAGATGCAGGGCAAAAGCCAGCGGCATCAGAATGGCTACGCCGTTGATTGGGCCTAAGCCGGGTAATAGACCGACTATCGTTCCAATGAAGCAGCCAATTAAGGCGATCAGCAGATTCTCTGGCGTCATGGCGACGGCAAATCCCTGCATCAGAAAGGACCATGTTTCCATTATGTTCTCCGTTAGCTCAACCAGGCGCCGAGCGGTAAGGTCACTTCAAGCAGACGATCAAAAGCAAAGAACAACGCCGTGCCCATCACCACACCAGAAATGGCGGCAGCCCACCAGGATGCTCCGAACAGCAGGCCAATTGCGAAGGTCAACAGCGTGGTTGATAGTGGAAAACCAAGACTTTCAAACAGCATGCCATACAACCCGAGAGAGACGATTAACAGCAGCAAACGTAGCAGCGTACCGTTTGTCGGCCAGTGGATGATGTCCGGTTTACGCAGCAGCAGGCACAGTGCACAGAATGCCATCAGACCGAGAATAATCATCGGGAAGGGCCGCGGTCCCACGGGTTCATAGCTGTATTCGCTCTGGATGCTCCAGGCGATAAATAATCCGCCAATACACAGCAGCAGCCAGATGCTGGCAAAAATACGATCGCTCATGGTCGCCTCCGTTATTTCGCCAGACCGAAGGATTTTGCCTTCTCACGATAATCGGTAACCTGCTGCTTTACGTAACTGTCCAGCTCTTTGCCAGACAGATTGAATTCAAACAGGCCACGCAGATCGCGCTGTTTTTTAAACTCTTCGGTCTGCGCCATTTTTTTAAATGCATTTTCCCACCACTGATATTCGGCATCGGTCACTTTCGGCCCGAGGTAGAAACCGCGAATAATAGGCCAGACCACATCGATACCCTGCTCTCTGGCTGTGGGAACCTCTGCCAGCACGCCAGGAAGTCGTTTATCAGACATTACCGCCAGCACGCGCATTTTGCCTGCCTGTAAATGGGGCACCATTTCACTCATATCACCGGATATCACCTGAATATGGTTTCCCAACAGCGCAGTGACGGGCTCTCCACCGCCTTCAAAGGCGACATAGCGCATTTTTCGTGGGTCAATTCCGGCACTACGTGCCAGCAGGGCTGTCTTCATCCAGTCCTGGCTTCCAATCGATGCCCCCGCGCCAATGACCACCTTGTTCGGGTCCTCCTTCATTGCTTTCAGCAGGTCGCTGAGGTTTTTGTACGGGGAATCACTGCGTACCGCCACCATGCCGTAATCTGTTCCTACCGCTGCCAGCCACTTCACATCATCAACGGAATAGCGACCAAATTTCCCCTGTGACAGATTAAGCAGGGAGCCGCCGGAGAAGGCGACCACCGTCCCCGCCTCTGCCGGGCGCTGCGCCACGATGGCGTTATACGCCACAGCGCCTACACCACCAGGCATGTAGGTGACACGCATTGGCGTCTTAATCTGTTGAGTGTCCTGCAAGGTGACCTGAAGCAACTTACAGGTCAGGTCAAACCCCCCGCCGGGCTTTGCCGGGGCGATACATTCGGTGCGGGATGGTGCATCAGCGGCAAAGGTGGCGGGCACAGCCAGCAGCAAAAGGGTGCTGGCTAAGGTAGTGCGGATCATCATTTTCATCATTGCTCCATTCTTATCATTGAGTTTGTGAGCCTTCCCAAATATTGGGGTTATGGAATTGTTAACGCGACAACCTTTCATTTACCTTTCAGCCAATGGGAAAAACAACAGGGTGTGATATGCGTCTCTTATTGGTGGAAGATACGGCGGAGCTGGCTTGCTGGTTGCAGAAAGCATTAACTCAGGCAGGGTTTGTCGTGGACTGGGTGGCGGATGGGATGGCTGCCGACCATTTGCTAAAAACTGAACATTATGAACTGGTGCTACTGGATATTTCGCTGCCGCGCCTGAACGGTCTGGAGCTATTGGGCCGGATGCGCAAGCGCGGTCAGACTGTGCCGGTGTTGCTGCTGACCGCGCGCAATGAACTCATGGACCGGGTTCACGGGCTGAATCAGGGAGCCGACGATTATCTGAGTAAGCCGTTTGAACTTGAAGAGCTGGAGGCGCGAATTCGTGCGCTATTACGCCGTAGTCAGGGGCAGGTGCAGGAGGCACAGACCTTCGGCGAGCTGGTCTTTCATCACGAAGGTTACTTCGAGTTACGTCACAAACCGCTGGCGCTGACGCCTCGTGAATCCAGCGTTTTAATCACTCTGATGCAGCGGCGTGGTCGTCCTGTGTCACGCCAGCAGCTTTATGAACAGATTTTCACTTTGGCGGATGAAGCCAGCCCGGAAAGTATTGAGCTCTATGTCCACCGGGTGCGAAAAAAATTATTGGGTAGTAATGTATCGATAGTCACCCTGCGTGGCCTGGGATACAGCCTTGAGCACCAGATATGAAACTGGCATCGTTGCGCGCGCATCTGTTGCTGTGGCTGGGCTTGCCTCTGCTCATCCTCTGGGCGTTGTCGGTTTATACCCATTATGCCAGTGCATTGCAGGCTGCCAACCAGGCCTATGACCGTTCCTTGCTGGCTTCGGCCCGCACCGTGGCGGAAAGGATACGCGTGCGCCACGGGCATCTTGAAGTGGATGTACCCTGGGTTGTGCTCGACAGTTTTGAGCGCAATATGAACGACCAGCTTTATTACCAGGTTATTTCTCCGGAAGGAAAAACCCTCTCTGGTTATGATGATTTGCCATCGTTGCCGAAAAATACTCCGCTGTCGAAAAATTACCCGGCGTTGGTGCATTTTTATTATGCCGATTACAACGGTCTCCCTATTCGCCTCGCGGCACTGTGGCAGCCGGTTAATGAAGATAATGTGCAGGGGATGGCGCTGGTGATCGTGGCGGAAACGCTCACTTCGCGGCGTGATTTTGCCAGCAGTCTGTTGTATACCGCGATTCTCAGTCAGGGAGCTCTTGTGCTGATCACTCTGCTGCTGGCAAGTTGGGTTTTGCATAAGGTGTTACGTCCGCTGCGGCGTCTATCCGGCGTTATGTTGTTACGCGATCCGGGTGACCTGACTCCGCTTCCGACGATGCTGCCCTGGTCTGAAATACAACCGTTAATGGTATCTGTAAACAGATATATCGAGCGTCTGCGGGCGATGGTAGCAAGGCAGCAACGCTTCAGCGCAGATGCTTCTCACCAGCTGCGTACTCCGTTGACCATCCTCAAAACACAGGTCAGCGTGGCGCTCAACAGCAATAATCCGACAACCTGGCGGGAAAGTTTGCAGGGGATGCGTGATACGCTCAACGATACCATCGTGCTCACCGACCGTTTACTGCAACTGTCGCGTATTAAGGCGATGCAGCAGAATCAGCCGATGACCACTATCGATCTGGTTGGGCTGGTGCGCGAAGCCTGCCTGTTGCGCTATCCGCAGGCGCGCAGCAGGCAGATTGATCTCGGATATGAAGGCGATGAGTGCTGTATGATCCGGGGGGATGCGCTGTTACTGGCAGAGCTCTGTTCGAATCTGCTGGATAACGCGATCAAATACACGCCAGAAGGAGGGACGATTACCGCCAGCGTGCGAGAGGGCTGTCTGCATATTGAAGACAGTGGGGCAGGGATAGTCGAATCAGAACGACAGCAGGTATTGCAGCCTTTTTACCGGCTGGAAAACACGCATCAGATATCAGGAACCGGTTTAGGGCTGGCGCTGGTGAAGGATATTGCCCGCTGGCATGGCAGCCAGATCCGGCTGTCAAGGAGTGCTACGCTGGGCGGTCTGGCGGTCGCTGTTGCATTCACTACTGCTTCGTCCGCGCGCTGAGGATGCCCCTGCCCGCGGCTTTATGGCAGAATACTCTCCCCCTGAACCGACTGGAAACCGCTTGTGAAAATTCTCGTTGATGAAAATATGCCGTACGCCCGTGAACTGTTCAGCCGTACTGGCGACGTTGTGGCCGTGCCGGGCCGTCCGATCCCGCAGCAAGAGCTGGATGATGCCGACGGGTTGATGGTGCGCTCAGTGACCAAAGTGAATGCCGAACTGCTGAGCGGCAAGCCGGTGAAATTTGTCGGGACCGCCACCGCAGGCACCGATCATATCGACGAGAGCTGGCTTAACCAGCAGGGGATTGCGTTTTCAGCCGCACCCGGCTGTAACGCCATTGCGGTGGTGGAGTACGTCTTCTCCTCGCTGTTGTTACTGGCCGAACGTGACGGTTTCCAGTTAACCGACCGTACCGTCGGCATTGTGGGAGTGGGCAACGTTGGGGGGCGCCTGCAGGCGCGCCTTGAGGCGCTGGGCATTCGCACGCTGCTGTGCGATCCCCCACGTGCCGAACGCGGTGATGAAGGGGACTTCCAGCCACTGGCACAGCTGGTGGCGGAAGCCGACGTGCTGACCTTCCATACTCCGCTGTTTAAACAGGGCCCTTACCAGACGCTGCATATGGCTGATGAAGCCCTGTTGCTGGCGCTGAAACCGGGCACCATTCTGATCAACGCCTGCCGTGGCCCGGTGGTGGACAATGCCGCGTTGCTGAAGGTGCTGGAACAGCGTGATGACCTCAGCGTGGTACTGGACGTTTGGGAGCCAGAACCGGAGCTGTCGCTGCCGCTGCTGAATAAAGTGGATATCGCCACGGCGCATATCGCCGGTTACACCCTGGAAGGGAAAGCACGCGGTACCACCCAGGTTTTTGAAGCCTGGACACAGTTCATCGGCCAGCCGCAGCAGGTGGCGCTGGATACGCTGCTGCCCGCGCCGGAATTTGGCCGCATCACGCTGCGCGGTGAGCTGGATCAGGCAACGCTGAAACGTCTGGTGCATCTGGTGTATGATGTGCGCCGCGATGATGCACCGCTGCGCCATGTGGCTGCGATCCCAGGTGAGTTTGATCGTCTGCGCAAGAATTATCAGGAGCGCCGCGAGTGGTCTTCGCTGCGGGTTGAGTGTGATAACGCCGACACCGCTGTGCTGCTGAATAAGCTGGGCTTTAACGCGGCCCACCTTTAAGTCTTTATTAAGTCAACCTGCGTAGGGTGAATCCCCTGCGTAGGTTTATTCCCAAAATTCGGGCGGTGAACTCACCGCCTTCTATTTTTGTGTCATTGTCTGGAGTAAACCAACATGTCCGACGGCTGGAATATCGCAATCTTAGGTGCGACAGGCGCAGTAGGGGGAGCTTTACTGGAATTGCTGGCGGAACGTCAGTTCCCTGTTGGTGAGCTGTATGCGCTATCAAGCGAACGTAGTGCGGGTGAAGTGCTGCGCTATGAAGGTAAATCGTTACACGTGTCCGATGCGGCAGAGTTTGACTGGACGCAGGTGCAACTGGCGTTTTTCGTTGCCGGGCGCGAAGCATCAGCACGTTACGCTGACGAAGCCGCTAACGGCGGTTGCCTGGTGATCGACAGCAGCGATCTGTTTGCGCTCGAGCCGGATGTCCCGTTAGTGGTGCCGGACGTCAATCCACAGGTACTGGCCGATTACCGTAACCGCAATATTATCAGCGTGGCCGATGCATTAACCAGCCAGCTGCTGTGCGCCATCAAACCGCTGGTTGATCAGGCAGGTCTGGGGCGTTTGCAGGTAACGAATCTGCTGGCGGCATCCTCCCACGGCAAGGCGGCGGTGGATTCGCTGGCCGGTGAAAGTGCGCGGCTGCTGAACGGCCTGCCTGCGGAAGACGGCTATTTTGGTCGTCAGCTGGCGTTCAACGTGCTGCCGCTGATTGCCGATAAAGAGGGCAGTGTGCCGCAGGAACGTCGTCTGGTAGAGCAGGTGCGTAAAGTCCTGCAGGACGATGGGTTGCCGATTGCGGTCAGCACCATTCAGGCACCGGTATTCTACGGTAACGCGCAGATTGTCTACATTGAGAACCTGCGCCCGATCTCTGCGGAAGAAGCCCGTGACGCGCTGGGCCAGGTGGAAGATATCAACCTGACGGCAGAAGATGATTTCCCGACGCAGGTGGGCGATGCTTCCGGTAGTGCGCACCTCAGTATTGGTAGTGTGCGCAATGATTACGGTATTCCTGAACTGTTGCAGTTCTGGTCCGTGGCCGACAACGTGCGTTTTGGCGGGGCATTGATGGCCGTCAAAACCGCTGAGAAGCTGGTGCAGGAGTACTTCTACTAATGTCCGACATCGCCGTGCCACAGCTGACGTTAAAACTCGCGCTGGGCATTGAATATGATGGTAGCCGCTATTACGGATGGCAGCGGCAGCAGGAAGTCCGCAGCGTGCAGGAGAAGCTGGAGATTGCGCTGACAAAAGTTGCCAACCATCCGGTGGAAGTGGTCTGCGCCGGGCGCACCGATGCCGGGGTGCATGGTACGGGGCAGGTGGTGCATTTTGAGACCACCTCGCAGCGTAAAGATGCCGCCTGGACGCTGGGCGTGAACACCCATCTGCCAGCGGATATTGCCGTGCGTTGGGTGAAAGCGGTGCCGGATGATTTCCACGCCCGCTTCAGCGCCACGGCTCGCCGTTACCGTTATATGATTTATAACCAGCGGCTGCGGCCGGCGATCCTCGGGGGTGGCATCACGCATTTTTATCATCCGCTGGATGTGGAAAAAATGCAGCGTGCCGGGCAGTGCCTGCTGGGCGAGAATGACTTTACCTCGTTCCGTGCCGTGCAGTGCCAGTCACGTACGCCAATGCGTAATGTGATGCATCTGAACGTCAGCCGCCACGGCGCGTATGTGGTGGTCGATATTAAAGCCAATGCGTTTGTGCATCACATGGTGCGCAACATTGTTGGCAGTCTGATGGAAGTGGGTTGTGGAAATCAGCCTGAGAGTTGGATAGCAGAGTTGCTGGCGGCAAAAGACCGCAAGCTGGCAGCGGCGACAGGGCGGGCAGAGGGTCTGTATCTGGTCGCGGTCGACTATCCCGCCCGTTTTGAAATACCCCGTCCACCGATGGGACCACTGTTCCTCGGGGATTAACCCTGGCCTGGAGTATTAAAGGAAGCCTGTATGGAATTGATTCGTTTTGTTGTCGACTTCATTTTGCATATCGACGTCCACCTCGCGGAGCTGGTTGCCCAGTACGGTGTCTGGGTGTATGCCATTCTGTTTTTGATCCTGTTCTGTGAAACCGGTCTGGTGGTGACGCCATTCCTGCCAGGGGATTCCCTGCTGTTTGTTGCGGGGGCGCTGGCCGCACTGCCAGGCAATGACCTCAATGTGCATACGATGGTGGCACTGATGGTCGTCGCCGCGATACTGGGTGATGCGGTGAACTATACGATCGGGCGGCTGTTTGGCGATAAGCTGTTCAGTAATCCCAATTCAAAAGTCTTCCGTCGCAGCTATCTTGATAAAACCCATGCATTTTATGAGCGTCATGGCGGGAAAACCATTATTCTGGCGCGCTTCGTGCCGATCGTCCGTACTTTCGCCCCGTTTGTGGCGGGAATGGGCAAGATGTCCTATCGTCATTTTGCCCTGTACAACGTGGCGGGCGGACTGCTATGGGTGCTGCTGTTTACCTATGCGGGTTATCTGTTTGGTAATTTCCCGGTGGTGCAGGAAAACCTTAAGCTATTGATTGTGGCGATTATCCTGCTATCGGTATTGCCAGGAGTGATTGAAGTGGTACGTCATCGCCGCGCAGCACGTCAGCAGAAACAGCAATAAAATAAATCCTCAGGCTTGCGCCCTCTGACCAGATTTTTATCCACAGTCACGGGCGGTTATGGTTTAATGAGCGATAAATTATGGTTTGCGCTGCGACTACAGGTCGCTGCGTGGAAAAAGAAAAACTGGCGCTCCCCAGCAGGAGCGCCAGGTTCAAACAGAAAGGTCATCAATGAGCTGGATTGAACGAATTCTCAATAAGAGCACCATCACCCCATCGCGTAAAGCAAGCATTCCTGAAGGGGTCTGGACAAAATGTGATAGCTGCGGGCAGGTTCTCTACCGCGCCGAGCTGGAACGTAATCTGGAAGTCTGCCCTAAATGCGACCATCACATGCGCATGCATGGTCGCGATCGTCTGCACAGCGTGCTGGACGAAGGCTCACTGATTGAGCTGGGCAGTGAACTGGAACCAAAAGATGTGCTCAAGTTCCGGGATTCAAAAAAATACAAAGATCGTCTGGTTGCGGCTCAGAAAGAGACCAACGAAACCGACGCGCTGATTGTGATGAAAGGTACCCTGCATGGGATGCCGGTTGTTGCAGCCGCGTTTGAGTTCTCCTTTATGGGCGGCTCAATGGGTTCCGTGGTGGGCGCACGCTTCGTGCGTGCGGTTGAGCAGGCACTGGAAGATAACTGCCCGATGATCTGTTTCTCTGCGTCAGGCGGTGCCCGTATGCAGGAAGCGCTGATGTCGCTGATGCAGATGGCAAAAACCAGTGCAGCACTGGCGAAGATGCAGGAACGTGGTCTGCCTTATATCTCCGTGCTGACCGACCCAACTATGGGCGGCGTTTCTGCCAGCTTTGCGATGCTGGGCGATCTGAACATTGCGGAACCTAAAGCCCTGATCGGCTTCGCGGGTCCACGCGTAATTGAGCAGACCGTGCGCGAAAAACTGCCGCCGGGCTTCCAGCGCAGTGAGTTCCTGATCGAAAAAGGCGCGATTGACATGATCGTCCGCCGTCCAGTGATGCGCTTCAAGCTGGCCAGTGTGCTGGCGAAAATGATGAATCTGCCTGCACCTGAGGAAGATATTGTCAAAGAAGCGCCTGCTGACGCATCCCAGAGCCACGAGGCCTGACCGATGATGAGAAAGGGACCCTGCGTCCCTTTCACCAATGAACCGTAACGTTGTGAACGGGACACATGGATAATCTTCCTCAAGCCACGTCGCCTCTTGCCTCGTGGCTTTATTATCTTGAGCATTTACACGCTCAGGCTATCGAACTTGGGCTGGATCGTATCCGGCGCGTTGCCTCTTCTCTCGACCTTCTGACACCAGCCCCTGTGGTTTTCACCGTCGCCGGAACCAATGGTAAAGGCACCACCTGCCGAACCCTTGAAACGGTGCTGATGGCGGCGGGCTATCGCGTGGGCGTTTTCAGTTCGCCGCATCTGGTGCGTTACACCGAACGGGTGCGCATTCAGGGTGAAGAACTGGCGGAGTCAGCGCATACCACCTCCTTTGCGGCCATTGAAGCGGGCCGGGGTGACACCACGCTGACCTACTTTGAGTACGGCACACTATCGGCGCTGTGGCTGTTTGCTGAGGCGAAGCTGGATGTGGTGATCCTTGAAGTCGGGCTGGGCGGGCGTCTTGATGCCACCAATATTGTGGATGCCGATGTCGCCGTGGTAACCAGTATTGCGCTGGATCATACCGACTGGCTCGGGCCGGATCGCGAAAGCATCGGCCGGGAGAAAGCCGGGGTGTTCCGCGCGGGGAAACCTGCCGTAGTGGGTGAGCCGGATATGCCGCACACCATCGCGGATGTGGCCGCAGAGAAGGGCGCACAGCTGTTGCAGCGCGACCGCGACTGGTCATACAGCGTAACTCATGACAGCTGGTCTTTCCGCGATGCCCACGGCACTGTGGAGCAGCTGCCGTTGCCACAAGTCCCATTGCCGAATGCGGCTACCGCACTTGCGGCGCTGCGTGCATCCCCGCTTAACGTTGATGAGGCAATAATCCGTCGTTCACTGCACCTGGCCATGTTGCCCGGTCGTTTTCAGACGGTCGCCGAATCACCGCGGGTGATCCTTGATGTTGCGCACAACCCCCATGCGGCAGGCTATCTGGCGGGGCGCCTGGCAGAAGTGCCACGCAACGGCAAGGTACATGCGGTGGTAGGCATGCTGCATGATAAAGACATTGCCGGTACGCTGGCATGCCTCTCGCCGCAGGTGGATTACTGGTACTGTGCACCGCTCGACGGTCCGCGCGGTGCCACCGCTGAACAGCTGATGGTGCATCTTGAGGGTGCACAGGCGTTTGGCTCGGTTGAGCTTGCCTGGCGACAGGCGCTGCAACAGGCAACCGAACAGGATATTGTGCTGGTGTGTGGTTCGTTCCACACCGTGGCACAGGTCATGGAAACGATGGAAACGGAGAACGGCAGTGGCAAGTAAGTTTCAAAACCGTTTAGTCGGAACCATTATCATTGTGGCGCTGGGTGTGATTGTGCTGCCCGGCTTACTCGATGGTAAAAAGAAGCACTATAAAGAAGAGTTTGCGGCTATTCCTCTGGTGCCGAAACCCGAAGACCAGCAGGAAACCGATTTGGTTCCGCCTGTGACGCAAACCTTACCGGCACAACCGCCGGAAGGGGCAGGGGCGGCGATCAGTGCGGGTAGCAATGCTAACGACAACTCCTCGCAGGCCGACAGCGGCTCCACCGCGCCGCAGTCTCATAACCAGCCAACGGTAGTGACGCCGCCGCCGGTGAAGCCTGCGCAGCAGCAACCGCCGAAAGTGGTGGAAAAGCCGAAGCCGCAGCCTAAACCGGTCGAAAAACCGATCGAGAAGCCTAAACCTGTTGAAAAACCGAAACCGGTTGAGAAGCCTGAGCCGAAAGTGGAGGCGCCTGTTGAGAGCCAGCCACCAGTGACGGAATCAGCGCCATCAGGGCAGGCCTGGGTTGTACAGCTGGGTGCGTTGAAAAATGCGGCAAAAGTGAATGAGATCGTCGCACAGTTGCGCCTGTCGGGCTACCGCGCCTTTACCGTTCCGTCCACGCCGGTACAGGGGCAAATTACCCGTATTTACGTGGGGCCGGATGCTTCGAAAGCGAAAATGCAGGCTGCCGTTGGCACATTGCAGGGGATCTCGGGGCTGGGCGGAGTTGTTAAACCGTACAGTGTTAAATAAGCCGTTCTGGTCCGTTGTTTCTCTCAGCGACGGACTATTATTGCGATAGCTATGATCACCCTGCGCCCGGAGCCGACACCTCGTCACTCCGGGCGTCGTGCGTGATGATGCTGGCAAATCAAGGTATTGCGTGGTGGGGTCCGGGCCGTTGAAATCGGTGTCCGGAAGGGGTTTTTTTAAGCGTTCTCGTTTATTTAAATCGCGTCAGTAAAACGCTACGCAAACGTTTTCTTTTTCTGTTAGAATTCGCCCCGAACTGAGGCAGTATCCCCTTGCACCTGTGCTTACAAGGGGAGAGCGGCTGATACAGGGGCATGGTCACTGGAAGCGTTCATGGTCTGGATAGATTACGTCATTATTGCGGTTATTGGTTTTTCGGCTCTTGTTAGCCTGATCCGAGGGTTTGTTCGGGAAGCTCTTTCTCTCGTCACCTGGGGTTGCGCATTTTTTGTCGCCAGTCATTACTACTCCTTCCTTGCCGTCTGGTTCACAGGATTTGAAGACGAACTGGTTCGAAATGGAATCGCCGTAGCGGTGTTATTCATTGCTACCCTGATTGTCGGGGCCATTGTTAACTACGTTATTGGTTCGCTGGTTGAAAAAACCGGCCTGTCGGGAACCGACAGAGTCCTTGGCGTCTGTTTTGGGGCATTACGCGGTGTGCTGATCGTTTCAGCCATGCTGTTTTTCCTCGACACATTCACCGGTTTTTCTAAGAGTCCGGACTGGCAACAGTCCCAGCTAATCCCTCAGTTCAGTAGTATTATCAGGTGGTTTTTTGATTACCTGAAAAGCACGTCGAGTTTTTTGCCCCGGTAATCGAACCGGGGTTGCGGCTTATGAGGAAATGTCAATATGTGCGGTATTGTCGGGATCGCCGGTTTTGCACCGGTCAACCAGTCGATTTATGACGCGTTAACGGTGCTTCAGCACCGTGGGCAGGATGCCGCAGGCATCGTTACCATTGATGCATTGAATTGCTTCCGTCTGCGCAAAGCAAACGGTCTGGTTAGCGATGTATTTGAAGCCCGCCACATGCAACGTATGCAAGGCAATATGGGTATCGGCCACGTTCGTTACCCCACGGCAGGAAGCTCAAGTGCTTCTGAAGCCCAGCCATTCTACGTAAACTCCCCTTACGGTATTACTCTTGCCCATAACGGCAACCTGACCAACGCTCACGAACTGCGTAAAGAGCTGTTCGAAACGGGTCGTCGTCACGTGAATACCACCTCTGATTCTGAAATCCTGCTGAATATCTTTGCGCAGGAAGTGGATCGTTTCCAGCATGACCCGCTGGAAGCAGAGAACATCTTCTCCGCCGTTGCCGCGGTTCATCAGCGTGTTCGCGGTGCGTATGCCTGCGTGGCGATGATCATCGGCCACGGTTTGGTGGCATTCCGCGATCCTAACGGTATTCGTCCACTGGTGATCGGCAAACGCGCTATGGCTGATGGCCGTATCGAGTATATGGTGGCTTCAGAGAGCGTGGCGCTGGATACCCTTGGCTTTGAGTTCCTGCGCGATGTGGCACCGGGCGAAGCGGTGTATGTGACCGTGAAAGGCCAGCTGTCCACCCGTCAGTGTGCTGAAAATCCAAAGTGGAATCCGTGCCTGTTCGAGTACGTTTACTTTGCACGCCCGGATTCGTTCCTCGATAAGATTTCGGTTTACAGCGCCCGCGTGCGTATGGGCACCAAACTCGGTGCCAAGATTGCCCGCGAGTGGGAAGATCTGGATATCGATGTGGTGATTCCAATCCCTGAAACCTCCTGCGATATCGCACTGGAGATGGCGCGTATTCTCGACAAGCCCTACCGTCAGGGCTTTGTGAAAAACCGTTATGTCGGCCGTACCTTTATCATGCCAGGTCAGCACCTGCGTCGCAGCGCGGTTCGCCGTAAGCTGAATGCTAACCGTGCTGAGTTCCGGGGTAAAAACGTGCTGCTGGTGGATGACTCCATCGTGCGCGGTACCACCTCTGAGCAGATCATCGAAATGGCACGTGAAGCGGGAGCGAAGAAAGTGTATCTCGCGTCTGCGGCACCGGAAATTCGCTTCCCGAACGTCTATGGCATTGATATGCCAAGCGCCACTGAGCTGATTGCTCACGGCCGTGAAGTGGAAGAGATCCGCCAGCTGATCGGTGCAGATGCCCTGATTTTCCAGGACCTGAGCGACCTGATTGAAGCGGTGCGTGAAGAGAACCCGGATATTGCCCAGTTTGAGTGCTCGGTATTTGATGGTATCTACGTGACCAAAGACGTGGACCAGCAGTACCTGGAGTATCTGCAATCTCTGCGTAATGACGATGCGAAAGCGATGCAGCGTCAGAACGAAGTGGAAAATCTCGAGATGCACAACGAAGGCTGATACCCGTCGTACTTCGAGTGATATGTGCGTTGGCTGCGTTTGCTCACCCCGGTCACATAGTTGTCTATGCTCCCGGGGATGATCAGCCTTGCCGCCTTCATCTAACTCGAATGATTCAGGGTAAATAGGCTAAGATGGGCCGGAAGCAATTCCGGCCCATTTTTTTTGAAGGATTTGGTATGAAACGACTCATTATTGGCATCTCTGGCGCCAGCGGTGTGATTTATGGCATTCGGATGCTGCAAATTTTGCAGCAGGTGAGCGGGGTAGAGAGCCATCTGATAATGAGCCAGGCTGCGCGGCAGACGCTGGCGCTGGAAAGTGACTATACGCTGCGTGAAGTCCAGGCGCTGGCGGATGTGGTCCACGATGTACGCGATATTGCTGCCAGTATCTCCTCGGGTTCTTATAAAACCGAGGGTATGGCGATCCTTCCCTGCTCAATGAAAACCCTGTCAGGTATTGTTCACAGCTACAGCGATGGCCTGCTGACCCGCGCCGCTGATGTGGTGCTGAAAGAGCGGCGCCGACTGGTGCTGTGTGTGCGTGAAACCCCGTTGCATCTTGGCCATCTGCGTACGATGACCGCTGCCGCAGAACTGGGGGCCATTATTATGCCGCCGGTGCCCGCTTTTTATCATCGCCCACAGAGCGTGATGGATATTGTCGATCAGACTGTTAATCGGGTACTCGATCAGTTTGATATCGAACTGGATGAAGACCTGTTTACGCGCTGGCAAGGTGCATAACGGGGAATATGTCGCACCATTTTGGTGCGCCTATTGGTGCTGAATCGCTTTTCGTGCAAGTTGCGCACCAAAATGAAACATTGTTGCTTCGGTCTGCCAACAAACCTGCTATAAATTTTCCTGCAAACTGAGTAATCACAGTGCCTAAAGCATCGTGCAATATAAACAGCGGTTTGCCACAAAATGTGGCACGGAACCTGCTAATTGTATTGTGTAAGTCACTGTGCAAACACATCACGAACCATTAAAAATAATATTTAAATTGGGGTAATGTATGAAAAAGCAGGTCCTGGCTCTCTCCCTGTTAATGTCAATTACAGCTGCAGGCAGCGCATTTGCTGCGGGTCCAAAAACGCTGCGTATTGGTACCGACCCAACGTATGCACCGTTCGAAATGAAAAATGCTCAGGGGCAGTTGGTCGGTTTTGATATCGATCTGGCGACCGAAATTTGTAAGCGTATGGAAACCAAATGTACGTTTGTTGAAAGCGACTTCGATGCGCTGATCCCTTCTCTGAAAGCGAAGAAGATCGATGCCATCATCTCTTCCCTGTCGATCACTGAAAAACGCCAGCAGGAGATCGCCTTCTCTGAAAAACTGTATGCGGCCAACTCGCGCCTGATCGCGCCGAAAGGTTCGAAAATTCAGCCAACGCTGGAAGCGCTGAAAGGCAAAACCATCGGTCTGTTGCAGGGGACCACTCAGGAAACCTACGCGAACGAAAACTGGCGTCCAAAAGGCGTGACTGTGACGCCATACGCTAATCAGGATCTGGTGTATCAGGATCTGACTGCGGGCCGCATTGATGCCGCGTTCCAGGATGAAGTGGCTGCCAGCGAGGGCTTCCTCAAGCAGCCTGCGGGCAAAGAGTATGCGTTTGCAGGCCCGGCTGTTAAAGATGAAAAAATCTTTGGTGTGGGTACCGGGATCGGCCTCAGCAAAGAGAACCCTGAGCTGAAAGCCGCTATCGATAAAGCGTTTGATGAAATCCGCAAAGATGGTACTTACGACAAGTTAGCGAAAAAATACTTCGATTTTGATGTGTACGGCGGTTAAGTAAAACCCTGTCTGCAGGCCTCACTGTGTCATGCAGTGGGGCCGCGTTTAATGCCGATGGCGTAAACGTGAAGTTAGAATCATAAGAACAGGATATTGCCTATGCTGTACGGCTACTCTGAAGTGATATTTAAAGGCGCAATGGTAACACTCGAGCTGGCCCTCAGCTCAGTGGTGTTTGCCGTGGTGCTGGGGTTGATTGGCGCCGGGGCCAAGCTCTCCAACAGCCGCCTGCTGGTGGTTATTTTTGAAGGCTACACAACACTCATCCGTGGGGTTCCGGATCTGGTCCTGATGCTGCTGATCTTCTATGGTCTGCAAATTGCGCTGAACCAGGTAACCGACTTCTTCGGCCTGTCACAGTTTGATATTGATCCGATGGTGGCCGGGATTATCACCCTGGGCTTTATCTACGGAGCCTACTTCACCGAAACATTTCGTGGCGCCTATATGGCCGTGCCAAAAGGGCAGATTGAGGCCGCGACCGCCTTTGGTTTCACCCGTTCTCAAACCTTTCGCCGTGTGCTGTTCCCAGGGATGATGCGCTTTGCGCTACCGGGTATCGGTAACAACTGGCAGGTGATCCTGAAAGCCACGGCGCTGGTCTCACTGCTGGGGCTGGAAGATGTGGTGAAAGCAACGCAGCTGGCAGGGAAATCGACCTGGGAACCCTTCTATTTCGCGATTGTCGCGGGTGTCATCTATCTGATTTTTACCACGCTCTCCAATGGTGTGCTGTGGTGGCTGGAACGCCGTTATACGGTGGGTGTAAAAAGGGCTGACCTATGATTGAGATTATTCAGGAGTACTGGAAAGCCCTGTTATGGACGGATGGTTACCGCTTCTCTGGCGTGGCAATCACGCTGTGGCTGCTGGTGGTGTCTGTCGTGCTGGGCGGGTGTATGGCGGTGCTGATGTCGATTGCCCGCGTGTCTCCCATCAGGGCGATCCGTTTTCCGGTATGGCTGTTTACCTACGTGTTTCGTGGTACGCCGCTGTATGTGCAACTGCTGGTGTTTTACTCCGGTATGTACACGCTGGAAATTGTCAAAGGCACGGACCTGCTGAATGCATTTTTCCGCAGTGGACTGAACTGTACGCTACTGGCACTGACGCTGAACACCTGTGCGTACACCACGGAAATATTTGCCGGAGCGATTCGCTCGGTGCCGCATGGTGAGATCGAGGCGGCGCGCGCTTACGGTTTCTCCACCTTTAAACTGTATCGCTGCATTATCATGCCTTCCGCATTGCGCTCTGCGCTGCCTGCGTACAGTAATGAAGTGATTTTAATGCTGCACTCCACGGCGCTGGCGTTTACCGCCACGGTGCCCGATCTGCTGAAAGTGGCACGCGATATAAACTCGGCCACCTATCAACCGTTTATTGCCTTTGGCATTGCGGCCGTGCTGTATCTGATTATTTCCTATGTGTTGATTAGTCTGTTCCGTAAAGCGGAAAAACGCTGGCTGGCGCACGTTAAACCTTCATCGTCACATTGAGTAACAACACTATGGCTGATAATAAATTAAGCGTCACCGAACTGCATAAACGTTACGGTGAACATGAAGTGCTAAAGGGTGTTTCACTCCAGGCCAATGCCGGGGATGTGATCAGTATCATTGGTTCCTCCGGCTCGGGAAAAAGTACCTTCCTGCGCTGCATTAACTTCCTCGAAAAACCGAGTGAAGGCACGATTTCGGTGAATAACCAAAATATCACTCTGGTACGTGATGTCGACGGCCAGCTGAAAGTCTCCAACAAAGAGCAGCTGCGTATGCTGCGCACCCGCCTGACGATGGTGTTCCAGCACTTTAACCTGTGGAGCCATATGACGGTGCTGGAGAATGTGATGGAAGCGCCGGTGCAGGTGCTGGGCCTGAGTAAAACGGAAGCGCGTGAACGTGCCATTCGTTACCTTGATAAGGTCGGGATTGACGAGCGTGCACGGGCAAAGTATCCGGTACACTTGTCAGGTGGTCAGCAGCAACGCGTGTCTATCGCCCGTGCGCTGGCGATGGAGCCTGAAGTGTTGCTGTTTGATGAACCGACATCAGCGCTGGACCCGGAGCTGGTGGGGGAGGTGCTGCGCATTATGCAGAAGCTGGCGGAGGAGGGTAAAACCATGGTGGTGGTGACCCATGAGATGGAATTTGCCCGCCACGTGTCGAACCATGTGATTTTCCTGCATCAGGGCAAGATAGAAGAGGAAGGGCCACCGGAAGAGGTCTTTAATCATCCGAAGAGTACCCGCCTGCAACAGTTTTTGTCAGGGGCACTCAAGTAGGCGTGATGATTTTCCGATCGATCCTCGCTTGGGTGAGATTGGCGTGACTGGCCGACCGGAACAGAGGGTCGGCCACAACGAATTGATGCCTGCATAGATCACCCAGGGGACGATCATTTTTTCCGATCGACCCTTGAGTGCATGTCAGCTCTGATTATCGGCTGACAAAATTAATCGTGAGGCATGTGACGCGGTAAGCAGGTAAACCAGTATGCCTGAGATACCCAGAGCGATGCCGACATACGCCGTTGAGATCCATCCAAACCCCATCGTAATCGCCACCCCTCCCAGATAAGCCCCCATCGCGTTGGCAATATTCAACGCAGAGTGATTCATTGCGGCCGCAAGCGTTTGTGCTTCTTTTGCCACATCCATCAGGCGGATCTGAATCGAGGGAAGCAATACCGATGATGTCCCGACCAGGAAGGTCGCCAACAGGCCGGTGAACACGTGCCCTGCAAGGAAAGGGAACAGGACCATGATCAGGGTATTCCAGACCAGAGCGCCGCCAATGACCTTAAGCGGGTTGTGATCGGCGAGACGTCCGCCAACAAGGTTACCGACGATCATTCCCAATCCAAAGGCAGCCATGACCCAGGGGACGAGGTTGTCCTGCAACGCCGCGAGGTTTTTTAGCGTGGGGATAATATAGGTGAATATGGCAAACATGCCGCCAAAACCCACTGCGCCCGTCAGCAGGGTCATCAACACCTGCGAATTTTTCAGCGCCGTGAGTTCTTTCATCGGATGAGCATCGGAACGGTTTGCTGTTGCAGGAACTAACATTGTAATCATCAGGCAGGTGCTCAAGCCTATTGCACCGACAAAAGCAAAAGCGATATGCCAGGAGAAAAACTGCCCTAACCAGGCGGCAAGAGGCACACCCGCCAGCGTGGCGACCGTCAGGCCCAGCATCACCAGACTGATGGCTTTACCGCGTTTATCCGCAGGCACCAGTGAGGCCGCAACGAGTGAGGCAATACCAAAGTAAGCACCATGAGGAAGCCCGGCGATAAACCGGGCAGCGACCAGTGTCGGGTAGTTACCGGCCAGTGCGGTAGCAAGATTACCGATAAAGAAAATAAACATCAGAGCAATCAACAGGATTTTTCTGTTCATACGCGCAGTGAGCACGGCAATAATCGGTGCGCCTACCACCACGCCCAACGCATAGCTGGCAATGGCATTCCCGGCCTGAGGCTCAGTGATATTCAGCGAATGGGCGACATCAGGGAGAAGTCCCATGATAACAAATTCACCGGTTCCTAAACCAAATCCCCCGAGGGCAAGTGACAGCAGGGCGAAGCCTGGACTCCTGGTGTTGACTGCATTGTGATCGCTCAAAATTAATTCCGCATTGTTAATATAAAAAGGTAATGATCTCTGACAGTGCATGGAAAACAGCGTGTCGGGCATGCACAGGAATACGCGTGTAAAAAATACGACGATTAAAAGTAATCGATTACTTTTGGGAAATCAAGTGTTTACCTATAAATCCATCAACACAATCAGTAATGGTCAGACATTAAAGGCGTCACCAATATCGATGAGATGAATACCTGTAGAAAATTCAGACCGACCAAAGAACAGGCAATCAACTTCTTTAATCATGCCTGTCCAGTGGAAAATCATTTTGCTACAGATACCCGCTACTCGTCGTGTTATGTGGAAGGTGATATCAAATATGGCGATCAGTGACCCGGAAAGGGGATATTATATTCAAGAGAAATCCGCCCGTCATTCACACCACATCTGCCAGCGCTTTATCCAGCTCGTACCAGCGAAAACGAAAACCCGATGCTTCCAGCCGTTGCGGCAGCACATGCTGTCCCCCCAACACCAGCACCGCTGACTCGCCCATCATCAGGCGAATGGCCGTGGCGGGCGTACGCATAAATGCCGGACGGTGCATCACTTCACCCAGTGCCGCAGCGAACTGCTCGTTGCGCACCGCGTAGGGCGCTACCAGATTAAACGGCCCGTCCAGCTCGGGATGATCCAGCAGCCAGAGAATGCCGTTTACCGCGTCTTCCAGATGTATCCACGGGAGGTACTGCTTACCGTTACCCAGCGGCCCGCCAATCCCCAACTTAAACGGCAGTTTCATCTTTTCCAGCGCTCCGCCTTTCTCCGCCAGCACGACGCCCGTACGCAGCAGGCACACGCGGGTGCGGTCGCTTTGTGCGTTCAACGCCAGCTGCTCCCAGCGTGCACAGAGTTCATGCGTAAACTCCGCATGACCGGGGTCATCCTCGGTCACCACCAGTTCGCCAGTGTCGCCGTAAAAACCGGTGGCGGAACCGGAAATCAGCACCGCAGGGGGGGCGCTGCTGGCCTTGATCAATTCAACCAGACGCATCGTTATTTGCCAGCGGCTATCGCATAACAGCTGCTTTTGCGGCTCGCTCCAGCGTTTTGCCGCGATCGGCTCTCCCGCCAGGTTGATGACCGCATCAATGCCGTTCAGATCACGCTGTTGGTCCAGGCCCGACCACAGGTTAATTTTTTCACTCAGGGTACGGCGTGCCGCGGCGACATCACGCGTGACCACGCTGATTTGGTGGCCTGCCTGAAGTAATCGGGCCGTTAACGGGCGGCCAATCAGCCCCGTCCCGCCGGTAATCAGAATATGCATGCGGATTATCCTTCAGAATGCGCCAGTACACAGTATGCTGCTTTCAGCATAGGTGAAGATACCAGGATTGCGTGTGACAGGGCGCACGTGCAGATGCTGTGGTGGTTGTTCTGAAATGGTAAACTCCCTCATTGCGGAGATTGCCATCGGCGTGAAAAGTCGGTAAACAGGATGTTCCTATCCGTGAACGTCAGAGGACGTCCTGATGCGTTATCCCACGATCCTGTTGTGGTCAGATTCCAGCTTTTTCAGCCCTTATGTGATGTCGGTCTATGTTGCCCTGAGCGAAAAAGGCATTCCTTTTTCCCTGAAGCGCGTCGATCTCGGCAGCGGTGAGCATCAGCAGCAGGCTTATGGCGATGTGTCGTTAACGCGCCGGGTGCCAACGTTGCAGGTCGACAACTTCCATTTGTCTGAATCCTCGGCGATTGCGGAGTATCTGGAAGACCGTTTCCCGGCCCCGGACTATGAGCGCCTTTATCCACGTGATATCGAAAAACGTGCTAAAGCTCGTGAGATTCAGGCCTGGTTGCGCAGTGACTTTATGCCCATCCGTCAGCAGCGCCCGACGGAAGTGTTGTTTGCCGGAGCGCGGTTTGCCCCGCTGGATGAGGCCGGTCAGCAGGCGGCCGCAAAACTGATTAGCGCCGTGGAACGTCTGCTGCCCGAAGGTCAGCAGAACCTGTTTGGCGAGTGGTCGATAGCGGATACTGACCTTGCGGTCATGCTGAATCGCCTGGCGCTGCACGGCGATGCGTTACCGCCGCGGCTCGCTGATTATGCGCATTTTCAGTGGCAGCGTGCGTCTGTACAGCTGTGGTTATCCGAATCGTCAAAAGCGGCATAGCGCATCAGCACAAATTGATGATTGCGTCGTGCGGCGTTAAACATTAATTTAGGGCGGATCGCGCAACCGTGTGCGAAAACGTTTGATTCAACTGTGCGCCAGGCGCCAGAACAAAAAGGGTTACGGATGGTGGAGCAAGATCAGGGCACGGAGTGGGTGGATATCGTTAACGAAGATAACGAGGTCATTGCACAATCCAGCCGTGTACAGATGCGTGCGCAGTGTTTGCGCCATCGCGCAACCTACATCGTGGTTCACGATGGCATGGGCAAAATTCTGGTGCAGCGTCGTACCGAGACGAAAGACTTTATGCCGGGGATGCTGGATGCGACCGCCGGGGGCGTAGTGCAGACCGGTGAAGAGATGCTGGGCTCGGCGCGACGTGAAGCCGAAGAAGAGCTGGGCATTGCCGCGGTGCCGTTTGCCGAACATGGCCAGTTCTACTATGAAGATGAACACTGTCGCGTATGGGGCGGATTGTTCAGCTGTGTGTCTCACGGCCCGTTTGCCATGCAGGAAGAAGAAGTGGATGAGATTTTCTGGATGACGCCGGAAGAGATCACTGCCCGCTGCGATGAGTTTACCGCTGACTCGCTGAAAGCCTTGTCGTTGTGGTTGACGCGTAATAACGAATCAGGCCGCTACGACTAACCCTCCCTGTGGCGCAGTAGCCCTGCGCCACACATATTCCTGTGATAACATTGATTAATGTGCCGGGCTGGACTGGCGCATCTTCTCGCCACGTCGACGCAATATTTCCATCACGATCAGCAGAATCAGCGATGCACCAATCATCAGGCTGGCCGCTGCGGCGATCGTCGGATCCAGGTTTTCACGGATCCCGGCAAACATCTGGATCGGCAGTGTGCGCTGGGTTGGGCTGGCCAAAAACAGCGTGACTACCACTTCATCAAACGATGCGGCAAAGGCAAACAGTGCGCCGGAGAAGACGCCTGGAGCGATCAGGGGCAGTGTCACCTTGCGGAACGTCAGCAGGGGGGAGGCACCCAGACTGGCGGCAGCGCGGGACAGCGTCGTATCGTAACTTTTCAGCACGGCGACCACGGTGATCACGACAAACGGCACGCCAAGCAGCGCATGGGCCAGCACCAGACCGAGATAGCTGTTAAGCAGCGACAGTTTGGCAAAGAAAAAGAACATGCCAACGGCAATAATCACCACCGGCGCCACCATCGGCGAAATGATAATCGCCATCACGATGCCTTTCCCGCGAAACTCACCGCGCACCAGGCCCATTGAGGCCAGCACGCCCAGTACGGTGGCCAGCAGCGTGGCCAGCGGGGCAATCAGCAGGCTGTTACCCAGCGCACCCAGCCACTCTTGCGAATGAAAGAATGTGTCATACCAGCGCAGCGAAAAACCACTGAGCGGATAGCTGAGAAACGAGCTGCTGTTAAATGACAGCGGCACAATGACCAGTACCGGGACGATAAGAAAGAGCAGCACCGCCGCCGCATAGAAGTTAAACAGGCCTTTCCACAGGCGCAGGATCAGGGTTCCCTGTTGTCTCATCATCATCTCCTTAGTGAGCTGCCGCTTCGGCAGAGGTACGTGTGACACGGATATAGACGATATACAGCAGCAGGACGATCACCAGCAACTGGCTGCCGAGCGCAGCGGCCATTCCCCAGTTCATGGTGGTGTTGGTAAAGAAGGCGACAAAGTAACTCACCATCTGGTCGTTCGGCCCGCCCAGCAGGGCAGGGGTAACGTAGTAACCAATCGCCATCATAAATACCAGCAATGCTCCTGCGGCAACCCCGGCATAGGTTTGTGGGACATAAACGCGCCAGAAGGCGAGGAAAGGATGGGCGCCCAGTGAGACAGCCGCGCGTACATAGCTCGGTGAGATGCCTTTCATCACCGCATACAGCGGCAGAACAATAAACGGCAGCAGGATATGGGTCATCGAAATAAACACCCCGATACGGTTAAACACCAGCGTCAGTGGGGAGTCGATAACGCCCATACCCATCAGGGCGCGGTTAATCAGCCCGCCGGACTGCAACAGCACAATCCAGCTGGCGGTGCGGACAATGAGTGACGTCCAGAACGGCAGCAGTACCAGGATCATCAGCAGATTAGCGCGGTTGGCAGGTTGTTTCGCCAGCCAGTATGCCAGCGGATAACCAATACCGACGCACAGCAGTGTCACCACCGTGGCCATCCACAGGGTGCGCAGCAGCACATTGACATACAGTGCCTGGTCAGCAGGCAGTGCCTGAATATCACCGCTGGCTGCATCGACCTTACGGTCGAACACGGACAGCAGATAGTAGCTGGTGACCGGGCCGGATACGCGTTTCAGCGTTTGCCAGGTACTCAATTCTCCCCAGGCCGGTTGTCCGGAAATCAGCGCCGCTTTTACGCCTTCACCCGAGGCGGGGACAAGCCGTGGCGTGGTGGTGATCAGGCGGCGAAACGAGGTGTTTTCATAACTCAGACGCTTGGCAACGGTGGCAATCTGTCCGCGCTCCCTGGCGGCGATCAACTCTTTTCCCAGCGTGGCGTACACTGCCTCATCCGGTAACGCACTGCCAGACCAGGAGGCCAGCGCGGCTGAGGTTTCCGGCAGGTTTTCGTGGATCTCAGGGTTCTGAACGCTTTTACTCAGAATAGAGACGATAGGAAACAGGAAACAGACCACGACGAAGATCAGCAGCGGCGCAATCAGCAGCAGGGAACGACGGGTTTTCACACCATCGACCTTGCGCAGGCGCTGACTTAATGACGTACTGTCCGGTGTTGATGGCATGGGGGATTCCATTACGGGATTGCTCATTACTGTCTCCTGACATCATGGCGGGGCCGTTTACTCACAGGGCGACCGGATAAAGGGGGCGCCCCCCGACAAGCGCGCAGGAGCGGACCTACTGTTTCGGTCCGCCCGCAGAGCCGTTACTTCGCGGCCCAGGCGTTAAAACGCTGTTCCAGATCTTCACCGTGCTCCAGCCAGAAATCACTGCTTACCTGTAATGAGGTGGCGAGGTTATCTGGCGCGGTGGGCAGTTTGCTTACGCGTGCCGGATCAAGCAGCTTGCTGGTGTTGATATTGGTCGGCCCGTAAGGAATATTTTCAGCAAACACTTTCTGGTTTTCGGCTTTGTTGGCAAAAGCGATAAACTTCTCCGCCAGTGCTTTGTGTTTAGATCCTTTCACAATCGCCCAGTTGTCGAGGTCGTACAGCGCGTTGTCCCAGACGATTTTGAAGTCATGACCTTCATCCTGTGCGGCACCAATGCGGCCGTTGTAGGCGGAGCTCATCACCACGTCGCCGGACACCAGCCATTGCAGCGGCTGTGCGCCTGATTCCCACCACTGAATATTGGGCTTCAACTGATCCAGTTTTTTGAAGGCGCGTTCCACCCCGGCTGGTGTCGCCAGCACGTTATAGATGTCTTCACGCTTCACACCGTCTGCCATCAATGCAATTTCCAGCGTGTATTTGGCACTCTTACGCATGGCGCGTTTACCCGGGAAGTCTTTCACATTCCAGAAATCTGCCCAGCTTGCTGGCCCTTTTTTCAGTTTGCTGGCGTCATAGGTCAGCACCGTAGACCAGACGAAGATCCCGGCCCCGCACTCGCTCACGGCGGCAGGGATAAAGTCGGCTTTATTACCCAGCTTGTTCCAGTCCAGCGTTTCCAACAGACCTTCCTCACAGCCACGTTGCAGTTCCGGCGTTTCCAGTTCCACCACGTCCCAGCCTATCTGGCCGGTTTCAACCATTGAACGGATGCGAGCCATTTCGCCGTTAAACTCACCCGCCTCAATCGATCCCAGGCCCGCGGCAGTGAAGGGTTTATAAAACGCTTTTTCCTGTGCTGCTTTATTGGTGCCGCCGAAAGAGATCACTGTCAGGCTTTCCGCCTGAGCCTGAAGTGTCAGTGTGGCGAGAATCAGTGCTGCTAAGGTCTTTACCATGCCAAATTCCTCATTTTCTATTAGGTTGTTATAAGCATTTTATGTGCCACATCCCGGTGGCCGGCGGAATGATGCAGTCAGCCGCGTAAAAGTGATGTCAGCAGGCTAAGTGCCGTTTTGAATTGAGCGTCAGGAATAGTGAGGGGATAAAGGAAACGAATGACATTGCCGTGTACGCCGCAGGTCAGCAGGATTAATCCTTGCGCCAGCGCGCGTTGCTGGATATCACGGGCCATCGCCGCGGAAGGTTTTCCGGTGGCCGGGTCATTAAATTCAGCGGCCACCATTGAGCCGCGCGCGCGCACTTCAACCAGCGCCGGGTTTCCACTGGCATTCAGCGTTTCCACCAGTTCCGCGCCAAGGCGCAGGGCGCGGGCGCACAGATCTTCTTCTTTAATCACTTCCAGCACAGCCAGCGCACCGGCAACGGCCAGCGGGTTACCCGCATAGGTGCCCCCAAGGCCGCCGGGTTCAGGCGCGTCCATCAGTTCAGCGCGTCCAGATACCGCTGAAATGGGCAGTCCTCCCCCCAGGCTTTTCGCCATGGTCATCAGGTCAGGCTGCGCGTCAGGATAATATTCGCTGGCGAACAGTTTGCCTGTACGGGCAAAGCCCGTCTGGATTTCGTCGGCAATCATCACAATGCCGTGCTGGTCGCACAGCGCACGCAGTGCAGTAACAAATTCAGCCGGGGCGATGTTAAAGCCGCCTTCACCCTGAATCGGTTCATAGATAATGGCGGCAACCTGCTGCGGACTGATATCGCATTTGAACAGCGTTTCCAGGCTTTCCATCGCGTCCTCTACGCTGAAGCCGTGCAGGGCATTCGGGTAGCGGGCATGGAACACGGAGCCAGGGAAGGGACCAAAGCCGGTTTTGTACGGGGTGACTTTACCCGTCAGTCCCATGGTCATCAGCGTGCGCCCGTGGAAAGCACCGCTGAAAGCTATCACCCCCGGGCGTCCGGTGGCGGCGCGGGCAATCTTCACCGCATTTTCGACCGCTTCAGCACCGCTGGAGAAAAAGGTGGTTTTGCATGGCCCGGTCACAGGCACAAGTTCATTAAGCTGCTCGGCCAGAGCAATGTAGTTTTCGTAGGGTATAACCTGGTACGCGGTGTGAGTGAAACAGTCCAGCTGGGCGCTGACGGCGGCCATCACTTTTGGGTGCCGGTGGCCGGTGTTCAGCACGGCAATCCCGGCGGTGAAGTCGATATACTCACGGCCCTGGTGATCCCACAGCGTGGCGTTCTCTGCTTTGGTGGCGAAGAAATCACACATCACCCCCACTCCACGTGGGGTGGCGTTCAGACGGCGCTGCTGTATTTCACTGTTGCTCATGGTGTAACCTCGTTATGAATTTTGAATACTCTCTGCTCTCCTTGCTTTGTAGCCTTTTCGGGGTTTTATAAACCAGAGCCAGTTTTTTTTATTTCAAGGAACCAATTTTGCGAACGTTACTCGGTGACCTGCTCGCGCATCGCCTGGCACTGGCGCCTGAGGGCGCGCTGGGCAAGCGTTTATACGATGTGTTGCAGTGCGCGATTCAGGATGGATCCATTGCCACGGGCAGTCGTTTGCCGGCCACGCGCGATCTGGCAAAAGATCTGTCCGTGTCGCGGAATACCGTGCTGGCGGCGTATGAGCAGTTGCAATCAGAGGGGTATCTGCAAACCCGTACCGGCAGCGGTACCTTCGTCAGCGATGCGTTGCCGGAAAGCGTGCCGGAAACCGAAGGCGTGCCGGTCAGTGCCGGGCGCCCGTTTAATTTCGTGCGCCTCTCCAGTCGGGGATCGCGTCTGCTGACGCGCAGCGGGGCCGGAGCGTATCAGTGGGGGGCGTTTATGCCCGGTGTGCCCGACGTCAGCCATATGCCGCACGATATCTGGCGCAAGATCCACCTGCGTCTGAGCCGCCGCATGCCGGTGGAGGCGCTGAGTTATTCCGGCCACGGCGGTTGCCTGCAACTGCAACAGGCGCTGGCTGACTATCTGCGGGTGATCCGTTCGCTGAACTGCACGCCAGACCAGATTCTGGTGACGGCCGGGACGCATCAGTCGCTGGATTTGCTGGCAAAAATGCTGTGCGATCCGGGGGACCGGGCGTGGGTGGAGGAGCCGGGTTACTGGGGCATCCGTAACGTCCTGGCCGTGAACGGCATTGAGTTGTTGCCAACGGCGGTGGATGACGAGGGGATGACGCTGCCTGATTTGAGCGGTGAAGCGCGTGCGCCGCGCCTGATTTGTGTGACGCCCTCACACCAGTATCCGCTGGGATCGGTAATGAGCCTGCAACGACGGCACCAGCTGCTGGCGCTGGCAAAAAACGCCGGAAGTTGGGTGGTGGAGGATGACTACGACGGTGAGTTTCGCTTTACCGACTCCCCGATCCCCGCCCTGCAAGGGCTGGCGCCGGATGCGCCGGTCATTTATCTCGGCACCTTCAGCAAAACCCTGTATCCCGGCCTGCGCCTGAGCTACATGGTGGTGCCCAAGCCGCTGGCGGCGCGGATGAAAATGGCCCATTCCGAGCTGTACCGTGGCGGCAACGGGCTGGTGCAGTTGACGCTGGCGGAGTTTATCCGCGAGGGGCATTACGCAGCCCATGTGCGCAAGATGCGCCAGCTGTACAGCCGACGTCGCGCTGAGCTGGTGCGGGTGATCCGCGAAAGTCTGGGAGATAAATTTATCGCTCAGCAGAGCAATGCCGGGCTGCATCTGATTCTGTCGCTGCCCGATAACATCGACGATGTGGCACTCAGCGCTGAGCTGGAGCAAAACGGTGTACTGACGCGTCCGCTGTCGGCTTACTACCTGCTGGGTACCGCGCGACGCGGGCTGCTGCTGGGATATGCCTGCGTCGACGAGCAACAGATGGCGGAGAAATTTGCCCCGATCCTCGCCTGTCTGTCACGGCGCATCACGCCGGGCGAATTGCCCTTTCATGGTGCATAGGGCGATGATTGCCTGATTCTGCTGGTTTTTTGTTGATGTGTTTTGGTGTTTTTTAAAAAAACAATAGAAAACAACAGCCTGAAAGCAATGCCTTCAGGCTTTTTTTTGATTTTTTGTCAGATTCTACTTGTCGAAGTGAAATTTGTTGTGGTAGAGCTAAAAAAGAGCCACCCAACAGATGCACCTCTTGTGAGTTATGCACAAAGCGTGCCTGGGACGTTTTTTGCCCGTTTGACGAGAGAATACTATGAGATCCCTGGTAAGTTTTAAGAACATCAAAAAGAGCTACGACGGCGAAAAGCTGGTGGTTCGTAATCTGAATCTTGACGTGCAGGAAGGGGAGTTTTTAACGCTGTTAGGGCCGTCTGGTTCTGGAAAAACGACCAGCCTGATGATGCTGGCCGGGTTCGAAACTCCGACCGATGGCGAGATTTTCCTGCGTGATAAACCCTTGCATACCTTGCCGCCGCACCAGCGTGATATTGGCATGGTGTTCCAGAATTATGCGTTATTCCCGCATATGACGGTGGCGGAAAACCTGGCGTTTCCGCTGTCGATCCGCCGTATGAGCAAGGTTGATATTAAAGAGCGTGTGGCACGCATTCTGGATATGATCAAACTCACCCCACTGGCCGATCGCTATCCGGCGCAGATGTCGGGGGGACAACAGCAAAGGGTGGCCCTGGCGCGTGCGCTGGTGTTTGAGCCAAAGCTAATCCTGATGGATGAGCCGCTGGGGGCGCTGGACAAACAGCTGCGTGAGCACATGCAGCTGGAAATTAAGCAGCTCCATGAGATGCTGGGTCTGACGATTGTTTATGTGACGCACGATCAAAGCGAAGCCATGACCATGTCTAACCGGGTTGCCGTATTTAACGACGGTATGATCCAGCAGATGGACAGCCCTGGCCAGCTTTACGAGCAGCCCGCCAATGCCTTTGTGGCGCAGTTTATTGGTGAAAATAACAGCCTGCTCGCCACGCAGGTCGCAGCACAGGGCGACTACTATCGCGTCAAGCTGGACGATGGTTATGAGCTGGATGCGCTGAAAGTGCGGCCAAGCTCACCGGGGAAAAAAATCCAGCTCAGTATTCGTCCGGAGCGTATTAACGTCAATGCCCCGGAACAGGGCGATCAGCAGGTGAGCGCGCGTATCCAGCAGTTTATCTATCTGGGCGATCATGTGCGCATGCTGACTGAGGTCGCGGGGCAGGGGAACTTTATGATCAAGCTGTCGCCGGCCAAAATGGACAGCCGCTGGCAGCCGGGCAGTGAGGTAAAACTCTCGTGGCAGCCTGAGCATCTGCGTGCGCTTGATGTGGTGATCCAGTAATAAAAAAGGGCCAGGCATGCCTGGCCCCTACAGGGTACGTTGGATTCGTAGGGGTCAGGCACGCCTGACCCGCACGGGGTACGTTGGATTCGTAGGGGTCAGGCACGCCTGACCCGCACGGGGTACGTTAGATTCGTAGGGGTCAGGCACGCCTGACCCGCACGGGGTACGTTGGATTCGTAGGGGTCAGGCATGCCTGACCCGCACGGGGTACGTTAGATTTGTAGGGGTCAGGCACGCCTGACCCGCACGGGGTACGTTGGATTCGTAGGGGTCAGGCACGCCTGACCCGCACGGGGTACGTTGGATTCGTAGGGGTCAGGAACGCCTGACCCGCACGGGGTACGTTAGATTCGTAGGGGTCAGGCATGCCTGACCCGCACGGGGTACGTTAGATTCGTAGGGGTCAGGCACGCCTGACCCGCACGGGGTACGTTAGATTCGTAGAGGTCAGGCACGCCTGACCCTGTCCCTGAAACGTTGTTAGCCTTCAGCCTGTTTAGACTGAATCGCCGTCAGGGCGATGGTGTAAACGATATCGTCTACCAGCGCGCCGCGTGACAGGTCGTTGACCGGCTTACGCATCCCTTGCAGCATTGGCCCGATGGAGATCAGGTCAGCAGAGCGCTGTACGGCTTTGTACGTGGTGTTACCGGTGTTCAGGTCTGGGAAGATGAACACGGTAGCACGGCCTGCAACCGGTGAGTTTGGCGCTTTTGATTTGGCAACATCAGCCATGATCGCTGCGTCATACTGCAATGGACCATCGATCACCAGGTCAGGACGTTTTTCCTGCGCGATGCGCGTGGCTTCGCGTACTTTCTCAACGTCGCTACCGGCACCGGAGGTTCCGGTGGAGTAGGAGATCATCGCCACGCGTGGCTCGATGCCAAACGCCAGTGCAGAGTCGGCGGACTGGATAGCGATCTCTGCCAGCTGCTCAGGGTTGGGATCCGGGTTGATCGCGCAGTCACCGTAAACCAGAACCTGCTCAGGCAGCAGCATGAAGAACACGGAGGAAACCAGTGAACTGTTCGGTGCGGTTTTGATCAGCTGTAATGGCGGACGAATGGTGTTCGCGGTGGTGTGAACAGCACCGGAAACCAGTCCGTCAACTTCACCGCGCTCCAGCATCATGGTGCCGAGCATCACATTGTCTTCCAGCTGCTCCTGCGCTACCACTTCGGTCATGCCTTTGCTCTTACGCAACTCAACCAGACGGGCAACGTAGTTTTCGCGTGCAACGACCGGGTCAACAATCTCAATACCTTTGCCCAGTTCAACGCCCTGAGCGGCCGCTACGCGCTGGATCTCTTCCGGGTTACCCAGCAGGATACAGGTGGCGATGCCGCGCTCAGCACAGATGGCTGCGGCTTTAACAGTACGTGGTTCGTCGCCTTCTGGCAGGACGATACGTTTATGCGCTTTGCGTGCCAGTTCGGTGAGCTGGTAGCGGAAGGCAGGTGGAGACAGACGACGGCTGCGCTCAGATTCAGCGGTCAGCGATTCGATCCAGTCGGCATCGATGTGGCTGGCCACATATTCCTGCACGCGTTCAATACGCTGGGTATCGTCGCTTGGGACTTCCAGGTTGAAGCTCTGCAGGCTGAGAGAGGTCTGCCAGGTATTGGTGTCGACCATAAAGACGGGCAGGCCAGTCTGGAAAGCTCGCTCACACAGTTTCTGAATCGGCGCGTCGATGGCGTAACCGCCGGTCAACAGAATGGCACCAATTTCCACGCCGTTCATCGCGGCCAGGCAGGCGGCAACCAGCACGTCAGGACGGTCAGCAGAGGTCACCAGCAGTGAACCCGGACGGAAGTGTTCCAGCATGTGTGGCAGGCTGCGGGCGCAGAAGGTCACGGATTTCACGCGGCGAGTGGTGATGTCGCCCTCGTTGATCACACGTGCATTCAGGTGACGGCACATATCGATAGCGCGGGTGGCAATCAGCTCGAAGCTCCACGGCACGCAGCCCAGCACGGGCAGCGGGCTGTTAGCGAACAGCTGCTTAGGATCGATATTGGCCACGCTGGCTTTGTTTGAGTCGTCAAAGATCTCAGACAGGTCCGGGCGCGTACGACCCTGTTCGTCAACCGGGGCATTCAACTTGTTGATGATAACGCCGGTAATGCTTTTGTTTTTGCTGCCACCGAAGCTGCTCTGCGTCAGTTCGATGCGCTCTTTCAGCTGGGCCGCTGAGTCATTGCCCAGTGACATCACGAAGACGATTTCAGCATTCAGTGTTTTGGCGATTTCATAGTTCAGCGCATTGGCGAACTGATGTTTACGCGTTGGCACCAGGCCTTCTACCAGCACCACTTCGGCATCTTTGGTGTTTTCGTGATAGCGCGCAATGATCTCTTCCATCAACACATCTTGCTGGTTAGAGCCCAGCAGAGATTCAACGCGGCTCATTGCCAGCGGTTCAGCGGCAGGAATGCTGGAGTTTTTGCGGATGATGGTGGTGGTCTGGTCTGGGCTGTCGCCGCCTGCACGTGGCTGGGCGATCGGTTTAAAGACGCTGAGACGCACGCCTTTACGTTCCATAGCACGGATAACGCCCAGGCTGACGCTGGTCAGACCGACGCTGGTACCGGTAGGGATGAGCATGATAGTACGGGACACGATAGATTCTCTCCTATAGCGTCATTTTTCACGCTACAGGTGTGTTGGCTGCCTTCGCTCACCCCAGTCAATTACTTGAGTAAGCTCCTGAGGATTCACTCAGTTGCCGCCTTCCTGTAACGCGAAATATGTAGCTATATAAAATGGTGTCTAAAACAACGCCGTCAGCCTGGGCTGACGGCTCGTTGCGAGATTATGCCGTCAGGCGGCTGGCGTCCTGCGCGATCACCAACTCTTCGTTGGTTGGGATGACAATCGCTGCACGCGTGCCTTCTTTGTTGATAAAGCCTGATTTGCCGAAGCGTGCGGCCAGGTTGCGCTCGTGGTCAACCTCGAAGCCCAGCAGCGCCAGCTTGCCCAGTGACAATTCACGAACCATCGCTGCATTTTCGCCGATCCCGCCGGTAAAGATAACCGCATCCAGGCGGCCGTCCATCAGTGCAGTGTAAGAACCGATGTATTTCGCCAGACGGTGGCAGAACACATCCATCGCGCGTTTGGCATCTTCTTTAGTGGCGTAGTTGTCTTCAACGTAACGGCAGTCGCTGGTGACTTCAGTCAGACCCAGCAGGCCAGACTCTTTGGTCAGCAGTTTGTTGATCGCATCCACGCTCATGCCCAGCGTGTCGTGCAGGAAGAAGATGATCGCCGGGTCGATGTCACCACTGCGGGTGCCCATCACCAGACCTTCCAGCGGAGTCAGACCCATTGAGGTGTCCACACATTCGCCGTTACGGATAGCCGAAACAGAGCCTCCGTTGCCCAGGTGGCAGGTGATCACGTTCAGTTCAGAAACAGGTTTGTTCAGGACTTTCGCCGCTTCCTGAGTTACATAGTAGTGACTGGTGCCGTGTGCGCCGTAACGACGAACACCGTGCTCTTTATAGAGTTTGTACGGCAGGGCGTAGAGATAAGACTCTTCAGGCATTGTCTGATGGAAAGCGGTGTCGAAAACAGCCACATTCTTATCTGACAGGTGTGGGAAGTTTTTCAGTGCTTCATCAATACCGATCAGGTGCGCCGGGTTATGCAGCGGTGCAAAAGAAGAAGCATCTTTGATGCCCTGGATAACAGACGCATCGATAACCACAGATTGAGTTAACTTTTCGCCGCCATGTACGATGCGATGACCGATTGCAGCGATTTGTGCCGACAGTTCTGGTTTTTGTGCCAGAATAGTTTTAACCATGAAGTTCAGTGCTTCGCTGTGAGCTGCACCAGCACCCAGAGCCGCTTCTTGTTTAGCGCCATCCTGCTTCCATTTGATACGGGCTTCCGGAAGGTGGAAACATTCAGCTAAACCTGACAGATATTCGTCGCCGTTTGCCGGATCGATGATGGCAAATTTCAGGGAAGAACTACCGCAGTTCAGAACCAGTACTAACTTACTCGACATGGAAGGTCCTATTTGTTTAAAGTGGCGAAAATAAAGTCAACAGTCTATCAGCGTAGTGCATGAAAGCTGGTACATTAATGATGAAGGTCAGGCTTTCGAAAAGTTTTGTCCGAAAGCAAATTTTTTGGAAATATTACGAGATTTTTTTAAATCTTGTCTGTTATTTTTATAAGTTGGTCGATTGTTGACCCGGATTGCTCGTTATCCACTGCCCGTACCCGATATGATGGGAATAAATCGCGCACAGGATAACCAGGGTCACTCGCAAAGACAAAATATTTTGAATCATGTTAGGTAAAGTTGGTGAGTTACAGTTTTTTTTTAATATTTATCTCTGAAGTTGAGGTCAGACATGGCGAATGAGTCCGGCAGTGTCGGTTGGTTTAAGCTGTTCCAGCATGGGCAGCACTATATGAAGACGTGGCCTGTCGATAAACGCCTTGCACCTATGTTTCCAGAAAACAGAGTGACGCGCGCCACGCGGTTTGCTATCCGCATTATGCCTCCCGTCGCTGTTTTCAGCCTGACCTGGCAAATTGCCCTCGGCGGGCAACTTGGCCCGGCCGTGGCCACCGCGCTCTTTGCCTGTAGCCTGCCAATGCAGGGGCTGTGGTGGCTGGGAAGACGTTCGGTCACGCCGTTGCCTCCTTCTTTGCTGGGCTGGTTCCACGATGTGCGTGAGAAACTGCAAGCCGCCGGCCAGGCGATGACCCCGGTTGAAGGCAAGCCCACGTATCAGTCACTGGCTGATGTTCTGAAACGGGCGTTCAAGCAGCTGGATAAAACGTTCCTTGATGACCTCTAAATGCAGGCGGGTTTTCCTCACTGAAGTGAAGGTAAACCCGCTTTGCGTCAAAGAAGCCTTTCCCCTCGCTATGCGATCCTTGTGCAACTTTCAGATTGCCCCCCGTGGCCGAGGAGCCCCAAATGGATATGACCCACGCACAGCGTTTAATTCTTTCCAATCAATACCAGTTAATGGCGATGCTCGATCCCGATAATGCGGCGCGTCATCGTCGCTATCAGACTATTGTCGAACGCGGTTACGGCCTGCAACTGCGCGAGCTGGATAATGAATTCAGCCAGCTGCCGGAAGCGGAATGCCGCACGCTAGTCGCGATGATGGAGATGTATCACGCGCTGCATGTTTCCTGGACTAATCTGAAAGAGCCTCAGGGGGTTGAAGCGCGTCGCCTGGTATTCCTGGGTTTTGATGCCGCCACAGAAGGGCGTTACCTCGGCTACGTGCGCTTTCTGGTGAATGTGGAAGGGCGTTACGGTCATTTTTCCGCGGGCAACCACGAGTTTAATGCTCAGGTGCCGATGTGGGAAAAGTATCAACGGATGCTGGCTGTGTGGCACAATTGTCCCCGACAGTACCATCTGAGTGCGAATGAGATCGCGCAAGTTATCAACGCCTGAGAAGGAAGATGCAGTGAAGTGTAAAGGTTTTCTGTTTGATCTGGATGGCACGTTAGTCGACTCACTTACGGTCGTTGAACGTGCCTGGAAAAACTGGGGTAAGCGCCACGGGATTGACCCGGACGAAGTGCTTGGTTTCATCCACGGTAAGCAGGCTATTACCTCACTGCGCCATTTTATGGCCGGGGCGTCAGCAGACGCCATTCAGCAGGAGTTTATCGCCCTGGAAAAAATGGAAGCCGAAGACACGGACGGGATTGTGGCGTTGCCGGGTGCGCTAGCGTTGCTGGCGCAGCTTGATGAAATGGACATCCCCTGGGCCATCGTGACCTCCGGTTCTGTGCCTGTGGCCAGCGCCCGTCATGCGGCGGCAGGGCTGCCAGCTCCTGCCGCGTTTGTTACCGCAGAACGTGTCGAGCGCGGTAAACCTGAACCTGATGCCTATTTACTGGGTGCACAGCTGCTGGACCTGGAGCCGGAAGAGTGTGTGGTGGTAGAAGATGCCGCAGCGGGCATTCTCTCCGGACTGAGCGCAGGCTGCCATGTGATTGCCGTGAACGTGCCCGTTGATGCACCCCGTCTGGAAGATGTGGATATGGTACTCACCTCGCTGGATGAGCTTATCATCCATAAAAATGCTGATGGCAGCGTTAATATTCACCGTAAACATTAATTCTTTTCAGCCCTGCTCTCGCGGGGCTTTTTATTTCCCCCTGGTTCCCCGTGGTAAAAAACACAACATAAATGTCACACCAATTTTAATGTTAATAAGAATCATTATCATTTTTATATTTTTTTCTATATTCTTACCTAAAACGAACAAATAGCGACCCGCGCAACCGCGTGCTGGTCCTCTCCAGGGTACTTTTTTATGGTGTGCATTAACGTTGCTTGTGCTCGCTTTAAACTTCCGGCTCCCGGGGTGGCGCTATGCTGAACCTCAAATTGCTCTTCCAGAAGCACGCGCACGAGATCCAGCAGTTTCTTCAGAAACGCGGGCACGGGCCTGATGTGGCCGCCGATCTGACCCAGGATACTTTCCTGCGCATCCTCAGTTCGGCACCGCAAAAGGATGATAACCCGCGTGCGTGGCTGCACCGGGTGGCACGTAACCTCTCGGTTGACCTCTATCGCCGCCAGCAGATTGTCACCATAGAAGAGATGCCGGAAGAGGACTTCTATGCCATTGCTGACCCGCTCTCCGGGCCGGAACGGACCTTTGGTGCGCGTCAGGATCTGCAAATACTGAACGATGCGCTGCATGAGCTGCCGTTACAAACTCAGCAGGCTTTCCGCCTGTATCGTTTAGGGGAGATGACGATTAACGAGGTGGCAGAGGAGCTGGATATTTCTATTTCCCACTGCTGGAAACTGATTCAACGCGCCTACCTTCATCTGCGCGTGAAATTGAACGATGCGCATAAGCAATGAACTAAAATAAGCAAACGCATCTCTTATCCATTACAGTATGAATGCTCTTTTTGCCGACGCGCCAGCGAACCGGATTTGCTCAGATGACTGGAAACATGTCGCAGGACGATAAACTGTTTGAAGAAGCCTTCGACCTGATCATCATGTTGCAGGCTGGCAAGGATACCCCGCAGGTGCGCGATCTGATTCAGGTCTGGCGCGCGCGTGGCCCTGCCCATGAAGCGGCCTGGCGCGAGGCGATGCATATTCACAGCCTGTCCGGCGATTTGCTGCATGTTTCCCCCTCCACCGTTGTGCCCCTTCCTTCCCGACCGGAATTATCCCGTCGTCGTTTTCTGCTGGGGGCAACTGCAGTTGCTGCTGCGGGGGCTCTGTTGGCAGTGGCGGGACCCCAACTGCTGCTTAACCTTCGTGCTGACAACGTGACGGCGACCGCAGAAGTGAAACATCTGCGGCTGGAGGACGGAACCGCTATCGCGCTGGGACCGGACAGTGCCGTTCGTTATCATTTTACCCCGCAGGAGCGCCGTATTGAGCTGCTCTCCGGGATGGCGTGGATTGATGTTGCCGCTGACGACATGCGTACTTTTCGCGCGGTGGCGCGTGATATGCAGGTCAGTACTTTCGACAGTGCTTTCGATTTGAGCCAGGAGAGTTCGCTGCTGAATGTCAGCGTCGGGCGCGGCAGTGCTGAAGTGCTTATCGCGGGTAACAGTGACCCGGTCAGTCCGCAGCTGGGTGCCGGTGACTGGCTGACCCTGGATCTGCACAGCCAGTTGATCGAACATGGTCATCATACTGCTGATGCCGCCGGTGCCTGGCAGGACGGTACGCTGGTGGTGGACGGCGAAACATTATCATCAGTGGTCGCACGCATTGCGCGCTGGCAGCCGGGCAAGGTGGTGATGGCCAGCAGCCGCCTTGGTCATCAGCGTATTAGCGGTGTCTATAATCTGAGTGACCCCTTGAGCGCCTTGCAGGCTGCGGTGCAGCCTCGTGGTGGCAAAGTGCATGAACTGAGTCCGTGGCTGACGGTAATCGCCACGATCTGACCGAAAAAGACCTTCCTCCCTACGTTTTCATTCTCCCCCAAAATAGTTTTGTAAAAAAAACATCTTAATGAGAAAAATTGTCATTCCCATTCGTTGTATCTGACAGAGCGTGCTGGCTGTCACCTGCATCATCGGCCGCTTACAAAATAACAATATTTTGCCGAGGGGATTTATGATTTCGTCAGTTGAAGTTCGCCTTGCACGTCGTGTCGGTACCCGACTGTTAAGCGCAACGCTTTTAGGTTCACTTTCGTTGCCGCTGGTGGTGCTGTCTCACAGTGCACACGCAGAAGCCGCACAGCAAATTTCATTCAGCATCCCGGCCGGTTCACTGTCCGGCGCGCTGGCCGCGTTTGGCCGCCAGTCCGGTATGCAGATCAGTTATCCACCAGAAATGGCGGCCGGGAAGACATCTCCGGGTATCTCCACCACCACCACGTCTGACGCCGCGTTGAACCGGTTGTTGCAGGGCAGTGGGCTACAGGCAAACTTCAGCGGCAACACGGTCACACTGAATACGGCTTCAGCATCCAATGCCGACGATGATGCCCTGATGCTGGGCACCATTACCGTGACCGCTAAAGCAGGTGGAACGCCAGCGGACGCACCCTATGAAAGTGCCGGTTCCAGAGCGTATCTCTCTGGCGAACAGGTGGAGCGTTTTCGCGGCACCTCGGTAGGCGACTTCCTCTCTGGTGTACCCGGTGTGCTGAATGGTGATGCCCGCAACTCAGGGGCGCTGGATGTGAACATACGTGGTATGCAGGGACAGGGACGAGCACCGGTTATTGTCGATGGATCCAGCCAGGAGACCAGCATTTATCAGGGATATAATGGATCGAACTCACGTACCTATATTGACCCGGATTTTATTGGTTCCGTCGAGATTGAAAAGGGTGCCAGCATGGGTGCCGATGCCACTGGTGCCATCGGTGGGGTGGTGCGCGTCAGTACCATCGGTGTACAGGATATTTTGCTGCCGGGCGAAAGTCTGGGGGTACGTATTAAGGGCGGCTTTAACAGCAACAGTGGTCATGTTCCTGCGGAAGGTACCCGTGCGGGCATGAAAAAATCGTTCGGCTATGCTGGCGATAGTCCGACTTATGACCAGATGTATTATAAGAATGACACCCGGCGTCCGGGGTTACTGGAGGCAACGGGCGGTTCCGGAAGTATTGCGGTGGCAGGGACGAGCGACTATTTTGACGGTGTAGCTGCCTATGCCCGGCGCTACAACGGTAACTACTACGCGGGTAAGCACGGTGGCGGCCAGCCCCGGGTGACGACCAAAGTGGATCTCTATGGTAATAACACCTTAGTCAACGGCGGCATTGGACCTTACCGTGGCGGTGAGCAGGTGCTGAATACCTCGCTGGATAACGAATCCTGGCTGCTGAAAGGCAAGCTGAAGATGGTGAATAACCAGACGCTGGAACTGGGATATTCAAAATACATCAGTGACTACGGCTATCAGCTGGGATCGACGTATTTTATCACCCCCTCTTTCTATCAGGGACGGCTGAGTAATATCACGCTAGATACCTGGACTGCGCGTTATCAGTGGCAGCCCGATGATACCGATCTGATTAACCTCAAAGTGAACACGTTTTACAATCAGGTGGATAACCGTGCTAATGCCACCAGCTACAATGAAACGCTGGGCACTCTGACCTCTACCGCTATGCTGGTCGGTGCGGATCGCTGGGGTGCCACCGCATCGAATACCTCACTGTTCACCACGCCTGTCGGGGATGTCAGCGTTGAGCTGGGCGGAGGTTATACACGTGAAGATGTTGGCACACCGAGGGGTGTTACATTTGTCGATGATCTTTCGGTGGTCATGCCACAACCGCGCGAGGGTAATCGCCGCGAGAGTAATGCCTTTACCACACTGGAATGGAAACCGCAGGAATGGCTGACACTGAACGGCCATGTGCGCTATCAGCACTATAAAACCCTGGATGAGGCGCCAACCCTGGAAACACCGTATGAGCGTACCGATAAAGGCTGGTCACGGATTATCAGTGCAACGGTTGAGCCGTTTGAAGGTGTGAAACCTTATGTGAAGTACAGCAATGTCATGCGCAACCCCAGTATCTTTGAGTCACTGACCAGCCCGTCATTTGGCGTGCCGGTGGCGGATAACGCCGTGAAACCGGAACAGGCACGCAGCTATGAGGCCGGAATTAACATTCTGCGCGATGGCGTACTGATGAAAGAAGACAAACTGCGCCTGCATGCGGCGTATTTTGATAACCAGGTTGATAATTACATTACCCGTTCCAATGTCCCTATGGAGACGCCGTGGTTCACCTGGTATGCGCTGGGACGCATTAACCTGAAGTCAGCCGAGATGCGCGGTTTTGAAGTTTCCGCTGAGTATGACACCGGCAAAGTGTTCGGCAGTGTGGGCTGGAACCACTATACCCATGTGATGTTCTGCGCGGTGCCGGGCAGTATTAATCCTGAATATACCGAGTGTGCAGCCGGGGGGATTTACAACAGCTTCGCGCTTCAACAGGTACCGCCGAAAGATACGGTGACGGTGAATCTGGGAAGCCGTTTCCTCGATGACAAGCTGACCGTGGGTTCACGTGTTAACTGGATCGGCAGCCGCTACACCGAGGGAATTGGTGATGGCAGTGAGAAAACCACACAGTCACTGGGTGTCGGCTCAATTCAGCCTTCTCGCTGGCGTCCGTATGCGCTGGTTGACCTGTACGCCAGTTATAAGCTGAACAGGAATACGACGTTTGATTTGACCGTTGATAACCTGACCGACCGTTATTATGTCGAGGCGATGAGTATCTCACCGCAGGCCGGTCCAGGCAGGACACTGCGCGGTAGTGTGACGATGAAGTTCTGATAGCCTTTTGCGGGCGGGGGAAACCCCGCCCGTTTTCTTTTTTTCATTTAAATCAAAAAACGTTGTCTTCACTGAGAAAAAAAAGCCGCGCCGTTCGTTTTATTAGTAAGAAGCAAGATGCCAGGCAATCAACCCGAGAGGGGTGAAAGAATAAAAACAGGTTGGGGGTGGTATGCAAGGCGTACTCGGGCCGGAAAGTCAGCAAGATTCTCCGCTGTGGTTAACGGGTGGTCTGCTGGCGCTGGCACTACATGGCGGTCTGGCAGTCTGGTGGATGTGGACGCCACCGCCGGTTGCTGCTGACGATGCCCCTCCCGCAGCCATTATGATTGAAATCGCCGATACGGCGCAGGCTGTACAGACGCAGCAGAACAATATCACCACGGAAAAGGTGGATGCCCAGGCCAGTCAGGCGCAGAACAAAGAAGAAGCGCAGAGCGATGGCGCAGCGGCACCCGCGCAAGCACAGCCGCAGCCATCATTGAAGGACCCAGAAAAACCGCTGCCTGTCGTGGAAAAAACGGTGATGACCCAGTCAGCCGCCCGGGCATCGAAAAGTAAAAAAGATGAACAACGCAAGGCGCAGCAGAAAAGGCAGCGTCAGCAAAAACAGCAACAAGAGCAGCAACGCGAGCAAGCTGCATCAGCCCAGAGCGTTCAGGCACAGGTACAGGCGCAGCAGGCATTACGTAACGCCGCCCGCCAGACCGTCGCCAGCAACGCGCTGTCACCCCAACAGAGGGCGACCTGGATGAGCAAAGTGATGGCCCATCTGGAGAAGCGCAAACGCTATCCGCAGGCGGCACAGGATCGCGGACAGCAGGGGGTGGCGACCGTCGAATTTACCCTTGATGGTCAGGGAAATGTACAGACGGTAGCACTCAGAAAGGGCGTGGGTTTTAGTGCACTGGATAATGAAGTGTTGTCTCTGTTACGCCGTGCTTCACCGGTACCGGCACCGCCAGATGGTGAACCGAAACGACTTACCGCACAGATTCAGTTCTTCCCGCGTTCGTAGCGCGTGAGGCAGTTACCAGGGGGATATTCCGCTTTTTCCGGGGTAACTACGCTCTTATATGTAAATACAAATACATATCATTGTGATTTGTATTTAATTTTTTTGACCGGAGCCGCTGGTGTAACACGTAAGGGCGGCTCTAAATTTGCAGTTAACCGTTGTAAATCATCTTTTTAAGGAGAGTTCCAATGTTTGCAAAGAATAAAGTGGTTCTGGCTTTGGCAATTTTGGCGACAACAGGTGTGGCACAGGCAGCGGTCATTGTCGGGGGGACCAGTGCCAGCAGTAACCTGCTTATTGGTCAGGCTGGAACGACGACGCCTGCTGTTGCAGGGGCGGGAGTGAGCGGGCAGTTAAACAGTGCCATCACGGCTTTCAGCCATTTCACGTTACCGATGTTCAAAAACAGTGGGAACGATGGCTACAAATTCTCCGGTAAACAACTGACGGCTATCGGCGTTCCTGGTCATGGTGGCCTGGGGGTCTGGTCATTTGCCAAGGTGGGAACCCAGGATGTGTGGTTCGGTGAGTGGGATGCAGAAGGGACGGCTGTCGGTAGCAAAGTTAATGGCACTCATACCGCATTTTACGTAGGGAACAATGGGAATGTTGCCACCACGCTGCCAACCACTGGTCCAGTGACCTATGCGGTGAAATCCATCAACCGTGGCACCTCTGCGACAGCAGCCCTGCCATCCAGTACGCTGACTGCTAACTTCAGCACCAAAACGGCCAGTTCTACCGGTGATATCGCCTTCACCGGCGGCACCATTACCACTTCTGCTTCCGATGTGAAACTGGCGGCAAGCAACGTAGCGGTAACCAGCGTTAGCGGTACCGGTGGTGCTCTGAATGGTCAGTTCTACGGTACAGGCGCTTCTGCTGTAGCCGGTCTGGTGAAATTCTCAGACCGTAATAAAGATACTGCCTTTGGTGGTACTAAAAACTAATCTACCGGCAGCCTGAGGGTTGCTCCTCAGCAGGGATCCTTTATCGGATCCCTGCTTTTTTTATTCGGGGAACGTTATGCGGATGAGCAGGCTGATGGGTATCCGTGCCTTACGAATCGCTATACCCTTTTTTTGTACGCTCACAGTCGCTCATGCTCAGGAGCGTGAAGATACTCGCCGCATGCTTGAGATGAACGTGCAGCGCCAGGCGGCAGACCGCGAACGCGATCTGTTGCAGAGTGAAACCACCGCCCCGGCCGGCAGTACAATTACGATTGATGGACAAACCTGGCAGGTAGAGCACAGCTCCCCGGCCGTGGGGCAGGCGCTCTATCTGTCGCTGCAATCGCAGCAGTGGCCGGAAGCGCAACGTTTTCTCAATGACTATCTGACCTTTGCCGACCGTGACCCGCTGCTGGTGCACTACGCACAGGGATTGCTGGCGCGCAAACGGGGGGATTTTTCGCAGTCTGTTGCTGAATTTACCGCACTGCTGAACAGGCAGCCCGGTTTCCTGCCAGCCCGGCTTGAGCTGGCCCGCACGCTGTTTGAAGATGGTCAGGAGCGCGAGGCGGAGAATACCTTCACCGAGACGCTGGAGAGTATTGATGCCAGCGACCCAAAAACGGTGGGCGTCCGCAAGTCGATTGGCCTGTTCCGTGATGCACTGGAACAACGTCAGGCCTGGACCGGGGCTTTCGCTTTTGGTCCCGAATGGACGGATAACGTTAACCGGACCTCTGCCAGCCAGACCTGCCTGCTGTCGATCAGTGGTCAGTGTTATTACGAGCGCACCTTACCGAAGGCGATCAGTACCACTGGCATCAGCTTTGACGCCAGCGTGCAGCGGCGTATTCCCATCTGGCAGCATCATGGCTTGTATATTCGTTCACAGCTGTTTGGTACTCAGTACCGCACCCACGGCGACTACAACGAAACAACCTTCAGTACTCAGGCGGGTTACAGCTATCGCAAGGGACGCCATCAGATTGCTGTTGCACCCACGTTTGAGTATTACGATCTGGGTAATGACGCCTTTTACGGTGCCTGGGGTGCGCACGCAGAGTGGAGCTATCTGGCGGGCAGCGCCTCGTTGCTGAAAATTGAGAGCGACTATAAAGCGATGCGCTTTCGGCAGCAGCTGTATGCGCAAAATTTTGATGGCGGGCAAACCTCAACTTACACCACCTTTTATCGTGAGGTTGGGGCAGGGGTGACGTTGTTTGGCGGTATCGATTTTGTCGACAGTACGGCGGAAGATAAGGTCAATGCCTATCAGCAGAAGGGCGTTCGTCTGGGCGCTTCTGTTGAGTTACCTGCCGGGTTCCAGGCGACCGTATTTAGCGCGTATCGGCAGCGTGATTACGGCATGTACAGTCCGCTTCTTGAGATGCGTCGTCGCGACAAAGAGCAGAATTATACGCTGGTGCTGAAGGCGGTTGACTGCAAGGTCGCGGGGTTTGTTCCACTGCTGACCGTGCGGCATAACAAGGTGAAGAGTAACGTCGACTGGTTGTACAGCTATGATCGTAATGACGTGAGTCTGAAACTGGAGTATGCGTTTTGACCGCCGGGTCAGGCATGCCTGACCCCTGGGAAATATCCGTGCAGCTGGGCGTGGCATGCCGCGCCCGGGAGGATTACAACGAGTCCTGGCTGATTTCGTCCAGCGACAGGCTGAAGCTCGGCACGAAGACTTCGACGAAATAGTCCATTTCCGGGCTGTGGCGCTGCGTCAGCGTCTTCTCAAGCCGCGCTTTTGCCAGCAGAAACTCATTATTACCCGCTGATAATTCTTCCAGGCATTTCAGATAGGCACAGAGAGCATCAGCCTGCTTGACGATGGCCGTCTCCGCTTCGCTGTGCTGATGTTCATCAATCAGCGGTGCATAGGCGGAACGCAGCTCTTCCGGCAGCATTTCAATCAGCTTTTGCTGGGCAATCTTCTCTATCTTTTTGTACTCATGGGCAATCTGCGCGTTGTAATACTTCACCGGTGTGGGCAGATCGCCGGTCAGCACTTCGCTGGCATCGTGATAAATCGCCATCATTGCGATACGTTCAGCGTTGAGATTGCCATTAAATTTCTTATTTTTGATCAGGGCCAGAGCATGGGCGACCATTGCCACCTGTAAGCTGTGCTCCGAGACATTTTCGGTACGCACATTACGCATCAGCGGCCAGCGGTTGATCAGTTTCAGGCGGGAGAGGTGGGCAAAGAAGTGGCTTTGAGTCATGGTCATTTTCCCTTACGTCAAAATGCGAAGAGCGGCCTTAGCCGCTCTTTGGGGGGAACATTACAGCTGGCGATAGCCGCTGAGGAAGCGACCAAACTTGTTAATCGCCATATCCAGCTCATCCACGCGCGGCAGGGTGACGATACGAACGTGATCCGGCCACGGCCAGTTAAACGCAGTACCCTGCACCAGCAGCACTTTTTCTTGTAGCAGGAAGTCGAGCACCATTTTCTGGTCATCGTGGATGTTGAACTTCTTACTGTCGATTTTCGGGAACATATACAGCGCGCCATCCGGCTTCACGCAGCTGACTCCCGGGATTTCATTGATCAACTCCCAGGCACGGTTGCGCTGTTCATACAGACGGCCGCCAGGCTGGATAAATTCGCTAATACTCTGATATCCCCCCAGCGCCGTCTGAATCGCATGTTGCGCAGGGACGTTAGCGCACAGGCGCATTGAGGCCAGCATTTCCAGCCCTTCAATATAGCCTTTCGCATGTTTTTTCGGCCCGTTCAGCACCATCCAGCCCTGACGGAAGCCCGCCACACGGTAGGTTTTTGACAGACCGTTAAAGGTAATGGTCAACAGATCCGGTGCCAGGGCGGCAATAGAGTGATGCTGTGCGGCGTCATAAAGAATTTTGTCGTAGATCTCGTCGGCAAAAATAATCAGGTTATGCTGACGCGCCAGTTCGACCACTTCCAACAGCAGTTCTTTGCTGTAGACGGCACCGGTCGGGTTGTTCGGGTTAATAATCACAATGCCGCGAGTACGCGGTGTAATTTTGCTGCGGATATCATCCAGGTCCGGGAACCATCCTGCAGACTCATCACACAGGTAGTGAACCGCTTTGCCGCCAGAGAGCGATACGGCCGCCGTCCACAACGGATAATCCGGCGCGGGCACCAGCATTTCGTCGCCGCTGTTCAGCAGCGCCTGCATGGATTGCACAATCAGTTCAGACACACCGTTACCGATATAGATGTCTTCTACTGTCATATCACGCACGCCGCGCGCCTGATAATGCTGCATGATCGCTTTACGGGCGGAATAGAGGCCTTTTGAGTCGCAATAACCCTGTGCGCTTGGCAGGTTACGGATGACATCGACCAGAATTTCATCCGGGGCTTCAAAACCGAACGGGGCAGGGTTACCGATGTTCAGCTTGAGGACTTTATTTCCTTCTTCTTCGAGGCGCTTGGCTTCTTTTAATACCGGGCCGCGAATGTCGTAACACACATTATCCAGTTTGCTGGATTTATCAATTGGGGTCATCTCTGTCGCCTTGACTGGCAGAAGGGCATTCCTGCCGTGGAAAACTAAACATTGCACAATGTACTCTTCTCCTGGTTCCTTTTGAAGGGTGGCAACAGGCTTTGGTGTGTTAAAGGATGTTTTTTCATTCAGATGGCAGGCGTGCACACTGGATCGCTGTTTTATGACATTTCATGCTGTTATCTGAGTGTAATCCGATGTGAACAACTATTCAGATGTTTTAAAATCTCAGCGTATTGTCCTATCCGTCATACTTTTTCAACGTGATTATTAAATTATTTAGTAAATATTGATGTACTGATGATACATGAAACAGTCAAGTTACGCTTATTTGTCGGTATGTTTTTTGTACAAAGGGGGCTTTGCGTGAAGATTGACCATTGAGGGCTGATCCGCATGCTGCCTCGACCGAGTGTGATAATCGTGCTGTGGGAATAATAAAGTTTGTAGTGTCAGGGCCTGTGCTGCGGGCTGTTGCCAATAAAATCTTACTTTAGTGATAAGAATAATCAGTTTTGGGCTTAAAAAGTAAACGACAGTATGTCAGGATAACCTTCAGGAGACTTTGCACCGGGTGTGCAGGTTCTTCCGGTAATAAAAAAAAGATTTTTATTACTCTAAACAATAAGTACTGCTTAACATTTTTCGCTGTTTCTACAGCGTGTTGGTAACTTAATTTTCAAGGGTTGTTTTAGACTAACGACACCGCAACTCGTCTCTTTTTGAGTTTTGTCGGCGTTACTTAACTATAACGACGCGGCTTCCTGCAACTTATGGGTTAGTGCAGCGTGCATTAGTGATGTATCAGACGGAAGAACCTTTTCTCTGCGATCTTGCCATTCACCATTGGTCAAAATTACCAGAGTAAAAACTACTTATTCGTCTGCCAATGAAAGTAATGCATCGGGTAATTTTTTTTATTGCTAAACACTGTAGCCATTATGCAATTGTTATCATTTTATCCCATTGATAAAAAAGGTAATAACACCAGGGTAGCTGTTTGTAAAAAACTTATAAAGTGAAGAAAAAAACATGACTAGTGCAAATCGTCCAATACTTAATCTTGACCTCGATCTGCTGAGAACCTTCGTTGCTGTTGCTGATTTGAACACCTTTGCTGCCGCTGCAGCAGCGGTGTGCAGAACGCAGTCAGCCGTAAGCCAGCAGATGCAGCGTCTGGAACAATTGGTAGGCAAAGAGCTGTTTGCCAGGCATGGACGCAACAAGTTATTAACGGAACATGGTATTCAGTTACTGGGCTACGCCAGAAAAATCCTGCGCTTCAACGATGAAGCCTGTACTTCTCTGATGTACAGCAACATTCAGGGCGTACTGACCATCGGCGCATCTGATGATACTTCTGATACCATTTTACCGTTTCTGCTCAACCGCGTGACATCGGTTTACCCGAAACTGGCTATCGATGTCCGTGTGAAACGCAATCCCTTCATGATGGAAATGTTAAACCAGGGTGAAGTTGATCTGGTGGTGACGACCTCCAGCCCGATGAACTTCGCCTGGCAGGTTCTGCGTACGTCTCCAACATTGTGGTACTGCGCAGCGGATTACATCTTCCAGCGTGGAGAAGCCATTCCTTTGGTTCTGCTGGATGAGCCAAGCCCATACCGTGACATGGCCATTGACCATCTTAACGAAGCGGGCATTCCGTGGCGTATCTCGTACGTTGCCTCAACACTTGCTGCGGTCCGTGCTGCGGTGAAAGCGGGCCTGGGTGTCACAGCTCGTCCGGTTGAGATGATGAGCCCGGAATTACGCGTAATGGGGGCTGCTGAAGGGCTGCCAATGTTGCCAGACACCGAGTATTTGCTGTGCCGTAACCCGGACAGCGATAACGAACTGGCGCTGGCAATCTTCAACGCAATGGAGTCCGGCAATGATCCCTACCGCCTGACCCCTGCAGCGCCAGACAGCGCAGCTTTTGCCGATGAAGAAGAATAACCAGTAAACGCAAACGATTACTTTTATCATTAAACATTGATGAATTTAAGTTTTACTGAGTAAAAAAGGCCTTTCAGCGTATTTTTAATCTGAAAGGCCTTTTTTTTACCTTTTAGTCGAGTGAAACCCTTCTTTTTTTGACGTCAATTAACACTGCGGTGTCAAAAATTCACCTATTCGTTGAACGACGATTTTTTTCCTCTTTCCGAGCCATCTGATCCGATCAGTGAATTGATTCGGCAGTAAAAAACCGACCGTTTTTATCACTAAAAACACCAAACTGTGTTCTGGATCAAAAAAATAACCCCATTAAGGGGCAGGAAAAGAGGACGAATCCTGCCAAAATAGGCCTTGTTAAATACACGATCCAAACAAGGTTTTAACCGCTACACTTTGATCACATGATGTCACTGACTCGATTTAGCCCATTTTTTGAGCATCATGTGTTAAATAAATGTTGTGAGTGTAAAATAATGTGCGGATAGTTTTGTCAAAGTTGACAAAAGGTCAGTTAAAGGAGTAAAAAACCACATAAAATTACTGCCTAATCGCTAAAGACGGTAAAATTTATAAGGTTTTTCATTCTTCCCTTGAATCGATGTGGTGTGTTAACTGCCAAATAATAGAGCAGGACGCAAAACGCCACTTTTGGTGAGTAAGCAAGAGTATGTCAACAACCACAGAAGTCGTCGCCCATCACTGGGCATTCGCTGTTTTCCTGATCGTCTCGATTGGTCTCTGCTGCCTGATGTTGGCCGGAGCATGGTTTTTGGGCGGAAAAGCCCGTGGAAGGCATACAAATACACCTTTTGAATCCGGTATCGCCTCTGTAGGCAGCGCCAAACTGCGTCTGTCTGCCAAGTTCTACCTGGTTGCCATGTTCTTCGTCATCTTCGACGTTGAAGCCCTCTATCTCTACGCATGGTCGACGGCTATTCGCGAAAGCGGATGGGTCGGCTTTGTCGAAGCCGCCATTTTCATTTTGGTTCTGCTTGCTGGTCTGTTTTATCTGGTTCGCATTGGCGCACTGGATTGGGCTCCTGCCCGTCGTCAGTTTGACGTCAAACCTACCACCATCTCGCACGCCAACCGTCACAAGCAGTAACAGCGAGGCATTAACATGGACTATACGCTCACCCGCATAGACCCGAACGGTGAGAATGACCGTTACCCACTGCAAAAACAGGAGATCGTGACCGATCCCCTGGAAAAGCACGTTCATCAAAACGTCTACATGGGCAAGCTGGAACATGCCATGCACGACATGGTGAACTGGGGTCGCAAGAACTCCCTTTGGCCGTTTAACTTCGGTCTTTCCTGTTGCTATGTAGAAATGACCACGTCGTTTACGTCGGTGCATGACGTTGCGCGCTTTGGTTCTGAAGTTATCCGTGCTTCGCCGCGCCAGGCAGACTTTATGGTGGTTGCAGGAACCTGCTTCACCAAGATGGCTCCGGTTGTTCAGCGCCTGTATGACCAGATGCTGGAACCGAAATGGGTGATCTCAATGGGTGCCTGTGCCAACTCCGGTGGCATGTACGACATCTATTCCGTAGTACAGGGCGTGGATAAATTCCTGCCAGTTGACGTGTATATTCCAGGCTGCCCACCGCGCCCTGAAGCGTATATGCAGGCGCTGCTGCTGCTGCAGGAGTCCATCGGAAAAGAACGTCGCCCGCTGTCGTGGGTGGTCAGCGATCAGGGCGTTTATCGCGCCAATATGCAATCTGAGCGCGACAGGAAAAACGCCGAGCGTATCGCAGTCACTAATCTGCGTACCCCTGACGAAATTTAAGACAGCAGTTTATGGATGTGGTCATGAAAAGCGCAATAAAAACACAATGTCATCGCGCTGACCCACCTGACGCCAACACTGAGTGCCTGTCTGACAGGCCAGAATGGTGAACAACTTATGACAGATTTAACCACGCAAGATCTCGCTCAGCCGTTATGGCAAACCCGAGATCACCAGGATGACCCGGTGATCGGCGAGCTGCGTAATCGTTTTGGGCCTGATGCCTTTACCGTGCAAGCAACCCGTACCGGCGTGCCGGTAGTCTGGGTGAAACGTGAGCAGTTGCTTGAGATTATTGAGTTCCTGCGCAAGTTGCCTAAACCTTATGTGATGCTGTATGACCTGCATGGCATGGATGAGCGCCTGCGTACGCACCGTGCCGGATTACCGGCGGCGGATTTTTCCGTTTTCTATCACTTCATCTCCATTGAACGCAATCGCGACATCATGCTCAAGGTGGCGTTGTCTGAAAACGATTTGAATGTGCCAACCATCACCAAAATTTTCCCGAATGCCAACTGGTATGAGCGTGAAACCTGGGAGATGTTTGGTATCAATGTCGAGGGCCACCCACACCTGACGCGCATCATGATGCCGCAGACCTGGGAAGGGCACCCGTTGCGTAAAGACTATCCGGCGCGTGCGACCGAATTCGATCCTTTCGAGCTGACCAAGCAGAAAGAGGATCTGGAGATGGAGTCCCTGACCTTCAAACCAGAAGACTGGGGCATGAAGCGTTCGACCAACAATGAGGACTTCATGTTCCTCAACCTGGGTCCGAACCACCCATCAGCGCACGGTGCTTTCCGTATCATCCTGCAACTGGACGGCGAAGAGATCGTCGACTGTGTGCCGGATATCGGCTACCACCATCGTGGTGCGGAAAAAATGGGCGAACGCCAGTCCTGGCACAGCTACATTCCGTACACTGACCGTATCGAGTATCTCGGCGGCTGCGTCAATGAAATGCCTTATGTACTGGCGGTTGAAAAACTGGCAGGTATCAAGGTGCCAGAACGCGTTGAAGTGATTCGCGTGATGCTTTCAGAGCTGTTCCGTATAAACAGCCATCTGCTGTACATCTCTACGTTTATTCAGGACGTCGGTGCTATGTCTCCGGTGTTCTTTGCCTTTACCGATCGCCAGAAAATTTATGACGTAGTGGAAGCTATTACCGGTTTCCGTATGCATCCGGCCTGGTTCCGCATTGGCGGCGTGGCGCATGACCTGCCGAAAGGCTGGGAACGCTTGCTGCGTGAGTTCCTCGACTGGATGCCAAAACGTCTGAAAGCTTACGAACAGACGGCGTTGAAAAACTCCGTGCTGATTGCCCGCTCCAAAGGTGTTTCTGCCTACAACATGGAAGAAGCGCTGGCCTGGGGCACCACCGGTGCTGGTCTGCGTGGTACGGGGCTGGACTTTGACGTGCGTAAATGGCGCCCGTACTCCGGTTATGAAAACTTCGATTTCGAAGTGCCAATCGGAGACGGCGTGAGCTGTGCTTACACGCGTGTGATGCTGAAGATGGAAGAGATGCGCCAGAGTATGCGCATTCTGGAACAGTGCCTGAAGAACATGCCAGCAGGCCCGTTCAAAGCCGACCATCCTCTGACCACACCGCCGCCGAAAGAGCGCACGCTGCAACATATCGAAACCCTGATCACTCACTTCCTGCAAGTGTCGTGGGGCCCGATTATGCCGGCCAACGAATCCTTCCAGATGATTGAGGCGACAAAAGGGATCAACAGTTACTACCTCACCAGTGATGGCAGCACCATGAGCTACCGCACCCGCGTGCGTACGCCAAGCTTCCCGCACTTGCAGCAGATCCCTTCGGTGATCAACGGCAGCCTGGTATCCGACCTGATCGTATACCTCGGTAGTATCGATTTTGTTATGTCAGACGTGGACCGCTAATTATGCACGATCAAAGAATTGCGATCGAAACGATCGATGAAACCGGGGCTTTTGTGCTGAGTGCGGCAGAGCGCGACGCCATCGAGCATGAAAAGCACCACTATGAAGACGCGCGTGCGGCTTCCATTGAAGCGCTGAAAATTGTCCAGAAACAGCGTGGCTGGGTGCCGGACGGTGCAATCCACGCCATTGCTGATGTGCTGGGGATCCCGGCCAGTGATGTGGAAGGGGTGGCAACGTTTTACAGCCAGATCTTCCGCACTCCGGTGGGCCGCCATGTGATCCGTTATTGCGATAGCGTGGTTTGTCATATTACGGGCTTCCAGGGGATTCAGTCGGCGTTGGAAAGCAGCCTGAATATCAAACCGGGTCAGACCACGGCGGACGGGCGCTTTACGCTGCTGCCAACCTGCTGTCTCGGCAACTGCGACAAAGGGCCGGTGATGATGGTGGATGAAGATACCCACGTTCATCTGACGCCGGAAGGTATCGCCAACTTACTGGAGCAGTATCAATGAGACAGATCGTGCGTACTGCCGAAATGCATCCGCTGACCTGGCGCATGCGTGAAGACAAACAGCCGGTATTCCTCGAAGAGTACCGCAGTAAGAATGGTTATGCCGGGGCTGAAAAAGCGCTGAAATCCCTGTCGCCGGAAGAGATTGTCAGTCAGGTTAAAGATTCGGGCCTGAAAGGGCGTGGCGGTGCAGGTTTCTCCACGGGTCTGAAGTGGAGCCTGATGCCAAAAGACGAATCCATGAACATCCGTTACCTGCTGTGTAACGCGGATGAAATGGAGCCGGGCACCTATAAAGACCGTCTGCTGATGGAGCAGATGCCACACCAGCTGGTGGAAGGCATGCTGATCAGCGCGTTTGCACTGAAAACCTACCGTGGCTACATCTTCCTGCGCGGTGAGTACATTGAGGCGGCCGTTAACCTGCGCCGTGCCATTGCGGAAGCGACCGAAGCGGGTCTGCTGGGTAAGAACATTCTCGGCACGGGGTTTGACTTTGAGCTGATTGTGCATACCGGCGCGGGGCGTTATATCTGCGGCGAAGAGACCGCACTGATTAACTCACTGGAAGGGCGTCGCGCTAATCCGCGTTCCAAGCCGCCATTCCCGGCTTCTGCGGGTGCCTGGGGCAAGCCGACCTGCGTTAACAACGTAGAGACGCTCTCTAACGTACCGGCCATTATCGCCAACGGCGTTGACTGGTACAAAGGGATTTCTACCAGCGAAGATGCCGGTACCAAAATGATGGGCTTTTCCGGTCGTGTGAAGAACCCGGGCGTATGGGAGCTGCCGTTTGGCACCACCGCGCGCGAGATCCTCGAAGAGTATGCCGGTGGCATGCGCGATGGCCTGAAGTTCAAAGCCTGGCAGCCAGGTGGCGCAGGTACGGACTTCCTGACCGAGTCGCACCTCGATCTGCCGATGGAATTTGCCAGTATTGGTAAAGCCGGTAGTCGTCTGGGTACGGCGCTGGCGATGGCCGTCGACCACGAAATCAACATGGTGTCGCTGGTGCGTAACCTTGAAGAGTTTTTTGCCCGTGAATCCTGCGGCTGGTGTACGCCATGCCGCGATGGCCTGCCGTGGAGTGTGAAAATTCTGCGCGCGCTGGAAAATAAACAGGGACAGCCGGGGGATATTGAAACCCTGCTGCAACTCTGCCGCCAGCTTGGCCCGGGTAAGACCTTCTGTGCGCATGCGCCTGGTGCAGTAGAGCCACTGCAAAGTGCCATTAAATATTTCCGCGAAGAGTTTGAAGCGGGTATGGCACCCCAGGTATTCAGCAACGCGCACGCGATTAGCGGCATCCAGCCCAACCTGTTAAAGGCGCGCTGGTAAGCAAAGTTTAACGCCCGTGTTCGCACGGGCCTTACGGAAGCATGTTCACTATGGCTACAATTCATGTAGACGGTAAAGAATATGATGTTGATGGCGCAGACAACCTCTTGCAGGCCTGTCTCTCCCTCGGCTTAGATATTCCTTATTTCTGCTGGCACCCGGCGCTCGGTAGCGTCGGTGCCTGCCGCCAGTGCGCGGTGAAGCAATTTCAGAATGCCGAAGACACCCGTGGCCGCCTGGTTATGTCCTGCATGACCCCGGCGTCTGACGGCACCTTTATTTCGATCGATGATGGCGAAGCCAAAGAGTTTCGCGAAAGCGTTGTCGAGTGGTTAATGACTAACCACCCGCACGACTGCCCGGTATGTGAAGAGGGCGGTAACTGTCACCTGCAAGATATGACAGTGATGACCGGCCACAGCTTCCGTCGTTATCGTTTCACGAAGCGTACCCACCGTAATCAGGATCTCGGTCCGTTCATTTCCCACGAAATGAACCGCTGCATCGCCTGTTACCGCTGCGTGCGTTACTACAAAGATTACGCGGATGGCACCGACCTCGGTGTCTACGGCGCGCACGATAACGTCTACTTCGGTCGCCCGGAAGACGGCGTACTGGAAAGCGAATTCTCCGGTAACCTGGTTGAAATTTGTCCGACCGGCGTATTCACGGATAAAACGCACTCTGAGCGTTATAACCGTAAGTGGGATATGCAGTTTGCACCGAGCATTTGCCAGCAGTGCAGCATCGGTTGTAACACCAGCCCGGGTGAGCGCTATGGCGAACTGCGTCGTATTGAAAACCGCTACAACGGTACTGTAAACCACTACTTCCTCTGCGACCGTGGTCGTTTCGGCTATGGCTACGTGAACCTGAAAGACCGTCCACGCCAGCCGATGCAGCGTCGCGGTGATGACTGGATCGCGCTGAATGCTGACCAGGCAATGCAGGGCGCGGCGGATGTGCTGCGCCAGGCGAAGAAAGTGATCGGCATTGGTTCCCCGCGAGCCAGCGTAGAAAGCAACTTTGCACTGCGTGAACTGGTCGGTGCAGAAAACTTCTCCACCGGCATTGCGGCGGGAGAGCAGGCGCGCCTGGATCTGATGCTGAAAGTATTGCGCGACAGCGGAATTCATACTCCGGCGCTGCGCGAAATTGAAAGCTACGATGCGGTGCTGGTGCTGGGTGAAGATCTGACCCAGACCGGAGCGCGCGTTGCACTGTCAGTGCGTCAGGCGGTGAAGGGCAAATCCCGTGAAATGGCTGCCGCACAGAAAGTGGCAGACTGGCAGATTGCCGCCATTTTGAACATCGGGCAGAACGCGAAGCACCCCCTGTTTGTCACCAACGTTGACCAGACCCGTCTTGATGACATTGCCGCCTGGAGCTATCGCGCCCCGGTGGAAGATCAGGCGCGTCTTGGTTTTGCCGTTGCGCATGAACTGGATGAAAGTGCGCCTGTCGTTACGGATATTGATAAGTCACTGGCAGGCAAAATTGACGTCATCGTTCAGGCATTAGCCGGGGCGAAGAAACCGCTGATTATCTCCGGGACTAACTCCGGCAGCGAAGCGATGATTCAGGCGGCCGCTAACGTGGCAAAAGCACTGAAGAATCGCGGTGCTGATGTAGGTATTACCCTGCTGGCAACCGCGACGAACAGCGTGGGTCTTGGCCTGATCGGTGGGAAATCCCTTGATGTGGCATTGTCCGAGCTGGAAAGCGGTGCAGCAGATGCCGTGATTATCATGGAAAACGATCTCTACCGTCACCTGCCAAAGGCGAAGGTGGATGCTGCGCTGGCCCATACGCCAAACGTGATCGTACTCGATCATCAGCGTACGTCGACCACGGAAAAAGCCGGTCTGATCCTCTCCAGCGCCAGCTTTGCTGAAAGCGACGGTACGGTAGTGAATCAGGAAGGCCGCGCACAGCGCTTCTTCCAGGTTTATGACCCTGCCTACTACGACGAAAAAGTACAGATGCTGGAAAGCTGGCGCTGGCTGCATTCGCTGCAAAGCACGATTAACAGCCGCGAAGTGGACTGGAGCCAGCTCGATCATGTGATCGATGCCTGCGTAGCGGCGTTGCCACAGCTGGCTGGGATTAAAGAAGCGGCACCTGATGCCAGCTTCCGTATTCGTGGTCAGAAACTGGCACGTTCACCTAACCGTTCGAGTGGGCGTACTGCAATGCGCGCCAACATCGACGTGCATGAGCCGCGTCAGCCGCAGGACAAAGACAGCATGTTTGCCTTCTCTATGGAAGGGAACAACCAGCCGTCTGCAGCACGTTCGCAAATTCCGTTTGCCTGGGCACCAGGCTGGAACTCACCTCAGGCATGGAATAAATTCCAGGCGGAAGTGGGCGGAAGCCTGCGTAATGGCGATCCAGGCGTGCGTCTGATCGAAGCGGGGGCCACACAGCTGGGCTGGTTCGACACGGTACCTGCTGCCTTCACTGGCGTGAACGATGCCTGGCGTGTGGCACCGTATTTCCACCTGTTCGGCAGCGATGAAATGACTCAGCGCGCCCCGGTTATTCAGCAGCGTATGCCAGAAGCCTACCTGATGGTTAATCCGGATGATGCTGCGAAGCTTGGGGTGAATGTCGGCACGGCCGTTGAGTTTACTTGCCAGGGCGAAACACTGCGCCTGCCAGTACGCTTCTCCAGCACGTTGCAGGCAGGGCAGGTGGGTTTGCCACTCGGTTTACCGGGCATTCCACCGTTCCTGGCTGGTAGCAACATCGACAATCTGCGGGAGGCAGTACAATGAGCTGGCTGACACCGGAAGTTATCGACGTGCTGATTGCCGTCGTAAAAGCGCTGATTATCCTGTTTGTGGTGGTCGGTTGTGGCGCCTTTATGAGCTTTGGTGAGCGCCGTCTGCTCGGCCTGTTCCAGAACCGATACGGGCCTAACCGTGTCGGCTGGGGCGGTTCCCTGCAGTTGGTCGCTGACATGATCAAAATGTTCTTTAAAGAGGACTGGATCCCGCCGTTTACCGACCGCGTGATTTTTACCCTCGCTCCTATGATTGCTTTTACCTCGCTGCTGCTGGCGATGGCGATTGTGCCGGTGACCTCCACCTGGATGGGCGCCGACCTGAACATTGGTCTGCTGTTCTTCCTGATGATGGCGGGTCTGGCGGTGTACGCGGTGCTGTTTGCCGGCTGGTCGAGTAATAACAAATACTCGCTGCTGGGCGCAATGCGTGCCTCTGCGCAGACCCTGAGCTATGAAGTGTTCCTCGGTCTGTCGTTGATGGGCGTGGTCGCACAGGCGGGCTCATTCAACATGGTCGACATTGTTAACAGTCAGCAGCATCTGTGGAACGTGATCCCGCAGTTCTTAGGTTTCCTTACCTTCTGCATCGCCGGTGTTGCGGTCTGTCACCGCCATCCGTTTGACCAGCCAGAAGCGGAACAGGAACTGGCCGACGGTTACCACATTGAATATGCCGGGATGAAATTCGGCCTGTTCTTTGTCGGTGAATACGTCGGTATCGTGACCGTTTCATCACTGATCGTCACGCTGTTCTTCGGCGGCTGGAACGGTCCGTGGTTGCCACCGATTTTCTGGTTCGCGATTAAAACGGCATTCTTCATGATGATGTTCATTCTGATTCGTGCTGCGTTACCGCGTCCGCGCTATGACCAGGTGATGTCGTTCGGCTGGAAAGTCTGTCTGCCGTTGACGCTGTTGAATCTGCTGGCGACTGCCGCAGTCATTCTGTACACGGCGCAGTAAGGGGTTTAAGAACATGACATTAAAAGACCTTGTCGTTGGTTTCGGGACAACCGTACGCAGTATCTGGCTGATAGGCATGAATGCCTTCGCCAAACGTGAAACCATGATGTATCCGGAAGAGCCGGTTTATCTGCCACCACGCTACCGTGGCCGTATTGTGCTGACGCGCGATCCGGATGGCCAGGAGCGCTGTGTTGCCTGCAACCTGTGTGCTGTTGCCTGCCCGGTAGGCTGTATTTCTCTGCAAAAAGCAGAGATGGCGGATGGCCGCTGGTATCCGGAGTTCTTCCGTATTAACTTCTCGCGCTGCATTTTCTGTGGCCTGTGTGAAGAGGCTTGCCCGACCACTGCGATTCAGCTTACCCCAGATTTCGAACTGGGTGAGTTCAAGCGTCAGGATCTGGTGTATGAAAAAGAACACTTGCTGATTTCCGGCCCGGGTAAATACCCGGAGTACAATTTCTACCGGATGGCGGGTATGGCGATCGACGGTAAAGACAAAGGCGACGCTGAAAACGAAGCCAAACCTATCGACGTCAAGGGCTTGTTACCTTAAGGAGCCAGGCATGGAATTTGCTTTTTATGTTAGTGGTCTGGTAGCGGTGCTGGCGACGTTGCGCGTCATCACTCATACCAACCCGGTACATGCGTTGCTGTACCTGATTATTTCTTTGCTGGCCGTTTCAGGAGTGTTCTTTTCGCTCGGCGCCTACTTTGCGGGCGCGCTGGAAATCATTGTTTATGCCGGTGCGATTATGGTGCTGTTCGTCTTCGTGGTGATGATGCTGAATCTGGGCGGCCAGGAAGTCGAGCAGGAGCGCCAGTGGCTGAAACCGAGCATGTGGATGGGGCCGGCTGCGCTCTCCCTGGTATTGCTGGTGGTGCTGGTTTATGCTATTAGCGGCATTAATGACCAGGGCATCGACGGCAAGATGATCGATGCGAAAGCAGTGGGTATCAGTCTTTTCGGTCCGTATGTTCTGGCCGTTGAGCTGGCATCGATGCTGCTTCTGGCGGGTCTGGTGGTGGCCTTCCACATCGGGCGCGAACAGCGTTCTGGTGAGGTTCTGAGCAACCGTCCGGGTGATGCGGCGAAAAGTAATAAGGAGGAGCGGGTATGATCCCTCTACAGCATGGACTTATTCTGGCTGCCATCCTGTTTGTCCTTGGACTGACAGGCGTGGTGATCCGCCGCAATCTGCTGTTTATGTTGATTAGTCTCGAAATCATGATTAACGCCGCAGCACTGGCGTTTGTGGTGGCGGGAAGCTACTGGGGACAGGCCGACGGTCAGGTGATGTTTATCCTGGCAATCAGCCTGGCCGCGGCTGAGGCCAGCATTGGCCTGGCGCTGCTGCTGCAGCTCCATCGTCGTAGCCAGACCCTCAACATTGATAAAGTGAGCGAGATGCGCGGATGAACCTTCTCTATTTAACTATCCTGTTTCCGCTGATTGGCTTCTTACTGCTGGCGTTCTCCCGTGGCCGCTGGTCAGAGAATCTGTCTGCTACCGTGGGGATGGGATCGGTCGGCCTTGCGGCGCTGGTGGCGGCATATGCAGGTATCGACTTCTTCAATAACGGCCAGCAGGTATTCAACCAGGCGCTGTGGACCTGGATGCAGGTGGGTAATTTCAAAATTGATGTCAACCTGACGCTGGACGGCCTGTCGCTGACCATGTTGTCGGTGGTCACTGGCGTTGGTTTCCTGATCCACATGTTCGCGTCCTGGTACATGCGGGGAGAAGAGGGCTACTCACGCTTCTTCGCCTACACCAACCTGTTTATCGCCAGCATGGTCGTGCTGGTGCTGGCCGATAACCTGATGCTGATGTATCTCGGCTGGGAAGGGGTGGGCCTCTGCTCTTATCTGCTGATTGGCTTCTATTACACCAACCCGAACAACGGCGCGGCGGCAATGAAAGCCTTTATCATCACCCGCGTGGGCGACGTGTTCCTGGCATTTGCGTTGTTTATTCTCTACAACGAGCTGGGAACGCTGAACTTCCGCGAAATGATGGAGCTGGCACCACAACACTTTGCTGCAGATAGCACGATGCTGCAGTGGGCGACCCTGATGCTGTTAGGGGGTGCGGTCGGTAAATCTGCACAGCTGCCGCTGCAAACGTGGCTCGCTGATGCAATGGCCGGCCCGACGCCGGTTTCTGCTCTGATCCACGCCGCCACAATGGTCACCGCGGGTGTGTACCTGATTGCCCGTACGCACGGCTTGTTCCTGATGACGCCGGAAGTGCTGCATCTGGTCGGTATTATTGGTGCGGTCACGCTGGTACTGGCCGGTTTTGCCGCGCTGGTGCAAACCGATATCAAACGCGTGCTGGCTTACTCCACCATGAGCCAGATTGGTTATATGTTCCTGGCGCTGGGTGTTCAGGCCTGGGACGCGGCGATCTTCCATCTGATGACCCATGCGTTCTTTAAAGCGCTGCTGTTCCTCTCGTCTGGTTCGGTGATCCTTGCCTGCCATCATGAGCAGAACATCTTCAAGATGGGCGGTCTGCGTAAAAGTATCCCGCTGGTGTATGTCTGCTTCCTGGTCGGGGGCGCCGCGCTGTCTGCGCTGCCGCTGATCACCGCAGGCTTCTTCAGTAAGGATGAGATCCTTGCGGGTGCGCTGGCTAACGGTCATCTGAATCTGATGATTGCCGGCCTGGCAGGGGCGTTTATGACCTCCCTCTACACCTTCCGTATGATCTTCATTACCTTCCACGGGGAAGAAAAAATTCACGCTCATGCTGGCAAAGGCATCACTCACCATCTGCCGCTGATTGTGCTGTTAATTCTCTCAACCTTTATTGGTGCGATGATTGTTCCACCGCTGAAAGGCGTGTTGCCTGAGACCAGTGAGCTGGCGCACGGTAGCGTGCTGACGCTGGAGATTGCGTCTGGCGTAGTGGCGATTGTGGGCATCCTGCTGGCAGCTGCTCTATGGCTGGGTAAACGAACTCTGGTGACGGCAATTGCCAACAGCGCAGTAGGGCGTTTCTTCAGTACCTGGTGGTTTGCTGCCTGGGGCTTCGACTGGCTGTATGACAAAGTCTTTGTTAAGCCTTATCTCGGCGTTGCCTGGCTGCTGTCGCGTGATCCGCTCAATTCACTGATGAATATTCCTGCTTTGCTGGCGCGCGGCGCTAACAAGGGCCTGGTCGTCAGTGAGAATGGCTATCTGCGTTGGTATCTCGCCTCCATGAGCATTGGTGCCGTTGTGGTACTGGCGCTGCTGCTGGTGATGTAAAGGTTTGTGAGTGGGGTGGGGCAGAGCCACACCCTATAAAGAATAAAAATCGCAATAAAGGGAAAACCGCCATGTTATTACCTTGGCTAATATTCATCCCGTTTGTCGGTGGGTTACTATGCTGGCAGCTGGAGCGCTTCGGGCCTAAGCTGCCACGCTGGATTGCACTGATCGCAATGGGGCTGACGTTTGTGCTCTCGCTGCAACTGTGGCTGCAGGGAGATTACTCACTGAGTCAGGCGGCGGGCTTGCCGCAGTGGCAATCTGAGTTCTCCGTGCCGTGGATCCCACGCTTCGGTATTGAGTTCCATCTGGCCCTGGATGGTCTGTCGCTGCTGATGGTGGTACTGACCGGCCTGTTAGGCCTGATGGCTATTCTCTGTTCGTGGAATGAAATCGAGAAATGGCAGGGTTTCTTCCATCTGAACCTGCTGTGGATCCTCGGTGGCGTAATCGGCGTGTTCCTGGCAATGGACATGTTCCTGTTCTTCTTCTTCTGGGAGATGATGCTGGTGCCGATGTACTTCCTGATCGCACTCTGGGGCCACAAAGCCTCTGACGGGAAGACGCGTATTTCTGCTGCCACCAAGTTCTTCATCTACACCCAGGCCAGTGGTCTGGTGATGCTGATCGCCATTCTGGCGCTGGTGTTTGTGCACTACAACGCAACGGGCGTATGGACGTTTAACTACGAACTGCTGCTGAAAACCCCAATGACGCACGGCGTGGAATACATGCTGATGCTGGGCTTCTTCATTGCGTTCGCGGTGAAAATGCCGGTGGTACCGCTGCACGGCTGGTTACCGGATGCGCACAGTCAGGCCCCTACGGCAGGTTCTGTTGACCTGGCGGGGATCTTGCTGAAGACCGCGGCCTATGGCCTGCTGCGTTTTGCCCTGCCGCTGTTCCCGAATGCCTCTGCCGAGTTTGCACCGATTGCCATGTGGCTGGGGATTATCGGGATCTTCTACGGCGCATGGATGGCGTTCTCGCAGTACGACATCAAACGTCTGATTGCCTACACCTCGATTTCCCATATGGGCTTCGTGCTGATTGCTATCTACACGGGCAGCCAGCTGGCGTTCCAGGGTGCCGTCATCCAGATGATCGCGCATGGTCTTTCCGCTTCTGCGCTGTTTATTCTGTGTGGCCAGCTGTATGAGCGCCTGCATACCCGCGATATGCGTCAGATGGGCGGCCTGTGGTCACGTATCAAGTGGTTGCCGGGCCTGTCGCTGTTCTTCGCTGTTGCTAACCTGGGGATGCCGGGCACCGGTAACTTCGTCGGTGAGTTTATGATCCTGACGGGTAGCTTTCAGACTGTGCCGGTGATTATTGTCATCGCCACCTTTGGTCTGGTGTTCGCGTCGGTGTACTCGCTGATTATGATGCAACGTGCTTACTACGGTGCGCCGAAGTCAGAAACGCCGCTGCGGGGGATGTCTGCACGTGAGTTCCTGATGATCATGGTGCTGGTGGTCCTGCTGGTGTTGCTGGGTGTTTATCCGCAGCCGATTCTGGATACCTCTCATGCTGCGATGAGCAATATTCAGCAGTGGTTTACTGCTTCAATTTCAACTACAAGGCCGTAATTCGCCATGACAATAACTCCTCAACAATTGATCGCGCTTCTGCCGCTGCTGATCGTCGGATTGACGGTGGTAGTTGTGATGCTGTCCATTGCGTGGCGACGCAATCACTTCGTCAATGCGACGCTGGCAGTTGTCGGTCTCAACCTGGCGCTGTTTTCACTGTACTTTGTCGGTCAGGCAGGCCCCATGGATGTCACCCCGCTGATGCGGGTGGATGGTTATTCGATGCTGTATACCGGGCTGGTGATCCTTGCCAGCCTGGCGACCTGCACCTTTGCCTATCCGTGGCTGGCAACGTACCCGGACAACCGTGAAGAGTTCTATCTGTTGGTGCTGATTGCTGCCCTCGGTGGCGTGGTGCTGGCCAGTGCGAACCATTTGGCATCGTTGTTCATTGGTATTGAGCTGATTTCTCTGCCGCTGTTTGGTCTTGTGGGCTATGCCTTCCAGCAAAAACGCTCGCTGGAAGCCGCCATCAAGTACGCCATTCTGTCGGCAGCGGCCTCATCGTTCCTGCTGTTTGGTATGGCGCTGGTGTATGCCGATTCCGGTAACCTTGCTTTCGCATCACTGGGTGCAAGCCTGAATGACGGTGTGATCAACCAGCCGCTGTTGTTAGCGGGCCTGGGTCTGATGATTGTCGGCTTTGGCTTTAAACTGTCACTGGTGCCGTTCCATCTCTGGACGCCGGATGTTTACCAGGGCGCACCTGCACCGGTATCCACCTTCCTGGCAACCGCCAGCAAGATCGCCATTTTTGGCGTGCTGATGCGTCTGTTTATGTATGCGCCAATGGCGGATAACGAAGGTGTGCGTACCGTACTCAGCCTGATCGCCGTGGCATCCATGCTGTTTGGTAACCTGATGGCAATCTCGCAGAGCAATATCAAGCGTCTGCTGGGTTACTCTTCTATCGCTCACCTTGGTTACCTGCTGGTCGCCCTGATTGCGGTACAGACCCATCAGCTGTCGATGGAAACCGTTGGCGTTTATCTGGCCGGTTATCTGTTCAGCAGCCTCGGCGCCTTCGGTGTGGTCAGCCTGATGTCCAGCCCGTACCGTGGCCCGGATGCAGACTCTATGTACTCTTACCGTGGCCTGTTCTGGCACCGTCCGATCCTCGCCTCAGTCATGACCGTGATGATGCTGTCGCTGGCGGGTATCCCGATGACGCTGGGCTTTATCGGTAAGTTCTATGTGATTGCTGTCGGTGTCAGTGCGCACCTGTGGTGGCTGACCGGAGCTGTGGTGCTGGGCAGTGCCATTGGCCTGTACTACTATCTGCGTATGACCGTCAGTCTGTATCTTTCACCACCGGAACTGTCCCAGCGTGATGCGCCTGCTAACTGGGCATTTACTGCCGGTGGTGTGGTGGTGCTGATTTCCGCGATTCTGGTGCTGATACTGGGTATCTTCCCGCAGCCGCTGATTTCGCTTGTGAAACTGGCGCAGCCACTGATGTAATTTGATGCAAGACAGGTAATAATCGGGCCCACAGTGGCCCGATTTTTTTTGCTTCAGTCTGAGGAGTTAAGTTGATGGACATCATCTGGCAGGACCTGCACCACAGCGAACTCAGTGCCGCCCAGCTTTATCGGCTGCTGGCATTGCGCAACGCGGTGTTTATTGTTGAGCAGCAGTGCCCTTATCTCGATATTGATGGTGCGGATCTGGTGGGTGAAAACCGCCATCTGCTGGGTATCCTCGACAATCAGCTGGTTGCCTGTGCACGCATTCTGATGCCTGAAGGGGAGGGCCAGCCGGTCAAAATTGGTCGGGTGATTGTGTCCGGAGAGGCGCGCGGGCTGAACCTGGGGAGTCGGCTAATGGAGCAGGCCATGAATAGCTGCGAACACCATTGGCCAGGGCAGCCTATTTTTCTTTCTGCACAGGCGCATTTGCATCGTTTCTATGCTCGTCTGGGGTTTGTGGCAGTCAGCGGGGAGTATCTGGAGGATAATATTCCGCATATTGATATGCAGCGGACGTCTGGTTAGCGATAGCGTTTGGCGTTAATCGTTTATTTTAAGGTCAACGTCAACGTCAACGTCAACGTCAACGTCAACGCCCTGGACCTTGAGACGTTGACCTGGCCCTTGACCGGCCCGGTCCAAACGCGATTAACCCGCGGTCATAATCCGGTCATCCACGTATTTACGCTTATCCGGCGGCGGTGGAACATACTGATACAGCCAGGTTTCGCTTAACGTTTCATCTTTAGTCCGCAGGAACAGACGCATATTTACCGGTTCGGTGGAATCGCTGTTTGGATACCAGTCGAAGAGAATACGGTAACCATCAATCGGTTCAACGTAGAGGATTTCAACCTGCTTCAGCGTACCGGAGGTGACGTTAATCACCGGCTCAATGCCTTTCGGTGCTGCGGCTTTCAGATCGCCGCCAACAAAGTCAACGGCGAAACGGCGTGACCAGACGTTCGGGTAATGCTCGCCCGGTGCCCAGCCTTCCGGGAAACCGCCCATGCCGGTGCGGGTGGCATTAACACGTGCCAGACCGCTACGTACCGGTGGCAGGCCGCTCCAGTAAAGCTTGTAGGAGAAGCTGTGCTCGCTCCCGGCTTTGATGGCATCGGCTGGCTGCCAGAAGCAGACAATATTATCCAGCGTTTCACCCGTGGTCGGGATCTCCATCAGGTTAATCGCACCTTTACCCCACTTACCGACCGGTTCCACCCACAGGCTTGGGCGCTTGTTGTACCAGCCAATCACATCCTGATAACTGTCGAAGTCATGATTAAGCTGTAACATGCCAAAACCACGCGGGTTTTCATCCTGATAGGCGTTAAACGTCAGACGCTGTGGGTTGTTCAGCGGACGGCAAATCCACTCACCGCTCCCTGTCCACATGGCCAGACGATCGGAGTCGTGGATCTGCGGATGGATGGTATCGCACATGCGGCGCTCGTTATTGCCGCAGCTGAACATGGTGGTCATCGGCGAGATACCCAACTGCTGGATATCCTTGCGCGCATAAATGTGGTTTTCCACTTCCATCACTACGCGTTTATCTTCGCAGTGAATGGTGAATTTAAACGCGCCGGTGCAGCTCGGGCCATCCAGCAGGGTATACACCACAAAGGTGGTGTCATCGGCTTTCGGGGTTTCGAACCAGAAGGCGGTGAAGTCCGGGAACTCTTCTTTACCGTTACTGAAGGTGTCGATGGCCACGCCACGCGCGGACAGACCGTACTGGAAGGTTTCATCTACAGCACGGAAGTAGCTGGCGCCGAGGAACGAGACGATGTCGCGTTTTGCCAGCTCGGGTTTTTTAAATGCGCGGAAACCGGCGAAGCCAAGGTCGGTTTTGCCTTCCAGCTGTTTGGTGTCGACGTGAGCATTGTTGTAGTTAAACAACTCAGGGCGGAAGTGAATTTCACGCGCCTCACGACTGGCACCATCAACGGAGAACATGCGGATACGGCGCTTAAAGCCCATCCCCACATGGAAGAACTGAACGTCAAGCTGACGGTTGTCGATGCCGTTCCACAGCGAATGGTTGGCATCGTACTGGATTTCGTTATAGGCCTGCGGCGTCAGCGTTGCCAGTGTTTCAGGCAACGGCGCCGGAGCACCACCATAGGCCTGTTTTGCCATATCGGCGGCCATTTTTTTAAGCACATCAAAATCAAATCGCTTTGCGGAACCATCGGCAATCCCGTCTTCCGCCCAGGCAGCCTGGGAGAACAACGTGGATAAACCCGACATCCCACTGAGGGTTGCGAATGCCATTGACGCTTTCATAAACATTCTTCGATTCATGCCGGAAATAATTTCCTCAGGTGAACGGAGTTTGTAGTGACTGTCGTGCGTTTGCACGCATTCGCTTCGCCGGATAAAGGTCCGGTTACAGGGAGTTACGACAGCTTGCCTGGGTAATGATTCAGTTCACGCAAAATTTATCAGATAAATCTAACTACCGCAGTGGTTTCGCATGTGAATTAACGTAAATATCGGGAAAATAAGCACCCTTTGACCCGTTTTACTGTCCCTGAACACACCATTCTCAGTCGATTCCTGGCGGTTTTAATCAAGCAGAGCGGCAAAAACTGTCTATAGTTACCTGACGAAGATTTTTCGCCCAAGGAGAATGGAAATGGCAACAACGACTGAACCACATGAAACTCGCCTGGATGACGATCTGGCGCTGCTCACTGAAACCCTGGAAGAAGTGCTGAAGTCGTCGGGCGATCCGGCCGATCAGAAATACATTGAGCTGAAAGCGAAAGCGGAAAAATCACTGAACCAGGTGAAGTCCCGCATCAGCGATGCCTCTGATACCTACTATGTGCGAGCCCGTCAGGCCGTTACGCGTGCTGATGATTATGTCCACGATAAACCCTGGCAGGGGATTGGTGTCGGTGCCACGTTGGGTCTGGTCATCGGCCTGCTGCTGGCGCGTCGCTAATTCAGTAGAACAACAGGCAGTAGCACAACAGACGCCCTCCCGGGCGTCTGTTCATTTCTCTCCCCCTGTTTTCAGATCAATATCCTGCCTTGCTAATCCCGCTAACATAACTGCCCATCCGTGTTTTACTTTCTATTGAGGTCAGCGTGCAACTTGCTCAGGCGGTAGAACAGCTACGCGATCGGCTCGCACAGGTGAGCGAATCGGTGCCCGGCGTGCGGCAAATCAGCGTGCGCTTTTCCCCCGAAACTGATGCGCTGAACTGGCTAGCCTCCCAGTCCTGCTGGCCCCAGTTTTACTGGCAGTCGCGCAGTGGTGAAGAGATCGTGGCAGCCTGTGGTGCGCTTGAGCGGTTTCACTCCGTTGCAGAGGCTACCCTGCGCTTGCAGGCATTGCCGCCGGGCTTGCGGGTGTTTGGCGCAAACAGCATCTTTGGTGCCAGTGACCTGTTTCTGCCTGTCCTGCTGTGGCAGCAGGACAGTGCAGGGCACCACTTGACGCTCAATCTGGTCAGCGACGGTTCGTTACAGCAGCAAGCCCGGCGTTTGTTGCACTGGCTGGCAGGCTTGCGCCCGGTGCAGCCGGCTACATCCTTGCCGCATTATCATTGCGTGCATCATGCCCCGGATAAAACGGGCTGGGTCCAACGGGTTAACCATGCGCTGACGGCTATAGCCGCTGGCGAACTGGAGAAAGTCGTGCTGGCACGGGTCAGCGATTTCAGCCTGTCTGGCCCCTTGTCTGCCGCCGCCTTGCTGGCCGCCAGCCAGCGCATTAACCCCCATAGCTACCATTTTATGCTGGCCACAGAGGAACATCAGGCGTTGGTGGGATCCAGCCCTGAACGGCTGTATGCGCGCGAGGGCAGCCAGCTTTCGAGTGAAGCCCTGGCCGGAACGGCTGACGTGCATCAGCCAGGGTTGCTGATGGATAAAAAAAACCAGTGGGAAAACACCCTGGTGGTGGAGGATATCCGTCAGCGGCTGGCGGATATTGTTACTGAACTGGAAGTCATGCCCGCAGAATTACTGCCGCTGCGTCATCTGCAACATATCCGGCGGCGGATCCGCGCGCGGTTAATGCGAGCGGACGATGCGCAATGCGTGGATCGCCTTCAACCCACAGCGGCCGTTGCCGGGGTGCCGCGTGCCGCTGCACAGGCTTTTATTCGTCAGCAGGAACCCTTTAGTCGCGGCTGGTACAGCGGGTCGGTGGGGTATCTGTCGCAGTCACACAGCGAGTTTGCCGTGGTGCTCCGTTGCGCGCAGGTGTCGGGGGCACAGGTTCGCCTCTACGCTGGGGCCGGGATTGTCAGCGGCTCCGAACCGGAGCGGGAGTGGGAGGAAATTGAACGCAAAGCCGCGACGCTGGGCACGTTACTCACGGCGGAAAACCAGGGGTAAAACTGGCCCAAATCAAAAAGGACATCAATTCAGCTGATTATAATAGCGCGAGGATTTTTGATCTGGAGTGGCTATGCAGCAAGAGATGTCGCACGCAACGTTTAATCGCCGCTGGGCTACCGTACTGCTGGAAACGCTGACGCGCCACGGTATACGGCATATCTGCATTGCTCCCGGGTCCCGTTCTGCGCCGCTGGCTCTGGCAGTAGCAGCCAGTGATAAATGGGTGTGTCATACCCATTTTGACGAGCGTGGCCTCGGTTTTCTCGCGCTCGGCCTGGCCAAAACCACCCATCAACCGGTGGCGATCGTTGTCACTTCCGGGACGGCGGTAGCCAACCTTTATCCCGCGCTGGTTGAAGCGCATCTGACCGGCGAAAAACTGGTCGCCATCAGCGCCGACCGCCCACCCGAATTGATTCACTGTGGCGCGAATCAGGCCATTGAACAGCCTGGTCTCTTTGCGCCCCATGTTTCCGCTGCACTCAACCTTCCCCGGCCTTCACCGTCGATCCCCGCACGCTGGCTGGTCTCGGCCATCGATACCTTGCTGGCACAGCAGCAGCATGGCGGCGTGCATATCAACTGCCCGTTTGCTGAACCTCTGTATGGCGCTGACAGCAACGATTACCTCGCCTGGCAGGATGAACTGGGAAACTGGTGGGACAGCAACGAACCCTGGCTGAAATATCCACAGCGCAGCCATACCCCCATTGAAGAAGACTGGTTTTTCTGGCGCCAGAAACGGGGGGTGGTGATTGTCGGGCGCGTCAGTGCTCAGCAAGGCCAGCAGCTGGCCGAGTGGGCGGAAATGCTGGGATGGCCGCTGCTCGGTGACGTGGTGTCACAAACCGGGCAACCACTACCTGGCGCGGCCTTGTGGCTGGGGCATCCATCGGCACAGTGGGCCTTGAGTGAGGCGCAGATCGTGGTGCAGTTCGGCAGCAGCCTGACGGGAAAAAACCTGCTCAACTATCAGAACGACAGCGGCACTGAGATGTACTGGCTGATCGATGCATTACCGGGGCAGCGCCATCCGGGGAACCCTGGCGGGCGGCGCATTCAGGCCAATATTTCTGACTGGTTGCAGCACCATCCTGCGGCGCCTCGTCATCCCTGGTGTCCACAGCTGGTGCCGCTGGCTGAACGTACCCGGGACTATCTGCAACAGCATTTGCAGCAGTTTGGCGAGGCACAGCTGGCGCACCGTCTGCCCGCACTGCTGCCGGAAAACGGCGCGCTGTTTATCGGCAACAGCCTCGCCATTCGCCTGGTTGATGCTTTTGCACAGCTTCCTGCGGGTTATCCGCTGTACTGTAATCGCGGTGCCAGCGGCATCGACGGGTTACTGGCAACGGCGGCGGGCGTACAGCGCGGCACGGGCCAGCCGCTACTGATCCTGCTGGGCGATCTCTCCGCGCTCTACGATCTGAATAGCCTGGCGCTGTTGCAGCAGGCTTCTGCGCCGGTGGTGGTCATCGTGGTAAACAACCAGGGCGGCCAGATCTTCTCTATGCTGCCAACGCCCTTATCTGAACGTGAACGCTTCTTCACTATGCCGCCCAGCGTTGATTTTCGCCATGCTGCGGCACTGTTTGGTTTGCATTTTGCACAGCCAGCCAGCTGGCTGGCACTTCAGCGGGCGGTTGAACAGGGTTTCAGTTCGGGCATCACCCTGATTGAGGTGGTGGTCGACGGTGATGAGGGTGCACAAACCCTGGCGCGCTGCGCCAGCGAGGTGGTCCATTTATGATGCTACATGCGCACTGGCAGGGGCACCATCACAGTACGCGTCCGGTACTGGTATGGCTGCACGGTTTTCTCGGGAGTGCAACGGACTGGCAGCCGGTTCAGCGCTATTTCAGTCACTGGCCGCTGCTCAGTATTGATCTGCCCGGTCACGGTGGTTCACGTGCGCAGACCGTGAGCGGTTTTGATGATGTATGCCAGCGACTTAACGCCACGCTGCACTATCACCAGGTCGATCGCTATTGGCTGATCGGTTACTCCCTCGGCGGACGGCTGGCGCTCTATCACGCCTGCCGTCACGCCGGTAACGGTCTGGCAGGATTGCTGGTGGAAGCCGGGCATTTTGGCCTCAGTTGCCCCAGTGAGCGTACCCGCCGCCGGGCGCATGACCAGGGCTGGGTACAGTGTTTCCGCCAGCAACCGCTGGAAGAGGCGTTGGACCAGTGGTATCAGCAGCCGGTTTTTGCCGAACTGACCGCAATCCAACGCCAGCGCCTGGTCGCCCGGCGGCTCAACAATCGCGGTGAAGATCTGGCGGCGATGTTACAGGCCACCTCACTCTCAGAGCAGCCCGACCTGCTGCCGGAACTGCGAGAAAAAACCTTTCCGTTCCGCTATCTCTGCGGTGAGTGGGATCAAAAATTTTTGCAGCTTGCTCAGCAGGCCGCACTTCCTCCTGCGGTTATCCCCGCAGCGGGCCATAACTCGCACCTGGCGAATCCCCTGGCATTTGCCCATCAACTTGCCCGCGTGCTTAATCACCATTAAGGAGCTTTGATGTTGTATCCAGATGAAAGCCTGCTGTATGCCCCGGCGCAGTGGCGGGATTGCGGCGCTGAGTTCAGCGATATTCGCTATCACAAAACGGACGATGGTATTGCCAGAATCACCATCAACCGTCCTGAAGTACGTAATGCCTTTCGCCCGTTAACGGTCAGTGAAATCCAGCAGGCGCTGGATAATGCGCGCCGTGACCCGGCGGTGGGCGTGATTGTGCTGACCGGCGAAGGCGAACGGGCATTTTGCTCCGGTGGGGACCAGAAAGTTCGCGGCGACTACGGCGGTTATCAAGATGACGCGGGCGTTCATCATCTTAACGTCCTCGACCTGCAACGCCAGATTCGTACCTGTCCGAAACCGGTCGTGGCGATGGTGGCGGGCTATGCGGTGGGTGGCGGCCACGTTCTGCATATGATGTGCGACCTTACGATTGCGGCAGATAATGCACAGTTTGGTCAGACCGGGCCGAAAGTGGGCTCCTTTGATGGCGGCTGGGGCGCGGCCTACATGGCGCGTATTGTCGGCCAGAAAAAGGCGCGTGAAATCTGGTTCCTGTGCAGGATGTATAACGCACAGCAGGCACTGGATATGGGGCTGGTTAATACCGTTGTACCGCTGGCCGAGCTGGAAAAAGAGACCGTTCGCTGGTGCCGTGAGATGTTGCAAAACAGCCCGATGGCGCTGCGCTGCCTGAAAGCCGCTCTCAATGCGGATTGTGATGGCCAGGCCGGGCTGCAAGAGCTGGCGGGCAATGCCACCATGCTGTTCTATATGACGGAAGAGGGGCAGGAAGGGCGCAATGCATTCAACGAAAAGCGTCAGCCTGACTTCAGCAACTTCCGGCGTAATCCCTGATGCGTCACGCCACGTTATACGGTTATCAGGTCGCCATGGACGCCGGGGTGGTGTTACGAAACCAGCGGTTAAAAACCCGCCAGGGACTGCTGGTGAACCTGATGGAGGGAGCAGCGCAAGGCTGGGGTGAGATTGCCCCCCTCCCAGAGTTCAGCCATGAGACACTTGAACAAGCACAGCAGCAGGCGATGAGCTGGCTGGCGCAGTGGTGTGAGGGTGAAACGCCCGCAGAGAGTGAACGGCCTTCTGTGGCCTTCGGCATCAGCTGTGCGCAGGCCGAGCTGACGAACACCCTGCCCGCAGAAGGGGAGTATCGTCTGGCGCAGTTGTGCAGTGGCGATCCGGACGCGTTATTTCAGCAACTGCTGCGTCAGCCAGAGCCGCTGGCAAAAATGAAAGTGGGCCTGTACGAGGCGATACGCGACGGCATGCAGGTCAACCTGCTGCTGGAGGCGTTACCGCACCTCACCTTGCGGCTGGATGCTAACCAAAGCTGGACGCTGGAAAAGGCATTGAGCTTTGCCCGCTATGTGTCGCCGGAGTTGCGTTCACGCATTGCGTTTATCGAAGAGCCTTGCCGTGACAGACAGCAGAGCCTCGCCTTTGCCGCCGAGACAGGTATTAACATCGCCTGGGATGAAACCCTGCGTGACCATGATGACGCACTGACCGCCGCACCCGGCGTGGTGGCCGTGGTCATCAAACCGATGCTCACGGGCAGTATTCAGCGCGTACAGCATCAGGTGTTACAGGCGAAGGCGCAGGGGTTAACCCCGGTGATCAGTAGTGCGCTGGAGTCCAGCCTTGGGCTGACCCAGCTGGCACGGCTCGCACATGAGCTGACGCCGGGCGTGCGGCCAGGTCTGGATACGCTGCAACTGATGCAGCAGCAGGTGCTGCGGGCGTGGCCCGGCAGTATGTTACCTGTGCAGAACAGAGAGGTGCTGCAATGTCTCTGGCAACGATAGCCGACTGGCCGTGGCGTGACTGGCAGAAGTGTTGTCCGGCGTCGCTGGCGATTGATAGTGGCGAGGTCACGCTCAGTTGGCAGCAGCTGTCACAGGCGGTGGCAGAACATGCTCAGGGCTTTCAGCAGCAAGGCGTGGCCGCCGGAGATGTCGTGGCGCTGCGAAGCGCGAACAGTCTGGCGGCGCTGCTGGCGTGGCTCGGACTGATGGCCTGCGGGGCACGAGTGCTGGGGCTTAACCCTCAGTTGCCGGATGCCCAGCTACGCCAGCTGTTGCCGGGGCTGGGGCTGGACTTTGTACTCAATCTGGCCGGGGAAACCAGTATTGAAAGACCCATGCTGGCGCTGCGTCCGATTGCCGGTGATGGCAGCCAGCCGTGGCAGCCGGATCGGATCGCCACCCTGACGTTAACCTCTGGCTCTACCGGGCTGCCTAAAGCAGCGGCCCACACTTTCAGCGCCCATCTGCACAGCGCCGCAGCGGTCATTGAACTGATGGCGTTGACGGCTGATGATCGCTGGTTATTGTCGCTGCCGCTGTTTCATGTCTCCGGGCAGGGCATCCTTTGGCGCTGGCTGCTGGCCGGAGGCACGCTGGTGATCCCCGATGACAAAGGATTGCATACTGCACTGGCGCGCAGCAGCATCGCGTCTCTGGTGCCCACGCAGCTCTGGCGCCTGCTCAATCAACCTGTTTTACCCGCCAGATTGCGCGCGGTACTGCTGGGCGGTGCGCAAATCCCCGCTGAGCTGACGCGTCAGGCGGAGGCCGCCGGGCTGCACTGTTATTGTGGCTACGGTATGACGGAAACTGCATCGACTCTTTGCGCCCGACGGGCAGACGAACATCCAGGCGTGGGTGCGCCACTGGCTGGCCATCAGGTCAGGGTGGTCGACGGTGAGATCTGGGTGCGTTCGCCCGCTCTGGCCTCCGGCTACTGGTTGCAGGGCGCACTGATGCCGTTGACGGATCACGACGGCTGGTTACGTACCGGCGATTGTGGGCACTGGCATCGGGGCGAGCTGCGGGTCGACGGACGGCGCGATAACCTGTTCTTTTCAGGCGGTGAGTCGGTACAGCCGGAGCATATTGAACGCATTTTGCTCGCCCATCCGGCGGTGACACAGGTGTTTATTGTGCCAAAAGTCGATGCGGAGTACGGTCATCGCGCGGTCGCACTGGTGGAAGGCAATATTGGGCTGGAGGTGTTGGCCGACTGGGCCGCGCCAAAGCTGGCCGGGTATCAGCGCCCGGTGGCGTGGTATCCGCTACCGGCTGATAACGGCGGGGCGATCAAGCGCTCACGCGTGCAGCTGAAGGCATGGGTGGCAAATCAGACGCAGGCCTGTTTGACATCGCGGGTCTAATGACGGCTAAAGAAGTGGAAATTGACGTTGTATTTCTGCCGGGTGCTTCTTACAGTGTAAAGCTTGAGTGTACCCGGAGAACAACATGATAAGAGTGGAAATGCTCGCGACCGGCGACGAAGTGCTGCACGGACAAATCGTCGATACCAACGCGGCCTGGCTGGCTGGCGTACTGTTTGAGCAGGGCTTACCGATGACCAGCCGTCAGACGGTAGGGGACAGCTTGCAGGATTTGGTGACGGTACTGACCGAGCGCAGCAAAGTGGCTGATGTCTTGATCGTGAATGGTGGCCTGGGGCCGACCAGTGATGATCTGAGTGCGCTGGCCGCCGCCACCGCAGCCGGAGTGGAACTGCAAATTCATCCTGAGTGGCTGGCGAAAATGGAAGCCTTCTTTGCCAGCCGTGGCAAAGTGATGGCCGCCAGTAATCGTAAGCAGGCTGAAATCCCGCAGGGTGCGGAGATGATCGATAACCCGGTCGGCACCGCCTGCGGTTTCGCCATGCAGCTTAATCGCTGCTGGATCTTCTTCACGCCGGGTGTGCCTTCCGAATACAAGGTGATGGTCATGGATCAAATCCTGCCGCGCCTGAAAGCCCGTTTCCAGTTGCCCGAGCCGCCCGTCTGCCTGCGGATGACCACTTTTGGTCGCGGGGAAAGTGACCTCGCCTCTGATATTGAGCCTTTAGCGCTGCCGGAAGGGGTGGTGATGGGTTACCGCGCATCGATGCCGATTATCGAACTGAAGCTGAACGGTCCGGCGTCAAAGCGTGCCGAGATGGAGCAGTTCTGGCAGCAGGTACGTGAGATTGCCGGTGACAGTGTGATCTTTGAAGGGTTTGAAACCTTACCCGAGCAGCTGGCACGCCGTCTGAAAGAACATAAGCTTACGCTTGCCGTTAGCGAGCAGTTCAGCGCCGGGCTGTTGCAATGGCAGCTTATTTCCGCCGGTGCTTCTCTGGCGGCGGGCAACGTGTTGCCTCATCAGAGTGAGTCACTGGGCTTGCTGGCGGCACGCAGTCAGCAGCTGGCGAAACAGAACCATGCCCGGTTATCGCTGGTCGTGGGAAGTCTGGAGGACGATCGTCTGGGCTTTGCTCTGCACACGCCGGACGGCACTTTTGCGCAAAAAGTGAAGTTTAACGTCAGCCGACATGGTCTGAAAGCACGGCAGGAGATGGTGGCCATGCTGGCGATGAATATGCTGCGCCGCTGGTTGAATGGTCAGTCAGTGACCACCGGACACGGCTGGATTGATGTGGTAGAAACGCTGTAAACGCCCCGGGCGAGGCATGCCTCGCCCCTACGTGATGCGGTGACGGTATCGATTATCGGGAACGTGTAGGGGTCGGTCATGCCCGGCCCGATGTGATGCGGTGACGGTATCGATTATCGGGAACGTGTAGGGGTCGGTCATGCCCGACCCGATGTGGTGCGGTGATGGTATCGATTATCAGTAATGCGCAGGGGTCGGGCACGCCCGACCCGACCCGACGTGGCACGGTGACGATATCGATTATCAGTAATGCGCAGGGGTCGGGCACGCCCGACCCGATGTGATGCGGTGACAGTATCGATTATCAGTAATGCGCAGGGGTCGGGCATGCCCGACCCGATGTGGTGCGGTGATGGTATCGATTATCGGGAATGCGTAGGGGTCGGGCATGCCCGACCCGATGTCGATGAGATAGCCGCGCTTAACCCCTTACAGCGCGATCTCAATATCCCCTTCGGCCTTGCAGCAGCAGGGCAAAATCTCACCCGGTTGCACAAAGGCCAACGGCGTTGCGCTGTAGCTGACTTCACCCTTCAGCAGACGTGTGCGGCACGAACCGCAGTAGCCCTCACGGCACTGATACTCCACGCACACCCGGTGCGACTCCAGTGCGGCAAGCAGGGAAGGGTGTTCATCATGACATTCAAGCTGCGTACCGGTGGTACGCAGTGTAATGCTCGCCATCTTACAGCTCGAAGTCGCTGAGGTCGTCAGCGTTTACTTCAGAGTCAATCTGGCCGACCAGGTAAGAACTTACTTCCACTTCCTGCGGCGCGACCTGCACGTTATCGGAAACCAGCCAGGAGTTGATCCATGGGATCGGGTTGGAGCGGGTTTTAAACGGCAGATCCAGACCGACGGCATTCATGCGGATATTGGTGATGTATTCAATATACTGCCACAAAATGTCTTTATTCAGGCCGATCATCGAACCGCCGCTGAACAGATATTCTGCCCACTCTTTCTCCTGCTCGGCTGCCAGCACAAACAGGTCGTAGCACTCCTGGCGACACTCTTTGGCGATCTCTGCCATTTCAGGGTCATCTTCGCCGCTGCGCAGCAGGTTCAGCATGTGCTGGGTGCCGGTCAGATGCAGGGCTTCATCACGGGCGATCAGCTTGATGATTTTGGCGTTGCCTTCCATCAGTTCGCGCTCAGCAAAGGCGAAGGAGCAGGCAAAGCTGACGTAGAAACGAATGGCTTCCAGCGCATTCACGCTCATCAGACAGATGTAGAGCTGCTTTTTCAGTGCACGCAGGCTGACGGTGACGGTTTTACCATTCACTTCGTGCGTACCTTCACCCAGCAGATGCCAGTAGCTGGTCATCTCAATCAGATCGTCGTAGTAGCCAGAGATATCTTTGGCACGCGACAGGATCTGCTCGTTGGTGACGATATCGTCAAACACCAGCGACGGATCGTTAACGATATTGCGGATGATATGGGTGTAAGAACGTGAGTGGATGGTTTCTGAGAATGCCCAGGTTTCAATCCAGGTTTCCAGTTCAGGAATCGAGATCAACGGCAGCAGCGCCACGTTCGGGCTACGTCCCTGGATGGAGTCCAGCAGCGTCTGATATTTCAGGTTGCTGATAAAGATGTGTTTTTCGTGATCCGGCAGTGCCTGATAGTCGATACGATCGCGTGAGACGTCCACTTCTTCCGGGCGCCAGAAGAAAGAGAGCTGCTTTTCGATCAGTTTTTCAAAGATGTCATACTTCTGCTGGTCGAAACGCGCCACGTTCACCGGCTGGCCGAAGAACATCGGTTCCAGCAGCTGATTATTTTTATTCTGCGAAAATGTGGTGTAAGCCATGATGTATTCCAGATGCGTTCAGGGTCGGGCATGCCCGACCCTCAGAGTCAATGTTTCGCGAAGGGGCCAGGCAAACCTGGCCCACGGAGATTAGATCTTGCAGGCACCGCTTTCACAGCCATCATCCTGAATCGATGGTGCCAGGTCTTCCTGGGTATCTTCTGCACCGTCACGCGTGTTCTGATAGTAAAGCGTTTTCACGCCAAACTTATAGGCCGTAAGCAGGTCTTTCAGCAACTGCTTCATTGGCACCTTACCGTTGGCAAAGCGCGTTGGATCGTAGTTGGTATTCGACGAAATCGCCTGGTCGATAAATTTCTGCATCAGGCCGACCAGTTGCAGATAGCCATCATTGTTTGGCATATCCCACAGCAGCTCGTAGCTGTCTTTCAGACGTTCGTACTCCGGGACCACCTGGCGCAGGATACCGTCTTTTGATGCTTTAATACTGATATGGCCGCGCGGTGGTTCAATCCCGTTGGTGGCGTTAGAAATCTGCGAAGAGGTTTCTGACGGCATCAGCGCAGACAGCGTGGAGTTACGCAGGCCGTGCGTTTTCACGGATTCACGCAGTGCTTCCCAGTCGAGCAGCAGCGGTGTGTTACAAATCGCATCCAAATCTTTCTTATAGGTGTCGATTGGCATAATACCCTGAGAATACGTGGTTTCATTGAACCACGGGCAGGCACCCTGTTCGATGGCCAGATCGTTGGACGCTTTCAGCAGCCAGTACTGAATAGCTTCAAAGGTCTGGTGCGTCAGGACGTTGGCGCTGCCATCGGAGTAGCGTACGCCATTTTTAGCCAGATAGTAGGCGTAGTTGATCACACCAATACCCAGCGTACGACGCCCCATTGCACCGCGTTTGGCGGCCGGGATGGGGTAATCCTGATAATCGAGCAGGGCGTCCAGCGCGCGAACTGCCAGCGTGGCCAGCTCTTGCAGGTCATCCAGACTTTCAATCGCGCCCAGGTTGAATGCGGAGAGCGTACACAGCGCAATTTCGCCGTTTTCGTCGTTCACATCCAGCAGCGGTTTGGTTGGTAACGCAATTTCCAGGCACAGGTTGGACTGGCGAACAGGTGCGATAGCCGGATCGAACGGGCTGTGAGTATTACAGTGGTCGACGTTCTGGATGTAGATACGGCCGGTAGAAGCACGTTCCTGCATCATCAGTGAGAACAACTCTACCGCTTTGATGCGCTGTTTGCGGATGCTGTCGTCTTGCTCGTATTTGGTGTACAGGCGCTCGAACTCGTCCTGGTTCGCAAAGAAAGCATCGTACAGGCCCGGCACGTCAGACGGGCTGAACAGGGTGATATCTTCGCCCTTCAGCAGGCGCTGATACATCAGTTTGTTGATCTGAACACCGTAGTCCATATGGCGCACGCGGTTGCCTTCAACACCACGGTTGTTTTTCAGTACCAGCAGACTTTCGACTTCCAGATGCCACATCGGGTAGAACAGCGTGGCTGCCCCGCCGCGAACGCCGCCCTGAGAGCAGGACTTCACTGCAGTCTGGAAATGCTTATAGAACGGGATACAGCCGGTGTGGAAGGCTTCACCGCCACGGATCGGGCTACCCAGCGCACGAATGCGGCCCGCATTGATACCAATCCCGGCGCGCTGAGAAACATATTTCACAATGGCGCTGGAAGTGGCGTTGATAGAGTCCAGGCTGTCACCACATTCGATCAGCACGCAAGAGCTGAACTGGCGCGTAGGCGTACGCACGCCAGACATGATTGGCGTTGGCAGTGAGATCTTAAAGGTGGAGATCGCATCATAAAAACGCTTCACGTAGTCCAGACGCGTCTCGCGCGGGTAGCCGGAGAACAGGCAGGCCGCGACCAGAATGTACAGGAACTGGGCGCTTTCATAGATCTCACCACTCACGCGGTTTTGCACCAGATACTTGCCTTCCAACTGCTTCACGGCAGCGTAGGAGAAGTTCATATCACGCCAGTGGTCAATAAAGCCGTCCATCAGCTCAAACTCTTCCGCACTGTAGTCTTCCAGCAGGTGATGGTCATATTTGCCCATCTCTACCATGCGGGTGACCTGGTCAATCAGCTTTGGCGGCTCGAACTGGCCGTAGGCTTTTTTGCGCAGATGGAAGATGGCCAGACGGGCAGCCATGTACTGATAGTCAGGGGCATCTTTAGAAATCAGATCAGCAGCAGACTTAATGACAGTTTCATGGATATCAGAAGTGCGGATACCTTCGTAGAACTGGATGTGGGATCGCAGTTCAACCTGAGAGACGGAGACGTTTTGCAGTCCTTCGGCAGCCCAGTCGAGAACACGGTGGATTTTATCGAGATCGATACGCTCGGTGCGGCCATCGCGTTTGGTTACAAGCAGACTCTGATTCATGTCGCGTTTTACCTGTCCTTAACAAATAGTCCCCACGTTTATACACAGATTTCTCATTGTGAGTAACTCTGTGGATAAACACTACATATAGGGGGTGGAAGAAACCTTGATAACAATATGGTGAGTATTCTAGTAATTTCCGCGTGCTTAACAAGGCTTGATTTTCGCGGCAAACTCCGGTTCTAGGGCTGGCATTTTTCCTAAGTCCACGTTTCTCAAGGCCCTGGGTCAATGTCAATGGGTTGAGATTTTTTTTAGAATCTTGATCGAGCGCGGGTTTCTTGTTCAGGTTAAAAAATTCGAGCTTTGGGGCGCTGAAAAAGTACGCACAATAAGACGCCTCACGGGCACAAATGGCGTGATGCGGTGAGATTAACCTGATCTTGATGACAGGGATAAGACGAAAACGATCTTATCTCGCGTCAGGCACTAAGATGGACTTATATATCGCACGTATATCGCACGGGCGGATCGGCATCCGCCCGTATAGCGTCACGACGCGTCGATGGCGCTGTGCGTATGCACCATATAGTTCACGTCAACGCCCGGAGCCAGTTTGAAGTGGTTGGTGATCGGGTTGTAGTGCAGGCCAATAATATGGCGTTCGCGCAGGGGAGTTTCATCGACCCAGTTCAGCAGTTCAGCCGGACGGATAAACTTTTTGATGTCGTGTGTGCCGCGCGGCACCATACGTAATACGTATTCTGCGCCGATGATCGCCATCAGCCAGGATTTGCTATTGCGGTTAAGGGTTGAGAAGAACACTTCGCCACCCGGTTTCACCAGCCGGGCGCAGGCATGGACCACGGAACGTGGATCGGGCACGTGCTCCAGCATCTCCATGCAGGTCACCACATCGTACTGTCCGGCGAACTGCTCAGCGTGCTCTTCCACGGTCTGCTGGACGTAATCAATAGCTACGCCGCTTTCCAGTGCATGTAGACGGGCAACCTGCAACGGTTCCGCTCCCATATCCAGCCCGGTGACGTTCGCACCTTCACGCGCCATGCTCTCGGCGAGAATACCGCCGCCGCAGCCAACATCCAGCACCTTCTTGCCAAACAGGCCGTCAGCGTGTTGGGCAATCCAGCCAAGGCGCAGCGGATTAATCCGGTGCAAAGGCTTAAATTCGCCTTCTAAATCCCACCAGCGTGAAGCAACTGCTTCAAATTTAGCGATTTCACCGTGATCAACGTTCTGCGTACCCGCGTTTTGTTCTGATTTCATTGGGTTATTACTCCAGCCAAAGTTTGCCCCATTATACATGTTTACGCGTTGCGATGGGCAGGGGCGCGGGCCGGAGAGGGACAGAATGCAATAAAGCGGCCAAAGCAACGCTTTCCATTCAACACATGGCTGCTTTGTGATATACTTTCGCACCTTTGAATCCGGGAATAATACAGAAGGAAAGCGCCTCCATGAGCGACCTGGCCCGCGAAATTACACCGGTCAATATCGAAGAAGAGTTAAAGAACTCCTATCTGGATTATGCAATGTCGGTCATCGTTGGCCGTGCGCTGCCAGATGTCCGTGATGGCCTGAAGCCGGTTCACCGCCGCGTGCTTTACGCTATGAACGTCCTCGGTAACGACTGGAACAAAGCTTATAAAAAATCCGCCCGTGTCGTCGGTGACGTCATCGGTAAATATCACCCTCATGGCGACACTGCCGTGTATGACACCATCGTGCGTATGGCGCAGCCGTTCTCGCTGCGTTACATGCTGGTGGACGGTCAGGGCAACTTCGGCTCCGTAGATGGCGACTCCGCTGCTGCGATGCGTTATACCGAAGTTCGCATGTCCAAAATCGCTCACGAACTGTTGGCGGATCTGGAAAAAGACACCGTTGACTTTGTGCCTAACTACGATGGCACCGAGCAGATCCCGGAAGTGATGCCGACCCGCGTTCCCAACCTGCTGGTTAACGGTTCCTCAGGGATTGCCGTCGGGATGGCCACGAACATTCCTCCACATAACCTGACCGAAGTGATCAACGGCTGCCTGGCCTATATCGACGACGAAAACATTACCGTCGAAGGGCTGATGGAACACATCCCAGGCCCGGACTTCCCGACCGCCGCTATCATCAATGGCCGCCGTGGCATTGAAGAAGCTTATCGCACTGGCCGTGGAAAAATTTACATCCGCGCCCGTGGTGAAGTGGAAGTGGATGCGAAGACCGGCCGTGAAACCATCATCGTGCATGAAATTCCGTATCAGGTGAACAAAGCGCGCCTGATTGAGAAAATTGCCGAGCTGGTAAAAGAAAAACGTCTGGAAGGCATCAGCGCCCTGCGCGATGAGTCTGACAAAGACGGTATGCGCATCGTGATCGAAGTGAAGCGCGATGCGGTTGGCGAAGTGGTTCTGAACAATCTGTATTCACTGACTCAGCTTCAGACCTCTTTCGGCATCAACATGGTGGCACTGCACCAGGGCCAGCCAAAGATTATGCCGCTGAAGGATATTCTTGAAGCCTTCGTGCGTCACCGTCGTGAAGTGATTACCCGCCGTACCATTTTCGAACTGCGTAAAGCGCGTGACCGTGCTCATATCCTTGAAGCACTGGCCGTAGCGCTGGCGAACATCGATCCGATTATTGAGCTGATCCGCCGCGCTGCTTCTCCTTCTGAAGCGAAAGCGGGCCTGATTGCGCGTCCATGGGCGCTGGGTAACGTCTCCGCGATGCTGGAACGTGCCGGTGATAATGCAGCGCGCCCTGAGTGGCTGGAAGATGAGTTCGGTATCCGCGATGGTCAGTACTATCTGACTGAGCAGCAGGCTCAGGCGATCCTTGATTTACGCCTGCAGAAACTGACCGGACTTGAGCATGAAAAACTGCTCGACGAGTACAAAGAGCTGCTGGAGCAGATCGCAGAGCTGTTACGCATTCTGGGTAGTTCCGAGCGTCTGATGGAAGTGATTCGCGAAGAGCTGGAGCTGATCCGCGATCAGTTCGGCGATGAGCGTCGTACCGAAATCACCGCTAACAGCGCCGACATCAACATCGAAGACCTGATCAACCAGGAAGATGTTGTGGTGACCCTGTCGCATCAGGGCTACGTGAAGTATCAGCCATTGACTGATTACGAAGCGCAGCGCCGTGGTGGTAAAGGTAAATCGGCTGCACGCATTAAAGAAGAAGACTTTATCGACCGCCTGCTGGTGGCCAACACCCATGACACCATCCTCTGCTTCTCAAGCCGTGGTCGTCTGTACTGGATGAAGGTTTATCAGCTGCCGGAAGCCAGCCGTGGTGCGCGTGGGCGTCCAATCGTCAACCTGTTACCGCTGGAAGCCAACGAACGTATCACCGCAATCCTGCCGGTGCGTGAGTATGCAGAAGGCTTTAACATCTTTATGGCGACCGCCAGCGGTACCGTGAAGAAAACGGCCCTGAAAGAGTTCAGCCGCCCACGCAGCGCCGGTATCATTGCCGTCAACCTGCGTGACGACGACGAACTGATTGGTGTGTCACTGACCAACGGTAGCGATGAAGCGATGCTGTTCTCTGCCGCCGGTAAAGTGGTGCGCTTCGCAGAAAGCGCTGTTCGTGCGATGGGTCGTACTGCCTCTGGCGTGCGCGGTATCAAACTGGCAGAAGGCGATCGCGTGGTGTCACTGATTGTACCGCGTGACGATGGTGCCATCCTGACCGTGACACAGAACGGTTATGGTAAGCGTACGGCGAACACCGAGTATCCAACCAAGTCGCGTGCGACGCAGGGTGTGATCTCGATTAAAGTGACCGAACGTAATGGACCGGTTATTGGTGCGGTACAGGTTGTCGACAGCGATCAGATTATGATGATCACCGATGCCGGTACGCTGGTGCGTACCCGCGTGTCTGAAGTGAGCGTAGTAGGGCGTAACACCCAGGGTGTTATCCTTATTCGTACCGCTGAAGATGAAAACGTGGTGGGTCTGCAACGTGTGGCCGAACCGGTAGCGGAAGATGAACTTGATGCTATCGACGGCAGCGTCGCGGAAGGGGATGACGATATTGCCCCGGAAGTGGAAAGCGACGACGATGCACCTGAGGCCGATGACGAGTAATCGTTAAGGGTCTGATAAAAAAGCCGGTTCACTCTGAACCGGCTTTTTTTTGCCTGAAAAACAGAACTTACTTAGCGGGCCGGGGCGCGAGAAAACCGTGGTGTTGCATAAACTGGCTGACGTCGGCCAGGGTTTTCTGGTGGATCACTTCCCGTTGCGCCGTTGGGGTTTCACAAATAAATGCCTCCCCTTCCTCTGCCAGAATCGCGGCGGCATTGGGCTGGCAGAGCGGTAGAAAGTCAAAGTGCCCGGCATCAGGCACGGTTATCAGCGGTAATTTAAGACGATCCACACCGAGATTCATCTTTCCGGTGGCACGAATAAAATAGTCTGCGGCGATGGTCAGCAACGGGATCTTGATGGTATCCAGACTGCTGCGGGTCAGTACGTAGCTCATGCCGGGGTCGAGGGCTATGACCCACTTCACCCTCGGATCGCGATAGCTGGCCGCCAGGCGCTGGTCGTCCGTGTTTTCCAGTCTGACGCCATCACGATAGTAAAACTGACAGTCTGGCATCTGTGGCATTGTCTGGCAGTAGTGGCTCATCTGCTGGCGGTTGGTGCGGGCACCGGCCAGCGCCAGCACGCTGTATCCGCCTTTAGAATGACCTATCGCGCCGATTTTTTCTGCATCGATGGTCTGCTGCCAGCGTGGAGCCTGAAGATAGTGGGTGAGCATAAAAGAGAGATCGGTGATCTGAAGGGTCAGATCGGTTTTTGGACTGGAATCTCCGGTGGTACTGCCGGGGTGGCTGGCGGCAATAACGATGGCACCGCGCGCTGCCAGAGGAACGGCCAGCCAGGCGAGACTGGCGTTATTACCGCCGCTGCCGTGGCTCAACACAATCAGCGGGAAACGGCCTGTTGCCAGCGGCGCATTCACGATAGCCGAGAACCCCGAAAAAACGCCATTCTCTGCCTGTCGCTGAGGGACTTGCTCGCTATGGCTGGGATAAAAAATACGCACATTCAGCGTGCGTGCGCGCTGGCTATCAACGATCGTTTCCTGCTGGCTGCCGACGGAATAGCACCACGCGGGGAGACTCAGTATCCATAGCATTGTGGAAATAATTAAACGCATCATATTCACTCGTCGTGTGGAAAAAGACTATTATCAGGACATTACAGGCGCCTGGCGTCCTCGAACGCGATAGAGTCCTATGCTGATACCGGTTAATTTTTTGCTCAGTCTGGTATGCGTGTTGCTGTTGGTGCAGCGCCGATACACCGGACACTTGTTTCAACTGCTGCTGTGGTTGTGTCTGATGCACAGTCTGATTGCCGGGCTGGCTATTATGCTGCCCGGGGAAAAGGTCTGGCGCGAATTGCAGCCCATCACGGCGGCGGCACTGCCGCTGATGTGCCGTCTGGCGCTGGCACAGGCAACCGGGCAGCGCGTACACGCCTGGCGCAGTGCGCTGGTGGTCATGTTGATGGTCGCCTGCGTGCTTTGGCTGCCGCAGGGGATTGACTGGCTGCTCCCTGCCATCTGGCTGGGCTGTGCCGGCCTGATGTTGCTGCGGCTGAAATCGGGCAGCGATGCGCTGCCGGAGGCGGCACTGAGCGAGAGTGATCTGACGCTGCGTGGCTGGCGGCTGCTGGCGTTATTGCTGGTTGCGGTAGCCTTACTGGATATCACCGTGTCCTGGTTAATGATATTTGCGGCGGCGGAGGGAACCCCGGGACTGTTATTAGCCGGAAATCTGACCATCGCGGCGGTGATGTCGCTGTTGCTGTTGTTAGGCCGTGTACCTGTTGCACCGCCTGTGATCAAGGTGACGCGGGAGGTCAGTGCAGAGGACCCGGATATTGTGGCCCGTATCGATGCTCTGATGCAGGCCGGGCTGTACCGGGAGCCTCAGTTGAACCTTGCGCGACTGGCGCGCAAAGCCGGGATCCCGACGCGGCAGGTATCCGCGGCGGTGAATGCCCTCTATCAGCAAAGCGTGTCTCAGTATGTGAATGGCTGGCGTATCCGCGAGGCGGGAGAGCGCCTGGCGGGCAGCCAGCAGACGGTGATTGAAGTGATGGAGAGCGTCGGTTTCCAGACCAAATCCAACTTTAATCGCGAGTTTCGCCGCATCACGGGTAAAACCCCATCTGAGTGGCGCAAAGATGCCTGGGAACAGGCTGAAAATCACTGAAATAGCGGCCTGCGGGCGTGCTGATAACTGGCTTTTTTACCATGCTGACGCTACTGTATCGGCAATCATTTTCTTTTGTCCGTTATGGCTGCCAGTGGGTTACGCTTGAAATATCTTGTCTCTTTCCGAACGACGTTAAAGATCTCCCGCTATCTGTTCCGCGCCCTGGCGTTGATGCTGTGGACGCTGGGCGCACTGCTGACCACGTTTTATATCATTAACGTCATACACGAAAGAGAATCGCAGGTACGCCAGGAATTCAATACCAGCTATGACCAGGCTCAGTGGTATGTGCGCCATTCAGCGGACGTCATGCGTGAGCTGAAGTTTATTGCGGAAAACCGCCTGAATACTGCGACCAGCAGCCTTGATGGACTGAGCGGTGTCTCTGCAGGCAAAGCATCGCCGCCAGAGTTCTACCCTCTGTATGCGGATTCCGACTGCAATGCAATGAGCAATACCTGGCGCAACTCACTGGAGCCTCTCAGTTATTTCCTGAGTTACTGGAAAGAAAATTTCGCTTCCGCCTATGAACTGAACCGGGTGTTCTTTATCGGTGGCGACAGTACCTGCCTGGCGGATTTCGGCCTGGGCACGGCATCCGTCGATCGTGAACGCGCGATGAAATCGCTGCGCGAGCGCATCCTGAAGTACCGTAATGGTAACGAAGACGAGCGTAAAAACAGCCTGTTCTGGATCTCTCCGGCGGCACAGCCCGGCGTTGGCTATTACTACATGATCACCCCGGTGTATGTGGTCAATAAGGTCACGGCTCTGCTGGGTATTGAGCAGAATATCCGTATGGAAGACCTGATCCTGCCGGGTAGCATGCCGGTAACGGCCACGCTGGTGGATCAGAATAATCAGCGTCTGCTCTCTTCTGCGCGCAATGGCCCGGATTTCTCAGCGGATGACCTGCCTGATGACGCCGCCTGGTTTGGCTATATTTCCGGCTACAATCAACTAATCATGAAGAAAAGTCTGTCACCGTCTTCGCTCAGTATCGTCTACTCGGTGCCGACCAATGTGATGATTGAACGGCTGAAAATTTTGATTATCAACGCCCTGTTGCTGAACCTGATCAGTGCGGTAGTGCTGTTTACGCTGGCATGGCTGTTTGAACGCAGAATGTTTTTGCCCGCAGAAGATAATGCCCACCGGCTGGAGGAGCACGAGCAGTTTAACCGTAAAATTGTGGCCTCGGCGCCGGTCGGGATCTGCATTTTGCGCACCAGTGATGGCACCAACATCCTCAGTAACGAGCTGGCTCATAATTATCTCACCATGCTGACTCAGGAAGATCGGCTGCGCTTAACCGAGATTATCTGTGGACAGCAGGTTAACTTTGTCGATGTGCTGACAGGCAGTAATACCAATCTGCAAATCAGCTTTGTCCATTCGCGCTACCGCAATGAGAATGTGGCGATCTGCGTGCTGGTTGACGTCAGTGCCCGCGTCAAAATGGAAGAGTCATTACAGGAGATGGCTCAGGCCGCAGAGCAGGCCAGCCAGTCCAAATCCATGTTCCTGGCGACCGTCAGCCATGAGTTGCGTACGCCGCTGTATGGCATTATCGGTAACCTTGACCTGCTGCAAACAAAATCTCTGCCGCCGGGCGTTGAGTCGCTGGTGACGGCCATGAACAACTCCTCCAGCCTGTTGCTGAAAATCATCAGTGATATTCTCGATTTCTCAAAAATTGAGTCTGAGCAGCTGAAAATAGAACCCGCTGAGTTCTCTCCGCGTGAAGTGGTGGCACATATCACTTCCAACTATCTGGCAATGGTGGTGAAAAAGCGTCTGACGCTGTGGTGCTTTGTCGACAGCGATGTTCCAGCCACGCTGGATGGTGACCCGATGCGTTTGCAGCAGGTCATCTCCAACCTGCTGAATAATGCTATTAAGTTCACTCATACTGGCGGGATCATCCTGCAGGTTTACGTCAAAGATGGGTATCTGGCTTTCCGCGTGCGCGACAGCGGCGTGGGGATCCCGGCAAAGGAGTTGACGCGCCTGTTTGACCCGTTCTTCCAGGTCGGAAGTGGGGTACAGCGTAACTTCCAGGGAACCGGGTTGGGGCTGGCTATCTGTGAGAAGCTGATCAATATGATGGACGGTGATATTGAGGTCGACTCTGAGCCGGGCATGGGCAGCCTGTTTATTATCCGTATTCCGCTGTATAACAGCCGGGTGATAGCGCCAGAGTTGCAGGACGGTCTGCACGATAAGCAGTGCTGGCTGGCACTGCGTAATGAGCAGTTGGCCACGTTCCTGACGCGCTTGCTGGGCGAACACGGTATTCAGGTGCAGCGCTACGAAGGCGAGGCGGCGGCAGATGACGTGATGATTACCGATCATGATTTCCTGCCTGAGCAGGCCGTACGTGCCACTATCCGCTTTGACAGTCGCCACAATGATGCACCACAGCATCTGGGCGCGGGGCACTGGGTTTGTGCGACAACCACGCCGCACGAATTACCTTCATTGCTGGCGCGGATCTACCGGGTGGAGGCGGATCAGCCTGAAGGCGGGCTTGCCGTACTGGCGAAAGAAGCGCAAACCGCCGCGCATGATGACATCCTGATCCTCGTGGTCGACGATCATCCGATCAACCGTATGTTGCTTTCCGATCAGCTCGGATCGCTGGGTTACCGCGTGAAAACGGCGCGCGACGGTCTTGATGCACTTAACGTGATCGGCCGTAACGAGATTGATATCGTGTTGACCGATGTCAATATGCCGAATATGGATGGTTATGGCCTGACACGACGTCTGCGCGAACTGGGGAAAACGTTCCCGGTGGTGGGCGTGACGGCGAATGCGTTAGCGGAAGAGAAACAGCGCTGTATTGATGCGGGAATGGATAACTGTCTGTCTAAGCCGGTGACGATGGATACATTACAGCAGGCGTTAACGTTATATGCGCAGCGGGCAAGAGAGAGCAGGGCGAACGTTTAAATCATAAAGGCTGACCAAAACAGAAGGTCAGCCCCTGCAGATGTAGGGGCGACCATTTTTCAGGTCGCCCCGTCAGTCTTAAACTTAATCTTTAACCGGTGACATGCTGACTGATGACAGATAGTTCAGCAGCGCAATATCGTTATCCACACCCAGTTTCATCATGGCTGATTTCTTCTGGCTACTGATCGTCTTAATACTGCGGTTCAGTTTCTTGGCAATTTCGGTTACCAGGAAGCCTTCAGCAAACAGACGCAGCACTTCGCTCTCTTTCGGTGACAGACGCTTGTCGCCGTAACCGCCCGCGCTGATTTTCTCCAGCAGTTTCGCCACGCTATCCGGCGTATACTTTTTGCCTTTCTGCAATGCGGCCAGAGCCTTAGGCAGGTCGGTTGGTGCACCCTGCTTCAGTACGATGCCTTCGATATCCAGATCCAGCACAGCGCTGAGAATGGCTGGGTTATTGTTCATGGTGAGAACAATGATCGACAGATCAGGATAGTGACGCTTGATATATTTGATCAGTGTAATGCCATCGCCATATTTTTCGCCTGGCATAGACAAATCTGTCACCAGAACGTTGGCATCAAGCTTAGACAAGCTGTTAATTAATGCAGTGGAGTCTTCAAACTCACCGACAACATTGACCCATTCAATTTGTTCGAGCGACTTACGAATGCCGAACAGAACAATGGGGTGATCGTCGGCAATAATGACATTCAGGTTATTCATATTATTGGTTACCTTGCTGCAGCAGGTCATTGACGTAATTGTCAATTTCACTGGTGGTATTTTTGATGTTTGAATCGTCACACTGTTCAATGTGATGTTCTAACGTTTCACAAAGCTGCTTGCCGGGTAATAAATTTAACATGGCAAACACGCCTTTCAGCCGATGCGCAGTCTGAGCAAGCGCAGTAAAGTCCCTGTTTGCGGCCTCATTATACAGTCTCTTGACATCATCGGGTACTGTATCGACGAAAAGCTGGAAGTAACCACTGGCGAAAAGTTGAGCCGTGGTCTGTTGTTCCGCATTTTCGTCATCCAGCTCGTCCTGAGCCAGTTGCTGTTCAATCAACGTCAGCAGCGCATCCTGCATCGCACTGCTGATATTGAAATTGACCCGGTACTGATTGGATGAAATCTGGCAGAAACCCGGTTCATCACCGGAGAGCAGTAATGACCAGGGCGTCAAATGCTCAGGTTCATCCGTTACCAGTACATCGTGTTCCTGACCGGAGAAACGTTCGTCTGGCGTAATGCAGTTCGCTCCCCAGTCTTCAAGCTGATGTACGACGATTTTACGCACGTCATCAACGGTAATATCAATCAGGGCGTTGACGCCCTCCAGGAGCTTCTCTTCCTGTACCAGCTGGGGTTCCAGCGGCGTATGGAGCTGGATGCTGTAGCGCGAGCCGATATCCGGGCTGGCGCTGATATCCAGATGGCCACCTAACTGTTTGCACAGTTGCTTACACAGGAAAAAGGCCATGCCTGAGGCTTGACCATAACGGTCCTGATGAGTCTCACCCAGGTACGGGAAATCCGTGTTCGACATTTCGTCAGCCGAAAGACCAGCACCAGTATCAACAATCTCAATCGACAGGCGATCCGGGCGATCGTCGGGGGCGCTTACGGTGACGCTGACCCGGCCCCAGGTTGTGGTGGTCACGGCATAGTGCAGCAGCGTGGACAAGATTTTACTGATTGCCCGACGATCGCCAAAACGCGTCTCATCGCTGCTGCGGTGATTGGCGATCATCAGCGTCAGACCTTTGCGGCGCATAACCGGTAGCAGCTCAGCCACCAGCTCATCCAGCAGGGTTTGCAGATTGAAACTGCCTGCGTCCGGGGTCCAGTCGAGGGTTTCCAGCTGGTTCAGTAACACAATATCGTCAACCAGACGACTGAGAGCCTGAGAGGCTTCCAGCGAGGTATCCACCTGTTCGTCCGGATGTGCGGCAGCCAGCGCTTGCAGGCTGGTGATCACCTCGTTCAGTGGACGCTGCAACGCGTGACCGAGATTCTGCAAGAGCTGTTGGCGTGACTGATGGTTTTTATCCAGCACCTGCTGTGCTTTTTGCAGCTTTTTGTTCACCAACAACTCACGATCCTGATCGCGCATCATAAACACCTGCGTATGCGGTGAAATCATGCTGCGGGCATGACGGATCTCATACACCTCGTTGTTCACCGTGGCCTGCAAAACACCCTGATGTTGATCGGACATATTGATGATTTTTTGCAGATTGAGATGCGGCAGCAGGTGCTCAGCAATTTTATTGCTGATAAGGGTGCGGTTATTGGCAAAATCATACACCAGCAGCCCCACCGGGAGCGTACCGACGATCTCTTCATTCAACAGGCGCAGCGACTCCAGCTCGGCACTCTGGTTTTCACTGGGGCGCAACGACTGCTGGCGCAGCAGGAAAAGACCCGCCAGTGACATCAGCAACAACGCGAGATTAGCCAGCAGCGGCCACAGCAGATTATGTAAGGTATCTACCACCAGCCCGGTGATCGGTACACGATAGATCAGCTGTAAGGGCGTGCTGGCCAGTGAACCGGCAATTTCGATATTAGGGTTAACCCAATTGATGCGGGTGGTGCTGCTGCTGTCCTGATTATCATCCCCTTCGGCAACCGGGGTGGTATCCTGCTTTAGCTGGAAATTCTCCAGCGGCATATTCAGCGGAATAATGTCGTTCACCGGCAGATCGAAAGCCACCACGGTCGCCAGATGCCCCGGCTGATTGAAGGTGGTGCGCACGGTGAAGTAGTGGTCATTCTGCCAGGTAAAACGGCGCAACGGCGAGAAGCTCTCACGCTCGTCCAGCGCATTAGCCTGTTGCAGCATCTCGGCGCGACGTGCCTCAACGATGTTGCTGATCGCGCTTTCTTTATAGCGTGAGGCCATATCTTTTAATGGCAGGGTAGAGACCAGGATCAGGCTGTTGTCCTGCCCGTTGAGGAAATACATCGACCAGGTGCTGTTCTCGGCACCCCATAAGGTGTCGAGATAGTTGGACATACGCAGGGTCATATCCAGCGTGCCACTGTCGTGTGAACCAAAAATCAATGCTTCGGTTTTACGCCGGGTTTTCTCCAGATAATAGACATCCTGACGTAGACGGGTTTCCTGCAAACTGTTGCCCGCCGTGCCCGCCGCATTGGCCGCCAGGTTTTCATAAATCTGCCAGGTGGCGAAGCGATAGGTATCAATACGCTTTTGCATCGCGTGAGTGATATCCGCCATCGCGTAGCGCTTTTCTGTCAGCCAGGCGTTAACTGCATTGTGGATCATAAATCCTGATGCCAGTACCAGCACCAGAATAAACAGTGCAAAGAAGCGCGTAACATTGCCGGAAGTCAGTGGAAATTTATATGGCAACATGCAGTGAAACCCCGGTTAACGAGTAATCTGTCGGGCGCTGGCAGCAACGACCAACAGCAGCGCCGCAATGCCGCTGAACGCGACGGACAGGCTGGATAATTGAGAAATAAAACCGACCAACGCGGGCCCTGCAAGAATGCCGGCGTAACCGATGGTGGTCATCGCTGCGATGGCCAGATTGGCGGGCATCACCTGCTGCTTTCCCGCTGCGCTGAACATTATTGGCACGGCGTTTGAAGCACCAAACCCCACCAGCAGAAAACCGGCCAGCGTCCAGGTGGCATCCGGTATCGCCACTGCCAGCACCAGGCCACCCGCCGCGCATAATGAACCGCAGAATAACGTTGGCGTGCGCCCGAACACGTTGACGATGCGGTCGCCAAACAGGCGGCCAATGGTCATGGCGATGGAAAATACCGCGTAACCCAACCCGGCTTGTGAGGCGGGCAGGTCACGGTTATGGGTCAGAAACAGTGCGCCCCAGTCAAGAATGGCACCCTCGGTTAAAAACAGAATAAAACAGAGCACGCCAAGGAACAGTACCCAGCCGCGCGGCATCACAAACAGCGACGTATCCGGCTGGTGCAGACGCTGGCTCAGCAGGTGCTGCTGGCAGTAAAGCCACAGCAACACCAACAAAACATTGATCATCAGTATCGACACTAACGGAGAGGCACCGAGCGCGAGCGCAGCGCTGACCAGTCCGGCACCCACAATCCCGCCCGCGCTGAAGAAACCATGAAACCCTGACATCATCGCTTTTTTAGCCGTTTTTTCGACCTCGACGGCCTGGATATTCATGGCAACGTCGATCAGACCGATGGCGGCACCGAAGATCATCAGCGCCAGCGCCAGTGTAGAAGGGCTGGAGAGCGTTGCCAGTAGGGGTAAGAGCAGCAACAGCAACAGACTGCCCGCTGCAATAACGCGTTTGCATCCCAGACGACCCACCAGCATCCCGGTCAATGGCATCGCAATCAGCGAGCCTAATCCAAGAAACAATAACAGGGTGCCGAGTGAGCCATCGCTCAGCAGGGCACGATCTTTCGCATAAGGAACCAGGGGGGCCCAGGAGGCCATGCCGATACCGGCGATTAAAAATACCGCACGCGTGGCACGCTGTGTTGCCAGCGCTTTTTCCTCTGAGGCAGAGCCTTCCAGTATCGTCATTGTATCCATTTTGCCTGTCGCGTAATCAACCCCATTTTTTACCACAATTGTTGCCAGTTAAGAAGCTAAACCCTGCCTGTGAAGGCGATGCCGGGCAGGGTGCAACACAGAAAGACAGGATGGGCAAAGTTAATAACCTGGATAAATAGGGCGGTGAATCAGAATTGTCCCTTAACGCCAGCTTTTAAGAAGGTTCCTGGCTAAGGCTGAGCCTCTTTTACTTAACTCAAATTATTGTGAGGGAACATAAAATGCCGATTTTCACTGTTGAACCCGGAGCGGGGTTGGTGGCTTTTTAAGCTATTGCCTGCTTGTGCTTACGGTCACGAATCAACATGAAATTTTCGCGTCATTAACCCCGCGTTATTACCACGGTTAAATCGCTTTTATGCCTGAAAGTGTCTAAACGGCCATCATCAAACTAATTTTTCTGTTAACTAAATCAAATCATTAATCAGTGGTTGCACTATTTTTCAGCATTTTTTGGCAATTAATCGGCTACTGTACTAAACCATTAAATTAAAATAATTAATCGTATCGATAAATTTTAATCAAATAACACATTCATTTTATTAATTATATGTGAATGAGGAATTAAACAAAAAATAAGTCAGTTTCAGCAAATTTAAGCCATTTTTTTCAGGGAGAGTCACTCTCTGACTGTGCATCAGGTGAAAAGTAACGCCCAACACGGTGTGAAAATATTTTGTTTAAGGTGAGCTAAAAGTGAAGTTTTTTTTCACTTTTCTCGCGTTGAACTTCTAAATCCTGTTATCTGATGTACATGAGGTTACTAAAATGGCACAGCTCAATGATGGCCGCGTAGACATTCTCTCACGCGACGACGGCTCTATTCTCTCCCAGGCCAATGCGGGCTCGTCCAGGAACGTTCTCCTTAATCAACCCAGCATCGTAAAAGTGCATGGCACGCGCGAAATGGTGGCCGAATACGAGCGCCAGGGTAACGACCTCATTCTGCACATGAAAGATGGCACCACTGTGCGCTATCAGCAGTTCTTCTTGGATGACGTGGATGGCGATCACAGCGAACTGGTGTTCGATGACGGAGTTAATCCGCCGGAACACGCTCTGTTCCCGGTGACCAGCGAGTTTGCCGATGCGCAGACCGCGATGGTCATCACGCCGCAGTATGAATCCCTGGGAAGTATTGAGCCTCTGCTGCTGGCTGATACCGGGGCGGGTCCGGGCCTTGTCACCGCTGCAGGTCTGGGTGCGCTTGGCCTGGTGGGGCTGGGTGCTGCCGCACTGGGTGGTGGCGGCGGTGGTGGTGGTGATGATGGCGGTAATGGCGGTGGGACCAACCCTCCCAATCCTCCTAACCCTCCTGCTAACGGGCCGACACTGACCATTGGCACCTTCGCGGGCGATAACGTATTGAGCGCCGCAGAAAAAGAGACCACTCAGCTGTTAAGCGGTACTACCACCAACGTACAAGCCGGACAAACGGTGGTGATCGTGCTGAACGGCGTCACCTATAATGCGACGGTGCAGGCGAATGGTAGCTGGAGTGTGGCGGTTCCGGTTTCGGCCTTAGAAGCGCTGTCGAACGGTTCGGCGACCATTTCAGCCTCGGTGACTAACATCGCCGGCCAGTCTGCCAACGATACGCATAACTTTACTGTTGAAGTCTCTCCGGCGGCAAACGTGCCTCAGATTGCCATTGCTATTTTTGCCGGTAACGATGTGCTCGATGGCGCGGAAAAACTGACCTCACAAACCCTGAGCGGTACGACCGTTAACGTGCAACAGGGGCAAACCGTTACCGTTACGCTGAACGGAAAAACCTACACCGGAACGGTTGATGCTGACGGCGTATGGAGCGTGTCGGTGCCGGCGGCCGATCTTGCGCTGTTGTCCACCGGCAGTGCGACTATTTCTGCCAGCGTGAGCAATACGGGCGGCACGTCTGCCAGCGCCACTCACAATTTCAACGTGCAGGAAAGCACCACCCCAAGCGTCAGCATTACCTCGCCAGTCAGTGACGATGGCTATCTCAGTGCGACTGAAGCACAGGGCACGCTCACCCTGAGCGGGTCCGCGAGTGGCGTACCGGTGGGCACTGCCGTGTCTGTAACCCTGGGGGGGGTAAGTTATCCCGCTGTCACTCAGGCAGGCGGCAGCTGGACGGTAACGGTGCCGTCAGCCGACCTGCAACAGCTTCCGCAGGGCTCGAATCTGATTGTTGCCAGCATTACGCTGCCTAATGGCACCCTCATTGAAAACAGCACCACTGTCTCGGTGGATGTGATCACCACTGCGCCAGCCGTGCAGGTCGATCTGCCGTTTGTCGATGGTGTGTTAAGCGGCACGGAAATTGGTCAGCCGCAGACTGTGACCGGGACGACCGGCGTGACGGGCCCTAATCAGACGGTTTCCATCGATTTTAACGGTGAGAAATACCCCGGTACGGTCAATAACGACGGGAGCTGGAGTGTCACTATTCCGGCGGGTTCAGTGACCGATCCAACGCAAGGGACATTACCTCTGGTGGTGAATATCACCGATCCGGCGGGTAACACGGGCAGCAGCACAGTTGAGGTGACGGTGGATAATACGCCTCCGGTTGTCACTGTCGCGCCGTTTGACAGTGCGCTGAATGCCACTGACATCACGCAACCGCTGACAATCACCGGCAGCAGCGTTGGCGGTCAATCGGTGACCGTCTCTCTGGATGGTCAGACGTATACCGCTTCAGTGAATCCCGACGGTAGCTGGAGTGTGAACATTCCGGCTTCGGCGTTACAACAGCTCGATCAGGGGAGTAGCGACCTGGTTGTCACCTCTACCGACAAATACGGTAATACCTCGGCTGAAACCACCCTCCCGCTGAGTGTGGATACCGTGGCACCGACGGGCGTTACGCTGACGCCTGTCACTGATAATGGCGATAACTACGTTTCCGCTGATGAACTGGGCACCCTGACTATCAGCGGGACGGCGGAATCGGGCAGTATCATTCGCGTCTTCATCGGTGACCGGGAGCTGAGCCTGACCGGCAATGCGAATGGCAATAACGAATGGAGCATCGTGGTTTCTGACGCCGACAAGGCCGCTCTGGCCGACGGCAGTTACCCAATAAGAGTGGAAGTGTCCGATGCGGCAGGCAATGTGACGACGGCATACGGGAATGTCACTCTGGCCGTTGAACCGGGCAGCCAGCCGTTGATCGAGGTGAATACCTTTGCCGGAGACAACGTTCTGCAAAATGCCGAACTGGGTGTGGATCAGGAATTGAGTGGCCGGGTTCTCAATGTTGAGCAGGGCCAGCCCCTGATTGTCACGTTCAACGGCGAGCCATACCCGACGACCGTGCTGGCGGGGGGATTATGGCATGTCACCATTCCTGCCGATGCACTGGCAGGCCTGACTAACGGCCAATTTGTGAATTACGGTGTGTCCGTGTCCAATGCTGCCGGCGTCACCGCCCTGTTTGGCGGCAATTATCCCGTGATTAACGATCCGTTAGCCGTGACGCTGGCGATTGCGCCGGTCGGTGGCGATAACTGGATCAACGCGTCGGAAGCCGGGTCACCGGTGACCGTCAGCGGCAGTAGTCAGGGCGTGCCGCAGGGCACCCTGCTCACCGTGACGTTTAACGATAAATCCTACACTGCCACCGTGGGTGCAGACGGTAAATGGACCACTGAAATTCCGCCTGCTGACTTCGTTGGGGTCGCTAACAATACTTATGACATTAAGGTCGAAGTTGCCACCGATCCTGGCATCAGCGCCACGCTGAACATTGGAGTGCAGGCCAACTTCCCGGACAATGTCACTGTCAACGCTGCCTTTGGTGGCGACAATATCCTTAATCTAACCGAATCAGCCACACCGCAGACGATCACCGGTAACACCGGATTGACACTGCCGGATCAGACGGTGACCGTTGAGATAAACGGCACCTCCTATAACGCCACGGTGAATCCTGCTACGGGCGCCTGGAGTGTTAACTTACTTCCTGCTGATCTAGCGTTGCTGCAGCAGGGCAGCAACGCTGTGATCGTGACGGTGCGCGATGCCGCAGGAAATGAAGTTATCCATAATGCCAGCGTCAGCGTGGACACACTCGCGCCAGACCTGAATGTCGGCGCGGTAGCGGGGGACGGGGTGATCAACCGCACCGAACAGGGTCAGCCGCTGCCGCTTTCCGGGACAGCAGACCCGTTAAGTACCATTACGGTGGTACTCAACGGCGTGACTTACCGCACTGCCGCCGATGCAGATGGCAACTGGAGCGTCAATATTGCGGCATCGACGCTGCAAACGCTTGCTGATGGTAAATATGATATCAGCGTCACGGCTCGCGACAGCGGCGGCAATGAAACGACGACGCTGACCCCGGTCACCCTCGATACGGCTTCACCGTCTGTGACGGTTGCACCGGTTTCTGGCGACGGCTATCTCAATGCGCTGGAACACAATGCAGCGCTGGCCATTACCGGTACCACTGAGCCGGGTGCGACGGTGGTGGTGAGCGTCAATGGCGTTGATTACCCCGCCACGGTGGATGCTGGCGGTAACTGGACCGCAACCCTTCCCGCGAACGTCGTTACCGGCCTGGCCGACAATACCTACACCGTGACTGCGACGGCCACCGACCCCCTGGGCAACAGCGGCAGCAGCAGCCAGCCGCTGACGGTGATTGCTGGCGGCGGTTCACTGCCGACCGTCACCGTCGGTGTGTTTGCGGGCGATAATATCCTCGATGGCGCGGAAAAAGGGCTGTCTCAGTTTGTCACCGGAACCACCACGAATGTTCAGGCAGGCCAGACGGTCACCGTCAGCCTTAATGGTGCAAGTTACACCGGTCAGGTACTGTCAGATGGCAGCTGGAGTGTGCTGGTTCCGGCCTCGGCGCTGCATAATCTGGCGAACGGCACCGATAATTATACCGTCAGCGTCAGCGATGTGGCCGGTAACCCGGCCAGCACCAATGGCAGCTTCACCGTTGATAATACCTTCAGCGCCATCGCCATCGGGGTGATCAGCGACGATAATACGCTGAACGCCAGTGAGGCACTGTTGCCGCTGTCCATCCATGGTTTCAGCCGCTTTGTGGCCTCAGGCAGTTCGGTATCGGTGTCATTCCGCGGAAAATCCTATCTCACCACCACCAACAGTGATGGCAGCTGGACGGTCACGGTTCCACCTGCCGACCTGGCGAACCTGACCAATACCACGCTGTTAGTCACCGCCAGTACCGTTGATGTCAATGGCAATACCATCACCGTTGAGCATTCACTCAACAGTGAAGTGCTTCCGGGCTTCCTGCCGGAGATCAATCCGTTGTTTGGTGATGATTATCTCAATGCTGCCGAGGCGAGTAGCGCACAGACCATCAGTGGGTCGTCGGGCGTTGAGGGCGCAGGTCAGACGGTGAACGTGCTGATTGGCGGCATCACCTATACCGGTACAGTGGATGCGCTGGGTAACTGGAGCGTATCGGTACCGTCTGCCACGCTGCAAAACCTGCCGCAGGGCCCAAATACTGTCTCCGTGACGCTGGGTGATAATGCGGGCAACAGCGTTAAAGTGAATACCGACTTTACCGTGGATACTGTGGCACCGGTGGTCACGCTGGATCCGGTAGCGGCCGATAACCGCATTAACCTTGAAGAACAGAACGACATACAGACCATCGGTGGGTCAGGTACGCAGGGTGACCGTATCAGTGTCACACTGAACAACCAGACGTATGACGTTGTCGTGGATGGCACCGGGCACTGGGAGATCGAGCTGCCGGTTAACGCGCTGAAAGCGCTGACCGCGAGCAGCTATGAACTGCAGGTCACCAGCACCGATGAAGCCGGCAACGTGACCACCGTGGTCCGTACCATTGAGGTGGATATCACTCCGCCGCCAGTGACCGTCAATGCGGTTTCCGGGGGCTATATCAATGCGGCAGAGTCTATTCAGCCGCTGACGGTGACCGGCACCGGGGAAGCCGGCAATGTTATCCGCGTGGAACTGGCGGGAACCACGGTTACTACCGTGGTCGGTGCCGACGGGTCCTGGTCTGCCCTGATCCCGGGCAACGTGGTGGCCGGGGTGACTGATGGTGACTATACGCTCTCGGTAACGGCCGTTGATCCGGCGGGCAACACGACTATCACCAGCACCCCGCTGGTCGTGGATACCGGTGTACCGTCCATTGTTGTCAACAATGTCACGCCGAATAACAGTATTGATGGCGCTGAACAGCAGGTGGACCAGATTATCACCGGTACGGCTTCGAATGTGGAAGCCGGTCAGACCCTGACGCTAACGCTGAGTGGCAATGGCGCGACGTACACCACCACCGCCCTCATTCAGTCCGGCGGCGGCTGGCAGGCCAATCTGCCGACAGAGGTGCTGGAGGGGCTGGCGAACGGATCGTACACCCTGACCGCCAGTGTCACCGACAAAGCGGGTAATAACGGCACCACGGATAAAACCTTCAACGTCGATGACACGCAGCCCGCGATTGCCGTCAGCCCGATCAGTGACGATGGCTACCTCAACTTCGCTGAGTCTCAGGCGGCAGAGGGACTGGATATCATTCTGACCACGCTGAATGTTCCTGCTGACAGCAGAGTGACCTTTAGCTTTAATGGCCTCCCTTATGATGGTTTATTGCAGCCGAACGGAACCTGGCTGGTCAACATTCCGCGTGCTGACGTGGGAGCGTTGACCAATGGCACCGTGACGGGTGTCGCGACCGTTTATGACAGCAGTGATAACCCACTGGCCACCAGCAACGCCTCGCTGATTGTGCACGTCACCAACCTGCCGAACCCAACGCTGGATACGCCGTTTGGCGATAATACGCTCACCAATGCTGAAGCACTTATCGGGCAGACCCTGACGGGCACCACCGGGGAACTGGGCGACGGTCAAAGAGTGATCATTAACATCGGCAACAGTGCGTTTGAGGCCACCGTTAACAGCTCCGGCGTCTGGACTCTGGTGCTGACCACGCAGCAGTTACTGGATTTGGATCCGAAGGGGGCGTCTTCCATTCTGGTTACGGCGATTGATGTGGCCGGGAACAGCGCCGAAGCCGGGCCGTCATCCGTCACGATTGCCACCGATCTGCCTTCTCTGACGCTGGGTACTATCGCCGAAGATGGCATTATCAATGCCACCGAACAACAGGCGCCGCTGGTGATTGAAGGCACCACCGCTGCGGGTAATACCGTGGTGATCACGCTGGAGGGTAAAACCTATAACGCGGTATTCGGCAACAATGGCAGCTGGACGGTAACCATCCCACCTGCAGACCTGGCCCTGCTGCAAGACGGTGGCTACGATGTCACTGTTACCGTCACCGATCCGGCAGGCAACAAAACGGTGGATACTGAGGTGGTGATTGTTGATACCGCCGCGCCAACGTACACCCTCGATCCGATCGGCGGTGACGGCATCATCGATCGTGTTGAAGTGACGCAGCCACTGGATATCACCGGTAGTGGCACCATTGGGGACAGCGTCAGCGTCACCCTTGGCGGCACCACGCTGGATACCACGGTAGGCAGTGACGGTAAGTGGTCGGTCACCTTCCCGGTGACCACGCTCGATAATCTCGATCAGGGGCAGAACCCGGTCACCATTGTGGTCACCAATCCGGAAGGCAACAGCGTGACGCAGAACACCTCGGTGATTCTGGATACCGCTGTTTCCAACGCGCTGCTGGTGAATCCGGTCGCGGGTGACGATGTGGTTAATGCACTGGAAGCGGCCGCAGGTCTGACCGTTACCGGTAGCGTACCGGACGGCACCACCAGCGTGGTGGTTACCTTTAATAACCAGTCTTATAACGCCACCGTCGGGCCTGATGGTCTGTGGAGCGCCACCATTCCGTCCACGGCCCTCACCGGGCTGGCCGACACGGGTTATACCGTGACGGTGGTTGCAACACCATCGGTCGGTGACAGCGTGACGGTCACACGTCCGATTGTGCTGGACACCACGCCACCTGATTTTGTGATCACTCCGGTATCTGATGGCTATCTGAATGGCACTGAGCTGGGGCAACCTCTGGCGATCACGGGGACCGGTACGCCTGGCGACAGCGTGCGCGTCACGTTGAACGGCAAGGTTTATCTGACCACCGTGGGCAATGACAACAGCTGGGCGGTGAGCGTGCCGACCGGCGATCTGGCGGGCCTGAACAGCGGTACCAACACCGTCAGCGTGGTAGTGAAAGATCCGGCAGGCAACACCTCAACCAGCAGCAGCAATTTCACTGTTGACACTATTGCACCGTCGTTGGCGCTGGATCCTGTCACCGGCGACAATATTATCAACGCCAGCGAGCAGCAAAATGGTATCGCCATCAGCGGTACGGGTGAAAATGGCGCAGCCATTGTGGTGACGCTGAATGGCAAAACTTACGAGACCACCGTTGGGGTTAACGGGCTGTGGTCGGTAGAGGTGAATGCAACTGACCTCGGCGCTCTCACGGGCAGCAGCTACCCGGTCAGCGTTACGGAAACCGATCTGGCCGGCAACAAAACTACCCAGACGACCACGGTGCAGATCAATACCTCGCAACCGACGATTACGGTTGATCCGTTTACCGGCAACGATATTGTTGATGGGGCAGAGCAGCATGTCAGCCAGAAACTGACCGGGACCACTACCAACGTGGAAGAAGGTCAACTCGTTACCCTCGCGCTGAACGGCGTCACTTACAGTGGCGTGGTACAGGCGAGCGGCGCATGGAGCATTACGCTTCCCGCGACGGCGCTGGAAGCCTTAAGCAACGGACAGCAAACCTATGTGGTTTCTGTCAGCAACAGTGCCAATACAGCGATTGAACAAACCGGAAGCTTTGAGGTGAACAACCTGCTTTCGGGCCTGGCAATCAATCCGATCAGCGGTGATGGTTTCCTCAATGCGCAGGAGGCGGCTCAGCCGCTGGAAATCAGCGGTACTTCAGCTAACTTCACGGTCGGTACTCTGCTGACGGTCAGCGTGGGTGGCAGCGACTTCCCGGTCACCGTTGGCGCAAATGGTCAGTGGACATTAACCTTGCAACCGGGGGCTATCCCCTTAGTGGATGGGCCGCTGACGGTAACCGTGAGCGGTACTGATGCGACAGGTTCGGCAGTGACCAGCAGCAGCTCGCTGGATGTTCACGTGACGAATCTCCCCAACGTGGTGGTTGATGCACCGTTCGGTGATAGCGTCCTGAATGCGACAGAGGCAGGCAGTACGCAAACCCTGACCGGCTCAACCGGTATCTCTGGCGACGGTCAGACGGTCACCATCACACTGGCAGGTATCACTTATACCGGCACGGTTGACGGTAACGGCAACTGGAGCGTGGCAATCCCGGGAACGGTACTGGCGGGATTACCGCAGGATACCAACAACATCACGGTGCTGGTCAACGATGCTGCGGGTAATCCGTCAGAACTCACCGTACCGTTTAACGTTGATACCCTGGCGCCGGCGGTCACCGTTGATGTGATAGCGGGTGACGGTGTGCTGAATGCCGCAGAGCGGGGCGCCGATCTGGCGGTTTCCGGAACGGGTGAAAATGGCAGCAGCATTGTTGTGACGCTGAACGGCGTCACCTATCCGCCGGTGGTGGTGAGCGGCGGAATCTGGACGGTAAACGTTCCTGCGGAAGATTTACAGGCTATTCCGGATGGCAGCTACGCGGTGAGTGTGACGGCGACGGATGCGGCGCAGAACAGCAGTGCCCCTGTCACCAGCACGCTGGTGGTGAAAGCGGATGTGGCGGATCTCCCCACGATTACGATTAATACCTTTGCCGGCAACAATATCGTTGATGGTGCTGAACAGCAGAGCAGTCAGTTGTTGTCCGGTACAACGACAAATGTCGAGCAGGGACAGACGGTGACCGTCACCCTGGGTTCGCAGGTCTATAACCCGGTTGTACAGTCAGATGGCAGCTGGAGCATCAGCATTCCGTCCGGTACCTTGCAGAACGGCACACCAACCATTACTGCCGCGGTGAGTGATGCTGCGGGCAACCCAGCCAGCAACACTCTCACTATCACGGTGAACACCCTTGCCTCGGGGATCAGTATCGATCCGATCAGCGACGGTTATCTCAGCGCCGATGAGGCTCAGCAGTCGCTGATCGTTACCGGTCATACCGCCAACGTGGCGACGGGCACCCCGGTGTCAGTATTGATTAATGGTCAGACCTTTACCGTGAACGTGGGTGCCGGTGGTGTGTGGAGTGCGCTGGTACCGGCAAGTGCGCTGGCGGGCCTGGCTGACGGCCAAACCATTGTTTCTGCCAGTACGCTGGATGCCAACGGTAATCCGGTTGCCAGTAACGCCACGCTGAACGTGGTTGTCCATAATCTGCCGCAAATCAGCGTCGATATCCCGTTTGGCGATGGTGTATTGAACGCCAGCGAAGCGGCACTGGGGCAGACGCTGTATGGCACCACGGGTGTGGCGGGGGCAGGACAAACGGTCTCCGTGCTTATCGGCACCACCACCTATACCGGCACGGTGGATACTAACGGTAACTGGAGCATTCCTTTGCCGTCAGCAGTCTTGCAAGGTCTGCCGCAGACAGGGGCAGATCTGGCCGTTACGGTCACGGATGTGGCAGGCAACAGCAGTAGCCAGACGGTGACGGTCGGTGTGGATACGGTCGCACCAACGATTACGCTGGATCCGATCGCCACTGACGGTGTGATCAACGCTACTGAAGCCGCGCAGGGTGTCACCATCAGCGGGGGCAGTACCGGTGCGCAGGAAGGTCAGGCAGTGAACGTGGTGTTCAACGGACAGACTTACACTACGACCGTTGATGATCAGGGGAACTGGAACCTGACTATTTCTGCCGATGCCCTGACCGGTGTGACCAACGGCAGCTATACGCTGACGGCCACCGTGACGGATGCCGCAGGTAACAGCAGCCCTGTCAGCACCAACGTGACGTTGGCTACCGGCGCACTGCAGCCAACGATTAACCTCCCGTTTGGCGATGGTTATCTCAACAATAACGAAGCGATTGATCCTGCCGGGCAGTCCCTCACGGGCACCACCGGCGCGATCGGTGCCGGTCAGACGGTGATTGTTACCATCGGCAGCCAGGCGTTCCCTGTTACGGCAGACATTAACGGTAACTGGACGCTACCGCTGAGTACCACACAGTTGCAGGCCCTCGGCGAGGGTAGCCTGCCCATCAGCGTGGACGTGACCAATGCGCAGGGCAATACGGGCAGCATCAGCAGTTCCGTCATCGTTGATCGGACTGCGCCAACGCTGAGTCTGGATCCGGTTGCCGGTGATAACGTGATCAACGGCACTGAAATTCTGCAAACCGTGACCATCAGCGGCACGGCATCGCCGGATGAAGCAGGTCAGCAGGTGAGCATCACCTTTAACGGTAACCAGCCTGCTTATATTGCGATTGTGCAGGAGGATGGTAGCTGGCGCTTTGATCTGCCGGGGAGTGCGACGCAGAACCTGGCCGACAATAGTTATACTGTGACCGCCACGCTGACCGACAAAGCGGGTAACACCTCATTGGTGGCCACGGAAACCGTCGAAGTGAGGGCAGAAGCCGGCGATCTGCCGCTGATTACCATTGATGCGATCACCGGTGATGACTATCTCAACACCAGTGAAGTGGGTCAGGCACTGCAGTTAAGCGGTACCACCACCAATGTGACCGATGGCCAGATGGTGGAGATTACCTTTAACGGGCAGACGTTTTACGCTGAGGTTAACGGCGGAGTATGGAGTTACCTGGTACCGGATACGGCAGTGGGAAGCATTGCGGATGGTCCGCAGCAGGTGAGTGTCTCGGTCAACGATATCTACGGTAACGTGGGCGATGATACCCGTGACTTTACCGTGATTGCGCGTGGTGACGATCTGCCTTCCATTACCATCAACCCGGTCACCAGTGATGACATGGTGAACTACAACGAGTCACGCGACCCGAATGGCGTCATCATCACCGGTAGCAGCCAGCATATTCCGGAAGGTGACACCATTACCGTGCGCGTTAATGGTAAAGACTATCCGGCAACCGTGGACAGCGACGGTAACTGGACAGCGACGATCCCGCAGACTGATGCGCAAAATCTGCCGCAGAACAGCAATGCCATTACTGCCAGCGGTAACGACGTTGCAGGCAATACCGCGACGGCCAATGAGAGCTTTACCGTTCATACTCAACCGCCACTGCTGGAAATCGACGCCAACCTGGTGACGGACGGTGTGCTCAGCCTGGCGGATGCTCTGACGGGGCTGGTGTTGTCAGGCAATACAGCGCCGAATCTCAACGTTGAGATCACCCTTGGGACCAATGTCTACAGCGTGCTCTCCGATAACCTGGGCAACTGGAGTACCACCATTCCAAGTGCTGATTTGCTGGCATTGGTCGACGGTGATCTGGGGCTCAGTGTCTCCGTCAAGGATGCGTACGGTAACACCACGGAGCAAATTCTCGACGTCAACGTGGCGGTGAACGCCCTCACGGAACTGACCCTGGAGACGCCATTCGTTGATGGCTTCCTTAACAGTACCGAAGTTTTAGTTGATCAGACGATCCGGGGCACGGTGGATAATCTGCCGAACGGTGCCAGCCTGGTGGTGACTGTCGGGACACAGACTTACTCCCCTGTGGTTCTGGATGGTCTGGGGGGATGGTCGGTGACTATCCCGGCCGCCGATCTGGCCGCGATGGGCAATGGGGTTATTCAGGTCAGTGTATCAACAGTGGATGCGGTGAACCCGGTGAGCGTATCGGCCGATGTCGAGCTGATACTGACCAATACGCTGAACCCGGTGATCAACCAGCCGTTTGTTGATGGTCTGCTGGATGTGGCCGAAGCCGCAGTGTCTCAGACGCTGACGGGCACGACTGGTGTGATTGGTGCAGGGCAGACTATCGTGCTGACGATTAACGGCAACGTCTATGCCGCCAGTGTTGATGCCAACGGTGTCTGGACGGCCAACTTAACCACGACACAGCTGCTTGCTTTGGGCAACAGCACGGGGGCAGGCCATGTGATTGTGATTGTGGTCGGCGATGCGGCGGGCAATACGGCATCAACCTCGCTGGACTTCCCCGCGATTGTCACCGGATTACCGACGGTCACCCTCGATCCGCTGTCGCTGGCGGGTAACGGTATTCTAACGCTGAATGAAGTCGCTGGCGGGATCACGTTGGGGGGGAATGTGACCTTTAATGGTGATGCGGCTAACACCCATGTCATTGTCAATGTGAACGGTACGCCGATTGAGGCCACCATCAACGGTGATGGCACCTGGAGTCTGCCGCTGTCGGGTGGCGTATTAGCCACGCTGCCGGACGGCAACTGGCCAATTACGGTGACGGTGACGGATGGCGTGGGCAACGTAGGGATTCCGGCAGATGCATCGCTGACCGTGGCGATTAACGATGTGCCCGTTCCGACCATTACCACCCCGTTCGTTGATGGCCTGCTCAATATTGCGGAAGCCGCGGTCGATCAGGTGTTGAGGGGATCGACGGGGGTATTGGGTGCGGGTCAAACCGTCACCGTCAGTATTGACGGCGCGGCAGCTGTGCCTGCCGTCGTTAATGCCAATGGTAGCTGGTCGTTGGATCTCAGCACCGGCCTGTTGTCTGGTCTGGCCAACGGTGAACACACCATTACCGTGGTGGCGACTGACGCCTACGGCAATGAGGCGGAGGTTGAGGGCAGCTTTGATGCGCTGCTGACCCTGCCAATACCGACCATTACTAACCCGTTCGGCACCGGGCTGGGCATTGATGAGGCGGCGGGTGCGATCACCATTACGGGTAACACCGGCATTCCGGTGGTGGCTGGCCAGGATCAGAGCGTCACGCTGAAAGTCGATGTGAATGGCGTGGTCTACGATGCGACGGTGGTAGGGAATGTCTGGACAGTGGAACTGCCTCCGGGTGCGCTTAACGGCCTGAACAACACAACACACCAGGTGATCGTCACCGTCATTGATGCTGCAGGCAACCCGGCAACGGAAACGCTCGACTTTAACGCCTATCTGACGGTGCCGCAGCCCACCATCGCGGTACCATTTGATAATGGCTATCTTAACGTTGATGCGCTGGCAGGGGCGGTACTGACCGGTACTACTGGCGCGGTCGGTGCGGGGCAGAGTGTGACCCTGACCTTTGGTGGCCTGGCGGCGATCCCTGCGACGGTCGTTAATCCTGATGGCACCTGGTCGCTAACGTTGTCTGCGGGCCAGATGGCCGATCTCGGAGGTCTGGGGCAAAATCTGCAAACCGTTAAGGTCACTGTGACCGACCCGGGGGGGAACACCAATACCCTCAATGAAGGCTTTATCATCGATACGGCTGCTCCAGTAATTAACGGACTGACCTTCGCTGGCGATAATGTCCTCAACTACGTCGAAAGCCTGAATACGCAGACGTTGACCGGGATTTCCAATCCTGCTGATGCAGGGGCCACTGTGACACTTCAAATTGGTACTCAGACCTTAACCGGCCTGGTGGGTACCAACGGAGCATGGACGATTAATGTCGGGGTGACGGATCTCGCGGCACTGGTGACCGCAGGCGGTAATTACACGGTGTCCATTACCGACGTTGCGGGCAATACCACCAGCGTTAATGGTGCTGTTGGGTTAAACCTCAGCCCAACGCTTGACGGTTACATTACGCTGGCTCCTGTCAGCGGCGATAACATTATCAATGTGGCCGATGGCCCTAATACCCTTATCAGCGGGACGCTCAACAATGTCCCTCTGTCGCTGGGCGGGCAGATCACCATCACGGTGGGTGGCATTCTGGTCGATACCATTTCGGTCGATGCACTGCGCCTGAACAATGAGTTTACCTCCCAGACGCTGGTGAATGCGGACCTTCCGGCCGGTTCACAGCAGGTGGTGGTGACCTTTACGCCAACCGTTGGCGACCCTGTTGTCGCCAACACGACGGTTCTGATTGATATCACTGCGCCGACTGTGACGATCACGCAATTTGCCGGAGATAACATTCTCACCGTGGCGGAAGCGGCCACATCGCAGACCATTACCGGTACCTCATCGGAAATTGGCAGCACGGTTTCTGTGACGCTGGGAACCAAAACCTACACCGCCGTAGTACAGGCTGGCGGCTCCTGGACGGTGAACGTGCCGTCTGCCGATCTACAAGCTCTGGCTCAGGATGTGACCAGCATCAACGCCAGCGTGAAGGATACGGCGGGTAATACCGGGTCTGCGGTACTTAACAATGTGATTGTGGATACTCAGGCACCCCTGCTGGATGTGGACGCCCTGCTGGGGAATAACGTCATCAATGCGGCAGATGCACTACTGACGCAGACACTGACGGGGTCGGTGTCAGGGGCCGATGGTCAAACGATTTATGTTTACCTTGGTAACAGCACTGTTCCTCTGGCGCAGGCAACCGTCCTCAATGGTGCTTTTGAGCTTGGGCTGAGCCCGACGGCGATCGGCGCCCTGTTGCAGGGCGGTAACGTGCTGACGGTGAAAGTGGCGGATGACCATGGCAACCAGACCAGTGCGGCCATCACGATTAATAAAGTGTTTAACAGCCTGCTGGGGCTGGACGTTGATACGATATTTGGCGATGTCAGAGACCCTGCTAATCCTGGCGTATTCAGTGGCTTCCTCAATGCGGCAGAATCCGCTGTTGACCAGCTGATCACCGGCACAGCAGTGTCTGCGGTTGGGGGGCTGGTAGAATTGACTCTGGGGAATGGTCAGATACTGAGTACAACCGTGGGGCAGGACGGAAAATGGTCGCTGCTGGTGCCGCCAGCCGCGCTGGCGACCTTGCAAGAAGGGGCTAACACGCTGAATCTTTCCGTCACGGATGTGGTAGGTAACATTGTCACGACGACAGCACCGGTCACCACGATTATCACTAACCTGCCGGTGGTGGGTGCACTGACCGGATTGTTTGGTGATAACAATGTGCTCAACCTGCTGGAAGCGCAGGCCGGACAGACCATCGGCGGCACATTAAATGCGGTGGCCGGCTCGGTTGTCACGGTGACGCTGGGGGCTAAAGCGTATACCACCACCGTGCAGGCGGGCGGCGGCTGGAACGTGAATCTCTCCGCCACCGATCTGCTGGCGCTCGGGAATGGCAATGTGTCGCTGGGGGTAAAAGTGGTCGACCCGGCAGGTAACGTTGCCAGTAATAGCGCCAGCATCACCGTTGCGACGATCAAGCCAGAGATTATCCTCAACCCAATCCTGGGTGACGGCTTACTGAATATTGCCGATTTGAGCAATGTCGCCAGTCAGCTGGTCAGCGGTACGGTGAAAAATGTGGCGGCCGGTACCATCATCAAAGTGATGATCGGGACAACTGAGGTTGACGCGACGGTTGATGCCAATGGTAAGTTCAGCGCGGGCCTGACTCTGGGTCAGTTGCAGGGGCTGCAGTCCGGGCTGCTGGATATCAGTGCCTCGGTGAAAGACAGCCTGTCCGGTAATGAGTCCACCCTTAATGTTGTGGGCGGGCTGCAGGTCAGTCTAACTCCGCCAAGCCTGTCGTTGAACCAGACGCAGCTGTTCGGGGATGGCCTGCTGAATGCGGCGGATGCACTGGTTAATCAGCTGATCAGCGGCACCACCACGGCGGGGGCGCGTGTCGTGGTCACTGTTGGTGACAGCATTACGCCACTGCTCTCCGGCACGGCAGGGACTGACGGGGCCTTTAACCTGGCGCTGACGCCATCGGCGCTGGCGACCCTGTTAGACGGCGGTGTCACCCTTAAAGTGACCGTCACCGATACGGCGGGTAACAGCAGCAGCAGCACACTGGCGGGGACGGTGGGCATTCATGCTTTACCATCGGTCACCCTTAACCCGCTGTTTGGCGATGGGATATTAAGTGTGACAGAGGCCCTCTCTTCGTTAGGGCAGCTGTTAAGTGGTCATGTCAATAATGTCCCAACCGGTACCCTGGTCAGTATTAAAGTCGGTGGCCTGACTTTACAGGGGAGCACTGACTCCAACGGCAACTTCGGTGTGACACTCACATCGGCACAGTTACTGGGTCTGGCGACGGGGGGACTGACGGTGTCAGCAACCGTGACCGATGCGGTAGGCAATGTGGGCAGCAGCAGTGTCGGCGTCACCATCGGGGTGCATGTGGCACCGACGGTCACCGTAGGCACGCTGTTTGGTGATGGCGTTCTTAACGCCGCTGAGCTGGCGACAGCGCAGACCATCAGCGGTACCTCCACCAATGCGGTGGCGGGTTCAACGGTGAGCTTTACCCTGAATGGTATTGCTTACAGTACGACGGTGGGCAGTAACGGCAGCTGGAGTATCAGCATTCCGAAAACCGCGCTGGCTGCCATACCGGACGGTCCGTTGACCATCACCGCCAATCTGGCTGACCCGTATGGCAATACCGCGTCCGGCAGCAACAGCGCCAGCGTGATTGCGCACAATACGCCGACCATCACCTTTGGCACGCTGTTTGGCGATGGGGCACTGAATGCGGTGGAAGCGCAGACGGCGCAAACCATCTCCGGTACGGCGTTTAATGCCGAAGGTTCGACCATTCTGGTTAACGTCGGGTCGAAGACCTACAGCACGGTGGTCGCCGCCAACGGCAGCTGGAGCGTTTCGGTGCCGTCGGTGGATCTGAAAGCATTGCCGGATAACACGGCGTCAATCAGCGCCAGTGTGATCAACGGGGCCGGTACCAGCAGCGGCACGATTACGGTTCCGGTGATTGTCGGTACTCACAGCACGCCGACGGTGACGTTGAGCAATACCGCGGGCTTCAGCGATGGTTACTTCAACCTTGCTGAATCCGGTACCGCACAAGTCATTACCGGGACGTCCACCAGTGCAGCGGGGGGCCGGGTCACTGTCAATATTGAAGGGATGTCATACACCGGCACGGTAGCCGCTAATGGGACCTGGAGTGTGACCATCCCGGCAGGAGGGCTGACCTCTCTGGCCGATGGGCAGCATACTGCGGCAATCACTGTTGCTGACCGCGCAGGTAACACCAGCAGCACCAGCGCCAGCTTCAACGCCGTGACGCAAAACCTGCCGGCGGTGAGCGTTGATGCGGTTGCCAGTCTGTTGAGTGTCTTGCTGACCGGGCTGACCATTTCAGGAGGAAGCCAGCGTCTGGCGACAGGGACAACGGTGACGATCACGCTGTCGCAAAGCGGGCAAACCCAGACAATGACCACGACGGTGGGCGCTAATGGACGGTACAGTGCGAAGTTCGTCGGGGGGTTACTCAGCACGTTGGATCTCAGCTCGGTGGTCACAGTGACGGCGGTTGATGCCGCAGGTAACCCGGCGACCACCGTCACCACGCTGCTGTTGGGTTCAGTGTTGCCATTAGCCACCACCGCCTCGGTGATGATGGCGGTGGCCTCCGATGAATCTCTGGCGTCGACGGATACGTCTTCAATCAGTGCGGCCAGCACCAGTGAAGAGAGCACCACCCCCACCGTGCATACGGCAGCGCGTGTGGCCTCAACGCTGGTGACCGACAGCGATACCAGCAGCACCGACCATGCCACCTCCACGGCGGCGGCCAGCACCACGGCCAGCAGTGAAACAGTGGCATTGACGGCAACGGATGACGGCAGCTACACCATTGGCGGGGTCACCATTACGCTGGCGGATGGTCAGACAGTGCATGGCGAATCGGTAACGGGTAGCGTGGGTAATGACACCATCACCGTGAGTTCGCTCGACTTTACCCATATCGATGGTGGCGCAGGGACGGATACCCTGGTACTGAACGGTGAACATATTGCGCTGGATCTCACCTCGCTCGGTCTGAAAGTCGAGCATGTGGAGATTATCGACCTTGGCACCTCGGGCAATAACAGCATTAAGCTGGACTTGAACGAAGCGCTGAATATTACCGATAAACAGAGCGATGACCTGCTGATCAAAGGGACGCTGGGTGACCAGGTGACGCTGGCCAATACCGACGGCGGCGTCTGGGCCACCACCGGGCAAAGGACGGTAGAAGGGCAGACCTTTGACGTTTATCACAACTCGGCACTGTCGTCAGACAACACCCTGGGCGATGTGCTGATCCAGCATAATCTCCAGGTCCATGTCGTATAACGAAAAAATAACGCCAGCGCGGGTCGCATTCCCGCGCAGGGCGTCTAAAGTTAAGAGGAAGTGATAGATTGGTAGCGAAACAATCCAACAGCGGCTTCGGCCGCTGTTGTTCGTTGTGGACCTGAATAAACTAAGAAAGGTTTTTTTAAAGTGAGTAAGGCAAAAATAACAATAAGATATAAGGCCACTGGCGAAGTGTAATTCCAGATTTTGGCCAGTAGTAATGCGCTGATGACAAGGTTAACGTAGGCCGCGCCAGCGCTACTATAATAGCTATTTTAATCATTTTTCCTTGTTATGGATTACATTGTGATCCGTTGTACACCGGGTGATGCTCGGCGCTATTTTTGTAGCGCTGGCTGATGTTTTGCGTGAAAAAAACGGCCTCTGGCTGAGCTTTTCTTCGCAAACGCTTACTCACTTTACCGGGTACACAAGGGGATACACCATGACTCAGCCTGCATCTGGCTTCGTCGATATACTCTCTCGCGATGGCGGAAAACTGCTGTCTCAGAGCCAGTCTCATACGTCTCAAACCGTGCAGCTTGACCAGCCTTCGCTGGTGAAAATTCACGCACCGACTACCTCCGTTGTTGACTATCAACAGCAGGGCGACGATCTGATCCTTCACATGCGCGATGGCAGCACGGTGCGCTATCAGCATTTCTTCACGGCCACCGACGGCGAACAAAGCCAACTACTGTTTGATGACGGGGTGAACCCGCCGCAGCATGCGCTGTTCAGCAGCGGGCTGAATACCACCGATGCCGCAACGCCGCTGACACCAACCTATCAGGCATTGGCCAGCGTCGATGCGCTGCTCGGTGCGCCCGCCGCAGCGGAGAGCAGTGGAACCCTGACGGCCGTTGGTCTGGGGCTACTCGGGCTGGCCGGGGTCGGCGGTGGCGTGGCGCTGGCCAGCCATCACAGCAGCAGCGATGACAGCAGCAGTCAGAGTACGTCTGCCAGCGGCGTTGACACCCCGGAGGTTGTGCCACCGGAGAGCGGCACAGGAACGGGCGGCAGCCCGTCACTCACCGTGACCCCGCTGACGGGCGATGCGGTGATCAGTGCTGACGAGCGCCAGAGCGATCAAACCTTCAGCGGGACCTCCACCAATATTGCCGCAGGCAGCACCCTGACCGTCAGCCTGAATGCGCACACTTACAGCACGCAGATTGCCAGCGATGGCAGCTGGAGCGTCATCCTGCCTGCCGCAGATCTCCAGGCGCTGCCCGACGGCAGCAACACCATCAGTATCAGCTTCGTTAACGCCAGCGGCGGTACGTCGACCGCAAATAAAGTGATTACCGTTGAGCCGCTGACGCCCATCGGTGAGCCGCCACATCCCACCCTCGACCTGCCGTTTGGCGATGGCATTCTGAACAGTGCCGAGCTGGCAACGCAGCAGACCCTGACCGGCAGCACGGGATCGACCGGCAGTGGGCAGAAGGTGGTGGTGACGATGGGTGAAGAAAACTACAACGCCACGGTGGACAACGACGGTAACTGGTCACTGAGTCCTGATTCGTATGCCCTGTATTTGCTGGGCCAGGGGGAAAGCACCATTGTGGTCACCGCCACCGATGGCTGGGGCCAGCAGGGCAGCAGCAGCACGCCGATTGTTATCGACACCAGCGACCCACAAATCACCATGAATGAGATTTCGGGCGATGACGTGATTGATGCCAGTGAAAAGGGTGACGATTTGCTGATTAGCGGTTCGGCCTGGGGCGAAGCGGGACGGACCGTGGATGTGCTGTTCAATGAGCAGACCTGGCACGCGGTGGTGAGCAGCAGTGGCACATGGAATCTGGCTATCCCGGCCAGCGCGCTTCAGGGGCTGGACGATGGCGTCTATCGCGTGCAGGCCAGCCTGAGTGATGCCGCGGGTAACAGCACATCTACGGCGCACAACATCACCCTCGCAACCTCTGTTGATACCCTGCCGTCACTGAGCATTGACCCCATCTCCACCGATGATGCCGTCAACTACCGTGAAGGGATCTATGGGCTTGAAATGTGGGGCACCTCCAGCAACCTGCCTTCCGGCACGGTGGTTACACTGGATCTTGCGGGTAAAACCTATTATGGCAACGTCGCCAGCGACAATATCTGGCGCGTGTCGATCAATGACAGCGAACTGGCGGCGATCACCGACGGTAAATATACCTTTACCTTCAGCGCTACCGACCCCAATGGCAACAGCACCAGCGCCACCCGCGATGTCCTGTTGCTCAGTCATTACACCAGCAAAATTGGTTTCACCGTCGATGACGTCACCCCGGCGGACGTTAGCGTGGTTGACGGCCAGGAGTACGTCACCATTGGCGGCACCTTCGCCGATACCTTCCCCATTAACTTGATCAGCATCCGGGTGGATGACTATCCGTATTACAGCGCGACCCTGACGGAGGATCACCACTGGAGCATCACCGTGCCGCTGTCCGGTTCCAATGTGCATGACGGGCTGAATTATATCTATTTTGGTACCTCGGACGGTGCCGGTAACTGGGTTGAACAGTCTGACCAGATCCACGTTGATCTGGGGAATGCGACGGACAGCGGATCGCTGCAACTCGCCAGTCTGGGTCTGGCAACGCAGAGCGATGCGCTGGTGGCCGCGACAACGCAGGACGACCTCACCGCCGTTCAGTCACTGCTCCTGACCGGGGACAGCCCGGTGGCGCTCAGTACCACCGACAGTGGTGTCTGGTCACAGGTGTTACCGGGGGGCAGCAGCGAACCGATGTCGGATGTGTATCACGCTCCCCTTCAGGAAAGCACGCTGGCAGACGTGCTGACGCAGCATCAATTGCAGTTACAAACCGCTTAATTGGGGGCAGAAGAGGCGGGGTATTTCCCGCCTCTGGCCCGGAACATAATGATCACAGGTGTCTGGATGAAAAATAGGGTGATATTGCTGTGTTTCACAACCTGTCTGGTTGGGCAGAGCGCACTGGCGGCGAAAGAGGAACCTGTTGCGGCATTTAACTGGCGCGCAGCACCCACGGAAGAGCAGATTGCCAGCCTGACGCTGCGTGACGCTATCCTGCGAGCCTTTGCACGTAATCCCAAAATTTCTGAAGCCGCTGCACAGATCCGCGTCGGTGAGGCCGAGTTGGATGCGGCGAAAAGCGCCTGGTATCCCCAGGTGTCGCTCGCAGCCAGCGGCGGGCGATCGCACCAGACCGACTCCTCCGGCAGCCTGAATAACAGCGGTTCGGGTGGCATCACCCTCAGCCAGTTGCTGTATGACTTTGGCCGTACCGGGGGGGCAATCGACGAGCAGCACAAGCTGTCCGATGCCTACCGCTATGCGCTTTATGACACCATGACCACCGTGGCGCAGGACACCCTTCAGGCGTATCTGGCAGTGAAACGCTACCAGGCGCTGGTGGATGCCGCGCGTCTGAATATCGCGTCTTTGCAGCGCGTCAGGGACATGGCAAAACTGCGTGCAGATGCCGGGCTAAGTTCCCAGTCTGATGTCCTGCAGGCACAAACCCGCATTGCCGGTATGAACGCCAGCATGGAGCAGTATCGCGCACAGGCGCGATCGGCGCGTGCGCAGCTGACCGTGCTGACGGGCGTAACGTCTGAAAACCTGCCAGAACTGCCACAGGCGTTGCTGAACCAGCAGGTGACACTGGACAAAATCGCCTATGAGAAAAGCGCTGCCGTGCGCAGTGCGCAGGCGAAGCAAGAGGCGGCGCTGGAGCGTGTGCGCCAGGCCTCATCCAACCACTGGCCGACCATTAAAGTCCAGGCTGGCCGCACCCGTTATGAAAATGACAGCCGATCCTACTGGGATGACGAACTGCAATTGCAGGTAGAAGCGCCGCTGTATCAGGGCGGGCTGGTGAACGCCAAAACTCGTGCCGCTGAGGGCGATCGTGAAGCGGCTGAGGCCGCCATCCAGCAGTCAAAACTGCAAATCAACCAGAATGCCTCTACGGCCTATGCCGACATGATTGGCGCGCAACAGCGTAAAGAGGCCGGTGAGCAGCAGTTGAGCAGTGCAGATCATACCCGTGAGGTGTATGCCGATGAATACAAACTGAATAAGCGTAGCCTGAACGACCTGCTGAGTGTTGAGCAGGATGTCTTTCAGGCTGACAGCAGCCGCCTGACGGCGCTCTACGATGGCTGGGATGCCACGGTTCGTTATGCCGCAGCGGTGGATAATCTGCTGGATATTTTGGGCATTGACCGGGAAAAGAACAGTGGACAAACGCTGCCGTCGCTGTGATGCGGCGCTCGTAAGACAACCAGATAAGGCCGTTTTTTATGACTAAACAAACCGCAACCACGGAAAACTGGATCGATGCCATGCTGCGTGTGGCCGCCCGCTTCGGTAAACCGGCTGATGGTAAAACACTGCGACAGCAGATGCGCTGGTTTGAGCACCTCACGCCGCCGCAGCAGCTGGAGCGACTGGCGGGGCTGCTCGGGCTGCATCTCACTATGACACCGCGTGACAAAATCCGCTGGCGTCAGGAAGTGACGCCCGTGGTGCTGATTATGGAGAGCGGCAGTGTGGTGGTGATTGAAGCCATTGATGGTGAAGGCAATGCCCGTTACTGGCTCAGTGACGGCGGTGACGTGGTGCGTGAAACCGAACTGGCGCTGCTGCTGGCACAAAGTCAGCAAGAGGTGGGGATTATCGGCGTGGCGGCACGTGGGCGCGATGCGCGTATTGATGAGTTCGTCCAGCCGTATAAAAAGCACTGGTTCTGGCAGAACTTCCAGGGAATGGGGCGCAAAATCGGTGAGATTTCCCTGGCCTCGATCGTGGGTAACGTGCTGGCGCTGGCGGGGATTCTGTTCTCCATGCAGATCTATGACCGGGTGATCCCCGCGCAGTCAGAAGCCACGCTGTGGGTGCTGTTTGGCGGCGTACTGATTGCCGCCGTGATCGAATATCTCATCCGTCTGATGCGTACGCAGGTGTCTGACATGATGGGAAAACGCATCGACCTGAAAGTCTCTTCCATGCTGTTTGCGCGTGCGATGAATATCCGTAACGAGGCGCGACCAAAATCCACCGGATCGTTTATCTCCCAGCTGCGTGAAATTGATCAGGTGCGTGAGCTGCTGACCTCCACCACCGTGGGGGCGGCGGCGGATATGCCGTTTGTCATCCTGTTCCTGTTTATTATGGCGTTTATTGGCGGCCCGCTGGTGATCGTGCCGCTGCTGGCGATCCCGCTGATCGTCATTCCCGGCCTGCTGATCCAGATTCCTATGGCGAAACTGGCCAAAGAGGGATTACGCGAAGGGGCATTGCGTAACGCCATCCTGGTGGAAACCATTGAAGGTATTGAAGATATTAAATCACTGCAGGCTGAACCCTATTTCCAGCGTCAGTGGGAGCAGACGCACGAAGTGAGCGCCGCGATTGGCATGCAGCAGCGTCTGTGGGGCGCGCGCCTCACGGGCTGGGCGTCAAGCGTGCAGCAACTGACCTACGCCAGCATGCTGGTGTTTGGGGTCTATCTGGTGCTCGATGGTCAGATCACCACCGGTACGCTGGTGGCGAGCAGTATGCTCTCTTCGCGCACCATTGCGCCGCTGATGCAGCTGACGATGGTGTTCTCGCGCTGGCAACATGCGAAAAGTGCGATGAACGGGCTGGATGAATTGCTGAAGAAACCGCTCGACCAGCCGGAAGAGGGAGAAATGGCGCACTGCCCAACGCTGACCGGTCACTACGATCTGCGTGGCGTGCAGTACAGCTACGATGAAGAAAACGTGAAAAACGTGATCACCATTAACCAGCTGCAAATTAAACCCGGCGAACGCATCGCTATCCTGGGACGTGTGGGGGCCGGGAAGTCGACGCTGCTGAAACTGCTGGCCGGGCAGGCGATGGCGACCCAGGGCAAAGTGATCGTCGACGGCGTGGACTTACGCCGCATTGACCCGGTTGACCTGCGGCGACAGTTGGGCTGGTTGTCACAGGATTCTCGTCTGTTCTTCGGCACCCTGCGCCAGAACCTGATGCTGGGCAACCCCCACGCCAGCGAGCAGGATATGTTACAGGCGCTACGCGTCAGCGGTGCACTGAGCCTGGTGCAGCAGGATGCGGCCAGCCTGGACCGCATTATTAATGAGGGCGGACGCGGACTCTCCGGCGGGCAGCGCCAGATGGTGATGCTCAGCCGTATGATCCTGCGCCAGCCGCAGGTGGTGCTGATGGACGAACCCACCGCGTCGATGGATGAACAGCTGGAAGAACATGTGATCAGTCAGATGAAAGGCTGGCTGAGTGGGCGCACCCTGATACTGGTGACGCATCGCCCGGCGCTGCTGAAAATGGTCGATCGCATTATTGTCATGGATAACGGCCGCGTGATTGCTGATGGCCCGAAAGATGACATCCTGAAACGTGCTACCGCGCAGACGGCACAGGCCCAACCGCCGGCGGCCAGTGCAAGAGGAGATGCCGCATGAGCCTTGTATTGATGGATCGCAGTCTGAAACAGAATGAACGGCGCACCTCGGCCATCATCTGGGTCTGTACTGTCGCGCTGGTGCTGTTTTTTGTCTGGGCACATTTCGCCATTCTTGATGAAGTGACGGTGGGAACGGGCAAGGTCACGCCGCTCAGTCGTGCGCAGGTGATTGAAAGTCTGGATGGCGGCATCGTCGACCAGCTCAACGTCCATGAAGGCAATATCGTCGAGAAAGGGCAGGTGCTGGCAAAACTTGACCCGACGCGTTTTCAGTCCAACTTTGGTGAGGCGGCATCACGCGCGCGAACGCTGCGCGGATCGGCCGAACGCTTAACCGCTGAACTGACGGGCGCGCCGCTGAAATTCAGTGCCGAAACGCTGAAAGAGCCGGATCTGGTGGCGCGTGAAACGCAACTGTACCAGTCGCGGCGGCGTAATTTGCAAGAGACCGTCAGCAATCTGGAGCAGTCAAAAAAACTGGTTCAGGATGAGCTGCGCATGACCCAGCCGCTGGTGGCGAAAGGGGCGGCGGGTGAGGTGGAAGTGATCCGCCTGCGCCGTCAGGTCGCTGAGCTTCAGGGGAAAATCGATGAGGCACGTAATGACTACGCGGTACGCGCACGCGAAGAGCAGGTGAAGAACAACGCGGACCTGGATGCACAATTACAGGTGATGACTGGGAAAGAGGATCAACTGACCCGCGCCACTATTTACTCACCGGTACGCGGCATCGTTAAAGATATTCAGGTCACCACCGTGGGCGGCGTGTTGCAACCCGGCGGTAAGCTGATGGAGATTGTCCCCCTTGAGGACCAGCTACTGATCGAAACACGCATTAACCCGCGTGATATCGCCTATATCCGTCCGGGGCTGCCCGCCACGGTCAAAGTGACGGCGTATGATTCGTCAATTTATGGCGATCTGCGCGGTGAAGTGGAGACGGTATCACCCGATACCTTGCAGGATGAGGTCAAACGTGACCAGTACTATTACCGGGTTTATGTGCGTACCGACAAGGCCGAACTGACCAACAAAGCCGGACGAAAATTCCCGATCGTGCCGGGGATGGTCGCGAACGTAGAGATTAAAACCGGCCAGAAATCCGTCATGGATTATCTGATTAAACCGCTGAATAAAGTTAAAGAGTCGATGCGCGAACGTTAGATTTTCGTCGCCAGATAATACCAGGAAAGAATAATTTCGCAGGGGAATAAAATACGTAAAAAAATGCCAGGCACAAAGCCTGGCAATATTAATAGGTGGTGCAACTCATTCGGGGTGAATGAAGATAATAATTCAATAAATGATGATAGCGCGCTAATAATACTGCTTCATGGCAGAATAATTTTATCAATCAGTGCGCATTGTTACATGTAGGTGTAATGCAATGAATTATAAGACTAATCTTATTTTTTGTCTTTAAGTGCGCAATTGGTTATCTATTTGTGCTGCGTAAAAGTTCCGCTTTATTTACATTAAGAAATGTGTTTACCCCCTTAAGAAACATTTTATGTGATTTAGTATCATTTTCTTGATGGATTATTACTCTCCCAAGCTTAACATGACACTAAGTGCTTAATTTTTACCTACAGCACGCAGTGGCAATATAAGACTTATAATCGAGAGGGTATTAAAAAATGAAACTTCGCGTTCTTTCTCTGATGGTCCCGGCGTTGCTGGTAGCAGGTTCAGCGGGTGCGGCAGAAATCTATAACAAAGACGGCAACAAACTGGATCTGTTCGGTAAAGTTGATGGTCTGCACTACTTCTCAGACGACTCCGGTTCAGATGGCGACCAGTCTTATCTGCGTTTCGGCTTCAAAGGTGAAACCCAGATTTCCGACCAGCTGACCGGCTACGGTCAGTGGGAATATCAGGCAGCCCTGAACACCGCTGAAGCCCAGGGAACAGCGAACAGCTATACCCGCGTTGGTTTTGCCGGTCTGAAATTCGGTGACGCTGGCTCATTCGATTATGGTCGTAACTACGGCGTGGCATACGACATCGGCGCATGGACCGACGTACTGCCAGAGTTCGGTGGCGATACCTACGGTGCAGATAACTTCATGTTCCAGCGCGGCTCGGGCATGGCGACCTACCGTAACAACAACTTCTTTGGTCTGGTCGAAGGCCTGAACTTCGCCGTACAGTACCAGGGTAAAAATGACAGCGATGCTGAAGTGGCGGGCAACCGTAGCGCTACCGCACAGAACGGCGATGGATATGGCCTTTCTGCCACCTACGACATCGGTGCGGGCTTCAGCGCTGGTGCTGCCATGTTCTCTTCTGACCGCACCAATACCCAGAACAGCAATGCGCTGCTGGGCAACGGTGACAAAGCAGAAGCTTACACCGGTGGTCTGAAATATGACGCGAACAACGTTTACCTGGCAGCCATGTACACCAAATCGTACAACGCGACTCGCTTCGGCAGCACGGATAATCCGGCCGCCTACGGCTTTGCCGATAAAGCAGAAAACTGGGAACTGGTTGCACAGTATCAGTTCGACTTTGGTCTGCGTCCGTCACTGGCTTACGTGACTTCACGCGGAACCGATATTCAGAACTGGGGCACCCAGAACCTGAAACAGTACATCGATGTCGGCGCGACTTACTACTTCAACAAAAACATGTCGACCTATGCGGATTACCAGATCAATCTGCTGGATGACAACAACTTCACCCAGGCTGCCGGTATCAATACCGACAACGTGGTGGCTGTAGGCCTGGTTTACCAGTTCTAATCCTCACCTGATACGGCCATTTTCCTGGCCGCGATAAGCCTGAGGCACAATAAAAAGCCGCCTCTGCGTGATATGACGCAGAGGCGGCTTTTTTGATCATGCCAGGTTCAGGCGGCCATCACGGCCACTTTTTTATCACTCTCTTCTCCTTCTTCTTTCCCGGCGAAATGCTGCGTACTGCCTTCCAGTCCTGCTCCTCCGAGCGTCAGCAGTGAAAATCTCAACAGACGACGTCGGGCCTGGTTTTCTTTGACCGCATTTTTGTTGCGCATGACCTTTCCTCATTCTGAACAATAAGGATTATCAAGCAGAAAACGTGCCAGGTTGGGGGAGAGCGGATTGAGGGGCGGTTCAGGTGGCTTGTGATACTGTGCGCGGCTCAGAGAGAGGCAGGATGCACCAGGATGGTGCCGGTGAACTCACCCCGGTGCGGCCGGGGGAGTCTGGCATACCGTGTTAGCGGTGACGCGGACGCGGTAACTGTCGGACGTGTGTCTGCTTGTAATGCTTAAAGCCTGCAAAGATAATCAGGGCGATTGAAGCCATGAGAAGCACGTAATAGATCATTATGGCTCTCCTTTAAGAGTGAATGATGGGCGTCACGAGTGCCCTGTACAGCTACCATCCTGGTGAGCAATGGCGGTAAGATCAAGGCATCGAGTCCGAGTTTTCCCTGCGGTAAAGCACGGTTCGGACCAGTTTTTAATCAAGGTTACAGGTTGATATGAAGAGTAAATGGCGGTTTTTTTTAGGTTTGATGGTGGTTTACTTGCTGACGTCCTGTGACAATCCTAAGCCATCAGCGGGATCTGAAGGGATGGTGCTCGAAGGTAAAACAATGGGAACATTCTGGAGGGTGAGCCTGGCGGGCGTCGCGCCTGAGCGTCGTGACGCCCTGCAAAAAGCGATACAGCAGCAGCTGGATAACGATGACCACGAACTTTCCACCTGGAAAAGTGATTCGGTTTTGTCACGTTTTAACCAGTATCGCGGCAGCGCGCCGCAGCCCATCAGTAACAACATGGCCGATATCATCACGCTGTCGTTACGCATCGGGCAGCAGACCTCAGGCGCGATGGATATCACGCTGGGTCCGTTGGTTAACCTGTGGGGGTTTGGGCCGGATAAACAGCCGCTGAAGACGCCGACACAACCTCAGATTGATGCTGCCCGCGCCTTAACCGGGCTGGAACATTTACAGGTGATCAACCGCGCCGGGCAATCCTGGCTGCAGAAAGACCTGCCTGAGCTGTATGTTGATCTCTCGACCGTCGGTGAAGGTTTTGCCACCGACCATCTGGCGCGGCTGATGGAGCAGCAGGGGATTAACCATTATCTGGTGTCGGTGGGCGGTGCGGTGCTGACGCGCGGCAAAAATGCCCAGGGCAATGCGTGGCAGGTGGCGATCCAGAAACCGACCGATCAGGAGAACGCCGTTCAGGCGATTGTCGACCTTCAGGGGCACGGCATCAGCACCTCCGGTAGCTATCGCAACTATTATGAGCTGGAAGGAAAACGCATCTCACACGTGATTGACCCGTCAACGGGTCGCCCCATTCAGCATAAGCTGGTCTCTGTCACGGTGATTGCCACCACGGCGCTGGAAGCCGATGGCTGGGACACCGGGCTGATGGTGCTGGGTACCGAGAAGGCCAAAGCACTGGCATTGCGTGATAAGCTGGCGGTCTATCTGATTTTCAAAGAGGGTGATCATTTCAGCCACTGGATGTCGCCACAGTTTGCGGCCTTTATCCCGCCATCCTCTCCACACTGATACGCGAAGGAGTTCCAATGCTCGATCTGTTTGCCGATGATGCCCCGTGGCAGGAACCGCTGATGGACGGCGCGGTGATCCTGCGCCGCCGCGTTCGTGACAGCGCCGCAGAGCTGATGGCACAGGTGAACCAGATTGCTGCGCAGAATCCTTTTGAACATCGCATCACGCCCGGCGGCCATAAGATGTCAGTGGCGATGACCAACTGCGGCGATCTTGGCTGGTCTACGGACTCACGCGGTTACCAGTACAGCGCCCAGGACGACGTCAGCGGCAAGCGCTGGCCCGCGATGCCCGCTTCCTTCCGGGAGCTGGCCGTGACCTGCGCCGCTGAAGCCGGGTTTAGTGGTTTTTCCCCCGATGCCTGTCTGATCAACCGCTACGAACCGGGGGCAAAGCTTACCCTGCATCAGGACAAAGATGAACGCGATCTGCGTCAGCCTATTGTGTCCGTATCGCTGGGGCTGCCAGCGGTCTTTTTATTTGGTGGTTTTGAGCGCGCTGACGCCTGCCAGCGCGTGCTGCTGGAGCAGGGGGATGTGGTGGTCTGGGGCGGGCCATCACGTCTGCGTTACCACGGTATTCTGCCGCTCAAACCCGGCATCCATCCGCTCACCGGGCCTTTTCGCTTCAATCTGACCTTTCGCCGCGCCCGCTAGCCCGCGTGTAAACGTTCCCGAATGAGAATTGTTATTGATCTCGTCTTGCTTCTCATTAAACTGCAAGCTGCTTTTTACCTGCCGGGATGTATTCATGGAGTTGCTTCACGTTGTTTATAAGCAGTATCGCTGGCCGTTTATTCTGGTGATCGTGCTTAGCCTTCTTAGCGCCGCGCTGGGGATTGGACTGATTGCTTTCATTAACCGCGAACTGATCGTCACCCTTAATTCCTCTGTGATGGTGTTACCGCAGTTTCTCGGACTGCTGCTGCTGTTGATGGCGGTTACGCTGGGTTCACAGCTGGCGCTGACCATGCTGGGCCACCATTTCGTCTATCGTCTGCGCGGCGAATTTATCAAACGTATTCTCGACACGCGGGTTGAGCGCATTGAGCAGATTGGTAACGCTCAGCTGCTGGCCAGCCTGACCAGTGATGTGCGTAATATCACCATTGCTTTTGTGCGTCTGCCGGAGCTGATTCAGGGGATCATCCTGACGATCGGCTCTGCGGCCTATCTGGTCTGGCTGTCACCGAAAATGATGGTGGTGACCTCCGTGTGGGTGGCGGTGACGATTATCGGCGGCTGGCTGCTGGTGGCACGCGTTTATCAACATATGGCGATGCTGCGCGACACGGAAGACCGTCTGTATCACGACTTCCAGATTATTATTGAAGGGCGTAAAGAGCTGGCGCTGAACCGTCAGCGCGCGCAGCAGATCTTTGAAAACGTCTACAGCGAAGATGCAAAGACCTATCGTCACCATATTGTGCGGGCCGATACTTACCATCTGAGCGCGGTGAACTGGTCGAATATCATGATGCTGGGCGCCATCGGGCTGGCATTTTACCTGGCGAACAGCCTTGGCTGGGCCGATACCGCGGTGGCGGCGACCTACTCGCTGACCCTGCTGTTCCTGCGCACGCCGATGCTTTCAGCGGTGGGAGCACTGCCCACGCTGCTGACCGCACAGGTAGCCTTCGACAAGCTGAACACCTTTAATCTGGCGCCTTATGAAGCTGAGTTCCCGCAGCTTCCGGCGGCGAAAAACTGGCAGACGCTGGAACTGCGTAATCTGATGTTCCATTACGGCGATAACGGTTTCCACGTTGGCCCGGTGAACATGACGCTTAAGCGTGGCGAACTGGTGTTCCTGATTGGCGGTAACGGCAGTGGGAAATCCACGCTGGCGATGCTGCTGACCGGGTTATATCAGCCGGTGTCTGGCGACATTCTGCTGGATGGCCAGGTGGTGGAAGCGTCCTCAATGGAGAGCTATCGTCGCCTGTTTTCGGCGGTGTTTACCGATGTGCATCTGTTTGACCGCCTGATTGATGATCAGGGGCAGGCGATTGACCCGGCGCTGGTACAGAACTGGCTGGAACGCCTGAAAATGCAGGATAAAATCAAGCTGGAAGGCAACCGCGTGCTGAACCTGAAGCTGTCGAAGGGGCAGACCAAGCGCCTTGCGCTGCTGCTGGCGACGGCAGAGCAGCGCGATATCCTGTTGCTTGACGAGTGGGCCGCCGATCAGGACCCGCACTTCCGCCGCATCTTCTATCGCGAGCTGTTGCCGTGGTTGCAGTCACTGGGGAAAACGGTGTTTGCCATCAGCCATGATGACCATTATTTCCTGCATGCGGATCGCCTGCTGGAGATGCGTGACGGCACACTGAGTGAATTGACAGGGGATGAACGCGATCAGGCTACGCTGGATGCCGTGAAAAGGACGGATACATTAGTCTAGGGGCGAGGTAAGGTTTTCGTAGGGGCGAGGCACGCCTCGCCCGTGGCAGGTAAAGGTTTTCGTCGGGGTGAGGCACGCCTCGCCCGTGACAGATAAAGGTTTTCGTAGGGGTGAGGCATGCCTCGCCCGTTGCCGATGAGGTCGAGGCGTACCCCGACCCTATGGTGATACTGACTTATCACAGCACCTTCGCCAGAAAACGACGGGTCCTCGGATGCTGCGGCTGGTTCAACACCTGCCCGGCGCTGCCTTGCTCCACAATTTTCCCTTCCACCATAAACACCACATTATCCGCCACCTCGCGGGCGAAACCGATCTCGTGCGTGACCACGACCAGCGTTGTGCCGGAACGCGCCAGCTGCTTAATGGTATCGAGTACCTCGCCGACCAGCTCCGGGTCCAGCGCCGACGTGGGTTCATCAAACAGAATCACCTTCGGATTCAGCGCCAGCGCGCGGGCAATCGCCACTCGCTGTTGCTGCCCGCCAGAAAGATGGCGCGGCCAGGCATCGGCTTTATGGCGCAGACCGACCGTGTCGAGCAGCTGCAAAGCCCGTTCTTCGGCATCGGCGCGTGACAGTTGCTTATGGGCCAGCGGCGCTTCAATAATGTTTTCCAGCACCGTCAGGTGAGGGAACAGATTGAAATTCTGGAACACATAGCCCACGCCGATACGCTGTTTGAGGATCGCTTTTTCCTTCAGCTCATACAGCTTATTGCCTTTACGCTGATAGCCAATATAGTCGCCATCAATACGAATAAAACCTTCATCCACGCGCTCAAGATGATTGATTGCCCGCAGCAGGGTGGACTTTCCCGATCCGGAAGGGCCGAGGATCACCGTCACGGAACCCGGCGGTAGCTCCAGCGACACATCGTCCAGCGCCTTGAAACGGCCATAACTTTTACTCACCCCGGCAATCGAAATATGACCGAGAGTGGCATCGCTGTGCAGATCGATAGCTTCAGACATGATTAGCTCCTGACAGGGGTAACGGCGGCGCGCAGACGCGCAGAGGCGAGGCGGCTAACGGGTTCACGCGTGGCCCCCCGGGCCAGCCAGCGTTCCACATAGTGCTGGAACACCGATAACACCGTGGTGATCAGCAGATACCAGACGGCCGCCACCATCAGCAGCGGGATCACCTGCTGCGTGCGGTTGTAAACCATCTGGATGGTGTAAAACAGCTCCGGCATCGCCAGCACATAAACCATCGCGGTGCCTTTGGCGAGGCTGATGATTTCGTTAAAGCCGGTAGGAATAATGGAGCGCAGCGCCTGCGGCAGGATAATGCGCAGCGTGCGGCGCGATGACGGTAACCCAAGAGCGGCAGCGGCTTCAAACTGCCCCTGATCCACGCCTAAAATCCCGCCACGAATAATCTCAGCGGTATAGGCGGCCTGCACCAGCGTCAGCCCAATCACCGCGGTGCTGAACTGCCCGAGCACATCAATGGTTTTATACTCAACCAGCGTCAGCGGGGTAAACGGAATCCCCAGTGAGAGCGTGTCGTACAGATAGGAGAAGTTGTAGAGAATAATCAGTACCACAATCAGCGGTAGCGAACGGAACAGCCAGATATAACCGAACGCCAGCCCTGAGAGCAGCCAGGAAGGGGAAAGACGTGCCAGCGCAAGCCCCACCCCCAGCAGGATACTCAGCAGGCTGGCGATCAGCGTCAGCAGCAGCGTCTGGCCCAGACCACTCAGGATTGCCGGGGCAAAGAACCACTGAGCGAATACTGACCACTCCCAGCGTGGATTAAACGCCACGGACTGGATCACCACGGCCAGAATAAACAGCGCGATGACCGCCCCCACCAATCGCAGCGGGTAGCGTGCGGGCACGACGCGCAGGGTTTCACTGGGTTTCATTGGCGGCTCCTGCATCGACGTTCTGGTGCAACTGCTTGGTAAAGCGCAGGCGGCCATCATGCGGTGGCAGGCTGTACTCTTCCGGGTCACGGCGGGTATCAAACTGCGGCTGATAACCGTGGGACAGATAGAGACGCACCGCCTCCGGCTGACGGAAACCGGTGGTCAGATACACCTGACGATAACCCGCCAGCAGGGCGCGGCGCTCCAGCTCCACCAGCACCTTCAGCGCCAGCCCCTGGCGGCGCAGGTCACTGCGCGTCCAGATGCGTTTCAATTCTGCCGTTTCGGCATCGAGCGCCTTGTAAGCGCCCATCGCAATAATGTCCCCGTCGCGCTCCAGCACCACAAACATCCCCCGGGGCGACAGGTACCATTCGGTCAGTTCGACTTCGGCATCGCGTGCAAAGAAGTCGCCGTAACGTGCGCTGTACTCACCAAATAACCCGTCGATAATCGGCGCCAGTTCAGGCGCCTCCGGCGACAGTTGGCGGAACTGTTCATGGCTCATGCTGACCTCCGTTAGTCGCCCAGGCCTTCCGGGTTGATTTCAGAATGGTCAAGACGCTCAATGCCTTCGCCCCAGCGGTTCAGCACCTTGTCGTACTCGCCTCCTTTGATCACGCCATTCAGCGCGGCGTTAACGGCGGTCACCAGCCCGTTGCCTTTCTTCAGCGTTACGGCGATATGGGCGGCTTTCGGCCAGCCACCATCCACGCTGCCCACCAGCCTGGTTTTTCCGGTCAGTGCGGCTTTCCATGCACCGATCACGTTCGGGCCGAAGAAGGCATCGGCGCGTCCGGACTGCAGTGCCAGCGTTTGCGCAGCATCATCCTTCACATAGTTAGGCGTGAACGGTTTCAGACCTTTCTTCTGATTTTCGGCATCCCACGCCAGCAGGATCGCTTCCTGGTTGGTGCCGGAGCCGACAATAATGCGCAACCCGGCGATATCTTCGGCTTTGGTCAGTGAGGTGATTTTACTGTCAGACTTCACGTAGAAACCGAGGGAGTCTTTACGGTAGGTGGCGAAATCGAACTTCTCTTTACGCGCTTTGGTCACCGTCACGTTGGTGATGGCGGCGTCATACTTACCGGAACTGACGCCCAGCGGCCAGTCCTCCCATGAGGTCGGTACCACGTTCAGCTCCAGCCCCAGGCTGTCAGCCACCAGGCGGGCGATATCCACTTCACTGCCTTGCAGGGTTTTATTGTCATCGGAGAACAGCGTCAGTGGCGGTGAGTTCAGTGCCGCAACGGCGACGGTAAACTTGCCCGGTACGGCCAGCTTAAGATCTTTCGGCAGCAGTTTGACGGCGTCCGGATTCAGCGGCGCGTGCACCGGCGTGGCATTGGCCTCGACGCTGATCCCGGTCCCGTTAATCTTGACGGTTTCTGCATTTGCTGTGGTGCCAAGCCACAAAGACGCGCTGAGCAGGCCCAGTAATACGGATGATTTTTTCATGATGAATGACTCTTATTATGGTGAAAATGCAGATGAATCGGGCCGTTCTCAGCCCGTTAAGCGATGTCCTTCAGCGCCGCTTCAGCCAGCTGGCTAAAGTATTCTGCGGCGGGATACAGCAGGGCTTCATCCGGGTTAAAACCAGGGTGATGCAGACCAAATTCACTGTTGCTGCCGATGCTGACAAAGGTGCCCGGCGTGTTATGCAGGTAGAAGGCAAAATCTTCGCCCCCCATTTGCAGTTCGGCATGTTGCACTGCGTAACCCTGACGGGCAGCCACCTGTTTGCTGAACTCGGCCCAGTACTCGGTATTAATCAATGCCGGCGGGCCGGCATGCCAGTTGAGGTCGGCACGTGCACCAAAGCCACTGGCGATGCCTGCAATAAGCGTGCGCAGGCGCTGCGGCAGCTCGCTGCGGATCGCCGCGTTATGGGTCCGTACTGTGCCTTCCAGCACCACTTTCTGCGGTAACACATTCCAGGTATTGCCGCCCTCAATGCGTGTGACGCTGACCACCACGGATTCCAGCGGGCTGTAACTGCGGCTGACCAGGGTCTGTAAGGCGCTGACGATCTGGCTGGCGATCACAATCGCATCCACCCCTTCCTGCGGCCGGGCTGCATGGGCACCTTTGCCGTGAATGTCGATGTCAAAACGATCCACGTTGGCGTAGAACGGGCCACCACGCGTCTCAAACGTACCGACCGGCAGTTCCGGGGCGTTATGCATACCGAAAATCGCTGCCACGTCCTGTAAAGCACCCGCTTTGATTAGCGTTTTCGCGCCACCAAAGCGTTCTTCTGCCGGTTGAAACAGCAGGCGAACGCGGCCGGGCAGGCTCTTTTCACGGGCCTTAAGCAGTTTTGCGGCACCCAGAATCACAGAGGTGTGCACATCGTGACCGCAGGCGTGCATCACGCCCTGATGCTGCGAGCGGAATTCGACCGGGACGATCTCTTCAATCGGCAGGGCATCGATATCAGCACGCAGGGCGATCAACGGCTCACCCTGACCGACTTCGGCCACGACGCCTGTCGCCAGATCAAAAGGCAGGAGGGTAATGTCAGCTTCTTTCAGCCAGCCGGTGATGCGTTCCGTGGTGGCAAACTCCTCGTTCGACAGCTCAGGATACTGGTGCAGTTCACGGCGCCAGGCGACGAGCTGCTGTGCAAGAGAGTGGCTCATGGTCCGGCTCCTTATGCGGCAACCAGCTGGTGGGTGGCCAGCAGTTGCAGGGATTTCAGGCGTGGAACACCTGCACTGATCGGGGTATCAATAATGAATTCTTCCACCCCGAAACGCTGATGCAGCGCGTCCAGATGGGCGTGAACCTGTGCGGCGGTGCCTTTCAGTACGGCGGATTCACGTGGTTCAATCCGGTACTGTTTCGCGCCGGACTGGCGAATAAAGGCCTCGGCCTGGGCCAGATTGCCGACCGTGACGCTTTGGCCGTTATCCACATGCACGCGGAAGTGCTGTAAATCGGCCGCCAACAGATCGGCTTCGGCTTCGCTATCGGCAACAATGGCCTGCACGGCCAGCAGCGCGGATTGTCCTTTGCTGTGTGTGCGGTAAGCCGTCAGGGCGCGGTCCAGTTCCTGCTTGTCGCCATTCAGGTGGGCGGCAAACACGAACTGCCAGTTCAGCTCGGCGGCCAGCTGAGCGCTGGCTTCGCTGGCACCCAGCAGAAAACGAGTTGCCGGGCGCGGTGGTACCGGCGTGGCCAGCAGCTGGTCTTCACCTTCAGGGGCAGGGGAGGCGCTCAGCCACTGATCCAGCGCGCGCAGCTGGCTGGCAAAATCCCCTTTCTCTTCCGCGTTTACACCCTGCTGTAATGCTTTCGTGGACAGCGGCAGCCCGCCCGGCGCTTTACCCACGCCCAAATCGACGCGGCCAGGGGCCAGTGATGCCAGCAAATTGAAGTTTTCCGCGACTTTATACGGGCTGTAGTGCTGCAACATCACGCCACCGGAACCGACACGGATGTGGCGCGTGTGGGCGAGGATCCAGGCGATCAGCACTTCCGGTGACGGGCTGGCCAGTGCGGCCGTGTTGTGGTGTTCTGCCAGCCAGATGCGGTGATAACCCAGTTCTTCCGCCCGTTGCGCCAGGGTCAGGGTTCGTGCCAGCGCAACCGCCGCGGTTTCGCCTTCAGCCAGGGGGCTTTTATCCAGTAAGCTCAGTCGGTAAGCCATAATGCATCCTTGAACGGTATCAGTTGCTGGCAATTATTGAAGGAGGGTCCGCTGCTGTAAAACAACAAATCTGGCTTATATCAGTCGGGAAATGGGATTAACCCACGTTTGCCGGGAATCGGTAAAGGCTGTGCGAAATGGGTATTTTGTCTGGCGGGGGAAGTCGGGTTTAATAAAGCTTCACTTGAAGCCTGATGCGACAGGCGGTTAACAGAGGAATAAATGATGAAAGGTATCTGGCTGCACTTCACGCGATTTTTTCAGGCACCCTCTGGCATGGCAACATTAGACAGCTGTCGGGTGATTGAGGCAATGATGCCGATGGTTGAGCTGTACGGTGTGGATCTACACGATCTGCCGTCGCTGCAACAGCGTCATCACGATGCATCCCGTTAATCTCTGCGCTGCTGCGGCCCGATAATCCAGGTGATCACCTGATCGGGTTGCAGTATGGCTCTTCCCTCAAAAATTCTCCCGACCACCATCTCCCCGGAAATTGTCTGCGTCAGACGCAGGCTGATGTGCTGTAAGTCGGCACTGCACTGAATCACTTCCGCTGCACTGAAATCCATAAACTGCAACACCCGCGGGTAAAGCGCCTTATACAGACTCTCCTTTAGCGAAAAAGCCACGGTCAGCGCCGTCGTAAAGGGAACTTCACTCAGTTCCAGGCGTGCTTTCTCTGCTGCGGTGATCAGCATAGAGTGCGTCTCATGGGCGACCTGCGCCGTCATAATACGTTCACAGTCAACGCCCAGCAGCCAATCCTGACGACGCGTCAACAGTGCGCAGACCTGCTGGTGGGTGTGCGACAGTGACCCGTTGATACCTTGTGGCCAGATGGGGGCGCGATCGGGGGTATTACGCAGCAAAAACGAGGGAATACCCCAGCTTGTCAGCGCCTGTTGCAGGCAGTAGCGGCTGGCCAGATATTCAGCACGGCGCTTTTTGACTGCCCGCTGTAAGTGTTCAGGCGCAGGGATAGTCAGCGTGGTAAACAGGGATTCCGTGAAATGCGCGGCATCGTAGAGCGCATCCAGCAGATAGATATCGGGATGTTCGGCCAGCGGTTGCAGGGTGCAGTGTGAAATAAAAGGCGGGTAAGACGGGAGGTGCAGTGCAGTCATAGCCGCTAACCTGTTCAAATAAGATGATTTATTTAAACAGGTTAGTGGCTGGATATCAAAATAAAGGCGTTAATCAGTGATTAGGGGGGATCGCGAAACTTTTCAGTGAGACAACGAAGTGATCGTGGCCTTTGGAGATCTTGGCGCCACGATCGCACCACTGGCTGGCAAGACGAAAGAAGTCGTCACTACCGATGTCATAAGCCAGTTCCACTTTACTGATACCTGAATGAAGCAGTTCTTCTGCGTCTTTGAAGTTCTTTGCTTTGATAATAGCCATATTGAGTTATCCCTGTCTGACAGTGCGATGAAAGTCTAGCGACAGCGTATGATATTACTGTGACATTTTTGTTTCAGTGATGAAGATTGAGAGTTTCGCCACGTTTTCTGACGGAGAAAGGCAGAGAACCGACGAAAAAAAGAGCATAAAAACAGTGTAAAGGATGTTTGATAGAGGGTTACGGGTATCGCTGGCTGGCCGTTGCCCGACAAGGCTAAGGTCGGATTATGCACAAAGGGGCGGCAAAAAGGAGGGCCATTTCCTGAGGTATCTGTTAATTTTGGAGGGATTCAGTTATCCTCTTAACGTAGATTTTCGCGAAATTAGCCCTTATCTGCACACTATTAACAGGATTTCAATGGATGGAAATGCTTAATATGAAATCGTTATATTATTTTTTTTGTGTGTTATCGGTGTTTATCTTTTGTTTCATCATTTTTGCTATTTACTCTTTTGTTACTACCCTTTTTTATATTTACTCTGTTGGTGGTCTGTCGCCTCTCAACTATGGTGAAGTGACCGGGCATCTTATTATTATATTTTTTGCATTGGGTTGTTTTTTATTTTCTATAAAAACAACCCTTAAGTTTAATAAAAGGTAGATTTTATTTTTTGATTAAACTTTCTGATAGTATTATTAAAATCTCGTCCCAAATGGCGGGTTTTTTTGTTTTAATGCCATTGCATCTATAAATGGTCCAGCATATGCATCAACAAGAAAGTAGAATAAGTCAAGGTCTCCTGCATTTCTTAGGGTCGTGTAGACTTCATAATTGACCTGTTTTAGCTTTTCTGAAGCGTAAACTGCTCTCGATACAGAACCACCTATTGAAAAGAGAGTTGACATTAAAAAACCCACACTCATTTTACCAACAAATTTATTGGTAAAAATCGAGGATAAATCATTTATCAGGGCCATGTTTATAAAAATCTTTCCTGTCAACTTTCCCATGTTGTCTATAGTGGAATTTACTTTGTTTTTATTTATCTGTTTTAAAAAAACACTTAACACTTTATTTAATATGGCTGATAAGTCGGAGTTGTCAACACCTTTTTTTACTCTGTGCATTAATCTCATGATGTCTAACTGGTTTCTATATCTGTTATCAATATCGAAATATCCCCATAACAGCACTGATACATCGTTTGAAAAATCCAAAGCGACTTCACCAATTTTATTGGTGTATCTAATATAAACGGATTGTTCTTTTCTTCCTCTCAATACGTCCAGGATTCTATTTGCTACTATTCTTGCTTCAGACATGTGTACATCCTTGTTATCTATATTATAGAGGCGTTACTCGCCCGGCCCTGCGTTTTTCTAAAAAGAATGATAACAAATAGGCTATTAGGTTTTATGCGAAATTGGTCATGCCAGAAGGACAAAGGGAAAAATAGGGAGTTGCATGTACAATAGGGGATTCAGAAGAATCCCCATAACATGGTGCCCGCTAAGGGTTTCAAAAACACTGCAACAGTATGATTTCTCGTAGAGGTCAATCATTTTTTCGATCGACCCGTGGTGATGTGTACTAAAGACAGGCCCGCCTCATTGCCCATACCGAAGAGTATTCTAAAACTTGCTCTCATGAAACGGACCTCGTGTAAGTATCTCGCATAGCCGTCAAACCGGGCCGTTGGCCCTGCACCTGTGATGCAGCACACAAGGCATTGTCCTTAATAGCCTTGTGTGCAACGTGAGCGGTGTCTAAATGCCGTCAGTCTTTATCAGTGGCCTTCTAACTTCAGCGTAAAATTTAAAATTTCTAGTCAATAAATTATGATCCAAAACAATCACTTCCATCAACCCGATGACGTTAGTTGATCTTCATCAATTTCCAGTTAAAGAGTGAGTGTATAAATGCGTCAACTTAATTCGTATTGGAAATTAACAAATGAAAGTGACTCTTATTGTTGTTGCGGTTATGGCGGTAGGCGGTGTTGTTCATGCTGCTGATGTTGCACAAGCTGAAGAAGCTGTATCCCATGCTGAACGGGGTTACTCAACTGCGCAGGGCAGCTACAGAAATGCAGCACTCTATAGTGGTTCGGGCGTGAATGGCAGTCATGAAGAATCAGCCATGAAACAGGCGGCGACTAATCGTGCTCAGGCTTATGCCGATCTTAATGCAGCCAAAGTACAGGCTTCACGTCCTGCACCAACGGCTACACCCTCTGTTAGCCCTACCGCAACATTACAGGCAACACCCATAATTCACGCACCTCAAGCAGTGCCACAGAAAACACCCTCTCACAGTGTGCCCAATAAGGTTGCTCAGTTAACGCCTCAGATCGCCCCAACTAAACAGTTAACGCCATCTTACAGCGTCACTCCCGTTAAGGCACAGCTTACCCTGTAAGTATCCCAGCTTTAGTTCCACGCACTTTTTGAGATTTCCGTGTTTTCGGCCATCAATCTGTATTCTTCCGGCGTCAGGTTATTCAGGGATTCATGAGGTCGCTCACTGTTATATTCAGCCAGCCAGCGCTCTGTAATTTCCCGTGCTTCATTCAGGGTTCTGAACAGGTAAAAATCCAGTATTTCTGTCCGGTACGTCCGGTTAAACCGTTCGATAAAGGCATTCTGGGTCGGCTTACCCGGTTTGATAAAGTCCAGCATCACCCCGTGTTCTTCCGCCCACTGCGCCAGTGCCAGTGAGACCAGTTCTGGCCCGTTATCCATCCGCATCTTCAGAGGATATCCGCGGTTTGCTACTATCCTGTCCAGTACCCGGACGACACGCTGAGCTGGAATATTCAGGTCGATTTCTATCGCCAGCACCTCACGGTTAAAATCATCCACCACGTTGAAGGTTCGAAAGCGTCTGCCGCAGACGAGTGCATCGTGCATAAAATCAATCGACCAGCTCTGGTTTAACGCTTGCGGTGTTGCCAGCGGGGTCGGGTTGCGCACCGGCAGACGTTGTTTACCCTTACGACGAAAATTCAGTTTCAGCAGGCAGTAAATCCGGTGAACGCGTTTATGGTTCCAGGCATTACCGTGCCTGCGAAGCACCTGAAAAAGCTTCTTAAAACCGTAGCGCGGATAGCGTTCTGCCAGTTCAGTCAGCGCCTGGATCACCGGTTCATCACGCCGGGTATCAGGCTGATAAAAATATACCGTCCTGCTCAGCGATAACGTCCTGCAGGCCTGGCGTAAACTCATGGCAAAATGCGCCGTCAGATAGCGGACGAGTTCACGCTTTATCGCTGGTTTTAAAGCTTTTTTTCGATAACATCTTTCAACGCCCGGCATTCCAGACTGAGATCGGCAAACATCTGTTTGAGCCGCCGGTTCTCGTCTTCCAGATCTTTGATCTTTTTAATATCGGCCGCTTCCATCCCGCCATACTTGGCCTTCCAGTTGTAATAGCTGGCTTCAGATATCGCGGCCTCACGGCAGACATCTTTGACGGTTCGTCCGGCTTCGACGGACTTCAGAACGGCGATAATCTGGTGTTCAGTGAATCGGATCTTACGCATAGCGATCTCCTCAGGGGACATATTCAGTATGTCGGAAGATCTCTAAAAGTGAATGGGCCGTTTTGCCGGGATACTTACAGTAGGGCTGGGCGGTGCTTTACCTTCGGTTTATGGAGTGTTCTTCCGATTCGTGCAGCGGGGTTTACAGAAACCAGACCGGAATTGAGTGCATAATCCATAACCTCATTGATACGCTGGCTTAGACGTTTAACCGTTTCGAGTCTTCCGGCAGCATGTGTTGGCTCTAACGCTCCGATAAACTGCTGAGCCGTGATATTAGCAATGGGCATAGAGCCAATATGTGGGAACACATACTTACTCATAGATCGCCAGATATCGTTTAACGTATGAGTTGCCAGCCCCGCTGATTCTTTGGTTTTGAACCATTCGGCAGCGACCTTTTGAAAAGTGTTCTCAGTGGCACTTTTTTGCCGCAACTGTTCAGTTTTTTATGCTCCTGCGGATCAATATCTTTGCTCAATAGAAGAAGGGCATCTTCACGAAGTTGACGTGCCTCAGAGAGAGATACAGCAGGGTAAGCACCAAAGCTAATCATGGCGCGTTTGCGAGTGAAAGGTTTGTAATAGCGGATCGCCAGAGTTTTGAGCCACCGGGCTTAACCAGTAGTTCTAAGCCGTCCCCGTCATACAGGATAGTGGCACGTTCAGTCGCTTTGGAATTTTTGACTTCGGTGTTGTTAAGGGGCTTTGTCTGACGCGCCATATCATTCTCCAATCACTGGTTAGGCATATGGCTCAGACGACACAATGGATTGTATGCCTAAAGATATGCCTAAAAATGTTGGATTTCACTGTATCAGTGTGGACTTTGCTAGACAACAGAAAAACAGCAGGTCTGTGCAACCTACTGTATATTCTGTTTTTTATAGTCTTGTCTGGACTTCACTAGACAAAACGTTGGGGGAAATTTGGTCGGCACGGAGAGATTTGAACTCTCGACCCTCGCCACCCCATGACGATGCGCTACCAGGCTGCGCTACGCGCCGACGGATGAATCTATCTTACCCAACTGCATCCTGATTGCAAGCCGCTAACGCGTTGACTGCTCTAGATTTATACAGCTAATTTGCGATAAATCGTTTTTCGTCAGTCAGTACCTGTAACAACAATGCCAGCTGCGGCTTATGATCTTTCAACGGCTGGCCCTGCAGATCCCAGGCGGCATACCCCCCATTGTTATCCAGCGCCAGCGTCTCCTGCGGCGTGGTGATCAGCAACTGATGATGGGTGCTGCTGGCAACCCAGTTATGACGACGCTGGGCAGCAAACAGATCCTCGCCCTGCGAGTAATCAACCGCTGGCGTGTTGACGTGCAGCAGGCGCTGCATCAGGGTGGTCATTATATCCTGATGATCTGTCAACTTATTGACGGTTTGCGCAGGGGTTTGCGGCCAGTGAACTACCAGAGGTACCTGCAACATTTCACGATTTCCCGGCGTGGTATCGCCTTCCAGCACCACGCCGTGTTGGGCGGTGATCACCACCACGGTGTTCGCCAGTAATCCTTTTTGTTCCAGGGTCGTCAGCACCGTCTGGATCTGCTGGTCTACACTGGCCGCGGCGCGGTTGTAGTGACGAGCGCTCTGCTTATCGGCGCTATCACTGCTGTCAGATGTCGACAACGACAGGTAGGAGAACCACGGCGTCCCTTCGTTTTTATGTCCGTCCAGCCAGCGCTGCCACTGACGCGTGGTATCCGCATTCGACTGGCTCTGCGATGTCGGTAAAGAGAAGTCGGTGAGCAGGGCCTGGCGATACAGCGGCGAGTTGAAACCGTCGCTGGCAAACAGACCCAGTTGGTAGCCCTGTTGCCCCAACGCCGTGATCAGCGTTGAGGGAATACGCGATGACAGCACGCCATCCATATAGCTTGGTGAGATGCCGTAGAACAGGCCAAATAATCCACTGTCTTCCGTAGCGCCTGAGCTGAAATGCTGGCTGAAGCGCACGTTACTTTCGGCAAAACGTGTCAGGTTGGGCAATGATTTCGCCATCGAGGCTTCATTCAGCCCATCAACGGTAATCACCAGCAGGTTGTTACGCGTGCCTTTATCACTGAAGGTGATATCGCTGAGCGGATAAGCGACTGACACGGCTTCAGGGTTACCCTGTTGTACCAGGCGGCGTTGATATTCCTGAGCATCCAGCAGGCCGTGCTTCTCAAGGAAGCGTCGCGCGGTCATCGGATAAGAGAGCGGCAGGTTCGAGCGCTGCATAGTGATTGGACGGTAGAAATTGGCATCCGCCCAGATGTACATCAGGTGGCTGGCAAAGAAGGCGCTGATAAACAGCCCGGCCAGGGGTTTACCAAAGCTGCGACGGTTCAGACTGCGCAGTTTCTGCCAGCTCCAGGTGGCAAACAGCATCTCCACCAGGAAGATGACCGGTACGCTGATAAACATCAGTTGCCAGTCACGGGCCATCTCACTTTGGTCGGGGTTGACCACCAGCTCCCAGACGACCGGGTTCAGGTGCAGGTGGAAGCGGGAAAACACCGCACTATCCACCAGAACCAGCGTCAGCCCGGCAGTCGCGATAATCGCAGAGAGAAAGCGCAGCAGGCGCTGCGACATCACCACAAAGGTCAGTGGAAATATAATCAGCAGATAGGCAGCGAAAACAATAAAGCTGAAATGGCCAATCCAGCTGCTGAATGAGTAGATGCGACCGGCCAGCGAGGCTGGCCAGTCGGAGACAAACAGGTAACGGCTACCCAGAATAAGCGCAAAGATGATGTTAAACAGGGCGAACCAATGCCCCCAGCTAATCATCTGGGACACTTTTTCACGGTAGCGCTGTCGATTTGTTACCATATCGGAATCAGGATCATCTCATCAGTGGGCTTGGTCATCGCGTACCGACGCCTGCAGGGCATCGGCAAACGAACGTGCCATTGCCTGGCGCTGTGCCGGTGACACGCTGGTGTTAAGTAAGTTGGTCACCATATTCCCCAATACCATCAGGGAAAGATCGGTTGGGGTCTGGTTTGATTCCAGAACCTGGACCATTTCTGCGAGGATCTTCTCCACGCGCTCGTTGCTGTAGCGGGATGATTGTGCCATAACGTCAATTTTATACTGAGGTTTAAAGGGCGCTATCTTACCGTAAGAACGTGCTTTTTTCTGCATTTTTATCGTAATGACGCGCGAATGGACTGTGCATCGTTCTGACAGTTGATCGTAAAGTCGCACAGTGATTGAATACGCGCCTGTGCTTAAAGGAGAGTTTACCATGAGTCTGGATATCACCCAGATTGCCCTTCACCAGATGATCAAGCGTGACGAACAGACGCTGGAGCTGGTGCTGCGAGATTCACTGTTACCGTCCAACGCGCCCGTGACGGCAATGATGGAAGAGCTGCATCGCGTTTACAGTGCCAAGAGCAAAGCCTATGGCCTGTTTAATGAAGAGAGCGAACTCGCCGATGCATTACGCAACTGTCGTAAGGGCGAGAATGATTTCCTGGCGTTTAGCCGCGCCGCCAGTGCACGCCTGCGCGATGAGCTGAGCAAGTATCCGTTCGCAGAGGGTGGCGTGGTGTTATTCGGTCACTATCGCTATCTGGCGGTTGAGTATTTGCTGATTGCGGTACTGAACAGCCAGAACAGCATGCGTGTTAACGAAGAGCTGGATATCAGCACGACCCACTATCTGGACATCAATCATGCCGATATCGTGGCTCGCATCGATCTGACCGAGTGGGAAACCAACCCGGAATCGACTCGTTACCTGACCTTCCTGCGTGGGCGGGTGGGGCGTAAAGTGGCTGATTTCTTTATGGACTTCCTCGGTGCCAGCGTGGGCCTGGATACAAAAGCGCAGAACCGTGGCCTGCTACAGGCGGTGGATGACTACTGTGCCGAAGCCAGCCTCGATAAAAATGAGCGGCAAAACTACCGCCAGCAGGTTTCCACTTATTGCAACGAGCAGCTTAAATCCGGTGAAGAGATTGAACTGGAAGGCCTGTCGAATGAGCTGGCCCCGCTGGGAGACAAAACCTTCCAGGCCTTTACTCAGGAACAGGGTTACGAGCTGGAAGAGAGCTTCCCGGCAGACCGCAGTACGCTGCGCCAGTTGACCAAATTTGCCGGCAGCGGCGGCGGGCTGACGATCAACTTTGACGCAATGCTGTTAGGTGAACGTATCTTCTGGGATCCGACCACTGACACGCTGACCATTAAAGGGACACCGCCTAACCTGCGCGACCAGTTGCAGCGCCGTACCAGCGGAAAATAGACGAAAAAAAACGCCGCATTAAGCGGCGTTTTTTTCACATCTAAAACGAACGGGCGATTAAGCGCGAACGAAGTCGATGTGGTGCAGTTTTGGCTTGAACGGGTGACGCTGAACAGCCTGCACTTTTACTTTAGTTTCTTTGCCATCAACAACCAGGGTCAGAACTTCGTCGTAGAAACCAGGCTTCGCCTGCAGGTTCATAACAGAGTCGTGGTCCAGTTCGATAGCAACAGCTGCTTCATTTCCGCCATAGATGATGGCTGGGAATTTGTTAGCTAAACGCAGGCGGCGGCTCGCACCCTTGCCCTGCTCTTTACGAGCTTCAACATTAATAGTGAACATTTTTAAGTCTCTTCAAGTTTTATTCCTGCTACAGGCGACCCAGCAACAGGTGGATTGTTCAGCTTTTATCCGGCAAAGCCAGTTAAAAGCGGGCGGAATTATACCCGGGTTTGCCTTTTCAGGCAATGTATTAAGTCGGAAAGCAGAGCAGGAGCGGCAATCCGTCTGTTTTAACGTAATTCGTTGGCCCGGCGGAAACGTCCCTGGTAATCAAACACTTTCTCGCGCACTTGCCAGTAATGGCGCTGTTTACGCGCGACGACGAAATCGGGATGACGCAGCAGCGGCTGAAGCGCAATGATATCGGCAGCGCTCTTCCAGCCCAGCGGTACGCCGGGTGCACGTTGATGCGGGCGCAGAAATAGCTGCTCAAAGGCGGTGCGCTGCGCCGGGGTTTTTAAACGAAAGCGCTCGCTGACTTCGGTCGCTTCTTCATCGAAGTAACGCACCTTCAGCCATTCGCCCTGGTCGTCGCTCCCGCTCTCCAGCACCATCGCCGCACAGCGCAGCACCAGCGCATCTTTCAGTTTCAGTGCGGCTTTCAGCATATCGTCAGGGTCAACAAGGATTGCATCACACTCCCGGCAGCGGCGTGCGGCAATATCATTTTCAGCATGACAGTGTGGGCAGTTTTTAAAGCGAAAACGGTAATCACACTGTTCACGCAGCCCGTCATCATCCTCCAGCACGCCCTGGCAGCGGCGGCCAAAATGTTCGATAAGGGTGCCATCCTGAGTGGTTTTACCCCAGAAGGTATTGGCAAAACCACAGCCAGGGCAGAAAACCTGCACCGGCTGATTATCACTTTTACCCTTGGGCGCACCGACTTCCGGGGTAAAAATATCGTGGGGGTTACCGGCATAGTCGAGGATCAGACAGTCTGTTTTACCAGGGCTGAGCCGCAGCCCGCGTCCGACAATTTGTTGATACAGGCTGACTGACTCGGTGGGGCGCAGAATAGCGATAAGATCAACATGCGGGGCATCAAACCCTGTCGTCAGCACCGACACATTGACCATATACCGCAGTTCACGTGCTTTAAATGCGGCGATCAGCGCGTCACGCTCGGCAGCCGGCGTGCCCGCGCTGATCAGCGCTTTACTGCCCGGCAGCAATCCGAGCACTTCACGCGCATGGTCGACCGTGGCGGCGAAAATCATCACGCCTTCCCGCTGTTGGGCAAATTCAACAATCTGCTGGATAATGTGCGGCGTAATACGCTGTTGCTGTTTCAGTTCACGGTTGAGATCCGCCTCGCTGAACAGGCCGTTTTCCTGCGCCTGTAAACGACTGAAATCATACTGCACCACGGGCATATCCAGCCGCTCAGGCGGCACCAGAAAGCCGTGTTTGATCATATAGCGCAGCGGTAGCTCATAGATGCAGTCGCGAAAGAAGGCGCGTTCGTCGCCTCTGACCATGCCGTGATAATGGAACTGATAAATCCAGCCTTTGCCCAGGCGATACGGTGTGGCGGTCAGGCCCAGCAGCCGGAGCTGCGGGTTATGCTGGCGCAGCTGATTGATAATTTGCTGGTACTGGCTGTCGTCGGCATCGCTGATGCGGTGGCATTCGTCGATAATCAGCAGCGAAAATTCGGCACTGAACTGCGCCAGATTTCGTGCTACTGACTGCACGCTACCAAACACCACCTTGGCATGGCTCTCTTTACGTTGCAGCCCGGCGGCAAAGATATCGGCCTCCAGCCCATATGCCTGATATTTACTGTGGTTCTGCGCCACCAGCTCTTTCACGTGGGCCAGCACCAGCACGCGCCCGCGTGCGACCCGTGCCAGTTCTGCAATCACCAGGCTTTTACCGGCTCCGGTAGGCAGGACAATGACCGCAGGTTGCGACGTGTGGCGGAAATAGCGGATGGTGGCATCCACGGCTTCCTGCTGATAGGGACGTAGGGTGAACGACATGAAGACCTGTAAAGCAGCAATAAAGGGACATTATGCCATGAAAGCGCCATAAGAATACGATCCCCTCTGTGCCTCAGCCCCTTCTGCCGCTATACTCCCTGTTCCATTCCGGATGAGCGTTCTGCGCCACATCACAAGACGATTATCGTCAGTTTCCACTCCAAACTAATTACAGGCAGTGCAGAGTTAATGCGACTTGATAAATTTATATCCCAGCAACTGGAAGTCAGCCGTGTCATCGCCGGGCGTGAGATTCGTGCAAAGAAAGTGACCGTAGACGGTGACGTTGTACGCGATAGTGCATTTAAACTGAGCCCGGACAGCGCGGTTGAATATGATGGCAATCCGCTGCAACAGCAGCATGGCCCGCGCTACTTTATGCTGAATAAGCCGGTCGGTTATGTCTGTTCCACTGAGGATCCCGATCACCCGACGGTGCTGTTCTTCCTTGAAGAACCTTCCGCCTGGAAGCTGCATGCCGCCGGGCGTCTGGATATTGATACTACCGGTCTGGTGCTGATGACCGATGATGGTCAGTGGTCCCACCGCATCACGTCTCCGCGCCATCACTGTGAAAAAACCTATCTGGTGACGCTGGAATCTCCGCTCAGTGACGATACCGCACAGCAGTTTGCTGACGGCGTTCAGCTGCACAATGAGAAGACGCTGACCAAACCTGCTACGCTGGAAGTGATTGATCCGCATCAGGTACGTCTGACCATCAGCGAAGGGCGCTATCACCAGGTAAAACGTATGTTTGCCGCGGTGGGGAACCACGTCGTGGGGCTGCATCGTGAACGTATTGGTGCGATTGCGCTCGATACAGAGATGGAACCCGGTGAGTATCGTCCTTTAACCGCAGAAGAAATTGCCAGCGTCGGACTGACGCGTTAGTGAATTTTTGTCCAGCAGAGGGGCAGGTGAGTGGCAAAAGATAAGAATTCCTCCATGGGACTGGTGGTGATCCTCGGGCTGCTGGCGATGCTTATGCCGCTGTCGATCGATATGTATCTTCCTGCCTTACCGCAGATTGCCCGCGAATTCGCGGTGTCAGCGGGCAGCGTACAGATGACGCTGAACGCGTATATTCTCGGTTTTGCCCTGGGTCAGCTGGTCTACGGGCCGCTGGCTGACAGCTTTGGCCGCAAACCGGTGATTGCGGCAGGAACGCTGATTTTTGCTATTGCGGCTGCCGCCTGTGCTCTGGCGCAGACTATCGATCAGTTGATCACACTGCGTTTTCTGCACGGCCTGTCGGCGGCGGCGGGCAGCGTGGTGATCAGTGCACTGATGCGTGACAGCTACTCGAAAGAGGAGTTTTCCCGCATGATGTCCTTTGTCATGCTGGTCACCACCATTGCACCCCTGCTGGCACCGATTGTTGGGGGCTGGATGCTGCTGATCTGGAGCTGGCATGCCATTTTCTGGACCATCTCGGCGGCAGCGGTGGTCACCACGCTGCTGGTGGTGACCCAAATCAAAGAGACGTTGCCGAAGGACAAACGGCAACCGTTCAGCCTGCGTACCACGTTGCGTAACTTCCTCTCTCTGTTTCGTCACAAGCGGGTGTTCAGCTATATGCTGGCCAGTGGATTCTCGTTCGCCGGGTTGTTCTCATTTCTGAACGTCGGGCCGTTTGTCTATATCGAGCTGAACCATATTTCGCCGCAGGATTTTGGTTATTATTTTGCGCTGAACGTGGTGTTTCTGTTCCTGATGACGCTGCTAAACAGCCGTTGCGTGCGCCGCTTTGGCCCGCTGGTGATGTTCCGTTTTGGGCTGTTAATCCAGTTCTCGATGGGCGTCTGGCTGGTGGTGGTGAGTGCGCTGAATCTTGGTTTTATACCACTGGTGTTCGGCGTGGCGATGTTTATCGGCTGCGTGGCAATGGTCTCGTCTAATGCGATGGCGGTGATTCTGGAAGAATTTCCGCATATGGCAGGAACCGCCTCCTCGCTGGCGGGTACGCTACGCTTTGGCGTGGGCGCGCTGGCAGGCGCACTGCTCTCCACGATTACGTTCACCAGCGCGTGGCCCATGGTCAGCGCCATCTTTATCTGCGCCACCACGTCCATCTTGTTGTTTATCTACGCTTCGCGACCGCGCAAATCTGTCCCTGCGGGCTGATGAGTCGTGTAGGGCCGATCATGTGTTGCGATCGGCCCGTGCGAAAAATGTCTCCCGGCGTAATGACAACCCTCTCTCACCCCACTGGCTCCCCAAATCTCGCCTCCCGGCCTAAAAACCCTGCTCAGGATGTTGATTTTTTTGTAAAAAAATTTCCATAAAAAAGTAACAACATTGCAGCGAAAACGGTTGTTATCACCCGGCGAACGCGGTAAATATAACGAATAAATGAGAGACATCTCTCAAAAATGGGGCCGGATACGTGATTTTTCATGTCAGCCGATGCTCTGACACAGGGTAAATAGTTCCAGTAATTAACAGGTTAATCTGTTAGCGAGAATTGATGATTTACCTTGTGAATTATTTGTGAAAATATTGTTTAAAAATCGCTCTGGGGAGCTCTGGTGAATACGTTACAACATTCAGTGGTACATCGACTGCCGCAACGCTATCACTGGTGTGCCGGCCCGGTCGGACAGGTCATTGAAGCACAGACCCTTAACGGTCTGAACGGCGATGACGATCTTATCGGGTTGCGCCTGCTGAGCCATAGCGGCGAGTCGGCATGGGAAACCATGCAGAAGATTGAGTCGGCGCTCGCGGAAATTCAGTTGGTATGTTCGGTGGTCGAGTGGGAAGGGGAACCTTGTCTCTTTGTTCATCGTGATGATGAATGCGCAGCAACCTGCCGACTGAAAAGTTTCGGCGTGGGTATTGCCGAACCTTTTCTTAGCGACCGCAGTGCCTGATCGCCATTCAGCGTCAGGCCAGCGTGAGTAACTGTTGTGTATAGCTCTGCTGCGGTGCGCTAAATACCTGCTCACACTCACCCTGTTCAACCACTTCCCCCTGACGCAGTACCACTACCTGATGACACAGTGATCGCACAACGCGTAAATCATGGCTGATAAAGATATAGGCCAGACGGTGCTGTTGCTGAAGCTTTTTCAGCAATGTCAGGATCTGTTTTTGCACCGAACGATCAAGCGATGAGGTCGGTTCATCAAGGATGATCAGCTGCGGTTGTAAGATCAATGCCCTGGCGATAGCCACGCGCTGGCGCTGCCCGCCGGAAAACTCAGAGGGATAACGCTGACGCGTCTCAGGGTCCAGCCCCACTTCCTGCATTGCGGTGATGACCCGTGCTTCGCGTTCAGCGTGACTCAGTTCAGGATGATGTACCTGCAAACCTTCGGCGATAATCTGCAAAACGTTCAGGCGCGGGTTGAGTGAGGAGTTAGGATCCTGGAACACCACCTGAATCTGGCGCCTGACGGGCAGCATTTTTTTGCGGTTCAACAGGTGCAGAGGCTGGTTCTTAAACCAGATTTCCCCCTGCGAATGCAGCAGACGCAGCAACGCCAGCCCGGTGGTGCTTTTACCGGAGCCGGATTCTCCCACCAGGCCCAGGCTCTCTCCTGGCCGCAGCGTGAAACTCAGTGACTTCAGCGCATGATGATAACCCACGGTGCGCCTCATCAAACCTTGTTTGATCGGGAACGCGACGGCCAGATTTTCCACGCGCAGCAACGGCTCGGCCTGCTCGTCAGCCGGATCCGGCTGGCCTTCGGGTTCCGCGTTCAGTAACTGCTGTGTGTAAGCGTGCTGAGGGGCGCTGAAAAGCTGATGGGTGCTGTTATGTTCCACGCCCTGACCGTTACGCATCACGGTCACACTATCCGCCAGCTGTCGCACAATATTCAGGTTGTGGGTGATAAACAGCAGGCCCATATTCAGCTCCTGCTTGAGCTCTTTCAGCAGGGTGAGGATCTGTGCCTGCACCGTGACATCCAGTGCGGTGGTCGGCTCATCGGCGATCAGCAGTTCAGGCTGCGTCAGCAGCGCCATGGCAATCATCACGCGCTGGCGTTCACCGCCGGAAAGCTGGTGCGGGAAATCATTCAGACGGCTGGCGGCCTGGCGGATGCCCACCCGATCGAGGCAGGTCAGCATCTCAGCGCGTGCGGCTTCACGACGCATACCACGATGCAGTGACAGCACCTCATACAGCTGTTTTTCGATGTTGTGCAGGGGGTTCAGCGATACCATCGGTTCCTGGAAGATCATCGCGATGCGGTTGCCTCGCAGGCCCCTTAGCGTACTTTCCTCAGCGTGTAGCACGCTTTTTCCATCAAAGAGAATATCGCCCTGCGGATAGACAACCGGCGGTGTGGGCAGCAGACGCATCACCGACAGGGCAGTGACACTTTTCCCTGAACCCGACTCACCCACCAGTGCCAGCGTTTCACCGGCATCCACGGATAGTGACAGCCCATCCACAACACGACGTTCTACGCCACCCTGACGGAACGCGATACTGAGATCCTGAATCGTGAGCAGCGCCATATCAATACACCTTGCTGGGGTCAAAGGCGTCGCGTACGGCTTCACCAATAAAGATTAACAGCGACAGCAGGATCGCCAGTGAGAAGAAGGCGGTCAGGCCGAGCCATGGGGCTTGCAGGTTATTTTTACCCTGTAACAGCAGTTCGCCCAGCGAAGGTGAGCCGAGCGGCAGACCAAAGCCGAGAAAGTCCAGCGAGGTCAGCGTGGTGATTGATCCGCAGAGAATAAAAGGCAGATAGGTCAGTGTGGCAACCATCGCATTTGGCAGCATATGGCGAGACATAATGCGCCAGTCGCTCACACCCATTGCCTGCGCGGCACGGATGTAGTCAAAGTTACGGGTACGCAGGAACTCTGCACGCACCACGCCGACCAGTCCCATCCAGCCAAACAGCACGGTGATCCCCAGCAGCCACCAGAAGCCGGGCTGAATCACGCTGGAGAGCAGGATAATCAGAAACAGCGTTGGCATACCGGACCAGACTTCAATAAAACGCTGCCCCCAGAGATCGACGCGCCCGCCAAAATAACCTTGCACCGCTCCGGCGAAAATACCCATCACGCTGGAGGCAATCGTCAGCATCAGACCAAACAGCAGGGAGATACGTGTGCCGTAAAGAATGCGCGCCAGCACATCGCCACCGTTAGCATCGGTCCCGAGCCAGTTCTGCGTGGAGGGAGGCGAAGGGAAGGGCACGGTACTGGCAAAGTTAATCGTATCATCACCAAAGCGGATCGGTGCCCAGATGGCCCAACCATTCTGATCCAGACGCGATTTCAGCCACGGATCCTGGTAGTCGGCCGGGGTCGCCAGCGGGCCACCAAAATCACTCTCCTGATAGTTGACCAGCAGCGGGAAGTAAGTGCGATCCTGATAATGCACCACCAGCGGTTTATCATTGGCTAACAGCTCTGCACCAAGACACAGAATAAACAGCACGGCAAAGATCCACAGCGACCAGTAACCCCGGCGGTTATGGCGGAATCGCGCCCAGCGCGCCTGATTAATCGGGTTTAAACGGCTCATTAGCGGCCCTCAAAATCAATGCGCGGGTCGACCAGCGTATAGGTGATATCGCTCAGGATATTCAGTAGCAGGCCAATCAGGGTGAAAATATACAGCGTGCCGAACATCACCGGATAATCGCGCTGGATCGTGGCATCGTAGCCCAGTAATCCCAGCCCGTTGAGTGAGAACATCACTTCGATTAACAGTGAACCGGTGAAAAACATACTGATGAAGGTGGCGGGGAACCCGGCAATCACCAACAGCATGGCGTTACGGAACACGTGGCGATAAAGAATTTTTTTCTCATCCAGCCCTTTAGCGCGGGCGGTAACAACATACTGCTTGCGGATCTCATCCATAAATGAGTTTTTGGTCAGCATGGTGAGCGTAGCAAAACCGCCAATCACCGTTGCCAGTACCGGCAGGCAGATATGCCAGAGATAATCGGTGACTTTGCCATACCACGGCAGGGAATCAAACTGCGGGGAAACCAGCCCGCGTAGTGGGAACCAGTCGAGATAACTGCCCCCGGCAAACAGCACAATCAGCATGATACCGAACAGGAAAGACGGAATGGCGTAACCCACGATGATCAGCGTGCTGCTCCAGATATCAAAGGCACTCCCGTTGCGCACCGCCTTTTTTATGCCCAGCGGTATCGAGACCAGATAAATAATCAACGTGCTCCAGAGCCCGAGCGTCACCGACACTGGCAGGCTCTCTTTGATCAGCTGGATTACTGAGCTGCTACGAAACAGGCTGTCGCCAAAGTCAAAGCGCACGTAGTTCCACAACATGGTGAAGTAGCGCTCATGCAACGGTTTGTCGAAGCCGTAACGTTTGGTAATCTCGGCAATCACTTCCGGGTCCAGGCCGCGTGAACCCCGGTACTGACCGTCGCCCGGCGCGGCGTTAAGCGAGCTACGCCCGTGAGCCGAACCTTCCGCCCCGGCGCCGGGGAGGCCGGTCGTCTGACCAAACTCAATATTAGCAATCGCCTGATCTACCGGGCCGCCCGGTGCGATCTGCACAATGAAAAAGTTGATAGTGATGATCGCCCAGAGCGTTGGGATAATCAGCAATAAACGACGAAGTAAATAAGCACCCACAGTCAGACTCCTTAGCGACGTTGCGCCGGCAACTGTGCGGCTTTGTTGACATCGTACCACCAGTTATCAAAACCCTGCGCATAGGTTGGGCGCGTGGCTGGCATCGAAAACTTGTTCCAGTATGCGTAACGGTCATTGGCGGTATACCACATCGGGATCATGTAATAGTTCCACAGCAGCACGCGATCCAGGACGCGGCCCAGCGGCAACAGTGCCTCGGCATTGCCCTGATTCTGATTAATGCGGGTGATCAGGTCGTCAAGCAGCGGACTGCTCACGCCAGGCGTATTGTAACTGGAGTCCATATAGGACGTGGCCCAGTAAAACTGCAGGCCAGTATCGGGCGTAGGAAAGGCCGAATAAACGGTCGGCAGCATATCAAAGTCACGTTTCCGCAGGCGTGCCAGATATTGCGAACTGTCAACCTGACGCACCGTCATGGTAATGCCGACCCGCGCCAGGTTGTGCTGGAAGGGGAGAACCCATTGGTCGTTGCCGCCGCTGCGCAGCAGCAGCTCAAACGTAAAGGGTTTGCCGGTCTTACTGTTGACCAGCCGCTGGTTTTTCAGCTCCCAGCCTGCCTGGTTCAGTAGCGCCAGCGCCTGCAACAGTTTTTCCCGGTCGTAACCCGTGCCGTCAGATTTCGCAGGTTGATAGATCTTATCGATCACCTCCTGTGGATACTGGCCCTTAAAGGGGCCAAGGATCTCACGCTCTTTGGCATCAGGAAAGTGGCGCGCGGCATACTCGGTATTCTGAAAATAGCTGTCGACACGTTTGTAAGCATTATAAAACAGGGCCTTGTTCATCCATTCAAAATCAAACAGCAGCGACATGGCTTCGCGTACCTTACGGTCGGCAAACTGGGGCTTCTGGGTATTAAATGCCAGCCACTGGGTGTTTGTGGCAACGGTATTCGGCACCTGTTCTTTAATGATATATCCGCGTTCGAAATTCGAACCACTGTACTGCGTAGCCCATTTCTTGGCCGACCCTTCGGTACGAAAATCAAATGCGCCGGCTTTAAAGGCCTCAAAGGCGACGTTGTCGTCAAGATAATAGTCGTAGCGGATCGTATCGAAATTATAGCGGCCTTTATTCACCGGTAAATCTGCCGCCCAGTAGTCTTTCACCCGCGAATAGGTTATCGACTGGCCCACTTTATACGCAGAAATACGATAAGGTCCGCTGGAAAGAGGAGGGGAGGGCAGGGGTTCCCCGAGATTGAGATTTTTCCAGAATTTTTCCGGAAACACGGGAGAAGAGATCAGCGACATCATCTTATCGCGGTCTCCCTTCGGCAGATCGAAGCGTACGGTGAGGCGTGAAAGCGCTTTCACTGTCACCCCTTTGTAAAACACCCGATACTGCGGCACGCCCTGCGTCATAAACATATTGAAGGTAAAGGCCACATCCGCAGCGGTAATCGGTGAACCATCCTGAAAACGCGCCCGTGGATTGAGGGTCACTTCTACCCAACGATAATCATCCGGATAACGGGCAAATTCCGCAATCAATGGATACAGGCTGCCGACTTCGTCATCAGATGAGGTAAATAAGCGGTCATACAACGTGTCCGTACCCACCCCGGGGCTGCCACGCAGGGCGAAGCGGTTGAAATTATCAAAGGTACCAATAGAAGAAAGTGTTGCGCTGCCGCCCTTCGGTGCGGCCGGGTTAGCATAATCGAAGTGTGTGAACCCGGCAGCGTACTTCGCCGTGCCCAGTTGAGCGAAACTGTAGCTCTCATTAATTTTTTCTGCCTGCACGCTGGCCGCAGACAGGCTAAGTAATGCAAGGGCAACAATACGCACAATCATGGTTTCAACAGGCTCCCACCAGCGACAAATCGGTTATATTTGCAAGCCGTGGCAGTCAAACCACGATGAGACAATGATAGTAAAGGTTTTTATCTGATTTAACAGCCCGTTATTCCTTTAAAATTGTACTGGGAACAGGCGTTTGTTGCTCAAGGTAGTACTCAATAAGCTGTGGCACGGTACGTGGGCGACTGAACAGATAGCCCTGCAAATAGGTTACGCCGCGGTTGATCAGCCACAATGCCTGTTCGCCCGTTTCGACACCTTCGGCCACCGTATTAAGGTTGAGTTTGTTCGCCAGCGTCAGCACCGCGTCCAGTACGGGAGAATTGACCGTCTCCATACCGATGCTTTGTACAAACCCCCGGTCGATCTTCAGATAATCAAACTGGAATTTTTCCAGATAGATTAATGCGCTGTGACCGGTGCCGAAATCATCAATGGCTATTCTGATGTTCTGCTGGCGGATCCAGTCGAATATTTCCTCAGTCCCCTGTTCGCTGACCATCGCCCGTTCGGTGATTTCAAACACGTACTCAAAATGGCCCGCAGGCATCATGGCCAGCCAGTCCCGCACATCCTGGCGAAAGCTCGGGTGAACAAGGTGATTGGGCGACAGATTAACCCCCATTTGAGTGCCGACGGGCACTACTTTACAGAGGCGATGCGCGTCCTGTGCCACCAGCGTAAAAAGATGGCGGGTCAGCGGCACAATCAGATTCTGTCCTTCGGCATAACTGATAAACGAATCTGGCGGGATACGGCCATCGGTCGGATGCGTCCAGCGCAGCAACGCTTCCAGTCCGTAGCATTTTCCGCTGTGGGTTTCGATGACGGGTTGGTATTCAACATGAAACTCTCCGCGCTTAATGCCAAGCATGATTTCTTTACCCGAGCGCAGGCGCAGCGTAAGCATCAGGAAACAGCCGCAGGTAATCAGTACGCCCATTAAGAGCCCTGCCAGCAGGATAATATGGATATCGCGGCGTGGCAGCGCTTCGCCGTAAAGATAGAGCGTGAGGGGATAACCTGGAATGGCAATACTGCGCAGTGGCACCTTTGGCAGCGCGCTGCGTTTCACCACGCGTTGTTCATCCCAGGTGGTCATCGCACTGTCTCCGGCGACGATTGCCATACCGCTAATCTGTTGCTCGCGTGAGGCCAGCAGTAAATAAGGGGTGAGATTAATATTGAGGGTAGTGAAAACACCGCTGTTGGGCAGGGCAGGGTTTTTTAGCCACAGCACGATGGCGGGTGTATGGGGCATCATCGGCGTACCGGAGATCAGCCGAATGTCGGTGGGGTTTCTGACATCGGTATAGGGGGAGATTTCGCGGATATCCATTTGCATCGGACCGGTAGCGGATGAGCAAAAGGCACTGTGATCTTTGACCAGGAGAATAGCGCGAACATTGGCTGCAAAGGCTGAGCGTTGCGTAAGATCGTTGCGTATGGTTTCACAGGTCGCGTTGGTGGCAACCTGAAGTGGTTGGAGTGTGGTCTGCAACTCGTCGAAGGCGTTAACAACGTAACGTTGCGTATAGCTCGCGAGGCGATCGTGCGCTGCGGATCGCCGGCTCCAGGTGACGGTCAGCATAATGATAAGAAACAGTAGAAAAAAGAAAAAACCTATGGACGCACTGAGACAAACTATCTTGCGCGGCTGAGTCACCTGCCGCCTGACGGTGGTAGATAGTGGCATTCGGTGATCTCTCCCGTTTTCGCCGATTTTATTATTATTGGTCGCGAACTGCTTCTGGTGTCAGCCAGTGAGGATATAACGGAGGGGAAATTCTGTCTCTATCTTATTGATGGTAATCAATTCCTTTTCGGGCGGCCTGCCAGGTAAAACAACTGAAAAATTGTTCCAGGACGACGTAATCCTTTTTGCGGCCAAAAACAGGGTTCACTCCGCGAAATGACGAGCAGGAAGGACGGTATAAAAGGCAAAAAAAAACGCTGCCATGGCAGCGTTTTCATATCTCGTGTTCGCAGATTTCAAGGGAGTGAAATCAGCTTTGCGTTCGGCTCAATACCCTGCGGGCATCGCGGTAACGGTTTTTCCAGTAAGAATCATTCAGGTTCGAAATCATCACACCGCTGCTGGTGGAGGCATGAACAAAGTTGTCATTACCGATATAAATACCGACATGACGACCCGTGGAGCCTGCACGGAACAGCACTAGATCACCTGCACGCAGTTTTGCGCGCTGAATACTTTTTCCGGAATCTTCCTGCTCATACGTTGAGCGTGGTAAATCCAGGCCAAACTGTTCACGGAATGTGGTCTGGACAAACGCAGAGCAATCAATGCCACGTTTGCTGGTGCCGCCAAGACGATAACGTACACCTTTCCAGTCCGCATACTGGTCCATCAGGCGGGATTTGATATCCACATTCTGGACCATCTGTTCGAATTCATCCTGAGACGCTTGCAGTAAAAAACCGTTTTGATCTTTAACTGCATGAGTATCAGTTTGTACGTTGTGTCCGCTGTTCGAACTACATGCTGACAACAGTGTTGCTAATGCAACGGCGGGGAGCGCCCGCAAGATATATCTCAGAATAGGTTGAGACTTGACCATTATGTTTGTGATCCCTTGAAGTCCTTAACGACTAAGTCGTTAGCAAAATTGCGAAACGAAACGAGATTAATTAGTACAGGAGGTTAAGACAAATCGGAAAACCTTAAAATGTGTCATTGAGCACAAATTAAAATGTAACTTACCGAAATACTTTAGCCATTTAGCCTAATCGAAAACGAGATTACCCGATAACAAGCCCCATAGCGAGGGCTTTTAAGCACTTTTTTAGAGGATTTTACGATGTAAAACCATTACGTAACGAATTGGTCACATTATCGCCAATTAGCAGCTTAACTGAATGTGCTTAAGCGCAATTTTGCTGCTAACAACTACGGGTCAAGTCAAAATCAGAACAATCTGGATGGACAAGCTTGAGATGTAGCGGTTTCGGCTGTTATCCGGGGCATAATAAATACGTCTTATAGCCCCTTTTTCGCCTGCAGATTATTTGCCTGAACGGCAATATAGTGGACGTAAAAAAGAGTCTTTACATCCATGCGGCTGGGATTATTGTGCGGTTTTATATTTGCCCGGCAAATTGCGATACAGCCAGTTCACCAGATAATCACTCGCCGGTGTCAGCAACCACCAACTCATACCAACCAGTACGATTGACAGGGAACCCACGGCAATATCGGTAAACCAGTGTGCGCCAATCATCACGCGCGGCAGGGCAAAAATCAGCACAATAATCACGGCCAGGCCAAATGCGCGGCGGGTGAAATAGCGCAGCATAAAGCAGGCAAAAATCATCAGCATCATGCCGTGGTCACCGGGGAAACTGTCTGCGGAGGAATCTTTTGTCGGGATCCCGGTGAGTTTGGTCACGTGATTAACGTCCGGGAAGAATTTCGTTGGGCTGGGATGCGAAACCGGAATTTGATGTCCGAGTTGGTTAAGGCCCACTGCCGTGATTAACATGGTGATGCCGATGGCAAACATGCGGCGGCGCCCTTCAGGTGTTTCACGACGCCAGAAATGCAGGTACAACCCGCCCATCGCCAGCAGTGACACACCGTCAAAGGCGCGGAAGTTGGTAATAGCCACCAGCCATAACAGGATCGGATTGGTCGCCAGTCGCTGATTGAACCCGTAAAAAATGGTTTTATCGAGGGTAAACCACAGGCCATGGTTGGCCGGAATATACCATGAGAAAAACAGCGCCAGGCCGAGAACGTTCAGCAGCAAAATCAGTAAAAAACGTTTAATAGTCATATCCGTATAGGGGCTTTTTATAGAAAAGTCGCGGCGTATAATATATCTACAACTATAAACGAAGATTCAACAAAGCATTTTGCAAAAGATTCCATTCTGCTATTTCCTCATGAATTAACTCGATACGGCTATCAGGCGGTGTCGTCTGACGGGTTTCAATATGAAAGTCCGCACCCTGACGATTAATACTCACTAACCCTTCCGGAATGCGTAATACACCCTTAACACGCGAAACCGGTGCCAGTCTGGCCCATTCAAGCAGGCCGATGGTATCAAATACAGTTTCACTGTCGAAAATCCAACCCGCCGCAAAGTAACCCTGTCCCTGATTCACTGCCCGCCGCCAGCGCGCGTTGTCGTCCAGCTTCAGCGCGGCCAGCCCGGACTGCGACGGGCGATGATGATGATGGTGCGAGGGTGTTGGCAGCGCTTGCAGGTTGGCGCGCGGTTGATCGAGTAGTGCAGCATCGATCTGGCCGTGAGAGGTGGCAACCAGCTGACGAGGCGTTGCTGTGAGCTGCTGCCACTGATCAAGCCTTTCCCGGTCGGCCTCTTCCCAGCGATCTTGCTTGTTGGCGATAATAATATCTGCGGCGGCAAGCTGGTCGCGGAAGTTTTCATTTTCTACCACGCGTTTATCGGCAAGCTGACGTGGGTCGAGCAGACACAGGGTGGCGCGCAGGTCGATCCAGGGCTGATAAACGGTGGCTGACAGCATATCAAGGATCTGCTTTGGATGACCAAGCCCGGTAGGTTCAATCAACAGGCGGTCAGGCTTAGCCTGCTTCAGCAGCATATTTAGCCCTACCTGCATGGGCAGCCCGTTGACACAACACATGCAGCCACCGGGGATCTCTTTCAGTACCGCCCCCGTTTCTGCCAGCAGGGCACCGTCGATGCCAATTTCACCAAACTCATTCACCAGAACGGCCCACTGCTCACCTTCGGGTTTACTGGCCAGTAAATGGCGCAGAGTGGTGGTTTTTCCGCTGCCAAGAAAGCCGGTAATCAGATTGACTCGGGTCATATTCGCTCCTCAGGAAAACTTTAATGATATTTATCGTTCTTGGCCCGTATTTGTTTTCATCACATCAATGTATGTAATTGGCTAAAGTCATCGAGAAGAAGATGAACATTGAGGTTGATATGAACATTATTGCAACGACAGCCGTCGTTATGTTTTTCGCCTCATGGACGAGCAATGTAGTGGCAGACCAGCCTCAGTTACCAGGCAGTTCGGGAGTCATCCAGTTCAGCGGGAGGATTGTGGAGTCTGAATGCACCCATAAGATTCAGCAAAAACAGGTGCAAGTCTCATGCGAGCGTAATGGCCAGGCAAGATTCAGTCATATGTCGTTGAAAAGCACGGCCCCACAGTCTTTACCCTACAATCTCGGCACCAGCCAGATTCGCTGGCTCGACCAACAACACAAGACGGGCATTCTCTTGGTTGATTATCGGTGATATTGTTATGTTATAACATATTATAAATGGCGCCGTCACCTGACCGCGCCATTTTTCACGTTGACTAGTCCGCGCGGCTCATATAACGACGCTCAGGGATATGAATGCGAATCTTATCACCATTGCTGAGGTACTCCGGCACCTGAACGACCAGACCTGTGGCCATTTTTGCGGGTTTTGTGCGGGCGCTGGCGGAAGCACCTTTAATTCCCGGGGTGGTTTCGACAATTTCCATATCTACCGTCTGAGGCAGCTCCAGCGCCAAAATCATACCGTCCATCGTCAGTACCTGAATACCCGGAATACCGCCTTCCGGCAGGAACAGCAGTTCATCTTCGATCTGCTCCTGCTTGAAGTTGTACGGCGTGTAATCCTCATCATCCATAAAGACGTATTCATCGCCATCAATGTACGAGAAGGTCACCTGGCGACGGCTGAGTGAAATGGTGTCGATGATGTCGTCACCTTTGAAACGTTCTTCCACTTTCATCCCGGTGCGGATATCCGTGAAACGCATTTTGTACAGCGTGGACGCGCCGCGTGCGCTCGGGCTTTGTACGTCAATATCTTTAACTAACAGCAGTTTGCCGTTAAAGCTGACGGCCATGCCTTTTTTGATTTCATTGGCTCTTGGCATAAAACAGGTCTCGTATGAAAGATGAGGGGGAAATTTATCGCGACACGTTACTCGCGCCCGCGTCGCCAGGCAAGATGGCCCGGAGAAAAATATGCGCCTGAAGGAATACGCACGGGCCGGACAGGGGGTTCGATCGGACCGAACCGGTTACAGGACAAGAATAGTATTCGCGAGGGCGACCTGCTATTGTCGCGCTTTCGTATTGGAGGTCAGTGATGGAGTGTCGCGCCGCCTGTGGTGCCTGCTGTACAGCACCGTCAATTTCATCGCCTATCCCAGGCCATCCGCACGGAAAACCGGCGAATACACCCTGTATTCAGCTCGATGCTCAGATGCGCTGCAAAATCTTTGGTTCGCCACTGCGGCCTAAAGTGTGCTCAGGATTGCAGCCGCAGTTTGAGATGTGTGGCACAAGCCGCGAGCAATCGATGGTGTATTTGCTGGACCTGGAAGCACAGACCGCCCCCTGAATCAGCCTGCGGGCTGTTCTGTGCTGGTTTCCCCTGACTGAGGTTCTGGCACGCGCAGCAGGCAAAGCAGTGAGGCGGCCATCATGATCACGGCAAACCAGAACACCGCGTGGAAACTCCAGACCTCAGCCACCATCCCAGCCAGCGAGCCGCCAACAATCCAGCCCATACGGGTTGAATTGGTGAACAGCGTTGTCGCTGCACCGGCCTGGCCTGGCATCATGTCCTGGAAGTAAATCATCCCGATTGCTGCCACCACCCCAATAAACATCGCATTCAGCCCCTGCAACAGCAGCATCGATACTTCGCCATCAAACATCAGCGTGCCGCTGTAAAACAGCAATCCTGAAAACGCGGCGCCACGCATCAGGCGGCGCTTACCGCAGCGTTTGGCATAATACCCCGCCAGCAGCATCACCGGGATCTCCAGCCCGGCAGCCAGACCCATCATCAGCCCGGCCAGTTTTTCCGGCAGATGCAGCTCATTCACCACATATAACGGCATGGTAATGAGATACAGACCATTGCTCGACCACATCAGCGTGCAGGCAATAAACAACATCAGCGTGGCACGGCGATGACGGCGCGGAGCCTGAATGGGCTGACGCATCACCAGGGTGGTTTTGCGCATTGAGGGCAGCAGATAGCGCACAATCACCGCGCAAAGTACAAAGGCCACGGCGGCTGTCAGATACATGGTGCGAAAGCCGTAGCCCAGCGCCAGAGCAAAGGCCAGCGGCGGACCCACCATCCAGGCCAGAGAGATCTGCGCACGCATGACCGAACTGAACATCACGTTTTCACGCCCGGTTTTATCTGAATGCTCACGCGCCAGCGCAAACATCTGCGAGGTGGCGCTGGTGCCGAAACTGGAAAGCAAAACGCCTACGAACAGTAAAATAAAGTAGTTGCGGTTCCAGGCAAACAGCAGCGACGCCATTGCGCCCAGCAAACAGCAATAGAGGATCAGTGTTTTACGATCGCCTTTGCGGTCTGAATAGCGCGCCAGAAGCTGGCTGACGACAATGCCAATCACGGCGCTGAGCGTGAAGAACAGGCCAACCATAAAGGGGCGAACATGAACTTCAGTGCTCAGGAACAGGCTGAGGGTTGGCGTTTGCAGCGCACCGGCCAGCCCGGAAATAAATGCCACGATCAGAAATGCAAGGGATTTGCTGTCAGGCAAGGTACGGGCGGGCGCAGCAGGTAATGACATGGGTTCGATAAGCCTGGTGAGGAAAAACGGCGAGATTTTACGCCCTAATATGAAAGTCGGGAAACCTTTTTCAATCGGGGGCGAAAGCGTTTTCATTTTAGGCACTTTTTGCACAATTCAGCGGTGAGAATGCTCGTCAGCATGCCTTCAGCTTTCCACTCTTTTGAGGTGCGTTTTTCTGAAAATGATTGATGAAATGTGCGGAGCGTCAAAAATCTGCTACGCGATTCACAGTAAAACTTGCAACAGATCCGCTATCGGGACCAAACTCATTGAAACGTTTCAGCGTTGTCTCCTCAGGTTGTTAGTGCAGAGATAGCGCTTTTTTTCTCAAATTAGCTGAAACGATTCAAATCAGCAGCGAGGAGAACCATGTTCCAGTTAGAACTCAACGCCATTAAGCCTGGAGCCCAGGCAGGCGACAAACAAGATGCTATCCGTCAGGTCGCCGCCGCGCTGACCGCCGCCGGTAATGTCGGCGAAGGTTATGTCGACGGCATGCTGGCACGCGAGCAGCAGACCTCCACTTACCTCGGTAACGGTATTGCTATCCCGCATGGCACCACCGATACCCGCGATCTGGTGTTAAAAACCGGTGTGCAGGTGTTCCAGTTCCCGCAGGGCATTGCCTGGGGCGAAGATCAAACGGCCTACGTGGTGATTGGTATCGCCGCGAAGTCTGACGAACACCTCGCGCTGCTGCGCCAGCTGACGCATGTGCTGAGTGATGACAGTGTGGCAGAACAGCTGCGCACCACCGACTCCGCAGAAACCCTGCGCAGTATTTTGATGGGTGAAAAACTGGCGGCAGAATTCAAATTCGATACCTCGCTGATCACGATCGATGTGGCCGCTAGTGACCTGATGACCTTACAGGCACTGAACGCTGGTCGTCTGCAACAGGCAGGCGCAGTGGATGCTTCCTTCGTGAGCTGCGTGATTGCCGGTAAGCCGCTGAATCTGGGGCAGGGTATCTGGCTTAGTGACAGCACCAACGGTAACCTGGCCAGTGCGGTTGCCATCAGCCGTGCTGCTGCCCCGTTCAGCGTTAACGGTGAAAGCGCGTCACTGTTGATCACCGTTTCCGTCACCGACGACCAGCCGCTGAATGTGCTGAACTACTTAAGCGATCTGCTGATTAAGCAGAAAGCGGATCGTCTGCTGAGTGCGGACGCAGCCGGAATTCTCGCCTTGCTGACCAGCGACGTCTCCGAACAGGCTGACGTATTGACCGAAGAGTTCACCATTCGTAACGAACATGGCCTGCATGCGCGTCCGGGTACAGCACTGGTCAGTGTGATCAAACAGTTTAACTGTGATGTGACTGTCACAAACCTTGATGGTAGTGGTAAACCGGCTAACGGTCGCAGCCTGATGAAAGTCGTGGCGCTTGGCGTGAAAAAAGGCCATCGCCTGCGCTTCAGCGCCAGCGGTGAAGATGCCCGCGCAGCACTGGATGCCATTGGTGAAGCCATCGCTGCCGGTCTGGGCGAGGGTGCATCATGAGCAGACGTGTCGCCACTATTACTCTGAACCCTGCCTACGATCTGGTGGGGTACGTTCCGGAAGTTGAGCGCGGCGAAGTCAACCTGGTGAAAACCACCGGGCTGCACGCAGCGGGTAAAGGTATCAACGTGGCCAAGGTTCTCAAAGACCTGGGCATTGATGTCACCGTGGGCGGCTTCCTGGGTAAAGAGAATCAGGACGGCTTCCAGCACCTCTTCAGCGAGCTGGGGATTGCTAACCGCTTCCAGGTGGTTGAAGGCCGCACCCGTATCAACGTCAAACTGACCGAGAAAGATGGCGATGTCACTGACCTGAACTTCTCAGGTTTTGACGTAACGGCACAGGACTGGGAGCGCTTTACGGCGGATTCACTGACCTGGCTGGGGCAGTTCGACATGGTCTGCGTCAGCGGAAGCCTGCCAGCAGGCGTTGACCCGGATGCCTTCACCGAGTGGATGACGCAACTGCGTACCCACTGCCCATGCATTATTTTTGACAGCAGCCGTGAGGCGCTGGTTGCGGGCCTGAAAGCCGCACCGTGGCTGGTCAAACCCAACCGCCGTGAGCTCGAAATCTGGGCAGGCCGCAAATTACCGACATTACAAGATGTGATTGAAGCAGCACATGCGCTGCGTGAGCAGGGGATCGCTCACGTGGTTATCTCTCTCGGTGCCGAAGGGGCGCTGTGGGTGAATGCTTCAGGCGAATGGATTGCAAAACCACCTGCCTGTGAAGTTGTGAGCACCGTGGGTGCGGGCGATTCTATGGTTGGCGGGCTGATATATGGCCTGCTGATGCGTGAATCGAGCGAGCACACACTGCGTCTTGCAACGGCAGTGGCGGCTATGGCCGTCAGCCAGAGCAACGTGGGCGTTACCGATCGTACCCAGTTGGCCGCAATGATGGCGCGTGTCGACCTACAACCTTTCATTAACTAACAGCAGGAGACGCATAATGAAAACGCTGCTGATAATCGATTCTTCGCTGGGGCTGGCAACGGGCTATCTGGCAAAAAATATCACCACAGCGGCTGCGGCAAGCGCCGGTCTGACTCTGACGGATAATCCGGCAGAAGCGGATCAAGTCATTGTGGCAGGCAAAAATATTCCGGCAGACAGCACACTGAACGGCAAAGCCATTTATCTGGCTGACATCGAACAGCTGCTGCGTCAGCCAGCCGAGGTGCTGGCAAAGGCGCAAACTCACGCACAACCTTATCAGGCACCGGCGGCATCAGCGGCTGCGCCTGCTGCGGTCAGCACCGGGCCTAAACGTGTTGTCGCGATTACTGCGTGTCCGACTGGTGTGGCACATACGTTTATGGCCGCCGAAGCCATTGACACCGAAGCGAAAAAACGCGGCTGGTGGGTGAAGGTGGAAACCCGTGGTTCAGTGGGTGCTGGCAATGCCATTACCGCTGAAGAAGTGGCGGCAGCCGATCTGGTGATTGTTGCGGCAGACATCGAAGTGGACCTGGCAAAATTTGCCGGTAAGCCGATGTACCGCACCTCTACCAGCCTGGCGCTGAAGAAAACCGCTCAGGAACTGGATAAAGCCGTGGCAGAAGCCCGTGTTTACCAGCCTCAGGGTGGACAGTCTGCTGCACAGGATGAGAAAAAAGAGAAAGCAGGGGCCTATCGTCACTTGTTGACCGGTGTGTCCTACATGCTGCCGATGGTGGTCGCAGGGGGGCTGAGCATTGCCCTGTCCTTCGCCTTTGGTATCACTGCGTTTAAAGAGCAGGGTACGCTGGCAGCAGCGCTGATGCAGATTGGTGGCAGCAGTGCGTTTGCCCTGATGGTGCCGGTGCTGGCAGGCTTTATCGCCTTCTCGATTGCAGACCGTCCGGGTCTGACGCCTGGCCTGATTGGCGGGATGCTGGCGACCAGCATTAACGCCGGCTTCCTTGGCGGTATCATCGCCGGTTTCATTGCCGGTTATGCCGCGAAGTTCCTTAGCCAGAAGGTCAAACTACCGACCAGCATGGAAGCATTAAAGCCGATTCTGATCATTCCGCTGGTCGCGAGTTTGATTACAGGTCTGCTGATGATCTACGTGGTGGGCAAACCGGTGGCCGGTATCATGGCAGGTCTGACGGCCTGGCTGGCAAACCTGGGTACGGCTAACGCGGTGGTTCTGGGCGCCATCCTCGGTGGCATGATGTGTACCGATATGGGTGGCCCGGTGAACAAAGTGGCTTATGCCTTTGGTGTCGGACTGCTCAGTTCGCAAACCTATGCGCCGATGGCGGCGATTATGGCAGCCGGTATGGTGCCACCGCTGGCGATGGGTCTGGCAACGCTGGTTGCACGCAGGAAGTTCAACAAAGGTCAGCAGGAAGGGGGCAAAGCGGCGCTGGTACTGGGTCTGTGCTTTATCTCTGAAGGTGCGATTCCGTTTGCTGCCCGTGACCCGATGCGCGTTCTGCCTTGCTGCATCATCGGCGGTGCCGTAACCGGCGCAATGTCGATGGCGATTGGTGCCAAACTGATGGCGCCACACGGCGGTCTGTTTGTCCTGTTAATCCCTGGCGCAATCACTCCGGTCGTCGGTTACCTGGCGGCGATTATCGTGGGTACGCTGGTGGCAGGTCTCTCTTACGCGGTGTTGAAACGCCCGGAAGCAGAAGCGCTGAAAGTATAATCTTATCCCCGTAGGGGCGAGGCACGCCTCGCCCGTTTCACAGGGTCAGGCATGCCTGACCCCTACGGGTTTTATTTCTGCTCTGACTTCAACCACGCAATTTCATCTTTCCAGATATCCGGATTGACCGTTTCAAGAATCATCGGGATCCCATCAAAGCGTTTATCCTTCATCAACCAGCTAAATACCGTCTTACCGATATTCCCCTCACCCAGGCTGTGATGACGATCGACACGGCTGTTAAACTCGCTTTTCGCATCATTGAGGTGCATACCGCGCAGATACTGAAAGCCCACGATGCGTTCGAAATCGGCAAACGTCTTCACGCACTCTTCTTCACTGCGCAGGTCGTAACCCCCGGCAAAGGCGTGGCAGGTATCAATGCAGACACCGACGCGGGATTTATCTTCCACGCCATCAATGATCGCCGCCAGATGTTCAAAGCGGAACCCCAGGTTACTGCCCTGACCGGCGGTATTCTCGATCACCGCCGTCACGCCTTCCGTTTTATCCAGCACGATGTTGATCGACTCAGCAATGCGCTGAAGGCAGTCGTCTTCGCTGATTTGATGCAGGTGGCTACCGGGGTGGAAATTCAACAACGTCAGCCCCAATTGCTGGCAGCGTGTCACTTCATCGAGGAAAGCTTCGCGTGATTTTTCCAGGGCCTCCTCTACCGGGTGGCCGAGGTTGATCAGATAGCTGTCGTGGGGCAGGATTTGCCCGGGAGTGTAGTGATACTTTTCACAGGCAGTGCGAAAGGCCGAAATCACTTCATCAGTCAGCGGAGCCGCGCGCCACTGACGCTGATTTTTCGTAAAGAGCGCGAAAGCAGTGGCTTCCAGTTCGTATGCGCGTTCAACCGCTTTATCCACACCGCCAGCTGCGCTGACGTGGGCACCGATATATTTCATGCCGTTCTCCTGTTAATGGCCTGCCTAATGGCAGTCAGGTCATCATAACCGGAAAAGTGCGGAAACTATGCCATCAAATGTTGAACCAACAGGTTGATAGCACCACCGCCCACTATCAGCCAGATAAACAGCGTCAGGCCCAGAAGAATCGGGCGCATCCCGGCGCGCTTCAGTTGGCTGACCTGCGTCGTGACGCCGAGCGCTGCCATGGCCATCGCCAGAAAGACATTATCCAGCTGGTTAATGGCGTTGACGACGGACTGTGGGAACAGATGCAGAGAGTTAAACAGCGCGACAACAATAAACAGCAGAGCGAACCATGGGAAAGAGAGTGCGCTTTTGCTCTGAGTTTCAGTGGCTGGCCGCATGCGCTTCATCTGCCAGTTGAGGATCACCAGGAAGGGGGCCAGCATCATCACGCGCAGCATTTTACTGATCACCGCCGCGTTCTCTGTTTCCGGGGCGATAGCATGTCCTGCCGCGACCACTTGCGCGACTTCATGCATCGTAGAGCCCGTGTAAATACCATAGCTTTCAGGTGTCACCGACGGAAACATTTGTAAGACATGCGGATATAACAGCGGATAAAGGAAAATCGCGATAGTGCCAAAGATCACAACCGTAGCCACGGCCACCGCGACTTTTGAGGCTTCGGCTTTCAGCACGGGTTCTGTTGCCAGCACGGCCGCGGCACCACAGATACTGCTACCGGCGCCAATCAACCAGGCCGTGTCGCGATCCAGCCCGAAGACTTTACGCCCCAGCCAGCAGGCAATAAAGAACGTGGAGCTCAGGGTCATGATATCGATGATCACGCCACTGATGCCGACGTTGGCTATTTGCTGGAAGGTTAACCGAAAGCCATAGAGAATAATGCCCAGCCGTAGCAGCTTCTGCTTTGCCAGCAGAATACCGCTATCGCAAGACGGATAAATGAGGGGATACAGCGTATTGCCAGCGACGATGCCAAATACAATCGCCAGGGTCAGTGCGCCCAGCCCCAGTCCGGCAACCCAGGGGATATTGCCCGCCCAGATAGCCAGCGCGGCAATCCCGCCTGCCAGCGCGAGGCCTGGAATAAAGTGCTGTATCGAGTGATGATGATTTTTGAGAGCGATGTCAGCCAAAATATCTTCCTCCATAAGATGATGGCGATATGATGATGGCAACTTACTTAAAAGATAAATTGATTATATACTTATAATCAACCACTCTAAGTGTTAAGCAGTCTACTTGTAAGCCACTTTTTTTGTGAAAGGAATGACGATGCATATCACCCTGCGCCAACTGGAAGTCTTCACCGAAGTCCTGAAAAGCGGTTCAACCACTCAGGCCTCTCAGGTGCTGGCACTTTCCCAGTCAGCGGTCAGTGCCGCATTGGCCGATCTTGAAGGCCAACTGAGTGTCCAGTTGTTTGACCGGGTCGGCAAACGCCTGGTCATTAACGAACATGGCCGCCTGTTATATCCACGTGCCGTTGGGCTGCTTGAGCAGGCGCAGGATATTGAGCAGTTATTCCGTGAAGACAACGGGGCATTGCGCGTATCGGCCAGCAGCACCATCGGCAACTATCTGTTACCCGGCATGATCGCCCACTACCGCCGCGATTTCCCGATGCTGCCTTTAGAGCTGAGCGTCGGTAACAGCCAGGACGTGATTACGGATGTCGCTGATTTTCGGGTGGATATTGGCCTGATTGAAGGGCCATGCCATATGGCTGAATTGATCACGGAGCCCTGGCTGGAAGATGAGCTGGTGGTTTTTGCGGCCCCGAATGCCGATATTCTCAACCAGCCGGTGACGTTACAGAGCCTGGCCGCCGCGCCCTGGATCCTGCGCGAACATGGCTCCGGCACGCGTGAAATCGTCGACTATCTGCTGTTGTCACATCTGCCGCAGTTCGATCTGGCGCTGGAGCTGGGTAACTCTGAGGCGATTAAAAATGCGGTGCGTCACGGCATGGGGATCAGCTGCCTGTCGCGGAGGGTGATTGCCGAACAACTGGAGATGGGGACGCTGGTCGAAGTGACCATTCCGTTGCCAAAACTCAAACGCACGCTGTACCGGATTCATCATCGGCAGAAACACCTCTCGAAGGCGCTGAACCGTTTTCTGAGCTATTGCACGGAATAAAACCCGGGTCGGGCATGCCCGACCCCTGCGAAATCATGCGCTCTGACAGGGGAGAGCACGCCTCTCCCGTGTTACGCTAATAATTTCCCGCCGATCATGAAGCTAACTTATAACGTGGCGTAATCGCTATACGACCCCCGCCAGGTTGCTATAATCGCGCCTTATTTTTTGCAAGGCGCAGCGTTAAAACATGGATCATGACACAACAACAACACAACCCACTGGATTAAGACGTGAACTAAAAGCACGTCACTTAACCATGATCGCCATTGGCGGTTCGATTGGCACAGGCTTATTTGTCGCCTCAGGTGCCACTATTTCTCAGGCGGGTCCAGGCGGGGCATTACTGTCCTATATGCTGATTGGCCTGATGGTTTACTTCCTGATGACCAGCCTCGGTGAGCTGGCGGCCTTTATGCCGGTTTCAGGCTCATTTTCTACCTACGGCGCCAAATACGTCGAAGAAGGCTTTGGCTTCGCGCTGGGCTGGAACTACTGGTACAACTGGGCGGTCACCATCGCCGTTGACCTTGTCGCTTCACAGCTGGTGATGACCTGGTGGTTCCCGGACACCCCGGGCTGGATCTGGAGCGCACTGTTCCTCTGCCTGATCTTCCTGCTGAACTACATCTCCGTAAAAGGCTTTGGTGAAGCGGAATACTGGTTCTCGCTGATCAAAGTGGTCACCGTCATCATCTTTATTATCGTGGGTGTAGCGATGATCGTGGGCATTCTGCGCGGCGGTGAAAGTGCAGGCTGGCATAACTGGCAGATTGGTGATGCGCCGTTTTCCGGTGGCTTTGCCGCGATGATTGGCGTGGCGATGATCGTTGGCTTCTCGTTCCAGGGCACCGAATTAATTGGTATTGCCGCCGGGGAATCGGAAGACCCGGCGAAGAACATTCCACGTGCGGTCCGTCAGGTGTTCTGGCGCATCCTGCTGTTCTATGTGTTTGCGATTCTGGTGATCAGCCTGATTATCCCTTACACCGACCCAAGCCTGCTGCGTAACAATGTGACCGATATCAGCGTCAGCCCGTTCACGCTGGTATTCCAGCATGCCGGCCTGCTGTCGGCAGCGGCAGTCATGAATGCGGTGATCCTGACGGCGGTATTGTCAGCGGGGAACTCCGGGATGTATGCCTCCACGCGTATGCTCTATACCCTGGCTTCAGAGGGTAAAGCACCGCGTATCTTCGCCAAACTGTCCAAAGGCGGTGTGCCGCGTAATGCGCTGTATGCCACAACAGTGGTGGCGGGGCTGTGCTTCCTGACCTCGATGTTTGGCAATCAGACGGTGTACCTATGGCTGCTAAACACCTCCGGGATGACGGGATTTATTGCCTGGCTGGGTATTGCTATCAGTCATTATCGTTTCCGTAAAGGGTATGTGGCTCAGGGCCGGGATCTGGCCGATCTGCCGTACCGTTCTGGTTTCTTCCCGCTGGGGCCGATCTTTGCGTTTGTGCTGTGTCTGATTATTACCCTGGGCCAGAACTATCAGGCGTTCCTGTCGGATACCATTGACTGGGGCGGCGTAGCGGCCACCTATATTGGCATCCCGCTGTTCCTGATTATCTGGTTTGGCTTCAAGCTGACGCGCAAAACGCGTTTTGTGAAGTACAGTGAGATGGAATTCCCTAAGTTCGAAAAGTAATGGCGATGGGATAACAGAAGAAGGCGCGGATCCCGCGCCTTTTTTTATCTGAATCATTTATGTCAATAAAACAGACTAAAAATATTACTGATTAGTATTCGCATTTGCTTTATTTTAAGCGGCATTAAATACATTTCTAGCAGGTATTGAGAATGAGTCTGACCCAGGAACCCGTGCAGCACGCGGGCAACATCCCGCCTGAAGGTGTCATGGGGCGTTACCACCAGCTGCTGCGCCACCGACTGTTAATTATGGCCGTACTGGTGCTGGCGATCGCCGCTTCGCTGGTGCTGGACTTCACGCTTGGCCCGTCCGGCCTGTCGTTACAGGTATTATGGCAAACGCTGCTGTCACCGGAGACGGTTGATGCCGGTACCCGGGTGATCGTCTGGGACATACGCCTGCCGTATGCGTTGATGGCTGTGGTGGTGGGCTTAGGACTGGGCCTTGCCGGGGCTGAGATGCAGACCATCCTGAATAACCCGCTGGCCAGCCCGTTTACCCTTGGGGTGTCGTCTGCCGCCGCCTTTGGTGCTGCACTGGCCATTGTGCTGGGCATTGGTATCCCGGGCATCCCGGACCAGTGGTTTATCTCCGCCAATGCATTTGTCTTTGCGCTGCTGGCTGCACTGATGCTGGACGCGGTTACGCGCTGGACGCAGGTGTCCACCTCCGGTGTGGTGCTGTTTGGTATCGCGCTTGTGTTTACCTTCAATGCACTGGTCTCGATGATGCAGTTTATTGCCAGCGAAGATACTTTGCAGGGGCTGGTATTCTGGACGATGGGCAGCCTGGCGCGCGCCTCGTGGGAAAAGCTGGCGGTGCTCTGCGTGGCGCTGCTGATCCTGGTGCCGTTCTCGATGTTAAGCGCGTGGAAACTGACGGCGCTGCGTCTGGGTGAAGATAGGGCCGTGAGTTTCGGTATTGATGTGCGCCGCCTGCGTCTGGTTACGCTGCTGCGCATCAGCGTGATCTCGGCACTGGCGGTGGCGTTTGTCGGCCCGATTGGCTTTATCGGCCTGGTAGCACCGCATATTGCCCGTATGATTTTTGGTGAGGATCACCGCTTCTATTTGCCCGCCAGTGCGCTGACGGGGGCACTGGTGCTGTCGATGGCATCGGTAGTATCGAAGAACCTGATCTCTGGCGTCATCATTCCTGTAGGGATTGTCACCTCACTGGTGGGCGTGCCGTTCTTCCTGAGTATTATTCTGCGCCATCGGGGGAGTGTCTGATGCAGGGGCTGAAAATTAGCGGTTTCCATGCCGGTTATCCAAAACGTCAGGTGATCAGCAATCTCAATGTTCCGCTGCTGCCACGTGGCAAAATTACCGTGCTGTTGGGGCCTAACGGCTGCGGCAAGTCAACGCTGCTGCGCTCGCTGGCCGGGCTGAACCGCGCCAAAGGTGAACTGTGGCTGAACGGTGAAGACCTGATGGCGTTGCCGTTTGCCCGCCGTGCCTCACGCGTGGTGTATCTGCCGCAGTCGCTGCCGGCCGGGGTGCATCTGCATGTGCTGGAGTCGATTATTGTGGCGCAGCGAGCCAGCGGCGGGCGCAGTAATGCCAGCAGCGAAGCCGAAGTGATGGCGCTGCTGGAGCAACTGGGTATCGCGCATCTGGCGCTGAGTTATCTTGACCAGCTGTCCGGCGGTCAGAAACAGTTAGTCGGGCTGGCGCAGTCGCTAATCCGCCGCCCGGAGCTGTTGCTGCTGGACGAGCCGTTAAGTGCACTCGACCTCAATTACCAGTTCCACGTGATGGATTTAGTGCGGCGGGAAACCCGCCTGCGCAACATCGTGACCGTCGTGGTGGTGCATGATATTAATATCGCGCTGCGTCACAGCGAGCACGTATTGATGCTGCAAAACGGTGAGTTGATTGCCGATGGTTTACCGGAAGCGGTGATTACGCCGGAAAGTCTGGCGCGGGTGTATGGTGTAAAAGGGCGCATTGAGCGCTGCTCGCAGGGTGTGCCGCAGGTGTTGATTGATGGTTTAGTGGCAGAGGCCATCAGCTAGCGCGGGCCTGCCGCAGAAGGGTCGGGCATGCCCGACCCCTACGTTCAGGGTGGCTACGGTGATATTGGTAGGGTCGGGCATGGCCGCCCCCTACGTTCAGGGTGGCTACGGTGATATTGGTAGGGTCGGGCATGGCCGCCCCCTACGTTCAGGGAGGGTACGGTGATATTGGGCAGGGTCGGGCATGCCCGACCCCTACGTTCAGGAGGGTGCGGTGATCTTGGGTAGGGGCGAGGCATGCCTCGCCCTGAGTCGTGCGCGATTTACACCAGCAGATGCTGCGCATGGAAGCGCAGGTGATCTTCCACAAAGCTGGCGATAAAGAAGTAGCTATGGTCGTAACCGGGCTGTTCCCGCACGGTTAACGGATAGTTCAGCTCCAGCGCGATGGCCTCCAGCCGTTGCGGCCTCAGCTGATCGGCGAGGAACTGATCGTTATCGCCCTGATCGACCAGCATCGGCAGCACGGCACCACCGTTACGCATCAGCCAGCAGCTGTCGTACTGCTTCCACGTGTTGATATCATCCCCCAGATAGGTGCGGAAGGCCTTCTGCCCCCATGCCACTTCCAGCGGGTTCACAATCGGTGCGAACGCCGACGCCGAACTGAATTTACCCGGGTTACGCAGTGCAATCATCAGTGCACCGTGGCCGCCCATCGAATGCCCCATAATCGCCTGACGATCGCTGACATTGAAATTACCGGCAATCAATGCAGGTAATTCAGTGTTGATGTAATCGTACATGTGAAAATGGTCTGCCCAGGGCGCTTCGGTGGCATTGAGGTAGAAACCGGCACCCTGACCGAGGTCGTAACCGTCGTCGTTGGCAACGCCTTCGCCGCGCGGGCTGGTATCCGGCATCACCAGCACCAGGCCCAGTTCGGCCGCCACGCGCTGCGCACCGGATTTCACGCTAAAGTTCTCGTCGCTACAGGTCAGTCCCGCCAGAAAGTAGACCACGGGTGGCGGTGAACTGCTTTTCGGTCCCGGTAAAAAGACGCTGAAGGTCATCGCGCAGTTCAGCGTCTCAGACTGATGCTGGTAGCGCTGCTGCCAGCCGCCAAACAGGCGATGTTCTTCCAGAAGTTCCAGAGTCGATGGCATCCTTTCCTCTCTTATTTTTTGGCGAAATGCACCACAGAACGAATCGATTTCCCTTCGTGCATCAGGTCGAATGCGTCGTTGATCTCTTCCAGCGGCATGGTGTGGGTAATAAAGTCATTCAGCTGGAAGTCACCCGCCATATAACGATCCACGATGCCCGGCAGCTGCGAGCGGCCTTTTACGCCACCGAAGGCAGAACCGCGCCAAACGCGCCCGGTCACCAGCTGGAAGGGACGGGTAGAAATCTCCTCACCGGCACCGGCTACACCGATGATCACGGACTCGCCCCAGCCTTTATGACAACACTCAAGAGCTGAACGCATCACGTTGACGTTACCAATACACTCGAAGGAGTAGTCAACCCCGCCGTCGGTCATTTCAACGATCACATCCTGAATCGGCTTGTCGAAATCTTTCGGGTTGATCAGATCGGTCGCGCCCAGTTTGCGTGCCAGATCGTATTTGCTGGTATTGATATCAATCCCGATGATGCGTCCGGCCTTCGCCATTTTCGCGCCAATAATCGCCGACAGGCCAATGCCGCCGAGGCCGAAAATCGCCACGGTATCGCCTTCTTTCACTTTCGCGGTATTGGTCACGGCACCCATGCCGGTGGTGACGCCGCAGCCCAGCAGGCACACTTCTTCCAGCGGCGCTTCTTTACTGATTTTCGCCAGGGAGATTTCCGGAATCACGGTGTATTCAGAGAACGTTGAGGTGCCCATATAATGGAAAATCGGCTGACCGTCTTTGAAGAAGCGAGTGGTGCCGTCTGGCATCAGGCCTTTGCCCTGGGTGGAGCGGATCGCCTGACACAGGTTGGTTTTACCGGACAGACAGAATTTACATTTGCCACACTCCGGGGTGTACAGCGGGATCACATGGTCGCCCACGGCCACGCTGGTAACGCCTTCACCCACGGCTTCCACCACGCCGCCGCCCTCATGGCCCAGCACCGCCGGGAACACACCCTCCGGATCTTTACCGGACAGCGTGTAAGCATCGGTGTGGCAGACGCCAGTGGCAACGATACGGACCAGCACTTCGCCTTTTTGCGGTGGCATCAGATCCAGTTCTTCAATTTTCAGTGGTTCACCGGCGGCCCATGCTACGGCGGCACGCGTTTTAATCATCTGCATATGTTGCTCCTGTCTTTCTTTCAAAGGGGTGTAATAAGCGTAACCAGAGTTGAAGGAAACAGCGGTTAATCGCTGGACTTCTCATCAAATTCTTCAATAATCAGATACTTCAGCGCCTCAACGTTGGGCGTGAAGGCATCACGGCGCCACACCAGTCGGGTCTCGGTGTCGCGCATTTCAGGTGGCAGCGGGTGCTGGCGCACGCGTTCGTGGCCCGGCATCTGCGCCAGCACGGCGGCAGGCAGCAATGCCAGCCCGCCGCCGCTGGCAACGCAGGCCAGCATCGCGTGATACGACTGAATCTCCATCACATTGCCCGGCTGGACGCCAGCATCGCGGAACCAGTTCTCTAAGCGAATGCGATAGGAGCAGCCCGGACGAAAGGCAAACAGCGTGCTGCCTGCGGCATCGGCGGGCGTTATGATCCCGGCATGATCCAGACTGGAAATCAGCACCATTTGCTCGGGAAATGCCACACAGCTGTTGAGTTCATCGGCATTGACCGGGCCATCCGCCAGCGCGGCGGCCAGGGTGCCAACGCGCACTTTTTCGATAATCTCAGAAGAGGTACCGGTACTCAGCGCCAGGTTGACGGCGGGATAACGCTGATGAAACTCTGCCAGCAGTGAGGGCAGCCGCGTGGCAGCCGTGCTCTCCATCGATCCGAGGGCAAAATTGCCCGCCGGTTTGCCACCGTGAGCCATGTTCAGCGCCTCTTCGCTCAGCGCAAGGATACGCTGAGCATAACAGAGGAAGTTATGGCCCATCGGCGACAGGCGCAGGCGCTGCTTCTCGCGGATAAACAGGTCGGTGCCCAGCTCTTCTTCCAGCTGGCGCAGGCGCGTAGTGAGGTTTGACGGCACCCGATGTAACTGCTCCGCTGCCCGCACGACGGAACCGCTGTCAGCCACCGCGCAGAACATTTTAAGTTGGGTCAGGTCCATTCGTTCTCTTATCGTCAGCAACTTAGTTAGTATTATTCACTTTTCGTGATTTTAACCATCACTCATGCTGATGGCAACTGAAAATCGGCTCGGGAGTCAAAAATGGCAGTACGTGTTGCGCTATGTGCTTTTCTGACGTTGGTGGTGGCGATGGGGATAGGGCGCTTTGCCTTTACCCCACAGGTGCCTTTAATGATAGGCGAAAATCAGCTATCGCTGACGAGTGCGGCGGTGGTGGCGGCGCTGAACTATCTGGGGTATCTGTGCGGTTCGTTTGATGCCATGCGTGCTACGCGGCGCGTGGAATGGCGCTTACAGGCGGGGGTCTGGGGAGCCGTTGCGCTGACGCTGATTTCCGCCCTGGTTTCCGGCCCGTGGCAGCACGGCGTGGTGCGCTTCCTGATTGGCTGGGCCAGCGGCTGGGCCATGGTGCTGATTGCAGCCTGGAGCAATGAGCAGTTGCACCGTTATCAGCGTCCGGGGCTGAGTGCCGCCGTGTTCGCCGGGCCGGGGACCGGGATTTTGATCAGCGGACTGCTGGCGGTGTGGCTGCACAGCCAGCAGGTCAGCGCGGCCTGGGCCTGGGGCGCTTATGGCGTGCTGGCGCTGGCCCTGGTGGCGCTGATTGCCCGCACCTTACCGCGTACCGGTCAGTTGCATCGCCCGGAAACCGCCCCGGAGCCGCTGCGCCTGACACCTGGGCTGAAGCGGCTGGTCTGGAGCTACAGTCTGGCCGGATTTGGCTATATTCTGCCCGCAACCTTTCTGTCACAGATGGCGACCACACGTTTTCCCGGCCTGATCAGCCAGTTTGTCTGGCCGGTGTTTGGTGGGGCTGCCGTGGTGGGGATCGCTATCGGTATTCTGACCCGTCACCTGGGTGACAGTAACCGTCGCCTGGCGCTGGTGCTGTGGGTGCAGGCGCTGGGGGTTTTTGCAGCGGATCTGATCCCCGGATTGGGCGGATTGGCGCTGGGATCGGCGCTGATTGGTGGCGGCTTTCTCTGTGTAGTACAGCTTTCTCTGCAATATGCCCGTGAACTGGCCCCGCTGCACACGCGCTATCTCGCCGGATTACTGACCACCGGTTACGCAGTCGGGCAACTGGTGGGGCCGATGTTATCGGCGATCTCTACGGCGCTGACGCACCGTCTTGAACCCGCGTTGTATGTGGCCGGGGCGGCGCTGCTGGTGGCGGGAGTGCTGGTGTGGCATCGCGAGGCGGCAGCTGAATGAAACTGTTTCATCGACAATTAAATTGATTCACTGGATCAGACTCCAAATGTGTTCCAAAATAGCGCCTCAGAAATCCTCTTCATCTTTCACGCTGCAGGTGCGTTGTCTGCCCTTACTCACCCCGGTCACTTACTTGTTGTAAGCTCCCGGGGATTCGTTCGGTTGCTGCCTTCCTGCATCATGAAATCTATTGAGGATTGGATTTTGTCAGACCTGCTGGAGAAAAGAGACAAATGGCGACGTTAAGTCAGGAAGCCACACTGGTTCATGAGGCGCTGGTTGCCCGCGGCCTGGAAACCCCGCTGCGTTCACCTGTGCGTGAAATGGATGACGATACGCGTAAGCAGCTGATCGCCGGTCATATGACCGAAATTATGCAGTTGCTCAATCTTGATCTGGAAGATGACAGCCTGGCTGAAACACCGCAGCGTATTGCCAAAATGTACGTTAATGAAGTGTTCTCCGGCCTGGACTATGCCAACTTCCCGAAAATCACCGTTATCGAAAACAAGATGAAAGTGGATGAAATGGTGACCGTGCGTGATATTACGCTGACCAGCACCTGTGAACATCACTTTGTGATTATCGATGGTCAGGCGACCGTGGCCTATATCCCGAAAGAGAAGGTGATTGGTCTGTCGAAAATCAACCGTATCGTGCAGTTCTTCTCCTCGCGGCCGCAGGTGCAGGAACGGTTGACGCAGCAGATTCTGGTCGCACTGCAAACACTGCTGGGCACCAGCAACGTCGCGGTGTCCATTGATGCCGTGCACTATTGTGTGAAAGCGCGCGGTATTCGCGATGCCACCAGCGCCACCACAACGACCTCGTTGGGTGGGCTGTTCAAGTCCAGCCAGAACACGCGCCAGGAGTTCCTGCGCTCGGTACGCCATCGCTAATGTTCAGGGCCAGGCATGCCTGGCCCCTACAGGATTGCCTCCATGTCCCGTATTCTTCCTCTCGATTTTATTCGTGGACTGGCCATTCTTGGCATTCTTCTGCTGAATATCACCGCCTTTGGTTTGCCGAAGGCGGCTTATCTGAATCCAGCCTGGCAAGGATTGCCATCGACCCGCGATTTTCTGGTATGGGCTGCGATGGATCTGTTTGCCCAGGCAAAATTCCTCACGCTATTTGCCATCCTGTTCGGTGCCGGGCTGCAACTGCTGTTGCCGCGCGGTAAGCGCTGGATACAGTCACGCCTCTCCTGGCTGGTGATCTTCGGTTTCCTGCACGCCTTACTGCTATGGGAGGGCGATATCCTGCTGGCTTACGGGCTGACCGGGCTGGTGACCTGGCGCATGATCCGCGATGTGCCCGGTACAAAGCAGCTGTTCAATACCGGGTTAATGCTTTACCTGATTGGCAGTGCGGTGCTGGTGGTACTCGGCATGGCATCCGGGCCAAATCCGAACAGTTCATGGCTGGCAGGCGCGGCCGACGTGCAGTATGAAACCTTCTGGCGCACGCAGGGTGGCTGGGAGGCGATGGTCAATCGCCTGGATATGCTGGGGTCGGCGCTGATGGCGCTGGCGGCGCAGTATGGCTGGCAGCTGGCGGGCCTGATGATGGTGGGTGCCGCATTGATGCGCAGCGGCTGGCTGCGCGGCACCTGGAGCCTGAAACATTATCGCCGTACGGGCGCGATGCTGGTGCTGGCCGGCATGCTGATTGAAGGGTTGTCGATTGCGTTACAATGGCACGTCAAATGGGAGTTTCGCTGGGCGGGCTTCTTCCTGCAGGTGCCGCGTGAAATCAGTGCCCCCTTGCAGTCGCTGGGCTACGCCGCGCTGTGCTTTGGCTGGTGGCCGCAGCTCCAGCGTTTTCGCCTGACGCTAATGGTGAGTGCGGTGGGCAGAATGGCACTCTCCAATTATCTGTTACAGACGCTGATTTGTACCACGCTGTTTAACCACTTTGCATTGTTCAATCACTTCGACCGCCTGCAGTTGCTGCTGATTGTTCCGCTGGTCTGGGTCGTTAACCTGTTGTTTTCCCACTTTTGGCTGCGGATATTCCGTCAGGGCCCCGTCGAGTGGTTATGGCGCCAGCTGACCGGGGTGGGGGTAGAGAAAAAACCGTTGGAAGATGATGTTCATCACAAAGGTTAAAAAATTGTATGTAACCGTTTTCAAGCCTGTGACGGATTTCACGTAGCCCGGGTCTTTCACCTGACAGAATAGACGTCAGAATGCGTCTGGGTCAGGAAGAGCTATGCAAATAACAGGCTTCAGTGGTAATCGCTCATGATTACCATACGTGATGTTGCCCGCGAGGCGGGCGTTTCGGTCGCTACGGTCTCCCGGGTGCTGAATAACAGTGCGGCGGTGACCGGAGACACCCGCGAGGTGGTGCTGAAAACGGTTGCACGCCTCGGTTATCGTCCCAATGCGAACGCCCAGGCGCTGGCCACGCAGGTCAGCGACACCATTGGTGTGGTGGTGATGGACGTGTCCGATCCCTTCTTTGGCGCGCTGGTGAAAGCGGTTGATACCGTTGCCCAGCGTCTGCACAAACATGTGTTAATCAACAACTCCTATCATCAGGCAGATAAAGAGCGTCACGCGATTGAAGTATTGATTCGCCAGCGCTGTAACGCCTTGATTGTTCATGCTAAAGCCTTGCCAGACGCCGAGCTTGCTTCTCTCATGCAGCAGGTGCCGGGCATGGTTCTGGTCAACCGCATTGTCCCCGGTTTTGCCCATCGCTGCGTTTGTCTCGACAACGTCAGCGGGGCGCTGATGGCGATGCGTATGTTGCAACAGCACGGTCACCAGCGCATTGGCTACTTAGGTTCCGTACATCCGATTGAAGACAACGATCAGCGTCGTGAGGGCTGGTCTCAGGCGCTGAGCGAGCAGGGCGTGACGCCCGTTGAAAGCTGGTGTGCCAGCGGTGAGCCTGATTTACAGGGCGGTGAGGCGGCGATGGTGGAGCTGCTGGGGCGTAACCTGCAGCTGACGGCAGTGTTTGCCTACAACGACAGTATGGCTGCCGGGGCGCTGGCCGCCCTGAAAGATAATGGTATTGCGGTGCCGCAGCAGCTTTCTGTCGTCGGGTTCGATGATATTCCCATCTCGCGTTACACCGATCCGCAGCTCAGTACCGTGCGCTACCCGATTGTTTCTATGGCAAAACTGGCCACTGAGCTGGCGCTCAAAGGCGCCGCCGGGGAGCTGGACAGCAGCGCCCAGCACTGCTTTATGCCGACCCTGGTGCGACGCCATTCAGTGGCAACACGACAAAATGTGGCGGCCGTCACTAACTCAGGCGAATCTACGATGTAACCGTTTCCAATCTGTGAGTAAATTCACAGTTAATTAACAAGGCCTTCTCTATGATGGCAGCGTCCTGCAGGGTTTGAAACATTATGTAACGGCAGAACGTCCCCTTGTGACGCTCATTTGCCCTCCCTGCGAAACAGTTTCACACACAGCATTCAGGAAGCATTCCGTACAGGGAAGTCGGGTTTGATGTTAGCAATATGTCGGTGCCGCAGATCGTAGATGTAACATTTCGCGCCGCCGCCAACAAACTGATCGCCCCGTGCCTCATCATTGACTGGCACGTGGCGTTGAGTACTACCCTACAAAAACCGGAGATACCATGAATAAGAAGGTTTTCACTCTCAGCGCCCTGGTGGCCACCATGCTGTTTGGCGCAACTGCTCAGGCAGCAGATACCCGTATTGGCGTCACCATTTATAAATACGACGACAACTTTATGTCCGTCGTGCGCAAGGATATTGAGAAAGAAGCCAAGCTCAACCCGGGCGTGCAGCTGCTGATGAATGACTCGCAGAACAGCCAGTCTACTCAGAACGATCAGGTTGACGTACTGGTTGCTAAGGGCGTAAAAGCGCTGGCCATTAACCTGGTTGACCCGGCTGCTGCTGCCGTTGTGATCAGCAAAGCAAAAGCTAACGATATCCCGGTTGTGTTCTTCAATAAAGAACCGACCGCGAAAGCACTGGCCAGCTATGACAAAGCTTACTACGTCGGTACTGACTCTAAAGAGTCTGGCGTGAAGCAGGGTGAGCTGATTGAGAAACACTGGAAAGCGAATGCCAACTGGGATCTGAACAAAGATGGTCAGATTCAGTTCGTGCTGTTAAAAGGCGAGCCAGGTCACCCGGATGCGGAAGCCCGTACCAAATACGTGATCGATACGCTGAACAAAGATGGCGTGAAAACGCAGCAGCTGCATCTGGACACCGCGATGTGGGATACCGCACAGGCGAAAGATAAGATGGATGCGTGGTTGTCTGGCCCGAACGGCAACAAAATTGAAGTGGTTATCGCCAATAACGATGCGATGGCAATGGGTGCAGTAGAAGCACTGAAAGCACACAACAAGTCCTCTGTACCGGTCTTTGGTGTGGATGCGCTGCCAGAAGCTCTGGCGATGGTGAAATCTGGCGCAATGGCCGGCACCGTGCTGAATGATGCGAAAAACCAGGCGAAAGCGACCATTGATATGGCGATTAACCTGGCGGCGGGTAAACCTGCCACCGAAGGTACTGATTACAAACTGGATGGCAAAGTGGTTCGTGTTGCCTATGTCCCGGTCGACAAAGACAACCTGGCCGACCTGCCTAAATAAGTACAATCTGATACGGATGCTGGTTCCAGCATCCGTTTTTCAGGCGTTGAATAAAAAACCTTCAGCCGGGTAGAAATATGGGCAGCGATAACGTGCAAACACAGCGCGAGTTTTTACTGGAGATGACTGACGTCAGTAAGTCATTCCCCGGTGTTAAAGCGCTCGATAATGTTAATTTAAAAGTCCGTCCACATTCGATTCACGCCTTGATGGGGGAGAATGGTGCCGGTAAGTCAACACTCTTAAAATGCCTTTTTGGTATTTACAGTAAAGATACGGGGAGCATTCTTTTTCAGGGCGAGGAAATTAATTACAAAAGCTCCAAAGAGGCGCTGGAAAATGGCGTGTCGATGGTGCATCAGGAATTAAACCTGGTTCTGCAACGTACGGTTATGGATAACATGTGGCTGGGTCGTTATCCAAAAAAAGGCTTTTTCGTCGATCAGGATAAAATGTATCGCGATACCAAAGCGATTTTCGACGAGCTGGATATTGATATTGACCCGCGTGACAAAGTGGTTTCACTGTCTGTTTCTCAAATGCAGATGATTGAGATTGCGAAAGCATTTTCCTATAACGCAAAAATCGTCATTATGGATGAGCCCACCTCATCGTTGACGGAAAAAGAAGTTAATCACCTGTTTACGATTATTCGTAAGCTGAAAGATCGTGGCTGCGGCATTATCTATATCTCTCACAAGATGGAAGAGATCTTCCAGCTGTGTGATGAAATTACCATCCTGCGCGACGGACAGTGGATTGCCACTCAGCCGCTGGAAGGGCTGGATATGGATAAGATTATTGCCATGATGGTTGGGCGGTCGCTGAATCAGCGCTTCCCGGATAAGACCAATGTGCCGGGTGAAACCATCCTGGAAGTGCGTAATCTGACCTCACTGCGTCAGCCGTCGATTCGCGACATCTCCTTTGATTTGCGTAAAGGGGAGATCCTCGGGATTGCCGGTCTGGTCGGCGCGAAACGTACTGACATTGTTGAAACACTGTTTGGTATTCGCGAAAAATCAGGCGGTACGATTAAGCTGCATGGTAAGGCCATTAATAACAACAGCGCCAATGAAGCCATTAATCATGGTTTTGCTTTGGTGACTGAAGAACGTCGTTCTACCGGGATTTACGCTTACCTTGATATTGGTTTTAATTCACTGATTTCAAATATCGGTAAATATAAAAACAGTATTGGTTTGCTGGATAACACCCGAATGAAGAGTGATACCCAATGGGTGATTGACTCTATGCGGGTGAAAACGCCCGGACATCATACGTCGATTGGTTCATTGTCCGGTGGTAACCAGCAGAAGGTGATTATTGGTCGTTGGTTATTAACGCAACCAGAAATACTGATGCTCGATGAACCCACACGTGGTATTGACGTTGGGGCGAAATTCGAAATCTATCAGCTGATTTCTGAACTGGCGAAAAAAGGAAAGGGGATTATTATCATCTCTTCCGAAATGCCAGAGTTGTTGGGCGTTACCGATCGTATTCTGGTAATGAGTAATGGCCTGGCCGCAGGCATTGTCGAAACGAAGACTACCACGCAAAACGAAATATTGCGTTTGGCATCGTTGCACCTTTAATGATGTAAGGGCTGTTACTATGAAAGCAGTGAATAAGAAAAGTTTGCTCACCTGGCTGAAAGAAGGTGGGATTTATGTGGTGCTGCTGGTATTACTGGCCATCATTATTATCCAGGATCCAACGTTCTTAAGTTTAATGAACCTGAGTAATATCCTGACCCAGTCTTCGGTGCGTGTGATTATCGCGCTGGGTGTGGCGGGTCTGATTGTTACCCAGGGGACCGACCTGTCAGCAGGACGTCAGGTGGGTCTGGCTGCGGTTGTGGCCGCAACGCTGTTACAGGCAATGGATAACGCCAATAAGGTGTTCCCGCATCTGGAAACCCTGCCGATTGCTGTTGTTATCGGGATTGTCTGTGCGATTGGCGCCGTAATTGGTCTGATTAATGGTCTGATCATTGCTTACCTGAAGGTGACGCCATTTATCACCACGCTGGGCACCATGATTATTGTTTACGGTGTTAACTCACTGTATTACGACTTCGTTGGGGCATCTCCGGTCGCGGGCTTTGACGAGAAATTCTCTACCTTTGCTCAGGGATTCCTGCGTTTCGGTGATTTCAAACTGTCATACATTACCTTCTACGCGATTATCGCCATCTTTGTGGTGTGGATCCTGTGGAACAAAACCCGCTTCGGTAAAAACATTTTCGCCATCGGTGGTAACCCGGAAGCGGCACGCGTCTCTGGTGTTAACGTTCCCTTCAACCTGATTCTGGTCTATGCACTGTCCGGTGTGTTCTATGCCTTTGGCGGGATGCTGGAAGCGGGGCGTATCGGTTCTGCTACTAACAACCTCGGCTTTATGTATGAGCTGGATGCGATCGCTGCCTGTGTGGTCGGTGGGGTGTCATTTGCAGGGGGCGTGGGTACGGTTGCGGGTGTTGTGACCGGGGTGATTATCTTTACGGTGATCAACTACGGTCTGACCTATATCGGGGTTAACCCTTACTGGCAGTACATCATCAAGGGCGGCATTATTATCTTCGCCGTTGCGCTGGACTCCCTGAAGTACGCACGTAAGAAATAGCGGCGAGGCGAGCTCGACGGGTTTCGGGACGGGCATGCCCGTCCCCTACGATAAGCGCTCACTCGACGATACGTAGAGGCGAGGCACGCCTCGCCTGAAGGGCTGACCTTTTCTGGTCAGCCCTTTTGTTATTTCTTCTTCTGTATCTCCAGTAACTGCTCTGGGGTCACCGCTGGATAACTCTGGGCGTCTTCCGGTACTTCATGCCGCGCCGGGATGGGCACCAGCGGCCCGAGGAAGCGCGGCTCACGCTTCATCAGATACAGATCGGCCAGCGCACCCAAACGTGCACCGACTTCACGCGTTCTCACGCTCCACATATTTTTGGGCGAGGGAACGGCATAACACTGGGCCTGAATCCCCATATGCAGGGCGATAAACAGCGCACGCTCACAGTGGAAACGCTGAGTGATAATAATAAAATCGTTGGTATCGAACACTTTCCGGGTGCGCACAATCGAATCGAGGGTGCGGAAACCAGCATAATCCAGCACGATATCGGAGGGTGCCACGCCTGCGGCAATCAGGTCGCGGCGCATGGTCATCGGTTCGTTATAGCTTTGCTGGGCATTGTCGCCACTCAGCAGCAGATAACTGACCTTGCCGCTGTTGTAGGCGTTAATCGCCCCCTGCATGCGGTACAGATAATACTGGTTGATGACCCCGGTCCGGTAATATTTGGCGGTACCCAGAACCACGCCAACCTGACGGTGTGGCAGCGCTTTCAGATCGTCATAGATATAAGGTGCGGTTTTCCAGCTCATCCAGCGATCGAGGCCAAGCGCGGTCAGTACCACCAGGGCAATGATGATAATCAGACCATAAATCAGGCGTTTCAACATGCGGAATGGCGCTCAGGTTGGCGGTGGAATGTGGATTCAAGGCTACTTGAGGCGGAGAGGTGAAGCAAGTCACACCGTATCGGATGGGGATTTTTCGCGCAATAACCCCTTCCAGGCGGAGAGTATGACCCGCCTGGAAGGGAAATCGCTGTATCAGATTGAGGTACGGCGATAATTACGGTACTGCGGCAGCCAGAAGTTGGCCGCGATAGCCTTCGATAGCACATCTTCGGAGGTCACCACTGCCACGCCTGATAGCTGTGCGGCTTTTCCCACTGCCATGGCGATCAGTTTTGACACGCCCTGAATATCTTTCACTTCAGGCAGGACCGGGCCAGAACCCTCGTTGGCCAGCGGAGAACACTCTGCCAGCGCCCGGCTTGCCGCCATCAGCATGCCGTCCGTGACGCGCGTTGCACCCGACGCAATCACGCCAAGGCCAATCCCCGGGAAGATATACGAGTTATTACACTGGGCAATTGGGTAGATCTTATCCTTCCAGGTGACCGGGGAGAACGGACTGCCCGTCGCCACTAAAGCATTACCGTCGGTCCACGCCATAATATCCTGCGGTGTTGCTTCTACACGAGAGGTCGGGTTAGACAGCGGCATGATGATGGGACGCGCACAGTGTTTGTGCATTTCGCGCACAATCTCTTCGCTGAACAGGCCTGGCTGGCCGGACACGCCGATCATAATGTTTGGCTGCGCGTTACGCACCACATCGAGCAGTGACAGCGAGTCGCTGCTGCTGTCCCAGGCGGTCAGGTTTTCGCTTTTCTGCACCAGTTTGCTCTGGAAGTTAAGCAGGTTGGGCAGCTTATCGGTCAACAAACCGAAACGATCGACCATAAAGACGCGCCCACGGGCCTCTTCATCGCTGAGGCCTTCAGACTTCATCTGCGCGATGATCTGCTCGGCAATACCACAACCGGCTGAGCCCGCCCCCAGGAACACCACTTTCTGTTCACATAGCTTGCTGCCTGCTGCACGGCTGGCGGCAATCAGCGTCCCCAGCGTCACTGCCGCGGTGCCCTGAATATCATCATTGAAGCAGCAGACTTCATCACGATAGCGCTCAAGCAGCGGCATCGCATTTTTCTGTGCGAAATCTTCGAACTGCAACAGCACGTTAGGCCAGCGGCTTTTCACGGCATGAATAAAGTCATTCACGAAGCTTTCGTACTCTTCACCCGTAATACGCGGATGACGCCAGCCCATATACAGCGGGTCATTCAGCAACTGCTGGTTGTTGGTCCCCACATCCAGCACAACCGGGAGGGTATAGGCCGGGCTGATCCCGCCACAGGCGGTGTAGAGGGAGAGTTTACCGATAGGAATACCCATCCCGCCAATGCCCTGGTCACCCAGGCCGAGGATACGCTCACCGTCGGTGACCACAATCACCTTCACATTCTGCTTGGTGGCGTTTTGCAGCATATCTTCAATGTTGGCACGGTTCGGGTAAGAGATGAACAAACCGCGTGCACGACGATAAATCTCAGAGAAGTGCTCGCAGGCAGCGCCCACCGTTGGGGTGTAAATGATCGGCATCATCTCTTCCAGATGATTATCGAGCAGGCGGTAGAACAACGTTTCGTTGGTGTCCTGGATATTGCGCAGATAGACGTGTTTATCGTTATTGTTCTTAAAGTCCTGGAACTGACGCCATGCGCGCTCTGCCTGCTCCTCAATGCTTTCCACTGTTTCTGGCAGCAGGCCATTCAGGTTGAAGTCATTACGCTCTTCAATTGAGAACGCACTGCCTTTGTTCAGAAGGGGGAATTCCAGCAAGATAGGGCCAGCATAAGGGATGTATAGCGGTCGTTTACTTTCGTATTCGAGTTCCATGCAATTCATACTCTATTAGGATCGGGATGTTGTGGCGCCAATCCTAAAATAATTCATCTGAAAGTACAGCTTTTGTTAACATGCAATAACAAAAGCTGCGATCTTTCTCGAATTATAAAGACTCTTTTACGATTTTTTCAGCACAACCGTAGTCAAACGCGTGCAACCCAGCGCGGCCAGCGTGGCTGCTGTGGCGCTCTGTTGGCTTAATGCGGCATCCGGGGCTTCGGCCAGAACGGCCTGGTGAATATCGCTCAGGCTATGTCCGCTAAGGCTGAGTAAATTCAGTGCGCCCTGCAACGGAGGCAGGCTGGGATTAAACGCCGCGTTTTCTGCATAACGCCCGGCAAAGATCGCGCCGCTGACGGTTTGTAAGGCGACACCGCTCCAGGCTTTGCTGTAAGGCGCATGACTGTGGCTGGCGGCGTTAATGGCGGCTTGCGTCAGTGCATCGCCCGCCGCGGTAAAGCCGTGGTCAATATCGTCCATCAGCAGGGTGGTGATGGCCAGGTCGTGCGGGCCAAAGGAATCCGGCAGATAGTCCCCCAGCGTGGCCGCAGCACGGCCAGGCAGTTCAATCGTCAGCCCGCTGCCGCTGTTCAGCTCATTCATAAACTGTCGGCAGTGGCCGCATGGCGTGTAGTTGACGGTGATGCACGCCAGTGCACTTTCTCCCCGCAGCCAGGCATGCGTCACCGCACTCTGCTCGGCATGAACGGTCTGCTGCATCGTGGTACCGGCAAACTCCATATTGGCACCAAAGAACAGCGTGCCGCTTTTACCACGTGCAATGGCACCCACTTTAAAATCAGACAAGGTGGCTACCGCGCAGGCGGCCGCCAGCGGCAGCAGGGCAAAGGCCAGTTCACTGTCGTTAAATCCGCAGTGCTTTTTCAGTTCACCCGCCTGGCTGGCCGTGATAAATCCGGCGAAGTCATCCGCGGCCAGGATCGGCTGAAGTGCGCTTTGTAACAGGGTAGGAAGCGTGGCAAATGCCTGCTGGTAACGTGGGTGCATAGTGGGGCCTCTTTCGCTGAATGCAGCCCATGTTAGCGGGCCGGCAGCCAGTTATATGTGATCTAAGTCTCTCTATCAATGTAATAAATGAAATTGATCAACAAAATGCGAGACTTATCGCAAGTTTTAGCCCCACAGTATCATTAATAGCGGAAAAATAAACGGTGCCAGAAGCGAAGTGATAATGCCGCACAGCACCAGTGCCAGTGAGCTGAACGCCCCCTCCTGGTAATCGATCTCGGCAGCCCGTGCTGTCCCCAGCGCGTGCGAAGCATTTCCGATAGCCAGACCGCGTGAGGATTTACTGCGCACCCGCAGCAGGTTGAGCAGCATATGGCCGAAGACAGCCCCCAGCACGCCCGCCAGCAGCACGCAGATAGCACTAATAGCCGGGATGCCACCCAGCGTGCCGGAGATGGCCATCGCAATCGGCGTGGTGACCGATTTGGGTAACAGCGTGGCGGCAATCTGTGGCGTCGCGCCTAACCACAGCGCAATCGCCGTACCGGACACCATTGCCGTGATGCTTCCGACAAAGCAGACGCTGATAATCGACTTCCAGCGCGAACGGATTTGATGCATCTGCTCATACAGCGGCAGCGCCAGCGCCACCACGGCCGGTTGCAGCAGGTCATTGAGTAGGGCGCTGCCCTGGAAATAGCGCGTGTAGGGCAGTTGCAGCAGCAGCAGCAGCGGAATAATCACCGCCATCGCAATCAGCAGCGGGTTAACGATCGACATTTTGACTTTTGCCGCCAGCTTGCGTGCGGCAAGAAAGACCAGCACGGTCAGCGGCAGCGACCACCAGATATCACTCATCGCTTGCTCCCGTGCGTCGCTGATGGCGGTCATTAAGGCGCTGTGACATCAACCCAATGGTGACCAGCACAATCAGCGTACTCACCACGCAGGAGATCACAATCGGGCCGAACTGAGCGGTCAGAATATCCATATCGTTCATGACGCCAACGCTGATGGGGACGAACAACAGGGCCATATAACGGATCAGCAGATGGCAGCCGGGTTTTACCCAGTGGATCGGAAGGAGTTGCGAAGCCAGCAGCGAAAACAGCACCAGCATACCGAGAATACTGCCGGGAATGACAACAGGCAGCAGGGCCGAAAGGCCGCGACCGGCATAGAGGCAGAGGTAGATAATGATGAAAGCGCGAAGATATTGCCATAAAACCAGGAGAGCGCTGCGCATGGTCAGATCCCAGAGTGCATAGGGGCGGGGCATGCCCCGCCTGGGTCAGGCATGCCTGACCCCCTACGAATTTACTTAACTTGTTGGCCTGGCTGAGCGCCGCTATCCGGGCTGAGCAGGAAGATATCTTTCCCGCCAGGACCCGCCGCCATCACCATACCTTCTGAGATGCCGAAACGCATTTTGCGCGGCGCGAGGTTTGCCACCATCACCGTTAGACGGCCAACCAGTACCGCCGGGTCCGGGTAGGCCGCACGGATGCCGGAGAACACGTTGCGCTTCTCTCCACCCACATCCAGTGACAGACGCAGCAGCTTATCGGAGCCTTCAACAAATTCCGCGTTTTCGATCAGCGCAATACGCATATCGACTTTGGCAAAATCATCGAAGCTGATGGTGTCCTGAATCGGATCCTCCGCCAGCGGACCGGTCACAGGTGCCTTCGCTGCGGCGGCATCTTCTTTTGATGCTTCAATCAAACCGTTCACTTTGTCCATCTCAATGCGGCCATAAAGAGCTTTAAATGGCGCAATGCTGTGGCTCAGAAGAGGTTGCTGAATACCATCCCAGCTCAGCTCCTGATTCAGGAACGCTTCGGTGCTGGCGGTCAGCGATGGCAGCACAGGCTTCAGCCAGGTCATCAGCACGCGGAACAGGTTGATACCCATAGAGCAGATAGCCTGCAGGTCGGCATCACGTCCTTCCTGCTTCGCCACCACCCACGGAGCCTGCTCGTCAACATAGCGGTTAGCCACGTCGGCCAGCGCCATAATTTCGCGCACAGCACGGCTGAATTCACGGCTGGCCCAGGCTTCACCAATGCTGGCTGACGCATCCGTGAAGGTTTTGTACAGCGCCGGATCTGCCAGTTCAGCAGAAAGCTGTCCGTCAAAACGTTTGGCGATAAAGCCGGCATTACGTGATGCCAGGTTAACCACTTTGTTGACGATATCGGCATTCACACGCTGCACGAAATCTTCCAGATTGAGGTCGATATCGTCGATGCGTGATGAAAGCTTCGCCGCGTAGTAGTAACGCAGGCTGTCGGCATCCAGATGTTGCAGCCAGGTGCTGGCTTTAATAAAGGTGCCGCGTGATTTAGACATTTTCGCGCCGTTAACCGTGACATAGCCATGCACAAACAGGTTGGTCGGTTTACGGAAGTTGCTGCCTTCCAGCATGGCTGGCCAGAACAGGCTGTGGAAGTAGACGATATCTTTACCGATAAAGTGGTAGAGATCGGCATCCGAATCTTTTTGCCAGAACGCATCGAAGTCGATATCACCGCGCTTATCGCACAGGTTTTTGAAGGAACCCATGTAACCGATAGGTGCATCCAGCCAGACGTAGAAGTATTTGCCTGGGGCATCCGGAATTTCGAAGCCGAAGTACGGCGCATCGCGGGAGATATCCCACTGCTGCAAGCCGGAATCGAACCACTCCTGCATTTTGTTCGCCACCTGCTCCTGCAATGCACCGGAACGGGTCCAGGCCTGTAACATGGCGCTGAATTCCGGCAGATCGAAGAAGAAATGCTCAGAATCACGCATCACAGGTGTTGCGCCAGAGACGACGGATTTCGGATCAATCAGTTCAGTCGGGCTATAGGTGGCCGAACAGACTTCGCAGTTGTCGCCATACTGATCCGGCGCCTTACATTTCGGGCAGGTGCCTTTCACAAAACGATCGGGCAGGAACATGCCTTTTTCCGGATCGTAAAGCTGAGAAATGGTACGGTTCTTAATAAAACCGTTCTCTTTCAGTCGGGTATAGATCAGTGCAGACAGCTCACGGTTCTCTTCGCTGTGCGTAGAGTGGTAGTTGTCGTAGCTGATATCAAAACCGGCAAAGTCGGTCTGATGTTCCTGACTCATCTCGGCAATCATCTGCTCCGGCGCGATGCCCATCTGCTGAGCTTTCAGCATAATTGGCGTGCCATGTGCGTCATCGGCACAGATGAAGTAAACCTGATTGCCGCGCATTCGCTGGTAACGGACCCAAATATCTGCCTGGATATGCTCGAGCATGTGGCCGAGATGAATGGAACCATTTGCGTACGGCAGTGCGCACGTTACCAAAATTTTTTTCGCGACTTGAGTCATATTAAGACTTAGCTCATACCTGTTGAAAAAGGGGTTTAGATGGTAACCGATTGCCTGACCCTGCGTAAACAAGGGGTTCAACTCCCTGCGGTTTTTTCCGGCTGGTTACGTCAGTTCGGGCCAGATCTGATATGCTTAATGACATAAATGCAGGCAGAACAACCAGCAATATCAAGGAACACAGATGACTTCACAATCCCAGGGGCATCATTCCCCCGAAGCGCTACGCGCGCTAGTGATGGGCGTGCTGACCACGTTTGAACACCCCACGTTGAACCGTAATCTCACCGTACTGAAGGCGCTGCGCCACTGTGCGCTGCTCGATAACACTCTGCATATTGAACTGAATATGCCGTTTGTCTGGCAGGGGCCGTTTGAAAGCCTGAAAGCGACGGTCAGTGCTGACCTGCTGCGTCTGACTGGCGCGGTAGCGATTTCGTGGCGCTTAACGCTGAATGTGGCGACGTTACAACGGGTCAAAAATCGCCCTGGCATCAACGGCGTAAAAAACATTATTGCCATCAGCTCTGGTAAAGGGGGCGTCGGCAAATCGACCACGGCGGTCAACCTCGCGCTGGCGCTGGCCGCAGAGGGAGCGAAAGTCGGACTGCTGGATGCCGATATTTACGGACCGTCGATCCCGGATATGCTCGGTGTTGAAGATCAGCGGCCAACCTCACCGGACGGCACACATATGGCACCGATTATGGCCCATGGCCTGGCCACCAACTCAATTGGTTATCTGGTGACCGAGGATAACGCCATGGTGTGGCGTGGTCCGATGGCCAGCAAAGCGCTGATGCAGTTGCTTAACGAAACGTTATGGCCGGAACTGGATTACCTGGTGCTGGATATGCCGCCTGGCACAGGGGACATTCAGTTAACCCTCGCACAGAACGTGCCGGTGACCGGTGCCGTGGTCGTGACCACGCCGCAGGATATTGCGCTGATCGATGCGCGCAAAGGCATTGTGATGTTTGAAAAAGTGAATGTCCCGGTGCTGGGCGTAGTGGAAAACATGAGTATGCACATTTGCAGTCAGTGTGGTCATCATGAAGCGATCTTTGGTACGGGCGGTGCCGAAAAGCTGGCGGAACAGTATCACACTCGTCTGCTGAGCCAGCTTCCGCTGCATATCAGCTTGCGCGAAGACCTGGATAATGGCGAGCCCACCGTTGTGCGTCGTCCCGACAGCGAGTTCACCGCACTGTACCGTCAGCTGGCGACACAGGTGGCCGCGCAACTTTACTGGCAGGGTGAGGTTATCCCGGAAGATATCGCGTTCCGCGCGGTGTAGTGAGACGGGCCGGCCTTTTTCCGGTCGGCCCGTGATGAATCCGTTACACCAGTCTGACGTGCCGCTGCTGAAATCCATCCACCATTGAATAATCGAAATCAATTTTCCCACCGTCGAAAAGCTGAGTAATCAACGTGAAATCATTGTCCGGTGTGACATTGCAACGATGGTTAAGCAGGGTGTCCTGAATAGTAAACGAACGGTCACCGCGCGCGATACGCTTCAGATATTGCAGCATGTCGTATGCACGTACACTTACGCCTGCCTGTTCATGAGGGGGTCTGCTTGTCATCTGCTACGGCCATTTTCAGTGCTAAAACGTCATTATAATCCGTTGTGTTTAATCGACGGCAAGCCGATTTTGTATTTTAGTGAAATCAGACGGAGCAACGTACAGCTAATAATCGCGAACCAGGCGCTGTAGATCTGCAGGATCAGCCCGGCTGAGCCGGTCAGCTCAATCGCGGCGCCAATGAGCGCCGCGCTGGCATAAATATCCTGGCTGAAAATCGCCGGAGTTTTTCCAGTTAACACGTCGCGCAGGCAGCCGCCACCGACGGCGCTGATGCAGCCCAGTATCAGGGAAAGCTCAATATTGTGGCTGTGCTCCCAGGTTTTATTGGCACCGAAGGCAGCAAAGAAACCCAAACCCAGCGCATCAAAGAACAGGGTGGCTTTTTCAAAAGAGAGGATGAGTTTTTGAAAAAAGGCAACGCAGATGACGGCTGTCATGATTACCACCAGATAGGCTGAACTGACCAGCCCGGCGGGGGGAAGGCTGGCAATACAGATATCTCTGATCACGCCACCGCCAATCGCGGTGGTCGCCGTCAGTACAAACACCCCGAAGAGATCAAAATCCTCGCGTACTCCGGCGGTCGCGCCACTTAACGCAAAGGCCAGCGTGCCAGCTAAATCAAGCAGATGAAAAACATTCAACATGTCACACATCCCTGATGAGCGTGAAAAATGATTTTCCAACGCCTGTAAAGAGAGTGACAGATAACCCTGCCTCTGCGCTGTCGTCGTGAGCAGAGGGTGCGGTAGGGGGGGTTACAGCACGTAGTGCATCAGCAGGTACTCGCCCTGATCGCTTTCCCCTTCGGCCACCACCCGCCAGCCGTGCTTTTTATAAAACAGCTGAGCCTGCAGGTTTTCCGCCAGACATTTGAGCGCGCCAGTGGAGGTAAAGCTTTTTTGCACGGCCTGCAATAATGCACTGCCCGCGCCGCTGCGCTGCCAGGCCGGGTCGATAAACAGGCTGTGCAGAAAATTATCGTTATCCAGTACGGCGGCAAATCCGATGCGGTGGCCGTCTTCTTCGGCCACCAGCACCCGCTCGCCCCGCGTCACCCGATCGAAATCCTCTAACTGCCATTGACTGTCATCCAGCCAGGTCCAGTTGGTTTTACGCGAGGCAAGAAACAGTGTGCGTAGGAATGGCCGATCCGCTTCGGTGAAAGGACGGATATTCATGGAAAAACTCCTGCAACATAAACGCCGGGTGGCAACGGCGCAGAGTGTAGCGTAAAAGCGCGTCGGTAGCAGCGAAAGGCATCAGGCAGGAGGAACGCATGAGAGAAGGGCGCAAAAAAAAGAGATGATGGGCTCATCTCTTTGCAGGGGACAGTGCGTTTTTTACTTCAATTTTGCCGCGATCGCCGCCACGTGTTGCCCCTGGTGTTTTGCTATAGCCAGTTCACGTTCGCTGGGTTGTCGCGACCCATCGCCACCCGCCAGTGTGGACGCGCCATAGGGTGTGCCGCCACGCACTTCTGAAATATCAAACAGTTCGGGGGTGCTGTATCCGATGGGGACAATAATCATCCCGTGATGCGCGAGGGTGGTCCAGGTCGAGGTAATGGTCATTTCCTGCCCACCGCCGGTGCCGGTAGAGGTAAACACACTGGCCACTTTGCCTACCAGAGCCCCCTTGGCCCACAGGCCGCCGGTCTGATCGAGGAAATTACGCATCTGCGCTGACATGTTGCCAAAGCGGGTGGGCGTGCCAAAAATAATCGCATCATAGTCAGCCAGTTCTGTCGGGCTGGCAATCTCGGCGGTCTGATCGGCTTTACCGCCGTACGCTTTGAACGCCTCGCTATCCATGGTCTCCGGCACGCGTTTGACGATGACCTCGGTGCCCGGCACGCTGGCTGCCCCTTCCGCAACGTGCTGCGCCATGGTTTCAATATGCCCATACATTGAATGGTAAAGAACTAAAATCTTTGACATTTTACTTTCCTTATTGGGATGGATGGCATTTTCTTTTGGTGCTAATAAACGTGAAATAAAACGACGTAATACAGACACTGATATCACCCCTGGTGAAGGCGTTGATAAGCCACATTATTTAAAAATAGGCATGGAGGTGGGCTGAGGTTGGCCCTCCATTTCCTCACGCAGGCGACGACCGATGTCGTTAATTCTAGCTTCGCCTGCGCGTAATGCCGCATCACTGGTGTGCACAGAATAATTCCCCAGTGAGAGGGACCACGGATGAGCAACAGCGGAACCGATCACGAAGCGCGTTTCGGCGTCTCCGGCGTGAAGGGTGACGGGTTGAGAACCGGCTGCGAAGATGACCATTTCACCTGTAGCGATCTTTTCAGGTGAAACCAGCGTGCCGCGACTGATACTGAGCCACAGGCTGGAGTGATTTTCCGGCGGAATATACTGCCAGGATGAGTGTGCGGGCAGGGTCACCAGCAGATAATTGATGCCCTCATGCGAGCGAACCGGGCTTTTTACGCCCTGATATTCACCCAGAATGACGTATGCCGGGCCGGTTTGCGGCATCGACTGCGCTTCAAGATACTGACTGTCAACGGGGCCATTTTCCAGTTCAGGTGGCAACGCCAGCCAGAGCTGAAATCCCTCAACATACTCAGAATCACCTGCCGACATTTCTTTGCCGTGCCAGACGCCGCCGCCTGCGCGCATCCATTCCACTCCCCCATAGCCAATCATGCCTTTACCCGAATCCGGATCGTCAAAGCGCAGATTGCCTTCCGTGATTACGGTGACAGTGGCAATACCAGAGTGCGGATGAAGCGGCATACGATCAATCATCGTGCGATCGCCGGTGAAGCGATCGAGGAAAACGAAAGGTCTGACGATCGTGCCATAGTCTGACGGGCTCATCAGACGGATAATGGGCCCCGTTCCTCTGCCGCGTGTCCGGTGTTCGATGTGGCGGGAAACGGGGTGTTCCTCGGGCGCTAACGGTGACATTTGACTTCCTCTGGTAAGCGGTGAACGCAAGGTTATTCCGCTGGAGTACATGATAGTGTTGTATCTTAACCATTCGAACACTGCTTGATTAGAGGGCGTAATATCATTGGACTCATCCATTTTTGGACGTAATAAGATGCTCGATCTGAACGACGTCGCGATCTTTATCCATATCGTTGAAACGGGAAGTTTCGCCGCTGCTGCGCGACGGCTGGGAGTGCCACCGAATACACTGAGTCGACGGATTAAGCTGCTGGAAGCGAGTCTGGCGGTGCGGTTATTTCATCGTTCCACCCGCAAACTGACCCTGACCGGTGCCGGTGAGCAGCTGTATGACCACAGTGCACAAAAAATCAGTGAGTTAAACGCCATCAGTACGCAGCTGGTCAGTGAGAATCAGGTGCCGATGGGACGGATAAAAGTCGCCGCGCCTGCTGACTTCTTCGATCTGTTTTTAATGGAGTGGGTGGCCGATTTTCTGGCGTTATATCCGCAGCTGCAGCTGGATTTTATTCTCAGTGATACACATGCGGATATGATCGGCGAGGGCATTGATGTCGCGTTTCGTGGTGGACGCTTAAAGGATTCCAGTCTGGTTGCCCGAAAAATCAGCACTGGCCGCCGTCTGATGGCCGCCAGCCAGCATTATCTGGATACCTTTGGTGTGCCTGACAGCATCGACGCGCTGCAGCATCATGCCTGTATCGGCCAGTCTGCATCCTCTTCACCGGCTATCTGGCATCTGGTGGGGCCGCAAGGTGCGGTCCAGGTTGAGGTGACTGGCCGTTTCTCCGCTAATACCGCACAGGCCCAGCTTAAAGCTGCGCTCAGCGGGCTGGGCATCTGTTTTTTACCTGAATCCCTGTTATACGACAGCCTGACCCGCCAACAGCTGGTCGCTGTGTTGCCTGATTATGGCCAGCTGAATAACGATTTGTCGATTGTCTATCCCAGCCGTCATTACATTCCGTTGGCGGTATCGACTTTTGTCGAACACACGGTGGCGCTGCTCAAGAAAACCATCGCTGATAAGCACAGCCGTTCATGATGTGATGCGGCTGCGAAGGCTATTGAACACCGGCGAGGCGCAGCAGGGCGGTGACTGCCGCTGCCGCCAGGATCACCCCAATCAGCGGCACTTTGCGCCAGGCCAGCAGGACGGCCACCGCCACCCCGGCGACACGTGCCGTCCCGGCAAAGTGATCACCTGCATAAAATGTGCTGCCCAGCGCCACCGCAAACAGCAGCGTAGTGGCCGCATCAGACAGCAACTTACGCGCGTTTTCAGACAGGGTCATGCGGTTACCCAGCGTGGCACCGGCAAAGCGCATCAGCCAGGTTCCCACGGCCAGAATCACGATCCCGCAGATAATCAGTGCGTTGTCCGCCATTATTTCCTCCTCGCCAGCAGTCCGGCCATTGAGAGCAATACCGGCAGCCCGATAGGCGTAAAGGGCACGGCCAGCAGTGAGATTACCGCCCCGCAGGCGGCGCGGATCAGCGTGGTGCGGGATTTCAGGGCGGGGATCACCAGCGCCAGTAAAATGGCCGGAAACACCGCATCCAGCCCAATCACCTGGGTATCAGGCAGCAGTGTGCCAATCACACTGCCCAACACCGCACCCAGCGGCCAGACCACGGCGACGCCGAGGCCACACAGCCAGAAGGCGGCTTTACGCTGCGCGTGCGTGGGCTGCGACAGGCCAAACACCACGCTTTCGTCATTCATAATATGGCAACCGAGCACGGCAGAGAGACGCGAACCTACCAGGTCACGTACGGCAATGCCAAAGGGGAAGTGCCGCGCATTGACCAGCAGCCCGGCCAGCGCAGCGGCCAGCGGATTGCCCCCGCCAGCGACGATGGCAATAAACATAAACTCTGAGGCACCGGCCAGCACAAACAGGCTGGAGAACAGCGGAACCCATAGCGGGAATCCATAAGCGGTCGCCAGCGAACCGTAGGAGATGCCCACAACGCCGACCGCCAGGCAGATCAGATAAATCGCTTTACGCGTGTCCGGGCTGAGTGATGAAAAATGCCGACTGAACATTATTTGTTTTCCATAACGAACGAAGTTGTCATTATAATGAACGCAGGTGCTTCTAAGATCAACACGAACGTTTCGTTCATTTTGGCGAACGATAAGGCGAAAGATGACACAGCCCATAGCGGTAATTGCGGAAAGTTTGATTCGGGAACGCACACAGGCCGGGCTTTCACTCGCCGAAGTGGCCCGAAGGGCGGGAATTGCAAAGTCGACGCTGTCGCAGCTGGAGGCGGGCAACGGTAACCCCAGCCTGGAGACGCTGTGGGCGCTGTGTGTGGCACTGAATATTCCCTTTGCCAAACTGCTGGAACCTGAAGGCAACAAAACCCAGATCATCCGGCGTGGCGAAGGGGCGAAAGTGGTGGCCGGAGAAGCGAACTATCAGGCCATTTTGCTGGCCAGCTGCCCACCGGGTGCGCGGCGCGATATCTATCTGTTAATGACCCAGCCGGGTGCTGACCGTCTGTCACAGCCGCATCCTGTTGGATCGGTTGAGCACATTATCGTCACCCAGGGGCGGGCGCTGGTCGGGCTTAAGGATGCCCCGGAAGAGCTAGCGCCAGGCGATTACATCTGCTATCCCGCCGATCGTGAGCATATCTTTAAAGCGCTGGAACCCGACACCCTGGCACTGCTGGTGGCAGAGCAGGGATAAAGGGAGGATGGGGACGGAAAACCGTCCCGTAATCGGGTTTTTATACCGTGTCGCTGAATAGCGGTTGACGGGGAGTTATGATTCTATCGAACCGATTTTTTGTTGAGACTATTCTTATCGTTAGCTAGAATGCGGCCTGAAAAAGTGAAGGTGTATTATCATTTCTACATAAAATGTGTATTTGCTTTTAATAAAGCAATCTGGGATTTAAATCAAAATCGGTCAGGTTGACGTTCAGAATGTGCTGGCCGAAATAAATTATAAAATGGAGTTAAGAATGAAAGGCATCAGTAAACTGGTCTGGGCAGGTCTCGCGCTGAATATCTGCTATCTCGGCGCGGCAGTCTATCTCACTACCCAGATAGAGGATGGTGAGTTAACTATTTTTGCACGCAATGCGATTGCTTTTTTACAGTACTTCTCCATCCCATTTTTAGTTTCTATTTTATTGCAGATCATCAGTTTGCCCCTTTTATTCAAAAGCCCAAAGTGGGGACTGGCGCTGGCTATCATTGGCTCGCTTATTATCCTGCCATTAAGTATGGTTTTCCTCGCCGGTTATATGTTTAGCTATGAAAAGCATTGCAACAAGGGCCTGGAAGTATTTTCACCCAATGAAAAAAACACACCTTCACGGGCTTTGATTTTTAAAACATCGATGTTCTATGTGCAGGGCGGGATTTCCCTTGCTATCGGATTGTTTATTCTGGCCGATGGTGTGAGCGTTGGCGGATTATTAGTCTGTACCGGGATCATTTTTATCTCAAATGCGATGCGTTTAAAGCAACGCGTGATGATTGGGGTGTCAGGCGATAAATTGATCCTGACCCCGGCGCTGTATGCTGAAACCTGTCTGATCCCGCTAACCGATGTCACGTTAATCAAAGAAAATAAAAATGTCTTCAAACTGCATATCCACTCTGCTGGTGTTGACAGGAAATGTAGCTTTAGTAAAAAAATGATCGCCGGAGAGAATGCTCAGGCAGACCTTGCGGAGATTTTGTCAACATTGCCAAAAGCGGACAGCGAGGCTGTGGCGGTGAGTGACAAGCCTGAATAACCTCCAGCCCGGGCGGCGGGAGACGTAAAAGCTTGTTTCTCTGCCATCTAACTGGCATGATTCTGAAGGGTGATTATCGCAATGGTAATTACAACACATTGATTTTACTATTTAAATGACTCGGGGTGCCCTTCTTCGTGAAGGCTGAGAAATACCCGTACCACCTGATCTGGATAATGCCAGCGTAGGGAAGTCAGATGCCCGACCGGCATCGCCTTCTTGATCGCCGGTTGGGAGCATATATGATCCAACCTGAACGCCTGAGCCACGCCGATGTGGCCCATTCCCTGACGCTGTTTCAACAGCAATCTCCCCTGATTCACTGTATGACCAATGATGTGGTGCAAACCTTTACCGCCAACGTGCTGCTGGCGCTGAGGGCTTCCCCGGCGATGGTGATCGATCAGGACGAAGCCGCGCAGTTCAGCGCCATTGCTGATGCCCTGCTGGTAAACGTTGGTACGCTGACCCATTCCCGCAGTGAAGCGATGCGGGCAGCGATCCATGCGGCCAGCGCTGCCGGACGACACTGGACATTAGATCCGGTGGCGGTAGGGGCGCTGGATTTCCGTACCACTTTCTGTCACCAACTCCTGTTACTCAAGCCCGCTGCGATCCGCGGCAATGCTTCGGAAATTATGGCACTGGCAAAACAGGCGGTCAGCGGACGGGGCGTAGATACTCAGCATGCGTCAACGGCGGCATTACAGGCAGCCGTTGTGCTGGCGACGGAAACGGGGGCGGTGGTGGCGGTTACCGGAGAAGTGGATTTTGTCACCGACGGTGTGCGCACCCTCAGCGTCAGCGGCGGTTCCCCACTGATGACGCGCGTGGTCGGCACCGGCTGTGCGTTGTCCGCCGTGGTCGCCGGATTTACCGCGCTGCCCGGCGATCGTCTGGTGCATGTCGCCAGCGCCTGCCACGTGGTGGCGCTGGCGGGAGAGCGAGCAGCGGCAGCGGCGCAGGGGCCGGGCAGCTTTATCCCCGCGTTCCTCGATGCACTGTATCAACTGAACCCGGAGGCACTGGTATGAAACGGATTAACGCCATGACCATTGCCGGAACTGACCCGAGCGGTGGCGCCGGGATCCAGGCCGATCTGAAAGCTTTCTCTGCACTGGGCGCCTATGGCACCAGCGTGATCACCGCGCTGGTGGCGCAGAACACCACGGGCGTGCAGTCGGTCTATCGCATTGACCCGGCATTCGTGGGCGCGCAGCTGGATTCGGTCCTGTCGGATGTGCGTATCGACACGATAAAAATCGGTATGCTGGCAGAAAGCGCCATCGTTGAGGTGGTTGCCGAACGGCTGAAAGAGACCCCGGTGCCCTGGGTGGTACTGGATACGGTGATGCTGGCAAAAAGCGGCGATCCGCTGCTCTCTGCTGAGGCGGTTGCCACCTTACGCGAGCGTCTGTTACCGCAGGTCTCCCTGATTACGCCCAATCTGCCAGAAGCCGCCGCGCTGCTGGCCTGCGATCCGGCACGCGATGAGGCCGAGATGCGTGAACAGGGCAGGGCGCTGCTGGCGCTGGGCTGTCAGGCGGTACTGATGAAGGGCGGCCATCTTAGCGAATCGGAAAGCCCGGACTGGCTGTTTACCCACCAACTTGAACAGCGGTTTACCGCGCCTCGCATTATGACGCGCAATACGCACGGTACGGGCTGTTCGCTGTCGGCGGCGCTGGCGGCACTGCGTCCGCGACACGATGATTGGGCTGCCACGGTTCAGGCGGCTAAATACTGGTTGCAGGGGGCGCTTGAGCAGGCAGACTCGCTGGAGGTCGGCCACGGGCATGGCCCGGTGCATCATTTTCATCAGTGGTGGTGACCACGATGGTCCGCGTTTTTTTGTGCGGATCGTTCTGAAAAATGGAGTCAGCAATTTGCCTTAATAACAGTTTTGGGTCCACCCTGTTGGGGTCAGGAAAACTGACCCGCGGGCCATCAAAATGGCCCTCACACATTTTAACAGGAGTTATCATGACGGACATCGTACAGTTATTGGGCAAAGAAGCGGATTCTCTTTTGCAACATCGCTGCATGACTATTCCAGCGGACAACCTCTATCTTCCAGGGGCGGATTATGTGGATCGGGTGATGGTCGATAACAATCGTCCCCCGGCAGTTTTACGCAATATGCAAACACTGTACAACACCGGACGTTTAGCCGGGACAGGTTACCTCTCTATCCTCCCCGTAGACCAGGGCGTCGAGCATTCGGCGGGCGCCTCTTTTGCTGCGAACCCGCTCTACTTCGATCCGAAAAATATTGTGGAGCTGGCGATTGAAGCGGGCTGTAACTGTGTGGCTTCCACGTATGGCGTACTGGCTTCTGTCTCACGGCGTTACGCACACCGCATCCCGTTTATGGTTAAGCTCAACCATAACGAGACGCTGAGCTATCCCACCCAGTATGACCAGACGCTGTATGCCAGCGTTGAGCAGGCGTTTAACCTCGGTGCTGTCGCCGTCGGGGCCACCATCTATTTCGGTTCAGAGCAGTCACGGCGTCAGATTGAAGAGATCTCTGCAGCCTTTGAACGCGCCCATGAACTGGGGATGGTCACCGTACTGTGGGCGTATCTGCGCAATAATGATTTCAAAAAAGACGGGGTGGATTACCATGCCAGCGCTGATTTGACAGGCCAGGCAAACCATCTGGCGGCCACCATTGGCGCGGATATTGTGAAACAGAAAATGGCGGAGAATAACGGCGGTTATAAAGCAGTGAAATTCGGCCATACCGATGAGCGCGTCTACAGCACACTGACTACAGATAACCCTATCGACCTGGTACGTTATCAACTGGCGAACTGCTATATGGGGCGCGCCGGGATGATCAACTCCGGCGGTGCGGCAGCAGGGGATACGGATATTGCTGAATCCGTACGTACGGCGGTGATCAATAAACGTGCAGGCGGCATGGGGCTGATTTTAGGGCGCAAGGCCTTTAAGAAATCGATGAAGGACGGCGTGGCGCTGATTAATTCAGTGCAGGATGTCTACCTCGCGAAAAACGTCACCATCGCCTGATTTATCGTAGGGGTCAGGCATGCCTGACCCTGTATCAACCGTGCCTTGTCCCGCCGGTTTCAGAATGGCTCAAACCACTCGCTGTTCTGCTCGGCAATCGGGGTAATAGAGAAAATCATCTCCTGCAAATGGCGGCGCAGCGCCTGTTCAGCGGCATCGGCATCTTTCGCACACAAGGCCAGGTAAATCTGGTGGTGCTGCTCAATCAGGCTCTCTGGCGGTGACACTTTACTTAACGTCAGAAAACGCACGCGGTCCATGGTGGCTTTAATATTTTCCACCGTCTCCCACGCCAGTTCACAGGCAATACTTTGCGCGATCAATCGGTGAAACTCATCGTCCAGCAAGAGAAACGATTGGCTGTCGTGGCGATCGGCGGCCAGCTTTTGTAATTGCAGATTATGCTCCAGCGCCGTCAGCCCGACAGGTGTGGCTTCTGCAGCCGCACGGCGTACCACTGCAACTTCAACAGCTTCACGTATAAAGCGACCATCGGCAACGCGCTGTGCGGAGATTTTACGCACGAAGGTGCCGCGCTGCGGAAGGACCTGCACCAGGCCCGCTTCTGCCAGTTTGATAAAGGCTTCACGAACCGGCTGACGCGATACGTTAAAGCGCGTGGACACCTCTTTTTCCGACAGCAGTGAGCCGGGATGGATCGCACAGGTGACGATATCCTGACGCAGGAATCGATAAATCTGCTGGTTGACCGGCTCACTGGCGGTGATGGTATAAACTGTCGACATTCGGCAACGTCCCTTTAGCGGCGGGTCAACAGCCTGCCCGCCTATGGCGTGAAAGCCTTCAGTCTAATCAGGCAGGCGCATCAGCGCCAGAGTTAAACGCGGGCAACCAGTTGATGCACCGTTTGTTTCGCTCCCTGGCTCAACAGCAGACGGTAAAAATGGTTAACCTGGTGGACAAACTGCGGGTTACCGGACAAATCCTCACCAAAGACATGTTTCAGACCCAGCAAGGCGGCCACGCGGGGTTCTCCTTCGGCACTTTCCGCGACCCTTTTTGCCAGCTCGGCACTAAGGGGATCGTTGATCACCATCGGCTGACCCTGCTCATCGTAACCGCTGACATAGCGGATCCATCCTGCCACGCCAAGTGCCAGTAAATCGAAATTGCTGTCATGCGCGAGGTGCCAGCGGATGCTGTCCAGCCAGCGCTGGGGCAGTTTCTGGCTGCCATCATTGGCGATCTGCGCGGTGCGGTGCCTGATAGCACGGTTGCTGTAACGCGCAATCAGCGAGTCGGCGTAGGCCGTCAGATCAACGTCCGTTGTGCGTAGCGTCGGAGCCTGCTGTTCGAGCATCAGCTGGCGCGCCGCCTGTTTGAAATGAACATCTGTCATACAGTCGCTGATGTGCTGATACCCGGCGAGGTTACCCAGGTAGGCAAGGAACGAGTGGCTGCCATTCAGCATACGCAGCTTCATCTCTTCAAAGGGCAGCACGTCAGCCACCAGTTCCGCTCCGGCCAGTTCCCACGCCGGGCGGCCGCTGACAAAGTTATCTTCGATAACCCACTGGAAGAACGGCTCACAGGCCACCGCCACCGGATCCTCACAGCCCAGTTTTTCACGCAAGGCGCGGTGGGTTTCATCGGTCATCGCCGGAACAATACGGTCTACCATGGTGGACGGGAAGGTCAGCGTTTTTGCGATCCAGTCGGCCAGTTCCGGCGCCTGCTGGCGTGCCAGCGCGGTGATTACGTTGCGGGTGACATGGCCGTTTTCCGGCATATTATCGCAGGACATCACGCTGAAAGGTGCCAGCCCTCGTTCACGACGTCGACGAATGGCCGCGAGAATAATGCCCGGCAACGACTGCGGCGCATCGGGATTTTCCAGATCATGACGGATCGCCGGATGGTCAAGATTTAACTCACCGCTGGCCGGATAATGGCAGTAGCCTTTTTCCGTGACCGTCATGGAGACAATAGCGACGTCGGGCTGGCTCAGCGCGTCCAGCACCGCCTCAATACCGTCGGACTGGCCGTGCAGGGCAGCGGTCACCACGCCTATCACGCGCAGATTGAGCTGGTCATCGGCCATTTCGGCCACGGTGTAGCAGAGTTGCTGCTGACGCAGGGCGGTGATCAATTCGCCGCTGTTTAGATTGATTTCGCAATATCCCCAGTCGCTGCCCTGTTCGGCGGCAAGCCGATCGCTACAGACGGCCTGGTGAGCACGGTGGAAAGCACCAAAGCCAATATGGACCATGCGGGTCCGTAGCGCGTGACGGTCGTACTGGGGGCGCTGTACGCCGGGTGGCAATGTATCGGGCGATAACATAATGCATCCTTACAGAGAAACGGGTGGGGCAAGCCCACCCGCGCTAATCAGACGGACACCGGAGTATCCAGTTTCTTCGGCGGTTTAATCACAAACAGCACCAGGAACGCGCCCAGCGCGGCCACCACGCCCGCCAGCACAAAGGCGCTGTCGAACTTGCCGGTATGCTGCACGATATAGCCGGTGACAATCGGCCCGACAATTCCGGAAAGGCTGCCGATCAGGTGAATAAATCCGCTGATACTGCCGACGCGGCTTTTATGCACCACATCCTGAATAATCGCCCAGTAAATTGCCCCGGTGATGTAGAGGAAGAAGATAGAGACAGACATCAGGCCGACGGCCGATGTGACCTCTTTTACCGTACCTGCAAAGCCGACACAAATTGCAGCGGCCATTAACGAGACCACCAGCACGATTTTGCGTGAAAGCAGTAGCTTGCCGGTCACTTTGAAAATTTTGTCCGAAATAATCCCCCCGAGCGCCAGACCGACGAAGCCGACGATCCATGGGATCATGGTGGTAATACTCATCGCTTTAATATCCAGCCCGTGCGCCTGGACCAGATAGGCCGGGAACCAGCTGAGGAAAAAGAACAAGATGTAGTTGTAGCAGAAGAAAGCGAATGCCGTGACCAGGATAATCGGCTGACGCAGATAGTAGCCTAAGCCGTGCTGTGACTGAGACAGTTCCTCTTCAGGACTCAGTTGCTCGTCTTTCATCTGCGCAATCAGTGCACGTTCACGTTCGCTGATTAATTTGCTTTTCAGTGGATTGTCAGCGGCAATAAAGAACCACACGACCATCCAGATGATGCCAATCGAGCAGATAATGGCGAAGGCCGGACGCCAGCCGAAGGCAAGGGCCAGGTAGCCGATGATCGGCCCGGCGACTGCGCCGCCAAGGGGCGAACCGGCGCTTAGCAAGCCCATCGCCGTGGCGGCCTGTTTTTTCGGGAACCAGCCGTTAATCGCTTTATTCGCCGAGGCACAGATCGGCCCCTCTGCCATGCCGAACAGCACGCGCAGGATTAACATTGACCAGAAACCGGTGGCCAGGGCGGTAAAGCCGCAGAACAGTGACCACATCCCGACGGCAACGCCGAGGGTGATCGTCGGGCCGAACTTATCGGTCGCGAGGCCACCGACAAAGTTGAAGATGGCATAGCCGAAGAAGAAGCTGCCGAAAATCAGGCCAAACTCTTCCGCATTCAGCATCAGATCTTTTTCAATCATTGGCACGGTCAGGGACAGCGCCACCCGGTCAAGGTAGTTAATCATGTAAACAAGGAACAGCAGTAATACGATGGTCCAGCGCAGGTTCTTAAACATGGTAATAACTCCGCGTTCTATTTGTCATTGTAGGGTAGAGGTGATGGCCGGGCGTCACCCCGGCTTTAGGGTTAATGCATGCTGATGATCACCTTGCAGCAGCTGCGCGGGTCCTTCTCGAACAGTGTCATGGCCTGTTCAATCTGGCTCAGGGGCAAGGTATGGGTCACCAGTTTTTCTGGCTGAATCAGCCCCTGCTCCATCCACGCGATAACTTGGGGGAAGCGGTGACTGTTCAGCCGTGATGTAAACAACGACAGCTCTTTGCTGGTCAGGCTTTGCTGCGTCAGGGTGCAGGGGGCGCCAGAGAAGCCCAGCAGGCCAATGCGCCCGGCCGGAGAGGCCAGTGCGGCGGCTTCGGACAGAATTGTCGGATGGCAGGCCGCATCAATAATCAGCGTGGGCTGTACGCCGTTAAGCTGTTCTGCCAGCGGCGTGGTGCTGTTGTTCAGTGCCTGGTCCGCACCATTTTCCCGTGCCATCGTCAGGCGCTCTTCCAGACGGTCAGCAACAATCACCGTCTTGACCTTGTAGACGCCTTTCAGCACCTGAATCGCGGTCAGCCCCATTGGCCCGGCACCGTAAATCAGTGCCACATCATCGGGAACCGGCTTGAGGAACGCGCTGATATTGGCCGCAATGGTAAACGGCTCGACCAGGCTGGCCAGCGTGTCCGGTATCGCCTCCGGCAGCACATAAGCATTCGCCGCTGGCGCAATCGCATACTCACTGAAACCGCCATCGCGATGCACGCCGATGACCTGCAATTCGCTACAGACATTCGGTCGACCGATTGAGCAGGGATAGCAGTGGCCACAGCTGACAACCGGATCGACCGCCACGCGCTCACCGACGCGCGCACTGTCCACACCGCTGCCAGTGGCATCAATCAGACCGAAAAACTCATGACCGATCACACGCGGATAGCGAGCGAACGGGTTGTGGCCGTGCCAGATATGCACATCCGACCCACAGATACTGGCGTACTTCACTTTAACCCGTACTTCACCGGCAGCCGGTTCCGGCAGGGGACGATCCTGCAACTGCAACTCGCCCGGACGTTCAATCACCACGCTTTTCATGTTGTGCTCCTTACCAGTTCCACAAGGTGCCGTCTTCCAGACGGGCCACAGGCAGATAGGCGGGTTCATAGGGGTATTTCGCTGCCAGTTTTTCGTCGAACTCAATACCCAGTCCTGGTTTATCGCCCGGATGCATATAACCGTTATCGAAGCGCCAGCTGTTCGGGAAGACTTCCAGCATTTGCTCGGAGTAGCCCATGTATTCCTGCACGCCGAAGTTCGGCACCCACAGGTCAAAGTGCAGCGCTGCCGCCATGCAAATCGGTGACAGATCGGACGGCCCGTGCGATCCGGTTCGTACCTGATACAGCGAGGCGAAATCTGCGATGCGGCGCATACCGGTAATGCCACCTGCGTGGGTGATGGTGGTGCGGATATAATCGATAAGCTGCTCTTCGATCAGCTGTTTGCAGTCCCAGATACTGTTGAACACTTCGCCCACGGCAATCGGCGTTACGGTGTGCTGACGGATCAGGCGGAAGCTTTCCTGATTTTCAGCCGGTGTTGGGTCTTCCATCCAGAACAGGCGATAGTCTTCGATGCTTTTGCCGAAGCGGGCCGCTTCGATAGGGGTCAGGCGGTGGTGCATGTCGTGCAGCAGGTGCTCGTCAAAGCCGAATTTATCGCGAATAGCCTCAAACAGTTTCGGGGTGAAATCGAGGTACTTCTCGGTTGACCACAGCTGCTCTTCCGGGCGTGCGCCTTTGGTCGCGGGTTCGTAGGCTTCACCTTTGCCTTTTGCCATTCCGTAGGTGGTTTTCATTCCCGGTACGCCGCACTGAGCGCGAATGGCTTTGAAGCCCAGCTCCTTATGCTTCGCATAGTCGTCCATCACTTCGTCGATGCTGTGCCCGGTGGTGTGGCAGTAGACCATCACACCCGTGCGCGAAGCGCCACCCAGCAGTTGATAGACCGGCATATTGGCCGCTTTGCCTTTAATGTCCCATAGCGCCTGGTCTACAGCAGAGATGGCCGACATGGTGACCGGGCCACGACGCCAGTAGGCACCCTTGTAGAAGAACTGCCAGATATCTTCGATCTGATGGGCATCGCGGCCAATCAGCTGCGGGCAAACGTGATCTTTCAGGTAAGACGCCACCGGCAGCTCGCGGCCGTTCAACGTGGCATCACCAATACCGGTCAGTCCCTGGTCGGTGGTGATTTTTACGGTGACAAAGTTTCTGCCCGGGCAGGTGACAAACACTTCTGCGTTAACAATTTTCATTCTGAACCGCCTTGTACGTCAACAATGGTGAAAAAATACGCTTATAACGTACTACCATACAAGTTGTGCGTGTGGGATTCGCGAGAGGGATCACATTTCGTCGGTGCAGCAGGAGGGGGAAAAAAGCGCCCAGGGGCGCTTTTAGTGAGTGTGGTATTAACGCACAGGCGACGATTCAGCCTGAGTGGTGGCCTGTTTTCTCTCAACAGCTTTTATCGCATCTACCGCCTCTCCGACTTCGCGCATTCTCTGACCCAGTTTATCCACTGCTTTTTGTAGAGCGATTTGCTGTTCTTGTTCATAGATAGCATCGCGGCGTTCGTATGACATATCCCCTCCTGTTGGGTTGAAAACCTGACTCAAGTGTATTTCCTGTTACAAAATGCTTTTTGACGATACGCTGATATATTTTGCATAGCTTGTCATTAACAGCAAGAAAGAGATACATACCAGCATGGTACTGAATATAGTGTTCAATAAGTGCTCTTTCGACATGGCGGATAACATGTATAGACGAAATATTTCCACGCGGAGGATGAAAGCATGTTGAGTTTTTTACGCGATTATCACGAGTATCAAAAGAAACTTCATAAGCGCCATTGTGGCTCAAGGTAAAGCCTGCTTGTAAGTGGATACCTGAATCACTTTGTTGAGTAATCTGCTGAATAACCAACTCATATTCTACATCTTTTGATGTAAAATCATTAAAGTAGGTAACTCTGTTGGTGTAAAGATAGAATGGCCTGAATTCCATTTCCGTCATCTCCTTATTTATCCGCAACAAAAATAAAGACATCTGTTATTACAGGGGATAATAACGATAACGTTTAATGGTTTGCTCTAATCAGGTCTGCTTATTCATTATTCTGGAGCTGCGCCGCAAAAATTCACCCTGACGTTAATAACGACAGGGTGAGCAGAACATTGCGCAGAGAATATTACATCAGTAATTCACAGGAGGGTGGCAGGCGGCATTCCAGTGCATCCGGCATCACCTCAATGCGAAATTCTGTCCCGCTCAGGGGTTCGCCATCGAGATTAAAGGTCATCTCATTCGGCGCACGAATGGTCAGCCATGGCAGTGAGGCGGTGATCAGATTAGGATTTTCTTCGTTACTGGTTAACTTATGCACCAGCGTGGGCAACAGCTCCTGCGAGGTGGCGATACTCAACTCCAGTTTGCCATCGTTAATCAGCGCCGTTGGGCACAGACGCTGACCGCCACCCGCCTGACGACCATTCCCAATACCAATCACCAGCGCATCGCCCTGCCAGTGAAAATCCGGGCCTTCCAGCGTACAACTGTCGGCTTTCAGGGTATCCATGCGCATCAGCCCATGAATAAAGTAGGACACGCCCCCCAGGGCAGATTTCAGTTTTTCCGGGGTTTCGGTGGTAATCCGCGTTCCGAACCCGCCAGTGGCCATATTGATGAAGTAGTGATCATCATTCACCCGCGCGAGGTCAATGGCCGTGGCTTTCCCGAGAATCGCCAGACGCAGTGCGTTTTCCATCTCCAGCGGGATACCTGCGCTGGTGGCAAAGTCATTGGCGGTGCCCAGCGGCACCAGGCCCAGCACCGGACGGCGCTCAGGCGATAATCCGGCGAGCGCAGTCGCCACTTCGTTAATGGTGCCATCGCCGCCAGCGGCAATGACGGTTTCAGCCTGCAATGCTACCGCTTCGCGCACGTAGCGCTCGCCGTCACCGTGCTCCCAGGTCACCCGCACTTCCAGCGGGAATCCCTCATTGCGCAGTGTCGCTATGGCCTCACGCAGCGCTTCATTGCCTGCGCTTTTACCATTTAAGATTGCCAGCGTAAGTGAATGTTTTTCCATTTTTAATCCCTGAAGGCATTTGCGGTTTGCATCAACATATAGCATACCCTGCCACAGAGGGTTACCTCAGGTCGAAAAAGCGCGGAGTTTTCTGAAAAAAACGCGGGGGCTGAAAAAAGAAATGGCCCGCACGGGGGAGCCGTGTGGGCCGAATAAGGTGGTTCTGGACACCAGGGTCCAGATAACATGCTATTTGGATTTGTTCGTTAGGAGCGGGAGCATCATAACGATGATTGCCATGCGGTAATGTGATCGCATTCTAAGATCAGTAACATCATGTAACTTCTTTCGCAGTTTCCACCGCATGAGGATTGCGGGTGGTGGTGCCTGCGAGATTACGCATCAGCAGGGCATACTGAAGATCCATTTCCTCCGGCAGCGGCAGCCACACCAGATGGCCGTTGCCCGGTGCCACATCAATCGGCTGTGCTTTGCCATTTTCCATCTGCGTCAGGGTGAAGTTGATATTTCCCGCCGGGGACATCAGTTCCAGACTGTCGCCCACGCTAAATTTGTTCTTCACATCCACTTGCGCCAGGGCGCCACGGCGCTCACCTGTAAATTCACCGACAAACTGCTGACGGTCTGAGACCGAGTAGCCAGCATCATAGCTCTGATAGCTGTCATGCGTATGGCGGCGCAGGAAGCCTTCGGTATAACCACGATGTGCCAGCCCTTCCAGGGTTTCCAGCAGGGCAGGGTCAAAGGGCTTCCCGGCGGCAGCATCGTCAATAGCGCGCCGATATACCTGAGCGGTGCGTGCGCAGTAATAAAAGGATTTGGTGCGTCCTTCGATTTTCAGCGAGTGGATGCCCATCTGCGTCAGACGCTCAACGTGCGCCACGGCGCGCAGATCTTTCGAATTCATAATGTAAGTGCCGTGTTCATCTTCGAAGGCGGTCATATACTCACCCGGGCGCATGGCCTCTTCGATCATAAACACTTTATCCGTTGGCTGCCCGGCGCCCAGCGTGGGCTCGACATTCTGTACGGCAATCGGCGCCTGGCGATGCACGATATTGCCAATCGCATCCTCTTTGCCTTCCTGGACGTTATATTCCCAACGGCAGGCATTGGTGCAGGTGCCCTGATTCGGGTCGCGTTTGTTGATGTAGCCGGAAAGCAGGCAGCGGCCGGAGTAGGCCATGCAGAGTGCGCCGTGGACGAAAATTTCCAGCTCCATCTCTGGCACCTGCTGACGAATCTCACCGATCTCTTCCAGAGACAGCTCGCGTGACAGAATCACCCTTGTCAGCCCCATCTGTTGCCAGAATTTCACCGTCGCCCAGTTGACGGCGTTCGCCTGCACTGACAGATGAATATCCATCTGTGGAAACGCTTCGCGCACCAGCATGATCAGCCCGGGATCGGACATGATCAGCGCATCTGGCTGCATATCAATCACCGGTTTCAGGTCACGAATAAAGGTTTTCAGCTTGGCGTTATGCGGGGCAATATTCACCACCACGTAGAATTTTTTGCCAAGCGCATGGGCTTCATTAATGCCCGTGGCCAGATTCTCATGGTTGAATTCGTTATTGCGCACGCGCAGGCTGTAACGAGGCTGACCGGCATACACGGCATCTGCGCCATACGCAAAAGCGTAACGCATATTTTTCAGTGTCCCGGCCGGAGAAAGCAGTTCCGGTTTTTTCATAATGTCTCAGTCTGATGTCAGGTCAGATATTGCGGTGATAGCGGTTTCTGTGCGGCATGGGTCAGGCATGCCTGACCCCTACAAATGACGCAGGGGCGAGGCATGCCTCGCCCGGTATGTTGTCTGGCGGGGATTGTAAGGCGGTGATTGTTTGGGGAAATTGATCTACATCAAACGACAGATATCTGCTTCCCAGCGATATCCCATGCCATAGACTGCACGGATAAATGGCTGGTCGGCATCCAGCAATTCCAGTTTGCGGCGCAGGTTCTTAATATGGCTGTCGATAGTACGGTCAGTGACCACGCGATAGTCGTCATAGAGATGATTTAGCAACTGCTCGCGTGAGAACACTTTGCCCGGCTCCTGAGCCAGGGTTTTCAACAGACGGAACTCAGCGGGCGTCAGATCGAGGGGTTTATCGTCCCAGCTTGCCTGGAAACGGTTTTCATCCACCTTCAGCAGCGACACCTGACGGGCTTCTTCCGGGGTGCGCTGACAGCGTTTAAGAATGGTTTTGACACGCGCCACCACTTCACGCGGGCTGAAAGGCTTACAGATGTAGTCATCGGCGCCAATTTCCAGACCGAGCAGGCGGTCAATCTCTTCAATCTTTGCCGTCACCATCACCACGGGTAGGTCGGAGAAACCGCGCAGTTCGCGGCACACCGATAAACCGTCCAGCCCCGGCAGCATCAGATCCAGCAGTACCAGGTCCGGTGAATGCTGTTTTACCCATCCCAGCACTTCATCACCGCGCAGCAGATGATGGGTACGAAAGTTAGCGGCCTGCAGGTAATCGATCATCAGTTGGCCGAGTTTGGGTTCGTCTTCAACGATTAAAATCAGCGGAGCGGGCGTGTCGAGCGTCATAGTATGGTCGCCATGGTCAGTGAGTCTTATACGGCAAGTGTACCGTAATTCGCACGCCACCGGCATCGGAGTGCTCCGCAACAATGGTGCCGTCATGCGCTTCGACAATATTATGGCAGATAGCCAGCCCCAATCCTGAGCCCCCGCTGGCCCGGTTACGTGAACCTTCAGCACGGAAGAAACGCTCAAAAATCTGCGTCCGCTGTTCATCGCTGATACCGGGGGCGCTGTCATCGAAGTGCAGCACATTGGCATTGGCACGTTGTTGCAGCGTGATATGAAGACTGCCGCCGGGATCGGTATAGCGCAGGCTGTTTTCCATCAGGTTGGTGAACAGTTGCATCAGACGATCCGGGTCGCCAAACTGAGGTGCCTGGTCGGGTAACGTCAGCGTCAGATTCAGCGGATGCTGTTCAAAACGATGGCGGAAATTGCCGGAGACCAGTTCGAGCAGCGGGACGAGATCGGTCTGGCTTTTACGATAGGCCAGAGCCCCTTCATCTGACAGTGATAACTGATGAACATCGTCCACCAGCTTGGTCAGCGTGGCGACCTCGCCCTGTAAGGACACAATCGATTCCGGGGTCAGTTTCCGCACCCCGTCCTGAATCGCTTCCAGTTCACCGCGCAGGATAGCCAGCGGCGTGCGCAGCTCGTGGGAGATATCGGCCATAAACGCACGGCGCATTTTTTCGTTTTTCTCCAGCGTGTTGGCGAGGCGGTTAAAGTCCTGCGCCAGCCTGCCCAGCTCATCGCGGCTGGAGGCCTGCACCCGGCTGGTAAAATTCCCTGTCGCGAGGTGATGGGTGCCTTCCACCAGACGTTTTACCGGCGCCAGCAGCCCGCGTGACAGCAGCCAGGTAACGGCTGCGGCCAGCAGCATCGTCAGGCCGACGATCATCCAACTGGTACGATTCTGCTGCCGATCGAAATTAATGTCGGCGCTGCGCGTCAGGCGTTCAGAGGGGGAGCCAATCACCCAGCCGACCACTTTACCATTGCTGGTGGTAATACTGCGGCGGGAGCCTTCCTGCGGTACCGGTGCGCGTGGGCCAATCATCACATGATACTGCTGGTCGATAATCCAGAACTGTGTACGCCAGCCGTGAGGCGGAAGCTGATTGTTGGCATCCGGGTTCTGCTCCAGCGAGCGCAGAATATTGAACACCAGCTTGTTGTTATTACGCAGGAAATCCCAGTTGCCATGCTGCTCATACTGGTCTGCCAGCGCATCGCTGAGCAGCGTGAGCCGCTGCTCATTGCCACGTTTGATATAGTCGATAAAACCGTGTTCGAAGCTCAGACGAACGCCCCAGTGCATGGTGATCAACACCAGCATGCAGGTGGAGAAGATTGCCGCGAAAAGCTTGGCAGTGATGCCGATACGTAATTTTGCCAGCATTAAGGCTTTCTCCTGCGCGCCGGAAGCGTATTAGGGGACGTCTCTTTGGGGACACGCCAGAAAACAAAGACCGGCAGGGCAATGATCAGTGCCATACACAGCCAGGTATAGATAAACGTCTCTGCGATTTGCGGGCTGCCGCTCGCGGCCTCGTGGCCGAAGGTGCCCAACAGCAGCCCGGCCACGGTCACGCCGATACTCATCGACAGCTGCATCACCATCGACAGCAGGCTGTTACCGCTGCTGGCAAGCTCGTCAGGCAGCTCTTTCAGCGTCAGTGTATTCATGGCTGAGAAGCGAATGGCGTTGACCATCCCTTGTAAAAACAGCACCACGGGCAGCAGGGCATGCCAGCCCATCAGCGCCACGGCAGGGAACAAGAGCACCACCAGCGCCAGTGCCAGTGTCGACCCCATCAACACATGGCGGTAGCCAAAGCGGTTAACGATCTGCACCACAATGCGCTTCATTCCCATATTGCCCAGCACCATCGGGATCATCATTAATCCCGCGTGCAGCGGGCTGTAACCCATGCCGATTTGCAGAAAAATGGGCGTCATAAACGGCAGCATGCCACTGCCGATACGTCCGGTCAGGCTGCCAATCAGGCCAATAGAATAGATGCGATTGTCGAACAGTTTCAGGCTGAACAGTGCGCCATCGTTGTGACGGGCATGCAGCAGATAAAACAGCAGGCTGAAGACGCCGCAGAGGATCAGCAGACACAGCAGCAGGGGGGAGAGACCGGAGCCGCGCTGGCCGTCCAGCGCCAGCGTTAGCGTGGCCATACCGGCTGCCAGCAGCAGATAGCCGGTAAAATCGAAGCGTCGGGTTTGCAGGGTAAAGTTTGACATCAACGTGAGCGTGGCAATCGCCCCGATAATCCCCACCGGGATGTTGATCAGGAAAATCCAGTGCCAGCTGGCGTACTCGACCAGCACACCGCCCAACGCCGGGCCGAGCAGCGGGCCAATTTGTCCCGGCAGGGTGACGAAGGTCATTGCGGCCATATAGTCGGCACGCGGCACCAGCTTCATCACCGTTAAGCGGCCCACCGGTACCATCATTGCCCCTCCGATGCCCTGTAACACGCGTGAGAGAATCAGCTGGTCCAGCGTGGTGGAGAGCGCACAGCAGAGCGAGCCCGCACTGAACAGCACAATGGCGCTGAAGAACACATTTCGCACCCCGAAGCGGTCTGCCAGCCAGCCGCTGATCGGCAGCATCACCGCCACCGTCAGCACGTAGGAGACAATCACCGAATGCATATTCAGCGGGCTTTGATGCAGGCTGGCCGCCATCGAGGGCAGCGCCGTATTGACGATGGTGGTATCCAGCGTCTGCATAAAGAAGCCGAAGGCCACTATCCACAATTGCCAGCGTACGGAGGCAGGAGGTGCGTTCATGGCATCAGCTTTCCCCGGTGACGGCATCAAAGCGCGGTTTACGCCGCAGTTTGTCCATATACAGATAGACCACCGGCGTTGTGTACAACGTCAGTAGCTGGCTCATCACCAGCCCGCCGACGATGGTGATCCCCAGCGGCTGGCGCAGTTCGGCACCGTCACCGCTGGTCAGCACCAGCGGCAGCGCACCAAACAGCGCGGCCAGGGTGGTCATCATAATCGGGCGGAAGCGCAGCAGGCTGGCCTGGAATATTGCGTCACGCGCCGTCATTCCGCCGTTGCGCTGGGCGTCCAGCGCGAAGTCGACCATCATAATGGCGTTTTTCTTCACGATGCCGATCAGCAACAGGATGCCGATCAGCGCGATCAGGCTGAACGGAGCACTAAACAGCTCCAGTGCCAGCAGGGCGCCGACCCCCGCGGATGGCAGAGTGGAGAGGATAGTCAGGGGATGAACGTAGCTCTCATACAGGATCCCCAGCACGATATACACGGTGGCAATCGCCGCCACAATCAGCCACAGCTGGCTGCTTTGGGTTTGCTCAAACACCGCCGCCGTGCCGGAAAAACTGCCGCGCACGCTGGATGGCACGCCCAGCGAGGTGACGCTGCGGTCAATGGCCTCTGAGGCCTGCGACAGCGATACTCCTTCGGGCAGGTTAAACGAGACAGTGGAGGCGGCAGACAATCCCTGATGATTCACCGACAGCGGTGAGTTCGCCGGCTGCCATTTTGCAAACCAGGAGAGCGGGATGGATTTCCCCTCGCTGTTAATCACATACATCTGGTTAAGGGCGCTGATATCCTGGGTGTAGCGCGGATCGACCTCCATCACCACTTTGTACTGATTCAGCGGTTGATAAATGGTGGAGATCTGCCGCTGACCAAAGGCGTTATTGAGCAGGTTATTGACATCGGCGACATCAATGCCGAGCCGGGCCATGCTGGCGCGATCGTAAGTCAGTGCCATCTCAGCGCCTTTGTCTTCCTGATCGGAGTTCACATCGGCCAGCTCGGGCAGGGCAGCAAAGGCGCGGCGGATTTTAGGCTCCCACTCACGTAAATCATCCAGGCTGTCTGAGAGCAGCGTGTACTGATATCCGGCGTTGGACTCGCGCCCGCCGACGCGAATATCCTGCACCGCCATCAGAAACAGGTTGGCGCCCGGTTCTTTTGCCAGCTTGCCGCGCAGTCGGGCGATCACCTGTTGGGCGTTTTCGCTGCGCTCACTGAGCGGCTTTAGTGAGATAAACATCGAGCCGCTATTGGTGCGAGAACCTCCGGTAAAGCCCACCACACTTTCGACGGCCGGATCGGCGTGGACGATACGCATAAAGTCTTCCAGCTTGCCGCGCATCGACTGGAACGAGATGCTCTGGTCGGCCTGAATAAAGCCCATCAGCCGCCCGGTGTCCTGCTCCGGCATAAAGGTTTTCGGGATGGAAACGTACAGATAGAGGGTCAGCCCGATGGTGGCGAGAAACACCAGCAGCGTCCAGCGCGCATGGTCCATCACCCGGTGCAGGGTGCGGCCATAGCCCTGTTGTACCGCCAGCAGCACGCGGCCAAAACCGCGAATGCGCGGCTGCTCATGTTGGGGTTTATTACGCAGCAGCCACGCACACATCATCGGCGTCAGGGTAATGGATATCACCAGCGAGATGGCGATGGCCACCGAGAGTGTGACGGCAAACTCTCTGAAAAAGCGACCAATAATGCCGCCGAGCATCAGCAGCGGAATAAACACCGCCACCAGCGAGATACTCATCGACACCACGGTGAATCCGACCTCGCGTACCCCCTGCAATGATGCCTGCAGCGGCTTCATGCCAGCCTCAACATGGCGTGAGATATTCTCCAGCACCACAATGGCATCGTCGACGACAAAACCGGTCGCCACCGTCAGCGCCATTAGCGACAGGTTGTTCAGACTGAAGCCACAGAGATACATCGCGGCAAAGGTGCCGATCAGCGACACCGGTACGGCCACTGCCGGGATCAGCGTGGCGCGGCCGGAGCGCAGGAAGGCAAACACCACCAGGATCACCAGGCCGACAGAGATCGCCAGCGACTGTTCCACCTCGTGCAGTGAAGCACGAATGGTCGGAGAACGGTCCTGCGCCACTTCCAGCTGAATCGAGGCGGGAATAATCTGGCTCAGCTCAGGGATTTTTCCCCGGATCCGATCGACGGTATCAATGATATTGGCTTCCGGCGCTTTACGGATTAGCACCAGGATCGCCGGGCGGGCGTTTGACATCCCGGCGTTGCGCACATCCTCGACCGAGTCAGTCACCGTGGCAACGTCCTGCAAACGTACCGCCGCCCCATTGTTGTAATGCACCACTAACGGCTGGTATTCGGCGGCGGTTTGCAATTCATCGTTGGTTTTCAGCCACCAGCGTTGGTGATGATCTTCAACGGCACCCTGAGGTTTACGCACGTTGGCGCTGGCAATGGCCGTGCGTACCGCGTCGAGCGACACGCCCTGATGGAACAGAGCTTGTGGATTGAGTGCAACACGCACCGCAGGCAGTGAACTGCCGCCGATGGTGACATCTCCCACCCCGTCGATTTGCGACAGCTTCTGCGCCAGCTGTGTCGAGGCGTAGTCATACAACTGACCCGGAGACCAACTGTCTGAGGTGAGCGTCATGATCATAATCGGCGCGTCAGACGGGTTCGCTTTGCGGTAGGTCGGTCGGCTGGGCATCCCGGTCGGCAGCAGGCTCTGCGCGGCGTTGATTGCCCCCTGTACATCGCGCGCCGCGCCGTTGATATCGCGTTCGAAATCAAATACCAGGATAATCCGCGTGCTGCCAAGCGAACTGGTGGAGGTCATTTCAGTGATGCCGGCCACACGGCCCAGCGCGCGTTCCAGCGGCGTGGCAACGGAGGACGCCATGGTTTCCGGCGAGGCGCCAGGCAGCGATGCGCTGACCATGATCACCGGGAAATCCACCTGTGGCAGCGGGGAGACCGGTAGCAGACGGAAACCGAGGATCCCGGCCAGCAGGATCGCCACGGTCAGCAGGCTGGTGGCGATCGGACGATGAATAAACAGGGCGAAAAATTTCACTCTGCCTCCCGGCGTGCCAGGCGGCGGGTCGCGCGCGACAGACGATCAAACAGCAGGTAGATCACCGGCGTGGTAAACAGCGTCAGTACCTGGCTGACAATCAGTCCACCCACCATCGCGGTTCCCAACGGACGACGCAGTTCCGCACCGACACCAGTACTCAGCATCAGCGGCAGCGCACCAAACAGGGCGGCCAGGGTGGTCATCAGGATCGGACGGAAACGCAGCAGACAGGCCTGGTAGATGGCCTCATACGGCGTCATACCCTGTTCACGTTCTGCCGCCAGTGCGAAATCGATCATCATGATGGCGTTCTTCTTGACGATGCCAATCAGCAAAATAATGCCAATGATGGCAATCACATCCAGCTCGCTACCGCTCAGCAACAGTGCCAGCAGCGCACCGACTCCTGCCGTTGGCAGTGTGGAAAGAATGGTTACCGGGTGGATCAGGCTCTCATACAGCACGCCAAGCACGATATACATTGCGACAACCGCCGCCACAATCAGCCATACGGTACTGGAGAGCGCGGCCTGGAAGGCGAGGGTGCTGCCCTGGAACTGCGTCATGATTTCTGACGGCATCGAGAGATCTTTTTCCGCCTGGGTAATGGCATTCACCGCCTGCTCCAGCGAATAGCCATCGCTGACGTTAAACGAGAAGGTGGTGGACGGGAACTGGTCGAGGTGATTGATGCTCAACGCACCATGACGCTGCTCTACGCTGGCAATCGCGCTGAGTGGCACGCTGCCGCCATCGGTACTGTTCAGGCGAATGGATTGCAGCGCTGCCAGGCCTGGCGTGGCCGCCGTGTCATGCTCCAGCACCACGCGGTACTGATTAGCCTGGGTATAAATGGTCGATATCAGTCGCTGACCAAAGGCGTTATACAGCGCGTTATCCACATCGGCCAGGGAGATCCCCAGGCGACTGGCGCTGTCACGGTCAACGCGGATATACGCTTCCAGCCCCTGGTCCTGCCAGTCACTGCTCACCTCTTTGAGTTCAGGCAGTGTGGCCAGCCTGGCCTGTAACTTCGGTACCCAAAGGCTCAGTGAGTCCAGCGATCCGGCCTGCAGGGTAAACTGATACTGCGTGCGGCTGGCCTGGGTATCAATGGTCAGGTCTTGCACCGGTTGCAGCCAGAGGTTAATGCCAGGGATTTTCGCGATCTGCTGTTGCAGACGGGCCATCACCACCGGGATACGATCGTCACGTTCATCCAGCGGTTTCAGGTTGATTTGCAACCTGCCGCTGTTGAGTGCGGCGTTGGTGCCGTCCACCCCCACGAAGGACGTCAGGCTTTGTACCGCCGGGTCCTTCATGATCACCGAAGCCACTTCCTGCTGGCGCTGCGCCATATTGCTGTAGGAGACCGACTGCGGAGCCTGAAGGGTTCCCTGAATAATGCCGTTATCCTGCAGCGGGAAGAAGCCTTTGGGGATCACCATCCACAGCAGCACGGTCAGCGCCATGGTGCCGAAGGCGACACCGAGTGTCAGCCACTGATGTTTCAGTACCTTCTGCAACAGGCGGCCATAGCGGGCAATAATCCGTTCGAACAGGGCTTCACTGGCACGCGAAAAACGGTTCTGTTTGCGCAAAGACTCAACGCTTAACATGCGTGCGCACATCATCGGCGTCAGCGTGAGCGACACAATGGCCGAGATGAGGATCGCTACCGCCAGGGTAATGGCAAATTCGCGGAACAGGCGGCCAACGATATCCCCCATAAACAGCAGCGGGATCAGCACCGCAATCAGCGAGAAGGTCAGGGAAATAATGGTAAAGCCAATTTCACCTGCCCCTTTCAGCGCAGCCGTCAGCGGTTTTTCGCCTTTCTCGATATAGCGTGAAATGTTTTCGATCACCACGATGGCATCATCGACCACGAAGCCGGTGGCGATCGTCAGCGCCATCAGCGTCAGGTTGTTGACCGAAAAACCGAAGAAATACATCACCGCAAAGGTGCCCACCAGAGAGAGTGGCACCGCCACGGCGGGAATAATGGTCGCCGCGACGTTGCGCAGGAACAGATAAATAATCATCACCACCAGCGCCAGAGCCAGCAGCAGTTCAAACTGCACGTCGTGGACCGAGGCACGGATATTGGTGGTTCGGTCGGTCAGCAGCTTCACGTCTACGGACTTGGGCAGTGAGGCGGTGAGGGCGGGCAGCATTTGACGAATATTGTCGGCGGTGGCGATGATATTGGCCCCCGGCTGACGCTGGATATTCAGCACAATGGCGGGCTGGCGGTTAGCCCATGCCCCGAGCCAGCTATTTTCGGCCCCTTGCTCTACGGTAGCCACATCCCCGAGCCGCACCGGCGCCCCGTTCTGGAAACTGACAATCAGCTGGCGATAGCCTTCAGCCGTTTTGATCTGGTCGTTGGCCGAGAGCGTAATCGAGCGTTCCGGGCCATCCAGGCTGCCTTTCGCTGAGTTGACATTGGCATTGCTGATGGCGGTACGCACCGTCTCACTGGTGATATTCATCGCCGCCAGCGCCTGAGCGTTCAGTTTCACTCGTACAGCCGGACGCTGACCGCCGGCGATCGTCACCAGCCCCACACCGGAAACCTGCGATATCTTCTGTGCCACACGGGTTTCCACCATGTCGGCAACCTGGGTCATTGGCAGGCTGGTGGTGGTGACGGCAAGGGTCATGATCGGAGGATCGGCCGGATTGACCTTGCTGTAAACCGGCGGGTTAGGCAGGTCGGAGGGCAGCAGGTTGGTGGCGGCGTTGACCGCGGCCTGCACTTCCTGCTCGGCCACATCCAGCGGTAGCGTCAGTTGGAACTGAAGGGTAACAACCGAAGCCCCGCCGGAACTTTGTGACGCCATCTGTTTCAGACCGGACATCTGGCCAAACTGGCGTTCCAGCGGTGCGGTAATGGCTGAGGTCACCACGTCCGGGCTGGCACCGGGATACAGCGTGACCACCTGAATTGTCGGATAGTCGACCTCTGGCAGCGCCGAAACCGGCAGGGCGCGATAGCCGATAATCCCCGCCAGCAAAATAGCGATCATCAGCAGCGTGGTGGCGACCGGGCGCAGAATAAACTGGCGGGATGGACCACCGCCTGGCGTTGGGGGCATAACCTGCATCAGTCGCTGGCTCCCTTCGCCGGTTGGGCGGTTTTACCGGATGTCAGCGGTGTGGCCTGCGGGGCGACCACTTCCACCGTTGCCCCGTCTGTCAGACGATCGATACCGTCTGTCACCACTTTTTCACCGGCTTCCAGCCCGGCCTTGATCACCACTTTTTCGCTGTCCTGGAATTCAATGGTGACGATTTTCTTACTCACTTTGTTGTCGCTGTTGACCACCCAGACAAAGCTGCCCTCATTACCCATTTGCAATGCGGCTGCCGGGATGACAATCGCATCCTGCAAGGTGCTGACCTTCAGACGGGCGTTAACAAACTGATTGGGGAACAGGCGGTCGTCCTGATTCTCGAAACGCGCTTTCAGCTTGACGGTGCCGGTAGTGGTATCGATCTGGTTATCCAGGCTCAGCAACGCCCCGGTGGTCAGCAGCGTTTTATTGCTGCGATCCCAGGCTTCTACCGGCACTGCACCCTGTTTTTGCGCACTGAGGATGGCGGAAATATCATTTTCCGGCAGGCTGAAAATCAGGTCGATGGGATGCGTTTGCGTGATCACCACAATGCCAGTGGTGTCGCCACTGCTGACATAGTTACCAATATCGACCTGCTTCAGGCCCACGCGTCCGTCGATCGGTGACGTCACGCGGCTGTAGGTGAGGTTGAGCCGGGCGCTGGCCACGCTGCCTTCATCGGCTTTGATGGTGCCCTGGGTTTCACTGACCAGCGAACGCTGGGTATCCAGCTCCTGCTGTGAGACCAGGCTGGTTTTCGCCAGCTTTTCATAGCGTGCCAGGTCGCGCTTTGCATTGGCCAGCGTGGCGTTGCTTTTTGCCAGCTGCCCTTCGGCCTGGATCAGCGCCACCTGATAGGGACGCGGGTCGATCTCCGCCAGCAGTTGCCCGGCTTTCACTTCCTGGCCTTCGTTAAAATGGAGGGCGATAAGGTCGCCGTCGACGCGGCTGCGCAGCGTAACGGTGTTTGCCGCCGTTACGGTCCCCAGCCCGGTAAGGTATTGAGGCACGCTCTGACGTATGGCGTCGGCGGCCTGCACCGGGGCCATCGCCGCACCCATTGCACCCCCGTTCCGCCCACCGCCGCGATGACCTTTGCCACGGGATTGCTCTGCGCCTTCGGCAGGCTGTGCCTGGGAAGCGCTACTGTGGCTGTACCACCAATAGCCGCCGCCTGCGATCAGCGCAACAGCGATAACCAGGGGGATGACAGGGAAACGACGCGGTGTTTTCATGTTTTTTGCTCTCAGTAAATCTGGTGAATACCCAGGCGGGACAAAAAGGTGCCCCGAATCTTAAAAGAATAGCGAACTTCAACCGCTGAAAAATGAAGGAATTAAGAATAACGGGTTAGCGATACGCTGTCGCGTGAGCATGAAATGATTTTAATCACTTCTCGCAAATTCATTACCATTATTGAACCAAGCGTGCTCCAGGTTCTTTGTTAGACTTAGGGACTGCTTTATTGACATCCAATCAGGAGAATCATGATGAGTACTTTAGAACATCGCCAGCTGGGCCGTTCCGGCATTCAGGTTCCGGTGCTGACGTTTGGCGGCAATGTGTTTGGCTGGACCATTGACGAAAAGACCTCGTTTTCTCTGCTCGACGCACTGGTGGAGAAAGGGCTGTATTTTATTGATACCGCTGATGTGTATTCTCGCTGGGCACCGGGTAACAAAGGTGGCGAATCGGAAGTCATTATCGGTAACTGGCTGAAAAAAAGCGGTAAGCGCGATAAGGTCGTGCTGGCGACCAAAGTGGGGATGGAGCTGGGTGACGGGAAAACCGGCCTGGCACCGAACTATATTCGTCAGGCGGTAGACGCCTCGCTGGCGCGTCTGCAAACGGATTATATCGACCTGTATCAGGCGCATCGCGACGATGCGGATACGCCATTGCAGGAGACGCTGGCGACATTTGACGCGTTGATTAAAGAAGGTAAGGTCCGTGCCATCGGTGCCTCTAATTATTCTGATGACCGCCTGAACGAGGCGCTGAAAATCAGTGCTGAAAATGGGCTGGCGCGTTATGAAACCCTGCAACCCGAGTACAACCTCTACGATCGTCAGGGTTATGAGAGCGGTCTTGAGCCGGTCGCCAAAGAGCACGGTCTGGGGGTGATTAACTACTATTCTCTGGCCAGCGGCTTCCTCAGCGGTAAATACCGCAGTAAAGCGGATGCCGCCAAAAGCGCGCGCGGTCAGGGTGTGGTCGAGAAGTATCTGAACGATCGAGGTCTGAAGATTGTGGATGCGCTGGTGCAGGTGGCAGAAGCACACCATGCTTCGCCTGCGCAGGTTGCGCTGGCGTGGCAGATTGCCCGTCCGTCGATCACCGCGCCGATTGTTAGCGCCACCTCACTGGCACAGGTTGATGAGCTGGCGAAAGCGGCGGTATTGAGGCTGAAGGACGACGATCTGCGTCTGCTGTCGGAAGTGAGTAGTTATTAATTATTGCCAACGGTGAACACGGGTCGGGCATGCCCGACCCCTACAGCACGACCGCGTAGGGGCGAGGCATGCCTCGCCCGGTTGCTTCGTTACCGGAACATCACCTGCGCCCAGCGCGCCAGGCCCGCCGTTACGGAACCGAAGTCATCTCCGCTTGCCAGCGGAATATCCGGTAATTGCTGTTGCAGTGCCGCACGCAGTACTGGCGAGCGGGCGCTGCCACCCGTCAGATAAATCACGTCAGGACGTGTGCCACTGGTGTTCAGCGCCAGCGTCACCTGCTCCTGGATACGTTCCAGCGGCTGACTGATCGCCGCCTGAAGGCCCGCCACACTGATTTCGGTTTCCAGCCCATTATCAATAAAGTGCATGGCCGTCATCACCTCATCACGATCTGACAGCGCAATTTTGCTCTCTTCCGCTGCCCGCACCAGACGATAGCTCAGACGCTGTTGCCACACTTTCAGCAGGCGCTGCACTTTTTCTGGTTCGGCCGCGTCACGGATCAGATCCTGCAACTGCTTACGCGATGCTGTGGCATAGAAGTCGCTCTGTGCCGGAACGTCGTTGATGGCAACGGCATTCCACCACGGCAGGGCCGGAAGTCCGGTACCTTTCACGGTTTCGCCACCCAGACCGAGCAGTGGCATCAGTTCTTTAAAGGCCAGCATGATATCCAGATCGTTCCCGCCGACGCGGCAGCCACTGTGGCCCAGCAGGCTGTCGCCACGATCGGCTTTATCGTGCCACTGCGGCCCCATCAGCAGCATAGAGCAGTCGGTGGTTCCCCCGCCGATATCCACGACCAGCACACGCGTTTCTTTTGTCAGCGTGGCTTCAAAGTCCAGACCCGCGGCGACTGGTTCAAACTGGAAGATCACATCCTGGAAGCCGGCACGGCTGGCCGCGCGCGCCAGGATGCCTTCAGCCTGTTGGTTGGCCTCATCGCCGCCCAGTCCCTGGAAGTTAACCGGACGGCCAATCACCGCCTGGGTGACGCTGTCATTCAGGGTGCTTTCTGCTGTTTGACGGATATGCAGCATGGTGGCGCACACCAGGTCTTCAAAGAAGGCGACCTGCTGCGGCTTTAGCCCACTGGCACCGAGGAAAGATTTGGGTGATTTCACAAACCACACGTCTTCCGGGTCATCCATATACTGTGCCAGCGAGGCAAGGCCGAATTTGACGCTGGCAGGCAGAACCTCAATATCTTCTTCGCGGTTAAAAGCCAGCGCGCGACGTAACAGCGCCTGGTTTTCTGCCTGCGGGGTCGGTACCTGGTGATGACGGAACAGCCATTCGCTGACCGCATCACGGGTTGGCGCACACAGCATTGAGGGTAAATAAGGCGAGCTCTGCTCTAACGGCAGCAGCTTAGGTGCGCCGTTTTCCATGATGGCAATAGAGCAGTTTGCCGTACCGTAGTCGAAACCGATAAACATCGTTTCCTCCGCTGAGTGTGAAAAAAGGGGGCGACTTTAGCTTGAGAGCGTTGGCGGTGCAAGCGACAAGATGAGGCCGCACGCGGGGACTCGAATTATTTTGGGTATATTTGCCTGCTTTGTATAGAATCACGCCCTTCACATGGAATCACCGCCTTGCCGTTTGGCCGGGGGGCAGGGAGAAATAAATGGACTGGTCTGTACTGATATTATTACTGGCATTGATGCTTGCACCACTGATGCTTGCCGTTACGGCCATCTTTACCGTGGTGTTATCACAGCGAGCCCGGTCACGATGGGTATTACTGGGCGCGTTGTTGCCTCAATCCCTGATGATTGCCTTGATGCTCTGGCCGGGTGGCCTGAAAGTGGTGGAGTTCTCCAGCGAAATTCTCATGTGGCTGGTCACGCTGATAACCTGGCTGACGCTATTTCTGGCACGCTGGCAGCGCCGGGGCACACCGCCCATCCCTGCGCTGGTGACCAGCTGGCTGCTGTTTATTGTCCTGGCTGCCGCCTTCTATTTTAATCCCTCCAATCAAAGCACGATGGCATGGAAACGCCACGAACAGCAGATGCAGCATAATTTGGTACTTCTGGAGCAGGGGGCTCGTTCGCAGCTGGACAGGCTTTCTGATGAGAGTGCGCGCGAGCTGTTCTATCGGGCGGCGGCAAAAGAGTACCCTGAACAGACGCTGCGCTATTTTATCCGTCGTGGCCTCTCGCCGCTGGATAAAGGTGAAAATGGCTATAGCGCGTTAAGCAATGCGATTGAAAGCCATAATACGGTGGCGCTGAAGCTGTTCCTGTCGGTGCTCACCCCGGCGCAGATTCAGTCATTATCCTTCGATTACGACCCGCTGCGCGATCTGCGCCAGGACCCGCCAGCGGGTGAGGCAGAACAGCAGCAGTTTTATGACAGCATGGCGCTGTTACTGGCGGCACGCCCGGACTGGATTCACCCGCGTGACAAGCGCGCCGCCTCTTACCTGACCCGTGCGATTTTTAACGGCAACGGTCAGAGCGCAAATTTCTTACTGAAGTATCTGCCCGCGCCGGAAGGGCTCTGGCGGCTGGCACTGCTGGCGCTCAATGAGGACACGCAAACGCTGATGGCCGCACTGCGTGAGCAGCCGACACAGCTGGAACAAACATTGTCTGATGGGGAAGGGCGTCACCTGAACCTGATGGCGTGGATGATCAAATATGCCCCGCCAGCCACCCGCACCGCGCTGCTGAACAGCAAATTAATCGTCTGGGATCATTACCAGGAACCCTCTCCCCGTGACGGGAAGGGCGCAATGACCAATACGTTGATTGATGAATCCCGTGGCAACTGGCGTTTCCGTGAAGAGTCACCCAGCGTGTTACAGCAGGTGCTGGCCAGTGCGATCGCCCAGGGGGTGACCTTATCGCCTCAACAGATGCTGGCGGTTTTTCGTTATGAAGATGGGCCCGAGACGCTGGCCGTTATGCGCAAGGCAGGATTGCCCTGTGGCCCGTTGATGTCGGCCAGCGCAGAGCTGTTAACTGATTCGGTGCAGGACAGCCTGGTCCGGCGCTGGGTCAGTGAGTCCTGCCTGCGTCAGCCCGGCGGTCAATAACACCTGTATTGCGGTGAGGGGGTTATTTTATCGCGAAGTAGCTGTTGAGCAGCAGTGTCGACAGCGGCTGGCGTGGCGCAATCACCTCACCCCAGACGACATCAATCCCAATGTTCGACAGCGTATTCAGTGCCACCGGCAGTTCTACTGGCCCGGCGAGGGTGCTGATCCCCAGACGCTGGGCGTGGCCGTGAATGATCGACACCATCATTTCGTCCATCAGGTTGCAGTGAACGTTGGCGACCAGCTCACTGGCGAGGATCAGATAGTCGATCTCCTCGGCCGGTAGCTGGTTAAACGCATCAAGATTACGGCCAAAATTGCGCAGTACAATACGGCTTCCCGTGGCGCGCAGACGGGCAATATTCTGGTGCAGTACGACATCATGCTGGCTCAGTACATCGGCGTTGATCGCGAACCAGATAAGGTTGGCCGGAACGTCGTAGCGTGCAAACTGTGCGAGTGTCTCGTTGATAAAGTGCGGATCACGTAAACCAAAACCTGAAACCGGTAGCGCCAGCGTTAACCCTTTGCTCAGCGCACCCTGCGCATAATGCTGGAAAAACTCTCTAATCAGTTTACGGTCAAGGGCCACAAACAGATCACCATCCTGTAACCCGGCGCGGAAGCTGGCCTCATCAATCTCTTGTCCCTCCGGTGTAAACAATTGCATCTCCGCCAGATAGAAGCTGGTGGCATGAATTTTCCCAGGCGGTGCGGCGGCCCAGACGTGCAGCCGCATCGGCTGCTGAGCGATGATTTGTTCGTTTTCAATGCGACTCATTACGGGTTTCAGGCGCTTCAGCAGGTGGCTTTCATACACGGAAAGCTGGCCGCGTCCGTTATTTTTGGCGTGATAGCAGGCGAGATCGGCCTGTGCCATCAGTTCACTGGCGCTGGCATTCTCCGGGCTGATAAGCGTCAGACCTGCGCTGGCACCAACATGATGCAAACGGCCCTCCCACAGGAAACCATAATCGTTCACGGCGTGAACAATACGGTCGATTACCTCACTGGCCTGTTCCAGTGAGCAATCTGGCAATAATGCACCGAATTCGTCACCCCCCAGGCGGGCCAGGAAATCGCTAGCGCGCAGATGCTGCTGCATCACGCCAGAGACTTCACGTAACAATGCGTCACCCGCTGCATGGCCCGCGGTATCGTTGACCGCTTTAAAACGGTCGAGGTCAATAAAGACCAGCACATGTTGCTGCTGTTCTGTGCAAGAGAGGATAAGACGTTTTAACTGATGTTCGAAACTGACGCGATTGGGAAGGCGGGTCAGCATATCGTGAGAGGCGCTGTAGCTCAGACGCTTAAGCATCGCACGTGATTCGCTGACGTCCTGAATGACCATCACGCTACCGATATTTTCTCCGGTCAGCGTTTTCAGTGGCGACAGACTGTAATGTATGGCGAACTGTTCGCCGGAACGGTTATGCAGCACCAGTTCGGCATCAAGATCGCCCGGTATTTTTTGCTGGGGTAAGTCGCACAGCAGCAGATTTTCACGCTCGGGACCCTGGCTGCCGTGAGTGATATGCAGAATATTGCTGATATGTTGACCCGATGCCTGATGTTGCAGCCAGCCGCTCATTTTTTCCGCCACCGGGTTCATAAAGATAACGCGCATCTCTTCATCGGTGCTGATCACGGCTTCACCGATAGCATCGAGAGTAATATGCATGCGTTCTTTCTCTTCATAGAGCGCATCGGTTAACTGGCGCAGCGGGGTCATATCCTGATTGATGCCCAGCATACGTTCGACGTTGCCTTTTTCATCCAGCACGATACTGCACTGCGCGCGGATATGGCGGATGCCGATGTCGGTCTCAATGCGAAATTCAATATCGACGGGCGTGGCATTCTTAATCGCGTTGTCGAAAGTGGTGATGGCCTCATCGCGGTCGGCAGGGTGCAGGCTGTTTGCCCAGGTCAGATAGGTCGCCTGCGCATGGGTGGGGAGTTGGTATATCTGGAACATGCGCTTATCCCAGTTCATGGTTCCGCTTTGCAGGTCCCACTCCCACACGCCGATACCGCCAGCTTCATTCGCCAGGGTGATGCGTTCCATCAACTGCTGATTGACCTTCGCGGTTTTCTTCAACTCGGTAATATCTTCAATTTGCGCAATAAAGTAGAGCGGCTGCTGCTCATTATCACGAACCAGCGAGACGGCCAGCAGTGCCCAAAGGGTTTGCCCGTTCTTACTGAAATAGCGCTTCTCCATGCTGTAACTTTGAATATCACCTGCCAACAGGGTATGTAACTGAACCAGGTCTGCATCAAGATCGTCAGGATGCGTCAACTGCTGGAAGGTCATCGCATAGAGTTCCTCGGGCGTATACCCCAGCAGTTGGCACAGGGCTTTATTGGCCTGCATCCACTGACCACGGGTAGAGACCAGTGCCATACCGATAGCTGAATATTCCATCGCGTGACGGAAACGGGTCTCGCTCTCAGAAATATGTTTGCGCTCCTCGCGAAACGAATGCATCACCAGCGTCATCATATGGCTGGGGATCAGCGCCAGCAGAAAAGGCACCCATGGCATGGAGGAGAGCAGCTGTGCACTGGTGTTGTCCGTTGGGATGAGGTGAAGCGCCAGCATCAGCGACATCATGGAAATGGTCGCGAGATAGATAACAAAGGCTTCAAAGCGGGGCAGTCGCACCGCACTGTAGAACAGGATCACAATCACAAAAGTGAACGGCCAGGGGGCATAGCGCAGCGTTACCCAGCACAGGAACAATGTGATGACCAGAGTCAGCAGCGTTTCGAACAAGACATTCTGGCGTAAGTGACGGCGAACATAATCAGGCTGCCACAGCAGACAAACCGGCCCCAGAGCCAGCATGCCGATCACCTCGGAAATCGTCCACGTGGTAAAAAAACGAAATGAGGCATGGCCGTTGATATCCAGTATCCAGGTGGCTAACAACCCGCCTGCCAGTGGCGTAAATATGCCGATGGAAACGACCATCTTGCACCAGCTGTACAGGGAGTTGAGCGGCGCACGTCGGTCAAGCAGCTGGCGAAGCAGTATTCCCCCCATCAATGCCTGTAGCAGGTTAACCAGGGGGAATTTTAGATTGGAGAACGACAGACCCAGCACCGTGGCATTAGCGCAGGTGACCCCCAACACGCAACCGAACAGAAGCACAGGCAGATCGCGCGAAGGATTGCGGAAAACCACCATGGTCATCAGGGCGGTGGAAAACCACAGCGGGGAAATTTGCCCGCTGACTTTAATCAGCTCAAGGCAGAAAAAGGTGACGACAAAACTCAATAATCCCAATAGCAGCCCGTTGACCCAACGTGGGCGGGAGAGGGCTATTCGTTGTAACGTTTCTGTCGTCATTACATATCCAGCGCAGCGCCGATATAGGCGTAATCTCAATAACTAATGCCATGCTAGCATAAGGAATAGACGATGCAGCGGCAAATGCACAATCAAAAGATCGTCTTATTCGGACGATTGAAAGGGGGGCAATATCGCGTCAGGGGGAGGTTTTGCGCCATTACTGGCGCAATTTGAGCAACTCTTCACGGGTCCAGGCATGGTCGATACCGGCGATCTGTACGGACAGGCGTTGCAGGAACTGCTGGGTGGTGGCGATGCGGCCATGCCCAATCAGCAGCAGCGGCACCAGAAGGGCAATGCTCAGTTGCCACAGGGAAAATCCGCGCGGGCGGGTGTGACGCTGGCCGATCAGGAATGCGCTGCTCAGTGTAAAGCCGAGGATTAATCCACAGACCACTTCACTGACGGAGTGATAATGTAGTACCAGGCGTGAGATGCCGACCATCAGCGGGATCAGATAGCCGATAGCGATGGCTGAAATACGCCAGATTGCCGGCAGACGCGCACTCAACAGCCAGAGCATCACCGGCCAGAGGGTGGCAGACATCGCGCTGTGGCCGCTGAAGCCGGTGAAATTGAAACGTGCGCTGCCAATACCAAACCCCAGGAAGGCGATTTTTGACAGGCTGACCACCGCGCCTGCGGTGCAGAAGGCCAGCAGCCAGTACCAGGCCGTGCGTTTATTGTCACTTTTCCGGTGGAGTAATAACGCCATAATGGCAGCGGTGGGGATCAGCAACATGCTGTCGCCAAAATAGGTCAAAATATGGACGATATGCCAGGACACACGGTTTCCTTTTTACTGTTTTTCTGTCCATCAGTTTAACGATGAAACTGATTGTCGCCTAACGGGAAAGTCTGAAAAAGTTGCAGGCGCTTTTTACTGGCATCAACAGGGGTAACTCCCTATAATTGCGCCCGCTATGCCCTTCATTTTTCAAGCCGCAGGCGTTTTTATTGGCGTTTTTTGTCTGCGCTAACATCAGACCCTAAGAGGGGGCTCGAAATCTGCCGGGTTATGCTTACCCTTATATTGTCTCAGAACCAGGTCTTTAATATATGACTGACAAGTCGCATCAGTGCGTCATCGTAGGTATCGCAGGCGCTTCAGCCTCGGGAAAAAGTCTTATTGCCAGTACGTTGTATCGTGAAGTACGCGATCGCGTGGGCGATGAAAATATTGGTGTCATCCCCGAGGATGCCTACTACAAAGACCAGAGCCACCTCACTATGGAGGAGCGGGTCAAGACGAACTACGACCACCCCAGCGCTATGGACCACAATCTGCTGCTACAACATCTGCAGATGCTGAAAGCCGGGCAGGCGATTGAGCTCCCCGTCTACAGTTATGTGGAACATACTCGCACCCAGCAAACCATCTGCCTTAAGCCGAAGAAAGTGATCATCCTTGAAGGGATTTTGCTGCTGACGGATGCGCGACTGCGTCAGGAGATGAACTTCTCTATCTTCGTTGATACCCCGCTGGACATCTGTTTGATGCGTCGTATGAAACGTGATGTGAACGAGCGCGGGCGCTCAATGGACTCGGTGATGGCACAGTATCAGAAGACGGTGCGCCCGATGTTCCTGCAATTTATCGAACCTTCAAAACAATACGCTGACATTATTGTGCCGCGTGGCGGCAAAAACCGTATTGCCATTGATATCCTGAAAGCGAAAATTAATCAGTTCTTCGAGTAATCGAAGCGTCTGTTGGAGTGCACCATGAGATTATGTGACCGCGATATAGAAGCCTGGCTTGATAATGGCAAACTGGGCATTGATCCCCGCCCGCCGGTTGAACGTATCAATGGTGCCACCGTTGATGTCCGCCTGGGCAATCAGTTCCGCACTTTTCGCGGTCATACTGCTCCTTTTATTGATTTAAGTGGACCGAAAGACGAAGTCAGCGCGGCGCTGGAACGCGTGATGAGCGATGAAATTGTGCTGCCGGAAGGCGATGCCTTCTATCTGCACCCTGGTGAACTGGCGCTGGCGGTGACGCTGGAGTCGGTGACCATCCCCGACGATCTGGTGGGCTGGCTGGACGGTCGCTCTTCACTGGCGCGTCTTGGGCTGATGGTTCACGTGACCGCTCATCGTATTGACCCGGGCTGGCAGGGCCGGATTGTGCTGGAGTTCTATAATTCAGGTAAACTGCCATTAGCGCTGCGCCCTGGCATGCTGATTGGCGCACTGAGCTTTGAGCCGCTGTCGGGGCCGGCAGCGCGTCCTTATAACAGCCGCCAGGATGCCAAGTACAAAGGGCAGCAGGGGGCGGATGCCAGCCGCATCGATAAAGACTGATTACCCGGCATCATTCAAGCTGAGCTTACACTATCAGTCAGTGACTGGGATGAGGGACGGCAGCCAACACCGCTGTGAGCGGAAAGAAGAGTGATGAAACCCTTTAGATTTCAGCTTGCAGCAAGGCGGCAACTGAGCGAATCCCCAGGAGCTTACATCAGTCAGTGACTGGGGTGAGGGAAGGCAGCCAACACCGCTGTGAGCGGAAAGATGAAGGGTTAAGGAGAGGCATGAAAAGATTTATAACGACCCTCGCCATTCTACTGGTGGTGATGGTGGCGGGTATGACCGCGCTGGTCGTGCTGGTTAATCCTAATGATTTTCGCGCCTATATGATTCGCCAGGTGGAGCAGCGTAATGGCTACCAGCTGGCGCTCAATGGCGATTTGCGCTGGCATGTCTGGCCGCAGCTCAGCATCCTTTCCGGGCCGGTGACCCTGACCGCGCCGGGTGCCGCACAGCCCGTTGTCAGTGCGCAAAATATGCGGCTTGACGTCGATCTGTTGCCGCTACTTTCCCATCAGCTTTCCGTCAAGCAGGTCATGCTGAAAGGTGCCGTTGTGCGCCTGACGCAGGACAGCGAAAGCCAGCGTCCTGCCGATGCACCGATCGGCCCCGTCGATAAAGGGACCACCACCTCTGTCAGCGACGTAACGCATGGCTGGAAGTTCGATATTTCCCATCTGCGCATTGCTGACAGCCTGCTGGTTTGGCAGCAAGCTAATGGTGAACAACTGAACGTGCGTGATTTTAATCTGGCGCTGGATCAGACGCAGCCTCGCCGTGCGCACATCACGCTGAGCAGCCGGATAAACCGTGACCAGCGCGAGTTGCAGGTGAGCATGGACAGCGATCTGGATATTACCGATTATCCACGACACATCGGCGCGGTCATCAATCAGTTCGATTACCAACTCAAAGGGGCTAATCTTCCTCAGGACGGCGTGAAAGGCAGCGCCCGGATGAAAGCCCAATGGACGTCACCAACCCGTCAGTTCAGTCTTGAAGATATCAGCCTCAGTGCCAATGACAGTCAGCTCACTGGCAAGGTGTCAGGTTCCCTGGGGACGCGCCCCCAGGTGGTTGCCAGTCTGCACGCGGCCAGTCTCGATCTGGATGCCTTACTGGGCCTGAACCCCGTTTCTGCGGGGGGCGCCTCTGGGGCTGAACAGCGTACCGGCCCTGCACCGGTGATTGCTGCGTTACCAGAGTATGATAATGCCGATTCCCCTCTCAATGCGATGGACGGTCAGCTCTCCCTGGTGGCCGACAAACTCAACTGGCGCGGGCTGCAGATGAACAATGTGCAGTTGGACGCCGCCAGTGAAGGGGGGTTACTGACGGTGAACACCTTCAGGGGCCAGGCCGCTGAAGGCAGTTTCTCTCTGCCAGGTACGATTGATGTGCGTAGCGCACAGACCAAAGTGGCACTCCAGCCAGACCTGAAGCATTTTGCACTGACGCCGTTGTTGAAAGGGTTTGAATTGCCAAACAACGTCAGTGGTGCACTTTCGCTCAAAGGGGACTTTCACGGTGAGGGGCTGACTGTCGACGCTGTTAAGCGACAGTGGCAGGGCAGTGCGGACCTGAGTATTCGGGACGCGCAGTTTGCCGGTCTTAACTTCCAGCAATTGATCCAGCGAGCGGTGGAGAATAACAGCACCAAAGTACGCGGCCAGAATGAGGAGAACCAACCCAACCTGCAACAAATCCAGGGGCGGCTGGCACTCAATAATGGCGTGTTTAATTTTGGTCGCCTGGATGCCCGTTCCGATCAGTTGAACTATACCGGCGCAGGCATGATTGATGTGGTGAAAAGAACGCTGGATATTCGCTTTGGCGTGACGGTGACCCAAGGCTGGAGCGGTGACAGTACGCTGGTACAGCGTCTGCAACAAACGCCAGTGCCATTACACATCTATGGTCCGTGGTCGGCGATTAACTACAACCTGAGAGTGGATCAGGTGCTGCGTGACGAGTTGCGTGACGAAGCCCGTCAGCGTCTGCAGCAGTGGATTGAACGTAACCCGGATAGCAACAACAAAGACAATATGAATAAGTTGCTGAAAGGTCTGTGATGTTGTCGGGGGCGATGGGAACAGGGTCGCCCCCGACATTCGCTGACATTACACGGTGTCATTCTGCGGGATAATTTGCACCTTTTGTACCCGATGGCTGTCAACCTGTAACGTCCGGAACAGGTAATCCCCCACCTGAACCTCTTCCCCTTCCTGCGGTATGCGCTGCAAATGCTCCATCAGTAATCCTGCCAGCGTGAGGTATTCGCGCTTCTCATCCAGTACCAGCGGCAGATGCATGGCCAGATCGTCGAGTGGCATATGGCCATTTGCCGTCCAGCTGCCGTCGGCATTCTGTTGAATATCGTAGCGTGGATCGATCTTCTCCCCTTCATTAGGCAGGTTGCCGGCGATGGTTTCCATCACATCACTCAGCGTCACAATGCCTTCAACCGATCCAAACTCGTCGACGACAAACGCAAAATGGGTACGGGCGGTACGGAATTGTTCTAGCGCGGGCAGCAGGGCAAGTTGCTCAGGGAAAACCAATGGCTGGCGGATTAGCGCGCGCAGATCAATGTCATTGCCATGCAGGGCCTGCTTCAACAGATCAATAACGTGTACCACACCGAGCGGTTCATCGCTGTTTTCGGTAATGATCAGTCGTGTGTGCTGATTATTGTCCAGCAGCGCCATGATTTTTTCCGGCGACTCGGCCAGGTCAATATGCTCAATATTATGACGTGAGGTCATGATGCTGCGAACGCTGCGCTGGCCCATGGCCAGCACGCGAGCAATCATCATGCGCTCCTGCTTGTTGAAGATGGCTTTGCGCCCGGCATTATCGGCAATCAGTGATGAGGTTTCCGCATCCAGTTCAGCCTGCTCGTGGTGGCCGCGCAGTAGTCTCAGTACCGCTTCTGCGGTGCGTTTACGCAGCGGCGATTTTGCAGAGAGGAAACGACGGCGATTAAACTGCGCCAGCTGGTTCAGGGCTTCAATAATCACTGAGAAACCGATGGCAGCGTACAGGTACCCTTTAGGAATATGGTAGCCAAAACCATCGGCTATCAGGCTGAAGCCGATCATCAGCAGGAAGCTGAGGCAGAGAATGATAATGGTCGGGTGGCTATTAACGAAACGGGTCAAAGGTTTACTGGCCAGCAGCATCAGGAAGATGGCAATAATCACCGCTGCCATCATCACGGCGAGGTGGTCAACCATACCGACAGCGGTGATCACCGAATCCAGCGAGAACACCGCATCCAGCACCACAATCTGAGCCACCACAGGCCAAAAGCGTGCGCCCTGTTTTTGCGGGCCTTCTTCCCCATCCTTACCTTCCAGCCGCTCGTTCAACTCCATCGTGGCTTTAAATAGCAGGAATACGCCGCCGACCAGCATGATCAGATCGCGTGCACTAAAACCGTGACCGTTGACGCTAAACAGGGCATCGGTCAGTGATGAAAGCCAGGAGATAGAGGCCAGCAGGCCAAGGCGCATCAGCAGAGCCAGCATCAGGCCGGTGACGCGCGCACGGTCGCGCAGTGCGGGGGGAAGCTTTTCAGCCAGGATGGCTATAAACACCAGGTTATCAATACCCAGGACCAGTTCCAGCAGGACTAGCGTGACCAGGCCGGCCCAGATTGACGGGTCGGCGATCCATTCGAACATTGTTTTCACCTGAACAGCATATGAGATCATCAATGATGAGTCGGAATCGCCACCATTTCAACCTGTAATCCGGGCGTATTGTCTTTAGGACTTCAGGAAGGGAGGATAATCCGCCTTATCGGCGGATTAATAACCATCGGTTACCGAAATTCTTAAACTGTTTCTTTTCAGGATTAATCGTATAGGGCCAGATTGATTAAAGAGTAATACTTATAACCTGAATACACGGAAGTAGGATTATTCTTAGTTTTCGACAGGGAATTAATCTTAATTTTACTGTGAGAGGAGTAGGGCAATGAGTGGTACTGACGCAGCAGCAACGTAGTCTTATTCCTAAAAGAAGGTACGGGCGAGGGGAGCCTCTTGTAAACAGGCCAGTTATAACTAGTATAGCAACGTGTTACTGAATGTCTGCGTGGATGTTGTATTTAGCGCAGTACTGACGGATTAAATGTTGATTTATGTGAATGATGACGCATTTCTGTCGATAAAAACGCTAAAGCCTGACGCTGAAAATGGCAGGTGAACAACATGAAATGGCAACATTACAGCGCATTGGCAGCTACAAGCCAGGGGCGGTAGCGTGTCCTGACGAGTCTTGAGACTGTTCAGGAAGCGCCGCGGAACAGTAAACGTTCATGTTGATTTTCTTGCCAAAATCTCTAGCCGCTATGCCAGCTACGATGACCTTTTTGTCAGACTCCCTAAATAAGTTTCCTGTGTAATAACTGATGTGTTGATTAAATACTCATCTCACCAGGTCAGAGACCAATAAAACACAGGCTTCCTAAGATAAAAATTACGAGTTAACTATGCGCGATATTGAATTTACCTTTAAAGGGTTGTTAATAAAACTGTCATTGGCTCTCTCAGATCTCATCTGTTTTAATGCGGCACTGGCTGTGGCCATTCTGCTCATTAATAGTTTTCCAGGTGATATTCTGTCGGATATACCTGCCATCGATTTCAAATTGACTATTGTTACACATATTCTCCTTTCTGTTGTTTGTGTGGGATGGTTCTGGGTGAGATTACGCCATTACACTTACCGCAAACCCTTCTGGTTTGAGTTAAAAGAAGTCTTCAGAACCGTCTTAGTATTTTCGATTATTGCACTTTCAATCAGCGCATTATCTAAATGGGAATTGTCCCGTTGGATTTGGGTATTAACCTGGTTGCTGGCGATGGTGATGATCCCGGTGGGACGTGCCGTTGTGAAACGCGTGCTTAATCGAAACAATCTGTGGAAAAAGCAGTCGATTATTTTAGGCAGTGGTAAAAATGCCGAAGAAGCGTATCAGGCGCTGCAAAGCGAAGAAGTGATGGGCTTTGATGTGGTGGCTTTCTTTGATGTCGATGGCAGCCAGCCCGCTCATGAACTCTTCGGTATCCCGGTTGTGAAAGACGAGCAGACGCTGTGGGCAATGGTGAACAGCGAAACGCAGTTTATCGTGGCAGTGGAATATGAGCAGAGCCAGTCACGCGATCTGTGGCTGAAGAATCTGGCCAAACATAACTGCCGTTCAGTATCCGTCATCCCTTCACTGCGTGGTGTGCCACTTTATGGCACAGATATGGCATACATCTTTAGCCATGAAGTGATGATTCTGCGCGTGAACAACAATCTCGCCAAGCGCACCTCGCGCTTCCTGAAACGCACCTTCGATATCGTTGGCGCGCTGGGGATTATCACTATGCTGTTGCCTGCATTAGCGGCGCTGATATTTATGGTTTCCCGCGACGGTGGTGCCCCTATTTATGGTCATGAACGCGTTGGCTTCAAAGGCCGCAAATTTAAATGTCTGAAGTTCCGCTCCATGGTGGTGAATTCGAAAGAGGTGCTCGAAGAGGTGCTGCGCACTGACCCGGCAGCGCGTGAAGAGTGGGATAAAGACTTTAAGCTGAAAAATGACCCGCGCATTACCCGCGTTGGACATTTTATCCGTAAAACCAGCCTTGATGAATTACCGCAGTTATGGAATGTCGTGCGCGGTGAAATGAGTCTGGTGGGGCCACGTCCGGTGATTGAAGCCGAACTGGAACGCTATGCGGGTGATGTGGATTACTACTATATGGCTAAACCAGGCATGACCGGATTGTGGCAGGTGAGCGGACGTAATGATGTTGATTACGAAACGCGCGTCTACTTCGACTCCTGGTACGTGAAAAACTGGTCACTGTGGAACGATATCGCCATCTTGTTCAAAACCGTCGGTGTGGTTCTGAAACGGGATGGGGCTTATTAAAACAAAGCAGGGGGCCTTACAAATAAGTACCTGATTTGCAGTATTAGCAACTTTTAGACGCTACACAGCGGCGGTCTCGCCATTCACATTCAAATTACTGATAGCGATAAACCAGATGATTAAAATCAAAACTAAATTGATACCCCTGCTGGTCTCAGCAGCGTTCCTTTCCGGCTGTACCATCGAGCCGGGCAGCCACCTTTCCACCACGGGTAAAGATGTTGTCAAGCAACAGGACAGTGATTTTGACATCGACAAATACGTTAATGTCTTCCCGCTGACGCCGGGCCTGGTTGAACGCATGCGACCAAAACCGGTTGTGGCACAGGCGAATGAAGCGCTGCAGCGCGAGTTGCAGGCTTATGAGTATCGTATCGGGGTCGGTGATGTTCTGACGGTGACCGTCTGGGATCACCCGGAACTGACAACCCCATCTGGTCAGTATCGTAGCGCCAGCGACACCGGTAACTGGGTCCATTCCGATGGCACGATCTTCTATCCGTATATCGGAAAAGTGCGTGTAGCGGGTCGCACGGTGCAGGAAATCCGTGATGAGATCGCTCGCCGCCTGTCCCAGTACATTGAAAGCCCGCAGGTCGATGTCAGCATTGCCTCATTTAAATCACAGAAAACCTATGTGACCGGTGAAGTGACGACGTCTGGCCAGCAGCCGATCACCAACGTGCCGTTGACCATTCTTGATGCCGTCAACGCCGCGGGCGGGTTAACCGCCAACGCCGACTGGCGAAACGTAGTGCTGACGCACAACGGCCGCGAGCAGCCTATTTCATTACAGGCGCTGATGAAGAACGGTGACCTGTCGCAAAACCATTTGTTGTACCCTGGCGACATTCTTTATGTGCCGCGTAATGACGACCTCAAAGTGTTCGTTATGGGTGAAGTGAAACAGCAGGCCACACTGAAAATGGACCGCAGCGGCATGACGCTGTCGGAAGCGCTGGGTAATGCTCAGGGCATGGATCAGGCCGCTGCTGATGCAACGGGTGTCTTCGTGATTCGTCCAACTAAAGGACCTAACCGCAGCAAAATCGCCAACATCTATCAGCTCAATACTAAAGATGCCGCCGCGATGGTAATGGGTACCGAGTTCCAATTAGAACCTTATGACATCGTTTATGTCACTTCTACGCCGCTCACCCGTTGGAACCGCGTGATTTCACAGCTCGTTCCGACCATCAGCGGTGTTTACGATGCGACACGTACCGTGCAGACGCTTCATAACTGGTAACCGCCGGGAAACATTATGATTAATTCAATCTTAGTTGTTTGTATCGGAAATATCTGCCGTTCCCCCACCGGGGAACGACTGCTGAAATCCGCACTACCTGAGAAGAATATCGCATCCGCGGGATTGGGGGCCATGGTCGGCCACGCTGCTGACGACACTGCCAGCAGCGTGGCCGGTGAAAATGGTGTGTCACTGCAAGGGCATGTGGCACAGCAACTCACGTCGGGCATGTGCCGGGATTACGATTTGATCCTGGTGATGGAAAAAAAACATGTCGACCAGGTCTGCCGCATCAACCCTTCCGTACGTGGCAAAACCATGCTGTTTGGACACTGGATCAATCAGCAGGAAATCGCCGACCCGTATAAGAAAAGCCGCGATGCCTTTGAGGCCGTGTACGGAATCCTTGAAAACGCTGCCCAGAAATGGGTCAACGCATTAAGCCGATAGTTGGGACTTCCATGAAAATAAAAAGTAAGGCACCGTCAGCGCCTCAAGACGATTCAAACGGGTTCGATCTGGCGCATCTTGTGGGACAGTTCATTGACCATCGCTGGATAATCGTTGCGGTTACGGCGTTATTTATGTTGATGGGCACGCTTTACAGCCTGTTCGCCACGCCGATTTACAGCGCGGATGCCATGGTGCAGGTTGAGCAGAAAAATGCCAACACCGTGTTGAATGACCTGTCGCAGATGATGCCCAATGCACAACCTGCGTCAGCGACTGAAGTGCAAATTGTTACCTCACGTATGGTGCTGGGGAAAACGGTGGCAGATCTCGGCCTTGATGTGCTGGTGCAGGAGGATTATTTCCCGGTGATCGGTAAAGGCCTGTCACGCATGATGGGCAATAAGCCGCAGCAGATAGCCATTTCTCGCTTGAAAGTGCCGGCTATCTGGGATAAACGCCAGCTAACGGTCGAAGTCGATGGGCCGGACAGCTACACCGTCAGCAAAGACGGCGATGAGCTGTTTAAAGGTAAAGTCGGCCAGTTTGAACAGCACGGCGATGTCACCATGCTGGTCAGCGACATTCAGGCAGAAGAAGGCACCAGCTTCACCGTGTCTAAACTGAGTGACCTGCAGGCCATCAAACTGATCTACAACAACCTGACCGTTGCGGATATGGGCAAGGACACCGGCGTGCTGGGCCTGACCTATACCGGTGAAGATCCAGTATTGATCAGCCAGGTGCTGAACCAGGTGATTAATAACTATCTGTATCAGAACGTTGAGCGCAAATCTGAAGAAGCCGAGAAGAGTCTGGCCTTCCTGAAGAACCAGCTGCCTGATGTTCGCAGCAAACTGGATGTCGCAGAAGACAAGCTGAATACCTTCCGTCGCCAGAATGACTCCGTCGATGTGTCGCTGGAAGCGAAGTCTGCGCTCGACTCTTCTGTCAGCATTCAGACACAGCTGAACGAACTGACTTTCCGTGAAGCGGAAGTGTCACAGTTGTTCAAGAAAGATCACCCGACCTACCGCGCCCTGCTGGAAAAACGCGCCACGCTGGAAGGTGAGCAGAAAAAGCTGAACGGCAAAATCAGCCAGATGCCGCAGACTCAGCAGGAAATTGTGCGTTTAACGCGTGATGTGCAGGCAGGGCAGGAAATCTACATGCAACTGCTGAATCGTCAGCAGGAACTGAGCATCAGTAAGGCCAGCACCGTAGGTGATGTTCGCATCATCGACCATGCGGAAACCGCTGGTACGCCGGTCGCACCGAAAAAACTGTTACTGATTCTGGCCAGTCTGGTGGCAGGCCTGGTGGTATCGGTGGGTCTGGTGCTGCTGAAAGCCCTGTTCCATCATGGCATTGATAACCCTGAACAGCTGGAAGAGCTGGGCCTGAGCGTGTATGCCAGCGTACCGCTTTCCGAATGGCAGCGTAAGAAAGATGCCGAAGCACTGGCGAAACGTAACCTGAAAGGTAAAACAGACCCGCACAACACGCTGCTGGCACTGGGCAATCCAACGGATCTCTCCATCGAAGCAATCCGCAGCCTGCGCACCAGCCTGCACTTCGCCATGATGGAAGCGAAAAACAACATTCTGATGATTACCGGTGCCAGCCCGGGAATAGGTAAAACCTTTATCTGTTCTAATCTGGCAACGCTGGTGGCGAAAGCCGGTCAGAAAGTGTTGTTTATCGATGGCGATATGCGTCGCGGTTACACCCATGATTTGCTGGGTGCTGACAGTAAAACGGGTCTGTCGAACATTCTGTCCGGTAAGACACCCTTTACCCCGGATCTGATCCAGCGCGGTGATTACGGTTTTGATTTTATTGCGCGTGGTCAGGTGCCGCCTAACCCGTCTGAGCTACTGATGCACAGCCGCATGAATGAGCTGCTTGACTGGGCCAGTCAGCACTATGACCTGGTGTTAATTGATACCCCACCGATTCTGGCTGTGACCGATGCGTCTATTATCGGCAAGCTGGCGGGAACCTCCCTGATGGTGGCGCGTTTCGAAACCAACACCCTTAAGGAAGTGGAAATCAGCTACAAACGTTTCGCCCAGAACGGTATCGATATTAAAGGGGTGATCCTCAACGCCGTAGTACGTAAGTCAGCTAATGCCTATGGTTACGGCTATGACTATTACGACTACAGCTATAAGCAGGATGCAAAGAGCTAATATCCCTGAGGAACCTTTATACCGAAAGGGTAAAGGTTCCTTTTTTTCTGGTGAGTGTTTGTTTGTAACCGTTTAAAAGGTGCCTGGTAATGAAGGATATTTTCTTTTCGATCGTCATTCCTGCATATAATGCATCCGAATCTATTGTAACCACGCTGGATTGTGTGGCGGCGCAGAGTTACCAGAATTTCGAAGTGATCATCGTTGATGATAAATCGGCTGACGCCGATAAGCTGGCCGAACTGGTGCAGTCAGAGCGTTACCGCCAGCTGAAGATTAATCTGGTGCTGTCGCAGGAAAAACTGAACGGCTCCGGTGCGCGTAACAAAGGTATCGAACTGGCAACGGGCGATTACATCAGCTTCCTTGATGCGGATGATGAGTGGCACAAAGACAAGCTGACTGAGACCCTGAAGCTGATTCATCAGTTGGAAGGGCAGGGCAAGCAGAAGTTCGTGATTTACAGCCAGGTCAATATTATTCAGGATGGGCAGTTCCTGAAGGTGTTGCCATTGCAGCAGGTGGGGCGCCATGAAACCGTGGCCGAGTATCTGTTTGGCTGCTATGGCTTTATCCAGACCAGCACCATTGTGCTGAAACGTGAATACGCGCAGGATATCCGCTTTGATCAGAAGTATATCCGTCACCAGGACTACGACTTCTGCATCCGTGCTGACAAACTCGGCTACGAGTTTGTGATGATTGACCAGCCGCTAGCCAACTACCATCTGGTCACCAAATTTGGTTCTAAACATAAAGGCGAGTCGGTGAAGTATTCCTTCTTCTGGCTCGACAACATGAAGCCGTATCTCACCCGGCGTGATGTTCACACCTATAAAGCGTACAAACTGCCGCTGCGTTATAAGATGGACGGTAAGTCGTTCCAGGCCAGCCTCAGCTTTGCCCGCTACTTTTTCTTAACCAATAAAGATAACCGCACTTACTTCCTCAATCGTGTGAAAGACAAACTTCGGGCAAAACTCGGAGGGAAGTAACGTGAGCAGAAGAATAATAATTGGGTGGGAAACACTATGGCAATATATTGGATAGTCAGTTACAGCATTCTGATTTTATGTTTCTTTGAACTGGCGACGATTAACCAGGCGAATGAGCCAAAAATGAAGCGCGTGACCACCTACTTCTTCTTTATCGCGGTGGTGGCGTTGATTATGTTTGCGGGCTTCAGGGGCCCCAACTCCGGTATTGATGACTGGCAGTATCTGGGTTTCTTCTACGATTTTTCCCGTCAGTCGAGTATCAGTGGTTATGAAACCGTGGCGGATATTTACCGTTACGAAAACCTGTTTATGTTACTGGCATGGATATTGTCGTGGTTCACCCATGAAAGCTACTTTTTCCTGCTGTTCATCAGTTTTATTGCCGTATCAACCAATGCCTGGATTTTTAAGAAGTATTCACCGTTGATCCTCTGTTCGCTGTGCCTTTACTCAGCGCACCTGTTCATCAACAAGGATATGAACCAGATTCGTTTCGGGCTTTCCAGCGCCTTCGCGGTGGCCTGCATCTGTTCGGCCGCCGGGCGTAAATATTTTCTGGCGTTTGTTTTTCTGGCGTTCAGCACCCAGTCACACTCAACCGGCTATGCGGTACTGATGGTGTTACCGTTCCTGTTCCTGCGTGAGCGTAAATACTTTGGTATTGCGATGGTACTGGCGGCGATCCCGCTGGGGCTGATCGGCGGGAAAAAGCTGTTCCTGGACTCACTGGGGATTGTTCCGGTGATCGGGGACCGAGCGATGGGCTATAGCGGGACGGTATTTGATGCCGCCTCACCGGTCTTTGGTCTGGCGAACTTAAAAAACATCGCCTTTATTGCCTTCTTTACCGTGGTTTATTTTAACCGTCCGATTAAAGAAGAAGACCGTATTGCCTACATTCTGTTTATCGCTTACTCGGCCGGTGCCGCCGTGCGTATCATTTTCTCGGACTTCTCCATTATCGGTGGACGAGTCGGGAACCTGTTCCTGCACTGTGAACCGTTATTGCTGGCGTTTTTGATGATGCGTATCCGTCACACGCTGCTTAACTTTGGGCTGCTGTTTGCCATGACCTCTTATTATCTGGCGTACAACACCATTCTGTCAGTGCAGTCCATCAATGGTTACAGCATTGCACCGTTATTCCGTCTTTTTTAACGCCAGCGGGCGAGGCGTGCCTCGCCCCTGCGTTTCCCCAAATATATTTCGTAGGGGTCAGGCATACCTGGTCCGTAATCTTCGACAGATGTATTTCGTAGGGGGCAGGCCTGCCTGGTCCGTAATCTTCGACAGATATATTTCGTAGGGGTCAGGCCTGCCTGGTCCGTAATCTTCGACAGATGTATTTCGTAGGGGGCAGGCCTGCCTGGTCCGTAATCTTCGACAGATATATTTCGTAGGGGTCAGGCCTGCCTGGTCCGTAATCTTCGACAGATATATTTCGTAGGGGTCAGGCATGCCTGACCCGTAATAAAAATAGGGTATCAGATGAATAATCAAATCGGCACGGTAGGGATTATTATCCCGATGTACAATGCGCGCGCGACCGTTTTGCGTGCGGTGCAGTCGGTGATTGATCAAACGTATACCGACTGGCGGATCTATCTGATTAATGATAAATCCACCGATGACTCACTGGAATTTGTGCAGCAGCATTGTACTGACCCGCGGATTACTCTTCTCAGCAATGACGTCAACCTCGGTGCAGCAGAAACACGCAACGTGGGATTAAAAGCCGCGACGGAGCCGTTTATTGCCTTCCTCGACAGTGACGATGAGTGGGCCAGCGATAAGCTGATGTTGCAAACCGCCTGCCTGGCGGCCGGTGATGACCTGGTGATCAGTCATTATCACTATCAGTCACGCACGAAATCCTACGAGGTCCGTTACGGTAACCCTGTGTTGCTGAAGGATAAATTCGTTAAAAAGCAGTTCCGTATCTGCTTCTCTTCTGTCTGCTATCGTCGCCCGGCGCGTCAGGTGCTGTTTAAGAAGAAAGGGCATGAAGACTTTCTCTTCCTCTATGAGCTGTTCGAGCAGTACAAGCAGGCGCGGGTGATTGATAAAAATCTGGTGACCTATTATGAAATGGGGGACTCCCTGTCGCGTAATAAAAATAAAGCAGCGAAATGGCACCTCGATTTACTCAAGTACATTTATAAAAATAACCCGCTGAAGGTTTATTACTACTACGTCTGGTACATGGTTAATGGCGTGTTGTTTACCTTAAAACATCGCTGATCTGAGGTGGCTGAAATAATGAAAAGAATCGTACTGGTCATCAAGGATGCGTATTCCTATGCCGGAACTGAGAATATCTGTAACTTCATGTCAGAGTGCTTCGGTGAGCAGCATGAGGTGACCATCTATTCACTGGAAGGGTCGGGAGAACCGTTTTATCCTTTCAGCCAGGTACAGCAGATCGTCAGCTTCGCTGGCGAAAAAAATCCGCTTAAGGCCGCCGTGAAGCAGATTCAGCAGCAGCAGTTTGACGCGGTGTTTCTGATCAGCATGGGGCGCCTGAGCGTGATGTTTGCGCTCTACAGCATGATGACCCTCAAAAAGAAAACCGCCCGCGTCTATGCCTGTGAACATGTGGCGATTAACTCCTTCAGTAAACCGATCAAACTCCTCAAGTACCTGATGCTGCGTTATTACGACCGCGTGATCGTACTGACCGATAAAGATCATCAGGTGTTCAACGGCTGGAATATCGCCAGCAAAACCATCCCCAACCCTGTGGTGTACAAAAATCTTCAGCGCACAACGCGGCACTATCAGGCGCTTGCGGTCGGACGTCTGGATCATCAAAAAGGTTTCGACCTGTTGCTGGATGTCTGGCAGGGCTTTGTTGCCAGCAATCCTGACTGGACGCTGGTGATTGCCGGTGACGGTGAGCTGAAAGATGAACTGATCGCGCAGGCAGCAAAGCTGAACATCAGCGACAGCGTTAATTTCGTTGGCCGGGTGAGTAATATCAACGACTACTACCGCGACAGCGATATGGCGCTGATGACGTCGCGCTATGAAGGTCTGCCATTGGTGTTGCTGGAAGCCAAGTCCTGGTCACTGCCTGTTGTCGCGTACGATTGCCCGACCGGGCCGCAGGAAATTATTAATCATCAGCAGGATGGTTTCCTGGTGGCGATGAACGACAAAGCCCATTTCATTGCCAGTATGAACCAGCTTGCTCATGACGATGACCTGTTCTATGCGATGAGCGCCAGTACCCAAACCACGGCCCTTAAATTTGACGGCCGCGTGATTAAAGAGAGCTGGCTGTCCCTGGTGTAAGGGCGGTTCAGGTTCCAATTGAGTATCTCTGGACATCCGTTTCCTGCCTGCTTTGCAGGCTCCAAAAAATTGACCATGGGATAACACCAATGAAAAGAAGAGAATTACTCACGGCGTTCTCGTCGATTCTTGCCGGACTCTCTGTCAGCTCTATTTCCAGTGCGGCGGCGAAAAGCGATCCCTCTCTGGCGTTAAAAGGGATTACACCCGGTGAGCTGCCGAAAGGCGATGTGCCGATTCTGACGCCAGAGAATGTCTACACCATGCCAGACCAGTTCTGGAAGAATTTCAACGGTAAACTGTTTATCGGTAAAGCGGGTACGGACCCGACCCAATCCGGAAATCTGATTAACCTCTATCTGCGCGATGCCTCTGGCAAACTGTCACAGGTACAGCAGCCCGTTGCCTTGAATAAGGGCAACTTTGAGCAGTTTATCGCTGACAATGCAGCACTGATTGCCGATCCTTCGCACTCTATGGCGGTGGTCGATGATGCCGGAAATACGCTGTTTAATATTCCGGATGTAACCCGTGGCGCGAATAATTTCAGCCAGCGTCTGGCGCAACCTGCCGGATATCAGCTGATTGGTGAAATTCCTTCGGTTGACGATCTGCGTAAAACGCGCCCGCTGTTTAGTGGCGCAAAAATTAAGCTGAAAAGCTGGCATGAGGGGCTGGAAGTGGGCGGCGGCGAGTTCGTTGGCACACTGGAAGCCGCCAAAGACGACGGAGGGGTAACGATCTCCTCCGGTGCGGATTACCACTGGCGCCGCGTGGTGGAGGACTTTAACCGTCTGACGCTGTTTGACTTCGGTGCGATTGCCGATGGTAAAACCGACAGCGCCCCGGCGATCAAAGCGATGTATCAGTGGGCGCAGGATGCGAACCAGCAGATCTGTCTGCAATTCCCGGCGGGCACCTTCTTCGTCAGCGCCTGTGACTTCTCGCAGCAGCAGACGCGTTTCTTCCGCGTCTCCGGTGCGATGGTGAACTTCGGCTATTTCCCGGCCACCACCATTGTCTCCAACGGCGATTCTGACTTCGTCTTCAAGGTCAACACCCGCTGGGTGGAAGTCAGCAACCTACAATTTAACGGGCGCACCGACACCCAGCCGAACAAGCAGGGCTTCTTCGATAACCAATGCGAAGGCGGCCAGTATTTCCGTGGCGCCTGCCTGCGGTTTGTCCGCGTTGGCGGCACGGCGATCAGCCTGATGGATACCCTCGACTGCAAAATTGATCAGTGGTATGCGCTGCGCTGTAGCGGCGACGTGATCAAGTCTGTCTGGTCCAATGCACCTAAGGGTAAGTGGGATCACAGCACGGCCATCGAGCTGTCTAACTTTAATGCCCAATACTGCACCGACGGTAAGGTGCTGAACCTGCAACGCTGCGGTCAGTCGCTGATCCACAACGGCTGGATTGAACACACCGAATTCCCCGGTGATATCTCGAACGGGCAGTGGATCATTGATGCGCTGAGCCTGGAAACCTGTAAAAACCCGCTGATTGCGCACAACTCGCGTCTCAATATGCGTCAGACCAATCTTCAGGCCGGTAGCTGGATTGATAATTCGCTGGCGGAAGGCGAGTGGCTGGGCGCCTGGGAACGCGGTTCCACGCGCGTGGAGTCTTACGGCGTGGCGGTTGATGGCAGTATGAAATACAACTATCTGACCTCACGGTTCCGCATCGAAAACAACAGCGACCAGCAGAAGTGGGTGGAGCTGGGCAATATCTATACCCCGGATGTCGGCGATGCCTGGGAGATTGAAATCTTCGGCCAGTCCTCCTTCAGCAACGGCAGCGGCAATGCGCCGCTCAACAAAGTGGTGGGGGACAAAACCACCGGCGGAAGGGCGATTGTCAGCCTGCAACGGAAAACCCACAAGTTTGAAGCATCCTGGCATGCCGAAGGGGCCAGCCCGGTGCTTGATGTGATGATTGTGACGCCGCACGACACCGATGTGCGGGTGTTTGTCAAAATCGATGGCTGGGTCGCGTCGGCCGGTGTGTTGATCAAAACCACCGCAAAAGACCGCTTTAAGACCGGCCGCTGCGCACGTTTCGACAGCAAAATGGCATTTGGCAACGCCCCCTCGGGCAAGGATGTCAGCCGCGCAAGTCAGCGTTTCAGCTTGCATAACGGCAAGGCCGGAATCGGCGCGAATGAGGCGGGTGATTTGCTGATGGCTTCCCGTCCACTCACCGCCGACCAGGTCAATACGGATCACCCGGAAGGCTTTGTTTCTATCGTGCTGAATGGCCGCCAGGTCGCCATCCCGTACTTTTCACTGAAATAAGTGTCGGTTTTCCGTTAAGACCAGGCAATTTCAGAGTTATCAGGCTGTTTTTCCTCGGGCAGGACAGGCAGCCTGTTTTAAACGATTCAGCTGCATTGATGGGCGTTAGCCTGTAAAAATTACAAAAATTTTTCTGGAGTAGTTATGAAGATTTTATTAGTTGGCAATCATACATGTGGAAATCGTGGTGATGGCGCTATTTTACGCGGGATTATTGATTCGTTGAATCTGGCAAGGAACGATATTGATATTGATGTTATTAGCCGTTATCCAACCAGTTCTGGTTACCTGCTCCAGCAAGACATTCTGCCTGATGCGCTCTTTTTGCAGACCAAAAAGGGCAAAAACAAGATCGTCGACAAGATCAAACGCCGCCTGATGCCAAAAATCATGATGGCGCACATCGCGAATAAGGGTGTGTTCAAGCTGTTTCCGGTGCCGCAGTATTTACAGGAATTCAGCGACAACCTGAAGCAGTACGATGCGATTATCCAGGTCGGCGGTTCGTTCTTTGTGGATCTGTATGGTCCGTTGCAGTTTGAGCACTCACTGTGTGCACTGCTGGCGAAGAAACCGATCCATATGATCGGTCACAGCGTGGGGCCGTTCCAGAAGCCACGTTTCAATGAAATTGCGAACTTCGTGTTCGACCGCGTCGATAGTCTGGTGCTGCGTGAAAGCGTCAGCCTGGAGATGATGAAGCAGGGCGGTATCACCACCGGGAAAGTGGTAAAAGGTGCTGATACCGCCTTCCTGGTCCGCGCACGTGAGGTGGAAGAACCGGGTCATAACCTGGTGCACTGGCAGCAGGTCATTGGCCAGCAAAAAACGATTGCCATTACCGTGCGTGAACTGGCACCTTTCGACAAGCGCCTTGGGGTGACCCAGCAGCAGTACGAAGCGGCGTTTGGCCGGGTGATCAACGCGATGATTGCGCGTGGCTATCAGGTGGTCGCCTTCTCCACCTGTACCGGCATCGACAGCTACAACAAAGATGACCGTATGGTGGCGATGACACTGAGCGATCATATTGAACAGAAAGATAAATATCACGTAATCATGGATGAATTTAACGACCTTGAGCTGGGTATCCTGCTGGGTCAGTGCCATCTCACGATTGGCACCCGTTTACACTCCGCGATTATCTCAATGAACTTTGGGACGCCAGCGGTGGCGATTAACTACGAGCACAAATCTCTGGGCGTGATGAACCAACTTGGGCTGCCAGACATGGCCAGCGATGTGAAGAGTCTGATGGACGGCAGCATTATCACGCGGGTGAATAATGTGCTGGATAACTATGAGGCGGTGAAGCAGCAGGTTGATACGGCTGTGGAACAGGAACGGATCCTGGGTAACCGTATCACTGACGACGTGGTCAAACGCTTAGGGTGAACCAATGAAACTGACATTTTTCACGATGCGATTTCCGGTTTCCTCGGAAACCTTCGTACTGAACCAGGTGACGCATTTTATTGATATCGGCTACGACGTTGAGATCATTTCGGTGTTTCCGGGCGACCTGGTGAATCGACACGGTGCGTTTGACCGTTATCAACTGGCAGAGAAGACCCACTATCTGCTGCCAGAAGAGAAGGTCAGTAATGCGGATAAACTGAAACAGCGTCTGCAAATTGTGCTGCCAAAAATTCTCAATACCGCCACATTAAAATCCTTCAATATCGGGCGCTACGGCGCCCAGTCCAGCAAGCTGCTGCTGCCGGCGATTGTGGCCGCCAACAAAACCCCTTTCGTTGCCGATGTGTTTTTAGTGCACTTCGGTTATGCCGGGGCGCTCGCCAATAAACTGCGTGAACTGAATGTTCTGCAGGGCAAGCAGGCCACCGTCTTCCACGGTGCCGATATTTCCCGCCGCCATATCCTCGATGAGCATAAAGATGACTATGCACGCCTGTTTACCCAGACCGAGCTGCTGCTGCCTATCAGCCACCTGTGGGAGAACAAGCTGATTAGCATGGGCTGCCCGGCAGAGAAGATTCATGTGACCCGCATGGGCATCGAGCCGGAGAAATTTAATCTCAAAATCAGGGATTCTCTCCATCAGCCGCTACGCATTCTTTCCGTGGCGCGCCTCACCGAGAAGAAAGGGCTGGGTGTGGCAATTGATGCCTGCAAAATCCTCAAAGCGCAGGGCGGACAGTTTGAATACACCATTGTCGGCAACGGCGACCTCGAAGAGGAACTGCGTGCCACCATCGCGGCGGCCGATCTGGCTGACTGCGTGAAAATGGTCGGCTTTAAGCCGCAGGAAGAGATCAAACGCTATCTCGATGAAGCCGATATCTTCCTGCTTCCGTCGCTGACTGCGGCGGATGGTGACATGGAAGGGATTCCCGTGGCGCTGATGGAAGCGATGGCTGTCGGGCTACCGGTGGTGTCCAGCGAGCACAGTGGTATCCCTGAGCTGATTGAACACAATGTGTCCGGCTGGCTGGCACCGGAAGGCGATGCCGCAGCACTGGCTGCCATTCTGCTGAAACTGTCACAGGGTGAGGCCGATATCGCACCGGTGGTGGTGGCCGCACGCCACAAGGTAGAAACCGAATTTAACCAGCATATCGCCTACCGCGAACTGGCAGAGATTCTGGAGCAATTAGCGTGAGTAGTTTAAAAAATCAGGCCGTATGGCTGTTTGGCGGTACCTGTTTCGCCGCCGTGTTACAGGTGGTGCAGCTTGGGGTGCTGGCGCGTAAGCTGGAGACCCACGAGCTGGGTATTCTGGCGATTATTAACGCCATTCTGGCCGTGGCGATGGTGTTGCAGGATATGGGGATGAGCAGCTACATCGTGCATCGCCAGAACATCACCCGCAAGGAGCAGAGCACCATCTACTGGGTGAACGTTTTACTCAGTCTGCTGACCGGATTGCTGTTGATCGCCATTGCCTGGCCGATCGCGCATTTCTACCACATTCCGGAACTCACCGGGCTGATCATGCTAACCAGCATTAACTTCCTGGTACTGGGATCGCTGTCGCAGTATCAGGCCCATTTCGTTAAAGCCAAACGCATGGTATTGCTGGCGAAGATCGAAATGGTCACCAAGTTTCTTGCCTTTGCACTGACGGTGGGGCTGCTTTACTACTCGCCGCTCAATGTCTCTGCGGTGATCCTCGGCCTGTTTGCCAATGCCGCGATGCGTATTCTGTGCATGATTTGGTTTGGTGAAAAGTCCTGGCGGCCGACCTTCGAGTTTGATAAATCGACGTTCTTCAGCTCGATGAAGTACGGTGTGTATCAGCTGGGATCACAGACGATTAACCAGTTACGTACTCAGGCCGACTCCCTGATCGTCGGTAAAGTGATGGGCGCTGAAATGCTCGGGGTATACTCACTGGCGAAAGAGCTGGTGCTGCAACCGCTGAAACTGGTGACGCCGGTGATTAATCGCCTGGCACTACCCCGCTTTGCTGAGAAACAACACGAACCTGCGCAGTTGCAGAAGTTGTTCCTGAAAGGCACCTTCATGATCATGCTGTTCAGCAGCCTGATGTATCTGGCGATTGGTATCCTCTCCCCGGTGGTGGTGCGCGTGCTTTACGGCCCGGCACACGAGGCGGTTGGTCATTTGATCCCACTGATGCTGCTGTTCGGTATGCTGCGTCCGATGGGCGGGCTGACCGGCGCGATATCTCAGGCTAACGGCCGTACCAACGTCGAGTTCTGGTGGAATGTGGTGGCAAGCATCATCGTGGTGCTGGTACTGGCAACCACCTGGATCTGGCCGAACGTCTGGTATGTGGCGCTGACGCTGTCGATTTCTCAGGTTCTCATCTCTGCCTTTGCCCATCCGTTCTTTATCAAACCGGTGATTGGCATTCCATTTATCCCCTATGCTCGTCAGTGGATGTCGGTGGCGGTGGTGTTTGTCGGGATCATGGCGTTGGTGAGTTATTTCAATCTGTTTATCAGGCCGGAATGGTTCACTCACTGGCTGTAACCCGGTAATAAATATAAGGTCACCGTGATGGTGGCCTTTTTTATTGCTGGCCCTGGCTGCTTATTTTTCAGATTAAGATTATACTTGTGAATCATCTCTTTAATGCATAATCAATGGACGTTTTTTACTTCATTTATATGGAAACACTATGACCAAGCTTAAAGCAGTTATCCCGGTTGCGGGTCTCGGTATGCATATGCTCCCTGCTACAAAAGCCATTCCTAAAGAGATGTTGCCTGTTGTCGACAAGCCGATGATTCAGTACATCATCGACGAGTGCGTGGCAGCGGGTATCAAGGAAATTGTCCTGGTCACTCATGCATCCAAGAATGCGGTTGAAAACCACTTTGATACGTCCTATGAGCTTGAAGCCCTGCTTGAAGCGCGTGTGAAACGTCAGCTCCTGAGTGAAGTGCAGTCTATCTGCCCGCCGGGTGTGACGATCATGAACGTGCGTCAGCCACAGCCGCTGGGCCTGGCAAACTCCCTGTTATGTGCCCGCCCGATGCTGCATGATGATGCCTTCGTGGTGGTCCTGCCGGACGTATTGCTGGATAACGCCAGTGCCGATCCGCTGCGTTACAACCTTGCCGCGATGGTGGCACGCTTTGAAGAGACTGGCCGTAGCCAGGTACTCGCCCATCATATGCCTGACGTGGATTTGTCTGAATACTCCGTGATCACTACCGAGGAGCCACTGGACTTCCCAGGCAAAGTCAGTTCTATTGTCGAATTCGTGGAAAAACCAGAGCAACCACAGACCCTGAATTCTGACCTGGCTGCCGTTGGCCGCTATGTATTGTCTGCGGACATCTGGCCAGAACTGGAAAACCTTGAGCCGGGTGCCTGGGGCCGCTATCAGCTGACCGATGCGATTGCCAACCTGAACAAAAAACAGCCGGTTGATGCACACCTGCTGAGTGGCGACAGCTTCGACTGCGGTCGTAAACTGGGCTATATGAAAGCGTTTGTGACCTGGGGCCTGCGTAACCACGCTCAGGGCCGCGAGTTCCGTGAAGAAATTCAAAAAATTCTGGCGAAGTAATCTTATTTGATTATGGCCGCGCCGGGCGTGGTCTGAAGGAGTCAACATGGCAATTTTAGTAACGGGCGGGGCGGGCTACATCGGTTCCCATACCGTGTTATCGCTGCTGCAACGTGGTGATGATGTTGTCGTACTGGATAACCTGAGCAATGCCTCACGCGAATCGATTAACCGCGTAGAGAAGCTGACGGGTAAAACGGCCACCTTCTGCGAAGGGGATATCCTCGACCGTGCGTGCCTGCGCGATATTTTTGCCAGTAACCGCATCGATGCCGTGATTCACTTTGCCGGCCTGAAAGCCGTGGGCGAATCCACCCGCAAACCACTGGAGTACTACCAGAATAACGTTACCGGTACGCTGGTGCTGTTGGAAGAGATGCGTGCTGCGGGTGTTAATCAGTTTATCTTCAGCTCTTCTGCTACCGTCTACGGTGCTGATGCGCCGGTTCCTTATGTGGAAACCACGCCAATTGGCGGCACAACCAGCCCGTATGGCACCTCAAAGCTGATGGTTGAGCAGATTCTGCGTGACTATGCCAAAGCGAACCCGGAATTCAAAACCATCGCGCTGCGTTATTTCAACCCGGTGGGGGCGCATGAGTCTGGCCAGATCGGCGAAGACCCGAACGGCATCCCGAACAACCTGCTGCCGTACATTGCTCAGGTGGCCATTGGCCGTCTGGAAAAGCTGGGCATCTTTGGCGGAGATTACCCAACGAAAGATGGCACCGGCGAACGCGACTACATTCACGTGATGGATCTGGCTGAAGGCCATCTTAAAGCGCTGGACCATATTGCTGCGGTTGATGGCTATAAAGCTTACAACCTCGGTGCCGGGGTAGGGTACTCGGTGCTGGAGATGGTGAAAGCCTTTGAGAAAGCCGCAGGTAAGCCTGTGCCTTACCAGATCTCACCGCGCCGTGATGGCGATCTTCCTGCGTTCTGGGCGGATGCCTCGCTGGCGGACAAAGAGCTGGACTGGCGTGTGTCACGCGGTATCGATGAGATGATGCGTGATACGTGGAACTGGCAGTCGAAGAATCCTAATGGGTATCGTTGAATAAAACGGGAAATCCTTTTATGTATAAAACTCCCTTATCTGGGAGTTTTTTTGTTTGTGAGGGATGGCAATGGTATATTTTAACCCTCTATCTTAACGATAGTTACTGAGGGCGGAGCGTGTGGGTGAGATCACAAAATAGTATGAGTTAGAAAATAACCTATCAGTGTTGCTTAATTGTTCATTTAATGTCGAAAGCGTTAAACCCACAAAAAAAGTAAAGATTAGGCTTGTATGGTCCAGTGCTTAGTATAAAAATTGTTGCTGGATTTTGTGACACTTAATGTCTGATTATTTCCAGGACTAATCTGGTTATGAAAAGCACGTCGAGTGACAAGGTCAGACTATGCTTGTGTAACAAGGTAAGAGACAGCTATCTGGTGGCTACAGCCAGTGGCGGTAGCGTGGCTAAGTGAAACAGTATGCACATCTGATATCAACAATTCAGGTCATCACCGTATACCTGTTGATGTTATACGCCATAAAAGTACGGCAAAAATTGACTGTGACTTCGCCACGCTGTTTGACGGACAAATGACCGTCAGCGAGCATTCTTAGCATTATCGATATTAGCCAAAGAGAGAACGACGGCGTGAAAATTCTAGTGACCGGCGGCGCCGGATTTATTGGTTCAGCAGTAGTTCGCCATATTATTACGCAGACTACAGACAGTGTCGTGAACGTTGATAAACTCACGTATGCGGGCAATCCTGAGTCCGTAGTTGGTGTCAGCAATGATGCGCGTTATGCTTTTGTACAGGCCGACATCTGTGACAAAGATGCCATTAGTGCGATTTTCAATGAACATCAACCTGATGCGGTAATGCATCTGGCGGCTGAAAGCCACGTAGACCGCTCCATCAGCGGCCCGGCTGATTTTATTGAAACCAACATTGTCGGCACTTATATCATGCTGGAGGCAGCGCGCAGTTACTGGAGCGGGCTGGATTCTACGCGCAAAACGGCTTTCCGTTTCCACCATATTTCTACCGACGAAGTCTACGGTGATTTACCACATCCGGACGAGATGAATGATAACTCAGCTGCGCTGCCATTATTTACCGAAACCACTGCCTATGCACCCAGCAGCCCGTATTCGGCATCAAAAGCATCCAGTGACCATTTAGTCCGTGCCTGGCTTCGTACCTACGGTTTGCCAACGATAATTACCAACTGCTCAAACAATTACGGCCCTTATCACTTCCCGGAAAAACTGATTCCTTTAGTGATCCTGAATGCACTCGACGGTAAGCCTTTGCCGGTTTACGGACGTGGCGATCAGATCCGCGACTGGTTATATGTGGAAGACCATGCGCGCGCACTCTATACGGTGGTAACAAAGGGTAAGATAGGTGAAACCTACAATATCGGCGGCCATAACGAAAAGCAGAATTTAGAGGTGGTGGAAACCATCTGTGATCTGTTGGATGAGATGGTGCCGAAAGCCACTCGCTACCGTGAGCAGATTACCTATGTTGCCGACCGCCCGGGGCACGACCGTCGCTATGCGATTGATGCCTCTAAAATCAGTCAAGAACTGAACTGGCAACCACAGGAAACATTTGATAGCGGGATCCGCAAGACGGTGCAGTGGTATCTGGACAATACCGAGTGGGTGAGTAACGTCAAAAGCGGCGCCTATCAGTCATGGATTGAACAGAACTACAGTGAACGTCAGCCATGAATATTCTGCTGTTCGGTAAAAATGGCCAGGTCGGCTGGGAATTGCAGCGTGCGCTGGCTCCACTGGGGAACGTTACCGCGCTGGCCACATCATCAACAGAATATTGCGGTGACTTTGCTGATACCAAGGGAATTATCGCTACGATCCGCAGCATCCGCCCTGATGTGATTGTGAATGCTGCGGCATATACTGCCGTCGATAAAGCCGAGAGTGAGCCTGAGCAGGCGCATCGGGTCAATGCATTGACCGTAGAAGCTATTGCTAAAGAGGCCGAATCGCTGAGTGCCTGGCTGGTTCACTATTCGACTGACTACGTGTTTCCGGGACAAGGTGCGCAGGCCTGGGAAGAAGACGATTCCACTGGGCCGCTTAATGTGTATGGTGCCAGCAAACTGGCCGGTGAGTTGGCCATTCAGCAGTATTGTTCCCGGCATCTGATTTTCCGCACCAGTTGGGTGTATGCCACCAAAGGTAATAATTTTGCCAAAACGATGCTTCGTCTGGCGAAGCAGCGTGATGAACTGTCAGTGATTAACGATCAGCATGGCGCACCAACCGGGGCTGATCTGATCGCGGATTGTACGGCTCATGCTATTACTGCTGCGATGCGCGATCCGTCGGTGGCGGGGTTATATCACCTTGCCGCAGCGGGCACTACGACCTGGTATGATTACGCTAACGTCGTGTTTGCCGAAGCAAAAGACGCAGGTGTTGAGTTAGTCTTGAAGACGTTACATCCGTTGAACACCAGCCACTATCCAACGCCCGCGCAGCGTCCGCTTAACTCCCGGCTGGATACACGTAAATTTCAAAACACGTTTGGTCTGACCTTGCCCGACTGGCAACGCGGGGTTCAGCGGATGATGGCTGAGTTAGCCGCGTTTAATGCGCTCTGACCTCATTAACCCGATATAAATTAGAGATATCTCATGCGTAAAGGAATTATTTTGGCAGGGGGGTCTGGAACCCGCCTGTATCCGGTCACTATGGCCGTCAGCAAGCAACTGCTGCCCATCTACGATAAACCCATGATCTACTACCCTCTCAGCACGCTGATGCTGGCAGGCATTCGCGATATTCTGATTATCAGTACCCCGCAAGATACGCCACGTTTTGAACAGCTGCTGGGCGATGGCAGCCAGTGGGGGCTTAACCTGCAATACATTGTACAGGAGAGCCCCGATGGCCTGGCACAGGCCTTTATTCTGGGTGAAGAGTTCATTGGTGAAGATAGCTGTGCACTGGTGTTAGGCGACAATATCTTCTACGGCCACGACCTGCCGAAAGAGCTGCAAGCGGCAGTAAGCCAGACCTCCGGCGCGACGGTATTTGCTTACCATGTTAATGATCCTGAGCGTTATGGCGTGGTGGAGTTTGATAAAGACGGCATTGCGGTCTCTCTGGAAGAGAAACCGCTGGAGCCCAAGAGTAACTATGCGGTTACCGGGCTCTATTTCTACGACAATAGCGTAGTGGAAATGGCGAAAAGCCTGAAACCGTCACATCGCGGCGAGTTGGAAATTACCGACATCAACCGCCTGTATATGGATCAGGGCAACCTGTCGGTGGCGATGATGGGGCGTGGCTATGCGTGGCTGGATACCGGTACGCACCACAGTCTGATTGAGGCGAGCAACTTTATTCAGACCATTGAGCAACGTCAGGGCCTGAAAGTCTCCTGCCCGGAAGAAATTGCCTATCGCAAAGGGTTTATCGATGCAGAGCAGGTGAAGAAACTGGCTGCGCCATTAGCGAAGAATGAATATGGGCAGTATCTGCTCAAGATGGTGAAAGGGTATTAATGCTATGAACGTGATTAGAACAGAAATACCGGATGTGCTGATTTTTGAGCCTAAAGTGTTCGGGGATGAACGAGGTTTCTTTTTTGAGAGCTTCAGCCAGAAAGTATTTGAAGAAGCAGTAGGCCGTAAGGTGGAGTTTGTGCAGGATAACCATTCGAAGTCTTCAAAAGGGGTTCTTCGCGGTTTGCATTACCAGGTTGCGCCTCATGCGCAGGGGAAGTTGGTACGTTGTGTTGTTGGTGATATTTTCGATGTTGCGGTAGATATACGTTCTGATTCTCCAACTTATGGGCAATGGGTGGGTGTTAAGTTATCCGCAGAGAATAAAAAACAGCTTTGGATACCAGAAGGTTTTGCCCATGGCTTTATTGCACTTACAGAAGGTGTGGAAATTCTATATAAAACCAACAACCTTTATAACAAAGAATCTGAACGTTCAATTAAATGGGATGATCCCGATTTAAATATTGGATGGCCAGTTAACGCCTCTTGCATTTCTGAGAAAGATCAACAAGCTTCAGCGTTCAAAGATATATTAATGTAAAAATAAAACACCATCCAGTATTGAAAGTAAACTTAGACTTTATGATTGTCATGCTGTTACAGTGAATTAGTTAAGTTGATGTTCATTTAATGACAAGTAGAACATTGTTGTAACCGGGATTTTAGTAATGAATAAGATTATCACTATTTTAGTAACTTATAATCCAGATGTTGAACTTCTTGTTGAAAGCGTGAATAATTTATTATCTCAGACTGATGGTGTTATTATTTGTAATAACTCATTAGAGCCGCTTACTACAGATCTGTTTGAGAATTCGGATTGTATTTTTATCGAAAATTTTGGTGAAAATATTGGTATTGCCGCAGCACAATCTATTGGAATGGATTTGGCATTTAATAGTCATCATGCTGATTTTATTCTTCAGATGGACCAGGATAGTCTTGCGAATACTGATATGGTCGAGAGATTGTTGAGTTGCTATATTGAATTAAAAAATACAGGCTTGAATGTTGGTTTGGTTGGCGCTCAAGATTATGATCGATATACAAATGAAGTGAATGTTGCAAAGGTTATGAAAGGAACCCCTTTACTTCATAACCATTTCATGAAAGTGAGTTGTATATTAAGTTCAGGTAGTTTAATTCCCAAAATAGCTTACGAGAAAGTAGGTGGTATGGCCAATGAGCTATTCATTGATGCAGTTGATCATGAATACTGCTGGCGCCTGCAACGTTCCGGATTTATTGTGGTTCGTAATGCTGAAGCATTGCTGGGACATCGCCTCGGTGATGGTAAATTCAAAATATTGAATATACTCAGTGTTGGAATGCCATCTCCTTTCAGACATTACTATGCAGTGCGAAATGCTTTCATCCTAATGCGGCGGGATTATGTTCCTGTTTATTGGAAATTGAGTAGCTTAGCAAAAATTTCCTTTAAGTTTATATTCTATCCAGTCTTTCTCCCTGAAGGAAAAAAAAGGTTATTTTTCATTAGTCAGGGAATTTTGGATGGATTAAAAAACCACACTGGAAAGTACAAAACAAAATAATAGTATAGAGAATATTGTTGTTTTTTCTTTTCACATAAAAAGTACTTGTTGTTTTTCGAAGTGATCATAGTGATTATTACATTAACTGGTTACAGTTTTGTGATTAATAACCTATAAAAATGTCTAAGCATTCCTTTGAATTTCGTTTTTTTAAGGTTAATGATGAGTAATGAAGCAGTCGCTGTCGTGATGAGCGTCTATAAAAATGATATATCATCTCAACTCAAAAGTGCAATAGAGAGTATACTCAATCAGACGCTAGAATCGATAAGCTTATATATTATGATAGATGGTGTCATTGATAATGAATTGAGTAAGTTGCTTGACTATTATGCTGTCGATGAAAGAGTGTTCATCATATCATCACCTACAAACAGAGGGCTTGCAGTTTCATTAAATCATCTTGTCGATATAGTTATCGCAGAAGGTAAATTTGAGTATATTGCACGCATGGATAGTGATGATATTTCGCTTCCTGAACGCTTGATGGTACAGGTTGAATATTTAAAACAAAATCCGGATGTTGATGTTCTCGGAGGATATTGCCATGAATTCGGTGCCAGTTTTGCATTAAATGTTAAAAAAGTGCCACTCACGCATGATGAATTGGTAAAATATAGTCTTTATAAATGTCCATTCATACATCCAACGGTTATGTTCAGAAAACGTGTTTTTCAAGATGGAAATCGTTACCCACTAGATACCTGCTTTAGTGAGGATCTTGCATTGTGGTTTTTGCTTTTGGTGCGTGGTTACAAATTTTCAAATGTAGACAAAGTCCTCATAAATTACAGAATAAATTCTGATACATTACATCGTCGTTCAGGGTTGAATAAAGCATTAAGCGAAGTAAAACTCAGGATTAAATATTCACTCTTGTTAAAAAACAGGTCATTAAAAATATATTCTCTAATCGTAGCGAGAGGTTTTTTCTCGCTAATGCCTCATCCAATTAAAAAAATGATGTATTCAAAATTACGATGAATAAAAGAGTTGTTTATACCGCAATATTTGGTGATTACGATGATCTTCTCGAACCTGATTACGTGGATTCGAGCATAGATTATATTTGTTTCACAAATAATAAATCCTTAAAGTCCAGTCATTGGATTGTGAAATACGTAGATAATTTCAATGGTGTAACAGATAATGCAAGATTGAATAGAATTTATAAGTTTATGCCACATAGATTTTTATCAGATTATGATGAAAGTCTTTATATTGATGGGAATATAAAAATAGCAGGTAAAAACCTGTCAAACGCTTTTGATTTTGCATTAAAGAATAAAATGATATCGATACCTCCGCATGCTGAAAGAGAATGTATCTATGAAGAGTCTTTAGCATGTCTAAGGCTAGGAAAGGGAGAGCCTGACCGGATAAAGAAACAAATGCAGTTCTACAAGAACGAAGGTTTTCCTGAAAAGTATGGCCTTTATGAAAATAATATAATTTTTAGAAAGCATGGCTGCGAAAAAATAAAAACCATCATGGAAGAATGGTTGGAGATGATAACTAAATTTTCATCAAGGGACCAGTTAAGTTTGTGCTACTTGTTTTGGAAAAGTAATATTCCTTGTGAAGCCTTTTTATGGGGGCCAAAGTTTAGCGGTAAATTTTTTAAAATAAAATTCCATAATACTGAGAAAAAGTTACCTTTATTAAAGAAAATAATATTATATTTACTAATTAATGCAAAGAGAAATATTTTCTACAGTTCATTATGTTCTGTGTTGATTTTTATGATCAAGATTAAGAAACATTTTCAGTAATCAAAGGATCTGTTAAAAATAGACATGCATATGTTTTAATTATTATTTAATGCGTCGAGCAACATTTTTAATCGGGTTCTGGATGATAATTTAATTATTTATTGATATTACAACCCCTTTAATATTAATTAAACACACAGTGATTTTAATGACCACATTGCTGCGCTATAATATGTTATAAATGTTTAGTTTAAAACCTTTGATAAATTTAAATTTTAACGAAATTAATAATATAACCCTTTATTTTCCCTGTTGGTAATTATCCTATTAAGGCTGTTCTTAATTGAATCGCAATGCAAGAAAATATGTTTTAAATATCAATATTTTCAGTGACATAGAGGGTGTTTATGTTACGCGAGGATTCATAATAGGTCCTCGCAATGTATCTATTTAAATTTCCAACCCTCAATGATGGATTCTACGATCATGGGTATTTTTTTAATATTTCCGGATAAGATGGCTTTAATAAACAATATAAAGATAAATCCGGAGATGTTCATTAAATATACAGTGTCAGAGTTGTTGTTATATTTTCTCTCAAAAAAAACTCTATTTCTGAATGTATTTTTAACTTTATATTCTGGAGCTTCAAAAAGAGGTAGTGAAAACCTTGCTGGTTTGACTTCTGTCCATGACTGGTCAATATCTATTAGTTCACAAGTTGGTAATATCCATAGTCTGCAACCTGAGCGACCTAGTCTCATTGTAAACTCTGTATCGTCAAAATATAAAAACATTTCAACCTTCGGTCTGATTCCTTTTTTTAAAACACTTACATTTATAAGCATGCCGCCATAAGGTCCACATGGTGTCTCTACTCTCTCTATATCTGAAAGGTTCAAATGAAAGTGTGGATCTTTATTTTTTGAGAATATTTTAAGAGTCTTTGATAGATATCCTAAAATAGTGAATTGCATGAAGGAATTTTTCTTTCCTAATAACGTTTCCGGTTTTCTTGTTCTGATGTAATCAACATAGTGTTGTCTGTCTTTCCTATAAAGAAAGTAAACAGAATTATTTTCATTTGATGTGGCGATATTATATGACCGTTTAATTGAATCATTTACAGAAACATTATCATCGTCTAAGAATAGCACCCACGAATCACTTGCCGCTATATCGCATGAGAGGTCCATTGCCTGGTTAAAAGCAAATGCTGATCCCATGTTAGCTTCATTGTTAATCATAAATAATTCTATTTCAGCATGCCGAGAGTGCATCTCCTTTATCAATGTAAGACTTTGAGAAGAACTTCCATTATCTACAATAATGAATTTTTTTGCGCCTGACATAATCGCGCTTTCAATAGTTTTTACGACTAATTCTCCTCTATTAGCATAAGTGACTGTGGCAATATACAACTCATCCATTATAAAACCCCTGTTTTTTTTGCTCTGGATGAAACCAGTATTAGCAATATAAGTTCACTCAACACCAGTGAAGCTGAAGCTCCGATAAAACCTAGCCATATACTCATTAGTGTCGCAATGAATACATTTATAACCCCTGTCATTACAACACATTTTGCGAAATCCTTTGAATAACCTGATGAGGCTAATCCAAGTATTGCGATAATGTAGTTTAATCCACCAAAAAGAAAAACCAAACTCATTATTTTCAAACATTCGTTAACAATTTCCCATGATTCTTTTGCCATCAACTTTGATATAGAAGGTGACATAAAGAAAATGGCGGATGCCCCTAAGCTATATGATATAACAATCGCAGGTAAATATTTATAAAAATTGTATTTGAAGAAGTCAGTTGAGGTGTGCTTTCTTTTCGAAAAAATCGGATACAAAACATCGCCTGCAACGTTCTGTATTGTTTGTACACTGCGAACTATTCTCTCAGCGATAGAGTATGCACCTACATAGACTGTAGTAGTAAATACACCCAAAATAATAACGTTGAAATTTTTATAAAGACCTGAAGCCAATCTTGCACAGAATATTTCAAATCCATCCTTTAATTCTCTTTTTATATTTGGCAAAGATATTTTGAATTTAAAATTGAATTTTGTTATTAAAAAAAACATGCTAATGCATAGAGATAAAAATGTTCCCAAGAAAGCCAGGGCCTGAACTTTCCATGTATCTTCAGGAGACTTAACAATCAGAAAAATAAGAGTGAATGCTAAAAGTTTTGGAAATGCATTAGACAATGTGATGAAATGCATTTTCTCCGCAGCTTGAAAATGCCATGAAGGAAAAAGCGACTGTGATATTATAATTAAAAAAGTGAAAAGTATAATAAGTGAATTGTTTTGAACGTAATCATTGAAATAATAAATTATCAAAATAGGAAGGGAGAATAGTAATGAAAATAATAACTTTATAATTAAAACTGAACTTGTTATCTCAGAAGCATCATTATGCTCATAGCCGTTGTGACAAATATTTCTGGTTGCTGTTAACGAGAAACCATAGTCAATAACTAATTGTACATACGCAAATACAGCTGAAATAGTTGCGATGACCCCAACATTAGACAGGCCAATCTTAGAGACAAGAAAAGGAATCATTAGTATTGGCAGTAAGTAGTTAAGACCTTGCATGATACCTAATGATAAGAAGTTACCAAAAAATTTTCTTTTAATCATAATAATTACTCAGTGGCCAGTAAAATATAGTCACAAAAGATTAAAGAACTACAGTGTGTTTTTTTATTAACTATTTTCATTGCGCGGCATCCTTTTTGGGATGGAGAGCTGATGATTACTAATGATATAGAATGAATATTTAGACTGCGGTTTCGATGTATCATAATTGACATGTGGTTAACAAGTAAATAAAGAGGCTGTGAGTGATATGTGATTGTCGCGATGAATAACTTAGCGCAATTGTACTGTTTTTATTTTTATTTATCAACATACACTACACCCTCATTAATTATAATTATATTGTAACATGTTTAGGTTGATTTATGAAGCTTCACATCTTTTATGATTTGGAATGTAGTGTTTTTATCGGTTTATCATTCAGGTGTTTGATGTCGATTCAATAAAACTGTTGTAGTTTTAATTTTCGGTTCTGATATTATGATTGTTAGTTATGATATAACTGTAGGTTAATTATTAATTGTTGTAAGGAAAGTTTGACTCGCATTCAGTAAACCTCCAAAGGCCTGCTGTATTGAACTGCTATTTATGCGGTCAAATGCGGTTGTGTTAACAGATGTTGTAAAAATTTTTTAGGAAAAACATGGCAATATATTTAACCGGGTATCTGACAATATGTTTTTTTTCTTGGTTATCTCTTGATGTATCAGTTTCAAGCAATGTTAAGAAATGGATGTTCTTTTTTGTAGCCACTTTATTGCTTTTTTTCTGTGCTGCCCGGGGTGTTATTGATAGGGATCATCAGAGTTATTTGAATATTTATAAACATATTATCGATGGTGTCGATTTACTTATAGAACCAACCTTTTATTTTTTTAGTTATATTTCATCGTGGTTGACCGATGGCCCTCAGTTGATTTTTATTATTTATGCATTGCTAGGGTTGAGTTTAAAGTTCTATTCTATTAGAAAGTTTAGTGTTTTCCCGCTGGTATCTGTTCTTATATATTTCAGTAATTACTATTTCTTGCATGAAATGACTCAGATAAGAGTTGGGGTATCGGTTTCTTTAGCTTTAATCGCCATCACTAACTGGTTTGGTGGTAACAAAAAAAACTTTTTTATAATAATCTTCCTTTCGCTCTTGTTCCACTACTCAGCTCTCATTTTTCTTATGGTGCCTCTTGTTTCTAAGGAGAGAGTTCATAAGAAGGAAATGTTTTTTTATACCTGTCTCATTGTTTTTTTATATGCCCTGTATGTCGTTAATTTTGGTTTTGCACGTGTTTTTTCATATATTCCAATAGGATATGTTCAGGAGAAGTTTAGCATTTATTACGAAAAAACAAGGCTGGGGGAAGTCGATGCTGTAAATGCTTTTAGTGTTATGCAGTTAATCAGATTAATTATTATCTATCTCGTATGCTTTTTTTGTCCCAAAGAATGTTATGCAGATAAATTTTTCAACGTAATGCTGAGGTTTTATATTTTCTCGGCAATATGTTGGGTGATGTTTTTCGATATACCGGTGTTCGCAGTGCGTCTTTCAGAGATTTTGGGTGTGGCCGAGATATTTGTAATTCCCTACATTATTTATGTCTCACGTAAAAAATACATAGGGTTGATTGTTATTTCACTGATAACAGCAATGATGTTCTTTGTTAATATATATTATAGTAAGTTGATGCTTCCTTATGTTCCTTTTTGGGCGGAATCATTTTATTACTCATGAGAGGTTTGAGGCGCCTTTAACTATGAAGTTATTGGGGATGTTATCCACAATTTTAGACTGCTTATTTGCGTTGTTAAGAACTATCGCACCAATCACTACCATCCCTCCCTAATCCTGAGTTAACATGTCTGGAACATTGACCGCAGTCACAGAACTGCGGGTTTTCCACCCAGACAGGAGTAGGTATGTCCAAGCAACAGATCGGCGTTGTAGGTATGGCTGTAATGGGCCGTAATCTGGCACTCAACATCGAGAGCCGTGGCTACACAGTTTCTATCTTCAACCGCTCGCGTGAAAAAACCGATGAAGTCGTGGCAGAGAATCCAGGCAAGAAACTGGTTCCACACTACAGCATCGAAGAGTTTGTTGACTCTCTGGAAAAACCTCGTCGTATTCTTTTGATGGTGCAGGCCGGTGAAGCGACCGACAAAACCATCGCCTCCCTGACGCCGCACCTCGATAAAGGCGATATCCTGATCGATGGCGGTAACACCTTCTATAAAGACACCATTCGCCGTAACCGTGAACTGTCCGAGCAGGGCTTTAACTTTATCGGTACCGGTGTTTCCGGTGGCGAAGAGGGCGCGTTGAAAGGCCCTTCCATCATGCCTGGCGGCCAGAAAGAAGCTTACGAGCTGGTTGCGCCGATCCTGACTGAAATTGCTGCTGTTGCCGAGGGCGAAGCCTGTGTGGCCTATATGGGGCCGGACGGTGCGGGTCACTATGTGAAGATGGTTCACAACGGCATTGAATACGGTGACATGCAGTTAATAGCTGAAGCCTATTCACTGCTGAAAGGCGCGCTGAACCTGAGCAACGACGATCTGGCTAAAACCTTCAGCGAGTGGAACGAAGGCGAGCTGAGCAGCTACCTGATTGACATCACCAAAGATATCTTCACTAAGAAAGATGAAGAGGGTAACTACCTGGTTGATGTGATTCTGGATGAAGCAGCGAATAAAGGTACTGGTAAGTGGACCAGCCAGAGCTCACTGGACCTCGGTGAGCCACTGTCACTGATCACCGAATCCGTATTTGCCCGCTACCTCTCATCACTGAAAACGCAGCGTGTTGCAGCGTCTAAAGTACTGAGCGGTCCTAAAGTTCAGACCGTGAGCGGTGATAAAGCGGAATTCGTTGAGAAAGTACGTCGCGCGCTGTACTTGGGTAAGATCGTCTCTTACGCACAGGGCTTCTCTCAGCTGAAAGCGGCCTCTACTGAAAACAACTGGGATCTGCACTACGGTGAAATCGCTAAGATTTTCCGTGCGGGCTGCATTATCCGTGCCCAGTTCTTGCAGAAAATCACCGATGCTTATGCTGTTGATGCTGACATCGCTAACCTGCTGCTGGCTCCGTACTTCAAAAATATTGCTGACGAATACCAGCAGGCGCTGCGTGACGTTGTTGCCTGGGCTGTCCAGAACGGTATCCCAACACCAACCTTCTCTGCGGCCATTGCCTACTACGACAGCTACCGTTCAGCGGTACTGCCTGCGAACCTGATTCAGGCGCAGCGTGACTACTTTGGTGCGCATACTTACAAGCGTACTGATAAAGAAGGTGTGTTCCACACCGAATGGCTGAACTAAGTCAATGCCTAACCTCCCGTTTTTCGGGAGGTTATTTTCCTTCTTCTCCCCGATTTTAAGACTATCCTTCTGGCGCTCTGCCAACTGCTCGACTATCTTTTATTCGCATAACCATAAAAACGATACCAATTTTTTAAGTTGAGTCATGATGAGCAAAAAAAACACAACAAATTTTGAGCAATTTGAATCTGTAAAGCATGATGAACTGGACCTGTTGGACATTTTTTTCCAGTTATGGAAAGGTAAATGGATCATCATTGCACTGATAGTTGTTAGCCTTATTGGCGCGGGGATATACCTTGCTTCAGTTAAATCTAAATGGACATCAACAGCCATCCTGACGCAACCCGATATCGGCCAGATGGCCTATTACAGTGGTATTTTGAATCAACTTTATGCATTAAATGACAATGAGAATAATGCTAACAGTAATCAAAGCAAACCCGGGCAGTTCTCTTCGGGCATTCTTCAGCAAAGCCTCTTTAGTCGCTTTAGTGCTTCACTGGCCGCTTCAAGTTCGTTCGATATAAAAGTTAAAGACAAAACGCTCAACTATCCCCTGAGCATCTCAGCTACGGCTGATTCTGCCAGCCACGCGCAGGCGCAACTCTCAAACTATATTGAGAAGGTGAATGCCTCTTTGGTAAATGATTATGTTTCTGAAATCAATACGAACCTGATTGCGAAACAACGCGAACTGATCGCCTCTCTTGAGGCGCAGAAAAATATCGCATTACAGCGTCATGAACATCGCGTTGAAGTTTTTCGCTATGCGTTGAAAATTGCAGAGGCATCCGATATTTCCAACTCGCAGCTTAATCAGGCAGATAACCTTTCGGATGATACGTTATATCTGCTGGGTACCCATGCGCTAAGTGCGATGATTGCTAATGAAGCCAACAAGCCTCCCGTGCTTGATAAACAATATTTCGATACACAAACTCAGCTCCTGGCACTCTCACAGTTGAAGCCTGACGCTGAAAAGTTACAACCCTTCACGTACATCACTCAACCCGACTTACCTGCGGCACCTGTCAATCCTAGAAAATCGTTAGTGCTGTTGCTGGCCGCCATTTTGGGCGCGATTGCAGGTTCAGCGATTGTTATCGGGCGTAATGTGGTCGCTGATTATCGTTTGAGGATGAGAGCAGAATAGGGTGCAGGCCGGGCATAACCCGGCCTGATAATGAGAAGGGCTTACTTATGACGCTGACGCAGGTTCTCAATCACCGTTGACAGGTTCATCTCCTGGTCCTGCAGCAGGACCAGGAGATGATAGACTAAATCAGAGGCTTCATTGGTCAGCTCATGACGGTCGTTGACGGTGGCAGCCAGTGCCACTTCTACGCCTTCCTCACCCACTTTCTGTGCAATGCGCTTAGTGCCGCTGGCGTACAGGCTGGCGGTATAGGAACTTTTCGGGTCAGCGTGTTTACGCTCGGCCAGGACCTGCTCCAGTTGATAGAGGAAAGTCCAGTCTGTCGCTGCGGGCGAGAAACAGCTTGTGGTGCCACGATGGCAGGTTGGGCCGACCGGGTGGACCAGCACCAGCAGCGTATCGTTATCGCAGTCTGACGTGATGCTGACCACATTCAGAAAGTGCTCCGAGGATTCGCCTTTCGTCCACAGGCGCTGTTTGGTGCGTGACCAGAAGGTCACTTTGCCAATCTCCAGCGTCTTCGCCAGTGCTTCCTGATTCATATACCCATGCATCAGCACTTCACCAGACACCGCGTGCTGGACGATAGCGGGCATCATGCCGTCGGTTTTCACCCAGTCAAGCTGGGACAGTTGTTGTTCTGTTAACACGCGCGAATCTCCACACCTTTTTCAATCAGATAACTTTTCAGCTCACCGATATTAATAATCTGTTTATGGAACACCGATGCCGCCAGTGCGCCATCAACGTCAGCATCGCGGAAGGCTTCATGGAAATGCTCCATGGTGCCCGCGCCGCCGGAAGCAATCAGCGGTACTTTACAGCGTGCGCGTACTTTTTGCAGTTGTACCAGGTCGTAACCATTGCGCACGCCATCCTGGTTCATCATGTTCAGGACAATCTCACCCGCACCACGCTTCTGCACTTCTTCCACCCAGTCGAGGGTTTCCCACGTGGTGACTTTGGTCCGGCTTTCATCTCCGGTGTACTGATTCACATGGTACTTGCCGCTTTCGCTGTCAAACCAGGTATCGATGCCCACCACAATGCACTGCACGCCAAAGCGATCGGCCAGGCGCGTGATAAGGGAAGGATCGGCAAGCGCCGGAGAATTAATCGAAATCTTATCCGCGCCGAACGAGAGCAGCAGGGCGGCATCTTCAACCGACTTAATGCCCCCAGCCACGCAGAAAGGAATATCAATCACTTCTGCCACGCGTGAGATCCAGCTTTTATCCACCACACGGCCATCACTGGATGCGGTGATATCATAAAACACCAGTTCGTCGGCCCCTTCCTGCGCATAGCGCTGCGCCAGCGGCACGATATCGCCGATGATTTCGTGGTTGCGGAACTGCACGCCTTTCACGACCTGGCCGTCACGTACGTCCAGGCAAGGGATTATCCGTTTTGCCAGCATGAAATAGCCTCCGATGCGGTGAATTTATCTTCCAGCAGAGCGCGACCCACGATCACGCCCCGAGCGCCACAGCCGCGCAGGGCGGCAATATCGTCCAGAGAGCCGATGCCGCCGGAGGACTGGAAAGCAATGCTCGGGTAGCGGGCAGACACTTCGCGATACAGTTCAACGTTAGAGCCACTGAGTGTGCCATCGCGTGAAATATCCGTGCACAGCACGTGTTTCAGGCCGAAAGGCAAAAACTGCTCAATCACTTCTTCCAGCGTGATGCCGCTGGCTTCCTGCCAGCCGCTGATCGCCACTTCTTTACGGTTACTGGCATCAATGCGTACGTCCAGCGCCAGCACAATCGCTTCCGCGCCGTATTGTTTAAACCACTGCTGCACTTCTTCCGGCTGTTTCACCGCCGTAGACCCCACCACTACGCGTGTGGCACCCGCCTTTAACAGTGCGTCCACATCCTCTTTAGTGCGGATACCACCGCCCACCTGGACCGGAACGGTGACGCCTGCCAGCAGTTTGGTCAGCAGGGGGATCTGACGTGCGGCCGGATCTTTTGCCCCGGTCAGATCGACCAGATGCAGCACCTGCGCACCCTGTGCTTCATAATCCTGTAAGCGCGGCAGCGGGTCGCTGCCGTAGTCGCGTTGCTGGCCGTAATCGCCCTGATGCAGACGCACCACCTTGCCATCAATTAAATCTAATGCCGGGATAATCATGCCGGTTACATCTCCAGGAAGTTTTTCAGCAGCTGCGCGCCAGCGGCACCGGAACGCTCCGGGTGGAACTGCACGCCAAAGAAATTATCTTTCTGCACGGCGGCGGTAAAGGCTTCGCCATAATTGCACTGGGCAATGGTGTATTCATTGACCGGCATGGCGTAGCCGTGCACGAAGTAGAAATAGGCACCGTCTTCAATACCGCGAAACAGGTGGTTACCCGCTTGCGAGGTGATCTGATTCCATCCCATATGTGGCAGCGGCAGGCCGTGATCTTTCATGCGCTGCACAGGCTGGTCGATGATATTCAGCGTGGGTACGCCGCGGCTCTCGTCGCTACCGCTGCCCAGCAGTTGCATACCGAGGCAGATACCCAGTACCGGTTGGGTACAGGCTTTAATCAGCGCGATCAGTTCGCGTTCACGCAGCTGATCCATCGCGGCCTGGGCGGTGCCCACGCCGGGCAGAAACAGTTTGTCGGCGTTCAGCACGATATCCGCTTCTTTACTGACTACCGGATCATAGCCAAGACGCTGTACCGCCCACTTAACGGAGGACAGGTTGGCGCAGCCGGTATCGAGGATCACCACATCCATCACAGCACTCCTTTCGAACTTGGCAGGGTATTTCCCTCCACGCGGATCGCCTGACGCAGCGTGCGGCCGAAGGCTTTAAACAAGCTTTCAACGCGGTGATGGTCATTTTTGCCTTTGGTGCGCAGGTGCAGGGTGCTGGCCATGGTGTAAGAGAGTGAGCTGAAGAAGTGTTCCACCATCTCGGTGCTCAGATCGCCAACGCGCTGATAGCTGAACTCCGCTTTATATTCGAGGTGCGGACGACCGGAGATATCCAGTGCGCAGCGTGCCAGGCATTCGTCCATTGGCAGCACGAAACCGAAACGACCGATGCCACGTTTGTCACCCAGCGCTTTCAGCAGGGCTTCACCCAGCGCCAGCCCGGTATCTTCCACGGTGTGGTGATCGTCAATATAGAGATCGCCTTTCACGTCGATGTTCATGCGGAAGCCGCCGTGGGTAGAGATTTGATCGAGCATATGGTCAAAGAAACCCACGCCGGTATTAATTTTGCTGTCGCCTTCGCGATCCAGCCACACTTCGACTTTAATCTGCGTCTCTTTGGTGTTGCGTTGCACCAGCGCATAACGGTCACGCTTCGTCAGCTGCTGTTCAATCGCGTTCCAGTTCAGGTCTTTGCTGTACAGCAGACCGGTGATGCCCATGTTCTGCGCCAGCTGCACGTCAGTTGCGCGGTCACCAATCACATAGCTGTTGGCGATATCCAGTGCGCCTTCCGCCAGCCAGGCTTCAACCATTTTTGTTTTTGGCTTACGGCAGTCGCAGTGATCTTCCGGCTTATGTGGGCAAATCAGAATGTCGCTAAAGTTCACGCCCTGCGAACGGAGGATTTGCATCATCAGATTATGCGGACCGTCGAAATCGTCCTGCGGGAAGCTGCTGGTCCCCAGGCCATCCTGATTGGTGATCATCACCAGCTGATAGCCCGCTTTCTGTAACGACAGCAGGGCAGGGATGACGTCAGGCTCGAAGGCCAGTTTATCCATGCGGTCTACCTGAAAATCTTCTGGCGGCTCAGAAATGAGGGTGCCATCGCGATCGATAAAAAGGACTTTCTGACTCATGCTTGCTCCTGAGATACGGATGAACCGGGTAATAATGTTAGTGCGGCCACTGCGCGTTCACACTCTTCGCGGGTGCCAATAGAGATGCGCAGACAGCCCGCCAGACCAGGCTGTTTGTTCTGATCGCGCAAAATAATGCCCTGATCCCACAAGGTCTTAAATACCTGACTTGAGGCGGAGAAGCGCGCCAGAATATAGTTGGTATCGCTCTCAAACACCTGCTCAACGCAGTCTAACGTACGCAGATCGGCAATCAGCTTTTCCCGGGTGGCGACCAGCTCGCTCACATGCTGGCGCATCAGTGCAATGCCCTGCTCGCTCAGTGCCTGACCCGCAATATCCGCCACAGGCGTAGAGAGCGGGTAAGGGGCGATCACTTTCATCAGCAGCGCAATGACATCGGCGTTGGCGAGAGTGAAACCACAGCGCAGCCCTGCCAGCGCAAACGCTTTAGACAGCGTACGCAGCACCACCAGGTGCGGGTAATCCTTCAGCCAGCCAGCGAGTGAGGCTGAAGGGCAGAACTCAATATAGGCTTCGTCGGCGACGACCAGCGCTTTGCCACGCGTCATCTCCAGCAGCTGGCGAATATCGTCCGGGTTGATCAGATTTCCGGTCGGGTTGTTCGGGCTGCACACATACACCAGCTTTACATTGTCTAACTGGCCAGCAATGGCGGGCAAGTTCAGTTGCCAGTCTTCGCGTGCTTCTACCGTACGGTATTCAATACCGATGGTTTCAGCGCTGACGCTGTACATACCGTAGGTCGGTGGGCAGAACAACACGGCATCTTTGCCCGGTTCACAGAAGGCGCGCATTAACAGTTCGATGCCTTCATCGGCACCGCGGCTTACCAGCACCTGCTCCGGCGTCAGTCCCGCATAGGCCGCGTAACGCTCAATTACTAACTTAGGCTGACATTCCGGGTAGCGATTCAGGGTCTGCTGGCTGAGCTCAAACGGCACCGCCAGCGGGTATTCATTGGCGTTCAGCCAGACATCACCGTTGCCTCCCAGACGGCGTGCCGACTGGTAGGGCGTCAGGGCGCGCACATTAGCACGGGCCAGATCTTCAATCTTGCTGCTCATGGCTTCTCCTTCAGTGCGGCTACGCGCAGGGTCACGGCATTTTTGTGGGCAGTCAGTTGCTCGGCAGCGGCGAGAGTTTCAATGGTGGCCGCCAGCCCCATAAAGCCCTGCTTTGTCAGTTCCTGCACGGTCATACGCTTCTGGAAATCCGCCAGCCCCAGGCTGGAGCAGGTAGCGGTATAACCGTAGGTTGGCAGGACGTGGTTGGTTCCCGAGGCATAGTCACCGGCGGATTCCGGTGACCAGTCACCGAGAAACACGGAGCCGGCACTGGTGATGCTGTCGACCAGGTCGCGTGCCTGGCGTGTCTGAATGATCAGGTGCTCAGGCCCGTAACGGTTGCTGACTTCAACGCACTGTTGCAGATCGCGCATCACAATCAGGCGACTGCTTTCCAGGGCTTTTGCGGCCGTGGCCGCACGAGGCAGTTCAGCGAGCTGGCGTTCAACGGCTTCGGCGACCGCCACGGCCATGGTTTGCGAAGGCGTCAGCAGGATCACCTGCGAATCCGGGCCGTGTTCCGCCTGTGACAGCAGATCAGAGGCCACGAAGTCCGGCGTGGCCCCTTCATCGGCAATCACCAGCACTTCAGACGGGCCAGCAGGCATATCAATCGCCGCGCCGTCCATGCGCTGGCTCACCTGACGTTTGGCCTCGGTGACATACGCATTGCCTGGACCAAAAATTTTATCCACCTTAGGCACGGATTCTGTCCCGAAGGCGAGGGCGGCAATCGCCTGCGCCCCGCCAACCTGGAACACTTCCTGCACGCCACACAGCCGTGCAGCATAAAGGATTTCATCGGCAATCGGGGGTGGAGAGCAGAGCACCACTCGGCCACAGCCTGCGATACGCGCCGGGGTAGCCAGCATCAGTACCGTGGAGAACAGCGGAGCCGTGCCACCCGGAATATAGAGGCCGACTGACGCTATCGGGCGCGTGACCTGCTGGCAGCGCACGCCGGGTTGTGTTTCGATATCCACCGGCGGCAGCTGCTGCGCCTGATGGAAGGTATCAATATTGGCGACCGCAACAGCCATCGCCTGCTTGATCTCATCACCCAATCGCGCACAGGCATCGGTGATCTGCTGTTCGCTGACGCGCAGTGCATCAACCTGAGTTTTATCGAAGGTGGCGCTGTAATAACGCAACGCATCGTCACCTTCACTCGAAACCTTGTCGAGAATGCCGCGCACGGTGGCACTGATGCTGTCAGAGGCGCCAAGCGCCGGGCGAAGCAGCAGGGCCTGCTGCTGTTTGGCACTGCAATCCTGCCAGGCAATGGGGGTCATCAGGGTCGCCATCGAATTACTCCATCATCTTCTCAATGGGCAGTACCAGAATGGAACTGGCACCCAGGGCTTTCAGTTTTTCCATCGTTTCCCAGAACAGGGTTTCAGTGCTGACCATGTGCATCGCTACGCGGCTCTTATCACCGGCCAGCGGCAGCAGGGTTGGGCGCTCAGCACCCGGTAGCAGGGCGATGATATCGTCCAGGCGTTCGCTCGGTGCGTGCAGCATAATGTATTTGGATTCACGCGCCTGGATCACACCCTGGATACGGGTCATCAGTTTGTCGATCAGCTCCTGTTTGGCGGCAGGCATCTCGCCATCGCGCTGGATCAGGCAGGCTTTAGAGCGGTAGATCACTTCCACTTCACGCAGGCCGTTGGCTTCCAGCGTGGCGCCGGTCGAGACCAGGTCGCAGATCGCATCGGCCAGGCCGGCGCGCGGGGCGACTTCGACGGAACCGTTCAGCAGGCAGGATTTGAAGTTGACGCCCTGCTTGTCCAGGTACTTTTTCAGCAAGTGCGGATAAGAGGTGGCAATGCGGGTGTTTTGTAAACACTGTGGACCGGTATATTCGTCATCAACGGACATCGCCAGTGACAGGCGACAGCCACCGAAGTCGAGGCGGCGCAGCGTGAAGTAACGGGGATCTTCGCCCTGAGCACGGCGGGTCAGCAGCTCTTCCTCCAGCACGTTCTCACCGATAATCCCCAGATCGACCACGCCATCCATCACCAGGCCCGGAATATCGTCATCGCGCACCCGCAGAATATCAATCGGCATGTTTTCGGCGAAGGCGATCAGGCGCTGCTGCTGGAGGTTGATTTTAATACCGCAGCGCGCGAGCAATTCGCGTGATTCATCGCTTAAACGGCCAGATTTCTGCATAGCTATGCGTAAACGGGTGTTATCTAACATGGGTTCTTATCCTTTTCCTGTCTGTATGGTGTATCCGCGTTCTTCTGATCTCAGGGCATAAAAAAAGCCCCCGGAAGGCGATCTTCCGGGGGCTGAGTTTGCGTTCTGCACCACTGGAAGATCCTGATCGTCTTCCAGCACACATCGCCTGAAAGACTAGTCAGGGTGATGGTGATGATGGTGATTGAACTGAACGCGTGTCATAAAATTCTCTTGGATGAATGGATATTCATTACGTGACAAATAACCTAACGAGAATGGACGCGTGGCGCAACACTTTTTTGTAAATGTTGAAAAATTCTCTTATCAACTGTCGGTTGTCACTGACTGAGCGCTGGCGTAGCCTGATAAGATAGCGGTCTGCACGATCGGCATTAACAACAGGAGTTGAGGGATGAAACGAGTCGCAATTGTCGGCCTGGGATGGTTAGGTATGCCACTGGCCATGTCGCTGGCGGGCGCGGGCTGGCAGGTCACCGGCACCAAAACCACGCCTGATGGCGTTAATGCTGCGCGAGGAAGCGGCATTGACTGTTATCTTCTTGAATTGACACCGGAACTGAACTGCGATGCAGACGATCTTGAGGCGCTACTCAGCGTGGATGCGCTGGTGGTGACACTACCGGCCAGCCGGACGGCGGCCGGGGGCGAAAATTATCTGCTGTCTGTACAGCAACTGGTAGACAGTGCGCTGGCGTTTAACGTGCCACGGATTATCTTTACCAGTTCAACCTCGGTTTACGGCGATCATAGCGGTATCACTAAAGAGAGCAGCGAGCTGGACCCGGTCAGCGTGGCCGGACAGACGCTACAGACGCTGGAGAACTGGCTGCATAATCTGCCGAACACCTCAGTGGATATCTTACGTCTTGCCGGACTGGTTGGTCCACATCGCCATCCCGGACGTTTTCTCGCCGGAAAAACCGATATCGCCAATGGTAACCAGGGGGTCAACCTTGTGCACCTGGACGATGTGATTGCGGCGATTAGCCTGCTGTTGCAGACGCCGAAAGGCGGGCATATCTATAATCTCAGTGCCCCGCAGCACCCGGCGCGTAATCAGTTTTACCCGCAGGTTGCGCGGCAGTTAGGGCTGACGCCGCCAACCTTCCTGGCGGACCATGATAAAAACAGTGGCAAGCTGATCGATGGCAGTAAAATCTGTCGCGAGCTGGGGTTCGAGTACCGTTATCCCGATCCTGCCAGGATGCCATTGTCATAATCAACAAGGGGTTGTCGCAGTGGGGGACCCTTTTTCCGGTCGCCCCGTGCTGATGCCCGGCCCGGTTACACGCCCAGTCGGTCTCGTAATGCATACCACGCCGCACCAATGGCGGTTAACGGCACGCGAAGGCGACGACCGCCAGGGAAGGGCAGGTGCGGTAGTCGGGCAAACGCATCGAAGCGATCGGCATCTCCGCGCATTGCCTCAGCAATTAGCTTTCCAGCCAGATGGGTGCAGGTCACCCCGTGTCCGCTGTCACCCTGCATGTAGTAAACGCCGTTCTCCAGGCGCCCAAACTGTGGCATCCGTGACAGGGTCAGCAGGAAATTACCGCTCCACGCATAGTCAAACTTCACGCCAGCCAGCTGCGGGAAGGTCTTCAGTAGTTTCGGGCGGATAAGAGCATCGATATCACCTGGATCGCGCGCCCCGTAGATCACGCCGCCCCCGTACAACAGGCGGTTATCCGCTGTCAGGCGGAAGTAATCCAGCAGATAGTTACAGTCCTCCACGCAGCGATGGTTGGGCAGCAGCGACAGGGCCTGATCCGCGGACAGGGGTTCGGTGGCAATAATTTGCGAACCACAGGGCAGGCTTTTTTTCGCCAGCCGCGGTTCAAGATGCGGCGCGAGATAGGCATTACCGGCAAAGATGACAAAACGTGCGCTGACCTCACCGCGCCCGGTACGCACCCGATGCGTGGTGCCATATTGTACGGCGGTCACGGCAGAGTTTTCATAAATACGCCCGCCGTGGCGGCGGATGGCCTCGGCCTCACCCAACGCCAGATTCAGCGGGTGAATATGGCCGCCACGTTTATCCAGCAGCCCGCCGACATAGCGTTCAGTGCCCACTTCTCGTCGGATGCCACTCTGGTCCAGCAGTTCGACGTCGTGATTGCCATAGCGCTGCCATAGCTGGTGTTGCGATGTCAGATGCTGCATCTGGCGGTTATTCAACGCGGCGAAAATACTGCCCGGACGATAATCACAGCGAATCGCATAGCGATCGATGCGATCGCGAATGATCGTTGCTCCTTCAAACATCATGCTGCCGAGCAGACGTGCCGTCTCTTTGCCGTAACGTTGTTCAATAACATCAACATCACGGCTGTAAGAGTTAACCACCTGGCCGCCATTGCGCCCGCTGGCACCGAAGCCCACCCGGGCCGCCTCCAGCAGTACGACATCGTAGCCCGCCTCGGTAAGGAACAGAGCAGACGACAGCCCGGTAAAGCCCCCGCCAATGATGCAGACATCGCACTGGATATCCCCTTCCAGCACTGGCCAGGGATCGTGTGGGTTTGTGGTGGCGGCATAATAGCTGTTGATATGTTCCATACCTTCTCCCTTAATCACTGGCTCAGAGGCGACCGGAAACAGCATCGCCTCTGGCCGTCAGAATGTGGCCGGAGTATGTGCACTGATAATACGGCAGGGCCGCGTGGATGAATTGGTAAAGCTGTGCGGTTTGCCGGTATCGATCACATAGCTCTGCCCGGCGTGAAGTGCGTAGTGCTGGCCGCTGATCGTCAGGATGATTTCGCCTTCCAGCAGCGTGCCGGTCTCTTCTCCCTGATGGCGGATTTTTTCGCCGGTGGTGGCACCGGGTTCGTAGGTTTCCAGCAGCATTGCCAGCGTACGCTGAGGATTGCCGTTGTGGATCAGACGCAGCGATACGCCCTGACTGCCGATATCGATCAGCTCATGGGCATCGATCACCACCTTTGGCGGTTCATCCTGCACTTTTTCGGCAAAAAACTCGGACAGCGACAGGCCGTATACCTTGAGAAGTTTTTGCAGCGTGCTGACGGCCGGGCTGACTTTATCCTGTTCAATCGTACTGATGGCGCTGTGCGTCAGCCCGGAAAGCTCCGCCACGCGACGCTGGGACAATCCCATCTGTTGCCGGATTTCGGATAAACGCCGTCCTGGCGCCAGCGTGGTTTCACTCATTGCTGTGCGTCCTTTTTTGATGCCACGCAGGCGGCGAGGAAGCCCTCAAACAGCTGACGTGAAAGCGCCGAGCTGTCGCTGTGCCATTCAGGATGCCACTGCACCGCCAGGGCAAACGGGTGCTGGCGATGGCTGACAGCCTCGATCAGCCCGTCTCCGGCACGCGCCTCAATGCGCAAGGCATCACCCGGCGAACGAATACCCTGCTGGTGCAGGGAGTTGACCCAAAATTTTTCACAATGATTCACCAGCGGTGCCAGCAAGCCTCCCGGTTCCACCCAGACTTCATGCGCCGGGGCATATTGCTGGTCCAGTGACAGTTCCTCGTCCTCACGATGCTCCTGAAGGCCCTCAACCTGATGTAACCGACGGTGCAGCGTACCGCCGGTGGCCACCACCAGCTCCTGTAAGCCGCGACAAATCGCCAGCAACGGCATCTGGTGGTCCAGCGCATAGCGGATCAGGGCAAAGGAGAGCGTATCGCGGCCGGGATCGGCGAGAACTTCTTTGCCGCTCTCGCCGTAGTGGTGGGGTTCAATATTGCTGGGGCTGCCGGTCAGCAGAATGCCATCCAGAACGGCCATTGCATTCTCTAACCGCTGAGGAGCGGCCATCAGTCCGTGGGGCAGGGCGAGCGGGATACCGCCTTGAGAGAAGATGGCATCGAGGTATTTGTTATGCACCATCTGCGTCGGGTGGCCGCCAATATCGGTTTGGCACATCACCACGCCAATCAACGGCTTGTCAAAAATAATGCCCATCAATCCCTCCTCATGCTGGTCAATATATCAACCATTCGAGCCAGAAATGGCCGAAAACTGTGCAATATATTTTCAATCTAGCAATCAGGTGCTTAATATTCAAACGCAATAAGCGCAAATATAAAGCGGATAGTTACATTTGCACACTTTTTGTGTTGGCGCTATGTTAAGAGGGTGGCTGTTATTTTGAGCAGTATTCAACAACCTGAAAAGGTGATGCGATGACCAATATTGTCGAAGTTGAAGACTTCACGCGGCACAGTGAAGAAAAACGAACCAGCGCGTTCCAGAATGAAGTGAAAGCTTATCTGGAACGCCATCCTGAAACGCAGTATGCCGATATTCTTCTTAATGATTTAAATGGGGTGTTTCGCGGTAAACGTATCCCCATCGCCAGTCTGACAAAACTTGATAAGGGTTGCTACTTCCCGGCATCGGTCTTCGCCATGGATATTCTGGGCAATACCGTTGAAGAGGCTGGACTCGGCCAGGCGCTGGGCGAACCCGATAACCTTTGCATGCCGGTTGAAGGCACCTTAACCCCCTCTGCGGCGGACCCGCACCATCTGGCACAGGTTCTGCTGACTATGTGTAATCAAGATGGCACTCCCTTTGACGTTGAACCCCGAAACGTACTCAATCACCTCTGGCAGCGACTGCGCAATCGAGGTTTGTTTCCGGTGGTAGCGGTAGAGCTGGAGTTCTATCTGGTCGACAAGCAGCGTGATGCGGAAGGCGATATTCAGCCACCGTGTGCGCCGGGCAGCGACGAACGCAGCATGCAGAGCCAGGTCTATTCTGTCGATAATCTTGACCATTTCTCAGCGGTACTGGGTGATATCGATTCCCTGGCGCATTTACAAGGGATACCGGCTGACGGTGCGCTGGCGGAAGCGTCACCGGGGCAGTTTGAAATCAACTTGCATCACACCCGCCATGTGCTCAATGCCTGCGATCATGCTGTACAGCTAAAACGCCTGGTGCGCCAGGTTGCCGAGCAGCACGGGATGAATGCCACCTTTATGGCAAAACCTTACGAGGCCTATGCGGGCAGTGGCATGCACGTGCATATCAGCATGCTGGATGCGGCCGATCATAATGCTTTTGCCAATGACGATGGCAGCGATTCGCCGCTGCTGAAGCGCGCGCTGGCGGGCATGATTGACCTGATGCCTGCATCAATGGCGCTGCTGGCCCCAAATGTGAACGCTTATCGCCGTTTTCTGCCGGAGGCGTTCGTTCCGCTTCAGGCATCGTGGGGCCATAACAACCGCACCGTGGCCCTGCGCATCCCCTGTGGCGATCAGCAAAACCATCGCGTGGAATATCGTGTCGCCGGGGCGGACGCTAATCCTTATCTGGTGATGGCGGCCATTCTGGCAGGCATATTACATGGGCTGGACAATCAATTACCTTTACCTCCTGCGGTCAAAGGTAACGGACACGAAGCGGAAGGGAACCCGCTGCCGATCCGCCAAAGCGATGCGCTGAATGCCTTTGAGCAAAGCCATCAGATACAGGCATTATTGGGCACGCGTTTTGGTTTTGTCTGGCATCAGTGTAAGCACCATGAACTGATGCAGTTTGAACGGTTGATCACCACCACGGAGATTGACTGGATGCTGAAAAATGCCTGAAAATCCCTGTACCGGGTGTGACTGTCACGCCCGGCTTACTCTCTTTGTTTCAATAAATTGTAACTGAAACTCTTAGGGGCTTGTCATTGCGCCTTACTTTGGTGCAGAATGTGCGCCCTGCAAAATGATACCTGTAAACCGACGCTTAATTTCCTGGCGGCGGTATTTTTTTATCTGTCGGTCAGCAGGCAACACAACTTTCGCATTTTAAAGAGGCCGGTCCAGAACCGGATAGATATTCGCTTTTAAATACACTTTGACGTGTTTTATTGAGGAAACAAACATGGGGCTTCACCATCTTACTCCAGCGTCTGCTGGGATCCGTCAGCGCGATGACTACGGCGCCACAGCAGGTGATACCTTCACGCCTGCCTGTTCTTCCCAGTATCCTCTTTCGAAAAGCTATCGCACGATGCATAGCTCCCCTGTGGTTCAACCCAGAACGGTTGATGCTGTGGGGAGGCTAAATCATGTCGTTTGATACGCTCAATTCAGCCGCCCAGCCGCGTGCAAAACTGAAAAAAACGCTGACGTTACTGCCTGTTGTGATGATGGGTCTGGCTTATATGCAGCCAATGACTTTATTTGATACGTTTGGCATTGTTTCTGGCCTGACAGATGGCCACGTCGCGACCGCGTACGCCTTTGCGCTGATTGCTATTCTGTTTACCGCACTGAGCTACGGCCAGTTGGTTCGTCGTTTCCCGTCTGCGGGATCGGCCTATACCTATGCGCAGAAAGCGATCAGCCCGCACGTCGGCTTTATGGTCGGCTGGTCTTCGCTACTTGATTATCTGTTTATGCCGATGATCAATATCCTGCTGGCGAAAATATACTGGGAAGCACTGGTCCCTGGCATTCCATCGTGGATCTTTGTGATCTTGCTGGTGGGCTTTATGACCCTCTCCAACCTCAAAGGTATTAAAACCGTTGCCAACTTTAACAGTGTAATTGTTGTGCTGCAGGTAGTGGTGATGGTGGCGATCATGGCGATGGTTGTCTGGGGTGTGGCGCACGGTGAAGGCGCAGGCACGCTGGTCAGCAGCAAACCGTTCTGGTCAGAAAATGCCAATGTGGTGCCGATGATCACTGGCGCGACGATACTCTGTTTCTCCTTCCTTGGCTTTGACGGTATCAGTTCACTGTCGGAAGAGACCAAAGATGCAGAGCGCGTTATCCCGAAAGCGATCTTCCTCACCGCACTGATTGGCGGCGTCATCTTTATTGTGGTGTCCTATTTCCTGCAGTTGTATTTCCCGGATATCTCGCGCTTTAAAGATCCGGACGCATCACAGCCGGAAATTATGCTGTATGTGGCAGGTAAAGCCTTCCAGTTCGGTATCCTGATCTTCTCCTGCGTGACGGTACTGGCTTCTGGTATGGCGGCGCATGCGGGCGTGTCACGTCTGATGTATGTGATGGGCCGTGATGGGGTATTCCCGGTGCGTTTCTTCGGTTATATCCATCCGAAATGGCGTACGCCGGCACTGAACGTGCTGCTGGTGGGGGTGATCGCACTCTCTTCAATCACCTTCGATCTGGTGACGGCAACGGCGCTGATTAACTTTGGGGCGCTGGTGGCGTTTACCTTCGTTAACCTGTCGGTGATTTCTCAGTTCTGGATCCGTGAGAAGCGTAACAAGACCTTGAAAGATAACTTCAAGTTCCTTGTGCTGCCGCTGATGGGTGCACTGACAGTGGGTGCACTGTGGGTGAATCTGGAAGAGAGCTCCATGGTGCTGGGCCTGGTCTGGGGCGCGATTGGTCTGCTGTATCTGGCCTTTGTCACCCGCAGCTTCCGTAATCCGGTGCCACAGTGCAGTGAAGATTTGATGTAAACCCTCGTGGGTGCATCATTCTCTGTGAGGGCGGGCCGCTGTTGGGTCCGCCCTTTTCCTATCAGGACACCAGTTCCCGTGCGTACTCAAACAGCGCTTTCAGCTGATCCAGCTTTGCCTGCTCCCCTTCATACTGATTAAACAGCATTTCCAGTTCCTGAACATAGTTCTGCACTCGCTCAGGATGCAGCACCTCGCGACGATGCTGCAGCCAGCGTTTCTGCTCTGCGTCATCCAGCGTGCCGGGGAAGTTACGTGCGCGATAGCGGAACAGTAACTTCTCAATGCGTGCGTCATTGAACGCTAAATCCAACGCCGGAAGATTCTCCGGCGCAGTCTGACGAATGATATTCATCGCATTGCGGTCAGCATCGCTAAAGAAACCGTTATAAATCTGGGCATCCACATCTTCGGAGGCTTTGAAAGGTTCGGCATCGGCATACAGCGCCACCACTTTCTCGCGTACCTCAGGGTGTTGACGCAGCAGGGTGAGATTATCCAGGCAGCGCTGACGGTCAATCCCAATGCGTTCCGCATCTTCCGGGCGAAGGGTATTCGCCGGGGCAACCACCGGGCACTTGTTGATATGTACCAGTTTCAGCGGTACCGGGGCGGCATCACCCAGCTCACTGCGCGGTGTATACAGCCGCTCACGCAGTTCATCGGCGCTCAGGGTGAGTAGGGAGGTCATATCACCGCCCAGATCGCAGGTGATCAGGGCATTGCGATTATCGGGATGCCAGGCCAGCGGGGCAATCCAGCTGGTGTTACCGCGAGCAGCGCCAAACATGCCGGAAATATGCACCAGCGGTTTCATCTGCGGAATATCAACCAGCGCGCTGATTTTTTGCTTATTACGGTGGCTGAACAGGAAGTCATACAGGCGTGGCTGCTTCTCCTTGACCCGTTTTGCCATCGCAATGGTGGCATACACATCCGACATCGCATCATGGGCGTTTTCATGGGCAACACCGTTGGCTTTGGTCAGGTGTTCAAGGCGGAAGCTGGGGAAGCCGTCCTCGTTTTCAGGCCATTCGATCCCTTCCGGTCGCAGCGCATAGCAGGCACGCATCACATCCAGCAGGTCCCAGCGGCTGTTGCCGTACTGCCAGCTCCAGGCGTAGGGATCGTAAAAGTTGCGATAGAACAGATTGCGGCTGACTTCATCGTCAAAGCGTACATTGTTATAGCCCACCACACAGGTGTTGGGTTCGCTGAACAGCTGATGAATACGACGGGTAAATTCCGCTTCAGTGACACCGCGAGCACGTGCAATCTGCGGCGTGATGCCGGTGATCATCACGGCTTCCGGCTGCGGCAGATAGTCGTCCGCAGGCTGACAGTAAAACACCTCCGGCTCGCCCAGGATGTTGAAATCCATATCGGTACGGATGCCCGCGAACTGCGCAGGGCGGTCCAGCGAGGGACTTTTACCGAAGGTCTCGTAATCGTGGAAAAGGAAGGTGGGTTGGTTGGCTTTGTCTTTCACTGTTTCGCTGTCCACTTCTGTCCGTTAACTCTCTGAAAATGTAGTGTTTAGCATAATGTCTAAACCCTGCTTCGTTCGCATGTGTTTACTGATGATAGTTGCGGTTCGCTTTAGTCCATACCGTATTGTGTACATGGTAGGTACAGAATCCCTGAAACCACACGTACAGAATCTATTATGGCTATCTGCGACTCTAAACTTCGCTTGATACATGGTAAACCATATTCGGACAGGTCAGAAGTCGCCGATGGCCACTATGTACGAGTATCGCCAAAGACGTGATAGCATTTACAGTGTCGGTACTTTTTTTCATCTTGAAAGAGGTTCATACGATAAATGTAGTTCGCATGTTATGTACGTCAGCGGAAAAAAAACGCACTTCACGGTTGATATGGCAGGTACTATTGTAATAATAGCAGCATAATGTAGTTCCCCGCATTGGATAAATTATTTAACGTGCTGAATCTTTTTTATGATAATACGCAAACAGAATCATAAACATTGCTCGTGCTATAACCAACATAATTACAGCACCATAAGCACCATAATGATACATTAACGGATAGCCGATTAAAGCTGGAACTATAGAGCATACAATGGATATGTTCCTGAACAGCACGTCTTTCTTTTTGGGAAAAAATAGCCATATGTGTAAGAACAGATGACAGAATATAATAATATGCTTATAGCGCCAATATTGATGAATTCTACAGATAAGTCATAGCCAGGACCAAGAAGAACCCTTACGATGTAGCTTCCGAAAAACATTAAAGCGAGGAAGGGTACTAATGAAATTAAAATATTTATTATCATAATGTTTCGTAGCCCAGCAGCACCTTTCACAATAATTGGATAAATGGATCGTGCAGCAATTGTTTGGAACATTCCTGATATATTTATTAGTTTAATCGCCATTGAATAGCATGCGAACACAACCGGACTAACATTCGCACCAATTATTAATGGTGGTATATTGCTATAGAAGTTGGGGGAAAAATCACCAATGAAAGAATTTGCTCCTGATTTCAAGGTGTTATTGTACATTTTTAGTGTCCTTTTTTCAGATATTTTAAATTTATTCGCTCGGTAGAAGAAAATTAAAAATCCTGCAATAAAAGTAGAATACGCATTGAATCGCATGACTAATGAAAATGAATCTGGCGTTTTAATAAATAAAAATATTGCAAATGGTTGTAAAATTCTAAGTGTGACATTTATCGCTGAAAAAACATGTAAGGATGATGTGCCTTGATGGAACCATGGTGCGGAGAGATAATATCCAATCGAAGTAACAATTATTAACTCTGTTGCCAGATAGAGGTTGATTGAGGACATGTAAAAATGGATGTAAATAATCGATAGTAGTAATAATAAAAATGAAAGAATTAGTCTGTGTTTTGATTTTTTTCATAAACTAATCTTATTTTATCATGGTCGCCTAGCGCTTCAGCACAGTCACGAACACCTGTAATGTTTGTACTATAATCTGTTATAATCATCGTAAAAATAGTAACGCTACTAAACAATAACACAACACCATAACTATCAGAACCTAAAACTCTTGACAGATAGGGCATTGTAACTAACGGGATCAATAAATTTATCAGGTTGGATGATGCAAGGCCTGCAAAGTTTCGCAAAAACTCTTTTTTCATTTTATAACTTTGCCTTTCATATTAGAAATGAACCGATAAGCATGATGATGTTACTCAGTATTCGATAATTATACCATATTTGGTTTGCATGTTGATATAATAATAAGAAAGTTTTTAACTTGCTTGCTAACCGATTTAAGGTGGAGCTTTATGTACTATGACGGCAAAAGAAATATAAATTTTACTTTTTCATTCCCAGCCTTTCCAGTATATGAGTAAGGATTTATCCAGTCATTCTTACAAAGTACCAGTTTAAGTTAGGTTGTATATTTCGGCAGTAGGCGGTCTTTCAAAAAATATAAAAATTATCCAGCACAGAAAAAATTAAATTAATTACAGCACAGCATGGAAACATGTGTTTCTGGGTTCAACGTGACGAACCACGATAGAATTCGGGGCTGATATCAATCCCGAATTCGCAAAGTGATGTGATTTTATGAGAATAAATTCTAATGCAACATTTTTAAGTGTTATTTATAACAGCTATCCTCTTAAAGATAATACCTATTAACTATTTCCGTCATCATGGAATGTAATGCAATAATTGCATATGAAAGTAAAATAACTGAGGAGATTTTATCGAACTTCCCATCATGCTTATACATGATGAAGGTGAGTATCAGTACAGGTATTGTGAAATATCGCCCTTGCACACCAACTATTGTAGTTGTTGGGAATGGAGACCACTGGACAAGAAGTGCAAAGAAAATAAGGAAAATAGAGCATAGTGAAACTAAAAATATTGATCCCGCATATACCTTATTACTCTTCAAAAAGCTGATTCGTGTATTCAACCCTGCTAGCGTCAAGATGACAATGCCTGAGTAAATATAAAAATAACTTGACAACCTTATGTCTAGCCACCCTAGAATCCCAATGAAACTTCTATAGTAAAAAGAAAGTAAATTCATATTGGATACAGTGTGATGTATAATAGAGGTGAACTCTAAAGGGTGCATAATGTAATATACGATAATATCTCCATGGGATAGGCCTGGGTGTTTTTTTCCAGCATCAACAACATGGGTTACAGTAAAAACTATCCATAGAAGCGACATTACAGTTGGGATGATAGGTAGTATATACTTTAACTTATGACTTGATTTTATTGACGCAACGAAAGGAAGTAGCAGCACAGGTATAAGATTGGCACGGCTTGACACAAGTATAAATGCACACAAACAAAGAAAAATAATATCTTTAAGAGTGAAAATATTGTTTTTCATCCCTCTTGCGAAGATGCACATCATTAGAACAGCAAATGAAGTCGCTACCCCGTCTATTGTTGGAGAAGAGAATTGAAACATCATCATTGGTAAAGCAAGTATCAACATTGCCGGATAAGGGATTTGAAATATTCTATTAGAGATTGCGATTATTATTATGCATGAGAGGAATGAGATGATTGTTGATAAATTATAAGTGTTATAAATGCTAAGGTTTAGTATTTTACCGGTAATTATTCCAACTGCCTGAGGAACGTACACTAACGGGAAATAATATGAGGTGTTAGGTATTTCTTTATAAACCTGATCATTAGACCAATGAACAGATCTCATGGCGTTTTCCATTTTTTTTGAGAATTTATCTATGTGTCCGTTGTTTATTATTTGAAGGAATTCATCAAGAGATTTATCGGTATAACCACCAGATTGTTTTCCTTCTTTATTATCGAGAGTTATATATCCTTTACTCAAGAGATATGCCCTGGAGTAGTGAACGGGTTCATCAGGACTCATGAAAGGTGGTGTTACAGATTTTAATGATATAAAAAATAGTATTGAAGCTAAGAAAAAAACAAATTCATTTCTGGTAAGTGTTTTCATTTGTATGTCGCTTATTATTTAAAACGATGAATAGGACGTAAAATAAACTGGGTTTTGATAATGAGAAGGCGTCACTTGCTAAACCTGCTAGAGGTTTCAACTATCGATACCATGAGAATCATTCATAGTATGTATCGTACTGCGTGCTCTTTTGCTGTAAGTGAAAGCTGAGCTGAGGAGAACATAGAAAAGCTATCTGTGACCATAGGCCAAAAAAAAATGACTGAATGCTGCCTAAGCCAGGCAGCATCCAGTCATAGAAGGTTTGGCCGGTGGGGGCTGTGTTGACTGTGCAGGTTGAAACATAGTTAAAAGATAGTGTGTGCATAAAATAGTCATAAAATTAGGTGCTTAGTGAATTTTACCATCAAATGGAAGTAAGGCAAGAGGTCTTAGGATGTCATTGGGAAAATTTCCCCATCAAACCACCATCTTGACTCTATTGAACATTGCTGTCACAAATTTGAATAAACTGTATATCCTGACAGTGTAGAGGTAAGCGCATGCAGCTGGCCTGATGTAACCGATTTTTTTACTAAATTTCAGAACTGCCTGCCACTGTACTTGTACCGGAACGATGTAAATACGGTCATTTAACACAATCAGGAAAAGTAAAAAACACTCAAAAATCCACGAGCAATAGATTTTAACTATTGATTGGGTCGGTAACATGAAATTAATTAACCCTGTCGATGATAAAGTATTAAAAGTGACGAACAAAAATCACCTAACTATTTGCCAATCAAAAAATTAGTGGTAGGATTATTCAAGAAATAATGATTCTGAGAAAAGTTGTTCATTAAGACTGAACGAACGCCTTCTTGGAAAAATTGGTTATCATTCCCGAATGTTTAGCGAGCTTACATGGAACAACATAATGTTATCGCAGTGGTTATTCCCTGCTTTAAAGTAAAAAAACACATATTAGATGTAATCAATGGCATCGGGCCAGAAGTGACCAAAATTTATGCAGTTGACGATTGTTGTCCTGAAAAATCCGGAGATTTTATAGAACAGCACAATGCTGACCCCCGCGTAATAGTGTTGAGAAACAATACTAACTTGGGTGTTGGTGGCGCCGTTATGCGTGGCTATCAGAAAGCTTTAGAAGATGATGTGAATATTGTTGTAAAAATTGATGGAGATGGGCAAATGGATCCATCGATTTTAAACGAGTTTGTTGCACCAATAATCAATGGAGAGGCTGATTACACAAAAGGAAATCGTTTTTTTAATCTCGAAAATATAAACGCAATGCCTGGAATTAGACTCTTTGGTAATGCTGTTCTTTCTTTTATGACCAAAATCTCAACAGGATATTGGGATTTGTTCGATCCTACAAATGGTTACACTGCAATTCATACTGATTTAATCAAATACTTACCTCTCGAAAAAATAAGTAAAAGGTATTTTTTCGAGTCGGATATTTTATTTAGATTAAGCACTCTAAAAGCAGTGGTTGTCGATATACCCATGGATGCAAAATATGAAGATGAAGTGTCCAACCTAAAAATATCAAAAATTATTGGGGACTTTTTATTCAAGCATTCAAGAAATTTCTTAAAGCGAGTGTTCTATAATTATTATCTTCGTGATATGTCTCTTGCATCTATTGAATTACCTATTGGTTTGATTATGTTCACGTTTGGAGTGGTAACAGGAGTGATTAATTGGGCTGAATCCATACATACAGGTATAACTACCACATCTGGTACTGTTATGTTGTCTGCTCTACCCATCATTCTTGGCCTTCAACTCCTTCTTGCTTTCATTGGTCACGATGTTTCAAATACACCTAAACGGCCATTCCATAAAAGGTTTAGATAACTATGTTTTATCTGATAGCAGTAATCTGCGTTTTGGGAATATCTACAGGTCAAATACTTTTTAAATTAAGTGCTAGTGCTATGGAAAAAGCAGGTTCATTTTTTTCACAGAAAGCAATTATAATTCTTTTTTCTGCATTCGTATTATATGGACTTACGACCATAGCATGGGTTTGGGTATTGCAAAAAATAGAATTAGGTAAAGCATATCCATTAATGGCTCTGGCTTTTGTTATCGTGCCAATCGGAAGTTATTTTTTCCTCGGAGAAAAGTTCAATACGCAATATGTAGCCGGAGTATTATGTATTTGTGTTGGCATCATTCTCTCGATTAAGGCATAGAAATTTAGGTAAAATAGAATAGGCATCGGCAGTAATGGATAATGCATCCCATTTGTTGTGGATACAACCCCATGATTTTAGTATTGATGATTGTAATCCCCTGATTTATTCATATTTTCTTGCAATTTAGTCACGCAAAGACATCACGGATCCCGTACAACATGCGCAGTTTTTTATTGTGTCTATGTTGAGGATTGAGCGTTGAAAAAGCATCAGCTTGCAAGTTTCTGTGTGGTTATGGTCCTAAGTACCGCCGCCTGTGCCGAAGGCCAGCCTGCCGGGGATGCACTGGCATTCCCGATGACCGCTCCGGCGATTGATGCCGCCTCCTGGGTGCTGATGGATGCCACCACCGGACAAATCCTCACTTCCGGGAATCCGGACGAACGCCGCAACCCGGCCAGCCTCACCAAGCTGATGACCGGCTATGTGGTGGATCGCGCCATTGATAAAAAACGCATCACCCGTGACGACATGGTGACGGTGGGTAACGATGCCTGGGGAGCCGGTAACCCGGTATTTAAAGGATCGTCACTGATGTTCATTAAACCGGGAGAGAAAATCTCAGTACGCGACCTCAGCCGGGGGGTGATTATTGATTCCGGTAACGATGCCTGTGTTGCACTGGCTGACTATGTGGCCGGCAGTCAGGCGAATTTCGTTACCATGATGAATCAGTACGTGGATAAACTGGGGCTGAGCAATACCCACTTTGAAACTGTGCATGGACTGGATGCACCAGGGCAGTTCACCACGGCACGCGATCTGGCCACGCTATCGCGCGCCATCATTAGCGGTGAGCAGGACTTCTACCAGATGTACAGTGAGAAATCGCTCACCTGGAATGGCATTACTCAGCAGAACCGCAACGGCCTGCTGTGGGATAAAACACTGCATGTTGATGGGCTGAAAACCGGTCATACCGAAAGCGCGGGCTTCAATATTATCGCCTCCAGTGTTGACGGGCAGCGCCGCCTGATTGCCGTGATCATGGGCGGAAAAAGTTCTAAAGGGCGGGAAGAGCAGGCGCGTAAACTGCTGACCTGGGGCCAGAGCCAGTTCGATACCATCCAGCTGTTCCACGCCGGCAAAGAGATTGGCCATGAAAACGTCTGGTACGGTAACCCGCACCGCGTTTCTCTGGGCAGCGAGAAAGATGTATTCCTGGCACTGCCGCGTGATCAAGTGCAGAAAGTGAAAGCCCGGTATGTGATTGACCGCAAAGACCTGGAAGCCCCGATTAAACTGCATGAACAGGTGGGCACTATCCAACTGGTCGAAGGGGACAAAACGCTGGCCAGCTACCCGCTGGTGGCGTTGCAACCGATTGAGCAGGCGGGGCTTATCACCCGCATCAGCGACTACATCAAACAGAAGTTATAATCTCACTCTGCGCGGGCCGGGCATAAAAACATGACCCGGCCATCCCTCCACTCTGTGCAGCGCCTCACAAATCATTTCTCTGCAACGAAAGATGCCTGGTAAAAATCGATTTTAATGGTTATTTATACAGTGATTAATTCATTGAGGAGAGAACCATGCAGGTCGAGATTAAGCATCTTGAGGCGAAAAATGTAGCCGCCTTTCGTCTGGTCGGTCCCTGGCAGGACACCGCGCCGCAAGGCTTTGCCCGTTTGAGCGAATGGGTGGAACGTCATCAGTTGGCAGGAGACTGGCTGGCGATCTATTACGATAACCCCGAGATCGTCCCCCCCGAACAGTTGCGTATTGATACCGGTATCAGTGTGCCTGATGGCTACGTTTTGCCGCTGGGCAGTGAAGGGGTTGAACTGCGTTCTCTTCCCGGTGGCACCTATGGCGTGGCGAAAGTCACCGTCAACGACGGCGATTTTTCAACCCCCTGGCTGGCCTTTTACGACGAGTGGTTGCCGAACAGTGGCTATCAGCGTGCAGAAGGGCCCTGTTTTGATCACTATCTGAATGACGGATCGCAAAGCGGTATTTGGGAGTTCCTGATCTGCGTTCCGCTGGTTAAACGCAGCCTTTAGCACACTCTGTTTTGTTGTCGAAATGTGAATGACATCCGCAAGAAGAAAATGGCCGATTAACGGGTTGTATCAGTGCGGTAATCTCAGTGTTTTCTGCTGCTTAATGCAGTGAAATGAGCGAGAAAACGGGGGGAAACATCCCTCGTTCGCCTGTTATCTGAGCCTGCTTCAGGTATGATGTCCCGCTGATTCTTTCTTCTTTCGGAGCTCCCTTTGCGACCGGACAAGCCTCTGTCGGCCTTTGAGTTCAGCCTGTACCGTAATTACCGCATCGTCCACGGTGTGCGTATCGCTCTGGCATTTATCCTGACGTTCCTGCTGGTGCGCATAATGGAGATCCCGGAAGGCAGCTGGCCGCTTATCACGCTGGTGGTGGTGATGGGGCCGATCTCCTCGTGGGGCAACGTCTTCCCCCGTGCGGTTCAGCGTATTGGCGGTACCCTCTTTGGTTCAATCTCCGGGTTGATTGCGCTCAAACTGGAACTGATCTCTATGCCGGTCATGCTGGTGTGGTGTGCGGCGGTGATGTTTATCAGTGGTTTTCTGACGCTGGGTAAGCACCCTTATATGGCGTTGCTGATCGGCATCACTCTGGCCGTGATCTGTGGCGGCATTCCGGGCGATATGACCACCGCGCTGTGGCGTGGGGGAGATGTGATCCTCGGTTCGCTGCTGGCGCTACTGTTTACCAGTATTTATCCGCAGAAAGCCTATACCCACTGGCGCATTCAGCTTTCCGATTTGCTGCTGGAGACCGCGCGGGTGTATCACGCTGGCTTTTCCTCCAACCTCGTCGAGAAGCCGCGTCTGTCACGCCCGTTACAGCGTCTGTTAACTAACGTGATTAAAATGCGTGCGTTGATCGAACCCTCCAGCAAGGAAACACGTACGCCGCGTTCGGTGTTTGAAGGTATCCAGACGCTGAACCGTAATCTGGTTTGCACGCTGGAACTCCAGCTCAATGCCTGGTGGGCTTCCCGTCAGAGTCATCTGATTATGCTAAACGCGCCGGCGCTGCGGCGTACCCAGCAAATGACCGAAAATACCCTGCGCGCACTGTCAAAGGTGATTGTCGAAGGGGATACCGGGAAAATTGCCGCCAACAGCGAAGAGCTGGCGGAAATCACCCGGGAACTGCGGCAGCTGATTGCCGAGTCAGACAGCGACGAACTGGTGGAAACGCCTATTCACGGTTATGTCTGGCTCAGTCTGGAAATGGCCAGTCAGTTGGAAAGACTGACCGAACTTATCCGACTCGCGTTGCGAAAATAGAATGATTCAGCAACAACTTACTGCGAGCTGACTCGGTTCAGGGTAAGATGGAGACAGCGCAGTTCTGTAAGTTTAAAATTGCCATCGGCAGCGGCCCGCCGTTAAGCTGATAGCCACGACAATGATGCCTGTTTGCACAGGCCCAAATGAAAGGTGTCTTCATGGAAAATGCAAAGCAATCATTTCAGGACGTACTGGAGTTCGTGCGTATGTTCCGTCGTAAGAACAAGCTGCAACGTGAAATTCACGATAATGAAAAGAAAATCCGTGATAACCAGAAGCGTGTGCTGTTGCTCGATAACCTCGGTGAGTACATCAAGCCAGGGATGAGCGTCGAAGCCATTCAGGAAATTATCGCCAGCATGCGTAGCGACTACGAAGATCGCGTTGATGACTACATCATCAAAAATGCCGACCTGTCGAAAGAACGTCGCGATCTGTCGAAAAAATTGAAATCACTGGGCGAACCAAAAGCGTAATAGCCTGTGGTGACATCAGTGAATAGAGTGAGCCGGGCAGAGATGCCCGGCTTTTTTTATGGTACGTCATTATCCAACTGTTGTGCCAGACGGCGTAACTCCTCTGCCACCGGATGAGGCGTACGCTGCGCGTAACGGGGGGCAGCAGTGCTGGCTCGCACCACGAGGGACGTTGCAAACGGGGGTAATCCTGTTTCACTGCCGGGCTGCTCCAGTTGGCGGGTCAGCCACTGTACGCTGTGTTCGCCCAACTGACGCATATCCTGACGCACCGTGGTTAACGGTGGCTGATACCAGGCACTGTCTGCCGTATCATCATAACCGACCACCGACATCTCTGCGGGCACGGCTACGCCCATCTGATGCAGTGCCTGCATTGCGCCCAGTGCCATCTGATCGTTAGCGACCAACAGAGCAGAGGGCATCTCCTGCCCGGCCAGTTGCATCACAGCCTTAAATCCTGATTGAGCACTCCAGTCACCCTCTAACTGGTTGCAGGGTGCCAGCTGATGCTCTTGCAATACCTCAATCCAGACCGCGCGGCGTGCGCGTGCCGCGACCGAATCTGCCGGGCCGTTAAGCAGGGCAATATGGCGGTGCCCCAGTTGCAGCAGATGTTCTGCACCCTGACGTGCACCGGTATGCGCGCTGAAGGTGCAGGCGGCAACATCGGCATCTTCCGCCACATCTAAGAACAGGCAGGGCAGGGAGGCTGCCATGCGTTCAATCTGTTGCGCGGCCTGCGCCTCAAGCGGCACATTGATAAGCAGCGCATCGACTCGCTGGGATAACAGATCGCTGACCGCCTGCTGCGCGCCGCCGCTGCCCGCCATCGCGATCACCAGATGATAACCCAGCTGGCTGGTACGCTGCTGGATCGCCGAGGCAATCTGTGCCGGTGCCAGCAGCGCGAGATCGCTGGTGGCAAGGCCGAGTGTACGGGTATTTTTCCCCGCCAGCTGCTGCGCCACCCGGTTAGGCACATAATTCAGCGCCTGCATCGTCGCTTCCACCCGCATACGGGTCTGCTCTGCCACCTGGCTCGAATGATTCAGCACCCGGGAGACGGTCTGATAAGACACACCGGCAGCACTGGCGACGTCTTCCAGCGTTACGGAACGGGCTCTCATAGTTCACTCCTGTTTTTGAATGCGCAGTGTAGCAATAAAACGCAGCCGCATCTTTCGCTCTGCACCCTCCTTTCACACTGCCTTATGGTTTAGCCCGTGTTTAATTAAAATTGATGTCGCAGAATATAATGGTCGCCGAACTGACCTCATTTTTGACAGACAATAAGGATATAACATGTCTGAACACACGTTATCCCGGGATCGGGTGATCCACACACTTCCGCTGACCGGCTGGAATCAACCACAGCACGATAGCAATGCTCTCGAGTCACTTGAGCAGGGCAATGTCCTGTTTATGCCTCACCTGACCTTTACGCTGCTGCCGGAAGAGCTGGCTTTATTGACGCCAGCGCTGGTGGATCCCAAACGTAAAAATATCAGCTTTAATCCGCAAAAAAGTCAGGTGCGGGGCATTGCGCAGCAGGATAAAGCTCCTGAGGTGACCGCGTTACTGTCGCGCTATTATCAGCATTGCCTGCAACTGCTCGACGCGCTGCTGCCGGAGTACCGCCACGCGGTGCACTCCCCGTCAAATACCCTGCGCCTGCATCCGGTCACCGCCTGGCGTGATGCCAGTTCCTGGCGTAAAGATGACAGTCGCCTGCATGTGGATGCGTTCCCTTCACGCCCCATCCAGGGCGAGCGTATTCTGCGTATGTTCACCAATATCAATCCGCATGGTGAAAGCCGTGAGTGGCGCGTGGGCGAACCTTTCCCGGTGCTGGCACAACGATTTATGTCACATCTGAAAGGATATTCCCCGTTGGGAAGCTGGCTACAGCATCGCCTGGGCATGACCAAATCCCGACGCACTGGATACGACCATATGATGCTCAGGCTGCATGATGCGATGAAAGCGGACAGGCACTATCAGGAACAGGGGCCACAGGTAGCGCTAACGCTGCCGCCGGGCAGCAGTTGGATCTGTTTTGCTGACCAGACGCCCCACGCGGCAATGAGTGGCCAGTTTATGCTGGAGCAGACCTTTTTACTGCCGATTTCCGGAATGAAAAACCCGCAAAATGCGCCGCTGTCGGTACTGGAAAAACTGTTGCAGCGGCCGTTGCTGTAATGTCAAAGGGATGCCTCAAACAGGCATCCCTGTCTTTCTGCAATTTGAAACATAAAAAGACTTTGCATAATGTCATGTCTTTTACCATCATCTGGTTAGCGTATATTTCTTTCCCAGAGAAAAGCGGTAACAATCTTGCAAAACCTTCGTGTTTCCTTGCAGCAAGCGATAGAACGTACTGACTGGTATCCGAAAAGACGTTCCTTCCGCGTACTCTTCTGGCGTGAAATCACCCCGTTGGCGGTGCCGATCTTTTTTGAGAATTTATGCGTCTTGCTGATGGGGGTGCTGAGCACGTTCCTGGTCAGCTGGCTGGGTAAAGAGGCGATGGCCGGGGTCGGGCTGGCCGACAGTTTTAATATTGTCGTGATCTCCTTTTTCGCTGCTATCGATCTTGGGACAACGGTGGTGGTGGCGTTCAGCCTCGGTAAGCTGAACCGGGAGCGTGCGGTGGCGGCCGCGCGTCAGTCGCTGATCATCATGACGATTTTTGCCGTTCTGCTGGCGCTGGCGATCGAGTTTGTTGGCCCGCAGATCATCGATCTGATTGCGGGTAAAGCAGAGCCGGAAGTGAAAGCGCTGGCGCTTTCCTACCTGCAAGTTACCGCCTGGAGTTACCCGGCGGCAGCCATCGCCCTGATTGGCTGCGGGGCGTTACGTGGTGCCGGAAACACCAAAATCCCGATGTTGATCAACGGCGGGATGAACATCCTCAATATCATCATCAGTAGCGTACTGATCTACGGCTGTTTCTCCTGGCATGGGCTGGGGTTTGTCGGGGCCGGACTGGGACTGACGATCTCGCGCTATATCGGTGCGGCAGCGGTGATTTACGTGCTGGTGATAGGTTTTGTTCCGGCACTGAAAATTTCGCTAAGAAGCTATTTCACCCGTCTGAATATGAATATTCTGCGCGAAGTGCTTGGCATTGGCGTTCCGGCCAGCATTGAATCGGTGCTGTTTAACGGCGGCAAGCTGTTAACCCAGATTTTTGTCGCCGGGATGGGGACCGATGTCATCGCCGGTAACTTTATCGCCTTCTCGATTGTGTCACTGATTAACCTGCCAGGTAATGCGCTCGGCTCTGCGTCGACCATCATCGTCGGTACCCGTCTGGGGCGTGGTCAGTTGGGCCAGCCGGAACGCCTGCTGCGCTTTATTTTCGGGCTGTCGAGCATTGGTCTGTGCCTGCTGGCACTGCTGACGGTGCCTTTTGCCGGGCTGCTGGCCCAATTTTATACCCAGGACCCGGAAGTTATCCATGTGGTGAAAATGCTGGTCTGGCTCAATGCGGCCTTTATGCCGTTCTGGGCGGCGTCATGGGTGCTGCCCGCGGGATTGAAGGGGGCACGCGATGCGCGTTACACCATGTGGGTGTCTCTGTTAAGCATGTGGGGCGGGCGTATTGTGGCCGGATACCTGTTGGGCATTGTGCTGGGCTTCGGCGTGGTCGGTATCTGGCTGGGCATGGTGCTGGACTGGATGATCCGTGGGTGGTTCTTCTACCATCGAATGAACAGCGGCCGCTGGTTGTGGAAGTATCGCCCACAGCCTGAGCAACAATAGCGCACAAATTGCCCCTTTTTTTACGCATAACAAGGTCAGCCTCTGTTGCCATCAAGATATATCATAGATATATTTTACCTCGAATGAGAATGATTCCTGATTTCATATCCTAACGAGGACAAGCATGTTGACTGACTCTCATAAAGTAAACCGTGCGCCACAGCGCGTACGTAATGAACTGCGTTTCCGTCAGCTGACGGTCACCGCGAAAACCAACGTGGCCGACAGTTTCTGGCGTATTGAATTTGGCGGTGAAGATCTCGCGGGTTTTATCTCTCCGGGCTTCGATGACCATATCAAAGTATTTTTCCCCGATGCCAGCAGCGGTACGCTACATCTACCGGAAGTGACCGAAGACGGTGTGGTGTGGAAAGAGGGTGCCAGGCCGGTTTCCCGCGACTACACGCCGCTGTTCTTTGATGGTGTAGCCAAAACGCTGACCCTCGATTTCTATATTCATGACGGCGGCGTGGCCAGTGACTGGGCAGCCCAGGCACAGCCCGGTGATGCCTTAGCGATTGGCGGGCCGCGTGGTTCTCTGGTGGTGCCGGAAGACTATGCTTTCCAGCTGTATGTCTGCGATGAAAGCGGGTTGCCAGCATTTAAACGCCGTAAGGAAACCCTCAGCGGTCAGCGGCTCAGTCTGTTTGCCTATGTGGATGAAGCAGCCGGGCAGGCCTATCTGGACGGCCTGAACGGCGTGGATGCAACCTGGGTTGGCAGCGGTGCCATGAAGACAGAGAATCTGGCTGCACTGATTGAGACATTCAACGGCATTCAGCTTCCGACAGAGGATTACTTTATCTGGCTGACCGGCGAAGCGGAGTTTGTGAAAAAGCTGAGTGATTACTTTATCGAACAGCGTGGCTGTGACGCGACCTTCGTGCGCGCTGTTGCTTACTGGCATCAGAAGTAACGTGAAAACGGAGCCGCCAGTGTGGCACCCCGATGGCGCAGCACGTGCCGGGCACCGCAGAAAACGTCGGGAAAAAATACTCGATGCCAGCGATATCCGGCTGCTTCTGCTGCATTTCCTCAGCCACAACGCTGCACACGGTTACGAGTTAATCAAAGCCGTTGAGGAGCTGTCGAAAGGGGAGTACAGCCCCAGTCCGGGCATTATTTATCCTAATCTCCAACTGCTGGAGGAGATGGAATGCATCGCGGTGGTGGACGGTCAGGCGACACGTAAAGCCTATCGTCTGGAAGAGAAAGGGGCGGAGCAGTTGCAGCAGCACGCTGCGGCGCTGGTCAGCATCATTCAGCGACTGTCCACGCTGGCAGTGCTGGTGAACAACCGCAGTCTACCGGATGTGGAGCGCGCCATCCACAATATGAAGACGGCGCTCAACGTTCGCCTGTCGCAGGACGGGATCTCGCAGCAGTCGCTGTTCGCGATTATTGATGCGCTGGATGATGCAGCGAAAAAGATTGAACGTAGTTGAAACAACAGTGGGTAAGGTGCGTGAGGTGGCCCGAAAACAGGCCACCTCTTTTCGTGTCGATTACTCGCCTAAACGATAGCGTTCCAGCCAGTGCGCGTAAGGCGCAGGCAGGACCCAGGATGGGCGCTCAACGTTCAGTTTCTTCGCCAGATAGTACGGATAATGCGGGTTGGCGAGGTGTGCGCGACCAATCATCACCAGATCCATCTGCTGTTCGGCAATCACCCGCTCAGCCACGTCCGGCGCTTCAATGCCCCAGGATGATGCCACCGGTAAAGCGGCTTCACGACGCACGCGTTCGGCCACCGGCGCCAGGAAGGCCGATCCCCACGGGATCTCGGTTTCAGCAATCGTGAAGCCCACGCTGACATTCAGCAGATCCAGACCGCCATCACGCATCAGTCGCGTCAGTTCAATCGATTCCGCCAGCGTCTGCTCATCACGTCCGTCATATTCGATCACGCCAAAACGTGCCGTCAGCGGCAGATTTTCTGGCCATACTTCGCGAACAGCGGCCAGGGTTTCCAGCAGGAAGCGGCTGCGCCCGGCGAAGTCTCCGCCGTACTGGTCGTTACGCTGGTTGGCGTGGACCGAGAAGAAGCTCTGTGCCAGATAGCCGTGCGCGAAGTGCAGCTCCAGCCATTCAAAACCGGCATCACGTGCACGGCGTGCCGCTGCGACAAAATCGCTTTTCACCCGGGTAATATCATCCAGTGTCATGGCCTTTGGCACCTGAGGCAGATGATGCCCAAAGGCGACCGCAGATGGAGCGAGGGTTGCCCAGCCCCGACTGTCCCCGGCGGCGATATGGTCATCACCTTCCCACGGACGGTTGGCGCTGGCTTTACGTCCGGCATGGCCGATCTGAATACCCGGCACGGCCCCTGCGGCTTTAATCGATGCGGCAATTTTTGCCATTCCTTCAGCCTGCTGATCATTCCACAGCCCGGTACATGCCGGAGTGATACGGCCTTCCGGTGACACCGCCGTGGCTTCGACAATGACCAGCCCGGCACCGCCGCGCGCCAGCGCCGGGTAGTGCACCTGATGCCAGTCAGTGGTCAGGCCCTCTTCGGCGCTGTACTGACACATGGGTGGGATGGCGATGCGGTTACGTAACGTGACGTCTTTCAGTGTGAAAGGAGTAAACAGTGCAGACATAATCAACCTGTAAAGTGAGAAAATACGGGAAACAGTGCGCCACACTAAGGCACGTGATACGGCGGACGATAAGCTGTGAGTGCTGTATCAGTGGGTTAGCATCTTTACCAACAGTGTACGCAGCCAGCGATGCCCGGGATCGCGATGGCTGCGTTCATGCCAGACCACGCTTTTACTGAACCCGACGATCGTCAAAGGCGGCGCGAGCTGGATCAAACCGTGGGTATGAAGCGCCAGTCGCTGCGGTACAACGGCTATCAGATCGCTGCTGCGCAGGATCTCAGGCAGTACCAGAAAACTGTTCACTGCCAGCGTCACCCGACGCTCGCGACCCAATGTGGCCAGCGCCTCGTCAGTCACACCACGAAACTGTGTGCCGCTGTGTGACACCAGCGCATGGTCGAGTGCGCAGAAGCGGTCAAGTGAGAGCGCACCCGATGCTGCATCCGGATGCCCGGTGCGCAACAGGCAAACATACTGCTCTTCAAACAGCGGGTGGGCATGCAGGTCAGGTGGCGTGGTCTCCGGCGTGACCAGCGCCATATCCACCTCTCCTTGTGCCATCTGTGCGGCCAGCTGTTCGTTGACCACCGGCTGCACGCTGACCCGCACTCCCGGTGCCTGCTGGCGCAGCGCCGTAATAAACGGCACCACTACGGCACTGAGCGCGTAATCGGTGGCGGCAATCCGCAGCGACATCTGCGCACGGGCAGCATCGAAGACCTTCGGTTGCAGGAGCAGGCTGACTTCAGCCAGGATTTGCTTCACCGGAGCGGCCAGCTCCAGCGCACGCAGAGTCGGCGTAATGCCGTGACGGTTACGGATAAACAGCGGGTCGTTAAAACATTCGCGCAACCGGGTCAGCATGCCACTGACGGCGGGTTGCGTCAGGGCGAGACGCTGAGCAGCGCGGGTTACACTGCATTCATCCAGCAGGGCATCCAGGGTTTTCAGCAGGTTAAGATCAAGGGTTCGGAGATCGGCCATGGTGCAGACTCACTGATTAAGATATTAGAATATAGAATATCTTAAATAAAAAATGACGATTGGTTTTATGTCTCAGGCCGGTGCAGCATAGCGGTGAATTCAATCTTAATGAAGGCACTCCCGATGAACAGCATTCACTGGCCACAAGGCTATATTCCCGGTTTTAGCGATAACTTCGCCTCCAACGAAATGGTCATCACCGGGGTCAGCGTCGCCGCCCTGTGGGACAAGCTGACCGATACGGCGGCATGGCCGGGTTACTACAGCAATGCCAGTGATATACATTTCCACGATGACACTGGCCCACGTCTGACGAATGGCGCACGCTTCCGCTTCACCACTTTTGGTTTCCCGGTCGAGGCCGAAGTAAACGAATTTGAGCCACCGCTGGCGGGCAGCGCAGGACGCATCGCCTGGCATGGCTGGTGCGGTGATGACAGCGAAAGCCGCCTGGATGTGCATCATGCCTGGCTGATTGAAGCATTGCCGGGCGGCCGCGTCCGCTTGCTGACGCAGGAAACACAGAACGGTAAACCTGCCCGCGATCTGGCGTCTGCCCGCCCCAATCCGATGATCAATGGTCATCAGGCGTGGCTGGACGGCATGATTGCAGCAGCCCGCACCGCGCAGCAATAAGTTCACCTTATCAGGTAATAAGTAGAATGTTGCTGGAGGGATAGCGAAACTCTGCCAGGTTATTAACGTGTTTTTCCTCTTACCCTGACGTTAATAATAAAGGTACCCGCAATGAAACAGGACATTCTGATTATTCAGCCACTGATGCCGGAACTGAGCGAGGTTCTGCACCAGCACTATCACTGTCATCGTCTGTATGAACAGACGGACGTGGCTGCCTTTCTTGAGGAACATGCAGGCAAGATCAAAGCGGTTGCCACCCGGGGAGATGTCGGATTGGCGGCTGATTTGATGGCTGCGCTGCCTGCGTTGGAACTGATCGCTGTTTTTGGTGTTGGCACCGATGGTATCGATCTGTCGGCTGCCCGCGATCGCGATATCACGGTGACCATCACCTCCGGCATTCTGACGGATGACGTGGCAGATCTGGCACTGGCGCTGATGCTTGGTGTGTCACGACAGATCGTGGCGCAGGATGCGTTTCTGCGCAGCGGGGCCTGGCAGGAACGCCCGCCGCAGTTGGGTTATAAGCTGTGCGGTAAACGCGTGGGGATTATGGGGCTGGGTAAGATTGGTGCCGCTATTGCCCGGCGCTGTGCGGGCTTTGATATGCAGGTCGGTTACTGCAACAGTCGCCAGAGCAGTGAGCCAGGATGGCAGCGTTTTGGCGATTTGCATCAGCTGGCGCAGTTCAGTGATTTCCTGGTGCTGGCCGTGCCGGGAGATGAACGTAATCGCAAGATGGTGGATGCGGATATCCTCAGCGCGCTGGGGAAAGAGGGCATTTTGATTAACGTTGCCCGTGGGGCGGTAGTGAATGAGGATGACCTGATCGAAGCACTGCAAAATCATGCCATTCGCGGGGCGGGACTGGATGTCTTTGATAATGAGCCGACGATTGATACACGTTTTGCGGCGCTGACCAACACAGTTCTGATGCCGCATATTGCCAGTGCAACGGTCGAGACGCGTCAGGCGATGGCACAAAATGTGGTGGATAATCTGGCGGGATGGTTTGCAGGGAAGGGGGCGGTCACGCCCGTGGAGTAGAAATATCCCCACAAAATAAGTCAGCGATTATTTGTAGTGGTCGACCTCTGAGGGATCCCCAGGCATTTTTTATCGCGGATAGTTTGGCTTCCGGTCTGAGGCCAGTTTGAGCACGCCGGATCGGCAATTGCCGCATCCCTGCGGGCCTCGGCACGCGGCGTCCCTGCCGCGTGACGTCCGGCTTACCTCAATCTGGCCCCCTCCCCGCAAGAGAATGCTCGCTGTGGGTTTTAAAACAGCGACGACGTAACTGACTCTGCTGATTGATTTGGTTTTTTGACCTGGGTTTGGATTTTGACGTTGAGGCGGCATTCAGCAGCGCTGAGGAAGCACAGTGAACCAGGACGAACCGCCAGGACGGCGGTGAGAGGGAGAGCCGGCACAGGGATGTGCCGTCACGACCGCTCCGTCGGTGAACGACGCTTGCGAAGGCACCCGCTGAAAGCGGGCGATGCGCCTGCCGCAAGCCCGGATTCCAAAGGGCGGGGCGACTGCCGCCCTTTGGTCGCTCAGCCCGCGCAGCGGGAAAGCGAAACGCCCTTGACGTTGACGTTGACGTTGACGTTGACGTTGACGTTGACGTTGACGTTGACGTTGACGTTGACGTTGACGTTGACGTTGACGTTGACGTTGACGTTGACGTTGACGTTGACGTTGACGTTGACGTTGACGTTGACGTTGACGTTGACGTTGACGTTGACCTGGACAATCGTGCAGATCAGCAGAGCCTGCGACAGATCGCAAAAGCTTAATACTGCCCGTCAATCACTTCCACGCCCTTACCGGCCAGCCAGGGGTCGATCCACTCACGCTCCAGCTCCCCGCGCTTCGCCAGTTCAAAATTGCGCTCATCAACAATCAGATAAGCCTGCGCGGCTTCCAGAATCTGCGCGGCATCTGCTTTGGGGATCACTATCACGCCATCGTGATCGCCGAGAATGATATCGCCCGGCGAAACATGAATATTCCCACAGGCAATCGGCACATTGATCTCACCGGGGCCATCTTTAAACGGCCCGCCGGGCGTGACGCCGGCAGCGTACAGGTGATAATCCATCTTGCTGATGCCCTCAATATCACGGATCGCGCCGTCCAGTACCAGTCCTTCAATATTGCGCTGGCGTGCCCAGGTGGTCATCACTTCCCCCATCAGCGCCTGGCTGCGATCGCCCTCGTTCGACACCACGATGACATCACCCGCACCTGCCATATCCATCGCTTTATGCAGCATCAGATTACAACCGGAACGGGCTTTGACCGTGACCGCCAGACCGCACATGGTGGAATGGGACGGATTGCTCATTAGCCGAATATCGCAGGCCAGCGCAGGCAGACGGCTCATGCAGTCTGCAACTACAGCCGCAGGCAGGGTGCGAAACGCCTCAACATAAGGCGCGGCCTGTAAATCACGTTGTAAGAAAATACGGTTACCAACAGTCATAACAATCCTCGTTTAGTTCAGGCTGGCAACGGCAGCGGCAATCAGATCCGCGCCCTGTTGCAAGGCAGGTAAATCGGTAGCAATCGACAGGCGGAAGTAAGGCGACAGGCCGTAAGCGGCCCCGGCCACCACCGCAACACCTGCGGTATCCAGCAACCACAGCACCACGTCGTTATCCGTGGCCAGACGTTGCCCTTCCGCCGTGGTTTTCCCCAGCAGACCCCCGCAGTTGACGTAAAGATAAAAGGCGCCTTCCGGCAGACGGCAGCTCAGCCCGGGAATAGCATTCAGACGTGCGGCCATATCGTCACGGCGCTGGCGGTAAACCTCCAGGCTGTGGGTGATAAATTCGGTACCGCTGTTCAGCGCCGCCAGTGCCGCAGCCTGGCTGACGGAGCTGGCGTTGCTGGTGGACTGCGATTGCAGCGTGCCCATCGCCGCGATCAGCGCTTTCGGCCCGGTGGCATAACCGATACGCCAGCCGGTCATAGCGTAGGTTTTCGACACGCCGTTGACGATCAGGGTACGGTCAGCAAGGCGCGGCTCCACCTCCAGCAGATGCACATTCGGCGCATTGTCATAGCGGATATGCTCGTAGATATCGTCGGTCATGATCGCCAGGTGCGGATAATCCAGCAGCACATCGGCCAGTGCGCGCAGCTCGGCACGCGTATAGCTGGCACCGCTCGGGTTGGAAGGGGAGTTAATCAGCAGCCAGCGGCAGCGGCTGGTAATCGACGCGCGCAGATTTTCCGGCGTCAGTTTGAACCCGTCCTGCTCGCTACAGGTGACAATCACCGGGCGGCCATCGCAGGCCAGCACCATATCCGGATAGGAAACCCAGAAAGGTGCCGGGATCAGCACTTCATCGCCGGTTTCCAGCGTGGCGGCAAAGGCGTTAAAAATGGCGCTCTTGGCCCCGTTGGTCACAATTACATCGTCGGCATTCACCGTCAGACGGTTTTCGCGCAGGAACTTCTCTGCGATCGCCGCACGCAGTGCAGGGGTACCATTGTTCTGTGTATAGCGAGTTTCGCCCCGCTCAATCGCGGCGCTGGCGGCCTGACGGATCACCGCGGGGGTGTCAAAGTCCGGCTCACCCACCACCAGATTAACAATCGATTTTCCGGCACGTTTTAGCGCATTGGCGCGGTCGGAAGCGGTACTGCTCGGCGAGGGTTTAATGCGGGTAACGCGATTAGCAATATGGATGGCACTCATGGCAACACTCCGGTCGGTGGCGTAATAGCCTTAAGTTACGAACACCGGCGCGCTTCGGCTAAGAGGAGTTTGTTCTGATTCAAGAGCGAAAGCTTATGGATGGGGCAGAGCCATAAGCAAAAGCCATTTTATGGTGCAGGGCTGCATCACAGAACGGAGAGAAAATATGTTAAAAAACGGTTAAAATCGAGATCTATCTCACTGTTTTACATATTAACTTTCCTGGTGTGTCGGCGCTCACCCTTAGAGTGGTCTGGATCTTGCTATATTCCCCTTCACCCGATGGTTACCGCAGCGCAGTGCAGAAGAGGAAGGTCACGATGAATCTCAGGCGGCTCAAATACTTTATCAAAATTGTCGATGTCGGCAGTTTGACTCAGGCAGCTGATATTCTGCACATCGCGCAGCCTGCCCTTAGCCAGCAGCTGGCATCGCTGGAAGGCGAAGTCAAACAGCAACTGCTGATCCGCACCAAACGCGGCGTCACGCCCACCGAGGCAGGCAATATTCTTTATGCGCACGCCCAGGCGATCCTGCGCCAGTGCGAACAGGCACAAAGTGCCATTGATGGTGCCGGGCAGGCACTGAGTGGGCAGGTGTCGGTCGGGCTGGCGCCCGGTACGGCGGCCTCGCTGCTGGCCCTGCCGCTGATGGAAGAAGTGCGTAAACAGCACCCGGGCATTTTGCTCTATTTTAATGAAAGCTTCGGCACCACCCTCAGTGAACTGATCATGAGCGGGCGTATGGATATGGCGGTGCTGTATGGCAACCGTCAGGTGCACGGGCTGGCGTTTATCCCGCTGATGAAAGAGGACCTGTATCTGGTGACGCCGCAGGCCACCGCCAGCTTTGGTAAAACCGTTACCCTGCAAGAGATTGCGCATCTGGAGCTGTTCCTGCCGCGTCCTTACAACATTATGCGCAAACTGGTCGATGAAGCCTTCGTGCAGAAAAACCTCTCTTACAGCGTAAAATGTGAAATTGAGTCAGCTTCCACGCTGGCACTGGCGCTGGATAATAACCTCGGTGCCACTATTCTGCCGGAGTCCATTGCGCGCAACATGGTGGCGCAGGCCCATGCACGCATGGCGAAGATTGTCGATCCGGGCATTCAGGCGCCACTCTCATTTTGTACCTCAGATCACCTGCCGCTTTCACAGCCTGCCGAGGCGGTGAAAAAAATCCTGCTGGCGCTGATGGCCGAACGCACCCAGGACAATCGCCCACTGACGCTGGTGGGGTAAGGTCATCTTCTGAAGGAGGCGGCGATACTCTGTAGGGGTCGATCATCTTTTTCGATCGACCCGTGCTGATGGTATGCACCTCATGCACGCAAAATCTTAAGAGTAATAAGTCTGTCTTATCCCCCTAAAGCGAAACCCTCTTACAGACTGGCAGAACGACCGGGCTACAGTGGCCTTATGTCGGGCTTTCCGTTGACGGATATGATGTTGAGGATGAGGAATGGATCCAGCAGGTCAGTTACAGGCACCGCAAATCAGCTGGCTGGGCACCCACGCTCTGCTGTTTGAAGCGCCGGGGGCACTCTCACTCGTGAACCAGCAGCGCATCTGGGCGCTGGCAGACTACAGCGCCAGGCTGAACAGTATTCGCGGCGTGGTTCCGGGGATGAACAACCTGATGCTGGTGTTCGACCCACAGTGGTGCGGGGCCGCATTGCTGCCGGAACAGCTGCTACGCCAGTGGGAGCGGGGGGAGAGTAAAACCTTCTCCGGGCGCATCATCGAACTGAACGTCATCTACGGTGGCGAACCGGGGCCGCATATTTGCGATGTGGCGGAACACACCGGTATGACGATCCAGGAAATCGTTCAGCGCCACAGCGAACCCCTCTATCCGGTTTATGCCCTCGGTAGCCATCCCGGTTACTGCTATCTCGGCAATATGGACCCGCAGATCGCCACGCCACGCCGCAGTACCCCGGTGCAGAGCATTCCCGGTGGTTCAGTGTCGATTGGCGGTGTGCAGACGGGCGTTTCCGCCTCCGCCGGACCGAGCGGCTGGAACACCATCGGCCGCACGGATTTTATCTTCTTTGATGCCCACGCTGAACCGCCGGTGCGCTTGCAGCCCGGTGACAGCATTCGTTTTCGCGTGGAAAAGGTGCTGGCATGATCGAAATTGAACGCACCACACCGCTCACCAGCGTGCAGGACAATGGCCGCTTTGGTGCGCTGCATTACGGCGTCGGTACGGCGGGGGTGATGGACCCTCTGGCGCTGCGCCTTGGTAATGCGCTGCTGGGTAACCACCCGGACGACGCAGTGATTGAAGTCCCGCTGTTTCCTTTCCGTGTCCGTTTTCATAGCGATGGCCTGTTTGCCCTCAGCGGCGGTGACAGCCAGGCCTTGCTGGACGGCAAGCCGGTTCCCGCATGGTGGGTGGCACACGCCAGCGCAGGCCAAGTGCTGACGCTCAATGCCTCGCGTTTTTCCGCCCGCAGCTATCTGCACCTGCCGGGTGGGGTGGATGTTCCCCGGGTGCTCGGTTCGCGCAGCACGCAGTTACGCGGTGAATTTGGCGGCTGGCAGGGACGCGGCCTCAGCGCTGGCGACCGGCTGAACGCCCGCACCCCTGACTATCGCGGAGCCTCTGACTTCGGTATTCCCTCACCACGACTGACGTTGCAAGCAGGCTCATTGCAGGTGCCGGAGATCCGCGTGCTGCCCGCGGCCGAATACACCCGCTTCACGGCGGAATCTGTCCAGCGCTTCTGGCAGCAGTCGTGGCGCATCACACCGCAAAGCAACCGCTACGGTTACCGGTTGGAAGGTGAAGGGCTGGTGGCAAAAGTGCCGCTGGAGATGCGTTCTCACGGCATCATCCCGGGCGTTATCCAGGTCACCCATAGCGGCCAGCCGATTATTCAGATGCGTGATGCGCAACCCAGCGGAGGCTATCCGAAACTGGGGACGGTGATAGACGCCGACATGTGGCTGTTGGGACAGGTGCCGGTGGGCAGCCAGGTACGTTTTGTGGAAGTGGATCTGCTTCAGGCGCAGCAGGCACAGCAGGAGCAGGACCGCTGGCTGGATAACCTGTGTCATCAGATTGAACGTTACCGCCGCAGCGCGGGCTGACCCGATAAAAGGAGAACGAATGTTAGCATTTCGAGAGTTACAGGGCCTGGTCAATCAGATGCAGCGTAGCGGCCTGACCAGCCTGCAAATTAACAGCGCGGACTATGCCATTCGCATGACCTGTCAGCCCGGAAGTCAGCGGCCCGCCGCCGCCCCCGAGCCGGTTGCTGCCACAGCGGTGCCCGTCATGCCGGTTGCCGTCACGGCACCGATGCCGGGCCGCCTCTGGTTACAGGACCCGTTGAGCGGTAAAAACGTCGGCCCCGCTTCCGGGCCGGTGGAAGCAGGCTGCCTGCTGGCGCTGGTTCAGGCCGGGCCGCTTTGCCTGCCGGTCCGTGCGCCGCAGGACGGCATCCTGACCAGCATTGAGGCGACACAAGGTCAGGCAGTGGAGTACGCCCAGGCGCTGATGCAATTGCTGCCGCAGGAAAAACCACAGACAGAGGAACAGAGCCATGCGCAGCATCGATCTTAACGCCGATCTCGGCGAAGGCTTTGGCGACTACACCCTCGGGGATGATGCCGGACTGATGGCACTGATCAGCTCGGCGAACGTGGCCTGCGGATTTCATGCGGGGGACGCCACGATCATGGCTCGCAGCGTTGCGCTGGCGAAACAGCACGGTGTTGACCTGGGTGCCCATGTTGGTTTCCCGGATTTACAGGGGTTTGGTCGCCGCCGGATGCAGATCGATCCGGCCCGGCTTGCACACGATGTCACCTATCAACTGGGGGCGTTATCCGGCTTTGCCCGTGCTGCCCACTATCCGCTGACGCACATGAGTTTTCACGGCGCACTGGGCAATATGGCGGCAGAAGAGGAGGCGCTGGCACGGCCGCTGTTACAGGCGGTACGGGCTTTTGATCCCGCGCTGATTATCAGCACCACGCCGGGCAATGCCGTTGAACGCTGCGCACGCGAGCTGGGGCTGCATGTCGCCTGCACCTTCCTTGCCGACCGGGCTTTTCAGGCCAATGGCCTGCTGGTGCCACGGGGGTCTCCGGGGGCCGTTATTCATGATGTGGAAGAGGTGAGCCGCCGGGTGATCGACCTGCTGACCTCCGGGTCCATCACCGCCATCGACGGCACACGGCTGCCGATGAATGTGTCCTCCATTTTGTTGCACGGTGACACGCCGGGGGCGCTGGCACTGATTGCGCGTCTGCGCCGGGATATCCAGGCAAATGGCGGAGAAATCAGATCGCTGTCACAACAAAAAGCCCGTTAAGCCCGGTTATAAGAGTGGCTTATTGCCACAAAGGCTTAACCTCTTACCCCCTGGTAAGCCCAGGGGGATAGAGTCAAAACACCAGAAGAATAACAGGAGTGCATTATGCCTTTTTCAGATTACAAAACGGCCCTGGTCACCGGCGCATCCGCCGGCATGGGGGAAGCCATCGTCGAGCTCCTGTGCAAAGAGGGCATTGTGGTGCATGCGCTGGCACGCCGCAGTGATGAGCTGGAGCGCCTGGCCGCCCGGACCGGTTGTATTCCCCACGTAGTGGATGTTGCGGATGTTAACGCACTGACCGAGGTCTGCCGCGACCTGCCGATCGATATTCTGGTCAACAACGCCGGTGTTTCACATCCTGGCTCCATTCTTAGTGCCGAAGAACAGCATGTAGACACCCAGGTGGATGTGAACCTGCGTGCCGTGCTGCATCTCTGCCGCCTGCTGGTGCCGGGCATGATGGAGCGCGACTGCGGGCATGTGATCAACATTACGTCGATTGCGGCGATCTACAACTTCGGTGGCAACTCGATTTACCACGCCACCAAAGCGGGTGTGCATGCGCTCTCGCGTCAGCTGCGCGTCGACTGTTATGGCAAACGTGTGCGTATCACCGAAATCTGTCCTGGCCGGGTGGCGACCGATATCTTCGGTAACGTGTCCGGTGATAAAGAGGGGGCGCGCCGTCAGTTTATCGACGGCTTCGAACTGCCGCAGGCCAAAGATATCGCCGATACCGTTGCCTTCGCGCTGGCCGCCCCGGTGGCGGTGAATATCGGTCATATCGAGATCACGCCGACGCTCCAGGTGCCGGGTGGGTTGTCAACCATGCGTCCTGGTGATGCCATCCGCTGACAAGCCGATTAACTGAGGGCAAGCGACAATGAACGGTTCACTTGATTTTAGCGTCATTCTGCATGGCCAGTACGGGCAGATGATCATCGACGGCATGCTGCTGACGCTGCAACTGGCGCTGGGTTCCTGGCTGCTGGCGATGGTACTGGCGATGCTGCTGGTGGTGATCCGCCTCAGTAACCTGCGCGTATTGCAGTGGCTGGTGGCCGCTTATGTCTCGTATCACCGCAATGTGCCCACGCTGATCCAGCTGATGATGTGGTATTTCGCCATTCCCACGCTGCTGCCGGAATCGGTGCAGATGTGGCTGAATGATTTCAACGCCGAATTTGTCTTCTCACTGGTGGCGCTGGGGTTGTGCCAGGCGGCGTATTTTTCCGAGGACATCCGCAGCGGCCTGCGTGCCACGCCGGAGGGGCAGACGGAAGCCGCCCGCGCCCTCGGCATGGGATATATGCAGTCGATGCATCTGATCATTCTGCCGCAGGGCATTCGTAATGCGTTACCTGCGCTGATTAACCACACGGTACTGCTGTTTAAAAACACCAGTCTGGCGATGGTGATTGGCGTGGCAGACCTGACCTACGTGACGCGGGAAATCGAAAACTACACCTTCCGTACCTTTGAAGCATACCTGGTGTCGACGCTCTGTTACCTGTTCTTCTCTCTGTTGTTGATGGGCGCGGGTGCGCTGCTGGCGCAACGTTTCCAACGTGTCTATGCGAGGTAACGTCTGATGACGGAAATGCTGACGATTTTACAGCAGAACGGCATGTTGTTCCTGATGGGACAGTATCCGAACGGCCCGCTGGGCGGGGTGCTCTGTACCTTACTGGTGTCAGTACTGGCGATTGTGTTTGCGCTGCCGCTCGGCGTACTGCTGAGCGTGGCACGTGTTTCACCTTACCGCTGGCTGCGCTGGCCAGCGACCGCCTGGGTGTACGTGCTGCGCGGCATCCCGCTGCTGATGGTGGTGTTCTGGACCTACTTTTGTCTGCCGCTGTTACTGGGGCACACCCTGAGCGGCTTCGGCACCATGCTGATCACCCTGGTGATCTATGAAAGTGCCTATATCGCGGAGATCGTCCGTGCCGGTATCCAGGCACTGCCGCCGGGGCAGTACGAGGCATCACGTGCGCTGGGCATGAGCTACACCCGCACCTTCCGTCTGGTGATCCTGCCGCAGGCGCTCTACAACATGTTACCAAGCCTGGTCAGCCAGCTGGTCTCGATTATTAAAGACAGCACGCTGGGCTATGTGATCAACGTTCCTGAGCTGACCTTTGCGGCCAACCAGGTCAACAACCAGCTGCTGACTAAACCTTTCCAGGTGTTTGCCATTGTGGCACTGAGCTATTACATCATCTGTTTCAGTCTGACGTGGCTGGCGAACTGGCTGGAGCGGCGCATTGCGCAGAAACGTAATCGCAGCCATCCGGTGGCCTCTTCACAGTCCGGCACGTTGCTGGTGACCAAACCCGTTATTGAGGAGTAAGGCATGCATCCGATTATCCGGTTTAATCAGGTTAATAAGTGGTATGGCGCGTATCACGCTCTGGCCGACCTCAACGCGGAAGTGAACAGCGGTGAGGTGGTGGTGGTGTGTGGCCCGTCCGGTTCTGGCAAATCTACCCTGATCCGCACCGTCAACCGCCTGGAGCCGATCCAGGAGGGGCAGATCGTGTTCGATGGTCATGATATTCACGGCAGCGGCATGCAGCAGAACAAGCTGCGGGCGCGCATTGGCTTTGTGTTCCAGAGTTTTAACCTGTTCCCGCATCTGTCGGTGGTCGACAACGTGATGCTTTCACCCGTGAAAGTGCTGGGGATGAAGCGCAGTGAAGCGAAGCAACAGGCGCTGGCCTTACTGGACCGCGTGGGTCTTGCACACAAAGCCAATGCCTGGCCCGCTCAGCTCTCCGGTGGGCAACAGCAGCGCGTGGCGATTGCCCGGGCGCTGGCAATGAAGCCCCCGGTGATGCTGTTTGATGAACCGACATCGGCGCTTGACCCGGAAATGGTCGGGGAAGTGCTGAACGTGATGCGCGGTCTGGCACGGGATGGCATGACCATGATGTGCGTGACACACGAAATGAATTTTGCCCGCGAAGTGGCGGACACGGTCTGGTTTATGGATGAAGGAAAGATCCTCGAAAAAGCCCGCCCTGAAGACTTTTTTACCCGGCCCGCACATGAGCGCGCCCAGCGTTTCCTGACCGATCTGCGTCAGCACTGATCTCACCTGCACATTAACGGAGTCTGTCGATGATGAATAAGAAACTTCCGCTGTCGTGGGCGATCTGCCTGCCCTTACTGCTGAGTGCCACCCTGCCTGCGCAGGCTGATACGCTGTCTGATATTGCCAGCCGTGGTGAGCTTAACTGTGGCGTTTACGCTGATGTCCCGCCGTTCTCCTCACCGGATCCGAAAACCCGTCAGCTGGTGGGGATGGATGTTGACCTGTGCCAGGCGCTGGCGGGTCAACTGGGAGTCAAGGTGAACCTGATGCCGGTTTCCGTCGAAGCCCGTATCGCGGTGCTGACGACCGGGCGCGTGGATGTGCTGATCGCCAACCTTGCTTACACCAAAAGCCGTGCTGCGCAGATCCAGTTCAGCGATCCGTACTACATTGCGAAAGAGGTGCTGGTGGTGAAAAGCCCCAATGCCGATAAAACCCCGGCAGACTTCAAAGGCAAGCGCCTGAGTTCAACGAAAGGTTCCACCTCAGAACAATCCATTCGCATGGCGCAGGCTAAGCCGGTGACGTTCCAGGATACCGCATCGGCCTACTTAGCACTGCAACAGAATAAATCCGTGGGTTTTGTCACCAACGGTATGACCGCCACCCAGCTGGTTAACCGCGCTGCGGCTGACAATATCAAGCTGGCGATGATCAAAGAGCCGATGGCGCTGGAACCGGTCGCCGTTGGGATGAAAAAAGGCGATGAGGCGCTGCTGACCAAAGTGAATGCCGGATTGATGGCGATGGAGCAGGGGGGTGAAATTGACCGCATCTGGAACCGCTGGCTGGGGCCGGACACCGAATACAAAATGGTGCGTGAAGAGAAAGTGCAGCCGCTGAGTGAGCTGAAGTTCGTGCCGCTGGAGTAGCACGGGAGGGACTTCCCCTGACCCGGGGGGATGGTCTGCACGACGGTCAACGTTAAGGTCAACGTTAAGGTCAACGTCAAGGGCGTTTCGCTTTCCCGCTGTGCGGGCGAAGCGACCAAAGGGCGGCAGTCGCCCCGCCCTTTGGAATCCGGGCTTGCGGCAGGCGCATCGCCCGCTTTCAGCGGGTGCCATCGTCAGCTCCGTTCACCGACGGACTGGTCGTGACGGCACATCCCTGTGCCGGCTCTCCCTCTCACCGCCGTCCTGGCGGTTCGTCCTGGTTCACTGCGCTTCCTCAGCGCTGCTTAATTGCCGCCTCAACGTCAAAACCCAGGTCAACATCCAAACCAATGCACAGAGAGCGCCATGTTGTTGCGGTTTTAAAACCCACCGCGAGCAACGGTTCTGCGGGGATGGGGCCAGATTGAGGTAAGCCGGACGTCACGCGACAGGACGTCGCGTGCCGAGGCCCGCAGGGAGGCGGATTTTGCCGATCCGGCGTGCTCAAACTGGCCCCGAACCTGAAGCCAGACTGCCAGCCATTCATTTTTGTGGGGTCCCCTGAGGTCAGCAGGTTGCCGGAACAGAGGCGCACCTCGACGTTTATTCGCTAAAACATGAGAGCCAGATCCCATTCTGTTATGGGAGTCATTGCCAGTTAACGCCGGAAATGATGATAATCGCGGCGCAACGGCTTTACAGGTTGCCCCCATTTTTTATTGCGGCATGTCACTGGTAAAGCAGGCAAGACCAAAATAAAAATGCATGACCTCTTTATTGAGGCGCATTTTTATTTTGGTCTTTTTTTTTGGTTTTTTTTGAGGGAATACCGTGGATTATAAAAAACTCGGCCATGAGATTTTAGCACTCAGCGGCGGCAAAAATAACATCAGCAGGCTCACTCACTGTGCAACACGTCTGCGCCTTGAGTTCAGCGACCGCAGCCGGGTACAGGAGACGGAAATTGAAAAACTTCCGGGTGTGATCGGCGTGGTGGAAAGCGGCGGCCAGTTCCAGATTGTTGTTGGAAACCAGGTGCAGCAGACCTACCGTACGATGCTGGATGCTATTGGCAATGCCGCACCAGGCGGCAAACCTGCGGCGGCAAAAGGCGGAATTTTCAGCCAGATTATCAGCGTGATTTCCACCACGTTCACCCCGGTTATCCCTGCAATCACCGGCGCCGGGATGATCAAAGCCCTGCTGGCGATTCTGAAACTGTGCGGGCTGATCAGCGTCAGCAGCACCACCTATCAGCTACTGGATACCATTGCTGATGCCGCCTTCTTCTTCCTGCCAGTGCTGCTGGCCTACGGTGCGGCGATTAAGTTTTCCTGCAACCCCATCCTTGCCATGACGATTGCCGGGGCGATGCTGCACCCCAACCTGGCGCAAATGCTGGCGAAAGGCGGGGAGATCACCTTTATCGGGATCGACGTTCGTCTGGCCGATTATGCCGGTTCCGTGCTGCCCATCATCTTTACCGTGTGGATCATGTCGTGGGTGGAACGTTTCGCTGAACGCGTGTCGCCGTCGATGATCACTTTCTTTATCAAACCGATGATTGTGCTGCTGGTGACGGCACCGCTGGCGCTGGTGGCGATAGGACCGTTTGGGATTTTACTCAATGACCTGGTGGCGAGCGGCGCGGCGGCGATTAACGGCAAGGCCAGCTGGCTGATTCCAATGCTGATGGGCGGCCTGCAACCCTTCCTGGTGATCACCGGCACCGCCTGGGCGATGACCCCCATCGCCACCATGCAGCTGACCCGCCAGGGATTTGAGACGATTAACGGCCCCGGTATGCTGGCCTCCAATATTGCCCAGGGGGCGGCGACGCTCTGTGTTGCACTGAAAACCAAAAATAAAGATCTGAAGCAGCTGGCATCGTCCTCCGGTTTTACCGCGCTGCTGGGGATTACGGAACCGTCGTTATACGGGGTGACGCTGAAGTTAAAACGCCCGCTGATTGCCGCGATGATCGGCGGCGGCTGTGCCGGAATCTATGCCGGGTTAAGTGGGCTGGTGCGCTACGCCTTCGTCTCACCGGGCCTGGCAGCGTTGCCGGCGTTTATTGGTGAAAACCCGATGAATATTGTGCATGCGCTGGTGACCTGCCTGATTGCGGTGGTCGTCGCCTTTGCGCTGACCTGGATACTGGGTTTTGATGATCCCAAAGCCGCGGATGAAGCGACTGCCGAACCTGTGCCGGTGCAGGTAGCAGGCGTCTCGCCATCAACTCAGGTGAGTGAAACCCTGCACAGTCCTCTGAGCGGGCGCGTGCTGCCGCTGTCGGCAGTACCGGACGACGTTTTTTCTCAGGGCCTGTTAGGCCAGGGCGTGGCCATTGTGCCGGATCGTGGTGAACTGCTCTCGCCGGTTAATGGGGTGGTCGTGACCTTTCTGCCGTCGAAGCATGCCGTGGGAATTTTGTCGGACAGTGGCGCAGAGGTGTTGATCCACGTCGGAATCGATACCGTCAATCTGAACGGCACGTATTTCACCTCTTCATTACAGGTGGGCGATCGTGTCCATACGGGGGATGTGCTGGTGACCTTTGATGGCGCAGCCATTACCGCCGCGGGATATGAACTGATTACCCCGGTGCTGGTGGTCAACAGTGATGACTATCAGATCGTGCAGAATCTGGCTACAGACCAGGTCAATGGCGGCTCAGCGTTGCTGGCCCTGACCCCAAAACAACAAGCGAGCGTATCATGATTTATCAACAATCCCAGCCTTTCCCGGACGGCTTCTTGTGGGGGGCATCCACCTCTGCCTATCAGGTGGAAGGGGCATGGAATGAAGACGGCAAAAGCCCGTCGATTATCGATATGTGCCAGCACCCGCAGGAGACGGCAGATTTTACCGTTGCCAGCGACCACTATCATCGCTGCATCGAAGATGTACAGCTTTTCGCCGAACTCGGACTGAAAGCCTATCGCTTCTCCATCGCCTGGACGCGCATCATTCCCGGCGGCGTCGGTGAGGTGAATGCGCCGGGGCTGGCGTTCTATGAGCGACTGATTGATGAACTGAACCGTCACGGCATTGAGCCGATTGCCACGCTTTATCACTTTGACCTGCCCTGGTGCCTGGAGGAACAGGGCGGGTGGGAGAACCGCGCAACGATAGCGGCATTTGTTGAGTATGCGCGTACGCTGTTCAGCCATTTTGGCGGCAAAGTGAAACACTGGCTGACTATCAACGAACAGAACACCATGATCCTGCATCCGGGCGCCATTGGTCTGCCGCCCGGTGGTGAACTGCCGTCGCCAGCGTCCCTCTGGCAGCAAAATCATCATATGATGCTGGCCCAGGCACAGGTGATGGCGCTGTGTCATCAGATGTTGCCCGACAGCAAAATTGGCCCGGCGATCAATACCACGTCAATGTATCAGGCCACATGCCGCCCGGAAGATGCTATCGCCGCGCATAACTGGGAAACCCTGCGCTGCTGGAGTTTTCTTGATGTGGCGGTGCACGGGCGCTATAACGCGCTGGCCTGGCGTTATCTGCAGGATCGCGGTCTTGCCCCACAGATGGCCGCCGGGGATGCTGAGATTTTACGCCAGGGTAAACCGAATTTTATTGCGATTAACTACTACTCGACCGCCACCATCGCCGCCAGTCAGGGTGATGCGTCGGATATCAGCGCACGTGCCGGTGACCAGCAAATCATGCTGGGTGAACCGGGTGTGTATCGGGCAGCCGAAAATCCCTGGGTGGAGAAAACACCGTATGGCTGGGTGGTTGATCCGGTCGGGCTGCGTCTGACGTTGCGTAAAACCTGGGAACGCTATCATTTGCCGATTCTGATCACAGAAAACGGGATGGGCGCGCCGGATGTGCTGGAGGAAGGCGATATCATTGCCGATGATTATCGTATCGATTTTTTGCGGCAGCACATCGCGCAGATGCAGCTGGCGATAGCGGATGGCGTGCCGCTGATGGGGTATTGCCCGTGGTCAGCCATCGATGTGGTCAGTACGCATCAGGGCTATGGTAAATGCTACGGCTTTATTTATGTGGATCGCGGCGAGCATGACGTGAAAGATCTACGGCGTATCCGCAAGGCCAGCTTCGGCTGGTATCAGCGGGTGATTGCCAGCAACGGCGCGACCCGGTAAAACAGAGCGCACAATCAGCAGCACAGGGGCCGGATGGCAGCACAATGGATAAAATGACCGTAGCAAAGGTGCTGAATAACAGTCTGGTGCTCTCCAGCACCGCTGACCATGACGAAGTCATCGTGATGGGGAAGGGCATCGGCTTTAACAGCAAGGTGGGCGATACGCTGGATGCGTCACAGATTGAGAAGATCTTTATCGTGCAGGGAAGCCAGACCCGCCGCGACTATCTGCGGGTGATTGAAAACGCGCCGGAGTCTCTGCTGCCGCTGGTGCAGGAGCTGCTCGATCGTGCCAGCGCCCAGTTAAACAGCCGGCTGAGTGAGCAGCTGTTTTTTACGCTGGTGGACCATATCAGCTTTGCTGTTGAGCGTTTTACAAAAGGGATTGCCATCCAGAACCGGCTGCTGTTTGAGGTAAAACGTTTTTATCCGCGTGAATTTGCCGTGGCGCAACAGGCGGTACGGCAGCTTAACCAGCAGTTGAATATTGACCTGCCGGAGGAGGAGGCCGGGAATATTGCCTTCCATCTGGTTAACGGGCAAACCGATGTGCAAAACATGGAAACCACGCTGCTGTCGGTGAAGATGCTGAAAGATATTTTCAATATCATCAAGTATCACTTTCGCGTGGAGATCAACCGGGACTCCCTGAACTACCAGCGCTTCCTGACGCACCTGCAATTTTTTATTCAACGGATGGTGGAGGGGCGGCAGATCGCCAATAAAGACGATTTTATTTTCACCCAGGTCAAGGCTGAATATCCCGATCACTATCGCGCCAGTCAGCTGATTGGCGAATATGTGTTTAACCTGTTGCAGGTGTCATTAACCAACGATGAGCTGCTGTATCTGATTATTCATCTGGTGCGCATTGTGACGCCGGATGAGGATCTGCCCTATACAGAATAAGTCCGGCTAGCGGCCGGATTATTTTCTTTTGTGGGCGACAGACATCATCGTGCGGTTGAGCTGTTGCTCGGCATGAGCATAATCGCTTTGCGCCACCACCACGAACAGGGCATCCAGAATGTTGAGCTGGGCGACGCGTGCGGCGGCGTTTTCACCGGTGAGCGGAGACCCCCGTGCCGTGGAGCACAATACCGTATCGGCCAGATTGGCCAGCGGCGAACCGGAATAATTAGTGATAGCGATCACCGGCACCTGGTTGGCCTGTGCGGCTTTAACGGCTTCGAGAATATCTTTGGTCTGGCCGGAATGCGAAATCGCCAGCACCACATCATTTTTACCCAGTAATGAGGCTGACATCAGCATCATATGGGGATCATCCCAGGCGGTGGCGCGCGCGCCAATACGCAGAAATTTATGCACCGCATCGCGGGCGATTTGTGCTGACCCTCCGAAGCCATAAAAATCACGCTGTTGCGCTTTCGCCAGCAGTTCGGCAGCACGTTCAAAGGCTTTCATATCGAGGATCGCCAGGGTTTCTTCCAGCGCCTGCGCCGAAGTGCGAAACACCTTGGTGACAATTTCCGCTGCCGTATCCGTCGGGGAGACTTCCTGATGCATTTCGGTGATCGGCAGGCGATTATATTCCGCCGCTTTACTGCGCAACTCTCTAAAACCACTGAAGCCCAGTTTCTTTGCTGTTTTGACCACCATGGCTTCAGACATGTCGCACTGGCTGGCCACGTCTTTCAGGGCAACCCGTTCGTGAAAGTCGTTTGAGAGCACCGCGTTGACCAGTTTCGTTTCAAGCGGGGTCAGCAGCGACACCATCATGCGTAACCGGGGGCCAATCGAACTTGCATCATCGGCAGAATTGACCATGAGACACCTTATTTCCTTACTCAGTGTGTTAACGCGTAAACATATCATGACCCATAGGGTGGGGCTAATGTAATGATTTCCCACATTGATCGTGTGACGATCAATGTGGGTCATCTGTACATTCATGAGGGGTCGTCAGACCTTATAAGCCCGTGTCGCCGTCTTCGCTTTCGCGCGTTCAGACATCCACTCTTTCAGCACCAGACCGCCGGAGGCCAGCAGCAGGATCGCCCCCCACAGCGCCAGCGTAATAAACTGGCTGAGATCGAGCAGGATGGATGCCGTCGACATCAGTTGCAGGATCAGCAGCGACAGGATCACGCCGCTGACCCTGCCAAATCCCCCCAAGGGATCTACGCCACCCAGCACCACTGCGAGGATCGCCACCAGCAGGTAGCTTTCACCATAGGCCGCATTAGCCGAGTCGAAGCGTGCCATCATGATGATCCCTGCGACACCGGCTAACAGGGAAGCGATCAGGTAGACCCAGACCAGACTGCGTCGTGTATTGATACCGGAATACTGTGCTGCCCGCTCGTTGGAACCTATCATTGCAATGGCATTACCCAGCGGGGTTTTATTGACGAAGATGCTTAACGGGACGATGACGGCTGCAAAAATAAGCAGCGCCACGGGAATGCCAAGCAGCGTGCCATTACCGATAAAGACAATCGGCTCAGGGAAACCGGAGATCACATTGCCATGGCTGATACCAATCGCCAGCCCTTTCGCCGCGGTCATGGTGCCGAGGGTGGCCAGCATCGGTGGCACTCGCACGTACGCCACCAGTATGCCGTTGAGCAAACCTACCAGCGCGGCGACCACCAGCCCGGCACCGATCGCCGCAAACTGGACCATGCCCCAGGCCACACCCTGAGTTTCAGGGATCAGAGCGGCCAGCATATAGGCCACCGTCAGCGCGCACAGGTTAGCCGTGGCGATAATCGACAGGTCGATACCGCCAGACAGCATCGGGATCATCATGGCCAGCGCCAGGAATCCCAGCTCGGGGAGCTGAAAGCCCATCGACTGCAGCCCGGCGATGCCAAACAGTTTGTTGCCTTCCAGCAGGCCAAGGCCGATGACCATCAGGGCCAGCATCACCAGCAGGCGGGCATTGGTCGCCCCCACGCGGTGATGCAGGTTATCTAACAGGCCGTTGTTATGATTTGTCATGATGCCACTCCGGGTTCTGCCAGCTTGTGACGTTTGCGCGTTTCTCTTGCCATCATGATCATCGCGGTGATGATCACCAGACCGGTACTGAACAGCGACCAGTACGACGAGACGCCGAGCAGGATCAGCCCATTTTGCAGAATCGCGATCAGCGCCAGCCCGAGTACGGTACCCAGCACCGTACCGGAACCGCCGGTCAGACTGGCACCGCCAATGACCACGGCCGCCACCACATCCAGTTCGCGCCCGACCAGCGCGGTAGGCGATACGGATTGCACCAGCTGCGCCTGCACCAGTGACGCAATGCCTGCCAGCGCCCCCATATAGCCGTAGACCAGCATATTCAATCGGTAAACGTTAAACCCCACGCGCTGCGCCGCATCAGGATTGCCGCCCATGGCATAGATTTGACGGCCTACATTGCTGCGGTTAAGCAGCAGCCACGTCAGCAGGAAGGCCAGGAACATGGCGATAATCTGGAAGTTCACGGCGTAAGGAATGCCGTCAGCATCGGTATGAAAAACAAATTCAAAGCCCGCCGTAAACCAGTCCGGCAGGGCGAAGATGTCGGCACCGCCGGTGACGGTCAGTAAAATGCCAAAGAACACGTTCAGTGTGGCGATGGTGATAATCAGCGCCGAGGTTCTGAGCGAATTCACCAGCAGGCCGTTAATCAGCCCAAGTGCGACCCCGAGCCCGACAGCGATGGCGAAAACCCCCACCCAGCCGATGCCGTAGTGGTTGGCCACCGTCAGTGCGGCAAACTGAGTAATCGAGGCCGTGGCCGCAAAGGAGATATCAATGCCTCCCGTGATGATCACCACCAGCAGGCCGACGGCGAGGATACCGATAAATGACGTTGCCCCAAGGACATCCACCAGGTTTTGCAGCGAGGCAAACTCCGGGGTGAACAGGGTGAGAAAGATCACCATCAGCGTGATAACAATCAGCAACCGGCACTCGTGGGTATGGATGAAACGCTGGAAAAAATCACGCATTGACCGCCTCCTTCAATTCTTCTTCCGAGCAGCGACCGGGAATATATTCGCCGTTAAGCCGCCCGGCACGCATTACCAGCACGCGATCGCTGTGGTAGTAAATTTCCGGGATTTCATCCGAAATCATGATGATGGCAATGCCCTGTGCGGCAAGGTTTCTGATTACGGCGTAAATTCCGTCTTTGGCGTGGATGTCCACGCCGACGGTCGGGCTGTCGAGGATCAGCAGGCTGGGATTTGTCGCCAGCCATTTGGCGAGCACCACGCGCTGCTGGTTTCCGCCGGACAGCGTTTTCACTTTGTTCTCAGGATTGCCTGCTTTGATGGTCAGGGCGTCGATGCCGTGACGCACGGTGTCGGCATAGAGATCATCACGAATAAAACCGATTTTGTTGACCAGTTTTTCAATCACCGACAGGGTGATATTGGTGCTGATGGACTGTTCCAGCACCAGCCCGAGAGCCAGGCGATCTTCTGACAGATAAGCGATGCCGCGTTGAATGGCATCCCTGTTGGATCGCATTACCGCGACTTCACCATTCACGATAATCTCACCCTGTTCAGGGCGGGTGAGGCCAAACAGCGACAGGGCCAGCTCAGTGCGCCCGGAGCCGAGTAACCCGGTCAGACCAAGGATTTCGCCCCGGCGGACATCAAGGGTAATATCGTGATATTCATCCTTGCGGGACAGCCCGCGAACCTCCAGCACGGTGTCGGTTTCCGGGCGATCTTTGGCGGCACACTGGTAGCTGAACTCTTTACCGGTCATCAGGGTGGCCAGCTTGCGGTCGGACATCTCCCTGGCATCATAGGTACCGAGCATTTTGCCGTCGCGCATCACGGTGACCCGGTCGGCAATTTCCAGCACTTCATCCAGACGGTGACTGACAAAAACGATGGTGATACCGCGTTCTTTCAGTTGCAGTGTCAGCTTCAGCAGGGCATCCACTTCGTGACGCGTCAGCGAGGACGTGGGTTCATCCATAATCACCAGCCGCGCATCGGCAGCCATTGCCCGGCAGATAGCGACCAGCTGGCGTTGCGCGATAGAAATATCGGCCACTTTGTCGCCGAGTGGCAGCGAAACGCCGATGCGCTGCATGGCATCGCGGGCGAGCTGATGAACCTGTTTCCAGTTCACCTGGCGCAGGCCCCCCGCGTGCAGACCAATGGCAATGTTCTCGGCCACGGTCAGGTTGGGAAACAGTGACAGATCCTGATAAATCACCTGAACGCCAAGGCGGGTGCTTTCTACCGGTGTCAGGTGACTGATGCGATCCCCGGCAATGGTAATCTGCCCGCCGGGTTCAGGTTGATGCACCCCGGACATGATTTTAATGAGCGTGGATTTACCGCAGCCATTCTGCCCGCACAGGCAGTGCACCTCGCCTTTTTCAAGCGTGAGATTGACGTTCGACAGGGCATGAACCCCGCCAAATATTTTTGATATTCCATTCAGCTGTAAAAAAACGGACATCAGGCTACCCCTTTCATTAATTTAGGGTACAAGGGATCGGCATCGGGCTCCCTGGAGCCCGATGCCTGTCAATAATGAACGGTGTGTTTTAGAGTCCGAGCTTGATCAGGTCCGCGATGTTATCTTTGGTGATCATCAGAATTCGATCCACCATCACCACGTTGTTTTCGGTATCGACCGTGGCTTTACCCAGGCCCGGGATAGTCATACCGGTTTCAAATTTTGTATTATCCAGCGCCAGTCGTGCCACGGATGTCATCGCCAGCCCGGCTTCTTTCGGGTTCCAGAGGAAGCCTTCGCGGATCACGCCCGACAGAATGTAGGCCCGTGCCTGGGAAGGGATGGTGGTTCCCACCAGCGCGATTTTCTTCTCTAAATGGCGTTTTTTCAGCACGTTACCTGCACCGATCGGCCCGTTGGACCCCATCGACATAATGCCTGTGACTTTAGGATAGGCTTTCAAAATATCCTGGGTGACACGCTCAGACTCATCGATAAAGTCAGCCCCCGGGAAACGGTCGGCGGCCAGACGCATATCAGGGTAGTGCGCTTTCTGATAAGCGATGGCGGCATCGGCCCACTGATTATGACCGGTGGTGGTCAGCGTGCCGACCAGCACGACATAATCCCCTTTTTCACCCATTTCACGTGCCAGCGCTTTCATCTGTGCTTCACCATAGGCCTGGGCGCTCATCAGCTCCACATCCCAGGTTTTCCCCGGTTGGTTTGGCCCTTCCTGGGTAATCACCATGATCCCGGCATCTCGTGCACGTTTCACCACCTGCGCGGTCACTTTCGTATCCAGCGGGACCAGCCCTATCACGTCCACTTTCTTGGCGATCAGGTCCTCAATCAGTTTGACCTGCTGTGCCGGGTCGGCACGGGTCGGGCCAACCATGGAGGTTTTGAGGTTGAACTGTTTGCCGCCTTCCTCCAGCCCCTGGTTGAGGATGTTGAACCACGGAACGCCCACGGTCTTCACGACGGTAACCATGGTTTTTGTCTCGGCAGCGGCAGCGATGCCTGACCAGCCAATCCCTGTGGTCATGGATATCAGGACAGATAAACTCATTAATTTAACAAGGATGCGACGATTCATTTTTAACCCACTTATTTATTGTTGATATCGGCAAAAATTAACCTTTCAGGACGAGGTGTGCGCGTCGTTAGCGTGTAGGGCAAAAACGAACACGTCTTCTCTTTGTGCCAGGAACAAACCGCATTAAATGTCCGTCTGACGACATCGACTTTACTGAAAAAACCTTCAAAGTAAATTTATTGCTCTACCAAAGTGTCCTTATTTGATTCAGCTCACACCTCCGTTTTGCAATTTCGGCAAAAACGCTAACGCGAAGTGCGGATGATCGCGTCTTTCATCTTCGCCTCAGCGGCATTCAGATAGCCCAGCTGTACGTGGAAACGGGCGTGCTCACCCCCGGCCAGCGATCGGACATTGCCCTGCTGTTGTTCTGCGAAGTGACCTTCAACGCCGCAGGTGGCCGGCATGGCAAAGGCGCACACTTTTTGCTTGTTGTTAGCCAGAATCCAGCGCACCAGATGCGAGAATTCATCCGGGGAGTAACTCACGGTGAATGCATCACCTGCTGGTCTGCGCAGCATTACGTGCACCTTTCCGTCCTGCGCGGTCTTCAGGTTTTTCAGATAAAAAACCAGCTCAGGGTCAACGCCGAGAGCCGTGCTGATCACCGCTGTTTCAGAGGGGTCTTCCTGCATTTTTTCTAACTGCTGAAGGTAGTTGTCATCAGACTTGACGATGGCGGGCACCGAGGTGCGCACCACCAGATCATCACGACTGAAGCCGGTGGGTTGCACGATCTGGCCTCCTTCAACAAAGGCAAAGTTGGCGTGGCACATGTACATCAAATCCATCGCATCCTGACCGAGATTTTCCACCGCCATATGAATCCCAAAGGTGGCATCGTCAGGCCGGATCATCACACGCGGACGTGCCATGTAGTGGTCGCCAAAGCCCATCAGGTATTCACGCTCACCGGCCAGCGCCATCCACGGGCCGTCTTGATCTTCGCCGGTTTCAATACTGGCGCTATCCATCGGGGCCAGCGGCATCTCGCCGTGCAGGGCGTGGCTGTCATGCTCGCCGGGGTTGCCGTTACGGAGCAGGCCTGAGTGATACATAAAACACCCGTAGGTGCCAACGACATCCTTTGCCGGGCGTGGCTCGCGAAAGCGACTCTCCATCGTGAGGTCGACGCCATCGAACACCGCCTGCCAGATCATCTGCCCGTACCAGGGCAGGATAATCAGGTGCCCGCGCCGGTTGCTGAGGCGCACGGCTTCAATACCGGAAGGGAAGGTGAACAGTTCGGCACGGCAGCCATCGGTGCTGACGATGTCCACCGGAGTGGTGCTGAAAAAGGATTTCCTGAGGGTGATTTTGGTTTGCTGCATTGACGTCTCCATCCTGTGCGGGTGCGCTGGTAATTTACTGTCATTAAATGAACAGTAAATCTTTCGTTTGCATCACACAACGGGGAGAGACCCGCTCACTCTGTGTTAATTGTGCAAAATGCGACCTGTCACACAGTTGCGTGACTTTTTTGTTTTTCCTGCCGCGCCAGTCAAAATTTCGTGAATTGCGTCTCAAATTGCTGATTAAAACCGCACGCTGTGTTGCGGCAGATTATCGTTGATGATAGAAATGCACTTATTCACAAATAAATGTGAAGTTGTAAAGTAATTCACAAGCCAACGACCAGGGACATCAACTATGTCAGAACTTAAATTTGCCACACGCCTTAACTCCTTTGCTTCCGGCGCTTTTCGCTACTGGCCTGAACTGAAAGGCAAGCCTTCCGTGCTGCAAATGATTGAGCGCGCTGCCACGGCGAAAGGCCTGACCCATCTGGATCTGAACTACCCTCAGCACATCACCGACGATGTGAAAACCATGCGTCTGAAAATTGAAGATGTCGGCCTGGCGGTAAACGGTATGCAGATGCGCTGGGATGCACCGGAATTCAAAATCGGTGCTTACACCAATCCGGATGCCAAAATCCGCCGCCAGGCGATTGAGCTGACCAAACGCGGCATTGATGCCGGTCGTGAATTTGGTGCCAGCATCATGACGCTGTGGATGGGGCAGGACGGGTTTGATTACAGCTTCCAGGCTGACTACAAAAAAATCTGGGAAGATGCGGTAAGCGCAGTGCGTGAAGTGGCGGAATACGCCGGGGATATGGATGTCAGCATCGAATACAAACCCAATGAGCCACGTGCATTTGCCATTTTCCCGAACGTGACCACCTGTCTGCTGGCGGTGGAAGAAGCGGATTGCCCGAACCTGGGGATTACCCTCGACTTCGCACATGTGCTCTACGCCAATGAAATCCCGGCTTACGCTGCCGCGATGGTTGCCCGCCGTTCCCGTCTGCTGGGCCTGGACCTGAATGATGGCTGGGGCAAGCGCGATGACGGCCTGATGGTCGCTGCGGTGAATCCGCGTGCCACGCTGGAGTTCCTCTGGCAGATGAAGCGTGACGGTTACAACGGCGCCTATTACTTCGACACCTTCCCGGATGCCAGCGGCCTTGACCCGGTGCGTGAAGCCGAAACCAACATCGCCACCGTGATCCGTTTACTGAAACTGTGCGACAAGCTCGACAATAACCCTGCCTTGCTGGACGCCATCAGCCGTCAGGATGCCGTCACCTCCCAGCAGATTGTTAACGACATTATGCTGGCGCAATAAACGTCTCTCCGGGTGTTAAACCCTATAAAAATAACAGGATAGATTATGAAAAAACACTTGCTCTCTGTACTCACCGCTACGCTGTTCTGCTCAACCGTTTATGCCGCTGATCTGCCGCCGTTGCAGTCGGATACTGAACCCGATCGCACCGACTGGACGCAGCTCACGGCAAAGTACGGCCCACTGCCGGCACCGGACAAAGCCCTGAAAATTGGCGGCGTATCAAAAACGCTGACCAACGAATACTGGCGTTCGCTGGGTGAGGGCTACAAAACCGCCGCAGCGAAATACGGTTTCACCGTGGAGTACCAGGCGGCCGCTAACGAGGACGATCAGCTGGGGCAGCTGTCAATCGCGGAAACCCTGATCTCTCAGGGCTTCAATGGCCTGCTGGTGTCCCCGCAAACGGACGCCAACATGCAACCCGCCTATGAAGTGGCGAAAAGCAAAGGCATTCCGGTGGTCAACGTTAATGATGCCGTGATGCCAAACGTGGCGAACTACGTCGGTAACGTGCAGAAAGACAACGGCGTACGCGTGGCGAACTGGTTTATCCAGCACTATCCGAAGGGCGGCAAAGTGGCGGTGATTGAAGGCCAGCCTGGGGTTTACGCCGCCGCGCAGCGTACCAAAGGATTCCGTGAAACCATCGCGAAAAACAGCAAATTCAGCCTGGTAGCCAGCGTTCCGGCCAACTGGAGCCGCGAAAATGCCTACAACGCAGCCTCAACCATTCTGCAACAGCACCCGGACCTGATTGGCTTCTACGCTAACAATGACGGCATGGCGCTGGGCGTGGTGGAAGCCGTGCGTTCACAGGGCAAATCGGCGCAGACTGCGGTGTTTGGCACCGACGGGATTTCAGATGCCTATGCCTCTATCAAACGCGGCGAGCTGACCGGCACCGTCGACAGCTTCCCGGTTCTGACGGGGGAAGTGGCGATGGAAGTGATGCTGCGTCTGATTAATGGTCAGAAGCTGTCACGCGTGGTCTCCACTCCGCAGGCGCTGATCACCAAAGATAATGCCGATGCCTTCTCGACGAAAGATAACGACAAGCTGCGCCAGCTGTTAGCTCAGCAGTAATCAAGGCAGGAGGGTGTATGGAACAGTTTTGCCTGACGATGCGCGGCATCAATAAAACCTACGGCAGTGCGGCCGCTCTACAGGGTGTGGATTTCTCCGTCAGACCCGGAGAGGTTCACGCATTAATCGGTGAGAACGGCGCGGGGAAATCCACGCTGCTGAATATCCTCTCCGGCGTGCGCTCCGCTGATTCCGGGGAGATCAGCGTTAACGGCGTGGTGGTGCAGATGAAGAATCCACTGTCTGCGCGCCAGGCCGGGATCGCCATGATCCACCAGGAGTTGCAGCATGTTCCTGAGCTCTCCGTTGCCCAAAATATGTTTCTCGGCAGGCCGCTGACGCGTTTCAAAGGCTGCTTTGTTGACCGTAAGGCACAGCGTAAGCGGGCGATCGCCATTCTGCGCCGCCTGGACCCGAGCATCGACCCGGACGAGCCGATTAAGAATCTGAAGGTATCGCAGCAGCAGATTGTCGAGATCGCCCGTGCCTTGCTGGATGAAGCCAAAATCATTGCGATGGATGAGCCGACGTCCAGCCTGACACCGCGTGAGTTTGACCGGCTGGCCGAACTGATTTCTGATTTGAAGTCGATGAACGTGGCGCTGATTTACGTTTCACACAAGATGAACGAGATTTTTAAGGTTTGCGACCGCGCCACCATTCTGCGTGACGGCAGGCAAGTTGGCGTGGTGAACATCTCTGATGAAACGGAAGAGACCATTGTCACCAAGATGGTCGGCCGCAAAATTGAGAAGGTACATCATCAGTCGCATATCACCGATAAAGAGGTGCTGCGGGTGGAGGGGCTGGGGCGCGACCGTGCGGTTCAGCCTGCCAGCTTCAGCGTAAATGCCGGTGAAGTGCTGGGGATTGCCGGGTTGGTCGGGGCAGGGCGAACCGAACTGCTGAAGCTGATTGCCGGGATTGATACCCGTACCAGCGGCAGCGTGCTGGTTGACGGTGTGGCGGTGAAAAAGCTCAACGTCAGCAGCGCCATTAAGGCCGGCATCGGTCTGGTGCCGGAAGATCGTAAAAAAGAGGGCATCATTAAGCAGCGCGCAGTGAAAATGAATATGGCGCTGCCATCGATGATGAAATTTACCCGCGCGGGAATATTGCGTCAGCGCCAGCTTGATAAAGTGGCGCTGGAGGTAATGAGCGACCTCAACCTGCGCCCCCTGAATATTGAAAAGCCGATTGGCACATTGAGCGGTGGTAATCAGCAGAAAGTGATTATCGGACGCTGGGTGGCCGCGGATAATAAAGTGTTTCTTTTTGATGAGCCAACACGGGGAATTGATATAGGTGCCAAATCAGAAATTTATAATCTGATTGAAAAATTAGCCCGCCAGGGAAAAGCCATTGTGGTGGTGTCTTCTGAAATGCCAGAAATTATGCGTATTTCGGATCGGGTACTGGTTATGCGTGAAGGGAAAATCACCAGAGAACTGAGCGGTGAGGCTATCACCGAAGAAAACATCGCCCGTTATGCGATTAACGATCTGGCTTAAGAACGAATGAAGGTAATCAAGATGATGACGCAAGATAAAACGCAACCTAACGTGCCGTCAGCGGCGCTGTTTAAATTTAATCTGCGCGATGCGGGAACACTGATTGGTTTATTTATTATTGTGGTGACGTTTTCACTGCTGTCACCGGTATTCTGGACGCTGCCTAACCTGCTTAATATTCTTCAGCAGTCTTCCATCAATGCCATTATTGCCCTTGGTATGACGCTGGTGATTATTTCCGGCGGGATTGACCTCTCCGTGGGGCCGACGGCGGCACTTTCAGCCGTACTGGGTGCCACGCTGATGGTGGCCGGGGTGCCGGTTCCGCTGGCGGTAATGGCCACGCTGGGCGTTGGTGCACTGTGCGGTGTGTTCAGCGGTACGCTGGTGGCCTATGCCGGATTACAGCCGTTTATCGTGACGCTGGGCGGGCTGTCCCTGTTCCGTGCTTTAGCCCTGATCTTCACCAACGGCAACCCGATCTTTGGGATTCCGATGGAGTTCCGTAATCTGATCAACAGTACTGTATTTGGCGTGCCCACGCCGATTGTGGTGGTGGTGGTGATTGCCGTTTTCCTGTGGGTGGTGATGAACAAAACCCCGCTGGGTGAATATATTCTGGCGGTGGGCGGCAATGAAGAAGCGGCGCGTGTGGCCGGGGTGCCCGTTAAACGCACCAAAGTCACCGTGTTTGTGATTTCCGGGGTGCTGGCCTCGCTGGCTGCACTGATCCTGATTGCCCGCCTGGGGGCCGCAGAACCGACCATCGGAAACCTGTGGGAACTGGATGCGATTGCCGCTGCGGCCATTGGCGGAGCGTCGCTGATGGGCGGAAAGGGCAGTATTATCGGTACGTTGATCGGGGCGGTCATCCTCGGTGCATTACGTAACGGTCTGACGCTTCTCAATATTCAGGCGTTTTATCAATTGCTTGCTACAGGCCTTATTATTATCATAGCCATGTTGATTGACAGAGCGACACGAGGCAAGTAATGAAGCAAGACCCGCGAGCCATAGGCGCTCAAATACGCATGCGTTTACCCAGCCTGACGCCACTGGAAAGGAAAGTCGTGGATTCTGTTACGTCGAAAACAGATTTAACTGAGCAAACATCAATTAAAGAAATTGCCCAGATAAATAATGTTTCCGAAGCCATGGTGGTGAAAATAGCCAAGAAATTAAACTTCTCGGGGTTCAGAGATTTCAGAAGTAGTCTGATTTATTATAACTATTCTGAAGTCGCCGGGATGCATGCGGAAATTGAAGCGGATGACTCGTCGGAGCAATTACTGGCAAAAGTTTTCAGAACCTCCATTCAGGCAATAGAAGAAACACGCTCTATTCTTGATGTGTCTGAATTCAACCGGGCGGCTGATATTATTTTTAAGGCGCGACATATCGATTTATATGCCGTCGGCGGCTCTGCCGCCGTTGCACGGGATTTATCCCATAAGATGTTGAAGATTGGGATTAAAACCACGGTGTACGATGATGCGCATATTATGCTGATGTCAGCGGCAGTGTTATCGGATGACGACGTAGTGATCGCCATCAGTCATTCCGGCGCCACGCGTGCGGTGAATGACCCGATAAAACTGGCAGCACGTAACGGAGCCAAAGTGATTGCGATTACGAACTATGCCGAGTCGCCCATTGCGCGCAGCGCGCATGTGGTGCTCAATTCAACCTCTCAGGGCTCGCATTTGTTGGGGGAAAACGCCGCGTCACGCATTGCCCAGTTAAATATTCTGGATGCACTGTTTGTGGCGATAGCGCAGAAGGATCTGAAGACGGCGGAGAAGAACCTGAAGAAAACCCAGCAGGCAGTCCAGGATCTCAGAGAATACTAATATGAGTCACATCTTAGTCATCGGCAGTCTCCATTACGACATTATGCTGGCGGCACACCATCGCCCGGAAAAAGGTGAAACGGTGATTGGCAGCAGTTGTGCCTATAAATTTGGCGGCAAAGGCGGTAATCAGGCCGTGTCGGCGGCGCTGGCAGGCGCGAAGGTGCATTTTGCCGGGGCCGTGGGGGATGATGCGCAGGGGCAGTTTTTGCTGACGTATCTCCAGCAACATGGCGTGAACACGGCGGATGTGGCGGTGAAGGCGGGTGTGCCGTCCGGGATGAGCGTGGCGATTCAGGATGCAGAGGGCGACTACGGTGCGGTGGTGGTGTCCAACGCCAATAACCTGATTGCTCCCGATGCCCTCAGCGATGACCGTTTGTGGCAACAGGTGAGTATGTTGCTGCTGCAAAATGAAGTGCCGGACGCCGTTAACCATCAGGCCGCTGCCGAAGCGAAGAAGCGCGGCATTCTGGTGTGCTATAACGCCGCCCCGGCGCGCGAGGTCAGCGAACAGATGCTTGCAAGCGTTGATTTGCTGGTGGTGAACGCGGTTGAAGCGCGCGATCTGAGCCAGATTGCGGTGCCGGATCTGTCTGCGGCGTGCCTTGCTGCCGAAAGCCTGGGGCAGAGCTTCCCGGCCGTGGTGGTAACCGCTGGCGAACATGGCGTGGCGTTCTGTGAGAAAGGCGGTGCCAGCCAGTCCTTGCCGGCAGAGAAAGTGACGCTGGTCAGCACCCACGGTGCAGGAGACTGCTTTATGGGCATGCTGTGCACCACGTTATTACAGGGCGCGCCGCTGGCGACTGCCGTCAGCAACGCTAACCGTGCGGCGGCCGAGCACGTCTCACGCCCTGCATTGTAAAGGCAGTGCCCCCGCAGAATGTATGCTCGCTGTCGGTTTTAACACCGCCACGACGGTGACATTATTTCTGCGGATATTCCCTGAACGCGTCCAGCGCTTCCCACTTCTCTGCATGGGCGGCAATCGCCGTGAACGCATCTGCTTTCACCACATCAGGTATCATCAGCTGAATAAAGCTCCATACGACGGCGCTGGTGATCGCCACCTGGTCGGGTTTTTCTCGCGCTGTGGAGCGGATGCTCAGCGCGGCTTCCCACTTGCGACAGGCCGCCAGCAACTGCCCGGTAACACGATCGGTCCAGGGCTGATGTTGCTTCTCCGCCGGGCGCAGGTTGTGCTCATAGACGTGCTGCACGGCTTTCTCACTGGCAGCCAGAATCACACCCAGTAGCGCTAAATCGGTTGCCAGCGCGGCAGGTGCTGAGGGGAGTAGCTGATGTTGTGCGTCAGCCTGTGCCTCGAAATAGCTGAGGATCAGTGACGAATCCATCAACTGCGTGCCATCGTCGAGAATCAACGTGGGGGCTTTCACCACCGGATTAAGCTGGGCAAACGCGTCAAACGTGCTGAAAACCGACAGCTGCTGGTTTTCAAACGCCACGCCGTAATACGCCAGTGAAACCGCTACGCGCCGCACATACGGCGAATCCAGCATACCGATCAGCTTCATTTCAACTCCTCATCGTCAGGTTAAAAATCACGTAACTCATCGAACAGATTCATCATCGGGTCTTTATCGAACGGTTCTGATGCCCCTGCAGTTTGTTGCTCAATCAGGGATAACAGACCATAAAGCACCTCACCAATTTCTTCACGCTCTATCGTTTCAATGATGTTGCTGCGGCGATCCATGGCATTAAACGCCTCGGTGTAACCACGCACCATGGCTTCAGCGAGGGCGTTAACACTGGCCGCTTCGCTCGAGGCATCAATAGTGCGCAGCGAGGCCAGCATTTTTTTATACAGCGTGGCGGCCTTTTTCGCGTTGGCGGCACTGATATATTCACGGCCATCCCAGTCCCGGAACGGGTTATTCAGGTTTTCTGCCAGCCATGCCGGTTTACGCGCCTGTTTGATCGCCAGATCCACACCCGATAACGCGGCTTTCTTCCAGGCTTTTTTAATGGCACTCGCCGCGTCAGCAGGCAAACTGTTCATCCACAGTAGCGACAGATGCGGTAACTGCGGCGGCGCAGGAAACTCCTCCGGGCCGAAGCCAAACAGATCAACGGTGGTGATCATTTGCAAATCCGCGAGGCGTGACAGGCTGGCCATATTGCTCACCATGCCCGGCTTACCCCACAGGCGCAGGGTGTTTAACGTCGGGTAACGATCGGCAATTATCGCGATATCGACGTCTGCCACCTCGGTTAAATGCAACCCACCCAGCGCATCCAGCCCCTGCAGTTCAGCCAGCGTTTGCCTGTGCTGAACGGTCAGGTCACGGCCAAGATAGCGGCTGTTGATTTGCAATTCCGCCGCCGGGGGGCGGGTGAAAGAGAGCAGCTTAAGATTGTCGTTGAGCGACAGGGATACCAGCCCCGTAGGGTCAACGATCAGGCGTTGCAGCTGGCTACTGCTGAGATCGAGCGTTGTCACGCTGGAGGATGCCCAGTGGAGTTCATAGATAAAGGCATGCTGATTAACGTACTCCGCCAGCCTGGCGTTACCCTCCGTTGTGTCGAGTGAGGTGAGGCAAGGCAGCCGGTCCAGTTCGGCATAATCCGTGATGCCCTGCAGAAAGGTATCGCCAATTTTATTGGTATTTTCAGGCAGTACGCCTGCGGGCACGGTCACCTGACGGTCGCGGGAAGCGGCTTTAAAACGTGCGCGCTTTTCCGCGTCAATCCGATCCCAGCTGCGCTGCTGATACAGGCTGCTGCCAACATTCCAGCCGCCGCCGTAGCTGTTCACCTCTTCATTCACCAGAGGCGGAATATTCCCGACCCGCGTGTAATGGGATGGGACACTGTCGGAGAGAAAGGTGTGATCGTAGCGGCCCCGCCAGAAAAAGAAATCACAGACCAGCGGCTGCATCGCGGCCAGCGCGCCCTCATCGGGTAAGGCATCGCCTGACCAGTCGAGATCCAGCACCGCGACCAGGTTGCCCTCTTTTAGCGCAGTGATCTGGCAGGCTACGTACTGCTGAAGCTTGGGATAAAAAACACAATAGATATCGCCTGGCGTGGGTTTCATTCCCAGTCTTTCCCTGAGGTTAGATGGCTGTTGCAGTGAAAGGGTGTGATTTCAGTATGCCGGGGAGGGGCGTGACAGACAATACGTTTTCCCATTACTATCCGCTGAGGATCAACGACACCAGCGGTCAGGATAAATAGGGATCATTCCCAGGGAGTTTTCATGATAATCAGAAAAATGCTGCTTTTGACTCTTTTTAGCTCACTTCTCACCAGTTGCGGATTGATGGGCGACTATATTCCCTCGGATGAAATGGCACCGGTTTCCAGGACTGATGATGGATTTTGTTTCCCGATTAAAAAATCTGGTGATTATTACGCTTATTACCTCTCGATCAGAGATCGTAATGCGCCCGAGAGGTCTGGATTCAACAAGTTGCACCCTGCGATAAAGATTGACCACAGCCAGTTCTGTATCCCTGAGACTTATTATTCATTCCCGGACTCCGGTGAGGTACGCGTTGATATTGCTTTACGTTCACCAACGCAAAAGATGAAACGCCGCGATATTGTGTCTGAATTCAGAATGGTGAAGGGCGTGCCGCAGCCCTTCACTGCGGATGAGTATTCAGTGCCGACTTACGATTCTGAGGATTAGCGATCGGGATAAGAGGGGGGTTGACGTTGATGCTGAAACCACTCAGGTTTCTTCACGATAGCCAGCTCTATCGTAGCTGACTGAAATCATCCAGGAGAGAGTTTTCGTTGTGAGGCGAGGCTTTGCTTCTGGTTGTCAGGGGCATCCGCTTAGACGGTTTGCTTTATGTCAGAAGCGGACGTTCTCAGAATGGTGGCAATTTGTTAATCACGTCTTGTTTTCTAAGATCAATATTCATCTAATTGCCAAACCATAATCGCTTTTTCATCATAATGATTTGAGACAAGGAAAATACGTGATTCAGTTAAGAAAAGCTCAATACAGTGATGCCGATGCAATTGCACATCTCCACGCAGCCGGATGGCGAGATACCTATGGAAATGTGATGTCTTCAGACTTTCTTGAAAATCATGCGCAAAATGAGCGCTTTTTCCCCTGGCAGTCTCTGTTGAACCAGTGCAACTGAGATGTGGCAGTCTTTGTTGCAGAAAATGAAGAGAACATTGAAGGGGTTATATGCGTAATGCTAAAGAAGGATGCCCAATGGGGGGCGTACATTGACAGCCTGCATGTCAGTTCGGCACTGCGAGGCCAGGGCGCAGGAAAAAAATTGCTCCATCATGCAGCAGAGTGGGTATGCAGCGAAGATAATAACTCACCGCTTTACCTATGGGTTTTTGAAGATAACGTCAGGGCAACCAATTTTTACCAAAGGCTAGGCGGAGTTATCACCGAGCATACAGTATCCGATATGCCTTCATCAGATAATGCCCCTGTATTCAGAATCAGCTGGAAAAATGCCGTTCAGCTTGTTATGAGTACCCGCTGACTCTTTCATTCAGCCAATTTGAGAAGGAATAATCAGGTAAGGTCCGCTCCTCGCTCTTTGCGGACCTCAGAGAAAGCATGGCTGTGCCATCAAAAAGGCCGGGCTGGTTTCTGACCCTCACGGCAACCTCATGGCGATGCTCCGGCAGCTTTCAGCGCATTCAAAGCAGGCTGTGGCGCAATTCTGACAATGATCATGTTCATGCATAGTGCATTGTTGCCCGCATTTTTCACATGCATCAGCGCACAGTTTGCAGGCGTCCGGGCTGTATTCACTCTCCATGGCCAGCAGTTGTGCGGTCATGCCGCATAAAACAGCGCATTGTCTGTCAAGGCGTATGCAGTTCGTGAGATGTTGAGGGTCAGGCTCCTGCAGGCACCGGGTGGCACACCGTTCGCAGGCGGCCAGGCAGGTCAGACAGGCCGTAATGCAATGCTGATTCATATCTAACATAGAAATATCCTCGTGACAGGGTTTAAAAAAAAGCGGGCAGCTCATATCATCGCCTCCGCGTGTTCAGGGATGTGACTGTTTCAGGGATGGGAAAGAAGCCAGCTCCCGGGCATCATGGCTGCAAAAAAGAGTCACGTTCGCAGAAGAAGAGCACGCCAGCTCTCTTAACCTCTGCTGATTAGTTTTGCGGGCCACTGCATCAGCAGACATCAGCCACTGGTAAAAACGCAGTCCGGGCGTGCAGTGCCGCTGAAGGTCGTACATTTCGCTGTGGTGAAACCAGGCGTCCCCGCCATGAAGCAGCCAGCCTTTCGGGGTATTGATGGCAACGCCCGCATGTCCAGGTGTATGACCGGCAAGCGGAATAAGAAGTATTTCTGGAGGTAATCCGTTCAGACCGGTCACTGAATCAAACCCAAACCACTTTTCCCCCCGAATTTCATAGCCTACCCAGTCAGAGGACCCTCGCCATTGGGCAGGACGATATCGTGCACGGGATATCCAGCCCTCGCGCGTCTGGGCGGTGTTAATTTCCTGCTGCATAAGATGAACCCTGGCATCGGGAAAGTCGGATATCCCCCCTGCATGATCGAAATCCAGGTGAGTCAGGATAATATGCCTGACGTCCCGGGCTGAATATCCCATGGACTCGACCTGGGATAAGGCGGTGAGATTGTCCTTATGCTGGATATTATTCATAAAGCGAAAGAAAGCTGAAATTCGGCTGTCAGCCATTCTGACATCCTCGCGACCGAAGCCGGTATCGACAAGTATCAGGCCATGGTTATCTGTCTCAATAAGCAGGCAGTGGCACACCAGATGAGCCTTTATTCCGTGGCTGAAACCATCGTACAACGCGCCGCCATAAGGGCACATGCAACCACAGTTAAGATGATGTATTCGCATAGGGCTCCTTGAGAGGACGATGGATACGTTTCAGGGCGTTCCGTACACCGGAAAACCCGTTACAAGGTGGTTAGCATGGTTATTCCAGGCCGCCCAACGCACATATTTGCAACGTCAGCAGGGAAATGTGCTGTAAAGAAGATTCATACCTCAGAAGGATCCGTAATGCGATGATTGACAACCGCGATCAGGAAATTCTGGAAATTCATCTCTGCTCTACCTCAATACATCAGCTGTATATTTTTTGACTGGTATTATAGAAAGAATTATCGGGGGTCTGTCGGGCGTCGCAACGCCGCATTCAGATAATAACGAAGCGGAGCGGAAATAACGCCTCACAGGCAGAGTTGACAACGCATGGAGGAGAAGTAATGTCTGCAACTCACGTAGTCGGCTGTTATTACTCTGTACAAGTGCATGGATTTCCCGCTGCAATTCGGGGGGGGTATCCGGGACGGAAGCCATTTCACATAGCGTGGCGGCCATTTCCTTTTCATTTCGGTAAATCCTTTCAATATGCTTGAGTGTTTTTCTGTATGCCATTGTTACTCCTGCAATATCGGGAAATTGCCAGATGGAAATAAATTTGTTTTGTGATCCACGTCAATTTATTACGCGGGCATGAGGCTGAAATACATCATCCAGCAGCATTTAAAAAATAGAATTTTAATTCTACCCAATATTTTTGGATGTGATATTTTTTAAGATTATTCCTAATGTGTATTTAGGCGCTTTTCTTACCCGCTGAGTTTGGAGGTGAGAAGGTGTTATATGGCATGTATTTATACATTCAATATTTTGCTGTATAAGTTTCCGCGCTGAAGCGTCCATAATGAAAATTTCATAATGAAATATAAAATCCTTTTATTTTAAACAGGTAGCCAGTAGCCAGTAAAATCCTGGTAATTTAATTTATTTTTCATTTGCAGATTAAGTTAGCTTTGTCTAGCTTTAGAGGCACACGGAATGATAGCGGATAAGCGCTACGTAACGAAATAAGGAAACTCTCTCATCTGAAATAAAAGGAAATCATTATGACTGAACATCGTGGTGGATCTGGCAATTTTGCAGAAGATAAAGAGAAAGCGTCACAAGCGGGCCATAAAGGTGGTCAGAACAGTGGCGGGAACTTTAAAAACGATCCGGAACGTGCCGCTGAAGCGGGCCATAAAGGTGGTCAGAACAGTGGCGGGAACTTTAAAAACGATCCGGAACGTGCCGCTGAGGCCGGCCGTAAAGGCGGGCAAAACAGCCATCGCAATGACCAGGATTAGTCAGTGGTAGTAGTAATAAGGCCCCGTGACTCCCGTATGACCTGTTACGGGGCCTGAAGATTATTTTAACTGAGCAGGTGCTGCACCCCCTTATTTATTCCATGCTCAGTTATTTTTAAAGATAACGAATGATCTCGGCGTTGATTTTTCGAGATCCTGCCTTACGGCATATTTATTCCGGAGAGTTAAATGCAGCCAGAAAAATGCTATCACACATGGTTCCGCGACGCCTGCGCTATCGAACGACACGCCGAAGTTGCGCTTAATGAATTAACGCAGCATCTTACCCCATGGCCTGAGATGAAGGCTCGTGTAGATAATCATTTGCGGGAAACGCGGGAAAATATTTCCATGCTGAGTGAGTTCATGCAAAGGCGCCAGATAGATTCTGTCGTTTTAGGTGGGGAACGTTTTTCTCATTTTAAAAATTGCATTCAGGGCATTAACGGATTGCTGATGTCTCCCGAGCCGGTGAATAATTTTATCGGAAGCTATCTTCTGGAGGCCTATGAAATAGGCTGCCTTACGCCGTTAATTGCGGCAGCAGAGGCATTGGGCGACCAGGAAGCTATTCTCTTGTTGGATAAAATCATTCAAAAGGATTTCAATATGGTCCGATGGGCTCTTGAGCACCTTCCGGATATCACGCGCGCTCAGCTATTCGCAGTAGAAACGCCCACAAAAGAATTGAGTTCTGAGCTTCATTAACGTTTCGAATAACAGGGATTACGTCCGTGCTTGATAGTGCGGTCCCGAAGATGGATAACGGGACCGTATTACCGAAAGAGAACGTCCGGGACAGCGCAGAGCGAATAATTACTCTGCCACCCGTGAAGAACTGAAAACAGTGGCGCTGTGAAAGCCGCGTTCGTCCGTGAACAGCCTGGCAGTGAGCCGGGCATCCTCAGCCAGCAACAACAGACCGGGGAACTCACAGCTCAGACGTACGGTCAGCGGGTGCAACATCATTTCGTTAAGATCGAAGCCCAGCCGCAGAGCCGACTTACGCAGATAAACGGTAGTGACCTGTACGCCTTTAGGCGTCATCCTATCCCATTCACTGTCAGGCACCAGTACGTCATGCCAGCCGAGCATCTGCATTGCTTCAAAGAACGAGGTTACTTTTCGAAGATCGGATTGCCCTTCCATATCCGCGGTGCAGGTTTTCCATATATATTCTGCTTTGGCTCTCAGCCCCGCACGATAATGAAGTCGCTTACCTTCTCTGAGAAAAAATGCAATCTCTGGAGCGATGCTTACAGGAAAGATTTTCTTTCTTTTGGCCTGCTCAAGCCAGCGCATAATGAATATATGTTCTTCAAGAACAGAACAACGGCCCTTCTGATGGAAAAGATTTACCGCGACAAGAAGCGCCCATGCAAAATCTTTTACTGCAGGATTCATTCTTTTAAAATCCGACAACAATTCCTCCCTTAGATCATTATATACCAGTAAATCTGGTCCTGTAAAAGCCGGCCTTGTATATTGACCCAACCGGAACGATATCGTATTGCCAGCTAGCGTATCACGTCTGTGTTATTGTCTTATCCACCTCCAGAAAAAGTCATTCAGCATTCATGGATTTTTTCTTAAAAATTAATTGACCCGATGCAATGATCACTTTTCGGGACAGGATGAATATGAATACCGGATGCCTTTTCCGGTGTCTTTACTGTCGTCTCTTTTGAAGTGACTGACAGCTGCACGGCATATTCTTTCATCCAGCAACTGAGCCTCGCTACCCACATTTCTACTTCGTTATCAGGTACCTGACAGACAAAAAGATGACAGGGTTGTTCTTTGTTATCAGTAAGATATATATCAACAGCACTATGCCCGGCTGTGACAGCAGGAGCTCGAATGACCTTCACAGCAACGAAATTGAGTTGGGGCCAGGCTGACATCAGCCAAAAGATACGATGTCTCTTCATTAACGCCTCAAGGTGATTATTAACGTAACCCGGATTCACCGGACAGGGTCTCTGGCCCTGGCAGTATAAAGAATCTGTTTTCTTATTCCGGGTTTTTCGAGGCTAACTAACTCACCTGCCTTAACCAGCTCGCTCCGATACCATTCTCTTCAAATACATTCAGTTACCCTGAATGAAATCCAATCCCGGAATCTATTAATTGTTTGTTTCAGCAACCTCTCTTAACACGATTCATTATTCTGCTCATAATTTGGAAAAAAGCAATTTATACAAAAAATAAATTTTTGTATAATATTGGGAAAACGTACAACCGCGCAGATGGATATTCGGATTATTCTTATAAAAGTTTTTTTTATAGTCCTCATTATCTGATTTTTTTAGGCTAAACTTAAATTTCGTTATTAATGGTTTCATTTCTTTAATCCACAACCAACAGGATTCAATAATGAAAATTACGACGCTGGAAGAACTTTTTGTTCATGACCTTTCTGATGTTTACAGTGCCGAAAAGCAGATTACACGTGCTCTACCTAAAATGGCCCGGGCGGCTACCGATGAGAAACTGGTCGCGGCTTTCAAAGACCACCTTGAAGAAACTCAGGGCCAGATAGAGCGGCTTGATAAGCTTGTAGAAGCAACAGAAGGGGTGCGGATCAAGCGAATAAAATGCCACGCGCTTGAAGGTCTGGTAGAAGAAGCACAGGAAATTATTGAAGCTGTAGAAGCAGGCCCCGTGCGTGACGCCGGACTGATAGGTGCCGCTCAGAAGGTGGAACACTATGAAATAGCCGCCTACGGCACCCTTCATGCCATGGCCTTGAAACTTGGGTACAAAGAGGCCGCCAGTTTGCTGGCTGAAACGCTTAAAGAAGAAAAAGCCACCGATGAAAAACTGACGGGTATCGCTGAAAAACAGGGATAACGCGCGGTTTTTCTATGCATGATCTGCGCAACGCGGCATGAACGGCTGAACCGGCTGGAAAGCAGGTGTTGTTCATTCACTACCCCGCTTTGTTATGTTCGCGAAGGTAAAAACGGTGAAGGGCGTCAGGACAGGACCTTGGGTATGTCTTCCGCAAACCCCGCACGGCGGACGTGCTTTTTTGGGTATGACCTTTCCTTCATTTGATGTGCTGGCTGAGATGGCCGGTAAAGCTAAACGGGCGAAGTTTATCGTTAAGCGAGGGGCCCCGGCGTTCGCATACGATACTGCCCGGCTGATGAGGATCATTTTATGAACTATGAAGAACATTATCTTTCCTGGGTTAAAGACGCCCACGCAATGGAAAAACAGGCGGAAAGCATGCTCGAAAAAATGGCTGCCCGCCTTGAGCACTATCCTGACCTGAGAGCCAGAATTGAGCAGCATATTGAAGAAACCCGCCAACAGCAGGCGCTGGTTCAGAGCGTTATAGACCGATACGACACCTCAGCGTCTGTGTTGAAAGACACCATGGGGAAAGTTGCGGCCCTGGGACAGGCAATGGGGGGAATGATGGCTGATGATGAAGTGGTGAAGGGAGCCATCAGTGGCTACGTCTTCGAAAACTTTGAAATAGCCAGCTATACCTCGTTAATTGCAGCGGCCAATTTAGTAGGAGATGCCGAAGGCGCCCATATTTTTGAGCAAATCCGCGAACAGGAGATCGCCATGGCAGACTGGGCGCTTAACCATCTTCCGGACGTCACCGAACAGTTCCTGGTGCGTTCTGCGACGCCCGGCGTGGAAGCAAAAAAATAAATCCTTCACAGCCTGCCTTGGGCAGGCTGTGTTCTGAAAACGGGAGTGAGCCATGTTCAGACACGTTAAGCAGTTACAGTACACGGTTCGGGTAGCGGCGCCCGATCCGGGGCTGGCTAACCTTCTTCTCGAGCAGTTCGGCGGGCCGCAGGGTGAACTTGCGGCCGCCTGCCGTTACTTCACCCAGGGCCTGGGCGATGACGATCCCGGGCGTAAAGATATGCTGATGGATATCGCCACTGAAGAGTTGAGTCATCTTGAGATTATCGGATCGCTCGTGGGAATGTTAAACAAGGGCGCAAAAGGCAGGCTGGCTGAAGGTACGGAGGAAGAAGGGGAATTGTACCGCGGCATTACCGGCAACGGTAATGACAGCCATCTGACGTCGCTGCTTTACGGCGGCGGCCCTCCGCTCACTAATTCGGCAGGCGTACCATGGACCGCAGCGTATATCGATACCATCGGTGAAGTCACGGCCGATCTGCGTTCGAATATTGCGGCAGAAGCGCGCGCTAAAATCCTCTATGAGCGCCTTATCAACGTGACTGATGACCCGGGCGTCAAAGACGCACTGGGCTTTCTGATGACGCGTGAAGTTGCACACCAGATGTCCTTTGAAAAAGCACTCTATTCCATACGAAATAATTTCCCGCCCGGCAAGTTGCCGCCGGTGGAGCAATATGCGGGCGTTTATTACAACATGTCGCACGGGGGGGATGTCAGGGGCAGCTGGAATGCTGATGAGAACTTCCACTACGTGGACGATCCCCAGCCAGCCGTTGACGGCGGTGACGGTTCAGCCAGCGTATCCCTGCCGCCTGAGCAGCAGGCCGATGTGGATAATATGAACGTGAGAACCGCCTCAGACGCATCGGTTAATCCAGTCACTGGCGCAGATGCAGGGGCGGTTCCGCCCATTGAAAAAGAGAGTAAGCCGGTCAGTAAATAAAACGGGTTGAGCGTGATGATGGCTGACGTTTTTTCAGGAGAATGTACGTGTTTCATCTTTTTAAATATGTGTTTAACAGCCCGGAAAAACTGCTAAATGTCATGTCCCGGGATGACATGCGGGAGGCGCGCAGGGAAAAGGAGCTGATACTGATAGATGAAGACGGGAACGTCAGCGCCAACGTTGGAAGTCCTGAGATGAAAGAGAGTTTTGCCCGGCATGTGGCCGCGCTCGGCCATGTAAAGGGCCCTCATTCATCGCGACGCGAATAAGATCCGCTGTAAACAATGGGCAGGTCGCCGGGCCGAGTCCCTTTTCTGATGGTCTTTTGAACAGTTCAGGTCCCTGCAACGACTTTTCTGCCTCCTCAGGGAGGCTTTTCTTATGAGGCACTGTCAAACAGACCATTACCTTACCGCTCACGGGGACCCCTTCACCAATGAGGCTTTGACCCTGTGAGTAACTCCGTGAGCCGACACAGCGCGTACAGCGCAGCCGCATGGATAACGTCTTCGGGTTCGCCTTCAATGAGTTTTACGCAGCTGTAAAGCTGTTTTCCCGGCAGGCTCCATGCAAACCAGATTGTTCCTGCGGGGGTGCCGTCCGTTCCGCCGTCCGGCCCGGCATAGCCGCTGATGGCCAGGCTGACAGCCTCACCCGAGTGATCCCTCGCACCTGTTGCCATCTCCCTTACCGCCTGCTCGCTTACGGCGCTGTAAACTTTCAGTGTGTCATAACTGACGTTCAACATCCGGTGTTTTGCCTCATCGCTGTAAGTGACAAAACCAGAGGTAAAAAATGCTTTGCTGTCTGAAGCCGCGCCCAGTGAGGTACAGACCAGCCCGGCAGTACAGGATTCAGCGATGGAGAGGCGGAGACCCTGTTTTTTTAACGCCGAGCCAAGCTCTTCGGCTGCTTTTAATAGGTGTTTATCCATTAAAATCCCCTTTTTAATGATGGCCTTTACGGAAGACAGATGTACAAATCTGTCGGTATCATTTTTCTTCTGTGAAGAAGGAGGGCAGTGTCAGTATTCCGGACTGACCCGATTACGCCCCGCCTTTTTTGCCGAATAAAGCGCCCTGTCGGCCCCCTGGGTGAGAAGAAGGATATCGGCGTCATTATCCCGGGTTCCAGTCACCGTATGGCATCCGGCGCTGAGCGTCACCGTTTTCTCTTTGAGTAACGTGCCCGAATGAGGAATAGCCGTTTCCCTGGTTTTGTTTAAGAGCTGATGTGCGAGTCTCTGCGCTGTGGCAAGGGATGCGTTCGGCAGTATGATGGCAAACTCTTCACCACCATATCGTGCCGCAAGGGCATGTTCTCTGAACGGCAGGGATTTCAGCAGGGCACCGATCTTACGGAGGCAGTTATCTCCCTCGACGTGCCCGTAGATATCGTTATAGCGCTTGAAATAATCGACATCCAGCATTATCAGCGACACCGGGAGGCTATTCTTCTCCGAATTTTTCAGGCTGAGAGAGAGAAACAGGTCGAACTGCCGCCGGTTGGCCAGGTCGGTCAGGGCATCAATCAGGGCCATAACGTGCAGGGACTGATTTAACAGGGTGAGTTCATCACGCAGGCGGATAAGTTCGACCTGGTCGCGGTAACTCTTTCCTGCCTGACGGAGGATAAAGGTGCCCATTAACACCACGCCACCCAGCAAAGCCAGGTTCACCGAGATATCGGGCCATTTGCTGGCCAGCCAACGCTCTTTGAGCGAATCCCTGTCGAACCCGGCAGCGACAACCAGTGGATAATGCATAGAGCGGGCAAAGCCAAAAATCCTCCTCTTACCGTCAAGAGCAGAACGCCATTCGCCGGTGCCACGGTCCTTACGGGTTAGCATTTCAGTGAAGAGCTGGCTCGACGATAAATTGTTACCGATATACCCCTCTGACTGAGACCGGGCATAAAGCACTGTGGCATCGGCAAGCATGAGGACCAGAATGTCCCGTTTACCCAGCTCGTAATAGCCATAAAAATGGCGAAAATAATCCACGTTGACGGTGGCCAGCAGTACCCCTGCAAAAACGCCAGCGGCATCGTTAACCCTGACAGAGACCGGTATGACCAGTTCCCCGGTACTGCGACTGTGAACAACGGCGCCGATTCGGATGTTTTGATTATCATGCTGGCGGTGATAGATGAAGTAATCCCTGTCGGCATTGTTGACCGTTGACGGAATACGGTTTGCAGATGTTGCCAGCCACTTACCTTCAGCGTTGTAGAAAAATAGTCCATGGAGTTGAGGAAGCCTGCTCTGTAACTCACGCATGGCGCGGCTGAGGCCGTTGCCCCTGGCTCCTCCAGAAAGCTCCGACAGGTGGTCGCGCTGAATATTTCTGATCGTCATTTCGGTTTGCACAAAGGTATCCTCGGCCTGACGTACCTGTGAAAGCGAAAGGTTGACGGCGTTTTCCTCAGCGGAATATTTCGTCTGTTGCCAGGACTTATTCAGCGACCACAAATTGATGCCGATAACGGCGATGACGAGGAGTATGCCGAACAGCGCCACGGTGTTGCGCACGGAAGGAACCCAGGCTGGAGGCAGAAAGCCGTTCTTGAATAACCTCATGCATTTTCCTGGAGTATTTCATTGAACGTTCTTTTCGCATGGTGCGATGAGTCTTGTAAGTGAATTTTACGAGGTAAATATGGACTTAACGGCCTCGACAAAGAAAGTGAACCAGATTACCGGGAGAAAACGCCTGCTGTTTTAAGCCACGGAAGGGCGCAAGTCAGCGCTTCGGATTGGCCCGGTAAAATACACAATCCCACCGGACCCTTTCCCGGTTTAGTTACCAGGCCTGTAACACTGGCTGAAAGCATTTGGTTTGTCATGACGTGGTCGGTCGGATGAGCCGGATGGCATGTTCAAGAACCTTTTGCTCTTCTCGTCCCGCATCCGCTCTGAGTTTCAGGGTCTGCTGAAGTAAGGCTGTGAGCGTACTGCGTTGAGTGGTTTTTCCCTCTTCGGCGAGTACAATGACAGCATCACCAATTACCCGGCAAACTTCATCATAATATTCTTCACTCAATACATCCCGTCTCATTCCCCCCCCCATCTCTTTATATAAGGTATTTAGTAAGCGATATATAACAAAGATATATGCAATGCTGGTATGTTTAACGTATTACAGTCAATTATTAATTATAGAGCGAATGCGAAGTATGTAAAATGAATAATGCGTAAATCGCGAAACCTCAGAGCCAGGATAAATCTGAAAAAATTAATTTCACGAGATAAGTATACCTGCTTCCTGATTCTGTAGCTGAACGGTGTGCCATGATTAACACTCCGTACGTAATTAAGGTGGATGTATGAATAAATTTATTACAGCAACGATACTTTTAACCCTGGCGTGCCCTGTAATGTCCCAGGAGGGTGGTTTTAAAACCGGTGAAAAGGCCCCGCCGGCACATAAACAGGATGCAGGCTATAAAGGAACAGAAGACACGACAGAAAATCAGGTGAAAGCGCTGCAAAACCTGAAAGAAGGTAGCTGGGTTACCCTTGAGGGGAACCTCATTGAGAAAGATGCCCCTGACCGATATACCTTCCGGGATAAAACAGGAACACTGACCGTTCTCATCCGGCAACCGGTATGGAAAGACAGAACGTTTGATGCTTCCGATCTTGTCCGTATCAGTGGCCGAGTATCCGGACAGGGGAAAAACATCACAATCAGCGTTGAGAGGCTCGATGAACCCTGATAAGCAGGGGCAAGTCCATCCGCCCAAAGGCGAAACTGACCATGCCCGAAGCGGTCATTTTCCCTTTTTTTATAAGGTGATGCGAGATGATGAGTTATGTGTTTATTGGCAGTAATGATGTCAGTACCTCCGAAAAGTTCTATGAAGCCGTTTTGTTTCCTCTGGGCTATATAAAGGATGTGGAAAATGAACAGCTTATATTCTCGCTGCCAGATATCCCCGATCGCCACAACGGCCCGGGTGCGGTATTCATAGCGAAGCCGTGGAATGGCGAGCCGGCTTTACCGGGTAACGGAACAATGCCAGGTTTTCGCGCTCCCGGCCGCCACATTGTTGAACAGATCTACAGAGCCGGCCTCCTGGAGGGTGGGACCAGTGAAGGGCAGCCGGGTATCCGTGAAAGATATAGCCGTAATTTTTACGTTGCCTACCTTCGTGACCCCGACGGAAACAAACTGGCTTTTTTTTGTACCGGTAAAGAAGATTAAAGCTGATAAAAAAATCTTCACAGTTGTGATTAACCCCGTTAAAGATGACTATAGGGTAAAAGGAACAGAGCAGACACACGCCAGGAAGTAAAGGAAAAAGCGGTGTGGATCCGTTTTGAGGATCATTTGAAAACATGGGGAGGCTGCTACTTTTGATCTTCACCTTTGCGATTATGGCGTTCTTTTCTTAAAGGATTACCTGAGTGAAGGTGTTGCAGCCAGCAGAGATCACTCTGTCGAAATTGAGTATGAAAGGTTTGGCAGAGTACTCAGCAATATGGATATGAAGGTCATTATCAGTGGGAGTGTATTTGCTGAAGTCTTTTTATTTTTAACTATCATCCGGCACCTGCATAACCACTAACTGGAGAGCTATCCGCCAGACCTCCTGTAGAGCAATATCCTTTTCTTCTCCCAGCAGCTTAAGAAAGTGCGAGAACATCTCCTTATGGTCTGGAACGCCATGATCTGAGGTTATTTTTATCATGGCGTTATCGATAGCTTCCTTTGCAGCGTTTAACTTTTTTTCGCCAAGGTTCAGCGAACCAGGAATAAGGGTTTTATTAATGAGGAACGGCATAATGTGAGTCTCCACAACACTTCTTCAGCGCCGGAAAAATGTCGTAACAATAGCCTGTATGCCAACGAGGAAAAATCAAATTCGCCATCCTTTAAACCATATTTCGTTATAAGCTCATTATTGTAACTTCTTGCAAAAAAAGACATTTTTGAAAGGATAAATCCTTGAAAAATGCCTGCGTACCATACTGTGCTGAAAGCATAACTATGCTTAAAATCACTGTGAGATATCATGATCCTCAAAAGATGATTAACGTTTCTGTGCTGCAAAAATGGAATGGTGCTCTCACCAGCGATGAAAGTGATCACTGCATGCGGGAACGCAACGCGGATCTTGGTGGGAAAAACCACCTTTAATCCCCGTCTGGCGATTCATTTACTCCCGCAGGCCAGCTCCAGTTTTGAACTTCCGGTAAATCTTCTCCATGTTCGCGAACGTAGCGGTGATGCTCTGTCAGGCGTTGCTGCAGATGATCAAGCACGTCTGAATGACGATCGGCCAGCCCCGGCACGTGAAGTATTGCTGCCCGTGCAAGGTGATAACGGTCGAGCTCGTTAAGCACTGTCATATCAAAAGGTGTTGTGGTGGTTCCCTCTTCATTGAAGCCGTGCACATGGAAATTACAGTGATTATTGCGTTGATAGGTTAGTCGATGGATCAGACTGGGATAGCCATGGAAAGCAAAGATGACGGGCTTATTGCGGGTAAAAAGGGCATCAAATTCAGCTTCAGATTTTCCATGAGGGTGTTGTTCCTGCGTTTGCATCGCCATCAGATCAACCACATTCACTAAGCGGATTTTTAAATCAGGCAGACAGGAGCGTAACAGGTCGACCGCAGCCAGCGTTTCCATCGTCGGTACATCTCCGGCACACGCCATGACCACATCGGGTTCACCCTGACAACTGGCCCAGCGCCATTCACCCATACCGGCTTCACAATGCTCAATCGCGCTTTGCATATCCAGCCACTGAGGTGAAGGCTGTTTTCCTGCCACGATCACATTGATTCTATCCCACGTACGTAAACAGTGGTCGCCAACCCAAAGGAGCGAGTTGGCGTCCGGCGGCAGATAAATTCGTACGATATCAGCTTTCTTATTGGCGACATGATCGATAAAACCGGGATCCTGATGACTGTAACCATTATGATCCTGCCGCCAGACGTGTGAAGAAAGAAGATAATTAAGAGATGAAACAGGTTTTCGCCAGCCCAGTTTGCGTGTCACCTTGAGCCATTTAGCGTGCTGGTTGAACATGGAATCAACGATATGAATAAAAGCTTCGTAGCAATTAAACAGGCCGTGACGGCCAGTGAGCAGATAACCTTCCAGCCAGCCCTGGCACTGATGTTCGCTAAGAACTTCCATTACCCGCCCGTCGCGAGCTAACTGTTCATCATAGTCCTTCATGGGTTCCATCCATGCACGGTCGGTGATGTCAAATACGGGTGACAGCCGATTTGAGGCGGTTTCATCCGGACCGAACAGCCGAAAATTATCTTTATTTCTCCGAAATATTTCACAAAGATAACGACCGAACTGTTCGGTTGCCTGACCAGGAGTGCTACCCGGCAGACCGATTTCCAGCGCAAATTCGTGTATGTCAGGGGTGACAAGCTCACGGCGAAGGTGACCTCCATTTGCAAAAGGAGACGCCCCCATGCGCTTAGTACCTTCAGGTACCAGGGCCCGTAATTCAGGTTTCAAACTGCCCTGAGCGTTAAATAATTCCTGCGGCTGATAACTGCGCATCCACTTATCAAGAACCTGACGATGGGACGCATCCTCTCTGCAGGCAGAAACGGGTACCTGATGCGCACGCCAGAAATCCTCCACCTTTTTACCCTCCACCTCCTGTGGTCCTGTCCAGCCCTTTGGGCTACGTAACACAATCATGGGCCATCGCGGAACGGTATCAGGAGCATTACCGCTTCGCGCCTGCTCCTGAAAGATGGCGATTTTAGTGAAAGCCGAATCCAGAGCTGCAGCCATTTTCTGATGCATGTCGGTGTGTTCGTGACCACACACAAAAAGCGGCTCGTAGCCATAGCCGCTGAATAACTGTTTCAAATCAGAATCACTGCTGCGTCCGAGAAGGGTAGGGCTCGCAATTTTGTAACCATTGAGATGCAATATGGGCAGTACTGCCCCATCTCGTTGAGCATTGAGAAATTTTATACCCTGCCAGCTGGAAGCAAGCGGGCCTGTTTCCGCTTCGCCATCACCAATCACACACGGCACAATCAGGTCGGGATGATCAAAAGCGGCTCCAAAGGCATGTGACAACGAGTATCCCAGTTCGCCTCCTTCATTTATTGAACCTGGCGTTTCAGGTGCTGCATGGCTGGGTATGCCGCCGGGGAAAGAAAACTGTTTAAACAGTCTCTGCATACCGAGTTCATCTTCACTGACCTGGGAATATATTTCACTGTAGCTACCTTCGAGCCAGGTGTTGGCCACCATTGCGGGCCCACCGTGGCCAGGGCCACAAACAAAAAGAAGGTTGAGATCGCGATGACGTATGATGCGGTTCAGATGTGCATAAATAAAATTAAGGCCCGGTGTGGTACCCCAATGCCCGAGCAAGCGAGGTTTAATATGCTCTGCCAAAAGAGGGGCACGTAGCAGTGGATTGTCCATCAGGTAAATCTGTCCCACTGAAAGATAATTTGCCGCACGCCAGTATTTATCCAGCAGCGCCAGGTCGTTGGTCACTGATTCTTCAGCCATCGCCTTTTCTCCCGTTAATCTGCAATCAATTAACCCTAATAGAGGATCCACGATTGTGCGAATCGGAGGCGCCGCCTCCGATGCAATTATCGCGTTGGAGTAACAACCTTGATGTACATAATACAAGTTATGTTTAATTAAATATTAATTTGCACACCTATACCAGGACAGCCCTTGCCTGTTCATCTCCCCCATCCCTCCTCCTGCTAGTTTATTGTGATCATCCATTAATTGGTTTTAAGGGATGTCCGTTACGCTGGCCAGCCTTTTAACTGACATGCCGAAGCCACAATTATTTACCCCCTGAACCAGAGCATTAAGAATTTCACACTTATCAGTGATATGTAATTTTTTAGTCGCCTTAACCGCGACTGCCCGTATTACTCAGTGACTTCAGCCGGGATGATGTTCACTCGGTAGCTAGTCATATAAGCACGCAGCGCCCTGTCTTAACAAACAAACGCGCTGCGTGAAACGGCAAACTTCCTGCCTTCGCCGTTTTATGAAATCAATAACAGCCAGACCTAAGGTTTAAGGATAACTTTTGTCCATCCGTCGTCCCGGTCGTCGAAGTGTTTATAACCGACAGGCGCTTCTTCCAGCGAAAGGCGATGTGAAATTATCTCGCCCGGGCGGGCTTTACCTCGATGGATGAGGCGGGCCAACTGACGGTTATAGGCTTTGACGTTCGCTTGTCCGGTGCGTATGACCTGGCCTTTAAACCAGAAACTTCCGAAATCAAATGGCATCTTCCCTTCTCTGGCAAGGTCCGATTCAGCTCCGGGATCTTGAGGGATAAACACGCCTACCACACCGATCCCTCCCGTTGCTTTTGTTGACGCCACCAGGCTATTCATGGTGGCCGAGTTATCCTCATGGCCATGCTTGTCACAGCACTGATACCCGACACACTCACAACCACAGTCTGTACCGCGTCCATCCGTCAGATCGAGAATTTTTTGTACCGCAGTATCTCCCGTTGCATTGACGCCAGTTGCCCCCATTTTTTCTGCCAGAGCCAGCCGATCTTTGTGTGTGTCCACTACAAACACCTGAGATGCGCCTTTAATGATTGCCGAATGTGCTGCCATAAGTCCGACCGGCCCGGCGCCATAAATGGCCACGCTTTCTCCGGGCTTCAGCCCGGCAAGCTCTGTTGCATGCCATCCCGTGGGGAAAATATCGGAGAGCATCACATAATCATCTTCTTTCTCTGCCGCATCGGGGGGGAGTACGAGGCAGTTGAAGTCGGCAAATGGCACCCGGAGCAGTTCTGCCTGCCCGCCTTCCCATGGTCCCATTTCAGCAAACCCGTAGGCGGCTCCAGCCGTACCCGGATTGGTCGTGAGACAAAAACCAGTCAGACCTTTCTCACAGTTCTCGCAAAAGCCACAACCGACATTAAACGGCAGGCAAACATAGTCACCCACCTTAATACGTTCAACGCCTGAGCCAACCTCGACCACTTCACCCAGATTTTCATGACCCAGAATACGCCCCTCCTCAAAGCTGGTCCTGCCCTCATACATGTGCAGGTCTGACCCACAAATGTTGGTTGTGGTGATGCGGACAAGGACATCGGTGGGACGGACAATTTTTGCATCAGGTACGTCTTTTACTCTGACATCATAGGGGCCGTTATAGATAACTGCTTTCATAACCTTCTCCTCTTTGTCTACGGTAAAAAATTGCTGCCCGGGGGATCAGTAAAGTTTAGCTTGCGTGATAACTGTCGCGATGAAAGGAGGAAATATCAGGATGTTTCTTAACTCAATGCGGTGCAGTCGCCAGGACAGACGCCAATGAAAGCCACCTCTGTGATCTATAAAATTACAGAACAGTCCGGTTCGGCGCTGCAACGTAGGGTATTGTCTGTCATTTCTGCTGGGTACGAGGTCGCAGACTCAGGGATGTCAGAAGAATGCCTCAGGCAGGCGAAGAAGGCTGCCTGAGGATACTCATTTTTCCCGCCAGAATCACAACGTACCGGTCCCACCATCGCTGCACCATACCTGCCCCGAGGCGTAGCTGCTCTCCGATGACGCCAGCGTTACGTAGAGAGGGGCTATTTCAGCAGGTTGTCCTGGACGGCCGAGCGGTGAAGACGCACCAAATTGCTCAATTTTTCCTGTGGCTGCCCCCCGCAACACTGGAGTACAGTCCAGTAAGGTCCCGGTGCGACGGCATTTACCCTGATGCCTTTCGGGCCCAGCTGCTTGGCCAGTGATTTGGTAAAAGCCACAATAGCCGCCTTGGGCTGGCAATAGTCCAGAAGGATATCGCTGGGCTTAATGGCCTGAACGGAGGAGGTATTGATAATGGATGCGCTGCGTGAGAGATACTTCATTGCCGCTTTGGTTATCCAGAACATCGCGTAAACGTTGGTTTTGAACGTGGCGTCAAAATCGTCAGTGCTGAGGTCAGTAATCGACTCGCAGAACTGCTGTCGGCCGGCATTGTTAACCACAATATCCAGGCCCCCCAGTCCTTCAGCAGCCTGTGTCACCAGTTTCTGGCAGAATGCCTCCTCGCGGATGTCACCGGTAATGGCGATAACCTTCCCTTCCTCAGCTCGGATGAGATCCACCACTTCCTGAGCATCTTCCTCTTCTGCTGGCAAATAGTTGATAACCACGTCCGCACCCTCGCCTGAAAAAACGATGGCCACCGCGCGGCCTTTCCTTTTTAACTACCTGTGTAAAATACATATAGGTAAGGTACGGCCTAATCAGAATTCAGGATTTATCCTAAATATTGGGCCGTTGTACTTAGTCTCATGCATAAAATTGACGCTTTTTAATGCTGCTTTGAAAAGGGTTATCAGGAAACTTTGAGAGATTACTGATTCTGAACGGTTCTGGCCGGAAGAAAAATCTGCTCCATACTCTTTAAAGAAGCCGGTTAAAACTGACCCGCTGATATCAACAGGACTCATATGATGTCTGAAAAAAATGAGCGTCGCGAAAATGAAATTGTTCATGAAAAAAAGCAGTGGATAAACTTTGAATACCGCCTTAAAAAATGCGGTTCCTGGTTTCTGATCCTTTTTGTACTCTGCGGAATGGCGGGTCTATTTTCAAAAGGATATCTGAGCGAGGGGCACATTTCTGACAGAGCAGGAACGATGACGATCGAGTACGAACGATTTGGGCGAGTGATCAGCGACGCAGATATGAAAATCACCTTCACTCCTACAGGCATCGGCGTCACCCGCGTTACGCTGGGCGGGGATTTCACTGAAAATTATGAGTTGCTTACGCTGCATCCCCAGCCACTGCGGGCTTTGACCGACGGTACTAAACTCATTCTGGAATTTCAGCAGGTGCCATCGTCCCACAGTCAGAGCGTCTGGCTCGGTTTACAGCCGCGCAGGGCGGGCGTGGGGCGCACCATCGTAACCTTAGGAGATGGTGCGCCCATCTCGTTTTTCCAACTGGTTTATCCTTAAAAGGAGCAAAACGTGGAGACTGTATTTCGTGCGATAGGCATCTACTTAGTTTTGCTGATTGTGTTCAGAATTGCGGGCAGGCGCGCGCTTCTTCAAATGACTTCGTTTGACCTTATTCTGTTGTTGATTATCAGTGAGGCGACACAGCAGGCTCTGCTGGGTGATGACTTTTCAGTCACCGGAGCGGCTCTGACAATTATTACCCTGGTCGTACTGGATATCGTCCTCGGCTATATCAAGAAAAAGACAACCTGGGTAGACAACATGCTTGATGGATCACCGGTGATACTGGTGGAGTATGGTTCCCCCCAGGAAGAAAAAATGAAGAAAACGGGCATCACGCTGGACGATATTATGGTCTCTGCCAGGACAAATCAGGGTATCCATGAGCTTGAAAAAATCAAGTTCGCCATTCTGGAAAAGAACGGACATATATCCGTTATGAGCGTTGATCGGTAACTTTACGAGTGTGGGCCAGGTAATAACCTGTGCCGAATTTCAACTGGCCGCGCTTGAGACAAGTCAAGCCGTACAGCACATGGTAGATACATTTGTCACCCGTCTCGATGCGGTTCTGGCCTGGAATCTGCCAGAGGTAGATGCCATGACGGAAATCAATGCTGCCCTGCCCGCAAATGGCACGGAGGTTTCCGTGCACACCATCGCAGGGGAGTTATTCTGTTGACGAATGACGACAGGCATTTTGCGCGAGTGCCGGGTCTGATGCAGGAAGATGGGGTTAACTAAAAGTCCAGACAGACCCCCAGAATGAAGAACTTCCGCTTTGTGCTGTGAGTTCTACATCACACTGAGGGCCAAAGCATTTTATCTGTTGGCAGCCAGGCTTCCCGCTAAGGCAGTTGTGATAAACGTGCATGTTATGGAGTCTGACATTAAAGACGGTGTCCATATGGATACCGTAATCGGCATTGTCATACACCTCCAGATCACTCATATACACGTTGATCAGGTGCGAACCACGGATGCCGTGGCCACGCGGGCTGGCATAAAAACCGCCGCTGTTTTTTTCGGTTTGGATCAAACGAATTTCTGCCACCCGACGAAGGTAGATATTATGAAAATAGTCCTTTTCGGTGTTGCCGTTGTTATGCAGCTTCAGGTCTGTCGCCGTGACACGACTGGCGCCTTTAATGTGGACCCCGTCGCTGCTGTTCTCCACCTCAACATTCTGCAGGGTGATATCACTGCAGCCGGTTTTTTCACCGATAGTTGGGTCCCCACTGCAGTTAAAAAAGAGGCCAATCTGATTATTTCTCAGATCCTGGCTGTCAACATGCTGGTCAATGGTGCCGACCAGTTTCACATCCTGTATTGTGACGTGGCTCGCGGCAGTGGCATAAAGCAGCGGGGGCGTCACCTGGCACCAGGAAAACAGTGATAAAACCGAGATAGCGCAAGAGGGCTTTCATTGTCATTTTTCGCTCACCGTTAACTGACGAACAGGCGGGGAGAGGGTGACTGGCGGCTCTGACGGTAACGTTTAGCCAGCTTATCCAGGAAAGTAAACAGTGTCTGATTCATCTCCCGATAATCATGTGTACGCAACTCCGCTGGGGTTTGCACAAAGCGGAATTTGGCTGCACGGCTAAGATCCTCTTCGGAGTGGGCGATCAGCAGTTCGACCACCTCCGGCGTCAGCTCCATGTGGCACTGAAAACCATAGACCAGATCGCTGTAAGCCACGATCTGTCGCGGGCATCCTTCGCTGTAGGCGATGATTGTTGCATCCGGCGTCAGACCAGGCATATCGTTATGCCAGTGTCCGACTTCAAGCGTATGCCCGAAATGCGTAAACAGCGCATGCTGGCGCCCGGCTTCCGTCAGGGAAACAGGGAATTTACCAATCTCTTTTTCCGGGCTGTGGCTGAAGGGAGCACCGAGTGCTTCACCGATCAGCTGGGAACCCAGGCAGATACCGATAACGGCTTTTCCGGCACGGACCGCGGCAGCGATGATGGCTTGTTCAGCCTTCGCATCAAAATGGGGGCATTCTTCAGGCGTGGTGGACGGATCCTGTGGGCCGCCCATGACGATCAAAATATCAATGTCATCCACGCTGGACGGGAGCGACTCGCCTTCATAAACCCGTGTACAGGTTACGTGATGGCCCTGGCCTCTGGCCCAGGCCTCATAGGCGCCAGGTGCCTCAAAACTTTCATGGATAAGGAAATGTACGCGCATTTGCATATGCCCCTGTTATGCTTATGATAATGAGTTTGTTTCAAGTGTTACCCTGCCAGGATGTTTCTGGAGCGGGTGAGTTCTACTTAGTCAGGATAAAGGCAGGAACTGAATTTAAGATGCCAGGTAGCATAGATAAAGCGCCAAGACATGATGACGCGACCGGGTGGTCTGGCACCTCCATAGGCTATCAACGCGGAGAGACAGACCCTCCCCATCATCATATTGAAGGACAACTACTTTTTGCTACCAGAGGCGTTATGCTGGTTGAAACAGAGGGCAATCGTTGGGTGATACCACCTCAACGTGCATTATGGCTACCGCCTCTCCAGATACACAGCTACAACCTGCTATCACAGACTGACTTAAGAGCCATTTATTTCAGTCGCAGTCTTATCGAAGAATGCCAAAATTTTACCAAGAGTAGCCATGTGCATGTGATTACAGCCACAGCACTGGTGAAAGAGCTGATAGCCGGGCTTTTCAGTGCCAACTACAGTGCACCGAGCCAACGTAAAATGGTGCTGTTGATTTTGGAAATTCTTAGTGAGGCAACACCTTTGGCCGCGGAGCTTCCTGTGCCGCGTGATGAGCGCTTATGTCGGGCAACCAACGAGTTATTGGTCAGCCACCGCTGGGAAGCGTCGCTAAGTGATCTGGCCTATATTGCTAACATGTCTGAACGCACTTTCTCGCGACTGTTCATTAAAGATACCGGGTTCAGCTTCAGAACCTGGAAGCAAAGAGCAAGAATTTGTGCGTCATTAGATCTTCTCGCCAATGGCATATCAGTTAAGCAGGTCGCATACCAACTGGGTTTCTCATGCCCGGCTGCATTCACCGCAGCTTTTCGTTCCATTCTGGATTCAACACCACGCCATTTTCTTACTTAACAATTATCTGCAATCTGTTCTATGAGGCGTTAAATGGATATCTTACTTGAAGATTTCACAGAAATGTGTTTTCCCGATTATTTCAGACTTGTCAGTAGCGTAGATGTTATGGCTATGATCACAGAGCGTGCGATTCCCTATGATGAGGCATGCCATGATTTTGAAAAGATGCTTAATGACAATGCACGGAATGCAGAATTAGGCTGTTTCAGGATTGTAGATGCTAATAAAGGTAATTTTATCGGCCTCGCTAAACTGGTGCAGATTAGTGAAAAACCTCAGACCGCCGAGCTTGGTTACATGCTATTACCTGAATTCTGGGGGCGCGGTATCGCCAGCCGTGTCACCAGATTACTGATTGAGAAAGCCAGTAAAAATCTTGAAATATCCACACTCATCGCCATTATTGATCCTGCAAATGCGGCTTCGAGAAAAATTCTGACGAACCATGATTTCGTTTCCGTTGAGTTCAGGGATTTTGATGGTTTGCCAGGTGAAATTCTACAGCGAGCAATATAGTCAATAATTTTTTGTTACCCGATTTATTACTGTCCAGGATCAGTTTTTAATGAGATTTATTTCTATGATTGTGATTGGGGTTTTTTATAATTTTACATTCTGATTTACGTTAAATATAGGGACATGTATCCCTTGATACATGTCCGCTTGTCGATCAAAGTTGCCTGTCATGCCTGCCTAAGAAATAGGCTTAGCGTAGGATGTTTCCATTTTTCCATCGGAAAGTCAGCCCCGTATTGTCGACTCTGTGATCATCCATACGGACGTCAATCAGACTTCCTTTCGCCACGCAAACAATGTGACGACAGTTCCATCCTTTATAGCTGTGATGGGCAGTCAGCCCACGCTGAACAATCAGCTGGATCGCAAATTCTCAATGGCATTGTTGCTAAGCATGAGCACGGATTTAACGCTGACGCTGATTCTGTCGACAATGGCCTGCCGCGGGCCAAGACGCCACTCTTCGCTGTTATAAAAAGATTCCTGAGAGGATTTCAGCTGGGAGAGGCTGTCATAAGCTCTGATCAAATAGTAAGCATCGTCGTCATGGGCTGATATACCAAAAGAAATGATATCCATACCCGCTAAACGGTGAAGTGGAGCACTCTCCTCCGTCATTATCCTGTGGAAGTCTTTCCCTGTGCCGGGTTTTAGGGTGTACAGCAAAAATTCGACTGTTTTCATCTTCGATATCCTGTTCATTTTTATCATCATAGCGAATTATTGTGCCGTGGAACCATGAGGCTTGCCAGAACTGGTGGTATGGTAAATACCAATGGTCTGCGGGTACCAAAAACCGGAGCACTGTATCTGGTAACATCTACTCGAGGTAAAAAATGGTTTTCAGGTTTTTATCACAAATCGCGCTTGGTAATGCGCTGACAAAACTCACTAACGTGTTTGAAGAACTACAGCATTCAAAGAAAGTGATGCCTGTGGGTGCTGGCGGAGGGATTGATTCACTGCCAATCAGAAGGCAACAAGAAATTATAAATAAAATGCCCAAATGGCTCGATACGCTGAGAAAGCATCCTCGCCATGTCGTCACTCGTGAGTTGATAAAAAATATGCTCATTAGTGAGAAATTGGGTGAGGTTGAACGTATAGAAATACAGTTTAACTTATTGGAATTTCTGGTCGAAAATGACGTTGCCATTTCTGATGATGAATTCAAAAAAAGCGATATGGATTAAATTGTTACTCAAGCGTGACTGAGTCTATCTGGGGCTGAGGGGTGAGGGTCGAAGACCGTCCATGACGAGTGCGCTAAAGTTCTTCAGGCAAATGTCATGGTAAATCGGAGGTACCGGGGAAAGAGGAATAAAATGCTCTGGCTGATAGTGAAATATGCGCTGACCGCAGGAATGATTGTGCTTGTCTCTGAGGTGGCAAAGCGAAGCGACCGGCTCGGTGGTCTGCTGGCGGCATTGCCGCTGGTCACTGTTTTAGTGCTGATATGGATGAAGATTGAGGGGCAAACGCAGGAAAAGATTGCGAGCCATGCGTGGTATACATTCTGGTATGTGGTCCCGACGCTTCCGATGTTTCTTTGCTTCCCCCTCATGTATCAGCGGTGGGGATTCTGGGTCGCGCTGCTGGCGTCCTGCTTCATGACTGTGGTGATTTTTTGGGGGTATGCGCTTGTGCTTCGCCGCTTCGGTATAGATCTCATGTAACACCGGTACCAACGGCGGATGTTATGTTCAATCCGGGTGGTTTTGCAGGTTACCAGCACATACGGTGCCCCCCGGATGTGAAGGTGGCACGTCCGCTCTTCACTCAAAGCTGGCCTTTAGTTCTCCTCTCCATCTGCGGAATGTACCCTGTTCCGACGACATTCCCCATGCCCCCTTGACCCTTAACGCCATTTCCCCCATCTTCTCGTCGTCCCATTGTGGCAATGACGTTGACGGGGCAGGAGATGAGCACTATTTTTGAGCCGGGTTCACGCGTATAAACAGCAAGGCTCTTCAAGTACTGAACAATCAAAAGCCAGGCAAATTAACCCGGGCCATCGTGCCGGGGTTTTTCGTGATGACGATTCTTTCTGGGGCGAATGTTGATGAGATTACGTTCACTGCAAGTTCTCTGTTTGCTCAACTTTTTTATCGCGGATGTCCGCGATGGGCTGGGGCCGTTTTTAGGTATATTTCTGGTGTCCCATCACTGGCGGGCAGAAGAAATTGGTCTGGTGATGACGGTGGGGGGCCTGGCCGGATTGTTATCCACGTTCCCCTCAGGGATGATCGTCGATGCCACGCGTTACAAACGTCTGTTAATTATCACTTCATCCCTGCTCATTACCTTGAGCGCGCTTGCCCTCTGGTATTTTCCGACTTCCGTCGTGGTGATTTTATCGCAAATCATTACCGGTATCGCGGCCGCTATCGTCGCGCCAGCCATTGCCGGCATCACCTTAGGCATCGCCGGTCAGAAAGGTTTTTTGTCGCAGATGGGCCGAAATGAAGCCTTCAACCATAGCGGGAATATGGCGGTGGCGGTGCTGGCAGCGATAACCTGCTGGGTCTGGGGCACGGGTTCCGTGTTTTTACTGATGACCACGATGGCGGTATGCGCCGTGATGTGTACATTAGCGATTAATAAAAACGATATTGACCATGATGTCGCGAGAGGGGTGGAAAAACACGAAGGTCCGACGGTTTCGGTCTCTGTTCTGGCGTTACTAAAGCGACCTGAACTGGCGGTAACGGGGGTGACACTGCTCCTCTTCCACCTGGCCAATGCGGCACAACTGCCGATGTTAAGCATGCAGGTCGCCTCCTCTCCCTCGGGTTCCCTGTTTACGCCTGGCACCTATGCCGCCCTGACGGTCGCGATTTCTCAGGCGGTGATGATTCCCGTTGCATTGCTCACGGCAAGATATGCCGCACAGTATGGCTACGCGAGGCTTATCGTCATTGCGTTGATCGTATTACCTGTTCGTGCCGCGATTGCGTCTTTCTGGGGCAATGAATTTGTTATATTTCCAGTCCAGGCGTTAGACGGTGTCGGTGCGGGAATTTTGGGCGTGGCCGTACCCGGACTTATCGCCTCATTGTTTAATGGCTCAGGACATATCAACGCAGCGCTTGGGCTGGTTATGTTGCTCCAGGGGCTGGGTGCCTCATTCAGTCCGGCGTTGGCTGGCGTCATCGTAAGCCATACGTCTTGGAGCTTCGCCTATATGATTTTGGCAGGCATTGCGCTCTGTGCTCTTTTCATCTGGCTGATGTTTAGCCGGTACGTTTTTAATTCACGTCAGCCTGAACAAGAGACGATCTGAGGATCCCGATATGACCGCCTTTCACCAACTTACCGCCACCAGTCTGGGTGGCGAACTTATCTCTATGGCCGACTACGCTGGCAAGCTGGTTGTGGTGGTGAATACCGCCAGCCATTGCGGCTTCACGCCACAATACGCAGGCCTTGAGGCGCTCTACAAGAAGTATGCTGCACAGGGGCTGGTGGTGCTGGGTTTCCCCTGCAACCAGTTCGGTAAGCAGGAACCCGGCGGTGCTGACGACATCGCGCAGACCTGTCACATCAACTACGGCGTGAGCTTCCCGATGTTCGGGAAAGTGGAGGTCAACGGAAACGCTACGCACCCGCTGTTTCGTTACCTGAAAGACGCCTTGCCCGGCGTGCTGGGTGGGCGGATCAAGTGGAACTTCACTAAGTTCCTGATCGGACGCGACGGCAAACCGCTGAAGCGTTTTGCCCCGTTCACCTCCCCCGAGAAAATGGAAGCTGCTATCCTGGCTGCACTTGAAAACTAAGGGCTCCTGTTATCTGCTGGTCGTCTAAAACGCCGACGACCCCGATTTTCATCGTTCATCCGTTAACGCGACAGAGCCTGAATCAGCGATACAACCATTCCCCAAAGTAGAGGCGAACAGCCTCCCTGTCATATTTGTCCTCGCCGCGCCATGCTGCGGCCGCCGCTGACCAGTCGCTCTTGCCGTGAATCGGGCGTTCAAAGGATGCAGGCCTGAGCACGTCCAGGTGGGCAAGGATGTCGATGATTGTACGTCGCTCGTCCTTCGACGATTTAACGGCGGCAGCCAGTCGCTTTTCTAGCGCACCCGCATGGTCGGTCGGTTGGCTTGATTCGATGGTCGAGAGGATGCTCTGGAGGATCACGATGTCCTCCTCCGTCGGCTCTGGAATATCGGCGCGTTCCAACTCTTGCAGATCAAACCACGTATAGATCAGCTGGCCGTGACGGACGCCGCCCCACTTAATGCGTTCGAAATTGAGGACGTTGAGATCCTCATGCTCATAGCGCTCAGCGCCAATCGTGAGGCCGGGTACGACATCCCGGCAAACGCTGCAGGTATGGCTCGTGCTCTCTATGGAACCGTCCGGCCGAAAACTTTGCCCGCTGATAACCGGCGCGTATTGATGTGGAACCATTTGACGGGCGAGGTTGTATGAGGCGATGCCTGACCGCCAGTCGAGTCTTTTTGCCGACAGACTGGCCAGAAAGGCGTGTGCCGCTTTGGTTGGCGACATCCGTTTCGCCATCGCCAGGACTTTCTCCAGACATTCGTCGTGGGTCACGTTGACCGGATCGAACATCATCCCCTGGGATTTGGCATAAGCGAAGTCGTCGGGGGCGGTCTTTTGTTCAGAGAGCCAGCCGCTGCTGCTCCAATATGTTTTGAACAGTATGTTCTTTGCTTTCTTGTCCATGATGGCTTCCGAAAAGTCTGTCGTTGGGCCTGTGCCAGTCGCTCACAATGATGTCATCCAAAAATTTGAGTACATCATTGATGAGTGAAAGCGTAGGGCAGGGACGGTAAGAAGGGGATGTCCGCGCCTCGGTTAAAGCTAAGTGATAATTTCCCTGACCGATAACAGCGAGTTCCTCCTGCAAATAACCGCTAATGTCATGCTGAAAACCACAGGAGACATGATGAAATACCGAATTTCTGGCCTGAGAGCCGAGCAGTTTACCCATCTTTTTGGACAGAGCGATACCTATCTAAAAAGATACGGTGCCATCAGAAAAACGGTAGTGAGCTACCCCGGCTATCCCGACAGAATCTCGTTGTGCGATATCCCTGCTGGCGAAACCGCGCTTCTGATCAACCACATCTACCAGCCTGCAGATACCCCTTATTTCGGCTCTCATGCCATCTATATATGGGAGGGATGTACCCAACAAGGCATTTACCTCAATGAATTACCTGAGGTGATGAAAACCAGAGTGCTGTCATTGCGGGCCTATGATGAAAATCACTTTTTAAGACGGGCAGATATCTGTGAGGGACAATTTTCTGAAAATCTTATTGGCCTTTTTTTTGCCGATCCGCTGATTAGTTATATCCAGATACACAATGCGAAACAGGGATGCTATGCCTGTTGCGCTGAGCGTTCTGAATGAACCTTCAGACCTCTGCCACCAGATTGAAACGCCGCATCTGTCGGTTCAGTGAAGCTTACGAGTCTGACGGTAAGTGTCAGAAACCCACAAATTCTAACCACGACGTCCAGAACTCCTGCTTAAAACCAGTTTAATGGCTTGCTCCAAGATACTTTCACATGCATTTATATACTTTTTATTGCATTATTTTGACTATCTATTTTTATGTATATAGTTGACTAATACTTTACTAAGGAGATGTATATGAGCGATTCAGCTCTGGTTGTATTCACTGCCCGTGGTCTTGATCGTCTGATAAGTGATGGAGGATCTAGCGCCTGGGTTCTCAGTGAAAAACGTGCATCGCGTTGTAAATACGTGGTTTGTGTACAGAACAGAGACCCTGCTGATAATCATAATGACGACTGGGGAACCGTAACCGCCCCGCACAAATACGCCTTTTTTGTTGGCATGATATCGGACGTCCTACTTTCCCCTGAATGGGATGGAAAGCATCCTAAAAGATGGCTAGTCAAAGTCAGCCAGTACGCTGAAGTAGCATACCCGGACATGTGGGATGGCGCTCGAAACCCCGTTGCTTACTCATCACTTTTTGAATTGGGTATTGAGGAAAATAAACTAAAATTCAAAAAGATGCCTGAAGTGACGATTGAGCCACCTAAGGCTGTACTTGAGGAAGATCCTTTCCCAGAAGGGATAACAATTCAGCAAGCGAAGATACTGTTATCTAAAAAGTATGAGGTTTCAGTCGATAGTATTGAAGTTATCATTCGCGCCTGACGACATTGCTGCAAATGCGGCGCATTAATCTGAGTTTTAGGAGGCTGTATGGATAAGTCATGGGACGGTAATTTTAAGGATATCCCTTTAGATCATTTCGAAAAGATGAAGTCGGCTGCACGCGATCTTGCGGAACGACGCAGAAAATCTGAAGATCCGAAAGTAAATGACAAGAATATCTGTATACGTATCGGTATGTCAGGAACAGGCGTCAGGCCTAACTATCAGGTTGAACTTCCTAATGGTCGAATTATTGCCATAAATGGTATTAATCATGAAGAATTCGGCGTTGAGCAGTTCGACAGTGACTGGATTTCCCGGCCTTATAGCATCGATCAGCTCAATACTATGCGCATGTTCGGAGGCACTCTTGAGTCATAACCTGAGAGAGTTAACAGAGCTGCGCATCTAAGCTCTGTGCCCTTGCCATAAGACCCCTCCGCAGAGGCCCGAAACGCCTCTTCTGATGGTTCGGCGATGCTGGTTAAAGAAGTTGGGCTGATGGCCCGTCCGGGCAGGGAGTTGGGAGGATATTGTTATTAATGTCTCAAATGTTATGTGAGTTCAACGGTTTATTGTGTTGGATCCATCGGTTGAATTCACAGCCAACATCGCGATACGTTAATAACCCGGGGGCTGGTCAATATACTCCATGGAAGAAGTCACCCACATCACGGTTCAGGGCGTTCTGTCAGGCGGACATGCCTTGCCAATAACATCAGCCAGAAATTCCATGACCATCACCGCGAAGGGATCGCGTCTGTACTCTGGATAGGCAACCAGCCACATGCTCCTGCCTGGGGGGCGCGAACTGACAGGCAGTTTTATCAGCGAGCTGTCATTGTCCCCCATAAAGCAGGGTAACGTCACCACGCCCAGCCCACTCCTTGCAGCCTGCTGCTGTGCCATCAGGTCGCTGGCCCTGAATATAATCCGCCTTCCGTCCAGCAGGGATTCCAGCCATTGCTGCTGCGTCACATGATCCAGCGAGTTCTCGTAGGCAATGAATACCCAACTGTCGGGCGGCTTATCCAGCCAGCAAGGTGAAGCATACAGACCGAAACGCATCGTCCCGATACGGCGCGTCAGCAAATCGGGATCATCCGGTCTTGTCAGACGGACCGCGATATCAGCCTCGCCTTTGTTCAGTTGAACATGATGGGATACGCCTGATAATGAGAGTGAGATAGTCGGGTGACGCTGCGTAAACTCAGCCACGGCCGGTGCAATCAGCTGTGCAGCCACCGCGGGGGATGCGCTGATCCTGACAGCCGCCGCTGGCGCAGCAGACAGCGACTTCGCCTGTATACCCACCCGGTCGGCAATCCTGTTCATTTCATCAGCCAAAGAGGCGATGACTTTGCCTTGTTCCGTCAGCGCGGTACGCCGGGGCAGCCGCTCAGTAAGACGAAGGCCGAGCGACGTTTCGAGGGCGGCGATGCGGCGGCTTACGGTGGCATGGTCAACGTGAAGCTCTTTTGCCGCAGCGGACATGGAACCCCAGCGGGCCAGAGCAAGAAAGTAATGTAAATCCTGCCAGTCCATTCACTCTTTCCTTGTGCATTTTTACACATACATGGTTCTTTTATACCCGTATTTTTCCTGACATAAACGACTTTATAATTTTTCTCACGTAAACAGTGAGGACAGCAATATGTCAGTAGCCATCGTTATCAGTCAGCCGGGCGGTCCCGACGTCCTTAAAGCCCTTGAAATGACGCTGAATGAACCGGGCCCCGATGAAGTTCAGATTCAGCATGAGGTGATCGGCGTCAACTTTGTGGATATTTACTTCCGTTCAGGGCTTTACCCTTTGTCCTCTTCCCCGACAGTGCCCGGCTTTGAAGGGGGCGGAGTGGTAACGGCCGTGGGGCATAACGTTCGCGCCTTTACCCCCGGGGACCGCGTTGCTTATACCGGGAACCCGATGGGAGCCTATACAGCACTCAGGAATATCCCTGCCAGTCGGCTCATTAAAATACCCGATGGGGTAACGATTCGGACCGCCGGAAGCTCGATGCTGAGGGGGCTTACCGCACATATGTTGCTTCACAAGGTAAGGGAGGTTAAAGCGGGTGACTGGCTGCTGGTTCATTCTGCCGCGGGCGGTCTGGGCCAGATTGTTACCCGCTGGGCAACCATGAAAGGTGCCAGGGTGATTGGGACAACGGGGTCCGCTGCTAAAGTGAACATTGTGCAGAATGCAGGGGCCGCTGAAGTGCTGCTTCATACCGATGCGGCATGGGCGGAAACCGTGCGCGAAATTACGGAGGGTCGCGGGGTGCATCTTGCCATTGATGGGATTGGAGGAAACATGCTTGCTGCAACGCTCGGCGTGGTGCGCCCTTTTGGCATTGTCGCAAGCCTGGGTCAGCCTGCCGGGCCTATTCCACCGGTGCGTGTAGAGGATCTTAGCTTCGCCCGCTCAATCGCACTGATGCGGCCAAGTTCCATTGCCTATGCTGACGACCCCGATCTCTACAAACAGGGGGCCAGCGACCTCATGGCGGCCCTGCAGAATGGGCTGGAAAATCCCGTCGGAGCGGAATATTCCCTGACGCAGGCGGCGAAAGCACACGCTGACCTCGAAGCCGGACGCACAACAGGAAGTGTGATACTGACCGTATAGATTCCGTTGTCACAAGGATAAAAGCAGACCCCGCCTTTTCTGCTTTTATCCATCACATTAAAAGCGCGCTGTGATTGGACGGATCAATAACGGCTTGTGAGCTGCTCCGCTAGCTGAACGGAGGAAATCTCCCCGGCGTGGTTAACGTGTCAGTGAAATGTCCTGCTTTGCGTTTCTGTCGGTGATGAAGAGACTCTGACCCGGAAGGCAATAATCAGCGCGGCACTGAACATGATGCATGCCGCTGTGATAAATACCCCCGTCACGCCGTTGATGCCATATATCAGGCCACCGATGGCCGCACCGGCAGCAATGGAGGATTGAACGGCGGCGACCACCATACCTCCCGCACTCTCTGCTTCATCTGGAAGCGTCCGTGCAACCCAGCTTGACCACGCCACCGGTACGCCGCCAAATGCCAGACCCCACAGCATCACCAGCATCGTGAGCCCCACTATCGATAGTGGCATGATGATCATGCCCAGTGCGGCTGCACCCACCAGAGCGGGCATCATGATGAGCGTCAAACGCAAGCTGCGTTCCATCAGCCATCCCGCCGACAGCGTCCCGCAAAAGTTAGCCAGCCCAAATCCGAGCAACAGTAACGCCAGCCCTTCGGCATCCACCTGTACGAGACCTTCCAGCGCAGGCCGTATATAGGTAAATAGCGCGTACTGGCCGGTGTGTGCCAGCACGCACCCCATCATACCGATGCTAACACCAGGCCGTCGCAGCAGAGAAAAGACCGATGCCGTTTTACTCCGAATCAGCGGTGGCATTCCGGGCAGCGTGAAATACTGGAAAAGCAAAGTGACGACACCCACCGCGGCAGCGGCAATAAAGGCGCTACGCCAGCCCCAAATCCCCCCCAGATAGCTTCCCAGCGGCACGGCAACCACCGTACCTACCGCGATACCACTAAAAATGATCGACAGGGCGCGCGGCACCAGCCTTTCTGGCACCAGGCGCATCGCCACCGCCGCAGCCATGCTCCAGAATCCACCCAGTGCGATACCCAGCAAGACGCGCATTGCCAGCAGCATGACAATGCCTGAAGAGAGCGCCACGAGCAGGTTTGAAAAGACCATCAGCGCAGTGAAGCTCAACAATACGGCGCGCTTGTCAAACGCACGCGTAAATCGCGGGACCAGTAATCCGGCAAATAACGCAATGACCGCCGTCGCCGTGACGGCCTGTCCGGCAAGAGATTCGGACACACCAAAATCCTGAGCCATGGGGGTTAATAAACTGGCAGGCAGGTATTCAGCGGTGAGTAGGCCAAAAACGCCCATGGTTAACGAAAACACCGCCCGCCAGGCGGGCCGGATTGGCTCATCGGTGGTTAATACGGCTTTGTGCTGCCTGATAGAGGCTTCATTGGTCATGACTGAGTTTCCAGGTAAAGGGGTTAAAGGATGAAGTCTATTCAGGTGTCGCTGGATGAGCTATGCTCTAAAAACCTCCTTTATTACCCGAAAACCCGAATATGGTCATGACTTCACCTTTTGCCCTCTCATCTGAACTGATCAGTGAACTGCTTTCTGGCCTGCGACTTAACGGTGTGCGGTATCAGCGTATTCAAACGGGCAATACGTTTGGTGTGAATTTCCCCAGCCGCCCCGGCCATGCTTACCTGCACTATGTCGCGGTGGGGGACGCGGTGCTTCAGACGGCAAACGGCGATTGTTTCTCGCTTTCAGCCGGGGAAGCCCTGTTTATTCCTCACGGCGGAGAGCACCAGCTAATGTCGGCAACAGCCGCTGACGTGATGGATATCGATGACTTTGAAACGGTACCCCTGGATGAAAACGTGAGTGGGATTGATACCTGTCCCAGCACCCAGGAAACGCCAGGTGCCGTGCTGTTCTTTGGCTGCATGGAAATTGATTTGGGAAGCATGCAACGACTGGCAGGCGTGATGCCTGAGGTTATGCGTGCTGATGCGAAGGGGGCTAACTGGCCGGGACTGATGCATATCCTGGATGCGATGAAGCGTGAGATATGTTCCGGGCGCGTGGGCTATGCCGGGATTCTTGCCAGGCTGGCCGATGTGGTTGCGGCGATGTTTATCAGAGGGTGGGTGGAGGGTGGTTGCGGCACCAGCCAGGGGCTCGCTGCAGCACTGCGCGATCCGCGTCTGGCTCGGGCCATCCTGGCGATTCACCGCGAACCGGGCCGCGACTGGAGCGTGGCAGAACTCGCCGCTGAATCGCATATATCCCGATCCGCCTTCGCCGAAAGGTTTCAGACCACCATCGGTATCCCACCGTTGCGGTATGCCACGGAAGTGCGGATGCACCTCGCTGTCCGCTGGTTATTGTCAGAAAAAATCACCGTCGATCTGGTATCCCAGCGGCTGGGCTACTCCTCACAGGCCGCTTTCAGCCGGGCTTTTAAGCGTGTAACAGGCAAGTCTCCCGGCGCAATGCGTATCCTTAACTGACAGAGCGTTATCCTCTGGCCTTTTCTAAACGGATATCAGTGTCATTAATATCCGTTTTATTGCCCCAGCCAAGATGCAGGTAAACGTTCGCAGCACGGCTGTTCTTATCGGTTTCCAGCCAGGCGATATCATGGTGTTTAAATAATTCCTGCTCAGCGGCCATCACCAGTCTGCGTCCCGCTCCCTTGCCTTCATATTCTGGCAGAACAAATGCCGCAAACAGGCAGCCTTCATCCGGCAAAATAATGGAGAAACCGATGATTTTTTCGCTTTCAACCGCAACCCAGGCGCAAGGGCTGTTCTGAATCATATCGGCCACCAGGCTTTCAGTGATCCCCATCTGGCGCATTTCTTCACGACTCAGATGATTTTCAATAACCGAGGTTCTGACGTCGAAAATACGCTCTACATCAGAAACTCGCGCTGATCGGATAGTGATATTCATTATCATTATTCATCCGGTGAAATGATCGGACTGCCCGCTCACATTGAATATGCTGGCAGTCCGTAGGGTTCCAAAAGCTAACGGGTCAGCTGTTACTTCTTCTTATTCAGCATCGACTGTAAATCCGCAAAAGGATTATAGGTGGCAGCACCCACGTCTTTTTGCGCATCTTCTCCTGCCACAACGGTGGTGCCGTACTGGTCAGCTTCGGTGTACTTCGAGTGTTCGTGGTCATGGCAATACAGGCACAACAACTCCCAGTTACTGCCATCTTCCGGGTTATTGGTGTGATCATGATCCATATGGTGAACCGTTAATTCGCGCAGGTTGGAATAAACGAACTCGCGCGCGCAGCGCCCGCAGACCCACGGATAGATTTTGAGTGCTTTCTCACGGTAGCCGCTTTCCAGCCGCGCATAGTTTTTGGGGATCAGAGCCATTGCCGATATTACCTGTTCTAAAGGGAGCATTTAACGAGAGTGCCTTCAATATATCCCATAATCGAAGCGAAGGAGAAATCAAACAGGGAAGTGCAGGGAGGCGCTGGGGGGAGGGCACAGTCCGGATTGATCAGATCGCCCAATCCGGACTGCGTTGTTTCAAATGATGACGGGCTGACGCCGTTATTTCGCCAGCAGTTCTTTACGCACGATTTCTGCGCCTGCACTTAATGCATCCAGCTTGCCGCGTGCAACGCCACGCGGTAACGGGATCATGCCGCAGTTGGTGCAAGGATAGAGCTTATCGGCATCAACATACTGCAGGGCTTTGCGCAGCGTCGCGGCAACTTCTTCTGGCGTCTCAATGGTATTGGTTGCCACATCAATGGCACCAACCATCACTTTCTTACCGCGAATGAGTTCCATCAGCTCCATAGGAACATGCGAGTTCATACATTCGAGTGAGATGATATCGATATTAGATTTTTGCAGTTTCGGGAAAATCTGTTCGTATTGTCGCCACTCGGTGCCCAGCGTTTTTTTCCAGTCGGTATTGGCTTTGATGCCGTAGCCGTAGCAAATATGGACAGCGGTTTCGCATTTCAGTCCTTCGATGGCGCGTTCCAGGGTGGCAATACCCCAGTCATTCACTTCATCGAAGAAAACATTAAATGCAGGCTCATCAAACTGGATAATATCAACGCCGACAGCCTCTAACTCTTTGGCTTCTTCGTTGAGAATTTTGGCAAATTCCCAGGCGAGTTTTTCGCGGCTTTTATAGTGGTTATCATACAGCGTATCGATCATCGTCATTGGACCCGGCAAGGCCCATTTGATCGGCTTATCGGTTTGCTGACGTAAAAACTTAGCGTCTTCAACAAACACTGACTTCTTGCGGCTGACAGGGCCGACAACGGTGGGCACACTTGCATCATAGCGATCGCGAATTTTAACGATCTCACGTTTCTCAAAATCAACACCCTCAAGGTGCTCAATAAACGTGGTAACAAAATGCTGGCGTGTTTGCTCACCGTCGCTGACGATATCAATACCGGCCTGCTGTTGATCGTCCAGGCACAAACGCAGCGCATCTTTTTTGCCGTCGGCTAATTCCTGATCCTGCAATTTCCACGGGGACCAGAGTTGCTCAGGTTGTGCAATCCATGAAGGCTTAGGTAAGCTGCCAGCCGTGGACGTGGGCAATAACTTTTTCATAATAGAAACCTTGTATTTGTTTAATCAAAGAACGGGATCAGCAGACCATTGTTCAAGAAGAGTTTGATATGGTTTGATGAACTTCTCTTCAGTGAACTTTCCTTGTTCAACAGCCAGCTGGCTACGTTCTTCGCGATCGTAAGTAATGAGCGTTAATGAATGGTCTCGCTGCGTCAGGTTGGGTTGATAATGCTTTCCTGCTGCAGAATTCGCATTGTAAATCTCTGGTCGGTAGATCTTCTGGAACGTCTCCATCGTACTGATGGTGGCGATAAGCTCCAGATCGGTGTAATCATTCACCAGATCCCCTACGAAATAAAAAGCTAACGGCGCAACACTGTTTGCAGGCATGAAATAGCGCGCCTGTAAGCCCATTTTATTGAAATAGTGATCGGTCAGGGACAGTTCATTCTGCTGGTATTCGATGCCCAGAGCAGGATGCTGATAACCCGTCTGATGATAGGTGTTTTTGCTTGAGACGCTCAGGCAAATCACCGGTGGTTTAGCGAAGTTTTCTTTGTAGATATCTGAATCCACAAAGCGTTTAAAGATATTGCCATGCAGGTCGCCAAAGTTAGCGGGGATGCTAAATTCGGGTTGGTTCTTATTATACTCTGGCAATACCACGCTAAAATCATAATCCCGCACGTAAGAGGAAAAGTTATTTCCTACGATACCTTCAATGCGTTCATCTGTTTTTTTATCAATAATATTGGTTTTCAAAATTTCAATCACCGGGAAGCTATCGTTATTGCCTTCGACAGCAATATTCATCTCAACGGAGATGATTTCCAGTTCGACAGCGTAACGATCCCCTTTGGGATTATCCCCATGCGCCAGGGAATTAAAGCGATTGTTCATCATCACTAAGGCGTTGCGCAGGTTTTCCTGGCGTTTTGAACCTCTGGCCAGATTAGCAAAGTTGGTTGTGATACGCGTATTTTCGGATGGATTATAATTCTCATCGAAACAGATTTTTTTTATGGTAAACGCAAAGTTATTATTCATCGTAATCTGGTATCCTAATTTCCGCTACAAACCTGAGCTTACTTCTTGCACTTTTCATGAAGCTGCAATTTTCTTTTCAGGTTCCAACATTCAGCCGTCTGCACACATTCTATAGTGCATATTTTATGCCAGAGTCACTGGGTGAGGGGAAGTGATATAATTTCACAGCAACATGAGCGATTTTCATGATCGCGGGTAGAAGAAGGAAAGAGGTGAGCGGAAGTTCATCATACTCTCCAACCGCTCCGGGTTCACTCACATTCCACGCCCCACTTTGCCTCTTATCCGCTGTCACCTGCCTGCTGTTCCTCGCGTACCCGCAATTTATCGTCCAGACTTACCGCAAAGGCATAGTCTGCGCAGGCATTGTGTTTTACACTGCGCGCTGAAAATTGAGTAGATTAACGATTAAGTAGGCGACAATGGCGATGAACGGCACGATCACAACCTGGTTTAAAGATAAAGGCTTTGGATTTATCAAAGATGAAAACGGCGATAACCGTTATGTCCATGTGATTAAAATCGCCAATCCTGAGCTGATTAAGAAAGATGCGGCGGTGACTTTCGAGCCCACCACCAACAGCAAAGGGCTGTCAGCTTATGATGTGAAAGTGATACCCGAAAGTTCCTACATCTATATCGCGGGGGAGCGCCTGAAGCTCACCTCGATCAAGTCTTACCTGGTGTACAGCGAAGAAGTCCCTGCGGAAACCCGCATTGATAAAGAAAATACGGTGCTATCTGTGGGCATACTGATGAACAGCATCCGGCCAAAATCAGCCACTCAGCCGGGTGAAATGCGTACGGTAAAAAAACTGGCGATCACCACTTTCCAGGGAACAACCCTGATCTTCTCGGAAGATGAGATCGACATCGACAGCACGGTGAAGTTGCTTAAGGTCTGACACCATCCGGACTGATCCCTGTGCCGAAATCCTGCGCCATTGAGCGGAAGGATTTCGGCATCGCTGACGGCCTTTGAGAACGTCCCCTTCACACATTTCCCCACTGCCTGTCATCCGGCGGCACGAAATCATTAACAACAAAAAGCCCGCTCAGGTTTCCCTGAGCGGGCTTCTTAAATTTGGCTCCTCTGACTGGACTCGAACCAGTGACATACGGATTAACAGTCCGCCGTTCTACCGACTGAACTACAGAGGAATTGTTGGAACGGGGCGCATGATATCCAGCAGGGCAGGGGATGTCAAAGGCTGTTTTCACGCTTTTGGTTCAACTGCTGAATAAAGCAGCATACTGAACAAGCCTATGTGATTTTTACCACAAAAATCGTGCTTTTGCGTATTGCGTTGCAGGATGCGGTGGGACTTGCAGCGGCGTTACATTCATTTTCGCCAGGGCGATCACGTTTGTTTCATTTTGACGTTGAATCACAGTGTTGCGAAATATACATTTCATCAATATTGAATTTTTGTTCCATTTCCTGTTCCCTACATCTAAGGATTTATCATGAAAAAAGTCAGAATTGGCCTGATCGGTACCGGTTATATCGGACGCTGCCACGCGATTGCCTACTCTCAGGCGCCGACCGTGTTCAACCTGAAAGGGGAATTGGTTCGTGAGATGCTGGCGGAAGTGAACCCGGAACTGGCCAGCGCGCAGGCGGCCACACTCGGCTTCAATCGTTCAACCGGAGACTGGCGTGAACTGGTTGCGGATGAAAATATCGACGTTGTTGATATCTGTGCCCCTAACTTCCTGCATAAAGAGATGGCGCTGGAAGCCATTCGCCACGGCAAACACGTCTACTCCGAAAAACCCCTTGCGCTGGATGTCGCCGATGCTGAAGAGATGGTGCGTGCAGCCGAAAAAGCCGGGGTGAAAACGCTGGTGGGCTTCAACTATATGAAAAACCCGACCAGCCAGCTGGCGAAAGAGATTATTGCCCGTGGCGAAATCGGCGAGGTGGTGCACTTCTACGGCACGCACAATGAAGATTACCTGGCGAATCCGAACACCCCGCTGGACTGGCATTGTCAGAAAGCACTGGCGGGCCTCGGAGCACTGGGCGACCTGGCCGCGCATATTGTCAACATGGCGCACTATCTGGTGGGCAACATTGATGAGGTCAGCGGCGATATGATGACGGTCATCAAGCAGCGCCCGGACCCGAAAAATCTGTCCCAGCTGCGCGATGTGGAAAACGAAGATCAGGCCAGCGCACTGCTGCGTTTTGCTAACGGCGCACACGGCGTGATTGAAACCTCGCGTATCGCCTGCGGCAGCAAAATGGGCCTGACCTACGTGGTGACCGGCACCAAAGGCAGCATCCGTTACACCCAGGAGCGCATGGCGGAGCTGGAGCTGTATATTCATGATGACCCGGCCGGTCGCCAGGGCTTTAAAACCATTCTGACTGGCCCGGCGCACCCGGATTATGCGGCGTTCTGTATTTCTGCCGGGCACGGTATTGGCTTTAACGATCAGAAAACGGTGGAAGTGCGCGATTTGATTAACGGCATTGCCGCCGATGACCGTATGTGGCCAGACTTTGCTGAAGGCTTGCAGGTATCGAAAGTGCTGGAGGCGATTGCCCTCTCTGCCGCCGAAGGGCGTTGGATGAAGGTATAGTTTTCACTGAGGCCGGGCTTGCCCGGCCTTTTTAGCGTAAGCCATTTTTTCCCGCCTCTTCTCCGTTGTCATAAGCGATTTAAATTCCCCGCCATTAAATGTATGATAATAAGACTCATTTTCAATGAAATGGCTAAGATGAAAAAACTGTTCTCCTTCCCGGTGCTGTGTGCACTGCTGGTGGCTGCCGCACTGATCTTTGTTGTATCCGTCCGCAGCTGTTCAACTCAGTATTCAGAGTCGCAACCCGCCTCGCCACCGGCTGCGGCCGCAGCTGTTGCGCCAACAGGCGCACAGCAGGGCTGGCCGCGTACGCTGCAAACCCCTAAAGGGCCACTGACTCTGACTAAGGCCCCGGAACGTATTGTCTCCACCAGCGTGACCATTACCGGAACGCTGCTGGCTATCAATGCGCCGCTGGTCGGTTCCGGCGGCACCAGTCGTAACAGCACGGTGTCCGATGACCAGGGTTTTTTTAAACAATGGAGTGCAGTGGCGAAGCAGGCCCATCTGAAACCCCTCTACATTTCTGAACCGAACGCCGAGGCGATTGCCGCTGCGGCGCCGGACCTGATTGTGATTGCCGCCACGGGCGGTGATTCAGCGTTAAAGCTCTACGATCAGCTGTCGGCTATCGCCCCGACGCTGGTGATCGACTACGGTGATAAAAGCTGGCAACAGCTGGCTGTGCAGTTAGGGGAGATCACCGGGCATGAGAAAGACGCCAGCACCGTGATTGACCGTTTTGAGCAACGGGTGCAGGCGGTGAAACAGGCGATCACACTGCCACCCCAGCCGGTTTCCGCGCTGGTTTATTATGAAGATGGCCGCGGTGTGAATTTGTGGACCCTGGCATCAGCGCAGGGCAAGCTGCTGTCGGAACTGGGCTTTACGCTGGCGATGCCACCCGCGGACGTGCAGGGCGGCACCAGCATGGGTAAGCGTAACGATATTATTCAGCTGTCAGGTGAGAATATGGCGGCCGGTCTCACTGGGAAGAGTATGTTGCTGTTCTCAGCAGACGACGAGACGGTGGGGCGCGTAAGGGCCAATCCCTTCCTTGAGCATCTGGAGCCGGTAACGGCTGAGCGGGTCTATGCAATGGGCCCGGATACGTTCCGTCTGGATTATTACAGTGCCAGCAATATGCTGGACAGTATTGAGCGGCATTTTACGTCCCACTAAGGTGGGATGTCCTCACCCAAATACACCGCAGAGATCGCCATATTGTGGCAGTTTTAAAACTAACAGCGAGCAACGGTGCTGCGGGGATGGGGCCAGTTTGAGGTAAGCCGGACGTCACGCGACAGGACGTCGCGTGCCGAGGCCCGCAGGGATGCGGCAGTTGCCGATCCGGCGTGCTCAAACTGGCCTCAGACCTGAAGCCGAATGATCAGCCACTCATTTTTGTGGGGATTCATCAGGGGCCTGGTCAGCCGTCGTTGTTTTCACTCTCCCGGCTATAATCCTCTGTTATCACTGAATAATCCCGCGGCGCGAAGGGATGCGGTACACCTTTTATCATCATGAACTCAGAAACAATAATGCGGCGCATCATCCTTCTCTCGGTGGGTGAACGTAATGAGATCTCCACGTTTAACTCACCGGACTCCGGAAATTGATAGTAAGTGTCTGGGATGCATAGCTGATTATTAGCAACTTTTAAAGCAGGTAACTTGCGGTTGAAACCCGATCTTTCAGGTGCATGTCTGTCTCTGATGGAAAGATAATGTACGTAATAGTCGCCGGCATTGTTAATCTGGAAACAGAATCCAGCGTCCGTTCTGGAAACCTGTCCGACTTCATACGGCGGGAAGTGATCCCCCAACCAGCAGCCAGTCAGTAATAAAGAGAGAAGAGTGGGCAGGAGGGGATTATTGATTTTCATATGGCATACATATCCCTGAGTTTATCCATAAGTCATCACTGATGCTCAAGCATAACAACGGCGTATTTTATTGGAAATTCGTTGATGTGCGATTATCCGCTATCGCCATTTATGAATTCAGCTCATAACGACGACCTGATTACCTGACATTATCTTCTGATGGCAAACCGCTACTCTACCGTTCTCCCTTTCTGTCCCGATGGATTGTCATGACTGACTCTCAGGCGCATACGCCGTTAGCCACCCCAAAAACCACCGGCTTTACCTTTGTACTGATCCTCAGTGCACTAATGGCTATTACCTCGTTATCGACCGATATTTATCTGCCCGCCATGCCCGTGATGGCGAAAGATTTACAGGGCGATGCGGAGTTGACCATCACCGGCTTTTTAATCGGGTTTTGTATAGCTCAACTGATCTGGGGACCGATCAGCGATCACTTCGGTCGGCGTTTGCCGATGTGCATCGGTATGGTGCTGTTTGTGATGGGGTCGGTGGGCTGTGCCTTATCCACTGATATCGTGCATATCGTCTTCTGGCGGGTATTTCAGGCGCTGGGTGCCTGTACCGGGCCGATGCTGGCCAGGGCGATGATCCGCGATCTCTACAGCCGTACCCGTGCGGCACAGATGATGTCCACGTTGATGATCGTCATGGCCATTGCCCCGATAGCCGGGCCGCTGCTGGGGGGGCAGATGATTCACATCGCCTCCTGGCATGCCATTTTCTGGCTGCTGGCGATAATCGGTGCCGTGATGCTGCTGGCAATCGGCTGGCTGCCTGAAACTCTGCCTGAATCAAAACGGGTGAAAGCCTCCCTGTCCGGTGCCTTTCGCAATTATTACCGCTTACTGACGCATGCCACCTTTATGCGCTTCACGCTCTGCGTGACGTTTTATTATGTCGCGGCCTATGCGTTTATTACCGGCTCACCCTTTGTTTACATCTCGTATTTTGGTGTTGAACCCGCGCATTACGGCTGGCTGTTTGCCGTGAATATTGTCGGATTAATGGCGGTCAGTATGGTGAACCGACGGCTGGTACATCGCTATCCGCTGGAAACCTTGCTCAAGTGTGCCGCCTCCGTCGCCGCACTCGCCGCAATGCTATTAGCGGTGGCGACCGGGTCTGGCATGGGCGGGATAGGCCTGATTATCGCGGCGGTATTCGTTTTCTTCTCCATGAACGGCATTATCGCGGCAACATCGACCGCAGCTGCGCTGGATGCTGCGCCGGAGATGGCGGGTTCGGCATCGGCACTGGTGGGATCGTTGCAGTACGGCAGCGGCATTATCTCATCGCTGCTACTGGCGCTGTTTAGCGATGGCACGCCCTGGACCATGGGCTGGATTATCGCATTTTTTACCCTGGCCAGTGCCGTAATGGCACTGACCACGCGCACAACGAAAATAGTCATATAGACTTGATCTACCGGCTGATGAGCGTTGTTCAGGAAAGGGGGGGAATGGCATTCATTCAGAAAAGAGGTATTCCCGGAAAATAGCTGGATTTAACAACAATAATAAGGCGGGAGCGGCAATGAAAAAGATAGCCATCATCGGGGCGGGGCCAACAGGCATTTATACGTTTTATGCACTGCTGGGCAATCCGCAACCGCTGTCTATCTCTGTCTATGAGCAGGCCGCCGAGGCGGGCGTCGGCATGCCCTACAGCGATGAAGATAACTCGCGGATGATGCTGGCCAATATCGCCAGTATTGAAATTCCGCCTGTTTTTATCACCTATATTGCGTGGCTGCGCACCCTGAGTGACAGCCATCTGGCCCGCTATGGCGTCGAGGCTTCTTCCCTGCATGTGCGGCAGTTCCTGCCGCGGATCCTGCTGGGTGAATATTTCCGCCACCAGTTTCTGGAAATCGTCGCTCAGGCTAAACGCCAGGGTTTTGAAGTCAATATCCACGAAGCGTGCCAGGTGACCGATCTGGAAGCCACCTCCCAGGGCGTGCATATCTGGGCGCAGGGTGAACGCATCCCGGCGCTGTTTGATCTTGCGGTGATTGCCACAGGGCATGTCTGGCCTGATGACAGCAAGGCGACCCGCACCTTTTTCCCCAGCCCCTGGTCCGGGCTTATGGACGCCCGTATTCCCCCCTGTGAAGTCGGCATTATGGGCACGTCGCTGAGTGGCATTGATGCGGCAATGGCAGTGGTGGCTCAGCATGGGACGTTTAAAGAAGGCGATGACGAACAGATAACCTTCAGACTGAATAAGGGAAGTGAGCGGCTGAACATCACGCTGATGTCGCGCACAGGCATCCTGCCGGAGGCCGATTTTTATTGCCCGATCCCTTATGAACCGTTGAGCATCGTCACGCCAGAGGCCATCGAAAACGCCATTGCGGAGGGAGCGGACGGCCTGCTTGACCGGGTGTTCGGGCTGATGGTTGAGGAGATGGCACAAAGCGATCCGGCCTGGAGCCAACATATCTCACTGCGGACGCTGGACGTCGACGGTTTTTCCGCAGCCTGGTTCGCCGATCGGCATCAGCATGACCCTTTTCACTGGGCCTGCGCCAATCTTAATGAAGTCGAGCGCAATAAGCGCGAAAAACACACGGTGGCCTGGCGTTATACCGTGCTGCGTTTACACGAAGCCGTTGAAGAAATCGTCCCTTTTCTCAATGACAAAGACGCGAAAAGATTCAACGGTGGTCTGGCCCGTGTGTTTATCGATAATTATGCCGCTATTCCATCACAGTCGATCCGTCGACTGCTGGCGCTGCGCGAGGCCGGGATCATCAGCATCCAGGCCCTCGGGCAGGATTATCATCTGCACGAAGATGACAACCAGACCGTGATTTCCGCTGAAGGGCAAACGCGGGTGTTTGATGTCTTTATTGATGCCCGCGGGCAAAAACCGCTGAAGACCCGTGACCTGCCATTTCCGACGTTGCGCGCCCAGTTGCAGTCCTGTGGGGATGATATTCCTGACGTCGGTAACGATTACACATTGCTGTCGCCGGAGAGTGCTCGGGGGCGCATTGCATTCGGTGCCTTGCCTTATTTAATGCACGATCGGCCGTTTGTGCAGGGTATTACTGTCAGTGCGGACATTGGTGCGGCGATAGCGAAGGCGGCCCTGGAGCCCCCCTCACGCACGCGCAGGCGACTGCGTTATATCGACATCTGACGCGCCTGCGTTGATTACTGCTTTGCATTGCCTGGCGTATTCTTCATAATCCCTTGATACGCCATCATTATTTGAGAGCACTATGATCAGGTTTTGGGTTCCGTTTCTGGCCGTGGCATCGGCATCCGTCCTGGCGGCTGAGGTGCCACCTTCCATCAGGCCGCTGGCATTGACGGCGGTGAAAAGCGGCAGCGATCAGTACAACAGTTTGTGTGCCGCTTTAAAAGATCGCTGTAACGCCGGGAAAGAAACCACCTTATGGAACAGCAAGGCCGATGCGAACACCGTCTATTTAATCAATTCCTCCCCCGAGTTGATGAAGATTGAGAAAACGGGCAGCACCTGGCTCGTGAAAGGAACGTGGGATTTTAGCCCGTATCATCACAGTCACAGTGATAAGAACGAGGGTGATGATGAGCTGTCTGCAAACGGTGTCACACTCTACCCCGCGTTATATCCCCTGAGTAAAAGCCAGCAGGCGGTGGCCCTGGTGTCGCAATGGTCGACGGGGTATTCGGGCGGCGGGCGTGAAGAAAATTACGCCGACTTTATGCAGTTGAATGATGACGGAAGTTACAACGCCGCCTTCAAAGATATTCTGTTTTCCTCCCGTGAAATGATCCGGGCCTGTTTCTCTGAACAGGATTATGCCCGCAAGTCCCATTGTCACGATGAGAGCTGGCGTGTTTTGCAGTTGAAAATACTGGACCAGGGGAAGGCGTACTATGCCTGGGAGTTCATCACCAAATCTTCCGACTGGCCGTCGTTTACCGATAAGTCTGAGATAACGACCACCGTCAGTCGGGAAGTGAAAGTGCCGTTTGCAGAGAGGGCGCAGTAGCAGAGTAAACAGCCTGTGGGGCCATCCGGCAAGGCTGGCTATTTTGGCGCAACCTGGTACAGCTCTAAAAATTAAAGGTATAATCCCCCGCATTATTCACCGGATTTAGAAGCGAACATGACAAAACTCACCTTACAAGAGCAGATGCTGAAAGCGGGATTAGTCAGCAGCAAAAAAATGGCCAAAGTTCAGAGAACGGTCAAAAAATCTAAGGCTCAGGCCCGTGAGGCCAGAGAAGCGGTAGAAGAGAATAAAAAAGCGCAGATTGAGCGGGATAAGTTGCTCAGTGAACAGCAGAAGCAGGCGGCGTTATCGAAAGAGTATAAAGCGCAGGTGAAGCAGCTGATTGAGATGAACAAAGTCGACATTGCCAAAGGCAACATTGATTTTAATTTCACCGATAACAACCTGATTAAGAAAATCGCCGTCGATAAGGCCACGCAAGCTCAGCTTATCAGCGGTCGCCTCGCCATTGCACGTTTACTGGGCAACAGCGGCGAAAGCGAATACGTCATCATTCCCGCCGTGGTCGCCGATAAGATTGCGCAGCGCGATGCAGGCAGCATTGTGTTAAATAGCGCCCTGAGCCTGGAAGAGCAAAACGAAGACGATCCGTATGCTGATTTCAAAGTACCTGATGATTTGATGTGGTAAATCAGAACGGCGAGGCATTGCAGGCGTTGATCGGCGCTTCGCTGATCGGATGAACAAAATGTAATTCACTGGCGTGCAGCATCATCCGCGGCGTCAGTTCGGTGCCTGGCAACAGGCGACCGCCATACAGATCGCAGCCCAGAATCGGGTGGCCCAGCTGCTGGCAGTGAATGCGTAGCTGGTGGGTGCGCCCGGTCTCCGGGGTGAGCTGTACCCGCGTCACAGGCAGTAACGTCCCGTCTTCCTGCTCCTGAACAATGCGCTCAACGACCCGATAGCGGGAGCGGGCGGGTTTACCGTGGATGGCACAAATCGACATCAGCGGGAACAGCGCCGGATCGCGGGCAATCGCCGCATCAATGATCCCTTCATCATTATCCAGATGCCCGCACAACAGTGCACTGTACACCTTGGTTACCGTACGCTGGCTGAACTGCTGGCAAAGGGCGGCATTGATCGCCTTATTGCGCGCAATCACCATCAGCCCGGAAGTGCCGAAATCAAGCCGGTGGATCAGGGTGCAGCCGGGGAAAATCTGTACCAGCCGGTGATGCACTGAATCGAGATTGAGCGGATTTTTCCCCGAGAGGCTGAGCAGCCCGGCGGGTTTATTGATCAGCACCAGGTGATCGTCCTGATACAGGACTTCAATCTTGTCATGGCAGGGTGGGGCAATAAAGGTATCGAAAATCACAGACATCAGACTGCCCCGGTAGCGAGTGGGAGCGGATAATAACGAATTTTCAGCCAACTGGCGAATCTGGCTGTGCGCCCGTGGGCGTCAGTGTGCCGTCATCTCACTTGGAACATAATCAGATAACCATTACCAATCATTCTATTTGCTTGTGTTTGTTTCAAACAGTAACGTTGTTAAAAATAGCGTATTAACGATGGTCTTATTATTAATTTACCTCTGGAAGTGAAATGACGGGGTGAATTATGACAACTTTATCTGGGGTGGGAATGAAGGGATTTTCAAAAGCCATTGCTTTTGCGGCAATGAGCCTGACGGCGTTTAACGTTGCAGCGGCAGAGAATAACAACAGTAATAATATTATTCGCTACGCAATATGGAGCAATCCCAGCGGTAACTTCCATCCCACGCTTTATTTTACTGACTACGATCGCGCGGTTATATTCACTCTGTTTGGCCGCTTGTTTACCCTCGATGAACAGCAAAACCCAAAACCGTCTCTCGCTGAAAAATATGACTACTCGGCTGACGGAAAAACGCTGACGCTGCATTTAAAACCGGGCGTGAAATGGCATGATGGCACCGCATTTACCGCGGAAGATGTCTATTTTACCTATGCCACCGAAGCCGATGCGGGCTTCCCGAAAGACACCCCTGGCTTTGTCAAACATCTGGCGGGTTACGAGGATTACCATACGGGTAAAACGGAGCGTTTAGCGGGCATCAAGGTGATTGATGCACAAACCCTGAGCTTCACCTTTGTCGCCCCGTATGCTGCGGCCTTCTCTCACTTTGCCGACCGTCCCGTGCTGGCCCAACATATCTGGAGCAAAGTCCCGGTTAAAGAGTGGAATAAAGCGACTGACCTGCTGCGCAACCCGGTCGGCACCGGCCCTTACAAGTTTGTCGAGTTTCTCCCGGATCAGTACGTCAAGCTGGAACGCAACGACGACTATTACGGCGGAAAACCGAAAACCAAAACGCTGATATTTAAAGTCTCTAACGCACAGACGGTACAGAATGAGCTGATCAATGGCGACGTTGATATTGCTGAACTCTCATCATGGAATGGCCGCGATTTACAGACGTATAAAAATGCCGGCATTCAGATTATTGAGCAGCCGGGCGTAGGTGCACAGTATTTATCACTGGATACGCGCAATAAAAATCTGTCCGATCGCCGGGTCAGACAGGCGCTGGTGTATGGCATTGACCGACAGGCGATTGTCGATAAATTACTCTACGGTCACGCTCAGATATTCAATACCAAAGATAATCCGCACAGCCCTTACTACCCTAAAGCGTTAGATAATTATGCCTATAACCCTGAAAAGGCGAAGGCGTTATTAAAAGAAGCCGGCTGGGCAGACACCAACGGTGATGGCATTGTGGATAAAGACGGCAAAGATTTCACCCTGACCATTAACTACCCGACAGGGAACCGCACCCGCGAACTCACCGCACCCATTATTCAGCAAAACCTGAAAAAAATCGGTATCAACGTGCTGCTTAACGTCGCCGACTTCAACGCCACGCTCTCCATTTTGCAGGACAAAGCGAAAGTCTACGATGGCGTGTTGATGGGCGGGACTTTCAGGCCTGGCGAATATGATAACAACTTCTGGTGGGAACGATTTTCCACCCCACAGCTGGACGCTTTCGCCAGTCAGTTTAATGCCACCATCGACCGTGACGCCCTCAAGACCAGCGTTGGCGGGTGGTTAACCGGGATTAATGAAGAAGTGCCGCACGTCTGGCTCTACATTCCCAATATCGGCTACGCCCTGAGTAAGCGGGTAACAAGCTACCACTCTTACCCTTATGAACCTTTCGCCGATGTCGCTGACTGGAGCGTAAAACAGTAACGCATTGCACGGTAGAGGGTTTTACAGAGCACCACTTCTGTAAAACCCGTTCACTTCAGTACGGGATTTTTTATGTTCAGGGTTATTTTTCACAGGTTACTGATCGCTGTTCCGGTGCTTTTCGGCATCTCGCTGCTGGTCTTCTTCCTCATACAATTACAGCCCGGCGATCCGCTGGTCGGCATGATCTCGCCCGAAACAACGCCAGAGCAGAAACAGGATATGCTGCGTCAGGCCGGCTACCTCGACCCGATATGGGTGCAATATTTGCGCTGGGCCTCGCGAGCGATGGTGGGTGACTTCGGTTACTCCCTGCAGAGTGGGGCACCGGTACTCACGCTTATCGGTGAACGGGTCTTCAATACACTGCTGCTGGCGGGGAGTTCGCTGTTGATCACCTTAATCGTGGCGCTGCCGCTGGGGATTTATCTCGGTCTGCGTCGTGGTACTACGGTGGATATCGCGGTCTCGCTGTTGTCTTTTGTCATCCTCTCCATTCCGGTATTTTTTATTGCCATTTTACTGGTGAAAGTCTTTGACATGAATCTGCGCTGGTTTCCCGTTTCGGGCGTCTCTACGCTGGGCAGTCACCTTACCGGTTTTGATCATATTGTCGATGTGGCTAAACACCTTGTTTTGCCCGCAGTCACGCTGGCGTTAGGCAACATCGCTATTTTTAGCCGTTACCTGCGTTCCAGCATCAGCGAGTTAATTAACCAGAACTTTATCAAGGCGCTGTTCGCCAGGGGAATGAGGCGATCGGGCGTGATCTATCCGCATTTGCTGAAAAATGCCGCCAAACCGCTGATTACCGTGGTGGGGATGGAGATCCCGGCGCTGCTCTCGGCAACGCTGCTGACCGAGATTATCTTTAACTGGCCGGGCATCGGACGTCTGAGTTTTGATGCTATCCAGTCACGCGATTTTCCCCTGTTGATGGGCATTGTGCTCTTTCTGGCGGTGATCACTTTAGCCATCAATATCCTCGCGGATATTCTCTATGCACTCGCCGACCCGCGAGTAAGGCTGACCCGATGATGCTGAACCATGATGACGCGGCTCTGCGGCCGCGAACCCGGCTGCATCCCCTGCTGAAGGATCACTATTTCGTCAGTGGATTGATTCTACTGACGCTGCTTGCTGCTTTTTCCCTCTTCGCGCCCTGGCTGACACCCTACAACCCCGATGATATGGACCTCTACAATATTGAGGCACCGCCCGGCAGCGAACACTGGCTGGGTACCGATGAGATTGGCCGCGATGTCTTCTCGCGGCTGCTCTACGGCGGCCGCGTATCCATCATGGTCGCGCTGGCCGCGGTGCTCTTTCAGGCGGCGATCGGCATCGTACTCGGCAGCATCGCGGGCTATAAAAGCGGTGTGGCCGATATGATCATTATGCGCATCACCGACATCATCATGTGTTTTCCCTTTTACGCGATGGCGATAACTCTCGCCGCCCTGCTGGGTGCCAGCGTCTGGAACGTGATTCTGATCATCGGCGTGCTTCACTGGACGGGCATCGCCCGGCTGGTGCGCGCTGAACTGCTGTCGCTGCGCGAAAGCGGCTATGTTCAGGCCGCAAAATCCATGGGCGTGAGCAGCTTCACGATTGTCTGGCGGCATTTGCTGAGGAATGCCTGCGCGCCCATCGTCGTAAATCTTACCCTCGCGGTGGCGAATGCGATTCTTGCCGAAGCCGCGCTGAGCTTTATTGGGCTGGGCGTCAAACAGCCGCAGCCGTCATGGGGCAACATGCTGTCGGCGGCGCAAAGTATCAGAGTCATTGATGACGAATGGTGGCTGTGGATCCCCCCCGGCTTAACCATTGTGTTGATGGTATTGGCGATCAACTTTATCGGCGAGGGGCTTGCCCGGGTGTTAAATCCACGGCCTGCGGTCCCGGTGAAAGATATCCACCTTCACTCGCTGAAACTCTCCCAAAAAAGGAAAAGCGCATGAGTCAGTCACTGCAGGAAAAAGGCTTTACCGGAAATCTCTCCGCAGAGGAGACCGCTTTTTCGGAAAAAATTGAACAGTGGTTTGAGCAACACCGTGAAGAATTCATTCAGGACCTGCTGCAATGGGTGGCTTATCCGAGCATTGCCGATGAGAAATTAGCGCAGGACGGCAAACCCTATGGTAACGAGGTGGAAGCGATTTTCCAGCACGTTAAAGCGCAGGCGGAGAAGCTGGGCTTTGCCACCGAAGCGCATCAGGGGCACGCGCTGTCTGTGCTGGCGGATAACCGCAACGCGACCCAGGATTTGGGGCTGATCTCGCATCTTGATGTTGTGCCACCTGGCGATAACTGGACCTTTGCGCCGTTCGAACCGTTCCACAAACAGGGTTTCGTTATTGGCCGCGGGGCATCGGATAACAAAGGCCCGGCGCTGCTGGACCTCTACCTGCTGCGTGCCTTCCGCGATCTCGGCGTCTCCCTGCATCACAAGCTGCGCGTGATCTACGGGGGCGCAGAAGAAATTGGTATGGGCGACATGAAATACTTCGCGAAAAACGGGCCGGTTCCGCGCTTTTCCGTGATCACCGATGGCGCATTCCCCGTCAACTATGCGCAAAAAGGCGGTCTGAACCTGATTTTACAGATCCCGACCGGCCCGGTGTTATCCCGTCTGTCGGCGGGCGTGGCGGAAAATGCCGTTCCGGCCAGTGCGACACTGCGTTTGACCGCGACGGACATTGCCACCGTTGACAGCGCGCTTGCCCGATTACCGGCCGGGCTGCGCGAATCGCTGTCGATTACGCCTGACGGCAGCGATGTGCTGCTGGTATCGCATGGCAAATCCGGGCACGCCGCCTTTCCTGAAAACACGCAAAATGCCATCCCGCTGCTGCTGAATGCCGCCGTGGGTGCCGGGCTGCTGGTTGATGCAGATCTCAATGCGGCCACGCTGATTGCGCAGCTGCTGGCCGATCCCTGGGGGCACGGAGCGGGTATTGCCTTTGAAGATGAGCAGACCGGTAAGCTGACGTTGAACGGGGGATTAGCGATGCCGAATGCGCACGGTGTGGCGATCTATCTGGATATTCGCTATCCGATTTTGACCGATAAAGACGGTTTGCTGGCGACGCTGAAACAGACCATTGCGCCGCTGAACGGCAGCTTAACGATCCTGCGTGACGACGTGCCGATGCATGTGGATAAAGACAGCCTGCTGGTGCAGCGCTTGCAGCAAACCTATGACGCGATAGCGGACGCCAAAACCGACCCTTACACCATGGGCGGCGGCACCCATGCGCGGGTATTGCCGAACGCCATCACCTTTGGCCCGGGATTTGGCCGGGGTGCATCGGCGTTGTTTAACGGTGAAAACGTCAGCGAGCGCCCTGACTTTATCCCTGATGGGCATGGCTCTCCGCACGGCCCTGACGAGTTTGTGTCGATTGAAAACCTGAAGCGCGCGTTTAAAGTCTATGCGATCGCCATTCCGCGGTTAGACAGCTGGCTGGCGCAGGGATTAATCGACAATGCCGGATAACACACCGTTACTCCGCATTGAAGGGCTGTCCGTGTGCTATCCGGGGCAGGACGCAGGCGTGACCGCAGTGGATCAGGTCAGCCTGAGTCTCGCTGCCGGAGAAATACTGGCCGTCATCGGCGAGTCGGGGGCTGGAAAATCGGCCATTGCGCAGGCGATCCCGGGATTATTACCGGCGAATGCCATCGTTTCCGGCAAGATCCTGTTTCAGGGTATCGATCTGCTGAGGTTAAATCGTACTGAACTTTCCACCCTCAGAGGGCGGGAGATCGCGATGGTATTTCAGGACCCGACGTCATCGCTCGACCCGGTTTTCTCCGTCGGCACCCAGCTGGATGAGTCGATTGCCCTGTGCGATCCGTCACTCAAGGCTGCACAGCGCAAGGCGCGTGCCATTGAGCTGCTGTCGCAGGTGGGCATTCCGCAGGCGGATAAACGCCTGAAGAACTACCCTCATCAATTCTCAGGTGGCCAGATCCAGCGCATCATGATCGCGATGGCGCTGGCCGGACGCCCGAAGATGCTGATTGCCGATGAGCCGACCACTGCGCTGGACGTGACCACTCAGCAGGAAATACTCGACCTGCTGTTCAGCCTGAACCAGCAGTCCGGTATGGCGCTGCTGCTGATCACCCACGACATGGGCGTGGTCGCTGATATTGCACAGCGGGTGATTGTAATGCGGCACGGGAAAATAGAGGAAAACAGTGCGGCAAAAACCCTGTTCCGCGCGCCTGAAAGTGCCTATACCCGCCAGCTGCTGGCGGCGATCCCATCATCCACATCAACACCGGTCGCCGTTGAGGAAACGTTTGAGGCACTGGTGCGGGTGGATGACGTGCACATCAGTTATCCGGCAGGGTTTGGCAAGCGCCATAATATTGTTAATGGCGTCTCTTTTAACATCGGCAAAGGCGAGTTCCTCGGCCTGCTGGGGGAGTCCGGATCGGGGAAGACCACCCTGGGTCGCAGCCTGCTGGGCATCATTAAACCGCACCAGGGAACGCTGACGCTGGCGGGCGAGGCGATTTATCATCCCAGCCGCACGCGCAGCAAAGCGATTAAATCGCAGGTTGGGGCTATTTTCCAGAACCCGCTTAGCTCGCTGAATCCCCGCATGACGCTCGGCCAGTCGATTGCTGAACCCTTGCGCACGCACACCACGTTAAAAGAGGCGGCGATCCTCAAGCGGGTGACGTCATTAATCACGGAGGTTGGGCTTCCCGCCGAATGGCAGCAGAAATATCCGTATGAGATTTCAGGCGGGCAGTGCCAGCGCATTGCGATTGCCCGCGCGCTGGCACTGAACCCGCAGCTATTAATTGCTGACGAACCCACCTCGGCACTGGATGTCTCTATCCAGGAAAGCATCCTCACACTGCTGCGCAATCTGCAAAAGGAGTATCAGTTTGCCTGCCTGTTTATCAGCCACGACCTGGCGGTGGTGCGCAGCCTGTGCCAGTCGGCGCTGGTATTGAAAGACGGTCATGTGGTTGAGCAGGGGCGGGTCAGTGAGTTGTTCTCCCGGCCTGCCAGTGACTATACGCGATCGCTGATCGACAGCATTCCTTTTGCCGACCCGCAGCATCAGGAAAATAAACGCCGCCAGCGAGCGCCGTGGCTTTTTGCTCACCCCTGGGAACGTGTGACCTGACAGTGCCGTGTCAGTGTTTTTATGAAAAAGAGGATGGCGCACAGGATAATATTTACCGCGTCCTCCCACTTATTTACCCTCAGCCCTGGATTGTTTAATAACAGGGAAATGTGATGGAAAACGGTTTTTGTATTGCCATGACCCCGGTGCAACTGGCCGCAGTCATGGAGAATGAATCGGTAATGAAGAAACAACGATATAATAATAAACCCTACTACATAGCAACAGCTTACCCGGTGCTTTAAAAATTAAAAAAATTCAAAACTATCAGTACCTTTTTTATCTTTTTTTTTGGACAGGATAGCGATGAATATGGCGAAACTTATCAAGAGATTGTCGATTCTGCTTTTAAGATTTATGTTGAAGATGGTGGTCATTATCTCGATAACCTGATTACCAATATTGACGACTTCCGCCAATGTTACCCGGATAATGAATCCGCAGTTGTTGCCCTGAATGAACTTACCGACGGGTCTGTGGGGGATACGAGATATCACATACCAACACTTCTTGGCTTCCTGGAATGGCTTTCCTGTACTCTGAAACAAAAGCGTGATGAGCATAACGCCAGATAAACCCCCGGGTCCACGTTCTTGTGGGCCACTGTCACCCTGTTACCTCCCTGAACCTAACATCAGATGGCTAGCGAGCACCGGTAATTTCACTCGGCTTGATACAGTATGGTGCTTCTGCTGTGTGACAAAGGCTTCTATAATTCAATATGATTGAATAAAATCGATGGAACACATCATTGATGAGAAAGAATCATGACGGAACTGAAGATGGCTGTCCCGGCGATCGGTATTGATTTAGGCACCACCAACAGTTTGATCAGCGTCTGGCAGGACGGCCAGGCACGGCTGATCCCCAATGCGCTGAATGAATATTTAACACCGTCGGTGGTGAGCCTGGATGACGATGGACAAATGCTGATTGGCCGCCCGGCACTGTCGCGTCTGACCACCCATCCGCAGCGCTCAGCGGCGCTGTTTAAGCGCTTTATGGGCAGTAAGAAACAGTTTCGGCTTGAGACACAAACCTTTGATGCGCCCGAGTTATCGGCGCTGGTGCTGAAATCCCTGAAAGCGGATGCTCAGGCTTACCTTGGTCATGACATTTCCGACGTGGTGATCTCGGTGCCTGCCTATTTCAGCGACGAACAACGCAAACAGACCCGCTTTGCCGCAGAACTGGCAGGGCTCAATGCTGTCAGGCTGATTAACGAACCGACCGCCGCCTCCATGGCCTACGGGTTGCATACCCAAAATACCGGCCGCACGCTGGTCTTTGATCTCGGCGGGGGAACCTTTGACGTCACGGTGCTGGAATACGATCTGCCGCTGATCGAGGTGCATGGTTCGGCTGGCGACAATTATCTGGGCGGTGAAGATTTTACCCAGGCGATGATTGATGCCTGTCTCCGTGAGTGGAAGCTCAACGCGGAGACAATCCCCGCGACCGAACTGGCGCGCCTCTCCGATTGTGCTGAACAGCTAAAATGCCAGCTCGGTCAGCATAATGCCCCGAATCAGTTGAGCTGGCAGTGGCAGGATAAGGCGTGGACGCTCTTGTTTGATGAAGAGAAACTTGAACAGATCTGGTTGCCGCTGATGACGCGTCTGCGAGCCCCGATAGAACAGGCGCTGCACGATGCCCGTCTGCGGCCGGAGCAGCTTGATCATCTGGTCCTGGTCGGCGGTGCATCGCGTATGCCAGTGATTCAGAAGCTGGTGGTGAAACTGTTCGGGAAGTTGCCTCACCAGCATCTGGACCCTGCCACCATTGTTGCGCTCGGTGCCGCCGCACAGGCCGCCTGTCGCTTGCGTAATGAAGATATTGAAGAGGTGATCCTCACCGATGTCTGCCCTTATACGCTCGGTATTGCCACCGCCAGCGAGCAAAGGAGCGGGATATTTTCCCCGATCCTTGAGCGTAATACCGTTGTACCGGCGTCACGGGTGGAGACGTTCACGACCCGTCACGTCGAACAGACGTTTATCCGCATTGCTATCTATCAGGGTGAGAATCCCCTGGTCGCCAACAACATTTTTATCGATGAATTACAGGTGCCGGTCAAACCCAACGGCGCGTTACAGAATATCGACGTGCGCTTCAGTTATGACATTAACGGATTGCTGGAAGTGGATGTGCATTTGCCCGAAAGCGGTGAGTCACTAAGTAAAGTGATCGACCACAGCCCGATTGGCCTCAGCCCGGAACAGCAGCAGCGCAGCCGTGAACGGTTAACAGCGGTGAAAATTCATCCCCGCGACACGCTGGTGAACCGCAACTTGCTGGCGCGTCTGGAGAAATCCTGGGCGCAATCGCTGGGCGATACCCGTGGACAGATTGGCCTGTGGTTAGAAGAGTTTGAAATGGCGTTAGCCAGCCAACAGGAAAGCCGTATCGCGCCATTGCGTCAGCAACTGGAAGGCATGCTCAAGGACATGACGCTGTAAAACCAAAAAAATATGCCGCCCGTGAACCAGGGCGGCATACACACCTTTCCGACTATTTCTTTCGCCGCCAGCCGGGCGGAGGGCCAAAGCGGTTTGGCTCAGGCATCCCGCGTTTGAACAGATACATCCCCAGCAGTTTCAGCACCGGAATTTTAATCTCTTTCAGTTTATCCGCAGAGGCCAGGCCCAAATCTCGTCCACGGCGCACGATCGCGCTGTAAACGTTCATCACCACCAGCAGCGCTGACAGCGCGGTATTCGCCAGCTGCCCTTCAGCGACAATCGCGTTTACCAGCAGGATAGCGAGCTCGCTCCCCAGCACAATCTGCAATATCAACCCCACCCGACCCAGGCGTGAATTAACCCGCCAGAACTGCCAGAAATAACTGCGGCGCTGCGGGTACTGCTCGAACGCATTCTGACGGCGGGTATTGACTTGCAGCATCGTCGCTGCCGCTAAGCGCAACGCAATATCCATTGCGGGATCGTCAGCACAGTGCCCGGCAGCGGCACTCAGTTTGGCGTCCAGCAAATATTCCGGATTGCTGCCAAGCTGATGGATCCCCAGGGCGATCGCCGACGCGTTGCTTGCCCCGCTGGCAACCGTGTCGTCTGTCGGGAATACCGGCAACTGGCGTAACAGCAATTGCTGCTTAAACGCGGCTTCTTCTGGCGAGCTGGCGGTGAGGGCCTCCAGAGCATCCAGATTTTCCTGTGCATACTGCGCATTGTCATGCGACAGGAAAACCGCGTGGTACAGGGCCTGATATGCGAAGGGGGATTGCGCCAGCCGTGGTTGCCACTCGGCTTGATACCGATAGAAGTAGTGGGCCGAGTTGGAGGAGATCTCTTCACGCCGCGCAATATACTCTTCGATACTGACGGGCAGCCGGGTCCAGCAGTTGAAATGCAGCGAGTTGTTCAGGTCCAGATGGCTTTTGAGCTGGCCAACTTCATCACCCTGAGCCGGGTCAATTTGGGTAAATACCTGATACATCGACCAGAAGGGGTGCTGTTCATCCAGCGGGAAATTCTTCAGCTGGCTGAGCAGGGAAATGTTGCCGATATCCAGTTCGAGCATTGTCTCCAGCAGCATCACCTGACGCAGCGCATCGTGCGGCGGCGTCTGGTCCTCTTCCGGCAAGGCAATATTGGCATGACCGAGGAGATAGCACAGCCAGCTGGTATGCGCTGGCAACACGCTCTCGCCATACGCCGGATGTTGCGCCAGCCTGGACAGGCTGTGAGGGGGAAGCGGGCGCCAGTGCCACAACCAGGCGATGCTCTGTTTCCAGGCGGCACCCTCGCCGTCGGCGAAAATCTCAGGCAGCGGCGTCTCTTCTGGCGCAGATAACCACGCGCTGAACGCTGCCAGCACCGGTGAATCCTGAAGCCACGCCAGGCGCTGTGCGGCCTGGCGCTGCAGACCGCGTAAGATCAGCGCTTCCAGCGGTGCCGTGGGAAGCGGCTGGTCAAGGATCGCCTGTAATAAGGCTTCATTGCCCATCGTTAACATGCTGGCCTGCCAGTAGAGGTGCAGCAGTGTATCCGAGCCATCGACCTGCAAAAGATGCGGGAACATCACCTGCGCGCGATAGCGGCCTGATTTCCAGCTGATGAAGTCAGTGGCGACAGGGGACACATCCACAGGTATCGTTTCGGCCCAGCGCACCAGCGTTTGAGGTGATTGTGCCTGCGGCCGATAAGCGGTTTCCTCCTCGCCGGTGGCGGAGGCCGCTGGCGGAACATCCGGGCGGTCAAAGGCCTGAATCAGCAGGGGCAGGTAATCCGGAGAATCGCTGGCACACCACGCCAGCAGCCACTGTTCGGCTTCGGCATGCTGGTACTGTTCATGCAGGATGACCCACAGCGGCAAGGCTGTTTCATTATCGCCCATCATGCCGCAGTGGCTGGCGCTCAGATAGAGCCACTCCGGGTCATCGGGATGCCGTTCCTGTTGCTGCAGGCAGTAGTCACGCACCTCCGCGTTGGACTCGGCAGCGACATTAAACCAGCGAGCTATCTGTTTCATCAGACGTGGGCACGAGGGCCAGTAAATCACACGCGGTTCTTGCAGCAGATATCGCAACCAGCCCGCCGGTTGTTCCCAGTAAAAGTGACGAATCTGATGGAAATAACCCAGCGTTTCGTCCTGCGCTGCCAGACTGAGAGGGGCCAGCGTGGAAAGGTCGAAAATGTCGCCACCCTCGGCAAAGTTCAGCAGTCCGTCCGCTCGTGCGCCCATGTCCTGATCAAGTTCCGGCAGACGCATCCGCCATTGCAGGCGGTTAGCCAGCAGTAACAGGCAGTCGGCAGAGACAAAGTTCACCTGCAAAACGGCCTCCAGTAACGGCCAGCGGAGCTGGTCGATGGTGGCAACCGGGTGAGCGTCGAGCTGGCTGATAAAGCGCAGCCAGTTGATCGGCAGATAACGCTCAGCGGGGGAGGTGAGCAGTTGGCTGAAGGTATCAAGCAAGCCCGTGGGATCGGCGGCTGGCGCTTCTGGCGGGGGCGCTGGTGGTTCAAATGGCATCAGGGCGGCGGGTTCATCCACGCCTTTCCGCGCCTGTTCATAGGCTTCACGCAGACGCTTAAATCCTTCCGGATTGCTTTCCGGGTGGCAGGTGGGCAGCAGGTCGCGGTAGGCCTGGCGAATCACCTGCTGATCCTGCGTCGGTTCAATGCCCAGGGTTTCCCAACATGACGGGTTACTCATAGATCCATCTCCGGCAATGATGCGGGTTTCTCAATTTCATTCATCGCGATGTGCCACGGCAGTTGGGATACCGGGCTATCCGGATGCGTGTAAAGCTGGCGCATTAATTCAATATTGGTGGTGCTACCGGCGTCTGCGCTCAAGGCATAACGCCGGGCATCGGCGTTGGAAGCGTTGAGTGACTGCCAGTAGAGCCTTCCGATGATAAACCCGGCATTATAGCGCTGCCAGCTGGTGTAATAGTAACGGGCTCGCGCTGCCAGACGGCTGTGCAACCACAGGTTTTCTTCAGGCGTTATCCAGCCGTTAAGCAGCGCGATACGGCAAAGGAAGCCCATTCTTGCCAAATCCCAGGCGCGGATCCCGCCGTCACCGCACATCACGGCGCTGTCAGCCACGAGTGCCAGCAGGGGCTGTACGTCCGGCGCCTGATGCGCCGCATAATCCTGCCACTCGCTCAGGCTCAGGCGGTGCCAGAGCCTGAAGTAATGGGCCAGATCGTCCGCGTGGCCGTTGTCGCTCATCCTGACAATCATCTCAAACAGCTCTTCACGGGAATCAATGCCCCAGCTGTCACTCAGATCCACGCCGGTATCAAACGGATAAAACTGATCGCAGTCGTAGGCGGCACCCGCTCCGGCATTTATCGCCACCATCGGGGCTGAAAGCGCGAGCAACCAGCGCCGTGCAGAATCATCAATCACTGAGCATTTCTCCGGTAGGGGGTATCCGCTATCCATTTGAAAAAAGTGCGCTTAGGTTACATGAAATGTTTCTGACGGTTAATTTTTAGTTGAATCAATTCATTGTTGTACTACAACCCTCCACCCCTCATGTAAGGCGTATTAATCCTCTTTTTTCATTTGCATTCGTCACATCTGCAAGTACAAGCGACATTGCCGCTGCCGCAATGACCTTTTTCATGTTAGCGCCTCTCCTGTTGTCTGAACGGCTAAGCTGAAGCCTCACTCAACAAACCGTATTTCGCCTTTATTTCGCAGAGAGAGCGGGGCGACAGGGAGGGATTCTTTGCTGACGGCCATGTGTGCTGTCTGCGCGATGTAGTCCCGAAAGTGCGGCGTCTGCCTGTGTTGCTGATAAGCCGCCTCGCTGGCGTAAATTTCATAAAAATACCAGCGGTACTTATTGTTCACATCCGTTGCGGCATACATAGCAAGAACGCCTTGCTCAATTCTGATGGACTCCGCCATTTCAGGAAGAACAATACGTTTAAATGCCTCCTGAAATTCAGGTTTCACATCGACAACCACCAGATTATTGATGGTTCCTGAATTTTGTATCACGGGCTTATCGCTGAGAAATTGTGGTGTTAACTTTATCTGATGCTTTTGGTTGATTATTTCAGGGGCATGGGCAATAAATTTCTTATATTGCGCAGAATTAAGGTGATGGTGATAAGCCTCTATGTTTTTATATATTTCAACCATGTAAGCCTGTTGCGGATGATCCTTATGCTTGAGGGCGTACATCGCCAGCGTCCCCGCTTCCTCGTCGAGTGACGTGGAAATCGTGTCCCTTGCCATTTCATCATATTGCGGGTTTTTATCGGGTTTCACGCTGAGCTCAAAAATGCTCATTACCGGGCTGTGCGGAGAATTCGTTGCTTTCGCGATGACGGAACTGCTCATCATCAGACTGAGGGTCATTACGCCAATGTTTTTCACAGATAACCTTTATCATCGAGGGTTAATATTCATATAACGGAAAATCACTTTTTCAGTCGTGCGATAAACTGCCTACCTGGCAGCAGCCACTTCTCGCAGAATGGTTGCATTACCGATGGATGAACTCAGGTCAGGATGGCTGGAAATGATCAGAATATTATTCATTCGCTTTTGTACACCTCACCGATAATGCGTTGCGCATCCTGGTTGTCACGATAATCCCGCATATCAGCCCCCAATTATCCAAACATAGAACTTGCATTTCAGTCTCCCGAACTGACTCTCAGATTGAACAGATGAGAAGTATAAGTTCACTTTTTCGGGAAGATTAGGCCATCATTGACTTAAGGATATTTAGTCTGTATCTAACAATCAGGTGGCTATTGTTTGAGGGTGACGCTATGAATAACGCCATTTATAACCAGATACGTATTTTTCAAAGTATTGCCCGGGAAGGCAGTATCTCAGCGGCCGCTCGTAAGCATGAAATTACCCCTCCCTCAGTAAGCCATGCCCTGAAGTTGCTGGAGCAACACATTGGGCATCCGCTTTTTGTACGAACCACGCGGCGCATTGAGCTGACCGATATCGGGCAGCAGTTGCTTGAGCGAACCGCAGTAGCGATGGATTCGCTTGAGCAATCGTTGCAAAGCATCCGCGATCAGAATCAGGAACCGTCAGGTCTGGTGAGGATTACCCTCTCTCGCTTCGCGTATTTGCTGATACTCAAACCCGTGATGGCCGCGTTTTGTCAGCAGTATCCGGGTATCCAGCTAGAGATTTCAGTTTACGACGGCACAGTGAATATCATTGACGATCGCTTCGACCTGGGGATCCGCTTTGGCGATATTTTGGATGGCGGCGTAGTGGCACGCCCGTTAATGAAGCCCTTCAGGGAAGGGCTGTATGCCTCATCTGCCTATCTTGCCGAGTACGGTACGCCTGAGGCACCCGCCGATCTCTATCAGCACAAGCTTATCGGGTATCGCTTCATCACCAACAACCGAATTCTGCCCCTGATCCTGGATGACCACGGGGAGCAGTTGACCGTTGAGATGCCCGGCCAGTTAATCAGCAATGATATTGAGGTGATGGCTGACGGAATACGTAACGGGCTGGGGATTGGAAGGTTATTTGAACCCATTCACCGCTTACAACCGGATCGGGAAAAACTGATCCCCGTGATGGAGCGCTACTGGAAAACATACCCACCGGTTTATGTCTATTACCCGAAAAGCGCGGGTAAAACGAAACGAGTAAAGACATTGATTGATTTCCTCATCACAACCACCGGCGGGTAAACGTGCTCAGATCCGTTCTTCGGTTAACGTATTAACGCCAGGAGTACCTGTTTTTTTCATCCATACCACCGGTTATCAGTACGGTTACCTGATGCTATCCGCGGTAGAAGGTTCGTCATGTCTTTGCCCGTGTGTCCCCGGACACGCGATTTATGAACGCTTTGGGGCCGCTTCCGGGGGCTGCCAACCCCCTCCGAGCGCCCTGAACGTAGCGACAGCGGCGCGTGCGGATTCTGTCTGGGCCTGTACTCTGGCATCGGAAGCCTGCAACAGGGTTTCATCGTTATGCAGGACGTCAATCAGGCTGGCTGTTCCCTGCTGGAAGGCAATGAATGACGATTCGCGCGCGCTGGCCAGCGCGGTTTCACCCCGTGTCAGCGTGGCTGCCTGTGTTTCGCGATTGATCAGAGCGGAGAAGGCATTTTCGACGTCTTCAGTAGCGCGTAATACCGACAGACGATAAGCGGCGAGCGCCTCCTGTTCCTGGCCCTTTGCCTGGTTTATCTGGGCGTTGATACGACCGAAATCGAAGATCCGCCAGCGCAGTCCCAGCACGCCTGCCGACTGGCTGGCTCCGCCGGAGAACAGGTTATTCCCCGACACGGCGGTTGCGCTGCCGAGCAGTGCACTGAGTGAAAACTTCGGATAATACTCACTGATGGCCACGCCGATGCGTGCACTTGAGGCGGCGAGACGACGTTCCGCCACGATAATGTCAGGCCTGCGGCGCAGCAGGTCGGCAGGTGTGCCCGTTGAGACGATTTGCGGAGCCTGCGGAATGGCCCCCGGCAACGCTAACTCAGCGCGATGGGTGCCGGGCGGCGTGCCAAGCATAACGTCTAATGCATTTATGGCCGCATCAAGCCCCGTACGGAGAACCGGTACGGTTGCCTGAACCTGCGCCAGTTCCCCTTCGGTCTGGCGAACCTGATACCCGGGCGCCAGTCCTTTAGCGTTCAGGAGTTGTACCTTTTCCAGCAGTTCCTGCTGCGTACTGACCTGTTTCTCCGCAATGGACAGCCGTGTCTGTAATCCGCGCAGGGTGATATAGATATCGGCAGTCTGCGCCGCGACGGCAAGACGGGTTGCGGCAACGCCCGCTTCGGAAGCCTGATAGTCTGCGAGTGCAGCCTGTCGCCCACGTCGCAGCCCCCCAAATACGTCAATCTCCCAGCTTGCGTTGAGATTGGTTTCATCGCTACTGCCGTAGCGATTATAATCCGGCGTTGCGCTAAGAACCTGCCCCAGCGGGGTTTCGGCCGACTGATACGCGCGTGCCGCTTGCCCGCTGATGTTACCAGAGGGCAACAGCGCTGCTGTGGCCGCGCCCAGTCCGGCACGGGCCTGGGCCATGCGGGCAGTGGCCTGGGCGAGGTCGAGATTTTGCGCGAGGGCATCCGCAACGAACTGACTTAACAGGGGATCGTCGAAGCCGTCCCACCACTCAGCAAAAGTGGCGGGCCGGGATGCGCTTCTCTGCTGGACGGCCGACTGCGCCTGATAGCGTTCCGCAAGTGGCGCATCCGGGCGATGATAATCCGGCCCGACGGCGCAACCCGCCAGTAAGCCGGCGCTCACCACCAGTGCAAGAGTACGGAGGGGGAACATTGATATTCCTTGAGTCAATTTTGAGGAGTGACTACATTACCAAATGGTCACTCGTTGTCAATCAGGGCTCATTGAGCTAAGCTGGAAAAATGACTAAACATATAAATGTACATGCCCCAAGGGGGCCATCGGATCACGGTGTTCGCGATCAGGTTGTGGACGCGGCCACAGAGCATTTCGGGCATTTTGGCTATGAAAAAACCACCGTCTCCGATTTGGCAAAAGCGATAGGTTTTTCAAAAGCTTATATCTATAAATTTTTTGATTCCAAGCAGGCGATCGGCGAGGTGATCTGCACCAACCGGCTGGCGATGATCATGGCGATTGTCAATTCAGCGATTGCTGATGCGCCGTCAGCTTCCGAAAAATTGCGGCGTTTATTCAGAGCACTGACTGAAGCCGGCAGTGATCTGTTTTTTCACGATCGCAAGCTTTACGACATTGCTGCCGTCGCGGCGCGGGACAAGTGGCCGTCAGCAGAGGCTCATGAAGAACGGTTGCGAAAACTGATTGAGCAAATCATTGTTGAAGGGCGGCAGGCGGGAGAATTTGAACGTAAAACCCCGCTGGACGAGGCGGCTCATGCGATATATCTGGTCATGCGGCCTTACATCAGTCCTGTCCAGTTACAATACAATCTGGAAACAGCACCGGCTGCGGCTACGCTCCTGTCCTCACTGATCCTGAGAAGTTTGTCACCCTGAAAAGGTGACTATTGACATTATTGGTCACTGGTCTGAGAATGCGGTTACTCTCCTGTTAACGTAATGAAGGGAACCCATGCTCAGGCTTAATCCTGCCACCTTTGCCGTTTGCCTGTTGCCACTTGCCCTTGTGGCCTGCGGTGACACTTCCGTCACCGACGACCCTCGTACTCAGCCTCCTCTGGTCAGGTCTGCGACCGTGGTGAGTGCTGCCGATGTCTCCCGATCATTTACCGGCGTTGTTGTCGCCCGGATTCAAAGCGATCTCGGTTTCAGAGTGCAAGGCAAAATCCTTGAACGTCTGGTCGATACCGGCCAGACCGTTAAACGCGGCCAGCCATTGATGCGTCTGGATCCGGTTGACCTGAGCCTGCAGGCGCAGGCTCAGCAACAGGCCGTCGCGGCGGCACGGGCTCGTGCAAAACAAACGTCTGCTGACGAGGCGCGTTACCGCGGGCTGGTTGCGGGCGGTGCCGTATCGGCATCGGCCTACGATCAGATCAAGGCCGTTGCCGATACGGCGAAAGCCGAACTCAGTGCGGCCCAGGCACAGGCGAATGTGGCGCAAAACGCGACGGGCTACGCCGTGCTGCTGGCGGATGCCGACGGCGTGGTCATGGATACGCTGGCTGAACCCGGTCAGGTTGTCAGTGCCGGTCAGCCGGTGGTTCGTCTGGCCAGAGCAGGGCAGCGCGAGGCCATCGTGCAGTTGCCCGAGACGCTACGCCCGGCTGCCGGAAGCGAGGCAGGGGCAACGTTGTACGGTACCGGTAAACAGTCCGTCCCTGCGAAACTGCGGCTCCTTTCCGATGCGGCAGATCCACTCACACGTACCTTCGAGGCAAGATATGTGCTTGAGGGGGCACTGGCGAGCGCGCCTCTGGGATCCACCGTTACCCTTCATATTGCAGACGATAAATTACCGGGCCAGGTGATGCAGGTGCCTTTAGCGGCCATCTATGATCCGGGCAAAGGGCCGGGGGTCTGGGAGATTTCGGGTAAGCCCGCCAAAGTGTCATGGCGGCCTGTACAGGTTCAGGGATTGGGTGACGATGCGGCGAGGGTGACCGGTTCCCTTAAGCCGGGAGAGCAGGTGGTCGCCCTGGGAGCGCATCTGCTGCATGACGGTGAGGCCGTACGCATGGCCGAACAAAGCGATGCCCGCGTCGCCGGGAGCCAGCCATGAGCGGGGGGCGATTCAATCTTTCAGCGCTCGCCGTGCGTGAGCGCTCAATCACGCTGTTCCTGATTATCCTGATTACTGTGGCCGGTATTCTTTCATTTTTTGAACTGGGACGGGCTGAAGACCCGCCGTTTACGGTCAAGCAGATGACCATTATTTCTGCCTGGCCGGGCGCCACTGCGCAGGAGATGCAGGATCAGGTGGCTGAACCGCTGGAAAAGCGGATGCAGGAGCTGAAGTGGTATGACCGCAGCGAAACGTATACGCGTCCCGGTCTGGCTTTTACCCTGCTTTCGCTGAAGGACAGCACACCGCCTTCACAGGTGCAGGAAGCGTTTTATCAGGCACGTAAGAAGCTGGGGGATGAGACCAAAAACCTGCCGGCAGGCGTCATCGGGCCGATGGTCAATGATGAATTCTCCGACGTGACCTTTGCGCTCTTTGCGCTGAAGGCCAAAGGCGAGCCACAGCGGCTGCTGGTGCGCGATGCGGAAGCGTTGCGCCAGCAAATTCTGCATGTGCCGGGGGTCAAGAAGGTCAATATCATTGGCGAACAGGCCGAACGCATCTTTGTTTCGTTCTCGCATGACCGGCTGGCCACGCTGGGTATTTCGCCTCAGGATATTTTCTCCGCCCTTAACAGCCAGAACGTCCTGACGCCCGCGGGTTCGATTGATACCCAGGGGCCGCAGGTCTTTATCCGCCTGGACGGTGCCTTCGACACACTGGAAAAAATCCGCAAAACGCCCATCGTTGTGCAGGGCAGGACCCTGCAGCTTTCTGACGTAGCCACCGTTGAGCGTGGCTATGAAGACCCTGCAACCTTTAAGATCCGCAATCAGGGTGAACCGGCGCTGCTGCTGGGCGTCATCATGCGCGACGGCTGGAACGGTCTGGAGTTGGGTAAGGCGCTGGATACGGAAATGGTCAACATCAATGAGGGCATGCCGCTGGGCATGACCCTGACCAAGGTCACGGATCAGTCAGTCAACATCAGCTCCGCCGTTGACGAGTTTATGATTAAATTCTTTGTCGCGCTGCTGGTGGTGATGGTGGTGTGCTTCGTCAGTATGGGATGGCGCGTGGGCGTGGTGGTGGCCGCAGCGGTGCCGTTAACGCTGGCGATCGTCTTCGTGGTGATGGAGGCTTCCGGCAAAAACTTTGACCGCATTACCCTGGGCTCGTTGATCCTGGCTCTCGGGTTACTGGTCGATGATGCCATTATCGCCATCGAGATGATGGTGGTGAAAATGGAAGAGGGCTACGACCGCGTCAAAGCGTCGGCCTATGCCTGGAGCCACACGGCGGCCCCGATGCTGGCGGGCACGCTGGTCACTGCCGTCGGTTTCATGCCCAATGGTTTTGCCCAGTCCACCGCCGGCGAATACACCAGCAACATGTTCTGGATTGTCGGTATCGCCCTGATTGCCTCCTGGGTTGTGGCGGTCGTGTTTACGCCTTATCTGGGCGTGAAAATGCTGCCCGACATCAAAAAGGTTGAAGGGGGACACGCTGCTATCTACAACACCCGCCATTACAACCGTTTTCGCCGTGTACTGACCCGCGTGATCGCGCGCAAGTGGATAGTGGCTGGCACCGTTATTGCCGTCTTTACGGTAGCGATTCTCGGTATGGGACTGGTGAAAAAACAGTTTTTCCCTACCTCCGATCGTCCGGAGGTGCTGGTCGAAGTGCAGATGCCTTATGGCACCGCGATTGAACAGACCAGCGCCACGACGGTGAAAATCGAAGCCTGGCTGGAAAAGCAAAAAGAGGCAAAAATCGTCACATCTTACATCGGCCAGGGATCGCCACGTTTTTATCTGGCGATGGCACCCGAGCTGCCCGATCCGTCGTTCGCGAAAATTGTCGTGCTGACGGACAGCCAGGAAGCGCGCGAAGCGCTCAAGTTCAGACTGCGTGAGGCAGCGGCCAGCGGCCTGGCGCCTGAGGCGCACGTGCGCGTGACGCAGTTGGTGTTTGGTCCGTATTCACCGTATCCGGTGGCTTACCGTGTTATGGGGCCGGATCCGACTCAACTGCGCGAAATTGCAGGCAAAGTCGAAAAGGTGATGCAGGCCAGCCCGATGATGAGGACCGTCAACACCGACTGGGGTCCGCGTGTACCGGCGCTGCATTTCACCCTCAATCAGGACCGCCTGCAGGCGGTGGGGCTGACATCGAATGCGGTCGCGCAGCAGCTTCAGTTCCTGCTTTCTGGGGTGCCTGTTACCGCTGTGCGTGAAGATATTCGTTCGGTGCAGGTCATGGGGCGGGCGGCAGGAGATATCCGGCTCGACCCGGCCAAAATAGCGGGCTTTACCTTAGTGGGCTCTGCCGGCCAGCGCATTCCGCTGTCGCAGATCGGGGAGGTTGAGGTGCAAATGGAAGATCCTGTTCTGCGCCGTCGCGATCGTACGCCAACTATGACTGTGCGGGGGGACATTGCCGAAAACCTGCAGCCGCCGGATGTTTCAACGGCAATGATGACAGCGTTGCAGCCGATCATCGATACACTTCCGGCTGGATACCGCATCGAGCAGGCGGGTTCTATTGAAGAATCCGGGAAAGCCACCCAGGCGATGGCACCGCTGTTCCCGATCATGATCGCCATGACGCTGTTGATTATTATCCTGCAGGTGCGGTCGATGTCGGCGATGGTGATGGTCTTCCTCACCGCGCCACTGGGGCTGATTGGCGTGGTGCCCACGCTGCTGCTGTTCAATCAGCCGTTTGGCATCAATGCGCTGGTCGGACTCATTGCGCTATCGGGCATCCTGATGCGTAACACCCTGATCCTGATAGGGCAGATCCATCACAACGAACAGGAAGGGCTGGCACCCTTCCATGCGGTGGTGGAGGCAACGGTGCAGCGAGCCCGGCCGGTGCTGCTCACGGCAATGGCCGCCATTCTGGCGTTTATCCCACTGACGCACTCGGTGTTCTGGGGCACGCTGGCTTATACCCTGATTGGCGGAACCTTTGGCGGCACCATCATCACGCTGGTCTTCCTGCCTGCCATGTATGCCATCTGGTTCAGGATACGGCCCGATAAGGGGGAGTTTACCGAAAACAAAGCCTGACATGATGCCAGCAGACGGGCATGACACCATGATGCTTTAATCACGATGCTAAGCAGGGATCCGGTCAGCGATTGTGACCGGTTTACCATCAAAAAAACCTCATGCCGCGATGCCTTTCACTTAAGCGGAGCGGCAAGTGGGTTCACCGGATCGCTGTTTTTGGCAGCTATATCTGCTGGCCGGACTTAGCTGCAGCTCCAACGTCAACTTGATGTGTAGCAGCATCCTTTATTGATTTAAGAATGACTCAACCGCGCTGGAAAAACGTTCTGGCTGATCAAGCATGACAAAGTGAAAACTGTCATCGATACGCGTGAAATGGATATCAGATGCAGATGCATAGGCTTTACGGTACATCGCATCCACGCTGGCTGCAGGAACCCCGAATAAGGCGTCATACGCGTACACGACCTCAATCGGCGCTCTAATGCGTCCAAGCTCGGGGCGCAAATCGGTAATCATCAATTCATACACGGTATCCGCAACAGTTTTGCGATCAGAATGGATCCCCGCAGCCACCAGAGCAGGCCTCACAGCCTCGGTCTTAGCTAAACGGGCGATAGATGTATTCTGAGACTCTTTGATTTGTTCCGGCGACTGCCCCAGTAGCCAATCCCGCGTGGCTGTGGCATGCCGGGCAGCGGTTTTGGTGGTCGCCGCAGGGTCAATCATCAACGTATAGAACGGCAAGGCATCGACGATCATCAAACGACCGACCAGGTCGGGATGACGGGCCCCCAGCATCAATGCAATCTCCCCTCCAAGAGAATGGCCAATGATCACCGGTGCTTTTATGTGCTGGGTGTGAATGTAATCAGCAATGGCGTCAACTGCCGGAGCGATGACCTTTCCCTCAGGATTGGAAATGGCAGGCGTACTTGCAAAGCCCGCAAGTTCAACAAGATGAATACGGTGGCTCCTGCGTAAAGTTGATGCTAATTCGGCCCAAACTTCGCGAGACGACGCCAGCCCCGGAATCAATATGACATCCGTTCCTGAACCTTCCGTCTGTACAGAGATACGCTGCGAGTTCGGATGTTCAGAAGGTACGGACAAAGACTGAGTTGCGGACGCTGAGACCACGACTGACATCAATAAAAGAGCCCCTCCGATCGTGGCTCGAATATTTACGGTAAGCATGCGTTTAGTCCTTGTTATGTTATCCCTGATAAACCAGGTCAAGCTGACAGAAGGGTTTATCATAGATGATAAAATCATTAAGGAATGGATACAAAGGCTTTGGAATGTGCCGGTTACAGCTCCGAACGGATAGGATAGACCTTAGTCCGCTTATCGCAGACCTGCTACCGGCCTCGATCTGCGCCGTGCCAACAGCAGACGTGGATGCTGCGAAATAATACGGATGTCGGAAGCGGGGAGTACGCTGCTTTTCAAGCCAGTGCCATGACATTGACCACGGGGACACTTAGCGCCAGCCCAATCAGCATGACTCCGGAGATACGTTCCAGCCAGGGTAATAACTGCGAAAAGGATTGTAATACCAGACGATTACCAATGAAGATGGCTATCAGTAAATCCCACAGCAGCACAATACTAAACATCCACACACCATAGAAGAACTTCAAATTTGTCTCGGTATGAGATCCCTCAATCAGCGTGGCCAGGCTGACGTAAAACAGCGCATTTTTTGGATTGAGAATACCCGATAAAAAGCCCATGCCGAATACACGCCAGTGACTCAATACATCGGCAGATGCGGTGACACGCCCGGGTGCTTTGACATGATGCTCGGCGATAGTGCTCGTGCCTGCAAAACGGATGAAAAGCATACCGATGTACAGTAAGTAGGCACAGCCTGCAAGCTGAATGGCAATAAAGCTCATGCTGCCAGGGCGAAGAAGCGTAAGACCACTGAAAGCCGCGAAGATAAAAACACCGTTAGCGATCGCGATTCCCAGACAAGCCTTCGCTGCGTGACGCCAGCCAGCTTTAATTGAGGTTCGGGCAACCAGAAAAAAATCCGGGCCTGGCGACAGCAACGCCAAAAAATGCGCTGCGGCCACGATAAGAAATTGTTGCATCACGGTATCACCCTTTTAGAAAATATTTTTTAATAGGGTGCAGCCTTGAGGCAGGATTGTATTGAATAAAATTGCATTTTACTCAGGCTCGATAGCAACCCGGCGTTACGCCAGCATAAGCCTTGAATACGCGCTGAAAATGGCTTTGATCGGCAAAACCCAGTCGATAAGCAATTTCTGTTATTTCATGGCCTGACTGTAGCCAGCGGCGTGCCTGATTAATACGCACATTGAGTTGGTAAGCATGTGGTGTCATTCCGGTGGCCGCGCGAAACTCCCTGATGAGTTGATAGCGACTCATGCCTGCAATATTTGCCAACGCGGCTAATGCCCACGGCTGCCGGTCAGTTTGCTGCAACACATCGATAACGTTTTTCAGCGCCAGCCTGACACCCGCTGATAACCCAGGAAATGTGTCTACCAGATTGATGCCACAGTCACAGTCGCCAATAAACTCTATTAACGCCGTATTTTTGTCTTCTGCACTGGCGTCTGAAAACAGGGTGGCATTCATTTCACAAAAGCGGCCATAGACCGCTTCATTATCAATGATTCGAATGTCTTTTTTACTGATGAATCCCCCTGAAATAGGGCTTATTTCAGCCATGACTTCATTTAACCATGCAGCATCCAGATACAGCATCTGATAGCTCCAGGACTGATCGGGTAATGGATTACAGGCATGAACGCAGTTAGCGGGAATGAAAACCATCATTCCTGGCCGAAGAGCGCAAGGGCCCCCGGACGCTCCTGTAAATGTGCTACAGCCTGCATCCACTGCCCCTATTGAAAAGGTGGGGTGACTGTGTGGCTTATAACATGCACGGCTGTTACAGGCGCGACGACTTTCCACATAACCCGTAGTCGAATCACGCCAGAATTGTGCCTGGCTGGGGGGACTGACGTTATTGTAACCACAGTCGGGCAAATCCACAGAGAGTGGAGCGGGCCTGATGAGCATGTCTGATTTCATCCTGATGAACATTGACGTAAGCATGGCGTAAAGCCAGACACGTTGTCATCATTTATCACCGCGAATCAGAGCCTTTATTGACCTGCTTGTGGAACGCTGGGAGCCAGGTTTACCCTGGGAATGAGAAGGCGAGTGCGGCATACATCCAGAATTTCATCAGCCAGAGCGGAATCATCCGGGCAGGCACGGGACAGCACCAGGGCGCCGACAAGATGCGCAATGGTGTCTATCAGCTCAGCGCGCGATCCATTTTCATTGCCTAAAACGGCCAGCTGACGTTCAATCCCGGCCGCAAATGTCGCCTTGATGGATTCAGACTGACGGGCCGTATCGGTGCCCAGCGCCGACATCACACATCCCTTTCCCATGTCATCGCGATGTTGTCGGGAGAGGTAGTATTCAATAAATTTTTCCCGGTTCACACCTGCCGTGCTTTCTGCCGATCGCGTGAAACCGCAGCTCATTGCCTCCGCCATCAGATCAGCCTTGGAACCAAAGTGCTTGTAGAAGCCTCCGTGGGTTAAGCCTGCCGCTGACATCAGTTCCGCGACGCCCACGCCATCGTAACCGCGCTCACGAAAAAGTTCTGAGGCCGTTTCAACAATGCGTATTCGGTTTTCCCGAACCTGCTCTTTCGACACTTTCATGCTTTCTGCCCGTTTCAAAAATAGGAGGTAAGTATACATTGATGATGACCATAATCAAACCAGTTGACTTTATAGATTACGATCATCATCATTACATCGACACGTTGACCATCCACTGAGCAGGCGATTAAACATGACAAACCAGACATTATTTCAACCCTACGAGCTGGGGACCATCACCCTGGCCAACCATCTCGTGATGGCACCCCTGACGCGTAACCGGGCAGGAGCAGGATTGGTACCCAGCGAACTGGCAGCGACTTACTACGCCCAGCGTGCCACCGCAGGATTACTGATTACCGAAGCCACGCAGATCTCAGCACAGGCACAGGGCTATCAGGATACGCCGGGGATCTATACGCAAGCGCAAATCGAAGGCTGGCGCAAAGTGACTGACGCGGTTCATGCCAAAGGTGGGCGAATTTTTGTACAGCTATGGCACGTAGGACGCATCTCGCATGTCGATTTACAGCCGGGTGGCGCTGCGCCGGTCGCACCGTCTGCTCTTCGTGCTGAGACGAAGACCTTTGTGAACAACGGTTTTGCTGATGTCTCTGAGCCACGTGCGCTCGAGTTACCAGAAATACAGGGGATTATCGACGATTTCAGAAAAGCATCGGCCAATGCCATTGCCGCCGGGTTTGATGGCGTAGAGATCCATGGCGCAAATGGTTATCTGCTGGAACAGTTCCTGAAAGACGGCGCTAATCAGCGTACCGATGAGTACGGCGGCTCTGTCGAGAATCGTGCGCGTCTGCTGTTAGAAGTGACGGCGGCCGTGAAAGAGGAGATCGGCGCTGATCGCACCGGCGTACGCATTTCACCGGTTTCACCTGCGAATGCGATTTCATGCAGCGATCCGCAGCCGCAATATGACTACGTTGCCGATCAACTCAATGCATTAGGCATCGTGTATCTCCATGTGGTTGAAGGCGCGACGGGTGGCCCGCGTGATGTATCGCCGTTCGATTACGGCTCCCTGCGCCGCCGCTTTAAAAACACCTGGATCGGCAACAACGGCTACGACCTGGCGCTGGCGTCCGCTCAACTTACGCAAGGCAAAGCCGATCTGTTCGCGTTTGGCCGCCCATTCATTTCTAACCCGGATCTGGTCGACAGGCTGAAAACGGGCGCACCTCTAGCCTCACTTAACCCTGACACGCTGTATGGCGGTGGCGCAGCGGGATATACCGATTACCCGTCGCTTGCTGAAACCAGCAAGTAAAGCGCCGATGTCCAGGTTCTACCCGGACCGCACATTGCGGATTCTGATTACACATTAATAAAGAAGATCACCTTATGACTAAAAATTCAGTTCTTATTACAGGCGCTTCGACGGGTATTGGTGCTGTTTATGCTGAGCGGTTCGCCCGCCGGGGACACAACCTTGTTCTGGTTGCACGCGACAAAGCAAGGTTAGAGACACTTGCCGATCGCCTGCGACAGGAAAATGGCATTTCTGTCGATGTGTTACCTGCGGACCTCACGCAAACGCGTGATTTAGCCGTGGTCGAAGCCCGCCTGCGTGAAGACACGCAGATTGGCATTCTGATCAATAACGCGGGTATCGCGCAGTCCGGCAGTTTTACAGAGCAGACGCCTGATTCGATAGAACGCCTTATCGCGCTTAACGTTACCGCCCTGACGAGACTGGCCAGTGCCGTGACACCACGGTTTGTGCAAGCGGGTGAGGGATCGATTGTCAACATCAGTTCTATCGTAGGCCTGGCCCCTGAATTTTCTATGTCGGTTTACGGCGCAACCAAAGCTTTTGTTCTTTTCCTGTCTCAGGGAATGAATGTCGAGCTGTCATCTCAGGGCATTTATGTCCAGGCGGTGCTCCCTGCCGGCACTTACACGGAAATCTGGGATCGTGCGGGGATCGACATCACTAATGCGTCAAAATTCATGGAAGTGGGCGAGTTAGTGGATGCCGCACTGGTGGGCTTTGATCGCCGTGAACTCGTCACCATCCCACCACTGCATCATGCTGCACGCTGGGACACCCTCGATGCCTCGCGTCAGGCTCTGCTTTCGGACATCAAACAAGATGAAGCCGCAGAGCGATATAAAACGCTTTAGTGAATAAGGTCCTGTTCAGCATGACAAAAAAACGTGTAGCACTGGTGACCGGCGCTTCCTCAGGTATCGGCGAAGCGTCGGCTCATAAACTGTTAGCCGCGGGTTATACGGTCTATGGCACGAGTCGGCGTGGCTCCCAGGCGGGAACGCATCCGTTTCCGTTATTAACGCTGGATGTGACGGACGACGCTTCTGTCGAGGCTGCCATTGAGGAATTGCTGCGTCTGGAGGGGCGAATCGATATTCTGGTGAACAATGCGGGCTTCGGAATTGCCCCGGCGGCGGCGGAAGAAAGTTCTGTCGAACAGGCCAGGCGCATTTTCGACACTAACTTTCTGGGCATCGTCAGGGTGACGCGGGCAGTGATCCCTCACATGCGCCGTCAGGGCAGTGGGCGGATCATTAACATCGGTTCAATACTGGGGATCGTTCCGTTGCCCTACGTGGCTCTGTATGCGGCCAGTAAGCATGCGGTCGAAGGGTATACGGGAGCACTGGATCATGAACTGCGCACGCAGGGTATCAGAGTGTCCGTCATCGAACCGGCCTATACGAAAACGCAGTTTGAAGCCAATAACATTGAGCCGGATGCGAAGCGTGAAGAGTATGACCTGATCCGGGCTAAACTTGCGAAAGTGGTGAGCAAAGCAATGGACGCAGCGGAAGGCCCGGAGATTGTGGCTGACGTGGTGGTGAAAGCGGTTCAGGCGTTACGCCCGAAGGTGCGTTACACGGCGGGCGCGCTGGCAGGACAGTTGAATTTTATTCTCAGATTCGCGCCTGCGTCATTGTTGGATAAGGTCGTGCGCAAAAATCTTCAGCTCGATGCGAAAGAATAAAAATGAAATTTTCTCAACGGGCTATTCTGACCTTTTTACCGGTAAGGCCAGCGTAGGGATGTTTTTCCCGCTCACCCTGATGCATTAAAATCATACAAAGGTTCGTGCAAAGTTATGAAAAACAAAAAGCCCGCTCAGGATTTCCTGAGCGGGCTTTTCTCATTCTTCCTCCGTTCAGGAGCGTGTTTATCATGCCGGAATTCTGTTGCTGAGTGCGGCAGGATTTTGGTACAGGGTAAAATTCAGGTAGCCAGTTGTTATGTTCCGAGAAGATCAGCACAATGTTTTCACGCAAACCAAAACAAGGAGATGACATGTTGTTATAACCGCCAGGGATAGGTAAATAATGAAATATTCAGGCATAAAATTTATATGAGAATGATTTTCATTTCAATATTTATCAGGGGTTAGTATGCCATTTGTGAAATATGAAGACGGACTTTTTACAAAAAATGAATCACTAAAAAATCTTTACATACCAATGCTATCCTCTCTGGTGTTATGTTTTTTTGTGGTGATTATTAATCTGGCCAGCTTTCCGGAAAAGAAAATTGGACATTCATGGATGGAAAATTCCGGCTGGATAGTGGACATCATTCAGTGGCTAATACTTAACTTTATCTTATGGAGTTTTAACCGTTTAACGGTTAACGCCAGCCTGCGCAGAGGCATTAACCTGGGCCTGCATATCTGGATCATCTCTGCTGCGTTTGATGTGATGGATGAATTTATCCAGCAGCCACGGTGGGTGGGGTATTATATTGAAGATGTCTTCAAGCTGGCAGGGATGCTCTGTGTTTCGATTGGTATCTATTTTATTGTGAGATATGTCAATGGCAAATATGCCGATATCAGCATTAATTCTTATCGTGACGAATTGACGAGCTTGCCAAACAGACGGTATTTCAGAAACATTTTTCTGGAGTTAAAAAACACAGATAATTATGTTTTTATCATTGATATCGACTTTTTTAAAAACATCAATGATAAATATGGACACGATATGGGTGATGAAGTCCTTAGGGAGTTCGGTAATCTGTTGAGTAGCCTGCATGACGGTAATGTTACCGCGTCAAGAATCGGCGGTGAAGAATTTGCCGTTATAGTGACATTGCCATCACAACAGGACGCCAGCGTTGTGGCGGAAAAAATACTATCCCGAACCCGAGACTTAATCATCCGGGATGAAATACGCTTTACTGTCAGTATCGGCGCCGGTCACAAAAAAGAAGACGAAACGGTCGAGAATTTACTTAAACGCGTGGATGTCGCCCTGTATGAAGCGAAAGACCGGGGCAAGAACCGAATCGAATGGGCAGCAGAGTAAACCGGGTCGCCAGGCCTTTTTTGAGCCTGGAAGGGGCTACAAACGCTTGTAGCCCCACGAGGATCTTCTACGGATTAAGTTTATAAATGCCCGACTGCCAGGGTTCAAGACGGAGTTGCCTGTCATTTTTATTCACAATAGTGTGATTGTTGTTTTCAGTAATCACCTTATTGATGGATAAATCCCCAGGCAGGGTGTAGTGCATCACTTCTTCTTTAAAATTAATGACCACAAGATATTTTTCAGCGCCGAGCGTTCGGGTGTAAGCATAGACTGAATTGTTGTCAGGATCTAAATCAATATAACTGCCGTAGGTTAAGGCAGGGATGTCGTGGCGAATGTTAATCAGCTTTCTATAATAGTTAAATACGGAATTTGGATTGTTAATCTGATCTGCGCTGTTGATTTCTTTATAATTGGGATTGATTTTTAACCAGGGGGTTCCGCTGGTAAAGCCTGCGTTTTTGCTTGCATCCCACTGGAAGGGGGTTCTGCTGTTATCACGGCTGGTTTGGCGTACGTTTTGAAGGAATTCCTCAGCTTTCACTTTGCCTGTTTCAACGTAGTCTCGCCAAAAACCTTTCACCTCTACATCATCGAAATCATCGATTTTTTTAAAGGGATAATTGGTCATACCGAGTTCTGAACCCTGGTAGATAAACGGCGTTGCACGCTGGGTCAGCGTCAATGTTGCCAGTGCTTTCGCCGCAGGGTCGCGCCATTGTGGTCGATCATCACCAAAGTGAGAAACCGCGCGGGGATTGTCGTGATTGTCTAAGAAAAAGGCATTCCACCCATACTCTCCTGCCGTTTGGTCAACCTTATCGACAATTTTTCGGAACTGCGAAAGGGTCCAGTCTTTTCGCCGCCATCTTTCATCAGCATCACGATCGAGCCTGATCAGATCAAACGTAAACGCTATATTTAATTCATTTCTACGGCGATCGAAAAACTTAATCGATTTATCCAGAGGAACCCCAAATATTTCCCCCGCAGTGGCGATATCATAGTGGGATAATACTTCTCTGTTCATTTCATTCACGTAGTCGTGAATTTTAGGACCTTTAGTATATTCCTCGGCGAAATTTTTTAACTGCTGTTGGCTAAGGTCAGGGAAGTTCGGGATTTTCGAGTAGGTGGCAACGGTATCAAAGCGTAAACCAGAAACGCCTTTATCTAACCAGAAGCGGAGCATGTCATACAGGTCTTGACGGACTTTGGGATTGTCCCAGTTGAGGTCGGGTTGCTGTTTGGCAAAGTAATGGAGGTAGTACTGGCCTGATTTATCGTCTTTTTCCCAGGCTGAGCCACCGAAGAAGGAGGGATAGTTATTGGGGGCATGGCCATCCTTACCGTCACGCCAGAAATAATAGTCCCTGTAGGGGTTGTTCTTACCCGATTTGCTCTGAACAAACCAGGCATGCTGATCGCTGGTGTGGTTGATAACAATATCAATCATCAAACGCATATTGCGTTTCTTCATTTCTGAAATAAGACGGTCAAAGTCTTCCATCGTACCGTATTCTTTCATTATCTTACGGTAATCCCGGATGTCATAACCATTATCCGTATTGGGCGAATCGTAATGTGGATTGATCCAAATTGCATCAATACCCAGTTTCTTCAGATAGTCTAAATTCTCAATAATACCGTTTAAATCCCCAATGCCATCCCCATTTGTATCTTTAAATGAGCGTGGATATACCTGATAAAAAACAGCCTGCTTCCACCATGTGGGCAGAGCATTTGATTGCTGAACGTTGAGCGTGGGGGCGGTATCTGGCCCGGCACTGCAGGCCTGATAGGATGTGGCAGAAAAAGTGGTTGCAAGAAAAATAGCGACAGCCGTTTTCAATCCTTGAGAGGACATAACATAATTCTCCTATGATTAATCCTAAAATATAGAGAGGTGATGAGTTATCACTTTAATATGTGTGGGGTAAAGTATTGAGATGGTAATGTAAAAAATAGACTTTTTGACTGATTTTTTATTAATTATTGCGAGTGTTTTTGTTTTTTTTAATTATGCGACTCTTGAGTGATCAAGTAAATGTGAAATAAAATTTACGTCGCTAAAAGGAATCATATTCTCTATTTTTATTCAGAATGAGTGATATTAAGCTGAATCGATTTAGTTTCTTTTGCTCTCTGGGGGATAGTTCTGTTTTTTTTCATTGAAAAATATCCACCGCGCTATGCTGTTGAAGCGAGTTATAGATGGACTCTATATCTCTCGGCAATAAATCAATTTCACTTCGCCTGATGCCAACCCTATGCTACAGCGGAAAATATGAAAGGCTCTCAGGAGGAAATGTGGAAAAACAAAAGCTCGCGGCGGGTGTGCTGAAGGCATTAGGGGGGGCGGATAATCTCATTAAGCTGAGTTACTGCGCCAGTCGCATCAGGGTGACCATTCGTGACAACGCGTGCTTCGACAGGCACGCGCTGGAAGCGTTAGACGCGATTAAATCCGTGCTGGAAGTCGACACGGCTCAGCACAGCACTAAGTATCACCTGGTTGTCGGCCCGGGTAACTCCCGTTCGTTGTATGAGGCGCTGACGGGGTTAACCGATCACCGTCGTTAAACCAGCAGGTGGCGGATCGGCTCAAGATGCTGTTGCATCAGTTCCTGCATTTGCACCACGTGAGCCGTGTCCCTCTTCTCACGCATCAAATAAAAGCCGACGTTATAGCGTGGGCTGGGTTGCGTGGTTTGCAAGGGAACAATCTTATGGCGAGAAAAGTAGTCAGCCATGCATAACGGATAGCTCAACATCACGGCGTCCGACTCGTTGATCATATCGACTGCCGCCATCATTGAGTTAGTTGACCAGATCACCCTCTCTTCTAAATGCATGCGGTTTCTTGCCTGCCTTTTCGGTTGCATATCTTCCATCATATGCTGAAAGCGACCCTCATCCGGCGTCAGCTCCACACAAGGATAGTCCTGCAGTTCAACCGGTTCGATAACTCTGTTGCTCAGCGGATGACCCTGCCGGACAAACAGGCTGTCAGTGACGCTAAACAGCGGCACAAAGCTCATCCCCGCCTTCGAATTCAGACCCTGAATTTCATGCCCGACAAACAGATCGATATCCCCCCCCAGTAACAGATCCATCAACCTGAGATGGTTTCCCTGGTCGATGTGAATATTGACGGTAGGGTGCAGCGTTCGGTAAGCGGTGAAGCTGTCGCGGATAAACAGATGCCACCAGGCATGCCCCGTGCCCATTCGCAGGCTTTGCACCTGACGTGCTTTGATAAACGCCAGTTTTGTCAGCGTATTTTCATAAATCCGCTGCATCATTTGCGCCTGCTCCAGCAAAAGGTCGCCATATTCGGTGGTCTTCACGCCCGTTGACGTGCGCTCCAGCAGCTGCACGCCCAGACTCTCTTCTAACTTCTTCATATTATGAGTAACGGTGGGCTGGCTAAGGCAAAGTTTGTTTGCAGCATGACTCACATTTTTGAACATCGCGACTTCAATAAACTGACGAAGAATTTTATCCACGATCACATATTCCCTTTATGCTATAGATTTTTTCTATAGCTTAGCGGTGAAAATCAATTTCCGTCAATGTCATGGTTTCGCTATTTTTTTTCCTATGACGATATTCTCGCCCCCACCTGAGAACAAGCTATGAGAAGAGTGATCCCGGAACTGGTACTTGCCGTACTGACCCTGACATCGGGTCTGGCTGCTGCAGATACCCTGCGCATGGAGTGCCCGCCAAGCAAGGAAGGGCGTCAATTTTGTCACTATATTAAGCAGAAGTTTGAGGCTCAAACGGGCCATACCCTGAAATTTATCGATCTTCCTCCTGCCTCTAATGAAAAACTGTCGTTGTTTCAGCAGCTGTTTGCCGCGAAAGATTCCGATGCCATTGATCTGTTTCAGGCGGATACCGTATGGATTGGCGTGCTGGACAAACATCTTCTCGATTTGACGGACAGCGTTAGCGATATCCGCCATGACTTTTTCCCCACCGCGATGCAAAACGATGTGGTCAATGGACGCGTGAAAGCGATTCCCGCCTATATGGATGCGGGAGCGTTGTTTTACCGCAAAGACTTACTGGCTAAATACGGCGAAAAGCCCCCGGTGACCTGGACAGAACTGACCCGCATTGCCACGCGTATTCAGCAGAGTGAACGCGAATCAGGGCATAAAAATTTCTGGGGAATGGTGTTTCAGGGCAAAGCCTATGAAGGGCTGACCTGTAACGCGCTGGAGTGGGTGGAGTCACAGAACGGCGGCAGTGTGATTGATTCTCAAGGCAATATTACCATCAACAACGCGCGCGCTGCGCAGGCATTGGATATGGCCGCAGGGTGGATCGGTAAAATCGTCCCGCCCGGGGCGCTGGGCTATATGGAAGAGGAGTCGCGTTCGGTATTCCAAAACGGTGATGCCCTGTTTATGCGCAACTGGCCTTACGCCTATACGCTGGCAGAAGACCGCAGCAGCGCCATTCGTGGCAAGGTCGGCGTTATGCCGTTACCCGCCAGCGACGATGGCACATCGGTCAGCGCCATGGGCGGCTGGCACTGGGCGATCAGTGCGTATACCAAAAATCCACAGGCAGCAATTGCCCTGCTCAAGATCGTCAGCAGTGCCGAATCACAGAAGAAAACCCTGGCGCTGATGGGGTGGACTCCGTCACGCACCGCGCTGTATGACGATCCTGAGGTCCTGGCGCAGGCACCTTATCTGTCTGACTTCAAAAACATCTTCTTGCTGGCCAAACCGCGCCCCGCCACGCAGACCCGGCGGCAGTACGCGCAGGTCTCTAAAGCGATCTATAACGCCACCTACAACGTGTTGCGCGGTGACATTGATGGGGCAACCGCGGTGGCCGGATTACAGCAGCGGCTGGAGAGAATTAAAGCCAGAGGATGGCGTTGAACCCAATGCCCCATTAACGGTCCGGAGTACGATGTATGAAGCAAGAAACGCCTTCCCTGTCCCTTCCTGACAACACCGCCAGCGCACCGGTGGCGAAGCGCAGCTATCAATTGCGCCGCAGCCGTATTGCCTGGCTGCTGGTGGCGCCTGCGCTACTGTTACTGGCCGCCGTCGCTGGCTGGCCTCTCTTTCGTACGCTGTTTTACAGCTTCACAGACGCCATGCTGGATGCGCCTGACGATTACCATTTTGTCGGCTTTTCCAATTATTTTGACGTTGCTGCGGGTGGCCATCATTACGGCGTGCTGGCGGACCCGCTGTGGTGGATGGCCGTCGGTAACACGCTGCGTTTCAGCATGATGTCGGTATCGCTTGAGCTGGTCTTCGGCATGCTGCTGGCGCTGCTGATGAACGAGAAGTTTCGCGGGCAGGGGCTGGTGCGCACCGCAATCCTCGTGCCCTGGGCGATCCCGACGATTGTGTCAGCCAGAATGTGGAGCTGGATGTTTCACGATCAGTACGGCGTGGTGAACGACCTGCTGCTCAAAATGGGCGTGATCAACACACCGCTGGCGTGGGTGGCGGACCCGGTGCTCTCAATGTGGGCGGTAGTGATCGTCGACGTGTGGAAAACCACGCCGTTTATGGCACTGATGCTGTTGGCCGCGCTACAGCTGATCCCCCGCGACTTGTACGAAGCGGCACGTATTGATGGTGCCAACGCGTGGCAGCGTTTTCGTCGCATCACGCTGCCCTTAATTATGCCGGCGATGATCGTGGCGCTGATTTTCCGCGTCATGGATGCGCTGCGCGTCTTTGATCTGATTTATATCCTGACCTCCAACAGTGAGGCGACGGTGTCGGTGTCAGGTTACGCACGCGATCAGTTAGTGAGTTATCAGGAAATGGGGTCCGGTTCCGCTGCGTCGGTACTGGTATTCATGATGGTGGCCGGGATTGCAGCCTGCTTTGTGATGCTGGGCCGCCGCAGCAATGGAGAGGCAAAATCATGAGGCTGAACCGTCAACAACAACAGCTTGCCCGACGTTTAATGATTCTGACCGCAGCGACACTCGCCTGTCTGATCTGCCTGTTCCCGTTTTATTACGCCATTATCACGTCCCTGCGTTCAGGGCAGAATCTCTTCAACGTGGAGTGGCTACCCAATGAAATGAACTGGGGAAATTATGTCACGGCGCTGATGGATAACGGCATCGCCCGCAGCCTTTTCAACTCGGCAGTGGTGGCAACGCTGACTGTGGGGCTGTGCCTTCTGGTGTCGATTACCGCCGCTTTTGCTTTGTCGCGCATTCAGTTTACAGGCCGCAAGTATTTGCTGTTCACCATTCTCTGCGTGTCGATGTTCCCACAGGTGGCAGTGCTCTCCGGCATGTTTGAGCTGGTGCGTTTTATGGGGTTGTATGACTCGCTTGGCGCGCTGGTGCTCTCTTACACCACCTTTTCATTGCCGTTCACCATCTGGGTGCTGACCACCTTTATGAAGGCTATCCCAACGGAGCTGGAAGAGGCGGCCATCGTCGACGGTGCCAGTACCTGGACCATCATCCGTCGCATTTTCGTGCCGATCATGGGGCCGTCGCTGGTGACAACAGGACTGCTGGCATTTATCGGCGCGTGGAATGAATTCATGTTCGCCCTGACGTTTGTCATTTCCGGTGATAAACGCACCGTGCCTGTCGCGATCGGCATGATGCAGGGATCTTCTCAATTTGAACTTCCCTGGGGAGCCATCATGGCCTCCTCGGTGATCGTGACGCTTCCCATTGTGGCGCTGGTGCTGATCTTCCAGCGACGCATCGTCAGTGGATTAACCAACGGTGCAGTTAAGGGCTAACGCCCACAATATCCTCGTCAGGAGACGTAAACATGGCTACAAAAATCGTTTTAGTGGGTGCAGGCAGTGCACAGTTTGGCTACGGCACCCTGGGTGACATCTTTCAGAGCCGTGCGCTGTACGGCAGTGAAATCATCCTGCATGACATTAATCCTGTTGCACTGGCGGTGACCGAAAAGACTGCGAAAGACTTTCTGGCAAAAGAAGATTTACCGTTCATCGTCAGTGCCACCACCGACCGTCGCACGGCACTGCGCGGGGCCGAATTTGTCATCATTTCGATTGAGGTGGGCGACCGTTTTGCCCTGTGGGACCTTGACTGGCAGATCCCGCAGCAGTACGGCATTCAGCAGGTTTATGGTGAGAATGGGGGGCCGGGGGGGTTATTCCATTCGCTGCGTATTATTCCTCCGATCCTCGATATTTGTGCCGATGTGGCTGACATCTGTCCTGATGCCTGGATTTTTAACTATTCAAATCCCATGAGCCGCATTTGCACCACGGTTCATCGCCGCTTCCCGGAACTCAATTTTGTTGGCATGTGCCATGAAATTGCCTCACTGGAGCGCTATCTGCCTGAAATGCTCAACACCTCGTTCGATAACCTGAGCCTGCGGGCGGGCGGCCTTAACCACTTCAGCGTGCTGCTGGAAGCGCGTTACAAAGACAGTGGCAAAGATGCCTATGCCGATGTCCGCGCCAAAGCGCCTGACTATTTCGCCAGCCTGCCGGGTTACAGCGACATCCTGGCGTATACCCGTCAGCACGGCAAACTGGTGGATACCGAGGGCAGTACTGAGCGTCATGCGCTGGGCGGCAAAGACAGTTCGTATCCGTGGGCAGACCGCACCCTGTTCAAAGAGATCCTGGAGAAGTTCCACTGCATGCCTATCACCGTGGATAGCCACTTTGGCGAATACATCAGTTGGGCGGGTGAGGTGAGTGACCATCGTGGCATTCTCGACTTTTACACCTTCTACCGTAACTACCTTGGCGGGGTGCAGCCGAAGATCGAGCTTAAATTAAAGGAAAGAGTGGTGTCGATTATGGAGGGCATCCTGACCGACTCCGGCTATGAGGAGGCCGCCGTCAACATTCCTAATCGTGGTTTTATTAAACAGTTGCCCGAATTTATCGCTGTAGAAGTGCCGGCAATCATTGACCGTAAAGGCGTGCACGGTATTCAGGTAGACATCCCACCGGGTATTGGTGGGCTGCTCAGTAATCAGATTGCCATTCACGATCTTACGGCCGAGGCCATTATTGCCGGCTCGCGCGATCTGGTGATTCAGGCGCTGCTTGTGGACTCTGTGAATAACCAATGCCGTGCGATCCCCGAGCTGGTCGATGTGATGATCTCTCGTCAACAGCCCTGGCTCAACTATCTGAAATAGCGTCATTTCATTCATGCCGGTGGCTGGCCGGCATCATTTTATCGAGAACCGGGAGGGGAATATGGCGCAGTTAACGCTGGATAAGATTCAAAAACGCTATGGCGCGAAGGCGGAGGTCATCCGTTCGCTGAATTTGCAGATTAAAAGCGGAGAGTTTGTGGTGATCGTCGGGCCTTCTGGCTGCGGCAAGTCAACGCTGCTGCGAATGATTGCCGGGCTGGAGGAGATCAGCGGTGGGGGCATGTACATCGATGGTCACTACGCCAATGACGACAGCCCGGCCGAACGCGGTATCGGCATGGTCTTCCAGTCATATGCACTGTATCCGCATATGAGTGTTTATCAGAATATGGCATTCGCGCTGGAGCTTGCGCACTGTTCAAAGGCGGAAATTGATCAACGAGTGAGGGAGTGTGCACGCATTTTACAGCTGGAGCCTTTGCTGGAGCGACGGCCAAAAGATTTGTCGGGTGGCCAGCGTCAGCGCGTGGCGATCGGGCGTGCCATTGTGCGCGAACCGCGCTTGTTCCTGTTCGATGAGCCGCTATCCAACCTTGATGCCTCGCTGCGGGTGCAGATGCGTATGGAAGTCTCTGCCCTGCATAAACGTCTGGGTGTCACCATTATTTATGTGACGCACGATCAGGTCGAGGCGATGACGCTGGCTGACCGGATCGTGGTGCTCAATCAGGGCAATATCGAACAGGTGGGAACGCCGCTTGAGCTGTACGACCAGCCCGCCAATGAATTTGTCGCCCAGTTTATCGGTTCACCGAAGATGAATCTGATCCCGGCGACGCTGCGCCGGTCGGGCGAACAGCAAAGCGTGGTGGAACTGGACAATGGCAAAACGCTGGTGTTATCCATCGCCACCCCGGCCGAGGCGGAGGGCCGCAGCGTCAACATCGGTATTCGTCCAGAACATATTCGCAGTGGCAATGTGGAACAGTGCGAATACCAGGGCGAGGTGATGTTTGTGGAACAGATGGGCAATGAAACCCTGCTGTATCTGGACAACGGCAATGCGGGCGAACCCTGGGTCGTGCGGCATGCCGAGCGTTCCGCCATCCATGTTGGCCAAACCGTTGGCGTACGGCTTCCGGTGGAATGCTGTTACCTGTTCGACAGTCACGGCCAGGCGTTTCAACGTCATCTGGCAAAAGTACACTAATTCGTCTGGGGGAAAATCACGTGATCAATGCTATGCACAGCACACCGCACTGGAAAGAGGCCGTGGTTTATCAGGTCTATCCGCGCAGCTTTATGGACAGTAACGGCGACGGTACCGGCGATCTCAACGGTATTATCAGCAAGCTCGATTACCTGCAACAGCTTGGCATCACGCTGTTGTGGCTGTCGCCCGTTTACCGTTCGCCGATGGACGATAACGGCTATGACATCTCTGATTACGAAGAGATTGCCGACATTTTTGGTTCGATGAGCGACATGGAGCGCCTGATTGCAGAAGCTAAAGCGCGTGATATCGACATCCTGATGGATCTGGTGGTCAACCATACCTCTGACGAACATCCCTGGTTTATCGACGCACGGACCTCAAAAAACAGTGCTTACCGTGACTTTTATATCTGGCGAGCACCGGCGGCAGACGGCGGGCCGCCTGATGATTCTCGTTCGAACTTTGGTGGCAGTGCCTGGACGCTTGATGAGGCCAGCGGTGAATATTACCTGCATCAGTTTTCCACGCGCCAGCCCGATCTCAACTGGGAAAACCCGCGCGTTCGTGAAGCCATCCACGCCATGATGAACCGCTGGTTGGATAAGGGCATCGGGGGATTCCGAATGGACGTTATCGACCTGATCGGGAAAGAAGTGGATCAACAGATCATGGCGAATGGCCGTCATCTTCACCTGTATCTTCAGCAGATGAACCGGGCGACCTTTGGTCCGCGCGGCAGCGTGACGGTGGGGGAGACGTGGAGCGCAACGCCGGAAGACGCCCTGCTCTACAGTGCCGAAGAGCGGCAAGAGCTGACGATGGTCTTTCAGTTTGAGCACATCAAACTTTTCTGGGATGAACAGTACGGGAAGTGGTGCAACCAGCCGTTTGATCTGTTGCGCTTTAAGGCCGTGATTGACAAGTGGCAGACGGCACTGGCTGACCATGGCTGGAACTCGTTGTTCTGGAGCAACCATGATTTGCCTCGCGCGGTCTCCAAATTTGGTGATGATGGTGAGTATCGCGTGGTGTCAGCAAAAATGCTTGCCACCGCGCTTCACTGCCTTAAAGGCACACCCTACATTTATCAGGGTGAAGAGATTGGCATGACCAACGTGAGTTTTGCTGATATTGACGACTATCGGGATATTGAAAGCCTGAATCTTTATCAGGAACGGATCGGCGGAGGGATGAGTCATGAAGCGATGATGCACGGTATCCACGCCAACGGGCGCGATAATGCGCGAACGCCAATGCAGTGGGACAGCAGTCCACATGCGGGGTTCACCACCGGTCAGCCCTGGATTGAGGCTCATCCCAACTTCAGGACAGTGAATGTTGCGGCTGCGCTTGACGATCCTGACTCTGTTTTTTACCACTACCAGAAGCTGGTGGCATTGCGTAAGCAGCTGCCGCTGCTGGTACACGGTGACTTCAGGCAGATCGTTGTCGACCATCCGCAGGTGTTTGCCTGGCTGCGCACGCTGGGGGAGCAGACGCTGGTGGTGATCAATAATTTCACGCGAGACGCTGTGATGCTGGCGATCCCCGACAACCTGCAGAGCCAGCAGGGCCGTTGTCTCATCAACAATTACGCGCCACGGGAGCAGTTGGAGCCGATTATGGAACTGCAACCTTATGAATCCTTTGCATTACTTATTGAGAGGCTGTGATGGCAAACTGGTGGAAAGAGGCCGTGGCGTATCAGATATACCCGCGCAGCTTCAACGACAGCAATAACGATGGCATAGGTGACCTGAATGGCATCACGGAAAAACTCGATTACCTGGAAGATTTAGGCATCGATCTGATTTGGATCTGCCCCATGTATCAGTCCCCCAATGATGACAACGGCTATGACATCAGCGATTACCAGAAAATCATGGCTGAGTTTGGCACGATGGACGATTTTGACCGTCTGCTTGAACAGGTGCATGCGCGCGGTATGCGCCTGATTATTGATTTAGTGGTGAACCATACTTCTGATGAGCATCCGTGGTTTTTAGCGTCCAGCGCCTCACGGGATAACCCGAAACGCGACTGGTACATCTGGCGCGACGGTAAAGCGGGCGCTGAGCCGAACAACTGGGAAAGCATCTTCAACGGTTCTGCCTGGAAATACAGCGCGGCGACCGGGCAGTATTTCCTGCATTTGTTCTCCGAAAAGCAGCCAGATTTGAACTGGGAAAACCCCGAGGTGCGTTCGGCGGTGTACGCCATGATGCGTTGGTGGCTTGACAAAGGGGTGGATGGTTTTCGCATTGATGCCATCTGCCATATGAAAAAAGAGCCGACTTTCAGCGATATGCCTAATCCCCTGGCGCTGCCTTACGTGCCGTCGTTCGAGCGCCACCTCAACTATGACGGGCTGCTTGATTACGTCGATGACATGTGTGAACAGGTGTTCAGTCACTATGACATTGTGACCATCGGCGAAATGAACGGTGCCTCCGCTGAGCAGGGTGAAGAGTGGGTCGGCGAGCAGCGGGACAGGCTGAATATGATCTTTCAGTTTGAGCACGTGAAGCTGTGGCAGGATGGGCAAAAGGACACCCTGGAAGCCAGTCTCGATTTACCCGGCTTAAAAGAGATTTTCACGCGCTGGCAGACACTGCTGGAAAACAAAGGCTGGAACGCGTTATACGTAGAAAATCATGATCTTCCCCGTGTGGTATCGGGCTGGGGCGACGATAAAAATTATCAACGTGAAAGCGCGACCGCCATTGCGGCGATGTTCTTCCTGATGAAAGGTACGCCGTTTATTTATCAGGGGCAGGAACTTGGCATGACCAATACGCATTTCGCCAGCCTGGAGGATTTTGACGACGTTGCCGCGAAGAAACTCGCCGTTGAAATGCGCCGACAGGGCAGGGAAGAGCCCGAGATCCTCGCCTTCCTCAGCCGCACCGGGCGCGATAACTCGCGCACCCCGATGCAGTGGGATCAGAGTACCCACGGCGGTTTCAGCAATGCCACCCCCTGGTTCCCTGCGAACAGTAATTACCCTGAGATCAACGTGGCGGACCAACGCGCAGACAGCGGTTCCGTGCTGAACTTCTATCGTGCGCTCATTCGCCTGCGCCGGCAGATGCCGGTATTGATCGAAGGGGCTTATCAACTCCTGCTGCCGACACATCCGCAGATCTATGCTTATACCCGTAGTCTGAATGAGCAGCAGGTGTTGGTGATCGTCAATTTCAGTGCCCATCAGCAGGCGATAGATCCGCAACAGCTGTTACTGGACGGCTGGCAACCGTTGCTGAGCAACTATCAGGAGCAGGGAAAACGGCAAAGCTTACGGGCTTATGAGGCACAGATTTATCAGCGGTAACATCTCGGCCTGTCGGGGAGGATTTGATAATTTTCACAGTTTTTCTATCAGTGATTTTAATTGTGCAATGACAGATTTTTTCTCATCCTCTTCTTCTCCACTGTAAGGACAGGTTGACTGGCGGATAATCAAATGTGTCGGCAGCAATTCACGGATGCGAATCTGAGGGGCGGCCATCTGCTGGATTAACAACTCGACGGCCCGTTTACCCAGCTTGTTGAAATCCTGCGCAACGGTGGTGAGCGGTGGCTGGAAATAGAGGCTGTCCGCCGTATCATCATAACCGGTGACGGAAACCATCCTGCTGCCGGTGCGATTCAGTTGCGTGAGGGCGCTCAAAACCCCTAGCGCCATTTGATCGTTCGCGACGACGATCGCGCTAATCCGCGGATACTGATGTAACAGCTCAAGGGCCTTATTCCGGCCACTGGCGGCACTCCAGTCACCAAAGACCGTAACCGCATTACTCACTCCAAGTCGGTGCAAGGTCTCACGCCAGCTACTCAATCGCATACGCGCCGAAACGGAACTCTCTGGCCCTGCAAGCAGGCCGAACTCCCGGTGCCCCAATTCCCAGAGATGACGGATGCATGCTCCGCAGCCATTAAGGTGATCAAACCGTACGCAGCAGACATCCGTTTCCGGCGAAACATCTAAAAACAAACAGCAAATATCCGGGTTCTCACTCACCATTTTTTCCGCAATGTGATCCTCAAGGGGCAGATTAATCACCGCGCCCCGGATATTTTGTGCGCGAAATTCATTCAGCCTCGCCTGAAGTGAGGCGTAGTCAGCCATCACCGGCATCGCGATAGCGACCTCCAGTTGATGTGTACCTGCGTGACTTTTTATCGCAGCAGCGATTTGCGAGGGTGCGTGCAGGGTCAACGACGCGGTAATCAACCCTATAGACGGTGCCGACTTCCCCGCCAGCAATTGTGCTGAGCGGTTCGGTACATAGTGCAGTGCCTGCATTGCACGAATGACGTTATCGCGGGTACGCTCAGCCACCACATCAGGTTTATTCAGCACGCGTGAGACCGTCTGCTGGGATACCCCGGCCTCGCGAGCCACATCTTCTAAGGTTGCCGTACGGCGCACCATCGTCTTCTCCTTTTACCCGTTAACAATAATGTCGTTCGCTAACATTTTATGTCAGAAAGACGACAATACATTGTCGCTTTAGCCTTGTTTCGTGATCGTCCGTGAGTTTCAAATTCAACATTGTTGCCGCTTTGAACAAAATATCTGATAACTCATTCTATCTTGTCTGGCGAATGACATTTTACATTAATCCTACAGGTATACCTATGCGACATCACGATTGTCACCTCTCCGGTGGTCCTCTGTTTCATGACGTACTGGCCCATGAAGACTGGCAAAACCAGACCATTACGCACCTGAACCGTTTACCGGCCCATCCGACCTTTGCCAGCTGGCGCGATCTTCGCTCGGCAAGGGAGAATCAGCTCTCTGCACACCGCCGCCTGCTGGATGGTCAGTGGCAATTTTCTTATGCCCGCAGCCCGTTTGAGGTGGACGCCAGCTGGCTGGAAAACGATTTGGCGGGCAGCCGCAGTACACCGGTCCCCTCGAACTGGCAAATGGAGGGGTATGACGCGCCAATCTATACCAACGTGCGTTACCCCATCGATACGACGCCGCCACGCGTACCAGACGAAAACCCGACCGGCTGCTATTCACTCTCGTTTAGCGTGGAGAAAGACTGGCTGGCTGAGGGCCAGACGCAGATTATCTTCGATGGCGTGAACTCCGCATTCCACTTGTGGTGCAACGGCGAATGGGTCGGTTACTCGCAGGACAGTCGCCTGCCCGCGGCCTTCGATCTCAGTGCGTTCCTACAGGCGGGCGAGAACCGCCTCTGCGTCATGGTGATGCGCTGGAGCGCAGGCACCTGGCTTGAAGATCAGGATATGTGGCGTATGAGCGGGATCTTCCGTTCCGTCTGGCTGCTGAATAAACCGACGCTGCACCTGAGCGATGTCCACCTCACTCCGCAACTTGATGCGCTTTATCGCGATGCCGAACTGGAGGTCAATGCCACCGTCGCCGCCCCGACACCGTTGCTGGAAAAACTGACGGTGGCCGTTGAGCTGTGGAATGACACGCAACGGGTCGCCAGACATCAGCAGTCGCTCGGGTCACCCGTCACGGATGAACGCGGCAATTATGCTGAACGCACGGTGATACGTTTCCCTGTGGAACGTCCGGCACTGTGGAGCGCGGAAACACCGAACTGCTACCGGGCAGTCGTCTCACTGTGGCGCGGCGATGAACTGATTGAAGCCGAAGCCTGGGATATCGGGTTTCGCCGGGTTGAAATCGATAATGGCCTGTTGAAGTTGAATGGTAAACCGCTGTTGATCCGGGGGGTAAACCGTCATGAGCACCACCATCAGCGCGGTCAGGTTGTTACCGAAGACGATATGGTGCAGGACATCCTGCTGATGAAGCAGAATAACTTTAACGCTGCTCGCTGCTCTCACTATCCTAACGCGCCGCGCTGGTACGAACTCTGTAACCACTATGGCCTGTACGTGGTCGATGAGGCTAATATCGAGACCCACGGCATGGTGCCAATGAGCCGTCTTTCCGACGATCCGTCCTGGTTAGCGGCCTGGAGCGCCCGCGTCACACGGATGGTGCAAAACAATCGCAACCACCCGTCGATTATTATCTGGTCGCTGGGCAATGAGTCCGGCGTGGGGGGCAATCACGAAGCTATGTACCACTGGCTCAAGCGTAACGACCCGTCACGCCCGGTGCAGTATGAAGGCGGCGGCGCTAACAGCACGACCACCGATATTCTCTGCCCGATGTATGCCCGCGTAGACAGCGATCAGCTTATCCCTGCGGTACCGAAATGGGGGATTAAAAAGTGGATCAGCCTGCCTGGCGAGCAGCGCCCGTTAATCCTTTGCGAATACGCTCACGCCATGGGCAACAGCCTGGGAAATTTTGCCGATTACTGGCAGGCATTCCGTGATTATCCGCGCCTGCAGGGGGGCTTTATCTGGGACTGGGCCGATCAGGCCATCACTAAAACGTTCGATGATGGCAGCGTCGGCTGGGCATATGGCGGTGATTTTGGCGATAAACCCAACGATCGCCAGTTCTGTATGAACGGTCTTGTCTTCCCCGACCGTAGCCCTCATCCGTCATTAATTGAAGCCAAACATGCACAGCAATACTTCCAGTTTACCCTGCTGTCGCAAACTCCGCTTTGCATTAGCATCACCAGTGAGTACCTGTTTCGCACAACGGATAACGAGGAGTTGCACTGGCAGGTCCAGGCTGCGGGAGAAACGGTTGCCAGCGGCAGCTTAACACTTGAGCTTCGCCCTGAAGGACAGCGCGAGCTGACGCTGTCGGGGACATTAACACTGCCTGCCGGGGCCAAAGAGGTATGGCTCACGCTGGAGGTTATCCAGCCGCAGGCCACGAAATGGTCCGATGCCGGACATCGCGTCGCCTGGCAGCAGTTTGCCCTCGCAGCACCGCTGGTGCTTCGGGCGCCTTTGTCAGCAGGAAATGCCCCTGAGCTTGAGGTCAGTGACAGTGCATGGGCGGTGCGCAGCGGCTCCCAGCAGTGGGTGATCGACCGTCAAAGCGGACTGTTGACACACTGGCAGGTGGACGGCGTGGAGCAACTGCTGACCCCGTTGCGCGACCAGTTTGTACGCGCACCACTGGATAATGATATTGGCGTGAGTGAAGTGGAGCGCATCGATCCCAACGCCTGGGTTGAACGCTGGAAAAGTGCTGGCCTGTACAACCTCACTACCCGCTGCGTGCAGTGTGACGCGCAGCGTCTGAACAGCAGCGTTGTGGTAGATAGCCGCTGGCATTACCTGAACGGGGACGAGGTTATGATCGTCAGCCACTGGCAGATGACCTTTGACGCGCAGGGCAAGCTGCACCTGGCCATTGACGGCGAACGTGCTGGCACCCTGCCGCCGCTGCCACGCATCGGGCTGAATTTCCAGGTACTGGATCAGAACAAACCGGTCTCATGGCTGGGATTCGGCCCGCATGAGAACTACCCGGATCGTCGCACCAGCGCCTGTTTCTCCCGCTGGGAACGGCCGCTGGACCAGATGACGACACCGTACATATTCCCCACCGAGAATGGCCTGCGTTGTGATAACAAAGCACTGGACTGGGGGCGCTGGCACGTGGCGGGCGATTTCCACTTTTCCCTACAGCCTTACGGCACCGAGCAATTAATGAAGACTGACCACTGGCACTGGATGCAGCCGGAAAGTGGCGTCTGGATAACCCTTGATGGGCAGCACATGGGCGTCGGCGGTGATGACTCCTGGACGCCCAGCGTACTGCAGCAATGGCTATTGCTTGAAACACAATGGAAATATCAGTTAACGATTCATTTCCAATAATAATCGAAGCGTGAGCCCCGGGCTTACCGGCATAACCAGATGGAACAGTCAAAATGAAACTCTCTGAACTCGCACCAAGAGAACGACATAACTTCATTTACTTTATGTTGTTCTTTTTCTTCTATTATTTCATTATGTCGGCCTACTTTCCTTTCTTCCCGGTCTGGCTGGCAGAAGTTAACCACTTAACCAAAACAGAAACAGGGATTGTGTTTTCATCTATCTCGCTGTTTGCAATTATTTTCCAGCCGGTGTTTGGTCTGCTCTCCGATAAACTGGGATTACGCAAACACCTGCTCTGGATTATCACGGTCTTACTGATTTTATTTGCGCCATTCTTTATTTTTGTTCTGTCGCCTCTACTGCAGATGAATATTTTTGCTGGTGCACTGGCTGGCGGGATCTATCTGGGCGTCGTCTTCTCCAGTGGATCCGGAGCGGTAGAAGCCTATATTGAACGCGTAAGTCGGGCTAACCGTTTTGAGTACGGCAAGGTTCGTGTTTCCGGCTGTATTGGCTGGGCGTTATGTGCATCAATCACCGGTATTTTATTTAGCATCGACCCTAATATTACATTCTGGATTGCCTCCGGTTTTGCCCTGGCGCTTGCCGTACTGTTATGGATGTCACGCCCGGAAGGGAGCAACAGCGAGCGGGTTATCGACGCGCTTGGTGCCAACCGCCAGGCTTTTTCTATGCGCACCGCCGCCGAGCTATTGCGGATGCCACGCTTCTGGGGATTTATTATTTACGTTGTAGGCGTCGCCAGTGTCTATGACGTATTCGACCAGCAGTTTGCTAACTTCTTCAAAGGTTTTTTCTCCAGCCCACAACGCGGGACCGAAGTGTTTGGTTTTGTCACTACCGGTGGGGAAATACTCAATGCAACGATTATGTTTTTTGCCCCTGCCATCGTTAACCGCATTGGTGCGAAGAACGCCCTCCTGGCCGCAGGCGTCATTATGTCGGCGCGTATTTTGGGTTCTTCTTTTGCCTCTTCAGCCACAGAAGTGGTTATCTTAAAAATGCTCCATATGTTTGAACTGCCGTTCCTTCTGGTTGGCACCTTTAAATATATCTCCTCCGCATTTAACCCAAAACTTTCGGCAACCTTGTTCCTGATTGGTTTTAATTTATCAAAGCAACTTTCTGGCGTCGTACTGTCGACATGGGTAGGCCGGATGTATGACACCGTAGGCTTCCATCAGGCTTATCTTGTTTTAGGCTGTATCACACTGAGCTTTACCCTTATTTCACTGTTTACCTTGAAAGGAAGTAAAACACTGCTCTCGACATCCGAATATAACAACGCAACCTGATACGAAATGCCCGTCTCACATAACGGGCACTTAAGCGGGATATTTACAAGCGCCCCATCATCTGAAATAGGGTGGGGCGAATGTGTATTTATTGACAGTGCATAGCCACAGGCTACCGGGAAGCACACGTCGAACAACGATCAGAAGCTATATGTCACCTTCATGCTGCCAGTGGGCGATGTTTTTCGTTGAACAATTGGGCTGTTGCTTGCATCACCAGCCAACTGCGTAAAACCTGCTGCGGCAACTACGCTCCAGTCTTGATTAAGCTTGTGCGTCCAGTCCATATTCAGTGAATAGGCATAAATTCCCGATCTGGCATCATATCGAGTAAACCCCGATGCTGCCGACTGTGATGCACTTACCCCGTAGTAAGTCTGCATGTACTTGCTGGTCCCCCAGCTACTGGTCAGCGCCAGCGTCACAGCGTTTTTCGATGACGTATAGAGCGGGCTGACAATGCTGAAATGCAGGGCCTCACCATTGCTTCGCTGAGAAACCGGTACCTCAGCCTGCAATTGCAAATTAAGCCAGTCGGTCACCTCGTATCCCAGGCCAGGCACCACGATAGCTGAGCCTTTAACGTCACCCATACCTCGCAAGTCGTCGCTACCGTAGCTGAGCGAGTCGCTGTCCGCGTCACGATCCTTTCTGCCTGCGCGATAACTCAGCGCAGCGCTGTAATCAAATTTACCGATGTTGTTGCCGTAACCGATACCACGCGTGGAGCTGACGAAGAAACCATTTACCATAGAGTAATCAATCACCAGGGCCGTCGTGACCCGGCTTTCATCCGAACCAGAATAACGTGGCGCAACATCCACGCCTCCTCCCAGGGTCAACTCGTTGCCCTGTGTCTGTTCTGCTGCCAGTATTGGGGTTGCCAGTAACGCGAGGACAAATCCTGACAACAATTTTCCCATGGTATGCCCCGGGAGTGAAGGGAGGAACTTATGACTCAGTTCGATGTTTCTCATTAAGGAAGTCCTTGTGGGTTCAACTGACTACGATGCAAGCGGTTTTAAACGCCAGAACGCTCAGTTTGAATGCTGACCCTGAAGTTCTCATGAGCCCAAAATGAAGAAATACTGAAGTAAGTACCCGTTCTGCAAACCTGATAGATCTACGGATACCGTTTTTTCTTCAGACGTTCTTCATTCACTGTTGATAAAGTCACTATTGTGAAAATTCTCCTAATTGAAGACGACATCGATCTCGGCAACGGCGTACGTATTGCCCTTACAGACCAGGGATTAGATGTCATATGGGTTCGCCGAAAAGTGGATGCTCTGCATCAACTTGACGTATGCGTGCCAGAACTTGTCTTGCTCGACCTCGGCCTGCCTGACGGTGATGGCATGAGCCTGATGGCGCGTCTGCGTCAGCAGTTCAAGGGGATCCCCGTCATCATCCTGACTGCCCGGGGCACTCTGCAAGATCGCTTGACGGGGCTGGATGCCGGTGCAGACGACTATCTCGTCAAACCTTTTGTTCTCGCCGAGTTGTTGGCCAGGGTGAGGGCACTTGTGCGGCGCAGTTACGGTTTTCAGAATGAGGTGATAGAGATTCGAGGGCTATCGCTCCATGTGCCGACTCGTCGCGTGACCGTGAGCGAAAGGCATGTTGATTTGACGGCAAGTGAATACGCGCTGCTTGAAACATTAATGTTGCGTGCTGATCGTGTTATGACACGTAGTTTTCTGGAAGAAAAGATCTTCGGTGCAAAAGAAAATATGAGTAACGCACTCGATGTACATATGGGAAATTTACGTCGCAAAATCGGTGACGGCTATGTGCGAACGGTGAGAGGAGTGGGGTTTGTCATTGATACCGTCCCCATTCAGAAGGGGGCAGGTTGATGCGTAATTTTTGGCGCTATCTGAGAATCCCAACGCTCGTACGGCGAATGATGATCGCCCAGATGCTATTACTGACGCTGCTTTGGTGTATTTTTCTGACCTACATTTTATGGGATAACTTACGTAACCCTCCAATGCTATCAGGCAGCAAAACCTATGAAACCATTCTGACATTGGTGGATCGTATGGCGGATCGTCCGCACGATCTCACCGATGTGCTGGAAAAATTCAGCAAGGCATTGCGGGAAGGCTATGGCGGAGGTGAAGACCCCAAAATGTCAATCAGCCTAATCGTTCGGAAGAATAAAGAGATAATTTACTCATCTGATGGCGCTCCGGCAGGAGTGACAAACACCGGTTATGGGATGATTCAGAGTATTCAGAGTAACGGTCGCACCTGGACGAGCCGTACTCTGAAGTCCGGGAACTCCGACACAGAGGTAACACTGCTCACTCCTGCTGGCGGTTGGAACTTCTTCATATACCTGAACTCGCGCGGATACTACATATTACCCCTGCTGGTATGCATTCCTTTTCTTTTGTTTCCCGCGTGGTTGTCAATCCGCATTGCCATGCGTCCCTGGAACAAGGTGGCAAATGAAGTTTCCTTACGAACATCAGAAGATCTTTCTCCCTTAAAAGCAGTTCCAAAGCACAAGGAGCTGCGCCAGATAGTGGACGCGATCAATATATTCCTTGCCAGGGTACGAGAGAGCACTGAAAGGGAGCGGACGTTCATTGCAGATGCCGCTCACGAGTTGCGTACTCCGCTGGCTGCAATGCGAGTCAATGTTGAGGCTTTGCAGTCCGATGTCAGCAACGTTCGTCAACAGGAATTGCTTGCAGGGATTATTCGTAGCAATAGCCGTGCTGCTCGACTCGTCAATCAGTTGCTGCTGCTGATGCACAGTGAAGCGCGCATTGACACTGTTATGGAGCCTGTGCCGCTGACGACGCTCATACAAGAGCGAATGGCTGAGTTATCACCGCTAGCTGCTGAGAGCCAGATTGAGCTTGAATTCTACTTTCATGATGAAGTCTGGATTACCGGGGTCAGGGAACGCCTGATGTCGCTAATCGACAACTTAATTGAAAATGCTGTGAAGTACAGTCCTGAGGGCGGGCGGGTTGAGGTAGAAGTACGATTGTTAGATAAATCCACTCAATTGCGTATCTCAGATGCAGGGCCCGGGATCATGGTTGAATTGAGGGAGCGGGTATTCGACAGATTTTTTCGTGATCCCAATCAGATACAAAGCGGCAGTGGATTGGGGCTGGCAATAGTCAAAGCGGTTGCGCAGCAACATAACAGCAGTGTTTTGCTAAGTACGTCTGCAGAAGGCGGGCTTATGGTTATTGTTGATATCCCAAATCACAACTCCGTCTGAAAGAGAACGCAATTTTAGTCCCCATCCTGCCCAGGACATTTACCAGAATAATGGAGCATAAATTGAAATATTTGGCCCTGGCTACACTATTATTTTCTATATCACTGAGCGGATGTGCCATAACCGTCAGCGATTTAAAAAACAGCGAATCATCCTTAGACGGCAGTTTCATTAGCAAGACGGGGTCCTCCGATACTTATCGAACCCTAAGGCACATTGCAAGGCAGTGTCTGGAATATGAGTCATATTCAGGAAATCCGGTCATCGTATTTAGCGAGTTTGACGGTGAGCGTAAAGAAGGTGAGATCACTCAAAAGCTGGTTTCAGAGGGACTGTTGATCAACAACACACTCATTGAGATAGAAAGTCATGATGGTGACAAAGCTAAGATCAGCCTGTACACAACCAAGAATATCTTGAGTACGAGCATCAGGTCGCCAAATATAAGTGATATCAAGCGATGGACTGACGGCGATAGAGCCTGCTAGTGTGGCACTTAGCCATACTGACGTGCCCCCAGGATTAGATAATCCCCATGCCAGCATCGTGATGCTGCTGCGGGTGTTAGAACCGACAGCCAGCACAGTGTTGTGGGGAGGGGCCAGTTTGGGGTAAGCCCTACGGCACGCACCGTGAATGCTTTTTCAAATACCCCAAAACATGAGGTTGATGGCATTTTTGATATCATCCTGACACCGGGTGATATCCACTACTGCATCACCGATAACCTCGACAGGGACACTAGAAAGTTCCGTGGTCATCAATCGGTGATTTTTTCCCTCGATGAGGATCAGCGGGAACAAGGTTTTATTCACTTTCTCAGAAAGATGGTGCGATTCAATGAGCGGGATAACCATGCGTCGCCCAGGGGTATCGACAATATCACTTTGCACATCGACAAAAATTTTGTAATGGCTGGTGCGTTTATATTGATAAACAATGAATTGCATAATCACCAGTTCCTGTTTTCATCGGCGAAAGAGCCATTCTTTGCGATAAAGCTGGCGACTTCCTCCATCCCTTCACGGTTCTGTTCTTTCCACTCTTCTGCCTTTATACGACGTGCTTCCCTGCCGATGACATCATTCACCAGACCAGAAATATTGACGCCCGCAGCATTCAGAACCAGATAGTTTTCTTTGTCTACAGTCACGCTGACTCTGTGTTTCATGGTCGTGCTCCTCTTGTGTATATACCCGGAGTGTATACTTTGCGTGATTATTCATCAATCAATCCTGCAACAGGTGTAAGGATTCGTAGCCTGCTGCACAAAAACAGCGCTCTCGAGTTGGTTGGTCGAGTCTGTTAGTGATGGATACTTACAGCGACAGCTATAGTGAAATTGTCGATACAGCAACAACGCTTCTTTCTGGTTTGGTGGATGACCTTGTTGATGAACTTTCTATATTCATTGAAGAGTATCCAGACAATGAATCTGCGGCTTGCTCTCTGAATGACATAACCAGGATGGAAGTTGGCGATCTGTCTTTTCTCCATCCATCAGCGATTGAATTTTTGCAATGGTTGTTAGGATATTTGAAACAAAAGCAGAATGGTTAAAACGTCAGGTAAACCCCCATGCCAGATCGTGATGCTGTTGCGGGTGTTAGAACCGACAGCGAGCACTATTCTTGCGGGCAGGGGGCCAGTTCGGGGTAAGCCGGACGTCACGCGACAGGACGTCGCGTGCCGAGGCCCGCAGGGAAGCGGATTTTGCCGATCCGGTGTGCCCGAACTGGCCCCGGGCCTGTCACCAACCTTTCAGCCGCTTCGAGTGAAAAGTTAGCACCTGTGCCTGCGGGCTGACCGGAAAAAATGGTCAGCCCCTAGGCCAAACCTGCCGCCCAGTTTCATCCAGCAAAAAACAAAAAGCCCGCTCAGGTTTCCCTGAGCGGGCTTCTCTAAATTTGGCTCCTCTGACTGGGATCTCCTTTGCCAGTAACTGGCTAATAATTAAGTTAACTCTCAGTCCCCGTACTGTCAAGACCACCAAAATGACCACCATTAGTGCGGGTTAAAAAAGCTGGTTTGAGCGTTGCGCTACATGTGGCGATGGTTACTATTGTGTTTTCTGTAAGGGGAGCGTAGCTAGAGTGAGCATTCAAGATCCTATCCTAGGGAACTGTGTCCAAAGAAGTCTGACTGTCTGCTCAGGGCGTGAAGTGGACATTACTAAAATAGGAGACAGATAGATACTTACTATTCATTTGCTAGTGTGGTAATTTTTTGAAATGAAATTGACCGAAAAAAACCTTGATGTATCACTTCGGCATGGCATGGAGAGTGTAGTGACAGAGGAAATAAAACAGGGTCTTAGCACTACATTTAGCGGATTGTCTGCACCTACACCATGGCCGGGCGCTAATGCTCGGTTGCTTGGATTAGGTGTAGGACTACCTATCGCGCCTCTTGTTCGTCTGTCTCAATTTAGTGCCGCTGAATTTGAACGTTTCACTCTCGAATGGGCTTCTGATTACCTTGCAAGGCAGCAATATGTAAATGAAGTTCAGCAGCGTGGTGGTGCAGGGGATAAGGGACGGGACATAGTTGTTTGGCTTGACCCAACAAATGTTTCACCGCGGCGATGGCACCTGTACCAATGTAAACATTATGATACTAATTTAGGTCTTCCAAAGGCTGGTATCGAAATTGCAAAAGTCATTTATTATACTTTTATTAGTGACTACACAGCACCTGAAGAATACTACTTTGTTACACACAAAGGTGTAACGTCACCATTTCAAGACCTTCTCGACGACCCAGAAAAACTCAAGCAGGCGATTCTTTCAGGATGGACGTCTTATGCCAAAACGATTACAACAAAATATGAAATTCCCCTGACAATAGAACTTCAAAGTTATATTAAAAAATTTGATTTCAGTATTTTCCGTGCAAAGCAACCACATGAATTACTCGAAGAACATAGAAAGACTTCATTTCATCTTACGGTCTTTGGAGCACCTCTAATTGAACGTGACCCGCCCGAGGCTCCTCCATCAGCAGTTGACCCTATAGAGACCGCATATATTGAGCAACTGTACGCCGTCATTAGCCATGATATAGCAAACCTAGTTCGGACCTTCGCTGATTTTGAAAATAGTATCAGTCACATAAAACTTTTCGAACGTTCTCGCATTACCTTTTATTGTGCGGAGGGATTGAAGGAACTTGCTAGAGATCAGATGGCCAATCAAACATTCTTCAATACCTTACTGGAGGAGTTCAATGATGGGTTGTATTACACATACACAGATCAGGAAGGGACACCGTTGGTCCGTTTGAAAAGTACCGTAAAGGCAGCTCAAACTTTACAGCTTGGTGCTCATCCGCTTGCTGCTCACGTCACAAGTAAGGACCGTGAAGGTATGTGCCATCAATTAGCCAATAATAGGGTAATTGATTGGTGCAACCCATGATTGAAACATTAGAAATAAAGAGACACTTCGAAGATAGACCTTTCAATTCCCCTCTAGAGTATGGGTTCCGTGCGTTATTCATATTAAACGCAGCTGGTAACATGGCTATGGACCTACAAAGAATAGTTTCTTATGACTACCTTCTTGTACATACCAGCGATGTGCAAAATGGGCCTAAGAGTCTTCATCCGGCGGTTCCTCACAGGGGAGCTGAGCTACTTGTGAAACGTGGTTCAATTCAAGCAGGGCTTAATCTCATGCTATCGAGGGAATTGATCGAGGTGTTTTTTTCCCCTGATGGGATTCTATATCAGGCTTCTGAGCTGACTGGAAGATTTGTCCAGCTCCTAGAGTCTCCTTATGCAAGTGAACTTGCAGAACGTGCATTGTGGGTGACGAAAAAGTTTTGTCACTTTTCAAATGAAGAACTTGCTTCATTTATGACACAAAATGTAGGTCGATGGGGCTCTGAATTCGATCGATTGACAGCAATAGACTTATTGGATTTGTGAAAATGTTTCGGATAAGAAAAATACTTTTACGTGGAAATGGTGTTCAAGATGCTTATGTGGACTTCGATAAGGGTGCGAACATTCTGGCGGGGGAGTCCGATACCGGAAAGAGTTACCTTATCAGCTGTTTAGATTATATTCTTGGTGCAGAAAAACTTAAAAAAAAGCCTAAAGAGGCCGCTGCTTATACTCATCTTTTCGTTGAGTTCGAAAATTCCAAAAATAAAGTGCTAACGCTAACTCGTGCACTGGATGGCGGAAAACTAGCTGCTCATTATGTTCCAATTCACAGCATTGATGGAAAAGGAGAGTCGATAGCACCTGGCCGCAAAGGCAAGAGTACAGGGCCTGATGTTACATCTATACTTTTCCCGTTCGCAGGAATTAAGGAGGCTAAGCTACGTAAGAATGCACGTGGCGCAACTCAACGCCTTTCCATCCGTACGCTTGCCCCGCTATTTCTGATTGATGAAGTATCCATCATCGACGAATTCTCGCCAGTAACTGGTCGCTCCGGATACGATGATACAGCCCGAAAACGTATGTTCTCATATATTCTAACTGGCATAGATGATGATGGAATTGTTGTTGAAGAAAAAACTGAAATTGTAAGGGCGCGACTGCAAGCCAAGTTTGAGATTGTGCAAGAGATGATTCAACCGCTTGAAGAACGCTTTGGTATCAGGTCGGATACTCCTCCGCTCGATCATGAATATGATAATGAGCTTGATGATGTGATCGCAAATTTGTCTGAAGAGGTAAAAAAAGCAACAACCGATATTTCCCGCTTACATGAGGAAATACAGGAAACAACTGCACTGAGTCTAAAAGCTGAATCTCAGTTACTGGGTGTGGCTGAAATCCAAATAAGATATAGCTTGCTCGGAGAGCGATACAACTCCGATCTGAAGCGGTTAGACTTTCTTGCGGAAGGAGCTCATTACTTTAAATCTCTCCAAGAGGTTCCTTGCTCTTTCTGTGGGCAGAATATGACTTTCGATCATTATCACAGTGAAAAAACGCAGACGCTATTGAATAGCGGTGAAATTCGGCGTTCTGCAATAGCAGAAGCTGCAAAGATCCATGCGTACTTGGCGGATCTCCAAAAAGCAATTGTTAATCTCGTTCAAAGAAAAGAAGAACTAGAGCAAGAGAAGGAGAATGCTCATAACTTGCTCACGGATCTACGGAGAGAGCTCACTCTTAACTTAACACCTCTGCTTGCTCGCAGACTCGAGAGCCTCGAAAAACTGCTTGATTATAGATCCGAAAGAGACGCCGAGATTATTGATTTTCAAAGATGGGGAGAATTACATAAGCTAAAATTAAGTATCCAAAAATCGCTTACCCAAGACAACCAACCAAAATTGGAATGGGAAGGGCTTTCTTCTCTATCGCTAACTGGCCTTTGCACTGAAGTTGAAGCAGTTTTAACCGACTGGAAATGGGGCTCTAAACCTCGAGTTGCCTTCGATGAGAAAGAGTACGACATCATCGTTGACGGTCAGCCTCGTCAGTCACACGGCAAGGGGGTCCGCGCGATTCTCTATTCGGCCTTTATCATTGGATTATTAAAGTACTGTGTTAACAATGGACGGCCGCACCCCGGGGTGGTCGTAATAGATTCACCGTTAACCAGCTATAAGAAGAAAGGGGCAGCAAAAGTATCAGGCTCAGACGAACCAATATCTGCGGGTGTCGAAACTGGATTCTGGAATTCATTGGCCCAATTACCGGAAACTATACAAGTTATTATTATTGAAAACAAAGAACCTCCAACTTCAATTATTACAAAAGTGCATTACGAATGGTTTGCGGGCGAGTATGCAGAGGTTGACGAGCGTTCTGCACTGATTCCAACTACCAGCTAATCTCCAGCAGTTTCATAAACGAGAGATCAATTCTTTTGAACATGACTTTCCAAATTTTCGTTATGAATTTCCCTTATATATCTAGGCAGTTTTTCTTTTTTACTGGACTGGTCCCTCATTATTCTGAACGCGAACATTAACGGATGTCATAAGCGTCCGTTCTTGGCTCATAGCCTACCAGCGCAGCTGCAGCAGCCGGCTTTGTACCAGAAGCGGAAGTTGTTAACATCGTACCATGTTGGTTATGGGGAGTATATCAAGATAAGGTTATGCTTTACCAGATTAAGACAGGGGTAAAGAGAATAAAGAAAAGTCTTGAAAGCGAATTGGGTCTGGAATATGGAAGCATTATTCATGTATTACAGCCACATAGTGATGGCAATAAATATCAGAGCTATGAGGAATGAATAACGGTTGGCAAAAATATCACCATATTGAAATTGAAAAACCACCAGCCACCATGCTGATGGTTTTCATAATTAAAAATGCACTTAAGAACTAAAATCTTCCGCCGCAAATATTTGCATCTTTAGCAATGGAATTATAAACAACTCTTAAGGTGGAATTATTTTTTTGTTTTCTGGCTAAATCTGCGTAGTGGTCTTGCACCGTTAAATAATTACCATTTAACAGTAGCCTTCTAATATCTGAAGTTATTGTTGACACGAACTGTGCTGCATTAAGTACGTATTTCTGGCGCAGTTCAAATTTTATAAAATGATTTGTTACACGATCACGTTCAACTTTCATCCATCCTTGAGGAGGATCTGCATGAAAATCGAAAGTTAGAATACCATAATTTGCTGTTATACTAGCAGAGATCCAATCTGTTTGATAAAATTTTTGGTCATCATTGTAAGGATAAAGTGTTTGGTCTGAGGCAACTTCACATATACTTTCTGACTTAGACCCATTACAGTGCATACAAGCGGGTATAAGATTTTTTGGATTAACAGATAAAAGTGGATAGCGCGCTTTAGGTAAATAATGATCTAGTGAGTCTACACCGTGTATTCCGCACAATGGACAAAGTCCCTTCGAACATGCTCTTAATTTATCGTAAACTTTCCTCGACTCACTATCTGTCTTCAACATGTGAAGAGTATAAAGATCCTTTAGATCTTTTTTTGTGACATTTTCTGCAATTATTTGTTCAGGTCTTCTGGCAGAACAAGGCGTAAGTAAATGAAAGTTTTTAGGAGCGCAGCGAGTATCAAACAGTACCCATTCTCTAGATACATTGTTCGCAATACGTTGCAATCTGTTTATATAATCTTGATTATTAATACTTACCGACAGCAAGCATGTACTAAAAACATCAGCACATTTTATATTTGGGTATGCAATTCTATTCATCTTCGTCTCCATCAGAATTTTTGATGTTGACTGTTTTGTCCCTGAGCATAATCATGCTCATCAATATTGCCTGCCCTTCAAAGCCAATCTTTCTTTTGAATTTTCTTATAACATCTTCGAAAGAAAGCCCATCATCAACTTGCTCTTTGAGAAGTTTGTGAAAGCCGGATTGCTCCATCTCTAACTTAAATACCTCTTTAGTTAAAGTGCCAACGTTTTCAGCAAATGTTTCTATTGAAGGTCTATCATATATCATTTCGTCCCCAAAACGCGTCAAGACCCAACAGCAGTTTTTGGGAACTTCTTGTACCACAACCGGTGAATGAGTTGCTATGATTGCGATTCCATTTCTTCTGGATAGTAGATTACTTAATGCGCGTATAAAAGCTGACAGAAGCGGCGGGTGCAAATGACTTTCCGGTTCATCGAATAAAACCAATGTCTTATCTTGCACTTTTTCGACAAGGCTACTGATTATCATGAAAACAATAGCATGACCGGAACTCATTTTTTCCATCCGATTTATGCAGTCATCTACTAATATATTACCGGATAAATTGGCTATGTCCTTTAAATTTAGATCTCGAAAATTTGTATCGGACTCTAAGTTGTTTATGGCAGTTATCCACGCTTCCCTTTTTGAATCATCAGAACAGCAGTTGTAAACTGATGTAGCACACTTCTTTCTGAGGTTACGTATGTCCTCAAGATTGCCAATCTCATCTTTAGAACTATCACTTTTTTTTAGGCCAATATAATAATAACATGTACCAATGAGGGGGTCACTTTGCTCACTGAATGGCGTAAAGGGATCAAACGCACTGAAAGATACAGAAATAACAGTGCTAAAATAGCCATCTGTTATCCTTCCCGCATAAGCCTCTTCGAAATAAGCATTTTTTGGTTTTTCCTTTCCTACAATAGAATCAACCATTTCATTTAGTAGAGTAGTCTTACCAAGACCATTTCTACCGATAATTGCGTGTATATTACTAGGTGGCAAGGAATAAGGCTCGACATTAAACTCAATATTCAAATCTGAGAAAAAATGATTTTTCCTGACGAATTGAAAATCAAATTCGGTAAGCAGACTCTCTCCATTTATAATCCTTGAAAACTGGCCATGAATGGTATTTATATTAACATCCCTTAGTAAGGATGTTTTAAATACATCCTCATTCTTTGCAATCTGCATGGCCTTTTTACTTAGGACGACGCAGTTTAATTTTTTTAATATTACCTTGCACAATTCTTTATCAATGGAGTAAAGTTTCTCATAAAACTCAGGGCTTTCCGCAAGACTAAAAAATTCTTGTTCAAGTTTTACAAATCTTTTCTGTATTTTATCTAAAGTTGGAATATCTACAATTTGTTTTCGGAATCCTATTTTAATCTGACCAATCTCATGCAGTTTACCATTGGAATCCATGTAGTCCATATTAAATAGAGTTCGATAAGAATAATCATTCCAAGTAGAAAATGTTAAGTAAACAGTATTTTTACTTTTCATTGAGCTGATTAATTTTTTATTTAATACGATAAACTCTAGCAACTTTATTCTCCTTTTGTATCAGTTATATCAGTTATACATAACAGCTTGAAATAATTTAAATTTGACTATGCACCTGCTATAAAATCATTAAGTTTGTAGTTAGCCAAAAGATACGTTATTAGCAATATTAACCTTTCAACCTGCCATTGGCTAATTTATTTATCATTGTCATCACAACAATGTCTTTGAGCGATACCTCTTCTTAAAAAAGTGCTAATGACGCAAAATTATGTAGTTCACGCATACCAAAGACAGGTTTTGACCTTCTACCCGTTGAGTGCTCCCGGTAATACCTCGGAGCTAAAACCTAGCAAATCCACAGGCAAATAAAAAAATAAGCCTGCGAATAATTTATGGTGTGAATTATTTTTTATACCCTATTACGGAAATACACTACAGAATATTTTTCTGTAGCCAGATCTGCGTGCCTTCTATGTCATACGCTTTTGCTCCATATCCTTTCGCAAGCAGGGACTCGGGCAGATAATCGTCATATTTATCCAGATATTTTTCTGGAACATCTGCAGCGAGCTCTGATTCTGAAGGCAAGCCCGACAGCAGTATTTCTTTTAGTGCACGTTGGACAGAGGATACGCTTGCGCCCGGCGTCTCTATAACACCTGCAAATGAACTGGCTTTAAAGCCGCTACTCATGAGCAAGGCCGTTATTGTATTAACGACTTTATCCCCCATCCAGGGGAGAACGTAACTATGCTGGCCGTCGGAAATAAAATGGGAGTTTTGTAGATTGAAACGCTTGAAACTGTCACAGCCTTCTGCAAAGAGGCTTCTGGCGGTGGCATCTGCATAATCGGCTCTCTTACCTCCCGTCGCGATGCGATAATCATTCTCCCTGTATATGGCGAGCATCTCTTGGCGAACAACATCATGAACAGACATACCCCCACCACTAAACTGTGGCGGCTGGCCGCCTTTGGTCGCCTCGACATAGATAACTTTTTTTTCCACCTCTATCTCTGTCACTTTCCAGCGGCGTCCACCGAAGATTATGTGCTGGTCAGGCAGAAGGGGAGAGTCCACTGGTACTGTGCCAAGGGTTCGGTTTCCTGTGACAATGCGGAATTCTTCTGGAGTATTGAAAACAGCGTAAAACGTATAATGGTTAGTCAGTTTTTCCCCCTCAGCCCCGATAACCATTTCTCCGCTAGCAAGTTGTGTGAGGAGGCTGTTTGCCCCCATATGCTTGAGCAGATTTTTGAAATCATTTCCGTCAATGTTTCGGAACGGACCTGTATGACATAATTGCGTCCAAAGTTGATCGGCTCGAACTCCGCCCCATTGCGCAGTGATCGCAAGTATCTGGTGCAGCAGTGTGGAGTAGTGCATCTGGCGAGTATCCGCCGGTTCGAACCATCGCTTAGTAATCATCAATCTGATCATCGCCATCGACTGGACCAGTTGTAGCCGCAAGTGGTCAACGATGCTGCTGGTTGCGGTAAGTTCTTGTTCAGAGATCAGCATTCTCAAAACCGATGGAGAATCGCGTCGCCCTGACCGGCCCATACGCTGACGCAAGCTGGAGACAGAATGCGGAGGAGTGACCTGTATAACTGACTGCACCTTACCTATATCAATACCCAGCTCAAGCGTCATGGTACAGATTGCTGTTGTGGGCAAATTCCCCTGCTGTAGGCGGGCTTCAAGCGTTTCGCGTAATTCCCTGGACAAGGATCCGTGATGGGGAAAGAATTCATTCGGAACAACATTTTCCTCACACATGTCGCTCAGCGTCGCCGCAATGCTTTCAGTGCGCTTTCGACTGTTTGCAAAGACTAAATGGGAGTCGCCACGGCAGAGTCTGAAGATGTCAGCGCAGACCTGTTCTTCTGCTGAGCGTTGAGGTTCTTCTCCCTTTTTAGTCACTGGCTCGAGATAGCCTTTGACCTGCACCTGCAGTGTGGACGAGCTATTATTGTCTGTCACAGTTTCGCAGGACAATCGCTTATCCGGACGCAACAGTTCAGGCACCTTATCCAGTTCTCCTAACGTAGCACTCAATGCAACGCGGGGAACCGGATTCGCATGACGTCCCAGCACATGATCAATTCTGTTGAGCAGCGAGAGTAGTTGCATGCCGCGCTCAGAACCAATAAAAGCGTGAAACTCATCAATAACAATGTAGGCCAATGGCGAGAACGCCTGTTTGAGCCAGCCCGATGAGTTTATGAGCAAAGACTCAAGTGATTCCGGTGTAATAAGCAAGATGCCAGACGGGTTAGTGCGGATTTTCTTCTTTTTGCTTTGTGGTACATCACCGTGCCATGGAGTCACCGGCATATCCAACGCCTCGCCCAGGCTCTCAAGACGACGGTACTGGTCATTAATCAGCGCCTTAAGTGGGCTGATATAAACAATACCAAACCCGTTAGTGATACCTGCAATTGCTGAACAGGCAGGCAGAAAGAAAGCCTCTGTTTTACCCGCTGCAGTGCTTGCACTAATTAGCACGTCCCGGTCACGGGCTAAAACGGCCGGGATAGCGCTCTCTTGCAGGGGCCTTAATGCAGACCAGCCCTGCTTATAAACCCACTTACGAACGCGGGGATCGAGACTATCGTAAGCGCTGCTCATAATTTGAAGTTGGCCAGGCTGTCATCATCATCTTCATCCTGTGCAATGTTGTCATCCATATCGCTGGGCCTGTCATCTTCAATTGCCACACCCGAGATTAGCGTCTGCCAGTTTATCGAGCTGTTTTGTTCAAGCACGGCCAGCATGTCCAGAAAACCTTTGATGGTATTTCGGGGGGTACGGAAGTAAGCATCCCCTATGGTTTTACTGCAGTGGTGCAGAAAACCGGTAAGTGCATCATCCGATACCAGATACTTCTCGGGCTCTCCGCCTGCATAAACATGGCGAAGATTTTTCAGTAAAATATACAATTCCTCTGGGGTGAGGCTGGCAAGATGTAGCGTGGGTGACGAGTAGTCAATCACTCCTGCTTTCTGAGCGAACCGATTTTCCGCCAGACGCGATTGCAGTGCCTCATAACTGTAAAGTCCTTTACGCGGATCAAACAGGAATTCAGGCGTGCCTCCAAGAATAAAACCAATATTCTCGGCAGAACCCTGCAGGCAGTCATTCAGGATCCGCAGGATCTGTTCATAGTTCGCCGTCCTCGCCTGAGTGTTGTTAAGCTTATAAAGGTTTACCATCTCGTCTAGGCTGACCAGTAACCCGGCATAGCCTGCCTGACGGACAAACAGGCTTACCAGCTTCAATGAATCGTAAAACGAGGCGTCTGAAATAATCGTCCGGACGTCGAGATCGTTGCGGGCATCGGTTTTTGTTGTGTATTCGCCCCGCAGCCAGCGAATGGCATTGGATTTTAACGTCTCGTTATCCTGTTCATGTCCGCGCCAGAAGGCATCGATGACTTTAGCAAAGTCATATCCCCCCACCATGTCTGACAGAGCAGCCAGGCGTTGGTGAATAACCGACGAGACTGGAGCGCCATCCGCATCAGCCTCCTTCCTCGCCTCCGTGACGAACCGCTCCACAACACTGAGTAACGCATTACCATCAGGTTTGTTGCGGGTGGACATGTTTTTCATAAGCTCTGAGTAGAGATTGCGCGCCTGACCTCCCGATGAGTGAATGCGCCTGTCGGGGGAAAGGTCTGCACTGACTGTTACCAGCCTTTTTTCAAGTGCAATAGAACGTACCACGCTCAGAAAGAACGTTTTGCCCGATCCGTATTCACCGATGATAAGTCTGAAGCTTGCGCCGCCGTCCGCTATCCGCTCAATATCCTTGTGAAGGGCCGTTATCTCATTCATCCGGCCCACCTGGATGTGCTGAATGCCTATTCTTGGCGTTACACCAGACTTCAGTGATTGGATAATAGCATCCCGTTCTTTAACTCTTATGCGTGTCACAGACATCAACTATCCCTCTAGTTCTTTGGCAATTTCCAGGTCTACCCAGATCTCATCATCGGCATCGTCCATTACTGGTGCATCAACCACTGCATAGGACCAGTCATTGATAACCTCAAGCGCACCGCTGAGCATCAAATTAAGATTTTCGCAAAGTTCTGTCGCCTCTTTCCGGGGCCATTGCTTCTTCTCCAGAAGGCTGTGGTAGAGTTGTTTATGTGCACTGTCAAGGCCACCCTCTTGCGCCCCGGTTACGGGAACGCTCTCACGAAATTCCGGCTCGTCCTCGGTAAAAATTGCGCTAAGTAATTTACGAACATCGTTTGTAGCCGACTCATGGTGGGCCAGTACGTTGGCGTCCAGCGTGAATTCAGTGGCCCCAAGACTTGCTGATGCGGACGATTGCGGGATTACCTCTGTCGTCGAATGCTGATGGATGTTGCCGGAAATAGTTGATGGATCCAGTCCCAGGCTCAAATAAATCTTTTCCAACTGTTTAATTTCGGCAGGCTCAATTCTCCCATCAGAGCAGGCTACTCCGACGATAACCTTACCTACTGCTAATTTTTCCATCGTACTCAGCGGCGCTATTCTATTTTTCATTCCCGTCATATTGGCCGGGGTATGAAGCTGCCACGTCAAATACGCATGTAAGGAGCGTTTTTCATTTTCGCTAAAGCCAGAATTATGGTCGATCGCATTTTCCAGCACTTTCTGCTCGGCCTGATCAAGGCTATTGTCGGTTAAGGCTACCATTGACCCAAGTCTTAGTGTCATTACCGCTGAGAGAAATGCCGGAGATGGTGAGAAGCGCGCACCCTCACTAGCGGCAAATAAAACCAGCGCGCCGTCAGCTTCTGCTTTCACATGGTGGTAAAACGGATCCGGTGCCAGGCAATAGCCCATTTTCAGGGCAAAGGCTTGCATCAGGTCGGCCTCTTTTTTATTAATTTTTGCCGGGCAATTGGCTCCCATGTGTACCCAGAAGTCAGCAGCGGTGGTTAACCCCTTGCGACTCGCGATCACTTCATCAGCCCAGCGTTTGAATGTATTTAAAACTTTTCCAGCGCTTTCGTTAATGATTTCCACAGGCAGCAACATGATTGCCGCAGTGTCATTTTCTGACGTACCTTTTCTGCCAAGGTAGCGGCTGTAAGCATCCAGTTCATCTGTACAGATCTCTGCAAGTGTCATGATTTTCTGGACTGGGCCCTTCAATGCACTAGGGTCAGGCAAGTCTGGAACAGGAAGACGAAAGCCGCGCAGACTGGGGCTTGCTGGTGTGTAATCCAGTCGTAGTCGTGTTTTATTAGGTTTGACAACCATCCCCTCACCGTATTTGAGGGTATAGCGCCGTTTGAAAAGCGCAGCAAATTCATTCGCGCAGCGGCGGGCGGGAGTTCGTAACGCATACTCTGTATGATTTATTATCCACCTCAGCGCCAGATCGGCTGATACAGGAACTCCAGCGTCCACAGCCTTTGCCAAAGCTAGCTTAAATTGCATGCCGCCATTGCTGTAAACTGAATCACTGCCAGGGTTTGGTACCAGATCAACGTGCGGGCGCAGAATAGACATTGCTTCAAGTAACTGGGACGAGTAATTCCGGAAGGAGCGGTTCTCAATGAATACCGATCTTAACCGGCAGACTTCATTAAAAAGAGTGCGGAACTCAGCGTCAGGTGTATTACCATCTCCGCTGTCAACCAGTGCCTTTCTTTCCAGTCCATACAGATAGATAAAAATGTAACCTACTGGGCATGATGCGTCATGCCTGTCACTGGCCAGCCAAGCGAGATACGCGCCGCGCGCATCAGGTGAAAGGGAGGAGTAACTGGGCCAGTATCCTAATGAATTATCTTCGTAAAGATAATGTTCGGGGTAAATGTTAAGCATGTCGTCAATTAATGATGCTTCGGTGCCATCATCATAATAGTCGCTTAAACTCTGCCCGACAGGCTTCATCCGCTGACCTAAATAGAAGTAACCACCGGTGATCTCCACACCACCTACAGTGGTCACCTCACAAGGCTGCACCCATCGAGCCAAAGTACCCGTCGTTTTGGGGGGGGGCTGACTTTGAATCGTTGCTGCTCTGTATTCGACATTACGACCGCTGCTCAACGTAAAGGTCGCCAGATCATCATCTTCACTGTCATCTTTTTTCACAACAGACTCTTTTTTCTTGATGTCAGCAAGCCATTCTTTAGGTGGCGCTTTCACGGTTTTGGAGGCATAAGATTCTGCGGGATTATTCTTTTTCTTCTTGAAAAACAATAAGTAAATTACGTAAATCGCCGCTATTAATATCCATAACTCCATGGGCAATAACCTTAAACATGATTTTCGCATACGCCGAAAGAATGGCGAGGGAAAGGAGGGAAGTAGATTAATCTTAAAATAATACTTCTATATTGCGAGGGTTAAAACTAAAACATGACCAAATTTAGCTCATTGGTTTTCATCGATAAAACCATTAGCTAAATAGTTGCAGGCGGACAGGACCTTTGCACTGACGGATAAACCTACCTGTTTTTTGAGCAGAACTCACCATTCTACAAGAGTCATAGCCTTTGGGGGAGCTTTATGCCTAGCCTGTAATCTCTGACATCCGCTTTCGGTAAATAAGAATGTCAGACTTGAGCGTGTCTTACCTCAAATACTGCCAACTCATGTCTTAACTGACACAGCTAAATTCAAGTTTTAAACGCCAGAACTCAACCCTTTTCACCACTGCGAAGTAAGGGGCGCTACGCCCGCATGTGCAGGTCAGTTTTTTCTCCCGCGTGTTTTCCGTTCCCCGTATCAGCTTCCGGCTAATCGTTTCCCAACACAACCCGTCCCGCAAGGGTAAATGGCACGCATTCTGCGCCCTTGCGTGCAGGAACGATGCCGGGAAAGCGAACCGTCAGGCGATACGAAGACGAAAATCACACCACTGACGGAGAAAAAATCATGACTATTTCCCTGCATACCCAGGCTAGCGCCCCTAACACCGCAGCGGCGACCAGCGTATCCCCGCTGGACCCATCAGGCTCCTCAAAAACGAAATTTTCCAAAATCAAAACTGATATTTATCAGACCGTCACTGACAGCATCATTGCGGCATTGGAAGCTGGTGTTAAACCCTGGGCGTGTCCGTGGCAGCGTACCCCCGGTATGTCTGGTTTACCGTCCAATTACGCAACTGGCATGGCATACAGTGGGATGAATATCATGTTGTTGTGGAGCAGTGCGTCAGAACAGGGATTCATTGATTCGCGGTGGATGACCTACAAACAGGCAAAAGCGGAAGGCGGTCAGGTACGTAAGGGAGAACATGGCACTACCGCCATTTTCTATACCACGTTGGAAAAGGAAAATGATGACGGAAAAACTAACTATATCCCGATGCTGAAGACGTTCACCGTATTTAATGTTGAGCAAATTGATGGTTTGCCTCTGAGCGACGAAGCCGTTTGTCCGGCAGAGACCTTTGAGCCGTTACCGCGTGCGGAAGCGCTTTTCCGTAACAGTGGTGCAACCATCATTGAGAAGGGACAAAACGCCTTTTTTGCACCGTCAACCGATGAAATCCGTTTACCGGAACGTTGTCTTTTTACCGATGCTGCCAATTTCTACGCCACCGGCCTACATGAGCTGATTCACTGGAGCGGGGCAAAAAGTCGACTGAACCGTGAAATGAAAGGGAAGTTTGGCAGTGAGGGATATGCGTTTGAGGAGTTGATCGCCGAACTGGGAAGCGCGTTCCTGATGGCGGATCTGGGGATCGTTGGAGAGGTGCAGCATGAAAGCTATATCGCTTCTTGGCTGAAAGCACTGAAGAACGACAAGCGCTATATTTTCAAGGCCGCAAGCGTGGCATCCAAAGCGCATCGTTATTTGATGGATAAGCTTTGAGTGGGAATGCACTGCAAAGGAATGGGGCTTTGCGTGTAGGGGGCTTTTAAAACAGTAACGCTGTAGGGACATGAGTGAGGCGGAGCGCAGACAGGGCGAGCACCGAACAGTCATGTTCCTGCAGTGGTATTAAAACAACCTCAAGGAGGGATTGATGTGTAGTTACTCCATGTGATTAATTGCATTGGCTCATATCGCTGTACAGCTTTCTCGTACAGTACACAGCCAAATATGACAGTCAGTTAAGAGCGCAGGCTGTGTGAAAACCCTGACCGAAAACTGAAATGCGTGCATCTACGTTAATCTGAAATTGATAGAATGATTAGTAGAGCCAAATTTTACGTATGGGCGTGGTTTTCAGCTCTGTTTTTGGCACTCTCTGCGGCCAAAAACGTTTTCACACAGCCTGAGCGAGGAGCGGACCTTTCAGACACTGATGTGTCAGATAGCAGGAAGCTGCTCAAAAATGAATGCAAGGGACATTCTTGCTTGCTGCGATAACATCCATTTGCTTCGATGACGATCTAAAAGCTGCTTTACGCAGAGGAAAAACTTCCAATTGGCAGAAACTTGATATAGCTCTACAAATGAGTGTTTTGGATAATTGCTCTGCAATAAAAACTTGAAGCCTTAAAGCAAGAGAATAAAGTACTAATGCTACAGATTTTAGGTGGTAAGCACTGAAATTTCATGATTTAAGTGGGGAAAGGCATGGAGTTGACAAAGGAATTTGCATATCAAGCGATTGCAGAGTTTTTTACTGAGAAGCCGTTTGTTTTGTTTGGCACAGGAACTTCATGTGCACTTGATCTGAATTTTGGGATGCCAGCTCTAGAGCGTCACCTTCGAGCCAATCTGACCAGTGGTATAACAGATACTCAGGCACAACAATGGCAGCAAGTTGTCTCTGCACTCGATGCGGGTAGCCATGATTTTGAATCCGCTATGGACTTCATCAAGGATGAGGCTCTGACCACTCGAATAGTCGAACTAACCGCAAGCTTTGTTGCGTATCACGATAACGTTCACGCCCATCAAATCATTTCAGGGTTACGTGATTGGCCCGCTGGTTCACTACTGAAAAAGCTCGTTGAGACTCTACCACAGGCCGATAAACAACTTCACGTCGCAACGCCCAATTACGATTTATTAGCTGAGTACGCCTTTGTTCGACACAAGATTCCATATATTACGGGATTTTACGGGGGCTTTCTTCAACGTTATGACTGGACTGAAGCGAGAAAGTCAGTTCAATCTATCCATAAAGGTTTAGGCAGGCCGAGGCAACCACTAAGAATCGTTGAATGCAAACATGTTCGACTACACAAACCGCATGGCTCGTTAAATACGTTTGAATGGGAAGCTCACCTTATTGAGTGTAATAGCTGGATCCTCAATAAACCTGAAAACGTTGTGCGAGCGATGATCACTCCTGGCACAGCAAAATATCAGCGATTACACAAAGATAGGGCCCAGTTGGCTGAATATGATAACGCTGTCGGAAATCATACCTGTTTTCTATTTTTAGGATTTGGCTTTAACGATTCCCAACTTGTAAATAACGTATTTAGGCAAAAACTTGAACAAGATCAGTGCCGTGCGTTGGTGATCACTCGGGATTCAAATCCAAGAATCGAGGAATGGTTAGATAAATGCCCAAATATGTGGCTTATCTGCAAACAGACAAATTCAGATAAAAGCAGAATCTACAATTCAAAGTTTGAAAACTGGCTGCATGTAGATGACAAGGAATTATGGCGTTTTGACGCTTTCACTAACGAGTTCTTAGGGGGGTAACATGGCTCTTTTTACTTTTAATGATGACAGCTACATACTTGGCAATATTCGTGAAGTTGACACCAGAAAAGTAACCATTCTGGTAAATAGTGACAAGGATCTGCGCAAGGCCAGAGTTGGACAGCTCGTAACAGTGCAACTCAGCGGAGCAACAGAATGTTGGCTCATTGGCATGATTGATAAAGTAATCAAAGCAGTAGTCGCCCAGCCCCTCACCCTAGAAGTGCAAGAAGATGATGCTGACGAGATAGACGCTTTTGAAGATAGCGTAGTCAACACAGTCAAGATTACGTTAATGGGTGGGGCCCGATGGGATGCAATTGATCAAAAGTATAAGTTTTCAAGATCGCTAGATCACGTTCCTGAAATCGACTCGACCTGTTACATACTTAAAGACGCTCACCTAGAAGAATTTATGCGTGTGATTTCTGAATGTGGCAATGGAGAGGAGTCGCTTGAATTGGGTTCTTATAAGCTCAATGAGAATGCACGCGCTTATGTTGATGGCAATAAGTTATTTCAGCGACATGCTGCTCTACTTGGTAGCACGGGTTCTGGTAAATCGTGGACGGTTGCTTCGATTCTTGAAAGAAGCTCGCGACTACCATCTTCAAACCTTGTGGTATTCGATTTACACGGTGAATACAAAGAACTTTCCTATGCTAAACAATTGAGAATACCAGGGCCGGATGAGGTTGATATAGATGATGATTCACTACTCTTCCTACCTTATTGGTTGCTCAATTCAGAAGAGATTCAGTCATTATTCGTTGACCGAAGTGAATTCAGCGCGCATAACCAAGTTGTGGTTGTTCAAGATGCAATTACAGAGCAAAAGAAAACTTTCCTGCAAGCGAATGGTAGAGCCGACCTGTTACAGTCTTTTACACTCGACAGTCCAATTCCATATTCTCTGAATGATGTCATTGGAAAACTAAAATATTTAAATGAAGAGAAGGTCGATGGCTCAAGAGGACCTAAAAACGGCCCTTTCAACGGCGAATTCTCCAGGCTGCTAGTTCGCATGGCAAGCCGTTTAAACGACCGACGTTATGGTTTCCTCTTTAATAGTCCTGATAAATACAACCAATACGATTCGTTGAGCATGATTGCTGAAAAACTGATGGAGTTTGGCGAGCAAAAACAAAGCATAAAAGTAATCGACTTTTCAGAAGTTCCGGCCGATATCCTGCCAGTAATCATTGGGTTGGTTGCCCGTATCATCTATCAGGTTCAATTCTGGACTGATCCGAAAAGTCGCAGACCAGTTGCCTTTGTCTGTGATGAGGCGCATCTATACCTACCAAGAAAAGAAGGTAACCCAGTTGAACGAAGAGCGGTTGAAGCATTTGAAAAAATCGCTAAAGAAGGACGTAAATATGGCGTTGCGTTGATGATTGTAAGCCAGAGACCTTCAGATGTAAGTGCCACCATTCTCAGCCAGTGTAACAACATCATTTCTCTGCGTTTAACGAACGCGGATGATCAAGCGACCGTGCGCAAGTTGCTACCCGAAAGTTTGGAGAGCCTCTTAGAGGCACTCCCAATCATGGATGTTGGAGAAGCCATGGTTGTGGGTGATTCGGTGCTCCTGCCAAGCAGAATTAAAATTGACCCTCCAACTGAAAAACCGTTAAGTGCAACAATAGATTTTTGGTCTCGTTGGCAAGAGAACGTTACCAATGCAGACTTTACATTGGCAGTAGAAAACATGCGTCGACAAAATCGAATAAAGTTATAAACCGAAAATACCCCTCAAACGAGGGGTATTAGCAGGCTAGGTTTGTTAAACCCTTCTTCATATGGTGTTGTATCCCTCAAAGCATTTTGAAAAAAAACAAACTATGACAGCCCTCTCGTTGATTAATACATTATGCTGCCAGCAGCGTCCATTTCTGACAGAAGCAGTCTACTGCAACATCAGCAGGCTGCTATGAGCGAGGAGCGGACCTTCACGCTTTTCGCTGTTGAGTGCCATGAATTATCAAAGAGCGTTATAAAATTTCACTTTTTCTAATTCCGATACTTTATTAAAGTCAGCGACATTCAGGCTTATCAATTCAATATTAATTATTAATATACTATCGGCATTATATAAGAGGTGTTATGCTAACCATTTTGGATGCTCTTTATAAACATCATTAAACCACTCGGTCATTTCAGGTGAGTTCGTATCCTTTATCCAAGTTAACTCAAAGTCATCTCCCATAGATGAAAATATTGATTTCAATTGAGTTATGATTAAACCATAGTAAAATCCAAAAGTTTTTTCTTCATCCTCATTGACTAATGATTCAATATGACAACTAAGAATATATCGAACTCGTGCCGCCGTTGAGGGATGTGTCGATTGAAAATGTTCATGGGGTGATAAGCCATCAGAAAGTTTGAAGTAGCACAGTATTAATAGCAATGAAAATGCAATCCCGCCTTCCTTGCTGCTATAAAAATCAAGTAAGTTATCAAGATAAGATACCTGCTGATCAAATACAGATTGCACATGTTTTTTAACAATATTAAGCGCAAAACCATCTGCAACTAATTCTCTTGCGTGGCTTGATATTAACTCTGCGCTATTTATTTTTTTATGTCCTAAAACATCATCAAAGATAGTGTCAATAGATTGCTTTTTCGCTCGGTCGCCATGTTTATTAATGAAATGGCCTACTTCGTGACTAACTATAAATAGCATTAGACAATCAAGAATAAACATAAATAAGTGTGATTCGGACTCACTTTCCTCTCTTATCTCATTGTTAAACCCTATAAATGGATTAGTAACGAGATGCAAGTCATAAAAGTTTAAATTCGTACTTTTTCCGGTAATCATCCCTGACCGAAAAATCAAGTCAGATAACTTACATAGTCTATCAAATGTGCCATAAGACATAAATATCAATTTTTCATCATAAATAATTCCGCATTGAAAATTAGAGTTGGTTGTAATGCAAAAATCCAGATCTAATTTTTTAACAGAATCCATGTATTTACTAAAAAACGGTAGTACGAGACCATTATCTCTATCATTTATAAAATCGTAGATAAGCCCCAATTGATTCTTTGAAAGAACTTCATTGATTTCATTAAGTTTTATTTCAAATTCATCCATAATTAGAACCTCTTAATTAAAATTTTAAATAATCCGCTTAAGTAGCTATGGGGATGAAATTCTAATACCAAATCCACTCATTCAATGGATAGATTAGCATAACTTTAACCGCACTTTTTGACTTGACTTACACCCCTTAAAGCTTTAGGGCAGTATGTTAGCAATGCCCGCTCTTGGCACAGAACTGCCTGTCAGATTAGGTTTGGCCCTGTGTCGTAGTTGTGCCAGGTCAAGTCTGAGCTAAGGCAAATTATCAGTATCTTTCTGAAGCATCTGCAGCCGCTGTTCCAGGCTATCCAGTCTTTCTTCGAGGCCATGACTTTGCTGCTCAATATCTTCCAGCGTTTCTGACAGAAGATCACGTAGCAGCACAAAATTTGCTTGTAAGGCATACACAAAATCGTGGCCGCGAACCAGTAATGCTTCGCGCGGTAAGTCGTGCAATGCGGAATGCGTCATCCACGTGACCAGCGCTTTGGCGCTCATTTCAGTCAGTACGTCAGCAAGTCGGTCAGTTTCTCTGTTCATTCTGGAGTCCTGTCTGTTCTGATGTTGTGTGAGTATTTCGAGAGGTATTATTTCAGGTCGTTGCGCTGCTGGTTGGGTGGGTTGGAACTGTAAGTGATAGAGAAGAACTATATGCCGTGGTCTACATCGAGCCGTTGCAGCTCGTCGAGCGTGTAGATGCGAAAGACATTCCGGTGGCGGGTTTCAAGCGGGATGTGCTGATGGTTAACGATGACGTGCCGGATGCTGTCAAACAGCCGTTCAAGACCGCGCTTTTTCTGCAGGTCCGGCACGATATAAAAAACGTAAATCCAGTCTTTCCGGGTCCGGGCCAGTAAATGGCTGGCGATGATTGACTGGTAACGGGCTTTGGTTTTCAGACGACGCTCGGTCTCAATGGCGATCACGTTACCGTCGGGGAGGGTAATCAACCCGTCCGGGCGGTGACTAACCTGATAACTGCTAAGGAACGTCGTGCGATCGCCGTTTACCCATCCGGATGCGCCTTTTTGCTCAAGGATGATTCGGGCTGCCTGATTATCAAGGTGATGTTCCAACGTCCAGCCGGTGATTTTTGAAGGCTCAAACCGTGCCGGGAAAAGCGCATCGTCGGTGGTTAATACAACGGCCAGTCCGTCACTGGTAATGCCCCACAATGAAATTTTCATCGTCCGCGATATCAATACGTGCTTGTGAATTAAGCCCATGCCCTCGACTTTTGAAAGCAGGGAATACAGTGATTTATGATCTCGAAATCCGAACAGCAGCATCAGCGTTTTAAAGTCACTGTAGGTTTCTTCCTTCAGAAAATTCAGCAGTCGTTGTATTTTTTCGTGGTGTCGCGTCTGGCGTTCGCGGTATGCGGTGATAAGCATCATTCCCCCCTTTAAAAATCCAGCAATGACGGGTTTTCCTCTTGATCGGCATTCGGTATTGTCGTGTCTTTTTCGCCCGTCTCATCAAAAAAAAGATCGGGCCGCGTTGTGGTGATATTCGGCGTTGATGCGGGGTCGGGGGAGGTTTCCTCCTCGCTAAAATCCAAGGATATGTTTACCGTTGCGGCGGTGGCGGCAATCGCGGGCGACACGGCACAGATCTCCAGTTCGCGTTTTTTCACCCTGATGGGCGAAATCAGCGAAGCAGCCGGGAGTGTTTTTGTCGTGAAGATGAAGCTGACGAAATCGGGTAGGTTCAGGATCATATTGCTGTCGGTAAAGAAACGCTCGGCCTGCCTGATGGTGCGTTCACTGTCGATAGTCTCTGTCAGCACGGCATCGGTTTTCGCTTTGCGGACCTCATCATCGACTAATATAGTGCCTGACATCCTTGCCACCCATTCAGCAGTGTCCGGATCCATGACACGATAAACCAGTTTGAATTTGGCGTTCTCAACGACCGCGCCGACAACGGCGTCGCCTTTCAAATCTGCCGGGCAGTCTTTTAAATCGGCAATCGACTGATGGTCCATAATAATATGTACACCTTTATCGCGTGCCGCGCCTAAGCCTTCCAGCGCGGGTCTGGATAAATGGTATTTCAGTTCGGAAAGATAAATAGCAATGGGGCGGGGCACGTTTTTCACTCGCTCGCGCCTTTCTGCCAGCTGGTACAGGCGAACCAGCAGCATGCGTTGAGCGGTAATGATTTTGCTGTTGCGCATTGAACCAATCACATAACAGCAACCGCCTTCCTCAAATACCGTATTAAGCGAAAACCCGGTGGGGGCATTAATGGCATCGAGTAAAGCCAGCTCTTCAATTTTCCCGAAAAAGGCTTTTATCTTATCGGCAATACCCTGAACGTAGTCGCCTTTATACACATCCCGAATGGTTGCAGTGGGATTACGGGTGACAAATTGTGCGGCTATCCGGGCCGCTTTCCGGTCGTCAATCCGATAAAAGTCTGACTCCTGACCTTTCTCTGCCAGACTGAAACCGGCAACGAAAAGCTCTTCCAGCTCATCGGCGGTGATCTCTTCAATCAGGTTTAACTGGTACTGGGGTTTTCGCAGGTCAATCAGGGCAAAGGGTTTCCCTGCATCCTCGCAGGCTTTGCGGTAAAGGTGCGGTGCCCATTCATCATCCTTGGGGTCCATCACAAATACGCCTTCACCGGCCAGAATACTTTGATAAAGTAATATCCCGGTGGCAACGCCCTTACCGGCGCCGGTAGTGCCGATAATATCCGCGTGTTGTTTTTGCCAGTCTTTTAACGGCAAATACATCGGCTGAATATCTCGGTCCACGCCGATAAATAACCCTTTGTTCAGGTCGATATAATCCAGCGGGTCATAATGCAGCGTTTCCGGCAGCAGTGATTTAACCGTGCGGACATCGGTGCGCAATTCCCGTTCAAGCGTGGTTTTTCTGACGAGGCGTTTCTTTATGTTGTCTAATTCAGGGGTTAATACCCTGCGCAGCAGAATATGCAAAATAAAACCCGTTACGGTAAAGGCAATCAGCACCGGCCATGCCAGAACGGGAATGCTGGCAACTACACGGCCTTTATAAAGCCATTGGAAAATCCAGATAACAACCGGGGCCATCGTACCGGAAAGGAAACACAGCAGGGAAAAAGCAATAATCAGCTTTTGCCACAACGGGGCTTTTTGCCGTTCATCGCTTTTCATCGACGCGAAAAACGGCATCGTCAGCCCCGATAACAGCGCCAGCATCAGCTGATGCTGTTGCATAAAAGCCATGAAGCTCAGCGCGCCATTCACTATCGGCGACAGTGAAACGGCCAGCTTATTCAAAATCACGATGCCTCCTTCGTCAGCGGTTCGCCCCATGACATCGCCCCATCAATTCGCCCCACGGTGTCGGGCGAAAAGGCGGGGCGAGCGTATGGGACGAAGAAAGTGGTCGCGTCGCGGCCATGTGCAGGAAAGCATGCTTCCCTGCACGAAACGGCGTGCGCCAGTACATGCGGGCTGGACGCCCTTATTGCCTGTCGCATGGGGGTAATGACGCGGCTGGACGCTGCGCCAAAACCCCCAACGTCAACGGCGGCACACCGTCGCCCGCTACGCGCGACCACCCCCTTTAAGACGGTCGCTTTCGCCTTTTTATTCCCTTTGCTCGTTCCTCGCAGCGTGAATAAAAGGGAAGCTGACCTTTAAAGAGGGTGGTCGCGCCACGCTACCGGCTTTTGGCCGGAGACTCAGCCGCGACGGTGTGCGGGGCTATGCCCCCCAAATAAATCGCTGTCGTGGGCGACAGCTTTTCGCTCGCTGGGGCGGCGAAATTTATTCGGCTCCCCCCGGCCGGCAAAATCCGCGTGGGCGCGGCTGTTTGCCGGTGAGGCGCGGCGCCTGAACTATTTTCACTCCTTAACCCGCGAAAATAATTCTGTCCGCTGCCTCATTTTTACGGCCCGCATTTCTTCACTCCTTAATTCGCGAAAAATGTGCTGGGCCGTAAAAACCTGAAAACCGGCACGCCTTAAGCTTGATTCGGCTGAAATATTTTGGCGCTATAGGGGACCTGAGAATAAAATTAATGCAGGGATTAATAGTGGCTCTCGCGGATTTCCCTGATGATGTCGGAATAACACTGACGACTTTCTTTAATGCTGGTTTCATCCAGTGTAAATCCACGCCGGTTAGCTTCTTCTGTCAGCGTTATTTTGTCGGTGGCGTTTAACGTTTGCAGCAACTGCAATAACCGGCAGGCAACCCGGTAGTGATAAATTTCATAATAAAGGCCGCATCCACGTATCGCCTCATTTTCAATGTGCTCAATAACACAGGCTGCGCTCATGGAATATCCGCGCTGACGTGTCCAGGGATGCTGAATAAAACCCGGTTTTTTCATGATGACTACCTCCGTTAATTAACCACGCATGCGGCCAAATTTATTGATAATCTGGCTGATTATTGCCGGGTCTGCCGAGTCACATTCAAGTAAGAACGATTTTCTGGCATCGGCAGTATGGTCCGGCAGAAAACCGTGCTTGTTCTTTTTCACGATATTAAAGAATTCACGTTCGGCCGAATGGCATTCATTGCCGCCGCCGTTCCCGGTGGCTTTACCGTACATGCATATCACCACTTCACAGGCGTCAGCGGCCATGACGGAAGTTGAACATGACGCCATAATGCAGAGTAATAATGCGGAGGGTATTAATTTTTTCATTTCGGTCACCTTCATATTTAAACGAGGGTTGCGTAATTCGATAATTTATTTATTGAAGACCTTTACTGAATACACCTCTCATGTCATTGAGATGAAGTGGTTTAAAATAAACATCACTCATCCGGCGTATGTCGCCGTGAATATCAATGCTGACTATCACATCAATGCTCTTAAGCACCTTGCGTAACAGCACGTCGAAAGGCATGTTCCGGCAGTTGGGGTTTTCATAGCAGCGGTCAATTAACCCTTCAATGCATTCTTCCGGGCTGCCCGCATGCAGGGAGGTTATTAATCCCTCATGCCCGGAACCGACGATTTTCAGCGCCTCCCAGGCCTCTTGTCCGCGAATTTCTGCCAGTAATATCCGGTCAGGGTTCATACGATAATTGGCGCGTATCAGTCTGCCGGGCGTGACAATGGCATTATCCCCGGCATCCGCCGGATAAAAGAGATGGACATAATTGGTGTGGTGATAAAAACGGATTTCGGGATTATCCTCGATGGTGGTCAGCCTGAGGTGCCGGGGAATATGGTGCAGCAGCGTTTTCATATAGGTGGTTTTACCGGATCCGGTTTCACCGACGATAAAAATTGTCTTGCCGTATTCCACCGCTTTTTCCATAAAGCGGGGAATATCCTCACTCTGATAGTAGCGGGTCAGTTCAACATCTTTGCCTTCCGTCCGCTCCTTACCGGTCACCCGGTTATAAAATCCCGCATCAATCCATGACTGATGCGTTTTCTGCCCGAATGAGGGCTTGCGCAGCGTAATAGACACGGTATTACGCTCACATGCGGGGGGAATAATGGCCTGAATGCGCTCGCCTGTCTCAAGCGTGGCGGAAAGTATCGGCGAGGTGTCGTCGATATTATCGTCCTGCCACGACGCCAGCGCTCTGGCAAAGGCGTAACACTGACGCAGCGTAATCGGGGAATCATGTTTTCGCCATTTCCCCCGGATTTTGGTATGCAGTTCACCCGGCCGGTTAACAGCAATTTCCGTCAGGCCGTCCTGCGCAATAAACTCACCAAACAGCTGGTTTTTCATAAAATCCAGCGACAGGTTTTCAGCGTTCATACCACCTCTTTTTCAGTCGCAGCTGCCAGACGGATGAGAAATCAATATCGGTACCGGTCATGATGCCGATGACATCACCCTGATTCAGGTACAGGGTGGGCGGGATATTGATGCTGTTGTCCAGCGTCGTTTTCGCCATTTCCGCCGTGGCGGCGCGGGTGTTTTCGGTGTAGTCGGTATTGCGGTCTTTCCCCGGGGCAGCATCTGACGCCGCCGCTGCCACGTCCTGCACCGTACTGAGCATCAGGGCATTGCCGAAGCGCTCCCAGAAGTGATTGTCGATCCAGCCTGAGATCCCCGCCTCGCCGAGCGGTCCGCTGGCCTGCGTATCAGTTAGCGGGATTTGCAGGCTGCCGGGCTCAGGCGTTCGCAGCTCCGTCCACAGCACAAACACCCGGCTGCGTCCGTGTTGCAGCGCCCCGGTGCGGTAGATGCCACGGGCGACCGTTCCCGCCGGGATCAGCGTCACATGGTTGCTGGCGCTGTAAACATCTTCACTGATCAGGCAGGAAATATGCCCCCCGACATCGGACACGAAGCGCCACATCATCGAACACGGGATATAGCGGTCCACCGGGATATAGAGATCAGGATCGAGGCCCAACCGTCTGACGCCGGTTACTTGGGCGACGCCCGGATTGTCGTTGTTAGCCGTTTCCGGCGCGGCAGTATCCGTGCAGCGAAGGCTGCCATCCTTTCCCTTGGTCAGTACTGACGGGCAGGATGTGTACGTCGTGGATGATGACCCACTGTCGGATGTTTCTGCGTGGCTGCGCGTTTCACCCGGGGACGTGCGTGCATTATCGCCCGGCATTGTTCGGGCGTTGTTCACCCCGTCAGCCAGCGCGGCTGCCTTGTTCAGGGCGGGTGGGGCCGGTGGCTGCGTTGGTGCGGGAGTAACGGTCTGGCTGATAGGGTCTGTTCCGTCCTGTGTGTGCGGCCCGAACAGGCCAAACGGATTACTGTCCATGCCCAGATTTTGACGCTCATGCAGCGTCTTCCCGGCGGAGGGCGGCGGCGCAGTGTCGGGTTCTTTCTCATTATGCCCTTTGAATGCACTGAAAAGACGATCGCCGCCGGATGCCAGGGCGATCACCAGCGCCAGACTCAGCAGGCTGACGATCAGCGTGCGGCGACCGGATGCCTTACTAAAACGGGTCACTTCCGGCTGGCCGGGCGGTGTTTTCTGCTCCGGCTCCTGATACGCCATTGCCGCACGGGCGCGTTCGCGGGCCTCCGCTTCCCGCTCTGCGGTGGTTTTTTCCGGTTCGTCCGGGACAGGTTTATCGGTCATTTGGCCTCCAGCGTAACGGACGGTGAAACGGTGTCGCTGCGGGGTATCGGGATGCGCCCGAATCCGTCATTTTCGATCCCCACCACTGAGGTGCCGTAACGCAGCACCAGTTGTGGCGCTGCCGGAACCACCATCACGATGTAGTTACCCTGTTTAACCGTCCTGGGCGTGACCGCCTGCTCCCGTCCGTTAACCACCCGGAAAACGGAAGGCAGGGTTTTGAGATGCGAGAATCCGAGCCAGGTGAAGCGGCCATCGTCCCAGACAAAATCCGGTGCGATGGAGGCCGAACCGGCGGCGACCCGTTTGGTGTAGCGCCAGTTGCGTGGCGTGCTGGCCTGTCCGAATGCCGCTGCTATCTGCTGCTTCTCCTGTCTTTCACGCTGCTGCGTCTGACGTGCGGCGCTGGCGGCGGCGGATTGCTGGCGAGCCTCGGCCGGATAGTGGTAACGGATAACGAACGCCTGCGCGGGTGAATCGTGGTCCAGCACATTCAGCTCCAGACTGTAATCACGCTTTGAGGTCACCACGAAAAGGTTGGTCTTCCAGTCCTTCGCCGTGGGCAAAAATACCTGACTGACGTTGTTGCCGCTGGCGTCCGTCACCGGCTGGGTGATGGGGTTCGGGCTGACGCCTACCCGGTTATCACTCTTCGTCACCGTCCAGCCTTTGGGAAAACCCGCTTGCGCATCAATCACAGCTTCATCGTCGTCAAACAGCAGCGTGGTGACGTAGCCGGGGCGGGTATTGACGACCGTGGCGTTCTGGCTGTTATACGATACGTTCTGCATCCGGCTGTCATACGTGCTGCCGCGTGGGGTGGCGGCGCTCCATGTCGCGCATGAAGCGAGTAAGCCTGTCAGGAGCAGGATGTTTTTCAGCATCATTCGCTCCTCAGTTCTTTATCGCGCTGGTAGCTGGTGACGATAAAGCCCAGCGGGTTCACTTCACGCTGACTGTCCGTCAGTTGCTGATGCGGGACATAACGATAAGTGAGTCGGATATTCCAGAAGTCCGTTTTCACTGAATTATCAGAAATACGGCGGAGGGTGCGCTTGATACGCAGGGTTGCCAGGTTATCCGGCCCGGTGGCAGGCGCATGCACATTAGAAATAATGTCGATATAGACGACATATTCGGCTTTATTAAAAATAACGTCCGGCGCCTGGTCGCCGTTAAACCCGTCCAGATAATCCCGGTTCTCGCTGTCGCTGTTAAATAACTGTACGTCGTCGTAATCACGCTGGAGGGCGAAATAATTATACCCTTCGCGGAGTCTGACATAGTGTGCCGCCAGTGAATGGGCCAGCGCTTTTTCAGACGCAATATCCCGCTCTTTAATGCGGGTCATATACTCATAACGACCGGTTTGTTTATCCACCGACCACAATTCAATGTCAGTGGTTTTCAGCGGCAGCAGAATAAGAATGGCCGTAATTGCCAGTGCAGCCAGAATCAGCCCGGCAGCGGCCACACGCCAGGCAGTTTTGCGGGAATGCTCTTCCTTTTCCAGCAGGATGGATTCAAAAGAACGCGAGACATTAATGATGCGCTGAATATCAGACATGGTGAGTCAGCTCCTGGATCATGGGGGGGGAATTCACCGGCTGGGGATCGCCGGACACCAGCGGGAGGTCGCCCTGATGCTGCGCGCAGCCCGTAAGCGCGCACAGCACCAGAAGCAAGATGCTGAATTTCATGGAAGCCTCTTATCGGATAAATGCAGGAAGGCCGCACCGCTGGCAGAGGCCACGGCGTGACGGAGAAAAGAAATTAGCGGTCTGGAGGATTAACGGTGACGCTGCTGATTCTGGCGTTTCATGCTCTCAATGGCGGTGGCACGTTTCTGCCAGGCGTTCACGGCTTTGCCCGCCCCTGCGGCAATGAACCTGCCTGTTGTCGCTGCTGCGGCCATGCCACCTTTGGCGGTCAGTCGGCCCCCGGCCTTTATGCCGGGTCTGGCGACGTCGGCAGATTTGCTCGCCAGACCGCTCAGTCCGCTCATGACTGCACCCTGTAACACGGCCTGCACGGCGGCACCGCTCAGCGCAGTGGCTATTTTCGCTGAAAAATACACCACGACGCCTGCTGCAATCCCGGCCAGCAAACATTGCGCCGCCAGGGTCACCATATTGCTTTCAGCAGACGTTGCTGTGGCGGCATCCAGTATTTTATTCAGGTAGTTGATGGCGATCCGGACAGACAGGGCAGAGAACATGACCGTCAAGATTGCGGTAAATATTGTTTTCAGCCAGTTATCAAACATGGGTTTAAGAAAACCGTACAGCAGGCAGAAAATAAAGAGTGGGGCGGTGGTGGTCATTAACAGAATGGTGATTTCGGCGAGCAGGTTGACAAACGTTGCAGCCAGTAACAGAACGATTGCTCCGCCCCAGACCAGCACCTCGGCAAAACCGCCATTCACTCTAACGTAGGTGGCGGTATCGAGATTAAACAGCGTTTGCCCCAGCGTTTGTGCCTTTTCCCACACCGTATCGAGCAGCGCCCAGACATTATCATCGCCACTGATGCCGTCCTTAAGCCCTTCAATGGCGGCAATGATGGCATTCAGCCAGCCATCGCGGTTTAAAACAAAGGTAGTGATAAGCAACATGCGCCCCACATCCCAGACAACATCTTCAACCGGTGTCTGGAGTTTGCCGCCAAGCGTCTGATACCCGCGATACGTAATAAACAGGGTGAAGGAACTGACGATAATCACACTGATTAGGGTGCCGTAGGTAGAAGACTGACCTTCTAACACGGCATTGAGTCCATCCATGATGTTTTTGTCCATACCAACAAAAATACCACCGGACATGGTGCCTCTCATTAGTCAGGAACAGACAGGGGATAAAAACAGGGAGGGATCCCTGTTTTTGTTGGCGGGGATCTTACTGAGTGACGGATTTTCTTTTTTGGGCTTCCTGCTGAAACAGCGTCTCGAATTTTTCCCGAATGCCGGGTTTCCCTGTCTGGGCAAACATTAATGCGGCCCGGTGCGCAAACTCGCAGTTGTCGCTTGCTTCACCATCCGTGAGGCATTGCGTATAGACCTTATAGGTTTCATCGGGATGTTCTTTGTACCAGGCTTCTGATTTCGTCTCTTTACAACCGGATAAGACGAGAATGCCTGACATGACGCACAAGGTTAATACGGGTTTCAACATGTTAACCTCCCTATAGAGAGTTCAGATCGGCAACGGGCGCAGTTAATTGCTGTTGCTCAAAGGCTTTCTGTTTTTGCTGCTCCAGCAGCGTTGCGCGCTGTTCAGTCTGTTTGACTGACATCTCCCACTGGCTGGTCAGCGCATTCAATTGTACGCTTTTGGCCGCGATGGCGTTAGCCAGGTCCTGTGACTCTTTCGAATCCTGCGCATTAGCAATACGGTCTGATAAATCTGATATATCGTCGAGCGTGCCCGTGATCTTGTTTTCAACCTCGGACGTATTTTCTATTGCTACAGCCTGATTCAGGATCATCTGTTTGCAGCTGTCCAGATAGCGTTGTGAAGTGCTGGACGGGTTACAGGTATCGAACGTTTTATATTTGTAATACAAGCTATTCAGTTCAGAAGAATATGACCCGCTTTGGTTGCTCAGCAGGTCATCCAGTGAAATACCGTTTTGACGAAGATTATCAATATCGGTTTTCAGACTTTTGGCCTCGCGGAGAAATGCCTGAACGTCACGCACGCCCGTTGCCGTGGCTAATTGCTGCTTGTAGGCATCAAGTTCACTTCTATAGTGGGTAACGGTTTCCTGCCACTGCTGGAGTTTCTGGATCCACTGATTCATGGATTCGGTATTCTGTACGGCGTCGAATACCGGTATTCCGGCGCTCATCGCCTGGGTGGAAATCAACAACGATAATGCCAGTATGAGTTTTCTGAACCGCATTTTCATTACCTCCGTCGTGAATATTACAGGGCTTGTTCAAGGAAGGCGGCTTTCCAGTCATCAGGCTGCATTCCTTCCTGATACAGGGTGTCGAACAGTTTCAGGTTGTCTTCGCTGCCGCTCAACATTTTGGTGAGTTTCCCGAGGCCCGATAAATCCATTTTCGCCATCGCCACAAAAGGCCGGGTTTCACCCGCGCGTAACGGCGTTTTCAGGACCACCATAGAGCGCTCACCCGGATCGAGGTTTCTGACGATGTCGTACACGCTTTCCGGCACTTTCATCTTTTCCACGTAATCCGCCCGGCTGGCCTTCGGGTTGGCAAGAAATATCTGCGTGCTGCACTGCTCGATAATCGCCGGGGCAATTGGATGTTTGACGATTTCGTCAGGCGACTGCGTGGCGGGGACGAAGATGCCGTTCAGCTTGCGGATCACTTTCAGCATATTGAGCGAGAAGCGGGAGAATTCGATATCGGCCAGCCATTTCCAGAACTCGTCCATGAACATCACCAGCCGGCGACCATCCAGCAGGCTGGTGACGCGGTACAGCAGATAAAACGTGATGGGGCCGCGAATATCGTCATCATCGAGAAATTCCGTACCGTCGATACCAAAATTTTCGACGTCGCTGATGTTGAAGGTGTCCTCCTCATTGTCGAATACCCAGCCGAACTCGCCGCCCTGCGCCCACTGTTTAAGGCGGATGCGCAGCCCGTTTATGCGGGCGTCGGGGGTTGGCGGCTCCGGCAGGACTTCCAGCAGCCGGGTGATACCGAACTTGCGGTATTCGGGCGGGTAGTCGAGCATAATGGTATCTACGGCGGCACTGATCCGCTCCTCATCGCGCGGATCGAGCGGTTTGCCGTTGCGGCCGCACAGCATGCGCACCAGTCGTTTGATAAAGCTGATATTCCGCCGGGTTGGGGCAAGCGAAAACGGGTTAAACCCGGTGGGCGTGCCGGTACGGATACGGAAGTAGCGTCCGCCCATCTGGCGTATCGCCATCTCCGCCGCCCGGTCCTTGTCGAAATACACGGTAGTCAGTTGCTTAAGAGGGGCTGATTCAGAGAACGTCGCCGGATTGCGGTACTTCTGCATCAGTTGCTGCATCATGGTCATCAGCATCGTTTTCCCGGAGCCGGTTTTCCCGATAATCGCCGTATTACCCGGCGTTTTTTCGTTGAAGTCATCCCGTCCGCTCTGGCTGTCGTGCAGGTTCAGGTAATACCCGCCACCGCCAGGGGATTTGAGGATGGCGATGGCATCGCCCCAGGGATTGCCGTTTCGTTTGTGAGGATGAAAATTGTGCAGGCTCGCCAGGTCGGCAAAGTTCTGGCTGCTGACGGCCACCAGACGGGGGCGCAACGTATACACCCCCGGCAGTTGCGCCAGGTACGCGGCGGGCAGCGACAGCGTGGACAGCGTTGTCATGATGCCGAGGTCGGCGAAAGGCTGCGCCAGCGCGTTGGTATCCTTCACCACCTGGTCGGTGTTGTCTGAAGATACCAGCAGGGAGAAGTGGTATTTACCACAGGACACATGCCCGGACTGGAGCAGGTCACGCAGGACAATCAGCTCTTCACGCTGCGAAATGGCGTCGTCATCCGCCGAAGTCAGGCGCTTTTCCGCCAGGCGAATATGCTTCTGCGCCTCATCGCGGGCCATGCAGGTGAAGGACTGCGTCAGCACATACTCGCTTTCAGCATACAGCAGCGCGTCCAGCAGGCCGGTCGCGGTTTCAGGCGAATAATCTTTGATTTCCAGACTGCGGAAAAAACGGGAGCCGCCGACGGTCTGGCACTCGGCGGTGTCGGTGGTAAAAAAGACATCCGGCGTGCTTAATGTTTCATAAAACGGCGCAGGCGTGACCGCCACCTTTTGCCACTGGCCGGTGAGCAGACGGTGATAAAAGGACAACTGGGCGGAATACACCCGCCCGTTGTCTTCATACATCCCCAGCGGCGTCGCCGTATAGCGGGACAGCGCCGATGCCAGCGCATCCCGGTGTTCCAGCATCACTTTCAGGGCATCATCCAGCGCCGCTTTGCGTTTACCGGACGGCTGCGCCTTCATGGCCTTTTTCTCCAGCGGAGAGAAGGGCGCATAGCAGACGGTGAAAAACAGCCGGTGTCGCCAGAACGGTTTTTCGTTGATCGGCTGGTAATACAGCCGGGTCACTTCATCAGAAAAGGGAATACCTGAATTTGCGTCAAAGGCATCGTGGTATTTTTCCCGGATACGGTGAAGATAGAAAGTGACCGGCAGGCCTTCATAAGCCCGAATAACGTTATTGAGATGCGTCGCCATTAACGTCAGGTGGTGTTCGTCCTCGCATTCAAAAACGGTGCCCTCCAGCTCCCAGCTGGCAACCAAATCACCCTGGCGGTTTCTGATGACGTGCGGATGAATATGGGAGGAATACGGAATGTATTTCTCCAGCGTAACGCGCTCGTTTAACTTCATCTTTTCAATAAACTCCGAGACGTCGACGGCGTCATAGCGGTTTGCCAGCAGGGCATTGGCACCAAAATGTTTATTGGTGCCAAACCGGCCACGGGTTTTAAAGGCCAGCCAGAGCATGCCGAAATAGTGAATATCGGTTCTGGCCTTTGCCTTCATCTCCAGCCAGGCGGGAATAAGCAGTAATATCAGGTAATAGCTGACATAGACCGCCAGCAGGACGATGGCCCCGCTGACCATCACGAACGGCACGAGGGGAATGCCGGCTATGGCGGCAGGCCGCGTCAGCGCTTTGTTCAGCGTAGCCATCGTTACCTCCCTTATGACGCCCAGTAGGCACCGAAACCTGACGCACCGACGATAAGGATGGCGCCAATGATGACGTTGCGCATGTCATGCAGGCTCTTGCCGTCAAACAAGACTTTGTATCCCACCCACATGGTGGCCAGCGTGATGGTGACTGCGGCCAGCCCGAGCAGGCCGGTGGAGGTGTTACTCAGCGTCTCATTGGCTTTATTAAATCCGCTGTCTGCTGCCAGCGCCGGGCTTGTCATTAACAAGCAAGAGAGGACGCGCCAGTCAGTCTGTCTTCGTTTCATCATTGTTCCTCCTGGGGGCCGGGAATGGGTAACGTGCCGCGTATCACGGCGTTGGGGTAGCGCAGGGATGTCAGAACTGGCGTGGCGTTATCGGTAAGCTCACCACGCAAGACGGCGGCGGGGTAATGGATTTCCTGCACGAGCTTTTCGGTGGGAGGTCGCTGCCGGTCTTCCTGCGTTGACGGTACGGGGTAGCCGATGCGCTGGATGTAGCTGGTCTGGTTAAACGCGGATTCCGGCTGTTGGCCGGTCGTGAAATTTCCCGAGTAGTAGCAACTGAGCGCACGTTTCAGGGAGCCGCCGCGGCGGTAGCAGTCGGTGAAGATGTGCTCAAACACGGACAGGTTGGTACAGGGGGCAAGAAGGTCACGGGCGCTCACGCCGTAATGACGGAAATTGGTGCTGGTGATTTGCATCAGCCCGACTGAATAACGTCGGCCCTGTGCCGCCAGCCGTCCGGTGAGGCTGACGGCCTCATCCTTACTGGCGGGGAAATGTGAAATCACGCCTTTGCCTCCGGGCAGAATTTCAGCGATGGCATACGGATTCAAACCGGATTCGACCCGCGCCACATCGAGTGCCGTAGACGGGTGAACGCTGGCGGCGCACTGCATCGACAGCGTAAGAAAGGCTGTGGTGGATAGCATGGTGGTCTCTTAACAGTCAGCCCGGCGGGTGTATACCAAGCCCCTGCCGGAGGAAGGTCAAAAGCGGATTAAGCAGAGGCGGTATCCTGCGAAATGCCGCTATCTTCTCTGGGTTCAAGCAGCACCAGCTTGCCGGAGACAGCAATACCGGGTGTCAGCATGATATTCAGGCCAGACTTACCGTTATGAGCGAACGCCACGCCAACCCTGGTCCAATACGTGTTTATTTCGCCCTGTGCATCGGGTTGACTTTCCTGGGTGACAAATACGTGATAAATGGGTTTTCGCATGAGGCCTCCTCTACTAGAAACAACGATGAGTTAAATAAATGTCACATCCCAATTCTGCATTCCGGTTTAAACGGGCCAGCGAGAACATTCAGCGGCACCCTGAATTGTGGTTATGTGACAGCCCGAACCTTATTTTTAAAGAGCAGCACCTGAACCAGGCGAATTAACGTCAATACGGGTAACTATTATGTAATGACGTTTTCATGATCAGATATCCGGGGCGGTATATAAACGATAAATTCAAAGTTAAAATGAGAGAGATAAATGAGCGGTGGAAGGGGATAAGCTTTGGGGTAAATAAAAGGAAGTGGAATATATAATAAAGACGACTGTGGATTTATAGTTAATGATAGAGACATGCAGGAGAAATATTCCTGCATGTCTCTGTGACCATTATTAACGTCTTCGGCGTTCAAGTTTTTCCTGACATTCCGTGCAGGTGGTTATGCCCGGAAGTGCCTGCCGTCGCTTTTCAGGAATGGGCTTACCGCATACACGACAATGGAATAATGATGGCGTAGACCCTGGCTTAAAACGACTCTGTTCAATCATATCCTCCAGTCGTTGCTCATTAAATTCCTGATCGCGGTCAATCTCATCTGGCATGGGCGGCCCTCCGGTCTGACGCCTCCTGTTCGCAAAGTGCGATACGCTTCCAGACGATGGTCAGTGACAGCCCTTCGACTTTCGGCAGCAGGGTTTGCGTTACCTGCATCATGGCGGCCAGCGCATCGGTCGATTCCAGGTTGGCCACCCGGCATTGTTGCCATTGCCGCCAGATGTCCGCATCCGTCTCTTCGTCCGGCTCTGGCGTCCGGCCATAAGGCACACGGACGCCCAGTAACCGGCGGCGAAGGCAAACTTCGTTGGAGGTGAGGCCAAAATACTTGTTGAGTAGCGCAATTGACCCCCCGAGCCGGATGGCATGATCAATACGTTGCTGCTGCAGAACCTCCTCACGGGATTTAGCCAGAAGCAGGTGTAATGCGTCGTGATGAACCGTCACAGCCAAAAACTGCGCAGACTCCCGACTGATGATAAACAGCTCGTCTAGTGATAATTGGTTGAGGGCATTCATTTCCTCGAAAGTGAATCCTAGCGATTCACAGTAACGAATGTTGCCATCCTTCAATGCATGCAGGGCATCGGTTAATACGGCGTAATTAAGTGATGGGATAATCATGGTATTTTCTCCCTTCAGCCTATTGAGCGGCGGACTAATTTAATATTGATCCATTCGTCAATTTCCGATTCGAGCCAGGCGACACTGGCCGGGCCAATCTTGATTGAGCGGGGGAAGGTACCGTCTTTCATATACAGATAGATTTGAGAGCGCTTCAGACCCGTTTTTTCTTCAACCTGTTTCAGACGTAATAACTGATGAGATGTCACGGTATTCTCCTGTGGCAGATATAGCGCTAGCCGGGAGATAACACGACAACACAAAGTCGTGGTGTGGAGAAAGCTGATGAGCCCGTATTACGGAAAATACAATCCTTAATACGGGTTTTCATAGCGAAGGGCATCATCTTACTTTTGTGTTGGCAGGGAAGGGGGCGAGCCGCGCTCAAGCGCAGCCTTGAGCGTGTCGCCACTGAATCGATCGGTAATGCCTTCCTCTGATGCCCATTGTTCAAAAATGGACAATAGTTTATACGGTTGCATGATTAGCGGACTGATAGTTTCATTATTTTTGCAGGCAAGCCAGAAGAGGCGTGATAGAGGGGTGGATATCCGAGTTGGAGAGGGTGGAAGTATTTCTTTTTCGATCGGTTTGTTGATCAACTTATCAAGTTCACTTTTTCTGAGGACAAAGCAGGCATCACTCGGTAATTCATGCATAGGAAAATAACATTTATTAAAATCTTTTTTTAGGTCGTTTAGTGCTATTTTTTCGTAACCATCCGATGAAATATCTTTAGGTAGCCTTTTTACTTGTCGTTCGATTCTTTCATGCCATGTCATCTTTTCGAAAACTTGAAACGCTTCCCCCAATAAAGAAACGGTAATGCCATAATTATTCGACCTTGCTCCAGTTACAGGTGGTGGAATCTTTAATGATTGTGCAAGTAAACGCTGTATAAGGACATATTCATAGCCGAGCAATGTTGTGTCGATGACTCTCTGTACAGGGTGGATATATCTTCCTTCAGTACTGAAAGTTAAATTGTTTTCGCTGACAAAGGAACTTTCGGCAAGCATGAATGATTTCATCATTGACGAACTTTTTATTGGTCTTAGCTTTAATTTATGATTTCGTGATTTAATTTTCCTCAATATTACTGGGGATTGAAAATATATTGAAAGACGAATTTTACCTTGTAGCGCGAATCGATAAAAATCACTTTTTTTTATTTTACACCCATTCAATCCGTTGAAGAGTCTAACAGCCTCCCTGATAGTTATCCAATCTGGAATTCCATCTCTAATGTTTGGGTAAGTGGGCTTTTCTGACATAGTACATCTCCTTTCACACAATGATATTGCTGATGAATGTCGCTGTGTTTTTGAAAGGTGTTTAAAATTACGATTGATACTAAACAGGCCAGAATAATAGAGGCTGAATTTGTAAAATAAACACTACTTGTATCTGGTTGTGATATTTTTCAAAGAGGTAAAATAAAATGGCTCAGTGATTTGGTGTTCACTGAGCCATTTTAAATGCTATGTGTACTATCAGGAGTAATCGGAGGTGGTGCGTCTTTTATTTGAATTTATTTGTAATAACATCCACAAAATACCAACTATTACAACTCCGCCTCCAACCCAAGTAGGGCTTGTAAGACCAGTAACATCCAGTGCTACACCTCCCAATAGAGACCCTAATGCAATACCTCCGTTAAAACCGGCAATATTCAGTCCTGCTGCCACCGCTGGAGCTTCAGGTGCATGTATGTGAGATAGTCCGATCACTCTTGCTTGCATTGAAGGAACCGCTGCGTATGTCAATGCTCCAAGCAAGCCAATAAACAATGCCATTAACATTAAGGATGAGACAGAGAACCACATAGCAAAGAGGACGATCGCCAGACCAATAAGAACTGTCATCACTGCACGGTCTGCACCTTGCTTGTCAGTCAGGCGGCCACCCCAGACATTCCCGATAGCGGCCATCACGCCGTATACCAACATAAGCAAACTACTCGTACGCTCGTCTACATGCGTTACCTGAAGTAGAATCGGGGAAATATACGTATACAGGGCAAAAGATCCTGCATAAGCCAAAACTGTAATTCCTGCTCCCGCAAGCAGTAGTGGATTGAACATGGCTTTTAAACCGTCCATGGCATTTGCTTGCAAGGATGGATCATTTTGATCCGTGGGCATCAGCATTGCCAATCCAATGAAACCGATCGCTCCACTTGCCGTTACTGCCATGAATATAGACTGCCAACTCAACAGACTACCGATGTAGGTACCAAGTGGTACGCCTAATGCCAACGCAATTGTAAGACCGCCAAAAACGACCGAAACAGCGGCGCCGGCACGATGTCGCCCGGCCAGTTGGGTTGCCACACTTGAAGCAACAGCAAGAAACACTCCGTGCCCTAAACCGGAAGCAAATCGTGCAATCAACATAGGCGTTAGGGACTCAGACGCACTGACGATACCATTGCCAACTGTAAACAGGCCCATAGCAACAAGTAATAATCTTTTACGAGGCCATCGTGTTGCCAACGCAGTTAATCCCGGAGCACCAATTACGGCACCGAGGGCGTAGGCTGTCACCGCTGTACCTACATGACTGACACTGACGTTTAAATCAACTGATATCCTGGAAACCAAGCCGATCGTGACAAATTCAGTGAATCCCAAAGCAAAAGCGCAGAGTGCAAAGACATATATAACAAAAGGCATGCGTTCTTTCATAACTCAGGCTCTTCTATTTTCAATAGAAGCCAACAAAGGCAGCATTGCCTCAGCGACTCCTTTTGCGGAAGCGGGATTCTGTCCGGTCACTAATCTCTCGCTGACAATCACCTGTGGCTGAAAATTTGCGGCTGCAAGATGCTCAGCACCTCTTTGCTTCAGCGTGTCTTCAAGTAAGAATGGTACAATGTCGTACAACCCTACGGCACGTTCTTCATCGTTGGTAAAAGCTGACACCTTTTTGCCTGCAACCAGATATTCATTATCGGAAAGCCGAATATTCACCAATCCGGCGGGGCCATGACAAACCGCAGCGACAACGCCACCCTTTTCATAAATTCGTGATGAAACACCCGCCAACTCTATATTGTCAGGGAGATCCCACATCGTCGCATGCCCTCCTGCATAGAAGACGGCGTCATAGACGTCAGGATCAATCTGCGAGGGTTTTAATGTGGTTTTAGTTGCCTCGCGTAAGGAATCATTATTCCAAAAGGAGGCGTTAACCGGATCGCTGAGGTCTAAACCGTCAACATGTGTCTTGCCCCCCTTGGGACTCACGAAATCAATTTCATATCCTTCTTTTGTGAGTACATCGTAGGGGTGAGACACCTCAGAAAGATAGAAACCACTGGGTGCGGCATCTTTACTCTCGGCTTGACCTTTACGGTCATGGCTGGTCAATACAAACAGGATACGTTTAGGCATTTTAACTTCCTCTATATGGGGGGACTTAAAGCAAAATTCTTCTGACTGCATGCGACATAACAGACTTGTCATATTGAGTCTTATTGTGGAACAATCTATTTATCCTTTAAATAGACCTAAACGGACAAACACTTACCCCAAAATGAACAAAATAAACTTGAGAAATGACGACCTTGAAGTGTTTTTACACGTCGTCGACAGAAACAATTTCTCTGCCGCAGCACGAGACCTACAGATACTCCCCAAGATGGTGAGCAAGCAGATAGCCAGGCTGGAAACTGCACTTGGCACTACACTTTTTGAAAGAAACACCCGTAATCTACGTATTACAGACGAGGGCAGAGCTATAGCTGAGAGGGCTCGCGTAGCGTTGGCCGTTCTGGATGAGATGAAGGAACTTTCCCGAGGGGATAGTGAGGAGTTAAGCGGAAATATTCGTTTGACTGCGCCCGCACCGTTTGGCCGAAAATATGTTGCTCCTGCGATCGCTGCATTCTGCCAAGTACATCCAAGGGTGGGCTTTGATTTAAGGTTATCTGACCAAATCCAGGATCTTTACAGTGGTGATTTCGATCTGGCTATTCGTATGGGGGATCTGGCTGATTCTCGCCTTCTGGCCAGAAAAATAGCAAATAATAGACGTATTCTCATCGCATCGTCCGAATACCTGAAGAATCATCCACCCATTGAGCGACCAGAAGATCTTTTAAATCACAACTGCTTAGTATTCGCTTACCCGGGTTTTTTACACAATTCATGGACGTTACGTAAAGACGGTCATGAAAGAAGCATCAGCGTTACTGGCAACCTTATCAGTGACAACGGAGACGTATTGCATGCCTGGAGTCTGGCGGGGCTTGGCATATCTCTTCGAGAAACTTGGGATATTCATGATGAATTGAGGGCTGGGAAACTTTGCCGAGTTCTGCCTGATTGGGAAGCAAACACATCTCAGATCAGTGTTGTCCGGGCGCGGCGAGATCCTATACCCCGTAGGCTAAGTGTATTTATCGATTTCATGACTGAAAAATGGAAACGGGCACCATGGGATGATGATTAATGTTCCGAAAGGTAGTCCGAACCGGTCTAACAGAAGCTAACCGCTTCGTTGACCAACGAAAGTTGTGATAACTCGATTTGAGTTGAGGTTGTCAACGTTAATAGATAAAAATACAATGATTGTTTAGCCAATTTAAAGGTTTAGCGACTATCAATCCCTAGAGTAAATTATAGAAAATAACACGCCAATCCGAACCTTATGGCATGCGTGAAGCCTTAATGTTAACCAGATATAACACACATAAAATATAATAATATCAATGTGTTATATTGCTATATGCTATCCTTACCCTATAAGATCGTTTAATTGTTAAAATAAGTTAATATGTGTAGAAGCATTAACTAAACATGTTTATAACATAATACTGTGCAGGCTTTCGATTTTATGTCGTAATCGGAGAGCTTCAGGCTCTTAAGGGTGCGCAGTATGAGCTATCTGGTTCAGTTACGAAGTTTTGTTGAAGTATACAAAGCTGGTTCGATTTCAAAAGCGGCAATGCGGTTGGGCATAAGCCAGCCTGCAATGTCTGCCCACATTCATTCACTTGAGGCTTTTACCGGGTGTGTTCTCTTTACTCGTCGTTCACATGGTGTGGTGGCTACAGTGGATGGGGAGGAATTGGCGAGATTGGTGGCTTCAGATTTAGAAACGATTGAACTGAAGTTGTCGATGCTTAGATCACGTACAAGAAAGTCCTCGGGGACAGTATCTTTCATCGGGCCAGCAGAATTAATGTGGTCAAAATTACCGTACTTGGTGAAAATATTATTCAATGAAGGTATTAAATTTAAAGTTTTGACAGGAAATAGGAAGCGCATATACAGCTGTCTTCTGGACGGAAGTTGTCAACTAGGTTTCACAACTTCTATGCCGGATAAACAAAAATTTGGATATGCTGAAATTGGAATGGAAAAGTTAATAGTTGTGGTAGCGTCACTCATAGCAGACAACTTCAAAGAAAACGAGGACGTGATTGATACGCTGTCGAAGCTTCCTCTAATAGCTTACGATGAACAGTTACCCTTGATAAGGGAAGTTTTCCAGGATTCTTCGCGATTTTTTGCACTGCTTCGTCCGTCTATTACTGTACCGGATTTGCGGATTTTAGAAAGAATGATCCGAGAAAATATTGGTTGGACTGTGATGCCTGAGTATTTATGCGCCCAAAGCATAGCAGGAGGTCAGATCGTTGAAGTAAATGTCCATGAGAGACTCCCTATAAATTCAATCTATTTGGTATGGATTGATAGCTCATTACGTAACCCACTCGTTTCAGGAATAAGAGACAGAATTCTCGAACTATCAAAAAATAGCGGATTTATGGTTTGAGATACATAAAACAGGCAGCCTCATCGGCTGCCGTGTCATTATTTTATCCGTGGAGATCGCTTGGCAAAGTCATCTGCAATGTCATTCAATTTTAGGAATTTCACCCCTGGATGACCAAGCATATGAGTTAAGAGGCGTTCGAGCATCATTAATACGTGCGGGCGTCCAGATACGTCCGGGTGAATCGTAAAAGTAAAGATCGCATATTCATGCTCACGGTAGACCCAATCGAATTGATCTCTCCACAACTGTTCGATGTCCCTGGGATTCATGAAACCTTGGCTGTTGGGTTTTGTTTTCATGAACATGAAAGGAGGAATATCGTCGATTGTCCAACTGGCGGGTAATTCAATAAGGTCCGTCTCTTCTCCGCGTACCAGCGGTTTCATCCATTCGGTCGGTGTCTTGGAATAATCTATCTTGGTCCAGGAATCACCTTTCCTGACATAATAAGGCTGATGATCATGATGCATTAGTGAATGGTCATATTTGATGCCATTTTCTAATAGAAGATCTGTGGTTACAGGAGAAAATTCCCACCATGGAGCGACATACCCAGTAGGTCTCTTCCCTGTTAATTTTGTGACCATGTCAATGCCTTTTAGAAGGACTTCTCTTTCTTGGTCAGGCGACATAGATATTGGGTTTTCATGACTGTAATTATGAACCCCTACCTCATGTCCAGCATTGACAACTGCTTCCATTTGCCGAGGAAAGGTTTCGATGGAATGACCAGGCATAAACCAGGTGGTGGGGATATTAAACTGGTCAAATAGATTCAGAAGACGTGGAGTACCTACTTCGCCAGCGAACATACCGCGAGATATATCGCTTGGAGAATCTTCTCCCCCATAAGAAGATAGCCAGCCTGCAACGGCATCTACACCCACTCCAAAACCACATAGTATTTCTTTCGCCATGAGTTATTACTCCTCATACAGAAAAAATTGAAATAATATTGCGTTAAGAGGGTTTCTTGACTAATTTCAAGAGATCCTCGGTATCTAATTCATTAATTCCTTTTTGAAGTGCCATTAATTTATGCTCAGGGATGTTGTATCCCCAATTAGCCCAAAATGATTGAATGCCATGATCTAATGCATCAATAACATTTTGGATGTTGTCATCAATAAATAGAATATCCTCGTTTTTATCGAAGGCTATTGATTTTAGCAAGGTGAGAGTCTTGTTTTTGTCAGTCATCCTTCCATATATTTTATTCGCGGGTATGTTTAAACCATATTTACTTAGAATGTATAATATAGACTCTTCATCCTTTCCTGATACAATATAGATATCATTAGCTGTTTCAAATAAATTTGAAACATCCAATAGCGGACGGTGTAGTTCAGCCCAAAAATCAGGGTAGAGACTTCTTGCCAGCTTCCTATAATGGATGAACTTATCCCTGAATATTTTCTTATCTTCAGTTGGAATTGATTCATATATAGCAGTGAATCTGTCATTATCTATAGCTTCATTACCAAATTCAGTGAATGAGGCAATAAAGTGACCGTCATGGCGTACAAAATTCCTTAATTTCCTGAATCGTTTAGCCATCAGGCGTGGGATGTTTTGAAGTACATCTTGGTTAAAATCACTGAGAGGTCTGTCATGTAATACATTCCATGTAATTAGCATGCATTCGTCTACTCCATCAACCACGACCCCGTCGAAATCCATTGCTATTAACATCGAATTATACCACCAGCGGTTCTTTAAGAGTTTCGCCGCGCTTCCATCTATCTATTGCATCGAATGTCTGACGCATAAATTTTCCACATTCAGCATAATAGGAGCAAGTTATGATATTCCCGTCGACAACTACATCTGCTTCAATTACATTGGCGCCGGAATTAACCATATCGTCTTTCAGACCAACATAAGCGCAGGTGAGTTTGTCTCTTAGAATACCGGCAGAAATCATAATCCAGGGACCATGGCAGAGCCCAGCCACAACTTTCCCCTGTATTACCATCTGCTTTAGAAAATCTTTAACTCTCTGATCTTGGCGAACTCTATCAGGCGCTTCATGACCGCCAGTGAGAATAACAGCATCAAAATCAGTGGCGTTGAGTTGATCAAAATTAATATTGTCTTTGGATCTTTTATCCATAGGAACAGTGATGCCATATTTCCCTGTCACTGCACTTCCATCCTTTGTTGCAATAGATATATCGTATCCTTCCTCTTTAGAACGATAGTAAGTATAAACTACATCGTGATCCTGAAAACCTGGACCAGTGATTATCACTACTCGTGTCGGATTAGACATGTTATTTTCCTTCTTATTGCGTTACGGGACGTTAATTAAAAATACATTCTGACCACAGTACATTTCTGAGATGGCATCTTTAGCTCGTAGGATATGAATCTTTCCCATTAGATGGCTTTTTACATCTAATGAAATAAAAATAAAATCATCCTCGTCATTCAACATTTTTCTATCAAGATTTTTGACGGAAAAGTATGCTAATTTGTGTAGGTCATGTTCTCTGATCAATGTGCCTGCAGCTATCTGTTGCAAAGGAGGTAAAAGATCATGTTCCTGTGATTTCTTTTCATATGCCATATTTTGCCGGCCATAATTATCTTTAAGTCTGAGTAAGTCGAATTTGTTTCTTGGATTTTCAACTTCGATTAATTCGATGCCTGATTTTCCCGAAATAGTCTGATGGAATACACCTTTTGCAATATATATGCTGTCCCCAGATTTTAACGCCTGATGTGTACCATCAAGAAATCTGGTCTCGCCATCACCATGTAGGCATATAAGGACGGTGTCTTTGAGTATATGACAATGCATTGAAGTGGATTGATTCTTTGATATATGAAGGCGCCATACATCAAAAATAGAATCACAATAAACTCTATACTCATATCCCCATGGTTTTTCTATGAATCCATTGAGATGTAAGTCTTTCTCAAATGACTCACCATTATTTGAAGTTGAAAGTAGGATTTTGTTTATTTCAAGCAAGTCATATACATTTGGAGTCCGGTTGTGGATTTCCATATGGTCGCTCCCCCGCTAATTGAATTGCTGAATGTTGATTTCACTTCGGTCAATCGTTCTGTGATTTCAGTCTATAACGGTTATTTAGTACGAGAGAAATAACTTTTATGATGATTGCCTATATTGTTTCTTTTGATCAGTCCTTCATACTCAATAATTACTGAAAACTATGCTTCTATACTTGGGTACTGTTAAAGATGCATAGATTCTATGCCGTCAGGAGGTCATAGCTCACAAGCGATTAAGATGCTTAGCAAGATGCCGAACTCGGACGTCAGCACGATACATCGCATAATGTAGATATCGCAGCGTTTACGTCCCTGTTTGTAGCTCTATCTTAAGAAGGTGCCCCCATAGTGGTAGACAACACCTCAATCTTAAAGTAATCTACCATCTAGTAGGTTGATTGCGTTTGGCACCAACCTTATCTTTGAGATCACTCGACACTTCAGGAGTTGTCATGACTAATTCAAAAAAACCTTTTGCTGACGCTAATGTTATTCGCGGTACACGAGAAGCTATTCGCCAGCAGCCAGAGCTGGGCAATCTCACCTTTAACATGAAGAGTAAATCCAACGGTGGGGTATCCGTCCGTGTGGAAACTCATGCGACTATCCAGAACGGCCAGGTTGATACCAGTCGCGCCGGAAAATTTGCTAATGTTGGCGATGAACCTGCTGATTTATCGGGTACTGATAGCGGTATGGGCCCAGCTGAGTACATTTTGCAGGCACTTGCCGGCTGTTATACCGCGACTCTGACTGTGATGGCGGCAGAAAAGGGCATTGAGCTTGATGGTATTGAACTTGACCTGAACTTCGACATTAATCTGAACGGTTTCCTGGGTCTTGACGAAAAAGTTCGCAACGGGGCGAAAGCGATCCGTGTTGGCGTTAAGCTCTCCAGTCCGACCGCCAGCCGTGAACAGCTTGAAGAAATGGTTCGTGCACTGCCAGAAAGCTCGCCGATCCACGATACGTTGGCGAACCCGGTCAATATTGATACTCGGTTGGTGTAGGTAAAGCTCAGAGAGGGAAATGACTGAACACTGTCATTTCCCTACTGCCTGATGGCTATTAACTCCGACCAAAACGCGTTATCAGAGAAGGTTAAATTACTGTTGTGAACTGATGTCCCCTTGCAGGGAACAACAGGCGCAGATAATATCTACCAACTAGTAGATTATAATTGTGAGGATTATATGTCAGTCATGACACGAGAAAGGCTTCTGAATGAAGCGGACCATCTGATGCGCGAACGGGGTTACTCTGCATTCAGCTATGCTGATTTGTCAAAGAGCATTGGTATCACTAAGGCCAGTATTCATCACCACTTCCCAACCAAAGATGTTTTGGGCGAACAAGTGGTGATTCAGGCCCATACCGATACCAAAAACCGATTTGAACAGATTGAAGCGACGGAGAATACGGTTGCGCAGATGCTTACCGCCTACGTGGAGCTTTTCATCGAAAGCTATCGCACGTCGCGTATGCCGCTGTGCTGTGCTTTGTCTTCGGAAATGGCCAATCTGCCACCGAATATCAGAGTTCGGGCGACCGAATATTTCGATATGCAGATTGCCTGGCTGACCAGGATTGTCAGCCGTGGCGTTGATGCAGGGGAGCTGACTGCTGACCTGCTGCCATCAAAAATGGCTCTGCTTATTTTGAATTTATGCGAGGGCGCCAGCGTTGTTTCTCGGGCGATTAATAAGCCTGAGCTTTTCAACGATACGCTTGAACAGATCCTAATGATTGTTAAAAGAAAATAATTCTGGAGATGACCCCATGTTAGATTGGAATGAATACCGCTCAGAAGTGATGCAACGTGTTGGTGATCTGGGTAAGTTGACCCCGGAAACACTAAAAGGCGTCATGGCTTTGGGCAACGCCGGCAATAAGACCAACCTCCTGGGCGCGAAAGTGCGTGAACTGATTGCACTGGCTTGTGCGGTGACGACTCGCTGTGATGGTTGCATCGCCGTCCATGCCGAAGCTGCCGTTAAAGCTGGCGCCACAGAAGAAGAAATTGCTGAAGCCCTGGGTGTGGCAATCAACCTAAATGCAGGCGCTGCCGTTGTCTATTCCGCACGTACGCTGGATGCGATTAAGCAACTGAAAGCGCAATAGTTATCGCGTTGAAAATATAAAAGGGCATGACTGCCCTTTTTTCACTTCTGACATACATTTTCATCATGCTCTCTGGCATTAGGTCTGATATGGCTTACATTGCCCTTTATCAGAACGAAAACAGACTTTATTCCTCGTTAAACACATTTCTTACCCATTCGGCCAAAGCCTGAACGCCCGGTCGGTTAAGGTTTTCTCGTGGCATAATGAGGTCATATCCTCGCCCGGCGGGTATTTCTATTTCAAAAGGGGCAATCAGTCGGCCCTCATCGAGGTAATGTCGAATGAGTCGTTTTCTGCCCATGATGATACCGCCGCCATTGAGTGCCGCTTCAATAGACATCTGACAATTGTTGAAGCTCAAAAAATTATCTTCAACAGGCAGGTTTTTGCCAGATTCCCTGCACCATTCTCGCCATTCGGAAAAAACATTCTGGGAGTCAACGGATTCAGACGTATGAATGAATGGGACTTCAGCTAACCAATGGTTTGCTTGCCTGATTTTTTTTGCAAGAGATGGAATACAGACGGGAACCAGCGTCTCTTCAGATAACCGTTCGCAGTAGAGATCGGGGTATTTCAGATTACTGTAGTATATAGCGACATCTACTCGTTCGAGATTAAAATCTACCAGACCGGCTCTCACTCTGAAATTGATATTCAGCCCCGGCCACCGTTCGGTAAATACCGGTAAGCGCGGCATCAGCCAGAGAAAAGCGAAGGTAGGTGGAAGGCCGACAGACAAGGTTCCTCTCAGCCCCTGCACGCGAATATCTTCTATTTCATCACTGATGCGTTTAAGTGAAAACGCGAGTACGCCAAGTAAACGCTCCCCTTCATCGGTCAACTGAAGCTTTCTGGTCATTCTAATAAACAGTCTGAATCCGAGCATGGATTCAAGAGAACGAATGCGTTGGCTAACGGCCCCTTGCGTCAGATTGAGAGTAGTCGCCGCCTTAGTAAAGCTCATATGCAGTGCTGCCGTTTCAAACGTATGCAATAGTGCCAGTATGTTCTGTTGAGCGAGCATTCATCATTTTCCTTCTTAATTTTCTCTTATGCATTATTTACAGTAATGCATACCCCGGAATTGATCGTTTGTCCACTAAGCCCCTTGTCCTCTTTAATTGGCCCAACAGACGTCCTGACAACAACGATGAGGGGAATATCTAATGAAGGGTCTTAAGTTAGTGGTTATTGGAGCGGGTTCAAGCTACACACCTGAACTGATGGAAGGCATTATCAAGCGTCAAAATGAATTTCCGATCCGCGAGTTATGGCTGGTTGATATTGAGGATGGCCGTGAAAAAATGGCGATTATCGCGGGCCTCACCCGACGGATGCTGGAAAAAAATGGGCTGGATATACCGGTTTATGAAACCCTTGACCGCACAGAAGCACTGCTCGGTGCCGATTTTGTTTGTTCTCAGTTCAGGGCCGGCTGCCTGGACGCACGGATCAGCGACGAAAGGATATCGCTGAAATACGACATGATCGGTCAGGAGACCAATGGTCTGGGTGGATTTGCCAATGCATGCCGCACTATCCCGATTGCATTGGCTATAGCGAAAGAAATGGAACAACTGTGCCCGGATGCCTGGTTGCTGAACTTCACCAACCCGTCGGGAATGGTCACTGAAGCGATACTGAAACACAGCACAGTCAAAACCGTAGGGCTGTGCAACGTGCCTGTTATTATGCAAAAGGGTATTGCCAGTGCTTTAGGTGTCAGCGATATCAATGAATTTATCATGCAGGTCGCGGGACTTAATCACTTCATTTTTGCGCGCCATATTTATCATGAGGGTAAGGATAAGCTTCCTCAGGTCATTGAGCTGATTTCAGAGGGGAATGATCCGTTGGTGCCTAAAAATATTCCTCCTTTCAAATGGCCGGATCGGTTGTTGGCGAATATGGGAATGATACCTTGCCCCTACCTGCGTTATTACTACATGAGCGACGACATGTACCGTCAGGAGCTTGGCGAAGCACAAGGGGAAGGGACTCGTGGTGAGATCGTAAAGGAGCTCGAAAGAGAACTATTCGAAATTTATCGAAACCCGGAACTCGCCGAGAAACCGAAAGCGCTGGAAGGTCGGGGAGGGCAGTACTATTCGGATGCGGCATGTGAATTGATGAGCGCAATATATAACGACAAACGCATCATCATGCATGTCAATACGCGAAACGATGGTGCGATTGCGGGCCTGCCGGATGACTGTGCGGTTGAGGTCAGTTCAATGATCACCCGTTCTGGACCGATACCACTGAATGTCGAACCTTTCCCGGAAGATGTACTTCGTCTGATTCAACTGATGAAAAGCTTTGAGCAATTGACCATTGAGGCAGCCATCAGTGGTAATCGGTATACGGCATGGCGTGCCTTGGTTATTAATCCCCTAGTCAAAAGCGGTCAACTGCTTGAAAATGCATTGGATGAAGTGATCGAACATAACAAAGCGTTGATGCCGGCCTTCCAACGCAATAAATAACGCTAAGCAGACTGGTCGGTTATTTTATAACAAAGCGGTTATCACTCTGAACGAGGGGTAACCGCTTGCCGATGATGCATCAGACCGCTAAGAGACTTTTTTAAACATAGATAAAATGGCATTACTGCCCTTTTTTCAGCTCTGACAATGCTTGCTGATAAAACCCTGCCGATTTAACACCCGGTATACGCTGGACCAACTGCCCATCCTTGAACATCAGTACGGACGGCAGGCCCCAAATTTCATATTTGGTGGTCAGCACCGGTGCCAGATCCACATTCACTTTGCCGACTTTGACGTCGCTTTCAATCTGCTCGGCAAAATGGTTAAAAATGTCTTCGCTCATCTGGCAAGGTGGGCACCAGGGGGCAGAGAAGCGCACCACAGCAACTCCTTCATGCCTCTCGATTTCTCTAAAATTATCTTCATTGTAAAGGGTTAATTCACGCATCATTCACTCCTGCAGGATGTAACTTGATAGTAATTCTACCTACTAGTTGGTTTGTTTAATTAACATAAAAAGCTATCATCGATAGAAAGGTGCTTAAGCGAAGATAATGCCATGTTTTATCAATGGATAAGCGTCATCTTATGTGGACGGCGTGCTGAGGATTATGATATTTCACTCCATCTGAATGAGAAAACTGACGTATTGTAAAATCGGGATTACTTTATAAAAAAGCAAGCCCATCCATAAAGTGTCGGCCTACAGGGCAGGCCTATTCCTTTTCGTAAGGCGATGATGGAAAGAACATTATCCAGTCGTATTAATGTGGGGAGTACAGCGCATGTGCTGCATACGCAGCCCCTGATGATGCGCCATATCACTATAGATGAACCCACAATCATCCTGGTCCGCCATGGCAGGAAAATAATCCGCTGGGCGCAAGAGGAGATAACGCTGGAAGCAGGGGACGCGGTGGTCATCGGGGAGGGGCACTCTTTTGATATCATCAATACACCATCACCTTTAACGGGTACGTACGAAGCATCATGGCTGAGTTTTTGTGCCGATTTCGTCCAAAACTACTGCTTCATGCATGCCCCACGTATGAGCATGAACGAAGCAAATAAAATGGCAGAGCCAGGCAACAGTTTTCGCCAGGCCTTTTATCACACTGCGGAGGCCATTACAGATACTGAAAACATACCTGAAAGTATCGTGGCCAGGCGTATGGAAGAGATGCTGAGTTGGCTGGATGAATACCGAATTTTCTTCGCGCTGAAACAACATACCGGACTGGCGATAAAAATCCGCAAACTCGTTGCAGCAGACATATCACAAGACTGGAATACTGCGCAGGTGGCGGCTGAATTGGGTATGTCGGCCACCACCCTGAGACGCCATCTGCATGCCGAAAATACGTCATTCACCCATCTGGTGACTGACATTCGCATGTGCCGCGCCCTGACACTTTTGCAGGTGACCGATCTTTCAGTCACCCGCATATCCCTGGAAGTCGGCTATGAAAATCCGTCTAAGTTCGCCGCCAGATTTCGAACTCGCTTCGGATTCAGCCCCAGCCTGGTCCGGGTTTCCGGCCAGGCTATCGGCAACCTGGCTGCGGTTAGCGGCCCTGCGTAATCTGAAGATGCGCTTCGCCCAGTGAGTTCGCTTTTGCCATAAAGCCGACCAGGGCGGGCGTCGAGTCCGCCGTTATTCCCGGAAGTTTGTCGACACGAAGTGCCGTCAGCGTGATCTCATAACGGTGCGTTTCACCCTTCGGCGGGCAAGGGCCGCCATAACCCGGGATACCGAAATCAGTCCGGGTCTGAAGAGCCCCTTGCGGGAGATTTTTGTTATCCGCCGTTATCCCAGCCGGTAACGAGTGAAGAGATGAGGGAATATTCACCACCTGCCAGTGGATCCAACCGAGGCCTGTCGGCGCATCCCTATCATAAATTTTGAGAGCGAAGCTTTGAGTTCCTGCCGGCGCGCCACTCCAGTTAAAAGAGGGGGCAAGGTTTCCACCGCTGCACCCAAATCCATAAGGTGAACTCAGGGTCTGAGCTGCGGGGAAACGGTTTTTTTCAAGCTCATGACTTGTCAGCGTAAAACTGGCTGAAAAAGCGACCTGGCTCGACAACGCCAGGCATAATGTACTGATAACAGTAAGGTGAAGTTTGGACATTTACTCTTCTCCATCGGGGTGATTAATATCCCAATGATAAGGGGAGAGAAAGACTCCTCGCCGCCCTGAACCGGCCAGTCTTAGCTCCATAACGCCCAATAATGATATTTGTAATTCCCTGATTTCACAGGATGACGACCATCTCACCGACGGGAGCTCACCTTACACAGCATTCCGTGTGCCTGTCTCCGGTGACAAAAGGACAGCATGATTTGTTCTTTTACCTATTGACCAATCAACTAGTAGGTAGGTATAGTGCAGCCATACGCTTAACCGGCATCAGGAAGCGATCGTCAGCTCCCCGGCCCGCTAAGTATTAACTCCGGCCCCAGCGGGGCTTTTCTCTCTTTCGCCTTGCGAGGTATACGATGAGTAAGTTGTTCACCCCCTACAATCTGTCAGGCATGCAGTTAAAAAACCGCGTGGTCATGGCCCCGATGACCCGCACCCGCACAATGAACGACGTGCCGGATGACGTCGTTGCACTTTACTACGCCCAGCGCGCCTCTGCGGGGCTGCTTATCACCGAAGGCATGCCTGTTTCTGAAGAAGGGCGCGGCTATCTGTATACCCCGGGGATCTACAACGCTGCACACGTTCAGGGCTGGCGCAAAGTGACCGATGCGGTACATGCGAAGGGCGGTCGTATTTTTGCTCAGTTGTGGCATGTGGGCCGGATGTCTCATATCTCAATTCAGCCGGGCAACATCGCGCCAGTTTCCGCCGGTACCGTACAGGCGGTTAACACCACCGTCTTTGCACTGACCGAGTCTGGCGAACCGGGGCCTGTCGTTCCAAGCCAGCCGCGTGCGCTGGAAACCGCAGAAGTTCGACGCGTTACCGCTGACTTTGTCCATTCAGCGGGTCTGGCAATGGAGGCCGGGTTTGACGGCGTGGAAATCATGGCGGCTAACGGCTTCATTTTCGACCAGTTCCTCAGCAGTGAACTGAACCCTCGCACTGATGAATACGGTGGCTCTGTGGAAAACCGTCAGCGGTTCCTGCTGGAAACGGTGGATGCCATCTCTGCGGCTATTGGTAGCAATAAGGTGGGCTTGCGCATTTCACCGTTCGGGCGGATTTACGACCTGGCGCCTTATGAAGGTGAAGAAGAGATTTGGGCCAGTATCGCTGCGGCCCTCGGCCAACGTGAGCTGGCTTATGTGCACCTCTATTATCAACCTGTTTATACCCAGGCACCGGTACCTGCCGGTTTCAAAGCCGCGTTCCGTAAAACTCTGGGGGGCACCGTTATTGCCGCCGGCGGCTTCACCCGCGAGATTGCCGAAACCGCACTTGAGGCAGACGAACTGGATCTTGTTGCGTTTGGCGTGCCGTACATCGCCAACCCTGATCTGGTCGAAAGAATGCAGAACGGCTGGCCGCTGGCTGAAAGCGATCGCACGACGTATTACGGCGTGACGGGGTCGCCGGAAAAAGGCTACACCGATTATCCCGCCTGGGAAGCCAACTAACGCCACGTAGCTGGTGGTATTTGCGGTGCCCACATAAAGAGGCACCGCCAGACGACATTAATGGGGTATTCAGGAGCCAATATGCAAACCCTTAAGCCGATTATTACGATAGATATCTGGTCAGATCTGGTCTGCCCCTGGTGTTGGATTGCCAAAAAGCGTTTCGAACAGGGCCTTGCCGCCTTTGAACACAAGGAACAGGTCGTGGTCCGCCACCACAGTTTCCGTATTTCCGGCGACCGGCCTGCCGTGCCGTTCCGCAAAGCCCTTTACAAGAAGTTTGGCGGGGAACATGGGGCGGAACTGATGATGAATCAGGTGGGCACGGCCGGGAAGGCAGAAGGGCTCCAGTATAACTTTGACACCATGCTCTTTGGCGATACAGAAGATGCCCATACGCTGCTCGCGGCTGCACGTCACGCCAATATGGGCGACGCCATGGCAGAACGGTTTTATCGGGCCAGTGTGACTGAGGGGCGTTCCATTTTCGATCCGCAGGAGCTCATTGCGTTAGCTACCGAAGTGGGCATGTCCAGAGCCGACGCTGAAAGTGCCCTTGCCAATGAGGCCTTCCGTGCATCGGTGGCCGAAGATGAAGCCCATGCCCGGTCGATCGGGGTCAGCGGTGTCCCGCTGTTCCTGCTCAATGAAAAATATGCCATCAGCGGCGCGCAATCTGCGGACAACTTCCTGAACGCGTTGAAGCAAGTCTGGGAAGAAAAAGCGGCTGAACTGGTAAAAACCGACGGCCAGACCTGCGGCGCTGACGGTTGCAGCATCTGAAATCTGAACGAGCCGGCTGCTTGACTGCCGGCAAATCTACCCTGCAAATAACGGAGTTCAAAATGAGCGATTACTTTAAAGGCAAAAAACTGCTTGTCGTGGGTGGCACCAGCGGCATGGGTCTGGAAACGGCGCGTATGGTGCTGAAAGCCGGTGGCAGCGTGGTACTGACGGGCAATAAAAAAGACAAGGCAGAAGCGGTTCAGAAAGAGCTGAGCCCACTGGGTTCCGTGTCCGTGATTGCGGCAAACCTGATGACCGAAGAGGGCATGAACGCCATTCGTCAGGAGATTAATGCTAATCATCGCGATATTAGCCTGATGGTCAATGCGGCCGGGATCTTCATGCCGAAAGGCTTTACCGAGCATTTGGAAGCCGATTACGACATGTACCTGATGTTGAACCGGGCAACCTTCTTCATCACGCAGGACGTGGTGAAGAACATGCTGGCCGACGGCCGTGAAGGGGCGATTGTGAACGTGGGCTCCATTGGCGCGCAAGCCGCACTCGGCGACTCACCGGCTTCCGCGTACTCCATGGCCAAAGCCGGTCTCCACGCCTTGACACGCAACCTGGCCATTGAGCTGGCCAGTGCGGGTATCCGCGTGAACGCGGTCTCGCCAGGGATCGTGCATACCCCGATTTATGAAGGCTTCATGGCGAAAGAAGACATTGCCGGCGCAATGCAATCGCTGAACGCTTTCCATCCGCTGGGGCGTGTCGGCACGCCGGAAGATGTGGCCAATACCATCTTCTTCCTGTTGTCCGACAAAGCCTCTTGGGTGACTGGCGCCATCTGGGATGTCGATGCCGGTATCATGGCCGTTCGCAGATAAGCTCGTCGTAACCTATCAGCCGCCCCATGATGGGGCGGCTGATAGGTATCTTGCTTGTAATTCAACCATTCTGAAAGTTAACATAATGAAAAAATTGAAATTTACCTTCAAAAATGCAGAAGGTGAGGAACTTGCCGGGTTGCTTGAATTGCCAGAAAATCCAAAAGCCTTTGCCCTGTTGGCGCACTGCTTTACCTGCGGGAAGGATCTGAAAGGTGCTGCACGCATTGCCAGGAAACTGACAGAAAATTCAATTGCGGTGCTTCGCTTTGATTTCACCGGGTTAGGCAACAGCGAAGGCGATTTTTCCAATACCAATTTTTCCTCGAATATTTCTGACCTGCTGTGCGCGGTCGATTATCTTCGTCGGGAATACGAGGCTCCTTCGCTGCTGATTGGTCACAGCCTTGGCGGTTCGGCAATCCTCTCTATTGCAGCCAAAGTGCCTGAAGCCAGAGCGGTCGTAACCATCGGTTCGCCAGGCGAATTGACGCATGTACAGCGGTTGTTCAAAGACAATATCGAAGATATCAGGAACCATGGCGCTTTCCCGGTAGAGCTTGCAGGCCGGGTATTCACGCTCAAAAAGCAAATGCTGGATAACATTCAGGAGCATAAAATAGCGGAGAAGGTATTTACCATGAATAAGCCGCTGCTGATTTTTCATGCTCCCAATGATGATACCGTGCTGATTGAACAGGCAGAGAAAATTTTTAAAGCCGCCAGACACCCCAAAAGCTTTATCTCACTGGGTGAAGCAGATCATCTTCTGACGCATCCTCAGGATGCGGAATATGTTGCCGGGATTATCGTTGCCTGGAGTTCTGCTTACATTTAAAGGGCGTGTAAAGCTTCGTGAAGCTGCAGGTGCTATCGTTGGCCACTGAATAAACGGGCGTAGCATTTTGGTTGCACATACAAGACTGCGTAGCATGCTTTCTTTACGCGAAAAAAGCCCTGCTTAGATGCAGGGCTAAGGGCATTGTTGCTATGGTTTATTTTTATTATTTCCCTGGCATTGCTCAACTTCCAGGTTTATTACCTTCAAGTTGAGATTCAATTAATTTAACTTTAACGCTCTCTTATTTTCCTGGAAAAATTGAAGTCACTTCGCGGGCGGTATCGACCAGAAGCTCACCGTTTTTGTACCTCTCGCTCACTTCTCCATTCTTGCCGGTAGCATTTTCAGGTCGTTCAATAAACTGCCCCAGCGGAGTCGCGTTCTCATCCAGTACCACGGCAAACGGAATTTTGACTTTATCGACACCAAAGTGTGCCTTAAAGACGGCTTCAGCCTTGTCGCGGGTGATAATACCCAGACGTATTGCTGGCGCTGACGCGGCAATGGCATGGATTACAGGCAAGTTTTTATGGCAGTCGGGGCACCACATTTCAGCAGCTACCAGAATGCTGTACGAACCCGGAAGTTGCGAGAGCTTACTAATGACATCGTCAGGTAATGCCTCGTTGGCAAGCCCCTCAAAATGCCGCAATGCGTTGCGGTCTTCTTCTGCTCCGCTGCCAACAAATTCGTTATAATCTGATGCTGCTTCGAGCAGTACGTTGAAATCTTGCATATGTTCTCCTTTGTTAGTAGCGGGTCTACGGCTTCACATAAATCTGGCAATGATAAAGGTCAATGCTCCAGGCATGACCTGAAAAGGGGTACCATTTTAGTGTCTGGCTACCATAAGTAGACATTGCCATCCTACCTACTAATTGATAGATTATCACGTAATTTATTAATTTTGAGGCGTCACGCTGATGGGGCGGTCTGTTGGATTCAAGATAGTGATAGCAATGATGGCATTCGCAGCCAATTCTGTGCTCTGTCGGATTGCGTTGAAAGGCGAACATATTGACCCGGTGACGTTCAGTGACCTTCGCCTGATGAGCGGGGCGGTGGTCTTGTTACCACTGTTGTTGAGACGTGAGGGGAAAAAGCAGGGCGTCTGGAGCTTGAAAAGCGGGTTCTTTCTTATGGCCTACGCCCTGTGTTTCTCCCTTGCCTATATCCATTTGGATACAGGAACAGGTGCTTTGCTCTTGTTTGGCGTTGTGCAACTGGCGATGGTGGCTCATGGCCTTTTCCATGGGGAAAGGCTGTCTTTTTCCAGAGCAACGGGGCTTGGGCTGGCTGTAGCCGGCATGGCTGCTCTTCTCTTACCTGGTGCCAAAGCGCCCCCCTTGGGCAGCGCTGTTCTGATGGCGCTTTCAGGCCTTGCCTGGGCGGCTTATACCCTTTGCGGAAAGCGCTCTCCCAGCGCAGCGCAGGCCACTGCGGCAAATTTCATCCTTGCTGTACCTTTTGCCCTGGTGTTGTCGCCGTTCATTAGCCAGGGAGCGCACTTCGACGGTATCGGAATTGTCCTGGCAATACTCTCTGGTGCCGGTGCTTCTGCCGGAGCCTATGTACTCTGGTATTCACTTTTACCTCGTCTTGAGTCTGTTGCAGCCAGTACGGTTCAGTTGAGTGTGCCCTGTCTGGCGATGCTGGGAGGCGTAACATTTTTGGGCGAGTCACTGAGCCTCAGAATGGCATTTTCAACGCTGGCAGTCCTTGCGGGCATTCTGTTGGTGATCAAGGCACCGGGTCAGAAAATACGACACTGATATCAACGTGCCAGTGATGACTTGATCACTCTGCAAATGGTTTTTTAGGTTTTAAAGCAAAGGAATATCTAATCGTTAGCAAAATCAGTGACGCTGTGACCTCTTTGGATAAACTAATCGGGTAACCTCTATGAAATACGATTTTGATGAAGCAGTGGACAGAGCAGGGACAGACAGCTTAACCGTCGACGGCTGGCGTGAATATATGTTTGGTGCCCATGAAGGCCCCGCGCCGGAAGTACCGGCAAATGGTTTTATAAACCTCTGGGTAGCAGATATGGCTTTTTCCACACCCGAGCCGGTGCTTGAAGCCATACGTTCCCGGTTAGATAAAAAAATTCTTGGCTACACCCGCGTTTATGACAGGGACTACTATGAGATTTTTGGGGCCTGGTGTGAAAGGCATTACGGATACCGGTTTCAGGAAGAAAGCATTGTTTTCTCCCCCGGTATTATCCCTGCGCTTAACCGATTGGTGCCGTTACTCACCCACGAAGAAGATAGCATCCTCATCCTGACCCCTTCTTACGCACCGTTTAAAAAAGCCGGGGACTATAGCGGTCGTCGCGTCGTCGATTGCCCGCTTAGAAATAACGAAGGCCACTGGGCGGTAGATTTTGAGGCAATGGAACAAGCCCTGAGCGATGACCAGCAGCGAATTAAAGCCTTCTTTCTCTGTAACCCGCATAATCCCACCGGGCGAGTTTGGCGACGTGATGAGTTGCAGAAAATGATAGCGTTATGCCTTAAACATGATGTGTGGGTTATTTCTGATGAAATCCACTGTGATTTATCCCGCTCTGGCGTCACGCATATCCCCGCCGCGTCAATTTTTCCTGAAAATCATAAAATTATCACCTGCATGTCGACCAGCAAAACGTTCAACCTGGCGGGTAACCTGCTTGCAAACATCATGATCCCTGATGCCTCAGTGAGAGCCGAATGGCTTCGCCTGCATGATGATTTTATCTCTCCGCTGAGCCTGGTGGCTAACAAGGCCGCCTGGTCCGAGTGCGATGAGTGGTTGACTCAGGTCAGGCACTACATTGACGAGAACTTCCGTTTTCTGCAGGACTACCTAGGGACATATCATCCGCTGGCCCGTTTTATCATTCCGGAAGGGACTTATCTTGCCTGGATTGATATCTCTCGTCTGGTAGATGACAGTAATCAGGAAGAAGTAACCCTCTTTTTTGCCAGACATGCGGGTGTATTGCTTGAAGGGGGGCAAATGTTTGTCAGTAACGGCGACGGGCACATCCGCCTTAATCTGGCTTGTCCACGCGCTATGCTTGCTGAGGGGCTCAACCGTATAAGCAAGGCATTGAGTGCGAGTTCTGGCGATGCTACCTGAACGATGACCGCAGCGATGCTGCCTGGAGAACAAAATGACGAAACACTATGACTATATCGCGATTGGTGGTGGTAGCGGTGGTATCGCCTCAATCAACCGTGCGGCGATGTATGGGCAGAAATGCGCTTTGATAGAAGCGCGGGAGTTGGGCGGGACTTGCGTCAATGTGGGGTGTGTACCGAAAAAAATAATGTGGCACGCTGCGCAAATCGCAGAGGCCATTCATCTTTATGGCCCAGACTATGGCTTCGATACCACATTAAACCGCCTCGACTGGACTAACTTGCTAAAAAACCGCAGTGCCTATATCGATCGTATTCATACTTCATACGAAAATGTGTTAGGTAAAAACAAGGTAGATGTCATCAAAGGTTTTGCCCGGTTTGTGGACGGGCATACGGTGGAGGTCAACGGGGAAACGATTACCGCTGACCATATATTGATAGCCACCGGTGGTCGCCCTAGCCATCCCTCTATTCCGGGGGCGGAATACGGAATTGATTCAGATGGTTTTTTTGCGCTTGAGGCGCTACCGGAGCGCACTGCAGTTGTTGGTGCAGGCTACATTGCTGTTGAACTGGCAGGTGTTCTCAATGCATTGGGGTCAAAAACCCATTTGTTCGTACGTAAGCATGCGCCTTTGCGCAGTTTTGACCCGTTGCTCACAGAAACACTGGTTGAAGTCATGAACGTCGAAGGCCCAACGTTGCACACCCAAGCGATCCCCACTGCAGTGGTCAAAAACCAGGACGGCAGCCTGACACTGAAGCTGGAAGATGGTCGTGAACAAACGGTTGACTGTTTGATCTGGGCGATTGGCCGTGAGCCAGCCAATGACAAGTTGAACGTTGAGATGGCGGGTGTTGAACTCGATGAAAAAGGGTACGTCAAAGTTGATAAATATCAGAATACCAACGTGCCGGGTGTTTACGCGGTGGGTGATAATACCGGTGCGGTTGAGTTAACACCGGCAGCTGTTGCTGCGGGCCGTCGCCTTTCAGAACGCTTGTTTAACAACAAGCCGGATGAGTATCTGGATTACAACAATATCCCCACAGTCGTCTTTAGCCACCCAACAATAGGTACCGTTGGCCTGACTGAACCCCAGGCGCGTGAGGAATATGGTGATGATCAGGTGAAAGTTTATCAGTCATCTTTTACCGCCATGTACACCGGCGTGACGCGTCATCGCCAGCCATCCCGCATGAAGCTGGTATGTGTGGGGTTGGAAGAGAAAATCGTCGGTATCCACGGTATCGGTTTAGGCATGGATGAAATACTGCAAGGCTTTGCTGTTGCGCTGAAAATGGGAGCAACGAAGAGAGACTTCGACAATACCGTGGCAATTCACCCAACTGCGGCAGAAGAATTTGTCACGATGAGATAAGGGTGAGTAGTGCCATTTAGCACGTGACGGGAGGGCCGGAGGTTTGTTAAACAACGGCCCGTAATGAGTACGTATTATATTGAGATAAGAATGAACAAATACATCCTCGCGTTATCTGCTGCACTTATCGGCTCGCAGGTTCAGGCAGCAACGCCCGCAGCGCTTCCCGCACCGGTCAAGCAGTTGGAAAAACAAGGTATAGAAATAATCAAACCCTTCACGGCTCCAGGCGGGGTCCAGGGCTGGTTGGGAAAATATCAGGGAACGGGGGTGACAATTTATCTGACCCCCGATAAAAAACATGCCATATCAGGTTATATGTACGATGAGAATGGAAGTAACCTCAGCGAACAGGTCATAAAAGAGGAGATTTACATCCCTGCTGGCCGCGAGATGTGGAAAACACTGTCCAAAGCTGCCGATATCACGGAAGGCAGTAATAATGCAAATTGCCAGATTGTCGTGTTTGCCGATCCCTTCTGTCCTTACTGTACAAAATTCAGACAGGACGTGCAGCCCTATATTAAGGACAATAAAATCGCTTTGAAAACGCAGTTAGTGGGTGTCATGCAGCCCGACAGTGGCCGTTACGCGGCTGCGATATTGTCTTCTGAAAACCCCGCGAAGGTCTGGCAGGATTTCGAGTTGTCGGGTGGCAAAAACAAGCCTGCACTTTTGGAGAAAACGCCGCAGCCGATTTTCTCGCAGATCCAATACAACCAGAAATTGATGGAAGATGTGGGGGCAAACGGTACGCCAGCAATTTATTATCTTAACCACGCCAACATGCTTCAACAGATCGTCGGTCTGCCGGACCAGGAACAGATGGCCAATCTTATAGCGTGTAAATAGTTTCTGAGTCACTGGCTGCGAAATGGGTAAATTCACACATGGATGTGGGGATTTTATGAGTACACCCCTTAAAATCCTATTTTTATCTTGTGCTTATGTGGCTATCAGATCTTTTCGCTATGTGTTTTGTACTGCTTTAGAATGGCGCAGCGCAAAGTGAACGGATTAAAATGTAAATCAGCTACCCTAACTAACGAAACCCGATGCAACCTGGAGAAAAGACATGAACAGAGCTCAATTGTTTTCTTATCTTTTTTTAACGGGATTTTCCGTTATAGCGTTTGCCTGTCAGGGAGGTGAAGGCGGGAAAGGCGGAACTGGAGGAAAAGGGGGATCCGTGGTAATCGTTAATCAAAACGGTGGGGCTGGTCTTAATGGAAAAAACGGAAAATCTGGGATGAATGGTTGTCCCGGTGGAACTCAGGCCGCACCCGATGGGCATTTTTATCTGCGAGGAACACATGAGCAATGTAACCCGTTTCACGCCAAAAAACAGAAATCACAGGCCACAGCGTCACTGATTGAGAGCACATAATGTAAAGCCTTGCCACCGTCTAAAAAACTCTGGTCTCTTCACCCATTATCATCAGATGTGTCAGCTATCACACCGCCAAAAGATAAGACTCATTTGCTCATGTCAAAAGAGCAGGTAAAAGTGTACTCTTATGAGTAAATTGCAGGGGTAACAGTTTAACTCAGCTGATATTGTCTTTGGATGAAGATGGAATGCTCTATGCCTAAACGTATAAAAAACAGCCGCTGGTCAGGTTACGATCCCCGCTATATCTATTCTCTCGTCGTCCGACGTTACTTTGTTGAGATGAAGACCAAAACTGAGATTGCTGAAGAACTCGAGATTTCGAGATTTAAAGCGGCGCGTCTTATCGATGAGGCAATAAAGGAAGAGTATGTGAAGTTTCTCTTTCCAAAGCAGCAACTGCTTGACGAAGAGATCGCACTTAATCTCTGCGGAAAGTATGGTCTGCAGAAGGCAATCGTGCTTTCCGTGTCAGAATCCTGGTCCAATCAGGAAGAACTGAATGAGAAGCTGGGTGGTATCACTGCAAGTTATCTCAACAATAATCTCGCTGAGGGAATGAAGGTTGGTATTGCCTGGGGACGCGTTTTATCCAGCACAGTGAGTCAACTCACCAGCTTGCCGGCATTAGATGTTGTTCAGCTATCTGGCGTTCATCCCGGCATTGAATTTAGCCAGGGCCCGATCGACCTTATCCACAGACTGTCGACTATCTCTCAGGGCAAGGCTCATCCTATGTATGTGCCGATGTGGGTGGATGATGAAAGCCTGGCCCAAAAACTGGCCAGTGATCCGGCTGTGGTGGATACCCAACAATATTATTCTCAGCTGGATGTTGTCATCACCGGTATTGGCGCCTGGAAAACGGGCTCATCCAGTTTGTGTGATATTTTTCCCGAGTCGTGGCAAAAAAATCTGTTTGAGAAAGATATCGCTGCGGATGTCTGCATTACTCTCGTTAACAGTAAAGGCGAGATCCTTGATAGCCCGATGAGCCGTCTTGGGTTTGGTATTTCAACCGAACAATTGCGTAACACGAAAACCGTGATTGGTGTGGCGGGGGGAGAACAGAAGTATGAAGGCATCGTCGCTTCCCTGAAGTCAGGCCTTTTAGATGTGTTAATCACTGACTTCGATACTGCGGTGAAGCTTGTCAATTCCTGATTGAAATAGATCCCGGAACATCAGCAACAGGGGCGTAGCCCGCGCCCTTGATCACCTTCCTCTCAGGCATGCATTAGGCACTGCTATCAGTCATTCAGTAAACCCTCATGACTTAGATCAAAGCATGGTCAAATCCTCTGACATAGGTCAGTTCGCATATATAAACCTTCAAAAAATCTATTATCCGTCTGATTTATAATAAAAATTTTACTTCCCCTCTCCGGTTGACTTGATTGATCTAAAAGATGAATTACTCGATCTTGCTCATATGAGCAATTATTTGCGTGCACTTATGCATTTATTTTGTGATCAGCTTATAACTTTTGCATGTTTTCTGTTTGCGCGGAAAATTGGCATGCTATAACTGCTCATCTGATCGATTATGCTTGCTCTAATGAGCAAAAAAGCGAGGTGAAAAGGTGAGTACAGTCGCTATTAATGTTGCAGATGGTGCAGCATTCAAAAATTACGATGAGGTGCTGCAGCACATCCATGAAAAGCTGTATTCAGAAGGGATAGTGAAAAAGACCTATCTGGCAGCACTGCGCGAACGCGAAGCCATGTATCCAACCGGTATTTTGCTTGATGGTTATTCTGTGGCGATCCCACATTGCGACAGCAACCAGGCCAATAGCCCGTCGATTTATATTATTCGTTTACCTGAACCTGTTCAGGTTGATCAGGCTGATGGCGACGATAAATTGTGGGTCAAACTCATTATCAATTTGGTCGTTACCGATCCGGCTAATCAGTTGCAACTGCTGAAGGCCCTTTTTAGTAATCTTCAAATGGAAGACTTTTATCAAAATTTACTTGAGCTTCCTTCCGAGAAAGCGCAGGCACTTTTTATTTCCACCGTCATGCAATAAGAGTTCAGGAGCATAATGATGATTAATATCCTCGTAGCCTGCGGGAGCGGTGTCGCAACGTCAACTATCGCTGCTGATGAAGTGAAATCCGTGTGTACAGAATATGGCATTACTCAGTTCAAAATAAATAAATGCAGCATGTCAGAACTTCCTTCTGAATTACAGAATGCTGATGTGATTTTAACCACGAATAACTACAAAGGTGATATCGGAAAACCGCATATGAGTGTGGCCGGGTTTATCACCGGGATTAATGAAGCTGTGTTACGAAAAAAACTAGGGGATTTATTAACAAAGCTGGCTAAAAACTAATAAGAAAACACAGGGGATGACAAGATGGACATGTTAAAAAACATAATGCTAACGATAACAAGCATGGGGGCAACGGCAATCCTACCACTTGTCATCTTCATTTTGGGTTTGGTTTTCCGCATGAAAGTCGGTGCTGCCATTAAGTCTGGTATCACCGTGGGTATCGGTTTTATTGGTTTAGGTTTGGTTGTTAATCTGTTGAGTACATCCCTGCAACCGGCAATTGCCTACTATTCAAAACTGGGAAGCGGATTCACTGTGGCTGATATCGGATGGCCTGCGGTGGGCGCAGCGGCATGGGTGGCACCCTTTGCCGCTTTAGTTGTTCCAGTGGGTATTATTCTTAATTTGCTACTTGTTCGTCTTAAATTAACCAAAACGCTGAACGTTGATATCTGGAATTATATGCACTTCCTGGTTCCCGGCGCGCTGGCCTATTTCGTGTTTGACAGCTTCTTTATCGGTTTTGGCGTGGCAGTCGCACTTAGCGTTATCGCTCTGTTTATTGGTGATTTAATTGCTCCCCGTTGGCAGAAATATTATGGCCTGGAAGGGACGACCTGTACCACCATGATCCATATAGGCTGGACATTACCTTTTGCACTGCTGATCAATAAAATTATCGACCTGATCCCCGGCCTGAACAAGCTCGACGTTGATTTGGAGAGCGTACAGAAACGTCTGGGTGTGTTTGGTGAACCCGCTATCATCGGTGTCATTGTAGGCTGTCTGCTTGGACTGCTGACGAAACAGCCTGTGACCACTATTGTCCCGATGGCAATGGGGGTAGCTGCGGTAATGGTGCTCCTGCCTAAAGTGGTGGGTGTCCTGATGGAAGGACTGTCTCCCATTGGGAAAAGTGCCAAAGAGATTATGCAAAAACAGATGGGTAAAGACGCCGAACTGAACATCGGTATGGACTGTGCACTGGCACTGGGCGACCCGGCGACCATCACCGTCACCGTTATCACCATTCCGTTGACCATGCTTTGCGCACTGATTTTACCGGGGATCATGATTTTCCCCATCGGTGTTCTGATGTCAATCATCTATATGACAACCATGACCGTAATGGCCAGCAACGGAAACGTCATCCGCTCAATTATTTCAACCTTACTGTTCAGTATTGTCGTGATGTATTTAGGCGGGTATGTGGCTCCGGGTGCAACCCAATTCCTGCATGGCGCAGGAGTCGGCTTGCAGGGGCAGGGTACTGACTTTGTACTGACTGGCCCGTGGGAAGTATTGACGTATTGGTTGAGCACTGTATTCCATTGATTTTAAAAATGAGGTTTGCTTACCATGGCACAGATTTTACCATCAATTTTTGGCGCGAATATCTTAAGTCTGCAAGATGAGCTCCGTTTTTTAGAAGAAGAGAATACTGAAATATTGCATGTTGATTTAATGGATGGAACCTTCGTAAATAATATTGCCTTTGGGCCGAATCAAATTTCTGCAATGAAAAAAGCCAGCAAAATGACTTTCGACGTACATATGATGCTGGCTAATCCTGAAAGACATATTGATGATGTTATTAATACCGGCGCAGAAATGATCTCAGTGCATTATGAATCAACGCCGCATGTGCATTTTATTTTACAGAAAATAAAAAAGGCCGGGCGAAAAGCCGGTGTGGTCATCAATCCGGGTACGCCTGAAAGTGTTCTGGAATATTTGTTGGACGATATTGATTACATCCTGATTATGACCATTAACCCGGGGCAACCCGGGCAGACTTTCATCGAGAAAAGCCTCGAGAAAATCAGGAAAACCAGAGAAATGATTGCTGGCCGACACATTCAAATTGAAGTCGACGGTGGTGTTAATCTGGAAATAGCGGAAAAAGTACAGGAGGCGGGTGCTGATTTAATTGTTGTCGGTGGCGCATTATTTAATGACAACCCTAAAGCAAGCTATCAGGCATTAAAGTCTGTCATGCATTAAGTATCCAACATACATTCACGCGCTCTTAATTGAGCGCGTAATCATTATGTAGACCGCAGACGTGGGGGATTTCTCTCACGTTAAGTACAAAGATTCAGGAGAACAACCGATGAGTCATTTTGAAGGTAAAGTTGTGCTAATTACCGGTGGTGCGCATGGGATTGGTAAAGGAATTGCAAAACAATTCGCCGAACGCGGTGCGCATACCGTCATTGTCGATTATAACGAGGCTAATGGCATCAAAACTGCGCAAGAACTGACCTTTGGCAATGTTAAATCGCTCTTTGTCAAAACGGACGTCTCTGATCCGCAGGCACTGGCTGAAGTGCGCAGAAAAGTTATCGAGGCTTATGGCCGTATCGACATTCTGGTTTTGAACGCAGGTGTCGCTTTTGCTAATAAAGTCAAAGACATTACTTTCGAAGAGTGGAACAAAACACTCTCAATCAACCTGACGGGTTTATTCAATACGGTCAAAGCCTTCTACGATGACTTCTTAACTAACCAGGGTTCAATCGTTTACATCTCCTCCGGTTCTGCGCTGTCAGGTACCGGCGGGGGGGTGAGCTATCCAGCCAGTAAAGCGGGGGGGGAAGGCCTTATTCGTGGTCTGGCAAAGGAGTTGGGTCCAAAAGGTGTTAACGTCAACGCTATCGCGCCGCGTCTTATCGACACCGGCGAAATGATGCGTGTTAATTACCCGACGCAGGCAGATTTAGATGCAGTACTGGAGAAAATTCCGGTCCGTCGTCTGGGTACAATCGATGATGTCGCAAACCTGGCCATCTTCCTTGCTGATAAGTCAAATTCTTACATCCAGGGACAGACGATCCTCATGGATGGTGGCCGTACAATTGCCTGACCGGAGGAAAAGAAAATGGGTGTTCAAGAAAATACTGTTAGTATTCTCAGGGAACTAGAACAAAACGCGCTCAATATCGACAATGATCAGGCGCAGCATTTTATCGGGCAGATTAGAAATGCGAAGCATATTTTCCTGCAAGGGGCGGGGCGCAGCGGTATTGCCATCCGCGCGTTCGCTAACCGTTTATTGCATTTAGGCTTCTCGGTCAGCGTAGTCGGGGAAATTTCATCACCTCATACGAAAGCGGGTGATTTGTTAATTATTGGTTCAGGCAGTGGCGAAACAGGCTGTCTCAAGAGCCTGGCGCAGAAAGCCGTTGAGTGTGGCGTCGACGTGGCGCTGGTCACCATGAAGAAAGACTCTGCGATTGGCCAGTTGGCCAACTGCGTGCTGGTATTACCGGGAACGGTCAAAACTGAAAACGATCGCACTCCGGGCCAGTTTTCGCAGCCAATGGGTTCCTCTTTCGAGCAACTCTGCTTTATCACCTACGATGCCATCGTGCTGGAACTCATGGAACAACTGCGTGAAACCAGTGAAACCATGTTCAAACGACACGCTGATTTTGAGTAATGACACTGAGCGCTTCGCCGGAAGCGCTCATTCGCTTATAACATCGCATCATTAAAATTAACGTGCTGAATGTGTTGCCCTGCATTGTCTCTGCGCATACCCGAGATGTAAAAGTCTGCCATTTTTTTGCCCTCTCGCCGCTGGCACGTTAATTAAACGCTGAAACAAAAACGGCCAGCTTAGCTGGCCGTTGGATGCGTTCTGTTCCGGGGAACGAGTGCCCTAAGCCTGGGCTTCAGCATGCTCCCATGCGGCTTTGCGAAGATCTGCGGGTTTAAGGTCGCGTGCAGGAATGATCACACCATCGCATTTACCCTGCCGGAACACCGTAATGGTATCTGCCACGTCCAGCAACTCCTCTTCCTCACTCGATACCACGATGACGCAGCAGCCTTTATCCGCCAGCTGATGGATGATGCGATAAATATCCGCTTTTGCCCCAATGTCGACGCCTTTGGTCGGCTCATCCAGCAATACCAGATTGGCGTTTTGTGCAATGACCCTGGCGAGCAGAACTTTTTGCTGATTGCCGCCGGAAAGCGATTTAATCGGTCCGCTCAGCGTTCCCAGCGTATTCATCTTGCTCAGCAACTCAGCGGCGGCCTGCCGCGCAGCGCTGTGACTGACAAATCCGCCAGAACGGAATTTTTTCAGAACCGGCAGCATGGCGTTGGCATAGCTCGACATCTGAGGAATGAAGCCATCTTTTTTACGTTCTTCTGTCAGGTAAGCAATCCCCTTATCAATGGCTTTTGCCGGTGAAGAAGGATGGTATTCTTTGTGACCCAGCCGGATGTCACCACCGGTAACGGTTTCCAACCCAAACAGCGTCTGGCACAAGCGCGTTCGGCCTGCGCCGGCCAGCCCGTATATACCCAAAATTTCCCCGCGATATGCCTCAAGGTTGATGCCTTTCAGGCGATCAGTCTGCAGGTTTGTGACCGAGAGCCAGGGTTTGCCCATCGCGCCGCGGATCAGACTACGGCTGTTAGACGGCGCCTGATAAGCATTTGCATCGCCCACAATAGCGTCAATGATGGCGCTTTTGCTCAGCGTCTTTTTGCCTTCGTTATAAATCACTCGGCCGCCGCACATGACGGTTGCTTCATCACAAACACCCAACACTTCGTCTAATTTATGAGAGACCAGCACTACGCCAATCTGCTTTTCGCGTGCTATACGTTGTACTGCCTGCAGCAGTTCTTCTGCCTGCGCACCTTCCAGCGCGGTCGTCGGTTCATCGAGGAAAAGAAAACGGGCGTCGCGATCAAGGTTAGAAACCACTTCCAGCATCTGCTTTTCAGGATGTGACAGATTTTTGACCAGCGCGGTAGCGCTGAAACTCAGATGGTAATCATTTAGTACTTTCTCGGTATGCGCGATCATACTTGCATCATCTATAAAGCCACTGCCTTTACGACATTCACGTCCGAGAAAAAGGTTTTGCCAGACGCTCATGCCGGGAATGAGACGGAGTTCCTGATACACACAAGCAATACCTTTGTTGAGTGCATCCCGTGGCGAAGCAAGGTGCACCGGCGTTTCGCCGATCATCAGCTCTCCACTATCCTGCGTGTTAACGCCCGCCAGGATTTTCAGTAGCGTTGATTTACCCGCCCCATTATGGCCAAAGAGGCCGTGGATCTCGCCAGGCTTTACGCTGAAATCCACACCGTGGAGAACCTGCACACCCGAAAAACCGATTTTGACCTGCTTCGCCACATAATTCATCATTCTTCGCCTTTCACTTAAGTCAGTATGCTGAACCCATTACCGATGCTGCGTTGTCTTTGGTGACCAGCAGCGGTGGGTTGTTGATCATGGCTGGAACCTGTTCACCGTTCAGACTCTTCCTGGCATTTTCAACCAGCAACTGAGCCAGTTTAACCGGCTCCTGAATCGCACCGGCTTTCAATATGCTGTTGTTCTGAACGGCTTTGACGCCTTCTTTATCCACAAACGCATACAGCTTCACTTTGTCACTGACCCCCAGTTGCTGGATTGCCGCCAGTGACCCGAGCGCGGAAGGTTCGGTGTCTGAGTACACGACGTTAATTTCTGGCCTGCCCTGCAGCATTTCAGTGGTGACTTTCAGGGAGGTTGTTTCTTCTACTTTGCCATTGACCAGCGCGACGAACTTAATGTTTTTGTTGGATGCCACGGCTTCCCTGAAGCCTTCATCACGTGCGTTTGCTGCAATGGATGTTGGTTCTCCCACGATACCCACTGTCGCCGTGCCATTTTCACCAATGTCTTTCAACAGCTGCTGGCCAATGAGCTTGCCGCCTTCACGCTGATCGGTCTGAACACCTTGAACCAGCGTGACGTTTTGCTGCTTCATCCCCTCGGTATCCGGAAGGATGTTGATGGCAAACGCCGGAATTTTTGCCTGATTAAGCTGGTTTATGATCGACACGCACGGGCCTGAGGAGACGCAGTTCACTGCGACCGCATCCACCTTCTGTTCAATGAAGTTCTGCACCTGCGAAAGTTGCTTGGCGTCGTCATTATCAGCAATCGAAATTTTTACGTTCAAGCCCTGTGCCGCTGCATTGTCTTCAAAGCTTTTTTTCATGGCAACGTAATAAGGGTTGGTGAGGTTCGGCAGCGTAACGCCCAATGTTTTTTTGCCGGCACCCACGGTGCTTTCAGTATCCTCACGGTTACAGCCGGCGAGCATGCAGGACAGTGCGACTATCGCTGCACCTGCGGTGATTGTGGTACGGAGTTTCATGTTTATCTCCTGGATATACGTAGGTCAGGGTTTAAGAAGCGTTATTGTTGTGTTTTGCGTGACTTCCTGACTTTGAGCCAGGGGATCACGATTTTTTTCGAGGTACGTAAGGTATCGAAGGTGACGCCGAACAGGATGATCAGGCCGATGACCAGCGGCTGCCAGTAGGCACTGACGTTCAGCACGTTCATCAGATTCGATATTGAGGCAATAAGCATGGCGCCAATCATCGCGCCGATAAGGCTGCCAGTGCCGCCAAACAGACTGACGCCACCGACCACCGCACCCGCGATTGAGAAGAACAGTTCGTCACCACGGCCCGCCGTCGGATAGCCTGTCATCAGACGCGATCCATAAATCAGGCCGCCACATGCCGCACAAAGCCCGGAAATTGCATACACCAACAGGGTGATGCGTGGAATGCTGATCCCCGATAAGCGTGCAGCATCTGCGTTACCGCCTACCGCATAGATGTGAGTCCCGGTGATGGTGCGGCGCAGGAAGATGACACCAATAACAATGGCCAGCAGCAGCGCTATGACAGGGAACGGAATACCCAGCGGTTTTGACTGACCGATGAGGCTGTAACCAATTTGCGTCACGCGTATCGATTCGGCGCCGGTGATAATTTGTGGTATGGATGCCGCAACCCCCATCATCGCAAAGGTGACAATGAATGGCGGCACGCCGGTGCGTTCGATTATCAGACCATTTACCAGCCCACTCAGCGCACCCACCGCCAACACGATGGGTACGGCAAGCTGCCACGGAATGCCAAATTTCTCCATCAGCAAAGCCGCAACCACGCAGGTCATCGCCACGATGGAGCCGCAGGAGAGGTCGATACCCCCGGTCAGCAGTACAAAGGATTGTCCCAGGCAAAGGAAGCCGATGACCGCGCCGTTCAGAAGCAACACCATCATGTTCGAAACAGTCAGGAAGTTAGGCGTGGCGATAAACCCGCCCAGCATGACCAGTAAGAAAACAACGGCGATACCCGCTTCTGCAGGGACTTTGAGCGGCTGCTTAGGCGGTTTGATTTTTGTAGGGGTAGTTATTGAACTCATTGCAGCTCTCCTGATAATGCATTGGCATAGGTAACGTAAGCGTCCAGGACATGGCGCGCATCTTGTTGTGGCCCGGCCACTTTCTCAAGCGGCACACTCCAGCGATCGGCCATTTCAATATTTGTGCATCCCAGCACGGCAGCGGCAGCCTGAATGGCTGCACCCGCGGCTGCCGTTTCACCCACTGGAGAAATCCAAACGGGCTTGCCCGTCAGGTCAGCCAGAATCTGACGATAGGCGCGCGACTTTGCGCCGCCGCCGGTGACAATAATGCGACCGTCGTCAGTGAAGCCATGTTGTTTCAGTACCAGACCGCCCGCCAGCAGGCCGCACAGTACGCCTTCCACGGTGGCGCGAGCCATATCCTGCATCGTTGTGGTGGTACGTAATCCGCGCATGTGTCCCGTGGCGTCAGGAAGGTTGGGGGTGCGCTCGCCGTCCAGCCACGGAACAAGCTGAAGACCGTTGGCGCCGGGTGGCGAACTCAGCGCGAGCTCGTCGAATTCGTCAGGGGTAACGCGCAGTATTTTGCGAAACGTATCGGTGACTTTGGCGGAGTTCAGTGTAGTAATCATGGGGATAAAGCGATCGGCCGCATCGGCATAACCGTTGATGGTGCCGGTGCTGTCGGTAATACCCTTGTTGGTGATGCCATATAACGTACCGCTGGTCCCGATAGAGATACCGGTATCACCGGTTTTCAGGTTCATCCCTAACGCGGCGGACATGTTATCGCCGGTCCCGACACCCACGATTGCCCCCGCCAGTCCCGCCAGTTCGGGCATTAACTTCACAACGCCAGCCGGTTGATGCGACGGGATGATAGTGGGCCAGCGGGAAATCCAGTCAATTTGACTGTTAACCACCGCTGCCAGTTGTGGTTCCCAGCTATTGGTGAAGGGGTTGAAGTAACCCGTACCGGATGCCCCGCCGCGCTCGCACACAAAGCTACCGCTCAGACGGTAAACCAGATAATCAAACGGCAGCATGATGCGGTGGGCTTTTTCCAGCAGCCCCGGATAATTTTGTTCTGTCCAGGCCAGTTTAGAAATGGTCATTGCCGGCCCCGGAACAGAGCCCGTCAGGCGTGCCCATTCTTCCGGAGCAATCTTCTCGCACAATTCACGCGCCTGCGGCGCAGACTCCGTGTCATTCCACAGCTTCGCAGGACGCAGCGGGCGATCGTGATTATCAAGCATGACGAGGCCGTGCCCTTGGCCACCGACAGCCAGACCTGCAATACGTGGCCACCACTGTTTTAATTCAGTGAGCGCGGAGACTAAAGCATCCCACCAGGCTTGCGGATCCTGCTCGCTACACGGCGGCGTGGTCGGTGGATGCAACTTACGAGCCTGTGCGATCACCTTGCCATTTTCAAGACTACGCAGCATGACGGTACAAGACTGGGTGGAGGAATCTATACCCGCTACAAGGTCCTGTTTCATTGAACTACCTCTGAACTATCGTTAAGAAATGACAGAGCTGAAAGCGATAACTGAATGACAAGCAAACTGGGTTATGGTTTTAGATACTCAGCTTTTTGCTCATATGATCAGTTTTGTTTGCTCGTTTGTAAGATATAGACAATACCCACGGCAAAACATTCGTCAATTGTCGTGTTAAGAGAACGTTACGCAGCTCTCACTTTTAGTTTCAGAGAACAGCATCATTAGCCAGCGACGAGCTATAAGATTTGTAAAATTCCTCATAAATCTAACTTCAATGTGGTCGATGACTTTAATTGGGAAATATTGGACATAGAGATCGATTTTAATCTGTCAGCGCAACGCATAGTCAGAGTCTTGGAGAGGGTAGGAATAAGTCGTGGCTACCCAGCCATGATCCGCCTGGATAATGGGCCAGAGCTTATCTCTCAAACCTACCGCAATGAATTACTGGATTTTTTTCTGTTCAGAACACTGAATGAAGCACGGGAAATAACGGAGTGCTCTCCTCCTTGAAAACAAGCCCGTCAAGGCCAGATGTATGGGATTGGTCTCGGTGCGAAGATGGATTTAACTCAAGCCTATAATTGGACTGCGTTGGCTGGACAGCAAGATTATGCGTTCTCCCAGGCAGAGTCCTCGGTGTTATGTATGCCGAAGGGTGTGGCGTCAAACAAAACCAAGTATTAACTAAAGAATGGATTAATAGATCTGGTAAAAATGAAAAAAAATTAAGTTTCTGAAATTATTGAAAATAGGTTTCAGTTGCCTGGATCTCCGGGCAGTTGTGCTGCAGAACCAAATTGACACATTCCTGCTTGAACTCATGGGTGAACGTTTTTCTTCGCATTCTTTACTCGTTAGCGTTGCCCATCATATCTCTAACAAAGTATACGGCTTGATTAGACCATTACATCTTACAGGCAGCTCGGTGCCAGAAGCGGAAGTTAGTTAACCGGTTAAGTGAAACGCGAATAAATTTTGCTATATCTGTTATGGCCAGTGAATGATTCAGATGACGTTCTCACTGGCCAGTCGTGATACCTTCTAATTCAACTCTGCAGCATGCCCGGTTTTATCCGTAAGACCGGACAACACCGCAAGTATCAGTGCAATGACAGACAATATAGCGCCTGCCCAATTGGGCGCTTGCAGACCGAATCCCGCAGCAATCACCGCGCCACCCAGCCAGGCTCCCACGGCATTACCGAGGTTGAAAAGACCGATATTAACCGCAGCGGCCAGCGTGGGGGCACCTGCTGCCCGTGCTTTATCCATCACCAGTTTCTGAATAGGGGAAACGGTCGCAAATCCAAACGCAGCCATCAGGAAAATGCAGAGAGCTGACATAACCTGGCTGTGCGCGCTAAAGTTGAATACCAGTAACACGACGGCCTGAGCAGCCAGGGTGATATAGAGCATCGGCATCAGGGCGCGGTCGGCATACCGGCCACCAAGCTGGTTTCCCGTAAACAATCCCAGTCCGAACAGCAGCATCAGCCACGCGAGGCTGCTTTCACTGTATCCTGCCAGCTCCGTCATCATTGGCGCGATGTAGGTAATTGACGTAAAGAATGCCCCCGGCCCGAAAACAGTAATGCCCATTGCCAGCAGCACGTTGACGTTTTTGAAGGCGTTAAACTCATGCGCAAATCTCTGGTTCCGGGGCTTTGGCTGGTGCGGGATGAGCATACCGATGCTGATAACCGTAATGACCCCAATCACCGCTATGGCCATAAAGGCATCACGCCAGGAGAGGTGTTGACCAATCCAGGTACCTGCGGGTACGCCTATAAGGTTTGCGACGGTCAGCCCCATAAACATGAACGCAATGGCCCTCACGCGCTTAGACGGTGCAACCATATCTGCTGCAATAATCGAACCAAGGCCAAAGAAAGCACCGTGCGTCATCGAGGTAATAATTCTGCCCAGTATGGCTATGCCAAGTGTTGGGGCAAACGCCGTCACCAGGTTCCCGGCCACGAAGAGCAGCATCAGGAAAACCAGCATGGCTTTACGCGGGACTTTTGAACCCAGAATAATCAGGGCCGGTGCGCCGACGAAGACGCCCAGCGCATAAGAGGTTGCCAGATAGCCGGCAACGGGAATGGTGACGTTAAAATCAATGGCAATGACGGGGAGCAGCCCGGCAATGATGAATTCAGTGGTTCCGATACCGAATGCACCTATCGCCAGCGCCCAGAGAGCTAATGGCATAACAAATATCCTGTAAGTAACATTATGTTTTACGTTTGAACTGCTCCGGCATACGGGAAAGGTTTCAGCCCGTAAGGCAACAAAAGCAGCGGGACGATAAGGATATAAGTTTGCTAAAAGGCGATAAACAGCCCTGATATCGCCTCACTGACGACAAAATTTCTACCTCAGTGTGCCGAAATAGCCTTCTCCGGCCTTTTTCAGCAGTTCGTCAACGATGAGGCGAACTCTCGGTATGAGGTGCCTTGTTCGGGGCCAGATGACGTTCAACTCAACCGGGATGGGGGCATGGTCTGCCATCACGGAGATCAGGTTGCCTGCGGCGATATGGCTGTTAACCATAGACTCAGGAAACTGCGCTATCCCCACGCCAGCCAGACAGGCCTGAATCATGGCATCTCCGTCGCTTATCTGATGTGCTGTGGGGGATATAAATTTCACTTCACGCTCCCCGACCTTTCGCAGCCGCCAGGCAAGGGGGGCGCCCCGACGGTAGCCCATAATGCAGTAGTGGCTTTTCAAATCCTCCATATCGGCAGGCAAGCCGTGCCGTTCAAGATAGGCGGGACAGGCGCACAGAATCAGCCGCTGGCGGCTCAGGCGGCGGGCGATCAGCTCATCGGTGCTCTGCAGCTCGCCCAGCCGCAGTACCAGGTCAACGCCTTCCTCCACCGGGTCAATAAGACGGTCATTGAACGTGAGCGCCAGCCGCAGGGCCGGGTAGCGGGTCATCATCTCGATTAATACCGGCATCATCAGATTCCTTCCGAAAGACGCAGGCATATCAATACGGACCGTCCCGGCGGGATTTTCCTGGCGTCTGCTGAGCGTATTCTCGGCAGAGTCGAGAATTTCAAGCGCCGAGAGACAGCTGGTCAGGTAAGCCTCTCCATCACTCGTCAGGCTCAGTTTACGCGTTGATCGGTGAAAAAGACGCGTTCCCAGTCTCTCCTCAAGCCGTGCCACACTTTTACCTACGGCCGATTTGGTAATGCCCAATTGCTCCGCGGCCTCAGTGAAGCTGCTCGATTTCGCGGTAATGACAAAGTTAGTAATCCCCCGCAGGGATTCTGCTGACAGTCCGGTAGACATAAAGTTGACTCTGTGACGACTCATGGTGCGTTTATCGATGTGTAATTCTATACCAGGCTTATCGCTATCAGTAAACAAAGCACCGGCAACCGCCGGATAATCCATTTTTTAATTACAGGGGACAGCCATGTCATATGAAAAACCACTCAAATTTGTGACTCTTCTGGGAAGCCTTCGCGAAGGGTCTTTAAACGCCATTGTGTCGCGCAATCTTGCCTCACTGGCACCCGAGCATGTGGAGATTAGTGCACTGGGCTCTGCAGGAGAGGTACCGCACTATGATGCAGACCTTCAGGCGCAGGGCTTCCCCGAGGCGGTGGTGGCAATGGGAAAAGCAATATCGGCAGCGGATGCGCTGATTATCGTCACGCCTGAATATAACTATTCCGTCCCGGGTGCCCTGAAAAATGCGCTGGACTGGCTTTCCCGCCTGCCGGACACGCCAGTTGCCGGCAAGCCTGTTGCCATACTGACGGCCTCACCCGGGGCGATCGGCGGTGCACGTGCCCAGTATCACCTGCGTCAGATTCTGGTCTTTCTGGACGGGCGGGTTCTTAACAAGCCTGAAGTCATGATCGGGCATACATCATCCAGACTGGATCCGGAAAATGACAGCATCACGGATGCTGACACCCGCAGCCTGATATCAGCTCAGCTCGCTGCACTGGCAAAAATGACGGTCAGTCTGGGCTGAACATCCCATCACTCTTATCCGTAAACCCACTGGGAGAAAATTATGTCTACTGAAACTATTCGCGGTATGGACCACGTTGGCATCACCGTTTCTGATATTGATGAGGCGACCCGCTTCTTTGAAGAAGCCTTTGGTGCAGAAGTTATCTATGACTCCGTTTCACGATCGGATGACGACGTGAAAGGGGAAGAGACGGAAAACATCCTTAATCTGTTTCCGGGAACACGTATCACCACGGTCAGGATGATGACGCTGAAGCACGGGCCGGGGCTTGAGCTTTTTGAGATGAAGGGGCCAGAGCAGAATCAACCTGTGCGTCCAAGCGACTACGGGTTACAGCATTTCGCCGTATACGTTGATGATATTAATGAGGCCATCAGCCTGTTTGAACGTGCCGGGGGGAAAATGTTTACCTCTCCTCAGCCGCTGATGTTTCCAACTGAGGTCGGAGACAATAACTTCTTCTGTTACGGCCGCACGCCCTGGGGCAGCGTCATTGAGCTGATCTCTCTGCCCTCAAGAATGCCATATGAAGATCACACATCTCTGCGCCGCTGGAAGCCCTGAATTTGACTGGGTGCGTCAGAACAGGCGTACCCATAAGTTTTGAACGTCCGTTGCTCGCTCATAACAGGCCTAATACGTTTCCGTGGATAGTTCTGTATGAGAAGCGGACTTCACACTTTCGATTCACGCAGGACAGTCTGGCTGACGATGCTCATAAACGGCTTAACAATTTATCCGCACTGAAACTAGAAAAATAGCCGTATCAGTACAGACTGATACGGCTATTTTTTGGGTTTTATTTTGCCAGGCCAGTTATCCCATTGTGCAACTGATTTCCTTTCCACAAATATAAGGTGGCACATACACTTTCCGGCAAATATCCAGATAATCCGACCACCATTGCATCATCGCTTTACGGGCATCGAGATATTCTGCTTTATGGATGTAGGCTGCTCGAACGCTATTGCGTTCCTGGTGACTCATCTGCCGTTCAACCGCATCCTGTGCCCATAGGCCAGATTCCATCAGGGCACTACAGGCCATTGCCCGAAACCCGTGGCCGCAGATTTCATCTTTTGTGTCATAGCCCATCAGGCGTAGCGCCTTGTTGACCGTGTTTTCACACATCGGCTTATACGGATTGTGATCGCCGGGGAATACCAACACCTGATGACCGGATATTTCCCGTATCTGTTTCAGAATAGCGATGGACTGACGTGAGAGTGGAACGATATGTGGAGTGCGCATTTTTGCACCACGCCTGGAGTAGCGGACACCGGGGATGGACTCGCGAGTGGCAGGAATGGTCCAGATTCTATTTTTGAAATCGATCTCAGACCAACGGGCGAAGCGCAGCTCGCTGGAGCGGATGAACAGGTGCAGGGTGAGTGATACGGCCAGGCGGGTTAACTCTCGTCCTTGCTGGTAGTCCTTAATGCGAATCAACAGTTCCGGCAGTCGCTCCAGCGGAAGGGCGGGGTAGTGGCGTTTAACGGGAGGAGCGATGATACCCTCCAGATTTGCCGCCGGATTGTTCTCTATCAACTCCTGATGTACGGCATGACGCATGATGTTGCACATATGCTGCCGGGTACGTGCTGCGACTTCCAGGAGACCTTTTTGCTCAATGCCTTTCAGCAGGTCGATAAAATGGCGAGGTTTCAGTTCAGTTACCGGCAAGTGTCCAATCACAGGAAATATATGATTGTTCATGCTGGCAAGCAGACGGGTTGCATGGTTCTCTGACCATGTACGGTTGCTTTTATGCCACTCTAGTGCCACATACTTGAAAGTTTTTTCTGGCGAGGAAGTGGCTCTTTCAGCAGAGCGCTGTTGTGCTGGATTGATATTATGCGCCAGCAATTTACGGATACCATCACGCTGTTGACGAGCATCAGCCAAAGATACGTCGGGGTAGGCGCCTAAGCCAAGGCGGGATTCTTTTCTATTGAAACGATATTTGAGATACCAGAGACGTGAACCGCCTGGATTAACCAACAGGTACAGACCATAGGAATCGGAAATTTTGAAGGGTTTAGCGGATGGTTTTAAGCTGCGAATTTTTGTGTCGTTAAGAGACATTTGGGGGTCACTCCGTCATCGAACCAACATGACCCCAAATCTGACCACCAAATTCTCCCGATGCGGAGAGAAAACTAAAAATGCATCGGGAAGATTTTTCACGCTAACTTATTGAATCTAAATCACATAAAGATTCGCAAAGAGGCATGAAAACAAGAATTTGGCTCCTCTGACTGGACTCGAACCAGTGACATACGGATTAACAGTCCGCCGTTCTACCGACTGAACTACAGAGGAATCGTGTGAACGAGGAGCATATTAATGATCCCGACCCTGGGTGTCAACGGCAAAAGTTACGATGGGCAACCAACTGCTGATGTTTGCAGCAACCTGATGATTTACTCAACATTTATCGTGTTTTATCGTCAGTCACCTCAGCCACAGGGCATGCTGCGAAAGTTATTCGTGCCAAAGCGCAGTGGGCGGGAGAGGGTAAGTTTTATCGTATGGTTCATTTCTGCAATCGGTTTCATGGTGCTGTTCTCTCCACCGATTTTGCTCTACTATTTCTGCCGTTCAGGCGGTGCTGACGTCGGGTCAGGGCAGTGCGTTCGCGCTGCGGCGCCGCTAACTCTCCGTATCATTTAAGGAAAAGTGGCATGAAAGACAGGTTTCCGCAGGGCTTTATGTGGGGCGGCGCAACGGCTGCTAATCAGGTTGAAGGAGCATACGACGTCGACGGCAAAGGTCTGTCGATTGTCGATGCCATCCCGGGCGGCAAACAGCGCCTGAGCATTGTGGCCGCACCAGAGTTCGACTTTACGCTGGATGAAACCCGCTACACCTATCCCAACCACAAAGGCATCGACCACTATCATCGCTTCCGCGAAGATATCGCGCTGTTTGCTGAGATGGGTTTCAAATGCTATCGCTTCTCGATTGCCTGGACGCGCATCTACCCGAACGGCATTGAACAGCAGCCCAATGAGGCGGGCCTCAGCCATTACGACCAGGTGATTGATGCCTGTATTGCGCACGGCATTGAACCCGTGATCACCATTTCCCACTACGAAATGCCGCTGCATCTGGCGACCGTGTTCGGTGGCTGGAAAAACCGTGAGGTGATCGGCCACTTTGAGCGCTTTGCCCGCACGGTGCTGGAGCGATTCGGCGACAAAGTAAAATACTGGATGACCTTTAACGAGATCAACAGCGCCGCGCATTTCCCGATGATGAGCCAGGGGCTGACGGTGAAAACCGGCGCGCTGGAAGCGCAGGCGAAATTCCAGGGCTGGCATAACCAGTTTGTCGCCAGCAGTCTGGCGGTGAAAATTGCCCACGAAACCAACGCGCAGATCCAGATGGGCTGCATGATCCTGTTTGCTACCAACTACGCGTACGACTGTAATCCGCTCAACCAGCTGGCCTCGTTGAAAGAGACTCAGGCGTTTAACTTCTACTGTGCTGATGTGCAGGCGGGCGGGAAATATCCGTACTACGCCAAAAAACTGTGGCAGTCGCTGGGCGTGACGCTGGATATCCAGCCGGGCGATCTGGAACTGATTAAGCAGCACACCGTCGACTACATCGGTTTCAGCTACTACATGTCCTCAACCACTTATGCCACCGACCCGGATGCGGCAGCAGCCAGCGGCAACCTGCTCGGCGGGGCGCGGAACCCGTTCCTCGAAGCCAGTGCCTGGGGCTGGGAGATTGATCCGGTTGGCCTGCGCATTGCGCTGAACCAGCTGTATGACCGCTATGAGAAGCCGCTGTTTATTGTTGAAAACGGTCTGGGCGCGGTGGATGAGCCCGATGAAAGCTTCAACATCGCCGATGACTACCGCATTAACTACCTGCGTAAGCACATTGATGCGATGGCGGAAGCGATTGACGATGGCGTTGAGCTGATGGGCTACACCCCGTGGGGGTGCATCGATCTGGTGAGCATGTCGACGGGGGAGATGAGCAAGCGTTACGGCTTTATCTATGTTGATCTGGACGACAAGATCAGCGGCACCGGCAACCGCTACAAGAAGAAATCCTTCCACTGGTATCAGAAAGTGATCGCCACCAACGGCCAGGATATCAGCTAAACCGACAGAAACGGCGTCCTGTGCAGACGCCGTTTTCTTATCGGTCAGGAGAGCACCACCCGGCGCTCGCGGCGCACCGACCAGATAAAGGCCGCGATAAACAGCAGGACGAACAGCACAACAATGGTCGGGCCGGGGGCGCTGTCGAGGAAGAAAGAAAGATAGGTTCCACTAAAGCACACCACCACCGACAACAGCACCGCGCAGATCATCACGCTGGAGAAGCGACGCATCAGCAGAATGGCAATCGCACCCGGTGCAATCAGCAGGGCAATCGACAGCACAATCCCCACCGCTTTTAACGTCGCCACAATCGTCAGGGCAATCATACTCAGCAGGCCGTAGTGCAGCAGGGTGGTGTTAAGCCCGCTGGCTTTCGCCTGATGCGGGTCAAACGCATGCAGCACCAGGTCGCGCCATTTCACCCCGATAATCACCGCAATCACGCAGGCAATGCCGCCGCTTTGCAGCAGATCGCTGGTAGAGATCCCCAGCATATCGCCAAACAGAATATGGTCGAGATGCACCTCGGACTGAATCGAGATATAGAGGATCAACCCCGTGGCAAACATCCCGGAGAAGACAATCCCCATCACCGTATCCTGCTTGATACGGCTGTTCTCTTTCAGGTAGCCAGTGGCCAGCGCGCAGAACAGTCCGGCGCAAAATGCGCCGATGGCGAGCGGAATGCCGACAATCCAGGCGATCACCACGCCGGGGAACACCGCATGGCTCATGGCATCGCCCATCAGCGACCAGCCCTTGATCACCATAAAGCTGGAGAGCAGGGCGCAGGGGATGGCGACAATCACCGAGATGGTCAGCGCCGTGTTCATAAAATCAAATTCAAACGGGCTTAACAGCAGTTCTGTCAGGTTCATGATGCCTCCTGCTGCGGAGCGGCTGCGCGACGGCGGCGGGCCAGCAGTCCGTGTTTAGGGGCAAACACAAAGGCGGTGAGAAACACCAGCGTCTGTGCCACGACAATAATGCCGCCCGTGGCGCCATCCAGGTAGTAGCTGATCCACGCACCGAAGAAGCTGGTGGAGCTGCCGATAGCGACGGCAATCATCAGCAGGCGCGGGAAACGGTCGGTGAGCAGATAGGCGGTAGCACCCGGCGTGACCACCAGGCAGATCACCAGAAATGCTCCCACTGTCTGCAACGCGGCAATGGTGCAGGCGGCCAGCAGGGTGAAAAACAGCAGTTTCAGCCGCGTGGGGTTGAGCCCGACGGAGCGCGCATGGTTCTCGTCAAAGAAGGTCACCATCAGATCCTTCCATTTGATCAGCAGGATCAGCAGCGAGATAAAGCCAATCAGCGCCAGCTGAATGATATCTTCCGGGGCAATCGCCAGGATGTTGCCCAGCACGATGGTCTGAATGTTTACCGACGTGGGGTTGAGCGACACCATAAACAGCCCAAGGCCAAAGAAGGAGGAGAAGATCAGCCCGATAATCGCGTCCTCTTTCAGCCGGGTACGCTGATTTAAAAACAGCATACTGCCCGCCGCCAGCCCGCCGGAGAGAAACGCGCCCAGGGCGAAAGGCAGCCCGAGCATATACGCCCCGGCCACGCCCGGCACGATAGAGTGTGACAGCGCATCACCAATCAGGGACCAGCCCTTGAGCATCAGATAGCAGGAGAGAAACGCACACACGCCGCCCACCAGCGCCGATACCCACATGGCATTCAGCATATATTGATAGTGGAACGGTTCCGCCAGCCACGCCATTAGCGATCCCCCTGCACCATGGAAAGCGCAGGACGCGCATCGCCGTCGCCGAACACCACGTCGCGCAGTGCACCGCTAAAGGCGTTTTCAAGATTGGCGCGGGTAAAGGTGGTGGCCGTCGGGCCGCAGGCCAGCACGGTGCCTTTCACAATCACCGTGTGGTCGCAGTATTCACTGACCGAGGCCAGATTATGGGTGGAGACCAGCAGGGTGCGGCCTTCCTCGCGCAGCTCATGCAGCAGGCTGATGATCTGGCGTTCGGTGTTGACGTCGACGCCGGTAAAGGGTTCATCCAGCAGGATCACCTGGCCGCGCTGGGCGATGGCACGCGCCAGGAATACGCGTTTCTTCTGCCCGCCGGAAAGCTCGCCAATCTGACGCTGACGAAATTCCGCCATGCCGACGCGCTCCAGTGCTTCTGTCACCAGGCGTTTATCTTCCGCACGCGCAATGCGCAGCATGCCCATATGGCCGTAGCGGCCCATCATCACCACATCTTCCACCAGTACCGGGAAGGACCAGTCAACCTCTTCAGACTGCGGCACATAAGACACCATATTCTGCTTCAGTGCCTTGTGTGCGGGCTGGCCCAGCAGGGTAATCGATCCACGCGAGAGCGGCACAAAGCCCATAATGGCTTTAAACAGCGTGGACTTACCCGAACCGTTAATCCCCACCAGGGCGGCGATGCTGCTGCCGGGTACCTGTAAGGTGGCATCGCGCAGGGCGGTATGCCCGTTACGATAGGTGACCGTCAAATCGTTAACCCGAATGCCATCGGGTGCCGCCTGGATAGTGTTCATTTTGCCAGCCCCTGCTGAATGCCTTTAACGATGGTGTCGCTGGTGACGCGCAGTAAATCGAGATAGGTCGGCACCGGCCCATCGGCGGCGCTGAGGGAGTCAACGTACAGCACGCCGCCGTAATGACTGCCGGTTTCACGCGCCACCTGGCGGGCGGCTTTATCGGAAACCGTGCTTTCGCTGAACACCGCCGGGATCTTCTCCTGCTTCACTTTATCGATCACTTTACGCACCTGCTGCGGGGTGCCCTGCTGGTCGGCGTTGATCGGCCACAGGTACAGCTCTTTCAGCCCGAAATCACGCGTCAGATAGGAGAAGGCGCCTTCACTGGTCACCAGCCAGCGCTTATCGGCCGGGATACTCGCCAGTGCCTGCTGCACCGGGGCCACCGTGGCGCTGATTTTTTCTTTATAAGCGGCGGCATTTTTACGATAGATATCGGCATTGGCCGGATCGTGTTTCACCAGCGCATCGCGGATGTTATCAACGTAGATCAGGGCATTTTTGGGTGACATCCAGGCATGAGGATTGGGTTTACCGCTGTAAGGCCCCTCGCTGATGCCCATAGGCACAATGCCGTCAGACACCACCACTTCCGGCACGCCGGAAAGGTGTTGATAAAAACGCTGGAACCACAGCTCCAGGTTCAGACCATTGGCGAGGATCAGCTGTGCGCCCTGGGCGCGTTTGATATCCCCCGGCGTGGGTTGATATTCGTGGATTTCTGCCCCGGCTTTGGTGATGGAGGCTACGTCCGCGGCGTCACCCGCCACGTTTTTGGCCATATCGGCAATCACTGTGAAGGTGGTGATGACCTTGAATTTTTCCTGTGCCAGCGCGGGTGCCAGCGGCAATGTGGCGAGCAGAGTGGCGCAGATCCACCTTTTTAACCGGAACTGAAAACGCATAGAAATCTCCCAGAAAGCGCTTAAAAATACGACGTAATTAGCAGTTGCTATAAGGTATAGCACAGGCTATATCTCCGTGTGAATGTTTTTTGTGTGGGATTACACTCTTTGACAATTAAAGGGGGGAGACTGGCGGCGAGCCGAAGGGGGCGACCCTTTTTCCGGTCGACCCTTTGGGGATGGTTTGCACGATGGTTCAGGGCCAGGGCCAGGGCCAGGTCAACGTCAAGGGCGTTTCGCTTTCCCGCTGCGCGGGCTGAGCGCCCCAGGGTGGGCAGTCGCCCCCACCCTGGGGACCCGGGCTTGCGGCTGGCGCTGCGTCCACTGCGTGGATGCCTTCGCAAGCGTCGTTCACCGACGGAGTGGTCGTGACGGCACATCCCTGTGCCGGCTCTCCCTCTCACCGCCGTCCTGGCGGTTCGTCCTGGTTCACTGTGCTTCCTCAGCGCTGCTGAATGCCGCCTCAACGTCAAAACCCAGGTCAAACCCAAATTCAAATCAATCCACATAAATCATCATGTCGTCGCGGTTTTAAAACCCACAGCGAGCATTCTCTTGCGGGGATGGGGCCAGATTGAGGTAAGCCGGACGTCACGCGGCAGGGAAGCCGCGTGCCGAGGCCCGCAGGGATGCGGATTTTGCCGCTCCGGCGTGCTCAAACTGGCCCCGGACCTGACGCCAGACGGGAAGCCATTAGTTTTTGTGGGGATCCCTCAGGGGGCGATCATCTTTTCCGAACGACCCGTGCTGATGGTGTGCTCTATGGATCAGGTCAGCTTTGCTGGCTGACCGGAACAGATGGTCAGCCACTCCGGGTGAATGCCTCTCTTCTTTTATATTTAACTGCCTGAAAAATAGAAACACTATAAAGATCGGCGCCAACATGCCGTAACTGATCAGGTCATCTTAAATAAAAATCCCACTCATGCTGTCTCACGGAGGATGTTGATGCTGCAACTGCTCAGGAACATGAAGGTTGGCCGAAAACTGACGGCAGGTTTCGGTGTATTACTTTTTTTTGTCGCCGCCATTTGTTACTGCGGCTTTAGTGGTTTCAGCACGGCGGAAGATTCATCGGCACGTTTATCGGTGGTCGGCGCACTGTATGATAATGCCGGTGCCGTCAAGGATGGGCTGCAGGAGAACCCTGCCGTCGCGATGACGAAGCTGGCTGCGGTCAGCACCGAACTCGACAAAATCCACTCACTGATCCGCGAAGGCGACTGGCCAGCCCAGTACGCGCCCTTAGCCGACACCATACAGCAAGATATCGACGCCCTCCGTACCGATCTGCAAAGCACCGCTGCCCGCAATGATAAGTCCACCCAGGTGCGGATCTCGGGCCTGCTGGAAGACATCAATAAAATCTACGGGGCTGAAGAGTCGCACTCCGCTGAGTTGCTGGCCTGGAATCGCTGGCTGCTGGGTGTTCTCGGTATTGTCGCGATGCTGGTGGGCGTGATCGTTGCCGTCAGTATTCACCGGCAGATCGTTCCACCGCTGAATGAAGCCCTACAGGAGGCCAACCGTATTACTCATGGTGACCTCACAGGCACGCTGAATAGCGATCGTCAGGATGAGATCGGCCAGTTATTGCAGAGCATGGCGGGCATGAAAGCGCAGCTTAACCAGATTGTTCACCGCATCCAGGTGCGCACCAGTGAAATCGTCAATGCTGCGGATGAAATCTCCTCCGGCAACAGCAACCTGTCGGCGCGAACCGAAGAGCAGTCGGCCAGCGTTGAGCAAACGGCAGCCACGCTCAGCCAGTTGACCAGCACGCTCAGCCAGACGGCCGGGCACACCGGGCAGGCACATCAGCTGGCGACCAAAGCGGGCGGGATTGTCAGGCATAACGGGGAGCTGATGCGCTCCGTCACTCACCGTATGCAGGGCATCCATGATTCGTCTTCCCGGATGGCCGATATTATTCAGGTGATCGACAGCATCGCTTTTCAGACCAACATTCTGGCGCTGAATGCCGCCGTCGAAGCAGCCCGTGCCGGAGAATCCGGGCGCGGTTTTGCGGTGGTGGCGGGCGAAGTGCGCACGCTGGCAGGGCGCAGTGCCACCGCCGCGAAGGAGATCCGTGAGCTGATTGATCGTTCTGTTGGCCAGATTGATGAAGGTCGTGAGCTGGTGGGGAAAGCCGATGTAGCGATGCAGGATATGGTGCAGAACATTACCAGTATGGCGAGCCTGATGAGTGATATTGCAGGATCAAGCCATGAGCAGAGCGATGGTCTGGCGCAGATTAACAGCACCATGAATCACATTGATGATGCAACCCAGCAAAATGCCGCCTTAGTGGAGCAGTCTGCCGCTGCCGCCGCATCGATGCAGGAACAGGCGCGCGATCTGATGGTGATGGTGGATGTGTTCAAAGTGGACCCCGTTGCGTCGCATTAATCGCTGACGACGACTCAAGAACAAAAAAGCTCGCTCAGGAAAACCAGAGCGGGCTTTTTTTATGCCTGCTGGCTTTGCAGCGAAAAATAACGTCAGTAACAACAAGTAATTATTGGTTTTAACATTCATGAGGGAAGCGATTTTTACGACTTTGGATAGATGATTTTATTGTTTGTTTTTGCACGTGTCGCAGCAATATAGTTGCCACGAGAACCCTCTATCGCGCTGCGATAGGGGCAAAAGAGGCATTATTCGGCCAAAAGATAATGATGCCATCCATCTTTACCAACAGATTCAGGAGGCAGGATGGCAACACTAAAGTGGGATCATGCGGTTCAGTTTGTCAACCATCCCGAAGAGGCGATTCAGATTTTCGCAGCACAACTGCTGAACGCCATACCGGGCGGGCGCCATCCGGGGTGGGGCACCCGGAATGCGCTGAGTTACTTCGGCCTGACCTATATCGAGTTTCTCGCGATTGCTGACCAGGCAGAGCTGGAGACTGCCGCACAGAGGTTCCTGCTGTCGCGCGATGCGGCGCAGTTACTGCCGGAAAACCAGGCACTGTATCGGGTGGCCCTGCGCAGCGACGATATTGTGCAGACGCACGAGGACCTGCACCGCAAAGGCTTACAGGTGTCGGCGATTGCGGACGGCCAGCGCAACGATCCGCAGGGCAACGTGATCAGCTGGCGTATTTTTACCATTGATGGCGACGTTAACGGTTTGCCTTATCCCTTTGTTCTGCAATGGGGGGAAGATGATGATGCCCGCCTGGCGCGGTTACGGGCACAGGGGCTGGACAGCCCGCATCCTGCCGGAGAGGTGGCGCTGACGCGTGCGGTGTTTGACGTGCAGGACCCGCAGGCGGTGCGCGCTCACTGGCAGGCGCTGTTTGGCTTTGCCCCATTAGCGGATGCCACGCAGGAAGGGCTGGACCTGGGTGATCAGCAGTTTATTTTCCGCCCCGGTGCGGACAACCGACTGGTGGAACTGGTGTTGACGGCCGGTGAGCCTGCGTTACACGGCAAGCGCTGGTCGGTGGGGCATGGCGAGTATGTTTTCGCGCAGGGATAGCCGGCGATAATACAGGATCATGTTATCGGCGCCTGGCAGAGAGGAGAGGGCAGAACGGCAGATCTGCCCTGTCAAATTTCACATCGTGCTAGAATTATCGCTCAAGGGGTATATTTGGATAAAGTATGACGAATATCGACACAGTCAGGGGTGTAGTGGGCAAAAGAGGGTACAAGGATAACCCTGTGTATCGTGAGGCCATGATACAGATGCGTTTTGAGACCTTCACGGATGACGATGTGGCTTTTTTTGAGGCGCACTACCTCACATCAAAAGATGTTTTCAGCCGTAATCAGATATTGTATGCATTCGTCTTAACTTGTCCGGACAGGGACCTGAAAGATTTTTTCCTGGCGGCCTTCAAAAAAGAACGTCATGTCGATATGCGATTAGTCGCCCTGCGCGGTTATACGCACTATGCCTCTGAAGAAGAGGTGATTCCGCTGATGACTAAACTTTCCGATATCATCAAAAAGCTCCCCGCGCATACACGCTATCCTTACCAGGAATATGAGATGTTACGATCTCAATTTGGGCTGCCTTATTTAGTGGCGCACTATGGCTATGCCTGTTTTATACAGGCATCAGAACAGCTCAATGCGCAATATGATGCGATGCCGGATCTGTGCAAAGGCTTTTTTACGCTGGATGCTCAGGGGCTGCATATTCAGTTACTGCCTACCGCTGAGGCAAAAGAACGGCTGGGGAAACTGTTCGGTTAAACAGGGTACAGCCTGCCAAATTACAGGTATAATCCCCCGCATTATCCACTGGTTGACAAGCGGGATATATCAGGCCGATATCAGACGCTAAGCCTGATTAACCTGCACCCGCTGAAAAAACTGGCACTACCTTCAGGAAACGACTGATGAGCAATGACATCCCCCTTAAGTATTATGACTTCGTAGATGAGTATGCGACGGAAGCCGCACAGCCGGTAACCGAATCAGAGCGCAGCCCTCTGGCGCGTTATTTCGAGTTGCTGATGACGCATTTAACCAACAACGAAGAAATCAGCGAAGAACAGCAGAAAGAGATGGCCACTGAAGCTGGTATCCACGCGTTGCGTATTGATGATATCGCGACGTTTCTGAATCAATGGGGCAATGAGTAACACCCTCTGATAGGTTTTTGATGCCCGGGCATGTTTTCTGCCGGGTATCCTGTCCCTCAAAAAACACGAAAAGCAAAAAGCCCGCTTAAGTTTCCTTAAGCGGGCTTTTCTCAATTTGGCTCCTCTGACTGGGATCGCCTTTGCCAGTAACTGGCTAATAAGGGGCTCTTTATAATTTGTCAGCGATGTCCCTGATGCTACGTTTTGCTACCACTCCTCTGGATATCTCCTCTCTTTCATCAAGCGAATTAGCTAACCGGTGCCGCTTTCGGACAGGTGGACGGTATCCACCAAGACTAGTGGATAGTGTGCATGATAGAAGAATGGTATCTGTCGAACATATCTGGCGATATCATGCAGGGAATCACTTTGCTTACATCTGCCTCAGATAATCGCCTTTTGTTCTGGTGTGTAGTAAATGCGAGTTCTTCGTTTCATGGCAACGTCCCCATTGATTAAGGATAGCGTTGCATCGACCCGTTGAACTCATAGCCAGGAGCGGACATTGATAAAATCAGTATGTACTCATCAACGAAGTGTGGGTCAATAAATAATTTCAAACTTAGCTGTCTGTGAAAGGAGCATGAATTGCCAGCCAGTTTATTTATATTTAGATGTTCGGATCAATGGTCATCTCAAACTTTTTGATCACTTATTGCCCATTCTACTTCGCGGTCATAGCTACCCGCTCAAACTCTTGAGGTTACAGTGAATTGCTGAAAAAACCTCTTTTTCTGCGTGTTCAGCTTTTCTTCGAAACTGGTCCGTCATTTCCCTCTCAGGTTTTTCTGTTGGATCAATCCAGTGAGTGCGGCGTGAGTTGTAGGTTCCTGATCTGTAGTCTTCGCGCATCCTTTTTGCTTCACGTCAGTCAGAGCAACTGTGACATGCCGGTTTATCCACAAACCATCTGGATCGGCGGCAGCCGAAACCAAAATTTCGCTAACTTTGCTGAGTGCGACGTCAACGTGTGAATGGCTCGGAGATGTTCAAACACGTTAAAGCGATTTTGCAGCCAGATGTGGAGTCATTGTGTAAGCATTACCCACAAAAGTAGCGTTAGCATTTAAACGTTTTTTGAATCACATTATAAGTAACTAACGTGAAATCAAAGTAAATCAATGATAAAAAATCAGTATTATTATAGGTGGTTTTTTCACACCAGAACGAATTGATCTGCAGTGCTTCTTCGCAGACGATGCGATATGGTATAGCAAAAAATCAAGAGAGTGATACAGCACTAATTTCACATGGAGCAAATGCACCCACATGATCGAAAGTCAGCCTAACGCCGTTGATGAACCCTGGAGACTTGTATCACTTACGCCGGAGTATATTGAGGAGGAACATGTTGGATACGTTCTGGCAATTGAAGCCGCTCTTGCCGATGAACAGATCCGCAACATCGCATTATCGGGTAACTATGGAGTGGGTAAGAGTAGCATTTTGCAGGAGGTTGCTCGGCGACAGGATGATCGTGTGGTTGAAATTTCTTTATCAACCCTGTCACCAATTGAAGTATCAAAGCTGGATGATTCAGTGCCAAAACAGGCGACGACACCAACGAATCGCATTCAGCAAGAGATTGTCAAGCAACTGCTTTATCGCGAGGAACCGAGTAAAACGCCTGGCTCACGCTTCAAACGAATTGAGCGATTTCAGTGGCAACGGGAAATGGTGTCGGCAGCCTTACTGGGGTTTGCCGTTGCAGTCATTTTTCTGTTGTCAGGATGGACAGCTCAAATTGTATCTGCGATTACCTTTCTGAATGCCTTTGGTGCTTGGGTGCATGCAGGTATGTTTAGCGTAGCGACAGGTATTGCATTTCTGATTCGCTGGCGTTTCTACGGCAAGCTTCATATTAAGCAATTTTCGGCTGGTGCCGCGACAGTTACGCTGGACGACAATTCGGTATCATATTTCGATCAGTATCTTGATGAGATAGTCTATTTCTTTGAAGTGTCGGACCGCAATGTCGTTATTTTTGAGGATATTGACCGTTTCAACGATTCGCATATATTCGAGACACTACGCGCGCTGAATACATTACTCAATGCGTCGCCTCAGATCAAAAGGCCGGTCTGTTTCATCTATGCCGTAAAAGACAGTATTTTCGATTATATTGCCATGAATGAGGAAGGGCGTAAGCTTGAGCAAACCATAATCGAAACCGCTGACCCTGCGCTCGCTGAGGTAGTACGCGCGAACCGTACTAAGTTCTTTGACCTGATCATCCCGGTCGTTCCTTTCATTACGCACAGAAGTGCGCGTAATCTCGCACTGAAGCAGCTTGGACAAATGAAGCAACAGGTAGCACTGGAACTCATAGACTTGGCATCTCAGTATGTCCCGGATATGAGATTGCTTAAGAATATTCGTAACGAGTTTATCATTTTCCGTGACAGGATTTTTTCTGGTGATGGTAAACAGCTCAATCTTAATACCACCGATCTGTTCGCGATGGTTCTCTATAAAAACACCCATCTTACAGACTTTGAGACGATCAGGCTCGGCAAGAGCAAGCTGGATACTTTATACAAAATCAGCCGTGAGTTGGTGGCCAGTAACATCAAGAAGCTTGAGGATGAACGCACAAGGATTCGTCAGAAGCTGGAACATATTGATGGGGTAGCCCTACAGTGTGAACAATTTGGTGACCGACTGATTGCCCATATCAAGAGAACGGCACAGGCCGCTAATTATCAATTTCAAAACGCGACTTACACCTTCAAAGGAAGATCCCTTTCTCAGGAAGATCTCAAAGGAGAGCCGTTTTGGACAGAGTTAGCACTAGCTGAGGGTGATGCTGTACTCCAGACTCGTTGCCGCCAAAACTATACTCTGGATTTTACCCGAGAAAGTCTTGCAGATGCCCTTGGGGATCCCTTAGATGCGGAGTTGTGGGGGGATGCAGAACGTGCGTCCCTAACGGATGAAGCTGAAGCTAAAAATTCTGGTATTCAATTCCTGCGAAGCGCAGACCTCAATGAACTTATAAATCATCCAGAATTCTTGGTGACGTATGGAGATATCTGTCAGTCCCTTGAGACAATTGCGCGGGCAATGCTGAAATCTGGTCTGGCTTACCAACTGGTCCGTGCCGGATACATTAACCGTAACTTCACTCTTTACACGTCAACGTTTCATGGCACGCGTGTGAGCCCGGCTGCAACTAACTTTATTATTCATCATGTTGAACGTGACCTGATGGATTTTTATTTCAAGCTAACGTCAGAAGATGTCGATGCTGTCGTTCGTGAGAGAGGTAAAGATGCGCTGAAAGAGTCTGCCTTATACAATGTGGATATTCTCGATCATTTGCTGGTAGCAGATAACTGTGCCGCTGATATCATGATCCATTCTTTATTGGATTTCAGGGAAAATGCAGAAAAGTTCATACAAGCGTACCTTTCTGCAGGGGAACAATGTCCGCGTTTCATTGAGCGATTAACGATAGTCTATTCCAAAATCATTCCCTTCCTGGTGAACCAGACGGCCCTAGATGATATCTCCCGCCTGCAGTTTGTGAATATTGCCCTGACTAATCTTCCTCACCTTAAACAGCGGGCTGACAAAGTATCGTCAGTGTACCTCCTAACTCATTATGCAGAGTTTACGGCACTCACCTCTAATGACACTACTCCGTCGCAGGCTGAGCTCATTGGAACGCTATTCAAAGACGCACATATTACTGTGTCTCGTCTGCAGCCTTTAGGGGAACAGGTTCTACAGTCTTTCCTGACACGTAATCTTTACGAAATCACGCATAAGAACCTGTTAACTGCAATCAATAGCACAAACAGTGTCGCGCTGGACACCATCAAAACTGAGAGTAACACAGTCTATGACTATGTCCTGACGAATCTGAGCACGTATCTGAAGGCTATCTGCAATAAATCTTCTACAATCGAGGCTTCCGAATCTTTCATCACTGTAATTGAAGATGTGCTTGAACATGATGTATCTAATCTTAATGAAGTGATTGAGCATGCTCATAAAGATTGTCGTGTTGAGGATCTTACGCAGGTGTCAGAAGCTGCCTGGCAGCCACTCGCCGAGCATTGCCGGTTTCCTGCAACATTTACTAATGTTAGTAGCTACGTTGCAGTCTTTGGTGTAGTCGATGTACAGCTGGCAAAAGTACTTTCTTCATCCGGCATGATTATCGAGACAGAAACAGCAGAGGATGAACAGAAGACTTCCCTCGCGAAAGCTATCCTCGCAGCCAAAGAATATCTTCCATCAGTGCCTCTGCGTGTAGATTTAGTGAATAGCTTAAACCTTGGCGATTATCTTGATATAAGTGATGTTGCTGCGGAAGTTGGATGTCTTTTCGCATTACTGCTCAGGCTCAAGCTTATTGAGGATGATTCACAATCATACCAACATCTTGCTGAGACTGACTGGCCAACCCGAGAGGCATTTATTTGTGAGTCGACGGAGTTTGCAGAATATATGACGCCTGATCTGGTATGCCCAGACTTGGCTGAGATCTTAATCAGTGACGTTATCCACACTTCTGTAAAAACAAAAATAGTCGAGCAAGCGGCTTTATACATAGAATCAGCAAATTCTGCTGGTATTAACGAACTGGCAAAATTTGCAACGATACACGGCTATGCCTGCGAACTGGCAGTAGTGCAGAAGATGGTGGAGGAGGGTGTTGTAGCGCAACTGATTATCCTGCTCTTAAAACCGCATCTGGGATCTATTAGCCGCCAACAACTTTTTTCTGTACTGCGGTCACTGGATGGGGATTATCCGAATCTGACGGTGATCGGTTACGATAAACCTCGTATTCCAAATACGCCAGCAGATCTGGAATTGCTCGAACGACTGAACCTGGAAGGCATTGTCGGAAAATACGATGCGCATGAGTCACCGATAAAGGTAAACAAGAAGTACAAATAATGTTTACCGACATTTGCTGTAGAAACTTACTCAAAGGCTCGTTGTTTAGAGTGGGTGCAACTGATAGATGCAACTTCGGTTCTCAGTTGAACTGAACCTGCTCCCAGTTGATCTATACACCAAAATTTGAGTCATACAGTGAGCTGATGTGAGAGCAACGGCAACTTCCGCTCCTCGCTCAAAGCGGGTCCTTCCCGGATTTACGATTACAGTATTTTCTTCCATTGCCTTCAGCTGATTTACCTTTCTTTCCCTCACTTGAGGCAATAAGACTTACTGGCATGGCTGTTACCGGGGCTTATACCTGTCGTTGCCGTCATAACCCAGCCAACAAGTTCGAAACGCCGCTTCTGACGGTTCGGCGAAGCTTGCAGGCTTTGCCGGTTAGCGCCGTCGGGCTAACGACCCGGCCTGCCGCAGAGCCGAAGGGAGCCACACATTGTTAAAGGACATGACCCGTGCCTCGTAAGGGCCGCATAGCAGATGTATTTTATCCCAATGATCTAAATACGTATTACTTGAGCCTATACTTTGGGTTCAAAAGGGCGAGACCGGGAGGTAATCTGGTTTCTCTCACCTTTAGCAATGCCCGGTCGGAAACTGGCAGCGAGCAAGGAAATTTATCAGGAAAAACAGAATGTTTAAATCTTATTCAGAGTATCCATTTAACAGCATCATCAATGAATATGCGGATGCGAAGGCATTGAATCTAGTTACGACACTGGTTGAAAAATGGCAACGCGCACTGATCACCTTTTACGCCCCCAGAGCAAACAGCGTAAAGGAGCATGATGCAGTCGGAAGTGGTTTTCTGGTTAAAACTGATGGAGTCCATAAAATGCTGACAGCAGACCATGTATTAGACCATTTGCAGTTAAATAACTGCTATTTCACCCTTAATAAAGTGCGATTTCCACTCACCCAAAGCCTGGCAAAAAGGAATTCCAAACGCGATTGCGCTGAAATTATGCGACCCTTGAAACCATTATGCATAAAGAAACATTCATTTATTTCACTGACCAACGGCGCGATGATCTTGAACCCACATCGTCAATGATTATCTCTGGCTACCCTTCCAGCAAAAACGGTTTTCATGCGGATAAACCTGACGCTGTTCAGCATGTATACTGCCTGCTCTTCAATCACTTTGAATACCATAAGGACACGGACGATCTTTACTTTCATTTCGACAGCCAAAAAAATGGTGCACTCGTCGATGTTAGAACCCCGCAGCGTCGGGCAATCCCTGCCCTATCTGTTGGGCATGAGTGGTGCACCCGTGCTTCAGATTATGAAAAACATCAATACTGGCGCGCTGGTCCTGAGGGCAGTTGGCATATTCAAGGAACATCATAGGAAAAAAAGAAACTGCTTGTTGCCAGCATGCTTAGCCAGTTCTCATCTGAACTCATTGCGCTCAGTGAATGAATGCTTAAACCGTTAAATACCATTGATTCCGAATACTTAATTAAAGGTCCCAAAGCATGTCTATATCTACCATCGCGCTGATTGGTGCATCAGCAGCACTTTCAGCAGCTCTGTTCAAGGGCAAAGACTCCCGAGTTAAGGACGCCATTGATTTTGCAAAATCCTCCCCGGAGGACTTCCAGTCATCCGCGTACTACACCATCATCCGCAATGACATTAATGCCTACATCACTGGCATCAAGGACCATGAATTTCATCATGTTTTGTTAGATATAATGGCATGGGGAAATAAACCCATTGGTTATTTTGGCAGACTGGAAGGCCGTCTTGAGATAAACATCACCGGTCAGATAAATATAAAAGATATGACATGGTTCCAGTCTTTCATCTCTGGATTCCTTAGCAATACGGGCAGCATTTCAAATTTCGTTTTCGCGCTCTGTTTCGCGGGACTGGCATTATTCGCCATCGAGTACGGCGTAGCGAAAGAAACATGGTTGCAAGCTTTTTCGTTCGTATTCTCGGCACTCGCAGGGTTCATGCTCTATAACTGGTTCAACATCATTGCCACGACCTGGAGGCAACATGCCCACGAGAAAGACCTGAAAGAATATGCTTCTCTTCTGCAAAATTATGCTGAAGAAAAACAGAAAGATGCTGCTTCAGCAACTCTGGAGTCTGCGACGCCTAGGGCTAATACGCTGTGATGCGGTCCTCTTCAGTCCGTACCCAAGAGCAGCCGGAAGAGTACTGGCTGATGGCTGAAAAACCGGATATCTCAAAAAGTGCGTGGAACTAAGACGGGTATGCTTACAAAAGCACTGCACAACGACAAACGCTATATTTTCAAGGCCGCTATCGCGGAATCCAAAGCGCATCGTTATTTGATGGATAAAATCTGAGCCTGTCAGAGATTCACAAATCATACAAACAGCAAAAAGCCCGCTTAAGTTTCCTTAAGCGGGCTTTTCTCAATATGGCTCCTCTGACTGGACTCGAACCAGTGACATACGGATTAACAGTCCGCCGTTCTACCGACTGAACTACAGAGGAATTGTGGAACGAGGCGAATAGTAGCGATACGCCCTCAGACTGTCAACAGCAAAAAACATTTTAGCTTTCAACTGGCTGCGTTTGAATCAACCCGCCCGATTAGTGAACAATTCCACCCGCATTATGGTGTAACTGCTGCTGCTCCAGGCGCTGATGGGGATCCTGGCGATAAAACTGGCGGAACCGTTGATAAAGCGCCGGAAAACGGGCGATCAGCAGCTCAGGCGCACTGAAAAAATACTCTGACAATACCGCGAAGCATTCCGCGGGTTCGCTGGCGGCGTAGGCATCAATGCTGGTGGCGTTTTCACCCACCTGGTCAATTTCATCCTGTATTGCACTCATTGCCGCACGCATATCGCGCTCCCAGCCCACCACTTCGCGCAGGGGAATGGCCGGTACACCGTTAGCTTCACCGCTGCCGCGCGCATCAAGTTTGTGCGCGACCTCATGGATCACCAGGTTATAACCGGAGAGATCGAATGAGTCCTGCACATCCAGCCAGTTCAGGACAATCGGACCCTGCTGCCAGCTTTGCCCGGCGTGCACCATTTGTTCACGATGCACCAGGCCGAACTCATCCTGCCATTCATCATCGACCATAAACGGGGAAGGGTAGATCAGCACTTCATGAAAACCGTCCAGCCAGTCGTAGCCGAGGCTGAGAACCGGCAGGCAAAACAGCAGAGCCAGTCGGCAGCTTTTCACATCGTCCAGTTCGAAGCCTTGTAAAGGCACCAGACGTTTCTGGCGCAGAAAACGGGTCGCAAGCTGACAGATCGTCTGTTGTTCAGCAGCCGTTAAGCTTGCCAGCAGCGGGATCTCCAGCGCCTGTTGCCATGGCAGCCCACTTTCCACTGCGTCATCACCGCCTTTCCACGGCCATTTGATCATGCTGTTGTCACTCCTGCCTGATGATGGCGTTAATGCCGCTGAATAAGGGGAAGATTCAATCAGTTATAATGCAGATTGTCTGTGACGAAACGCAAACGGCGCTGAAAAAAGTCAGCGCCGCGTCGATTTGCGAGGGTCAGATACGCGCGAATTCAATCACCCAGACCCAGGGGTTCACTTCCCAGCTGGTGCCACCGTATTGAATGGCCCACTGCTTGCGATAAGCATCTTTAGCGGAAACGGCTTCGCTATGCAGGGTGAAAAAGTTATTGAGAAAATGAGAGTCTACCTGCACGCCTTCAGCCAGCACGTCATCGTCACTGATATCCTGGATGCGCTCGACCCGGATAGCCGTGATGGTCAGGTCGATACGGCTGGCCCAGCGCGGCATATGAATACCGGCCTGCCAGCCAAAGTTGGTCTCTTCTTCGTCAGAGGTATAGATGCTGGAGTCGGCACGGTACTGACAGTAGTCAATATTTTTAAACTGTGCAGGAGAGGTCTGATATTTCGTCATCTCTTCTGCGGGCACCACAGGGCCGCGCCAGGTTTCGCGCACCCACAAGCGATCGCCCGGCTGGCCGTAAGGGCAGTGATAACTCAGGTTTTCCATGCCCAGAACACGGTTACCTTGCAAATTGTTGCTCAGGACATCAATGCCGTAACAACCTTCATGATTGTCCTGGCCTGGCCCAAACAGTTGGGATTTCATGATGCGCCGTGTCTGTTTTTGTTGGCCTGAGAGCAGGGCGCGCACCCGTTGATCGCTAAATAGAATCGGGCGTTCTTTCATGGTTTAACCTCTAGTATGACTTTCTTGACCAGTTCCTGGTTCATAAGCAAAGTAGAAACACAATACAGATAATTCCTAACCTTAGCTCAAAAAAACGTTTCAGCACGTTTATTTTACTAAACTTCAGAAAAACCAATAAAAAAATGACTTGGGGCAAATTTGCACATCTGCCGGACGCAATCGTCTGGTGCGTCCCGCGTCGTCATCACGGGGTCGTCATGCCGTAACCAAATTGACATTTTACCATATTACAATGTGTTAGTGTGACGAATGCTTACCGACGATGCCCTCTAACCGTGGCGATCGCCTGTTCCTCATGATCACTGACAGACCGGCCATGTACAGCACCTGTGTTGTTGTTTGAGGGGCCATTACCCGCATCTGATCATAACTATTGTTTATCATTTAGATCAAAAAACAGCCAGTTAAAAGTGAGCCGGAAAAAACTGAAAATGGGAAAAATGCTGTCACCAGCGCGTAACAGCCGCTATAAGTTTGATGTGGATCTCATTTTTAAGCAGAAATGGTTAACCCGTTGCAGTGGGTGACCACCACTGACATCTCAAAAAGTTCAAACAATTAAGGAGAAGTCTATGACTCTGACTGACTGGCAATTACGTTTTGAAAAGTGGCTGCACGACACCTGGCAACATGATGATAAAGCCCATGATGTGGCGCACCTGACGCGCGTCTGGCAGTCTGCACAGCGCATTATGGTGGGCACCGGGGCCGATGAGTTGGTGGTGCTGGCCGGGTGCTACTTCCATGACATTGTCAACCTGCCTAAAAATCACCCTGAGCGCCATCTGGCTTCCGCGCAGGCAGCTGACGAGACCCGGCGCGCGTTACAACAGGTCTTTACGGATTTCCCCAGCGATAAAATTGAAGCAGTGGCCCACGCGGTTCACGCGCACAGCTTCAGTGCTGGCGTAACGGCAGAAACCCTTGAAGCTAAGATCGTGCAGGACGCCGACCGTCTGGAATCACTGGGCGCTATTGGTCTGGCGCGGGTGTTTTATGTCTCTGGCGCATTAGGACGTTCTCTGTTTGACAGTCGCGATCCACTGGGGCGCGAACGCCCTCTGGATGATGCTGAATGGGCGCTGGACCATTTCCAGAAAAAGTTACTGAAATTGCCTGAAACGATGCAAACGGCAGAAGGGCGACGCCTGGCTGAATTTAATGCCCGTTTCCTCGTGACCTATATGGCAAAACTGTGCGCTGAATTGAAGGGGGATTTTTGCGCGTTGGATCAAACCGTACTGGAAGAATTCAGCCCGGGGGCGTCAAATATTAAATTTTTATGACAGTATGGTTAAATCGCACGTTACAGGTTACGTTGTTGGGACAATTCTCAGGAGAATCAGGCAATGACCGACAAAGTTAGCTTAACAATAAAGATCGATCCCGCCTTAAAAGAAACGATTAAAACACTCGCTCTGGATAGTGAGATTTCCCTTAGCGAATTGGTTACCCAGCATCTGGTAAAGAGTTTTTCTGCTCAGGCACCTGATGCGGTAGATAGTACCCATACAGAAGAAGAGACGGCCGAACAATTGAGCCAGGCAGAACTGAAACAAGTCCGCGCACTGCTGAAAAAGTCGAAGAAGAAAAAGTAAGCCCCGTCTTATCCAGCGTCTCTCGTTCTGAGAGACGCTTTCAACCTCCTTACATAACAAACTGACTCACGCTGTGCGACAGCCGTTGCGCATGATCCACCAACGCTTCCGATGTCCCTGCGCTGCGACGTGTCAGTTGCTCGCTCTCTTTGACCTGCTGATTCAGGCGAGTAATCTCCAGCGCTATCGCATTGACCCTTTTACTCTGCGCATCCGCATTGTGTTGCAACTCGCTCAGTAGCGTCACCACGCCGGATACGGCATGCGTAATTTCCCGATACAATCCCTCCAGCGTCTGTACCTGACTAAAGCCGCTATCAATATGTTGATGAGTTGAGCCGATCAGCCCGTCAATCAACCGCGTCGAGGCACTGCTCTTCTCCGACAGCAGGCCGATCTCTTTTGCCACAATGGAGAAGCTGCGGCCATAAACGCCGGCATGGGCTGATTCGATAGCGGCATTCAGTGCCACCAGCCGTGTTTGCAGCGAAATGCCCTCCAGCAGGGTAACAATCCCGGCAATCTCACCGGAAGCGTCAACAATCTGGCGCATCTGCGCATCAACAGCGGTCACCACGGTGCCGCAGCGGCGGGTCAGTTCATCGGCGGCCTGTACCTGCTGCGTCGCATGATGGGTAAACGTCACGCTGTGGCCCACTTCCTCTGCCACCCGGTTCAGACGCTGGCTGATGTGCTCAAACGCGCTGCTTTGCTGCTGATTGTGGGCACTAAACTCATCATTTTGTTGTGCCATGCGGTCTGCGCTGCCACGCACCGCACCGGAGATGGCGTTAATCTCGCCCACGATATGCCGTAAACCTTGCTGCATCCCGTCCACATTCTGTATCAGCTGGCTGATCTCCGTTGACTGGTAACGGCTCTGATACGCCTGCTGCGAGATATCGCCCGTTGCGATCTGTGCCAGCCAGCGCGACACGCGTTCCATCGGCTGGATCACCCCCATCAGCAGTAACCCGCCGCTCAGTAACAGCAGTCCGCCCAGCAGGGCAGAGATACCCAGGGAAAGATTGCGGCTGGTGGTCAGCGATGAGAGCGTAGAGAGGTTGAGATCGTCGGCCTGGTGATTGGCCTGCGTCAGCACCTGATAGTAGGTGTCATTAAACTGCTGCTGAAAAGCCTGCATCGGCACCATAAAAAACGCATCAATATCTTTCGCATTCAGCCCTTTTAGCTGCTCCTGCAATCCGTCGGCCAGCATATCGAAGTTCTGTTTCAGCGGACTGTCCTGCGCCACCGGATATTGATCAAACAGCTTTCGTGCATTATCCAGTGAGGTCTGAGCCGTTTCGGCCAGGCTTTTCCAGCTGTCGACGGAACCGGTCTGGTTATCCTGCATCAGGTAGATCCCGGCGCGGTGGCTGTTGTCGCTGGCGGTGAGCAGTTCCATACGGGCTTTATCCAACAGCGCCTGGCGGCCAGACAGGGTATGGATCTCGGAAATATTGTCACCCGTGCTGGAAACGAGGCGGGTCAGTAGCAACACGCTGGCACACTGCAGCAGCGAGAAGACCAGCAGAAACAGGATGAAGCCACCCCGCAGGCTGCGTAGCCAGCCCCAACCGGTCATCAACGAGGCAAAACGTGGACGGCGCAGCATAGTGCGTAAGGGTAAAATCGTGAGCAGTGACATAAGCTTCCCTTAAAATAAAAGGGAGTATTCGCCGCTTTTATGTCACTTGTGTTACCGCGATAAAATAGAAAAAGGAAACAGGGGATTATCCGCTGATAAGGCAAATTACCCCGCTATTTTCAGCGTTATTGTTCTTCATCACCGTAATAGAGGACGCCGAGCTTGATTAATGGCCGGCCCTGACTTTTGCGATGCAAATTGCTGTCGCGCAACGAATACACGCAGCCGCAATATTCCTGCTGATAGAAACGCTCACGTTTGCTGATCTCAATCATGCGCGCCGACCCGCCTTTTTTGCGCCAGTTATAATCCCAGTACTGGATGCCGGGGTAGGGCGCGGCCGCCCGATCGCCACAGTCGTTAATCTGCTGCATATTCTTCCAGCGCGAAATACCCAAAGAGCTGGAAATCACCGGAAAGTCATTTTCATAGGCATACAGTGCGGTGCGTTCAAAGCGCATATCAAAGCACATGGTGCAGCGCACGCCACGCTCTGGCTCCCACTCCATGCCCTTCGCGCGGGCAAACCAGTTATCGGTATCGTAGTCAGCATCGACAAACGGGATGCCGTGCTGTTCCGCAAAGCGGATATTCTCTTCTTTACGCAGCAGATACTCTTTCTGCGGGTGAATATTTGGATTGTAGAAGAAAATGGTGTAATCAATGCCTGATGCCTGCAAGGCTTCCATCACTTCGCCGGAGCAGGGGGCGCAACAGGAGTGCAGCAGCAGTTTTTTAGCGCCATCTGGAAGGCTAAGCAGCTCGCGTTGGGTGGCGTTCATCGGTAATAGCTCCATTGTTAACAGTAAAACCGCATCAGTGTAGAGGCAGCATGACGCGCTGTCATTAATTGCCCTCGCTGCGGCCAATTTCCGCCTGGCGCTGGGTCAACTAAGTGATAGACTGACACCCGTTTATCCCCTGTTAACTGAGTAAATATGAGCGATTTTGACCGCGTGGCCGCAGAACTGGCTGAACAGGCACGAGAAGATGCCCGGCATAAAGAACAGCAGGATCGTGAGCTGCTGCTGCGGGTGCTGGAGATTTATGACCAGAAAACGGTCGCGGCGACCCTGCGAAAGGTCAGTCAGCAGGAGTGGACGCGGGAGTCTGTTAATCGCTGGGTGAAGGGCAACAGCCGCAAAACGCTGAATGAAGCCGAAGTCAGTTTGCTGCACAGTATGCTGCCTGCGCCTCCGGCACATCATCCCGATTATGCTTTCCGTTTTATTGACCTCTTTGCGGGTATTGGCGGCATCCGCAGCGGCTTCGAAGCGATTGGTGGACAGTGCGTGTTTACCAGTGAGTGGAACAAACATGCGGTGCGCACCTATAAAGCCAACTGGTACTGTGATGAGCAGCAGCACCGCTTTAATCAGGATATCCGCGATGTCACGCTGAGTGGCGATCCCCTGGTGGACGAAGAGCAGGCGTATCAGCATATTCGCCAGCAGGTGCCGGACCATGATGTGCTGCTGGCGGGATTCCCTTGCCAGCCATTCTCGCTGGCGGGCGTGTCGAAGAAAAATGCCCTGGGCCGTAAACATGGTTTTGAAGATGAAGCGCAGGGGACGTTGTTCTTTGATGTGGCACGCATCATCACGGCCAAAAAACCGGCGATCTTTGTCCTCGAAAACGTCAAAAACCTGAAAAGCCACGATAAGGGCAATACTTTCCGCATTATTATGTCGACGCTGGACGAGCTGGGCTATGACGTGGCGGATGCGGCGGTCACCGGTTCGCCGGACCCGAAAATTATCGACGGCAAGCATTTTCTGCCGCAGCACCGTGAACGCATTGTGCTGGTGGGGTTCCGTCGCGATCTGGCGCTGCCCGCTTTCAGCCTGAGTGCGTTATCTGCGCTCTACCCGCCGCAGCGCACGCCGCTCAAAGCCTTACTCGACCCGGTCGTAGACGCAAAATATATTTTGACGCCAACGCTATGGAAGTATCTCTACCTCTATGCGAAGAAGCACCAGGCACGCGGCAACGGCTTTGGCTACGGACTGGTTGATCCGGCGCTTGAGCAGGGCGTGGTTCGGACGTTATCGGCACGCTATTACAAAGATGGCTCGGAGATCCTGATCGATCGCGGCTGGGACAAAGCGCTGGGTGAGGAAGACTTCGATAACGCGGACAATCAGCAGAACCGACCGCGTCGTCTGACACCGCGCGAGTGCGCCCGACTGATGGGCTTTGAACAGCCCGGCGAGGAGGCGTTCCATATTCCGGTATCGGATACCCAGGCCTATCGCCAGTTTGGTAACTCGGTGGTGGTGCCTGCCTTCGCGGCGGTTGCCAAACTCCTGCGCCCCTGGATCCTACAGGCGGTACAACAGCGCCAGTGAAATGTGGCCCGGTGCCCCCACGGCAGGGCCGCTTTTAGCTACACTTAAGGTCTTCGTTAAAGGAATATCAAGATGGCCGACGTTCACTCTTCCGACGTGCGCAGTAAGAATATGCGCGCTATTCGTACCCGCGATACGGCAATTGAAAAGCGGCTGGCAGAACTGCTGGTTGAACTGGGCCTGAGTTACCGGGTGCAGGATAAATCGTTGCCCGGTCGTCCCGACTTTGTTCTGGCAGACTATCAGGCCATTATCTTTGTTCACGGCTGTTTCTGGCATCGTCATCACTGTCATCTGTTCAAGATGCCGGCAACACGCACGGCGTTCTGGCAGGGCAAAATAGACAGTAATGTGGCGCGTGATAAACGTTATGTCGAGGAGCTGACGGCCAGCGGCTGGCGCGTGTTGCTGGTGTGGGAATGTGCGCTACGCGGGAAAACGCGACTGGAGGAAGAGGCATTGCGCACGCGGCTGGAGGAGTGGATTTGCGCCGCGGAAAACAACGGTGAGATCGATGAACAAGGGATTCGCGTACTACCGTAAACCCTCTGTCAGTGACGCTGGCCAGGTCAACGTCAAGGGCGTTTCGCTTTCCCGCTGCGCGTGCCGAGGCCCGCAGGGATGCGTCTTTTGCCGCTCCGGCGTGCTCAAACTGGCCCCGGACCTGACGCCAGACGGGAAGCCATTCATTTTTGTGGGTATACCTTAGAGGTCATGCTGCACACGCTGAGGATTTAATCCGTCGGCGAGCAGGGTTTCACCACCGGTTTTGCCGGGAAGAGGTATTTACCCAGCGTGACCAGCACCACCGCCAGCACAATAATGCCCAGCGCCAGCCATTCACGTCCTGACAGGCTTTCACCGGCAAAAGCGATGCCCAGCAGCACGGCAACCACCGGATTGACATAGGCGTAGCTGGTGGCGATAGCGGGTGTGACGTTGCGGATCAGGAACATATAGGCATTGATGGCAATCACCGAACCAAACAGGCTGAGATAACCCAGCGAGAAGAAGCCCGCCAGTGAGGGTTTCTGAACCAGATGTTCACCCGTCAACTGGCTGGCGGTCAGTAATACCACCCCGGCGGCCAGCATCTCGACAGCTCCGGCCATCATGCCGTGCGGTAGCGCAATACGTGACCCCCATACCGAGCCAAAGGCCCAGGTCAGCGATCCGCCCAAAATCATCAGGGCACCCCACGGATTCCCTGCCAGATGGCCGCCGCTGTTAAGTAAAATAATCCCCACCAGGCCGACGCCAATGCCCAGCCACTCAATCCAGCGCGTGGTAATGCCGAACATACGGCTAAAGCACATGGCAAACAGGGGGACGGTCGCTACCATCACGGCAGCCAGCCCGGAAGGCACATGCTGATGTTCTGCAACGGTGACTGCACCATTACCCATTGCCAGCAGCAGGACACCGATGATCGCCGCGTTACCGGCTTCACGCCAGGAAGGCAATTTTTCCCCTCGCATCAGGAGGAATGCCAGCAGCACCACGCCCGCGAGTAAGAAGCGCAACCCGGCCAGCATCATCGGCGGCCAGCTTTCCACACCAATACGGATCACCAGGTAGGTGGAACCCCAGATAAAGTAGAGAGAAAAGAGCGCGGCCAGCAGGGGCAGCAGGGCGGGGGCACGGCGTAACGTCATGTCAGAGACTCTTCCTAAAGTGATATCAGGTTGTGAAAATGTTATAAGGACCCGATTCTGCCACTAATTATCCCCGGCGGGCGTTATTTTTTTACAAAATTTGCACTCCATGCCCATAATTGCTTAGATCTGTTCCCTCTTTAATACAGCCAGCCAGGGGTGAGCCATGGCCAGTGTCAAACTGACGGTAAGACGTCTGTATAAACTCAGCGGCGAGCGCATGGTCAATACTCAGGCGACGGCGCGTATTTTCGTGGGCGATCGCCTGATTGCCACGGAAGAGATCAGCGGGATGACTGAAAGCCCGGTGAGTAAGTATCTGCACCATGCGGAAACGCAGGGGCAGCCAGTGCGCGTTGAGTGGGACTGTGATGGCATTGCCGATATGGCGGTGACCGAAATGGAGCTGTGCCCCTGTTGTCAACATGATGGACATGAATAAGGAATCTGATTTTGGCCGGAAGTAGTTTACTGACCTTACTGGACGATATTGCCACACTGCTGGATGACGTCGCCGTGATGGGCAAAGTGGCGGCAAAGAAAACCGCCGGTGTATTGGGCGACGATTTGTCGCTGAATGCGCAGCAGGTCAGCGGGGTAAAAGCCAACCGTGAACTGCCGGTGGTGTGGAGCGTGGCGAAAGGGTCGTTCCTTAACAAACTGATTCTGGTGCCGCTGGCGCTGCTGATCAGCGCGTTTGCCCCCTGGGCGATCACCCCGCTGCTGATGGTGGGTGGCGCATACCTGTGCTTTGAGGGCGTGGAGAAAGTACTGCACAGTCTGCATAAAGATAAAAGCCAGGAAACGCCGCAGGCTCGTGAAGCGCGTTTGCTGAAAGCGGCCGAGCAGAACCCGGCGGAGTTTGAGCAGAAAAAAGTAAAAGGGGCGGTACGCACGGACTTTATTCTCTCGGCGGAGATTGTGGCGATTACCCTGGGTATCGTGTCTGAAGCACCGCTGCTGAATCAGGTGATCGTTCTGGCTGGCGTGGCGATTGCGGTCACCGTTGGTGTGTACGGGATTGTTGCGGGTATCGTGAAGATTGACGATCTCGGCCTGTGGCTGCAGCAGAAATCTTCGGCGGCAGCGAAAGCGGTGGGCGGCGTGCTGCTGGTGGCCGCACCGTGGCTGATGAAAATCCTGACGGTGGTGGGCACCCTGGCGATGTTCCTGGTCGGCGGTGGGATTATCGTGCACGGCGTGCCATTACTGCACCATCTTATTGAAGGCGTTAGCGCAGGCCTGCATGGTCTGCTGGCGATGCTGTTGAGCAATGTTGCTAACCTCATCATCGGCTTTATTGTGGGGTCGATTGTGCTGTGCGCGGTAAATTTGATTGCCAAAATGCGCCCGTCATCAGTATAAAGACGGGCTGAAATCAGTAAATATCCAGGGGTTAATGATGAACGACGATATGTTTGAATTTGATATTGATGCTCAACTTGAGCAGGCAGAAGCCAATGCCCAGAAGAAAGCAGCCGAAGTACCGGCTGACTTAGGCGATGAAGCCGACTGCGAAGGCTGCAAAATCTAATCGCAAAATGCGACGAGTTTCACATAAAAAGCGTGTAGTAAAACTACACGCTTTTTTTATATTTAGTGTTTTTAACTGCTTATTTGAATTTAACAAATACTTTACCTGGCGTTAACAGCACGGTTTATATTCAGATGCTATAACTATTTGACGTTTCATAACCAGTGATAACCAGATAGGGAGGTACTTTGTATGAGCTTTATTGTCAGTGATGAAGTGCAACATAAGGATGGTGGCCCCGCAATGATTGTGACGGGAGTGGCCAGCGGTATGGTCGAGTGTCGTTGGTACGATGGTTTCAGTGTGAAGCGCGAGGCGTTCCGCGAAGAAGAGCTGTCATCATTATCGTCCGCAGCGCGATTAGCGGGGTAGTTCCACTGTTTTATGTGACGGGGTGGGCCGATAAAGAGGTTTGCCCTGTGCCCATGGGCCGATCATTTTTCCCGATCGGCCCGTGAATACGATTACAACTCGTTTTTAATACAAAACTCTTCCCAGCTCATCCCCAGCGCTTCGGCATGGGTGTGCAGATACGCTTCAATCGCATTCACCATCACCGCTTTATCCGGCTCAGCCAGTTGAATGGCAAACAGCATGCCGTCCAGTTTCTTTTCACGTACATACGCGGCATAGGCGCGATCTTTCTGCATGGATTGCAGCTGCTCCACCGTCATTCCGAGCGTGGCGGCCTGGTCTGCCGTCAGATTTTCAATACCGGCTTTCAGCGTCGGGTGGGCCTCAAGAAACAGATCTTTGGCGATGGCGTAATATTCTTCAACGGTTTTCATAACGATAATGCCCGGATTCATGCAGGAAAATTGACTGGCGCTAGTGTACACGGCTGGATTGGTCGGGGAAAGCCGGGCAGCCGGGCAGCAGCGCTGCCCGCCACCCGTTTATGGATGGGTCTTTGTGTAAATCTCGGTCACGACCTGCTGGTTTCGCGTCAGGGTTTCGTCCAGCGTCAGTTTGCCCTGTAACAGCGCGGCGATATTCTCACCCACGGCATTGCCCATCTGGTCGAAGCCGGGAATGCTGACGTACTGCACGCCCTGATACGGCACCGGGCCGAGGGTCGGCTGTTCCACCGTGGCGCTTTCCATGGCGGCCTGTACCCGTTTTGCATAGGGTGCCAGGCGCTGATAGCTCGCCTGCTGGTAGGTTGAGTAGCGGCTGCCTGGCGGCACGGCCCCCCAGCCGACCGTTTGCGCCACCTGCTGAATGTAGGCGGGTGAGGTTGCCCAGCTGATAAATTCCTGTGCGGCCGCTTTGTTCGCCGCACTGGTGGGGACGGCCAGTGCCCAGGACCACAGCCAGTTAGAGCCATTGCGCGTCAGTTCACCGGGGGCCGGGGCAAAATCAATTTTGTCGGCCACACGGGAGATCTGCGGGTTAATCAGCAGACCGGCAGCCACGGTGCTGTCGACCCACATAGCGCACTTGCCTTCGGCAAACAGCTTAAGGATTTGACCAAAACTGTTCTCAGCGCTGTCCGGCGGGCCGTAGTCGTGCACCATCTGCACATAGTCGCTGAGCACTTCCCGCCACTCCGGGCTGTCCAGCGTGGGTTTCCAGTCGAGATCGAACCACTGTGCGCCGTAGCCGTTGGCCATGGTGGTGACAAAGGCTACATTATCGCCCCAGCCTGGTCGGCCGCGCAGGCACAGGCCATAAACGCCGTTCGCTTTGTCCGTTAGCTTCGCCGCCAGGCGTTTAATATCACTCCAGTTGACCTCTTCAGGCATCGTCAGGCCACGGGCAGCAAACAGATCCTTACGGTAATAGGTCATACTGCTTTCGCCGTAAAACGGTAGGGCATAGAGCTTATCCTGCCAGGAGAGGGCTTTACGTACGGGCTTCAGCAGGTCGTCTACCTGATAGTCAGCGGGCAGGGTATCCAGCGGGGTTAACCAGCCGCGCTTGCCCCACAGCGGTGCTTCATAGGTGCCGACGGTAATCACATCAAAGGTCGGCTGGCCGCTGTTCATCGCCGCCAGCACCTGTTTACGCAGTTCTGCATCATCCATCACCTGCCAGCGCAGGTGAATGCCAGGGTGCGCCTGCTCAAAGGTGCCGGAAAGCTGCTGCATAATGGTCATGTCACCGTTGGCGATGGTGGCAATGGTGAGTGTGGTGTCAGCCCGGGCAGCGCCCGCAGCCAGCATCAGCAGCAGGGCGGCGGTCAGTTTGCTACGCATAGTCGCTCCTGATATTACAGCGAAGGGGAACGGGGGCGGTCACCGCGAAAACGGAAGAAGGCCATTTTTTCAACCAGCAACCCGGCATGCTGATTCACCGTCTGGCTGGCGCTACTCGCCTGCTGGACCAGTGCGGCATTTTGTTGGGTGGCGCTGTCCATCTGGATCACCGCCAGGTTGACCTGCTCAATGCCGCTGGATTGCTGACGGCTGGCCACGGCGATTTCACCGACGATAGCCACCACTCGCGCCACGCCACCGTTGATCTCCTGCAGCATCTCGCCAGAGCGCATCACCAGCGAGCTGCCGGTATCGACTTTACTGACGCTGGCCTGGATCAGGGTTTTAATCTGCTGGGCTGCCTGCGCCGAACGCTGGGCCAACTGACGAACTTCTGACGCCACCACCGCAAAGCCACGGCCCATTTCGCCCGCACGCGCGGCTTCCACTGCCGCATTCAGGGCCAGCAGGTTGGTCTGGAAAGCAATCTCATCGATCACCCGGTTAATATCGCCAATCTGCTTGCTGGAACTTTCGATTTCCCGCATCGCACCGACGGCATCCTCCAGCACCTTGCTGCCGCGCAGCGCCTGTTCACGCACCGTCATCGCCAGTTCGTTCGCCTGTGCGGCGTTATCCGCGTTGTGTTTTACGGTGGCGGTCATCTGTTCCATGCTGGCGGCCGTTTGCTCCAGCGAGCTGGCCTGGGCATGGGTGCGACCGGAGAGATCCTGATTGCCTTCTGCCATCTGGTGGGCGGCATCATTCAATGCCACGGCGCTGTCGCCCACTTCACGCACGATGCCGGAGAGGCGATGGTCCATACTGGCCAGCGCACGCATCAGTTCGCCCAGTTCATCAGGGGCGAAACGTTCGATATGGTGATCGAGCTTGCCGTTGGCGATCGCTTCAGCCAGCCGACGGGCTTTACCCACCGAATGGCTGATGGAGCGCACCAGCATTATCCCCGCCACCAGTGCCAGCAGCAGGCCAACCGTCAGAATGCCGATCAGGCTGTTACGTGCCAGCTGGTAAGATTGCGCACTCTGCTGGTAGTTACGTTCTGCATGTTCGCGCATCAGGCGATCAAGCTGGTCAATGCCCTGTTGCAGTGCGAGGCTGCCGGTGCGCAGGCGGGTTTCGATGATCACCAACGCCGCAGAAGGATTGCCGGTTTTCAGCAGCGCACCCGCGTCTTTCAACGCTTGCTGCCACTGAGTGAGGTCTGCGACAAATTGTTTACTGAGGTTTTCGGTTCCGGGGATCTGTGCCAGGCTCTGGTACTGTCCGCGAACCTGTTCAATCTGGCTGGCATACTGTTGGATAATGGCAAGACGTTTATCCACTTCTCCGGCGTCGGTCCAGTAACGCAGCGCTTCAAACAGCGTGGCGGATTGCAGCTGGGCCAGGCGATAAAGGCGGGAAGAACTTTGTAACGGGAGCAATTCGGTTTGGTAGGTGGCGGCGGCGCGCTGGTCAGCAGCACGAAGCCCGATAATTCCCCATACTGCGGCGATAATCAGCAGTATGCACAGCAGGCCCACGATCCCGATTAAGCGGGCGCGAATGGTTAATCGCATAGCAGTTGTTTCCCCTGAATTGACAATTCAATAGTCCGGGAGGGTGGTTGTTCTCTGTGCGGCGGGTTCCCTCATTAAACTGCTATCGGCAGCACATAAGGCAAACTTTAACGATTTGCTTAATTATGCTGCAAAGTAACTATCAGAAAAGACATGAAAAATCAGAAAGCACAGCGGCAGGGCGCGCCGGGCTTGCGGCGGGGCAGGGAAAAATTATAACGTATCGCCTAATTGAGAACATCAGGATGAGAAAAATGAAAAAGTGGATTGTTGCCGCCGCAGCGGTGGTGACCTTAAGTGGTTGTGCGCAGTTAACCGATTACGCCAGTGCGGTGAAAACGCCGCCACCGGCCGCGCTGGTAGGAAACTGGCAAACCTTCGGCCCGCAGAAAGGCCTGATTAGTAAGGAGGCTAAAGCCAGCCTGATAATCACCGCCGAAGGCGATACGCTGGACTGCCGTCAGTGGCAGCGCGTGATTGCCAAGCCGGGTAAAGTGACGCATTTTGACGGCGAGTGGGTGAATGTAAACAACGAGGTGCGCGTGATGCCGCTGGAGCTGGAAGGCACCGAGCTGCACTACGATAAACTGACGCTGCAGAAAGTGTCGCAACCCACCGTGGAGTGCCAGAAGGCGCTGGCCGATCGGGCGAAACCCCAGGAAACGAAGGGTGAACAGCCTGCCAGCGCCGCCACAGAGCAGCCCAAAAAACACAATAAGATGATCTACACCGAGAAGTAATCAGGTTGTCGTGGCCATCGTGGCCACGATCCTCCTTAGTTCAGCACCCAGACGCTGACGCTGCCCGCCGGACAACGAAACACCGCGTTGCCCTGTTCGTCGCTCCCGACCTCTTCACTGATGTGCCCCAGCAGATCGTGCCAGCGCTTCCCGGCGTAGTTCTCCCCTAAATCCAGCGTTTTCTCACCGGCTTCACCGTTTGACATGATCACCACGCAGCCTGGCATCTCTTCCGTCCCACTGCGCGCAAAGGCAATGCAGTTAGGGTGATCAAACCACTCACGTTGTTCTCCGTGGGCGTATTGCTGGCGGGCACGTACCAGGGTTTCCAGCTCGGCGATGACCGGGATCTCAATGTCATACTGTTCGCCGTCACCGCCTTCATCTTGATAGCGCGCGCCGAACAGGTCCGGGTAGAACAGCACCGGCACGCCGTTTTCACGCAGCAGGATCAGCGCGTAGGCCAGCGGTTTGAACCAGGGTTCCACCGGGGCTTCCAGCGCTTGTAGCGGCTGTGTGTCATGGTTAGCCACAAGGGTGACCGCATGCCAGGGATCGGCAGCCACCAGGGTACCGGTGAAGATCTGGCTGAGGTCGTACCCCGCACCCTGTTTGGACGCATTGTGGAAGTTCATTTGCAGCGGGGCGTCAAACAGCAGGCTTTTGCCATCGACCTGGTGGATGTACTGTTGCAGCTTATCCACTTCGTGCGACCAGTATTCCGCCACAATAAACAGGGGTTCGGGTGCCACTTCCTGTACGTGTTCAATCCACTCTTTATAGAACCAGGCGGGAATATGCTTCACCGCATCCAGACGAAAACCGCGGCAATGCACTTCATCCATGACCCAGCGCGCCCAGTATTTCAGCTCTTCGGTCACCGCGTGGTTACGGAAATCGATATTGGCACCCATCAGATAGTCAAAATTGCCCAGCTCGTCATCCACCTGGTCGTTCCAGCCCTCCCCGGTGTAGTCGTTAACGATTTTGAATACGCCGTTTTCATCGGGATTTTCGATATGGTCGACGCCGCTGAAGCATTTGTAGTCCCAGACGAACTGCGAGTACTGCCCGGCACGCACCGGGAAGGTAAAGCGCGTCCAGGCTTCTGCGGTGAGCACTTCCGGGTCGATCTCATCGCGGTTGTCCGGATTAACGCGGTTGACCTGCACCTGTTCTTTTTCGTCGGCGCCCATTTTATGGTTGAGCACCACGTCGAGGATCACCCCCACGCCGTGCGATTTTAAGGCTTCAACGGCGGCCAGCAGCTGCTCTTTGTCACCGTATTTAGTGGCACGTGAGCCTTTCTGGTCAAATTCACCGAGGTCAAACAGATCGTAGCTGTCGTAGCCAACCGAATAGCCGCCGGATTCCCCTTTATAAACCGGGGGCAGCCAGACGTCAGTGATGCCCGCCTCTGCCAGCCACTGCGCGCGTTCTGCCGCTTCCGGCCAGAGTTTGCCGCCTGTGGGGTAATACCAGTGAAAAAACTGCAACAGTGTGGGATTGCGCATGTAGTGGGTCCATTTTCGCCAGACGGGAAAATGAAGTATGAGCGAGGCGGGGAGAAAAAGTGCGGGCCAGAAGGGAATTATTTATTCCACTCTGGCCCACAGAAGGTGCTGAGTAAAAGCATAAAAATTTAAAGGTCTGGTTTATCCATTGGCTCCAGTGGGAAACAACACCACACCGGACATTTTCGTGTAGGCATTATTGACCGATTTCTGACGCCCGGCCTGCTGTATCAGACCGGAGATCTCATCCTGACGGTTCTTCAACAGGACTTTAAGTTCCGATTCATTATCGAGGATATGACGCAGTACCGGACGCAGCTGTTCCTGGGTATGGCTTGGAACCGGCTCGTTCTGGGTTGCTTTCGCCAGTTTTTCCACGGCGCTAAGATAGTTAACTTCCATATCAATCAGTGCATCCCACTGTCCTTCGCCAGCCAGACGCAGCATAGACTGACTGTGAGTCAAAATTTCCTGATAAATCGCGAGCAGATGTGGGGCAATGTTCATGTCTACAGAGTCCTAAACCAGAGCGGTTGTGCCTGAAACCTCTTTCCAGGCGTCGGCGATATTGCGCAGTAACTTCTCAACTTCTTCAATGCCGTCGGCATCGTTATCGATATTGGCGCGCAACAGACGGTGCACCATATAACGATACAGAGACGCCAGATTGCGCGTTAACTCATCTTCACTGGTCTCATCCAGACCGAGCTTCAGCCCGTTTTCGATAATGTTAATGGCCTTGGAGAGCGATTCGCCTTTTTTGACGATATTGCCCTCCAGCAAAAAGAGGCGTGCGCGGACGAGGGAGCTGATCGCCCCGTCGAACAGCAGCGTGATCAGCTGGTCATTGCTGGCACTCATCACTGCACTCTCCACGCCGACTTTTGCATAGGCTTGGGTACCGTTTGCGCTATACATTCTGGCTCCTGAATTATGAATTAGTGGTTTTGGTCGTCTCGAACTGCGCAGTGAGGTAATCACTGGTGCTGTTCAGTTTGCTGACCATTAAGTCCAGTGCGGTGAACTGCGTTTTTAAGCGCGCAATGGTGTCGTTAATACGATCATTTGCCTTGTTATATTGTTGTGTCAGGCCATTCAGGGTTTTACTGACCCCATCTTTTGCCGCCTGGATAGTGCCAGTGCTGGATAACCAACGGGTCAGATTGCTTGCCATCTTAGTTGTAATCCCGGTAGTTTTACCGTCACCGATAATCATAGCTTTGATTCCATCGGGATCTTTCGCCAACGAAGCATCCAGTTTTGTCTGGTCTGTGTTGAGTTGTCCGGTGGTTGGATCGGTTGTGATGCCAATTTGTGACAGCGTTTTAAAGGTTGAAGTGCTGGCGGTATTGGTCAGCATACCTTTTATCTGCTGCTGAATGGACCGCAAGGTACTGTCACCGACCAGCGCACCGTTGCTGGTGTCCTGAGCGTCTGTACCTGTATCAACTGCAGTGTATTTGGTCAAACTATCAAAAGAATCTTGCAGCGAGTTGTATGCCGTTACCCATTCAGTAATGGCAGTAGAGGCGCTGCTGGTATCTTTGGTGATCGTCAGCGTTTGTTCACCTGCTGTAACGTCGCTCAGGTTAAGTGTGATCCCTTCCAGCGCATCAGTAATGGTATTACTGCTGTTAACGATGGGGACATTATTGACCGTTAGTTCAGCATTTTTTGCGGCGACGCTTTGTGTCACATTGCCCGGGGTGTCCGAGCTGTAGCTCAACATACTCTGGATTGCACTATCACCCGTTACGCTAATCGTAGCCGAATTGTCCGTACCGGTGCTGTTTGACGTTAACGACAGACGATAGCTGCCGTCACCCGTTTTAATCACGCTAGCGGTCATGCCGGTATTGGCTTTATTGATAGCATCCCTAATACCGGTTAGTGATGAGTTAGCGGCGGTAACTGCAACATTGACAGTTTTATCGCTGCCAGAGAGTTTAATCGAAATTGTACTGTCTGAAGTAGCCAACGCAGTGGAATTGCTGGGTTGTACTGGCGATGTCAGCGTCTGCGCTTTTGCCAGGGCGGTAACGCTAATGCTGTATTTACCGGCAGTTGCACCAGAAGCTGCTGTAGCCGTTAACGCTGTGCTGCTGCTGACACTTTTGTAAGCGCTAAACAGATCGGCTTTATTCAGTTTGTTGTTAGCCGTTTGGAACGTTTCCAACGCACTTTTCATGGTGCTGTAGGCACTCAGCTTGGCTGTAAATGCCGTTTGCTGCTTGGTAATCGGGGTCAGTGCAGCTTTCTCTGCGGTCTGCATACTGTCAAGAATGTCCGCTAACTTGAGGCCGGAGCCGATACCTAAAGTAGATACACTTGCCATGATGTTTCCTTTATTTAATCAGGACGGAGTATGAATACCGAGGTTATCGGCGACTGATGCATAAAGTTTACGATTATTTGCGCAACGGCAATAAAACGAATAGCGGTAATAAAGAGGGGTATTTCGGCCAGTAGGGCAGAATGAAAAAAAATGCGGGGGAGGGTAAAAAAAACTAAAGGTTATTGGGGGACAGACGATAACAACTTTGACGGCGATGAAGCCGGGGGGCAAACAAGCCCAACCACTTAACCCGAAATGATTTAACAGGAAACTTTATCATGGCACAAGTAATCAATACCAACAGCCTCTCGCTGATCACCCAGAACAACATCAACAAGAACCAGTCTGCCCTGTCTAACTCAATGGAGCGTCTGTCTTCCGGTCTGCGTATCAACAGCGCGAAAGACGATGCTGCTGGTCAGGCAATTGCCAACCGCTTCACCTCTAACATCAAGGGCCTGACTCAGGCTGCCCGTAACGCCAACGACGGTATCTCTGTTGCACAGACGACTGAAGGCGCACTGTCAGAAATCAACAACAACTTACAGCGTGTTCGTGAGCTGACCGTTCAGGCTTCTACCGGTACCAACTCTGATTCTGACCTGTCTTCAATCCAGGACGAAATCAAATCCCGTCTGGACGAAATTGACCGTGTATCTGCACAGACTCAGTTCAACGGCGTGAACGTGCTGGCAAAAGACGGCACCATGAAAATTCAGGTTGGTGCAAACGATGGTGAAACCATCTCTATTGACCTGAAAAAAATCGACTCAAGCACGCTGAAACTGAATACTTTCAGCGTAGCTCCAGCAACAGTTCCAACCTCAGCATCTGTAGCTCTGAAAAGCGAAGTGGCTCCTACACTGACTCAGGTTAATATCGCCACCGGTGAAACCGCGGCTGGTGAAAAAGCATTCGGTGCAACTTACGACACAGATGCTCTGTCCGCTTACTTCAGTGGTGCAACTAACACCAATGATAAAACCGATGCGACTGGTACTGCAGATTCTTCTGTTTATGAAGTTAAAGTTGAAGGTGAAACCTATTTCGTTGCTCAGGATAACGATACTGCAGGTGCAGCATTCAGCCTGCTGAAACAAACTGCAACCGGTTATGAAAAAGTGCAGGTTGATGGTAAAGATGTTCAACTGGCTAACTTTGCTGGACGTGTTACCGCCTTCGTTGCTAACGGTGCTAATGCTCAGGCAGTAGACCTGAAAACGGGTACTGTTGGTAAAAACCTGGCTTACAACGATGCCCCAATGTCTGTTTACAGCGATGGCAAAAACCTGGAAGTGAAACAGGTTCTGGACAAAGATGGCAACGCAGTGGCTGGTCAGTATGCAGCGAAAAATGCAGATGGTACTTACCTCGCTGTCAACGTTGATACTGCGACTGGCAACACCTCAGTAATCACCGATACTAACGGTAAAAACGTTGAGTACGCGGTTGACAACACCGGCAACGCAAAAACTATCGCGCGTGTTGGTGATAAAGTCTACGATGCTACTGTTACAGGTGCAGGTACAGCTACAGCTACTGCAACCATCGGTACCACTGAACTGGCAGCATCAAGCCTGAAATCTCTGGCAACGACTAATCCACTGGAAAAACTGGATGCAGCTATCGCTCAGGTTGACCAGTTCCGTTCAAGTTTGGGTGCGATTCAAAACCGTCTGAACTCAGCCGTTACTAACCTGAACAACACCACTACTAACCTGTCTTCAGCTCAGTCCCGTATCCAGGATGCTGACTACGCGGTGGAAGTGTCTAACCTGTCTAAAGCACAGATCGTACAGCAGGCGGGTAACTCAGTGTTGGCGAAAGCTAACCAGGTTCCACAGCAGGTTCTGTCTCTGCTGCAGGGCTAATCGGTTCTCCGGTAATCCTTATGAAGGCGACCTCTGGTCGCCTTTTTATTGAGGACATATTTCGATTTAAAGCGAGAGTTGTTATGGAAGAGATCACAGTTGTAAAACCAGTATTTGTCGCTGATTTCAAATGTGTTGGCAGCGAGTGTCCTGACCATTGCTGTAAAGAATGGAACATTTCACTGGATAAAAAAACGGTGAGTCGTTATCTGAACAGCGCAAAGATTGAAATCAGAAATATTGCCTCTGAAAATATCACCATAACGAAGAAAAGCCCTAATGAATGGGGAGCAATGAAATTCGCTGCGAATGGAAATTGCGCATTTATGGATGATGATAAATTATGCAAAGTTCATAAAACTCTTGGGGAAAAAGGCTTAAGCAGCACCTGCTCCACCTATCCGCGGAAAGTTAGAAAATTCAGTCATTCAGCTGACCATAGCGTAATGATTTCATGCCCGGAGGCTGCAAAGCAGTTATTAACCAGGCCAGATTCGATGCTGTTTCAGCAAACCTCGGTTTTGCATGCCACAAAGGAAAACAAACCCAAGGTTAATCAGGAACACAAATTAATTAATCTGATGAGTGCTAACTTAATAAAATTCAGTCAGGGCAGTGGCGCTGTGGGTCTTTATAGTATTGCAATGCTTTTCATGCATATGGAAAAGATAAATCATGAAGGTGGTGGCAGCATTGAACGCCTTGAGAGCTATTATTTAAGCATCGTTGATAGTATTGCAAGTGGTAGTGTTGCAAGAAGTATTTCTGGGTTGAAAAATAATTATGAGCTACAGTGGGCGCTGTTACTGCGTTTGCAAACTTATTTTTCAACTAAGGTTTCAGCGCGATCTGTTAAGACGCTGAGATATTACATTAACAAATTAGTTTATATTCAGACTGAAGGTGCGAAAGAGGGGGATGTCGCTTCATCTATGGCGCGACTGAACAACGCCTGGAACGAGAAAGTCATACCCTGGTTAGCTGAACGCCCACACTTGATGAGCAACTACCTGCAGTATCGTATTTATCACGATAACTTCCCAGGTAGAGGGGGGAGTAATCCACTTGCTTGTTTATATCTTTTAAGTGCTGAGTGGTTCTTTATTAAGTCACTTATTGCTGCATGCGTGGAACTTGTTGGTTACGTAGAAGAAAATGATGTAATTAATATTATCTACAGTTTCCATTCTCTCACGACCCACACATCCAGCAGTTCGGCGGCATTCTGTGCCGAAATTGACAAGGTCAAAGTCAACGACGATCTGTCATTAATTTATCTTTTAAAATAACGTTTTTATACTTAAATCCTTTTACTTGTATTAAATCCCGCCCCTGCGGGGTTTTTTCTCTGGAGTGTGCTATGCGCTTCAATTATGACTTGTTACCTGGGGAACTGCTGCCGTTTGAGGAGATAAACGACCGCTACAGCAGAAAGTACCCCGACGATAAATCGTTGACGACCAGAGGGTTGCTGAGCCCGTCAACCTCCAGCAAAAACTGGACTATTCGCGCCATCTTTGCCAGCAAAGACAGCCATATTCCGCTGGAAGATCTGCTGTTTATTACCAACGACAACGAACGTAAAAACTACCTGCAGCGCTTCGAGCATTATCTGCAGCGCCAGGAGAGTTTTCTCTATTTCCGTCGCCCGCTGGAACCCACACCGTGGAATACCTGGAAGGTGATGGGGGAGAGCAAAGTGCTGGCGATGCTGGATCCGGCATCAATCATGGCGCAAAGCCTGTTACAGCAGCGGGGTTACACCCTGACGCTGTTACGCAGCGACGAAGATGACGAATACTGGCAGCTGTATGACCGCCAGTCGCAGCCATGCTTTGAGTATTCGCGTCAGCTGCAGTTTATCGTGGTGCTGACCTCACCGCTGTTGCCGCCGCCGGCCGGTGTCATCCAGGGTACGCAGGTCGGGCGACGCGTTAAAGCCCGGCTGTGGCATCGGGCCAGCCATCATGAGTTCAGCCATGCGGTACGCGAGCGCTATGGTGCCTGTGTCATCACCGGTACGCTGCTTACCGACGAACATGCCTGGCCGTGGGTGGAGGCCTGCCACATCGATATACGTGAGAACGAACAGGGCTTCCTGCTGGATAACAGCGCGGATAACGGCCTGTTCCTGCGTAGCGATCTGCAACGTCTGTTTACCAGCCGCAGAATGACTATCGACCCGTTAAACGGCACGGTGCATTTTCGCCGCACGTTACAGGAAGATCAGACCCTGTTGCCGTTTTATCAGGAGCTGGAGGGAAAAGTGTGTGCGCTGTGGCAGCAGGTGCCGGAGAACACGCGGCAGCGTTTGCTGCGCAAAGTTTGACCCGTTCTATGCTGAGGGATCCCCGCGTCGAAAAATCGCGTCGCCGGGATCGTTCAGGTCCACAAAAATGAAATAACCCGCCTTTTTAACCGCTATTCCCCCAATCAATCTGCCCTACAGAAACAGATAATCGTGCCGATAACTTAATTACAGCAGGGTAGGTCAGAGTGAACGATCTATATACCGCCGATGGCGTGATGGACAAACATTCTCTGTGGCAGCGATACATACCGCTGGTTCGCCATGAAGCGTTGCGCTTGCAGGTACGTCTGCCCGCCAGCGTTGAACTGGATGACCTGTTACAGGCGGGAGGCATCGGGCTACTGAATGCCGTAGAGCGTTACGACGCGCTACAAGGCACTGCGTTCACGACATACGCCGTACAGCGTATCCGTGGGGCGATGCTCGATGAACTTCGCAGCCGCGACTGGGCACCACGCAGCGTGCGCCGCAATGCGCGCGAAGTAGCGGGGGCCATGCATCAGGTGGAGCAGGCGTTGGGGCGCTCAGCCACCGAGCAGGAAGTGGCTTCGCAGTTGGATGTCTCGCTGGAGGAGTACCGGCAGATCCTGCTGGATACCAATAACAGCCAGTTGTTCTCCTACGACGAATATCGTGAAGAACACGGTGACAGCGCAGAGTTGGTGACGGACGGCCATGAAGAAGCCAATCCGCTGCACCAGTTAATGGAAGGCAGTCTGCGCGAGCGTGTCATTGAAGCAATTGAGGCTTTGCCCGATCGCGAAAAAATGGTGCTGACATTGTATTACCAGGAAGAGCTGAATTTGAAAGAGATTGGCGCAGTGCTTGAGGTGGGCGAGTCCCGTGTCAGCCAACTGCACAGTCAGGCGATAAAACGCCTGCGCGCCCGGTTAACGGGGGCGCGCTGACGAAGTCAGTTTTGCACTCTCAACACCAACCGGGGAATCTCGAATGGGATCCAAAACTAAAATGAGGCCGTTGAGCCGTTATTTGAAAGACTACAAACACAGCCAGAGCAACTGCTCACATTGCGGAAAAGTATTAGACCGCATGGCACTGGTTTTTCGTGGTCAGATCATTAACAAAGAGGCCATCGCCCGGATGGATCAGCTGATCGACGATCAGGTCTGGTTAAAATTACAGAATGAGCTTACGGCGTTGTGCCGTTTTTGTAGCGACATTTATTGCAACACACATCCGACTTACTTTGACATCATGGCGTTCAAACAGTACCTGTTCGAGCAGACTGAAATGAGCCACAGTACCATTCGCGAATATGTTGTTCGCCTGCGTCGTCTTGACGATATGCTCTCAGCACGAGGCTTCCCGGCAGAGCGCCTGAGTGGCCCAAGCTGGCATGAATGCCTCGAAAATGATTTACCGGATGCGGGAAATAACAATTACCGCATTGCGTTGCGTAAGTATGATCAGTTCCTCGGCTGGCAACGTAACTAATCGCACCGATGATAAGAAGATGACCATCAGGTCATCTTCTGCAACACTGTAAGGATAACCTGAACGCCTGCTATGGAGGCCGCGTTGTCCTTACACAATATTGCTAATTTTCCCCGTCTTGAACTGCTGGGTTCGCCCACGCCTTTAGAGCATCTTCCCCGTCTGTCTGATTATCTCGGCCGCGATATTTTTATCAAACGTGACGATGTCACGCCGGTGGCCCTGGGGGGTAACAAACTCAGAAAGCTGGAGTTTCTCGCCGCTGATGCGCTGCGTGCCGGGGCTGACGTTCTGCTGACAGCGGGGGCGATTCAGTCCAATCATGTACGCCAGACGGCGGCAGTCGCCGCGAAGCTGGGCCTGAAGTGTGTGGCACTGCTGGAAAATCCAATTGGCACCACCGCTGAAAACTACCTGAGCAACGGTAACCGCCTGCTGCTGGAGTTGATGAGCACCGAGATTGTGATGGTCGATGCGCTGCACGCCCCGGATGCACAGCTTGAAGAGCAGGCCACGCTGCTGGAGGCGCAGGGTTTTCGCCCTTATATCGTCCCGGTGGGCGGCTCCAATGCGCTGGGTGCGCTGGGCTACGTTGACTGCGCGCAGGAAATTGCCCACCAGAGTGAAGGCGTGGTCGACTTTGCTGCGGTGGTGGTGGCTTCGGGCAGTGCGGGTACACATGCCGGGCTGGCAGTGGGCCTGGAACATCTGCTGCCGGAGACGGAGCTGGTGGGGGTCACCGTTTCACGTAAGGTGGCCGATCAATTACCCAAGGTCGAGAAAATCCGTCAGGAACTGGCCCGGTCGCTGGAGATGGTGAGTACAGCCCCCATCACGTTATGGGATGACTACTTTGCGCCGCGCTACGGCGAGCCGAATGAAGAGGGCATGGAAGCGGTTAAACTGCTGGCACGACTGGAAGGGATCTTCCTCGATCCGGTGTATACCGGCAAGGCGATGGCGGGGCTGATCGACGGGATTACCCGGCAGCGTTTTCGTCGTGAAGGGCCGATTGTGTTTATTCACACCGGGGGTTCACCCGCGCTGTTTGCCTATCACCCCTAAACTTTAATAAGGTTATTCTTAAAGTAAAATGTTACCTGCCTGAAATCAGAGCATATTGCGGATGAGGGCAGGAAAAACATTAATGATTTGAAAGCATTCGGAACGCTTTCAGACGATCCTCATAGTGATCCGTAGAGTATCAAGGGATACTTTCGGGATATTATGATGAGATTGGGTTTTATTATTATGTCTGTCGCTGGCAAGCAAGAAGTCCTGTGGATTAATACCCTCAAGGGCGGGTGCATATTACTGGTGGTTCTGCATCACACCATTATTACCACCTTCATTCCCTCTTTGCAGTATCTCACGGCCGGAATGATACCGGCTGACATGTGGGTTGTGTTTAATAAATACCTCTCGCCGCTGCGTATGCCGGCCTTCTTTTTCGTCTCAGGTCTGCTGGCAGCCAGTGCCATCAGTAAAAAGAGCTGGAGCGAGGTATTTACTAAGAAATTCAGCAATATTCTCTACCTCTATATTCTCTGGGGTGTGATTCAGTGGGCAAGTATCTACAATATTTCCGCCAATTTGATTGGACAGAAACTCTCCACCGCCGTCAATGCCGCTTATGCCAGTTCGCCGCTGGAGTTCGTTAAGCTGCTAACGCTGTCGATGACCAGCCTGTGGTATTTGTATGCGCTGGCGGGCTATTTTATCGCGGCGAAATTGTTCCATCGTCAAAAAGTTGCGCTGCTGGTGGGCGCGGTGCTGCTGAACTATGCCACGCAGTTTCATCTGGTGCCTGGCTGGGGCCCGAATGGCGTGGTGCAGAACTTTGTCTACTTTGTCCTGGGGGCCTTCTTCAGCCACACGCTGGTGGAGATCAGCCAGCTGTCGCGCCGTCATCTGGCTCTGTTAGGGGCGATGGTGCTGGTTGGCGTGGCGCATCATGCCGCGGGGATGATGAAAAACCCGTTTTACTGCATCGTCGCGATTGTCGCGGGTATTGTGCTGTGCCGGGCGCTGAATAACCGCTTCAATATGGGATGGCTGAACTGGATTGGCCGCAACACGCTGCAAATCTACGTGCTGCACCGCATCTTTATCGAACTGCTGGGCCTGACCATGCTGACGCTGGCGGTGAAATACAGCCTGTTCGACAATCAGGGATTCTCGCTGGCCTGGGCGCTGCTGCTGCCGATTTTCGCGGTAAGCATCACCACCTGTATCTCGTTGATCGCCTGGAATCTGCTGAATCGCGGGCCGGGCAAAGCACTCTTTATGTACCCAAGGCTGCTGCGTAAACCGCGGCCTGTGGAGAATGTCGCTAACAACGGCTAATTTTTTCATACCTGGCCGATAAACTCGGCCATTTTTATACCCGCCATACAGATCAGTATGACGGGTATATTTTTATCGATACCCATAAAAAATATAAAAAGACCGTGACGGAGGATAACTTTCCCTTTTATCAACATCAGATGCTCACAGCAGGAGTATTGTCATGAATATGACGACCAAAAAAGATATCGCCTGGGTTAATACCCTGAAAGGCGGCTGTATTTTACTTGTGGTGCTTTATCACGTGGTTCTTCCTGGTTATGCCGATATTGCCCCTTTACTGACCGCCGGGCAGTTACCGGCCAAACTCTGGCTGGCGTTTAATAACCAGCTTTCCCCATTACGTATGCCGGCATTTTTCTTTGTTTCAGGCCTGCTGGCGGCCAATGCTATTCTGAATCGTCCCTGGAAACAGGTATTCACCAGTCGCGTAACGAACCTGTTCTACCTCTATTTTCTCTGGGGGTTGATACAGTGGCTGATGATTAATGGCGTGTCGGTCGGCATGATGGGTGAGCATCTCTCCGGTAATATTAATGCCGCCTGGGCCGACTCGCCGTGGCAGTTTCTCAAGCTGATGTTGCTGGCGATGAGTTCCTCCTGGTATCTCTACGCACTGGCGCTGTTCTTCGTGTTTGCCCGGCTGTTTCGTCAACAGAAACCGCTGATCATGCTGCTGGCGGTGGGGCTGAACTATGCGGCGGTGACCGGCATCATCCCCGGCTGGGGGCCGGAAAGCCTGTCGCAATACTTTGTCTTCTTCCTGTTTGGTGCATTTTACAGCGAGATACTGATCCGCTGGAGCGAATGGCGACGCGATAACCTGCTGCCCTGGACGCTGCTGTTGCTGCTGACAATCGCGCACAGCCTGCTTGGCCAGGAACAGAGCCTGTTCCTGTGCGTGATGGCCATCCTCGGCAGTATTGCGTTCTGCCGCGCACTGAACCGAATGTTTTCGATGTACTGGCTCAACTGGGTGGGGAAGAACACATTGCAGATCTACGTGCTGCACCGCATCTTTATTGAGTTCTTCGGTCTGTCTGCGATCCTGTATGCCGTGGGTCACCAGCTGTTTGCCAGCCAGGCATTTTCGCTGCTGTGGGCCGTGGGTTTCCCGCCGCTGATGGTGTTGCTGTGCGTAGGGTGTTCGGTCGGCGTGTGGACGCTGCTGAATCGCGGCTGGGGCCAGTCGCTGTTTATCTACCCGAAGCTACTGCGGATGAAGTTTGAGGGGTGAGAAGAGAGGGGCGGCCATTTTTTCCGGTCGCCCCGTGTCATGAGATGAGGCGTTAACCGATGGTCATCAGGCTGGCATTCCCCCCGGCCGCTGCCGTATTCACACTCAGCGAACGCTCCAGCAGCAGGCGCTCCAGCAGCAGATTGGTTTCCCCACGGGCAAAGCCCTGTACGGTAATAATCGCACCGTCGCGGGCTGCCACGGCCTGGCACAGGTCACGTAACTGGTCGGCATCACCGTGGTAAATCACCGCATCAATGGTTTTGCTCTCCAGTGGCTGTGCCGCAAAATCAATGCGTTGCTGTACCGTGGGTGGCAGCTGCTGCCACAGGCTACGATGGAGGTCATCTTCCGTCCACAGCGCACGGCTGCCCACGGCTGTCACGGCCGCCAGTTGCACCAGCGCATCTTGCTCGTTGTCTGCCAGACACAGCACCTGTTCACGCGGCAGTAACGCAAAGGTATTGCGTTCACCCGTAGGTCCTGGCAGCAGGCGGATCGTTCCGCCCTGGCCCAGCTCGGCAAAGCGTGCGCAGCAGGCCGCCAGAGGGGGGCGGTCGGCTGCCCATTCACTCAGTGCGTCATGTGCCGCCAGCAGTGCCGGACGCAGTGCGGCATCCACCGGGCGCTCTTTGTCCTGGCGATTGAGGGTGACGGACAGCGCATCATCCGGGCGCGAGGAGAGCAGACGATAAAGGTAGAGCGGACCACCGGCTTTCGGCCCGGTGCCGGACAGGCCCTCGCCACCAAAGGGTTGCACACCCACCACCGCACCGACCATATTACGGTTGACATAGAGGTTGCCCACATGCGCCTTCTGCACCACCTGATGGATCGTCTCATCGATGCGCGTATGCACACCCAGCGTCAGCCCGTAACCCGAGGCATTGATCTGCTCAATCACCTGCGGCAGGGTGCTGCGCGCATAACGCACCACGTGCAGTACCGGACCGAAGATCTCGCGGGCCAGGTCTTCTACCTTGTTTAATTCAATCAGCGTAGGCATCACGAAGGTGCCGGTCTGCCACTCGCGGCGGCCCGGTGCCTGCGGTTGTGCCGCCTGGAACACGGTAAAGCCTTTGCTGCGCATCGCCTCAATATGTTGCTCAATGCCCGCTTTGGCATCGGCATCAATCACCGGACCAATGTCGGTGGAGAAACGTTCCGGGTTGCCCATACGGCATTCAGCCATCGCGCCCCGTAGCATGGTTAACGTATGTTCTGCTACATCGTCCTGCACGCACAGCAGGCGCAGGGCGGAGCAACGTTGTCCTGCGCTGTCGAAGGCAGAAGCGACAATATCGGTCACCACTTGCTCGGTCAGGGCTGAGGAGTCGACGATCATCGCATTCATCCCACCGGTTTCCGCCACCAGCGGCGTCGGGCGGCCCTGCGGATCCAGACGACCGGCCAGATGACGCTGAAGCAGGGTGGCAACGGCGGTTGAGCCGGTAAACATCACGCCGCGTACGCGGTCGTCCTGCACCAGCTGGGCCCCCACTGTCTCACCACTGCCGGGCAGCAGTTGCAGTGCCCCTGGCGGTACGCCCGCTTCATGCAGAATGGCAACGGCCTGAGCCGCAATCAGGGGCGTCTGCTCTGCCGGTTTGGCCAGCACGCTGTTACCGGCGGCCAGTGCGGCGGCAATCTGGCCGCTGAAGATCGCCAGCGGGAAGTTCCACGGGCTGATGCAGACCACCGGGCCAAGCGGGCGGTGGGTTTCATTATCGAAATCGTCGCGCACCTGACCTGCGTAATAGTGCAGGAAGTCCACGGCTTCACGCACTTCGGCAATGGCATTATTGAAGGTTTTACCCGCTTCACGCACCAGAATGCCGATCAGGCGCTGTATCTGGCCCTCCATCATGACGGCGGCGCGCTCCAGAATGGCGGCGCGTTCCTGCGGCGGGGTGGCGAACCAGATAGGCCCAACGCGGGTGGCGGCATCCAGCGCGGCGGAAACGTCTTCCGGGGTCGCACTGCGCACATAGCCCACCACATCCAGCGGTTCTGCCGGGTTGATCACCGGAATACTGTCGCCAGCGGCCAGCGGGCCATCAATCAGCGGTTGCACCTGCCAGGTCTGGCTGGCGCTGTTCAGCAGTGCACTCGACAGTGACGCCAGGCGATGTTCGTTAGCGAGATCCAGCCCGGATGAGTTTTGACGGTGTTCGCCATACAGCTCGCGCGGTAACGGGATTTTCGGGTGCGGCAGACCGACCGCACCTTCGCTGCGTGCCAGGGCTTCCACGGCAGACACCGGGTCGGCCACCAGTTCGTCCAGCGGCAGGGTGGCATCGGCAATGCGGTTAACGAAGGAGGTATTCGCGCCGTTTTCCAGCAGGCGGCGCACCAGGTAGGCGAGCAGCGTTTCGTGTGTCCCGACCGGGGCATAAATGCGGCAAGGGCGGTTGAGTTTGCCATCGGCAACTTTCCCCACGACCTGCTCGTACAGCGGTTCCCCCATGCCATGCAGACACTGGAATTCATACTGGCCGGGATAGTAGTTGTTGCCTGCCAGCTGATAGATTGCCGCCAGCGTATGGGCGTTGTGGGTGGCGAACTGCGGGTAAATCAGGTTTGGCACCGCCAGCAGTTTGCGGGCACAGGCAAGGTAGGAGATATCGGTATACACCTTGCGCGTGTAGACCGGGTAGCCTTCCAGTCCGTCCGTCTGGGCGCGTTTGATTTCGCTGTCCCAGTAGGCCCCTTTTACCAGACGGATCATCAGACGGCGACGGCTGCGTTGTGCCAGGTCGGTCAGATAGTCGATCACCATCGGGCAGCGTTTCATATAGGCCTGGATCACAAAACCAATGCCGTTCCAGCCTTCCAGCTCCGGTTCAAAGCAGAGTTTTTCCAACAGGTCGAGCGACAGCTCAAGGCGATCGGCTTCTTCAGCATCGATATTGATACCGATATCGTAGCTGCGTGCCAGCAGCGTCAGTGATTTCAGGATCGGGTATAGCTCTTCCATTACGCGTTCATATTGCGCACGGCTGTAGCGCGGGTGCAGGGCAGAAAGCTTGATGGAGATCCCCGGGCCTTCATAAATGCCACGACCGTTAGACGCTTTGCCGATGGCATGGATCGCCTGCTGATAGGAGAGCAGATAAGCCCTGGCATCCTGCGCCGTCAGCGCCGCTTCACCCAGCATATCGTAGGAGTAGCGGAAACCGGTCTCTTCCAGCTTGCGGGCATTGGCCAGTGCTTCGGCGATGGTTTCCCCGGTGACGAACTGCTCGCCCATCAGGCGCATCGCCATATCGACCCCTTTACGGATCAAGGGCTCACCGCTTTTGCCGATAATCCGGTTGAGCGAGCGTGACAGATTGGCTTCGTTATGGGTCGAGACCAGGCGGCCCGTAAACAGTAGCCCCCAGGTGGCGGCATTGACGAACATCGACGGGCTGCGCCCCAGGTGAGAATGCCAGTTACCGTTGCTGATTTTATCGCGGATGAGGGCATCACGGGTCGGTTTGTCAGGAATACGCAGTAAGGCTTCGGCCAGGCACATCAACGCCACGCCTTCCTGGGAGGAGAGTGAGAACTCCTGGAGCAGACTTTGCACCATTCCGGCGCGCCCGCCCGCCCCTTTTTGGTGCCGGAGCTTGTCCGCCAGCTGATAAGCCAGGCGATGGGTAGACTCTGCCAGAGGCTGCGGTAAACGCGCCTGCTCCAGCAGCATGGGCACCGCTTCGGTTTCCGGGCGGCGCCAGGCGGATGTGATGGCGGCACGGGCGACCGACTGCGGCAGGATCTGCTCGGCAAAATCCAGGAAGGGCTGGTGCGTTTCTTCCGACGGGCGTACATCACTCTCTACAGCGAGGGTGCTGGTGGGGAGCTCGGCCAGCGTGGTGCCTTGTTCGATCTGTTGCAGATAGTTGAAAATGGCCTGCTTGATCAGCCAGTGCGGCGTACGGTCAATCTGCAGCGCGGCCTGTTTAATCCGGTCGCGTGTTGCATCGTCCAGTTTCACACCCATGGTAGTTGTGCCCATGCCTTACAGCTCCTGAATCAGTAGATAACAAATGATAGGGTGCAATATCACTGATGTTGCAACTTTGTGCAACCTCGTTAAATGTGACCCTCTCCTCAAACTTAAAAATGGGCTTTTTGTTAACGTACAAAAAGCGGCATGGATATTGCTGCAAGAAACTCGCCAGATTCGTGAAAGCGCCGTTAAGCCTGGTTTTTATGGGGTTGCTGTGCGGGTGCAACCCGGTGAAGTGTGATGGAGTGCAACCTGCTGGCATTTAATAGTAACAACCTGGTGAAATGGATGTACGAGCTGTGTTAAATCGTTTGTGCCACACAGCCGTTTACGGCAGGATACCGCCCCCCGGCTGGATGCCCCCCCGTGCGCCGGTCTGCTTCGTTCCGGCAGATGACGCATATGCAGCCTCCCGCTGTGGAAACGAATAATAAGTGGAGAACTTAAATGACTGTAAGTACACCCATGATGGTGACATTTTGTGTTTATATTCTTGGCATGGTGCTGATTGGTTTCATCGCATACCGTTCAACGAAAAACTTTGATGACTATATTCTCGGTGGTCGTAGTTTAGGTGCTGTTGTGACGGCACTCTCTGCCGGTGCGTCCGATATGAGCGGCTGGCTGCTGATGGGCCTGCCGGGCGCTATCTTCCTTGCCGGGATTTCAAAAAGCTGGATCGCCATTGGCCTGACCCTGGGGGCGTATCTGAACTGGAAAATTGTCGCGGGCCGTTTGCGCGTGCAGACTGAGCATCATGGCAATGCCCTGACGCTGCCGGACTACTTCTCCAGCCGTTTTGAAGACACCAGCAAGCTGTTGCGCGTGATCTCCGCCGTGGTCATCCTGATCTTCTTCACCATCTACTGCGCTTCTGGCGTGGTGGCGGGTGCGCGACTGTTCGAAAGCACCTTCGGCATGAGTTACCAGACAGCCCTGTGGGCCGGTGCCGCTGCCACTATTGCTTACACCTTCGTTGGCGGTTTCCTCGCGGTCAGCTGGACCGACACGGTGCAGGCCAGCCTGATGATTTTTGCCCTGATCCTGACGCCGGTGATGGTCATTCTTGCGGTCGGTGGTCTGGACGATGCGATGGTCGTGATCAAAGCCAAGAGCCTTGCCAATGTCGATATGCTGAAAAATCTCAACTTTGTGGCGATTATCTCCCTGCTGGGCTGGGGGCTGGGCTACTTCGGCCAGCCGCATATTCTGGCGCGTTTTATGGCGGCGGATTCTCACCGTTCTATTCGTACCGCACGTCGTATCGGGATGATCTGGATGATTCTGTGCCTGGCGGGTGCTGTCGCCGTGGGCTTCTTTGGTATCGCCTACTTCCAGAACAACCCTGCACTGGCGGGCGAGGTTTCGCAGAATAGTGAGCGTATCTTTATTGAACTGGCGCGCATTTTGTTTAACCCATGGATTGCCGGGATCCTGCTGTCCGCGATTCTGGCGGCGGTGATGTCAACGCTCAGTTGCCAGCTGCTGGTGTGCTCCAGCGCACTGACGGAAGATCTGTATAAGAACTTCCTGCGTAAAGGGGCCAGCCAGCGTGAGCTGGTGTGGGTGGGGCGCTTGATGGTGCTGCTGGTGGCGGCCATTGCTATTGCGCTGGCCGCGAATCCGGACAACCGTGTACTGGGTCTGGTGAGCTATGCCTGGGCTGGCTTCGGTGCGGCATTTGGTCCGGTGGTTCTGCTCTCTCTTGTCTGGAGACGTATGACGCGTAACGGTGCACTGGCCGGGATGATCGTCGGTGCGGCGACCGTGCTGGTATGGAAACAATACGAATGGTTTGACCTCTACGAGATTATTCCAGGCTTCCTGTTCGGCAGTATCGCCATTGTGGTCTTCAGCCTGCTGGGCAAAGGGCCATCTGCCGCTGCTGAGCAGCGTTTTGATGCCGCTGAAGCCGAATATCAGGCCGACTAAGCTCTCCTCTTCGCTGGTGCCGCCCGGTACCAGCGAATCTTCCCCCTCTGCAATTCAGCCCGCTTTCCCGTTTTATGCCCTCGCTCCTGCCTGTCCGTCGGGAACGAGCGGGAGAAAGCCCTGTCGTCATCGTTACATTTGCTTAATTTTTCCCATCTCGCAAAACACGAAAATATCGTTCCGCCATCTTGTAATTAGTCGCCCGATAATGATAATCAATATCGTTTTTATTTTACTTATCTTTACTGGTTTTGACCTAATTTCACGCTTTGAGGTGTATGGCATGTTTGTCCCGTTTCTTATTATGTTACGCGAAGGATTGGAAGCGGCGCTGATTGTCAGCCTGATCGCCAGTTACCTGAAACGCACCCAGCGCAGTCAGTGGTTTGGTGCCATGTGGATTGGGGTGTTTGTTGCTGCCGCGCTGTGCCTTGCACTCGGCTGGTTTATCAATGAAACCACGGGCGAGTTCCCGCAGAAAGAGCAGGAGCTGTTTGAAGGCCTGGTTGCCGCCGTTGCCGTGGTGATCCTCACCTGGATGGTGTTCTGGATGCGTAAAGTCTCACGTAACGTAAAGGCACAGCTGGAAGAGGCTGTTGATAGCGCGTTACAGAAGGGCAACAGCAGCGGCTGGGCGCTGATCATGATGGTGTTCCTTGCCGTGGCGCGTGAAGGGCTGGAATCCGTCTTTTTCCTGCTGGCCGCGTTCCAGCAGGATGTGGGTTATGCGCCACCGCTGGGTGCGATGCTCGGCCTTGGCACTGCGGTGGTGCTGGGTATGCTGATTTACTGGGGTGGGGTGCGCCTTAACCTGGCCAGCTTCTTTAAATGGACCAGCCTGTTCATTATTTTCGTCGCTGCCGGACTGGCCGCAGGGGCGATCCGCGCCTTTCATGAAGCCGGGTTATGGAATCACTTCCAGGACGTGGCGTTTGATTTGAGTAACACCCTGACCACCCACAGCGTTGTTGGCACCTTACTGGAGGGCCTGCTGGGCTATCAGGAAGCGCCAAGCGTCAGTGAAGTCGCGGTGTGGTTTATCTATCTGATTCCTGCGTTGCTGCTGTTTGCACTGCCTGCGCGCTCTGTATCGACCTCTGCGCGTACCACGCGCTGAATCTGTCTGGCAGGCTGATGGTCTGCCGTTAACAACACTTTGACTGGGATGACTCAATGACCACACACTTTCGCCGCCACGCACTGAATGCTGCCCTGCTGGCCGCCCTGACTTCATCCGGCGCAGCGCTGGCTGCCGATATCCCACAGGTTAACGTCAGCGTGACCGATAAACAGTGTGAACCGATGACACTGACCGTGGATGCAGGCAAAACGCAGTTCATCATTAAGAACAACAGCCAGAAAGCGCTGGAGTGGGAGATTCTGAAAGGCGTAATGGTGGTGGAAGAGCGTGAAAATATCGCGCCATCCTTCACCCAGAAGCTGACCGCGAATCTGGAAGCGGGTGAGTACGATATTACCTGCGGCCTGCTGAGCAACCCGAAAGGCAAGCTGATCGTGAAAGCGAATGGCAGTAAAGTGAACGACGGCAAGCCGGATGTACTGCAACTGGTTGGGCCGATTGCTGATTATAAGCTGTATGTCACTCAGGAAGTGGCCCAGTTGGTCACCGGCACCAAAGCCTTCACAGATGCCGTGAAAGCGGGCGATCTGGCGAAAGCGAAAGCCCTGTTTGCGCCAACCCGTCAGCACTACGAGCGTATTGAGCCGATTGCTGAGCTGTTCTCCGATCTCGATGGTCAGATTGATGCCCGTGAAGATGATTTCGAGAAGAAAGCAGAGGATCCTAACTTCACCGGCTTCCACCGTCTGGAAAAAGTGTTATTTGCCGATAACACCACCAAAGGTATGGATAAATTCGCCGACCAGCTGTACAAAGATGTGCTGGATCTGCAGACCCGTATCAGTGAACTGGCTTTCCCTCCGGGCAAAGTGGTTGGCGGTGCTGCTGGTCTGATTGAGGAAGTCGCTTCCAGCAAAATTTCGGGTGAAGAAGACCGCTACAGCCGCACTGACCTGTGGGATTTCCAGGCCAACGTTGATGGCGCACAGAAGATCGTGAACCTGCTGCGTCCGCTGGTGCAAAAATCTAACCCTGAACTGCTGGCGAAAGTGGACGGTAACTTCAAAAAAGTCGATGCCATTCTGGCGAAGTACCGTACCAAAGACGGCTATGAATCTTACGAGAAATTGACTGATGCCGATCGCACGGCACTGAAAGGTCCTATTACGGCGCTGGCCGAAGACCTTTCCCTGCTGCGTGGTACGCTCGGTCTGGATTAATCAGAAATGGCAAAACCTGTTGACGGTGTGGCGTTAGCGTCACGTCGTCGTTTACTGAAAGGAATGGGCATCCTCAGTGGTGCCCTGGTAGTGGCGGGCGGTTGCCCGGTTCATGCGGCCACTGACGAGAAAACCTCATCACCCGGAACGCTGTCACCTGGCGCCCGCCAGGAACGTCAACCGTTCTATGGTGCGCATCAGGCGGGGATCACCACGCCGCAGCAGGCGGCCATGATGCTGGTGGCGTTTGATGTGCTGGCCACGGACAAAGCCGATCTGGTGCGTCTGTTCAGGCTGTTAACCGACCGCATTGCGTTTCTGACCACCGGAGGTAAAGCACCGCTGGTGACCAACCCGCAGCTGCCACCGATGGACTCTGGCATTCTGGGGGAGGACATCTACCCGGATAACCTCACCATTACCGTTTCTGTTGGTACCTCTTTGTTCGACGAGCGCTTTGGCCTGCAAGCGTTGAAGCCGCTGAAATTACAGCGGATGACGCGCTTCCCTAACGATTCGCTTGATGCCAGCCTGTGCCACGGCGATGTGCTGTTGCAGATTTGCGCCAATACCAATGATACGGTCATCCATGCGCTGCGCGATATCATCAAGCATTCGCCGGATCTGCTGAGCGTACGCTGGCGACGTGAAGGGTTTATCTCCGACCACGCAGCGCGCAGCAAAGGCAAAGAGACGCCGATTAATCTGCTGGGCTTCAAAGACGGTACGGCGAATCCGGACAGCACCGATAACAGCCTGATGGATAATATTCTGTGGGTCAGCAAAGCGCAGGGCGAACCGGCGTGGACGCTGGGCGGCAGCTATCAGGCGGCACGTATTATTCAGTTCCATGTGGAGTTCTGGGACCGTACGCCGTTACGTGAACAGCAAACCATCTTTGGTCGCGAGAAGCACAGCGGTGCGCCACTGGGGATGCACAAAGAGCACGATGTGCCGGACTACGTCAGCGATCCTAACGGAGATGTTATCCCAATGGATGCCCATATCCGTCTGGCGAACCCGCGTACGCCGGAAACGCAAAGCAGCCTGATGCTGCGCCGTGGTTACAGCTATTCTCTGGGTGTCTCTAACGCCGGACAGTTGGAAATGGGGCTGTTATTTGTTTGTTATCAGCACGATTTAGAAAAAGGTTTTCTGGCCGTGCAAAAACGACTTAATGGCGAAGCGCTGGAAGAATATATAAAACCGATCGGCGGGGGGTATTTCTTCGTTCTCCCCGGCGTTGCTGATGCCCAACACTATCTGGCACAGGGATTGCTGGAGGCTTAATCTTAATTAGCGGATTAATCTTAATCCGCTAATTCTAAGCTCGTTATGCTGGGATGATTCTTAGCATCAATAAAATCAAACTGATTAAAAATCACACAACCCATCTTCGCCACCTCGCCATTGTTAATAAAAATATAATTATAACTTCATGATTTTAAATGCATTCATCTGAATGTCATAATAACGTTAAAAAAAGTGTTGCATTTCTTCGCTAATATGAAGAATATGAAATTGCTGTTGATTTTCGCATATAGTTTTCCACTCTGGAGATAGCGAATGCAGAAGTCCTTTACCGGGCCAGTCGTCAAAAAGTCTCATATCGCGAATATTTGCGAGGAAAACATTTCCACTTCAGCTTTCTCTTCTTTCACAACTCAACGGCTACTCAATTCCTTTAACCCTTACCGGTGCATGGCGGGCATGATTTCTGCTGTGCATTTGTTTCAACGGCCAGACAAGGCTTAAAAGGAAGCCACGACCTCTAAAGCGTTCACGTAATCGCATCGATATACCGATGCGGGAAATGAAACCAACTGTAAGGTGCCACTATGGGAAGACAGAAAGCAGTGATCAAAGCGCGTCGTGAAGCAAAACGTGTGCTTCGTAGCGATTCACGCAGTCATCGTCAGCGTGAAGAAGAATCGGTCACCTCGCTGGTGCAGATGGGTGGGCTGGATTCCATTGGTATGGCTCGCGATACCCGCGACCATTCACCGATTGAAGCCAGAAATGAAGCTCAGGCGCACTATCTCCACGCCATAGAAAACAAAAAGCTGATCTTTGCCACCGGTGAAGCCGGATGCGGTAAAACCTGGATCAGCGCTGCGAAAGCAGCCGAGGCCCTGATACATAAGGATGTCGACAGGATCATAGTGACTCGTCCGGTCCTTCAGGCAGATGAGGATTTGGGATTCCTGCCCGGAGATATCTCCGAGAAATTTGCCCCGTACTTCCGGCCAGTATATGACGTTCTGGTTAAACGTCTGGGATCGTCCTTTATGCAGTACTGCCTGCGCCCCGAAATAGGCAAAGTGGAAATTGCGCCTTTTGCCTATATGCGCGGTCGTACCTTCGAGAACGCGGTGGTTATTTTGGATGAGGCGCAGAATGTCACCGCAGCCCAAATGAAAATGTTCTTAACTCGCCTTGGAGAAAACGTCACGGTCATCGTTAACGGTGATATCACCCAGTGTGACTTGCCGGCTCATGTGAAGTCTGGCCTCAGCGACGCGATGGCGCGCTTCGAGGAAGACGAGATGATTGGCGTGGTACGTTTTGATAAAGAGGACTGTGTGCGTTCAGAGCTTTGCCAACGAGCACTGCTTGCTTACAGTTAATCAGAGATGAAAGCGGGGCGGTCTGCGATCGCCCTGTACGAATCAAAGCCCGGCAGTGCCGGGCTTTTTTTGTTTATTTATTGATGCCGAAACCCTGTTTCAGGATAGCCGGCTGAACGTTCGGGAAATAGATATTCTGATAATAGCTGGCGGTGTTGTTGCCCCAGTTATCACCATCGGTACGCCCGGTACTGTTCCAGTGTGCCACCAGAACTTCGTTGTAAGCTTTAATCACGTCTGGCAATGAGGTGCTGTCATAACGTTCTTCGTGACGGAAGCCTGCCAGCGACATGCGGGGCTTCTGCACGGCGGGTTCATCGACATAGCCCAGTACCACGCCCGCCACCGGGAAGGTCAGTTCAGGCAGATTCAGCAGCTCAATCATGGCTTCTGGTTCACGGCGGATCCCGCCAATCGGCACGACGCCCAGCCCGTGTGAACGGGCCGCCGTCATCACCGCACCCAGCGCGATACCAATATCAGTCGATCCAGAGATCAGGCTTTCCAGGCTTTCATGCGCAATCTGCGTTTTACCTTCTGCGGCAATACCCTGCTGGCTTTTGTACATATCCAGCACGAAGGTGATAAATACCGGTGCTTTTGCGATCCACGGTTGGCCACCGGCGATTTCGGCAATGCGGGCGCGGGTAGCGGCATCGCGTACAACAACCAGTGATACCTGCTGCGAGTTGACGGAGGTCGGTGCAAGCCACGCTGCTTCAACAATGTCATCAATAATGCTGTCGGCGACAGGTTTATCAAGGTAGCTACGATCGCTGCGATGGCTTTTCAGCAGTTGGGTAATATCATTCATGGGATACCTGGCTGTTATAAGAGGTGAGAATAAAGGGGGTCAAGATAATAAATGTGGAGGATATTCGAGTAGTCCGTTTGTGCGGCAGATCACATTTATTGTTTTGACGGGGTCATCCCTGATACCTCGTCCCGGGTCGGGCATGCCCGACCCCTACGTACAGGCATTATTCTTGAATAGGGCGAGACTCGTACCTTCCCTGATGTAGGGGCGAGGCATGCCTCGTCCAGGTCGGGCATGCCCGACCCCTACGTACAGGCAAAAAAAATGCCTGAACTTTCGTTCAGGCATTCTCTTAGAATATGGTGGTGAGAGAGGGGGATCACTCGCGCCATCCCTGGCGCTCGCCCTACGGGCAGCCTGCGGCTGTGCAAAACGGCTATCCTGCCGTTTTGTCGAACCCTGGCGAGGGTTCATCACTCCCTCTCTCCACGAAATGACAGGCAAAAAAAATGCCTGAACTTTCGCTCAGGCATTTTCTTAGAATATGGTGGTGAGAGAGGGGTTCGAACCCTCGATACGTTGCCGTATACACACTTTCCAGGCGTGCTCCTTCAGCCACTCGGACACCTCACCATATTTTACTGCCGTCACCCACAGGGGGTAACGGGGCGGTACTATAGGCAGTCGCCGTTAATGGGTCAAGTAGTATTTTTCCCTATGGTTCTATTCGCTTAACTCATGAGCAGTCGCAAAATTCCATCATCAGCATACCCGGCGATGAAATCTCCCTGTCACGTGGCTGACACGAAAATGAAATAGTTGTATCGCAGACTGTGGCGCAGAAACATTAAGTTAAATTTATTCATGGAGATCGCCAACAATGAAACACAAAGCCTTTGCTCTTTCCCTGCTGACCTCGCTGATTTGCTCCTCTGCCGTGGCGGATATTGCCACCTGGAATCGTGCCGCACAGGGGGATATCACCCAGCCCGGTGGTGCACGCCGCCTGACCGGTGATCAGACCGAGGCAATTAAAGCCTCGTTAAGTAATACCACGGCGAAAAATGTCATTTTGCTGATCGGCGATGGCATGGGTGACTCTGAAATCACGGCAGCGCGTAACTATGCAGAAGGTGCGGGCGGTTTCTTTAAAGGTATTGATGCACTGCCGCTGACCGGTCAGTACACCCATTACTCGCTGGATAAAAAAAGCCATAAACCCGACTACGTCACCGATTCTGCGGCTTCTGCCACCGCCTGGGCCACCGGGGTAAAATCCTATAATGGCGCCATCGGCGTGGATGTGAACGGTAAAGATTATCCTTCACTGCTGGAACTGGCTAAAGCCGCCGGTAAAGCCACGGGTAACGTATCTACCGCCGAACTGGAAGATGCCACCCCGGCCGCGCAGATTGCCCATGTTACCTCACGTAAATGCTATGGCCCGGTGAAAACCAGCGAACTCTGTGCCACCAACGCGCTGGAAAAGGGCGGTAAAGGTTCCATCGCTGAGCAATTGCTGAATGCCCGCGCGGACGTCACTTTCGGCGGCGGTGGGAAAACCTTCAGTGAGACGGCGAAAGCGGGCGAATGGCAGGGCAAAACTCTGCAAGAGCAGGCGAAGCTGCGCGGCTATCAGCTGGTGAGCGATCTCGCGGGGATGAACGGCCTGAGCGAAGCGGGCGACGATAAGCCGGTACTGGGGCTGTTTGCTGACGGCAATATGCCGGTGCGCTGGAAAGGGCCGAAAGCCACTTATCACGGCAATCTCGACGGGAAACCGATCACCTGCGAAGTGAATGCGGAACGTCCGGCATCAACGCCAACCCTGGCCCAGATGACCGATAAAGCCATCTCACTGCTAAGCAGCAAGCCGCAGGGCTTCTTCCTTCAGGTGGAAGGGGCATCTATTGATAAGCAGGATCATGCCGCTAATCCGTGCGGCCAGATTGGTGAAACGGTCGATCTGGATGAAGCGGTACAAAAGGCGCTGGAATTTGCGCGTAAGGACGGCAACACACTGGTGATTGTCACCGCTGACCATGCGCACTCCAGCCAGATCATTGCCAATGACAGCAAGGCACCGGGCCTGACGCAGACGCTGATCACTAAAGATGGCAGCCCGATGACCATCAGCTACGGCAATTCGGAAGAAGATTCTCAGGGCCACACCGGCACGCAACTGCGCATTGCGGCATATGGTCCTCATGCGGCGAATGTGGTCGGTCTGACCGATCAAACCGATCTGTTCTATACCATCAAGGCTGCTCTGGCGATCAAGTAACGATAAGGTGGGGCGACGAACTGTGCGTCGTCCCCATCCTGATGCTGGTTAACGTGACTGCTGGCAGATGTGGAGTACCTCTGAAAAAGGGATGCACACAGAGCGACTCTTCTCTGAACCTGTAGCGTGTTGCAGGATTTTCTTTATAAAAGGCCGGATTTGCTTCACGAACAATCTGGCCTCTTTATCATCAAACAGATAACCCATGACCTTGTCTTCCTGAACGCACAACGCCAGATGGCCCGCACTGCCATCGGAATAGGTGAAATTGATATCCTGCAGGGTACGCGTAAAAATGCCCGCGCACTCCATCTTCCTCCCTTCCTCGTAATACAGGTCTATCAGCAAGGCGTTCGTTGGCAAATCTGGCCAGCCTTCATACAGGGGCGGTAACACAGTGATATCCGTTTGTGGCTGACAGGTCCGTTTTTTCTGCTCTTCCTGGAAGGCCTTTTCACCGTCCTGCGACATCGCCTCATTATAAATCACCAGGTAGATTTCCCTGTCTTCAGCATCGGTGGGGCGCAGGCGTTCAAATGCGTGAATCGGTGCCGATGCGGTTCGGCTGGCTCGCCGCTGTGACCATCGCAGCTGGGCCAGTTGCAGGTCTTTATCGCTAATGTCGCGTGATGCTTCCCACTGCGCGGCAAACCATTGATGGATAGCTGCGATCTGCCCGGGGTCCTCGGTTAACAGTCCGGCTTCATCCCACCAGGACTGCTCGCTGCCTTCAAGATTTAATCCGTTAGCGGAAAAATTGGCCGAACCGACCAGCGCCTGTTTCGCCCCGGCGATGACTTTGGCATGCAGTTTGTCCGACTGGCGTATTGTCACGCCCGGCTTATCACGCAGCGCTTTGATCACCTGGGGATTGGTGGCGCCGCTGTCTACATTACAAATCAGCCTGGCGCGCTGACCGACGCGTGGGCAGATCATCGTGTCTGCCCCTTTTCCCCAAAATGCCACTGCCGCAAGCAGTTCTTCTTCGTCTGCTGCCAGCGATGTAACCGCCTGTTGATAATCTGAAGATGTTAAAAACATCGTATTCCCTCTTTATCATGCCAATAAGGCGCTGCCCGACATCAATAAAACATGTTCCTGTTTCGGGCGTCTCGCTATTATCAATGTAATGCCCCCTTTTCAGGAACATTTCCATGGCGCTAACTCTGCTTCGCGTACGTGATGGCCACGGCGCAACGGTGTCATTTTCTGAACTTCTTTTCGACCTGATTTACGTTTTCGCGGTCACTCAACTTTCCCATTATCTTCTGCATCATTTGACGCTCACTGGCGCACTGGAAACCCTGCTGCTGTGGTTTGCCGTCTGGCTCGCCTGGCAGTATACCGCGTGGGTCACCAACTGGTTCGATCCTGAAACCCGACAAATTCGCCTGCTGCTGTTTGGTGTGATGCTGTTGGGCCTGTTTGCCTCTTCAGCACTGCCGCAGGCATTCGGTGAACGCGGCTGGATATTTGCACTGTTTTACGTTGCGATGCAGGTTGGGCGCAGCGCTGTCACATTATGGTTACTGCCCGCGGGGCATTTGCTGCGGCGTAATTTCCAGCGCATCCTCGGCTGGATGTGTATTTCTGGGGTGTTCTGGCTGTGGGGTGGCATCGCCGAAGGGCCGGAGCGCCTGATCCTGTGGGGGATAGCGGTGGCCTGCACCTACTTCTCACCGATGTTCGGTTTCCCGCTGCCGGGCCTGGGCCGTTCAGACAGCAGCAGTGAATGGACCATAGAAGGGCACCATCTGGCGGAGCGTTGCCAGCTGTTTGTTATTGTCGCACTGGGTGAAACCATTCTGATTACCGGTGCAACGCTGAGTGAAACCGACGTGTGGGATGCGCCGATTATTATTGCCTCGCTGGTGGCTTTTATCGGCAGCCTGGCAATGTGGTGGGTCTATTTCGATACCAGCAGCAAGGCAGGCAGTCATGCTATACAACATGCGGATAATCCGGGACAGATGGGTGCCTGCTTCCATTATGTTCATGTGGTGCTGGTCGGCGCGATTATTGTCTGCGCCGTAGCCAATGAGCTGGTGATCGCCCATCCTGATGGACATATCGACATGGCCGCCGCCGCCGTTTTGCTGCTCGGCCCGGCGGTCTATCTGCTGGCCAATGCGATTTATAAACTGATGGTCTACGGCCGGTTTCCGCTGTCGCATATTGTCGGGCTGGTGGCGCTGGCCGGATTAATTCCTGTGGTGTTTATCACCGACAGGTTGATGGTGAATGGTCTCACCACGGTGATTATGATCGTGGTCGCCGGATGGGAGAGCGTTTCACGACGGTCGGGTTAGTGGCATGGGCGTGGTCTGCAAATCATGTCGCTCGTTTGCATGGAAGAGCACATTTATTGTTTTGACGGGATCATTCCTGATGCCTTGTTGCGGGTCGGGCATGCCCGACCCCTACGTACAGGCATTATTCTTGAATAGGGTGAGACTCGTATCCTCCCTGATGTAGGGGCGAGGCATGCCTCGCCCGGGTCGGACAGGCAAAAAAATGCCTGAACTTTCGCTCAGGCATTCTCTTAGAATATGGTGGTGAGAGAGGGGGATCACTCGCGCCATCCCTGGCGCTCGCCCTGCGGGCAGCCTGCGGCTGTGCAAAACGGCTATCCTGCCGTTTTGTCGAACCCTGGCGAGGGTTCTTCACTCCCTCTCTCCACGGAATGACAGGCAAAAAAAATGCCTGAACTTTCGCTCAGGCATTCTCTTAGAATATGGTGGTGAGAGAGGGGTTCGAACCCTCGATACGTTGCCGTATACACACTTTCCAGGCGTGCTCCTTCAGCCACTCGGACACCTCACCATATTGTTGTCACAACCGGGTTGCTGACGGGCGCTAATGTAGGGAAAACTGCGGTTGCGGTCAACACTGATTCCCGAAATATGCGTGCGTTTAGTCAGTTTTAAATCACTTTGCTGCTTAAAACGGCAGTGGGAAGACTTCATCCGCTGTTAAGCGGGTTACGCGCGGATCATGGCCTGATAATTTCACACTGTGCAGGCCACCGGACGGACGCCCGGCTAAAGTTTCACTTGCCAGCCGTCGCATTTTCCACGAGCTTAAGCAAAAAACAGGAGAAAAAACGTGGATATCATTTTTTATCACCCCTTTTTCAAGGCAGAGACCTGGATCAACGGTTTGCAGCAACGTCTGCCTCATGCCCGCATTCGTCAATGGCAGGTGGGAGACAACGGCCCGGCCGACTATGCGCTGGTGCGCCAGCCACCCGTTGAAATGCTTCAGGGGCGCGAGCTGAAGGGGGCGTTTGCGCTGGGCGCGGGCGTTGACGATATCCTGGGGCAGCTGCGTGAGCACCCTGAGATGCTGGCCCCGGGCGTGCCGCTGTTCCGCCTGGAAGATACCGGAATGGGGCGTCAGATGCAGGAGTACGCGGTGTATCACGTGCTCGGCTGGTTCCGCCGCTTTCCTGAATATCAGAAACAGAAAACCGAAACGCTCTGGCATCACCTGCATAACCGTAAGCGCGATGAGTTCTCTGTCGGCATCCTCGGTGCTGGCGTATTGGGCCGCAGCGTCGCGAAAAGCCTGCTGGCATGGGATTTTCCGGTCAGTTGCTGGAGCCGCTCACCGAAACAGATCGACGGGGTTAGCAGTTTCCATGGCGAGCAGCAGTTAGGCGACTTCCTCTCTTCTACGCAGGTACTGATCAATCTGCTGCCCAATACGCCACAGACCGAAGGGATCCTCAATCGCCAGTTGCTCAGCCAGCTCAAACCCGGCGCGTTTTTGCTGAACCTTGCACGCGGTGCGCATCTGGTGGAAGCCGATCTGCTCGCCGCAATGGAAGCGGGCGAGGTGAGCGCTGCCGCACTGGACGTGTTTAATCACGAACCGCTGCCGGCCGAACATGCTTTCTGGTCGCATCCTGATATTGCGATTACGCCCCATAATGCGGCTGTAACCTTACCAGACGAAGCTATGGACTACATTGCACAGGCTATACTGCGACGTGAGAATGGCGAGATGCCAGAAGGGCGCGTTGATATCAGCCGCGGCTATTAATATAAAGGAGAAAACCGATGTATCCAGTTGACCTGCATATGCACACTGTGGCCAGCACTCATGCCTACAGTACGCTGCGTGACTACGTGTTACAGGCACAAACCTGTGGCGTCAAACTGCTGGCGATCACCGACCACGGTCCGGATATGGCCGATGCGCCGCACTACTGGCACTTCGTAAATATGAAGGTCTGGCCACGGGTGATTGATGGCGTGGGCATACTGCGCGGGATAGAAGCGAACATCAAAAATAATCAGGGTGAGATTGATTGCAGCGGGCCGATGCTCGACTCGATTGATATTATCGTAGCCGGTTTTCACGAACCGGTGCTGGCCCCGCAGGATAAAGCGAGCAATACCGACGCGATGATCGCCACGATGGCGAACGGACTGGTGCATATCATCAGTCATCCGGGCAACCCGAAATATCCCATCGATATTCGGGCCGTTGCCGAAGCGGCAGCGAAGTATGATGTTGCACTGGAGCTGAATAACTCCTCGTTTACCACCTCCCGCGTGGGCAGTGAACCTAACTGTCGTGCCGTAGCCGCCGCTGTGCGTGATGCCGGTGGCCGTCTGGCGCTGGGGTCGGATTCGCATACCGCGTTTACCCTTGGTCACTTCGACCACTGCCTGCGCATTATGCGCGAGGTGGATTTTCCAGAGGATCGCGTGTTAAATGTCACGCCACGCCGCCTGCTGGACTTTTTACAACAGCGCACCGGCAGGGAAATTGCTGAATTCGCTGATTTGTGACGGTGTCACATATTACCTTTAACGGAACTGAAACACATGAATGAGTTTTCCATCATCTGCCGCATCCTGGGCTCGCTGTATAATCGTCAGCCTCAGGACCCGCTGCTGGTCCCTCTGTTTACCCTGCTGCGCGAAGGCAAACTGCAACAGCACTGGCCGCTGGAGCAGGACGAACTGTTAACCCGCTTACAGCAGAACTGCGATCCCGCGCTGCTGGCATCTGACTATAATGCGCTGTTTGTAGGCCCGGAATGCAAGGTGTCACCGTACGGTTCTCAGTGGGAAAATGGCCCGCAGGAAGCCGAAGTGCGGGCGTTTCTCAGCCAGCGTGGGATGCCGCTAACTGATGCGCCTGTCGATCATATTGGTGCCTTGCTGCTGGCATCGTCCTGGCTGGAAGATCAGTCTGAGGTCGATGAGTACCAGGCGCAGATCCAGCTGTTTGATGAGTTCCTGATGCCGTGGGTCGGTGCTTTCCTCGGAAAAGTGGAGGCACATGCGGGCAGCGCATTTTACCGCACGCTGGCGGCCATCAGCCGCGAAGCGTTGCAGGCGATGCGTGATGAACTGGAAGACGAGCAGGCGTAAGCGTCGGGCATCGTGATCCCGGTCGAGGCGTGCCTCGACCCTACGGAGAGGGTGATAACCATGCAGGGGTCAGGCATTCATGCCCCGACCCTACGGCGAGGGTAATAACCATGCAGGGGTCAGGCATTCATGCCCCGACCCTACGGCGAGGGTAATAACCATGCAGGGGTCAGGCATTCATGCCCCGACCCTACGGTGAGGGTGATAACCATGTAGGGGTCAGGCATGCCCCGACCCTACGGCGAGGGTAATAATCATGTAGGGGTCAGGCATGCCCCGACCCTACGGCGAGGGTGATAATCCTGTAGGGGTCAGGCATGCCTGACCCGTGCGCGTCCACTCCGCCGCTGCCGAACCGAACGGTGAAGGGGCTTTTGACCAGTTCAGCGGCATCCCCGGCAGCCAGAAGGGTGAACGCAGACGGTAAGCTACCCCCCATTGAGAAATAACGGCTTCGGCATCGTCGTCCTGAACCTGTCGCGGTCCAAGCCCTGCGGGCTGCGCATCCTGTGGATAGGGCGCATCCGTCAGCAGGCAGGCGGTGCGCGCCAGTGACAGACGGGCAGTAAACCCGGTGTTATGCAGCAGGCGCTGGCGTAATCCTTCCAGTACGGCGGCTGCCATCATATAGCCGGTGGCGTGGTCCAGTGCCTGCACGGGTAACGGCACCGGCGCATCGCTGCCCTGCCACAGGCGGCCGCGCTCGGCGATGCCGCAGGCCATCTGTACCAGACTGTCAAATCCACGGCGATTGCGCCACGGCCCGGTCCAGCCCCAGGCATTCAGGCTGACATCGACCAGCCCCGGCCTGATACGTTGCAGCGTTTCCGTGTCATAGCCCAGATTGCTGAGCGCATCGGCGCGGTAACCGTGCACCAGTACATCGCTCTGGCTGAGCAATTTTTCAAACTGCTGTCGCTCTTCGCTGGATTTCAGGTCAAGCCGTGCGCAGCGTTTTCCCAGGCTGATCTCTTCTTCCAGCGACGGCTCCTGCCAGCCGGGTGGGTCAATGCGCAGGACCTCTGCGCCCAGCCCGGCGAGAAAGCGAGTGGCCACCGGCCCGGCAATGATGCGCGTCAGGTCGAGTACGCGTACGCCGAGCAGCGGACGGGCGGGAAGCAGACGCCAGGTTGGTGCCGGGCCACAGGCCTGAAGGGTTTGTTCGATAAGCGCTTCCCGGCTGACGCTCTGGCCCTGAGCATGCTGCTGCCATTCGCTGAAACTGCGCAGGGCAGCGGCGCAGCCTCCGGCATCCACCACGGCCTGCTCAAGATCGCTGCCTGTCCATTGCGCGACGGCTGCCGCCAGCGTCTGACGTTCGGCGTGTTTCCCCAGCACCTTTTCCATCGCGGCCCGGTGATGCGGGGCGTTGGTGTGCAGGCGGATCCAGCCGTTCTCTGTGGCGTAATCCCCGGCGAAGGGATCCCACAGTGGCGGCATCTGACGATTGACCGGGCGAAGGGCATGCTGGAACCAGCGTGAAGCCAGCATCCCGTCCACCTCCAGCGAAGACGGGTTTCCCGTCAGGCTTGCTGCGGCCTGAGCGGCCAGCCCGATACTGGTGGCGGCGAGCTCGCTGACCGGATAAGCCGATACCAGTGCCCGATCGCCGCGGATCGTGAGTGAGGGCAGCGGTGAACTGTTGTTACGCAGTCCGTGCCACAGCTGTTGCCATAGCGCATCGCTCAGGCGGTTATCCATCTGACTCTCCTTACAGGGTTTCAGGGCCGGGTACGGTTTTTCCTGTGGCGGTCATAACGAAAGCGCGGCAAGCGTGCATGCATTTTCAGGTTACGCAGGTTAATCACCGCAATCGCCGTGCCGACAATCACCAGCACGCCACCCATCGCCTTAAAACTGTTCATGCTGTCGCCCAGTACCACCACGCCCATAATCACCGCCAGCACCGGCGTCAGCAGTGAGTACGGCATAATCAGGTTGACGTTGTAATGCTTCAGCAGGCTGTACCACAGCGAGTAGGCCACAATGGAGGAGCCAATCGCACTGAAAAGAATGCCAAACCAACCCCGCCATGAAGAGTGTAGCAGCAGATTGAGTTGGTCAGATTCGACCACCCAGGAGGCACATCCCACCAGCGGGATGGCAAAAAAGGAGAGCCAGCCGGTCAGCGTCAGCGGGCTGATGGCCGGGGATTTTTTCACGATCATATTGCTGATGGCCCAGCCGAAGGCGCTAAGTAACAGCAGCAGCAGCACCCACCCGTTGGGGATGGTCGGGCTGCCGGCCAGCACCACAACGCCGCTGAGTGACAGAGCAATGCCCAGCAGCTGCACCAGCCGCAGTTTTTCTTTCAGCAACACCATCGCCAGCAACATGGCGATCGGCGTACCCAATTGCACGATCACCGCCGCCGTTCCGGCATCGGTATAGCTCAGGCTGACAAACAGCAGGGCGAAATGCATAAAGCCGAACGTAAAGCCGAGCGGCACAAGATAGAGGAGCTGCTGGCGGGTCACGCGGGTAAAAGGTACCAGGATTAATGCCACCACCACAAAGCGCATGGTAATCATCAACAGAGGCGGCAGGTCGAGCAGCCCCCATTTAATGGCGATGTTATTAAATGCCCAAATGGACACCACCAGCAAAATCAGCAAAAAATGACGCAGAGCCACTGCACAGTCCTTAGCAAACGAAGTAGTCCCGATAATCATGGCATGAAATGCACCAAATGAGGCGCTGAACTCCGTAGTTTTTTTAGCAGCCTGTGGCGCAAACCAGGCGAAAATCGAAGGGCTTAACCCGATGCTTTGTTTAAAGAATGCCAGAAAATGTTATGAGACAGGTTCGTGACAAGCTGCCATGATAATCACCGGGGTGAGCGACTCCGCCAGGATTCGAGGATTGAGCAAGATGACAGTGAGACTTCCGTTAGCCATTATCCAGCTTGAAACACCGCCGCAAGCGGTCAGCACCCTTGTCGGGGAGCAGAAGCAATGGTTCATTGACGCGCTGGATCTGTCCGTGGAGGACTATATCGTGGTGCGCCCTGATCTTGGGGAACCGTTACCGGCGCTGGAGACGATTTCTGCGGCCATTCTCAGTGGCTCCTGGGCGATGGTCACCGATCATGCTGAGTGGAGTGAGCGTACCGCCGCCTGGGTTCGTCATGCAGTGGCAGAACAGTTACCGCTGCTGGGTGTCTGTTACGGACATCAGCTGATGTCTTATGCGCTGGGCGGTGAAGTCGGCGATAACCCTAATGGTTGGGAACGCGGCCTGACGGCACTGGAAGCGCGCGCCGAGAGCCATCACGATCCGCTTCTGGCATCGTTGCCAACGCAGTTCTCGGCCTGGCTGTCGCACCGTCAGTCGGTGCTGACGCCGCCGCCGGGTGCCCAGGTGCTGGCGGCATCCGCGCAGGACGGTTGCCAGATTATTCGTTACTCGGCGCAGGCATTATCGGTGCAGTTTCACCCGGAATTCACCGCCGAGATCATGACGGCCTGCCTGAAAAACAGCCTGAAAGATGCCGAGATCGACCACCTGGTGCCTGCGCGAGCGGAGCCGGAGTGGCCGCGTCAGTTACTGCGCGATTTTTGGCAGCAGGGTCTGCCGGTGGCAAAACGCGCCTGACCCGCTAAAGCCGCCGGGATAGCCTCTACCCGGCGGAAGTTCGTGCGCTTTCGGCCATGATGAACACCCTGTGCGCTACCTCACACCGCCTTGCTAAAATCCTGATTTCCTTTCGATGCCGTCACAGTTTATTGCCGGGCAATCTGACAAGCTCACTTTTGTCGATAATGTTAATAATGAGTTATTTTATTGTTAACGGCGAGGTCGCTACGGCGATATCTTTCTACAGGAGAGCGATGATGCGCTATGCATATCCGGGCAGTAAAGAGTCACTGATTACCCTGAAGCCGCAGTATGGCAATTACATCAACGGGGAATTCTCCGCGCCCGTGAACGGTGCTTACTTCACGAATACCTCCCCGGTCAATGGATCGGTGATTGGCGAATTTCCCCGGTCTGACAAAGACGACGTTGAAAAAGCTCTGGATGCGGCGCACGCCGCTGCCGATGCCTGGGGAAAAACATCGGTGCAGTCGCGCTCTCTGACGTTGTTGAAAATTGCCGATCGTCTGGAACAGCATCTGGAAACCCTGGCGGTTAATGAAACCTGGGATAACGGCAAACCAGTCCGTGAGACGCTGGCCGCTGACCTGCCGCTGGCGGTGGATCATTTCCGCTATTTCGCCGGATGCCTGCGCGCTCAGGAGGGCACAGCGGCAGAGATTGATGAATTTACTGCGGCCTACCATTTCCATGAACCGCTGGGCGTGGTGGCGCAAATCATCCCGTGGAATTTCCCCTTGCTGATGGCGGCGTGGAAACTGGCACCCGCGCTGGCGGCGGGCAACTGCGTGGTGCTGAAACCGGCTGAGCAGACGCCATTGTCGATCACCTTGTTTGTTGAACTGATAGGCGACCTGCTGCCCAAAGGCGTGCTGAATGTGATCCACGGATTTGGCCGCGAAGCGGGTGAAGCGCTGGCGTCCAACCCGCGTATCGCCAAAGTCGCTTTTACCGGCTCAACCGCCACAGGCGGACATATTCTTGAACTGGCGGCGAAAAACCTGATCCCGTCCACCGTGGAGTTGGGCGGTAAATCGCCGAACATCTTCTTTGAAGACATTATGCAGGCCGAACCGTCCTTTATTGAGAAAGCCGCAGAAGGGGTGGTGCTGGGCTTCCTCAACCAGGGCGAGGTCTGTACCTGTCCGTCACGTGCTCTGGTACAGGAGTCGATTTACGAACCCTTTATGGCCGCGGTGATGAAACGGGTGAAAACCATCAAACGCGGTGACCCGATGGATACCGATACCATGGTTGGTGCGCAGGCTTCACAGCAGCAGTTCGATAAAATCCTCTCTTACCTGGAGATTGCTCAGAAAGAGGGCGCTGAAATTTTGGCGGGCGGCGGGGTGGAAAAACTGGAGGGCGATCTTGCCACCGGTTACTACATTCAGCCAACCTTACTCAAGGGGGACAACAGCATGCGTGTCTTCCAGGAGGAGATCTTCGGACCGGTGGTCGGGATTACCACCTTTAAAGATGAGGCTGAGGCGATTGCGATTGCCAATGATTCTATTTACGGCCTTGGCGCGGGGGTCTGGACGCGTGATATCAACCGTGCTTACCGCGTAGGGCGGGCGATTAAGGCCGGGCGCGTGTGGACCAACTGTTACCACCTCTATCCGGCACATGCTGCGTTTGGTGGGTATAAGAAATCGGGTATTGGCCGCGAGACGCATAAAATGATGCTCGATCACTACCAGCAGACCAAAAACCTGCTGATCAGTTACAGCATTCAACCGCTGGGTTTCTTCTGAGTGTCCTGGCCGGGGCCCCCCCGGCCATCTCCGTTTGCTTCCTTCCTTCATCAACCACTAGCTGGCGTGACGCTGATTAATTAACTGTGGGATCTGCTCTTTAGGCACTGCTTCAGAGAACAGAAAACCCTGCAGCTGGTTACAGCCCGCGCGGGCCAGCGCATTCATCTGCCCGGATGTTTCCACGCCTTCAGCGGTTACGATCAATCCCATTGCATGGCCCAACTTCACCACGGATTCGATGATGGCGCTGGAATTACTGGTCACGCCGAGCGACTGGGTGAACGAGCGGTCAATTTTGATTTTATCCACGGCAAAATGACTGAGGTAGTTGAGGCTGGAATAACCCGTGCCGAAGTCATCAAGGGCAATGCGGAACCCGGCTTCGCGCAGCTCATCGATAATCGCCTTCGCCATTTTTTCATCGTCAATCAGCACGCCTTCGGTGATCTCCAGCTCGATGTTTGACGGGGAAATCTGCTCTTTCCTGACGATAGCCTTGATGCGGTCGACAAAGCCCAGCGATCGAAACTGCAACGGGGACACATTGACAGCAAGGGTTAAATCCGGCCACAGGCGGGCAACGCGGCAGGCTTCACGCAGCACCCACTCTCCGAGCTGGGTGATCAGCCCAATATCTTCCGCTATCGGGATAAACTCCGTCGGCGAGATCATGCCGTGAACCGGATGTTGCCAGCGCATCAGCGCTTCCAGTCCCACGACTTTTTGCCCGCTGATATCCATCAAAGGCTGGTAATAGACGTTAAGATCCTGCCTGGTCTTCAACGCATGCCGCAGGTCAGCGCCGATCTGTTGGCGAGTTTTGAGGGACTCATCCATCGACCTTTCAAACAGGCGGTACTGTCCGCGTCCCTGATTTTTCGCTTCATACAGCGCGATATCCGCTTTGCGCATTATCTCCATCCGTTCCGTAGCATCGTCAGGCGCCAGTACCACGCCAATGCTGATACCCACCCAGGTTTCATTTCCCAGTAGAGTAATGGGATGTCTCATCACGTCGAGAATTCGCTGGCATAGCGCAGTGGCCTCCTGCGTTGAGATGATGTCTTTTTGAATAATGACAAATTCATCACCCCCCAGGCGACCCACGGTGTCGATATGACGCACCAGTCCGTTCAGACGATGGGCGACCTCAATAATCAGTTCATCACCGGCCTGATGCCCATAGGTGTCATTGATGATTTTAAAACGATCGAGATCGAGCAGCAGCACCGCCACCTTATCCTTCTGCCGGGAGACGCGCACCAGAGCCTGGGTCATGCGTTCTTCCACCAGTGCCCGATTAGGCAGACCGGTCAGCACATCATGAAATGCCAGATGCTGTGCCTGCGCTTCGCTGGCACCCAGCTGGAGGAGGGAATCTGAGAGGCGCATCGATGACACCCACAGCCGACGTATCATCAGAATACAAATCAGGGTGATCACCAGCGACACCAGCAGCACCAGCGGTGTAATCACCTTCAGCATACGTGATCCGGGGCGGTCAGCCTGCCATTGCAGGTTGCCAATCGGGACCCCGTCGAGAGAGGTCAGCGCATAATGGCCGCTCTCGGTGACGGGCGTAAGACCGTCGGTAAAATGCAGGCCGTGCAACAGGCTCCGCTGGGCCAGTGTCTCCAGCCAGGCGCTGTCGAGACGGCGAATACTCAGCATGGAATATTGACCGCTGTCGGCGGCATCTCCGCTGATCTGCCCGATAGCGACAATCGCCGGGGCATTATCGATCAGCGCGAAGCCCACCCGATCACGGCGTCCGCTGTTTGGGCTGTTCGCATGCAGCAGACTTTGCTGAAACGGACGCACGGGCCAGGCAATATGGCCGAACTGCTCCACCGGCGCATTACGTCCATTCTCCCACAGATAAACCGGATTGCCCGAAGCATCCAGCAGGGAGATGACTTGATGATCAAACATGGTGGAGAGCCAGGCACCGACATTCTCATTGAGCCATTGCAGGTTGTGCGTACCCTGCGCCAGGCGATCGGCCAACGGCTGCCACTGCGTCAGACTGCGTTGTTGTTTGAGCATATCGCTCAGGCTTTGCGACATCGTGGTCTGAATAATTTGCTGCTGCTGAATGGCTGCGTCGTTATTGGTGCGTGTGCTCGCCCAGTTCAAGGTAAAAATGCCAGCACTAAAGGTGATAAGTAAAACGACAATCAAAGGGATCAGCACATCTTTAATGAAATGCTGACGAAAATTGTCAGAGATCTTCATGATTTTAACCATCCAGGTTGCTCTTGGGTGTGGCCGAAAGCGCTTAATTGAGGCTAGCATAAATGACAACGTGCGCGGCTTCAGTGCCTCGGGGATTTGACGCGAGATTGATTTTTCAAACGATTATTTGTTCAGTTTGTGTTAAGTAATAAAACAAATTTATCAGTTTTGCGTTAATGCGGGCGTTGGCGCGAGGCTGATGCCTCACTGACAGGGCATTTGAAGGATGAGAGGTGTGGCGAAAAGCTTATCCGGAAGCGTCTCTTTACCGATAATAATGTCAGTATGAGCCTTAACACAAATCCGCCTCCTCGCTATGGAGGGTTTAGTTAATGGGGTTTAAGGGTGTTTCAATCAGATTTGTCTGCTTTGCGTAGTGTTGCGATCGGTTTTGTTATCTTTCTGCCTGAGCGTTTTTGACGTCCCCTGACGGTAGAAAGTGTAAACAACCCTTTCATCAGTTTGGTCTGGTGCCCGACGACGTCATGGCCTTTATAGGGCTAACATGACGATTTTAATAGGAAACAGGGTAAGAAAAACACGGTGTATTGATTCGTTGCTAAGATAATCCTCATTTCAGCGTTACTCCATGAAACAGTGAGTGCCTGAGATTTATCCTGAAGAGCATCAAGGTTTACAGGAGGTTGATACTGTTGCAATGGCATTTTTTTACGGAATGGACCCATGAGTAATTCATTAATTATTTATTAATGAATCTTTTAATATGTGACTTAATTGATTAGCTGTTTATGAATCGTTTATAAATAGATTAATTAATGATTGCCCGTATCTTGTTTACGTTTTGTTTGGGTTTTTCTTATGTGATTCTAATAATGTTCCAGGTATTTTCCTAAACCCTTGTCCCGCCCTGAAGGTGCGTTGATCTTTATCGTTTTCTGGTGTTAATTAAACAGGTTCCCAAAACGGTGAGACAAATGTGATGACACAAAAAAATCTGTCGGTGATTATCCCTGCGTATAACGTGGCGAATTATATTGTCGAGTGCATTGATTCTTTACTGGCGCAAATCCCTGCGCCGAATGAATTAATTATCATTAATGACGGTTCGACGGATGACACCCTGGAACGAATAGAACAACACTATGCCCGCGAAGAGCAGGTCCGTATCTTCACCATCCCTAATGGCGGATTGGGTCAGGCGCGCGACTACGGCATTGCGCTGGCACAGGGTAAATACATCTTCTGCTGTGATCCTGATGATGTCGTTTGTGAGGGGTTTTATGAGGAATTAAGCCAGATTACTACGCTTTATCCAGAGCTGGAACTCTTCTGTTTTAATTCACTCATGTTTGAAGACAATGATCCGGAACGTATCTACCCCAAAGTACAGCACCACCAATTTGGCTTGTTGCGTGCGCAGGATATTTTCCAGGGTCTGCTTAATAGTGGCGCGTATACATCGGCTACCTGGAATTACGTTCTTAAAAAAGAGATCATAGACCGGTTTCATTTGAAATACATTACCCGGCTGCATGAAGATCATAGTTTTACCGTAGAGGCATTTATGCGCTGTCGTATTGCCTGGGTGAGTCGGCACCTTTACTATCGGCAACGTATTCGCAGTGGCTCACTGACCAACAGTCATAAAAGTGACAGTTTTTTTCGCCAACGTTATGACGCCTTTCTCGGCTCGTATGAAAAATTAGTTAAACTGACCGATGGTGTCAGTGAAAAGGCCGAGCTTCGTCGTCTTTATCTTATTCACTCCTTCAGATTAATGATCCATCTCTCCCTGGCCAGTGGACAGCGGGTGCCCGATTATGTCATGAATGCGATTTATTATTTCGGGAAAACACTAAAGCCGGAAGGTGCGGTCAACTGGCTGCTGTTAAGACAACCCGAATTATATTCTCATCTGATCAGGATAAAGCGGAGTCTGCGTAAAGCATGAATGGAATCTCACATAAGGTCAGAGACTGATGGCTAAAGTAATCGATAAAAGTCTGTTAATTAACGTGCTGTCATTGCTGGCCTATCGCGGGACGTCCTTTATCTTCCCGCTGGTTACCCTGCCGTATCTGGCGCGCATTCTTGGCGTTGAGCATATGGGGCTGCTGGCGCTGGGTCTGGCGTGCGTGATGTACTGCAGCACGATTTCCGACTGGGGGTTCAATGTCTACACCACCAAGGACATTGCTCAACATCGCGACGATAAGCAGCGAGTGACGCAGCTATTCTGGTCGACGTTTAATGCTAAGTTGATCCTGGGCTGCTCAACGCTGGCGATCCTGCTGCTGCTGACCTGGTTTAACCCGGCGTGGCACGCGCTGTTCTATATCGTGCTGGCGAACTCTACGGTGTTGTTTGGCCAGTTGCTCTCTTTTGGCTGGCTGATGCAGGGGTTTGAAAAACTGGGTAAAACCTCGATTATTTCCACCGTCGGGCAGTTCTGTTCCATCCCCCTGACGTTTCTGCTGGTGAAGACGCCAGAAGACACCTGGCTGGCGGCGTTGATCCCGGGTGTAGTGGCCTTTATTACTGCCATCATCACCCTGAGTCTGGTAGTGCAGATGCGGGTTATTGGTTTCTACCGCTTTGAACCACGCGAAATAATGCAACGCATCAAAGACAGCCTGCATGTGTTTTTGGCGATCTTTGGTGCCAATTTATTCAATAACATTAACGTGCTGATCCTCGCCAGTATGACCAGCACCTATATGGTGGGGCTGTATAACGGTGCCGACCGCCTGAAGAAAGCCGCTAACTCAGTGCCGGAACAGATAGGCAATGCGTTTTTTCCGCGCGTCAGTCACCTGTTTCATAAAGATCGTGCTGCCGCGATTGCCGCAACGCGGAAAAGCATCACTCTGTCGTTTCTGATCAGTCTGTTTATCGTGGTGTTCACCTTCTTTTTTGCGGATTATGTGGTGCGGATCCTGTTGGGGGCGGCGTTTCATGACTCAGCCAATGTGCTGCGCGTGGTGGTGTGCGGCTTTATTTTTGGCAATATCAGTTACCCGGCCGGACTGCAAATCCTTATCCCGTACGGCCTGGCGAAACAGCGTATGCATGTGATGTTTATTGTCGGGCTGATTAACATCCCGATCTGCTGCCTGCTGGCATGGCAATATGGTGCCATCGGCGCGGCCAGTTCACTGGTGCTCTCAGAGTTCCTGGTGTTTGTTGGTATCCTGCGCATTATGGTCAAGCACGATATTCTGAAGGTCTATCTTGCCCGGCCAGCGGCATTTAAGCAGCCAGGCAATGAACAGGCCTGAATCAGGCGTTAGTCGCGGCGAAGGCGTGACTGACGCCAGTTCAGTAACGGTGTGACGGAAATGCCATGCACCACCACGCTGGCAACGATAAGCGTGAATGCCATATCCGCCATGCGTGCGGCCTCCGGGCCATCAAGCCCATGCGTATAGGCCCAGGCAATATAGTTGATACTGCCAATGCCGCGTATGCCCAGCCAGCCGATGGTGGCGCGTTGTAACGGCGGAGTATCAACACCCAGCGTGGCAATCCAGACCGAGAGCGGGCGGATGGCGAAAAACAGCAGGGCGGCCAGCAGGATGCCGGTGACGTTCCAGTGCTGCGCCAGTGTGACACCCAGAACAATAATAATGGCTGCGGCAAACAGGCGTTCAATCGTATCGCCAAACGACAGCGCATCGCTGACCACCAGTCCGGCTGAACCGACCGGGTTGGTCTGTTCCCCCTGGTGGCGAGCATTAGGATTGACCAGCTCCTCCGCAGGCGGATGGTAATCACTCTCCTGAAACGCTTCCGTTGGAAAGTGCCGCACCACGCGCATCTCGGCGCGGCGTAAACCGACCCCGGCAGCAAAGGCTGACAGAAAGCCGGAGGCATCCAGCGACTGTGCAATCGCATAGCTGAGCGCAATCAGCGCCAGCGCGAGAAAATCATTGGGGGCGACATCCTGATGGGTATGGCGCAGGTGCGAGGCATACTGCCCAATCAGCCGACCGAGCACAAAGCCGATCAGGCTTCCCCCCACCACCGCCCAGAGAACATCCACCAGCGCCCAGTGGCTGAATAACGTCCAGGATAGCTCGCCGCTGCCGGTGAGCAGCAATACTGCCAGCATCAGCAATGGCAGGGCTGTGCCATCATTCAGCCCGGCTTCACTGGAGAGCGAGACGCGCAGATTATCGTCATCGCGCGCATCATTCACGGAGATCAGGCTGGCGAGCACCGGATCGGTGGGGGCCACGATAGCACCAAACGCCAGCGCCAGCGGCCATGAGAATCCGGCCAGCCAGTGTGCTGCCAGCGTGACGCCTGCCACCGTGAGTAACATCCCGGGGAAAGCCAGTCGCAGCCCCATCCGCCATCCGGGACTGTTCAGCGGCAGACGCAGTTTCAGTCCGGTGATAAACAGTGAGGCGGCCATCGCGATTTCAGTCAGATTTTTTGCGAGGTGGGCGTGGGCAGCAATATCAATCTGTAGCAGATTCAGTACCCAGGGGCCACACAGGACCCCGGCGATTAAATAGAGAGCAAAAGCCGTCACCGGGCCCCGGCTTATCCAGCCAGAGGCGAGCGACATCAATAATAACAACCCGCCTGTGGCCGCGGTCCATCCAATAAATCCCATCTTTTCTCCGCTTGCGATACTTCATTGTGCCAATGTGCTCTATACAGGATAGAGCTTTTCCTGGTTTTGCTAGGAAAAGCGTGTGCGTAACGGAAAGAGGGGACAGCGATTAGCGACGTGCTGCCTGCGCCAGCGCTGCCAGCTGTGCGGTCAGATGCTGGCGGGTGCTTTCATCGGTGATGGTATCGCTCGCGGCATCAATACGGCTGGTGGCCTGGCCGATCATAATTTCCGGTTTATTCAGCACCTGGGCGTTAAGAAAGACCATGCTCTGACGCAGATGATACTGCGCACGTGCGCCGCCAATCATCCCCGGCGAGGCACTCTGGATCGCCACCGGTTTGTTGGCAAACGGATTCTCCGGAAGGCGGGACAGCCAGTCGATGGCGTTTTTTAGCGCGCCCGGCACCGAATAGTTATATTCCGGCGTCACGATCACCACGCCATCGGCGGCGGCAATCGCTTTACCCATTTCCAGTACTGCTGCCGGGATGCCTTCATCCTGAATATCGGCGTCATAGTGCGGTAAGTCGGCAATCGAACCGAGTGCGTGAATCTCAACCCCAACCGGAGCCAGCGCAGGCAGGTTGCGTGCCACAACGGCATTCAGTGAGGCTTTACGCAGGCTGCCCAGCAGGGTGACAAACGTCAGTTTGGCGTCTTCAGACATCATATTTTCCTTTAGTCAGTGTAAGAACCGTGAATCACACAGCGCCATCGTGCCCGATCTTTTCGGGTTTACGGCGATGCGGGGTCAATAAAATGAATCATTCTGTGCCGGGTAACGGCGCAAGGATTGTCATCACGCGCCCGGAGGTATAGTGTTAGCACACTATTCATGTTTATCACCATCGGTGAATATTACCGTTGCGTGACCCGCTAAACCGAGGTTGTTTTGTCCAGCTATTCTCCAGTCCAGCGCCCAAGACGCTTGCGTCAGTCTGCTTCTCTTCGCACTTTGTTCCAGGAAAATACCCTCAGTCTGAATGATCTGGCTCTGCCGATCTTCGTTGAGGAAGGTCTTGATGACTACAAACCCATTGCCGCCATGCCAGGCGTGATGCGTATTCCTGAAAAACGTCTGGCGTATGAAATTGAACGCATTGCGAAAGCGGGAGTGCGGTCGATCATGACCTTTGGGATTTCGCATCATACGGATGCGGACGGCAGTGATACCTGGAATGAGAACGGACTGGTGGCGCGTATGTCACGTATCTGCAAGCAGACCGTGCCGGAAATGATCGTGATGTCCGATACCTGCTTCTGTGAATATACCAGCCACGGCCACTGCGGCGTGCTGCACGACCACGGCGTGGATAATGATGCCACGCTGATTAACCTCGGCAAGCAGGCCGTGGTTGCCGCGGCGGCGGGTGCGGATTTTATCGCGCCTTCGGCGGCAATGGACGGGCAGGTGGCAGCGATTCGCCACGCGCTGGATGCTGCAGGCTTTACTGACACTGCCATCATGTCTTACTCCACCAAGTTTGCTTCTTCTTTCTACGGCCCGTTCCGTGAAGCGGCAGGTACATCGCTGAAAGGCGATCGTAAAACCTACCAGATGAACCCGATGAATCGCCGTGAAGCGATTCGTGAGTCACTGCTTGACGAAAGTGAAGGTGCTGATGCGCTGATGGTGAAACCGGCAGGCGCCTATCTGGATATCCTGCGCGACGTGCGTGAGCGTACGCAATTGCCGCTGGCGGCTTATCAGGTCAGCGGTGAGTACGCGATGATTAAATTTGGTGCGCAGGCGGGGGCGATCAATGAGCTTGACGTGACGCTCGAAAGCCTGGGTGCCATCAAACGCGCCGGTGCCGATATTATCTTCAGCTACTTCGCGCTGGATCTGGCCGAGAAGAAAATCCTCTCCTGATTTAACGGGGGCCAGCGATCTGCTGGCCCCCTTATTATCGCTTATTCGACGCGCAAAACGTCGGAAACCAGCTTCACTGACTCAATGTTAGAAAAATTCGCCACATCAGCGACAAACTCCTCGCCATGTTCAGCAATCACCTGTTCAAACGTCTCGATATCCGCACAGTAAATATGGCAGGCCGCAATAAACGGCGCGTTGTTATCCAGCGGCGTATCAATTTCATAGCTCAGACAACGTTCACCCATCCGTGATTTGATCAGCGGCAGGTGCACATCGCGGTAATAATCATGGTCGAAATGGGCATCGGCCTGACGTGGATAAAGTACGCTGAATTTGATCACAGGTTTCTCCTCTGGTTAAGCAGCCACATAGGATGCTAAGAAAAAGATTATAACCAGTGATGGGCGAAGCGGGTTAGCGCATTGAGCGCTGCTGGCTGGGTGTTTGCCCAAACACCTGCTTATAGCAGGTGGAGAAGTGATTGCTGTTGGCAAAGCCACACAGATAGGCAATATAGGTAATGCTCTCCTCCGTATTGATGATCTTTTCACGCGCCGAAACCAGCCGCAAACGTTTAATGTAATTGTCAGGCGTGAGCCCGGTGGTCTCTTTAATCTGGCGTTGCAGTGTGCGCTTACTCAGATAGAACCGATCGCTTAATGCCTCCCAGTCAATCTCTTCAAAACAGTGTTGTTGCAGGAAACCCAGCAGTTTGTGCAACTTGTATTTGGTCTGGCTTTTGGTGTGTTCATCCTGCTGGCAGGCCATATTCATCAGCAACTGAAAGAAGCAGGCTTCCCGCCAGCCGCTGTTCGTCTCCTCGTGGCGGGTTTGTTGACCGCTAAAAAGCTGTCCGATCATCTGTTTACACTGCGCTTTGGTTTGCGGCAGCAGCCAGTGATAACTGCCCGGCTGGGTTGCATCAAAACGCGCCAGTAACGCCCCGACATTGTTCAGCCACTGAAACGGCTGCTGGCGGTTGATCAGCACATTGATCAGGCGCAGTGTGCCCAGCTCATCATAGAAATGGCAGTCACCATCCTTAACAAAGAAAACGTCGCCCTCCTGGATAAAATGAGGTTTGCCGTTAATCACATGCAGACCATGCCCGCTCTCAACGATCACCAGCTCATTAAACTCATGGCGGTGCTCACAATTGTTATCTTCCGGGTCACTGGTATAGAGGGAAAACTGGTCACGCGCCGAGCTGAAATACTGGTCAAGCCGCAGGTTATTCATCTTTCACACATCTCACTCACTGATATCCGTTCAACTTAAGGGATTTCTCAACGGTGGGCGAGTCGGGTTTATCATTTTGTGATCGCTATCGGGGACACCTTTCCCGCAGCGCCAGTCCCGCGTTTTACCTGGCGGTTTCAGAATAGATCGCCCGCCAACCGTGGCTCTACACTCGCTGACTCTTGAACCGGTTAAAGGAGTCTTTTGTGGTCGCTGCCATGCAAAAACATAGCGAATTACGCACCCGCACTCATGCGGCGTTTCTTACCCAGGCCGATGCCATGCGGCCGGCGCTTTATCGTCAGCGGGTCATGCCGATTTCTGTCGTCACCATGATACCCGATGCGCTGACTATTCACGGCTGGCGCAGTGAAGCGCGCTTTACACCAGAGCAACTGAGCCAACAAACGTTTGCCAGCGGTGATGAATTTATTGTGGATTTTGGTCAGCATTGCGTGGGGTATCTCTCGCTGCGCTGTGAGTCGGCAGGCAGTCCGCCGGATGCCCCCGCGCACCTGCAATTTATCTTCGGCGAAATCAGTGCGGAGGTCGCAGAGCCGTTCTCCCAATACGATGGCTGGCTCAGTCGCAGCTGGCTGCAACAGGAGGACAGTTATCTGGATGTTCTGCCCGTGGAGATGACCCTGCCGCGCCGCTACTGCTGTCGCTATGTCAAAGTGCGGGTGGTTTCGACGTCACCGAAATACGGTCTGCGTTTCCCCACTTTCCATCTCGACACCGTCAGCTCCGCCAGTGACAGTACCCTGCAACAGGTACAGATTGCCGATCCCTTATTGCGGGAGATCGATGAGATCAGCGTGCGTACGCTCAAAAACTGTATGCAGGATGTCTTCGAAGATGGCCCGAAGCGCGATCGACGGCTGTGGCTGGGCGACCTGCGCTTACAGGCGCTGGTCAACTATCCCACCTATGCGCACAACGACCTGGTTAAACGCTGCCTCTACCTGTTCGCCGGGGTAACGCGCGAAGACGGTATGGTCTCCTCCAATCTGTTTATGCAGCCGCAGGTGATCGCCGACGATACTTTCCTGTTCGATTATGCGCTGCTGTTTGTCGCCACGCTGGAAGACTACGTGGCTGCAACGGGTGACCGGGCAACGCTGGACGATCTGTGGCCGACGGCGCGGCGCCAGATTGAGCTGTCGCTGCAACGTCTGGACGATCGCCATATTCTGCGTGACAGCGAAGACTGGTGGGCGTTTATCGACTGGCATGAACAGCTCAACAAACAGGCCGCCGCGCAGGGCGTGCTGATCTATGCCCTGCGTAAAGGGATACAGCTGGCCCGGCGCTGTGATAACGCCAACATCGCCTGGCTGGAAAGCGCGCTTGAACGCGTCAGCCAGGCGGCACTGACCCATCTGTGGGATGACGAGCAGGGCTTTTTTGTCAGCGGGGAAGCGCGGCAGGTTTCCTGGGCTGCGCAAGTCTGGTTGATCCTCGGCGAAGTGGGTGACGTGGCATTTCGTCGGCAGCTGTTAGCCCGCTTACAGCGCCATCCCCCGGTGATAAAAATGCACACGCCTTATATGATGCACCACTTTATTGAAGCGCTGCTCACTCACGGTGAACGTGAGCAGGCTGTTGTTGAAATTAAACGCTATTGGGGCGGCATGGTGCAGGCCGGGGCGGAGACCTTCTGGGAGTTATATGACCCGGATAATCCCGACTATTCACCCTACGGCAGCAAATTAATTAACAGCTACTGCCATGCCTGGAGTTGTACCCCGGCATGGCTGATTCGTCACTTTGAACTCTGAACAACAAATAACCTATAAATTCTGAGAGATGATTATGCCAACTTCACTTTTTGCTCTATGGCGTCAGCGGCTGGGCTACGGGGTAGCCGATCTATCCTGTAACCTGGTCTGGCAGTTAATTTCGTTGTACCTGATGTTTTTCTATACCGATATTATGGGGTTGCCTGCTTATTATGCCGGGCTGATGTTCCTGGTGACGCGGCTGGTGGATGGCGTCGCCGATGTGCTGATGGGGCTGGTGATTGATAACACGACAACCCGCTGGGGACGTTGTCGCCCCTATTTATTACTGGGGGCGATCCCGTTCGGGCTGCTGTGTATGCTGGCCTTTTATTCGCCGGAGCTCTCCACGACCGGGCGTTTATTCTATGCCTTCGTCACCTATCTGTGTCTGTCATTCCTTTATACGTTCGTGAATATTCCCTACAGCGCAATGCTGCCGTTTATCACCAGTGATTCCCGGGAGCGCACCACGCTGTCGGCGGTGCGCATTGTGATGGGATCGCTGGGATCCACGCTGGTCGCGGTGCTGACGTTGCCGCTGGTGAAAAGCCTCGGGCAGGGGGATCAGGCGCAGGGTTTTCTGTATACGGCGATGATTTTTGGCGGCATTGCGGCCTTTTTCCTGCTTCTCAGTTTTCGCAGCGTGGAGGAGCGAATTCAGGTTCAACAGGAGCGTATGACGCTACCGCGTGCCTGGCAGGGGCTGAAAAGTAACCGACCGTGGGCGGTATTTGCCGTGAATATCTTCCTGATGTGGGGGGCTTTCTTCTTCCAGACCGGGGCGCTGGTCTATTTCTTTAACTACTACGTGGGGGACGTCAATATCACAGCAGTGGCTGCCGGGATCTCCACGTTTGTACCGTTGCTGGGGACGTTGACCGTGCCGTTACTCGCTGCGCGGATGAAAAAATGTCACGTCTATCTGCTGTCCAGTGCCATCAATGTACTGGGAATGCTGGTGATGATCGTGGCAGATACGCATGTCACGGGTCTGCTGGTGGGGGCCACCATCCTCTCCATTGGCGCCGGGCAGCGAACCGCTATCTACTTCTCTATGCAGGCCGATCCGGTGGATTACGGTGAATGGAAAACCGGGATTAATACCGCCGGGATACTCACCTCCGTGAACGGCTTCCTCGGCAAAGTGGCGATGGCGGGCGCCGGAGCGATAACGGGTATCCTGTTGTCACTGGGCGGCTACCATGCCAACCATGCGCAGAGCACAGAGGCGCTGCTGGCGATTAAAACCTGCTATCTGTATATCCCGCTGGTGCTGATTATTCTGTCGATGATCTGGATGGGGAAATATTACCGACTGGACAACGACTACGAGAATATCCGCGCGGAATTAGCGCGCCGTAAAGCCTCGTCTGCCACTGAGACCTCACCTTCAGACCCGGATTCGCTGCCAACCCCGCAGCACTGATCACCTTCAAACAGGAACGGATAATGCGTAAAAGTCCTCTTTACGTGGCGCTCTGCTGCGCGCTATTGAGCTGCCCGATGGCCCAAGGCGCCACAGGATTGACCATAGAACAACGCCTGGCACTGCTGGAGCAGCGGCTGGAAAAAACGGAAGCAGAGGCCAGCAGTGCACGCCTCAGCGCGCAGCAGGCGAGTGAAAAAATGGCCCAGGCTGAGGCGCGCGCCGTGCGTGCAGAGCGTCAGCTGGCAGCATCGCCTGCTGCCCCAGCGGTAGCGGCCACTGAGAAAGACAATGGGTTTGAGTTTTCCGGCTATGCCCGTTCCGGCGCATTGCTGAGCGGCAGCGGACGCGGTGCTCACGGTGGGCCGGGAGTTTCTCCCGCCAGTTCTATCGGCGGCGACGCGCATATTGGCCGTCTGGGCAACGAGAAAGACAACTATGTTGAGCTGAGTTTCATTAAGAACCTGACGTTTAACGATGGCTCCTGGGCCAGATTTAAAACCATGCTGGCCGACGGCGCGAATAATCCCGATCCGTGGGTACAGGATAATGACAGCCACCATCTGAATATTCGTCAGCTGTATGTGGAAATGGGTAGCCTTGCCGATTTCGGTGGCCCGCTAAAAAATGCCACGCTGTGGGCCGGTAAACGCTTCGATCGCGATAATTTCGATATCCACTTTACCGACAGCGATATTGTCTTTCTGGGGGGCACGGGCGGTGGGATAAATGACGTGCAGTGGACGCCGGGCTTCCACAGTAATTTCTCACTGTATGCGCGTAATTTTGGCGATCTCGGCAGCGACCGTTACAACGACAACGATGTGCAGAACGTGATGCTGACGGCCAACAACTACTGGGGCAATCTGCAATGGATGCTGACGGGAATGAGTGCGCAAGGCAACGATGACCTGCAAGACAACACCTCGACCACCGGCAGCTATGCCACCCGCAGCGATAACACGGCCAAAAATGGTGCCTATACCATGCTGGCCTGGCATGATAAACAGCGTTTTTATGGTCTGCTGCCCGGCACATCAGAGAGTGCGTTGCAATATGGTCGCGGCCTGGGGGCTGAAGCACGGCAACCGGGAAGTGATGGAGATTTGACGCGTAATGCACAATCTCTGCGCTTCGCCTCTTACGGTATTGTGCCGCTGAGTGAACGCTGGGAACTGGCACCGTCAGTGATTGCCCAGCACAGTGAAGACCGTTATCGCGAGGGGGATCGCTATGACTGGGCAACGTTCAATCTGCGTGCTTCACAGGCTATCAGCCGCAACGTTGCGCTGCTGTATGAAGCGTCCTGGCAGTATATGGATCTCGACCCTAATGGCAGAAGCTATCGCAGTGATGGCGCGCTGAATCAATACCAGGCTGTGAAAGGGGACTTTTACAAGCTGACGTTTGCCCCGACCTTTAAGGTGGGGGAGGTGTTTGATATTAAGGCGCGGCCGGAAATCCGTTTCTTCGTGACGTATATGAACTGGTCGAAGGATCTGGATCGGTATGCAGTGAATGATGATTTTGGCAGCGCCGGATTTAGTGCAGGAGGGAACTGGAGTTTTGGCGTGCAGAGTGAAATCTGGTTCTGAGTGAGGCTGGCGGTCCGCAGAATGCGGACCGCCAGGGTAATCAGTGCCCCATCGGGACATTAAACGACTCGGTGTTTTTATCACCTGCCTTAGTGCCCAGCAGTTCTGATTCATCTACGTTGACATTGAACTGTTTCAGGACCAGACCGTGAATTTTCTCCAGCGACACGCCAGCCGTCTCTGGCAGATAGCGGAAGGTAAAGAAGTACATACCCAGCGAGAAAATCGCGAACAGCAGCAGCGGGAAGCCACCGTGGAACACGTCCAGCAAGAAGGCGTTGCTGTTTAAAATCGGGAAGGTGGTGCTGATGATAAAGTTAGCCATCGACATCATGCAGATGGAGATACCGACGCACACCGAACGGATTTCCGTCGGGAAAATCTCACCCAGCACGGTCCAGACGATCTGGCCCCATGAAATACCGAAGAACACCATGTAAGCGAACAGACCGACCACGGCCAGCAGGCCAGGCAACTGATAATAGAAGGCGACAAACGAGTAGGTCAGAAACACGCTGGAGGCGATGGCACCCATCAGCAGCAGCTTGCGGCGTCCCACCCGGTCAATCAATGACATCCCGATCAACACCCCGACCAGTTGACAAACGGACAGCCAGAAGGTCACCAGCAGCGCACTGTCGGTGCTGGACGAGACGTTTTTCAGCAGGGACGGGCCAAAGTACTGGATCACGTTAATACCGCTAATCTGATTACCAATGGCCAGGCCGATACCGATCACCAGTAAAGGCACCGTGGTTTTATCAAGACGGAATTTGGTTTTATGCTGATTCGCCGCCTGGTGGCTGAAGGAGCGTTTGATCTCACTAAACACGGTTTCAGCATGTTCTTTATTCGAGATTTTAGTCAGTGTGTCCAGGGCGGCTTTATCGCGTCCTTTCAGCACGTTCCAGCGCGGTGACTCAGGAATAAACAGAATGCAGAACAGGAACAGCGCGCAGGGGATCAGCGCCGTGGCGAGGATGTAGCGCCAGCCCATATCGATCATCGCTTCCGGCGCCATGGATTTATTAATAAAGAAGTTGGTTAACAGCACGACGGACTGGCCGCCAACACAGCAGACAGCGTAGAGCGCTGAGGTGCGTCCGCGAAACTTTGACGGTGACAGCTCGGCCAGATAGATAGGGGAGATCACCGATGCCAGCCCAATCGCCAGCCCGCCCAGCATGCGCATAATCACGAAGGTAGTGAAGTTGTGCGCCACCACGGTGCCTGCCACCGACACGGTGAAGATTAAGGCGGTGATCGCCAGTGAGTTTTTGCGGCCCAGCTTATCGCTGAGTTTAGGGGCGATGAAACAACCGATCAGGCTGCCGAGCAGAATGTTTGACACCGCCCAGCCGGTTTCGCTGGGGGAGAGTTGGAAATAGTCACTCAGTGGTTCGATAGCACCGGAGATCACCGAGGAGTCATACCCCAAAAGCAGCCCACCAAATGCCGCCACCGTGCAACAGAGCATTACGTACTTCATATTATAACGCGTTTGCCTGGTATCCATTTTTTAACCCTTTTCAAAGCTGGCCACAGAGCGGCCTGTCACGATGGGACTGCGATTCCCATCTCGTTTTATTTGTTAACTCAGTGGAATGTATGTTCTATTCGGTACGTATTGAATTGAATATTTCGAAATCTGTGAGCGGGTTAAAACTATTTAAGCGATTGTTGCACTGAGCGGTGATTTTGGTGTGAGATAAACAGGTTTCATTACCCCTGGTTATGAAATGGTGGCGGGTGAAAAGTAAAAACTGAATTTAATCAGTGATATGAAAAATGGCGTTGGATGGGTATTATGACAAAATCGGCGCGTTGGGGAGGGAGTAAACCGTTTTTTTTCAGTGGAAATACGATCAAAACGGCCCATTTAACGGATTGAATTTTTCAAATAAGGGTTTTTTTCGTACTGCATGGAATTTACATTCTAATTTTTGATCTAAGCCGGTATGGATCCCGAGGGCGGTTAGTGTGCTCTCAATGACCATGGAAAAATATCGGCAAGCGGGTGAATACAGGACAGGGGTAGGCGCGATCAGCCGGATTCTCTGAGCACCAGTTCGCCCGAAACGACAATACGCTGAGGCGGCAGGTCGCTTTGCTGGATTTTACGCAGGATCAGCGCAGCGGCCTGTCGGCCTGTTTCATCACTGGCAGAAGAGACGTAGGTAAAGGAGGGGGAGCTGAGGTTAATCTGCAACATATCTTCAAAGCCTAGCAGCGACACCTGCTGAGTCAGAAATACATCTTTCCCGACGGTACGACCCACCTGATGGATGCCGTTCAGGCAGCCAATAATGGCATGTGATGAGTGGCACAGCAGGGCGGTGATCTTATTATTGCTTTCCAGCAAGCGCCGGGTGGCCAGGCGGGCCGCATTCGTCTCTTCCAGGCAGGAAGGCGTCAATTCTTCTTTATAAGGTAAGCCGTAATGCTGCAACGCCATGCGGTAACCGGCCAGACGCTGAGCGCGGATCTGACAGCGCTCTTCCCCGCCAATATACGCAATATTACGATGCCCACGCTCAATCAGATAGCGTGTGGCCTGGGCCGCGGCCTGGCGGTTGTCCCGCATCACCAGATCGTACTGACCTTCGATCATTGCCTGAGAAACGGTGACCAGCGGCAGTGAGCAGTGGCGAATGGGACCCGGTAAGGTGAGCCGCGTGGCATCATTCGTGAGATAAATAACACCTGCCACCCCCTGGCGGCTGAAGGACAACAGACACTGGACCAGGCGATCTTCATCATCCTGAGGATGAGCAAGAAACACCATATAACCCTGCTGCTCCAGCGCCTGTACAATGCTGGTGATCACCTTAAGGTTAAAGGTATCACTAAAGTCACGCACGATCAGACCAATCAGATTTGAGGTATTAGAGCGCAGGTTAGCGGCGGCAACGTTATGTACGTAGCCCAGTTCAGTGATGGCCTCTTTTACCTTTTCAATGGTTTGCGCTGAAATCTTCCCTTTTTGACGGAGTACCAGCGACACCGTGGAGACGGAGACGCCCGCCAGTTTTGCCACATCAATGATGCTGACCTTCTTCATTGCAATCCTTGTAAAAAACGCGTCTCCCGTAGCATACAGGAGACGACGATTTGTGCCAGTTACCGCCCGGTCAGCTGCGTCATTTGCTGAGCGATAAACTGCGCCCGGGCACCAAAGATAACCTGAATGCCGTTATCCCCGACGAACACCACGCCGCGTGCGCCCAGATGATACAGCCCGTCTTTATCAACCAGTTCGCTGTCTTCAACTTCCAGTCGCAGTCGTGTGATACAGGCACCCACGCTGCCAATATTTTTGTTGCCTCCCAGCAGACCGACGATCTCTGTCGCCAGCTCGATATCGCTTTTATCTCCGGCGTTAGCGGTGATATCGGCGCGGCCCGGTGTTTTAACGTCCAGACGGCGGATAACAAAACGGAACACCACGTAGTAGATCACTGCCATCGGCACACCGACGATCACGGCGCTGAGGAAGTTGGTCTGGAAGCCATTAAAGGAAGGCAGAATACCGAATGAGATATAGTCAATCAGCCCGGCCGAGAACGATTTGGCGATATGTGCGTGCAGCAGGTACATACACATATAAGAAAGGCCCGCCATAACGGCGTTAAACACATAGAGGATCGGGGCGACGAAGATAAAGGTAAATTCTACCGGTTCGGTAATGCCGGTCAGGAAGCAGGTCAGGGCGGCAGAGAACAGAATACCGGCGGCAATTTTTTTGTTTTTGGTATTCGCTTCATGGTACATCGCCAGACAGGCGGCGGGCAGAGCGAACAGCATCAGCGGGAATTCCCCCTGCATAAACTTACCGGCGTTCTGATAGCTGTCGCTGCTAAAGGACTTGGTGCCTTCTTCCAGCATCTTGAACCAGATGGTCTGATCGCCGTGGATAAGCTGCCCGGCCTGGGTGGTGTAGTCCCCAAAGGAGTACCAGAAAGACGGATACCAGATATGATGCAGTCCCAGTGGGATCAGCGCACGCTCAACCAGACCAAAGATAAAGGTCGACAGCGCCTGATTATCCCCATTGACCACAATCGACAGGGCATCAATGCCCGCCTGGATATGTTGCCAGATATACGGCAAGACCAGCCCGAGCAGGAAAGAGAGGAACGCGGTGGCGATAGCGACAAAACGCTTGCCGGAGAAGAAACCGAGAAATTCAGGCAGTTGTAAGGTGTGAAAACGGTTGAAGCACCATGCTGCGAGGACGCCGCATATCAGGCCGCCGAACACCCCCATCTGTAATGTCGGGATGCCGATCACCATCGCGTACTTACCGCCACTGGCGGCCATTTCCGGTGTAATGTGCATCACGGTACCAATCGTCATATTGGTAATCAGCACGGAAACGGTGGCGGCCAGCGCCGCGATACCGGATTCAGAAGCCAGACCGACAGCCGAACCGACCGCAAACAGTAGCGGTAAGTTATCGAAGATGACCCCACCGGCATTCATCATCAGCGGCAGATGGAATTTATCCCCGAAGGCCAGTAACAACCCTGCTGCGGGCAGCAGTGAAATGGGCAGCATCAGCGCGCGGCCTATCATCGACAGTTTTGAAAGCGATTTAACGAACCCGGTAAAAAAACGCATGGTGTCTCCTGCTGGGACAGAGTTTTAAGTATGAGTGTGCGTAATTAAAATCAGTAGAACGTTTTAGTAGAACGTTCTACCTATAGTTATGTAGTGTGTTTATTTCCGCAACGAAAATGTCACACCGGGTCAGATCAAATTGTTATTTTATGACGCAGCTCTGAAAAGAGCGGCGTCGGGCAGGGGGGAAAAGGGGGATGCCGGGAAAAGAAAAGGCGTTAGCGTCGGGCCATCTGCACGGTGATGGCAATCGAACTGAGGGCGATCGCCACCAGAAATCCCCCCACCGCAATCATTGAACTGAAGCCAAACTGATTAAATAGCAGCAGCCCGGCGATACCGCCCGTCAGGAATGAGAGAATGGTGATGAGATGGGTAATAAACTGTTTACGCTGAACGTTCACCTCTTTTGACGGGTCGCGGCGAAACAGGGTTGCCAGCAAAGACCCCAGCGCAATGCCGGCATCCGTCAGCGTGCCGGTAATATGCGTTGAGCGCACGCGGCCGTTTGAAAGCTGCGTGGAGGTGGCGTTATGGATCCCCATTAAAAAGCCGAGAAACACCAGCACTTCACGGTTATTGCCGGAAGAGTAGAACAACAGTTCAAACGCCGACATCATCATCAACAATACCCCTTCAGTCAGCAGGATAAGGCTGAAGACGGTACGGATATTGTTTCTGATACCGACGATTACCATCATACGAGCGATGACGCAGCCGGTCACAAAAGCAGTAATGATGGCGAGGAGAAAGGTCAGGTCGCGGATATCAACGCGGGAGATTTCTGTGGAGAGCTGGGAGGTGTTACCGGACATATGTGAAGGGAAAACACCGAACGCGCCAAGTGCCATGGCATTCAGTAGCCCGGCGCTGGTGGCCAGCACCAGGGCCAGATAGCGGTCTTCCGTATGCCGGCGTTCACGCTTTCTTTTGATCATCATGTTTAACATTATCGCCCCTTATGTTGCCTGCTGGCGCTTCAGTCGGACTGATGGCCTTATGTTTACCGAAATGTTTTACGCAATGTAGCGCATTGGCGTCGAATGTGTTGGCAGGATGAACTCACTGCCTGATATTCCAGACAGGTCCGATGCTGATTCTGTGGTTACCTTTATTTAGTTCAATTTCTGTCAATAAAAATCCGGTAAATTTCCCGCTGATTTGTCCGCCAGCCCTGCAGTTTTTTTGTTCATGTGCCGATACTAATGGAGGAATGGAATTCACATTGTCAGGGGGAGGCCGGATGATCATAAGTATTGCGGTGAATGAACTGCAAACGGGGATGTATTTATACAAGCTGGATGTGTTCTGGCTTAAGCACCCGTTGGTACACAATGAGATGCTGCTGTCTGACGCCGTGCACATCCATGCCATCCAGCAAAGCGATGTTCGTGAGGTGTGGATCGATCTGTCCCGTGGTCGTGGCCCTGAGGTGAAAAACGCCGACGAGGCACCGTTGCCGCAACCGATCGCAGAGGTTCCCGCTGTTTACGAACCGCAGCCGGTTGCTGAAGATGCCGTCGTGACCATGCAGAGTGAAATGGCACAGGCAAATAAAATCTGTCTGGCGGCAAAAGGCCCGGTGATGGCGATGTTCAGCGATGCACGGCTGGGTAAAACCATTGATGCTGACAGTACCGTACCGCTGGTGAATGATATCGCCGGATCGCTCAATCGCCATCCGGCGGCATTGCTCAGCGTGGTACGTCTGAAATCCCATGATGATTACACGTATCTTCACTCCGTGGCCGTCTGTGCACTGATGCTGTCGCTGTCCTCACAGCTGGAACTGAACGAGGCGCAGGCAAAACGCGCCGGGATGGCAGGGCTGCTGCATGATGTGGGCAAAGCGGCAATACCGCTGGCGATCCTCAATAAGCCTGGCAAGCTGACGGATGAAGAGTTCGATATCATGAAATACCATCCGGTGGCGGGTGCGGAGATCCTGCGTCTGAGCGGAGCCGATGACGATTTGCAGGATGTGGCATTACATCATCATGAGAAAGTGAATGGCAGCGGTTATCCGCACGGGCTGCGCGCCAATGGCATCTCGTTGTTATCGCGTATGGCGGCCATCTGCGATGTCTACGATGCCGTCACTTCCGAACGTCCTTATAAAGCAGGCTGGAACCCGGCCAGTGCGATGCACCAGATGGCGAACTGGCCTGGGCACTTCGACCGCAAACTGCTGTACGCCTTTGTCAAAGCGGTGGGCATCTATCCCGTTGGCTCACTGGTGCGCCTGTCGTCCGGGCGTCTGGGGGTGGTGATTGAACCCGGAGAGCATTCGCTGCTGCAACCCAAAGTCTGCGTTTTCTTCTCACTGAACAGCGGAAAGCGGCTGACGCCGCACGTCATTGATCTGGCCAGTCTGCACTGTGAAGATAACATCGTGGGGCCCGAAGAGGTGAACCGCTGGCCGGAGTTAGATGTGAATTCTCTGTGGCAGCAGCCTGTTAGCGCCTGATTTCTGGCGGGATCTGGAAACCCCGCTATACTTTAGTTTGATGTTGTCTGCATTGAGGGCCGACGCATGAGATTTCCTGCCCTCGACCACGTCTGACGACAGGTTCCTTTTACCCCGTTCGTCAGGCTACGCTGTCCCCCTCATTGTCAGCAGCATCTTCTGAAACCCTAACTCAGGAGGAATGTGTGACAACGCAAACAGATTTCGTTCCCCCACTACAGGCAGATACCCGCTACGCCTTTTTCTTTGATGTGGACGGCACCCTGGCAGCGATTAAGCCGCGGCCCGATGAGGTCTCTATTCCGGCGCAGGCGCTGGATGACCTCAAACGGCTGGCACATCGCTGCGAGGGGGCCGTGGCACTGATCTCCGGTCGGCCAATTGATCAACTGGATGCGCTGGCGTCTCCGCTCGTGTTGCCGATGGCTGGCGTACATGGTGCGGAACGACGTGACGGCGAAGGGCATATTACGCGCATCGCTCTTGACCCCGACACCGTCAGAACGCTCAATCGTGAACTGACCTCGGCGCTCGCCGCCCTGCCAGGCACTACACTGGAAAGTAAAGGCATGGCGTTTGCCCTGCACTATCGTCAGGCACCAGAGCATCAGCAGGCGGTGGAACAGCTGGCGCAAGCCTGTGTTGCGCGTTTCCCGGAACTGGTGCAGCAACCCGGCAAGTGTGTGGTGGAGCTGAAACCCCGGGGCGTCAATAAAGGCGCCGCCATTGATGATTTTATGCAGCAGCCTCCGTTTGCCGGGCGTGTCCCGGTGTTTATCGGAGATGATTTGACCGATGAGGCAGGGTTTACCACGGTCAATGCCCTGGACGGCATTTCCATTAAAGTCGGTGCCGGCCCCAGCAACGCGCGGGGACATCTCAGTGATGTTGCTGCCGTTTATGTCTGGCTGGAACAGGCACGATTAAAATTAGATGAAGACGTTTTAACGTCAGAAAGGAGTTAAGGTTATGAGTCGCTTAGTTGTTGTATCTAACCGAATTGCCATCCCCGATGGTAGTAAGGCCAGTGCAGGGGGGCTCACCGTCGGGATTGTCGATGCGCTGAAAACCACAGGAGGCGTCTGGTACGGCTGGAATGGAGAGATTAATGAAATCGGTGAGGATGATGACGAGCTCAATATGCTTGAGCAGGATGGCATCACTTATGCCTCCTTTGGCCTGAACCAGAACGATTATGACCTTTATTACCTCCAGTTCTCGAATGCTGTACTGTGGCCTGCCTTTCATTACCGCCTCGACCTGGTGAATTTCCAGCGCGAAGCGTGGGAGGGTTATCGTCGCGTGAATACCCAACTGGCTGAACGTTTAAAGCCACTATTAAAAGAAGACGATGTGCTGTGGATCCATGATTACCATCTGCTGCCGTTTGCCGCTGAGCTGCGTAAGCTGGGCATTAATAACCGCATTGGTTTCTTCCTGCATATCCCGTTCCCAACGCCGGAAATCTTCAACGCGCTGCCCCCTCATGCCGATTTGCTGGAGATGATGTGCGATTACGATCTGCTGGGCTTCCAGACAGAAAGCGATCGCATCGCGTTTCTCGAGTGTGTGTCACTGCTGACTCCGCTGTCCACCCAGGGGAAATCGCATCGTGCATTTGGTAACCGGTTCTCCACCGAGGTCTATCCGATAGGGATTGAGCCAGACAGTATCAAAGAGATGGCTGAAGGCCCGCTGCCACCGAAAATGGTGGCAATGAAAAAAGATTTAGGCGATGCGCAGAACATCATTGCCTGTGAGCGGCTCGACTACTCGAAAGGATTGCCGGAGCGTTTTCTGGCCTATGAGGCGCTGCTGGAAAACTACCCAGAGCATCATGGGAAAATCCGCTACTCACAGATTGCGCCGACTTCGCGTGGTGACGTGCAGGCCTATCAGGACATTCGGCATCAGCTGGAAACGGAAGCAGGGCGTATCAATGGGAAATACGGCACGCTGGGCTGGACGCCACTCTACTACCTGAACCAGCATTTTGACCGCCGCCTGCTGATGAAGATATTCCGTCTGACGGATATCGGCCTGGTGACGCCGTTGCGTGACGGCATGAATCTGGTGGCGAAAGAGTATGTGGCAGCACAGGACCCGGATGATCCCGGTGTGCTGGTGCTGTCACGCTTCGCCGGGGCGGCCAATGAACTCACCTCAGCCCTGATCGTCAATCCTTACGATCGGGACGAGGTTGCTGCCGCACTGAACCAGGCGATGACCATGTCGCGGACGGAGCGAATATCGCGCTACAACGATATGATGACCGTACTGCGCCAAAACGACATCACCCACTGGCGTGAGGGTTACCTGAAAGATCTGCGGGCGTTGCCGCAGGAAGGGCGGGTGCAGGAAAAGGAGAATAATGTGGCCGCCTTTCCCAAACTCGCCTGATAAGACGGTCCAGCCTAAATAAGAACGGTTCGTAACAGGGGGCGATGCCCCCTTATTTTATGGCCTCCCGCTTAACCATTCCCGATCACCACATCGCTATTTATGCGGTTAATTGTGGAAAAAACACCCATCCGGCCCATAGAAACTAAAAAAAATCCACTTTTCACTAAAGAAAGTTGCTGTTTTGTCGATACTCATAAGGTAATTCCTAAAACTCCCGCCAAAACATTCATATCACTTATGTAACGCTTGTTTACATCTGCTGTCACAGGCTGAACGTAAGGGGTTGACTGCTTACAAAGCATTATCACTTCCTGTAAAAAACCTGCGCTATGTCACATTTTTGACTTCATGTAGCGGTCAGATATTCACCGTGAGTAACTAACCATACTCGGCTGTCTCACTGTCTTTTCTGGCATTAAATCCTGTTTATTTTATTTATTGCGAGATTAACGCTCGGTGTTTGCCGCTTCGTCTCAGCCGGTTCGCTTTAATATACCAATTAGTCCGCTTTTGGACTGGTGATGGTTACTCACGGTGTGAAATTTACAAAAAATGACCGAAATGGTTAGTTAGTGAGCTAATCAACAGTATTGCTGATGGGTTTTTGGGAAGTATTTGCCTTAAAAATGTGATCTACGTCACACTTTATCTAAAATTCGGCTGGCTTCTCGTTGTATCCCACGAATAGAGGGGATAGAGTTGCCTTGTTTTCGGAATAGTCTTAAAAGAATGTAACAAGAAGTCACGGACGGGGTCAGGGAAGAGAGGGCTCAGGAAAGGCCACTGGCAAAATGAATTCATGATTATTTCCTGGCTTGGTTTGCCGAAAAACAAGACAGCTTATTTATACGTTTGGCGTTTGCCACTAAATTTTTTGCCATCTTTAGATTTACCAACCAGCAACCATGGTAGCGGCCTCAGCCGCACACGTTAAAAGTAGTGTCAGTCAGGATGGAAAAAAAATGGGTACATCAGAATTACTCAAACATATTTACGACATCAACTTGTCATATTTATTGCTCGCACAACGTTTAATTAACCAGGAAAAAGCTTCAGCAATGTTCCGTCTGGGCATCGATGAGCCAATGGCCGATGCGCTTGCAGGATTAACATTGCCCGAAATGGTTAAGCTGGCCGAAACCAATCAATTGGTGTGTCAGTTCCGTTTCAACGATCACAAGTCAATCAGCCGTCTCACTCAGGAATCTCGCGTGGACGACTTACAACAGATCCATACAGGCATCTTGTTATCTAGTCGTTTATTACGTGATGTCTCGAAAGATGATGAGACACCGAAAAAGAGAGTGGCGAGCTAATGGCTGAGAAAAGTATTGTTCAGGAAGCGCGCGATATTCAGCTGGCGATGGAACTCATCACTCTGGGTGCACGCTTACAAATGTTAGAAAGCGAAACGCAGCTGAGTCGCGGTCGCTTAATTAAGTTGTATAAAGAGTTGCGCGGTAGCCCACCGCCAAAAGGCATGCTGCCGTTTTCTACCGATTGGTTCATGACCTGGGAGCAGAATATCCATGCTTCCATGTTTTGTAATGCCTGGCAGTTTATGGTGAAAAGCGGGTTGTGTACGGGTGTGGAAGCGGTGATCAAAGCTTACCGTCTCTATCTCGAACAGTGCCCGCAACAGGACGAGGGCCCGCTGTTGGCGCTGACACGCGCCTGGACCCTGGTCCGGTTTGTTGAAAGTGGCATGCTGGAATTAACCGGTTGCAAATGCTGCGGCGGAAGCTTTATTAACCATGCGCATCAGCCCGTGGGTAGCTTCACTTGCAGCCTGTGCCAACCGCCATCTCGAGCGGTAAAAAGACGTAAACTTATCGCAGAAGTTGCCGATAACAATTCACAACTGCTGGATGAACAGGTTAAACAAGCCGTTTAATAGTGTTCGCCACGTGGAGTGAATCCAGCAGCGGTCTTTGACCGCTGCTTTTTTTTTGCCCCACGTCTGGTGTTCCCCCTGTTTATTCTGGCTCCCTTCCACCCACACGTTTGCAGCGTAAGGATTATTTGTGCTGATTATATTGGGTTACATCCTTGTCCTCGGGTCGGTGTTAGGCGGCTTCGCAATGGTTGGCGGCCATCTTGGCGCATTATACCAACCCTCAGAAGTGCTGATTATTGTCGGTTCCGGTGTCGGTGCGTTTATCGTTGGTAACAACGGTAAGGCGATTAAAGCGACATTGAAATCGCTACCGTTGCTGATGCGTGGCGCGAAATACAATAAAGCCGTTTATATGGATTTGATGGCGCTGCTGTATCGCCTGATGGCTAAATCGCGCCAGCAGGGGATGCTGTCGCTGGAGCGCGATATCGAAAATCCGCAGGAAAGTGAGATTTTTGCTAATTACCCGCGCATTCTTGCCGATAAAAGATTAGTGGATTTTATTACCGACTATTTACGCCTGATGGTCAGCGGCAATATGAATGCCTTTGAGATCGAAGCGTTGATGGACGAAGAGATTGAAACCTACGAACACGAGTGTGATGTCCCGGCAACGGCACTGGCGACGATGGGTGACTCACTTCCGGCATTCGGTATCGTTGCAGCGGTAATGGGGGTTATTCATACCCTGGCTTCTGCAGACCGACCTGCGGCGGAACTGGGTGCGCTGATCGCCAACGCGATGGTGGGAACCTTCCTCGGTATTTTGTTAGCGTACGGTTTTATCTCTCCACTGGCGGGTGTATTACGCCAGAAGTGTGCAGAGAACACCAAGATGATGCAGTGCATTAAAGTCACGCTGCTTTCCAGCCTCAACGGTTATGCCCCGCAGATTGCGGTGGAGTTTGGTCGTAAGACGTTGTACTCAACCGACCGACCGTCGTTTACCGAGCTGGAAGAGCATGTGCGTAATGCTAAATCCAATAAGCAGACTTCGGACCAAGACGCATGAAGCATAACAATCACCCCATTGTGCTGGTAAAGCGGAAAAAGTCGAATAAGCATGCCGGCTCGCACGGTTCATGGAAAATCGCCTACGCCGACTTTATGACGGCAATGATGGCCTTTTTTATGGTGATGTGGCTGATTTCAATCTCGAGTCCTCAACAATTGATTCAGATTGCCGATTACTTTAAAACGCCGCTGAAAGTGGCGTTAACCGGCGGGCAGCGCAGCAGCGATAGCTCAAGCCCGATTCCTGGCGGTGGCCAGGACCCGACGGAAAAAATCGGTGAAGTCCATAAAGTGGTGGATATGGATGCGCAGAAACGCAAGCTGGAAGAGATTCGTCTGAACCGCCTGCGGGAGAAGCTGGACCAGCTGATTGAAGCTGACCCGCGACTGCGTGCTCTGCGTCCGCACCTGATTATTAACATGGTGGAAGAGGGGCTGCGTATTCAGATCATCGACAGCCAGAATCGACCCATGTTTAAAACCGGTAGCGCTGAGGTTGAACCTTATATGCGCGATATTTTGCGCGCTATTGCCCCGATTCTGAATGATATTCCGAACCGGATCAGCCTGGCGGGCCATACCGATGATTTCCAGTATGCCGGGGGCGACCGTGGCTACAGTAACTGGGAACTCTCTGCCGACCGCGCCAATGCATCACGGCGTGAGCTGGTACTGGGAGGACTGGACGGTGGCAAGATGCTGCGCGTGGTGGGCATGTCTGACACCATGAAACTAAAGAATCGCGGCGGAAACGATTCGGTGAATCGACGTATCAGTCTGCTGGTGTTAAATCATGACACCGAAACGCAGATCGAGCGTGAAAACGCCGAAAGTGATGCGGTGCAGATTAACGATGCAAGTAGCCTTAAAGAGATAGCGGCGCCGGAAGTTCCTTCCACAGCCACCAAAAACCAAGACCCTCAACACCCACAGGCTGAGTCTGTCAGTACCCAGGCGCCGGTAACTTCGTTACCTGCTGCTCCGGCACCGACGACCCAGACCGATCGCGACTCACAGCCGAGGTGATACCGTGAGCATGGATATCAGCGACTTTTACCAGACGTTCTTTGATGAAGCCGACGAATTGTTGGCGGACATGGAACAACACCTGTTGGGTCTTGACCCGCAGGAACCAGATTCGGAACAGCTTAATGCTATCTTCCGGGCTGCCCATTCGATTAAAGGCGGGGCGGGTACTTTTGGTTTCACTGTTTTACAGGAAACCACGCATATTCTGGAAAATATTCTCGACGGTGCGCGCCGCGGCGAAATGCAGCTCAGTACCGATATCATCAACCTGTTTTTGGAAACCAAAGATATTATGCAGGAACAGCTAGATGCGTATAAAACCGCCTCGGAACCCGACGCCGCGACGTTTGCATACATTTGTCAGGCCTTACGTCAGCTCGCGCTGGAAGCCAAAGGCGAAGCACCGGTCACCGACATCGCACCTGTTGCAGCGGGCGGTACGCCTTCCGTAGTGGCCAGCGGTCTGCGCATTAAACTGACCGGGTTGAAAACCAACGAAGCCGATCTGATGCTGGAAGAGCTGGGTAACCTGGGCACGGTTTCCGATGCGGTAAAAGGTGATGATTCACTGGAAGCCACACTCGACTCCTCTGTTGGTAAAGACGATATCGTTGCCGTGTTGTGCTTCGTTATCGACGAGTCGCAGATCCACTTCCCACAGGCTGATGTGGTGGATATTGCCAGCGCCATGACGGAAGCGCCTGTGGTTGAGGCCGTGGCGGATGCTGAAGCTGACGTCGCTGCAGAGCCTGAACTGGCCAGTGTCAGCGACATTGTGCAGTTGAAGCGTGAGCCGGCGAAAAAAGTCGCTAATCCAAAAGTTAACGAATCCACCAGTATCCGTGTAGCGGTAGAGAAGGTCGATCAGTTGATCAACCTGGTTGGCGAACTGGTGATTACCCAGTCAATGCTGGCCCAGCGCTCCGGTGAACTTGACCCGGTTAACCACGGCGACCTGCTCAACAGCATGGGGCAGTTGGAACGTAACGCCCGTGACTTGCAAGAGTCGGTGATGTCGATTCGTATGATGCCGATGGAATACGTCTTCAGCCGCTTCCCACGCCTGGTGCGTGACCTGGCCAGTAAGCTGGGTAAAGAAGTTGAACTGACCCTGATGGGCAGCTCGACCGAACTGGATAAGAGCCTGATCGAACGTATCATTGACCCGTTAACGCACCTGGTGCGTAACAGCCTTGACCACGGTATCGAAACCCCTGACAAACGCCAGGCGGTAGGCAAACATGCGATCGGTAACCTGACGCTGTCTGCGGAACATCAGGGCGGCAACATCTGCATCGAAGTCACCGATGATGGTGCCGGTCTCAACCGTGAACGTATTCTGGCGAAAGCCTTGTCTTCTGGCCTGCCGGTCAGCGAATCCATGAGCGACGAAGAAGTCGGCATGCTGATCTTCGCCCCAGGCTTCTCAACCGCTGAGCAGGTGACGGATGTTTCCGGCCGTGGCGTTGGTATGGACGTGGTGAAACGTAATATCCAGGAAATGGGTGGACACGTTGAAATTTCGTCTAAACAGGGCAAGGGCACCACAATCCGTATCCTGCTGCCACTGACGCTGGCTATCCTCGATGGGATGTCAGTGCGCGTGGCGAACGAAGTGTTTATCCTGCCGCTGAATGCGGTCATGGAATCACTGCAACCGCTGGCAGACGACCTGAAAGCACTGGCAGGCGGCGAACGCGTGCTGGAAGTGCGTGGCGAGTATCTGCCACTGGTTGAGCTGTGGAACGTCTTTGAGGTCCAGGGGGCCAAAACCGAAGCCACGCAGGGGATTGTTGTCATCCTGCAAAGCGCCGGAAAACGTTACGCGCTGCTGGTTGATCAACTGATTGGTCAGCACCAGGTGGTAGTGAAAAACCTGGAAAGCAACTATCGCAAAGTGCCGGGCATCTCTGCTGCCACCATCCTTGGCGATGGCAGTGTAGCGCTGATCGTCGATGTCTCAGCACTGCAGTCTCTGAACCGTGAAAAGCGTGTGGCGGGAGCCGCAGCCTGACAATAACTGATTAAGGGTAGAATTATGACTGGAATGGCCACTGTCACTAAACTCGCCGGCGAAACCGTGGGTCAGGAGTTCCTGGTGTTTACGCTGGGTGACGAAGAGTACGGAATTGATATCCTGAAAGTTCAGGAAATCCGTGGGTACGACCAGGTGACGCGTATCGCCAACACCCCGGCGTTTATTAAAGGTGTGACTAACCTGCGTGGCGTTATTGTTCCGATTATCGATCTGCGCATCAAGTTCGCGCAGCCCGATGTCGAGTACAACGACAATACCGTGGTGATCGTTCTGAATCTGGAACAGCGCGTGGTGGGTATCGTCGTTGACGGCGTGTCTGACGTGCTGTCTCTGACGCAGGACCAAATTCGTCCTTCCCCGGAATTCGCGGTCACCATGTCGACAGAGTATCTGACAGGTCTGGGTGCACTGGGTGAGCGTATGCTGATTCTGGTCGACATCGAGAAGCTGTTAAGCAGTGAAGAGATGGCGCTGATGGATACGCTGCGTAGCGCGTAATAGCGTGTTTTTCCGCGTGTTATAAAAAGAGGCGAATCGGTGATTCGCCTCTTTTAGTTACTAAACTCCCAGCAACATAAAGATCCCCGCCTGGTAACCGATACATCCACTGTTATTCCATTTATTTCACCAAGGGTTCACTTATGTTCACGCGTATTAAAGTCGTCACCAGCCTGATTCTGGTGCTATTTATCTTCGGTTTTTTACAACTGGCGGCGGGCGGCTTGTTTATCAACGCGCTCACACACGACAAAAATAGTTTTGCGGTTTCTCAAACGGCGAATGATAACGTCTCATTATTTACCGATGCGTGGGTCACGCTAAACCAGACACGTATCACCCTGAACCGCGGGATGTTGCGCATTCAGAGTGAAGCGGCGAACAGCGGCAGCAGCGCCTCTCTGTCTACGCTCAGTGCGCAGGCAAAACAGCAGCTGGTTACCGCACAACAATCTTATGATGCCTTCCTGGCGACGCCCGCAACACCAGGTGTGGATGTTGATCTGACCGAACGTCTTAAGCAGCGCTACAGCGATTACGTCACTGCGCTTGTCGCGATGACGCAGCAGATGGAAAACAAACAGCTGGATGCGATGTTCAAACAGAACATTGAAAAGAAGCAGATTGCCATGCAGGCGGTATATACCGAATGGCGTAAGGTGCAGAACCAGCTGAGCGCACAGGGTGCCGTGCAGAACCAGGAAGCCTATGAGCATATGCTGTGGACCATCGCCGCCGTGATGGCGCTGGTGATCGCACTGATTGTGCTGTGCTGGTTTGGTCTGCGTAATATTTTGATTCGTCCGTTGCAGGCGACGATTGCCCACATCCGCAGTATCGCATCGGGCGATCTGACGCAGAAAATTGTGTCAGAAGGGCGCAATGAGATGGCCCAGCTGGCGTCCAGTCTGCATGATATGCAGCAGTCGCTGGTGAAAACGGTCAGCGTGGTGCGTGACGGTTCTGATGCTATTTACACCGGTGCCAGCGAAATCGCTGCCGGAAACAATGACCTGTCATCGCGCACTGAGCAGCAGGCCTCCGCGTTGCAGGAAACGGCGGCCAGCATGGAGCAGTTGACGGCGACCGTGAAACAGAATGCCGAGAACGCCCGTCAGGCCTCTCAGCTGGCGCTCAGCGCATCAGAAACCGCGCAGAAGGGCGGTAAAGTGGTGGACGGCGTGGTGAAAACCATGAATGACATCGCCGGCAGTTCGAAGAAGATTGCCGACATTATCAGCGTGATTGACGGTATTGCCTTCCAGACCAATATCCTTGCACTGAACGCGGCAGTGGAAGCGGCACGTGCCGGTGAACAGGGCCGTGGTTTTGCCGTGGTGGCAGGAGAAGTGCGTAATCTGGCCCAGCGCAGTGCGCAGGCAGCGAAAGAAATTAAAGGGCTGATTGAAGATTCTGTTTCTCGGGTGGACAGCGGCTCTGCGCTGGTGGGTACCGCCGGGGAAACCATGACGGATATCGTCAATGCAGTGAGCCGTGTGACTGACATTATGGGTGAGATTGCCTCAGCCAGTGATGAACAGAGTCGCGGTATTGATCAGGTCGGCACGGCAGTGACAGAGATGGATCGTGTGACGCAGCAGAACGCCGCACTGGTGGAAGAGTCTGCTTCGGCGGCGGCCTCACTGGAAGATCAGGCCAGCCGTCTGACGCAGGCTGTTGCCGTGTTCCGTATTGCCCGTCAGGGCAGTGTGGCACCGGCACCGTTGAAGCGACCGGCATTGAAGGGCACTCCAGCGCGCAAGGCACCTGCCGTAGCCGCACCTGTGTCTGATTCAAACTGGGAAACGTTCTGATTTTACCGGGGTGATTTTTCGATTGCCCCGTGCTGGCCGACCGAAACAGAGGGTCGGCCACTCCCCCTCATGACAATACCTCCTGACCTTACCCATTTCAGCCTCCCCAGGGGGCGATCCTCTTTTTGCAGCGCCCGTCATGCAAATCGCCAAACATGTTAATAGTTTATCTCCGCAACGATAATAAAACGTTTCATCGTGATGATTAACTCGACAGCCATATGACTGACTGGTTTTCTGATGTCTTTGCAACATAAAGATCTGAATGCCCCTGCCGATAACAGCAGCGTCAACTGGCTAATAAGGAACATTATGTTTAAGCGTATGAAGGTCGTCACCAGCCTGATTCTGGTTCTGGTGTTTTTTGGTTCATTGCAGTTAATCACTGGCGGTTTGTTCTTCCAGGCTCTCAAAGGCGATAAGGATAACTTCGCCGTCTCCCAACAGCTTCGTCTGCAACAGTCTGCCCTCAACCAGTCCTGGATCGCGCTGATTCAGGCGCGTAACACCCTCAATCGTTCGGGTATCCGTTACACGCTGGATGCTAACCGTGAAGGCATCAGCGATGGCGTTAAACAGCTGCTGGCCGATGCGCAGGGGCAGTTAACCCTTGCTGAACAGAACTATGCGCTGTGGAACTCCCGCCTGTCAGAAGAAGGGAAAACCGCCGAGAACGTGCAGGCCATTCAGCAGAATTATCAGATTTTGCATGACGCACTGAGCGAACTCATCCAGTTGATGAATGCCGGAAAAATTAACGAATTCTTCGACCAGCCAACCCAGGGTTATCAGGACGGATTCGCTCATGCCTATAACACGTGGCTGACGAAAAATGATGCACAGGCGGCAGCCGGGGCAGATGAAAATCTGCGCGCATACGGTCAGGCGGTGTGGGTCCTCGGCAGTGTGCTGATCCTCTCCCTGCTGATCATTTTCAGCGTCTGGACCGGTATCCGCCATATTTTGTTGCGTCCGCTACAGACCAGCATTGACCATATTCGTCGTATCGCCAGTGGTGATTTGACACGTCCGATCGCGGTGGAAGGGCGTAACGAAATGGCGCAGCTGGCTTCCAGCCTGCAACATATGCAGGACGAGCTGGTCAAAACCGTCAGCGTGGTGCGCGACGGATCGGATGCCATCTACACCGGGGCCAGCGAAATCGCTGCCGGTAACAACGACCTCTCATCCCGTACTGAGCAGCAGGCTTCGGCATTGCAGGAAACCGCGGCCAGTATGGAGCAGTTAACGTCAACGGTGAAACAGAACGCCGAAAACGCCCGTCAGGCCTCTCAGCTGGCACTCAGCGCGTCAGAAACCGCGCAGAAGGGTGGCAAAGTGGTGGATGGCGTGGTGAAAACCATGAATGACATCGCCGGCAGTTCGAAGAAGATTGCCGACATTATCAGCGTGATTGACGGTATTGCCTTCCAGACCAATATTCTGGCACTGAATGCGGCAGTGGAAGCGGCGCGTGCTGGTGAACAGGGGCGTGGTTTTGCCGTGGTGGCCGGGGAAGTGCGTAACCTGGCGCAGCGCAGTGCGCAGGCAGCGAAAGAAATTAAAGGGCTGATTGAGGATTCGGTGTCCCGTGTGGATACCGGCTCTGTGCTGGTAGAAAGCGCCGGGGAAACCATGAATGACATCGTCAGCGCGGTGACCCGCGTGACCGATATCATGGGTGAAATCGCCTCCGCGAGCGACGAGCAGAGCCGGGGCATTGACCAGGTCGGCACCGCCGTGAACGAAATGGACCGCGTTACCCAGCAGAACGCGGCGCTGGTGGAGCAGTCTGCATCGGCGGCTGCGTCACTGGAGGATCAGGCAAGCCGTCTGACGCAGGCGGTGGCGGTGTTCCGCATCAGCCGTCAGAGCAGTGCACCCTCCGTGGTGCTGAAACGGCCAGCGCTGACCGCTACAGCAAAACAGCCTAAGCTGACCGCGCCTTCTTCCGGCGACAGTCACTGGGAAACCTTCTGATAATCTGATCAACCTGAACAGCAGGTCGGGCATACCCGATTGATGACCGTTGTTAATACGGGTCGGGCATGCCCGACCCGTACATTTTGTAGGGGCGGGTCATGACCCGCCCGCTTCTTTCCCCGTTTATCTGCATTCGCTGATAAAGATCCCCGTGTAATTGCCGATAAATCTCTCAGCAGTAGCTATCCAATTGGGGAAAGGTATGTTTAAGCGTATGAAAGTCGTGACCAGCCTGGTGTTGGTCCTGGTCATTTTTGGTTCATTGCAGTTGATTTCTGGTGGCTTATTTTTCCAGTCTCTGAAAGGGGATAAAGAAAACTTCAGCCTGACACAACAGATTCGCCGGGAACAGGCCAATCTCACCTCTGCATGGATAGCGCTGGTACAAACACGTAATACACTCAATCGCGCAGCAACGCGCTATTTGCTGGACGATAAAGGGCAGGGCAGCGGTTCCACCGTCACTGACCTCGTCGCGCTGGCAAAAACGCAGCTGGCAACCGCAGAACAGCAGTTCAGTGAATATAACAAAGAGCTGCCACCGGATGTGCTCAACCTGCCGCATGTGCAAGGTGTGAACGAGAACTACAAGATCCTGCACGGCGCGTTAGTCGAGCTGATCCAGATGCTGACCAGCGGAGACTTTAAAGGTTTCGTTGACCAGCCCACCACCGGTTTCCAGAACGGTTTCGAAAAAGCCTATGACGTCTGGTTAGCCCATACCGACTCAATGCTCGCAGCGGGTTCGGCACAGAATGAGAGTGCCTATCAGCGCGCTATCTGGGTGTTGCTGGCGATTTTGCTCATCTCTGTGGTGATCATCGCGACCGTCTGGACAGGTATTCATCAGATCCTGTTACGTCCGCTGAAATCCAGCATCGACCATATTCGTCATATTGCCAGCGGCGATCTGACGCAGCAAATCGATGTGGAAGGGCGTAATGAAATGGCACAACTGGCGATCAGCCTCCAGCATATGCAGCAGGAACTGATCAAGACCGTGAGCGTTGTGCGTGATGGCTCAGATGCTATCTACACCGGGGCCAGCGAAATCGCGGCGGGGAATAATGACCTCTCCTCGCGTACCGAAGAGCAGGCCTCCGCGTTGCAGGAAACCGCGGCCAGTATGGAGCAGTTAACGTCAACGGTGAAACAGAACGCCGAGAATGCCCGTCAGGCATCGCAACTGGCGCTCAGCGCGTCAGAAACCGCGCAGAAGGGCGGCAAGGTGGTGGATGGTGTGGTGAAAACCATGAACGACATCGCCGGCAGTTCGAAGAAGATTGCCGACATTATCAGCGTGATTGACGGTATTGCCTTCCAGACCAATATCCTGGCACTGAACGCCGCAGTGGAAGCCGCACGCGCCGGTGAACAGGGGCGTGGTTTTGCCGTGGTAGCGGGTGAAGTGCGTAACCTGGCCCAGCGCAGTGCGCAGGCAGCGAAAGAAATTAAAGGGTTGATTGAGGACTCTGTCGCCCGTGTGGATACCGGCTCTGTGCTGGTAGAAAGCGCCGGGGAAACCATGAATGATATCGTCAGCGCGGTGACCCGCGTGACCGATATCATGGGGGAGATCGCCTCCGCGAGCGACGAGCAGAGCCGTGGTATTGACCAGGTGGGCACCGCCGTGAACGAAATGGACCGTGTCACCCAGCAGAATGCTGCACTGGTAGAACAGTCTGCTTCTGCCGCTGCATCGCTCGAAGATCAGGCAAGTCGTCTGACTCAGGCCGTTGCTGTGTTCCGAATCCGTAAAGAAAATGTCATCGCGGCCGTTAATAACAACAGGGGCAAGGTTTCTCCTCTGCTGACACCGCCGCCAGCCGCGCGTAAAGCGCTGCCGCCGGGCAACTCAGACGATAACTGGGAAACCTTTTAAGCCGTTTACATGAAGTGATGTGATAAAGGGCCAGCCCGTTAAACGGGCGGCCCGATAAAAAGATTTTTTTGTTGCCTGTATCAGGTGACCTTCCCGGGGAGTGTGCAATGTTAAGTCGTTTACGTATTTCTGGCACGATTATCGCTCTGCTCGGACTTTTTTGCCTGATGCAAATTATTGCCAGTGGGTTGTCCTTCAACTCGTTTCGTCTGGATGCAAACAACATTCATCAGGTCGAGATTAGCGGTGACCAGCGTGATGCGCTGGGTGAAAGCTGGGCGGCACTGCTCAGTGCCCGGGTGACATTAAGCCGTGCAGGAACGCGTGCAGCACTTAATCTGCCCCGCGAACAGGTCGTCAGCCTGATGACCAAAGCGCAAAGCGACCTCGATCTGGCCGACAAAGCGTTTAAAACATTCAAAGCCATCCCCGCCGTGACACCGGAAGGGCAGGCGTTAGAAAAAGAGATCGTTGCCACCTATGACGTTTATTACAGCGAGCTGGCGCAGTTGATCGCTTACCTGCAAAACAATCAATTGCAGGCGTTTCTCGATTCACCCACTCAGGGTAAACAGGATAAATTCCAGGTGCAGTACAGCCTCTGGATGAAACATATTGATGCGTTGCGTGACCATGCAGGGGACGCCAGTAAAGGCTTCTACTCACAGTCGAAGGTGATTTTCGTGGTCGCGGTCGCGCTGTCACTGCTGGTGACGCTGGCCGGACTGTGGTGGGCGAAGCAGGGGCTGATTGCCCCCCTGGCCCGCATGCGTAGCCATTTTGAACGTATCGCTTCAGGCGATCTGAACGGAAAAGTGGAGACCGGCGGTAGCAATGAGCTGGGCCAGCTCTTTACCAGCCTCCAGCATATGCAGCAGGCGCTGGCGTCCACCGTGCGTGATGTACGCGATGGTAGTCGTGCCATGCAGGCCGGCATTCAAGAAATTTCGGCCGGAAACGATGACCTGTCAGCCCGCACTGAACAGCAGGCGGCATCGCTGGCGCAGACGGCGGCCAGTATGGAACAGCTGACGGCGACGGTCTCGGCTAACGCCGATAACGCGCGTCAGGCGTCAGATCTTGCCCGTGAAGCCTCAGGCACCGCCCATAAAGGCGGTTCGCTGACGGGCAATGTAGTCACGACGATGAACGCGATTGCGGGCAGTTCGAAGAAAATCGCTGATATCACCAGCGTGATTGATGGCATCGCTTTCCAGACCAACATCCTGGCCCTGAACGCCGCGGTAGAAGCCGCCCGAGCCGGGGAACAGGGACGTGGTTTTGCCGTGGTAGCGGGGGAAGTGCGTAACCTGGCTCAACGCAGTGCACAGGCTGCAAAAGAGATTAAGTCCTTGATTGAAGAGTCGGTAAGCCGGGTCGATCAGGGGGCGAAGCAGGTGGCCTCCGCCGGGGAAACGATGGATGAGATTGTCCAGTCGGTGAACCGGGTCAACGGGATTATGGGCGAAATCGCCGCCGCCAGCGATGAGCAGCGACGCGGTATTGAACAGGTTGCACTGGCTGTCAGCCAGATGGACCAGGTGACCTAGCAGAACGCCGCGCTGGTCGAAGAGGGCGCAGCGGCAACAGGCGCACTGGAATCACAGGCAGAATATCTGACGGCGGCAGTCAGCCGTTTCGCGCTGGATGAGCGTACAGAGTAAAGAGCGATCCTCAGGCCTTCAGGCTGGCGGGAACGAGACACCCTATTAATATCTTTATCCGCGCTTTGCAGGATGGCTACATGAAGAAATCGACGTTGTTAGCTCCACCGGAAAACGCAACGCTGCTGTCGCAGATGGTACAGCGCTTGCCGTTATCCGATACGCATTTTAAGCGTATCAGTCAGCTGATTTATCAGCGAGCTGGCATAGTGCTCGCCGATCATAAGCGGGAAATGGTTTATAACCGCCTGGTCCGCAGGCTGCGCACGCTGAATATCGATGATTTTGGTCGTTATATGGCGTTGCTGGAAAATGATCCTAACAGCGCTGAATGGCAGGCGTTTGTGAATGCCCTGACCACTAACCTGACCGCCTTTTTCCGCGAGGCGCATCACTTTCCGATCCTGGCAGAGCATGCGAAACGCCGTACTGGCAATTACAGCGTATGGTGTGCGGCCGCCTCGACAGGGGAAGAGCCTTACTCAATCGCCATGACGCTGGCCGAAACGCTGGGTACCGGTCCGGGTAAATTCCAGATCCACGCCAGCGACATTGATACGCAGGTGCTGGAAAAAGCGCTGGCGGGTGTGTACCGCCAGGAAGAGCTGCGTACGCTTTCGCCTCAGCAGCTGCAACGCTATTTCCTGCGTGGCACCGGTCCTCATGAGGGCATGGTGCGTGCGCGCCCGGAGCTGGCCAATATGGTCACCTTTGCCCAGCTTAATCTGCTGGCCAACGACTGGGCGTTACCGGGACAGTTTGATGTGATTTTTTGCCGTAACGTGATGATCTACTTCGATAAAGAAACGCAGGAGAAGATTTTACGACGCTTTGTTCCGTTACTGAAACCTGGCGGCTTACTGTTTGCCGGTCACTCAGAAAACTTCAGCCAGATTAGCAAAGAATTTTATCTGCGTGGCCAGACGGTCTATGGACTGACTAAGGAAAGATAATGAGTAAAATCAGAGTTTTATGCGTTGATGATTCAGCGTTAATGCGCCAGTTGATGACCGAAATTATCAACAGTCATTCCGATATGGAGATGGTGGCCTCGGCGCCGGACCCATTGGTCGCGCGGGATTTAATTAAACAGTTTAACCCGGATGTGTTGACGCTGGATGTCGAGATGCCGCGCATGGATGGCCTCGATTTTCTGGAAAAGCTGATGCGTCTGCGCCCGATGCCGGTGGTGATGGTTTCCTCACTGACCGGGAAAGGCTCTGAAATTACGCTACGGGCGCTGGAACTGGGGGCTGTCGACTTTGTGACTAAACCCTCGTTGGGTATTCGCGAAGGGATGCTGGCCTACAGTCAGATGATTGCTGACAAGGTACGCGCCGCTTCCCGTGCTCGTCTGCATACGCGTGGGCCACAGCCGGCCCCGGTGATGCTGAAAGCCGGACCGTTGCTGAGCAGTGAAAAACTGATTGCCATTGGTGCCTCTACCGGCGGAACCGAAGCGATTCGACATGTGCTGCAACCGTTGCCGGCGACCAGCCCGGCGCTGTTGATTACGCAGCATATGCCACCGGGATTCACCAAATCGTTTGCCGAACGTCTGAACAAGCTGTGCCAGATTACGGTGAAAGAAGCGGAAGACGGTGAGCGCATCCTGCCCGGACATGCTTACATCGCACCGGGAGCGATGCATATGGAACTGACGCGCAGCGGCGCGAACTATCAGGTCAAACTGAATGATGGACCGCCGGTTAATCGTCACAAACCGTCGGTCGATGTGTTGTTTAACTCAGTGGCGCAGTTTGCCGGTCGTAACGCCGTCGGCGTTATCCTGACCGGCATGGGTAACGATGGTGCTGCCGGACTACTGGCGATGAATAAAGCCGGTGCCTGGACCATTGCCCAGAACGAAGCGAGCTGTGTCGTATTTGGCATGCCACGAGAGGCTATTGCCCTCGGGGGAGCCAGTGAGGTGGTGGATCTTCACCAAATCAGCCAGCACATGCTGGCAAAAATTAGCGCCGGACAGGCGTTGCGTATCTAACGCGGTCCTCGCGGGCTACACATTACGGGAGTAGGTATGGTAGATAAAAATATGCGGTTTCTGGTGGTCGACGACTTCAACACAATGCGTCGTATCGTCCGTAACCTGCTGAAAGAGTTGGGTTTCAACAACGTTGAAGAAGCAGAGGATGGTGTGGACGCGCTGAACAAGCTGCGTGCAGGCGGTTTCGACTTCGTGGTGTCTGACTGGAACATGCCGAATATGGATGGTTTGCAACTGTTGCAAACCATCCGTGCAGACGGTGCGCTGAGTAAGTTACCCGTACTGATGGTGACGGCAGAAGCCAAGAAAGAGAACATTATTGCGGCTGCGCAGGCGGGTGCCAGCGGCTATGTGGTTAAACCATTCACAGCGGCTACCCTGGAAGAGAAGTTAGGTAAGATCTTCGAAAAACTGGGTATGTAAGGAGCTGAGATGAACGCTATTCCGAAACCAAATGTTGATGCAGCTTCAGCGCAGGACATTATCTCTAAAATTGGTTCACTGACGCGCATGCTGCGCGACAGTCTGCGTGAGTTAGGTCTTGATCAGGCCATCGCAGAAGCGGCAGAGGCGATCCCAGATGCCCGCGATCGCCTTGATTATGTGATTCAAATGACCGGCCAGGCGGCAGAACGTGCCTTAAACTGCGTCGAGGCTGCACAGCCTCGTCAGACAGTGATGGAGAATGGGGCGAAGGCGTTGAAAGTTCGCTGGGACGAATGGTTCGAGAATCCTATCGAACTGTCAGATGCCCGCTCTCTGGTTTCGGATACGCGTGGTTATCTCGACGCGGTACCGGAACATACAGGCTTCACCAATGCTCAGCTGATGGAAATCATGATGGCTCAGGATTTCCAGGATCTGACCGGGCAGGTGATTAAACGTATGATGGATGTGATCCAGGAAATTGAGCGACAGCTGTTGTCGGTCCTCATGGAAAACATTCCAGACCAGAGCATGCGTGTGAAGAAAGATGCTGACAGCCTGTTGAACGGCCCGCAGATTAATACGGCGGCCCCCAATGTGGTGGCAAGCCAGGATCAGGTTGACGATCTGTTGGACAGCCTCGGCTTCTGATAACAGGGGCAGAGCCTTTCTGCCCCTGCTTTAAAACGGTGTCCCGCCATCCTGTGCGGGCACTGTCTTTTCTCCATTCCGTAAATAACCCCCTATTTACACGTTTACTCGTGGCATTACCCCTGCGCGAATTTGGCATTCTACCCTCAGTCATTCCGTATTGAAGGTTTGCTACCGTGTCTCAGGATAGCGATGAGGAAAAAACAGAGTCCCCCACGGCCCATCGACTTGAAAAAGCACGAGAAGAAGGGCAAATCCCGCGTTCGCGCGAACTGACGTCTATTTTGATGCTGGTGACTGGCCTGAGTATTTTATGGGCGGGTGGTGAATGGATGGGACGCAAGCTGGGTGCACTGGTCGCGGATGGGCTGGTCTTCAATCATTCCGTGGTCAGTGATACCAGTCAGATGCTGCGTCAGATCAGCGATCTGCTGATGCAGGCGGTGATGGCTATTCTGCCGATGATGTTTGGTCTGGTGGTGATGGCGATTGCGGCACCGATGTTGCTGGGTGGCCTGGTCATCAGCGGGAAAGCCATCAAGTTTGACGTCGGCAAAATGAACCCGATTAAAGGGTTGGGAAAGATGATTTCTGCCCAGTCAGCCGCTGAACTGTTGAAAGCCGTGCTGAAAGCGGTGCTGGTTGGCGTGGTCGCCTGGATATATATCCATAACCACTGGGCTGAGATGCTGCATTTGATCAGCGAATCACCCGTGACAGCCCTGGCGGGCTCGCTGAATATGATTGCCATGTGCAGCATCCTCATTGTGTTGGGGTTGTCGCCGATGGTGGGCTTTGACGTCTTCTTCCAGCTCTTCAGCTATTTTAAAAATTTACGCATGTCGCGTCAGGATATTACCGACGAACATAAGCAGCAGGAGGGTGACCCGCATGTTAAAGGGCGCATCCGCCAGCAAATGCGCGCCGCCGCACGCCGCCGCATGATGTCTGATGTTCCGAAGGCTGACGTGATTGTGACCAACCCGACCCACTATGCGGTCGCGTTGCAGTACGACGAGAAAAAAATGAGTGCACCGAAAGTGCTGGCAAAAGGCGCAGGAGAGATTGCCCTGCGTATTCGTGAAATGGGGAAAGAGCACCGTATCCCGATTTTAGAAGCGCCACCGCTGGCACGTGCGCTCTATCGCCACAGTGAAATTGGTCAGCATATTCCCGGGACATTGTACGCAGCGGTTGCTGAAGTGCTGGCCTGGGTCTGGCAACTCCGCCGCTGGAAAGTGGAAGGGGGGCTGATCCCGAAGAGACCTGTTAAATTGCCAGTGCCGGACGCGCTGGACTTTGCTGGAGAACAAAAATCTGATGGCTAATCTGGCCGCTAAACTGCGCTTACCGGGCAACATGAAAGATACACAGTGGAAAGTCCTTGCCGGACCGATACTGATCTTGCTGATCCTGTCGATGATGGTGCTGCCGTTACCACCGTTTATCCTCGATCTGTTGTTTACCTTTAACATTGCCCTGTCGATTATGGTGCTGTTGGTGGCGATGTTTACCCAGCGCACGCTGGATTTCGCCGCCTTCCCGACTATTCTGCTGTTCTCCACGTTACTACGCCTGGCCCTGAACGTGGCCTCGACGCGTGTTATTTTGATGGACGGCCATACCGGTGCGGCTGCTGCGGGTCAGGTTGTTGAAGCCTTTGGCCACTTCCTCGTCGGCGGTAACTTCGCCATCGGTATCGTGGTGTTTGTCATCCTCGTGATTATCAACTTTATGGTTATCACCAAGGGTGCCGGGCGTATTGCGGAAGTGGGGGCGCGCTTTGTCCTCGACGGGATGCCGGGTAAACAGATGGCGATCGATGCTGACCTGAATGCCGGGCTGATTGGTGAAGAGGAAGCGAAAAAACGCCGTTCTGATGTGACCCAGGAAGCCGACTTCTACGGGTCGATGGACGGTGCCAGTAAGTTTGTTCGTGGTGATGCCGTCGCCGGTATCATGATCATGATTATCAACGTGATCGGCGGCCTGTTGGTGGGGATGCTCCAGCATGGTATGGACGCCGGTCATGCAGCCGAAACCTATACGCTGCTGACCATCGGTGACGGTCTGGTTGCTCAGATCCCCGCGTTGGTGATCTCCACCGCGGCGGGTGTTATCGTCACCCGCGTCGGCACCGATCAGGACGTCGGCGAGCAGATGGTCAGCCAGCTGTTTAATAACCCGCGCGTGATGATGCTGAGTGCCGGTGTTCTCGGCCTGCTGGGACTGGTACCGGGCATGCCCAATCTGGTGTTCCTGCTGTTTACTGCTGCGCTGCTGGGCCTGGCCTGGTGGATACGCGGTAAAGAGATGAAGCCGAAAAGCGCTGCGGCGCCGCAGATGTCCATGACCAAACAGCCGGAAAGTGCGGCCAGCGTCGAAGCCACCTGGGGTGATGTGCAGCTGGAAGATTCGCTGGGGATGGAAGTGGGCTATCGCCTGATCCCAATGGTGGACAGTGCACAGGATGGCGAGTTGCTCGGCCGCATCCGCAGTATCCGTAAGAAATTCGCCCAGGAAATGGGCTTCCTGCCACCGGTGGTTCATATTCGTGACAACATGGATCTGACCCCGGCACGCTACCGTATTCTGATGAAAGGGGTAGAGATCGGCAGTGGTGATGCTTATCCGGGCCGCTGGATGGCGATCAACCCGGGGACGGCAGCGGGTTCGCTGCCGGGTGAAGTGACCGTTGACCCGGCCTTCGGGCTGGAAGCGATCTGGATTGACAGTGCGCTGAAAGAGCAGGCGCAGATTCAGGGCTTCACCGTGGTGGAAGCCAGTACCGTGGTGGCCACCCACCTTAACCATCTGATTGGTCAGTACGCCAGTGAGTTGTTCGGTCGCCAGGAAGCGCAGCAGTTGCTGGATCGCGTGACCCAGGAGATGCCGAAGCTCACTGAAGATCTGATCCCTGGCGTGATTACCTTGACCACCCTGCATAAAGTGTTGCAGAACCTGCTGGCTGAACGTGTCTCTATCCGCGATATGCGGACGATTATTGAGACGCTGGCGGAGCATGCGGCGGTGCAGACCGATCCGCAGGAGCTGACCTCAGTGGTCCGTGTGGCGTTAGGCCGTGCCATTACGCAGCAATGGTTCCCGGGCAATGGCGAAGTGCAGGTTATCGGGCTGGATACCACGCTGGAACGTCTGCTGTTGCAGGCCTTGCAGGGCGGTGGCGGTCTGGAGCCGGGTCTGGCTGACCGTCTGCTGGCGCAGGCGCAGACGGCATTGCAGCATCAGGAAGGGTTGGGTGCACCGCCGGTGCTGCTGGTGAACCATCCGCTGCGTGCACTGCTGGCGCGCTTCCTGCGTCGTTCGCTGCCGCAGCTGATGGTGATTTCCAATATGGAACTGACGGACAACCGCAATATTCGTATGACGTCAACGATTGGTGGCCATTGATGAAAGTGATGCTGTGGTTGCTGCTGACGTTGCCCGGCCTGTCGATGGCGGCTGAGGGCGGCTGGCATGCCAGCGCCACAGGTCCGTCACTCTCTAATCGTGGAGTGCAGGCGTCATCACGCCCGCTCACGCCACCAGAACCGGTGACCGGCGTCATGAGTACGGTAATATGGCGCTATACGCTGACGGCTCCCGCACCCGCCGGGCTGCAGGTTCGTCTGTGTTCAGAAAGTCGTTGCGTGCCTGTGGAAGGGGGCAGCGGCAGTACTCAGGGCCTGACCAATGTGGCAGCCGGAGAGACATTACGCTTTATTTATCAGGTAGAAGGTAAAGGGCGGGTGTTTCCGGTGCTGCATGTGCTGAGTAATGAAGTGATGGTGAATTACCAGTAATCATCAGAGGAGAAGGGTCGGGCATGCCCGACCCCTACGAGGATTTATGTCGGGGCCAGGCTCCACCGATCCCCGTAGGGGCGTGGCACGCCTCGCCCGAAAGGTTCACCTGTCTATGCAGGGTCGGGCATGCCCGACCCCTACGAGGATTTACGTAGGGGCGAGGCACGCCTCGCCCGAAAAGACTTACATCCGCTCTACGGTTTCAATCCCCAGCGTATCCAGCCCCTGCTTCAGAGTTTTCGCCGTTAACAGCGCCAGACGCAGACGGCTCTGTTTTGTTGCGTCATCGTCGGCGGTCAGGATAGGGCAGTGTTCGTAGAAGCCTGAGAACAGACCCGCCAGATCGTAAAGATACGCACACATCACGTGTGGCATCCCGTCGCGCGCAACCTGAGTAATGGTTTCTTCAAACTGCAACAGGCGTACTGCCAGCGCGGCTTCACGATCTTCAGCGATCGCGGTCGCGCCGCTGATGCCGTGCTCATCGATGCCTGCTTTGCGGAAGACGGACAGCACACGCGTGTAGGCATACTGCATATACGGTGCGGTGTTACCTTCAAACGCCAGCATGTTGTCCCAGTCGAAGATGTAGTCGGTGGTGCGGCTTTTCGACAGGTCGGCGTATTTGACGGCACCGATACCGACGATGTTGGCCAGTGCTTTCAGCTCATCGGCAGGCATATCCGGGTTTTTACCGGCAACCAGCGCCGTTGCGCGTTCAATGGCTTCATCCAGCAGGTCGGACAGCTTGATGGTGCCACCAGCACGGGTTTTAAACGGCTTACCGTCTTTACCCAGCATCATGCCGAACATGTGGTGTTCCAGTGGCAGGGACGCCGGTACATAGCCCGCTTTGCGCACGATAGTCCAGGCCTGCATCAGGTGCTGATGCTGACGTGAATCGATGTAATACAGCACACGGTCCGCTTTCAGCGTCTCGTAGCGATATTTCGCGCAGGCAATATCCGTTGTGGTGTAAAGGTAGCCGCCATCCTTTTTCTGGATGATCACGCCCATCGGTTCGCCTTCCTTGTTTTTATACTCATCAAGGAACACAACGGTGGCGCCTTCGCTCTCTACCGCCAGACCTTTGGCTTTCAGGTCAGCAACGATGCCCGGCAGCATATCGTTATACAGGCTTTCACCCATCACATCGTCGCGCGTCAGGGTGACGTTCATACGGTCATAAATCAGCTGATTCTGTGCCATGGTGATGTCGACCAGTCGCTTCCACATCTTGCGGCAGTATTCATCGCCGCCCTGCAGCTTAACGACATAACCGCGTGCGCGCTCGGCAAAGGCCGGGTCTTCATCGTAGGTACGTTTGGCTTCACGGTAGAAGACTTCCAGGTCTGCCAGCGCGATCTCTTCGTGATTCTCGTTCTGCTGTTTCTCAAGGAACGCAATCAACATACCGAACTGGGTGCCCCAGTCGCCAACGTGGTTGGCACGGATAACGTTATGGCCGAGGAACTCCAGCGTACGCACTGCCGCATCCCCGATGATGGTGGAGCGCACGTGACCCACGTGCATCTCTTTCGCCACGTTCGGTGCAGAGTAGTCAACTACCACGGTCTGCGGCTCCACAGCGGCCACACCCAGTTTCGGGGCGGCCAGCACGCTGTCGATCTGTGCAGACAGCCATTCAGGAGCCAGGAAGATATTGATAAAGCCCGGCCCGGCGATCTCAACTTTTTTGGCAATCCCCGTGAGATCCAGCTGCTCCAGCACTTTTTCGGCCAGTTGTCGTGGCGGCATACCCAGGGTTTTGGCCACGGCCATCATGCCGTTGGCCTGATAATCACCAAACTGCACTTTTGCCGACTGACGCACCTGAGGTTCGCAATCTGCGGGTGCACCCACTGCGATCATCGCCTGACTGACTTTTTCTGAGAGAAGGGCCTGAATATTCACCGAGTTACCTTAATTTTTTTAAACCCACACGCAGAGGTGCAGGCCATGGTCTCGACGCCGCCGCATTCCGGGGGACATTCACCCAGGGTGGCAGCGCCTAAAAAAGAAGGGGAAAAGTATACTGCATTTAGGAACAAGTTATCCAGGAACCTGAGCCCCTGGATAACTTGTGTTTTGCGCGCGGGAAAACAGTGCTGTGAGGCTGTCTTCCACGGAAAGTCAGATTAGCGGCGACGTTGCGGGCGGTGGGGACTTGCCACCGTCGTTTTTCCGTTCCGTACCTTCCAGTGGCGTACAATCGCCAATCCCATCATCGCGATCAGCACGGCGACAAGTAATAACATAAGCATTAAGCTTTTCCTTGTGTTGATGGTCGGGATAAATCTATAAGAAAGCAGAATAGCCTACAATGCACCCCTGATGATTTAGGAATTGTCGCATTGTATAAATTTAACTAAACTAAAACATAAAGTTAAAGGCCATTTTCTAAAAAAATCACTGGTACTGAACCACCAGATGCTGGATGAAATGTTTTCTAAGCGGGCAATTTATATGAATAATTCCGATGAAATGCTAAGTTTCTATTCCATTATCTGGTCTGTAAAATCATATGCTTTAAGTGAAAATGATAAGTGAAATTACTGTAAATGAAGGGTTTTGAGATGTTATCCATAAACAATGCAGAAGAATTAAGCGATTTAGCTAATGATTTACCGCGTTTTTTACAATCCCTTTACCAATTGGCTGAGCGATTAAGCCTTGATCTTGATGTTCTTGAGGTTGATCACATTGCGGTCAGATGTCACCAGAACACCACCGCAGCGCGGTGGAAACAGGGGTTTCTGCGTTGCGGTTCGCTGTTTTCGGAAAAAGAGATTGCCGGACGTCCCGTCGCCCTGTTTGAGCTGGCTACAGCGCTTGAAGTGGGTCCGTGGAAGATCGGCGTGGTGGAACTCCCCTGGCCAGGGCAGCGGCTTTATCGCCATGAAGGCTGGGAACATGTCGAAGTGGTTCTGCGCGGCGACGAAGAGACGCTCGGCGCACGTGCTCTGGCGTTGATGGGTGACGAAGGCCTGACACAGCAGGGAATTTCGATTAAAACCAGTGCACCAAAGGGTGACGGCGAACGCCTGCCTAATCCAACGCTGGCGGTAACTGACGGGCAGGTGACCATCAAGTTCCATCCGTGGAGCCTGAAAGAGATCGTCGCCAGTGAAGTGGCGCGCTAAACCTAGTGGCCGATAGCCAGCGCCAGCGTCATGCGGCGCAAGGCTTCGTCTAACATCGCACGCTGGCAGCCAAAGTTGAAACGGATAAACTTATCATCACCAAAGTCACGCCCCGGTGAAAAGCCCAGCCCGTGTTTTTCAAAAAACAGGGCCGGGCTGGCAACCTTCAGTTTGCTGGCATCAATCCAGCCCAGATAGCTGCCCTCTGGTGCCACCATGCTCATTCCCGGTAGCGCATTTACGTGCTGCGTTAGTGCGTCACGGTTGCTGCGCAGGTACTCCACCTGCGCATCCAGCCACGGTTGCCCGTCCTGCCAGGCGGCCGTCGCGGCAACATAGGACAGAACATCGACATCCGGCACCATCCCTTTACGTTCCCGGTTAAAACGGTCACGCAGTTCGCGGTCAGGAATGATGGCCACAGACGCACCGAGGCCAGCAATGTTGAAGCTTTTCGACGGAGACAGCAGGGTAATGGAGCGCTGGGCGGCATCTTCACTCAGGCTGGCAAACGGGATATGTTCAGCGCCCGGCTCCAGCAGCAGGTCGCAGTGAATTTCATCAGAACACACTATCAGGTCATGTCGCTGGGCAAAGCGCAGCTGTGCCTCCAGTTCCTCACGGCGATAAACGGTACCACCCGGGTTCTGCGGGTTACACAACAGCAGCAGTTTTTCGTTGCCCTTAAGCTCAGGTTCCAGAGCATCCAGATCCAGCACCCAGCGCTGATTCTGAAGCTGTAACGGGGCGCTGACCTGCGCGCGTCCGGCCAGCTTTGCTGCCAGGCGGAAAGGGGGATAAATCGGTATGGGCGCAATGGTGCCCTGATGTGGCTCGGTAAACGCGCGTACGCACAGATTCAGTCCGGTAACGACGCCCGGTAGAAAGACCAGCCACTCGGGTTGAATTTTCCAGCCAAAACGTGTGTTCATGCGCTCAATGACGACCTCAATAAAAGCCTGCGGCGGGACACCATAGCCGAAGATGCCGTGTGAGACACGAGTCTGTAATGCTTCAGTAATACAATCAGCTACGCGAAAATCCGTGTCTGCGATCCACAACGGAAGGATATCCCGATCACCATATTTTTGCCATTTCAGGCTATCGCTGTGACGGCGGTCTATCCGTTGGTCAAAATTGAATGCCATGCTGATGATTCCCGTTAAGATAAATACCAGTAATGTCGATCAGACTAATCATCGGCATGAAAATAAACAACCAGACAGCAGTGATAACCGGAGGATGGGATGCGAAAACTGGAAATATGCTGCTACGGAGTGGAATGTGCCGTGACGGCGGAACGAGCGGGAGCCGATCGCGTGGAGTTATGTGCTGCGCCAACGGAAGGGGGATTAACACCATCGGCGGGGACATTGATGTCAGCTCGTCGTCGTGTCGCGATCCCGGTCCATCCGATTGTGCGTCCCAGGGGGGGAGATTTTTGTTACAGCGATATCGAATTTGAGCAGATGAAGTCAGATATTGCGTTTATCCGGGAGCAGGGGTTTCCGGGGCTGGTGATCGGGTTGCTGGATGTGGACGGGCATATTGATCTGCCGCGCATGCGCTACGTCATGCAGCTGTGCCAGGGGATGGAGGTGACCTTTCATCGTGCCTTCGATTTGTGCCACAGCCCGGTCATGGCACTTAAGCAACTGACTGATTTAGGCGTGTCGCGCATCCTCACTTCCGGACAGCAGCAGAGTGCAGAAAGCGGCTTACCCCTCTTGAGGGAGCTTACCCGCATGGCGAAGGGCGTAAAAGTGATGGCCGGTGCGGGTGTGCGCCTGAGCAATGTGCAAAAGTTTATCGATGCTGGCCTGCTTGAGTTGCACAGCTCCGCCAGCCAACGTATTGCCTCATCGATGCGTTACCGTAAAGCCGGTGTGTCTATGTGTTCGGATGCTGAAAATGACGAATTTACCCGCACCTGCGTTGATGGTGATGTGGTCGCCGCGATGAAAAGCGTGATGTCGCTCGGCGCACCGCTTCACGTTGCCTAAATCCGTTGCCGCCTGGCGGTAACGTGCCGATTTTGCCGCGCAGCACGCCGTTCTCAGACGTGGTGTTTGCAAGTACCAGACCCCAGCGCCTTTTGTTGGGGTTTTTTTTGCTCCTGGTGCGGGTTTGTAATGCGTGTTGTACCCAAAAAAAACTACACTGAGTCATCTCCTTAATCTGCCATAAGAGCTGTGATGAAGATTCCGTTTTCGGGTTGTACGCTGATGATGACGCTGGCCTTTTTGCTGACTCCGGCTGCACAGGCGGCAACAGACTGCACGCCGGGCTTTCAGCAGGTGGCCAGTAATAACAGCATTGTGATGTTGGGGGGAACGGCCAGAGGCCCGGTTAAACAGTTTGTCCTCGGCGAATTTGGTAAGGATGTTAATCAGCAAAAACGCATGATTGGCGAGTTTGATCGCTGCGGAACGCTGAAACGTGCCGATTTGCGCTTCGATAAACAGGAAGGCAAGCTCCAGATCTCACTGGTGCAGAGTATTGAACATGTCAGGGATGGTTGGCTTTCAAGCTATGAAATGACCGTTGCTGAATTACGTAACGGCCAGCCGGTGGTGATCAATGATAAACGTGGCACCACACATTATCGGACGGGAAGCCGCGGTAATATCATTAGCTCGGCGGATACGTTCGTCCTCAATGGTGAAAAAGGCTTCACGGAAACCACCCACCATTTCGACCGCCAGTCGCGGCTGATTAGCAGTATTGCGCGGGGATCGGATAGCAACAGTAACGGTAAATTCACCTACCGCTGGAACAAACAGAACCTGCTGGTGGCTTTGGCGTCTGATCGAGAAAAAATGACGCTGGACTACGACCGGGATCAGCGTGAGTTACGTCTGAGCAGCCGCTCGGATACAGCGATGAGCAGTATGACAACGCTGGAGGAGTGCCAGCTGTGGGATGACCAGGGGAACTGTACGTTGAGCTATACGCGTGAAATGGAAGTGTTCCCCTCCGGGATTATCCGGCGCAATATTACTGCCGCTTACCGCTACGAATATTGGGAATAAACCGCGGCAGAAAAATAAGGCCGATCGCCCGGATCGGCCTTCACTACAATACGGTTATTTCACTGACAGACTAAAGGCATCTACGGCCAGAATGGCGTTCGCCACATCCTCAGCGCTCAGTCCCGGGTTCAGGTTTTTCAACGTGTCCCCTTCGTTATTGGCCAGCGCGCCGATTTTCACCAGATCGTCCCAGCTTACGTTGTCCAGATGCAGCTCCTTCAGCGTGGTCGGCATCTTGATGGCTCGGTAGAAACGCACGTAGCGTGCGATCTCCTCATCAGGCCGCTGCTCCAGCACCATCTGGGTCAGGGTGCCGTAAGCCACTTTTTCACCGTGCGTCAGGTGGTGAATATCGCCCTCAATCGCAGTAAAACCGTTGTGGATAGCGTGGGCACCGGCCAGACCGGCGTTTTCGAACCCCAGCCCTGAAAGCAGCGTATTGGCTTCCACCACGGCTTCCACCGCGGGTGTCACCAGCTGTTTCTCCACGGCCTGATAGGCACTCAGCCCCCAGGTCAGGAGTGTTTTTTCACAGGCTTCGGCGATCGCCATTCCGGCAATGGTCGGGTCACCGTTGACCATCGATTTGCTGTGTGAACGTTTCACCGCCTGCGCTTCAACATAGGTCGCCAGGCCATCCGCAATACCGGAGGCAAACAGACGCACCGGCGCGCGCACGCAGACCTGCGTATCCACCAGCACCAGATCCGGGTTTTTACTGTAGAAACGGTAGCTTTCGAACACGCCGGTATCCGAGTAGATCACTGACAGCGCACTGCAGGGGGCATCGGTAGAGGCGATAGTGGGCACGACGGCAACGGGGTGTTTCAACTCATCGGCAACCGCTTTTACAGTGTCCAGGGTTTTACCGCCACCGAGGCCGACCACAATACTTGTCCCGTTGGCTTTCGCCAGTTTAGCCAGGCGGGTGATCTCATTGCTGGAGGCTTCACCGTTAAACTCTTCGTAGTGGAATTCGACCTTGTTCGCGATCAGGGAGGCTTTAACGTCTTTTCCGATCAGCCCCCAGACAATCTTGTCAGCAACGAGGAACGCATTGCTGCCCAGTTCGGCCAGATGCTCGCCCAGGTGGGCTAGCTGACCCGCGCCCTGAATGTATTTCCGTGGTGATGAAAAAACAAATTTACTCATACCAGATACTCCTTTCAGGTGAATTTAACGCACAACTGATCCCACACTAACCCGTAAGTATTAGGCCATTTGATCAAAAAGAGTGATTTAATAAGAATTATCATTCTCAATGACAGAGATCAGGATTTTGTTCCGCACGTTAAGCGCAGGAAGGCGCTGGGGAATAACACAGGGGGAATACAGGGCCAGCCGGCGGCCAACCCTGTTCGACTTATGGCTTGGTCGCCACCAACACGGCACGCAGGGGGGCAGGATAACCTTCGACGGTTTTCGTTGGGTCGTTCGGGTCGAGGAACTCGGCCAGGGACTCGCTGGTCATCCAGCTGGTACGACGCTGTTCATCCGTGCTGGTGACCGAGTAATCAGCAATACGGACGTCAACAAATCCACACTTCTCCAGCCAGTTTTTCAGCGCCCCGGTTGACGGGATGAAGTAGACGTTACGCATCTGCGCATAGCGTTCACCCGGCACCAGTACCTGCAGGTCATCGCCTTCGACCACCAGGGTTTCCAGCACCAGTTCGCCGCCGCTGACCAGCTGATTTTTCAACTGGAAAAGGTGGTCGAGCGGGGAGCGGCGATGATACAGCACGCCCATTGAAAATACGGTGTCGAACGCCTTCAGCTCGGGCAGTTGCTCGATGCCCAGCGGCAGCAGGTGCGCACGCTGATCGTTGCCCAGCAGTTTACGCACGGCTTCAAACTGGCACAGGAACAGCTGCATCGGGTCGATGCCGACCACGAGGTTGGCACCCGCGCCCAGCATGCGCCACATGTGGTAGCCGCTGCCACAACCGACATCCAGCACCGTACGTCCGGCCAGTGAGGAAATATGCGGCAGCACCCGCTCCCACTTCCAGTCAGAACGCCATTCTGTATCGATAGTCACGCCGTACAGTGAGAACGGCCCTTTACGCCATGGCATCAGATTACGCAGCAGTTTTTCAATGCCGTCACGCTGACGTGCGGAGAGATGGCTGCTGTCGGCGGTGACGCTGTGCAGTAAATCCAGCGTCTCCGGGGTCAGTGCGGGCAGGTGTTCAACGGAACGGTGCCAGTTTTTAAAGTGACCGTGCAGTGACTCGCGTTGCCAGGCCGCGATCTGCGCAGGCAGGGTTTCCAGCCAGTGAGACAGCGGGCTTTTGGCAATCAGTTGATAAAAATTTCCGAAATCCATCAGGGATGACCTGCTTTTAAGGCCACCAGAGAGCCAAAGTTAAAACACTGGAACCACAGCTCTGCATGCTGGAAACCCGCATTGTGCAGACGCTGTTTATGGGTTTCCACGCTGTCGGTTAGCATGACATTTTCCAGCATGCTGCGCTTCTGGCTGATCTCCAGTTCGCTGTAACCGTTCGCACGTTTAAAGTCGTGATGCATGTTGAACAGCAGTTCACCCACGTCAGAGTCAGCAAAGCTGAACTTTTCAGACAGCACCAGCGCACCGCCGGGTTTCAGTCCCTGATAAATGGTATTCAGCAACTGCTGCCGCTCTTCCGGTGCCAGAAACTGTAACGTGAAGTTCAGTACCACCAGGGAGGCATTCTCAATCGGGATCTGGCGGATGTCCGCTTCAATCACCTCGACCGGCGTATCGGCACGGAAGGCATCAATGTGGCGGCGGCAGCGCTCAACCATGGCGGGTGAGTTATCAACAGCAATAATCTTGCAGCCAGCGGCAGTAATATTGCGGCGCACTGACAGCGTGGCCGCGCCCAGCGAACAGCCGAGATCGTAAACACGGGAGTCGGGCTGGACAAAGCGCTCGGCTAACATGCCAATCATGGAAATAATGTTGGAATAGCCGGGCACAGAACGCTGAATCATGTCGGGGAAGACTTCAGCCACGCGCTCATCAAACGTCCAGTCGCCCAGCTTGGCAATTGGCGCGGAGAACAGCGTATCGCGGTTAGACATAGTGGTAAGTCCGGGGAAGCTAACGGAAAGGGCATATTCTGGCAGAAAGCGCGGCGGGCTGCACCTTTTCTGCCAGTAGAACGGTCAGGAAGTGCCGAGAACCAGGTCCCAGGGCAGGAACAGCAGATTGACGACCACCATGCCGAAGAGCGAAAGCAGCGTCAGGAGCATGCCGTTACGGCGCCACAGCACGGTGCGGCTGCGTAAACCATACGCATGCATCAGACGGCCGAAAAAGAAAAACAGCCCGAGCAGATGCAGCATCCAGATATCGGCACCGTTCATCTCCATCATTACCAGCAGAAAGAGTGCGATGGGGATATTTTCGACCGCATTACCGTGGATGCGAATGGCCAGCTGTAAATCAGACACCCCACCATCACCGATCGAGACCCGGTACTGACGACGTAAGCGCACCACGTCGAGTAAAAACTTCAGGATAAAAAGCGTACCAAGGACCACGTAAAGCGCACTGACCATGACTCACTCCATGATGTAATAATGATCTTATTGAGTAGGGTATCGAACAATGCTGACACTGTCGCCAGGCATCAGCATGAACCGGTTCAGAATAACATCTCCTGCTGCGGCCATTCAGGGGCATCACCGATATGCGGGAGCACCTGCTGTAATCCGGGCCACAGCGCGCGCACCAAATCCGGCGCGAAGCCGACATCCGGGGTATGTATAAACAGCCACGGCTGGGCCGTTTCGCACCACTGCGGTAACCGATCTCGCCAGGCGTTGAACCAGCTCAGGTTAGCCTCGACGTTGTCGCCGCCGATAAAACGGATCATCGGGGCGTCTGCGGTCATCACCGCATGGACTGGAAGTTTAGGTTTTTTGCGTTGTGCCTCAATAATCGCGGCCGTTGAAGGATGGGCACTGTGCACGCCGCGGGTATCGAGGATCACCCGGTTGACGCGGCGCTGATGCAATCCGCGATTCAGCGCCTGCTCGGCCTCGCCTTTGGCAAAAAACTCCGGATGCCGCACTTCCACACCGTAGCGGAATTCCGTGGGCAGGTTATCGAGAAACTGCCAGAGAGCAGGCAGGTCAGCAGGCGAAAAAGCCGCGGGAAGCTGTAACCAGAACTGTCCGATGCGATCGGCCAGCGGAGAGAGCAGATCAAAAAACTCTGCGCTGAGATCGCCGCACTGGCGCAGCGCGGCCTGATGGCTGATGGTCGCCGGAAATTTAAAACAGAAGCGGAAGTCATCGTGCGTCATTGCCCGCCAGCGCTGTACCACTTCCGGGCGCGGCAGTGCATACAGCGTGGTATTGCCTTCGACACAGTTAAAGTGACGGGCATAATCTTCCAGGGTGGTCATCCCCAGTTTTTTCCATTGCGGGTGCTGCCACTGTGGCAGGCCAAGATACAACGGCTTCATTGTTTATCCACATTCAGTCAGTTGCGGGCAACTTTACCGTGTGGATACAGGGGAGTGCAAGGCAGGCAGTGGGGAGAAAGACCGGTTCCCTCCGGTCATGCGCAGGTTAAGACAGCGCGGCGATGACGTCATCTGACTGACGCACGCGGGCAATACGTGGGAAGATCCACTCGACGCTGGCCTGATGCTGCTCAGTGCTGGCGGTGCTACAGATATCTTCGGCAATCACCAGATTGAAACCCAGTTCCCAGGCGTTACGTGCGGTGGACTCAACGCCAATGTTGGTGGCGATGCCACCCAGCACAAGGGTGTCAATGCCACGACGGCGCAGTTGCAGTTCCAGATCGGTACCGTGGAATGCCCCCCACTGGCGTTTGATGACGTGCAGATCGCTCTCCTGAACACCCAGCGCTTCAGGGTAGACCCACCAGTTATCCGGCAGTGCGCCTCCGGCATGGGCGGCATCAACCGGTTGTTTTGGCGCATCGGCAAAATCCGCTGACCAGCCTACACGTACCAGCACGACCGGGGCGTTGTGTGCACGAAAGTGGTCGGCCAGTTTCGCGGCACGTGGCACGACATCACTGGCCGCGTGTGGTGCCTTGCCAAACGGCAGAATACCTTCCTGTAAGTCGATCAGCACCAGTGCGGTGGTCTGGGGATTGAGATTGAGCATGCGTTTCTCCGGGATAAGGGGGAAAACCATTGAGAATACAAAGGAACAGTTAAACGAGGCGATGAAAATAATGTGGGTAAAGCGCTGAGATTTGTTAGCGGTTATGTCGTGGTGATGATGTTTTGTTAACCACAGCGTCCGGTGGCAGCACATCGCAGCGTTTTTCTGCCACTTTCCCCTGATGACAGCACTTATCCTGTGAGCCATTTTCCATTATAATGGCAGCCATTTTTCGCGGCAGCAGCGCTCCTCAGAGCAGGATAGTGATTATAAAGCTGCGGCAGCAGCGCTGAAGTTAAAAGGATATCGTTATGCGTACTGAGTATTGTGGGCAGATCAATCTGTCTCATGTAGGCCAGCAAGTGACACTGTGCGGTTGGGTTAATCGCCGTCGCGATCTGGGCAGCCTGATCTTTATTGATATGCGTGACCGTGAAGGCATCGTGCAGGTGTTCTTCGACCCGGACCGTCAGGCGGCTTTCGATCTGGCGTCTGAACTGCGTAACGAGTTCTGCATCCAGATCACCGGCACCGTGCGTCCGCGTGATGAGAAGAACAAAAACAAAGATATGACCACCGGTGAGATCGAAGTGTTCGCCACCGACCTGACCATCATCAACCGCTCAGAACCGCTGCCGTTAGACTCCAATATGGCGAACAGCGAAGAAGCGCGTCTGAAGTATCGCTATCTTGACCTGCGTCGCCCTGATATGGCGAACCGCCTGAAAGCCCGTGCGAAAATTACCAGCTTTGTGCGCCGCTTTATGGATGAGCACGGTTTCCTCGATATCGAAACCCCGATGCTGACCAAAGCCACGCCGGAAGGTGCCCGTGACTATCTGGTGCCAAGCCGCGTGCATAAAGGCAAATTCTACGCCTTGCCACAGTCGCCACAGCTGTTCAAACAGCTGCTGATGATGTCCGGTTTTGACCGTTACTATCAGATCGTCAAATGTTTCCGTGACGAGGATCTGCGTGCTGACCGTCAGCCTGAATTTACCCAGATCGACGTTGAAACCTCGTTCATGACCGCCGCTCAGGTGCGTGAAATCATGGAACGTCTGGTGCGCAATCTGTGGGTTGATGTGAAGTCTGTTGAACTGGGTGACTTCCCAACCATGACCTTCGCCGAAGCGATGCGTCGTTTTGGTTCCGATAAGCCAGACCTGCGTAACCCAATGGAGCTGGTTGACGTCGCAGACCTGGTGAAAAACATTGAGTTCAGCGTCTTTGCTGGCCCGGCTAACGATGCCAAAGGCCGTGTTGCAACACTGCGTGTGCCGGGTGGCGCGACGCTGAGCCGTAAGCAGATTGACGACTACGGCAAATTTATCGAAATCTACGGCGCGAAGGGCCTGGCTTACATCAAGGTCAACGAGCGTGCTAAAGGCCTGGAAGGGATCACCAGCCCGGTAGCGAAATTCCTTAATGCAGAAATCGTTGAAGAGATTCTGGCACGTAACGGCGCCGCCGATGGCGATATGATCTTCTTCGGTGCGGGCAGCGCGAAAGTGGTGGCCGATGCCCTGGGTGCTTTGCGTCTGAAACTGGGTCGTGACCTTAAGATCACCAACGAGGCCTCCTGGGCGCCGCTGTGGGTCGTGGACTTCCCGATGTTTGAAGACGATGGCGAAGGCGGCCTGACCGCGATGCACCATCCGTTCACCGCGCCGAAAGAGATGACGCCGGAAGAACTGAAAAACGCACCGGAAACCGCGATTGCTAACGCCTACGATATGGTCATCAATGGCTATGAAGTGGGTGGCGGTTCCGTGCGTATTCACAACGGTCAGATGCAGCAGACGGTGTTCGGCATTCTGGGTATTGAAGAGCACGAACAGCGTGAGAAGTTTGGCTTCCTGCTGGATGCGCTGAAATACGGTACGCCACCGCATGCGGGTCTGGCCTTTGGTCTTGATCGCCTTGTCATGCTGCTGACCGGCACGGATAACATTCGTGACGTGATTGCCTTCCCGAAAACCACCGCTGCGGCCTGTCTGATGACCGAAGCGCCAAACTTTGCTAACCCGGCCTCACTGGCCGAGTTGGGCATTGAAGTGGTCAAGAAAGTGAAAGATCAGCCGTCAGAGAATAACTGATGGCGTATAAGCATCCGGTGTCGGTTCTGGTGGTGATTTATGCCCAGGATACCCGGCGGGTGCTGATGTTGCAGCGACGCGATGATGTGGATTTCTGGCAGTCGGTGACCGGCAGCCAGGAGCCGGGCGAAAGCCTGGCGCAGACCGCGCAGCGGGAAGTGATGGAAGAGATTGGCATTGATATAAACGCCGGGCAGCTCACATTAGTGGACTGCCAGCGTCATATAGAATTCGAAATCTTTACGCACTTTCTTCATCGTTACGCACCGGGCACCACCCATAATCGGGAACACTGGTTTAGCCTCATGCTCCCTGCGGAGTGCAGCATCACATTGAGCGAGCATCTTGCTTTTCAGTGGCTGGATGCCCCGGCCGCCGCCGCGCTCACCAAGTCCTGGAGTAACCGCCAGGCAATTGAAGAATTCGTACTGTAATTTTGTTTAATTTTTATCTTTTGAACTTAGCTAAACGTTCAGGCGTTATCGGCGCAGTGAGTTTGTTCACCGCCAGCGCAGAGGAAGCGGAGCGTACTGCTGTACGTGAGCATTCCGAGCACTGCCGGGGGACAAAATCGCCAGCAAGATAGCCTGTCCGGTGCCAATTTGGAGACTAAGAGTAAATGGCGGGACATAGTAAATGGGCGAATACCAAGCACCGCAAGGCTGCTCAGGATTCCAAACGCGGTAAAATCTTCACCAAAATCATTCGTGAGCTGGTGACCGCTGCCAAACTGGGCGGTGGTGATGCTAACTCCAACCCGCGTCTGCGTGCGGCGATGGACAAAGCACTGTCAAACAACATGACCCGTGACACCATGAACCGTGCGATTGCACGCGGCGTGGGCGGTGATGATGACAGCAATATGGAAACCATCATTTATGAAGGTTACGGCCCAGGTGGCACCGCTGTGATGGTGGAGTGCCTGAGTGATAACCGTAACCGTACCGTGTCAGAAGTGCGTCATGCCTTCACCAAAACCGGTGGTAACCTTGGGACGGATGGTTCTGTGGCCTACCTGTTCACCAAAAAAGGCGTGATCACCTTCGCACCGGGCCTGGAAGAAGACCAGGTGATGGATGCGGCGCTGGAAGCCGGTGCTGACGATGTGATGACCTGGGACGATGGCACCATCGACGTATTCACCGCATGGGAAAGCCTGGGGGCCGTTAAAGACGCGCTGGACGCGGCGGGTCTGAAGGCAGAAAGTGCCGAAGTCACCATGATCCCATCGACCAAAGCCGATATGGATGTGGAGACCGCACCAAAACTGCTGCGTTTGATCGATATGCTGGAAGACTGCGACGACGTGCAGGAGGTTTACCATAACGGTGAAATTTCTGACGAGGTGGCGGAAACCCTGTGACACTCCGTCCATCACATCGGGTGAGCGCGTAATGGCTATTATTTTGGGGATCGACCCCGGTTCGCGCATCACCGGTTACGGTGTGATTCGGCAGGTGGGGCGGCAGTTAACGTATCTGGGCAGTGGATGTATCCGCACCAGTGTGGCTGACCTGCCGTCGCGCCTGAAGCTGATTTATGCGGGTGTCAGCGAGATTATTACTCAGTTTCAGCCTGAGTTTTTCGCGATTGAGCAGGTCTTTATGGCGAAGAACGCCGACTCAGCCCTGAAACTGGGCCAGGCGCGCGGTGCGGCCATTGTTGCTGCCGTTAACCAGGATCTGCCGGTGTTTGAGTATGCGGCGCGGCAGGTGAAGCAGACCGTTGTGGGCATCGGTAGTGCAGAGAAAAGCCAGGTACAGCATATGGTACGTACCTTGCTCAAACTGCCAGCGAACCCCCAGGCGGATGCCGCCGATGCGCTGGCGATTGCCATCACGCATTGTCACCTGAGCCAGAACGTCAATCGTATCGGAGAGGGCAAGCTTAACCTCGCTCGTGGTCGTCTGAGTTAATGGACAATGGCCCGCTAATCTCAACAGGCTGGATATTCATCCAGCCTTTTTTATGCTATAAACTCCCCTCTAAATTGTTATCAGAAGGAAGCGAATGTGATAGGTCGTCTGAGAGGCATTATCCTGGAAAAACAGCCGCCCGTGGTGTTACTGGAAGCCAGCGGCGTGGGTTATGAGGTGCAAATGCCAATGACCTGTTTTTATGAGCTTCCCGACATCAACCATGAAGCGATTATCTTTACTCACTTTGTGGTGCGCGAAGATGCGCAGTTGTTGTTTGGTTTTAACAGCAAGCCGGAGCGGGCGCTGTTCCGTGAACTGATCAAGGTTAACGGCATCGGGCCTAAGCTGGCACTGGCCATTTTGTCCGGTATGTCAGCGCAGCAGTTCGTCACCGCCGTTGAACGTGAAGAGATTGCTGTGCTGGTGAAACTGCCGGGCGTGGGTAAGAAAACCGCTGAGCGCTTAGTGGTGGAAATGAAAGACCGCTTCAAAGGGATGCACGGCGATCTGTTTGCCACCGATGCACCGTTTGCACTGACCAGTGAAATGCCGACAGAAGCCGCCAACGATGCCGAAAGCGAAGCCGTTTCTGCCCTGGTGGCGCTGGGGTATAAACCTCAGGAAGCCAGCCGCATGGTCAGCAAAGTGGGTAAACCGAACGCCGACTGCGAAACATTGATTCGCGAAGCCCTGCGCGCCGCTATTTGATTTGAGGTAGAGCATGATTGAAGCCGACCGCCTGGTCTCCGCCGGGGTCATCACCGAAGAAGAAGTTATCGATCGCGCTATCCGCCCGAAAATGCTGGCAGAGTACGTTGGTCAGCCGGTGGTGCGTGAACAGATGGAAATCTTCATCGAAGCCGCTAAGAATCGCGGTGATGCGCTCGACCATCTGTTGATCTTTGGCCCGCCAGGCCTGGGAAAAACCACGCTGGCAAATATTGTTGCTAACGAGATGGGCGTTAACCTGCGTACCACATCCGGCCCGGTTCTGGAAAAAGCAGGCGATCTGGCGGCGATGCTGACCAACCTCGAACCTCATGATGTTCTGTTTATTGATGAGATCCACCGACTGTCGCCCGTGGTGGAAGAAGTGCTGTACCCGGCGATGGAAGACTATCAGCTGGATATTATGATCGGGGAAGGCCCGGGCGCGCGTTCGATTAAACTCGACCTGCCGCCGTTTACCCTGATTGGCGCCACCACGCGCGCGGGCTCACTGACGTCACCGTTGCGTGACCGTTTCGGCATCGTGCAACGTCTGGAGTTTTACCGGGTAGAAGACTTGCAGCACATCGTTGCCCGCAGTGCATCCTGCCTCGGTTTGCCATTGAGTGAGGATGGCGCGCTGGAAATCGCCCGCCGTGCTCGCGGTACGCCGCGTATCGCTAACCGACTGCTGCGCCGCGTGCGTGACTTTGCCGAGGTGCGTGCGAACGGCAGTATGAGCGGTGACGTGACCTCAAAAGCACTGGATATGCTGAGTGTGGATACCGAAGGTTTCGACTATATGGACCGCAAACTGCTGCTGGCGATTATCGATAAATTTATGGGTGGCCCGGTCGGGCTGGATAACCTGGCTGCGGCAATCGGTGAAGAGCGCGAAACCATCGAGGACGTGCTGGAACCGTATCTGATCCAGCAGGGCTTTATTCAGCGCACGCCGCGTGGCCGTATGGCCACCCAGCATGCTTACAAGCACTTCGGCATCGACCGACCAGAATCACAGTAAGTAGGGGTGAGGGATGCCTCCTCGCCCGTGCAAAAACGGCGGGTTACACCGCCGGTTTCTTCACCATACTCAGCATAAACATCACCGCTGCCCCCAGCACCACAGAAGGGCCGGCTGGCGTATCGTAGAAGGCAGAGAAGGTCAGACCGATGGTCACGGCCAGAATGCCAATGACCACAGCCAGAGCGGCCATTTGCTCCGGTGAGCGGGCAAAACGGCGGGCGGTGGCGGCAGGGATAATCAGCAGTGAGGTGATGATCAACGCCCCGACAAATTTCATCGCTACCCCAATCGTCAGCGCGGTGATCAGCATCAGAATCATTTTGGTCCGCTGAATATTGACGCCATCCACCTGCGCCAGCTCAGGGCTGATGGTGATTGACAGCAGGGCACGCCATTGCCACGCCAGCAGAAGCAGAACCACCGCCACACCCGCGACAATCGTCCACAGATCGGTTGGTGTCACGGCCAGCAGGTCACCAAATAGATAGGCCATCAGATCCACACGCACGTCAGACATCAGGCTGACTACCACCATGCCCAGCGACAGCGCACTGTGCGCCATAATGCCCAGCAGGGTATCAATCGCCAGATGCGGACGACGCTCCAGCCACACCAGCACCAGCGACAACAGCAGAGTGACTACGATCACTGCATAAAACGGACTGACATTAAGCAGCAGGCCAAAAGCTACGCCCAGCAAGGAGGCATGTGCCAGCGTGTCGCCAAAATAGGACATGCGACGCCACACCACAAATGAACCCAGCGGCCCGGCTGCCAGCGCCAGTAATACGCCTGCTAACCAGCCGGGTAATAATAATTCAATCATGACGGCCGGTCCCTTTGCGCAAAATAATTCGTCCCTGGAGATCGTGACGATGGTTGTGATGGTGGCGATAAATCGCCAGCTGTTCAGCACCGCGTTGGCCGAACATCGAGATAAATTCAGGGTGTTTGGACACCGCTTCTGGCGTACCCGAACAGCAGATATGGTGATTGAGGCACAAGACCTCGTCGGTTTTCGCCATCACCAGATGCAGGTCGTGGGAGACCATCAGCACGCCGCAGTTGAGTTCGCGGCGCAGCTGGTCGATCAGGTCATACAGCGCCACCTGACCGTTGACGTCAACGCCCTGCGTGGGTTCATCAAGCACCAGTAGCTGCGGCTGGTTGAGCAGTGCTCGTGCCAGCAGCACACGCTGCATTTCGCCACCGGAGAGTTTTTGTAGCGGGTATTCCAGCAGATGAGCCGCCTGCACGCGTTTCAGCGCGGGCAGAATATCGTCTGACTTTACCCCAGGTCGCAGACGCATAAAGCGCGCAACCGTGAGGGGCAGGGTGACATCAAGATGGATTTTTTGCGGCACGTAACCAATACGCAGTTGCGCCGGGCGCAGCAGGGTACCGGCGGTGGGGGCAATCAGCCCGAGCACCACGCGCACCAGCGTTGATTTACCGGCCCCGTTCGGCCCGAGCAGGGTCAGAATTCGGCCAGGTTGCAGCGAAAGTGACACATCGGACAGGACACGGCGCTGTCCAAAGCTCACAGAAATTTTTTCAAGGGTGATCAAAGATGACATGTCGATTACTGGTTGCAGAAAATTACGAATGTTATAATATCACAATCCATCAGCTCTTCACGATGGATTGAATCATTATGTTACACAAAAAAACACGTGCCTTATCAATGCTCGCAGGCATGAGCATTGCCGCTTCGCTTGTGCTTCCTGCCCATGCAGACGTTGTTGCCTCCGTTAAACCTGTTGGATTTATCGCTGCCGCGATTGCGGATGGCGTCACACCGGTGAATGTTTTGCTGCCCGATGGTGCCTCAGAGCATGATTATGCCTTGCGTCCTTCCGACATTAAACGCTTAAAAAGCGCGGATTTAGTGGTCTGGGTTGGCCCGGAAATGGAAGCGTTTATGACCAAATCTGCCGCCAGTTTGCCCGCACAAAAGAACGTCGAAATGAGTGCCCTCCCAGGTGTGAAAGGCTTGCTGCTGAAGGGCGGCGAAGACGAAGAAGAAGAAGAGCATGAAGCACATGCGGGGCATTCGCATGAGGCTGCTGACAGCCACGATCACCACCATCATGGTGAGTATAATATGCATCTGTGGATGTCTCCGGAGATCTCAAAGCAAACGGCGATTGCAATCCATGGAAAATTGTTGGAACTTATGCCGCAAAGCAAGGACAAACTAGACGCAAACCTGCAGCACTTTGAGGCAGAATTGGCGTCAGCCGATGCGAAAATCAGTAAACAGTTGGCCCCGGTTAAAGGCAAAGGGTATTTCGTTTTTCATGATGCTTACACTTACTTTGAAAAACACTTCGGTCTGACCCCATTAGGTCATTTTACCGTCAACCCTGAGATCCAACCCGGTGCGCAGCGTTTACATCAAATACGAACACAGTTGGTTGAGCAAAAAGCAGCCTGCGTTTTTGCTGAACCACAATTCAGGCCAGCCGTGATAGAGGCCGTTGCCAGAGGGACCACCGTGCGTTCGGGCACACTGGATCCACTCGGGACGGACATCACCCCAGGTAAAGACAGCTATGTGACATTCCTCTCACAGTTGTCCAGCCAGTATGAGAGCTGCCTGAAAGGAGAATAGAGGAACATTTAAGTGCAGCAGATATCCCGCGCTGTCGCCATGGCGTTTAATAATTTACCCCGGCCCCACCGCATTATGTTGGGGTCGCTGACCGTTGTAACGCTGGCCGTCACGCTGTGGCGGCCTTACGTTTATCATCCGGGTAACGAAAGCCCGATTGTTAAAACCGTCGAGCTCGATAAAAATCAACTACGTACCTTGCTTCCTGAAGCCAGTGAGCCGATAGATCAGGACACCCCATCCCCGGCTGACGATGCCCCGAAAGATGAAATCGATGAAGACGTTCCGGATGAAAGCGGCACGCACGATTACGTTGTTTCAACAGGTGATACCCTCAGCAGCGTGTTAAACCAGTACGGCATTGATATGTCGGAAATCAACATGCTGGTGAAAAGCGATAAAGATTTGCGCAACCTGCAAGTCGGGCAGCAACTCTCATGGTCGCTGAACGACAATGGTGATTTACAGCGCATTACCTGGGAAGTGTCCCGCCGTGAAACGCGCACTTACGACCGCTCCGGTGACGGCTTCAAACCCTCTTCTGCCATTCAGAAGGGAGAGTGGCAAAACAGCGTATTAAGCGGTGTGGTCAACGGCAGTTTTGTCAGCAGTGCCAGGAAAGCGGGGCTGTCCAGCAGTGAAATCAGCGCGGTGATTAAATCCCTGCAATGGCAGATGGATTTCCGCAAGCTGCGTAACGGCGACAAGTTCTCCGTACTGATGTCGCGCGAAATGCTGAATGGTAAAAGCGAGCAGAGTGAACTGGCTGGCGTGCGCCTGAACAGTGGTGACAAAGATTATTACGCGATCCGTGGGGCAGACGGTAAGTTCTATGACCGTAACGGTTCCGGCCTGGCGCGTGGTTTTATGCGTTTCCCAACCGTGAAACAGTATCGCGTGTCATCGAACTTTAACCCGCGTCGTTTAAATCCGGTAACCGGGCGTGTTGCGCCACACAAAGGCGTGGACTTTGCTCTGCCAGTGGGGACGCCAGTGCTGGCTGTCGGTGATGGTGAGGTTATCGTTGCTAAACGCAGCGGTGGGGCGGGTAACTACGTTGCCGTTCGCCATGGACGTCAGTATATGACGCGCTATATGCATCTGAAGAAGCTGCTGGTGAAACCCGGTCAGAAAGTGAAGCGTGGCGATCGCATCGCGCTTTCCGGTAATACGGGGCGTTCTACGGGGCCACACCTGCACTTTGAAATCTGGATTAACAATCAGGCAGTGAACCCGTTGACGGCCAAACTTCCGCGTATGGAAGGGTTGACCGGTAAAGACCGTCGCGATTACCTGGCGAAAGTGCGCGAAGTCGTGCCTCAACTTCGCTTCAAGTAAGATTGCTGCACATAAAAAAGCCGATGGTGGATGCCATCGGCTTTTTTTTAGCCTAAACAGGCGCATTCACGGCAATAACTTTGCAAAATCTTCCGTCAGCACTATCATAAGCCCGTTATTGTTCGAGGCCAGTGCATGGAAAACAGAAAAAATAATCAAATTGAGTTCATTCCCACGTTTAACAAAAGTTTCTTATTGCCACGCTATTGGGGAAGCTGGCTGGGTGTTGGCGCATTTGCCAGTCTGACGCTGGTGACCCCACGTCTGCGTGACCCGTTATTGGGTGCATTAGGTCGTCTGGCAGGGAAATTTGCCCGCAGTGCGCGCCGTCGTGCACAGATTAACCTGTTGTACTGCATGACGGATAAGTCAGAGCAAGAACGCGAAGCGATCATCGACGAGATGTTTGCCGTTGCCCCGCAGTCGATGGCGATGATGGCCGAACTCGCCCTGCGGCCGAAGAACGCAAAGAAGCGTATTCGCTGGCACGGACGTGAGATTATCGATGATTTGCAGAATAACGGGCAGAATGTCATTTTCCTGGTACCCCACGCCTGGGCCGTCGACCTGCCGGCGATGGTGCTGGCGTCTGAAGGGCAGCCGATGGCGGCGATGTTCCATAACCAGAGCAATCCGGTAATGGATTACGTCTGGAACCGGGTAAGACGCCGTTTTGGCGGTCGTATGCATGCGCGTAACGACGGCATCAAACCGTTTGTCCTGTCTATCCGTCAGGGATACTGGGGCTATTATCTGCCGGATCAGGATCACGGTGCAGAGCAGAGTGAATTCGTTGATTTCTTCGATACTTACAAAGCTACGCTACCCGCGGTAGGGCGTATGATGAAAGTCTGCCGGGCGAAAGTGGTACCGCTCTTCCCGGTGTATGACAGCAAACGCCACTGTCTGGATATTTATCTACGTCCGCCGATGGACGATCTGCCGGATTCTGATGATGCTTCACAGGCTCGCCGGTTGAATAAAGAAGTGGAAGATTTTGTGCGTCCGCATCCGGAGCAGTACACCTGGATACTCAAGTTGCTGAAAACACGCAAACCCGGTGAGAAAGAACCTTACGATCGCAAAGAACTTTATCCAAAGAAGTAATACTGGCAGGGGACAACGCGCTATGTTGTTGTCCCCTGGCCGATCAGTTCAGTGAGGAACGACGCTTCCATTCCCGCAGAAATGCCCGTACTAACACGCACCACACCAGACCGCAGGCCAGATTCGCCAGGCTGAAAGCGCGGGCACCGTCGCTAAAGTAAGCAAACTTCGCCAGCTCAATCCCCAACGCAAACACCAGAATACTCACCATGCCGAGCATTGCGGCGACACTGCCTTTGCCTGCCTGGCTGGAAAACAACGTCAAACGGTACAGACCCGCGTTCACCAGTCCGGTGCCAAAACCGTAGAGACTGAGCCCGGCAGTCAGCCACAGGTAGCTGTGCTTGTCGATAACGGAGGCCAGTGCGGCGATCCCAAGGCCCAGTAAAATCGGCCAGGCGCCCAGGCGCAGCGGTTGATCGATAGGCACGCGAGAGGCAAGCTTGCCCAGGGTCAGGTTCCCGGCAATCATGGCGACGAATACGGGAAGCTGCAACAGTGCGTAATCCAGCCGTGTCAGCCCCTCATCGTGGATCAGGATCACGGGCGACAGCGCCACCCAGGCCAGGCACGGGATGGTCACCAGGCCTATTGCCAGTGAACCACTCATCACCTGACGGTCTTTCAGCAGGGCCAGATACCCTTTGCCCAGAGAGGGAAGTGACAGCGACATCTGCGGGTCCCCGGCCGTTTCCGGCATGGTACGCCACAGGCCCAGAAGGGCAATGGCCGTGACGGCACCAAACAGCCAGAACATGGTACGCCAGTCACTGATTTCCAGAAATGCAGCCCCGGCCAGCGGACCCGCGAGCGGAGCCAGCAGCGCAACGTTGGCCATTAACGCCATGATACGCACGCTAAGGGCTTCATCGAAGGCTTCCTGTATCGCGGCATACCCCACGGCGCCAATGAAGCACAGGCTGATTCCCTGCAGGAAACGCAGCAGGATAAATTGCTCGATGCTCTGCACCCAATGGGTCGCCATACAGGTCAGCATGAAGAAGGTCACTCCGGCGAGCATCACCGGGCGCCGACCCAGCTTGTCCGACAGGGGGCCCAGCAACCACTGCAACACAATGCCGCCAATCAGATAGGCCGTCAGAGAGGCTGATACCCATTCTGGCCCAACGTTAAATTCCTGAGTGACCAGCAACATACCGGGCTGAATCATATCGTGGGCGATATAGGTCGCAAACTCGAAGAGGACTAATGACAATGGGAATATCAGGTGTCGACGGGTCAGGTTCGACAGTGGAACAAATGACGCCATTCTGGCTCCCTCCAGGGGGTGGTGTAATGCAGCAGCGTGTCAGCTTTCGGAACCGCGCTAACATAACGCATTCTCGCCCGATCACAATGCATAAATATGAAGGTGAGGTAGGTGGCCATTTAACGGCATCACATGATGGAGAGTTGAGGGGTAATACGCTTTGCAGAGTGAGTCTAAAGCGAGCACGAAGTGGGAGTGGAATATATTGGGCCTTGCGGCCCAATATATTCAGGCGGAATTACTCAACGCGCAGCACACGGCTGGTATTGGTGGTTCCGGTGGTGCTCATCACATCGCCCTGGGTAACGATAACCAGGTCACCTGACATCAGGAAGCCTTTTTCACGCAGCAGATTGATCGCGTCATGCGCAGCGACAACGCCATCATTATTGCTGTCGAAGAAGACCGGGGTGACACCACGATACAGCGCGGTCAAATTCAGCGTGCGCTCATGGCGCGACATCGCGAAAATAGGCAGACCTGAGGTGATACGTGAGGTCATCAGCGCAGTACGGCCTGACTCGGTCATGGTGATAATGGCCGTGACGCCCTGCAGATGGTTCGCTGCATACATCGCCGACATCGCAATGGCTTCTTCGATGTTATCGAACTGCACATCAAGACGGTGTTTGGAGACGTTAATGCTTGGGATTTTTTCTGCGCCCAGGCAGACTTTCGCCATCGCTGAAACGGTTTCTGCCGGATACTGGCCTGCTGCCGTTTCTGCAGACAGCATGACGGCATCGGTGCCGTCGAGCACGGCGTTAGCCACGTCCATGACCTCTGCACGCGTCGGCATCGGGTTAGTGATCATCGATTCCATCATCTGGGTGGCAGTGATCACAGAACGGTTTAACTGGCGAGCACGACGGATCAGGGCCTTCTGAATACCGACCAGCTCCGGATCACCAATCTCAACGCCCAGATCGCCCCTGGCCACCATCACGACATCCGAGGCAAGAATGATGTCATCCATCGCTTCCTGGCTGGCAACGGCTTCAGCACGTTCCACTTTGGAGACGATTTTTGCATCACAGCCGGCTTCACGTGCCAGACGACGTGCATAGTTGAGATCTTCACCACAGCGCGGGAAGGACACGGCCAGGTAGTCGACGCCAATTTTGGCGGCGGTCAGGATATCGGCTTTGTCTTTTTCCGTGAGCGCTTCGGCTGACAGGCCACCACCGAGTTTGTTGATGCCTTTATTGTTCGACAGTGGCCCACCAACGGTCACTTCGGTGAAGACTTTCATGCCCTGGACTTCCAGTACCTTCAACTGTACACGGCCATCATCCAGCAGCAGGATATCGCCCGGTACCACATCGGCAGGCAGACCTTTATAATCGATCCCCACTTTCTCTCTGTCGCCTTCGCCTTTGCCCATGCTGGCATCCAGCAGGAATTTTTCCCCAATATTCAGGAAAACCTTACCTTCTTTAAAGGTAGAAACGCGGATTTTCGGCCCCTGAAGGTCACCCAGAATCGCGACATGCCGTCCCAGTTTAGCGGCAATCTCGCGCACTTTGTCGGCGCGCATTTGGTGATCTTCTGGCGTGCCATGTGAGAAGTTAAGACGAACGACGTTGGCGCCGGCAGCGATGACTTTTTCGAGGTTATTATCGCGATCGGTAGCGGGGCCCAAGGTGGTTACAATCTTGGTTCTTCTGAGACGACGAGACATAGAGTTTCCTTAGCTAGGGAGACCTAAAGTGAGGTGTAGAGTATTCACTTAAGAGGTCTAAAGATGATTATCTATTCAGATGTACGGTTTAGTTATTCATTCTCGTACGCCAGCCTTCTTCTGCATTCGAATAAGGCTGGCGTAGTGTGAAGGCCTCGACTGATACAATACTGACACAACCCGCCAAAGTCACTCCTATCGTAAGACATTCCCTTAAGAATGACCTTGGTGGTGCAGGAACCTGCTATAACCTTGACGCCGCGCGAGGATAAAGAAGAGCGCGCCTAAAGGTGTTGATGTGACTAAAGCCGATTCTCCTCCGTGCGGAACACCGCCACCAGCTCGCGTAATTGATTCGCACGCGCGGCAAGCTCGTCTGCCGACGACGCTGATTGTTCAACCAGAACGGCGTTCTGCTGGGTGACCTGATCCATCTGATTCACCGCAATATTGATCTGCGCAACACCCGCACTCTGCTCCTGTGAGGAGGAGGCAATGTCGTTAACCAACTGGGCCGTCTGCTCAATCGCTGAGACACTTTGCTTCACTTTGTCCCCTGCATCCTGCGCCATAGAAATACCCTGACGGGCATTTTCAACCGAGTGGGTGATCAACTGCTTGACCTCTTTAGCCGCGCTGGCGGAGCGCTGAGCCAGCGCTCTGACTTCGGCCGCCACAACCGCGAACCCTTTTCCATGTTCACCCGCACGTGCGGCCTCAACGGCAGCGTTCAGTGCCAGAATGTTGGTCTGAAACGCGATACTGTCGATCACACGGATAATTTCTTCAATCTGACCGGCACTGGAGCTGATCTTTTGCATTGACTCCAGAACGGACTCCATGGCTTCCCCGCCCAGCAGCGCAGCATCGGTTGCTGAACTGGCCATGCCGGCAGCGTGGCGGGTGTTATCCGCATTCTGCAAAATAATCGATGAAAGTTGTTCCATGCTGGCAGCAGTTTGAGCGAGAGAGGCGGCCTGTTCTTCTGTGCGTGCTGAGAGATCGCCATTTCCCTGTGCTATCTCTTCAGAGGAGGTGGCGATGGTTGTCGCATTATTTTTTATATCGGCAACGAGTTCCGAGAGGCGGTGACGCATTTGCATTAAGGAGTGAATTAGCGCCGCCATTTCATTGGTGCCGTTAACCTGAACCTGAGACGTCAAATTACCCGAGGCAACCTCTCTGGCAACGTGTGCCACATCACGCAGCGGATCAGTGATGGAACGGATGATATAAATCGCCAGTGTCACAACGATAAGCATAATCGTTGCCAGCACGCCTAACAGTTCATATTGATTATATCTATGTTCACTTATCTGCGCCGACAGCATGTTATCTAATTCATCCGCTGCTTCATTGGCGAAGGTAGAGTACTGATTGATAGCATTGGTGAAAACAGCAACAAATTCGGTCGGTTTGAGATTATTCAGACTACGATTCACAAAGACAGCTTCTGCCATTTTCAATGCTTCATCGGTTTGTTTAAAAGCATTGCTCGTGCGAGTACTGAATTTTGTGCGCAAAGAATGATCGGTCTCGAATGATTTCAGCAGATTGTCATTATAAAGACGCAGGGCATTTCTGCCATTCAGTATCTGAAACTCCATGCGGGCATAGTCGCTGTCGTTAATACCTTCCTTACTTGCCAGTAATGAGGTACCCCGTGCACGGATCTGCCCGAGTGTTTCAGTCAATTCCGGCAACCGGTTAAAGGTGCTGATGATAAACTGATAAGTATTTAAATCAGGATCCAGTGATAATCCGTAGAAATCGACGACCTGCATATTGGTATCGAGCAATGTACGTATCAGCTGGGCATGGTGCGTTAAACTGGTTGCCAGGGTTAAATTTCGGTTATCTATATCAGTTTGTAGTTGACGCCAAAGGCCGGTCAGCCTGCTAAAACTTTGCAGGGCAGCACTTTCACTGGCCGAGGAGCGCAATGTGCCCTGAATGGCATCGCTTAATACGTTGATCTGTTCTTTCAATGCCAGCCTTGCCGGTGCATCGGGCGTGTTTTGAGCGATAGCGATGGCGGCTTCTGCACGATGGCGCTGCATAAGATTCAGCAGTACCAGCATCTGTTTTTCAACGGGGATGCCCTGTAGTTCTAACTCTTTTGCACTGATCTGCTGATTTCCCTCATCAATAAATAAGGCGGTAGGTACAGCAAAAAGTATCAGTACAAAGAAAGCAAGGAGCATGAATTTTGCAGGCAGGTTGATATTATTCAGTATCTTTTTCATTTTGTATTTATTTCCACAGGTGAAATTTTAGTACTAAAAATGTGCTGTTAATGCATTGTGCTCAGTTTGTATTTTTTGTCAGAGCCAAAATGTAGTGATTAACGAAAATGAATAAACTGAATTTTTTTAAAAGCATTTTCATGCCATGACGGGCAGTAAGTTGTTTTTACCAATTGGTCGATTAATTTTTATGAATTATAGGTAGGGATTCGCGATTGTCCACGAGGTAAATAGATGATATTTATTAACGTGACTTTTGAATCCAATTCATTATCAGTAAGTTGATTTTTATCGTTATTTTTAGATTTAGCTGTTTATATGGTCACGATGGTTTTAATCGATCATACGTATTTCTTATGGTTTGAAAAAAAGATTTAAGTTTTGCTCAATAATGCCGATAAGCGGTTTTTTGAGATACGTATCTTATTATTAGGTGAAATGAGTAAATTATTACCTGTTCTTATCGCTGTGGGGGGAGCGGATACATCGACACAGTGGCAGTATCAATCTGCTCTGTTGATTACATTCTGAGGGTAGGACATTTTTTTGTTTCATAGCAGCCAGCGTGGGGCCAGATGAATGTCCCCCACGCGATGACGCGATAAAAATGGCTCACTCAATGCGCTTTCAGCACAGAATCAGTGCTGTCTTTGTCGAATCGGGATTCTCTGAGCGCCTCTTTAACCCGCTTAAGATTATCGCGGAATTTTGCTCCGCGCCGCAGGGTGAAGCCGGTGGCCAGCACATCAATCAGCGTTAATTGCGCCAGGCGCGACACCATCGGCATATAAATATCGGTATCTTCAGGAACATCCAGCGTCAGGGCCAGCGTGGCCTCGCGCGCCAGTGGCGACCCGGGAGAGGTGATGGCCAGTACCGTGGCATCGTTTTCCCGCGCCATCATCGCCAGCTCAACCATATTTTTGGTGCGACCAGTATGGGAGATCAGCACCATCACATCGCCTTCACCGCTGTTCATGCAGCTCATGCGCTGCATCACAATGTCATCGGAATAGATCACCGGCACATTGAAGCGGAAAAATTTATTCATTGCATCGTGTGCCACGGCAGCAGAAGCCCCCAGACCAAAGAAGGCAATTTTCTTTGACTGGGTCAGCAGATCGACGGCACGGTTAACGGCACCGACATCCAGACTTTGTTTCACCCGATCCAGCCCGGCCATCGCGGACTCGAAAATTTTCCCTGAGTAAGACTCAACGCTGTCGTCCTGTTCAACGTTACGGCTGACATAGGGCGTTCCGCTGGCCAGGCTTTGTGCCAGCTGCAATTTGAAGTCAGGGAAACCTTTGGTTTTCAGCCGGTGGCAAAAGCGATTCACCGTCGGTTCGCTTACGCCCGCCGCGCGAGCCAGCAGGGCAATGCTTGAGTGCATGGCAGTGGTGGGAGAATCGAGAATGACTTCGGCAACTTTGCGCTCTGATTTGCTCAGATTTTCCAGCTGTGATTGAATTTTTTCCAGCATATTCATAGTGCTACCCGTTCATACATTCTGACGATTTCAATCAAAGGAGAAATCGATGTCATTTTGTAGAGAATATACAATGCGCTACAGCCTCGGTGGCAGTAGCATAACGACATTAATTTACATTTTTTGCCAGAGTTTGAGCTGTGTCTGATTTTCAGAATGGTAAGAACAGTAACAAAAATGACGAAAAATTACGCACAATCTGATGGTAGGCCTCCGAAGGTTGCCACTAAATTAAGCATTGATTGAATACATTGTGCCGCAGTGGCCTCCCCCTGGTTTACGAGGAGCAGGCAAAAGCAGTACATTGTATTGAAACAAAATTACAATAAGAGTCTGTCCGACTACGGAATCTCAGGGACAGGCTAATCCTGCAACGAGGAGAATGAAATGGCGGTTACACAAACAGCCCAGGCATGCGATCTGGTAATTTTCGGTGCCAAAGGCGATCTTGCGCGCCGGAAACTGTTGCCCTCTCTGTATCAATTGGAAAAAGCCGGTCAGATCCATGAAGATTCACGCATTATCGGCGTTGGCCGTGCGGAATGGGATAAGGCTGCTTATACCAAGGTGGTGCGTGAGGCACTGGAAACCTTTATGAAGGAGAAGATCGACGAAGCGCTGTGGGATAAACTCAGCAGCCGTCTCGATTTCTGCAACCTGGATGTGGATGACCGCAGCCATTTCCCTCGTCTGGGAAAAATGCTCGACCAGAAAAAACGCGTCACCATTAACTACTTCGCGATGCCGCCAAGCACCTTCGGAGCCATCTGTAAGGGCCTGGGTGAAGCGAAGCTGAATGCGCAACCTGCACGCGTTGTGATGGAAAAACCACTGGGTACGTCTCTGGCAACATCGCGCGAGATTAACGACCAGGTGGGTGAATACTTCGAAGAGAACCAGGTGTTCCGCATTGACCACTATCTCGGTAAAGAGACGGTGCTAAACCTGCTGGCGCTGCGTTTTGCTAACTCCCTGTTTGCCTCTAACTGGGATAACCGTACCATCGATCACGTGCAGATCACCGTGGCGGAAGAAGTGGGGATCGAGGGCCGCTGGGGTTACTTCGATAAAGCGGGCCAGATGCGCGATATGATCCAGAACCATCTGTTACAGGTGCTCACCATGGTGGCCATGTCGCCGCCAGCCGATCTCTCTGCGGATCGCATTCGCGACGAAAAAGTGAAAGTTCTGCGCTCCCTTCGTCGTATCGATCACACCAACGTGCGTGAAAAAACCGTACGCGGTCAGTACACCTCCGGTTTTGTACAGGGCAAAAAAGTCCCTGGCTATCTGGAAGAAGAGGGGGCGAACAAATCCAGCACCACCGAAAGCTTTGTTTCCATCCGCGTGGACATCGACGACTGGCGCTGGGCTGGTGTTCCGTTCTATCTGCGTACCGGCAAGCGTCTGCCAACCAAGTGTTCAGAAGTGGTGGTGTATTTCAAAAACCCGGCACTGAACCTGTTTAAAGACACCTGGCAGGAACTGCCACAGAACAAACTGACCATTCGTCTGCAGCCGGATGAAGGCATGGATATTCAGATCCTGAACAAAGTGCCAGGGCTGGATCACAAACATAACCTGCAAACCACCAAGCTGGATCTGAGCTTCTCAGAAACCTTCAATCAGTCGCATCTGGCGGATGCCTATGAGCGCCTGCTGCTGGAAACCATGCGCGGTATCCAGGCCCTGTTCGTGCGTCGTGACGAAGTTGAGGAAGCCTGGAAATGGGTTGACTCCATTATGGATGCCTGGTCTTCCGATAAAGAAGCACCTAAGCCTTATCAGGCGGGAACATGGGGGCCTGTGGCTTCCGTGGCCATGATTACCCGTGATGGTCGCTCGTGGAATGAATTCGAGTAATCTGTCCTGACAGGTTAAGCCCGCTTCGGCGGGCTTTTTTGTGGGCAAAATACGGCTTCATAAAAAATGAACCTGCATTTTAAAAACACAACGATCGCGTAGACGCTCGCGGTGCTTCTCCTGTATGGTAGATCGCATAATCACTTCCTGACGCCGCGAGCGTCACTTTTGCCTGCTACGATCCACCAGGACGGAAGGCAGGCCAGACAGGAGAACGTCGTTGATGAGTAACTGGAAAACAAGCGCTGAACAGATTCTGAAAACAGGCCCGGTTGTGCCGGTGATCGTGGTGAACAAGCTTGAGCATGCTGTTCCGATGGCGAAAGCATTGGTAGCGGGTGGTGTGCGTGTGCTGGAAGTGACGCTGCGCACGCCCTGCGCGATGGATGCGCTGAAGGCCATGGTGAGAGAAGTGCCTGAAGCGATTGTTGGGGCAGGCACCGTGTTGAACGCGCAGCAGTTGAAAGAAGTCACCGATGCGGGCGCGCAGTTTATCATCAGCCCGGGCCTGACCGAGCCGTTGCTCAGAGCCGCTGTAGACGGCTCAGTGCCGTTGATCCCGGGAATCAGCACCGTGTCTGAATTGATGACCGGTCTTGATTATGGTCTGCGTGAGTTTAAATTCTTCCCGGCGGAAGCTAACGGCGGCGTGAAAGCCTTACAGGCGATTGGCGGGCCTTTCCCACAGGTACGTTTTTGCCCGACGGGCGGCATCTCGCCGGCTAACTACCGCGACTACCTGGCGCTGAAAAGTGTGCTGTGTATTGGTGGGTCGTGGCTGGTGCCAGCGGATGCGCTGGAAGCGGGGGATTATGACCGTATTACCCGCCTGGCGCAGGAAGCCGTTGCCGGGGCGCGATAAAACCACAAGGGGCGGAATTCCGCCCCTTGAATAATCTGCAGGTCTGTCAGCCGCTGACTTTTACGCTGGCAGCGGCACTGATGGCACGCTGCACCGCCTCTTCCACGTCATTGCCCGTTGCCAGTGCCACACCAAGACGGCGTTTGCCCTGAATTTCTGGCTTGCCAAACAGGCGTAGTTGCAGCCCGGCGCCCAGTGCAGCAGACAGGTTGGCGAACTGCACATTATTGCTGTCCAGCTCTGGCAGGATCACCGCTGATGCTGCCGGACCGTACTGGCGGATGCCGCCGACTGGCAGACCGAGGAACGCGCGCACATGCAGCGCGAACTCGGAGACGTCCTGAGAAATCAGCGTGACCATGCCGGTATCATGCGGGCGTGGCGACACTTCACTGAACACCACCTCATCACCGCAGACAAACAGCTCAACGCCAAACAGGCCGCGCCCACCCAGTGCATTCACCACTTTTTCAGCAATCTCCTGCGCACGTTTCAGTGCGAGCTCGCTCATCTGCTGCGGCTGCCAGGATTCGCGATAGTCGCCATCTTCCTGACGATGTCCGATAGGCGCGCAGAAGTGAATGCCGTCGACAGCATTGATGGTCAGCAGGGTAATTTCGAAATCAAACTTCACCACGCCTTCAACGATCACCCGACCGGCACCGGCACGGCCACCCTGTTGTGCATATTCCCATGCAGCATCCAGCTGTGCGGCTTCACGGATAAAACTCTGCCCTTTACCAGAAGAACTCATCACGGGTTTTACGATGCACGGGAAACCGATCTCATCAGCGGCGGCCAGGAAAGCCTCGCGGCTGTCGGCAAAGCGGTAGGATGACGTCGGCAACGCCAGATCTTCCGCAGCAAGGCGGCGAATACCTTCACGGTTCATGGTCAGTTTCGCGGCGCGTGCGGTCGGCACTACGTGCTGTCCCTGTTTTTCCAGTTCGATCAGCATATCGGTGGCGATCGCTTCAATTTCCGGCACCACGAAGTCCGGCTTTTCCTGCGCGACCAGTGCGGCCAGGGCTGCGCCATCCAGCATATTGATCACATGGCTGCGGTGGGCAACGTGCATCGCAGGGGCATCGGCATAGCGATCCACGGCGATCACCTCCACACCCAGACGCTGGCATTCCAGCGCTACTTCTTTGCCCAGTTCACCGGATCCCAGCAGCATTACACGGGTTGCATTAGGGCGCAGCGCAGTTCCAAGAGTTGTCATAATCTCTACCTGAATGGATTGAAAAAAACGCGCGAAGTATAAACGAAAACGTTTGCGTAATCATCCGCACTTTACGCTTGAGTGAAAAAAGCGACGCTGCTACACTGTATAAAAATACAGTTAAACAGGACGAAAATCATGGCTGTTGAAATCAAATACGTTGTCGTCAGAAAAGGTGAGGAAAAGATGACATTTGCCAGCAAGAAAGAAGCCGATGCTTACGACAAGATGCTCGACCTGGCGGAAGTCTTTGCCGACTGGCTGACCGCCAGCCCGCTGGAAATGGAAGAACAGCAGGGTGAAGCGCTGGGGCTGTTTATGGCGGAAAATAAAGACGCGCTGCAACAGATCCTCCGCACCGGTAAACTGCCTGAAGAGAGCAGTGCGGCTGATAACAGCGACGCATCTGATGAAGGCAAACTGCGCGCGGTGTAACCCGCCCCTGCTGTGGCTGATCTTTTTTCTGATCAGCCGTTCAGATCATTATGTGCTCAGCACACTGCGCAATGACGCCATCGCTGCCTGTGCCGTTGCCAGCGGGTCAGCAGCGTGGCGTTGATCGTTAAATACTTCCAGGCCTATTGGCCCCTCGTAACCGATCTGCTGCAAATGCGCTAACAGCGCCTTCAGTGGGTATTGGCCCTCACCGGGTAACAATCGGTGATGCCGGGCCGTATCGACCAGATGCTTTGCATCCGGCTGCTCATTCAGATCGGACAACTGCACCAGAAAAATCCTCTCTGCCGGAATACCGGCCAGGTCTGCCAGCGTTCTCTGGCGTACAAAAATATGAAAAGCATCCACCACCAGCCCCAGATTGGGTGCGTCAATCTGCTGGATAAGCTGCCATGCCTCGGCGGTGTTATTAATATGCTGGCTCCAGGCCATCGCCTCATACGCTACGCGCAGGCCATGATCTGCCGCCTGCTGCACCAGCCAGCGTAAATCCGCTTCGATACGTTCTGTGCAACAGTGCGGATGAGTGGAAGCCGGCACCAACAGCGTTGATGCGCCAAGGCGTTGCGCCGTTGCCATCATCTGTAAGGCTTCATGCTGTTTATCTTCTCGCAGGCTCTCTGGCGCCCCATCAAAATCCAGCAACACCTGGTAATCCGTCAGCCCGAGGGAAAGCTGCTGGCAGAGATCGGCCAGCGCGGCGGCATCGCCCACGGCTTCACTCACATCCTGCTGCCACAATTCCACCTGACTGAAACCCGCCGCTGCAGCTGCACGCAGTTTCTCTTCACTGCTGCCACCGAGCAGGATGGTATTGATAAACAATGGGTTCGCCGAAAATGCCATTTGTATCGATTCTCCTCTGCGTAATTTCCTTTTCAGGGTAGAGGCAATGCAACCATCCAACAACTTATCCACGACTGACTGCAGGATATCTGTCCATCTGCCGCTGGAAACAACGGGAAATTTTACAGCCTTTTCATCGTTTGACGTTTCCTGACGTGGGCTGCTTTATTGTGGTGTTTTCGGGTAATGAAGGACTGACTATGAGCAACTGGCTGCAACAGATTCAGACGGTATTAGGCAAGGCAGGCAAATCCTCCTCTGGCGGAGAAGGGCTGAGCAAAATGCTGGCCCCCGGTGCACTCGGTGGCCTGGCGGGATTGCTGATTGCCAGTAAATCTTCCCGCAACCTGTTGATGAAGTACGGGAAGAACGCCGTAATCATCGGCGGCGGTGCTGCTGCGGGTGCGCTGTTGTGGAATAAGTACAAACAGCGTGTCAGTGAAACCCATCAGGATCAGCCTGAGTTTGGTCAGCAGAGCTCCCCGGTCGACCGTCGCGCCGAGCGTCTGATTGAAGCGCTGGTCTTTGCGGCCAAAAGTGACGGCCATATCGACAACGATGAGCGTAAAGCCATTGATGAACATATTCGCCAGTCTGGTTTAGGTGCGCAGGGCGAGCAGCTGGTGCAGCGTGCCATTGACTCTCCGCTTGATCCGCAGAAGCTGGCGGCCGATGTGAAAAACGAAGAAGAAGCGCTGGAGGTCTATTTCCTCAGCAACCTTGTCATCGATGTTGACCACTTTATGGAGCGCAGCTATTTGCAGGCGCTGGGCGATGCCTTGAAAATCCCACAGGACGTGCGTCAGTCGATTGAAACCGACATTCGTGCCGAGAAGCAGAAGCTCCCTGCCTGATAGATCAGTTAATCCTTCGCGGGTGAACATTGTCACCCGCGCAAAAAAATCCCCTGAAAAGCACGTTGTTGCACTGATAACGTCTTGTTAATCAGTCTGGTTGCTGCCAACCTTACACACAGGCACAGCAACTGCGAAGAGACTATGACACCTCCTAAAGCGAATAAAATTCCCCATCAGATGACCCTGCACGGTGATACCCGTATCGATAATTATTACTGGCTGCGCGACGACGAGCGCGAAGCGCCAGAGGTGCTTGCGTATCTGCGGGCTGAGAACGACTACTGTCAGCAACAGTTGCTGCCGCAGCAGGCCTTACAGGCGGAGCTGTTGCAGGAGATCATCGACCGCATTCCTGCCCGTGACCATTCGGTGCCTTATGTGAAGCGGGGATATCGTTATCAGAGCCGCTATGAAGAGGGGAATGAATACACGATTTACGCCCGTCAGCCCGCCGACACGAAGACGCCGGACCACTGGGATACGCTGCTGGATGGAAATCAGCGTGCTGCTGACCATGAGTTTTATACCCTGGGCGGCGTGGCGATCAGCCCGGATAACCAGAAAATGGCCGTGGCAGAAGACTTCCTGTCACGCCGGGTGTACGGCATTCGTCTGTGCAACCTTGAGAACGGCGAGTGGTACCCGGAAGTGCTGGAAGGCGTCTCCTCCGCGATGACGTGGGCCAGTGATTCGCGAACCCTCTACTATGTGCTGAAAGATAAAAAGACGCTGCTGCCGTATCAGGTATGGCGGCATACGCTGGGCACGCCGCAGCAGCAGGATCAGTTGGTGTATGAAGAGGAAGATGACACCTTCTACGTCAGCGTTTACAAAACCACGTCCGAAGAGTTTGTGGCGATTGCTCTCGGCAGCAGCACCACCAGTGAGATCCTGTTGCTGGATGCCGCTGATGCCGATGCTCAGCCCCAGCTGTTCTCTGCGCGGCGTAAAGATCATGAGTACAGCGTGGACCATTATCAGGGGCAGTTCTATGTGCGTTCCAACCGGGATGGCAAGAACTTCGGGTTGTACCGCAGCGACAGTGCAGATGAGCAACAGTGGCAGCCGCTGATTGCGCCACGGGATACGACTGTGCTGGAAGGCTATACGCTGTTCCGCGACTGGCTGGTGGTGGAAGAGCGTCAGCAGGGGCTGACCAGCCTGCGTCAGATAAACTGGCAAAGCGGTGAGAGCACCAGCATTGCCTTCGACGATCCGGCCTATGTGACCTGGATTGGTCATAATCCGACGCCGGACAGCAGCAAAGTCCGTTACGGCTACTCATCCATGACCACGCCGGATACGCTGTTTGAACTGGACCTGGACACAGGTGAGCGTGAAGTCCTTAAGCAGACGGAAGTGAAAGGGTTTGATGCGGCTCGCTATCGCAGCGAACGCCACTGGATCACCATGCGTGATGGCGTCGAGGTCCCCGTTTCACTGGTGTACCGTAAAGACAGCTACCAGCCGGGAACCAACCCGTTGCTGGTTTACGGTTATGGTTCTTACGGCAGCAGTATGGATGCTGATTTCAGCGCCAGTCGTCTCAGCCTGTTGGATCGCGGGTTTGTCTTTGCCCTGACGCATATTCGTGGCGGCGGTGAGATGGGTCAGCAGTGGTACGACGATGGACGTCTGCTGAATAAAATGAACACCTTCCATGACTTTATCGATATCACCGATGCGCTGGTGGAGAAAAAGTACGGCGATGCGGAAAAACTCTATGCGATGGGCGGAAGTGCCGGTGGGTTGCTGATGGGCACCGTCATTAATATGGCCCCGGAGCGTTTCAAGGGGGTCGTCGCGCAGGTGCCGTTCGTGGATGTGGTGACGACGATGCTGGATGAAACCATTCCGCTTACCACTGGCGAATATGACGAGTGGGGCAATCCGGCTGAGGAGCAGTATTATCACTACATCAAACAGTACAGCCCGTATGACAACATTAAGGCGCAGGATTATCCGCATCTGTTGATCACCACCGGTCTGCATGACTCCCAGGTTCAGTACTGGGAGCCGGCAAAATGGGTGGCTAAGCTACGAGAGCTGAAAACCGATAATCATCTACTGCTGCTGCAAACGGATATGGACTCTGGTCATGGCGGAAAGTCAGGCCGTTTTAAAGCCTATGAAGGGGTGGCGCTGGAGTATGCATTTCTTATCGGGCTGGCCAGCGGCCTGCTGACCACACCCGCGGCTTAATCCGTCGCACTCAACGCCCGCTGCATGGCACTGCGTAAGTCGGGCTTCAGATCCGTGATATTTTTTAGCATCCACTTTAAATATCCCGGATCTTTCTTCGCCACATCATCCACTTTCTGCCCGCGATACTTACCGAACGGGAAGGTATTAAACGATCCCTGCACCTGCATCCGACGGATCATCTCTGGCGCATCCCAGCCGCTGAACGACATAATACGGATCAGCAGCGCCGCAGTGATGTAGCAGTCATATAGCGCACGGTGGGCATGTAAATTTTCCGGCGGCGTCACCTCCAGCTGTAAGGATTCGCGCAGCGCCAGATTACTGTATTTCAGGCCCGGCCACAGGCGGCGCGAAAGCGCCATTGTGCAGATCCATTCACCGGGCATCTCTGGCAGCATACGGCGGTCAAAGCTGGCATTGTGTGCCACATAATAAGGGCTGCCGTGATAGCGGCCGATCGCCTGCTCAATGGTGGGTTTCCCCCGCACCATGGCCTCGGTAATTTTATGGATGGCCATGGCTTGATGGCTGATAGGGCGGTCGGGTGAGATCAGGTCGCTCATTGGATTGACGATCTGTCCGTCAATCACATCCACCGATGCCACTTCGACAATACCACCCTGCAGGCCGCAGGTTTCCGTGTCTATCACGCGTAACATAGCTTCTCCCGTTTACAGAACTGACGGGCAGGGTAACGAATGCGCCTCTCCTTGCCAATGATTACCGCTACGACGGGCAATAATCAGTTGCTCGCCTTCGCCCCCGCGTATGACCTGGCGTCCGGTCGCGTCCCAGAAAGCACTTTTACCCGCACACTGGTAGCCGCCCGTGGGCCAGGCGTGATTCGCCATCACCACGGCCATTTGATAATCACGCGACCAGCGGGCGAGGTAGCTGCAGTCGGTTTCATATCCCTGCTCGGAAACCAGCACGCTGGTGGCATAGAGATCGGCACCGCGAACGGAGGCATCACGGGCAAAGGCTTCCACGCTGATATCGGCACAAATGGCCATCGCCACCTGATGATGCTGATATCCAAATAACGGCACCGTATTACCTGCCGCGAAAATCTCTTTTTCCTGACCGTACAAATTGCGCTTACTGTAGGCGATGCGCGTACCGTCCGGCAGGAATGTCAGTGCGGAGAGGCGAACATTATCGTCCGCCTTTAATGGCAGACCGATGCTGATGCCCATCTGATGCTGCTACGCCGCGTGGGCAAAGGGTTGCAGTCGCTCGTCGTCCAGCGAGAGCGCCAGTTCAGCCATCAGCGGAAGCTCATAACCGGTCAGCGAAAGTTCAGGGAACATCAGCAGTTCAACGCGCAGCGACGCGGCCTGCTGGATGAATTCGAGGTGGTGTTGAATATTCCAGGCGATATCGCCCGGACGGGAACCTGACTGTGCTGCCGCGATAGTCCAGCTGGACATAAAAAAACCACCCTGAAGAGTAAAGTAAGGCCTTCATCTCAACCGAAGCGGGAGCAAAAAACAAGCCACTATTTTTGTTTAGGTTCGTACGGCAGACGCGAGAGTGACAGGGAGGCCTGGCGGTAGTGAGTCAGACGCTCACGGAACCACTCCTGCAGCGCTGGCGGTTGCTCACGCAGCACCATTTCGGCAATAACCGGCATGTTATAGCGTTCTTTAAACGCCACCCCGGCAGCGGCCAGATCAACGTTGATTTTGTCTTTATCTGTCTGCGGCAATGTGGCCAGATTGTAGCTCATGGTATTCCCCCCCTTAGTGTGTGGCAGAAAATAATGCAGAAGGCACGGATTAGCAAGTCTGACGGCCCATTGATAGTCGCTATCACCTCGACACCCGTTTTTAAGCGGAGTATTCTTTCGCCCTCAGGCAGCAAGGCGCTGCGATTTGCTAAGGATCATTGCGACATATGCGACATTTCTTCAGGGTTTCCGGCTTCTTACTCGCCGCACTGTTTACCCAACAGGTTTCCGCTCATGCCCACCTTAAAAGCCAGTATACCGCGGTTAATCCCGCCGGTAGCGAATGGCCTGAGTCACTGACCATCTCCTTCAGCGAAGATATCGAGCCAGCATTTAGCGGCGTGGTTGTCAGCCGTACCGACAACAAGCCGGTCGATCAGATCAAAGCCGCCCTTGACCCGAAACAGCGCAATACCCTGCGGGTACAGTTTAAACAGCCGCTGAGCAGTGGTGAGTACAAGGTGACATGGCATGTGCTGTCAGTTGACGGGCATAAGACCAAAGGGAACTACACCTTCAGCGTGAAGTGATATGTCACTCACCGGCTTCTATATTCTGTGCCGCTGGCTGCATTTCTGCGCACTGATGTCGCTGGTCGGGGCCGGAGTCACCACGACGTTGCTGGCTCCGGCACGTTATCGCGCCGATCTTACCCGGCGGCTGATGCCGTTAATCCGGGTGAGTACCTGGCTGACGTTGCTGAGTGCGCTACTGCTGCTGGCGGCACAGACAGGACAGATGGGGGACGGCTGGCAGGATACGCTTGAAGGCGATATCTGGCTGGCGGTGCTACAGACGCAGTTTGGCCGCGCATGGCAGTGGCAACTGGCGCTGGCCGTATTGTGTTGTCTGGTGCTGTTGTTTCGCAGACGACTGAGTGGGCAAGGGTGCCAGCAGACGGTGCTGCTGTTAGCCATATTGCAGCTCAGCGGGCTGGCCTTTACCGGACATGCTGCGATGCTGGATGGCTGGAGCGGTGTATTCCAGCGCGCCAATCAGACAGTGCATCTGCTGAGCGCGGCATTCTGGGCGGGTGGCCTGCTTCCTGTCGTTTACCTGATGCGCGCAGCGCGGAGCCCCGAGCATCGTTACGATGCCATTAGCACCATGATGCGTTTTTCACGCTACGGTCATCTGGCCGTCATGCTGGTGGTCATCAGCGGAGTGATCAATGCGTTGCTGCTGCTCGGCTGGCCGCCTGCCAGTTTCCGCCTCTACAGCCAGCTGCTGGTGCTGAAATCCCTGCTGGTTGGCGTAATGATGGGCATTGCTCTGTTTAACCGCTACTGGCTGGTACCGCGTTTTCAGCATAGCGGGGCAGGGGCACAGCAGTCGTTTATCACCAGCACGCTGGTGGAGATCGCTCTGGCGGCGGCGGTACTGCTGGTGGTGGGCATCTTTGCCACACTCGAACCTGCCTGATCAACACCTGTTTTCGCTTATCCCGATTCAGTTTATGTTTTATCGTTTGAGGTACTAACAAGATGAAAAAGTTGGCATTATTTTGCGTCGCACTGGGCATCAGCAGCAGTGCAATGGCTGGCATCGAAACCGTGAGCCGTTTCGATATGGGCAAAGAGAACTGGCCGTTTGTGCGTGAAGAGATGATGTTAAGCTGTGAAAAAGGCAACGTGCTGCTCGCCATTAACGATGGCACGCTGGTGCAATATCCGCTGAATGATGCGGCGGAAGCCAAAGTCAAAGCGGGCCAGATAAAGGCCGGATTCCCAATCAGTAAGATTCTGGCTGACGACCCGGCCAACCCGGGCCAGAAGAAGAGCCTGGCCCCGATTATCGCGCGCGCCGAAAAGCTCTGTAACTGATTGCACGACGCTGGCGCATACCTTTCGGTGCGCCAGTTATTTCCCATTCCACTCTCGCTGAAAAGCGCAGCCCGCCCGTTTCTGCCGCCGCGATCACAATGCTAACAATCAGTTATTACGTTGTTTACAACTGGCTGGTAAACCCCCACAACTGGTCTATCTTTTAAAGTGCAAGGCGAATCGCCTGCAATAATGCCAACTTTTAGCGCACGGCTCTGAAAAGAGCCCTTTCCCTGGACCAAAGACAGGAATCGTCTTTGGTCTTTTTTTGGAAGCGATTTTGTATCGACGCTATAACCGTGCCCCCAATCCCAACATCCCCACCTCCGTTTGCTTTTCCCCCTAACATAACGCAGTATCTTCAACGGCTTGCCGCTACATGGGCAACTTGCACTGCGGCGTTACGCTGCCACGGGTTCCGATGCCCGATATCAATAAATCACATGTACAAAAGGGTATTGCAATGGGAACCATGTTGGGGCTGCTGGGATTGATGTTGGGTGCATGGGCGGTACGCAGTATCTGTATGAAACCCATTAACAATGTGAAGAAGGTGATCCTTGCGCTGATTGCCGGGCTGTATTTTCTCTCGGCAGGCGGGATAGGGGGCACGGAAGAGGACAAGATCCCCTACGTCATCGTTGCGATGCTGATTGGGGCTGCGGTGGTGTGGTACGGAAATCGTGTCTATAAAGAAGATGCCGCCAACGAAGAGTAAAGCCAACATTTGGCCCCTGCAATGACGTTGCAGCGGAATGCTGCTCACTGCCTCTTAAGGAGCCCCGGATGACCGATCGCGCCACGCCTAATCTGCCCTCGCGGAATTTCACTGAGACAGAACATTTTTATCGTCAGATGGGTTTTACCACGCAATATAAAGATGAGCACTGGTTGATTATGTTGCGTGGGGATCTGACGCTGGAGTTCTTCCCGCACAGGGATCTTGATCCTTACAGTAGCTGGTTTAGCTGCTGTCTGCGGCTGGATGATCTCGATGGGTTTTATGCGGTGTTGCAGGACGCCGGTATTGAGGAGAAGTGCGAAGATTTCCCGCGTATTCATCCGCCCGTGGAACAACCCTCGGGGCTGAAAATGGCGGCTCTGGTGGATCATGATGGAACGTTGATTCGCTTAATCAGCAATTGAGCCAGTCGGATACCTGAGAGTTGCCGCCGACAACAAGCACACGGTGCCCAAATACGTCAGCCGTCATCGTTGTGCTAACGGTCAGCGTTCTTGTGAACACGATAGAAAAAAGTGGGGCTGATTCAGCCCCGTTGTTGTTTATGGTTTGCTCTTGTGCTCGAGCTTCTCTTTTTCCAGCTGTTCTCTTTCCTGACCCTCTCTCTCCTGATTTTCCTGATGTGTCTGTCCTTCCTCGATAAAGTCAGGATCAATCCCATCGGTATTGCCTTTATGGTCCTTACCGGACAACAGGTTCCAGCAGGAGATAAACAGCGCGGCAATCAAGGGACCAATCACGAAGCCATTGAGACCATAGATTTCCATGCCACCGAGGGTCGAAATGAGAATCAGGTAGTCCGGCATCTTGGTGTCTTTCCCCACCAGCAGTGGGCGCAGGATGTTATCGATAAGACCGATGACCACCACAAAGAAGAACGTCAGTGCCAGGCCCTTCACCATCGCACCGGTGAAGAAGAAATACAGCACCACAGGCAGCCAGATAATCGCTGAACCAACCGCCGGGATCAGTGACAGGAAGGCCATCAGCGACCCCCATAAAATACTGCCCTGAATATCCGCAAACCAGAATGCAATGCCACCCAGCGCACCCTGTACTGCAGCTACGACGATGGTGCCTTTAACCGTTGCGCGTGATACCGCCGCAAACTTCACAAACAGATGTTGTTTAACAAACTGCGACAGCGGAATGGCATCCAGCGCCAGGCCGACAAGATAGGCTCCATCTTTCAGAAGGAAGAACAGCAGATACAGCATCACACCAAAGCCGATGGCAAAGCTGAAGGTGCTTTTACCAATCATCATCAGGCTACCCGCAAAGAACTGGCCGCCTTTCATCGCCACACCAGAGAGTTTTTCCTGAATGGCACTGGCATCGTTCATGTTGTTTTCTTGCAGGAAGTGACGCAGCCAGTCGGGTAAATGATTGATAACGCTTGCTGCCACCGTGGTGAGCTCGGTCTGGTTACCCTGCAAACGGTTGTAGAGGGCGTTGAACTCTACCGCCAGTGAGGAGGCGACCACGGCCAGTGGGATAAATACAATCAGGCAGATCACCAACAACGTCAGCAGCGATGCCAGGCCGTTTTTATCGCCAAGATGTTTTCTGATTTTGGTTTTAAGTGGATGGAAAATAATCGCCAGAATGGCGGCCCAGAGGATCGCCGAAAAATAAGGCCCCAGGATGTGAAAAAAAGCCAGCGTGGTTGCCGCCAGTATAAAGATAAAGAATCCCTTACTAATGCCCTGAATGATCATTTTATTGTCTCTGTTTATGGTCTCGGTAATGAACGTATTCCCTTTGATCGCTAAAAATAGACCACGCTCCGGTTACCAGCAATGTTCGCCGGAAAATTTAAAGGAAATGAAGTCTAAGCAGCGGTATCAGGTCTGTTGGCCAGGCCAGCGATAAATTTTATGCGCCAGCAGGGAGAAATCAGATTGATACCCTTCGCCGCTGGCTTTCATCATGGCGCGCAGTTGCGTCAGCGGCGTGCTGCAATGCCCGACGCTGGCATAGATCACCACATTGCCACTGGGCGTGGTGCAATAGAGCACAGTGCGAAACAGGGTTGTGAGTGCATCGGAAAACGCGGAGTCTTCATCCGGGGCCTGAGGATGGTTCAGTACCAGCCAACCGTTGGGCTGTAACGTTTGCGCGCACTGACGCAAAAACTCACGTGAAGACTGCAGTGGCACAATGGCGCTGGCGGAATACAGGTCAGAAAAAATCAGTGAGTAGCGGGCAGGGTCTGCCTGCGCCATGAAATCGGCGGCATCTTCCACCCGATAGTGAATATCTGGGGTTACCGGCAGGTGAAAATGCGCCAGGGCAACATCCAGCACCACCTGACGCAGCTCCACGGCATCAATGACGATCTGTGGGTTACCTGCAAACAGCGGTCGTATCAGGCATCCGCCACCCAGACCCAGCACCAGAATGCGGTTCGCGGGAGTCAGCGCCGTAGCCATCAACATGGCACAAATGTATTTATGTACGGGGATCATCGGGTTGCTTTTCTGCATTTTGCTTTGCTCGAAAACCCGGTCAAAGCTCAGAAGGCGGTAGACCTTGTTATCGATCACGGTGACCTCACCGTGTGCATCCTCAGCGGTGGCCACAATGTCGCCCCGAATGCGAAACAGCATGGAAGAAGTGTAAACATCGTTGTCAGACATGATGGTGATTCCGTGGCTCTCAGCCGGAGCCGAGCCCTTGATGATCATTTTTATACTATGTTTACATTTAACCGCAGGGCAGAGCAATGCGTGTTGCTCGCATAAAGGCAGCCCCTGACGGTTTTTACCCGCAAGAAATCACGCAAAATATCGTAGCATGAGGGTTTCATGATGAAATAAGGACGATTCAACCTCACTTTCTGCCATCATGGCTTGTGCATCATCGCCCGGCACTCTACGATGTCAGGTGGCCCGGTGCTGCGGATAACCGTAACACTGATGACTGGCCAGGAGCCTGTTGCATGAAAAGCGAGAAAGAAATTTCCATCGACCAGTTTACGGATGATGAAAAAGTATTGGTGGAGCAGCGGGTTAAAACGTTGACCGATAAACTCAGTCACGTCGCCAGTAAGAAAGAAGAGAAAGAAATCCTCAAAGAGGCCAAGCGGTTAGTGATGAAAGAGCGCGTTGTGCGCGAAAGCAGCAAAGTGGTACTGGCTAAGAAACCGCGTAAACCGTCTGCGGCAAAAGAGAGCGAAGTGAAAGATTTTAGCTGGAGTGGTTCGCTGCGTAAAAATCCGCGCGCACTGAAATAATTCTGTTATCGGGGCTGTGATGGCCCTTGTATTCCTGTCTGCTTATCTCGCCTATCCCACGATAATCAAATGTACCAGTCGCGCCAGCACCTCAATAATTAATAAACTGCCTGTGGTAATCAGGGCCAGCGTCAGATAAAACTGCCTGCGTTTGCTCATCTCTGTGAAATCCGTGAAGGTCAGAAAGACATCATTTTAAAGCAATTGCGATAAACCATGCCTCAATATCGTGCCAATTGGCCGTGCCATAACGTCAATGGCGGCTCCGAAAAACCGCCAGTGAGTTACACGCTGAACAGCTTGCCGTCGCGTACCAGTTCTCGGGGGTAGCTATTTTTAATGCGGCTACCGACCTTTTTGGCCATACCAATCGGCTGCTGCTGATAACAAATGATCAGCTCATCACCTGGCAGTTCACGCTCAGGATAGATATCCCGCCCACGATACCACTCTTCCGCTTCACTGCTGCTCAATTCAACAGCATGAGGTGCCGCCGGATCAGCCAACGCGATAGCGGCTTCATGCTGCCAGCGGTAACCTTTCGGGAATGTTTCTGCCAGTTTCAGGCCGATTCGAGAGAAACGTACGCGGCCCAGCAATGCTTCTATCGCGCGCGGGAACAGCCACAGCTCTTTGTCACGCTGCCACAGTGCCATGTCATCTTCCCAGCGCAGTCCCGATTTTGCCGCCGCGGCGATCACCTCTTCCTGCTGTTTACGATTGAGCGGGCTGAAGGGCGGTTTCCCCACTTTATAGCCGGGCACCGGCAGAGGAGGCACGCTTGCCGTTTTGCGCAGACGTGCAACAAAGAAGCCTTCGCTGTCGAAAATGTGCGGGAACACATGGAGGAAACCCTCCGGCGTGGCCGCTTTTTCCGCTCCCTCGAACAGCGAGTTCAGGGGTTCAATCTCTACGGCATCCGGGTACTGTTCCTGCAACCAGGTAATGACCTGCTGATTTTCACTGCGGTTCAGGGTGCAGGTGGAGTAAACCAGCGTGCCACCCGGGCGCAGGGCATGAAACGCACTGTTGATCAAATCTTGCTGCGTGGCGGCAATCTCGGCGGTGCTGGTTTCAGACCAGTTACGCAGGGCGTCCGCATCTTTGCGGATGACACCTTCACCCGAGCAGGGGGCATCCAGCAGAATAGCGTCAAAGCACTCGGGTAGCGCCGGGCCGAAGACGCGTCCATCGAAATGGGTCATTGCGGTATTGCTCACGCCGCAGCGGCTAAGGTTAGCGTGCAGCACTTTCACGCGGCTGGCGGAGAATTCATTGGCAAGGATGGCGCCATGATTCTTCATCCTGGCAGCAATCTGCGTGGTTTTTGAACCTGGCGCTGCCGCCATATCCATAATCCGCTCAGGAGATGTATCACCGGAAAACAGTGCGCTGACCGGTAGCATCGAGCTGGCTTCCTGGATGTAGAACAGCCCGGCGAGGTGTTCAGCGGTGCTGCCCAGCGGCAGCGTGTCGGCATCGTCACGGCTGATCCAGAATCCTTCTGCACACCAGGGAATCGGCGTTAATGCCCACTGATACGGCGCCACCTGTACGAGAAAGTCCGCCACGCTGATTTTTAACGTATTGACGCGAAGGCTGCGGCGAAGAGGTTGTTCACTGATGGCGAGAAAACGTTGGTATTCGGTGTTATCTGGCAGTAACTGCTGCATTTGATCGAGAAAGGCTTGCGGAAAATAGACGCGGGAAGAGTGAGACACAGGCTGAATCCAGGGGAAATAAGTGCTTGCAGTTTAGCATGGTCATGACAGTGGTAAAAAATAAGAAGCCAAAAAAATCTGTTTTTTTCCTATAAAATGTCGCGGATAAAGAGCGGGGCCTTATGTTGCGACATAAGGCCCCGCTGTGTTTTGCCCTGTTTACACCACTACTGTGGCAGTGCGGTACCCCATTTGCGCCACTCTTTCGGTTCCTCTTCCTCCAACAGGAAGTGTTTACCGGAAGAGGCTTGCGGAGCCAGCGGCACGGTTGGTGGTGTGGCGAAGGCGATACCACCCTGAATGAACTGCTGGAAGGTTCCGGTTTTCACCACCCCACCGATCAGCCCAAATTTCAGGTTGTAGCCCGATGCCAGCCAGAACACCGAGTTATTACGCACGAGGTGTTGATATTTCTTACTGATGCGCAGCGTAATCTGTACGCGGTCGGCCATTGCTCCCAGTGATGTCCCTGTCACCGTACCGACTTCCACGCCGCGGAACAGCACTGGCGTACCGACCGACAGTGAACCGCCTTCCGGTGCGTCCATCACCACATTCAGTCCGTCAAGATAACGCGCATCGGTGATGGTGGACTCCTGGAGCTCAAAGGTGCGCTGAGCACGGCCTTTGCCCGGGTCTACGTTGATATAAGGCTGAAGCAGGGTTTCCAGGTGGTTAACGCCGGCAGCCGAAATCTGCGGCGATACCACGGAGAAGCGGGTGCCAAGACGGGCGAAATCCTGCACGTATTCAGGGTAGAGCACCGCTTTGGCGATCACCTGATTATTATCGGCCCCCAGTGCCAGTGATTCTAACTGCCCAATGGTGATGCCGAGATAACGAATCGGCATACCCGCTGACAGCTTACTGGCATCATAAGTCCGCAGGGTGATCTGGCTGCCCACGGCGCGGGCTGTGGTTTCTGAATCATACAGAACGCGTTTATCCTGACGGGTTAAACCGACGCCCGCACCGGATAAATTATCAAAGCTGATGGCGCCCTTCAGTGCACGATTCAGCGGCGAGGCCTGCACGGTCAGGCCGCTACCGTTAAGCTGCACGCGCGCACCGCCTTCGGCCCAGAAGACACTGCTTTGCGTCAGCAGGCGTCGGTACTCCGGCTTGATATGTACGTTGACGTCGAAAGCATCGGAGCGCGGGTTCACGCTGACAATCTCACCGACCTGGAACTTACGGAAAAGCACCACAGAACCTGCCTGGATGTCGGGCAGACTGCTGGCGGTCAGGGTGAGGGTGGTGGGCAGAGTGTCACCGAGGATGCCTTCCTCCGCTTTCTCACTGTTGGCATACAGCGGATAACGGGCTTTCACCGCGCCTTTATTACCCGGATCGAGGCGAATGCCCCCGTCGACCCACTCGCGGGCGCTGGCACCCAGTACTTCCATCCCGTCGATGCCGAGCTTCACATCCAGGCGACTGTTAATGATAAATTTGCTGTCACCATGCACCAGGTGGCGGTATTCAGCCGCCACGGCCACATTAAAGGTTACGCCTTTTTCATTCAGGGTACGCTTGATCACCTGTCCAATGCGCATTCCGTGCAGCATCAGCGGCTGCCCGGCATCAATGCCGTAGCTTTCCGGGGCATTGAGCGTCAGCTCAAGCGCGTTGGGTTGCTGTAACAGCGATTCATTGCTTGGCAAGACCGTATAATGATTTTGTGGCTCACCGTCACCCGGGATCAGCTCGAGCGTATTGCCTGTCAGCAGGCTGCTGAGGCTGCTATCGCTCAGGCTGATTTTCGGGCTACGCATTTCAATGCGGGTTCCCGTGCGCATCAGGCTGGTCACGGACGGGTCGAGGGTCAGTTCACCGCTGACTTTGCCGCTGTCCAGCAGCGTCATTTTTGTCAGTGTGCCGACCTCCAGCCCCTGATACATCAGCGGAGTACTGCCTTCTTTCAAATTCTTACCATCTGGCAGATCGAGCGAGATCATCACGCCGCGCTGGCTTTGCGCCAGGTCAGGGTAGAGGGCATAGGTGTCGTCGGATTTCGCGGCCTCCGATGTTTCTGGTGAATCGAAAGCAATGGCGCCATTGACCAGTGCGGCCAGGCTTTCCAGCTGCACTTTTGCACCGCTGAGGCCGACATCCGCTTTCACGCCCGAAACATTCCAGAAGCGGCTCTCTTTTTTCACCAGATTAGTAAAACGCCGTTCAATCAGTACGTCGATGGTCACGCCCTTGTTGCCCGAATTCAGGCTATAGTCGTAGACGCGTCCGACCGGGATTTTGCGGAAATAGACCAGCGATCCGCTGTTCAATGCCCCGAGATCCGGGGCATGCAAGTGGATCATCATTTCACCGGTATTGACGCGGTATTTCGGCTGAGTATCCAGCGCAACAAAGTTCTCGCGCGGTTCGCCTTTACCGGGCATCATCCCGATGTAGTTCCCGCCAACCAGCGCATCCAGGCCGGAAACACCGGCCAGTGAGGCTTTGGGCGTGACCAGCCAGAACTGCGTATCTTCACGCAGCGCATCCTTCATATCGCTTTTAATACTGGCCTTGATCTTAATGGTGCGCAGATCGTCAGTCATGCTGATGCCCTGCACCAGACCGACTTCCACCCCCTGGTAACGCACTGGCGTGCGGCCGGGCACAATACCGTCGGCGGTAGCGAAATCGATGGTGACCGTGGTGCCGCGCTCCTGGTAATTGGTCCAGATCAGCCAGCCGGCAATCAGCAGCGCAATAAAGGGCAGCAACCAGAACGGCGATATTTTGCGCCGATTTTTGATGCGTGCGCTAGTCGGTGTAGTCGGCGTTTCCTGTTGCATGAGCATCCCAAAGTAAACGGCTATCCAGCCACTCAACGGCAAGGATAGTAAGTATGACCGCCGATCCAAAGTAGAACGCAGCGGGTCCCATTGTAAAAGCCAGAAGCTGGTCGCGATTGACCAGCGACATGGTTAACGAAATAACGAAGAGATCGAGCATTGACCAGCGGCCAACCCATTTCACCACGCGCAACAGGCGTATGCGGGTTTTCAGCCCCTGTTCGCAATTAAAGTGAATGCTGATTAACAGCGTCAGTAACACGATGACCTTAGTGAAGGGCACCAGGATACTGGCAATAAACACCACGGCGGCCACCGGAATATTACCGGTGGCCAGCGAAAGTATCCCGGAAAGAATCGTGTCTTCCTGACGCGCGCCGTTCAAATAGATGATTGAGATCGGCAGCAGGTTTGCCGGGATCAGCAACACGATGGAGGCAATCAGTGATGCCCAGGATTTTTGCAGGCTGAAGTGACGGCGAAAACGCAGTGGAGTGTGGCAGCGTGTGCAACGTCCACGATCATCGGCGACTCCGGTGTGGTGGCAGCTCAGACAAACCTGCAATTGTACGAGGGGGACATTGGGGTTTGGCTGCGGATAAAAACGATGCCACAGCTGTTCAACATTCAGGTGAATTAACGTCAGCAGGCTCAGTAGCGTCAATATAATGAAAGCAATCAGCCCAATGCCTGGCGTAATCGCCGCATAGTCCTGAACCTTGATGGAGGCAATGGCGACGCCCACCAGATAAATATCCAGCATCACCCACTCTTTTAAGCGGTCGAGCATCAGGAGCACCGGGCGCAGGTTCATGCCCAGTTTTTCACCAAAATAGAGATAAGCAATGGAAGCGACCAGCGTCACCGGTGCACCAATGGTACAAAACGCCACCATCGCAGCGGTGATCACATCGCCCTGTTGCGCCATCTGCATGATGCCGCCCAGCAGGCTGGCATAAATATTGGTTCCCAGCAGACGCACCGACATTAACGATTCATTAAATGCGAACGGCATCAGCAACATCATGGTGACGGCCATGGCCGCCAGACGCGTCATTGACCAGTCACGTCCATTAAGGATAAGCGCATTGCAACGCGGGCAGTGTGCTGACTGGCGTGATTTCACATCTGGTAAGGAAAAAAGGGTATCACATTGGGGACATCGCTGATAACGTGCCTGTGGCAGAGCATGACTGATGGCGTGTATTTTCATATTCCCGATCGTGCTTTAGCCCAAACAGCGCAGGTGCAGGGCAGGGTTAGGCTGATTAACGCCATGAGAGCAAGACTCAGTATAGCCATGCTTCAGTATTCGGATAATTCTAAGGTTATAGTAACTAACAGAATGATTCATCTGATCCGCTGGTTTTTTAATGCTTAATTTTTCGGGCGATGCAGCCTGACGGTGTCGTCTTCGTTTCTACAATGGTTAAACAATGACAAAAGCAGAATTTTATACCGACCTCAATCGTGATATGCGTGCCTTACTCAGTGGCGAAACCAGCTTTCTGGCGGTGATGGGCAATTGTAGCGCGCTTTTATACGAACGTCTTGATGGGGTTAACTGGGCAGGTTTTTATTTGTTAACGGAAGAAAAAACGCTGGTTCTGGGGCCATTCCAGGGGAAAATCGCCTGTGTGCGTATTCCTGTGGGGCGTGGTGTCTGTGGAACGTCCGTGGCAGAGAATACCGTTCAGCGCGTTGATGACGTGCACGCATTCCCCGGACATATCGCTTGTGATGCCGCCAGTAATGCAGAAATTGTGTTGCCGCTGGTGGTTAATGGCAGTGTTATTGGTGTTTTGGACATTGATAGTGTGGAATATAACCGCTTTGACAGTGAGGATGAAGCGGGGCTAAAAGCGTTGACGGACGGGCTTTGTGAGGTGCTTGCCGGATCGGATGTGGAAAAATTTATTCACATGAAACGCACCTAAAGCGCTGGATCACGTAGCAATTGCTGATGGTGTCATTATAATGACGCCTGTTCATGCCCGCGCTGATTGGCAAACCCGTTGTAATCAGGAAATTTCATGGAAAATCAACCTAAGTTGAATAGCACCAAAGAAGTCATCGCCTTTCTGGCAGAGCGTTTTCCACAATGCTTTAGCGCAGAAGGGGAAGCACGACCACTTAAAATCGGCATCTTTCAGGATTTAGTCGACCGCGTGCAGGGCGAAATGAACTTGAGCAAAACTCAGCTTCGTTCAGCACTGCGTCTTTACACTTCCAGCTGGCGCTATCTTTATGGCATCAAAGCTGGCGCAGCGCGTGTTGACCTTGATGGTAATGCCTGTGGCCAACTGGACGAACAGCATGTTGAACATGCGCGTAAACAGCTTGAAGAAGCCAAAGCGCGTGTGCAGGCACAACGCGAACAGCAGCAGGCGAAAAAGCGTGAAGCGGGTGAAGAAACCACACCGCGTCGTCCGCGCAAACCTGTTCGTAAACCTGCGGCAGAAGGTGAGCAGCCACGTAAAGTGCGCAGCAAACCCGCTCGTCCTCAGGTCGAATCAGGCTCTTCCGCACCTCGTGTAGAAACTCAGCCGGAGCCACGCAAACCGGTTACCGACACATCAGCGTTGCAAGTTGGCCAGAGCATTAAAGTTACCGCAGGTAAAAGTGCAATGGATGCCACTATTTTGGAAATTTCAAAAGATGGCGTTCGGGTGCAGTTAGCTTCCGGCCTGGCAATGATAGTACGCGCAGAACACTTGCAGTTCTGATACGGAGGCTAATCAGGGCATGAACACTCTTTTTAAAAGCACCATCATTGCGGGCCTGTTTATCGCAGGCAATGTTTTTGCGGCTGACAATATCTCGCGCGCCGATCAAATCCCGCAGTTACATCAGGAAGCACAGCATGCCACTGTCAGTGAGCGTGTGACCTCCCGTTTCACCCGTTCCCATTATCGCCAGTTCGATCTCGACAAAGATTTTTCCGTTAAAATCTTTGAGCGCTATCTGAACTTGCTCGACTACAGCCACAATGTGTTGCTGGAGTCGGATATTACGCAATATGCGGACAAGAAAACGACGCTGGGCGACGAGTTAAAAACCGGCCAGCTTTCGGCGTTTTATGATCTCTACAATCTGACACAGAAACGCCGTTTTGAACGTTATCAGTACGCACTCTCCGTGCTGAATAAGCCGATGGTTTTCACCGGCAATGACACCATTGATATCGACCGCAGCAAAGCGCCATGGCCTAAAAGCACCGCAGAGCTCAACGCCCTGTGGGACGCGAAGGTCAAATATGATGAGCTGAGCCTCAAGCTGGCCGGTAAAGATGAGAAAGAGATCCGTGAAGTTCTGACTAAACGTTATCAGTTCGCGGTACGCCGTCTGGCGCAAAGCAATAGCGAGGACGTCTTCCAGCTGGCAATGACGGCATTTGCGCACGAAATTGATCCGCATACCAACTACCTCTCTCCACGTAACACCGAGCAGTTCAATACCGAAATGAGCCTGTCTCTGGAAGGTATTGGTGCGGTGCTGCAAATGGATGATGACTACACCGTGATCAATTCCATGGTGGCGGGTGGCCCTGCAGCCAAGAGCAAAACGATCACCGTTGGCGATCGCATTGTCGGTGTTGGCCAGCCAGGTAAGCCGGTGGTCGATGTGATCGGCTGGCGACTGGATGATGTGGTTGCGCAGATTAAAGGGCCAAAAGGCAGCAAAGTTCGCCTGGAGATCCTGCCTGCCGGTAAAGGAACCAAAACCCGTACCGTCACGCTGACGCGTGAAAAAATCCGTCTGGAAGATCGCGCGGTGAAAATGACCGTGCATAACGTTGGCAAACAGAAAGTCGGCGTGCTGGATATCCCCGGCTTCTATGTTGGTCTGACCGATGACGTGAAAGTGCAGTTGCAGAAACTGCAAAAGCAGAATGTTGACAGTATTGTTATCGACCTGCGTACTAACGGCGGTGGGGCACTGACGGAAGCGGTATCGCTTTCTGGTCTGTTTATCCCTGGCGGCCCTGTTGTGCAGGTGCGTGATAATAACGGCAAAATTCGTCAGGATAGCGACAACGACGGTGTGACCTATTACAAAGGGGCGCTGGTGGTGCTGGTTGACCGCTTCAGTGCGTCAGCGTCTGAAATCTTTGCCGCTGCAATGCAGGATTATGGTCGTGCGCTGATTGTTGGTGAACCGACGTTCGGTAAAGGCACCGTTCAGCAGTATCGCTCACTGAACCGTATCTACGATCAGATGTTGCGCCCTGAGTGGCCAGCGTTGGGATCTGTACAGTACACCATTCAGAAGTTCTATCGTATCAACGGCGGCAGCACACAACGGAAAGGGGTGACCCCTGATCTGCTGATGCCGACCGGCGTGGAAGCGGTGGAAACCGGCGAGAAGTTTGAGGACAATGCCTTGCCGTGGGACAGCGTTAAAGCCGCGACCTACGTGAAAATGGGTGACCTCAAGCCGCTGGAACCGAAACTGATCCAGCAACATCAGGATCGCATCGCGAAAGATGCAGAGTTCCAGTACATCATCAAAGATATTGCTCGTTTCAATGCGAATAAAGAGAAGCGCAATATCATCTCGCTCAATCTGGCCGAGCGTGAAAAAGAGAACCGGGAAGATGATGCGCTGCGTCTGGAACGCATCAATGCACGTCTGAAAGCAGAAGGCAAAAAGGCCCTGGTGAAACTGGACGATTTGCCGAAAGATTATAAAGAGCCTGACCCGTATCTCGATGAAACGGTGAAGATTGCTGAAGACCTGGCGCAGCTGGAAAAACAGCAGCCGCCAGCGACCCCAGCCGCGGCGAAATAAGCCCAACAGGCACAGCATTCGCTGTGCCTTTTTTATTCCCTCCTGGCGTGGTGCGTAAAAAGTAAGACAAAGTGTAAAGTTATGTCTTTTTAAGCACTTAAAGATTAAGAGTGCTTGAAATGCACAGTATTGACCTTACGATGGTGTTACGCGAATAGCGGAATAACTGAGGAAGAATAAATTTTATGATGCGTATTGCTCTTTTCCTGTTAACCAACCTTGGGGTTATGGTGGTGTTCGGGCTGATCCTCAGCCTGACAGGGATCCAGTCAAGCAGTGTTATGGGCCTGATGATCATGGCGGGTCTGTTTGGCTTCGGCGGTGCGTTTGTTTCACTGCTGATGTCGAAATGGATGGCGTTACGTTCCGTCGGCGGTGAAGTGATTGAACAGCCGCGTAATGAAACCGAACGCTGGCTGATGGAAACCGTAGGCCGCCAGGCACAGCAGGCAGGCATCGCGATGCCGCAGGTGGCTGTGTACCATGCGCCCGATATCAATGCTTTTGCAACGGGTGCGCGTCGTGATGCTTCACTGGTCGCGGTATCAACCGGCCTGTTGCAGAACATGAGCCGTGATGAAGCAGAAGCGGTGCTGGCACATGAAATTAGCCATATCGCTAACGGTGACATGGTCACCATGACGCTGATTCAGGGTATTGTGAACACCTTTGTGATCTTCATCTCGCGTATTTTAGCGCAGCTGGCGGCAGGCTTTATGTCTGGCAACCGCGATGAAGAAGGGGGCAGCAACGGTAACCCGATGGTGTATTTTGTGGTTTCAATGGTACTGGAGCTGGTCTTTGGTATTGTTGCCAGCATCATCACCATGTGGTTCTCACGTCACCGTGAGTTCCATGCGGACGCGGGGGCTGCACGTCTGGCCGGCCGTGAGAAGATGATTGCCGCGCTGCAACGTCTTAAAACCAGTTATGAGCCACAGGAAGCCAGCAGCATGATGGCGTTCTGCATCAACGGGAAGTCTAAGTCGCTGAGTGAGCTGTTTATGTCTCACCCGCCGCTGGACAAACGTATTGAAGCGCTGCGCAGTGGTGAGTACCTGAAGTAACCGCCCACCTTTCTAAGTAAAAAACCCGCCTTCTGGCGGGTTTTTTTATGCTCAAACGTGACGCGGCTGAGTGATGCGCAGAGCGCTGACCAGCGCGGCGACGGTAGCGAAGCTGCCTGCCAGTAGCAGCGAAAGGTGAGTTCCCTGGGTGGCAAAGAGGTTAAACATCAGTGCCACCAGCGCAGCACCGCTGGCCTGACCCAGCAGTCTAGCCGTACCCAGCATTCCGCTGGCGCCACCGCTACGATGGCGCGGGGCAGAGGAGATAATGGTGTGGTTGTTGGGCGACTGGAACAGACCAAATCCGGCACCGCACAATATCATGCGCCAGATAATATCGCCGTCAGTTGGGCTGGCAGGTAACAAAGCCAGAGCAAATAACCCGCTGGCAAACATTGCCAGCCCAATAGCGCCTAACAGCCCGGCGTGAACGCGTTCAATCAGCCTGCCAGCAATCGGTGCCATCACCATGGTGGCCAGCGGCCACGGCGTCAGCAGAAGCCCCGTGGCGACCTCGCTCCGCCCCAGTGCGCTTTGCAAAAAGAACGGCAGTGAAACCATCGCCAGCATCTGCGCACAGAAAGAACAGACCGATGTGCCAATTGACAATGCAAAGACCGGGATGCGGAAAAGATCCACCGGCAGCAGAGGAAATGTCATTCTAAGCTGACGGCGAATAAACAGGGTGCCAACAACCAGGAGCAACAACAGCTCTGCCAACAGTAGCCTGCCGTCCACCCCCTGGGCGAACCCACTCAGCAGCGAGATAAGCAGGCCGAAGGTGAGAGCGTTCATCACACCGCTGGCGACGTCAAAACGCTGCCCCTGAGACTTCTGCTGATTGTCTGGCAGGAAACGCAGGGCGAGATACAGAGCGGCAATACCAACCGGGATATTGATCAGAAACAGCCACTGCCAGGAGGCGAAAGACAGTATCGCAGCGGCCACCGTTGGCCCCGCGGCGCTGGAGACGGCGACAATCAGCGAATTAATTCCCATACCGCGCCCGAGGTGGCGCTGGGGATAGATAATACGTATCAGTGCGGTGTTGACGCTCATCAGCGCTGCGCCGCCGAACCCTTGCAACACGCGGGCGAAGGTTAACATGCTCAGCGAGTCTGAGAGGGCGCAGAATAATGACGTGCAGGTAAACAGCACCAGGCCGCACTGGTAAACGCGGCGATAACCCAGCATATCACCCAGAAAAGAGAGCGACAGCAACGAGACAATAATCGCCAGCTGGTAGGCATTCACAATCCAGATGGACTGTGCCGGGCTGGCATGAAGCTCGCGAGCGATGGTCGGTAGTGCAACGTTGGCAATGGCACCATCAAGCACAGCGACAGTAATGCCGAGCGCAATGGCCACAATGGCCCCGTAGCGTTGGGGTAACGGTAAACCGTCAGTCGGTGATTCAGGCGGCATGGTGATGAAATAGTCAGAGGGGCGAATATCACCATGCTAATGGTTTTTACGATTTTTTCCAGTCTGTAACTGGCTGAAAACTATCACCGGATGTGTCCGTCATCACGCGCAGGTCGTTGCACACTCAGGGTGCGGGCCGTATAATGGAAATAGCGTTCCATTTTTTATAAAACACTTAAAGGTAAAACATGATCAGTGCCGATTCAGATAAACAACCAGACTCCGTCTCTTCGGTCATGAAAGTGTTTGGCATTTTGCAGGCGCTGGGCGAGGAACGTGAAAATGGTATCACCGAGCTTTCGCAGCGGGTGATGATGTCGAAAAGTACCGTTTACCGTTTTCTGCAGACCATGAAAACCCTGGGCTACGTCTCACAGGAAGGGGAGTCTGAGAAGTATGCGCTGACCCTTAAACTGTTCGAGCTGGGCGCAAAAGCATTACAGAATGTCGATCTGATCCGCAGTGCCGATGTACAGATGCGTGATATTTCGCGTCAGACGAAAGAAACGATCCACCTTGGGGCCTTGGAAGAAGACAGTATTGTTTACATCCATAAGGTGGATTCATTATACAACCTGCGGATGTATTCCCGTATTGGTCGTCGTAATCCACTCCACAGTACGGCAATTGGTAAAGTGCTGCTGGCCTGGCGAGACCGCGCAGAAGTCGAGGAGATTCTGACGGGGGTCGAGTTTACTCGCAGCACGTCAAGGACGCTCGACAGCGCTGCAGCACTGTTACCTGCGCTGGACCAGGTGCGTTCTCAGGGTTTCGGTGAGGATAATGAAGAGCAGGAAGAAGGGCTGCGTTGTATTGCAGTACCAGTCTTTGATCGCTTTGGCGTGGTGATTGCCGGTCTGAGTATCTCATTCCCGACCATTCGTTTCTCAGAAGAACATAAAAAAGGATACGTCGCGATGCTGCATCAGGCGGCGAAAAACATCTCCGAGCAGATGGGTTACCACGACTATCCTTTCTAATCCTCAACGGGCCAGCAGTGCGCTGGCCCGATTGTCTGTCAGTTGTCGACCACTTCCGAGCTCTTCCTCAGCAGAGGACAGTCTGTCACGCCGATGATCCCGCTATCAGTATGCAGATACTGCGCAATCACCATGCCGCGTGCTGTCAGATACTGGCACTGAAGCCCCATTCCCGCGACATTTTTGTTGCTGCCTGTCAGAACGCCATAGCCTGTCAATAGCATTGCCAGCCAGATGATGACCAGCAATGCAACGCTCCGTAGCAAAAATTTCATGTGTATCCCCTTATTATTGTTCAGGCGGTGTCCTCACTGCCCGCGCTAAGCATAGCACCATGCAGGTTGCTGGTACTAAAAACGATAAGAGGATACTGAAAGCGCGGAACATTTCTGTCGCAGTACGTTGAGTATTTTGTGATGCAGCTATCAATTAACGCCCGAGCAGGTAAAATCATCTCGGCGGCGCTAACGTACTTCGGTAGCCCATTTTCAGTTTTGAGGCATGTATGAACGAAATGACGACAGGTGCGATGGATATCGCATCAATGGGTGTGGTGACTGTCCTGGTCATTATTGGGCTGGTAGTCTGGTTTTTTGTTAATCGGGCCAGCGTCAGGGCAAATCAGCAAATTCAGTTGCTGGAAGCGCTGCTGGAAGAGCAGAAAAAACAAAATGTGTTGCTGCGCCGTCTGACCGATTCGGTTGCGGGTAAAGAGCAGGCAGAAAAAACCACGGATACCGCTGAGAACAAAGATTTTACCCGTCTGATTCCGGAGCGTTAATTTCATCAAGGAGCCGTCAATGGCCTGGCAGAATCCCTGGTACGACCCTGAAAAACCTCACCATACCCCGGAGGGGTTTCGTAACCTGAAGCCAGATTTGCGCCAGAACGGCGATCTCAAACGCTGGCGGCAAGAACGTAAGCAGCAGGGATTACCCCGGCCCCCGGCGCAAGGCTATGAACAGTTCATCAGGCAATGGTGGCAGCCCGCCGATCTTAGCGGTGAGCAGGATGCCGTCTGGTGGCTGGGTCATGCCTGCATGCTGCTACGTACCGCCGGACATTATACCCTGATCGATCCTGCGCTCTCATTACGCGCTTCCCCCCTTAGTTTTTATGGTCCACAGCGTCAAACGCCGTCTGCGCTGGCGATTGAGGATTTACCCCGGCTGGATGTGGTGCTGATCTCCCACAATCATTACGACCACCTTGATCGTCCAACGATAAAAAAAATTCTACGTCGTTTTCCGCAGGTCACCTTTGTGGTGCCGCTAGGATTGGAAACGTGGTTTAAGCATCGCGGTGCACGTCAGGTCGTGCCGCTCGACTGGTGGCAGCAGACTCAGGCGTACGGGTTAACCTTTCACGCAGTGCCTGCACGCCACTGGAGTATGCGTACGCTGTGGGACCGAAATCGTTCATTGTGGTGCGGCTGGGTCATAAAAAGTCAGACGCTTAATTTCTGGTTTAGCGGCGACAGCGGTTATTGGGAGGGGTTACTGGAGATCCCAAGACGGTTAGGGCCGTTTACACTTGCTGCCTTGCCGGTCGGTGCTTATGCACCAAAATGGTTCATGCAGTCTCAGCATATGGACCCTGACCAGGCCGTCTCGCTCCATCATGCAATAGGTGAGCCTGTGACGATCCCGATCCACTGGGGGGTATTTGAGCTTGCCGATGAATCACTGGATGAACCCCCTCAGGTACTGGAGCAGGCAATGCTGTCCGCAGGGCTGGATTTGACCCGTTTTAAGCCGTGGATAATCGGAGGTAAAATGCTGCTGGATAATATCGATTCGGATTGACCTTAACCCTGTTTTCTTATATTGCAGTGAAAATTAAGAACCCGGATCTAATAATGCAAATAGAGTGATTTGATTGTGATAATACGCGGGGTCAGATCAATGCTTTTAAATGGGGCAATGAGTTAGCGACTTTCATGATTTTGGTGCAATACAAATATACACTGGCGCTAATGCCGGATTTTTGTACAAGTGGAGGTGGCCTTACTCCCGTTATTGTGTGTTTATCAACGATAACTTTCGTCAATGCTTTGCCATATTTATGCAATAATTTTCGCGCAAAATATCAGGTTTACACCTTATCAGCATAGACTTCATGGCATCTGCGGTTTAAAATATCGCTCAGCCTGAGCAGGCAGTGAAAGGGGTCAGCAGGGGGCTGGTGTGTTCATCGTTGATGAAGCGTCATGCATGTACGTGCAATCTGTATCGGCTATCGTTTCAAATGTGTGCGACATCACTATCTCTGTTTAAAAATGACTTGCCATTAATTAACGGATATGTGATAAAACATTCGGGTAAAACGAGGTACAGTTCTGTTTATGTATGGCATCTTCAGTAAAGAAGTTCTGAGTAAAGACGTTGACGTTGAATTCCACTTCCTTGCCGATCTTTAATTTAGTGCCTCATGCAGTTATGTCTCTGGTTTTTCTGTAAGTAAAGCCCACGGGCGAATAAACACTCTAAGGAATTTGCAAAATGGCAAAGATTAAAGGTCAGGTTAAGTGGTTCAACGAGTCTAAAGGTTTTGGTTTCATCACTCCTGCTGACGGCAGCAAAGATGTATTCGTACATTTCTCTGCAATCCAGGGTAATGGCTTCAAAACTCTGGCTGAAGGCCAGAACGTTGAGTTCGAAATTCAGGACGGCCAGAAAGGCCCTGCTGCTGTGAACGTCACCGCTATCTAATTTTCGATCTGAGCCTGTCATTGCCGCCCTGCGTGTAATCCAGGCTGAAATCTGAATACTAAAGCCTCGTCAGAAATGACGGGGCTTTTTTGCGTCATTGTCTGCGGGATTTTCATCGGGGTTTACAGTAAACTGCCGCGTCATCTGTTTATGGAGTGTTGTTATGTCGTACCAGTGTCCTCTCTGCCAGCAACCGCTGCTGTTTAATCAGCGTATTTACAGCTGCTCAAATCATCATCAGTTTGATCAGGCGAAAGAGGGCTACGTCAATTTGTTGCCGGTACAGCATAAACGCTCTAAACAGCCGGGTGACAGCGCTGACATGATGCAGGCAAGACGCAACTTCCTGGATGCCGGGCACTACCAGCCGCTGCAACAACAGGTCTGTGATTTACTGGTGCGTGTTTTGCCACAGCCGCCTGTCAGCGTGCTGGATATTGGCTGTGGGGAGGGGTATTACACCCATGAAGTGGCCAACCGCCTGGAAGCGCAGGGGGAGGCGAAAGTCTACGGTCTGGATGTGGCGAAGATTGCCGTTCGTGCCGGGGCAAAGCGTTATGGCAACGTTGAGTTCTGCGTGGCTTCCAGCCATCGTCTGCCGTTCAGTGATAATCAGTTTGATGCCGTGCTGCGCATCTACGCACCCTGCAAGGCTGAGGAGTTGGCACGCGTAGTCAGACCTCAGGGCTACGTGTTGACAGTGACGCCCGGTCCACGCCATCTGATGCAGTTTAAAGCGCTGATTTACCAGGATGTGCAGTTGCACGATACCACGCCTGAAGAGATGCCTGGCTTTACGCTGGTCGAAGAGCAGCAGCTAAGCTATCCCATGACATTGAACAGCGAAGAGTCTGGCGCACTGTTACAAATGACGCCTTTCGCCTGGCGTGCGCGCCCTGAAGTGTGGGGCATTCTGGCCACCACCGAACAGTTCTCCTGTGAGACCGACTTCACCCTGCGTCTGTGGCAGCGCGACAGCGCTTCTGCCATCGCGATGGACGTTAGCGACTCTCCAGCATAACCTGATAAATCTTCTCCAGATCATCGAGCTGACGCACATGGATCAGTAAACGACGGTTTTCCAGTGCAATCACCAGCACGCCATCTTCAGACAGGTTGATGGCGCTGATACGCCCCCAGGGGATAAAAACGTTAGCGTAGAAAAAGCCATGCTGTTTAAGCAGCAGCTTCGGTGCGCGTATCCAGAATAACCACGCCGTCAACGCACCCAGCGCCATGAGCAACAGCGTGGTGATCTGCGGACCCTGGTCACTCACATTCTTGTATAAGAGGATACCCAACAGGACGATGAAAATCAGGCTGTCGAGCTTATTACGCCGTTGCAACAGGACTTTCAGCCGCGTTGGGCCCTGCAAACGGTCCATGATGAGTTCGTCGTAAAGCCCATAAAGAAAAATCAAAACAATAAACAGAATAATCAGGTAATCAGTCAAAAACATATCAGCGTCCAAAAAAAGGGCCAGACTGTGCTGGCCCCTGAGAGAATATGTGATGAACTCGTCATACTTCAAGTCCCCAGGAGGGGACTCGAATGATGTAGAGTTGAGTGATACGTTGTTAAACGCCCAGCAGGCCGACCCAGTAACCGAAAATACCAATGACGAAGAAGCCCATAATAATCCACAACGCGTTGACTTTGCGACGCAATAGCCACATACACCCGAAGGTCAACAGCAGCGGAATTAAGCCCGGCATCAACTGATCAAGAATGGATTGCACAGTGGTGACCGTGGTTTTTCCGGTCTGGTCGGTGATCCTTGATACCACCAGCGGTACGTTAACGTGGGTCCATTTGTTGACCAGTGCCCCCATCACAAACAGGCCGAGAATGGACGCCCCCTCAGTCAGTTTTTGCAGGAAGCCGCCGCCCATATCACTGACGATATCCACCCCTTTGCGGTAGCCATAAGCCACGCCGTAATAACGTACCAGTAAACGCACCAGGTTAAACAGTACGAAGAACAGCAGTGGGCCCAGCAGGCTGCCACTCATGGCAATACCCGCACCCAGTGCCGCAAATACCGGGCGTACGGTTCCCCAGAAGATCGGGTCGCCCACGCCGGCCAGCGGCCCCATCAGACCTACCTTGATACCGTTAATCGCCGCATCATCGATGGCGGCACCGTTCGCACGCTGCTCTTCCATCGCCATCGTTACGCCGAGCACGGGGGCAGCAACGTAAGGATGGGTATTAAAGAATTCCAGATGGCGTTTGATCGCCTGTTTACGGTCGTCGTTGTTCTCCGGATACAGACGGCGGATCACCGGGACCATGGAATAACAGAATCCCAGTGCCTGCATACGTTCGAAGTTCCACGAACCCTGGAACAGGTTTGAGCGTAAGAACACACCGCGGATGTCGCCTGGTGTTAATTTCTTCTGCGTAGTGGTAGTTGTATCAACCATTTCTCTCACCTTTCCTTAATCGAGTTCGTTATCAAGGTCATTATTCGCCGGGCCTGAGGCCTGCGCACCAGCTACACGGTTATATTTCGGTGCCAGCTGGATATACAGGATGGCCATCACCACGCCGATCACGCCCAGAGCGACCAGGTTGAAGCTGGTGAATGCAGCGGTCACGAAACCGAGGTAGAAGAACGGCATCAGATAACCAGCACGCATCATGTTGATTACCATCGCGTAACCGACGACCACGATCATGCCACCGGCAATATTCAGGCCGTTAGTCACCACGTCTGGGATTGAGTTCAGCAGTTCCTGCACGATGTGGGTGCCCACAGAGACGCCAACAATCAGTGCCGGGATGGCGATACGCATCGCCTGCAATACCAGCGCAGAGACGTGGATCCATGAGATAGCGGTTAAATTACCTTTTTCGGCTGCCTTATCGGCCGCATGCTGGAAGGCAACGGTGATGGTACGCACGATGATGGTCAGCACCTGACCAGCTGCTGCCAGCGGGATAGCAAGGGCAATACCAGCACCCACGCTCTGCCCACCCGCAATAACCAGAATGGTCGAGATGATAGACGCCAGTGCGGCATCCGGGGCCACGGCGGCACCGATATTCATCCAGCCCAGCGCGATCATCTCCAGCGTACCACCGATGATAATGCCTGTTTTCATATCGCCGAGAACGGCGCCAATTAACGTACAGGCCACTAATGGCCGGTGGAACTGAAATTCATCGAGGATTGATCCCATACCTGCAATACAGGCGACGATAAAAATCAGAACAATTTGCAGCGTGGTAATCTCCATTACACTTTTCCTCTTTAATGCCAGAACGGAGTTCAACCTGAAACATCAGGCCACGGGCTACTGAGCTATTTTGCCGATCAGGTCCATCATTTTCAGTTTCTGATCGCTGGACACTTTGCGCACTTCCAGTTCGATACCGCGATCGTTCAGCTTTTTAAACGCCTCAATATCTTTCGCATCTACCGAAACGGCATTGTTCACCTGGGTTTTACCCTGACGGAATGCCATACCTCCGATGTTCACTGAGGGGATGGTGACACCTTCTTCGACCAGGCGGACAACGTCGGTGGGATTGGTGAATAACAGCATGACTTTGTCTTTGCCGTATTTCGGGTTATTCCACACACGGATCATCTTAGCGACATCAACCACATGCGCGGTGACACCGGGTGGGGCAACCTGGGTGAGGAGCGTTTTACGGACGTTGTCAGCGGCGACTTCATCACTGACGACAATAATACGTGTGACGTTGGTTTCTTTGGTCCAGCGTGTAGCAACTTGCCCGTGGATCAGGCGGTCATCGATGCGTGCCAGCCCGATTTTCATATGCTCACCGGGCTGAAGAGGAGCCTGCGGAGCGGCAGGGGCTTTCGTTATAGCGGCAGGTGTCGCTTCAGGAATTTTGGCTTTCAGTGCTTTGACGCCCTCGCGCCCGGTTTCAACGGCCAGTGCGACCAGTTCATCGAACGTGGGGTTATCGTCACGTGCCATCAGCACTTCGACCAGCATCGGAATATTGACCCCGGCGACAACGTCATAACCTGGTTTATCGACAACAAGGCGGCTGGCGGCGTTAAACGGGCTGCCTCCCCATGTATCAACCAGAAACAGCACACCCTGCGTACTGTCCATCTCAGCCAGCCGCGCCTGGTATTTCTCCATCAGCGTTTCGGCATTTTCCCCGGGGACAAAGTCGATCCAGCCGACATTTTCCTGTTCCCCTAACAGCATTTCGGCGGTTTTCAGCAGTTGCTCTGCTGCCCAGCCGTGCGTGCCAATCATAATAGCAATAGTCACTTGCTACCTCCTGTATCAGTTGGCAACGGCTTTGTCTGCAAGCCGCGCGAGGTTCACCTGAATCCTGTTGCATCCAGTATGATTGAGGTCCAACTTTTAGTGCAGCGCGGTGAGAATGTATCAGCGCCTTTAAACACACAGCGTAGTAACGGGAATTATTTTAGTACGCGAAAAAATAAATTATGTGACGGTGCTCAGCTATTTAGACGTTAATCGCGATTTCTGGAACGTTGATGAAACATTATCCAGAAATGTGCAGCACGCCGCGGGAGTGTAAGAAATTATTTTGACGCGCATGTTTCACCTGATAGAGTAGGGATCCTTTTTCAATACAGGAGTAACGGGCCTCAGCCCTCCCTATGGACTGTCACCGAAGTCGCTCAATGATGCCGCCGGGCTTTCCGGTACCGCTTTTAACGTCTCCTGACGTAACCGTACATTCCTCTTGTTGTCATCCCTGCTGCACGCTCATTCGAACGTCTGCTGCGTATTGCCGTTCCTTTTTCCGGAGTCTGTCATGGAATTTCTCTTAGACCCCTCAATCTGGGCAGGTCTCTTCACGCTCATCGTTCTTGAGATCGTACTGGGTATTGATAACCTGGTCTTTATTGCCATCCTTGCCGACAAACTGCCACCGAAGCAGCGCGATAAAGCGCGTCTTATTGGCCTGTCGCTGGCGCTGATTATGCGTCTGGGACTGCTGTCGCTGATTTCATGGATTGTGACGTTAACCACCCCGCTGTTTAGCATTGGCGAGTTCAGCTTCTCCGGACGCGACCTTATTCTGCTGCTCGGGGGACTTTTCCTGTTGTTCAAAGCCACGATGGAACTCCATGAACGGCTGGAAAACCGCGACATGAACGCCGGCGGGAATAAAGGTTATGCCAGTTTCTGGGCGGTGGTAGTGCAGATCGTTATTCTTGATGCCGTGTTCTCGCTTGATGCCGTGATCACAGCGGTCGGGATGGTAAACAATCTGGCGATTATGATGACGGCCGTGGTGATCGCGATGGGGGTGATGTTGCTGGCCTCTAAGCCGCTGACAAACTTCGTCAACGCGCACCCGACGGTAGTGGTGCTGTGTCTGAGCTTCCTGTTGATGATTGGTCTCAGCCTGGTGGCAGAAGGCTTTGGTTTCCATATACCGAAAGGTTACCTGTATGCTGCGATCGGCTTCTCAATCCTGATCGAGTTGTTCAACCAGATTGCGCGCCATAACTTTATGCGCCATCAGGAAAGACGACCAATGCGTGAGCGTACCGCTGAGGCGATTCAGCGCCTGATGGGTGGCCGCCGCCAGAGCGAAAATCACAGCAGTGAGAGCAGCGATGTTGCCGCCATCATGCCGCAGGAAGCGTTTAAAGACGAAGAGCGTTACATGATCAATGGCGTACTGACGCTGGCTTCACGCTCTGTACGCAGCATTATGACGCCACGCGGTGAGATTTCCTGGGTGGATGCAACGCGCCCGATGGACGAAATTCGCCTCCAGCTTCTGGACACGCCGCACAGCTTATTCCCGGTCTGTCGTGGAGAGCTGGATGAAATCATCGGCGTGGTGCGTGCCAAAGAGCTGCTGGTTGCCCTCGATCATGGTATTGATGTTGCCAGCTTTGCCTCGGGCACACCGCCGATTATCGTGCCGGAGACGCTTGACCCGCTTAATCTGCTGGGCGTGCTGCGCCGCGCCAAAGGCAGCTTTGTGGTCGTGACCAATGAGTTCGGTGTGGTGCAGGGGTTGATTACGCCGCTGGATGTGCTGGAAGCGATTGCGGGTGAATTCCCTGACGAAGATGAAACCCCGGATATTATCGCAGATGGTGATGGATGGCTGGTGAAAGGCGGTACGGATCTGCACTCGCTGCAGCAGTTGCTGGATACGCAGGAACTGGTAAGGCCGGAAGACGATCATGCATCGCTGGCGGGTCTGTTGATTGAGCAGAAAGGGCAGTTACCTAAGCCTGGTGAAGTCATTGAGCTACTGCCACTGCGCTTTCAGATTATCGAAGCCACTGATTATCGCATTGACCTGGTTCGTGTGACGAAACAGCGCGATGAGCACGACGAAGACGAACAATAAAAAAAGGGCGCCAGGTCTTCACCGGGCGCCCCTTAACAATATTGTTACGGGCAGAACCTGCAAAGGTCTGCCCGTTTTCGATCAGGCATCCAGTGTTTCTTCATGATTCACCAACCAGTCAGGGAAATCCCCTAATGGCATCGGGCGGGCATAGAAGTAACCCTGCAACACATCCACGCCTTTCTCACGCAGATAAGCCGCCTGCTGTGCGGTTTCCACCCCTTCGGCCACCAGGCTGATATTCAGCCGTTGCGCCAGCGAGATCACCATGTCGGTCACCGTCGCATTAATCGCATCTGTTCCAATCGCCGCTGTGAACACCTTATCGATTTTGAGCACGTCCGGGCTGAGTGTCTTCAGGTAGGAGAGCGAACTGTGCCCCGTACCAAAGTCATCAATAGCCAGTTTGACCCCAATCTTATGCAGATGGGAGACGACGCGCTGATCAACAACCGGCAGTGAATCACGCTCTGTCAGCTCAACGATAAGCTGAGGTTTCGGGTTTGCCGGCCACCACAGACGCTGTAAATCATCAATAATCGCCCGATCGTGGAAGTGACTAGCTGCAACGTTGATAGCAATATGGAACGACTTACAGCCAGGCAAATCGGGCAGATGGCGAACCACCTCGCTGATAACAAAACGTGTCAGCGGAGCAATCAGATTCTGCCGTTCAGCCAGCGGGATAAACACATCCGGCGGTATCCATCCCTGACGGGGATTATGCCAGCGTAACAGCAGTTCAATACCGTCGCAGGCGCCGCTGCGAGCGTTGATCAGCGGCTGACAGTAAACCATAAACTCACGTGCGGTAATGCCATAGCTGATTTGCCAGGACAAACTCATGCGGTTGGCGGTTGCCAGCCAGACAATGTATCCCATCAGTAAACTTAACAGCAGCGCCAGTGGCAGTTGCGAAGGTACCGTCATCAATGCCAGACGGGAAGGGGATGGCCCAAAAAGTGTAATAGAGAACGGGTAACGTAACGACGATTCTTCGTAGCTGACTTCATCTTCCGATGGCACCGCCGTTTCGATCATTGGGTTGCCGTATTCGAGACTCTTCCCTCCGACATTGAAAATGGCGCGTTCTACCCAGGGGAGCGTTGGCTCCAACAGATAGTTGGTCATCAGCTCAATGTTGATGATCTGAATAATACCTGAACGGTTATCCAGCGAACGCGGTGTCCAGAACAATAATACCGGAGACCCCTTAATCAGATGCTCATCCACCGCCAGCAGCATTCGCTGGTTATTCACCGCCAGTTCAGGGTAGTTATCAGTAAATGGAATATCCGAACTGCCATAAATGCTCGAACAATAAATCCGGTCTTCATCGACCAGTAAAATGGATCTGACCGTCTGTAATGACGCCAGTTTCTCAATCAGTGGGAAACGGATTTCGCCACAGGTGAGCCCTACCAGACCAATGGTGTTATTCGCCGCCACATCCAGTGGCGAAAACATGCGATCAAAACGCTGGATGGCATTATCGGCAAATGTGCGCGACTGCTGCTCTATTCGGCCTTTCTCTTCCATAAAACGGAAGGTTAATGTGAGAATGAGCACCAACGCGGCAACAACCGCAGCGATGAGTAACCGCTTACGGCGAAACTGTCCGAATACTTCCTGGGACATTTGCATCAGTAACCACCCTTAGATCAAGACGCGTATATAGAGACCGAATACCAATTATCGGCAACTGAGGCATTAAGTTTAGTAGTGTTGAAGAGAAAAGCTGAATGGCTCAAAAACAGGAACTTACTCTCACAAGACACGCCAAAACACTTTAGCTATTTCCTGCTGTTGGCGATAGCCGGGAGCTAAACTATTTTTGCTGAATGGCGCAAAAAGAAACGCCACCGGGGAGGTGGCGTTGATGAATCAATCACACTGGACTTTTATCGCCAGTCCACCGCGCGATGTCTCGCGGTATTTAGCATTCATATCCTTGCCCGTCTCGTACATGGTCTCGATCACTTTATCGAGTGAGACGCGCGCTTCGCTGGTACGGCGCATCGCCATACGGGCGGAGTTAATCGCTTTTACCGAGGCAATCGCATTACGTTCAATGCACGGCACCTGCACCTGTCCGGCAACCGGGTCACAGGTCAGCCCCAGATTGTGCTCCATGCCGATTTCCGCCGCCACACAGACCTGCTCCGGGCTAGCCCCCAGCAGTTCTGCCAGACCCGCCGCCGCCATGGAGCAGGCAACGCCCACTTCACCCTGGCAACCGACTTCCGCGCCGGAGATAGAGGCGTTCATTTTATACAGAATGCCAATGGCGCCAGAGGCCATAAAGTAACGGGTAAAGATTTCAGGGGTGACAGGCTCAATAAAGTGGTCATAGTAAGCCAGTACCGCAGGGACGATGCCGCATGCGCCGTTAGTCGGTGCCGTCACAACACGGCCACCGGCCGCATTCTCTTCATTCACGGCGAGAGCAAACATATTGACCCAGTCGATGACAATCATCGGGTCGCTGGACATTTTATCAGAGGACACCAGCAGGCGGCGCAGCGCCGAAGCACGGCGCGGTACACGCAGTGGGCCTGGCAGCACGCCTTCAGTGTTCAACCCGCGATCGATACATTCACGCATCGTCTGCCAGATATCGGTGAAATAGCGCTCGATATCGGCACGGCTGTGCACGGCCTGTTCGTTCTTCATGATCATGCCGGAGAGCGACAGTCCGGTCATCTGGCAGTGGGCCAGCATCTCTTTTGCCGAGTTGAACGGATAAGGAACGGCGACTTCATTCACCACCGATTTACCGAAGTTCTCTTCGTCAACAATAAAGCCGCCGCCAACAGAATAGTAGGTTTTGCTGTAGATACGCAGGTCGCCAGCAAAAGCGTGAATGGTCATGCCATTCTCATGCAGCGACAGGTTATCGCTGCGGAACACCATGCCGCCTTCACGTGGGAAATCAACTTCGTGGGCACCGCTGGCCAGCAGCAGGCGCTGGCGCTCTTCGACATCACGGATAAAGGCAGGGATAGCATCGATATCAACGCTTTCCGGCGAGGCGCCAGACAGCCCCATAATAATGGCGATATCGGTATGGTGGCCTTTGCCCGTCAGGGACAGAGAACCATAGACATCGACAGCAATACGCGTCACCGAAGAGAGCTGGCGATTGTTCACCAGATCGTCGACGAACTGTTTGCCGGCTTTCATTGGGCCAACCGTATGAGAACTTGACGGGCCAATGCCGATCTTAAACATGTCGAAAACGCTAATCACGTTGTACGCTCCTTGGAGGATTTTTAATCACGCAGTGGGAGAAGATTTCGGGTACCCACAATTTGCGTGAAATATAAATGAAAAAACGCCGTATTGCAGTGATTTGGATCGCCATGTGGCAATAATCTGGTGAAAAATAATGTAAAGGCGCTTTTTGAAGCAACTAATGGCTGTATTTTAGCCTGTTTGTCGTTATTTAGCCACTTGCAGGCTCAACTGGCGAATAATTCCGGCGGTCATACCCCAGATAAAGTAGTCATCGAACCATGAAAGCCAGACGCGGTGCATCTGTCCTGAGCGTTGGATATCCAACGGCGCATAACGCCCGAGACGCAGCGCTTCACGCAACGGCATCTCAAATACCGATTCCACTTCATCTTCATTTGCATGCCAGTTAAGACCCGGCGGCAGCACGCCAACCACTGGCGTGACCTGAAAACCGGTGCTGCTGGTCACCGGGGGCAGCACGCCAATAACCCGCACAGCATCGGGCGGTATGGCGACTTCTTCCTGCGCTTCACGCAGGGCGGTAGCCACCAGAGAAGCATCGCTGCTGTCCATCATGCCTCCGGGGAAAGCCACCTGGCCCGCATGCTTGCGCAGTGACGCGGCGCGACGTGTCAGCAGTAACGTCGGTTCAGGATGCGCAATAATCGGCACCAGGACTGCAGCCTGTCGACGAGGCAAATTGCGCTGGCCTGCCTCTGGCGGTTGCAGCATGAAACGCGTCAGAAAGCGCGTGAGTGATGGATGCTCAGCGTTCATCAGGCGGTGACTCCAGGCAGGGCAAAATGCGATTCACTTTATCAAACGTCTCCTGATACTCAGAGGCTTCATCGCTGTCGGCGACAATACCGCCGCCGGCAGCACAATATAGCGTACTGTCTTCAGCAATCAGGGTGCGAATGGTGATGCTGGTATCCATCCGCCCGCAGACGCTGATATAGCCGATACTGCCACACCAGGCATTACGCCGTTGAGGTTCCAGTGTTTCAATAATTTCCATCGCCCGTACTTTTGGTGCGCCGGTAATCGACCCACCGGGGAAACAGGCGCGCAGCAAATCACAGGCGGTCAGTTCAGGCTTCAGCACGGCGGTAATGGTGCTGACAAGATGATGGACTGCCGGGAAAGGCTCGACGACAAATAACTCAGGGACGTTGACACTGCCCGGCGTTGCTACCCGACCGATATCATTGCGCAGCAGATCCACAATCATCAGATTCTCGCTGCGATCCTTCGGAGACTGCGCCAGCTTCTCGCCTTGCAGGCGATCTGCCACCGGGTCCGCGAGGCGGGGGAGTGTGCCTTTAATCGGGCGGGTTTCAATCTGCCGGTGGCGCAGTTTAATAAACCGTTCCGGAGAAAGACTGAGGAGCACGCTGCCTGGCAAACGGATAAAGGCGCTAAACGGCGCGCGGTTAGCACGGCACAGCAGTAAAAAGGCCTGCCATTCATCACCGCAATAGCGGGCGGCGAAGCGCTGCGCCAGATTGACCTGATAGCAGTCACCGGACAGTAACCACTGTTGCACCTGACGAAATTTTTCGCCGTATTGCTCACGCGTCATATTTGCCTGCCACGCGCTGGTGAGCTGGAAGGGGACGGCGGGTATTGTCTGCCCGGCATCCAGCCACGCCAGACGCGCTGCGAGGTCGCCCTGAACCACCAGCGTTAGCGTCTTCTTGTGATGATCGGCGATTAACGCCCAGTCATAGATGCCCACCGCCATATCCGGTGTGGTCAACTGTTGCTCTGCCGTCGTGGGTATTCGCTCAAAACGGCGGCCCAGATCATAACCAAACAGGCCAAGTGCGCCACCCTGAAAAGGCAGGTCATCCTGCTGCTGCGCCTGTAATCCGCAGGCTGTTAACTGCTGCTGGAGCAGCGCCAGCGGATCGTCTTCGCTGACGCAGCAGGTGCTATCCTGTTCAATCACGGTCTGGATACCGCGCGTGGTCAGCGTCACCCGGGGGTCAGCGACCATAATATCGAATCGGTTATCACTGTGATCGGCGAAACCGGAATGCAGCAGCATCGCCCAGGGCCGATGGGACAGGCGGGCAAAATGATGCTCAACGGCATCTGGCGTATACTTGAGAAGATGATAAACAGGCGACATGGTTCTTCAGCAGAGAAAATTTCAATGAGACGCCAAGCGTGACATATTTTTATGCTGCTGGCATCTCTTTGTCGCCCGTGGAATAATCCGCACCGCAAATCACCCCAGGAGTCACTATGTCTACAGGATTACCCGCGTTATCACACGAAGAGCAGCAGGACGCGGTTGAACGCATTCATAAGCTGATGTCAGAGGGAATGAGCAGCGGCGAGGCGATTGGCCTGGTGGCAGCTGAAATCCGTGAGAACCACACTGGCGGTAATGTTCCGGTGATGTTCGATGAAGATGAAGAAGATTACATGGGTGACAACAACCACGACGACGAAGAAGAAGAGTACGACGAATAAGTGGTTAACCCCTGCCAGCCCGGCAGGGGGAAAGCATTACCTGGCAGCAATCACTTTAATTTCGACCAGATATTTCGGGTTCATCAGGTTGGCCTGCACGGTGCAGCGCACCGGTGCGTTACCTGGAGACACCCACGCATCCCACGCGCGATTCATCGCCGCAAAATCCGATTTATTCACCAGAAAAATGGTGGCATCCAGTATCTTGCTTTTGTCTGAACCGACGCGGGTCAGTAGTTTATCGATCACCGCCAGGGCATTCGCCGTCTGCGCTTCAGCATCGTCATCCAGATTTTCCGGCACGCTGGTGTAATACACCGTATCGTTATGTATAACGGCTTCGGACATACGGTGTTCAGGATCAATACGTTCAATGGTCATGCTGGCTCCTTTTAAATGCACTCAAAACCGCGACAGACTGGCACAGATTAGCCGTGTCTGTCATCTAAAGGGTGGAGTGCGCTGGCGGATACTGCCATAATCACTGTCGTTTTAACCAGGTGGTGAGGGTATGTGGTAGACGATTTTGCAGCAGATGGCGCTCTGGCGCAGGCGATTCCCGGCTTCAGGCCACGTGAACCTCAGCGTGAGATGGCGGCTGCGGTCGCGCGTGCCATTGACAGCAAAAGTGAGCTGGTCGTGGAAGCCGGAACCGGTACGGGGAAAACCTATGCCTATCTGGCCCCGGCGCTGCGTTCGGGAAAAAAAGTGATCGTCTCGACCGGATCAAAAGCGTTGCAGGATCAGCTCTACAGCCGCGATCTGCCAACGGTGGCGAAGGCGCTCAAATTCAAAGGCATCATGGCGCTGCTGAAAGGGCGGTCCAACTATCTCTGCCTGGAGCGACTGGAGCAGCAGTCGATGGCCGGGGGCGAGCTGGCGGTGCAGGCAATGAGCGATCTCGTTCATCTGCGCGGCTGGTCAAACGAAACGGTGGATGGTGATATCAGCACCTGCGGTGGCGTAGCGGAAGACAGCACCATCTGGCCGCTGGTCACCAGCACCAACGATAACTGTCTGGGCAGTGACTGCCCGCAGTATAAAGACTGTTTTGTGGTGAAAGCGCGACGTAAAGCGATGGATGCTGATGTGGTGGTGGTCAATCATCATCTGTTCCTGGCCGATATGGTGGTGAAGGAGAGTGGCTTTGCCGAGCTGATCCCCGATGCCGACGTGATGATTTTCGATGAAGCACATCAGGTTCCGGATATCGCCAGCCAGTATTTCGGGCAACAACTTTCCAGCCGCCAGCTGCTCGATCTGGCGAAAGACATCACCATTGCCTACCGCACCGAAGTCCGTGATATGCAGCAGCTCCAGAAGTCGGCCGATCGCCTGGCGCAAAGCACTCAGGATTTTCGTCTGTCATTAGGCGATCCCGGTTTTCGCGGTAACCTGCGAGAGCTGCTGAGCAACCCGCAGATCCAGCGTGCCCTGCTGCTGTTGGATGATGCACTTGAACTGTGTTACGACGTGGCGAAACTCTCACTGGGGCGCTCTGCGCTATTGGATGCGGCATTCGAACGTGCGTCACTCTATCGCGGGCGCCTGAAGCGCCTGAAAGACACCACACAGCCAGGTTTCAGCTACTGGTATGAATGTAACGCGCGTAATTTTGTGCTGGCGCTGACGCCGCTCTCCGTTTCTGACCGTTTTCGTGAAGTGATGGATGAGCGCCCGGCGAGCTGGATATTTACCTCAGCGACGCTGGCGGTGAATGAACAGATGACACACTTTGTTGAGCGGCTTGGTGTGGGGAAGGCGGAGACGTTGATCCTCAACAGCCCGTTTGATTTCGCCCGCCAGGCGCTCCTCTGCGTGCCGCGTAATCTGCCTTCACCCAATCAGCCTGGCGGTGCCCGCCAGTTGGCCAGAATGATGAAGCCGCTGATTGAAGCCAATAATGGCCGTTGCTTCTTCCTTTGTACGTCACATCAGGTGATGCGTGAGCTGGCGGCCGAGTTCCGTGCCTCGATGACGCTTCCGGTTTTGCTCCAGGGGGAAACCAGCAAGGGACAGATCCTCAAGCAGTTTGTTGCGGCAGGCAATGCGCTGCTGGTGGCGACGAACAGTTTCTGGGAAGGGGTGGATGTGCGTGGCGATGCATTATCACTGGTGATTATCGATAAGCTGCCGTTTACCTCGCCAGAGGATCCGTTGCTGAAAGCCCGCATGGAAGACTGTAAAGTCCGGGGCGGTGAACCGTTTGACGACGTCCAACTGCCCGATGCGGTGATCGCGCTTAAACAGGGTGTTGGACGTTTGATTCGTGACGTTGACGACCGTGGCGTGCTGGTGATCTGTGATAATCGTCTGGTGATGCGTCCTTACGGGGCGGTATTTCTTAACAGCCTGCCGCCAACGCCGCGCACGCGCGATCTGCAAAAAGCCGTGGACTTTCTCCAGTCAACGACGCAGCAGTCATTAATCTAACGGCGATGTGCTATGATGCGCGCCGAAAATTTTCTCCCCTGAGGTTGGTATGTCCACGCGAATTTTAGCCATTGATACGGCAACGGAAGCCTGTTCGGTCGCACTACTGAATGAAGATCGGTTGCTGGCACATTTTGAACTTTGTGCCCGGGAACATACGCAACGTATTCTGCCGCTGGTGCAGCAGATTTTGCAGGAAGGCGGCGTTGCGCTGAAGGACCTGGATGCGCTGGCCTTTGGCCGCGGGCCCGGAAGTTTTACCGGTGTGCGTATTGGCATCGGCATTGCTCAGGGGTTAGCGCTGGGGGCAAACTTGCCGTTAATCGGCGTGTCGACACTGAAAACCATGGCGCAGAGCGCCTGGCGTCTGCACGGTGCCAGCCGTGTTCTGGCGGCGATTGATGCGCGGATGGGCGAAGTGTATTGGGCCGAATATCAGCGTGATGAGCAGGGCAACTGGCAGGGTGAAGAAACAGAAGCCGTGCTGAAACCCGATGCCGCAGCGGCGCGGATGGCAGCGCTGAGCGGGCAGTGGGCCTGTGTGGGCACCGGCTGGCAAGCCTGGCCGCAGCTGGCAGAAAACAGCGCGCTGGCATTGACGTTATCAGACGTGACGCTGCCCTGCGCCGAAGATATGCTGCCGCTGGCACAACAGGCGCTGGCAGCCGGTATGACCGTCGCCCCCGAACATGCTGAACCGACCTATCTGCGTAATGAAGTGACATGGAAAAAATTACCGGGCCGCGAGTAGTGGCAGCAACTATTTGAATCGGTAGCAGTCGAAGTAGCATAACAATGGGGGAGTTTCTATGCGTAAATCCAGTGTCTGGCAGTGCAGTGTTCTGTTCTTAGCGTCGCTGGTATTAAGCGGCTGTGTTACCGTGCCTGATTCGATAAAAGGGCATTCAGAGACCCCGCAACAGGATCTGGCGCGAGTGCTGAATGCTCCTGAGCTGTTTATTGGCCAGGAGTCACGTTTTGGCGGTAAGGTCCTCAAGGTGGACAATCGTAACGGGATGACACGCCTGGAGATTGCCGCAATGCCCCTCGATGAAGGCGCCAGGCCGACGCTGGGTTCACCGTCTATTGGCCGCATTTTTGCCGATGTGAACGGCTTTGTCGATCCGGTCGATTTTAATCAGCAGATGGTCACCGTTGTCGGCACTATTAGCGGGACTGAGAAAGGCAAAATTGGTGATGCGCAGTATAACTTTGTGGTCATCAAGGTCACAGGCTATCAGCGCTGGCATATGTCCCAGCAGATCGTTACCCCGCCGCAGCCAATTGATCCGTGGATCTGGTACGGTCCAGGCTATGGCCGCCATCGCGGAGGCTACTGGGGCCCCGCTCCCTGGGGTTACTACAATCCCGGTCCCGCTCAGGTGCAGACCATTCTTACCCCATAATTCGTATCGTATAAAAGAGACACGGCAGATCCGCTGGATATCAGCGGATAGGCCTTTTTTAATTGATTCTCTCAGGATGAGAGAAATTTAGTGATGGGCTTCGCAACCTCTCAATAGAGACCTGAGCAAACTGGTACGCTGAGTTAAAATAATGTTAACAGGCGCTGAAAGGTTGAGGCTGCGATGACGACAAATTATCATTTTCGAGGTGATTCCTTGCATAAGGTTTGGTTAAACCGTTATCCGGCGGATGTTCCGGCGGAGATTAATCCTGATCGTTATGGCTCTTTAATCGATCTGTTTGAACACGCGGTATTGCGTTACGCTACGCAAACGGCGTTTATCAATATGGGGAAGAGTCTTACTTTCCAGCAGCTCGATGACCGCAGTCGGGCCTTTGCGGCCTATTTACAACAGGGATTAGGGCTAAAGAAAGGCGACCGTATCGCACTGATGATGCCCAATCTGCTGCAATATCCGATCGCGCTGTTTGGCATTCTTCGTGCCGGAATGATCGTGGTTAACGTCAATCCGCTTTATACCCCGCGAGAACTGGAACATCAGCTCAATGACAGCGGTGCCAGCGCTATTGTGATTGTCTCTAACTTCGCCCATACGCTGGAAAAAGTGGTGGCGAAGACAACAGTGAAGCATGTGATCCTCACCCGCCTGGGTGACCAGCTTTCGCCTGCGAAGGGGACATTGGTTAACTTCGTGGTGAAGTACATTAAAAAGATGGTGCCGAAATACTATCTTCCCGGTGCGATATCTTTCCGTCAGGCGCTGCAAAACGGTGCGCAGATGGAGTATGTCAAACCGACGATCATTAATGACGATCTCGCTTTCCTGCAATATACCGGTGGGACCACCGGGGTGGCGAAAGGGGCAATGCTGACCCACCGGAATATGCAGGCAAACCTCGAACAAACAAAAGCCACCTACGGCTCGCTGTTGAAAGCGGGTGAAGAAACCGTGGTAACGGCATTGCCGCTGTATCATATCTTCGCCCTCACAGTGAACTGCCTGCTGTTTATCGAACTGGGGGGGGCTAACCTGCTTATCACCAATCCGCGTGATATTCCGGGGCTGGTCAAAGAACTGAGTAAACATCCTTTCACCGCTATTACGGGGGTGAATACTTTGTTTAATGCGCTGCTCAATGATGATGCCTTTAATAAACTGGATTTCTCCACGCTGACGTTATCCGCAGGCGGCGGGATGGCGGTACAAAAAGCGGTTGCCGAACGCTGGGAAAAGCTGACAGGTCACTATCTGCTGGAAGGATACGGTCTGACCGAATGTTCCCCGCTGGTTTCAGTGAACCCGTATGATATTCAGTGCCACAACGGCAGCATTGGCCTGCCGGTTCCCTCTACTGATATTATGCTGGTGGATGATAACGGTAATGAAGTGCCAGAAGGGGAGCCGGGTGAGTTGTGCATAAAAGGGCCGCAGGTCATGCTGGGCTACTGGCAGCACCCGGATGCGACCGATGAAGTTTTAAAAAATGGATGGCTTCGCAGCGGTGATATTGTTACCGTTGATCACGAAGGTTTCCTGCGTATTATCGATCGTAAAAAGGATATGATTCTGGTTTCCGGTTTCAATGTTTATCCTAATGAGATTGAAGATGTCCTGATGCTGCACCCGAAAGTACGTGAAGCCGCCGCCATCGGTGTTCCAAATGATGTGGCGGGCGAAACGGTGAAAGTTTGTGTGGTGAAAAAAGATGATTCACTGACCAAAGAAGAGCTTATCACCCACTGCAAGCGGCATCTGACAGGCTATAAAATACCCAGAATTGTTGAGTTTCGGGATGAGCTTCCGAAAACCAACGTCGGCAAAATCCTGCGCCGTGAACTGCGCGAGGAAGCGATAAAAGCCCAACCCCCCTTAGACTGAGGGGCGTTGCTTTTTGCCGATATCTATCATGCCGGGTTACCCGGCATTTTTATTGCGCCATTACAGTTGACCACCGGCATCATCCGCCAGTGGCGAGAGAACGCTATTTTGAATTACATCATGATCACCACTAATGACGCGCTGGCTGAGGTTTGTCTGCGTGCCCGCCAGGTTCCTGCTCTGGCGCTGGATACTGAATTTGTTCGCACCCGCACCTATTACCCGCGACTGGGTCTGATACAACTGTTTGACGGTGAAACCATCTCGCTGATTGACCCTTTGCCGATTACCGACTGGACGCCGTTCCGTGACCTCCTGATGGACCAGCAGGTCGTCAAATATCTGCATGCCGGCAGTGAAGACCTTGAAGTCTTCCAGCATGAGTTTGGGGTGTTGCCGCAGCCGATGATTGATACACAGATCCTCGCCGCGTTCAGCGGCCGCCCGCTCTCCTGCGGTTTTGCAACCATCGTAGAGTCCTTCACCGGGATCGCGCTGGATAAAAGCGAATCACGCACTGACTGGCTCGCGCGTCCATTGACGGAAAAGCAGTGCGTTTATGCTGCAGCCGATGTTTTCTATCTGCTACCGATTGCCGTCAAGCTGGTGGCAGAAACGGAAGACGCCGGGCAAATGGCCGCTGCACTGGATGAGTGTCGTCTGCTGTGCCAGCGCCGTACCACCGTGGTTGACCCGCAGGAAGCGTATCGTGAGATCGCCAATGCGTGGCAACTGCGTCCGCGTCAGCTTGCTGCATTGCGCCTGCTGGCGGCATGGCGTCTGACGCTGGCCCGCGAAAAAGATATGGCAGTGAATTTTGTGGTGCGTGAAGAGAACCTGTGGAAGGTCGCACGCTATATGCCGGGTTCCCTTGGCGAACTTGATCATCTGGGGTTGCCGGGGCAGGAGATCCGTTTCCACGGTAAGGCGCTGGTGGCGATGGTCGCTGAAGCGAATGCGCTCGGGGAAGATGAGCTGCCGGAAGCGGTGCCGAATCTCATCGATTACCCGAACTACAAGCAGGTGTTCAAAAGTCTGAAAGCCCTGGTGGCAGAAACGGCGGAGCAGCATGGCGTCAGCCAGGAGTTGCTGGCATCGCGTCGTCAGATTAATCAGTTGCTGAACTGGCACTGGAAATTGAAGCCACAGGCCGGTAAACCGGAGTTGGTAGATGGTTGGCGGGGGACATTACTTGAAGACGGGATTGCTGACATTTTAGCGGCACACTAAATCCTGCAATTTTCCCCTGCACCATAGCAGGGGAAAATCATGAGCAGGAGAAGATCATTTCGGTGCTTCTTCCGTTTCCGTTTCCGGTAACGTTACGTTCAGTTCGAGAATAGAAATATCATCATCTTTTTGATCCAGCTTCACAGTCAGCATCTCCGGATCAATTTTCACGTATTTACAGATCACTTCCAGAATATCCCTTTTCAACTGTGGCAGATAGTGGGGCTCGCTATCGCCCCTTCTGCGCTCCGCCACAATAATCTGTAGCCGTTCCTTGGCAATATTGGCTGTGCTCTTTTTACGGGATAAAAAGAAATCGAGTAAGGCCATGGTTTATCCCCCAAACAGGCGTTTCAGGAAACCCTTCTTCTCTTCTTCAATGAAGCGGAAGGGGCGTTCTTCTCCGAGCAGGCGGTCAACAGTATCAGCATAGGCTTTACCTGCGTCGGATTCGGCATCCAGGATCACGGGCTCACCCTGGTTCGAGGCACGCAGTACTGACTGATCTTCCGGGATAACGCCGGCCAGAGGAATACGCAGAATCTCAAGCACGTCTTCCATGCTCAGCATATCACCACGATTCACGCGTCCCGGATTGTAGCGGGTCAGCAGCAGGTGTTCTTTAATTGCATCCTGGCCTCTTTCAGCGCGGCGTGATTTAGAGGACAGAATGCCGAGAATACGGTCGGAGTCACGTACAGAAGAGACTTCCGGGTTGGTGGTAATAATCGCTTCATCGGCGAAATAGAGCGCCATCAGCGCACCGGTTTCGATGCCCGCCGGTGAATCACAGACAATGAACTCAAAATCCATGGTCGCCAGGTCATCCAGCACTTTTTCCACGCCTTCGCGGGTCAGCGCATCTTTATCACGCGTCTGAGAGGCTGGCAGGATAAACAGATTTTCAGTGCGTTTGTCTTTGATTAACGCCTGGTTCAGCGTGGCATCACCCTGGATGACGTTAACGAAGTCATACACCACGCGGCGCTCACAGCCCATGATTAAATCCAGATTACGCAGGCCGATATCAAAGTCGATAACGACAGTTTTTTTCCCTTTCTGCGCCAAACCGGTAGCGATGGCCGCGCTGGACGTGGTTTTACCCACGCCTCCCTTACCCGATGTAACAACAATAATGCGTGCCATAAAATAATTTCCTTAAGAAAAGAAAGGGCTCGAGAGCCTGGCTCAGTTCAGTGTCTGTATAGTCAATGCGCCGTCCTTGAGACAAAGACGAGACGCTTTTCCGAAAAATTCAGCAGGGATTTGATCCATAAGCCAGTAATTTCCAGCAATGGATACCAACTCTGCAGATAAACTGGTGCAAAAAATCTGAGACTGCTTGTCGCCAGACGCGCCAGCCAGCGCGCGGCCGCGCATCATGCCATAAATGTGGATATTGCCATCGGCAATCAGCTCGGCACCCGCGCTGACGCTGCTGGTGACGATCAGGTCGCAGTTTTTGGCATAAATCTGCTGACCGGAACGCACCGGGGTACTGATAAGCCGGGTTTTTATGGCGGGTTGTTCGACAGGAATAGCCACAGGCGGTGCACTCTCAGCGCTGAACTTCTGTTCTTTGCCTTCGCTCAACACCGGCAGGCCGGACCGGGCAATCATGCGTTTCAACTGCTCATCTTTGCAGCCGCTGATACCCACAATGTGCAGACCCGTTTCGGCGATTGCCTGCTGCATTTGTCGCCAGTTCACCTCTCGGGTTAACGAGGATACGTTGATCACCACCGGGGCATTTTTCAGAAAAGCTGGAGCCTGACTGACTTTCTCCTGAATGGCTTTACGCACCGTTTCAGGGTCGGTGTGATGCAAATGAACGACTGACAGCGTAAAACTGCTGCCCTTTAACTCGATTGGCGATTGTGACATCTGTCCCGCTCAGTCCTGTTATTTCCTATCCTGGCTAAATCAACGCCACTTTCAGGCGTTAAATCAAGACAGGCAATATTCCGAAGTTCTGCAAGCATGTTATAGTTACTGTAATATTCAGGCAAGTCACCATCCAGGTTAATTCGAGTAAAAAATATGTTTTGTGTGATCTACAGAAGTCCCCAGCGTGACCAGACTTATCTTTATGTTGAAAAAAAAGACGATTTCTCACGCGTCCCTGAAGCGTTGCTGAAGGGCTTTGGCAAGCCGAAACTGGCGATGTTGCTTCCGTTGGACGGCAGCAAGAAGTTGGTGGGGGCGGATATTGAAAAAGTGAAAACCGCGCTGCGCGATGAGGGGTTTTATTTACAATTGCCTCCGCCGCTGGAAAGTCTGCTTAAGATGCATCTTAACGATGTTAAAAAAGATTAATTCGGAATCATCTGCAAATATATCTTCGCCGGTCAGAGATCGCTTTTTATTTTAAATTACCGGTGTAGATAGCGATAAAAGGATGCCCGCATGAAGCTCTCAGCCCGAAATTTCTTCGTATTTTCTCTCTTTCTGGTGGGGAGCTCTGCCAGCCACGCCGCCTTCCTAAACTCCGGTAACAGCACAAACACGTCAGACACCACGCTGGCACAGCAGGGCCGCGACCCGGCACAATTTCCTGCTTTCGTTGAGCAGCTCAAAGCACAGGCCCGTCAGCAGGGTTATGATGATGCGACTATCGAGACGGCGTTTACCGGCGTGCATTTTGTTGACCGGGTCATTAAATCCGATCGCGGACAGCTGGAAAACAAAGTCACCCTCAACGATTATCTGACCCGCGTGATCACGCCAGAAAAGATCGCTCAGGCCCGGGAATATTGGCAGCAATACCACAACCAGCTGCAACCGATAGCCGATGCCTCCGGCGTTCAGACACAATATATTGTCGCGCTGTGGGCGCTTGAGAGTCACTTCGGCAGGATTCAGGGCAAGGAGGAGGTGGTCTCTGCTCTGGCCACGCTGGCCTTTGAAGGCCGGAGAGAAGCCTTCTTCACGAAAGAACTGATGGCAGCGCTACGAATCATCCAACGCCAACAGATGACAGCCGCTGAGCTGAAAGGATCGTGGGCAGGGGCGATGGGTCAGAGCCAGTTTATGCCCAGCTCCTTCCTGAATTACGGAAAGGATGGTGATGGTGACGGCAAAATTGATATCTGGAACAATCTGGATGATGTCTTTGCCTCCACAGCGAACTATTTACAACGTGAAGGCTGGCGAGCCGGGCAGGGGTGGGGCGTGGAAGTGACGTTGCCGGCTGATTTTAATGCGCAACTGGCGGGATTAAAAACGGCACAGGCCAAAACCTCGTCGCAGTGGCAGCAGTCAGGCGTACAGGTACTGCATCCCGAACAGAACAGCAGCAGCCAGCGCGCCTGGATCATCACGCCACAGGACGGTGACGGTCGTTCATTCATGGTTTATGACAATTTCCGAACGTTGATGCACTGGAATCGGTCTTATTATTTCGCTATCAGTATTGGCATGATGGCCGATGCCATCGCAGCGCAGTAAAAAGAACAGTCAGCAGATATGCGGCGGCATGATGTCGGCGCAGCCACTCTAACGAAGCAGGGGAAAAGCATGTATCAGCACCATAACTGGCAGGGCGCATTGTTAGATTTTCCGGTCAGCAAAGTGGTTTGCGTCGGGAGTAACTACGCAAATCACATCAAAGAGATGGGCAGCGCGACACCAACGGAACCCGTACTGTTTATTAAACCGGAAACTGCGCTGTGTGATATCCGCCAGCCGCTCTCTATTCCCAAAAACCTCGGTGCCGTGCATCACGAGGTCGAGCTGGCGATACTGATTGGCGCGACACTCAAGCATGCGACCGAAGAACACGTCGCGCAGGCGATTGCCGGGTATGGTGTTGCGTTGGATTTAACCTTACGCGATGTTCAGGCAGGCTGTAAGAAAGCCGGACAGCCTTGGGAAAAAGCCAAGGGATTCGATAATTCCTGCCCGCTGTCCGGTTTTATTCCGGTGAGTGAATTCAAACACGCCCCTCAGGATGTCGAGCTAAAATTGATCGTCAACGGAGAGGTCCGCCAGCAGGGAACGACTGCTGACATGATCCATAAAATCTTGCCGTTGATTGCGTATATAAGCCAGTTCTTTACCCTGCGCGCGGGCGATGTGATCCTGACCGGGACACCGGAAGGTGTGGGGCCGATGGTCTCAGGCGATCGTCTTGAAGTGTCGCTCGGCGGCCACGGTGTTGCCACGCGCGTGCTGTAAAACTTGCAACTGAAGCCTAAACCCTCTATAAGGTGCGGGCTTTTACTTTTACCGGACACCCAACATGACTGATACCCCTTTCTGGCAGCGTAAAACGCTGGAACAAATGAGCGACGAGGAATGGGAGTCCTTATGTGATGGCTGTGGCCAGTGTTGCCTGAATAAGTTACAGGACGCCGACACCGATGAAATCTATTTCACCAACGTTGCCTGTAATCAGCTGAATATCAAAAGCTGCCAATGCCGTAACTATGAGCGCCGCTTCGAACTGGAAGAGGACTGTATTAAGCTGACGCGCGAAAATCTGCCCACCTTTCAATGGTTACCGCCAAGTTGCGCGTACCGTGTGCTGGCTGAAGGGAAAACTCTGCCACCCTGGCATCCGCTGCGAAGTGGTTCACGTGCAGCTATGCATGCTGCGCGTATTTCGGTACGGCATATTGCCGTGCATGAAAGTGAAGTGGTTGACTGGGAAGAGCATATTATCAACCGCCCGCACTGGTACGGTAAATAGACGTTCAGAGTGGGTATGATAAGCAGAAAAGCTCCGCGAAGGCGGAGCTTTTTTTTAACGTGAGAACAGGTCGCGTCTTTTAGGTTTGCAGGGCTGACCTATCAGCACCAGCACACCAACGACCAGGTATGCGGCAAAGATGCCGACCAGCCACTGCGGCATACCCAGGGTCAGAAATGACCAGGACTTCTCTGCACAGTCGCCGCTGGCGACAAACACGGAAGGTAACCATTTATCCAGCGGCAGCCAGGACGGAAAGCGGGCGGCAAAATCACAGGTCGCAAACGGAGAGGGATGCAACTGAATCATAGTATGTTCCCACGCCAGTCGCAGGCCTTCCCATGCGCTGTATAACCAGATCAGAATAGCGGCCCAGCGCAAAGGTGATTTCGGTGCGATAGCGCCGACGATACCCGCCCCCATAATGCCGAACAGGGCACAGCGTTCATAAATACACATCACACACGGCTTCAGCAGCATCACATGCTGAAAATAGAGCGCGGTCATCTCAAGAGCGAAAGCGGTCAGTGCCATCAGCAACCAGGCGCCCCGGCCACGGGAGCAGCTATTCAGGTATCTCAACATTAGTTTATCCGTCTGGAATACATTTAGACGGCAGTGTAAACGAAAAGCGTCTGCAATCCAGCCAGGAGGGAAAAATTTAAGCAGGAAAGTGACTTAAAATAATGTTTCCGATGATAAACGAAGGTCTGTGGACAGGCTGTATTGTGGTTTCGCTGCCAGGACGGCAATGTCATATTTTTTGCAGACGATCGTCTTTTCCCTGGCAGCCAGGCTAGGTGATGCCTGGTGCCTCTGGTATGATGAGCCGAATTTTTGACGTAATGAACGCAACGGAAGAAGAACGCTATGGTTATTAAGGCGCAGAGCCCTGCGGGTTTCGCGGAAGAGTACATCATTGAAAGTATCTGGAATAACCGTTTCCCACCAGGTTCAATTCTGCCTGCTGAACGCGAACTCTCCGAACTGATAGGTGTCACCCGAACCACACTACGAGAAGTCTTACAGCGCCTGGCGCGCGATGGCTGGCTGACCATTCAGCACGGCAAACCGACCAAAGTGAATAATTTCTGGGAAACCTCCGGATTAAGTATTCTGGAAACACTGGCCCGTCTCGATCATGACAGCGTACCGCAGTTAGTGGATAACCTGCTGTCAGTTCGCACCAATATTTCGTCTATCTTTATTCGTCGTGCTATCCGTACTTACCCGGATAAAGCGCGTGAAGTGCTGGAAACCGCAAGCCATGTGGACGACCAGGCAGAAGCCTATACCAATCTCGATTACAGCATCTTCCGTGGGCTGGCGTTCGCCTCGGGTAACCCTATTTACGGTTTGATCATCAATGGATTGAAAGGACTGTATACGCGCGTTGGGCGTCACTATTTCTCCAACCCGGAAGCGCGACGTCTGGCACAGGCTTTCTATCAGCAACTGCTGAATATCCTTCATACCCAGCAATATGACCTGATTGTAGACAGCGTGCGCGACTATGGTCGTCGCAGCGGGGAAATCTGGCATGCCATGCAGACCAGTATGCCAACCGATCTGCCGCCTGCTCGCCGTTAAGTCGATAAAAAGGGCTGACCTCTTTATGCGGTCAGCCCGAAGAAACAGAAAAAGAGGGCGACCCAATGGCGGGTCGCCCTCTTCACATTGAGGCTGGCCTCAGATCAGATAGTGGTGCCCGGGCGGGGCGGGCAGCGTTCGAGGATCTCCACTGTGCCATCATCGTTCTGTTGTTCCAGATTGATGTCAAAGCCCCACAGACGATGTACATGCTTCAACACTTCCCGACGACTCTTATCCAGCGGTGCGCGGTTATGCGGAACATAGCGTAAGGTCAGCGATCGGTCCCCACGCAGATCCACGTCATAAACCTGTATATTCGGTTCGAGATTGCTCAAATTATATTGAGCGGAGAGCTGCTGACGGATCGCCCGGTAGCCCGCTTCATCATGAATGGCCGCAATTTCAAGGAAATTATTGCGATCGTCATCCATCACCGTGAACAGGCGAAAATCGCGCATGATCTTCGGTGAAAGGAACTGGCTGATAAAGCTCTCGTCCTTAAACTCCTTCATCGCAAAGTGTAGGGTATCCAGCCAGTTAGAACCGGCAATATCCGGGAACCAGTGACGATCTTCTTCCGTTGGCTCCTCGCAGATGCGCTTAATATCCTGGAACATCGCAAAGCCAAGCGCATACGGGTTGATACCGTTATACCACTGGCTGTTGTAAGGGGGTTGGAAGACCACATTGGTGTGGCTATGCAGGAACTCCAGCATAAAGCGCTCAGAGACTTTCCCTTCGTCATACAGATGATTAAGAATGGTGTAGTGCCAGAACGTAGCCCATCCCTCATTCATCACCTGAGTCTGTTTTTGCGGGTAGAAATACTGGCTGACCTTTCTGACAATGCGCAGACATTCACGCTGCCAGGGTTCCAGCAGCGGCGCATTCTTCTCCATAAAGTACAGCAGGTTTTCCTGTGGTTCGGATGGGTAGCGCGTGTTGGCGAATTGCGCTTCCTCGCGCTCACGCCGTGGCAAGGTGCGCCACAGCATGTTCACCTGGCTTTGCAGGTACTCTTCACGGCTCTGTTGCCGCGCTTTCTCTTCCTGCAAGGAGATTTTTTGCGGACGTTTGTAGCGGTCAACGCCATAATTCATCAGCGCATGGCAGGAGTCGAGCAGCCGTTCCACGTTTTCCACTCCGTAGCGCTCCTCACACTGCGTAATGTAGTTACGGGCGAAGATCAGGTAGTCGACGATGGAGCTGGCATCCGTCCAACTGCGGAACAGATAGTTATTCTTGAAGAAGGAGTTGTGACCATAACAGGCATGCGCCATCACCAGCGCCTGCATCGTCATGGTATTTTCTTCCATCAGATAGGCAATACACGGATTGGAGTTGATGACGATTTCATAGGCCAGACCTTGCTGGCCGTGCTTATAGCGCTGTTCTGTCTCGATAAATTTCTTACCGAATGACCAGTGTGCATAGTTGATTGGCATCCCGACACTGGAATAAGCATCCATCATCTGTTCGGAGGTGATGACCTCAATCTGATGCGGGTAGGTATCCAGTCGGTAGGATTTAGCGACGCGGTCGATCTCCTTGAGATACACATCAAGCAGGTCGAAGGTCCAGTCTGGTCCATCATCGAGTCGTTTGCTGTCCTTAATCGGATCGTCAAAGATCGTGGTCATAGCGCACCCCTTTTTATAAAACCGGATTACCTTACGGCAGAATGTCCGTTTTCATCTCGGCTCACCCGCACAAATGAGGCGCTGATAAGCCTGGAATTAAAGCCAATATCTCAATGATAGTTCACTGTCTCGTATCCCTCTCGTTAAAACAATTGAAATCTTCGATACAAAATCCAGTGCTGTTTAAAAAAAGATTTTTACGTAACAATAAATTCATAAAAACATGCATTTTGCAGGATAATATCCTGTTTATAGCATTAAGTTATGACAGAGTGGGATTGTTCTGGTGTTTGCGCATATATGCTGTGATTAAATTATTATCTGCTACTTAATGTATTAAACCAGAGGTTTTGACTGAATTAAGCTGGGCATCTTGTTTTTATTTACCTGGAGGGTAAAAAAGATGTGAAATATGTCAGCGTAATGTGAGTGTTATCACTGGTGTTTTCATCCATGTTGATGTCGAATGTCCAGTGCATAATTCTATAATGTGTCTCTATGAGGTGGGTATGCGAGTTGTCATTCTGGGTAGTGGCGTGGTGGGTGTGGCAAGTGCGTGGTATCTGGCGCAGGCCGGACATGAGGTGACGGTAATCGATCGTCAGCCCGCAGTAGCACTGGAAACCAGTGCGGCGAATGCAGGGCAGATATCACCCGGATATGCCGCCCCCTGGGCGGCACCGGGTGTGCCGTTTAAAGCCGTAAAATGGATGTTCCAGCGCCATGCTCCACTCGCGATCCGCCTTGATGGCAGCCGCTTCCAATTGGAATGGATGTGGCAGATGTTGCGTAACTGCGATATGCGCCATTACCAGCAGAATAAAAGCCGCATGGTGCGAATTGCGGAATACAGCCGTGACTGCCTTAAAGCATTGCGCCAGGAAACGGGCATTGCCTATGAAGGGCGTCAGGGAGGAACATTGCAGTTATTCCGCACCGCGCAGCAGTTTGACAGTGCAGCGAAGGATATCGCGGTCCTGAAAGAAGCCGGAGTCCCCTACGAGCTGCTGGAGGCCACGCAGCTGTTGCAGGCAGAACCGGCACTGGCGGCAACCCAGCACAAGTTGACGGGCGGTTTACGCTTGCCCAATGATGAAACCGGTGATTGCCAGTTGTTTACCCAGCGTCTGGCGGCGATGGCGGCAGACGCGGGAGTCACCTTCCGTTTCAATACCTCTGTCGATGCTCTGGTACAGGATGGTAATCGCATCAGCGGCGTCAAATGTGGCGGCGAGATGGTGACTGCGGATGCTTATGTGGTGGCATTCGGGTCATTCTCGACGGCGCTGTTAGAGGATATTGTTAAGGTGCCTGTTTACCCCCTAAAAGGGTATTCACTGACGATACCGATCAAAGATGCGGCTGCGGCACCGATTTCAACGGTGCTGGATGAAACCTATAAAGTGGCGATCACCCGTTTTGACGATCGTATTCGTGTGGGGGGAATGGCAGAAATTGTCGGATTTAACACCAAACTGTTACCGGCACGCCGTCGCACGCTGGAAATGGTTGTCGGCGATCTCTTCCCGCAAGGTGGGTATATTGAGCAGTCGGTTTTCTGGAGTGGTTTACGCCCAATGACACCCGATGGCACGCCAATTGTAGGTCGTACCCCGTTGAAAAACCTGTTCCTTAATACCGGACATGGTACTCTTGGCTGGACAATGGCCTGTGGTTCAGGGCAGCTTCTTGCGGATATTATTAGCGGTGTGACACCCGCGATTTCCGCTGACGATCTGTCTGTCATGCGCTATCTGCCAGGTTTTATTCCGGCGCCGGCTCGCTCACTGCACAGTGCCAATGTTCGCTAACTCATCGTATTTTTTTACAAGGAGAGAGTATGTCTCGTCCTATTCTCGCAACGATTAATCTCGCTGCGCTGAGGCAAAATCTGGCAGTAGCGCGCCAGGCGGCGGGTGGTTCGCGCCTGTGGTCAGTCGTGAAGGCGAATGCCTACGGACACGGTATTGCGCGAGTCTGGCAGAGTCTGGTGGAAACGGATGGTTTCGCCTTGCTCAACCTGGAAGAGGCTATTCTGTTACGCGAACAGGGCTGGAAAAAACCGATCCTGCTGCTGGAGGGCTTCTTCCATCAGGATGAACTGGCGATTATTGACCAGTATCGCCTGACCACCAGCGTTCACAGTAACTGGCAAATTCAGGCGCTGGCAAAAGCCAGGCTCTCGGCGCCACTGGATATTTATCTCAAAATGAACAGCGGTATGAACCGACTGGGCTTCCAGCCCGATCAGGTGCATAACGCGTGGCAAAAATTACGTTCCCTGGATAACGTTGGTGAAATGACGCTGATGGCCCACTTTGCTGACGCTGAAACCAGTGAAGGTATTGCCGGACCCTTGCAGCGCATTGAGCAGGCGGCTGAAGGGCTGAATTGTGCGCGTTCGCTGGCGAACTCCGCGGCTACGTTGTGGCATCCGCAAACGCATCATGACTGGGTACGTCCCGGTATTATCCTGTATGGCGCATCCCCCAGCGGCCAGTGGCAGGACATTGCCAGCAGTGGTTTGCAACCCGTGATGACATTGACCAGCGAAGTGATCGGCATTCAGCAGCTGACGGCGGGTTCTGCTGTGGGATACGGCGGCCAGTACCGTGCATCAGGTGAACAGCGTATCGGAGTGGTAGCTTGCGGCTATGCTGATGGTTATCCCCGTCATGCGCCGACCGGAACGCCGATTTTGGCTGATGGTGTGATGACGCAGACGGTCGGGCGGGTCTCAATGGATATGATCACTGTCGATTTAACCCCGTGCCCTCAGGCGGGCATAGGCAGCCAGGTTGAGCTGTGGGGCAACAACGTCAAAATTGATGATGTGGCCGCCGCCGCCGGCACCGTTGGCTATGAGCTGATGTGCGCGCTCGCCCCCCGGGTGCCGGTGATCGTTGAATAACCTCAGAGCGAGGTCAGCGTACCGCGCACATTTTTACTGATACGCCAGGCGGTCAGTGCCAGCAGCGCACCGGCCGCCATCATCAGTGCCAGCGCGGATTTCTCCGCAATCGGTAGCGCCATCACTAACAGACCCGCCGACGATCCTCCCGCCATCTGAATAAAACCTGCCAGTGCAGAGGCGACACCGGCCTGCTGCTGATAAGGCTCCAGGGCGTAGCTGGTTGCAGGTCCCACGGTGAAGGCCAGTCCGGCAACGGAGATAGCAACGGGCAGCATATACAGCGCCCAGTGTGTCTGCATGGCCGCCGGGAACAGCATCACACCGCCCATTAACGTTATCGCACCAATCGTCATCGCCAGTGCGCCAATTGCCAGACAAATCGGGCGACCCAGTTTTCGGATCATCTTATTCACCAGCACGCTGACCAGCATAATCCAGAAGCCGTTAGCACCAAACGCGATGGAGAATTGCAGTGCGCTGAGTTTGCCTTCGGTCATCAAAACCTGCGGAGCCAGAGAAACATAGGTCAGCACCATACCCAGTGCGCCCGCGTTGGCAAAAGCAAAGGCGAGGAAACGCGGCTGACGCAGAATTTGCCAGTACTGACGCACGGGTAAACCTTTCACCTTTTGCGTATCAGCAGGGCGGGTTTCCGGCAGGAACAGCATCACCAGTACGGCAATAAACAGCGCATAACCGGTCAGGAACCAAAAGTTTGCCCGCCAGCCAAATGCATCGGCCAGGAAGCCACCCAGCATCGGTGCCAGGGCCGGGACGATATTTAACGCGCCGTTTAAGAATCCATAAGCACGCGCCGCTTCTTCACCATTAAGACGGTCGCGTACGCCGCTGAACGCCACGACGGCGGTACAGCACACGGCACAGCCCTGAATGACACGGGCGCTGAGGAACTGCGGCCAGCCGGTGGCGGTGGCGGCCAGGATGCTTCCGGTGACATACAGCAGAAGACCAATCAGCGCGATGGGTTTACGGCCCAGATTATCCACCAGCGGTCCGGCGATAATTTGCCCCAGGCCCATCACCAGTAAAAACAAAGGGATCGTTGTCTGGATGGCAGAAACGGGCGTATTCAGACCGAGAGCAATATCGGGCAGCGTGGGCAAATAGAGGTCAATGCCTAACGGTGCAAGCAGCACCAGGCTGAGTAACAGTAGCGTAAATTTTTGCATAGCAGGTGTGGCGTCCAGATTAAAGCAAGCCGGACAGGGTAGAGATAACAGAGGGAAAAGAAAAGGAGAAAGTGATAAAAGCGCTCGGGGATGTGGCCATCGTCATTGCCGGATGCCGGCAATGACGATGGCTGGCACTGTTCAGCTCAGGTTAGTACGCGCCGTCGCGGCGCAGTACCACACCGGCTGTTTTGAACAGAATGGCAATATCGGTCCACAACGCCCAGTTTTTGACATACCAGGAGTCGAAGTAAACACGGGTGTCGTAGTCAATATCGTTACGACCGCTCACCTGCCACAGTCCTGTCATACCCGGTTTCGCCATCAGGTAGTAATCCACGTCACCGGCATAACGCTCCAGTTCTGCTTCAATCACCGGACGTGGGCCCACCAGACTCATCTCACCACGAATCACGTTCCACAGCTGCGGCAGTTCATCCAGGCTGGTCTTACGCAGAAATGAGCCAATTTTGGTGACACGGGGATCGTTCTTCAGTTTAAAGTCTTTGTCCCACTCTGCGCGTGCTTCTTCACTGGTGGCCAACAGGGTTTCCAACACTTCCTTCGAGTTCATCACCATCGAACGGAATTTCAGGCATTTAAACTTCTTCCCATCCTGACCAACGCGCTCGTGACCGTAGATCGGGCTGCCGCCATCACGGCTGACCATCCAGCAGATCAAACCAAATGCCGGAGCAAGGAACAGCAACAGCAGTGAGGCCACCACAACGTCAAAGGTGCGCTTGAGGAAGCGTGAAGAGCGCTTCGCCAGATTATTGCTGACGCGCAGCAGCATCACTTCATGGCTAAAGATAAAGGACATATCCGTACCGTACAGCGGCACGCCACGTAGCGTTGGCACCACGGAGACTGAGCGGCACTTTTTCTTCGACAGCAGTTTCAGCCATTTATCGCGAATGGCGCGCTGGTCGTTCTCCATCGCTACAATAAACTGGGTGTTATCGAGGTCGACAGTCTCCCAGACAATATCTTTGTGTGTGATCACCGGGATGCCATTGAAACTATCAGCGCCGTTCTTTTCACCGCTCGGGGCAACGAAGGCTTTCACGTCGTAGCCCAGCAGCTCTTCGCTTTGCAGCGCGGCATAGGCTTCACGGGCATTTTTACCGGAACCAATGATGATGGTGTGTTTCTGCCACTGTCCCGCTTTCAGGATGGCATTCTTAACGCATGAGCGCAGGAGAGGCACCAGAATCAAGGCATACAGCCAGGTGAAACTCCAGAGCATGCGGGAGAAATCCCATTTGGAAAACGCAATCAGTGCCAGGTCTAACAGTGAAAAGATCACCAGCGTTTTAATAATGTCTTTTAATTCAAACCAGAAGGGTTTGCGGTAGGTATAGTGGCGCAGGCGCATCCAGAACCATGCGGTACATAATACTGACATAATGAATTGCGCGATAAAGCGGACTTCAACTTCTTGCGGCGGGATAAAAATATCCAGATTACCCCAAATACCCTGCAGCGTCGCTGCGGATAAAAACAGTGCCAGATTGATGGAGAGTAAATCTGAGAAACTTAACGCAACTTTCGCAATAATGTTTTTTCGTGTGCCGCTGAATGTCCGGCGACTTTCATTCAGTACCAGAGTACTTGCCATAATGCCTGCTCTCTTATCATGAGAAATCAATGACCTGACGAGGATAAAGCACGCGTCCAGGAGTCTCTTTAGTAAACCTTCTGGGTTTATCAGACTGACGTCGGTATTGCCATTATCGTAACTGTGTTCAGGGCAGCGGAGCGGTGGGAGATGAGATAACCACGCTATATCCGTCACATAATGAAGTGATAAGTATGCAGGAGTTATTTGAGTTAGTTAATACGGGATAATCCTAAAAGAAGATGAAAAATCAAACAGGGGATTAATCTTAAGCTTTGATGCTAAATGAAAGATATAAATAAAAAATATGACAATACGATAAACAAAAAATCACTATTTGATGAATCTGAAACCGCCAGGGTTAAATATGACGGTTTCAGATAAATCTTGTGGAGTGGGATTCGTGTTCTGAATGAAATCAGGAAAAATTATTCCCTTTCTTCCTGAACCCTGACGCCGATTTTGACGATCTCGTTAGCCTCTTTCTCAGCCACGGTCCAGACCATGTTTTTCCATTCCACCTGGTCACCGACCACGGGTGCGCCGCCAATCATCCCCAGCACCAGCTGTCCCAGCGTTTGCTGAGTATCAGAGCCCGCATCCAGTTCAATACCGTAAATCTCGGAGACATCGTGCAAGCGCGCATCGGCTTGCAAAATGAAGTCACCAAAGAAGCGTTGATCCAGCGACACCGGCGGGGACTGGCTGAACAGCTTGCCGAGTGCGGGCAGGTCACGCTCACGGCCAATGACGCACAGCACATCATTCTCTCTCAGGCGGGTGCTGCCGGACGGGTGTAACAGCAGGTTATCGCGGAACAACGCGGCAATACGCGTTTCTCGCGGCATTCTGAGGTCACGCAGCGCGGCACCCACACACCATTTGTCGGCACTGAGCTGATAAACAAACTGCTCCCAGGGATTCTCCGGGTGAATATCCAGACCGATGCGGGAAATAGGCGAAGCCATCGGCGGAACGACAACCCTGGCTTTGCGTGCTGCCCAGCCCAGTGACGTGCCCTGAACCATCAGTGACACCAGCACCACAAAGAAAGCAATGTTAAAGAACAGGGAGGCATGTGGCAGCCCGGCCATCATCGGGAAGACGGCCAGAATAATCGGCACGGCACCTCTGAGCCCGACCCAGCTAATAAAAATCCTTTCACGAATATTGAAACCGCGAAACGGCAACAGCCCAATCATTATCGACAGCGGGCGTGCGACCAGAATCAGGCAGAGTGATAACAACGTGGCCGGAATAGCGATGTGCCAGAGATCGATGGGATTGACCAGCAGGCCGAGCACAAGGAACATGCCGATCTGACTTAGCCACGCCATGCCGTCAAAGGTTTGCAAAATGCCATGACGGTTGCGAATAGGGCGGTTACCGAGCACAAAGCCGCACAGGTAGACGGCGAGGATGCCACTGCCTTCCAGAACGGTGGTGAGGGCGAAGACCAGAATGCCTCCGCTGACGGCAAGCAGTGGATAGAGACCGCTGGCCAGAGAGACACGGTTAATCAATTGCAGTAAGGCCCAGCCGCCGCCGAGCCCAAGCACAATGCCCAGTCCAAACTGCTGCACCAGGTGCACCACAAACATCCAGCTTAATCCGCTCTGGCCCTGCTGAATCATCTCAATCAGGGTGATGGTCAGGAATACGGCCATGGGGTCGTTACTGCCGGACTCAATTTCCAGCGTGGCGCTGACGCGCTCATTCAGGCCTTTACCGCCCAGCAGTGAAAACACCGCAGCGGCATCGGTGGAACCGATAATGGCCCCCACCAGAAAACCGTTCATCAGGTTGAGATCAAACAGCCAGGCGGCGGCAAGACCTGTCAGTCCCGCGGTGATCAGTACGCCCACCGTTGCCAGCGACAGCGCCGGACCGAGCGCCACTTTAAACGAACTGGCCTGGGTGCGCATACCGCCATCCAGCAGGATCACTGCCAGTGCCAGGTTACTGATCAGATAGGCCGCGGGGTAGTTGTCAAAGGCGATCCCCCCAATACCGTCCACACCCGCCAGCATACCGAGCGCCAGGAAGATAACCAGAATCGGGATACCCAGTTTCGATGAAAAAGAGCTGAGTAAAATGCTCGACGCAACCAGCACAGAACCAATAATGAACAAACTATAAATCGCGCTGGCTTCCAATGGGCATCTCTCCTGTGATGAGTAAAAAACCACTTCACGGTGTGAAGGGTACAAAATCTGTACGCAATTCATTTACGGACAGAAGAAAAGGTCAGTCAGAATAAAATATCGCAAAACAGCCAGAAGTAAATGCCGCTGAGTGCGACCAAAATGGGCTTTATTTGACGCATTAGCGATGCAGACTCGAAAAAAAGGCGTGAAAGCCAGATAAAAGCCTGGCAGGAGGGCAGTATGACACGGGTTAAAAGCGGGGAATGGACTATATACAAAATTTCTCAGCCGACGGCAGACGTCGGCTGAGGACAGACATCAGTAATTCTCTTCTGCCTGTTTGTGGAACAGAGCACGGAACACCGGATAGATATCTTCCGGTTCACGGATGTGCTGTATGGCAAAGTTATCGAAGGTCGATTGCAGATGTTCATATTCACGCCACAAGGTCTGGTGAGCGCGCCGGGTGATTTCGATATAGCTGTAGTAACGCACCACGGGCAGAATATTTTTTGCCAGGATTTCGTGACACAGCGGTGAGTCGTCGGCCCAGTTATCGCCATCGGAAGCCTGTGCGGCATAGATATTCCACTGGGTCGGGTCGTAACGTTCTTTCACGACTTCATCCATCAGTTTTAGTGCGCTGGACACGATCGTCCCACCTGTTTCCTGTGAGTAGAAAAATTCCTGCTCATCGACTTCTTTTGCCTGAGTGTGATGACGTATATACACCACATCGACGTTTTTATAGGTCCTGCTGAGGAAAAGATACAGCAGAATATAAAAACGTTTAGCCATATCTTTAGTGGCCTGGTCCATTGAACCCGACACGTCCATCAGACAGAACATCACGGCCTGGCTGGATGGCTCCGGGCGTTTTTCGAAGTTTTTATAGCGCAGGTCAAAGGTATCAATAAAGGGCACGCGTTTGATGCGGGCACGCAGCTCTTCAATTTCTTTCCGCAGCCGGTCTTCTTCCAACAACTGAGCCGGCTCACTGTTTTCAACCAGCAACAGCGATTCTTCCAGTTCGGCCAGCAGACGCCGTTTCCCCGCCGTCATGGCGGTACGCCGCGCCAGCGAATTTTGTAATGAGCGCACCACGCTGATATTGGCCGGTACACCGTTAGCGGTATAGCCCGCACGGTGGGTTTTATACTCATTGAGCTGACGATGCTGATTCTTTTTCAGATTCGGCAATGCGAGATCTTCAAACAGCAAATCGAGATATTCATCTTTCGAGATATTGAAGACAAACTCATCCTGGCCTTCACCATCCTTTCCGGCATTACCCTGACCACTGCCGCTCCCTCCGCCACCGCCCTGTGGGCGCTCCACGCGGTCATTCTGGACGAAGTGGTCATTACCTGGATGAACGCGATGGCGCTGGCCGCCGCGTCCCTGATGAAAACTCGGTTCGTTAATATCTTCAATTGGAATAGAGACGGATTCACCGCTCTCAACGTCGGTAACCGAACGCTTATTAATGGCCTCGGAGATCGACTGTTTGATTTGCGATTTATAGCGGCGCAAAAAGCGCTGACGATTGACCGCGCTTTTGTTTTTACCGTTAAGACGCCGATCGATAAAATAGGCCATAGCTCCCCCAAACAGTGTTGCCATTCGGGTCAGGGCATCAGCCCTGACCCGAATGGATGCGACTTCCGAATCAGGACGATTTTCTTACGCGCAAATACCATTCGCACAGCAGGCGAACCTGTTTGCGGGTGTAGCCTTTTTCCATCATACGGTCGACAAAATCGTCGTGTTTTTTCTGTTCGTCGGTGGATGTTTTAGCGTTAAACGAAATGACCGGGAGCAGCTCTTCGGTGTTCGAGAACATTTTCTTCTCGATCACGGTGCGCAGCTTCTCATAGCTGGTCCAGTTCGGATTACGGCCATTATTATGAGCACGGGCGCGCAGAACAAAGTTGACGATCTCATTACGGAAGTCTTTCGGGTTACTGATCCCGGCCGGCTTCTCAATTTTTTCCAGCTCTGCGTTCAGGGACTCACGGTCAAACAACTGCCCGGTATCCGGATCACGATACTCCTGATCCTGAATCCAGAAGTCAGCGTAGGTCACATAGCGGTCGAAGATGTTCTGACCATATTCAGAGTAAGATTCCAGGTACGCCGTCTGAATTTCTTTACCAATAAACTCGGCATATTTCGGGATCAGGTAGCCTTTCAGGTGTTCAAGGTATTTCTCAGCCTGTTCCTGCGGGAACTGCTCACGATCTATCTGCTGTTCCAGTACATAGAACAGGTGCACCGGGTTAGCTGCGACCTCAGCATGGTCGAAGTTGAACACACGGGAGAGAATTTTGAAGGCGAAGCGGGTAGATAACCCGTTCATCCCTTCGTCCACACCTGCGTAATCGCGGTATTCCTGGTAGGATTTCGACTTAGGATCGGTATCCTTCAGGCTTTCACCGTCGTAGACGCGCATTTTCGAATAGGTACTGGAGTTTTCCGGCTCTTTCAGGCGCGACAGAATCGAGAAGCGAGCCAGTGTTTCCAGCGTACCCGGCGCGCAAGGTGCGTGGGTCAGTTCACTGTTAACCAGCAGCTTGTCGTAGATTTTGATCTCTTCCGACACGCGCAGGCAGTAAGGCACTTTGACAATGTAAACACGGTCAAGGAACGCCTCGTTATTCTTGTTGTTACGGAATGTCACCCACTCAGATTCGTTGGAGTGCGCGAGGATTATCCCGTTAAACGGCAGGGCAGAGATCCCTTCAGTCCCGTTATAGTTCCCTTCCTGGGTGGCCGTCAGCAGCGGATGCAGCACCTTGATAGGCGCTTTAAACATTTCAACGAACTCCATAATCCCCTGGTTCGCCCGGCATAACGCTCCGGAATAACCATAAGCATCAGGATCGTTTTGCGCGTGGTTTTCCAGTTTACGGATATCCACTTTACCCACCAGCGCCGAAATATCCTGGTTGTTTTCATCGCCAGGTTCGGTTTTGGCAATCGCGACCTGTTCAAGAATCGACGGCCAGACCTTCACGACCTTGAAGCGGGTGATATCACCACCGAAATCGTGCAGGCGTTTGGCGGCCCACGGCGACATGATGGTGCCAAGGTAACGACGTGGAACGCCGTATTCTTTTTCAAGAATGTTGGCATCTTCCTGCGGATTAAACAGGCACAGCGGATGGTCATTCACCGGGCTGCGTTCGCCATCTGCCGTGAGCACATAGATGGGCACACGCTGCATCAGTGATTTCAGACGTTCGGCCAGAGAGGATTTCCCGCCACCGACCGGGCCCAGCAGATACAGGATCTGTTTTTTCTCTTCCAGGCCCTGTGCCGCATGTTTCAGGTAGGAAACGATTTGCTCAATCGCATCCTCCATACCATAAAACTCTTCGAATGCAGGATAGCGCGCAACAACACGATTAGAGAACAGGCGGGAAAGGCGTGGCTCCAGCGCGGTATCCACCATTACTGGCTCACCAATAGCCATTAACAGTCGTTCCGCCGCATTGGCGTATGCACTGCGATCTTGCCGGCAAACCGTAAGAAATTCCTGCAGTGTGAACTCTTCGTCCTTGGCAGCTTCATAGCGCTGACGGTAGTGATCGAATATATTCATGGCGATGCCCGTCCTTTCGTTTTTAGCACAGGTACCAGGAGCCTAAGTTTGGTCAGCCCCTGAAGGAACTTACAGTGAGTACAGCAACCCTTATGCCAACCTGACTTTTTTTATCGGGAAACACAAAAATGCTGGTCACTCTGCTCGTTGGAATTTAGCGTCTTATAAATAAGCGTAGATCGCATTTAGGAAATTTCCTGATTTGCTGAGCATTTTCAATGAAATTTCAATAACAAAGTTATAAACCAGCTATACCATCCCCTTAGTGGATGCGGGCTGACGGGTTTTTGTAAACCTCAACAACTGGCATCTGCAACCGCATTCTTTCGGGTTATTGATTATATGTGCTACTAATAATGTAAATGTATGACTCAATACGACCATACTGTTTAGACTAATGACCGATTGTTATATTAATGGACTGAATAAATTGTGAACCAATTCAAACTTACAGCGCTTACTGCACTTTTACCTGTCTGTTTTGCTGCGCCTCTCGCACAAGCCAATCCGTTAACGTTGGGCGCGTCGCTGCTCTATAGCCAGAGCCCTTATAAAAGCGGTCAGGACCGTTACTATCCGGTTCCCATCATCAATTATGAGGGCGACAGCTTCTATATCCGTAGCCTTCAGGCCGGGTATTTCCTGTGGAAAGACCAGCAGGACCAGCTGTCTCTGACCGTCCTGGGTTCGCCGCAGAACTATGATCCGGATGATGTCGATGACGGGGATATGAAATCGCTGAATAAGCGCCATATGACCCTGATGGGTGGCCTGGCGTATCGTCACTCAGCCGACTGGGGCATCGTGCGCACCACGCTGGTGGGTGACATGCTGGACAACAGTAACGGCATTATCTGGGACCTGACCTACCTGTATCGCTTTGAATTCGGCCAGTTTAACCTGACACCGGGTATCGGCGCGTTATGGAACAGCTCAAACCAGAACGGGTATTATTATGGTATCTCGTCAGCGGAATCCCGCCGCAGCGGGCTGGATCGTTACGATCCGGACAGCAGCTGGAGCCCGTACGTTGAGTTGACCGCAGGCTGGGCCATCAGTCAGAACTGGAATGCGACCCTTTCAGGTCGTTACAGCCGTCTTGCTGATGAAATTAAAAACAGCCCGATGGTGGATAGAGATTCACAGATGTTGTTGTGGACCGGGGTAAGCTATACCTTCTGATGCCATCACTCTGCACTAAAAAAGGGCGCTCTGCGCCCTTTTTTATCATGGTGGCGCCCTAAAAAAGTGCATGGAGAGAAAGATGAACCGAGTCGTCACGTTTGCCGATGGCACCGAGCTGCCTGCGATAGGTCAGGGTACATGGTTTATGGGGGAAGACGCTGCTCAACATCATCAGGAGGTCGCTGCTTTGCAAGCCGGGCTGGAGCGGGGCCTGAAGCTGATCGATACCGCCGAGATGTATGCCGATGGCGGCGCTGAAAGGGTGGTGGGTGAGGCCTTGCGCGGGCGTCGTGACCAGGCGTATCTGGTCTCCAAAGTTTATCCGTGGAATGCCAGTGAGGTGGATGCTGTTGATGCCTGTGAGCGCAGCCTGACACGCTTGAACACCGATTATCTCGATCTCTATCTTCTGCACTGGCGGGGAAATATTCCGCTGGAAGAGACGCTACGTGCGATGCAAACACTGCAACAACAGGGAAAAATTCGCCGCTGGGGAGTGTCTAATTTTGACAGCGATGATCTCCACGAGTTACTTGCTGAAGAAGGCGGCGCGCAGTGCGCTACTAACCAGGTGCTTTACCATCTGGCATCCCGTGGAATTGAGTATGATTTGCTGCCTGACTGTCAGCAGCTGGCGATGCCGCTGATGGCTTATTGCCCCCTGGCGCAGGCGGGTCGATTACGCACAGAGCTGATGAGTCACCCGACGCTGACCCGAATTGCACAACAAAAGGGCATCAGCATGGCGCAGCTGCTGCTGGCGTGGGTGATCCGTAAAGAAGGAGTGATGGCGATCCCGAAAGCGAGCAGCATTGCGCATGTTGATGACAATGCTGCGGCGCTCGGGGTGGTACTGACCAGCGAGGAACTGGCACTGATCAATCAGGCATTCCCACCGCCAGAAACAAAGCAACCGCTGGATGTGGTCTGAGTCCGGGGCAGGCAGAGCAGGGGCGGCCCGAAAAGGGTCACTCCGGTCTATTCTTAACGCTTACTGCGCACCCGGAAGGTGGTCGCCAGGCGGGCAGGTTGTTCACCCGCGCTTTTCATCGGCTGACTGACATGGGCCGTTTCCACGCACACCATGGTCTTAAAACCTTCGTTAGCCATATCACTCATACTGCATGACAGCTCCGCGCCGGGATTCCATGTGACTACGTCACTTTGATGATGGTGGTAAACCTCAATTACACGCTGACCCGTCTTATCGTCAATCACGCTGCAATCTGCCGGTTGGGTATAGATGCGGTCAATGCGTTGCGGGTAGGTTTGCTTACCTTCCGCTGAGGTGCCGGTGACTCCGTTGTTGACCTTGTCGATATAACTCGGACCTAGGCCGCTGACTTCAACACCGGCGATGTCAGCCACTTCAAAGTAGCTGTGCAGTGCGGCGGTGGCATCGAAGTCACCGTGGGCTTCCAGTTCAATCTCACAGCGATCGCTGAAGCGGAAACGGGCAAACAGCGTAAAATCGTGCGGCCAGAATTTCTTCGTTTGTTCACTGCTTTTTAATTCGAAGGTCAGCATCACGCTGTTTTCATTTTCATCGTGAGCGGTCAGCGTCCACGGCAGGATACGGGCAAAGCCATGCGCAGGTTCGCCAGCCGGGCCAAACCACGGCCAGCAGATCGGCACACCACCGCGGATAGCTTTACCCACATTCCAGGCGGTTTTATCGCTTAACCAGATCACCGGTTTTTCACCGGCAGGTTGCCAGGCAATCAGCTGGGCACCCTGTAACGTCACGGCAGCACGCACTTTAGGATGCGCCACGACGACAACGGGTAATTCGCCAACCTGACGCTGAGAGAGGTAAGGGGTAATCTGGTTAATCACGGGCAGTGAAAAGAGTTTCTCGTTCATGAGTCAGCCTTCTGAAATTTAACCATAAAAAAAGGGCGACTTCCGTCGCCCTCAGTCTCATTCACGTCGCTTATTTAGCGATGTGAGCAACCAGGTCCAGGACCTTGTTGGAGTAACCAGTTTCGTTATCGTACCAGGAAACCAGTTTAACGAAAGTATCGCTCAGTGCGATACCCGCTTTCGCATCGAAGATAGAAGTCAGTGTTTCACCGTTGAAATCGGTAGAAACTACTTCGTCTTCGGTGTAACCCAGAACGCCTTTCATCTCGCCTTCGGCAGCCGCTTTAATCACAGCACAAATTTCTTTGTAAGATGCTGGTTTAGCCAGACGTGCAGTCAGGTCAACAACAGAAACGTTAGGAGTAGGAACGCGGAACGCCATGCCGGTCAGTTTGCCGTTCAGCTCAGGAATCACTTTACCTACCGCTTTAGCAGCACCGGTAGAAGAAGGGATGATGTTCTGAGATGCGCCGCGGCCGCCGCGCCAGTCTTTGTGAGACGGGCCATCAACGGTTTTCTGAGTCGCGGTAGTTGCGTGAACAGTGGTCATCAGTGCTTCAACGATACCGAAGTTGTCGTTGATCACTTTAGCCAGTGGTGCCAGGCAGTTGGTGGTACAGGACGCGTTAGAAACGATATCCTGGCCAGCATATGACTTGTGGTTTACACCCATAACGAACATTGGGGTGTCATCTTTAGATGGGCCAGTCAGTACAACTTTCTTCGCGCCAGCTTCGATGTGTTTGCGTGCAGTTTCGTCAGTCAGGAAGATACCGGTCGCTTCTGCAACCACATCGACGCCTACTGCATCCCACTTCAGGTTAGCCGGGTCACGCTCAGCGGTAACACGGATGGTTTTGCCGTTAACAACCAGATGGCCGTCTTTGACTTCCACGGTGCCTTTGAAACGGCCGTGAGTTGAGTCGTATTTCAGCATGTAAGCCATGTACTCTGCGTCCAGCAGATCGTTGATTGCAACGATTTCTACATCAGAACGTTCCTGAGCAGCACGGAAAACGATGCGACCGATACGGCCAAAACCGTTGATACCTACTTTGATAGTCATATATTCCACCAGCTTGTTGATAGTGAATAAAAGGTTGGCTGTAAAATTACAAAAACCATACCAGGCGTCAAGCGGAATCGTGTCAATTGTTGCGACAAATCAAACTGTCGACCAGGAATTATTCAACACAAAACCTATTTCTTGACGCATGAACACCATTGATCTTGGGGCAAGTTGCCCGGATATAAAGGGGTGATGGATCCAAAGGGTGATCTGCGTCACAAATTCAACGCTGACTGGATCACCTTGTGCACCCGATACGAAAAATTCACCTGCTCTTGTTAAGTATTTGTTAGAATACTAGCCGATAATTTCAGAATAACACTGCCAGAGAGTCTAACATGGCTAAAGATGATACACCTTTCTCACCCGAAAATGTGTTAACCGAGATGCAGCGCTACGTGACCCAGCAGCGCGGCACTGAACCGCCGTATTCCGGCAAATTGCTGCATAACAAGCACGAAGGCATTTATCACTGCCTGGTTTGCCAGGCACCGTTGTTTCTGTCCGGGTCAAAATATGATTCAGGCTGCGGCTGGCCCAGCTTCTATGAGCCCTACAGTGATGATGCGATTCGCTATCTGGAAGATGACACTCATGGCATGCAACGCATTGAAATCCGGTGCGGAAGCTGTGATTCTCACCTTGGTCATGTGTTCCCGGATGGCCCACAGCCGACGGGTGAGCGCTTCTGCGTCAACTCCGCTTCGTTGAGTTTTACTGACGAAGACGGCAACAGTACTCAGGGCTAGGAGTCGCGATGGAACTGGATGAAATGATTGCCAGTATGACACCAGACGTGTATCAGCGACTGGTGACGGCGGTAGAGACTGGCAAGTGGGCTGATGGCGTGGCACTGACGCCGGAGCAGAAAGAGAACAGCTTACAATTAGTCTTGCTGTGGCAGGCGCGTCACAATGAAAACCCGCAACATATGAGTGTCGCGAAAGGCGGGGAAATCGTGATGAAAAGTAAGAAACAGCTCAAAGAAGAGTTCGGGATCAGCGACGATGCGATCACGCGAATAAAACTCCAGTAAATTATTCCTTCCGGAATAATTCGTCCTGGTGGTATGACCGGGTGGGCCTCAGTCCCGCCCGGTCATTTTGTAACCTTTAGATAATTTTCGCGCCCGCCAGGGCCATTTCGGCCAGGGCTTTCTGGCTGTCATCAGCCTGCATATTGACCCCACGGCATCCGGCGCTCACCAGAGTGACCTGATAGCCCAGCGCCAGTGCATCCAGCACGCTGTATTTAACACAGTAATCTGTTGCCAGCCCCATGACCGTCAGCGCCGTGATGCCGTTCGCCTGGAGCCAGGCATGTAACGGCGTCTGGTGACGCTGGCCGTTATCATAAAACGCACTGTAGCTGTCGATATCCGGATTCTCGCCTTTGCATACCTGCAGTGTCAGCAGCGCCTGGTTAAGCTGAGGGTGCAACTGCGCGCCGTGGCTGTGCTGCACGCAATGATCCGGCCACCACACTTGCGGCAGGCCGTGAAGCTCACCGAGGGTCCCAGGCTGCGTGCCAGCGCTGCTGGCAAAACTACCGTGCCCAGCCGGATGCCAGTCCAGCGTGGCAATCACCGGCTCACCGCGCTGGTGGAACTCGGCAGCGAGGCGGTTTCCCACCGCAATCGTCTGATCGCCGTCACTGACAGCCAGCGCGCCACCAGAACAAAAGTCATTTTGCAGATCAATCAACAACAACGCCTGGCGGTCACGCATCAGTTACTCCGTTGGATTAGTCCGGGGTGAGTTCACCACGCAGGTTTTGTTTCATCAGCTGACGAATTTCGTCGCTGGTCAGGTCCTGGCTCAGAAGGAAGTGCAGTTTGGTCAGTGTAGCCTCAACGGTCAGGTCGGCACCACTCACCACGCCAGCCAGGGCCAGAGCGTTTCCGGTGGCGTAACCCCCCATATTGACCTTACCCGACATGCACTGCGTGAGGTTAACGACCACAATGCCGCGATCGGAAGCCTCTTTCAGCTCCTGCAGGAACTCTTTGTTCTGCGGAGCATTCCCGACGCCATAAGAACGCAGGATCAGTGCTTTTACCGGCTGTTGCAGGAAGTTACGCACCACGGCAGCAGAAATGCCCGGATAGATTGTCACCACGCCAATCGGCTGCGGTGTAATCGGATGCACGATCAGCGCTCCCTGGCCTGCAGGTGCGGCAGGGGTATTCAGACGACGAATATGGATACCGGCTTCCAGCAGCGGGGCGAGGTTTGGCGAATCAAAGGCATTGAAACCGTCAGCGTGCGCTTTGGTGGTGCGGTTACCGCGATAAAGCGTGTTATTGAAGAATAACGTCACTTCGTTAATCGGATAATTTGCGGCGACAAACAGTGAGTTCAGCAGATTTTGCTGGCCGTCGGAGCGCAGTTGCTCCAGTGGGATCTGTGAGCCTGTCACAATCACCGGCTTGGCCAGGTTTTCCAGCATGAACGACAGCGCAGAGGCCGTAAAGGCCATGGTGTCGGTGCCGTGCAAAATGACAAAGCCATCGTAATTGTCATAATTCTGACGAATGTCTTCCGCAATCGATTGCCAGTCCTGCGGAGTCATATCCGAGGAGTCAATCAGCGGCTGGTATTCATGGATGGTGAAATCAGGCATCTCCGGGCGGTGAAACTCCGGCATATTGGCCAGCTGACGTTGCAGATGGCCGGAGACCGGAATAAAGCCGTGTTCAGAGCGCTGCATACCGATCGTACCGCCCGTATAGGCGACGTAAATGGATTTCTTTTGCATTAGTAAACTCAAGACTTGCCAAAAAAGCGCAGTATAAGGGGAAAGGAGAGGAAAAGCAGCCCGACCAGATGGCGTCGGGCTGAATAGTGATCGCGGTCACCGCTATTTGACGTTACCGCAGCTCAGACAGAATGCGTAACGGTTCTGAGGATCATTCAGATCGTTCATCAGTCCTGGCTGATCCTTCATGGCATTCATCACATCCATCATTGGAGCGGGCAGCCAGGCTTTCAGCGTTTCAGGTAACGCCGCATGTGCAGAGGCATCGACCTGGCTGAACAGCACCTCAATCAGGCTGGGGTCATTCTGATACCAGCTGAGCTGCGGCTGCGTGAGTTTAGCCAGCTCTGCAGCTTTGGCGACGGCATCGTCAAAGTCACCCAGGGCATCGACCAGTCCATTCGCTTTCGCGTCACTGCCGGTCCAGACATGGCCCTGTGCAATCTGGTCAATCTGTTCCGGTGTTTTGTTGCGTGACGTTGCCACCAGGTTAAGGAAGTTTTTATAGCCGTTCTCGATGCTTAACTGCATCAACTGCTGCACTTCCGTCGGCAGCGCCTTGGTGCTGGCAATATCAGCCAGCGGTGAGGTCGCTACGCCGTCCGTGTGCACGCCAATAGCATCCAGCGAGTTCTCAACGGTGTTGATCACGCCGAAAATGCCGATGGAGCCGGTCAGCGTATTCGGGCTGGCAATGATGTAGTTAGCCGGTGTAGAGACCCAGTAACCGCCTGAGGCTGCCATACCGCCCATCGAAACGACTACCGGCTTACCGGCTGCCTTCGCAGCTGCCAGCTCCTCACGGATAGTTTCAGAGGCCGTCACGCTGCCGCCCGGGCTGTTCACGCGGAAGACGATGGCTTTGATTTTCGGATCAAGGCGGGCATCACGGATTTCCATTGCAGTGGTGTCACCGCCCACGCTGCCTGGTGTCTCTTCGCCATCCATAATCGCGCCATTAGCCATGATCACCGCGATGTTGCCATCGGTGGTCGGGGCATTTTTCAGCGGATAGTCATAAATACTGGTGCCGTTATAGTCTTTCGCCTGTTTATCCCAGCCGAATGTTTTCACCAGTTGCTGATCCACGGTGGACGGAGAGGCCAGTTCATCCACCAGTTTGGTGTCTTTGGCATACTGAGCGGTATCGCCACCGACTTTCTGCAGGCCATCCAGCACGCCCTGTGCACCCGGGAAGACCTGGTCTGCCGTGATCTGACGGTTGGCCGCCAGCGTATTGACATAGTTTTGCCACAGCTCACCGACCCAGCGACTGTCGGCATCGCGTGCCGCAGGTGACATATCATCACGCAGGAAAGGTTCAACCGCTGATTTATAGGTCCCGACGCGGAAGACATGGGAACTGACTTTCAGTTTATCCAGCAGCGTTTTGTAGTAGAGACCATTGGTGGCAAAGCCATGCAGATCGACCGTACCCTGTGGGGAGAGGTAAATCTTATTCGCAAAGCTGGCGAGATAATATTGTGCCTGACTATAGCTGTCGCCCGTAGCGTAGATCGGTTTGCCGCTGTCGCGGAACTCGCGCAGTGCCTTACCAATATATTGCAGTGACGGCTGGTCCGCGCCAGCAAAGTTGCGCAGATCCAGTACCATGCCGGTAATTTTGGCATCGCCTTTGGCCTGGCGAATCGCATCCACCACGTCAAACAGTGAGTTTTCTTTCAGGCGATCGCTGCTGGCACCCAGCAGTTGGCTGCCCAGTTTGCTCATGGTGTTGCTGACAGAAGGTTTGTCGACAACCACACCGCTGAGGTCCACAGTCAGTGCGCCTTTCTGAACATCGGCAGGCGTACTGGCACTGTTATACTGGAACCAGATACCCGCGCCCACCAGGATCAACAGGATAAGGAAAAGGTTGAGAATAAATTCGCGTACGAAATTCAGCACCCGCCATGTCCACTTAAAAAAATTAGCGATAATTCGCCACAAGACGCGCATAAACTCTCCATAATCGCAATGAAATACCCGATACGCGGGATGTCGGTGACAGCGTAACCGCTAAACCGGGCAGTAATAGCTCACATCCTAATTAGCAGTGGCGTAATTGTCAGCAGGAAAAAGCGCAATGCTGTAACAAAACATCATCCTGTGCTAGTTTCTGCGGGATACAAATTATTATCAGGAGGAAGTTATGGACGCTCTGGAATTACTGGTTAACCGTCGCTCGGCATCCCGTCTGGCTGCGCCAGCTCCGACCGGTGAGGCACTGGAAAACATTCTGCAGGCAGGTATGCGCGCTCCCGATCACGGTACCTTACAGCCGTGGCGTTTTATCATCATTGAAAATGAAGGCCGTGACCGCTTCAGTACGCTGCTGGAAAACGTCTCGCGTGATGCACAGCTGGATGATAAAGCTATCGAAAAAGCGCAGCAGGCACCGTTCCGTGCTCCGATGATTATTACCGTGGTGGCTCACTGTGAAGAGCATCCAAAAGTCCCGCGCTGGGAGCAGGTGGTTTCTGCTGGCTGCGCCGTGATGGCAATGCAGATGGCCGCAGCGGCACAGGGTTTTAACGGCATCTGGCGCAGTGGTGCCTGGACAGAAGACGAAGCGGTACGTCAGGCATTTGGTTGCCGTGCACAGGATGCGATTGTCGGTTTCCTCTATCTGGGTACGCCACAGTTGAAATCCTCTACCACTATCCAGTCGCCAGACAGCGCGCCATTCGTCAGCTATTTCTGAGTGATGCAGATGAACGAGAACACCATTCGTCTGACGCAGTACAGCCATGGAGCAGGCTGCGGTTGTAAAATTTCCCCGGCGGTGCTGGACCGTATTCTGCACAGCGATCACCCACTGCGCAAAGATCCCAATTTGCTGGTGGGCAACGAAACCCGCGATGATGCGGCCGTGTACGACCTGGGCAACGGCACCTCAGTGGTCAGCACTACCGATTTTTTCATGCCAATCGTCGACGATCCCTACGATTTCGGGCGTATTGCTGCGACTAACGCCATCAGTGATATCTGGGCGATGGGCGGCAAACCGATTATGGCGATTGCCATTCTGGGCTGGCCGGTTAACGTACTGGCACCGGAAATTGCGCGTAGAGTGATAGAAGGTGGGCGCAGCGTCTGTGAACAGGCGGGGATCAGCCTGGCGGGGGGGCACTCTATTGATGCGCCGGAGCCAATCTTCGGCCTGGCTGTTACGGGCATCGTCAATACCGACCAGGTAAAACGCAACAGCGAAGCCTTGCCGGGCTGCCGCCTTTATCTCACCAAACCCTTAGGGATTGGTATCCTGACCACCGCAGAGAAGAAATCGTTGCTGCGTCAGGAGCACCAGGGACTTGCGACGGCCACCATGTGCCAGCTTAATCAGATCGGTGCGGCCTTCGCGGCTGAAGCGGGGGTCAGTGCCATGACGGATGTGACCGGCTTTGGTTTACTGGGACATCTGAGCGAGATGTGTCAGGGTGCCGGATTGCATGCCGATCTGTGGTTCCACGCGATCCCGCGTTTGCCGGGCGTTGAAGAGTATATTTCCCTGGGATGTGTGCCTGGTGGCACCGGGCGTAACTTTGCCAGCTACGGTCAGTTGGTGGGGCCCATGAGCGATATGCAGCGTCATCTGTTGTGCGACCCGCAAACCTCGGGTGGCCTGTTACTCGCCGTTTTACCGGGCGTGGAAGCCGTCGTTGAGGCGATGGCGACCGCACATGCTATTTCGCTAACACCGATTGGCGAACTCCTGACGGCGCAGGCCGGAAGGGCCGTTATTGAAGTCAAACCCTGAGCAGGAATTCACCCCCGGATGCGTTTGTTTATTGCCGAAAAACCCAGCCTTGCCCGTGCTATTGCGGATGTCCTGCCGAAACCGCATCGCCGTGGTGATGGTTATATTGCCTGTGGCCCCGACCAGGTGGTGACCTGGTGCGTGGGGCATCTGTTAGAACAGGCGCAACCTGACAGTTATAACAGCCGGTTCGCCCGCTGGTCGCTGGCGGATCTGCCTATTGTGCCGGAGAAGTGGCAGTTGAAGCCGCGACCATCCGTCGCCAAACAGCTCAATGTGATTAAAGGCTTGCTGGAGCAGGCCAGTGAAGTGGTTCATGCGGGGGACCCGGACCGTGAAGGTCAGCTCCTGGTCGATGAAGTGCTGGACTACCTCACCATGCCGGTAGAAAAGCGGGCAAAGGTACAACGCTGCCTGATTAACGATCTCAACCCGCAGGCGGTGGAAAGAGCCATTACGCGACTACGCGAAAACCGCGAATTTATTCCTCTGTGCGTTTCTGCGCTGGCGCGTTCACGCGCCGACTGGCTGTACGGCATCAATATGACGCGCGCCTATACCCTGCTGGGGCGTAATGCAGGCTACGATGGCGTACTGTCCGTGGGGCGTGTCCAGACACCCGTGCTCGGGCTGGTGGTCCGCCGTGATGAAGAAATTGAAAACTTCGTGGCGAAAGATTTTTTTGAAGTGAAAGCGCATATCGTTACGCCAAAGGATGAACGATTTGTCGCGTTGTGGCAGCCCAGTGACTCCTGTGAGCCTTATCAGGATGAAGAGGGGCGTTTGCTGCATCGCCCGTTGGCGGACCATGTAGTGGCGCGTATTGATGGCCAGCCCGCGCTGGTCACCAGCTATAACGACAAGCGTGAGAACGATACTGCACCGTTGCCGTTCTCATTGTCGGCATTACAGATTGAAGCGGGTAAACGTTTTGGGCTGAGTGCGCAGGTTGTTCTCGATACCTGTCAGCGTCTGTATGAAACCCATAAGCTGATCACTTACCCGCGTTCTGACAGCCGCTATCTGCCCGACGAGCACTTTGCCGGGCGTCAGGCGGTACTGAATGCCATCAATGCCCATCAGCCCGATCTGACACCACCCGCTGATTTCAACAGCGATCAAAAAAATCGCTGCTGGGATGATAAAAAGGTAGATGCTCACCACGCCATTGTCCCAACAGCACGCAGCAGCCGGGTCTCTTTGACGGAGAACGAACAGCAGATCTACCGGCTGATCGCCACCCAGTATCTGATGCAGTTCTGCCCGGATGCGGTCTATCGTAAGTGCGTGATCGAGCTGGATATCGCAGGCGGCAAGTTTGTGGCGAAGGCGCGTTTCCTTGCTGAAGCGGGCTGGCGTGCGCTGCTGGGCAGCAAAGAGCGTGATGAAGAGAACGATGGCACGCCGCTGCCCGTGGTGGCGAAGGGCGATGAGCTGCTGTGCGAGCGCGGGGAAGTGATCGATAAGCAAACCCAGCCGCCGCGCCCCTTTACCGATGCCACGTTACTGTCGGCGATGACGGGCATTGCACGCTTTGTTCAGGATAAAGATCTCAAGAAAGTGCTACGTGCGACCGATGGTTTAGGAACGGAAGCTACGCGCGCCGGCATTATCGAGCTGTTGTTTAAACGCACGTTCTTATTTAAGAAAGGGCGTTCTATCCACTCCAGCCCGGCGGGACGCGCGTTAATCCATTCACTGCCGGAGATGGCCGCGCGGCCGGATATGACCGCGCAGTGGGAGTCAACGCTGACTAAAATCAGTGAGAAGCAGTGCCGCTATCAGGACTTTATGTTCCCGCTGGTAGAGACATTGCACAGTCTTATCCATCAGGCGCGGCAGCAACCCGCTGCGCATGCCTTCCGGGGCTTACCGGCACCGTCGACGAACAAAGCGAAAAAACCGCGCCGTAAGGCGGCAAAAGAGAAGGAGAGCGAGTGATGAAATTGCGTCTGGCTATGTTACTGCTGCTTGCTATCAGCGCCCCAACGATGGCTGAACGTTACATCAGTAACGGTCATGGTAATAATAATGGCAATAACGGTGGCGGAAATGCTGACGTCGTGGTCGATATGCCACCGGAAGTCTGGACTCAGGGTAGCCGCAACAGTCAACCTCCGTGTCAACGCTGCTGTATCTATGAGAACCAGAGCTATACCGAGGGGGCAGTACTGAAAAGTGAAGGGGTGCTGTTGCAGTGTGTGCGTGATGAGCAATCGCTGGGAACAAACAATCTTATCTGGCGTATTGTGAAGTAACAGGCATCATTGTTGATGTTGCAGGGCGATGGACCGCCGCCCTGCAACATGACATCAGTACGATGAATTACAGTGAAAACTCTGCCCAAATCGGCGCATGGTCTGACGGTTTTTCCATCCCACGAATATCATAATCAATCCCGGTTGCGATGCAGCGCTCCGCCAGTGGTTTGCTGGCCAGCACCAGATCAATACGCAATCCGCGGTTGTCATCAAAACCCTTAGAACGGTAGTCGAACCATGAGAAACGGTCGTTAGCGTCCGGATTCTGCGCACGCCATGTATCAACCAGCCCCCAGTTCATCAGACGATCCATCCATTCACGTTCTTCCGGCAGGAAAGAGCACTTGCCGGTGCGTAACCAGCGCTTGCGGTTCTCTTCACCGATGCCGATATCCAGGTCGGTGCTGCTGATATTCATATCGCCCATGATCAGAATCTGATTGTCGGTGCTTTGCTGCTCGAGATAGCTTTGCAGGTCGCGATAGAATTTCTCTTTTGCCGGGAATTTGGTCGCATGGTCACGGCTTTCGCCCTGAGGGAAATAACCATTCAGCACGGTCACAATGCCGGATGCGGTCGGGATATCGGCCATGATCATACGACGCTGAGCATCTTCATCATCACCGTCAAAGCCACGGCGCACGGCCAGTGGCTCTGCTTTGGTCATCAGCGCTACGCCGTAGTGGCCTTTCTGCCCGTGGTAAAACACGTGGTAGCCGAGTTTAGCGACCTCTTCGAGGGGGAACATATCGTCGTGAACTTTCGTTTCTTGCAGGCCGATGACATCCGGCTGATGCTGCTCAACGATTGCTTGTAACTGATGAGGGCGTGCACGCAGCCCATTGATATTAAAAGAAAGAAATTTCATAGCACAGGCCATTTTGCGTGGAAAAAGTGGGCGGAATGGTAGCAGGTTTTGCCAGCAGAAAGAAATATTGCTGCGATTGATAAAGGGGATATGAAAGTGTGGAACAAGTTTGGAGGTGTTTAGGTATCTGAAGATGGTGGTGGGGGAAGGATTATTCGTCGCGTCGCTCCTCACCCTTCGGGCCGCCATAAATGGCGTTGTCTCACTGCGTTCGACGCAAACCTTCGGTCGAAGCTTCTCATTCTTCCCCAACGGGGATATGAATTGTGGAACAAGTTTGGAGGTGTTTAGGTATCTGAAGATGGTGGTGGGGGAAGGATTCGAACCTTCGAAGTCGATGACGGCAGATTTACAGTCTGCTCCCTTTGGCCGCTCGGGAACCCCACCAGGGGAAGCGTGTTAACAAGTTCAGTATCTTTGCTGGGGAAGCGTAACAGCGTCGCTGCGCGCTCCAGAAATGGTGGTGGGGGAAGGATTCGAACCTTCGAAGTCGATGACGGCAGATTTACAGTCTGCTCCCTTTGGCCGCTCGGGAACCCCACCACTGGCCTGATTACTGTGCTTGTTAAGCGGGGCGCATCATATCAAATGAAGTGATGCTGTAAAGCCCCGTTTTGCATAAAACAGCGTGTTTGCCGTTTTTTTGCCCGGGATGCTGTTTTGTCAGACAAAACAGCATCATCCGGCTCACAAAATGATGGTGCGATTGCCGTAAACAAACACGCGCTGAGCCAGTACCTGATAGAGGGCACGGCTCAGGGCATTTTTCTCAACGTCACGACCCGCACGCATCATATCTTCAGCAGTGTAGGTGTGATCAACATGGATCACGTCCTGCATAATGATCGGGCCTTCATCCAGATTGTCATTCACGTAGTGCGCCGTTGCACCAATGATCTTCACACCGCGCTCATAGGCCTGATGATAAGGGCGCGCACCGATAAAGGCGGGCAAGAATGAGTGGTGGATATTGATAATCTGATTTGGATAACGCTGCACAAAGCCCGGCGTCAGCACGCGCATATATTTTGCCAGCACAACATAATCAGGCTGATAGCGGTCAATTTCCGCAGCCATATTATTATCATGCTCTTCGCGGGTTAAGCCTTCATGGCTGACCAGAACGAAGGGAATGTCAAAACGCTCAACCAGCGTGCGCAGCGTGTCATGGTTACCAATCACGGCGGCAATTTCGACATCCAGACCACCGTAGGCGCTTTTCATCAGCAGGTCGCCCAGGCAGTGCGCTTCTTTCGTCACCAGAATGACAATTCGGCGACGGCCGGCGGGTTGCAGCTCACGCACGGATCCAACGGGCAGGGCGCTGTCGAGATCGGCCAGCAGCGTACTGTCGTTAAAGATGCCTTCCAGCTCAGTGCGCATAAAGAAGCGCCCGGTGCGGTGATCAACAAACTCATTGTTTTGCACAATGTTCAGTTCGTGTTTGTAGCAAATATTGGTGATTTTCGCGATCAACCCTTTAGCATCAGGGCAGATAGTGCGTAGAACTTTACGTTGCAGTGTTTGCGCTTGCATTGCGATGGTAATCCTGTCGATACAAAAGGGAAATCCGGGTCACGACTGACCGCAGCATTTCTTGTATTTTTTGCCAGAACCACAAGGGCACTGGTCATTACGCCCGATTGGCGGGAAAGTTCCGTCAATATAGTACCAGCGTTGTTCCTCACGAAGAAAGCGCGAACGTTCATGAATAAAACTTTCACGCCCATTTTCCGTAAATCGGGCAAAAAATGTCACATAACCCTGGGGTTTATCCGGCAATATTTCACTGCTAAGAATGGTTAATCCCCGCCAGTGAGTGTGAGCATAGCTCTCTTCAATACTGGCTGAGAATCGTTCTGCGTGGCACGACGGATGCCAGGTTGCCACCAGATAAGCCGTATCATGCTTCACATAAGCACTATAGCGCGAGCGCATCAGGCTTTCTGGTGTGTCAGGGAGAGCGTTCCCGTTTAGATACGATTCGCAACATAGGCTATACTGCAATCCGCTACCGCACGGACAATGTTCAGACACGTTGACTCCGGAAGTTTTATAACAGGTAAGAAGATTTTCAGGCGTCATGATAACCGGGCAGACGCGGTGATGCCATTTTGTTCGTTGAGCACTGGCCAGAGGTGGAATGAGACAGGTAAAAATCGGGCTTGCGCTGGGATCGGGAGCAGCCAAAGGATGGGCGCACATTGGTGTAATTAATGCCCTTGAACGTGCCGGAATTCGAATTGACGTGGTAGCAGGATGCTCCGTTGGCGCGCTGGTGGGCGCTGCCTATGCCACTCAGCGCCTGCCGCTGATGGAACGCTGGGTGCGTTCTTTCAGCTACTGGCAGGTCATTCGCCTGATGGATTTCTCCTGGCAGCGTGGCGGGTTAATCCGTGGCGAACGCGTCTTCAGTCATGTCCGTAGTTTGATAAACTGCGACACTATCCAGCAGTGCGACCTGCCTTTTGGTGCCGTAGCGACGAACCTCAGCACCGGGCGCGAGCTGTGGCTGACGGAAGGCGATCTGCATCAGGCCGTACGTGCTTCCTGTAGTATGCCAGGCTTACTGGCGCCGGTGAGCTGGAATGGCTACTGGCTGGTGGATGGTGCGGTCGTCAATCCTGTTCCTATCTCTCTGACGCGCGCGTTGGGAGCAGATATCGTTATTGCGGTCGACCTTCAGCATGATGCACATCTTATGCAGCAGGAACTTTTCTCCGTAACGCCAGAATCGGATGGCGATACTCACTTACCTGCACCAAACAGTTGGAGCGGTAGACTGCGCCAGCGTATCGGGCGCATCACGTCGCGTAAAATGCAGTATACGCCCGGCGCGATGGAGATCATGTCCACCTCTATTCAGGTTCTGGAAAACCGGCTTAAGCGTAATCGCATGGCTGGGGATCCTCCTGATGTACTGATACAACCACTCTGTCCGCAAATCTCCACTCTGGATTTTCACCGGGCAGAGGAAGCGATTGAAGCGGGGAGATTATCCGTTGAGAAAAAAATGGACGAACTGTTACCGCTGGTGCGTGACAGACAATAGCGTGGTCGATTAAGCATGCTACTTCAGGCAATTCTGAGAGGCGCAAAAGGCGTTTATAGACCACTATTGAGGTATCTGTCATGCAGGGGGACACAATGGAAAAGCCATTAAGCGGAAAACATATTCTCATCGTCGAGGACGAAGTCGTTTTCCGGTCCCTGCTGGATAATTTCCTCACTGCATTGGGCGCTATTGTCACTCTGGCGGATGACGGCGTCCATGCTCTTGAAACCATGACGCATTCGCTTCCCGACCTGATGATTTGTGACCTCGCCATGCCGCGCATGGGCGGCATTCAACTGGTTGAGCATGTGCGTAGCAAGGGCGGAACACTGCCTATCCTCGTTATCTCAGCCACGGAGAACATGTCGGACATTGCGCATGTTCTGCGTCTGGGCGTGCAAGATGTCCTGCTTAAGCCTGTAAAAGACCTTGGGCGCCTGCGCGAAGCTGTTTTTGAATGCCTCTATCCCTCAATGTTTACCTCTAAAGTGGAAGAGGATGAGCAATTGTTTCAGGACTGGGACGCGCTGGTCAGCGATCCTAAGGCTGCCGCAAAACTGTTGAAAGAACTGCAACCCCCCGTGCAACAGACGATTGCCCACTGCCGGGTGAACTATCGTCAGCTCACCATGGCCGAACAGCCAGGACTGGTGCTGGATGTCGCAGCGTTGTCAGAGAAAGATCTGGCTTTCTACTGTCTGGATGTCACCCGGGCAGGCGACAACGGGGTGCTGGCTGCCTTGTTATTGCGGGCACTGTTTAATGGCCTGTTGCAGGAACAGTTGTCAGGGCAGGGACCGCGTTTACCCGAACTGGGTGCATTACTTAAACAGGTCAATCTTTTATTGCGTCAGGCCAACCTGAAAGGGCAATTTCCGTTGCTGGTTGGCTATTACCACCAGGGTTTAAAGAACCTGATTCTGGTTTCTGCTGGTTTAAACGCCACTCTCAATGTTCATCCTCATCAAATTCAGTTGAGCAACGGTGTCCCTCTTGGCACGCTCGGCGGTACACATCTTAATCAAATTAGCCAGCGTTGTGATGCCTGGCAATGTCAGGTATGGGGCGCCGGAGGTCGGCTGCGCCTGATGTTGTCTACAGAATGACCACCCCGTGACTATTTTCATCTGGCCCTGGCAGACAGGGCCAGAGATAAGCTTTACACTTGGGTAATAGTCTTAATTTGCGCTGAAATGGTCTAACCAGGATAAATCCGCGTGGGTTCAACTGGTATACTCACTTCGTTTTTTAACTCGACATATCAAGTAATAACTTGAACGGCCTAAAGAGAGGTACTTTGATGTCTGCCTATAAGTCCAAAGTAAAAAAAGCGGTTATCCCGGTTGCTGGTTTGGGAACGCGTATGTTACCTGCCACAAAAGCGATTCCAAAAGAGATGCTGCCGCTGGTTGATAAGCCGCTGATTCAGTATGTCGTAAACGAATGTATCGCCGCAGGAATTAATGAAATTGTGCTGGTTACGCACTCTTCCAAAAACTCCATCGAAAACCACTTCGACACCAGTTTTGAGCTGGAAGCGATGCTGGAAAAACGTGTTAAGCGTCAGCTGTTGGAAGAGATCCAGTCCATCTGCCCTCCGCACGTCACCATCATGCAGGTCCGTCAGGGTCTGGCAAAAGGCCTGGGCCACGCTGTCATGTGTGCCTGGCCGGTGATTGGTAATGAGCCTGTTGCGGTGATCCTGCCCGATGTGATTATCGACGAATACGAATCTGACCTGTCTAAAGAAAACCTGGCAGAGATGATGAAGCGCTTCGACGAAACCGGTCATAGCCAGATTATGGTTGAGCCGGTAGCGGACGTAACGGCCTATGGCGTTGTTGATTGCCAGGGCGCAGAGCTGAAGCCAGGCGACAGCGCCCCGATGGTCGGTGTGGTCGAGAAGCCAAAAGCGGACAAAGCACCTTCCAACCTCGCGGTTGTAGGTCGCTACATTCTGTCTGCGGATATCTGGCCACTGCTGGCGAAAACCCCTCCAGGTGCGGGTGATGAAATCCAGTTGACGGATTCTATCGCTATGCTGATGGAGAAAGAGACCGTAGAAGCTTACCACCTGAAAGGTGTGAGCCACGACTGTGGTAACAAACTGGGCTACATGCAGGCTTTCGTTGAGTACGGTGTGCGTCACAACACACTGGGCAGCGATTTTAAAGCCTGGCTGGAAACCACCGTCGGTAATAAAAAGTAAGTTTAATTTCTAACCGGGACAATTCAATGAAAGTCACCGTATTTGGTATCGGCTATGTTGGTCTGGTTCAGGCTGCAGTTCTGGCCGAAGTCGGACATGACGTTCTTTGCATCGATGTCGACGAGAACAAAGTCGAGAATCTGAAGAAAGGGATCATTCCTATATTTGAACCGGGCCTGACGCCGCTGGTTATGCAGAACTATGAGGCGGGTCGCCTGAAGTTCTCCACGAACGCCGAAGATGGCGTCAACCATGGTGTTATGCAGTTTATCGCTGTTGGTACGCCTCCGGATGAAGATGGTTCGGCTGACCTGAAATATGTTACAGCGGTTGCGCGTACTATCGCGCAGCACATGAAAGACCACAAAGTGGTGCTGGACAAGTCAACCGTTCCAGTCGGTACGGCTGACCGTGTGCGTCAGGTCATGGAAGAAACCCTGAAAGGGCGCGGCGTTTCGCTGACCTTTGATGTGGTCTCTAACCCTGAATTCCTGAAAGAAGGTGCGGCAGTCAGCGACTGTATGCGCCCGGAACGTATCGTTATCGGTACGGACAATGATGACGTTGTCGAGCTGCTGCGTGAGCTGTACGAGCCGTTCAATCGTAATCACGATCGTATGATCTTGATGGATATTCGTAGTGCTGAACTGACCAAGTATGCAGCAAACTGCATGCTGGCGACTAAAATCAGCTTTATGAACGAAATCTCCAACCTCGCCGAGCGCCTGGGTGCAGATGTTGAAAAAGTCCGTCAGGGAATTGGTTCTGATTCGCGCATTGGCTACTCGTTCATCTATCCGGGCTGCGGTTACGGTGGTTCCTGCTTCCCGAAAGATGTGCAGGCACTGATTCGCACCGCTGAGCAGATTGGCTACACGCCACGTCTGTTGAAAGCCGTGGAAGACGTTAACGATTCGCAGAAAAATAAGCTGCCAACCTTTATCAAGCGTCATTTTGGTGAAAATTTGCAGGGCAAAACCTTTGCCGTGTGGGGGCTGTCATTTAAGCCAAACACCGATGACATGCGTGAAGCCTCCAGTCGTGTTCTGATGGAAGCATTATGGCAGGCAGGAGCAACGGTTCAGGCCTTTGATCCAGAAGCCATGGACGAAGCACAGCGCATCTATGGCCACCGCAGCGATCTGAAGCTGATGGGAACCAAAGAAGCGGCACTTCAGGGAGCAGATGGCCTGGTTATCTGTACTGAATGGCAAAACTTCCGTGCGCCTGATTTTGATGTGATTAAAAATGCTCTGAAAGAACCCGTGATTTTTGATGGTCGTAACCTGTATGATCCAGAAAGAATCAGCAAACGCGGTTTTGTTTATTATGCAATCGGCCGCGGAGCATCTCTACAAATTGCATAATTAAACGAGGGTAGTATGAAATATCTGGTCACCGGCGCAGTAGGCTTCATTGGCTTTCATGTCACGCAACGTCTGCTTGCCGCCGGTCACCAGGTTGTCGGGCTCGACAACCTGAATGATTATTATGATGTTAATCTCAAGATGGCACGTCTTGATTTGATTAATACTCACCCCGAATTCACCTTTGTGAAAGGCGATCTTGCCGACCGTGAAGGGATAGCCGAACTGTTCCGCAACCAGCGCTTCCAACGCGTTATCCACCTTGCCGCACAGGCAGGTGTCCGTTACTCACTGGAAAACCCACTGGCCTACGCAGACGCTAACCTGATTGGCCATCTTAATATTCTGGAAGGGTGCCGCCACAATAAAGTGGAACATCTGCTGTATGCTTCTTCCAGTTCAGTCTATGGCCTCAATCGTAAAATGCCATTCTCGACGGATGACTCCGTTGACCATCCTGTATCGCTGTATGCGGCGACCAAGAAGGCGAATGAGCTGATGTCGCATACCTATTCTCATCTCTACGGTATTCCCACCACGGGGCTGCGCTTCTTTACAGTATATGGTCCCTGGGGACGTCCGGATATGGCGCTGTTTAAGTTTACCCGCGCTATTCTTGCGGGTGAAAAAATCGACGTTTATAACCACGGACAGATGCGCCGCGACTTTACCTATATTGATGATATTGCCGAGGCGGTTGTACGCCTGCAGGACGTCATTCCGCACGCAGATAAAGACTGGACGGTGGAAACCGGCAGCCCGGCAACCAGCTCTGCACCTTACCGGGTATATAATATCGGCAACAGCCAGCCTGTGACGCTGATGGCGTATATTGAAGCGCTGGAAAAAGCACTGGGGCAGGTGGCTGAGAAAAATATGTTACCGATGCAGCCCGGTGATGTGATGGAAACCAGTGCCGATACCACGGCTTTATATCAGGTTATCGGCTTTAAGCCGAAAACGTCGGTAGAAGAGGGTGTGGCGAGCTTTGTCGACTGGTACAAAGGCTTTTACCCGGTTTAATTTGGGTTTGCGTAACTAAAGAAAAAGGAAGCCATCGGCTTCCTTTTTTTATCCGTGCCCGGTGATAACGACTAAAAATAGGACCAAAAAAACCCCATTTAATTATGGGGTAGTAGAAAAGGACCCTGAGCAGAATTACAGAAGAAAGTCTTCCAGCTTTTTGCCTTGCTCTTCAATGGCTTTTTTGATAACTGCTGGAGTACGACCCTGACCTGTCCAGGTTTTGCTTTCGCCATTCTCATCGATGTAAGAATATTTAGCAGGACGCGCAGCGCGTTTAGCTTTACCTGGTGCTTTAGCCGCGGCCAGAGTAGACAGTAATTCATTTGGATCAATACCATCAGCGATCAGCATATCGCGGTATTGCTGAAGTTTACGTGTACGTTCTTCAACTTCTGCCTGCGCCTGGTTATCTTCATCGCGACGTTCATTCACGACAACTTCCAGTTTTTCCAGCATTTCTTCCAGAGTTTCCAGGCTACATTCTCTTGCCTGAGCACGCAGTGTACGGATGTTGTTCAGAATTTTAAGTGCTTCGCTCATTGTCCAATTCTCTAAATTATATTGATAGGGATGTTTCTGCCTGATAATAATAGTGTTCGCCATTCGGAACTGCAATAGTTAATTTTGTAAGAAAGCTGAATGAGCTAATAAAGCATAATGTTGAGTTAAAAAATGAGAGCCAAAATATGATGTGCTAGCTAAATAATGCGCTTTTTAGTCGATGATTGCACAGATGGAACACTCTCTCGTTAACATTTGTTAATTGTTAAACCCTGCACGGACTGTGCGATACATACCACTTTGCTACTATTTACCCCCTGGTTATTACATGTGGCAGGGCGTGAACAACCGTGTTTATGTTACACTCCGGCCATCTTAAGTGACATTCGGAGCGGAGCTCATGGCTCAACTTTATTTCTATTACTCGGCCATGAACGCCGGTAAGTCAACGGCATTGCTGCAGTCCTCATATAACTATCATGAGCGCGGCATGCGCACGCTGGTGTATACCGCAGAGATTGATAATCGCTTTGGTGCAGCCCGGGTGAGTTCACGTATTGGGCTTTCTTCTCCGGCTAAATTGTATAATAACAGCACGTCGCTGTTTAGTGAGATAAACGCAGAGCATCAGATCGAACCGATTCACTGTGTGCTTGTGGATGAAAGTCAGTTTTTGACACGCGATCAGGTGAAAGCATTATCTGATGTTGTTGATAATTTAGATATACCTGTACTTTGTTATGGTTTGCGTACAGATTTTCGCGGCGAGTTATTTATCGGCAGTCAGTATCTGCTGGCCTGGTCAGATAAACTGGTTGAATTAAAAACCATCTGCCACTGTGGCAGGAAAGCCAGCATGGTATTGCGTCTTAATGAAACAGGAAAACCCTTTAAAGAAGGGGCTCAGGTAGAGATTGGCGGCAATGAGCGTTACGTTTCAGTGTGTCGTAAACACTACTATGAAGCGCTGGACAGTGGCTCTTTGGTGGCTATCTATGGACATCGTCATTCTGAAGACAGTGTCTGACAGTATTCTTTTACGTTAAAGGTTTAGGTAGTACGCGTTATTCCGTTTATAAGTATTGCTTACTATTTTATGCCCCTTTATGTATAAAAAAACCCGCCAGATGGCGGGTTTTTTTGTGTCACGATGGATTTAACGTTTCACTTTACGTTCTGTTTTCTTAACGTCGGCGGCAGAATCAGTCGCTGTTACCGCTTCGGCCAAATTGGCGAAGGGCTCAACAAAGTCACGGCCGTAGAAGCTATCCAGCATAATCTGTTTCAACTCAGCAATGAGCGGATAACGTGGGTTAGCGCCGGTACACTGGTCATCGAAAGCATCATCGGCCAGTTTGTCGACTTTTGCCAGGAAGTCTGCTTCCTGGACGCCCGCTTCGCGGATGGATTTAGGAATGCCCAGTTCCGCTTTCATGCCATCCAGCCAGACCAGCAGTTTTTCGATTTTCTGCGCAGTACGGTCGCCCGGTGCGCTGAGACGCAGGTGATCGGCGATTTCGGCGTAACGACGACGCGCCTGAGGACGGTCATACTGACTGAACGCGGTCTGTTTAGTCGGGTTGTCGTTAGCGTTATAGCGGATGACGTTGCAAATCAACAGCGAGTTCGCCAGACCGTGTGGGATGTGGAATTCAGAACCCAGTTTATGGGCCATTGAGTGACAAACCCCAAGGAAGGCGTTGGCAAAGGCGATACCTGCAATGGTCGCGGCGTTGTGAACGCGCTCACGTGCTACCGGATTTTTCGCCCCTTCGTTGTAACTGGCTGGCAGGTTTTCCTGCAGCAGTTTTAACGCCTGAAGCGCCTGGCCGTCAGAGTATTCGTTAGCCAGCACAGAAACGTAGGCTTCCAGTGCGTGGGTCACGGCATCCAGTCCACCGAAGGCGCACAGGGATTTCGGCATATCCATCACCAGATTGGCATCGACAATCGCCATGTCCGGGGTCAGCGCATAGTCTGCCAGTGGGTATTTCTGGCCTGTAGCATCGTCGGTAACAACCGCAAACGGTGTCACTTCTGAGCCGGTCCCTGAGGTGGTGGTCACCGCGATCATTTTCGCTTTCACGCCCATTTTCGGGAACTTGTAGATACGTTTACGGATATCCATAAAGCGCAGTGCCAGTTCTTCGAAAGAGGTTTCAGGGTGTTCGTACATGACCCACATGATTTTCGCTGCATCCATCGGTGAACCACCGCCCAGGGCGATAATGACGTCAGGTTTGAACGAAAGCATCTGCTCAGCACCTTTGCGTACGATACTCAGCGTCGGGTCGGCTTCCACTTCGAAGAACACTTCGGTTTCAACGCCACGTGCTTTCAACACGTTAACGACCTGGTCTGCATAGCCGTTGTTAAACAGGAAGCGGTCGGTCACGATAAAGGCGCGTTTCGCCCCATCGGTGGCCACTTCGTCCAGAGCAATAGGCAGTGAACCGCGGCGGAAGTAAATAGACTTAGGAAGCTTGTGCCACAACATATTCTCTGCTCGCTTGGCCACGGTTTTCTTGTTGATCAGATGTTTTGGTCCGACGTTTTCAGAAATCGAGTTACCACCCCATGAGCCGCAGCCCAGTGTCAGTGATGGGGCGAGTTTGAAGTTGTACAGGTCACCGATGCCCCCCTGAGAAGCAGGGGTGTTAATCAGAATACGCGCGGTCTTCATTTTATCGCCGAAGTAGTTCACGCGTTCACGTTCATTATCCTGATCGGTGTACAGGCAAGAGGTATGACCGATACCGCCCATTGCCACCAGTTTTTCTGCTTTGCTTACCGCGTCATTGAAATCTTTGGCACGGTACATGGCCAGTGTCGGAGACAGTTTTTCGTGGGCAAAAGGCTCTGACTCATCGACCAGTTTCACTTCACCAATCAGAATCTTGGTGGTGCCCGGAACGGTGATGCCGGCCATTTCCGCAATTTTCACCGCAGGCTGTCCAACGATGGCAGCATTCAGTGCGCCATTTTTCAGAATGATGTCCTGAACGGCTTTCAGCTCTTTGCCCTGCAACATATAACCGCCGTGGCTGGCGAAGCGTTCACGAACGGCTTCATAAGCACTGTCGACAACAATAACGGATTGCTCAGAGGCGCAGATAACGCCGTTATCGAAGGTTTTTGACATCAGAATAGAGGCTACGGCACGTTTGATATCCGCAGTTTCATCGATCACGACAGGGGTGTTACCTGCACCAACGCCGATGGCAGGTTTACCCGAGCTGTAGGCCGCTTTCACCATACCCGGACCGCCGGTTGCCAGAATCAGGTTGATATCCGGGTGATGCATCAACTGATTGGACAGCTCAACAGAAGGGACATCAATCCAGCCGATAATATCTTTTGGAGCACCCGCAGCAATGGCGGCCTGCAGAACAATATCTGCGGCTTTATTCGTGGCGTTTTTAGCACGGGGGTGCGGCGAGAAAATGATCCCATTACGGGTCTTCAGGCTGATCAGTGCTTTAAAGATAGCGGTCGAGGTTGGGTTAGTCGTTGGGACGATACCGCAGATTATGCCGGTGGGCTCTGCGATAGTGATCGTACCGAAGGTGTCATCGGTGGCGAGAATACCGCAGGTTTTTTCGTCTTTGTAGGCGTTATAGATGTATTCGGAAGCGAAGTGGTTTTTGATCACTTTATCTTCAACGATACCCATGCCAGATTCGGCAACGGCCATTTTAGCCAGTGGGATACGGGCATCTGCTGCGGCAAGCGCGGCGGCGCGGAAGATTTTGTCTACTTGTTCTTGGGTGAAGTTGGCATATTCACGCTGTGCTTGTTTAACACGTTCAACCAGTGCATTAAGTTCAGCGATATTAGTAACGGCCATGTGGCTCTCCTGAAAGTTAAACTCTATTAGTAAACAAGTCAGAATTAGCAATTATAGTCATGTCGGAGAACACTGCCCGTCAGGGCTTGCCGAATGGCTAAAAACGTTCTAATAGGTTTACTAAAAGAGTCTGTGGTACAGGTCATTACAGACCCCTTTCGGTACGTTATCACTTCCCTTTGATGTCCTTGAGCATAGCGGTTGTGCAGGGGTGAAAACATGATTTAGATCATTAATTATGTAAGCTGATACCATTCAGCTGTAGGAATAATCCGGTCTAAAGCAAAGTCGTCTGTTACGAAAAAAAACTGCGCATTTTTGTTTTTTATTGTGCTGAAATGTGATGTCAAGGTAGTCAGAATCGCTGGGTTTATGCTGATAATTTGGTGTGATATTCCAGCCTTGAGGGGATAGTCATTATCGGCAATTTCCATTACATTAGCCGCCATCAACCGTCCCCCACAGGAGCGCATGTGAATCCTGCACTTTTAGATCTCTCTGGCTATATCAAATTTTTCGTTGGTCTGTTTGCACTGGTCAACCCCATTGGGATCATTCCGGTGTTTATCAGTATGACCAGCTACCAGATTCCGGCAGTGAGGAATAAAACCAATCTGACGGCCAATCTGTCAGTGGCGATCATTCTGTGGACGGCGCTGTTTCTCGGAGACGGCATCCTGCATATTTTTGGCATTTCTATTGATTCTTTTCGTATCGCGGGCGGCATTCTGGTGGTCACTATCGCGATGTCGATGATCAGTGGGAAGCTGGGCGAGGACAAACAGAACAAGCAGGAGAAGTCAGAAAGCGCTAACCGTGAAAGTATTGGCGTCGTGCCGCTGGCGCTGCCGCTGATGGCCGGGCCAGGCGCTATCAGCTCAACCATTGTCTGGAGCACCCGCTACCATAGCTGGCAAAACTTACTGGGCTTTACCCTGGCGATTGCGTTGTTTGCTTTTTGCTGTTGGCTGTTATTCCGCGCAGCCCCTTTGATGGTCAGAGTACTGGGTCAAACGGGTATAAATGTCGTCACACGTATTATGGGCTTACTATTGATGGCGCTGGGGATTGAATTCGTCGTCACAGGCATTCGCGCACTGTTTCCGGGGCTCACAAATTAACCCGGTTAAAATTCTGAATTGGTGAATATAAAGCGCATTTAATGCGCTTTTTTTAAACATCCCTACATTGCAATGCACTATAAAAGTGCAATACACCATTTTGGTGGATTATTTTGGTGCATTTATTCATTTCTCTTACATTGGTGCATCGATTATTAATGTAATTACTGAAAACAATATGATTATCCATGCAATTGTAGGGGGTGTGATTTTTTTAACATTACAACATAGTGCGATTTTGTATCTTTATGGTTGTTAATGCTGGTTTTTCGTTGGTTGGTAGTTTTAATGTAATTATTGCTCATATTTTTACGATATTTGTTTAAAAATCACTCAAAAAAAGTTCTTTTTTTGAAAACTCTCACGGTGTAACTCGTCTTTATTCCTATTTATCATCAAGTTATCTGTTATTTTTCAATAATAAATAACGCTTTGCCCCTGCTTTTGATCATGATAAAAGAGAAATGGTTAACATTTTTGCTATTTAGCTTTAGCGGAAATGGAGCCCTTCTGATAATTTTTTAGTGGCTTTGATAAAAAGTGGCACTGGAAATGCAATCCGAAGGGGAGCGTTCTGAAGCGTTTCAGATCCCATGATTGAACGAACACAACAACGTGCGGCAACGCCGCGCGTTGAAAGGTGATAGCAGCAGTTCTCAGCAGTACAAAGTATAAAAAAACAAGCCGGGCGGCCTCGTTCCGCTGCCCGGTTAAGTTTTCCCGAAAATAGGGTAACCGCGGTGCCTGTCACTCGTTGGTATTAATAAAAACTGGAGTAGGTAAAAAATGATCAACATCACGAAGAAGAGTCTGATCGCCGCTGGCGTGATGGCGGCTCTGGGATCAATGACAGCACAGCAGGCGTTTGCAGCCTCCGTGCCAGCAGGAGTCGAACTGGCTGCTAAGCAGGAGTTGGTTAAAGGTAACGGTGCTGAATTACAGTCGCTGGACCCGCATAAAATAGAAGGCGTGCCTGAATCTAACGTCAACCGCGACCTGCTTGAAGGTCTGGTTATCAGTGACCCGCAGGGGCACCCGATTCCAGGCGTGGCCGAGAGCTGGGACAATAAAGATGGCAAGGTGTGGACATTCCACCTGCGCAATAATGCTAAATGGTCCAATGGTGAGCCGGTAACGGCACAGGACTTCGTTTACAGCTGGCAGCGCCTCTCCGATCCGAAAACAGCTTCTCCTTACGCCAGTTACCTGCAGTACGGCCATCTTGAGAACATCGACGATATCATTACGGGTAAAAAAAGCCCGGACACGCTGGGCGTGAAGGCGATCGATGCGCATACGCTGGAAGTTACATTGAGCGAACCTGTACCTTATTTCTATAAGCTGCTGATCCATCCTTCCATGTCTCCGGTGAATAAAGCGGCAGTAGACAAATTTGGTGATAAGTGGACTCAGCCCGCTAACTGGGTGGGCAACGGCGCCTTCAAACTCTCCGAGTGGGTAGTGAACGAACGTATTGTTCTGGTACGTAATACCGATTACTGGGACAACGCAGAAACCAAACTGGATAAAGTCACCTTCTTGCCGATCTCTTCTGAAGTGACCGATGTTAACCGCTACCGCAGCGGCGGCAGCGATATGACCTACAACAACATGCCGATTGAGTTATTCCAGAAGCTGAAAAAAGATATCCCGACCGAAGTGCATGTTGACCCTTATCTCTGTACTTACTACTACGAAATCAATAACCAGAAAGCTCCGTTCAACGATCCTCGCGTTCGTGCTGCTCTGAAACTGGGTATTGATCGCGACATTATCGTTAACAAAGTGAAAGGACAGGGCGATCTGCCTGCCTACAGCTACACTCCGCCTTACACCGAAGGTATTAAGCTGACGCCACCAGAGTGGTTTGGCTGGTCGCAGGAAAAACGTAACGAAGAAGCGAAAAAATTACTGGCTGAAGCCGGTTACACAGCGGATAAACCACTGACCTTCAACCTGCTGTATAACACCTCCGATCTGCATAAGAAGCTGGCTATTGCTGCTGCGTCGATCTGGAAGAAAAACCTGGGTGTGAACGTTAAACTGGAGAATCAGGAGTGGAAAACCTTCCTCGACACCCGTCACCAGGGCAACTTTGATGTAGCTCGTGCAGGCTGGTGCGCTGACTACAACGAACCGACCACCTTCTTAGGCACCATGCAGTCAAACAGCAGCAACAACACCTCCCACTATAAGAGTGAGGCCTTCGATAAGGCGATGGATGACGCGCTGGCATCACCGGACGAAGCGACCCGCGCTACCCGTTATGCCGATGCTGAGAAAATCCTCGATAAGGATTCCGTCATCGTGCCGGTCTATTACTACGTCAATGCCCGTCTGGTGAAACCTTACGTCGGCGGCTATACCGGTAAAGATCCGCTGGATAACGTCTACGATAAAAACTTGTACATCATTAAACATTAATGGTCGTTCCCGGGGAGGGGGAACTCTCCCCGGCAGATCTTTTATAGAGCAGTGCTGAGGCAGTAAGCCGGGCAGGTAGGGCAATGTTAAAATTTATTTTTCGTCGTTTTCTTGAAGCGATCCCGACGTTATTTATTCTGATCACCATCTCCTTTTTTATGATGCGTCTGGCTCCCGGAAGTCCGTTTACCGGCGAGCGCACGCTGTCACCTGAAGTCATGGCAAATATTGAAGCCAAATATCATTTAAACGATCCGATCCTGACGCAGTACTTCAGTTATCTGAAGCAGCTTGCGCACGGGGATTTTGGTCCATCGTTTAAATACAAAGATTATACGGTCAACGACCTGGTGGCCGGATCATTCCCTGTGTCGGCTAAGCTGGGGGCGGCTGCGTTTCTGTTTGCACTGGTACTGGGCGTCAGTGCTGGCGTGATTGCCGCGCTGAAACAAAACACCAAATGGGATTATGCCGTTATGGGCGTGGCAATGACCGGGATCGTCATCCCCAGTTTCGTGGTCGCGCCGCTCCTGGTGTTGCTGTTCTCCATTACCTTGAAGTGGTTGCCCGGAGGAGGCTGGAATGGCGGGGCGCTGAAATTTATGATCCTGCCGATGGTGGCGCTGTCGCTGGCCTATATTGCCAGCATCGCGCGTATTACTCGTGGTTCGATGATCGAAGTGCTGCACTCCAACTTTATTCGCACCGCACGCGCCAAAGGGCTGCCGATGCACCGCATCGTTTTGCGCCACGCGCTGAAACCCGCGCTGTTGCCTGTCCTGTCTTACCTTGGCCCGGCCTTTGTCGGCATCATTACCGGTTCAATGGTGATTGAAACCATTTATGGTCTGCCAGGTATTGGTCAGCTATTTGTTAACGGCGCGCTGAATCGAGATTATTCGTTGGTATTAAGCCTGACGATCCTGGTCGGGGCGCTGACCATTCTGTTCAATGCGATTGTTGACGTGCTGTATGCGGTCATCGATCCAAAAATTCGTTACTGATCCAGGAGCTGGAGATGATTTTTGTTAAGAAAAACAGCGAAGCTCTGGATAACTTCAGTGAAAAGCTAGAGATCGAAGGACGCAGCCTGTGGCAGGACGCGCGCCGCCGTTTTATCCATAACCGTGCGGCGGTCGCCAGCCTGTTTGTGCTGCTGCTGGTCGCACTGTTTGTCATTTTCGCTCCGATGTTGTCTGCGTTTACTTATGACGACACCGACTGGGCAATGATGTCCGCGGCACCAGACATGAGTTCGGGCCACTATATGGGCACCGATTCGTCAGGGCGTGATCTGCTGGTGCGTGTCGCCATTGGCGGGCGTATCTCCTTAATGGTGGGGATTGCTGCGGCGCTGGTGGCGGTGGTGCTGGGAACACTTTACGGCACACTGGCGGGCTACCTGGGCGGTAAAATCGACTCCGTGATGATGCGTGTTCTGGAGATCCTCAACTCCTTCCCGTTTATGTTCTTCGTTATCCTGCTGGTCACCTTCTTTGGTCAAAATATTCTGCTGATTTTCGTCGCCATCGGTATGGTGTCGTGGTTGGATATGGCACGTATTGTGCGTGGACAGACCCTGAGCCTGAAACGTAAAGAGTTTATTGAAGCGGCGGAAGTGGGCGGCGTGTCGACGCTGAATATCGTGCTGCGCCATATCGTTCCCAATGTACTGGGCGTGGTCGTGGTGTATGCCTCACTGCTGGTGCCGAGCATGATCCTGTTTGAATCCTTCCTGAGCTTCCTCGGCCTCGGCACGCAGGAACCGCTGAGCAGCTGGGGTGCGTTGCTCAGCGACGGTGCTAACTCGATGGAGGTTTCACCCTGGCTGCTGCTTTATCCGGCCGGTTTTCTGGTGATTACCCTGTTTTGTTTCAACTTTATTGGCGATGGCCTGCGTGATGCCCTCGACCCGAAAGACCGTTAAGGAGTTTCCCTATGAGCGTAATTGAACTTCAGCCAGCAATGGCAAAGACCCAGGGAAGCGAACGGCTGCTGGATGTGAAAGATCTGCGTGTGACGTTCAGCACTCCCGATGGCGATGTCACGGCAGTGAACGATTTGAATTTCAGCCTGAGTGCGGGTGAAACCCTTGGCATTGTCGGCGAGTCCGGATCGGGAAAATCGCAGACCGCATTTGCCCTGATGGGGCTGCTGGCCAGCAACGGCCGCATCGGTGGTTCAGCACGTTTCAACGGTAGTGAGATCCTTAATCTGCCGGAAAAACAGCTCAACAAGCTGCGTGCCGAACAAATTGCGATGATCTTCCAGGACCCGATGACCTCGCTGAACCCGTATATGCGTGTCGGTGAGCAACTGATGGAAGTGCTGCAACTGCATAAAGGCATGAGCGGGGCACAGGCGTTTGAAGAGTCAGTCCGTATGCTCGATGCGGTAAAAATGCCGGAAGCCCGCAAACGCATGAAAATGTTTCCCCACGAATTCTCAGGGGGAATGCGTCAGCGTGTGATGATCGCCATGGCGCTGCTGTGTCGGCCAAAGCTGCTGATTGCGGATGAGCCGACGACCGCGCTTGATGTGACGGTGCAGGCGCAGATTATGACCCTGCTGAACGAACTGAAGCGCGAATTTAACACCGCGATTATTATGATCACCCACGATCTGGGTGTGGTTGCAGGGATCTGTGACCAGGTGATGGTGATGTACGCAGGGCGTACGATGGAGTATGGAAAAGCGCGTGACGTCTTCTATCATCCGTCACACCCTTACTCCATTGGCCTGTTGAATGCAGTCCCGCGTCTGGATGCTGATGAGGGCGACACACTGATGACCATTCCTGGTAATCCGCCAAATCTGTCACGTCTGCCGAAAGGCTGCCCGTTCCAGCCACGCTGTCCGCATGCGATGGATATCTGTGCCAGCGCGCCGCCTCTTGAGGCGTTCGGTGATGGACGGCTGCGTGCCTGCTTTAAGCCCGTGGAGGCGTTGGTATGACAACGGTTGCTGAGAAAAAAGTGTTGCTCGAAATCGCCGATTTGAAGGTGCATTTTGATATCAAAGACGGGCGTCAGTGGTTCTGGCAGCCGCCAAAAACGCTGAAAGCCGTTGATGGCGTCAGCCTGCGTTTGTACGAGGGAGAAACCCTGGGCGTGGTGGGTGAGTCCGGTTGCGGTAAATCCACGCTGGCGCGCGCGATTATCGGGTTGGTGAAAGCGACAGACGGCAGGGTGGCCTGGCTGGGGCGCGATCTGTTAGGGCAGAGTGCAGACGAATGGCGTGCCGCGCGAAGCGATATCCAGATGATCTTCCAGGACCCGCTGGCATCGCTGAATCCGCGTATGAATATCGGAGAGATTATTGCGGAGCCGCTGCGCACCTATCACCCGCGTATGCCGCGCCAGGAAGTGAAAGACCGCGTGAAAGAGATGATGCTGAAGGTGGGGCTGCTGCCTAACCTGATCAACCGTTATCCTCATGAGTTTTCGGGCGGACAGTGTCAGCGTATCGGTATTGCACGCGCGTTGATCCTCGAACCAAAACTGATTATCTGTGATGAACCGGTATCGGCACTGGATGTTTCTATTCAGGCGCAGGTGGTGAATTTGCTGCAAAAGTTGCAGCGTGAGATGGGGCTGTCGCTGATCTTTATCGCGCACGATCTGGCTGTCGTAAAACATATTTCTGACCGCGTGCTGGTGATGTATCTCGGGCATGCCGTGGAGCTGGGCACCTATGATGAGGTGTATCAGAATCCGCAGCATCCTTATACGCGGGCGCTGATGTCAGCGGTACCCATTCCCGACCCCGATCTGGAAAAGCAGAAGGTGATTCAACTGCTGGAAGGGGAACTGCCATCACCGATCAACCCGCCATCCGGGTGCGTGTTCCGCACACGTTGCCCGATTGCCGGGCCGGAGTGCGCGAAAACACGGCCATTGCTGGAGGGCAGTTTCCGTCACGCTGTCTCCTGCCTGAAAGTAGATCCGCTCTGACCGTTCGTCACAACCCTCTCGTTATCTTCCCGCATTGAGCTTTCAATGCGGGTTTTTTTTGTTTATCCGCATATTGCTTGATCTTCCATCTGGCCCCTTCTAGTAATACAGATTCGCAAAGGATGGCCGGAGGGCATGCAGATGGCTAAACAGGATCGGAGCTGGCGTCAGCGCCTCTATATTTTTTTGTTTGATGTGAGCAGCCCGGCGGGTCGCCGGTTTGAAATTTTCTGGGTTATTACGACGCTGGTCAGTGTGATGACGCTGTTTATTGAGTCGGCGGAACCACACAAAATAACCCTGCAGTTGAAAGAAGCCTCGGTGTTTCTCCTGCTTGAGTATGCTTTTACCCTGCTTTTCAGTCTGGAATATGTGCTGCGGTTACTGACCACGGAACGCCCCATGCGGTATGTTTTCAGTTTTTTTGGCATTGTCGATCTGATCACCACGCTGCCGTTGTATATCTTCTGGCTCTGGCCGGATATCGCCCTACGTTACATGATGGCGATAAGGCTGCTGCGTGTGTTGCGCCTGCTTCGGCTGATAAAGCTACTGCGCTATATGGGCTCTGCCAATGTGCTGTGGGACAGTCTGGTCAGTGCGCGGAAAAAGCTCTCGCTGTTCTTCGGCGGGGTAATGATATTGCTCTGCGTTTTTGGCGGATTGATGTATGTCATTGAAGGGCCGGAGAACGGCTTTACCAGCCTGCCGGTTGCCGTCTACTGGGCGGTGGTGACCATGACCACGGTCGGTTATGGAGACATTACGCCACATACACCGCTGGGCCGGATGATCTCATCAATACTGATCTTGCTCGGTTATTCACTGATCGCTATACCGACTGGGGTGATGAGCTCGTATATGACGGAGGTAATGCAGCGTAATCGTCACCGGCGTCACTGCACCGTGTGTAAGCAGACGGGCCATGAGGATGATGCGCATTTCTGCAAAGGGTGCGGGGGGAGACTGGGCGATAAAAATAAAGAAGGCCCGGATTAACCGGGCCTGATAGCCGTAAGAGGGCTTACTCTTTCCACAAAATATGGCAGAGTTTATGGTCTTTCTCGCGGCAGAGAAGCACGCGGGCAAACACGTCGGTAATCGGTTCGCCGTCTTCTTCGCCCAGTCCAATCACGACTTCAGCGAAAAAGTCAGGGTTCAGGTCGAAATCGACATGTTCTGCCCAGTCTTCAGCAGGATCATACAGCTCTGCGCCGCCGCGTTCTTCAAACTGGAGGTTGAACAGAATGACGTCGGCAGGATCGAGATTATCGACCGCCAGCTCAAGGAAAATATCGTAAGCCTGTTCCAGCGTCTCGTCTTCGGTAAGGCGGTTGTTCAAATCCATAATATGTCCGGGAGGTTGTGCATTTTCGCTCGTTTTACAGCAATGGACTGAAGAAGTAAAACAGTCGTTCAACGATGCGCTGCCAGTAAGCACGGCGTGACCAGCGTTTTCCGTCAACCAGACGTGAACGGGCGATATAATCATCCTGCACGCGTGCCAGATCGCTGCCAAAGCCGTCATCATCGATCACCAGAGTAATCTCGAAATTCAACCACAGACTGCGCATATCCAGGTTTACCGTCCCCACCAGGCTAAGTTGCCCATCCACCAGAATACTTTTGGTATGCAGCAGACCGCCTTCGAACTGATAGATTTTCACACCGGCGTCCAGCAGTTCGCCAAAGAAGGCTCGGCTGGCCCAGCCGACCAGTACGGAGTCATTGTGCCGTGGCACAATAATGCTGACTTCAACGCCCCGGTACGCGGCCGTACAGATCGCATGCAGCAAATCGTCACTGGGTACGAAATAGGGCGTGGTCATGATCAGCTGTTCGCGCGCAGAGTAGACCGCAGTGAGCAGCGCCTGATGGATCATATCTTCCGGGAAACCGGGGCCTGAGGCGATCACCTGAATGGTGTGGCCGCTCTCGGCTTCAAACGGCATCACATTATCATCGGGCGGTGGCGGTAAAATACGCTTACCGGTTTCAATTTCCCAGTCGCAGGAGTAGATAATTCCCATTGTGGTGGCGACCGGGCCTTCCATCCGCGCCATCAAATCCACCCACTGGCCGACGCCCGCATCCTGTTTAAAGTAACGCGGATCGACCAGGTTCATGCTGCCGGTGTAGGCAATATAGTTATCGATTAAAACGACTTTCCGGTGCTGGCGCAGGTCCATACGGCGCAGGAAAACACGCAGCAGGCTGACTTTCAGCGCTTCCACCACATCGACCCCGGCGTTGCGCATCATGGCCGCCCACGGACTGCGGAAAAAGTCGACGCTGCCTGCGGAATCGAGCATTAAACGACAGTGAACACCCCGGCGTGCCGCTGCCATCAGTGCTTCCGCCACTTCATCGGCCTGTCCGCCGGGCTGCCAGATATAGAACACCATTTCAATGTTATGGCGTGCCAGCTGGATATCACGCACCAGCGTGAGCAGGGTATCGTCAGTGCTGGTCAGCAGTTGCAGCTGATTGCCTTTTACCCCGGCGATCCCCTGACGGTTCTCACACAGCTGAAACAGTGAACGGGCAACGTCACTGTTGGTTTCAGCAAAAATATGATGACTGGATTTCAATTCGGCGAGCCAACGGGCCGTGGAAGGCCACATGGTGCGCGCGCGCTCTGCACGGCGTTTCCCCAGATGAAGTTCACCGAATGAGAGATAAGCGATAATACCCACCAGCGGCAGGATATAGATAATCAGCAGCCATGCCATGGCAGAGGGCACCGCGCGGCGCTTCATCAGAATGCGCAAGGTCACACTGGCAATCAGTAACCAGTAACCAAATACCAGCAGCCAGCTCATCACGGTGTAAAAAGTGGTCATTAAGTGAAAGTCCTGTTCACGCGAAAGTCTTTGGAGTTTACGTGCAGATGACAACGCTGGGAACCTTTAAACCATCATCAGCCTAAAGACATCGGACCTTGTGAGGGAAAAGAAAGGTCTATAATGCGTCGCGAGTTTTTACCGTACACAGAGCAACAGACTGAGGGTGTAATGAGACGAAGCAGAAATGAAGTTGCGCGCTGGCGCATGAGTCGCCAGGTTCAGCGTCGCCGGGCACGTTGGTTAGAAGGGCAGTCACGTCGTTATGGCCGCATGCACTCTTTCCGACATCTGGTCAGCCAACTGCAGCGTCGTTCAATTCTGTTTATTACTCAGCATCACTGATGCTCGCCGTGCTTCCGGCGGTTCACCGAACCGCCGGCCGAGATTAAAACGCGCGTTTGAAAGGCTTAACATCCACCTTTTTGTACACGCCAGCAGCGATATAAGGGTCATCCTGAGCCCAGGATTGTGCTGCTTCCAGTGAAGGAAACTCGGCGATAATCGTCGACCCGGTAAAACCCGCCACGCCAGGTTCATTACTGTCCACCGCAGGCATTGGGCCAGCAATAATCAGACGACCTTCATCACGCAGTAACTGCAGGCGTGCAAGGTGAGCAGGGCGCACAGCGGTGCGTTTATCCAGTGAGTCAGCATTATCTTTAGCGTAAATTACGTAGAGCACCTTCAGAACTCCTGTCGGGGATGAGATTCGGCATCACGTTAAGTGATCGTTAACATTTGTGCAAATGAAAGATAATTTGCCCTTGATAAAGGTCAGGTTGTTGCCCTTAAAAGCGTAAATCCGCGATTGATCGTGAGCGGTTATTGAAATTGATTGCTATTTGCATTTAAAATCACCCCTTCACATTTTGACCAGAAAGATTATGACGACGCTAACAACTGATCTACCTCGCCGCTCACCTTTGCCATTGCTGATCTCGATCGTACTGCATGGTTCGGTGATCGGGGCACTGCTGTACGCCTCATTTCATCAGGTGGTCGAAATGCCCAAAGCGTCTCAGCCGATTAGCGTGTCGATGGTGGCACCTGAGGTGCAGCCGGAACCGCAACCCGCCCCCCCTGTTGTTGAACCTGAACCAGAGCCGGTAGTGGAACCTGAACCTGCCCCGGAGCCACCCAAGCCTGAACCCGTGCCGATCCCGAAACCGGAACCGAAACCGAAACCTAAACCGAAGCCGGTGAAGAAAGAAGTGGTGAAGCCGAAGCAGGAAGTGAAACCGCGTCCTGCTGCCCCGGTGGAAACCCGGCCGACCGAGCAGACAAAGCCATCCACGGCACCGAAGACCTCTCAGGCGCCGTCTACGGCCGTTTCAACAGGCCCACGGGCGCTGACCGTCGGTAAGCCGTCCTATCCGTCACGCGCCTTTGCGCTGCGTGTGGAAGGGCGTGTACGCGTGCAGTTTGACGTCGATAGCTCAGGACAGGTCGATAACATTCGTATCCTGTCTGCCGAACCTCGTAACATGTTTGAGCGGGAGGTGAAGCTGGCGATGCGCAAATGGCGCTATGAAGCAGGCAAGCCCGGCAAGGACATTACGATGAATATTGTCTTCAAGATTAACGGCGGCACCAGCATCGAATAAAATTAGCCAGTATCTTTTGTACCATAGCGGCGTTGGCTGCTCTCGCTAACCCCGGTCACTTACTGATGTAAGCTCCCGGGGATTAGCTCGTTTGCCGCCAACGCACCTGCCGCTTGAAGTATGAAGGGTATGGCTGCTCTCGCTAACCCCGGTCACTTACTGATGCAAGCTCCCGGGGATTAGCTCAATTGCCGCCTTGCTGTAATGCAAAATCTACTCGCTAATTAAAGTGTTCTGCCAAAAATCAATTTTTAAAGTGAGTTACTGCTGGATATCTAGCGTGAAATTGATTTTATCATCCGGCAGGGAGCGCGGTTTTCCGTCCGGGTCGACGGCGACGTAAATAAACACGGCTTCGGTGGTGCAGTAGCGTTGCCCGATGGGTTCTGACGACACTTTCTTTATCCACACTTCAATATTAATGGTGATGGAGCTGGTGCCGGTGCGAATGCAGCGTGCATGGCAGGTGACGACATCACCCACCGCGACCGGCTTCAGAAAGGTCATCCCGTCAGCGCGCACGGTGACCACACGTCCCCCGGCAATCTCTTTGGCCAGAATAGCGCCGCCCATATCCATCTGCGACATCAGCCAGCCACCGAATATATCACCGTTGGCATTGGTGTCTGCTGGCATGGCGAGGGTGCGCAGCACCATCTCACCCTGCGGTGTTCTTAGTTCTTCGCTCATTGTTATGTTCCTGACATTGCTGATTTCAAATAACCCACTTGCCCGATCGGGGGTTCCGTCGGGCATTTAACGCTTATTTTTCTTCTTGTTGTGGCATCAGACGGTAAATATAGACACCGCTTAATAATGTGAACAGCAGCGTTAACGCACTCAGACCGAAGACTTTAAAGTTCATCCAGATGTCCTGGGAAAGCCAGAACGCCACGTAGATATTGGCCAGTCCGCAGGCAAGGAAAAAGAGCGCCCAGGCGATATTCAGACGTCGCCAGGCAAATTCTGGCAGTTGAATCTCCTTGCCCAGCATTTTCTGGATAAGAGGTTGTTTCATAAACCACTGGCTGAACAGCAGTGCGACAGCAAACAGACCGTAAATAATGGTGACTTTCCATTTGATAAAGTCCGGGTTATGCAACGCAATCGTCAGGGTGCCAAAAATAGCCACCAGTGCGAAGGTGATCAGCGACATTTTTTCCAGCTTGCGATACAGCAGCCAGCTGGCGACCAGCGCCAGACCTGAGGCAACGATCAGTGCACCAGAGGCAACAAAAATGTCGTACAACTTGTAGAAAACAAAAAACACTACAAGCGGAAGAAAGTCGAGTAACTGCTTCATAGCGGCTTCCAAATAACAGACTAAACCGGAATATTATGAATCGGGAATGACTCTGTCGAGGCATTCCCGATGAATTAACGTAACAGCATATACAGGCGTGACAAATAGATAATCAGTATGGCTGAAATCAGATTGCTAATGGCGTTCAACAGGACGGAGGCGACGTCAGGTGGCAACCACAGCAATGAAGATGCCAGCAGCAGCACAACCAGTTTCGCCACAATCCACAGAACAACAGCCGGTGCCACCAGTTTCATCTGGCTCCATCCGAGGCGAACGCTGGTGCGCATGGCCGCAAAAACGCCGATTTTCTCTGTGTTCATGATGATTGGTGACAACGCCAGCGTCACGGCCAGCAATACACCCGGCACCACCAGCACCATAAAGCCAAGCTGGATCACTAACGTCATCAGGAACGTCAGCAGCAGCAGGCGCGGTAATAGCGGAGCTGAAGCACCAATGGCCCGCAGTGCACTGACACGCTGACCGGATGATACCATCGGGATCAGGCACAGCATGCCGCCCAGCAGCAGCACATTCCCTACCAGTGAAGCAAAAGTCCCCGCAGCGGAGGCTTTTAGCAGCACCTTTTGTTGTTCCGGCGACATGTTTTGAATCATTTCCATCAGGCTGCCGGCCGAACCTGCAGCACCGTCACCCAGGATCTGCATTTGATCGGCATCAGGCGTAAAAGCCTTGCCGAGCATCATGGTGATAAATGAGGTCAGTAGCGCCATCAGTGTAATGGTAACCAACTGATGACGGAAAAAATTCCCCGTGTCACGGTATAGCGAACCCGCCGTGATAGACATGTACTCTCCTTGAAAGGCCGGTGTTATAGACCCGGCGATTGTACATGCTCTCATGGGGTGCTGGCACTCAGATTGACATAACTTTCGATTTAAGAAGGTATTACCGCAGCTTTCACGCGCTGCTGCGTGACATTTCCCTGCGTCTGAGCTGACGTTGTGTCATTTCTCATTTTCCCTCTCTGAATCACTAAGATTAATCCCGGGGTTAATTGGGCAAAATTGATCTAAATCAACCCTATGTTTTTTATCAAGTTTATACGGATTGATTCACATGACCTTTTGCGTAAATAAGCGTAAATATGTTCGTGATTTCGCACTAAGGCCTCGTAGCAGGCCACATGCTGACAACAATTCGACAAAAGGAATGGTTATGAAACTGAAAGCACTGGCACTGGCCCTTGTTACCCTACTGCCTGCTGTTGCCTCCGCCCACGAAGCCGGGGACTTCTTTATGCGCGCCGGTTCAGCGACTGTGCGCCCGACCGGTGGCTCAGATAATGTGATGGGGCTGGGGGAGTTCGATATTGATAACAATACCCAGCTTGGTCTGACTTTTACCTATATGGCGACGGACAACATTGGTATTGAGTTGCTGGGTGCCACACCGTTCAAACATCACGTTGGACTACAGGCCACCGGAACACTGGCAACAGTTCATCAACTGCCGCCAACGTTAATGGCACAGTGGTACTTCATGGGCAATACCAGCAAATGGCAGCCTTATGCCGGTATTGGTGTTAACTACACCATGTTCTATGACACGGACTTTAACGACACCGGGCGAGCGGCAGGGCTGAGTAACCTGAAAGTGAAAAACTCCTGGGGCGTGGCGGGGCAGTTAGGCCTGGATTATCAATTAACGCCTGACTGGATGCTGAATGCGTCACTGTGGTACATGGATATTAATACTAAAGTCAGTTTCGACTCTCAGACGGCAGGTCATCAGAGTATTGATACACACATTAATCCGTTCGTGTTCTTCTTCGGGGCGGGTTACCGTTTCTAAGCCTGTCTGGGCCAGAAACAAGAAAGGCGCGAAGTTCGCGCCTTTTTCTTTTATACAGTTCGTTACTTAATCTGCATATTGTTTACCACCGATTTCACACCCGCCACACCACGTGTGACCTGTACGGCGCGGTTTGCCGCCTGCGGTGAACTGACAAAACCACTTAACTGCACGCGGCCTTTAAAGGTCTCAACGTTGATTTCCGTGGACTTCAGTGATTTATCATTCAGCAACCCGGCTTTCACCTTAGTCGTTACTACCGTATCGTCAATATACCCGCCAGTACCTTCTTTGGTTGCCGTAGGCGCGCAGGCGCTGACGGACAGTGCCACAACAGCGGCAATAACCATACCCGATAAGACTTTAAACAATTTCATTGCATCTCTCCCTGTCATCATCAAAAGGCAGTCATCCGCGTGATTGCGGTTCACAATAATAGTTGTTCACAGAAGGAAAGAAAGCAAATCAGGATTGTGACAAACAGAAAGAAAATAATGCCTTATCACAGGAATAAGGCATTAACAGAGATTAGCTGCGGGTGGCGGCCTTCAGTGAGCTGGCAAAGGCAGTCAGCTCTTTCAGCATCACGTCGGGGTGGGAGGCGTTCCGCTCAATGATTTTGACAATCGCCGAGCCTGAAATCGCCCCGGCGGCACCGGACGCGATCGCTTCTTTAACCTGTGAAGGTTCAGAAATGCCAAAGCCCTGCAAGGCAGGCGCAGCGTGGTATTCGCGCAGCTTATCGACCAGATGTTTCAACGGCAGATTGGCACGGGTTTCGGAGCCGGTGACGCCAGCACGTGACAGCAGGTAGGTATACCCCCGGCCGTGCGAGGCGATTTCACGCAGCAGATCGTCACTGGCGTTCGGTGGGCAGATAAAGATCGGGGCGACGTTATGACGCATGGCCGCCTGACGGAAGGGGGCGGACTCCTCCACCGGTACATCCGCAATCAGCACGGAATCAACGCCAGCCTGCTGGCAGCGGGCATAGAAATTATCGATGCCGTTTGAGAACACCAGGTTCGCGTACATCAGCAGGCCAATCGGCAGTTCCGGGTATTTCTGACGAATGGCGGCCAGCATCTCGAAGCATTGTGATGGCGTCACGCCGGCGGCGAAGGCGCGCAGATTGGCATTCTGAATGGTCGGGCCATCCGCCAGCGGATCGGAGAAGGGGATGCCGAGTTCAAGGGCGTCCGCGCCCCCAGCCACCAGCGCATCAATAATCTGCAATGACAGCTCAGGATTCGGGTCACCGAGGGTAACGAAAGGCACGAAAGCGCCTTCTTTACGCTCTGCCAGGCGTTTAAAACAGAGGTCGTAACGTTCCATCAGATTTCTCCCTTAGCGGTAAAGATGTCATGCACGGTGAAGATGTCTTTGTCACCACGGCCGGAAAGATTCACCACCAGCAGTTGCTCTTTCTCAGGGTTCTCACGCATCATTTTCAGGGCATGGGCCAGCGCGTGTGACGATTCCAGCGCAGGGATAATCCCTTCGCTGCGGCACAGTGTTTTAAAGGCATCCAGCGCTTCGTCATCCGTAATAGAAACGTAATCAGCGCGGCCAATGCTGTTGAGATAGGCGTGCTGAGGGCCGACGGACGGGAAGTCGAGACCGGCAGAGATAGAGTAAGACTCTTCAATCTGGCCGTCATGGGTTTGCATCATGGGGGCTTTCATCCCGAAATAGATGCCTACGCGGCCATGCTTCAGTGGCGCGCCGTGCTCGCCGCTTTCAATCCCGTGCCCCGCCGGTTCAACGCCAATCAGGCCAACACTGGTGTCATCAATAAAATCAGCAAACATACCGATGGCGTTAGAGCCGCCACCCACACAGGCAATCAACGCATCCGGCAGGCGGCCCTCTTTTTCCAGAATCTGCGCTTTGGTCTCTTCACCAATCATGCGCTGGAACTCACGCACGATGGTCGGGAACGGATGCGGGCCCGCTGCGGTACCCAGCATGTAGTGAGCGGTTTCATAGCTGCCCGACCAGTCGCGCAGCGCTTCGTTACAGGCATCTTTCAGCGTTGAGGAACCGCTGTGAACCGGGATCACTTCCGCACCCATCAGCTTCATACGGAATACGTTAGGAGACTGGCGTTCGATATCTTTCGCGCCCATATAGATGCGGCATTTCAGGCCAAGCAGTGCGCTGGCAAGGGCAGACGCCACGCCATGCTGACCGGCACCCGTCTCAGCGATAATCTCCTTTTTCCCCATGCGTTTCGCCAGCAGTGCCTGGCCCAGCACCTGGTTAGTTTTGTGCGCGCCGCCGTGCAGCAGGTCTTCACGCTTCAGATACAGGCGGGTTTTGGTGCCTGCCGTCAGGTTCTTGCACAGCGTAAGCGCGGTAGGGCGGCCAGCATAGTTTTTCAGCAGGTCGGTAAATTCCGCCTGGAACGCCGGGTCGCTCTGAGCGCTGATAAAGGCATCTTCCAGTTGGAGCAGTGCAGGCATCAGGATCTGCGGCACATACATGCCGCCAAACTCACCAAAATACGGATTTAATCGGGTCATGTTGTTTCTCTTTATCAGTAGGCTTTCAGTGTCTGAAACACGGAAGCAATTTTACCTGCATCTTTCACTCCAGGGGCACTTTCCACGCCGGAGTTGAAGTCGAGGCCCGCACAGCCAAGCTGTGCCGCCTGTACGCAATTTTCTGCACCCAGACCACCGGCCAGCAGCACATTGTCCAGCGACTGGTTGGCAAGCAGTGACCAGTCAAACGCCTGACCGCTGCCCCCGTTTCCGTGGTCGAAGACGTAGCGGTCAACGCCAGCCCAGTCACGGTCGGGCAGGCTGTCGCTGATGCTGAACGCTTTCCAGATTTTTACCGTATCCGGCAACTGGCTGCGTAACTGGCTGACGTAGTCGCGGTCTTCGTCGCCGTGCAACTGTACGGCGGAGAGATTCAGCTGCTGCGCACAGATGACAACGTCACTGATGACATTGTTACGGAACACGCCGACATACTTCAGTGCAGCGGCAGGGATAATCTGCTGAGCCTGTTCGATACTGAGCTGGCGAGGGGAACCCTCGGCGAAGATCAGGCCGCCATACAGTGCACCTGCCTCCAGCGCGTTGCGGGCATCTTCGGCACGCGTCAGGCCGCAGACTTTGTTATCGCCGATAATCACCCGACGCACGGCGGCAGCCAGGTCATCTTCTGACATCAGCGCCGAGCCAATCAGGAAGCCGTTAGCAAAGTGGCTCAGTTCGCGCACTTGCGCATAATTGTTGATGCCGGACTCGCTGATCACCGTGACGCCATGCGCCACTTTCGGTGCCAGGCGGCGGGTGCGGTCCAGATCGATGGAGAGATCGCGCAGGTCACGGTTATTAATGCCGACCACTTTGGCACCCAGCGCGGTGGCGCGTTCCAACTCTTCATCGCTGATCACTTCCGTCAGGACGCCCATGTTCAGGCTGTGCGCCACGGCAGCCAGCTGGCGATACTGATCGTCGTTGAGCACGGAGAGCATCAGCAGGATGGCATCGGCCTGGTAATGGCGCGCCAGGTAGATCTGATACGGGTCAATAATAAAGTCTTTGCACAGTACCGGCTGGGTGACAATACTGCTGACGATCGGCAGAAAATCGAAGCTTCCCTGGAAGTATTTCTCATCCGTCAGCACCGAAATGGCAGAGGCATAATGCTTATACACGCCGGCAATCACCGCCGGGTCAAAGTCTTCACGGATCACGCCCTTTGAGGGCGAAGCCTTCTTACATTCCAGAATAAAGACGGTGCGCGCACCTTTCAGCGCATCGTAAAAGCTGCGCGTGGAGGGTGTGATGTCGTTCTGAAAGGTGGCCAGCGGCTGCTGCTGCTGACGTTCTGCCAGCCAGATTGCTTTATCCTGAACGATTTTAGTGAGTACGGTTTCCTGCATGATTATCCTCTTGCTGCCAGTGCGACCACGTGCTCGTAGGCTTTGCCGCTGCGAATGGTTTTCAGCGCCTGTTGGGCATTGTGTCGTAAGTCTTCATGACCAAAAATTTTCAGCAACAGGGCGACGTTTGCCGCGACGGCTTCTTCGTGCGCCAGCTCGCCATTACCCTGGAGTAAACGGGTTAAAATGTCACGGTTTTCTTCCGGTGAACCCCCGGCCAGCGCCTCTTGCGGATGGTAGCTCAGGCCAAAATCTTCAGCCGTTAACTGATAGCTGGTGATCTCGCCGTCACGCAGTTCGGCCACATGAGTGGCGCTGTGCAGAGCCACTTCATCCATCCCCCCGCCATGCACGACTGCCGCACGCTGGTAACCCAGCACTTTCAACGTCTGAGCAATCGGCAGCACCAGCTCCGGGCTGTAAACACCGATCACTGCCAGCGGCGGACGTGCCGGGTTAATCAACGGGCCGAGCACGTTAAAGATGGTACGCGTCTTCAGTTCTTTACGCACCGGCATCGCATGGCGAAAACCGCTGTGATACTGAGGGGCAAACAGGAAACACACGTTTAAATCATCCAGTGCCTGGCGTGCCTGCACTGCGGGTAAATCCAGGCTGATACCGAAAGCGGCCAGCAAATCTGACGAACCCGATTTACTGGAAACACTGCGGTTACCGTGCTTCGCCACCTTCAATCCGCACGCGGCGGCAACAAATGCGCTGGCGGTGGAAATATTAATGCTGTTACTGCCGTCACCGCCGGTCCCGACAATATCCGCAAACGGATAGTCCGGGCGCGGGAAAGGTTTAGCGTCTTCTAACAAGGCGGTGGCTGCCCCGGCAATCTCCTGAGGACGTTCACCACGGATTTTCATGGCGATCAGCGCTCCCGCCAGCTGGGTTGGCTCCAACTGCCCGGTAATAATCGCCGAAAACAGCTGGTGGCTTTCTGCCTGCGTCAGGATCTCGGCCTGGTATAATTTTTCCAGAATAGTGTTCATTGCTGTCTCCTTGATCACGCCAGCGCCCAGGCAAGAGTTTGTTCCAGCAGGCGTGCGCCCTGGCTGGTAAGAATAGATTCCGGATGGAACTGGAAGCCACAGACACGGTTGGCGTCATCACGGACGGCCATCACCATGCCGTTATAGGTGGCGTTAACCGTTAATCCATCGGGAATATTGCTGCCGACCAGCGAGTGGTAGCGTGCTACCGGTAACGGGTTGTTCAGCCCGGCAAACATGCCCTGATCGTCATGATCAATCGCAGAGGCTTTGCCGTGCAGGATTTCGCCCGCCTGACCCACGTGACCGCCATAGGCTTCAACAATCGCCTGATGGCCGAGGCAGATACCGATAATCGGCAACTGGCCGCGTAAGGCCTGCAGCAGCGCTGGCATACAGCCCGCTTCTGATGGCGCGCCCGGACCGGGAGAAAGCATCAGTACCGGATTTTCCATCTGCTGCAAACGGGCAATCAGCTGGTCCGCCGGGACGTTGTTACGGTAAATCACCACGTTATGGCCAAAGGCACGTAACTGGTCGACGAGGTTGTAGGTAAATGAGTCGAAGTTATCGAGCAGCAGAATATCGGCCATCAGAACATCTCCTTGCTGTGGTGCGCTGTCGCGATGGCACGCAGAACCGCGCGCGCCTTATTACGGCTTTCATCCGCTTCCGCCTGCGGATTGGAATCCAGAACCACCCCGGCACCGGCCTGAACCGTTGCCACGCCGTCTTCGACGTACGCAGAGCGGATCACAATGCAGGTATCCAGATCGCCGCTGGCGGTGAAGTAACCGACGGCGCCACCGTAGCTGCCGCGACGGGTGCCTTCGGCTTTGGCAATCAGCTGCATAGCGCGGACTTTCGGTGCGCCGCTCAGCGTGCCCATGTTCATGCAGGCACGGTAAGCGTGCAGCACATCAATATCCGCACGCAGCTGGCCGACCACGCGGGAGACCAGATGCATGACAAAGGTGTAACGGTCAACTTTGGTCAGGTCTGCCACATAACGCGTTCCCGGCTCACAGATACGCGCCAGATCGTTACGGGCGAGGTCAACCAGCATCAGATGCTCGGCCATCTCTTTATGGTCAGTGCGCATTTCCAGCTCGATGCGGCTGTCGAGGTCGCGATCCAGTGAGCCATCCGCATGGCGGCCGCGTGGGCGGGTGCCGGCAATCGGGTAGATTTCAATCTGGTTGCTGGTGGCGTCATACTTGAGTGAGCTTTCCGGCGAAGCGCCAAACAGGCTGAACTCGCGATCCTGCATAAAGAACATATACGGGCTTGGGTTACTGTTCTTCAGCGTGTCATAGGCGGCCAGCGGGGACGGGCAGGGCAGTGAGAAGCGACGGGATGGCACCACCTGGAAGATTTCGCCGATGCGGATCGCATCCTGCATCTGGCGCACCACCTGGCAGTAATCCTCATCGCTCTGGCTGACGCTGAGCGTCATGCTTTCGACGGTCTTCACCGGCAGTGCGCTGGCAGGCTGCAGCATCTGACCGTGCAACTGCTCAATGCGGCTTTGCAGGCGCATAAATTCTGAAGGTGAATGGGTGAAAAGGCTGGCCTGCAGTCGCGCGCTTTGCGTCTGATGGTCAATCACCAGCAGCGTTTCTGCCAGATAGAAGCAGTAATCCGGGCAGCGCTGTTCATTCTTTAATTCCGGCAGTGACTCAAAACCTGCCACCAGATCATAAGCAAACAGGCCGCCGAGCAACACGGCTTCACGCTCTTCTGCCGGGGCATTAACCAGCTGTGGGATCAGGCGTAATGCATCAAAGACCGACAGCGCACGAAGATTGGCGTCCTCATCGAGGAAAGCGTGATTAATCGGGAACACCAGTTCGCGGCCATCCGGGCGCACGCTGTTCTCAACCGATTCGGGCAGCGCGGCATCCAGCAGCGGCAGGAGTGCGCGACCATTCTCAGACAGTGCCTGCACCTGTACCCGGTTATCGAGGGCGCTAATGCGCAGGGCGCTATCCACAATCAGCAGGCTTTTCAGGTTGCGCTTGCTGTCAACGTCCGCAGATTCCAGCAGCAGAGTCTCGGAACGGGCGGCACACAGCTGATGAAAAACAGCGGCCGGATCTTCGCGGTAAGGTGCGTTGCCGGTAATCAACTTCACTGTAGGTTTGGCATTTTGCATGTGATGTTCTCTGTTTTTTGCTCAAAAAAAAGCCCGCATCAGGCGGGCTTGAGTATCTGCACTACGTATTGACCATGCATGACAACCTCGCCCTTTCAGGGAGAAGTACGCCACCAACCAGTCATCAGAGAGAATGAATACGTCATGATACAGATACCTTGCTTGTGAACTTGCGTACTAGTTAACTGGTTCGCGGGAGAAAAGTCAATACTCTTTTTCCCTTAGGGCAAAATGTCGGTATCATGCTGCGATATTTTTCTGTCTTTCCCGGAGTCGTTTTGACCGCAGTTGCCGCCTCACTCAGCGCTTTCCCTATCTACGATCTTCACAGCCACACGCGGGCTTCCGACGGGTTACTGACCCCGGAGCAACTGGTTCTGCGTGCGGTGGAACAGCGCGTGGGCGTGCTGGCCATCACCGACCACGATACAACGGAGGGCATTAAACCCGCGCGTGAAGCGATTGCACGTCATGCGTTGCCGTTGCAGTTGATCAATGGCGTGGAGATCTCAACGCTGTGGGAGAACCATGAAATCCATATCGTTGGCCTGGGTATTGATATTGACCACCCACAGATGGTGGCCTTCCTGGCTGAACAGGGGCAGCGCCGTCTGGCGCGTGCAGAACTGATCGCTGAACGGCTGGAAAAAGCGCATATCCCCGGTGCATTAGCGGGTGCGCTGGCGCTGGCAGAAGGCGGTGCCGTGACGCGCGGGCATTTTGCCCGCTTTCTGATTAACGCCGGGAAAGCGGACACCATGCAACAGGTGTTCAAAAATTATCTGGCACGCGGCAAAACCGGTTATGCCCCGCCACAGTGGTGTACAATTAAACAAGCTATTGATGCTATTCATCATTCAGGTGGCCGTGCCGTGGTAGCCCATCCCGGCCGCTACGGTCTGTCGGCAAAATGGCTGAAACGTCTGCTGGCTCACTTCAGTGAGCAGGGCGGCGAGGCGATGGAAGTGGCTCAGTGTCAGCAGGCGCCCAATGAGCGTCAGCAGCTGGCACGCTATGCGCAGGACTACCAGTTAGCGGCCTCGCAGGGTTCTGACTTCCATCAGGCCTGTCCCTGGATTGAACTGGGAAAAAAATTGTGGCTGCCGGGCGGTGTCGAAGCGGTATGGCACCGTTTTCCTGAAATTGTCAATCAGGTTTGTGGCAGTGAAGCGCAAACAAGAGGTGTGTAATGAGTCAATTTTTCTATATTCATCCGGATAATCCCCAGCCGCGTCTGATCAAGCAGGCGGTTGAAATGCTCAACAAGGGCAGTGTGATTGTCTATCCGACGGATTCTGGCTATGCACTGGGCTGTAAGCTGGAAGATAAAAGTGCGATGGAGCGTATCTGTCGCATTCGTCAGCTGGATGGGAACCATAACTTTACCCTGATGTGTCGTGATCTCTCAGAGCTGTCGACCTATGCGCACGTAGACAACACCGCATTTCGCCTGATCAAGAACAACACGCCGGGGAACTACACGTTTATTCTGAAGGCAACCAAAGAGGTGCCACGCCGTCTGATGAGCGAGAAACGTAAGACGATCGGTCTGCGTGTCCCCTCAAACCCGATTGCGCTGGAACTGCTGGAAGCACTGAATGAGCCGATGATGTCGACGTCACTGATGCTGCCGGGAAATGACTTTACCGAGTCCGATCCGGAAGCGATCCAGGATGAAATTGGCAAGCTGGTGGACTTGATTATTCATGGCGGGTATCTCGGGCAGCAGCCAACCACCGTCATTGATTTAACGGAAAATACCCCGGAAGTGATCCGCGAGGGTGTGGGCGATATTCAACCCTTTCTCTAAGCGTTAAATAACAGGCCGCTGAGAATGGGCCTGTTATTTATTCTCATTCATTGTTATTACGATGTTGATTTGCCCAGCCACTCTTTAAAATCCTTATACGGGATATACAGTGAAACATCCTTAAGCGGAACTGGAGATTTACGCGGTCTTTTTATTTCGCTAGTAAAGCCAACAATGACGCCACCAATGGTGTCATCGCTATTATAAACCGCCCCCCCCGACATGCCTTTTACCACGCCAGCATTGGATGCCATCGCTACGCAAGGTCGTTTATTCCATTCATTGCGGATTCCCGTCAGAGCCAGATTGACGCCTGCTGATTCAACGGGCATGGCGGAAATAAAGCTGTAACCGTACATTTTCACTGACTCGCCAATGGCACCGTCGCGAAATTTCGGCAGCGTTTTGATGTCGTTCTTGTGGTAGATGATCGCCAGGTCGCAGTAAGGGTGATAGGCCTTCACTTTCTGTACGGAAAGCTTTGCCACATGCGCTGCAGTCAGGCTGTACTCCGGGGTGATAGGGATACTGGTGCCCAGCGCGCCGATGCCGAGAATGGTCGGAATGCCGGTAAAGTTCATATCTACGCGTTTCATAGCTTCGCTGCTGTAGTCATATTTGCCTACAGAGCAGCCGGTCAGCATTAGCAATGCCAACGCCGGCAGGGTGTTTTTAATTTTCATAATAATCACATTTTGTCGGACACGTCAGTAAAATCCCTGGTGAGGAGTAATGACGTGTAATGCCGATGCCGAGTGTGACTCAGCGTATTTTTTCAGGAGCATTCACTCCCGTTTACTGCTAACAACGAAAAGAAAAACGAAATTTTTATGTTCACGTTAAACGTGTATTTGTAATATTTATTTAACTATCTATTTATATGGCGCTCTTCTGCCTGAGTGAATTCTACACAAACTTATAAGTTGAGCAAATTAATATCTGAGCCTTAATCTTAATATGCCGGATAATCCAGAATTAACCCAACCTGCTGTGTAAATTAACTGAATATTTGGTATTTATTCTCCTGTATCCTCGGTTGATAGTGATTATGGCAGCATAATATAATGTAAAATAGTTTCAGTCTGGTATTTGAAACTAAAAAAACCAAAAAAACTGGAGTGGGGGGCTGGTATTCGCGCGTAGATACGGGATTTTCGTGCTGGCGCCAGGCCTGGTGCGGGCTGAAAGGTTCAACAAATAAGGGGAGTGTAAGGCAGTAACCTGCTGTTATTTCGGTTAATTCATTTTTTAACGAATGAATGAAAAATACGCTAAATGATAAGTATTTATACTTTCATTCAGGTGGGTAACTGTTAAGTCTTTTAAATGTAATGAAAATGGCGCGGTCACGCACTGCGTCCTTTGGGTTTGATGACCAATGGCACGGGGCGCAATCAAATCTTTGCCTGATTGACGGCGTTGAACGACGGCGACCCGCCGCAAACTGCGTCACTGCCAGCATTTTTTCCTGAGAAGAACAGATCAACGTGTTCAGCATCAAGGGCTGGAAATGCGGGCATAGGAAATTTTCCAGTGATTGAAATCCACTTTTACTTTTAACATATATGAATTATCATATTTGTCTTGTTTTCACTGGAACGTTTGATTATGCATCCTGTTCAACTTTTCAAATTGCTTGCCGACGAAACGCGGACAACCATTATTTTGCTGTTACGGGAAGCGGGAGAGTTGTGTGTGTGCGACCTTTGCGCAGTGACAAACCAGTCGCAGCCGAAAATTTCCAGGCATATTGCCCTGTTACGTGATGCAGGATTAGTGCTGGATCGCCGTGAGGGCAAATGGGTTCATTATCGTCTTTCACCTCATATGCCGGCATGGGCTGCCTTGATTATTGATACCGCATGGAGCAGTCAGCGTGAGGAAGTACGTGAATCACTCAAAAACGCTAACGCTAATGTGTGCAGCTGATCGCAAAAACGCATTCACAAAAACGTATGTATTTTTTCGAGGTGGGAGATTTCAATGTTACTCGCAGGCGCAATATTTATCCTGACCATCGTGTTGGTTATCTGGCAGCCTCGCGGGCTTAGCATTGGCTGGACAGCGTCAATAGGTGCAGTGCTTGCGTTGGTGACCGGAGTCATTCAGTTGAATGACATTCCGGCTGTCTGGCATATCGTCTGGAACGCAACGGCTGCATTTATCGCAGTAATCATCATCAGCCTGCTGTTGGACGAATCAGGATTTTTTGAATGGTGTGCGTTGCATGTTGCCAAATGGGGTAACGGGCGAGGGCGATTGCTTTTTACGTATATCGTGCTGTTAGGTGCTGCGGTGGCCGCGCTATTTGCTAATGATGGTGCAGCGCTCATTCTGACACCCATTGTTATCGCTATGCTGCTGGCATTAGGTTTTAGCAAAGGAACAACACTGGCTTTCGTTATGGCAGCCGGGTTTATCGCTGACACCGCCAGTGTGCCGCTGATAGTCTCCAATCTCGTTAATATCGTTTCTGCAGATTTTTTCCAACTGGGGTTTAGTGACTATGCGTCAGTCATGGTGCCGGTTGATCTCGCCGCTATCATTGCCACGCTGATTGTCCTTCATCTTTTCTTCCGTAAAGACATTCCCGCTACCTACGATCTTTCACTGTTGAAATCTCCTGCGAATGCCATCAAAGACCCGGCGACATTCAAAATGGGCTGGCTGGTGTTGGTTCTGCTGTTGGTTGGCTTCTTCCTGCTTGAGCCGCTCGGCATTCCCGTGAGTGCTATAGCTGCGTCTGGTGCGCTCATTCTGTTTGTTGTGGCTAAACGCGGCCATGCCATTAACACCGGGAAAGTGCTACGCGGTGCACCGTGGCAGATTGTTATTTTCTCACTGGGGATGTACTTGGTTGTCTACGGTCTGAAAAATGCGGGCCTCACCCAGTATCTCACCTCACTATTAAATACCTTCGCAAACGGGGGGCTGTGGAGTGCCACCTTTGGTACTGGGCTGGTCACGGCGATGCTTTCATCAGTGATGAACAATATGCCGACTGTTTTGATCGGCGCGCTCTCAATCGAGGCAAGTGCGGCGGAAGGTGTCATCAAAGAAGCCATGATTTACGCCAACATTATTGGCTGCGATCTGGGGCCGAAAATTACACCGATTGGAAGTCTGGCGACGTTACTTTGGCTGCATGTACTCGACCAGAAAAACATCAAGATTAGCTGGGGTTACTACTTCCGGGTTGGCGTGGTGATGACACTGCCCGTGCTGCTTGTCACCCTGAGTGCGCTAGCTTTGCGTCTGGCGCTGACCCAATGAGATGAGAATGAACATGACAGATATTACCCTCTACCATAATCCGGCCTGTGGAACATCACGTAACACGCTGGCGCTGATTCGTAATAGCGGTGTTGAACCAACAATTATTCTCTATCTGGAGACACCGCCCGATCGCGATAAGCTCGTACAGTTGATCACTGCAATGCAGATTAGCCCCCGTGCATTGCTTCGTCAGAACGTGGAACCTTACGAGCAACTGGGATTAGCCGAAGAGCGCTTCAGCGATGATGAATTGATTGCATCCATGCTGACATATCCGATCCTGATTAATCGCCCGATTGTTGTCACACCGATTGGCACGCGGTTATGCAGGCCGTCAGAAATCGTTCTTGAAATATTGCCAGACCCGCAGCAGGGCGAATTCAGCAAGGAAGGGGGTGAAAAACTGATCGACAAACAAGGAAAGCGGCTGGTGTAGTCCAACAATGCTCACTCTTTCAATGGGTCGCACGGGTTATGGGGACGAGGTGTAGGGCTTTTTTTGGGCCTGCGCGGTGTAAGAAGGTTACACCGCAGTAAAAAGGCTGTATAATGACACGCGATACACACTTTAAGTTATTGAAAACAAAAGAAATTCTGTTTTCACCATGACGCCTGGGAAGGCGACACAGAGGTAGCTCCATGAGCGAGAAATTACAAAAAGTTTTAGCACGCGCCGGGCACGGTTCCCGTCGTGAAATCGAAACCCTGATCTCTGCCGGACGCGTCAGCGTTGATGGCAAGCTGGCCACACTGGGTGACCGTGTTGAGCCAAGTGCCTCAATGAAGATCCGTGTTGACGGCCACATTGTTCCTGTCAGTGAATCCATTGCCGAAGTCTGCCGCGTACTGGCGTATTACAAGCCGGAAGGTGAGCTTTGTACCCGTAATGACCCGGAAGGCCGTCCGACAGTATTTGACCGTCTGCCGAAGCTGCGCGGTGCGCGTTGGGTGGCCGTTGGCCGCCTGGATGTGAACACCTGTGGTCTGCTGTTGTTCACTACCGATGGTGAACTGGCAAACCGCCTGATGCACCCGAGCCGTGAAGTTGAGCGCGAATATGCCGTCCGCGTATTTGGTGCCGTCGATGACGAGAAGATCAAACAGTTAAGCCGTGGCGTGCAGTTAGAAGACGGCCCGGCAGCCTTTAAAACTCTGAAGTTTACGGGCGGGGAAGGGATCAACCAGTGGTACAACGTCACGCTGACCGAAGGGCGCAACCGTGAAGTACGTCGTCTGTGGGAAGCGGTCGGCGTGCAGGTGAGCCGTCTGATCCGTATCCGCTATGGCGATATCGACCTGCCGAAAGGTCTGCCGCGTGGCGGCTGGACAGAGCTGGAACTCCAGCCGACCAACTACCTGCGTGAGCTGGTCGGTCTGGCGCCGGAAACGGTCACCAAAGTCGCCGTGGAAAAAGATCGCCGCCGTACTAAAGCGAACCAGATCCGCCGTGCGGTCAAGCGTCATACCACCACGACCACGAAAACCAGCAAGCCGGGCAGCAATCGCCGCTCGTCTAAGCGTCAGCAAGGCTAACGTTGCGTGATGCAGTTGTGTGATGTCAAAAGGGACCTTCGGGTCCCTTTTGCGTTATAGCGCTTACCAGTCAATGCCCTGTTGTGCCTGGATCCCGGCATCGAAGGCATGCTTAACCGGGCGCATTTCACTGACGGTATCCGCCTGCTCCAGAATGTCCCGATGACAGCCGCGGCCAGTGATAATCACACTCTGATGAACAGGGCGTTGTTGCAATGCCTCAAGCACCTCTTCCAGCGGCAGATAGTCAAAACTCACCATATAGGTCAGCTCATCCAGCACCACCAGGTCCAGCGTGGGATCCTGCAACATGCGTTTGCCATGCTGCCACACGCTCAGGCAGGCGGCGGTGTCCGTTTCACGGTTTTGCGTGTCCCAGGTAAATCCGGTGGACATCACCTGAAACTCTACGCCATGAGGCTCCAGCAGGTTACGCTCACCGTTGGGCCATTCGCCTTTGATAAACTGGATGACGCCGACACGCTTCTGATGCCCGACGGCACGCGTGGCGGTGCCAAACGCCGCCGTGGTTTTTCCTTTACCGTTACCAGTAAATACCATCAGAATACCGCGAACATCGGTCGCCGCCGCAATGCGCGCGTCCACCTGCTCTTTCAGTCGCTGCTGGCGCTGTTGATGACGATCTTCTGCGGCCATTATTCTGCTGCTCCTGGTTTACGTCCAGGCTGCGCATCAAAGCTGATCCCGGTTTTACGTTTACTGTCATCACCCATCAGCCAGAGATAAAGCGGCATAATGTCGGCAGGGGTTTTCAGCTTATTGGCATCTTCCTGTGGGAAGGCACTGGCGCGCATTTTGGTGCGGGTGCCTCCGGGATTTATGCAGTTCACCCGTAGCTGGCGTGCATCGTACTCTTCGGCAAGCACCTGCATCATGCCTTCGGTGGCAAACTTCGACACCGAATAGGCACCCCAGCTTGCACGCCCCTGGCGGCCAACGCTGGAAGAGGTGAACACCAGCGAAGCAGCATCGGACTTCAGCAGCAGCGGCAGCAGGGCCTGGGTCAGGAAAAACGTGCCGTCGATATTGACGCGCATTACCTGCTGCCAGGTCGCCGGGTCCTGCTGATCCATCGGTACGACGTCACCTAACAACCCGGCGTTATGCAGCACGCCGTCCAGGCGCGGCACCTCTGCTGCTACCGACTGTGCCAGCTGATGGCAGCTTTCCGGCGTCGCAGTTTCCAGATCGAGAGTAAACCACAACGCCGGGGCTTTGCTGTGCTGATTCACTTCATTACAGACCCGTTGCAGTTTTTCGGCATTGCGGCCCAGTAGCACCACCTGCGCGCCGTAGCGGGCATAGGAGAGGGCGGCCTCGCGCCCGATGCCATCGCTGGCGCCGGTCACAAGAATAATTCGGTGATTAAGCAGATCGCTTTTCGGTTGATAATGCACGTAAAGATCCTCTGGCGATGGGGATGATATCCGCGGGCTAATGGTCCTGGCTGACGTAAGCCTTTGCACGGATTGAATAAAGTGATTTATGCCTGAAAACGGTGATGAGTTCAATCGCGCTGCCCGGATTTACGGTGAAGTCACGTCAGTAGGCGACTCCTGAGCGCGACTCCGCTACAATAAGTCAATCTCTAACATAATGTAAATCAAGGCGGTTTGAGTGGACTTACTCTCTTATTATGGACTTTTTCTGGCAAAAACCGTCACCGTTGTGGTGGCGATTGTGGCCATCGCCGTGGTGATCGCTAATCTTGCCATGCGGAAACGCGCCCAGAGCGGCCAGCTAAAACTGACCCACCTGGATGAACGCTACACGGAAATGCAGGATACGATGCGGCTGGCGAAGATGAAGCCGTTACAGCAAAAACTGTGGCACAAAGAGCAGAAGAAAAAAGAGAAGCTGGAGGCAAAAACCGCCAAACAGCAGGCGAAGCTGGGGCGTCCACCGGCAGCGACGAAACCCACGCTGTATGTGATCGATTTCAAAGGCAGCATGGATGCCGGTGAAGTCTCCTCGCTGCGTGAGGAGGTGTCGGCGGTCATGGCGGTGGCGACGGCCGGGGATGAAGTCCTGCTGCGTCTGGAAAGCCCTGGCGGCGTGGTGCATGGTTACGGCCTGGCAGCCTCTCAGCTTCAGCGCCTGCGTGAGAAGAAAATCCCGCTGACGGTGGCCGTTGATAAAGTGGCGGCGAGCGGCGGTTATATGATGGCCTGTGTGGCGGATCGTATCGTTGCCGCTCCGTTCTCGATCATCGGATCCATTGGCGTGGTGGCGCAAATCCCTAACTTTAACCGTCTGCTGAAGCGCAATGAGATTGACGTTGAGCTGCACACGGCCGGGGAATACAAACGTACGCTGACGCTGTTTGGTGAGAATACCGAGCAGGGACGCGAGAAATTCCGTGAGGACCTGAATGAAACGCACCTGCTGTTTAAGCAGTTTGTACACCAGATGCGTCCTTCGCTGGATATTGACAGTGTCGCGACCGGGGAGCACTGGTACGGGACGCAGGCGCTGGATAAAGGCCTGGTTGATGCCATCAGCACCAGTGATGATCTGATTATCGCTCAGATGGAGAAACACCAGGTGATTGGGGTGCGTTATGCGCGCCGCAAAGGGGTGATGAGCCGCTTTACCGATAGCGCGACGGGTAGTGTTGAACGTCTGCTGCTGCGTCTCTGGCAACGTGGTGATAAACCGCTGCTGTAATCCTCATCACGCCCGCGTCTGCGGGCGTGATACTTTTAACGGGCGTTCGCGTCCTGCGGCGTCAGTAGACACTGTTGTTCCAGTTCATCCCGCAGCAACACAATCGCGTTCAGCGTATTCACCAGCCGCTCATGATCCGTACCCGCCAGTAATGCAGGCAGATGACGCAGCAGACGTGCCAGCCGTTCAAAGCCGCATCCATCCAGCGCCTGCGCCAGCGTTTCCGCTTCACGACAGGCACGCTGTTCCTGGTGGAACAACCCGTTGTGTAGCCACTGGATCAGCATCTGCTGGCACTGCTGTAGCAGGGCCAGAGGCAGCGGTAATGCCGGAGGGGATGCGCTGACAGGCAGCGCCTGAGATGGCGGGTTCCCGGCATTCAGCACCCAGGCACGCTGGCGCGTCATGATCACCAGCGGTTCCAGCACCAGAACACCGTCCACCACCGATACCCGACCGGAGACCTTGCAGGGCGGATCATCCTGCTGTTGCAGCAGGGCCGTCAGACAGTCAATGGCGCGTGGGGCCGAAGGCGATGCACTCAGTGATAACCTCAGAACATTTTCTTCACCTGCACCGCTGATAACATCAGCTTCCAGCGTTTGTCGCCCGGCATCCCAGCGGATATCCATACATTCACCCAGCGGCAGGATAAACAGGCTATCACTGTGGCTAAGTGGTCGGGTGAAAGCGGGCGGGCGTTGTTGCAGATGGTGCCGCAGGGCTTCGACACCCGGCTGGCAAAGGGGAAACTCGGGCATCTCCCATGCCGAGGGCGTCAGGGGCGCGACGCTAGTCAGACGATCGCGCGCCGCCAGGTGTAATTCCCCGCGCGCATCGCGCTGTGCCGCCTGCGAGATGATTTGCCCACCTGCCAGGATTGAAGCCTGGAAACCCGCAATACGGCGCTGCCAGCCAGGTGCATTTTGCTGTTCAGCCAGCGGCCACTGGCGGGACAGATGCAGAACGCTGCCCGTATCCGGATCGGTAAACCAGATGCGTACCGCGTAATGCTGGTCGTCCTGCCAGCATTCCATGCCCAGCGACACCAGCCGCAGATGGTCGAGTCTGACCCGATCCTGAATCCCGAGGCCGACAATGTTGCGCCAGGGTTGTGCGGGCGTTTTGCCCTCCGAGGCCACGCGTACCATCTCGCGGGCAGCCAGCACACGAGCCGTTAACCCGGCGAACTGGCTGAGAAACAGCCCGGCGCGATAATGGGATGCGCGCTGATGAAAGTGGTCGATGCCCTCTGCAATCTGCTGGAGTGACAGTGTCACCCAGCGCCAGTTTGCCTGCTGAGCGCTGCGTTGTGCCTGAGTCAGTAGCTGAGCAAAGGTGACAGAAGGCTGGCTGAGCCCACGGCTCCATAGCTGGTGGCTCAGGTGACAAAGCTCTGCCAGATTGCCTTCACTCTCCGCCAGGTCAGTCACATCATCCTGCCGTTCGCCCTGTAATTGCCAGACGAGGTGTTCAAAACCCGGATGCTGTGCTTCGGCCGCGGCAAAGGCCTGCACCGCGAGAATGATATGTTCGCACAGCGTGCCTTCAACGCAGTCGCAACGGGCAAACTGCATGCTGCTGCGTGAAAAAAAACGCACATCGCTCATCGGCAGTTTCGCTGCGGGCACCTTTCCGGGTTCGCACTGGAGTTCTATCACCAGCCCTTTATCAGCCAGTTGCTGTGCGCGTTTTAGCGTTGCTGCAGGCAGTGAGCGTAGTTCCGCCAGCCACTCGCCGGGCTGCCAGCGGACAGAGGCGGCGGGGACTGGCGCTTCAGTGGCACACCGTTGTTGATAGCCGAGCACCAGCATAACCCGATGGCGGCACATGTTGCTGGCCCCACAGCTACACTGTGCTTCTTTCAATGCCTGACCCTGGCTCAACCGGGTCTGGATGCCATCGCTAAACTGCGCTGTCAGCACGCCGTCCTTATCGCTGAACGAGGGCAGATTTCCGGCGGCGATCTCTTTCTGGCTGCGTTTAACGAAACCCGCATTGCTGAGGGCGATTAACGCCTGCGGGGTCAGTTCGAGCAGCTCGCTGCGTAGCATCTCACTCATGATTGCAGGTTCTCCGCCAGCCAGGCCGCCAGTTCACCCGGCGTCATGGCTGCAATCTGTGCCCCGGCATTGACCAGCCGTTGGGCCATATCACGGTCATAGCTGGGGGCGGCTTTACTGTCGAGTGCGGCCAGTCCCAGCACTTTGCTGCCGCTCTGCACACACTGCCTGACCTGGTTGACCAACAGTGAGGGGGATCCGCCTTCGAAGAAATCGCTGACCAGTACAATCGCGCTTTTTTGCGGCTGTTCGATTAGCTGCCGCGCATACTGCATGGCTTTACCAATATCGGTGCCGCCACCCAACTGAACTTTCATCAGCAGGTCAACCGGGTCCTGCACGTCAGCCGTCAGATCCACTACGCTGGTGTCGAATGCCACCAGATGGGTACGGATCCCTGGTAGCTGCCAGAGACAGGCGGCCATTACGGCGGAGTGGATCACCGAATCCACCATCGATCCGCTCTGATCGACCAGCAAAATGAGCTGCCATTTCTCGCTGTGGCGTTTTACCCGGCTGATAAAGACCGGGGATTCAATAAACAGCCGTCCGCGCTGTGGGTCCCAGCGGTGCAGGTTATCACGCAGTGTGCCTTTAAAATCGAAGTTACGGGCAATGGCCACCGGCGATCGGCGTCGGCGGTCGCGGGTGCCGGAAAACGCCTGCCGGACCTCAGTCGCCAGCCGCGCCATAATCTGTTCCACCACCTGACGCACCAGACGTCGGGCGGCCTGTAACACCTGTGGATTCATCAGGTGTTTGGTGTGCAACACCGCGCGCAGCAGGCCCTCAGAGGGGGCGATGCGTTCCAGTACCTCAATGTTGGTGACCACATCATCGATGCCGAAGCGCAATACGGCGTCACTTTCCAGCCGTTCAATCACCTCTGCAGGGAACAGTTGATGGATGGCGTTGATCCATTGCGGAGTGGTGAGCTGCGATCCCTCTCTGCCGCCGTGGCGCTCACCGCGTTGCAGGCGCTGCGGATCGCGACCGTACAGCCACTCCAGGGCGTTATCCACCGCGCGGGCATGTTCATCAAGCCCGCCAAGACTGCTTTCCGCAGCCTCACCGAGCATCAGCCGCCAGCGTTGTAGTTCAGTGCTGGTTAACATATCGGAGAGTTCAGGCATCCGGGGTCCTCACAGTATGCCCCAGGCGCGGAGCGCATCGACGGTGCGCTGCTCCTGTTGCTGGTGACGAAGAAAATCGGCAGGAGCACAGGCATCCGGCAGCGGCGTTTGTAACAGATGTTCTGGCAAGTGGGAGAGCTGGTAATGCGCCAGCACCTGACGTGCAAGCGCTGCCCGTTCGCGCGGTGGCAGCCACGCCAGTGCGGCACGCAGATCGGGCAGGGCGGCGATAAACTGATCGTCCGCCAGCTGCATCAGTTGCTGATTAAACCCGGCGACAAAGGCCGGATGGGATGCCAGCTGGTGGCGTGCCAGCGCGATGAGTCCATGCAGCGCCTCGCCCAGCCGTGCCGCAGGCAGTGCAGCCAGCAGCGCCAGTGCCGCCTCTGCATCGGCGCTGGGGTGCTCCAGACGGATCAACGCACCCAGCGCCGCGCCGCGACTGAGCGCACTCGCCTCCGCTGCACGGCAACGGCGTTCCAGCACGGCAAGCGCACGCGGCAACAGCACCAGAGCGCGATCGGGCTGCGGGTGACTCTGCTCATCGCGCAAAATATGGCACAGTGCCTGCCAGCTGTGCAGATGGGCATTGATCTGCGTGGCATCAATCAGCCCGGTCGACTCCGCCAGCCACAATGTGCGGTCTATCGCTGCCCGTAGAGTGGTGTGCAGGATGGCGGCGTCGCGCATTCCGTTGAAGGTGTCGTGGCGCCACAGCGCGTAGAGGATCTCCATCGCGGGGCCCATCTGCTCAAACTGACTCTCCAGCGCGATCTGCTGCTCCAGCCGGGAGAGCAGTTGCAGGCTGAATGTGGACAGCCCGGCGAGGGCGGCGCGTTGCAGCCAGGCGGCCAGTGACGCAATGTCATCGGCCCCGGCCATCGCGGATTCCAGACGGTTGCGCGCGGCCTCGATCAGCGTGGCGCCATAGCGTGCGGCTTCGATCAGGGCGGCATGTTGCTGCAATGGCCGGGTCAGCGTCCACTGCTCTTCACCGTCACCGGAAAGCGCCAGCGTGTGGCCCTGCTGGCAGAGAATGCCGGGGATATCCAGCACCGCAAGGCGATGCAGCACCTGACTTTGCCCTAATCCTTCCGCATCAAAGCGGTTAAGGGTCAGGGTGGACGGGAGCGTAATGCTGGCGTGCGCAAGCTCGCGTATCACATCCTGGGGTAAGGGGGGTTGTGGTGTGTCGGCGGCCAGTTCGCCAAAGCGATGTCCTGCCAGCACGTCTACCAGGGTGATCAGAATCGGATCCGTGCCCGCCTGTAACTGACCGCGATAGCTCCACGGTAATGGTGTATGCAGGGCTTCTTTGATCAGACTGCCCGCCAGCGCATCCAGCCAGTCGTTGCGCAGCGGTAGCCGGTGCCCGCGCAGTGCCGCCAGCCCCCGCGCCATGGAGACGACATTGGTCATATCCGCGGTTGAGGCGGGCAGATGCTGGCGGCGCAGATGGGTCAGAACGGTTTCCAGCAGACGCTGCCCGGCCTGTTGCAGCCCGTATTGCCAACACCAGTGCTGCCACACCGGCGCGGGCATCCCGGAGAGATAGCCTGCCAGCACATCCAGCCGCTTTTCACTGTAGGGGGTCAGATAGCTGCCGGTGACGGCACCGGTAAGGGGTGGGTCAGGCAGCCCGGGTTCCCTGGTATCTGAAACGCTGCGCCACAGACGGGCAAGGACTGGAGCATGCCAGCCTCCGCAGACCACCAGCACCGGGCCGTTATCCTGTGCCATCGCCCAGGCGATCCAGCGAGCCATATAAGCTTCGCGCTGCCGATCCTGCGGGCTGCCAGGGCAACCGTCACGCAGTTGCTGAAACCAGCGATCCAGCGTGCGGGGGAGTTCGTTATGCTGATCGTCATCTTCGAACAGATGGTCCCATAACGCATCGCTGCTCTCCATCCCGCAGGCCGCCATCATCGCCTGCTGGCGCTGATGATAGTGCTGGCTGTCGCTGTCGCTGTCGCTGTCGCTGTCGCTGTCGCTGTCGTCTTCGTCATCGTCGGTTGTCTGCGCCCAGATCGGCACATCGATAAAACGCGTTTCGGCCTTCAGCCGTTGTGCGGCCAGCAGTGCCTGCCATTCAGGTGACCATTCGGCAAACGGTGTCCAGGCACCGATACCGGGCGTATCGTGATCCTGAAACTGGCAGTAACCGTAAATGGCGATCGGCAACTGATGCGCCAGCCGCAGTTCATCGAGTCGAGGGTTAAAATCCGCCGGGCCTTCAATCAATACCCAGGCCGGGCGTAGCTGTTCGATGCTGTGCTTAACCCACCTGGCGCAGGCCGGGCTGTGGTGGCGGATGCCGAGGATGAGCGGTTCACCGGCCGGGGGCATCGTGACTGGAGGACGATCTGTTGCCGGGAGGGTCATGGCAGCCGGTGACGCGCCTGGTAATACGCCTGCCAGTGCGCTTCTTTACGGTTACCGACGCGCTGCTCAAAGTAGCGTTGCAGGCGTGCGCGATCGTCTTCATTATCTTTGACGATGGTGCCACCAATGCAGTCAACCAGGTCAGCCGGTTCACCGGCGCGCTGTTGCAGGAACCAGGCGCGTACGCCCACCGCATGTGCCACATTGACCGCTTCAGCCGTCGACATAATGGCGTTCAGGCTGTCCATCGCGCTTTTTTTCTCTCCACCGCTGCGCAGATCGCGGAAGGTTTGCACCAGCAGTTCCAGCACGTCATCCGGCACTTTATGCGGGATGCCGCTGTGCGTCAGCAGACGTGCAGACGCAGAAGAGACCAGCGCCAGCTCCTGCTCGAAATTCATAATCGGGAACACGGTTTCGAAGTCAAAGCGGCGTTTCAGCGCGGCACTCATCTCGTTAACGCCACGATCGCGGGTGTTGGCGGTGGCGATAATATTGAAGCCTTCACGGGCATACAGCTGGCTGTCATCACCGCTCAGTTCCGGCACGGTCATCACGCGGTCAGACAGCATCCCAAGCAGGCAGTCCTGCACTTCGAGCGGTGCGCGGGTGATCTCTTCGAAACGTACGATTTTACCCTCACACATGCCCTGATAAAGCGGGGCCGGGACCAGGGCATCAGTTGATGGCCCCTGGTTAATCAGTAAGGCATAGTTCCAGGCGTATTTAATCTGATCTTCTGTCACCGATGCGCCGCCCTGAATGGTCAGCCCGGCATCACCGCTGATGGCGGTTGCCAGCAGCTCTGACAGCAGCGATTTTGCGGTGCCGGGTTCACCGACCAGCATCAGACCGCGCCCGGTGGCCAGCGTCACCAGCATGCGCTCAACGCTGGCGATCGACGTGACGACTTTTGCACTGATATCCCGGGCATCATCGCCCAGGATAAATGCCCGTGCTGCCGGCAGACTGAGTTGCCAGCCGGGGGGCAGGGGGCCACTGTCATCCTGTTTCAGCCGCGCCAGTTCCGCAGCGTAAAGTACCGCGGCCGGGGGCCGCTGCAATACATCAGACATGGTCTTTCCTTAACAAACGGGTTCAGGCATTAATCAAACAGCGCATCAATATCACTCAGCATTTCGCTGGCGGTAATCGGATGCAGTTGTGAGAACGGATGCTTTTGCGGGTGCTGCTGGCCCCAGCCATACTGGTGGGCATCGCCGTGCCACAGCCAGATGCTTGCCAGCGACTGCTCCTTGTTAAATTCATCCGGTGCCATGCCAACGCCCAGGCCTTCACCCATTTCCAGCACCAGCGTCAGGTTCCCCAGGGGTTTTAACATCCAGCAGATCCATCCCGCATCCTGTGGCACGCCACGCAGCCAGCCTTTGCTGGTCAGTCCGGCCAGACGTCCACTTGGGCAGAGCCTGCCCTGCCAGCGTTGTAAATCGGTGGCTTCACGCTCTTCAGCGGTCAGCAGATAGCGGTTACGATCCAACTGGCGGAAGGGCGGTAGCAGCTCATAATCCGCAAACAGCTGACCAAAGGCGGCGGCATCTTCGGGCGGCATTTCCAGAATATGCGGAATACCGATTTCAACAGCGTTATGCGGCAGTGTGAACAGGTCATCGTCTGCGGTGCTGTAACTGTTGTCTTCCGCGACGCGGAAGCAGCTCAGCAACTGGTTATCGGCATCATAGGCACCCCACACCAGGCGGCGGGTCAGGTGACCGACCAGCGGATGACCCACCAGGAACTGGATGAACTGGGCTTCTGTCCAGCGGCGGCGCAGGCACATTGCGCTTTCCAGACGGGCGATCTGCTGGCTGGCGATGGTGCGCGCATCTTTTTTCAGTAATTTGAAGCGATTCACCGCCTCTGTCGCCAGCGCAGCATCGTCACTCTTGTTCGGTTTTGGCAGGTCTTTCAGGCGGCTGCTGCTGCTGTCACGTACGAAAGGTTTGAGCGACTCATCAAAACTGACGCTGTACTGGCGCGGACCGAAATCAAGCAGCAATGAGCCATTGTCATCCAGCCCCAGGTCTGGTGCCAGACGGTCTTCCAGCTCTGCGACACTCAGTTCGCGTTTTTCGGCAATCTGGCTGATTTTTTCACGCGCCCGCTCCTGCAGCGCTTTGAACTTCAGCTTCTGTGCAATGCCGTTGAGCTGCATCAGCGCGATATCCGAGCCAATATCCGCCAGAATATCCAGGCCCGCAACGGCACGTTTATGCTGAGATTCCCCCGGCCAGCTGCGGATTAGCGGGGTTAACTGACGGGCGATATCATCGTTGCCGAACAGCCCGAGCGTGCTGAACGCCCAGCCCTCTTTTGACGGTGCAGAGGCGGCCATCCACGCGGTGTACAGATCCCAGGCAAACGCGGCCAGTGAGTCCGGCGTACAAGCTTCTTTGACCTGGACCAGCCCCGGATACAGGCCATTTTCCGTCGGGAACCGTAGCATAGTGCCGAGGTGCATCAGGGCATCCTCCGGCAGGGCTTTACCGTTATGAAGCAGAGGACGCGTCCACAGCACGGGTTGCCAGAAGTCCGGCAATGCAGGGCGCTTTGCCGGGAAATCGTCCAGTGGGTCAAGCTGCACCAGGGCATTGACCGCCGCCAGCACCTCGGGTTGCGCATAGCGTCCAGCCACCGCTTCCAGCAGTTCCTGATAGCCGTTATCCAGCAGCAGACGCAGCGCCAGACGCGCGTGATCCTGCGCTTCTCCGGCTTTGCCGAAAGCCACCGGCAGCAGGCCAGCTACCGCATGTTCCGGGTACTTCAGCAGCCAGTTACGCGCCTCTGCACGCAGGGTTTTCAGTTTGGAAAACGCCCGTGAAACCAGCGGTGCGAGGTCGGTGCTACCCACGCAGAGTGCGACGGGCAGCGCTTCCTGCGGCTGGCGGCCAACACTGTTGATAAAGCCGGGCAGTCCGTCCAGGCCGAAATGTGCCATGACCAGCGCAATACCGGTGTGATGCTCCGTACTGAGCGCATTCCACAGGTTGAGGCCTTTTTCACGCGGCAACCCGGGTAAAATAGTGAGGTTCCAGTCACTGGCGTAATGCGAGTGGTTGGTCGCCCAGTCGGCAATAAGCTGACTGTAATTATCCTCGTCATAGGCCTGCACCGCTGTGTCTGGCAATGACTGGTTCCATGAATTGAAGCCAAAACGCGCGAGGATCTCTTCTGTCTTCAGACCCTCCACCTTGATCTTACGATGATTCGACCACATCGACAGCTGGTCTTCTGGCACGCCGTCGAACTGCGGCGCGACAGGCTGCACCGATAACGTCAACTGCGGAATGGTGCCGACTTGTTTTTTGACGGTCCACGGCGGAGACACGAGGATCGCCGGTAACATCTCCGCGCTGGCGCAGTCGGTTTTAACGTTCAGCTGCGCAAGACTGCTCTCCACCAAAGCGCGTTCCTCCGCGGAGAGCCAGGGGGCACACTCAGCAGCCAGCTGCGGCTGAGTGTGCAGCAGGGCATGAAGCTGACTACGCCACAGCGCATCCTCTTTACCGTTTAGCAGGCGAACCAGGGCCGCGAACGCGGCGTGAGGGAAGCGTTTACTGGCTTTTGCTGCGCGCTCATAGCTGCGTTTTCCCTTACCGGCAGCGTCAATTAACATCATGAGTGCCTGCGGATGGTTGACGTGCATCAGCACTTCGCCACAGCGATCGCCGTGAGCATAGGGCGCCAGACGCGGTAGCGCGCACACACCCTGCTCCAGCAGCACAGTGCTGGTCAGTATTTCGCCGTAATACCAGCTATCAAACAGTTCTAACGCCTGGTAATACTCCAGCACGTGCAAGGTCGCTGCATCCGTCGCGGTCATTTTCAGCCACTCCAGTGCCGTCAGATCCTGGTCGCGTCCTGCACGCAGGGTGATTTCATCGGCCAGTTCGGGGCGCTCCGGCAGCAGCAATGACACCAGCGGCTGACGCCAGAGTGGGATCAGCGGCAGGGCGGCGACCAGGCGGTCTGCGCAGCGTTGCCACAGGTCTGGCTGTGCCGCAGAGAGGTGCCAGCGCAGACGCATTTCATAATCAACGATATTCTGCTGGTAACCCGCAGGTGGGTTATCCGCCGGATAAAACGAGATGTTGCGCGAGCGGTAATCCCGGTCGAGACCAATCTGCAGGCTGGCGATGATCATCTCGACGGCATACTCCAGGCCATAGCTGGCCACGATGGCATCGATCAGCAGCGAAGTGTCGCGCCCCGCATAGGTCTGATTGATTTTCATCAGGGCCGCAGCGGCCATCGGGGAGTCCTGCGGCAGCGGTTTCGCCTCGGCGAGACAGGCCTGCGCGATGGCGAACGCCTGCTGCCAGCGGCTATCGCAGCGACTGCCGTCCAGGACCATGCCGCCGTTCTTTTTGGTTTCCTGGCTCAAGACCTTCAGACGACGTAACTGTTCTGCGGGTTCTTCGACTTTACCGATGGTCGGGAGTGGCCTGTCACGGTGGCTGAGTGCCAGTACCGACAGCTTCTGCGGCAGCGTAATGGCATCATCTTCTGTCAGCCACAGCGGTGCCGCAGGGTTGACGACGGCGCTGAGGGGAGCGGCTACGGGGGAAGCGGTGAGAGGCTCGTCAGCCGTTGGCGCGGCGGACGGTGTTTTTTTCGGACTGGCTGGCGCCACGGCTGCGGGTGGCACGGCCTGGACTGAGGCTGCACTGCCAGCAGAAGCGATGCTCTGTTGTTTATCTTCACCTGCTGCCAGATAGCCTTTGCGGCTCTTCTCTTTAATGAGCTTCTCGCACGCTTTTCTGGCCTGTTCATCATCATCAAAGCTTTTTATCTGGCTTTGCCCCTGAGTTCCCACACGTCCCCAACTGAGATGGAGTTCCTGTTGTTTTTGTACAATGGTCCAGAATTTGTGGGATTTTTCATCCTGATAAATCAAGGTGGTCATGTGGTTTCCATTTGTGTTGAACAGGACATCGATAGCGCAGCGATATCCGTAAAAGAGAAGCGATTCTCTGCCTCCGGTCACTTTTTTTTTGCAGCAGCGGCGGTAGACCGGTGGGTCAATGTAATCAACGCCAGAAAGGGGTTCAAGCGGAAAAATCTCGCTTTTATCAATCGGTTGATTATCCAAATATCATATCCGCAGGCAAATCGTTTTTTTCTTCCTTTATAAGGCAGTCGTCTCAGTGAACAAATGCTGTGCTTCGTGGTGCCCGGGCGTTGCGGCGAATAGCACAAATTTATCTCTTTTTGCTGCCTTTCCTGGCGTAAATGGGGGGTTGATGCTAATTAAGTTGCGTAACAGATTTTATCAGGTAGAGTGTGGGCGTTTCGGGTTCCGGGCGTAAAACAGACTTTACGCTCTGTTAGAGATTCGCTTAACAGGTGGTAAAAAGTACCGTTAATCAACTGGTTGCAACGTGCGTTATTATGTTGGAATGGATAAAAAGTTAACCGGGTTGAATCTGTTATCCCGATAACCCTATCGTTAGTGCGCGATGTGACGAGTGCAAAACGGCACACTTACTCTCGGATGTTTTAATCAGGTAAAGGTAACTATGGGAAAAGCTCTCGTAATAGTTGAGTCCCCGGCAAAAGCCAAAACGATCAATAAATATCTCGGTAATGACTTCGTGGTGAAATCCAGCGTAGGCCATATCCGTGATTTGCCGACCAGTGGATCAACAGTTAAAAAGAGCGCTGACTCTACAACCAGTAAAACAACCAAAAAGGTCAAAAAAGACGAAAAGACGGCGTTAGTTAACCGTATGGGCGTCGACCCTTATCACGGCTGGGATGCGAATTATCAGATCCTGCCGGGCAAGGAAAAAGTTGTCGCTGAACTCAAGGCGCTGGCTGAGAAAGCTGACCATATCTATCTCGCAACGGACCTTGACCGCGAAGGGGAAGCCATTGCCTGGCACCTGCGGGAAGTGATCGGTGGCGATGAATCGCGCTACAGCCGCGTGGTGTTTAACGAAATCACCAAGAATGCGATTCGCCAGGCATTTGAAAAGCCGGGTGAACTGAATATTGACCGTGTTAATGCCCAGCAGGCGCGCCGCTTTATGGACCGCGTTGTGGGTTACATGGTGTCTCCACTGCTGTGGAAAAAAGTGGCACGTGGTCTTTCCGCTGGCCGTGTTCAGTCGGTCGCCGTTCGACTGGTGGTTGAGCGTGAGCGCGAAATCAAAGCGTTTGTTCCGGAAGAATACTGGGATCTGAATGCAGACCTGACCACGCCGAAAGGGGTGGATTTGCCGATGCAGGTGACGCATCAGGGCGATAAACCGTTCCGTCCGGTAAACCGCGAGCAGACCTACGCCGCTGTCAGCCTGCTGGAGAAAGCCCGCTATGTGGTTGCCGATCGTGAAGATAAGCCCACCAGCAGCAAGCCCGGCGCACCGTTTATTACCTCTACGCTGCAGCAGGCGGCCAGTACCCGTCTTGGCTTTGGCGTGAAGAAAACCATGATGATGGCCCAGCGTCTGTATGAAGCCGGTCATATCACCTATATGCGTACTGACTCAACCAACCTGAGCCAGGATGCTGTCGGCATGGTGCGCGGCTACATCGAAGATGAGTTCGGCGCGAAATACCTGCCGAAAGCCGCCAACGTCTACAGCAGCAAAGAGAATTCCCAGGAAGCGCATGAAGCCATCCGTCCATCGGATGTGAAAGTGCAGTCTGAGCAGCTAAAAGATATGGAAACCGACGCGCAGAAGCTGTATCAGCTGATCTGGCGTCAATTTGTTGCCTGCCAGATGATGCCGGCGCAATACGATTCCACCACGCTGACGGTGGAAGCGGGCGATTTCAAACTGAAGGCGAAAGGGCGCACGTTGCGCTTTGACGGCTGGACGCGTGTGATGGCTGCGCTGCGTAAAGGTGATGAAGATCGCGTGCTGCCTGCTGTGGAAGTGGGGAGTGAGCTCAGTCTCCAGCAACTGGTGCCAAGCCAGCACTTCACCAAACCACCGGCCCGCTTCAGCGAAGCCTCGCTGGTTCGTGAGCTGGAAAAACGCGGTATCGGCCGTCCTTCTACCTATGCCTCTATTATCTCGACCATTCAGGATCGTGGATATGTGAAGGTAGAAAGCCGTCGATTCTATGCGGAAAAAATGGGTGAGATCGTTACCGACCGTCTGGAAGAGAGCTTCCGTGAGCTGATGAACTATGACTTCACCGCGCACATGGAAGACAACCTCGACAAAGTCGCGAAGAATGAGGCCCAGTGGAAAGCCGTGCTGGATAAGTTCTTCAGTGAGTTCAGCGATCAACTGGCGCAGGCAGAGAAAGATCCTGAAGAAGGCGGTATGCAGCCTAATCAGATGGTCCTGACTTCAATTGACTGCCCAACCTGTAGCCGCCAGATGGGTATCCGTACTGCCAGCACCGGGGTATTCCTCGGGTGCTCTGGCTATGCGTTGCCGCCGAAAGAGCGTTGTAAGCAGACCATTAACCTGATTCCTGAGAATGAAGTACTGAATATTCTCGAAGGTGATGACGCGGAAACGAACGCACTGCGCGCCCGTCGCCGCTGCCAGAAATGTGGCACTGCGATGGACAGCTATCTGATCGACCCTCAGCGTAAGCTGCACGTCTGTGGTAACAACCCAGAATGTGATGGTTATGAGATCGAGCAGGGCGAGTTCCGCATCAAGGGTTATGACGGTCCGATCGTTGAGTGTGAGAAATGTGGTTCCGAAATGCACCTGAAAATGGGTCGCTTTGGTAAGTACATGTCCTGCACCAATGACGATTGCAAAAATACGCGTAAAATTCTGCGCAGCGGCGAAGTCGCGCCACCGAAAGAAGATCCGGTGCCGTTACCTGAGTTGCCGTGTGAGAAGTCAGACGCTTATTTCGTTCTACGTGATGGTGCTGCTGGTGTATTCCTCGCGGCCAATACGTTCCCTAAATCGCGTGAGACCCGCGCGCCGCAGGTGGAAGAGCTGCAACGCTTCCGCGACCGTTTGCCGGAAAAACTGCGTTACCTGGCCGATGCGCCAACGACCGATGAAGAAGGTAACAAAGCCGTCGTGCGTTTCAGTCGCAAAACAAAACAGCAGTACGTCAGCACAGAAAAAGACGGAAAAGCCACTGGCTGGTCTGCTTTCTTTGTTGATGGTAAATGGGAAGTCACCAAGAAGTAACGTTGCGTGAATTATCCCCGTCGGGGGCGGCCTGTCATCGCTGCCCCCGCACCTTCTTTTCTTCTGTTCCCGCTGATGAATTCCCCTGGCTGTGCTATACATATCCCACATTTTTGATATAGTTGTTATAGATAACCCCTTTCTTATTATCTAATTGCATTAGAGCGATTGCCTGATTAGAGCGCCAGCCACAGAGTTGAACACTGTTGCTCGGTTTTCGGCGCATTGTTTCAAACCCTGGATGGAACGAAAAATGAAATTGCAGCAGCTGCGCTACATCGTTGAAGTGGTGAATCACAATCTCAACGTCTCTTCAACGGCCGAAGGGCTGTATACCTCGCAACCGGGCATCAGTAAGCAAGTACGTATGCTGGAAGATGAGCTTGGCATTCAGATTTTTGCCCGTAGTGGCAAACATCTGACTCAGGTGACGCCTGCCGGGCAGGAGATCATCCGCATTGCACGAGAAGTGTTATCGAAAGTGGATGCGATTAAATCTGTCGCCGGAGAGCACACCTGGCCAGATAAGGGTTCTCTGTACGTTGCCACTACGCATACGCAGGCACGTTACGCTTTGCCCAATGTGATTAAAGGGTTTATTGAGCGCTATCCGCGCGTCTCCCTGCATATGCATCAGGGATCGCCTACGCAGATCGCAGAGGCGGTTTCAAAAGGCAATGCCGACTTCGCGATTGCCACCGAAGCGCTGCACCTTTACGACGATTTGATCATGTTACCGTGTTACCACTGGAACCGTGCCATCGTCGTCACGCCCGATCATCCCCTCGCAGCGAAGAGCAAAGTCTCCATTGAGGAACTTGCAGAATACCCATTAGTGACCTACACCTTCGGCTTTACGGGCCGCTCAGAACTGGATACCGCATTCAACCGTGCCGGGCTGACCCCGCGTATTGTCTTTACTGCGACCGATGCCGACGTGATCAAAACCTACGTCCGGCTGGGACTGGGCGTTGGGGTGATTGCCAGCATGGCGGTCGATCCGGTGTCCGATCCGGACCTGGTGCGTATCGAAGCAACCGATGTATTCAGCTTCAGTACGACCAAAATCGGTTTCCGTCGCAGCACATTCCTGCGCAGCTATATGTATGACTTTATTCAACGTTTTGCCCCACATCTGACGCGCGATGTTGTTGATACTGCTGTAGGTTTGCGTTCGAATGAAGATATTGAAGCGATGTTTAAAGATATAAAATTGCCCGCAAAATAATCACTCAGGTGATGAAAAAACCTGTCCGGAGCCGCTTTGCGGCTCTTTTTTTTTCCATTGATGCCAGTTGGCACCCCATTCGTTAATGTCCTTTGATTATTTTTTCGTAAATGAAAGATGTATCACATGTTCTCCTATTGTTATTTCTTAAATGAGAAACAGTACACAGTTTTCATTGTCCCCCTTTGCGCTCAGTTAGGATGATTCTCATACTCTAGTTAAAAGCAGGTGAGAACAGCTGCAACGAAAGGAGGAGTAAAGAAAACTCTAATTTAGAATGGACCTGTAATGGAACTCGGTGTTCTTAATTTGTGTTAAGTGATAATTAATGAGACTGAGTTGAGTGAGCATTTTTAATTAATCTTCTTCATGGATGATTAATCCTGTTAATCGTTTTGTTCAATAAAAATTACTGGATTTTGCAACAGAGAATGTTTAGGATTCATCCTAATTTCTGATTGGTTCAAACAATCGTTTTAATGAGAGTGATTATCAAAAACTATGGCGACTAGATTATCTGTACAACCCGGCTTCGGGGACAAAACCATCAAGGTTGAGCGTAACAGCAATCTGAAACGCAAAGCCTGGATGACGGTATTCGCTGCTTCAGCCCTGTTTTGGGGAGTGGTTGGCTTATTCGTATGGCGTATATGGGGATAACAATGTACCTGAGACAGCCAGAGCAGAAAGCACAGCAAGTCCGCAAAACGAACGATCGTTTCTGTAAGGGCAAGAACAAGACTCAGGACGCCATTCCGGCATCATGGGATTTGAATGACCTGCAGCGTAATTTTATTGAGTCAATGTTCGAAGAGAAGAAAGTTAAATAAAGCAGTTATTAAAATTCACTCGGCGTTTTGCTGAGAATCAAAATTAAAACAGCGTTAATTATCATTCAGGCCGACTCACTGGCCAGGGCATCTTGACGCCCATTTTTGATGCTAAACCCATCATTTAACGGTAAAACCCTCGCTTTAAATGCAGAGTGTTTAATGTGGTACGTTTTGGTCAGAGATGGCCTGCAGGAGTATAAACATGAACTTAACCCAAATTACCTGGTTCAGCACCTGGACATTCTCAGCATTGTTCTGGACCAGCGCGGTATGGATTGGAATGATGGTGCGTTAATCGCACTATTTAATCATCACCCGCGTAATAACAAATAACGCCTCGCTGGCCAGTACAGCGGGGCGTTTTTGTATTTTAATTTCAGTTTGTTTCAGCTGTTGTCAATTAGTGTTGTTATCAAATCGTTGCGATTCGCTTGTGCTATGTTTAAACAAACCTTGTGCTTACTAAGGTTTTACCTTTTATCCCCGCAGCACGGCTCCGGTGACTTAAGGTAAATGTTAAAATAATACGCAATGGAGGAGCAATGTCGACGACCCTACGCCAACTCAGTCAGGATGTACTGTCTGTCCACGAGCAACGTTACCAGTATTACAGTCTTCACCTGGCTGAGGCTGAACTGGGCGATATTTCACGCCTGCCGAAATCAATGAAAGTGTTGCTGGAAAACCTACTGCGCTGGCAGGACGGTGACTCTGTAACCGATGAGGACATCCATGCACTGGCCGGCTGGCTGAAAAATGCGCATGCTGACCGCGAAATTGCCTATCGCCCGGCACGTGTCCTGATGCAGGACTTTACCGGCGTGCCTGCTGTGGTTGATCTTGCCGCCATGCGTGAGGCGGTGAAACGGCTGGGTGGCGATGTCGCCCGGGTGAACCCGCTGTCGCCGGTTGATCTGGTCATTGACCACTCGGTAACGGTTGACCACTTTGGTGATGACGATGCGTTTGAAGAAAACGTGCGTCTGGAAATGGAGCGTAACCATGAACGTTACGTCTTCCTGCGCTGGGGGCAGAAGGCCTTTAATCGTTTTAGCGTGGTGCCACCGGGGACGGGTATTTGTCACCAGGTTAATCTGGAGTACCTGGGTCAGGCCGTCTGGCATGAAGAGCAGGGCGGAAAAGAGGTGGCTTACCCCGATACGCTGGTGGGGACCGATTCACACACCACAATGATTAATGCGCTGGGCGTGCTGGGTTGGGGCGTTGGCGGGATTGAAGCGGAAGCCGCGATGCTGGGACAGCCGGTGTCAATGCTCATTCCGGATGTGGTCGGGTTCAAACTGACCGGTAAGCTGAAAGCGGGTATCACCGCCACTGACCTGGTGCTGACCGTAACGCAGATGCTGCGTAAGCACGGCGTAGTGGGTAAATTTGTTGAATTCTACGGCGACGGGCTGGATGATCTGCCGCTGGCCGACCGTGCCACCATTGCCAATATGGCCCCGGAGTACGGTGCGACCTGCGGGTTCTTCCCGGTGGATGCCGTAACGCTGGGCTATATGAAACTGACCGGGCGCAGCACGCAGCAGGTAGCGCTTGTTGAGGCTTACAGTAAAGCGCAGGGATTATGGCGCAATACCGGTGATGAACCGGTCTTTACCAGCATGCTGGCGTTGGATATGGGGGAAGTCGAATCCAGCCTGGCCGGGCCGAAGCGCCCGCAGGACCGTGTCGCATTGGGCGACGTCCCGGCGGCCTTCCGCGCCAGTAATGAACTGGAAGTGAATCACGCGCAGAAAGCCCACAAAACCGTCAGCTACCTGGACAGTAAAACCCATCAACAGTATCAGCTGGATGACGGCGCGGTGGTGATTGCCGCGATCACCTCCTGTACCAATACCTCCAACCCCAGTGTATTAATGGCGGCGGGTCTGCTGGCGAAAAAAGCGGTGGATCTGGGGCTTGCTCCTAAGCCCTGGGTAAAGGCGTCTCTTGCGCCAGGTTCCAAAGTGGTGTCTGACTATCTTGCCGCTGCGCGCCTGACGCCTTATCTCGATAAACTCGGTTTTAACCTGGTCGGTTATGGTTGCACGACGTGTATCGGTAACTCCGGCCCGCTGCCGGATGAGATCGAATCCGCGATCAAACAGGGCGATCTGACCGTCGGCGCGGTGCTGTCGGGAAACCGAAACTTCGAAGGACGCATCCATCCCTATGTGAAGACCAACTGGCTGGCGTCACCGCCGCTGGTCGTGGCCTATGCGCTGGCAGGTAATATGACCCTGAATCTGCAAACGGAGCCACTTGGCGAAGATGCAGCAGGTCATCCAGTGTATCTCAAGGATATCTGGCCTTCGCCGGAAGAGATCGCCGAAGCCGTGCAGATGGTTTCTACCGATATGTTCCATAAAGAGTATGCCGAAGTCTTCGAGGGCACCCCGGAATGGCAGCAGATCAAGGTCAGTGAAGCCGCGACCTATGACTGGGATGGCAGTTCGACCTACATCCGGCTGTCGCCTTTCTTCGATGATATGGAAAGAGAACCGAAGCCAGTTCAGGACATTCAGGGTGCACGCATTCTGGCGATGCTCGGTGATTCGGTGACCACAGACCATATCTCACCGGCAGGGAGCATTAAAGCCGACAGTCCGGCCGGACGTTACCTGCTGGAGCACGGCGTCGAGCGAACGGATTTCAACTCTTATGGCTCACGCCGTGGTAACCATGAAGTGATGATGCGCGGCACCTTTGCCAATATCCGTATTCGTAACGAAATGGTACCGGGCGTGGAAGGGGGAATGACGCGTTACATTCCTGGCGATGAGCAGATGGCGATCTATGATGCCGCCATGCGTTATCAGCAGGCTGGCATTCCGCTGGCGGTGATCGCCGGGAAAGAGTACGGCTCGGGCTCCAGCCGCGACTGGGCCGCGAAAGGTCCACGTCTGCAAGGGGTTAGGGTGGTGATTGCCGAATCCTTTGAACGTATTCACCGCTCGAATCTTATTGGTATGGGGATCTTGCCGCTGGAGTTTCCATCAGGCGTCACGCGTAAAACGCTGGGGCTGACCGGGGATGAGCAGATTGATGTGCAGGATCTGAAGCAGTTAACACCGGGATGCGTGGTGAAGGTGACGTTGACGCGCATTGATGGGCGTCAGGAAGTGATGGAAGCGCGTTGCCGTATCGATACCGGTAATGAGCTGACGTACTACCAGAATGACGGCATCTTGCATTATGTGATCCGCAATATGTTGCAATAACCCACGCGGTGTTTCCCTGGCGACCTGCATGATGCCGGTCGCCAGAGTGTCAACCCGGAAGGGCTATTTGGATAACAGATGGCCCATTTTCGCGGCTTTCGTATCCAGGTAATGCGCATTGCTAGGGTTTCTTCCCACAATCAGTGGTACACGCTCAACAATATTGATACCCGCCTCAGTGAGGATCTCAACCTTGCGCGGGTTATTGGTCAGCAGGCGGACTTCGTGGATGCCCAGCAATTTGAACATATCGGCGCAGAGGGTGAAGTCGCGCTCATCAGCCGCAAAACCTAACTGGTTGTTGGCTTCAACCGTATCAAAGCCTTTATCCTGCAGCGCATAAGCGCGGATCTTGTTCAGCAGACCGATATTACGGCCTTCCTGACGGTGATACAGCAGAATACCGCGCCCCTGCTCAGCAATCTGCGCCAGGGCGGCTTCAAGCTGGAACCCGCAATCGCAACGCAGGCTGAACAATGCATCGCCCGTCAAACACTCAGAATGGACGCGTGACAGCACAGGTTTGCTGTCGGAAATATCGCCAAACACCAGGGCGACATGATCGTGCCCGGTGGCGAGTTCTTCAAAACCAACCATGAGGAAATCCCCCCAAGGCGTGGGCAGATTGGCTTCTGCTACCCGTTTAAGCTGCATGTGACTCTCCAGAAACTTCAGGTGTTGCGCTATCATCAGATATCGCTGTGTCAGTTGCCTGACGCAAACAATTGTGCCTATTTTGCCACAACATATCGCGTGGCAGTTAACACGTTAGAGCGATTGTTTTAATAACGCAGAATTATCACTATAACAATCCTTATGTTATTATTTTTTAAGATAATCTTATAACAAACTCGTGAACATAACGGTTCGAAAGGAAGATAAATGGCAGAGATCCTCAAACGTACCACCCTGGGCATGCTGGTATTGTTGATGATGCCACTCGGGGTGATGCTGTCAGGCTGGCACTGGCAGCCTGTGTCAATGGGATGGGGGCACAAGCTGCTCTTCTGGTTTACCGAAACAGTCACCAGCCCCTGGGGGACGCTGACCAGTGCTATTCTTTGCGGCTGGTTCCTCTGGTGCCTGCGCTTTCGCTGGAAACCCGCGGTATTTCTTCTGGGGATCATTATTGCCACACTGCTCTCCGGGCAGTACACCAAAAGCCTGATTAAAGAACATGTACAGGAGCCGCGCCCCTATGTTCTGTGGCTGGAGAAAACGTACGGTATTAATGAGCAGCAATTCTATGACCAGAAACGTAAACAGCGCAGTGAGATGGTCAGCGCCGCCGTTGCGAAGAATAGCCAGTTACCTGACTGGCTAAAAAAACACTGGGCATTTGAAACCGGTTTTGCTTTCCCCTCGGGGCATACCATGTTTGCCGCCAGTTGGGCGTTGCTCGGCGTGGGGCTGCTGTGGCCACGCAGGCGCTACGTCACTATCGTGTTGCTGATGAGCTGGGCGATAGCGGTAATGGGTAGCCGCCTTGTGCTGGGGATGCACTGGCCGCGTGATTTGGTTTTCGCTACGCTTATCAGCTGGTTATTCATTACCCTCGCAACCTGGCTGGCTCAGCGGTTCTGTGGGCCTCTAACGGTGCCTCCGCAGGAGCAGCAGGAGATCGCGCAGCGGGAAAATGAGGCCTCCTGATTGTAAAGACGGTATCCTGTCCCCATATCTTTTGTTCGGCTCTTTTATGGCTGCCTGATGGCAGGAAGTGCAGGGAAAAGTGATGGGGCGAGGAATAACACGTGACATCAATGCAAGCATCAGACCGATTTTTTTGGCATAATTCATCTGGTTAACACCAGGGTATGGGATGAACTGTGAAATATTTGCTGATTTTTTTAGTGGTCCTGGCGATTTTCGTCATTTCAGTCACGCTGGGCGCGCACAACGACCAGGTAGTGAAGTTTAACTATCTGCTGGCGCAGGGTGAGTTCCGTGTTTCAACGTTGCTGGCTTCACTGTTTGCCGCTGGATTTTTACTGGGCTGGGCGATTTGTGGATTGTTCTGGCTGCGTGTGCGGGTATCACTGGCACATACGCAACGTAAACTTAAACGTCTTCAGCAGCAACTGGGGCAGACAGAGCCATCCGTGACAGCGTCACAGGCACCTGCCGTCAAGGAATAATCATTTATGTTAGAACTGCTGTTTCTGTTACTTCCCATTGCTGCCGCCTATGGCTGGTATATGGGGCGCAGAAGTGCGCAACAGGATAAGCAACAGGAAGCCAGCCGCCTGTCGCGTGACTATGTGACCGGGGTGAACTTCCTGCTCTCTAACCAGCAGGACAAAGCCGTCGACCTGTTTCTCGATATGTTAAAAGAGGACAGTGGCACGGTGGAAGCGCACCTGACACTGGGCAATCTGTTCCGCTCCCGAGGTGAAGTCGATCGCGCTATACGCATTCACCAGGCACTGATGGAAAGCGCCTCCCTCACTTACGACCAGCGCCTGCTGGCGATCCAACAGCTGGGCCGCGATTATATGGCTGCGGGGTTCTACGATCGCGCTGAACAGATGTTCGGTCAGCTGGTGGACGAAACGGATTTCCGCATCAGCGCCTTGCAGCAACTGCTGATTATCCACCAGGCCACCAGTGACTGGCCGAATGCCATTGAAGTGGCTGAACGACTGGTGAAACAGGGCAAAGATCGCCTGAAGATGGAAATCGCGCATTTCTACTGTGAGCTGGCCTTGCAGGCTATCAGCAGTGATGATCTCGATCGTGCCATGAATCTGCTGAAGAAAGGGGAGTCAGCCGACCGCAACAGTGCCCGCGTCTCCATTATGATGGGCCGCATCCATATGGCGAAGAATGAGTTTGCCAAAGCCGTGGTGCATTTGCAGCGGGTAATCGAACAGGATAAAGAGTTGGTCAGTGAAACGCTTGAGATGCTGGAAGGCTGTTATGAACATCTTAATCAGCCTCAGGCCTGGTCCGAATACCTTAAACGCTGCGTGGAAGAAAATACCGGTGCTGCAGCCGAACTCTACCTGGCGGGGATCCTTGACCGTGAAGAGGGCGCCGAGGTTGCACAAACTTATATTACCCGCCAGCTTCAGCGCCATCCAACGATGCGTGTTTTCCATCGGCTGATGGATTTCAACTTGCAGGAAGCCGAGGATGGCCGTGCGAAAGATAGCCTGATGGTGCTGCGCGATATGGTCGGCGAGCAGATCCGAACCAAACCTCGTTATCGGTGCCACAAGTGCGGCTTTACGGCTCATGCGCTTTACTGGCATTGCCCGTCGTGCCGTGCCTGGTCCTCCGTTAAACCTATTCGTGGTCTTGACGGCCAGTAATACGTGGGCGTTACGGCTTACTTCACCCCGCATTAGTTACAACATACTAATGGCGCGAAAAAAAACGATGCCAGCACCACCGAGCTCTTTTTTTTCTACAGGATAAAAGGCGAAAAGGCATAGCCGGGGAGGTTGGCTATGCCGGGGTTGTGCAGGGTACGCGTGTGGATTACACGGTCAGCACATTGTCACAAGGTTCACCTTTCTCAAGGCGGCGCAGATTTTCCAGCGTGGTCTCAGAAATACTGGTCAGGGCTTCCGCAGTCAGGAAAGCCTGGTGGCCGGTAAACAGGACGTTATGGCAGGCTGATAAACGACGGAACACATCATCCTGGATCACGTCGTTAGATTTATCCTCAAAGAACAAATCACGTTCGTTTTCGTAAACATCCATGCCCAGTGCGCCGATTTTTTGCTGCTTCAGCGCCTCAATGGCTGCCTGGGAATCAATCAGAGCACCCCGGCTGGTGTTGATCACCATGACGCCATCTTTCATCTGTGCAAACGCACTGCTGTTCAGCAGGTGATGATTATCCGCCGTCAGTGGACAGTGCAGGGTGATGACATCGGACTGGCTAAACAGCGTTTTAATGTCGACATATTCCGCACCCAGCTCCAGTGCCTGCGGGCTTGGATAAGGGTCGAACGCCAGCAGACGCATACCGAAGCCTTTCAGAATACGCATCGCAGCGATACCAATTTTCCCGGTGCCGATCACCCCGGCGGTACGTCCGTGCATGTTGAAACCAATCAGCCCTTCGAGGGAGAAGTTCGCATCACGCGTACGCTGGTAGGCGCGATGAATACGGCGGTTCAGGGTCATCATCATGCCGACCGCATGTTCAGCCACCGCTTCCGGTGAGTAGGCAGGAACACGTACCACCTGAATACCCAGTTCACGCGCCGCGTCGAGATCGACGTTATTGAAACCCGCGCAGCGCAGCGCAACAAACTTCACGCCCAGTTCGGCCAGCTCCTCTAACACCTTGCGGCTGCCGTCATCGTTGACGAAAATGCAAACGCCATCGCAGCCCACGGCGTTTTTCGCCGTACGTTCACTCAACAGAAAGTCGAAAAACTCCAGTTCAAAACCAAAGTCCTCATTGACCTGTGTGAGGTATTTCCGGTCATACTGCTTGGTGCTATATACCGCAAGTTTCATCGCCTTTTCCTTTCGCCGTGCGTCAGTGATAAAGCAGTGTAACAATAATTTATCCCTACGCGGGAGAGGACCGCTGTTTAGCTGGTGTTAAAAGCAGCGAATCGATTGATTACAGGCGAAAAACTTCACCCTTCAGGGATTCCATGCCATCATTCAGGGATAATCACGGAATGAACAGGATGTCACCGCCATGAACCGGGGCTGGAAAATAGCGCTTGCTGTGCTGATGGCAGTTATCCTGCTGCTGACCGGCATACTTCTTACTGTTACCCAGTGGCTGCCGCGACTGGCCGGCCTCTGGCTGCCCGCAAAAACTTCCGTCGTCCTTGACGGTAACCCCGGCTGGCATCAGGGCGCGTTACGCCTGCCGGGTGTGCATTATCGGGTGGGAGACTGCGAGCTGGCGAGCGTAAAAGGCGTGGCGCTCAGTTACCACCAGAGCCGCTGGCAACTGATTGTCGATGACGCCACCGTGGATACTTCATGCGCAGCTAACCTTACCAGCGCCGACAATCACGATGCACCACGTACGTTGGCAGAATGGCAGCAGATGCTTCCCGCCGCCAACGTCACTCTCCGACAACTCACGATTACGCCCTGGCAGAACTGGGCCGGGCAGCTTCAGCTTAATCTCGATCCTCAACGTCAGCACCTGCACTATCAGGGAAAAAACCTGTCACTGGATGCCGAACTCAACGGACAGCAGCTGACGCTCACATCATTGAACATTCAGGCACCTGGCGTGCCGAAGCCCGTGAGCCTGAGCGGCACGCTGACGTTACCGCGCATCCCTGACTCCTTACCTGAAGGTGGTGCATTACAGGGCGATTTGGCGCTGGATAGTGTTCCTGAGCCGCTGCATCTGCGCCTTGACTGGCAGCAGCAGGTCGGCACGTTGGTCGTGACCGCAAAGGATCAAAAAAAACCGCTGTTAACGCTGCCCTGGAACATCACACGTGAGAACATCGTGGTGCAACAGGGGCAGTGGAACTGGCCCTGGGCGGTGCAACCGCTTTCTGGTGGTTTCGCGCTGACGGCAAAAGGCTGGCAGCAGGGGTTACCCGCCACGGAACTAAACGGCCGCTTTAATATGCTGACCGAGGGACGTGGCGGGAAAGGTAATGTGGTATTAACGCTGGGACCGGGAAATCTGGACTGGCAGAACAGTCAGCTGCCGTTCCGGCTGACAGGAGAGACCAAACTCGACAGCCTGCAATTCTTTGCCGGCTTGCCGGGAGAGTTACGTGGGCCGATGCTTGACCCACAGATAGTGATGCTGCCGGGTGCATTACTGCGTATGAAAGGGCGGTTGCTCTCCACCCTGGAAGTGGATGAAGCACGCTGGCCGCTGGCGGGCGTCTCGCTTTCTTCTGCCGGTATTGATGGGCGCCTACAGGCGATCCTCAGTGCTCATGATCGCGAAATGGGGCGGTTTCGCCTGCATCTGGACGGACGGGCCAGTGACTTCTGGCCGGACAAAGGCACGTGGTTATGGCGTTACTGGGGGGATGGTTATCTGGCCCCGCTGAACGCAAAATGGGATGTCAAAGGTCAGGGACGCTGGCAGGATCGGTTGATTGAATTAACCTCGCTGTCGACCGGGTTTGATCATCTTGCCTATGGCAGCGTCACGATGGATGCCCCACGATTAACGCTGGACCAGCCTGTTCGCTGGCAACGTGACCCTGAGTCACCCTCATTCAACGGGCAATTAAGCCTGAACGCCAGGGAGACGCACTTCAGTAGCGGCGGCTATTTGCCCCCATCGACCCTGACGCTGACTGTCAAAGGGCGCGACCCGGAGGCGTTTTTGTACAAGGGGAGTCTGCAGGCGAAGAAAATTGGCCCGGTTCAGGTACGGGGCCGCTGGGATGGAGAACGTCTGCGTGGTCAAATGTGGTGGCCGGAACAGCCATTAAACGTGTTTCAGCCGCTGATCAGTCCGGAGCTGAAACTGGCGATTCAGGGGGGCATGTTAAAAGCTCAGGTGGCTTTCTCTGCGGCCAGCGATCAGGGGCTGAAAGCCGGTGGTCACTGGCTGGTGAGCAATGGCAGCGTGCTACTGCCGGATAATGAATTTGAGGGTATCGACTTCTCGCTACCTTTCCGCCTGGAATCTCATCGCTGGTATTTCGGCGCTCACGGGCCCGTATCATTACGGATAAAAAAGATTAACAACCAGTTTGCGATGCACAATGTCACGGCCGATCTTCAGGGCTGGTATCCCTGGAGTGACAGGCAGCCGCTCACACTGAGTAACGTGAACCTTGAGCTGCTCGGCGGGCAGTTGAGTATGGCCAGCTTGCAGATGCCACAAACGGAGGCAGCCACGATCCATGTCACGCATCTGAGCTTGTCCGAACTGGTCACCACCATGAAGCTTAAACAGCTGGCGATGTCGGGCTACATCAACGGTGCGTTGCCGCTGTGGCTGAATAATTCACACTGGCTGGTGAAAGAGGGCTGGGTTGCTAACAGCGGGCCACTCACCGTGCGTATGGATAAAGACATGGCCGATGCCATCAGTCGTAATAATTTTGCCGCCGGGGCTGCCATCGACTGGCTGCGTTATATGGAAATTTCCCGAAGCTGGGCAACAATCGATCTCGATAATTTAGGCGTGATGAACATGACCGCTAAAGTCGATGGCACCAGCCGTTTCAGCAACAGAAATCAACGCGTATCGCTGAACTACAGCCAGCAGGAAAATTTGTTCCAACTGTGGCGCAGTCTGCGCTTTGGCGATAACCTGCAATCTTGGGTGGAACAGAATGCCACCTTGCCGTCGCAAAAGGAAAACAGTGATGAAACCCCTCAGTAGCCTTTGGATAACGGGTGGAACGATGCTGCTTTGCGGGTGTATCCCGCGCATTGAAGTGGCCGCCCCAAAAGAGCCGATCACCATTAATATGAATGTAAAAATCGAGCATGAAATTCATATCAAAGTGGATAAGGACGTTGAAGCGTTATTAAAAACCCAGAGTGGTCTGTTCTGAGGACGGGGCATATGAAACGACTTAACTGCGGTATATTGCTGGGTTGTTTGCTGCTGTCACCTGCTGTGATGGCGCTGACGCTGGATGAAGCCCGCCAACAGGGACGTGTGGGTGAAACGCTGAATGGCTACATTGCGGCGGTTCAGCAGGATGCGGAAACCCTCACGCTGGTTAAACAGATTAATGAGGCGCGTACACGTCAATATCAGCTGCTGGCGCAGCAAAATAATATGACCACGCGCGACGTTGCCAGTATTGCGGGTTCCAAACTGGTTGAGAGAGCAAAATCAGGGGAATATGTACGAGGAATAAACGGTCAGTGGTTGAAGAAGTAGCGGCGGCACCGACACAGTGCCACCGCGCAGGTTGAGGAGGGTTAGCTCAACCTGTTTTTTCGGGTAATCAGGCAGTCACGATCTGAGAAATCACCGCTTTCGCATCGCTGGCGGCTTTCGCTGCCACTTCAGGACCGTAACCGATACCTTCCGCAAACACGAACTGCACGTCAGTCAGACCGAGGAAGCCAAGGAACAGGGTCAGGTAAGGGGTCAGCAGGTCGCTTGGGGTGTCTTTATGGATACCACCACGGCTTGACAGAACCACGACTTTTTTGCCTTTGATCAGGCCTTCAGGACCCTGTTCGGTGTAACGGAACGTCACGCCAGCACGGGCCACCAGGTCGAAGTAGTTCTTCAGCTGAGTGGGGATATTGAAGTTGTACATTGGCGCCGTGATCACGATGGTGTCATGGGCCTGCAGTTCAGCAATCAGTTCGTTGGACAGATCCAGCGCTTCCTGCTGACGCGGGGTCAGTGCGGCATCGGATGGACGCAGTGCGCCAACCAGCTCACCGTCCAGTACCGGGATTGGGTTAGCGGCCAGATCGCGCTCGGTCACTTCATCGCCAGGGTGGGCCGCTTTCCATTCGGAAACCAGGTGGTCTGCCAGCTGGCCAGACTGTGAATAACCAGCAAGAATACTTGATTTCAGTACTAATACTTTGCTCATGGTTCTTTTTTCCTGTTTTGTCACGCGGATCACATACCGCTCAATAAGGAACACTTTACGGATAAATTGCCGACAGTGTAAGTGCGAGTTTTCGATAGCAATGTTCGAAAATCTTGAATAAGACGCGCCGGGCAATTAAAACCCTAAGTGCTTGTCTGTGTTACACTACGCAAAATTATTATCCCCTGTTTAATCCATGTCGCCCGATGTCACGGCGACAAAGCGAGCTTTACTACCATGTCTGATACGCCACAATCTGCCCTGACGCCTCTTTATTCGCGGCTGGATTCGCTGATGCTGCGCGACCGCCAGCGTCTGCAGCGCCGCCTTCAGGGGGCAAAAAAAATTAAAAATCCAACGGCGCTGAATGCGCTGATTGAGGAACTGAGTGGCGATATTGCGGCCTCAGAATTGCGGGTCAGTGCACGTCTTGCCGCCAGGCCAACTATCCGCTACCCGGAAAATTTACCCGTTAGCCAGAAGAAACAGGATATTGCTGACGCGATCCGCGATCACCAGGTGGTGATTGTGGCGGGGGAAACCGGTTCAGGTAAAACCACGCAGTTGCCGAAGATTTGCATGGAGCTGGGACGCGGTATTCGCGGGCTGATTGGTCACACCCAGCCGCGCCGCCTGGCAGCGCGTACCGTGGCCGATCGTATCGCCGCCGAACTGGAAACCTCGCTGGGTGGCTGTGTGGGTTATAAGGTGCGATTCAACGATCAGGTTGGCGACACCACGCAGGTCAAACTGATGACCGACGGCATACTGCTGGCTGAAATTCAGCAGGATCGCCTGCTGATGCAGTACGACACCATCATCATCGATGAAGCGCACGAGCGCAGCCTGAATATCGATTTTCTGTTGGGCTATCTGCGCGAGCTGCTGCCAAAACGCCCTGATCTGAAAGTGATCATCACGTCAGCGACCATCGACCCGCAGCGTTTTTCCCGACATTTCCACAACGCACCCGTGATTGAAGTTTCTGGCCGCACTTACCCGGTGGAAGTACGCTACCGCCCGGTGGTGGAAGATGCTGACGATACTGACCGCGATCAGCTTCAGGCTATTTTTGATGCGGTGGATGAACTGGGCAGAGAGAGTCGTGGCGATATCCTGATTTTCATGAGCGGCGAACGCGAAATTCGCGACACCGCTGATGCCCTGATGAAACGCGACCTGCCGCACACTGAGGTATTACCGCTCTACGCGCGTCTGTCGAATGCAGAACAGAACCGTGTGTTCCAGTCCCACGTTGGACGGCGCATTGTGCTGGCCACTAACGTAGCCGAAACGTCACTGACGGTGCCGGGCATTAAATATGTGATTGACCCGGGTACGGCGCGTATTAGCCGCTATAGCTTCCGTACTAAAGTGCAGCGCTTGCCGATTGAGCCGATATCACAGGCGTCAGCCAATCAGCGTAAAGGGCGTTGCGGGCGCGTATCCGAAGGGATCTGTATTCGTCTGTATGATGAAAATGATTTCCTCAGCCGTCCGGCCTTCACCGATCCGGAAATTCTGCGTACCAACCTGGCCTCCGTCATCCTGCAAATGACTGCGCTGGGGCTGGGTGATATTGCCGCCTTCCCGTTTGTGGAAGCCCCTGACCAACGCAATATTCAGGACGGTGTGCGCCTGCTGGAAGAGCTGGGTGCGATCACTCTGAATGAGAGCCAGCACTATCAACTGACGACGTCGGGTCGTGCGCTGGCCCAACTCCCGGTTGACCCGCGTCTGGCAAAAATGGTGCTGGAAGCCCAGAAATATGGCTGCGTGCGTGAAGTGATGATCATTACCGCCGCGCTGTCGATTCAGGACCCGCGTGAACGTCCGGCCGAGAAAAAGCAGGCATCAGACGAAAAGCACCAGCGATTTGCCGATAAAGACTCTGATTTCATCGCCTTTGTTAACCTGTGGAACTACGTGCAGGAGCAGCAGAAAGCGCTGTCTTCCAGCCATTTCCGCCGTCAGTGTAAAACGGACTACCTGAACTACCTGCGGGTGCGCGAATGGCAGGACATCTACACGCAACTGCGTCAGGTGGTGCGTGAACTGGGGCTGCCAGTGAACAGTGCTCCCGCTGAAATTCGCGAGATCCATACTGCGCTACTCACCGGATTACTGTCTCATATTGGCCAGAAAGACGCTGATAAACAGGAGTTTACCGGTGCGCGTAATGCGCGTTTCGCCATTTTCCCTGGCTCTGGCCTGTTTAAGAAGCCGCCCAAGTGGACGATGGTGGCCGAACTGGTAGAAACCAGCCGCCTGTGGGGGCGCATTGCTGCCCGTATTGAGCCGGAGTGGATAGAGCCGGTGGCACAGCATCTGCTCAAACGCAACTACAGTGAACCGCACTGGGAAAAAGGCCAGGGCGCGGTGATGGCCAATGAAAAAGTGACGCTTTACGGGCTGCCGATTGTCGCGGCGCGCAAGGTGAATTACGGCCAGATTGATCCGGTGCTGTCGCGTGAGCTGTTTATCCGTCATGCGCTGGTCGAAGGCGACTGGCAAACGCGCCATGCGTTCTTCAAGGCCAACCTCAAGCTGCGCACGGAAGTGGAAGAGCTGGAGCACAAATCCCGCCGCCGCGACATTCTGGTTGACGACGAAACGCTGTTTGATTTTTACGACCAGCGCATTAGCCACGAGGTGGTCTCTGCCCGGCATTTTGACAGCTGGTGGCGAACCGTCAGTCGCGAAGAGCCGGACCGCCTTAATTTTGCCCGCGAGATGTTGATCAAGCAGGGCGCGGAGAACGTCAGTAAGCTCGACTATCCGAACTTCTGGCATCAGGGCAACCTGAAGCTGCGTCTGAGCTATCAGTTTGAACCGGGTGCCGACGCGGATGGAGTCACGGTTTATGTTCCGCTGCCGCTGCTCAATCAGGTTGAAGAGAAGGGCTTTGAGTGGCAGATCCCGGGCGTGCGTCGGGAACTGGTGATTGCGCTGATCAAATCACTGCCTAAACCGCTGCGTCGTAACTTTGTCCCGGCGCCCAATTACGCTGAAGCATTTCTCGGACGAGCCACGCCGCTGGAGCTGCCGCTGCTGGAGTCGATGGAACGTGAGTTCCGCCGCATGTCGGGCGTCACGCTGGATCGCGAAGCCTGGCAATGGGAACAGGTGCCCGATCATCTTAAAATTACCTTCCGCATTATTGACGAAAATAACCACAAACTGGCCGAAGGCAAAGATCTCTCTGCGCTGAAACTGCAGCTCAAAGGTAAGGTTCAGGAAACGCTGTCTAAAGTGGCCGATGACGGACTGGAACAGAGTGGGCTGCATATCTGGAGCTTTGGCGATCTGCCGGACCATTTCGAGCAGAAGCGCGGCAATTACAGTGTGAAAGCCTGGCCTGCGCTGGTGGATGAGAAAGACAGCGTGGCGATCCGCCTGTTTGACTCTCAGCATGAACAGCAAAAAGCGATGTGGCGCGGGCAGCGGCGTTTACTGCTGCTGAATATTCCCTCACCGATTAAGTATCTGCACGAAAAATTACCGAATAAAGCCAAGCTGGGGCTGTATTTTAACCCTTACGGTAAGGTGCTGGATTTAATTGATGACTGTATTGCCTGTGGGGTCGATAAACTGATCGCTGAGTCGGGTGGCCCAAGCTGGCAGGAACAGGGATACGCGAAGCTGCATGATAAAGTGCGTGCTGAACTGAACGACACAGTAGTAGCCATCGCCAAAAAGGTCGAGCAGATCCTGACCTCGGTATTCAATATCAATAAACGTCTGAAAGGGCGCGTCGATATCACGATGGCGCTGGCGCTGTCGGATATCAAAGCGCAAATGAGTGGCCTGGTGTATCGCGGCTTCGTGACGGGCAACGGCTGGAAGCGCCTGGCTGATACCTTACGTTATTTACAGGCGATTGAACGCCGTATGGAAAAGCTGGCGGTCGATCCGCACAGCGATCGTGCGCGTATGCTTAAAGTCGAATCCGTTCAGCAGGCGTGGACACAGTGGTTCAACAAGCTGCCGCCGGAACGTAAAGATGATGAGGAAGTGCAGGATATCCGCTGGATGATTGAAGAGCTGCGTGTCAGCTTCTTTGCTCAACAGTTAGGGACGCCTTTCCCTATCTCGGAAAAACGTATCCTACAGGCGATGGAGCAAGTGACGTTGTAACGAGGTGTTGAGTAATCATTACCCTGCCAGCCGGTTCATGCTGGCAGGGACAACGTTATAAATCGGTATTACTCTCCTGCTGGGAAGCGATACGTTGCGTATCGCCGCGATATTTTTCCACCAGCGCAGCGGCAATGGCCTCGGTTTCTGCATCGGCGATGCCGCTGTAATCAGACGGACGAAAGTGCATCTGAAACACCGCAATGACCTGTCGGGTAGTGGTATCCATGACGCCCGTTTGCGGGATTGAATAACCATAACGGGCCAGATAAGCCTGAATTTTAACGGGTGAACCGGTATCACTGGGTGCACGGCCCGCCAGAAACTGCTGTACGGTGCTGCTGTCCGGCCAGGCACCGATACCTTCATCGGCTAACTGTTTCCACGGAAAGAGTGGGCCAGGATCAACTTTTCGTGTGGGGGCCACATCGCTGTGACCGAGCACGTTATCCGGCGTAATATCATAGCGTTTGATGATATCGCTGGCGAGGCGGGCAAGCAGTTTGATTTGCCTGGCATCCCACGCATACCATTCCCGCTCCATTAAATTCTGTTCATAGCCCAGATTCACATTTTCGACGCCAATAGCGCTGTCATTCAGGTTCGTGCGACCATTCCAGGCGCTAACACCGGCATGCCATGCGCGCTTATCTTCGGCAACCAATTGATAAATCGTATTTTTGCTCAGTAACGGGTTGTTGGCAGAGGGCACGAGATAATGTGCACTGACATTACCCTGGGTGAGCAGACGCATTGAGTCAATATCATTGGCGGCGGTGTAATGCAGGATCAGAAATCGCACACGCTCATTCTGGCTTTGGGAAGGGTGTTGTATGTTAACCAGATAACCCGTCCGTTGGAGCGGATTACCTGATTGCGGAAGACTTTGGTTTTTGGTGCAGCCTGCGATGAAGAAAATCAGGCTCATCAACGCTATTTTTTTCATACCTCATCCTTGAACACTGAAAAGTCAGTGACATTATCGACGAGGGACTTAAATAGAAATATCCACTAAATAGCGATAAAAACGGCGATGCTATGCCAGCGCATTTTTTACCGTGTCATCCTTATTGTGCCAGTGCTTCCAGGCTGTCACGAAATGCGGTCACAGCAATGGCCCGGTTATCCGCCAGATAACGATCTTTGGGCGCCGGGGCCGAACTCTGCACCGCGATCAGCTGCCAGTTGCCATCAACCTTTAACAATAACGGTGAACCGCTGTCACCCGGTAACGTATCACACTGATGTGAAAGCACATTTTTTTGCGCCCAACCGGTGATCAGACAGTCGTTGTGAGAGTAGAGCGTATCGAGATGGTCTTCCGGATAACCCGCCTGTGTGACGCGGCGACCTGTCATTTTTAACGCGGCAGTGAGATCTTTGCGCGACCCGGAAAACAATGGAATAGGGACAATCCCGGAAGGGGGATTACGCAGAATAATCAAGCCAAAATCATAAGGCGCAGCGGAAGCCGGGACAATCCAGCCATCACCATCAGCCTTCAGTTTTTTCCCCAGGGCCGGATCAACACGCGCTTCAATATCGTGGATCTCATAACGCCAGCTGCCGTTATCACTGGAGATAAAACGCAGGGCAACGGCTTTGTCGGGTTTTCCCGGTGGGGCAAGCAGGCAGTGTCCGGCGGTCAGCGCAAGATGAGGAGCAATCAGCGTCGCGCTGCACAGGTTGCCGCTTTCAGTTTCCAGCTGGCCAATGGCTTCCCAGGGTACAGAAGCTGTCTCGCTGACGGGCTGGCGGTCATCTTTACCAAAAAACAGTGTTTGCGTGTCAGCGTCGCTCCGCTCGGGATCTTCGGCATGGGTGTAACAGGACACGGTAAGGAAACCTATCAATAACACAGCGGTCAGACGCATATTTTTCTCAGGCTGGAAAAACGTTGATATCAGTGATTATGCTAGTGCAGTAACTATAGACGGATAGTGCTGGAAAAGGGAGATTAATTTGGAATATCAGCACGCTACAGCAACCCTGATTACAGGTAAAAGCTGGCGGCTACCAGGCCACATAAGATCATCACAGCCAGAATGATTTCGAATAAATAGCGACGAACCATCATCCGAAACTCCTTAAAGAAACACCCGGTAGAACCGGGTGTTTGAGTGAACTAATGTACGTGAGGTATAACACCCCGGCCGTCAGTCATTACGCTTTAGGAGCGGCTTTCTTCACTGCTTTGTGGTGTTTTTTAGCAGCCTGGGCTTTCTGAGCAGCAGGTTTGGTTGCTGCTTTATGGTGCTTTTTAGCAGCCTGAGCTTTCTGAGCTACAGGTTTGGTTGCTGCTTTGTGGTGTTTTTTAGCAGCCTGGGCTTTCTGAGCTACAGGTTTGGTTGCTGCTTTGTGGTGTTTTTTAGCAGCCTGAGCTTTCTGAGCTACAGGTTTTTTAGCCGCTTTGTGGTGCTTTTTAGCCGCCTGAGCTTTCTGTGCAGCTGCTTTTTTCGCTTTGTGGTGCTTTTTAGCGGCCTGGGCTTTCTGCACAGCCGCTTTCTTGTGTTTTTTCACATGCTTAACAGACGCTTTCACTGGTGCTGGAGCAGCGGTGGTGTTGGTAGCAGCAGCCACAGTCGGTGCAGCGGTGGTAGCTGGAGCAGCCGTTGTTTCAGCCGCGAAAGCAACAGAAGACAGACCCATTGTAGCAGCGACAACCAGAGCAAATAATTTTTTCATTGCAAAACCCTCAAGGTGTTTTTAGTTCAGGTGTCAGCCCACTCTGGGGCCGGTGAAAAGACTATAAGGGAATCAGTGAGGGCTTTCCGTGAGTGATTGGTATCGGCGTGTAACCGATTGTACAAGAGGGGCGATACGCAGAAAAAGGTCGAGGTATGCCTCGACCAGGGGTAGAAACGCGCAGGGGTCAGTCATGCCTCGACCAGGGGCAGAAACGTGTAGGGGTCAGGCACGCCTCGGCCAGGGGTAGAAACGCGCAGGGGTCAGGCATGCCTCGACCAGGGGCAGAAACGTGTAGGGGTCAGGCACGCCTCGACCAGGGGTAGAAACGTGTAGGGGTCAGGCATGCCTCGGCCAGGGGCAGGAACGTGTAGGGGGCAGGCACGCCTGACCCACAGGCAGGTTACTTCAAATAACGGCTTTCCAGGTGCTGGCGGAAATAGTGCGGATTCAGATCTTCCCCGGTGGCATTTTCAATCAACTGGCGGGTGCTGAAACGGCTGCCATGCTGCCAGATATTCTGCTGTAACCAGTCAAACACCGGCTGGAGGTCACCCTGACGGATCTGTTCATCAACCTGCGGGATCGCCCGCTTCACGGCCTGGAACAACTGTGCAGCATACATCGCGCCCAGTGTATACGTTGGGAAGTAACCGAATGCACCGTCCGTCCAGTGAATATCCTGCATACAACCGTCACGGTAATTGCCACGCGTATCCAGGCCCAGCCAGGCCAGCATTTTCTCGTCCCACAGCGCCGGGATATCCTCGACTTCAATCTCGCCGCTAATGAGGGCACGTTCAATTTCATAGCGCAGAATAATGTGTGCCGGATAGCTGACCTCATCGGCATCCACGCGGATCAACCCAGGCTTCACACGCTGGTTCAGAGCAATAAAGTTCGCTTCATTGAGTTCCGGGCGGTCGCCCAGCAGCAACTGTACCTGCGGGCGGATCAGGCTGAGGAATTCAGGGCTGCGGCCGAGCTGCTTTTCAAAGAACAGGCTTTGCGATTCGTGAATGGCGGTTGAACGCGCCAGCGCCACGGGTTGATTGGCCCACTGCTTAGGCAGATTTTGCTCGTAGCGCGCGTGCCCGGTTTCATGGATAACTCCCATCATGGCGCTGATAAACTCGGCTTCGTTATAGCGCGTGGTGATACGTACATCCTCGGGTACGCCACCACAGAAGGGATGCGCACTGATATCAAGGCGCCCGGCGTTAAAATCAAAACCCAACTGTTGCATAATCGCCAGACCCAGCTGTTGCTGTGATGCCTGGGGGAAAGGCGCTTCAGGGCGATCGACAATTTCGCCAGCCTGCTGTTCAACGATCTGCTGTAACAGATTCGGCAGCCACTGCTTCAGGTCACCAAAGGTTTTATCCAGTTTGGCGCTGGTCATACCGGGTTCGAACACATCCAGCAGGGCATCGTAACGCGATTTTCCACTGGCCTGAGCGCGGATTTCAGCCTCCTCACGGCTCAGCTTTACCACTTCTTTCAGATTGGCGGAAAACCCGGTCCAGTCATTGGCCGGACGCTGCTGGCGCCAGGCATGTTCACAGCGCGATCCCACAATAGACTTGGCTTCTACCAATGAAGCTGGCAGCAACGAGGCCTGCTGCCAGGCGCGCTGCATTTCAGCCAGGTTGGCCTGTGCCACATCATCCAGATCTTCCTGCTGTGCCTGTTGCAGCCAGACACCCACCTCTTTCGCGGTGAGGATTTCATGGCGCAGGACGCTCAGCTCCGCCAGCGCTTCACCGCGCGCGCGGCTGCCGCCCGCGGGCATCATGGTCATCATATCCCAGCCTGCAATGGCCGACAGATGGCCGAAGCGGGAAAGGCGCTGGAAGGTACGTGTCAGGTGTGCATAGGAAGAAGACATAGATTTCCTTATTGAGAGTTTAAGAGTGCAGAGTGGGGGTCACTGGCCAGCAAAAACGCACGCTGGCACCCCCAAGCGGACTGCTGTCGATGATGACATAGCCGCCAAAAGCCTGGGCGATCGAGTGGACAATGGCCAGACCAAGTCCACAGCCTCCGGTCGCGCGGTCGCGGCTGGGATCAAGGCGTACAAAGGGTTCAAAGACCCGCTGACGTTCGTCCAGTGGGATCCCCGGACCGTCATCCTCAACCTGCAAGAACGCCATATCGCCATCAAACCACAGGCCGACCCGCAGACGTTGATCGGCATAACGCATGGCATTATTCACCAGATTATCGAGCACGCGCTCCATCAGACGGGTATCCGCAACGCCAATATTCTCGCGCTGCGGTGTATCCAGCGCAATATCAAACGCCGGCTTCACCGAACGGATATCGTCCAGTCGTTCATGCAGCCACTGGGCCAGATCGAGTGTTTGCAGATTCAGGTTAACCTGCGGACGGTCCAGGCGGGCATAGGTTAACAGTTCTTCGATCAGTGACTCCAGCTGGCCGATATCGCGATTAAGCGCCGCAGACTCGGCTTCCGTCAGGTTATCACTCATTTCCAGGCGGTAACGCAGGCGAACCAGCGGGGTGCGTAATTCATGCGCGATGCCGTCAATCAGCTGTTTCTTACTGGTGACCAGCGTGTTGATATTATCGGCCATCTGGTTAAATGCCACGCCAAGGCGCAGCAGGCTGGAGGTGCTGTCGAAATGAATACGTTCCTCGAGGTGCCCCTGACCAAAGCGTTGCGCGGCATTCTCCAGCTTTAACATGTCCTGCCAGTGCGGTCGCATCCAGATAAACACGGGCAACGCCAGTGAAATACCGATAAACGCCAGCAGCGCGATATCCAGAATGCGCATCTCATGCAGGTAAAACAGGTAGGGAATGGGGCCGACGGCCAGCACATAGTGGCTGCGCGGAATATGCTGTAAGAAGGTGTATTCATCGTCCAGCGCCACGATCTCACCCGAACGCAGGCGGCGCAGCGTCCCGGGGTCTAGCTGGTATTTGCTCATTGGCTCAATATGCAGCTTAAATGACAAATTGAGGTCGAGGTTGTCGATGGTTTTATTCCAGTCGCGCGGGGGGATCTCCCTCAGCTCACTGCGCATCAGGTACAGCGAACTTTTCATCAGATCGTCCATCGACTGTCGCCCGGCGCGCTCGGCGGTAAATTTGTACACCAGCCCAACCAGCATTGCCATCACCAGGAAACAGACAAACAGCAGCAGGTAAAACTGGATAAACAGTTTTTTCATTGTGCATCCCAGGCGTGCGGCGCAAACAGATAGCCTTTATTACGGATGGTTTTAATCCGGTAAGGCTCGGTGGCGCTGTCCAGCAGCTTCTTACGCAGGCGAGAAATCGCTACATCAATGCTGCGGTCCATACCGTCATAACTGACGCCGCGCAGCGTTTTTAGCAGCGCATCACGATTAAGAATGGTGCCTGCATGGGTTGCCAGCTCCCAGAGCAGATCGAAATCGGCGGTGGAGAGGGCGACAATCTCATCGGAAAGCGTGACCTGACGGTTAATCGGATCGATGCTTAAGGTGCCAAACCGCAGGGCTTTCTGACCCGCAATCCCAGGGGCTATCTCTTCATGCTGGCTATTGATCCCTGCCTGGCGCAGATGCAGCCGCAGACGTGCAAGGAGCACCGCAGGCGGCGTGGTCTTGAGAATATAGTCGTTTGCCCCCATCTCCAGCGACAGAATATGATTCATATCGCTGTCCAGCGACGTCAGCAGCACGATAGGGCCTGACCAGCTGTGACGCGTACGCAAATCGCGGCACAGCGTCATGCCATCTTTGCCTGGCAGCATAATGTCCAGCATCACCAGGTCAGGATTCGCGGCAGCAATAGTCTCTTCCGCGCGATCGCCACGGCTTTCTACAATAACGTCAATGTCATGCCGGCCCAGATAGGCAGCAATCAGTTCACCAACATCTTTATCATCTTCGACAAATACAATTTTGTTCATAGGGCCGGGTATCAGGCTATTGGAAACCGTAGCTTATCCTTTCCTGGTCGCAACGACCATTAATCAGCGCTAAATGTTAGGGGGAATGTAGTACAAACTCAGTCGAATATGTCATTATATCCCGCGCCTGAAAGGGTGTGCGGTGTCGAGCCCGGTCAGGGCTGTTCTTGCGTCGAAATGGATAAGGAGATAAGAGTGTCAGAAGAGAAGCTGGCTGCAGCAGAGTACAGTGATCGTATCTGCCTCAACTATATCGATTTCCTCTCCGCATCCTGTAAAAAACGCTGGAGCTTTGTTGACGCCATCTATGGTGTGATCCCGTTTTTTGGCATGATTACCCGCAAGTCAGCCACCAGCCCGCCTTCATCATCCGAACCGCTGAAAGACCTCGCGCTGCAAATCATCTCGACCCAGGTCAGCGATGAAATCAATATCGCCCGTCTGATCACCCTGGCGCAACAGCAGCACATTGGGCAGTTTGATATCCTGATGCCTTACCCCTTGTCCGAATCACAGCTGGTTGCTATTCGCCAGGAGTACGCCAGGCCGCTCAAGCTTGAGCAGCTCGACGATCGCCTTAGCGTGATACTCCCGCAGCTGACACACTGACCCTTAACGGGTCAGCATCCAGACGGCAGGCAGGGCGGTGATCACCAGCAGCACCATGATCGATTTTTCAACGCGGTGCAATGACGTCCCGGCGCGGCCGCCACGGCGGGCAAACAGAAACAACACCATCCCCGGCGCGTACAGCACTACCGACAGCAGCAGATGCATCGGGCCCGACGCGTACAGCAGCCACACACCATAGACGCTGGCACCCAGCGCCACCATCATCGCCCCGGGTTTATTTAATTCACGCGCGACCTTAAACAGATAAGCACCGACCAGCAGATAGGGCACCAGAATCATCTCAGAAGCAATGGTCAGCAATGTGTTGTAATCGGAGCCGGTCAGCCAGATCAGGATCAGACACACCTGCACACAGCCATTGGTCAGCCACAGCGATGCAGAAGGAGCGCCCCGTACATTCTGCCGACTCAGACCGCGTGGGAACGCGCCATGCTGTGCCGCCACCAGCGGCACTTCCGCTGCCATGATGGTCCAGCTCAGATAAGCTCCGCAGACAGAAACAATCAGGCCGCTGACAATCACCAGGTTGCCCCAGGGGCCGATCAGGGCGGTCATCAATCCGGCCATTGAGGGATTGCGCATTTCAGCCAGTTCGGCACGCGGGACGATCCCGAGTGACAGCAGCGTCACCAGCAGGTAGATCGCCAGCGCCGCCGTGACCGCCAGCAGCGTGGCACGTCCCACGTCATGACGGTTTCGCGCACGCGATGAAACGACCACCGCACCTTCAATACCGATAAATACCCACAGCGTAATCAGCATGGTGTCTTTCACCTGCTGCCAGACCGGTTTCCCCAGTGCGACGCCGCTGAAATCGAAGCGAAAACGATCGTAATGGAACGCGGCAATGGCCAGCAGGACAAATAAGCCCAACGGCAGCAGTTTGCCCAACGTTGCGATCAGATTAATGCTGGCCGCCGTCTGCACACCGCGCAGCACCAGCGCATGCACCAGCCACAGCAGGATTGAGGCTGCAAGCATGGCCTGCCAGGTGTTGCCATCGCCAAAAATGATATGGCCGGGAGAGTCAGTAAAGAAGCTCATGGCGGAGAAAACGATCACCAGGTAGGACACATTGGCAATCACGGCACACAGCCAGTAACCCCAGGCAGAACAGAAGCCAATCAGTTCGCCAAATCCCGCCTTTGCATAAGTGAAAATGCCGCCATCTAACTCGGGTTTCAAGCGGCTCAGCAGCAGCATGGCCAGCGCCAGTAGCACGATCCCCACACCGGTGATGGCCCAGCCAATCAGCAGGGCAGCCGGGCTGGCGACCGCCGCCATATTTTGTGGCAGGCTAAACACGCCCGCGCCTAACATAGAACTGAGTACAAGCGCCGTCAGCGCGGTGAGACCTAACTTTTTGTCCAAGAAAAACTCCGGTTACAGAATAAAACACCAGTTGTAACGACCATGTTGGTTTTAACTCAGGATGTGAGGCCGGAAAAAGCAACGAAACGCCTGAAAGTGGCGGGGGATTTTACGGATAGCGGCGGCAGGATGCAATGACTTACTATGCAAAAAGAGACGGGAATTATTCATAACGACGGGGCAACCAGGCAGTTGCCCCGCAAAGAGACGTTACTTAAAGAGATCCGCAGAGACGGTCAGGTTACCGCCGCTCTGATTCGACCACTGACGGGTGACGTGATAATACTTGGCACCTTTAGCGATCGCACGGCGACCCACTTCTTCAGACACTTCAGTCGGGGTGCTGTAGTGGCCGGTGAAGGTCACGCTATCGTACGGCTGCATCTGCGCCGCAGTAATGGCATTCACTTCCTGCACACTTTTGCCATCCGGGCGAGTCACGGTGTAACGCTTACCGGTTGAGCTTTGGGTTTCATAGAAACGGCCCACTTTGTTGCTTGGGGTTTCATTGGATGCCACACCCGGTAGTTCAACCGTTTTCGCTGCCGCACCGCCCGCTGCCAGCGCGGCTTTACCTGCTTCGGAATCCGCCGGGATCAGGTTAGGAGACTGCACCTGACGCTTAGGCGCATCGGCTTTATAGATGTAAGCCGTGATAATCTGATTGCCACCGCTGTTGGTGTCGATCTGACGCACGATAAAGAAAGACTCTGCGCCTTTCTCTTTTGCTGCACGGGTAATGGCATCATTGACATCAGGTTGGCTGCGGAAAAAGCCGCTGGCACTGACGGTGTCGTAAGGCTCAATAGTAAACGCTTCTGCTTTGGTCAGCTCACGTACGCCATTAATGATGCGATCTTTATTTTTCGGCGCAACAGGCGCATCGGCATGATAGAGATCGGCCGTCACATTCCAGTTGCCGCCGTTGCCGTTGGTATCGTTGATACCCTGAATATAGTAAGAGGCTGCACCAAGCGCATCAGCACGTTTTGATACGGCATCGCTGGCCTCGTAGATGGCATTAAAACGCCCGCTAATGGTGATCCGATCAAACGGTTTCAGCGCAGCGGCTTTCTCCGGCGTCAGTTCCTGCGCCGCATGGGCGGTCAATGCTGTGAGTGACAACAGGGCTGATGCAAGAATGGTATTCTTCAGCTTCATAAAAATTAATCCTTCGCCTTACGCAAAAAATGAGTACAAAAACGTGCTGGACTCTTGATGTGTAACAGATTAGCGGATGATTATTGCATGTAATAATGTTCGCTGTCTCAGCCATTTTGTGGGGATTTGATGTCAGTACAATTCCCGTTTTCAGAATAATGAAGAAAGCTGGCTGAATCGTGTCATTTTTCAAACATTAACCACTTAAGCTGGTAATTGTTAACACTTATATCGTTAACACATTGTTAATCAATGTTTTTTGATAACGTTTGTCGGTAAATGTTAAATTTTATCGTAGCAGATAATGCGTTCTTTACATCCTGATTCAGGCTCAATATATCGCTGGAGGGGGTCTGTACTGCTTTTTTATCGGTTAGTCATCACCAGACACTGACTGTGGGTGGATCGGAACACTTATTTTCAGTAGGTTATAACCAGTTTGAACCTGTTACGTTTCGGTCATAAGGGCCGGGACGATGAGAACAAACCATCGTACTCTCTGAAGAAAAGGGAAGATTATGCTTATTGGTATTACCAAAGAGCGGTTGCCCAACGAAGCCCGTGCTGCTGCGACACCAAAAACGGTTGAACAGTTATTAGCTCTGGGTTTTAGCGTCGCTGTAGAAAGCGGCGCGGGTAAACTCGCCAGTTTTGAAGACGCGGCCTTTGAAGCGGCTGGCGCAACCATTACCGATTCGGTGAATGTCTGGCAGTCCGATATCGTATTAAAAGTGAATGCGCCGACCGACGAAGAGATTGCTCTGACGCGTGCCGGAAGCACGCTGGTGAGCTTTATCTGGCCTGCGCAAAACCCGGAACTGCTGGCAAAACTGGCCGCGCGTAACGTCACCGTGATGTCTATGGATGCCGTGCCGCGTATCTCGCGTGCGCAGTCTCTTGATGCGCTCAGTTCGATGGCAAACATCGCCGGTTATCGTGCGATTGTTGAGGCTGCGCATGAATTTGGCCGATTCTTTACCGGGCAGATTACCGCCGCCGGTAAAGTGCCGCCTGCGAAAGTGATGGTGATTGGTGCCGGAGTGGCCGGTCTGGCCGCTATCGGCGCAGGCCGCAGCCTGGGCGCTATCGTACGTGCCTTTGATACTCGCCCTGAAGTGAAAGAGCAGGTCCAGAGTATGGGCGCGGAGTTCCTCGAACTTGATTTTGAGGAAGAAGCGGGCAGCGGTGATGGTTATGCCAAAGTCATGTCGGAAGCCTTTATTAAGGCCGAAATGGCGCTGTTTGCGGCTCAGGCGGAAGAAGTGGACATCATTGTCACCACCGCGCTGATCCCGGGCAAACCGGCACCGACGCTGATCACCGCAGAAATGGTTGCCTCCATGAAACCGGGCAGCGTGATCGTCGATCTGGCTGCGCAAAACGGCGGTAACTGTGAGTTGACCGTGGCCGATACCATCACCACCAGCCCGAACGGGGTGAAAATCATCGGTTACACCGATCTGCCAAGTCGTCTGCCGACTCAGTCTTCTCAGCTTTATGGCACCAATCTGGTGAACCTGATGAAGCTGCTGTGCAAAGAGAAGAACGGTGAAATCACCATCGACTTTGACGATGTGGTGATCCGCGGTGTGACCGTGATCCGTGATGGCGAAATCACCTGGCCTGCACCGCCAATTCAGGTGTCTGCTGCGCCGAAAGCGGCCAAAGTGGAAACCCCGATCGAAAAACCGGTGGAAAAACCTGTCTCACCGCTGCGTAAATACGGGCTGCTGGTGCTGGCGATTGTGCTGTTTGGCTGGCTGGCCAATGTGGCTCCACCTGAGTTCCTTTCGCACTTCACCGTCTTTGCGCTCTCCTGCGTGGTGGGTTACTACGTGGTGTGGAACGTCAGTCATGCTCTGCATACGCCGCTGATGTCGGTGACCAATGCCATTTCAGGCATTATCGTCGTCGGTGCCGTGTTGCAGATTGGTCATGGCGGCTGGGTCAGCTTCCTGTCCTTCGTTGCGGTGCTGATTGCCAGCATCAATATCTTTGGTGGCTTTACCGTCACCCAGCGCATGCTGAAAATGTTCCGTAAAAACTGAGGGGAAGTCCATGTCTGGCGGATTAGTGACAGCAGCTTATATCATCGCTGCGATCCTGTTTATTTGCAGCCTTGCCGGGTTGTCTAAACATGAGACCTCGAAGCAGGGGAATATTTTTGGCGTAAGCGGAATGGCGCTGGCGCTGGTGGTAACCATCTTCGGTCCGGATACGGGCAACGTTGCCTGGATCCTGCTGGCGATGGTGATCGGCGGTGCTATCGGTGTTCGTCTGGCGAAGAAAGTCGAAATGACCGAAATGCCAGAACTGGTGGCCATGCTGCACAGCTTTGTGGGGCTGGCTGCCGTGTTGGTCGGTGTTAACAGCTACCTGGACCACGGCCCGGGCCTGCTTCCGGTGATGGAAAACATCCATCTGACCGAGATCTTCATCGGTATCTTTATCGGTGCGGTGACCTTTACCGGTTCTATCGTGGCCTTTGGTAAGCTGTGCGGCAAAATTTCTTCCCGCCCGCTGGCGTTGCCACATCGTCATAAGCTCAACCTGCTGGCACTGGTGGTTTCACTGGCGCTGTTGATTATGTTTGTGCGCAGTGACAGCACCGGAACCCAGGCCTTTGCGTTGGTGGTAATGACGCTGATCGCTCTGGCGTTCGGCTGGCATCTGGTGGCGTCTATCGGCGGTGCGGATATGCCTGTCGTGGTCTCCATGCTGAACTCCTACTCGGGCTGGGCAGCGGCGGCGGCGGGCTTTATGCTCAGCAACGACCTGCTGATCGTCACCGGGGCGCTGGTCGGTTCGAGCGGTGCCATCCTCTCTTACATTATGTGTAAGGCGATGAACCGTTCATTCTTTAGCGTGATTGCAGGCGGGTTTGGTACTGACAGCAGCTCAACCGGTGAAGGCGAAGAGATGGGCGAGTATCGCGAAATCGATGCCGCGGGCACCGCTGAACTGCTGAAAAACTCCACCACGGTGGTTATCACCCCAGGCTACGGCATGGCGGTGGCGCAGGCTCAGTATCCGGTGGCAGAAATCACCGCCAAACTGCGTGAGCGCGGCATCAAGGTGCGTTTCGGTATTCACCCGGTAGCGGGTCGTCTGCCTGGTCACATGAACGTCCTGCTGGCCGAAGCCAAAGTGCCGTATGACATCGTGCTGGAAATGGATGAGATCAACGATGATTTCAGCGATACGGATACCGTACTGGTTATCGGCGCCAATGACACCGTCAACCCGGCGGCACAGGAAGACCCACGCAGCCCAATCGCGGGTATGCCCGTGCTGGAGGTGTGGAAAGCGCAGAATGTGGTGGTGTTTAAGCGTTCGATGAATACCGGCTATGCCGGTGTGCAGAACCCGCTGTTCTTCAAAGAGAACACCCAGATGCTGTTCGGTGATGCGAAAGCAACGGTAGAAGCGATTCTGAAAGCGCTGTAACAAACCGTGGGGCGACAGAACCAACTTGGCCCCCTACACCAAGAGCTGACCCTTGATACGGGTCAGCTCTTTTTTTTGCCGGTGATCTAGCCCCGGCTATCCGGGTTCTGCTCGCCGATAAACCAGTACCACAGCGGGATAGACAGCAGCACGGTAAACACCGAGCTGTATATCAGGATCATAAAGAACTCAGAAACATACAGCTCCACCGGCCAGGTAGAGAAGGGCATATTATATTCATCGATGGCACCACCGATGATCGCTTTGGTCATCACGATAGCGGCGCACACCCACAGGCAGGCCTGTGCGATAAAGAAATTCCGGCGTTTTTTGCCCGGAGGGAATAGTGACATGATGTGTACTCCTTTACTGTTTTCTAAAATTTAACGTCAAGTGGCATCAACGTTACCCGCCCGACTGATGTGGACATTGTAGCGTTTCTTCCACGCGGGCCGAAAGCGCTGAAATTACATTCCTGCGAGTGTCGCATATTCATTTCAGGCGTAAGCAGTGACTAAAATAAAAATAACAACCTTAGAAAGAGAATGAAAAAACAGGCGGTGCGCGCGGTTGTACAATACCCGGGAAGAAGGCGGAGGGGAGCCAGGATTCATAGCGTGAGGGTGGCATCCGTAACGTCAGACGGTACAGTAGCCAAACTAGCGGGATAAAGACGATGAGCAGTACGGGGAAATGTGCCAGCAGCTGGCAATAACCGCAGGCAACGTCATCCATCATATCCATACCGGCAGGCATCGCATGATGCTGAGCGTAATCGGACGGGGGCGTTGCTGCCATCGACGGTGGCGCTGAGTGCAGGGTAGCCATCTCATCCATCGTTATGCCGCTCATGTCTCCATGATGCATCGACACCATCGATGAGTGATCTTCACGGGCAGAGGCATCCGGTGTTGATACACGCTGATGTTCCAGACGTTGAGAGACATCCGGTGCAATGAACAGCAGCAGGATCGCCATAATAGCGATAAATGCCGGTATTCGACGCTGCGACAGGCGATAAAAAGAAACCAACAGTCAACCTATAGCAGAGTGAAAAGATAGATGAAGTGTAGCGATTTTTATTCACGATGTTAATGGGAAATTTAATTAATCATCTTCTTGCTGTTTTATTTTTTAATGAATCTCATTACAGGGTGAATACCCGCGATAAATAGCCTGTGCTGTTGAGTGACAGTACAGGGTTTGTCCCGCCAGTGGGACAGTGTTTGGTAGTGTTTTTCCCATCGGGCTCTGTTTAGATAAGACTCCGGCCGGAACCGACAGTTATTTTATTGTTACCGGAGAACACCCATGAATATTATCGCCATCACCGCCTGTCCCACCGGGGTGGCCCACACTTATCTGGCCGAAAGTAATTTGAAAAAAGCTGCCAGAAAGCTGGGCCTTTCCCTGCGAGTGGAGACTCAGGGTGCTATTGAGAGCAAGTACATCCTCAGCCCTGATGATATTTCTGCCGCAGATATTGTTCTGATCGCCGCCGATAAAAAAGTTGATATGGCGCGTTTTCAGAACAAGAACATCGTCGAAGTCCCGGTAGCCCGGGCGGCAAGAGACGCCGAAGGGCTGCTCAATGCCATCACCGCCGGGGAATTAGCCCCACACCGGCTGGAGATTGCCAGCGAAGAGGGTGATGTGGTGCCCGTTGTCAGTGGCAACAGCTGGTATTCCAGCATCTATGTCCACCTTATTACCGGGGTCAATCTGATGATCCCATTCGTGGTTGCCGGAGGGATACTGATTGCTCTCAGTTTCTCATTTGGGATCACCGCTGCCACGCCGGGTGATGCCAACTTCAGCCCGCTGGCGAAAATGCTGTCCGATATCGGCGGGGGATCGGCATTTGCCCTGATGCTGCCGATCCTGTCACTGGGAATCAGCCAGTCCATCAGCGGGAAAATGGGGATTGTCTCCGGTGCGGTGGGCGGCATGATGGCCATTCACACCGGGTCGGGCTTTCTGGGCGCACTGCTGGCGGGTTTTTTAGCGGGTTACGTCACGCTGATGATTGTCCGCTACATTCGTCTGCCAGAGGTGATTGCCGGGCTGAAGCCGATTTTGATTGTGCCGTTACTGAGCGTGCTGATTACCGGGGCGCTGATGGTGTGGCTGATTGGCGAGCCGATTAAATTACTGCTTGGCTGGTTGACGGACTTCCTCAATGCATTGGGGCACACCAACTCGGCCATTCTTGGCCTGCTGTTTGGCATGATGGTAGCCTTTGATATGGGCGGGCCATTGAATAAAACCGTGTGTATGTTTGCCATCGGCCTGATGTCCAGCGGCATTTACGGGCCGATTGCCGCTTGTATGGCTGCCGGAATGGTGCCGCCGCTGGGGATAGCGCTCGCCACAGTGCTGTTCCGGCGTAAATTCAGCCGCAGCGAACGTGAGACGGGCAAAGTGACGTGGGTGCTGGGGCTGTCGTTTATTACTGAAGGGGCTATTCCCTATGCGGTGTCCGATCCGCTACGGGTGATCCCGGCGATTGTGGCGGGCTCTGGGCTGGCCGGTGCGTTATCGATGGCGCTGGGTTGTGCATCGCGTGCACCTCATGGCGGTATTTTTGTGATGTTTATTCCGAATGTGATCGCTAATCTGGCCGCGTATCTGCTGGCTATTGCTGCAGGGTCACTGCTGACGGCGTTAATTCTGTGGTTCCTGAAAAAGGACGTGGTGGAAACGGCAACGTCATCATAGCGGAGGGAAGGGAGAGGGCGAGCCTGGGATCAGGCTCGCCCGTGGTCATTAATCGTCTTCGTCATCATCCAGTTCGACCGGAGAGGCGAAACCGTCAGGCTTGATCGCCAGCAGGTCACAGCGCAGGTGGTCAATAACCTGCTCGGCGGTATTCCCAAGGAACGCTGCCGATAGCCCGGTACGGCCGATAGTGCCGAGCACCACCACACCGGCATCAAGGTGTGCGGCCAGCTCTGGTATCACCTCTTCAGGCAGCCCTTTCTCCACATGGGTGAACTTCTCATCAATGGAGAATGACTGACGCAGCGCCTTCATCGCCACCAGATGCTGACCACGGATGGCATCGTTATAAACGCTCGGATCAAAGTCTGGCAGCTCAATGGCGATATTGATTGGTGTAACAGGGTATGCGCCGACCAGATGCACTTCGGTATGGTTAACCCGTTCGGCCAGCTCCAGCGTTTCTCTGACCAGCTTGCTGTTTAACGGATCGTGATGTGGCTCTTCGCTGGCGAGGTTTACTGCGACTACCGCCTTGCCGCCTTCTGGCCAGGCCTGATCTTTCACCATCCAGACCGGGCACGGGCATTTGCGCAGCAGGTGCCAGTCGGTTGGGGTAAACACCACCGCCTGTAAGCGGTCATGCTGGTGGGCCATCTTAATGACCAGATCGTGTTTGCTGTTCAGCACTTCCTGGATAATCGCTTCGAACGGACGATTATGCCAAATCACCTTGATATCAATCTGCACGCCGGCCGCAAGATAGGCCTGCGCCTGTTCACGGATCCACTCAGTGCGTTGGCTGATCACCCCTTTACGCATGGTGACGCGTTCATCGGGTGAAAGCAGCGTGGTCATCTCATAGGAGAAGTCGTAAATGGGAAGAAAACAGGTAATCTTACCGCCAAGCCGCTGATTAAGGTAAACAGCACGACGAAGTGCGGGCTGGTCGTCCTGTTGCGGATCGATCGCCACCAGAATGTTTTGATATTGAGCCATAACGGTTTCTCCTTACACTGAGCGTGTCAGCTTAAAGATAGCCCAATCGAGGCAAAGGAAGAAGGGGAAAAGTTGTTGCCGGATCAATAAAATAAGAAATATCGATCCGGCACGGGTCAGGCGATGGCACGGCTCTGGCCTGCCAGTTCTGACAGAATTTCATGATTTTCGATGGTGATGTATTTTCCTTTCACCGCCAGCATGCCGCTTTTCTGGAAGCGACCGAGCAGACGGCTGATGGTTTCTACCGTCAATCCAAGGTAGTTACCAATATCACCACGGGTCATGGTCAGACGGAATTCACGCTGTGAGAAACCACGCTGGCCGAAGCGGCGCGACAGACCGTAAATAAAGGCGGCCAGACGTTCTTCCGCATTTTTCTTCGACAACAGCAGGATCATTTCCTGGTCGCCCTTAATTTCGCCGCTCATCAGGCGCATCATCTGCTGACGCAGGCTGGGCATTTTACCGGAAAGGTCGTCGAGGGTTTCGAAAGGAATTTCGCAAACCATGGCGGTTTCTAACGCCTGAGCAAAGCTGGGGTGCTGGTTACCGCTGATAGCATCAAAGCCGACCAGGTCACCTGCCAGATGGAAGCCGGTAATCTGTTCATCACCCTGTTCGGTGATGGTGTAGCTTTTAATGGTCCCGGAGCGAATCGCGTACAGTGAACGCAGTTCGTCACCCGCTTTAAACAGCGTTTGTCCTTTCTGAATCGGTTTTTTACGCTCGATGATGTTATCAAGCTGGTCCAGCTCATGCTCGTTAAGCGTGAAGGGAATACAGAGCTGACTGATGCTGCAATCCTGGCAGTGAATGGCGCAACCACCCGATTGTATGCGTCTAGTGATAATTCGCTTTTCCGGAATCATAATGTACGCTCGATGATAATTGACTGACATCAATTTACCATTTTTCCCGCACACAAGGGAACTCATCTGAGCAGTTTTAGGCACAATAAATATGTGGACGTTATTAATAATCGTCATCTTTGTAAAAGTTGTGTGAAAAACAATCTGTAATCAGATGATTCGCAGGCTAACCTCCGCCAAATAGGCTTGATATCCGATTTTTTTAGTTAAGCTCACCACAGAATCCACCTCCATGATCCGTATCAATAAGCGGACAAACACAACCCGGATGAAGCCTGTCCGTTTTTTGCTAAACTCACAGCGGTAGAAAAATGCAGAAAACGCGCGCAGGGCGCGTATTGATCGGGGATAACGTGATGAGCAACAACGCTGATGAGCTGGAGCTGTTTAAACAGGCGATGGGAGACGTTAAGCCACTGAAAGCCTGTTCCAGCACCTTATGGTTACCTTCTTCACAAAATAAAGTGCGCCAGGTGCTCGATCCACAGCTGGATAATCCGCTGACCACTGGCCTGCTGGATATCGTCCCGTTGACCACGCCGCTGGAATACAAAGCGGAAGGAATTCAACAGGGCGTGCTGGACAAACTCTTTCAGGGAAAATACCCGCCGCAGGCCACGCTGAATCTCATTCGTTACACCGTCGAACAGTGCCGTCAGGCCCTGTATCTGTTTATGTTGCAGTGCGTACAGGATGGTCTGCGCAATGTGTTGATCGTGCATGGAAAAGGGCGTGATGATGCCTCACATGCCAATATCGTGCGCAGCTATCTGATGCGCTGGCTGCCGCAGTTTGAGGATGTACAGGCATTTTGCTGCGCCCGGTCACAGGATGGCGGCACGGGGGCCTGCTACGTTGGGCTGCGTAAGAATGAACAGGCACGGCTGGAAAACCGTGAACGTCATGCCAAACGCAGTCGATGATATGTCAGCCTGAATGGGATTTTCGGATCGTGGCCAGCAGGATCTCGGCACTCAGTGTCAGAGGCGCACCAGAGCGGGTCATGATGCCGACCGCTTCGCCGGGGCCATGTGAGGCAATCGGCAGCGCAGCCAGCGCATTATGCAGCAAGTCTTCTTTAATCGCGCCCGATGGCACAAACCACACATAGTTGTAACGCAACGCCAGTTGGCGGGCCAGCGACGTTGAGGATGTCTCCACCAGGGTGCCTGGCAACGTGCAACCTTGTTCTTTCAGCATGGCTTCGGCAATGCGACGCGGGGCGGTGCCCTCCGGTGAAATGACCACGGGCCAGGAGAGCGCTTTAGAAAGCGTGACATTGTCACTTAATAGTGGATGATCTGGCCGTACCACCAGGCGCAAGGACTCCAGAAAAAGCAGTTCGTAGGTCAACCCGGCCATCAAATCGGGATCGGCCATGCGCCCAATCCCAACGTCAAATTCTCCGGCTTTAAGCGCAGCGATCAGTACATTGTTGTGCAGCGTTGCCACTTGCACAATCGCCTGTGGCTGTTGCTGGTGAAAGCGATCGAGAATTGACGGCAACATTCCCAGCGCCACAGTGGTCAGCACGCCAAGGCGCATCACTTCAGGGGATTTTTCGTGCGGTAATGTAAACGACTGACCGGCATGATTAAGTGCATCAAGAACACGTACCGCGTGCGTGAGAAACTGTTCTCCCATTGTGGTTAGCTGTGCACCCAAACGCCCGCGTTCAAACAGCCGCACACCCGCCAAATCCTCCAGCTCGTTAAGTGTCTTCGACAGAGCGGGCTGGCTGAGTGACAACGTTTCGGCGGCACGTCCCAGCGTCCCTTGCTGTGCAACGGCGACGAAGGTATGTAAATGGCGCAGACGAATACGCTGATTAAACTGATATTTTTTATCCATTACGCAGAATAATAACGGCCCGGATAAACTGGCAAGTTTTCTCTGAGTATTTTGTTAACCTTATTGCAAAATTTAATTAACATTTACCGCTTTTCCGACGTTATCCATTACTTCTGGTATGACTACAGAGCGAAAGGGTATTGCAGAGATTATTAATCCTTTGAAAAAGTGAGCGAATACCTGAATACCGTATTGAGATCATTTCTGTCACTTTTCAGGATAAAACGGACATATTTTCCCAGGAGAATTCCATAACAATCCGTTATGATAGCCGGCACTTTTTCTGTAAACCTCTGCAACGTTGTCATCCGGGCGGGGTTAACACTGGCCTGTTATGGAGCGCGAAGTGGACAGTACCGCAGCGATCGATATCCGTACGTTGATAAATCAGGGGTCGTTGAGTCGTTATCAAAAACGCATCATCGCCCTGAGTTTTGCCGTGGTGGCAATGGATGGTATGGATATTGCCCTGATGGGTTTCATTGCCCCGGCGTTGAAAAGCGCATGGGGAGTGACGAACCATCAGTTAGGTGCCGTCATCAGTGCCGCGCTGATCGGGCTGGCGCTAGGCGCGATGTTTGCCGGGCCGCTGGCCGATCGCTTTGGCCGCCGGGTGATCATCATTTGCAGCGTGTTCTTCTTTGGCTTATGGACGCTGGCCACCGCCTTTTCGCAAAACCTTGACCAGATCATGTTGTTCCGCTTTCTCACAGGGCTTGGGCTGGGCGCTGCCATGCCCAATGTCGGCACGCTGGTAGCGGAATACTCTCCCGAACGAAAACGTGCCTTTCTCATCACCGTGGTGTTCTGCGGCTTTACCTTTGGTGCCGCCAGCGGTGGGTTCGCCGCCTCATGGTTAATCCCGAACTTAGGCTGGCATGCGGTGCTGGTGATGGGCGGTATTCTGCCGCTGCTGATGGTGCCCTTGCTGCTGCGCTGGCTGCCGGAATCCGTGCGTTTTATGATCACCCGTAACGCCCCGGCGGCGCAGATCCGGCAAATCGTTGAGAAGATGCATCCCGGCAGTATAGGAGAAGCGTGCATCTTCACGCGCAGCGAAGCCGCCACCAGTGAAGGTGCGGTAAAAGTGGTGCTGTCGCGCCGTTACTTCTTCGGCAGCATGATGCTATGGGGCAGTTATTTTATGGGGCTGTTTCTGGTCTATCTGATTGGTTCCTGGCTGCCGTCGCTGGTGAAGGATGTCGGTATGACGGTGACGCAGGCGGCGCTGGTTACGGCGATGTATCAGGCGGGTGGCACCGTAGGGTCGTTGTTTGCGGGCTGGATGATGGATCGTTTTAACGCCAATCTGGCGTTGGCGGCGATCTATTTCACTGGCTCAATTGCCACGGTGTGCATTGGCTATGCGCCAGCGGATGTATGGGTACTGGGGTCAGTGGCCTTTTGCAGCGGTTTTTGTCTGAACGGGGCGAATACTGGCATGAATGCACTGTCAGCCAGTTACTATCCTACCCATGCCCGTGCCACGGGTTCCAGTTGGATGCACGGCGTGGGGCGTATCGGGGCCATCCTGAGTGCGTTCGCGGGTGCACAAATGCTGTCGCTCGGCTGGAATATCACGGATGTTTTCTCTTTCCTGGCGATTCCGGCCGTGCTGACGACTCTGATGCTGGTGGCGAAATACCGTTATGGTTATCAGCGTGAGGCGTGATGTATGCGGTCGACCCGAAAGGCCAGGGTCTTAAGGTCAAGGTCTTAAGGTCAACGTCTTAAGGTCAAGGGCGTTTCGCTTTCCCGCTGTGCGGGCGAAGCGACAAGGGGCGGCCAGTCGCCGCCGCCCCTTGACCCCGCGCTTGCGGCAGGCGCCGCGCCCGTTTCACGGGTGCCTTCGTCAGTTCCGTTCACCGACGGACCGCTCGTGACGGCACTTCCCTGTGCCGGCCCGAGCTTTCACCGCCGTCCTGGCGGTTCATCCTGTTTCACATCACTTTCTCAGCGCAGCTTAATTGCCGCCTCAACATCAAAACCAAAATCTAAAAGATTAAATAAAACCAAAAAGGCTTTTTGTGTCTGGTCTATTTGATTGGTTTTTCTTTTTATTTTGACCCGGCCGTTGACCTTAAAACATGAAAATTAACTGATCACCAGCCCGCCAGGCACACTATTGCAACTGACTATTACTGATCACAGTAAAACGGCCCGCGCCCAGGAACATCACGGCCAGCGCGCCGAAGAAATAGAGCGCTTCCCCTTCCAGTGCCCAGGCCCCCACGCCAGTGCGGTCCCACACTGCGCCTGTTTTCACCAGCAGGGTGGCCACCGCCAGATTCACGACGATCACGAACGCCGCCGGGCGCGTCATCAGGCCAATAATGATCATCAACGGTGCCACCACCTCACCAAGATAAGCGCCATAAGCCACAAAGCCGGGGATGCCATGCGCATGAAGCAGTCTGGCGATCCAGCCAACGCCGTGCTGCACTTTAAACACACCATGAAACAGCAGCAGTGCACCGAGCGAAACGCGTAAAACCAGCTTGCCCAAATCCGGGTGATCGCTGAGGCGGGAAAATCCATTATTAATCGCGGTAAACATAACGTAATCCTTGAAGGTAAAGGCGGCATGCGCATGAAGCGGTGTGTCGATCATCGCACTGAGTAAAATACGCGTCATATCAGCATAATCTGCAAATCAGAAGCCGTGATGGACTTTCTCCCTTCGTCTGCAAATAATTAACCCAGAGATGATGTGGAAAAACCTATGAGAAACGAACGATCATTACGGATTATGACGGCGGAAGGCAGCCTGCTTGGGAGTGTGGAAGAGGGGATTTTCGTCTTCAAAGGGATTCCTTATGCGGCACCGCCCGTGGGCGAACTTCGCTGGAAGGCGCCGAAACCACTGAATGCCTGGCAGGGAGATAAAGACGCCACAGACTGGGGACCGGCCAGCTGGCAGAGTCGGGAGTATTGCCTGGCGGTAGGCGGCGGCGACCCCGGCCGTTTTCATGAAGACTGCCTGTACCTCAATGTCTGGACCCCGGATATCGCCCCGGCAACACCGCTGCCGGTCATGGTGTGGATTCACGGTGGCGGCTACGCCGTCGGCTCCGGTGGATTAACCCCGTATCTGGGGGAACCGCTGGCGCAGCGTGGTGCGGTGATCGTGACGATAAACTATCGCCTGGGCCAACTGGGCTTTTTTGCTCACCCGGCGCTGGACCGCGAATATGCCGACGGTGAAGTGGTCAATAACTTCGCCTTACTCGATCAGATTGCCGCCTTGCAGTGGGTGCAGCGCAATATCCGTGCCTTTGGTGGAAACCCGAAAAACGTCACGCTGATGGGAGAGTCCTCCGGTGCCCGCAGCGTACTCTCGCTGTTTGCCTCACCGCTGGCCGAGGGGTTATTCCATAAAGGCATTGTCCAGAGTGCCTACGGTGTACCGGATGTGTCACGTACAGAGGCACTCAAAAAAGGGCAGGCGCTGGCCAGTCATTTTAATCTCCCTGATGCCAGCGCGGAACAGCTACGTGCCTTACCCGCTGAATCATTCTGGCCGCTGGATCGCGCGCTAAACATCGGGCCGGTGGCGATTCACGGCGACCGCGTGCTGCCGCAGCCGATGCTCAGCGTGTTTGCCGCAGCCAGACAGCAGCGCCTGCCGTTGATGATTGGCAGCAACAGTGATGAAGCCAGCGTACTGGCTTATTTTGGTGTGGATGCGGCTAAGGTGATTGCCGATATGCGCCGCAAGCATCCGCTGGCGCTCCGACTGATCAAGCTGCTGTACCCGGACGTCTGGGATGATGGCGAACTCGGCAGGCAGGTGGCTCGTGACATGACCTTCACCACGCAGGGGTACATTGTCGCCCTGGCGCAGCACCGTGCTGGTGTGCCGGGCTGGCGCTACTATTTTGATTATGTCTCTGAAAACGCGCATGATCTCTATCCTCATGGCACCTGGCATGGCAATGAAATTCCGTACGTCCTCAACACGCTGGGCCAGTTAGATCCCGTTGACACCGCACGATCTTTCACTGAGGGAGACCATGATTTTTCCCAACGTGTCAGCGAATACTGGCTGCGTTTTGCCCGCGATGCGACGGTATTCTCGCATCAGATAAACGGGGAAACCGACTGGCCCGCCTGGCATCCCTGGAGTGACATCACGCTACGCTTTGGTCGTCACGGCCTGGCCTGTATTGCCCCTGAAAAACGCTTTATGCGACGCAGAATGCAGGTGTTTCGTCTGCTGATGCGGGCATTTGTGCATCTCAGACACGATTAATTAGGGTTGCTCAGGGGATAGTTAATTTTTACTGCTGTATTTTAAATGACCTAAATCGTCAGAAAACGGCATCATAGCAATAACTTATGATTTACCATGGAAAGTATGAGTAATAAAACGCAGCAATATAAATCGTGTTAATTTCTTAATTTTTTAAAGTCTCCGTGCCGATAACTTGCCTGATAGCCCCAGATAACAATACTTTTATCGGTATCACCAGGTCACGGAGTCATTATGAAATTATTAAAAAATTATACCATCCGCGCAGTTTTGCTGTGGATCTTAGGCTTTTTCTGCCTGCTCTGGGGCGCTGTCGGTACGTACAGCGTGTATTCACTGGATCAACTGAGTGACGGCAATGCCGTCGATCGCCATCTGGTCGGACAGATGAGCACATTAAGCAAAGGTAACGATCAGTATTTCCGCGTGATCACCCGTTTAACGCGTGCAATAGATTCCAAAAAACCGGAAGACATGGCGTCGGTGCAGAAAGCACTGGATAACATGACCACGCTGTTGGCTGAGTTCAAACAACAGTCGCCGGGCCCGCTGGATCAGCAGTACGCTTCCGGCGCCATTGCCAGCTGGCAGAAACTGTTGGATGACGGTGTTAAACCGCAGGTCCGACTGGCGCAGCAGGGCTCACCGGATGACTACCGTCGCCATGCCGCCAGCATTACGCCAGCCCTGAGCCGTGATTTTGGCGCCAGCGTGGAGAAATTCAACGTGGCGGCGGCGGCTAAACTCGATGCGACTCGTGTTACGGTCGACCATCTGACCCACGTCACCAAAACCGTGCTGGTACTGGCGGTGATTGCCGGATTGCTGATCCTGGTGTTTACCGACCGCTATCTGGTGGTGATGCTGGTACGCCCACTGGACACCATCCGCGAACACTTCCGGGTGATTGCCGAAGGGGATCTGACCCAACCGGTCAACGACTTTGGCCGTAACTGTGTTGGCAAGCTGGTGCCACTGCTGCGGGCAATGCAGGACAGCCTGCGTGACGCCGTCAGCGCTATTCGCAGCGGTACGGAAAATATCCATCGCGGAGCGGCAGAAATCTCCTCCGGCAACAATGATCTCTCCTCGCGAACAGAAGAACAGGCCTCGGCGCTGGAGCAGACGGCAGCGAGCATGGAGCAACTGACCGCCACGGTGAAATTCAATGCCGACAACGCGCGTCAGGCCAGCTCACTGGCGGATACTGCCTCTGTAACGGCCAGCAAAGGCGGCAAGCTGGTCAATGAAGTGGTTAACACCATGCAGGGCATTGCCGGCAGCTCGAAGAAAATTGCCGAAATTACCACGGTCATTAACAGCATTGCCTTCCAGACCAATATCCTTGCACTGAACGCAGCGGTAGAAGCCGCCCGCGCCGGAGAGCAGGGGCGTGGTTTTGCCGTGGTGGCCAGCGAAGTGCGCAACCTGGCACAGCGTAGTGCCGGTGCAGCGAAAGAGATCGAAACGCTGATTGCGGACTCTGTTTCCCGCGTCGATACCGGTTCAAAACTGGTCGGTGAAGCCGGAAGCACGATGGGCGACATCCTGACATCGGTGGCTGAAGTTACCGAAATCATGAAGCAGATCGCGTCAGCTTCCGAAGAGCAGAGCAAAGGCATTTCTCAGGTGGGCACCGCGATTTCAGAAATGGACAGCGTCACCCAGCAGAACGCCTCGCTGGTTGAACAGGTTTCTGCGGCAGCCAGCGCGCTGGAGCGCCAGACGGAAGAGCTGACGCGGTCGGTGTCGAAGTTCCGCCTTTCCGCCAACAGTGCCCCTGCCAGTCATTCTGCCGCTGCACCGGCAGCGTTGAAAAGCCCGCTGAAAGCCCTGGGTGCGCCAAAAACCCGCGCCGCCTCTGCTGACGAGTGGGTGTCTTTCTAAGGCTGTTCACATAACCACGCCACCCGCTCATCCAGCAGCGGTGGCGATACTGAAGGCGGGCGACGGCTCAGGCTATAGACCGCGCCCGTTTTTACATTGTTCGCAAACAGCGTGACCATGTGCTAATCGCCAGATATTTCGTCGAAAATGTTAATTTCGCTTCTTTGTCAGCGGCTGTCGCGTTGCTGTTTTAGATAGTGAGATAATCAGGACAGGAACGCTACCGGGGAGGGGCGTAAAAAAGCCATACTCACACTGCACACTTGCTCAAGGGCCCGGTTTGCAGAGTCATCATCAGGATAGTGTTCTAGAAAGTCGTCAATTTCCTCAATCAAGTTATTATCAACCTCATCCTGATCGTCAATATATGTATCCACGATTTCTTGGTAACTGTCTCCCCAGTCGGGGCCAAAAAAAAACCGAAAAAAAATCCTTATCGATTCGTATTTTTTCATCGTGTTAACCCAAAATTGGAAACGCAGTTAAAATATAATGATCCGACAAAACGCCTGGTAGGGCGCGCCAAAAACCCGCTTAAGGCTGTTCACATAACCACGCCACCAGCTCATCCAGCAGCGGTGGCGATACTGAAGGCGGGCGACGGATCAGGCTGTAGACCGCGCCCGTTTTTACACTGCCCGCAAAGGGCGCGACCAGACGCTGCATCGTCAGATCTTCCGCTATCAGTGTGACATCGGCCACGGTCACGCCAAACCCCTGAATGGCTGCGCTAATCGCCAAATCCATCGTTGAAAAATGCTGATTCCGTTTCATCGCCAGCGGCTGTTGCTGTGCCTGTAACCACAGTTGCCAGTCGCGGTTGTCGGCAGTGGGATGCAAAAACGTCATGTCTGCCAGGGATGTCGCTGTCGCAGGCCCGTCGGGGAGCAGGGAGGCGGCCATGACCGGTGTCAGCGCCTCTTCAAACAACAACACGCTGTTGCGCGGGCTGCTGCCATACAGAATGGCCGCATCAAAGTTATCCAGCTGGCTGCTGTGATCCACGGTCGTGGTCAGGGAGACGTGCAGTTCCGGGCGTGCTTTCTCCAGCGCCACCAGCTTTGGCACCAGCCAGCGCATCGCGCAGGTCGGGGCTTTCAGACGGATCATCGCATTCTGCCTGCTGGCCTGTTGCGCCGCTTCGTGCATCTGCTGATAGCCACTTTGCAGCGCGGGCAGCAGGCTGGCGCCCTGCGGGGTCAGCGTCAGACCGCGTGCATGGCGGTCAAATAGCGCAAAACCCAGCCAGGCTTCCAGCGCGGCAATTTTACGGCTCACGGCACCCTGGGTAATACAGAGTTCGCTGGCGGCACGCGTCAGATTGAGATGACGGGCGGTCACAATAAAAGCATGGATGGCATTTAACGGCAGCGGGCGCTGAGGCATGGGGTTCTCTGAGCTATGATTAAACGTCATGGCTATTATGACAACAATTCGCTTGTCGCCTCAAGTGCCGCCGCGTTGAATAGGGCTAACGAATTTTACCCTGTTTGGCTAATGTCCTGACCTGGAGCTTCCATGACCATCACCTCTTCGGTGCAGCAACGTTCTAAATTACCCGATGTCGGTACCACGATTTTTTCGGTGATCGGCCAGCTCTCTGCACAGTACAACGCGATTAACCTGTCGCAGGGCGCCCCTAACTTCCCGTGTGATCCTCAGTTGGTGAACGGTGTGACCCGCGCCATGCAGCAGGGTCATAACCAGTACGCCCCGATGACCGGCCTGGCGGCGCTGCGTGAGGTGCTGGCAAAAAAAGTTGAAACGCTGTACGGCCAGAAGTATGACGTTGCCAGCGAAGTGCTGATCACCGCCAGCGCCAGCGAAGGGCTGTACTCGGCCATTGCCGGGTTGGTTCATCCGGGTGATGAAGTGATTTTCTTCGAACCAGCGTTCGACAGCTATGCGCCTATTGTGCGTCTGCAAGGTGCAACGCCCATCGGCCTGAAATTACAGGTACCTGATTTCGCCATCAACTGGGATGAAGTCAGTGCGGCGATCACGCCGAAAACGCGCATGATCATTATCAATACCCCGCATAACCCGAGTTCACAGGTCCTCAGCCGTGACGATCTCGACCGTCTGGCATTACTGACCCGCAACACGGATATCGTGGTGCTGTCGGATGAAGTCTATGAGCATATTCTGTTTGATGGCCGTCAACACCACGGAATGGCAACCCACTCTGAGCTGGCGCAGCGCAGTGTGATTGTTTCGTCCTTTGGAAAAACCTTCCATGTGACCGGCTGGCGCGTCGGTTATCTGCTGGCCCCGGCTGAGTTGATGGATGAAGTGGTGAAAGTGCATCAGTTTATGATGTTCTCCGCCGACACCCCCATGCAGGTGGCGTTTGCCGACTATCTGCATCAGCCCGCTAACTATCTGGGCCTGGGGGAATTTTACCAGCGTAAACGCGATACGCTGGCCAGCCTGCTGAAAGATTCACCGTTTACGCTGCTGCCTTCGGCCGGATCGTTCTTTATGTTAGCCAGTTATGCAGATTTCAGTGACGAGACTGACAGTGAAATGGTAAAACGTTTGATTGTTGATCACGGTGTGGCCACCATTCCGCTGTCGGCGTTTTATACCGATGGCACCGACAATAAATTAATCCGTCTTTCTTTCGCAAAAGACGAAGCCACCTTGCAGGCGGGCGCGCGCGCACTCTGTCAGGTCAAGCCTCGCTAACAGCACCACTCTGAGGGTAAATGAATGAAAAAACTGAATGCGTTGTTTGTGGCAGTAGGGTTGCTGACGTCCATGTCAGCGCTGGCGCAGGACACACTGCGTTACGGTCTGGAGTCACAGTACCCACCGTTTGAAAGCCGCAACGCCTCAGGCGAGCTGGAAGGGTTTGATATCGAACTGGGCAAAGCGATTTGCCAGGTGGGAAATTTCAAATGCAGCTGGGTGGAAAGCAGTTTTGATGCCCTGATCCCGGCGCTGGCCGCGAAGAAATTCGATGCCATCAACTCGGCGATGAACATCACCGAAGCGCGTATGAAAAGCATCGGTTTCACCAATCCTATTTACCGTATCCCGAGCATGCTGATTGCGAAAACCGGTTCCGGTCTGCTGCCAACCGTTGACAGCCTGAAAGGCAAAAGCATTGGTGTGTTGCAGGGTTCCGTTCAGGAAACCTTCGCCAAAAAACACTGGGAGCCACAGGGTGTGACTGTGACGCCTTACCAGGATCAGAACCAGGTTTACAACGACATGGTCGCGGGCCGCCTTGACGGTACGCTGGTGATGTCGGCTGCCGGGCAGTCTGGCTTCCTGGAAAAACCGCAGGGTAAGGAATTTAGCTTTGCCGGTAAGGCCGTGGAAGATCAGGTAGTACTGGGCGTCGGCATTGGTTTTGGTCTGCGTAAAGACGATGCCAAATTGAAAGAAGCGCTGGATGCCGCCATTGTGAAAGTGCAGAACGACGGCACCGTCACCAAACTGGCCGCGAAGTTCTTCCCAGGTATTGATGTGGCAGTGAAATAACGTTACGCCACTCCGGCGGCCAGCCCTGCTGGCCGCCCCTGACATCCTCCCCAAACCGCCGAAAGCCACTATGTCACGTGCTCAACGTCTGCTCGATCTGCTGCAACTTTTGCGTAACCACCGTTTCCCCATTACGGCTGAACAACTTGCCAGCGAATTGCGTGTCAGTACGCGAACGCTTTACCGTGATATTGCCACTTTGCAGCAACAAGGGGCGGATATCGTGGGTGAACCCGGATTGGGCTATGTTTTAAGACCCGGATTTACCCTGCCGCCGTTAATGTTTAACACCGCGGAAATTGCGGCGCTGGTACTCGGTTCCCGTTGGGTTGCGCGCCGGACCGATAATGAACTCGCGGCGGCGGCGCACTCCGCATTAAGCAAGATTGCCGACGTTTTGCCACCCGAACTGCGTTCGCAGTTGGAACTATCCCCGCTGATGGTTGGCCCGGCGAAGGCGGAGTTGGCTATCAGTATCGACGTTGGCGCATTACGTCAGGCTATCAGCCGGCAGAACATCATAGAAATCGACTACCTTGATCTGAAAGACGTTAGCTCCCGGCGCAGAGTCTGGCCCATTGCGATTGGTTTTTTTGACTCTGTTCAGGTGCTCGTAGCCTGGTGCGAAACACGCGATGATTACCGCCATTTTCGCCTTGATCGTTTCACCCACCTGCAGGTCACCGCGCAGCGGTATCCACGTGCTCGCACACAACTGATGAAAGCGTGGCGGGAACGCCATAATATTTCTGCTCAGGGATTTGGCTACTGACAAAAACTGTCAGTCGCATCGCCTAGTCTGTTCCCGTCCAGTCACTAAACGGGAAACCCCAAATGAAAGCACTTGATTTCACCATTCTGTATGTTGCCAGCCCGGCTAACAGCGCCGATTTTTACCAGCGGATACTGAACGTTGATGCCGTCGAATTTTCGCCCACCTTTGCGATGTTTATCCTGCCTTCCGGCGGTCGTCTCGGGTTGTGGCTTACATCAGGAGTGACGCCACCGGTGAATACCGGAGCCAGCCAGTCGGAGCTCGTGTTTACTGCCGAAAGTCGTCAAGAGGTGGATAGTCTCTTCAGCCAATGGCAGGCGTGGGGCGTTGAGAGCCTCGACCCACCAGCAACGCTGGATTTCGGATATACCTTTACCGCCTGCGACCCGGACGGGCATCGTCTGCGTGTGTATGTTTATGAGGAGTGAGGCGTACTCGCGGGTGCAGGTCAACGTCAAGGGTGTTTCGCTTTCACCCGAAGTGGGCGGAGCGGTCGAGGGCTTGCGTCAGGCACATCGTACACTTGCAGCGAATCCCTTCGTCAGCTTCGTTCACCGACGCACCGGTTGTTAACGGCACATCGGGTTGCCGGTTTTAAAACCGACAGCGTGCAACGGTGCTGCGGGGATGGGGCCAGTTTGAGGTAAGCCGGACGTCACGCGACAGGACGTCGCGTGCCGAGGCCCGCAGGGATGCGGACTTTGCCGATCCGGCGTGCTCAAACTGGCCTCAGACCTGAAGCCAAACTGTCAGCCACAAAAAAAGGGATTCTTGAGCCCCACGGAAGGCCGTATTTCCCGGTAGGCCCACTAGAAATTACTCCGCTGCCAGCAGGCAGATTTTCTCAGCCAGCTGGTAAGACTTCACAAAGGACGGGATCGGCAGGAACTCAAACTTTGAGTGGAAATTATGCGCGCCAGTAAAGAAGTTCGGCGTTAATAACCCTTTTGCAGACAGCGCTGCACCATCCGTGCCGCCGCGCATCGGGATCACCTTCGGTTCAATATCCAGCTGTTTCATCGCGGCAAAAATCAGGTCAATCGGGCGCTTATCGGCGCCAATCGCGTTGCTGATATTGCTGTAGGTATCCGAAATACTGACCTCCACCTTGCCCGTTGGATACGCCTGGCGAATGATTTCCGCCACCTGATGCATCTGCTGTTTACGTTGCTCAAAGCTTGCCAGATCGAAATCACGAATCGAGGCCTTCAGGCGCGTTTCGCTGGCGTTGGCCTGCATATCATTAAACCAGGTGTAACCTTCACGTCCGGCAGTATGTTCCGGCGTCTGCTGGCGATCAAAGTGGCCGATAAAGTCCCAGGCCATCAGCAGCGGGTTCACCAGTACGCCTTTGCCTGACATCGGGTGGGCGGTAACGCCCGTCAGGATGATCTCAGCGGCGGCGGCATTGAAGTTCTCATACACCACTTCGCCCAGTTCGCAGCAGTCGATGGTATAAGCAAAGTCCACATCAAAGCGCGTCTTCAGATCCAGTGCTTTCGCGCCGCGCAGGCCGATCTCTTCATCCGGCACAAACGCCACCACAATATCGCCGTGCGGCTGCGCATCGTTCAGGTTTTCCATCAGCGTCATCACCACCGTCACGGCGGCTTTATTGTCGGCACCCAGCACGCTGGTACCATCGCTGAAAATAATGTCCTGCCCGTGATAAGCGGCGATCTCCGGGTGTTGCGCCTGGCGCAGCCAGATATCCTGTTCTGCATTCAGGCACAGATCTTCGCCCTCGAAGCGCAGGGTCTGCGGGTGAATATGCGGCGAGAGGCCGACATCCACGGTATCAATATGCGTAATAAAACCGATGCGCGGGGCGCCAGGGCGATTACCGGGTTTCACGGCGGTCACGGTGGCGAATTCATCAATCACCACGTTGTGTAACCCCAGCTGACGCAGTTCATCCGCCAGCAGCCGTGCCATATCATGTTGTTCAGGCGTGCTGGGCAGCACGGTGGACGCGGCGTCACTCTGGCTGGTGACCGCCAGATAGCGGTAAAAACGTTGAGTCAGCTGACGTGCCAGTAAATCAGTCATAAGCTTTCCTTATTTGTCTCGAGCGGTATGATTTCGGTAATGTGCAAAATCATGTTATTCATGAACAGGTTATTTACAGGTTTACGCACCACCCCCTGATAATGTCAAATAAAAAGCGAGGATGGAGATGAAGAAAGCGGTATTACGCACGGTTCTGGCGGCTCTGGCGCTGACCGTCACTTCAGCGGTTTCGGCAAAAACGCTGGTGTTCTGCTCTGAGGGATCGCCAGAAAACTTTAACCCGCAGCTGTACACCTCAGGCACCAGCGTGGATGCCAGCGCGGTGCCGATTTATAACCGGCTTGTCGATTTTAGCCCCGGCACCACCCAGTTGATCCCCTCGCTGGCCGAAAGCTGGGATATCAGCCCGGACGGCACGGTTTACACCTTCCATTTGCGTAAGGGCGTGAAATTCCATAGTAATAAAAACTACAAACCAACGCGTGATTTTAACGCCGACGATGTCATCTTCTCGTTTATGCGCCAGAAAGATCCCGCCAACCCTTATCACAAGGTGTCTAACGGCAGTTACACCAACTTCGAAAGCCTGGAGTTCGGCACCTTGCTGAAAGGCATCGATAAGATTGACGATCACACCGTGCGCTTTACGCTTGCCCATGCGGAGGCGCCATTCCTCGCCGATCTCGGCTGGTACTTTGCCTCGATTCTCTCGGCCGAATATGCCGATGCGATGCTGAAAGCGGGCACGCCGGAAAAAGTGGATCGTGAACCGATCGGCACCGGGCCCTTTGAACTGGCGCAATACCAGAAAGATTCGCGCATCCTGTACCGTGCGTTCCCGCAATACTGGCAGGGTAAGGCGAAGCTGGACCGTCTGATCTTCACCATTACGCCGGATGCCTCAGTGCGCGCGGCCAAGCTGGAGAAAAACGAGTGTCAGGTGATGCCGTTCCCGAATCCGGCCGATCTGAAGCGCCTGGAGGAAAACCCGAATATCACCATGATGCAAAAAGCAGGGCTGAACACCGGATTCCTCGCGTTCAATACGCAAAAAGCCCCGCTGGATAATGTCAAAGTGCGTCAGGCACTCAGCATGGCGATTAACAAATCTGCGATTATCGAGGCGGTATTCCAGGGGACGGGCACCGCAGCAAAAAACCTGCTGCCGCCGGGCGTATGGAGCGCGGATAAAGATCTGAAAGATTACGACTATGCGCCAGATCAGGCGAAGGCTTTGCTGAAAGAGGCGGGCATTGCACCGGGTACCACCATTGACCTGTGGGCGATGCCGGTTCAGCGGCCTTACAACCCGAATGCACGGCGTATGGCGGAGATGATCCAGGCGGACTGGGCGAAGGTCGGCATCAAAGCCAATATCGTCAGCTTTGAGTGGGGCGAATATCTCTCAAGGGTGAAAAACGGCGAACATCAGGCGGCACTGATGGGCTGGACCACGGCAACGGGCGACCCGGATAACTTCTTCGGCCCGTTGTTCAGCTGCACCTCTGCCAACGGCGGTTCCAACTCAGCGAAGTGGTGCTATGCGCCGTTTGATCAGCTGATTACCAAGGCGCGTGCCGAACAGGATCACGACAAGCGGGTAGTGATGTACCGCGAAGCGCAGCAGATCATGCACGATCAGGCGCCAGCGGTGATGATTGCCCACTCGACCATCTTTGAACCGGTACGCAAAGAAGTGACGGGTTATGAAGTGGACCCGTTTGGCAAACACATCTTCTATCAGGTGGATGTGAAATAAAACGCCGTGATGCTGATCTGCGCGATTGTCCAGGTCAACGTCAAGGTCAACGTCAACGTCAAGGGCGTTTCGCTTACCCGCTGCGCGGGCTGAGCGACCCAGGGCGGCCAGTCGCCGCCGCCCTGGGGACCCGGGCTTTGCGGCAGGCGCTGCGTCCACTGCGTGGATGCCTTCGCAAGCGCGGTTCACCGACGGACTGGTCGTGACGGCACCTCCCTGTGCCGGCTCTCCCTCTCACCGCCGTCCTGGCGGTTCGTCCTGGTTCACTGCGCTTCCTCAGCGCTGCTGAATGCCGCCTCAACGTCAAAACCCAGGTCAAAACCAAATTCAAATTAATCCACAGAAATTATCATGTTGTCGCTATTTTAAAACCCACAGCGAGCACAGTTTTTGCGGGGATGGGGCCAGTTTGAGGTAAGCCGGACGTCACGCGGCAGGGACGCCGCGTGCCGAGGCCCGCAGGGATGCGGCCGTTGCCGCTCCGGCGTGCTCAAACTGGCCCCAGACCTGAAGCCAGGCTGTCAGCCAATACACCCCGTGCCACATTAAAAATCAAACGCCGCCCGGATACTCTCATCCTTCTGCTTCAACTCATGCCGCACAAATTCCAGAAACAGCGTCAGCGCCGTCCCCGGTTTACGGCCAATGGCGGTCTGAACCTGCAATGAGCGCTGGCTGAGCTGCTCAGCACCGACCGATTTCAGCATCAATCCGTGTTCAACCGCCTGGTACATCACCGTGAACTGGCTGCAAATGGTGATTGCCGTGGGGGTCTGTAACAGGAACGTATACAGCGTGCTGAAGTTATTGCAGGTCAGCACAGGTTCAACAAACGTCCCGCTCATACGGCAGGAGAGGTCAAACAGCTGGCGTACCGTGGTTCCCGCATCCGGTAATGCCAGCGGGTACGCCATCAGGTCACTGAGCTGTATCTGCTGTTGCGCCAGCGGGTGACTTTCATGCATCACCAGCAACACCGGGGCGGGCCAGGCGGCCACCACCTCCACGCCGCGTTCCGGGTGAAGACTGAACTGAAACGCCACGTCACATTCGCCACGCCGCATGATTTCGGCCACCTCCAGGGCACTGGCGACCGTCAGATGAAAACTGACGCCGGGATGCAACTGACGAAACTGGGTGCACAGCACAGGCAGCAGGCTGAACGCCATGCCGTCGGTGCAGGCCACCCGCAGCGCGGTGCGGCGAATGGCTTTCAGTCCTTTGATCTCGGCGATGGCATGTTCCATATCCATCATGCTCTTGCGCACGTGGTTTTCGAAAATCTGCCCGGCATCATTCAGCACCATGCCCCGTGCATGCCGTTCAAACAGCGGAGCGCCGACCCGCGCCTCCAGACGCTGGATCTGGCGGCTGATTGCCGACACGGCAACAAACAGCTGCTGACTGGCGGCACTCAGCGATCCACTGTTGGCGACGGCAAGAAAATAGCGAATTTCACTGCTGTGCATCGGGCTGCCTCGTTATGGTGCATGTTCACTGATCGTGCAGAACAGCATTGCTTTTAAAGCAACGCTAACTTGATTATTTGATGATTGTGGCAAAGAGCGATTCTAGCTTAAAACGGAGGGGCAAACACAAAAAGTAAACACAATAAAAACGGACCGACATATGACAGGTGAACAGGCGGTAGCGCTGGCCACGGCGTACTTTGACAGTGGCAAATTCAAACAGGTGCTGGCACGCCGCGTCGCCCTGCGCAGCGAAAGCCAGCGTGACGATCGCGATGAGGTGATCCAGCGCTATCTTGATGAAGAGATGGCGCCAGTGATGCAGGCGCTGGGCTTCACCACGCAACAGCTGGCGAACCCGCAGGCACCGTTACGGCCTTTCCTGTTGGCAACCCGCATAGAAGACCCGGAACTGCCGACCGTGCTCTGCTACGGCCACGGTGATGTGGTGTTTGGTGATGATGAAAACTGGCGCAGCGGCCTGACGCCCTGGGAACTGGTGGAAGAGGGCGACCGCTGGTACGGACGTGGCAGCGCGGATAATAAAGGCCAGCACTCGGTGAATATCGCCGCGCTGGAGCAGGTTGCAGCCGCGCGCGGCGGCACGCTGGGCTTTAACTGTAAATTCCTGTTTGAAATGGGCGAAGAGATCAGCTCCCCAGGCCTGATGGAGCTTTGCCAGCGCCACGGCGAGCAGTTGAAAGCCGATATCTTTATCGCCTCCGATGGCCCGCGCCTGAACGCCGTGCGTCCCACGCTGTTCCTTGGCTCACGGGGAGCGGTGAACTTCCGCCTCAGCATTCAGGCCCGCGACCGTGACTACCACTCAGGCAACTGGGGCGGCCTGCTGACCAACCCCGGCACCCAACTGGCCAGTGCGCTGGCCTGCCTGGTCAATCAGCACGGCCAGTTGCAGGTGTCAGCGCTGAAGCCGCCCGCGATCAGCGCGGCGGTCAAAGCGATCCTCAGCGACATTGAAGTGGGCGATGAAAATGGCCCGCAGATTGATCCGAACTGGGGTGAAGCCGGTCTGACGCCAACAGAGCGCCTGTATGGCTGGAACACGCTTGAGGTACTCTCATTCCTCGCCGGAAATCCGGCACGACCAATGAATGCCATTCCCGGCAAAGCGACCGCCGTCTGCCAGCTGCGTTTTGTGGTGGACACCGACTGGCAAAATATTGCCACGCATCTGCGCAACCATCTGGATGCGCACGGTTTTCCGCAGGTGACGGTGGAGGTGCTGCGCGGTTCCCCGGCGACACGTCTTGACCCGAGCGACCCGCTGGTGGACTGGGCGCTGGAGGTGATTGCCAACACCAGTGGCAAAAAACCGGCGCTGCTGCCGAATCTTGGCGGTTCACTGCCGAATGATGTCTTCGCCCACGCGCTGGGATTACCGACGTTGTGGATCCCGCACTCCTATCCGGCCTGCGGTCAGCATGCGGTGGATGAACATATGCTGAAATCCATTGCCCGCGAAGGATTACAAATCATGACCCGGCTGTTCTGGGATTTAGGCGAACAGGGCGGCACGTTGCTGGCCCGTCATCGTGCGCATCGCGCACAGGGGGAATGCCAGTGAGCACTATCGTACAGCAACAACAGGCGGTCACACCGAACCTGTATAAAACCCTGTTTGCCACCTGCGTCGGTAACGCGCTGGAGTGGTTTGATATCGCGGTATACGGTTTTTTTGCCAACTATATTTCCCATGCCTTTTTCCCGACGGAGGACGCCTCAGTCTCCATGCTGCTGACCTTCGGCAGCTTTGGTGTCGCGTTCCTGATCCGTCCTCTGGGGGCCGTTGTGCTGGGGGCGTATGCGGACAGAGTCGGACGTAAAAAAGCGTTGCTGATGTCGATCACCCTGATGATGTTGGGGGGTCTGATGATTACCGTGATGCCGTCATATGAAAGCATTGGCCTGCTGGCACCGATCATGATCCTGCTGGCGCGTCTGATTCAGGGTTTCTCGGCCGGTGGGGAATTCGGCAGTTCGACGGCTTTCCTGGTGGAGCATTTCCCGGAACGTCGCGCATTTATTGCCAGCTGGCAGTTTGCTACCCAGGGTGCCAGTACCCTGATGGCGTCGGCGTTTGGCCTGGGGCTGACCGCCTGGCTGACAGAGGCACAGATCCAGGACTGGGGATGGCGCATTCCGTTCGCGTTTGGTCTGCTGATTGGTCCGGTGGGTCTGTATATTCGCCGTCATGTGCATGAGCCAGCCAGCTTTGTTGCCCAGCCTAAATCACATGCCCCGCTGAAGGACCTGATGGGGCGCCAGAAAACATTGCTGCTGCTGGCCATCGGGCTGATGGTGATCTCAACGGGCGTTAACTACATGCTCAACTATGTGCCAACGTATGCAACGAAAACGCTGCATCTGCCAGGTTCAGTGGCCTTTACCGCCACGCTGGTCGCCGGGATTATTCTGACGGTGGTCACGCCGCTGATGGGGCTGTGGGCCGAGAAAGTGGGGCGCGTGCCGCTGATGTGGGGATCGCTTATTCTGCTGGCGCTGACCATTTATCCTGCCTTTAAGATGGTGGTAGATAACACCACGCCAACAACGTTGATCCTGTTGGTTGGCTGGATGGCCTTACTGAAATCGGTCTACTTCTCTACCGTGCCGTCGATGATGGCTGACCTGTTCCCGATGTCGACCCGCGCAAGCGGCATGGCCATCAGCTACAACGTTGCGGTAACGGTGTTTGGTGGTTTTGCCCCGCTGATTTGTACGCTGTTGATTAGCATGACGGGGTCCAGTCTGGCACCGAGCTATTATCTGATGCTGCTGGCGGTATTCAGTGCGGTGGCACTGTTTAAAAGTCAGTACCGGGTAGGGCGTTAAGCTGCGAGAGGGCCGGATTATCCGGCCCTTTTGCTTTAGCTGGTTTTAACGCGGAAGGTCATTGTGGCACGCTTCTCAATCATCCAGTAAATCAGATAACCGACTACGGCCGACGCCGCGCTGAGGATCACCATCGCCAGATACATCGTGGCAGTACTGGGGGTCGGCAACAATACATGGAGTACCTTCTGCAGCGCGCCCATAAACAGACGGTGGCAAAGATAGATAGAGTAAGAGGCCAGGCCAATGCCAGTAACGAGACGCGTAAAGTGGGTCTGACGCTGCGAGGCGAACTCCATCCCGGTGAGCATGAAGAAACTGAGCGACAGCAGCAGTAATTGCGGATAGCCCTGCAACCACAGCGTCGATACCGCCAGTAATCCAGTAATCACGGCAAGAGATAAAACATTATGGGCATAACGTTGACTGAATCGTTTTTGCAGCATAAAACAGACAATGCCACTGAGGAAATAAAGCATGATCTCATCGGTATAAAACTGGAAATAAGGCCGCTGTGAATCGCCCACTGATCCGATCGCAATCAAGGCGAAAATAGTGATAAAAATAAACCACATTCCACTGCGACGATTGAATAACATACCAATGGCAAACACCAGATAGAACAGCATTTCATAACACAATGTCCAGCCTACTGATAATACCGGTGTCAGTGTGTCCAGTTCTTTAATATATACAGAGGGAATAAACAGCAAGGAGAGAATATCATCCAGCGGCGTTAATACCGTCGACGGGAACCAACCCGGATTAATGACCCAGGCCACAATCGTCAGCAGGGTGAACAGATAGTACATTGGCAAAATACGCACGAGACGTTTTTTGACAAACAACCCCATCTTGCCCTTACCAAAGTCCTCCCAGTGCACGCAGGCCATCAGGTAACCGCTGATCATAAAGAACAGGTATACGCCGAGTTTCCCCACGGCGCCGCCGTAACCAAACAGACCGGAAAAATAAGCCGGACTCAGTTTGGCAGAAAAACTTTCAGCATGACAAACGACTACCAGCATACAGGCAATGGCCCGTAGATAAGTAATCGACAGGATATTTGTTTTCACCGACAACCCCCTCGGATTTTTAAATTTCCAGGAATCACTCAATAGCAAGGATGTAAAATTTAATCTTCTTAAATAAAATTAAGGCAAAAGAGGGCTAATAACAGCCAATTCTATAAGTCTGCTATGGAGGAACGATTCCCTGGTGTTATTGCGCAACCGCATATCATCTCGGATCATGGCGATCTGACAGGCTACGGCGAATAAACTTTACTCCAACAGGGAGATGAATTCCAAAGGTAAACTATTGTCAGGAAGTATTTAGGAATAACTCGCAGGGTGGCGGAATAAACTCATTAGCTTGGTATGACTAATTTATCAGTTTATTTGATGTTTTCTCGCCGAAATGGCGATTATTATCTTTCTGATTTATAACGATAATCTTACATAAAGCTATCGGTTACCATTGGAAACATTATCAGAAAGTTGAAATTATTCAGACAAATTTTGTGACAAGTAAGCTTTGCTAATCATTGGCTTTATCCACGCCACACGGCATCACGTACATGCACCGCTTTCGGCAGTAACCCCAGCGCAAAGAAACGGTCAGCAATCGCCTGCTGGGCGCGGATCACCGACAAATCCATGCGGCGGGTTTGATGGCTGCGGCGCTGTAAAGCATGTGACACCGCCTGCGGGGAGAGGCCGAGCTCAGCAGAGAGCAGGGCGGCCGCCTCCGGGCGATGGGCATCAATGTAGCTGCCAGTTTGTACCAGCGCCGCCAGCAGCTGATGCAACAAATCTGCGGAGTGGGCGGCAAAATCGCGATGCGCCAGATAGAACTGATGGTTGTTCACCCGTCCGCGTCCATCGGCAATCACGCGCAGCTGACCGCTCAGTTCCGCATCGCTCAGCAGCGGGTCCCACATCATCCAGGCATCCACGGCATGATGATCGCTGGGGGTCAGAGGATATTTGGGCGGTGCGTACAGCACACGGACATCATTCAATGTCATACCCGCTTCATCCAGCATCTGCACCAGCAGGTAATGCACATTAGATCCTTTATTCACCGCGATGCGCTTACCACGCAGATCGGCAATCGTCTGGATTGGGCTGTCCGGTGTCACCAGCAGGGCGACGCTCTGCGGTGCCGCGGGTTCCCAGGCAACGTACAGCAGCGGGCTGTTGCCCGCCTGGGCAAATACAGGCGGCACTTCACCCGTGGTACCAAAGTCAATTTCGCGATTATCCAGCGCATGTAACAGCTGTGGCCCGGCGGGAAACTCGCTCCACAGCACGCTGATCCCTCGCTGGGTAAATTCAGCTTCAAGGCTCTGGCGCGCTTTCAGGATGCCGAGATTGCCAAACTTCTGATAGCCGATACGCAGTTCACGATCCTGCTGGCCCTGGCGTGAGGCATCGTGTCTTGCTGTGCTGACCAGGCTACGGCGGGCTTTAATCAGGCCAAGATGGCCTAAGTGAGTGCGCAGGGTATTACGGCTGATCCCCAGTAGCGCAGCGGCCTGCAGCTGATTTTCTCCGCTCAGTTCAAATGCATTGCGCACCAGCGCATTCAGTACCCGTTGATACAAGGGGCCGCCATCACCCTGTAACTGCTGGCGCAGAAATGTATCCAGCGCCTGTTCGCTGACGGGGTGCGGTTCGAGTCTTTCGGTGTTCAGCCGGAGCTGATGCGGCGAGATCAGCGACTCTTTACTCAGCAGTACGGCGTTATGCAGGGTATTTTCCAGCTCACGCACATTGCCCGGCCAGGCATAATCCATCAACGTGGCGATGCTCTCTTCGCTCAGCCGTAGTTGCGGACGCCCCAGACGGCGGGCATACAGCGTCAGAAAGTGGTCGGCCAGCAGGGGAATATCTTCGCGTCGCTGACGCAGCGGGGGCAGGGTGACCGCTGCCACATTAAGACGATAAAACAGGTCTTCACGGAAACGGCGCTCGCGAATGGCATGGGCAAGGTCGACATGCGTGGCAGCAATCACCCGAACGTTGACCTTCACCGGGCGGCGTGAACCCACGCGCGTGACCTCCCGCTCCTGCAAAACACGCAGCAGTTTGACCTGCAACGGCAGGCTCAGCTCACCGATCTCATCCAGCAACAGCGTGCCGCCCTCAGCCGCTTCAAACCAGCCCTGATGACGTTCAGTCGCCCCGGTAAATGCCCCTTTCTCATGGCCGAACAGTTCCGACTCCGCAAGGCTCTCGGTCAACGCCCCGCAGTTCACCGCCACAAAGGGCTGTGACTGACGCAGGCTGTGATGGTGCAGATAGCGCGCCACCACTTCTTTGCCGGTGCCAGTTTCACCAACAATCAGCACCGTGGCGTCGGTGGGTGCCAGCCGATCCAGTACGCTTTGAAACGCAATGGAGGCGGGATCAATCAGTAACGGGCCGGGATGCGACATGCTGTATTCCTGACGAGAGAAGAGAGGAAAAGAGTATCCTGGCGCGCCATCCGGGGCGAGGGGGTAACCGGCATGATTGCTGCAAATGCAACAGACTTCCGTCAGTGACTGCTGCATTTGCAGCAGAGAAAGCCGATTTTTATGAACGGCAATGCGATGATAAATAACGATTTTTACACCGATAACAGTTGGCACACTTCCTGCTAATGGTTTTATAACCAAAGCGTAATTTTGTATCGAATAAATTCAGATATAGTTATATAGGAAACAGATAATGAGCGAGTCAGCGCAGGACAATATCAACGTATTTTGGTTTCTCCCGACCCACGGAGACGGCCGCTATCTCGGCACCACCGAAGGCGGGCGTCCCGTCGACCTGCCGTATCTGCAACAGGTGGCGCTGGCCGCCGACAACCTCGGCTATTACGGCGTGCTGATCCCGACCGGAAAAAGCTGTGAAGACTCCTGGCTGGTCGCTGCTGCGCTGGCACCGATCACCAAACGACTGCGCTATCTGGTTGCCGTGCGTCCAGGCCTGCAACCACCCAGCCTTGCCGCACGAATGGCCGCCACGCTGGACCGACTGTCCGAAGGGCGCCTGCTGATCAACGTGGTGACCGGGGGCGATCCGGTGGAGAACAAAGGTGACGGCATCTTCCTCAGCCATGCGGACCGCTACCAGGTGACGCGCGAATTCCTTGAAGTCTATTCACGCCTGCTGAAGGGTGAAAAGGTCGATTTCCACGGTGATCATATTCGCGTGGAAGGATCGGAAATCCTGTTCCCGCCCGTGCAGGAAGATGGCCCGCCACTCTACTTTGGGGGGTCTTCCGATGAGGCGATTGATGTTGCCGCCAGCCAGATCGATACCTACCTCACATGGGGTGAGCCCGTGGCGCAGGTGGCTGAAAAGCTGGCGGTAGTACGGAAACGTGCAGAAGAGCGAGGCCGCCAGTTGAGCTACGGCATCCGTCTGCACGTCATTGTGCGGGAAACGGAAGAAGAGGCCTGGGCTGCCGCTGACCGTCTGATTTCTCATCTGGATGAAGACACCATCGCTGCGGCTCAAAAGATTTTTGCCCGTATGGACTCCACCGGCCAGGCCCGCATGAGTGCGCTGCACAGCGGTTCGCGTGATGACTTAGTGATTGGCCCGAACCTGTGGGCCGGTGTTGGCCTGGTCCGTGGCGGTGCAGGCACGGCGCTGGTGGGCAGTCCGCAGCAGGTGGCGGACCGCATCCGCGAATATCAGGCGCTGGGCATTGAGAACTTTATTCTGTCGGGCTATCCGCATCTGGAAGAAGCCCACCGTTTTGCCGAACTGGTGATGCCGCTGCTGCCACTGGCATCGAATGCGGAAAAACGTCAGCGTACGGTCAATACCGGTCCATTTGGTGAAACGATCGGCGGCGACCGCCGTCCGGCGAAAAACAGCAGCGCCAGCTGAGGAGAGAACGATGAGTCATCAACCAATACAGTTTGCTTACTGGGTGCCTAACGTTTCTGGCGGGCTGGTGATCAGTAACATTCCCCAGCGTACTGGCTGGGATTTTGACTATAACCGCAAGCTGGCACAAATCGCGGAAAAAGCCGGTTTTGACTATGCGCTGACGCAGATACGTTTTACGGCCGGATACGGTGCAGATAATCAGCATGAGTCGGTCAGCTTCTCGCAGGCATTGCTCGGCGCGACTGAAAAACTGAAAGTCATCGCCGCCTTGCTGCCCGGACCGTGGAATCCCACGCTGGCTGCGAAACAAATTGCGACGATCAGTCATCTGTCGAATGCGCGTATTGCCGTGAATGTGGTCAGCGGCTGGTTTCGTGGGGAGTTCAAGGCGATTGGTGAGCCGTGGCTGGATCATGAAGAGCGCTATCTGCGTTCAGAAGAGTTTATTCGCTGCCTGCGTGGTATCTGGCAACAGGATGTCTTCAACTTTTCCGGCGATTTCTATCGCTATCGCGACTATTCGATGAAGCCAAAACCGCTCGATCCATTGCCGGAAATATTCCAGGGGGGGAGTTCACGCGCCGCCCGGGATATGGCGGCACGGGTATCTGACTGGTACTTCACCAACGGCAACACTGTCGAAGGTATCCGCCAGCAGGTAGATGATATCCGCCAGAAAGCGGAAGAGAACCAGCATCAGGTCAAAATCGGTGTTAACGGTTTCGTCATCGCCCGCGATACAGAGCAGGAAGCCCAGCAGGCGCTACAGGCGATCCTCGACCATGCCAACCCGGATGCGGTAAAAGGCTTCCAGCATGAGGTCAAAAATGCCGGGAGCGCTTCACCCGAAGGCGAAGGTAACTGGGCGAAATCGACGCTGGAAGATCTGGTGCAGTATAACGATGGCTTCAAAACCAACCTGATCGGCACGCCGTTGCAGATTGCTCAACGTATCATCGCGCTGAAAGAGGCTGGCGTCAGCCTGATGCTGCTGGGGTTCCTGCATTTTCAGGAAGAGGTCGAATTCTTTGGCCGCGAGGTGATTCCTCTGGTGCGTGAGCTGGAACGTCAACAGCAGCGAGAGCACAGTCATGGCTGAGCGTCATATCGTTATCGTCGGCGGCGGCTTTACCGGCACCGCAGTGGCCATCCATCTGGCAAGGCTCGGTGACGCCGGGCTGACGGTAACGGTGGTGGAGCCGCGTTCACAGCTGGCACGCGGAGTGGCCTATGGTACCCGCGATCCGGCGCACCGTATTAATGTCCCCGCTGACCGCATGCAGCTTTCGGGGGCGGAACAGGGGGATTTTGATCGCTGGTTCCGCGCCTCGCCGGCTTACCAGACGGACCCGGACGCACGCTGGCACGATGGCAAGGTTTATCCACAGCGCGGTCAGTTTGGCGCGTATATCGCCGAACAGTTTGCCCGCGCACAGCTGCACTCTCCGGTCAAACTGCACCATCTCTGTGACCGGGGGGTGGCGCTGGAGCAGGGAACGCTGCGTACCGCGTTGGGTAAAAAGCTTCAGGCCGATGATGTGGTACTGGCGATCAGTCATCCGCCTCCGGCGCTGCCGCGTGCGGTGGCACTGGCGCTGGAAGGGCATCCGGGGCTGATTGCCGATCCCTGGCGTCATGATGCGCTGACCACGATTGCCCCTGATGAACGGGTCGCCATTATGGGCAGTGGCCTGAGTATGTCGGATGTAGTGGCAACGTTACACCGTCACGGACATCGCGGGCCGATTGTGGCGTTTTCGCGCCGGGGGCTGCTGCCTCGCCCGAACCTCAGTGGCCCGTTTGAACCGCGTCCACTGGACTACCAGCAGCTGCAACACGCCTCGGCGCGTGCGTGGCTGCACCGTATTCGCCAGGAAGTGGCTGCTGCCGCTCTGCAGCAACTGCCGTGGCAGCTGGTCCTTGATGATATTCGCGTTAACGGACAGCGCCTGTGGCAGCAACTGTCCCTCAATGAACAACGCCGGTTCCTGCGGCATCTGCGCCCGTGGTGGGATGTGCATCGCTATCGCATTGCGCCACAGGTCAGTGCGGTACTGCAACAGCTGCAGCAGAGCGGCCAGTTAACGGTTCAGGCTGCGCGTCTGGCAGCGGTTACCGCAGCAGGTGCCGACATCACCCTGCGGCTGCAACCGCGCAGCGGTGAAGCGCAGAGCCTGAACGTGGATCGGCTGATTATCACCACCGGACCTGCGCACGGCGGGCTGCTGCAAAGCGATGTATTGCTGCACCAGCTGGCCGCGACGGGCGTAATACAGGCCGATCCGCTGGCGCTGGGGATCCAGGTTAATGCGCGTTCGCAGACGGAGCGTGCTGACGGTAGCGCCAATCCACATCTTTATGTTGCCGGCCCGGCGGCGCGCGCCCGCTTCGGTGAACTGATGGGGTTGCCGCAGGTGGCAGAACATGCGGAAAGCGTTGCCCGGCAGTTGCTGGGGCTGGATGCGGAGCGATGTCCCGCCTGACGCGTTAACTCACCGAAAAATAACCTAAATAATTCGAGACCCTAAATAATTCGAGCTGAAGGAAGGCGGCAAGCCCGAGAGTCCCCAGGAGCATAGATAACTATGTGACTGGGGTGATCAGGCGCAGCCAACGCACCTGCAGCTTGAAGTATGACGGGTGTCGGCTGTCTGGAATCTGGAGTGTGCTATCTATGTCTCAACAACGTGAAATTCGCCTGAATGCCTTTGATATGAACTGTGTCGGTCACCAGTCGCCGGGCCTGTGGGCGCACCCGCGTGACCGCTCCTGGCAGTACAAAGATTTAAGCTACTGGACCGATCTGGCGCGTCTGCTGGAGCGCGGCAAGTTCGATGGCCTGTTTATTGCGGATGTGCTGGGGGTTTACGACGTGTTGAACGGCGATAACCAGGCCGCGATTCGTAATGCCACCCAGGTACCGGTCAACGATCCGCTGGCGCTGATCACCCCGATGGCGCTGGTGACCGAACATCTCGGCTTTGGCCTCACGGCCTCGCTGTCGTTTGAACATCCGTATCCGTTTGCCCGCCGCATCTCAACGCTCGATCACCTGACCAAAGGGCGCATTGGCTGGAACATCGTTACCTCCTATCTGGAGAGCGGCGCACGCAACATCGGCCATCAGTCGCAGACCGATCACGATGCGCGCTATGACTATGCCGATGAGTATCTTCAGGTGATCTACAAACTGCTGGAAGGGAGCTGGGAAGAGGGGGCAATCCTGCGCGATCGTGAGCGCCGCATCTTCAGCGACCCGAGCAAAATTCATCCGATTAATCATCAGGGCACCTTCTTCCAGGTGCCGGGCATCCACCTGTGTGAGCCTTCGCCGCAGCGCACCCCCGTGCTGTATCAGGCCGGTGCGTCCAGCCGTGGCAAACAGTTTGCTGCCGAACATGCTGAATGTGTGTTTGTCGCCGCACCGTCCAAAGTGCTGCTGAAGAAAACCGTGGCGGATATTCGCCGCCGCGCAGCCGAAGCCGGACGCGACCCGCGCAGCATCCTGATTTTCAACCTGCAAACGGTGATCGTCGATGAGACGGACCAGGCGGCACAGGCCAAATGGCAGGAGTACAAAAGCTACGTCAGTTACGAGGGCGCGCTGGCGCTGATCTCCGGCTGGACGGGCATCGATTTCGGCCAGTATCAGCCCGACCAGGTGCTTAAACACCTGCACACCAATGCGATTCAGTCAGCTGTAGAAACCTTCTCTACCGCCGACCCTGATCGCCAGTGGACGGTGCAGGCGCTGGCCGACTGGGTAGGCATTGGCGGCTTTGGTCCGTTGCTGGTCGGCAGTGCGCAAACGGTGGCCGATGAGCTGCAAAGCTGGGTGGAAGAAACGGATGTTGACGGATTTAACCTCGCGTATGCGGTAACGCATGAAACCTTCAGCGATGTGGTGGAACACCTGATCCCGGAACTGCAAAAACGTGGCGTGTACAAGAAAGAGTACCAGCCCGGCACCCTGCGCGAAAAACTCTTTCACCAGGGCGCTCGTCTGGCCGAACCACATCCGGGCGCGGGTTACCGCCGGGCGTCACAGCCTGCGATCGTGGCAGAAGATGAGGTCACTCCATGATTGAAATCGACGGCCTGCGTAAACACTACACGGCGGCAGGGGGCCGCACGGTGGAGGTGCTGAAAGGCATTTCACTGACGGTGCCCGCCGCGTCGATCACGGCAGTGGTTGGCCCGAGCGGTGCCGGGAAGTCGACGCTGGCAAAGTGCATCAGCCTGCTGGAACGGCCCAGCTCCGGCAGTATCCGGGTCAACGGCGAAGATCTCTCTCGCCTGTCCGGTGTCGCGCTGCGGCGTGAACGGCGTGCCATTGGCACCGTCTTTCAGTCGTCCGCGCTGCTGCAACGCAAAACCGCCTGGGAAAACGTCGCGCTGCCGCTGGAGTGGCTGGGTGTGGTGCCTGGGGAAATCAAACGCCACGTTGGTCAGCTGCTGGACAGCGTGGGGTTGTCGGACAAAGCGGGGTACTACCCGGCTCAGCTCTCCGGCGGTCAGCGTCAACGCGTCGGTATTGCCCGCGCCCTGGCGCTGAAACCCTCCGTATTGCTGGCCGATGAAGCGACCTCCGGGCTGGACCCACAGGCCACCGCTGCCATTCTGCTGTTGCTGAAACAACTTCGTCAGCAGTTTGGGTTATCGATCATCTTAATTACCCACGAGATGGACGTGGTGCGCAGCACCGCCGATGCCGTGGCAGAAATCCGCGACGGTCAACTGGTGCAGCAGGGGCTATTACAGCAACTGCTCAGCACCCCGGATTCGGCGCTGGCCGCGCAGCTGTTCCCGCTGCGTCCGGTTACCGCCAGCGGTGACCTGCTGCTGCGTCTGACCTGCGCACCGCCGCTGGCCACCGACTGGATCAGCCGGCTCAGCGTGCAGCACAACGTCCAGGTCGATCTGCTGGCGGCGCATGTGGAAGAGGTGGCGGGGCAACTCGCCGGGCGGATGCAGATTGCAGTGCGTTTTAACCAGCGCCCGCTGTCACCAGAGGCGCTGATTACCGCTCTGGCACAGCTGGGCATGAAGGCACAAATCATCGAGGCGCGCCCGCGCTTGCAGGAGGCCGGATGAAGCCCGTTGACGTCACCAGCCAGGATACCCCCTGGAACCAGATCCATGAACTGATGCTGCCTGCCTACGGTGAAACCTGGCTGATGGTCGGCATTGTGATGCTGTTTGTTGTCACTCTCGGCGGGACGCTGGGCGTGGTGTTGTTTAACACCTCGCGCGCCGGACTATTTCCGCAAGCGGGGCTGAACCGTATCCTGAGCGCGTTGGTGAATATTGGTCGTTCACTGCCGTTTCTGGTGCTGATGGCGGCGATTATTCCGTTCACCTTCTGGCTGACTGGTACCACCATCGGCATTCCGGCGGCGGTGATCCCAATGATTGTTGCCGGAACGCCGTTTTTCGCCCGCCTGGTGGAGAACGCACTGCGTGAACTGCCGCCGGAAGTGACGGCGGTCGGACTGGTGTCCGGCGGTTCGCGCTGGCAGGTGATCACCGGGGCGCAGCTCAGTGAGGCGCTCCCTGCCATCGTCGCTGCGATCACCCTGAACGTCATCTCGATGATCGAATACTCCACCATTGCGGGCACCATTGGTGCCGGGGGCATCGGCTATCTGGCCGTGGTGTATGGCTACCAGCGTTTTGATAATCACATCATGATCGCCACCATTGTGGTGCTGATTGTGACCATCCAACTGATTCAGTTTATTGGCGACCGCGTGGTTGCCGTACTTCAACACTCACAGGGTACACACTCATCATGACGCAGCAGAATTTTGAACTGAAAAAGAAGAAAACCTGGCCGTGGCAGGTCGCCATCGTGGCTATTGTGCTGATCGCCGGACTGGGCTGGTACTTCACAGCCCAGCAGCGTCACAGCGTGACTTTCGGCACCACGCTGAAAGTGCATTTTGAACCGGCGATGGCCGGAGAGCAGCGACTGATCGAATATGTCGCACAGAACATTGCGCCAGATTATGGCATCAAGCTGGAAGCGGTAGGGTTGCAGGACCCGGTGCAGGCTGACCGTGCGGTGGCGGAAGGCCAGTATGCGGCAACCATCTATCAGCACCAGTGGTGGCTGAAGCAGGTGGTGGATGCCAACAAGTTTGAACTGACCTCGACCCTGCCGGTATTCCAGTGGGCATTCGGCATCTACTCTGACCGTTACAAGACCATTGCTGACCTGCCGCAAGGCGCGGAAATCGTGGTACCGAATGACGGTGCTAATCAGGGGCAGGCGCTGTGGTTGTTACAGCGTATTGGTCTGATTGGTCTGGATCCGGCGGTAGAACCGCGTACGGCGAAATTAAAAGATATTAAAGAGAATCCACATAATTTTAATTTTAAAGAACTCGATCTGTTAACCATGCCACGGGCATTAAATTCTGTGGATGCGGCGATTGGTTATGTTTCCCAGTTTGATGCAGGAAAAGTTTCGCGCGACAAAGGCATATTATTCCCGCCTGCGCCACAGACCTTTGCCTCACAGTTGGTGATTGGAACGCCTTATTTAAATGATGAAAATATTATCAAGCTGAAAAAAGCGTTTGCCGATCCCCGTGTGCAGCAGTGGTTAAAGGAAACCACCGATCCGCTGGTACAGGGTGTGCTGGTGCCTGTTTCCGATAAGTAAGTATTAAATAAGAGTAAAAAAACCGGACTGGCGCAAGCCTTTCCGGTTTTTGTGCTGAGGCTAAAAAAAGTTAATTATCTTATTGATTTAAATGGTATTTAAATCATATTTTGTTGTTTGTTATTACAGAGTTTCCTCTTTATAACAGTATTCAGATGCCCAAAATAATTTTAGCCGTAGCCCGTTCCTGCGCAGCTTGAATATGAAGGGTGCACCTGCCAGTAAAATAATAGAGATAGGGGATACTATGAGTTCAATTAATATTGACGATGGCATTGCAATACCGCCATCCCATTCAACACCGGTTCGATCTGTCAGTGACGTGGCACAACTTATTAATACCCGTACCAGTAAAAATAGTTACGCACGCTGGATAGTCTTTCTGGCTCTGGGCGGTGTGTTTCTCGATGCCTACGATTTGACCACGCTATCCTACGGCATTGACGATGTGGTGAAAGAGTTTGGCTTAACGCCGGCGATCACCGGGCTGGTGACGTCATCGATCATGATCGGCACCATTGTGGGCAACCTGCTGGGTGGCTGGCTGACCGATAAATATGGTCGTTATTCCGTCTTTATGGCCGATATGCTGTTCTTTGTGGTCTCCGCGATTGCCGCAGGATTAGCGCCGAACGTTTGGGTGCTGATCGGTGCCCGTTTCCTGATGGGCATTGGCGTTGGCATCGATTTGCCCGTGGCGATGGCCTATCTGGCTGAATTCTCGAAGTTTACGGGCAAAGGCAACAAAGCCGCCCGGCTGGCGGCCTGGTGCCCGATGTGGTACGCCGCTTCGTCCGCCTGTTTCTTTATTATCTTTGCGCTCTACTTCCTGCTACCTGCCGAACACGCCGACTGGCTGTGGCGCGCCTCGCTGCTGTTTGGTGCGGTGCCTGCGCTCTTGATCATCGCCGTGCGCAGCAAGTTTATGAATGAATCCCCGCTGTGGGCCGCCAATCAGGGTGATCTGGAGGGGGCGGCACGTATTCTGCGTGACTCCTATGGCATTACGGCGCATGCCGCCGAACCCGATGAAAGAGAGTCCGTGAAGAAGGCCCCCCCGAAGGTGAGCTTCCGCGTGCTGTTCCAGAAACCGTACCGCGAACGCACCATTGTGACGGCGGTCATGAATATCTGTATCTCGTTTGAATACACCGCGATTGCCTTCTTCCTGCCGTCAATTCTGGCGCAGTTCCTGGGGGCAGGCGTGTTTGAAACCATCTCGGCTTCACTGGGGCTGAATGCGCTGTTTGCCTTCACCGGCGGTCTGCTGGGCATGCGTCTGGCATGGAAATTCCCATCACGTCATGTGGCGATTGCCGGTTTTGCCCTGCAATTTATCGCGTTGATCTCGCTGGCGCTGATTGGTCACCCAAGTGCCACGATGGGTGTGGTGTTCGCCATCTTGATGTTGGGTCTGTGGCTGTTTGCTGAAGGTTTCGGCCCTGGCGCGCAGATGATGATCTACCCGGCACTCTCTTATCCAACACATATCCGTGCCACCGGCGTCGGCTTTGGCCGCTCCCTGTCAGGTGTCGGCAGTGCGCTGGCACTGTTTATCCTGCCCATTTTGCAGGCCTCTTTTGGCACTAATATGTTCTGGATGGTCTCGCTGGCCGCGATTATCCCGATTATTTTCCTGCTGGTGATCCGTTTTGAACCGACGAAGCAGGACATTGATGACCCATCCGAAAAGGAAGAATCCTATGTCTGAATCTGTTGCTGATTACGCCGCGCTGGCGGCCCGTTTTCGCCCGGTATTTGCCCGTATTGCTGCAGGTGCTGCCGAACGTGAAGTGACGCGTACGCTTCCGCTGGAGCCGATTCGCTGGTTGAAAGAAGCCGGGTTCGGCACCCTGCGTATCCCGCAGGCGGAGGGCGGTTTTGGCGCCACCTTGCCGCAGCTGTTCCAGCTGCTGACGGAGCTGGCGGAAGCCGACTCTAACCTGCCGCAGGCGCTGCGCGCCCATTTCGCTTTTGTAGAAGATCGCCTGAATCAGCCGGACAGTGAAGAGCGTCAGCGCTGGTTCCGCCGCTTCCATGATGGCGAGCTGGTGGGCAGTGGCTGGACGGAAATCGGCAATCTCAAGTTGGGTGAGGTAATCACCCGCGTCACCCCGTCAGAGAAGGGCTGGTTGATCTCCGGCGAGAAGTTTTACAGTACCGGCACGCTGTACGCCGACTGGATTGATGTTTATGCCCAGCGCAACGATAACGGTCGTGATGTGATTGCGCTGGTCAATACCCATCAGCAGGGCGTGGAGCGTGAAGATGACTGGGACGGCTTCGGCCAGCGTCTGAGCGGCAGTGGGACCACCCGTTTTCACCAGGCAGAGGTTGAGCAGGCGCATGTCTATGATTTCACCGAGCGTTTTCGCTATCAGACCGCGTTTTATCAGCATGTTTTACTGTCGACGCTGGCGGGGATTGGCCGCGCCGTGAAACGCGATGCGGCGGCAGGCGTTGCCAGCCGTAAACGTGTCTACAGCCACGGCAATGCCACGCAGGTGAAAAACGATGTACAGGTATTACAGGTAGTGGGGCAGATCTCCAGCTGGGTCTATGCGGTGGACGCCGCCGTTCAGCAGGCAACGCATGCGCTGCAACGTGCTTATGAGGTCCATAACAGCGGGGATGAGGGGGTGATCCAGCAGGCCAATGTGCTGGCGGAACTGGCGTCAGCACAGGCGCAGGTGATTGCCACCGAGCTGATCCCGCGTGCCGCAACCGAGCTGTTTAATGCACTGGGGGCATCAGATACTCGCATCAGTAAAGCGCTGGATCGCCACTGGCGTAATGCGCGCACCGTGTCGTCGCATAATCCGGTGATTTATAAGATCCGTAATGTGGGCGACTGGGAGGTGAACGGTAAGGAACCGACGTTTATCTGGCAGATTGGCGAAGGGGAGTAAAACGGAGAAATCGTTTTGTATCATCGGTAATATCAAGCAAGTCTGTTCCGGCCGCTTTTAAGCGGTCGATAAGATGGGACGTTGTCAATCATTCTGCATTACAGTCCGCGAATATTATTCTTCACAATCTAATATCGAATTAATTAATTAAAAAACATTACTAATAATACGTTATCTGACTGATAAGAGACCAGTTCATCCGGTGAGAGTCGTGCGATGATAACTTTTATACAGGCAATTTTTTGACGCGTATCGGTAACTAAAAAATAATTTCTTACGAGCAGTCCAAGAATATTCTCATGTAAATCAGTGGTAAAGCTCTCCCCACCTGCCTTGATTTTTATCCGGTGGCTACTATATAGTCGCGTGTGCACATGCAGGGGAAAAATTTAACTACACGTTCATTATGTCTGTTTATGCAGATTTAATTATGAGAAATGTTTATTGGATTGGTATGCCAGACCCACCCAGAGATTATATGTTGTCTACAGAAAGACACTCGTCACCTTTCCCTTGCTGATACACCGTTAATTCATTTTCCAACAAGGAACGTCAGATGAAACTCTCATTATTAAGCCCGCTGCTGGCGGGGCTGCTGCTGTTATCCGGCTGCACGCAGCCTGCCGCGGAAGCCCAGGGCCGCAGCGGCGGTGGAGGCACCATCGAAGCCATTAACCATACCAAATGGGCAATAAACCGGTTCAGCGTTAACGGCCAGTCCGGCCTTGATGTGATCGGTCCCTACCAGGGAGGGGGGGGCGGTTGCTGTTTCGGTGCACCAGCAACGTGGCAGCCGGGAATGGTGGTCAGGGTGGACTGGGTGACCGGGGTGGCTTTTGCCGATGATGTGCCGGAAATACCGGAACCCAAGCGCCCCAACCTAGGTAATCTGGATGCGAGAACCGCACATTTGAAAGCTGTAGAATATTATAGAGAACGTCAAGAATGGGACCGAAAAATAGAGAAATTGAGCAAAAGTCACTCATTAAATGTTCCTGTCCCTGATTATACCGGCCAGAAAACCTGCGGCATTACCGTGCATTTTCTTCCCTGCGACCAGGTGAAGGTGACCACCAGCTGCTCTCGTTATGATTATCCCGATTACCCGATTAAAGAACCTTTACGGATGAAGGAGCCGAAAGTATGTCCGAAATAATCACCGATCTGGCCTGGTATCCCCCCCAGTTCCCTGATCAGGGAAGGCTGCCGTCGCAGGCCCCTGCGGTGGGCGCAAACTGCCGTAAGCAGGACAGCGAGGAGCAGAGATACCACGATGAGCTGTGCATGGCGGCCAACCGGCTGGTGGCACCGCCATGCTGCAAGACCCTGCATATCAGCCTGTTTTTTGACGGCTGCGGGAATAATCCAACGATGAACTTTATGAGGTTAAAAATTATTCAGCCATGTCCATCCGCGGTGGGCAGGGTTCAATAATTTCAGGCAGTCAAACCGGAAAGCACAATACAAGGAAGAACGTAATGCAAATGAAAGTCTACAGCGTGCTGTGCGCAATATTACTGCTGGCGGGATGCGGCCAGCAGCGTGCGCAGGCGGAGTATCATGGCGGCGGAGGCACCATCGAAGCCATTAACCATACCAAATGGGCCATCGAGTTTAGTGTTAACGGCCAGTCCGGCCTCGATATTATTGGCCCCTACCAGGGGGGAGGAGGCGGCTGTTGCTTCGGCGCGCCAAAGGAATGGAAGCCGGGAATGACGGTCAGGGTGGATTGGGAAACCTCGGTCGCTTTTGCCGATGATGTGCCGGAAATACCGGAACCCAAGCGTCCCAATTTGGATGGTCTGGATGCAAAGACGGCCGATTTAAGAGCCAGAAAATATAACGATGAATATCGAGTATGGCGGAAAAAAGTTAAAACTCTGAGCAGAGAGCATTCACGGATAGTTCCTGTCCCTGATTACACCGGCCAGAAAACCTGCGGCATTGTTGTTCATTTTCTTCCCTGCGACCAGGTGAAGGTGACCACCAGCTGCTCTCGTTATGATTATCCCGATTACCCGATTAAAGAACCTTTACGGATGAAGGAGCCGAAAGTATGTCCGAAATAATCACCGATCTGGCCTGGTATCCACCAGAATTCCCCCGACTGGGAAGATTGCCATCACAGGTTGCGCTGGTGGGAGCAAACTGCCGTAAGCAGGACAGCGAGGAGCAGAGATACCACGATGAGCTGTGCCTGGCGGCCAACCGGCTGGTGGCACCACCGTGCTGTAAAACGCTGCATATCAGCCAGTTTTTTTGACGGCACCGGCAATAATCTCAATCACGACCTGTACGTTGCCAAACCGATGCACCCGACCAATATTGCCCGCCTGTTTCAGGCCACCATCGGCCAGGGCTATGCCGGTGGCCTGGGCAGCAAAAACCAGGCGCTGACGGATATGCCGGACAGCGCAGAGAATAAGTACTACAAGTACTATATTCCCGGCGTGGGTACCCCCTTCCCGGAGGTGTCCGACCTCGATTTCAGCATGCTGGGGCTGGCGACCGCCAGCAGCGGCGAGGAACGGATTAACTGGGGGCTGCTGCGTATTATTGATGCCCTGAGACGGACAACGAAACAGCCTTTGATGAGTGATTCTGAATGCTGGGACTCAGTCAAGGCAATGGGGACCTCGCTGGCAAGTTTCGGCCTGACCGGCAGCAGCAATCGCTACGAGGTGTTCCAGCGCCTGCTGCAGGAGCCGGCGCTGGCGAAAGTTCTGCGCACCGCCCTTAATCCGGGCGGGCCGGGCCAGGTCCGGCTGCTGGGGATCAAGCTGTACGTGTATGGTTTTTCACGCGGGGCCGCCGCCGCGCGCGCCTTTGTTAACTGGCTGAGCGGGCTGCTGCCGAAACCTGAGGGCGAGGAGAAAAAACCGGCGCAGTGCCTGGCGGCTGGCGGCCTGAAAATCCCGCTCAGCGTTGAATTCCTCGGCCTGCTGGATACGGTTGCCTCGGTCGGCGTGCCGCATCTCGCACCGGTTGCCGAAGGGCATATGGGCTGGGCCGACGGTACGCAGGAGCTGCCGGCTGAGAAAGTTTACGGCGGGCTGATTAAGCGCTGTGTGCACCTCGTCTCCTCCCACGAGCAGCGCCTGTGCTTCCCATTGGACTCCATCCGCCGCACCAACGGGCATTACCCGGCCAACAGCGAGGAGGTACTCTACCCCGGTATGCACTCGGACCTCGGCGGCGGCTACCCGCCGGGTGACCAGGGTAAGGCCAACGGACCGGATGACGGCCTGCTGCTGTCGCAGATTGCCCTGCATGAGATGTATGCGGCGGCTTTCTCGAACGGTGCTCCGCTTAAGGTTCCTTCGAATGCGTTGCCTGAGGGTCTGCAAAAAGATATCTGGCGGCAATTAACTCCTGACATTGAGTTAGAGTTTTTTATCAACCCATTATTAATTAGTCGTTTCAACGCCTGGCGCACCCTGACTCTGAACCTCCCGCCTTCAGCCACTAGCATCAGCGATGAACAGGCCGTTCTCTATACCCCAGTCCGCGCCAGCGTCAGCCTGGAAAAAGCCATCGACGAGCAGATCGCCTGGATCACCACCTGGCGCATTGGCCGTTACGCGGGCGGCAGCTATAAAACCCAGCGCTTTTATGTCGACTCTGCTGCCAACGGGCTGGATAAACACAGCGATCCTGTCTTGCGAAAAGTTGATGAAGACAAGCGCAGGGCGGAACAGAAAGCGGTTGATGACGAGCGCAAAAAAATGCGCGACGGGATGAAAAAAGGCGAATTTACGCTGCTGCCACAGGGGCCAAAAGACTTCGACGCCGCGCTGGGGCAGACCCAGCTACGCGAGGCGGCAGAAGAGTTTCGCCAGGATTATCAGGGTATCGCCCGGGAAGGTGACGGCGAATGGTATTACGAAGCCATTGCCGGGCTGCAAAACACCCTGTACCTGCTCAATACCGACAATGAGTACGGCGAGTGGCTGAAGATGAAAACCGCCGGTGACAGCCACCTCAAGGTGCTGTTCCCGGATGGCGGCGAAGCCACAAACGCGGAACAGCCAGCGGGGCTGGTGCGTGCGCTGTTTGATGACCAGGCTCACGACTCACGCGCCTGGTTTATGTACAACGCCTTCGGTGCCCGTGAACCCTGGGGCGGCTACTTCCGCTACCGCATGGTCTATTTCGGTGAGAAAAGTAACAAACCGCTGTCGCCGCTGATGATCGCCGGTGCGGTGGTGGGCGCGGCGACTCTTGTCGGTGGCGTGGCGTTTATCATCAAACAGAAAAGGGTCACGGACAAGCTGCTGGGGGCAGCCGGAATGTTCGGCGCGCTGTCGCTGGAAACCCAGGCGGTGGATATTCTTTCCGGTAAACCAGTCCCGATGCTGCCGGGTGCCGGGTTGCTGAAGGCATTCACAACCGAGCCGGGTGAGGTGGTGGCGCAGCAAAAAGTGGCGATCGCGGCGCAACGGCTGGCGTTGGCTAAGTCGGCTATCCAGTCCAGCTGGTTTGAAGAGGTGCAGTCCGTTATTACAGCGGGAACCGAATAAACCAGAGGGCGTTAGCCTGTGAGAGTAAGGCGGCAAAGTACTGTGCCAGTGCTGTTGCTTCATCAGATATTCAGCGTTGATGAAGCGGATCGTTCACCGTCATGTAGCCATCTGAGGGGGAGTGCTGCATTCCCCCTCAGACCGCACTGCGTTATGCATCACTTATCCAGCGACCATGTCGCCGAACTGACATCCACCTTCACTGGCAATAATCCAATCTGGGTAAACTTATCCGCCAGTGCCTGCTGCTGCTTAAACACTTCCGGTGTCATGCGCTCGGCACCGTAGGGCATTCTCGCCAGTGCACGCTGCCAGATGGGCTGAGGCAGGCCGGTCGAGGTTGAGAGGATCTTCGCGGCGTCTTCCGGGTGGGCGTTAGCCCAGGTGCTCAGGGTTCCCAGCTCATCGACCACCTGTTTCGCCGTCTGCGGATAGGTATCGGCAAACTTGCGGCTGGCGAGATAGAAGGTGTAGTGCGGTACCAGACCTTCGGCATTTTTCACCAGACGCGCTTTGGCGTTGGTTTCCACTTCGGCGTAGTACGGGTCCCAAATCACCCAGGCGTCCACCGCGCCGCGCTGGAATGCGGCGCGGGCATCGGCCGGAGGCAGATAAACTGGGGTGATGTCTTTATAGTTCAGGCCGGCATCTTCCAGGGCGCTGACCAGCAGATAGTTCACGTCGGAGCCTTTGTTCAGCGCCACGCGCTTGCCTTTCAGGTCCGCGACGGTTTTGATCGGCGAGTTCTCCGGTACCACAATCGCTTCTGTTTTCGGGTTTGCCGGGGAGTGGGCGAGATAAACCAGATCGGCCTGGGCTGCCTGAGCAAAGGTCGGCGGGGCATCACCCGTAGCCGCAAGGTCGATGCTGCCGACGTTCAGGCCTTCCAGCATCTGGGGCCCGGCTGGGAATTCAACCCAGCGTACGTCAATACCCTGTTTTTTAAACTGCTCGTCCAGCGTGCCGCGATACTTCAGCAACGCGAAGATATTGGCTTTTTGATAGCCGATATTGATGGTTTTTGGTGCGATTTCAGCGGCGGTGGCGGAAAAGGTCGAGCCAATAACGATCCCGGCAATCAGTCCGCTCAGTAATGCTTTATTCATGTTATTTCCCCAGGTAATAAGCGCTATGGGAAAAACATAACAAAATGCATGAAGCGGGCTTAACGAGTAGTTCTGATAACGATATGTGCAGGATAGATAAGGACAGAGGGCGATCGGAAAAAATGATCGCCCCCTACGGTGAATACGCCAGCAATATGGGTTACTGGTATTGCAGATACGCGACGTGGGTTTGCAGGTATTCCTCCAGACCATGACGGCCATCGGCCCCACCGATGCCGGACTTACGCCAGCCCGCGTGGAAGCCCTGCATGGCTTCGAAGTGCTCGCGGTTGATATAGGTTTCACCAAACTTAAGCTGCTTCAGGGCCAGCATCGCGGTGTTCAGATTCTGGGTAAAAATGGAGGAGGTGAGACCATATTCACTGTCGTTGGCCAGCGCAATGGCTTCATCCAGCGTGCTGAACTTCATCACCGGCAGCACCGGGCCAAAGGTCTCTTCCTGCATGATATTCATCTTTTGCCCGACATGGGTCAGCAAGGTGGGTTCGAAGAAGAAACCGGTGTTGCCTGAACGCTTGCCGCCTGTCACCACCTTTGCCCCGGCAGCCACCGCATCCGCCACTTTTTGTTCCACGCGTTGCAGTGCTGCCGCTGTGATCAGTGGCCCCATGTCCAGACCTTTTTGGCTGGCCGGGTCGCCCCAGGTGACCTGCTTAAAGGCAGCACTGAGACGTTCAACCACCTCGTCATATACCCCATCCTGCACGTAGAGGCGTTCTGCGCAGTTACACACCTGCCCGGTATTGATCATGCGTGATGCCACAATCGCTTTTACCGCCAGATCGAGATCGGCGTCGTTCATAATGATGGCCGGGGCTTTGCCACCCAACTCCAGCGAGACCCTGGTAATGTTCTTTGCCGCCGCCTGCATGGTGGCGATCCCGGCACCCACGCTGCCGGTCAGGCTGACCAGTCCGACCTTCGGGTTTGCGGCCAGTTCGTGACCGACCACCGGGCCGTAGCCGGTAACCAGGTTAAACACCCCGGCAGGCAGACCAATCTCATCAACAATCTGCGCAAAGATAATCGCGTTGTTCGGGGTCAGTTCACTCGGTTTGACCACGATGGTGTTGCCCGTTAACAGGGCCGGCGCGGCTTTACGGGCAATCAGGAAAAACGGGAAGTTCCACGGCAGAATCCCTGTCGTGACGCCAATCGCTTTCTTAAATACCAGGATGTTCTCCTGCGGGCGATCGCTCTGCACGATCTCACCTTCGTAGCGGCGCGCCCATCCGGCCATGTAGTCCAGATAGTCCGCGGTAAAGAACACTTCCGTTTCGGCGAGCTCCTGGGTTTTTCCCCCTTCGGCAACGATGGTGGCGGTCAGCTCTGCGGCACGCTGGCGCACACCCTGGGCGATTTTTTGCAACCAGTTACCACGCTCAATAGCGGGCAGCGCTTCCCAGGCGGGCTGGGCCGCCTCTGCCGCATCAATAGCGCGCTGCGCATCTTCTGCGCTGCCTTCAGGAATGCGCGACAGCACGGCTTCGGTTGCCGGATTGATCACTTCTATCCAGCGATCGGCGCGATTTTCGACAAGCTCACCATTGATATACATGTGTTGCTGAACTGGGTTCATGGCTGATTCTCCGTGACACACTTTTTATAGGGTTGTTAATTAACAGCGCAAAAACTGTTGCAGGTCTGAGAAGGTGCTACAGCTGACGGTGAATCACCTTGATGTGGCTGCCATCAATGAGAGCTGGCTGGCAAAAACGGCAAGAACCCCATGCCTGCGCTGGCATTATTTATATTTAGTGATGAATATGAGTGGCTTAGGAAAAAATCACGATTTAGCACGTTGCAGCGAATCAGATGATTGATTTGTGACAGCGGAGGGGAGAAGGTGCTCAATTTTGCCAGGTTTGGTGCCAGAGGGGCAACCAGCCTAAGGTTGAGCACCTGACCTTCTCCGTAGACTCCTTCGTCATCAGGGCAAACAACAACGAAGGATTAAAAAATGAGTGAAGCCATTGTCTCCGGTATTTTGTGGCATCTGGTCGGGGCCGCAAGTGCTGCCTGCTTTTATGCACCGTTCAAAAAAGTGCGCAACTGGTCATGGGAAACCATGTGGTCGGTGGGGGGGATCATGTCGTGGATCGTGCTCCCCTGGGCCGTCAGTGCGATCCTGCTGCCCAACTTCTGGGCCTACTACAGCGCGTTCTCGCTTGAACAGTTGATGCCTGTCTTCCTGTTCGGCGCGATGTGGGGGATTGGTAACATTAACTACGGTCTGACCATGCGTTATCTCGGTATGTCGATGGGCATTGGTATTGCCATCGGCATCACTTTGGTGGTCGGAACGTTAATGACGCCGCTGCTTCAGGGGCGCTTTGTGGAGCTGTTCAGTTCTGCCGGTGGACGATTGACGCTGCTGGGCGTGCTGGTTGCTCTTGCAGGCGTGGCGATCGTCTCCCGTGCCGGGTTGTTAAAAGAACGGGCAATGGGCATCACTGCGGAAGAGTTCAACCTGAAAAAAGGGCTGGTACTGGCGGTGATGTGTGGGATTTTCTCGGCCGGGATGTCCTTTGCCATGGACGCCGCCAAACCGATGCATGAAGCGGCAGCGGCGCTGGGTATCGATCCGCTATACGTGGCGTTACCGAGTTACGTGGTGATTATGGGCGGTGGTGCGCTGGTTAACCTTGGTTTCTGTTTTATCCGTCTGGCGACCAAATCAAACCTGTCAGTGAAAGCGGACTTCTCTGTGGCGAAATCATTGCTGATTGCCAACGTTTGTCTGTCACTGATCGGCGGCATCATGTGGTATCTGCAGTTCTTCTTCTATGCCTGGGGCCATGCACGCATTCCGGCGCAGTATGACTTTGTCAGCTGGATGCTGCACATGAGCTTCTATGTATTGTGTGGTGGTCTGGTGGGTCTGGTTCTGAAAGAGTGGAATAACGTGGGGCGTAAGCCGGTGCAGGTCCTTAGCGTGGGATGCTTCGTGATTATTATTGCGGCCAACATTGTTGGTCTGGGTATGGTTTCCTGATCTGGGAGAGAGCCCCGGGACTCTCTGGCTTGATGTCAGTTTAAGGCCAAGGTCAAGGTCAAGGGCGTTTCGCTTTCCCGCTGCGCGGGCGAAGCGACAAGGGGCGGCCAGTCGTCGCTGCCCCTTGACCCCGGGCTTGCGGCAGGCGCCGCGCCCGTTTCACGGGTGCCTTCGTCAGTTCCGTTCACCGACGGACCGCTCGTGACGGCACTTCCCTGTGCCGGCCCGAGCTTTCACCGCCGTCCTGGCGGTTCATCCTGGTTCACATCACTTCCTCAGCGCCGCTTAATTGCCGCCTCAACATCAAAACCAAAATCTAAAAGATTAAATAAAACCAAAAAGGCTTTTTGTGTCTGGTCTATTTGATTGGTTTTTCTTTTTATTTTGACCCGGCCGTTGACCTTTTGAGCGGCAATTAAGCTTCGCCAAAGGAGGGCGGATTTCCAGGACGAGCCAACAGGACGTTGGCGAGAGGGCGTGCCGGGACAGGGATGTCCCGTCACAACCAGTCCGGCAGGAAAGCCGACCGACTGAGGGAACCCGCGTCAAGCGGGCGATGCGCCTGCCGCAGCCCGGATTCCTAAGGGCGGGGCGACTGCCGCCCTTAGGTCGCTTCGCCCACGAAGTGGGAAAGCGAAACGCCCTTGACCTTAAGACCTTGACCTGGGCTTGACCTGGCCTTGGCTCAAGCCCAAGCCCAAGCCCCTGGCCTTATGCCTCAAAGGTCAACCCTCCCGCATTATTGCAATCAGGCCTTTTCCGGCCGAACGTGCAAAGCGGAAGGACGCACAAATCGCTGGCGCCAGGCGCTGGGGGTCAGCCCGGTATCACGGGTGAACACCACGGAAAAGTAATTACTGTCATCAAAGCCGCAACGTGCGGCCACTTCACCGATCAGACATTCGCTGGTACGCAACAGGTGCTTCGCCTGGCATAGCTGCAACTGACGTAAATAGTGCCCGATAGTCATGCCAGTTTGCTGACGGAAGAGTTGTTTCAGCGCACGCTCTGACAATTGGTGCTGGCCACAAAAGGTGGCAAGGTCAAAGGGGACAGCAATCTGCCCCTGAATCGCGGCCATCAGCAGATCGAGCTGTTCTCCCTCCGGCATCTGCCAGGCGCGATCGGACGCATAACGATGGCGTTGCAACACTAAGGCCAGCTGTAAAAACAGCGCCTCCGTCAGCTGACGTGACAGCACATCACTCTTCCTGCTTTCCTGTTCAAGCTGCTGGATCACGCCACGCGCCAGCGCCATGCCGCGTGTGGTTAAACGCCAGGCGGCGGATTCACGTGGGGGAATAAGTTGCTGCCAGTCGAGGCTCAGTTGAAAACGCTCCGGGCAGTAAAGAATATTATCCAGCGCCAGTTCATTGACTGATTCATAGCTGTGGCAGTCATTGGCATTGAGATAGAAAATATCACCGCAGGTGACCAGCCAGGGGCGGTCATTCATCACGTGCAGGCCATTACCGCGCCAGACCAGCACAATCTCATTGAATTCGTGGACGTGAGGCGGGAAAGAGGGTTGAGAGGTGCGTTCAGCCACCGCGACAGGCATCTGTTCAGAAGGGAAGTAGTCAGCTTTTGCCAGTCGCAGGGGAACGGTCACGGGTCACCTCATCAGTCATTTTGTCGCAGTGTACGTGGAGAAAGGCCAAATTCACGCTTGAACAGCGTAGAAAAGTGATTGCTGTCACCAAAACCGCAGTGAAACGCAATATCTGTCACCCGCATTTCACTGTGACGCAGCAGGTGGCGTGCTTCCAGCAATCGCAGCCGATTAAGGTAACGTTGAGGTGTGCTGCCGGTCTGCTGTTTCAACTGGCGGTGGAGCGTGCGCAGCGACAGCGAAAAACGGTCGGCAAGATTTTCCCAGTCCACATCCTCACTGTAGTGATCCGCCAGCCAGTCCAGCAGACCACGCAGGCGACTGTCCTGATCGTCGTTGCTGGCGCTGCCCCCCTGGCGTAACAGCAACAGCAGACGCATAAAATGCATCTCCTGCTCTGCCTGGCAGGCCAGGCTGTCACTGAGCGGTGGCTGCTCTAACTGCTCGATTAACTGCCTGGCCTGTGCCAGCACCTTGTTGCCGATACGCCAGTGCGAGGGGTAGTTTCCGTCCTGCTCCTGCGGTAGCAGATGCTGCAGGCCGGAGAGAAAACGAAAGGATTCCGGCCCGCGATAGAGCACGTTGGTCAGGCACAGATTTTCCGTTTGCTCATACAGATGGCGATCATGGCTGCGTACAAAGCAGACGCAGCCGCTGCATAAAGGCTGTGACTGGCCGTTAAAGACATGAATACCTGCACCCTGTTCAACAATGACAATTTCATGAAAATCATCATGATAATGCTCCGGGAACACCCCTTGTGGCGCACGGGGTTCAATGGCGACCGGGAAATGCCCTGTCGGGAAGAAATCAGCGCTGTGTAACACGGTCATGATCGTTTCCTCTTTAACATATCAGCAACAGAGTCTACGCAGCGCGACGGAAACCCACCTTGAATTTTTGACAGCGAAAGCGACTATCCCGGTGATATTTTTAAGAAAGTGGGGGAAAGAGTGAGAAATGAGGGCAGGGTCACATCCCGTGATTCTGCGTGCTATCAATCAAATTGTGATCTGCTTCACGTTCATCTTTGCCAGGCTGCCAGCGGTCAGATCCGGCTGGCAGTAGCGAGAAGGTCGCGAAATGAGGCTCTTTTACACTGGTGACATTGAATCATCAGGAAGCGAACACATGAGCCTTCGTCACTTTGTCGCCATCGATCTTGGCGCTTCCAGCGGCCGCGTTATGCTGGCCCGGCACGACTCAGAAAGCGGTGCGATTACGCTGGATGAAGTCAGCCGCTGCGTAAACCAGCTGGTCACCGTTGATGGCCATCAGTGCTGGGATCTTGATGCACTGGAACAGTTTATTACTGACGCACTGGAAAAAATGGATCGTCAGGGCATCGTGCCCGAAAGCATCGGGATTGATACCTGGGCGGTCGACTATGTGCTGCTGGATGCGCAGGGAAACCGTGTGGGTCTTCCTGTTGCCTACCGCGATGGCCGCACCCAGGGCGTGATGGCACAGGCCTGCCGTGAACTCGGGCATGGCCGTATTTATCAGCGCACCGGCATCCAGTTCCTGCCGTTTAACACCCTGTATCAACTGCGTGCACTGTGCCGTGATGCCGCGCCAGAACTGGCGCAGGTGGCGCATGCACTGATGATCCCTGACTACCTGCATTACCGCCTGACGGGTGAACTTAACTGGGAATACACCAACGCCACCACCACGCAAATGCTGAACATCACCAGCGGTGAGTGGGACGCGGATCTGCTGCGCTGGAGCGGGGCGAACCCGTCATGGTTCGGCAAACCGTCACAGCCAGGTAAACGTGTCGGGGGCTGGACCAGTCCGTCAGGCAAGGTGATCCCGGTGGTGGCCGTCGCCACCCACGACACCGCCAGTGCTGTACTGGCGACGCCGCTGGCGGGTGACAATGCGGCTTACCTCAGTTCCGGCACCTGGTCATTAATGGGCTTTGAAAGCCGTCAGCCCTTTACCTGTCAGGCTGCCCAGGATGCCAATATCACCAACGAAGGCGGGGCCGAAGGGCGCTTCCGGGTGTTGAAAAACATTATGGGTCTGTGGCTGCTCCAGCGTGTGTGTAGCGAGCTGGCCATCACCGATCTCTGTCAGTTGATTGCGGATGCGGAGCAGCAGCCAGCCTGTCAGTGGCTGATTAACCCGAATGACGATCGCTTTATTAACCCACCCAGCATGGTACGTGAAATTCAGGACGCCTGCGCCGGGCAGCGAATGCCGGTGCCGGGCACCCCGGCTGAGCTGGCGCGTTGCATCTTTGACAGCCTGGCATTCTGCTACCGCCAGGTGTTGCAGGAGCTGGAACAGCTGCGCGGTGCGCGCTTCAGCCAGCTGCATATTGTCGGCGGCGGCTGCCAGAATCCATTTCTTAATCAGCTGTGTGCCGATGCCTGTGGCATTCCGATGTTCGCTGGCCCGGTGGAGGCCTCCACGTTGGGCAATATCGGCTGCCAGCTGATTACCGCCGGTGCGGTGGCCGATGTCACGGCTTTCCGCCAGCAGCTTGGCCAGCACTTCCCTCTTATCCGTTTTGACTCTCACGGGAGTGACGTGTTTCGCCGCAATCTGGCGCGTTTCGTGTCACTCACCTCTTCAGCAAAGGAGCTATGTATATGACCCAGGCCATCGAACAGGCTTTCGTCCTGGCGAAACAGCGTTTCGCCGATATCGGTGTGGATGTAGAAGCCGCACTGTCACAGCTCGACCAACTGCCCGTTTCCATGCACTGCTGGCAGGGCGACGATGTGCGCGGTTTTGAAAACCCGCAGGGCGCACTGACGGGCGGTATTCAGGCCACGGGCAACTATCCTGGCCGCGCACGTAATGTGGAAGAGTTGCGTTCGGACCTTGACCAGGCGATGGCGCTGATCCCCGGCCCGAAACGTCTCAACCTGCACGCGATCTATCTGGAAAGCGAGCAGGCCGTCAAACGCAATGAAATCAAACCACAGCATTTTGCCGGGTGGGTCGCGTGGGCGCGCGATCGCCAGCTGGGGCTGGATTTTAATCCCAGCTGCTTTTCGCATGAGCTGAGTGCTGATGGCTTTACCCTGGCGCACAACAATGCCGAAATCCGTCAGTTCTGGATTGAGCACTGTCAGGCGAGCCGCAAGGTGTCGGCTTACCTGGGGGAGCAGCTCGGTACGCCCTCAGTGATGAATATTTGGGTGCCGGATGGCATGAAAGATCTGACCGTGGATCGCCTTGCGCCACGTCAGCGCCTGATGGAATCCCTGGATGAAGTGATCGGTGAAAAACTCAACCCGGCTCACCATATTGATGCCGTCGAAAGCAAGCTGTTCGGCATTGGCGCCGAGAGCTACACCGTGGGTTCGAACGAGTTTTGCCTCGGTTATGCCGCCAGCCGCCAGATCGCGCTGACGCTGGATGCCGGTCACTTCCATCCGACCGAAGTGATCTCCGATAAGATCTCTACCGCGATGCTGTATGTGCCACGCCTGCTGCTGCATGTCAGCCGCCCGGTACGCTGGGACAGCGACCACGTGGTGCTGCTGGATGATGAAACCCAGGCGATTGCCAGCGAAATCGTGCGTCAGCGTCTGTTTGATAAGGTGCACATCGGCCTCGACTTCTTTGATGCCTCCATCAACCGTATTGCGGCCTGGGTGATCGGCACGCGCAATGCCAAAAAAGCGCTGCTGCGTGCACTGCTGGAACCGGTCGATATGCTGAAAACGCTGGAAAACGACGGGGATTACACGGCGCGTCTGGCGCTGCTGGAAGAGCAAAAATCCCTGCCCTGGCAGGCCGTGTGGGAAACCTGGTGTCTGCGCCACGATGTCCCGGCCGGTGCCAGCTGGTTAAACGACGTCCGTCATTACGAACAACAGATTCTCAGCCAACGTTAAGGGTATGACATGCAAAAAATTATCAACGCCTGGTTTGTCCAGGGAATGGTCAAAGCGACTACGGATATGTGGCTGAAGGGCTGGGATGAACGTAACGGCGGTAACGTCTCGCTGCGCCTGCTGGACGAAGAAGTTCAGCCGTTTGCGGCAGACTTTGACCGTCAGCCGCGTACGCTGGAACTGAGCCAGCCTGCACCTCAGCTGGCCAATGACTGGTTCCTGGTGACCGGTTCGGGCAAGTTTTTCCGCAATGTGCAGCTCGATCCGGCTGACTGCCTGGTACTGCTGCGCGTCAGCGAAGATGGCCGCGCCTTTACCATCCACTGGGGCCTGACCAACGGTGGTGTTCCTACCTCTGAGCTGGCATCACACTTCCAGTCGCACAGTGTGCGTAAGCAACTGACCAACGGCGCGGATCGTGTGATTATGCACTGCCATGCCACCCACTTTATGGCATTAAGCTATGTGGTGGATTTGGATTCAGCCAGCTTCACTCGCCTGTTATGGGAAGGCAGCACCGAGTGTCTGGTGGTGTTCCCGGATGGTGTAGGGATTGTGCCGTGGATGGTGCCGGGCACCGATGGGATTGGCCGTGCAACGGCTGAGAAAATGCAGTCACATACGTTGGTGATGTGGCCGTTCCACGGTATTTTTGGTGCGGGACCGACCCTCGACGAAACCTTTGGCCTGATTGATACCGCTGAGAAGTCATCCGAAGTGGTGGTGAAAGTGCTGTCGATGGGCGGTATGAAGCAGAGCATAACGACTGAAGAACTGGTGGCGCTGGGTGAACGTTTCGGTGTGCAACCCTGGCGCGCGGCGCTGGAGGCGAAGCATAACCATGTTGCGTAAAGCGTTTGTGATGCAGGTGCATCCTGATAAGCACCAGGAGTATCAGCAGCGACATAATCCGATCTGGCCGGAGCTGGCGCAGACGCTGAAGGATCACGGCGCGCACCATTACAGTATTTTTCTGGATGCGCCGCGCAATCTGCTGTTTGCGGTGGTGGAGGTGGAGTCAGAAGAACGTTGGAATGCTGTGGCTGAGACGGAGGTGTGCCAGCGCTGGTGGCAATCGATGTGTGAGTTGATGCCGTCGAATGCGGATCATAGTCCAGTGAGTGCAGAGTTAACGTCGGTGTTTTATCTGGCATGAGGGGGCCCCGGTTCTGGGCTAAGCCCAGGGCCAGGTCAATGTCTTAAGGTCAACGTCAACGTCAACGTCAAGGGCGTTTCGCTTTCCCGCTATCGCGGGCGAAGCGACCCAGGGCGGCCAGTCGCCGCCGCCCTGGGGACCCGGGCTTGCGGCAGGCGCCGCGCCCGCTTTCAGCGGGTGCCTTCGCAAGCGTTGCTCACCGACGGACCGCTCGTGACGGCACATCCTTGTGCCGGTCCGAGCTTTCACCGCCGTCCTGGCGGTTCATCCTGGTTCACATCGCTTCCTCAGCGCGGCTTAATTGCCGCCTCAACATCAAAACAAAAATCTAAGAAATTAAAACACCAACAAAAGCCAAGAATGGTTCGTTGGCGTTTGGTTTATTTTTAGTCTGTCTTTGATTGTTCTTTTGACCTGGCCGTTGACCTTTTGAGCGGCAATTAAGCCTCGCCGAAGGAGGGCGGATTTCCAGGACGAGCCGACAGGACGTCGGCGAGAGGGTGAGCCGGGACAGGGATGTCCCGTCACGCCCGGTCCGGCGGGAAAACCGATCGACTGAGGGAGCCCGCTTTAGCGGGCGATGCGCCTGCCGCAAGCCCGGGGACAAGGGGCGGCGGCGACTGGCCGCCCCTTGTCGCTCAGCCCGCGCAGCGGGAAAGCGAAACGCCCTTGACCTTGACCTGGCCGTAGACCTTGACCTTAAGACGTTGAACCGGCCTTTCGGGTCGACCGAAATAGAAGGTTACGCTAATGGCCCACCCTGAATCGTCTCACACATCCCACTGATAATGCGTTCCCCGGATTCCTGCCTCAGCCCGGCGTACCACTCGGCTGTTAACGCCGGGTCCTTCGCATGAGTCACATCGCAGCGCTTACGTGCTTTCAGCACCAGATCTTTCACCCGATCGGCTCGCTTGTGCTGATAACGCAGCAGGGCATCCTCAATCCCCAGCGAGTTGCTGTGCAGCGTCATCGCCAGAACCACCGCATCTTCCATCGCCGCACAGCCACCCTGACCAATATCCGGCGTGGTACTGTGTGCCGCATCGCCCAGCAGCGCCACGCGGCCCTTAACCAACTGCGCGAAAGGCTCAATGTCGTGGATCTCCACGCGATTGGTCGTTTCCGGATTCAGCTGCGCAATAAGCTGCTGCACCGGCGCTGCCCAGCCAGCGAAGTAACGGGATAAATCGTCGCGCAGACTGATGCGATCCTCCGCCAACCCCTTCGGCAACGGCACGTCGAAGAAGAAGTAAAAGCGATTCCCCGCAATTGGCATCAGCGAAACACGTTTACCTTCACCCACAAAGGTCGTCCACTGGTTGGCCGGGGCCAGGGACTCATCAATCTCGACCAGCCCGTTCCAGTTCACATACCCCGCATATCGGCGCTCGGTGGCGTAACCCAGCACGGACTCGCGCACTACCGAGTGGGTGCCATCACAGGCAATCAGCAGATCCCCCTGTGCTTCACTGCCATCTTCAAAGAAAGCCGTGACACCGTCACTTTGTTGTTCAACGCGACTCACGCGTTTACCGAACTGCACGTTATCAAAGCCCCAGGTATTCAGTAGCATCGACTGGAGTTCGGAACGCGCCACCGGGTAAGGGCGCTCGCCAGAATCCTGTACCAGCGCATCAAGGCTGAACTGCGTCAGGGTTTCCGCGCTCTGATAATCTTTATACGCCATATAATGCATCGGGCCGCCAATGGCGCGCAGGGCATCTTTCATCCCAAGATAGTTAAGGCATTTCACACCGTTGGGCCAGATGGAAATAGCCGCGCCGACCGGCTTAATCTCTTTCACCGCTTCATACACTTCGCTGTCGATCCCGCAGCGCTTCAGCGCAATCGCTGTACACATCCCACCAATACCGGCACCTATGATAATTGCTTTCATCCGTTCCTCCTCACGATCTATATGTACAGGAAGCAATTTCCATACCAGCCTCTCATGGCACACTGCATGCTGCGCTGCGGGCCACCGATGCAAGAATGAAACAAAGGTTGCAACGATGTGCGGCGCAATAATGATGCAGTGCACGCTTATGGTGCTGTGATAGTGAAACTTTCGTTCGGGTGTGAATAGTTTCGCTGGCAATTTCTGTTATTTTTGCCAAAGTAACCTTCTGCCCCTTAAAAGAGATGCGGTTATGACCATCATTGCCTGCCTGCACGCAGCCAGAAGCAATATCGAGGTGTTTGAGCAGGCGTTAACCACGCTGGATTACGACGAGGTTGAACTGCTGCATCGTGTAGAGAGTGAGTTGTTTGCACAGACGCAGGGCGAACAGGGCGTGACTCCCGAAATTGTGGCCGCTACGCGCCGTGCGATTGAAGAGTTGTGCCAGCAGGCCGATGCGGTCATTGTCACCTGTACCACATTGGGTGTGGCGGTGTGGGAAGCCGAGTTCAGTAAACCCGTACTGCGGGTGGATGCCACGCTGGCCAAAATCGCCTCTCGTTATCACGGCACGATCCTGGTGCTGTGTACCGCTCAGTCTACGCTGGAGTCGACCACGCAGCTGTTCAGCGCGTTTATCCCCGGCGATCGTCTGTATGTCGAGCTGGTGCCCCGTGCCTGGGCCTGGTTTAACCAGGGCGACATCGACGGTTATCATCAGCAAATTGCCGATTATATTCAGCAACGACCGGAATGCGCACTGGGCTGTATTGTACTGGCGCAGGCGTCGATGAGCGGGGCAGAGAAACGCGTGAACAGCACGCTGGCGGTACTGAGTGGCCCGCAGGTCAGTTTGCAGGCCGCTCTCGATCTCCTACACTAACAGGCGCTGACCGATGGCCTGGCGCTGGTGCCAGGCATATATCGCCACCAGCAGTGTCAGCAGCGCTAGCGTGGAGAGCATGGCTCCAGCGCCCAACCGGTCCAGCAGCAGCCCGCTGAACAGCGGCACCGTCAGGCGCGACAGCGTAAACAGACTGGCCTGCAAACCGTAATCCACCGCCCGATTTTCCGCACGGCTGAATGCCATCATCAGCATAAACATCAGTGCTGACAGTCCGCCAATCGCCGCCGCCATCAGCGTTGAAATTGCCAGCAGATAACGGGCAGGCAGTTGCCCAATCACACCCAGCGCCATCACGGCCAGCGAGAGGCTGGCAAAGGCCAGCCAGCCCGGCAGTGCCGCCGCCGCATTGCGGCGCGTCAGCCAGCGGGCGCTGAGTAAACTCACCACCGCTCCCAGTGCACTGCCACCAACACCGACCCAAAGGATCACCTGTTGCAGCGGTAGCCCGGCATCCAGCAGCAGGGGTTTCAGCCACAGCCAGCCGCAGCCGAGGAAGGGAAACGCCAGCAGGCAGATCGGCAACCAGCTTTTACCGCCAGGCTGGTGCAGGAAACCCCGTACCGCCACGGCAGGATGGTCACCCCGGGCCGGTTCCGGCAGCAGACGTAATAGCAGTGCGCTGCTCAACGCCGCCGCACTCATCAGCCAGCAGGGAAGCGCCCAGCCATAGTGCTGCCATAGCAGCAGCATAACGCCGCTGCCCCCCACCGCACCGGCAAACAGCGCCGCCGCACGTACGCTGCCCGCCCGGGGTTGCCCGCCGTCATGAAACAGCGCGATGGCCAGCGCATTCACCGGCACATCGCACCAGGCCAACAGCAGGCTGCCCGCGAGCAGCAGCATAAACAGCACGGTTTTATCCTGCTGCAACGATATCTGGCTCAGCAGCGCAAACAGTGCCGCCAGCAACAGCCAAAGGAGGCTGCCCCAGTCTTTATAGCGCTGGCGAAACAGACGGCTGCGCTGCACCGGAAACGCCAGCCACAGCTTGATCACGGCGGGCAGGGCGGCCAGCTGAAACAGCCCCAGTTCACTGCCGCTCCAGCCCTGCTGGTGCAGGATCAGCGGCAGCCCGAGCATCAGCCAGGTGACGGGCAGCGTCAGGCTGAAATTAAACCAGAAAAACAGCAGCTGTAATCCAGCGCGCCTCATGGTGCGGCGTCCTGAAACGCCACATGCACCATCAGCGGTGCCATCGGGAACGGATACGACTGGCAGCGGATACCGCTGAATCCGGCACCAGCCAGCATCTGCGTCATCTCGCCGTGATGGAACACATGTTTCCCGCGCAGTATCAGCGGCAGGAAGAAGGGCAGCACTTCGCGCGCCTGGTCGGGCTGTGGGCCAATTTCGGCATGGGCGGCGATCAACACGCCACCGGGGCGCAGCCGTGCCCGCAGCTGGCGTAATGTTTCCAGTGGATCAGCGACAAAATGCAGGAACGACGAGCACCAGATAATGTCGAAACGCTCCTCTGCTGTCAGCTCACTGCGCGCGCTAAAGCGGCCATCCAGCCCGGCGGCGCTGAGATTCTTTTGGGCAACGGCGGCGGTTAATGGCAGGTCCTGTACCACGCCGTGCAACTGAGGATAGCGCTGCCCCAGCGCGGCGCTCACCAGACCGGGGCCACCCCCCATATCGAGCAGGGTTGCCGGGCGGGTAAAGTGCGGTAGCGTGGCGGCAATGGCGCAGGCCGTATCCGCTGTCAGCGCACGCTGTTCCTGAGCAATCTGCGTGCTGGCGGCTTCGGCCCAGGCCGCATCCTGCGCCAGTTGTGCGCTGAAGCCGGGCAGCGGTTGAGTGACCCGCGCCGGAAGCTGCTGGCCTAAAGCACGCAGTGAACGCAGACGATAACGCCAGGCATCACCCACATAGCGATCCCCCTGCGGGCAGAGCAACGCGTGTACCGCCTCCGTTACCCGATAACGATCGCCTTCGCGGTTCAGCCACCCGTCACTCCACAGCAGCTCCAGCAGCGGGGCCGTGGGGTCCGGGTGCCAGCTCAGCCGGGCAGCCAGCTGTGCCGCCGTTTGCGGCTGTTGCAAATGATGGAACAGGCGATGGTCGAGGGCCACCGCTAACGCATCGGCCATCACGCTACTGGCAGCCAGCCGGTCCAGGTGTTTGAGTACAGTATTCATAGTTGATAGCTCACTTTGAGGCCCATTTCACGCGCCGGGCTGTAAACACGTACGGTGCCGTTGATGTAGCCCACTGCGTCGTACTCTTTGTCCGTCAGATTATCGACGTACAGCGACACATCGAGGTCGCGCCAGGCATAGCCGATGGTCATATCCAGAACACCGTAGCCTGCCTGCTGATATTGATTAGCGGCATCGAGGAAGCTGCGGCCTACGCCGTGCCATTGCAGCTGGCTGTAAGCGCCGCTCTTGTGGTCGTAACGCAGACCAAGGCTGGCGGTGGCATCCGGGGCGAAGGGGTTATGGTTCCCGGCATAGTTATTCGCGCCGTCCTGATAACGGTCAAAGCGCGTATGGTTAAGGCCCAGCGAGCCCTGCACGCGCAGCTCTGGCAGCAAGGCGTAATCTGCCTCCAGCTCCCAGCCCGTCGAGCGGGCTTTGGCGGCATTGCCGATGTACACCACGCCCGCCTGAACGATCTGCTGCACCTGCATATCGCTGATATCCATCAGATAGATGGAGCTGCTGTAGCGCAGGCGTTTATCGTCGGACAGCCCTTTGATCCCCAGCTCCCAGGATTTCACTTTCTCCGGGTTGTAGGGGGCATACTGCGTGGCCGGGGAGAACAGGTTGAAACCTCCGGCACGGAAACCCTGGCTGTAGCTGGCGTACGTCTGGACGTCAGGCAACCACTGGTATTGCAGAGCGATTTTCGGTGACAGGCTGTGCCAGCTGGCTTCGCGTTTGTCCACTGTTGAAGGCGTGACGCTGACAGCGCTGCGTTCGGCGCGACCGCCCAGCGTCAGGCTCCACGGCCCGCTCAGCGTCTGTGTCCATTCGCCAAACAACGCCTGCGTGTTACCGCGCTGCGCAATGCGTTGCTCAGTCAGCATCAGCGGCAGTTTCTGCTGATAGCGGAAATGATGATCGTCGGCGTCAAAATAGAGCCCGGCCAGCCAGCGGTGGCGGTCGCCTTCGCCCTGCAAGCGGAACTCCTGCGAACGGGTGGTCAGATGGTAGTCGCGTTGCAGGTGCAGACGGTCGGCAGCGATAAAGTCGGTGTCCTGCTGCACCCGATCCCAGAAGTCGCTCTGCGCACTGATGGAACGAAACTGCCAGCCGTTCTCCAGCAGATGGCGATAGTCGAGGGAGATCACGCTGGCACGGGAATGGTTCCAGGAATCGGTGCCGCTGTTGACCACCCGGTCACGGCTGGCGACCGGGCCCCACTGTGAACCGCCGTCGTGATAGTTCTGATGGCTGTAACGCAGCCGGAGATCGTCGGCATCGGTGGGCGTCCAGCGCAGTTGCAGCCGCTGGTTATCACGCTCACGGTCATCGGCTTTGCCGCCGCGCAGGGCATTATCAATGTCGCCATCCTGGGATTTCCACTCCCCGGCAACGGCCATATACAGCCGATCCTCAACCAGCGGCGTGCTGAAACTCCCGCGCAGCTGCTGACGGTTACGACTGCCATAGATCGCGTCGATCCTGCCGCGTTGCAGGTTGTCCGGGGTGCGGGTCACCACATTGATCACCCCGGCCTCGGCGTTACGGCCATAGAGCGAGGATTGTGGCCCGCGCAGGATCTCCACGCGCTCCACGTCCATAAAGGCATTATCAAACCCCTGATTGGTCAGCTGCTGCACGCCGTCTTCGGTCAGTAATACGGAGGAGGAGAAGCCGGTCGCACTGCCGCTCAGGCCGCGCATCACGGGCAGGTTGGTACCCGACTGTCCCCAGGGTTGAAACACCAGGCCAGGCGTGCGTGCCGCCAGCTGGCTTATCTCCTCCACCCGTTGTGCCTCCAGATCCTCGCCATACAGTACGGACAGTGAGGCAGGCACCTCGACGGCAGGCAGGGCCGTTTTGGTGGCGGTCACTACCATCTCATCGGCGGCGGTGTGAATAGTGGTATCGGTGGCGGCAGCAGCGATGCCGGGCAGGGCCAGCAATAGCCCCCAGTAACCTGTACTCATGGTGATCCTCATTGTTGTCGATAGCGCAGAAACGCCAACTATGCTATCTATAAATGAGAATGCTTATTATCCTCGTTTGTCTGCGAGGCGGTGATTTTACTCTGGGAAACGGTGAACCTGATGATCCAGCCTTTTCAGGGCACACAAAGCTATCGCGTCAGCGCCGCTGATGCACAGGTCACGGGTGCCATCCGCGCATTACCGGCAACGGTCGGTGACTGTCGTTCGCATTTCACCACGCTTGCGGATGGCATGACGCTGGTGCGCTCGTTGTATCAACCTCAGCGGCCGCTGATTGAAGAAACCTGCAATCCTCATGCACAGCCGATGCTGGTGCTGACCTTCGGCCTGGCAGGCCATTCGGTTTATCAGGGGCGGGAAGGGCAGGAAACCCGCTTCAGCCAGCACTATCTGACCATGACCAGCTTCAACGGCAGCGTGGGCGAGCGGCACTATCGTGCATGCGAAACGGTCAGTCAGCTGCGTCTGCTGATTGGGGCCAGCGGCGTGAAACACTATTTTGGTGAAGAGGTGTGTGAACGCCTGTTCCGGCAGCCCATACTGGCCCACCACGCCTGGACGCCGTTTAACCCGGCAACGGAAACGCTACTGGCACAGCTGGAAGCCAGCCGTCAGGATCCGCTGATGCAGCAGATCCATGCGCTGAATCTGCTGGCGCTTTACCGGCATTTGCTCCTGTCTGCGGGGAACCGGCCGCTGCACCCCCAGGACGATCGGCGGCTGGAGCAGGCACGGGAATGGATGCTGGCGCATCTGGCCGAGCCGTTCTCCCTCAGCACGCTGGCGATGGCGGTAGGGTTGAGTGATTACAAACTTAAGCAGGGTTTTCATCAGCGTTTTCATACGACGCCGGGACAGATGCTGTTACAGCTGCGCATGGAACAGGCGCACCGCCTGCTGGAGCAGGGGTATCAGGTGGCGCAGGCGGGCTGGCAGGTGGGTTATCGCCATGCGAATAACTTCAGCGTGGCGTTTCATCGCTATTTTGGCCGTCATGCCAGCGCGGTGATGGGAAAAAAACAGTAGAGTCGATACGGAAAATGCTTATGCTGTTAGCACAAGATGTTATGTAACTGTTATTTCAGGAAGAGAAAAATGTTCGATCTGACCCTCATTATTCTGCTGTTTCTTGCCGCTTTGAGTTATTTCAGCCACAACCTCACTGTCACCATTGCCCTGCTAGTGCTGGTCGCCATTCGCATGACGCCGCTGCAACAGACGTTCCCGTGGATTGAAAAGCAGGGGGTAACGGTCGGGATCATTATTCTGACCATCGGCGTCATGGCACCGATTGCCAGCGGTACACTGCCTTCCACCACCCTGATGCACTCCTTCCTGAACTGGAAATCACTGCTGGCGATTGCGGTGGGCATTTTTGTTTCCTGGGTTGGCGGGCGTGGCGTGGCATTAATGAGCAGCCAGCCTACCGTGGTCGGGGGGTTGCTGATTGGGACGATTATTGGCGTTTCGTTATTCCGTGGCGTTCCGGTTGGTCCGCTGATTGCCGCAGGGCTGGTCTCGCTGATGATCGGGAAATCCTGAGCAAATATGTTATCCTGCCGCCAGAATTTTATCTGACAGAGAAACAGTGTGAGCACTAAACAAGATAAACGTAATAAACGCGCCAAACTGAAGCAGAAACAGGCCAATAAAACCCGCGCCCACGGTCGCCAGATGGATGCCATCGGCCGCCAGAACTATGAAGCGACGCCAGAGATGATAGAACTGTTTGCCACGCTGCCGGAGCTGGATGAAAGCGGCGATATGCCGTTTGTCGTGCCGGTGTATCACTGGTCGCGGGCCGAGTATCAGTTTGATGGCAGCAACGACGAGGGCGATAAGCTTCAGGTTGCGGCATTGTGCGTGATGTACATTCACTGGAAAACCAGCGAGGGTGCAACCACCCTGGTGCAGAACGAGCTGGTGGAAGCGGCACTGCGTCTGGTCGAAGAGAACGAGGCCTTTAAGCAGCGTTATCAGCAGGCAGAAGTGGAAGCCGGTATCAAAGAAGCCTAAAAAAAGGGCAGGCGCCCTACGGTGCCTGCCGAGTCATCCTGCCAACCCTACTTCAATTTATCCTTCTAGCCTTCATACTTTGAGCTGCAACGGCGTTGGCTGCGGCTGCGCGCCCCGGTCACATAGTTATCTATGCTCCCGGGGACTTACAGCCTTGCCGCCTTGTTGCAACTCAAATTATTTCGGCTAACTATTCTTCATACTTTCAGCTGCAACGGCGTTGGCTGTGGCTGCGCGCCCCGGTCATAGAGTTATCTATGCTCCCGGGGACTTACAGCCTTGCCGCCTTGTTGCAACTCAAATTATTTCGGCTAACTATTCTTCATACTTTGAGCTGCAACGGCGTTGGCTGCGGCTGCGCGCCCCGGTCATAGAGTTATCTATGCTCCCGGGGACTTACAGCCTTGCCGCCTTGTTGCAACTCAAATTATTTCGGCTAACTATTCTTGATACTTTCAGCTGCAACGGCGTTGGCTGTGGCTGCGCGCCCCGGTCATAGAGTTATCTTAGTTGCGCTGTACGCGTTCGTCCCAGGCCTCACCCGGGTGCAACATGTACTCATAACTATCAGTGTCAATGATAGAAAACTATCGTTCCTTAACGGTTTAATGCTCACGCTGAGGCGAAACTGTCTGTTGTGGAGGGGCTCAGACTAAGTGAAAAGGAATTTAAATTCTATTTATTGTCACAATGAAATATAAATTCTTTGAAGTGTGTCAAAGTTAACAGAGGGAAATATCGGTCAATGATAGGTTTGATAGAAATTATCATCCACTCAAGGAGGTCAGGAGCGCTGGGGGAAGCGGGTAAAAGCGGGGTGGTGGAGACCACCCCGGTGAGGATCATCCAGGGTAGATGCCGCGATCTTTACGCGCCATCAGGATGCGTTCGCAGGCCACAATGTAGGCCGCTGTGCGCAGGCTGCAGGTTTTCTCACGGGATTTATCCCAGACGTGGACCATCGCTTCGGTCATGATCTTATCCATGCGCTCATTGATTTCATCTTCGCTCCAGAAGAAGCTGGCCATATCCTGAACCCACTCAAAGTAACTGACGGTCACGCCGCCTGCGTTACAGACCACATCCGGCACCACGGTAATGCCGCGTTCCGCCAGCACATCATCGGCTTCCGGGAAGGTGGGGCCGTTAGCGCCTTCCAGCACCAGACGGCAGTGCAGTTTTTCCGCGCGCTGACGGGTGATCTGACCTTCCAGCGCTGCCGGGATCAGGATATCCATTTCAACGTCCCAGAAGGCCTCATCATCAATCACCTGCGCACCGCTGAACCCTGCTATCTTCTTGTTGGCCAACTGCCATTCGCTCAGTGCCACCAGGTCAATCCCCGCCGGGTTATACAGGGTGGCGGTATGATCCTGAATAACGATCACGCGGGCGCCTGCCTCATTAAACAGCCGCGCCGCTTCGCTACCCACGTTACCGAAGCCCTGCACGGCGACTTTCGCCCCTTCAATCTCGATACCGCTGCGGCGTGCCACTTCGCGCCCGGTAATAAACACTCCGCGTCCGGTCGCTTTTTCACGGCCCAGAGAACCGCCAAGGTGAATCGGTTTGCCCGTGACCACGCCCGTGATCGTGGTGCCCTGGTTCATGGAATAGGTATCCATCATCCATGCCATCACTTTGGCATTGGTGCCCACGTCCGGCGCAGGAATATCTTTTTGCGGGCCGATAATCAGACCAATTTCGCTGGTATAGCGGCGAGTCAGGCGTTCAAGCTCACCTTCTGACAGGCTAAACGGATCAACACGAATCCCGCCTTTCGCCCCGCCGTACGGCAGGTTGACCGCTGCACATTTGATCGTCATCCAGGCAGAGAGCGCCATCACTTCGTTCAAATCGACGTTAGGATGGTAACGCACACCGCCTTTGCCCGGGCCGCGCGACAGGTTGTGCTGCACGCGGAAGCCTTCAAAGTGGCGAATGCTGCCATCGTCCATTTGCAGAGGAATATCAACAATCAGGGAACGTTTAGGGTGACGCAGGGTATCCACCCAGCGCGACAGGTCACCGAGATAAGGTGCGACACGATCGATCTGTTGTAAGTAAGTTGACCAGGCCGTTTTGCTGCCTTCAGAAACGTAAGAGAGCTTTTCCATAACAAACCTTTTTTGTTTAGCGCCTGTCCGTTTGGCGTATGACATAGCGGGCGGGTGGCGCTTAGTTATAAATACTGTAATACCGTGGATGGCTCAGTGCATCTCACTGAGTTGCCCCTAACTTAACATCAAAAAAAGGTTTCCAAGTTTTTAAAACATTGTGAAATTCTATGTTGATGAGGCATTTTTCAGGGTGTAAATGCATAGTTAGCAGGTCATATCGCATTGGCCTGTTACGCTGCCCGTTGGCAGGCGGTAATTATGCAGATAAAATGCATATCAGAATTTTCTTTATATTTTTCAGAAATTTGAATGCGATCAAACTTTGGGTTTTAACGCGCATGCCTGCGGCAATCGCCGGTCGTATCCCCGATTATGTTGAAAGACAGGAGAAGTCACCATGTTACCGGACGTCGAACATCTCAAACGGAACTTTCCACTGCTTAACACGCTATGCGCCTTACAACCGCTCACCTGGTTCAATCCCGCCACCACATCGCTGACCGAAGGCTATCCCCATGTCGGATTGACACGTGAACAGGTTGCCGATGCCAGCGCACGATTACAGCGTTTTGCCCCCTGGCTGATGGAGGCATTTCCGGAAACGCGAGCGCGGCAGGGGATTATCGAGTCTGATATCTGTGCGCTTCCACGGCTGCAGCCGATGCTGGATGCTCGTTACGGGCAAGTGCTTGCAGGTAAACTGTGGCTGAAAAAAGACAGCCATCTGCCGGTATCGGGGTCGATCAAAGCGCGCGGCGGCATTTATGAAGTGCTGGCCCATGCAGAGCAACTGGCGCTATCCGCCGGACTCTTGACGCTGGACGAAGATTACCGTCGTCTTGCATCGCCTGACTGTCGTGCACTTTTCCGCCAGCAGCGGATTGCTGTCGGCTCAACGGGAAATCTTGGCCTGTCGATTGGTATCATCAGTGCCAGCCTGGGGTTTGATGTCACGGTACATATGTCGGCCGATGCGCGCGCCTGGAAAAAGCAGAAACTGCGCGATCATGGCGTGAATGTGGTGGAGTACCAGCAGGATTATGGCGTGGCGGTGGCTGAAGGGCGTCGTCAGGCGGCATCCGATCCACACTGTTTCTTCGTTGATGATGAGAACTCGCACAATCTTTTCCTCGGCTATGCGGTGGCCGGAGAACGGCTGAAACAGCAGTTTGCCGCTGAGAATATAACCGTGGATGCCGACCATCCGCTGTTTGTTTATCTGCCCTGTGGCGTGGGGGGCGGCCCCGGTGGCGTGGCCTTCGGCCTGAAGCTGGCTTTTGGCGATCACGTGCATTGTGTTTTTGCCGAACCGACGCATTCTCCCTGCATGCTGCTGGGGGTCCACACCGGGCTGCACGATGCGATCTCGGTGCAGGATCTGGGCATTGATAATCGCACGGCAGCCGATGGCCTGGCCGTGGGGCGCGCTTCCGGTTTTGTCGGGCGTGCCATGGCGCGGCTGCTAAGCGCCTTTTATACGCTGAGCGACGAGGAAATGTACGCTCTGTTGGGGTTATTGCAGCAGCATGAGTCGCTGGCATTAGAACCTTCGGCACTGGCCGGAATGTGCGGGCCGTGGCGCATCAGCGCTGAACCGCAGCACCTGGCAAAGCAGGGCATCAGCGCCTCATCGCTTGCCCGTGCCACACATCTGGTGTGGGCAACGGGCGGCGGTATGGTGCCGGAAAGCGAAATGGCGCACTACCTCGCGCAGGCTCAGAGGGTGCTCACTCCCTGAGCAAAGCGTGGTGATAACGTGACGGGATAACGATAAGAATGTTTCGGCACTTTGCCTGAACCGGCATACGCGGTATTCTAACGCGCTAATTTTATGGAAAAGACGATGAATTATACCCGGAAGCGTCCTGTTGCGGGCTACACACCAGCAACAAGAAGCATGACGGGTATAGTGACTATTACTGAGGTCAATATGATTATTAAACCACGCATCCGTGGCTTCATCTGTGTTACTGCCCATCCAGAAGGCTGTAAAGCTAACGTAGAAAAACAGATCGAGTACGTCACCGCTCAGGGCGCGATTGCCTCCGGTCCGAAAAAAGTGCTGGTGATTGGTGCCTCTACCGGTTACGGCCTTGCTGCCCGTATCTCTGCGGCATTTGGTTGCGGCGCTGACACACTGGGTGTGTTCTTCGAGCGTGCAGGCGAAGAGACCAAACCGGCCACCGCTGGCTGGTACAACTCTGCTGCATTTGAAGAGTTCGCGACTGAAAAAGGCCTGTATGCAAAAAGCATCAATGGCGACGCATATTCCGATGCGGTTAAGCAGAAAACCATTGAACTGATCAAAGAAGATCTGGGTCAGGTTGATCTGGTGGTTTACAGCCTGGCTGCGCCACGTCGTACCCATCCGAAAACCGGTGAAGTGTTCAACTCAACCCTGAAACCGATCGGTAAACCGCTGACCACGCGTGGCCTGAACACCGATAAAGAAACGCTGACTGACGTGTCGCTGGAGCCTGCTTCCCAGGAAGAGATCGACGGTACCGTCGCGGTAATGGGCGGCGAAGACTGGCAGATGTGGATTGATGCGCTGCTGGAAGCCGGTGTGCTGGCGGATGGCGCGAAGACCACTGCGTTCACCTACCTGGGCGAGAAAATCACCCACGACATCTACTGGAACGGTTCTATCGGCGAAGCGAAAAAGGATCTGGACAAGCGCGTTCTGACCATTCGTGACACCCTGGCCGCTCATGGTAACGGTGACGCACGTGTTTCTGTACTGAAAGCGGTTGTGACCCAGGCAAGCTCTGCGATTCCTGTGATGCCACTGTATCTGTCACTGCTGTTTAAAGTGATGAAAGAGAAGGGCACCCACGAAGGTTGCATCGAGCAGGTGTACGGTCTGTTTAAAGACAGCCTGTACAACGCCTCACCGATTCTGGATGACGCTGGCCGTCTGCGCGCTGACTACAAAGAGTTGCAGCCAGAAGTGCAGGATGAAGTCGCCCGTCTGTGGCAGACCGTGACCGACGAAACCCTGAACGAGGTTTCTGACTTCGCTGGCTACAAAACCGAGTTTATGCACCTGTTCGGCTTCGGTCTGGACGGCGTAGATTACGCTGCGGATGTTAATCCCGATGTGAAAATCAAAAATCTGGTACAGATGTAATTTCTGTTACGGATATTATTTAAGGGCGGCCACGGGTCGCCCTTTTTTTATCTTCATCACACTGTCATTTGTCCTGCGATATCAGGGTAAACAGAATAAAAATAAGGATCGAGAGTAATCTGATGGTTGATTGAATAACAATATTAATACAATGAATCTTAATTTGAAGAAGGAAGCTCGAATAATGAAATTATCAAAATCAATGACTCTGGCAGGATCACTGTGTATGGCGATGGCATTAAGCAGTGCAGCAAATATGGCTGTAGCGGCAGAAGCTAAAGCACCCGTGGCTAATGCGGCGGCGGCAGAGAAAGTCTCCTTACTTGGCGGGCACCTGGCATTTAATCTCAAAGGTTATGAGATGCAGCCTGTCCCTGGCGGCGGCCCGGGTAATATGTACGTCAGCAAAGCGGAAAAACGCGTGCTGCTGATCGGTGAAGATGCCATCCCGGTTGTGGCCCGTGGTGCAACCGATGCTGATTTTATTGATGGCATGAAATCCATCAAAGACAAACAGAAGCAGGCTTCGCCGGACTATACGGTGATCAGTGAGAAGACGGAGAAGGTGAAAGGCCTTGAGGTTTATCACATTGAAGCAACCGACAAAATGGACGGCAAGGATGTCCAGCAGGCCACGCTGTTATCGGCCGCTGATAATAAATTTACCGTCATTCAGGTGATCTCCGGTTCTAAAGACAAAGTGGGCCACGCTGCTGCGGTGAATAATATTCTCGCGAAGTAACCACTATCGCGTCATGAACCCTGTCGGGGCGACCTTTTTTCCGGTCGCCCCGTGTTGTTTGTGTGCGTTAAGGTCAGGCCGGTACTGATGGCTGACCGGAAAAAAGATCCCCCTACAGTCCTGCAGGAAAATCTGCTGGCAATTCACTGGCCGGACAGTTAATCACCGTTTCGTTATTCTCCCCGCAGTCACGAATAAACGTCAGCGTAGCAAACTCATCAATCACTTCTGTTGGGTAAGCCGGGCCTGCATCACGATAGCGCGCCATCTGCGCAATATGATCGTTTTGGAAACAGACGGTATGCTCAGGGTTATTGATCACCCAGCGTGGGAAGAAAATGGTGCCGTGGAAAATCTTATCTGCCAGATTTACGATCAGGCTGACATCGGTTCCGGTTGGCTCAGTCCAGGAAATTTTGTATACCTCTGCGGCCACGCGAACAATATATGCCTGCTGATCTTTCACCCAGCGATTAGCAACAATCCCACTGTGGATACGATAATCCAGCGTTGTGCCATTTTTCACGTAGATTTCATAATTCCAGCCGTTGTCGTAGGTATACACCAGATGTTTACCGACAAATTCACTCAGATCATGCTGATTAAAACGCGCCATCATTGTTCTCCTCAATTAGGTATGCCACTACTGTAACGCTGGATTTTTTCGATGAATAACGCTAATTTTGCGTCAAATTAATGGAAAAATTCGATGAGTTAGCCATGTTGAGCAAAACCAGTCTTGAGCAATGGGCGTTATTAGAGGAAGTGGTGGCGTGCGGCAGCTTTGCGCGCGCTGGCATGCGGGTGAACCGCAGCCAGTCGGCGATCAGCTATCAGCTGGGGCTGATGCAGGAGCGACTGGGGATCACACTGCTCACACCGGTAGGTCGGCGGGCAGAGTTAACGCCGGAAGGACAGATTCTGCTGGCACAGGCGCGACCACTCCTCAGCGCATTCCAGCAGCTGGAGAACCGTGCTGCCTCGTTAAAAGCGGGCAGTCGGGCGCGCATAGACCTGATCGTGGACAGTATTTTCCCACGCGGGCCCTTGTTTAATGTGCTGCGTCAGTTCCAGCAACAGTATCCGGCCACGCAGGTGCACCTGACTGAAGTGTTACGCGGTGAAAGCGCACAGCAACGTGCGCAGCGCCAGGCCGATATTCTGATCCTGACGCGAGAAAGCTGTGGTCAGCGTCAGGCCGAAGGTCTGCTGAATATTGATTTCGTTGCCGTCGCCCAGCGCGATCATCCTCTGTTAGCCCTCCCGGCTCCTCTGACGCGTTCCGTGCTGGCCGGCTATCCGCTGATTGAAATCCTTGACCGCCAGCAGCAGCAGGATGGCCAGCCTGCGGCGGCAGAAAACTGGACATTCACCAGCATTGAGGCGGCGCTGGAAGCGGTGTTGCATCAGGTGGGTTACGGCTGGCTGCCGGAAGTGCAAATCACACCGTGGCTGGAGAGCGGTGAACTGCAACGCCTGCCACTCACCAGCGGGCAACGGCGCACCAGTTCACTTTGTATGATGACCGACGATAGCGTGCAGACGGGTGAGGGGGAGATTGCCACGTTGCTGACGCTATTCCGTGCGCTGAGTCAGGGCACGGGCTGACCGGGTACGCCAGTTACGCGGGCGGGGGACTGCCAGGCTGACAGGCTGCCAGTTTGGCGGTATCGGGACTTGCCTGTCGGTGCCACTGGCGTTAGCGTCAGGTTAAAATATCGCCAAGGTATTAAAAATAAAATTTTATGTGTGCTAAACAGCTAAGTGGTAATCACGCGATATAATTTGCTACTATTCCCTGAGAACGTAACTATATCCTGCCAAAAGCAGGACCCTAACTCGGGTGATATAATGACGAAATTTGCACCGGTATTGATTGCCGCATTGCTGGCAACGGGTTGTGCCATGCCTCCTGAACGTGCTCCATCTCATAATCCACCACCGCCACCTGTCGTGTCTGAGCAGAAGTCTCTGTCCAGCTTTGACGCACGCGTCGAACAGTGCCGCAAAGAATTGCAGGTGATGCAGGCTTATAACGTCACGGTATTCGAGCAATACAACCAACGTTTCCTGCGAGCGAATGGTCAACTGGAAAAATATCGTGAAATCCAGGACAAGGTGGGCAGTGAAATTGATGAAATCGCCACACCTAAATATCAGTACAACGTGCGCCGTGTGTGTGAAGAAATTCGCAGTACGCTGATGCAGTTGATCATCAAAGAAGTGTGATTCCCGTCAGGGCCGGTTATTCCGGCCCTGGTGACATATTCTCCCGCGTATAAAGCATAAACTCGACTTTCCCGTCCTGATATTCATCAGGCCTCTTTTGCCATTCCAGTTTTTCCAGCATCAGTGTCAGCGCGCGCTGTGCATGTTCCCGGGTATTTTGATCCAGCGTCAGTACCACCGCCTCTTCCGCCAGCAATTGACGCGTGGTGGGGTAGAGTTCGTGGGTGATAAATACCGATTTTTTCAGCAGACGATGGCGCGCCAGGACGTCAGCGATCTCCCTGTTGCCCAGCCCGGTGTTATAGATGCCGTGCAACTTACGGTTCTGATAGATCTGCTCCTCCAGCAGGCGGCCGACCTGCTGACGCTCGTCGAGCGCCGCCAGCACTTTGTGGACGCGCAGATGCGGAAATTTGCTGGCGATCACTTCGCTAAAACCTTCCACCCGCTGGCGGTGTGCCAGATAGTCAAAACGCCCGCTGATAATGATGATATCGCCAGGCGAATTCAGCATATTGCCCATCAGTAACCCGGCGGTGCGCCCGGCCTGGCGCTGGTTAATGCCCACATGACACAAACGCGGCGCGCCGGGCAGATCGGTGACCAGGGTAATCACCGGAACTTGCTGCTGTTGGCACTGTTCCAGCGCGGCAAAAATGGCCGGATGCTCATGGGCAAAAATGATGATGCCATCGCGCTGTGCGGCAGCCTTGAGGATCTGCGCCGCCAATTTTTCGGGTTCTGCTTCGGCAATCAGCGTGCGGTGCAGTGTGATGTGGCCGTAACCGAGGTGCCCGGCGAGCTGGCTGAAATCCTGAGAAAGCTGGTGGAAAAAAAAGGCATCGCTACTGCTGAGGAGCAGCTCAATTTTCCACGGCTGGCGATGTTCGTCCGGTAGCAGTCGCTTCAGTCCCGCGTCCTTTGCTGCCTGCAATACCCGTCGGGTGGTGGCAGGGGAAACGCCTCCGCGTTCGTTCATGACTCTGTCAACGGTGGCGACGCCCACGCCAGCCTGTTTGGCCACCGCTTCCAGCGTGATCTTCTTCACTCTTTACTCCGCATGATGGCTTTCCATCAAAATGTCGTTTCAGCAAGTATATTCGCGAACGCTATCCTGGCAACGAAACGTTAACATTCAACCGATACAGGCGTCGCAACAATGGCACAGAAAAGACAGTTTGCCCTGCTGGGCACAGGATTCATTGGTCAGGTCCATGCAAAAAACCTGGCGGCACATCCGGATAGTGAGCTGGTAATGGTGGCGGATCAGGACAGCGCTCGTGCGGATGAGATTGCCACCCGCTACGGCGCCCGGGTGGGCAGCGTGCTGGACGCTATCAACAGCGATGCGATAGATAGCGTGCTGATCGCCACTTCCACGCCGTCTCATGCCGAGTTTCTGACGGCCGCCGTGGCCGCAGGCAAGGCGGTGTACTGCGAAAAGCCGATCGATCTGTCGCTGGATAAAGCACGCAGAGTCGTGGATGAGGTGTCACGTTATCAGGCTGCCGTCACTGTCGGATTTAACCGGCGCTTTGATCCCAGCCACAATCAGTTGAAACAGCATTTTCAGCAAGGGTTGTTGGGCAAAGCCGAACTGATTCAGATGGTGTGCCGCGCGTCTGAATTGCCCCCGCTAAGCTATCTGCAAACCTCGGGCGGGCAGATGCGCGACCAGGCGATCCATTTCTTCGATCTGCTGCGCTGGCTCACCGGGGATGAAGTCGACACCATTGGTGCGCTGGGTTCGGCGTTGGCGATGCCGGAGATCGCTCAGTTTGGCGATGTGGATACCTCGGTGCTGATCATGAAGATGCACAGCGGGGCACTGGCACAGCTCGATAACACACGTCGTACTGGCTACGGCTACGAGGAGCGGATTACGCTGTTGGGGGCGAAAGGGATGTCAGAGTCCGGTGCGCAAAGCCCTGCGGGCGCCACGTTATATACCACTGAGGGCATTACCTGTCCTGCGCTGTATGCCGACTGGTTTAACCGGGTGAAAGAGACGTATTACCTGCATCTGGATGCGTTTGTGCGTTCGCTGAACGGTGAGTCAGTGTCTGTGCCGGGGTTACAGGATGGTTTGCAGGCGCAGGCAATTGCTGAGGCTGCGGTGAAATCGCTGGAGACGGGGCGTTTTTGTCAGGTTCAGCAGCTGTAACAACGCACAACCTCGTATTTCCCGCCGCGGTCGATCATTACGGCACATGGGCGGCATAATTCATGTAGGGGTCGATCATCTTTTCCGATCGACCCGTGCTGACAATGTGCACCCTGCTGGTCGACCGAAACGGAGGGTCGACCACTACACGACCGAAACGGATGATTGGCTGTTACACGACCGGAACGGATGGTCGACTGTGCTGGCCGACCGGAACGGATGGTCGGTCACTACAAAAATTGATTTTTAATCAATGGGTTGTGTTTTTTTCTTCGTTAAACACCTGCCCAATCTGCCGCCGCACTTCATCCATCGCACTTAACGTTGCCAGCGAGGCCGACAACGGACGTACCGGCGACTCGGTTTTCCCCTGACCGACACACCAGGCAAAATGTACCGCCTCGTGGAACAGCTGGTCATAACGGTTGCGCGGTTCGTCGAAATGCAGCACGTTGCTACCCTGGCTGGCCGTCAGTGTAAATGGCCCCGGCGCATAGAATGATCCGGCAATATTCAGTGACGCATCGCGTCCGGCAATCACTGCGCCTCCCGGTGTGTTGCTGAACAGGGTGGTATTCAGCACGGAATGCATGCCGTTGTGATGCGTCAGCAGCATCGATGCCTGGCCGTTAACCCCGCCAGGGACCTGCTGCCCGGCGGCATAAATCGAGGCAGGCGCACCGGCGACCTTGATGCTGAAGCCAATCAGGTAGCTGCCAAGATCCAGCATCGGGCCACCGGCGAGGTCGGCATTAAAGATACGGTGATCGGATGTGAAAAACTCGCCGTGGTCGGCCAGCAGCGTATGCAGGTCCCCCAACACGCCATCTTCCAGCAACTGGCTGATCACATCGTATTTTGGCAGGAAATCACACCACATTGCCTCCATACACAGCAATCCTTTCGCCTGCGCCAGCTCGGCCAGCGCCTGGCCTTGTTGCGCGTTGAGTGCCAGCGGTTTCTCAATGAGTACATGCTTGCCGGCCTGCAATGCCTGCAGCCCGTCCGGGTAGTGATGATTATGCGGCGTGGCGATATACACCGCATCGATATCCGGCTGTGCCAGCAGTTCAGCAGCGCTACCAAAGGCCTGTGGGATACCCATTTTATCGGCAAATGCAGCGGCGCGTTCCTGTGATCGTGACGCGATCGCCACCAGCCGTTGCGAGGTGCCTTCTTTTAGCGCTTTGGCAAAACGTTCAGCAATCCAGCCAGGTCCGATAATGCCCCAGCGCAGGACAGGGACAGCCTTGGGGTCAAGGATACGCGGTTGAGGTAACTGTGACGGAAACATGGAGGCTCCTGATTATTATAGAGAGTAGGGCCACCGCCGGGTCATGCCCGGCGGCGATCCTTTCACTATAAATAGCCAGAATGGCAGGGGAAAACGCTTTGATGATGGAAAGCCATCAAATGAGATTGAAACGCGCGTCCGGCTGATGGGCGGCGGGCAGCGGCGTCAAATCGTTCATTTCGCTGAGGATGCGTTCAATGGTGTTACAGATAGCATCCAGCGGCAGATCGTTAGCCGCCGTGCCGAACGGATCTTCCAGCTCTTCAGCCAGCGATTCCAGCGACAGAAAGGTGTAAGAGATAAACACCGACACCAGCGGTGTCATGTAGTGCAGGTCTGCCACCAGCGCGAACGGCAGCAGGGTACAGAACAGATATACGGTACGGTGCACAATCAGGCTGTAGGCAAAAGGAATCGGTGTGGTACTGATGCGTTCGCAGCCGCTAAGAATATGCGCCAGTTCATTGAGGTTGCCGTCCATACCGTTATACAGCAGGTCGGAAATCGCCCCTTCTTCCCGTCTATCCGCCAGCCAGCGTCCCATACAGAGCAGCAGACGGTTGGCGCGAAACGGGCTGGCCAGCACCTCATCCTGCACACTTTTCGGTGCCAGACGGCGGATATCGTCACTGGCATCGGTGCCGCGTAGCTGATGTTTCAGGCTCCAGCTAAAGGCCATAAGCAAGCCGCCAAACTCGCGTACCGCTGCCGGGTCGCGGCGCAAAGCCCCCTTCGCCTGGCGCAGCAGCGAACGCTGCGCCACCAGCAGCCCGCCCCACAGGGTGCGCGCTTCAACAAAACGGCCATAGCTGGCGCTGTTGCGAAACCCGAGGAAGATAGCAATCGCCACGCCCAGCAGGCTGAAAGGTGCTGTCGTAAGACGAATGCCCAGCGTTTCATACCACTGAAAGCAGATCACCGCGAAGATGGCCATCATCAGATTCAGGCTGAGGCGGAACAGAATTTTTGATAACACCGCACCGTGCCAGGAGAAAAGGCGCGGGAACCAGTGTTGATGGGGGCGAACGATCATAGCGAAGGTATCCGAATAAGGTGCAGGCAAACAACATTTGTATAACCAAAGTGCAGCATCATACGCCTCTGGCCGGGTCAGGAAAATGGGAACCTCTTTCCACACGCGCGACCCACCGTCACGGGGTTTGCCACAAAGCGGCATTACAAAGCCGATATTGGTATTTAATTCCATCGGGGTTTTATGAAAATCTGAGGTCATATTCCATCGAACAGGGAGCAGCACACATGAGCCAGAAAACCCCACAACGGATTAAACTCGGCCTGATGTTACAGGGCGCAGGCGGCTTTATGAATGCCTGGCGGCACCGCAGCGTTCCCGCCGACGCCAGTGTTAACGTCAACTGGTATCACCAGTTAGCACATCAGGCGGAAGAGGCCGGTCTGGATTTTCTGTTCGTTGCCGACGGTCTGCACATTAACGAAAAATCACTGCCGCACTTTCTGAACCGCTTTGAGCCGGTTGCACTGCTGTCGTCACTGGCGGCGGTGACCCGGCGTATCGGGCTGGCGGGAACCATCTCGACCTCTTACAGCGATCCCTTTACCGTGGCACGGCAGCTGGCATCACTCGATCTGTTAAGTAACGGTCGTGCGGGCTGGAATGTGGTGACCTCACCGCTGGCGGGATCGGCGCGTAACTTTGGTAAAGATCACCCTGAACACGGGCAGCGTTATCAGATTGCCCGTGAGTATATCGAGGTGGTGCAGGGCTTGTGGGACTCCTGGGAAGAGGGCGCGTTTATTCGTGACCAGCAGAGCGGCGAGTTCTTTGACGCGCAGAAACTGCATAAACTCAATCATCAGGGCGAACACTTCTCGGTAGAAGGTCCGCTGAATATTCAGCGCTCCTCGCAGGGCCAGCCGGTGATCTTCCAGGCGGGCGCTTCAGAATCAGGTATTCGTCTGGCGGCGGCCTCGGCGGATGCCGTGTTTACCAATGCGCGTTCGCTGGAAGAGGCGCAAACCTATGCGGCCCAGTTGAATCAACAGGTGAAGCAGCAGGGACGCGAACCTGTGGGGATCTTCCCCGGCATCAGCCCGATTGTCGGTGCCACAGCGCAGGAAGCGGAAGAGAAATACCGCTATCTGCTGTCGTTGTTATCACTGGAGCAGGCGCTGAACTACCTTGGCCGCTTCTTCGACCATCACGACTTCAGCCAGTACGATCCTGACGGCCCGTTCCCTGAGCTGGGTAACCTGGGGGAGAACAGTTTCCGCTCCACCACCGATCAGATCAAACGCCTGGCGGTAGAAGAAAAGCTGACGCTGCGCGAAGTGGCTTTCCGTACCACACTGCCAAAAGGCGAGTTCTTCGGCACTCCGGAACAGGTGGCCGATACCTTTATTCGCTGGGTGGAACAGGGCGGTGCCAGCGGCTTTATTATCTGTGGCCCGGTGCTGAATGAAGCGCTGGAGGATGTGGTGCGCTATGTGCTGCCGATCCTCGAAGCGCGGGGTTACTGGCATCAGGATGACAGCAGTACGCTGCGTGAGCGCCTGGATATTCCGGCGCGGCCGAACCGTTACAGCCAGGCCCGCGAGCATCTGCGCGAGGCGGGTTAAGCCGTTTTCAGCTCACGCAGACGCGCCAGCAGCCAGTGGCAGGCCTCGCGCTGGCTGTTTTTCTGCCAGCTGTAGACCTTCACCCTGAACGGAGGGATGCGGAACGGCAGGGGGTGGATCACATAGTCCGCGCTGGCATTCAGCGTCTGCGCGGCGTGGCGCGGTAGCGTCAGCAGCAGCGGGCTTTGGGCAATAATAAACGGTGCGCCCAGCATTGAGGGCATCCTGAGCGCCACTTCGCGCTTCAGACCGATGGCGGCCAGTTCACTATCAATATACCCCGATTCCTCATTCCACGGGGTGATCACCAGATGGCGGGCAGCGATATACTGCTGCTGCGTCAGCGGCGGGTCAGCGGGGAAAAACGTCGGGGAAGCGATGGTGACATACTCATCCTCCAGCCAGTCCAGCTCATCAATTTCCGGCCATTTTCGGTCGTGATTCTCACTGAATCCCAGCGCAAAATCCACGCGGCCCGACATCAGCTCATGCAGGGCCACTTTCTGCTGGCTATGAACCAGTTGAAAACGCAGCCCCGGAGCCACGTGCTGTAAGTGACCGATCAGCCGCGGGAACAGGCTGAAGGCGGTAAAATCGGTCACGGCAAAGGTAAAGCTGTGCTGACTGCTGGCCGGGTCAAAGCGCGGGCGTTTCTGAACGCCCTGATTCAGCAGGTGCAGGCTGTCGTGTACCGTCACGGCCAGGTCGCTGGCGAACAGGGTAGGCTGCATCTGATGGCCGACGCGGTAGAACAGCTCATCGTCGCAGTAGCGGCGCAGGCGGCCCAGCGCATGGCTTATCGCCGAGTTGCTGAGTGCCAGTTCGCTGGCAGCACGCGTCACCGATTGATGGCGGTACACCGCATCAAACACCAGCAGCAGATTCAGGTCGAGGGAACGAAGATTAAGATGCATGGTATTCACTATTCGCTGAGGATAATGCACTTCATTCAGCAGAGATTAGCGGTTATGCTGGCGACCATCAACTGTCTGCTCCAGGGAATGATTATGAATACCGTTATCCGCCGCGCCGAACGCCAGGACGCCAAACTGATCCTCGCGATGATCGCCGAACTGGCTGAATATGAGAAAGCGCTGCACGAAGTGGTCGCCAGTCAGCAGGATATTGAAACGTCACTGTTTGCTGATGATTCCACCAGTGAAGCGCTGATCTGTGAAGTGGATGGTGTTGCAGCGGGCTACGCGGTGTTCTTTACCAGCTACTCTACGTGGCTGGGGAAAAACGGTATTTACCTGGAGGATCTGTATGTCAGCCCGCGTTTTCGCGGTCAAAAAGCCGGTAAAACGCTGCTGCGCTATATTGCACAACTTGCGGTGGCGCGCGGCTGCGGCCGCCTGGAATGGAGCGTGCTGGACTGGAATCAGCCTGCCATCGATTTTTATAAAAGCATTGGGGCTGCGCCGCAGGATGAGTGGGTGCGTTACCGGATGGAAGGGCAGGTATTGACGGATTTTGCTGAATCCTGAGTTTTTTGCGCTCTGCTTTAAGGCCAAGGTCAAGGTCTTAAGGTCAAGGGCGTTTCGCTTTCCCGCTGTGCGGGCGAAGCGACAAGGGGCGGCCAGTCGCCGCCGCCCCTTGACCCCGCGCTTGCGGCAGGCGCCGCGCCCGTTTCACGGGTGCCTTCGTCAGTTCCGTTCACCGACGGACCGCTCGTGACGGCACTTCCCTGTGCCGGCCCGAGCTTTCACCGCCGTCCTGGCGGTTCATCCTGGTTCACATCGCTTCCTCAGCGCAGCTTAATTGCCGCCTCAACATCAAAACCAAAATCTAAAAGATTAAATAAAACCAACAAATACCAAAAATGGCTCTTTGGTATTTGGTTTATTTTTAGTCCGTCTTTGATTGTTCTTTTGACCTCGCCGTTGACCTTTTGAGCGGCAATTAAGCTTCGCCGAAGGAGGGCGGATTTCCAGGACGAGCCGACAGGACGTCGGCGAGAGGGTGAGCCGGGACAGGGATGTCCCGTCACGCCCGGTCCGGCAGGAAAGCCGCTTGACTGAGGGAACCCGCTTTAGCGGGCGATGCGCCTGCCGCAAGCCCTGGGTCGCTCAGCCCGCGCAGCGGGAAAGCGAAACGCCCTTGACGTTGACCTTGACCTTGACCTTGACCTTAAGACCCGGACAAGATCCGAACCCGAACCTCGTCCGCCCTCTAAAATGTAAGACAAAAGAAATAATGACGCCGCCAAGGGTAATCTTTTGCAACATTAATGTTGATAATGATTATCATTCATATATTATGTCGCAAATTATAAACGTTGTTTGCCCTGCCACAGGGCTTTGCTAATTGCTATTCCTGAAGCCGTTGTTGAGCGAATACCCATAATAACATCGCAGGTATTTCGCATGATTAAGTTTTCATCCCGCCAGGGATTACTGCACACGTCTCTCGTCGTGGGGACACTGTTCACCGCCGCCGTCTCCACGCCGCTTACCGCGGCTGAGCAGACCGATGAATCGTCCGCCAAAGCCCGCCAACAAAACACGCCGCAGGATGATGCGGTGATGACCGTCTTGTCGCCAGAAGTGAAGAAAGTGGCAGGAAGTTCAGTCACCCTTAATGCTGCCGATATGCAGCAGCGTGGTGGCAATAACTTCGGCACCATCATGCGTTACCAGCCGCTGATCGGCGCGGTAGGCAGCAGCAGCGGTTCTTCCACGGGCAAAAGCGGCTTCGACCGGGGCGGCTACACCGGCTATAACATCCGTGGCCTGGAAGGTAACCGCGTGGCGCTTGACGTCGATGGCATCCCGCAGCCAGAAGCCACCGGGCGCAGCTACGCCAGCCGTGCCGGGGTGAACACCTTCGGCATCGGCCGTGACTACATTGACCCTTATCTCTACGGTCGCGTCGAGATTGAATCTGGCGCAACGATAACGTCACGTGCGAATACCGCACTGGGCGGTACCGTTTCCTTCCTGCCGAAATCAGCCGATGATTATCTGACGCCGGGCAAACACACTGCGTTTGGCTTCCAGAGCGATTACGACTCCTCCAGCCGCAGCTGGCATAACGGCATCACCGCTGCCACCGGGGATGAAACCCTGCGTGGTCTGATGGTGTACAGCCGCCGTGATGGTCAGCAGACCCGTAATAACAGCGATGAACTTGACGCTTACCCGGAAAACTGGCACTCCGACGCGTTGCTGACGTCCGCTATCTGGCAGCCGAACGATGAGCACAAGCTGACCGGAACGGTCGATTTTTACAGCAAAGTGAATCACAGCCGCTATGACAGCTGGGCCACTGACGGCAATACCTTACTGGGCGATGCGAACCAGCAAAGCAACACCCGCCGCTGGGGTGTCAGCCTGAAAGATGAGTGGACACCGGGTAACGACTGGGTCGACAGCCTGAGTAATAAAATTTATTACCAGCACACTGAAGCACACGACAATACGCTGATGCCATTAGGCACTGCGGGTGCCATGCAGCGCGTGTACTCTGATTACAACGTGGAAACGTACGGCTACGAAGCCCAACTGGCGAAGACGCTGGGTCGCCACGATCTGCTGGCCGGGATCAACGGGCGACTTTCAGAAACCGAACGCCCGTTCAGCCAGTCTCCGGCACAGAGCGGCACCAGCATGACCACCAAACCTGAGGGTGACAGCCGTACCCTGGTGCTGGGCGCGTTTGTGCAGGACAGTATCCTGTTTGACCTTGATGGTCATGCGTTCTCTGTGGTGCCGGGCGTGCGTGTGGCGCATCAGGAAACCAAACCGCAGAACCTCGCCAATATGGCCGCGGGCACGGATGTGCTGACGCCTGCCGATGCAGAGAAGCTGTACGGAAAAACCAACAGCGATACGCAGCTGCTGCCGTCCATCAGCTTTAACTATGATATTACCCCGCAGCTGATGACCTACGTGCAGTACAAGCGCGGCGCGCAGTTCCCGAACGCCAGCCAGCTGTATGGTTCATGGAACCTCGGTTCCAGCTACGCCGGAAACAGTCAGTATGCCTTGCTGGGCAATACCGATCTGGAAACGGAAACCAGTAACAACGTTGAATGGGGCGTGAAGGGCCAGGCAACGGAAGGCGTAACGCTGCATGGTGCGATGTTCTATAACACGTACAAAAACTTTATTGCGTCGACCCGTTATTCTCGCGCTACGGCACCGGATAAGTTCGTTAACGTTCCTGCGAATATAGCCACTATCTATCAGGCAGAAAACCGTGATAAAGCCTATATCTGGGGCGGAGAAGTCAGCACCAAAATCAACTATGGCACCTGGTTTGATCAGGTTAACGGCCTGAGTACCACCTTTGCGTTGGGCTACAGCAAGGGCCAGGCAAAATCCCGCTATGATGGCGACAAGTATGTTGACCTCGACAGCGTGGCCCCGATGAAAGCCGTGGTTGGCGTGGCGTTTGACGATCCGGCGCAGCGCTTTGGTACGGCGATCACCGCGACTTTTGTTAAAGGGAAGCAGGCGCAGAGCACCAACCGCAACAGCTACCAGAACAGCGGAGGCGCCCTCACGGACGCCACCACGGAATATGCGCGCGTGCCCGGTTACGGCATGGTGGATATGACGGCCTGGGTGAAAGTGACGAAGAACGTGAAGCTGAGCGGTGGGGTATATAACCTGACCGATCGTAAATATTGGGATTATCTCAGCAGCCGTAATATGACCGGGGAAACTCAGGTGGATATCAACGACCGCTCACTGGCCGTCCAGCCAGGACGTAACTTCCAGTTAGGTGTGAACGTCGATTTCTGATGTAAAGCAAACGCTGAACACCAGCACGGGCGACCAGAAAAAAGGGTCGCCCCGTACAGGATTGCGTAGGGGCTGACCTTCTTTTTTGGTCAGCCCTTTATTTTGCGTGCTGATCAATATGCCCCAAATCCCGCTCCGGGAAGCAGACGGCGCGCAGGCGGCGTTTGATCTCGGCGGCATCCGGGAAGCCGTCATCGGTTTTACGGTTCCAGATCACCTGCTGATTTACCGTGATCTCATACACGCCGCCGGTACCGGGGATGAGGGTAACCGCACCGAGATCGGTACTGAAGGTATGCAGCAGTTCCTGCGCCATCCAACTGGCGCGCAGCATCCAGTTGCACTGGGAACAATATTGGATCGTGACAACCGGTAATTGGCTCATGCAAGTAACCTCACCATCGTATTGAGAAGATTATTTTCCAGCCCCGGCCATAAACATCCGGACCGCGCAGGCTGTCATTTCACGTACCCGCTTCTCGCTCATTGGCGGAGCGGTGCGCTGATAAATACGGATTTCAATTTCAGCGGTCAGCAGTGCCAGAAACTGCAAGGCGCGTACCTGCGGATCGCCGAGGCGCAGCGCGCCGTTATCCATCGCTGACGAGAACAACCGCGCCAGTTTTTCCACGCTCTCACGCGGGCCGGATTCATAAAACAGCATGCCCATATCGGAATGCCCGGCTTCTCCCACCACCATACGATAAACCGACAGGGCGGTATTATCCGTGGTCATCACCTGCAACATCTGCTCGCCAAAGCGCTGTAGTTTCTCTTCCAGCGTGACGCTTTTCGCCACCGCATCGTTAAGTACATTGGCGGCGTCTGTCAAATGCTGCGTGGCATAGGTGCGGATCACCGCGCTGAACAGCTCCTCTTTCGAGGGAAAATAGTTATACAGCGTGGCTTTGGAGCCGCCAAGGCGCTTTGACAGCTCATTCATGGACGCGCGCTCGTAACCCATCTCCTGGAAAAGCTGTGCGGCAGCTTCCACGATTGCCTCACGGCGTGCTTCAGTTCGGACTTTCATCGGCTCTCCCGCGAAAAATAAACCCGAGTGTACATTTTATTGACAGAAAAATCCTGCCAGGGCATAACTATACCGTACAGTACGGTTCACTTATAAAAAGGATATTCTTATGTTCACTCAACGCCAGGTTTTTACATCGTCTTTATTGCTCCTCTCACTAATACTGGCAGGCTGTGCGGGCACGCAGCCGCCACGTTATGCCGGGTTATCGTCTGCTGAACAGCTGCGGCCTAACAGCGGTGAGGATGCCTATCGCCAGCCGTGGCGCACCGCAGGCCAGGTCGACTGGAAAAAATACACCACAGTGACGGTGGATCCGGTCATCGTCTATCAGGGCGCGGATAATCAGTTTGGCGATCTCAGCCAGGCCGATCGTCAGGAGCTGGCCGATTATCTGTACCAGCGCTGCAACGAGGTGCTGAAAACCCGGTTTTCACCCAGCCAGCATCCCTCGCCACAGGCGCTGCGCATTAAGCTGACGCTTACCGGAGCCGAGACCACCACGCCGGTGCTGGGAACGTTCACCAAGTTCGATCTGGCGGGTGGGCCGTACAATATTGTGCAGGCGGTGCGTGGGCGGGAAGGGCTGATGAACGGCTCAGTCAGCTATGCCGTTGAGATCTATCAGGCCGACAATAACCAGTTATTACAGGCCTGGGTGACGAAACAGTATCCTAATGCAATGAATGTCGGGGCCAGCTTTGGTTCCCTGTCGGCGGCTAAAGTGGGCATTGATAAAGGGGCTGACCAGCTGCTGGCTGTGCTGAAATAGTCTGACGTCAACACCAGGAAATACCCGGAAACAGAAGCGGCCGCAGAGCCGCTTTTTTTCTAAATGCTTTTTAACGCTGAACTTTCCCCGATTTCTTCTTTGTTCTGTCTGTGCGGCTTTGTTATTGCTGTCGTTTACTTCAGGCAAAAAAAGAAGGAAGCCTTAATGGAAATCTACTGGTATCTCACCGCCCCCGACGGGCCGCAGCCCTGGACCGCCTCCGGCAGTCGCAAAATCGACTATGCCTGGTTTCAGGAAGTGGCGCAGGCGGTGGATAATCTGGGGTTTACCGGCGCGCTGCTGGCCACCGGCGCGCACGACCCCTGGATTGTCGGGGCTTCGTTGATCCCGCTGACGCAACGGATGAAGTTCCTGATCGCGATCCAACCTGGGCTGGTTTCCCCCACGCTGCTGGCTAAAATGGCGGTGACGTTCAACCAGTTCTCCCAGGGACGCGTGCTGCTCAATGTGGTGAGCGGCGATAAAAATACCCTGGGTGCGTATGGTCTGCATCTTGAACACGACCAGCGCTACCAGTTAAGCGATGAGTTTCTTACCGTGCTGAAGCCGTTGCTGGCAGAACAGACGGTGGATTTCGAAGGCGAACACCTGCATATCAGCAACGCCCGTCTGGCGCTGGGCAACGGTGGCTACCCACCGCCTGCGCTATGGTTCGGCGGTTCATCGGAGGCAGCGCAGGACGTTGCGGCAAAACATATTGATACCTATCTCTCCTGGGGTGAAACGCCGCCGCAGGCCGCAGAGAAAATTGCCGCCGTGAAACAGAAAGCGCTTCAGCATCAGCGCACGCTGCGCTTTGGCATTCGTCTGTATGTGATCCTGCGGGAAACGGATGAAGCCGCGTGGCAGGCGGTGGAGGAGCTGTACCGTTCAATGGACGATAAAGCGATTGCTGCCTGCCACGCGCTGGCCGCCGGATCGGATTCTGTCGGTCAGGCACGCATGAGCGCACTGCACAATAACGCCCGCCCGGAAAACCCGCGTGAGCTGGAGATTTACCCGAATCTGTGGGCTGGCATCGGTCTGGTCCGTCCGGGGCCGGGTACCGCGATTGTCGGCAGCCCGGAAACCGTTGAACGCGTACTGCGTGACTATCAGCAGGCCGGCGTAGAGGTGTTTATCCTGTCCGGTTTCCCGCTGGTGGAGGAAGCACAACGCTTCAGCCAGCTGGTGTTACCGCGTCTGTCGCTGGACGCGCCCACGGTGACGCACGTGGCCAATGATTCCGGTAATACTTTCACCTGGAGCAATCTGTGGGACAGCCCGGTGGGGCAGCAGGAGGATCGTGGATGACGTTACGTATCGGCAGTCACCCGAACAATCTTTCACTGTTTATTCTGCGCCATCGCGGCGTGCTGGAAACGGCGCTGGCAGCGCAGGGCGGCGTGGTCTGGACGGATTATCTGCATGGGGGCGACAGTGCCACTTTCCTGGCAGAACAACGGCTGGATGTCGTCGGCACCGGGTCCACGCCGCCGCTGCTGGCACAGGGCAACGGTCTGGACGTGGCCTATCTGGCGGCCTCACCCGACCGGACGGCAAACTGCGCGCTGCTCGGGATGAAAGACGGGCCGCGTCAGAGCGCCAGCGATCTCAAAGGCGCGCGCATCGCCTGCATGAAAGGATCGTTTACCGACCATTTCCTCGCCCGGCTGCTGTTGCAGAACGGGCTGACACTGGACGATATCCAGCTGGTTGACCTTAACGGCAGTGAGTCTGCCCGTGCGCTGCGCGAGGGACGGGTGGATTTGTGGGCGGCTATCGATCCCTGGCTAACCGCGGCACAGGATGCTAAAAAGGTGCGCTGCCTTGTTCAGGTGGGCGAGGTGATCCGCAACCGTTCCCTGTTCTGGTGCCGTGAACGCTGGCTGCATCAGTCTGCGCAGCAGGCGGAAATCCTGCTGACGGTACTGGCCGAGAATGACCGCTGGATCGCCAGCAACAGTCAGCAGGCCGCGGAGCTGATCCATCGGCATCTTCCCGGCTCACTCAGCATCACCAGCTGGCTCTCGACTATTCGATCCCGCCCGTGGGGCATTCACCGGGTGACCCCGGAACTGCTGGCAGAGCAGCAACAGCAGGCCGACGATCTGTTGGCCGCCCGATTTATCACCCAGGCGCTGCGGATTAACGTTGCGCTCGACAATGGAGTACAGGCATGAATAAGGGAGTGCTGCGCTGGCTGGTCGCTGCGGCGTTAGGCGTAACAATGACGGCGCAGGCCGCAGACGAGATCACACTGAGAATAGGTTTTTTACGGGCACCGACCGACCTGGCGCTGGCGAAAGAGAATGGCAGCCTGGAAAAAGCGCTGGCTGCGCACAACGTAAAACTGGAATGGGCAGGGCCGTTCTCATCAGCGGCACCCGCCTATGAAGCAATGAATGCCAACGCCATTGATATGACCACCGGCAGCTCCACGGCCTTTGTCACCGCTATTGCCGCCGGGCTGCCGCTGGTGTTCTTTGGTTATCAGGCGATGTCGCCTGATGGCGAAGGCATTGTGGTGCGCAACGATTCCACGCTGAAAACGCTGGCGGACCTGCGCGGTAAAAAAGTGGCGGTGAACAAGGGTGGCACGGGAGAGTATCTGCTGTCACGCGCGTTGCAGACGGCCGGGATCAAAGAGAGCGAAGTACAGAAAGAGTACCTGACGCCGACGGACAGCGGCAGTGCCTTTGTCGGCGGTCATGTGGATGCCTGGGCGGTGTGGGACCCGTTCCTGTCGCTGGCGCGTCAGAGCTACGAAGGGCGTCTGCTGACCAATGGCAAACAGCTGGGATCGGAGAACGCCGTGGGTTACTTTGTCACTGAGCAGTTTAACCGCCAGCATCCGGACGTGGTGAAGATCGTCTGGCAGGTGATGAAAGAGCAGAATGTCTGGGCCAAAGCGCACCCGCATGAAGCCGGGAAAATCTGGGCACAACAGATGGGCCGTCTGGGCGAAGGGCTGGGCGATCGGCTGGGCGAGGTCAATACCGTTCCGCTGTCGTCAGTAGGGGCAGAGCAGCGCCAGCATATTCAGCATGTTGCTGAGTGGTACTTGCAACAGGGGCTGATTAAGGCTATTCCTGATATTCAGGGTCACAGCGTGGAACTGTAACTCACGCGCTATCCTGCCAAACCGGGCCGACCAGCAACGTCGGCCCCACGTTTTATGCACCGTACGGAGCCTGGCTAATGACACGTATGACGGCAAAAGATTTCCCTCCTGAACTGCTCGAATATTTTGACTTCTATGTACACGGTAAAATCACGAAACGTGAGTTTCTGGATATCGCGGCGAAGTTTGTTGTCGGTGGCCTGTCGGCGGCGGCACTCGGCACCTTACTGACGCCGAATTATGCCTATGCGCAGCAGGTTGAGTTTACCGATCCAGATATTCTCGCGGAGTATATTCACTACCCGTCCCCGCAGGGACACGGGAGCGTGAAGGGTTACCTCGTCCGTCCGGCGAAAGTCACGGGGAAGGTGCCTGCAGTGGTGGTGGTGCATGAAAATCGCGGGCTGAACCCTTATATCGAGGATGTGGCGCGGCGGGTGGCGAAAGCCGGCTTTATTGCGCTGGCCCCGGACGGATTGAGTTCGGTTGGCGGCTATCCGGGCAATGATGAGAAAGGGCGCGAGCTGCAACAGCAGATTGACCCGACAAAGCTGATGAACGACTTTTTTGCGGCGATTGAGTTTCTGATGCAGCACGATGGTGCCAGCGGCAAAGTGGGCATAACCGGCTTCTGTTATGGCGGCGGGGTGGCGAATGCGGCGGCCGTGGCCTATCCCGAACTGGGCGCTGCCGTGCCGTTTTATGGTCGCCAGCCGAAAGCGGAAGATGTGGCCAAAATCAAAGCGCCGCTGCTACTGCATTATGCGGAGCTGGATACACGGATTACCGAGGGCTGGCCGGCTTATGAAGCTGCGCTGAAAGAGCATCATAAAGTCTACGAAGGCTATGTGTATAAAGGCGTGAACCACGGTTTTCATAATGATTCGACGCCGCGTTATGACAAAGCGGCGGCAGATCTGGCGTGGGAGAGAACCATCGCCTGGTTTAAACAGTATCTGGTGTAACCGGACTCTGGCGTTTGATCATATCCACCAGCGCCCTCAGGCTGACGGGCATATGGCGATTCGCCGGGAAATAGAGGCATAAACCAGGGACTGGCGGGCACCATGCCTCCAGTACCCTGACCAGCATTCCCTGATTGAGCGCTTCCCGCACATGGCTTTCTGGCACATAGGCGATCCCCAGCCCCTGGAGAGCGGCCCCGGCCATCAGGGCTGAGCTGTTTAGCGTCAGCGTGCCGGGAACATCCAGCGCAACCTGCTGGCCGTGGCGCGAAAATTCCCAGCGATAACGCCTTCCGCCGGGCAGACGCTGGCGAATGCAGCGATGCTGCGCCAGATCATCGGGCACGCCGGGGGCCGGATGCTGCGCCAGATAGGCGGGTGAGGCCACGGCAACAAACCGGATATCCTCACCAAAACGCACGGCGATCATATCGGCGGCCACATCCTCCGCCAGCCGGATCCCGGCATCAAACCCCTGTGCCACAATGTCCACCAGCCTGCCATCCACCACCAGATCCAGCTCCACACCCGGATAACGAGCCTGATACTCCGGGATGACGGTCATCAGTAGCTGCTGAATCGCTTCTTCACCGCCGTTAATCCGCAGCGTTCCCAGTAATTGTCCCTGTGCATCCGCCACCTCTTCCAGCGCCTGCTCCAGCCCGTTGAGGTGCGGTGTAATGCGCCGCAGCAGCTTTTCTCCGGCATCGGTCAATGCCACGCTGCGCGTGGTGCGGTGCAGCAGGCGCACGCCAAGGCGCTCTTCCAGCCCGCGAATAGCATGGCTCAGGGTTGAGCGCGTGACGCCTGATAATTCTGCCGCCCGGCGAAAACTGCGTTGCTCTGCCACGGCGATAAAGGCTTTCAGGTCAGAGATCGAGGGGGTTCGTATTGGTGATTTCATTTCACCTCTTCATGCCAATTGTTGAGTCTTATCATGCCAGTCAGCGTGCCATAAGCTGTGCGGGTGAGTAAACAACATTGATGGAGAGCAGCGATGAGCAACAAAACATGGTTTATTACCGGCACCTCGACAGGCCTGGGGCGTCTGATGACAGAACGCCTGCTGCAGCGGGGGGATCGGGTGATTGCCACCCTGCGCAGGCACGGCCCGCTGGACGATCTGTTAGCCCGCTGGGGAGAACAGCTCTCGGTCGTGCTGCTGGATGTCACGGATACCGCCACGATGCGCACGGTGATACAGCAGGCCTTCGACCGCGCCGGGCGTATCGATGTGCTGGTCAGTAACGCAGGCTACGGACTGTTTGGCGCAGCGGAGGAGGTCAGTGACGCGCAGATCGCACGGCAAATCGCCACCAACCTCACCAGTTCAGTGCAGCTGATCCGCACCGCATTGCCGTTTCTGCGCCAACAGGGAGGAGGGCGGATTGTGCAAATTTCTTCGGAGGGTGGGCAAATCGCCTGGCCTAATTTCAGCCTGTATCACGCCAGTAAATGGGGGATTGAAGGGTTTATTGAGTCCGTCGCGCAGGAGGTTGCGCCGTTCGGTATCGATTTCCTGCTAGCCGAACCGGGGCCGACTGATACGCCGTTTGTCACCGGGATTGATATCGCTGAACCGATGGCGTGCTACGACAACACACCCGCAGGAGCCGTGCGGCGGGGGATTGCCGATGGCAGCATTGCGATTAATGGTGATGCGAAAAAAACCGTGGATGCGATTATTGCCGCAGCGGATCTCGATAACCCGCCGTTTCGTCTGGCGCTGGGCAGCAAGGCGTATCACTCTATTCGGGAAGCGCTGACCTCGCGTTTGCAGGTGCTTGACGCAACGAAAGACATCGCATTCAGCGTTGATAAACAGGGCTGACCATGCAGAGCGAGCCGTCCGGCTCGCTCTGTCGGGGGGGTTAGTGGGTGGCGGATTTTTGCATGGAGGCGGTGGTGACGGCGCGCTTATTCTGTGCCGCCTTCACGCGCATATATTTCACCGCAATGGCAATCACCGCCGTCAGCAGAGCACCGGTAAACATGGTCAGCAGGGCCAGTGACGGTTTGTTCATCGCGCTCAGCAGGACCACAATTGGCCCGCCGTGCGCAACCTGATTGGTGATGCCCAACTGGAACGCCATCACCGCTGCCGCCATACTGCCGATCACGTTAGCCGGGATCACGCTAAGCGGGTCGCGTGCCGCAAACGGAATGGCCCCTTCAGAAATACCCACCAGACCCATCGCAAACGAGGCTTTACCGGCTTCATTCTCTTCACCAGCAAACAGCGACAGCTTACGGGACAGGAACGTGGCCAGACCCATCCCCAGCGGGGCTACCGGAATGGCGCAGGTAATTGCGCCCATATACTCCGCATGGCCTGCCGTCAGCATGCTCAGGCAGAACAGGAAGGCGACTTTATTCACCGGCCCGCCCATATCAAACCCGGCCATGCCGCCGATCACAATACCCAGCAGCACCAGGCTACTGCCATTCAGCGACACCAGCAGATGATTCATTCCGGTCATGGCGCTGGAAATCGGTGCGCCAATCACAAAAATAAATAGCCCGGCAATAAACAGCGTACCCGTAAGGGGAACGATCAGGATCGGTACAAGTGGTTGTACCATTTTGGGGTAACGGCGCGTGGCCAGCCAGCGCACCACATAGCCCACAATCAGCCCGGCGAGGATCGCACCGATAAACCCGGTTCCCGCTTCTGCGCCGTAGAAACTGCCGGTATTGGCAATCCAGCCGCCGATAAAGCCGGGAGCCAGCGCGGAGCGGTCGCCGATAGCGTAAGCGATATAGGCGGAAAGGATCGGGATCATCAGTTTGAAGGCCACCACGCCGACATCCAGCACCGACTGCCAGATACTGCCTTCGGGAATACTCATGCCGGAAGGGCCGGGCTGGCCGCCAATAGCCAGCGACAGGGCGATCATCAGCCCACCGGTGACCACAAAGGGGATCATATGCGACACGCCGTTCATCAGAAAACGGTAGATATCGCTGCGTCCTGAAGGCTGCGCAGCCGCGCTGCTGCTGGAAGATTTATCAGCCTGATACAACGGGGCTTCCAGCCCCTGGCGGATCACCTGCTGCGCAGCTTTAATCGGGGCTTTGACCGGGGTTTGAATCAGTTTCTTCCCGGCAAAACGCGCCATCTCCACCTGTTTATCACTGCACACCAGAATGGCGTCGGCCTCGGCAATTTGCTGTGCCGTCGGGCTGTTACGCACGCCGATGGAGCCGTTGGTTTCGACAATAATCTGGTAACCCAGTTCACGTGCTCCCTGTTCCAGCGCTTCCGCCGCCAGGTAAGTGTGCGCGATCCCGGTCGGGCAGCCGGTAACGCCGATCAGCAAGCCTTTGGTTGCGGTAACCGTGGACGCAGACGTCTGCGTGGGGGCGGTCAGCAGCGCCATGACGGCCGCCGGGCTGTCGGCGGCCAGCAGACGTTCACTGAAACCGTCCTCAATAAACTTCCCGGAGAATGCCGCCAGCACTTCGATATGGTGGTCGGCACCCTGCTCAGGCGAGGCGATCATAAAGAACAGGCGGCTGGGCTGACCGTCTTCAGCACCATAATCGATGCCCTGACGGCTGATGCCGATAGCGACGGCGGGATGTTTCACCGCGGCACTTTTTGCATGAGGAATGGCAATCCCATCTTCAAACCCGGTGTTCGCAATGGCTTCGCGCGCCTGCACATCGGCAATAAACTGCGCTTTATCCGTAATATTGCCGGCACGGAACAGCAGTTCAGCCATCTCGCTGAACACCTGCTCTTTGCGGGTGGCGTGTAAATCAAGGCAGATTAATGTTTCATTTATAAGTGTGTTAATCATTATGCAGCCTCTCGGTCGGTCAGTAGGGGGTACAGCAATAAGATCGGGTGACTTACGGCAGGGTGCGTATCCAGTTCATAGTGGCCGGGTAGTCGGGGGCATTAAACGCCAGCGATCCCATGACCACGGTATCCGCTCCGCTGCGACGCAGTTCCGGCACGGTATGTTCACGGATGGCACCATCGGCCGCGAGGAAGATGTGTTGCTGCGCAGGGGAATCCTGGATCAGACGGCGTGCCTGTTGCAGCCGGTCGTAAGCCTCATCGGCCAGTCCCTGACCTTTGACTCCCATGCGCGTGCCGAGCAGGGTGACAAACGCCAGGCGGGAGAGATACGGCGTTAAATCGCTGACCGGGGTATGCAGTTGCAACACCATCCCGGCGGCACAGCCGTGGTGCTCAATCCGCGCCAGCGCCTGTTCGATGGGCTGATTTTCCCCCTGAATCGAGATGATATCGGCACCGGCCTCGGCAAACTGGTCGATCTGCTCCAGCAGGATCGCGTCGGATACCATCAGGTGAACATGCAGCGGTTTGGTGGTGACCTTGCGCAGCGCCGCCACCAGGTCCGGGAAAAACAGCATTGAGGGGGTAAAGTGGCCGTCAGCAACGTCAACATGGTAGATATCCGCCAGTTCATCGACGCGAGTGATGTCATCGGCCAGATGGGCGAGGTCGGCTGACCATACCGACATTTCAGCCAGGAGGCGGTCAGTAGGCAGCTGTTGCAGGCAGTGGGTACGTGGGGTTGTGGTCATCATCATGTCCTTGTTCACAGAGTCGATTAATTCGGGCCAACAGGCTGACCCGCCTTATCTTCATCATTGATTTTTTGCTGTCGCTTAAAAACACAGCGCCACGGATAAATTCATTTCCGGTTTTCGTTAAAACCGGAAATGAATATGAATACGATCACAGTCAGGCAACATGTCTTGCCCTAAAATAGGAAAAAACAGCAAAACAGGTAAGATGATGGCCGCACTGGGTGAGCATTTTCAGCGACTCTATATGCTTTACGCCGCGCATGATGTTGCGCATTTGCAGGTGGATGAAGTGGCACATGCCCTGAGCAGTACGCCGCGTAATGCGCGCATTCTGTTAAGCCGGATGCGGGAATCAGGGTGGATAGACTGGCAGCCCCAGCGCGGTCGGGGAAAACGCTCTTCGTTACGCTTTTTGATCACCCCGCAGGCGCTGCAACAGCACAATCTCAGCGACTTACTGGAGCACAGCCAGTTCGATAAAGCGCTGAAAATGGTCGGCGGCAGCAGTCCGAAGATCAAAGATCTGATCCGCGATAATTTCGGCACCTTTATCACCAACGATGAAGTGCAGCTTAAAATCCCGTATTACCGGGCGATTGACGGGCTGAATCCGCTGCTGCCGCAGCGTCGCACCGAGCGCCACCTGATCCGCCAGTGCTTTAGCGGCCTGACGCGTTACGATCCCTTTCAGCGTGCGGTGGTGCCGGACCTGGCGCACTACTGGTTGCACAACGACAGCTTTACTCAGTGGCAGTTTTTTCTGCGTAAAAACCTGCACTTTTCAGACGGCAGTAAAATCAATGCGGATGAGGTACGCCGCTGCCTTGAACATGCCCGCCATTCGGCGCAATTTCGCGCTCTGTTTAGCGATATCAGCGAGATTTCACTCGATGGTGAATTAAAACTAAGCTTTCTGCTACAGCGGCCACTGGAAAACTTCCCCGGTCTGCTTTCGGTACTGGCCGCGCGGCTATTCAAAACGCGTAATGGTCAGTGGTTGTGCAGCGGCCCGTTTTGCATCAGCGAGCATAGCGATACCGTCCTCTGTCTGCGGCGCAACAGTCACTACCACCAGAGCAGGCCGATGATCGACGAGGTGAATGTCTATCGCTTCGATACGCAGGAGCTGAACATGAGCTTTATCACGCTGCTGCATACGCATCAGGCCGAGTCGATCAATAAGCCCACCGAACGCAAGCTCGAGCAGGGCGGCTGTTTCCTTCTGATTGACAGTGAAGGTCACTGCGCGGATATGCACTGGCGGCGTTTTATCAATGAGGTGCTGCAACCGCTGGATATTCTGCGCCGCAGCCAGCTGACGCCAAACTACTCAACGGCGCTGGCTTATGCCACCGGGATGCTGCCGGACTGGAACCACCGTATTATCGATTACGGCCAGCCGAACCCCTCCTTTGGCAATAATCGCCCGCTGGTGCTGGCCACTTTTGAACAACCGGAGCTGAGTGAGCTGGCGCGTGGCATTGTCGCTATCCTTCAGCAGCATGGCATCAGTTGCCAGATCAAGCAGGTCAGCTGGCTGGAGTTTATGAGCGGGAAAGTGGAAGGGGCCGATCTGTGGCTGAGCAACTTTATGATCGACTTCGACGATATTTATTCGGCCCTGAGCTGGATGATCCCGGACCCGGTGTTAAAACATCTGCCGCAGGAGATGACGCAGAGCCTGCATCTGCTGATCCAGCAATACAGCCAGCACGAGAACGAGCGCTTTATGCCCGCCATCGCCCGCTGGTTTATGCGCATCACCCAGCAGCGCTGGCTGTTGCCGCTGTTCCATCACTGGCTGGATTACGAATCGGACTCTGCCTTTACCTGGCGCGATCTCAGTACGTTAGGCTGGCCAGACTTCAGCCAGCTGTGGATTGAGTAATCTGAGGGTTATGCGTGTATCTGCTGCTGAAGGATGGCGGTCAGTTCGGCGAAATAGGCTGCTTTATCGCGGGATTTGGCCGTGATTTCATCACATGAAACGTGCAGATCGGCAGCCACCGCCTGCGCCAGTGCTAGCGGGTGGATCTCATCCTCCGCGCAGCCTATCACTCGACGTGAAACCGGCAGGGCACGCAGTGCTTCGCTGTCGAAACCCGGATCGCACAACACCAGACGCCGCAGTAACTGCGGGTCCACTTCCTTGCTGAACAGCGCCTCCAGCGCGCTGGCATTATCAGGGGACAGGGCAGCCAGGGTGGTGAACAGGCCGCACTGACGGAAGGCCTCAAGGCCGGTGTGCACCGGGAAATAGTGCAAATAATCGGCCGCGAGGGCAAACGGCACCATATTGGCGGGGCTGCGCCGCTGATGCCAGGCCGGGCGCACCAGCGTCAGGCTGCTCACGCGCTGCGGCTGCTGTGCGGCAAACCGGGCAACGATGGCCGCCCCCATTGAAATACCGGCAAAATGCGCCTGTTCAATCTCCAGATGATCGAGCAACGCGCTCAGATCGCTGGCGAACGGGATAATGCCCAGCTGCGCTTCATCCCCCTGCGCAGTACCGCCATGACTGCGGCATTCGAGGGTGATCAGGCGGCAGTCTTCGGCTGTATAACTTTGACGTGTCTGCTGGTGGTCCCCGGTCAGACCGTGCTGGAACACCAGCACCGGGCCCGCCGCACGATTATCGCTGTAGCTGAACGTCAGCCCCTGATGCGTAAAGGTACTAAGCATGAACCCCTCCCGCCTGAGATATAAGGCGTGCCAGCAGAGCACTGACGCCAGCGGCATCGTCCGCTGGCAGGCCGTGCGTGACCACACAGCCGTCAAACCCGGCGGTATGCAGCGCGTTGATATACCAGGGATAATCGAGTACCCCGTGCCCGGCGGTAACAAACTCACCGCGGGCATCACGGTCTTTAGCATGGGCAATGGCAATGGCCGGGGCGAGCAGATCCAGGGCCTCACCCATCACGCGCTGCTGCTGGGCCGCATCTGCCTGTTCAAACAGGTTTGCCGGGTCAAAAATAATTTTCAGGCGCGGGTGCTGAAGTTCATCGATCAGCTGACGCGCCCGGGCAGCGGAATTCACAATATTGGCCAGCTCCGGCTCAATACCGAGGTTGACCTGGTACTGGTCGGCTATCGCCAGCGCCTGTTCCATCGAGCGTAACAGTGTGCGCCAGGCGGCGGGGCTGTTGTTCTCCGGGTGCGCGCGCCACTGGTCATCGGCGTCCAGCGTGCCGCTGCACAGTGTTAACAGCGGGCAGTGCAGACGGGCGGCCGATGCCGCAATGGTCTCCAGTGATGCCATCCCCCGTGCAATCACCGCCGCGTCGGGATGCGTCAGATTAAAGGTCGCTGAGATGGCTTCCATTTTTATCTGATGTTTAACGCGTGCTGCGTTGATCTCGTTGAGGATGTTTTCCGGGACGGCCGTGGGCAGGGAGGGCAGCCCGGCGCTGGCGTAGTTAAACTGGGTGGCCTGAAAGCCACACTGTTTTATCAGGGCGAAGTTTTCATCCACGCTGGCGGTGGCGAACGTTTTCGAGAATATGCCGCTATACATCAGACAGACCCCCGCGCGCTGGTGACCGATACACTGCGACCTTCCCGTACCGACTGCTGGATAGCGGCCAGCACCTGAACCACATGCAGACCTTCCTCCACGCTGGTACCGGTCACCGGTTGTTCAGTCAGGATAGCGTGGGCAAAGGCCTCCAGCTGGCGGCGATAAAAATGACCATCGGCGGCTAACGGGCGCTGCCAGCATGCCGTTTTTTCATGGAAAATATCGACATCGCTGGATTTGAACAGCCACGGGTTATACGTTTTTGCCAGCACGCTGCCGTTTTCGCCATAAAGCTGGAAACCTTCATGCCAGTCCATGCGTACACCAACGCTCAGATCAAGCTGGCCAAGCGCGCCGTTGGCAAAACCGATATCAATAAACCAGCAGTGGACCCCGCCGCGATGCAGGAAACGCGCTTCCACATCGGTGATGGTGCCATTAATGTAAAAGGCGGTATCCACCAGATGGCTGCCGTGTGCCAGCAGGTAGTATTGTTGCAGGTCCGCTTTCGGATCGACGCTGGGTTTGCGTTTTGCCGCGCTGGTAATCATTTTTGGCTGCACTGCATCGGTGACAGTGTAACGGTGGCTGTTATCGCCATACCAGCCTTTATACGCCACCGCCTGGCCCATCTCCTGCTGAACGAAATCACGCGCCGCCTGAATGCCGCCATCGAAGCGTTTCATATGGCCGACCTGCAATAATTTGCCGCTGGTCTGCGCAATCTGTACCAGCTCTTCGCTCTCTTCTACCGTGATCCCGAGGGGTTTTTCACACAATACGTGTTTGCCTGCTTTTAACGCTTTAATCGCCAGGGGCACGTGGAACGCATCGGCGGTGGCGATAATAATCGCATCGACCTTTTCATCATCCAGCATCTGCTGATAATCGGCATACGCCACTTCCGGCGCCCACATCGCGGCCATGCGCTGGCGCAGGTCATCGGCGCTGTCGCAAATGGCATACAACCGGGCGTTACTGGCTTTGATGCAGGATTCAAAATGGCCCGCCTGCGAGATCGGCCCGCAACCCAGTACACCGACGTTAATTTTACCCGAAGTTTCCATCACGCTCTCCTTTACCCCACAGGGATAGTTGAGCTACGGCGGCAGCCGCAGCCTGATGGAGTGATTATCGTCAGGGAAAGAAAACCGGAAAACTGAACATCAACGCGGGGATTTTTTCCGGTTTTAGCCAAAACCGGTCATTTATCGCGGGGGAGGTCACAGTTTACTGCTGTAAGAGGCAGTAAAAGCGGAAACTGCGTGTTTAAAGGGAGGGTGCAGCGGGGGCGGCAAACGCGTGCTGGCGCGGATAGCGCAGTGCCTCAATCATGCGCGAAAAAGCCGCTGTATGCTGCTTACGGCTGGGATAATAGAGATAATAGCCCGCAAAGGGTTCGCTCCAGTCGAGCAGCACACGCTCAAGTGTGCCGCTGGCAAGGTGATCGGCGACGGTATCTTCCGGTAAGCAGGCCAGTCCCAGGCCGGAGAGGGCGGCATCAATGCGTGACACCAGCGAATTCATAATCAGCTGCCCTTCAACCCGCACGCGTATTTCCCGCTGATCCTTCTTAAATTCCCACGCATATAACCCGCCCATGGTCGGCAGGCGCATATTAATACAGTTGTGCTGCTGCAAATCCTGCGGTATTTGCGGGCGACCATAGCGGGCGAAATAATCCGGTGAACCGACCACCGCCATACTCCAGTCAGGCCCGATACGCACTGCGATCATATCTTTCGCCACCTGCTCACCTAAACGCACTCCGGCATCGTAGCGGCCGCTGACAATATCCGTCAGGGTGTTGTCGACGGTGATTTCCACATTCACATCGGGGTACTGGTGCAGAAACGGTTGCAGGGCAGGCCAGATGGTGGATTGCGCCGCGTGCTCTCCGGCCGTCAGTCGAATATTACCGGCGGGTTTGTCGCGCATTTCGGTAATGGCGACCAGCTCAGACTCTATTTCTGTCAAACGCGGGCCAATGGAATTAATCAAGCGCTCACCGGCTTCGGTGGGGGCCACACTGCGAGTGGTGCGCGTGAGCAAGCGCAGGGCAAGCCGCTCTTCCAGCGCCCGAATCGAGTGGCTGAGCGCCGACTGAGAGACCCCGAGTTTCGCGGCCGCTTTGGTGAAACTGCGTTCGCGCGCCACCACCATCAGGGAAATAAGATCGTTGAAATTATCTTTTAACACGCGAGACCTCGGCACATCTCAAGGGGAAGGCAGGCAGTGTAGCGCCTGACGTGAACTTATGCGAAAAATTCAATAATCGGATGCATTATGGCCAGATTTTGCGAATGTTATGCGGTGTTTATGACGAAATTAGTGAATGGTATTCATAACAATTAATCAAACCACAATTTGCGAAGAGGGGGACCACGGAGATACTGGCACAAATCTAATTCGCTAATCATTCGGTTTCAGGTCTGAGGCCAGTGTGCTCAAGCTGACCTCAGACCTGAAGCCGAATGTCAGCTATTAATGCCTACAGTACTTACGTAGCCATTAGCGCTGATACTGCGCCTCGCTCACATGCTCCAGCCAGTCGACCGCTTTACCGTCCTGCGCCTCAGCAATCGCAATATGCGTCATGGTGGTATCCGCTCCTGCACCGTGCCAGTGCTTCACACCCGGGCGGATCCAGACGATATCCCCGGTGGTAATCGCCTGTGCTTCCTTATCCCACTCCTGCACCCAGCCCTGGCCTGCAGTGACAATCAGCGTTTGTCCCAGCGGGTGAGTGTGCCACGCCGTGCGCGCCCCGGCGGAAAACGTCACGGTCGCACCGCCCACGCGGGCCGGTTCAGTAGCGCTGAACGGTGCGTTGATTTCCACCTTACCGGTGAAATAGTCTGCCGGGCCAGCTGCCGCAGGTTTACTGCCGTGTTTAATAATCTCGATCATCTTATTTTCCTCTACATTGATATCTGTCCATCATAGGGGATTAGCGCCATACGATTGAGAACGTCTGGTGTATAGAAGTGATGAAAAAAATTCATAAATCGTCTTTTAAGACGGTAATACGGGCATTTTTTGGTCCTGTTTACGCGCCAGTTCTGTTTTTTTGAGACGGGTGAAGGTGATCTGCGTCACATTTATCGGCAAAAAACAGCGTTCGTTCAGAGACGCATCAGCAGAGGCGAAAACCGATATTTTCTGTTTTTCATCAGTCTGTTAAGTCAAATTAAAGCAGCTTTTCACTTTTGGTGTAAGGAATATGTAAGGAAGAATGTCTAATTATTCCTATTGTTACCGTAAATGATAATGATAATAATCGCATTCGCATTCCCACTGGTGCCCTTTGGCACATTTAACCTGCATCAAAGCGGGTTTTCCTCCAGGTAAAAAGGATCGTGAGATGAAAGTCAGGGCGCTATGTTCGCTGATGCCGTTATTAATGGCAGGGCCACTTTATGCTGAAGAAACAGCCGATAGCGGGGGAGATATGGTGGTCAGCGCCAGCCGTACCGCCAGTGAGAAGAAAGATTCCCCGCAGGTCATCACCATCATTACCCAACAGCAGATTGAACAGCAGCGGCAGATCACCTCTGATACCTCACAGATTTTAAGCAACCTGTTACCGTCGTTTTCCCCCAGCCGTCAGAAAATGAGCGGCAGCGGCGAAACCCTGCGCGGCCGCATCCCGCTGGTGATGATTGATGGTATTCCCCAGTCGAACCCGCTGCGTCCTACCGGGCGCGAAATGCACACCATTGATGCCTCAATGATCGAACGTATTGAGGTGATCCACGGTGCCAACGCCAGCAACGGCATTGGTGCCGCGGGCGGGGTGATTAACCTGATCACCAAACGGCCGGAACCGGGGGCCTTTAATCAGCATTTTGGCGTGGAGGCCTCGTCTCCGACTTCGCAGCTCAAAGGCGACACCATGGGGTACAAAACCACCTATGGCGTTGACGGGCGCGAAGAGTATCTCGATTACCTGTTCTCGGTAAGCTATGAAGATCAGGGGCTGTATCTGGATGGCAATAACCGCCCGGTGGGAGTGGATAACACCCAGGGCGATCTGATGAACTCCCGCGCTTATGATCTGTTAGGCAAAGTCGGTTACTGGCTGGATGACGATCAGCGCATTCAGCTCAGCGCCAGCTACTACCAGCTCAAAGGCAAAAATGATTATCTCAGCGTCACCGGCGACCGCGAACGCGGCATCCCGACCACCTCGATCAAGGGCACGCCGGAAGGCGAAGCGCCACATAATGAGGTCTGGAGCACGGCGATAACCTACGACAACTACAATCTGGCCGGCATGAAACTGTCGGCGCTGGCGTATTACCAGCAGTATGAAGCCCTGTTCGGATCAACGCTGTCCGGCTCCTTCCAGGATGCCAACATTGCCCCGGTGGGGACGCTGTACGATCAGTCGCGCGCGGTCACCACCAAGTACGGCACCAAAATGGCGCTGACCAAAGACGATATCTGGGACGACTACCTGAAAGTCACCCTGGGCTTCGATACTCTGTTCGACCAGTCTAAGCAGGATCTGTGGGGCACACATCGCACCTATGTACCGGAAATTAAATACACCGATCTGTCGCCGTTTGTGCAGCTTGAAGTCGCCCCCGTGGACTCACTCAAACTGTCCGGTGGCGTGCGCTATGAATATGCACGCCTGGATATCGACAGCTACCAGACCATCGCCAGCGCCAACAGTGTGACGGTCGGCGGCGGGAAACCGAGTTTCGATAAAACGCTGTATAACGTTGGCGCGGTATGGACGCCCGTCGAGCCACTCAGCCTGTTTGCCAACTACTCTCAGGGCTTTGCCATGCCGGATGTCGGCCGTGTGCTGCGCGGCATTAACCAGCCGGGGATGAGTGCAGGGACCTTCCTGAACCTGCAACCGATTGTGACCGAGAATACTGAGTACGGTTTCCGCATCGATCAGCAGCCGTTTGATTTTGAACTGAGCTACTACCAGTCCCGCTCCAAACTGGGTAGCCGTGTTGACCGCGTGGGGGATGTCTACGTAACGCGCCGTGAGAAAACCGAAATCGACGGCTTCGAAGGCACCCTGGGTTATGCGGTCAATGATGATCACCGCCTGAAACTCAGCTATTCGCATATGCGCGGCCGCTATGACAGTGATGAAAACGGTAGCCTGGATGCCAAACTCGATGGTCTGAATGTTTCACCGGACCGCATTATTGCCAGCTGGTCGGCGAACTGGACGCCGCAGTGGAGCTCCTTTATTCAGGCCAACTGGGCGTTAAGCCGCGAGTTTGATGAAGAGGATAAAGACTTCAGCGGTTACGCGCTGGTGGATGCCGCCGTAGGCTATAAACTGCCGCGTGGACGGGTCAACCTGGCAATCTCTAACCTGTTTGATAAGCAGTACATCACCTATTATTCGCAGAGTGCCCTGGTGGAGCCGGACCGCTACTTCTCCGGCCGTGGCCGTACGGTGACGCTGGGATACAACGTTGATTTCTGATGTCACCCATAATGACCGCCGCAGGGTGCTGCGACTAGGCCTTGGCATATTGGCCGCCGGTGCGCTGTTGCCGCTCAGGGCGCAGGGCACCGCATCCTTGCGCGTGATCACCCTGTTTCAGGGGGCGACCGATGCCCTCGTGGCGCTGGGGATTACCCCCTGCGCCGTGGTGGATTCCTGGAGTGAAAAGCCCACCTACCGCTATCTGCGCACGGCATTAAACGGTGTGCCGCACGTCGGGCTGGAAACCCAGCCCAGCCTTGAAGATATCGTGCTGCTGCGGCCAGATGTGATTATTGCCTCGCGCTTTCGCCACCAGGCGATCGCGCCGCTGCTGAAGCAGATCGCGCCGCTGGTGATGCTCGATAACGTCTACGAATTTAAGCAGACCGTTGAGGCGGTGGGCCGGGCGGTCAATCGTCAGCAGATAGCCGCCGCGTTGCTACTCCGCTGGCAACAGCGCGTTAATCGCCTGCGTCAGTTACTGGAACAGCACTATGCAGCACGCTGGCCGCTGACGGTCTCCGTGCTGGATATCCGTGCGGACCATCTGCGTAGCTATCTGCCGCAGAGTTTTCCCGGCATGATCCTCAGCGAACTCGGCTTTCACTGGAATGAGGCCGCACGCCAGGCAACAGGTGTGTCGATCAAACTCAGCGGCCGCGAAAGTCTGCCGGTGGTCAATGCCGATCTGTTTTTTGTCATGCTGCACGCGGAAAAGTCCGTGGTGCGGGATAACTACCGTGCGCTGGTCAGTCATCCACTCTGGAAACAGATGCAGGCGCCGCAACACCACCAGGTGTGGCAGGTGGACAGCGTGACCTGGGTACTCTCCGGCGGGATTATTGCCGCGAATGCGGTGCTGGAAGATATCGAACGCCTGCTGATTGTGGGGCAGCCAACATGACGCCAGCGATAAAACTGTGCATCCTGGCGTTACTCCTCCTGATGGCCGTGTTGCTCAGCCTGATGGCAGGGGCCAACTGGATATCACTGCCGCAGGTGCTGGCGGCGCTGACCCGGCACGATAGTATGAACCTCCAGCATATTCTGGTGACCACCTCCCGATTGCCGCGTACGCTGATGGCGCTGGCCGTGGGGGCCAGTCTGGCCGTTGCGGGCGCGCTGATGCAGGCGCTGACGCGCAACCCGCTGGCGTCACCTGGCCTGTTCGGCATCAATGCCGGAGCCACCTTCTGTATTATCCTGTGCAGCGCCGTATTCTCACTGGCTTCCCTCAACGCGTTGGTCTGGTGCGCCTTTGCCGGCGCCGCCGTGGCGGGAACGCTGGTGTGGCTGATCGGTACGGCCGGGCGTGGACGTCTTAATCCGCTGCGCATTGTGCTGGCCGGGGCATCGATCACCGCGTTGTTTACCGCCTTTAGCCAGGCGATGCTGGTGATCGACCAGCAGGGGCTGGATACGCTGCTGTTCTGGCTGGCCGGATCGCTCAGTGAGCGTGAACTGGCTGCTGCATGGCCGATCCTGACGCTCAGCGCTGTTGGGCTGGCGGTGACGCTCCTGTTTGCCGGGCAGGTGAACGTGCTGAATGCCGGGGACGATATAGCCACCGCGCTGGGCCAGCGTGCCGGGCCTGTTCGCCTGCTGCTGGCGGGGCTGATTGTGCTGCTGGCAGGGAGCGCCGTGGCGCTGGCCGGCAGCATTGGTTTTATCGGCCTGGTGGTGCCGCATATGGTACGCAAAGGCCTCTCCATCGATCATCGCTGGCTGTTGCCAGGCTGCGCGTTGGGGGGCGGATTACTGTTGCTGTTGGCCGATATCCTGGCCCGCGTGGTGATCCTGCCCCAGGAGGTGCCGGTGGGGGTGATGACCGCGCTGTTTGGTGCGCCTTTCTTTATCTGGCTGGCGCGGCGTGGAGGGCGCTATGGATAAAATTATCGCGCTACGCTGGGGCGCTTTTTCACGCCAGATCAATCTGAATACCGTGCTACGGCTGTTGCTGGCGTTGGGTATTCTGCTGCTGGTGATGCTGCTGTCGCTGACGCAGGGAAAAGTGACAATGTCACCCACAACCGTGTTGCGCTTGCTGTTTAGCGATGACTCCGGCGGGCTGACATTTATTGTGCAGCAGCTCCGCCTGCCGCGCATCGTACTGGCGGGGCTGGTGGGTGGGGCACTGGCGGTATCGGGTCTGATCCTGCAAAACATTATTCGCAATCCGTTAGCCTCGCCCGATCTCCTGGGGATCACCAGCGGTGCCGGGACGGCCGCCGTGATCTACCTGGCCTTCTTCAGTATGACGCTGGGCGACAGTCTGTTGCCGCTGGCGGTTATTGCGGGTGCCGGGCTGGCCACCGCCAGCGTCTGGCTGCTGGCCTGGAAGCAGGGGGCATCACCGCTGCGACTGGTGCTGATCGGCGTGGGTGTGTCGGCGCTGCTCGGGGCGGTGACCACGCTGATCCTGGTGTTTAGCCCGCTGACCACCACGCTATCGGCCTACGTCTGGCTGACCGGCAGCGTATACGGTGCCACCTGGTCGCAGGCCGTTGCCCTGGCGCAGTGGCTGCTGGCGATCGTGCCCTTATTGATCTGGCTGGCCCGTCAGGTAATGGTGCAACAGCTGGATGAGGGGCTGGCAGGCGGCATTGGCGTGCGCGTGCAGTGGCAGCGCGGCGGGCTGTTACTGGTGAGCGTGGCGCTGGCGGGCGTGGCGATTGCCTGGGGCGGGGCGATGGCGTTTGTCGGGCTGATTGCCCCGCATATCGGCAAGCGTCTGGTTGCCGCCGGATTTGCCGGGCAGGCGCTGATGAGTGCGATGGTCGGTGCCATGGTGCTGATACTGGCCGATCTGATTGGCCGCGTGGTGTTTCTGCCCGCCGATCTGCCTGCCGGGATTTTTGTCGCGGTACTCGGCACACCGTTCTTTTTAACTCTGCTGATCACCCAACGTCACTAAGGAAGCTGAACTATGACGGCCATTGCCGCCCGCGATCTGACCCTGAGTTACCAGAATCAGACCATTATTGACGGTCTGGATATTGACCTGCCGCAGGGGAAAATCACGGTGCTGATCGGCAGCAACGGCAGCGGAAAAAGCACGTTGCTGCGATCATTCGCGCGCCTTCTGAAGCCGCAGTCCGGATCGGTCCGCGTCAACGGTCAGGATATTCAGCAGCAGTCGACCGTTGCGGTGGCCCGTGAGCTGGCGATCCTGCCGCAGAACCCGGTAGCCCCGGAAGGGATTAACGTGCGCCAGCTGGTGAGCCTGGGGCGTTACCCCTGGCAGAACTGGTTGCAGCAGTGGTCAGCCCGGGATGAAGCCGAGGTTAATGCCGCTCTGCACGCTACCCATGTTGCAGGGCTTGCCGATCGTCCGGTTGAGGCGCTGTCGGGTGGGCAGCGCCAGCGGGTGTGGATTGCCATGACGCTGGCGCAGGGCACCGATATTCTGCTGCTGGATGAGCCGACGACCTTTCTTGATGTTGCCCACCAGATTGAGGTGCTGGATCTGCTGCGTGACCTGAATCGCCAGCAGAATAAAACCATTGTGATGGTACTCCACGACCTCAATCTGGCCTGTCGTTATGCCGACCATCTGGTCGCTGTGCATCAGCGCGGCGTGGTGGCGGCAGGGGCGCCGCAGGCGATCCTCAGTGAAGCGTTGGTAAAAACCGTGTTTGACCTGAACTGCCGCATTATCGATGATCCATTCTACGGTACACCGCTGGTGATCCCGCTCAGTAAAGAACACGGCTAGCGGGGGCACGCCTGCACGCAGCGTTGCAATGCGCCGCTACAGCCACTGTTTTTATCCCGATCGCAGCGGCTGTTCTGCACATAGCAGCTTTGCTGGCAGGCGCTGTTGTCACGGGCGGCAATAGCGTGGGTGCCGGGAGTGAGCAGGGCAACCAGTAACGCAATAAAGAGTGGCATGATGTGACTCCGTTGGGGTTTTACTCTCAGCGTAATCCACGTATGCCATTACGGAAAGAGGGCTATGCATAAAGGCCGATACCACGCATGTTTGCTCGTCGAAACGACAACCCAATGGTCCAATCTTTCCGTGATGGTCTGCACATTGACTCAGGTCAACGGCAGGTGTTGCTGACATCATTTGCAACCGGGCTAAGGCCAGCTTGGTGCTCGCGGTGGTTTTTAAACCACGACGGCGATCTCCTGTGGGATTGACATCTTTCCGGTGGATCGGTGTTAAGAAAACGCCTGATATAGTGGTAGGATGGGACTGGCGGCTATCAGCGAGAAGCGAACACAAGGATGGATAGAAACAGTTATGTTGGATAATGATTTTTGATATTTCTCAGGCGCAGCGCTGAGCTATTTTTCCAAAACATTTTTTTTCGCCATTTTATGTATATTCTTTTTATCTTTAGAGGTTGTAATGCTGAAAGTCATTGCCGAAGATTTTATAAAACCTGATGGGGTTGAAAAAGTTATGCCTTTGTACCGTGAGCTAATATCGGCCACAAAAAAGGAACCTCTTTGCATCGCTTATGATCTGTATATCGATGAAAAGGATCCGGGGCATTTCATTTTTATAGAGGAATGGCCGGATCGTGCAGCGCTTGAATTGCACTGTGCAAGTGAGCATTTCAGACGGATTGTGCCATTAATTGACCTACATAAGCGCAAAGATGCTCAATACATTCTGATGAATTGCCACGTAACCCCACATATTTTATAAAGTCTATACGATCAATATGTTATGCCGAATTGGTAACACATCTTTTCAACTATTGTCCTGTGCCGCCCCTCTCTTTTTGATGTGAGATTATGTCTACTCCCGGCACAAAGCTGCCCACCATTATGTCATCAGCAATGATTCTGCCTGCAACCAGTGCTCAAAATCGTGCAATGCAGATTCATTGACTGCGGTTTCAACCGATTTGACTAAACAAAATGTCTTTCTCAGTTGTTCTGATTGCGGCCAGGGCGCAACAAGCGACCCGCTGTTAAGCTCTTTTTCGATATAGATGCGAGGCACCATGGCGACCCCTTGTCCTGCTAATACAGCCGCTATCGCCATTTCATGAAGGTCATAGCGGACACCCTGAGCCGGGTTATCAAGGACGATCCCGCTTTGCCCGGCATAATGAGGCCACGCTTCCGGATTCTGCCGTCGGTGAATCCGGGGCAGAGTATTCAACTGACTAAAGATATCCTCGTCTGTTAACAGATCGGGATGGCACGCCGGCACCAGTTTCTCCTCAAAGAGAACGTTCATACGCATGCCTGCCCATGCCGGATGCTCAAAATGAATGGCTGCATCAAAGCCACTCCCGGTGAGAATGAAGGGATCGGTTCTGGCCGCGATATTCAAGGTGATGTCCGGGTATAAAGACTGGAAGCCACTGAGGCGGGGGATAAGCCAGCGGCTGCAAAACGTCGGCAGGACGGCAATTTCCAGCGTTCTGCTGCCTTCGGGCATTCCCATAACGTACTGAGTATCGCGTTCGAGCCGTTCCAGTATTTGCCGCACGTGATGGGCATAGCGAGCCCCCACTGGATTGAGCTTTACCCGGGTTCCCGTACGGTCAAACAGTCTGCAATCGAGCAGAGACTCCAGGCGGGCAATCTGACGGCTGATGGCGCCTTCCGTTAATGACAATTCCTCTGCGGCCCGCGCAAAATTACCGTGCCTGGCGGCGGCCTCAAATGCCTGAAGTGAAGCACTGCTGGGAATTTTTCTGCGCATGAATATGACCTTCTCCAAAAAGGGTGATGAACTGTCAGTGATATAATGTCACTAATGGTTGAGTAAATATCGATTTATTACCGAACTGGCGGCTTGTAGGATGAGTAAAAGTCACTAAGCAGGCTAATGAGCACCTGTTATTTATTCATGCCGAGGTCACTATGAGCAATCCGTCATTACCAGGCCGTCAGATTGGGGATTTTTGGGTGACAGCCCTCAGCGATGGCACGATGTCAGCGAGCCTGGAGTTACTGTCAGGTATTGAGACCGCAGAAGCGGCGGCTATTCAGCATAACGCCCGGATCGCTGAACCCGGCAATATCCATATCAACGGGTACCTTATTCAGGGCAGGGGGCGGACCCTCCTGGTCGATGCTGGTGCGGGAGGTCTGAACAACGTCGGCGGGCAGCTTAAAGAGACGCTTGCTACTGCTGGCGTCAGCCCCGATGACGTGGATACCGTATTACTGACGCACGGTCATCCTGACCATATTGGGGGTCTGTTGGATGCTGAAGGGCAACCGGTATTTAATCAGGCAGAACTTCATCTCCATCCGCTTGAAGCGAGATACTGGCAGGATGATGAAAAACGAAAAATGGCGAATGAACGTGGGCAGCGCAATTTTGATCTGGCCCGCCGAACGTTAGACGCCTATGCCCGTAAAGTGCGCCTGATTGGTAAGGGCGAGGTGGCTGAGGGCATTCTTCCGGAATGGTTGCCGGGTCACACGCCAGGGCATACGGGTTTTCGCATCACTTCAGGCGATGAATGCTTATTGATTTGGGGAGACATCGTCCATTTCCCCCATATCCAGTCAGCACGCCCCGACGTTTCAATTGTCTTTGACTGTGACCCCCTTCAGGCCAGAGAAACACGGGAAAAAATCATGGCTCAGGCGGTAAGAGAAAATCTGCTTATCGCCGGAATGCACTTAGACAGTACGGGATTTGCCAGGGTGTTTAAGGCGGGTGAGGGATACCGAATTGCCTGACCGGAAAATGAATGGGGGGCCACTCTCATCGTGTCTCCCCTCTATTCATGCCAGCAGCGACTGCCAAAAGTAAAGCTGCAGTCGCTAAGCCACAGGCCAGCCAGAGTGTATCTGTCAGGGCCAACCTGTCGACGATCTGGCCCCCGCTCCACGACCCCAGCGCAATTCCTGTATTGAAAACCCCGACATAAAGCGCAGCGGCGATCTCCACGGCACGGGGTGCGGCTTTCATCATCCAGGTCATTAGTCCCACCGAAAGCCCACCGTAAGCCAGCCCCCAGAAGATGAGGACACTGCTACCCCCTGTGACCGATTGCCCGGCGACAATGAACAGTAACGGCGTTAACACCAGCCCTGTCGCAATCGCAGTCAGGGTGAATGCCGTATAGCGCGCTGCGGTGATACCTGCCAGAAAATTACCGCCAATACCGGCGATACCGTAGGCCAACAAGATGGCACCTATCCACTGGGTATCAAATCCTGACACTGAGATCAGTAGTGGGCGTACAAAGGTAAAGGCCACGAAATGGCTTGTTACGAGTAATAACGTCAGGAACAGACCGGTTTGTATTTTGCGGTTGCCAAGCAGGGCGATGAAATGGCTAAGGTTGGCCGAACCCGTAACGGGCAACGCCGGAATGACCGCAAGATGGAATGCCAGCACCAGTGCGCTGAAAATGGCCATGATGCCAAATGCCCAGCGCCAGCCGATGATATCGCCAATAAATGCCCCCAGGGGCACGCCCAATACTGATGCAGCAGCAACACCGCCGAAGATAATGGAGGTGGCCAGGCCAATCGCCTTCTCCGGGACCAGACGCGAGGCAAGCCCGCCGGCGATTGCCCATATTCCCCCCATGCAGAAGCCAACCAGCATCCGGGCTGCGAGCATGACGATCAGGTCAGGGGCAAGCGCGGAGGCAAGGTTTGCCACAACCAGCAATGCCAGCAGGCCACACAGTATCCATCGGCGATCTATTCCACCCGATGCAATGACGATGAATGGCGCGAACAGAGCGGCCAGCAGTGCTGGCAGGGAAATCATCAGACCTGCGCTTCCTGTCGTAATGCTGAGTGTGCCGGCAATGGATGTCAGCAACCCCACCGGCAGCATTTCTGTTGTGACAACAGAGAACGTCGCCAGACCGACCGCGATCACTGGCGTCCAGGTGTGGCGAACAGAGTCCATGGTAGAAAATGTATTCATCATTCAGATCCTAAAGAATGCACCGAACTCAGGCGCGATTATCCTGCTTGTGCAGGGTTAAATGACTTAACAGTGCCATGAGCAGTACAAGGACTCCGGCACCTACGGCGACGTAGAATCCAGCGGGTGATCCATTGCTATCAACCACCTGACCCGCGAGGGCGGCGCCCAGCGCAACGCCCACATTCAGCCCGGCCAGCAGCCAGGTCATGCCTTCTGTTAACTGACTTTCAGAGACCTGGCGTTCAACGAGCGACATGGCCACGATCAGGGTTGGGGCGAAAAAGAGGCCCGCCACCAAGACGGCGGCCGCCAGCGCGGTAAGATGGGTGACCAGTATCAGTGGGACAGTGTTTGTTGCAGTGGCCAGCCCGCCCAGCCACAACAGCCGATGGAGGGGGGTTTTCAGCTTGAGTGAGCCATACAGCAACCCGGACACACACGAACCCACGGCATAGGCTGATAACACCAGGCTGGCTGCCGCCGGGTGCCCCAGCGCTTCGGCCCAGGCGACACTCACGATATCAATCGTGCCGACGATAACGCCCATCGCCACCATCAGCAGCGCCAACAGCCGCACGCTGGTCATCCGGATGACCGAACCTGAGCCAGTCTTGCAACAGGAGACTGCCATGATCGGAGGTTCCGTTCCGCGCTGTATCACCAGTGCAAACACGCCTGAAAACAGCAACAGTGCCGTGAGCAGCAGACCCGCCTGGGGAAACAGCGCGATGGAAAGGCCAATCGAGAGGGGCGGGCCAACAATAAACGTCAGCTCATCGAGCACCGTTTCAAGCGAATAGGCTGTCTGCAAACGCGGCTGGCCCCGGTACAGCGCCGTCCAGCGTGCCCGTACCATGGCCGATATACTGGGCATAAACCCCGCCAGAAATGCACCAAAAAACAGAGCCCAGCTGGCTACACTCCACAAGGAACAGGCGATGAGGATAAAAAAACCCGCGACACTGATAGCCGTAGCCGCAGGCAAAACGCGGTGCTGCCCATAGCGATCCACATATCGGGAGATCTGCGGTGACAGCAGGGCGTAGGTCAGAACAAAGGTCGCGGAAATGGCTCCCGCCAGCGCATAGCCTCCGTACTGCTGCGAAAATAGCGTGATAATTCCGATGCCGGCCATCGGCAACGGGATGCGCGCTAACAGGCCTGCAACGGCAAAATGAGCCGTGCCAGGGGCAGTAAAAAGGTCTCGATACAGATTAGCCATCATCATCTCCGGTAGCATTTGCTTGCCACAACGAGGTGACACAGCGACAATACATACAACGCGTATGAATCCAATCCTATATTCATACGGGGTGTTTGTAAATAATCATTCATGTCGTATGTAAGGAGTAAATTATGGTTCGCCGCACCCGTGCTGAGATGGAAGAGACAAGAGCCACATTGTTAGCCACTGCCCGAAGGGTTTTTTGTGAATATGGCTACGCTGATACCTCAATGGATGATCTGACTGCGCAGGCAGGGTTGACCCGTGGCGCGCTTTATCATCACTTTGGTGACAAGAAAGGATTGCTGGTGGCAGTGGTGGAGCAGATTGATGACGAGATGGATCAGCGTTTGCAGGCGATTTCCACTCATGCAAATGATCCGTGGGAGGGCTTTTGCAACCGCTGTCGGGCTTACCTTGAGATGGCGCTGGAACCTGAATTTCAGCGCATTGTGCTGCGAGATGCTAAAGCGGTGCTGGGCGGTTCTTCACCTGAATCGCAGCGTCATTGCGTGGAATCCATGCGCGGCCTGATTCGCAATCTGATTCAGCAAGGTGTCGTAGACGACGTCGATCCCGAGGGACTGGCTTCGCTGATTTACGGTAGCCTGGCAGAAGCGGCATTCTGGATTGCCGAGGGTGATGAGAGCAATACGCGGTTGACACAAGGCATTACCGCGCTGAACCTGCTACTTCGCGGATTGCGACGGGCGGGCTGAGAGCATGCTGGCACGCGCGGGTAGGGGGGATGCTACGGGAAAACTTTGCTGACGCTAAGCAAGCATGGCGCACAGGGTTCAGGAATAACGCTGTAGCGCCACAGTAGGGCATCGAGAAAATCAGGAACTTTTCTTAATACCACCTTTACCATTTTTGCTTAGCTGGCGAAACGATAAGATCATTGACGATGACGTTCAGGGGCGGGACGAATACCCGCCATCAATGTTTATCAATGATTCGCTTCTGGCCAGTCGGTGTAGCCCTTCGCGCCACCGCCGTAATAGGCTTCTTTCGGCGCGATGGTCAGTTCGGCACCATAACGCAGGCGCTTCACCAGGTCCGGGTTGGAAATAAACAGGCGGCCGAAGGCGACGGCATCAATGATCCCGGCATTACGTCGACTGATGGCCATCTCCAGGTCATAGTTGTTGTTACCGATGAACGGGCCGTCGAACTGGGCGCTCAGCGCATCCATATCCACATCAGCAGGAACTTCACGCGAGGTTGCCGTTGCACCCTCAACAAAGTGCAGATACGCCAGATTAAAGCGATTCAGCTGCTGGATCAGATAGCCATACATCGCCATCACATTGCTGTCCGGTGGCGTGTTACCCGCATCAGGGGTCACCGGTGACAGGCGGATGCCAACGCGTTCATTGCCCCAGATGTTGACGATAGCTTTCGTCACTTCCAGCGTCAGGCGGGCACGGTTTTCAATTGAGCCGCCCCAGGCATCGGTACGGTGGTTAGTGGAATCGCGCAGGAACTGATCGAGCAGGTAACTATTGGCAGAGTGCACTTCAACACCGTCAAACCCGGCGCGTAGGGCGTTTTCTGCCGCATGCTTGTACTGCTCGATAATGCCGGGAATTTCGTCTGTTTCGAGCGCGCGCGGCGTGGAAACCGGAACAAAGCCGTTAACGGTGTAGGTCTGACCTTCAGCTTTGATGGCCGACGGGGCCACCGGACGTTCCCCATCAGGCTGTAGCTCAACGCTGGAGAAACGGCCCACATGCCAGAGCTGGCAGACAATTTTTCCGCCTTGAGCATGAACGGCATCGGTGACTTTCTTCCAGCCTGCAACCTGTTTCTCACTCCAGATCCCAGGCGTAGCCGCGTAGCCACGCCCCTGAGCGGAGATGTTGGTCGCTTCTGAAATAATCAGGCCAGCACTGGCACGCTGCGCATAGTAAGTCGCATGCAGTTCGTCAGGAATACCCTCTTCGCCATAACGGCTGCGGGTTACCGGCGCCATGACAATACGATTCGACAGCTGAAGTTTCCCCATGGCAACGGGTGAAAATAAATCGGTACGGGTGGTGTTATCAGTCATAGATACTCCAAATAGTTGACCAGTCGTCTAGTTAATTGGTGAAAAAAAATGCGGCTATCTGAGCAGCCGCTTGGTCGCATTCATTGCTTTGTCGAATGACGTATCCGGGTCGTGAATTTTTGCCATTAGTGAAGCACCCAGCCAGAGCTGGTAGAGCTCTTCAGCGAGATCTTCTGCATCATCATCACCAGATAATGAGCCATCCTGCTGGCCCTGAAGAATGCATGCCGAAATTCTCGCCACGATGTCGAGGGTTCCTGTCGCCAGTACATTTCGCATGCTGTCATATTGGTCGCACACTTCCGCGCCAAGCTTAACGACAAGGCACTTACTTTCCGGCAGGTCGGCACCCTGTGTCGTTTTCCAGAAGGAAAAATAACGCAGCAGCCGCTCGCGGGCGGGTTGGGCACCGCGCAGTTGTTCATCCACCTGAATAAGGTAGTTGCTGAAATAATGCTCTAACAGCGCCTGAGCAAACTCTTCCTTGGACTGGAAGTAGTAATAAAACGATCCTTTGGGGATCCCGGCGGCTTTAACAATTTCAGCCAGGCCGACGGCGCTGTAGCCTTTGTGAGTAATCAGCGTTCTGGCCACATCAATGATGTGCTGACGCACGTTAGTCGCTTGTTTTTTCATAGTGCGGTTACTGTAAATTAAAAACTGACCAGTCGTCTAGTTTTGTGAGTAGCATTTTGTGCGATCATCTTTTGTTCGCCGGCAGCAGCCCGGTGGCATACTGTCCGATCGTCTTGAGGCTCTGCAGCATCGCGCCGTCTTTAGCTTCAATCGACATCCCTTCCAGCAAGGTGTTGAGAACGGTCGCCAGTGCGGCGGTATTGGTGTCTGCCGGCAGCTGCTTTTCCCGTACAGCCCTGGTGAGTCGCTTCTCGAAGAGATCTTTGCCTTCCTGCCTGAGCACGCTGACCGCCTTAACAACATCGGCGGACTCCTGCGAAACATTGATGGCCGCAAGCACCACCATGCAACCACACGGCGCGGAGGGTGACAGCAGAATATCGGCCGATTCACTGAAGAAATTATCAATGGCCTGGTGAATATTCTCAACCTCTTCCAGCCGTTCCCAGGTCGCTTTCCAGTAAACCTTTTCGTAATAGCTCACGGCTTCCAGAAACAGTTTCGCTTTATTACCGAAGGCGGAGTAAAGGCTGGGCGGATTGATCTCCATCGCTTCACATAGCTCGGCGACCGATGCTGGCTCAAATCCTTTTCGCCAGAAGATATCCAGTGCGCGGAGCAGGGCTTTATCACGATCAAAACTTCTCGGTCTGCCCTTGGGCTTTCCGCTGGCTGTGTTGACACCTGGCATTTTCATTTCTGGGTTCTCAATCTATCGCTTGACACTTTACATAGTGATCACTATACAATAATAACATTACTTAGTGAACACTACAAAAATAGGGCCGGCACGTGAACGTCACCGTGCTGGGTCTGGTGCTCCTTTATCTGCTGCAGCGATGCATCAGGCAAAAGACGGGTATCTGAACGGATACCCGGTTTATCACTACGGAGAAAGAAGATGAGCGAAATAACTTACGTGCAGGATTACAACGCCATTGTGGCTGTACTTAATCAGTACAACGAAGGCGGTAAACAGGCTAAGAGCGAGATCATGAAGCCCGCTTTTAGTGAACAGGCCACCATTTTTGGCGCTGACGGTGATGGTAACCTCACCGGTGGCCCCATTCAGGGGTTGTTCGACGTTATTGACCGCAATTTCCGTCCTTCTCCTGAGGCGAAGGCCGCTATCGTACGCGTGGATATCGTCGGAACCGCAGCCAGCGCACGCATTGATACCGATGACATTTCAGGCTTTCGCTTCACCGACTTTTTCAATCTTCTGAAGGTGAATGGCAGCTGGACCGTGGTCAGCAAGATTTACCACACCCACGTCGCACCCTGATATCCATTTGGTCAGCTCACTGATGCAGCCCGCAAGCACTACCGGACTCGTCGGTAGCCATGTGCTGGAGCTGGCACTGGCCAGCTCAGCCATGTGTACGGTGAGCCTGATTCCGCTGACGGGAAAAGAGGAAACGGTCATTGTGTGGCAGGCCAGTTTTGAAGCCCGCTCGCGCGATGAAACGCAAAAGATGGAAGACGTCGTTATGCATCTCATCATGTCAGGGCATAACAGCCTGGCTGATTATCTACAGCAACAGTGAATCCTGAGGAGACCGTCTGAAAATGAACGATTACATCCAGCCTGTTGAACTGGCAAAGGCATATCGTCTGATTAATCATGGCCCGACAACGCTGGTTTCGGCGCAGCATGACGGAACGGAAAACGTCATGGCTGCGTCATGGGTTTGTGCGCTGGATTATGGGCCAGCGCGATTGACCGTTGTCCTTGATAAGGCGACCTTTACCCGCGGGCTGATTGAGCAGAGCGGGCACTTTATGATTCAGGTACCGATCGCATCACAGGCTCCGCTGGTGTATCAACTGGGCTCACAATCCCTGTTCAGCGATAAGGACAAACTGGCCCGTTCAGGCGTGACGCTTTTTCACCTTCCTGACGTAGATGCACCACTGGTTTCAGGATGCGCAGCCTGGCTTTATTGCGAGCTTATCCCCGAAGAGCATAACCAGCAGGCCTATGATTTGTTTATTGGCGAAATCAAGGCTGCGTGGGCTGACACGCGCATTTTCAGGGACGGACACTGGCAGTTTGAGCACGCCTCTTCAGACTGGCGAAGCCTGCACTACATCGCCGGCGGACATTTCTACACCACCGGCGAGGTGCTTGAGGTGCCGGATGTACCCTCAGATACCCCAGGCGCCCCTCAGGGCTGAAAATGCATGTGATATCCGTCACAACTTACCTCTCTTCTGGCCACGCGGTTCATGCATGGCCAAAGAATACGTTTTTCGATGCGGGTGATGTTCCGCCTAAAGTAGAGTATTCGTTGAGTGAGGAAGGTCGTGAGCTCAATTATTTGTTTTCCACTCTGTCCCAGTCAATTAATAACTGTTTCATAATCATTAAATATTTTCATCAACAGGACCCTTGGTATTTCCTTTGCAGAGATTCTGAAACGAGTGCTCAGGCGCGAGGCAATCACAGCGGATGTAAGTTTGTTACCGTTATAGGCGATGGTCATCTGCTTGCCGATGTTCTGTCGGGTCAGGGTCGATAATTTCTTCCCACATTCATCGCTGAATTTCATGATTATATTCTCATTACCCACTTCATCCGTCTCAACATATTGAATGGACTCTACACATTCAGAGTCGAAGGAAGTATTTTCCCCTGAGACCGAAAAATCAAAGTCTCCTTTTGCTGCAACCGATGTCAATGGGATGAGTGCTACGATTAACAACGCCCCAGATTTGATATACATTCTCATCTCCTTTTTTTGGCGAGGATTATAGATTAATCCTTATGAAACACAGCCTGTCTGCTTCCCATAAATTAGCCTATCGCAATGTAAGCAACATCCGCTCCTGGCACGGTGAACGGTCTCGGAAACATTAAGGTCCGCTGTGAGCGAGAAGCAAAGGTTCTGGTTGCTACTTAGAGTAGGATAAGATGTCGAGGTTAGCCGTGGTGATATCTGAAGAAGGGCTATTGAAGGGCGTTAAACATTTGCCGTCTGGCCGCTATCGCAGGCCGCAAGATCATGCTTTGGCACAGAGCAGTGCCAACTGAGCACCCAATACGCCAAGGATAGGTTGAAATATAACATCTCCAAAGCGCCTTGACGGGCAATACACTAGAGCGTCAATGACTAACAAAAATCTATGGATATAAACCTTCTTGGCTTTATGCCAGCGTTACTCCCTGTTGCACTGTCCCCCGGAGCAAGCTTCACTCTTGTTATGAGTGGTGCTCTGGCAGGCGGTCAAAGAGGATTGTTCAGGACTCTTGCCGGAACGGCTTTGGGCATTTACACCCATGCAGTTCTAATAGGCCTTGGGATAACCGCTGTGCTCATCTCGTCTCCAGAAACTTTTGCTGTGTTGAACGTTTTTGGTACCGCCTATCTGCTTTGGTTAGGGGTGATGCTCATTCGCAACGGCATAAGGGCAAATCCAGGAGGGTTTGCTGATGCAAAGCATTCTGTGACGTTAAGAGAGGCCTGGATAGCCAATGTTTTGAATCCTAAAGCCATTATTTTCTATCTGACTGTCGTTTCGCAGTTCGCAGGGATACAGGGAGGCGTTTGCAACTATCTGACACTGGCGTCAGTACATGTCGTGGTTATGTGCATTTGGCTTTACGCCGTCAGTCAAACACTGATCTTTTCAGTTAAAAAAGCCAACCCAACAATGCTCAAAAAATACGTCAACATTGCCGGCGGAATGTTGCTTATTGTTTTTTCTCTGCACAGCCTGATCCCGTAATTCATCACTTATAGCGACAACGGCCGCTCCTGTCACCTGGATGCCGAGGGTAAGGCTTGAAGGGCAGCGGAGAGCGAGGAGCGGAAGTTATGCCTGAGCGCTAACGGTTCACTCTTCATATCAGTCAGCGCGATCAGAAAAACTACGCGTGGGCGATTGCCCGGCCTGATATCTACAACTACAGTCAAAAGTAAACATAACAAGCGTTCATAATGCCCGGCCACGAGCCCTTTGAGAGTACAAGTTCTGCTTTTAGCAGAAAACAGCGGAGGTGAATGAGATGGTTGATGAAAACATGCGAATTACGGACAGTCATGAGCTTGAGAAACTTTACGGTGCGGTCGCAAAATCTTCTTTAACGAACGTGACAGACCATATTCATCCTGCCTACCGACCCTTTATCTACCGCTCATTCTGAACTCGATAGCTCTGCCATCATCAAACTGCATGAGTGCAATCGCACCGGGACTGTTAAATAATGAACTGGTCATGATATATCACTCAATTTCTGATGCATGTAATCAATGAGCGCTCGTGTTTTAGCGGGCAAGTAACGTCGATCTGAATAAAGTGCAAACAATTGCAATGGGGCTGCCGATTGTTCACACGCAATCTCAATTAACCGTCCATCGTTAATGTAGGGCTGGCAGGCTTGTTTCGATAGAATGGCAAAACCGACACCTGATACCGCCGCTCGTCCTGCCATCTCTCCACTGTTTACCCGATAATGCGCTTTAACCTTGATTGTCTCGAATCCCCCCTTTTTATTGACAAACTGCCAGGGTGCACCCTTCAGTGCACTTACTGTTGTGATACAGGGTAATTCTTCAAATTGCTGGATCTGGGTAGGGGTGCCATAACGCTGAATGACGGAGGGGGCTGCGACAATGGTGCAAGGGATAGTCACCAGATGACGGGCTATGTAGTCACTGTCATCCATCTGACCACGGGTAATAATGATCGCTAAATCCAGATCATCTCGCAGGGATTCGAAACCTGACAAATTTGTGACGCAGCTGATCTCCAGGTCCGGATACTGGCAGGCAAAATCGGCAATAACAGAACCCAGTAATGCAGGACCGACTTCATTGGGGATACAGAGACGTAGTGGACCCTTGAATTGCATCTGCCTCAAGGTTAATTCTGTCTCAGTTTGCTCCAGGGCCTCCAGTAATGGTTTTGCCCGGATATAGAGTAAGTGCCCCGCCTGGGTGAGTTTCATATGTCGGGTACTGCGTTCAATGAGCTGAAGATTCAGTTTTTCTTCTAACTGAGAAATACAACGACTCACATTTGATGTCGGCATTTCAAGGACTTTCGCTGCCCCAACAAAACTTTCTCTTTCAACCACAGCAATGAACACTTTCAGGGTATTAAAATCAAGAGCTGAACGCATTAACTATCCCACATATGATAACAATCAATGCCATTTTTACCATCTAATGAACAACAATGATAGCAGTTAAACTCGGATATCTTTCAACTACAGGTTGCTTGCTATGCCACTGGTCACACAGATGTTTAATCATAAAGCCCTTATGCGGATAGCCTTTGTAATGGCTTTTATCCAGTTCACGAATGCGCTGGAATATATGATGTTCAATCCTGTTTTTGCTTTTATGGCGGCAGATTTCGCTGTTCCCGTAACATTCTCCGGCTATGTATCCGGTATGTACACATCGGGTGCTGTCATTTCGGGAGTAATCGCCTTTTACTGGATTGATCGTTTCAATAAGAAACATTTTTTAATCGCCAATATGGCACTCTTAGGCCTACTGACGCTTTTTGCGACATTTACCTCCAGTTTTAGTCTTCTGCTTACGCTACGATTCTGTGCAGGATTGGTTGGCGGTACGACAATGGGGGTGGGTATCAGTATCTTGATAAATAACGCGCCGACTAACGTGCGCGGGAAAATGTTGGCGACGGTAATTGCGTCATTTTCGATGGTAAGCATTGTAGGAATGCCCACTATATTATTCTTGTGTACGCATTATGGTTGGCATGTCGCTTTGTGGTTAATAAGCATTCTGTGTTTGTTGGCGTTGCCATTGATTGTATCCATCATTCCCCACGAACCCGTCTCTTTAGACAGGCTCCACGCGCAACCTATCGATGTGGATACTTTGCTGTTCGCCTCCAGTAATGCGCTTGTGCAGTTTAGTCCAATGCTGGTTATTCCTGTTATGGTGCCCTTACTGATACAGCAGTTGGGCGCTTCACAAGACCTTTTGCCCTGGTTGTTCTTCGGCGGGGGGGTTACAGGTTACTTGTCCACAAAAATGACAGGCGTGTTAACCTTGCGTTTTTCTGCTTTGATTCTGGCGACAGGGTCAACGATAGTCTTTATATTGAGTCTGTTATTACCATTCATGGGCTATCAGCATGCGGCGTTGTTTATTACTTTATTTCTCGGTGCATCATACAGCCGTCTGGTTTCATCTTCGGCAGTGTCTATTCAGTATCCTGATGACAGGCAACGCGCTGGATTTTCTTCATTACAGACATCGATAATGTATCTGATTACCACCGTCGCATTTTTCCTGTCTGCTTTTCTATTACCCGATTACGGCATGGCACCCCAAAATCTGAATACGTTGTTGGCGGTATGTGCAATTTCCGCATCAGGGTTCCCAATCATCGTGATCATTCTGCAAAAGAAACTGGCTAAACGTAATATCCGGCCAGATGATCTCATCACTGATTAGCATAACTTCCGCTCCTGGCACTGAGCTGCCCGTGATGACAAAGGGCAGCGTTGAGCGAAAAATGGACAGTAAAAGTGCCTTGTAAACATCCGGTAACTATTTATTTTTATCTGGAGGAAAAACGACGCTACTAGCCTATTTCTTTAACGGTCCTTGTACCTCGAACCTGATTTATGCCATGCGTATCAATTCCAGTAAATCAGATAAGTCAATGCGGCAGCTGAACAGAAAGCATAAGGGCTTAAAAGCAAAACATCCGAATAAGGCGTTTCAAATATCCGGGTAACTGGCCATGCCAGTACAACCAGCCACATGAAGAGGGTAGAGAACACGATAAAAAAGCTCCCCTTTAAGGAAGCATCAGGATAAAATCGCTTTGCAATCATGGCTAATGGCATGCCGATTATTAATGAACCTATCGTGGTCCCAATAATACTTGTCATGACGATGAACAAATAAGTTAAAATGAGACCCGATGCGGATGTGCTGCTATTTCCCCAGGAAAGATAGATTAAAACCAGCAATGAACCCACTATACTACTAAATAGTGCTGATATCGTAGATTCCCTAATCCAGTTGTCGTCAATAATTTTCGGCATAATTTTCTCTACGTCTGAGCGGCTATATTTTATGCGGCGTACCCGCTTGAATTTTTCGGCGCGAGGTTTGATCAAAAAACAGGCTTCAGGCACGACATCCTCTGCATAGTCGAAGGACATTAAGGCGGCCGTCAGTTTTTTTGTGGGCAGGCCAGTGAGTGTCTCGCATCGTTAAGGCTGAATCGCCTTACCCTGCTCATCAAGCAGATCCGTCAGGAGTGCCGTACCATCACTCCCCACCCGGAATGCTCCGTAACGTGCCTGCGCAAAACGCTCGCCATGGCCTTCCTGAAAGAACCAGGCATTGGTGCCGACGGTCAGCGAGCCGTCATGCTGATGGTATTTCACCCGAAGCTGATTCGGCTGCAAAGGCTCACCTTGATCAAATCGGGCCTGAGTCGCATGACGCTGAGCATCAAGGTCAACAATCAGGGTTCCGCTGGTCGGCAGGCATGGCGCTGACAGGGTCGCACCGCAGGACTCAGCCTGTTGATATAACGTCAGCTCCAGAGGGCGGGTAAGGGCATAATTGAGCGCCATGTAATCACCCTGCATCAGGGAGCGCGGGTCAACCGGGGCAAGGGGTAAAATCATGATCACGCCTTGCTTCAGCAACTGCTCTTTTTGCCAGATGCTGACATTGACGGCCACCAGCGCCAGCGCTACCACAGCGCCAACCAGCCATCGGCTCTGTTTATGCATTCTCACTTGCACCTCCGATCTGTGCGGGTAATACTTTTTTGACTCCCCACGCCAGCCCCAGTAAAACCAGACCGCTGACCAGCAGCAGCAGGGATTTCTGCAGCAGAATGACCTCCAGGAAGTAATACCAGCCAATAACATACAGCACCATGAAACCGCCACTTACCACCAGTAACCCCAGACTTCCCTGATAACGCGCCATCAGAATTAACCACAGTCCCAGCCCAATACCCGGTGCATAGAGGGCGGCAGCCCCGCAAATAAGCGCAGCGGGCAGTGTGATGATCGAAAATAGCAGCCGGCTGCTTTTTTTCTGAAAGAGCGCACTCAACACTAAACCTGCCGCGATCCCTGTGCCTGTTGCAGACTGAAGCGTGGAAAATTGCAATTCTTCCCAGAAGAAATCCGTGAGATAGGCCGCGTTTATCCCGAGGAAACTCAGCAATATCAGCCCCCCCGGGATGCCATACAGCAGCGGATGTAACGCCTCAGCATACGTTCCTGCCTGTAACCTCAACTGATGACTGACAGTCCACAGCCACAAAAATACGACCGCCGCCACCAGTACGGATACAGCAAAGTGTCCCCCCGTCGGCGACAGGTAAAGCCGGGCCAGAGAATGGCCCGCCAGCACCAGAAAAAAGGTCAGGGCAGTGATGGCCATAAACCGATAAGTGCGGTTGGGCATAGCCACCGCCATCGCGGCCAGGATCGGCAATGCAGTGAGTGAACTCAGCATAATAAAGCTGACATCATTGCTCTGAATTTGCAGCAGAACGCCGGATATCAGCCCGCACGTTGCCGCAATCGCCCACGCCAGTCCGAGGTGATGATGACCGTCACGCTGACTGCTTAACAGGACATGCGCAATGGCGGCGAGCAGCAGCGAAGGAATAATAAGGGTGGCAGCATTCGGGTCTTCGAGCAGATCAGCGACATAGAGCATCAGTATCATCAGTAACAGAATGATGACCGCTGCGACCCAGCCTCCGACGCTTAGCGCCAGCCTCAGATACCAGGGCAGGTCGGACGCGTGATCGTGTTGCTGAATTTCCTCAACCTGCGAGGCGCTCAGCAAACCCTGCTGACGCAACGTGTCTGTCAGTAAGGTCAGCCTGGCCGGAACCCGATCGATCGGCCCTTTATCAACCAGTTTGCGTTGCCACTTCAGCAGGATCGAACCATTTACCACCACCCAGAATGCCATCAGGGCGCCGGTCAAAAACAGATCACCCGTATCGTAGGCTGAAAGAAATAGCTGCATGATTAGCGCACAGCCAACAACGGTCAGGCTGGCGATGCCCAGCGTCAGTATGCAGAGATCCTGATAGCGGTAACGGTACAGGTAATAACCTGCCAGCAGGGCGATCACCCAGCTGCCCGTGATATAAGGAAGGGGAATACCGCCGCCCCAGTCAGAGAGGTTCCCGGCCACGATGCCGGTCAGCAGCAGCAGTAAAAATCCCGCCATGACTCGCGAGAACCAGCGGCTTGCCAGCCAGCTCTCGGGGTGATGCGTTATCGCCCGCCAGGCCAGCGCTTCCCTGACAATCAGGCAGGCTGCCAGCACCGCCAGATACCCGTGGAGCATAACCGACGGGAGCCTGGTGAAACTGTCAGACACGGCGAGATCCAGCAGTGACGTCGGCAGCGTGTTGTAATAGAGCTGGAACGCCAGGTTAGCGACCAGCCAGCTGCAAAACCACAGGCTGTTTTGCCGGGCAATCAGCGCCAGCGGCAGAAGAACGCATAACCAGGCCCGGAATAGCTCCCAGCTGTCAGCACCGGTCTGATAAATCTGTCCATACAGTGCAAACAGGGCACCGAAGCTTAACCCTGTCGCCAGCAATGCGCTGCGTGCCAGCGTGCTGTACCAGCGCCACCAGACCACCGCCACCAGCGCGACGATCAACAGCTCGGCCAGGGCAAATTTCGCCATTTTCGGCAGCCAGGCCCAGTTCCAGGCAACAAAGAACACCGCTCCGGCAACCAGCGACAATAATCCCAGACAGGAAAGAACCGGAATAAGAAACTGACGCCACTGAGCATCTGACGGTCTGATTCCACAAAAAGCATAGATACGCTGGCAGGTCTCCGGGGTCAGGCTTCCTCCTCTCACCAGGCGTGCGATCTGGCGGCAAAGATACTCTGCCGTCCGTGACGGCATGCCGGTGATGCCAACGGGTGCAAGCTCCCTCATACTTTCCCTGCCTCTGTTTACGGTATGAATTTGATGAGTGTGTCATTAAACCGCTGTGGTGCTCAATGGGTTCTGTTCAGGCAGGCTTTAGCACCACCACCGCATATCGGCATATCTCATCAGTCTCATTTTTGAAAACACAATCAGCCGGATCGCCTACCTCCAGACAATCCCCCGTGGACATTTTAAATGTATGCGTGCCTTCTTCAAACGTCAGCCTGCCTTCGAGCACCCATATGAGCTGATGCCGGGAAAGGTAGGCAATGGCCGGCATGGGCACCGCAGTATTGGCCGGAAGCTCGATGCTGACCAGGTCGACAGGAATATGACCCGGTGATACGTGGCGGCGAACATAACCGGTTTCGGGATCCTGCCAGACAGGCTGATTTTCAAACGTGACCAGCGTTCCCGGACGTACTTCTGTCAGGGCAATGAGATGCGACATTGACATATCGAATGCGCCTGAAAGTCGTGCCAGCAGCGTCGCTGTGGGGCTGCTTTCTCCGCGTTCTATTTTATGGATCATGGCGCGCGAGACGCCGGAACTCTCAGCCAGCTCCGTGAGCGACCATCCTCTGATTTCTCTTTCCTGCCGCACTTTCTGACCGATGCGTGCATTAAGGTTGTCTTCTTTATTGGACATTTCATCTGACATAGTGGATAACTACAATAGTGTACGATTCATCTACTTTAGTGAATGACAAGAGGGGTGTCTACCATGCTTATTCGTTCTGCCCGAGAAAGTGACGCTGAAATGATTGCGGAAATTTATAACGACGCGGTACTGAACACCACCGCGATCTGGAATGAAAAAACCGTCGATCCGCTAAACCGGATTAAGTGGCTTAATGACCGGCATGATGCCGGTTTTCCTGTCGTCGTGGTGGTGGATGAAACCGATATCGTGCAGGGATATGCGTCTTATGGTGACTGGCGTCCCTGGGACGGTTACAGACATACCGTTGAGCACTCTGTCTATGTTCATAAAAGTGCCCGTGGAAAGGGGGCAGGCACAGTGCTGATGCAGGAACTCGTCAGACTGGCGACAGTGCAGGGGAAGCATGTCATGGTGGCAGGGATTGAGTCTGAAAACACGGCATCCATCGCGCTACACAAAAAACTGGGCTTCTCCGAAGCAGGCCGTGTTTGTGAGGTCGGGAGCAAATTTGGCAGATGGCTGGACCTGACCTTTTTGCAATTGCGTCTGGATGCGCGCGAAGCCCCCTGAAGGGCATGTGTCATGAGCATCATCCGTCGTTTTATGACGAGTTGATCCAGAACCGCATTCAAGAGGCATATCAGGATGATGTTCAATATATTCCCTGTGTCTCATAAGCCAGGCTTTCAGGCGTTCGCACGGAGTCAGATTGCGGTTATAAAGCGTTGCTGCTCTCATGTCCGTAAATGAGGCAAAATAAGCATTCACCGTTGCACAGACAGAGGAAAGACCATGCCACCCTGGAAAGCCATTACACCGCGCGCGTCGGGACTCATTATGGTGTTTTCATCAGCCATTCTGTGGAGCACGGCAGGTATTTTCGTGAGACAACTCGATATGAACACCTGGGCTATGGTCGCCTGGCGCTCCCTGTTTGCTTTCCTGTCACTTGGCCTGTTACTGGTGGTATGCGGTAACCTGCGCCACTTTTCATTCCGGCGCGATTTAGGGTTACCAGGCTTGATAACCGCTGCGGTTATGGCTTCATCAATGTTTTGTTATGTGGCGGCGTTGAAACTGACCAGCGTGGCCGGTGTGATGACGGTCTATGCCACCATTCCTTTCTTTGCTATGGGGCTTGGCTGGCTCATGCTCCGGGAAAAAATCACAAAACGTGCGCTACTGGCTGCGATGGTGAGCCTGTCGGGTGTCATCCTGATGGCCACTTCAGCGGTGGGGCCGGGCGACATCCAGGGTAATCTGTTGGCTCTGACGATGACGGCGGGCTTTGCTGCAAGCATAGTGATGTCAGGCAAGTGGCCAGAGATGAACCTGCCAGCCGTAACTGCCCTGGCCTGCGCACTTTGTGGCGCATTCTGTTTTATCATGATGCCTCGCGGTCTCCCCCTTCCTGGTCTGAAGGATATGGGATGGCTGCTGGTTTTTGCGCTTGCCACTCAAAGTGTGAGTTATCTGCTGTTTATGGTTGGAAGCCGTTATGTCGCCTCTGCAGAGGCGAGCTTGATTGCCCAGGTCGACATCGTGCTGGGCCCCTTCTGGGTCTGGCTATTTTTCAGCGAACTGCCAACCCGATACACGTTACTGGGCGGGAGCATAACCTTCATTGCTGTCACTCTTTATCTTGCGAGTGAATATGACCTTAAAAGAAAAATTCAAAAGTCTGGCTGAGGGATAATTTAACAGGTAATACGGCGGCTATACGACCAAATCTGACAAGATGCTGCATGATCAACCTCGTGATTATTAATCAATAGCATAGCGATGGGCGGTGCCGTAGCTAAGCGACTGGGCGGTGCCAGAGGATTGATAAGAATATAATGTTTTTTGCCCGTATGAAATTGAAACTCTCGGGGGCTGTGACAAAAGCTTATTTGCTATCGCTTCGGTATGTAAGTCGTGTCCGCCCATGGCACTGGGCTGCCCATCAATGCAGAGGGCATATGTGACAGGTTTAATTGATATGCCTTTTGAGTTGAGAAAAAGCTCCGGCGAAGACAGTCGCCGTGGGCTTTCGAATTTACAGACCCAACGCAGACAGACCCGGATGGTCATCCGGGCGACGTCCTAGAGGCCAGTGGAACTTGCGTTCACTTTCCTTAATCGGCATGTCATTGATACAGGCGAAGCGACGGAGCATCAGGCCATCTGCTTCAAATTCCCAGTTTTCATTCCCGTAAGAACGGAACCAGTTACCTGAATCATCACGCCATTCATAAGCGTACCGGACAGCGATTCGGTTGCTATCAAATGCCCACAACTCTTTAATGAGACGATACTCAAGTTCTTTTTTCCACTTACGAGTGAGGAATGCTTTGGCTTCTTCACGATTATTTGCGAACTCGGTTCGATTACGCCATTGGGTTTCCAGTGAGTACGCCAGCGATACTTTTTCGGCATCGCGACTGTTCCAGCCATCTTCGGCGAGCCGAACTTTCTCCGTCGCGGATTCGCATGTGAACGGAGGAAGTGGCGGGCGAGTGTGTGTATCGGACATGATAAAACCTCCCGTAAATATGGATAGATCAGTAGAAACCGTTTTAGGTACTCAGGAATTAAGGAGAGACCTGTTCCAGCAAATGTTTCGCAACGTCCCTTGCACTGTCGGCGGCTCTGCAATCGCCCATCACATAGGACATAGTGATAGCGCCCTCTATAAGAATCAGCAACTGCCTGGCCAGAACGGCGGGTTGCTCAATGTTTAATTGCTCAGTGAGTTCGTGCGTGTAATCCAGTAGTTTTTGTTTATGCAGTTTTGCTATCTGACGAACGGGGTGGTGATGATCACCCACTTCTCCGGCGGTATTGATAAATGCACAGCCACGAAAACCTTCCGACTTAAACCAGCCCCTGAGCACACTGAACATCATCAAAATGCGTTCCTGAGGAGTATCACCTTTATCCGATTCCGTTCTGAACCAGTGCATCCAGCGTTCATCTCGTTCTTTCAACGCGGCTGCTGCCACGTCATCCTTGGTCGCGAAATAGCGGTAAATACTTTTTCTTGCTACGCCTGAGGTCTTGACCAGATGGTCCATCCCTGTGGCATGAATCCCGTTCCGATAGATCAAATGCTCGGCGGTAGTGAGAATTTTTTCTCGGGTATCTGTTGGCTTCTTATTCATGAGATGAGGGTAGAACGATCGTTCTACCTGGTCAACAACTTTCTCCATCCCATTTCCCGCCGATCCCATTAGAATGCGTCAATACGTCAGATAAGAACCCAACATGTCTATTGGTGAAGTGGTGAGGGCCTGGGCGGATAACCGGGTATTCAGCGATGGTCACTGGCATTTTGACCGCGCCGATCCCTCCTTACGCAGTCTGCACTACGTCCAGTCATGGCCCCTGACCCCACCTCAACGGGGCGGCGGCGAGGCTGCCGTCCTGTCATCCTTTGTTACCCTTGCCGTTAAGACTTTTCCCTCCTTGTGCCGATAACTCCCCCGCATGGCAGCGGAGGTAACATCGCCGTTCTGCCGCATCACCTGTGACGGATTACGTAGATCAATAAACTATCGTCAGCACTTAAGTAGGCAACAATGAGTCAATCTTCTTTCTGGAACACGGCCGCCCGGCTGAAAAGAAGCGGCAGTCAGCCGCGCGCGGGTGTCTTTGATTCCAGCCAACCCCCGGTGAGTATGAATGCGCTGGGGTTGAGCCGTAACAGCGCCGGTCTGCTGTTAAGTTTTGTTCCCCCTTTTGCGGAATTCAACCGTGTCAGTCAGGCATGGCAGAGCCTTAACGGTACGCGCCGCAGCGTGGTGACCCTCTCTTCCAACGGTGCATTGTGGAGCGGTCGCGGGCAGAGCACCTATTGTGATGGCGCAAGCCAGCAGGGGAGCTGGCTCTGGCTGCCGGAATCTCTGATCGCCCGGCATGAAGTGCATGAAGTCGACCTGCATGTGCAGGATACGCAGACCGCCCAGCAGCGCGTGAGCGCGATCCAGCACGAGCTGGAGCGGGTTGTGGTGAATATGCCGCTCTCGGCCGATCGTACCTTTGCGCTCATTTTCTGTGATGGCTTATCCGCTTCCGAAGGGTTCCTGATGCAGGCCTGGTACGCGTCAGGGCGTTTCCCGTGCCTGGCGATTGGCGGCTCTGCGGGCGGAACGCTGGATTTTGACGGCACCTGGATTGGCAATGGCGGGCGGATATTGCAGGGCAAGGCGGTGATCGTCTTTTGCCAGATGGCGGAAGGAAAGTCGTTTGCGCCGTTTAAAAGCCAGAACTTTGAGCCCACTCAGCAGAGCTGGCTGGTGGCCGAAGCCGATCCCGTGGCACGCACCCTCTCGTCGCTGTTTGATGCCCAGGGGCGTCAGCATAATGTGATTGAAGCCCTGTGCGCACGTTTGCAGTGCGCTCCCGCTGATTTACAGGCCCGTCTTCAGGGACTGACGTTTGCCGTAAAAGTGGAGGAGGAGTTCTTTATTCGCTCCATCGCCAAAATCTTGCCGGACCGCATTCAGTTCTTCTGCGATCTGGAGTTTGGTGACCGTCTGCATCTGTTGAAAGAGACCGATTTTGCCAGCGCCACGCGCACCGACTGGGAGACGTTCACCGCACAATACGGCCAGCCCGCAGCCATGCTGCTGAACGACTGCGTTCTGCGCCGCGTCGGTAATCAGGCCCGCCTGCCGCAGTCGCACTTCTTCAGCGGGATCCCGTCTGCCGGGTTCTCCAGTTTCGGTGAAATCCTCGGTGTTCCGATTAACCAGACGCTGTCGGCACTGGCGTTCTTTAACCGTCCGTCCGATGCGATGCGTAACTTCCCGGTGCAGTATGCCGCGTACGCCAGCCATTATGCCCAGCGTGCGCTGCGTCGCTGGGAAGCGCTGAATACGCTGCAAACGCGCATTGTGAACCAGGTGGTGGAGTATCAGCAAAAGCTGGACCCGTTGATGAAATCGCTACCGTTACTGGAAAATGCCACCCGCAGTCAGAGCGATGCGCTGAAGGCGGCGGAAAGTAATATCCGCTCCATCAGTGATGCCGCGCTGCACAGCCAGCAGGCCCAGCACCAGCTCAGCGCCGGGCTGGATGAGCTGGAAACCATCTCTTCCGGCATTACCACAATTAACAGCGGCATCAGCAATATTGCCTTCCAGACCAATATTCTGGCGCTGAATGCCGCAGTGGAAGCCGCACGCGCCGGGGAAGCTGGGCGCGGTTTTGCCGTAGTGGCAAGCGAAGTACGCCGTCTGGCACAGTCATCGAAAGATCAGGCCGATGCCACCTCACACAGCATCAGCGATGCCGTCAGTACCATTTTGCATATCAGAAAGGTCGCGGTGGATACGGTAGAAAGTGCCAGGCAGATGGCGCAGGAGAGTATCGACGCGGCTAACGCCATTGCGGAGATGAGCAGCCAGACGGCCAATGAGCGTAAAAGCATCAGCGAAAATCTGGACAAACTGAGCGAGATGACCTCCGGTATTGATGCCATGCAGGAAGCCGTGGCCCAACTGAAGGTGTTGCAGAAACAGGTGGTAACGAAAGCGTGACAGTGTCACCTTAATAACGACAAAAAGCCCCGAAAGGGGCTTTTTTATGGGCTTAATTCAGTGGTGCGTGACTTATTTAGTCAGTTCGGCGGTCATATGCACGCCGTTGTTGAAGTTGGCTTCGATGATTTTGTAGCTGCTGCCTGTCTGCTGTGCCTGAGCGGCAATCTGCGCTTCAGCGGCTGACAGGGTAGAGGCCGTGGCGGTCACGCTCTGTGCAAAGCTACCGAATGAGATCAGTGAAAGAGCGGCAACAGCTACGAAAGTTTTGATGGATTTCATGGTTAATTCCTCAGAGTATTTTATGTAAGTTGAGACGTTCTGTCTCGATGTGATAAATACTACGCCTGCTAATAATAAACTAAAATCGGAATTTATTGTCGATAACTGTCAAATAATTTGAATAACAAAATGTACTAAGCCTGTAACAATTAACGCCATGTCGCGCCGGATTTCTCTGGCATAATCAGGTCGATACCCGGGCTTCACCGGGATAACAATAAAACGAATAAAGCTGTCTGCCAGTCCTGCGCTGGCTGGAGCACTTGCAGGTAGGGATAGTTAATGACGTCGAATCACCTCCAACTGGACAGCAATGAATCGTTGCTGCGCCATCCTTCGTTCGTGCGCTTCTGGCTGGCACGAACCTTCTCCTCATTCGGTTTCCAGATGTTCTCGGTGGCGGTGAGCTGGCAAATCTATGCCATCACTAACAGTGCAATGGCGCTGGGGATGATCGGTCTGATGCAGTTTCTGCCTTCGGTGCTGCTGGCATTACCGGCCGGGCATCTGGCGGATCAGTACGACCGTCGCCGGATTGTGCTGTTCGGGCAGGTGCTGGAGTGGGGCGCGCTGCTGGCGCTGATCCTGCTGACGTTCTATCAGTGGTCGGATAAAAACGCGCTGTGGGGGCTGGTGTTCCTGATCTCTGTGGCAAAAGCCATTGAAGGCCCGGCGATGCAGTCAATGCTGCCTTCGCTGGTTCCGCCTGCGATGCTGGCACGCGCCACGGCGGCGGCGGCCGTTAGCGGGCAAAGTGCGGTGATTATTGGTCCTACGCTGGGCGGGCTGCTGTATGTTGCCGGGCCGGATGTGGTATACAGCGTGGCCGCTGCGTTCTATCTGTTGTCGATTGTGATGATTGCTTACATCCGCTTTATTCGTGCGCCGCAGCCGCGCCTGCCCGCCAATATCAAGACGCTGTTTGCCGGGGTGAAGTTTATCCGTGAGCGGCGCGATGTGCTGGGGGTGATTTCCCTCGATCTTTTTGCCGTGCTGCTGGGTGGTGCGACCGCGCTGCTGCCGATTTTCGCCAAAGATATTCTGCATACCGGCCCCTGGGGACTGGGAATGCTGCGCGGTGCGCCGTCAGTGGGTGCGCTGCTGGTCGGTATCTGGCTCAGCCGTAACAAGCTGGAGAAAAACGTCGGCATGATCATGTTTGGTTCGGTGGCTGGATTTGGCGTCGCCACGCTGATTTTTGCACTCTCCAGCCAGCTATGGCTCTCGCTGCTGGCACTGGCCGCGCTGGGTGGGGTTGATATGGTGAGTATGGTGATCCGTGGGGCGCTGGTGCAGCTGGATACCCCTGATGATATGCGTGGCCGCGTCAATGCGGTGAACAGTATCTTTATTAACACCTCAAACCAGCTTGGCGAGTTTGAGTCCGGGATGCTGGCCGCGCTGATCGGGGCAGTTCCCGCTGCGGTGCTGGGCGGTGTCGGCACGCTGGTGGTGGTGGGGCTTTGGATGACGCTGTTCCCGCATTTAAGACGCAGGCAGAAGCTGGAAAGCGATACCACAACGGCCTGATCCTGATCTCCTTCGGGGTGGCTCAATGATGTGATGGGGATTCAGGATCAGCATAGTGTTTATTCGATATTATGTTTAGCAGGAATCCTCACCACTCAAGCCATACATGCAGGCATAAGGGTCTTTCCATTGATTATTTTTTAAGAAAAAAACGATGTTTTTTTTCTTGTCCGTTAATATGTACGCCAGTCCACTTGACTGTAATGTCCATTCACCTTTTATATTTCCGTCGAGCTTTACATTTCCTTTAGCGATGCAAGGGGAGTAGTACTCATGAAGTAATGTTTCATCTTCATTTAACTCTCTGGCAGACTTGAAATAGTGAATTATCTGCTCTTTGGTTGGTCTGAATTCCTTGCGCATGGCTATTTCGTTGGGGTTTTTCGCTGCTCTGGAGTTTATGCTGACTTCTTTTATCTCGAGCTGTTCGACAGTTCTGGCACCAACTTGATGTGAATACATAAGGATAATGGGTAAGGCATATATCATTCTCACCATTTTGCCGTGCTCACTTCAGTTGTATTTTTTCTTCCAATGTCCGGGTGGCGATATATTTCCGTCATTGGGACTTTTAATGTGCTGGTTAATTTTAGATAACTGTTGATAACACTCTCCTTGTGAATTCTTTTTTGAAAAAAATAAAACATATGCATTTTAGACGATGGAATTGTCAGTTTCTTGCGTGAAGTTGGATCATTTTATTGGCGAATAGTTCCGCTACAAGTCTGAGGCCAGGTTGAGCACGCCGGATCGGCAAAAGACGCATCCCTGCGGGCCTCGGCACGCGCCGTCCTGGCGCGTGACGTCCGGCTTACCTCAATCTGGCCTCATCCCTGCAACAAAGGTGTTTGCTGTGGGTTTTAAAACCACCACATCTTGGCAAGCTCGTTTAGGATTCGATGTTTTTCTCGCTCGAACCAGCTTTAGCCATCTTTGATGCTTACTCCTTTTTGGCTGATTTTAAACCGTTTTTACCTCATCAAGATATATAAGCACCCGGAAACAGTGAAAATTACGATGAGTAATTGACACAGCGCATGGACTTCTCATAACGTGATTTCCAGCCCAATACCAATAAAGAGAATACGGAACATGACCACGCGTTACGCTGACAGAATGGAGGGCGTGAAGCCTTCGGCAATCAGGCAACTGCTCCAGTTCGGTGCAGATCCGTCGATTATTTCATTCGGCGGCGGTTACCCGGATTCGAGCCTGTTCCCGGCAAAGGCATTGCAGGATATTTTTGCTGAACTGCTGTCAGGGCCTGGCGAAGTATCTCTGCAATACACCCATTCCACCGGGATGCCCAGGCTGCGTCAGCAGATCGCGCAGCGTATGGCAGCAGACGGCATCGTTTGTGAAGAAGACAATGTTCTGATCCTGCAGGGAAGCCAGCAGGGGCTGGATCTGGCGGCCAGACTGCTGATCAACCCTGGCGACCTGGTGGCTACCGAAGCACCCACCTTCCTAGGGGCGCTGATCGCCTTTAATACCTGCCAGCCAGATTATCTGGCCATCCCGATGGATGAGCAGGGGCTGATGACCGAGGTGCTGGAAGAAAAACTCAAGGCCGGGCAGCGGATTAAGCTGCTGTATACCGTGCCGGACTTCCATAACCCAACCGGGATCACCCTGTCACTGGCACGTCGTCAGCATCTGATCCAGCTGGCGAATCAGTATGACTTTATTATCCTCGAGGATTCGCCGTACCGTGAAGTGCGTTACCAGGGCGACAAAGTCGCCACGCTGAAAAGCATGGATACGGAAGGGCGGGTGATCTACTTCGGTAGCTTCTCGAAGATCCTCGCACCGGGTCTGCGCCTGGGCTGGTCGGTGGCTTCTGCTGAGATCACTGAAAAGCTGGGGCTGCTGAAGCTGGCCGCCGATACGCAGTGCAGCACGCTGAATATGGCGGCGGTGTCGATGTATCTGGAAAGACACAATATTGATGACCATATCCAGACCATCAAAGCGCAGTATTTGCGTAAAAAGGAAACCATGCTCTCGGTGGTCAGAAGCGAATTCCCGCAGGGGATCAGCTGGACCGATCCTGACGGTGGCCTGTTTACCTGGATGGAGTTCCCGGACGGGTTTGATACGGCGAAATTTATGCTGGAACACGCGGTGCCGGAAGCCAAAGTGGTCTGGGTGCCGGGCGCAACGTTCTTCCCGACCGTGCAGCGTGACAATTTTGCCCGCTTCAGCTATTCCACCCACAGTGATGAGAAGATCATCAAAGGTATGACGGCGCTGGCCGATCTGCTGAAGAAACACCTCTAATCTGCTGTTGAATGCGGAGCTGAACAGGGTTTGGCTCCGCATTATCTGTGATCTGCTTCATAAATCCCGTCTAATTTAGCGGTCTGCAACCGGTGCCACTTGCTCTGTTATCAGAATACTCGTTAGCATAAGTAATCGATTACAAAATGGTTAATAGATAAAGTAATCGATTACATACAAGAAAGAGACTGACATTCCGATTACTGACCCACTAAGGAACCGTTATGAAGCTGGTAAAAGCAGTGACTTCTACGTTATTCATTGGCGCACTGACGCTGGGCGCGATTCATCCTGTGCTGGCCGATGACGCCGCAGCCAAAAAGCATCTCGCGCTGCAAATGTACACGTTGAGAAACGTGGGTACGCTGGAGCAGCAATTTGCTGTGGCGCAGACATCAGGGTTCAGCGCGGTGGAGCTGGTGGGGACGCAGGGCGTCAGCGCCGATGAGATGAAAACGCTGCTGGAGAAATATCAGCTTAAGGTCACATCTGACCATGTTCAGCTCGCCGATTTGCGCAGCAACGCCGCTGAAATCATCGCGTTTAATAAAGCGGTGGGCAATAAGGTGCTGGTGGTGCCGTACCTGCAAATCCCGGATCGCCCGGACTCTGCCGCAGGCTGGAAAAAGCTGGCGCACGAGCTGGATGCGCTCGGCAGTCAGGTGAGAAAGCAGGGCATGGTGCTGGCTTACCATAACCATGACTTCGAAATGAAAAAGTATGGTGGTAAGACCGCGCTGGAAATTCTATTTGATAACAGCACACCAGCAAACCTGCAAATTGAACTCGATGTGGCATGGGTATCACGCGGCGGTCAGGATCCGGTGCGTCTGCTGAAGAAATATCAGGGGCGTATTTACGCCATTCATGCCAAGGATAATGCCGGTATCGGCATTCGTAACGACGAGATGAATTTTGCCCCGGCGGGGGAAGGTCTGCTGGCGTGGAACGAGGTACTGCCCGCAGCGGTGAAAGTCGATACGCGCTGGTTTATTGTAGAGCATGATTTGCCGAAGGATCCGCAGTCGATTATCCGTCAGGCGAGTCAGTATCTGGTGGGGGCGCTGTCTCCGTTGGAGATGTAGTTTTATCATTTGTATCTACCGTCTTAAGATCAACGTCAACGTCAACGTCTTAAGGTCAAGTTCCAGGTCAAGGGCGTTTCGCTTTCCCGCTGCGCGACCCAGGGTGGTCAATCGCCACCCCCCTGGGGACCCGGGCTTGCGGCAGGCGCATCGCCCGCTTACAGCGGGTTCCCTCAGTCAATCGACTTTCCGGCCGGAGCGGGTGTGACGTGACATCCCTGTCCCGGCACCCCCTCTCGCCAACGTCCTGTTGGCTCATCCTGGAAATCCGCTCTCCTTCGGCGAGGCTTAATTGCCGACTCAACGTCAAAACCCAGGTCAAAATCTAAAAATTAAAAAAGACAAAAAACTAAATAAGACCAAAAAGGGTTTTTGTATTTGGTCTGTTGTCTTTTTTTTGATTGTGACCTGGCCGTTGATGTTTGAGCGGCAATTAAGCAACGCTTGCGAAGGCACCCGCTACGCGGGCGATGCGCCTGCCGCAAGCCCGGATCCCTAAGGGCGGGGCGACTGCCGCCCTTAGGTCGCTTCGCCCACGAAGTGGGAAAGCGAAACGCCGTTGGCCTTGACCTTAAGACGTTGACCTGGCCTTTCGGGCTGACCGAAACAGAAGGCCAGCCCCTGCAACGGCAGACAGGCAGACAGCCAGACAGGCAGACAGGCAGACGCATTCCCGCTTACGATCCCCGCGCCACATACCGCCACTGTAACGTGGTCTTCTGCGCCGGGCTTAGCGGCTCATTAATCTTCTTCAGCAGCAAACTCACCGCCTCGCGGCCAATGTCCTGTGAGGGCAGCTCAATCGTCGACAACGGCGGCGAGGTCATATGCCCCAGCTCCGTGCCATCAAATCCCATTACCGCCACATCCTGCGGCACCCGCAGACCGGCTTCATCCAGCGCACGGATAGCCCCGGCGGCCAGCGTATCGGAGACGGCGAACACCGCATCAGGACGCGGTGACTGTTGCAGCAGGCGAGTCATGGCCTCTTTCCCTGCCTGATAGCTTAACTCACTGGCGTATTCCACGGCGGGAGGCGCGAGATGCTGTTCTTCCAGCACCGCGCGGTAGCCCTGTTCACGCTGTTTAGCGTATTTATACGTAAGATCGTGATTAATCATCGCCAGATGCTGACGTTCGCGGCGGATAAACTCTCCGGCGACAAAGCGGGATGCCTGATGATCATCAATGCCCACGCTCGATACCGCGGATGCCTCGTCGTACTCCGCACACTGCACCCACGGTGAATCACCAATCAGGGTGGTCAGCTCAGGCAGGGCGGAAAGGGCATCCATCGTGATCACGCCGTCAACCATCTTGCCGGAAAGCAGTCTCAGGCTGGACTGGGAGCGGGCGATATCGGAGCCGGAGTTGCATAACAAAATGCGGTAACCGTTGCGCTCCGCTTCGGCTTCAATGCCCTTTACCACGTCGGCACAGAACGGGTTGGCAATATTCGACACCATCACCAGCAGCATATTACTGCGTGCAGTACGCAGTTGTCTGGCGAGCAGATTCGGCTGATAGTTACTCTCTTTGATCGCGTTGAGCACGCGCTCCCGATTCTGCGGTTTCACCGAGCCGAGGTTGTTCATCACGCGTGATACCGTGGCGACAGACACCCCGGCGAGGCGGGCAATTTTTTGGATCGACATCCTGATAAGCCTTCCTGCTGACCATGTTGACCATGTTGACTATTGAAAAAACAGGGTAACACACTTCGGGAAACGGCTGAATTCAACGGATGAACGGCCACGGGAAACCGTGACCGGGAGAGCGTCAGTCCTGGACGGTGATCCAGCGCTGCTGTTGATGGCTTTGAACCATCGCGTCAATAATGAACATGATATTCGCGCCATCGTGGAAGGTGGCAAAGTTGCCGACATCGGTGCCCGGCTGCTTGCCCGCCTGAATGTAACGGTAGAAGTTAAGCATCATGTTTTTAAAGGCATCTGGCCAGCCTTCGATATGCCCACCGGGGAAATGCGCCGTCGCGGCGACATCCGGGTTCAGCAAAGAGGGGTCGTCCGACAGACGCTGATTCGGCCCGTCGCGCTGGCCAAGCCATAACGTTTGCGGGGCTTCCTGATCCCAGCCCAGGGAGAGTTTGCTGGCGTTGATCTCAAACGCCAGGCGATTTTTACGTCCGGCGCTGACCTGCGATACCGTCATGCTGCCTTTGCTGCCGTCGTCGAAACGCAGCAGGACAGAAGCAAAATCTTCGGTTTCCACCGCCACCTCCTGATAGTCTTCCGCTGCCTTGCCCGAGGTGAAGGTGCTGCCGTCGCTAAGGCTGGCTTTCCGGCTTGGATGAACGATGGCGAAATCCGCCATAACGGCGCTGATTTTACGCCCGGTGACAAATTGCAGGGTATCGCACCAGTGCGAACCAATATCCGCCACGGTGCGCGACACGCCCCCTTTATCCGGCAGAATACGCCAGTTAAAGTCCGTGTCATGCAGCATCCAGTCCTGTAAATAGCTGCCATGAACCGCAAAAATACGCCCGGCCTGCTGATGACGGATCATACTGGCCGCCTGCTGCACCATCGCGAACTGTCGATAGACAAAACTCACCGCATGCACCACGCCCGCCTGTTCTGCCAGCGTCACCAGTTCGCGTGCTTCGGCGGCCGTCATACAGAGTGGCTTCTCGGAGAAGACGTGTTTTCCCGCCAGCAGAATCTGCCGGTTGATTGCCGCATGCAGATGGTTTGGCGTGCAGTTGTGCACCACCGACAGCCCCGGATGCTGGAGCAGTTCGGCCACATCGCCATAGGCAAAAGGCACGTTGTACTGCTGTGCTTTCTCCTGCGCTACCACCAGTGAACTGTCGCACAGTGCGACCACCTCAACGAAACCAAGGCGACGGATCGCCTCAATATGCGCCGGGCCAATGAAGCCCGACCCGACAATGCCCACTTTAATCATGTGAGTTGACTCCTGTGATGCCCAGCATCGAACGAATGGCGGTATCGGACTCGCTGGTAGCGGCGAAATCATCAAACGCGCGGTCGGCAACCGGAATAATATTCTGAGCAATAAACTGGGCCCCTTCGCGGGCGCCCGTGGCGGCGTCTTTCAGGCAGCACTCCCACTCCAGCACCGCCCAGCCGTCATAGCCGTACTGCGCCAGTTTGCTGAAAATGGCCTTGAAATCGATCTGCCCGTCGCCAGGTGAACGGAAGCGCCCGGCGCGCTCAATCCATGTCTGGTAGCCGCCATAAACGCCGCTGCGCCCTGATGGGGTAAACTCCGCATCCTTGACGTGAAAAGCTTTAATTCTGCTGTGATAAATATCGATAAAGGCCAGATAATCCATCTGTTGCAGCAGCATATGGCTGGGATCAAACAGGATATTGCAGCGCGGATGGTGGTCCACTGCGGCGAGGAAACGCTCAAAACTGATGCCATCGTGCAGATCTTCTGACGGATGCAGCTCGTAGCAGACGTCCACTCCGTGATGGTCGAAAACGTCGAGGATCGGCTTCCAGCGCACGGCCAGCTCGCTGAACGCGGTATCAATCAGTGCGGCTTTACGCGGTGGCCACGGATAGAAATAGGGCCAGGCCAGCGCCCCGGAAAAGGTGGCGTGCGCCGTCAGCCCCAGGCGGGCAGACGCCTGCGCCGCCTGCATCAGTACCCCAGTGGCCCACTGCTGGCGGGCGCGGGGATCATGACGAACCGCCTCCGGGGCAAAATCGTTAAACGCTTCGTCATAGGCGGGGTGCACGGCAATCAGCTGACCTTCCAGATGGGTGGACAGCTCGCTGATCGTCAGCCCGTATGCCGCCAGGCGTTCACGAATATCATCGCAATAGCTCTGGCTGTTCGCCGCTTTTTCCACATCGAAAATGTGCGGGTGATTACAGGGGATCTGCAACGCCTTGAAACCTAAATCCGCCGCCCACTGTGCGAGGTTATCCAGCGTATTAAAGGGCGCATCCTGGCCGATAAACTGTGACAGGAACAAACCCGGGCCTTTTAATGTCTTCATTGCATTCTCCTGAAGGGTAAAAATTAACGCTGTTCTTTGTAGCGGAACGAGAACAGGAAGATCACGGCGATCACCAGCGCGGCAACGGCCGGGATTAACCAGAACGTCGTCCAGTCACTCAGTGCATGCGGGCTCCCCGCCGTGAACAGATGGTTGTACAGCGCGCCGGAGATTTGCGAACCCAGCAGCATGCCGATGCCGTAGGTGAACATCACAATCAGGCTCTGCGCCTGGCCTTTCACCTGGGTGCCGGCCACGCGGTCGGTGTAGATAAAACCGATGACAAAGAAGAAGTCGTAGCAGACCCCGTGCAGCAGGATCCCGGCGTACAACAGCCAGCGCGCTTCATCGCTCACGCCATAAGCAAACAGCATGTAGCGCACGAACCACGCCACCATGCCGATCAGCAGCATGTATTTCACCCCCAGCCGGCGGAACAGCAGCGGGATAATCAGCATAAAGACGATTTCCGACATCTGACCGAAGGACATCGCGCTGCTGACATCCTGGATACCGACATCGGCAAGGAAGGTGGCGGTAAAGGCGTAATAGGTGCCCAGCGGGATAGAGATCAGCGTGGCGCAGAGAGCGAAAATCAGGAAGTGACTCTGCTTCAGCAGGCTGAAGGCATCCGCACAGAACAGGTCCCGTACCCGGAACGGCAGGCCTTTGGCCGGAGCAGGGGTGTGCGGCAGCGTCAGGCTGTAGGCAGCCAGCAGCACCGAACAGGCGGCAGCCAGCTGGAAGATCATCACGCTGGCGGAAATCCCACTGACGCCAATGCAGATCCCGGCAACAATCCAGCCGATGGTGCCGAACACACGCACCACAGGGAAACTTTTCTCACTGTTGCTCAGACTGTGAAACGCAATATTGTTGGTGAGTGCCAGCGTCGGCATGTAGCACAGCGTATAAGCGAACAGCAGCACAATCAGCAGCGAACCGTTTTGTGCTTCCAGCGCGCCGGGCACAAACCACAGGATCACAGCACCCGCCAGATGCAGCAGCGCCATCACTTTCTGCGAGGGGAAGAAACGGTCAACGATCATCCCCAGGACAAACGGCGAGAGGATCGAGGCAATCGGCCCGGCGGAGAAGGCATCGCCAATGATCGTCCCAAGGTTATGTTGGGTCATCACCAGGCCCAGCGTCACCGACCAGGTGCCCCAGATAAAGAACTGTAAAAACATCATTAATGCCAGGCGTGGCACCAGTAAAACCTGTTTACTGCCCGCAACGCCTGCATGCTCAACGGAAGAAACCATCGTCAGACCCCTTCATAAAGTAATCGATTACAATTAATCTCACGCACAATGTAATCGATTACTTTTATACTTTCCTGTGGCATTGCTGCGAAGTGCGAGGCGAGTCACAATCAATCAGCTAAGATTGAGGCTGGTTCATGATCTGGAGATCGCAATGAGTAAGGTATTTATTATTGGTGCGGCAGGCAATGTGGGCCGCCGTCTGGTCAGCCAGCTCGCACAGCGCGGGCATCAGCCGGTGGCACTTCACCGCCATCCCGAACAGGGTGAAGAACTGCAAAAGCTCGGTGCCCAAAGCGCGCCGGGGGACCTGACACGGCTGACCGTGACCGGGCTCAGCGAGTTACTGCGCGGCTGCGACAGCCTGGTATTTACCGCCGGTGCGGGGGGGAAAGGAGGGAAGGAAACCACGCAGGCCATCGATGGTAAAGGACTGGAGCTGGCCGTGGCGGCGGCGCAGCAGGCGGGCGTTTCACGTTTTCTGCTGGTGTCCGCTTTTCCTGAAGCCGGGCGTGCTAAGACAATTTCAGAGACCTTTGAATATTACATGGCAGTGAAGAAACAGGCCGATGTCCATCTGGCCGCCAGCGACCTCGATTGGGTGATCCTGCGCCCTGGCACGCTGACTGACGAGACCGGAGCGGGCCGCGTGAATGCCGGGCTGGCGATCCCTTACGGGAATATATCGCGCGATAACGTCGCCGCCGCGCTGGTGGCACTGGTTGAACAGCCGCAGGTGTCGCACAAGCTTATCGAACTGACCGACGGCGATACGCCGGTGGATTCGGCTATCGGACATCTGGCCGGGGAAGCATAAATGAAGTTATTGCTGGCAGGAGCAACGGGACTGGTAGGCGGACAGGTATTACGCCTGGCACTGCAAGATGAACGCGTCACATCGGTAGTGGCTCCGGTACGACGGGCGCTGCCTGCACATCCCAAACTGCTGGCCCCGGTGGTCAATTTTGACAGCCTGCCGTGGAACGAACCCTGGTGGCAGGCCGATGCGATGATCTGCACGTTAGGTACCACCATGAAAAAGGCACAAACGCGTGACGCATTTAAGCGGGTTGATTACCATTACCCGCTGGCGATTGCGCGTCAGGCAAAAGCGCAGGGTGTTCAGACCTGTGTACTGAACTCGGCTACCGGTGTTTCTATCGCGTCGCGCTTTTTTTACAATCGGGTCAAAGGGGAGCTGGAGCGCGATCTTGCGCAGCTCGGGTTTGATTCACTGACGCTGGTGCGCCCGGGCCTGATTGGCGGAGAGCGTGAGGAAGCGCGGACGATGGAGGCACTGATGATGAGCTTCCTGCGGGTGGCGGGGCCGCTGCTGCCAAAACGGATGCGCCTGAATCCGGCACAGAATATTGCGCGTGCGCTGCTGGACGCGGCGCTGAATCCGCAGCCGGGTAACCATATTATTCCGGCTGCGGAATTAGTCTGACCGTTGATGAGTGTTGGGCGCGCTTATGGCAGTAACCCTGCGTGGCAGAACAACGTCACTCATCCAGCTCTCGCCGGTGATCGTCCCCCCGCAGTGTCATCAGCGCAGCGATGCTGATCACCGCAGTCGCCATCACATAAAATGCCGGGATGTCGTTGTTGCCGGTCTGCTTGATCAAGCCGCTGATAATCAACCCGGCGCAACCGGAGAAGATTGCATTGGAGAGCGAATAGGCCAGCCCCAGTCCGGTATAGCGCACCCGAGTTGGGAACATCTCAGACAACATCGCAGGCCCCGGCCCGGCCAGCAGTCCCACCAGCCCTCCGGCAAACAGCACCACCAGGCACTTCACCCACAAGCCGATATCGGGCATCTGCAATACCTTCAGCAAAGGCCAGGCGAAAATCAGTAACATCACGCTGGCAAACACCATCACGTTACGACGACCGAGGCGGTCGCTGAGTATCCCGGCGGGTAAAATCGTCAGGGCAAAGCCGATATTGGAGAGCACGGCAATCACCAGCGCCTGATTCAGCCCGGTATGCAACACTGACTGTAAATAGGTTGGCATCACCACCAGATAGGTGTAGCCCGCCGCTGACCACACCATTACCCGGCCAATACCCAGCAGGATCACCCGGAACACCAGTCCGCCGTCTGGCGCGCGGTGCTCAACGCTGGCCTTGCTGAAGGTGGGCGTTTCTTCCAGCTGCATCCGCAGCCAGAGCGCCACCAGGCCCAGCGGCAGCGCCGTCAGGAAGGGAATGCGCCAGCCCCAGCTGTGCAGCGCCTCACTGCTCAGGGTTGCCGTCAGCACCGCCACCATTGCCGCCCCGGCCAGCAGGCCAAAGGCCACGGTCAGCGATTGCCATGCACCGTATAACCCTCTTTTCCCTTTTGGCGCAAACTCGGTCATCAGTGACACTGCACCGCCGTACTCACCCCCGGCAAACAGGCCCTGAAGAATGCGCAACAGAGTAATAATCAGTGGGGCAGCCAGACCGATAGAGGCATAAACAGGCACCAGGCCTATCGCTGCTGTCGCCAGCGTCATCAGTATCAGCACCGCGATCAGCGTGGGTTTGCGGCCAATTCTGTCGCCGATGCGACCAAAAACAATTGCCCCCAGCGGCCGGAAGAAAAAGGCAATGGCGAAGGAGGCCCAGGTGAGGATGATCCCGGTCAGTTCAGATTCGCCCTGTAAGGTAAAAAAGTTACGGGCAATCACCGTGGCGAGAAAGCCATACACGGCAAACTCATACCACTCGATAAAGTTACCGACGGCACCGGCAATCAGCGCCTTTCTGCGGACAGATTCAGACTGTGTCATGGTTCTCAGGACCTTATGATGAATAAAACAGCGTACTGCAAGGGTAGACAGGCAAACCGTTACCGACAATGCATTGTTTTAACGGGAAGTGATGACCGGGTGTCAGTATCGGGATGCACACTTCTGATGCAGTCTGCCAGAAAATGATGCCCCATAAACGAACGTGAGCGTTCACGCGTGATCAATAACCTCTTGTTTTGCAGTGAAAACCCTCCTGGCATAACTCTTGCTTTATCTTTCCCAAGCAGCAGCGTTATACCGATCACTGAACACAATAGCAGGCTAGGGTTCCGGTCCACGACGTGGATGACTGGTCCGAGAGCTGGCGACCTCGGTTGGGGTTACACGGCGGGATAAAAGCCCGGGAGACAGCAACACCACTGGTGTAGCGCTGCCCCGTATTATCCGCCAACACCGAGGTTACAATGAAATTTTCCCACATCCTCAGCATTTGCCTTCTCAGCGTCACCGCGCTGGTTAGCGTTCCTTCCCAGGCCGCCCCTAAGAAAGAGTTCAATGTCTGCTGGACCATTTACGCAGGCTGGATGCCATGGGGCCAGATTGCCACTTCCGGCATCATCGATAAGTGGGCGGCGAAATACGGCATTAAAATCCACGTCACTCAGCTCAACGACTATATCGAATCCATCAATCAGTACACCGCCGGACAGTTTGACGGCTGCACGATGACCAATATGGATGCGCTGACCATTCCCGCCGCCGGTGGCGTGGACTCCACCGCGCTGATCCTGGGCAGTTATTCCGAAGGCAACGACGGTGTGGTGCTGAAGGGGAAAGGCAAAACGCTGAACGACCTGAAAGGCATGAAGGTCTATCTGCCTGAGCTGTCGGTGTCGCATTACCTGCTGGTACGCGGCCTGGAAAAAGCCGGATTGCAGGAAAAAGACGTTACGGTGGTTAACACCTCGGATGCCGATATTGTCTCTGCTTTCGCCACCAAGGGCGTGCAGGCCGCTGTCGCCTGGAACCCGCAGCTGTCGGTGATCAAAAACACCCCCAACACCAGCGAAGTGTTTGAGTCTTCACAGGTGCCCGGCGAGCTGATCGACATGATGGTGGTGAACAGCGCAGTACTGAAAGATAACCCGGCACTGGGTAAAGCACTGACGGGCGCCTGGTATGAAATGATGGCGCAGATGAAAGCGGGCGATAAAGACGCGCTGAGCGCGATGGCCGTCGCCTCCGGTACCGATCTCAGCGGCTATCAGGCCCAGCTCAAAACCACCCATCTGTTTTACACCCCGGCCGACAACCTGAAGTTTGTCACCGATGTCGAACTGGCGAAAACCATGCAGCGTGTGGCGAACTTCTCCTTTGAAAAAGGCCTGCTCGGCGATGGCGCGCAGAGTGCGGATTTCATCGGCATGAGCTTCCCCGGCAACGTGACCCTGGGCGACAACAGCAATATCAAACTGCGCTTCGACGACAGCTATCTGAAGATGGCGGCTGCCGGCACGCTGTGATCATCACTCTGAGGAGGCCAAACGATGCGGCAAATTAATCGACACCCTGAAAAGGGCCTGCACCTGATGCTGATTCTGCTGCCCTTTGTGCTGGTGATCGCCGCGTACTTTATCGGTTCTGCGGTGCGGCTGGAGGCCAACCCCCACGACAAGCTGTTACCGGGACTGGGGCAGATGGCCGATGCGGTATGGCGCATGGCATTTACCCCGGATAAACGCAGTGGCGAATACCTGTTGTGGATGGACACCGCCGTCAGTCTCGGCAGGCTGCTGATCGGGCTGGGCATCGCCTCACTGCTGGGGCTGTGCTTTGGTATCGCCTCCGGGGTTTTCCCTATGTGGCGATCGCCGCTGTCGTCGTTTATGACGGTGGTCTCGATGGTCCCGCCGCTGGCGATCCTCCCGGTGCTGTTTATCGTCTTCGGCCTCGATGAACTGTCGAAAATTATGCTGATCGTCATTGGGATTACACCCATGCTGGCGCGTGACCTTGAGCAGCGGGCGCGGGAAATTCCGGTGGAGATCCTGATTAAGGCGCAGACCCTCGGGGCCAACAGCTGGACAGTGGTGCTGCGGGTGGTCTTACCGCAGCTGTTAACCCGGCTGCTGACCTCACTGCGCCTGCTGCTGGGATCGGCCTGGTTGTTCCTGATCTCCGCAGAAGCCATCTCATCCACTGCCGGACTGGGCTACCGCATCTTCCTGGTGCGCAGGTACATGGCAATGGACGTCATTCTGCCGTACGTCATCTGGATCACGCTGCTGGCGTGGCTGATGGACCTCGGGCTGCGCCACCTTAACCGGCTGTGCTTCCCCTGGGCACAGGGAGAAAAATCATGAGTTTTATCGATATCAACCATATCTGGCAGGAGTACGGCAACCACGTGGTGCTGGAGAACCTCAACCTGAGCATTAACGAAGGGGAGTTCTGCACCATGGTCGGGGCCTCTGGCTGCGGGAAATCGACGTTTCTGCGCCTGCTACTGGGCCAGGAGAAACCGAGTCAAGGCACCATCCTGCTGGAAGGCCAGCCGCTGACGCCAGAGCCGGACGCCAGCCGTGGCGTCGTGTTTCAGCGCTACTCCGTGTTCCCCCATCTGAATGTGCTGGATAACGTCGCCATCGGGCTGGAACTGCCGCAGGCAGCGTTTCTCGGGCGTCTGTTTGGACGGCGTAAAAAAGCGGCACGTGAACAGGCCGCTGAGATGCTGGAGCGGGTTGGACTGGGGCATGCACTGGAGAAGTATCCGGCCCAGCTCTCCGGCGGCATGCAACAGCGGCTGGCGATCGCCCAGGCCTTTATTATGCGCCCGCGCATTCTGTTGCTGGATGAACCGTTCGGCGCGCTCGATCCCGGCATTCGCAAGGATATGCACAGTCTGCTGCTCTCGCTGTGGCAGGAAACTCAGCTGACGGTGTTTATGGTCACCCACGACCTGTCAGAAGGCTTCAACCTCGGCACCCGCCTGCTGGTGTTCGACAAAGTCCGCATCGACCCCCATGAGCCCAACGCATGGGGAGCGCGCGTGACCTACGATTTGCCGCTGAATGAAACTCGCCTGCGGCAGCGTCAGCAGCCGGGTGCGGTGATCCCGTACCCGGCACTGGCAGCACAATCATTTAACCCGGAGATTTCACATGACACATCCCTATGAAGAAACGTTACCCGGCGGCGGTCATACCTCGTTTGTGGTGAAACAGGGGCAGAGCCTGCGTTTGACGGACATCGAGGGGGGCGCCAATGTCAGCCTGATGCTGTTTAACGCCCATGAGAAAAGCGAGCGGCTGAACCTGCCGGACACGTTGAAAGGGCAACACACCGCGCGGCTGGGCGCAGGGCACTGCCTCTACTCCGATATGGGCCGCGTGCTGGCGGCCATCGTCACTGACACCTGTGGCTGGCACGACAGCTTCGGTGGCGTGTTGAACGCGGAGGAAGTGGCGGAAAAATACGGTCAGGGGCGCTATCAGGAACGGCGCAATGGTTTCCATCGCAACGGGATGGATAACCTGCTGATCGAGATGGGTAAATGGAATCTCAACCTCGAAGATCTGCACATGGTGCTCAATCTGTTCAGCAAAGTGACGGTAGATGAGCAGGGCGCATTCACCTTCCATCCGCAGCACTCCGCCCCCGGCAGCGTGGTAGAGCTGTATGCGCCGATGGATATCCTGGTGGTGCTGACTGCGCTGCCGCACCCGATGGACCCAAACCAGGAATACACGCCACGTCCGGTACGGCTTGCGCTGATGCCTGCCAGCGATCCGGCAGGGCTGACGCTGTGCAAAACCTCGCGCCCGGAAAATCTGCGCGCCTTCCAGAATATTGAGCGCTTTGTCGTATAAGGAGCCACCCGATGACGTTAACCACCAGTGACAAAAACCCTGCCGATGCGGTCTATCGCCACACGATCCCGGCGGGAGAGCCGTTCCTGTTTGAGGTAAAAAAAGGCCAGACGGTGCGCCTGCACGATCTGGAAGGTAACCAGGCGGTGGATACGCTGTTTTACCGCGCCGCCAGCCCGCGTGAGCGCTATGACGCCCAGCGAACGTTACGCCGTCAAAACAATGCCTATCTGACCTGCGGCAGCGTGCTTTATTCCAACCTCGGCAACCCGCTGCTGACCCTTGTTGCCGATACCTGTGGCCGCCACGATACGCTTGGCGGAGCCTGTGCGCAGGAAAGTAACACCGTGCGCTATCACGCCGATACGCGCTATATGCACAGCTGCCGCGATAACTTCCTCTGCGCCTGCCTGCACGACGGGCGGCTGAACAAGCGCGATATCACTGCCAACATTAACTTCTTTATGAATGTACCGGTGACGCCTGAGGGCGGCCTGACGTTTGAAGACGGGATCTCTGCCGCCGGGAAATACGTGGAACTGCGCGCGGAATGCGACGTGATTGTGCTGATCTCCAACTGCCCGCAGCTGAATAATCCCTGCAACGGCTGGAACCCCACCGCTGCCGAAGTGCTGGTGTGGAACTGATTGCTGATACTCAGCTGAGAAAATGCATTTTCCCCTGAGGACGACCTCAGGCGGCCAGGATTCTGGCGGGACGGCCCGCCCTGATGTGAGTCTGCCTCTATGTTTACAAAACTGCTGATTGCTAATCGTGGCGCGATTGCGTGCCGTATTTTGCGTACGCTGCGTGCGATGGACGTTACTGGCGTGGCGGTCTTCTCCGAAGCGGATGCCACCAGCCTGCATATCCGCGAGGCCGATGAGGCCATCAGCCTCGGCGACGGTCCGGCGGCGCAAACCTATCTGGTGGTGGAAAAAATCATTGCCGCAGCCCTGGAGAGTGGTGCCCAGGCGATCCATCCCGGCTACGGTTTTCTCTCGGAAAATGCCGCCTTTGCCGACGCCTGTGACGCAGCGGGCATCGCCTTTGTCGGCCCCACGGCAGAACAACTGCGGCTGTTTGGCTTAAAACATACGGCGCGTGCGCTGGCGCGAGAGCAGCAGATCCCGCTGCTGGAAGGCACCGACCTGCTGGATGATATTGACGCGGCGCTGACGGCGGCCCGCCAGGTGGGATACCCGGTGATGCTGAAAAGCACCGCCGGCGGGGGCGGCATCGGTATGCGCGTCTGTCACGATGCCGAGGGGCTGAGCCAGGCGTTTGATGCAGTGAAGCGTCTTGGTCAGAACAACTTCAGCGATGCGGGTGTGTTTATCGAAAAATACATCGAACGCGCGCGGCATCTTGAAGTGCAAATTTTCGGTGACGGACAGGGCGAGGTGATCGCGCTGGGCGTGCGCGACTGCTCCGTGCAGCGCCGCAATCAGAAAGTGATTGAAGAAACCCCGGCACCGAATCTGCCGGCCGGGATGGCGGAGGCGCTGTGCAGCGCGGCCATCACGCTGGCAAAAGCGGTGAACTACCGCAGTGCCGGTACGGTGGAGTTTGTTTACGACAGTGCGATGCAGCAGTTCTGGTTCCTGGAGGTGAATACCCGGCTTCAGGTAGAGCACGGCGTGACTGAACAGGTGTGGGGCGTGGATCTGGTGCGCTGGATGATCGCCCTGGCCGCGGGCACGTTGCCGCCGCTGAATGACCTTTACGTGACGTTGTCACCTACAGGTCATGCCATTCAGGCACGTGTCTACGCGGAAGATCCGGGCCGCCAGTTCCAGCCGTCACCGGGGCTGCTGACCGAGGTCAGTTTCCCGCCTGTCGATGGTCAGCAATTACGCATCGATACCTGGGTCGAGTCCGGCTGCGACGTTCCGCCGTTCTTCGATCCGCTGCTGGCAAAAATTATTACCTGCTGCGCCACCCGCGAACAGGCAATTGCCGCGCTGGACACGGCGCTGAACGAGACGCGCCTGTACGGCGTGGAGGTCAATCGCCAGTACCTGCAACAGATCCTGCACGCCGCGCCGTTTGCCAGTGGTGAACCCTGGACGCGCTTCCTGGATGCCTTGCACTATCAGGCCACTACCGTTGAAGTCCTGAGCGCCGGAACCCAGACCACGGTGCAGGATTTCCCCGGTCGCCTGGGTTACTGGGCGGTGGGAGTGCCGCCGTCCGGGCCGATGGATGACCGCGCGCTGCGCTTCGGCAATCGTCTGCTGAACAACGCGACCGATGCCGCCGCGCTGGAGATCACCCTGAGCGGGCCAACGCTGCGCTTTAACACCGCCAGTGTGGCAGTGGTGTGCGGTGCAACAATCCCCATCGCGCTGGACGGCGAAGTGTTGCCGATGAACCAGAGTTTCCTGATCCCGGCTGGCGCGACGTTAACCCTCGGGGCCATCGAAGGCGCCGGGGTACGCAGCTATCTCTGCCTGCGCGGCGGCATTGCCGTGCCCGATTATCTGGGCAGTAAAAGTACCTTCACCCTCGGCCAGTTTGGTGGCCACGCGGGTCGGGCGCTGCGTACCGGGGATGTACTTCACCTCGCAGAACTGACGGATACGACCGCTGGCGAGGCACTCCCTGCGGCACTGACCCCGGCACTGCCCGCCACCCGCACGCTCAGGGTGATCTACGGCCCGCATGCGGCACCGGAATATTTCACGCCTGGCTATATCGACACCTTCTTTGCCACTGACTGGGAAGTACACTTCAACTCCAGCCGCACCGGGGTACGCCTGATTGGCCCGAAACCGGAGTGGGTGCGTGAGAGCGGCGGCGAGGCCGGGCTGCATCCGTCCAATATCCACGACAACCCGTATGCGGTGGGCGCGGTCGACTTTACCGGGGATATGCCGGTTATTCTCGGCCCGGATGGCCCAAGCCTGGGCGGTTTTGTCTGCCCGGTCACCATCATCGAGGCTGACTTGTGGCTGGTGGGCCAGCTTAAAGCGGGCGACCGCCTGCGCTTTGTTCCGGTGAAGATCACCACGGCGCGCCAGCTGAACGCCGCACGCCATACCGAGCTGCAACAGCTCGCCCTGGCTGAACCGGTCTGGCAGGCTTCGGCGTTGATCTCCCCGGTGGTGCTGGATATCGGCGAGGGCGATCGTCGCCTGGTGGCACGGCTGTCCGGGGATACCCATCTGCTGCTGGAAATGGGGGCGCCGGAGCTGGACCTGGTACTGCGTTTTCGCGGTCATGCGCTGATGCAGGCGCTTGAGGCGATCAAGCATCCGGCGATAATCGACCTGACGCCGGGTATCCGCTCACTGCAAATCCACTATCAACCCGACAGACTGCCGCAGGACGAACTGCTGACGATGGTGCGGGATCGCTGGCAGACGGTGAGTAGCCGCGACGATCTGCGTGTACCGTCGCGGGTGGTGTATTTACCACTCTCCTGGGATGATCCGGCCTGCCAGCTGGCGATTGATAAATACATGACCACGGTGCGCCGCGACGCCCCCTGGTGCCCGAGCAATCTGGAGTTTATTCGCCGCATCAACGATCTGCCGGATATCGATGCCGTGTTCAACACGGTGTTTGCCGCAAACTATCTGGTGATGGGGCTGGGGGATGTTTACCTTGGTGCACCGGTAGCCACACCGCTCGATCCGCGCCATCGCCTGGTCACCACCAAATACAACCCGGCGCGAACCTGGACGGCGGAAAACTCGGTCGGTATCGGCGGGGCGTATCTGTGCGTGTACGGCATGGAAGGGCCGGGCGGCTATCAGTTTGTCGGGCGCACGCTGCAAATGTGGAATCGCTACCGCGAGGTCGCCGACTTTGGCGGCAAGCCCTGGCTGCTGCGCTTCTTTGACCAGATTAAGTTTTACCCGGTGTCATCCGAAGAGCTGCTGCGCATCCGCCGTGATTTCCCGCTGGGTCGCTACCCGCTGCGTATTGAGCAGACCGAACTGGCGCTGGCCGACTATCAGCAGTTCCTGGCGGAGCAGGCGACGGGCATCAGCGACTTCCGTCAGCATCAGCAGTCGGCCTTTAATGCCGAACGCGAGCGCTGGATCGCCAGCGGTCAGGCACATTTTGACAGTCAGGAGGCGGTAGGGGATGTTACCGAAGAAGCGGTACTGCCGGAAGGCATGCTGGCCGTGGAGAGCGCGATTACCGGCAATCTGTGGCAGGTGAAGTGTGCAGTGGGTGACAGTGTCACGCAAGGTGATGTCCTGGTGATTATCGAAGCGATGAAAATGGAGATCCCGCTGCTGGCACCCGTCAGTGGGGTGATTGAGTCCATCCGGGTGGAACCGGGGTCATCGGTGCGGGCAGGGCAATGTGTGGTGGTGATGGGCGTTTAACGTTGGGAAGTGTGGCGGGGATGGCTTGGCCATGGCTAAGTTCAAGTTCCTGGTCAACGCCTTAAGGTCAACGTCAAGGGCGTTTCGCTTTCCCACTTCGTGGGCGAAGCGACCTAAGGGCGGCAGTCGCCCCGCCCTTAGGGATCCGCGCTTGCGGCAGGCGCAGCGTCCACTTCGTGGATGCCTTCGTCAGCTCCGTTAACCGACGGACCGCTCGTGACGGGACGTCCTGTCCCGGCACGACCTTTCACCGCCGTCCTGGCGGTGAATCCTGGTTCACATCGCTTCCTCAGCGCTGCTTAATTGCCGCTTCAACGTCAAAACCCAATTCAAAATCTAAAAATTAAAAAAGACAAAAACTGAATAAGACCAAAAGGGGTTTTTATATTTGCTCCGTGTTTGTTCTTTTGACGTTGACCTGGCCGTTGATGTTTGAGCGGCAATTAAGCCTCGCCGAAGGAGAGCGGATTTCCAGGACGAGCCAACAGGACGTTGGCGAGAGGGCGTGCCGGGACAGGGATGTCCCGTCACAACCGATCCGGCAGGAAAGCCGATAGACTGAGGGAACCCGCTGTAAGCGGGCGATGCGCCTGCCACAAGCCCGGGTCCCCAGGGTGGGGGCGATTGCCCACCCTGGGTCGCTCAGCCCGCGCAGCGGGAAAGCGAAACGCCCTTGACCTTAAGCACTTGACCCTAACCTTAAAACCTTGACCCGGTTAATGACCAGACGCCTCATCAGCGCACACTCTCCGCCAGCCAAAACTCCAGCTCCGTCAGCTCCACCGCCTGCTGAGGAAACGCCTCCCTCAGCCGTGCCACCTGGGCTGCCAGCGCCTCTGGCCGATACTCGGTGCCGGGCAGCTGCTCTGCCAGCTGTTCTAACGGCGTCAGGTTCAGGCTGTCGCTGAAAATCTGGCAGCGGCTGACCTTGCCGCGCTCAACATCGACGTGGATCTCCACGCCACCCCAGCTAAAACGGGTATCCAGCAGATGCTGGAACTGCGGTGCCTGGCCGAAATTCCACTGCCAGCTGCTCTGTTTGGCGAACTGCGCCTCGAAGCCGGGCAGGTCGGGCAGGGACGTTGGGGAGATATGCTCGGGCTGGCATGCTTCGCCAAAATGGTCGAAGAAGGCCGCCGTCACCGCGCTGCAAATCGCTTCAAAGGTAATCCCCGGCACCAGCTCTTCCAGATTCGCCACGCGCGAGCGCACGGAGGTAATGCCTTTAGCCTGCAATTTCTTGACGTCAGGATTGAGGTAATCGGCGAGGCGGGAGAGGTCGGCATCGCGCAGGATGGTGCCGTGATGGAAACCGCGATCGTGGGTTTCATGATAGGCGGAACCGGAAATTTTACGCACCCCGTCGGCCGTATTCACCACCAGGTCATTACGGCCTGAGGCTTCAGCCTGAATACCCAGTGACGCCAGCGCCCGCAGAATAATCCCGGTCGACACGCTTTTGTCGTACTCCGGTTTCCCGGCCATAAAAGTAAAACAGCAGTTGCCCAGGTCATGAAACACCGCGCCACCGCCGCTGCTGCGTCGCGCCAGGCGGATGCCATCTTCTTCCATGCGCCGCGTATTGCACTCTTTCCACGGGTTCTGCGAACGGCCAATGACGACTGTCTCGGCATTGCGCCACAAAAACAGCACTCGCTGAGTCGCCGGCATCTGGCGGAAAATAGACTCTTCCACGGCCAGGTTAAACCAGGGGTCCCAGGAATCCGATAACAGTAAACGCAGTGTGGACATGCTTGACTCCATTGAAGTTTTGGCGGCGCAGGGATAATACCACCATCGGGGAAAACGTCCAGATTGCGGACTTTGAACCTCATCAGTGCGGGGCAGCGTTACAGGCGATAAATCGTAAATAACAGGGGTGTGTTAGCGGTACGCGTATTTTTTTTATGAAAATATCTGGTTAAGTTGTCCTTCGCACATTTTATGTTCAACGTAAACAGGCTAAGGACAGCATATGGCAAAGGGCTATTTTCTTCGCGTCGGCGATAAAACCAGCTGCGGTGGGGAAATACTGAGCGGTCACTCGACCGTCTTTCTGCGTGGCGCGGAGCTTCCGCGGGAGGGCAGTCTGGTCTCCTGCGGTAAGAACCCCGGTATGACGTACAGCATCATCAGCGGGCCGGGCAAAATCAGGGTGGGCGGGATGCCGCTGGCCGGTACGCTCGACAGCGTCAGTTCCTGCCCCTGCGGGGCGACATTTATTTCCTCCATTCCTGACGGTTACGGCAAAGAACCCGCCAGCGTAACGCAACGAAAACCCGTTGCGCCGATTGATATCCCCCTGTTTGCTCCCTCTCCGGCAGACGTACCGCAACAACACGCCCAGTCCGCGAAGATAAAGCGGCGCGAAATCACGCTGACGATCGGGGTGTTTTTTGATGGGACGGGGAATAATGCGGATAACAGTGCTGACCGTCAGAATGCCTGTGCAGGCGAGCATTATGGTATGAGTGACGGGGATGCCGAATCTACGTTATCTCAGTGCGTAAGGCTGAAACGGAGTCATAGCGGTATTGCCGCAGGAAGTTATCTTGGTTATTACACCAATGTGTATTGGCTGAATACGCTGTATAACCAGAAAATTACCACCGATACCGGACATGGACAGAGTGCCATTTATATCGAAGGAATTGGTACAGAAAGCGGAAAGGGTGACAGCTCTTACGGGATGGGAACCGGTAGAGGTAACACTGGCGTAGCCAGTAAAACCGATAAGGCGGTGGCGTTGCTGGTAACGGGTATCGAGGATTATCTTTTCAGATTCCCTGAAGCCAAAGATTGTATTATCAAAGAATTACAGTTTGATATTTTCGGTTTTAGCCGGGGGGCAGCGGCAGCACGGCATTTTGCCAACCGGGTGTTCGAGCAGGATGTTGCCATTATGGCGGCCATTAACGCTGGTCTGGGCGAGATTAAATTTACGGGTACCCCCGGTGGGAAAACACGTTTTCTGGGGATATTTGATACTGTGGCGGGCATCGGTACGCCGCTTAACGGTTTTAACCCGCACAGCGCGGATACCGGAGAGGTGAATATCGCGCTGCGTCCCGGCGTGGCGGAGAAGGTTTTTCATATCACCGCGCAGCACGAGTGACGTTTTAACTTTGCGCTGAACAGCGTAAAGCCTGCCTGGCCGGAACTGGCGTTGCCCGGGGCACACTCGGATATTGGCGGCGGGTATAATCCCGACGAGTACGAAGCCTGTTTCCTCACCCGCCCGCAGTTTGAAACGGTTCAGGCTTCTGTTTCTGATAAGGATACCGCAACGTATCGTCATGCCGGTGCACAGTTTGGGATCATGACGCGTTATCCGGCCATAGCGCCGCTGCTTGAGGGTAACGTGATTAAACTCAGAGCCTGGCATGACGACCGAATGCCCGCTGACCGCTATGGTATGCTGCAAAAACGCAGCGGTGCCGCGCTGATCCTCGAGCGCCCCACGCGCAATGACTGGTCAAAGGTGGCGCTACGGGTGATGATCGATGCCGCGCAGGATGCGGGAGTGGTGTTTAACCCTATTGATGCAACGGTCCCTGACTTTGCCTTGCCTGAAGAGTTGAACCGCATGTATAAAAAAGCCATTGTGATGGGCCGTGCCGTCCGCAATGGTCAATCGGTCAGCGAGTTTACCACCGCGGAAATTACTGCGCTGGCGGGAAAATACCTTCACTGCTCGGCCAACTGGAACAGCGTGATGCGGGACACTCAGGGAAGGATCACCGGGGCGGTGAAGCCCGCGAAGCTGGTGACCTTTACCAACCGGCCGGATGAACGCTGGCAACGGACGATTTACGATATGGACGGGAACAGAATATGGAAATAAAACGTATTGCCGGACTGCTTTCGCTATTGATCCTGACGGCCTGCCAGGGAGCAGGACAACTCAACAAAGCGACTCAAAACACGGAGCCAAAAGAGTGGAAATTTAACTTTTTTACACCCAAAGCGTTGCCTGCCCTGGTGACCTTTGTCGTGGTCCAGGATGCGGTTGGCACCGTTTATCAATTTAATACGCTCAACAACACCCCGGATCTGGATAAGGTCATCGGTGAGTGGAACGACATTTCGCGGGCACCTGGCGGACACTGGAATCACGTTGAAAAACCGCCCAAGCATATTATTTTTTGCTGGGACTCTGTGATTGATAAAAAGCTCTATGAAACCCATCTGACTTTCCCCTGGGAAGTAGTAGATAAAATGCGCAGGCCGAGCGTATATAAAAACTATCTTGGCAAAACGGCGTATTACGACAATATCCAGATTGGGCTGGCGCCGGAGGGGCAGGTGGCTATCTGGCTAAGAGGGGTAGGATTTGAGCCTAATTATCGTGTCACCCCGTCTGTCCTGAAAACGCTCTCCGGGGAAAAATTAGAGATTTGCAAAGGAATAACTAAAAGCGATTTTTCTTATGGATACGACGAAGACATCGAAGCGTTTATCAAAGGGAAAAAATACCCTTACGGCAACTGGTAGTCGCTGATTCAGGCCAGGGAAGTGACCCCGTTGGCCTGCATCTCTATTTCCCACTCGCCGGAAGCATAATCTGCATACAGGTTCCGCCAAGCCGACTGCGCTGGCAGCGTGCGGTGCCTCCGTGTGCCCGGGCAATGGCATAAACCACCGCCAGCCCCAGGCCGGAGCCATCCGGCTTTTGCACCCGGTCATTCTCTGCACGGAAAAAGGCGTCAAAAACCGCCCCCTGATCGGCGTCACCAATGCCGGGGCCTTCGTCTTCCACCGTGAGCACAATGGCATTACTGGAGATGCGGCAGGTGATCATCACCACGCCAGGAAGGGCGTATTTACTGACATTGCTGAGTAGCGCGGACAGCACCTGGCGCAGGCGCACGTCATCGACAAAACAGACAATATCTTCGGCTTCAATCACCGGCTCAAGCCCACGTTGCTTAAGCTTGTCACGAAAAGAATCGACAGATGACGTCAGTATTTCTTTAAGATGCAGCGTTTCACGGTAGAGGTAGAGCTGGCCGCTGTCGGACAGGCTGAGTACGCGAAGATCGTCGATCAGCCGAGATAATCCTTCCGTCTGCCGGAGTAAGATATCGAACTGCCGATCGTCTCTGTCGAAAATACCGTCCACCATTCCCTGTATGCGCCCTTGTAACACCGTAACAGGCGTGCGCAGCTCATGGGCGATGGCCGCATTCCACTTTTTCATCTCATGCGACATCACTTCGAGCTTTTCCGCCATGGAATTGAAGTCATCAATCAGCAGTGCAGTTTCGCGTATTTCTGCGGCGCTATGTTCTGCCCGGATGCTCAGATTGCCCTCTGCCACCTGGCGCGCACTGTGGGCAACCGCATTCAGCGGAATAATCACGCGTTTGGCAAAGCCCCAGACAAAATAGAGCGCCACTGCCGACGATAAAATACCCGCGAGCAGCGTCAGTATCCAGTCGTGAGAAGTCGGTATCCAGCTGTACTCATCTTTGCCATCATAAAAAATACCGATATACACGCTGTACACCACCGACAGCAGAACCAGCGTGCTGACGGCGACTTTTGAGGTGAGGATAAACAGCTGATAGCGGATGCCAGGCGTTGCCATCTTAGTCTCCCAGCCGATAGCCGAAGCCGCGAATGCTCTCAGGCACTGAGGGTAGCCCGGCCTGTTCTATCTTTTTACGCAGCTTGCTGATGTGGCTGTCAACGGTGCGCTCACTGGCTTCACCTTCGGGAAGACAATGCTCCAGCAGCTCCCGGCGGGTAAATACACGCTTCGGATAACGGATCAGATGCATCAGGATTTTAAATTCCGTTGAGGTCAGCATATTGCCAATCTCTGTACCGCTATTTTTTATTTTCACCAGATGATTAACGGTATCCACATCGATATTTTTACTGCTGTAAATATTCTGGTTTTTATTATGACTGTAAAAGGGCAGGCGACGTAATATCACGTGGATTCTTGCCACCACTTCCGCTGGATTAAAGGGTTTAACGATGTAGTCATCGGCCCCGACTCTTAGTGCATGGATTTTGTCCACATCGGCATCCAGTGCTGTCAGCATCATCACGGGGACGTCTGAGTCTTTACGAATATCGTTAAGTACCTGCCAGCCATCAATAAATGGCATTTTAATATCCAGGATGACAAAGTCAGGCCGCTCCTCAAAATAACGCTCCAGTGCTTCACGACCGCTAGCGGCATGAATAATGGTAAAGCTTTCTTTTTGCAGGTAAGCAAAAAGGATGTCGGCAATATCTTTCTCGTCTTCAGCGAGCAATATTTTAATGTTTTTCATCTTCGGCCCGATTTTCGTGTCATCTCATTTCTTCTCCACACAATCTCCACATAACCTCCACGCAGCCTCAACGTACGGCCTTTATTATTACGTTAACACATAAGTTAACTTTAAAAATATCAGGAAAGCGGTCGGTATGTTTAACAAAAGCATAGCAAGATTATCATTGATACCGATGTTTTATCTTCTGTCGGGCTGCGATGCGCCGACAGAAACAACGGTCAGCGAAACACCTCCAGTATCGGTGATAGTTGAAACGCTGGTACTGCAGCCCGTTACGCAGGAACAGGTTTTTGCAGGCCGTGTCACCGCATTTCGCACGGCGCAAATCCGCCCGCAGGTCAGCGGCATTATTACGGCGATGCACTTCAGCCAGGGCAGTGAAATCCGTCCCGGTCAGGCACTGTTCCAGATCGACCCGGCGCCGTTCAAAGCTGACGTGAACAGCGCAGCGGCGGCAGTGGAGAAGGCCGAAGCCAGTTATCGCCAGCTGGTGGCGCGTGCTGCCCGGTTACAAAAACTGCACGGCAGCGGGGCCATCAGCCAGCAGGATCATGAAGATGCCGCCTCAAACGCTGCTCAGGCAAAGGCCACGGTGTCTGAAACCCGCGCGATGCTGGCGCGTAAACAGCTTGATTTGTCCTATGCCACCGTCAAGGCACCGATAGGCGGTCGCATCGATGAGAACTTCGTCACAGAAGGGGCGCTGGTCAGCAGCAGCGACAGCCAGCCGATGGCGATAGTGCAGCAAATCGATCGCGTGTACGTCGACGTGCGCCAGCCCGCCTCGGCCATACAGACATTGCCCGCCACCGCGCCCGGTCGGGCGGATATTCTTTCCGCTTCCGGTGAGCCGTTCAGCAACAGTGCGCGCATCCTGTTTACGGGCATCAGCGTGGACACCGGAACGGGTGATGTGATGATGCGCCTTGAGGTGGATAACCCGCAGCACGCGCTGCTGCCGGGCATGTACGTTCAGGCCAAAATTTCACGACAGCTGGCGGCTGAAGGCGTGGTGATCCCGCAGGAAGCCCTGGTGCGCAATGGTGATGTTACGCAGGTCTGGCTGGATAAGGGCGGCAAGGCGAAAGCCGTCACTATCCGGCTTGGTGAAACCCTGAGCGGCCACTATTTTGTGCGCGCCGGGCTTAACGCCGGGGACCGCCTGATAACCCAAGGCGGTGGCAAATTGCAGGAAGGGATGCCGGTGAATGCCGGTGATAAGAAACAACATCCTTAAGGCTGAGCCTCACTTTATCCAGGAACTCCTATGCCACAGTTTTTTATTAATCGCCCGGTTTTTGCCTGGGTTATTGCCGTGTTTATCATCCTGGTTGGGCTGCTGGCGATCCCCAAACTGCCGATCGCACGCTATCCGTCGGTGGCACCACCAAGCGTCAGCATCTATGCCAGTTATCCGGGATCAACCCCGGAGACGATGAACAATAACGTGGTTGCGTTGATTGAGCGTGAACTCTCCTCGGTGAAAAATCTGCTCTATTTTGAGTCATCAGCGGATACCAGCGGCCAGGCGACAATCACCGTGACCTTCCAGCCGGGCACCGATCCAGAGCTGGCGCAGGTGGATGTGCAGAACCGCATTAAAATCGTTGAGCCGCGTCTGCCGCAGGTCGTGCGACAAAACGGGCTTAACGTTGAGGCGGCATCGTCCAGCTTTCTGATGATCGTCGGCCTGACGTCAGAACAGGGGAATATCACTGAAGGCGATCTCAGCGATTACTTCTCGCGCAATATGTCGGAAGAGCTACGCCGAATGGATGGCGTGGGTCGCGTTCAGCTGTTTGGCGCTGAAAAGGCGATGCGCATCTGGCTGGACCCGATAAAACTGACGCAGTACCACCTGACCATTCGGGATATCAGTCAGGCGATCAGCGCTGAGAACGTACAGATATCGCCGGGCCGCATTGGGGATGATCCCGCCGTTACAGGCCAGCGCGTGACGTACCCGATGACGGTACAGGGCCAGCTCGGCACGCCGGAGGAGTTTGGGCGCATTACGTTACGGGCAAATCTGGATGGTTCGCGCGTGGCGCTCTCTGATGTCGCACGGATTGAGCTGGGCCCACAAACCTCCGGTTTCTCCACAAGGGAGAATGGGCGCGTCTCGACCGGAGCGGCGATTCAGCTGGCACCTGGCGCAAACGCCTTGCGCACGGCTGAAGAGGTGAAAGCACGGCTGGAAGAACTGAGTAAAGCCATGCCCGCCGGGATGAAGTACAGCATTCCGTTTGATACCACGCCGTTCGTGAAAGTCTCTATCGAGAAGGTGATTTATACCTTTATCGAAGCGATGGTGCTGGTGTTCCTGGTGATGTATCTGTTCCTGCAAAACGTGCGCTACACCTTTATACCGGCCATTGTTGCGCCCATCGCGTTACTCGGGACGTTTACCGTGATGCTGATGTCGGGGTTCTCGATCAACGTGCTGACCATGTTTGGCATGGTGCTGGCGATCGGCATTATTGTCGATGATGCCATCGTGGTGGTGGAGAACGTGGAACGCATCATGGTCGAGGAGGGGCTACCGCCAAAAGAAGCCACCCAGAAAGCGATGAAGGAAATTACTGGCGCGGTCATTGGTATTACGCTGGTCCTGAGTGCGGTGTTTATCCCGATGGCGATGGCCAGCGGCTCGGTGGGGGCGATATACCGGCAGTTCACCCTGTCGATGGCCGTTTCGATCCTGTTCTCAGCGTTCCTGGCGTTGAGCCTGACGCCAGCACTGTGTGCCACGTTACTCAAGCCAGTGAACAAAGGTCATCACGAGAAAAAAGGTTTCTTTGGCTGGTTTAACCGTCGGTTTAACGCCATGACCGACCACTATGAAAATGGCGTCAGTTGTATGCTGAAGCGGACGGGCCGGAGCCTACTACTGTATGGCGTGCTCTGCGTGGTGCTGTTCTTCGCGATGCGCAGTGTGCCTTCGTCGTTTCTGCCGGAAGAGGATCAGGGCTACTTTCTGACGTCGGTTCAGCTGCCGTCGGATGCCACGAGTGAGCGGACGTTAGAGGTGGTAAAATCCTTTGAAAAAACCGTGCTGGCGCGTCCAGGCATTGACGCTAACCTGGCCGTTATGGGCTTCAGCTTTGCCGGTTCTGGCCCGAACTCCGCGCTGGCTTTTACCACGCTCAAGGGCTGGGATAAACGTGAAGGAGCCACAGCCGCTGCCGAAGCCCGTCATGTTCTGGAAACCCTGCACGATATCCCGGAAGGTGAGGTCTACAGTCTGATGCCACCGGCCATCGACGAGCTAGGTAACTCATCGGGCTTCGCCCTGCGTCTGGAAGATCGCGCGGGTAAAGGCTATGCGGCACTGAAGGACGCACAGAACCAACTGCTGGCACTGGCTGCGGGCAGCAAGGTGGTGCAGGGCGTTTATGTCGATGGTCTGCCTGAAGGTCAGGTGATCAATCTGCGTATTGACCGACAGAAAGCCTTCGCGCTGGGTGTTTCGTTTGACGATATCAGCCAGACGATTTCAGGGGCGACAGGTTCGCTGTATGTGAATGACTTCCCGAACGGCGACCGGATGCAGCAGGTGATCATTCAGGCCGATGCCCCGTTCCGTATGGAACTGAACGATATTCTGAAACTGAATGTGCGTAACACCAACAACGGCATGGTGCCGCTGTCGGAATTTGTTCAGGCGAAATGGGAAACCTCACCGCTGCAAATGGTGCGTTATCAGGGTTATCAGGCGGTGAAAATCACCGGCAGCGCCGCCGCGGGTTACTCCAGTGGTGATGCGATGCAGGAGATGGAGCGCCTGGCTGCTGAACTGCCTGAGGGTTTTGCGGTGGAATGGACCGAGCTGTCACTGCAGGAGCAGCAATCTGCCTCTGAAGCGCCGATGCTGATGGCGCTGTCGATGCTGGTGATATTCCTGATACTGGCCGCGCTGTACGAGAGCTGGTCCATTCCCATCTCCGTAATGCTTGTGGTGCCGTTAGGCCTGTTGGGTGCGGTGCTGGCGGTCATATTGCGTGATATGCCGAACGATGTGTTCTTTAAGGTTGGGATGATCACCATCATTGGGCTGTCGGCGAAGAACGCCATTCTTATCGTCGAGTTCGCCAAACAGCTTCATGACAATGGCAAAGGGCTGGCGGAAGCGACGCTGGAAGCGGCCAGAATGCGTTTGCGTCCGATCCTGATGACGTCACTGGCGTTCACGCTGGGCGTGGTACCGCTGATGATAGCCAGCGGTGCGAGCGCTGAAACCCAGCATGCCATCGGTACCGGCGTGTTTGGCGGCATGATCAGCGGTACGCTGCTGGCGATATTTTTTGTTCCGCTGTTCTATTTCAGCGTGATGAGCATCGTAGGCAGGTTTAGCCGCCATCGTATAACCCACAAGGAAAGTTGATATGTCTTCCTCATTTCGTTGGATAATCCTGGCGGTGATCTCCAGCGCGTTATTACTGGTGGTCATTGATATGACCGTGCTCTATACCGCACTACCGCGCCTGACGCACGATCTTCAGGCAACGGCAACGCAGAAGCTGTGGATCGTTAATGCCTATCCGCTGACGATGGCGGGTTTGCTGATCAGTATGGGCGTGCTGAACGACCGCATTGGCGCACGCGGTTTCTTCATTCTCGGGCTGGTCATTTTTGGCATCGCCTCGCTGGCGGCGGCATTTTCCGTTTCCGCTGAGATGCTGATTGCCTCTCGTGCGCTGCTGGCCGTGGGGGCGGCGATGATGATGCCCGCAACCATGACGATTGTGCGCAGAGCCTTTGACGATCCCGCCGAGCGCTCACTGGCGATTGGCATCTGGGCCGCGGTGGCTTCCGGCGGGGCGGCGCTCGGTCCGGTGATTGGCGGGCTGCTGCTGGAGTATTTCTGGTGGGGATCGGTTTTTCTGATTAACGTGCCAATTGTAGTTCTGGTGCTGCTGTTTTCGCTGAAACTGATCCCACCGATACCGGGCGACCACACCCGGGTATTCAGTCTGACCGCTGCCGTTCAGATTATGGCGGGCCTCACCGGGCTGATCTATGCCATGAAGGAGTTCAGCAAGCCGTCACCGCAGCTCAGCATTGCGGTGATCGCCGGGGTAATCGGGGTGATGATGACGCTGCTGTTTGTCAGAAAACAGCAGCGCTCAGCCAGCCCAATGCTCGATCTGGCGTTGTTTAGCAACCGGTTCTTTACGGCGGGTGTGATCGCCGCAATGGTGTCGATTGCCTGCGTCATCGGCGTTGAACTGGCCGTGACGCAGCGGCTGCAACTGGTGCTGTCTATGTCGCCTTTACTGGCCGGGCTGTTTATTTTGCCGCTGCCGCTCGCCTCCTTTATTGCCGGGCCTGCGGTAGGATGGCTGGTGCCGCATATAGGCTCACTCCGGGCGATTCAGTATTCCTTGCTGCTCTCTGCGGCGGGCCTGGCGGTTTACCTGATGGTGTATGATGCCGCCTTGTGGATGACGGTCGCAGCCCTGGCGCTGACCGGCGCCGGACTTGGTGGCGCGATGACGGCGGCATCGACCGCGATCATCCTCAACTCACCGGAAAACAGCTCAGGGACGGCAGCATCGATTGAGGGCGTGGCGTTTGAGTTCGGTGGCGCAATCGGCATCACCATTCTCGGAGGAATTCTGGCTGCGCTGTATTCGTATGATATGTCTGCCATTCCGCATCTGCCTGCGCTGGCGCAGGACAGTATTGATGGTGCGTTAATTGCCGCCGGATCGCTGATACCTGCGGAAGGGCGCGAGTTGCTGAATCTGGCCGAAGCGGCCTTTAGCCGTGGCTTTGTTTCGGTGATCGGTACATCGATTGTTGCATTGCTTCTCACAGGCGGGGTGCTGGCGATGTATACCCGTAAAAAGGTGTGACAAAGGCTGAAGGCAGTTTGAACACGCAGCATCGGCAATAGGCATGTTTTAAGTGTCGCGTATGATGGCATCCCAGCTGAGACATCTCACAGGGAGTGATCAATATGATCAATTTCGATCATTTTATCGACCAGGCAAAGCACCTTGCCACTTCTTTTCCGGTCGGCCAGTGACGCAGGCCTGCACGATGGCCAGGTTCAGGTCAACGTCAACGGCGTTTCGCTTTCCCGCTGCGCGGGCTGAGCGACCCAGGGTGGGCAGTCGCCCCCACCCTGGGGACCCGGGCTTTGCGGCAGGCGCTGCGTCCACTGCGTGGATGCCTTCGCAAGCGTCGTTCACCGACGCACCGGTCGTGACGGCACATCCCTGTGCCTGCTCTCCCTCTCACCGCCGTCGTGGCGGTTCGTCCTGGTTCACTGTGCTTCCTCAGCGCTGCTGAATGCCGCCTCAACGTCGAAATCCAGGTCAAAACCAAACCCATCCCAAAACCCAAAATTCTGATTTCAGTCAATCCGCAGAGGCTGTCACAAAGTGGGGGGGTAATACCCGTAGCGAGCAACGATTCTGCGGGGATGGGGCCAGTTTGAGGTAAGCCGGGCGTCACGCGACAGGACGTCGCGTGCCGAGGCCCGCAGGGATGCGTCTTTTGCCGCTCCGGCGTGCTCAAACTGGCCCGGACCTGACGCCAGACGGGAAGCCATTCATTTTTGTGGGGATACCTCAGCGCTGATGCGGGCTTTTTTCTGCATTAACTCCACGCATGGCGCGGTGGGTTAACGCCGTTCAGATAGTAGTTCCCGACATGGAAATACTTCCAGCGCACTGGATCGTGCAGAGTGTGCGTGCGGGCATTGCGCCAGGGGCGGTCAAGCTGATATTCCGCCAGCGTGGAGCGCGTGCCGGCCAGTTCAAACAGCTTGTTACCCGCAAGAATGGCGATCTCGGTGGACAGCACTTTGGCTTCGGCTGTGGCGACGGTAGCGGCGGCCACCGTGGCGGTGCCTTTTTCGGAGAACGCGTTGCCCCAGCGTAGTCCCGATAACACGCCGGCCAGCAGCGTCTGCTTCTGGCTTTCCGTTCCGTCCTCCAGCAGATGGGCAACACCCGCCAGATGATTTTGCGGGATCTGCCCCAGCGCCGAGTCGGCAGCGGAGATAATGGCAATCACCTTCGCAACCGTGGCATAGGAAACACCCGCGCCGCCGTATTCCCGCGGGATATTGATGCCCCACAGGCCGCTTTGGGAGAACGCGTCCAGCTCGGCCACCGGTAAAATACCGTCACGGTCGCGGCGGGCAGCCCCCGGTGCAAACTGCTGCGCCAGCCGTTCCGCGACAGCAATCGCTTCAGCATCACTGGTAATGATATTCGCAGGCTGTGACGGTCGCGGCAGCGGAGCGAAGTGTTCCGGGGAGTTAACATAAAATTCAGTGGCTTCAGCCAGGGATTCGATAGCAGACACAGGCACTCCTTAATGACGGTGACAGGGCCGCATTGGCGCGGATAACACCATCCTGTCACACTGTGTTCACGTCGGTTATAAGGATTCATCGCATCGATTGTTACCGCGCTGATAAGGCGCGGGTTGGGAAACGGGTATAGAGTAGTTACAACAGTTGAGTTTTATCGCCAACGTTATTGGATATTTTATGATTTTATTCTTCGTTTTTTATTGGTTATTTTGTTTGTGATAGTTTAACAATAGCTAAAAAGGAAATAAATAAAAATGAAGACATTGTTATATTTCTTAAAGGATACGGCATCTGATTTTATCGTGAATATGGTGGTTATTTTCTTGTTTGTTTTTTATTATTTTGTTGTGCCGGATTATTGGTTTTTAAGTAGTCTTTTAACCATCGTTGCAGTCGGTACTGTCAGGATTTTTTTCTCTAAAAAAAACTGATCAACCGCGTCAGCCAATCTCTTCCAGTATCACCACGCAGTTCTCATGCAATGTTCTGACCCGGCGTTCAAGGGTCTTGAGTGAATGCGTTTCGACCTCGTCGAACATGATGATGATTTCGTTTTTACGGTGCGCCCGACAGTGGCGTGCGCGGCTTGCTTTTGCCAGCCAGCGGTTGATCATCGCTTTTTTCTCCTCCTCCTGGCGGGAAAGCGAGCTACCGATGGCGTCATGAATTACCATCAGCAGTTCCTGATAAAACTCGGTGATATCTTTCATTTTATCAACATTCATCATAGCGAAACGTCAGGCTCCATTAACGGCAGCCAGCGCGGAGCTGGCTGCAATTGAAGGTTACAGCGGATTGGCCGGGGCAGGCGTGTTGTCGTAGCCGCTCGTGATTACGGCAATATGCCCATTAAGCGAGTGAGTCATGTGTTTTCTCCCGCATCGAGGTGATAGCCAGCAGCGTTAAGTGATTTCTTCAGGCTGTTAAAGCCGATGATGGCGTACTCCAGCGGCGGGGCAAGGGCGGGGTCCTGCTCGGCTTCGACCACGAACCATCCCTGATAGCCGATGCGTGCCAGCTCGGCAATCAGCGCGTCAAAATTAATGCAGCCGTCGCCGGGAACGGTGTAAACCCCTTTCAGCACCGCATCCAGGAAGGAGTCACGGTTCCAGTCCAGCGAGGCGCGAACATCGGCGCGAATATCTTTGGTGTGCACATGGTTAATGCGCTGGCCGTGTTTTTTCAGGATGCTGAGCGGGTCAACCCCAGCAAACACCAGATGCCCGGAGTCAAACAGCAGCCCGACCTCCGGCCCGGTGGCGGCCATCAGCAAATCAATATCGCGCTCATCTTCAATCGCGGTACCCATATGGTGATGGAAGGCCAGCGGAACGCCGAAATCTTCACAGTAGCGGGCAAACAGGGTCAGTCGCGCACCATATTCCTTGATCTCGTCATCGCTCAGCCTGCGGCGTTGACTCAGCGGGATATGCTGCTGGTTCTGAATGGTGCCAGCGGTTTCACCGTACACCAGGCAGGCGGCACCGCAGGTTTTAAACAGCTCAAGTTGCGGGGTGACCTTCTGAATCTCGCTGGCGAGGTCGTTATCCAGCAGGGTGCCGGAATACCAGCCCGACACCAGTTGCAGCTGGTGTTCCGCCAGCTGTGGCAGCAGTTCAGCGCTGGTGCGCGGGAATTTGCCGCCGGTTTCCACGCCGGAGAATCCGGCCTGGTGGCTCTCCGCAAGGCAGACGGAGAGCGGGGTGTCTCCGCCTAACTGCGGCAGATCGTCGTTGGACCAGGCAATCGGGGCAATACCAAGTTGAGCGTGCAGCTTCATGTTGTCGCTTCCTGAATCAGTTAAATACCAATACGCTGTTTTTTACGTCCGGCTTCGTGTTCACGGCGCGCTTCGTTAACGCTTTCCCGTGCGCTGACTTCGGGCACGCCGACATCCCACCAGGCATCGCCCGGCGTCCACTGGTGCGGATGCGTGTCAATGCAGATCACCGTGGTGCGGTCATTGGATTTCGCCCAGTCCACGGCATCGGAGAGTTCGTCCAGGCTGCTGACTTTACGCGCCAGTGCGCCCATTGCCTGCGCATGAGCAACGAAATCAACGTGGAAGGGTTCGGTCACCCGGCAGTCTTTCAGCAGGTTATTAAAGGAGGCGCCGCCTTTGGCATTTTGCAGGCGGTTGATCACCGCATAGCCGCCGTTATCGCAGACCAGCAGGATCATTTTGTGGCCGGAGAGCACGCTGGAATAGACGTCGGAATTCATCATCATGTAGGTGCCGTCACCGATCAGCACAAACACATCACGTGGCTGCTCCATCATGGCGACGCCCCAACCTGCGGAGATCTCGTAACCCATACAGGAGAAACCAAACTCACAGTCAAAGGTACCGGGATTTTTCACTTTCCAGCCTTTCACCAACTCACCCGGCAGGCCACCCGCCGCACTGATCACGTAATCTTCTGCGGCCGCACGCTCATTCACCACGCCCACTACCTGCGCATAGCTCGGGACGCCTTCCTTCACCGTGCGCTGCTGGCGTTCGGCAATCAGCTGATTCCAGGCTGCAAAGGCAGTCTGACCGCTTTGCAGCCAGCCCGCGTCGGCGCGGTAGTTGCCCAGTGCGGCATGCAGTTCGCGCAGACCTTCACGCGCATCCGCCACCAGCGGCAGAGAAAGGTGCTTATTGGCATCGAAGCGGGCGGCATTCAGCGCGATAAAGCGAGCATCATCGGCAAATACCGTCCAGGAACCGGTCACGAAGTCCATCAGGCGAGTACCGATGGCAATCACCACGTCAGCTTTTGCCGCCAGCGCGTTGGCCGAGGTGGAGCCAAGAATCCCCACCGGGCCGATATTCAGCGGGTGATCATGGCTGAAGGTGCCTTTTCCGGCGATGGTTTCCACTACCGGGATCCCCCGCGCCAGTGCGAAGGCTTCCAGTTCGGCTTCCGCACGGGAATAGCGCACACCGCCGCCGGAGATAATCAGCGGGCGTTTTGCCTGCGAGAGCAGCTCTACGGCCTGTTGCAGCCGCTGCTGATCCGGGCGTGGACGCGGGATCACATGCACCCGGCGGGCGAAGAACGCGTCAGGATAATCATACGCCATCTCCTGCACGTCCTGGCACAGGCCGATAAATGCCGGGCCGCAGTCGCCGGGGTCGAGCATGGTGGCGACCGCCTGTGGCAGGGAGGAGAGGATCTGTTCAGGCCAGGTGATGCGATCCCAGTAGCGGGTCACCGCTTTAAACGCATCATTGACGGTCTGCGTCGGGTCGTTGAAGTGTTCAATCTGCTGCATCACCGGGTCGGGATGACGACGGGCGAAAGCATCACCGCAGATCATCAAAAACGGCAGGCGACTGACGTGCGCCACTCCGGCGGCGGTCAGCAGGTTGGTTGTGCCGGGGCCAATTGAGGCGGTCACCACCATGATCTGCTGGCGCAGACGGGCTTTGGCAAACCCCGCAGCGGCAAAGGCCATGGATTGTTCATTCTGGCCGCGCCACGTCGGCAGCACATCCTGCACGCTTTCCAGCGCTTCACCCAGACAGGTGACGTTGCCGTGGCCAAAGATGCCGAATACCCCGGGAAACAGCGGGACTTCCTCGCCATCAACTTCAATAAACTGGTTGCTGAGGTAACGAACCACAGCCTGCGCGGTGGTACAACGCGTCGTCGACATAATTTCTACCTGCTGTAGGGCCTGGAAAACAGGCTGGTTTTGGAATTTACGTTGCTATAATTATATTTAAGCAATTTTCTTTGCAAAAAAAGATCGTGCTGATCCCGGCAGGAAGGGGCACGAAGGCCGCCTTCCGCAGAGAGGGTCAGTTTATTTCAACGCCGACCGCTGAGTACGTTCGGTTAGCGTTTCAATACGGGGTTGCTCTTCTTCCGGGTGCAGGGCGGCGGCCAGCGCCAGCGCGATGCATTGCACCAGGCACACCGGGGCGGCCAGCGAGCGCGAGAAGCTGTATTCCTCTTCAGGAATGGTAAACAGCACGTTCGCATTTCGTGCCAGCGGTGACAGCACGCTGTCGGTGATGGCGATGGTCGGCACGTCTTTCTGCTCGGCGATCTCGCTGATCTTCACCACTTCCTGGGCGTAATGACGGAAGGAGACGGCCACCAGCACATCGCGATGCGTCATGTTCATCGCCATATGCGGCGCCAGCCCACCCGGCGTATCCAGCAGGATCACCTTACGGTTCAGCATGGTCAGGAGATAACGCAGCAGGATCGCCACCGGTTCGGAGCGCAGCTGCCCGGCAATAAAGATGGTTTCTGCCCGACTGAGCAGCTGTGCACTGCGGTCCAGATCGCTGGCGGCAATCCCTTCCAGCATCCCCTGTAATGTGGCGATATCGCGCACCACCAGGTTCTGCAAGAAGCCAAGGCTGCCTTGCTGATCGTTCTTTTGCAGGTCGTTTTCCAGCGCGACGATACGCTCGTTGTAGCCAGGTGCGGTGGTTGCCAGCCGCGTCTGGAACACCGACTGCATCTGTTTGAACCCGCTGTAACCAAACTGCTGAGCAAAACGCACCAGCGTGGAAGGGTGCAGTTCGCACTTTGCCGCGATGGCGTTGATGGACTCCAGCGCCACGGCGTTAGGGTTTTGGGTAATAAAGCGGGCAACCTGCTGAAAACGATCGGACAGCTGCGGGTAGCGCTCAGTAATGTCATTCACCACCTGCTCGTAATTACGATGAGGAGGAGGAGAATCCTTGCGGGAGGTTTCTTTGCGACTCGCCATAACGTCATGCCCTTACATTCACATCTGCTTATCCTGCCATCAGGCTAACGCAACTAAAATTGCAATTCAATTTCCGTTGCAATGCCAATAGCGAAAAGCGTGATCTGTTTCAGATAATCAACATTTGGATTTTTCATTCCATCGGCTCTTTTAGGGTGAGTAAAACGTTTTATATCCAAATTAAGTTGTTATTTTTCAATGATATAAAAACCAATCCACCGATGCGCGGCAACAGGAATTGTGCAGAATAAAGTCTTTGCAATTTTTATTGCGAGGTTGTAGTAATTGCAACACCTTCAGCAAACAGGAAGCGCAAGATGTACGAAAACTATGGGCAGTTTATTAATGGCGTCTGGCGTCAGGGCCAGGGAGCTGAAACCATCGTGGTGACCGATCCCGGCCGTAATGAAAAGCTCGGGGAGATCCGGGGGGCTTCACAACAGGACACACTGGATGCCATCGCCAGTGCTCAGGCTGCACTGCCGCTGTGGCAACAACTTTCCGCCTGGGACCGTGCCAGCGCACTGCACCGGATGGCAACTGAGATGGAACAGGTGCGTGAACAGGCCGCGCTGATTATCTCTCTGGAAAGCGGTAAGCCGCTGGCGCAGGCCAGCCGTGAATGGACGTTGGCGATTGATCAGTTCACCTGGTACGCCGAGGAGGCGCGCCGCGTGTATGGCCGCATAGTGGAAAGCCGTGTGCCGGGTGGGCGCTGTGAAGTGTCCCATCAGGGCGTTGGCGTGGTGGCGGCCTTTACCGCGTGGAACTTCCCGGTGGTACTGATTGCCCGCAAGGTTGCGCCTGCACTGGCGGCGGGTTGCAGCGTGGTGCTGCGCCCCTCCAGCGAAGTGCCGGGCTGTGCCAGCCTGATCATGACCTGCCTGCAAAAGGCGGCGATCCCGGCAGGCGTGGTGAATATGGTGGTGGGTGTCACCGCCAATACTTATCAGCCACTGATTGATTCCCCGGTTGTGCGCAAAGTGACGCTGACCGGATCGACCGCTATTGGTCAGCAGATGATCCGCGACTCTGCGGCCACCATTAAGCGCCTGAGCATGGAGCTGGGCGGCAACGCGCCGATGATCGTCTTTGACGATGCTGATATCGAAAAAGCACTGGATATGGCGGTGCCGACCAAGTTTGCCAACTGTGGCCAGGTCTGCGTAACGCCGGATCGTTTCTATGTCCATCACTCGGTAGCGGAGGCCTTTATTGAGGGCTTTGCCAGGCGTGCCGTCGCGATCAAGGTTGGCTACGGTCAGGATCAGGGCAGTGAGATGGGGCCGCTGATTAACCAGCGCCGCCTGAACGCGATTGAAAAAATCGTTGAGGATGCGCGGCAGAAGGGGGCTCGCGTGGTCACGGGCGGCCACCGTTTAACGGATGCTCCGGGATTCTATTTTGCCCCAACGGTGCTGGCCGATGTGTCGGACGATGCGCTGGCGCTGGCAGAAGAGAACTTTGGCCCGATTGCCGCCATCACCACTTTCAGCGATGAAGCCGAGGTGCTGGAGCGGGTGAATCGCAGCGATTATGCGCTTTCTGCTTATGCCTTTACCCGCGATGCGGCACGCATTCGCCGCGTGTCTGAGCAGTTACAGGCGGGCATGGTCGGCATTAACAGCTTTGCACTGGCCTCCGCCGATGTACCCTTCGGTGGCATCAAAGCCAGCGGAATGGGCAGTGAAGGGGGCAGCGAAGGGATTTACGAATATATGACTGTCAAACTGACGCAGGTGGTCCTGTAAGGAAACCGCAATGATTGCCAACAACGTAAAACGCTTATGGTCAGAGGGGCACACGGTGCTCAACGGCTGGCTGTCGGTCGCCAGTCCGTTTACCGCTGAAATCATGGCGGCGCAGGGTTATGACTCGGTGACGATTGATATCCAGCACGGGCTGGTGGGCTATGAAACCGCCACCACTATGTTGCAGGCGATGCGCGCCAGCGGCGTTACGCCTATGGTCCGCGTTCCCTGGCTGTCGCCCGGTGACATTATGAAAGCGCTGGATGCTGGGGCTTACGGCATTATTTGCCCGATGATCAATAACGCGGAGGAGGCGCGGCAGCTGGTCTCCTGCGTGCGTTACCCGCCGCTGGGTGCGCGCAGCTTTGGCCCAACGCGTGTGACCTTTTCCGCCGGGCAGGACTACGGCCAGCATGCGGATAACGAAGTGCTGTGCTTTGCGATGATTGAAACGGCTGATGCAGTGAAAAACATCGAGGCGATCGTTAATACGCCGGGGCTGGATGGCATCTATATTGGTCCTGCTGATTTAACCCTGGGGCTGACCGGTCGCAAGTACCGCACCGGGTTTGATCGTGAAGAAGAGGAAATCGTCAGCACCCTGAAACAGATCCTCGACTGCGCGCACCGCGCCGGGATTCGGGCCGGGTTGCACAACGGCAGCCCGGAATATGCTGCACGGGCGGCGCAGTGGGGATTTGACCTCGTCACGGTATCGAATGATGTGCAACTGCTGCGCTCAGCAGCCACCGCCAGTGTCGGGCAGTTTCGCCAGCTAACAGGGGCGGCAAGCGCCACAATGGACCAGCCTGAAGGAGGATACTGAGATGCCCCATATCCTGATTGCCGGAAAGATCCACGAAGCAGGACTCACCATCCTGAAAAATACCCCCGGGTTTACCTGGGATCTGGTGGAGGAAGTGAGCACGGCCAGCTACGCACCGTTTATCGCCCAAGCCGATGCGCTGCTGTTACGCACCCAGCCGCTGACCGCCAAAGAAATTGCACAGGGCGACAACTTGCAGGTGGTGTCACGTCACGGTGTGGGTTATGACGCGATCGATGTGGCCGCACTGAACCAGCGCGGTATTCCGTTGACCATCGTGGGCGATGTTAACTCGCTGTCGGTGGCGGAACACACCCTGGCTCTGCTGCTGGCGGTGGCGAAACAGGTGCGCGTGTATGATGCTGGCATCCGCAGTGGGAACTGGAACTGCCGCAACAGCTTCTCTGCCATTGAGTTATCCGGCCGCACGCTGCTGGTATTGGGCTTTGGTCGTATTGGTCGCGAAGTGGCGCGGCTGGCGGGCTGTTTTAATATGCACGTGGTGGCATGGGACCCGTTTGTTGCCGCAGAAACCTTTAGTGCGCTCAATGTTCAGCGCGCGGAAGAGCTGACCGACGGTTTGAAAATGGCCGATGCCCTGACGGTACATCTGCCTTTGAGCGACAGTAAGCCGCTGCTGGGACGCACCGAGCTGGCACTGCTGAAACCGAATGCCATTGTGATCAACACGGCACGCGGCGGAATTATCGATGAACGAGCGCTGGTTGAGGCGTTAAAAAATGAAACGCTGGCGGGGGCAGGGCTGGATGTATTTAGTCAGGAACCCCCCGCGCCGGATTCTCCCCTGCTGCTGGGAAGCGATCGTCTGATCCTCAGCCCTCATTCGGCGGGATTAACGCAGGAAGCGGCCATGCGCATGTCGGTATCGGCGGTGAATAATATTATTCATTACTTTAATGGCACGCTGGAAGAAAATCTGATTGTGAATCACCGACAAATTAATAAAGCAGATGCGATTTAACCGTAAATAATAAAGAGAATAAACAACGTTACCCTACAGGAATATCACATGCTAAAAATAGCCGTATTAGGTGCGGGCCGCATTGGGAAAATCCATGCCGCCAATATTGCTGCTAACCCGCAGGCAACGCTGATTGCGATTGCCGATCCTTATTTAGACAATGCTGTTCAATTGGCGAAATTAACAGGCGCGCGCGCGGTGAAAGACCCGTTGGAATTAATTAATGATAACGATATCGATGCGGTGGTTATTGCAACACCGACTGATACGCACGTTGATTTAATGCTGGCAGCCGCACGCAATGGCAAGGCCGTGTTATGTGAAAAACCAGTGGATCTGGACCTCTCCCGCGCACAGCGCGCCTGCGATGAACTTGCCCAGCTTAAAGTGCCTGTAATGGTGGCATTTAACCGCCGTTTCGATGCCAGTGCACAGCAAATCCGTCAGGCAATTGCCCGTGGCGAAGTGGGTGAGTTGCAGCAGGTGATCATTACCAGCCGCGATCCTGGTTTTGCTCCTGTCGACTATCTGCGCCACTCCGGCGGTATTTTCCGTGACATGGTGATCCACGATTTTGATATGGCACGCTGGCTGCTCGGAGAAGAGCCTGTGAGTGTCTATGCCACAGGCAGCCGTCTGCTGAATCCGGCGCTGGCGGAGTTTAATGATTTCGACACCTGCATGGTGCAGATGACTACCGCCTCAGGCAAGCAGTGCCATATCAACTGTAGCCGCCAGGCGGTGTACGGCCACGATCAGCGGCTGGAGGTGTACGGTTCAGCCGGTATGTTGCTGAACGACAATATGCGTGCCACCAGCGTACGGCGTTATACGGGCGAGGTGACCGAAGCCCGGGTGCCGCTGGTGAATTTCTTCCTTGAACGTTACGCAGATGCCTACCGCCATGAAATGGACACCTTTATTCAGGTGGTGCAGGGCAATCAGGTGATCCCGGTGACGCCGTATGACGGTGTGCGGGCGCTGAAACTTGCCGAGTGTGCGCAGCGTTCTGCTGAAACCGGGCTGCCGGTCAGCGTTGATTAATGTTCCCTCAGGAGAATGAAGCGATGAATAAAATTGGCATTGGCATTATTGGTACCGGGTTTATGGGGTTGTCACACGCGCTGGCCTACCGCGCCGCCGCCGCGATTTTACCGGATGAAGTGACGCCAGAACTGATTGCGGTGGCCGATATTGATAAGGAAGCGGCTGAAAATGCCGCCAGACGGTTTGGTTTCCGACGTGCGACAGATGACTGGCAGTCGCTGATTAACGACCCGGATATTGACGTGATATCGATTACCACGCCAAACCGTTTCCATCTGGAGCAGGCGCTGGCCGCGATAAAAGCGGGTAAACATGTGCATTGTGAAAAGCCTATCGCCCCAAACAGCGACGATGCGCGCATCATGACGCAGGCAGCCGAAGCGCAGGGGGTGGTGACGCAGGTCGGTTTTAACTATTTGAAAAACCCAATGATTAAGCTGGCGCGCACCATGATTGATAGTGGTGAACTGGGGGATATCGTCAGCTTCCGGGGGCTCCATGCGGAAGACTTTATGGCGTCACCGTTAACGCCGTGGTCATGGCGTCTTGAGCCGGCAGGCGGTGCCGGTGCAGTGGCCGACCTCGGCAGCCATATTGTGGCGATGGCGCGCTATCTGCTTGGCCCGGTGGTGGCTGTGCAAGCTGACCTGGAAACCGTGATTAAACAGCGGCCGATTCTGAATGGTGCACAAGGGTTGCGGCAGGTGGAAGTAGACGATATTGCACGGCTCACCGTGGAATTCGCTCGTGGATGTAAAGGCAGCATTGAAGCCAGCTGGGTCGCCACCGGACGGAATATGCAGCTGGGATTTGAGATTTATGGCACCCGAGGGGCGCTGCATTTTACCCAAGAGCGCTTCAATGAGCTGCATTTTTACAGCACCAACAGCGAAGGTAAACATCGTGGCTTTCAGAAAATTGAGGCCGGGCCTCAACATGCTCCTTATGGTGCGTTTTGCCCCGCACCGGGTCATCAGTTGGGCTTTAACGATCTCAAGACCATCGAAATCGCAGAGTTTTTGCGTGCAGTCGCGGGGCAAGCCGTCAGTGGCCCGGATTTCCGCGATGCCTGGGAAATTCAGAAGATCATTGATACCGCGGTGCGATCTTCCCGCGAACAGCGCTGGATTACGCTGTAACGTAATGTGCAATCGGCATGAATAATAAATTCCCCAGCCTGTATTTCGATAATGATGAGCCGTATACCGATGGCAGGGATGATCCGTAAATAAGCCAGTTTACTTTGGCTTATTATAAAATCCTGATCCTACAAGTATGGAAAATAATATGAAAAAAACACTCATTGCCTTTATCGCATTGTTAACTGTTGTCCCTCCTGCTTTTTCCGAAACACGCGTTGGTGTAAGCATGGCGCAAATGGATGATGTTTTTCTCTCACGCCTGCGTGGTTATATCAGCGAGCGGGCGAAAACACATCCCGAACTCGATGTGCAGTATGAAGATGCTCAGGGTGCGGTAGATAAACAGCTTACCCAGGTGCAGAGTTTTATTAACCAGAAGGTTAGCGTGATTATCGTGAACCCGGTGGATACCCAGGGCACAAAAAACATCTCTGAGGCGGCGCGCGCGGCAAAAATCCCACTCATTTATCTGAACCGTAAACCGGCTGATTCGACACTGGGCAACGGGATCAGCTATACCGGCAGTGATGAAATTGAAGCCGGACGCCTGCAAATGCAGTATCTGGCGGAAAAGGTGAAGGATAAAAAGGAGGTGAATGTTGCCATTATGAAAGGACTGCTCAGTAATGATGCCACGCGTTTTCGCACACAGGGCGCCAAAGAGGTGATTGCTCAGCATCCGAACATGCATGTTGTGGTGGAAGATACCGCCAAATGGATGCGCGAGGATGGCATGAACCTGATGAACAACTGGATACTCTCCGGACGTAAAATCGATATCCTTTCTTCTAATGCGGATGAAATGGCGATTGGCGCCGCGATGGCGCTGAAAAGCAATGGCATAAAAATCGGTAAGGACATTCTGGTGGGGGGAACCGATGGCGGCCCTAACGGTTTGCAGTCGATTAAAAGCGGGCTGCTTTCAGTGACGGTTTTCCAGGATGCTAAAGCCCAGGCGTATCAGGCGGTGGATATGGCGGCCAGTGTTGCCAGGGGAGAGAAAGTGCAGGATGAAGTGATGATCCCGTTCCGGCTGGTTACACCGGAGAATTACCAGACATTTATGCACTAATCACCTTGTCTGCATGATCAGCCCCGGCATCGTGCCGGGGCTTTTTCATCAGAAGGCGTACGACAGGTTGACCGAGTAGCTACGCGGTTCGCCGTAAACCACATAATCGCTGCCCCATGAGTAATAAGAGCGGTCAAAGAGGTTATCGACGTTGGCCTGTACCGCCAATTGTCTGGTGAACTGGTAGCGGGCAAACAGGTTGGCCAGTGGATAGCTGCCCTGGTAGACGCGCTGCACTTCACCATCCGGGCCGGTGGCATCCTGGAAGGTGCGGTTCTGCCAGTTAAGCCCGCCGCCGATGGTCAGGTCCTGCAACATCGGTAAACGGTAGCGGGAGAAGAGTTTAAATGAGGTCTGCGGCATATTGCTGTTGAAGCGGCCGGAGGTATCTCGCGCCACATAGCGCGTTGCCCCGAAGGTCATTTGCAGGTTGTCGGTGACGGCACCGTTCAGCTCAAACTCCGCGCCTTTACTGACCGCGCCTTTAGCCGCAACATACGCCTGCTCGCTGGAGCCATTCACAAACGTGCCGCTGAGTTCCTGACCCACGTTCTCCTGCTCAATACGGAATACCGCAAAGGTGGCGGTCAGACGCCCATCAAACCAGTCAGACTTCAGTCCGGTTTCATAGTTTTTCCCGGTCACTGGCGACAGATAGGCCCCATCAGTGCCACGGTAGGTCTGTGGCTGGAAGATCGAGGTGTAGCTGGCGTAAGCCGACCAGGTGTCATCGATGTCATACACCAGGCCACCGTACGGCGTGATGTTATTTTTGCTCATATTGCCGCTGCTGCCAACGGTGCTCCACTGGGTGTAACGCGCGCCGAGGATCAGCGACAGTGGGTCGGCCAGCGAGAAGCGGGCGGCGGTGTAGGCCGATTTCTGGCGGATCACGTCATCGGCATTCAGATACCAGTCACCCCATTCCGGCTCCTGAACGTTGCCGTTCCAGTTGTTATCAAAACTGCCCATCTGCGCATAATCCAGTGCACCGTCCACGCTGTAGGTCTGGTTATGCTGGCGGCTGTAGCTGACGCCGGCCATCAACTCATGGTTACGCCCCAGCAGTTCAAACGGACCGCTGGCATAGGTATCAATGGATTCCTGCGTGCGCTTACCACGATCCAGGCTGCCATAGCCGCTGACCCCGGTGCCGGTCACCGCATCGGGGAACTCCATCACATACAGCAGCTTGTCAGCAAAGGTCTGCTCAGCATGCGTGGCATTGACGCGGAAGGTCCAGCCGTTATCAAAGTCATGTTTGACGTTGGCAAAAACCTTACGCGAATCGAGGCTGTAACGCGTCCAGTCGGCCGACGGATTGAGGTTGCGGTTGTAATGGGTGCGCGAACCGTTGCTGTACCAGGTCGGCAATCCACCCCAGGTCGGGTTGCCGGTGTTGCTCTCCTGATAGTCGTAGCCGAGCGACACCGTGGTGTTGTCGGTCACATCGGCATCCAGCACGCCGTAGAGGAACTTTTTGCTTTTATGGTAGCGATCCAGCCAGCCGTCCTGATCCTGATAACCGGCGATAACGCGGCCACGCACGGTGCCTTCTTCATTCAGCGGGGCAGAGAGGTCGGCCACGTAACGCTGGGTGTTCCAGCGGCCATAGCTGGCGCTCAGATTGCCGGTCACGGTCTTGCTGTCGGCATGTTTGCGTACCATATTGACCGACGCCGACGGGCTGCCCGCACCGCTCATCAGCCCGGTTGCGCCGCGCACGACTTCGATGCGGTCATAGATGGCGGTGTCTTCTCCGGCATCGCCGTAGTTCCAGTTATCTGCCGCTGACGTAGGGATATCATCGAAGGTGTAATTGGTGATCTGGAAACCGCGAGAGAAGTAGGAGGAGCGTTCGCTGTCGACCAGTTGGGTGGCGATCCCGGTGGTGTTATCCAGCACCTCACCCACGGTTTGCAGATTCTGGTCCAGCATCCGCTGCTCGGTGACGACGCTTAATGACTGCGGGACATCGCGCGGGGTCATCAGCATTTTGGTGCCGGCGCGGGTGGTTTTGACCGTGTAATCCTGCTTCTCGCTGGCGGCGGTATCATCTGCCGTGGCATCCACCACCATTTCCTGCGGGGAGGCGGCTTCCTGCGCCATGGCCGGGTTAACCAGCGCATGGATCATCAGCGCCAGCAGTGAAACGGACAACGTCGTTTTTTGGCCCGGCACGCGCAGAGGCGAGCCCTTTCCCCTGGTGTGGGATGAGAAGGTGCGGGAAGACATGGTTTTTCCTTGTGCGAAATAGGGAATAACAAAAAGCGTGGCCATTTTTTTATCGGTCAGTCACGGGCCAGATGGCCCCGAGACAGGGTGGCGTAGCTAAAGTTCAATACTAATGATTATGATAATCATTTTCTTTTATAGAATCATTGTTATTTTTTTGACACCACCTGAAACACGGTGTGTGTTTGTCGTTAGATCAGTGGTTTGACAGTGGTGTTGACCCGATCCCATCGCAATATGGCCTAAAGGGGGATCGCTGACTGTCCTGATATCATCGATAATGTTTTTCGGGCCAGGTTAAGCACCGACACTGCCAACAGGCATAACATTAAGGTAAATAACGATGAAAATTACTCAGGTACGCAATGCGACTCAACGGATTGTTTATGCAGGAAAGACGTTTCTAATCGATCCCATGCTATCCAAAAAAGAGGCATGGCCGGGGTTTCCAGGTACTGTCCGCTCAGAAATCCGTAATCCGATGGTTGAGCTGCCCTTCGATGTGCCAGTATTGCTGGACGTTGACGCCATCATTGTCACGCATACGCATCAGGATCATTGGGACGAAGCGGCCGTGGCGCTCATTCCAAAAGAGAAGCTGATTTTTGTGCAAAATGACAGTGATGAACAGCTTCTGCGATCGCAAGGGTTCAGTAACCTGGTGGTGCTGGCTGAAACCAGTCAGTTTGGCGACATATCGCTCATCAAGACCCGCTGCCAGCATGGGTCTGATGAAGCTTATGCCAACCCTCAATTAGCAGAGCGGCTGGGAGAGTCCAGTGGGATTGTGTTTCAGCACCCGGATGAGAAATCACTTTATCTGGTGGGTGACTCCATCTGGATCGATGCTGTTGAGGATAATATGCGTAAATATCTGCCCGGCGTGGTGATAATGAACACGGGCTGGGCGCATGTTCTGGGATATGGTTCGATTATCTTCGGTAAAGAAGATGTCCTGAAAGCCCATCTTGTGCTGCCAGAAGCCCAGATTGTTGCTACCCACATGGAAGCCATCAATCATTGCCTGGTGACTCGCCAGGCGTTGCTGGAGTATGCACGGATTAATCATCTGGAGGATTTTGTCAGCGCACCTGCAGACGGAGAGTCAGTCACGTTCTAATATCCTCAAATCAGTCCTGGAGTGTTGTATGTCTGTGGCATCGGTTGCGATTGTTGTTACTGAAGGGTTCAGCACCTTTCACGTGTCAGTTCCACTGATTCTGTTTGGGGATGCCACGACAGATGACACGCTGTTTACACGCCTTATCTGTACCGAGACGCCCGGACTCATCTGGTCAAAAGAAGCAACCGCAATCCAGGCGGACCACGGGTTTGATGCGCTGGCGCAGGTGGATATTGTTATCGTGCCTTTCTGGAACCAGGTTGAGCAACGCCCGCCGCAGCCGTTGCTTGATGCCCTGGTCAAGGCGAGAGCAGGGGGCAGCCAGATTGTGGGATTATGTCTGGGGACGTTTGTACTGGCTTATGCCGGGCTGCTTGATGGGCACCAGGCCGCGACACACTGGGAATATGAAGCGATTTTCCGCACATTATTCCCGAACGTTCATTTGAATGTGAATGCGCTTTATGTGGAAGACGACGGCCTGATCACTTCTGCAGGGACCGCTGCCGCGTTGGACTGTTGCCTGCACGTTATTCGGCAGCGTTTGGGAAGCCAGATCGCGAATCAGATCGCAAGGAGAATGGTGACGCCTCCGCATCGTGACGGTGGCCAGGCTCAGTTCATTGAACAGTCAATCCCGCACAATACGACAGATAACAGAATGAATATGCTACTCGACTATATGCAAAGGAACCTTCAGTTACCCCACGATCTTGATTCTTTGGCTAACAGGGCGTCAATGAGCCGCAGGACGTTAACCCGGCATTTCAATAGAGCCACCGGCATGTCCGTGGTCGAATGGCTAACCGTGGCGCGACTCTATCGTAGCCAGGAACTCCTTGAAACGCTGGCGATGCCTGTAGAACAGGTGGCCGGGCAGGTAGGATTTCAGTCTGCTGTGACCTTTCGACAATTGTTTCGCGAAAAATTCGGCGTCAGCCCGAGTGAGTGGCGTAAAACATTTCGTCTCACGGAATAAAACAGGACGTTAAAAGGGGCGATTTTCCGCCCCTTTTAACGTCAGTACGAAGAAAATTCGACTCCCCGGTCATCAGATAGCACTCCATGACCTCCGGGCGTTCCATCTCGTGGTCACTGGTGATTATCCATGTGAAGCACCATAAGTGGACGGCAACGCCGCTATCACTGGCCCCCTGGCAAATGCTGATTGCCACCATTCCATTGATTTTCTTTGCCATTGATTGGCGCGCTGGCATCGGTGGTCTTTCTGGGTACCTCGCTATCAGGGCTGTTTATGACAGGTCTGGCTCTGGTGTTCGCCGGGGTGAGTATGACCGCCTTTTCCGCCGGGAAAACCCGACCGCACTCCTGAATGCGATCGCACCAGAACTTCTGATATTCCAGGCAAAACCATGACTGACGTTGCCACAGATAACTGATAGGGTCCCCATTTCGTTATGGGGCCTGTCAGGTTATGCGCGCAGCACCCAAACAGAGGAAAGATTCACGTTATAACTGGATGCCCGCCACGGAGGATGTATGGCTCAGGATATGTTTTTCAATATCAATGGTATTGAGGGCGAATCACTTGATTATTCTCATAAAGGGGAAGTCGAGGTTTTAAGATGGAACTGGTCAGTCGCCCAGCCCGCGAATATGCACTCGGGAAGTGGCGGAGGTGCAGGTAAATCAACCGTACACGATTTATATTTCAAACATTACATTGATAAATCCTCGACCACTCTCATTCAATATTGCCTGGCGGGAAAACATATCCCGGAGGCTATTCTGACCGTCAGAAAAGCCGGTGGAACCACGTTGAACTTCTTAACAATAACCCTGCAAGAGCTGATTATTACCAGCGTAGAGCCGATGGGTATGAACCACATGCCAATGCCGATAGAAAGAGTCGGCCTCAGTTTTTCAAGAGTGAAATTAGAATACGTACCACAGAGCGCAGAAGGAAATAAACTGGGCGTGGTAGCAATGGGTTATGACATTAAAGCTAACGCGATTATTTAGTACATTTATAAAGGAGTATAAAATGTATATCGATGAAGATGGTTATATTTATGATGATCGCATTGAGCGAAAAATATTTAAAACGATTGAGAGAGCGGTTCTCGATAGCGTTAATGGTATTGTGGTGCATCAAACTGCCAGTCCGACAGCGCAAAGCACCTTTAACAGTATGGCAACAAATCGGCTAACGGTGCACATTTTTTGATCGACAAGGATGGCAAGGTTTATCAAACGGCTTCGTTATTCAAAATGACCTGGCATGTTGGTCTGGTGCAGTCCAAATGTTTTTTACAGAAAGTATGCCAACCAACAGAAACACGTCTGCTCGCATTGCATACTAAAACTTATTGGAAAGATGGAATTTCGCAGGAAATATCCAATATATAAAGAGAGAAAAGTTTCCCTGCGCGATTCCCAAACAATACTGACAGCATCGGCATTGAAATCGTTGGAATGGCTGTTGGGCCTGAGAATAAAAAAGTTTTCGAATCTGTCACTGATGAACAAAATCGATCCCTTAAATGGCTGGTGTCAGAGCTGACTCGTCAATTTCAAGTGCCCATGACTGAGGTTCACCGACATCCTGATATTGGAAGGAAAAACACAACCGAAGCGAGCACAGCAAAATGGGAATAAAAATAACATTGATCTTTATTTTATTATCTTCTTCGCTGGTTATTCAGGCCAGGCAAGTAGAACATATAGAGGTGATTGAGAGTGGTCATTATGATGGACTTGCTGAAGATAAAGATGGGTATGCTAAGTGGTGTAAACTTTTCAACCCCACTAAAGAGCAGTTAATTAATTACTTTGCTAAGGCTGAAGAAGCTGATTATATCGGCGAGTGGCTTCATGAACATTATTCTCCTTGTGTAGCATCAGGTACTGTGACTTTCAAAGATGGGTCCTATGGGACCTGGGGGTTGCACTCCAGTGGTCTTGGTGGCGTCACTTTTCAAGATAAAAATAATTTTGGGAAGAGAAAGTCGTTTCTTTATCTGGATAACGCTTGGGAGGACGAATGAAAATTGTAAACATCCTGTCTCAATATCTCGGGATATAAGAACCCACCGCAAGTACATTTTCTGAGGGGATGGGGCCAGTTTGAGGTAAGCCGGACGTCACGCGACAGGACGTCGCGTGCCGAGGCCCGCAGGGATGCGTGTTTTGCCGATCCGGCGTGCTCAAACTGGCCCCGGACCTTACACTAAATAGCCAGCGACTAAAAACTGGAGATATCGCAGACATAAAAACATTACAACCCGGTACTAAAAGTAATCAGCCCCAGCAGAATACCCGGGGTGTTGGCAATCAGCGGTGGAAGAAGAGGTTGAAACCCCGGCGTGCCATTGCGCGGCACGCCGGGGTTTTTATGTCATCAGGAGAGGGTCATCAACGGTGTCAGTGGCTGAATCACACCCTGGGACTGATGTTTATCCAGCTGATAGTCGTCGCTGTTAACCACCAGTACCGGGGTAGTGAGGTCGTAACCCGCCGCTTCGATTTCGGCCTTATCAAATGCCAGCAGCGGCGTCCCGGCCGTGACCCTGTCACCTTCTTTCACCAGCGGGTGGAAGTGCTTGCCCTGCAGGTTAACGGTGTTCAGGCCTACGTGGATCAGTAGCTCAGCACCGTTATCGCAGAGAAGCCCGATAGCATGATGAGAATCAATCAACGTGGCCACCACGGCATCACACGGTGCCACCACCTGGCCTTCACTCGGGCTGATGGCGATGCCGTCACCCAGCATTTTTCCGGCAAACGTTTCATCGTTAACACTTTCCAGCGCGATGGCCGTACCCGACAGCGGGCTGAACAGTGCCAGGCTCTCTGCCGGAGCCGCAGTATCTTTAGCAGTTGCGGTAGCAGTAGTGGCAGTCGCAGCAGGAGCCTGCTGACTTTTTTCACTCAGGATTTCTTCATCAATCGGATCTTCAAAGCCGACAAACTGCACCATGACAATCGTCAGGATAATGGCCGTGGCGCTGCCCGCCAGTTCACCAATAAACGACATCGGGGCATCGGGGCTGATGGCATTGACGAGGGTAAACAGACCCGGCAAGGCGGCATACGCGTAGTAGAGTGAGCCAAACATACTGGCCACGACGGCACCAATGGCGCCACCAATACAGCCGCAGATAAACGGTTTTTTGAAACGCAGCGTCACACCGTAGATAGCCGGTTCGGTGATACCGAAAATCGCAGTGACACCGGCTGATAAGGAGGTCGCTTTCAGCGCCCGGTTACGCGTTTTCAGGAACACACCGAACACGGCGGCCATCTGACCGATCACCGCAATCGTCTGGTAGGCCTGGAAGGAGTCATAACCCTGTGTATCGAAGTTCGCCATTATCACCGGCGTAATGCCCCAGTGAACGCCGAAGATCACAATAATCTGCCAGACACCGCCAATAACGGCAGCCGCAACGGCAGGGGCAAAAGCAAACAGCGCGTTATAGCCACTGGCAATGCCCATCGCTGCCCAGGTGGTGATCGGGCCAATCACAATCAGCGTCAGGGGCACAATCACCACGAAGCAGATCAACGGTGTGAACAGGGCGCTGATCACCTCCGGCAGGATTTTCTCAACGCGTTTTTCAAGCCAGGAGAGCGCCCAGACCAGGAACAGCGGCGGTAATACCGATGAGGTATACACGGTTTTGGCCAGCGGGATAAACAGGAAGCTGATGGTTTCGCCCCCGGCAATCCGGCCTGCCATGGATGTCCATTCCGGGTTAATCAGGGCGCAACAGCAGAGCACGGCGATAAACGGATTACATTTGAAGTGTCTGGCCGCGGTAATCGCAATAAACACCGGCAGGAAGGCAAACGGTGTCCACGACATAAAGTTGAAGATGGCAAAGGTGCCGGAGGTTTTAATATCCGCATCAATCAGGCCGACGACAATTAAGATCCCCTGAAGAATACCGGCGGCAGCAAGAATATAAACGATGGGCGCGAACACCGCCGACATGGTGCCGATGACGGCATCCAGCACGCGCGTTTTCTGTTTAGCGCTGCCGCCGGCGTGCTGCTCGCCAATCAAAGACGAGAGGGCATTGAACACATCGGCCACGTGGGTGCCGATCACCACCTGAAACTGTCCACCGCTCTCAACCACGGCGATGACGCCCGGCAGACTCTGGACTTTCGCCTTAGCGCCGTCCGGCGTTTCATTTAGTACCAGACGCAAACGTGTCGCACAGCGCGAGAAGGTATTGATATTATTTTCACCGCCAACCTCGTGAAGAATATCAGTCGCTAACTTATTGTAATCCCTGATAACTGCCATATTGTCAGACCTTTTTATTATGGGTAGCTGGTTATGTAACAGAGGGTGAAACTGATTTGATGCTATCAGTGAAACCGATTTCTGCAACCGGTTTCATATCAGAGCGTGAGCTGTTTCACAGGGTTTCATTTCGGGCTACAGGGCAGTGGATGTGAGAGCTAAACCACGGCGAAAACGCTGAAGGGGGGCTTATGCATCATCACGAATTCAGAGGTTAAATCGCGTACAGGTCGCTTGTAGCAGTGGCTGGCGGGGTGTCAGGGGTGGCAAAAAATAGTGCCATTTTATAAGAATTTTTACCTGCCCGAGGTCAACAACAAGGCCTATATTCTGCAGCATTGGAGCAGCGGTTCTTCCAGGGGATGGAAAAGAACAATAAAACGTTAACTTTTTGCCTTCCATTATGCGTAATGGTAATGAGGTTTTTATGTTGTTAAAACGCAGCGGTACTATTGCCATTGTTTTGCTGGTGACTCTTTCAGTAACGGCCTGTGGCATGTCTCATCGTGGCAGAAACACCGCTATTGGTGCGGGTGTGGGGGCGGTGGGTGGTGCGGTCCTGACCGGAGGCAGCACCTGGGGAACACTGGGCGGCGCAGCCATCGGTGGTGTAATTGGGCATCAGGTCAGCCGTTAAGCTGACCTGCGCTAACCCGATAAGAAAGCGTACGATTAAGGCCTGCGATACAGGGCAATGCTGCGACCTTCCAGCTCGACATTTTTCTCTTTGGTGATCACCTGGCCGGGTTTGGCTCTGTCCGATGTGCAGAGTTCCAGTACCCAGCCACCTTCGCCAAACTGCGGGATCAGGAAGGGCACATTGCCCTCAAACGGGTTAAACAACATCAGCACGTCATGCCAGATGCCCTCCTCCTCCGTCAGGTCTGCCCGGCCAATATAGACGCCGAGCGTTGAACCTTCATCCCACTGTTCCGGCTGCTGAAAACCGCCGCCTGCATTAAACCACTTGATATCCATATTATCGCGCCAGCTTTCACGCCGCAGTAAAGGCTGAGCGGTGCGCAGGGCGATCAGCTGGCGGGTAAATTCACGCAGCATTTCGCCGCTTTCCGGTACATCGTCCCAGTTAATCCAGGAGATGTCGTTGTCCTGGCAGTAGCCGTTATTGTTGCCGCGCTGGCTGCGACCAAATTCATCACCCGCCAGCAGCATCGGTGTCCCGTGGGAGAACAGCAGGGTGGCGAGAAAGTTACGCTTCTGCCGTTCGCGTATCGCGTTGATCCCTTCATCTTCCGTTGGTCCTTCGACACCGTAATGCCAGGAGCGATTATCATTATGACCATCGTTGTTGTCCTCACCGTTGGCGTCGTTATGTTTGTTGTCGTACGACACCAGGTCATTTAGCGTAAAACCGTCGTGGGCGGTGATGAAGTTGACGCTCTCCCAGGGACGACGCCCGCGCTGATCGTAGAGGTCGCCTGAGCCCAGCAAACGAGCCGCGAATTCGGTTGAGACATTGTCTCCCTTCCAGTATTCCCGCACCGTGTCACGGTATTTATCGTTCCATTCCGCCCAGCCGGGTGGAAAAGCGCCAACCTGATAGCCGCCCGGGCCAATATCCCAGGGCTCGCCAATCAGCTTCAGACGTGACAATACCGGGTCCTGCATAATGGCATCGAAGAAACCGCCGCGGGGATCGAAGCCACCCGGTTCACGGCCCAAAATAGTGCCCAGATCGAAGCGAAAACCGTCGATATGCATCGATTCTGCCCAGTAACGCAGGGAATCCATTACCATCTGTAATACCCGGGGATGTGAGGTGTTGACCGTATTGCCGGTGCCGGTGTCGTTGATGTAATAACGGTGCTGATCCGGCAAGGTGCGATAGTAAGAGAAGTTATCAATGCCTTTAAAGGACAGCGTCGGGCCGAGTTCGTTACCTTCTGCCGTGTGGTTATACACCACGTCGAGGATCACCTCGATCCCGGCATCGTGGAAGGCGCGCACCATATCGCGGAAACCCTGAATGCCGTTAGGGCCAAAGTAGCGCGAAGCCGGAGAGAAGAACGCGAGCGAATTATAGCCCCAGAAGTTCTTCAGCCCTTTGTCCAGCAGGTGTTGATCGTCCGGGAACCAGTGGACTGGCAGCAATTCAACTGACGTCACGCCAAGGCTTTTGATGTAATCCACGACGGCCGGATGGCCCATGCCTTCATAGGTGCCGCGTAGCGCTTCAGGTACCGCACTGTTCAACTGGGTAAAGCCTTTGACATGCGCTTCGTAGATCACGGTGGTTGACCAGGGGGCCACCGGGCGATTTTCATCATGCCAGAGGAATTCGTCCGGATCGATAACCCGGCATTTGGGGGTATACGGGCCACTGTCCCGGGTATCAAAGGTCAGGTCCTTCTCATCATCATACAAATCGTAAGCAAAGTGCGCCTCATTCCACTCAATATCCCCTGACAGTTCACGGGCATACGGGTCGATCAGCAGCTTATGCGGGTTAAAACGATGTCCGTTCTCCGGTTCATAGGGACCATAAACACGGTAGCCGTAGAGTGCACCCGGTTGGAGCCCCCGCACATAACCATGCCACACTTCATGGGTGTATTCCGGCAGTTCCAGCCTGGCGATCTCCTGCTGTCCGCTGGGGTCATACAGGCACAGCTCAACGCGCTCAGCGTGCGCGGAGAAGAGGGCGAAATTCACCCCTTCACCATCAAAATTGGCCCCCAGCTGGTGGCTTAACCCGGCTTCGATGACATAAGGTGTTGCGTTCGACATAGCGTTCTTTTCATCCCTTGGCAAATGGTAAGCGGTAGCGTCTGTTATTCACTTTTCTGGATGCTATTCACTGCTGAGTATCAGCGGCAAACCTGTGTCTGTGGCGGCCAGCGTGATCTGATCGGTCACAAACATCACTTCTCCACTGAGGATATTACGGTAGCGACGGTGGGAAAGCGGTGCCGTCAGCGCGATGGTGGTCGAGGCAGAAGGCGCCGTCTGATCAGATTCTCCGGCGTTATTCGGCAGCTTCAGCGCCAGACGCGGGGCAATCACCATCAGCGCATGGGTACTGTCCAGCCGGGCGAACAGGATCAGATGGTCTTCGCGCGGGCCTTGTGCACTCAGCGGCAGATAATCGCCATGACGAAACAGTGCCGGACGGGCCTGACGCAGCTGTAGCAGGCTGGCGATCACATGCTGGTTGAGCTGGCCGCTCAGCCAGTGTGCCGGATCGCTATCCAGCGGCGTTTTGTGTGCCGTCAGCATCTGTTGCAGCCTGGCGAAATCCGGCTCCCGGCGGTTATCCGGATCGATCAGGCTGAAATCGAGCGTTTCACTGCCCTGGTAAATATCCGGTACGCCTGGCGCAGTCAGTTTCACCACCGTCTGGGTAAGACTGTTCACCAGCCCGGCCTGGATAAACGGTTGCAGCGAGGCGGAGAAATCATGCAAAAAGTCGGTATTAGCTGGTGAGAGCAGGTGACGCGCATAGTCGAGCACCGCATTCTCGTAGTCATCGTTTACGGCAGTCCAGTTGGTACGCTGCTTCGCTTCGCGCAGTGCTTTTTGCACATAGGCGAGAAAACGCTCTTCCAGCGCCGCCAGCCCGGCGTGATCCCGGGGCTGAAGCGTCGCAGGCCAGACACCGGCCAGCGCCTGGTAGAGCATCCACTCGACAGAGGGTTTTGGCGCCCGGCCATCGTCAAGCGTCACCACGCAGCTGCGGTTCATCTCGCACCAGCGCGCCACACACGCAGCCCAGTGCGCCGGGGCCTCGGAGAGTGTATAAAGCCGCGCCCGGGCATCTTCGCCGCGTTTGGTATCATGCGTGGTGGTGCCGGAAAGGGCATCCGGCTGTCGCTCAAGGCGCACTTTCATCTCTGCGTGAAAGCGGTCAAGTGAGAAGGCACGCGGCAGCGGTTCCGCGCCAACTTCATTCAGCGCCAGCGACATATGCTGGCGGAAGAACAGGGTATCTTCGACCGATTTCGCCATCAGCGGGCCAGTCAGTTGCTGGAAACGGATGCGGAACGTGGTGGCCTGCTGACGCGTGTGTGTCGGGATATCGCCCGTGAGAATGCGCAGAATCAGATTAAGTGCGGCCGGATCGGGGGCATCGGTACGGGTTTTGACGCGGTCTGCTACCTGTTGCAATAATTCGCTATCGGCCGCAGGCAATCCGTTTTCCGTGCCGTAAGTGCGATATACCGGGAAGGCAATCAACAGTTCACGCAACGCCTGGCGCAGATTGTTCTCCGGCAATAGCGCACTTTCTTCTGCGGCAATCTCACGGGCAAGGGTCAGCAGGGTGGTAAACTCCCCGGCGAAATTCTTATCCACCATCAGCCGCTTGGCTTCGCGCAGTTCGGCGGCCATATTCACCGGCTTATCCAGCACATCATTGTAGATTTTGCGCAGGGCACTGATATTACTGCCATCGACCAGCGCATCGGAGAGCGCTGCCATAAACTCATACCCGGTGGTGCCAGAAACCGGCCAGTCAGTCGGCAGCTGTTCATCTTTGCCGAGGATTTTCTCTACCGTGATATAGCAGTCCGGGCCTGCCTGCTGGCGCAGACGCGTCAGATACGCCTGAGGGTTTGCCAGCCCGTCAACATGGTCAACCCGCAGCCCGTCAACGGCACCGGAATGGACCAGTTCGAGGATCAAACGGTGGGTATCATCAAACACGCCGCGATCCTCAACCCGCATTCCCACCAGTCCGGTGATTTCAAAGAAACGGCGGTAGGAAAGTTCATTGGCCGCATCACGCCAGCACATCAACCGCCAAGGCTGACGCTGGTGGAGTGCCGCAATCTCCGACCGATCGGTGAGTGCCAGTACATCGGCTTCGCATTCCTGCCAGGTTTCCGGTTTCAGCGGGTAGAAGGTGTCGTAATACGCCAGCGCGGGTTTACCGCTGTCGGGATCGGCTTGCACCGTGATCTCATTGTTATCCAGCGCCGTCTCAAAGGCATCGCCCAGGAACGGCAGCGTCAAACGGCGGGACCAGTCGATATCAAAATGTCGCGCGTAGCGGCTTGCCTCACCGTGTTCAACCACATCGCGCCACCAGGCATTTTCCAGCGAGGCCGCCATATGGTTCGGCACGATGTCGAGGATCAGTCCCAGCCCGGCATTTTTCAGCGCGCTGACCAGACGGTCAAAGCCCGCGCGGCCACCAATCGATGGGTCGATCTCATTGGCATCCGTGACGTCATAGCCGTGAGTTGACCCGGCGGTCGCCGTAAAAATTGGGGAAGCATAGAGATGACTGATCCCCAGCTGTTTCAGGTAGGGCACGAGGCTGGCAGCGCGATCAAATGTCATGCCGTTACGAAACTGAATACGCCATGTGGCGGTTGGAATGGTCATTTTTCCTCTCCTGGCAGAAGACGAACCACGATGGCGTGCTGTGGAAGATCCTGCGTATCAGCCGGCCAGGCGAAAATCGTTTTGCCGGGCAGTGCGGGCAATGGCTGCGTAGTGGCACCGATGTTCAGGGCGATGGACAACTGGCCCCGGGGGAAGGTCCAGCTGACGGCCACAAACCCCGGTGCGGTCTTCAGCACCTGGCCTGCATGACCGCCCGCAGTCGCCAGCAGCGGCACGATAACGTTTTGACGCAGCGTCAGCAGCTGTCGGGTCAGTGCCAGCCAGGCTTTACCCTCTGCGCTGTCAGGCTTATGCCAGTCGAGCTTAGAACGGGTGAAGGTGGTTTCCGCGTTCGGATCGGGGACGACTTCCCCTTCATGCCCCGCATGGCCTTCGAACTCCCGGGCGCGCCCTTCGCGTACGGCACGCGCCAGATCGCCATGAAAATCAGTAAAGAACAGGAATGGGTTGGTCTCGCCATACTCTTCGCCCATCAGCAGCAGCGGGATATGCGGTGAGAGCAGCAGTGTTACCAGCAGCACTTTGTTACGGTCGGCACCGGTCAGGGTGAGCAACCTGTCGCCCTGCGCGCGGTTGCCCACCTGATCATGATTCTGGATAAAATCAACAAACGCCGCAGGGGGCTGACCGCGACTGTCGACGCCGCGCGCTTCGCCAGACTGAACGGCAACCTCACCCTGATAGACAAAGCCCTCCGTTAGCGCCCGCGCCACGCCTTTTTCTGGGTGATCGGCAAAGTCCTGGTAATAGGCATGGGTTTCCCCGGTGGCGAACACATGGATCGCATTATGAAAGTCATCATTCCATTCACCGTTAAACAGCGGGGCGTTGCCGTCAGCGTCGCGTGGGTGCAGGAAAATCACGTTACGGCAGTCTTCGGTCGTCAGATGGATCGGTCGCTCAGGCAGTTCGGCACGGATGCGTTGGGCTATCTCAATCAGGATATGGGGATCGGTGGTGTTTTCAATCTGGTCGATGGCATCGAAACGCAGGCCGTCGAGGTTAAACTCCTGCAACCAGTAGAGCGGTGCCTCTGCGATATAGTGACGTACGGCATCGACATCATGGGCGATACCCGCTCCCCAGGGTGTCATCCGCTCCGGGTGGAAGAAGTCGGGGGACAGCAGCGGCAGATAATTCCCCTGCGGACCAAAATGATTTAGCACGATATCCAGCACCACCGAGATGCCGTAACCGTGCGCCGCATCGATAAAGGCTTTAAAATCATCCGGTGTGCCGTAGGCGGCATGGGGGGCATACAGCAGAACGCCGTCATAACCCCAACCACGACGGCCACCAAACTGCGCCACCGGCAGCACTTCGATCATCGTGATGCCCAGTTCCGCCAGGTAAGGGAGTTTTTCTGCCGCCGCCTGGAATGTGCCCTGCGGCGTAAAGGTGCCGATATGCAGCTCATAGACCACGGTTTCTTCCCAGCGCCGTCCTGACCACTGGGTGTTCTGCCAGACGTAAGCGGTGGGGTCGATCACCAGCGAAGGGCCATCGACATCATCACGCTGCGCGCGGGAAGCGGGGTCCGGCACTGTCATGCCATCGGCAAGTACAAACTGATACTCCGCACCGGGTAACACGCCGCTGACCTGCTGCTCAAACCAGCCGTTGCCCGTGGGCTGCATGTCCGTTTCTTTACCGGAGAGCCGGAGTTTGACCTTGTTCTGGCCCGTGGCCCAGAGGCGAAAACGAACGGTATCGGTGGCCACATACTCGGCGCCCCAATGTTTTAAATATGATCGGGTTTCCATTCACTGTCCTCGTTTTATCCAGCGCTCGGGGATCGCTGGCAACACAACGGCGCTCCGCTACTCTGAGCGTTAGTCGGAAAAGGTGTTATCGGGATCGGGATAGCTGTCAGGCCATAACAATCATAGACTAAGATGTAGGGACAAGTGATAACCCCAGGCAAGATGGAGAACCGATGAGCATCACTATCAGAGCATTCCAGGCCAGCGATCTTGATGCTGCTATTACGCTGTTTCAGGGCGCGGTGCGTCAGATAGCCTCACAGGATTACAACCCGGAACAGATTGACGCCTGGGTGCAGGTAGACAGGACGGCCTGGGAGAAACGATTCAAAGAGAGTCAGTGCTGGTTAGCGATCCGCAATGGCGAGCTCGCCGGGTTTGGCAACGTGGAGTATGACGGACATCTGGATATGTTATTTACCGATCCCCGGCATCAGCGCTGCGGTGTGGCAACCGCGCTGCTAAAGTGGCTGGAGCTGGCGGTAGTGAAGATGGACATCCCGGTTATCTCTACCGAGGCGAGCATTACCGCGAAACCCTTCTTTATCCGACACGGCTTCCAGTTGGTTGAAGCCCAGCAGGTGTCGGTGCGTGGCCAGAGTTTTATCAATTATCGATTGCGTAAGATATTGATGTAAAAAGGGGGGTTATGGGTTTAACCCCCGATCCCCGCAGGACAAAACAGGGGATCAGGTAGGGCTGAATTACTCAGACTTCCGCATCAAAAATCACATACAGCTTACGCATCTCGGTTTCCACCACCCAGGTGCCTTCGGTGTTGGCTTCGAAGAAGAAGGAGTCACCCGCTTTGAAGGTTAACGTTGGTTCGCCATCGGGTGTAAATGACCCGGAGCCGCCGAGGAAATGCATAATCTCAGCCTGTTTAACCGAGCGACGATAGCTGCCCGCGCCACACTGAAAAATCCCGGTATCAATATCTTCCTTCCCCGGAATCACTTTTTGCAGGCCGGAGAGCTTGATGGCAGAGGTGCCCGGCAGGCCTTCAACGGTTCCCCATGACTCCAGCGATTCGATGGCGGCGGGCTGTTCTATTTTCTGCACTTTCATCAATATAATTCCTCAGGTGACGGTGTTATGGCGGCTATAAAGCATTATCCCGGTTCGTTATCCAGATTAAGGGGTTTACTGAACAGATTACGGAATTTATCGGCCGTCAAATAACAGATTTGCGTGTAAAGCGGGCTGAGATTGGTAGAAACTTTTGCGGGGAGACAAGCGGGATAAAGCAGGATCGGCAGGGCGCTACCCTGCTGATCCTGTTAGCTTATTTGGCTGCGGCGTTACCCCAGCGGCTTTTCAGGTAGTTGACCGCATCCTGAGTCTGTGGCTGATTGAGGTAGTTTTCTCTGAACAGGATCGTGCCATCAATATTCGGCAGTGACTCATTCAAATCGAGCTGTTTTTTCAGCTCCGGCACGCCGCCTTGCACCGTCCAGTCTGGCTCATTCTTCGACGGTTCCCCGACTTTATACAGCGCGATGCCGATATACAGGCGCGTGCTGGTGGGTTTCACCACCGCTGACCACCATTTTGCCAGCACATCGTAGCGTGCCGCCTGGCGTGCGAAAGGCCAGTATACTTGCGGGGCAATATAGTCCAGCAGGCCTTGTTGCACCCAGAGGCGGGTATCGGCGAAGGACTCATCATAGGCAGCCGCACCGCGCGTATCGGAGCCTGCCGGGTCGTGTGACAGATTACGCCATACACCAGCCGGGCTGACGCCGAATTCAACATCCGGTTTTAACTGTTTGATGGTACGCGACACCTGCTCGATCAACTGCTGCGTGTTGTGCCGCCGCCAGTCGGCCTTGCTACTGTATCCCTGACCGTATTGCCGGAACGTCTGGCTGTCATTGAGGGCAGATCCTGGCGATTCCGTATAGAAATAGTCATCGAACTGCACGCCATCGACCGGATAGTGCGCCACCACTTCAGCGACGATGCTGGTGATCCAGTCGCGCACTGCCGGGATGCCGGGGTCAAGCACAAAACGATCCCCCGAGGTGCGGATCCAGTCGCGATGCAGTACATAGACGCTGGCAGGTTGCTGCGACAGCGTGCGGTTCAGTTCGGTAACGGTAGAGGATTGGGTATTCACCGATACGCGATAAGGGTTTAACCAGGCATGCACCTTCATGCCGCGTTTATGCGCTTCGTCGAGCATAAACTGCAACGGATCGTAGCCCGGATCCTCGCCAATGTTCCCGGTCAGCATATCTGACCACGGCAGGATTTTTGACGACCACAGTGCCGTACCATCGGGTTTTACCTGGAAGAATACGGTATTGATGCCGAGACTTTTCAGTTTATCCAGCTTATCGGTCAGCGCTTTTTGCTGCAGGCTGATACGCAGCGCCGCACTGCTGACATTGACCGAAGAGACCGGAGGCCAGTCCAGCCGCGAAACGGTTGCCAGCCAGACGCCACGCATCGGTTCCTTCGCCAGCTCAGGCCGGATTGGCAGTGGCTGTTTTGCCACCGGCGGGAGCGGGGTGACCAGCGATTTCGGCGGTTCGGAAGAACAACTGAACAGCAACAGCGCGGCGATAGCCAGTGCGGCCGACCTTTTAAGGGCGATGACGGCGGGAATACGGCGAGAACGGGTGATGGTATGCTCCGGTTCTTTCTGATGGTCGAGTGAGAAGAAGATTCTCTTATTTCAGGCCGTAAAGTCAATGGATGAGGGGGCGGGGAAGCGTACAGAGCCTCATCTGCCTGTCGACAGATGAGGTGAAAAAGAAAGGCGATCAGACGGCAGACTGAACGGTCACGACAATTTTACCCACCTGACCATTGGCTTCCATATAGCGCTGAGCCTCTGCGATATCATCGAGCGGGAAGGTTTTATCAATCACCGGTTTGAGTTTCCCCGACCGCAACCCCTCACTCACAAACGCTTTAGCGCGCACCAGTTTATCGGCATCGGTGGTGATTTCGAACAGTTCATAACCGCGCACAGTCAGATGCTTACCGAGTATATCGAAGACAGGAATGACCATATCGCGGCTGTCGAGCGCACCGTACTGGAAGAACATGCCCTGAGGTGCCATCACCTGGATCAGCTTTGCCACATCCGGACCACCAACGGGATCAAAAACGATATGCGCACCTTCACCGCCGCTGACGCACGTGATTTCCGCCACCATGTCCTGTTCGGCGGTAGCGATCACCGCAACAGCCCCGGCTTTCAACAGCATGTCTCGTTTTTCACTGGTGCGCGTCAGCGCGATCGGTTTCGCGCCCAGCATGTTAGCAATCTGAATTGCCGCCAGCCCGACACTGCTGGATGCGGCACGGATCACCACGTTCTGGCCTGCCTGCAGGTTGCCATACTCGACCAGCGCGCCATAAGCGGTGACGTACATCATCCAGCTGGCGGCCGCTTCTGCAAACGACAGGTTCTCAGGGTGTTTAACCACAGCATGAACCGGCGCATTGACCACTTCGCCGTACATGCCATATTGCGTAAAGGTAAATGAAGGAATAACGCTAACTTTATCGCCTGGCATGAATCCGACAACGTCTGCACCAACGGCGTCAACCACGCCCGCAGCTTCATACCCCAGCCGGGCCGGAAATACAGGTTCGATCACATACTCGCCATTGCGGTACATGATTTCTGCACGATTGAGGCCGATTGCCTGTACGCGGATTTGAACTTCATTCGCCGCAGGGGCAGGTACGTCAACATCAATAACCTCCAGCACTTCCGGGCCACCGGTACGGTTAAACGTCACCACTTTAGACATATTCAGACCTCATCAGTTAACGGCATACCCTGGAGCGGGTATGCACGGTTTATCTGCGAGTAATTTACGGGGTTAGACTCAAGGTAAAAACAGGCGTGGCGGAACATCACTATTACTGATTCAGTAACAATCGCCTGGTTTCAGCAGCGCTGCCGGGCAAAAATCTCGCTAAACCAGTCGATAAAAACACGCACTTTGGACGACAGATGACGTCTGTCCGGATACATCACGGAAACGGGTTTTGGGACGGAAGGATACTGAGTCAGTATTTCTTCCAACGCACCGGAAGCAATATGGGGAGCCAGAGCATGGCAGGTTGCCTGAATAATCCCCAGCCCGGCCAGGCCGCAGGAGAGTAAAATATCGGAGTTATCTACAAGCAGGCTACTGGCGGGACGTTTTGCAACAACCTCAGCGTTTTCAATGAATTTCCACGCCATAACATCGCGACTATGATCACTAAAGAAATGAATGGCCTGATGCGAGTCCAAATCCGCCAGTGTCTGGGGGTAACCGTATTTGCGCAGATAGGAAGGGGCCGCGCAGGTGACCATGCGGATATCGCCCAGCCGTCTGGAGATAAAACTGCAATCCGTCAACTCTCCCAGGCGCACAACGCAGTCGACGCCTTCGCTAATTAAATCGGTTTTCTTATCCGAGGAGACCAGTACGACCTCAATATCAGGGAACAGCGCTTTAAACTGCGCCAGATGAGGGATCAGAATGCTATGCGCCAGCGCCAGCGGCATATCCAGCGTAAGACGCCCACGCGGAGGGAGCGTGGGTGAGAAGTTTGCCATCATATCGTTCACTTCAGCCAAGAGATGCTTTGAACGCTGATAGAAGTCGTCGCCTTCTGCGGTGACACTCAGCTTACGGGTGGTACGGTGGATCAGTTTCACCCCGAGATCATCCTCAAGCTGCTGAATCGCTTTGCTCACGGCAGGGCGATGAAGTTGCAGAACATCGGCCGCCTTAGTAAAGCTACCCTGTTCAACAACCTGCAAAAATATATTAATATATTCAATCATTTTAGCGTGCATACATTGCTCTGATCAGGCTTGAATCGCGACAGTTTGCGCCAATGGGGATAACGATGAAAGCCTTTCTTGACTTGAAAGAGTTGAAGTAGAGCGGGATTTTATATCTTATCCCGTTGCTAACGAATAGTGGGCAGTCGGCTCTTCTTATACCCTTGTGGAACCCGTTAATGGATATCATTGGCATTATTATGTCGGCAGGGCGAACCTCTGTTGATGTTGCACTTTACACCCTGATCCCGGTGATGGTAGTCATGCTGATTATCATGAGATATCTGGAACAGAAGGGCGTGCTTGACGCGATTGTGCGTGTGATGACGCCGATATTCAGGCCATTTGGCATCACCGGACTGGCTATTTTTGCGCTGATCCAGCTGAACTTTGTTAGTTTCGCCGCACCGCTGGCGGCGCTGGCGATTATGGAGAAACGCGGCACTTCCGACCGTCACCTCGCGGCAGCCCTGGCGATGCTTTTTGCCATGGGCCAGGGGAACGTGTTTTATCCCCTTATCCCTTTTGGCCTGCACTGGGGCGAAGCCGTGATCATTTCAATCGTCGGGGGGCTGGCTGCGGCGGCGTTCACCTATCACCTTAGCGGGCGCAGGCTGTCGACGGATTCTCTGCCGCTGGCGGAAAAAGAGAGACTGGAGGGCAATGCGCCTCAGGGGCTGATCGCCGTCATTAACGGTGCCGGTTCAGACGCAATCCGCCTGGCGTTGGGATCCGTTCCCATGCTTCTCCTGTCGCTGACGGTGGTAGGCATACTGAAAGCGGCCGGGGCGATTGAAGGGCTGACCGCACTGCTTGCCCCGCTGCTCGGCATGTTCAATATCCCGGATATCTTTGTTATGCCGGCACTGACCAAAATGCTGGCAGGGGGCACCGCATATTACGGCGTGATGACGGAGTTGATACAGAAAGGGCTGATAACCCCTCAGCAGATTAACGCCTCTGCTGGCTTAATGATTCAGACCTTTGATCTGCCTGGCATCGGTATTTTTCTGGGTATTGCCAGTCGCTTTGTCAGGCTGTTTCGTTACGTTATTCCCGGTGTTTTGCTGGGTATCCTGCTGCGCACTGTGATCCATCTGCTGCTTAACCATTAATACGTAACCTGAGGGAGTACATTATGGTTTCCACAAAAATTACGTTAGGAGCGACCGTCGCCCCGGTGAAATTTACCCAGGTTGAGCCTGTTCTCCTGACAGATGACACGATTCTGGCGCGAAAAGCAAAAATCCTGGATGGGATGAAGAACGAAGGCTTCGATGCTCTTGTGATTTACGCAGACAAAGAGCATGGCGCTAACTTCGCCTATCTGACGGGATTTATTCCGCGTTTTGAAGAAGGCCTGCTGATTCTGGAAACCAGTGGCAAATGTACGCTGGTGCTGGGCAATGAAAACCTGAAGCGCGCGCTTTTCACGCGTGCCGGTCACGCTGGCACACAGCCCGTACTTCTCTCTGCCAAATCAGCCAATGGATAACGAAGCGCCGCTGGAAAGTATCTTCACCGACGCCGGGCTTAACAATAAAAGTAAGGTAGGGCTGGTGGGCTGGAAGATGTTCACTCCGGCGGCCGGGAACGGCAAAACGTTCTTTGATCTGCCGTATTTTATTGTTGAGGCGGTCAGACGCACGCTACAAGCCAGTGCAGAGCTGGAGAATGCCGCTCACCTTTTTATTAGCGGCAAGTCGGGCGCGCGTGCGACCTGTAATGCAAACGAAATTGCTCACTATGAATACGGCGCTAACCTCGCATCAAACTGTATTCTTGATGCCATCAATGCGATTGAGGTTGGCGTCCGTGAAGTTGATCTGGGTGCACTGCTGGCCGCGGAAGGCCAGGACAACACGGTGGTATCCATTGCCGCCACCGGTAGCCGCTTCGATAAAGCCAATATATACCCGAGTTATAAGAAAGTGCAGAAGGGTGATCCGTTATCATTGACCACTGGCTTTAAAGGCGGATTGTCCAGCAGAACCGGTTTTGTTATTGCCGATGAGAGTGAATTGCCTGCCGGGCAGGAAGAGTGGTTGCAGCGTATGGCTAAACCGTATTTCGCTGCGGTTGTCGCCTGGCTGGAAAATATTCACTGTGGCATGACCGGCGACGAGCTTTACCAGTTGGTGGAACGTGTATTACCGAAAGAACGCTATGGCTGGCACCTGAATCCGGGTCACCTCGTTTCAGATGAAGAATGGATGTCTTCCCCGGTCTATGAGGGGTCGGATGAACCGCTGAAAAGCGGCATGATCATGCAGATTGATATCATCCCTTCGGTCGCGGGTTACACAGGCGTTAGCGCGGAAGAGTGCGTGGTACTTGCGGATATCACGCTTCAGGCAGAGATCAGCAAACACTATCCGGCGTTATGGAATCGTATTGAGACGAGACGGCGTTATCTGCGTGAGGAAATTGGCATCAACCTGAGTGAGGAAATACTGCCATTGTCCAATACCGTGGCTTATCTGAGGCCTTTCTATCTGGCAAAGAATCAGTCACTGTTTGTGGAGCGCTAACTGATCCGAATTTATTGTTTGGCATAGAACATCGTCATTTTATTGAAGCATCTTGAAGAGTATGAATGAAAATTTTAATTGCTGGTTTATTTTTTCTGTCATTTACGTCTTATGCACAATCTCATCTCGGCACATGGGGAACGACCTGTGATGACGAGGGTTTTTCTATTCAGTTAAGTAAAAACACCACACCGTTTATTGTGAATGAAAATCAAATCATCATCTCAATCCATTCAAAAGAGATCTCCGCTAATCAGGTTGCTGTGTATTTTGATAAAACGCTGGATCTGGGTACGGGTGGAATGAACCTTGCGTGGGATAGTTTCAGCACAACGAAATCGGTGGCTGAAATGACCATTAAGGGCAGCTCAGGGGTGTTCAGATGGCATGGTTTCTTTGATAAAAGTAAGAAAAAATATGTTTGGGTTGATGGTCCAGATTTTGTGCAAGATCATACGAAAAATGGTCTGATTAAACTTAAGAGATGCGATTAATATACTATTTTAGCATGGGAGATGGGGCACTTCTTCATTGATGTCCGCCGGGTCCGGACGTGGTGCAAAGCCAGCAGCACAGGGCTGCTGACCAGATAAGCTTGTTGCCGTATTCGCTCATCATTGCTCTTTCACCGCCATCTAAACCCGTCGACTGAACAGGGTGGATTACACATCCAGACGATGGATGACGCTGACAAACTGGTGCACGCCGCGATTAATTTCCTTCAGGCTCCGCGAGAGGTCGCTGATTTTATCCTGTTCGGTGACCACGAATTGTTTTACCGCATCCAACTGTTGATACATCTGCTGGATCAAATCAGCATTCACTTCTACGACGGACGTTATTTTTTGCGTAGCGCTGGCGGTCGATGCAGCCAGTCGGCGGACTTCCGCAGCGACGACACTAAATCCGCGTCCGGCTTCGCCAGCCCGCGCTGACTCAATGGCGGCATTCAGTGCCAGAATATTGGTTTGTGCGGCAATAACGTTAATTGTATCAACGACTTCAGTAATGCTTTTGGCCGAAGCATTGAGCTTTGCGCCAATCTCGGTTGCGGCATTTACCTGAACAGCAACCAGCCCGGAGTTACGCACCGTTTCTTCCAGCACCTCATTGGCATTATGCGTGATTTGCGAGGTTTCTTCTGAGGTGGTAACGGCGATATCGGCCACCCGTTTTGCGGCTTCGACACGGGTTGTGATATCAGATGCGATCTTAATCACCTTACAAACATGGCCATCAGCGTCATAGACGGGATTGTAACTGGCTTCTAACCAAATGCGCTCACCGCTGGCCGTTTTACGTTCAAAGCGCCCAACAAAGTGCTGACCTTTGCCAATTTTTTTCCAGAAATCGGGGTTTTCACGATAAAAACTTTCATAGCAAAAGATGCGATGATGCTGGCCCACAATATCAAACAAGTTAAAGCCCATATGGGTAAGAAAGTTGCTATTAGCCGTAAGAATCTGACCGTCAGGCGTGAATTCGATCACCGCCATGGACAGGTCCAGCGCAGTGATCACCGCTTCTTTTTGCTCTAACTCATGATGGCGGGCGGTGATATCGGAGGCGACCTTAATTACTTTATAAACAATGCCGTTATCATCGGTAACCGGGAAATAGGTGGCACTGAGATAAAAGCGCTGATGCTGTTTGCTGAAACGCTCAAAGATACCCGTTACCGATTCGCCTGTTGCGAGTGTCTGCCAAAAGGCACTGTAGCTTGCTGAACGGCAGTAATCCGGTTTGCAAAAAATCCGGTGATGTTTTCCCTGAATCTCACTCAGTGAGTAACCAGTGACATCGAGAAATTGTTGATTGGCGTTGAGAATCTCTCCATCAGGCGAAAACTCAATCCATGCCACATGCTGTTTTATTGCATTGATGTCCCGGGTGATGCCGTTACTTTTGGACGAGGGCAGTGAAAAGCTCGATTTTTTCATACCAAACATAGAACACCTCAGGAAGTTATCAACATCTCGATGAACCAGATACGCGCAGGCCGGTTTGTGGCATAACCATCGCAACTGAATTCTTCTCGGCAAGCCCATAGTGGGCTGAATGTTTTTTCCAGGCGGGACACTTGGTCATCAGTCAGTCACGAAAGATGGTATCTCTTTACACCCAAGGGGGTGCTTGCCGGGATGATAGTCTGTGCATTCCTGGTGTTCTAACAAGTATGGTGACGGGCACGTAACTGGTGTCCTTAACGGGTATCGGCAAATGCGTGGAAAGGTTCAGGGAAAAATGAAAATAATTGCATGGCATTGCAAAGTTGGCGTCGCTACGCGAATTCTACGAAAAGAGAAGGGGAGTTATCCCCAACTTTTCACGTAGCGACACATTGGTGTACCGTTGGCACGGAGAGATGAGTAGATGTAGATTCAGTCAGGAAAAGAAGGCGAGCCGGTTGCAACCAGCGGGAGTGCCTCCTGGTATTCAATTTAACTTATGTTGAGCGAGAACCAAGTTCATAAATCACAGATTCCATATACCTCTGCTTTAAATGAATATTTTTGATAAAAAAGACGAATTCACTTCCAGATAACTTCATGAACTAACAGGAAATGTGCCTCTTATAAGCATTTCCTGACAGCTTATTCTGCTTCAGTTCGTGAACCATTTCTCGCCGTAATCGCATAACCAAGTACATCAAGGTTTAGGGCTTATCTGATTGTTTTCTTGAATAATTCATGATTTCTGGTAACATTTAGATACATCAATGCTTAATCACAACTGATATCTCTGAGGGCGGTAGCGTTGTCAAGGCTGGCTAGGTTTACCTGAGGGGTATCGTATCAGTCGGGTAAGGACGAATTAATAACTAAACTTGCCAAAGATCTGAGGATCGTCTTATCTGATAATGGCGATTTGGCCATTTTGAACTTTGTGCTGATATCAACACCACCTTCTGTGCGCTTTTAATAAAAACCTTCGATGCTATTGAGGTCGATTTAATCTGATTTAACATTTAATTATCAAGTAGGGATAAATGAAGGAAGAACACACATTAGCTTTCGAGCATGCATGGAAGTACTTTGAGCTACATTCTCAACAAAGAATGACAGTGTTTAATTTTTACATTGCTGTTATCGGACTACTTGGTACAGGAAGCGGTATTTGCTTGCAACTTGGAGGAACGTTTATTTACTTTACCTCTGCGCTCGGAATTTTTATTACCTTTATCACATTTATATTTTATAAGTTAGATGACAGAATATCCTTTCTGATTAAAAACTCAGAGTTGGCATTGATAAAGCTAGAGGGAAATATAAATATTTATGAGATTAAAATATTTACAATAGAAAATAATAATATTCAGTTAAATAATGGTTTTTTTTCCATGTGGACTTATGGAAAATGTTTTCGGGTTTCATTTTATGTCTTGGCATATATTGGGATGGTGATCTCACTAATTCCTTTAATTATATTTATCTTTAAATAAAGTTGAGTGGTAAACTTACTTTTTCTGTTGACCACTCAATGAAGAAAACATCATTACACACCAATTTATGCTTGTCAGGGATCAATAATGCGCAGAGATGAAAAACTTAAACGATTCGACATAAAAACAAGAAACCAAATTAGAGCAATACTCAGCAACAAAGAAGGCAATGCAATCAATAAGATAGCCAAACTAAGCGCCAAGTTTGGAAAAGCCCAATCTGAAACCCTTGATGATATTTTGAATAGTTCGTTCTTATCTAAAGCAATAAGAACCCCAATACTCTTCCCCAAAAAACCACCCTTTATTGATACTCTTCAAGTGCATCGTGAAGCAGGCTTGATTGAGATACTCAAGAGCATAGAAATCAGCGCACATAAGCACAAAGATAGACTAAAAAGGTTGGCTAATTCCCTGCAAAAAATTGATGAATTATATTCTTCTCAACACTTAAATACTTGTTTGGATGTTATCGATAATGTCCTGGAGGAGGATGGGTGGAGTCACGCCATTTTAAGACGTATCATTCTTATCCGTGAAAACAGTAGGGAAGATTGCTTCAACGAACGCATTGAAAAACTCGTTCTTCAGGCTGGTATTAAAGGCATAGTGGTCTCATCGCTAATCCACACTTTTACACGAGATCAGAGTATTTTGATGAGTAAAAGATCAGTGCTAAATATAACTGATCGTGGAGCCATAAACCGCTTTACCCGAACGCTATCAAAACTAAGCATTCAACCTACTGCATCTTCAAGCCAAGATTTGGGGAGTTTTCTTAAGGAAGTCTTAAAGTGCTCACTAATTGATGCCATAATTTTAGCGAAATTCAATAGTCATTTATTCCAAATGAACCATTTCCCAACTATTTCGGAAATAGCTAACAATCTCGGGCGTCCAGAACTCTTCGAACATCTAGTAAAAACTTATGATGCTTCTAATAGTGAAGGTGAGTACACTTTCTTTAAACAATCCAGTGCATGGTTGGAATATGAGCCGATTCGAAAATATAGAATGCTGATCGATAGCTATTATGACTCATCACGTGAACAAGCGATCAAATTACCTAACGAGCTTGAACAATCACTACGGACTTGGGTTGGAAAAATTACTCTACGAGATCTCGTATGTGGTGGGCAGTTCACCAACCATGACTATCCTGCTTTAGCAAAGTTGGAAATTGCGGGAGATGTAACAAGATCGGCGCTATTTAACTACTGGTTGACTGAGTCAGAGGGGCAGGTCGGTTTCGATAAAGAAGATTTATTCACCCTTATGGGGCTGACGCGCGACTTAGCCCGAACGATTCCTATCAATTCTGTACGTACCGCGGCAAAACTTGCAAAGGAAGAATTAGTAAAGTTGATTTTATTATTACTGCTAGCCAAGCGTAGTAAAAATGAACTTGATAGCTTTCATTTGAGAAAACTATTAGAAGATATTACTTTCAAACTTCATGGTGGTTCGCTGGTCGAGCTTGTAAAAGCTTATGAAATGTCTCATCCATACATAGCAGAATATATATATGAAATTGCGACTGAAGACTTTTTAGCCAAACTAACTAAACTTGCGCCACATCGTGCAGATATCCCCGAGATTCGGGCATCACTGCATGAATGGATGGCTAAATATACGAAAGATGAGTACTTTCTACAACGTGCTCGTGCTGTAAGGATCGATCACCAAATCAACAGAGTTCGAAATGAGATTGATGATCATAGGATTTATGTGGATCCCATGCGTTTCACCTCCTGGGTAGAAGATGAGATGATGATTGAGTTAAATAGCGCATTGACTTCAACAGGATCTGGAAAGAAAGGTGTATCTGTAACCTGCGACGAAACCGTACTTTCAATGGTAATGACTCAGAGTTATAGCGCATTTTGCTCAAACGCAGTTTTTGGTATTGCGTCTTACATTGGTCGCCGAATCCGCCACGGTACATTTCATGGGCATATGTATTCAAGTGTAATTAATCAAATAGAGGAATCCAGTAAATTTAATTCGTTGTTTACAAATCATCAATTCGTTTCTAAATGGGACTCTTGGAAGGATATTTATAACAATGCAGTTGAGGAGATCATTGCGGAGCGCTTGCATGTTTATTCGAAGGCAAAACCTTTGGGGCTATTGACCCCGGAGGTTTATAGCCCGAGCAAACAGGAGGTGTTGTCGGCCGCTGTGTCTAACATAAGTAACAACTATATAGAAACGACTTCAACCGCAGATATTTGTCCAACAATTATAGATTATAGCTGGCGACTCGCAGAATTAGATTTAGTTGCAGTGATTCGCTATTTGAAAGCACAGCAGGTGCCATTGAAAAATTTGAAGTTTCTCGATGAAGAATTAGTACCAGCTGCTGCTGCTGTCAGCACTAGACTCGCTGATGTTTTCCGGCGGGAATTAGAAATATCTATTGACAGGAAGCTTTCAACTATGCTTGGATGGTTTAAGCGTCCATCAATAGTTGCACCTAAAGCATCCGTCTCATTGCTATTTGCTGCGACAGTTGCAGAAGTTAAAGATACAATTCCAGATTTCGACCCCCAGAATGCTGACAATAGTAAAGAAGATATTGAGCTTGTCGGTAATTTCTATCATCTTATTTACGACTCCCTTGCAATAGTGGTTGGCAATGCTGCTAAATATGCGGACCGTAACCTCCCACTAAAGCGAAAGTTTGAAATAGTGCCCGGTAAGGAAAAACACTTAATCATTGAAATTTCCTCTTCAATCAAAACAACAGATATCCCTGCTGAAGTATCAGAATATATAGAGACGCGAAAGAGAGCAGGTTTCCAAGATGCAAATTTATATGACAAGAAAAGTGGAATATCAAAACTACTGCTTTTAGCCAGTAATCGGAAAGACTTCGAATTAGATCAGTACGAAGTCGTAGGTAATGAAGTTCAAGTGAGGCTTTCTTATGCTCTGGAACATTGAGAAGATAAAATGCCTGATCGTAGAAGATGATCAATTCAAGATGGAAGGAATCCGCTCGCATCTCAAGTTGATATTTAAGGAAAGAATTGAAACATGCGAATGTCACGCACTATCCTCTGCGACAGCATTGTTAGCATTGCATGAATTCAACTTAGCAATCATTGACATGTCTATACATAGTCATGAACCTGAAGCTGGTGCAGGTTCCCCATTTCCCCTGTCATCGGGTGGATTGGATGTATTATTCGAGATTGACTACACCCAAAATAAAACACACTGTATTATTCTTACTCAATATCCAGATATCGAGATCGAGGGTATACCAATTCCTGTTGATCTAGCCAAAAATGAAATATTCGATAAATTTGAGATCGAAGTAGCCGGTTGTGTCCGATATATTGAGAATGACAACCAATGGAAAGAAGAAATAATTTATATTTTGGAGCGGTTATGAACATTTTAGTGCTGGAAGACGAGGATGTAAAATTTGAGCAAATTCGTCAGCATGTCATTGAAATCGTACCTGATGCGAGGATTCAGCGTGAGAAAAATTGGCTAGACTACTCCCGCGCTGTAGCCGATGTTAAATTCGATTTGATTCTTCTTGATCTGTTGGTGCCTCGTTCAGCTAGAGACAGTACTATTGAAGACCATTCTACAACGTTGGTTGAAACCACTCGAGATTATCGTAGTAAGTCTTTCAAAACTCCAGCTATTGTTTTAACTCAACACAGCCTCAGCGATGGGGATTTTGTGTACGACCTGAATCTGGTTGACATCAATGTTATATCTTTCAATGATCATGGCAAGTGGCGAGATGCACTTAAAATCAAACTTATGGCAGCTCAGCCTGCGAAAAAATTCGATGTTGTTATCTTATGTGCATTGGATAAAGAGGCTAATGCATTCGAGGGTCTAACAGATACTTGGGGGCCTATAAGTACCATCTCTGGTCTAGTGTGCCGAGAAGTTCAAATAGGTGAAAACAAGACTGTTATTGTTCGATCAAATCGCATGGGCCTAGTTGCTTCAGCAGTTGCAGCTGCGTTCGCTTTAGACCGATTTGAGCCGCGTCTGATATGCATGAGTGGTATCTGTGGCGGAGTAGTTGGAGAGTCTCAAATTTATGATTTATTAGTTACCAAAAGTTGTCATCAACATGATGCTGGGAAGTGGAGTTCGACAGGCTTCAAATCTGAACACTACGATGTGCAATTAGATGTCGACGTTTACAATAAATTAGTTGAGGTTGCTTCGGGTCCGGCTGGCGCAAATTTGCAAGATGCTCTAGATCCGGCCCGGTCGGAAGTACCGAATGGCAAAGAACGTATAAATTGCAAGATTGTATCTGATGCAATCACTAGCAGTGGAAGTGCGGTCATTGCGGAAGAAGGAAAAACCTCCACCTTGGCGGTTGGACAGAGAAAACTGACAGGTTTTGACATGGAAATTTACTCAGTCTACGAAGCCGCAAGGCATGCCCTTAAACGTACAGCTTTTTTTGCTGCTAAAACGGTTGTCGACGATGGAGATGAAAATAAAGGAGACTCGTTCCATCGAATTGGTTGCGTGCTATCTGCCAAATTTATTGTAGCAGCGATCCGTGCAGGAACTGCTGACATATGGAAGCAATAAAATTAACATTTTGCTCCTGACTCGACAAATTCACTCGCGTCGCATGCAAAAGATGAATATTCACAGTATTAAAGTCATTTATATGGAAAGAGGTTATGTTAATAAAAACGGTATATATAAATGGGTTTAGAAATTATCATATGGCTGAAATAAACCTCAAAGAATCAACTTTGATTATTGGTGCCAACGATATCGGAAAAACTAATCTTCTTTACGCAATCCGCCTCCTGCTGGATAAAAGTCTGTCTGAATTGGATCTAGAGCCAAGAAGTAACGACTTTCACATAGATGAAGCAGGTAATCAGTCCAAAGAACTGGAAATTGTCATTTACTTTTCAGAGGTTCGGGAAGATGCTGTTATTTCAAGGCTTGGAGGATATATCAGTGAGGAAGAAGAACTCTATATAAAATATCACGCCTATCAGTCTGAAATGGATTACAGCATTAGCCTTAGCCATGACGGATTAAGCTACGAAGAAGTTCCCAATCGATTTTATTTAAAATATCTCAGCCTCAAATATATCAACTCCCAACGTGACCTCGAAAAGTATATTCGGTTGGAAAAAAAACATCTGCTAAGGCTGGCTCAAGATGTCCGAACTGAGGAGGAAAGTCAGCAAGACAATGAAGCGTTTCTCGTCCTAAATACACTACTGGCTGAAGTAAATGAAAAGGTAAGGGGAATCAGTTATGTGGCTTCTGCCACCACCGAGCTCAACACCGAATTGCGTAAGCTTTCGTACAACCATGAGCGACTAAAGGTGCAGCTGGATACTGGTGCGATAGGAGTGGACCAGTTCATTGAAAAACTGGAGCTCAGTGCTAGCAGCAACGGTAAAAAACTCATGCTTGGCGGTGACGGCTTCAATAACCAGATATTACTTGCATTGTGGAAAGCCAAGAGTGTTCGGGAACATGATGTCAATAGTGAGGTTGTCATCTATTGCATTGAGGAACCAGAGGCTCATCTTTTTCCTCATCAGCAAAGAAAACTGGCATCATACCTGACAGCAAATTTACCCGGTCAGTCAATCATTACTTCACATTCCCCTCAGATAGCCGTTAACTTCAGGCCTGATTCAGTTATTAGACTGTGTTCAAGTAAAGGAGCCACGACGGCAGCAAGTAAAGGTTGTTCTGACTGTATCAGTACCGCTTGGGATGAAATGGGTTATCGCATGAGCATCATTCCTGCGGAAGCCTTTTTTGCCAGCGCTGTGTTTTTGGTAGAAGGGCCTTCAGAGGTCATCTTTTATACTGAGTTGGCAAAAGCCCTAAATATCGACCTTGATCTCCTAAATATAAGCATTCTTTCCGTTGACGGCGTTCAGTTTGAAGTTTACAAGAAAATCTTAATGGCCCTGCACATTGGTTGGGTTGCTCGTACGGATAATGATGTGGCAAGAGTGCCGTACAGACAGGAATGGAGCTATGCGGGAATCAACCGAGCTCTTACTCTGTGTGGCCTGCATAAAGAAGGGCACGTCGCCAACAAAATAACATCCAGTGATCTCTTCAATGCCTGGGGAAGGGTTACTCCTCAAATAAATAAACAGGGGGTTTTTCTGTCAGTTACTGACCTAGAAGGCGATCTCGCCCATGACTTTACTGAGCATCTAATGGATTTCTCAGGTGCAGACGACATTAAGGGCGCTGCTAACTTTCTTCGGGAAAAGAAGGCCACCAGAATGCGCGCATTACTGAAGCAGAAAAGCCATTTTCTAACCGAGCTTGTTAACAAAGATATTGCTCGTCCGCTTTTCGCAGTACAAAAACTGGTAAGAGGTGAGTAATGAGACTGACGGCTGAACAACAGGATGCTGTCGAGTTTACAGGGAATCTTGTCATTACCGCATGTCCAGGTAGCGGTAAAACAACTATCCTGACATACAAAATCATCCAGGCGCTGAATGGCTGTGTGGAGCATCAGGGAGTGGTGTCTTTGTCATACACGAATAAATCCAGTGATGAACTCAAGGCCCGTTGCGCCATCATAAACAGGGATATTAAAGCCAGCTTCTTCGGCACAACAGATAAGTTTCTGCTTAAAGAAATAGTACTGCCGTTTGTTAAGCACGTTTGGCGCAGTCCTTCAGTCCAGCCAGATATTATTAAAGCTGACGAGCTATCACTAGATGAAAAAGAGATGCTTGCTCCATATCTAGTCCCTGGTAATTTCCCGAAAAATCAGACAAAATCTGGGATGTCCTCTCTGGAACAACTTTACGAACGGGGACTCATTGTTCTCGAAACGGTTCCTCTAATGGCTTTATACATAATGAATGAAGCTATCGCGTGTCGGCGTTATTTAACCGCCAGATACACGAGCATTTTTGTCGATGAATACCAAGATACCGGATTCTTCGCCCACGAGTTTTTCCGGCGCATCTCGACACTGGAAATTAAACTCACCGTAGTCGGGGATATCGACCAGTCCATCTATCTTTACGCCCATCGCAGTGCTGACGCCCTAAAGGATTTCATCCGCGATCCTGATTTCAGTCATAAACAAATCACCCTTAATCACCGATGTCATCCCTCGGTAATTAACTATGCTAACCGGCTAAGGGATCCTGACTGCGTGCTGCTTGAGAGCGACAGTATCCGGGTATATCACAAAAGAATAACAGGGGATCAGACAGATATCGCTACTTGGATTGATGCGCAAATCGCCGGTCTTAAACAACATTTGTCAATAGAGCACAATATGGGCATTGCCATCCTGGTCCGGAGTAATAAGTGTGCTGAGCTGATTTCAGACAGTCTGGCAGTCCCATCCAGGGCATATATCGATGATGCTCTGAGCAAGGCCGGAGACGTGGTATCAGGATTAATAAAAAAATTGCTGCAATATAGATACAGCGATAAAACCTTGGCTCAGCCGCTTCTGGATGAGTATCTTAGTCCTGTGACTAAACGGGCCGATGTTCTTCTGGCTCGTAAGCTCATCCGACAGGTGCGTTCTGCGACGGATGCTGGCCTTCTGGATGCGATCAACAGAGCAATTTTTGCTTTTACAGGCAAGGAACTTAACGATGTACACATAACCGGCATTACTGATGTGCTTACGGTTCCACGTGTTAGAAACAATTACTTACGCGTCCGGGAGGATGAAGTGCAAATCATGACGCTGCACAAATCTAAAGGACTTGAGTTCGACGTCGTCCTGCATCTGGATCTGTATGACTGGGTGTTACCCGCTCGAGAATTCATAGAAGGCAGCTGGGATGTTGTCTATCAGAACGAACAGCAGTGTCTCAATCTCCATTATGTTGGGGTTTCCCGAGCACGAAAAGCGGTCGTTCTGGTGCATTCGACGCGGCGCTTCAATAGTCGAGGGGATATAAAACCAGGAAGGGCTTCCCAGTTTCTTTCCAGACCGGGACTCGGAGGGTTATATAATGAACTTTAATACTATTTTCGCTTGCCAGGCATTAGATGACGATACTAATGAAAGGGTATTTATAAACGGTAATTTTAAAAAAAATTAATCTTACGAGCATTTTTACATTGAACAATACCAGCAGGTGGTTTCACCATCACTCGTCCCGGAATTTTGCCGCTTCGTATAGCTTCAACTTCCTGTTGATAGTTTTTTTGATGTCGAACTTTTTCTTCTTGAGCTGACATTTTGTTCACCGTTAGCTGAAGGAATAGGGCAGTTATGGCTTATAAATATACGTTTATCTGCCTGGATTGGCAAATATCAAGATGCCCAATAATCGCAAATAACGGTTAAAAATCGCCTTGCATCAACAAATCCAAGCATCTGTCCTGTGCAATCGTCTGGCATCAACATTTTTCTGAGTCAGAAAAGCTCGCGAAGCATTGCTAAAGTTGATTTTTTCATAAGTGATATCAACTTCTAACCCAAGAGCAGCAAGCACGAAAAATATGATAACCTATTGTTTTGTTGTGACAATATCATCAAAAAAATCAAAGAATAAAGTACTATGTTGACGCAGGACGATTGATTAGCCATGACTAATTTCAACGATCCACATTGTATGTCACGGCACGCAATGTATGGCGTGCAAAGCCGTAACTTCGTGTGGTAACATTTTTGTCGTGAACAGATGCAAGCAATACGTTCTTATGATGTTACCAGCATCCATAAGTCTCTATACGCCTGGCAGCCGCCAGGCGTATTCATGTCCTGGAGGCACAAATTGTCAAAATTTCCCATCCTTCTTTCGATGCTCTTTTGTTGATGCAAGACGATTCAGTGTTAATTTCCTGAAGCAGGCGAAAGGATTATCATCCTCTCATGATCTAACCTAAACAAATTCATTTCAACAGATAACGCTGTAAAATATCTAACCACCTCATTTATTTGAATTCACTAACTCTCTGAGAACATGAGGTGCGAGGAGACTTTCTATTGGGAATGTAGTGTTAATTTTTACCGCTTTGACTATTTCAATTAGTGATAATGTATTCAGCGCTAATTGCTGGCGCAAATCAAAAATTTCCAATTGGAGTTGTTTATTCCGGGTCAGTAGTGCTTGCCGGGTTTTACGATTTATGTATTGTTGTTTTTCTTTTGGCATCAAATTTAACGGATTGAGCTGCTGATCAACATAGGCAGCAATCAGTCGCTTCCGATCCAGACTGCTCAACGTGCTTAAACCTCCGTTGAGGATACCCTTTTCCTTAAGACGGGTATGCAAGGCTTTTGCGGAAATAGGGGACTTGTCAAAACCTTCAACTAGCATCAACTGAAGCTCGTGTTCAATCCGTGTGTCCAGTTCTTTTCCACGCATCAGAAGCTCTCCTGTTTCAGTTTTTTGTGTTCTAAAGCAAAAAGGTGTGCCAATGTCCTGATTTCTCCTGTGACTTTTATCTCACCGGACAGTACGTCATCCACAGATACCAGCCGCTGTACTTCGGCATGACTCTGCCATTGCGACTGAATCGTGTCCAGATATTGCAAACTTTGCTCAATGTTAGCCAGTTTCGATTCGTAACCAGGCTGGCTGCTTCCGATCTGAGTTAATTTTGAGCGCGATTGCAGGAGCGCCTGCTTTTTTGCAAAGATATTGGGAAATTCATCGATGCGGCCAGTCAGGGTGAAATGTTCGCAACAGATCATGCTCTGGCATTTCAGCCGGTAGGGGCATCCCCAAAGGTCAACTGCTCTCATACAAGAGCCGAATTTCAGTGGATATAGCACTGCATGTCTTTCCACCATTGCGACTGCTTGTTCTGGATCTTCATTGTTGCTGATTTCTGCAAAGGCTGCGGCAATATCCTCAAATAAGCCGTCAGAAAAAGACGCCTCGATATACCCAGCCACATCACTGCGATCATCAAAGGTGTGCAGATTGGCTTTTATGTTGTTATCAAGCGCCAAGCTATCGGTGACCACCATATGTCCGGTGTGTTTAACGATATCCAGCGGCGTCAAAGCTGAAGACGCATCAGGCCCAGAGACTAGTGCCTTGGATGTTGATCGGTAACCACTCAGCGACGCCGACTTTCTACGCTCAGCAAGTGCCAGATGTTGGTAATGACGATTTTGGGTAATATCCACGCGTCCCATTAGCATTGCCTGTAAGTGGTCGGAAACTTCCGCAATAGCGAGGAAGGTATTGATATTATGTCGGGGAATGTGGGTACGCATCTGCGTGGGGATACCATCATCTTCAAGCAATTTGTATTTACTGAACACCGACCCAGCAGGATCATAATTACCTAGAAATGTATTGATCAACCGGTTATCAAACGGTACAGGAACAGCCATTAATGACAGAGTACGCCTCAATGCCAACGAACCCTTGGCGTGTATGAATAGCAAGTCTTCATAGTTGATCGTATGATTTTTTCCGCCTTCGGCCCAGGCGTGAGTGCAGGGGGAACGAGTATCGTCCCCTCCGAATTCAGTTTTGAGGTATCCGCTTAGGTCTGCTTTAAAATAATAAATGGATTTGGTGTTTCTCGGTCCCGGAATTTCTTTGACAGGTAGAATGTTGCGCTTTGTCAACGCCTTGGTAGCCTTATCGCGCCGTCCAGCGCGGCCACGATTATTTGATGAGGTTTGGACGATATGCTCAACTACATTATCCAATTCGACTAATTCGCAGGGCTGGTTGCTGATGCCAATTGGCAGGTAATCGCTGAATGCTTTTCCCCGCAAAAAGATCAGATGATTCCGCATCGGTGCGGTTAGCTTTTTGACAGCGCTGAAAATGCTCTCAACGAGTGGTATAGCCAACGGTTCAACCCAGTGTGTACGCTCTCCTGCTCCTTTAACACCAACATAGCGTATGCCGAGGAAATAATCTGGTAGTCCCTTATCCTTAAGTCGTTTACTTGCTACTGAATCATCAATATGACGTTTGACTAACGCATCCTGCCGGAGGTTAAATGCTTCAACAGAACGAAAGCCGGTGATAACGAGTAACAACAAACAATTCAGAGCGATCTTCTCTGCAATACTTTCCACTCGATAGATTAAAGTGACAATATTCAAGAAACCACGAATAGTAATCAATGAGTCCTCACCATTCGTGGTCGTATCATCCAATTTATCCTGGTGTTTTAAGGAAATGGTTTCCCGAGCCTTACGAGTCAAATTCGTGTGATTGGTATATTGGATATCTGAAACGTATTGCAAACTCACTAAAGTAAACGCCTGATGATTGATCAGTTTTTGAAGGCTGACACAGCGGCCTTTATAATTGGCCGTATTTGAATCATTCGGTGTTGACGAGGCACTGAGAACATCCATTGCACGACGAATAACGTCTGTGGTTAAGTACACCGGGTGGGTTTGCCCTGTGATCTCCACCAACGCGTGGTAACAGCGTTTCAAAATCATCATTGTTGCTGTTGCTACAGCCGGAGATATGGTGCGGTTCCTTCCTCGGTATACAAGTACCAGCATGGACTTCATAAACTCTATATAGGCATCATCAATTGTTAGCATCCCTGTAATACCTTTAAAGTGACTTATTTCATCAAACCGTAACGAGCCTTTGCCGTTACCTCGTAACCAACCGCTGCCTTTAGCACCACATGGCCACACATAATCATCCCATGACGGGGAAAAGTCAGCTGCCAGATGTTGTTCAAACCAGGTTTTTTGTTCGGTAATGAATGTTTGAAATTGCTCAAAATTCTTTTTCATCTTTTGCCTCTTTTTTCTTATGAAAACGGCAGCGGGAAATAACAGACTGGATTTCAAATTGTGTTATTTCATGAATGGAAATGAGAGGGTTTCTCGCGTTACCAACACTATCTGAAATAACTATTAATTCATCGACTTCTTTGATTACACTATCCATAACTGCCTGATGGTCGCCGTCAGTAAAAGGGCGGTAATATAAGCAGCCATAGCAGCAGCGTACTTCACAGAAAGGGCACTCACAATCAGTTCTGGAACAGCCGCCTATATCATAATGCAATTGGTCGCCAACCACTCCTGCCACTCGGTAACCTTGCCACTCTTGAGCGGAGGTCAGTTGTCCTGTCAGCATCATGGCAACCATATTTTGCCAGACAGGATTAACCCCGAGCGCTTTGGCTCTAATCAATGCCAGCGCTGGTGTAGCTAAAATATAATGCTTTGCGGCCACCAATGAGGAATGTCCAAGTATATGGGCTATTTCCTCAGCGCTTACACCTTGCATGGCCAGAGAGTGACCAACGTTGTGCCGTAAATCAGTGGGTGTAATTATGGATTCGGCAGCCTCTCCGCGAATGATTGCTGCCTGATAATCTGGCGGACTAAAGTTAAGTATGGCGCGGTTGATAGCATTTGAAACAAATTCAGGTGCGGAGTAGCCCATCTCAAATAGTTTGTCGCATGGATCCATTTCAGTACGTTCGATATAATGCAGAATAAGTCCCCCGATTTCCGGTGGGATCGCCAAAAACAACTTTTCAGTGGTTATACGACGCTGCTTTGCGTAGGGCAGAAGAATGCTATAGCGAATTAGCCCGGTATCAAGACTGCGAGTATCAATACGGAAATCCCTTACTGCCAGTTTGGCAAGCTGTACTGGACGAGCGCCAGTGACATAGGTTAATCCAAGGACGGCAGCATCACGCAGAACTTTTAGCTGGTAAAGCCTACCCTTGCGTATGTTAGAACCCATTTCGAATAGGCCCTTACTGATCATGCTTTTCTCAAGTGGATCCAGGACATTGTCAATTTCTTGATAGATACCCCAGCAATTAGAATGCGGACGAGGGATGAATTCGAGTTCTTCGTAATTGTCGAGGGTGAAACCGGGGAATTCTTCGAAGCAGAGCACCTTTAGGCCAAAAATAATGAAGAAGAAATATGTGGAATGAATGCTATTACATTCAAGATAATTTTTTATGACCTGAAAGTTAAAAATTTGCTGATTATTACAGTGGTCAATAACATCTGACCATGCCTGATATACTCGATATAATGATGCTGGAGATCTAGTTGAAGCATAATGATACAATATGTACTTAAGTAATCCGTTGCTGTTTTTATCTTTTTTTAAGTGAATGTGCAAGCGGCAACCAGAGTAGTTAAAAATCCAGTCATTATCTTTTGACACTATATGCTTATCATCAAAGGCATCAGCCGATTTTAGATATATTTCAAATGGAATTTTAAGTTTATTTATTTTCTCAATTTGTTTAACGTCATAAAGACCATGCTCAGGCCCACCAATTTCCAACTGATTATTGTTCATGTATTTATCTCCGTAAATATCTGATCTGTAATCTCAAAAACATTATCTTCTGACATATCCATGATAATTCTGTTGATGTTGGCTAAATTCGCTCGTTCTGACAGAAAACGACGTGCGTAAAGATCTGGCATATTACTGTCGTGGCTCCACCCTCCTAGAATCCGTAGTTCATCCTTTGCTTCACTCATTAAACCAGCAATTGAGAAATCAACTCCAGAAAGCCGTGAATCATGTTTAATTTTATGATATTTCTCACAGTATATTCGTTGCAATGTCTGGTAAGCCCATGTGTGACGAGTGATATGAGGGGTGATGTTATCAACAGAATCGAAATAGTCTGCTCTTTTGTATTTTGAATATTTATCATCTAAAATTTTATCTATTCTAGTAAATAGACTATATACAGAGTGATAGGATAGTGGGGAGAATTTATTTTTAGTGGAAGTAAATAAAAAATCATGTTTGACTTTATGTCGTATTTTATTCATATAAACAATCAAATGCTGATAATCATGCCGTTCAAGTGCTAAAACACGACTTGCCCAAGTGTTCTTTAACGCTGGTAAACGTTTTCTAGGATCCATTACATCATCTTCGACAGAAGACACAATAATACTGAATTGATCTCCGCGAATATTTGTTTTAATTGAATTTATCTCCAGAAGTAGAACTTCACTAACACGCAAACCATAATTTAGAAGAAGCCTACAAATCAAATAATTACGAAACTGAATTTCACCGATAGGGAAGGGGTTAAGCTGGTTTATTCGGGAGCTTGAACTCGGTCGGATAACCTCGTAAAAAACTCTAACCATCTCAGCCGTTAAACTACGGAATTGTTTGTGAGAGTTCTTTATCTTACCAGTTTGAAACTCATCCCGGAGCATCGACACTCGATTTGTTAATCGAGAGGAAAGACGAGACAATTCCTTGGGAGACTCATCCATATACCGTGGCGAAATATAAGTATTAATCATATATGTGATAAAACGAATGACCGCATGCACATGCCTTACATTCGTACAACTGTGAGTCGCGGGTTTATGATGGTTTACGATCCTGAGTTTAGGAACATTAGAGTTTCCAAATTCCAAATAATGAAAAAAGGATTCAAGTTCTTCGATAGCAATCAGAGGGTTGTGTCCCGACTGGTGAAAACTGAAGCAGAAAGTTACTCCATATTTCTTAAACCAAAAATCATAGAAAAACTTTAGCGACTGGAGTGCAGTTGCCTGAGTGGACGCAGAACGCAAAAACAGGCGATCTATAAGAAATCTAAGTGGAAACAAGAGTGGCAAGCTTGTTTCTGAATCGACCAACACCCACAGTCTCTGGTGCGGCACAACATTGAGTTGAGTGACTACAAACACCATAAATCCCTCATTAAAAGTATGGATATGAAGAAAATAACTCTTAAACATAACATCAAGCAAGAGAAAGGTGAGGGTTACTGTAACTTCATGATTCTAGGTAACCATGGAGCATTCATGAACTAAGTGTCCATTAAACAAGATTTAACATAATATACATTATGCGCACCAACGTAGCGGTACATTGAATCTGATGTTTATCCGCGGTTCATCCTCTGCTGTTCACTGATGGCGTCTGAAGCTCTCTCTCCACTGATGAAATTCACAGCTAAGGCTTGGTGTGACTGGCTGAACACTCAGCGCCAGTAAGTGCCAACCGAAGATGGTGTTCAATAAACGCCGTCTTGAAAGCACTGTAACGATGAACATCGTTGCCACTTGCCAGCACCGCAGCACGTTTTATTTCGGCATACTTTTCTGCTGCGTCCTTGTTGTTGATCAGATAATCCCGGAACGCCAGATGCTTTATGATTTGGCTGTCGCCTACAGCAAAAGCATGAACCTGATGACTGCGTTGATCGCCACCTTTAGTGAAATATCGACGATTGGGGATGCCATTTTCACCACGGGCTGTGTAGCCATTGAGCTTCATTGCAGCATTGGCGTTATCCAGTTCTATCAGCCCATTCACCTCTAACAATATGTCTATGACGGGTTTTGCTGCCAGCTCGGGTACTGACGTGCTGCCAATGTGGTGAATGCGGAAAATAATATTGCCCAGGGTGGCCAGTAATAGCGCGCTTTCTGCCTCGAATAGATCGGGCCACCGCTTGTCGTAAGCGGTCACAGTCACGGTCCGCATGAGTACCCTCCTCCTTTTGCTCTGTGTAATGACCTTAGCACTTAGATTAATACGGGATCTATGCTACAACTTTTCAGATTGTTCAGTGACCGATGCTTTTCATTTCATCTTTGCATTATCGTGCACCACTTTTAAAGGGAATATTTCCATGTTTCACCTGATCTTCAGCATACCGAGTTGGTATGTTATCGCCCGTTTTCTTATCCCGCTTTCCATGCCCATTGCTCTAAAAATCCTGTTATCGCTGCTGGTGCTGCTGGCTTCTCAGTATCTGTTGGTTAGCCGGTTCACCTCTGGCAGCATTTTTGCGCCTGAAATGCCGCGCATGGTGATTATTCTCTTTAACTGGGCGTTCAGTGCGGTGCTGTTCCTCGCGCTCACGCAGTTGGTGATTGATGTGGTCGCACTGATTTCACTGATTGTCAGGCACCCGCTTGAGATTGCGCCTGGCATTCGTTACCTGGCTGCACTGTTTGCCATGGGTCTGGCTACGTATGGCGTTCAACAGGCCACCCGCGTTCCCGCGCTGAAAGATGTCACTCTTGAGGTCGCCAATTTGCCGCAGGCATTTGAAGGTTATCAACTGCTCCAGCTCACCGATTTGCACATCACCCGGCTTTTCAATGCCAGCTGGACGGCGTCCATGGTGAAACAGGCAATGTCGCTGAATGTGGACCTGATCGTCATCACCGGTGATGTTATTGATGGCACGCTGGAAAACCGCCGTAACGATGTCGAACCGCTGCGCGGTTTGCATGCCCCGGATGGCGTACTGACCATCACCGGCAACCACGAATACTTCTTCGAACAACAGGCGTGGACGGAGCATCTGGCTTCCTTAGGGTTAGATCCCCTGCTCAACCGCCACAAGGTGATCGCACGCGGAGAGGCAAAACTGGTGATCGCCGGCCTGACCGATGCATCAGCCACCGCGCGAGGTGCCGATGGCCCGGATCTCACCAAAGCGTTAGCAGGCGCACCGGAAAACGCACCGATTGTGTTACTCGATCATCAGCCCAAAAATGCGCGTGAAAATGCCACACAGGGCGTCGATATCCAGCTTTCAGGCCATACGCACGGTGGCTTAATCTGGGGATTCGATCGGCTGTTTGCCAAACCCAATAATGGTTTTGTTTCAGGCCGTTATGATGTGGATGGCATGCAACTGTACGTGAATAACGGTACCGGGCTCTGGCCAGGTATGGCGGTAAGAGTAGGACGCCCATCGGAACTGACCCGCATCACCTTGACGCGTAAGAAGTAAAACCAGCACCCCGCTCATACCCTGAAAAAGGGAGAGCGGGAACGCCTGACGTCAGCGCAGTATTCCCCACTGGAATAAGATATTTCTATAGTTTTTTCTCCAGTTAACACCTTGAAACATTATGGTTTTACGATACAAAAAATGCCTGATAACAGAGTAGAGTAACGGGTCTGGTTGTTAATAAATTGATGGATGAATGTAATAAATGAAAGGAATGCCGCCAATTATTCTTGCCCTGCTTGCTGGCTCACTGGTGCTGACAATTGGCCGTGGGGTCACGCTGCCCTTTCTGACTATTTACCTCACCGAGCACTATAATCTGCTGCCCAAAAGTGTCGGCATCATTATGGGAGCAAGCCTTGCTATCGGTATTTTCAGCAGTCTCTACGGTGGCTACCTGGTCGATAAATTCAGCCACCGCTTGTTAATTGGTGTCTCTATCAGTTTGTTCGCCCTCAGTTTTTTCTTGCTTCCGCTACTGCCAGAGGTCGGCAGTGTGGTCGTGGTAATCGCCCTGCTCAACGCATCCTATGCGCTACTGAGCATCACCATCAAAGCCTGCATTGCCGCGTGGCTTCCCGTCGAGAAACGTGTCAAAGCATTCTCGATGAACTACACGCTGATCAATGTGGGCTGGGCCGTTGGCTCTTCATTAGGTGTCTGGCTGGCGGGGTTTGACCCAACGCTACCGTTTATGATTTCGGGCACTCTGGCGCTGGTCACGGTTATTGCGCTGATGGTGGGATTACGCAATATCCCCAACAGCCCTGCGCGTAACGATGTTGAGCTGAAACCACTGGAAAAACCCGACTTACGCCAGACTTTATCCATCTTGATGCGTGATCGCTGCCTGATCTATTTCACGCTGGGCAGCACCTTCGGTGCGATTGTTTTTGGTCAGTTCACCGGATATCTGTCGCAATACCTGATTATTATCGCGGATGCCGCTTACGCCTATAAAGTGATTGGCGCCATTATGATCACCAACGCGGTGATTGTTATTGCCTTTCAGTACGTGATGAGCAGCCGCATGAAACAGGACAACCTGCTGAGATGGTTATTTTTCGGCACGTTATTCTTTATCCTCGGCCTGGCCGGCTTTATGCTCGCGGGGCCTTCGATACTGCTCTGGATGATAGCGATGGTGATTTTCAGTTTCGGCGAGCTGATTGTGATCCCCGTGGAATATATGTTCATCGATTTCATCGCGCCCGATAATATGAAAGGCAGTTACTACGGTGTACAAAATCTGAGCAATATCGGCGGTGCCGTTAACCCCGTACTGTGTGGATTCTTACTCAGCTATACCCCTCCACCGGTCATGTTTATTGCTCTGATAGGCTTCTCCGCAGCCGGGTTGTTGTTCTTCCGCCATGGGCATCGGTTGGCGATGAAAAGAACGATGGCCTGAGTCTCAATCTATTTTATACGCACCTATTTCACTGGCTGAGATACCCAGCAGCATATAAGAATATAAATAGTGAGTTTCACCCTCTTTAGATCAAAGAAGCTTTGATGGGCTCTGATTATGATCTCGCGCCCTGCCAGGGAGTGCTGGCGAGGGTTGAACCCTTTCAACATCTTAATCAATATTTCTGGGGATTTATGGGCACCGTTAAGTTAGCTAATCCGGCTCCGCTGGGCCTGATGGGTTTTGGCATGACCACCATTTTGCTGAACCTGCATAATATAGGTTTTTTCCCAATGGATGTTATTATCCTGGCAATGGGCATCTTTTATGGCGGCATCGCGCAAATATTCGCGGGTCTGCTGGAATATAAAAAAGGGAACACCTTCGGTTTAACCGCATTTACCTCTTACGGTTGCTTCTGGCTGACGCTGGTAGCGATTTTGCTGATGCCGAAAATGGGTCTGACAGAGGCAGCAAACGGGCATTTCCTCGGGGCGTATCTGGGTCTGTGGGGCGTGTTTACGTTATTCATGTTCTTCGGCACCCTGGCAGGCAACCGCGCACTTCAATGTGTGTTCTTCAGCCTGACCGTGCTGTTCGCCCTGCTGGCGATTGGCCATCTGGTGGATAACCCGGCGATCATTCACGTTGCTGGCTGGATTGGTGTTGTCTGCGGAGGCAGCGCGTTTTATCTGGCGATGGCTGAAGTGCTGAATGAGCAGTTCGGTCGCAGCATCCTGCCTGTGGGTGAAAAACACTAACTTACCGTTGTGGCCACCGCCAGCGTGGCCACTCAGCCCCTTTGTTAGCCACGTACTTATTCTCTATCACATTAATAGGGTTATCCAGATGTACCCCCACCTCAGAATGCACTATTTTAAAACCACACAATAAAAAGGTGGATAGAGAAATGAGCCAATCGTCGGAAAACCCAAATGCTTCAGCCGCGCAGTGTCCTTTCCACGCGGGAGCCGCCAAACCCATTGCAGGCAGTGGCACCAGTAGCAATGACTGGTGGCCAAAACAGCTAAGAGTCGATCTTCTGAGCCAGCATTCCAACCGTTCCAATCCCCTCGGCGTTGATTTTAACTATCGTGAAGAATTCAAGAAGCTTGATTACCCTGCCCTTAAAGCCGATCTCAAAGCATTACTGACCGATTCTCAGCCGTGGTGGCCCGCTGACTGGGGTAATTATGCCGGGCTGTTTATTCGTATGGCCTGGCACAGTGCTGGCACCTACCGCATGGTGGATGGTCGTGGCGGTGCCGGGCGCGGTCAGCAGCGTTTCGCCCCGCTCAACTCCTGGCCGGATAACGTCAGTCTGGATAAAGCACGACGTCTGCTGTGGCCGGTGAAGCAAAAATACGGTCAACAGATCTCCTGGGCTGACCTGATTATTCTGGCGGGGAATGTGGCACTGGAAAACTCCGGTTTCCAGACGATTGGCTTTGCGGCGGGCCGCCAGGATGTCTGGGAACCCGATCTGGACGTGAACTGGGGCGATGAAAAAGAATGGCTGACGCACCGTCACCCGGAAAGTCTCGCCAGCAATCCTCTGTCTGCCACTGAAATGGGGCTGATTTACGTTAACCCTGAAGGCCCGAACGCCAGCGGCGACCCGGCCTCGGCAGCGGCGGCCATCAGGGCAACCTTCGGCAATATGGCGATGGATGACGAAGAGATCGTTGCCCTGATTGCCGGTGGCCATACGCTGGGCAAAACCCACGGCGCGGGCGAAGCGACCCACGTTGGCGCTGAACCTGAAGCGGCATCGCTTGAGCAGCAGGGACTTGGCTGGGTCAGTACTCACGGTTCGGGCATCGGCGCGGACAGCATCACCTCAGGTCTGGAAGTGATCTGGAGCCAGACGCCAATGCACTGGAGCCATTACTTTTTCGAGAACCTGTTCAAATATGAGTGGGTGCAGACCCGCAGCCCGGCAGGCGCGATCCAGTTTGAAGCTAAAGATGCGGAAGACCTGATCCCCGATCCGTTTGATGCAACGAAAAAACGTAAACCGACGATGCTGGTAACCGACCTGACGTTACGTTTTGACCCTGAGTTTGAGAAAATCTCACGTCGTTTCCTGAACGATCACAATGCGTTCAATGACGCCTTCGCCCGCGCCTGGTTCAAACTGACCCACCGCGATCTGGGGCCGAAAAGTATCTATCTGGGGCCTGAAATCCCGGCGGAAGATTTTATCTGGCAGGATCCGTTGCCTGCTGCGGTGCATCACCCGGTGCCTGCGGATATTGCCGCGGTGAAAAAGCGGATTGCGGACTCCTCTCTTTCGGTGAGTGAGCTGGTATCAGTGGCGTGGGCCTCTGCTTCCACCTTCCGCGGTGGCGATAAACGCGGTGGTGCCAACGGTGCGCGTCTGGCCCTTGAGCCGCAACGTCACTGGGAAGTTAACCGTATCGCCAGTCGTGTGCTACCTCAGCTTGAGGCGATTCAACAGCAGTCAGGGAAGCTCTCTCTCGCCGACACGATTGTTCTGGCAGGTACAGTGGGCGTTGAAAAAGCGGCCGCAGCTGCGGGCGTCCTGATTGATGTGCCCTTCTTACCTGGCCGGGTGGATGCGCGCATTGAGCAAACGGATGTGGCTTCCTTTGCGGTACTTGAACCGGTTGCTGACGGTTTCCGTAACTACAAAAGTGGCAGAAGCAGTGCATCGACAGAAAATATGCTGATCGACAAAGCGCAGCAACTTACGCTGACCGCACCTGAGTTGACGGTGTTAATCGGTGGGCTGCGTGTTATCGGGGCGAACGTCGATAACACCCCGCACGGTGTGTTTACCGACCGGGTGGGTGTGCTCAGCAATGATTTCTTTGTCAATCTGTTAGATATGGGCACCGTCTGGCGCGCAAGTGATGACGCTAAAGAACACTATGAAGGGCATGATCGTACCACTGGTCAGCTGAAATACACCGCAACACGTGCAGACCTGGTGTTTGGTTCCAACGCAATACTGCGTTCACTGGCGGAAGTGTATGCCAGCGACAGTTACCAGCATCAGTTTGTGCTCGATTTCGTCGCTGCCTGGACGAAAGTCATGAATCTCGATCGTTTCGACGTTCAGTAATTCCTGCGGGTAAGCGGATCCATGCCGCTTACCCTTTTTCTCAACGCCTGCGTTATTTCCTCTCGCTGGGGACGTACGATAATACACCCGCCACCCCGCCTGCACCGCCATCCTTCGGATGATTTACTCCATCTGTGACATTCAAAGCGGTAAAATCAAACGGCGATACGCCTTCGAGGCAGGCCGCATTGACCCCGTACTGATGAGGATTCGAGCGGCTCTGATGGAAGGTATAGATGCCGCAGACAGAACAGAAATAGTGTGCCACTTCCCGGCTGTTAAACCGATACTCCGTCAGGGCTTCTTTGCCCTTTATCACATCGATTGCTGACGCAAACACCACCACGGCGCCCCGCATCCGGCAAAAAGTGCAGTTGCAGCGCCGCGCGCTATTCAGGCCATCAATAAGCGTAACGTTAAAGGCCACTGCGCCGCAGTGGCACTGAGCAGAAATGTTCTCCGTCATCGTCATAATCCCGTTATCAGTTGAGGAGCCAGCTGACATTATCTGCGCTCCTGGTGACAATACTGTGATGTCGGCTCAGGAAAAGTTTTCCAACATCGACATAAAGGAATGCCGGTCACCATGGCCTTCCGTCAGCCGCACCCGCCCCTCAATATCGGCAAGATGGTGGTCCATCAACGCCCGGGCCTTAGCTAAATCTTTCGCTTTAAGCGCCGCGACAATCTGGCGATGATGGTCAGCACCGCAATCATCTTTGCGATCCTCCTCATACAGCGACATCACCAGCGACAGCCGCGCAACAATCTTCGTCAGCATCTCGGTCAGCACGGGATTACCGGCCAGCTCTGCCAGAACGATATGGAACTTGCCGGACAACACTGTTTTCGATTTCTCGTCGCCATGATGATGGATCTGTTCTTCTTCATCTGCCAGCTTTTCCAGGCTATCCAGCTGCTCTGGGGTGGCCCGATCCACCACGAACGCCAGCAGGATACCCTCTAACTGACGCCGGGCTTCAAACAAGTGCCTGGCCTGCTCAACGCTCGGTTCGGCAACAAAAGTGCCGCGATTTCTTTTGCGCTCCAGCAGATGATCGCTTTCCAGCACGCCCAGCGCGCCCCGCACCACCGTCCGGCTCACGCCGAAATGTTCGGCGATAGCTTCCTCAAGAATTTTACTGCCGGGCTTTAGCGCCCCTTCACCAATTGCCGCCGCCAGCGTGACGCGAATCCGCTCGGATACGTCATCATGACTGTCGGCGCTAGCAACCGGTGTCGCCCTGGCACGCGTTTTTTTCATTAGCTTGTTCATCCTCTGTCTGAACCCTGACCGCATGCTGAGTACGTTACCGCAACACAACGGTGACTGCCTTCTATATCGTGATAATGATATTGATACGTAACCGGGTTATAACACGATGCCCTGAGCGCGACAGATGGCCCGGATATGTGCTGCCGATTGCTGAATAAAACGAATCGCTTCATTAAACCCGTAAGATTGATGCTCGTAGCTTGGGTAACCGTAGCGGCTACGTTCATAACTTTCCCAGTCTTCAACCTCGCCAGCGGCAACGCGCTGAGCACAGGCATCAATGGTGGCAAAATACGCCTCCAGCTCGCTGGCCGTCAGGTCGGGATGCCCGGCGCGCCAGAGCGGATCGTCAATCTGAATACACTGACGCGGATGAGGACGGCGTCGATTATCGTCGGTCGATTGGGCGATTTCCAGCGACAGATTCAGCTGTGGGTTGACCTGTGCCAGAATCGACAGAATAGCAGCAAAATCCACCACGCCGCTGCCACATGGGCGCGGCTGAAAATCCAGTCCCCCCGGAGCGCGTCCAATGTACGCATCTTTAATATGGGTCTGACGCACCCAGGGTGCCAGGCGTTGAGTGGCCAGCACCGGGTCTTCGCCGCGTTGCAGCATATTGGCAGTATCCAGCACCACCCCCGCGCACTCTTCCCCTACGGCCTCAATCATCCGCAGTATTTCGAAAGAGGTGATCTCATCGTGAGTCTCGATATTCATATGCACGCCGTGAGCGCGGGCAACCGGGGCCAGCTTACGCATGACATTTGCCATGCCTGCCAGCTGCTCTTCCCATGTGACATCGGTACGGAAACGGTCGGCCGCCAGACGGCCAGGATAGGCAGGTTTAAAATTACCCGGTGAAACCCACATTTCCCGGCAGCCAATCGCTGCGCTGGCTTCAATCATGCGGGTCAGCCCTGCAATAATATCGCCATTGCCGATGGCCCGCAGTTCTGGTGCTTCTGCGCTGCAATAAGGGTTGATTTTTCCGAGGCCGCTTTCCAGATACAGACCCAGTTCATCGGCTTTTGCGCGGATATCCCGCAGTAAACCGCTGTCCAGATCGGGGCTCATATCCAGCACCGTGCTGAAGAAGATGCCCTGAAGCCCCAGTGACTTAACATGATCCAGGCTGGCCAGCGGGCCACGTTTTTTAACTTCGGGTAGTTTCAACCCATCGATGCCTAACTTCATTGACGATTCCTTTAAGGTTAACAAATCACTGACTTGCGGCCTATGCCTATATGGATGCCGCCATCTCTCAGGCGGCACAAACCGCACTGATGCAACCCCCCGTCGAGATGTTCCCGACCAATAAAAACGTCGCCCTGACACCGGCAATTGCTGCCTATGTCACGCGTGAGCAGCTGAAATCATTGGTCTACCCGGACTGGACTGCGATTAACAAAAACCGTGATAACTGGATACGCCAGTTTGATTCCCTGGTTGCCGGTTAAGGTGATGTGATGAAACAGAGCGGCTTTCCTTATGTTGTCCCCATGTTATTGCTTTCACTGGTGTTCTTTGCCACACCGCTGGCGGTTCTGGTTGGTTTCAGCTTCACGTCCGGTGACGGTGTCACGTTAAGCCATTACGCGCGTTTCTTTGGTGATAGCTTTAACTTCCGTGTGCTGATGAACACCGCCAGGCTGGGGATTGAAACGGTCATAGGAACGACACTGCTGGGCGTGCCGATTGCCCTGCTTTACTGGCACAGCGGGCGTCACTTACGTCAGGTGCTGATCTTCCTGACGCTGATCCCGATGCTGACCAGTAACGTGGTACGCACCTTTGCCTGGATTGTCATCCTTGGCCGCCAGGGGCCGATCAGCGAGGCGCTGATGGCCATGGGGATAACGGGAATGCCGACCAGTCTGATGTTTACCGAAACCGGACTGGTGATGGCGATGTGCCAGATTGATCTCCCGCTGATCATCCTGCCGCTGATCGCCATTCTGTCGCGCACACCTTATCAACTGACCGAAGCCGCTCAGGTGTCCGGAGCGGGCGCATGGCGAATTTTGGTCACCGTGCTGCTGCCGTTGATGCTGCCGGGCCTGCTGGCAGGCTGGATACTGGTGTTTGCCAGTACCAGCAGTTCATTCGTTACCCAGGCGGTGATTGGCGGAGCGCGTAATGTGTATGTCCCTCAGCTGATTTACCGCGAAGTGGGTACGCTGTTCGACTGGCCGCTGGCTTCCGCTATTGCCGTGGTGCTCCTGGTGTCCACCGGGTGCCTGCTGGTCGCACTCACGATGATTTCACGCCACCGGAGACTGAACGGTCATGCTTAATCGACGCGAAAACCCTGTTCCCGGCCTGCTGTATAAACTCTTTGTCTACGGATTTGGCTCGCTTTGCGTGATCTATCTGGTGGCCCCGATAGTGATTGCACTGATGATGTCATTCACCTCCGGGCAGACCCTGAAATACCCGCCGCAGGGTTTCTCTCTGCGCTGGTACGAGGCCTTGTTAGATCCGGTCCGCTCAGCCACGGAGCACGTTGCCGCCGGAAATTCGTTAAAAATCGCCGCCCTGGCCGTACTGGGTGCGCTGATCTTCGCCGTGCCTGCCACCATCGGTATGACGCGGATGAAGCGCAGAAATGTCAGCACCATCGAACCGTTGCTGCTGGCACCGCTGGTGCTGCCAAGCCTGGTCTACGGGCTGGCCGCGCTGATTGTTGCCAATTTTATCGGCTTCCCGCCGTCATTGTGGCTGACCATTCTTGGCCATGTTGTGGTGTTTGGCCCCCTGATGTATCGCGCCGTGTCGGTGGTGGCGCAGGGGATGAACCCTTCGCTGGCGGAAGCCTCGGCCACGATGGGGGCCAGCTGGTTTATGACACTGCGCCGCGTCACCTTACCGCTGCTGATGCCGGGCATTATGGCAGGGGCGTTTCTGGTGTTTATTCAGTCTCTGGATAATGTCTCGGTTTCGCTGTTCCTTGCCGATGCCCGCACCACCGTCTTGCCGCTGCGTATGTTCGCACTGATCGAGGAGTCGCTCGACGTTCGTGTTGCGGCCATCTCCGGGATTTTAATCGCGATCACCCTGCTTGGTCTGCTGGTCGCCCGGCGCGTGCTGGCACCGCGACCACAGCAACCCTGATTTTTTGACGACAAGGAAAGACTATGAATACTCGTGCGACTCAGGCCGCTGGCTATCGCATTGGCGCGCTGCTGGCCGATTTCCAGCCGGATTTTGAATTTTCAGCGCCGCTGCCGTTACCGTTAGAAGAGTTCGAAGAACGTTTGCGTAAAGTGCGTCGTCAGGCGGTGGAGGCGGGACATGACGCGATTATCGTCCATGCCGGGAGCGTTGGCTGGTTCCATGCTTCTAACCCCTGGCTGCGCTATCTCTGTGACTGGATGCGTGAAGGTGTGCTGATTATCCCGACCGACAGTAACAAACCGCTGGTACTGCTCTCCTTTTTCACGCAGTCGGTATTGCTTCCCCCCGGTGGTGAGCCGCTGCTGGTTGATGAAATCTGGCAGATTGGCCCGATTGGTCGCGAATACGCTGACCGCCCCGGCGATTCGGTGGTCAAAACGGCAGAAAAATGTGCTGAGGTGCTGGCCCGTTTCGGGCTGGCAAAAGCGCAGATGGGCAAAATCGGTGATCGGACCTCGTTAACCTTCTGGGCGGCGCTGGCATCGCTGACACCCGCTGCGAAATATGTCGAGGATAGTGCCATCCTTGAGCGTTTGCAGAAGGTCCGCTCGCCGCGTGAAGTTGAGATGTTCCGCGCTGCCGCGCAGCTCATCAGCATTGGCACCCAGGCGGCGTATCACGTGACGAAACCGGGCGTCACCGATCATGAAATCTATGCGGCCTTCAGCTGTGCGCAGCTGGCGTTCGGCGGCGAAACGGGTGATGGCTATCAGATTGGCATTAACCAGTTCGGCACCCACTGCGGCAAACCTTATGGTCACGTTGTGCGGCCGGGCGATCTGATCAATCTGTACATTTCCAACGTGACCTGGCGCGGCTATACCGCACAGACCGCGCGGATGATTGCGGTGGGTGAGATAACTGAACGTCAGGAGCGCGTGCTGGCTGCCTGCACCGCTGGCGTGAAGCAGGCCGAAAAGCTGATTAAACCGGGGGCGCTGATGCGCGATATCAACAACGCGGCGTTTGCACCGATGATTGATGCCGGGCTGCTGACCTCCCCGGAGGCGCGCACCATGCCCTATAACTGGTCACCGATGCCCGACGGAACAGCGCGTCTGATCCCACAGCAGTATGTGCCTGATGCCGATTATGAAGCCCAGGGGCGCAAGCTGATGCACGTCTACCCGGCAACGCACGGGCCGCATAACCCGAACCTGGGCCATTCGGTCGGCATGGCGGGCGGTCAGAACAGTTTCAACATCTCCTCTCATAACTACGAGCGTCTGGAAGAAGGCATGATTTTCGTGATGCACACACAGTGGCTGGAGCCGCTGTCAGCGGGCTGCAATATCGGTGATTGTTACGTTGTCACGAAAGAGGGATTTGAAAACCTCAGCCACCATACCCCGCTGGACACTCACCGCATAACTGCCGGAGTCTGAAATGAAAAATATGCCGGGACATACCTGGTTTGACTTTGCCCAGCTGGGCGAACGCGATCGCTATAAGCTGCTCATCGGGACGGTAATCCCGCGCCCTATCGCACTGGTCACCACCCTGAGTAAGGACGGTATGCCCAATGCCGGCCCGTTCAGCTTCTTTAACGTACTGACGCATGATCCGGCGATTGTCGCCATCGGCGTGGAAAACTATGCGGATATGCGTTTTAAAGATACGGCGCGCAATATCCGTGAAACGGGCGAATTTACAGTGCATATCGTGGATGATGCACTGGTTGAACAGATGGAGATCTGCGCCATCAAGTTTGGCCCGGAGGTGGACGAACTAGCGTTAGCCGGGCTGGAAACCACACCCGGTAAAATGGTACGCAGTCCGCGGATTCTGGCCGCCCCGGCCGCGCTGGAGTGCCGCCGCCATACCACTTTACAAGTGGGCCCGGCACGCGAGATTATCCTCGGCGAAGTGCTGGGCGTTTATGTCCGCAGCGATGCGGTTAACCTGGAAAACCTGCATGTCGATCAGCAGTTGATGGATGCCGTTGGCCGTATGGGCGGGCACACGTATACCCGCACGCGCGACCAGTTCGATATCAAAACCCTGAGCAACGAGGAGTGGGAACAGCGTAAAACCGCGTCAAATGCGGGCGTGGAATAGTCTGTCGGTCAGGGGTAAATAGCAGCCGTTACCGGCTGCTTTATTTTACTGGCAGGCTTTAATTTTAATCATCGCGGCGTGATAGACTTTTTCACTTTCGGAGGAGAACACCGCCTGACCTTTGACTGATTTGCCTTCATTAAGTTTACCGTTGGTGAGCATGTCATCAACGGTGTCCAGCTTAAACGCCTGATGATCGGGTGAGTAAGCTGTTAAACAATATTTCGATAAATCAATGGTTTTATTGGACATGTTTGTGATGCTGACATCAAAAGTTTTCGTATAAAAGCTTTTCGCTCCGGCTGACATTGATCCATCCGATCTGGCTGAAGCGTAGACCATCACATTATCTTGCATCGCGGCATTCACCGCAAAGCAAGAACCCACCAGTATTAAACAGGCGGTCAGGCTAGAAATTTTCATATAACGTCCTTTTCTGAAAAGTTAACCATCATGGCTATCATCACGATACCTGATATGGCCCGATGATATTAGCGCCAGTCAGTTAACCTTTTCATAAACAGGATTGCTTCGGAATTTATGCTCTTTTGCGCAGTGATGGCATCATCCTGATCAGGGTGTTATCACGAAAAATATAGTGATGCACCAGCGCCGCCAGCGCGTGTAAACCAATCAGCCAGTAGCCGAGGGGCGCCATTACGGCGTGCCAGTGGATCAGCGTTTCCGATAGTTCAGTATCGGGCACGGCGGCCACGGGCATCGGCAGTCCGTACAGGCTCCACTCCCCACCCCAGAAGTAATGGGAGGTCAGCGCCAGCGCTGGCAGGGAAATAAACAGGGCGTAAATGCAGGTATGGGTTAAATGACTCAGCGCGGTATGCCAGCGTTTCGGTGGGGGAATAATTGCGGGCGATCGTCTGCGCATACGGATCATCAAACGCATGATCATGGTGACAAGCACCGTTGCCCCGGCGGTCACGTGGGTCACTGCAATAGCATAACCGTGCCAGGTTCCCGGCTGTGCATAGTCGCTGATCAAAATGGAACCATAAGCCAGAAGCAGCAGAAACACCGTCAGCCAGTGCAGCGCAATCAAAGGGAAAGTGTATTTTTTTTGCATTACCCGCAGAGTCATTGAATAAGTTTGCGCGCAGTATATCCGGCTAACACGTTTTAACCACAGGCAAAATTTACCGATAGGCGCCAAAAAACCTCGTTCCACCACGACGTTTTGGCCGCCGCTGTGGCACAATATCACCCGGACCTATTCCTGTTATCCCTCTGCCATCGCGAGGCACCATCATGACATGCCGCTCTGACTGCCCCTGTAAAAACCCGGACGCCCCCAGGTTCCCTGCGGGAAAGATGTTTAACGATCAGCGCGGCCGCGCCCTGCTGGTAACCGGCAAAGCAGGCCGTTTCCCGGATGCCCGTTACACGGTCTTAGACATCCGCACCGGGAACGCGGCGGAATACAGTTACCCGGCATTAGTCAGAAAAGAAAAAGGTCGTTAACAGGATGGGGGATATCAGCCCCCTATTTCACCGCGCCCTCGGTCACGCCGCTGATAAACTTGCGCTGGAAGATTAAAAACACCGCCATCAACGGCAGGATAACGATCATCGCGCCGGCCATCAGCACCGGAATATCAATGGTGTTGCGGTTCTGGAATAACATCATGCCGATGGGTAGCGTGCGCAGCTCATCTTTATTCACCAGAATCAGCGGCATCAAAAACTCATTCCACGTCCAGATAAACAGCAGCAGCGCCAGCGTTGATAGCGTCTGCCCGATGGCGGGCACCAGCAACCCCCAGAGAATTTTCACCCGTGATGCGCCGTCCATCACCGCCGCTTCCACCAGCTCTTTCGGCACCTGCTGAAACGCACTGGCAATCATCAGCGTGGTAAACGGCAGCGACAGCGCGATCTGCGGAATGATCAACGCCAGATAGGTATTGGTCAGCCCCATCCAGCGCAACTCATGGTAAAGCGGAATGATAAACGCCTCGCTCGGTAGCACCATGCCGAGGGCAAACATCGCGGCAATCACTTTCTTACCGGGGATCTTCAACCAGGCGAACCCAAACCCCGCCAGAATGCCGAGAAAAATACTGCACACCACCACCGGGATCACCACCAGCACAGAGTTCAGGAAATAGACATTAAAATGCCCCTGCTGCCAGGCCGTGATGTAATTTTTCACATTGAAAGAGCCAGGCAGCGTAAACACACCCTGAAACAGCTCCATCTGCGTTTTAAATGAAGTCAGCAGCGCCAGCATAAACGGCAGCACGGTGAGCAGCGCCACCACCCAGATCAGCGCACGGGAACTTACCGGCGTTTTGTGCATGATTAACGCTCCTTTAACGCCAGATGAATCAGCCAGTTAATCAGCAAGACGATCACCATACTGAAGACCGCAACCGAAGAGGCATAGCCGAAATAGTGCAGGTCGAAGCCCTGCTTATACATAAAGATATTGGTGACCATGGTCGAGGTGCCGGGGCCGCCCTGCGTCATCACATACACCAGGTCGAACGTTTTCAGGCTGGCGATCACCGTCAGCAGCAGTGCGATACGCACCTCAGGTCTTAACCCCGGCAGCGTGATGCGCATAAATTTTTGTCGTCTTGACGAGCCATCAAGATCGGCCGCTTCCAACAGTGACGGATCCATACGTTGCAGGCCCGCCATAAACAGCACCAGACAAAAGCCGAAGAAATACCAGGTCGCGACCATACCAACGGCGGGCAGCGCCCAGGTAAAATCGCCCAGCCAGGAGAGCGCCAGATGTGGCAGGCCGATGGCGCGCAACAGCTGATCGATGGGGCCAAAGGCCGGGTTATACAGCCAGCGCCATACAACGCCCAGTACCGCCATCGGCATAATGTACGGCAGGAAGAACAGGATGCGCAGCAGACTGCGTTCTGTATTGCTGCGCATATCATTCAGGAAACTGCACAGCAGCAGCCCAATGCCGATAGGCAGCAGCGTATAAAACAGCATCAGCAGGGCGTTGTTCCCCAGCGCAATCCAGAACACCGGATCGCTGAACATCCGCATATAGTTACTGATACCGGCAAATACCGGGGACGAGGTACCGTCCCATTCGGTAAAGCTGATACCCAGCGATGCCAACAGTGGCAGCAGCAAAAAGACGCCATACACCAGCACCGCAGGAAGAAGATAAAGAAAATTACGCCAGGGGCTTAGATTCAACATAAACGGACTCACAGGCCAGAACGTCTGACTGCCCGGCAGGATTGCCGGGCAATGCGGCTTAATGTTTCATGCTTTTGAGGTAGCGTTGATAGTTATTATCGAAATTGGTCACCATCTTATCGACCGTCTGACGCCCTCCCAGCAGCAGCTGAACATTCTGATTCAGCTCCGCGTTCATGGTCGGCGTCGCCCAGTCCACATAATGGCCCAGGCCGTCATTCTCATTCAGGGTTAACCACACCTGCCAGGCTTCTTTCAGCAGCACGTTATCCGCAGGAACCTGGGCATTCTTACTGGAGCTGGCCGGCAGGAAACCGGCTTTTAACCAGCGGTCGGCCATGGCATCTGACACCATATAATCGATAAATTTCGCCGAGGCATCCTGCTGCGCTTTATCCTTCGCCGTGCTGGTCACGGAGAACGCTAAATCGGTGCCCCCGACCATCAGCGCATGCTGTACGCCCTCGCCTGCAGGCATCGCGGCAAAGTGGAGATCTTTATTATCTTTAAACTGGCCGAGATACCAGGTCCCGCTGATCAGGAAGGCCGACTGCCCGTTCTGGAACAGTGTTGCGGCATCATCGTTACCGATGCCCTGGAAGCCCGGGAAGAAGTACCCTTTCTCGTTCCAGTCCTTCATCATCGTTGCCGCCCGGCTCAGCTTGTCATCTTTAAAGGTGCCGCCAACATCATAGATAAGGTCATCCAGCTTTTTACGATCCTTACTGTCGATCTGCGCCTGCCAGAGTGTACTCAGCATCTGCTGACCCATATTGCCATCAAGCAGGCCCAGCATCATCGGGGCCACGCCCTGCTCTTTCAGTTTTGCCATTGCGCTTTCCAGTTCGGGAAGCGTTTTCGGCACGGCAATGCCGGCTTTATCCAGCAGCGCTTTGTTGTAATACAGCCCGACCATCTCCCCCAGGCTTGCCACGCCATACAGCTTACCGCTGCCGAAGTCCTGCGTGTCGGACCAGCGGTTACGTTTCAGGATGGAATCCGGGAAGCGTTTGGTCCAGCCATAGATGCTGGCATAACCGTCCAGCGGCACCAGCAGCTTGTCTTTCACCAATGACCCCATATCGCCGCCGCCCTGATTGACCTGGGCAATCTGCGGACCATCGCCAGCGGTGAGCGCCAGCTTGAGCGGGATGCGGGTATCTTCAAACGAGTGAACGGATCGGTTGATCACAATTGACGGGTTTTTCTGTGAGAACTCTTTTATCCCTTCATCTACTGCGGCGGTCTGCTGAGGATAGTTATAGATATCCCATTCATTAAGCGTGACGGCATGGGCGCTTTGCGCCATACACCCGACCAGCGCGCCGGCCGCTATCAAACGTGAGAGCAGGCGCACTGAAGTACGAAACTGGGACGAACGAACGGATGAACTAGACATAGTGCTCGGTTTCTCCATCACTGAATGGGCATCCTTTCATGTCGACATCTGCCAATCCCGCAGATTGAAGCTACGATTATTTATGCACCCCTTCATACTTACTTTAATAGGAAAATAAAGTCAAACACCGCCTGTAGCGATTTACAGCACTGTGAGCGCGTGCATAAAAGCAACATATTGTGCACCGATTCAGCATGCCATCGCGCAGACGCGGTCGATAGCCTGTGATTCACTCCGCTTATCTCCCTGTTGCCAGCATCTTAAGCTGATAAAAATTGGGGAAAACTAACCTCCTGTTTTACCATACGAAAATCATATATTTTCCGGTCGCGTTGCGGGTTCCACTACACCATGAAAGGCGCAGGCCGCAGCGCTAAAGGCGTACCCGGCGGATGACCGTGGTTATCGGTGAGCAGAATGATGCACTATTACGTCTGCTTTGTGATGTCACGCAATTATTTCATCTTGAAAACTAAGTCGGCATTCATTAACGTTGAAATTGCTCATCTGCTGACCAACGAGAATTGATGATGAATAATGACCCTGTGATCCGTGCAGCCACCCCGGACGACTATCCGGCGCTCTACCAAATTTGCCTGCAAACGGCGAATGCGGGGGTTGATGCCAGTGCGCTCTATTCCGACCCGGAGTACCCCGGGCAACGTTTTGCTGTTCCCTATGCGCGCTTTGCGCCCGACTTCGCGTTCGTGCTGGATGTGGACGGTGAGGTGATGGGCTATGTGGTTGCCGCCCCTGATACGCGCGCCTTTGAAGCCACGCTGAACAACGTATGGTGGCCTGAATTACAGGAAAAATATCGCCAGCGTCAGCCTGAGGCTGCGCTGGATGCCAACGTGCTAAACAGTATTCGCCATCCTGATGCTGCCGCCGGGGAACTGGTCACGCTCTATCCTGCCCATCTCCATATCAATCTGTTACCTGCACAACAAAAGGGGGGCTGGGGACGCAAACTGATTGAACATCAGCTGAATGCCCTGCGCGCAGCGGGTGTCGGTGGTGTGCATCTTGGCGTCAGCCTGCAAAATGAACAGGTGTGCGCGTTCTATCAGCGCCTGGGCTTCCAGCCTCTGCTGCGCAGCAATGCCATTTATATGGGCCAGTTACTTTGAGTGAGGCAGTTCATGACCAGTTTGCGATTGCAGAACGTTCAAAAGTCTTACGATCACATCAGTGTCATCAAAGGTATCGACCTGACGATTAACAGCGGTGAGTTTGTGGTGTTTGTCGGCCCCTCTGGCTGCGGTAAGTCCACGTTGCTGAGAATGATTGCCGGGCTGGAGGAGATCAGCGGTGGTCAGTTGCTGATTGATGAAGAGGATATGACCCAGCGTCACGCGACCGAACGCGGTGTGGCGATGGTCTTTCAGTCCTATGCGCTGTACCCGAATATGACGGTGCGCGGCAATCTGGCCTATCCGCTTGAGGTGGCCAAACGGCCTAAAGCCGAGATCGCCAGCGCCATTGCCGAAACCGCGGCAAAACTGCATCTGACCGAACTGCTGGATCGGCATCCACGTGCCCTTTCAGGCGGCCAGCGTCAGCGTGTGGCCATCGGGCGTGCCATTATTCGCCAACCGCGTATTTTCCTGTTCGATGAACCTCTGTCGAATCTGGATGCGGAACTGCGCCTTCAAATGCGTATTGAGATTGCCCGCCTGCATGCCTCCCTCGGGAATACGATGATTTACGTGACCCACGATCAGCTGGAAGCGATGACGCTGGCAGATCGCATTGTGGTGCTGCGTCAGGGGCGCATTGAACAGGTGGGTACGCCGCTGGATCTCTATCACAACCCGGACAATCTGTTCGTCGCCGGGTTTATCGGTTCGCCAAAAATGAACTTCATTGATGCCCAGGTGGTTGCGACCCGCGAAGGCCAGGTGCAACTGCGTCTGCCGTCGCTGGGCATTGATAATCTGACGCTGGCGCTGGATACCCCCTGCCACGAAGGGCAGAAAATGCGTCTGGGTATTCGCCCTGAGCACTTCCAGCCGGTGAAAGACAGCGCCAGCCCCTCGCAGTTCAGTGCGGAGCTGACCTACTGTGAGCTGCTGGGGCACACTAACTATCTCTATCTGAATACCGGGGATGAGCAGATGCTGGTGGTGGAGGAGCGCGAAGTGCATCAGCGGGAGATCGGTACACGGGTGGAATGGGTGATCCCGCCAACGCATTGTCTGGTATTTGATGAGCAGGGACAGCGAGTGCGCTGACGGGGCCTGACGGCCGGGTCAACGTCTACGGCCAGGTCAAGGGCGTTTCGCTTTCCCGCTGCGCGGGCTGAGCGACCCAGGGTGGCCAATCGCCACCACCCTGGGGACCCGGGCTTGCGGCAGGCGCATCGTCCACTGCGTGGATTCCCTCAGTCGACTGGCTTTCCGCACGGACTGGTTGTGACGGGACATCCCTGTCCCGACACGCCCTCTCGCCAACGTCCTGTTGGCTTGTCCTGGAAATCCACTCTCCTTCGGCGAGGCTTAATTGCCGCTCAAAGGTCAAAATCCACTTCAAAAGAACAATCAAAGACAGACTAAAAATAAACCAAACACAAAAGAACTATTTTGGGTTTTTGTTGGTGTTTTAATTTCTTGGGTTTGGGTTTGGGTTTGGGTTTGGGTTTGGGTTTTGATGTTGAGGCGGCAATTAAGCTGCGCTGAGGAAGCGATGTGAACCAGGATGAACCGCCAGGACGGCGGTGAAAGGGCGTGTCGGCACAGGGATGTGACGTCACGAACGGTCCGTCGGTGAACAACGCTTGCGAAGGCACCCGCTGCAAGCGGGCGCAGCGCCTGCCGCAAGCCCGGGGTCAAGGGGCGGCGGCGACTGGCCGCCCCTTGTCGCTTCGCCCGCGCAGCGGGAAAGCGAAACGCCTTTGACCTGGACCATAAGACCTTGCCCCTGACAACGTCAGCACTAACTAACGGGATTCTCTGCCTCATCATTCGCCTGCGCCGCCAGCAAATCCAACAGCTTATTGATCGCAAAACCGGCCGCCCCCAGCGCCCACATACGGCTGGATTCAGTCAAAAATTGCAGGGGCGTGGTTTGCGGCGTCAGCTTCAGGCGGTAAGCCTGGAAGTTGAGGGTAATATGGTCGAGCAGGATGCGTGAGGCCATCTGCGGCTCCATCGCCAGATACACCACGTCAGGATCATAAGCAATCGACAGGTTGGCCAGCGAAATGCCTAAATGGCGCCCCGCCTCCTCCAGTGCCTCAAGCGCATCCGGCGTGGGTGCCGCGTCCAGCGACTTCAGCGTTACTGATTTGCTTGCCTGACCTGAAGCCAGACGCTGAAGAATAGCGCGGGAAGAAGCGACATCCTCCAACAGACGCATCGAGCCATCACCCAGCAGTGCGTGACCAATCTCCCCCGCTTTACCATGTCGGCCACGATAAAGCTGGCGATCCAGTAGAATGCCGGCACCAATCCCTTTACCGTAGGTGGCAATCACCGCAGAGTGTACATTGCCCAGTTGACCAAACACCATGGCAGCCATCGCCATCGCATTCGCATCATTCTCAATAAACACCGGCAACGAGAAACGCTCGGACAGCAGCTGCGCAATCGGCACATTATCCCAGTCCAGCACATTAGAGCGGATACAGATGCCCTGCTCCGCGTCGACCAGCCCGGACAGCGCCAGCCCGATGGCACTGACGCGCTTTCCCTCCACGCCACGTAAAAATTTCGCCAGCGCATCACTGAGCTGGCGTGGCGTCATGGCGCCCGACGGGATCTGCTGTTCACCGAGTAAGTTCCCGTTGAGATCCGTCATCACGATCAGATTGCGTTCAGCATTGAGCTGAATACCGACCACGCTGGCGCGTTCAGGATTCAGTCCCAGCAGCGTTTTAGGCCGTCCCATCGACACCCGCCGCAGCCCCAACTCCTGAATAATTTCCTGAGCCAGTAGCCGGTTAGTGGCCTGTGAGACCGTCGACATGCTCAGCCCGGTGCGTACTTTTAGGTCGGACTGGCTGATCGGGGCGTTTTCAACAATCAGGCGCAGAATGCGCGCGGTTACATTTGGCGCTGTCATCGTTCCCTTATTCAGCAAATGAGGCGTGATAGTGGGCCAGCAGCAATGCGCCTGCCAGTGCATCCTGTTGCGGCGGCACCAGCAGCGCCCGGATATCATCATCCAGCCAGCGTTCGATCGGCGCAGCAAGCCCGCCCATCAGTGCAATATGACCGCTGCTCAGCAGGCGCAGGCGGCGGACTATCATCGCAATATCCTCGGCAGTCTGCCGGATTAATTTTACCGCATGAGGGTCTTGCGCGGCGGCAGCGCTAAACACCTCAGGCACCACACGTGCCCAGTCGCCCGGCGTTGCCGTACGTGTCCACAACAGCATGGTTTCCGCGCTGTGCTGAAAACGCGCCATCACGGTCTGGGTAAAGTCGGTTTTGACAATGAGATCTTCATGAGCCAGCAGCGCTTGCCGCAACGCCCGACGGCCCAGTTCGGCTCCCGAACCCTGATCGGAAAGTGCAAACCCCCAACCGCCCAGCAGCGTAAAGCGTTCACCGTCCCAGGCGGCACCCTGGCTGCCGGTGCCGACAATCAACACCGCACCCGCGCTGCCTGCGTGAGCGCCTGCACAGGCGATCTCAACATCACTCAGCACCTGCAAAGAGGCACAGGCGGGCTGCCAGTCTGCCAGCTGCGCAGCAACGGAAGCGACATTGGCCCCTGCCAGACCCGCCACCAGCGCGGTTTTCTTCAATGCATCAGGCGGAAGGCCCGCCGTGGCCATCGCCCGGGCGATCAACTGCTCAACGCTGTCGATGGCCTGTGCGAAGTCTGACCAGACATTGGCCGCTCCCCCCGTCACTTCGGCCAGTAGAACGCCCTGTTTATCGGTCAGCCTTGCACGGCAATGGGTGCCACCGCCGTCAATACCAAGGAGATAGTCAGAATGCACGGGCTGCTCCCACGTTAATCGTTGTTTCATTATTGACCGAACGATAGGTGAAAAAAACTTAAATCGCAATAACAAATAAATATGACGAAAATCACCTTCATTAAAAATGTTTTATAACAATGCATTAACCAATAACCTGGTGAAATGTCTCAGTGCGCGTGTTGACATTAGTTTTCTTGCCGTAATAAGTTGGTGGTCAGATAATCTCCAGCGAACCTGTCTGCATACGGTTAACTGGCCTTCACCTCACGCTCATGCATTTCCGTCAGGGGTTTTAACATGAAAGTAGGCATTATCGGTCTTGGTTTTCGCCTGTCCCATGTGGTTCACGAGTTCAGCAAAGCCGACCCATCATTTGAAATCGCCGGCTATTTCGATCCCGCCCCGGCGGGGCTGCCTAATCTGGCCAGCTTCGGTATTGCACCCGGTACGGCCTTTGATTCCATCGAGGCGTTATTGCAAGCGGGTGAACTCGATCTGATTCTGGTGGGTTCCCCTAACTTTATGCATCTGGAACATATTCGCCAGGCGCTGGCGGCGGGTTACCGCGTGTTCACTGAAAAGCCGGTGGTGATTAACGAAGAACAGACGATGGAGATGGCGAAGCTGGTGCGCCAGTACGGCAAGGAACGTATTCTGGTCGGTCTGGTACTGCGTTACTCCCCGCTCTACCACGATCTGCTGGCCGCCCGCGATCAGGGCCGTTTGGGCGAAATCACCTCGATGGAAGCCACCGAACACATCAAGCCTTACCACGGTGCATTCTTCCAGCGTGACTGGCGCCGTCTGGAGAAGTATGCCGGTCCCTACATTCTGGAAAAATGCTGCCATGATATCGACCTCTATCAGGGGTTGATGGCTGAACGCCCGGTGCGGGTGGCCAGCTTTGGCGGCCGTAAGTCGTTCACTCCCCAACATGCCCCGCAGGGCGCGATCACCGCAGCATCCGAGATTTATCACGAGAAACCGAGCGGCTGGTCCAGCACGGATGCTGTCTTTGACAGCGACGCAGATATTGTTGACTACCAGACAGCGATCATTGAATACGCCAACGGTGCCACCCTGTCCTTCCATGCCAATCTGAATGTGCCTGACGAGTTCCGCCGTTTCTGCGTGATGGGCACCGACGGTATGGCCGAAGGGGACTTTGTGCGTAACTACTTCCGCGTTCACAACGCGCGTACGGGCGAAAAAGAAGTGGATACCTCTTACGGTGGCAATGCGTACGACGGTCATTACGGTGCCGATGCACTGATGGCGGAAGAGATCGTCAAACACATCACTCAGGGAACGCCGCTGAAAGTCTCCGTGGTAGATGCACTGGAAGCCGGTTTGACCGCGATAAAGATTGATGAAGCGAGAAAAACACGTCAGGTCATTGATTTAACGGAAACCTGGAAAAAATTCGATGCCCACCAGGGGTAATCTGGAGGTGAGTTTGCACCTCTCCTGATCCGGTGTGTTACCCCCCTTGCCGGACAGGCTGTTATCACTTGATAGACTGGCACGCTCCCTCAACCGGCTTTCGGGCCGGTTTTTTTACGTCCATCTGCATTAACGCTTGCTTGCGGCAGAGGCGGAGTCTGCGATAGATTCGTTCTCTAAGACAAAATGGCTCACCTCTCTATCAGGTCCGGAATGTATGTTAACGACGCTTATTTATCGTAGTCGCCTGTGCAAAAGCGTCAGTCCGCATTTTCTGGAACGCCTTGCGGCTAAAGCGCAACGTTTTAATGAAACGGTCAATGTCACCGGAATTTTACTTTTCGACGGCGACTATTTCTTTCAGATACTGGAAGGTCCTTCTGAGTCGATTGATCAGGTGTTCCACCGCGTCTGTGCTGACTCCCGGCACACCCAGATTGTGCAACTGATGCGTGATTATGCGCCGGATCGCCGTTTCGGCAAGCTGGGCATGGCGGTGATTGATATGCGCAATGCCAGCGCTGAGGCAATCATTGAGCAGGTCCTGAACCAGGGCACCGCCAGATACCTGCTCACTTACGGTGATCGGGTGTTTAAATTCATCCGAACCTTTGTTAAAGGCCCGCGTAAAAACGATCTGGCCCAGCCTGATGACAGCGCGCAGTGGGATTTTCAATGCCGGGCACCGTCAGTCCAGGTCGTGCCGGTGGCATCTGAACAGGCAGCCTGCCAGTTTGCACTACAGCCTGTTGTTGAACCGGCCACAGGGAAAATAAGCTATCTGGAAGCCCTGATCCGCAGTGCTTCCGGCGGCTCCCCCGCGGATTATTTCGCCACCATTCCGGCCGATAAGCTCTACGAAGCCGATCTCCAGGCCAAAGATGTCGCCTTTGCGCTGGCCAGGCAAATGGATATTGGCAGCGCGCAAATCGCGGTGAACCTGCGACCAATGTCGCTGGTGATGCTGCCTGATGCGGTGAATATATTGCTGGAACAAATCGCCCGTAATGGTCTGGTGCCGGAACAGGTGGTAGTTGAAGTGACCGAAGATGAGTTTATTTCCCGTTTCGATGAGTTTGAAAAAGCCATCCATCAGCTACGTCATGCCGGGATCAGCCTGGCGATTGACGATTTTGGTGCGGGATTTGCCGGGTTATCACTGCTGGCCCGCCTTCAGCCAGAAAAGCTGAAAATCGACCGCTGTCTGATCGAAGCGATTCATACCAATGGCCCTAAGCAGGCAATTGTTCAGGCTATCGTGAACTGCTGCGCCTCACTGGAGATCACCGTGGTGGCAGAAGGCGTGGAAACCGCTGCCGAGTGGCGTTGGCTGGAAGCCGCAGGTATCCGCCATTTCCAGGGTTACCTTTTTGCCCGGCCGCTGCTTAATGGAATACCTGCCGTGGCCTGGCCGCATAAAGTTTGATGCGGCCTAACCCCGGCGCTGCTCTCTGCCGTGCCGGGGTTAGGTTAAGAGTGTTACCGCCTTATGCCGCGGTGGTAAAGCGCGAAACGGAATGCAGCAGACCCTCCGCCTGATCGCGCAGGGAATTTGCCGCTGATGACGACTGCTCAACCAGCGCCGCATTCTGTTGTGTCACATTATCCATCTCGTTAATCGCTACGCCCACCTGCGAAATACCCCGGTTCTGTTCGTCGGAAGCCTGAGCAATCTCTTGTAGAATGCCGGTTACGCTCTCCGCAGAAGTGACAATGTCACGCATGGTGCCACCTGCCTGCTCCACCAGCCCGGCCCCCATATCGATCTGCCTGACCGATGCCTCAATCAGCCCGCCAATTTCTTTCGCTGCCTCGGCGCTGCGCTGCGCCAGATTTCTGACTTCACTGGCCACCACAGCAAAACCGCGCCCCTGCTCCCCGGCACGCGCAGCTTCAACTGCGGCATTCAGTGCCAGAATGTTGGTCTGGAACGCAATACTGTTAATGACTGACGTGATATCACTGATTTTTGTCGAACTGGCCGTAATCGCCCGCATGGTTTCCGTCACCTGGCTGACAATTACCCCGCCTTTATTGGCCATTTCCGCCGTGGTCTGGGCAAGGCTGGTGGAATGATGGATATTCTCAACGTTATGCTTAACCGTGGCGGTTAACTGCTCCATGCTGGCAGCGGTCTGCTCCAGTGCGGCAGCCTGCTCTTCCGTCCTCGAAGACAAATCATTATTGCCATCGGCAATCTCGGCAGAAGCCATGTTCACCTGTGCAACACCGTTGCGAATATCACCGATGATGCGGCGCAGATCTTCATTCATACCGCCGATGGCATTAGTCAGTGTGCCCATCTCATCGCGGCGCGAGGTGGTCAGGCTGGTACTGAGGTCCCCACCAGAAATACGCTGAGTAAAGGCCAGAATGGCGGATAACGGCGTGGTGATTTGACGGGTGATAATCAGGGTGGTGGCTACGCCCATGATCACCGCCGCCAGCAGAATGATCGTCATCCAGAAGATGGCGTCGTCGATATCGGTTTGCGTGGCACCGATCTCGTCTTCAAACAGCTGACCGCTAATGGTCGTGAGGCTGGAACCCGCCTTCGCCAACGTGCCTGTCGCCTCCTGTTCTGCCAGGAATGAGGTGCGATAGCCCGCCACGCTCTCTTTTTTCTGATTCAGTACACTGGCGATGTTCTGTAAACGTTCGCTGTTGTCAGGCGTCATTTGCGGCACCAGATTTTGTATTAACTGCACGGACTCTGCCAGGAAACCGGTTAACGCATTCTGCGCGGCTTCCGTATTTTGCAATTCCAGCAGCGTTAAGCGGGTTGAGACGCCATCAAGATGCTTGTTCACCTCAGACAGTGCTGCTTCCAGCGCTGCCGCATCAGCCCGGCCTGCAAAGCCTGAAGAAATCTGCGCGATCGCATTTTTCTCGTTACTGATAGAAAGTGCTGCGGCTATCTGAACGCGTTTTTGGGTTTCAAGCACCGTTTGGGCTCGTTTATCACGATACTCCGCGATCAGTCCGGTCAGGCTGTTGAGCAAGGTCAACTGCTCAGGGTGCCAGGGCAGCTGTTTCAGCAGGCCGATCTCGGTTTCGATTTGCTGCAAGTGTTTATCATTAGCGATGATAAACTGCTCGTCATGGGTTTTAATAAATTGCATACGCGTATCCTTCGCCAGCGCAAACTGATCGGTGACGAGTTTCAGCATACGAACTTTTTCTGCCCGGACAGCGATATCATTAAGATTCTTAATGCCACAGAGTGCGACAGCGATGCTGAGGATCAGCACAATGCCGAAACCTGTCATCAATTTTTTCCCAACGCTCATATTTTCAAAGTAAACAAACAACTTTTTCATTGGATAACCTTCCGTTGTTGAACAACAATTGTTTAAGAAAATCGCTCAGTTATCGGCAGGATTTGTTAAATAAACAGTTTATTTAGTTACTTAATTATCACGTAATGGTCACAATTTCAGAGGGACTGATGAATGGAATTTACCCAGGTTGGCGATATCCCTGAGGCAGACAGAGAAGCGCTGCTAGAAGGGCTGAGAGGATATAACCGCCAGTTTATTGATAAAAGCGGCTGGGGACCTGTCGGCGTTTTTTGCCGCGATCAACAGGGCATTATCATCGGGGGAGTGATGGCGTCTCTGGTGGGGATCTGGCTGTCGATTGACTATTTATGGGTCAGCGAAAATATCAGAGGCGCGGGCGTTGGCGCTCAACTGATTCAGATAGCCGAAGAAGAAGCGAAATCAAAAGGTGCACAGCATGTTCTCGTTGATACCTTCAGCTTTCAGGCACTGCCCTTTTATGAAAAGCAGGGATTTGTGCTGCAAATGACATTGCCCGATTTTCCCGACCCGGGTATGCAGCGTCATTATCTGACTAAACGCCTCAGGTAGCTGATGTTTTTTCTTCCGCGCCAGATAATCTTTATCGGCGCGGATCATTCCTTCAACCACTGATTGTTTAAATTAAGAAAATACTTTTGTTTTACGATGTTATTTGCTCCGTCCTTGAAATCTACAGACCCATATCCAGTATCGTAAATACCCCACTTCCCAGAAGATCCATCCTTAAAAATGACCGTTCCCGTCACGATACAAGGAGAGTAATAGTCGTGTAACCATCTATAGCCTTGATCCGATACCTGCGCTTTAGCAAAAAAATCGATCAATTGATCTTTGGTCGGGTTCCAGCCTTTACAAATCATCCGATAGTTATTGGGATCGTCTTTAGTGTCTTCCACCGAATGACCGCTTTCCACTATCTCCAGATGAGTGATTTCCACACCAGCCTGCAGTGATAAAGGGAGAATCAACAAAATTGAAGCTATTAAGCATTTCATTAATTCCATTTTGCTGTGCTCGCTTCTGTTTTATTTTTCCTGGCAATTTCTGGATGGCTGTAAACCTCTGTCATGGGTACATTGAATGTAGAAGCCAAAGAGACTTAAACCTTAACAATTATATGAGATTACGTCTCTAGTGGTTTTTCCTGGAATACGAGAATGTCTTCTGCCCTGCTAGCCAAACGCCTGCTGATGTTTTTTCTTCCGCGCCAGATAATCTTTATCGGCGCGGATCTTATCCCAGCAGGTTTTAAATACAGCGGCGGCAGCCGCTTTCTCCTCATTAACTTCATAAGGCAGCAGCTTGCCATCGGCATCGTATTTCTTCCCGCCTTTATGATTGGCATAACGCCGGGCGCGCGTGTAGCCCATCTGTATAAACTTCCGGGCCATGTCCATACCGACAAAATCATCGTGAGTGCGGTAGTGTTCAAACAGTGACATGATCTTTTCGGACGATGTTTCAGCCAGGGCTACGGTCTTGAACCGCCAGTGCGGCAGAATCTCACTTTTGTAAGGTTCAACCATCAATACCCCCTGCTCACCGCGTCCGACCTGGTATTGCTCAGGATGCTGGCGAAAGTCGATCTGTTTAAAATCCTGCTGGTAGTCAAATGCCTTCATGCACGCACGTCCTTTCATTTCATGTTGATGCTATCTGGCCATCAGGCCACTCTTTAAGCCTGGCATACTGAACGGCGACGGGGTCGTTGAACGGCAAAAAGGCCCCCGAAGGAGCCCGCGTGCTTTACTATCCGGCAGTCATAGTGTGTTGTCGTTCTGCACCGGTCTGAACATAACTCACTCCGATTGCTGTTGTGCAATGGCTGTCAGCTTATCGTCCGTGTCTTTTTCTTCCTGCAAGGTTTCATTCAGCAGTTGAGCCGCCTCTTTATAGCCGAGTTTGGTGGCCAGCGCCGACAGCGTGCCGTAAGTCGCTATCTCGTAATGCTCCACTTTCTGCGCGGCCCCGATTAAGCCCGCATCACGTACCGGGCCTGCCTCAACGGAGTCGATAATCTCCTGCGCTTCTTCCACCAGACCTTCCAGAGCGTGGCACTTCATGCGCTTGATTTTTACGCCATCCGTTATCTCCACCAGCTGATCGATACGCTCAATTTGTCCGCGCGTTTCCTCCAGGTGCAGCTTAAAAGCGGCGACCAACTGCTCGTCTGTTGCTGCCCGCGCCATTTTTGGCAATGCACGGGATATCTGTTTTTCTGCACTATAAACATCAGATAATTCATGAATAAAAAGATCTTCAAGCGTTTTAATTGTCATAATATTTTCTTCCAATAAGTAGCAGGGATAATTAGAGTGCTGACCTAACAAGCCTGGCGTACTTCACAATAAAAGAACGATAAAAAAAGAGGGGCGGTAAATAAATGACGTTATTATTGCATTCAGGCGAAGCGCGGGGCTTTAGCAACGGGCTGTTTTCATGACCATTGCGACAGATAAATTTTAAATGAAAATCATGATGAAAAAAGTAAAAAAGGAATGCGCTGAAATAGAATATTGCCACGATAGGATGAAATTTTATTTTCCAGGTTTTTTTATGGATTTGGAGTTGTGAAAATTAGGAAAAAAACCAAATTGCAGTGGTATCTCCTGAATGACGCAGTAGAAAGGTGCTTAACAACCGCCTGGCGCCATTAAAACAGAGATTGAGGTGTAATTCGATATTTTAAGGATTTAACACGACATTGCCCCCCCCTGGGTATAGAGTGTTAAAAGAAGGTTGATTTATAAATACCCTTCAAAGGCTAAACTTAATCATTAAAAATGATCATATCAGGCCGAGGCAGGGGTGTTTATTTTTAGTGTTGTTTTCTTTGTGGTAAGTCTATTTTCCTTTTAATTCGGAGAGTTATGGATAAAAATCATCTCTTCTCGCGTCTGGAAAAGTGGCCGTTGATCAAATTCGATCATGCCAACATTGTTCAGGATGGCGATCATGGAACCTTTAATGCCAAAACTTCATTGTATGCCTTTGATGTCAATGAAAATAAAGCAAAATTATTTATCCGTGATGTTTCGCCAGGAACAGACATTGTGGCAATGATAGATCTCTACACTAACTGGATAAAAGAATTTAAAAAAACAACTACATCGCCATAATGAAATTAATTTCTCGTTTTGTGAGGCCTGTACCATGTCATTTCTTAGTGATGTTATGAAGCGTATTAACACGGCAACGACATCGACGGTAACGTGCCCGTTGTGTGGACACCGTTCATCTCATGCAGCCAGCAAAATTCGTCAAAACCAGACATTACTTTGCCCTGCCTGTAAATCACTGTTTATTGTTAATCATCAGTAAACGCGACTTCACCTATTTCATCGACCACCCTTCTCGCAGCTGCTGAATTTTGATTGTTTACACCATTCAGAGAGATCGTTTCTGAAATGATTTCACAACTGCTCCTGTGCGTTTCCCCGCCTGACGAGCAATAATATGAAATTAAGCATTAAATCTCCATTTATGACGATGTTACGCGCAAAAATCGCCACAATAAAAACAGCCTGGACGGGGGCACCTGCCCGGGCGATGGATAGTGTGATTAAAGCAGAATTATTTTCAGCCGCCCAGATGGCGCATTTCGGTCAGAAACTGGCGCGTTCGCATCGATTATCACCTGATAAAATCCCCTGGTATCTGCTGAAACGTCTGGACGACAATGAATCAGTCATTGCCCAAAACTGCTTTGCCCTGCAATGCCGCAAAGAGGCAGACCAGCTTCGCGATAACCTTAACAGCGCCGGCTGGGACGGTGAATGGTATCGACGCGGTTATTTTGATAACGGCGAACCGCTGGGTTCCCATCTGTCGCAGGCCTGCCAGATTGATGCTATCGCGCAGAGCTGGGCTGTCCTCTCCGGTGCCGGAACGCCGGAACAGTGCACAAAAGCCATGCAATCACTGGATGCACGGTTGGTTGATGACAACGCAGGGATGATCAAACTGTTAACGCCGCCGTTTAATGGCGATGGGCCGAATCCCGGCTATATTCAGGGCTACGTCCCGGGCGTGCATGAAAACGGCGGGCAGTATACGCATGGTGCTATCTGGGCGGTGATGGCCTTTGCCCAAATGGGCAACAGTGAAAGAGCCTGGCAACTGTGGTCGTTGATCAATCCAATCAATCACAGCCTGGATGCCGATGCGGTGGCACGCTATAAAGTTGAACCCTGGGTGATGACGGCGGATGTCTACAGTGTCGCACCACACACCGGACGCGGTGGATGGAGCTGGTACACCGGATCGGCGGGCTGGGCTTACCGCCTGCTGGTGGAGTCTCTGCTGGGGATTACCCGCCATGCGGATGCGCTGGCAGTCAGGCCATTACTGCCTGCACACTGGCCTTCCGTCAGCCTGACGTATCAGCATGGCAGCAGCGAATATCATATTCAGGTGGTGCGCAGTGAGGGGGATTATCACATCACGCTGGATGGCGCGGATCTGACGGAGGATTGCATTCCCCTACGGGATGAGGGGCAGCACCATCATGTGACGATCCACCTGGGAGGAGAAGATCAATCCGGCACCCGCTGACGGCATACTGTCAACAGGAGTTGCCGCAGCCAGCGGTGCGCCGGGTCCACTTCCGAGCGCGGGTGCCACATCTGTGACACGGTGATGGCACCGGTTTTGACCGGCAGTTCAAAACGGTACAACAGCCCGGCTGGCTGATTAAGCAGGAAGGATGCCGGCACCAGCGCCACCAGATCGGAGGCGCGCGCCACGGCCAGCGCAGCCGGAAAAGCAGGCACCACGGCGCTGACCCGCCGTTGCACGCCCTGTTCTGCCAGCGCCTGGTCCACCGGGCCTTCCGCCCTTCCGCTGCGTGAGGCCACCACATGCCCCCAGGCAACATAATCACTGACGCTGACATCAGGTAACTGCGACAGCGGATGGCCCTGACGCACCACACCGACGAAACGATCGCGGAACAGCGCCTGCACACGAATTTCCGGGCCCATCTCGCCCAGCACACCAATCTCCAGATCCACGCGTCCTTCGCGCAGCGGCTTGACGCTTTTCTCCGGTTTGGGGGCAAAAACCAGACGGACCAACGGCGCGGATAGCGCTGCTGTCGCAATCAATGCCGGGCCAAAAGCTTCAACAAATCCGTCATTGGCGCGCAGCGTAAACGTGCAGTCCAGACTGGCGGGATGCTGTTCGGCCACCGCAGGACGCAGCACCGCACGGGCTTCTAAGACCGCGTTCTGACTGCGTTCGCGGATCGCTTCGGCCCAGGGCGTCAGCACCATGTTGCGCCCGGCACGCACCAGCAACGGATCGCCCGTAACGCTGCGCAGGCGGCTGAGCGTGCGGCTCATGGCCGAGGCGCTTAAACCCAGACGGCGTGCCGCTGCCGCCACGCTGGCCTCATTCAGCAGCACATCCAGCGCAATCAGTAAGTTGAGATCGGGTTCCGTCGTCATTTCAGCGCACCAGCGCCGTCAGTTCAGGTTCGGCCATCAGCCGCTGCCAGGCATGTTCCACTGCGTGAGGCACATCCACATGGCCGATAAACCCAAGGCCCAGGGGACCATAGCCCTCTTTGTCATCACGCAGCCGCCGCACTTCTCCCAGCACCATCGAAACATAGCGGTCCAGTGCCCACAATCCCTGTGGCGATGCCGCCCCGGTGATCACCGGCTGGCCGTCCTGTAGCACCAGCTGCGGCACGAACACCGGCCAGCTGATGAAATCGACCTGTTGCCCCTGGCGCTGCCACTCATGATGGAAGGTTTCGGTGGTTCTGCGCTGCATCAGCGGGTCCTGAATCAGAATGATACGCTGTGCCGGCAGGTCCCGCGCCAGCAGATTTCGACGGCTGAAGGCAGCATTCTCACCGCAGTGACGCGATTGATCTTCAATAATCAGCCGATCTGCCTTAATGCCGGAGAGTTGCACGGCTGCATCGGCCAGCAGCTGTGCTTCGCTCGATGCATCGCTGTTGACCTGTACTGTGTTCAATGCGGTTTTCAGCAGTTCGGTGGAGTGACCTGTGCCGCCACTCAGTAACAAAGGAATTGAGGTGTCAGCCAGCCGGGTAAAGGCCCCGATCAGCCCCGGCAGCACGGCATGGCCAGCCAGAATAGCCACATCAGCGTGCAGCTCCTGTTCGCCGTTGACATCATTAACGGCAAGCCAGTGTGAAATGGTATTAAGAGAGTCAATGTTCTGCGGGGTCAGGATCATATGCGGGCTTTTAATAAGTGAACACCTGGCAGATGATATCACTGATACTTTACATTTTGCGAACAGGCATAGCGCTGAAGCTATACCTGCTGTGAAACCCGGATTAATCCGGTGTTGCCGTCGTCAGACAGACATTACAGGGCCAGATCGACCACGATGCGGCCTTCAATTTTCCCGGCATGCATGCGGGCAAAGATATCATTGATATTTGCCAGCGGCTCAACCGAAATATTTGCCGCTACCTTGTGGCGACCCGCAAAGTCGAGCGCTTCCTGCAGGTCTTTACGCGTCCCCACGATCGAACCGCGCACGGTAATGCCGTCCAGCACCATATCGAAGATCGACAGGTCAAATTTACCCGGTGGCAGACCGTTCAGTACCATGGTGCCGCCGCGACGCATCGTACCAATCGCCTGTTCAAAGGCTTTGGGTGATACCGCCGTCACCAGCACCGCATGTGCGCCGCCGAACGCGTCTTTAAACACTTTTGCCGGGTCAACGTTACGGGCGTTTGCTGTGACAGTGGCGCCGAGACGTTTGGCAAAGGCCAGTTTTTCGTCGTCGATATCGACGGCGGCCACATTAAAGCCCATGGCTACGGCGTACTGAACGGCCATATGGCCCAACCCGCCAATACCGGAAATGACCACCCAATCCCCCGCTTTGGCTTCGGTCATTTTCAGACCTTTGTACACGGTAACCCCGGCACAGAGGATCGGGGCGATTTCATTGTAATCGATGTTATCCGGCAGGATGCCAACGTAGTTAGCATCGGCCAGACAGTATTCGGCAAAGCTACCGTTAACCGAATAACCGGCGTTTTGCTGCGAATGGCACAGGGTTTCCCAACTGTCCAGACAGTGTTCGCAGTGGCCACAGGCAGAGTACAGCCAGGGGACGCCCACGCGATCCCCTTCCTTTATATGCTTTACGCCATCACCTACCGCGACCACATACCCCACGCCTTCATGGCCCGGAATAAACGGCGGCTGAGGTTTCACCGGCCAGTCACCTTCGGCAGCATGCAGGTCAGTATGACAGACACCCGTGGCCACCACTTTCACCAGCAGCTGGCCCGGCCCGACTTCAGGGATCGGCACCTGCTCAATCACCAGCGGTTCGCCAAAGGCTTTCACTACTGCGGCTTTCATCGTTTTCATTATTCAATCCTCGAAAGAAAACAGGCTTAAAACAGCCCTAACGGTGCTGTGTCATAACTGACCAGCAGATTTTTGGTTTGCTGATAGGCATTCAACGCCATCTTGTGCGTTTCACGGCCCACGCCGGACTGTTTGTATCCCCCAAAGGCCGCATGTGCCGGGTAGATGTGATAGCAGTTAGTCCATACGCGCCCGGCCTTGATGCTGCGGCCCATGCGATACGCCAGATTGGTGTCACGCGTCCAGATACCTGCGCCCAACCCGAACTGGGTTTCATTGGCGATGGACAGCGCTTCGGCTTCATCTTTAAAGGTAGTGACCCCGATCACCGGGCCAAAGATCTCTTCCTGGAAGCAGCGCATCTGATTGTCGCCCTGGATGAGCGTTGGCTGAATGTAATAGCCGTTATCCAGCTCTTTGCTGATGCTGGCACGTTCGCCGCCGGTCAGGATTTTTCCGCCTTCCAGGCGCGCGATATCAATATACGAGAGGATTTTGTCGAACTGCTGGCGTGATGCCTGTGCGCCAATCATGGTGTCGGTGTCCAGCGGATCGCCACGACGGATGGTCGCCACTTTCGCCATCACTTTTTCCATAAACGGCGCATAGATTGATTCGTGGATCAGTGCGCGTGACGGACAGGTGCAGACCTCGCCCTGGTTGAAGAAGCCCAGAACCAGCCCCTCTACCGCCTTGTCGATAAACTCCGGCTCGCCGTTCATCACATCGGCGAAGTAGATATTCGGTGACTTGCCGCCCAGCTCGACGGTGCAGGGAATAATGTTTTCTGCCGCGCAGGCCATGATATGACGGCCAACCGGTGTGGAGCCGGTAAAGGCGATTTTGGCAATGCGCTTGCTGGTTGCCAGGGCTTCGCCCGCTTCACGGCCAAAGCCCTGCACCACGTTGAGCACGCCCGCCGGGAAGAGGTCGCCTGCCAGTTCCAGCAACAGCGTGATACCCAGTGGGGTTTGCTCTGCGGGTTTCAGCACCACACAGTTTCCGGCTGCCAGCGCCGGGGCCAGTTTCCAGGCGGCCATCAGCAGCGGGAAGTTCCACGGGATAATCTGCCCGACCACGCCCAGCGGTTCATGGAAATGGTAGGCCACGGTTTTTTCATCGATTTCGTTGGCGCTCCCTTCCTGGGCACGCAGGCACCCGGCAAAGTAACGAAAATGGTCAACCGCCAGCGGCAGGTCGGCATTCAGCGTTTCGCGGATTGGCTTACCGTTATCCCAGCTTTCTGCCACGGCAAGGTATTCCAGATTGGCTTCTATACGATCGGCCAGCTGCAACAGCAGATTAGAACGATACTGCACGCTGGTTTTTCCCCAGGCGTCGGCCGCACGGTGGGCGGCATCTAACGCCGCCTCGATATCACGGGCATCAGAACGCGGGAACTGCGCAATGTCGCTGCCGTTCACCGGAGAGGTGTTCATAAAATACTGACCGCTTTGCGGTTCGACGAATTTGCCATCAATAAAGTTGCCATAGGCCGCTTTGAAAGAAACTAAAGCACCGGGTGTACCAGGATGGGAATAACGCATCGCAAAATCCTCTTGTAGGGTAGGTCTTTGAGAGATAAACAACCGCAGCGCGATCCTGTCCCGGACGTTGTTACGATTGCCTCTTTCCCATTGCACACCCCGTGCCAATTTTTTACCTTAGTGGAATTGTAAAAATAATGATGATTATCAGAGTAATACGAAGTGAGTGACCGCCGCTATCGCAAGCCATAATGGAAACTTTTCGCATCTGTGTTGCAAATCGCAACACCGATAAAACCAGATGGCTACAATATTGCAACACTTTCACCAGGGCATGAGGTTATCAATGCAGGGAAATTCGTCAGCCGTCAGTACGCCACCGTTTGCGCCAAACCCAGTGCTGAGTGACTCCTGGTTTCGCAGCCAGCTTTACGGTCTGGATCGCCTGTCCGACGACTTTCCCCGCATTCGCCAGGCAGAACTGGCCGATGCTCTCGCCCACCACGCCACGCTGCAACAGTTTGCCCAGCCTGCCATCCGGGCATTAGCCGAGAAAATTGCCGAGAAACAGGCCGTGGTGATCCTGTCGGATGCCAGCGGGCTGGTGCTGAACACCTTTGGTGATATGCAGGCGCTGCAAAAAGCGGAACGCTTTGCGCTGGCACCGGGCAATCTCTGGAGTGAGTGCGGGCGCGGCACCAATGCCATCGGCACCGCTCTGGCGATTGATGACTGTTGTGAAATCGACGGCCAGCAGCATTTTCTCACCAGCAACCAGGGGCTGTATTGCGCGGCGATCCCGCTGCAAAGCCCTGGTGGACAGATTGCCGGGGTGCTGGATATCTCCGGCCCGGCACACTTTGCGCATCCGCATACCCTGGCCTGGATCAAAGACGCCGCGAAGCACATTGAATATCTGTGGATCAAGCAGAGCCTGCACCCCGATCAGTGGATGATGAGTCTGCACCGCCAGGTTCAGGGCATTGACCGTGTGGAAGAGTTGCTGCTGGTGTTCTCTGACAATATTCTGATGGCCGCCAACCGCGTGGCGATGCGTGAACTGGAACTGGGAGCGGAACAGTTGGGTTGCCTGACCTTCCAGCAGCTGTTCCCACAGCTCGAACAGCAGGCAAACCAGGTGCCACAGCCGCTCACCACCCGCAGCCAGCAGCACTATTTTTTCCGACTGCGTGCCCCGGCCCGCACACACTTTGCCTCGACCGCCATCACCTCCTCCACTCTGCCGTTCTCGCTGCGTGATGGCGGCGAGAAGATGGTGCGGCTGATCAATGCGGGGGTGTCGCTGTGCCTGCATGGAGAAACCGGCAGCGGTAAAGAATATGTCAGCCGGGCGCTGCATCAGCAGAGCCGCTGGCATCAGGGGAAGTTTGTGGCGATCAACTGCGCGGCCATCCCGGAGTCACTGATCGAATCAGAGCTGTTTGGCTATCAGCCCGGTGCCTTTACCGGGGCCAGTAAGAATGGCTATATCGGGAAAATTCGTGAAGCTGACGGCGGCGTGCTGTTCCTTGATGAAATTGGCGATATGCCGCTGGCGCTGCAAACCCGTCTGCTGCGCGTGTTGCAGGAGAAAGAAGTGGCCCCGCTCGGCTCCAGCCGCAGCTGGCCGGTGAGTTTTGCGGTGATCTGCGCGACCCACCGTAATCTGCCACAGTTAGTGGCTGAGGGTGCGTTCCGTGAGGATCTGCTTTATCGCTTGCAGGAGTTCTCTCTGACGCTGCCACCGTTGCGCGACTGGGCAGAACTGCCTGCTTTTATTCGCCAGCTCTGGCAGGAACTGGGCGGTGAGCAGCGTGGTATTGAGATGACGCCGCTGCTGCTGGATACTCTGGCGCAACATCCGTGGCCGGGTAACGTGCGTCAGTTACGCAGCGTACTGAAAGTGCTGCTGGCGCTCGCCGATGATAACGACGTGCTGGATTGCGACAGCCTCCCTGCGGAGTATCAGCTGGCGGTGAGTGAACCGCTGCCTGCACTGCAACAGCATGATGAACAACTGATCGCCGCCACTCTGCAACGCTTCAACGGCAATGTGAGCAAAACGGCAGAAGCGCTGGGCGTGGCACGCAGCACGCTGTATCGCCGTGCTGCGCGCAAATAATGGGCCGATATCAGGCATCCAGCAGGTCGGTACCGTAGGAGTTATCAACGGTGCAGAGCCAGCGGCCATCAGGCTCCTGCCTGAATACATAGGTGGCGCGACGGGTGACGGTTAGGGTCTCGCCCGCGCCATCCGGGTAATGCAGCACCGTTTCCATCAGCACCAGCGCATCGCCCGCCCCTTCAATTACCTGCATCGTTCCCTGCTCAACCCGCAGCTGCCCCTGAAAATGGTCAGAGATGGCGATAAACGCCCGGCGGATCTCATCGTGGCCGCGGGCAATCATGCCCGGCTTAATCACCAGTGCGGCATCGGGCGCATACCACGTCATCAACTGGTCAAAATCACGGGCGGTGATCGCGCGGTCGCAGGCTTCGATGATCTGGCGAAGAGGATGTGAACTCATGCGGTGGCTCCTGAAAGGGTGACATGTCCGGTGTTCACCCTGTCATAAACATCAGAGTGAAAACAAGGATATTTTCGCCCTGTCGGCAAAGCCTGTGGTCATCACGTCGGCATCAGTCCCTGACGCAGTAACCCGGCGCTCTGCTGTAGCCACGGTGCCGGGCTTCGCCCAATCAACACGTACTGGTAACCTCCCGCGTGCCACCAGGCCAGATTCATGCCGTGGCGCTGTTCGCCCAGCACCGGGGTGGCACTGTTATGATCCTCGCGGGAAACACACAGCGCCATCGGGCCATACGCACTGTGCTCCCAGGCAATCTGCACAATGCGGGTATCGTCATAGCGCAGCAGGCGCACGCTTTTTAACTCAGCGTCCTGCAGCATGAGCTGTTGCGCGTTCAGGTGCAGGCCCATCGTCTGTGCCGTTCTGGCCAGTGAGCGGTCGATCACCGCTGCGGTGCTGTCCACATCCACCAACGTTTCCGGACTGTAGAGCGACATATACTGCGATTCCAGATCGCGGATTTTCTCGCTATCGCGGCGCGAGCGATTATCCGGGCGCACGAAGTAACCGAAGCCGGAACCGATCACCAGGAAACTCAGTGACGCAGCAATCAGCGCACGGCGGCTGACCTGAGCGCGGACCACGGGCGCCGTTGCCGGGGTTTGCGCCAGCAGACGCTCCAGGTTTGCGTGCAGGCGTGCGCTGGGGGCGGCCTCCAGCAGGGGGTCGAAAGCCTCGGCAAACGGCTGATTGCTTTTCATCAATTCGGCGGTGCGGGCCGCCAGCGGTTGATCGCGCTTTAACTGTTGCTCAAAGGCCTGAGCCTCTTCCGCATCCATTTCTGCGTCCAGCCACGCGACTATCGCCTCATCGCTGTATGGGGGACAAAAACGTTCTCTGTTCACCGGCGTTTCTCCTGTGCAGGCGCTGAGGTTGTCGCACGGGACAACGTGGCTCTTGCCGCTGCCAGACGGCTCATGATGGTGCCGATCGGCACGGACAGCGTGTCAGCCGCTTCCTGATAGGTAAACCCTTCTACATACACCAGAAACACCGCATTACGCTGAGCCTCCGGCAGCCTTTCCACGCGCTGCATCACTTGCTGATACTGCATACGGTCCTCTTCGTGCGACCAGGTATCCGCTGCGTGCAGATCCTCACTGTCGACAAATCCCTGCCCGAGCCGCACGCGCCTGGCACGCAGATCGTTGATCCACACCGAGTGCAACAAGGTGAACAGCCAGCGGTCGATGCGTGTTCCCGGCGTAAACTGGGCGCTGCGTTCCAGCGCCCGTACACAGGTGGTTTGTACCAGCTCTTCGGCCACATCACGATTACGTGACAGCACCATCCCGTAACGCCATAAGCGTTCAAGATGGGCAGCCAGATGGTTTCGGACTTCACTACGGGTGATTTTTCTACCCTCCACACGGATTCATCATCAGGATTCAGGGTGACCGTTAATCGCGGCCTGCAAATCCCGATACTCTTCACAGTTCACACCGCACAAGGTCTTGATGGTAGCAAGCTGCTCACGGGCCAGATCGGGACGTCCTTTGATCATCCAGGCTTCACCCAGGTATTCACGCACTTTGGCATAGCGCGGATCCAGCGCCACCGAGCGTTGATAATAGCCGATCCCTTCATCGGTGCGCCCTAATTTGCGTGTGGCGTAGCCGCGATAGTTCCAGGCTTCGCGGGTATCCGGATTTTTCAGGGTATCCAGCAGGTTAAGTGCTGACTGATACTCCCCTTTTTTCGCCAGATGATAAGCATAACGGGTTTTATCATCATCGCTGAGACGGCTGGTTTTCTCGGGTACACACTGCTTGCTGCCGCTGTCATACACCTGGCCTTTCGGGCAATCCGGGGTTTTGCTTTCACTGCTGCTGTCGCCCATGGACAGAGCCAGGGGCGCATACAACGTCAGTAACAGTGCAGGCAGGATTATCGTTAATTTTTTCATGATGTTAGCCTTATTGGGATGATGAGGAACGACGCGCGGGCAGCATACGGCGCAGCACGTTATCGCGCAGAACATAGTGGTGGAACAGAGCAGCCAGCGCGTGAGCGCAGGCAAGGATAATCAGCGCCCAGGCCACGTTATCGTGCCAGCCGCCGATCTGATGACGCAGTGACGGATCGACCGCGATCCAGGCCGGAATATCTAACAGGCCAAAAAAGCTGAACGGCTCCTGCTGTGCCCAGCGGAACAGAAATCCCAGAGAGATTTGTGCAAACAGCAGCAGATACAGCGCTCCGTGCATGGCATGCGCCAGGATGCGCGTCGGTCGCGACCCGGCCACGGGTGGCATGGCAAAACGCGCCTGTCGCTGGCTGTAGAGACGCCATAACGGTCGCACAATCATCACCAGTGCCAACAAAATGCCGCAGGATATATGTACGGACTGCAACCCTTTACGCAGCGGCGTGCCACGCGCCAGCAGTTCCCAGATATGGGCAGAAGCAAAAAGGAAAATGACGCTGGCGGCAGTGATCCAGTGCAGCGTCAGGGCAAAGGCGTCATAGCGCTGACGCAGCGGGAGAGAGGTGTGAGACATGGCGATCGGTTTCCTGTCACAGGGGAAGATGATCGGTTAACGTCTCAGGGCGGGTTTCTATTCGAAAAAAAAATTTTTTTTATTTCAGTGCGGTTTCTGGGGCCAGTAATGCAGAAAAATAATGGGGACCCAATGAGGCATCCCCATAAATAAGGCATGCATACATCCGCAGTCGCGAACCTTTTTTCCGAGCGCCCCGGGCTAAGGGTGAGCACCACGGCTCGGTCGGTTGTGCTGGCCAACCAGACCACAAGGTCAGCCACTCTCGGGTTAATGCCTGTCTTGTTTTATGGGGATAATCGAGGAGCGATCATTTGCGGGGCGATCCGGGCTGACAGGTACGGGGATGAACTATCTGAAGACGTACAATGAAACAATAAGGGAAAATAATATCACTGAGATAGCCTTCCACTTTTTACTCTTTTCAAAAATAAAATAGAAAAGTTGCATCATGATGATAAAGGCAACCAGTATAGAGGAAACAAGATGCTGATTACTTGAATCATTAACAATAGAGTGAGGAGGCATCGAAGGGTCCATTTCACTTATCCATGAGTACTTATCAACACCAAGTACATACAATAAAAGCATAGCAGAAAGATAAATAAGTAAAATGCAAATCCTTAATAAAACCCTCATGTTACCTCCATACTAGCTTATGAAATTTTTTCCAATTTCGTACAATAAAATCACCGTAACTAGTGTTTCTTTTTATCTCTTCTAATGTTGGCCTAATACCTCTATTATATGTCTCGCCAATTATTTTAATATCTTCTTTGACCTGCCCCCAGGATTAGATACAACCGTCAGTTAGTAATGTCGGTTTGTTTACCTTCACATTTTCCATTTCGCCACCGTGCTGCAAACTCTGATGGCGTCAGATAATTCAGTGCCGAATGTGGACGACACTCGTTATAATCCTGCCTCCAGTCGTTAATGGTTTTCCTGGCGTGAACGATATCGCTGAACCAGTGTTCGTTCAGACACTCATCGCGAAAGCGTCCGTTAAAACTCTCAATAAATCCGTTCTGCGTTGGCTTACCTGGCTGGATAAGCCGTAGTTCCACACCATGCTCAAAGGCCCATTGATCGAGCGCGCGGCAGGTAAATTCCGGGCCCTGATCGGTTCTTATTGTCGCCGGATAGCCCCGAAACAACGCGATGCTGTCCAGAATACGCGTGACCTGAACGCCTGAAATACCGAAAGCAGCGGTGATCGTCAGACACTCCTTCGTGAAATCATCCACACAGGTCAGGCACTTGATCCTGCGACCGTTGGCCAGTGCGTCCATAACGAAATCCATCGACCATGTAAGGTTCGGCGCATCCGGGCGAAGAAGCGGAAACCGTTCGGTCGCCAGCCCTTTACGGCGTCGTCTGCGTCTTACGCTCAGTCCATTAAGGTGGTAAATACGGTATACCCGCTTGTGATTGACGTGAAGGCCCTCCCTACGCAGCAACTGCCAGATACGCCGATAACCAAAACGTCTGCGTTCAAGCGCCAGCTCAGTAATACGCCCTGATAAATGTGCATCAGCAGCCGGACGCTGAGCATCATAACGGCAGGTCGACAGGGACAAACCTGTAAGCCTGCAGGCACGACGTTGCGACAGACCGGTCGCATCACACATCAACATCACGGCTTCCCGCTTCTGGTCTGTCGTCAGTACTTTCGCCCCAGAGCCGCCTGAAGCGCCTCCTTATCCAGCATGGCTTCGGCAAGCAGCTTCTTGAGCCTGGCGTTCTCTTCCTCAAGCGACTTCAGGCGCTTAACCTCGGGCACCTCCATACCGCCATACTTCTTACGCCAGGTGTAAAAGGTGGCGTCGGAAATGGCGTGCTTACGGCAGAGCTCACGGGCAGAAACCCCGGCTTCAGCCTCGCGGAGGATACTGATGATCTGTTCGTCGGAAAAACGCTTCTTCATGGGGATGTCCTCATGTGGCTTATGAAGACATTACTAACATAGTGGTGTATTAATCAACGGGGGGCAGGTCATCTTCTCTTAATGTTGACGGTAAACGATCATAGTCTGCCAACTGTCTAAGATGTCGCGCCACAAGTCTAATATTATAACTATCTCTTTCAATACAATCTGCCAACATTCTGAGTTGAGATGTATTCATTTTTCTTACATCAAGCCCTAATGTGGCTGCTGCTGTTCTTAACTGTATGCTTACAAAGCCGAAAGATGTCTTTTCCGGTGGGTTTGTTACCGTAAAGTTTCTATCAATAAATTCTGGACCACTCCAATCAAAAGACCTTACCTCGAATGCAACTTTATCTATGAAATTTGGATCACCAGCAACTTCTATCCAACACACACCTGCCAGTAACTCTGCTGGTAATTTATACTCTAAAGATGCCATTCTTATGTTTAAGCTATTATGAGATACCCAGGCGTCCTTAAACCTTTGAATATATCCAACCCCACCACCGAATGTGTCTGGTACTATTTTCCATATAAGAATATCCATGATCCCCCACGAAGGAGGTTTCGTCATAAATTTACAGGAAGAAAAATCACTTTCACTCATCAATAAAATCCTTTTATTTAGGAATAAAAAACCATTATAATTTATTCTAATTTTTTATCTATAGTAAATTTCCGAGACGAGTGAAGTCAATTATATTATGCTATGTTTAAATCATAATTGTCCAAATTAAGATAACCATCCTAAGATCACTGTTAATCTGATGGAAATACACTAAACCTGCATCAAGCCGTCATTCATACAGATGAGGCTGAAGAGCTCACCTCACCTCAGCCCAGAGTTGAGCCACGCTCAGCGCAGCAACGAAACGTGCTCCAGATAGCTCAGGCATAACAGTTCGAGCTGGTCTGCAAGACGCTCCATATCCTGCTGCTCAGGGTCGCCTTCCAGCAGCAGCCGTATCGGCCCGATCAGTGCGCCCATAAACACAAACGTCACCCCCGGCGTATCGGCAAACCGCCTGTCGCTGGCACTGTCGAGCATCGTTTCCAGCGCCAGGCGATTGCGCGCTTCCACGCTACGCACATAGCTACGCGTATCCAGTTCGCTGGCGACAGCATACAGTGCCGCCGACTCGTGCAGGTTCTCGGTTTTCACCTGCATAAACACGCTGACAATATGTTTCACCATCACTGCCAGAGGCTGGCCCTGCACGGATAACGCGGCAACTTCCATTATGCTTACCAGCCTCTCCAGATGGCGTTGTAACAGCGCAAACAGCAGCGCCTGCTTTTGTGGGAAATACTGATACAGCGTTCCCACCGACACGCCAGCACGCTCCGCCACGCGGATTGTGGTCAGCCGGGGCAGCCCTTCTGCCAGCAAAACCTGAATAGTCGCCTCGAGGATCACCTCCACGGTGGCCTGCGATCGCGCCTGGCGCGGCTGTTTTCGGGCCTCAAGCCCGCGTGCGTTGTCGTTCATCATATGCGAATTCACAACCTGAATAATTATTCGTATTTTATTGGAACACCTTACGCTTTTTTCTTCAACATCGATCAGGAGCCTGACAATGACGATAAAAAATGCCGGAACCTACGTATTGGGCGACCGGGTAGTCACCCGCATGGGTTATGGTGCGATGCAGTTGGCCGGCCCTCATGTCTTCGGGCCGCCGCGGGATCGCCAGGCCGCGATCGCCGTGCTGCGTGCAGCAGTGGAAAGCGGGATTACGCATATTGATACCAGTGACTTTTACGGGCCGCATATCACCAATCAGCTGATCGCTGAAGCACTGTTTCCCTATGCGGATGACCTGACGATTGTCACCAAAGTAGGTGCAGTGCGCGGCAGCGACGGCTCATGGAACCCGGCGATGTCTGCTGCGGAACTGAAAAGTGCAGTGCATGATAATTTGCGTCATCTGAAGCGGGATGTGCTGGATGTGGTTAACCTGCGGCTGATGTTTGATATGTTCCAACCTGCCGAAGGGGATTTTGAAGCTTCACTGGCCGCGCTGGTCGAACTGAAAGAACAAGGACTGATTCGTCATATCGGGCTGAGTAACGTTACGGCGGCCCAGATCGCCCAGGGGCGAAGTATGACGCCGATTGTCTGCGTGCAGAATAGCTATAACCTCGCCCATCGTCAGGATGACGCACTGATTGACCAGCTGGCGCAAGACGGTATCGCCTGGGTGCCTTTCTTCCCACTCGGCGGGTTCTCTCCCTTACAGAGCGCCGCCCTGAGCGAGGCGGCCGTTGCCTGTGAGGCCACCCCGCTTCAGGTGGCGCTGGCGTGGCTGCTGCAACGCTCACCCAATATCCTGCTGATCCCTGGCACCTCATCACTCGCTCATCTGGAACAGAATCTGGCCAGCGCACAGCTCGAATTGCCGCACGACGTGCTGGATGCATTAAATCGCATCGCTTAACATTTCATGCTGTACCGCCCGGAACAACACCTCAATGGGGACAATGAGGGGAAAAAACGGCAAATTAACCTTCGCTGCCGTCGACTTCCCCCTCATTTTTTGCTCTTATTGTACTGGCGGCAATCACCCACTTTATTATTCTTTTTCCCATGTTATTTCAGCTAATTAATAACCCTCTATTTTGTGTTTTAAAACTAAATAAACCTGACGAGTAATTAAAATAATCGTTAAGTAATTAAATTAATTTAGCGATTTGATTTAAACATAATAAATAGTTATTAACTTTTCGTTAAATTGCGCTAAAATATCACCTCAATTTGTTAACCTATATTGATGCGTTATTTAAAATGTCTAACTCCAAAAAAACGATTCCCCTGCTTTCTCTGTCAGCTTTACTGGTTTGCACCAGTACCTGGGCTGAAACGCCTGCCACGCAGAAAACCGACGTACTGCTGATCGGTGGCGGTATCATGAGCGCCTCCTTAGGCACCTGGTTACAGGAACTTCAGCCGGGCTGGAAACAGCTGATGGTCGAGAAGCTGGACGGCGTGGCCCTTGAATCCTCTAACGGCTGGAACAATGCCGGTACGGGTCACTCGGCAAATATGGAGCTGAACTATACGCCAGAGCGTCCAGACGGTTCCATTGATGTGTCAAAGGCGCTGGAAATTAACGAACAGTTTATGATTTCCCGCCAGTTCTGGACCGCACAGGTGAAACGCGGCATTTTGAATAACCCGCACTCCTTTATTAATTCCACGCCACATATGAGTTTCGTCTGGGGTGACACCAACGTCAATTACCTGACCAAACGCTATGAAGCGTTACAGCAGACCACGCTGTTCCAGGGAATGAAATTCTCTACCGATCCAAATCAAATTAAACAGTGGGCACCCCTGACCATTGAAGGCCGCGATCCTAATCAGAAAATCGCTGCCACCTGGACCCCGGTCGGAACTGACGTTAACTACGGTGAAATCACCCGTCAGCTGATCGGCAGCCTGAAGAAAGATAAAAACTTCACGCTGGAAACCTCAGCGGAAGCCACCGATTTTAAACGTAATGCCGATAACTCCTGGCACGTGACCATCACCGATGTGAAAAGTGGTGAAGAGCACAGCGTTGATGCGAAATACGTCTTTATCGGTGCAGGCGGCGGTGCGTTGAAGCTGCTGCAGAAAACCGGCATCCCGGAAGCGGATAACTATGCAGGCTTCCCGGTGGGTGGTTCGTTCCTCGTGAGCGAAAACCCTGAGATTACCAAACAGCATACTGAAAAAGTCTACGGCCAGGCGTCAGTAGGCGCACCACCGATGTCTGTACCGCATCTGGATGCCCGCTACCTTGACGGTAAGCGCGTGGTACTGTTTGGGCCGTTCGCGACCTTCTCTACCAAGTTCCTGAAAAATGGCTCGCTGTTTGATCTGTTAAGCACCACCACCACCAGCAACTTTATGCCAATGACGCACGTGGGTATGGATAACTTCGACCTGGTGAAATACCTGATTGGTCAGGTGATGCTGGATGACAACGACCGCTTTGAAGCGCTGAAAGAGTACTACCCGAATGCGCGTAAAGAAGACTGGAAACTGATTCAGGCCGGTCAGCGCGTGCAGATCATCAAGAAAGATGAAGATAAAGGCGGCGTGCTGAAACTCGGTACTGAAATTGTGACCGATCAGCAGAAAACCCTGGCGGCCCTGTTGGGTGCTTCTCCGGGTGCTTCCACCGCAGCACCTATCACTCTGAACGTGATGAAAAAGCTGTTCCCTGAGCAGTTCAACTCACCCGAGTGGCAGAGTAAGATCCGCACTATCGTTCCAAGCTATGGCCAGCAGTTGAATGGCAACACCGCGCTGACTCAGCAGGTGTGGGATGATACCGCAGCGACCCTGCAGCTGGTGAAACCACCGGTGATTGATATGAACAATACTAAGCCGTCTGACGCTCCTTCTCAGCCTGAGAAGCGTGCCGAAAGCCCGCAACACGATATGGCGCTGTAATCGCCCTGCCCCTGGCCTGTTCCAGGGGCAATCTTCTTTCTGTTCTGCTCTCCCTGCTTTATTCCTATCCAGGTTTTTTATCCTGGTTTTTTATCCAGGCTTTTTATCCTGGTAAATGGGCGACTTCACTAAACGCCGCTTTATCCCGTGCGACCGAATAGGCCACCGTCGTCACTTCATTGTGTGATGTGGTGACATCCACCGAAGGGATCGTCACGCGGCCCAGCAACGTCGGCACGTAGCCACCCACTTTATGTTTGCCTTCCGGCACATGCAGCAGCGTCCCTTCGCCATTGTCCAGAACCCCCGCATCTCGTCCATCCACGGTGACGACGACCGCAGAACCATCATCAGTCTGAGTCACAATATGCGACACGTTAATCTGCGTGGGGCCGCGGGCATACTGATCGTCAGGAACCTCAACGGACTGGCGCGCGCAACCCGTCAATAGCAGTGCGGCAGTGAGGGTGGTAAGGGTAAGGCGATATAACATGGAAGACTCTCCATCGGCAAATGAACTGACCATTATAGCGGCTCAGTGCGGAGAGATCGGCAGTACAGGGTTAGGGATCGTCTGAGAATGGGGGCGATTACCCTGTTCCTTGCGTGGAACAGGGTAAGAACAGCATCAGCCTGCGGCTTTTTCTGTCAGGGTAAACGCGGGTTTGTTTTTTGTGACGGAATAGGACACATGCGTTGCCTGATCCGTTTTGGTGGTGACTTCCACCGACTGAATGGTCACACGGCCCAGGCCAAACAGTGTCTGAACATAGCCACCAACCTTATGCTTCCCTTCGGGAACATACAGTTCTTTGTTTTCTCCGCGTGTCAGCGTACCGGCTTCAACGCCGTCGATGGTCAGGATGACGGAGGAGCCATCGTCAGCACGGGAGATAACGTGGGTCACGTTAAGCTGCGTCGGGCCGGCAGCAAACGCGGAAACCGCAGGTGTCGCTTCGGCGGCAGACACATCTACCGTTGCCGGGGCCTGCGTGGTTTTGTGGCTGCAACCTGCCAGCAGTAAGGTGGCCGTGAGCGCGGCGAGCGTGGAACGAGAAAACATTAAGCGATCTATCCTCAGCGTAATTTCAGACGGCTATAATACTCCCGTGCCAGGCTAAAAACACCCGTAACTGATTAGGGTTGTTCTTAATTTACGAGAAGTTTACATCTGCTGCGCCAGCCATATCGTTCTGCCACCACAGCTTGTATCTTCTGTGACCTGCTCCACCACGCGAAAACCATTTTCAGTCAGTAACTGGCGAAACTCATCGTGGGCCAGGCTGGCGTGATACAGCGGCTGGTCGAGAAAGGTCCCTATCGCTTCACCATCATCGGGGCCACTGGTGAACATCAGCGGAGCGCCGGACCGGGCATGCCGGGCAAAGCGTTTGAACATCTGGCGCTGATGATCGCGCGTGAGATGAAAGAAGCTGTCCCAGGCCAGTAAGCCGTCAAAGGTCACATCCAGTTGTAGCGTGCGCATATCGGCCACCTGCCAGCGGCTGGCAGGAAAGCGTTCACGGCAGCGTGCAATCATCGGCGCTGAGGCATCAATACCGGTGACGGCAAATTGCTGTTGCAGAAAGTATTCAGCAATCGGTTTTCCTGCCCCGCAGCCGATATCCAGAATGTGTCCGGCGGGCCGGACCAGACGGAGGAATTTATCCAGCCAGGGTTGTTCAAAAAAATGACCACCGCTGCTACGGTGCTGGTCCCAGACCTCTGCTCCGTCTACGTACAGAGTGATAATGTTGTCTGCTGCATCAGCATGATCCATATGTTCCTCTTGCCATAGTCGCTGCGGAAAAGCCTCGGTGACGGTATCACAAAATATCCGTCGGCGGTCTATACTGCCCCTCAGGATTTCATTTCAGGAGCATCTATGCACGGACCCGATCCCGCCACTCTTCACCCCTTGCCTGGCTTTCCGCAGGTCTGCTTTATCAAAAATAGCGTGAGCAATCCCAATATCCTGATTGGTGATTACACCTATTACGACGACCCGGAAGGTGCAGAGAACTTTGAGCGTAACGTGCTTTATCACTACCCGTTTATCGGCGATAAGCTGATTATGGGTAAATTTTGTGCCCTGGCGCGCGGGGTGAAATTTATCATGAATGGCGCCAATCATAAGACCTCCGGCCTCTCTACCTTCCCTTTCTTTATCTTCGGCAACGGCTGGGAAAGTGCTGCGCCCGAGCCTGGTGACCTGCCCTATAAAGGCGACACCCGCGTGGGTAATGACGTGTGGATGGGTTATGACTGCCTGATTATGCCCGGCGTCACCATCGGTAACGGCGCGATTATCTCATCACGTTCAGTGGTGGTGTCTGATGTTCCTGCTTACAGCATTGTAGGAGGAAACCCGGCGAAGGTGATCCGTCAGCGTTTCAGCGATGAAGTGATTGCCGAGCTGGAGAAAATCGCCTGGTGGGACTGGTCACCAGAGAAGATCACGCATAATCTGGCGGCGATCAGTGGCGGTGATGTTGCGCGTTTACGGCAATAACGGATGGACCGGGTTCAACCGGTTTTATTATTTTGAAGTAAGAAACAATCCTCAGGGAGGATGCTGTGGAATTCATAACATTCTCCCACTCAAAAAGTATAAATAACGGAAACTAATAACGCTTCAGGGTTTTCCAGCTTACTCACAGTGATAACCTCTTGAGGATCATTACTGCGCCAGCACACGGCTTCGATATGACAACTATCTTGTTTCTTGTATCCCATCCTATTCAGATAGGCATCAATCTTACTGACGTTGTCGGTATCATAGAATCTGATGGCATAAACGTGCGATGCAGGCCCCGTGATATTGGCAAAGTCAAAATCATACTGGGGTGAGATGCGGGGGATGTTTTTCAGAATATCCGGTGTGTAAAATCGATATTCGCGTTTATCCTGTTCGTTATAGTGAGCGCTCCCGGAAAATTCCATTTTTATATAAGGCCAGGCACAGGCAAGTGCAGCAGCGACCACGATTATAATACCACTGAACACTTTAACTGATTTATGCATAAGGTAATTATTGTTTCGTTTTCTCATCCCTGGCCTCCTTGCCTGTTTGAAAAATGATCACCCATCAGGTTAAAATTTTTTACCCGATTTTAACCTGACCACCAGACTTTTATTATAAATCCACAGCTAATACTTTAACCATAAAGTCAATTAAACCACTGCCTGCCCCATTATCACCACGCTGATCTGTAGGTTTTTTTTCAGTGCTACTGTGCGGTTTATACAATGATTCTTTAACACAATACTTGATTCCATCATCGATGAGCGGATCATATTTTTGTTTGACACCTTCCCTGGATACTCCCCCATAACCAATAGAATAACGTGTGATGGTAGGGTATTGTGACACGTCAGGGAAATAGTAGTTCACCACTGAATAATCATTTTCCTTAAAAATATCCACTGCTTTACTGCCAGCCTTTGTTTTACGAACAGAATACCCCCATTTTTCTTTCTCTATCTTAAAGCCTCTTTTTTCCATAAAGGCATAGTCTTCACGGTGTGTTTTCCAGTCTTCTTCTGCGGCTTTAGTGGCAACTTCATCGACTATTTCGCGGGTAAATTTGTGCGTCACGCCATTTTCATCTTTCAACTCGATACGTTCAGTCTCCATTATCAATCCTGGGGGTGATTTGGGTGGAGACCAGTAGTCGATAAAACAACTTGCTATCGAATAAGGTGAGCGTGTTGATTTGAAAACCGCGTTCGGCCCGGACTTACGAATCGGTGCTTTTAACTGGGGGGTGGCAGGCGTTGTTGATTGTGGCGTGACCTGCGATTTTAATGGCGGTAGCGGTTTTTCAGCTGAAACCGAACAACCCGCCAGCACCAGCACGCTGCTAATCACTATTTTATTTAACACGTTTACGACTCCATCGCGGGCGAGATCCCAAAAATGCGATATTATGCGATTCAATATTAGAAGTCATTAATGAAACTAATATAACCTGTATATCAGAACTGAACATGCAGTCAGCAGTCGACAGATGACGTTGGTCACCAGCACTGGCGAAATCTTCACCAGATCACCGGGTTATGCCCTAAGTACTCACCTGTTTTATTGCTTATTTGCGCATTTGATTTAAGTCACGTACAACTAAAATAGTCTGATTACACACGCTTTTTACTTCCGAACTCTGACTATAAGGTCTCTTTGCGTGGCAAAAATCTTCTTACGCAGCGGTAATCTCGACGCCATCCTCGCCCTCGGTGAGAACGGGCAGCCCGTTTATCTGTCGGCTTTGCAACTGCGCGAAACCCTGCGCCTGAGAAAACAATCGCAGGTCGCCGACTGCCTGGCTATCCCGCAGCCGAACGATGCCGGAGACCGCCTTGACTGGTACTCCCCGGTGGAGGGAAAAGTCACCTCCTGGGCCGCTGCCAGCAACAGCGCGCGCACCGCAGCACTGAATCAACTGCTGGCCTGTCAGACCACGATTGCCGACATCGGCGAACGTGCGCAGCAGTCGGATAAACCCAGCCAGAAACTGTTTGGCGCCCTGCTCAACAAAGCCCTGCAATTCCCCGATCAAAACTACGTTTACCTTGTCGGTGGCAAACCGGTGATTACCTTCTGGGGCTTTGTCAGCCTGGATAAAAAATCACGTCAGGATGTCTTCGACTGTCTGCGCATTGAAGAAGATGATGTGCCGTCCCTCGGTCTGTCGCGCCTGGCTCCTGCTGCTGCGCCGCTGGTCACGCCGACTTCGATTGCCGCGACAGTCTCCCCGGTGATTGCCCCGCTGATCGCGCCCGAGCCTGCTGTGGCCGCGCCTGTTCCGGTGCCGCCTCCGGTGGTGGTTCCGCCGATGCCAGCACTGGAAATTATCGATGAGCCAGAAGCGGTTGAGGAATCCGAGCCAGAGTCTGCTCCAGTGGCACCTGCCGCTGCAACCACGAAACCGAAAGCTAAAATCTGGCTGCGTTACAGCTGGGTATTGCCCGCCGTTGCTCTGCTGATCACCTTTGGCGTGCAGCTGAAAAACCGCAGCGACAAACCGGCAGAAGAACCGCATGATGCGCCCATCGCCAAACAAACGGCCGCTGAACCCGCACCACAGCCTGAACCTCAGCCTGTCGCGACCGCCGCGGCGGTGGTTCCGGTGAAAACCACCACACTGCCGCTGGCCGCAGCAGTGATTGCACCTGTTCCAGCTACCCCGGCGGTAGCAGCGACAGAGCCTGCTCCGGCCCCTGAAGCGGTCTCGGATGCGCGTCCGGCAGGCAAAGATGACCTGGTGATGCCGCAGGATGCCGTTAAGATTGGTTCAACGAAATTCCTCAACGGCAACTGGCGTGTGCTGGTGCAGAAAAACCTGCCGACCGGCACCCCACCGATGCTGAAATATCAGCTGAAAAACGGCAAAGGCACTGCCCGCATTACCCAGGGAAGTGGCGTCACCTGTAAGGTGGATGTGTTTGCCGGGCTGATGTCTTCCGGTAACCTGGTGATTAACAGCCGCACCAAAGCACGCTGCACCGACGGTTCCCGCTATCAGATGCCGGAACTGGTGTGTAAACAGGGTCTGACTGGTGCTGCCGAATGCAGTGGCCGCTATAACGACGACACCGTGCTGCCAATGACCATGAAGCGTGAGAGTAAATCATAATGCTGGCGACAATTGCTGACTTCAAACCGAATATGACGCTGGTTCAGAACAGCGGCATTCAGTTCCTCGACTTTGCGTTAAACCCGGATCTGAACGCTGACTGGCCGGGAAAATTTGTCCGTCAGACCGCGAATGGCCCGCTGCTGCGCCTGAATTATCACGCGCAGGCCGGTAAATATCTGCTGCCACAGGCAGCGGGCACGCCACCGGAAGTGGTGAAACCCGAATTCAGTTTCCCGCTGGCACAGTCGCTGACGCTGCTTAACGGCCAGTGGTTGCCGTTGCCGTTCTTCCGTTTTAATCCTCCTCGCACCTTTATTGGTGGGCCGGATAACTGGGCACGCGTGCGCATCGTGGCACTGGATACGCCGGACGCCAATGGTAATACTCACCGCGTGGTGCTGGCGTTCGATACCAAAGTCTGGGCCGATGGAGAGGATGAATCGCTGGCGCTGAACGTTAACGATGTGAAGAACGGCGTCAGTTTTGCGCTGGCCCATCGCAGCGATGAACTGGGTGAGTTTCTCGATCACACCTGGATTGACGGCTGGCTGCGCGAGGCCTTTACTCAGGCAGCCGCCACGCTGGAACAGCGCCCGCAGGTGAACATCAAAGCATCACTGCGTGAGTTCGAGTACCAGGCACACTATCTGAATATTCTGCATCTGCTCGGTCAGCAACTCTCCGTGCCGGAGCTGAAAATCAGCGCGGCCACCCTTCAGGAACCCGCCATTGCCGTTGATTTGATCCTCGACGTCGGCAACTCACACACCTGCGGCATCATGGTGGAAGATCATGTTGACGATCATCAGGGGCTGAAGCACACCTACGAATTGCAGATGCGTAACCTCAGCGAGCCGCATCAGCTGTATAACGAGCTGTTTGAAAGCCGGGTGGAGTTCGCCCAGGCCAGTTTTGGTAAGCAGAACTTCTCATTGGAAAGTGGCCGTGATGATGCCTTTATCTGGCCTTCCATTACCCGCGTCGGCCGTGAAGCCGGGCAGCTGGCGTTACAGCGCCTTGGCACTGAAGGCGCCACCGGTCTCTCCAGCCCGCGTCGTTATCTGTGGGATGAAGAGAGCTATACGCCGGGCTGGCGCTTCAGCCGCACGCCCGGCAATGTGTTGCAGGAACCGCTGGCGACGGCACTGCCGCTGACCTATCTGATCAATGACGAGGGCCAGCCGCTCTACAGCATTCCGCTGGAGGAACGCCTGCCGGTGTTCGCGCCGCACTACAGCCGCAGTTCGGTGATGAGCCTGATGCTTTCTGAACTGCTGGCGCAGGCGCTGTTGCAGATGAACAGCCCGCTGCAACGCCAGAAGATGCTGCACAGCAGCGCCCCGCGCCAGCTGCGCAATATTATCCTCACCCTGCCTTCGGCGATGCCAAAGCCGGAACGTGAGATCTTCCGCCGCCGGATGCTGGAAGCCATTGCACTGGTGTGGAAAGCGATGGGCTGGCACCCGATGGATGATGATTTCACCAGCGCCGCAGACAAAGCCAAAAGCAGCGTGCCGGTGCCGGATGTGCAGATGGAATGGGATGAAGCCACCTGTGGGCAGATGGTGTACCTGTATAACGAAACCCAGGTGAACTTTGGCGGCCGTGCCGAAGCCTTCTTCGCCAGCATGGCGCGCCCGGACCGCGCGCGCGCCGCCGATGAACCGGCAGGCAAAACGCTGCGCATTGCCTCCATTGATATCGGCGGCGGCACCACCGACCTCGCGATCACTCAGTACCGCCTGGACGACGGCGTGGGCAACAACGTCAAAATCATGCCGCGCCTGCTGTTCCGTGAAGGCTTCAAGCTGGCGGGTGACGATATTCTGCTGGATGTGATCCAACTGTACGTGCTGCCTGCCTTGCAGGGGGCATTTAAGCAGGCAGGCATGGTCAATCCGGAAGCGGTGATGACGCGTCTGTTTGGCCACGAAGGCCGTCTTGACGGGCACTCCACGCTGCGTCAGCAGGTGACATTACAACTGTTTATTCCGCTGGGCCAGGCGATCCTCGAAGCCTATGAGACTTTCGACCCGCTCGATCTGACGGCTGAAATTGATGCCCGCTTCGGCGAACTGCTGGCACAGGCACCAACGGAAAAATTACTCGACTATATTAACCGCGAGATCCAGCGCGAGCTGCCGGGCGAAGCCAAAGGTTTCGATATTCTCGCGGTGCCGCTGATTGTGCGCCTCAGTAAGCTGCACGCGGAGTTCCTCTCCCCGCGTATGAACATCACGCACAGCCTGCGTTCCATGTCGGAAGTGGTGGCCGTGTATGATTGTGACGTGCTGCTGCTGACCGGGCGCCCTTCGCGCTTCCCCGGTGTGCAGGCGCTGTTCCGCCATCTGCAACCGCTGCCGGTCAGCCGTATTCTGTCGCTGGATGGTTACCACACCAATGACTGGTATCCGTTCAACAAACAGGGAAAGATCGAGAACCCGAAATCAACGGCGGCGGTGGGGGCGATGCTATGCCTGCTGTCGCTCGATCTGCGACTGGCTAACTTCTGGTTTAAAGCCGGTGATTTCCAGCCGTACTCAACAATCCGCTATCTTGGCATGCTCGACGGCACCGGCGCACTGACGGCCGAAAACGTCTGGTACAGTGATATCGATCTGGATCAGCACAACTTCACGCTGGATGTCCGCAGCCGCTTCCAGGTGCGCGGGGCCATCACGCTTGGCTTCCGTCAGTTGGATAACGACCGCTGGCCTGCTTCGCCGCTCTATACATTGACCATTGTGGATTCTCAGCTGGCGCGCAGCGTTGCGGGCGATAAAGTGTTACGTATCAAGCTGGCGGTCAGCCGTCCGTTTGGTGAATTTGGCCCGGAACGGTTTGATATTGCCGATGCCACTCTGGATGATGGCAGCCAGGTGCCGCTGGAGCATCTGCGCCTGCGTCTGAATACGCTGGCCAGCAGCGCTTCAGGTATGGCGCATTACTGGATTGACAGCGGGAGCGTCTACAAGAAATGAAATCTCTGAATAAAATCCTGACCGCCCAGGCGAATAAAAAACGTGATGCCCTGACCCAGAGCATTGAGCAGGCGCTGGCCTGGCTTGATGTGAACCGTTCGCAGGCGCCTCGCCTGAATATGGAAGCGGATCGTCTGGCGATCAAACTGCTGCGTCAGCATAACCATGCCAGCGTACTGGCGCGGAATACCCCGCTGAACTGTGCCATTGGGCTGTTTGGCCTGGCCCAGGCGGGCAAGTCCTATTTGATTGGTGCACTGGCATCCAGCGAGAAAGGCCGCCTGGAATGTGCACTGGGTAACAGCGTGGTGGATTACGCCAGCCAGCTCAATCCACCGCAGCATACAGCGAATCTGGTGCAGCGCTTCAGCGGCCAGCAGCAGAGCAGCGACAGCAACTGGCCGGTACAGCTCTCCCTGTTGACCGAATGTGATTTGGTGGCGGTGCTGGCACTGCAATACGCGCAACGTGGCAGTGACACTGTCACGCCACTGGATGAATCCCAGCTGGGCGAACGCGTGCAAAACGTGGCGATGTATCGCCAGCCGGAACCGGTTGCAGGCATTAACCGCCATCAGATGGTGGCGTTGTGGGATGCACTGACCATCAGCCTGGCGCGCAGCAGCGCGCTGGACAGCCATTTCTGGCCGCAGGCCGTTGAACTCGCACCGCAGCTGGGTGTTGACGACCGCGCCAGACTGTTCTCCCTGTTGTGGGGCGAAGATCGTCAGCTGACGGCGCTGTATCGCCAGCTGGCCCACGTGCTGCATCACCTCTCCTGCGTGCCGCAGGTGCTGGCACCGTTAAGCGTGCTGGATGAACCCTCTTACAGTCTGTTAAACAGCTCCGGGGTCAGCCAGTTTAATGCCACAGCCGACCTGACGTTGCAGGTGGTGCCGCGCCATAACGGTCGCGCACTCGCCCCGGTCAGCGTGGCGCTGGCCGAACTGACGCTGCTCAGCCGTGAAGTGCTGCTGCCGCTCTATAGCGCGCCGCGTGAAGAGCTGTTTACCGAAGTCGACCTGCTCGATTTCCCGGGCTTTATCGAATTAACCGTGTTGCCTGACGACGAGCATCACGAACTGGCGCTGGAGTTTTTACAGGCTCGTCGCCCGTTCCTGTTACAGCGTGCAGCCATTGAGCAGGATGTGACCCATCTGCTGGTGTGCAGCGCCTCGGCTCACCGTAATGAAACCCGCCATATTGGCCGCCTGCTCGACTTCTGGGTAAAACAGACCCAGGGCGAGACCACCGCGCAGCGAACCGGTCGTAAGCCGGGGTTGATCTGGGCGATGACCCCGTTCGATCAGCGCATTACTCACGGCCACAATCATGATGCCGCCGTGCAGCGCTTTGTTGGCAACCCGGGTGATGCCTGGGGCGCCATGCTGGCGATGGATGAGAAAGGCGTGCAGCGTATGGCGGGCTATCTGGTCAATGAAGTGCGCACCGACAGCAAACTGGCGCGTATTGCCACACAGCGTGCCGAGATCCAGCGCGAACTGAGTGAAAATCTGCTTGGTCGCTGGTATCAGGCAGCTGAAGGGGAAGATCCGGCGGAGCGTCTGCGTATTGCGGAATCCCTGCTGAAAGCCCTGCAAACCCGTACCGGGGTGCACGGTGAACTGCTGGAGCGCCTGGTGCCGGTACGCGATACGCTGCGCCATCTTTTCCTGCAACGTCAGTTGCGTACCGAACGCACCGCTGCCGATGAGTACAGTATCAACGAAGACGATCCTTTTGGCATCGGAATGACCATCGACCTGCTCAGCGACGAACCGCTCACTGCGGTACAGACCAGCTATCACAGCGTGCCCGCCGTCGATCAGGAAGCGGAGTTTGCGCAGAGCGTGTATCGCCACTGGGTGAATCAGCTGCGCCTGCTGCCGGACAACGGCCCACTGCTCGAGTTGTTAGGCGTGAGTAAGCCCACGCTGGAGATGCTGACCGAAGAGCTGATCACCGCCAGCGTGCGCCAGGAATTAGAAGGTTCCCTGATGCGCGTGCTGGCCGACAGCGATGCGCAAGGGCTGCCTCCAGAGCAGATTGCCGACCGCCAGGTCTCCAGGGCGCTCAGCGTGCTGGGTGATTTTGTCGCCTGGCTCGGGTTCCAGCAGTTGCCGGAAGCGCAGCGCCCGGAAAGCCGCATCAACCGGGGGCAGAAGATTTTTGCCAAACCGGAAGCGCAGACCGTCAACCTCGGGCCTGGTCAGCGCCTGACGCGCCTGGCACTGAAGCCCAACAACCATGCAGCGTTTTATATTTACGACTGGCTGGTGGGGTTAAATGAGATGATTGTGCAGAATGCCGGTTATGCCGCTTCGCGCGAAATCAGTCTGGAACAGCGCGAGAAACTGGCGCAAATTTTGAAGGTTATCCGCCGCTAATCTCCGGCGGGCATTCGGCTGACACGCACACTGAATGCCCCGCCGGTTTCCTGCTCTGCCTCCTGCATCACCGCCAGAATGCGCTCCAGCGCCGCCCGCTGCGGATGCCGATCGAGATGTCGCAGGGTGATGCGCACCGGCAGTTCAATCCCCGCCGTTAACATATCCCACAGCGCATCGAGATTGTTCCCGAAGTAGCTCAGGTCAAATTTCAGCGCAAACTGACGGTAGAAATCGTCGCTGTCGCGCACCTGCTGTAAATCGAACGTCGCCATCTGCATCTCAGTTCACCTGCTCAAAGTGACGGTAATGGTCGCGGGTCACATAGATCAGGCCATCGCTGGAATAGAGCATGCGATCCGTTCCACGCCGCCCGCACTGATAGTTAACGTCAGCCTCGAACCAGTGCCGTCCGTTTTTCTCCGGCAAGCCCCCTTCACGATTACTGAAGCGATCGCCCCCGATTGCCCGGCCAGGCAGCACGTCACACAGATTGCCTTTGGACGGATCCCAGCCCTGACGCCGCGCATCCCCTTTGCGGATGTAATAGTCCGGCAGCCGCTGGTGCTGATGCAGATAGTCCGCCACGCGCTGTTGCTGCGTCAGCGCGCTGATGTCGTTGCTGCCGTTCTGCTGGCGGGATACGGGTTGCTCATGGCGGGTGGCAGGCGCACGCGACTCGCCCTGTTGACGCAGACCGGCGTAGCTGGCGACGATCGCCAAGATAGCGGCAATAATGAGTTTTTTATTCATTTGAGCAGTTTAGCAAAACGACGATGCGGAGCGAGGGGAAAAATGCACAGCGGCCTTGTTCTCAGGGCCGCTGGCAGAAAAAATTACTTCTCTTCGTACTTTTTCATATTTTCCGGGGTGACCAGCTCAAACGGGATCCAGTGATAGGAATCGAGTTTTTCGCCTTTGATCATGCGCTGGGCCACATCCACAGAGGCTTTGCCCTGGCCTACCGCATCCTGGAATACCGTGACCTGCATTTTACCGGAGGACATCGCTTTCAGGCCGTCCGGCGTGGCATCAATCCCGCCCACCAGCACTTTGCTGTCTTTTTTACCGGACTGTTGCAGTGCCATAATGGCACCAATCGCCATTTCATCATTGTTGGCGGCCACAATATCGATCTCTTCACCGTTGGTGATCCAGCTCAGCATCAGGTCCATCCCTTCGCTGCGCGAGTAGTTAGCGCTCTGCTTCTGCACCACTTTCATTTTCGGGTACTTGGCTACCACCTGTTCAACGTCTTTGGTACGTTGCAGCGCACCTGCATCGCTGAGGTTACCGATCATCACGCCCACTTTGCCCTGATAGTTAGCCAGACGCGCCAGCTCTTCCATCTGCAAGGTGCCTGACTGTTTCTCATCAGAACCAACAAACACCACGCCCGGCGGCAGCGTTTTATCACCCGGCGTGCGGTTAACATACACCAGCGGCACTTTGGCCTGGCTGACCAGTTTGGTCATCGCCGGGGTGCCCGCCGAGTTAACCGGGTCAACGATAATCGCATCCACACCGGCACTGATAAAACTCTGAACCTGATCGGTCTGACGCCCCACGTCGCCGCGCGCATCTTCAAACTGTACGGTGATCCCGCGTGCCTTCGCTTCTTTGTCGATGGCCTGGCGAATAATGGTCAGGAAGTTCTGGTCGAAGTAGGCCATTGAAACACCAATGGTTTCAGCCAGTGCAGAAGTGGAGCAGCTCAACGCCGCAACCAGCAGCAGTTTTTTCATATGTTTCATTATTATTCTCCAGAGGCAGCAAGATGTTCGCACGGGTTAAATGAAATGCAATAACCGTATTTAGATGATAATGAAATAAATGGTTTGTCAGCAATCAAAATTTAACGAAACCATAACATCGGTCACGCTTTAGCGTTTAGTGGCAGCGTTTGGGTTATAGTGCTTTCTATTCTCACTGGACTGAAAGATGTTTTGCTAAGGAGTCAGCATGTCGACATTTATCCTCACTGCCCTGCCACTACTGGCTATCGGCCTGTTCTTTATCGCTCTTTTCTTGCGTAAAAAAGACAAAAACTATCTGATCCCTGCCGGGACGATGCTGCTGGCGGGACTGGTCAATCTCGTGGTTGGCATAGTGGTGGGTTAAGAAAAAATTATATTTCTCATTATTACTGGCGCTTTTTTGACCTAAGGCTATTCTTACCCTGGGATCATTGCTGGTTCCGTTAATGGTGCAGATTATACCGCCCGGCGAAAGCCGGGTTTTTTATGCCTGACGATCGGGAGTGGTTACTCTGCATGACCGATTCACACCAGGCCGAACAGCATATTATCCCAGATCCGAAATTACTCCCCTCGGAGAACGCGAGACACGACACTGAATATTCAGCATGTTTATGCTTCTAATTGCAGGTTATTTGTACGTATAGCAGCATAAAATAAAATTACAGCATGAGAGCCTGTTTAACACTTCAGCATCTGCACCACACATGGCAGGATAACGCGTTAAGGATCCCCGGTCATTTGTGGCTGACAGTCTGCTTTCAGGTCTGAGGCCAGTTTGAGCACGCCGGAACGGCAACTGCCGCATCCATGCGGGCCTCGGCACGCGACGTCCTGTCGCGTGACGTCCGGCTTACCTCAAACTGGCCCCATCCCCGCAGAGCAGTTGCTCGCTGTGGATTTTAAAACCGCCACGACAATACGATTTATCGTAGAGGTCGATCGTTTTTTCCGATCGCTCCGTGTTGATGGTGTGTGCCACTGGCAAACCGAAAGAACTTAGCCTGTACAGGTTTATGCCTGTCATATTTTATGGGATACCTCAGGTAGGCCCCTCTCAACACAGGATGTCGTCGCCATGAACAAGAAAATTATCACGATCGTCGTGATTGGAATGGGTTTGGTTGCCTGGTACTTCGGGGCCGAACTGCAGGAATACATCAGAGAAGGGTTTGCGCCTCCACAGTAACAACTCAGCCCCGGACGATGCCGGGGCTGACGTTTAGCTAACTCACTATCAGATGTACGCCAGGGTGAAGACGGCATTGGCGACAAGAGGGCCTGCCATCACAGGGACGTGTGTGGCAATCAGGCTGGATGTGAACCTGATCACGTTTGGGCCTGGGTAGACTGGATAGCCGCGTGTTTCGTTTATTGGCACAATATTGCCGTCATCGTCTTGCAACTGAACCCCCACCGTGGGATTGGTTGTACCGATAACCCCATCGATGACGTCGGAGGCAACGCCGTTGAAAGTAATACTCACTTTTTGCGCATCCGGGTTATTAAACCGTATTTCAAATATCACGCCGGAGGCCGTTTCATTCACCATAGTGAAAAGGCTTTCACTCACCTGCCCCATATCCACATTAATATCTGGTCGCCCCGGTTCGGCCGACTCAATAGCTCGACGCAAGAGTGGAAGGGTCATTGACCCACTGATAACTTTTGCTTTGAAATTAACCATTCCGTTAGACATAAGAACTCCTTTAATACACTGTTAATAAAAGTAATTGTATTTACCTGGTTATCACTCAGCGCTGATGACGCCTTGCCACTATATCACCACGTGGTGAGTAATTGTGCGACAGAGTGTTGTTGTGTAAGGGATGGCACTTTCTTGGTGAAGGTAGAGATTCTCCGATATACTGCCTGGCAGAGCTCGGGATATGCTGAACCATAGGAACGATTTAAGCGACTAGCTGCAAGAAGATGTGCATTACCTGTAAAAGGAAAGGCCAGGGTCAGGACATCATTCCTGGGCAACGATGCGGATGCCTACGGAGAAAACTATCCTGAGATCGTTGACGCTGCAACTGAATTGGTTACCGGATTGAAATCAGATCTTCAGAACGAAGCCTCTGAATTCATCCGTGAGTTCTCAGATAATGAAACAGCCAGGTTGTATCTTAATAATCTCACCCAGGGAGATATCGGTGATGTCTCTTTTTTACGCCCTTCTCCTTTTGAATTCGTTTCCTGGCTTGCCATTTACTTAAAGGAAAAAGAGATCGAGTAACAGCATGCCGCTGCCTGGCGGGCACTAACTCACCCATAAACCACACCCATAACCAACATAAACAACGGTGTGGTTAGCGCAGAGAAAATCGTGGTCAAAAGCATGCTCGTCGCCGCAGGCCCCGTCAGCGCGTTAAACTGCTGCGACATTAAATACACGTTCACGCCCACGGCCATGGAGGCCAGCAGTACCACCACTTTACTTTCCATCGGCGGCAGCCCAATCATCCAGGCCAGGCCCCACACGACCAGGGGTTGCACGATCAGCTTAATGGCGCTCAGCGCATAGCTGATGGCCAGCCCTTCTTTAATCCGGTAACTCGCCAGACTCATGCCCAGTGCCACCAGCGCCAACGGCACGGCGATCTGCCCCAGCATGGTCACGGGCTGATCAACGAAGACAGGCAATGGCAGCCCGGTCAGGCTGAACAAGGTGCCGGAAAGGATGCCGATAATCAGAGGATTTTTCAGTACGCTGAGCGCGGTATTGCCGAAGCCCTTCAGGTTAAGCGCCCCATGCCTGAACCACTCCACCGAAACGGTGGCCAGCGTCCAGAGAATTAAGCCGTTAAACACCAGCACCAGCGCAACGGAGGGGATCGCCTCGTCACCCAGCATCACGCGGGCAATGGGCAGGCCCAGCAGCACATTATTGGAGAAAATCCCGCCGAGGGCAAACACCGAACCGGCCACGCCATCAAGCTTAAACACCTTAGATGCCACAATCCGGCCAATGATAAACACCAGCAGACAGCCGCCGAAAAAGGCAATCAGCAGGCGGGCATCCACCGACGGCCCATCACTGAAGTCGCACATCAGGCGAAACAGCATGGCAGGCAGCGCCACGCGGAACACCAGCCGGTTAATGGCGCTGGTGATACTCTCCGGCCACTGACGCCAGCGCACCAGCAGCCATCCCAGAGCGATCAGCACAAACAGCGGCATGGAAATAAAGATCTGATGAAGCAGCGTGGTCAATAACGACATGGATTATCCGTCAGGGCCGGGAAATTTCCCGGCCAGCATAGCGCAAGTAAAATAGCCTGACAGGCCAGGCCCTAAATCAGTCTGCTGGCACGCAGCTCCGCTTTCAGGTAGGCGTAATAGACCGGGGCGGCCACCACGCCGGCCAGGCCAAAGGCCGATTCAAACACCAGCATCGCTAACAGGATCTCCCAGGTTTTGGCGCTGATGCGGCTGCCAAAAATCCGCGCGTTGATAAAGTATTCCAGCTTGTGGATCAGCACGAGGTAAATCAGGGCAATCAGCGCGGCTTCCAGCGAGATAGAAAGACCGATCAGCACAATCACCGTATTGGAAATCAGATTACCGATAATCGGCAGCAGCCCGGCGATAAAGGTCAGCACCACGACGGTTTTAGCAAACGGGAAATGCAGGCCAAACATCGGCAACACGCCGAACAGGAAACCGCAGGTCAGGATGGTATTGACCAGCGACACTTTAATCTGTGCAAACACCACATTGTGAAACGCCGCCGCCAGGGTGGTTAAGCGGTCCAGCATCGCCTGCTTCAGCGGCGCTTCAGGGCGGATTCCGCTGCTGGTGCGCAGTGAGATGATCGCGCCCAACAGCATGCCAATCAGCATGGTGGCAAAGGTATGTGCCGCACTGCGGCCAAAGGTCTGCACCACCACCAGATGTTCACGCAGCCAGGTCACTACCTGGTTCTGCAGTTCATCGATGTCCGAAGGCAGATAGCGCGTAATCACGGGCGACAGCGTGTGCTGGGCATCCTCCAGCAGTTTGCTGGCCGTGGCGTGGAAGGCGGCAGGGTTCTGGAAGTCATGCAATAGGAAGCCGATCAGCTTGGTGATGCCGGTGACCAGCGAAAGAATAATCACCACGCTAAGAAACATAATGCTGATCCAGCGGGCAATCGGCCCCTTCACCAGACGTTCCACTAAGGGCGTCAGGGCCAGAATGGTTTCATAGACGATAAAGCCGGCAAGAAAACAGGGCAACAAACGCAGCGGGAAGATGGCGAACAGCGCAATAAAAATCAGGCCGTAGCTGGTGACCTGGCATAATTGCGCCCGATTAACGTTCCGTATTTCCATGACCAATCCTGTCTGAAGGAAAAAAATGAAGCGAATTCAGACAGTATACTATGCGGGCGCCAGATTTTGCTGAATTAACGGCGATGAGCCAGCTGTCGCACCAGGCGATCGCCCACCATCTGTACGGCCTGCACCAGCAGGATCAAAACGACCACGGTGCCAATCATCACTGGCTGATTAAAACGCTGGTAACCGTAGCGGATAGCCAGGTCCCCTAACCCGCCGCCGCCAATCACGCCTGCCATCGAAGAGAAACCAATCAGCATCACCAGCGTCAGCGTCATGCCTGCAAGCAGTGCGGGTAACGCTTCCGGCAACAGGACTTTGCTGACCACATGCCAGCCGCTACCGCCCATTGACACGATGGCTTCAATCCGTCCTTTATTGACCTCATCCAGCGCGTTTTCGACGATGCGGGCAAAAAACGGGATGGCACCAATGGTGATCGGCACGACAGCCGCACTGCTGCCCAGCGTGGTCCCGACAATGATGCGCGTCAGCGGGATCAGCGCAATCAGCAGCACCACAAACGGCAGAGAACGACCGACGTTAACCACCGCACCCAGCAGCGCATTCAGGCGCGGCAGCGGCAGAATACCGTCGTGACGCCCGACCTTCAGCAGCACACCCAGCGGCAGGCCGATCAGAAACGTAAACAGCCCGGCCAGCGCCACCATATACAGGGTTTCCAGCGTGGCCGCCGACATCAGTTCCCACAGCTCATTCAGGTCCAGGCTACCGCGCACAGGTCACCTCCGTGGATGCCATGACGTTGCAGGAAACGTTGTTCTGCCTGCGGATCGTGCAGCAATGCTTTACGCAGTACTGAGTCCGGCTGACGCAGGAGCGTGCTCAGCGCCCCGCTCTCAACGATCTTACCGCCCTCCAGCAGCGCAGCACGATCGCAAATCGCTTTCACTACCTCCAGCTGATGGGTGATCATCACGATGGTCAGACCAAACTGCTGATTAATCTGCTGTAACAGCGCCAGCACCGATGCCGTGGTCTCCACGTCGAGGGCGCTTGTTGCTTCATCGCAGAGCAGATATCCCGGCTGTGCAGCCAGCGCCCGCGCAATACCGACCCGCTGCTGCTGACCACCGGAAAGCTGAGTAGGAAAGGCGTTCGCTTTATCACTCAACCCGACTAAATCCAGCAGCTCTGCCACGCGTACCCGCCGCTGTGAGGCTTTCACCCCGGCAATTTCCAGCGGTACAGCCACATTACCCGCCACGCTGCGCGAGTGCAGCAGATTGAAATGCTGAAAAATCATCCCACTGCGCTGCCGCTGCTGGCGCAAGGCGGCCTGGCTCAGGCGGGTAATGTCCTGTCCATCGACCAGTACCCGACCGGCGTCGGGGCGTTCAAGCAGATTAAGACAGCGGATCAGGGTACTTTTCCCCGCCCCGCTGCGGCCGAGAATGCCAAATATCGAACCATCGGGGATGGTCAGCGAGACATTATCAAGCGCCGGGCGCTGGTCTGGGCTGTAGCGCCGGGTGACATTCTCGATATCAATCATATTATTTCCCTGCGACCGGGATCACAGAGCCTTTATAAGTCTGCTGAATAAACTCAGCGACCTGCTTCGACTCCAGATCTTTCGCCAGCTGTTTGATGCGCGGATCATTAGCCAGTTTGGGTGTGGTGACCAGGATATTGGCATATGGGTTATTTTTGGCGCTTTCCAGGCCCAGTGCGTCTTTTGCCGGGTTCAGCCCTGCTTCCAGCGCATAGTTGCCGTTGATGATCGCCAGATCGACATCATCCAGCGAACGTGGGATCTGTGGCGACTCCACTTCAAGAATTTTCAGGTTTTTCGGGTTAGTCGCGATATCTTTCGGCGTTGCCTGGTTTTTTGCCGGATCGTTGAAGCCCGGTTTCAGGGTGATCAGCCCCTCGCTTTGCAGCAGGTAAAGTGCACGGCTCAGGTTGGTGACGTTGTTCGGAACCGCCACCGTCCCTTTGTTCGGCACGTCTTTCAGGTTTTTCACTTTATGTGAATAGATGCCGAGCGGCTCAATGTGCACCGTGGCGGCCACGGTAAAGGTCTGCCCCAGCGCTTTTTCCTGATCGCGCAGATACGGCACGTGCTGGAAATAGTTGGCATCGACATCGCCATGCGCCAGCAGTTCGTTGGCGTTGACGCCGCTGGTCAGTTCAATAATTTTGAGATCGAGTGACGGGTCAATTTTCTTCACATAGTTAAGAATTTCAGCGTGCGGCACGGCATCAGCCGCGATGCGTAGCGCCTCCGCCGCCTGAGCTGAAAAAGCCAGTGTCATGGATAACGCGATCCCTGCCAGAGAAAATGGAGCATGTTTGATCATTGCAGTTCCTTTCATTAAGCGGTGTGTTGAGGTTGTTGTTGTTGTAATTCCTGATACCAGCGGGCTGCGACATCCGGATGGGAGCGCAACCGGCCTTTCAGATAGTTCCAGCCGACGTCACGCAGCAGCGGGTTGAGCGGATCGCTCGCCGGGCCTTGTGCCAGGCGGGCAATCTCTTCCGGCAGCGTGAAAACAGGCACCACGGCATCCAGCTGTGCGCCAAGGAAAAAGGCAATCGACAGACGGTCCTGCCCGTTGGGCGGGGATTCCACGCGGTGGACGGTAGCGCGCAGATAGCCGTTGCTGGCCAGCTCAAGCAGTTCGCCGATATTGACCACAAAAGCCCCCTGCAAAGGCAGAGCATCCACCCAACGATCCGGCTCCACTTCCACCTGTAAACCGCGCTGCTGGTCCTGCAACAGAAAGCTGAGGAAGCCAGAATCTTTGTGTGCGCCCACGCCCTGACTGGTGGTTTCTGCCGTCTGGCCGGGGTAGCGGATCAACTTGATATGTTCGTTAGGTTTTTCGCCGTATAGCGGGTCGAAGGCATCCGGGGCCAGCTCAAGTGCCTGAGCGAAAGCGCGCAGCAGTCGCTGAGACATGGCGGTCATCTCCTGCTGCCAGTGCAGCAGCGTGGGCTTCAGTTCCGGCAAGGCTTCCGGCCACAGGTTCGGTCCCTGCAGGCGCTTCCAGCCTGCTTCAGCCGATTGCAGCACCAGCGCCGGGCGTTCAGCACCGATATCAAACTGTTCACGCCAGTCTGGCTGGCTGCGCGTCAGTTCCGATCCCGCGCGGTTATAGCCGCGAAAATGCGGGGAGTGGATCATCGATACCTGCTGCTTGTCGTCGTCCGACAGGGCGAAAAACTGACGAGACAACTGCTGCACCTTCGCCGACAGTGCTGCATCAACGCCATGATTGATCAGGTAGAAAAAACCGACATCGCGCGCGGAGCGGTTGAGTTTTTGTAAAAACGCCTGCTGCTGTTCGGCATCGCCATCCAGCTGTGAGAAGTCGAGGATCGGTAGTGAGGTGATCTGGGTCATGGTTGCTCCGTAACGGGTTCAGGACGCGCGGCGAAGGGCGCTGCCCTTCTCCTTATTGCTGTCTTATAAGAACAATATTCCGTGTTTTGAGCTGGCGGTAAAATATCAATATTGGCAATGGTTTATACATAGATGGATAACATCAATCTGCAATGCTGAATGCGTGATTGTTATTTTCGTCAGCAACGATCATCTGAAGGTGGCGGCAGAAATGAGGGGGGGGAAATCGGGACTGGGCGGTATTTGCAGTGGGCACAAGGCTGGGCAGCTTACGCGAAAGTGACTCATGTGAGCGGACAAACTGTTGTCCGCTCACCTGTCAGGGGGATGCTGCTATCAGGCTGCGTGGGCTGCAATCTGAACCTGACGACGCCATGCGCCCGGTGACTGACCGAACTGACGTTTGAAGCTGCGGTTAAATGACTGCTGAGAATCAAAACCAAAACTGATGGCCACGTCCAGAATCGGCTCACCGCCCCTTGCGAGACGTTCAGCGGATTTTTTCAGGCGGCGTTCACGAATATATTCACCCAGCGCATGGCCGGTGTGCTGTTTAAACATACGTTGCAGGTGCCATTTTGAGTAACCGGCACGGGCAGAAACGGTGTCTAAATCCATTTTCCCTTCAATGTGTGTATCGATCCACTTGACGAGATCGTTAATAAAATCATCATGGCTCATCGGAAATCCCCTGATTTATTGGTCACTATTTATAAATGAATGTTGGTGGTGAATGCTAAAGAGCAACTATCACGAATGCATTTAATTACGGTAAGGCAGCCATCCCTTTAATGCAAGTTTTATTGTTGCATTAAGTGCGATCGTTAACGCGATCGGGGATCGTCAATTGTGGATTTTCAGAAATAAGTTAAGAAAGACAAGTCCCCCGCACGCGGTGAGTACAGGGGCTTGAGACGATGCTCAGGAGGCGCAGCGCTGATCCGGATTGATGCAGTCGCGCTGCATGATGTCACGCAGCGCATCAGCGACCGTGCGTTTGGCCAGGACATCGAGAGACGCCTGCTCGGCTTCTCTTGCCAGTTCTTTGAAATACCAGCAGGCATTTGCGCTGACCACGCACAGCGCCGGAACGTCCGGGCGCCCTGCCATCAACGGTTTATCTTCAATTACTGACGTATAAATTTCGCACAGCGTGATGCGATCAGCCGGGCGTCCAAGACGGATCGTCCCGCAGCGGCCAAGCGTCGAGATAATAATGCCGTCACGCGTCAGCGGCACCATCATTTTGCGCACAAAACTCGGGTTGGCATCTAAACCATCGGCGAGAATTTTACTGGTGCAACGTTGCCCCTCGCCATCCGCCTTGGCGATACATAACACCATTTGTAATGCGGTGGGAAAGCGAATATCAAGCATGATGTGATCCTTGCTTTTTTCTGTTCATCTGGAAACGAATCACTGCAATAAAAGCATTAAAAATCAGTCAACTATAAAACATATCAGTTTATTAATATAACAAACTTTGACACATTTATGAAGCACCCGGCTAAGCACTATGGGCTATTGACCATATCATGATGATTTGCAGGGATTTATACACGGCGCCCTGCCCGCCTGTCAGATTACTTTTTATGCTGCTCGTGCAGGTAACGATAGACAACAGACAGATCTTTATCGCCATAGCCGGCATCGACGGCACCCTGCCACTGGGTGGCAATGGTTTGCAGCCCAGGCATCGGTCGATCGCCCGCCGCCTCCAGCGCCAGCCTTGCGTCCTTCAGCGCCCAGGTGAGCTGCATCTGTGCCGGATATTCACCCGCGGCAATCATTGACAGCTTGCCTTTCACATAGGGTGCCGCCAGCGGGCCGCCCTCCAGTACCTGCCAGAAATCATCCGGGGTGAAGCCAAACTGCTGAGCCAGCTGAGTACTCTCCGCCACGCCCTGCATCACGGAAACCAGCCAGGCGTTTGCCACCAGTTTCATTTTTGATCCCGCACCCGCTTCACCCAGCCATTTCGCGCCTTTGGAAATCGCCGCAAACACCGGTTCAATGGCGGCAGCACGCTGACGATCGCCGCTGGCCAGCACCAGTATCTGTGCCTGCTCTGCGGGGGACTTGGTCCCGGATACCGGGGCATCCAGCAGCACCACATCCGGGCGCTGTTGGTGAATGCTGTCAATCAGCTGTTGTGTGGCGTCAACGCCGATGGTGCCCATCTGGCACAGTACCGCACCCGGTTTCAGCAGCGGCAAGATCTGCGCACAAGTCGCCAGCGTGGTGGCGCCATCCGAAAGCATCACGATGATCACCTGCGCATCCGCCACCGCCTGTTCCGGGGTATCACAGAGCACCAGCCCGTCTGCCGTCAGATCCTCACCACGTGCGCGCGTGCGGTTCCAGCCAGAAACGTGAAATGATTTTTTCAGCAGATTAGCCGCAAAAGCGTGGCCCATAGCGCCCAGTCCGAGCACCGCGACCGAAGGGTGTTGATTCATAGTCACTTCCTGTCCTTGTCCTGTTTCATGATTGACTCAGGAATACCTGAGTCTTGAGAGAGTCAATCGGTGATTTTTTTGAGTGCTGCCGCGCTCTGTTCATCGTTGGGAATATAGACTAACAAACGGTCGCCGTTGCGCGGTGCAGACCACCAGTTATTCTGCCGCAGCGTGATAATGCCCACATCCGGATGGTAAAAGCGCTTTACATGGTTGTCGATGGCGCGGATCTCGTAACGCTGCCACATGCCGCGAAATTCCTCGGATTCGGACAACAGGCGTTCCAGTAATTCCTGCCAACGCGGGTCGTCGAGGTGTTCTCCCATTTGAGTACGAAACAGCGCCACCATATGCGGCATCAGCTGTTCCTGATCGGCAACCGCCTGCCGCCATTGCGGATGGGTGAATGCCAGCAGAATACAGTTGCGGTCTTCTGGCACGATGCTCTCCAGGTCGACATTCATCAGGCGGCACCATGCCGGGTTATAACCCAGAATATCGAAGCGCGGCGTCTGGATAATGGCCGGTAGTGGGTTAAGGCTGTCGAGGAGGATTTGACCATGCGCCGAGACTTTGGCACAGGTTTTCGCTGCGGCAGTGGCGGGCATGGGATGCCCGGCCAGCCGGTAAAGATGCTGCGTTTCGACTTCGTTACACTGTAACGCCGTGGCAATCGCGGCCAGGGTTTTCGGCGAGGGTTTTATTTCACGCCCCTGCTCAAGCCAGGTGTACCAGGTCACGCCCACGTCCGCCAGCTGAGCCACCTCTTCACGGCGTAATCCTGGGGTGCGACGTGAGCGATGATGCGGCATTCCCAGTCGCGCCGGATCAATGCTTTCACGACGACTGCGTAAAAATGTGGCCAGCAGCTGACGGTTTTTTTCACTGCTGCTCAGCGACAGCGGGATCTCACTCATAGGGGGCACTCCACTCAGACAGGTAGTGCGGGTACTATGATAATCAAGCACTGGTACCCGTTTAATATTTCACTGATGCTATGCCCGGATACTGATTAACACAAGGGTTACGCATCATGAAAAGCGGTTTTGATTCCACCACTCTCGGCCACAGCGGTTTGATAGTGCTGTTAGCGGGTCAGTTGTTACCGATGATTGATTTTTCTATTGTCAATGTGGCGCTCGACGCCATGTCCACCACGCTGCACGCCAGCCCTATCCAACTGGAGCTGATCGTCGCGATCTACGGCATCGCCTTTGCCGTCAGTCTGGCGATGGGAAGCCGGCTCGGCGATAACTTTGGCCGCCGCCGCATCTTCTGCATCGGCGTCGTGGTGTTTGCCATCGCTTCCCTGCTGTGCGGCATCACTCCGGATGTGTGGACATTATTACTGGCACGCGCTCTACAGGGGATTGGTGCAGCGCTGATCGTGCCGCAGATCTTAGCGACCCTGCATGTCACGTTGCACGGACGCGAACATTCACGGGCGCTCGGTTTATACGGCGGCATTGGCGGCATGGCCTTTATCATTGGTCAGGTTTTGGGTGGTTTTCTGATTAACGCCAATCCCGGCGGTTACGGCTGGCGCAGTGTGTTTCTGATTAATATTCCCATCTGCCTGCTGGTTTTACTGATGGCACCCCGCACCATTCCTGAAACGAAAAAGCCGCAGCGCGTAGCCATCGACTGGGCTGGAACGCTGTATCTGGCCGGAAGTATTGGCTGCCTGCTGGTCGCCCTGGCGTTAGGCCCGCTGCTGCACTGGTCGTGGCCCTGTATTGCCCTGCTCGCTGCTTTCCCCCTGCTCCTGAAACGCCTGTGGCAGGTAGAAGAGCGCATTGAACAACAGGGCGGCGCCCCACTGCTGCCGCCAGCGCTGATGCGGTTGTACAGCGTGCGTTTCGGCTTATCGATTGCCGTGCTGTTTTTCTCCTGCTGGAGCGGCTTCATGTTTGTGGTGGCACTGACGCTGCAATCGGGACTGGGTCTGAACGCCTTCCAGTCAGGTAATGCCTTTATTGCCCTGGGCGTGGCCTACTTTATCGGTTCATTACTGTCGACGCGGATTGTTGAGCGGCTGGGCAAAGTCAACACGCTGCTGATCGGCTGCCTGGTGCAGATGACAGGACTGCTTGCGCTGATGGTGACGTTCAACACCGACTGGCCACAGATCGGGGTGGTAAGCCTGATCCCGGCGACGATACTGGTTGGCTTTGGGCAATCGTTTATCGTCAGCTGTTTTTTCCGTATTGGTCTGGCTGAGGTTTCAAAAGATCATGCAGGTGCAGGCAGCGCAATGCTGTCGACAGTGCAGCAGGCTGCGTTCGGTCTGGGCCCGATGCTACTGGGAACCGTGTTCAGTCAGGCGCTGCACATTAAGGGTAATTACCAGCATGCGGTGCTGACTGCGCTGGCAGCAGAATGGCTGATTATGCTGTTACTGGTGGTGCGGACGTTGATGTCACGGCGCAGAATGGCAACACAGCCAGGCTGACGCAGCAGCGCTATTAACACGGACAAATCGAATGAGGGTCAGGAGCCCGACCCCACCGTTACAGCGGTGTCGGGCGATCTTCACAAAGGGGGGGTTAACATGCGACGAACTGGGCCTCAACCTGTTGAGTCGGTCTGAAACGCAGACGATTGCCGCTCATGGTCCAGACTTCGACACTCTGTGGCGTGGAACGGATCATAGCCAGTTTGACCAGCGCGCCAAACTGGCGCAATTGATGATTAAGCGTTAACTGCCGTGCCTGAATAGTCATACCTATCCTCTCAGGTTCATGGATTGCTGTGTGGAGCGTTGTGTTATTTCGCTGCGCAAAATATTAGCAATTCATGCTAAACCGGTCGTTGACCACGATCAATCATTGATTACGCCATGTGATTAATCGCTGTTGAAGTAGACCTGCTCCGGCATCAAAATATCGACCGGCCAATACGCTCCGCCAGCAGCTCCAGCGCGGCTGTTCCGGCCAGCGAGTTGCCTGAACCATCCAGCTCCGGCGACCAGACGGCGATGCTCATTTCCCCCGGCACCACCGCAACAATACCTCCACCGACGCCCGATTTACCCGGCATGCCAACGCGCCAGGCGAATTCGCCCGCGCCATCGTACATACCACTGGTGACCATTAACGCATTGATCTGTCGCGTCTGTTTCGGCGTCAGCAACGGTTCCTCCTGCCCCAGACCTTTGCCATGGTTAGCAAGATAAAGGAAGCAGCGCGCCAGTTCGACGCAGCTCAGCGTCATTGAGCAGTAATGAAAATAGGTTTGCAGTACCTTCGGTACATCATTATCGAAATTACCGAAAGACTTCATCAGCCAGGCAATAGCGGCATTGCGCTCGGAATGGTCATACTCCGAACGCGCCACATGGCGATCATAGGCAATGTCCGGTTCCTGGGTCAGGCTTCTGACTACCTCCAGCATACGCTGACGCGGCGCGGTAAGGCGGGTTTCCAGCATGTCACACACAACCAGCGCGCCGGCATTGATAAACGGATTTCGCGGTTTGCCCTGCTCCAATTCCAGCTGCAACAGCGAGTTGAACGGCTGGCCGGAGGGTTCTTTGCCGACCCGCTGCCAGATTTCACTGTCCTGATAGCGCGTCAGCGCCAGCGTCAGTGACAGCACTTTGGAGATCGACTGGATGGAGAAACGCTCCTGCGCATCGCCCGCCTGATAGACGGTGCCGTCAAGCATACAGACCGCAATACCCAGACGGTCAGCAGGCACCTCGGCCAGAGCCGGAATGTAGTCAGCCACCTTTCCCTGACCAATCAATGGCCGGACCTGCTGCAGGATGTCCGTCAACAATGCATTATCCAGAACGCTCACGTATACCTTTCCTCTGCTGCTGCCTGATGGGTTGAATTACTGCGCGATTCTGCGGCCTGGCCGCAGTGGCGTCAAACATTGATGCAGATAAACGTTCAGACACTTTTACACAGAGAAATAAGCGCTCGTCATCACCCCGGCTTATATAAAAATTCTGATTTACAATTTTATTGATTTTTTTATTTCATCTGGCGAATAAATAAAAGACAATATCCCCACGTTATTCTTTGACCTGTTCTTTCGGGTTAACATTCCTTCAACACATCGCTAACTTCAATGCAATCAACTACTGTTTCCCGTAAGACCGCATGGCTACGCGTGGTCATGCTCGCTATTGCTGCGTTTATTTTCAATACCACGGAGTTTGTTCCGGTGGGGCTGCTGTCAGATATCGGTAGCAGTTTTTCCATGCAGACGGCGCAGGTCGGCCTGATGCTCACGATTTACGCGTGGGTGGTGGCGCTGATGTCACTGCCAATGATGTTGCTAACGCGTAATGTCGAGCGTCGCCTGTTGTTGATTGTGATCTTTGTGCTGTTTATTGCCAGCCATGCTCTCTCCTCGGTGGCGTGGGATTTCACCACCCTGGTGGCCTCCCGCATTGGTATTGCCTTTTCACATGCGATTTTCTGGTCGATTACCGCTTCACTGGCGATCCGTGTGGCCCCTCCGGGGAAAAAGACCCAGGCACTGAGTATGCTGGCCACGGGCACCGCGCTGGCAATGGTTCTGGGCTTGCCGATTGGCCGTATGATCGGCCAGTTGCTGGGCTGGCGCATCACGTTTGCTGTGATTGGTGTGGTGGCGCTGGTGACTATGCTGCTGCTGGTCAAACTGTTACCGAAGCTGCCAAGTGAACATACCGGATCGTTGAAAAGCGTTCCTATGCTGTTTCGCCGCCCGGCGCTGGTCGCACTGTATCTTCTGATTGCAGTAACAGTAACGGCGCACTACACCGCGTACAGTTATATTGAGCCGTTTATTCAGAGTGTGGCGTCACTGAGCGGCGGTTTCACCACGTTCCTGCTGTTAATTTTCGGCGCAGCGGGCATTGTGGGAAGTATTCTGTTCAGCATTTACGGCAATAAATATCCGGCAACCTTTTTGCTCGGCGCGATTGCATTAATTACGCTGTCGATGCTGTCACTGTATGTGTCTGCCACCCACACGCTGGCGATTTCCACGCTGTGTATTGTCTGGGGCATGGCGATGATGGTGATTGGTCTGGCCGTGCAGGTGCGCGTGCTGGCCCTGGCACCGGATGCGACCGATGTGGCGATGTCGCTGCTGTCCGGGATCTACAATATTGGTATCGGTGCGGGTGCGCTACTGGGAAATCAGGTGAGTCTCCACCTGAATATGGCAAGTGTCGGCTACGTCGGCGGTGCCATCGGGATGCTTTCGCTGTTGTGGTGTGCCATCAGCATGAAGCGTTATCCGCAGTTGCGCCTCAACGGTTGACCGGTGGCGGTCAGGATCGGGTGTTCATGCCCGCTCCTGACTGCACACGCTTAAACGAAAAACATCATGCCTCGTCCTGGCTCTCCCCCAACGCCAGCGTCTCTTTTCTGACCCGCTCGATGTGAATCGTTAAAAACATCCGCTCCTCACTGCCCAGCGTATATTCGTAATTTTTCATCACATGACGGTCAATTTTCTCCACGCACTTATACGCATCAGGATAACGGTCGCGCACCACGTCATGCAGCGATTCATCGTCGCTATAGACGCCGCGTTTCCCCAGCATACGCTGAGAAAAGAATTTCAGGTGGGTCACAAAACGGTTGTAACTCAGCGAGTCGGTCTGGTAATCCAGCTGCAGCTGATACTTAACAATATGCAGGATTTCCTGCATAAATTTGGTGATATGCATCACCGCAGGCATCTCGCTGCCCAGCTGGGCATTGACCAGGTGCAGGGCAATAAACCCCGCCTCATCTTCAGGTAAGCGCGCCTTTAAGCGCTTTTCTATAATATCCAGTGCCGCCAGCCCGACCGCATACTCTTTCGGATAAAGACTGCGAATTTCCCACTGCAACACATTGCGGATCGGCAAATTCTGCTGATGACGGGTCAGCGCAAAATTGACGTGATCGGTCAGTGCAATCGCCAGGCTTTCGTGCAACGCGCAGGACAACTGCTCGCGTGCCAGCGCGATAATGCATTCGCTGGCAATCACCACTTCCAGCGGAATTTCGGACAAGAGTTCGCTCAGGCGCCCGGTCAGCTCCCGACTTTTCAGGGCAAAGGTTTTTTCGACCAGCGTTGGGTCCAGCTCGTCGCCACTGCGTTTTTTAAACGCCAGCCCGCGCCCCATCACCACCTGTTCATTACCCTGTTCGTCATGAACGATGACTACATTATTATTCAGAACTTTTGCTATTTTCATTTCCCTGCCTGAAACAAAAAAACCTGACAGCCAGATATGCTCCAGCGGTCAGGTTTTGCCTGCATAAATGCAGTAACAATCCAGTGATGAACACGATAAGGGATTATACGCGCGTCTCAAGTACCAGGCTGCCAATCTGTGACAGATCTCCCGGTTTGTTACGATTTGTGTCTTAACTGGCGCGTGAACACTTCGCTGCGGCCAGCTGTTGTAACTGTTCTTCGCGCTCTGTCGCCTGCTTCTGCGCCTGATGTTTCGCAATACCGTTGCCAATACCGAAGTCCATGGCGGCACCGACCACCGTCAACGCGTCAAACTCCCCTGTTTTATCGATATCCTGCTGGACCTTTTGTTGTTCAGCAAGTTGCTGCTGTACGCCCTGGCAATCCAGCTGATCGGCCTGCACGGCACTGACCGGGGGAGAATCAGGATATTGCTTCAAAGCGCAGCCACTGAGTAGCAGAGAGAGTACCATCAGAGGGGTCAGTTTCATCATCATTACCGTTTCGGACAGAATGGCATCATTGTGCACATAACGTGCGCGATTCAATAGCGGAAGCAGCAGCGTTAACTGCTGCTTTTCGTGGGTATTGGTTGTGTTAGGGGCGTGGCCAGGGTTAGGTCCGGGGCCGGGTCAACGTCAACGTCAAGGGCGTTTCGCTTTCCCGCTACGCGGGCTGAGCGACCCAGGGCGGCCAGTCGCCGCCGCCCTGGGAACCCGGGCTTGCGGCAGGCGCATCGCCCGCTTGACGCGGGTTCCCTCAGTCGATCGGCTTTCCCGCCGGATCGGGCGTGACGGGACATCCCTGTCCCGGCTCACCCTCTCGCCGACGTCCTGTCGGCTCGTCCTGGAAATCCGCTCTCCTTCGGCGAGGCTTAATTGCCGCTCAAAGGTCAACATCCACCTCAAAAGAACAATCAAAGACGGACTAAAAATAAACCAAACGCCAACGAACCATTCTTGGCTTTTGTTGGTGTTTTAATTTCTTAGATTTTGACCTGGGTTTTGATGTTGAGGCGGCGACTGGCCGCCCCTTGTCGCTTCGCCCGCGTAGCGGGAAAGCGAAACGCCTTTGACCTGGACGTAAACGTAGACCTTAAGCCGTGCGCCTCGCCATCAGTGCTTCAAAATATACATTGTACGACTGTAAGCAACATCTTCCGGATTGGTGATGGGATACCCCTTCACATAAGGCTTAATCAACCGACCATTGGTGTACTGATAGATCGGCGCAATCGGAGCCTGCCCGGCGATCATCTGTTCAGCACGGTTGTAGTCGTCGTTACGCGCTTTGTCATTGGTCTGACGACTGGCCTGCGCCAGCACCGCATCATATTCGCTGCTTTTAAAGCGGGCGATATTACCGCTATGCGTTGAGGTCAGCAGGCTGAGGAACGTCGAAGGCTCGTTGTAATCCCCCACCCAGGAAGCGCGGATAACATCGAAATTCCCGCTGTTACGGTTATCAATGTAAGTCTTCCACTCCTGGTTTTGCAGCTTCACATTGACCCCAAGGTTTTTCTTCCACATGGAGGCCACGGCAATGGCGATCTTCTTGTGTGTTTCCGAGGTGTTATACAACAGCGTCAAATTGAGCGGATGCGTGGGACCATAACCTGCCGCCGCGAGCAGTGCTTTGGCCTGCGCGTTAAGTTCTGCCTGACTGTGCTGCTGCATAAAGCTGGCTTTCGGGGTAAAACCTGCCGTGACATCCGGCGTAAAATGCCAGGCGGGTTTTTCGCCCGTGCCCAGCACTTTCTCCGCAATGACTTTACGGTCGATGGACCAGGAGAGCGCCTGACGCACGCGAACATCGGCCGTCGGGCCCTTCTGGGTGTTGAATGCATAATAATAGGTGCCGAGCTGGTCAGGTGTGTAGACCTCTGCAGGGATCTCTTTCTTCAGCAGCCCGTAAAGCTCTTTCGGGAAGGACTCGGTAATATCGATATCCCCGGCGCGGTAACGTTTGGTCGCGCTGGACTCTTCACTGATCGGTACAAAGGTGACCTTGGTAAGCACCGAATGTGCATCATCCCAGTAGTGCGGATTACGCACCAGCTCGACCTTCTCATTCACCACCCGGTTGTTTAGCTGATACGCCCCGTTACCGACCAGATTGCCCGCACGCGTCCACTGATCGCCATATTGTGCAATCACCTTTTGCGGCACCGGGAACAGGCTGAAGTTGGCCGTCAGGCTGACAAAATAAGGTACCGGTTTATCGAGTGTGACTTTCAGATGGGTGGCATCAATGGCACTGACGCCCAGTTTATCCGGGCTCATCTCACCTTTAACAATCGCACCCGCATTTTCAATCCCGGCCAGCTCAGCAAACCAGGCGAAGGTTGAGGTGTTTTTTGGATCAACCAGGCGCTGCCAGCTGTAAACAAAATCCGCCGCTGTGACAGTGTCACCATTTGACCAGCGGGCATCTTTTCTTAGCGTGAAAATCCAGGTTTTATTATCATTGGTCTGCCAGGCCGTCGCCACGCCGGGAATGATTTTCCCGCTGGCATCCTGATTGGTCAGCCCCTCAAACAGATCGCGGATCACCGGAATTTCAGGTAAGCCGACCGCTTTCACCGGGTCCAGCGAGGCCGGTTCATCTTTAATATGACGGACAATTTCCTGTCGTGCGGCCAGTTGAGTCCCTGCCGGAACGTCGGCAGCGTGCAAAGTTGAGCTGATACATAGCGCTAAAGCAGCCAGCGCAAAAGATGATGATGTCCTCATAGAGATATCCTTACCTGTCAGCGAAACGGCGGGTGTTTTTGTACTGCTGGCACTCTAACGCAAATTGCACGCTGCGAAACAGTGTTTTTATGATGAACCGCAGCGGGTGATGTGCCAGGCTTAGCGCAGAACTTTCTCTCAGGAGCAGGACAATGTCATTACTTCACCCCCGGCCTCTGCGTGGTCGTCTGGATGCCCCCACGCAACACTATGGACAGTCCGTGCTGGGCGCACCGCTGCTCTGGTTCCCGGCCCCGCTGGCGGACGATGACAGCGGGCTGATCCTTGCCGGTACGCATGGTGATGAAACCGCTGCGGTGGTCACTCTCTCCTGCGCCATGCGCACGTTGCAGGATAGCCATCGTCGGCATCATGTGGTGCTCGCGGTAAACCCGGACGGTTGCCAGCTCGGGCTGCGCGCCAACGCCAATGGCGTGGATCTTAACCGAAACTTTCCTGCTGCCAACTGGCAGCATGGCGACACGGTTTACCGCTGGAACAGTGTCGCAGAGGAGCGCGATGTGCTGTTGTCCACTGGTGAGCATGCCGCTTCCGAACCGGAAACGAAGGCGCTTTGCCAGCTGATTCACCAGCTCTCCCCGGCCTGGATTGTCACCTTCCATGAACCGCTGGCCTGTATTGAAGATCCGCACAGCAGCCCCCTGGGGCACTGGCTGGCGGCAAAAACGGGCCTGCCGCTGGTCACCAGCGTCGGGTATGCCACGCCAGGCTCGTTTGGCAGCTGGTGCGCCGATATCAACCTGCCCTGCATCACCGCCGAATTCCCACCGATTGCGGCCGATGAAGCGACCGAACGCTATCTGGGGGCGCTGGTCGATTTACTCTACTGGCAACCGTGACAGCTCAATGCGTCCGCAGCTAAACGGCAGAGCAGGCTCGGCGTCCACCGCCAGCCAGGTGGGGCCATCCAGGTCGACAAAACGCGCCTGCGGCACCAGCGGCAACGCGGCACGAATGGCGCGTGAGGTGCACAGCATGCAGCCGAGCATAATGGCAAATCCCTGTGCCTGCGCGGCCTGCGCCAGTTCCAGCGCGGCCGTCAGGCCCCCGGTTTTGTCCAGTTTGATGTTCACCATGTCATAGCGTCCGTGCAGCGCAGGCAGGCTTTCTGCGGTGTGACAGCTCTCGTCCGCGCAGATCGGCAAGGGGTGAATAAAGTTCTCCAGCGCCGCATCATCAGCCGCAGGCAGTGGCTGTTCCAGCATGGCGATGCCGAGATCAGCCAGCAACTGGCAGCGGGCCGCCAGCCCCTCGCTGTGCCAGGATTCGTTAGCATCGACAATCAACGTGGCTTGCGGCACGGCACTGCGGATCGCCACCAGACGTTCGGTAATCAGATGATCGTCGAGTTTAATTTTCAGTAATCTGGCCCCGTTCTCCCATAGCGCCAAAGCACTGCTGGCCATCATTTCGGGTACATCGATGCTCACGGTTTGCGCCATCGTGATTTGCGCAGGTGCATGGCTTACTGTTAATTGCCACAGGCTTTGCCCGCCACGCGCCACCTCCAGATCCCACAGGGCACTGTCGATCGCATTGCGCGCGGCCCCCGCAGGCAGCTGCTGCTGAAGCTCTGCCCGGGTCAACCCCTGCTGCAACGCAGGCAACAACGCGGTAATCTGCGCCAGCACCGAGGCTTCACTCTCGCCGTATCGTGCATAAGGCGTGCATTCACCGATGGATTTAATGCCATTTTCTTCCAGTTCAACCACCACCACACCCGCTTCATTGCGGGCACCGCGTGCGATCACAAACGGCGAATGTAACGGCCAGCTTTCCGGGTAAGTCTTCACTGATCTCATGCTTCAATCCTTAATCTGAGTTGATGCCAGCACATTGTGTCGCATTTATACTGTCTCACTGCTTCAGCATGGCATACACTGAAGCAGGTTAAACACCATTAACATTAAAAGGATAGATTATGTCTCAGACCGTACATTTCCAGGGCAATCCGGTTTCCGTTGACGGGCAACTGCCAGCGCCGGGCCAGCCAGCAAAGTCGTTCACCCTGGTGGCCAAAGATCTCTCCGATGTCTCCCTGTCCCAGTATGCGGGCAAACGCAAAGTGCTTAACATCTTCCCAAGCATTGATACCGGCGTGTGTGCCATGTCCGTGCGTAAATTTAATCAGCTGGCGGGTGATGTTGATAACACCGTTGTGTTGTGTATTTCAGCAGACCTGCCGTTTGCCCAGTCACGTTTCTGCGGCTCCGATGGCCTGAGCAATGTGGTCACCCTCTCCACCCTGCGTGGCGGCGACTTCAAAAAGGACTACGGCGTGGCAATCGTTGACGGCCCACTGGCCGGACTGACTGCGCGCGCGGTTGTGGTTCTGGATGAAAAAGATAACGTCATCTACAGCCAACTGGTGAATGAGATCACCACTGAGCCAGACTACGATGCCGCACTGGCAGCGTTGAAGTAATATTTTTTCGTAGGGGTCGGGCATGCCCGACCCAGGGCGAGGCGTGCCTCGCCCCTACGACGGATCGCTCTTCTTCTGGCTCAAGCCATATTCACGCAGTTTGTTGGTCCTTGTGGCCTGCTCTATCGCATCAGCAATCCCCCGTCCACGCAGTACTGACTCCCGGTCACATAACTCGCAGCGCTTGACAGCAAAAACAGCGCGACCGCCGCCGCTTCTTCTGCTCGTCCTATCCTCGCTAACGGCACCTGAGCCAGCACACCCTGTTCAAATTCCTCACGTTGATCCGCCGGCAGGAAGCTGCGTAGCTCGCTGCTTATCGGGCCAGGCACCAGACAATTAACCCGAATCTGATGTGCCGCCAGTTCCGTTGCCCAGCAGCGCGTTAAGGCTATCAGCGCCGCTTTAGTGGCGGCATAGATACTGGTCGCCGCCGCACCTTCATAGGCTGAAGACGAGGCTGTCACAACAACGGCTGCCCCCGGTTTCAGGAAAGTGGACAGCGCGGCCAGTTGTAATACCGGGCCACGCACATTCGCCGACATCATCGCATCAAAGAACGTCTTATCTTGCCGATCGCAGGGTGCCACAGCGGCATAACCCGCGTTCAGCCACAGCCCATCCAGCGGCCCCGTCTGTTTCACGCACTCAACTAATGCCGTCAAATCGTCAGGCTCACTATTGTCCGAACGCAGTACCCGGGTTTCCCCCGGTAATAACCTGGCTGCCTCTGCCAGGTGTTGTGGGTTACGACCGGTAACGATCAGTTCAGCCCCTTCACGTGCTAATTGCTGTGCGCCTGCCAGACCAATACCACTGCTTCCGCCGGTAATCAGGATGCGTTGCTGCTTAAAACTCATGGTTTACTCCTCGTGTTAAGAGAGGAGAGTCTGGCACTGAGCGGGTTATTAAATAATACTGTTTAATCTTCATGGAGTATTAAGCAGGAAAGACAGAATGCGTGGCAGTGAATTTATGGAGTTGCGGGCGCTGATGGCTATTGCGGAATGCGGCAATTTTGCCCGTGCTGCCGCTCGCCTGTTGAACCGGACCACGCGGAGCGTGGCTGCGACGGAAGCCGGTGCAGCGCTGATTGCCCGGTTGCATCCGCTGCTGGCCGAGCTGGATGCGGCAGTAGCCGACCTTGCCAGCCACAGCCGCATTCCCAGAGGCACGTTGCGCATCAATGCTCCAAGGCTGGCAGCGCTGCATCTGCTGGCCCCTCAAGTGGCCGGATTTATGGCCCGTTATCCAGAGATTGAGGTGGAGATTGTGTCAGAAGAGGGATTGATTGATATTGTCAGCGCAGGGTATGACGCGGGGATACGGCTGGGGGAAAAACTGCATCAGGATATGATTGCTGTTCCACTGGGAGGCAATGTGCAGATGCACGTGGTGGCCTCCCCTCAGTATCTGGCACAAAACGGATGCCCACAGCATCCGGCAGATCTGCATCAGCACCGCTGTCTCTCTTACTTTCGCCCGTCGGATCATACAGCGTGGCGATGGGAGTTTGAGAAGAACGGAAAAAGGCTGGAGGTGGATATCGCAGCCCCCTTGAGAGTCAATGAGCCGGAATTACTGGTTGCCGCCGTGAAACAAGGGGCGGGCATCAGCTATCTGTTCGGCACCCTGGTGGACGTGGCGATAGCAGACGGTGAGCTGGTGCCGCTCCTCAGTGACTGGACACCCCCGTTTACCGGCTATTCACTCTATTATCCCGGCAATACGGTGGTGCCCACGCCGCTCAGAGCACTGATTGATTACCTGCGCGAAACGCGGTAACCCTTATTCAGGATCGCTCTTTTTCTGGCTCAAACCATATTCACGCAACTTATTGGCAATCGCGGTGTGCGAGACACCCAGGCGTTTTGCCAGTTTGCGCGTGCTGGGATAAGAGAGATAAAGCCGGGTTAATACTGAGCGCTCAAAGCGGCTGGTGATATCGTCCAGCGACCCTTCAATTGCATCATCCCCCAGCGGCATCTCCATCGCATATTCAGGCAACACAATATCCTGTGGACGCAGCTCATAGCCGTCCAGTTGAGTCAGTGCGCGATACAGCGCATTTTTCAACTGGCGCACGTTGCCCGGCCAGGTGTAACGGGTCAGGAAGGCATTCAGCTGTGCGGAGAGTTTTGGCCGTGGTACGCCCTGCTCATCTGCAAAGCGTGCGACAAACATTTCGGTCAGCGGCAGGATGTCCTGTGGACGATCGCGCAACGGCGGCAGGTTAAGCGTCAGTACATTCAGACGGTAGAACAGATCCTCGCGGAACTCACCGCGCTGCACCAGCTCCATCAGGTTTTTCTGCGTGGCGCAGATCACCCGCACATTCACATGAACTTCGTGCTCTTCGCCGACACGGCGGAAAGTGCCATCATTGAGGAAACGCAGCAGTTTGGTCTGCATGCGAGGTGACATTTCCCCGATTTCATCCAGTAGCACGGAGCCACCGCTGGCCTGTTCAAAGAACCCTTTTTTCCCTTCCAGCGCATTGGGGTAAGCGCCAGCCGCATGTCCGAACAGCTCACTTTCGGCAACATCATCCGGCAGCGAGGCACAGTTCAACGCCAGGAAAGGTTTTTTCCCGCGCGCACTGCGCAGATGGCAGGCGCGGGCCAGCATATCTTTTCCGGTACCGGTATCGCCCACAATCAACAGGGGTGCATCGAGCATTGCCAGTTTTCGTGCCTGATCCACCACCTGGCGCATTTTGCTGCTGACGGCAACAATGTGCTGGAACTCACTATCATCATTCACGATAAGATTCTGCAGCTGCTGGCCCATACGCGCTGTGGATTTCAGCAGTACCACGCCGCCGACCGGGTTCGGGGCCGCCGTATCTTCGTCCTGTGCATAGATCGGTGTGATCTCCATCAGGAAGTCGCGCCCCTGCAGCACAACGTGATGCGCTTCAGCCTCAATGCGTTCGCTCTCCAGCCAGTGCTGGAAATTGAAACCGGCGATCAACGATCCGGCACTGTAATTGCGCATCTTCTCTTCATTAAGGGAAAACAGGGCCTGGGCCGCCGGGTTCGCCAGTTCCACTTTGCTTTTCAGGTCAATGGAGAACACCGGATCAGGCAGGGCGACCAGCAGCGCGCTCAGTGCGCGATGTTCACGCTCTGAGGGCAAATAGGAGACGGTACGCACGTCAGTGACGCCGGGAATGCGGCGGATTTCCGCCATCAGCTGGCTGAACTGCTCAAAGCTGACGGTGGAAAAGTTAAGATAGATGCGGCCAATGGCGGCAATTTCGATACCGCGTAGATCGATGCTGCGTTCAACCAGCAGATCCAGCAGTTCACGGGTCAGACCGATTCGATCCTGGCAAAAAACTTCAAGACGCATGCGTTTTAACCTTTATTATCACAGTGCGGAGCGTATTGATGGATAATACGCTATCCCTCGTCAGGCCAGAAGTGTTCTGTCATGAAAAGTTGACAGTCTGTTTATGGATTGTCCTTCCCGCTGCGCTGCACGCTCTCTTTTAACTGCCCTATCAGCTCACGGCGGAAATCACCAAGGCGGGGTTTATCCCCTTCCAGCCACGGCAGCGGGCGGCACAGCTCCATCGCTTTAATCCCGAGGCGGGCGGTCAGCAGCCCGGCTCCAATCCCCTGTGCGGCGCGGGTGGAAAGTCGGGCGGCAAGATCTTGTGACATCCAGTCCATGCCCACTTCGCGGATCAGCTCCGACGCACCGGCAAAAGCGATGTTCAACAGCACCAGGCGGAACAGCCGCAGCCGACTGAAATAACCCAGCTCAATGCCATACAGCGCAGCAATGCGGTTCACCAGACGCAGATTGCGCCAGGCGATAAAGGCCATATCCACCAACGCCAGCGGGCTGACGGCAATCATCAACGTCGATTCAGCGGCATAACGGCTGATTTCACGCCGTGCCTGCCGATCCAGCACCGGCTGCACCAGTTGGGCATACAGTGCAACCACTTCACGATCGTTTTGCGTTTCATGCAACGAAGCCTGCCAGCGTTGCAGGGCCGGGTGACCAGACTCCAGCCCCGCCTGCTGCGCCAGCTTCTCGCAGAACGCGCGGCCCTGACCGCTGCCGTGGCTGGCCAGCAGTTCACGCGCCACGTCACGTTCTTCCGCCCTTTCACGCAGGCGGTAAAGACGGCGCCATTCGCCGATCAACGATCCGGCCCCTGCCGCGATAATCAACCCGCCCGCCACGCTGCCGCCGAGGCCGATCCAGTCCTGGATTATCCATGCCTGGTGTGCCCACTGTACGCCCTGAGCAACCACGCTGACACCAAACAGACCCAGACCCGCCATCACCATTTTGCGCCACAGGCTGCGTTTAGGCCGCAGTGCGGCTTCCACCGCCAGCTCACCGGCACCTTCCGGTTCAACATCCAGCTCTGGCTCCGTAGCCACGAAGTTATCCTGCTGCTCAGCAAACGCCTGCTGCTGGCGTAAAACAGGCGCCGGTTCGTCACTGAGCGGCTGGGCAAAATCAATTCTTGGTTTAATGGGTGCGTTCATCGCAGTTTATCTCCCAGTAAAAACTCTAGTGCAGCATCCATCCGGATATGTGGCAAAGGCCGGTCAACATCCAGATCCTGCGGGCGGAACTGTTCAAAATGGAACCCCTGATCCTGCCAGAATGCCTGTCCCGGCAGGCGAGGTGGCACTTCACCGGGGTAAACCGTCAGCGGGGTGTTGTCGGACAGACGGTGCCCACGCAGTGCCGGAATGCTTTCTCCCTGGTGATCAACACGGCCACTTTGGGTGGCCTGCACGGAGGCCAGCCCGATGCAGTCCATCTTGATGCCTTCAAACGCCGCGTTCTGCCAGGCATCCTGCACCAGTTGCTGGAGCAGCGACACCAGATTGGCATGTTGATCGGCGGTGACATGGTCGGATTTGGTGGCGGCAAACTGCAGTTTGTCGATAACCGGAGAAAACAGACGGCGAAACAGCGTGCGCTGGCCATAGGAGAAGCTTTGCATCAGTTGGGTCAACGCCAGGCGCATATCGTTAAACGCCTGCGGCCCGCTGTTGAGCGGTTGCAAACAGTCCACCAGCACGATCTGACGATCGAAACGCAGGAAGTGATTTTTATAAAACCCCTTCACCACGTGCTGGCAATAATACTGATAGCGGGCGCGCAACGTGCCGATATTACTGCCCGCATCGGCCTGCGCCAGGCGCGTTTCTCCCCCTTCTGCCACCTCGGGCCAGGGGAAAAATTGCAGGGCGGGTGCGCCGGCCATGTCACCGGGCAGCACAAAGCGGCCTGGCTGGATAAAGTGCAGGCCTTCCTGTTTACAGCGCTGTAGGTATTCGGTCCAGGCGGCGGCAATATCGGCCAGGCGGTTTTCATCTGCCGGGGCCAGCGGGTCCAGCCCTTCACATAGCTGGCGCCACTGCAGCGCCCATTCGGCGCGGTCACCCTGTAACAGGCCCGTCATCTGACGCGACCAGCTCAGGTAATCCTGTTCCAGCATCGGCAGGTCTAACAGCCATTCGCCAGGGTAGTCGACGATCTCCAGATAAAGCGTGGAGGTCTCTTTAAAGTGGCGAAGCAGTGATGCCTGCGAACGGTAGCGCAGCGCCAGGCGAATTTCACTGACGCCACGGGTTGGCGTTGGCCAGGCCGCCGGTGTGCCATAGAGTTGAGCCACGCCTTCATCGTAAGTAAAACGCGGGATACCGAGATCGCGCTGTGGGACGCGTTTCACGCCCAGCAGACGCTGTTCGCGCACGGCCGAGAACATCGGCAGACGAGCACCGGAATTGACGTTAAGAAGTTGATTCACCAGCGAGGTAATAAAAGCGGTTTTTCCGCTGCGGCTTAATCCGGTGACCGCCAGGCGCAGATGGCGATCCGCGCCGCGATTCACCAGCGACAGCAATTCATGTTGTAGTCGTTTCATCTGTGGCGTTGGCACCTTATTGTTGTGTGTTCCTTATCGTAACATCCTCATGCCATTGCTGCTTTATACCCAAAATAATTCGAGCTGCATGAAAGCGGCCCGATGAGCTTACTCGAGTATGTGATTCGGGTGACTGAGTGAAGCCAACGCACATGCAACTTGAAGTATGACGGGTATATTGACTCAGGGTGAGGGCTTCACCCAGCGCGCGGTGGCCCGGCGCATCACGCGTTTTAGTAACGGTTCCAGTGCCCAGGCCAGCAGGATCTTCAGCGGCCTGCGAGCCACCGATTTCACCGCCCAGCCGCTTAATCCGGCCGGACCGTAAGTGATGGCGCTGATGAGAATAAATTTCCCGGCCTTTTTCAGGCGCGGATGGGGCTGCCAGTGACGCATAATATGACTCCTGAAAAAGGACCGGAAGATTACAGCTGACTGAAACGGCTGCGCACGCTAAAGGTTTCCGAGGTGACATAACGCTCCACCTCGCGCAGCTCACGCTCGCCACCGTTCAACTCGTCGCTCAGCTCATCCAGCAGCTGATGTGCGCTGAGTGGTTTGTCGCGGCCCTGCTCACTCGGCGGCATATCCGGCAGTATCGCGGCCAGCAGCAGATAGCCCACGATGGTGAGTAAAAACAAACCGAAAAACAGCGACATGATAACAATCACACGCACCAGTAAGACCGGAACACCCAAATAGTCGGCAATGCCTGCGCAGACACCTTTAAGCTTCCCCTGCTCAGGGATGCAGTACAGTTTCTTCTGACTCATGGCTGCCTCCATTGAGGATGCTCGGCATCGAGGATGGCTTCCAGCGCCTGAATACGCTCACGCATTTTGCGTGCGTCCTGGGTCAGCTGCTGAAGCCGTTGCAGTTCGTTCTGCGACAGTTCCGCCCCACCGTTCTGGCGTTTTGTGTAATGCAGCCAGAGCCAGATCGGCGCGACGAACAGCAGAAACAACGTCAGGGGTAAGGCAATAATGAAGACACTCATTCACGTTCCTTGAAGGTTAAGCTTAACTGTTCTGGCCACTGCCGTGGCCAGTTCCGTTACTCACTGCGATTCATTTTCGCTTTCAACGCGGCCAGCTGCTGGCTGATTTCATCGTCAGCCTGTAACTCAGCAAACTCCTGGTTCAGCGTTTTCTTTTTACCGAAACTGTGGCTTTCGGCTTCAGCTTCCATGTGGTCGATGCGGCGTTCGAACGATTCAAAACGCGCCATCGCTTCATCAATTTTACCACTGTCGAGCTGACGGCGAACATCACGCGAAGAAGAGGCCGCCTGATGGCGTAACGTCAGCGCCTGCTGGCGGGCGCGGGTTTCGCTCAGTTTGCTTTCCAGTTCACCAATTTCCCCTTTCATGCGGGTCAGGCTCTCTTCAACCTGGCTGGCCTCCTGCTGCAATGAGGCGGTCAGGTCGGTGAGTTTCTGTTTTTCCATCAGCGCAGCGCGGGCGAGATCGTCTTTATCTTTACGCAGGGCCAGTTCGGCTTTCTCCTGCCATTCTGCCTGCTGGCTTTCAGCCTGATCAATACGGCGCAGCAGCTGTTTCTTCTCTGCCAGCGCGCGGGCTGAGGTGGAGCGAACTTCAACCAGCGTATCTTCCATCTCCTGAATCATCAGGCGCACCAGCTTCTGCGGATCTTCCGCTTTCTCCAGCAGCGAGTTGATATTGGCATTCACGATGTCGGCAAAGCGGGAAAAAATACCCATAATCAAAATCCTCTTGAGTTAGTGTCTGTTGTTCTTGCTGCATAATACTATTCAAAAGGCGTGCCAGTTTTTATCTTATTGATTTTCAATGAGTGCATCGCTTTACAGGATGACATGCAGCGACTAAAGTGGTTTTTATCACTAACACCTGGTGAAATTAATGATGAGTGAAAATCCTGATACCCTGCTTGGCGAGTCGAATAACTTTATTGATGTGCTGGAGCAGGTTTCCCGTCTGGCACCGCTAAATAAGCCCGTGCTGGTCATCGGCGAACGCGGCACAGGTAAAGAGTTGATTGCCAGCCGTCTGCACTACCTCTCTGACCGCTGGCAGGGGCCGTTTATTTCGCTGAACTGCGCCGCACTGAATGAAAACCTGCTGGACTCAGAACTGTTCGGCCATGAAGCAGGCGCCTTTACCGGCGCGCAAAAGCGCCATCTGGGGCGCTTTGAACGTGCCGATGGCGGCACGTTGTTTCTTGATGAACTGGCAACGGCGCCGATGCTGGTGCAGGAGAAATTACTGCGTGTCATTGAATACGGCCAACTGGAACGCGTTGGCGGTAGTCAGCCGTTGCAGGTCAGCGTGCGGCTGGTGTGCGCCACCAATGACGATCTGCCGCTGCTGGCCCGTGAGGGAAAATTCCGCGCCGATCTTCTCGACAGGCTGGCGTTTGATGTGGTGCAGCTGCCTCCGCTGCGCGAACGCCGTAGCGACATCCTGGTGATGGCACAGCACTTTGCCATCCAGATGTGCCGCGAATTGGGCCTGGCGCTGTTTCCGGGTTTTACCCCGGCAGCGGAGCAACGCCTGCTGGGCTATGGCTGGCCGGGTAACGTACGTGAGCTGAAAAACGTGGTGGAGCGATCGGTCTATCGCCATGCCAGCATCGAGGATCCGCTCGACAACATAATTCTTAACCCCTTCCAGCGTGTGGAACCTGCCGTCACGACAGAACCACAGGGTGATGATGCGCTGCCCGCCCTGCCGCTTGATTTACGTCACTGGCAGTATCAACAGGAAAAAATGCTGGTAGAAAAAGCGCTGACTCAGGCTCGCTTTAATCAACGCCGGGCTGCCGAGCTGCTGGGCGTGACCTATCATCAGCTGCGCGCCATGTTAAAGAAGCATGATATCAGTGTCAGTGAAGATTGAGGCCCGGGAAATCAGGCAAAAAAAAGCCCGCTCAAGGCGGGCTAAAAATACTGGAAGCAATGTGAGCAATGTCGTGCTCTTCCACGGTAGAGCCACCGTTGAAGCGCAGGGGAATAATAATCATTCTCAAGCCGATCTGTAAAGCACTTTGTTGAGAACCTTTCTCATTTCCATAACAAGTTCAGGCTTATTATTAACACCCCTTAACGGCTTGTGGGCATTTTTCTTCCCCTCGCCCTCGCAAACTTTGGGTGCAGCCTCCGAGTGCGGTACACTCTGTTTATTGCCTGAATTTTCAGAAGAGTTATGCGCAAATTATTCTCGATTTTGCTTCTCAGCCTTAGCGCGCTGAGTACCCCTGTATGGTCATCCACGCCTGGTGATATTCGCCAGAGTGGCTTCGTGTATTGCGTCAATGGCGTAATGAATACGTTTAATCCGCAGATGGCCAGTAGTGGGCTGGTGGTGGATACCCTCGCCGCCCAGCTTTACGATCGCCTGCTCGATGTTGATCCTTACACCTATCGGCTGATGCCGGAGCTGGCTGAAAGCTGGGAAGTGCTGGACGACGGCGCGACCTACCGTTTCCATCTGCGCCAAAAAGTGCCCTTCCAGCATACTGCATGGTTCACGCCAACCCGTACCATGAACGCTGATGATGTGGTGTTCAGCTTTGAGCGGGTGTTTAATCGCCAGCATCCGTGGCATAACGTCAACGGCGGCAGCTATCCCTATTTTGACAGCCTCCGGTTCTCTGACGCCGTGCAGAGCGTGAAAAAGATCGATAAAAACACCGTCGAAATCCGTCTTAACAGCCCGGACGCCTCATTCCTCTGGCATCTCGCAACACACTACGCGCCAGTTCTGTCGGCCGAGTACGCAGACCAACTCACCAAAGTGGACCGTCAGGAGCAGCTGGACCGTGAACCGGTCGGCACCGGACCCTTTATGTTGAACGATTATCACGCCGGGCAGTATGTACGCCTGCAACGTAACGACGCCTACTGGAAGGGCAAGCCGCGCATGTCACAGGTGGTGATTGATATGAGTGCGGGCGGTACCGGGCGGTTGTCCAAACTGCTCACCGGCGAATGCGATGTGCTGGCCTACCCTGCCGCCAGCCAGCTTTCTATCCTGCGCGATGATCCACGCCTCCGACTGACGCTGCGGCCGGGAATGAATATTGCCTATCTGGCATTCAATACGCGCAAAGCCCCGCTCGATCGCCCAGAGGTACGCCAGGCACTGGCGCTGGCGATCAATAACGAACGTTTGATGGAGTCGATTTATTACGGTACCGCAGAAACCGCTGCTTCGATTCTGCCGCGTGCTTCCTGGGCTTATGATACCGATGCGCGCGTGACCCCTTACGATCCCCAAAAATCCCGCGATCAGCTTAAGGCACTGGGCATTGACGATCTCCACCTCAATCTGTGGGTACCCTCGGCATCACAGTCCTGGAATCCCAGCCCGATGAAGACTGCCGAGTTGATTCAGGCAGATCTCGCCCAGGTTGGCGTTCGCGTGACCATCGTGCAGGTTGAAGGCCGTTTCCAGGAAGCCAGACTTATGGAGATGAACCACGACCTGACGCTGACCGGCTGGGCAACGGACAGTAATGACCCGGACAGTTTCTTCCGTCCGTTGCTGAGCTGTGCGGCAATTGCTTCCCAGACTAACTATGCGCACTGGTGCCACTCTGGCTTTGATGAATTGCTGCACAAGGCGCTGCTGTCGCAGCAACTGGCAAACCGCATCGATTATTATGACCGCGCCCAGGCGATGTTGTCTCAGGAGCTGCCGGTTCTGCCGCTGGCCTACTCTCTGCGTTTGCAGGCCTATCGCTACGATATTAAAGGGCTGGTACTCAGTCCGTTTGGCAATGCCTCATTTGCCGGTGTTTACCGCGATGGCGGCGAGGAGAAGTCACCGTGATTATTTATACGCTGCGCCGTCTGGTGCTGTTTGCCGTAACGCTGTTTATGTTGACGCTGCTCGGCTTCAGCCTGAGCTACTTTACGCCACACGCGCCGTTGCAGGGTGCGTCTTTACTGGATGCCTGGCTGTTCTGGTTTAAAGGGATTTTGCAGCTCGATTTTGGCGTTTCCAGCATTAACGGCCAGTCGATCAATCTGCAACTGCGCGAGGTTTTCCCTGCCACGCTGGAACTCTGCTTTATGGCATTTAGCGTGGCGCTGATGGTGGGGATACCGCTGGGGATTGCCGCAGGCGTGATGCGTAACAAATGGCAGGACAAAGCGATCAGCGCCGTGGCGCTGCTCGGATTTTCATTACCTGTATTCTGGCTTGCACTGCTGTTAACGCTGTTTTTCTCACTGAATCTCGGTTGGTTCCCGGTGTCCGGTCGTTTTGATCTGCTCTATCCGGTAAAGCATGTTAGCGGATTCGCCCTGATCGACGCCTGGATTACCGATTCACCGTGGCGCCATGAAATGATTATCAGCGCACTGAAACATATGGTGTTGCCAGTGACGGCGCTGGCCGTTGCCCCCACTACGGAGGTGATCCGTCTGCTGCGTCTCAGCACCCGTGAAGTGATGGAGCAGAATTACGTGAAAGCAGCGGCCACGCGTGGGTTGTCACTGTTTACCATTATTCGCCGCCACGTCCTGCATAACGCCCTGCCACCCGTGATCCCGCGCCTGGGTCTGCAATTTTCGACCATGCTGACGCTGGCGATGATCACCGAAGTGGTATTCAGCTGGCCTGGACTGGGGCGCTGGCTGATTAATGCCATTCGCCAACAGGACTATGCCGCTATTTCCGCAGGCGTGATGGTAGTGGGCAGCCTGGTGATTGCCGTTAACGTGCTTTCCGATATTTTAGGCGCCATGACCAATCCGCTGAAGCATAAAGAGTGGTATGCGCTGCGTTAATGGACATGGGATTTTATTGGTTCAATAATTAATAATATCCCGATGACAGGAATTTAAATACACTTAACCATCCCATCTAAATATTCCACTGCATTTCAGATGCAGCGGAATATACCTCTTTGTAGTTAGTTTCGTTGTTATTTCTACGCCATCCGCCTCTGTCGCCGGACAGCAATGTGACGCGCCAGGCAAATTACACGCCACAAACTTTTTATCAAAAAATGGTTTTGCTATGCTTGCTGGGTACTGAACACGGATGAATTAAGGATAAGTTATGTTTGATAAGGGAACTAAGGATGGCAGTCTGCGCCTGATGACGCCGGGCGAGATTAAAATGGCGCGAGAGATTTTTCGTGACACGATTAATTATCCTAAAGTGTGGATCCATAAAGGCAGTTATCTGCCTTTTGGTTTGCAACTTAAAAGAGCATCAATGTCACCCAATGGTGAGATGTACCTTCGAGAGTATTACAGTTCTGATTTTTCAAAGGCTCACTTTTTGTATCAGCACACCTTCATTCATGAACTGTCTCACGTATGGCAGTTTCAGCACGGTATGAATGTTAAATTAAGGGGGCTGATAAGCTGGGCTGCGCCCTATAAATATGCTCTAGATAGCTGGCCACTGAGTACCTATCGTATGGAACAGCAGGCATCAATCATTGCAGATTATTATCTCCTTACACAATTCAACGGGCATACTAACTGGAGAATGAATAGATTATGTACTAACTGTGATGACTTATCTTTTGAGGAGTTAATGCAGCAGTATAAATATACGTTAAGGGCATTCCCATGAATCCGTTAATGACAATAAAAAAATCACTATTTACCACCCTGTTTTTCCCTTTGCTTACTGGGTGTGGGTTATTAGGGGAACAGCTACCTCAATATGAGGTCGGCGAGGCATTCAGAGTGAATAATGGGTTATGCTTCCAGATTAAAAATACTGAGAATTATTATGTGGACTACCTCGCAATCAGAAATAGAGATGCACCCGAGATGTCTGGTTTCAACAGGCAGCTACCCGCCTTAACCATTTCTAAAAATAATTTTTGCATCCCAAGGAATTACTATCAATTCCCAGCATACGGTGAGATAAACGTTGTCATTGCTCTAATGTCACCCACGAAAACAATGATGATACGTCGCTATATTGTGTCTGAATTCAGAATGGTCGATGGTGAACCGCAGCCTTTCACTCCAGGAGAATACTCAGTACCTACTGCTGACTATATGCGCGAAAAAGAGTAAAAAACCGGGCCCTGTTTCGGGGCCATTTTCATCTCAACAATCACACTCAACAGGTTATGAAGATCAATCATAATTTGATTGCTGCTCAGTGATGCATACCCTCGGCAGCGGTCGAGTGAACGGCACAGGTCGACCGAAAAAAAGTTCGCCCCCAACCCAAATCACGAGAAGCCACCGAAGACGCGAAATTGCTGCCGGTGTTCCCTTGCTTGCGACAGTGATATCGAAGGATAATCGCCTATGCTGATCGTGACTGGCTGTGCTTTTCAGCCTGCAGCGTAAAAATTGTCGGTCACCTGAGATAAAAAAACTGACATGACGAGACGATCAAGGGATGATGCAGACTAAGGTTATGATATGAATCAAAAAACCATAGCAGACGACAACACACCCAGAAGAATTGAAGTGAAAACTCATGCCCACCGATAATATTTACGCTGAGAAGCGACCGCCCAGCCCCCTTCGTCATACCTGGGGGCTGTTTTACCGTGACACCACGGCGATGATCGGCTTCTATGCGTTTATCGCCGTGCTGCTGCTGTGCATTTTCGGCGGCCTGATCGCCCCCTACGGGCTTGATCAGCAATTTCTCGGCTATCAGTTGCTGCCGCCGTCCTGGTCGCATTACGGCGATGTCTCCTTCTTCCTCGGCACCGACGACCTGGGCCGCGATCTGTTAAGCCGCCTGCTGAGCGGTGCTGCTCCCACCGTTGGCTCGGCGATTGTCGTCACCCTGGTGGCTTCCGTCTGCGCCATGGTGCTCGGTGTGCTGGCCGGTCTGACCCACGGGTTGCGCTCTGCGGCGCTTAATCATGTGCTCGATACACTCCTGTCGATCCCCTCTCTGCTGCTGGCGATAATCGTCGTCGCGTTTCTCGGGCCGCGGCTGGAACATGCCATGCTGGCGGTGTACCTCGCCATCCTGCCGCGTCTGGTGCGCGCTATTTACAGTGCGGTGCATGACGAACTGGAAAAAGAGTATGTGGTGGCATCGCGCCTTGATGGGGCCAGCAGTCTGGATATTCTGTGGTACGCCATTCTGCCCAATATTCTGGCGTTGCTGGTGACGGAGTTTACCCGCGCCCTGTCGATGGCCATTCTCGATATTGCCGCTCTCGGCTTCCTCGATCTTGGCGCACAGTTGCCGTCTCCAGAATGGGGCGCCATGCTGGGCGATTCGCTGGAACTGATTTATGTTGCGCCCTGGACCGTGATGTTACCCGGTGCAGCCATTATGTTGAGCGTATTGATCGTTAACCTGCTGGGTGACGGTGTACGCCGTGCCATCGATGCGGGAGTTGAATAATGCCGCTACTCGATATTCGTAACCTGACCATTGAATTTATGACGGCCGATGGCCCGGTCAAAGCCGTGGATCGGGTAAGTATTACGCTGACGGAAGGCGAGGTTCGCGGCCTTGTGGGTGAGTCAGGTTCGGGGAAGAGTCTGATTGCCAAAGCGATTTGTGGCGTCACTAACGACAACTGGCGCGTCACCGCCGACCGTATGCGCTTTAATGATATCGATCTGCTGCACCTCTCGCCGCGTGAACGGCGTAAGATCGTCGGCCATAATGTGTCGATGATTTTTCAGGAGCCGCAGTCGTGCCTTGACCCATCTGAGAGTATCGGCACCCAGTTAAAACAGGCGATCCCCGGCTGGACATGGAAAGGCCGCTGGTATCAGCGCTTCGGCTGGCGCCACCGCCGTGCCATTGAGCTGCTGCACCGCGTGGGGATCAAAGATCATAAAGACATCATGAGCAGCTTCCCTTACGAGCTGACAGATGGCGAATGCCAGAAAGTGATGATTGCCATTGCGCTGGCCAATCAGCCGCGCCTGTTGATTGCCGATGAACCGACCAACGCCATGGAACCGACCACGCAGGCGCAGATTTTCCGCCTGCTGTCGCGTCTGAACCAGAATAACAACACCACTATTCTGCTGATCAGTCATGACCTGCAAATGCTCAGCCACTGGGCGGATCGGATTAACGTCATGTACTGCGGACAGACCGTTGAAACCGCCGTCAGCGAAGAGTTGATTACGGCGCCGCACCACCCCTACACTCAGGCCCTGATCCGCGCCATGCCGGATTTTGGTCGTTCTCTGCCGCACAAGAGTCGTTTGAATACGCTGCCAGGCACCATTCCTTCGCTGGAACACCTGCCGATTGGTTGCCGCCTTGGCCCACGCTGTCCTTACGCGCAAAAAGACTGTATGGCAACGCCGCGCCTTTCAGGCAGCAAAAGCCATCTTTTTGCCTGCCACTTCCCGCTGAATATGGAGAGTCAGTAATGGTTGATACACTGCTGGAAGTGCGCAATCTGAGTAAAACCTATCGCTACCGCACCGGTCTGTTCAGACGTCAGCACGTCGAGGCGGTCAAAGAGATCAGCTTCACGTTACAGGAACGTCAGACGCTGGCGATAATTGGTGAGAACGGTTCAGGAAAGTCGACACTGGCAAAAATGCTCAGTGGCATGATCGCACCGACGGCCGGAGAGATCGTGATTGACGACCATGCGCTGGAGTACGGTGATTACGGTTACCGCAGCCAGCGCATTCGTATGATTTTCCAGGACCCGTCAACCTCGCTGAACCCGCGTCAGCGCATCAGCCAGATCCTCGATTTTCCACTGCGTTTGAATACTGAGCTGAATTCCGCCGAGCGGGAGAAACGCATTATCGCCACGCTGCGCCAGGTCGGGTTACTGCGCGATCACGCCTCCTACTACCCCCATATGCTTGCCCCCGGTCAGAAGCAACGTATCGGTCTGGCACGCGCCCTGATCTTACAGCCAAAAGTGATTGTTGCCGATGAGGCGCTGGCGGCGCTGGATATGTCGATGCGGTCTCAGTTGATTAACCTGATGCTGGAACTGCAGGATAAACACGGGATCGCCTATATTTACGTCACTCAGCATCTGGGAATGATGAAACATATCAGCGACAAGGTGCTGGTCATGCACCAGGGTGAAGTTGTCGAACGCGGCAGCACGGCCGATGTGCTGGCCTGCCCGCTGCATGACCTGACGAAGCGTCTTATCTCCAGCCATTTTGGTGAAGCCCTGACGGCTGATGCCTGGCGCAGAGACCGCTGAGTATTATCACGAAATATTGTTCCCTCACGTGTAGTGGCTGACCTTCTGTTCCGGTCAGCCAGAACAGTGCACATCATCAACACGGGCCGATCGGAAAAATGATCGGCCCCTACAGTTCCGGTCACCCAGATAGGTATATGCCATTCAGCTATTTGATAGTACAGATCATTATTTCTATCGTGTTGCGGCTTACGCCAGGATACCCATGACATTCAGGCCCGCTGGTCATGGTGCCTTTTCCTGGCGCCCTCCCGGCGAGCCTTTGAACCCGAAAAGGAATGATCATGGAACAGCGCCGCTTTACCGGCAACAACCACTGGTATCATGAAACCCAGACCAGCCTGCCCGCCCAGCGTGCACCGCTGATGCCTGAAGCTGCCACTATTGAAGACCGTTTTTTGCTGGGTCTGGCGCAGCAGGCAGAAGGAGAACTGAACACCTTATTACAGCAGGTGCAACCCGCACTGCTGGCTTCGCGCGATCTCTATCAACTGTTGTTCCCATCGGAACTCACCACAACCCTGAGCCATACGCTGACACTGTACGATCGCCTCAGCAGTGCGCTGACGGTGGCGCAGGTGACCGGGGTGCAACGTCTTTGCAATCACTATGCTGCACGCCTCAATCCGCTTCCGGGGCCAGACTCATCACGTGAGAGCAATCATCGCCTGACACAAATCACCGAATATGCACGCCAGCTTGCCAGCCAGCCAACACTGATTGATGCCCTCTCCGTGCAGCGGCTTGACGATGTCGGCCTGAGCGCGCCGGATATTATCACGCTCGGTCAGATTATCGGTTTTGTGAGTTATCAGGCACGCGTTGTCGCCGGGGTTCATGCCCTGATGGCGCTGCCCGTACGCTGGATGCCCGGCGTGACCATTCCACCGGATGCCGCCAGCGAAAACTTCCTGAATTCCCTCCTCTGGCGCCCTGCGCTGCCGCCGCTGGAGTTACGCTACGCAGCGCCGGAACAGCTGGAAGCGCTCACCTTCTGCCAGCCACTGGCCGAACTTGAAACAGGCGCATGGCTGTTTGCCCATGATGGCAAAGCACTGTATGGCTGGGGCCGTCTGATCAACCAGCTGGAGGCGGCACGCAGCAGCAACGATTCCTCGCTGGCTGCGGCAGTCACTTCACGTATCAACGGCAGCGTGAGCTGTTTTGAACGTTATGCCGCAGGCAGCGAATGGCGGACGGCATTACAGGAGAGCGTGGAACAGGCTGTGAGCGTAGCGGATACCCTGCAACAGGCGGTGATTTCACTGGCAGCACAGCTGACACGTTCACCAGAAAGAGTGAATGCCGCCCATATTCAGCCGCTGAAAGACGCGGGTCTGAACAGTGCGCAGATATTCGATATCATTTTGAGTGTGGCGGCAGCCAGCTGGGGTAACCGGCTGATGCAGGGATTGGGCATTAACGGCGAATAACGCTAGTCCTTTAACCAGCGCCGGACTTCATCAAAGAAATGCTGGGCCAGCGGCGTAGCACGCCCTGGTTCAGCAATGACCACAGCCCCCTGTCGGGACATAGGCGGCATCGCCACCCGGCGGCGTTGCAACCCGCTGGTCATGCCGTCAATCAGATGCCCGACCGGCGACACCATACATCCCAGCCCGACCTGAACACCCTGTAGCAGTTGAAAGACGGATGTGGTTTCCAGCACCACACGCAGGGTCAGCCCCGCATCACGAAAGTGCCCGTCAATATAGCGGCGGAAATAGCGCGTCTGTTCAGCGAGGCAGAGCGGTAGCGCGGCCACTTCTTTCAGTATCAGCGGCTCATCGCCCTGTAACTGAGGAAAATGCTGCGGATGATAAAGCAGCTCAATGCCGTTATCGTCCAGGGTTTCCGCCTGGAAATGCAGCTCACGCAGTGTAGCCAGCTCAAAGAAGCCAATTCCTACATCCACGGTATGACTGTTCAGCGCATCCAGCAGCTGGTCGGCACTGAGTACGGCCACACGATAGTCGAGCTGCGGGTAACGATCGCCGATCGCCTTCAGCATCACTGGCAGGGAAATACTGCACTGCGGCACCACACCAATACGCAGCGTTCCATTAACGCCGTGTTTGAGTGACTCCACCTCCAGCTTGAGCCCCTGATACACCGAGACAATTTCCCGCGCCCAGGACAGCACGCGTTCCCCTTCCGGTGTAAAACCATCAAAGTTATTGCTGCGGTTAATCAGCGACAGTCCCAGCTCACGTTCCAGGTTTTTCAGGCGCATCGACAGCGTAGGCTGGCTGACAAAGCTGGCCTCGGCGGCGCGACCAAAGTGGCGCTCGCGCTCTAGATTACACAGATAGATGAGCTGTTTGATATCCATAATATTTACGCTTTAGTAAAACGTCGTGGCCAGCTGCGCATGGCGTTCAACCACCTTGTCGCCCGGCGTGGTTTTGAGGGTGAAGCGACAGGTCACGGGCACGCCCTGCTGATAATCGCAACGAGTAGTGGTTTCCCTGGTGCCTTCAGCAGTTTTGCTGATGGTCACGGCATCGGAGGGTTTATCACCGGCATCCGAGGCATATTTCTGCACCCCTTCCGAGATCGGGCGATCGCCGCTAAACGCATGCTGAGCAACCAGACGCCCCAGAGAGTCATACGTCAGTTCAACGCGATAGTCAGACTGTGTAGAAGAAAGCCCGGAAATAAGCCCGCTATCGTTGTAACGAATATCGATGGTGAAGTTGCCGCTGGTTTTGGACTGCACGTTGCATTTGCTATCCAACGTCAGGACAACGGGTTTTCCATTCTCTTCGCCGACCAGCTGGTTTTTTTCCCGACGCACGCTGATATTACCGACGTCGAGGTTGGTGACATCAAAATCCGTGACGCAGCCGTCCTTATCAAAATTAAATACCCCGTCGTAACGTTTCTCGCCGTTGGCATCAAAAATGGTCTGATGGGTGCTTTTTATCTTTCCGGGAATAGCCTCAAACTGATAAAGGAAAGACAGGTTTTTGATTTTTAATGAAATGCCTTCATCTTCTTCTTTTTTACAGCCCGCAAGAAGCAGCACCGGCAACAGCAAGGCTATCGTCGTTTTAATCTTGTCCATGCAACGTGGGTCCTTACCCGTCACAATTCGCATTGCAGATGCGTTGGGCGCGCCCCTTTGGGGCCAGCACAAGTGCTGTTCAAAAACGAGTAACGTTTTTGTCCTGCAATGCGAATTATTTAGGGTATATTGAGTTTTATCGGCAACTTAGCGCCTTTATTCAGGCGCTATCATACCGGGCCATTCAGGCCAGACCCAACGCACTTTTCACTTCATTGGCAATTTTTTCTACCTGCGGCCCATAAATCACCTGAACATCGTGGTCGCTGACGCGGTTGATGCCATTGGCACCGGTGCTCATCAAGGTATGATCGACCACCTCATTCATCTGTTTAACCCTCACCCGCAGGCGGGTAAAGCAGCAATCAACATCCTCTATATTGGCCTCACCGCCCAGCCCGCTGATAATAATGCGGGTGCGTTCATCCCCCGTCACCTTAGCGGCCTGAGGTGCCTCTTCTGACTCTCGCCCCGGTGTTTCCACGCGCATCCGCAGAATGACGAAGCGAAAACCGTAATAGTAGATCGGGATATAGATCAGCCCCAGCGCCACGCTCCACCACCAGGCGGTTTTACTGCCCCCCAGAATGCCGAAGACCACCAGATCGATAGCGCCCCCCTGCACATTGCCAATCATCAGATGCAGCAATGACATCAGCATAAAGGAGAGGCCGCTCAGCAAGGCATGAAATAGGTAAAGCACCGGGGAAACAAAGATGAAGCAAAACTCCAGCGGCTCCGTAATTCCGGTGGTAAAGGAGGTCAGCGCCCCGGCCAGCACCAGCGCTTTCACCCGCTGCTTATGCTCGGGACGCGCACAGTGATACATCGCCAGCGCGGCGGCGGGCAGGCCGAACATCATCACCGGAATTTTTCCCTGCGCCAGAAAACGTGTAGCGTCCTGCACCGTGGTATCCGGTACGGAACCCGGGTGCGTCAGCGAGGTATTAAAGATATTCAGTGCACCGACAATGGTCTGCCCGTCGACCGTGGCAATGCCGCCAATCGGCGTAAAACGCACCGTTTCATTGAGGATATGGTGCAACCCGGTGGGGATCAGCAACCGTTCGCTGGTGCCGTAGAGAAACGCACCGTACTGTCCGCTCTCACCAATCAGTTCGCCGACCCAGGCAATCCCGGCACCGATTGTCGGCCAGATGAGCGCCAGCAAGACGCCGACCAGCGGCAGCACCAGCACAGTGACAATCGGGACAAAGCGTCGCCCGCCAAAAAAGCTGATCGCCGTCGGTAGCTCGGTGGTGTAAAAGCGGTTATGAATCATTACCGTCACCAGCCCGGCAATCACCCCACCCAGCACGCTCATGTTGTAAGTGAAGATGCCCAGCATGGGAATAAATTCCGCGGAGGTCATCATCGCCGTAGTTTGATCCATCCCCTGCTGCTGCAAGGCCGCTGCGGTAGTGGTGGCGGCCGTCAGCCCCCGCGCTGCCAGGGTGGCGCTGATGCCGACGTGCATGGCGATAAAACCAATCACCGAGGCAAAGGCCGCCGTGGGTTTTTCTGCTTTCGCCAGGCCAATGGCGCTGGCTACAGCAAAGAACAGCGGCAGGTTAGCAAACAGCGCCCCCGCCACTTTGCGGATAAACCCAATGATCAGCTGCGGTATTTGCAAGCTGGCAAAGGCATCCCCGGTGATCACCGGGTTCTGCAACGCGGCCGCAACGCCTAAGAAAATACCGGCGGCGGCAATCACCGAAATCGGCATCATCAGAGCTTTACCGAAGGCATGGATTTTACTGGCAAACGCTTTCATCCGTCTCTCCCGCTGTCATTATCACGGGCTAAGTATGCGTTGCATGTCGGGGGATGCTGCCTTAATGGGGATATTCAACGGACAATCTTTGACCAACGTCACATTTCCAGACTTATCGCGATAAACACGACCTATCGCACCATCTCTGCAATCAATTAGACAATTCTTCGCTCGGATCGCAAAATCGCCAAAAAGAAGCAATAATTTTTTAACAACTATTCAACATAAGCCTGCGACATTATGAAATTTAAAGAAGCGATTAAGCCATACCAGGCCGCTGCGGGCGGCTGGGGTTCACTGGAAGCCACCACCCGTTTCGTCTTCGACAGCAAACAAGTGTTAAAAAACATGCGCAATTTGATGCGTATGAATAAGGCAAAGGGCTTCGACTGCCCGGGTTGTGCCTGGGGTGATGACAACAAAAGCACCTTCAGCTTCTGCGAGAACGGCGCCAAAGCCGTGACCTGGGAAGCCACCCCCCGCCATATCGGCGCTGACTTCTTTGCCCAGTACAGTGTTGCAGCCCTGTATCACCAGAGCGATTACTTCCTCGAATACCAGGGACGTCTGACCGAGCCGCTGCGCTATAACCGCGCCACTGACCACTATGAACCGATTAGCTGGGACGCGGCATTTGCCCTGATCGCCCGCCATATTAAGGCGATGGATCATCCCGACCGTATGGAGCTTTACACCTCAGGACGCGCCAGTAATGAAGCCTCCTGGTTGTATCAACTGTTCGGCCGCATGAACGGCAGTAACAACTTTCCTGACTGCTCGAACATGTGCCATGAAGCCAGTGGTGTCGGGCTGAAGCGCAGCATTGGCGTGGGGAAAGGCACCATCCGTCTGGACGATTTTGACCATGCGGACGCCATCTTTGTCTTCGGGCAGAACCCGGGTACCAACCATCCGCGCATGCTGCACAGCCTGCGTCACGCGGCCGACCACGGTGCTAAAATCGTCACGTTCAACACGCTGCGCGAACGCGGGCTGGAACGTTTTGCCGATCCGCAAAAACCGCTGGAAGTGGTCACCAGCATGGCAGGTAAAATCAGCTCAACCTATTACCAGCCGAACCTCGGCGGGGATATGGCCGCCGTGCGCGGCATGGTCAAAGTGCTGGCTGAGAACCATCGTGCATTGATCGCGGCGGGTGAGAAAGGCCTGTTCGATGAGATGTTTATCAATGCCAAAACGGAAGGTCTGGAGGCTTATCTTGCCGCCGTGGATGCCACGGAGTGGTCACAGATTGTCAGTCAGTCCGGTCTCAGCGAACAGCAGATCCGTGAAGCGGCAGCGATTTACCAAAGCGCCGAACGCGTGATTTGTACGTGGGCGATGGGTATCACCCAGCACAAACATTCTGTCGATACCGTGCGCGAGATCGTCAACCTGCAACTGTTGTTCGGGCAGTTAGGTAAAAAAGGCGCAGGCCTTTGCCCGGTACGTGGCCACAGTAATGTGCAGGGTAACCGTACGATGGGCATCGATGAAAAGCCGTCTCAGGCGTTTCTCGATAGTCTGGGGCAGCATTTTGACTTCGAGCCACCGCGCAACGTCGGGCACAACACGGTACAGGCGCTGGAAGCGATGCTGCGTGATGAAATCAAGGTGTTGATTGCCCTCGGGGGCAACCTGGCTGCGGCCGCTCCGGACAGCCCGCGTACCGAAGAAGCCCTGAAACGCTGCGGTCTGACGGTGCAGATCAGCACCAAGCTCAACCGCAGCCATCTGTGCCCTGGCGCGATTGATGCCCTGATCCTGCCGACGATTGGCCGTACCGAGCAGGATATTCAGGCCAGTGGCCCGCAGTTTATTACCGTCGAAGACTCCTTCAGCATGGTGCATGCGTCAGAAGGTGTGGGTAAACCGATAGCCGATACCCAGCGTTCTGAAACCTGGATCGTGGCTAACATTGCTCATGCAGTACTGGGCAGCGAGAAAGTGGACTGGCTCGGAATGGCGGACGATTACAATATCATTCGTGATCATATTGCGGCAACGCTGCCCGGTTTCAGCGATTTCAATGCCAAATGCGATCTGAAAGGCGGATTCTATTTAGGCAACGCGGCGGCTGAACTGCGTTTTAATACGCTGCATGAAAAAGCTCAGTTCAGCGCGGCCTCCCTGCCGACCTCGCTGTTCCCGGCGCTCGATGTTGAAGTGCCGTTCACGCTGCAAACGCTGCGTTCTCATGACCAGTACAACACCACCATTTACGGGCTGGATGACCGTTATCGTGGCGTTTACGGCCAGCGTGAAGTGCTGTTTATCAACCCGGAAGACATGGACAACATGGGCTACGCCGCCGGAGATAACGTCGATATCGAAACGCTGTGGAATGATGGTATTACCCGTAAAGTCAGCGGGTTTAAGCTGGTGCCCTATGCCATTCCGCGTGGGAATCTGGCCGCCTATTATCCCGAAACCAATCCGCTGGTGCCGCTTTCCAGTTTTGGTGACGGCAGCGGAACGCCCACCTCGAAGTCTGTGCCGGTGAAGATCAGTCTGTCACTTGTTGTGGCCGGAAGACGTATCGCCTGACAGACCCGGGCGGCCGCAAAAATGGCCGCCCACCACCACGTCAGAAAAGGCTTTTTACTTGCCGTGGAGCGGTTAATCGCGTAAAACTGTCTGCCGCTCTTAGGCCACGAAAACGTTGAAATTATGTTCCAGGATAACCCGCTGCTCGCGCAGCTAAAAGAGAAACTCCACTCCCAAACGCCGCGTGTTGAGGGTGTGGTAAAAGGCACGGAAAAAGGTTTCGGCTTCCTGGAAGTCGATGCACAGAAAAGCTACTTTATTCCGCCACCGTTTATGAAAAAAGTCATGCATGGTGACCGCGTTAGCGCCGTGATTCAGACCGACAAGGATCGTGAAGTTGCCGACCCTGAAACGCTGATTGAACCTTTCCTGACCCGTTTTGTTGGCCGTGTTCAGAAGAAAGACGATCGCCTGTCGATTGTGCCTGATCATCCGCTGCTGAGAGACGCCATTCAGTGCCGCCCTGACCGTAATGTGAAGCATGACTTCCAGGCCGGTGACTGGGCAGTGGCTGAGATGCGCCGTCATCCGCTCAAAGGCGATCGCAGTTTCTATGCCGAACTGACCGAATTTATTACCACTGCGGATGACCATCTGGCACCGTGGTGGGTGACGCTGTCTCGCCATAATCTGGAGCGTGAAGCACCGGATGTGGCAACGCCGGAAGAGATGCTGGACGAGCAACTGGAGCGTGAAGACCTCACTGCCCTAACCTTCGTGACCATCGACAGCGCCAGCACCGAAGATATGGACGATGCGCTGTATGTGGAAGATGCCGCCGATGGCGCGCTGAAACTGACCATTGCGATTGCCGATCCCACGGCCTATGTGCCCGCGGGGAGCAAACTCGATGCGGTTGCCGCTGAGCGCTCGTTCACTAACTACCTGCCTGGTTTTAACATTCCGATGCTGCCGCGCGAGCTGTCTGATGACATCTGTTCGCTGCGTCCGAATGAGCGACGTCCTGTGCTGGCCTGCCGCGTGACTATCGCCGCTGACGGCACACCGGGAGATGACATTCAATTCTTCGCGGCCTGGATTGAATCTAAATCCAAGCTGGCGTACGACAATGTCTCTGACTGGCTGGAAACTAACGGTACCAGTGAATGGCAGCCGGAAAGCGACGCCATTGCACAACAGATTAGTCTGCTGCACCGTCTGTGCCAGGCGCGCAGCGAATGGCGTCAGACACATGCGCTGGTGTTCAAAGACCGCCCTGACTTCCGCTTCCTGTTAGGCGAGAAAGGCGAAGTGCTGGATATCATTGCCGAGCATCGTCGCATTGCTAACCGCATCGTTGAAGAATCGATGATCCTGGCCAACATCTGCGCGGCTGCCGTGCTGCGCGATAAGCTGGGCTTCGGGATCTACAACGTGCACCTTGGTTTCGACGACGTGAATGCCGAGCAGGCTGCCGCCGTTCTGGCGAACCACGGTGTGACGGCAGATCCCGCAGCCATTGCCACGCTGGAAGGTTTCCGCACGCTGCGCCGCGAGCTGGATACACTGCCGACTCAGTTCCTCGACAGCCGTATTCGTCGCTTCCAGTCATTTGCTGAAGTCAGCACCACACCAGGCCCACACTTCGGCCTTGGTCTGGATGCCTACGCAACCTGGACCTCTCCGATCCGTAAGTATGGCGATATGGTGAACCACCGCCTGCTGAAAGCGATCATCAAAGGGGAAGCGGCCAGCCGCCCTGCGGATGACGTCACGGTGAAGATGGGCGAACGCCGCCGTCAGAACCGTATGGCAGAGCGCGATGTCGGAGACTGGTTGTACTCGCGTTTCCTGCAGAAATCGGTCGGTACTGACCAGCGTTTCAGCGCGGAAGTGATCGATGTTTCCCGTGGCGGTATGCGTGTACGTCTTCAGGAAAATGGTGCGGTTGCCTTTATCCCTGCCCCGTTCATCCACGCGGTGCGTGATGAGCTGGTGTGCAGCAACGAGAATGGCACCGTGCAGATCAAAGGCGATGTGGCTTACCGCGTCACCGACCTGATTGACGTGACCATCGCCGAAGTGCGTATGGAAACCCGCAGCGTCGTTGCCCGTCCGGTTGTCTGATTGTCTTCAACGGGATAGCCTGTTGGCTATCCCGTATTTTCCTCTGTTATTGCCCTTCCCCTTCTGAAACGAAAAAATCGCCTGCGCCTCACACTTCTTTACTTACCGCCTGTCATTAACACTTTTTTACATTACGGTTAACTTGTCCCTCTTCTTAATGGATCTGACAAGGAGTTACGTGATGAAGAACGTCAAAGCCGGATTGATCTGGTTACTGGTGGCGTTAGCAGGTGCTGTGGCTTTCGCCATGCTGGCGCTTAACCGGGGCGAACCCGTGAACGCGCTATGGCTGGTGGTGGCCGCCGTCGCCTGTTACAGCATTGCTTATCGCTTTTACAGCCTGTTTATTGCCCGTCGTATTTTCGAACTGGATGACCGTCGCATGACGCCCGCTGAGCGTCACAATGACGGTCTGGATTATGTTCCCACCAACAAATGGGTGCTGTTCGGCCACCACTTCGCTGCCATTGCCGGGGCTGGCCCACTCGTCGGCCCGGTGCTGGCGGCACAAATGGGCTTTCTGCCCGGCACGCTGTGGATCCTGATTGGGGTGATGCTGGCGGGTGCCGTGCAGGACTTCCTGATCCTGTTTATTTCCACCCGCCGTGATGGCCGTTCACTGGGTGAAATGGCGAAACAGGAACTGGGCGCCTTCGCCGGGGTGATCACCATGCTGGGCGCACTGGGGGTGATGATTATTATTCTCTCGGCGCTGGCGCTGGTGGTGGTCAAGGCGTTGACCAACAGCCCCTGGGGTCTGTTTACGCTGGCGGCCACCTTGCCTATCGCGCTGTTTATGGGCGTGTATATGCGCTTCCTGCGGCCAGGAAAAATCGCTGAAGTGTCGCTGATTGGCTTTGTGCTGATGATGGCCGCGATTATCTACGGCGGGGATATCGCTCTGCATCCATACTGGGGGCCTTTCTTTACGCTAAAAGGCACCACGCTGACTCTGGTACTGGTGATTTACGGGTTTGTTGCCTCTGTGCTTCCCGTCTGGCTGCTGCTGGCACCGCGTGACTATCTGTCCACCTTCCTGAAAATCGGCGTGATTGTCGGTCTGGCCGTTGGCATCGTTTTTGCCATGCCGGAGATGAAAATGCCGGCAGTGACCAAATTCATCGATGGTAGCGGCCCGGTGTTCTCAGGGGGACTGTTCCCGTTCCTGTTTATCACTATCGCCTGTGGGGCAATCTCTGGGTTCCATGCGCTGGTCTCCAGCGGCACCACGCCGAAGCTGGTGGAGCGAGAAAGCCACATCCGCATGATCGGCTACGGCGCCATGCTGATGGAGTCTTTCGTCGCCATCATGGCGTTGATCTGTGCCTCCGTGATCGACCCCGGTGTCTACTTTGCGATGAACGCCCCGGCGGCGCTGATTGGCACCACCGTCGAAAGTGCCAGTCAGGCGATCAACAGCTGGGGGTTTGTTGTTACACCGGAGGTGTTAACCGCCATCGCCCGTGATGTCGGAGAGATGTCAGTGCTGTCGCGCGCAGGTGGCGCACCCACCTTTGCGGTGGGCATGGCGCATATCATTACCGAGGTCTTTAACAGTCGGGCGATGATGGCCTTCTGGTATCACTTTGCCATCCTGTTTGAAGCGCTGTTTATCCTGACCGCCGTCGATGCCGGTACGCGCGCCTGTCGTTTTATGGTGCAGGACCTGGCAGGTACGGTGGTGCCTTCGCTGGCGAATAATCGTTCCTGGGTAGGCAATATTATCGGCACCGCGGTGGCCGTTGCAGGCTGGGGGTTCTTCGTCTATCAGGGCGTCATCGATCCGCTTGGCGGCATTAATACGCTCTGGCCGCTGTTTGGTATCGGTAACCAGATGCTGGCGTCCATGGCGCTGATCCTCGGCACCGTGGTGCTGTTTAAAATGAAGAAGCAACGTTACGCCTGGGTCACGATTGTGCCCACCGTCTGGTTATTTATTACCTCAATGACGGCAGGATGGCAGAAGATTTTCCATGAAAAACCCGCCATTGGGTTCCTGGCCCAGGCGAAAAAGTTCAGCAAGGGTATCGACCAGGGGATCGTTATTGCCCCGGCGAAAACCGTGGCGGATATGCAGACTATCGTGATCAGTAACCAGATCAATGCCGGGCTGTGTGCCTTCTTTATGCTGGTGGCCATCACTATGCTGGTGGCGGCATGCTTTGCCATCCGACGCGCATTGCACAGCGATCTACCTACCGTTCGTGAAAGTCCGGTCGTACTGCGCGATGAAAAAGTCAATATCTGATGAGTAAGCGGCTGACAGTAAAGGGTTTTAAACGCAACTATCTTGAAGGATATTTTCCCGACAAAAGGGTCACCTTAGTCAAATTATCCTGCTAATCTGCCCCCCCGACCGCCATGTCGGGGGATTTTATGCTGCATATCAATTCTCAGCAAAAAAATATATTGTCTTCGTAGCTTGTGATTCTGCTGCTTGCCGAATACTGTTGCTAAAATAAGAAGATACCACCTGCAAAGTAGCACCAAGGGAGATAAAAATGACCGATGAACAAGGGCAGACGCTACTGTATGCATATTTTGGCACCAGCAGCCCTCATTGGCGTTTATCCTCCGACAGCGATGCGCTGCATTTTGCCGAAGACGAAGGGGGCGAAACCAACATTGCCGTCCCGCTCACTCCCCCGCAAGCCAGCCTGTTGCGCAGCATGACGGTGATCACCACCAGCGTGAATCTCACCATCACGTTGTACGGTAATGCACTGTCCATGCATCTGGTCGGCAGGAAAGTCTCCCAGATTGCCTGGGCGGGGACCGCGTCAGCATGGGGAGACACTTCCTCGGTCGCGCGCGATCTGGTGCTGGGTCTGTCATTTGCAGAACAGGTGGTATCTGAAGCCAATTCCGTCATTGTCATCGTCGATCAGCAAGGTCATATCCAGCGCTTTAACCGCCTGAGTGAAGAGTACACCGGCCTCAAAGAACAAGAAGTGATCGGCCGTAATGTGTTTCAGCTGTTTATGTCACGCCAGGAAGCGGCGGCCTCACGGCGTAATATCAGCATGTTTTTCCGTGAAGGCAGCTCCTATGAAGTCGAGCGTTGGATCAAGACGAAGAAAGGTCAGCGTTTGTTCCTGTTCCGCAATAAATTCGTCCATAGCGGCAGCGGAAAAAATGAGATCTACCTGATTTGCTCCGGCACGGATATTACCGAAGAGCGCCGAGCCCAGGAGCGTCTGCGCGTGCTGGCCAATACCGATACCATTACCGGCCTGCCGAATCGCAATGCCATCAATCACGAAATCACTGAAGCACTGGAAAAACGTGCTAACCAGCAGATTGGCGTGGTCTACCTTGATCTCGACAATTTCAAAAAAGTGAATGATGCCTACGGGCACATGTTCGGCGACCAGCTGTTACAGGCGGTTTCTCTGGCGATTTTGAGCTGCCTTGATAAAGATCAGACGCTGGCGCGCCTGGGTGGCGATGAGTTTATTGTGCTGGCCGAAGACACCAGCCAGGCCGCATTAGAAGCGATGTCGTCGCGTATTCTTGAGCGCCTGAAGCAGCCGTTCCGTATCGGGCTGATTGAGGTTTACTCCGGATGCTCCGTGGGCATTGCCCTTGCTCCGCAGCATGGCGAAGATCGTGAAAGCCTGATCCGCAATGCTGATACGGCGATGTACACAGCGAAAGAGAACGGGCGCGGTAAATTCTGCATTTTCTCAGCCGAAATGAATCAACGGGTGTTTGAATATCTCTGGCTCGACACCAACCTGCGCAAGGCGCTGGAACATCATCAGTTGGTGCTCCACTATCAGCCGAAAGTGAATGCCGATGGCACGGTCACCAGTGTGGAAGCGCTGGTACGCTGGATGTCCCCAGAGCGTGGGCTGGTACCGCCGGACAGTTTTATTGCCTATGCCGAAGAGTCAGGATTGATCATCCCGCTGGGACGCTGGGTGATATTGAGCGCGCTGGAGCAAATTATACGCTGGCGCAAACAGGGCATTGACCTGCGGGTGGCGGTGAATGTGTCGCCGCGCCAGCTGATTGACCAAAGTATCTATACCGACCTGAAACTCGCCCTGGATCAAGCCGGACTGGAGGTCTGCCCGATTGATATTGAGCTGACCGAAAGCTGCCTGATTGAGAATGAGGAGCAGGCGCTGGCATTAATGAAACAGTTTCAGAAACTGGGTGCAGCCGTACATCTGGATGATTTCGGTACGGGTTATTCATCGTTGTCACAGCTGGCACGCGTGCCGATTGATGCGATTAAGCTCGACCAGAGCTTTATCCGTGGCGTAAACCAGCAGGTAGTCTCTCAGTCACTGGTCAGGGCGATTGTTGCCGTTGCTAAGGCGCTGAACTTGCAGGTGATCGCGGAAGGGATTGAGACGGAAGAAGAAGCGGAGTTTGTGATGGCGAACGGTGTGGATACCCGTCAGGGGTTCCTGTATGCGAAGCCAATGCCCGCTGAAGAACTCGAGCACTGGCTTACGCGGCATCATGCCATTACGGCTTCCTGAGAACGATAAATTAGCCCGCTTTCAGCAATGACTGCGCACTGTGGCGGTTTTGCAACTGGACTAAACGCTCCATATAGGCGATATCTTTCGGCTCCATAGTAAAGGCAAAATCAACCCAGTCTTCCGTAATATCCATCAGTTCTGCACGCGTCAGCTGAAGCACCCGCTGACGGGCTTTCAGCATCGCTCTGACACCGTTCAGCTTCGGTTGCAGCGTATCAATAAACGTACGCGTGCAGCGATAGCCCTCTCCCGGCTGGAACAGGCGATCCACCAGGCCGCGCGTTTCAAACCATTCTGCAGTATGCGACTCCCCTTCACAGATCAACTCTTCGGCCAGTTTCATCCCGGAACGGCGTGCCACCAGTGAGTAACCGCCCATGCCAGGGAACAGGTTAAAGGCAATTTCCGGGAACCCCATACGGGCGGTATTTTGTGCCAGGATGAAGTGATGCGCCAGCGCGGCTTCAAATCCACCGCCCAGCGCGCTCCCTTCCACCATCGCGATGGTAACAGCACCCGTGTCGAAGCCACGCGCCGCCGCATGAATGCAGTCCACGCAGGCACGGGCATAGGCACGCAGGGCTTCGCGGCGGCCATTTTTAATCGTTTCGACAAAGAAACGCAGATCGCCGCCGGCATTAAACATGGTCGGTACCAGCGAACCCGTGACCCAAAAATCAATCTTCAAACCGGAACGCTGAGCAGCGTAGCTGAGGTTCATGATCTCCTCGATCAGCTGATGATTAAAACTTGGGCGAGGTTGGGCGCGCAGCATCATCCACATGGTGCGACGTTCTTCTTCATAGTAGGCAGAGAGCTGCGTCATTTGTCCAGCTTCGTTGAACAAGCGGCAAGTAGTCTGATTTATAACGGTCATAGCATTATCCTCTGTTTCATTATGCGTTCTTCGCAGCTCCAGCCTAATCCAGAGTGTCATCATGCTAAATGGGTGTTTGATTTTTAAGATAAAATAAAGAAATTCCTCACGCCATATGTGCACGACGAAATGCAATCAGAACCGCTGAATTGACGGGATAACAGGAGAGACTTGCGGCAGGATAAGGATGAAATACTCAAGCGTGGTCGAACAATAGATAAGGATAATCTTAATTTGGCGCCGTTATAACCCGACGCCAGCTGATGATGTTAGCGGCTATTTCTGCCCGTAATAGGCATTTTTGCCATGTTTTCGCAGATAGTGTTTATCCAGTAATACCTGCTGCACTGCCGGCAGCTGCGGCGTCAATTGCTGACTGAAAATGCCCATGTAAGCCACTTCTTCCAGTACAACGGCACTGTGGACCGCATCCTCCGCGCTGCGGCCCCACGCAAACGGCCCGTGCGAGTTCACCAGCACGGCTGGGATCGCCAGTGGGTCAATATTGCGCTGTTGCAGCGTTTCAATGATTACCTGCCCGGTTTGCCACTCGTAGCGTTCAAGGATCTCCTCATCGCGCATCTGGCGCGTGCAGGGAATGGCACCATAGAAATCATCCGCGTGCGTTGTGCCCCAGGCGGGAATATCTTTTCCTGCCTGCGCCCAGATGGTGGCATGGCGCGAGTGAGTATGGACGATGCCGCCAATATCAGGCCAGGCAAGATAGAGTGCACGGTGAGTGTCCGTATCCGATGAAGGACGTTTGTCCCCTTCTATCACTTCCCCGGACGCCAGCGCCACGACGACCATGTCGTCCCGCTTCATGTCGTCATAACTGACACCTGAAGGCTTTATCACCATCAGCCCCTGCTGGCGATCGATAGCACTGACGTTTCCCCAGGTGAACGTCACCAGTCCGTAGCGCGGTAACGCCAGATTTGCTTCCAGTACTTGCTGCTTCAGTTGTTCCAGCATGTTGTTGTCCCCGTTATGGCTGCTGATTTATTGTCAGCGCCACTTGATGATCGGGGTATGGAGGCATCTGCTGTATCAACGGCAGAATCCGACTGTTCCCGTGGTTTTGAGTGATCACACTCGCTTAAGACACAAGGGAAATTAAGAGTTTTTACCTGTTAAAATATCCGGTAATAATTCAAAATAGTTCACAGAAATTAACCTGGGTGATAGTAAGATGTCTAACCATCCAGATGTACCGTTGCCGACCCCGGATTCAGCCCTAAATCCTGAAGGCGATTTTTTATACTGCTTTTTGCCTGTTCAGTGACAGAAGTCACTTGAAAAAACGATGGAATCGGGTCGGGATTACAGAGCGTCCTCTATACTGTAGAGGTATCTCGTCGCTGTTCTTTAAGGAGAGTCATTATGTCTATCACTGCAAAACGCATCACCGCCGCCGTGCTGGCCGCAACCTTAGTTCTTTCTCTGAGCGCTTGCTCAAACTGGTCTAAACGCGATCGAAACACGGCCATCGGCGCAGGTGCTGGCGCAATTGGCGGTTCTATTCTGACAAATGGAAGTGGTTTAGGCACCGTGGGTGGCGCCGCAGTTGGCGGGATCATCGGACATCAGATCGACAAATAAAAAGCAGCTTGTTGGGGGCCTGACGTTGTTCAGGCCCCTGTTATTGGTCAGCCTCCGGCCAGTTTGACCTTAAAGCCTTTCGCTTCGAGCAGGGTTTTTAACAGATCGCGTTTATCGCCCTGAATCTCAATCACCCCGTCTTTTAACGCCCCGCCGCAGCCACATTTTTTCTTCAGTTCGGCCGTCAGCTTGTTCAGTCCGGCATCATCCAGATCGATACCGCTAATCAGACAAACCCCTTTGCCTTTACGCCCGCTGGTCTGCCGCTGAATGCGAACAATGCCATCACCTTTCGGACGCTGCACAGTCGTTTTGGGCTCATCAATGCGCCCGGTTTCCGTGGAATACACCAGGCGGCTGTTGTCATCGGCCATGATTATGCCTCTTGCAGGGAACGAAGGATGTCACGCAGCGTTGCCGCCGGATCGGCTGATTGGGTAATCGGACGCCCGATCACCATATAATCCACCCCGGCTTGCTTCGCTTCCTGTGGCGTCATGATGCGGCGCTGATCGCCAACATCGCTGCCTGCCGGGCGAATCCCCGGTGTCACCAGACGGAAGTCCTGGCCTATCGCCTGCTTGAAATGACGGGCTTCCTGCGCGGAACAGACCACTCCGTCCAGACCACACTGATGTGTCAGACGTGCCAGACGCTCGGCCTGCTCTGCCGGGGAGAGTTCAATCCCCAGGCCGCGTAAATCATCGGCATCCATGCTGGTCAGCACCGTGACCGCAATCAGCAGAGGCGCATCGTTACCAAATGGCAGCAACGCTTCACGCGCAGCGCTCATCATCCGCGCACCGCCGCTGGCATGGACATTCACCATCCATACGCCGAGGTCAGCCGCCGCCGCCACCGCATGGGCAGTTGTATTAGGGATATCATGGAATTTCAGGTCGAGGAAAACGTCAAATCCGCGCTGTTGCAGATCGCGCACCCACTGTGGGCCAAACAGGGTAAACATCTCTTTGCCGACTTTAAGGCGACAACTGCCCGGTTCAATCTGATCGATAAACGCCAGAGCGCGATTGCGGTCCGCATAATCTAACGCCACCACAATCGGTGAACCGGTAACCTGAGGTGAAAGCATGGATTTACCCTCTTTGAGTGGAGCACCGCATGGCGCAAACGATAAACGGCATGCATTCTACCTGCGACGCGGGCAAATGCACAGTTAAGCTATGAGGAATTATTGTGATCGGCAGAGGGGGCGTTACGGCAAGATGGGGCCAGGAGGCGGTGCAAGGTCAGAAGTTACAGGGGTAAAAAAACAACATCGTCAGTTTCAGGCCGCTAAACCCTGACTCTCGGGTTCATCAACTGCATGCATGTAAACTGACGAGGGTAGTGGAAACACACGGCTGACTTAGCGTGCACAGCTTCCATTCATCAACGCACTTTCACCACAGCGACGGCCATTGGCCATCTGGCACATACCTACTGAGCTGCCGTCCAGCTGACGCGATAACGCCAGCGTGCCTCCCGCGTTGGAACAGGCGCTTTCAGCCATGTCGGCCATCACTACCCGGGCCGGGACATGGGCTGCCGTGGCCTGTTGCGGTGGCTCATTATCACTGTCGCTACTACAGGCTGACAGGAATAACGTGGCTGCCGCCAGCAAAAATGTCGCTGCTTTCATGAGGTCAGGCTCCGGGATGTAGGCTGGAATGCGTTTGCCAGCATAAGCTACGTTGCGCATCAGGTCGATAGCTGTCACGGATTCTTACAAAATCATTCCACTGGAAATATCAATAGCGCAACGTCTTAATTTATTGTCGAGTCGGGCGAAATGCAATGCAGCCTGAAAAGATCATGTCAAATGGGGGTAATCATGCCAGGCTTACAGGCTGTTAAATTCTGGCGGCGGGATGGCATTCCGTTATCAACGCCGTCGTTTGACGTTTCTAAAGGAGAGACAGATGTCTGATACACCGATTTTGATCGTTGCTACTTTTGCTGCTGCGACAGGGAAAGGCAATGCGCTGTATGAAGTGCTGAACCGCTGTGTGGCGCCGAGCCGTCTTGAGGAAGGAAACGTACATTACGATCTGTATCGCAGCGTCGAGAACAGCGATCTGTTCCTGTTCCACGAAACCTGGAAAAGCGCGGCGGCTATCGAACTGCATGAAACACAGCCCCACTTTAAAGCGCTGCTGGCGGGCGTTGAAGGTCTGCTGGCAGAACCCCCGGTGATTACGAAGATCTAAAGGGTGTTTTAGCGGGCTGACCGAAACAGAAGGCCAGCCCCTACATCAGAGATGAGAATCGTTATTTCACTAAACGTGCCCGGCACGACTTCCCTTTGATCTTCACGTCTTTCAGTTGCCCCATCACCTGACGCGCCTGCGTCTGGCGGATAGCAACGTACGCCTGCGTTGGACCAATATCAATTTTCCCGACCTGATCGCCGGTCAGTCCACCGTCACCCGTCAATGCCCCGAGAATATCGCCCGGGCGGATCTTTGCTTTACGCCCGCCGTCCAGACTCACGGTTACCATCTCTGCCGGTAATGGCTTCGCGGCAACAGATTTCAGCTCGGACACATTGCGCCAGGCCAGTTTCTGTTGCAGATAATCTTCCAGCGCATGCGCACGGATCATCTCATCCTGCGCCACGAAGCTGACAGCACAGCCCTCCTCTCCGGCTCGGGCCGTACGGCCGATGCGGTGAACATGGACTTCAGGATCAAACGACAGCTGATAGTTAACCACCATCGCCAGCGATTTGATATCCAGACCACGGGCGGCAACATCGGTCGCCACCAGCACACGGCAGCTGCCGTTCGCGAAACGAATCAGCACCTGGTCACGGTCACGCTGCTCAAGATCACCATGCAATGCCAGCGCACTGATGTTACCGGCTGTCAGCGCATAGGCAATGTCATCGCATTCACGTTTGGTGTTGCAGAACACCACGCAGGATGACGGCTGGCGCTCGCTGAGCAGGCCAATCAGCGCCGTCAGTTTCTCACGTGGACCAGCTTCGTAGAATGTCTGTTCAATCTTCGGCAGATCGGACACATCGCCCGTTTCCACCGTCAGCGGGTCACGCTGAATACTTTGGCTGATCTGAGCGATGCCCTGCGGCCAGGTGGCCGAGAACAGCAGCGTCTGACGTGTTGGTGGACAGTGGCGAATAATACTGTCGATGTCTTCGCGGAAACCCATCTCCAGCATACGGTCTGCTTCATCCAGCACCAGCGTATTGATCCCGTCCAGCTTCAGGGTTTCGCGTTTCAGATGATCAAGAATACGGCCCGGCGTGCCCACCACGATTTGCGGCGCATGCACCAGTGAATCACGCTGTGCGCTCAGCGGTTGCCCGCCACACAGGGTGAGAATTTTAATGTTGGCGGTGAAACGCGCCAGACGGCGCAGTTCTTTGGCAACCTGGTCTGCCAGCTCGCGCGTTGGGCACAGCACAAGCGCCTGGGTAACGTACTGGCTGGCATCCACGCGATGCATCACACCCAGACCAAAAGCAGCTGTTTTGCCACTGCCCGTTTTTGCCTGAGCGCGAACATCCCGCCCTTCAAGAATAGCAGGCAGCGATTCCGCCTGAACCGGCGTCATGTCAAGGTAGCCGAGTTCATTCAGGTTTTCGATCTGGCTGGCAGGGAGTTGTGTCAGGGTAGAAAAAGCAGTCACGGAAGAGTTCTCTGGTAAAACGGACAGGATTATTGGCGCAGAGTGTAGCAGAAAACCACCGGGGGCGGGGAGAAAAGCGCTGGCGATCATGCCACGCAGCGCTGTGTGTTGTGTCGTCTGACTAAGATAAAACCAACGCGATTAACAGCCAGAAAATCAGGCAGGCCGCCACCATCGCAATCCAGGTATTTCTCCGGGTCCATTTCATAGATATTCCTTCTCCTTACTTTCGATCTTAACGCCACCACACGGGTAAAAGGTGGGATTAATCCGAAATTCTCGGTGGTCATTATAGTCAAGCCAGGCCCCGGGTGTCGCCTGTTTATTATGAGGATACCCGCGCCAGGAACCGGCCCTGAGCAAAACAGGGGGGAAAATGAGCAATAAAAATTTGATGTAAATACTGAAGGAATTAACGGCGGGAAAAGCGAAAACTTAAGGGGCTTTAGGAAATCCAGATTATTCTTAGTGATGTGAGGCTATCTGCCGCCCCTGATAACGGGGCGACAGTCGAACCAGGCTATTGATCTTGATAAGGATCTTTTTTGTCATCATCACTGTCGTCGCGTGTACGTGGGATCTCACCATGCTCGTTAGGATTATCTTTGGCCGGATGTTGATCGGGTTTTGGTTTTTCTTTCGACATTACGCCCTCCTCTCGCTTGTTTACACTAAGCGTAGTTGATGACGCCCCATCTTTCACTCTTCCTAAGTCATGTCAGGGGCATCGGCGCAGGCAGGTGTTGCCTGTGTCAGAATCAGAGATTGGCAACGTCAATATAGAGCGATTTATCAATGTTGGTTGACGAAACGGTGGCCTCGGTAAAGGCATATTCCGCTCTGTCACCGCTACGATCCAGAGGTAACGCCTCAAAATCGAACAGGTTCTTGTCCGCTAACTGGCTTGGACTGATATTCTGGATGGACTTGAAAACGCTGTCGACACGGCCCGGCGTCTTTTTATCCCACTCCATCAGCATCGCCTTGATGGCCTGACGCTGGAGATTTTCCTGCGAACCGCACAGATTACAGGGGATGATCGGGAATGCTTTATATTCTGCCCAGGCGATCAGATCTTTTTCCCGGCAGTACGTCAACGGCCTGATAACCACGTTACGCCCGTCATCAGAACGCAGCTTAGGGGGCATCGCCTTCATTTTTGCACCATGGAACATATTAAGGAACAACGTCTCAACGATGTCATCCATATGGTGGCCCAGCGCGATTTTCGTTGCGCCAATCTTCTCGGCAAAGGAATAAAGCGTGCCGCGACGCAGGCGCGAACATAAGCCACAGGTCGTTTTTCCTTCCGGGACTTTCTCTTTAACCACTGAATAAGTGTCTTTATCCACAATGTAATAAGGGATATTTAAGCTATCGAGATAGGCGGGCAGAATGTGTTCAGGAAACCCTGGCTGCTTCTGGTCCAGATTGACGGCAATAATCTCAAATTTGATCGGTGCCACCTTTTGCAGGCCGAGAAGAATATCCAGCATGGCGAATGAATCTTTGCCCCCGCTCATGCAGACCATTACCACATCGTTGTCTTCAATCATGTTGTAATCGGTAATGGCAGTGCCAACATTTCTTCTGAGGCGTTTCTGGAGTTTATTAATCTCCAGGGTTTCTTTTCTTACATCCACTTGATTCATAAATACTTCTCTGGGCCCTGGGAGCTTTATAGCGATGTATATCAGCTGACTCTTTAAAGGGATATTATACGGAAGTTTCCCAGGGCCCTGCCATCAATTTTTCCTGACCAGAGATTTTATTGAAGATGCACATGCGGTGGCGGATCAATAATCGGGTCGGGGTCAATCGGCGGTGGATCGGGTAACGGCTGTGGTGTGGGAATGGGACCAGGAACGGGCGCCGGGTCGCTGAGTGGTTCAGATGAGCGAATCGCCATAATACGGTCAACAGGCATACCTTCCTCCTCAAACATTGCATGAACCTTAAGCGTAGGACATCTGACCGCGCTGGCAAACGCGCAAAAAAAAAGCCGGCGGATAGCCGGCGTCGTACGAATCAAATGTGCTATGCATTAATTCAAAAAAGGAAGTAAGACAATATGGAGCGCAACGCCCATCGCTTGACGTTGCATTCACCTGCGGGAAAGAGTTTGCCCTGAACCACGGGGGGATTTATTGATGTCGATCAGCTTTCGGGCCGTTTATTGCGTCTCTTCCGCAATAATTATCATTTATCACAACCATTTACGTTTCCGTAACCACCAGGCAACCCCGATAACCAGAAGCGTCAACAGCAGGCAGAAGGTCGCAAAACCATAATGCCATTCCCCCCCCGGTATCCCACCCAGATTGACGCCAAACAATCCCGTCAGGAAGGTCGTCGGCAGGAAAACCATTGCCAGCAGCGACATGGTATAAGTGCGGCGGTTCATCGCTTCTGCCATCACCGTGCTGATCTCATCCGCCAGCACGCCAGTACGTGCCACGCTGGCATCAAGGTCGTCCAGCCCCCGCCCTAAGCGGTCAGAAATATCCTGCATACGACGACGATCGTCATCGCTCATCCAGGGAAGACGTTCACTGGCAATACGTGAAAAGACATCGCGCTGCGGTGCCATGTAGCGCCGCATGATAATCAGTTGCTTACGAATCAATGCCAGCTCACCGCGTGGCGGCACCTGTTGATCAACCACCGCATCTTCCAGGTCGATGATCTTATCGTGCAACTCTTCAATAAACTCGCTGGTGTGATCGGTAAGCGCATCGCAGACATCCACCAGCCAGCTGCCACCGTCCACCGGGCCATTGCCATTTTTCAGGTCGGTCAGTACTTCATCGATGGCAAAGACTTTGCGCTGCCGGGTTGAAACAATCAGCTTCTCGTTGATAAAAACGCGGATCACTACCAGTTGTTCCGGGCGTGATTCGCTGTTGAGATTGATGCTACGCAGGGTGATCATGGTGCCATCACCCAGCCGGTTAACGCGTGGACGCATACTGTCGCCGCCCAGCGCATCACGAACCGCGTCAGGCAGCAGCGGGGTCGACACCAGCCAGTCTGCGCTCTCACGGTGGGTATAATTCAGGTGCAGCCAGCACGGCTTGTCACACGTCAGCACATCGCTGTCGTCGATCGGGATTAACCCGCCCTTTCCATCTAACTGACAGGAAATAATCGCGTCAGACACCTGCAATGATTTACCAGCAATAACATCCACGTTTGCGTCGCCCTCAACATAATCAATGCGATACAGTCTAGCCTGTGCTGAAGCGGTTGCCTAATCTGACCCACTTCCTGAACGTTAATAATCGTGACAATCTGCAAACAAAGCGCGGGATAAAAGTCGATCCCGGTCACGAAAACCACTTATTCTATCCCCTGCCTATTGCTAACCCTCAGCGAGTAAGGAAATATCGCTGCAACAAAAACAGGATTGCTACTGATTTTCAGGCAAAACCTAAACTGCTTTTCACGCCCATTCGGCGATGTTGAAGCAGTTTAGGTTTTTTTTTGGCCTGAATTCAGCAACGGCCCGAAAACATAGACCCAACATAATTCAAGGTGCAGGAAGGCAGCCCACACACCTGCACCGTGAAATATGAAGGTTACAGATGTCGAAACCAGGAGCATAAGATGAAGTACCAGGTTTTATCAGAAGAGATCCTGCAAGGTGTAGGCGGCAAAGAGAACATCAATTCGGTGATGCATTGCGCTACGCGTCTGCGTTTCAAACTTAAAGACAGCCGTAAAGCCGACACCGCAACGCTGAAGGCCAACGCTGGCGTGATTATGGTGGTGGAAAGCGGGGGTCAGTATCAGGTGGTGATTGGTAACCACGTCAGCGAGGTCTATCAGGACCTGCTCACCACAGCGGGATTGGCAGACGACAGCAGCAATAACGCGGACGAGGATAAAGGTTCGTTGTTTGCCCGCTTTATTGACATTGTTTCCGGTATTTTCACCCCGTTTGTCGGCATCATGGCCGCCTCCGGTATTCTTAAGGGATTGCTCTCTCTGGCGCTGGCCTGCGGCCTGACCACGGAAACCACCGGCACCTACATTACGCTCTCTGCGGCCGGTGATGCCGTCTTCTACTTCCTGCCGATTTTGCTGGGCTTCAGTGCGGGCAAAAAATTTGGCGGTAACGCCTTTACGACAATGATTATCGGTGCGGCGTTGGTCCACCCGATGATGATGGCGGCCTTTACGGCTTCACAGGCGGGTAGCCCGCCGCTGCACTTCTTCGGCATTCCGATGATCCTGATTAACTACAGCTCATCCGTGATCCCGATTATCTTCGCGGCCTGGTTCTCCTGCCTGATTGAGCGCGCGGTGCACAACCGCCTGCCGGGCGCGGTTCGTAACTTCACCACCCCGCTGATCTGTCTGGCCATTGTGGTTCCGGTCACCTTTATGCTGATTGGCCCGGTCGCCACCTGGGTCAGTGAACTGCTGGCAGCGGGCTACCTTCATGCCTACAGCTTCAGCCCGACCTTTGCAGGTGCCTTTATGGGCGCATTCTGGCAGGTCTGCGTGATCTTCGGTCTGCACTGGGGCCTTGTCCCTATCATGCTGAACAACCTCGCGGTACATGGCGCGGACACCCTGCTCCCGCTGCTGATGCCTGCCGTTCTCGGCCAGGCCGGGGCAACGCTGGGCGTGCTGCTGCGTACCCGTGACGTAAAACTCAAAGGGATTGCTGCGTCGGCCTTCAGTGCCAGCCTGTTTGGTATCACTGAGCCTGCGGTCTACGGCGTCACGCTGCCGAACCGCCGTCCGTTTATCTTCGGTTGTATTGGCGGTGCATTGGGTGCTGCGGTGCTCGGTTTCTATCACACCACCAGCTACTCCTTTGGTTTACCGTCAGTGTTTACCTTCAGCCAGGTGGTACCAAAAACTGGCTTTGATGCCAGCGTGGTTGCCGCGATTGCCGGGGCGTTGATTGCCTTTATTTTTGCCGCCATAACCACTTCGCTGTTCGGTCTGCCTGCGGTGAAAGCAGCAGCAAAAGAAGAAGCGGCACCCGCTGCCCCGATGGCGGTCGTCAATCCTGACCTGCTGCATAAAGAGACGCTGGTCAGCCCAATGAGCGGTGCTGTCGTTGCGCTGGACCAGGTGCCGGATGAGACCTTTGCCAGCGGTCTGCTGGGCAAAGGCATCGGTATTCAGCCCAGTGTTGGCCGGGTAGTCTCGCCGGTTAACGGCACCGTTGCCTCGCTGTTCCGCACCCGCCACGCTATTGGCCTGGAAGCAGAAGACGGTTCAGAAGTGCTGATCCACGTGGGCATTGATACCGTAAAACTTGATGGACTGCATTTTACTGCTCATGTCAGCCAGGACGACAAAGTACGTGTCGGTGACCTGCTGCTGGAATTCGATATCCCGGCGATTCGTGCGGCGGGATATGACCTCACCACTCCGGTGCTAATCAGTAACAGCGATGACTATATCGACGTGCTGGCTGCCAGCCAGCAACGCGAGGTGGCCGCAGGTGAGCCACTGCTGACGCTGATTAAATAATCTTTCATAAGGAGATCAACATGACACAACGTTTCCCACAACATTTCCTCTGGGGCGGCGCCGTCGCCGCAAACCAGGTCGAAGGCGCATGGCAGACCGAGGGTAAAGGCATTTCCACCTCGGATTTACAGCCACACGGCATTTTTGGTGAGCGTGTGGAACGTCAGGAAGGTGATTTTGGTATCAAGGATGTGGCCATTGATTTCTATCACCGCTACCCGGAAGACATTAAGCTGTTTGCCGAAATGGGCTTTACGGTTCTGCGTACCTCAATTGCCTGGACGCGCATCTTCCCGGAAGGGGATGAAACACAGCCGAACGAAGCAGGCCTGGCGTTCTACGATCGTCTGTTCGACGAGATGGCGAAATACAATATCGCCCCGCTGGTCACCCTTTCCCATTATGAAATGCCTTACGGTTTAATTAAAAAGTATGGCGGCTGGGGCAACCGTAAAACCATCGACTGCTTCGTGAACTATGCCGAAACGGTGTTCGCTCGCTATAAAGATAAGGTCAAGCACTGGCTGACTTTCAACGAAATTAATATGTCATTGCATGCGCCTTTCACTGGCGTAGGCCTGCCGGAAGAGAGTGATAAGCAGGCCGTGTATCAGGCCATCCACCATCAACTGGTCGGCAGTGCTCGTGCGGTGAAAGCCTGCCACCAGATCATCCCGGATGCCAAAATCGGCAATATGCTGCTGGGTGCCATGCTGTACCCCCTCAGCCCGCTGCCTGCTGACCTGCTTGAAACCCAGAAGCAGAACCGCGACTGGCTGTTCTTTGGTGATGTGCAGACGCGTGGATACTACCCGGCCTACATGACGCGCTACTTTAAAGAGAATGGCATCACACTTGAGATCACCGAACAGGACAAGCAGGATCTGCGCGAACCTATCGATTTTATCTCGTTCAGCTATTACATGACCGGGTGCGTGACCACCAACGAAGAGCAAAACAACAAAGCCCGCGCCAATATTCTCAATATGGTGCCTAACCCGCATCTGGCAAGCTCTGAGTGGGGCTGGCAGATCGACCCTGAAGGGCTGCGTTATCTGATGAACGAGCTGTACGATCGTTATCAGAAGCCGCTGTTTATTGTGGAAAACGGTCTGGGTGCACGCGATACCGTGGAAGCCGACGGATCCATTAATGATGACTATCGTATCGCCTACCTGAACGACCACCTTGTGCAGGTGCGTGAAGCGATTGACGATGGCGTTGAAGTGCTCGGTTACACCTGCTGGGGCCCGATTGACCTGGTGAGTGCGTCAAAAGCGGAGTTCTCCAAACGTTACGGCTTCATCTACGTTGATCGTGACGATCAGGGCAACGGCACCCTCGCCCGCAGCCGTAAGAAGAGTTTCTTCTGGTATCAGAACGTGATTAAAACGCACGGCGAATCACTGAAGTAATCCCCCCCGGGCAGCCTGGCTGCCCTTTACTCCACGCCCTGTGACGATGCGCGCTATCGCGCAGGGCGTTGTTTTATGTGACATCCTCTGGAGAGATCATGTTCAAACCGTTATTGATGGTGCTGGCATTGTCGTTTTCTGCCCCGCTGCTGGCCACCACGCCCGGGCATCCACTGCCTTTCAAACCCGATGTGGCGAAACAGGTACGGGTGATTATCAGCAGCGACGCCAAAAATGAAGCGGATGATGACTTTGCCGTGGCACACGCCCTGCTGACACCGACCTTTGATGTGCGCGGGCTGATTGCTGCCCACTACCAACGCACGGCAAAAATGATGAAGAAATTTGACCCGACCGAACCGAAAAGCTATCAGGAGTTGCAGCATCTGACCTCGCTGATGCAAGCCTCCACCCCGGTCTGGCACGGTGCACAGCATGAAATCAATCAACAGACCCAGCCGCTAAGTGAAGGTGCTGAGGGCATTATTCGGGAAGCGTTGAGCAACGACACACGCCCGCTGTTTGTGCTGGTGCTCGGCCCGGCCACCGATGTGGCGCTGGCCTTGCAGGCGCGGCCTGAGATTGCCAGTCGCTTAACCGTGGTATGGATTGGCGGCAATCCGTATCCAAAAGGCGGCTGGGAATACAACCTGTATAACGACCCGCAGGCCGGACGCATTCTGTTCGCATCAAAAGCCGCGCTGTGGCAGGTACCGCACAACGTTTATATGTCGATGCGTGTGTCACTGGCCGAGCTGGCCGTGAAAGTCAAACCGCAGGGGAAAACCGGGGAGTATCTCTGGCAGCAGATGCTGGAATTTAACGACTGGGCATCGGCTAATCTGAAAGGCATTCCCTGGCCAAAAAGTGAGGTCTGGGTGCTGGGCGACAACCCGGCGATTGCCCTGCTGCTGGACGATCACGAGTATCACTATACGATGGTGAAAGCACCGAAGCTGAATGATGATCTGACATACAGTATCGATGAAAGCCATCGCGAAATTCGTGTCTATAACGCAATTGATGCGCGCTTTGTGCTGGAAGATTTTTACGCCAAATTACAGCTGGCCTACGGTCAGTAAGCGTCAGGGGCAGGCCTTTACCGGCCTGCCCGTTTTAGATAACGTTATTTCAACCCACGGTGATGCAGCATCGGTTCAATGGCCGGTTCCTGTCCCCGCCAGTCATGATAGAGCTGCTTGAGGTCTTCACTGTTACCGCGCGACAGCACATTATCGCGAAAACGCTGACCATTTTCCCGCGTCAGCCCGCCGTGCTCTTCAAACCAGGCAAATCCATCATCGGCCAGCATTTCGGTCCACAGATAGGCGTAATAGCCGGCGGCATAACCATTGCCCCAGATATGCTGGAAATAACTGGAACGGTAGCGCGGCGGTACGGCAGCCAGATGGATATGTTCTTTCTCCAGCGCCGCCTGTTCAAAGCGATCGGCCTGTTGCAAGGGCTGCCCGTTACTCAGGCTGTGCCAGTGCAGGTCCAGCAGCGCGGCAGCCAGCAGTTCACTCATGTCATAACCTTTATTAAAGGTGCTGGCGCGCAGCATCTTTTCACGCAATGCCGCAGGCATCGGCTCCCCGCTCTGGTAATGACGGGCAAAGTGGTTAAAAACCTGAGTGTTGCTGGCCCAGTGCTCGTTAAACTGCGACGGGAACTCGACAAAATCTCGTGGCGTTTCGGTACCGGAGAGGCTCGGGTAGCGCTGTTCAGCAAACATGCCGTGCAGCGCATGGCCGAACTCGTGGAACATGGTGATCACATCATCCCATGACAACAGCGCAGGCTGCCCGACTACGGGCTTGCTGTAGTTAGCCACGTTGTAAATCACCGGTTTTGTCCCTAACAGCGTCGACTGCTCAACAAAATTGCCCATCCATGCGCCACCGCCCTTGTTGTCGCGTTTGAACCAGTCGGCGTAGAACAGCGCCAGCGAACTGCCGTCTTTATCCAGCACTTCATAGACTTTCACATCCGGGTGATAAACCGGGATATCCGGGCGCGGTTTAAAGGTGATGCCGTACAGCTGGGTGGCCGCATAAAATACGCCATTTTCCAGCACGTTGTTCAGTTCAAAATACGGTTTAATCTGCGTTTCATCGAGGTCGTATTTCGCACGACGGACCTGCCCGGCATAGAACTGCCAGTCCCAGGGGGCCAGAGTAAAGCCGCCTTTCTGCTGGTCAATGACTGCCTGAATATCGTCCGCTTCACGCTGCGCCCGCGCAGTGGCGGCCGGCACAATTTGACGCATAAAGTCAAAAGCCGCATGCGGGGTTTTCGCCATCTGATCCTGTAATTTCCAGGCAGCGTAGCTGTCAAAACCCAGCAGTTTTGCCTGCTGTGCGCGCACCTGCGCCAGACGCACGATCACCTCGCGGGTATCATTGGCATCGCCTTTTTCGGTGCGCGTCCAGCTGGCGGTGAAAAGCGTCTCACGGGTAGCGCGATCCGTCAGGGTTTGCAGATCGGGCTGCTGTGTGGTGTTGTGCAGAGCCAGCAGCCACTGATGGTTTAATCCGCGCGCCCCTGCTGCTTCCGCCGCCGCCGCCTTTTCTGCATCACTCAGTCCTGCCAGTGCCTGCGCATCGTCAAATACCACGCCTCCCGCTTTGGTGGCGGCCAGCAGACGGTTGGTAAAGCGCGTACTGAGTGTGGCTGACTCCTGATTCAGAGCTTTCAGCGCCGTTTTGTCGCTCTCCGTCAGGCGTGCGCCCGCCAGCACATACGCCTGCCAGATGACCTCGACCAGGCGCAGTGACTCCGGGTCCAGCGCCAGTTGCTGCCGCTGCTGGTAAACCGCATCCAGCCGGGCAAACAGCTTACCGTTCAGCTTGATATCATCATCCAGTGCGGCCAGCGTCGGTGACATCTCCTCATCCAGTGCCTGAAGTTCATCGCTGGTGTTTCCCGAGGTCATGGCGCTGAACACATTGTTGACGCGTCGCAGGCGTTGCCCACTCTGTTCCAGTGCCTGGAAGGTATTTTCAAACGTCGGCGTGGCGGGATTATCTGCAATGCGTGCAATCTCATCGCGCTTTTCCGCTACCGCCGCTATCAGCGCCGGACGGTAGTCATCGATAGTGATACGGTCAAAAGGCGGTGCCTGGAAAGGCAGTGAACTGGCCTGACTGAAGGGGTTGTTGTGCTGCGACGACATGTGACGACTCTCCTTTTGCGGCTCTGCCGCCAGTGCGCTCTGTGCGCTGGCGGTCAGTGCCAGACTAATGGCCCAGACTAACGGTGCGATCCTCATTTCCTTGCTCCCATTCCCTTTGGCTGAACCTCCAGCATAATCGCCCGCGCGCCGTGGCGCAAAATCATTCCCGTCGTTGATAGCAGGCAATAATCTCCGCCGCCACGGCCACCGCGATTTCCGCAGGGAGTTTACCTTTCACATCCGGCAAGCCAATCGGGCAGCGCAGACGATTGAGCTGGTCACGGCTGAAGCCTTTGCCCTCCAGCCGATAGTCAAAGCGCTGGCGTTTGGTGTCTGAGCCGATCATGCCGAAATAAGCGACATCATCACGGCGGAGGATCGCTTCACAGAGTTCAAGATCGCGTGGATGATGATGGGTCATCACCACGTAGTAGCTGCCCGCAGGCATACGTTTTACCTGCTCTGTCGGGTCTTCAAGGCAGCAAACGGTGACGCCGGGTGGCACCTGGGTAAACTGTTCCGCCCGTTCATCCACCCAGTGAACGTGACAGGGTAACGTTGCCAGTAACGTCACCAGTGCCTGACCAACATGCCCGGCACCGAAGACCGCTATCTGCGGCTGCGCCTGGATCAGCGGTTCGAACAGCACGCTGCTGATGCCGCCACAGCACTGCCCAAGACGCGCCCCGAGGTTAAACTGCTCGTAGCGCGCCTGCGTCTGCCCGGCAAGCAGCATCTCGCGTGCAATGGCAACCGACTGAAACTCAAGATGGCCGCCGCCGATGGTCAGCCAGGTTTTATCGGCGGTCACCACCATTTTACTGCCGCGATCGCGTGGGACAGACCCTTTATCATCCAGTACCGTCAGCAGCACACAGGGCTCTGCACGATCGCGCAGGTTTGCCAGAACAGTAATCCAGTCATCGCTACGCATCTTCACCTCCTGAACGCTGTTTCTCCGCGCCCCAGAACACGCGCTCTGGCGTGGCGGGTGCATCCAGCAGCGGATGCTGGCGGTAACCGCCCACGCTGGACACCGCATCCTGCAAGGCGCACCAGACGGCGATCCCCAGCATAAACGGCGGTTCTCCCACCGCTTTAGAATGGAACACGGTGTCCTGCGGATTTTTGCGATTTTCGACCAGCGTCACCCGCAGATCGTGCGGCACGTCGCCAATCGCAGGAATTTTGTAGCTGGCCGGGCCATCGGTCAGCAGATGACCTTTGTCGTTCCACACCAGCTCTTCGCTGGTCAGCCAGCCCATACCCTGTACGAAACCGCCCTCTACCTGACCGATATCAATGGCCGGGTTCAGCGAAGCCCCCACGTCATGCAGAATATCGGCACGCAGCAGGCGGTATTCCCCGGTCAGGCTGTCAATCAGCACTTCGGCACAGGCCGCACCATAGGCAAAGTAATAAAACGGCTGCCCCCGCCCGGCCAGGCGGTTGTAGTGGATGCCCGGCACACGGTAGTAGCCGGTGGCCGAAAGCGGAACCTGATTCAGCCATGCCAGTTGGGCGACATCGGCAAAGGTAAAGTATTTATCGCCGACGTGAACAATGCCGTTGCTGAACGTTACCTGTTCTGCGCGACAGTCATGCAGCTTACACAGCATGCTGACCAGTCTTTCACGAAGTATTTCAGCCGCATTCTGCGCCGCCTTACCGTTAAGATCTGTGCCACTGGAGGCCGCCGTGGGCGAGGTGTTAGGCACTTTCCCGGTATCGGTAGCGGTGATCTGAATGCTGTTAATATCGATTTGCAGCACCTCAGCGACAATCTGCGCCACTTTGGTGTTCAGCCCCTGGCCCATTTCGGTGCCGCCATGATTCAACTGTACCGTACCATCGGTGTAAATCAGGATCAGTGCTCCCGCCTGGTTGAGAAAGCTGGAAGTAAAGGAGATGCCAAACTTCACGGGTGTCAGGGCCAGGCCGCGTTTCATCACCGGGCTGGCAGCATTAAAGGCGGTGATCTGCGCACGGCGTGCGGCATAGTCCGCGCTCTGTTCCAGCTGTGCGGTGATCTCATCAAGCAGATTATCCTCGACCGTCTGATAATAGTGGGTGACGTTGCGCGTCTGTTTGCCGTAGTAGTTACGTTTGCGCACCTCCAGCGGGTCAAGGCCCAGCTCACGGGCGATATGATCCATGATCTGCTCAATCGCCACCATGCCCTGCGGGCCGCCAAAACCGCGATAGGCGGTATTGGACGCGGTGTTCGTGCGGCAGCGGTAGCCGGTGATCAGCGCATCACCGAGATAGTAGGCGTTGTCGGCGTGGAACATGGCGCGATCGACGATCGAACCAGACAGATCCAGCGAGTAGCCACAGTTCCCCGCCAGGTCGATCTTCACCCCGCTGAAACGCCCGTCAGCCTCCACACCCACGTCATAGCGCACGAAAAACGGATGCCGTTTTCCGGTCGTCAGCATATCGTCACGCCGCGACAGACGCATTTTAGCAGGCCTTCCGGTCAGACGTGCCGCCAGTGCACAGAGGCAGGCGACGCCTGCCGCCTGCGTTTCTTTACCGCCGAAACCGCCTCCCATGCGGCGCATATCGATGGTCACTTTATTCATCGTCAGCCCCATCACCGATGCCACCAGCTTCTGCACTTCGGTGGGGTTCTGGGTAGAGGAGTAAACCTGCAACGCGCGATCTTCGCCCGGCACCACCAGCGCCACCTGGGTTTCCAGATAGAAATGCTCCTGGCCGCCAATATGAAACTCGCCCTTCAGGCGATGGGGTGCCTTCTCCAGCGCTGCATCAGCATCCCCGCGCTGGTGAACATGCGGCTGCTGGACAAAACTGCCCTGCTCCAGCGCCTGCTTCACGTCCAGCAACGGGGTCAGCGGCTGATATTCAATCACCGCCAGCGCGGCCGCCTGACGCGCCGCCTCCTCACTTTCTGCGGCCACCACCAACACCATCTGCCCGACGTATTCCACGATCGCTTTCGCCATCAGCGGATCGCCCGGCTCCAGCGGACCAATATCCAGCTCACCGGGAACGTTTTCCCAGGTCAGCACCTGCACCACGCCGAGTACGCGGTAGCACGGTTCAACGTCGATGCTGAGAATACGCGCATGGGCATGTTCGCTCAGGCGCGGTGAGAGATGCAACATGCCCGGCATTTCCAGACGGTCGTCAATGTAGAGGGCTTCTCCGGCGACGTGCATCGCCGCGCTGTCATGTCGCGTGCTTTTACCCACGCCCCCCGCATTGTGCTGTTGAAACTGGCGGGCCAGCGCGTCCGGGCTTAACGCCGGGGGTTTATAAGACATAGTCTGATACCTCCGTCACGGTCAGTTCACCACTCAGCGTGGCGTGATAACGCCGCAGCAGGTTTTTCGCCAGTTGCAGGCGATACGCAGCGCTGGCACGAAAATCGCTCAGCGGCTGAAAATCCTGTTCCAGTGCACGACAGGCGCTTTCTACCGCGGTCGTCGTCAGCATTTGTCCCAACAGTTGTTGCTCACAGTGATGGGCACGGCGTGGTATTTCGGCCATCCCGCCAAACGCGATGCGCACGCTGCTGATGCGGCCCGCGTCATCCGTCGCCAGCGTGAAGGCGGCAAACACAGCGGAAATATCATCCTCCCGCCGTTTAGACACTTTCCAGGCGCGGAAATGCTGCGCGATCATGGCCCGTGGTATCACCACAGCGCGGATAAATTCGCCCTCACGCAGCGCCGTTTTACGGTAACTGAGGAAGAAGTCGTCTAACGGCAGACGGCGCTGGCTGTCGCCCTGTTGCAAAATCAGCGATGCATCCAGCGCCAGCAGCATAGGCGGCATATCGCCAATCGGCGAGGCGTTGCCAATATTCCCCCCCAGCGTGCCGAGGTTGCGGATCTGCTGCGAGGCAAAACGCGCCAGAATCTGCGTCAGCGCGGGGATACCCTCCTCCAGCCATTGCCAGCAGTCGCTCAGGGACGTCCCGGCGCCCAGCACCATCTCATCGTCACTGAGCGTGCAGTGCTTCAGCTCATCGATCTGATCAAGGGCGACCAACAGCGGTAACGCTTCGCCGCGCTGGGTCACCTGCAGCGCCAGGTCAGTTCCCCCGGCCAGCAGTTTCGCCTGCGGATGGGCTAGCAGCGCATCGGACAGCTGCTTCACTGTTTTCGGCAGCAGGCAGCGGTTGCCCCGGTGGTTAATTTCCTGCATCTCCGGGGTTTGCAGCGTCAGCAACTGCGCCACAGTCGCCGCTTCCTGCCGATCAAAGCTGTCCTGCTGTGCCAGCGCGCAGGCCTGGCGGGCGGCATCGACAATCGGACGGTAGCCAGTGCAGCGGCAAAGATTGCCGGCCAGCGCCTGTTCAATCTGCTGGTGATGACCGCCGCCGTTTTTTTGCAGGGTGAAAATCGACATCACAAAGCCCGGCGTGCAGAAACCACACTGTGAAGCGTGGCAGTCCACCATCGCCTGCTGTACGCCATGCAGGCCCTCCGGCTGGCGCAGATCTTCCACGCTGATCAGCTGTTTTCCCTGTAAATGGCTGACAAACGTCAGACAGCTGTTCACCGTCTGATAGCGCATTTTCCCTTGATCCACATGGCCCAGCGTGACGGTGCAGGCACCGCAATCCCCGGAGGCACACCCCTCTTTGGTGCCGCAACGCCGCTGGTTCTGGCGCAGGTAGTTCAGGATCGTGGTATTGGGGTCAAGGTCCTGCTCGCTGACCAGGCGCTGGTTAACTAAAAACTGGATCATGCGGCCTGCTCCTTCTCTTCACGCTGCCAGACGCAGCGACCATTGACCCAGGTGGCGGCGATATTGCGATCGTCACCCAGCGTCATCAGTACAAACAGTTTCTCCCAGATATCACGGCTGTTGGCGTGGCGCATCTGTTGCAGGGGGGAGACTGCCGGGTCGAGGATCACAAAATCGGCCTCTTTTCCGGGCATAAAGTTGCCAATACGATCATCGAGATCCAGCGCTTTCGCCCCGCCCAGCGTGGCATGGTAGAAGGCTTCACAGGCTGAAAGTGTATAGCGCTGGAGCTGCCCCACTTTGTAAGCTTCTCCCATTGTTTGCAGCATGTTAAAGGTCGTGCCCGCGCCGACATCCGTACCAATACCCATCTTCACCCCTTTATGCCAGCAGGTTTTCAGGTCAAACAGGCCGCTGCCCAGAAACAGATTGGAGGTCGGGCAGAATGCGACGGCAGAATCGGTGTGGTGGAGGCAGTCCCATTCGTGTCGGTCCAGATGCAGGCAGTGCGCAAACAGACTGCGCTTCCCGGTCAACTGATACTGGTGATACACATCCAGGTAGCCGTTATGCTGCGGGAAAAGTGTTTTTACCCAGGCGATCTCCTGCGGGTTTTCGCTGAGGTGCGTGTGTACCCAGGTATCCGGGAACTCATGACGCAGCTGCTGCACTTTCGCCAGCAGTTCGGGCGATGAGGTCGGGGCAAAGCGCGGTGTCAGGGCATAGCTCAGGCGCCCTTTATTATGCCAGCGCTCAATCAGTTCACGGGTCTGTTGGTAGCTCTGCTCCGGCGTCTCCATCAGCGCATCCGGACCATTACGGTCCATCATCACTTTGCCCGCAATCAGCCGCATTTCGAGGGCAGATGCCGCGGTAAACAGCGCATCCACCGACTGTGGATGGACGGTGCCAAACACCAGCGCTGTGGTGGTGCCGTTACTCAGCAGCTGTTGCAGGAAAAATGCCGACATGCGTGCCGCATGCTGCGGACAGTGATACTGGCTTTCAACCGGGAACGTGTACTGATTTAACCACTCCAGCAGCTGTTCACCAAATGCGCCGATCATTTCGGTTTGCGGGTAGTGGATATGCGTATCGATAAAACCCGGAACAATTAACCGACCACGGCAGTCCAGCAGATCCACCTCCGGCGTCAGCCGGTGCTGCCCCTCTTCCCAGTCTGACAACCCGACGATAACGCCCTGGTTGAGCAAGAGCAGCCCGTCGGCAATATAGCGAGCGGCCTCCGGCAACTGCTGCGGATGGTCCACCGTGTGGGTGATATCAAAAAAACTGGCGCGGATAGCCTGGGTTGCATTCTGAGACATAACAATTCCTTTCATTAAGCGGCCTGCTCATGGTGCGTCATGGCGGGCTGGCAGATGAAAGCAATAATGCAAGAGTTATGCCATGAAAGAACCCCTGTTAATTAACATTAAAAAACAATTAGTTATATATTTTAATTGCGCGTTATCTTCTCTTTTTCGGAAAATGCCCACGCAATCGGTTGCCTGAAAAGCAACCGATTGCTTACCCAGCTTTTATCCGGTTTTACCTCATCATCCTGATGGCGTTGCACCGCGCTAACGCAGAATCTCCCGCCGTTGCGCGCTGACGGTGCAATATGCCTTGTGACAATTTTTATAGAAACACAGAGATATACCGGCCTGGACAAATAACACCAAAAGGATGACAAAAAATATCTATATAATTACATGGGTAGAAATTATTATATCAACCTGATATTAAAAAAAACAATTTTAAAAAATAATAAGAAAAAAGTACTTTTATTCAGAAACTAGTGGTTTTATTTTAGCACTTTCCGTTGCACTTTTAATATTCAATCCAACATTTACGCCCGCTTCCCATAGTTCCCTTTTTAAGGTAAGGTCCACATAATATATAACTAAGGGAGAACGATATGAGTAAGGACATTTTCTTAAAAATTGATGGTGTCACAGGTGAATCAAGAGATGCCCGCCATCAGGGATGGATACAGATAGAATCATTCAGCTGGGGTGCTACGCAACCATCTTCATGCAGGCCATAAAACCCTACAATGACTGGAAATCAGGAAACGTTGCTATTGCAACCATGGATGGCTCTTTCATACAAGATGGCAAGAGAAAGGATTTAATTGTATGAAAAGCTCACTTAAAACAACACTGTTCATTATCGTTGTGATAGCAGGCGTGTTTTTTTACTGCTGGCCAACGATAAAAATAGAGCTGGCGGGTAGTGCACACTACACTGAACAAGATAAGCGGGAATATGAATTTTACACCCCGGACATCCTGAAAAAAATACCAAGAATATCTGACCGCTATGAGTTTGATTTTTATAACGTGGCGGGTCCCGGATCACTTGTCTATTCGGTTACGTTTTACAATACAGCTGATGCCAGTAGGGTTAACGCTTATCTGGCATCTCTTGGCTACATTAAGCAAAATTTCTGTTCAGTGGAGGGATATTGCTGGAAAGGCAGTGATCCTGCTGAAACTGTCACTGTTAGTTCAGTTTCAAAAATTAATGTGGTGATGGTGCAAGTCGATAACTCACCACAGTTCTGATCATGCATAGAAGCAGCCAGGAGTGCGTAAAATTTGTGCAGTTTTTATTGCCCGGGGGTGTTATCCATTCTTTCTCATTCATCATAACAATTCGCTTCTTATCACCTCGGCCATCAGATGGTAAGGTGATAAAAATCCAAAATGTGTTGAGGAACAGTGAGATGATCGTATTTGTTACCGGCGCCACCGCCGGTTTTGGTCAAAGCATTACCCGCCGCTTTATCGCCCAGGGCCATAAAGTCATTGCGACCGGTCGCCGTCAGGAGCGTCTCGACGCCCTACAACAGGAGTTTGGTGAGAGTATTTATACGCTGGTACTGGATGTGCGCGACCGCGCGGGCATTGATGCCGCCATCGCCAGCCTGCCTGCTGAGTGGCGCAACATTGATATTCTGGTCAACAACGCCGGGCTGGCGCTCGGTATTGAGCCTGCGCAGCGCGCCAGCCTGGAAGACTGGGAAGATATGATCGACACCAACAATAAAGGGCTGGTGTACATGACGCGCGCCCTGCTGCCCGCGATGGTAGAACGTAATGTTGGCCACATTATCAACATCGGTTCAATCGCCGGAAGCTGGCCTTATCCCGGTGGGAATGTTTACGGTGCCACCAAAGCCTTTGTACGCCAGTTCAGCTTCAACCTGCGTACCGACCTGCACGGCACGGCGTTACGCGTGACCGATATCGAACCCGGTCTGGTCGGCGGCACCGAGTTTTCCAACGTGCGTTTCAAAGGTGATGACACCCGTGCGGGCAGCGTGTACGACGGTACTGAACCGCTGACGCCGGAAGATGTGACCGAAGCCGTCTGGTGGGTTGCCACCCTGCCGAAGCATGTCAATATCAGCGCGCTGGAGATGATGCCGGTGGGTCAGAGCCAGGCGGGCCTGCGCGTGCACAAGGCGTAATCAACGCTGTTCGGGCCTGCCTTCAGGCCCGTCCCCATCCTGCTACGATAATCAACATTCCGCAGAACGCCACGGCGGCACCCACCCAGTCATAGGTGCTCAGTTTTACCCCATCGACAATACGCAACCACAACAGCGCCGTGACCACATAAACCCCGCCGTAAGCCGCATAAACGCGCCCGCTGGCTGCCGGATGCAGCGTGAGCAACCAAACGAACACCATCAGGCTGACGCCCGCAGGCAGTAACAGCCAGGCAGACGCATTTTTCTTCAGCCACAACCAGGGGAGAAAACAACCGATAATTTCGGCTAATGCCGTGGCAAAAAACAGCAGTATCGTGGTCAGCACGTTTTCTTTTCTCTCTCGATGGTAAACGGCAGTATCGGGCAGACTGGTGAGGGCCTGAAAGCTGGTGATATACTACACCACATGACCTGTTCAGTCGCCGTTGCCGTGGCTGCCTACATAAAGGAACCGATGATGAATACCCTGAAAAGCCGGCTGACAAAAGCCACAGTCCCACTGCTGCTGCTGACCGCGTTGTTTTCTGTTCAGCACAGCGCTCAGGCGCGTACTGACCGTCTGATTATTTCAGAAGGCGATAATGCCCTCACGACCGAGCAGGCACGCGAACAGAAAGAGCAGTGGGATGCGACCCGTAGCCTGCGTAACAAGGTGAACACCCGCGTGGAGAAAGAGTTTGATAAAACTGACCGTGCGTTTGATACCCGTGACGGCTGCGAACATAGTCTGAATGTGAATGCCTATTGGGAACCCAATACGCTGCGTTGCCTCGACCGTCGCACCGGCCGTCCGGTTGCGCCATAAGTGGATTTAACTGCTATAGTTAGCGGGATTTTCACACAAATAAGGATGAAATGATGAAAGGGTTTAAGTGGATGTTAACCGGGCTGATTGTCGCGATGCCGCTGGCCGTTCAGGCATCGTGCGAAACGGTCAAAGCCGATATTAATCAGAAAATCATTAACAATGGCGTGCCGGCTTCCGGTTTTACGCTCGATATTGTCCCTAACGACCAGGCCGATCAGGCTGGCGGACAGGTTGTCGGGCATTGCGAAAATGACACGCAGAAAATCGTCTACAAACGTACGGGTAACGACGGTGACAACAGCGTTCCCGCCAGTGCAGGCACCTCTCAGGATGCCCCTGCGCAGTAGTCTTCTTTAGGGCGACCCTTCAGGGCCGCCCTGCCTTACCGCTAGTGTGGCTTCTCTGCCGGCACAAAGCGCGCAATCACCAGGCTCATTACCGCAATCACCGTCGATACCGCAAACACCCAGTGCAGCGAATGCGCAATTTCACTCAACATCACCTCCAGACTGGGGGCATCAATCTGCTGTCGCTGAGCGTGTGACATCACCTGCTGTACCGGATCATTATCGCCAGGCAAACGCAGCAGTAAATTGTAATTCAGTACCGCGCCCATTAACGCTGTTCCCAGTGCCGATCCCAGCATACGGCTGAACATAATCGAGGCAGTGCAAATGCCCCGGATGGCAAAGTCTGCCGTGTTCTGTACCGCGATCAGGAAAGTGGTGCTGGTCATGCCCATGCCGGTGCCAATGACAAAAGCAAATAGCCCGGCGTGCCATACCGGGCTTTCCCGGTGCAGCGTCAGTAACAATGCGGTGCCGACGATCAGCAAGGCGGAACCCAGCAGCGCGGTAAACCGGTACGAGGTACGCTGCATCAGACGCCCGCTGAGCGTACTGGCCAGCGGCCAGCCGATCGACATCATCGCCAGTGCGCTGCCCGCCTGAAGTGGCGTTCCGCCATTGACGCCCTGGATCCAGGTGGGCAGAAACGCACTGATCCCCATCATCGCCGCACCAATCAGCAGATTTCCCGCGTTACCCGCCAGCAGTGTGCGACTGCGCCAGATCGCCAGTGGAAACAGCGGTTCGCTGGCCCGACGTTCATGCCGCAGTAGCGCGGTACCCGCCAGCACGGCCAGGACCAGTAGTGCAACAACAAACAGGGTGCCAAGTGCTTCTGCCTGCAGCAGGGCCACCAGCAATGCACTGACGGTCAGCATCAGCCAGGCGCTGCCTGCCAGATTGAGCCGATGCGGGCTACGTTCCTTCGACTCAGGGAAAAACCGCGCCAGCAACAGCATCGACACAATGCCAATCGGGACATTGACCCAGAAGATCAACGCCCAGTTAAAGTGCTGCACCAGCCAGGCCCCGGTCAGCGGCCCGACAATCGCCGCGATGCCCCACACGCTCGACAGCCAGCCCTGCACGCCCGCGCGCTCTTTCGGCGGATAGACATCGGCAATAATCGTCGAGGTCAGCGGCATAATCGCCCCGGCCCCCAGCCCCTGGAAGGCGCGGAACAGGATCAACCAGCCCATATTGGTGGCGAACCCACATAACACCGACCCGATGAGGAACAGCCCGGTGCCGATAAAAAACATCCGCTTTCTGCCCCAGAGATCTGCCAGACGACCGTAGATCGGCACGCTGACCGCCTGAGTGAGCAGGTAGATTGAAAACACCCAGCCAAACTGAGAGAAGCCCCCCAGCTCGGCAATAATCGTTGGCATGGCGGTGGCCACAATCGTGACTTCAATGGCGGCCATAAACATCGCCAGCATTGAAGCGATAAGCACCCAGTGACGGTGTGTCACTTGTGTCGCAGTCTGTTCCGTCATATATCCCCTTTCTGTCGTACGTCCTGAAAGTGTGCATGATATTCCACACAACAGTTTTCGGATTGTGCTCTATGCCGTCTGTGACGGTGTCACTTAACATCGATGAATTTTTTTCATCGACGATTTTCCCAGCGCTATCAACGGCTGACGCCTGTTTTGCCGAAAAAGTATCCTGCTGATTTTCGGGCAGAAATTTGGCAAATCTGCCGTTACGCTGCTATAGCTTTGAAAGCAAGTTTACCGGGTAAAGTGATAATCGCCCACGAGATAAACACTTTTAATGCTTATTTGCCCCCCAGGGAGAACACTGATATGCCACATTCCACGCTGTTACGGCGTGCCTTACTGGCGACGCTGTTTGTCGCTGCGATCATCGCCCTGCTGGTCTGGGGGCTGGGGATTGAGACCATTAAGGCGAAACGCGTCGATCTGATCTACCTCGGGCAACAACACATGACGCTGGTGTTCTGGTCTATGCTGTTTGCCCTGTTAATCGGTATTCCCAGCGGGATCATTCTCAGCCGTCCCGGCGCCCGTCGCTGGGCCGAGTATGTGATGCAGATTTTTAACGTCGGTAATACGTTACCCCCGCTGGCGGTACTGGCGCTGGCAATGGTGGTGATCGGCATTGGCGATCGCCCGGCGATCATCGCGCTGTTCCTGGCCTCACTGCTGCCCATCGTGCGCAACACCTATTCCGGCTTGTGTTCAGTGCCGGACTCCCTGCTTGAGGCTGCCAATGGCATCGGCATGACCAAAGGTCAGCGCCTGCGTCAGGTGGAAATTCCGAACGCTATGCCGGTGATGCTGTCCGGCATCCGCGTGGCAATGGCCATCAACGTTGGCACCGCCCCACTGGCGTTTTTGATTGGGGCCAGTAGCTACGGCGAGCTGATTTTTCCCGGTATTTACCTCAATGACTTCCCGACGTTGATCCTGGGCGCCGCGGCAACCGCGCTGTTTGCCCTGATCCTCGATCTGTTGCTGGCCGGCCTTGGCCGTCTCCTCAGCCCACACACTGCCTGAAGAATAAGGAACGGATGATGGCTGATGCTACTGTACTGACCCGCTGGCTGCGTGCAGCCGCCCTCGCCCTTGCTGCCTCGATGACACTGAGCAGCATGGCAACGGCAGCCCCGATTGTGATGACCACCAAAAGCTTTACCGAGCAGCATATTTTGTCTGCGCTGACCACGCAGTATCTGCGCAAACAGGGCTTTGAGATCGAACCCAAAACCAATATCGCCACGGTAATTGGTCGTAATGCGATGATCAATAAGCAGGTTGATATGACCTGGGAATACACCGGGACCTCACTGATTATCTTCAACCATATCACGCAGCGGATGTCACCCGATGAGACCTGGCAGACGGTGAAAAAACTGGATGCGAAGCTGGGTCTGGTCTGGCTTAACCCGGCACCGATGAACAATACCTATGCTTTTGCCATGTCGGCCAAACGGGCCGAAGCTGAGCATATTGAGACGATTTCACAGATGGTGGCGAAGCTCGAGCACGTGCGTCAAACCGACCCGGATAACAACTGGATGCTGGGACTGGATCTGGAGTTCGCCGGGCGCTCCGATGGTCTGAAACCGCTGCAAAAAGCCTATAACATGCCGCTGGATCGTCCGCAGATCCGCCAGATGGATCCGGGGCTGCTGTATAACGCCATTCGCGACGGTTTTGTCGATGCCGGGCTGGTCTACACCACCGATGGCCGCGTAAAAGGCTTCGACCTGAAAGTACTGAAAGATGATAAAGGATTTTTCCCCAGCTACGCCGTAACGCCCGTGGTCACGGCAAAAGCGCTGAAGGACCATCCGGGTCTGGATGCCGCACTGAATAAGCTGTCGCCGTTAATCACCGATGAGGCGATTACTGAAATGAACAAACGTGTGGATATCGATCATCAGTCGCCGCAACAGGTGGCACATGATTTCCTGACATCCCATAACATGCTTTAAGGAGGCCTGGTGGAAACGATTCATTACATCATGGACAACAGCGGTTACCTGGCGAGCCTCACCTTCCAGCATCTGTGGCTGGTGGCGCTGGCGGTGGGTTTTGCTATCGTAATTGGCGTCCCCGTCGGTATTCTGATTGTGCGTTTTAAGTGGCTGGCCACCCCGGTACTCGGTCTGGCCACCATTGTACTGACCATTCCCTCTATCGCCCTGTTTGGTCTGATGATCCCACTGTTTTCGCTGATCGGTCAGGGTATTGGTGTGCTGCCCGCCGTCACGGCAGTGTTTCTCTACTCCCTGCTGCCGATTGTGCGCAACACCCACACTGCGCTGGAGAATCTGCCCGGCGGGCTGCGCGAGGCGGGACGAGGTATTGGCATGACCTTCTGGCAACGTCTGCGCTGGGTAGAAATTCCGATGGCGTTACCGGTGATTTTTGGCGGTATTCGTACCGCCGTTGTGATGAATGTTGGCGTGATGGCTATCGCGGCCGTGATTGGTGCTGGCGGTCTGGGCCTGCTGCTGCTGGATGGTATTAGCGGAAGTGACGTCCGCATGCTGGTTGCTGGCGCACTGATGATTTGTTTACTGGCCGTCATTCTTGACTGGCTGCTGCACCGTTTGCAGGTCGCACTGACACCTAAGGGGATCCGATAATGATAAAACTGGAAAATCTCACCAAAACCTTCAAACAAAAAAATGGCTCCAGCGTGAATGCGGTGGACAATGTCAGCCTGAACGTCCCGGAGGGTGAAATGTGCGTGCTGCTCGGCCCTTCCGGCTGCGGCAAAACCACCACGCTGAAAATGATTAACCGTTTGATCCCTGCCAGCAGCGGTAAGATCCTGATCAACGGAGAAGACACCAGCGGGCTGGATACCGTGACGTTACGCCGTAATATTGGCTATGTCATTCAGCAGATTGGTCTGTTCCCGAATATGACCATCGAAGAGAACATTACCGTGGTGCCGCGGATGCTGGGCTGGGACAAGCAGCGTTGTAAAGAACGCGCCAGCGATTTGATGAGCATGATGGCGCTGGATGCGAAGAAATTCCTGCATCGTTATCCGCGTGAGATGTCCGGCGGACAGCAGCAGCGTATTGGCGTTATCCGTGCGCTGGCGGCGGATCCTCCGGTGCTGCTGATGGATGAACCCTTCGGTGCGGTCGACCCGATCAACCGTGAAGTGATTCAGAATGAGTTTCTGGATATGCAGCGTCAGTTGAAAAAAACCGTGATGCTGGTCAGTCATGATATTGATGAGGCGCTGAAGCTGGGTGACCGTATTGCCGTGTTTGGCCAGGGTAAAATCGTGCAGTGTGCCAGCCCGGACGAGCTGCTGGCGAAACCCGCCAATGAGTTTGTCGGCTCCTTTGTCGGCCAGGACCGCACGTTAAAACGTCTGCTTCTGGTGCAGGCCGGTGATGTGACCGACCAGCAACCGACCCTCACCGTGCGTAAATCCACGCCGCTGTCTGATGCATTCGGCATCATGGATGATAACGATCTGCGCTCGATTACCGTGGTGGACGAGGACGGTAAACCACTGGGCTTTGTGAAGCGCCGTGAGGCGCGTGGTGCCAGCGGTCAGTGTGCTGACCTGTTGCACCACTTTACGGTGACGGGACGGGCTGAAGAGAACCTGCGCGTGGTGCTGTCGAAACTGTACGAACACAATATGGTATGGATGCCGATTGTCGATGAAGAGGGTCGTTACAGCGGGGAGATTTCGCAGGATTATATTGCAGATTACCTCAGTTCAGGGCGTACGCGGCGGGTGCTGAATCCGGGGTGACCATTAATCCAGGCGTAGAGGCTGACCCTCTGTTCCGGTCAGCCCGCCACGTGTGCGAAGGTTAAAGATCCAGTGGCGTCAGATCAAGATAGTGCGCCAGATCGCGGCTTTCCGCACGTGGCAGATACGGCAGTTCGCCAAGCAGCGGTGCCGGAATTTTGTCGCGCAGCACATCAATAATCTCCGCGTAATGGGCCAATCCCGGATTGATGCGATTCGCCACCCAGCCTAACAGCGGCAGTCCATCGTTAATCACCGCCTGCGCTGTCAGCAATGCGTGGCTGATGCACCCCAGTTTGATGCCAACCACCAGTACGACCGGAAGTTGCTCCTGCACGGCCCAGTCAGACAACGGGCGCAGATCATTCATCAGGCTTCGCCAGCCGCCCGTCCCTTCCACCACGATATAGTCCGCATGTTGATCCAGCGCTTGCAGGCCGCGACTGAGCGCGGCATAGCTGATGGGTGTGCAACTGGTGCTAATTTCATCTTCCAGTAAGGTGACCGGATTAATGGCGTGGTAAGGCAACGGCACTGAGGAGGATGCCTGTAGAACCAGAGCATCTTTATTGCGTGGCCCTTCTTCCGTTTGCTGGCTACTTTTCGCGACGGGTTTATATCCTACGGCCTGTTTACTGCCCGTTGCCAGCTTTTGTAATAACGCGCGCGACACCACGGTTTTACCGACTTCCGTATCTGTGCCGGTGACAAATAAACGTTTTAACATGGGGTGACTCCGACAGGCACTGCCTGGCCTCATTGATAATTTTCGAACATGATGAATGAACGAAAATTGTAGGGTAGTGCCGGATGTCGGGGATTGCGTTAGCGCAATGTTTAGTGAATTTATCAGCCTTGTAGCAGTTTGATTAATAAGGATCCGTTGTAGAGCGCATCCTTCACCAGTGCGGCACCCGGCATGGTGCCAAGATTCACAAACTCAGTAGGTACTACCTTAAGATCGGCACTGTAGCGCGGTAATGCCTGCTGGCGAATACAGTTAACGATGGCAGGGAAGAGAATCCGTTGCGCCTGATTAAGCGGGGAACCAATCAGGATTTTTTGTGGATGGAAAAGATTGACCATGATGGCGAGAATGCGCCCTACGCTGTTACCAACGCCGGTAATGACATCGCAGGCAATATGATCGCCCGCCAGCGCCGCCTCACACAGTGCATCAATGGTCAACGGCTGATTATGCAGTACCGAGCTCATCGACGCCTGCATGCGCTGCGCTGCCAGCTCAAGCATATTGTCGATGCTGGCCACGGTTTCCAGACAGCCATGATTCCCGCAATAGCAGCGTTTTCCCCAGGGATCGACCTGGGTATGACCGATTTCAACCAGCGAACTGCTACCACCGTGCAGCAAGCGCCCACCGGTAATCACCCCGGCGCCCACATGGTGATCAATCACCACCTGAAGCACATCGCTGGCATCGCGTGAAGCACCAAACAGCGATTCTGCCATCGTCCAGGCGCAGATATCATGCTGAATATACACTGGCAATCCGGTGCGCTCGGCAAGAACCGGGCCCAGCGGCATATCATCAACCTCGTAAAACGGCATGCGGTGAACAATACCTGACTGGCTGTTCATGATGCCCGGCAGTGTGATGGCAATGGCCGTCAGACGCTCGAGTTTGTGCTGGTGGTGAATAAAGAACTGGTCGACTTGCTGGACGATACGCGTCAGCAACGGCAAATCGGCCTCTGCGGGAAGGGGGAATTGCTCTTCAACGACCATTTTGCTGCTGAGATCGCGCAGCGCGAGGGTGATTTCGCCATTACCGATACGGGCAGACAGGAAGTGCCAGGCCTGGGTGTCCAGCACCAGTCCGACAGCCGGACGACCACGACTGCCTGGGTCCTGAAATTCCGTTTCCTGCACCAGATGCGCTTCCAACATTTCACGCACAATTTTCGTGATGCTGGCCGGGGCCAGTTGCGCTTTTTTGGACAGCTCTATACGCGAGATGGGACCAAACCGATCAATCAGTCGGTACACCGCTCCGGCATTAGTCTGTTTAATCTGGTCAATATGACCAGGCTGACTATCCGCAATCACACCCCACTCCCACTTATCACCTGTCTTAAAAGGCGCTGCTGTCTGTTATTTTCACGCTTCAAAATAAAGCATTTCGCTCATGGTGAAACACTTATCAGATGGCGTCAAATATTTGATTCGATATGTGATTTGCCGCACATAAACCGTCGCTGAACGCTCATGTTTTCCGCGATTGCCGGATCATTTCGGCAATAACAACGTCATCATCGCGGCAACGACGGACGGCACCTCTCTCTGCTTCGACCACACCAGCCACACTTCCGAACGCGCGTCCTGCTCCACCAGCGGGATCCATACCACATCGCTCAGGCGGACGCGTCGGAACGATGCCGGAAGAATAGAGACGCCCAGTCCGGTAGACACCAGGCCGATAATCGTCATTGCTTCCCCCACCTCCTGAGCAATATTGGGCTGAATATTGTAGCGGCCCAGTAAACCCAGAATTTCACCGTACAGCGCCGTTCCCACCTGCGGGTCAAAGAAGACAAAAGGCTCCTGCGCCAGATCGCTCAGGGCAATCTGCGGCCTGCCCGCCAGGCGATGGGCACGATGCACCAGCGCATACATGGGTTCACGAAGCAGCAGCTGATGATCGAGGGTTTCCGGCAGCAGGGTATTGCGCATCACGCCTAAATCAAGCCGCCCGTCCCCGATCGGCGCCAGTTGCTGCCGTGTATTAATCTCCTGCATCTGGATATGGACCGCCGGGAAGCGCTGACGAAAGGTGAACAAAGCGTCTGATACGACGGTGATAAACGGGGCAGATGACGTAAAACCAATACGTATTTCGCCTTCGTCACCGCGATGCAGGCGCGCAGCTTTATCGGCAGCCTGATCCACCTGTTGCAGCACCAGACGGGCATCCTGCAGGAACTGCTGCCCGGCCGCCGTCAGCTGGACGCTGCGGTTGGTACGGGCGAAAAGGCGTGCGCCTATTTCATGCTCGAGGATCTGAATTTGCTGGCTGAGCGGCGGTTGGGAAATATTCAGGCGCAGTGCCGCACGACCAAAATGCAGCTCTTCTGCCACGGCAATAAAGTAACGCAGGTGACGTAGTTCGATATTCATATGTTAAAAGTATCATTCGAGATTATTAATATATTAGACATCATAATCTGACTTTCTTACCCTTTACAACGTGAACTCCCTGAATATCTCTAAGGATCTGTTGTGAACCGCTCATCCCATGCCGTCAGACCGCCGTATTCTGCTGACCGTGCATCTCTTGCCATTACCGACTCACCTGCTGTCGATAAAAATCTCTATATCAAACGTGGTACTCCTCAATTTATGCGCGTCACGCTGGCGCTATTTTCAGCCGGGCTGGCGACGTTTGCCCTGCTCTATTGCGTACAGCCGATCCTTCCGGTTCTGTCGCAGGAGTTTGGCGTTTCCCCGGCGACCAGCAGTATTTCCCTGTCGATTTCCACCGGGATGCTGGCGCTTGGGCTGCTGGTAACCGGTCCGTTATCTGATGCCATCGGGCGTAAATCGGTGATGGTGACCGCGCTGATGCTGGCCGCAATTTGTACCCTGCTGTCCGCGACCATGACCAGCTGGCACGGGATTTTACTGATGCGTGCGCTGACGGGTCTGTCATTGAGTGGCGTTGCGGCCGTGGGGATGACCTACCTGAGTGAAGAAATCCATCCCAGTATGGTGGCGTTTTCGATGGGGTTGTATATCAGCGGAAACTCGATTGGCGGTATGAGCGGCCGCTTACTCAGCGGTGTGATCACCGATTTCAGCAGCTGGCGCATTGCCGTGATGGCCATCGGCTGCTGTGCACTGGCCGCTGCGCTGATGTTCTGGAAAATTCTGCCTGCCTCGCGCCATTTCCGCCCTGCTTCGCTTAAACCGCGTAGTCTGATGATTAACTTCCGGCTGCACTGGCGCGATAACGGTTTGCCGCTGTTGTTTGCCGAAGGTTTTCTGTTGATGGGGGCCTTTGTCACCCTGTTTAACTACATCGGCTACCGTCTGCTTTCGCCGCCTTATTCAATGAATCAGGCGATTGTCGGCCTGCTGTCGGTGGTCTATCTCACGGGGTCATGGAGTTCGCCTAAAGCCGGTGCGATGACGGCAAAATATGGACGCGCACCGGTGCTGCTGTTCTCCACCGCACTGATGCTGAGCGGTCTTCTGATCACTCTCGCCAGCAATATCTGGTTTATTCTGCCAGGTATGATGTTGTTTACCGCCGGATTTTTTGCTGCACATGCCGTTGCCAGCGGCTGGATTGGCCATCGTGCGCGCCGCGCTAAAGGCCAGGCATCATCGCTGTACCTGTTCAGTTATTATCTGGGGTCAAGCGTTGCCGGTACGCTCGGCGGTGTGTTCTGGCATCATTTTGGCTGGTACGGAATTACAGCGTTTATTGCTGCCATGCTGGTGCTGGCGTTACTGGTAGGAAGCCGTCTACACGGACGAAAACTCTAACTTCCGAGTACAATGCGTTGTCACAGGCGGACCGAAAAACACGGTCCGCCCCAACAGAAAATGACGCCCTCTGATCAATGGCACCATTTTCCCCTGCGCGACGCAAAAAACACCGTTGTTGATGTTCATCTCTGTTTTGGACTGCTATAGTCATTAGTATGTTGTAACTAATGGAGGTGTCATGCGTCATTACGATACTGTTGAGCAGCTTCACCGCTGTGTGGCCGATCTCGAACAAGAACTGGAGGCATTAAAGCAGCAGATCCTCAGTATGCGTCTGCTGACCGCCAGGGTGTTTGAACTGCCAGAGGTGGAAAAAGGTAAGGAGCACGACCCGCTGACGCAGGTTAAGGTTGAGCAGTTGACTGGTCAGGCCGCCCTGCAGCGCTCCCTGACGCATTTTGCGCGTTTGTTTATGCAGCACCAGTCAGAAAAACTGAGCACTAAGGCGGCGGTGCGTCTTCCTGGTGCGGTGTGCCTGGAAGCCGATAATACGCAGTCTGCCCTGCTCCACCAGCAGGTCGCCTCAATCAATCAACTGAAACAACGGCTGGAGCAGATTATTACCGTGGAATCGGGCCTGCCGAGCGAGGAGCGGTTCGAGTTTGTCCACCGCCATCTGCGCGGGTTGATTACCCTGAACGCTTACCGTTCGCTGACGTTGCTTGAAGCGCCCGATTCCGTGCGCTTTGGCTGGGCGAATAAGCATATTATTAAAAATATCAGTCGTGATGAGATGCTGGCAACGCTGGAAAAAAGCCTGAAGGCCGGGCGTGCCGTGGCCCCCTGGACACGTGAGCAATGGGCCGAACGCGTCCAGAGCGAAATTGAAGCGGTAAAGTCACTGCCTGCAGGCGCGGCATTGAAAATTAAACGCCCGGTGAAAGTACAACCGATTGCCCGCGTCTGGAGCAGCAGCGATCGGAAACAAACCCAGCTGGCCTGCCCTTCTCCGTTGCTGGTACTGTGCCAGGACGCCAATAGCGTGCCAAAACTGGGAGAGCTGCTGAATTATGATGCCGCTAACGTGACCCATCGTTACAAACCTGATGCTCAGCCGCTCTATTTACTGATCCCGCGCTTACATCTTTATACCGATCGTCTGGTGCAGGCATAAAAAAAAAGCCAGGTCTAAGACCTGGCTTTTGGCAGCAGCTTATACCTTCATACTGCCGACCATCTCTTCCGGACGTACCCAGGCATCAAACTCTTCTTCCGTCAGATAACCCAGCTTTAGCGCAGACCCTTTCAAGGTCAGCCCTTCTTTATGCGCTTTCTTGGCAATTTCAGCCGCTTTATCGTAGCCAATATGCGTATTCAGCGCGGTAACCAGCATCAGAGATTCATTCAGCAATTGAGTAATACGATCGCGGTTTGGCTCAATACCGATAGCGCAGTGGTGATTAAAGCTGTCCATCCCATCCGCCAGCAGACGAACAGATTGCAGGAAGTTATGGATCACCATCGGACGGTAAACGTTCAGCTCGAAGTTACCGGATGCGCCACCGATATTTACTGCCACATCATTGCCCATCACCTGACAACACAGCATGGTCATGGCTTCACACTGCGTCGGGTTCACTTTACCCGGCATGATGGAGCTACCCGGCTCGTTTTCCGGGATAGCGATTTCACCGATGCCACAGCGTGGGCCGGATGATAACCAGCGCACGTCGTTGGCGATTTTCATCAGTGATGCCGCCAGGCCTTTTAGCGCACCATGGGCATGAACCAGCGAATCACAGGTGGCTAAGGCTTCGAACTTGTTCGGCGCGGTGACAAAAGGCTGTTTAGTCAGCTCAGCAAGCTCCTGGGCAACGCGCACGGCATATTCAGGGTGAGTATTCAGCCCGGTACCGACCGCTGTACCACCCAGTGCCAGCTCGGCAACATGTGGAATGCTCTGTTCAATATGCTTCAGGCTGTGGCTTAACATCGCCACCCACCCGGAGATCTCCTGGCCCAGCGTCAGCGGTGTGGCATCCTGCAAGTGAGTACGACCAATTTTGACAATGTCTTTATAAGCTTCAGCTTTTTCATGCAGCGTCTGTTGCAGCACTTTCAGCTCAGGGATCAGGTGTTCCTGCACGGCCACCACCGCCGCCACATGCATCGCGGTTGGGAAGACATCGTTGGAACTCTGGCTCTTGTTCACATCATCATTGGGATGCACAAGGCGTGACATGCCGCGTTCGCCACCGAGGATCTCGCTGGCGCGGTTCGCCAGCACCTCGTTCATATTCATATTGGTCTGTGTACCCGAGCCGGTCTGCCAGATAGCCAGCGGGAACTCACCCTGATGCTTGTCGGCCAGCACTTCATCCGCCGCCTTGATGATCGCGCCTGCGCGGTCATCCGGTAACAGACCGAGGTCATTGTTCACTTTTGCCGCCGCCCGTTTGGTCAGCGCCAGCGCATACACCAGTTCAGCAGGCATTTTCTCCGTGGAGATACGGAAATGTTCCAGAGAACGCTGCGTTTGCGCCCCCCAGAGTTTGTCGGCAGGTACATCAATCGGTCCCATTGAATCTTTTTCAACGCGGTTCGCAGCCATTTCTGTCTCCTTGAGCACAAACATATGAATATTATTGACGCTGATTAGCCGTTTTGCGGTTAAAAAGCGCGGCGGTAGTCTGACATACACCAGGTTACGATTATGCGACTCATTCGCGTTTATTGCATCCCGATTGTCTTTCAGCGGTGCTTTTCTGCTTTAATACATCCAGTAACCAGTGAATGACCAGGGAGATATGATGCAAAAATTAATCAATTCGCTGCAAAATTACGCATGGGGCAGTAAAACCGCGCTCACTGAACTGTATGGGATCGCTAATCCGTCGCAGCAGCCGATGGCCGAATTATGGATGGGCGCCCATCCGAAAAGCCCATCGCACATCGTCGTCGATGGCAAATCTCGCTCGCTTCGCGATGTGATCGATGCTGACCCGCCTGCGCAGTTAGGTGCCGGTGTGGCGCAGCGTTTTGGCGAGTTGCCGTTTTTATTTAAAGTGCTGTGCGCTGCACAGCCGCTGTCGATTCAGGTGCATCCGAGTAAAGCGGCGGCCGAAGTTGGCTATGCACGCGAAAACGCCAGCGGCGTTCCGCTGGATGCGGCCACGCGAAACTATAAAGATGCCAATCATAAACCGGAGCTGGTGTACGCGCTGACGCCGTTTAAAGCAATTAACGGCTTCCGTCCGCTGTCTGAAATCGTCTCGCTGCTACAGCCGGTCGCAGGCGCTCATCCGGCCATTGCCCATTTTCTAAATACGCCAGATACCACGTCTCTCGCTGCGCTGTTTGCCAGCCTGCTCTCTATGCAGGATGAAGAGAAATCCCTCGCGCTGGATATCCTGCGCACCACCGTTGCCAGTCAGTCTGTTGAACCCTGGCAGACCATCGCTGAGATCGCTGACGTTTATCCTGATGACAGCGGCCTGTTTGCCCCGCTATTGCTGAACGTCATCACCTTACAGCCGTCTGATGCGATGTTTCTGTTCGCCGAAACACCGCATGCCTACCTGCAAGGTGTGGCGCTGGAGGTGATGGCAAATTCAGATAATGTGCTGCGTGCCGGGTTGACGCCGAAATACATCGATGTCCCGGAGTTGCTGGCCAATCTGCGCTTTGATTCCCGTCCCGCAGAGAGTCTGCTGACCACACCCGTGGAGCAGGGAAAAACGCTTAACTTCCCGATTCCGGTGGACGATTTCGCCTTTGCCATCCACACGCTGACCGACGATCCGTTAACCGTTAGCCAGCAAAGCGCGGCGATCCTCTTTTGTATTGAAGGTGACGCGCTGCTGAAATGGGATGAACAGATGTTGTCGTTAACAGCAGGCGAGTCAGCATGGATTACCGCCAGCGAGTCTCCTCTGACGCTTAGCGGTACCGGCCGCGTGGCGCGAGTCTATAACGATCTGCCGAATTGCGGCTGACGTCAGCGGCCAGAATTGCTAAGATTATCCAGGAATTATCAAAAACGCCGTTATGGCGTTTTTTATCGCCAAAGGGTTACCTGCAGGACCTGAACGGGTACGCCCGTCTTCGTGAACAGAAAAGGACGATATTACAGATGAAAAAAACAAAGATTGCCGTGGGTGTAGTGATTGCTCTTGGCGTGGCCTGGACTGCGGGAGCCTGGTTTACTGGCAAGCAGTTGGAAAAAAACATGGACCAGATGGTTCAGCAGGCTAACGCGCAAATCCAGAACACGGCACCGGAAAGCCGGCTGAAGTTGAGCTACCAGGATTTCCAGCGTGGCGTATTCAGCAGCCATGCGCGCTTTGTCTTACAGTCGAGTTCACAAACCGAAGATAACTCTATTCTGAAGCCAGGCCAGAGCATCATTTTCAGTGAAAATATCGATCATGGCCCTTTCCCGCTGGCCCAGCTGAAAAAATTCAACCTGATGCCGAGCATGGCCTCCGTTCATAGTGAACTGGAGAATACCGAGGTGGTGAAAAAGCTGTTTGAAATCACCAAAGGTCAGTCCATCGTGCAGGCAGAAACCCGTATCGGCTACGGCGGCAGCACCGATTCAGACATTCGCCTGTTGCCGGCCGATTACAGCAATGCGCAAACCGGTGAGCGCTTTGCCTTCAATGGCGGCACCCTGAAGGTGAGCGCCGATGACAAAGGCGATAAGGTCGACTTTAGCGGTGATATCGACAGCCTGGTGATGACCACCAAAAATGAGCTGGATATGCCGGTGCTGTTTACCGTCAACGGCCTGAAAATTGATGCCAATACCCATCTCAGCCCGGAAGGACTGCGCATTGGCGATCAGACCATCAATCTGAAAAAACTGAGCGCGGCGGTGGAAGGTAAAGAAGCGATGGTGGCTGAAGGACTGAACGGTAAGTCCAGTTTTGACTCCACCAACAACCGCGTTTCCGGCCTGATTGACTACAGTTTAGACAGCCTGAAATTGCAGGGTCAGCCTTTTGGCCAGGGCAAGCTGACGATTAAACTGGATGGCTTCGATGGCAAAGCCGTCAAGACCTTCTCTGAAAACTATAATCGCCAGGTGCAGGCGCTGACCAACGATCCAGCGATGCAGGAAAACCCTGAGCTTTATCAGCAGCGCGCCAGTGAACTGCTGACGGCTAACCTGTCGTTGCTGTTGAAGGGCGATCCGTCCATCAGCATTGCGCCATTTAGCTGGAAAAATGACAAAGGGGAAAGCACCTATACCCTGAATGCACAGTTCAAAGATCCGTCTACTGCCACTGCCCCTGTGCAGAATCTGGGTCAGCAAGTGGACAGTGTGTTGAAAACGCTGGATACCAAACTGGCTGTTTCGATGCCAATGGCGACCGAAATGATGACTCACGTCGCCATGGGTGAAGGCTACAAGCAGGAAGATGCGGTGAAACTGGCTGACCAGCAGGTGAAAGGCCTGGCGGCGATGGGTCAGATGTTCAAACTGACCACGCAGCAGGATAATAACATCACCATCAGCCTGCAATATGGCGCCGGTCAGATCACCATGAACGGTGAGAAGATGCCACTGGAACAGTTCCTCTCCCGCTATATGCTGGGTGGCGGAGCGGTACCGGAAGGTATGCCGCAGTAAGATGTGTTAACCAACGGGCCGCAACAGCGGCCCGTTGGCTTTATAGACTGGCAGGATCTGAATTTAACAGCACGTCTTCCCCAAAATCTGGCAGTGTATGCTGGCGCAGATAATCCGCAAAGGATGCCCGTGGATTCTCCGCTTTCCAGGCTGACTGCAACTTCCCGAGCAGATCGGTGGATGTTGATTTCTGCTCAGGGGTTGTCGTATCGGACATCAGCTCCCCTCTTACATACTTTTGTTCTCGCGTTGAGGTACTCGCCAACTGGTCAAGCGTGGCTGACACCAGCGCCCCTTTGCGATACTGCACCTCTGTGGTGCTTTCCGCCTTATCATCAATCTGCGTGTAGAAATAATTCTGCGCGTTTCTGTCCGCGGTCAGCGCGAGTTGCAGCCCGGAGGTCAGCGCTTTATGGAAGCTGGCGGTCAGATGTGACTGCTGCTTCTGGGTGATATTACGATTCTGGTCGCTGGTGCCGGAAAGCGTGCTGGTTTGCGATACCTGATACGAGAAGGTATCAGCCTCACTCAGACGTATCGGATTTGGCGACTGCGGGGTTTGTGTGACGGAAGCCGTAAAATCTGCCAGTCCGGTCAGCATGTTTTTGTCCGTCCGCGTCAGGGAGAGATAAAGGGTTTGCGGACGACTTTGGGCGGGCGTACTGCTGTCGTAGTGACTGTTGAGCGCCGTAAAGGCATCCTTGAACATGGCCATCAGCGTACTGTTGCCCTCACCCCGGCTTTGTGCCCGGTCGAATTGCGTCAGATACTGACTCAGCGCCCGCTGCTGCTGGCCCTCATTACCCAGGATCGCCCGCTTACTCATATCCACGCTGATATCCACGGTGCCGAGGGTGCCGGTGGATTTTACCGAACGCGTATTAGTGTCAGCATGAAAAGCCAGCGTCAGCTTATTTTCGCCCGTCACCTTCGCCTGCAAATCAACTGACGTCAGTACTGCACTGTTAAATTTGGTCAAGCCACTCAGGTCAAGACGCGGTGGCTGACCTGCCAGCCCTTCCATCGCCTTCTTAAAACCGTCCGACAGCTTCTCAAGCGCGCTGCGTTCAGCTTCACTCAAGGTCCCCTTGTTTACTTTAATCTCAATACCCGATCCATCACTGGCCTGGGTCAGTTCAACCTCCGCGCCGCTGGCGGTTTTGACGCTCAGGGTGCCCTGATTGTCGGTTTGCGTCGCAGCTGTTGAAACACGTGGCAGAGAATAAACGGGACTCGCTGCCGCAGACTGGCCGAGAGACACCGTGGTTGAGGAGAGGGGCGGCGTTTGTAACGTGTCTACCGCCGCAGCGGTAGTGGCCAGTTTCGTTGCGCCCGGCAACGTGTTCACTGACAGGTTTCCAACAGAAGAAATAACAGTCATTGCGTTCAGTCCCTTGGCCTTACGCCGTAGCGTCACAGTAAATGTGGTACTTCTGATGCTATTTTCGGCAAAAAAACTAAAACCTTTAACCTGATGCGCAATTAACTGGCGCTGTTGCGCAATAAGTTTTTATAATGCTCCGCACTTTATTAAAAAAACAGAGAGTGCCGATATGATCGATTCCCAGCTTCCCCTCACCGACATTCACCGCCACCTTGACGGCAATATTCGCGCACAAACCATCCTCGATTTAGGCCGTGAGTTTAATCTGACGCTGCCTGCCAGCACGCTGGAAACCCTGCGCCCGCATGTGCAGGTGATTGAAACCGAGCCTGACCTGGTGAGTTTCCTCAATAAGCTGGACTGGGGCGTAAAAGTGCTGGGCTCTCTGGATGCCTGCCGCCGTGTGGCGCTGGAAAACGTGCAGGATGCGGCACGTGCCGGTATTCATTATGCTGAACTGCGTTTCTCCCCGGGCTATATGGCAATGACCCACAACCTGCCGATTGCGGGTGTGGTTGAAGCCGTTATCGACGGGATTAAAGCGGGTTGCAGCGCAAATAATATTGATGTGCGTCTGATTGGCATTATGAGCCGTACCTTTGGTGAAGAAGCCTGTCTGGATGAGCTGAACGGCCTGCTGGCACACCGTGACAGCATTACCGCACTGGATCTTGCCGGAGATGAGCTTGGCTTCCCTGGCAGCCAGTTCCTCAGCCATTTTACGCGCGCCCGTGATGCCGGACTGCGCATTACCGTCCACGCCGGAGAAGCCGCAGGGCCGGAAAGCATCTGGCAAGCGATTCGTGAGTTGGGGGCAGAACGTATTGGTCACGGCGTGAAAGCGGTGGAAGACCCGGCACTGATGGACTTTATGGTAAAACACAGCATTGGTGTGGAATCCTGCCTGACCTCCAATATTCAGACCAGCACCGTGGCTTCACTCGCCCGTCATCCGCTGAAAACGTTCCTGGAGCACGGCATCCTGGCCACGATCAATACGGATGACCCGGCAGTCCAGGGGATTGAGATTGGTCACGAGTACCATGTGGCAGCCCCGGCAGCCGGTTTGAGCCAGGCACAAATGCGTACGGCGCAGGAGAACGGATTGAAGATTGCATTCCTCAGCGATGCTGAGAAAGCAGCGGTTCGCGCTCGCGTTGCAGCGTAACGCTAACAAGGGCGGGTCATGACCCGCCCCTACCGGGGCATCAGCCCGTCTGCTATTTCAGTGACATCGTCTGGCGTTTCTCAGCCGATTGCAGGCCAAGCTCGATCAGTTCCATCACCTGAATCGCCTCTTCCGCTTTCACCGGATTTTCACCTGTGCCGTTCACCGCATCACGGATCGCTGCATAGTACGCCGGATAGTTACCGGGAATGGTCAGCAGCGCTTTCTCTATCATCACATCCCCATCCGCCAGCGTCAGTACGCCGTCACGCATATCGTAGCCCCAGTCTTCCTGCGGCGGACGTGCACCGGACTTCAGGCTGTCTTCCTGCGGATCGAGGCCAAATTTGACATAGCTGCCTTTGGTGCCATGCACCAGATAACGCGCAGATTCGGCGGCCACCAGTAAACTGCCGTGCAGCACCACGCGGCGCTGTGGGTAGATCAGCGTGGCGTGGAAATAGTCGGTCGTCACTGAACCCGCACGCAACTCGGCGGTATCAACATTAATCGCCACCGGGGAACCGAACAGCTGTAATGCCTGGTCGATAAGATGTGGACCCAAATCGTACCAGATACCGCTGCCCGGCACCTGCTGCTCACGCCAGCGCTGCTGTACCTGAGGGCGGAAACGGTCAAAGTGTGACTCGAAATAACGCACGTCCCCCAGCGTCCCTTCAGCCAGCAATGCTTTCACCGTCAGGAAATCACTGTCCCAGCGGCGGTTATGGAACACCGACAGCAACAGGCCTTTGGCCTTCGCCAGCGCATCCAGCTCCCGCGCCTGTGACAACGTCACGGTAAACGGTTTATCCACCACCACATGCTTACCCGCGGTGAGCGCGGCTTTGGCTAACGGGAAGTGGGTTTCATTGGGGGTAGGAATGACGATCAGGTGCAGGGTGGGATCGTCAAACAGCGTCTGGGGATCGGACACAACCTGCACCGACGGCCAGTCAGCCTGGACTTTGGTCGCATCACTGCTGGAAATGGCGGCCAGTTCCATTTCTGATGTGCCGGCAATCAGCGGTGCATGGAAGGTTTTACTGGCAAAGCCGTAGCCGACCAGGCCAACTCGAATCTTGTCACTCATATTAATCCCTCTCGTGGTTACCCGTTGATTTAAGACGATCAACTCACTAACCACAAGAAGGATTTGGCTGAATTACGCCTCCTGGGCACGTCGGGGTAAATGCCAGGTTTCCTGAGCAACCAGCGCATCATGGGCGTCCAGGCTGCGGCGACGGAAGTCGCTGGGGCTGACACCCGCCCGCTTGCGGAACACGCGCGAGAAATAGAGCTGGTCGTCATAGCCCACTTCACGGCCAATGCTGGCTATCGGCTCCTGAGTGGTCTGCAACAGCAGTTTGGCCCGGATCACCCGCTGGTCTTCACGCCAGCGCAGCAGATTCACGCCCATTTGCTCACGGAACAGATGCGCCAGCCGTGACGGTGACAGACAGACATGTTTGGCCACCTCTTCGATTTTCACCTCTGCGGCCAGGTTGTTGGTCACATACTGGCAGGCTTCTACCACACGCGCATCGCGCACCTGCTGCTGGCTGCGCGGATCTTCCTGTACCGCCCGCAACAGCAAACGCTCCAGCAGGTTCATTGCCAGCTCTTCTGCAAACGGACGCCCGGAGTTATGGGTATGTTCGATATTGGCAAACAGACGGTCAAACTCACCGCGTAATGACTCCGGCAGCCGCAGTCGCCCCACGCCCTGCGCCTCATCCTGCCACTCCAGCCAGTCGCTCCAGTAGGCGCGCGGACGAAAATAAACCCAGCGGTGATACCAGCAATCGCTGTCCGGCAGACGCCCGTAATAATGCGGTGTTTTAGGCTGAAACAGCAGCAGGTCACCGGGTTCACAATCGAAGGCCGCTTCACCGTCAAACACCCGCCCGCGCCCTTTGATCGTCAGGTTGAGAATGTAGCCTTTCATGCCGTGGGGACGGTCGATAAAGAAATCGAGCGGCCCCATCGCATTAATGGGCGTCAGCCCCGCCACCAGCCAGGCGCTAAACGGATAGCCGGGCAGTAACGGGTTGGATTGCGCCACGGGCGCCAGACGATGATACATAACGCCTCCTGTCAGACCGCTTTCGCTTTTTGTTTGTAACGGTCGAAAATCACCGCTGCTAACAATATCAGACCACGTACCACGTACTGTGAGAAAGGCGATATATTGAGTAAATTCATCGCATTTTCCACCGTTCCGAGGATCAAAACCCCGGCCACCACATAAGAAATTTTCCCAATACCGCCCTTCAGGGAGACGCCGCCGAGCACACAGGCTGAGATAACAATCAGTTCATAACCCAGCGAGGTCATCGGCTGGCCGCTGGTCATACGCGATGCCAGAATAATTCCCGCCGCTGCCGACACCAGGCCGGAAAGAATAAAGATGATGATACGGGTGCGTACCACCGGCACACCGGCCAGACGGGCGGCTTCTTCATTGCCACCAATCGCCAGCGTGTTGCGCCCAAAGGTGGTTTTGTTCAGCAGGAAAGCAAACAATACCAGGGTAATAATGGTCAACCATACCGGGGCCGGCACGCCCAGCCAGCTGGCATAACCCAGGGCGAAGAAGCGCTCGTCTTCGATACCCACGGCTTTACCGTCGGAGAAGATATACGCCAGCCCGCGCACGATCTGCATCGTGGCAAGCGTGGTGATCAAGGCGTTGATTTTCAGTTTGGCAATCACGAAACCGTTCACAAAGCCGCAGGCCACGCCGAGTAACAGCCCGGCAATCACCCCGATCCACAGGCTTTCGGTCATGTTGATGACCACCGCGCAGACGACACCGGCACAGGCAATCACCGAGGCTACCGACAGGTCAAAGTCGCCGGACGCCAGGCAGAACAGCATACCGCAGGCCACCATGCCGGACATCGACATCGCCAGCCCTAAGCCTTTCATATTGATAAGGGAACCAAAATTCGGCACAAACACCATGCAGGCAATAAACAGCGCGGCAAACACCACCAGCATGCCGAAGTTGTCCCACACACGGCTCAGACTGAAGCGCGATGGGGCAGCGGGTGTAACAGATGAAGTCGTTGACATAGGTTTCTCCTGCATATTCAGGCCACGTGTGTGGCAGGTTTGGCGGTTTTTGGCATCGCCAGACTCAGCGTCAGGGCTTCAGTGGCGTCGTTATGGTCCAGCTCTCCGGCGATTTCGCCTTCGCGCATCACCAGAATACGGTCAGCCAGCCCCATCACTTCGGGCAGGTCACTGGAGGCAAACAGCACCGCAATGCCCTGGTCGGCCAGGGCGTAAATCAGCTGATAAATTTCGTTTTTCGCGCCGACGTCAATGCCGCGCGTGGGTTCATCCAGCAGGATGACTTTCATCTCTTCGGACAGCCATCGACCGAGGATCGCCTTCTGTTGATTGCCCCCGGACAGATTCATAATCAGCTGGTCTGCCGACGGGGTTTTGATATTGAGCGAGCGGATATGCACTCCGGCATTACTGGCTTCCCAGCTGTTGTTGATCAGACAACCTGCCTTGAGGTTATTACGCCTGGCGCTGATATTGATGTTGTCGCGCACGGAATGTACCGGGATGATGCCATCGGCCTTGCGGTCCTCCGGGCAGAGCATAATACCGGCGCGAATGGCTTCAATCGGCTCATTAATCTGGAGTTTTTTACCATCCAGCCACAGTTCACCGCTGGTCAGACGCGTGGCACCAAACAGCCCTTTCATCAACTCACTGCGCCCGGCCCCCACCAGGCCAAACAGCCCGACAATTTCCCCTGCACGCACGCTGAACGACACCGGACTGCGCACGCCTTTGGCATGCACATTGTCCAGCTTCAGTCTCACATCGCCCTGCGTGCGTGGGCGGTAACCGTAGATATCACCAATTTCACGCCCCACCATCGCCTGCACCAGTTCGTCGTTTCCGGTGGTGGCCATATCGGTAAAGGTACGTACGTAGCGGCCATCTTTAAACACCGTGATGGCATCGCTGAGGGCAAAAATCTCCTCCATGCGATGGGAGACATACAGCACCACGCGCCCGTCGGCACGCAGCTGGCGGATCACGCGGAACAGCTGATCAATTTCACGCGCCGAGAGCGAGCTGGTCGGCTCATCAAAGGCGATAACCTGCGCATTACGCGTTAACGCTTTGGCAATTTCCACCATCTGCCACTGCCCGAGAGAGAGGTATTTCAGCGGCATATCCGGGTCAATATCCATACCGAGGATTTTGAGCTGACGCGCGGCTTCTGAGCGCAGGCGGGAACGATTGACCAGCCCGGCACGTTGTGGCAACTGGCCTAAAAAGATATTTTCTGCCACCGACATTTCCGGCACCAGATGGAGTTCCTGATAAATAATCGCCACCCCGGCATTGAGCGCATCGGTGGTGTTTTGAAAATTAACTGGCTGGCCCTGCAGGCGAATTTCACCGCCGCTGGCCTGATAGCTTCCGCTGAGAATTTTGAGCAGCGTTGATTTCCCGGCGCCGTTTTCCCCCATCAGGGCATGCACTTGTCCTGCATAACAGTCAAAACTGATGTCCTGTAGCGCCTTCACGCCCGGGAAGGTTTTGCTGATGCCGTGAAAGCTGAGGTACGGTGGTTGCGAAGTCATGGTGTCTCCTGCATTTTTGGGGGGAGGCATCCGGGCGAGGCATGCCTCGCCCCTACGGTCGTGTGTTATGCAGGGGCGGGCATCCCTCACCCCTGCGGTCGTGTGTTATGCAGGGGCGGGCATCCCTCACCCCTGCGGTCGTGTGTTATGCAGGGGCGGGCATCCCTCACCCCTGCGGTCATGTGTTTTGCAGGGGCGGGCATCCCTTACCCCAGCGGTCATGTGTTATGTAGGGGTCGGGCATGCCCGACCCGCTGCCACGGATTACATCAGGCCTTTTTTCGCCAGTTCTGCTTTGAAGTTGTCGCGGGTGATCAGCACCACATCGGTCACTTCGGTAAATTTGGCAGGCTCGATATCTTTCGTCACCCAGTCATGCAGCATCTGGATACTGCGATAACCGTGGACATCCGGGCTTGGCAGCAGCGAACCATAGAATCCGGTCGCCTGGCCTTTCGACAGTTCACTCACTGCATCCACACCGTTAATGCCAATCCCAATCACATTCGGCGCTTTAAAGCCCTGACCTTCGGTCGCACGGACGCCACCCAGTACGGTGTTATCGTTCATGCCAACAATCAGCCAGTTCTTCACTTCAGGATGCTGAACCAGCAGGGAGTTACCGGCATCAAAGGCGCCGGGAATATCGTTAGATTTGGTGGGGATCTGGTAAATCTGTTTTTCCGGGAATCCGGCTGTTTTCAGGGCATCAATAGAGCCACCGGTACGGCGGCGGGCGGTGTCCAGCTCATTGGCGGTGATCGCCATCACCGCGGTGTCTTTCACATCCCAGCCGCGTTTCTGCATCTCTTTGTACAGTTCCTGACCCTGACGTTCGCCAATTTTGGTGGCAGCCATCATCACCAGCGGTACGGTGTCCATCGGTTTGCCTTTCGCGGTCACAAACTGGTCATCCACCGCGATCACTTTCAGGCCATAACTGCGTGCTTTGGCCACAATGGCAGAGCCGAGTTTAGGATCCGGTGTACAGATAACAAACCCTTTCGCGCCGCTGGCCGCCAGACTGTCGATAGCATTCAGGGTTTTTTCACCATCCGGCACAGCGATTTTGATCACCTCGAAGCCGAGATCTTTACCGGCCTTATCGGCAAATTTCCATTCAGTCTGGAACCAGGGTTCTTCCGGTTGTTTCACCAGGAAACCCAGCTTCATGGTTTCCGCCATAGCGGATTGTGACATAACGGCTGCGAGGCCAATCGCGGCCAGCGCTTTAGTGAATTTGTGCATGAGGCTCTCCGGCTCAGTGCCCGCTCAGGGCGGGATTGTGTAAACGGTAACAATCGGTTGTTGAAAAAATTAAAAGCATTTAAACAAGACCTTACCTGAGCACTGACAACTTAACAGTGGCGGTAGTGCGCTAGTTTTACCCGCAAGTAAAGGGAAATATGTAGAGCGCTATCACACCCTGAAATTACAGTCGTTTTGTCCATCTATTCAGCCAATTTAACCGACAGGCAACATTTGAAGCCCATCACATTCCCACCCTGCATGACAGAAAAGTGCATATTTGCAGCCAGCCGCACCTAACCACTCCGCCGCGATGTTTCCAGGATAGAGGAACAGTAAAAGAGCCTCTTCTGAACATAACGGAGAACAACTATGCATAAGGGTGCGATTACCCTCGGTCTGGATTTCGGCAGCGACTCGGTCAGGGCGCTGGCGGTCGATTGCGCCAGTGGTCGTGAGCTGCACAAGCACGTGGTTGCCTATCCTCGCTGGAAGGCCGGGCGATTCTGCAACCCGGCGAACAATCAGTTCCGTCACCATCCGCAGGACTATATTGATGCCCTGGAACAGGCCATTCGTGACGTTGTCACTAAATTAACCCCTGAGCAGCGCCTTAACGTGGTGGGTATTGGTGTGGATTCCACCGGCTCCACCCCCGCCCCTGTCGATCGTGAAGGCCGTGTGCTGGCACTGCGCCCGGAGTTTGCCGACAACCCCAATGCAATGTTCGTGCTATGGAAAGATCACACCGCGATTGAAGAAGCTGAAGCCATTACCCGACTCTGCCACAGCGGTGACTATCAGGATTACTCGCGCTTTATCGGCGGTATCTATTCGTCCGAATGGTTCTGGGCCAAGATCCTGCACATCAGCCGCAACGATGCGGCGGTTCGTGAGGCCGCCGTTTCCTGGGTGGAACTGTGCGACTGGGTGCCCGCCCTGCTCAGCGGCACTACCGCCCCTGCCGACCTGAAGCGTGGCCGCTGTGCTGCTGGTCATAAATCCCTCTGGCACCCTTTATGGCAGGGACTGCCGGAAGCGAAATTCCTTAATGCTCTCGATCCGTTGCTCACGGCCGATCTCGATCACCCGATGTTCACCGAGACCTGGACCGCCGATGTGCCTGTCGGCAAGCTGAGCGCCGAATGGGCCGAACGTCTTGGTCTGCCAGACCATGTCGTGCTGTCCGGCGGGGCATTTGACTGCCATATGGGCGCGGTGGGCGCAGGCGCACAGCCTTATACCCTGGTGAAAGTCATAGGTACTTCCACCTGCGACATTCTGATTGCCGATGCGGATCGCGTGGCTGACCGGGCGATTAAAGGCATCTGCGGCCAGGTGGACGGCAGCGTGGTACCGGGCATGATTGGCCTGGAGGCCGGACAGTCAGCCTTTGGCGATATGTATGCCTGGTTTGGCCGCCTGCTGAGCTGGCCGTTAGTGCAGGCGGCCACGCTGCACCCCGACCTGCAGCCGCAGCTGGAAGCGATCCAGCACAGCCTGCTGGAACAGCTGACCGCCGCCTGGGCGGTTGACCCACAGCTCGACCATCTTCCGGTGGTACTCGACTGGTTTAACGGCCGTCGTACCCCTTTTGCCAACCAGCGCCTGAAAGGCGTGATCACCGATCTGAATCTGGGCACCGATGCCCCGACGCTGTTTGGCGGGTTTATTGCGGCGACCGCATTTGGCGCGCGCGCCATTATGGAGTGTTTCGAACAGCAGGATATTCCGGTACAGCAAATCCTCGCGCTGGGTGGGATTGCCCGCAAATCACCAACCATCATGCAGGTGTGTTGCGATGTGATGAACCGTCCACTGGATATTGTCGCCTCCGATGAGTGCTGTGCCCTTGGTGCAGCGATTTTTGCTGCGGTGGCCGCTGGCGTGTATGCGGATATCCCCGCAGCACAGGCGCAGATGGCCAGCCCGCTGGAACAAACCCTGCAACCGGACCCGATGCGCGTTGCCCGCTTCCAGCAGCTTTACCAACGTTATCTTGAATGGTGTGAACTGGCGGAACCGCAGTTTGCCCCACAACCTTCATCAGTCAGTTAAGGAATCGTTTTATGACACAGTTAAACGCCCGTAGCGTATGGTTTGTGATTGGTACACAGCATCTGTACGGTGCGGAAACCCTGCGCCAGGTGGAGCAGCACGGACAGCAGGTAGTGGATGGCTTAAACCGGGCGGGTAAACTGCCCTTCCCGCTGGTCCTTAAACCGCTGGTGAAAACCCCTGATGAAGCGCTGTCGCTGTGCCGCGAGGCTAATCACGATCAAAGCTGCCTGGGCATTATCACCTGGCTGCATACTTTCTCTCCGGCAAAAATGTGGATTGGCGGCCTGTCGATCCTGAATAAACCGTTGTTGCAGTTCCATACCCAATTCAATGCGGAAATCCCGTGGGACACGATGGATATGGACTTTATGAACCTGAACCAGACCGCACACGGCGGGCGTGAGTTCGGCTTTATTGGCGCGCGTATGCGCCTGCCGCATCAGGTGGTGACCGGACACTGGCAGGACGAGCGTTCCCAGCAGCGTATCGGCCAATGGATGCGCGGTGCCGCCGCCCTGCTCGCCAGCCAGCAGCTCAAAGTGGCGCGCTTTGGCGACAATATGCGTGAAGTCGCGGTGACCGAAGGCGATAAAGTCGCGGCACAGATCCAGTTCGGCTATGCGGTCAATGGCTGGGGCGTCGGCGATCTGGTGGACGTGATCAACAAGGTCAGCGACGGCGATGTGAACACACTAATCGACGAGTATGAAAGCAGCTATGAGTTCAGCGCGGCGGCAGCGGTAAACGGTAATAAGCGCCAGAATGTGCTGGATGCTGCCCGTATTGAGCTGGGGATCAAGCGCTTCCTGGACGATGAAGGCTGCCGTGCGTTTACCACGAATTTCCAGACCCTGCATGGCATGACGCAGTTGCCAGGTCTGGCGGTTCAGCGCCTGATGCAGCAAGGCTATGGTTTTGCCGGTGAAGGTGACTGGAAAACCGCTGCACTGCTGCATGTGTTCAAGGTGATGGCAGGGGATTTACCGGGCGGCACCTCGTTTATGGAGGATTACACCTATCACTTCGCACCGGGTAACGATCTGGTGCTGGGTTCCCATATGCTTGAAGTCTGCCCGACCATTGCACGCGAAGCCAAACCGCTGCTGGATGTGCAGCCGCTGGGTATTGGTGGCAAAGCCGATCCGGCCCGCTTGATCTTCTCTGCCCCTGCCGGGCGCGCGGTGAACGCCAGTGTGATTGATATGGGCGACCGTTTCCGCCTGCTGGTGAATGTGGTGGATGCGATTGAACAGCCGCAGGCCCTGCCTAAGCTTCCGGTGGCCCGTGCACTGTGGCGTGCGCAGCCTTCGCTGGCGACAGCGTCTGAAGCCTGGATCCTCGGCGGCGGTGCACACCATACGGTGTTCAGCCAGGCGCTGACGGTGGAAGATATGCGCCTCTATGCTGAACTGCACGGAATTGAGGTGCTGGTGATTGATGAGGAGACAACGCTGCACGGGTTCCGCGATGCCCTGCGCTGGAATGAAGCGTACTACCGTTTGAATCAGCGTTAATCCCACGGGTTCAGTGAGATATCAGGCGGACCGCAAGAGGTCCGCCCCTCCCGTCCCACCGTCGTGCCTTCCTGTTTCCACCACCTTTCACTTTATTTCAATCTCTGCTGGTCAGCACGGCTGCATTCCGCTTACTATGAAACCTAGAAGCCGGAAACTCCATGATTTCATTGAGTTTTAATCATATCGTCATTCGCGCCTCGGTCAGAGGAATTATTCTGATAATTATTCAAATGGAAGTGGTTCATATCGCAAATGCTCGCTCTTTTACTGATTATTTCTATTCTATATCTCGGTGATCTGGTTTCAGTCAGAACGAAAGCGTGGGTGCCTTCCGTCTTTGTCTGCGCGGTACTGTTTTTGATCGGTTACTGGACTTTTTTCCCCAAAGATATTGTCAGCGTTGCCGGGATCACGCCGGTGGTAGCGGTGATGCTGATGTATCTGCTGATCACCAATATGGGCACGCTGCTGTCCGTGCCGGAGTTGATCCGTCAGTGGAAGACGATTGTTATTTCTCTGGCCGGTATCGCCGGTATTTTTGTCACAGTCTTTGGCGTCTGCCTGCTACTGTTCGATTTTAATACGGCTATCGTCACTATCCCGCCACTGGTTGGCGGTATCGTTTCGGCAATTATTATGTCGAAAGGCGCGGCCAGTGCGGGTCTGGTCGATTTGTCGGTATTCGCCATTCTGATCTACGTGATGCAGGGCTTTGCCGGTTATCCGCTAACCGCCATTATGCTGCAACGCGAGGGCAAGCGAGTGCTGAGCCTGTACCGCAGCGGGGCGTGGCCTCAGGCATTCGTGACGGCAGAGACGCCTGCGGTGACAGCGCACCAGTCATCTGATGTCATGCCACGCCTGTTTAAACGCTTTCCTGTCCATTACAACACCAGCTACTTTAAATTCCTGCGCCTGGCGGCCGTCGGCTATCTGGCGTATCGGGTGTCTGGCTGGCTGGCGCCAGTCATCTCCGTCAGCCCGTTTGTCCTGTGCCTGCTGTTTGGCGTGGTGGCGACCACGCTAGGCTTTTTAGAGAAGCAGCCATTACAGAAAGCCAACGGTTTTGGCTTTGCGGTGATGGGGCTGATGCTGTTTATCTTTGATACGCTGAACCGCGCGACGCCGGAGATGTTATTGCGCCTGCTGTTGCCCATGCTGGTGCTGATCGCCACTGCGGTTATCGGCATGTTTATCGTCTGCTGGGTGGTGGGTAAGCTGCTGGGCGTCAGCACCGAGATGGCCTTCGCCATCGCCCTGACCTCAATGTACGGTTTCCCGGCAGACTATATTATTACCCATGAAGCCATTACCGCCCTGACCCGCGATGAAAATGAGCGCGAGGTGCTGATGCAGCACATGCTGGCCCCGATGCTGGTCGGTGGATTTATCTCCGTGACCATGGTGTCCGTGGTGATGGCCGGTGTCATGGTGGCATATATTATTCCTGCATAAAAAACCAACAAGGAAGCTAAACAGTGATTAATCATGATATTAAAAAATCCGTCCATGCACATGTTGACGCGATGATCGCCCTGCGCCGCGACCTGCATGCCCACCCGGAACTGCCATGGGAAGAAGTACGCACCACCAATACGGTGGCCGCTCTGCTGGATGAAATGGGCATCGACTATCGCCGCACGCAACCGACCGGGATCATTGCCGAGATCCGTGGGGGTAAACCGGGTAAAACTGTCGCTCTGCGCGCTGACATGGATGCGCTGCCAGTGCAGGAGCTCAGCGACTCACTCAGCTATAAATCCCTGACCGACGGTAAAATGCACGCCTGCGGACATGATGCCCACACTGCAATGCTGCTGACGGCAGCCAGAGCTTTACAGGAGCATCGCTCCCGTTTGCGCGGTAATGTAAGACTGATTTTCCAGCCTGCAGAAGAGATCGCCCAGGGTGCGCGTGCCATGGTGAAACAGGGCGCGGTGGACGGCGTTGATAACGTTTTTGGCATGCATATCTGGACGACGACTGCCTCTGGTAAAGTGTCCTGCAACGTCGGTTCATCCTTTGCCTCCGCCGACCTGCTGAAAGTCACGTTTAAAGGGCGCGGTGGCCACGGTTCGATGCCGGAAGCCTGTATTGACGCGGCGGTGGTGGCCTCATCGTTTGTGATGAATCTGCAGGCCATTGTGGCGCGGGAAACGTCCGCGCTGGCGTCCGCCGTGGTGACCATCGGGCGTATGGAAGTGGGCACACGTTTTAACGTTATCGCCGAAAATGCGGTTCTGGATGGCACGGTGCGCTGCTTTGACGTCGACACCCGTGAACGTCTTAAAGCGGCGATTGAGCGTTATGCGCAGCATACGGCGGCAATCTATGGTGCAACAGCGCAGGTTGAGTACACCTACGGCACACTGCCGGTGATTAACGAGGCACGCAGTGCGCTACTGGCACAGTCCGTGATCAGCGATGCGTTTGGGGCCGGGGTGCTGTTTGACGAGAAACCGACCACCGGTGGTGAGGATTTCAGCTTCTTTATGGAAAATATCCCCGGCTGTTTTGCCCTGCTCGGCTGTGGCAATGCCGAGAAAGGCACCGACTGGGCGCACCACCACGGCCGTTTTAATATCGATGAAGATGTGATGGTGACCGGGGCCGAACTTTATGCGCAGTACGCCTGGTGCTACCTGCAACAGGATGATTTTTAACCTCATCACGTAGACACTGTCTTGCCAGATAACTGGCAAGACATATTTCGGGCTCGAGCACTGAGGTCTCCCCAAATAATAGTGCTCGCTATTGATTTTAAAATAACCGTGACAATACCAGTGGATAGTCCAACCGTACTGTAACTATTTCGTTATTTCTCATCATAAGTACCTGCATTCGGGTCGAACCATTTGTTGTGTTCATAAAAGAAGGTAACAGTGTCCCCACGATTAAATACAAACGTCGCTCCGCCACTTGAGTACAACCGCCATGTTCCAAAGAAACCATCACTAAATTTTAAATCCCCCTCGGCATAGCACGATGAATATCGGGAATTAACAATTAAATCTGATTCAACAGGATAAGCATGGCTGAAGTAGTTCATGACCTGTTCTTCTGTTGGCATGAATTTTTTACAGGCATTAATCTCATTAATATTGTTGACATTCTTCAACGTCTGTCCTGTCGCCGTGATATGAACGGACGTGACCGTTCTGGCCTGGCAGTAAGGGGTAATAAGCAGGATCAACAACACGCAGGTTTTTAAGTGGGCGCGGCAGCTTACCATTTGGCTGAACTCGCTTCTGTTTCGTTTTTTCGGGCAATATCCGGGTGCCGAAAGATTTCATTTTTTCTTATGCCAAACGTATCTTTTAGTTCGCTAATCAACCATTTCAGTGATTGGTTTTGCTGCTCAGTGACGGCTTCATAAATGTATTCTTTAGCGTTTTTATCAGAATGATCTTTTTTATAAGCCGCTCCGACAATTTCTATGCCAATTGAATCCGTGTTCGCCGGAAAACGGTCAGGCCAGGTCTTTGCCTTCTCTCTATCGGATATCTCCTTTGTTCGCCACGCATTTTCTAAGAGAGCGGCTTTCTTTAATTCAGCAGGCTCACACCGATGTGTTATCAGGCAGCGAGAACGCATTAGCCCGACATGATAAGTTATCCTGAAAAGCGAAGCCGTTTGATAGATGCTGCCATCTTTATCAATGATGAAATGAGCGCCATTGGCATTCGCGTGCTGGTAGCTATTGAAAGTACTTTGCAGCGTAGGGGCATTAGTTTGATGAACGACAATACCATTAACATGGATCATCTCACCATGATGAAGCGCGGGGAAAATCCTTTTTGTGATTCTTGCGGCGTCGATATAGCCATCGGCATCGATATAAAGCATGGTTCATCCTTGTTTTGATTAATAAACACCCTTTGTATGTTATATAACCAGGCACTGGCGAACAAGATAGCCTGATGATTCTCGTTGTTTGTCCACCTTATCTGTCCCGGTTTAGATGATCTCCCCGTAAAACCGGGTCAGCCCACAGCTCAACATCACGGGCAAACCGGAAAAAAGGGTCTGCCCTACGTGAAGTGAACCGCGCTTGCGAAGGCATCCTCGCAGTGGACGCAGCGCCTGCCGCAAAGGGCGGCGGCGACTGGCGGACCGCATAAGAAGGCCCGCCCTTGAGGTTATGAGTTGTGAACTTAACTTAATCGCTTCACCGGCGCATTCTGCTGCCGATCCCACATCACCGTCAGCAGCCGTTGCAGCGCAATAAACGCAAACAGCAGCACGCCGATGGCAATCTTCGTCCACCATGAACTCAATGTGCCGTCGAAGTTAATCCAGGTCTGAATCAGCCCCTGGATCAGCACGCCAAACAGCGTCCCCAGTACCGTGCCGACACCCCCCGACAGCAGCGTGCCGCCGATCACCACCGAGGCGATGGCGTCCAGCTCCACGCCCATGCCCGCCAGCGCATACCCCGCCGAGGTATAAATGGAGAACACAATCCCTGCCAGCGTCGCCAGACCCGATGACAGCATATAGATACGCACCGTGGTGCTGCGGGTGGAAATCCCCATCAGCTTTGCAGAGGTGGCGTTGCCGCCAATGGCGTAGACCTGATTACCAAAACGGCTGCGGTGCGCCAGCAGAATACCGAACGCCACCACCACCAGCATAATCACCGCCAGCAAGCTCAGGCGCCCGCCTCCCGGGATCTTCCACGCCATGGATGAGAGCGTGGCATACAGTGGGTGATCGATCGGTAATGAACTTTCGGCCACCAGATAGCTACAGCCGCGCAGGAAAAACATCCCGGCCAGCGTGATAATAAACGCCGGGATTTTCAGGGCATCAATGAGCCAGCCCATAAAGGCACCGAATGCCGTCCCTAGCGACATCACCAGCGCAAAGGCCAGCCACGGGTCGACATGGAAATCACCAATCAAACGGGCAAGGAACACCCCGGTAAAGGCGATCACCGCGCCCACCGACAGGTCAATACCGCCAGAGAGGATCACAAAGGTCATGCCAACGGCAATAATACCGAGGAAGGCGTTGTCCGTGAGGATATTGGCGATCACCCTTGTTGAAGCAAACCCCGGAAACTGGCTCAGACAGAACAGATACCCCGCCACAAACACCAGCAGGGTGATCATTAATGGCAGATGACGTTTAATCACGGCGGTGCCCTCGTTTAAACAGTTGAATAAAGCGCGGGGATTGCAGCAACAGGACCAGCATCACCACCACCGCTTTCACCACCTGATTCAGTTCTGGCGGGAAACCGGAAAGCAGAATACCGGTGTTCATGGCCTGAATGATCAGCGCGCCAATCAGCGACAACAGAAGATTAAATCGCCCGCCCATCAGAGATGCACCACCAATCACCACCGCCAGAATCGCGTCCAGCTCCAGCCACAATCCGGCGTTGTTGGCATCGGCACCGCGAATATCCGCCGCCACAATCAGCCCGGCCACCGCGGCACACAGCCCGCTGAGAATATAGGTGCTCATCACCACCAGCCAGCCGTTGACGCCCGCATTGCGCGCCGCACGCAGGTTGATCCCCACCGCTTCAATAAACATCCCCAGCGCTGTTTTTCGCGTCAGCAACCACACCAGCAGTGCGAGGGTCAGCGTGATCCACACCGGAACGGGCAACAGCAGCAGTGTCCCGCTGCCGAGCCGCGCCAGCGCATCACTGTCGAAGGTGACAATTTGCCCCTGGGTGATCAGCTGCGCGATACCGCGCCCCGCCACCATCAGGATTAATGTGGCCACAAACGGTTGGATCTTCAGCAACGCCACCAGCACCCCATTCCATAATCCACACAGAATGCCGCTGCCCAGCGTGACCAGAATAATCACCGGAATACTGTGCCCGGCCACGGTCAGCGTGGCCGCCGTTGCGCCTGCAATCGCCATCACGGCACCCACCGACAGATCGATGCCCCCGGTGGCGATCACCAGCGTCATACCGATAGCCAGGATCGCGACGGGGGCGGCGCGGTTGAGAATATCAATCGGGCTACCGAACAGTCGTCCGTCCTGCAGATGGACAGCAAAAAAGTTGTTCGCCACCAGACTGTCAATAATCAGCACCAGCAGCAGTGCGCCAATCTGCGGTAATCCCGGCGGTAGTTTTCGTTTTAACATCGGTGGTTTCCCCGCCATCAGATGCGATTCAGGCATGTTGCTCCCCTCCTGCGGCAATCGCGTTAACAATGGCCGCAACGGACAGTTGTTCCAGTGGTATTTCTGCTACCTGCTGGCGGTCGCGCAGGATCACCACGCGGTCAGCGTATCCCACCAGCTCCTCCAGCTCTGACGAAATCACCAGCAGCGCCAGTCCGTCGGCACAGAGCGTCTCAATCAGGCGGATAATCTCTGCGTGGGCACCCACATCAATGCCACGCGTGGGTTCGTCCAGAATCAGAAACTGCGGCTTTGTGACCAGCCAGCGGGACAGCAAAACCTTCTGCTGGTTACCGCCGGAGAGCAATTCCACCGGCTGCTCTGCGTCCGGGGTACGGATCCCCAGGCTTTTGATAAAGCGGTCAGCCACCTGTTGCTGCTCACGTTTGGGGATCGGTCGCAGCCAGCCGCGCTGGGCCTGCAACGCCAGGATGATATTTTCGCGTACCGATGCTGCACCAATAATGCCGTCGGTTTTACGATCTTCCGGACAGAAGCCCATGCCAAGCTTCGATGCCTGGGCCGGTGAACGGATTGTTTGCGGTTTTCCTTTGATGAAAGCGCGGCCGCTGTCAGCACGTTTAATGCCGAACAACAGTTCAGCGGTTTCCGTCCGTCCTGACCCCAGCAGGCCAGCCAGCCCAACGGCCTCCCCGGGACGCACGCTCAGGCTGAAGGGTTCAATCGTCCCTTTTTTGCCATAGTCTTTAAATTCCACCACGGGCTGATTGCTTTTCAGCGTGCTGCCAGCCCGCTGTAAGGCGGTTTCCAGCAGATCGCGCCCCAGCATCAGCTTGATCAGCTCGATTTGCGGCAGCGTTCGGGTATCGCGTGTGGCGATAAACTGCCCGTTACGCAGCACGGTAATGCGGTCGGTAATGCGGTAAACCTGGTCAAGGAAGTGGGTGACAAAGATCAGGCTCATGCCTTTCTCTTTGAGTTGCGTCATCAGTGTGAACAGCATGGTGACTTCACTGGCATCCAGACTGGCAGTCGGCTCGTCGAGGATCAGCACTTTTGCCGAGAGATCCACCGCGCGGCAGATGGCGATAATTTGCTGCATCGCCACCGAGTACTGTCCAAGGGGACGTGTCACATCCAGCTCAAAACCGTAGTCGGCCATCAGCTTCACCGCCCGCTGATTTAATGTCTTACGGTCAATCAGACCAAAGCGTTTCGGCTCGCGGCCGATAAACAGATTGTCAGCGACTGACATATTTGGCAGCAGGTTCACTTCCTGGTAGACGGTGCCAATTCCCAGCTGCTGGGCTTCTGCCGTGTTGCGGGGATTTATCGCCTGCCCGCCGAGCATGATGGTCCCGGCATCGCGCTGATAGACGCCAGTCAGTACCTTGATCAACGTGGACTTTCCTGCACCGTTCTCCCCCAGTAGCGCCATGATTTCGCCAGGGCGAAGGTCAAACGAGACATTATCCAGCGCCCGGACGCCGGGAAAAGATTTGCTGACGTTGCTGATATTCAGCAATGCGGGCAGAGGGGTGTCGATGGTCATGTTGTGCCTCAGGCCATGAGTAAACCGCCCCGAAAGGGGCGGTGAGGGGATCAGTAACCCATCCCTTTTTTGGTGTCCAGCTGTGCCTGAGCATCGGCTGGCAGGAAAAGTTTCGTTTCAGTTTTGATAATTTTTGGCGGCATGGTGCCGTCTTTTTTCAGTTTTTCCAGCGCATCAAACGCCGGCCCCGCCATATTTGGCGTCAGCTCCACGTTGGCATTTGCCTCACCTGCCAGCATCGCTTTATAAATATCCGGCACGCCATCAATCGATCCGGTTAAAATATCTTTACCCGGTTTAAGTCCGGCTTCTTTAATAGCCTGAATGGCACCAATCGCCATATCATCGTTATGGGCGTAAACCATGCAGATATTCTTGCCGTTGTTTTCTGCCTTAATAAAACTTTCCATGACCTCTTTCCCTTTGCTACGGGTAAAGTCGCCGGACTGCGAGCGGATCACTTTAATATTGGGTGTGTTAGCAATGGCTTCAGCAAAGCCTTTTTTACGGTCAATGGCCACGCTGGCACCCACCGTGCCTTGCAGCTCCACGACGTTACAGGGTTTGCCTGCCTGATGTTTGACCAGCCAGTCACCGATCAACTTACCTTCGTAAACGTTATCGGCGGTGACGACGGCCTGATAGAGCGATTTATCTTTGACGACGATGGCACGATCGAGCAGGAAGACCGGAATTTTGGCGTCTTTGGCTTCCGAGAGCACCGGCTCCCAGCCTGTCTGAACGACGGGCGCAATAAAGATTGCGTCAACGCCCTGAGCGATAAAGGAGCGTACAGCTTTGATTTGATTCTCTTGTTTTTGCTGGCCGTCCGCGATTTTCAGCGTAATGCCGCGTTTCTGAGCCTCACTTTTTGCCACGCTGGTTTCTGCTGCGCGCCAGCCCGATTCAGAGCCAACCTGTGAGAATCCAACGGTCATGGATTCGGCCAGCGCCGGTGCAGACAGGCTGGCACTGATGAGAGTGGTTAAGAGTAAACGCTTCCACATGATCATTTTTCCTCTGATGGGATTTTATCGTATAGGGTTAAGAGCCACTAAAGCCTGGACTATTCATCGGAAAACATTTACGACAATGCTCACAAAATTCAACAAATCAAATAGCTTACGCGACAAGACCGATCTGTTTCTGTGCTAATCGATATGGAAAAAACGCGCACAGGGCGCCAAAAGAAGGTTAAATAACTGTAATAAACATAAGCGGTTGCGCCAGAAGCATTTGGAAGCGATTACAATACCGCGTGAAGTTCTGTCACCCGTACTCCCCTCCCGTTCATCCCCGATCAAACAGCAGATTTGTGAGCTGCTGCACAGTTTAATCTGTCGCGTAAAACCAGCTGCCCGCCGGTGCCGTATTGCGTATGGCTTAGAAGGAATGCTGAATTTTCTGATTTTTATATTCCAAAGCCGAAACAACGTGGAATCTTTTTCTCTGCAACATATAATCAGCGACTCATTATTCTGTCGCTGGCTGACCGCAATGACCGTTCAAGACTATTTGTTAAAATTTCGCAAAGTTAATTCTCTGGAGACGCTGGAAAAACTCTTTGACCATTTGAATTACTCCCTGACCGATGACAGCGATATTATTCAGATGTACCGCGCCGCCGACCATCGTCGGGCGGAGCTGGCCTCCGGCGGACGCCTGTTCGACCTCGGCTGCGTCCCGAAAACGGTCTGGCACTACGTGGTGTAGTCCGGCAGTTGATTATCGTCCTGATGACCTGAAGCGCGATATTCCGTATAATCCTCCTCATCATGCGTAGGGCTCTGTGCAATGCGCGCTTTGTCGTCTCTGGCTGAATAAGGACAATCTGTGCCTGTTAATTCTAAACCGCGCCTCGGTGGCTGGCTTTTTGTGCCGTTGGCGTGGCTGGTGTTATTAGTCATGAACATGATTCTGGTGTTGATAATGTATGGGGCCGGACTGATTGGCCCAGCCTTTCGCGGTGCGTTATCCAACCTGCCATCGTCTGCGCTGTTGCAGTGGGGGGCCTTCCTGCTGACCACAATACTGATGCTGAGCTACAGTGCCTGGATTATCTGGATGTTCTGCAAGCGTTCTCCACGCCTGCCGCGCCATTACATTATCTGGCTGTTGCTCAATGTGCTGCTGGCGCTTAAAGCCTTTCTCTTTGCTCCGGTGGAAGACAGCGTGGTGGTGAACAGCCTGCTGCTCGCTCTGCTGGCGGCCAGCGTGTTTGTGCCCTATTTCAAGCGTTCTCAGCGGGTTAAAAACACCTTTATCGCACCCTGATGTCGAAAAAAGCGTCATAAATTTAATCCTGAGTGCGCTATTAAAAACCCACAGACCCGGAGCGGTTGTGGTCAGGCACGCAATGCCTGATAATAAGCGGCTTTCTCTATATTTTCAGGCGTATCAATGACCGAATACCTGCTTCTTTTTATTGGCACAGTGCTGGTGAATAACTTCGTTTTAGTGAAGTTTCTCGGCCTCTGTCCCTTTATGGGCGTTTCCAAAAAACTGGAAACGGCAATTGGCATGGGACTCGCCACGACATTCGTCATCACACTGGCCTCCATTTGCGCCTGGCTGGTGAACCATCTGATCCTGCTGCCGCTGGACCTCGTCTATCTGCGTACCATGGCGTATATCCTGGTGATCGCCGTGGTGGTGCAGTTCACCGAGATGGTGGTGCGTAAGACCAGTCCTGACCTTTATCGCCTGTTAGGCATTTTCCTGCCGCTGATCACCACTAACTGTGCCGTGCTTGGCGTACCGCTGTTAAGCGTTAATCTTAATCATACTTTCCTTCAGGCCGCGCTTTACGGTTTCAGTGTTTCACTGGGCTTCTCTCTGGTGATGGTGCTGTTCGCCGGTATCCGCGAGCGCCTGGTACTGGCCGATGTCCCGGCACCGTTTAAAGGCTCTTCCATTGCACTGATCACCGCCGGACTGATGGCGCTGGCATTTATGGGCTTCAGCGGGTTGGTCAAGTTCTGATGAGTGCGATTTGGATAGCGATTGCCGTGTTAAGTGCGCTCAGTCTGGTTTTCGGTGGACTGCTGGGGTATGCCTCGCGCCGTTTCAAAGTGGAAGAAGATCCGATTGTTGAGCAGATCGATGCGATTCTGCCACAAAGCCAGTGCGGCCAGTGCGGTTACCCTGGCTGCCGTCCCTACGCGGACGCCGTGGGCAATAACGGTGAGATGATCAATAAATGTGCTCCCGGCGGCGAGCAGACCATGCTTAAGCTGGCGGCGCTGCTTAATGTTGATCCTCAACCGTTGGGCGATGAAATGCCCACGGAGCCGGAACGCAAAGTGGCCTGGATTGACGAAGCCAACTGTATCGGTTGTACCAAATGTATTCAGGCCTGCCCGGTTGATGCCATTGTCGGTGCCACGCGCGCGATGCACACCGTGTTAAGCGACGTCTGTACCGGCTGCGATCTGTGCGTTGCCCCCTGCCCGACCGACTGCATTGAGATGCGTCCGGTTGCGACTACCACTGCTAACTGGAAATGGGATCTCAACACCATCCCAATCCGGGTTATTCCTGTAGAAAGTCATGTTTAACCTGCTTAATTTCTTTAAAAAAGATCGGCTCTGGGATTTCGAAGGTGGCATTCATCCACCGGAGATGAAAACCCAGTCTAATGGCGTGCCGCTGCGTCACCTGCCGTTACCTGCGCAATTTATTCTGCCCCTGAAGCAGCATATTGGCCATGAAGGCGAGATTGGCGTGCGTCCGGGCGATAAAGTCCTGCGCGGGCAACCGCTGACCTTCGGCAACGGCCGCATGTTACCGATCCACGCGCCGACGTCGGGTACTGTCACGAAGATTGCGCCACATATGACGGCCCATCCGTCAGCGCTGGCTGAAATGTGCCTGTTTATTACCCCCGATGGTGAAGACCGCTGGGTGGATAAGCAAACCCTGAGCGATTATCGCAGCGTGGAACGCAGTATCCTGGTAGAGAAAGTCCATCAGGCTGGCGTTGCCGGTCTTGGCGGCGCGGGTTTCCCTACGGCGACAAAACTGAAAGGTGGCCTGCGGGGTGTAAACACGCTGATCATCAACGCCGCCGAGTGCGAGCCTTATATCACCGCCGATGACCGTCTGATGCAGGACTGTGCCGATGACGTGCTGGAAGGCAGCCGCATCCTCGCGTGGATCCTGCAGGCAGAGCAGGTCTTAATCGGCATCGAGGATAATAAACCCGAGGCGATTGCCGCGCTTAAGCAGGCGTTAGGCAGCGCCACGGATTTGCATATCCGGGTGATCCCGACCATGTACCCCTCAGGCGGTGCCAAGCAGCTCACAAAAATTCTGACCGGGAAGGAAGTGCCGCACGGTGGTCGTTCAACCGATATCGGCGTACTGATGCAAAACGTCGGTACCGCTTTTGCCGTTAAGCGCGCCATTGTCGACGGTGAAGCACTGACCGAACGCGTGGTCACCCTGACCGGTGAGTCCGTGGCAAAGCCGGGCAATGTCTGGGCGCGTCTCGGCACCCCCATCAGCCATCTGTTGCAACAGGCTGATTTTATGCCGGGTGCTCAGCAGATGGTGGTGATGGGCGGCCCATTGATGGGCTTTACCCTGCCAACGCTGGATGTGCCCGTGGTGAAGATCACCAACTGTATTCTCGCGCCCGCCGCCAGCGAAATGGGCCAGAACGAACCGGAACAGGGCTGCATCCGTTGCAGCGCCTGTGCCGATGCCTGCCCGGCAGCCCTGTTACCGCAGCAGCTTTACTGGTACAGCCGGGGCGGCGATCACGATAAAGCGCGTGAACATAATATTGCTGACTGTATTGAGTGCGGTGCCTGCGCTTACGTCTGCCCGAGTAATATCCCGTTGGTACAGTATTACCGTCAGGAGAAAGCGGAGATCCTGGCTATTGACCAGGAGGCCGAACGTAATGCGCTGGCGAAGAGCCGTTTTGAAGCACGCCAGCTTCGCCTTGAACGTGAAAAAGCCGCGCGCGATGCCAAACATCAACAGGCAAAACGCAGCGTAGCCGCCAGTGACGCCGATGCGATCAGCGCGGCACGCGAGCGAGTCAAAGCGAAGCAGGCTGAAACATCCGGCCAGGATGCTGCAAATCAGGCAGCAAAACAGGCGCAGCGGGAAGCGCGTCAGGCGGAAGCCCATGCCCGCCAGGTGGAAGAACAGGCCAGCAGCGAACCCGTTACCCGCCAGACTGACGATCCGCGTAAAGCGTCAGTAGAAGCTGCCATTGCACGGGCAAAAGCGAAGAAAGCCGCTCAGGCCACTGCCAGCGCAGCAGCACCTGCCGAAGCCGAATCGCCGTCGGCTGAACCGGTGGTGGATGCGCGCAAAGCAGCAGTGGAAGCCGCCATTGCCCGGGCAAAAGCGAAGAAAGCCGCGCAGGCCACCGCCAGCGCAGCACAACCCGCTGAAGCCGAATCACCGTCGGCTGAACCGGTGGTGGATGCGCGCAAAGCGGCTATTGAAGCCGCCATTGCCCGCGCAAAAGCGAAAAAAGCCGCGCAGGCCACTGCCAGTGCAGCAGACCCCGCTGAAGCCGAATCGCCGTCGGCTGAACCGGTGGTGGATGCGCGCAAAGCGGCTATTGAGGCCGCCATTGCCCGCGCAAAGGCGAAGAAAGCCGCGCAGACTGCAGAAGAGTCAGTGAAAACAGAAGAGAGTGAAGCGCCTGCCGCTTCAGATGATGCACGTAAAGCGGCGGTGGCAGCGGCCATTGCGCGCGTGAAAGCGCGTAAAACGCAGCAGCCTTCAACGCAAGAGGATTAAATGGCTTTTCGTATTGCAAGTTCGCCTTACACCCACAACCGCCGCAGCACCAGCACCATTATGCTGCTGGTGCTGATTGCCGCCGTGCCTGGCATGGTGGCACAGTGGTACTATTTTGGCTGGGGTAACCTGATTCAGGTCCTGATTGCTGCCATCGCTGCCATCGGTGCTGAAGCCGCCATACTGCGCCTGCGCAAACTGCCGCTGGCAGACACACTGAAAGATAATTCTGCGCTGCTCACTGCCCTGCTGTTGGGCATCAGCATTCCTTCGCTGGCGCCCTGGTGGGTGATTGTGATCGGTACGCTGTTTGCCGTGGTGATTTCCAAGCAGCTTTACGGTGGTCTTGGGCAGAACCCGTTTAACCCGGCGATGGTCGGATATGTGGTGCTGCTGATCTCCTTCCCGGTGCAGATGACCAGTTGGTTGCCGCCGGACGGTTTACAGGGAATGACACCGACCCTCGGTGACACCCTGAGCATGATCTTCCATTTCCATACGCTGGATGGTCACACCATGCAGCAGTTGCAGGTGGGGATTGACGGGGTCAGCCAGGCAACGCCACTGGATACCTTCAAGACCGGACTGCGCGCCGGGCACAGCGCAGAACAGCTGCTGGCGCAGCCGATTTACAGCGGCGTACTGGCCGGGCTGGGCTGGCAATGGGTGAACGTCGGTTATCTGCTGGGCGGTGTTTTCCTGCTTTGCACCCGCAGCATCCGCTGGCATATCCCGGCAGGGATGCTGATCTCGCTGGCGTTTTGTGCCACCCTGGGCTGGTTAATTTCTCCGCACAGTCTGGTGTCTCCCGTCATTCATCTGTTGTCCGGTGCGACCATGCTTGGCGCGTTCTTTATTGCCACTGACCCGGTCACCGCCTCAACCACGAACAAAGGCCGGCTGATCTATGGCGCATTAATTGGCCTGCTGGTATGGCTGATCCGCAGTTTCGGGGGTTACCCGGATGGCGTGGCCTTTGCCGTGCTGCTGGCCAACATCTGCGTACCGTTGATCGATTACTACACGCAGCCGCGCGTTTACGGCCATCGGAAGGATAAATAATGCTGGATGCCATTCGTAAAAACGGTGTCACGCTGGCCGTGTTTGCCGCTATCACTACCGGGCTGACGGCGGTGGTCAACACAGTCACCAAACCGACGATTGCTCATCAGACTGCGTTACAGCAGAAAGTATTGCTGGACCAGGTGGTGCCGCCGGAGTTGTATGATAACCACATTCAGCAGGAGTGCTATATCGTCAGTAATCCGGCCCTGGGTAATGCCAGTCCGCACCATCTTTATCTGGCGCGTAAAGGCGATAAACCGGTTGCCGTAGCCGTTGAAACCACCGCTCCCGATGGCTATTCGGGTAATATTCAGATGATTGTTGGCGCCAGTTTTACCGGCACGGTTTACGGCACACGCGTGGTCGAACACCACGAAACGCCGGGTCTGGGCGATAAAATTGAGCTGCGCATTTCCGACTGGATCAACAGCTTCAACGGCAAACAGGTAAAAGGCGCCGATGACAGCCAGTTCGCAGTGAAAAAAGACGGGGGTGAGTTTGACCAGTTTACGGGTGCCACCATTACCCCACGCGCCGTGGTGAATGCGGTTAAGCGCACAACGTTGTATATTGAAACCTTACCGGAGCAGCTTTCTTCGCTGCCACCTTGTGGAGAGTCCAATGAGTGAAACCAAAACCCTGCTGGTCGGCGGGCTGTGGAAGAATAACTCAGCGCTGGTTCAGTTGCTGGGCCTGTGCCCGCTGCTGGCCGTGACCTCGACGGCGACCAATGCGCTCGGCCTCGGGCTGGCAACCACGCTGGTACTGACCTGCACCAATAGCGCAATTTCGCTTTCGCGCCGCTGGGTACCCTCTGAGATCCGTATTCCTATTTACGTGATGATTATCGCTGCGGTAGTGAGCTGCGTGCAGATGTTGATCAATGCCTATGCTTACGGCCTTTATCAGTCGCTGGGGATCTTTATCCCGCTGATCGTCACCAACTGCATTGTCGTTGGGCGTGCGGAAGCGGTGGCATCGAAAAGCAGTATTCCGCTCTCGGCCCTGGATGGCATGGCCATCGGCCTGGGGGCCACCAGCGTGATGGTGGTGCTGGGTTCGATTCGCGAAATCATCGGTAACGGCACCCTCTTTAACGGTGCGGATCAACTGCTCGGCCCCTGGGCGAAAGTGATGCGCATTGAGGTTGTCCACTTTGATTCCCCGATGCTGCTGGCGATGCTGCCGCCGGGTGCTTTTATCGGTCTGGGCATGCTGCTGGCCGCTAAGTATCTGATTGATAATAAAATGAAACAACGTGCCGCCCTGAAGGCTGAAAGAGAAGCGCAGGCGTTGCCGGATGGAAAAACAACAGGTGTGCTGTGAATAAGGAAAAGCGTCAGGAAATTTTGACCCGGCTGCGGGATAACAACCCGCATCCCACCACGGAACTGATGTTCACCTCTCCTTTTGAACTGCTGATTTCGGTTCTGCTGTCTGCGCAGGCTACCGATGTCAGCGTGAATAAAGCCACGGCAAAACTCTACCCGGTTGCTAATACGCCTGCCGCCATTCTGGCGCTGGGTGTCGATGGGGTGAAAGAGTACATCAAGACCATCGGCCTGTTTAACAGCAAGGCTGAGAACGTGATAAAGACCTGCCGGATTCTGCTGGAACAGCATGGCGGTGAAGTGCCGGAGAGTCGTGAGGCACTGGAAGCGTTACCCGGCGTTGGGCGTAAGACGGCCAACGTCGTATTAAATACCGCCTTTGGCTGGCCGACTATCGCCGTCGACACGCATATTTTCCGCGTCTGTAATCGCACCCGTTTTGCACCTGGCAAAAACGTGGAACAGGTGGAAGAGAAGCTGCTGAAGGTGGTGCCGAAAGCGTTTATGGTCGACTGCCACCACTGGCTGATCTTGCATGGCCGCTACACCTGCATTGCGCGTAAACCGCGCTGCGGCTCCTGCCTGATTGAAGATCTTTGTGAATTTGATGCTAAAGTAGAATGACCAGACGTCTTAAAAATGCCTTCTGACCCTCATAACAATATCATTTTATGACTATTATCGGCCCGTTCCCTGACGTGGTTCGCGGCCATAATCCAGGATAGAGAGAGTGCTATGCAACATATCATTGAAGGTTTCCTCAACTTCCAGAAAGACATTTTCCCCGAGCAAAAAGAACTTTTCCGCAGCCTTGCTTCAAGCCAGAATCCCAAAGCGCTGTTTATCTCCTGCTCCGACAGCCGCCTGGTGCCGGAACTGGTCACCCAGCAGGACCCGGGACAACTCTTCGTGATTCGTAACGCAGGTAACATCGTGCCGTCATTCGGGCCTGAGCCTGGCGGCGTGTCTGCCACTATCGAATATGCCGTGGTGGCGCTGGGTGTGACGGATATCGTGATTTGCGGCCACTCCAACTGCGGTGCAATGAAGGCGATTGCCACCTGTCAGTGCCTTGATCCGATGCCTGCCGTAGCGCACTGGCTGCACTATTCTGATGCGGCGAAAGCCGTGGTCGAGAAAAAGACCTATGCCACTGAAGAAGACAAAGTGAATGCGATGGTGCAGGAAAATGTCATTGCGCAATTAAATAATATTAAAACTCACCCCTCGGTCGCCGTAGGACTGCGCAACAATGCGCTGCGGCTGCACGGCTGGGTGTATGACATTGAAAGTGGTGCTATTCGCGCACTGGAGAAAGACACGAAGGAGTTTGTTCTGTTGTCGGAAAACCCTGAGGTTTACTTCGAGTAACGATTTTGGTTACGGGGCGACCGAAACGAAAAGTCGCCCTACAGCAAACGTCGGGGCTGACCTTCTGTTTCGGTCAGCCCACATCGTATTAACGGCTTAACTGATAGTAATCCGCTTCTGACAGCGGTAATGGCGCTTTGCCACGAATGGCGTCAGATATTTTCTCCGCAATCATCACCGTTGGGGCATTCAGGTTGCCCGTGACAATCTGCGGCATAATCGACGCATCGACCACACGCAGGCTGTTCATGCCGTGCACGCGCCCTTCTGCATCCACCACGGCCATCGCATCGGTACCCATCGCGCAGCTACCACAGGGGTGATAGGCGGTTTCCGCATGCTCACGGATAAAGGCGTCGATCTCCTCATCGCTCTGCACGTTGATCCCGGGCTGCAACTCTTCACCGCAATATTCGGCCAGCGCTGGCTGACGCATAATCTCGCGCGTCAGACGCACTGCGTTACGGAACTCCACCCAGTCACGCTCTTCCGACATATAGTTGAAGAAGATCGATGGCGCAGCATACGGGTGTTTGGATGTCAGCTTGATACGGCCACGGCTCATAGAGCGCATCGGGCCGACGTGAGCCTGGAAACCATGCTGTTTCACCGGGCTGCTGCCGTTGTAGTTAATCGCTACCGGAAGGAAATGGTATTGCAGATCGGGCCAGTCTGGCTGATCGTCACTGCGGATAAACCCGCCCGCTTCAAACTGGTTGCTGGCACCTACACCCGTGCCGTTGAACAGCCACTCAGCACCGATAGCGGGCTGATTCCACCACTGCAAGGCAGGATACAGGCTGACCGGTTTTTTACAGCCGTACTGCATGTAAACTTCCAGGTGATCCTGTAAGTTGCGCCCGACGCCTGGGAGTGCATGAACCACCTCGATATCCAGCTCACGCAGCCACTCTTCCGGCCCAACGCCCGAACGTTGCAGGATCTGCGGCGAGTTGATCGCCCCGGCACACAGCAGCACTTCACGGCGGGCTTCCGCCTGCTCTTGTTTACCGTTACGCAGCCAGGTGACACCCGTGGCGGTTTTGCCGCTGAACAGAATACGGTCGGTCTGCGCATGGGTAACAATGGTCAGGTTCTGACGCGTTTTGGCCACATCCAGATAGCCGCGCGCGGTGCTGGAACGACGGCCTTTGGCGGTCACGGTGCGGTCCATTGGGCCAAAACCGTCCTGGCGATATCCGTTAAGATCGTCGGTTTCATGATGTCCTGCCTGCTGGGCGGCATCAATAAAGGCGCGATAGAGCGGATTATTGCCTTTTTTCGGCGTGGTGACGCTGAGATAACCGTCACCACCGTGCCAGTCGTTTTCTCCGATATCGCGCTTTTCCGCACGACGGAAATACGGCAGGCAGTTCAGATAGGACCAGTTTTCCAGACCGGGTTTGCTCGCCCAGTTGTCGTAGTCCATCGCGTTACCACGGATGTAACACATACCGTTGATCAGTGAAGAACCGCCAAGGCCTTTGCCGCGTCCGCACTCCATACGGCGGTTATCCATATGAGGTTCAGGATCGGTTTCAAATGCCCAGTTGTAGCGTTTACCCTGCAGTGGATAAGCCAAAGCGGCTGGCATTTGGGTACGGAAGTCCCAGCGGTGATCTTTGCCGCCTGCTTCCAGTAACAGTACCGATACGTCAGCATCCTCAGTCAAACGGGTTGCCAGCACGTTGCCTGCTGAACCCGCACCAATAATGATATAGTCAAATTTCTGCATTAAACCTCCGGAAATATTGCCGCGACGCGCACGCCGCGGCGAAAAATCAGAACGCGGATGGATACTCACCCATCTCGATCAGAATAGATTTGGTTCTGGTGTAGTGATGCAGCGTTTCCAGACCATTTTCACGCCCTACGCCCGACTGCTTATAGCCGCCAACAGGCATCGGTGCAGGTGACTCGCCCCAGCTGTTTACCCAGCAGATACCGGCTTCCAGCTGATGGATCACCCGATGTGCGCGATTCAGTGAAGTGGTAAACACCCCGGCCGCCAGACCGTACTCGGTATCATTGGCGCGCTTGATGACTTCGTCTTCATCGTCAAACACCAGGATGCTCATAACCGGGCCAAAGATCTCTTCACGCACGATACGCATGTCGTCGGTGCAGTCGGTAAAGACCGTTGGCTGCACGTAACACCCTTTCGCCAGTGGACCTTCGGTAATACGTGAACCGCCAGCCAGCAGACGCGCCCCTTCTTGTTTACCGATCTCCAGATACGAGACCACTTTCTGGCAATGTCCTTCACTCACCAGCGGGCCAAAGTTGACCGCCGGGTCGGTCGGGTCACCGCAGTGGATCCCGGCCATTTTCTCTTGCAGACGTTTTTCAAAGGCAGGCAACAGCGAACGCTGGACAAACACGCGCGTTCCGTTGGTGCATACCTGGCCGCTGCTGTAGAAGTTTGCCATCATCGCGCCGTCGACCGCACGCTCCAGATCGGCGTCCTCAAACACCACCAGCGGTGACTTCCCGCCCAGCTCCATAGTGACAGACTTCAGGTTAGCCAGTGCGGCATCGGCCATTACGCGTTTACCGGTGTTCACTTCACCCGTAAAGGACACTTTGGCAATCCCGGTGTGCTGACTCAACCCCTGACCCACGGCAGCAGCGCCCTGAACGACGTTGAACACGCCATCCGGCAGCCCGGCTTCGGTAAAGATTTTGGCCAGTTCGAGTACGCTGAGAGGCGTGACTTCACTCGGCTTGAAGATCATCGCGTTGCCCGTTGCCAGCGCAGGTGCGCTTTTCCACAGGGCAATCTGAATCGGATAGTTCCAGGCACCAATGCCAGCACAGACGCCCAGCGGCTCGCGGCGGGTATAGACCAGCGCGGTGTCACGCAGCGGAATGGATTCGCCTTCGACGGCGACGGCCAGCCCGGCGTAATACTCCAGCACATCCGCGCCGGTGACGATATCCACGGCTGAGGTTTCACCGATCGGTTTGCCGGTATCGGCCGTTTCCAGCTCGGCCAGTTCCTGATTGCGTTCGCGCAACAGGGCAACGGCCTTCAGCAGAACGCGGCTGCGTTCAACCGGAGTATAGCTACGCCAGATACGCTGGCCGGCTTGTGCAGAAGCAACAGCGTCATCAATATCCTGCTGGCTGGCGGCGGTTATTTCAGCCAGGACATTGCCGTTGGCAGGGTTAACGGTGGTGAACAGTTCGCCATTGCCAGGCACTTCGCGTCCGTTGATGTATAAACCGCGGCGTTTCATATCGGCCATGTCTCCTCCTGTCAGGGGGTGGGTGCGCTGTTCAGCCACAGCGCAAGATTTTGATAACAAAGCATGCGGGCCTGATCCAGGCCCTGTTCCATCGGCTGAGGTGCCAGCGTCATGCGCAGCCACACCCCATCAATCAGCGCCGCAAGACATGCACCTGCGGCACGGGCCTGTTCCTCAGGCAAAACACGGCGGAAATGCGCCGTCAGATTGGAATAAAGGCGACGATCGTTCATGCGTTGCAGGCGGTGCAGATTTGGCTGATGCAGGCTGTCAGCCCAAAACACCAGCCAGGTTTTCAGCACTGGCGCAGCAATCTGTGTAACGTCAAAATTGCCATCGATAATAGCGCGGATCTGCGCAGCAGGGTCCGGTGCCGCCTTCTGACGATGGTGCTCTAATGCTACATAGAGGTCAGAGAGGATCTGGCGCATACAGGCGTCGAGCAGACCGTTTTTGTCGCCAAAATAGTGGCTGACAATCCCGGTAGAAACCCCGGCTTCTTTCGCTATTAATGCCAGACTGGCATCTGCCAGTCCGACCCGGTCAATTACCGTCAGCGTCGCATTAATCAACTGCGCCTGACGAATCGCCTTCATTCCAATTTTTGGCATTGCTTCATCGGTTTTAACTATTGAATGAGCTTAATTGTAGACTTTTTATATTGAACGTTCAATTAATAAAAAACATTTGGAACTTATCAGTTGCTTTGCAACAAAAATTATCACACCTTCTGTGATTAAAATCACAAAATGAGGCTTTACCTGTTATTCACTCCACACAGCCGCAATACAACAACCGATCATCACTAATAAAACCCTATAAAGCAGTCATTTAACCTCACAAATTGATTTATTAAAGGCGTTATAACCGGTAAAGCCCCCATAAGAATTATTGTCTGCCCATCGGACGAACACGCAACAACCACTGGCATAATAATCTGCATAAATCATAATAATCGGCACAATAAAACAATCAAACTGTAAAGGCGCTCATTTAAGACTGTTATTTCATCAGTCAGCGATATTGAAATAACGCTTGCCTCAAGGCCTGCAATCGGCGAAATTATTTGGCGTTTTTCCATCTTATAACTATACGGTGAGCGCACGTCCCGCGTTACGCCGACTTATTTCCTGTCACGAAACAGGTCAAGCATTCAGAGGTACTAGTGTCAACTGCAAACAAGAAACCTGAGGTAGCAAGCCTCAACGCGTTCAAGCAACCCCGATCGTTTTATCTGATTTTCTCCATCGAGTTATGGGAGCGTTTCGGTTACTACGGCCTGCAAGGGATTATGGCTGTCTACCTGGTGAAAATGCTGGGGATGTCAGAAGCGCAGTCTATTACCCTGTTCGCTTCGTTCAGCGCCCTGGTGTATGGACTGGTCGCCGTTGGCGGATGGCTCGGGGATAAGGTGCTGGGAACCAAGCGCGTTATCGTGCTCGGCACGCTGGTGCTGGCGCTGGGCTACGCGCTGGTGGCCTGGTCAGGTCACGACATTAGTCTGGTGTATATCGGCATGGCGACCATCGCCGTGGGTAATGGCCTGTTTAAAGCTAACCCGTCTTCTCTGTTGTCTACCTGTTATGAGAAAGACGATCCGCGCCTCGACGGTGCGTTCACCATGTATTACATGGCGATCAATATCGGGTCCTTCTTCTCTATGCTCGCCACGCCGTGGCTGGCGGCGGAGTTTGGCTGGAGTACGGCATTTGCTCTGTCATTTGTCGGCATGCTGATCACCCTGGTGAACTTTATGTTCTTCCGTAAATGGGTGAAAAATCACGGTTCGAAAGCAGATTTTGCCCCGCTGAACATCCGCAAATTGCTGATGACGCTGGTTGGTATTGTCGTCATGATCACCCTGGCAACCTGGTTGCTGCATAACCAGGGTATTGCCCGCCTGGTACTTGGCGTGATCGCTATCGGTATCGTGCTGGTGTTTGCCAAAGAAACCTTCGCGCTGAAAGGCCATGCGCGCCGCAAGATGATTGTCGCTTTTGTGCTGATGGTACAGGCTATCGTCTTCTTCGTGCTGTATATGCAGATGCCCACCTCGCTGAACTTCTTCGCTATTCGTAACGTCGAGCACAGCATTCTGGGCATCACTTTCCAGCCAGAGCAGTTCCAGGCACTGAATCCTTTCTGGATTATGGTGTTCAGTCCGTTGCTGGCCGCTATCTATAACAAGATGGGCGACCGCCTGCCGATGCCACATAAGTTTGCGCTGGGCATGGTGCTGTGCTCCGCAGCCTTCCTGGTGTTGCCGCTGGGTGCCTCTCTGGCTAACGAGTTGGGTATTGTTTCCGTCAACTGGCTGATCCTCAGCTACGCGCTGCAAAGCGTTGGGGAACTGATGATCTCTGGTCTGGGCCTGGCGATGGTGGCACAGTTGGTTCCACAGCGTTTGATGGGCTTTATCATGGGTTCCTGGTTCCTGACCACCGCAGGTGCTGCCATGGTGGCCGGTAAAGTGGCCAACCTGATGGCGGTGCCAGAAAACATTACCGATCCGCTGCTGTCGCTGCACGTTTATGGTGATGTGTTCCTGAAAATCGGCATCGTCACTGGGGTGATCGCTGTACTGATGATGTTCACAGCTCCCCTGCTGAACCGTATGACTCAGGACGGGACCCCCGCTCCGCAGAACGCGAATGACTGATTACTAACAGTATGATGATGAGGGCGACAGTGATGTCGCCCTTTTTTTATCTTTCAGCTGCCAGTGTGGACACGGCATATTCCACGTCCGTTCCGGCAGCGGGTAATAACTGCCTGAGGCGCAGGATGCGTTCCGGTTCAACCGTCCAGTAACGTTCCACTCGCCCTTCCCCCGGTGATTGCCACAGGATCTCAACCCTTCCCTGAATATGCAGTGCTGCACCCTGATGGAAGTCCATGATCAGCAAAGCACAGCGGGGATCCAGCAGCAGGTTTCCCAGCGTGTTCATATAACGATTACCTGAATAATCCGGGATAAAAAGCTTTCCCTGCCTGAGGGTGATAAACCCGGGTAACCCTCCCCGATGCGAGATATCCGCCCCTCCCATTCCCTGACTGCGCGGTGCATGGCTGGCCACAAAGAAAGTATCCGCAGCAGAAATCAGATAGCGCGCATCGGCATCCAGCGTGTAGAGGGGTTCGATATGCAGCGATCGTCGCTTATCCTGCGCGGGCAGTGTTCGTCGCTGGATATACTGCGGACAGTTGCCAAAACTTTCCTGTACATGCAGCTGTAGCCGATTGTCACTGAAACCCTCTACCACTGCGTTGACCCGATTACGGCGACGGCTGGCGAAGTCGATGCCAAGGCCACCGAACGCCATTCCGGGCTTCAATGCAGGCAGATAAGGTACCGCCTCGATGGCACTGCGCAGCAGGGAAAAATGGCTCTCATCTGGCGTAGCAATAAACCCAGGAGCCCCCTGAACCAGGGCTGCAAACGGGTAACCGCTGCCATCCTGTACGGTTATATAGAAAGTCTGCAGGTCCTGATAAAACAGACGATGCTGTTCAGGCATCGATGGATAAAGGGCGGCTTTCACCTGCTGATAGCCTGCTTTTTTCTGCGCCTGCAACTCCCCTGGATGGAACATCGTTACGCTTCCGCCGGTAAAGGCAGAGGTGGCAGCGTGATAAAACCCGGCAGTGCGGCCGTCTGCTGCAACCAGGCCTGAATGTGGGGATAGGCATGCAGACCAATGCCCCCTTCAGGCGCACAGGCCACGTAGGCATAACAGGCCAGATCAGCAAGGGTGGCACGTTTTCCCACTAGCCACTGACGATCGCTAAGATGTGCCTCCAGTTGAGGTAAAAATTTCTTTGCCACATATACCGCTGAAGCGTAGTTTTCCGGCGCGTTGAACTGCTTAATCAGACGCGCAGACGCCACACCATAACGGATTTCTCCGGCGGCTTTTGCCAGCCACTGGTGCACCTCCACCTCCTCCAGCAAATCAGCCGGCAACCAACCACTGTCGGGTGCGTAGCGCTTCACCAGCCAGATAAGAATGGCATTACTGTCGCTGATCACCGTGTCACCATCCACTAAAACGGGCACCTGCCCGAGAGGATTGAGCGCCCGATATCCGGCACTTTGTCTGACCTCGGCATCAGCTTCAACCCAGCTGGCGGAAAGACCCAGTATGCTTAACAACACGCTGACGCGGTGAACGTGGCCGGAAAGTCCGGTGCCATATAACGTTAATGAACTCATGATGATCTCCTGTTTTTTACTCAGCTTACTCTTGCGGAAAACGAGGTAAACAGGCAAAAATAGCAATTCATAATTTCGCAAAGTGGAATAATCATGGATAAACTGGATGAACTGGCGGTGTTTGTCGCCGTGGTGCAACAGGGGAGCCTTGCCGCAGCGGCACGCACTCTGCGGCGGTCACCTCCGGCGATTACGCGTGCCCTGACAGCGCTGGAAAGCCGTTTTGCCGTGAACCTGATTGAACGAACTACCCGGCGTCTGTCGCCCACGCCCGCCGGACTGGCGCTTTTTGAACGTGCAAAAGGCGTGCTGGAGGATTATCAGCAAGCACTGAACGCCACCACCCGCAATCAGCTGAGTGGCAGGGTCCGTCTGACCGCACCGGTTCAGTTCGGCCGCCAGCATATTGCACCGCTGGTGCTGACATTTCTCGATCGCTACCCCGATATCCAGATTGACCTGATGCTCAGTGACCGTTATCAGGACCTCATCGAACAGGGGCTGGATATGGCGGTACGCATCGGCCAGTTGCGGGACTCCTCACTGGTGGCGACGGAGGTGGGTCAGGTGCAAAGGATGCTGGTTGCCAGCCCTGACTACCTCACCCTGCACGGCACACCGCTGACGCCCGCCATGCTGATCGATCATCACCTCATCGCCAGTGCGGCACTCACCGCGCAAAGAGAATGGCGCTTCGGCCCTGAGGTGCAGCAGGAGCGAGTACGCATTACGCCAAGACTGACTGTCAATGAGGTCGAAACTCAGCTGATTGCTGCCCGCGCCGGGAAAGGTATTGCCCGCCTGCTCTCTTATCAGGTGCATGATGATCTGCTGCGGGGCACACTGATCGAAATTCTGCCGGACTTCCGCCCTCCGGCCGTTCCGGTGCAACTGGTCGCGCAGAACGTAAAATATATGCCGGCAAAAGTGCGCGCATTCTGGGATCTTGCCCGGACATCTCTGCCTGAACTGAGCAGTCTGGGGCAGCAGCGTTTGCCAGTGGTTAATTAACCCGCAAAAAATGCGCCATTGTCCGCGCGTTGACACTGACTTTTATGTTCTTCGGCAGTAAGCTGAGGAGATCGTCATCATTCAATGAAAGGAGCGAGCAATGAAGCTGTTCTGTAAACCCGGGGCCTGTTCACTGTCACCCCATATTGTGCTGCGCGAATCCGGCCTTGATTTCACGCTGGTCACCGTGGATACCAAAACGAAGAAGACGGAACAGGGCGAAGACTATCTGCGAATCAATCCGAAAGGCCAGGTTCCGGCGCTGCAACTGGATGACGGGTCGGTGCTGACTGAAGGCGTGGCGATTGTGCAATATCTTGCCGACCTCAAACCTGACCGCCAACTGCTGGCCCCACCCGGCAGCCTGACACGCTACCATACGCTCGAATGGCTCAATTATATTGCCACTGAACTGCATAAAGGGTTCAGCCCGCTGTTTCGCCCCACCACTCCGGACGAGTTTAAGGTACTGTCCAGAGAATTGCTGGAGCAGAAATTCCAGTACGTGAATGCCGAATTAAAAGAGAAGCAGTGGCTGATGGGGCTGCGTTTCACCGTGGCAGATGCTTATCTGTTTACCGTGACCCGCTGGGCTCATGCGTTGAAGCTGAACCTGAGTGGACTGGATGCGTTAAACGACTGGTTTGAACGGGTGGCTGCGCGCCCTGACGTGATCGCTGCGCTGAAAGCTGAAGGGTTGAACTAATGACGACGGCAGGCCTAAAAGGCCTGCCCGGTATCGCGATAGCGGGTCAGAGTTTCTCTGCCGCAAAATGCTGCTGCGGTTCAGCAATCGCCTGCTGTGCAGCAACCAGCTGTAGCTCATACTCACCCATCTGATGGGTTTTCAGCATCACTTCATACACAGCGGCCGTCACATGTTCCAGCGCCTGTTGCAGCGATAGCCCGTGCAGAAGGTCCACCAGCAATAATCCGCTGGTCAGGTCACCCACCCCTACCGGCTGGCGCACGCCAAAGTCAATCAGCGGACGAGCAATATGCCAGGCTTCATCTGCCGTCACCAGCAGCATTTCGAAGCGATCGCTACGGTAACCGGCCCGCGCAAGGTGCTTAATCAGCACCACTTTTGGCCCTTTAGCAATCAGCTCACGTGCTGCCGCAACAGCCTGCTCCACATCGGCCACCTGACGCCCGCTTAACATTTCCAGCTCCAGCAGATTGGGCGCGATAATATCACTGGCGGGTAGGGAGGCATTCGCATGGAACTCAGCCACACCCGGTGCCACAATGCAGCCCTTTTCCGGATGGCCCATCACCGGATCACAGAAATACCAGGCTTCCGGGTTTGCCGCTTTGACCATCCGTACAATCTCAAGAATAGCCTCTCCCTGCTCGGCGGAGCCGAGATAACCACTTAACACCGCATGGCAGGTTTTCAGACGATCAATATCACCAATACCCCGGGCAATCTCGGTCAGATGGCTGGCCGGCATGACCGTTCCGGCCCAGTGACCATACTGAGTATGGTTGGAAAACTGAACGGTATTCAGTGGCCAAACGTTTGCGCCCAGGCGGCGCATAGGAAATTCTGCTGCACTGTTTCCGGCGTGACCAAAAACAGTATGGGACTGGATGGAGAGAATATTTTTCATCGCGCGACTCTGACCCTTCTTGCCTAAAAAAAGCCGGCATGGCCGGCTTCAGTACGTAACGAACCTGCTTATTATTTCCAGCTGATTAAGCTGTAGTTCTTTTTACCACGGCGCAGCAGGGTGTATTTTCCGTACAGGCGGTCGGCCTCTACGAAGGCATACTCTGCCTCCGTTTGCAGTGCACCGTTGATGCTGATGGATTTCGCCTCAATCAGTTTACGAGCCTGACCACGTGACGGGGCCAGCTCGGTATTGACCAATGCCTGTTGCAGATCCTGCCCGTTTTCCAACTCAACACCCGGCATGCCATCCTGTGCCAGCTGTGCCAGATCCTGTTCCGTGAGTTCGCTCAGCGACCCGGAGAACAGGCTTTGGGTAATGCGCTGTGCAGCCACCAAACCGTCCTCACCGTGTACCAGTTTGGTCACCAGTTCGGCCAGAACATACTGGGCACGGGGTGCTTTACCGCTGTTTTTGTCTTCATCTTCCAGTGCGTTGATCTCGTCAATACTCAGGAAAGTGAAGAACTTCAGGAAACGATATACGTCTGCGTCAGCGGTGTTGATCCAGAACTGATAGAACTTGTAAGGGCTGGTTTTTTTCGCGTCCAGCCACACAGCGCCACCTTCGGTTTTACCGAATTTGGTGCCGTCAGATTTAGTGATCAGCGGAACGGTCAAACCAAATACCTGGTTCTGGTGCAGACGACGCGTCAGGTCGATACCGGAGGTGATGTTCCCCCACTGGTCAGACCCACCAATCTGCAACGCCACGCCGTGGCGCTCGTTCAGACAGGCGAAGTCGTAACCCTGCAGCAGGTTGTAAGAAAACTCAGTAAAGGAGATCCCCTGGTCATCACGATTCAGACGTTGCTTGACGGCTTCCTTGTTAATCATCTGGTTAACAGAGAAGTGCTTGCCAATATCACGCAGGAAGGTCAGCACATTCATGCCGCCAAACCAGTCATAGTTGTTGGCTGCAATCGCGCTGTTGTCGCCGCAGTTGAAATCAAGGAAAGGGGCAACCTGATGGCGGATTTTATCGACCCATTCATTCACGGTATCACTGGTGTTCAGCTTACGCTCGGCTGCTTTAAAGCTCGGGTCGCCGATCAGGCCAGTTGCGCCACCGACTAAAGCCACTGGCTTATGTCCGGCATCCTGAAAACGTTTCAGGCAGAGCAACGGCACCAGATGCCCCAAGTGCAAGCTGTCGGCAGTCGGGTCGAAGCCACAATAGAGTGCGATTGGCCCCTGCGCCAGTCGTTCTGCTAACGCCTCTTCATCCGTTACCTGGGCGACAAGGCCCCGCTCTTGCAATTGTTTGATCAGGTTACTGCTGGCCATCTAAGACTCCATGTGAAAAAGTCTGCACCTAAGCTGGTACACAGCTTTCCGCTGAAACGCGGAGAGAAAATAAGGGATATAGAATAATGGGCCGGACCGCTGCGATCCACCCATTGACGGCATTATTTCGTGTTTTAGGGTGCCAGGCGGTCGATTTTCCATGCGTCATCTTCACGCTGGTAGAAAAAACGGTCATGCAGACGGTGAGCGCCGCCCTGCCAAAACTCCATTGAGTCAATGTTAACCCGATAACCGCCCCAGAAACTCGGCAGCGGAATTTCACCCTGCTGGAACTTCTGCTTCAGTTCAAGGAACTTGCCTTCGAGAATGCCACGGGCAGAGATGCGGCTGGATTGCTTCGACACCCAGGCCCCCAGCTGACTGTCTCGCGGGCGGCTGTGGAAGTATTTCAAGACTTCTAGCGTAGATAAACGCTCAACACTCCCCAGCACCATGACCTGACGTTCCAGCATATGCCAGGGAAACAGCAGGCTGATGCGCGGGTTAGTTTCAAGCTGCTGCGCTTTGCGGCTGCCCAGGTTGGTGTAAAACACCATGCCGCGCTCATCAAAATGCTTCAACAGGACGATACGCTGATAGGGTTGTCCTTGGTCATCCACCGTGGCCACACTCATGGCCGTGGGATCCGGCAACTGTGCTTCAACCGCCTGGTTAAGCCAGTGTTCAAACAAGGTCAACGGATTAGCGGGGAGATCCTTGCGGCGCAGGCCGCCACGGGTGTATTCACGCCGCAGATGGGCAATTTGTTGCAGATGGTCGCTGTCAGTCATCGCTCTGGCTTCTGATAAGTAGGGATACCGCATTGTGCGCCGCACCCTACAATAGTTCAATGGGTTAACTGGCTGGTTGCTGAAGCTGACAGTCATCGATAATGATTTTGTCATTGCGCTCAATGAATGCGCTGTCGCCCTTCGACCAGAAAACGTAATGCTCATCGCTGTAGCGGGTTCCGGACGCCGCAGGCTGCTGCTTCAGCACCAGCGGTTGACCGTCGAGGATCAGGCTAACTTCGCTTTTACTGTTATCCAGTTTGACCGTTAACGGCAGCGTGCCGCAGGTATAATGCAATGTGTTGACCGGCGTATGAGAGTCGGTCTGAAAATAGCTGCATCCTGACAGCGCCACCAGCATGCCGGCGACGGCGATATACCCCTTTTTCATTGTTTATTCCTTGTGAGCTACGGGAGGTTCACTTAGGCTAAAACGTCTTTTCAGGTGATGCAATCAGCGAAAAGGACGATTTGCCGGGAATATTGCCCCGATCACGCTGGCCTCACGCGCACCGGTCACCGACGGTAAATTGCCGGGTAACCCACTCAAGGTACACCAGGCCAGCCAGGCGAAAGCCAGTGCTTCCATATCATCGCCACTGATGCCAGCCTGGTCGGTACTCGTCACTTCCGTCCCGGCCAGCTGCGCCGCCAGACGGGACATCAACAGGGGATTGTGGCCCCCACCGCCGCAGACCAGCAGCCTGTCACACCCCCCGCTGAGTAAGACCTGTTGTGCGATAGTGGTTGCCGTCAGTTCCACCAACGTTGCCTGCACATCCTGTGCGGGCAGACCCGGGAAGGATGACAGCTGCTGTTCCAGCCAGCTCAGATTGAAATATTCACGTCCGGTGCTTTTCGGTGCACTCAGTGCAAAATAGGGGTCACTGAGCATCTGTTGCAGCAGTGGCCAGGCCACGTGACCGCCGGCCCCCCATGCCCCCTCTTTATCATAGGGTTTGCCCTGCTGCCGCCAGATCCAGGCATCCAGCAGCATATTGCCAGGCCCGGTATCAAACCCACGCAATGTTTGCCCGGGTAGCAGCAAAGACAAATTCGCAATGCCTCCGATGTTCAGCACCATGCGGCGCTCAGTGGGGTGCATCAGTACCGCATGGTGGAAAGCCGGCACCAACGGTGCGCCCTGCCCGCCCAGCGCCATATCGCGCCTGCGAAAATCGCCCACTACGGTGATACCCGTTGCTGCTGCGATTTGATTATTATCGCCAATTTGTAAGGTATTTGGGGCATCGCCCTGCGGCTCATGCCACACGGTCTGGCCGTGACAACCAATGGCGGTAATATCATCCGCTGACAATCCCTGCTGCTTGAGTAACGCCAGTACCGCATCCGCAAACAACCGTCCTAAGCGGGTATCCAGTTGCCCTAACTGCGACAGCGTTAATGATTGCCCCTGGCAGATCGCCAGGATCTGCTGGCGCAGCGTTTGTGGGATCGGGTGACTATAGCTGGCCTGCTGTGCCACCATATGTTCATCAATCACCGCCATCACCACATCAACGCCGTCCAGGCTGGTGCCAGACATAACGCCAATAAACCGACCTGATTTCATGCCTTCGCCTTATCCCGTCTGCGGGTATGAGTGTCATTGCGCCAGCCTGGCAAAATTAGCGCGTCAATTCTATGATTTAGTGATCTTTTATTCACGTTGTTAACGACGTCGTATTTTCTTGTCGTGATTGAATCCACGTTTAAGCACTCCAGGTTATCTTTCTGCGGTGCTTTTACAAACTAATTGTGAGAAAGGCGCGGCTTGTACCTTATAATAGTGTTATTGACCGCTGCCCGATGATCCGCAGCACCTGCTACACATAGGAGTTTTAATGATGACGATGCGTTTATTAATCGTGGCGCTTGCCGGGATAACGCTGGCTGGCTGTGTAAATGACAATACTCTTTCCGGTGATGTTTACAGCGCCTCTGAAGCTAAACAGATTCAGACCGTGAGTTACGGTACGCTGGTCTCTGTTCGTCCGGTGCAAATTCAGGGTGGCGATGACAGCAACGTTATCGGTGCCATTGGTGGTGCAGTACTGGGCGGTTTCCTTGGTAACACAGTTGGTGGTGGTGCGGGTCGTAGTCTGGCAACCGCAGCTGGTGCCGTCGCTGGTGGTGTTGCAGGCCAGGGTGTTCAGGGCTCGCTGAATAAAAGCCAGGGCGTTGAGCTGGAAATCCGCAAAGATGATGGCAACACCATCATGGTGGTCCAGAAACAGGCTGTAAGCCGCTACTCTGTAGGTCAGCGCGTAGCAATGGCGTCAAACGGTAGCCAGATCACTGTTTCCCCACGCTAATGACACAGTAGCGCATAAAAAAACCGGCTCCTTATGCCGGTTTTTTTTATTCATCTCGTCCCTGAAGCTCAAGAATATTCTTTTCCAGTCTGGCAATCAGCGTCACCATTTTGTCGATCTCCGGCTGAGAAATTCCGGCCAGGATGTCATCACGAGTCGCATCAATCACATGCTCAACCTGAGTAATAATCGGTTCTGCCTGCGCAGTGAGGCTGATACGCTTAGCACGGCGGTCATTCGCACAGGTGCTGCGCGTGATTAACCCTTTCTCTTCCAGCTGGTCGAGGGTGCGTACCAAAGAAGGTTGCTCAATACCAATGGCTTTTGCCAGCTGAATTTGCGACTGTTCAGGCGGTAGCTGGTGGATGTTGTGTAACGTCACCCAATGGGTTTGTGTCAGCTGCAACGGTTTCAATCGCTGATCAATTAATGAGCGCCAGATACGTACCAATCTTGACAAGTCGGTTCCCAGAGTTGTATTCAATTTCTACCTCTTATAATTAGCTTGCTAGCTATCAAGCATGATTTTAGACTATTCTGCGAGTTTACAAGGCAAAACACAAATCCATCATAATCAGATGGACGCATTCAGTTATCCTCATCGGTAATTCACTGGTCATAGGGATTTTGTGTGTGATGACATCAATATTAACGGCTGCCAGCCCCATCACCGAGCTGGTGCTCGGCGACTCACTTTTTTTTCCGCCCCTGTTCAAAGTCGTTCTGCTCGGTTTTTTCTTATGGCTGCTCCTTCATCCGTTACTGCGTGACTGGATGTACTCAGGCGAGATCTGGCACCCCACTTTATTGGATCTCTCCTTGTTTACTCTCTGCATAGCCGCCTCTCTGGGGTTGTTAATCGTCGGGTAACGTAATGAAACTAAATTATTTAAGATACTTTTCCACCGTGTTTTTTTTCGCGGCGGCACTCTGTGCCGGCTGGTGGATGTGGAATTACTATATGCAGTCACCCTGGACACGAGATGGCAAAGTCAGAGCCGAACTGGTCAGTATTACGCCGCAAGTCTCAGGGCGCATTGTGGGGCTCGATGTAGAAGATAATCAGTTTGTGAGCAAAGGAACCCGCTTGTTTACCCTTGATGATCAGCCCTATCGTATTGCCGTACTGAATGCAGAAGCCCAACTGGCAAAAGCACAGTCGGACCTAGTCAAAGCACAGCATGAAGCTCATCGTCGTCAAAATCTTGGGCGTAATGTAATTTCAGAAGAAACGCTTGATGTCGCTAATCTCACCGTTAAGGCAATGGATGCAGACGCTAAGGCTGCTCAGGCTGAATTGGACCGTGCACGCTGGAACCTGTCGCAAACTGTGGTTTTTGCCCCTACCGATGGCTGGATCAACAATCTGGAAACCCGGATAGGTAACTACGCCAGCACCGGCTCGCCACTGTTTGTGCTGGTAGATAGCCATTCGTTTTACGTGATGGGTTATTTTGAAGAGACCAAACTGCGCCATATCCACACAGGCGCCAGGGCGAATATCACCCTGTACAGTAACGATCAGCCACTCACCGGCATGGTACAAAGCATTGGTCGGGCGATCTACGACCAAAGTGTTGAATCTGACAGCGGCCTGGTGCCGGATATCAAGCCGAACGTTCCGTGGGTCCGGCTGGCCCAGCGCGTACCGGTGCGTATCCGCCTGACTCATCTTCCGCCCTCCGTCACACTGGTTGCCGGGACCACCTGCACAATTTCTGTCCAGCAATGAGTCGGCTTAATCTGAGCTGGCTGCAATGGCAGCAGTTGCCGTGGATCAAAGCCACCGCCGGACAATGGCGCTACGCCTTGCGCAATACCATCGCTATGTGTCTGGCGTTGAGTATCGCTTACGGCCTTCAGTTGGATGAACCTTACTGGGCGATGACCTCTGCTGCGGTGGTGAGTTTTCCTACTGTTGGTGGCGTCATCAGTAAAAGCCTGGGGCGCATTGTAGGGAGTATGCTGGGCGCGACGGCAGCCCTGATGATCGCCGGTCATACACTGGACGAGCCATGGCTTTTTGCCGTGTCCATTGCAAGCTGGCTGGCGCTATGCACCTGGGTATCAAACCATTATCAGAATAATGTGGCCTACGCCTTTTCGCTGGCGGGATACACGGCCGCCATCATCGCCTTTACCTGTGTCAATGAGGTTGAGATCGACAGTATATGGGCCATTGCCCAGGCCCGCGTTTGTGAGGTCATTTCCGGGATACTGTGCGGCGCACTGATGATGATGATCCTGCCCAGCACCTCGGATGGAGAGACGTTAATCCATTCCCTGAACGAGATGCACAGCAAACTGCTCGACCATGCAATGGTGATGTTGAAGAAAGAGGACACCAGCACGGTACGTCAGGCCCACGAGAACGTGATTGGCGAAATCCTGACAATGAATCTGCTGCGCATTCAGGCATTCTGGAGTCATTACCGCTTTCGCCGTCAAAACAATGTGCTGAACTATGTTTTGCACCAGCAGTTGCGCCTGACCAGCATTATCTCCAGCCTGCGCCGGATGCTGCTGAACTGGGACAATCCACCAGAAAACCTGTTTGTAACACTGCACCAGCTACTGGAAGCCATGGCTAAGGGTGAAAAAGATAAGTACTACCTGGCGAAGATACTCTATCGCGCAGCCCCAAAGGACACGACGGATTATCGGCACCGGGCCTTCTGGGAGCAGCTACGTTACTTCTGCTGGCTGTATCTGAATATCGCACGCTGGCTACGCCAGTTCGAACATGCAGATAACCATACGCATCTCGCTCCTCCGGTTGTGCCATCACTGGCACGCGAGGCAGATGGGGCTGAAGCCAGTTGGAATGCCCTACGAACCTTTTGTGTGATTTTTTTCGGAACCAGTTTCTGGATTACAACGCAGTGGGATGCCGGTGACTCAGCACTGACGCTGGCCGCTATCAGTTGCGTACTTTATTCATCTTCTGCATCCCCGGTCAGCAGCGCCACATTATTGATCAAAACACTGGTGATGCTGTCACTCTTCAGCTTTGTCATGAAGTTTGCTTTCATGATTCAGGTGACCGTACTGTGGCAGTTTCTTATCGTACTCTTCCCTCTGCTGATCACCATGCAACTGATTAAATTACAGGAGAAAAAACGGGCTGCCCTTTGGGGGCAACTGGTTGTTTTTATGGGGTCCTTCCTGTCAGTCACTAATCCACCCACCTATGATTTTTCGGGTTTTGTTAATGATAATCTGGCAAAAGTCTGTGGCGTGGCCCTGGTCTGGCTGGCTTTCTGTATTTTGCGTCCCAGTTCTGATAAACACCGCAGCAGGCGTCATATTCGCGCTTTGCGCGGTGAGTTTGTCGACCAGTTGGGAAGACATCCTCGCCGAAGTCAGAAGAGTTTCGAATCGCTGGTTTATCACCGCATCAACCAACTTAAAAATAGCCGCGATGACCAGGCTCATTTGTGGCTGATGCGCTGGGGCGTAGTCTTGCTCAACTGTTCGCATATTGCCTGGAATCTGCGCAACTGGAAAACACCCTCTTCAGCGTTAGCGAGTATACGCGACGCCGTGCTACACGATTTGCAATCTATTATCAGTGAACGCGGGATACACCATATCTCCCTGAACGATACGTTGAACACACTACAGCAACGCATCGATATACTGCGTGATACTCATGAAAATCAAGGCATCGATCTGGCCGGGATCATCTGGCGTTTATACTGCTCACTCTCACGGTTGCAAACGACATCAACGTGATGTCGTCAGACAATGGCGCTACCACTGTTGATAGCGGATTACGGCACATCAAAACCCAGTGCGGCTTTACGAATTCGGAACCACTGCTGACGAGTCAGCGTCACGTTAACCGCTCTCGCTGCCGCGCTGACTCGTTCAATTTTACCACTTCCAATAATCGGCAGTGGCTTAGAAGGTAATTGAAGAATCCAGGCATAGATCAGTTGCTCAATATTCTCTGCACCGGTCTCTTGCTGGATCAACAACAGTTCATCACGCAGCGGCTGATACTCAGGGGCTGTGAACATTGTTCCGCCCGCAAGACATGACCATGCCATCGGCCTGACCCGCATCTGCTGGCACTGATCCAGCGTACCCTCTAATAACAGCGGCTGATGCACGGGGGAAATTTCAACCTGGTTGGTGACCAGTGTAAACGGCAGTCTTGACTGTAACAGCGAGTATTGTGCAGGGGTAAAGTTAGAAACACCGAAATGTTTTACTTTTCCGCTTTGATGAAGCTGCTGAAACGCGCTGGCAACGTCATCTGCGTCCATGAGGGGATCGGGACGATGGATCAATAACAGATCAAGGTAGTCTGTATTGAAATAACGCAGGGAATTTTCAGCACTCGTCATGATGTGCGCTGCATCTGTAATATAGTGGCCCAGGGTGTTGTCTGGGTTTGCCGTTGTGGCAATCCCGCATTTGGTCACCAACTCCAGACGTTGACGCAAAGACGGTTGCAGGCGCAGCGCTTTGCCAAACTCGGCTTCACACTGGTAGCCGCCATAAATATCGGCGTGGTCAACCGTACTGATACCACATTCCAGATGTTGCTCAATAAACTGCACCAGCTGCTGAGAGGTCATTCCCCACTCCATCAACCGCCAGTATCCCATCACCAGTGGTGAAAATGACGGTCCCTGTGGGGCGATCTGTACGCGTTGTAGCATCTTATTCTTACTCCCGTTGATGAAATAGCTGACCCGGATAATACGCCATCAGGTCATCGCGACAACAGGGGCGGATCAAACTCCGCGTCAAAACAACGTGGGCTGCTCGGGCGGGTCCGGAACGTCTGGATTCTCCCCACGACGCTGGCGCTGGAAACGCAGGCGACACAAACGCAAAACGTCACGTTTCTGTGCATCGTTATACGTCATCCAGTTGAACCGTTCTTCACGGCTACGCAGGCAGCCACGGCAGTAACCGCGTTCGTTAACCTGACAGATCCCGCGACAGGGACTGGGTACCGGGAAAAACTCTAATTGTTCTGCCACCGCCACTCCTGGTAAGTTCACTCTGTCTTCATTGAAGACGGCTCATCCCATGTCTGCAAGTGTGACCCGGTGATTTTTACTAAAATAGTCACGCAACGCACGTAACGCCTGCTGACTTTTCTCCGGTAAAACGCGTTCCAGCGTCAGTGCCGTCAGCTTCAGAGGGCTGGCGCGCCACTCAGGCAACAGCACCATGAGTTGCCCGCTGTGCAGCTCTTCCTGGATCTCCTGCAAAGGCTGCAATGACAATCCCATCCCCGCAACGGTAAAAGCGCGCATCACGTTCATACTGTCGCTGACCACCTGCCCTTCAGCCAGACGCAACGTCAGCGCCCCTTCTCTTGCGTGATGGAAATCAATATGACGGTGCGTACGATGACCGTGTATCCAGCGATGGGCTGAGAGCGCCTGCGGCGTTTCCGGCACGCCATAACGGCTGAGATAGGCGGGTGCTGCACAGATAACCATCGGCCATTCTGCCAGCGGATGGGCAATAATATTGGCATCACTGAGTTGACGGCTAAAGCGTAAAGCAATATCAATCCGATGCTCAATCATATCCAGCACGTTATCGGTGGCAATAATACGTAGCTTCAGCCCCGGATTCTGTTGTAACAAGGGTGATAACGCACTGCACAGCGGCTGGCCGCCGATCCCTACCGTTGCGCTGATGCGCAACTCTCCGCTCAACGTATCGCGCATTTCCGCGAGACGTTTTTCCGCTTCCAGCGCATGATGAAGCATGGCCTCGCAGCCCGGATAGAATGCCGCCCCCGCCTCAGAAAGTGTGAGCTTTCGGGTTGAACGATGCAGTAAGGGCACCCCTACCGCCTGCTCAAGTGCCCGCAGATGCTGGCTAACCGCTGAAGGTGACATGCCCAGACGACGTGCAGCGGCTGCCAGAGACCCTTCGCTGACAACCGTTGCAAACACGGCCATACGATTGAGTTTTTCCATTATTCGTAAGTATCACTTCATTATAAAAGCTAAAATATGCCACTTATCATCCTATCTGTTAAGCCGTAAAGTTGAATCCACACTTACAGAGGAATGAATAAATGAAAATTACCATTATTGGCGCAACGGGTTTTGTCGGCCCTGATGTTGTAAAAGAAGCCCTGGCACGAGGCCATCAGGTGACGGCCCTCTCTCGCTCAGGAAAAAATCTGCCTTCAGATCCTCAGTTGACTGTGGTCACAGGTGATATTCATGACAGCGCCTGGTTGAGTGGCGTTCTGAAAGGTCAGGATGCCGTCATCAGCGCCTATAATCCGGGTTGGGCGGAGAGCGATCTGTTTGAAAAATTTACCCGCGGCAGCCAGCAAATCCTGCAAGCCGTAAAAAGCAGCGGCGTGAAGCGCATACTGGTAGTGGGTGGCGCTGGCAGCCTGGAAGTGGCTCCGGGCGTAGAGTTGGTGGATACGGAAGCCTTCCCGGCTAATATCAAACCCGGCGCGCTGGGTGCACGTGCATTGCGTAATCAGCTTCAGGCTGAAGAACAGGCGCTGGAGTGGACTTACCTTTCCCCTGCTGCGTTTCTCGAACCCGGCCCGCGCACCGGGCAGTTCCGTCTGGGCACCACCTCATTACTGATGGATGGAGACAAACCCGCGTCTGTCAGCGTTGCTGACCTGGCCGTAGCCATCCTGGACGAAATCGAACATCCGCAGCATATTCGCCAGCAATTTACCGTTGCTTACTAATATTTTGGCCCGCTTCTGGCGGGCTATCCCTATGTTTAAACAAAGTTAAGGTTTATCTAAGCTTTCGCGGTTACTCTTGTTTCAGATTATTCTGTTACTGGACGACCATGAAACGCCTGAACAAGTTACGTTGTAATGAAATTACCTTTAACGTTTGCGCTGCACTGTTTTTCGCGCTGATACTCAACAGTATCTTCCTGCTTCGGGCATGGGAAATTATTCCCTATCAAGGACTGCACGACTATCTTTATGCGGCTACGCTTCCTCTGGTGCTGTTCTGCGCCTTTTTAGTGATCTTCAACGTCGCCGCCCTGCCGTGGCTACGTAAGCCTTTATTGGTGATACTGATCGTTGCCAGTGCCGCCGCCAACTACTTTATGTACAGTTTTGGTACGGTGATCGATACCAACATGATCCAGAACGTGTTTGAAACGGATCTGCAGGAAGCGACCTCGCTGTTCAGCGTGAAATATCTCCTCTGGCTGCTGCTACTGGGCGTACTCCCTGCGGCGATCATGTTGCTGACCCGAATCGAAAACAACCGCCCGTGGTGGATGGCTATCGTCTGGCGCGCAGTGACGTCTCTGAGTGCCATTCTTGTGGTACTTTTGGTGGCAGCGCTGTTCTACAAAGATTACGCCTCGATGATCCGTAATAATAAAGGTCTGGTGAAAATGATCACGCCAGCCAATGTGGTCAGCAGTATTGGACACTACACTGACAACCGCTGGTTTGCGGGTGATCAGGCGCTGATTAAAATAGGCCAGGATGCCCGTAAAGGCCCACAGTTAGCCGGTGAGCAGAAAAAAACACTGGTGATTTTTGTGTTGGGTGAAACCGCGCGGGCTGAAAACTTCTCACTCGGGGGCTATACGAGGGAAACTAACCCAAAACTGAAACGTGACAAGGTCATCTACTATCGCAACGCTACGTCCTGCGGCACCGAAACCGCCATCTCCGTGCCCTGCATGTTTTCTAATATGCCGCGCCAGCAGTATGACGCGGGTCGTGCACACCATCAGGAAGGGTTGCTGGATGTCATGGCGCATGCCGGTGTTAACGTACTCTGGCGAGAAAATGACGGTGGCTGTAAAGGTGCCTGCGATCGCGTACCTCATACTGATATGACCAAATGGAAGGTCAGTGCATTATGCAAAAATGATTACTGCCTTGATGACGTGCTGCTGCATCGCCTCAGTAACTATATTGACAGCGTGAAGGATGACACGGTGATTGTCCTGCATCAGATGGGCAGCCATGGCCCGGCGTACTATCTGCGTTACCCGGATGCCCTGCGACAGTTCACACCAACCTGTGACAGTAATCAGATTCAGGACTGCGACCCTCAGGCGCTGGTCAATACTTACGACAACTCCATTCTCTATACTGACAGCATGCTGGACAGCACGATTAATCTGCTGAAGTCGTACAGTGATAAATACAACGTGGCGATGGTCTATCTCTCCGACCACGGGGAGTCTCTGGGGGAACATGGGATGTATCTGCACGGCACCCCCTACGTGTTTGCACCGAGCCAGCAGACACATATTCCGTTTTTACTCTGGATGTCACCGGACTACGCCACCGCATTTGGCATTGATCAGCAATGCCTGCAACGACAGGCGCAGACCGATGATGTCTCTCAAGACAACATCTTCCATACCCTGTTGGGTATGATGAATGTGCAAACCCGGGAGTATCAACCTTCTCTGGATATGATCCGATCGTGTCGTAAAAGCAGCTAAGGGTTGAAACCGACCGTTCGGTCTAGTACTCTGCTGCGATGAATAAAACGACCCGCTTTGACACACGTGAACATCTGCTCGATACCGGTGAACTGCTCTGCCTTCAGCGCGGCTTCAACGGTATGGGCCTGATCGAGCTGCTGAAACAGGCAGAAGTGCCAAAAGGGTCGTTCTATTACTACTTTGCCTCTAAAGAAGTGTTCGGCGTTGCCATGCTGGAACGCTACTTCGCCCGCTATCATCAGCGTCTGCAAGATTCTCTGAATGATCATCAGGATGATTCCCGCCAGCGCGTGCTCGACTATTATCATCAGTCACTCTCTTACTGTGAAGAAAGCAGTTTTGCGGGATGCCTGTCGGTGAAATTATCCGCCGAAGTCTGCGATCTGTCTGAAGCTATGCGCAGTGCGTTACATGCGGGATCAACCGCGTTGATGGATACCCTGAAGGCATCACTGGAAAGAGCACAACAACAGCAAACACTGCATGCTGACGTGAACAGTGCAGCCTGTGCACAAACCCTGTACACGCTGTGGCTGGGCGCCAGTCTGCAAAGTAAAATCTGCCGTGATAATGCACCGTTACTCAATGCATGGCAGGAAATGACGCGCATATTGCGTATAGCTTAAAAAAAACAACCCACACTAGTCGACCGGTCTACCAGGAGTAAGTTATGAAACTGAACACGCTGTTTACCCCGTTGAAAACCGGTGCCATCACCGTGCCTAACCGCATTTTTATGGCACCGCTGACGCGCCTGCGTAGCATTGAGCCCGGCGATATCCCTACCCCACTGATGGGTGAATATTATCGCCAGCGCGCAACTGCCGGGTTGATTATTACTGAAGCGACACAGATCAGCTTCCAGGCGAAAGGTTATGCCGGTGCACCGGGATTACATTCATCAGAGCAGATGAGTGCCTGGAAAGCGATTAACGCCGGGATTCATCAGGATGGCGGCCACAGCGCCGTGCAGCTCTGGCACACCGGGCGTATTTCTCATGCCAGCCTGCAACCTGAAGGTAAGGATCCCGTTTCTGCTTCTGCTATTAATGCCGAAACCCGCACATCCCTGCGTGATGCGGAGGGGAAACCGGTACGCGAGGCCACTTCCACACCGCGCGCATTAGCCACGGCAGAAGTTGCAGGCATCGTTGGTGACTTCCGTCAGGCCGTAATTAATGCACGTGAGGCCGATTTTGATCTGGTTGAACTGCATGCCGCTCATGGCTACCTGATTCACCAGTTCCTTTCTCCGGCATCCAACCAGCGTGACGACCAGTACGGTGGCAGTATCGAAAATCGTACCCGCTTTGCGCTGGAAGTCGTGGATGCCGCCATTGCAGGCTGGAGTGCCGATCGCATCGGTATCCGTATTTCTCCGCTGGGGCCTTTCAACGGTCTGGATAACGGCGAAGATCAGGAAGAAGCCGCCCTGTACTTTATTGCTGAGCTGGCAAAACGCCAACTGGCCTACCTGCACATCTCTGAACCTGACTGGGCCGGTGGCAAGCCTTACACCCGTGAATTCCGTCAGGCCATCCGTGCTGTTTATCCTGGCGTCATTGTCGGCGCGGGCGGTTACACGGCAGAAAAAGCCGAAGCCCTTATCGGGCAAGGCCTGATTGATGCTGTTGCGTTTGGCCGCAGCTATATTGCCAACCCGGACCTGGTCGCGCGTCTGCAAAACGATGCTCCGCTGAACGAACCTAAGCCAGAAACTTTTTATGGCGGCGGTGCCGAAGGCTATACAGACTATCCGTTCCTCGGTTAATTTCCACAAGGGTTCGCACCCGATGGCATAATCGTTATACTGGTTTTTTTACGTCATCCATCGATGACGCCGATAAAAGAGGATGTTATGCGTTTACTTCACACCATGCTGCGCGTTGGCGATCTGCAACGCTCTGTTGATTTTTATACTAAAGTGCTGGGCATGCGCCTGCTGCGCACCAGTGAAAATACCGAATATAAATACACCCTCGCGTTTGTCGGCTACACCGAAGAGAGCGAAGGTGCTGTCATTGAGCTGACCTACAACTGGGGCGTGGATAAATACGACCTGGGCAATGCTTACGGACATATCGCACTGGGCGTGGATGATGTGGCCGCGACCTGCGATCGTATCCGCAACGATGGCGGGAACGTGACCCGTGAAGCCGGTCCGGTAAAAGGTGGCACCACCGTGATCGCGTTTGTTGAAGACCCGGATGGCTATAAAATTGAGCTGATCGAGAACAAACAAGCGGGTAATGGCCTCGGCCACTAAGTATTTCGGGTGCCTTTTAGGCACCCGCTTCCCCTCCCTGCTGCATCCCCCGACAAAATTTGCCATAATGCGCGCTGCCTTTTTTTCTCCTGTGAGATGCCGATGTCTGAATCGAATGAACTGAATACCCTTAGCAGCCGTTTTCGCGGTTTTTATCCAGTCGTTATTGATGTTGAAACCGCCGGTTTTGATGCCAAAACTAACGCATTACTGGAAATCGCAGCGGTGACGCTAAAGATGAATGACGATGGCTGGCTGGAGAAAGATGAGACGATCCATTTCCACGTAGAGCCTTTTGTCGGTTCAGTTCTGCAACCTGAAGCGCTGGCATTTAACGGTATCGACCCGGAGAATCCGCTGCGCGGTGCGGTCAGTGAACATGAAGCGTTGCATGCCATTTTCAAACTGGTGCGCAAGGGAATTAAGGAGAGCGGCTGTAGCCGGGCGATTATGGTGGCGCACAACGCCACATTCGATCTGAACTTCATGAATGCGGCTGCCGAACGCGCCAGCCTGAAGCGTAATCCTTTCCACCCATTCGTCACCTTTGACACCGCGGCACTCAGCGGGCTTGTACTGGGGCAAACCGTTCTGGCGAAGGCCTGTACCGCAGCTGGAATGCCTTTTGATAACGCCCAGGCACACTCCGCACTGTACGATACCCTGCAAACGGCCGATCTGTTCTGCGAACTGGTCAACCGCTGGAAACGTCTGGGAGGCTGGCCACTGCCGGTTGATGCAGAAAGTGACGACAGCGAAGAATAAAGCAACGTGCTGTAAACTCGAAAAAAAACCGGACCTCTCAGGGCCCGGTTTTTTTTATGCTGCCAATAAGCCTGCGTTACTCTGCGGCGTCAGACGGATATTTCTGCGCAGTTTCTTTAATCAACTGCTGCAGCTCGCCGCGCTGATACATCTCGATGATGATATCGCAGCCACCCACCAGCTCACCGTCTACCCACAGCTGTGGGAACGTTGGCCAGTTGGCATATTTTGGCATTTCTGCACGGATGTCCGGGTTCAGCAGAATATCAACGTACGCGAAGCGCTCGCCACAAGCAGATAACGCCTGAACAGCCTGAGCAGAGAAACCGCAGCTTGGCAGTTTAGGGGACCCTTTCATGTACAACAGAATAGGGTTTTCAGAGATCTGACGTTGAATTTTTTCAACAGTACTCATAAATATCTTCCTCAATACGATACATCGTGTGTAGGCTGGGCGCAGCCTGCTTATTGTAGCGATTCTGCCCTGGCGATGAAAATGACATTTTCACATGCGAGAGAGGTAAAAATGTGACTAATAGACAAAACAGGGAAACAAAATAACATTTTCTTATCATCACTGCTGCACCTGTTATGACTAACACTGGTTTTATTGCTGGGTTAACCACCTGATTGTGCTCAATATTACATCATTTTCTTGATCTGTATTATTGAAACAAAAAAGACCTTACCCTTTGTTAAGAAGTTAGATTAGAATTGGCCTAACCTTCTGCATACCGCAGAAATCTCTTTTTTTACCGCGTTGCTGCTTTTTTGTAGCGCACAAACTGTTAATGGGAACGATGCGTTTACTCATCACGCTCTTCATACTGGCTTTCACTCAGCTGTTCTTCAACATGGCGCACGCATCGCCACATGCCCCTATTAATGCAAAACAGCAAAAAGCCGAAAGCAATACTGCACGTGTAGATGACCGCCGTAAGCGCCGCCCGGTAAAAGCCACTTCGACCAAAAAAGTCAAAGAACCTGTCAGTAAGAAAGCCAAAGAAACCGCTAAAAAAGAACCCTCTAAATCAGCACGGCTTCTGCTGGCAAAAAAACTGAAAGAGAAAGAAAAGAAAAAAACCAGCGTGGCCCCGGTGCGTAATGCGAAGGTGGAGAAGAAAACACTGAGTAAAAAACTCGCGGCCAGCAAAAAAGCAGATAAAAAACATTATGGTCGTCAACGCGCAGGCAGCAAAGCCACTGACGATGATAACGATGCTCTGAACGCCCCGCTCAAACTCAGCAAAGCGCATCGCGCTCGCTACCAGAAAGCACGTGAGACGGCGATGAACAAGCTGATGGGCCAGCTCGGTAAACCTTATCAATGGGGCGGCACCTCTCCGAAAACCGGTTTCGACTGCAGTGGTCTGGTGTGGTATGCCTATAAAGACCTGGTGAAGTTCAAGATCCCACGCACGGCTAATGAAATGTACCATCTGCGTGATGCGGCTTCGATTAAGCGCGATCAGTTAGAGAAAGGTGATCTGGTCTTCTTCCGTATTAACGGACGTGGCACAGCAGATCATGTTGGCGTCTATCTGGGTGGAGGGAAATTTATTCAGTCTCCACGGACAGGTAAAGATATTCAGGTCAGTGCGTTGAGCGAAGATTACTGGCAGGAACATTACATCGGTGCGCGCCGTATGATGACGCCTAAAACGATTCGATAATGCGTGTGGGTTCGGGAAGAGTTTCCTCCTCCCGTGCAAGAATTAATGCATTACCGCCGTAAAACTAAACGCAATAATCATCAGCAGTGAACCCACAACGGTCAGCGCCGTCATTTTCATATCAGTGTTCATTCTCTCTCCTCAATAACCTTGTTATTAGTAAGCCAACAGATTTTCCCACAGTTACCCGTAAAAATCTCGTTTTCTGTGCGCAGCCTTGTTAGAATTCTTTATTCCGTTGCGCAACACCGTTGGCAACGTGTAAAAGTCAGCACTGCATGTCACTCTACGGACGATTTTACCCCTTCCCGACCCTTTGAGACAGCACCCAAAATAATTCTGGTCGGGAAGGAATGGCTGTACCCAGGCAAACGTTTAACCAATTAGTTATCAAGATGTTACGATAACACCAGGAGTACGATTTTCATGGCAACAATTAAGGATGTGGCAAAGCGCGCCGGTGTTTCAACCACCACTGTGTCTCACGTGATTAACAAAACGCGCTTTGTAGCCGAAGAGACGCGCGAAGCGGTATGGGTTGCAATCAAAGAATTGCATTATTCCCCCAGCGCCGTAGCCCGCAGTCTGAAGGTCAACCACACCAAAACCATTGGCCTTCTGGCAACATCCAGTGAAGCGCCCTATTTTGCAGAGATCATTGAAGCAATAGAAAACCGCTGCTTTGCCAAAGGCTATACGCTGATTTTGGGCAATGCGCACAACGACCTGCAAAAGCAACAGGCCTATCTGTCAATGATGGCGCAAAAACGCGTCGATGGGCTGCTGGTGATGTGTTCAGAATATCCTGACACGTTGATTTCTATGCTGGAAGATAACCGTAATATTCCGATGGTCGTCATGGATTGGGGCGAATCACGCGGTGATTTCACTGATACCGTGCTTGATAATGCTTTTGAGGGTGGTTACCTGGCGGGGCGCTACCTGATCGAACGCGGGCACCGCGATATCGGCGCGATCCCAGGCCAGCTTGAGCGTAATACAGGCGGTGGCCGCCATGCCGGATTCCTGAAGGCACTGGCAGAAGCGGGCATCACTTTGCGCGATGAATGGCTGGTGCAGGGCGATTTTGAACCTGAATCTGGCTATCGCGCCATGCAGCAAATTTTGTCGCAGAAGCAGCGCCCAACGGCCATTTTCTGTGGCGGTGATATTATGGCCATGGGCGCGATTTGCGCAGCAGATGAAATGGGGCTACGCGTACCGCAGGATATTTCAGTGATCGGTTATGATAACGTGCGCAACGCCCGCTACTTTACGCCCGCACTGACCACCGTCCACCAGCCAAAAGAGCGTCTGGGCGAAACCGCTTTTGATATGTTGCTGGACCGTATTACCAGCAAGCGCGAAGATCCGCAAACCATTGAAGTTCACCCTTCACTGATCGAGCGTCGTTCCGTTGCCGATGGTCCTTTCCGCGACTACCGCCGTTAATCACTCACCTGCCACTGGCCAGGATGTTCGCTTAACCACTCTGCATTCAGGGTTTCTGTGCTCCCCAGATAGTCCAGTAACCAACTTAGCGCCGGTGAGGCGCTTTGTTCCGACCAGCTGAGATAACAGGGACTGTCGGGAAACGGGGACGTCAGCGTCACTTCTCCTAACACGCCTTGTTGCAGCCAGGGCTGGGCAAAATGACCGGGTACCATCCCAACACACAGCCCGGCTCGCAGGCAGTCAAACGCACTTTCCCAGTCAGGCACCACCAGCCGTCGTTGATTATCTAATGTCCACGTGGTGCGTTTCGGCAAGGCACGTGAGGTATCTTCCAGCACCAGCGATGGCCACTCACGGATTAACGTCTCGCTTAACGGTCCCTCATGGCTCAGCAGAGGATGTGACGTTTTCACCACGCAGCGCCAGTTAAGACTTCCCATATCACGAAAAGCAAAACGTCCTCGTACCGGGATCGCCTGAGTCGCACCGATCGCAACATCGACGCGACCGTCAGCCAGCGCATCCCACACACCGTTGAACACTTCCGGCATGATATGCAGTTCCATATCCGGAAAATGCCGGTAGAAATCCACGACCAGCTGCCGGGTGCGTGCCGGGCGCACAATTCTGTCGACCGCGATATTGATTTGTCCCCGCCAGCCGTTAGCCACCTGTTGACAGCGTGTGCGAGTGGCGAGCATTTTTTTGATAACAGCACGACCTTCTTCAATGAAAACCCGTCCGGCGTCCGTCAACTCCACATCACGATGACGACGCTCAAACAGACTCACGGCCAGCCAGGCTTCCAGCTGGCGCACGGTATAACTTACTGCGGAGGGGACGCGATGCAATTCCGCCGCAGCAGCGGTAAAGCTGCCCGTCCTCGCCACCGCATCTACCACTTCAAGAGAATGTTCAGACCACATGATTTGCCTTCAATATTTTTCATCGCAACCCACGAATATTAGCGTTTCACAGACGGGTCAGCACGCGATTACACTGCACGCGTAAAAAAATTGTCTAATAAGAGTTAAAAACCATGCGTTCCAAAGGATTTATGATTTACCTTGCGCTGCTCAGCATGCTGGGCTTTCTTGCTACCGATATGTACCTACCCGCGTTTGGCGTGATGCAACATGACTTGCAGACGGAAGCCGGTGCCATTAGCGCCAGTTTAAGTATCTTCCTCGCCGGGTTTGCCTGCGCACAGCTAGTCTGGGGCCCGCTGTCAGACCGCATCGGCCGAAAACCTGTATTGATGATGGGGTTGAGTTTGTTCGCCGTTGGTTGTGCGGCAATGCTGTGGGTAGAGTCGGCTTTCTGGTTGCTGATCGTTCGCTTTGTTCAGGCCGTGGGGGTGTGTGCTGCGGCGGTGAGCTGGCAGGCCCTGGTGGTCGATCGCTACAGTGGTCCGCGGGCCAACCGTGTCTTTGCCACCATTATGCCTCTGGTGGCCCTCTCGCCTGCGCTGGCTCCCCTGTTGGGTGCCTGGCTACTGCAACACTTTTCATGGCGTTCGATTTTCGTTGTCTTGCTACTGCTCAGCCTCGCACTACTGATCCCTACATTGCGCTTGCCGTCACGCCCGGTGGACGATCACGGCGTCGTTAAGCCTCGCACTCCTGGCTTCCTCACATTGCTGAAGTCTCCTATTTACAGTGGCAACGTGGCGATTTATGCCGCGTGCTCTGCCAGCTTCTTTGCCTGGCTCACCGGGTCCCCTTTCATTCTGGGTAACCTTGGTTTGTCCCCTGCAGATATTGGCCTCAGCTATGTTCCGCAAACTGTGGCATTTCTTGTGGGCGGGTTTAGCTGCCGCGCCCTGTTGAACCACTTTGCCGGGCGCCAATTGTTGCCATGGCTGCTGGCCTTCTACAGCGTCAGCATTCTCGCGATCTATTTTGTTTCACTGCAGCCGCAGCCTTCCTTGTTTGCATTGCTACTGCCGTTTTGTGGAATGGCGATGGCAAACGGTGCGATTTACCCGATTGTGGTGTCCAGTGCGTTACTGCCCTTCCCCCAGGCGACCGGTAAAGCCGCCGCCTTGCAGAATATGTTGCAGCTCGGCCTCTGTTTTTTCGCCAGTCTGGCGGTGTCAACATGGATTGAATCCCCGTTACAGACCACTACGCTGGTGATGGCTGGCACGATTGTTCTGGCTGTCGTTGGCTATATCGTCCAGCGACTGGCGGAGCAAAAACAGCCCCACCTGACGGCGCCGGGCCAGGTGGAATCCTGTAAAAACACTTAGTTAGCGCCCTAACAATAATGAATTGAATATTACCTTTCGTGGGCATATACTTTTCAGCGCAATATAAAATAACAACTTAACACCATTTTTGAGTGGGCGATGGCGTTTGTCGTCGTCCACTGTTGGTTCCTGACAGGGTTGTCATGGAGTTGTTCCGAGTGACTACGTTACGACCTCTGTCAGTTTCACATCAAACCTCTTTTTTAACGTCGGATATCAGACTGCGGCATTCGCCGTGAGTGCTCTCACAGGCCTGTAGAAACAGACAATTCTTTTTCTCAGGTTTTAATCACACAGGGTGATGGAGAAGCTATGAGTTCATCGTGTATAGAAGAAGTGAGCCTTGACGACAACCCGTGGTATCGAATCGTCCAGGAAATGTTGAGTCAGGCCAATATTGAAATCAATGGTTCCCGTCCCTGGGATATCCAGATTACCAACCCCGTTTTTTTTAAACGCATTCTGCAGGAAGGATCGCTGGGGTTAGGTGAAAGCTATATGGATGGCTGGTGGGAATGCGAACGCCTGGATATCTTTTTCCAGCGTGTTTTGCAGTCAAAATTAGATCAGCAACTCCCTCACCATTTCCGCGACACCTTGCGTGTTGTGGCCTCCCGACTCACGAATCTGCAAACGCGCAAACGCGCGTGGATTGTTGGCAAAGAGCATTATGATCTGGGTAACGATCTCTTCACCCACATGCTCGATCCTTATATGCAATATTCCTGCGGTTACTGGAAAGAAGCCCGTACGCTGGAAGACGCTCAGGAAGCCAAATTGCAGATGATCTGTGAAAAACTTCAGCTGGAACCGGGCATGTCTTTACTGGATATTGGCTGTGGCTGGGGAGGTCTGGCCGAATATGCCGCGCGTCACTTTAGCGTAAATGTTGTGGGTGTTACCATTTCCGCCGAACAACAAAAGCTGGCGCAACAGCGCTGCGAAGGGCTGAATGTGACGATTTTGCTTCAGGATTATCGCGACCTGTCTGAGCAGTTCGACCGTATTGTTTCTGTCGGAATGTTTGAACATGTCGGGCCGAAAAATTACGCTACCTATTTTGATGTGGTGAATCGTAATCTGAAACCGGAAGGTATTTTCCTGCTGCATACCATTGGTGCTAACAAAACCAATAATGATGTTGACCCGTGGATCGACAAATACATTTTCCCTAACGGTTGCCTGCCCTCTGTGCGTCATATTGCCGCCGCCAGCGAACCCTGGTTCGTGATGGAAGACTGGCACAATATTGGCGCTGATTATGATGTGACGTTAATGCACTGGTATCAGCGTTTTCTTAGCGCCTGGCCTCAACTGTCGGATAAATATGGCGAGCGTTTTAAAAGGATGTTCACTTACTATCTGAATGCTTGTGCGGGGGCGTTTCGGGCAAGGGATATTCAGCTCTGGCAGGTGGTATTTACCCATGGCAAACAAGGTGGACTGCGCGTTGCGCGTTAGGACATACTCTGTTTAGCAGGGGCGACGTCATGTCGCCCTTTTTTATCGCCTTACGCTTCCGGGCTCTCAGCCTGTTGTTCGCTGACTGCGGCAGCCAGTAATGCCGCTTCACGCTGAGCCAGAACACGCTCAACGGTTTCCACAATCGCCTGCGTATGCGGGTCGATCTCAATATTCACACGATGCCCCAGACGTTTGCTGCCTAAGGTAGTGCGCATCAGTGTCTCGGGGATCAGATGAACACAGAATTTTGTGCGCGTCACCTCTCCTACCGTCAGGCTGATACCGTCAATGCCAACAAATCCTTTATGCAGGATATATTTCATCTGACTGGCATCCTGCGGTTTAAACCAGATTTCGCGATTGTTTTCCGAGGTGAGTATTTTGCTGATCTCTGCCGTGGTCATAATATGACCTGACATCAAATGACCGCCAATTTCATCACTGAATTTTGCTGCACGCTCAACGTTAACGGTATCACCGACTTTCAGATCGCCCAGATTGGTAATACGCAGCGTTTCTTTTACCAGATCAAAGCTAACGCGGTCGCCATCGACTTCGGTCACCGTCAGGCAACAACCATTATGGGAAACGGACGCACCCAGTTCCAGCCCGGGCAATAATGCCTCCGGCATTCTGATCACATGGGTACGAAAATTAGGTTTTTCGTCAATGTCCAGCACCTCCGCGGTGCCCTGCACAATACCGGTAAACATAGCTGTTGCCTCAATCAATGTGTTTTCGCTCCAGTTAGTTTGCCCTGGCATCGCCACAAAACCAAATAAAGTCCCGTTTAATTGCGTGACATAAAGAGCGATTCTTTTATCAGAAGATTGGCTATTTCCACCGCTGACACTAGAATGGAACGCCTGCCCTGCTGGCATCATCGCAAATGCCGTTTATTTCTTCAGCAGTGTCTTTCATCATTCAACTCCCCAATGGATTTCACGTCGCAGTAAAACGTCGCGAAACATAGCGGAAAAATTAAAAAGGTGTATGTGTGCAGAAGTACCTCTTAGAGGCGCGTCAGTTATTAGCCCTTGCTATCCCGGTGATCCTTGCGCAGGTTGCGCAAACCTCCATGGGCTTTGTTGATACAGTGATGGCCGGTGCCGTTAGCGCCACGGATATGGCCGCCGTTGCAGTAGGAACCTCAATCTGGTTACCTTCCATTCTTTTTGGTCACGGTTTGATCCTGGCGCTGACGCCGGTGGTGGCTCAGCTTAATGGTTCTGGCCGACGTGAGCGCATTGCGCATCAGGTTCGCCAGGCCTACTGGCTGGCAGCGATGGTCTCTGTGCTGATTATGGTGGTGTTGTATAACGCCGGATACCTGATTGGCGCCATGCACAATGTTGACCCGGAATTATCCAGAAAGGCCGTGGGATACCTGCACGCCTTGCTGTGGGGCGCTCCCGGTTATCTGTTTTTCCAGGTCGCCCGTAATCAGTGTGAAGGTTTATCCAAAACGAAACCCGGCATGGTCATGGGGTTCCTCGGGCTGCTGGTGAATATCCCGGTTAACTACGTCTTTATCTACGGTCACTTTGGCATGCCTGCACTGGGCGGTATTGGCTGCGGCGTGGCAACCGCATCGGTCTACTGGGTGATGTTTATCGCGATGAAGGCCTGGGTGAATCGAGCCAAATCAATGCGCGATATCCGTGTTGAGGGACGTTTCAGTCCGCCAGACTGGAAAGCATTACGCCGTCTGACCGGGCTTGGTCTGCCGGTTGCGCTGGCGCTATTCTTTGAAGTGACATTGTTCGCTGTCGTGGCCCTGCTGGTGTCTCCGATGGGGATCGTCAAAGTCGCGGGCCATCAGATCGCCCTGAACTTCAGTTCACTGATGTTCGTCCTGCCTTTGTCGTTGGGGGTCGCTACCACCATCCGCGTAGGCTTCCGGCTGGGTCAGGGTTCGGTTGAGCAGGCAAAGGTCGCCGCATGGACAGCACAGGGCGTGGGCATCTGTATGGCTTGTCTCACCGCGCTGTTCACCGTGACGTTCCGCGAAGAGATCGCCCTGCTGTATACCGATAACCCTGAGGTGATTACGCTGGCAGCACAGCTGATGTTCCTGGCGGCGGTGTATCAATTCTCTGACTCCATTCAGGTGATCGGCAGCGGCATCCTGCGTGGCTATAAAGACACCCGTTCAATCTTCTTTATTACCTTCGTCGCCTATTGGATCCTCGGCCTGCCGAGCGGTTACGTGCTGGCGATGACCGACTGGGTGGTCCCGGCAATGGGCCCTTCAGGATTCTGGACCGGCTTTATCATTGGACTGACCTCCTCTGCCGTCATGATGATTTGGCGGATGCGCCGTCTGCAACGTCAGCCTGCGGAGATGATTCTCACGCGTGCAGCGCGTTAATTTTCTGATAAACCCGGGGAAAATGATTAAAATTGCTGCGCTTCGCACAGTTGCGCAGCAATCAGACGCAAAAATCCTTTTTTCTCCTTGCCAGGCGTTCGGGGTGTCGTTAATATTCGTCCCCGTTGTCACCACGACAACAATTTGCGTCTGTAGCTCAGTTGGTTAGAGCACCACCTTGACATGGTGGGGGTCGATGGTTCGAGTCCATTCAGACGCACCATCTTTCTTCCAAAGAAAGATGAGCGAATAACAAGTGGCGAGTATTTCGTGCTAATGCGCGGCGGCAATTGAGTGAATCCGCAGGAGCATACATCAGTATGTGACTGGGGTGAACGAAAGCAGCCAACAAAGCAGTAGTATGAAAGACGAAGCAAATTATGCGTCTGTAGCTCAGTTGGTTAGAGCACCACCTTGACATGGTGGGGGTCGATGGTTCGAGTCCATTCAGACGCACCAAATTCCTTTCCGAAGCATCACCCTACCCGTGTTACCCTACTCAAAAGGCTTTGCCCTGTTCCACGAAACGTACCACATCCCCTTTTTTTGCCCTCAACCAGACTTTCAGATTAACCTTACTTCGTGCTGGTTTGCGCAACGAATTTGATGCGCATCATTCCTGCATGCTATTTCACGCTTTTTAATTGGTTTTCGAACACTTAGCGACTATAATACGGAACGTTGTTTCACTTGAATGGTTTCAGCGTATGGTTGCCCCTCAATTTATAACGAGTACCTGTTGCGCAACGTCCTGCTGCGCCTGCGCCGAAACCACGTCTCAACTTACCCTGCATGCTTTAATTCTGTCACCTATCCTTACTCAGTATCGACGTTTTCATAACGCAAATTTTTTTCCTCCGGGGGAAACACCGCCGGGATCCATCTTTAATCATCCATCACAACTTAATAGATAAATCGTCATGAAAAAGACTAAAATCGTATGTACTATCGGCCCAAAAACCGAATCTGAAGAGATGCTGACTAACCTGCTTGATGCCGGTATGAACGTGATGCGTCTGAACTTTTCCCACGGGAATTATGAAGAACATGGCCAGCGTATTACTAACCTGCGCTCCGTCATGAGCAAAAGCGGTCACCAGGCTGCCATTCTGCTGGACACTAAAGGTCCTGAAATCCGTACGATGAAGCTGGAAGGCGGTAACGATGCCTCCCTGAAAGCGGGCCAGACCTTCACCTTCACCACCGACCAGACCATCATCGGTAACGCCGATACCGTCGCGGTGACTTACGCTGGTTTCGCTTCTGACCTGAAAATCGGTAACACCGTACTGGTGGATGACGGTTTGATCGGTATGGAAGTTATCGAAGTCACTGAAAGCACCGTGGTATGTAAAGTGCTGAACAACGGTGACCTGGGTGAGAACAAAGGCGTTAACCTGCCGGGTGTGTCCATTCAGCTGCCTGCGCTGGCTGAGAAAGACAAGCTGGACCTGATCTTTGGCTGTGAGCAAGGCGTCGACTTCGTTGCTGCCTCATTCATTCGTAAGCGTTCAGACGTGATCGAAATCCGTGAGCATCTGAAAGCGCACGGCGGCGAGCATATCCAGATCATCTCTAAAATTGAAAACCAGGAAGGCCTGAACAACTTCGACGAAATCCTTGATGCCTCTGACGGTATCATGGTCGCTCGCGGTGATCTCGGCGTTGAGATCCCGGTTGAAGAAGTGATCTTCGCTCAGAAGATGATGATCAAGAAGTGTAACCGTGCACGTAAAGTGGTGATCACCGCCACTCAGATGCTCGATTCGATGATCAAAAACCCGCGCCCTACCCGTGCGGAAGCCGGTGACGTTGCCAACGCCATTCTCGACGGCACTGATGCTGTGATGCTGTCTGGTGAAAGCGCCAAAGGGAAATACCCGCTGGAGTCTGTCACCATTATGGCCACCATCTGCGAACGTACCGACCGCGTGATGAAAAGCCGCATCGACTCCCAGCACGACAACCGCAAAATGCGCATCACTGAAGCAGTCTGTCGTGGAGCGGTAGAAACGGCTGAGAAACTGGAATCGCCACTGATTGTGGTTGCCACTGAAGGCGGCAAGTCTGCGAAGTCCATTCGTAAATACTTCCCGAATGCAACGATCCTCGCCCTGACGACAAACGAGCAGACTTCACGTCAGCTGTTGCTCAGTAAAGGCATCATCACTTCCGTGGTGAAAGAAATCGCCTCAACTGACGATTTCTACCGTCTGGGTAAAGAAGCGGCAGAAGCCAGCGGCTACGCGCAGAAAGGCGATGTAGTGGTCATGGTTTCTGGTGCATTGGTACCAAGTGGAACGACCAATACTGCATCAGTGCACGTTCTGTAATTAAAAATTACGCCTTGCATTTAAAAAGCGCCCTCAGTGGCGCTTTTTTTACAACTTGCGTAAGACGTTTCACAAAGCGTCCAATCGAAATTAACGATTTAATTACCGAAGAAACGACGTTCCCTCCGATTAAAATCGCCTGTTTTCGCTTCGTTTTTTGTAAAATATCAGAAATAAGATGCTTCTTTGAGCGAACGATCAAGTTTAAGCACTTTCTCATCAAAAAATTATTCTCATTAGAAAATACTTTGTGTAATACTTGTAACGCTACATGGAGATTAACTTAATCTAGAGGGTATTAATAATGAATCGTACTAAACTGGTACTGGGCGCGGTAATCCTGGCTTCAACTATGCTGGCTGGTTGCTCAAGCAACGCTAAAATCGATCAGCTGTCTACCGACGTGCAGACTCTGAACGCTAAAGTTGACCAGCTGAGCAACGACGTGAACGCAATCCGTTCTGACGTTCAGGCTGCTAAAGATGACGCAGCTCGTGCTAACCAGCGTCTGGACAACCAGGCTCACTCTTACCGTAAGTAAGAGTTCTGGTAATGAAATGGCGCACATTGTGCGCCATTTTTTTTGCCTGTTATCCGGAGTCTTCCACCATGCGTCCAACCCCGTCTAAAACGCCCTGTAAACGATTTTAAGCCCCACCAGCACCAATACTAGTTACTGGTGCAGATTTGCCCTCCGAAGCAGCAGGATCCTGTTTATCCTCGTTAACAGGCAACTCACGGTTACCATCGACTTTCTCCCCCTCGTTGACCAGCACTGGCATCCCTGCTCTGCGTTCAATCGCCGCTTTGATGACTACCCGATCGCTGGCATCACTGTTGATGAACTTCTTAGCAGCCACCGTCAGTGCAATCGGCATGGTTTGTGGGTCGTCCTTTTCGCTATGCGACAACGGCTGATGCACTTCCAGATAACGCTTACCGTCCGGTTCAACCGCGTATTTCACGGGCTGATTGATGATCTGCACGCGCGTGCCTTTAGGAACGCTGTTAAACAGTGCTTCGATATCGTCCGGACGCAAACGGATGCACCCTGAACTGACGCGCATGCCAATACCAAAATCAGCGTTAGTACCGTGGATCAGATAGTGCTGCTTACCGTAAGCCAGACGCAGCGCAAACAGCCCCATTGGGTTATCCGGCCCTGCGGGTACGGTTACCGGCAGCGTCTTACCTTCAGCCGCGTAGCGCTTACGAATATTAGGAGTGGGTGTCCAGGTTGGATTGGGGATTTTCTGGCTGATGCTGGTGACCATTGCCGGGGTATTCGCCCCCAGTTGACCAATACCGATGGGATAGACGATCACTTTGTTTTCATCTTTGGGATAGTAGTAGAGGCGCAGTTCAGCCACGTTGACAACGATCCCTTCACGTTTCGTATCAGGAAGTAGCATCTGCGTTGGAATGGTCAGCTGTGAACCCGCTTTGGGCAACCAGGGGTCGGTACCGGGATTGGCTTCCAGCAGGCCCAGCAGGCCCACTTTGTATTTGGCTGCCACCGACTCCAGCGGCTGCCCGTCATTGGGCACGACAAAAGTGGTGTTCTCACCAATCAGGCGGCTGTTGTCGGGAGGAAGCGGATACTCGGTTGCGCTAACGGCGTGCATCCCGGCAAGAAAAGTAAGAACAGAGATCCCGGCAAAGCGGTAAAAAAGTTTCATGCGCATTTCTCGGTTATGAATGGATAGATACACAACCTGACTCGCTTATGGCGGACGATAAATCCCCCCGTAACCGGGATCGGGATGTGTAAACACCCCACTGTAGCCTGGCGGGGTGCTTACCGAGAAGTGTAGCAATTCAAGGCTGAGTAAGAATCAGCGCTTTCTTACGAATGGCACGAATCATTGCTTCCAGTCCCTGAGAACGGGACGGCGTTAATTGTTGCGTCAGTGAAAGGTCGGCAAACCATGGGCGGACATCGAAATCAACGATTTCCTGCGGCGTCATCTTTTGGTACAGCGCGAAGACAATGGCAATCAACCCTTTCACCAGCGCGGCATCGCTGTCGCCCTGCAGGCGAACACAGCCTGTTTCATCGGTGTCGACGACAATCCACACCTGACTCTGACAGCCCGGAATGATGTTTTCCGGCTGCTGAAGGGTTTCCGCCTCGCCCGACAGGCGCGCACCCAGCTCAATGATGTACAGATACTTCTCTTCCTGGTTAGCGCAACGATTGAAGTTACGTACCAGCTTGTCTTTATCTGGCAGAGTTGCCATTGCTTCCTCACTTAAAAACGAAAGGGCGAGGCATGCCTCGCCCCTGCGGGTCGGTGCGGGTTGAAACTTAACCCAGCAAACGGTGAATACGTGTTAAACCGGCGGCCAGTCGGTCCACTTCTTCTTCGCTATTATACAGAACAAACGAGGCACGACACATGGCAGGTACCTCGTAATGCTGCATTAACGGCATGGCACAGTGATGACCGGTACGTATCGCGATGCCATACTGGTCCAGGAAGCTGCCAACATCAAAAGCATGGTGCTTACCCAGGTTGAACGCAATCACGCCAGCGCGCTGCTGCGGGCCATAAATCACCAGATCCGGCACTGCGGCCAGTTTATCCAGTGCATAGCGCATCAGTTGCTGTTCACGTTCGGCAATCACATCCAGCCCGAGATCGCTGACCCACTTGATGGCAGCGCCCAGACCGATAATCGCCCCGGTATTCGGTGACCCCGCTTCGAAGCGCCATGGAGCCGCAGCAAAGGTGGTGCCTTTGGTCAGGCTGACGGTAGCAATCATCGCCCCGCCCCCTTCCCACGGCGGCATCTGATCCAGCAGTGCCTTACGGCCATACAGGATGCCAATGCCGGTCGGGCCATAAAGTTTGTGCCCGGAGAAAACATAAAAATCGCAGTCCAGATCCTGGACGTCGACCTGGTGATGCATCACGGCCTGCGCACCGTCGATCAACGTAACCACGCCTGCGGCTTTCGCCTGCGCGACCAGCGCTTTCACCGGATTTTCAGTTCCCAGCACGTTAGAGACCTGCGTCACCGCCAGCAGGCGGGTACGGCTGTCCATCAATACAGGTAACTGAGCGATATCCAGCTCACCGTTAGCAGTCAGTGGGATAAAGCGCACTTCAGCGCCGGTGCGCTGTGCCACCATCTGCCACGGCACGATATTCGCGTGGTGCTCCATCTCCGTAATGATGATGTTGTCGCCCGGCTGCAACTGGCTGCCGCCCCAGCTGTTAGCGACCAGATTGATCGCTTCTGTGGTGCCTTTAACGAAGACGATCTCTTCCGCTGAAGCCGCATTGAGGAACTGTGCGGCCTGAGTGCGCACATTTTCCATTTCCGTGGTGGCTTCCGCACTCAGCGTGTGAATACCCCGGTGCACGGCGGCATAGCCATGTTCATAAAAGCGGCTTTCTGCGTCAATGACTGCCTGCGGCTTTTGCGCACTGGCCGCACTGTCGAGATAGGCCAGCGGTTGCCCGTTGACCTCGCGCGCCAGCAGCGGAAACTCCGCCCGAACGCGGGCCAGGTCAAAACTCATTGCAGGCCTCCAGGGAAACGCTGCGCGATGCGCTGCATCACGGCTTCTTTCAGCGTTTCATCAGAAATGGCTTCGGTTAATTCAGCGGCAAACGCATAGATAATCATGCGCTGTGCGGCGGCTTCGTCGATCCCACGAGAACGCAGATAGAACATCTGCTCTTCGTCAATACGACCGATCGTCGCACCATGACCGCATTTCACGTCATCAGCGTAGATTTCCAGCTGCGGTTTGGTATCCACTTCTGCCAGACGTCCCAGTAACAGGTTGTTGTTACTCATCTGACCGTCAGTTTTCAGCGCATACTTGGCCACTTTAATATGACCATTAAACACCGCACGGGCACGGTCACGCACAATGGTTTTATGCAGCTGACGGCTCTGGCAATGGCCTTTGTTGTGCTCAAGATAGGTGCGGCTGTCACACACTTCTTTGTCCAGCGGCAGCATCAGGCTGTTGATCACCAGGTCGCTGCCCTCGCCTTCCAGTTTGCTGCTGGTGTTGTGACGGGTCAGACCCGCCCCCAGCAGGAAGCTGTGGCTCTGCACGCGCACATCACGGCCCAGCATCAGGTCGTTATGTGAGAAGTGATAACTGCTCTGATCTTCGAAGCAGAGGTTGTAGTGCGTCAGCTGCGCGTTATTGCCCACATCGGCGGTGAAACGCGCACCGGTAAAGTGCGTTGAGGCGTTAAGCGTGACGTAATGCTCAATCACCGTCGCTTCCGACGCTTCTTCCAGCACCAGATGGTGACGATAGTGAGAGGTGTTCATCTCGCCTGCCGCACTGCCGCTGCTGATGTGAAGCAGGTAAAGGGGACGTGCTGCTGCTTTACCACGTGCCAACTGAATGGTCGTCACTTCCTCTGCCAGGCTTTCTGTCAGATGCAGGAATACTTCGGGCTGAATTGGCGCACTCAACTCGCGACGTTCCGCGGCCTGAGTCACCTGAATGGCGAACAGGTCATACTCACTGTCACTCAGGGCCGGTGCAAAACGTCCATCAACAAATACCAGGCGCACAGCATCAATCGCCAGTGCCACGTCGTCGATAGCGTCTGTATTTAGTTCAGCAGGCTGAGGCAGCACAAACTGATGGCCCAGCAGCTGGTCCAGCGGCGTGTATTTCCAATTTTCCTGCTTACGCGTAGGCAGGCCTAAGCGCAGCAGCTGCTGCCAGTGTTGCTGAGCCTGCAACGAACGGCTTTCACCACGCGTTTCAAACAGGTGATGCCACTGTTGCAGCGCGTTATCACTCTTGGTCGGTAAGCCAGCCATAGCCTTGCTCCTCCAACTGTTTAACCAGTGAGAAATCACCTGATTTCACAATTTTGCCCTGATACAGCACATGGACGAAGTCCGGCTGGATGTAGTCAAGAATACGCTGGTAGTGCGTGACGATGATGAATGAACGTTTGCCATCACGCAGGTTGTTAACCCCGTTTGCCACGATTTTCAGGGCATCGATGTCCAGACCGGAGTCCGTCTCATCCAGGATGCACAGATCCGGCTCAAGCGCCGCCATCTGCAGAATATCATTACGCTTTTTTTCACCGCCGGAGAAACCAACGTTGACGGAGCGGGTCAACAGATCCTCAGGCATTTTCAGCAGCTGAATCTTATCTTCAATGAAGTCCTGGAAATCAAAACGGTCCAGCGCTTCCTGTTCACGGTATTTGCGCACCGCGTTAACCGAGGTTTGCAGGAAGAACTGGTTACTGACGCCAGGGATCTCAACCGGGTACTGGAAAGCCATAAAGATGCCTTCACCGGCACGATCTTCCGGGGCCAGTTCCAGCAGGTCTTTACCTTTAAACTCCACGGAGCCGCCGGTGACTTCATAATCTTCACGCCCTGCCAGAGTGGCAGAAAGGGTACTTTTCCCTGAGCCGTTTGGCCCCATGATGGCGTGAACTTCGCCCGGTTTGATTTCAAGATTCAATCCACGCAGGATAGCTTTGTCTTCAACGCTGACCTGTAAATCTTTAATGCTTAACATAAGGTTTCCTTCGTAGTGCTTTCCGGCACCATATCAATGCTGTGCGTAGGTTAGCCCACGCTGTGTTCGAGGCTGATGGCCAACAGTTTCTGCGCTTCCACTGCAAATTCCAGCGGCAGCTCTGAGAAGACATCCTTGCAGAAACCGTTAACAATCATAGAAATCGCATCGTCTTCGCTGATCCCGCGTTGCAGGCAGTAGAACAGCTGGTCTTCACCAATACGTGATGTGGTGGCCTCATGCTCTAACTGTGCGGTGTTATTACGCACTTCCACATACGGGAAAGTGTGTGCACCGCATTCCGCACCAATCAGCATCGAGTCACACTGGGTAAAGTTACGCGCATTGGTGGCGGTTGGCATGATTTTCACCAGGCCGCGATAGGTATTCTGGCTGGTGCCAGCAGAGATACCTTTAGAGATGATGGTTGACTTGGTGTTTTTACCAATGTGGATCATCTTGGTGCCGGTATCAGCCTGCTGGCGTCCGCTGGTCAGCGCGACAGAGAAGAACTCACCAATCGAGTTATCACCGCGCAGGATCACACTCGGGTATTTCCAGGTGATTGCAGAACCGGTTTCCGACTGCGTCCAGGACATCTTACTGTTCGCCCCTTCACACAGTGCACGCTTGGTGACGAAGTTCAGGATACCGCCCTCGGAGTCGCCACCGGAGAACCAGTTTTGCACCGTGGAGTATTTCACTTCCGCATCTTTGTGGATGATCACTTCCACCACCGCCGCATGCAGCTGGTAGGTGTCACGGACCGGCGCTGAACAGCCTTCGATGTAGCTCACGTAACTGCCTTCATCGGCAATCAGAATGGTGCGTTCAAACTGGCCGGTTTTCGCCGCGTTAATACGGAAATACGTCGACAGCTCCATCGGGCAGCGCACCCCTTTCGGGATGTAAACGAAAGTCCCGTCAGAGGCCACCGCTGAGTTCAGCGCGGCAAAGAAGTTGTCATTTGCCGGAACAACGGTGCCCAGATACTGTTGAACCAGCTCCGGGTGCTCGTGGATGGCTTCACCGAACGAACAGAAGATAATGCCCTCTTTCGCCAGCTTATCGCGATAGGTGGTCGATACGGAGACGGAGTCAAAGATCGCATCTACGGCCACTTCCTGGCCTTCACGTACCGGTACGCCTAACTGTTTAAAGGCGTCTTCCACTTCCTGGGTCAGGTAGTTGGGCGCATCGGTTCCTGAAGCCTGTGTGGCACCTGGCTCAGAGGCACAGCTGTCATCACAGTTGCCGCAGGACGGCGCGGAATAGTAGCTGTAATCCTGATAATCCAGCTTTTTGTAGTTGGCTTTCAGCCAGTGAGGCTCTTCCATTTCAAGCCATGCAGCGAAGGCCTTCAGGCGGAATTCCAGCATCCACTCAGGTTCGTTACGTTTAGCCGAGATTGCGCGCACCACATCTTCATTGATGCCGTGTTCAAACTCTTCGGTTTGCAGTTGGGTAAAGAAGCCTTCTTTGTAGTTCTGAGGGCTGCCTTCCCAAACCTGTACATCGTCAGATGCTTCAGTATTACGAGACATAGGGTTCACTCAACGCCAAAGCTCTCACCACAGCCGCAGGCGTGTTGAGCTTTAGGGTTATTAAATTTGAAAATCTGGTTCAGGCCTTCGCGCACGAAATCCACTTCCGTACCGTCGATATAGGGCATCGCCTGCAGGGGCACGAATAACAACGCACCGTTATGGCTGAACACCAAATCATCCGCCGCCGATTCTTTCGCCATATCCATGGTGTAACCAAATCCGGCACAGCCAGAGGTTTTGACACCCAGCTTCAGGCCCTTAATCTCAGGGTCACCTGCGGCCAGATTGATGATTTGCTTTGCTGCGCTGTCAGTAAGCGTCAGCCCTTTCCAGATGTACTCATCCGGAGAAAAAGTGGCAGGATTTGCTGATTGCATAATTTACCTCGCGATACGATAGCCCTTCGGGCTAGTGCCCCTATGTTAGTGATTACCAGAATCACTTCAACCTCTTGTTTTGCAGGGATAAAGGACAAAAGGTGCTTTTAGGGAACTCTTGACTAAGTTTAGACCCTGTAAAAAAGATTGCGCTTTGCCTGAAAGACACATCGTCTCAAAAGATAAGCGTTTGAAAATAAGATGTTTATATTTTGTTATCTAAACCGAATACTTTCTATAACTCATTCTCGTTATTCACCGTGACGCGGTTATCGTTATCACCGATTTTTCTGACAGGTGAGGTATATCAATAAAAATTCCCACGTTACGATTGAATAATATCGCAGTTATAATATGATAATGATTATCATTAGCGCGACTGGAACCCGTAATGAATCTGTCGATGAGTGCGTGGCTGCAACATAAAATTGATGAGTACACGTTTTCCGTACGTGATATCACCGTCGACTTTTACATGGCGCAGGCTAAGTTAAACCGGCCCGACTGTTCCATTGAACAACTGCGTAAGTTCAATGATACCTGCCTCGACATGGCCGAACTCTGCCAGCTGAATGGCGACGATCAAAGCTATCTTCACGCGCTGGGAAAACTCCATCAACGACTGGTTGTTGAGCTGAGCAACACCGACCGCGAACGCCTGTTTCGGATGCAAGCCTGGCAACTGGCACGCCACTCCCTGAGTCGCCTCTGTCATCAGCTGGCAATGAATGGCGAATGGGATAAAGCGACCGTGTTGCAAAGCGAATTCGTTAAGCACGCGTCGTGGATAATGTAATCTTCAGAGTATTATACCGCGTGCCAGTGATGCGAAAAACCCCGCATTAAGCGGGGTTATCGGTCAAATCACAGCAGTTGTGAGGCGGGACGTACAGCACAAGCGATTATTGTTGTCGAAAATTTCTATTTGCCACACCTGATGACGCCGTCCGAGATGCACAGAACGGCACACACCACGGACCTCGCCTTCCCGTGCGGCCCGCAGATGATTGGCGTTGATCTCCAGCCCAACCACCTGCTGTTCACCCTCGGTGCAGAGATACCCAGCCATTGAGCCTAGTGTCTCCGCCAGCACCACCGATGCTCCGCCGTGCAGCAGACCAAACGGCTGGCGCGTACGCTGATCAACCGGCATCACCGCTTCAATTCGGTCCTCCGCCAGCACCGTAAAACGGATGCCAATATGGTCCACCATCGTGTTTTGACTGCGCAGATTTAACTGCTCAAGCGTGGCTTCACGCTGCCAGATTGCCATTACAGGATCTCCAGTAATGCCTGCAGAGGATGGCGTATACCGCTACCTTCAATACGTTTCACCTGACTGCGGCAGGAATAGCCGGTCGACAGACAGCGCTGACGCGGCAGTTTTTGCAGGGCATTTTGCCAGGAGAGCGCATAAATCCCGAGCGAGTTTTCCAGGTTTTTTGCTTCATGCCCGTAAGTCCCGGCCATGCCGCAGCAACCCACGCTGACATTTTCCAGCCTGGCACCAAAGCGGGCAAAGATCGTTTCCCACTGTTTAATCGAGCCGGGCAGCGCAGTGACCTCGGTGCAGTGGCCAAACAGATACCAGGATTCACCTTGTGCTGCGGGCTGGGCATCACGCGTCGCCAGCGCAGTATGCAGCCATTCATGGACTAACTGCACATGGAAATCCCCCCGTTTATCACCCAGTACCTGCTTGTACTCATCGCGGTAGCAGAGCACCAGCGCCGGATCGACACCCACCAGCGGCATCTTCAACTGCGCCACACGATTGAGGAAATCAGCAGTTTTCTGTGCGGTACGCGCAAACTGTTGCAGGAAGCCCTTAATATGCTGCGCTTTGCCGTTCGGCGAGAACGGCAGTACCACAGCAGTGAAGCCCAACTTTTCAATCAGTTGCACAAAGTCGGCCACCAGCTGTGCTTCGTAATAGCTGGTAAACGGGTCCTGAACCACCAGCACAGTCCGCGCACGCTGTTCAGCACTCATCTGTTCGAGATCTTCCAGCGTCGTGCCCGATGCCCGATGACCGGCCAGCTGCTGCTTCAGCGTCGGTGACGATAAGAGCGGCAGGTCGACCATACCGATATGGCGCTTGCTGAGCGATTTGACCCACGGCTGACGTAAAAAGAAGTTAAAGGTCTTTGGCGCTTTTGCCATCAGCGGCGCATAGCTCTCCACCGTTGCGACCAGATAGTCACTGGCCGGACGCAGGTAGCGCGTGTGATAGAGCTGTAAAAAGCGTGAGCGGAAACCAGGAACATCGATTTTGATCGGACATTGGGTTGAACACGCTTTACAGGCCAGGCAGCCTGACATCGCGTCTTTCACCTCGTGGGAAAAATCATACTGCCCGCGTTTGGCCTGCCAGCTGTTGCGGGTCCGCTGGATCATACCGCGCAGACTGATTCCTTTTGACGGCAGTTGCTGCTCAAGCACCAGTGGATCTACGCCCTGCTCGGCCAGCAAACGCAGCCATTCGCGCGTCAGCGTGGCACGCCCTTTCGGTGAATGCATGCGGTTGCTGGTGATCTTCATTGACGGGCACATCGGGCTTTTCACATCAAAGTTAAAGCATAAGCCGTTGCCGTTACACTCCATCGCGCCACGCCAGTCAGTCCGAACGTTAACCGGGATCTGGCGATCGTACGTGCCACGTTTCACTGCATCGACTTTGAGCATCGGGTCGTCGACGCCCAGCGGTGCACAGATTTTACCCGGATTCAGACGGTTGGCAGGGTCGAAGGCGGCTTTAATGCGGCGCAATTCGTTATACAGCACCTCGCCAAAGAACGCCGGACTGTACTCCGCGCGGAATCCTTTCCCGTGCTCCCCCCACAGCAGGCCGCCATAACGCGCTGTCAGGGCCACGACTTCATCAGAGATCTGTTTCATCAGCATCTCCTGCTGCGGGTCGCACATATCCAGCGCAGGGCGCACGTGCAGCACCCCGGCATCCACATGGCCAAACATGCCATAACTGAGGTTATGCCCATCGAGCATTGCACGGAAATCGACAATATAGTCAGCGAGGTTCTGCGGCGGCACGCAAGTGTCTTCAACAAACGGAATCGGCTTGGCACGCCCTTTGGCATTTCCCAACAGCCCCACGGCTTTTTTGCGCATCCCGTAGATACGCTCAATACCGGAAACGTCATCACAGAGCTGATAGCCAATGACCCCGCCCTCGCGCAGTGACATTAACGTTTCAAGTCGCTGGCACAGCGATTCCACCTGGCTGTCGATCAGGGATTTATCGTTGCCAGCAAACTCCACCATATTCAGGCCAAGCATCTCTTTGTCAGGAATATCCGTAATCAGTTCACTGACGGAGTGCCAGACAATGTCTTCACGGGCAAGGTTCAGCACCTTAGAATCAACGGTTTCGACCGACAGCGCTTTGGCCTCCACCATAAATGGCGCATTGCGCAGCGCAGAGTCAAAGGAGTCGTATTTAATGTTAACCAACCGGCGCACTTTTGGGATCGGAGTGATATCCAGGGTGGCTTCGGCGATAAACGCCAGCGTGCCTTCAGCGCCACATAAAATGCGCGTCAGATCCAGCTGTTGCAGATCGTCACTCAACACATGACGCAGATCGTAACCGGTGAGAAAACGGTTAAGTTTAGGGAATTTGTCGATGATCACGTCACGCTGCTTACGGCAGCGGTCCAGCACCACGCGATAGATATTGCCTTCCGCACCGGGTGCCTGCGCGCGTATTTCCGCTTCGCTAACGGGCATCGCATACGTATCCAGCACCTCTCCCCCCAGCAGGACCGCTTTCAGGCCCAGCACATGATCGGAAGTTTTGCCGTACACCAGCGATCCCTGGCCTGAGGCATCCGTGTTAATCATGCCGCCAAGTGTGGCGCGGTTACTGGTGGACAGTTCCGGGGAGAAAAAGTAGCCAAAAGGTTTCAGGTAATCATTGAGCTGATCTTTTATGACGCCCGCTTCAACTTTTACCCACCCCTCTTCGACATTGATATCCAGAATGCGCTTCATATGGCGCGACATATCCACCACAATACCCTGATTGAGTGACTGCCCGTTGGTGCCGGTGCCGCCACCGCGTGGCGCAAAGGTCAGGGAATCGAAGCGACTGTCTGCCGCAAGGCGTGCAATCAGTGCCACATCAGCCGTGGATCGGGGAAAAATAACCGCATCGGGCAACAGTTGATAGATACTGTTGTCGGTGGACATAATCAAACGGTCGGCATAGCTTGTCGCTGTGTCGCCAGTAAAACCATCCTGTTTTAAGGCATCCAAAAAACTCAGCACCAACGGAACAAGACCCGGTGCCTGGGAAATCTGTGGGATCATTATCGGGTGACCAAAAAGTTATGTGAATCGTTTGCGTTGCTCAAATAGCGCAGTTATCCGTTTTATCACATTTTTTTATGACCTGCCGTTATTTCAAAAAACGAAGCAAAAGAATAACCTGTTGTTTCTGTCGCTAAATCGTTTCATACATCATGATTTAAACGTCAGGGTTAGCGTAACCGATGCGCCTGCGCTGATTTTAAGAGACAAATCGCATTTTACTTGAGGTCACTGTTAATCGATGAAGAACGCGCAAAAAGGTTGGGACTTACCGCAAATCGTGTTTTCACTGCTGTTTATCAGCCTGACGATTGTCGCGTGTTTTTGGGTGGTTCAGCCGTTTATTCTGGGGTTTGCCTGGGCCAGCATGGTGGTGATTGCCACCTGGCCATTAATGATCAAAATTCAGGGTTTGCTGTGGGGTCGCCGCGGGCTGGCGGTGCTGGTCATGACGCTGTTGTTGATTCTGGTTTTTATTATTCCTGTTGCCGTACTGGTTAACAGCCTGATTGAAAACGTCCCTCCGCTACTTTCGTGGCTCAGTTCGGGCCATCTGCAAATGCCGGATCTGCACTGGCTGCGCAGCATTCCTCTCGTTGGCAGAAAGCTCTATTCGGCTTATCACAATCTGCTAGCCGGCGGCGGGTCAGCATTGATTACGCAGGTACAGCCTTATATTGGCCGCACTACCGGGTTCTTCTTTGCTCAGGCGGGCCACTTTGGCCGCTTTATGATGCATCTCGGTCTGATGTTGCTCTTTGCCGTGCTGCTGTTCTGGCGCGGTGAGCAGGTGGGGCACGGTATCCGTCATTTCGCCTTCCGTCTGGCGTCTCGTCGTGGGGATGCTGCCGTCTTGTTGGCTGGTCAGGCTATTCGAGCGGTCGCCCTCGGCGTTGTCGTCACCGCGTTAGTTCAGGGTGTTCTGGGAGGAATTGGACTGGCAATCTCCGGTATTCCTTATGCCACCATACTGACGGTACTGATGATTCTCTCTTGCCTGGTTCAGCTCGGTCCGTTGATTGTGCTGGTACCCGCTATCATCTGGCTTTACTGGAGCGGAGACACCACCTGGGGCACAGTCCTGCTGGTCTGGAGCTGTGTGGTGGGTACTCTGGACAACGTGCTGCGGCCCATGCTGATTCGTATGGGTGCTGACTTACCGATGATCCTGATTCTGTCAGGCGTGATTGGTGGCCTGATTGCCTTTGGTATGATTGGTCTGTTCATTGGCCCGGTCGTGTTGGCCGTCTCTTACCGCCTGGTTTCTGTCTGGGTACATGAGTCACCGGCACCGGAAGAAGACCCGCTGGCAGTGGTTGAAGAACTCGCCGAAATTGAAGCAGAAGCGCACCAGCCAAAAGCATAATCGCCCCTTCGTTTGCAGTCAGTTCGCTGACTGCAAACATTAGCGCATGGAATATTTCCGCATCATAAATCCTGATTTTCATTAATGGAATTTATCACTAAATCCCACTTTTCACGCTTTCCAGCCCTTGCATCACCAAATTGCTGATATTTTGCACATCAATTTGCGTTAAAAACCGCCACCTGCACCGGGAAATATTATGAGTTTTAAACTAATAAGATGATTCTTAAAGACGCCATAAACGCGGTTGCATAGTATGGATATCAAGTTTGAAATCACCCCACTGGTTTCTGAACAATGTTATTTCCCTGAGTAAAGAATTGCTGTGTGTAGTCTTTGCCCATCCCCTGTGATGGGCTTTTTTTTGTCTGAAATTCGGCATAAAAAAAGGATAACCGCAGCGCGGTTATCCCTTGCATCGATCCCGGACGCGGTATGCCACGCCTCTAAGGATATCTGGTTAATCGTAGGGGTCGGGCATGCCCGACCCGCAACCACCCGCGTTTACTTCTTCAACTCAGCCAGGCTCAGCCACGTCTGAACCACGGTATCCGGGTTCAGTGACAAACTGTCAATGCCCTCTTCCATCAGCCAGGCGGCAAAATCTTCGTGGTCTGAAGGTCCCTGCCCGCAGATACCGACATATTTCCCCTGCTTCTTCGCGGCGCGGATTGCCATCGACAACAGCGCTTTTACGGCATCATTACGCTCGTCAAACAGCTCGGATACCACACCGGAGTCGCGGTCCAGCCCCAGCGCCAGTTGGGTCATATCATTTGAGCCAATCGAGAAGCCGTCAAAGTATTGCAGGAACTCGTCAGCCAGCAGCGCATTGGACGGGATCTCACACATCATGATGATCTTAAGCCCGTTCTCACCCCGCTTCAGTCCCTGGCGTTCCAGTTCCTCCACCACGGCTTTCGCCTGGGCTACGGTGCGCACAAACGGCACCATGATCTCTACGTTGGTCAGCCCCATATCGTTGCGTACACGTTTGACCGCCGCGCACTCCAGTGCAAAGCAGTCACGGAAGCTATCCGCCACATAGCGACCGGCGCCACGGAAGCCGAGCATTGGGTTCTCTTCTTCAGGTTCATAACGTTCGCCACCGACCAGATTGGCATATTCGTTAGTCTTGAAGTCTGAAAGACGCACAATCACGCGTTTTGGCGCAAATGCCGCCCCCAGAGTGGCAATCCCTTCGGTCAGGCGGCCAATATAAAACTCAATCGGGTCGTCAAACCCTTTCATCATGGTGCGGATCTGCTTCTGCAACTCCGGCGTCTGCTGGTCAAACTCCAGCAGTGCCTTAGGATGTACACCGATCATTCGGTTGATAATAAACTCCAGGCGCGCGAGTCCCACCCCTTCATTCGGCAGGCAGGCAAAATCAAATGCACGATCGGGATTACCCACGTTCATCATGATTTTCAGCGGCAGCGATGGCATTTCATCAACCTGCGAACTTTTGACCTCGAAGTCGAGCAGTTCATCATAGACATAGCCGGTGTCGCCTTCCGCACATGACACCGTCACTTTATGACCGTCTTTCAGGATATCGGTGGCATTACCGCACCCGACAACCGCCGGGATCCCCAATTCACGGGCAATGATCGCCGCATGACAGGTACGCCCACCGCGATTGGTGACAATGGCAGACGCCTTTTTCATGATCGGTTCCCAGTCAGGGTCGGTCATGTCGGTCACCAGTACGTCACCTTTTTCAATGCGGTTCATTTCACTGATGTCGTGAATGACTTTCACTTCACCGGCACCGATACGGTGACCGATGGCGCGGCCTTCAACCACCACCTTACCGTTGCCCTGAAGTGTGTAACGCTCCATCACTGAACCGTTAGAACGGACGGTTTCCGGACGAGCCTGTACGATAAACAGTTTGCCGGTATGGCCATCCTTCGCCCACTCAATGTCCATCGGACGCTGGTAGTGTTTCTCAATCTGCACGGCCTGCGCCGCCAGTGCTTCCACTTCTTTATCCGTCAGGGAGAAACGGTCACGCTCTGCTTCTGGCACGTCCTCGATCCTTACCTGCTCGCCATGCTCCTGCGAATCTGCGTAGACCATGCGGATTTTCTTCGAACCCATATTACGGCGCACAATGGACGGGCGACCTGCGGCCAGCGTCGGTTTATGCACGTAAAACTCATCCGGGTTAACCGCACCCTGCACCACCATCTCACCCAGGCCCAGCGCAGAAGTAATAAATACCACCTGATCGAAGCCCGACTCGGTATCAATAGTAAACATCACGCCGGCAGAGGCGAGATCAGAACGCACCATGCGCTGCACCCCGGCGGAGAGTGCCACACCACGGTGATCGTATCCCTGATGCACACGGTACGAGATCGCACGATCGTTAAACAGGGAGGCATAGACATGCTTAACGGCAATGAGCACCGCATCATAGCCCTGCACATTGAGGAAGGTTTCCTGCTGCCCGGCAAAGGAGGCATCCGGCATATCCTCTGCGGTGGCGGAAGAACGCACCGCAAACGATGCATCAGCATCATCGGCTGACAACTGGTTGTACGCCTCGTGTATCGCCTGTTCCAGCTCTGGCGTAAACGGCGTTTCTACCACCCACTGACGGATCTGTTTACCCGCCTTCGCCAACTCATCAACATCATCAATATCGGTCTTATCCAGCAGATCATAGATACGCTGATTGACGCCGCTTTGGTCGAGGAACAGGTTGAACGCTTCCGAGGTTGTCGCAAATCCGTTCGGCACTGATACACCCAACGATGACAAGTTAGTAATCATTTCACCCAGAGAGGCATTTTTGCCTCCCACCCGATCCACATCGTTCATGCCAAGCTGGTTATACCAGAGCACTAGCGGCAATTGGCCTTTATTGGACATTGAAGCAATCCTTGTAAGATTTAATTAAAAATATGAGGAGTACAGTAATGCTTCTTGAGACTCGCACAGTTAAGCCGGATTGATAAAGTGTTGAATCGTTCAAGCAGATGATTTTTTTATTTTTAAGATTTCTCCGCGTAATAAAACAGCGTCGCGCAACAAATAAAATAATAATTTATCTTACAAATCAGCAAATTGAAAATAATCACAAAATAAAATCGCATCGCCACTTGCGCAACAAAAAAGGATTCCATATTAGAATGTTTTTAATTGAAAGGGCGATAAAGATGAATAGTGAACAGAAACATCATTTCATTTTATGATAAAAGTGCGATTTCTCTGATTTTATAAAAATAAAAAGTTCAAATCATTAGTTAATGGTTTTTTTATTTTGTTTTGAAGACTGAATCACGATTTGCTTTAACAGGGCAGATTAATTTAGTCTGCACTGCATACCCGCCAGCGGAGATAAAATGGACGTGAACGCCGAACGTAGTGTTTTTTATATTTCAGATGGCACCGCCATCACGGCTGAAGTATTAGGTCATGCGGTCCTGTCACAGTTCCCGGTGGCAACGCAGAGTGTCACCCTACCCTTTGTGGAAAACGTGCAGCGCGCTCAAGCGGTGAAAGCGCAGATAAATGCGCTGTACCAGCAAAGCGGTGTGCGTCCGCTGGTGTTCATTTCGGTGATCTCCGCGGAGATCCGCGAGATCATTTTGCAAAGCGATGGCTTCTGCCAGGACATTGTCCAGTCGCTGGTCGCCCCGCTCCAGCAAGAGTTAGGCGTTGACCCTGCGCCTGTGGCGAACCGTACGCATGGTCTGACCGCCAACAACCTCGGTAAATATGATGCGCGTATTGCCGCGATTGATTACACGCTGGCCCATGACGATGGTATCTCACTGCGCGGTCTCGAAGACGCGCAGGTGATCCTGCTGGGCGTTTCGCGCTGTGGTAAAACCCCTACCAGCCTTTATCTCGCCATGCAGTTCGGCATTCGCGCGGCTAACTATCCGTTTATCGCGGATGATATGGATAACCTGAAACTGCCCCCGGCATTGAAACCCTTCCAGAATAAATTGTTCGGGTTAACCATTGACCCGGAACGCCTGGCCGCCATCCGCCAGGAGCGGGCAGAAAACACCCGTTATGCGTCAATGCGCCAGTGCAGGCTGGAAGTGGGCGAAGTTGAAGCGCTGTTCCGTACCCATCAGATTCGCTACCTCAACAGTACGAATTATTCGGTGGAAGAGATCGCCACCAAAATCCTCGATATCATGGGTCTTACGCGCCGTATGTACTGATTTTTGCGTTTCCGGCTTGCTCGCAGCGAGCCGGAAATGCAATTCCCCTGCTGTTTTACGGTTGAAATCATCGCGGTTTGGTTTAAGGTGAACGCCATTACTTCCCGGTATTCCTGCCGTTGTGAAGACAAAATTTTAGAGATCCCCATGAACAAAACAGATGAACTGCGGACCGCGCGCATCGACAGCTTAGTGACGCCTGCAGAACTGCAGGCGCAGCTGCCGATCACGTCTGCCATTATCGAAAACGTGACAGCGTCACGTAAACGCATCGCCCGTATTCTCTCCGGTGAAGATCCACGCCTGCTGGTCGTGGTCGGTCCCTGCTCGCTGCATGACCCGGTTGCCGCCCTGGAATACGCGGAACGTCTGAACGTGCTGCGTGATAAATACCAATCCCGCCTGGAGATCGTGATGCGCGCCTATTTTGAAAAACCGCGCACGGTGGTCGGCTGGAAGGGATTAATTTCTGACCCGGATCTCGATGGCAGTTTCCGCATCAATCATGGGCTGGCAGTGGCACGTAAACTGCTGCTGGATATCAACACGCTGGGAATGCCGACGGCGACTGAATTTCTGGATATGGTGATCGGACAGTTTATTGCCGACCTGATCAGTTGGGGTGCCATCGGTGCGCGCACCACGGAGAGCCAGATCCACCGCGAAATGGCTTCGGCACTCTCCTGCCCGGTGGGTTTCAAAAACGGCACCGATGGCAATACGCGCATCGCCGTGGATGCTATTCGTGCTGCCCGCGTCAGCCATATGTTCCTGTCGCCGGATAAACGCGGCCAAATGACCATCTATCAGACCAGCGGCAACCCTTCCGGGCATATCATTATGCGCGGCGGCAAAGCACCAAACTTCCACCCGGCGGATATTGCCGCTGCGGTCGCACACCTGCGGGAATTCCACCTGCCGGAGCACCTGGTGATCGACTTCAGCCATGGGAACTGCCTGAAGCAGCATCGCCTACAGAAAGAGGTGTCCACCAGCGTAACGCAGCAGATCCGCGACGGCTCGCGCGCCATTGCGGGTGTGATGATCGAAAGCTTCCTGCAGGAAGGCACGCAGAAAGTGACAGCAGAAACCCCGCTGGTTTATGGCCAGTCAATTACCGACCCCTGCCTCGGATGGGACGATACAGCCAGCGTCTTAGCACAGCTGGCGGATGCCGTCGATAGCCGCTTCTGACACCTTTGGCAGGCCCTTAACGGGCCTGCTTTCTTTTATACCCTAAATAATTCGAGCGGCTTCAAGGCGGCAATGGAAGGAATCCAACGCTGAAGCAGCTTGAAGTATGACGGGTATATGCCCTTCTTTATGCAAACTGTTACCTGAAGGTTAATTTCTGCTTGCACGCGGCCTTCTTTCATTGATAATGATTATCATTCTGATAATGAATACCCTTCCCTATTAGCGGCTCCGTGAGGACAACAGCAATGACTGCGCACTATCAACAATACAGCGAATTAAAAGAACAGCATCCTAAGAAATATGCGCGCGATCTGGCCGCGTTGATGGGGATCAGTGAAGCGGAACTGACCGCAGCGCGTGTCGGCCATCAGGCACAACCGTTACGCCCTGCGATGCGAGAACTGTTGCACGCGCTGGAAGCCGTGGGTGAAACCAAATGTATTACCCGCAACGAATACGCCGTACACGAGCATTTGGGCGTTTTCAGCAATATTCATATCAATGAACATGCCGGCATCGTGCTGAATCCACGAGCACTGGATCTGCGGGTGTTTGTTAATCAGTGGGCCAGTGTTTTTCACCTGCAGGAGATGACCGGTCACGGCGAACGTCAGAGCATTCAGTTCTTCGATCAGCACGGTGATGCGGTACTGAAAGTTTATGCCACTGAGAACACTCACTCTGAAGCCTGGCAGCAGCTGATCGCAGACTACCGTGCAGAACCCGTCACCTCACTCAGTGTGAGCCCGGCTACGCCTGCCGCCTTTGCCGACGAGATCGACGGTGCCACGTTGGAAACGGAATGGCGGGCGATGACCGATGTGCATCAGTTCTTCCGTCTGCTGAAAAAGCATAACGCCTCACGCCAGCAGGCCTTCCACGCCGTCAGCGACGATCTGGCGCAGCAGGTCAGCAATCAGTCACTGGCCACGCTGCTGGAAACAGTGCGTCAGGATGGCAACGAAATTATGATTTTCGTCGGTAACCGCGCCTGTGTGCAGATCTTTACGGGTCAGATTGAAAAGCTGATGCCCATGCACGGCTGGCTGAACATCTTCAACCCGGCTTTCACCCTGCATTTGCAGGATCAGCTGATTGCGGAGAGCTGGATCACACGTAAGCCCACCGCTGACGGCATTGTCACCAGCCTGGAACTGTTTGCTGCCGACGGCACGCAGATTGCCCAACTGTACGGTCAACGCAGCGAAGGCCAGCCAGAACAAACGCAGTGGCGTGAGCAGTTAGCCGCACTCAGCACGGAAGGTGCAACCGTATGAAATCACGCTTGTTCGCTCTGATTGCTCTGTCGCTGGCCTTCCACGCCGCTGCCGCTGAGCGCATCGTCAGTATCGGTGGCGATGTCACCCAAATCATCTATGCGCTGGATGCGCAGCAGGAACTGGTGGCGCGTGACAGCACCAGCCTGCACCCTGAAGTGGTCAAAAAACTGCCTGACGTAGGCTATATGCGCCAGTTAAACGCCGAGGGCATTCTGGCCCTGAAGCCGACGCTGGTCATCGCCAGTGAGCTGGCAAAACCGGCGCTGGCGCTGCAACAGGTTGAGCAAAATGGCGTGAAAGTGGTGGATGTGACCGGAAAGACAGACATTTCAGCCATCAATGAAAAGATCCAGACCATTGCCACTACCCTGCACCGTGAGGAAGCTGGCAAGGCGTTACAGGAAAAAGTCCGCAAGCAGCTGGCCAGCGTGCCGACAAATCCACTGCCGGTCAACGTGCTGTTTATTCTGGCACATCAGGGCATGGGAGCGATGGGGGCCGGACGCGATACCTCCGCCGATGCCGCCATCCGTGCAGCCGGTCTGCAAAATGCCATGTCCGGCATTCAGCGTTATCAACCGCTATCCCAGGAAGGTGTGATCGCCAGTGCACCCCAGCTGATTGTGGCCACCCGGGACGGCATCCGTACACTGGGCGGCGAAGATAATCTGTGGAAACTGCCCGGTATTGCATTGACTCCGGCGGGGAAAAATCATCAGCTGCTGGTGGTGGATGACATGGCGCTGCTGGGCTTTGGCATTGATACGCCAGCCGCGATCCTGAAACTTCGTCAGATCGCAGAAACGCTGAAGTGAGGTCAGCGCGATCTCGCAGCTGGCTTGCTGCTTTAACGTTGTTATTGCTGGTACTGGGTGTCAGCGCCGCCAACATCGGTGCGATGCATTTGTCGCTGCCGATGCTGTGGGATGCAGGTACAGACAGCCGCCTGTGGCAGATCTGGTTCACTATTCGTCTGCCCCGCGTATTGCTGGCGGTGATGGTGGGCGGTGCGCTGGCCCTCTCCGGCTGTGTGATGCAGGGGTTGTTCCGCAATCCGCTGGCGGACCCGGGTCTGCTCGGGATCAGCAGCGGTGCGGCGCTGGCCGTAGCGATCTCCATCGTGCTCTCCCTCTCCCTGCCCGGCGTGTTGAATTTGTACCAGCCGTTGTTCGCTGCCTTTATTGGCAGCCTGGCCGTGACGCTGGTGATCTTCCTGCTCAGCCGCCAGGGTTTGACTGGCCTGAGCCGTCTGCTGCTGGTCGGGATTGCAATTAATGCGCTTTGTGGTGCGGCGGTCGGTGTGTTGTCCTGGATCAGCAACGATCAGCAACTGCGCCAGCTGTCATTATGGGGTATGGGCAGCCTCGGTCAGGCACAATGGCCAACGGTGCTGGTGTGCGCTTCTGTGGTGCTGCCCTGCATGGTTCTGGTACAACGCCTGGCTACTCGTCTCAACCTGCTGCAACTCGGCGAAGAAGAGGCGCATTATCTGGGCGTTGATGTGCCACGTACCCAGCGCTATTTACTGGTGCTTAGTGCGTTTCTGGTGGCGTCTGCTGTCGCGGTCAGTGGCGTGATCGGTTTTATTGGTCTGGTGGTACCGCATCTGATGCGCTTCTGCCTCGGTGGCGATCACCGCTGGCTGCTGCCCTCTTCACTGTTAAGCGGTGCCATCCTGTTGCTGCTGGCCGATACCCTGGCACGCACAGTCGTGGCCCCGGCAGAGATGCCGGTCGGGCTGCTGACCAGCCTGATTGGCGGCCCCTGGTTCCTGTGGCTGATCCTGCGTCGTCGTGGAGGTCTCAATGGCTGATGCCCTGATTGCCAGTGGGTTGAGCTATCAGCTGGATACACGCTGGCTGATTGACGATATTTCACTGACCCTGCGCCCCGGCGAGCTGGTGTCCCTGATTGGCCCGAACGGCGCGGGTAAATCCACGTTGCTGAGGCTGCTCACCGGGTTTCTCACACCGCAGCGCGGCAGCTGTGTATTGAATAACCAGCCGCTGGCCGAGTGGTCTGCTGCACGGCTTTCGCAGCAGCGCGCCGTGATGCGCCAGCAAAGCAGCATGGCATTTCCGCTCAGTGTGGTGGAGGTGGTGGCGATGGGCCGCGCGCCCTGGCCTGGATCTGCTCAGCAGGTGGTGAAGGAAGTGATGGCCCTGACGGGCTGTGACGGACTGGCAGAACGCGACTATTTGCAACTTTCCGGCGGTGAACAGCAGCGGGTGCAGCTTGCCCGTGCGCTGGCACAGCTGTGGCGTCCGGATGGCCCACAGGGTTGGTTGTTCCTCGATGAACCGACGTCGGCGCTGGATCTCTACCACCAGCAGCATCTGTTGCGATTGCTGTCACAACTGACGAAACAGTATCCCCTGAGTGTTTGTTGTGTTCTGCACGATCTCAACCTCGCTTCTTTGTGGTCAGATCGTGTGATGCTACTGGCCGGGGGGAAACTGGTGGCGGAGGGCAGCCCGGCACAGGTACTGGATGAGGCCACATTGACGCACTGGTATCACGCCGATGTGATGGTCCACCCTCATCTTATCGAGGGTGTGCCTCAGGTGGCGCTGCGCCGCTAGCTGGAGCAGCTCACTTCCAGCTTCTTACCCCAGTCAGGCGGACGACGCGTCAGGTCAGCAAACTCTGGCGCATCATCAAACGGCTGCAGCAGTGCATGATGAAGACGCGCCAGCACGCTGACATCATCCTGTTCTGCCTGCTCAATTGCCTGTTGTGCCAGATAATTACGCAGCACCAGCGCCGGGTTAGCCTGTTTCATGGCTTGCTGGCGCTGTTCATCACTCTGCTCATCCTGCAACAGACGCTGACGATACACGTTGTACCAGCTATCAAACGCCTCACGGTCAATAAACTCATCCCGCAGCGGTGAACGCGACTGTTGCTGTTCCACTGCACTCAGTTGACGGAAAGTCCGTGTGTAATCACTGCTCTCCTTCGTCATCAGTGACAGCAGTCCGGTCAGAATATTGTTGTCGTCTTTACCGGCCGTCATCAGCCCCAGTTTGGCACGCATTTTTTCGCCCCAGCAGCGCATCAGCTCGGTTTCATACAGCGCCAGCGCCTGCTTCAGCTGTTCAGTGCTCATCAACCCTGACAGCGCGTGCGCCAGGCGATTCAGGTTCCACAGTCCGATCATCGGCTGATTCTCGAAACTGTAACGCCCCTGGTGATCAGAATGGTTGCAGATAAACCCAGGCTGATAGTCATCAAGGAAACCGTAAGGGCCATAATCCAGCGTCAGTCCAAGGATCGACATGTTGTCGGTATTCATCACACCGTGAGCAAACCCCACGCTCTGCCAGCCTGCAATCAGGCGTGCCGTGCGCCTCACCACATCGCTAAACCACAGCAGGTACTTATCCGGCTCCTGCTGCCACTGCGGCCAGTGATGAAGGATCGCATAATCCGCCAGTCGGGTGACATTTTCCTGCTGCCCCTGATAGTAGAAATGTTCAAAATGGCCAAAACGCAGGTGGCTCTCGGCCACGCGCAGCAGCATCGCACCCGGTTCGGCACTTTCACGGTAGACCGGCTCATCGCTGGTGACTACCGTCAACGCACGCGATGTGGGGATCCCGAGGGCATGCATTGCCTCAGAAGCGAGAAACTCTCGCAGAGTGGAACGCAGCACCGCGCGGCCATCCCCCATGCGTGAATAGGGCGTTAACCCTGCCCCTTTCAGATGCCAGTCGAACTTGCGCCCGTCAGGCAGTTGCTGTTCGCCCAGCAGCAGACCGCGCCCGTCACCCAACTGCCCCGCCCAGACGCCAAACTGGTGACCGCTATAAACCTGCGCCAGAGGCTGCATGCCGTCCATCAGTGTTTCACCACTCCACAGGTCGACATTTTTTGCGTCAAACAGGCGGCTATCCAGACCCAGTTCCTGCGCCAGTGGCGCACTGTGGTAGAGCAGACGAGGATTTTTTAACGGCGTCGGTTCAAGAGCCGTGTAAAAACCACTCAGCTCCTGATACCAGGTATTATTGAATTGCATGGCGCCTCCATCAGTGCCACCGGGAACATTCCCGATAATACTGCTAGTGTAAAGCGCCACGGTGCTGGAAAACACGGAGAGTTTTCAGGGTTATTGCAGTATGCGTTCCCGCAGCTGATAAGGGGGTTCCGTCAGATGAATTAACGCCTCTTCACCGACCGGCGGGAATAGCGCGCTCTGAATACCATCGAAGGCATAGTCACGAACAGTCTGTAACCCGGTGATATCATCCACGCCCTGCACAACAATCTCCTGACAGTGGGGTTTGACGTGATCAAGGATAGCGTTGATAAACGGGTGAAAAGATAAGCGTTTAATATTGTGTTGAATAAATCCTTTATCCAGCTTAATACGATAAAACAAATCGTCAAAAACAGCTTTTGAGGTCGCTTTACCGGCACCGTAATTATTCAGACTTAAGTTAAATTTTTCACTCAGCGCTTTCAGAAAATTATTATTTCGCCCCAACGTTAAATCAGGAAAGCTTTCGCTGACTTCCAGTTCCAGGCAATCCAGCTGACACATTTTTTTCAGAATAAACTCACTCTCGAGGATGGTCTCAGCCAGCGGTTTATCAATATTAATCGCTACTTTCAGGTCGTTGTCGCTAAAAAAATCGTAATGTTTTTCAATAACGTTAATTTGTTCCTGCAACAACAGGACACGCTGCCGGTCATTTAATAGCGGCGTAAGAATCTCCTGAGGCATGGCCACATTGGCACTGGCATGAGTAAAGTGGGTTAACATCTCAACAGACGTCAACAGCCCGCCTGGGCTGTAAACCGGGCAGAATGCTGTGTAAGTTTTATAATCAGCTTCCAAAAAGATGTTCATCTTAATCGCCATTATTAAGCGGCACTCACCGCATCCTATATCAACAAAATAGGACAAGCAACAGTGTCAACAGACTGTCACCCTGCGGAAATTCAATTGCAGTGTGCTTTTGCTTGTAATCCATATCCTTAAGCTAACACAAAACTGACATAAACGATGCTTACTGATATCACTTTCCTGATGCGTAAAAATAAGCGTCGTCGTTTCCGGTAACGCTATCTTTACGAATGCGTATTTCGGCACCAGCGAAAAATTGACTTAAGGTAAATTTGAGTTGAAGTGGTATTTTAAATTCCGCAAACCCTATTTATGCGGACATAAATTAAACGCTAATTAAAACAGCAGGCCACGTCTTAATCTGGCGATTAAATACGCCGCGCCTGCCAGAATACTTTTCGCCAGTAAACATTATCCAGTGAAGAACGGGTGACGCCCTGACTGGTCGACGCATGGATAAACTGATTATCAGTGTCGTAAATGCCGACATGCAGGCCATTTTCTCCGCTGCCAGTTTTGAAGAACACCAGGTCGCCCGGTAAAAGCTGGGCCTTATCAATGCGGGTACCGATATCGGTCTGCGCGGAGGTGGTGCGTGGTAACTGCAAATTAAAGCGATCGCGGAAGGTCAGATAAACAAAACCAGAGCAGTCGACGCCACTGCGGCTCATCCCTCCATAGCGATAAGGCGCACCGCGCCACTGACCGAGCTGGTCATTAAGCTGGGCAATAACGGTAATGGAATCGGAGAGACGCCCGTCAGGTGCCGGGGCACGACTGCTACAACCCGCCAGAACAACAACAATAAGCAGAAGCCAGTAACGCATAACAATGCCTCTCAATAGCAACAGTCTGTAATCTAACGGTAATACCCGAAACAGGCAACAGCGACACCCTGCTCAACTGAGCGTTGTCAGCATCGCCTGCCCTTCTATATCCAGCATCCGGAATGAGACCTGATAAAGCGCGCTGAGATGTTCCGGAGTCAGCACGTCCTGCGGATTACCCTGTAATGCACACTGCCCTGGCCGCATCAGCCAGACACAATCCGCATATCGCAGGGAGTGATTCATATCATGGCTGCTCATGATCACACTGACCCCCTGCTGCGTTAGCGCCGGGATCAAGCGGTCAAACGCGGCCTGCTGGGCAATATCCAGCCCCGTCAGGGGCTCATCTAACAGCAGCAACTTGCCATCCGGGTGACTGACCTGCAAGAGTACCGCCGCCAGTCGCACACGTTGCCACTCGCCGCCAGAAAGTTGCGTAAGAGGCCGGGACAACTTATCACTCAGCTGTAAGGCCTGGGCCAGCGTGAGTAGCATTGCATGATGCACGTCTCCCTGCTGCTGCGTATGCATTAGCAGATAATGCCAGACGGGCATCTGCCCCAGAGGAGACTGCTGCTGGGCGAGATAAGCGCGCTGGCGGGCCAACGCCATGCCGTGCCAGTCAGCCAGCGCACGTCCGGCAAACAGCACGTTACCGCGAGCCGACAGCAGCCCGGCTATCGCCATCAGCAGCGAGCTTTTTCCTGCACCATTGGGACCGACCAGATGAATAACCTGCCCGGCCTTTACCTGCGCACTGAACGGAAACAGGCGCCCGGTTAGCGCGACACCTGTTAATTCCAGCAGCATCGGTTACGCCAGCGCCTGGTGGATGCGGGCGATCAGTTGCGGATCATTCGGTGCCGTATCCGGCGAGAAGCGTTGTAACACCTTACCGTCACGGCCCACCAGGAACTTTTCAAAGTTCCATAAAACGTCTCCCGGCACCTTCGGCGCACGCCCTTTGCTGGTCATACGCTCGAGGAAACCACTCCCCTCCGGCGCAGTGGCTTCAGGCTGTGCGGCCACCAGCTGGGCGTACAACGGATGGCGCTGCGGGCCGTTTACCTCAATTTTGCTGAACATCGGGAACGTTACACCGTAGGTGGTGCTGCAAAAGGTTTTAATCTCAGCGTCTGTGCCTGGCTCCTGCTCAAGGAATGCATTACATGGGAAGCCCAGTACTGTCAGCCCCTGTTCATGTAACTCTTTTTGCAGCGTCTCCAGCTGCTCATACTGTGGGGTGAGCCCACATTTAGAAGCCACGTTAACCACCAATAGAACATCGCCCTGCCATTGCGCTAATGTCGTCTTATCACCATCCAGCGTGACCAGTTCTGTTTCGAAAATACTCATCGTCTTTTCCTGTTTTAACGTAAGAACACGACAGCCTTCAGACTGTCAGCGGTTGCTCAATAATAGCCAGATAAACACCGGTGCGCCCAATGTCGCCGTCACCACCCCGATCGGCAGTTCAGCGGAGGTCAACGCCACGCGGGCAATAATGTCAGCAGCCAGCAATACACCTGCGCCAGCCAGCGCACAGCACGGCAAAAGAATACGATGATCGCTCAGTCCGTTCAGCCGCAGGATATGCGGTATCACCAGGCCGATGAAGCCGATAGCCCCTGCCAGAGCAACGCTGACACCCACCAGCCAGCCAACCGCCAGTACCAGCAGATTACGCCACAGCACCAGTGGCAGACCCAGCTGCTGCGCAGAGATCTCACCCAGCGCCAGCAGGTTAAGCACACGAACCCGACTGCTCAACCACAATAGCACGGGGATCAATGCCAGCATCAGCCAGCCATAGCGCCAGTCAATGCCGCTAAAGCCCCCCATCATCCAGTACATTAACTGACGTAAATCCATGCTGCTGCTAAAATAGACCGCCCAGGTCATTAGCGCGCTGCAAATAATCCCCAGCGCGACCCCGGCCAGCAGCAGACGGCTACTGGAGAGATGCTGACGGGCAAAACGCAGCAGAATCACGGTGACCAGTAGCGCCCCAAGAATGGCGCTGAGACTCATCAACCAGGGACTACCGACACCGGAGAGGATGCACATCACCAGCCCTACGCCTGCGCCGCCGGATACGCCCAGCAGGCCAGGTTCGGCCAGTGGATTACTGAACAGTGCCTGCATTGCCGCACCTGCGACCGCCAGCGAGGCACCGACCAGCATCACCGCCAGCGAACGCGGTAGGCGGAGTTGCCAGACAAAGAGTTGTGCGTCGGAGGTTGACCATTCGGCAGGCGAGATCCAGCGCTCACCCGCGCACAGACTCAGCAGCAGCAGCGACAGACAAAATATCCCCAGCCCGCACAGCCAGAAGCCGGAACGACGGTGAGCAGCGGATATCTGTTGGGAAAGCAGAGTCATAACCGACGTTTTTTAAAAGAAAACAGAGGGTTAATTGTAGAGGGAAATCGGCAAAAAGAAAGAGCCAGCAACGCTGGCTCTGAGTGGATTAATGATGCTGGTTTTGCTTTGGTGGTCTCGGCTTAGGGTGATCGCCGCCTTTCGGTCTGCTCTCATAATGAAAAGGCCGCTTGCGCGGCCTTTTGAATAGCAGAAATCAGTCTTCTTTCGGTGAAGCGTTCTCAACCCGGCTTTTCAGTTTCTGACCAGGTCGAAACGTCACAACCCGGCGAGCCGTAATGGGAATATCTTCACCCGTTTTGGGGTTACGTCCCGGACGTTGATTTTTGTCGCGAAGGTCGAAATTGCCAAATCCAGACAGTTTGACCTGCTCACCATTCTCCAAAGCACGACGCACTTCTTCGAAAAACAGTTCAACCAGCTCTTTGGCATCCCGTTTGCTAAGACCAAGCTTCTCAAACAGGTATTCAGACATTTCAGCTTTTGTAAGCGCCATAGGTTCAATCCCTCAAGGATGCTTGGAATCGCTCTTTCAGTGCCTCTACGCATTTTGCAACGGTAGCGGCAATCTCCTCTTCTTCGAGTGTCCGGCTGGTATCTTGCAAAATCAGGCTGATAGCGAGGCTCTTAAAACCATCATTTACGCCCTTACCACGGTACACGTCAAACAAGTTTACGCCAACTACCTGATTTACGCCAACTTTCTTACACTCGGTGATAATATCTGCTGCTGGCACGTTTTCAGCGACAACGACAGCGATGTCACGACGGTTCGCCGGGAAGCGCGAAATGCCGCTGGCATCAGGCAGGACGCGGTCTGCGACCTTATCCCACAACAGTTCAAACACCACGGTACGGCCGTTAAGATCCAGTTTACGTTCAAGTTCCGGATGCACCACACCAATAAATCCGATGTGTTCGCCACGTAAATAAATCGCGGCGCTCTGTCCCGGATGAAGCGCCGGGTTAGTGGCGGCCACAAACTGAATCTCATCGAGTTTGCCGGTCAATTCCAGCAGGGACTCTAAATCACCTTTTAAATCATAGAAGTCTACCGGGTTACGCGCCAGATCCCAGTGCTCTTCGTTGCGATGACCACTGATCACGCCAGCCAGCATAACGTCCTGACGGATACCGAGGTTTGCCTGTGTATCAGGCACAAAGCGCAACCCGCTCTCGAAAAGACGCACGCGAGACTGTTGACGGTTCTGGTTATACACCACCGCACCCAGCAGGCCACTCCACAGCGATAGACGCATTGCTGACATCTCAACGGAGATGGGGCTTGGCAGCACCAGATTTTCTTCGCCCGGGTGCAGTAACGCCTGAATTTTCGGGTCAACGAAGCTGTAGGTAATCGCTTCCTGATAGCCTTTGTCGACCAGCAATGCTTTAACACGCTTCAGCGAAAGATTCGCTTCACGATGCTTCGTCATCACCAGACCGGCCTGTACAGGCACGTCAGGAATATTGTCGTAGCCGTAAACACGGGCGACTTCCTCTACCAGGTCTTCTTCAATGGCGATGTCAAAACGCCAGCTTGGTGCCACTGCCTGCCACTCACCCTGGCCTTCTGTCACCGTGCAGCCCAGACGGCGCAGAATATCGCCCACCTCAGCATCGGCAATCACATGACCAATCAGACGGTCCAGTTTTTCACGACGCAGCGTAATGGTGGCACGCACAGGCAAGGTTGCTTCGTGGGTCACATCGATGACCGGGCCCGCTTCACCACCGCAGATATCCAACAGCAGGCGAGTCGCACGCTCAATCGCCGTGTGCTGCAATGCCGGGTCAACACCGCGCTCGTAGCGATGCGAAGCATCCGTATGCAGACCATGACGGCGTGCACGACCGGTGATCGACAGCGGGCTGAAGAAGGCACATTCAAACAGCACGTTCTGGGTTTCTTCATTCACACCGGAATGTTCGCCACCAAAAATACCGGCCATCGCCAGCGCTTTCTTCTGATCCGCAATCACCAGCGTATCGCTGCTCAATTTAGCTTCGTTACCATCCAGCAGAACCAGGGTTTCACCCTCTTCTGCCATACGCACCACGATACCGCCCTCAAGGCGATCGAGGTCGAAGGCGTGCATCGGCTGGCCCAACTCCAGTAAAACATAGTTGGTGATGTCGACAACCGGATCGATTGAGCGAATTCCACAGCGGCGCAGTTTTTCCTTCATCCACAGCGGCGTAGCAGCTTTCACATTGATGCCTTTCACTACGCGGCCAAGGTAACGCGGACAGGCTTCGCTCGCCTCCACACGGATCGGGAAAGTATCCTGCACGGTCGCGGCGACGGGGGCCATCTCCGGCGCCGTCAGTGGCAGCTTGTTAAGCACGGCCACATCGCGCGCCACGCCGATAATGCCCAGGCAGTCGGCACGGTTAGGCGTCACGCTGATCTCAATGGTGTTGTCATCCAGCTTGAGATAATCGCGGATATCTGTGCCGATAGTCGCATCCAGCGGCAGTTCAATGATGCCGTTGTGGTCGTCGGAAATACCCAGCTCGGAGAAAGAGCACAGCATGCCTTCTGACGGCTCACCGCGCAGTTTTGCGGCTTTGATTTTGAAATCGCCCGGCAGTACCGCACCCACGGTTGCCACGGCCACTTTCAGCCCCTGGCGGCAGTTGGGTGCACCGCAGACGATATCCAGCAGGCGTTCGCCGCCCACATTGATTTTGGTCACGCGCAGTTTGTCGGCGTTAGGATGCTGACCGCACTCAACGACTTCACCTACTACCACGCCATGGAAAGCACCGGCAACCGCATCGACACCGTCCACTTCAAGGCCGGCCATGGTGATTTGATCGGACAGGGCTGCACTGTCAATGGCCGGGTTGACCCATTCACGTAACCAGAGTTCACTGAATTTCATTGGTTTTACCCGCCCTTATTTAAACTGTTTGAGGAAACGTAAATCATTTTCGAAGAAGGCACGCAGATCGGTCACACCGTAACGCAGCATGGTCAGACGCTCCATTCCCATACCAAAGGCGAAACCTGAGTACACTTCCGGATCAATACCCACATTGCGCAGCACGTTAGGGTGCACCATGCCGCAACCCAGCACTTCCAGCCATTTGCCGTTTTTACCCATCACATCCACTTCAGCAGAAGGCTCAGTGAACGGGAAGTAGGACGGACGGAAACGAACCTGCAAATCTTCTTCAAAGAAGTTGTTCAGGAAATCGTGCAGGGTGCCCTTCAGATTGGTAAAGCTGATATTTTTATCAACAATCAAGCCTTCCATCTGGTGGAACATGGGGGTATGAGTCTGATCGTAATCGTTACGATACACGCGACCTGGCGCAATAATGCGGATTGGCGGCTGCTGGTTTTTCATCGTGCGGATCTGCACGCCTGACGTTTGAGTACGCAGCAGGCGGGTGGCATCGAACCAGAAGGTATCGTGATCGGCGCGCGCCGGGTGGTGGCCCGGAATATTCAGCGCATCGAAATTATGATAGTCATCTTCAATTTCCGGGCCCGTCTCGACAGAGAAGCCCAGTTCGCCAAAGAAGGTTTCAATGCGGTCAATGGTGCGCGTGACCGGATGCAACCCACCGTTTTCAATGCGACGGCCCGGCAGAGAAACATCAATGGTTTCCTGCGCCAGACGGGCGTTCATCACTGCAGATTCCAGTGCGTTTTTCTGCGCGTTCAGCGCTTCCTGCACCTGTTGTTTTGCTTCATTGATTACCGCACCCGCTGCCGGGCGATCTTCCGCAGGCAGTTCACGCAAGGAGGTCATCTGGAGCGTGAGATGCCCTTTTTTACCCAGGTATTCGACGCGAACGTTATCTAACGCGGCGACATCCTGAGCATCGTTGATGGCGGCTTTCGCGCTCGCCACCAGGTCTGCGAGATGTGACATGCTTTCCTCTTCTTCCAGCCACGCTGGCTGATCTGTTTTTTTCAGGACGAATAGCCGCCCGGTCGTTATTTCACGTGCGCTAAAACGAAAAAAGCCTCCACGAGGGAGGCTTTCAGCGCGATTTTTCGTTTCTTTTCTTTGCGCTAAAGCCCCCGATGATCAGGCGCTAAAGTAAAAAAAGAAACGGAAAATAGCAGTATTCATGGTTAGCTGACCTTAAATGCAGTTTCGGACCGCTCTATTGAAAGGCCGGAGGGGAAAAAAGTCAATCATTTCAGATAATAAAAAAGAGGGAGACGAGCTCCCTCTTCAATCTGGCTTACGCCAGAGCTGATTTCGCTTTTTCTACCAGAGCAGCAAATACTGCTTTGTCGAATACTGCGATGTCAGCCAGAATCTTACGGTCGATTTCGATCGAAGCCTTTTTCAGGCCATTGATGAAGCGGCTGTAAGAGATACCGTTAGTGCGGGCAGCAGCGTTAATACGCGCAATCCACAGCTGACGGAACTGGCGCTTCCGCTGACGACGGTCACGGTAAGCATACTGACCAGCTTTGATAACAGCCTGGAAAGCAACACGGTATACACGTGAACGTGCACCGTAGTAGCCTTTAGCTTGTTTTAAGATTTTCTTGTGACGTGCGCGAGCAACTACACCACGTTTTACACGAGCCATTTAGCTCTCCTGTTTAATATTCTGTTAAAAAAAATTGATACTTATGCGTACGGCAGGCAGGCAATAACCAGACCCAGATCGCCTTTAGACACCATACCTTTAGGACGCAGGTGGCGTTTACGCTTAGTAGATTTTTTAGTCAGAATATGACGCAGGTTAGCGTGTTTACGCTTGAAGCCGCCACCGGCGGTCTTCTTGAAGCGCTTGGCCGCGCCACGTACAGTTTTAATCTTTGGCATTTAAAAAATATCCACTTCGCATTGTTAATAAAATGAACCAGACAGGCGAATCACGCCGCGTGCCGAAACACGCAGCAAGATTACTTTAGGGCCTACTGTTTCTTCTTGGGAGCGAGCACCATAATCATCTGACGACCTTCAATCCTTGTAGGGAATGATTCGACAACTGCCAGATCAATATCTTCACACAGATCTTTACGGACGCGGTTAAGCACTTCCATACCGATCTGCTGGTGCGCCATCTCACGACCGCGGAAACGCAGCGTGATCTTGGCTTTATCGCCATCTTCCAGAAAGCGAATCAGGTTGCGTAGTTTTACCTGATAGTCGCCATCATCGGTACCAGGGCGGAATTTAATTTCCTTAACCTGGATAATCTTTTGCTTTTTCTTCTGTTCTTTAGAAGATTTGCTTTTTTCGTAAAGGAACTTGCCGTAATCCATTATACGACAAACGGGCGGCTCGGCGTTGGGGCTGATCTCTACCAGATCCACGCCCGCTTCTTCAGCTTTTTCCAAAGCTTCATTCAGACTGACAATACCAATCTGTTCGCCATCGACGCCAGTCAGACGAACCTCAGTGGCGCGAATTTCTCTATTTATGCGATTAGGACGCGCCGGTTGAACTCGTTTTCCGCCTTTAATACTTTATTCCTCCAATTGATGAAGATTGCGGCTGCGGATTTCACCCTGCAGCTTAGCGATCACTTCGTTTACGTCCATGCTTCCCAGGTCTTTACCGCGGCGGGTGCGAACGGCAACTTTGCCAGCTTCCACCTCTTTATCACCACAGACCAACATATAAGGGACACGTCGTAAAGTATGTTCACGGATTTTAAAGCCAATCTTCTCGTTTCTCAAGTCCGCTTTTGCACGAATGCCCGCATTTTGCAGTTTTCGAGTCAATTCTGCAACATATTCGGACTGACCATCGGTGATATTCATCACCACAACTTGTACAGGAGCTAACCAGGTCGGGAAGAAACCGGCATATTCTTCGGTTAAAATCCCGATAAAGCGCTCCATGGACCCCAGGATTGCACGGTGAATCATCACTGGCACCTGACGTTCATTACTTTCACCGATATAAGAGGCACTCAGACGGCTCGGCAGAGAGAAGTCGAGCTGAACGGTACCGCACTGCCATGCACGGTCGAGGCAATCATACAGGGTAAATTCAATTTTAGGGCCGTAGAATGCGCCCTCACCCGGCTGATAGTCGAACGGTATATTGTTCTCTTTCAGCGCAGCGGCCAGGTCGGCCTCTGAACGGTCCCAGAGATCATCACTACCGATACGTTTTTCAGGACGGGTAGACAGTTTTACCACGATCTTTTCAAAGCCGAAGGTGCTGTACATGTCGTACACCATCTTAATACAGCCGTTGACCTCATCACGTACCTGTTCTTCGGTACAGAAGATGTGGGCATCATCCTGGGTAAAACCACGCACACGCATCAGACCGTGCAACGCACCTGACGGCTCATTACGGTGGCAACTGCCAAACTCAGCCATACGTAACGGCAGGTCGCGGTATGATTTTAGACCCTGATTGAAAATCTGCACGTGCCCTGGGCAGTTCATTGGCTTAATGCAGTATTCACGGTTCTCAGAAGAGGTGGTAAACATCGCCTCTTTGTAGTTTTCCCAGTGCCCGGTTTTCTCCCACAGCACACGGTCCATCATAAACGGACCTTTCACTTCCTGGTACTCATACTCTTTCAGCTTGGTACGAACAAACACTTCCAGTTCACGGAAAATTGTCCAGCCATCGTTGTGCCAGAACACCATACCTGGTGCCTCTTCCTGCATATGATACAGGTCGAGCTGTTTACCGATTTTACGGTGGTCGCGTTTTGCTGCTTCTTCCAGACGTTGCAGATAGGCGGCTAATTGCTTCTTATCGCCCCATGCAGTGCCGTAGATACGTTGCAGCATTTTGTTATTGCTGTCACCACGCCAGTAAGCACCAGAAATTTTCTGCAGCTTAAAGTGATGACAAAAACGCATATTGGGTACGTGCGGGCCACGGCACATATCCACATATTCTTCGTGATGATACAGACCAGGACGATCGTCGTGGCTGATATTTTCATCAAGGATGGTGGTTTTATAAGTCTCACCACGTGCAGCGAAGGCATCACGCGCTTCCTGCCAGCTGACTTTCTTCTTGATGACGTCGTAATTCGTCTCAGCTAACTGGTGCATACGCTTTTCCAGCAGCTCAATGTCTTCCTGGGTCAGCGTACGGTCGAGATCAACATCATAGTAAAAACCGTTGTCGATAACAGGACCGATAGCCATTTTCGTATCTGGCCACAGTTGCTTGATCGCGTGCCCTAAAAGGTGGGCGCAGGAGTGACGAATAATTTCCAGACCCGCATCGTCTTTCGCCGTGATGATGGCAACTTGTGCGTCTTCGGTGATCGGGTCAACCGCATCAACCAGTTCGCCATTGACACGTCCGGCAATACAGGCTTTCGCCAGGCCAGGACCGATGTCCAGAGCAATATCCATCACGCTTACGGCGTGGTCAAACGAACGCTGGCTTCCATCAGGAAGAGTAATAACAGGCATGAAACATCCTTAATTGCAGTGGTAACCCACACGTAAGATTACATGCAAAATTAAAATTTACGTTATACAACAAGCACTTTGCACTTGAAACCGACTCACATTTGCCGATTTGGTACAGGCCTGGTACACATATTCAAAAGTGTCTGTTTATCAGAAACTTCAGAAGGAGGAACATCTTACACTTCATAGAGGTCAATTGCACGGGGGCGTGTCTTAAGCAATGAACGGATACGTCATCAAATGGCTTTAGGATCAGAGAGAAACCGTTCAGAAACGAAGCAGGAGGATTCGAGGCAGGAGAAAAATGAGCCGCAGGCAGCGGCTCGTCTGAGGATTACATCGCGTAGGAAAGCATGATCGTTGTTTTGGTATCAGTATGATCAGGCGCAGACTCTGGAGGATTCTGGTTCCAGGTCACGTTGTAAGCCATTTTCAGGGCGAAATGTTCATTAATCGCCACCTGAAGACCGGTTTCTGAGTTGACGGTAGTATCGTCGCTACCCAGAACGGAAACACCCTGAATGAACTTGGTGGTATCGGTTAACTGCCACTGGTAGCTAAATGCACCGTAAGCCAGCGCCTGAGTTTCATGGCCACCTTGATGGTAATCGTCATAACGCACACCAGGACCGGCTTCCACACGCAGTGAGTGCACCGGGCCATTCAGCAGCTGACGACCATAACCTGCCGCCAGGATGGAACGACCATCGTAGCCATTGAAACGGTCACTTAACCAGCTTGCCTGGCCGAACAGGTAATCGGCACTGTTCATGTTGTAACGCGTACGGCCACCCACCTGATAAGTCTCTGAAGAGCGCTCATCATTGGAAGAGGTATTACTGGCGTTGCCCCACAGACTGTATGCAAAGCTTGGCGTATACCAGGTCAGGTTGGTGTTTGCCGTTGCAGAGGAGCTGGTGGTGTTGCCAGACTGCGCCAGATAACCCGCAGCGGCGTTGCCTTCAAAATCTTTTTTCGCCGTGGAAGGGTCATCCATAACCGTGAAGACGTTATTATCCGCCAGGGCTTGTTGACACAGTGCTCCCCCGGAGAGCAGCAGAACTACAGACAGCTTATTAAGCGCTTTCATTTAAATGTGACCCGTACGACAGTTTTTAAAAGAGTGAGTCTGAAGCGTTTTGAAGGACGATCAACGCATTTTACGGTAATATTCGTAACAATTTGTTAATTCGCTCTTTTTACAAAGCATCATGACAAAACAGCACCGTTATTGAGAACATTCCCATTAACGCGGCGCATTATAGAGGGTATTTGGTGAGAAAACACCTGGCTGTAAATAAGAAATATCTTTAGTAACGGGCATTTTTTCACCGAAAACCGTCAGTAATGTGACTAAATGTAAAATCCCCCCAGTCAACGGGCTGCTTTCTTCTTCACCTCTTTCTCAGGCCCCCTGCTCTGATTTGCAACACGCACAAATGTGTTAATGCGCCACATCCCCCCTACGATATGCTGATTTTACTGCGCCCCCTTCAGGATGGGCTACGCTGAAAACATGTTTTTTTACAATGAGGTGAATGATGAGTAATCAGGGGATCCATCAGTATGTTGTGACTTTTCATTACGATGAAAAAGGTTTGTCAGATGTGCTGGAACTCAGTAGTGCGCTGATTAGTAGTGGATTTTCTACCACGTTGAAAGATGACGATGGTCATCCACACGAACTTGGCACCAACAGTTTCGGCATCATTACCGCTTTGTCAGAAGAGGATATCCACCAGCAAGCGGTGGGGATCGGTGAACAGGTACTGGGAGAAGTACCGCAACTTGACGTTCAGCACTGGGAAGACTTCCGCAGTAACACCGACTAAGTTTTTGTAAAGACGGGCGCTTAACGTGCGCAAGCGCAGATTTTGGTTATTCTTTAAGCGTTATCATAGTGCAATCACAGCGAAAAAGAGGAGTGTCCTATGTGGTCAGCCATTCGTCGTCTGTTGAGTGAGCAGTTGGGGCCGGCAGAGATCACCGAACGCAGCGAGCTGCCCGGTGGTGATGTTCATCCCACCTGGTATCTGCGCTATGGTGAGCATGAAATCTTCGTTAAATGTAACCAGCGTGACATGCAGGACCTGTTCACATGGGAAGCCGATCAGTTACAACTGCTGGCACGCAGTCAGACAGTGCGCGTACCGGCGGTATACGGGGTGGGTAGCGATCGCGATACCAGCTTTTTACTGCTTGAGTACATCCCGGTCAGGCCGCTTGATGCCCATGGTGCTTTTCAACTGGGTCAGCAGCTGGCGCACCTTCATCAGTGGAGTGAACAACCGCAGTTTGGCCTCGACTTCGACAATAACATCACCACCTCCCTGCAGCCGAACAGCTGGTTGCGCCGCTGGTCGGTATTCTTTGCCGAACAGCGCATCGGCTGGCAGCTTCAGCTCGCCGCAGAGAAAGGCATTCAGTATGGTGACAGCGAACTGATTGTCCATTGTGCACAAGCGATTCTGGAATCACATCACCCTCAGCCGTCCCTGCTGCATGGCGACCTGTGGCCGGCCAACTGTGCCGGAAGTGACAGCGGACCGTGGATATTTGATCCCGCCTGCTACTGGGGGGATCGTGAATGCGATCTGGCGATGCTGTCCTGGTTCCCGGATGTTCCGGTGCAGGTTTATGATGGTTACCAGTCAGTCTGGCCGCTGCCTGGCGACTTCCTGCAACGGCAGCCTGTCTATCAGCTCTATTACCTGCTTAACCGCGCCAATGTCTTTGGCGGACGCTGGCTGGGAGAGGCGCAACGGGCCACAAGCGCATTGCTGGATACCGATGAGCGGGTAAAACGCCACGCGCGCCCTGCCTGATGGCAGAACGCAAACGTGGGTATGAGGGCTGGCTTAGTAGATGAAGCCAGCCAGTTTCAACACAAAATATCCGGCCACTATGATGATCACCGGCAGGATGTAGAGCGGGAAGATTTGCAGGAAAATCGTGTGCCGTGGCACCACAATTTTTGCTTCCAGCTGTTCCCGGCTTTGCCCTTCTGTGCCGCGCGCTTTCTCCAGGATCATCTGATCTTCCAGACTCTCACGCAGAAAACGCGTCTGCCGCCACATACGTGCTCCCGAGGCCTGTAACGCCAGACCAACAAAAATCAGCACATAAATTATCCAGAACAGGACATTCGTCCCCTGATTAAAGTCCGGTATGGGCGAATGTGCCCAGAAGCCGGAGAGAAAACCGGTATTGAAGCGGATCATATCAATCATCACATGGGCGAAATCCTGCATCACCGCATTGATACCTTCGCGCTGCTCACGACTCTTTTCCAGAAAACCCAGCAGTGAAATCAGCGTCGATAACAACGCGGGAATAAAAATAATCCAGCCCGCGATGCGCTTTATAATCGCAACCCTGCCAGCCTGTTGATATGTCATGCTTTCTCCAGTCCATCTGTTGTCTGCCTGTCAGTTTACCTGTAGTGACATAAAAGTGCCTGCAAAATGCAGAGTTAATGCCAGGTTTACACAGACAGCCTGCCGCGATGATAATTTTTTCATCAACACTTCGTGCTAAGCTGCCATAAACTGTTAAATGGAGCCGTAGCATGTCTTATCACCGCCCTGTACTCGCCGCCATTTTTGATATGGATGGTCTGCTGATTGATTCCGAGCCCCTGTGGCAACAAGCCGAGCTGGATATCTTAACCACCCTTGATGTTGACCTCAGCCGTCGCGGTGAAATGCCGGATGCGCTGGGTCTGCGTATCGATCAGGTGGTACGCATGTGGTATGAAAACCTGCCGTGGAAAGGCCCCTCCCAGGCCGAAGTCACCCAGCGAGTCATCGCACGGGCACTGAGTCTGGTCGAAGAAACCCGGCCGCTCCTGCCCGGCGTTGAACAGGCATTACAGCTCTGTCAGTCCGAGGGACTGAAGATCGGCCTCGCGTCTGCCTCACCGCTATTTATGCTGGAACGTGTGCTGGAGATGTTCAACCTGCGCCAGTACTTTGAGGTCCTGGCCTCGGCAGAGGCGCTGCCTTACAGTAAACCCCACCCGCAGGTCTATCTGGATGCGGCCGCCCGCCTGGGCGTGGATCCGCTCAACTGCGTGACGCTGGAAGACTCATTTAACGGCATGATCGCCACCAAAGCAGGACGTATGCGCTCTATCATCGTCCCGGATGCCGCTCATGCCGCCGATCTGCGCTGGTCACTGGCTGACGTAAAACTCGCCAGCCTTGAAGAGCTTACAGCACAGCATCTGCACGGACGCTGAGTCAGTACCAGGCGGCAACGCGTCCGCCTGGTTTTTTATTATCACCCATTGCCGTTAAAATAAATAAAACATCGTTTCATTTTTGTTGAATTCATCCCCGCTTCTGCCTATGCTCCGTTAACCGGCTCGCGCATATCCGTTATGTCATCTCTGCCATGGCGCGTGCCCACTTATCTATAAGGAGCCACGATGATCCTGAACACATTTAATCTTGAAGGCAAAGTGGCCATGATTACCGGCTGTAACACCGGTCTTGGTCAGGGAATGGCGCTTGGGCTGGCCCAGGCAGGATGCGATATTATTGGTGTTAATCGCTCCTCTGCCAGCGAGACTGCACAAAAAGTCATGGCCACCGGGCGACGGTTTGTCAGCATCACGGCAGACCTTTCCGACAGCCATTGCCTTGAGAGCGTGATGGATCAGGCGCTGACCGCCTGCCCACAGTTAGATATTTTGGTCAACAATGCCGGGATTATTCGCCGGGCAGACGCGCTCGACTTCAGCGAACGTGACTGGGATGACGTAATGAACGTTAACAGCAAGACATTGTTTTTCCTCTCACAGGCGGTAGCCCGCCAGTTTGTTCGCCAGGGGCGTGGGGGTAAAATCATCAATATCGCTTCAATGCTCTCTTATCAGGGGGGGATCCGGGTGCCGTCCTACACGGCGTCAAAAAGCGCCGTGATGGGGCTCACGCGCCTGATGGCCAATGAATGGGCGCAGTATGGCATCAACGTCAATGCCATCGCCCCCGGTTATATGGCCACCAATAACACGGAACAGCTACGTGACGATGAAGACAGGAATCAGCAAATTCTGGATCGCATCCCTGCCGGACGCTGGGGTCAAAGTGACGATATGATGGGCCCGGTGGTATTTCTCGCCTCTGCGGCCGCTGACTACGTCAATGGCTATACGCTGGCGGTAGACGGTGGCTGGCTGGCACGTTAATGCGCTGCGGTGAACAAAAGCCGCTCACGCTTTGTTCACCGCACGATTAATGCCAAATTATTTATCTTTCGTTACAGCGTCACATATTTATTCTACTGTATATATTCCCTATACTGGATGCATTGACAGTTATGCAGCCAGGTACTCCCATGACGGCCGAAGGCCATCTTATTTTTGCCATCGCCAGTGCAATTTTTGCGAAACGTGCCGAACTCACTCCCGTTCTGGCCAGCGCAGACTGGTGGCACATTATCCCCGCTACGTTGCTGACCTGCCTGTTGCCCGATATCGACCATCCGAAGTCGTTTCTGGGCCAGCGCCTGAGGTGGCTATCGCATCCTATCGCCCGTGCGTTTGGCCACCGGGGGTTCACCCACAGCCTGCTGGCAGTCGTCGGGGGCGTTGCCCTGTTGCAGTTAAAGCTCCCGGACGCCTGGCTGATTCCAGCGGATGCTTTTCAGGGGATGGTGCTGGGTTATCTGAGCCACATCGTCGCCGACATGCTGACACCCGCTGGCGTGCCGCTGCTCTGGCCCTGTCGCTGGCGCTTTCGTTTGCCCGTGCTGAACAGCCAAAAAGGCAATCAGCTGGAGCGCGCCCTGTGCCTGGTTTTAGTCGGCTATGCCATCTGGTTCCCCCCCAGCTCGCTACCTTTTGGTGCATCCAGCTGGACAAACCAGGTGGTCAGCTCCGCGCAATATCACATTGAGCGATTAATTAATAAACGAAGGGTTGATTAAGTGTTCAAATAACACCGGAAAGTTATAAATAATTCCATCTGGATATAAGGCTGCACCATAAGTAGCTGATACCATTCCGCCACTGTTTTTACTTTCTGCGCGTCAAAAATTAATTGTCACCAGCATGGCGACATTGTAGTCCGTATTTATTGGGAGAAAATGGGAATGAACTTTCCGCTAATCATTAACCTTGTGGCGTTTGTCGCCCTGCTGCTGCTGGTAGCAAAAACCGGTCGCACAGGTTGGAGCCTGTCAAAGAAAGTGCTGTTCGGTCTGGTGATCGGGGTACTGTTCGGGCTGGCCCTTCACGCGATCTACGGCGAAAACAGCCCGATCATTAAAGAGTCGGTCAGCTGGTTTAACCTCGTCGGTAACGGCTATGTTCAGCTGTTACAAATGATTGTTATGCCGCTGGTATTTGCCTCTATCCTCAGCGCAGTTGCCCGTCTGCACAACGCGTCATCACTGGGTAAAATCAGCCTGCTGACGATTGGTGTTCTGCTGTTCACTACCGCGATTTCAGCGGCAGTCGGGATCTTTGTTACCTGGCTGTTTGGCCTGAATGCCAGTGGACTGGTGCAGGGTGTGCAGGAAAGTGCGCGTCTGGCTGCGATCCAAAATAATTACGTCGGCAAAGTTGCTGACCTCAGTGCGCCGCAGCTGTTGCTCTCTTTTGTTCCGAAGAATCCGTTTGCCGATCTGACCGGTGCCAATCCGACGTCAATTATCAGTGTGGTGATCTTCGCGGCCTTCCTCGGTGTTGCCGCGCTGCAACTGCTGAAGGATGATGCCGAAAAAGGTCAGCGTGTTCTGAAAGCCATCGATACGCTGCAAGCGTGGGTGATGAAGCTGGTCCGCCTGATTATGAAGCTGACGCCGTACGGCGTGCTGGCGCTGATGACCAAAGTCGTCGCCACATCCAACCTCAGCGACATTATTAAACTGGGTAGCTTCGTGCTGGCATCCTATCTTGGCCTGGCGATTATGTTCGCCGTGCACGCCCTGCTGCTGTCGGTTAACGGTGTAAATCCACTGCGCTTCTTCCGCAAAGTGTGGCCAGTGATTACCTTTGCCTTCACCAGCCGTTCCAGTGCCGCCACTATCCCGCTGAGCGTTGAGGCTCAAACCCGCCGTCTGGGTATTCCTGAATCCATCGCCAGCTTTGCCGCCTCATTCGGTGCCACTATCGGTCAGAACGGCTGTGCCGGTCTCTATCCGACCATGCTGGCCGTGATGGTTGCGCCAACCGTTGGCATCAACCCGTTCGAACCGATGTGGATTGCCACGCTGATCGGCATTGTCACCCTTAGCTCTGCGGGTGTGGCAGGCGTTGGCGGCGGTGCCACCTTTGCTGCTCTGATCGTACTGCCGGCGATGGGCCTGCCTGTCACCCTGGTCGCTTTGCTGATCTCCATCGAACCGCTGATCGATATGGGGCGTACTGCGCTGAACGTTAACGGCTCCATGACTGCCGGAACACTGACCAGTCAGTGGCTGAAGCAAACGGATAAGAAGATTTTGAATACCGATGCGGATAACGAAGCCGAATTAGCTCACCGTTAATTGCCGTTTACGGGCCGGTATCCTGCCGGCCCTTTTTTATTTCCTGCCATCAATTTGACTTATCCCTCCATTTTGCAGGCGTATATCGCTCACTGTTCTATAGTTACTGGTACCCGAAAGCCCGTCACTGGAGCAGTGTATTATGTCAAAAAAAAACGAACGCCCGGATAGCGGCCACCTTTCCTCACCTGCCAACACTAAAGTTGATGCACTTGACCCCTTTCGCAAGAGCGGAAAAAATCAGCCCCTGACCACCAATCAGGGCACGCGGATCGCGGATGACCAGAATTCACTGCGCGCAGGGACTCGAGGTCCAACCCTGCTCGAAGACTTCATTCTGCGCGAAAAAATCACCCATTTTGACCATGAGCGAATTCCGGAAAGGGTTGTTCATGCGCGCGGTTCGGCTGCACATGGTTATTTCCAGCCCTACCGTGATATGAGTGATATCACTAAAGCCAGTTTTCTGACCTCACCTGATACTGTTACCCCCGTTTTTGTCCGTTTCTCAACGGTTCAGGGCGGTGCGGGTTCCGCCGATACCGTGCGCGATATTCGCGGTTTCGCCACCAAGTTTTATACCGATGAAGGTGTCTTCGACTTAGTGGGTAACAATACCCCGGTTTTCTTCATTCAGGATGCGCACAAATTCCCTGACTTTGTCCATGCAGTGAAGCCCGAACCGCATAATGAAATGCCGCAAGGCGGTAGCGCTCATGACAGTTTCTGGGATTATGTCTCGCTTCAGCCCGAGACCCTGCACAATGTTATGTGGGCAATGTCCGACCGTGGCATCCCGCGCAGCTATCGCACTATGGAAGGTTTTGGTATTCACACCTTCCGCTTTATCAATGCCGCAGGTCACGCCACCTTTGTGCGTTTTCACTGGAAACCGGTGGCAGGTAAAGCGTCACTGCTATGGGATGAATCCCAGAAACTCAGCGGCCGCGATCCGGATTTCCATCGTCGTGATCTGTGGGACTCTATTGAGGCCGGTGATTTCCCTGAGTACGAACTGGGCGTACAGCTGGTAGAAGAGAGCGATGAGTTTGCGTTTGATTTTGATCTGCTGGATGCCACCAAGCTGATCCCTGAAGAACTGGTCCCCGTAGAGCTGATTGGCAAGATGGTACTGAACCGTAACCCGGATAACTTCTTCGCCGAAACTGAACAGGTCGCCTTCCATCCAGGCCATATCGTTCCTGGCATGGACTTCACCAATGACCCGTTGCTTCAGGGACGCCTTTTTTCTTACACCGATACGCAAATCAGTCGTCTTGGTGGGCCTAACTTCCACGAAATTCCCATCAATCGCCCGGTGTGTCCTTATCACAACTTTCAGCGTCAGGGTATGCATCGCATGGATATCGATACCAACCCGGCCAACTACGAACCTAACTCGATTAATGACAACTGGCCGAGGGAAACCCCTCCTGCGGCTCAGCGGGGTGGATTCGAAAGCTACCAGGAACGCATTGAAGGTCATAAAGTCCGTGAGCGCAGCCCCACATTTGATGAGCATTACTCTCAGCCACGGCTGTTCTGGCTCAGCCAGATGCCCGTAGAACAGCAGCACATTATTGAAGCCTTCTCCTTTGAATTAAGTAAGGTGAGCCGTAGTGCTATCCGCGAACGCGTGGTGGATCAGCTGACGCATATTGATATCTCTCTCGCCACCGGTGTGGCTGAACATCTGGGTGTGACGCTGTCCGATGAGCAGATGCAGACCGCCCCTCCTAAGGACATTAATGGTCTGAAAAAAGATGCCAGCCTGAGCCTTTATGCTGTTCCCAGCGGCAATATCAAAGGCCGGCAGGTTGCTCTGCTTGTCAGCGATGGCGTTGATGCTGCTGATACGCTGGCTATTTTTCTGGCACTTAAACAACATGGCGTACATGCAAAACTGCTGGCGGCGCACATGGGCGAGGTAACCGCCAGCGATGGTTCCTCACTTCCCGTGGATGGCACCTTTAGCGCGTTGCCCTCACTCGCTTTTGATGCTGTCATCGTTCCGGATGGCAATATCGATGCGCTGCTGCTGCGCGGCGATGCGTGCTATTTCCTTCTGGAGGCTTATAAACACCTGAAAGTGATCGGTCTGAGTGGAGATGCACGGCGCTTTGCGGCGCACTTTGGTCTGACTGACGACGAACAGGAGGAAGGCATTATTACGGAAAGCAAAGCGGAAGGTAAATTAATGAGCGATTTTGTAGCAGCACTGGCGATGCACCGCATCTGGTCACGCAGCCAGAAAGCATTAAGTGTTCCAGCATAAACGACAGAAGAAAACGCCGTATAAAAAAAGGCCACCGAAGTGGCCTCTTTTTATTCAGACAATCTGCTACTGATTAACCTGAGGATCGGTATCGTACTCTTTACAGCTCTGGAAGCCGTAGTTCATTACGCGACCGGTGTCAGCGTAGCTAACGAAGTAGGTTTGCTGCTTGCCGTCACGTTCACCCAACACATAGGTCTGGCACGTACCACGCGCATGTACCATCGTAATTTCGGTTGATGGTGGGCCGGCAATATCACGAACCTGCTGACGCGTCATACCTTTTTTCACATCCTGTACGACTGGTTTCGTCGCATAGCTTTCAGCGCGGTCGTAAGCTGTACAACCAGATAACACAGCCAGTGCTACTGCGGCACCTATCAATCCCGTCATTTTACGCATTTATTCTTCCTCGTGTCTTATCCGTGTAACGTTAAGCCTGGAATAGAAATACAGATTTTTCAACTTTTTGGCGTCAAATTATTATCAGTTACCTCCGTAGGGTGCTTATAATCTACAGATTGAGAATGAACATTCGCACTGACTATCCTGATCTGCGTCATCCGCGTTTACAGGACCGTTTTACCTGACAGTGGAGCACCAGTGAGCCTACAAACAGAAGCCCGTGATGCCCGCCATCGTCTGCGCCAGGATGAAATCATTATCGCCGCCCGTCGCTGTTTCCGTCAGCATGGTTTTCATGCCGCCAGTATGGCGCAACTGGCCACTGAAGCGCAGTTGAGTGTCGGCCAGATTTATCGTTATTTCACCAATAAAGATGCGATTATCCAGGAAATCGTGAAGCGAATTATTGACTCCCGTGTGCAGGAGATGCTCGCCACCAGCAGCAATATTCATCTGGCAAGGATGCTGGCATGGCGTGAAGCTCAGGATGAAGATGATGAAGCGCTGATGGTGGAAGTGGCTGCCGAAGCCACCCGTAACCCGCGCGTGGCACAAATGATAGCTGATGCTGATGAGCGCATGTTCAGCCATGCCTGTCAGAAAGTTTCCCGCCTGCATCCCGAATTCAGTGCCGAACGGGTTCGGGCCAGCGTCGAGATCCTCGCCGTGATGGTTGAAGGCACCTCTTATCGTCGGCTGACACCGCAAAAAGCCTCACCCGAGCGCCTCTACACCTTATATCAACACATTAACGACCTTCTTTTTAAATCAGAGGAATCATGACACCTGTACACCCCAAACGTCTTGGCTATGCCATCACGCTCGGACTGCTGGCGGCCCTGGGCCCGCTTTGCATCGACCTCTATCTGCCCGCTCTGCCAGAGTTGGCCACGGACCTGAACACCCCAACGGCCACTGCCCAGTTGAGCCTGACCGCCGGGTTGCTTGGCCTCGGTCTTGGGCAGCTGTTTTTTGGCCCCTTGAGTGATAAATATGGCCGCATTCGTCCTTTGCTGCTGTCACTGGTATTGCTGCTGGTGGCATCGATCGGCTGTGCGCTGGCGCAGGATATCCACCAGCTTCTGCTGGCACGCCTGTTTGAAGGATTGTCCGGCGCCGGCGGCGCGGTTCTGTCACGTGCTATCGCTCGCGATATGTATAGCGGGCACGAGTTAACCCGCTTCTTCGCCCTGTTGATGCTGGTGAACGGACTGGCCCCGATTGCCGCCCCGGTGATGGGTGGCGCACTGATGGCCTTCCTCGACTGGCGGGGCCTGTTTATGGTCATCGCACTCATCGCACTGCTGCTGTTTATTCTGGCACGTATCAAGCTGCATGAAACTCTGCCCCCGGAACGACGTAGCCAGGGCAGTATCTTCTCTGCGTGGGCCGCCTTAGGTCAGGTGGTCACTCATCGTCCGTTTATGGGATTCTGCCTGACTCAGGGCTTTATGATGTCCGGCATGTTCGCTTACATCGGCGCCTCCCCTTTCGTGTTGCAACAAATCTACCAACTGTCGCCGCAGGCCTTCAGTTTATGTTTTGCTGCGAACGGTGTCGGCCTGATAATTGCATCACAGGTCAGTGCCCGTCTCTGCCCGCTTTGGGGTGAATACCGGGTGCTGAAAGGTGGTCTGACACTGGCGTTTATCTCATCCAGTAGTTTGCTGCTGGCAGGTTTAAGCGGCGCGGCTCTGCCGCTGGTGCTGGTTGCGCTGTTCTTTAGCGTGGCCAGTAACGGGGTCATTTCCGTCACCGCGTCATCGCTGGCGATGCAAAGCCAGGGTCACCGGGCGGGCAGCGCCTCAGCGGTGATTGGCGTCACCATGTTTACCCTGGGCGGCATCAGCGTGCCGTTAACTGGCATTGGCGGCACATCGGTACTGACCATGACCGCCACCATATTCGGTTGCTATATGCTGGCCATATTGATGTTTACCCTGCTGGCAGTGAAACCGAAAAACGCCTGATATATCAGCGTGTGGCGCGAATAAGTATTTGTTGTTTCGCGCCATGCAGGTTAGCTTTAACAGACAAAAATGCATCTGGCCGCCGTCTGTCGGCGCTGAATCTGAGGAGAGGTCAATGGCTTTGCAACAGGACATTATCAAGGCGCTGGGCGTCAAACCCACTATTGATGCCCGTGAAGAAGTTCGCACCAGCGTAGAGTTTCTCAAGTCGTATCTGAAAACCTATCCGTTCCTGAAAACGCTCGTGCTGGGGATCAGCGGCGGTCAGGACTCTACGTTAACCGGAAAACTGTGCCAGACCGCCATCAACGAACTGCGTGACGAAACCGGCGATACGGCTTACCAGTTTATCGCCGTACGTCTGCCGCACGGCATTCAGGCTGACGAGCAAGATTGCCAGGATGCGATTACGTTTATCCAGCCCGACCGCGTACTGACAGTTAACATCAAGGCGGCGGTGCAGGCCAGCGAGCAGGCACTGCGCGAGGCAGGTATTACGCTGTCTGATTTTATTCGTGGTAATGAGAAAGCCCGTGAGCGTATGAAAGCTCAGTACAGCATCGCGGGTATGACAGCAGGTGTGGTGGTCGGTACCGATCATGCTGCCGAAGCGGTCACTGGATTTTTCACCAAGTATGGCGATGGCGGTACGGACATTAACCCGATTTTCCGTCTCAACAAAGGCCAGGGAAAACAGCTATTGAAAGCGCTGGGTTGCCCGGAACATCTCTATCTGAAACAGCCTACGGCCGACCTGGAAGATGACCGTCCAGGTTTGCAGGATGAAGTCGCGCTGGGCGTGACCTATGAGATGATCGATCGTTATCTTCAAGGCGAAACGATCGATGCCAGCGCGGCGAAAACCATTGAAAGCTGGTATCTGAAAACGGAGCATAAACGTCGCCCACCGATTACCGTCTTCGACGATTTCTGGAAGAAATAACCCTCAGCGGGGCGGCATCCTGCCACCCCGCTGCTTTTTCATCCCTGCATTCACTGCTACACTGTACAAGTAACCAGTAAGTGGAGTCGTGAGTGACAAAAAAAATAGCCAGCCGTCGCCCTGTTTTCGAGGCAGAAACCCTCTACCAATACCCCGAGCAACTCCGTCCGTGGCTTTCCAGTCTCCCCGCCCTGCCCGGTGTGTATACCTTCCACGGCGAAAGCGACAGACTGCCGCTCTATATCGGCAAAAGTGTCAATATCCGCAGCCGCGTGCTGTCGCACCTGCGCACCCCAGCCGAGGCAAGAATGCTGTATCAGGCCAGGCGCATCAGTTTTATTCCTACCGCCGGAGAGATGGGCGCTCTGTTGCTGGAAGCACAGATGATCAAGCTACAGCAACCGCTGTTTAATAAGCGCCTGCGCAAAAACCGCCAGCTCTGCGCACTGCAAATCCGTGAGGGTCGGCCCGACGTAGTCTATGCCAAAGAGGTCGATTTTTCCCATACATCGAATCTGTTTGGTCTGTATGCACATCGCCGCGCTGCGCTGGCTACGCTGCAGAAGATCGCCGATGAACAACAGCTCTGTTACGGCCTGCTGGGTCTGGAGCCGTTAAGCAAAGGACGAGCCTGCTTTCGTTTTGCCCTGAAGCGCTGTGCAGGTGCCTGCTGCGGTAAAGAGCCACCCGAGGAACATCAGCAGCGTTTACTGGCCGCGCTGGAAGCCGTACGGCTTCAGTGCTGGCCATGGCCTGGCGCAGTGGCGGTGATTGAAGAGGGAGAGATGCAAAAGCAGATACATGTGATCAATAACTGGCTGTATCTGGGGTCGGTCAGCGAACTGGAAGACGCCGTCGCACTGTGCAAAACGCCGCCAGGATTTGACAGCGATGGCTACAAAATCCTTTGCAAACCGCTGCTCTCGGGCAAACTGCCCGTGATCCCCCTGCCCCTGTAAACAAAACCGCCGACGCTGACCACCGCCATTCAGGCAAGGTGGGCAACGTCGGCGGTCTCCAATCTATGTCAGCGAGGTTTAGTCGTCTGCAGGAAGCATTTTACCTTCATGCTGTGGTTTTTCTGTCAGACGTTTCTCAAAATTCTGATTAAACTGTTTTTTCTGCTCAGGAGTCAGCACGTTATACAGTTTGTTCTGCGTTTCCAGCATCGACAGTGCGCGCGCTTTGCCGTTCGCCGACATCTCCGTTGCCTGGGCTTCCGCTTTAGTCCGGTCGAAGCTGTCTGCTGCGATAATGCTGTGCATCGCACGACGCTCTTCCAGGGAAGGACGCTTCATCTCTTTGTGCGACTCTTTCATAATGGTGCGCATCTGTTGTTTCTGCGCATCCGTCAAATTCAGCCCCTTGAACATTTCATGCATACCGCCATGGCGTGGTGGCTTATGCATCATCGGTTTTTCAGCGCCCGCTGGCGGGGGGGTTAAGGTATCCGCTGCGGCATGAACGATACCAGCAGTACCCAAGGCCAGTGTAGCGGCTACAACGAAAGAAGATAATTTACGCATAATATTGTCCTTATATTTCAGTCTGTGGCAATTCAGTTGTCGTGATGTCGAAAGCAAGTTTACGACGCTGAACGTCAAGTACTCAGAGGCAGAGTAAAGCCGTGAAAGCATAAAAGACAATCTATCGCCAATCATGGAGACAATGCGAAGGATTCGGTGAGGAATTGCAAAAGAGTATGAATTTACGGGGATTTATGCAGAGATTATGGAGAAGTGTAATACGGAAGGCAGAATAGCGGAAGGAAAAAGTTAGCGTCTTTACCTGTTACTGTGCAATGAACCACACCAGCAGAGCGCAATAAAAGTGCGACCGTGGTCCGGCCGCATTCTATCGCATTCCCTTAGGGTAACGTCGATCCCAGCGCCTCGTTATGCGCACTGTCTTCCACCAGCATCAGCCCGGCACGTAAGCCCGTGGCGACAGCAGGGTTCGGGAACAGAACAAATTCCTGCGCCTGCTGGACGTAATAGCGCTTATCGCCATCTTCCGCCAACAGCGCCCCCTGCGGGAAAGCGGTGAAGTTCAGCGTCTCAGGACTCATATGTAATACAAATTTTTCGGAAAGCCGGGTAATTTGCTGTGAAACGCGATAGCGGCGTGGCGGCTCTGCCACCTCAGGTAATGTGCCGCCGCTGATCAATGCGTGCAGCGCCTGCGCAGAAGCCGCAAACTGGCTCAGATCGTTCTCACCGAAGGGTAACGCTTTACCCAGTTCCAGCGTACAGCTGGCAGCCTGGAAATGCTGATTACTGTAATGCGTAAACGTCCCGCCCGGTGCCCGGTGAAACACCAGTGCATCGAGTCCGGCAGCGGCCAGCCAGTCCATAAAGGTTTCAGGCCACGGCGTCTCACGCAGCGGCATCACACCGAAACGGGTGTGATACGAACCACGGATTGCCGTGTGCATGTCGATATGCCAGCGCACCTCTTCATATTCACCCGCCTGCCAGAAGTTTTCCATTGCCTGCTCCAGCCGCCAGGCACGACGCGCTTCGGGGCAATCCTCATACTGCTGCCAGCGGCCGCCAAACATGCGGTTCATGTCGCCGTGCAGATAACGCTTATTCTGGCGCAGCGCAGCCGGATTGCCGTAAATCACCAGCAAGCGGGTTAACAGCGGCTGCTCACCGCGCAACAGCGGCTCGAGAAGCTGCTCGAGGATTTCTACGGGGGCCGTTTCATTACCATGAATGCCCGCGGAGACCACCAGCGCCATCGACACCGTCTCATTCGGCGTCAGTTCAAGAATACCCACGTCAATCCAGCGCCAGCTCAGATGCGCATTCTGCCCTTCCGAATGCGCAGGGCTGTGCCCGTTGAGGGTTAATGTGAGGAAATCCTGCATCGATACTCCTTAGAATAATCGCCGTTCAGCCCTGACAGGCCGGAGAAGATCTCCGGCCCTGCGATCATCGCTTTACTGCTGAAAACGGTACACATTGCCTAAGTTTAGCAGCTTCGTCAGCTCTTCGAGTGCTTCGCGTCCTTCGCGCAGCAAATGAGGGTCGGCAAGGTCAGCCTGCGACAGCCGATCGCGGTAGTGACGCTCCACCCAGGCATTGAGGGTCGCGAATAACCGATCGTTCATCATGACCGCCGGATTAACTGCCGCCTGCTGCTGTGCATTCAGCACCACACGCAGTCGCAAACAGGCCGGGCCGCCGCCGTTGCACATACTTTCACGCAGGTCGAACACCTTCAGTTCATCAATCACGCCGCCGCTGGCCGCCAGCTCCGTCAGATATGACCAGACGCCGGCATGACGCCGTGCTTCATCAGGCAGCACCAGTAACATCTTGCCATCGTCCTTACTTAACAGCTGGCTGTTAAACAGATAGGTTGCCACCGCATCCGCCACACTGACGCGCTCGTCAGGCACTTCAATCGCGATAAATCCTGGTATTTTTTCGGCCAGTTCAGCCAGCAGCTGCGGCTGGTGTAAGAACGCCTGCTGATGGCAAAACAGCGCCTGCTGGTTGCTGACCGCAATCACGTCGTTATGAAACACGCCCTGATCGATCACCGCCGGATTCTGCTGGGCAAACACCGTGCGCGCCGCATCAAGCTGATGCAGGCGGCTTACCGCTTCGCTGGCTTCACGCGTCTGACGCGCCGGGTAGCGCGTTGGAGCCTCGCCACCGTTCAGCTCGGCACGACCATAGACAAACATCTGCACACCGGCCTCACCATAACCCCGGCTAAAGCGGTTATGGTTTGCCGCCCCTTCGTCACCGAACATTGCCACCTGAGGTAAAGCATCGTGCACGCTGAAGTGCTCAGGATCGCGGAAGATAGCCCGCAGCAGCGCGCCTGTCGTTGGCGCTTCCATGGCGCGGTGGAATTTATTATTCAGGTTCGCCACGGTGATGTGCACGCGACCATCGGCGCTGTCGGCTGATGGCGAAACCGTGGCAGCATTAGCCACCCACATCGCTGAGGCGGAACTGGCGGCAGACAGCAGGGCCGGATTCTGTTTGGCCGCCTGCGCCAGCACCTGTTCATCGCTGCCGCTGAAGCCAATCTGGCGCAACGCCGCAATATTGGGGCGCTCATGCGGTGGGATCACGCCCTGGGCAAAGCCCATATCGGCCAGGGCTTTCATCTTCATCAACCCCTGCAACGCCGCCAACTTCGGGTTGGAGACCTGGTGCTGATAACGCGTTGAGGCCTCATTACCAAACGACAGTCCCGCGTAATGATGCGTCAGACCCGGTAAACCATCGAAATTCACTTCACGGGCGCTCATGGCGTTTCTCCCTGTGCACTAAAATCCAGACCCGGTGACAGGCTGGCGGGCAGCGTTAAGTCAGGCGATTCCAGTGACGCCATCGGCCATGCGCAGTAATCCGCAGCATACCAGGCGCTGGCACGATGGTTACCTGAGGCACCCACTCCGCCAAACGGTGCGGTACTCGCCGCCCCGGTCAGCGGTTTGTTCCAGTTCACAATCCCTGCGCGTGCTTCGATCAGCAGGCGTTCAAATTTGTCGCGCTGGGGCGAAATCAACCCGCATGCCAGCCCGTAGCGGGTGTGATTAGCGAGTCGGATTGCGCGGTCAAAATCGTCATAGCGAATCACCGCCAGCAGCGGACCAAAGACTTCTTCATCCGGCAAATTTTGCAGCCCGGTCACATCAATAATTCCCGGTGTCAGAATGGCACTGCTGCGATCCGGCCACTGCATCGGCAGCAACACCCTGCCCCCCGCATCAATACGTGCCTGCCACTCGCTGAAGATCTTCTCTGCCGCCGGGATTGAGATCACACTGCCCATAAAAGGCTGAGGCTCATCGTTCCAGCGACCGGTACGAATTTTTGCCGCCACCGCCACCAGACGGTCGAGAAACGCATCCCCGGCGGCGCCACGTTTCACCAGCAGACGACGTGCGCAGGTACAGCGCTGTCCGGCACTGATAAAGGTCGACTGAATGGCAATATGCACAGCGGCATCGATATCATCGGGATCTTCAACGATCAACGGGTTATTGCCGCCCATCTCCAGCGCCAGCATTTTTTCCGGCTGTCCGGCCAGCTGGCGGTGCAGCTGATAACCGGTTGCAGCGCTGCCGGTAAACAGGACACCGTCCACTTGAGGTTCCTGCGCCAGCGCCTGTCCGGTCTCTCGGCCGCCCTGCACCAGATTAAACACGCCGCCCGGCAGCCCGGCACTCAGCCATAATTTTCCCGTCAGCTCAGCCGTCATCGGTGTCAGCTCGCTGGGTTTGAATACCACGCAGTTGCCCGCCAGCAAGGCGGGAACGATATGACCATTGGGCAGATGACCCGGGAAGTTATACGGGCCAAAGACCGCCATCACCCCGTGCGGACGGTGGCGCAGCGAACTTTCGCCTTCCGCCTGTTCACCGGTGCGGGCATGCCAGGCGCGCAGCGAAATCGCCACTTTATTGATCATCGCCTGCACTTCTGTCTGCGTTTCCCAGCGCGGTTTTCCGGTTTCACGCGAGATGGTTTCACTCAGTTCAACTTTGTTTTTTTCCAGTAACACGGCAAATTTCTCCGCGATGGCCTGGCGCTCAGAGAACGGGCGGCGTGCCCAGGCCGGAAAAGCGGCACGTGCCGCTTCACAGGCCGAGGTCACCTGTGCGGCCGTTGCGGCTTTACCCTGCCATAACAGTTCACCGCTGACCGGATCGATTTTACTGACGTTATCACCACCACCGGTCAGCCACTGACCATTAATACAGTGCGTCATGCTTTTTTCTCCTCACGACTAAGGGTAACCACCCGCAGGTTATCACCCGGCTGGCACCCTAAAATGTCGGCCTGAGCGGCCGTAATACGGATGGTGTCACCCTGCGGATCGGCAGGCAGCAACATCACACGGAACTGTTGATAGTTTTCATTGGACACCAGGCACAGCGGCAGCGCGTCATCTTGCTCCTCACTGAACAAAGCCGTCTGCAAACGGCTTTTTCGGATCGCGCGGACGCGATCAATGTCGCACTCCAGCGTCGGGCCGCCGTCGAAAATATCGACGTAATTCTGGAAGTGAAAACCTTCGGCTTCCAGCACGGCACGCGCAGGCGCAGTATGCGGATGGACCTGCCCAATCACGGACTTTGCCTCATCTGACAGGTAATCGATATACAGCGGATGCTTCGGCATCAGCTCGGCAATAAAGGCTTTTTGCCCGGTGCCGCACAGATAGTCAGCATCGGAAAATGACATCGAGAAGAAGCGACTGCCCACGCTGTCCCAGAAGGGCGATTGCCCTTGTTCATCAATCACACCCCGCATTTCGGCCACCACTTTTTGCATAAAGTGCTGGCGGAATCCGGCCATAAACAGAAAGCGTGATTTTGATAGCAGATAGCCGTTTTTCCCGTTTCGGTAATCCGGGTCAAGAAACAGTGTGCACAGTTCGCTGCTGCCCGTGTGGTCGTTGCTTAACGACAGCGTGGGCAACATATTGTAAACATTCAGCTCTTTCGAGGCGTGCACCTGAGTACCGACGCGAAAGTTGTACCACGGGTCCTGCAGACCCACCGCCACTTCAATGGCGCAGATACCCACGGCCTTTTTGCTCTCACTGTCTGCCAGTACAAATACGTATCCCTGTTCTGCACGCGGCAGTTTTCCCTGCCAGGTTAAAAGTGAACGATCGATACGTGCTGATAGCGTGTCACTGTCAGCAGGCAGCGAGGTCAACCCCCCGCCGGTTTTCCCGGCGAGGTACATTAACTGCGCCAGATCGTCTCGTTCAACGGGACGAATATACATCATGCACGGGCTCCTTCAGTGACGGCGAGGCAGGCACGTTCAAAGCGCGCCAGCCCCTCCTCAACTTCCTGCCGGGTGATGATCAGCGACGGAGCAAAACGCACCACGCTGGCACCCGCGATTAACACCATCAACCCTTCACGGGCGGCAGCCTGATTAATCAGTTTCGCCTTGCCGCTATAGTCCTGATTAAGCACACAGCCAATTAACAGCCCCAGTCCGCGGATTTCACTGAACAGCTGCAAGCGCTGGTTGATGGCATTCAGTCCGTCAACAAACCACCGATGGCGTTCTGCCACGCCTGCCAGCACTTCCGGGCGATTGATCAGTTCCATCACCTTGCCACCCACTGCGCCTGCCAATGGATTGCCGCCGTAGGTGGTGCCATGACTGCCCACATTCAGGTGCTCAGCCAGGGTTTCCGTCGTCAGCATCGCGCCAATCGGGAAGCCGCCACCCAGTGCTTTCGCGGTGCTCAGCACATCCGGTGTGACGCCATAATGCATATAGGCATACAGCGATCCGGTTCGGCCCACCCCGGTCTGGACTTCATCGAAAATCAGCAGCGCACCGTGTTTATCACACAGTTCGCGCAGACCACGCAGGAAGGCCGGCTCGGCGGGAACCACACCGCCCTCACCCTGAATCGGCTCGACAATCACTGCACAGGTCTGGTCGTTAATCAACGCAGCAGCCGATGCCAGATCGTTGTACACCGCGTGCTGAATGCCCTGCGGCAGCGGTGCAAAATCTTTCGAGTAGGCCGGCTGGCCCCCCGCGGAAACCGTAAACAGCGTGCGCCCATGAAACGCATTGTTAAATGCCACAATACCGCTTTTCTGCGAGTGGCCATGATCCATCGCCACCTTACGCGCCAGCTTCAGTGCCGCTTCATTCGCTTCCGCACCGGAGTTACAAAAGAACGCCCTGTCGGCAAACGTGGCATCAATAAGCTGTTTGGCCAGCCGCAGAATGGGTTCATTGGTGTAACCATTCCCGGTATGCCACAACAGTGCTGCCTGCTGCTGTAACGCAAGCTGCAAGTCGGGATGCGCATGGCCGAGGGCATTGACCGCAATACCGCCGGCAAAGTCGATATATGACTTCCCTTCCTGATCCCACAGCGTCGAACCTTCTGCTTTTACCGGAACAAAGCTGGCCGGGGCATAGGTGGGAACAATCCATTGATCGAAGTTTTCACGGGTCACTGACGGTTGCATATCGGCCTCGTTTTGCACATTCCCCGCCTCAGGCAGGGTGAATTAAAAGTTTAAAAAATGTTAATGAGATGATTCATTGCAGCTCTACTGTAGATTGCACGCCGCGTGCCATCCAGAGAAAAAAATGCATAAACCGTTCTCAACCACCAAATATCAATGAGTTACATCATTATCTTATTCATTATTAATGCATAGAAAGTGAATAACAATCTGAACAACCTGCCTTTACAGCACAATAAAAAGCAGAATTATGCAGTGGTAAAATAAAATATCGAATGTGTGATCAATGCCGGGATTTGGTTTTAAAAAGAGTCAGTTAACGCCCCAAAAGACGTCAACCGCACCAAAATGGCGCGCAGTGAGGGTGCATAACAGTAAAAGAAGCGGTTGAGTGGATTTTCATTCCCCTGCTGATAATCCCCTCTTTTATTATTATGGTTGAAAGTTATTTCACAGCGGATAATAGTCTTTATTTACATATAGACATTTCATGTTAATGAAAATGAATTCCTGTAATTAAACTATGGAAAAAACATGAAAAACAAACGTTCAAAAAATAAGCCAATGCCATTTTTAATATAAGATAAAATTATCCATACATAAAGAAACTCTATAGTTAAAATAACTGTAAACTATTGATTTAAAATAAAATAAATTAAATAAATCATACACAGGGCGAGAGTGTCCGTATAAAATACAGACAGAAGTAAAAATGAAAATGCATTGCACTGGTTTTCATTTATCTGGGCTAAAAGCTGATATTACATTTTGTTACCAATATTTGGTTTTTATGACACACTTATCTGTGTAATTTTCCATTCCGCACGATTTGACAAAACATTATAAATTTTAAGAACAGGGATTATTTAATGATGAAGCATTATTTTCTGGCTTTAACGGTATCTGCATTACTGGCTTCCACTGCGGCCCAGGCTGCCGAAATCTACAATAAAGATGGCAATAAACTGGACCTGAACGGCAAGATCAACGTCGGGCACCTGTTCTCGGATGACATCAATAACGATGGTGACGTGTCTTATGCGCGCTTCGGTTTCAAAGGTGAAACGAAGATCAGCGATGAGTTAACGGGTTATGGGCAATGGCAGTACAACTTCCAGTTGAATAAATCTGAAGGGTCGGATGCATTAAGCGGCGATAAAACCCGCCTTGGTTTCGCCGGCCTGAAGTACGGTAAATGGGGTTCATTCGACTACGGTCGGAACTATGGCCTGGTGTACGATGCGCTGGCCTGGACCGATATGCTGCCTAAATTCGGCGGTGATTCCGGTTATGCCGATGTGTTCCTCTCAACCCGTGCTACCGGTGTCGCGACCTGGCGTAATACGAATTTCTTCGGTCTGGTCGACGGTCTGAACGTTGCGGTGCAGTATCAGGGTAAAAATGAACGCCCCGATGGCAACGCCGTGCGTCGTTCAAATGGCGATGGTTATGCCACATCGGTCAGCTGGACGGCCGATTCTGGTTTCGGCGTTGTCGGCAGCTATGCCAATCTGGGCCGTACCGGAACACAAAACAATGCCACCTTCGGTAAAGGTGATCGCGCAGAGCACTGGGCAACGGCAATCAAATATGATGCCAACCAAATTTACCTGGCCGCGATGTACGGTAACACGCACAACGCCACGCCAATTACAGGTGGCTTTGCTAACAAAGCGGTGAATTTTGAAGCCATCGCACAGTATCAGTTCCTGAATGGCTTCCGCCCTTCTCTCGCCTATGTCAACTCACGCGGTAAAGACATTGAGAACGTGGGTGATGCCGATATCATCAAATATGCCTCTGCGGGTGCGAACTACTACTTCAACAAAAACTTCCTGGTGTATGCCGAGTACAAATTCAACCTGCTGAAGGAGAACAATCCGTTAGCGCTGGCGGATGATGATGTGGCGGGTGTGGGTCTGAACTATCAATTCTGATGGGGAAACCTGACCAAAACAGGCAGGGTTTAACACTGACAGCGGGCACGCTCTTGCGGGGATGAGGGCAGTTTGATTAAGCCGGACGTCACGCGGCAGGGATGCCGCGAGCCGAGACACGCACGGAGGCGTTTTTGCCGATCCGCCGTGCTCAAACTGACCCCATACCTGAAGCCGACCGACCCACCCGCCAGCAAATCCCTCACGTCAACCGATAACGACAGTCCGGCCGTGGCGTATCCGGCAACTCCTCTTCCAGATTCATTTCCCGAAGATTAATCTCAATATTGGTACACATCGCATCCAGCGGCAGATGGTTGTTGGCAAAACCAAACGGCATCTCCAGCTCTTCCGCCAGCGTATCCAGCGACAGGAAGGTATAAGCAATAAACACCGACACCAACGGTGTCATGTAGTGTAAATCCGGCACCAGCGCAAACGGCAACAGCGTACAGAACAGATATACCGTTCTGTGCAGCAGCAAACCATAGGCAAACGGCACGGGCATACTCGCCAGACGCTCACATCCGCCCAGCACCTGTGACAGCTGATTAATATTGCTGTCCATGTGCATATAGAGAATGTCGGACAGGTTACCGCGGCGGCGCTGGTCGGCCAGCCACTGCGACAGTTGCAGCTCAATGAAATTGGTCGGCGAACGACGTTTCAGCACTTCATCCGCTTCATCCCCAAGGTAACGACGCAGATCCTCACGGGCATCACTGTGGCGCAACTGATGCTTGAGGCTGTAAGAAAACGCCAGCAACAACGATGTGACACGCGGCGCATCAGCGGGCGAAATCGCCAGTGCCAGACGTTGTAACGTGCGGCAGGCAATCAGCAGATTGCCCCAGAACATACGTGCTTCAATAAAGCGGCCAAAGCAGACGCTGTTACGAAAACCCAAAAATACCGCAATGGAAACCCCAAGCAGGCTGAATGGTGCCAGCGTCAGCTTGATACCCAGCGTTTCATACCAGTCGAGACAGAAAATAGCGATCAGGGACATCAGCAGATTAAGCGTTAAGCGGAACCAGATTCCGGGTAAAACCGAACCGTGCCAGGCGAACAGGCGGATAAACCAGTGACTATTAGGACGGATGATCATGATGTGCAGGCGAGTGAGATTTTTCGCAGATTGTGCAGAAAATCCTCGCGCCTGAGAAGTGGTTTTTTGTGACTTTAGTCACATATATTTCGAGGCAGCGTATTGACAAAAATCACGTTTTCAGCGGATAGCAGAATCCCCTGTATTCAGGGGGACATCAGGTCGAAACTCCCGGTATCCGCAGGCTGTAACGTGACAGGTTGCGCCAGTTTTAGCGTGATCCAGTTAGAGGTCACGCGCTGCTGCTTACTGTCTTCCAGCGTGACCGACAGATGATATTCATTGCTGGCCCCTTCGCTGCTGTCCCAGGCCGGAGCGATAATACTCCAGCCGTTAGGGCTGGCATTATCTGCCGGAGGCGTCAGGCTCAATGCCTGCGTATCCCCCTGCCAGCTCACCGCTTTAATCGCATTGCTGTTACGGACCTGTAATTTCAGCGCCAGTGTTTCACCCGGCTGCACCTGCCACGGTGGCGTGGCGAGGAAGACTGACAGCGTTTTACGCTGGCGGAACTCCATCACCGGGGAATTATTGCGGTTAACCTGATCGTAACGGCTCCCGCTTAACGACTTCGCCGCCGCGACATTGCTGGCCGAAAGCTGCTGGCTCAGCGCCACACCAATGCGGTAATTCATCTTCAACGCAAACTGGTCCTGTGACTCTCCGCCATCGCCTTCTTTATGGCTGGCAGAGAGGGTAAACAGCGGCACTGGCGTGTAATTAACGCCCAGGGAAACCGCCGTCGGGTTTGCCGTTGCATTGCCACTGTTAAACAGATCGATATGATTGCCGAGATACTGCTCGTAACTCAGGCTAACCCCTAACTGGCGGTAAAAGGGCAGATAGCCCTGTGTAGTGATGTCATAACCGCGCGCCATCCGCATCTGCGTCGTGCTGTTGCGATTGCGCCAGCCCGATAGCGGATGATAATAATTGGCGGAAAAACGCAGATACTCTCCCCAGGCTTCTGCCCCCAGAGAACCGCGCTGCTGGTGGGTAGTGAGCACATCGTCAACGAACGCGTTATACCCCACACGCCAGCTCCCGGCGATCCAACGCTGGCCCAGCCCGGCGTTGCCTACAGTGCCATATTCCGTTTGCTCCACCCCTAACTGGCTGAAAGTCAGATACTGATAATTGTCCTGCCACGGCGTCATCAACTGAGCGGAGGTGCCATTAAAACTCCCGGCATCATCTACGGCCAGCGACACGCTGGCGCGGCCATAAGGTGACAGAAGCAGTTCACCTTCACTGGCGGCACGCTCGCTGGCGGCAGTACGGAACTGATTAAACGCCCACTGACCGGCTTCCTCACGCAGCGATTTATCACTGTCGTTGTTCATGCTGGCTTCACCGATGCTTTTTGCCGCCTCAGCGATTTTCTGTGCCAGCCCGTTATCATGATCGGTGATACCCATACCCGGCAGCTGTTGCTGCATCTGCCGGAAACGACCGGGATCATCAAAGGGAGCATCGGGTACGCGTGTGGAATCATCAAAAGCACGTGCCGCCGTGATCGGCAGGCCGATCACGGCAAGGGAAAACATCAGGCTGGAAACGTGGGACAAATAACGACTAAATAGAATCATAAGCTCAAAGCAATATTTTTTATCTGCGCGAGTGTGAGTTTGTTCACAAAATCATACAACTAACCTTAGCACAGAATCCCTTCCCAACGCGAAAATCGGGCGGCCCGCGCGAAGGACCGCCCAAAAACTTACAGTGCTCGCCAGATCAAGACAGCGATACCACCGAACAGCAGCCATTTGATCACATAATATATCGGCTTATTCCACGCCTTCAGGCGTTTCCCGACCTTGCGCACCGCATAGAGGTATTTGAACACCCGGTTAATGCCCCCGGTACGGTCACCGTTATTATTGGGGGCCGCAGCCGCCCCCACCAGATGACGGCCAAGCCAGTGATTCACTGCCTGCGTCCAGCGCCAGATCATCGGCCGCTCAATATCGCAAAACAGGATCAATCGAGGCTGCCCGCTGTGATTCTCAGCATAGTGAATATAGGTTTCATCAAACACCACACCCTCGCCGTCACGCCAGCTGTAACGTTCACCATCCACTTCAATAAAGCAGCGGTCATCATTCGGGGTGATCAAGCCAAGGTGGTAGCGCAGCGATCCGGCATACGGATCGCGGTGGCGCGGCAGGCGGCTGCCGTCCGGGAGTGAGGCAAACATGGCGGCTTTGATCGATGGAATACCGCGCAACAGCGCGGTGGTACGCGGGCAGAGAGACATCGCAGAGGGATGTGCCTCGTCATACCATTTCAGATAAAAGCGTTTCCAACCGGTTCTAAAAAACGAGTTAAACCCGGCATCGTTATAGCGGTCCGAGGCTTTAATCTGCTCTGACGCCAGCAGCGCCTCGCCTTCGTCACGAATCGACTGCCAGTTGTCACGCAGCTCAGCAAGCTCGGGGAAGTGATGAGGTGAAAGAAAGGGCGTGGTGGGAATGCGGGAAAACAGATACATAAAACAGTTAAGGGGAGCGACAAAGGTAGAATGGTCAGCCAGCTGACGCCAGAAACCGTAACGAACCTTCCCTCTCCAGTGCACATACAGTACGGTAATTATCCACATCAATAAAATGAAGTATTTCATGTTGCTCTACTCGTCAGGTGACCGGGATCATCCTGTGATCCCGTAGATAAATGTCAGCATGTGTCAGGCAGGCGAAGACGACTTTTCGCCGAGTAGTGCATGACCGGAGAGAGTATAAAGACTTTTCGGCGGAGCAGAATGACGGTGGCACGAATGGAACAAAATCGGCCACCGCAACGCATCAGGACATAATCAGACCACCGTCGACGTTGATCGTCTGCCCGGTAATATAGCGTGCATCATCAGAGGCGAGGAAAGCCACCAGCCCGGCAACATCGTCCGGCTGCCCCGCGCGTTTTAACGGAATACCCTGCACCCATTCCGCCATCAGCTCGCCTTTGCCATATTTTTTACTGTCGGTACTAAGGATTTCACCCCATACGCGGTCATTGTAATCCCACATTTCGCTTTCGATAATGCCGGGACAAAACGCGTTGACGGTGATATTCCACGGTGCCAGCTCCTGTGACAGGCTCTGCGTAATCCCGATCACTCCCATCTTGCTGGCGGCATAATGCGGCGTATAGATAAAGCCCTGACGCCCCTGCCCTGACGATGTATTGATCAGGCTACCGGACTGCTGTTTCACCATATACTTCGCGGCTTCGCGGCAGCAAAGCCAGACGCCCGTGGTATTCACCGCAAGGATTTTATCGAAGTCAGCTTTGGGCATTTTGTCGAACGTGTCGATGGTGATCACTCCGGCGTTCTGGATCGACACGTCAATCGTCCCGAAACGTTCCGCAGCCTGGCGATACAACCCCTGCACCTGCTCTTCATCGGTGACATCCACCTGCAATGCCAGAATCTCACTGCCCCAGGCGGCTTTTATCCGATCAGCGGTTTCAAACACGCGCTCGGCGTTGGAGACCATCACCAGGTTTGCACCGTCTCTGGCAAAACGTTCGGCAATACCCGCCCCAATACCGCGACATGCTCCCGTGATCACCACGGTTTTATTACTGAAATTACGTTTCATCTGTTGCTCCTTTATGACGGGTCAGGCATGCCTGACCCCTACGGAATTCGGTACAAAGCTGTGAAGCCATTCTGTGTTGTAGGGGCGGGTCAGGCGTGCCTGACCCCTACGGAATTCGGTACAAAGCTGTGACGCCATTTTGTGTTGTAGGGGCGGGCAGGCGTGCCTGACCCCTACGGAATTCGGTACAAAGCTGTGACGCCATTCTGTGTTGTAGGGGCGGGCAGGCATGCCTGACCCCTACGGAATTCGATACAAAGCTGTGACGCCATTCGGTGTTGTAGGAGCGGGCAGGCATGCCTGACCCCTACGGAATTCGGTGCCTGGCCGTAACAGCCTTCTGTGTTGTAGGGGCGAGGCATGCCTCGCCCGACCAAACCACACTGCACGGCAGTTAACGCGACGGCTGCCACAGGGTACGTTTCACCGCATCCTGCCAGCCCAGCCAGCTCTGTTGGCAACGTTCATGGCGGCCCGGATCGGGCTGCCAGAGATCATGTTCTGGTATCAGCGCCAGCAGTTGTTCGTCATTAAGCTGGCCGAGCGTCCGTCGTGCCAGTAGCCCGGCACCGAGCGCCGACAGCTCTGGCGTACTGCTGCGGGCCACCGGGCAACCCAACAGATCAGCCTGAAACTGCATCAGCCACGGATTTTGTGTGGGGCCACCATCCACCATCAGTGTCTCCAGACGGAATCCCGGGTGAAGGCGCATGGCCTCAATCACATCGGCAATCTGGTAGGCAATCGCTTCCAGTGACGCACGGATCAAATGTGCTGGCGTTACGCCCCGGCTGAGCCCACAAATCACGCCGCGCGCCTGGTCATCCCACCAGGGAGCGCCGGTTCCGGTCAGCGCCGGAACAAAATAGACGCCGAGAGTCGAATCGATACTGGCGGGCAGCTCATGTAGCGCGCGGCTCAGCACCAGACCTTTACCATCGGTCAGTCCGGTCGCCTGCGCCATCCACGCCACGCCGTCCCCGGTATGAGGAATATTGCCTTCAAGACCGTAAACCAGCCGCTGGCCATCATGCCAGGCCACGGTGGTTGCCAGCGAGGTGATACTGGTATCCGCCTGGCCCAGAGGTGCCATCACCGACGATCCGGTGCCATAGGTGGCTTTCACCCCGCCCGGTGCCCCCAGTCCGTGACCGTACAATGCGGCATGGGAATCCCCGACCATGGCCATGATGGGCAGCCCATCGGGAATACCGGCCAGACCGAGGGTCACGCCAAACAGGCTACCTGAGGGGCAAATTTCCGGCAGCGCGGCACGCGGGATGCCAAACAGCGCCAGCATCGATTCATCCCAGCCGCCGCTGTGCAGATTTAACAGCTGGGTACGTGATGCATTCGAGGTATCGCAGCGGAACTGCTGCCCGCCGCTCAGGTTCCATAGCAGCCAGGCATCGATGGTACCGAGGCAAATCTCGCCGCTGTCGGCACGCGAATGCCCCTCCGGCGTGTTATCCAGCAGCCAGCGCATTTTCGATGCTGAAAACAGCGGTGCCACCGGTAACCCGGTAATGGCACGGATCAGCCCCTCCTGATTATCGCGTTTGAGCCGATCGCAGAAGACACCTGAGCGTGAACACTGCCAGGTCAGCGCAGGCCCAATAGGGCGACCACTGTGGCGCTCCCAGCCGATGGCCGTCTCGCGCTGATTGCTGATGGCCAGTGCCGCCACCCGATTTTCGCCCACGGTGTTGAGCACTTCGCGCAGCACCGTCAGCGATGCGTTAAGCAGCGTGAGCCCATCCTGTTCAACCCAGCCCGGCTGCGGCGTGGCAACCGTGAGCGGGCGGGACGCTTTTGCCACCACTTCACCGCGAGCATCAATCGCCACCGCTTTCACATTGCTGGTCCCTTCATCCAGCGCAACAATCAGTTCTCTAGCCATGGCTGACCTCAGAGAGCGGCGCGGCCGCCTGCTTTTTTTCATGGCGACGCATCAACACCACTTTGCTTTGCAGCTTCTGCTGGAACTGGTCGATGACAACGGCGGTGACAATCACCAGCCCTTTGATCACCATCTGCCAGAAATCGCTGACGCCCATCATCACCATGCCATCTGCCAGGAAGACAATCACAAAGGCACCGATGATCGATCCGGACACACGTCCGCGTCCCCCGGCCAGTGCCGTACCACCAAGCACCGTGGCCCCAATGGCATCCATCTCAAACATATTCCCGGTCATCGGATGCGCAGTTTGCAGCTGCGACGCCACCACCAGCCCGACCAGCGCGGCACACAGACCGGAAAAGGCGTAGACAAAGACTTTCACTTTGATAATCGGCACACCGGCCAGACGGGCGGCAGATTCATTGCCACCCGCCGCATAGATATAGCGGCCCAGCGGGGTTTTACGCGTGATATACAGCCCAATCAGCAGGAAACCGATCATCAGCCAGATCGGAAAGTAGACGCCAAGGAAGCTGCCCGAACCAAGCAGTGAAAACCCGGTATTGCCCAACTGCGGCACGCCAACCAGGTTGGCGTAGGTGCTGCCGTCGTTAAACAGCAGCGCCGCGCCGCGGGCGATATACATCATGCCGAGCGTACAGATAAAGGGCGCGACGCCAAGACGGGTGATCACCGTACCGTTGATCAACCCCAGCACCACCCCGAACAACGCCACCGCGAGGATCACTTCCGGGACGTTAAGAAACAACACCTGTCCGCCCCAGAGAGGGACACCGCTGGTCAGCAGCGCCCCGGCCACCATTCCACAAATGCCCGCCACCGCCCCAACGGAGAGGTCAATCCCGCCCGTCAGAATCACCAGCGTCATGCCAATCGCCAGCAGGCCGGTGATCGCCACGTGCTGCGTCATAATCAGCACATTGGACAGGGTCAGGAAGTTCGGCACCATCACACTGAAAAAGCCCACCACAATCAGCAAGGCAATAAACGTTCTGGCTTTCAGCAGGTACATATACAGCAGATATTTTTGATTCATTTTTTCTTCCTCAAGCCCGCTTATTCGTGCGGTGTCGACGCAGTGATTAACGTTTCGCGCGTGGCATCAGCACGCAGCAGGTCAGCGGTAATACGCCCATCCGCCATCACCAAAATGCGGTCGGCCAGCGCCATCACCTCATCCAGTTCCGAGGACGAAAACATCACGGCCAGCCCCTCCTGGGCCATTTTGCCGATCAGTTGATACACATCGGTTTTGGCACCGACATCAATCCCCCGCGTCGGTTCATCCAGCAGCACCACTTCCGGGCCGGTCATCAGTGCCTTGCCCAGCACCACTTTTTGCTGATTACCGCCGCTCAGAGAGGTGATGGGCAGATCGGTATCGCTGACCTTGATCGCCAGGCGTTGCACCATGTCGTTCACCTTTTCGCTCTCCTGCTGCGGACGCAACAGCCCCAGCGCCCGACGAAAGCCGCGCAGACTGAGATCGCTCAAGGTCATATTGGTTTTGATCGACATCATGCCGATCATCCCCTCGCCTTTACGGTCTTCCGGCACCAGCGCGATGCCCTTTTTCAATCGGTACTGAAAATCACGCTTGTCCAGTACTTCGCCGTTCAACACCACGCGGCCGCTCTGGCAGCCCATCAGTCCTATCAGACCTTTAAACAGCTCGGTACGCCCGGCGCCCAGCAGGCCGTAAATGCCCACCACTTCACCTTTCCGCAGTGAGAACGTCACATCGTTCAGCTTGTAGCCACCATCCTGACGCAGCGCGGTGAGTCCGCTGACGTCCAGCACCACCTCTCCCTGCGTTGCGGCGGCATAGTCGAACTGCTTTTTCTTATCGCCTACCATCTGGGCGATGATCCACGGCACGCTGGCATCGCGCACATCACGTTCGCTGATAAAACGCCCGTCACGGAAGATGGTGATGTGATCGCCGATCTCCATCAGCTCTTCCAGACGGTGCGAGATATAGATAATGGTGACGCCACGCCGCTTCAGCGCCGCAATCACGTTAAACAGGACTTTGACTTCCGACTGGCTGAGCGCCGAGGTCGGTTCATCCATAATCAGTACCCGGGTGTCTTTCGACAGTGCACGCGCAATTTCCACCAGCTGCTGGTGACCGATGCCCAGCTCACCGAGCGGCGCATAAGGGTCCACATCCAGCTCCAGCCGTTCCAGCAGGGCTTTCGCCAGCTGGTACTGATATTTTTCGTTAATCCGGCCGCGCTGGAAAAACTCATTACCGATAAAGATGTTGTCCATCACATTCATATTCGGGAACAGATTCAGTTCCTGAAAAATGATACTGATCCCGTGCTTCTCAGCCTGCTGGGTCGAGTGCAGCGACACGGGTTCTCCGTCGAGAAAAATCTGCCCGGAGGACGGCACTTCCACTCCGGCCAGCATTTTCATCATGGTGGATTTTCCGGCACCGTTCTCACCGATTAATACATTGACCTTGTTGCGATACACGCGGTAGTTCACCTGGTCCAGCGCGGTCACGCCAGGATAGATACGCGACACATCACGCGTTTCAATCACCACTTCGGGCAGCTGATCCGGCGATAACAGCGGGTCGATTTGATATTCAGCCATCATGAGCCCTCTACTTGCGTACCACGTGAGCCGGGGTGACATCCGGTGGTGTTTGCGGCACATCCCAACTGCTGAAGACCCCATCAACCTCAACGCTTTCACCGACTTTCGGTTGCAGCTTTTTCACCTCATCTGACGCCAGGTTATTGATCGCCTTACCATAATCACCAAACAGCACCTGATCGTTGAAGTCCTGATAGCTGGCCCCCTTATAAGCGTCGCGCAGCGCGGTACCGCGAATGATCGGGCCAATCTGCACCACGACCTGCTGGCCGCTGACGTCTTTAATGGTCATTTTTCCACTGCGTGAGGTGGTGTTCACCTCAGTAACCGTGCCCTGAATTTTGATGCTGAACACACACGGGTTCTCATCCTGACTGCGGTATCCCCACTGTTTACAGGCCGCATCAAAATCTTTTGCTGTGGCCAGCGACTTCATCAGTTCGTCGAGCGGTTTTGCCTCGCTGACAATTTGTGGCACGATTTTTTGCTGATACGTGGCGGTGACATTTGCCATCGCGGGGTTGGGCGGATTTTTTAAATCGGCCAGCTCCTGCTGTGACACAATACGGCAGCCCCCGAGGGCTAAAGTGGCCATTGCCAGCCAGACTCGCCTGGACATAATTCTCTCCTTTGCGCCCCCACAGGGGGCGCAGTCACATCTTATGAAGCGTTAACTCAGGATTTGAAATTGAAGTCCTGCACTTTGTCTGCGTTGTCCTGGTTGATCAGGATGCCGCGGAACATCACGCGCTGTTTCTCGGGTTTGGTGCCTTTCTGCAGGAAATTGTCGATATCGGTGACGCCCTGCGCGGCGATCGCCTGCGCCTGCAACATCACGGTGGCTTTCAGCGTGCCGGCTTTGACCGCATCACGTTCGTCGTTGCTGCCATCAATACCCACCACAATCACATCACTACGACCGGCCGCTTTCAGGGCAGCAATGGCCCCCAGCGCCACCGGACCGTTACCACAGATCACCCCTTTTACATCCGGGTGCGCCTGGAGAATGCTGTCCATAATGCGCTTACCGTCGATCAGGGTGCCTTTCGCATCCTGCTTCGCCACACTTTTCATATCCGGGTACTGATCCAGTACCTGGTGGAAGGATTTCGAACGGGTGACGCAGTTGTTGTCGGCCAGGTTACAGGTCAGTTCGGCATAGGTGCCTTTCTCGCCCATCTTCTCAACGAAAACGTTCGCCACATCGGAACCCGCCTGGAAGTTGTTGTGGGTGATCTGCTCCAGCGCGACGTCATCAACCGGGATTTCACGGTTAATCAACACCACAGGAATACCGGCATCTTTGGCTTTTTTGATGGCGGCAACGCTGGCTGTGGAGTCAGCGTTATCGAGGATAATGCCCTGCACTTTTTTACCGATGGCGGCATCAATCAGTTCGCTTTGTTTTTTCACATCTTCACCGTGGGACAGCACGGTGGTTTTGTAACCCAGTTCCTGTGCCTTCAGGTTGGCCCCTTTGGCCTCAGAAGCGTAGTACGGGTTATCCAGCGAGTTAACGAGGATCATGATGGTGCCTTTCTCTGCGGCAGTAACGGCATGAGAGAAGGAGCAGGCGGTCGCTAGAGCTAACAGAGTTAAACGCATTTTCATTTTGATGTTCTCTTATGTTGTTATGTGTAGGTACAGCTTTTTAACCTTGGTATCGGATGCCGCAGTTGCGTTTACTTACCGCCTTGCTGCAACGACCGACAGTCGGGATAACATCTCGAATTCTCTGGTGTTGGCGCAGTAATCGGTATTACCAAATAGTGAAACCGCCATCGATCATCAGGTCTGCGCCTGTGATCATGTCGCTACCGTTGCTGGCAAAAAACAGCACGGCGGCGGCAATTTCGTCCGTGTAGGCAAAACGTCCCATTGGGATCAGTTGCTTCATCGCCTCCCCTTTCTCCCCACGCCAGGCTTTCTCGCCCATTGGCGTCAGCACCACGGTCGGCGACAGGGTATTCACGTTAATTTTGTGGGGCGCAAACTCTTTCGCCATCACTTTGGTCATCCCCAACAGCCCGGCTTTCGCCGAGGTATAGGCCACATGGTTATCGATAGCGATGGATGCCGCCTGCGAGGCAATATTGATGATCTTTCCGCCTTTACCCGCTTTCACCATGCGTTTTGCCACCGCCTGAGAACAGAGGAATGGCCCGGTCAGATTGACTGCCACCTGCTTCTGCCACTCGGAAAATTCCGTTTCCAGTACCGGCTGCAACATCACGTAGCCCGCACAGTTCACCAGAATATCGATCTGGCCATAGTGCGCTTCAACCTGTGCTATTGCCTGCTCCACAGAGTCCGGGTCAGTGACATCGCACTGAACAAACTGGACGCGATCGGCTGCGAACTGTCCGGCAATATCCGCCACTTTGCTCTGTTCAAACGCCGGATAGAGCAGTGCCAGCTTCGCGCCTTTCTCCAGCAGCATCTGATTGCTGGCCATCGCAATCCCCCCCAGCCCCCCGGTGACCACGGCCACCTTGCCACTGAGATCCCCGTTGATATCTACGCCGTAGCGCAGATTGACGTCATATTCGTTACTCATTTCCAGACTCTCCTTAAGCGGCAACAAGATTTTCTAACGTGGCGCGCAGGCCTTCAGCATCGATGCGGAACTGGCGACGCAGGGCAACACGACTGCTGCTATGGGTAAATTCATACGGCGGGATACCCAGCGGAATAAAGCGCTGGCGCAGGCTGTGCTGATGCAGCAGCTCACCGATAATGCTGCTCAGACCGCCACTCAACACATGTTCTTCCATGGTGATCACCTGACGGTGTGCGGTAATCAGCTTGATGACCGCCGCTTCGTCCAGCGGCCACAGAGAAGGCAGTGAGACGATGGTGATGCTGTCATCTTTTGCGGCCAGCGCTTCATGAGCCAGCGTCCCCAGGCAGAACACCACGGTGTCTTTACCCTGCTGTAACACCTCTGGTTTACCCGGCACAAACTGGTAATCGGCATCATGCAGCAGCGGCACTTTATCGCTGTCCATACGGATATAAACCGGCCCTTTATGGCTGATGGCATGGCGGGCAATCGCGCTGGCCTGAATGGCATCTGCTGGCGCGAAAATTTGCAGGTTGCCCATCGAACGGGCGATAGCAATGTCGTTAGTACAGTGGTGCGTGGCACCCAACGGACCGTAAGCAAAACCGGCATTCAGGCCGAGCATCTTGACGTTAGTTTCTGAGTAACAAACATCATTTTTCAATTGCTCATTCGAGCGGGCAAACAGAAACGGTGCAGCGTTAGCGGTGAATACCGTACGGCCACTCAGTGCCACTCCCGCCGCCATTCCCACCATATTCTGTTCAGCGATACCCACGTTGATGACCCGATCCGGGAAGGCTTTTTCAAACGGGGCAATTTTTGATGTTGAGGTGGAGTCGGCCACCATGACACTGAGGTCTGCTCCCTCATTCTGGGCTTCCACCAGCGTGGCAATCACGGCGTCACGTAAGTCTTGCATGGTTAATCCTCCAGCTCGGCCAGCCCAAGGGCCAGTTGCTCATCATTAGGTACGGCGTGATGCCAGGCCGGGACGTTGGCCATAAACGAGATACCGTGCCCTTTTTCGGTATTGGCTAAAATAACGCGGGGTTTACCGATGCCGGGTTGGTTAGCGGCGGCGGCAATGGCGGCAGGATCGTGCCCGTTGCACTCCAGGACTTCGAAACCGAATGCCAGCCATTTGTCGGCCAGCGGCTCCAGCGGCATGATATCTTCGGTTTTCCCGGCCAGTTGCAAACGGTTACGGTCAACAATCGCCACCAGGTTTTCCAGTTTGAATTTACTGGCCGACATCGCTGCTTCCCAGTTAGAACCTTCCGCCAGTTCACCATCTCCGAGCAGGACAAAAGCACGACGGTCAGCACGACCAGAGAGTTTGTTGCCCAGCGCCAGACCCACACCAATCGATAACCCGTGGCCTAAACCACCCGAGTTAATTTCCACCAGCTCTGGCAGCTTCTGATGGATGGGATGGCCCGCCAGCAGCGTATCGTCCCCCATAAACTGGTCGAGGATCGCCGGGTCAATCAGGCCCATAGCAGCCGCGCTGCAATACAACCCGCCTGCCCCGTGACCTTTGGAGAGGATGAAACGGTCCTGATCGGGACGCGGACGGCTGCGATCCATCACCGCCATAAATAAGGTACAGATGATATCCACCTCAGAAAGGTCGGCACCGGTATGACCTTTGCCTGCCCGATGATTCATTTGCAGTACATAGCGCCGGGCCTGACGCGCAGTCTGTTTGATTGCCTGAAAGTCCATCATTACCTCTTCATCTATGACGCCGCGGGCCGGATAGCGTGTTGATATGACAGTCAACAGCGGCAATTTCGTTTTCGAATAAAAATATACGCTATCGTTTGTAATCATATTGTGGGGTGGATCATATTTCAAACAAAAGCCAAAAATAACATTAATGCATTATAAAACAGCAATATAGCGAGAATTCGCGGCGGGTATTGCGATGAAGACAATGTTAAATATCAGTTAAATCAATTGAATGGCAATTTTTGACTTTCATTCGAAAATTGAAAGTCACTTTTGCAGATCTCGCAATTGATGCGGACGAGGGTTACTATTTATCGCAACAGCCCGGCTGACGGGGCAGGCAACCCGCATTCAGGCAAAGGGAGTGATTGACTTGAAAAGCAAAAATGAACAACTGGCTGATATGCAGCAACGGCGGGAAAAGATCCTGGAGATGATCCGTGAGGATGGCACCGTCACGGTAAAAATGCTGACGGAGACTTTCGGACTGACCGAAGCCACTATCCGTACCGACCTGCGTATGCTGCAAAAAGAGGGGTATGTGCAGCGTTATCACGGCGGTGCAACATTGATTACAGGTAAGCAAAATACCGGCGCATTGCTGCTGGAACGGCAAACCCATCTCGACGCAAAAGATGCCATTGGGCGTCTGGCGGCACAGCATATCGAAAACGGCGATACGGTCATTTTCGATTCGGGCACCACGACGACGGCGATCGCCAATCATATGAATCACATCCGGCGCCTGTCGGTGGTGACCAACGCCGTGAATATTGCCCTGAAGCTGGGCGGTGAGCCGGGGATTAATATCCTGCTGACCGGCGGCACCTTTAAGTTCCCCACCCTGTCGACGTCAGGTGAAAAGGCCGCCAGTTTTTTTGAAAACGTGCTGGCGGAGAAGCTGTTTCTCGCCACGGCCTGCATTTCTCCCCGCCTCGGTCTGAGTTTTCCCAGCGAGACGGATATCAAGGTGAAAAGCGCCATGATCCACTCTGCGAACACCGTTTACGTGGTGGCTGACTCCAGTAAAATCGACAAGGTGTCGATGTTTGCGTTGCCCTGCGAATGGAGCAAAATCCAGTATCTGATCACCGACAGCGGCATTACTCAGGCGTCTATTGACGCCTTTGAAGCACTGGGGGTGAAGGTGCTGGTGGCGCCCTGATCGGCGTCAGTTCGGTATAAACGCACCACGTCACCGACAATCAACAGGCCCGGTGACTGTGGCTGCCGTTCCGCTACCGTCTGCGCCAGCCGGTCAAGGCGGGTAATGTGGGTGCGCTGATCGTGACGTGTGCCCCGCTCGATAATCGCTACCGGCGTATGCGCATCGCGTCCGTGCCGGATCATCTGCTCACTTAATGCCTCACACCATGTTAATCCCATATAAAACACCAGCGTCTGGCGGGCATCACGTAAACTTTCCCAGTCAAGCTGGGGTTTGCCGTCACGTCCATGACCGGTGATAAAGCGCACCGACTGGGCCATGTCGCGGTGCGTCAGCGGGATGCCAGTGGCGGCCGCACAGCCGGTAGCGGCGGTAATGCCGGGCACAATATGGCAGGTCACTCCCGCCTGTTGCAGCCACTGCATCTCTTCCCCTCCCCGGCCGAAAATAAAGGGATCGCCGCCTTTAAGACGGATCACCTGCCGCCCGGCACGGGCCAGATCCACCAGCAATTGGTTGATCTGTGACTGCTTCATGCCATGAAAACCCGGCGTTTTTCCCACGTCAATATTCAGTGCCGTTGGGGGGATCAGTGCCAGAATATCCGGCCCGACCAGCCGATCGCAGACCACCACCTCAGCCTTTTCGATAAGACGCAGCGCGCGCACCGTCAACAGGTCCACGGCTCCCGGCCCGGCCCCCACCAGCCAGACATCTCCCTGCTGGCCGGGGGGGAAGCCCCCGGCCAGCAAACGATCAAGAGCAGGTATTTTTACAGTCATTTTCGGCCTCATACTGTCAGGGCGGTGTCGCCCGGAGTCTGAACCAGCGGCGTGCTGGCAACCCAGACCAGCCCCTGTTCAATTTTCACTGGCCAGCAGCGCTGGTAAAGCGCCGGGTTGTCCAGGCTCTGTCCGTCTTTCAGTCGGAATCGCTGTTTGTATAACGGCGAAATCACCAGCGGTTCACCCTGACTGTCGCCCAAAAGCCCGCGCGACAGCACATTGGCTTCCGTTCCTGGTTCATGGTCATCCAGTGCGTAAACCGTATCATCAAGCCGGAACAGGGCTATCGCCTGTGAGCCGAGGTGCGCGCCGATCCCGGCCTGCGGGGGGATCTCCTTAAGGGTGCAGACCTTATTCCACAGCGATGTGGGCTGCACGTCATTTACCGAGCGACGGAACAGCGCCAGACGATCGGGGCTGGCCAGCGTGGTCTGCCATTCACACTGATAGCGGTCAACGACGCGCTGCATCTCCTGCTCCAGTTCGGCAGCAATCCCGAGCACATCATCCATCACCACCTGACGCAGATACTCCAGCCCCCCTTCAAGGTTATCCATCCATACGCTGGTTCGTTGCAGACGATCGGCAGTACGGATATAGAACATCAGCAGACGGTCGACATAGCGCACCAGTGTTTCTGCATCCAGGTCGCTGGCAAACAGGTCGGCATGACGCGGCTTCATCCCGCCATTGCCGCAGACGTACAGATTCCAGCCTTTGTCGGTGGCAATAACGCCAATGTCCTTACTCTGGGCCTCTGCGCATTCGCGCGTGCACCCCGATACGGCCATTTTAAACTTATGGGGGGTTCGCAGCCCCTTGTAACGGTTTTCCAGCCGGGTCGCGAAACTGGTTGAATCCTGCACGCCGTAGCGGCACCAGGTCGATCCGACACAGGACTTCACGGTGCGCAGCGATTTGCCGTACGCATGCCCGGTTTCAAAACCTGCGTCCACCAGCGCCTGCCAGATAACCGGTAACTGCTCCAGCCGGGCACCAAACAGATCGATACGCTGGCCCCCGGTGACTTTGCAGTACAAATTGTATTTTTGCGCAATTTCACCGATGGCGATCAGCCCCTCTGCGCTGACCTCACCGGCCGGCATCCGGGGTACAACCGAATAAGTCCCGTCCTTCTGGATATTGGCAAAATAACGGTCGTTGGTATCCTGCAGGGGTAACAAAGCGGGCGTCAGCAGATAGTCATTCCAGCAGGAGGCCAGCATCGATCCCACCAGCGGTTTACAGATTTCACAGCCGTTGCCGCGTCCCTGCTTCGCCAGCAACTCTTCAAAGCTTTTGATATTGCCCATGCGAATCAGTGAGTACAGCTCCTGACGTGACCACGGGAAGTGCTCGCAGATATCTTTCTTCACTTCTACGCCCAGATCCGCCAACTGGTATTCCATGACCTGTTTGACCAGCGCGGCACAGCCGCCGCAGCCCGTGGCCGCTTTGGTGCTGGCTTTCAGCGATGCCATATCGCTGCATCCTGCTTTGACCGCGGCGCAGATATCCCCTTTGGTCACGTTATGACAGGAGCAGACCTGCGCGCTGTCCGGCAGAGCCGCCACGCCAAGCGCTTTCGACGGAGCCCCGGCACTCTGCGGCAGGATCAGACTTTCAGGGGCATCAGGCAGCGCCATGCCGTTCAGCATCATTTGTAGCAGCAGGCTGTACTCGCTGCTGTCACCGACCAGCACGCCGCCCAGCAGCGTTTTACCGTCAGCCGAAACGACAATCTTTTTATAGATTTCCCGGGGTTCATTGGTCCAGTAATAGCTCTGGCTGCCCGCCGTTTCTCCGTGAGCATCCCCCATTGATGCCACCTCGACTCCCAGCAGCTTGAGTTTAGTACTCATATCCGCCCCGCTAAATGCCGCGGCTTCTCCTGCCAGCGTTGCCGCCAGCACGCGCGCCATCTGATAGCCGGGAGCCACCAGGCCATAGAGATGCCCCTGCCATACAGCACACTCACCGATGGCCCAGACGGCTGGGTCTGACGTCCGGCAGCAATCGTCTATGACCACGCCACCGCGTTCGCCCAGCATCAGGCCTGCCGCAGCGGCCAGGTGATCGCGTGGGCGGATACCGGCCGAAAACAGTATCAGATCGGTCTCAAGGGCACTGCCATCGGCAAAATTCAGCCGCAGCGTGCCATCTTCCTGAGCGTCAATGCTCTGGCTCTGCTTACCGGTATGAACAGCAACCCCCAGCGCTTCGATTTTCCGGCGCAGCATCGCAGCGCCCCCCTCATCCAACTGCACCGCCATCAGCCGCGAGGAAAGCTCGACCACCGCGGTTTCCAGACCCAGTTTTTGCAGTGCATTGGCCGCCTCCAGCCCCAGCAAGCCCCCGCCAATCACCACACCACGCGTCGACCCGGTGGCCTTCGCGGCGAGGGAATCCAGGTCGTCCAGCGTCCGGTAAACAAAACAGGACGCGTGTTCGCTGCCGGGGATCGGTGGCACAAATGGGCTGGAGCCGCTGGCCAGCACGAGCTGGTCGTACGCCTGAACACGACCATCTGCTTCGTGCACCTGGCGCCGCTGGCAATCGATAGAGACCACCTGCCGCCCGGTTCGCAGTTCAATGCCGCTTTGTTCAATAAATCCGGGGGGGACCAGAGAGAGTTCCGCGTGCCCTTTCCCGGCAAAGTATTCCGATAAATGCACGCGGTCATAAGCGACATGGCGCTCTTCGCCATACACGACAATATGGAACTGCTGCTGTAGCTGTCGGCTGACCATCTGCTCAAGGAAGTGCTGGCCGACCATGCCATGCCCAATCACCACCAGCGTGGGTTTATCTGCTGCCTCAACCGCTGTATTCACCACGGGTACGTTGCTCTGTTCTTTGCTCATCATTGCCTTGCCCTGAAAAAAACCATAAAAAAAGGCGTCCACCGACATGCGTAATGCATGCGGTTGGACGCCTTTATCCAAAGCACTCGTTGCACCGCCATTGGTGGAACAAATGCATGTTATTTTGTCTTAACAACTGCAAGATAACTTGCAAACACTGTGCCAGAACCGGGTCCGGTACAGCTGTTTATATGCCGCTGTGCGATCAGTACTTTAGCTTTCGACTACGCACGTTAAGCGCGGCTTCCGCCGCCAGGCACGTCGTTGTGCGCTGCGGTGAAGCAAAAGGTGCACAATCTTTGTGCACACGCTTAGTTGTCCTGAGACGCAAATGCAGAAGCCACCGCCAGCAGTGCGCTGGCAATATCCGCCATGCGCTTGTTCTGATTCATCGCCATTTTACGTAGCGCCTGCCAGGCTTGCTCTTCACTGTAGCCGTGGTGCTGCATCAGTAACACTTTGGCGCGGTCGATCTGCTTACGATCCTCAATACTGGCTCGCATGGCGGCCAGCTCATTATCCTGATCCTGAAGCCGCTGTGACTGCTGCTGGATCAGCGCCAGTAATGACCGTCCCAGTTGAGGTGTCAGCCCACCGGGCTCCTGCCTGCCTGACGAAACAGGTACCCGTCCGTCATTTCCAGCGATGAAGACGCTCCAGGCCGGCTCACGGGCACTTTTTTGCATCTGTTGTTGCAGGTCGATCGGGGTGATATCCCGCTGAGCTTCAGCCGCAGCAATACTCTGGCGGCAGCGCTGCATCAGGGCGCGAGCAAGACAATCTTCCACCGTTTTCAGCCCATCGATCCGCTGGCTCAAAGACTGATGCCAGCGCAGCGCCATTGCCGCGCCCTGCTCATCAGTTCGTGCAGTCGTGCAGGCAATACGCCTTAACCGCTCGATATTATTTTCACTCTGCGCCACCTGCTGCCAGCGTTGCAGGCTCTCTTCGTCTGCGAATCCGGTAAAATGGCTAAAACAGCGCTCCTGGGCATCAATCAACGCTACAATCTGTTGACTGATTGCCGGGGTAAATTGCCCGGAAGCAAACCCTGCCGCGCCGATAGACCGTTCCTGCCCGGCCAGTTCTTTACCCTGCATAAAGCTGAACATGGCAATTAACACGCGCGAAACACCGGGGTCCGAAGCGGTATCCACCATTTCAAACACCAGGTTCAGCAACTGGCGGATAATATGGTTGAACTGCTCCATGACAACGGCCTGGGTCAACTGCAATGTCCGCACCTGCTTCCGCAGCGTGCTCAGCTCCCCCAGTGCCTGCAAGGCGGTGGCAATACGGCTGTAGAGACGGCTGGATGCGGGCCCCTCCTGACTGTCATCCGGCACGGCCGGTAGCAGGAGCATCACCTCTTGCTGGCTGCGAGTGACCCGGCATCCGCACTGCGATAGCTCGTCACTGAACAACTGCCCCTGAGAACAAATCCACAGATTGCTTGCTCCCCGTTCGCGCTGAATCTCATGAATCAACTGACTGACTTCCGTTGTCAGCCTTCCGCTCTGTAAAAGGGAGCGCAGGCTGGCGATTTCCCGCTGCCGTGATGCCAGAAGATACGCCAGCGCAGAAGGATAATGATCTGTCATCGACTTAACTCCGCTAGCATTCAAAAGGTCTGGCTAAGCAATTACCGTGCCGGGATGGCGCGACGAATCTGACTGGCATTTCACTGAAAAAAGGCATAGTGCCTGTTTACTGGAGTGATACGGAATCAATAAGTCATATTTATTCATTCAATTACGTGATAGTCAGCCAGCGTGTGGTTTCTAAGCAACCACCATAGCGCAGAGCGGAATACCGATTATTGACGCTAATCAAATTGCCGTTTTGTCACCTTTCAGGCAAACTCTGTCACGCTTATAGCAGGCCGATAACATGTTCAACAGGCTCCTGCAATGGTTTCCATTCCCAAAAGCGTCAGGTAAACTGACATGAGAATTATCTTTATGTAAACCTGTGAGATTTTTTCCTGGAACGTACAGAGTAATTGACTTTTAATAACACGATATGGCGTCGTTTAATGCCGCCCTGTCGCGTCTGTAAAGAACCCGATTTATAGATGATATTCACGAGGACCAATGTGAAAATTAGCATCGCGTTTACCCTGCTGGCCGTGCTCACTTTAGCGGGATGCAAAGCGCCTCCACCGCCTGTCACTGATGACACCGTCGTCAGCAGCGTTGTTGATGGCGTAACGTTAACGCATCGCTATGCGGTGAAAGCCCCCGCATCCTTCACTCCAGTGAATGAGAATTATCGCGCCCTGTATAATGCGTCTGTCATGACCCGTCCCGACTATAGTGGCAAAGTGGTGCGCTATCTGGAAAACGGTAAGCCGTTCCTGGTGCTGGGTGAAGTGGAGAACCGCTGGTTCGCCATTGCTGACGTTGATGAGCAACAGCTGATTGGCTACGTGCCGCTGAAAGCTGGGGTGAAGAGCGATATGTACGATGCCACACTGCGCAGTGACCGCCCGCGCCCGCGTAAAAACAGCAAGAAAGTGTGCGTCGATGTTGGCGGTAAGAGCAAAGCCTGCCGCAACAATAATACGGCGACCTGGATTCTGGAGTAAGCGCGCCGGATAAGGCCTCACCGTTGCCACGGATGGCAGCAAAAGCGTTTTATTCACTCTACGGTGAAGTTGACCCTATTTGCCTGCTGGCACACAGCCGAGATTAACACATCCTGATGACGTCGGAATTTCCCGTTGACCCAGCTACACCGGTCAGCCCAGACAATCCCCTGGTAACAGCGGCCTCTCCGCTGCTCAATGCCATTGTACAAATTCGTCTGGCGGCCACCCATGACGATCCGGCCGGTTTACGCCATCAGCTGATCGATGAAATACGCCAGTTCGAAACACGCTGCAAACAGACTGGCATGCCGTTTGAAATGATTATTGGTGCCCGCTATACACTTTGCGCGGTGCTGGACGAAGCCGCAGCACAAACCCCCTGGGGCAGCCGTGGCGTCTGGTCCGGCAATGGTTTGCTGGTCACGTTCCATAATGAAAGCTGGGGCGGCGAAAAAGTCTTTCAGCTGCTCGCACGCATTTCCCAGAATCCCACCCAGCATCTCTGGCTACTGGAAGTGATCCATTTCTGTTTACTGCTGGGTTATGAGGGTCGCTATCGCAGCATGGATAACGGCCGCCTGCAACGGGATGCCGTACGTACCCGCCTCGCACAGCTTATCCAGGAAACGCGTGGACAACAGGAACCGCCGCCTCTGCAAACGGTCGTCGCCGCCGGGCAAAATACGCTGTGGCGCCCACCTGTGCCGCTGTGGGTCTGTATCTCTCTTGCCACGTTTGTTGGCTGCCTGATTTTTTCCAGTCTCAACTGGCGTCTGGGCAATGCAGCAGAACCGCTACTGCGGCAGATCTGGCAAACGCCGCTGCCAAAAGTGGTCGCAGGACAGCGCGGTGCAGCTCCGCAGGCCCTGCTCGATTTACGCCTGCGTCTGAGCGATCTGATTGCCGAACGTAAGGTTGATGTCACCGACAGCGCCAACGGCAGTAAAGTCATCCTGCCGGCCGATCGCTTATTCGCGCCATCCACGACGGTGCTGTCTCCTGAAGGTCGTGCGCTGATTGCCCGCGTGGCCACCGCGATGGAGTCCGCCAAAGGGACCATTCTGGTCAGCGTCTATACGGATGACGAGCGGATACTGTCCAGCCGTTTTCCCTCAAATTATGAATACTCTGCCACCCAGGCGCGCGCCATCAGCAGCATGATGGCGCAGTTGATCGCCCAGCCAGGCATCAACGTGCGCGCACAGGGCCGGGGTGATAGCGGTGCACTGTTACCGAACGACAGTAACGAAAATCGCGCGCAGAACCGCCGCGTTGAAATCACCCTGTTCGCTGCCCCTGAGTCAGACGACAGCCACACTCCGGGGAAAAATTAATGCTGAACACTTTCTTTTCACTGCTCTCCAGCCGCCTGTTATGGGGGCTGGTCGGTGTTACCGCGCTGTCTGCCCTGATCTGGATGGTGGGACCGCTGCTGCCTTTTACCCGTTTCCAGTCGCTGGACAGCCCATTAAATCGCCAGCTGTTAATCGGTCTGTGCTACTTTTTGTGGATACTCTTTCAGCTTATCCCTCAGCTTTACCGCGCCTGGTTCAACAGCAAGTTGCTGACACGCCTGCAACTCAGCAATATCGACCACGCGGAATTACAGGCTACGGGTGAAATGCTCAATAACCGCTTCAGTGAAGCGGCGATGCTGTTAAAAAAAACCCAGTTTGGCAAACGTAAAGGCTGGCTACAGCGTTTCAGCGCGCAGTATCTCTATCAGCTTCCCTGGTATCTGATCGTCGGTGCGCCTGGTGCCGGTAAAACCACAGCACTGATTAATTCCGGCCTCGACTTCCCGCTCAGTGATGCGATGGGGAAAAGCGCGCTGCGCGGTATCGGCGGCACCCGCCACTGCGACTGGTGGTTTACCGGCGAGGCCGTACTGCTGGATACTGCCGGGCGTTATACCCTGCAAGAGAACCAGCGCGCACGCGATGCCAGCGAATGGCAAACCTTTATCACCCTGTTAAAGCGCTATCGCCCGCGCCAGCCCATCAATGGCGTGATCATGACCATCAGCGTGGCGGAGCTGTTGAGCGACTCAGCAGAGGCACGCCATGCGCAGGCCACGGCGCTGCGCCAGCGCATGGCAGAATTACACCAGCAAACCGGTATCCCCTTCCCGGTGTATATCATGGTGACCAAAACCGACCTGCTCAAAGGTTTTATGCGTTACTTCGCCCGGCTGGATAAGCAGCAACGTGAACAGATTTGGGGCTTCACTTTCCCCTGGGAGCCAGGCCTGGGCGATCGCCGACTTCACGCTCAATTTGAACAGCAGTTTCAGTGCCTTTTATCCCGGCTGATGGCCGATCTCAGCGACAAAATGGCACAGGAAAGCGACCTTACCCTGCGTGCTGAGTGTTTCCAGTTTCCTCAGGAGTTCAGCGCCCTGCGTCCCCTTCTGGCTGAATATCTGGATATTGTTTTCTCGCCGGAAAACAGCGAAACACCCTGGGCTGCACGCGGTTTGTTCTTTACCAGCGGGACACAAGAAGGCTTGCCGTTTGACCGGGTGATGGGCGAACTGTCACGCAAGCTGCAACTGCCACAACCTCAGGGGCAGTCGATTGCCAGCTGGGACAGTGTGAATCGCAGCGCTCCGATCCCGGCGAATAAGGGACAGAGCTACTTTATTCACGGCCTGCTGCGTGATGTAGTGTTTAAAGAGCGCCGCCTGGCGGGCAGCGATCGCTCCTGGGAACAGCGCAACCGTCTGCTACACCGGGCAGGCTATGCGGTGCTCGGCGTGGCGTTAGTGGCGGCGTCAGCCTTGTGGATCACCAGCTATTATAAGAATCAGCACTATCTGGAACAGGTGTCCACACGCTTACCTGCCGTGACGCGGGAAGCGGTGCAATTGACCAGCAATAATCACGGCAACATCCTGGATCTGCTACCCTTCTTAAACCGTCTGGTGGCATTACCCGAAAGCAGCCAGTTTTCACTGAATGCTCCTCCGCTCAGCCTGCGTGGCGGACTGTACCGGGGGGACCAGATCAGCGAGGCGACCTGGGGCCTGTATCAGGGGGCTTTGAGAGCATTGTTGCTGCCGCGTGTGGCGCAGACCATCGCACAAACCCTACGCAATGATGACGGCAAAGATGCTGAGTTCAGCCGCAATGCCCTGCGCGCTTATCAGATGCTGTACCAGCCGCGCAGCTATGACGGCGAGTTCCTGCGCGGCTGGGTGATGCAGAATCTGCAACGCAGCCTGCCGTCCAGCGTCACGACACAGCAAATCCAGCAGCTGGACTGGCATTTAAGTCAGTTACTGGATCGTCAGATACTGAGTTCGCCTTATATGCGTGATAACGCGCTGATGGTCAGACAACTCACCGCAGCTCACTGAGAAGGTCGTCGTCATGGCAGTAAAAAATGACCTGGGATGGTATGGCAAGCTTCCAACGGCAGGCGACTTTTTACTGCGCCGGATGCCGCAGGCACTGATTGACAGTTGGTCGCACTGGTTTCAGCTTGGGCTGGCGCACTGGCATCACCATCATGACGGAACGACTGACCCGTTCAGCCGCGCGCCGATATGGAATTTCGCGCTGCCCGCCACCTTGGGCGTACAACGCGTGCAGATCGGCTGCATGATGCCGTCGCGCGACAGAGTCGGGCGCGCATGGCCGTTGCTGGTGATTCAGAGCGTGCCGGTAAAAGCCTGGCACCCGGCTCAGCTGTCCATCTCCGGGGAATGGTTCCAGGAGCTGGGCGCCACGATGAATCAGGCCATACAACAGATGCACTCCGCCGACTGGCTGGAACAGGCGCTGCGGGGCATCCCACCGCTGTCGTTACCGGACACCGGGCGCTCCGATATTATGGATGTGATTGGCTATCAGGATCTGCCGTGTACGCTGGCCTGGCGGGAAGTCGCCACGCGCTTTGACCCCTTACAGTACACGAGTTACTGGTGGACTAATCAGAGCGATGGCTATCCGCTTGCCAGCCATAAGCACAGCGGTAATTTGACCGCTCAGCTGTTTTCGCAGTTATTTCATCCGGCAGCCGGATCGCTGTCGGGCCGTCACGGGCTCTATCCGCCGATGTTTGAATAGAGTGATCAGGCCTTCGTGCCTCATTGCAGGAAAAACGCATGCGATTGACCATTTTGCAGAATCAGGCCGATGTTCCGGTAACCGCCTGTGATTTTTTGCCACCAGGCGGCACGATTGGCCGCAGCGTTGATAACGATCTGGTGCTGCCCGACCCTGACCGGGCAATCTCTCGTTTACAGGCGCTGGTGCATGTGGCGGCAAACGGCGACTGCCGTCTGACCAACCAGGGCAGTGTGATCGCGGTGATCCACAACGGCAGCGAACTGATGCGCGGCAGCCAGGTGATGCTTGATCACGGCGATACCTTAGCCATTGGCCCTTATCAGATTGATGTCAGCGACCCGCAGCGCGTTACGGTCCCCACAGAGCAACATATTGATCCGCTGTCGCTGTTTGCTGACGATGATGGCAGCAATGACGATCCCTTAAGAATGCATCACACCGCTGATGGCCTTATCGTGCCGCAGATGGAAAGCCTCACTGCCGAGGCGCTTGGGCTGCGATCGGCGCGCCAGACGGTGGCCCGGCTGGGCATCGATCCGGTCAGTCACGATGCGCCCGCTGGCGCTCATGACAGCAGTGCTGAGGGCTCGCGTGAACAGCGTCTGCTGGCCGCCCTGCTGGACGGTATGGGGCTGGATACCACGCTGGAGAAAACCCCACTAACTGAAGACCAGATGCGTACCACCGGGCGTATGCTGAGCCTGTTCTCACAGGGAACGGTTGCGTTGCTCTCGTCACGCTCGATCCTCAAACGCGGGGTCAAGGCTGAGATGACCATGATCCTTAATGAGGCGAATAATCCCTTTAAGATCCTCCCCTCCGGTAAAACCGTATTGATGCAGATTTACCAGAGCCAGATGCCAGGCTTTATGCCACCGGAGCAGGCAGTACGCGATGCGCTGGTCGATTTACAGGCCCACCAGTTGGGGATGATCGCCGGTATTCGCGCCATTATTGCCGCAATGTTGCAATCCTTTAATCCACAGCGGCTGGAAGATTTGGCCCGTCGCGATGGCGTGGTGCCACGTCTGGCGCTGAGCAGCACGAAGAAAGCGGCACTTTGGGACTATTTTATGCGCCACTATCAGCAGACCGCGGGGGAAATTGAGGATGACTTCCACACCCTGTTTGGTGAAGCATTCCTGCACGCTTACGATGTGGAAGTTAATCAATATAAAGATTCGCAAACTCCCCCGGAAGATGCATGAATATCAATTATTTTGCCACCAGCCAGATCGGCCAGCGTGAAAGCAATCAAGACACCACTGGCGCCCTGCTGGGGCAACACAGTGCCTGCTTTATGGTCTGCGATGGTGTGGCAGGAAGTGCGGGTGGCGAACTGGCCGCGCAGATTGCCCGCGATACCCTGCTTGGTCAGCTGGACGGCGAAGCGCCCCTGCACCCCGAGCATACGGCTACGCTGATAGACAATACCGAGCAAGCTATTCGCCATGTGCAGGAGATTAATCCGAATTTTCACCAGATGAGCACCACGCTGGCTGCGCTGTTTATTGACCGTGATGCCCTGCACGCCTGGTGGGTACATGCCGGGGACAGCAGGGTCTATCTCTTCCGTCGCGGGGTCGTCCATAGCGTCACCCGCGACCACAGTCTGGTACAGCAGTTGCAGGATGCAGGTTACGAAAATACGGGAATTAACAGTAATTTACTGTATAACGCCCTGGGTGCTGATACCGCGAGTCCGCATGGTTACAGCGAAGTGATGGCGCTGGAAGATGGTGACGCATTTTTAATTTGCACGGATGGTTTCTGGAGTAACCTGACGCCCGCCGAGATGGAGCAGGCGCTTCGTATGGTTAATTCCCCTGCCGAGTGGCTGGCGCTGATGCAAAAAGCCATCGACCGTAGCGCAAAAACAGATAATCTGAGCGCCGTGGCGGTATGGGTGGGTTCACCTCAAGAGACCACATTACTCTTTTCCATGGCGGATTCTGCCCGTTTTCTCCCGCCACGCGATTAACACCAAGGAATGCTATGAAATTTTGGTTGCCAGCTACATTGACTCTGTTGTTCGCCACCACGGCCCAGGCGGCAGACTATCGAGTGGTCTATTCCCCCAGCCTTGAGCTGGAAGTGTTTATCGATAATGTGACCAGCAACACGCCTGCGGCATGGTGCCAGGAGACGCTTAACCTGCGCATCGTTTCCGGTAAAAGTACCGAATCGGGCGTGCTGACCAGCTTCTTACCGCGCGTGGGAAATTTACTGCAAAATCAATGTGGCAAACTGCTGGAACTGCCCTGGCAGATGACCAATGGTAAAGGCACGGTTTTGGCGACCGGCACGGCGGCAAAAGAGCAGAGCTGGCGCCCTATTGTCACCGCGGATGCCACCGCGACGGCAACGGCCAGTAATGCCTCGCCACTCGATCTCTCGCAGCCGGCTAACGCCGAGCCGTTGCAGCATTTCGATCTTCCCGGCGGCTGCCATTTCCGCACCTGGTGGGATGATAACGGCCAGTCGCTGTTTATCCCTGACGATAAAACGATGAATTGCTCTACCGAAGGCTGGCTGGAAGGCTCGAGTACACTGACGCTGGCTCAGGGTAACTCGCGCGAACCGCTGGCCGTCAGTTTCTATCAGGGCTATCCGCTGACGCATCTGCATCCGAAGCCAGACTCCCTGGATGTGGTGGCAGTGAATAACCAGCGCCTGGTGCTGGCACGGCGCGATGCCCCTAACAGCTGGCTGGTGCTGCCCTTTAATAATAACCTGCATGTGTGGTCATTTGATGGTGCGCTACTGGTGAAAATGGACAAAGCGCAGGCCAGCGATGGGGCTGCATTGAAAGCAACGGTGGATGCCGTACGCAAAACCTGGTCAGGCATCATCGACGCAGGTGTGAAAGTGAATGTGCTGTTGGTGGATGACCTGCACGCCGACCTGGCCGACCCGGCGATTGGCGCCTGGCGCACCGTTAACTAAACCCCGTTTATCAGGACGCCAGGAGCGTTTCACTATGTCGGCAAACGAACAACAAAAAAATGTCCCGAACGCCCTCCCGGCGGGCTACCGTTTTAATGAGTTTGAAATCAAGGAAGTGATCGGTGGCGGCGGTTTCGGCATTGTGTATCGCGCCTGGGATCACCTGCTGGAACGGACGATTGCGATCAAAGAGTATCTGCCGGTGTCACTGGCCAGCCGCAACGATGATCTCGCCATCCAGCTGCGCGGCGAACGCTACCAGCGCTTATTTAACGCCGGACTGAACAGTTTTATCCAGGAAGCACGTCTGCTGGCACGGTTTAATCACCCGGGACTGCTGCACGTCCTGCGTTTCTGGGAAGAGAACGGCACCGCGTATATGGGGACGCTGTTTTACAGTGGGATGACGCTGAAAGAGTGGCAACAGGGCAGCCCGGAAAGCATTAACGAGGCATGGATACGCCAGCTGCTCCCGCCGCTGTTCGGTGCCATCAATACCCTCCACCGTGCTGGTTATCTGCACCGTGATATCTCGCTGGATAATATTCAGATTCAGGAAAATCAACTGCCGGTCTTGCTCGACTTCGGTTCGGCGCGCAAAGAGATCGGTAACCTTTCCGATGAAACGGAGATTATGCTGAAACCGGGTTATGCGCCGATTGAACAGTACAGCGAAGAAGGCGACAGCGATCAGGGTCCCTGGACCGATATCTATGCGCTGGGCGCCGTGCTGCATACGCTGATTACGGGCAATCCGCCGCCGGTCAGCGTGGTGCGCTGCATCGAAGATCACTACCAGCCGCTCAGCACATTACGCCCGGAAGGCTACTCCCTGTCGCTGCTCAATGCGATTGACCAGGCGTTACAGATGGACCCGCAACAGCGTCCGCAGTCCATTGATGACCTGGCCGCCCTGCTCGATTCTCCGGTGAGTGAAATGGGTGAACTGGTGAGTAACGTGGTGGTGCCGCAAGAAGAACCGCCACAGTTACCCGACCCCGAACCCGTTGCGCTGGCGGTTAATCCTGCTGCGGGCACCATGGAGCCGGTTATGGCCCCGCGCGTGGCTAAACGCCTGTCGCGGCCGTTGATGTTACTCAGCGGCCTGGCGGTCATCGCGGTAGCGGCCCTGGTGTGGGGACTGAATCGTGGCGATAATGTGGCACCCGAGCATTCTGCTGCCGCCAGCAATACCACCGGCAGCGTTACCGCCGCCGTGCAAACACCTGCCGCCAGCGCGCCGGCAATGGCAACCGTCTACCTGAAACTGAGCGGTAACGACTCTCTGCTGCTGAACGGCAGCGTGATGGAGGTCAAGCCTAACAACAGCGGTTACGCGTCCTTGAACCTGGCGGCGGGGGATTATCATCTGGAAGTGCGTACATCAACCGGTGTTCACAGTCAGCAGCTGAAGATTGATCATGCAGGCACCTGGTTAATTAACCCGGGCCGCTAGTTCTGCGAGATCGATGCCCACACGGGATACACGTTTGACGTTATTCCGTGTGGGCCATCGCGATGCGGTTATCCCACCAATCCATTGTGGCACTGCTGTAATTCACGCACACGCTGCACCAGATCTGTCAGACAGTCGTCATGCATCCCCCGCTGCTTCAGCTCTGTTTCCAGCGAAAACAGATACTGCGCGTTAGTACCCAATGGCCCTTTCGCTTGTGCGATCAAAGGCGCGATGGTTTTCGGGCAGGAGTCCGGCTCATACAGAGCGTGACGCGGGTCCATCACAAACACCAGTGCGGTTACCGTGCGCCCGTCATCCAGCGCCATGTCACACCAGGTCGGCAGATAACAGCCGGTGATCATCTCACGCTTCCACAGCAGTTCCAGCTCTTCGTGCAGCTTTTCCTCGGGCAGGCAGAATGCCAGTCCGGTGGTTTGTCCGCCCTCTTTCAGCGCCAGCATACGTCCTGGCTGGCTGGCGGTGCCGCGCCCGGCGGTCAGCCGCAGACAGAACGCCCGGTGCCAGCCTTTCAGCGTACCGGCAGCGACTTCATCCGCTTCAAATACCGGGTTCCACATCAGGGAGCCGTAGCCAAAAATCCATACCGGGCTATGATCGGGGCGACAGGCAAGCGCCGCCGCCAGCGAAGCAGCCCGTTGTTCACTGGTCCACAACAATGACTCTTCGATATCGCCAAAAGCCGTTTTACAATCGGCCTGTAACAGGAAATCTCTTGTTAACATTGCACCTCCAACACCCTGGCTTGACGTCCACGCTGTCCTGACTGCTTCCGTGAATTGTCTCGTTTTCAGCAACATCTGAATGCTACTAACGACCTTATGCATTTCCGCGTACGCAATCAAGTTTGAAGGCGATCACAAAAGAAAAAAGTTTCACTTAAGGTGATCGGCAGCCAGAGGAAAATCTTTACGCCTTCTCTCACCCAACCCTCGTCAAAACGATAAAAGAATTTTGATTTTTTTGCTAAACCAGTTTAGCTTTTCGTCAGATAACCACTTCAGGATAATGACAATGAGCAAGAAAATTTGGGTACTGGGCGATGCGGTAGTAGACCTCCTGCCCGAGGGGGAAACACATTTGCTGAAGTGCCCCGGCGGTGCCCCTGCCAATGTGGCCGTGGGTATTGCCCGCCTTGGCGGCCACAGCGCCTTTATCGGCTGCGTTGGCGATGACCCCTTTGGTGAATTCCTGCAACAGACCCTGCACCATGAAAACGTGAATATCGACTGGATGTACCGCGCCCCGGGTCAGCGTACCTCGACGGTACTGGTCAGTCTGGATGCTGAGGGAGAACGCCAGTTTACGTTTATGGTGCGTCCTGCGGCTGACCTGTTTCTCAGTGCCGACCGTTTGCCTCCTTTCCATGCCGGTGAAGGGCTGCATTTATGCTCCATCGCCCTGAGTGCAGAACCCTCACGCAGCGCGGCGATGCAGGCGATGCGCGCGATAAAAATGGCTGGAGGATGGGTCAGTTTCGATCCGAATCTACGCGATGATTTATGGTCAGACCCTGTGGAAATGGCCGCTGTACTGGCCGATGCCTTCGCGCTGGCCGATATTATCAAGCTGTCAGAAGATGAGCTTTGCGCACTGACGACGTGTCGCGACATGGCGGCTGGCATCGATCGCTTCACTCTACAGTATCAACCTTCACTGCTGCTGGTGACCTGCGGCAGCCAGGGTGTGTACCTGTGGCAGGCCGGGTCTGTTCAACACGTGGCTGCCCCGCGTGTTGAGGTGGTGGATACCACCGGTGCGGGCGACGCGTTTGTCGCCGGGCTGTTGGCTGCGCTGGCGACCGAAGCGCATCCGCTGGTACCTGAGCGGCTTGATGATGCCATTCAACAGGCACAGCGCAGTGGTGCGGCGGCGACGACCGCCAAAGGGGCGATGACCGCCCTGCCTTATGCTGGTGATCTTATGAAATTTTAGCGGGCAACCTGAAAGGCAAGGTCTTAAGGTCAAGGTCTTAAGGTCAAGGGCGTTTCGCTTTCCCGCTGCGCGGGCTGAGCGACAAGGGGCGGCCAGTCGCCGCCGCCCCTTGACCCCGGGCTTGCGGCAGGCGCCGCGCCCGCTTCCAGCGGGTGCCTTCGCAAGTTCCGTTCACCGACGGACCGCTCGTGACGGCACTTCCCTGTGCCGGCCCGAGCTTTCACCGCCGTCCTGGCGGTTCATCCTGGTTCACATCACTTCCTCAGCGCAGCTTAATTGCCGCCTCAACATCAAACCCCAGGTCAAACCCTAAAACCCAAATTTTTTTTTAAAAAAATGACCAAAAACCCAGAAAGGCTTTTTGTGTCTGGTCTGTCTGACTTGTCTTTGATTGTTCTTTTGACCTGGCCGTTGACCTTTTGAGCGGCAATTAAGCCTCGCCGAAGGAGAGCGGATTTCCAGGACGAGCCGACAGGACGTCGGCGAGAGGGTGTGCCGGGACAGGGATGTCCCGTCACGCCCGTTCCGGCAGGAAAACCGACCGACTGAGAGAACCCGCTTTAGCGGGCGATGCGCCTGCCGCAAGCCCCCCAACACACGCTAAACTGCCAACCCGATCACACTTCCTAAACCGGGTTAGCCAATGTGATTGAAATACATAATCCGCTTCGCTTACTCTCTGCATCGAACCGGTTTAGCAAAAAAACAAAACAATCACACTGGGAACCGTGCAAATGATCAAACCTCGTATTCTGGCGACCGCCATTGGCCTCGCTTTAGCCGTACCGACATTCAGCTTCGCCGCACCCACGTTGACCAGCCTGGAAGAGCGACTGATGGCAATGGAGCAGCGTCTGCAAAAAGCCGAAGATCGTGCCACGATCGCGGAAAATCGTGCCGAGACAGCAGAGAAAAAAATCGTCCGCCTGGAAACACAGCAACAGAAACAGCCCGCCGCCCTGCCTGTGGCGGCCAGCGCCCCCGCTCCGGCCACCACCGCCGCGACCACCAGCACCAGCAATTTCGCTGACGGTTTCGAATTCCACGGCTATGCACGTTCCGGTCTGATCATGAATGATTCCGCAGCGGGAACGCAAAGTGGCCCCTATCTGACGCCCGCCGGGGACACTGGCGGTGCCGTTGGGCGACTGGGTAACGAAAACAACACCTACGTTGAGCTGAACTTTGAACACAAGCAGCAGCTTGCCAACGGTGCCACCACCCGCTTCAAAGCGATGCTGGCCGACGGTCAGCGGGATTATAACGACTGGACAGGCAGTACCAGCGAACTGAACATTCGTCAGGCGTTTGTTGAACTGGGCAATTTACCGGAATTCACCGGTGTGTTTGACCAGAGCACGCTGTGGGCGGGTAAACGCTTTGACCGCGATAACTTCGATATTCACTGGCTTGACTCGGATGTGGTGTTCCTTGCCGGCACCGGGGGCGGGATCTATGACGTCCAGTGGGCAGATGGCCTGAAGAGTAACTTCTCGCTGTACGGGCGTAATTTCGGCGATATTGAAGCGATTGATAACACCATTCAGAACTACATTGTCACCAGCAATAACTTTGCCGGTCCATTCCAGCTGATGGTAAGCGGGCTGCGGGCAAAAGATAACGATGAGCGCCTGAATCCGAGCCGCGAGAATGACAATGCCGGTGACAGCGGTGTTCACGCTATGCTGGCACTGCACAACGACAGTTTCTGGGGCCTGCGCGAAGGATCGGCGAAAACCGCCCTGCTGTATGGTCGCGGGCTCGGGGCCGAAGTGAAAGGCATCGGCTCTGACGGCAATCTGACCCAGCAGGCAGAAACCTGGCGCCTCGCCAGCTACGGCGTCACGCCGCTGAATAAAACATGGAGTTTTGCCCCGGCCGTGCTGGCGCAAACCAGCAGCGATCGTTATGCCGCCGGTGACCACTATCGCTGGGCCACGCTCAATGCGCGTTTGATCCAGGAGATTAACCAAAACTTTGCCCTCGCTTACGAAGGCAGCTATCAGTATATGGACCTCGATCCGCAAGGCTATAAAGATCGTCAGGCAGTATCCGGCAGTTTCTGGAAACTCACCGTTGCCCCCACCTTTAAAGTGGCTGATATCGGTGATTTCTTTACCCGTCCGGAGATCCGCCTCTTCGCCAGCTGGATGGACTGGAACAGCTCGCTTGATCGCTATGCCAGCGACGATTCATTCGGCAGCAGCGGCTTCAGCGCAGGCGGCGAATGGAACTTCGGTGTGCAGATGGAAACCTGGTTCTGATGACCTCATCACAATAAATAGAAGGTGACATGATGGATTTTGAAAAAATTGCCCGGGAACTGCTGCCGTTACTCGGTGGTCGGGAAAATATAGCCAGCGCTGCGCACTGCGCCACGCGTCTGCGGCTGGTGATGGTCGATGATGAGTTAGTGCAGAAAGACGCCATTGAGGCGCTGGAAGGGGTGAAAGGCTGCTTCCGCAACGCCGGACAGATGCAGGTGATCTTCGGCAGCGGCATCGTTAACAAAGTCCACGCCGCTTTTGTGAAGGAAGCCGGGATTAACGAGTCCAGCAAGAGCGAAGCGGCCGATATCGCGGCACAGAAGCTGAATCCGTTCCAGCGGATTGCCCGGGTATTATCGAATATTTTTGTGCCGATTATTCCGGCGATCGTCGCTTCAGGCCTGCTGATGGGTCTGCTGGGGATGGTGAAAACCTACGGCTGGGTAGATGCCGGTAGCGCGCTGTTTATCATGCTGGATATGTGCAGCTCGGCAGCCTTTATCATTCTGCCCATCCTGATCGGCTTTACCGCCGCCCGTGAGTTTGGCGGCAACCCCTATCTGGGTGCCACGCTGGGTGGCATCCTCACGCACCCGGCACTGACCAATGCCTGGGGCGTTGCCAGCGGTTTCCATACCATGAATTTCTTTGGGCTGGAGATTGCGATGATCGGCTATCAGGGAACGGTATTCCCGGTGCTGCTGGCCGTGTGGTTTATGAGCCACTGCGAAAAGCGTCTGCGCCGGGTGATCCCGGATGCGCTGGATATAATCCTCACACCGTTCCTGACCGTGATTATCTCCGGCTTTATCGCCCTGCTGATCATTGGCCCGGCAGGACGTATGCTGGGGGATGGCATTTCACTGGTTCTCAGTACGCTGATCGCCCATGCGGGCTGGCTGGCCGGATTGCTGTTTGGTGGTCTTTATTCGGTGATTGTCATCACCGGCATCCACCACAGTTTCCATGCCATCGAGGCCGGATTACTCGGCAACCCGTCGATTGGCGTCAATTTCCTGTTACCGATCTGGTCCATGGCGAACGTGGCGCAGGGAGGGGCCTGCCTGGCGGTGTGGTTTAAAACCCGTGATATCAAAGTGCGCAGTATCGTACTGCCCTCCGCCTTTTCGGCGATGCTGGGCATTACCGAAGCCGCCATTTTCGGGGTGAACCTGCGCTATATTAAGCCGTTTATCGCCGGACTGGTGGGTGGCGCGCTCGGCGGTGCCTGGGTTGTGACGATGCACGTGAATATGACCGCCGTAGGGCTAACCGCACTGCCTGGCATGGCGATTGTGCAGGCCAGTTCAATGCTCAATTATCTCATCGGCATGGTTATCGCCTTCGGCACGGCGTTTGTCCTGTCACTGCTGTTGAAAATCAAATTTGAGGTGAAAGCATGAGTGAAGCCCACCTGCTCAAACAGGCATTGCGGGCGGTCCTCTCCGGCCAGCAGCGTGCGGCAGCCGATCATCATCGACCGGCGTGGCATCTTGCCCCGCCGGTCGGGTTAATGAACGACCCGAACGGATTTATCCACTTCAATCAGCGTTACGTACTGTGCTATCAGTGGAACCCACTGGCCTGCGCGCATGGCGCCAAGTTCTGGGGCCAGTGGAGTTCGGCGGATTTGGTCAACTGGCGGCATGAACCGCTGGCGCTGGCGCCTTCCGAATCCTATGAAAGCCACGGCTGTTACTCCGGCAGCGCGGTCGATAACCAGGGGGTGATGACGCTGCTCTACACCGGAAACGTCAAGTTTGACGATGGCAGCCGCACCGCCTGGCAGTGCCTGGCCACGCGTGACGAACAGGGTGAATTCCATAAGCATGGCCCGGTGCTGGCCTTACCGGAAGGCTACACTGGCCACGTCCGTGACCCGAAAGTCTGGCAGCACGACGGCCTGTGGTACATGGTGCTGGGTGCACAGGATCTGGCGTTGCAGGGCAAGGTTCTGCTGTTCCGTTCCCCCGATCTGCATCAGTGGACATCGCTGGGTGAAATTGCCGGAAGCCACGTGAACGGGCTGGGCGAGTTCGGCTATATGTGGGAGTGCCCTGACCTGTTTGAACTGGATGGCCGCAGCGTGCTGGTGGTTTGCCCGCAGGGGCTGCCGTCTGAAGAGTGGCGCTGGCGTAATACCTTCCAGAGTGGCTATTTCTGCGGTTCCTTCGACTACAACACCCATCAGTTCCGTCATGATGAGTTCCACGAGCTTGACCTGGGGTTTGAGTTTTACGCACCGCAAACCTGCCTCAGCGACGACGGTCGCCGTCTGCTGATTGGCTGGATGGGGATCCCTGACGGCGATGAGTTCTTCCAGCCCACACAGGCAAATGGCTGGATGCATATCATGACCTGTCCGCGTGAGCTGACGCTACAAGGTGACCGGTTGTATCAGCAGCCCGCCCGTGAACTGCAACAGCTGCGCGGTGAAGAGACCCAGTGTACGGGCAGCGCGCAAACGCTGCCTGCCCTGCCCGTTAACAGCGCCGAGCTGTCGCTGACCGTTAGCGGCGCCTGTGAACTTGATTTCGCGGGGGAATTACACCTGGCGATCCATGCTCAGGGCGTGACGCTGCGGCGCAACAATCTGCGCAGCGGTGAATCCGAAGAACGTCACTGGCGGGGTGAGGTGCGTACGCTGCGCTTGATGTGCGATCGCTCCAGCGTAGAAATCTTCATTAACGAGGGGGAAGCCGTCATGTCGTCACGCTATTTCCCGTCCGCAAACCCTGAGTTGCATTTTAGCGGCACGGGAGAGATCGGGCTGCGTCACTGGAGCTTGCAGCAATGCATGATAGAATAAGCCGATGAGCCCTCACACGTAAGCCACTGTGACTAAAAACAAACGTATCACGATTAACGATATTGCCCGGCTGGCGGGCGTTTCTAAATCTACCGCCAGTCTGGTCCTCAATGGCCGTGGGAAAGAGCTGCGCGTGGCCGAAACGACACGTGAACGCGTGCTGGAGATCGCCCGTCAGCAGCATTATCAGCCAAGTATCCACGCACGCGCCCTCAACTCTGCCCGCAGCAACACCATCGGGCTGGTCGTACCGGAAATGACCAACCAGGGGTTTGCCCGTTTCTCTCACGAACTCGAGATGCTGTGCCGTGATGCAGGTTTACAGCTGCTGATCGCCTGCACGGCAGAAAATGCCAGCCAGGAAACGCTGGCGGTCAATAACCTGATCCAGCGCCAGGTCGACGCCCTGATTGTCGCCTCAAGTCAGCTAAACGATACCGAGTACCAGAAAATTAACCAGCAGCTGCCAGTGGTGCTTTTTGACCGTCATCTGGGCGAGTCCACGCTGCCGCTGGTGATCACCGATGCGACCGGCCCCACCGCCACGCTGATGGAAGCGGTCGCACGCGAAGGGTATGACGAGATTTATTTCTTTGGTGGCCAGCCGCGCATTTCTCCCACCCGCGATCGCCTGGCCGGGTTCCGTCTCGGGCTGGAGCGTGCGGGAGTCGAGGTGAAACCGGAATGGATTATGCACGGTCATTATCATGCCAGCTCTGGCTATGAGTTATTTGCAGAACTCTATTCACGGCTGGGACGTGTGCCTCAGGCGCTGTTCTGTGCCGCCTGCGGGCTTCAGGAAGGCGTACTGCGCTACCTCAGCCAGCATGACTTGCTGAACACGCCGATGCACCTGAGCAGCTTCGACGACCACTATCTGTATGATGCGTTATCGGTACGTATTGATACCGTTGCCCAGGATGAGCGGCTGCTGGCCTGGAACTGCTTTGAGATGGTGACGCAGCTGATTGACGAGCAGACGCCAGAGGTCACCCAGCGCTGGCTGCCGGCGCGCCTGAAATGGCGGCGGGCAATCGCCGCAGGCTGAGCCACAGCATCCGGGCGTTCACCTCACCGCTGCAACGCCTGGTCATTTCTTATGCCACTTGTCGTCATCGCCCTTCTGATACTGGTGCTTCACAGCCGCCCACGCGACTTTATGCGCCACCTCTTCACGTGAGTCATCGCCGCGCCTGTCCTCTTTATCTTTATACTGCTCCCAGGCGCTGTTGAAGGCTTCCAGATAGATATCCTGGGCATGCGCAGGCAGAACATGTCTGACACTGTCGGGTAACGCACTGCGATTATTATAGGGCATGTTTTATCTCCTTTCAGGGCCTCTGATAAGCCTGGTACAAGCAGAATATTTTTCCAGCAGGGTCTTTACGGCTCATTAAGAAGATATCGCTACAAAATGCATTATTTACCCTATGATCACATCAAATAACGCCACCTTAATGCCCTTAAAAATTTTATGGAGATAATAAACTCAATGTACTTTCATTGAGATAGAATCTAAACAGCAATAAATACACGCTACGAGATAATTATTAAGTCAAACCGTAAAACCGCGTAAATATCTTAAAGGCCAGTGCAAAAAAAGGTTATACTTTCGCCACTTGTCTTTCATATTGTCAGACTATGTTTAATAGGCCTGTGGCGATCGTCGCCAATTTCAGGCCAACAGGATACAGATAAGGAGCGTTTGCCTATGAGTGCGCACGAGAGCAGTAAAACCCGCCACACCGAGTATTCCCTTACCTTCCCTGTCATCGCTCTGATTATTTTGTGGTTCTGGGGCACAACAGATTCCCTGCCACTGGTCATCGGCATTAACCTGATAGCCCTTGTTGCCATCCTCAGCAGCGCCTTCAGCGTGGTACGTCATGCGGACGTACTGGCACATCGTCTGGGCGAACCTTACGGCTCGCTGATCCTGAGCCTTTCCGTTGTTATTCTTGAAGTGAGTCTGATATCCGCGCTGATGGCGACCGGCGACGCTGCCCCGGCACTGATGCGCGATACCCTCTACTCCATCATTATGATTGTGACCTGTGGCCTGGTGGGCTTTGCCCTGTTGCTGGGGGGGCGTAAATTCGCCACGCAGTATGTGAATCTGGCCGGGGTCAAACAGTATCTTATCGCGATTTTTCCGCTTGGCATTATTGTACTGGTGTTTCCGAATGCCCTGCCCGGCGGTAACTTTTCCATTGGACAGGCGCTGCTGGTTTCCGGGATTTCAGCCGCGATGTACTGGGTATTCCTGCTGATTCAGACCAAAACACATCAGAGTCTGTTTGTTTATGAGCATGAAGATGAAGGCGATGATCCGCATCATGGCAAGCCATCGGCGCATTCCAGCACCTGGCACACCGTCTGGTTGCTGGTGCATCTGGTCGCGGTGATTGCCGTCACTAAGATGAATGCGAATACGCTGGAGTCATTGCTGACCGAGGTGAAAGCACCGGAACAGTTCACCGGCTTCCTGGTGGCGTTACTGATCCTCTCACCGGAAGGATTGGGGGCGATTAAAGCGGTGCTGGCAAACCAGGTGCAGCGCGCAATGAACCTGTTCTTCGGGTCCGTGCTGGCGACAATTTCACTGACAGTGCCTGCGGTGACGCTGATAGCGACCCTGACAGGGCAGCAGCTGATCTTTGGTCTTGAACCACCGCAGATGGTGGTGATGATTGCCGCGCTGTTGCTGTGTCAGATTTCGTTTTCGACCGGACGCACGAATGTGTTGAATGGCGCCGCCCATCTGGCGTTGTTCATTGCCTATCTGATGACGATAATGCTGTAAATTTGCGCGGGTAGATCGTGCTGTGCTGGCCGACCGGAACAGAAAAGCGGTGAGTGAGCAGACGGTCTGTCATTCCTGTAGGGGTCGACCTTTTTTACGGTCGACCCGTGCTGATGATGTGCAACACGGGTCAGGTCCGCGTTACTGCGCGGTATACTCCAGCGTATGACCACTTCCCGTCAGCGTCAGCGTTTGCTCAGTCAATTTCACCTCTGCCCCTTTCGTCAGCACCACCGATAACGTCTGTTCCCACTGATTGAGCTGTGGGTCGCTGCACATCATTTTCGTCGAGGCCAGCATGGGTACAGTCAGTCGCCCCTGCTCCAGATGCCCCTGCCCGAAGAAACGATTACACATCACACCGCTGACCCGGAGACTGTCATTAAACCCGATCCCCGGTTTCATCCCTTCATGAGATTTTACGCTCTGACCATCAACAGCACTGAGCGCAAACAGACGGTTTGCTAACTGTCCGGCATCAGAGTGTGGGGTCTGGCTGCAACCATTGAGCGCAATCGCACCCAATAGCAAAACAAACGTTTTTTTCATAGGAACTCCTTTTTATGTACTTTCCATTGTAGGTCAAAAACACTGTAGATTCAGGCGGGTTGAAGAATACTTCGCAGAGAAAACGAGCCAGTTTTCTGGCTCGTTTTGAGGATCAAACAAACTTAGTTGCTGGTATCGAGTTCAGCGAAGCTTTTCACCAAATCATCAATCGCTTTCATCTGAACCAGGAAAGGCTCCAGTTTATCCAGCGGCAGTGCAGACGGGCCGTCGCACTTAGCGTTTGCCGGGTCCGGGTGGGCTTCAATAAACAGACCAGCAATGCCCACTGCCATACCCGCACGTGCCAGCTCAGATACCTGCGCGCGACGACCACTGGACGCACTGCCCATCGGGTCACGGCACTGCAATGCGTGGGTCACGTCGAAGATCACCGGGCTACCGTTAGAGACCTGCTTCATCACATTGAAGCCCAGCATGTCGACCACCAGGTTGTCATAACCGAAGTTAGCACCGCGATCGCACAGGATCACTTTGTCGTTACCGCCTTCAGCGAATTTATCAACGATGTTGCCCATCTGGCCTGGGCTGACGAACTGAGGTTTCTTCACGTTGATCACCGCACCGGTTTTCGCCATCGCTTCAACCAGGTCGGTCTGACGTGCGAGGAAGGCCGGTAACTGAATCACATCCACCACATCGGCCACGGCCTGCGCCTGGCTGGCTTCATGGACGTCGGTGATAATTTTCACGCCGAAAGCCTGTTTGATTTCCTGGAAGATTTTCATGCCTTCTTCCAGGCCCGGGCCACGATACGAATGAATGGAAGAGCGGTTAGCTTTATCAAATGAGGCTTTGAACACATAAGGAATGCCCAGTTTCTGGGTCACAGTGACGTAGTGCTCACAAATGCGCATCGCCAAATCACGCGACTCCAGCACGTTCATACCACCAAACAGGACGAACGGCAGATCGTTAGCGACCTTGATATCACCAATGTTAACCACTTTTTGTTTCATGTCTTCGCCTTTATAGAGTTCACTTCAGTTAGTGAAGGGTAATCTGTTTCTGTTCAATTGAGTGGATCTGGACTTTAATCATCTCGCTGATGGGGTCTTCCGGGCACTGCTCAACAAAATAGGTTAAATCATTGAGGGCCACATGTTCGCACTCTAGCTGGGCAAAAATCAGACCGCGATCGCGGATTTCATACGGGTCTTCCGGGGCCATCTGCACCAGCACCTGGCTGACGTGCAGCGCCATCTCCATCTGCTTCTCATCCATCAGCGCGGACTTCAGGGTGTCGAGCATCTTGCGCAATACCATCAGCGGCTCGGCTTCCTGCAGATCGTCATCATACAGCTCGGTCCCTGGCCCGATATTGCCCTGAAGCCACACTTCCAGCTGGTGTTCATCCAGCGTTTCACCATCAAAGGGATTGATGAGCCACATATCTTCATCGATCCAGTCTGCGCGTAGAATCAGCTGTGTCGGAAAAATCACGGGCATCATCGGCAGGTCGAGCTGATCCGCAATGTGCAGAAAAATGACCCCCAGCGACACGGCGGTGCCCTGACGGGTACGCAATACATTGTCCAGCCACAACGTGTCAGACAACCGATAAACACCGCTCGCGCCGCCAAAACCCCAGCGGCCCCAGAACAGGGTGATCAATTGCTCAAGCTGTAAATCAGCGGCAAGTTCTGACGGAATTTCAGCACGCGCTTCGGCAACCAGCGCAGCTAAACGCGCGCTGACATCTTCAGCCGGAAAGTCGCGGCGGACAGCCAGCGATGCCGTAATCACCGCGTCACTCAACGTTCCGGCGGTAAAATCAAAATCAGCGATAGACGTCATACAAACCCCAGCAGTGGCATTTTAGTTGTGGCAAGTTTCACGATGACCACAAGGGCGATTAACGCCACCATAAACGCTATCCAGCGTATTTTTTGCGCGCGCGGACGGCGTCCGAGGGCAATAAAACCCAGCGCGATATAGATAATAACGCCAAACAGCTTCTCAGTCAGCCAGGCACCTTGTGGGCTGAACGGGTAAAAATGCGTTATGGCGACCAGTAACCCGCCCGACAGTAACAGAAGCGTGTCATTTAAATGGGGCACGATGCGCACCCAGCGGCGTTGCAGCATCGAAGAATGGGTCTGGAACCAGTAGAAGCGCAGCACAAACATCAGTGCGGTGATCGCCACGGTTAACAGATGAAAATGTTTTAGCGGGAAGTACCAGGCGGCCATATAAATTCCTTATTATCCTTTTCTTTGCCCGACGGTTACGCGGTCGTTGCCGCCATAATCCTGACAGGTTTCCACTGCATGGAAGCTGTTCTCGCGCAAAATTTTCCTGACGTCTTCGCCCTGCTGCCAGCCGTGTTCCAGTAATAACCAGCCGCTATCCTGTAAATAGCACCCTGCTTCTGCGGCAATGATCCGGATATCGGCCAGGCCGTGATCGCCTGCCACCAGCGCACTGGTGGGTTCAAAACGGACGTCGCCCTGCGAAAGATGGTGGTCATCGGCATCAATATAGGGGGGATTACTGACAATCAGTGCAAACTGTTGTCCTTCGAGGGCAGAAAACCAGTGGCTTTGCAAAAACCGGGTATTTGACAGCGCCAGCTTGCTGGCATTGTGCTGCGCCAGCGCCACTGCGGCAGGAATACGATCCACGCCCGTAACCTGGCAATCGGTGCGTTCGCTGGCCAGCGCCAGGGCAATCGCCCCGGTGCCGGTACCGAGATCCAACACCTCGCAAGGCTCAGCAGGCAGACGCGCGAGCGCTTGCTCTACCAGCACCTCGCTATCCGGGCGGGGGATCAACGTGTCGGGCGATACCGTCAGCGACAGAGACCAGAACTCACGCTCCCCTGTCAGGTATGCCACTGGCTCCCCAGCGGCACGGCGTACCAGCAGCGCATCCAGCTGCGCAAGCTGCGCGTCATCCAGCGTGGCATCGTCGAAGGCGATCAGCCAGGCGCGGGATTTACCGAGCACTTTCCCCAGCAAAATTTCAGCATCGCGTTTCGGGCTGTCACTGTCCGGCAACTGAGCGACCGCGTTACGCAGCCAGACACGGATCTGCATTAATCCTGCCCGGCGAGTGCGGCCAGCTGATCCGCCTGGTACTCCTGAACCACAGGTTCAATCAGCGCATCCAGCTTCCCTTCCATTGCGTCATCCAGACGGTAAATGGTCAGGTTGATACGGTGGTCAGTAATGCGGCCCTGCGGGAAGTTATAGGTACGGTTACGGTCAGAGCGGTCGCCAGTGCCAAGCAAGTTACGGCGGGTGGAGGACTCTTCCTGTTGACGACGTGCCATTTCGGCAGCACGGATACGCGAACCCAGCACGCCCAACGCTTTCGCTTTGTTTTTATGCTGTGAACGTTCGTCCTGGCACTCGACCACGATACCGGTGGGCAAGTGGGTAATACGGATAGCGGAATCGGTGGTGTTAACGTGCTGACCACCAGCCCCGGAGGAGCGGAACGTATCGATTTTTAAATCAGACGGATTGATATCCGGCAGTTCGGCTTCCGGCAGTTCGGGCATCACCGCAACCGTACAGGCTGAGGTGTGGATGCGCCCCTGTGACTCCGTCTCCGGCACACGTTGCACGCGGTGGCCGCCAGATTCGAACTTCAGGCGGCCATAGGCGCCATCGCCGATCACTTTGGCGATGATCTCTTTATAACCGCCATGTTCGCCTTCGTTAGCGCTCATCACTTCCACTTTCCAGCGTTTTGACTCCGCATAACGGCTGTACATACGGAACAGATCGCCGGCGAAAATGGCGGCTTCGTCGCCACCGGTGCCGGCACGCACTTCCAGATAGCAGTTACGTTCGTCATCCGGATCTTTCGGCAACAGCAGGACCTGTAACTGTTGCTCCAGCACTTCACTGGCGGCACGGGCTTCTTTCAGCTCTTCCTGAGCCATCTCACGCATTTCCAGGTCACTGAGCATCATTTCAGCGGTTTCGATATCTTCCTGGGTCTGCTGCCACTGACGGAAACACTGGCTGACGTCGGTAAGCTGGGCATATTCGCGGGAGAGTGCACGAAAACGTTCCTGATCGGCAATCACTCCGGCATCGCCCAGCATCGCCTCCACTTCTTCGTGGCGCTCCTGCAAGGCTTCCAGTTTAGCAACAATAGAAGGCTTCATTCGTAGTCTTTTACCTTGTAAGAAAAGAGGCTTGAAACGCTAATCCAGCCCGAGGCTGTCGCGTAAAATTTGCAGGCGTTCGCCATCGCCGTCGCGTGCGGCCTGCTGAAGAGATTTGGTAGGAGCGTGGATCAAACGGTTGGTCAGCTTATGGGCCAGGTCGCGCAACACCTCTTCAGCGTTGCCTCCCTGTTGCAGGGCCGCTATGGCACGCGCTTCCAGTTCAGCACGCACCTGTTCCGCCTGTGAGCGGTAATCGCGGATAGTCTCAACGGCGCTCTGGGCCCGTAGCCAGGACATAAACTCGCTGCTTTCCTGCACCACGATGGTTTCAGCCTGCACGGCCGCCGCCTGGCGCTGGGCCATATTGCTTTCAATAATCGCCTGCAGGTCATCAACGCTATAGAGATAGGCATTGGGCAATTTACCCACTTCCGGCTCCACGTCACGCGGTACGGCAATATCCACCAGCAGCATAGGCTGATTACGGCGCTGTTTAAGCGCACGCTCCACCATCCCCTTACCGATAATCGGCAGCGGGCTGGCTGTAGAACTGATAATGATGTCGGCTTCCGCCAGACGGGAATCGATTTCCGGCAGGCTGATGACTTCAGCCCCGACCTCATCCGCCAGCGCTTGTGCACGTTCGCGGGTACGGTTGGCGATCATCAACTTCTTCACCTTATGCTGATGCAGATGGCGGGCAGCCAGTTCAATGGTTTCACCCGCGCCCACCAGCAGCACGTTAACCGTGGAGAGGGACTCGAAGATCTGGCGTGCCAGCGTGCAGGCAGCAAATGCCACGGAGACGGCACTGGCACCGATTTCGGTTTCGGTACGCACGCGTTTGGCTACGGAGAACGATTTCTGGAACATGCGCTCCAGTTCGCTGGAAAGCGAGTGGCCGCGCTGGGAATCGGCAAACGCCTTTTTGACCTGACCAAGAATTTGAGGTTCGCCCAGCACCAGGGAATCCAGCCCGCTGGCGACGCGCATCAGGTGGCTGACGGCATCGTTATCATGATGCCAGTAGAGGCTTTTACGCACGTCATCGACGCTGAGCTTGTGGTAATCACAGAGCCAGGTCACCAGCTGTTCCTGCAGGTTTTCCTGCTGTTCGACGCTCAGATACAACTCGGTACGGTTACAGGTAGACAGCACAACGCCGCCCTGAACCAGCGGCTGCGCCAACAGGCTAGTGAGCGCCTGTTCCAGCTGATCCGGCGAGAACGTCACGCGTTCGCGCAGAGACACAGGTGCCGTTTTGTGATTGATGCCGAGAGCCAGTAACGTCATGGTGCAGGTTGGGTTAATCCCACAGTTGTCAGGGTTTTGTGTGGCGCATTCTACAAGATGAGCGAGATCAATAAAAGCCATGCTTCGCCTATCCCTGTAACAAGATATACCTCTTGCGGGTCAAATGAGACAATTTGAGCATTGACGCCGCCGTTTTAGCTGGTTAGCGTGGGCGGTTGATTGCGAACTGAGTCTTAGGAGCTGACCTGAACATGTTATCGTCGAATCGCCGCCTGCTGCGGCTTCTTCCCCTTGCCGCCCTGCTGCTAACCGGGTGTGTTCTTAACGAACCAGCGCAAACTCCGGGCCAAAGCCCGACGTCCCCGCAATGGCGTGACCATCAGCAGGCGGTGGAAAAAATCACTCAGTACCAGACGCGTGGCGCCTTTGCCTACCTTTCCGATCGGCAAAAAGTCTATGCCCGCTACAACTGGCAACAGACCGCAGCGGATCGCTATCGCCTGCTGTTGACCAATCCCCTGGGCAGCACAGAGCTGCAGCTTGACCAGCAAGGACAAGTTGCACAGATCGTTGACAATAAAGGCAAGCGCTATGTCAGCAACGATGCGGCTAAAATGATTTCTCAGCTCACGGGCATGAGTATTCCTCTGGATAACCTGCGCCAGTGGATCCTTGGCTTGCCGGGTGATGCCACCGATTTCACCCTGGATGACCAGTATCGTCTGCGTGAAGTGAACTACAGCCAGGACGGTAAACAGTGGAAAGTGACCTATCAGGGCTACGACAGTAAACAGAATCCACCGCTACCGTCGAACCTCGAACTGCGTGAAGGCGACCAGCGTATTAAGCTGAAGATGGATAGCTGGACTGTAAAATGATCACAACATGGCCTGCCCCGGCAAAACTGAATCTGTTTCTCTACATCACCGGCCGCCGCGCTGACGGCTACCATGACCTCCAGACGCTGTTTCAGTTTCTGGATTATGGTGACACGCTGAAGATTGAAACCAACAGTCAGGGTGAATTGCGTCTGCTGACACCCGTCGATGGCGTGCCTGATGAACAGAACCTGATCGTCCGTGCCGCGCAACTGCTGCGCGAACGGGCGCTCGATCAGGGCGTGCTGCCCGACAGCGCAGGGGCGACCCTGGCGGTAGAGAAGCGGTTACCCATGGGCGGTGGACTGGGCGGAGGCTCCTCCAACGCCGCCACCGTACTGGTGGCACTCAATCATTTATGGCAAACCGGCTTCAGTTTTGAACAACTGGCCGAGCTTGGCCTGCAACTCGGTGCCGACGTGCCTGTCTTTGTGCGCGGATTTTCTGCCTTCGCTGAGGGGGTGGGTGAACAACTGACACCGGTTTCGCCACCAGAAAAATGGTATCTGGTGATGCATCCTGGTGTCAGCGTTGCGACACCCGTGGTATTTAACGATCCTGAATTGACCAGAAACACGCCAAAAAGGGAAATCAGCGCCTTATTAGCAGCCGAATTCCGCAATGATTGTGAGGCAGCAGTAAGAAATCGTTTTCGCGAGGTTGAACAGCTCGTTTCCTGGCTGCTAGAATACGCGCCGTCGCGCCTGACTGGAACGGGTGCTTGTGTGTTTGCAGAATTTGACACCGAGTACGCCGCAAGACAGGTGCTTGAGCTGGCTCCGAAAGGGTTGCAGGGGTTTGTTGCGCGAGGCGTTAACGTTTCGCCACTGCACCGCACCCTTTCAGAGCAATAGAGTTGATGTGACAGTGTCACCTGTTCCAGACGCTGCACCACTGCTCTGATATAACCCAAGCTATTGGCGCTGTGGCAAGGCGGCAAGTGGATGAGTCCCCGGGAGCTTACTTGAGTAAGTCACCGGGATGAATACATGCAGCCAACGCCGCTACGGCGTCAAGAACACAGGGTTAAGACACCCGTATGAAAACATAAGTCGTATACCGCCCAGTGCGATTTATGGTATTTCATTCTCTGGACGCAAAGCCTGAGGTTCTTCTCGTGCCTGATATGAAGCTTTTTGCTGGTAACGCCACCCCGGAACTAGCACAACGTATTGCCAACCGCCTTTACACCAGCCTGGGCGACGCCGCCGTCGGTCGTTTCAGTGATGGTGAAGTGAGCGTACAAATTAACGAAAATGTACGCGGTGGTGATATTTTCATCATCCAGTCCACCTGTGCCCCCACCAATGACAACCTGATGGAACTGGTTGTGATGGTAGATGCCCTGCGTCGTGCTTCCGCGGGTCGTATTACTGCGGTTATTCCTTACTTTGGTTATGCACGTCAGGACCGCCGCGTGCGCTCCGCCCGTGTCCCTATTACTGCCAAAGTGGTTGCCGATTTTCTCTCCAGCGTTGGTGTTGACCGCGTTTTGACTGTGGATCTGCATGCTGAACAGATTCAGGGTTTCTTTGACGTCCCGGTTGATAACGTATTTGGTAGCCCGATCCTGCTCGAAGATATGCTGCAGATTGGCCTGGTGAACCCGATTGTGGTTTCTCCGGACATCGGTGGTGTGGTTCGTGCACGTGCTATTGCTAAACTGCTGAACGATACCGATATGGCCATCATCGACAAACGCCGTCCACGCGCCAACGTCTCTCAGGTGATGCACATCATCGGTGATGTTGCTGGCCGTGACTGTGTGCTGGTTGACGATATGATCGATACCGGTGGCACGCTGTGTAAAGCCGCTGAAGCGCTGAAAGAACGTGGCGCTAAACGCGTATTCGCCTATGCGACTCACCCTATCTTCTCCGGTAACGCGGTCGAAAACCTGCGTAACTCGGTGATTGATGAAGTCGTAGTGTGCGATACCATTCCGCTGCCAGAAGAGATCAAAGCCCTGCCAAACGTGCGTACCCTGACGCTGTCAGGCATGCTGGCTGAAGCGATCCGTCGCATCAGCAACGAAGAGTCTATTTCTGCGATGTTTGAGCATTGATCGTGGCGTGACCTGGCGGGCAGCCCCTACAGTTAACAGGTGTAGGGGCTGACCTTTTGTTTCCGGTCGGCCCCGTCAGGCCATGCTGCATAAGAGGGACAGGTTAACGCCTGTCCCTTTTTTATTTGCTCAATGCAATATGCTCTGCCAGATAGTCAATCAGTACCCGCAATTTGGGCAGCAGATGCCGGTTCCCCGGCCAGAGCAGCGAAAACTGCCCTCCTGCGCTGATGTGTTCATCCAGCACGCTTTGCAGCTCCCCGCTCTCCAGGTATTCCGTCACTGCAAAATCCGGTACGTAGATCAGCCCCAGCCCCCGGCGCGCGGCCGAGATCTGCGCCTCAAGATTATTAAACACCAGCGGCCCGGCCAGCGAGAGTGTGCGATCGTCAGCACCGTCAAACTGCCAGGGCTGAAGCTGACTGTTGCCGGAAAAGCGATACAGCAGGCAGGCATGTTGCGCCAGGTCTTCCGGCCCCTGCGGTACGCCGTATCGTGCGAAATAGTCTGTTGCGCCCACCAGACGAAAGCGAAAACCGCCCAGCCGTCGCGCCTTCAGCCGTGAATCGGCAAACTCGCCACTGCGCAGAACCGCGTCATACCCTTCCCCGATAACATCCACCAGCCGATCGTTAAAGTCGAGATCCAGCTCAATTTCCGGATAACGGGCGGTGAAACCCGGCAACAGCGGCAGGAGCAAACGATAACCAATCGCGGGAAAACTCAGACGCAGCCGCCCGCGCGGGGCCGCCATCAGCCTTGACAGCTCCTGCTCCGCCTCTTCCAGCTCCATCACAATGCGCTGGCTGCGTTCAAAAAACAGCAGGCCTTCTTCTGTCAGGCTCAGGCTCCGTGTGCTGCGATTAAACAGACTCACCCCGAGGCTGGCCTCCAGCCGTGCAACGCTTTTCCCGATGGCCGATGCCGAGACGCTCAGCCGCTCTGCGGCCGCGACAAAGCTGCCAAGCTGGGCGGCTTTCACAAATGCATTGAGCCCACTCAAACTTTCCACGCTGCTCATTCGCGACTTTATGTCCTTTATCTGCGGCCATTCGGCCTGTTTATCACCCGGTAACGCCAATTTATCCTGCTTCTTCACTGGAAGAAAGCGGAGAGTTACCCATGAGTTCCCTGACACTGACGGCACAAAGCAGCCGCTGGAGCATTCTGGCGGTGTGCAGCGCTGCACTGATGTTGCCCCTGAGTTTTTCTGCCGGGGTGATCGCCACCCCGGCCATTGCCCTGCAAACAGGCGGATCGGCGCTGGCACTGAGCTGGATCACCAACGCGTTCCTGCTCAGCTTTGGCAGTCTGCTGATGGCGGCAGGTGCACTGGCCGACCGTTATGGCCGTAAACGCCTGTTTATCAGCGGCGTCAGCGTTTTTACTGTGCTGTCGTTGCTGACCGGCTGGGTGCCCTCCATCGTCTGGCTGGACGTGGTACGTGCTCTACAGGGCGCAGCGGCAGCGGCGGCGCTGGCTGGCGGCGGTGCCGCGCTGGCGAATGCCTTTGACGGGGCCGAACGCGCGCGGGCATTCAGTCTGCTGGGCACCAGCTTTGGCGTAGGTCTGGCGGCTGGCCCGGTGATTGCCGGTATGCTGATGTCCATCGCCGGCTGGCACAGCGTCTTTCTTTGCTGCGCGCTTTTTGGCGTGCTGGCGCTCGTTATCGGTATGCGTACCCTGCCAGAATCACGCAACCCGGACGCCAGTGCGCTGGACTGGCCGGGGATTATCAGCTTCAGCACCACGCTCACTCTGTTTACCTGGGGAATGTTACAGGTGGCTGACAGCGGTGCGGGTCCGCTGGCAACAGGATTGCTGCTGGCTTCGCTGGTCGTGGCGCTGCTGTTTGTCTGGATAGAACGCCGCAGCGCACACCCGATGCTTGACCTGAGCCTGTTCCGCTACGGCCGGTTTATCGGCGTACAGCTGCTGCCCGTCGCCACCTGCTACTGCTTTGTGGTACTGCTGGTGCTGCTGCCTCTGCGCTTTATGGGCTTCTACGGTTATGACGCCCTGACCACCGGCTTGCTGATGCTGGCGATCTCGCTGCCGATGCTAGTGGTACCTTCTCTTGCCGTTGCGCTGACGCGCCGCTTTCATCCTGGCAGCGTGAGCTGTGCGGGTTTAGTGCTTGCCGCAGCGGGTATTGGCCTGCTCAGCCTGGTAACACCACACAGCTCACTGGCAGTGACCCTGCTGGCGATGGTGATGATCGGTAGCGGCAGCGGTCTGCCCTGGGGATTGATGGATAATTTATCGGTGAGCGTGGTGCCACCGCAGCGCGCCGGGATGGCAACCGGTATCTTTAGTACTGTTCGCGTGGCAGGTGAAGGGGTGGCACTGGCGAGCGTCAGTACGTTGTTCAGCCAGTTGCTGGTTAGCCAACTGTCACAGCAGGGTAAATCGATCGAGAAAGCACATCAGTTGGCCAGTTATCATGTCAGCAGCCCGGATCTTCTGCCGCTGGCAGAGACCGCTTTTCACCAGTTACTGCTGGTCCTGATGGTCGTGACATTGCTTTGTGCCGTGGCCATCTGGCGCTGTCTGGTGCCTGCGTCCAGGCCACTTTCCTGAGTTCACATTAATTTTTTTACTGTAACGGTTCAGCCCCCCTGTTGGTAAGTATTCATTAGTGATATTTTGCTCTGATAGCTTATCCAGGAATAATCCTAAAATGGTACTCGATGTTTATACGCTGTTTGTCTGTGAACTCTATGTGCTGGCTTTTCTCAGCATTATCATGGTGTTCGCGTGGCGCGGAGCGCAGTACAGCAGAGTACTGGGGTTTAACTGTCTCTCTTTGTTGTTGAGCATTGTCGCTGTCGGCCTCAGCAGCCTGCGTAGCTCAGGCTTTATCTTTCTGCCGATAGTGGTGGGAAATCTGCTGATCATGTGCGCCTATGGCCTGCAACTGAATGCATTCCGTGCGCTGCGCGGGGCGCGAGGTGGCTGGCTGTGGCTGCCCGGGATGGTGGTATGGGCGGTACTCTGCCTGTTCCCCTCTTTCTACACCTCGCTACCCATGCGGATTCTGGCCAGCAGCCTGCTGTGTATTATCTATACCTCGGCGATGCTGTATGAACTGCATCGTTCACGCACCCTGCTTCCGATAACCTGGTGGCCCGCCCAGCTGCTGCTGGGTATCCACCTTGGCTTTAATATCCTGCGGGTGTTACTGGACGGCGGGATCCCTAACCCGGTACATGGAGCCATCGGTGGCTCAACCTTCTCGGTGTATGTCATTCTGGAGTCGATCCTGGTGGTGATTGGCCTGAGCTTTACCATGATGGCGATGGTGAATGAACGTACGCAGATTATCTACCGCCAGGCGTCACTGCTCGACCCGTTAACCGGAGTCTGGAATCGCCGCGCACTGTTTGAAAAAACGGCTCAACTGACCGCCAGCTGGAGTTGCAGCCAGCAGCCCTTATCGGTGATGCTGTTTGACCTCGACCACTTTAAATCGATTAACGATCGCTATGGTCATTCGCAGGGTGACCGGGTGCTGACCGATTTTTGCCAACAGGTGGCGCACCAGTTACCCGCTGACAGCTATTTTGCGCGTCTCGGCGGGGAAGAATTTGCCGCCGTTGTCATGTGCGCAGAGGGGGAATGTGTGGAGGTAGCCGAACGTATCCGCAAAGTAGTGGAGCGATCTTGCCCCGAGAACGTGAGCTATAGCGTCAGCATTGGCGTGGCAAGCTGCCAGCCAGACCGTGATGCTATCGACAGCTTGATGGCGGCGGCAGATGATGCGTTATATCAGGCGAAGGCCGCAGGCAGAAACCAGGTCAAAACCTTTGGGGGCGTAAATCATGAGGATGTCAGGCGTGTTTTCGCCAGTTAAATCCGGAAACACACCGGGTGTGTTTCCGATTCAGGATTAACGATTGTGCTGCTGACTGGAACCGTGACGGCAGCGTTTTTCACCGCAGTGACGCACCCAGTAATAGCGATCGGCAATTTTCTCACGCCCGCTGATTCTCGCCCCCGCCAGCCACAGCAACGCACCGATAAAGATACTGCCGAGTGCACCATGCACCATAAACTGCGGTAAGTGGAACTGCGGTATTTGATTCACCACTGAGTAACCTACCCCGCCAATCATCACCACCAGGCCCAGCACCATCAGGGTGTTACCCAGTACATGTGTATGTTTACGTTTCATTGCGCACCTCCAGTCAGTGTAAAAAGGCAAACTCCGTTGCCAGATGCGATCAGTCTAGGCAATCTTTAACTGCTCTGATGAGTCTGCGATCACATTTATCGCTTATATTTTGACAAAACTTTACGACTAACAGACTGTTTTTATATAGAAAACGTATTATCACTCTGCTCAACCATTGTGATTTTCATCACAATGCGCGCAGATCTTTGAGTTATCGCAACCGCTTCAGTAAACTAGCCGTTTTCACCCCGCACGTTTCAGGAAAATCTACTCGTGAGCAGCATCAAACTGATAGTTGGCCTTGCCAACCCCGGCGCTGAATACGCCGCCACACGCCACAATGCCGGTGCCTGGTATGTTGACTTGCTGGCTGAACGCCATAATCAGTCGTTAAAAGAAGAGAGCAAATTTTACGGGTATACCGCGCGCCTCAATATTGGCGGCGAAGACGTGCGCCTGCTGGTTCCCACCACGTTTATGAACCTCAGTGGGAAAGCCGTAGCGGCTATGGCCACGTTTTATCGCATCGCACCTGAAGAAATTCTCGTGGCGCATGACGAACTCGACCTGCTTCCTGGCGTGGCAAAGTTTAAACAGGGCGGCGGTCACGGGGGGCATAACGGATTGAAAGATATTATTAGCAAGCTGGGTAACAACCTGGACTTCCATCGTCTGCGTATTGGCATTGGTCATCCGGGTGACCGTAACAAAGTGGTGGGATTTGTGCTGGGTAAACCCCAGGCAGCGGAACAGGCTCTGATTGATAACGCTATCGATGAAGCCGCGCGTTGTACTGAGGTATGGTTAAAAGAAGACAAACTGAAGGCCATGAACCGTTTGCACAGCTACAAAGCCGTCTGACGCGTTGCCTTTGATTGAGCCATCGCTGGGGTATAAGCCACAGCGAGGCTACAAATTTTCACAGCGCAGACCGTCACTGTGATCCAGATTTTCCAGTGTCAGTGCCGGGCTGAAATAACCCTGCACGCCCCAGATTTTGCTGTTACGCAATGTCTCCAGTTGCCCATCTCCGGCCACGCCTTCAACAATCACCCGATTGGTGTACTGACGAATATGGTTAATCAGTACGGTAAAAAACGGTTTATCGACGTTTTCGAGATAAAACTGCCGATCAAGTTTCACCGCTTCAAACATGTTCGACTGCAGTGCGTTGAGATTGGCATCGCCTGCGCCCAGGTCATCAAGCCAGATAATATTCAGTTGCTCAATCAAGGTCCGCAACAGCGGATTATTCATGCCATCATGCAGATTGGGAAAATCTTCCGACAGTTTCAGCCGCACAAAAGGCAGCTGGCTGAGGATTTGCTGAATAAACGATGACTCGGTGACGGCACGCGCCAGTTGAAAATCAATGGCGACACTACACAGCAAGCCGTGCTGACGAAAATAGTCCGCATACTCTTCAACGATCAGCAACTGATTTAACAACCGCTCCTGTGGCGACAGAGACGGAAGAACAGCCCCTGACAGGCCGGTGACGGCCTGGGGCTGCGGCCGGTAGCTCAGATCGATAGCGATCAACTCACCGGTAAGCGTATGAACAGGAGTACAAAAAAAATCGTTTTTCATGCCGTCGGGCCAGTTAACGGGCATCCTGCCAGTGAATACAATCGCCGCACAGATAAACTATAGAAGTAAATTCTGTATTCGCCGTCGCAGAACGACGATTTTTAGGTTATCGGCAGGACCAGCGCCAGCTTTATGGTTCAGACATCATTGCTAGCAACTTTATAATCGGGATCATCAAGTTCATGGCTGCAAAACGGCCCGGCCTGTTGCAGTAAACTGATACAATCCTCACTAAGATGACGCAGACGCAGGCTTTTTCCCGCTTCCAGATAGCGTGCCGTTAATTTATCGATCGCCTCCACGCCGCTGGAATCCATGACCCGAGTGCGAGCAAAATCAATCACCACATGATCCGGGTCCTGCTCCGGGTGGAAAAGCTCCTGGAAACTGGCCGTTGAGCCAAAGAACAGTGGCCCTTCCAGTTGATAGGTTTTCTGCCCTTCTTCCTCAGACTGCGCCAGAATACTGATGCGTGCGTGCTGCCAGGCGAAAACCAGCGCCGAGATAATCACCCCGCAAATCACCGCCATCGCCAGATCGGTAAAAATGGTCACCAGCGTCACCGCCACCATGATCACCGCATCCGCTTTCGGCATCCGCTTCAGACGACGCAGCGAGCTCCACTCAAAGGTGTTGATGCAGACGACAAACATGATCCCGGCCAGCGCTGCAACCGGCAGTAAGGCAATATATTGTGACAGACTCACGACAAACAGGATCAGCAGCACCGCCCCGACCAGATTTGAAATGCGCCCGCGCCCACCTGAGGTAAAGTTGATAATCGACTGGCCGATCATCGCACACCCGGCAAAGCTGCCAAAGAAGCCGCAGATCGTGTTACCAATCCCCTGGGCTACGCATTCCTGATTTCCCGCGCCCTTCTTACTGCCCATTTCATCCAGCACGGCCAGCGTTAACAACGACTCAATCAGCCCGACCAGTGCAATCACCACGGCGTAAGGCAGCACGATTTTCAGGGTTTCCCAGCTCAGAGGCGCGGTGGGCAGATGGAACGAGGGTAGCGTGCCGGAAATATCCGCCAGATCGCCCACGCGTTTGGTGTCCAGCCCCAGACCAATTGCCAGTGCACTGATGGCAATTAAGGCGGCCAGCGAGCCGGGGATCGCTTTTGTCAGTTTTGGGAACCACCAGACGATCAGCATCGCCAGCGCCACCAGGGCATACATCACCGGCCCCTGCCCTTTGATCATCGGGAACTGCGCCAGCATGATGACAATCGCCAGCCCGTTCACAAAGCCGTAGATCGCCGGTTGTGGCACCAGACGGATAAACTTGCCCAGCCGCAAGACGCCAATCGACAGCTGAATCAGCCCGGCGAGAATGGTCGCCAGCAGAACATATTCGTAGCCGTGCTGAGTAATCAGGCTGATCAGCACCACAATAATCGACCCGGCTGCACCCGAGATCATCCCCGGTTTACCGCCGAAAAAGGCCGTCACCAGCCCGAGAATAAAAGCGGTATGTAAGCCGATGGTCGGTGACAGGCCCGCCAGCAGAGAAAATGCGGTCGCTTCGGGGATCAGCGCGACAGACACCACAGCACCGGCCAGTACGTCATTTTTGACGTCACTCGCCCTGAAATTGCTCAGGTTAAACATGGTATTTCCATTATTTTAATGTGATCGTTTTTCTGCACCCCGGCGTTCGGGCACAGCTGGCTCGTCAGAGTGACGAGTGGCGGCAACAGGCGTTGCACTGGCGGGGGGCTCTTAAGGTGGCGTAAGCAGGAAGCGATGCATCTGCGTGGTTCTCCGGTTTCTGTAAAGACACGTCAGTATGAAAAAATGTGAGTCCGATCTCAAGAGATAACTTCATCCGTGCCTGAGAAATCACCCGCCTCCGGGCGGTAATTACGTGTATAATGCGCGGAAACTTTTAAGACAACCGTCTGTGACACTATCAGCGCAGGTAAAAGTGCGTTGATTATCAAGCTATTAAGGTGATTCAACATGGGATTCAAATGCGGTATTGTGGGCCTGCCTAACGTCGGGAAATCCACGCTGTTCAATGCGTTAACCAAAGCGGGCATCGAAGCTGCGAACTTCCCGTTCTGTACCATTGAGCCAAATACCGGCGTCGTGCCGATGCCTGATTCACGTCTGGACCAGCTGGCTGAGATCGTCAAGCCACAGCGCATTCTGCCAACCACGATGGAATTCGTTGATATCGCCGGTCTGGTAAAAGGCGCGTCCAAAGGTGAAGGCCTGGGTAACCAGTTCCTGACCAACATCCGTGAAACTGAAGCTATCGGCCACGTGGTGCGCTGCTTCGAGAACGACAATATTATCCACGTGAATAATAAAGTGGATCCGGCTGACGACATCGACACCATTAATACCGAGCTGGCGCTGTCCGACCTGGACACCTGTGAGCGTGCGTTGCAGCGCGTGCAGAAGAAAGCCAAAGGTGGCGATAAAGACGCGAAAGCAGAACAGATTGCACTGGAGAAGTGCCTGCCGCATCTGGAAAAAGCCGGGATGCTGCGTACGCTGGATCTGAACGACGATGATAAAGCCGCCATTCGCTACCTGAGCTTCCTGACCCTGAAGCCCACCATGTACATTGCTAACGTGAACGAAGACGGTTTTGAAAATAACCCGTACCTCGATATCGTGCGTGCGATTGCTGAGAAAGAAGGCTCTGTTGTTGTGCCAGTGTGTGCTGCCGTAGAGTCCGACATTGCTGAGCTGGAAGATGGTGACCGCGAAGAGTTTATGGCCGAGCTGGGTATTGAAGAGCCGGGTCTGAACCGTGTGATCCGCGCCGGTTATGCCCTGCTGAACCTGCAAACCTACTTCACCGCGGGCGTGAAAGAAGTGCGTGCATGGACTATCCCGGTGGGCGCAACGGCTCCGCAGGCTGCCGGTAAAATCCACACCGACTTCGAGAAAGGCTTTATCCGTGCTCAGACCATCGCCTTTGATGACTTCATCACCTACAAGGGTGAGCAAGGGGCGAAAGAAGCCGGTAAAATGCGTTCAGAAGGGAAAGACTACATCGTGAAAGATGGCGATGTGATGAACTTCCTGTTCAACGTCTGATTAGTTTCTGTTGCCTCATGAGGTTTTACAGAACCTCATGAATGTCACAAAAAACGCTAAAATCCACGCCATTGCGTGGATTTTTTATTTCCCGGCGTCTCAGAGAATAACTCAGCCAGGTTCGAAAAACTGATAGGAGTCATCACGTCGTGCTTTCGCCTGGTACATCGCTAAATCCGCATTTTCAAATAACACCCTGGCCGATGTCGTCCCGAAACGTGCGAGGCTGATTCCAATAGCAGCCCCGATTTTGACTTCCACATTATTGACAGTAAATGGCGTTTTCAGTCCGTCAATAATACGCTGGGCAATGGCGGACGCCGCCTCACGATCGCCGCATCTGGCGGTTACCACGAACTCATCTCCTCCCATGCGTGCTACCGAGTCGCCCGGGCGCATGCAACCCTGTAGCCTTTCACTTACCTGCTGCAGCAACGTATCCCCTGCCGCGTGCCCCATCGAATCATTGACTGCCTTGAACCCATTCAGATCGATAAACAGCACAGTGGTGTATGACAGGTCTTCAACCTGCTCAAGCATGCAGCGCACCTTGTCGTTAATCCAGGCTCTGTTGGGCAATCCGGTTAACGGATCGCGCGATGCCTGTTGCTCCAGCATCAGCATCTTTTCTTTATCACGAGTGATATCGCGCGAAACCAGCACTGCCCCGATGTTTTTGCCAGTGGAAGGATCGCTGACGCCGCAGGCCTTAGTACCCAGCGCAATGTAGTGACCATTGCGATGGAGTTTGCGCACCTCGACGACGTCCGGCTGTTCGCCACCGTTGAAGATGTTTACCAAGGTATCTGTTGCAGGTGCGCGGTCGTCAGGATGCAGGAAGTCCACCACCCGCTGGCCTACCATTTCATCGGCTGACCAGCCAATCATTTCGCTGTAGGAGGGCGAGATCGAAACATATCGGCCATCCGCATCACAATGAGCGATCAGATCCGTGCTGTTTTCAATCAACAGACGGTATTCTGCCGCCGTACGCAGCGCGTCCTCAAGCGCTTTACGCTGTCCGGTAATATCCAGAACGAAACCGCTGTACTGCAGACGTGAAGCGCCCGGCAGGCCTGAAACAATCACATGTCGCATCGTCCCATCCAGACAGTTTATCGGCACTTCGATATGAAAAGGTGTCATACCTTCTAATGCTGCGGTCAGTTGCAGCGCAATCTTGCCATCCTCATCAGCCTGCGCGAACCGGAGCCATTCACTTAGCGTTATGCCTTTAAGAACGGGCATCATGCCTGCAGGACTTTCCTGACTGGCAATACAGATGCCTTGTGCATCCGTGGACCAAACGGCGGAGAGTGTAGGTTTGATCGCGATGTTCATGCTGGTGGTTCCGTTATTTGCTGATGATGCTGAAAACATTTAATACTGCGTCTAAAACCCAAAAGGTGTTTCGGAAGGGAGTCTGGTAACGAGAATCTCAGTCACTCACGCTGGCAATCGCTGCAGCCTGTTAAGCAACATTCTCAATGGTGCCATTTAACCCCCAGAGAGGTTCGAAAAATCATCGATGACGCAACTCAAGAAAAGTATAGCGACTCCGTGTTTATCGGCCAATGAACCCGCAAGCTTTAATCAACCCGCATGACACATCGCCTGTATCATCTGTAACTGTAGCGTTTAATCTACGTAATGTTGACCAGCCTCACGCTTATCAATGACAACCCCAGCCTGAAGAACGTTGACTCTGAGCTCACTACCCGGGTCTAAGAGCCCCCCCTGTAAAGCGATCGGTCACGGCGATTTTAGAAGCCCAGGCCCCCCCTCTGTGCGGGGATGAGACCCGTTCTTATCGCTTCTCCTCTACACATCACTCAACACCTTCTCATACAGCCGATAACGCTTATACGGCACCGCACCTACCCGCTCCAGCATCGAACACATACTACGGTTAGTTTCCAGAATCCACGACATCTCTAATGCCTCGATCCTGCGCCTGGCAAAAGGATCGCGTAACGCCTCAATCAGCAGCAGCGCAATCACCGGTCCTGTCCGGCTAAACTGATACTCCTGGCGCACTCCCATCAACGGCACGCGCGCGGTGCGAACGCCGCTCACTTTCAGGCGCCATAACAATTTTGCCCAACCAAATGGCAATAAGCGTCCGTTTAAATCCGCGATGGCCTCATTAACATTGGGCAAGCCGACAATAAAAGCGCAGGGCCTGGCATCGATTTCAGCGATGTAGATCAGGTCGTCAGGGACCAAAAACTTAAGCTGGTCGCCCATCACGGCAAACTCATGCTGCGTAAAAGGAACAAAGCCCCAGTTGTTTTGCCAGCCGGAGTTAAAGATCTGCCGCATGATCTGCATCTCTTCACCAAACTGACTACGGTTGAGACGGCGGATGGTGACCTTTTTGCGCACCTGGTCCATCAGGCGGGTTAATGACGGGGAAAAGTGCAGATCGGTACGGCGCATCCACCAGGCCGTTAAGTCTATGCCTTTCGCGTAACCCTGCTGCTCCAGCGCCTTCGCATAATAAGGCTTACCGTGCGGCATCATGGTCGAAGGCGGTGTATCAAAACCCTCGATAAGCAACCCACTCTCCTGATTAATATTCAGTCCAAAAGGCCCGGTGATTTTCCGTGCGCCCTTCGACTTCAGCCACCTCTCTGCCGCGCTAAACAGCGCGCTAAACACCCCAGGATCGTCAATGGCCTCAATCATGCCAAAATGCCCGGTGTCAGCCCCATAACGCTCGCGATGTAAGGTATCGACCTGCGCGGTGATACGCCCAACCACTCTGCCCTCTTTCTTAGCCACCCACGCCTGCCATTCAATATGTTCTGCTGCGGGGTTTTTCTTAGAAAGATGCTCTGCGCGTTCACTATATAAGGGGGCTATCCAGTGAGGATCATCACGATAGAGTAACGAGGGGAAAGTGATGAATACCTTACGTTCATCCTTATTCTTCACTTTTTCGATGCAAATCATAAAACCCTTAAGCTTTACTATAAAAGAAACAATAGTAACCTGAAAAAAAATCATTAAACTTGCGTTTCACTGCTATTTACCCGCGCATTTAAATTTAATTAAGGCATGAAAAATTATCACTTGAAGAGATATTGCTATTTTTACCTGTTAATGCGCTTCCCACCGTCAACATTAAACAAAGCATACACTTCATCGAAGCTTGTCGTCATAATAACGGCTGAGCAATGACATGAGAACATTACCCCTCCCGGGGGGAGCCCATCAAAATAGCTGCAACTAACCACATGACAAAATCGACATCTTAATAAAAATCGAGGCTTTCAATGCTAATAGATACTGAAATTACAATTCAACACAAAATTTAATTCAAAATCACTAGCGCATGAATACATATATTGATTTTTACAAAAAACAATATTTTTCGCGGCTACTCTTTTAGGGTGATTGTTAATCTATGGATCCATTATATCTGTCTGAAACTAGTTCAATCCATTCTCTTCCCCTGCGCCATGCTGATTTCCCCAGTCTGGTGGAAGCATTAAATTACGCAGCCCAGGGAAATACCGGAATGAATTTTTACGACCGACGAAATCAGCTCTTAGCTGTACTGGAATATCGTTCACTAAAACAGCGTGCTATTGCAGGAGCGCGACGCCTGTTATCACTCAATCTTAATCGGGGCGACCGCGTGGCACTGATTGCTGAGACGGAGGTAGGCTTTGTCGAAGCTTTCTTTGCCTGCCAGTATGCAGGGCTGGTTGCCGTACCGCTGGCGGTCCCAACGGGAATGGGTCAGCGTCATTCTTATATTACGAAACTCCACGCGCTATTAATCAACTGTCAGCCTGTTGCTATTATCAGTAATGAAGAGTGGTTGCCCCTGATTAGCCCGGCCTGCACGGATGCGATGACCATTCATATTCTTAGCAATACTGACTTTCAGGAGTTGCCGGAGAAAGAGGTCGAATTACCCCTGCCATCACCCAATGATATTGCCTATCTCCAGTACACATCGGGCAGTACGCGCTTTCCACGTGGTGTGATGATTACCCACCGCGCGGCTATGTCTAATCTGCAGGTGATAAGCCGTCACGGTATCAACGCACGGGTGGGCGACCGTTGTATTTCCTGGCTACCGTTTTATCACGATATGGGGCTGGTGGGCTTCCTGTTGACGCCAGTAGCAACCCAGCTATCCGTCGATTATTTACGCACTCGGGACTTCGCCATGCGTCCGATGCAGTGGTTAAAATTAATCACGAAAAATCGTTGCAGTATTTCTGTCGCGCCCCCCTTCGGCTATGACTTGTGCTTACGCCGATGTAATGATAAAGAATTAGCCGGAATTGACCTCGCCAGTTGGCGTATCGCGGGTGTCGGCGCTGAACCTATTTCCGCTGAGCAACTGACTCTGTTTGCTCAACACTTCAGTCAAGTTAATTTTAATAGCAAGGCTTTTATGCCTTGTTATGGATTGGCGGAAAATACACTGGCAGTCTGCTTCGTGGAAGAGAACTCAGGCCTGCTGATTGACAAGGTTGACCGTAGCATTCTTGAATATCAGAATAAAGCAGTGCCACCAGGCCCGCACACTCAATCAACCTCGGCCTTTGTTAATTGTGGCAAAGCCCTGCCGCATCACCGCATCGAGATTCGTAGCGACACGGGCATTCCGTTATCTGAGCGTGAAGTCGGAAATATTTTTATTTCAGGCCCCAGTTTAATGAGCGGCTACTTTCAGGATGCCACATCGCAACAGGAGATCCAGTCTAAAGGATGGATGGATACGGGTGATTTAGGCTATTTGCTCAATGGTTGCCTGTTTGTCACCGGGCGGAAGAAAGATCTGATGATTATCCGGGGCCGTAATATATGGCCTCAGGATATTGAATATATTGCCGAGCTGGAGCCAGAAATTCATTCCGGTGATGCAATAGCCTTCGTTACCGCTCACGATCAGAATGCCCGGATCATTTTGCAAATCCAGTGCAGGGTCAGTTCCGAAGAGCGTCGGGCGCAAATCATCCATACGTTAACATCGCATATTCACAGCGAATTTGGCGTTACTGTCGGGATTGAACTGCTGCCACCGCATAGTCTCCCGCGCACCTCTTCAGGTAAACCGGCCCGTGCGGAGGCGAAGAAACGCTATCTTAACGCGCGGAATGACGCCATCAACACGCATGCAAAGCTGGCAGGTTGACCGCCATGCCCGTTACGATCGCCCTCACCGGCATGACAGGCTTTATCGGCAGGCATATTGCTGAGAATTTGCTGGCGCGGGGTTTTGCCGTGCGGGCGCTCACCCGCAGCAAAGCTGATAAAACATCAGTGAACAATCTGACGTGGATAACAGGCGATCTGGATAACCCCGATGCGCTCTCTGAATTAGTTTACGGTGCTGAGAGCGTGGTGCATTGTGCGGGCCAGGTTCGTGGGCACAAAGAAGCGATCTTTACTCACTGTAATGTCACCGGCAGTCTGCAACTGCTACAGGCGGCTAAAAAAAGTGGCCACATTAAGCGTTTCTTATTTATGTCTTCTCTGGCTGCCCGCCACCCTGGTTTGTCATGGTATGCCCATTCCAAATATGTTGCAGAACAGCAGTTAACTGCCCGCGCGGCGGATATGACCCTCGGAATATTTCGCCCAACGGCGGTGTACGGCCCCGGCGACAAAGAACTCAAACCGCTGTTCACCTGGCTTTTGCGTGGCGTACTTCCCCGGATGGGAGTATCAGATGCCCGGCTGTCTTTCATCCATGTCAGCGATTTAGCAGAGGCCGTTGGGCAATGGCTAGTCGCCGAACCACAGCCGACTCTTCCCTATGAGCTCTGTGATGGTAATTCCTATAGCTGGCAGCGATTACAACAGATTGGTGAGAACGTGCGTAATGGAAGAGTGCGCTTAATCACAGTTCCTTTCCCTGTGCTCAACCTTATGGCTGATATCAGCCAGGTGTCGAGCAGACTTTCTGGAAAAGAACCGATGCTGACGCGCAGCAAAATTCATGAATTAACCCATCCGGATTGGTCTGCAAGTCATCTCAGTTTGTCCCGACATATTCACTGGAGCCCGATGATAAGTTTGATTCATGCCCTGCGTGAAGGACTCTTTTAATCATCAGATAAGAAGGAATTTAAATTTCTATGATAAATCATGATGCTGTAATGAATTATATTATTCAATGTTTGCAGAATATGGTCGCCAGTGACGTGGAGATACATCCTGACAGCAATCTCATTGATGAACTGGGCCTGGAGTCCATCAAGGTCATGGATCTGTTAATGATGTTAGAAGACAGATTTGATATTCCCATTCCGATAAATATTTTGCTGGATGTCAGAACACCCGAACAGCTGCGGGATGCTTTACTTCCTCACCTGGAGAAAACGTATGGGCCTTTATGACAAATTTGCACCCAATATAAACTATCGGGAACACGTCCAGGCATCCGGGTTATGTCCTTTCGGCACCTGTATTGATGAAATCTATTCAGCGACGGAAGGACGCATTGGCCATCAAAAGATTATTCTGGCGGGGACCAATAACTATCTGGGCCTGACATTTAATCCTCAGGCGATCGCGAGCGGTCAGGCAGCATTAGCCGCTCAGGGAACAGGCACCACCGGCTCACGTATGGCGAATGGGAGTTACGGAATGCATCTGGCTTTAGAACACGATTTGGCCACTTTTTTTAACCGGCCGACGGCCATTGTCTTCTCTACTGGTTATACCGCTAATTTAGGTGTTATCAGCACCCTTGCCGATCACGATGCCGTTGTGTTACTGGATGCAGACTGCCACGCCAGCATCTATGATGCGTGCACCCTGGGAGGCGCGGACATCATTCGGTTCCGTCACAATGATGCCCGGGATCTGGAACGCCGCATGCTGCGTCTTGGCGCGCGCGCGCGCGAAGCCATCATTATTGTTGAAGGCATTTACAGCATGTTGGGTGATGTGGCTCCGTTGGTTGACATTGCTGATGTTAAACGCCGTCTTGGGGGGTATCTGATCGTCGATGAAGCGCACTCCTTTGGCGTGATGGGTCACACGGGCCGGGGTCTGGCTGAAGCACTCGGCGTTGAGCAGGATGTTGATATCATTACCGGCACATTCAGCAAAAGTCTGGCTTCCGTTGGTGGCTTTGCCGTCGGTCCGCTGGCCATGGAGGCACTGCGCTACAGCAGTCGCCCTTACATCTTCACCGCCTCCCCCTCGCCCTCCACGATAGCCTCTGTTCGCTCCTCTTTAAGGACCATTTCACAGCATCCGGAGCTGCGTGAAACACTCTGGGATAATGCGCGTCGGCTCTATCAGGGACTGAAAAAACGGGGTTACACGCTTGGCCCCAACATCAGCCCGGTGGTCCCGGTGGTGATGGAGTCGAAAGAAGAAGGTCTGCGTTTCTGGCGCGATCTGATAGAAAAGCATGTCTATGTCAACCTGGTATTACCCCCCGCCACTCCTGCGGGTCAAACGCTACTGCGCTGCAGTGTCAGCGCGGCCCACAGTAAAGCACAAATCGATACCATCATTCAGGCATTCGCCGATCTAAAGCGCTAGTACGCCCTTGCCCTGCGGCTAATGCCGTTGATCAAAGCGATATACCAGCAACAGGGCGAGGATCAACAGTAATACAGGCGGTGCCACTGTCGTTAGCGGTGCATTCAGTGAGAGTAATATCCCTAAGTTGATGATGATTTGATCGGTGATCCAGGCCAGTAGCCCCACAATAACACCGGTGGCTAAACGGCTTCCCAAGCCTGGCGAGCGAGGGAGGCTAAAGGTGAAGGGGATCGCCAGTAAAATCATGGCAAGCGTTAAAATAGGCCTTCCCAGTTTCTGCCACAGGGCAATAGCAAATTCCTGACTGGGCTGATGCGTATCTTGCAGGTAGCGAATATAACGACAGAGCTGTCTGATGGAGAAGCTGTTAGCGGGCATAGTCAGTTCAGTCAGGCTGATATGAGAAAAAAGAGAGGCCCAGGGCAGCGTATCCAGCCTGCTAACCTCTTCTTTTCCGTTCCGCCATTTCTTTTGATAAACATCATGCAGAATCCATATTCCATTATCCAGAATGGTGGCGTGTTCGGCATAAATGTAGGATTGCAGCGAGAGATCTTTCTGGTAGGAAAATATTTCAACGCCCAGCGGTTGATGATGTTTATCCAGGTTTTTTACCGTAGCAAACTCATCATTGCGCCTGGCCCACAGCCTGTTTTGGGTATTATCGCTATTCGCCTCCAGGGAAATAGCGCTGCTTTTCAGTTGAATTGCGCGTTGCTGTAAGGGCGAGGCCCCCCATTCATCAACTGTGCTGAGAGCCAGGGTTAAAATCAATCCGGCACACACCATTGCCATGGCGATGTTAAAGATGGAAAAACCCACCGTTCGCATCGCCGTTAACTCCAGGTTTTTAGAAAGCAGTCCTAATCCTACGATCCCACCGAGCAGCGCAATAAATGGCCCCATATCAATCAGGCTTCTGGGCAGAGTCATCAACACCACCAAAATGGCCTGAGTCCAGTGGTATCCACCCGGTGTGACATCATCCAGCTCACTAATCAGGTTAAACGTAGTAAAAAGCGGAATGAGCAATCCTGCTGCAGCCGCAAATCCGGTGAAGACATGACGCAGTAAATAACGGCTGAAGAGTGTCATCGCAAAAATTTTTGCCATAACGAAAAGTCACGCGCCATCAGTATCACGACGCCAGCCAGCATCAGTAAGGACAAAAACCAGACGCCCGGAATAACAGGAAAGGCGCTATTGGCTACCAGTGTGCGGCACAGATTGCCGCCATAAAAAATAAGGGTAAATACGAGGGTTAAGGGCAGTAATGTGGTAAAACGCCCCTGCCGTGGCTTGATACGGCTTAACGAAATCGCCAATAACGTCATCAATATCGTATTGAGCCCACGGCTTTCTCGCCATTGTCGTTCGGCGATATCAGCCGGAGCGGTCGAGCGCGATAATGTCGTGATTGATGCCGACTTACGCTTCATCAATGTCGTTGGCTGGATCGCTTTAAGGTGCAGATGCTGATCCTGATAACGCATTTCCTGGTCCCCCCATCCCCGATGATCCAGCACATAAGACGTTCCTGTGTGCAGCAGGACAGAGGGCGATGAAGACAGCGTACCCAGCACTGTGACCTTCCTTGCCCGGTATATATGGCTCTTGTTATCGGATGAGGTATAAATCAGCGCATCGGTTAATACGTTGTTCGCCGCGTCAACCGTTGAAGCGACCACCATCCGCCCATCGTCATTCACATTAAATTTATTGGCTATCAGATGATTCACGTTCATTTCAGACTGCGAGCGCTGTTCTAACTGATAAATCTCTCCGTAAGCCCAGGGTCTGGCGTACAACGAGAGAAGCATGACCCCTATTCCGAAAGGAATGGCAAGCCATAGCACGGCTTTATAAATCCGTATCGGGCTGGCCCCCGCAGCGTGCATCGCGGTGATCTCTGAGTCATTGTAGAGTTGGCCCAGAGCGACCCCAACGGCAACATAGAGCCCCACCGGGATCAGCATTTCGAGTGAAATAAGCACTTTATAAAAGACAATATCGAGCACGACCCCCAGCGATAATGTGCCATTAGCGGCTTCGGTCAGATAGCGCTGAGCTGAATAACTGGCAAAGATAACTATCAGAAAACCGACAAGGGTCAGCACTAACCGTTGGGTCTGAGTCACAATATAACGCTCGATCACGTCCATAGATGATGAAAATCCCACATTCACTGGCTCAGATAACCTGACGGGCAATCTTAACCAGGACAGACACTTTATTTTGGTGAGTCCGCGTTACGAGGTTTCTCATCCAGCAGATTCAGCACGTTTTTGAGCACCTGACAGACTTCCTCCGGCGTCAAAGCCCCCTCTTTCGCCCACTGAATACGTCCGGCATTATCCAGCACTAAAATGGTTGAACTCTCTTCCTCAAGTTGCCAAGATTTGCGGCCAATACCGTGGCTGTCGATAATAAATTGCGCCCAGGGGTAGCGTTTTTTATTTTTCTCGATTTTTTTCCGCACGAAAAATTGGGTGCCCGGGATCTCGTCGTCGGTGTTAACAAGGGTTGTCGGCTGAAAACGATCGGCAGGGAAATTCGCATTCTTGATCGCACTAATCAGCAATGAATTCTTCTTCTTCGCCGAAGTACGCCCGGCAATATACTGAACGACACGGACTTTCCCTGCCAGCTCTGAACTCTGCCAGGGTTGATAACGTAAGCGATTGTCATTCAATAACAGCTCTCCCCGATCCCTGATAACTATCGGAGCAACCCGCTCACCGATAATAAAGTTATGTGCCGATCCTGCCAACGGCCACAACAGCAGTGCCATAGACATCAGTCTGCATAATCTCATCGCGCTTCCTTTTTTGCGCCTGTTCCTGTTCAGCGCTCTCTGAGCACTGTCTTCTTATAATGGATACCGTGCGAGCAGTAGCTCCAGACGCTGGCGCAGATGAATATCCAGCTGAGCGAGTTCGTCGTAGCGTCTTCTCCCTGACAAATTATCAGCGACCATTTCATCATGCTTATCGCCCATCACCCCATTAATAGCGGCTAAGAAGCGTGAGATCTGATGGAAATCCTGATTGCCCGGGTCGATAGATCTTAACGTGTCATAATAAGATACCTGCTGGCTGACAATTTTACGCACAACGTGAAACTCTCGCCCTGTCAGCGCGGTTTTAGCGATTAAAACCTGTAGTTTTCTTATCTGTTTTTTCCGGTAGGCAATAAAATGACTGGCCGAATCTAATGGCATATCACGCAGGGAAAAGTAAACCCAGTTCCAGATCGGTTTACTCAGATAAAAACACAGTATTCCGGCATAAAATTTTACCGCTCTTATATTACTGTTACGAAATGCATCCTGAAGTTTCCCGAGCAGGACCGTTGTTTTACTGAACCAGAGTCTGGATAGATGTTTTTTACTATAGAGTCTCTGCGCGAAGCGTAAATGTTTATAGCGGGATCGAATGTATTTAAACTGCATCCTGGCATTATCAGACAATGTGTCCCCCCTCAATAATTCACGAACTAAATGCAATAGTTCATGACGATCAACTCCCTCTTCCCAATACTGCAGGCACAAAGCATAGTTTTCACGCAGGCTATCCTGTGAGCATTGCACATCGATCCGCTGGGGAAGACTGACATTTTCATCCACAAGGTCATCTTCATTGATTGCAGAAAAGAGCAGCTGTAGGGTTTCAGGTGAAAATGTCTTCCCTACGTATCCATTCGTCATTGATGACTCTCCTTTGGTTCCCTAAAAATCAATAAATGGCGGTGCCGCCAGGTATATAAAACAGGGATAAATGACAACATAACGTCCAGACATTGTCCGCCCAGATAGGCAAACGCGGCACCCGACACGCCGAATAAATGAGAAAATACGATTAAGAGAATGATATACGCAGCGGATGCTACCGTTTGAGCCACTAAAAACGCGCGTTGTTTTCCCGCCATAAATAGCAATGACTCCTGGGGAAAACCTATCATAGAAACGATAATCGCGCAGAGCATCACCCGGATTAAGTCATATGCCATCAGGTAGCTTTGTCCGAATAAAAGAGAAATTACCGGCTTACCGACCACCACCACCACCAGCGCAACGAGTATGCCAACTCCCCCCGCTAAACAAGCCGACTTAAGGCCCAATAACCACGGTCTTTTCGTTCGTGGGTCCAGGCGCATAATTTCAGGATAAAAACTTTTTTCCAGCAATTTAGCCGGCGATCCAGCAGCAGCAAAAAATGTCATCGCAATCTTGAATAACCCGGCCGCTGAAGGTCCTAACATAATCCCCACTAACACCGCACTACCTGAATTCCGCGCAGCCCAAACAGAGTGAGCAATGTTGGTTATCCACACAAAATTCCATGCACCTTTGATTTTACGTGCCGTGCCAAATAAGCCTGGTCGTAATGCATGATGAATATCCCTGCGGCGTAACTCCCGCCAGGCAAACCACCAATAGAGTGAACCACCGATCATATTGGAGGCATACCAGGTGATAATAAATCCCGCGAAACCAACATCACCGAAGTAACAAATCACACTCCCCGCGGCACGAAGAAAGGGCCGTGTGGCTTGCTGAATTGCAATCAGATCGAAACGGTTTACGGCCCGCAAGATCCCCGTCGGGGTCGCTGCCACCAGCGAGGGGATCAGCGTGCAGTAAAACATGGCAAGCCAGAAACTATCGGAATCAAGCCCCAATGAGTGAGAAAGTAATGGCAGCAGTAACATCCCCACAATGACGGCCACGGCACCGCTGGCGATATCTAATCCAAAAGAAAAGGAAATAACATCACGAAATTTTTCCAGGTTCTTACTGGCTAATGCCGGCGTACCATATTGCACCACCAATTGCCACGTCTGGAATTTTACAAAATCGCTGATCGCTTTTGCATAGGACTCAATGACGACAAGCACCCCAAACATCTCTGGTGACAGGCCTTTTCCCGCGCAAGACAGTGCCAGTAGTCCCAGTAAGGCACTGACAACCTGACTGGAACCTAAATACGCGGCGTTACGAATAATCGTACGAAAAACACCATCTGAGAACCCATGCTTCATCGGTTAACACCTGCCAAATTCCATTTCAACCAGAGAAAACGCGACATTCACAGCATCGGTTTTCTAGCCGAAGAGATCTCAGCGACAGACAATACGGCATTCAATGCCTTATCCAGAACGTCGCTATAGGGTGCTCTTGCGTCCAGCTCAACGATGGTCGCATCGTTGTAATGAATCCTTTCCATGACGGCGATCTTATCCCTTAGCTCATCGTAATCATGATCCGGCTTGCGCGAAAAAGCGGTATCGATATCAATGCCGAGACGGATAACTAACGCAGGACGATATAACGCCATTTGCTGATACAACCGTTTTTCGCGTTTTGCTAAATGCGTCAAAAACCAGCCAGTCACGCGCTCCACGCCAATGCCGGGTCCATCATAGTGAAAACCTGAAATTTCGGCCTGCGGATAACGGTCGCTAATCACCCATACGCCGCGCTGTGACAGATGCAGAACGTGACGCAATTTAGCCCTGCGACGTAACGAGAATAAATACATAATGAATGCAACCCATAAAGCAGGGGAATGGGTACTCATGTTTTGATTCTTTGAAGAGCGCGTCGCCAGATAGCGTTCAAGCCATATGCCAATAAAGGGCACGCGTTTAATTTTATCGCCATCTTCCCCGGATACCAGTCCCAAATAACGGCGTTCCGTCACGCGGTATTGATTCAACATCTTTACCAAATCGAGAGTCAGTGTCGACTTTCCCGTTCCGTCACATCCCACCACGGCGATAAGACCAGGAATAACACGCGAACGGGAGGGATTATGTTCATTCACTTTATTTTCCCGCCTTATCATCAATGATAATCTCAATCACAGGCCTGATCGTGCGATAGTGGAATATAAGCATTAATCACACGTAACGATGCTCTAAACACGTCATCTTTCGGATGACGGGCATTTAAATCACAGATAGCCGCACCATTAAAATTAAGATGAGGGATGACCTCAATCTTTTCGCGCAGCGCTTGCAATGTGTGATCGGGCTTACGTAAGTGCGCCGTATCTGCATCAATATTCAGTCTGATTAACAACATGGGCGGATAGGAGGCCATCCATTGATACATTTTTTTTTCACGTTTTCTGAGTGTGCTTACCCACCAGTTTCCCCCCGCAGTTTTAGCCAACTGAGGACCATCAAAACGAAAACCCGCGACTTCTGCCTGAGGATAGCGATCCGTCACCAACACGCGTCCTTGCTCACTTCTGGCCAGCATTCGCTTGAATTTATACGCCCGCCAACAGGAAAGCAGATAGATCACCAGCGCAGTGAACGCGCCCGGTGGCGCGGAAGAACGCTGATGCACCTGGATGGCCTTTGCCCGTAAGTAACGACTTAAAGGCGCGCCAATCAGAGGAAGGCCGCTGATCCATTCCCCGATACGCCCCGATGACTGCCCGAGATAAAGTAACTCTGTCGGTTCTGATAGGGAGAGATAAGCGACCAGACGAGATGCCAACGTTGATTTACCTGAACCATCGCACCCAATAATAGCAATAACTCGCAATGGCGTAGAATAAGTTAAACGATTTGTCTGTTTTCGCACAAATAGCCCAATATTAATAAATGTTGCATTAATATTAAGTCATCTCATCTGCGAAAATATTTGCTCTGCGTGCCATAAGAAATATCATTTGTGACTTCATGTGTTTTCTAAAATGAAGAAAACTTGATGAGCTGGAAATAAACGCGTATTTTCACGGAGAAATAAAGGAGAAGAGTCATCGAATGAAAATCACATTACCCCCACTGATTGCGGTTATTGGCAGTGATGGTTCAGGAAAATCGACTGTCTGTAAATATCTTATTCATTATGTAAAAAAATACGGCCCGGCAATACACATTCATCTTGGGAAACAGTCTGGAAACGTAGGCCGCGCACTCACCCAGTTGCCTCTGTTAGGGAATTCACTGGGCAAGTCGATTAAGCGCCATAATACTGTCAACCCCACAGCGCTTCCCGGTTTGCTGCCGTCCCTGGTCATTATATGTTTCGTCCTGCGCCGTTTGTTGCGTTTCCGGCATATGCTGGCATCTCGTCGCCGTGGAATGATGGTATTAACCGACCGTTTTCCCCAGGTACAAATCCCCGGAACTTATGATGGCCCGGTATTCCCGGTTAATGCGCCCGGCAGTCGCTTTGTTTCCTGGCTGGCGACTCTCGAACGTAAAGCGTTTTACTGGATGACGACACAGAAACCAGACTTAGTGATAAAGCTGAATGTTGATTTGGATGTCGCCTGTGCTCGCAAACCGGACCATCTTGCTGAATCACTGGCAAAAAAGATTGCCATTACCCCTTTGCTGACCTTCGAAGGTGCCCACATTGTTGATATTGATGCAAACCAATCACTGGAAGAGGTCCTTATTGTTGCTGAAAAAGCCGTATCTGATTTTATGGAAGCGCACGGCTATCCTTTAAGCGAATAACAAGACGTCTTAAGTCATACACCCCCGGTAGTGACCGTCAGTCATGACGGTGATCCTCGCGATCCACCCTGAAATTCAGACTATTCCCCCTTTTCCCTGCAATATAGAAATGTATCATTTCTGCATAAACCCACTTATAACTCTATGATATGTAAGTGTTAGCACTTTTTACTCAAGCAAATAGCGAATGAAAATTCACTATTTCTGTACAAACTAATCATAGATGTATAACTTTATTGCGGAAATTTTGACTATATTGATTTACGACTGAGGGACATTGTTATGCGTCAGGACGGTTCCAACCCGAAGATTGAAAATGACATCAGCCGTTATTTTAGCGAAGTAACGATGCCTTCTCAGCAGGAAACGCTTGGCCAGATTGTGGTTGAGATCCTGCGTTCAGGGCGTCAAATTAACCGGAAGGCTATTTGTTCAAAGCTGCTGACGCGCCTTGAACTGGCATCAGGACCGGAGCAGGAACGGCACTATCAAGAACTGATCGGCCTGTTGTTTGGCCGCGGGGACTGAGTTTCAAAGCAGTATGTTTGCGGATTAACGACATTGACGTACGCGTTAGGTTACAACTCAGTCCGACCATCTGACCGTCCTGGCCGCCAGCGTTAAGCAGGCATGGCATTAACGGGATGCAGGTTCCTGCGGGCATGTACGCTATGCCCGTATCACTGATTCAGAGAAGTTGGTATGTACAGAAACGAAGACGAAGAAGAGTTACTCTCCGATATTATTTTGGGTGAAGCGGTGATGGTTCTGTTGAAAGCCGATGCCGCCATCAGCAGTGCAGCCCTGGTTCGCCAGTTACAAATGATGGCTGCCGCAGAGCAAGATACCTCGCGGCAACGCGCCTGCCGGCGGGCGATTGCGGAGGTCCGGGATCACCAGGCTCCTGTTCGTGACAGCGATACGCAAGAGATTCGCGATCGCGACAATGTCACACACCTGTTTACCAGTGAAGGCCCGGCTGACGGCACCAAAAAACACTGAGCGTTTCCACTTTAACTTTATTGATAAGGCGAACAGCATGGAGCACATGCAGCAGATATCCCCTGAATCCGAAATCCTGTCTTACTTTCAGGGCGGCGGTGAAAAGTATTCACACGAAGTGCAGGTTCTGGGGGCTGTGATTAAGGAGCTCTCCGCTGAGGGCACGCACGTCAGCAATAAAGCCATGATCCTGAAACTGATTGAGAAGCTGGAGACCACCACCGATGTAATCCAGCTGGATGTCTATCGTCAGGTGCTGGAAGTGGTGGTAGGCATGACGCCTGACGATGCGTAACTGCGTTGTTATTAATGAGGGTTATCAATGGAAGCTTTCCAGCAGATAACGAAATGCCTGTCGATAGATGCCCTGAGTGTGGGCATCATTTGCTCTGGTGCTGTGAGCCTGGAGCATAATTAATACGCTCTTTTTATCCAGAGGCTGGTTGGCCGCAATCAGTTCTGAGACTGCCCTGCCAATAACTGCATAAATTTCTTTTGGATAGTCCTTATTATTACCGTGCACATGCACCCCTTGTCTGGCTGTATGTACTTACATATTATCATTTCACCTTAAATAATGCACATGCTGCACTAAACACCCCGCTACAATATGCTCATCGCCATAACAAAAAAGATTAAAAAATTGATTTTCAACGATTTATTATTAACTTTCACGAAGGATAAATTCACAACCCCTTTCGCTAACTACTGAATGGCAATAACAACAATAAAAATCAAGCCTGACTTAATCTTTTCAGAATATTCCGTTTCTTCTCATATTTTTAAATGTAAATGCGCAAAATCGCCAAACCCTTCTATAATTAAAACGTTCGAATGAGAAAGATATCTATAAGGAAATCCCAAATGAAAGTCACACTGTTTAAAGCGACCTTTATCGCAGCGTCTCTGTTCATGCTTGCTGGCTGTGCTTCAAATCAGTCCATTCAAACCACCGACGGTAAAACGATCGTCACCGATGGTAAACCGCAGGTCGATGATGAAACCGGACTGGTCTCCTATAAGAATGCCGAAACGGGTAAGACTGAACAGATTAATCGTGAGCAGATTAAAAACATGAGTGAACTAGATAACTAAATAACAGGAGTTCAGATGAAAAAGATCATGGCACTTTCTCTCGCAGCTTTGTTTTGTGTGACCGCGCTGTCTGGCTGCACCCGCAGCAGTTATGCCATTCATACTAACGATGGCAGAACGATTATCAGTGACGGCAAACCGAAAGAAGACGCCAAAACGGGTCTGATTGCTTACACCGATGCTAACGGCACTGAACAACAGATTAATAAAGGTGACGTTAAAGAGCTCAGTGAGCTGCCGAAATAATCGTTACAGCCCCTCACGGGGCTTTTTACTGCCTGCTTTTTACCTGCTGCTATTGCTCCCTCCTCCTCTACCTGAAAAACTCGCCCGGACCGCTGATTTTCTGATGTAAAATCATCATGCCTCATAGCGCCCCGCGCTATATTAGCCAGAAATAACGCTGGTTCCCTTCTTTCAGGAGTCTCCATGAGCGACCCGCTGCAGCCGCCTGTTGTGCGCAAGCGTCCGATGAAACTGAGTACGTCCGTCAGCCTGATGGTCAGCGCCGTGATTGCAACGGTGCTGTTGATTGTTCATCTGTTCTATTTTTTCCAGATAAGCCATGTGACCCAGGAGAGCGTCAAAGATAAGGCGCTGGCAGTGGCACGCACCCTGGCGGACTCTCCCGAGATCCAGCGCGCGCTGCTGCTTCCTCCTGACAGCGGCGTGATTCAGCCGATTGCCAGCGCTGTGCAGGAAAGCAACGACCTGCTGTTTGTGGTGGTGACCAATATGGACGGCATTCGTTATTCCCACCCAAAAGCAGAACTGATCAACCAGCATTTCATCGGTGAGGACATTATTCCGGCCCTGCAAGGGCGCGAAAACATGGCGATCAACCACGGTAAGCTGGCGGAAGCACTGCGGCTGTTCACCCCCGTTTACGACAGTCAGCATAAGCAGATTGGCGTGGTCGCTATCGGCATTTCGTTAAGCGAAGTGGCCTTACAGATCAGCCAGAGCCGCTGGAATATCATCTGGGCCGCGCTGTGCGGCATGCTGGTCGGTGCCATCGGCACGTTTCTGCTCGTGAGGGCCGCGAAGCGTATCCTGTTCGGGCTGGAGCCGTATGAGATTTCAACACTGTTTGAACAGCGTCAGGCGATGCTGCAATCCATGAAAGAAGGGGTGATCGCCGTTGATGATCATATGCAGGTGACGCTGATTAACCGTGCCGCACGGCAGTTGCTGCGTGAAACCGACCGTCAGCAGGCGGTGAACATCGACGTCGGCGAAATGGTGGCCGCCTCAGGCCCGCTGATATCCAACCTGCGCGATGTGCTGAACAACGGCGTGCCACTGCGCGATGAGGAGATCAATTTTAAAGGCCGCATCTTACTCTGCAATACCATGCCGGTGCGCAGCAACGGCGTGATCATCGGTGCCATTTGTACCTTCAGAGATAAAACAGAAATCAGCCAGCTAATGCAGCGGCTGGATGGCATGGTGAGCTATGTGGATGCCCTGCGCGAACGCTCCCACGAATTTATGAACAAACTGCATGTGATCCTCGGTCTGTTGCATATGAAAAGTTACGGCAAAGTAGAGGATTATATTCTCAAAACGGCTAATAATTATCAGACAGAGATCGGTTCTCTGTTAGGAAAAATCAAGTCACCGGTTATTGCCGGTTTCCTGTTAAGTAAAATGAATCGCGCCTCGGACACAGGCAACCACCTGCTGATCAGCGATGACTGTATGCTGCCGGACAGCGGTAGCGAACAGCAGGTTGCCGCGCTGATCACCGTGCTGGGTAACCTGATTGATAATGCACTGGATGCCCTTGGCCCCAGCGCTGAGGGCGAGGTGAGTGTATTGCTGCACTACCAGAAGGGTTTCATGGCCTGCGAAGTCAGCGATGACGGCCCCGGCATTGCGGCCAGCCAGTTAGAGGCGATTTTTGAGAAGGGTTTTTCTTCCAAAGGCGATGAACGGGGCGTCGGGCTGTTTCTGGTAAAACAACAAACTGAAAGCCTTGGCGGGAAAATTATTGTAGAGTCCGAACCTGGCGTTTATACGCAATTTTTTGTACAACTGCCCTGGGATGGAGAGAGTAAAAACGCATGATCAATGTTTTAGTCGTCGATGATGATGCGATGGTCGCAGAACTGAACCGCTGCTATGTCGCCCAACTGCCAGGATTTGCCTGCTGCGCCGTTGCCTCAACCTTACAGCAGGCGAAAGATCTGGTGCTGAACAGCGAACTGGCGGTCGACCTGATCCTGCTGGATGTGTATATGCAGCAGGATAACGGGCTGGATCTTCTGCCTGCGCTACGCGAAGCAAAGCGTCCGGTGGATGTGATTGTGATCTCTTCCGCCGCCGATGCCGCTACGATCAAACAGTCTCTGCATTATGGCGTGGTCGACTATCTGATTAAGCCGTTCCAGTTCTCGCGTTTTGAAGAAGCGCTGACCGGCTGGAAACAGAAAAAAACCATGATGGATAATCATCAGTTCTATGAACAGGCGGATGTCGATCAGTTGATTCACGGTAATCATCCGGCAGTTGAGGATAATAAACGCCTGCCAAAGGGGTTAACGCCACAGACGTTACGCACTCTGTGCCTGTGGATTGACGCCCATCCGAATGAGGAATTTTCCACGGACGATCTCGCTGCGGCAGTCAATATCTCGCGCGTATCCTGCCGTAAATACCTCATCTGGCTGGCGCACAGCAATATTCTGTTCACCAGCATCCACTATGGTGCCACCGGTCGTCCGGTTTATCGTTACCGCCTCCAGCCAGAGCATACCGCCCTGCTTAAACAGTATTGTCAGTAACCCGGTAGCTGTCGTCCAGTAGCGTGAAGCGGTACTTATGCTGTGAAGAACAGATTACCTGACCGTCCCGGGTGACAAAAATAGCCTCGATCTGCGGCATCTCTCGCAAGCAGACGAGGCTTTTTTCTACCCCAAGTCCATACAGCAATGTGGTCCAGATATCCCCGTCGATGGAATCATCGGAAATAATCGTCACACTCAGCAACTCGTTATCCAGCGGGTAACCGGTACGCGGGTCAAGAATGTGATGATAGCAACGCCCTGCCAGCTCAAAATACCGCTCATACACCCCGGAAGTGACCACGGACTGGTGAGTGACGTGGATGACGCCAATCAGGGCATCAGGCCCGGAAAAAGGCTTTTTCAGGCCAATCCCCCATGCCTGCTGCGCCGGATGCCCCAGCGTCTGCACATTGCCCCCCAGATTGATCAACGCGTTCGTGACCTGCTGTTGATGCAGATAATCACGCACCACATCGGCAATGTAACCTTTCGCAATCGCACCGAGGTCGATCTCCATGCCTGCCTGTTGCAGGAACACGGACTGTGCCGCATCGTCGAGAATCACCTGGTGGGGATTAGTCAGGGCCAGCAGCGCCTGTAACTCGCTCTCAGGCGGCACCGTATTCCCCTGAAAGCCAATCTTCCAGCGTTTAACCAGCGGACCAATAGCGAAGTTGAAACTACTTCCTGCCTGCGTGCTGACCTCGCTGGCGCGTTTAATCAGTTGGTAGACTGGCGCGCTGACCACGACCGGATGCAGACCCGCCGCGTGATTGATCGCCATCACTTCCGAGGGTGCACGGTTAACGGTAAACAGATTTTCCTGATGCTTGATCAGACGAAACACCCGCCCTGCGAGTGCCTCGTCATGTTCAAACAGTTTGAGGAGGATGGGCGATCCCATCAGAACAGCGGAGTAAGCGTAGGAACCTGCGGACATTGGCTCTCCTTCTGGTCAACGGGGGGCATGCCCGGCCCGGAGTCAATGGGAGGGGCATGCCCCTCCCCTACGATGTGATGCTTTCTGTCGGGGCCGGGGATTATCCTACCCCCACGATGTGATGCTTTCTGTCGGGGCCGGATATTATCCTACCCCTACGATGTGATGCTTTCTGTCGGGGCCGGATATTATCCTACCCCTACGATGTGATGCTTTCTGTCGGGGCCGGATATTATCCTCCCCCTACGATGTGATGCTTTCTGTCGGGCCGGATATTATCCTACCCCTACGATGTGATGCTTTCTGTCGGGGCCGGATATTATCCTACCCCTACGATGTGATGCTTTCTGTCGGGTCGGATATTATCCTCCCCCTACGATGTGATGCTTTCTGTCGGGCCGGATATTATCCTACCCCTACGATGTGATGCTTTCTGTCGGGCCGTATATTATCCGGCCCCAACGACGTCCGGTAGGGGCCGGGCATGCCCGGCCCGGGGGTTTAACGTTTCGCGTACGCCGCCGCGTTACGCCCTGCCAGAATCCCGAAGATGATAATATCGGCGACCGCATTACCGCCGATACGGTTAGCACCGTGAATACCGCCGACCACTTCGCCCGCAGCCCAGGCGCCGTTAATCACCTGTTTCTGCGCATCCAGCACCGCAGTATCGGTATTAATGGTCACCCCGCCCATCGTATGATGCACGCCCGGAGCGATACGGATAGCGAAGTACGGCCCCTTGTTTAGCGGATGACGCAGCGCGGTGGTACGGCCGAAGTCTTCATCCTTCTGCTGTTCAACGAACTGGTTGTAGCGACCCAGCGTGGTTTGCAGGGTTTCCTGGTCCATATTGATTTTTACGGCCAGCTCGTGCGGCGTGGGTGCACTGATCACAAAGCCTTTGGCGATGTACTCATCGGCGGCTTTGTTATTCGCACGCACCTGGTCATCAAAGATAATCCACGCACTCTTCTCTGGCAGCGCAATAATCTCGGCGGAGACTTTGTCGCGGGTTTCCATTTCGTTGTAGAAGCGCTGGCCGGCCTGGCTGACCAGAATGGCACCGCCGCCGCGAATCGCTTCCGAAATCAGATAAGAGGTGGTTTGTTCCACGGTCGGGTGAATCTGGATTTCGCCCATATCGACGGTATCCGCACCAATATTTTGCAGCATGGCGATGCCGCTACCGGTGGCCCCTTTGTGGTTAGTGGTGACAAAGCCATCCAGCTCAGGACGGTATTTCACCACCATCTCACGGTTGGCGCTGAAGCCACCGGTCGCCACAATCACGCTTTTGGCATTCAGGATGCGGGTGTCGTTATATTCATCGACCACTTTCACGCCGCTCACCGCGCCATTTTCCAGCAGAATTTCCGCCACGGAGGTTTCCAGCAGCACTTCGATATCGCGCTGATTAATGTTTTTCACCAGGCCGCTAATCAGGAAGCCACCGACCGCAGAACGGTCAGCCGGACGGTGCGTGCGGTCAATGCTCATGCCGCCGGTAATGGTGATATCGTTCAGCTCAATACCGTTAGTCGCCAGCCACTCAATAGCTTCGGGTGCCAGGTTAACAAACTCGCGCAGCAGTTCCGGGTTGTTCTTAAACTTGCCGCCTTTGAGCGTTTCTTCATAGAACAGTTCTTTGTTGTCCTCGATGCCTTTCAGCTTCTGGAAGCGGGTTTCCGCGGCGTTCATCCCAACCGAGGCTTTAATGGTGTTCCCGCCAATGGTTGGCATTTTCTCGATGATCACCACATGCGCGCCCGCATCGCTGGCCTGAATGGCCGCTGCCAGGCCGCCACCGCCGCTGCCGACCACGACGACATCGTAGTTCTGCGGGGCTTGCGGGTTACCCCCCTCTTCAATCACATGCTCTTTGCTTGAGGTGGCCATGGCACGGGAGACGGCTTTTTTCAGCGCCTCACTCTGTGTAGTGGCACCCGTCACGGCATCCACGTGCGGGCTGTTCGCCACCAGCATACGGGTACGCAGGCTCTCAAAGGTGGTGGTGAAGTCCACGTCAAGGGTGTCATCCGGCACCAGTGAAATATCGGTAATACGGTCGGTATCCAGGGTGACACTGATTTTCAGTTTCAGCGCTTCGGCTTCCACTTTCTCCTGGTACACCCCTGCTTTATATTTACGGCCACCGGTGCTGACGTCGCGGATCATGGCGTCAACCAGTGAGAAGCGCCACAGCGGTTCAGGAATGTTCAGCACTTCACGCTGGGTGCTGTCGATAAACAGTTCAAGATGATCATTTTTAATAATGCGATCGGCCCAGTCCGGGTAAGCAATACAGGCTTTACCTACCGCGACCAGGTCAAAACCGTATTCCAGCGCCTGTTCAGCGTCCGCTTTGTTGATCACGCCGCCCACGCCAATCACCGGCACTTTTGCCAGGGTTTCTGAACGTGCAGCCAGGTATTTGGTGATCAGTGGCGTCGGATCTTCGCGGTCAACAATCGAGGAGCGCAACAGCTGCCCCACAGAGAAGTGCACGTAGTCCAGACCGCGTGCAGCCAGTTTTTCCAGCAGATACAGCGTGTCATCAAAGCGGATGCCCGGGACTTCAATTTCTTCCGGTGAAAAGCGGTAACCAATGATGAAGGACGTATCCGCAAAGCGCTCCACCATTTTATGCGTTATTTCAAGCACTTCCAGAGGGAAGCGTGCGCGGTTGTCGCGGCTACCGCCCCATTTGTCATCACGCTGGTTGGAGTTCGGTGAATAGAACTGCTGGATCAGATAGGTGTTGGCACCGTGGATTTCCACGCCGTCAAATCCGGCTTTAATTGCACGGTTAACCGCATCACCAAATTTGGTGATCATCACATCGACTTCTTCGGCGGTCAGCGCCTGCGGGGTGGTCGCACCGTCACGCGGTGCAGCTATAGCACTTGGCGCGACCGGCGTACGTCCGCCAATCAGTTCCGGCTCAACCATACGGCCGCCGTGATAGATTTGCAGAATAGCTTTAGACCCTTTGGTCTTGATAGCGCTGGCAATTTTCGCCAGACCCGAAATCTTGTTATCGCTGTCGATAGCAATGGCCCCCGGGAAGGCCGGGCCTTTCGGGTCGATGAAGCAGCACTCAACAATCACCGTACCTATGCTGCCGGCACGATCGCGGTAATACTCAACCAGTTCACTGGTGACGGTGCCGTCGTAGAAACCGGTACAGGTGGTCATCGGTGCCATCAGCAGGCGGTTCTTCAGAACCGCCCCGTTTGGCAGGGTCAACGGGTTCAGAATAGGGGTTAGCGTATTCATTAGGTGTACTCCAAATTAAAAGTTTTGAATTCTTTAGCGGGCAGCTATTTTATTATTTATATTAATAGCCCGACGTCATGATGCTAATATAACAATTTCTTTAGCTATATAATCGATAACTTTAATTATTTAACTTTTAAATAAACGAATACTTTTTATTTACCCGAAATGCTACAAATAGTTTTATTAATTGTTAACTAATGAACACAAAAAATCAACCTATCGTTTACAGAAAAATTATAATCAATAAAATCATATTCTTACCAAAACAAATCTGACTTTACTGGAAATAAAATGTACACTAAGATGAAGATTAAGCCTCTTAAATGAAAACAACGCTTAATAAATGATAGCCAGTTGTTAAAAATAAAAGGGTGCTGCAATTTTTATTGATCCAGATCAAAGTCTATATTTAAGGATGTCGCATTATATTTATATCAACCCAATAAATAGATGCTTTTTCATTGGGAAAAGACGAAAACGACTTCAAGATTCACGGTAGAAAAACTAAATAAATAGAAAAGAAAGTAAAAAAATCAGTTATAACCTACCGGGACACTTAACGAATTCTTATTAACTTGCAGACTAAAACTATGAAACAGACATCTATGGTCAGTGAAACCGCAAAGGCACCTCCTGCCGCTGCGGAGCAAAAAAAACGCCTGCTTATGTTGTTCCTGCCTGTACTGGTTGCGGTGTTACTGCTACTGGTGCCGGTACCTCAGGGGCTGGAACCTCATGCATGGTACTTCTTCGCTATCTTTGTGGGGGTGATTGTTGGGTTGATTTTTGAACCCCTGCCTGGTGCGGTGATCGGCCTTACCGGCGTGGTGGTCATCGCGCTGTTCAGTCAGTGGGTGCTGTTCAGCCCGGCAGAACTGGCCGACCCGAAATTCAAAACGGCCGCTCAGGCATTTAAATGGGCCGTCAGCGGATTCGGTAACTCTACGGTGTGGCTGATCTTTGGCGCCTTTATGTTCGCCGCGGGTTATGACAAAACACAGTTCGGCCGCCGCCTGGCGCTGATTCTGGTGAAATACCTGGGGCGTCGCAGTCTGACCCTCGGTTATGCCATTACCTTCGCTGACCTGCTGCTGGCCCCGTTCACCCCGTCCAATACCGCACGCAGCGGGGGCACAATCTACCCGATTATTGCCAACCTGCCGCCGCTGTATGGTTCAAAACCTAACGACCCCAGCGCCCGTAAGATTGGTTCGTACCTGATGTGGGTAGCGATCACCGCCGCCTGTATCACCAGTTCGATGTTCCTGTCGGCGCTGGCCCCTAACCTGCTGGCCCTGGCGCTGGTGAAAAGTGTGGTGGGCTTTGATATCTCCTGGGGAATGTGGTTCCTGGCCTTCCTGCCGTTAGGTCTGTTACTGCTGTTGACCATGCCGCTGCTGGCTTACTGGCTCTATCCGCCGGAAGTGAAGTTCAACGATGAAGTGCCGCGCTGGGCCATCAGTGAGCTGGAAAAACTGGGCAAACTGACCCGTAACGAAATCCTGCTGCTGGTGTTTGTGGTCTCTGCCCTGCTGATGTGGATCTTCGCCACCGCCTGGATTGAACCGGCTATGGCTGCCCTGCTGGTCGTCGTGCTGATGCTGTGGACTGGCGTACTCAACTGGAATGACATTACCAGTAACAAACCGGCCTGGAACACCTTTGCCTGGTTCGCCACCCTGGTGGCACTGGCAGATGGCCTGGCACGCGTTGGCTTTATCGCCTGGTTGGGTAAAGAAGGTGGGACGCTGCTGCAAGGCTACGACCCGCAGGTCTCCGCCGTGGTACTGATGATCGCCTTCTTCCTGCTGCACTACCTGTTCGCCAGTACCACTGCGCATACCACCGCGCTGTTACCGGCCATGCTGACCATTGCCGCCTCGATTCCGGGCATCAATATGCCGGTATTCTGCCTGATGATGTGTACCTCACTTGGTCTGATGGGCATCATCACACCTTACGGTACAGGTCCAAGCCCGATTTACTACGGCAGTGGTTACCTGCCAACCAAAGACTACTGGCGTCTGGGTACCATCTTCGGGGCCTTCTTCCTCTGCGCCCTGATGCTGATTGGCTATCCGTGGATGGTGATGATGTTCTGATGCGCGCTTAACGGTTAATCACGCACTCAGACATGCAGTTGTTGCAACAATGTTATACCATTCCTGACCTGCCGACCTGACTCAGGGTCGGCAGGAAAACAATAAAACAGATATCGCCATTAATGTTGCCGAGCCTCCGCATCCGAGAAGGAGGGCAGCACATCATTAAGTGAGAGCACAATGTCGAAAAAACCTTTCCATTATCAGACCCCGTTCCCTCTTGCAAAAGAGGATACCGAATACTACCTGTTAACCCGCGATCACGTCTCCGTGGCCGAATTCGACGGGCAGGAAATCCTGAAAGTAGAGCCTCAGGCTCTGACGTTACTGGCGCAACAGGCGTTTCATGATGCCTCATTTATGCTACGCCCGGCCCACCAGCGCCAGGTGGCCGCCATTCTGGCCGACCCGGAAGCCAGTGAGAACGATAAGTACGTTGCCTTGCAGTTTCTGAGAAACTCCGAAATCGCCGCCAAAGGGATCCTGCCAACCTGTCAGGACACCGGCACCGCGATCATCATGGGTAAAAAAGGCCAGCGCGTCTGGACGGGCGGCGGTGACGAAGCCGCCCTGGCGTTGGGGGTGTACAACACCTACACCGAAGACAACCTGCGCTATTCGCAGAACGCCGCGCTGGATATGTACAAAGAGGTCAACACCGGTACTAACCTGCCTGCGCAAATCGACCTCTATAGCGTTGACGGTGACGAGTATAAATTCCTGTGTATGGCGAAAGGCGGCGGTTCAGCCAACAAAACCTACCTGTACCAGGAAACCAAAGCGCTGCTCACCCCGGGTAAATTGAAAGAGTACCTGACGGAGAAAATGCGCAGCCTCGGCACGGCCGCCTGCCCGCCGTACCATATCGCCTTTGTGGTCGGTGGTACGTCCGCCGACAGCACGCTGAAAACCGTGAAACTGGCCTCAACACACTACTACGACGAGCTGCCAACCGAAGGTAATGAACACGGCCAGGCCTTCCGTGATGTGCAACTTGAGCAGGAACTGCTGCTGGCCGCACAAGAGCTGGGCCTGGGCGCACAGTTCGGCGGTAAATACTTCGCACATGATATCCGCGTCATCCGTCTGCCGCGCCACGGCGCATCCTGCCCGCTGGCGATGGCGGTTTCCTGCTCCGCTGACCGTAACATCAAAGCGAAGATCAACCGCGAAGGCATCTGGATTGAAAAACTGGAAGATAACCCAGGCCAGTATATCCCTGTCGAACTGCGCCAGCAGGGCGAAGGCGATGTAGTGCATGTTGACCTGAACCGTCCGATGAAAGAGATTCTGGCCCATCTTTCTGAGTATCCGGTTTCAACACGCCTCTCTCTGAGCGGCACCATTATCGTGGGCCGTGATATTGCTCATGCCAAGCTGAAAGAGCGCCTTGATAATGGCGAAGATCTGCAACAGTACATCAAGGATCACCCGATCTACTACGCAGGGCCGGCGAAAACCCCGGAAGGTTATGCGTCCGGTTCCCTCGGCCCGACCACCGCAGGCCGCATGGACTCCTACGTTGACCTGCTTCAGGCCAACGGCGGCAGTATGATCATGCTGGCGAAAGGCAACCGCAGCAAACAGGTGACAGATGCCTGCCATAAACACGGCGGTTTCTACCTCGGCAGCATCGGTGGCCCGGCGGCGGTGCTGGCACAGCAAAGTATCAAAAGTCTGGAGTGCATTGAGTACCCTGAGCTGGGTATGGAAGCCATCTGGAAAATCGAAGTCGAAAACTTCCCGGCCTTTATTTTGGTCGATGATAAGGGCAACGACTTCTTCGCTCAGATCCAACAGAATCAGTGCGATAAATGCGTGAAGTAACCGCCTGAGGCGGCATTCCCCTCCGCTTCAGGAGGGGAATGCAATTGTCACGAAAACGTCATAAACCAGACTTCTCTCTACAGATGAGTCAGTTAGCCTTCACATCCTCTGTTATCCCCCCTTCTCCCGATTAAAGTCGCTGCCCGCCAGGTCGATATCTCTGGCGACTGTGAGCTTTTTTGCTTTTTTATTCACCGGGAAATCCTGACGCTATGAAACTTAATCATCTCTCTATCGGGCAACGCCTCGGCATGCTGGCGGCCATTTTGCTGCTGGCCACCCTGTTTATCGGTATACGCGGTCTGACGGTTAACGCCGACGGGTTAACGCAGAATCAGCATATTATGGCTACAGAGCAGACCATAGCAGAGAGCATTGATACCGCACGCAATGCGCAGGTGCAGTTCAAAATTCAGGTGCAGGAGTGGAAGAACACCCTGCTGCGCGGCACGCAGGGCGAAGCGAAATTCAATCAGTATCGTGATGCCTTTGTTAAACAAAGCCAGAAAACCCAGGTGCTGCTGGGCCAGCTGAGCACACTGCTCCCTGAGATTGGCATGAGCAACAGCGAGGTACTGAAAACCCGCACGCTGCACGCCGAGCTGGAGCAGCACTATCTAAAAGCCCTGCAACAGTACAGCATTCAGGACAGCGACAGCGCGCACAAAGTCGATGGTCTGGTCGCCGGAATTGACCGTGAGCCCACGCGGATGATCGATGAAATGGTTGCCGCCACGCTGCAACAGGCGGTGCTGATCCGCGAGCAGAGTAATGCGCGTAACCAGCATCTGTATCAGCAAACGCGCATGATGCTGCTGCTGGCAATGGGTCTGACGCTACTGGCTGGCTTTATGATCACCTTTTGGCTGATCCGCAGCATCACCCGCCCGCTGGCGCAGGCTGTCTCGATTGCACGAGCGGTGGCGTCCGGTGATTTGCAGACGCCGATTATCGTCAGCGGCCGCGATGAAACCGCCGAACTGATGCATGCCCTGCAGGAGATGAACGGCAACCTGACGCGTATTGTGTCCGGGGTACGTTCCGGCACCGAAACCATTGCGTCGGCCTCCAGCGAAATTGCCGTTGGCAGCCGCGAACTGTCCACGCGCAATGAAGCACAGGCCAGCGCCATTGTGCAGACCGCGGCCTCAATGGAGGAGCTGACGTCAGTGGTCAAAAACAATGCCGAGAACTCGCGTATCGCCAGCGATATCTCCATTGAAGCCTGTGCCGTCGCCAGCCAGGGCGGTGAAGTCGTGGAACAGGTGGTACGCACCATGAGCGATATCCACCAGTTCTCCACTCAGATCAGCAATATTATCAGCGTGATTGACGGCATCGCCTTCCAGACCAATATTCTGGCACTGAATGCCGCCGTTGAAGCGGCGCGTGCAGGCAGCGAAGGACGCGGTTTCGCCGTGGTCGCCGCCGAAGTGCGCGCCCTTGCACAGCGTTCTGCCACCGCCGCGAAGGAGATCGGCACACTGATCGACAGCTCTGTCACCCGCATCAATGAGGGTAACTCGCTGGTGAAAGTAGCGGGCAGCGCGATGGAAGAGATCGTCAGCAGCGTGCAGCGCGTCAGCCAGTTGGTGGAAACCATTTCGATGGCCAGCGGCGAGCAGAGCAGCGGCATCGATCAGGTGAATATCGCCGTGGTGCATATGGATGCCGCCACCCAGCAGAACGCCACGCTCTCTCAGGCATCGGCCGCCGCCGCGCAGGCAATGCAGCAGCAGGCTGAGCAGCTGTTAGAGATGGTGCGAGTGTTTAAACTGCGGGAAGAGTAACAGACGGCGTGAGCGGCCCGGCATGCTGAAACTGCATAATGGGCCGAAAATCGGCTTATTCCGCCACGCCGGATGGCATAACGTTTTTCTTACAGCAAAGCCAGAGCACCATGATCAGCGGGATAATCCATATCGGGTCTTCCCGCTCAGTGACGATTTACGGTCTTGGCGGATACAAGCCGTTAACCGCGATGCAGGCCCGCAGTGTGGTCTCTGTCGGGATAATGCTGAACGGCTGACTCGAACCGCTGTTAGACACCCCAATGGCGCCACCGGTGGTGGTGGCACTGGTGCCGCTCAGCGCAACCTGAGTGCCGCCCGGCGCGACATACGCTTTCGCCGCAGGACCGGTCAACGCTGACAGCTGGCTCTCAGTGGCCGTTGGCGTCGCCGAGGTGCCAACATTGCCGCTGGCATTAACCACCACCGTGGTCACTGGCGGCGTGGTCTGGACCGCTGCATGCGTATGGATCGGCATCTGATTCACCGTTAATTGCACGCTATCTGCTCCTCGTTGTGTCCCCTGAGGTAAGTTTGGCCCCTGGCCGATTGCCAGCCTTGCCCGCAGATCGGGCAGTTTAAAGGTGCTGCCGCTACCGCCATACTGAACGCCTATCAGGGAATACAATGCCTGATAGCTATTGATCTGCATGTCACGTCCATCAGCATCCAGATAATCCTGAGGGCAATAGGTTGCCGCGGTATAACAGATCGACCCGGTATAAGGTTCTGCACTACAGGTCGCCTTTGCCGATTGAGAGACCGACATCAGCGCCAGACCGCATGTTGTGAGAGATAACGCCAGTTTCATTGAGAATTTCATCGTCACTTCCTTTTTATGCCGTTGATAACAGGTTTAAAAACCACTTTCCCGCAGCCCCAGCGCGGCAACGCGTCGCCATACACTGGTAAACAGAGATTCCGCTTTACCGTTAATGACCACCACACCGCGCACCGGTTGTTGCGGTGCGACGGACTGGTCGATCGGTTCAATACTGACGCCATACCACGCCTGCACTGCACGCGCCCTTTTCTGTTCATCGCGTCTGACCGCCACCGGCCCCCCGCGGTCAGAGGCCAGTTTCTCCTCTTCCAGGAACGGGCTGCCGGTCGGATCGATTGCCTTCAGGCGCACCGGGATCGCCGCCCGTGCCGGGTCATCAGCAATAAACCGCCCACCGTTGCCGGGGGCAATCCGTTGCAGATTATCTTCGCGCAGATAGCCATAAATCCGGCTCTGTTCTTGTCCAACGATGCGTAGCAGGACAGCCTCCGGCGACAGCCAGCGGCCCGGCGTCAGATCGCTGGCAATATCGCGCACCACGCCCGACTGCGGGGCGCGTACCTGTAAGCGCTCCTGCTGGGCCGTCAGTCCGCGATGCTCTGCCAGCGACGCCGCCAGTTCCTGTTGCAGGACTAGCATGTCGCCTACCGTGTCCTGCCGGGCCGCCTGACGGCGGATCTGAAGCTGCAAAATGGCCACGCGCTGTCGCACGATAATTAAGCGGGCATTGAGGTCGGGCGAGGCCAGCTCCAGCAGCAGTTGCCCGGCACTGACCTGCTCACTGTCGTGCACGTGTAATGTGACAATCTGCGCCGGGGCCGGAGCATAGAGTGTGCTGACCCGGCTGGCCTCCATCAGCGCCGGGATCTCAATCCCGCTGCGCCACGGCACAAACAGCACCGTCAGGACCAGGGCCAACAGCAGCGTGCTACGTATCCACGTTTTTCGGCGCGACTGTTGACGTTGTTTCCACCACATCCCCATCTCCTGTATCACCGGCAGCACAATAAACCAGCCGATTTCCACCATCATCAGAAACAGCCCCAGCACTTTGAAAAAGTAGTGGTAGACCGTCAGTGCAATCCCCATGAATAAAAAGAAGCGCCACAGCCAGGAAGCATATCCCCAGAGCAGCAGCCGACGACGCATACGCTGTGACCAACGCTGCGGGGGGGCCTCACCGTAGCCGAACAGCGCTTCACGCAGATGCCAGCGGCACAGCGCATAAGCACGGCCTTGCAGGTTATCGATGCGCCAGAGGTCGCTTAACATGAAGTAGCCATCAAAACGCATCAGCGGGTTGATGTTAATGATCACGGTGGTCACCCAGGTGGCGCTGGAGAGCAGAAATGCGGCGGTGTGCAGCGGACCTTCCGGCAGCAGCGACCAGGCAAACAGGGCCACGACCGCCAGCAGCAGCTCTGCCAGAATCCCTCCGGCACCGATCAGCAGGCGAGTCCGATGTTCCCGCACTCGCCAGGCATCGCTGACATCGGTATAAAACATCGGGAACATCACGATAAATGCCACCCCCATGCTTTGTACCCGGCAACCTGCCCGCTTTGCCATCCACGCGTGCCCCAGTTCATGGATGAATTTCGCCACAACCAGCGTACAGCCGAAGGCCATCGCCCCGCCCAGCGTGAACAGATGGGAAAACGAACTTTGATAGCGCGGCCAGTCGCGGCTGACCAGAAACAGCCCCGTCATTAACAGCAGCGGAAAGAGATAGCGCAGCAGGCCTGTGCCGTGCTTCTCCAGCCAGGGCCAGCTTCGATTCAGGAACGGATCGGGCCGCCACAGCGGAATGCGAAAGAACAGATACTGATGCAGGACTTTTTTAAACAGGCTCTGGCGACGTGCCGCCGACTTTAGATCGTAGCTGGCACGCTGTTCAGCATCCCCGCCGCTCACCAGATCGTGGGTGCGCAGAAAACGCAGGAAGTCGTCCAGCTCTTCTGACTGCAACGGAATACCCGGCTCGCGGTTGGCGGCCGCCAGCACCTGCTGGTCATCTCCCAGCGCCCAGTGGCGCAGCAGCCTGATCGCACTGCCGTTTAGTTTGAAATAGCGCCCGGCCAGCGTATCCGCCAGCGTCCACTGCGGTGAGCCATCCAGCGCGGGCGCTGCCGCCGAGAGTTGCAGATCGTCGCGTAACGCCGGGAGCGCCGTCACGATTTACAACCCGACCGTTTTACGGAGTGCGGCCAGCGGGCGGCGGAACAGATAGGCCGCCAGCGGAACGTATTCGCCGTAGATTTTTGCCGTACCACGCAGTCCGATGCGCGGGGTCTTGCTGAGGAAACGCGCATCGAGCCGGTAGGCCAGCAGCCCGGAGGCGGTCATTGCCGCTTCATAGGCCACGCTAGTCAGCTGGGCGTCATGGCGTTGCAGCGGATCGCTGTCGAGGAACAGCGCCACGCCCGCATCAGACGGGAACGGGATCACATCCCCGACATCCAGCTCAATTTTCAATTCTGCCTGCTGCGGGTCAGCCAGTTCCATCAGGCGTTCCCCGGTTCTCACCGGTTTTCCCACCAGGCGATCCGCATCGGCGAAGACCGCAATGCCGTCACGTTCCGCACGCACTTCACTGCGCTGCAGCAGATCGCGGGCATAGTTCAGCTCCGCCCGTTTCTGTTCCACCTGCGCAGACAGCAGGTCGAGTTTGGATTTTGAATCGGCATCCTGAAACGCGCGCTGGCCACCGGTGCGCCGCTCAGCTTCCGCCACGTCCAGCGCCCGTTCGGCTACGTCGACCTGGGCTTTCAGCACCGTATTATCAAAACGCACCAGCAGATCGTTCTGTTTCACTGGCTGATTGGGTTTTACCCTGAATTCAGCGATCACGCCGTCAATGGGTGCCGTCACGATCCGTCCGCCCAGCGGGACCACTTCGGCCGGGGCCAGCACCGACTGCCGAACGGGGATCAGCATCACGCCCACCAGCACAATCACCCCCGCCAGTACTTTGAATTTCGGCCAGCCGGGTTGCCAGGCTTTGCGGGGTTCCAGCGCCAGCCAGGCATGGCTGTAGACATCGGCCAGTTGCAGCGCCAGCAGGCGTTCGCTCTCCTGCCACGGCGTATCCCGCGCCAGCCACAGCCCGCCAATCAACTGACCCTGGCGATCGTTCAGCGGCACCCACAGCGCTTCGGCGGCGGATAACGCCTGCCAGTCGCGCTGCGACTGCGCATCCAGCCAGTCGGCTTTGATGGTGGCAGCTTCGGAGGCATGTTCTCCGGCAATCAGCTGCTTCGCAGCGCGTTCAATAAAGGCGATAAACGGGGCATGAGGATCGGGAACGGACACGCCGGTCACCGCCCGCACGCGGCCATTGATAATCAGCGCTACATGACGAAAACCAAACAGTTTCAGGCCGTCATTGACCATTGACCAGGCGAGGGTTTCGCTGGTTTTTGCCGCCCGGGCTTTACGTTCCAGCAGGAAGAACTCGGCAAATACCCGCTCCGGTGCCGGTGATCCGCTGCCGCTCACTTCAGCTCCGCGAAGTGCGCACTGCCGCTCATGCCGGCAATCAAACCGTTGTCTGTCTGCGTCACGCGGCCAATCAGTACCAGCGTCTGGCTGCTTTCATCAATGCGCGCGCCGACGCGCACCACTTCAGCCTGTAACGGGGTGCCGGTTTCATCCGGGGTAAAGGTGAAGGTCTGTTTCGGCTTCAGGCTGGATAGCCAGCGTGACGGCACCAGCAGGTTGATTTCCAGATGGCGGTTATCGACGATTTCCAACAGTGGTGCGCCCTGTGCCAGATATTCCGACACCTGCGCCTTGCGCGACACCACCTGCCCGGCAAACGGTGCCACAATGCGGCAACGGCTGGTCTGGATCTGATACACCTGACTTTCCGCCGCCGCCTGTGCCAGCCGCGCTTCAGACAGCGCCACCGCGTTACGGCCCACGGATTTCATCTCTGCCAGTTGGCGGTTCTGGCTTAACTCCTGCTGCGCGGCACGCATCGCCGCCTGCGAGGCTGACTGCTGCGCCTGATAGGCTGAGCAGTCAAAGCGCACCAGCAGATCGCCCTTTTTAAAGGCTTCCCCTTCGCGGAAGGGCATCTCAATGATTTTGGCGTTCAACTCGCTGGAGAGCATCGCCTGGTCGACGGCGCGCAGCACGCCACGCGCTTCTCTGCCCTCTTCAGGGGCTTTTGCCCCTGCGGCAGGCAACGGGTCAAGCTGGAGTTCACCTGCGGCATAGCTATTCAGTGAGGCCGCGCACAGCGCGGCCACCATCAGTAGAGAACTTCGAATATGGTTGTTCAACAGATCACCCTGCGTCCTACAATGAAATATTGCCGGCTGCCCAGCGTTTTTCGGTGCGATCCAGCGCCTGGCCAACCGACGAAATATCCGTCAGTTTTTGCGCTTCCGGCAAGGGGTCAAGGCCGACGGTGACAAACACCTGCCCGTAGGCGTTGCGCAGTTCTGCATAGGCGAGGTCGTTACGCAGCGAGGTATTCACCGCGTTCAGTTCGCCCTGGATCAGTTGCAGTTCACCAATGCTGCCCGCTTTGTAACGGTTGTTTAGTTGCGCAAGGATTTCGCTGTCGAGCACCTGCAACTCTTTACCAGTATGGTACTGGCGCAGCGCTTCATTGTAGTTAGCACGCGCCACGTACAGCTGGGCCAGCACCGCCATCGACATCGCCTGACGGCGCAGTTCTGACACGCTCTCCCCGGCTTTCGCCACGTCATAAGCCGCCGGGCCGGAGATCAGATTAAACAGGTTCCAGGTGACTTTCGCGCCAGCATCAACCCAGCTTTGATTGACCAGGAAGGAGTTGCTGTCGTAGTTGCCGCCAAGGGAGAGTTCGATTCCCGGTAGCATACGCAGCAGCGATTTACGGGTTTCGGCAGCGCTGATACGCACCTGATAATCCTGCTCGCGCAGTTCCGGGCGGTTAACCAGCGCGGCTTTTTCCAGCTCGCCCATCGGCACCTTAAGCTCTGGTTCCACCAGCTGTTCGCGGTCTGGCAGCGCCAGCGTATAGCTGCTGCCCAGCGGCAGGTTCATCAGAGTCGCCAGCTCGGTTTTTGCCAGCGACAGCGCACGGCGCTGCTCTTCCAGCTGGCGGGTGGCGTCCAGCAGTGCGCGCTGGTAGCTGTAAGCTTCAATCAGGTCGCCCACTTTTTGCGTCGACATCTTCTGACTGTTTTCACGCGCCATATTCACGCGGCCGATTAAGGCATCAATGCGCCCTAACAAACGCTCGGCGGCCACGGCACGCCAGTACGCTGACTGCACATCCTGCACAATGGTGTGCGTGACTTTGCGGCGGCGCTCTTCGGCAATCCAGCGTTTATCCGACTGCTGGTGTGCAGTGACGTAGCTGACGCCGAAGTCGAGAATGTTCCACACCATGGTGAGATCCGCGACGCGGCGGGTGCGATCCTGCGAGGTGGACGGCTCCAGAGATTGGTTACCGGACTCCACGCTGCGGCTGCTGGACGCGCTGTAGTTATCGCGGGTGACGTATCCGGCTTGCGCCGCCATTTTTGGCAGCAGGTCGAAGCGTGAGAGGTCTACCTGCGACTGTGACAGCGCCTGCTCCATCACTTTGAGCCGTGCTTCAAGGTTATATTTTAGTGCGCGTGCCATCGCATCATGCAGGGTGATCGGTGCGGTAACCGGGTCCTGGTGGCTGAACATCGCGCTGAGGTCCGCATCGGCACGCTGTTGGCTGGCTTGCTTATCGATCGGCTGCGTGGAAACCGCACAGCCGCTCACCAGTAATGCAATCATGCTGACGGTGAAGATTTTTCCATACTTATGCATCATCAATTCCTTACCCCAGACCTGCGTTATTTTTAAACTGCTGATTTATTGTTTTTAAGCGCGACTTCGAGTGAGGCCACCTGTTGAGACTGATCCTCATCCAGCCATTGCAATTGCTGGCTGAACACCGGTGCACCAAACACCGAAGTCGGGGCAATCGCGCCTGTGATGTTGTTATCCGATACGCTCTGCCAGCTGCTGCCGGAGAAGACTTCCAGCGCGGTGCTGCCCGGCAGTGAGATCTCGCCAAACAGCCCGGCCAGCGTCGATCGGCCGCCCATCGGTTGATTAAGGTCGACGACCTGGCTGCGAGTAATGCCCGGTTCGTAGTGATTAACGTCGTTCTGACTGAAGACCGCCGCCAGCGTAGAAGGCGCAGCCGCTCCGCCGCCCTGCCCTGGCTGGCTGAATACGATGGCCGCCGATGGCGTGGTGCTGAAACCTGGGGCTGCGCCGAAGATAGACTCACTGCCGCCCAGCAGTGATACGGGCACTTCTGGCAGCGCAATCAACGCAATCTGGCTGTGCGGGCCGTCGCCACCGGCAAGGCTGACCGTGCCGGGTTTGCCGTCGGTTAACATAAACTGCGGATTACCGTTAACGGTATTAGTGGCAACCACCGGACGGCTGTCGATGCTGAAGGCCGGTGAACTGCTGTTGCCGCTGCCGGTATTTCTCGCCAGATCGGTGATGCCGCTGTTATCCAGCGTGATCATATTTCCCGCCGCGACAATGCCCGCCGCAGGGGTAAAGATCGCGGTCCAGGTGATGCCGCCATCAGATGAACTGACGGCACTCAGCGTGCCGTTGGTGACGGTCAGATTGGCATTACTGAAGCCTGTCACCGCTTCACCGAAGCTGATGGTCACCTTAGCGGTTTCCCCGACGGTCAGTTGGGCATCACTCAGGGTTATGGTGCCAACAGGAGGTGCGGCATCCAGCGCATAATTATTGGAGATCGCGATACTGCTACCCTGGTTGCCCGCGTTGTCCTGCACTCCGGCGGTATCCAGCACAATCAAGTTGGTACTGTCCGTCACGCCCGCCTGCGGTGTGAGGGTGGCCGTCCAGGTGATGCCGCCGTCAGATGAACTGAGGTTGCTGAGGGTGCCGTTAGCGACCGAGAGATCCGATAAATCAAAACCGCTGACTGCTTCGGAGAAGGTGATGGTCACCGATGACGATGAGCCAATGCCCATCAGCGAATTGTCCACTACGATAGTGGCCGTCGGTCGCTGGGTATCAATGGCGTAGTTATTCGAGTCAGTGGTGCCGCTGCCTGCGTTGCCTGCCGCATTCTGCACGCCGCTGTTATCCAGCGTGATCACATTGCTGGTATCGGTGATGTTACTCGCTGGGGTAAAGGTCGCCGTCCAGGTGATGCCGCCATCGAATGACGCAACGTCCGTCAGCGTACCGTTAGCGACCGTTAAATCGCGATTGTCAAAGCCGGTCACGGCTTGCGAGAAGGTGATAGTCACCTGCGTGGTTTCCCCCGCGATCAGTGAAGGATCGGAAATGACAATCGTCGCGACGGGCCGCTCGGTGCTCACCGTATAATTGGCTGAGCTGGTGGTGCCCGTGCCGGTATTCCCCGCCAGATCCATTATCCCGGTGTTATTCATCACAATGAGATTCGTGGCATCGGTGACACCCTGATTAGGGGTAAAGGTCGCGGTCCAGGTGATGCCGCCATCGGATGAGCTGACGGCGCTAAGGGTACCGTTAGACACCGACAGATCGTCGTTATCAAAGTTTTTCACGGCTTCCGAGAAGGTAATCGTCACCAGTGCGGTTTCGCCCGGGGTCAACGTGCTGTCTGACATCACAATGGTGCCGGTCGGGCGCTGAGAATCAACGCTGTAATTATTCGAATCGGTAATGCCGCTTCCCGCATTACCGACAAGATCCGTAATTCCGGTGTTATCCAGCGTGATCAGGTTGGTCGTGTCAGTGATGCCCGCTGCGGGGGTAAACGTTGCCGTCCAGGTGATGCCGCCGTCAGCGGTACTGACCTCGCTCAGGGTGCCGTTCTCAATGGTCAAATCCCCATTAGTAAAACCGGTCACCGCTTCCGAGAAGGTAATCGTCACCAGCGAGGTTTGCCCTATGCCGAGCGCATTATTCGCCACCACGATGGTTGCCGTCGGACGCTGGGTGTCAATGGTGTAGTTGTTGGAGTAGGAAAAACCGCTACCTGCGTTGCCTGAGGCATTCTGCACCCCGCTGTTATCCAGCCGGATCACACTGCCAGAATTGGTAATGTCACTGGTCGGCGTGAAGGTTGCCGTCCAGGTAATGCCGCCGTCAGATGAACTGACCTCGCTCAGGGTGCCGTTAGAAGAGATCAAATCCGCATTGCTGAAACCGGTTACCGGCTCCGAGAAAGTGATGGTGACCAGTGACGTTTCACCAATGCTCAGCGCAGTATCCGCGACCACAATGGTGGCGGTCGGTTGCAGGGTATTAATGCTGAAGTTATTCGAATTGGTGGCGCCAGACCCCGTATTCCCCGCCAGATCGCTCACTCCGGTGTTCTGCAGCGTGATGATATTAGTGGCGTCCTGAACCTGACTAGCAGGAGTGTAGGTTGCCGCCCAGGTGATACCGCCGTCGGAGGAACTGACCGGGGTCAAGCTCCCGTTGGGAACCGCAAGGTCAGCATTGGTAAAGCCCGTCACCGCTTCTGAGAAGGTAATGGTCACCAGCGAGGTGTCACCTACGCTCAGACTGTTATTAGCGAACACGATGCTCGCCGTAGGCCGTTGGGTATCGATGGCGTAGTTATTGGAATCCGTGGTGCCCGTACCTGCGTTGCCCGCCAGGTCCGTCACACCAGCATTATTCAGCGTGATCAGATTAGTGCTGTCGGTGATATTCGTCGTGGGTGCGAAGGTTGCTGTCCAGGTGATTCCGCCATCGACTGAACTGACGTTGCTCAGGGTCCCGTTCACCACGGTCAAATCTTCGTTGCTGAAGTCCGTTACAGGCTCAGAGAAGGTGATGGTCACCAGCGAGGTTGCACCTACGCGTAATGCCGTTTCCGCCACCACAATCGATGCCGTCGGACGCGCGGTGTCAATAGCGTAGTTGTTAGAGTCGGTGGTGCCCGTGCCCACATTTCCTGCGGCATCTGTCACTCCGGTATTATCCAGTGTGATCAGGTTAGTGGCATCGGCCAGGTTACTGGTCGGCGTAAAGGTTGCCGTCCAGGTCTTGCCCCCATCGGCTGAACTGACGTCGCTCAGAGTACCGTTAGCGACGGTCAGATCTCCATTGCTGAAACCTGTGACAGCTTCTGAAAATGTGATAGTCACCAGCGAGGTTTCGCCCACTTTGAGGGCATTATCTGCCACCACAATCGTCGCCGTTGGCCGCTGGGTATCAATACTGTAATTGTTCGAATCTGTTGTACCGCTGCCAGTATTGCCTGCCAGATCTGTCACGCCGGTATTATCTAGCGTGATCAGGTTGGTCGTGTCTGTAATATTCGCACTCGGGGTAAAGGTGGCGGTCCAGGTGATGCCCCCGTCTACCGAACTGACGGGGGTTAACGTGCCGTTAGGGATGGTCAGATCGACATTGGTAAACCCGCTTACCGCTTCACTAAAGGTGATGGTCACCAGCGAGGTTTCCCCGACAGACAGCGCGTTATCTGCCACCACAATATTGGCCGTCGGGCGCACGGTATCAATGGCGTAGCTGGCAGAAATAACAGTGCCACTGCCGCTGTTACCTGCTGCATCCTGCACCCCACTCATCCCCAGGGTAATCTGATTCCCGCTGCTGGTGGTGCCGTTGGATGGCGTAAAGGTCGCCGTCCAGGTTTTGCCGCCATCGGCTGAGGACACGTCACTCAATGTGCCGCCGGAAACCGTCAGATCCGCATTGGTAAAGTCGCTGACCACTTCGCTAAAGGTGATGGTGACCAGTGAGGTATCCCCCACCTTCAACGCCGTATCGCTGAGCGAGATGATGGCCGTCGGCAGTTGGGTATCAATGACGATATTTTTCGCTCCACCCAGCGAAGTCAACGCCCCGGTGTCCGGCAGCGTCACCGAGGCATTCTTCCCGTTGCTGCTGTCGATGATGGTCGCACCATTCAACACCAGTGAACTGCTGCTGACATAGTTAAGATCGGCACTTTGATCGCCGCTCTGCACCACATAGCTGAACACCAGCGTTGAGGTGCCCGATCCGCCGACATAGGTCGCCAGACGATCGATTGCCCCGGTTTCCAGCAGGAGTGTGGGTATCCCACCGCTGACGGTCACCGCTGTGGAGAAATCGACGCTGACCAGCACCGTACTCCCGGCTTTGTAAGCACCGTCTGCCGTGGTTGAGCTAACGGAGCTGACCGTCGGGCCGATCTGTTTCACATCGACAATATTGATATCCTGCTGTACGGAAAAGTCGTCGGACGAAATCACCACCTGAGTCACATCGTTAATGGCCGGTAAACTGCTGATAGCGCCCACCGTAGAGCTGCTCATCGACACATCAAATACACTGGTGGTGCCGTTCGCGTAGGTGAGCTCAAAATGCAGCATTCCCGAGTATCCCCCCGCGCTTAATCCGCTGAGGTCGAAGGTGTAGCCCGTCGGTGCACTGATCACCAGTCGTGTCCCGGACGTACCGTCGTAGGAATAGAGTGCCAACGCCCCAAATGACCCATCCAGCCCCATATAACCGCCGGAAGTAAACGTGATGTTTTGCCCATCAACCACGCGCACAACACTGACGTTATTCCCGCTGGCAATGTCATTCTGAGACTCATTGAAATTGAGTACCGTCATCACACCCTGATAGCCATCAACATGCAGTGCTGCGGTGTCAATATCCCCCACGGTTTTTTCCAGCACCCAGTCGCCGCCAATCAGGCTGCTGCCTGTCGCATCTACCGAGGCGGCCACATCCGCGCCCGTCGCCGTGGCTAAATCGGTCAGCAGTGCATCGCCTGCACTGCCAGCACCGACATCACAGCCGTACAGCAGCAGGTCGCCCTCCGCCGTCAGCGACTGGCCGATAATTGCCAGCGCCGCCTGCACATCTGCGGATTTAATCGAGGTGTCGGTCAGAACCGTACTGCCAAGGTTAAGCGTGCCTTCCGAACCGTGCGAGAAAATGTGAATCGCATCATAACCGCTGTGGGTCGAGGCCCAGTCGGCGATCTGCTGCAAGCCATCTTTGCTGCCATCAATCAACACGATCTCGACGCCCGGCTGAATGCCATCCACCAGCGTCTGATAATCTTTGAGGGAGGTATCGATAAACACCACTTCGTGGCGCGTGTAGCTGGCACTGGTCGCCACGGCATCGCTCGGGGTATCGCTGGTCTGGCTCTGATCGTTAGCCGTTGCCGTGTCGCTGCTGTTGTCCGCTGTGGCCTGGGTGTGGCTGCTGTCACTGCTCTCTGCCTGACTGTCTGCAATAGCCGTGGCGTGGGCATCTGCCGCAGGCGTGCTGGCGGCAGTATCCGCGACCGTGGCGGCTATCGCCCCATCGAATAGCATGCGCGGTTCCAGCAGCCAGGCGGAAGGCAGGATGCGATCGGATGAATTATTTATGAATGCTTTATTATCTGTTGCTTTTTTGGCCGCAGAGAGCTTCGCGCCAGTGAACCAGTTTTGCCATGCCATGATGAGACTCCTGAGCCACACAGCCGCTGGCAATGGGCTATAAATTTGAACACTTTTGGGCTGAGCGCTATTTCAGAAGCTTTCTGGCATGACCGACATTAAGAAAAGTCCTATTAATAACACTAACTAAACAGACTTTTATCAAAAAACATTAATTAATAAAAGTGTTATTTTCGAAATGTTTTTGTGTGCAAAAATTTCAATAAATTAACAAAAGTTTACAGTGGCGGGGTTATCACATTGATGAAAAGCCCGTTTTCAGCTTAGAATTCGCCAGCTTATCAACGCTTCATCATCTGCCGGAAAAGGATTATGCGTAAATCAAGGATTGCCCTGACCGTGCTGGCATCATTAACCGCCAGTTTCCAGACGTTTGCCTCTTCAGATATCGAGGCCTGTATGTGGGGCAGTAAAGACTGTTTTATTGTCAGCCCTCCCGTGCTGGACGTGACCAACGACACCCGTGACAACCTGCTACGCCTGGTCAGCGAAACCAAAGCTGTCACCCTGACGTCGCAGCCCGTACCGCAAGATATGACGCGCAGCCGCTCGTTCTATTTCGGCTACCATGATGATGCCGCTCCTGCCGCTGCCAGCCCTGCTGCTACCGAAGATACCCTGTCTGCAACACTGCAAAATCAGATTGCCGCGCTGGGTCTGAACGACAGCATTCTTAAAGTTACCCCGATGGCCCCCGGCGAAGAGGAAAATCGTTTTGTCTCTTATACGCTGACTACCGTTTCGCTTTTCTTCGGGGCACTGCTGGCGGATACCTCGCTAAGCGCAGAACAGCGCCAGGCACTGGGCACTGCCCGTATGTCACTGTCTGATAGCGCTGAATACCGCCAGCAGACGGGGGCATTGGATTATCCTGAAGGATCATCGGCACGCGCCTTCCGTGATTATCTGCTGGCCGCCAGCGACTTCTATCAGGGCGACTATCCGGCTGCCGCGCAGACCTTCACGGCGCTGCAAACGGCAAAACAGCCGTGGGTGGCCGAAACCGCCAGTTATATGCTGATGCGCACGGCACTCAACCAGAGCAGCGAGAATGCCAACGGTGAATACGGTGATTTCGATGTCAAAAAGGTCGACAAAAATGCTGCCACTGAGGCGCGTACCGCAGCACTGGCCTATCTGACCGCCTGGCCCAAAGGGCAATATGCGCACTCCGCCTACAGCATGCTACGTCGTATCGACTGGTATCGGGAGGATTGGGACCTGCTGGCAGATCACTATGAGGAGGCGCTGGAAGCGGCCACGAATAATGATGAGATTGTTGCGCTGATCGCAGAAAACGATCTGAAGCTGCAAAGCAAAGATCAAAGCGGCGATGCGATGTTTATCAGCGCCACTAACGCCCCGCTGCTGACCTTTACCCAGACATTACGTCTGATGCGCAGCAAAGAGTGTAATCCGCGCCTGCCCTGTGTGGACCAGGCGTATCTTGATGCGCTGATGCCGTCATTTGACCAGGCACGCAAGCTACCGCTTTGGCACTATCTGACGGTCATGCAGTCGTTCCGCATCGGGGATTATCCTGCGGTGATCGCTAACATCAAACCCATCACCGAACTGCCCGCCCGCAACATTGTCGCATTCAGCGAGCAGGTGCTGTATGGCGATGCGCTGATGGCGCAGCAACAATGGCCCGCCGCTCGCGACCACTGGAAGCATCTGTTAACGCTGAGTAAGGACCCGGAACAGCAGCAGTTTGTTCAGGCCCGACTGGCTGCCGCGCTGGTTTCCGGCAATGAAGTGGCACAGATTTTTGCCGCAGACAGCCGGGTGACGAACCTGCGCTACCGTTCGCTGGTGCTGAAGACTCGCGCGACGCCAGAGTTGCTACGTCAGCAGGCCAGCAAAGGGCCAAACGATGAAGAACGCACCATTGCTTTGCACACCCTGCTGGTCAGCGATTTGACCGAGGCGCGCTACAGCGAATGGTTGCAGGACCGCAAACTGAGCCAGCATATTACGCAGCCCGTGGTGACTGACGCATTTGCCGATGTGCAGCTCAGTGCCTTTGACTGGACGGGCGAAAAGACTGAAAAAGGCTACGCCTGCCCGACGCTGGAAACGGTGGTCACCCAACTGAACCAGCACGCCGACAACAGCCATGCGCTGAACTGCCTCAGCGAGTTCTTCCGCACCACGAACGTTTCGGTCACCACCTGGCCCGACAGAGGCGGTAACGGTACGCTGGATAACGCGGTGACGACCGAGAAACGCACGGGTCAGCCGGATCGCCAGCACTATTATCAGCAGGTGATCGGCAACAGCAAAACCGAACCGGAAGATAAAAGCTACGCGTTGTACCGCGCCGTCATGTGTTACGCACCGTCAGGCTATAACGACTGCGGCGGCAAAGAGGTCGATAAAACACAGCGCCAGCGCTGGTTCACTCAGTTGAAAAAACAGTATCCGGGAAGCACGTGGGCAAACAAGCTCAAGTATTACTGGTAAGCCTCCTGCTGGCCGCCCTGTGCGGCCTTCCGGTTCGTGCTGCACAGCAGGTTAATGCCAGCGATTACCAGGCGTTCTGGCTCTGGTCGGGGGTACGCCCCGGACCCGAGCTGAAAGCCGCTCACACCGTGTATCTGCATCAGGGTGAAGTGGTGACACAGCAGGGTCAGGCGGTGTTTATTCGTATGGGCCTGCCGGTGAGCCGCTTAACGTTTCCGCATATCTGGGTCACGGTGCGTATGGAGACGCTGGCGGTGCCGGATGAGATGCTGGAACGGATGGTGCGGCTGGCACAGCGCTGGTCGCAGGCGGGTAATCAGGTGATCGGCATACAGATTGATTTTGATGCCGCGACCCACCGCCTGGATCAGTACAGCGCGTTTTTGCAACGCTTGAGAACGGTGCTGCCTGCGGAGTATGCCCTTGGCGTCACCGGGCTGCTGGACTGGGCCAAAACCGGTAACGTGGCGACGCTGAACGCGCTGCCGGTGGATGAGCTGGTGATCCAGAGCTATCAGGGACGCCAGACGGTGGACCGTTACGCCGATTACTTCCCGGCGCTGACGGAGCTGCGCATTCCCTTCCGGCTGGGGCTGGTGCAGAACGGCCGCTGGGATAAGCAGGATGAGCAGCACCTGCTGGCTTCGCCGTGGTATCGCGGCAGCGTGGTGTTTATGTTGAATCGCTGATCGGCTTAAAGGTCTGAAGGTCAAGGTCTTAAGGTCAAAGTCTTAAGGTCAAGGGCGTTTCGCTTTCCCACTTCGTGGGCTGAGCGACCTAAGGGCGGCAGTCGCCCCGCCCTTAGGAATCCGGGCTGCGGCAGGCGCATCGCCCGCTTGACGCGGGTTCCCTCAGTCGGTCGGTTTTCCTGCCGGAACGGGCGTGACGGGACATCCCTGTCCCGGCTCACCCTCTCGCCGACGTCCTGTCGGCTCGTCCTGGAAATCCGCCCTCCTTCGGCGAGGCTTAATTGCCGCTCAAAAGGTCAACGGCCAGGTCAAAAGAACAATCAAAGACGGACTAAAAATAAACCAAATACCAAAGAGCCATTTTTGGTATTTGTTGGTTTTATTTAATCTTGTAGGTTTTTGGTTTTGATGTTGAGGCGGCAATTAAGCGGCGCTGAGGAAGTGATGTGAACCAGGATGAACCGCCAGGACGGCGGTGAAAGCTCGGGCCGGCACAGGGAAGTGCCGTCACGAGTGGTCCGTCGGTGAACGGAACTGACGAAGGCACCCGTGAAACGGGCGCAGCGCCTGCCGCAAGCCCGGGGTCAAGGGGCGGCGGCGACTGGCCGCCCCTTGTCGCTTCGCCCGCGCAGCGGGAAAGCGAAACGCCCTTGACCTTAAGACGTTGAACTTAAGACGTTGACCTTAGGATGTTGATCTGTCCACTCGAACAATAATGACTTATTATGCAAATAAAACAGATATTCAGTCATTTTTTATTGTCCCTTCGCCCTAAATCTCGCATACTCTCACCACTCTTTTTTTTACGAAGTCAGGGCAGAGACGGTAATGAGTCAGAAATATCGCGTGTTTATCGACGGTCAGGCAGGCACCACCGGGTTACAGATCCAGCAGCGGTTGGCCCGTCACCCTCAGATTGAAATGCTCAGCATTGATGAGGCGCAGCGTAAAGATGCCGCTGCCCGCCAGGCGCTGATGAAACAGGCGGATGTCAGCATCCTTTGCCTGCCCGATGCTGCTGCACGTGAAGCCGTGGCACTGGCCGATGAGGTGGGTGCACGCGTGCTGGATGCCAGTTCTGCGCACCGCGTAGAAGCGGGCTGGGTGTATGGTCTGCCAGAACTGGCGGCCGACCAGCGCGAGAAAATTCGTGCTGCCAGCCATGTGTCCAATCCGGGCTGTTACGCTACCGGCGCTATCGCCCTGCTCGCACCGCTGACCCAAAGCGGCCTGCTGAAAGCCGATCAACCGCTGGCGATTAACGCCGTATCCGGCTACAGCGGCGGCGGCAAAGCGATGATCGAAAAATACCAGCAGGCAGGCACCGGGTTTGCCGCCTACGGCCTGGGCTTTGATCATAAACACCTGAAAGAGATTCAGGCGTGGAGTGGGTTGAGCAGCAAGCCGATCTTCCAGCCGTCCGTCGGTGACTATGCGCAGGGTATGCTGGTGTTTATTCCGCTGAATGATGTGGATGGCGAAACGTTACAGCAGGCGCTGGCTGACTTCTATCACGGCCAGCGGTTTATTCACGTGAATGCACTGAACAGCCTGGATGCCGATACCGCCCCTTACCTGCTGCCGGAAGCGCTGAATAATACCAATAATATGGAACTGTTTGTCTTCAGCCATGCACAGCAGCGCCAGAGCATTCTGGTTGCTCGCCTGGATAACCTCGGCAAAGGCGCCTCGGGTGCCGCGGTACAGAACCTGAATCTGATGCTTGGCCTGCCGGAAGAGACCTGCGTGAATCTGTAATATCGCCTCACGGGGGCCTGCCAGTCCCCGTGTTTCCTGCCATTCCCGCTGTATTTTTTCGACCACATTCAGCGCATTGTGGTGTTAAAATCCCTACCTGACTCACACTTTGCCCCTTCGATCCCTTACCCTTTCGTTAAATTCGACTAAAGTTTTAATCTGCTCAACTACTTACAGATCATGCATGGTCTGGACATGGAGAATGGCTAATGAGAAGAGTCGAACAACGTCAATGGAATACACGCCTGTTTACCCCCCTGCTGCTCACCGCCGCGCTGACCGCCAGCTTCACGCTTCAGGCGGAAGATAATCAGCGCATGCTGAGCAGTAACCCGCAGCCACCGGACATCCGCCTCGGGCCGTTGTTCCACGCGGTGCAGGCGGCAAAAATTTTCCCCGACCAGAAAACTTTTGCTGATGCCGTGCCCAAACAGGATCCGACGGCCATTCTTACCGACTGGCAAATGCAGAAAATGCAGCGCAATTTCGATTTGAAGCGATTTGTTGCCACGAATTTTATCCTGCCCGCAGAGGGGGACAAATATGTCCCGCCCGCTGGCCAGAGTCTGCGTGAACATATCAACGGCCTGTGGCCGGTGCTGACGCGCTCCGCCAGCCAGGCCAATCAGTGGGATTCGCTGCTGCCGCTGCCGAAGCCTTATGTCGTCCCGGGTGGGCGCTTCCGCGAAGTGTATTACTGGGACAGCTACTTCACCATGCTGGGGCTGGCGGAAAGCGGTCACTGGGATCGGGTGCAGGATATGGTCGATAACTTTGCCTCTGAGCTGGATAAATACGGCCATATCCCCAACGGTAACCGCAGCTACTATCTCAGCCGCTCGCAGCCCCCGTTCTTCAGTATGATGGTTGATCTGCTGGCAAAACATGAGGGTGAAGCGGTCTACAGCAAATATCTGCCGCAGTTGGAAAAAGAGTACAACTACTGGATGGCCGATGCTGACAGCAGCACCTTAGCCGCCGGTTCGGCCAGCAAACGCGTCGTTAAGCTTAAAGACGGCACCGTACTGAACCGCTACTGGGATGCCCGCGATGTGCCGCGTACCGAATCCTGGATGGACGATATCGCCACCGCCGGGAAAGCCCCTTCGCGCGATAAAGCCGGGCTGTATCGCGACCTGCGAGCCGGGGCCGCATCGGGCTGGGACTTCAGTTCTCGCTGGTTCGATAAACCGGGTGATCTGGCTACCATTCATACCACCCGCATTGTCCCGGTGGACCTGAATGCCCTGATGTTCCACCTGGAGAATACCCTCGCCCACGCTTACCAGGTGGCGAAAAATGAAGGTGCAAGCAAGCGTCTGGCCGAGCGTGCCACACAGCGTCGTGACGCGATCAACCGCTATCTGTGGGATGAGAAACAGGGCTGGTATGCCGACTATGACTGGCAGAAAGCGCAGGTCCGTCCGCAGTTAACCGCCGCCACGCTGTTCCCGCTCTATGTGCAGGCCGCGACGGACGATCACGCTAACCGTACGGCCAGCGCCGTGAAAGCGCAGTTGCTGAAAGAAGGTGGCCTGGTGACCACCACCGTCAACAACGGCCAGCAGTGGGATGCGCCTAACGGCTGGGCACCGTTGCAGTGGGCCGCCGTTGAGGGGCTGAATCACTATGGTAAGCAGGACCTGGCGAAAGAGATCGGTATGCGCTTCCTGCAAAACGTGCAGGCCACCTACGATAAAGAACACAAGCTGGTCGAGAAATACGTTGTCGAAGGTAAAGGACTGGGTGGCGGCGGTGGCGGCGAATATCCGTTGCAGGATGGCTTTGGCTGGACCAATGGCGTAACGCTGAAATTAATGGATCTTTACTGCCCTAAAGGCGTGACCTGTAATAATGTGGGGGATATCAGCACGGCTAAACCAGCACCTTAACCTGCATTAACCCCTGACCGGGCGGCCTTTGTGCCGCCTTTTTTTATCGTTCCCGGCCCCCCTCACCTCACGCTGCCAGACTCCGCAGCCCACCAGACACCTTCCGATACTGAAATAAAATTTACGCTTGAAAAAATCAACGATAACAATAACAATTCTCATTGTTATTCTCATATTTTGTTACTTTTATGTAAGAATGCCTTTTCCCGAGGGATCTGATCGGCTTTCAGTTCCCTCGATCCACCCTACAAGGAAAGAAGATGACTCTGGTTTTTAACCTGAAGCGATCGGTGCTGTGCTGCGCCATTGCGATGACCGCCCCTGGCATGACTTTCGCTGCTGACAGCCAGATGGTGGTGACGGCAGCGCCCGCGGAGACCGCCGATTCACCAACGCGTGGCTATACCGCAACCACGTCTACCGGCGCCAGCAAAACCGATCAGCCGCTGATCACCACCGGTCAGTCGGTGTCTGTCGTCACCCGCCAGCAGATTGACGATCAGGCCGCCAATACCGTTGGCCAGGCGCTGAATTATACGCCAGGGGTGTTTTCTAACTTCAGTGGGGGTGCCACCCGTTTTGACACCGTTGCCCTGCGTGGCTTCCACGGCGGCGATGTCGATAATCTGTTCCTCGATGGTATGCGCCTGATGAGCGACGGCGGCAGCCATAATATTATGCAGGTCGATCCCTGGTTCCTTGAGCGCCTTGATATCATCAAAGGTCCCTCCTCTGCGCTGTATGGTCAGACCGTTCCCGGCGGGCTGGTGAACATGACCTCGAAACGCCCGCAGTTTGTCTCTGAAGGGCATTTCCGTCTGACCGGTGGAACACAAAATACCAAAGGGGCCGCCTTTGATTATACCAATGCGATTAATGACCAGTGGGCCTTCCGCCTGATCGGCATGACGCGCACCAGCGATACGCAGTATGACAATACACGTGAAGAACGTTACACGATTTCGCCGTCATTGCTGTGGCAGCCGTCAGAAGACACCTCCCTGTTGCTGCGTGCCTACCTGCAAAAAGATCCCTCTGGTGGTTATCACGGCTCCACACCGCTCTCCGGTAACCTGACTCAGCATAATGGCAAATGGTTAAAGGATGGCTTCAACGAAGGCGAAAGCAGCGTTGACCAGTACAAACGGCGTGAACAGGTTTACAGCTACGCCTTCTCGCACCGCTTCAATGAGACATGGGCAGTGCGCTCTGATGCCAGCTACACGCACAGCAGCGTTGCCCTGGATCAGGTGTATCAGAACGGCTGGATCGGTGATAGTGACCAGATAGCACGTGGCTACAGTGGCTCACGCGGTTCACTGGATGCCTGGTCAACGGACAATCAGCTGGAAGCGGATTTCGCCACTGGCGACGTGACGCATAAGCTGGTGGTGGGTGCAGAATACCATCAGTATAAAAACGATGTCTGGAGCGGATACGGGAGTGCCAGCCCACTCGATCCCTTCACCGGTGCCACTGCCTCTCACAGTGTAGCCGTCACCGCTCAGGACAACACCACTCGCCGCTACTATCAGTCCGGCGTCTATTTGCAGGATGAGCTGGAATGGAATCGCTGGCATGCCACGCTGTCCGGCCGCTATGATCGCATGGTGTCAGAGCAGGATAATCACACCACCGATGTTAAACATCGTCTGCAGGATGATCACATCAGCGGACGCGCATCGCTGTTGTATGCCTTTGAAAACGGCCTGTCGCCTTACGTCAGCTACAGCCAGGCGGTCACGCCATCCATTCTTCCTGGCAAAGATGGCAACCTGCTGAAACCTTCCACGTCTGAGCAGTATGAGGCCGGTTTGAAATACCAGCCACCGGGCACCAGCGATCTGTACACCGCTGCCGTGTATGACCTGACGCAGAAAGATGTCGCGGCACGTGATTCTAACGATATTGCCAGCGCCACCTACATTCCCGCCGGGAAAGTGCACTCTCAGGGACTTGAGCTGGAAGCACGTAATCAGCTGACCCCGCGCCTGAGTACCATCGCCGGATATACGCTGAACCACGTACGTTATAAAGAGTTGCAGGACGGCAATGATGGCCACACGCCACTGCTGACACCCAATCAGATGGCCTCTGCCTGGGCACACTATCAGTTTGACTACGGCATCAGTGCCGGTGCCGGGGTGCGTTACATCGGTAAACAGTGGGCCAATGACGACAATACCTCGCGGGTCCCCTCCGTCACGCTGGTCGACGCCTCTGTACGTGCCAATCTGGGCGACTGGAACAGCAGCATTAAAGGGGCTTATGTGCAGGTCAATGCCAATAACCTGTTCGGTCGTGACTATATCGCCGCCTGTTACAGCACCACCAACTGTTACGTGGGGGCTGAACGCAGCGTGATCGCCACCGTGGGTTACGATTTCTAAAAGCCAGACAGTAAAAAGGGAGGCCTCAGCCTCCCTTGTTTCTAAACCGTTGTGTTAACTGCGTACCTTACGGTAAATCCACAGCACCACGATCGCACCAATCACCGCGACAATAAAGCTGCCGAAGTTAAAACCATCTACCCTGCCGAAACCAAAGAAGGTGCTGATCCAGCCACCCACAACGGCCCCCACCACCCCAAGAACCACGGTAATGATGAAACCACCGCCATCTTTACCCGGCATAATCCATTTGGCGATAATACCGGCGATCAGACCAAAGATGATCCATGAAATAATACCCATTAGTCACTCCTTATAATCTTATGATTTAACGCTTCGCCTAATAAAACGCACTAAGTATAGGCGAGGTTTCTAAGCCTGTGATTTAAATCTAAACTTTCTTTGTCTATCGCGTAAAATAATTGTAAAGCCCTTGAAGGGGTTGCCGATAACCGTTACAGGGTCGCTAACGCGCATGATTTGCTATTCGACTGGAGCCGGATGTGAAAGAGGACGACAAAGAACAATACCTGAAACGTGGGCCGCTGGCAGTTCTGGCCGTCCTGCGCGATCTGCTGGACAGTCAAACACCCGTGATGGTGTCGCACGCTCGCGGTCAGTTCATCACACGACTACTGTACGCGGATAAAGAGAACATGTTGCTCGATTTCGGCAGTAATGATTACGACAATCAGCTGGCGAAAGAGGCCCGGAATCTGCATATCACCGCAGAAACACGCGGTGCCAAAGTTGAGTTTGCCCTGGTGGCCCTTGGCGAGGACGAGCACGAAGGATTACCGGCATTTTCTGCCGAGCTGCCTGAATTGCTCTGGATGATCCAGCGCCGCGAATTTTTCCGCGTAACGGCACCGCTCAACCCGGTGTTTTACTGCTATATCCCCTGGCCTGATGGATCAGGTGAAGGTCGCCTGCGTTTGCAAGACCTCTCACTGGGCGGCGTTGGCGTGTTGTCCGATAATGCCCTGCCGGAGACGCTACAAATCGGCGACAGCATTAAAAAGCTGCGCGTGGAGATGGGGGAATATGGCCGTTTTGAAGTGGATGCACAGCTGATTACCATTGGTAAACGCAGCGTGGTGGGCAGTAAAAGCGAGACAATCGTAACACCACGCCTCAGCTTCCGCTTCCTGTCGCTGAATGCCGGGCAGGAACGTGAGCTGCAACAGGTGATTTTCTCGCTGGAACGGCTGGCGCGTGATAAAGCCAACCGCTTCCAGGAGTGATTCAGATTGTGCGATAGGCGGTGGTGACTTTCCACAGATAACGTGGCGCCTGGGCCGCAGGATGTTTATCCTGCACATGCTGGTAAAACGCTTCCGGGGTCATGGCGTTAATCATCGCAATAGCACGATCGCGGTCACGAGAGAAGGTTCGCAGTAAAGCACCTGCACCGTTAGCGTAGGAGACGATAGTGGCATAGCGCAGGGTTTTCGGATCACGAATCCCCGCCAGCTGCTGCTCTTGCAGAATACGCAGGTACGCAGTACCAATATCGATATTTTTCACCGGGTCACGCAGTTCCGACTTCGTTGGTTGCCCACGTCGGCCCTGTGAACGATACACTTCCCGCCCTGCCGTAGAGGCTTTTATCTGCATCAATCCAACGGCATTCGACTTGCTGACGACCGTGGGGTTGCCGCCCGATTCTACGCTAATAATCGCTTCCACCAGCTTTTGATCCACACCATTCCGCTGTGCTGCCTGCTCGGTCATCATCGACCAGGCACTGGCCACCTGCGAAGGAGGGGCCTGAGTTAAGGGAGTATCCGGCTGACGAACAATTTTTCTCTGGGGTTCACTGGCACAACCTGCCAGCAATAATGCAGCGATCATCGCCGCCATTTTCACGCTTTTTCTCACGTTTTTATTATCCTCTGAGCCCGAGCTTCGCGACTATCATACGGGTTGCCGGCCATTAGGAAATTACCGTAACTCTTAAATTGTGCGGCATGCTGGTGACTTCATAGCGGCTATTCGTCATCATCGAATCAATTGGACAGCGCCCGGTTCGAAATAATTCACTGCTGGCGCATAAAAAATCATCAAAGTGAGCGTTATGTCGACAATCCCACGTACGATCCATTTGGTTGCCCCTTCCGGCTACTGCCACAATCCTGCGGCCGCAGCGCGCGGTGTGACACGTTTGCAGGCTGATGGCCACCGGGTTGATAACAGCGGTATTATTGCCCGCCGCGAGCAACGTTTTGCCGGTAATGACAGCCAGCGTCTGGCCGATATCAACGGCCTGGTACAGCTTAATCCCTTGCCGGATATCGTTCTGGCAGTACGCGGAGGTTATGGTGCCAGCCGACTGTTACCGCATATTCACTACGCGGCACTGCGTGAGCGGCTGGCCGGTGCCCCGCTCGCCCTCTGCGGCCACAGCGATTTTACTGCCATTCAGCTGGCGTTATTGGCGCAAAGTGGGATGCAAAGCTTCAGCGCGCCAATGCTGGCGGGCAATTTCGGCGCTGAGGTTTTGTCTGATTTTACCGTTGAACACTTCTGGCGCGCGCTAACTTCGCCTAAATTAACTCTGGAGTGGACGACAGTCTCACCACGCGTTCAGGCAACCGGTACAGTTTGGGGCGGCAACCTGGCGATGATCGCTTCACTGATCGGCACACCGTGGATGCCGGATATTCAGGACGGCATTTTGGTGATCGAGGATGTGAATGAACATCCTTTCCGTATCGAACGCATGCTGTTGCAACTGCATCAGAGCGGTATTCTTTCCCGCCAGAATGCCATTATTATCGGCAGTTTTAGCGGAACCACTTCTACGGATTACGACAATGGCTACGATTTCACCAGTGCCTGGAACCTGATACGCGATCTGACGGGTATTCCGGTAATTACCGGGTTAGCGTTCGGCCACAGCGCGGACACCGTCACCTTGCCCCTTGGCGCCCAGGGAATGCTGACGGTGGAGAATACCGCCGCTTCGTTACAGGTATCAGGACATCCTGTGCTGCGCTGATCGTTGGGAGCGCAAAAAAGATGAAACAGTTATATGAAGATCTCTGGGTATCCACCCCGGAATTTCCTGCCAGTGACGATGAACCCGTATTGATGATGCATGGTTTCTTACTGCAACATGTGCGTGGCAACCTGCTGATATCACGGGTTGAACACCCGGAGGACCACCAGGTGATTGCGGATCAGGGGGGCATTATTCGCCACTATCTGACGCACTGGCACGAAGCCAGTCCGGGTACGCGGCGCTTACAGCAACGTTTCAACTCCGCACTCTACTGTCATGCGCGTGCATTAGGCCAGGTCAGCCACTTTGCCGAAGCCGATGCCACGTTCAATGCAGCGGAGGTCCACTGCGGTAGTTTTCATGTGGTGCCCACCCCGGGGCATACGCCGGGCAGCACCAGCTATCTGTATGCTTCTCCTCATGGTAAAACGTATTTATTCGTCGGTGACACTGTCACGCTATCCCATGATCGTTGGGTCACCGTGCTGGTCGATGAAAGTAATGAGAGTGAACTGCGGCAGACGCTGGAGTTTTATCGCGCGTTACGCCCGGATGTGGTCCTGATGGGCACCACTGCCGGGCATCTGGCATGGAAGGAAGTCGATGTGCGCCAGTGGCTGGCGCTGCTGGATGAAGCGGAAAATAATGTGCTGGATCTGCGCCACTCGGTACTGCCGATTGGCGGACATTAGCGGGTATTCTGCTCTTCTTTCCGCTCAGCATCGGTTGGCAGATAAGGATGACGATCAGTTTTTCAGCCGGGACATCCCCTGCACTTCGTCCAGGTTCACGGCCTGGGTGCGCCCGGTTGCGTCGGTATAGACCAGCATTTTAGTGGCGTTATCCAGGTGCGGTTTACCCTCAACCACGACCGTACTGCCATCCCGCATATGCAAGATGTGGTCGCTGGCACACCCTGCCAACACTCCCATCATCATTAACACCATCGCACTTGCCATCATCTTGTTCATGCTGCTCTCCTTTTTAACCGGTGCCCTATTCTAGTCCCGCTGGAAGCCCTGTTTTGCGGTTTGCTGCCTTTCTTCCTGCCAGAGCGGAAATAGTGTTTGAACCCGGCATAAGATACCTGTATTTTTATCCAGCAAAAATGCACAAGGAGCAAAAATGTTTGTTGAATTGATTTATGACAAGCGCAACGTAGCCGGTCTGGCCAATGCCGAACAACTTATTCTTAATGAGCTGGAAAAGCGGGTCAAGAGAGTGTTTCCTGACGCACAGGTCAAGGTAAAACCCATGCAGGCTAACGGTGTGAAGAGCGACGCCAGTAAAAGCGATAAATCCACGCTATTACGCATCGTTGAAGAGATGTTCGATGAAGCCGATCAGTGGATGGTATCAGAAGAATTTTGATGTATATGTGCGGTGACATGCCAAATTTTTTGAATTTAATGCGTAATAAAGATGCTTTTCATTTGCATTCATTCAGATTCATCCTATTATTTATTTTAATCGATTTCCCTGGTGTTGGCCCGCATTAAAGCTCTTAGCGGGCTTTTTTTTGCCTAAAACATCAGTCTTTTTAACCCGTGACCCTCCTGTGCAAGCCCTGTCACTAAAGTTCCCCTCTGCGATGCCGAAAAATTAACCATCACAATAAGAGACCAATGGGGCATGCTATGGCCACAATTTATATTCCCTCACTGATGGGATTACTGAGCGATGCGGAACGACAGAAAGGGGCGAGCCTGACGCGCGAAGAGGTAGAAGCACTGCGCGATACCGCCATGTGTGTGTCTATTCCCGATCGTATCGCCTTTGCGCTCGATCCGTCACAGAACTTCAGTGATATAAACCCGGAAAACTGCTGGGACGAGTGGTCCCGCTTTCGACATCGCGGTGAAACAGCGCGGCTGTCATCTGATTAAAACGATGCGCCTTAGCGTCGCTTATTCGCAGCCAGCTCTTCTGTCAGCAAATCGCACACTTTCGCGGCAAAATCTGAGCTGTCGCGCAGCATCTGAATGGCTTCTTCAAGGGTCTGTGGTGGCATCTGCCCCACAATACGCCAGCCGAGGGCGATATTTTTAGCTTCTTCAAGCCGTTCAAATTGATGTTCGCCAGATGCAGTTTCAGACACGATCTTCTCCTGATTTACCTTTTGGACCTATTTTACGTAGCCTGGTGACGTCATCACAACCCCGCCGCTGGATTTAAATCAGCCATTGCCTGCTTTTCAAGCGTTTATCGCTTAAAAAAGGCGTTTCCTTGCCTTAATTCAGATTAATGCCAGCCTGAAAGCGCGGAAAAACTGACTCGCAGAGGGAAATTTATCACTTGTTTCACTAAGGTTTATCAGGAAAAGAGTCTGATTCGGACAATTGATCATGATAAATAAAAAACCGCCCAACTAAGGGCGGTTAATGTATTTACTTTTTTATCAGCTGTAGTACGGCAGTTTGCGGTCAACACCATTGATATTGAGTGTCACATACCCTGTCGGCACGCTGCTGGCAGGGGCGGAGGCGACACTGGTGGCCATCGTGGCGACCCCGTTTTCATTTGCACCAAAGCCCGCCAGCCCGTTATGTAAACTGAGACGGGCATTCGGCGTGACCGTACCGATCTCCGTTTCATCCAGCGCTTCCGTCAGGTCCGGCGTAAACAAGGAACACTCGCCCGCCTCAAAACGCGTCGGGCCGGTTGAGCGTAAATTAAACATCGCGTCACCACTCCCCGCCTTCAGTTTGACCCACACTTCAACGATATTTTCATAACTACGTTTGTACTTCACATCCAACACTGCCGGCTGCCCGCGATGGAACATATCGCCCCATACGGCAGTGGCGCAGCGCTGAAAGTTCAACCAGGTCATCCCGCTGGACACCGCCTGCGTGGGATTACCCGCGACGCCGGAAGGATTGGCCGTCGACATTTTGCCCAGCAGTTCGATCGTCCACTGCTGATTGACCTTCGGAAAGATAAATTTGCCCACCTTGAACCATTTATCACTGGTGGTGGTGTTCGTCAGTTTATAGCCGCTGTACCAGCCCGCCTTCATCGAACCGGTCATCACCGTGCCGTAGTTTTCATCCCGACGCCAGCCGTTCTCATAGCCGGAAAGCCAGCGGCCCGGGGCGTTATCGAGGTTCACTTTCGCCCCCGCCTGAAGGTTAAGCTGGCGGACCAGCGCCCGGCTGTTACTCATATACAGCGGGTTGTCGCAGTTCTCGACGCTGAGGGCATCAACAATCCACTGTCCGTTGGTCAGATCACCAGGGAAACGGGTATGTTCTATCCATACGTTACGAATAATCCCCTGGGTCATTCTCGGCATCATCAGCGTGGCATCACCATAACCACTCTGGAAGTTGGCGTTGGTCAACTCGACCGCCGTGGAATGGTCCCAGACGCCCCGGGGTGAGTTCGACCAGCCGATATCGAAGACGCGGGCATAGGTCGTCTGCGAATAGATCTGGTCAAAACGACTGTCGAGCGTATCCAGCAGTTTCACCGCCGTACCGCCGTTATTCTGCACGCGGAAACAACGGATGTTAACGAACTGCCCTTCAATGGTGAAGTTTTCAAAGAAGGGCTGTACGTTCGACAACATATCAGGCGTGATCGCCCCGGTATTGACGGTGGTATCGGCGCTGGCCTGACCATTCCAGCTAATGCCACGGATCACCGTGCGACGAGCATTCACTTTGAGCACCGGGTTAATCGACTTATCCGACACGATCACCGTACGCGGTGTCACACCGTATGGACTGTCATCACCGTACAGGGCGAAGCAGGCAATCTCACTGGCCGTCAGATCAATCGGGTTGATCAAAAACTTACCGGCCGGAAAGCGAACACCAATGTTTTTCGCATTGGTATCGTATCCCTGCGACCACTTGAACATACGCAGGAAAGCATCGCTGTCGTCGGTAACTCCATCCCCGCGGGCACCAAAGTGGTACAGGTTCACCTGTTCGGTATCATTAATAATACGCTTCCAGAAAAAGCCGTTACCTTTGGCCACACTGCCCCCGTCATCACTCAATGGCGATGTGCCGAGGAAGCCGACAAAATCGCCGCCACCGTGAAAGGTCGAGTCTTTATCGTAATAACGTTTCAGCATGGCAATATCGCCAGCCTTCGCGGGTGCGGTGGTACGCAGATCGGCAAAGCAGTTAACTTCAATCATATAAACCTCCGGATAAAGACAGGAAAGCCTGTCAGGAATGCCCTGTGGGCAAGAAGAAAGGAGTGGTCATCGATGCCGGGAAGCGGCACGGAAAGGTGACTGACGTCGGGATGTCGGGAATACCTCCTCAGTAGATTGTCGGGTTGATGTTGGTGATCTTCAGTCCATTAGCTTGGCTTTCATCGCCGTGGGCGCAGCACCTGAAAAATCAGTGCAACGTTGCCTTTTGCACGCCAAACCGCCGCGCAAAAAATGACATTGATGACAATCGCCGCCCAGTGCGTATGGGCATAGACGTCGAAGAGAAAACGAAAAGGCACAGAGGCGTAAGCCAGAATGATCATATAGGCCAGCCACGATGCCCACCGCTGATGCCGGGCCCCGGCTTTATAGAAGAACATCAGGCGCAGCACGATTGCTGAGCACACCACCACGTTGGTGATGACCATAGGATCATTTGTTACCATGAGGTCCTCCTCTCCAGCGCGCCAGCCACTTTGACGGGTCCTGCTGGCTGAAAAACGTTAACGTTTTAATCGCCAGCGCCGACAGCAACACCGCCCCCAGGCCATCCAGCGGTTTATCGCTGTACCCCAGTAGTAGCGCCATCTTCGCCCCGACCAGTCCTGCGCCATAAATACCCACGATCCAGGACACCATAAAATAGGCTGCCCGACGGATAACCTGGAGTTCTGCTGCCGTCACAACATAGAAAACGGCACCGGCAAAAGCGCCAAACAGAACACCGTAGTCGGTGGCGCCGATAAATCCGGCCACACCAGCACCTTTGGTGACTGCAGCCCCCAGGCTCACTGCGAATATCATTGCTGCCATGTTGCCCCCTTTGCTGTGCCCTCTTACCGATTAAGGGATAAAAAAACCCGGCAAATGCCGGGTTGATAAACAGTTAGCGCTGTCATGTCGGTAACTGTGTTTTTATAAAGTTACATCGGTTTTTGCGTACGCGTGAGTCGGGGATGTTATTTTTTATGTTTTTTTTAGTGCCGCCGATAACCAAAATCATCAATCATGATCGTAATCAAAACATGCTGTGCATGGCTGGGACAGCATAAAATCTCAGCGATAGCCTGATAACGAAGGAACAACATGAACGCTGCACTACTCTTTTCTCTGCTGCTGATCGGTGGGCCATTAATTGGTTTTTTAGTGATTATCGGTATTTGCCTGCCGGGCGTTCTGCTGGCGTTATGGCATCAGTTTGAAGAGCGAATGCATCTCAGAAGCAGACATTAGCCCGGCCCTTTGCAGGCGGGCTGTTCTGTGTTTTTCAGGCTGCCGATAGTCGATGCAGATGACGGGTGTCCAGCGTTTGCCGTGCCTGATGCAGGCTGTAATTTGTCTGTATTTTCATCCAGGTTTCCGCCGTACTCCCGACAACGATAGCGAGACGCAACGCCATCTCAGGTGTTACCGCCGTATATCCTGACAACAACCGGCTGGCCGTTGAGGGTGCAATTTCCATTGCCCGGGCGAACTGGCGGACGCTAACGCGCATATCATCCAGTGCTTCTGCAATGATCTCGCCAGGGTGAGCAGGGTTAGCCATTTTCATCAGTGGTAATCCTCCAGGTTAAGAATCTCAGCATCGCCATCAATAAACGTAAACGTGATACGCCAGTTACCCGATACGCTAACTGACCACATTTCCTGCCGATCACCTTTGAGCGGATGCAGGTCGTAACCAGGCATATCGATCGCTCCGATTTTTTCTGCCGCATCAATCACGGTCAGGCGGTTCCTTATTCGACCCACCAGCTTTTGTTCGATACCGCTACTATCATCTTTTAGAAAGAATTTTTTTAGTCCCTTATGCTTAAAGCTTTTAATCATGGCGCAGTCCTTGTTCCGTGATGTGGAACATCATAGCAGGTGTTCCACCTCGTGCAACAGTCAAAAGGCATCACCTTTCGACAGCGCGTGGAAACAGCGGCGACCTGGCAGAGCGAGGGCTGTGATGTCGTGATAGATGTAGTTTGTTATGGTTGATATAAATGAGATAGATACGATCAGGCTATTTCGCCACCGGGAAATCGGCATAGCGGGTGGTATACGCGGGAGATAACATTTCCCGCTTCATCGCCCAGGATTTTTCGATGCCCTGCCCGGCAAACCATACCTTTCCCTTGCCCGACTGGTTCAACTCATCCAGCACCTGCATCAGTGCTTCACTATTGGGCTTCGGCTGATACTCATCAAACAAGTTGAGCTGAGCCTCGCCCCGGCTGAAGAAATCCCCCAACATCACCCCAGCTTTCATATAGCGATGCCCTTCAATCCAGATACGATCGAGGGCCTCCGTTGCCACACGGAGAATGTCACGCGTATCGTTAGAAGGTATCAACAACGTGCCGGAAGCCTGGTTGCCATAGAAAACCTCCCCTTCCGCATGCGGGCTGGTGCGCAGAAAAACGCTGATAAAACGACAGAACTGTTTTTCCTGCCGCAATTTTTGGGCGGCGCGTTCGGCATAGGCACAGATGGCCTGGTGCATCTCTTCATAGTCGGTAATACGGTGGCCAAACGAGCGGCTGCACATAATCTGTTGCTTGGTGGGGGCAAACTCTTCCACCCCGAGACACGGCTCACCGCGCAGTTCACGCGCGGTTCTTTCCAGCACCACATTGAAATTTTTGCGGATCACCCACAGGGACGATTCCGCCAGTTGCAGCGCATTCTCTATGCCCATCCCATTGAGCTTTTTACTGATCCGCCGACCAACGCCCCATACCTCTTCTACCGGCACCAGCGCCAGTAACTTACGCTGGCGCTCAACATTCGACAGGTCAACCACGCCGCCAGCCCTGCGCCACTTTTTCGCCGCATAATTGGCGAGTTTTGCCAGCGTTTTCGTCGGCCCAATTCCCACGCCCACCGTCAGCCCCGTTTCTTTCAATACGCGACTGCGCATCTGGTGCCCAAAGGTTTCCAGCGGCATGCAATTTTCCACCCCGGCAACATTAATAAAGGCTTCATCAATCGAGTAAATTTCAATGCCCGGAGACATCTCCGTCAGTAACATCATCACCCGCTCACTGAGGTCAGCATAGAGCGCATAGTTAGAGCTGAACACATGCACATGCTGGCGCTGCAGCTCTTGTTTCAGCTTAAAATAAGGCGCACCCATTTTGATCCCCAGCGCTTTGGCTTCCGCCGAGCGGGAGATCACGCACCCGTCGTTATTGGATACCACGACCACGGGCTGCCCGCGCAGGTCCGGGCGGAAAACCGTTTCGCAGGAAGTGTAGAAACTGTTCACATCCACCAGCGCATACATGGTTATTTGTGTGCTTTAAGGGTAAAGGTCACCACGCCGAAAATCTCCAGCTCTTCCTCACTCAAAAAGACGATCGCGGAATACTCGCTGTTATGGGGAACCAGTTGCAGTGTGGGCCGGGTACGCAACTCTTTGACCGTAAACTCTCCGGCCACAGCCGCCACCACAATATCGCCATGCACGGCGGTCAGTGAACGATCGACGATCAACAGGTCACCGTCCCCGATCCCTGCCCCACGCATCGAGTCCCCGCTGACTTTGATAAAGTAGGTGGCGCTGGGGTGCTTAATGGCAAACTTGTTGAGATCGAGGCGATCTTCAACATAGTCCTGCGCCGGGCTGGGAAAGCCACACGGAACGCGCTCAAGGAATAAAGGCAGGTGCAGGGCGTGATAACTGTCGGTCGGGCGGATGAACTGCATAAGGGGAATCTCAATAATACTGTATTTATATACAGTATCGCTGAATCTGTGCTGCGATCAAGCGCCTTGCGATGAGATTCTGGAAAGCACCTGAAGTGGCGGGGAATTTAGTTGTCGATGCGTCTTCACCATCACCGCGACATTTAACGCGGCACCCGTTGTCGCCTGCAACGTTCTGAGCAGTAGCGCACCTCTTCCCAGCAGTTCGCCCATTTTCTGCGCCAGCTGAAAGGCCGCCCGCAGACGGCACAGATTTTAACCGGGAGCTCACTCTTTTTTTTCACAACGCCTCACCGGCATCCAGGCGGGCCAGAAGCTCCTCACCGTGTTGCCAGAGCGCCTGTTGCCGGACATCGGTCATACGCTCAAGGTTTTTATACGTCAGGTTCATACGCGGATTATCCCGTAGAATATCGCTATGGCGCATCAAAAAATGCCAGTAGAGGGCGTTGAACGGGCAGGCATTGTCGGTGGTGCTTTCACTGACTTTATATGCGCAGCTACGGCAGTAATCAGACATACGATTAATATACTGTCCGCTGGCGCAGTAGGGTTTAGATCCCAGATATCCCCCGTCGGCATGCATCACCATACCCAGCGTATTGGGGAGTTCAACCCAGTCAAATGCATCCATATAAATCGCCAGATACCACTGACATACCTCCTCTGGTGCAATACCCGCTAGCAGCGCAAAATTGCCGGTTACCATCAGGCGCTGAATATGGTGGGCATAGGCATGTTCCAGGCTTTGCCCGATGGTTTGCCGCATGCAGTTCATCTGTGTTTCACCCGTCCAGTAGAACTCTGGCAGCACCCGGCGATTAGCAAATCGATTACCGCTGGCGTATTCGGGCATTTTCAGCCAATAGACGCCGCGTACATACTCACGCCATCCAATCAACTGACGGATAAATCCTTCGGCAGCATTGAGTGCAACATGGCCTGCCTGATAGGCAGATGCCACATCAGCACATAACTGGCGCATATCAAGCAGACCAATATTGAGCGCCGCACTGATGCGAGCATGGAACAAAAAAGGCTCATCGCTGGCCATCGCATCCTGATAGTCGCCAAAGGCTGCAAGACCGTAATCGAGAAAATAATCCCACAGAGCGCGGGCATCTTCATGAGTCACCGGATAATCGAAAGAGGTGGCTGAACCGTAATGATGGCTAAAATGTTCGCCCACCAGTGCCATGACGTCACGGGTAATGGCGTCTGCACTGAAACGTGCCGGGTACGGTGCGGTGACGTTTTTGGGCAGCGCTTTGCGGTTTTCAGCATCAAAATTCCATGCCCCACCGACAGGACTGCCGTCGCCGTTCAGCAGCAGCCCACTCTTACGACGCATCTCACGATAAAAAAACTCCATGCGCAGCTGTTTTTTACCTGCAGCCCAGGAAGAGAACTCACTGCGCGTGCACAGAAATCGGGTATCGCTATGCCAGTGAATCGGGAAGCTACACGCCTTTATCGACTCTTCCAGTCGCCAGTCTCCGCACTCGGTCAGATGCACTTCGTCCGGCGCCACCAGCGACTGCCAGCGCTTGAGTTCACCGGGTATTGATCCGCTGTTTTTCGGGTCATCGAGAGTGACATACTCAACCCGGATGCCACGTTGCTGTAACGCCTGGGCAAAATGGCGCATGGCGCTGAAGATCAATATGATTTTTTGCGGATGATGAGGAACATAGCTGGCCTCCTCCATGACCTCAACCAGTAAAACCGTATCGCGCTCCGCATCCAGCCCCTGTAATGAAGCCAGATCAAACGATAGCTGATCGCCCAGAACCAGGCACAACCGGTGCAGCTTATTCATGACATTGCGACCTGCGAAAATGATATGTAAGAATGCGTTAAACCGGGCCTGTCGGCGTTTAACAGCAGATAAGCACGATTAGCATAGCATTTGCCGTTGAAGAAAACCGTCACTGGCACAAACCCAGTGGCTGTCCTTTAAACCGGGTAACAGGCCGCTATTTTTATCGAGGAAAAAACGTTACCCCGGAGCGCGGCGCTGAACCTGATCCGACAATAGTGTATGAGGCAAAACGGGACGGCGAAAAAGCAAAAACCGCCCATCAGGCGGTCTGTGACAAAATCAGTAACGGTTACTGCTGAAGGGTGAATCTCGTCTCGCAATGCGGGCATTTCATCGGTGAGGCTTTTGATTGCGTGGTGATCGACTGTCGGCCAGGTCGGTGACAATCAGGGCATTCCACTTCGGTGGTAATCAGCTTAATCCGCTCCATTGCATACTGGAAGTAGGTCATGACCATTTTCCTCTTGTAGCCGTGTGGAAGATAAAACTAACATAGTGCGCTAATGGTTAAACAGAGCTTATGGGAATTTTTTACCTATTCTTACAGAACCGGAGCGGGAAGTGATGGCATTCCCGCGATAGATTCTGCCGTACCAGGGAGAGAGTATGATCCACAAAACCGCCTTACTGATAGCCATCACGGTTCTTACAACCGCCTGTTCACCACATCAGCCGAAGCAACAGCGCAGTGAAACGCCTGAATGCCGTACCTGGCGCACCATGATGACCGCCCCGCTGGCGCCCGATGCATACGGCAGACTAAAAGCTGACTGTGAAAAATCCGTGGGCCGCGGTGACGGTATTCGTCCTGACTGATCGCAGTATCGGGTGTTCAGGGGCAAATCACTCAGGATGCCGTTTTGCTCTGAGCGCTTCGCCTGACATCACAAGGTGGAGACCGACTGAACCTCATGCTGAAAAACGTAAGGGTCAGACAACAGTTCAAACACCTCATCATCCGGGTAAGTGACGGCAATCTGATAATGCTCTCCGGCAAATGCCTTCACGGCATTCAGATCCTCCCACCACGTCGCCAGGAAGAAATGCTCCCAGTCACCCTGCGTTTCGCGGCGGACAGCTGCGCCTTTGTTACCCGGCGTCCCTGTTGCATGCTCCACCCCAGTCTTCTGCAAATGAGCGCTAAACCCTTCAGCGTGTTTGAGAGGCACGCAGCCGTGCCATGTCCTGACAATCATTGATCCATCCTCGTAAAGCGATCACACATAAGATATCCACTATTAAGCCATCACTTGCCGATGCTATGCAAAATTGAGTGTTTTTACGAAAAAGACGCAGGTGCCCTGGATAATATTTACCCGTTAATCCTACTCCTTTATCCTCAGTTCTGGATGATGTAATAACAAGGAAACGTTATGGAAAACGGTTTTAGTATTGCCATGACCCCGGTCCAGTTGGCAGCCGTCATGGCTGATGAGTCAGTGCTTACTGAGCGTATCTGGGGCAGTATCGGGTTTCTCGGTAGTGTGCTGGAGCTGGCCGGTGCCACTGCCCTTTGCCTGGTCCCGGAACCTACCGGAGTGACGAAAGCGGGATGCATTATTGTGGGGGCGCACAGTCTGGATGGGATGAGTGCTTCGGCCTGGCAGGTGTATTCCGGCAAACCAACGGCCTCAATGACCGCTCGCGCTACGGCGGGTATCGCAAGTGAGCTGGGCGCAGATAAGTCTACGGCTGACCAGATCGGTATCGCCGTGGATGTGATACTCCCGTTCTCAGTAGCGGGTGCGGCTCGTGTGGCATCGGTCAGAATGGGACAGGTTAATTTGATGAGACATGAGGCCGTGAAAGGTTTTTCGGGCGGTGGGCATACTTTGAGAAAGCATGTGGGCAAATCTGAGCGTGAATTACTGGAAAAGGTTAAGAGGGGTATACAGTCAGGTTCATTCAAAGAAGGAAACGCTGCCAGCTCTTTCATTTCTCTGCATATTGCCGAACAGGCCATAAGCAAAGCCGTTAAAGCCAATCGGGCTGAAATTCGGCAATGGGCAAATAGTAATAGCACTGATAATGAATCTCACCTTATTTTTAAGTATAACGTTAAGAAAAATGTAGGGATCATTGTTAAATATGATTCAACTGAGGCAGTTAAAGCCACCAGAATTGAGGTTGTTATGAAGAAAAAAAGATTCAACAACAAACCTTATTACATCACCACAGCTTATCCGGTACTTTAAATATGAAAAAATTCACCAGCATTAGTAACTTTTTCATCATTTTTTTTGGACAGGACAGTGATGAATATGGTGAAAGTTATCCAGAGATTGTAGATTCTGCTTTTAAGATTTATGTGGAAGATGGTGGTAATTATCTCAATAACCTAATCACCAACATTGATGACTTTCGTAAAAATCACCCGGACAATGAGTCCGCTGCTGTTGCCCTGAATGAACTTACCGGAGGGTCTGCGGGCAATACGAGATGTTACACACCAACACTTCTTGAATTTCTGGAGTGGCTTTCGTCCACTCTAAAACAAAAGCGTGATGAGTATAACGCCAGATAATACTCTACGGCCCACATCCATGTGGGCCACTGTCACCGTGTTACCTTCCTGAACGTCTCCGGCAAACACCTTCACGGCATCCAAACCCTCCCACCACGTCGCCAGGAAAAAATGCTCCCAGTCCCCCCTGCGTTTCACGGCGGACAGCTGCGCCTTTGTTACCCGGCGTCCCTTTTGCATGCTCTACCCCAGCTTTCTCTGCAAGTGAGCGCTAAATCCTTCCACGTGTTTGAGAGGCACGTAGCCGTGCCATGTCCTGACAATCATTCATCCTCGTAAAGCGATCACATATAAGATATCCACGATTAAGTCATCACTTGCCGATGCTATACAAAATTGAGTGTTTTTACGAAAAAGACGCGAGTGCACTGGATAATATTTACCCGTTGCACCCACTCCTTTACCCTCAGTTCTGGATGATGTGATAACAAGGAAACGTTATGGAAAACGGTTTTAGTATTGCCATGACCCCGGTCCAGTTGGCAGCCGTCATGGCTGATGAGTCAGTGCTTACTGAGCGTATCTGGGGCAGAGAAATAAACGCGCCAGCTCTTTCATTTCTCTGGAGATTGCCGAACAGGCAATAAGCAAAGCAGTTAAAACCACCAAAATTGAGGTTGTTATGAAGAAGAAACAATATAACAATAAGCCTTATTACATCACCACTTCGTTTCCGGTACTTTAAATATGAAAGATTTCACCAGCATCAGTAACTTTTTCATCGTTTTCTTCGGGCAGGATAGCGATGAATATGGCGAAAATTATCCCGACATTGTCGATTCTGCTTTCAAAATCTATATTGAAGATGGTGAAAACTATCTGGATAACCTGATCCGTAATATTGATGATTTCTGCCAAACTTATCCGGACAATGAATCTGCCGCTGTCGCTCTGAACAAGCTGACGCGATATTTGGCCGGTGACACCCATTATTACACCCCAACGCTACTTGATTTCCTGGCGTGGCTATCTGCCTCTCTGAAGCAAAAACGTGAAGAATATCACGCTAAATAATTCGAAACTGAAAATAAAAAACGGGAACCCTAAGGTTCCCGTCAGCACAGCATCAGCAGGGCTGATTACATGTGTTTAATCATCGCGTCGCCAAACTCTGAAGCTTTCAGCAACTTAGCGCCGTCCATCTGACGTTCGAAGTCATAGGTCACGGTTTTGGCAGCGATTGCGCCTTCCATGCCTTTAACAATCAGGTCAGCGGCTTCGAACCATTCCATATGACGCAGCATCATTTCTGCAGACAGGATGATAGAACCTGGGTTTACTTTATCCTGGCCAGCATACTTAGGTGCAGTACCGTGGGTGGCTTCAAACAGTGCACATTCGTCACCGATGTTAGCACCCGGAGCAATACCGATACCGCCCACCTGCGCCGCCAGGGCGTCAGAGATGTAGTCACCGTTCAGGTTCATACAGGCAATTACGTCATACTCAGCCGGACGCAGCAGGATCTGCTGCAGGAAGGCATCGGCGATCACGTCTTTAATGACGATCTCTTTGCCGGTGTTCGGGTTCTTCACCGTCATCCACGGACCACCATCGATCAGCTCACCGCCGAATTCTTCTTTCGCCAACTGGTAACCCCAGTCTTTGAAAGCGCCTTCGGTGAATTTCATGATGTTGCCTTTGTGAACCAGCGTTACAGAATCACGGTCGTTAGTGATTGCGTATTCGATGGCTGCACGCACCAGACGCTGGGTGCCCGCTTCTGAACATGGCTTAACGCCGATACCGCACTGCTCAGGGAAGCGAATTTTCTTCACGCCCATTTCATCACGCAGGAACTTGATGACTTTATCTGCTTCCGGCGTACCCGCTTTCCACTCGATACCCGCATAGATATCTTCGGAGTTCTCACGGAAAATCACCATATCGGTGTCTTCCGGGCGTTTCACCGGGCTTGGTGTGCCGGTGTAGTAACGGACAGGACGCAGGCAGATGTACAGATCAAGCTGCTGACGCAGGGCAACGTTCAGGGAACGAATACCGCCGCCGACCGGGGTGGTCAGTGGGCCTTTGATGGCAACGCGATATTCTTTAATCAGGTCGAGGGTTTCTTCTGGTAACCAGACATCCTGGCCGTAAAGCTCTACCGATTTCTCACCGGTGTAAATTTCCATCCAGGAAATTTTACGCTCACCGTTGTAAGCTTTCTGCACAGCGGCATCAACAACTTTGATCATCACTGGAGACACGTCAACGCCAATGCCATCACCTTCGATGAACGGGATGATTGGATTGTTAGGTACGTTGAGTTTTCCCTGATCCAGGGTGATTTTCTGACCTTCCGCCGGAACAACTACTTTGCTTTCCATTAACCTCTCCTTCGAGCGCTTTTTTTTGTTAATGACTTGTAAGATGCGCGTCAATACTACTTGAATATTGACTCCGCGCCAATCATCTCGGGATTGCGGTATAATGCACTCATTGTTACTCAGTGCAAAGACCATGCGAAAATCTTCCTTGACGAATCATCACCCTGGGCGTTCCGGCCCGCGCCGCGCCGCCAAACCAGCCGTTAAAGGCCCACGTTGCGTGGTGCTGTTTAATAAGCCCTTTGATGTGTTGCCCCAGTTCAGCGATGAAGCCGGGCGCCGCACGCTAAAAGATTATGTTTCCCAGCCGGGTATTTATGCTGCCGGGCGCCTTGACCGTGACAGCGAAGGGCTGATGGTGCTGACCAATGACGGCGCACTCCAGGCCACGCTGACCCAGCCCGGTAAACGCACCGGAAAAATCTATTTTGTACAGGTCGAGGGCGATCCGCAGGAGAGTGACCTGCAACCGTTACGCACTGGCGTAAATCTGAAAGATGGCCCCACCCTGCCCGCCGGGGTAGAAAAAGTGGCCGCCCCCGACTGGTTGTGGGATCGTCAACCTCCGATTCGTGAGCGCAAAGCGATTCCGACCTGCTGGCTGAAAATCACCCTGTTTGAAGGGCGTAACCGTCAGGTACGTCGAATGACGGCGCATATCGGCTTTCCCACCCTGCGGCTGATCCGTTTCTCCATGGGTGCGTTACAGTTACAGGGTCTGGCGCCAGGCGAATGGCGTGATATCAGCAACGAAATCTGACTTTTTAACGCGTGGCACGCTGCGCGTCTTAACCGAATGGAGGACATTATGTTTAAACCGCACGTCACCGTAGCCACGGTGGTACAGGCTGAAGGACAGTTTCTGGTAGTAGAAGAACGTGTGCGTGGACGCACAACTTGGAACCAGCCTGCGGGCCATCTGGAAGCGGATGAAACGCTGCTTCAGGCAGCGGTGCGTGAACTGTCGGAAGAGACCGGCATTGATGCGATCCCCCAGGCCTTTTTACGTCTGCACCAGTGGATTGCCCCGGATAACACCCCGTTCCTGCGATTCCTGTTCGCCCTGGATCTGCCTGAAGCGATCGACACCTACCCACAGGACCGCGATATTGATCGCTGCTGGTGGCTGCCGCCGCAGGAGATCATGACGTCAAAAAAACTGCGCTCACCGCTGGTCGCAGAAAGCCTGCACATTTATCAGATCGGGCCGCGCTATCCGCTGGAGATCCTCAGTGCCTTCCAGTGGCCGTTTAGCGAGAGTGCGCAGGTCGCCGACGCGTGATAGAATGCCGCGCAATTTTATCAGAGTCGCCTTTAACGGCTCCTTAAAGTCGGACAAGCAATGTTGAACAGTTCTAACAGCCAGAAAAAAGTGATCGTCGGGATGTCCGGCGGCGTTGACTCCTCCGTTTCCGCCTGGTTGCTCCAGCAACAGGGTTATCAGGTTGAAGGCCTGTTTATGAAAAACTGGGAGGAGGATGATGGTGAGGAGTATTGCACCGCAGCGGAAGATTTAGCCGATGCGCAGGCAGTCTGTGACAAACTCGGTATCTATCTGCATACGGTTAATTTTGCCGCCGAATACTGGGACAATGTGTTTGAACACTTCCTGGCGGAATACAAAGCGGGCCGTACGCCCAATCCTGATATTCTCTGCAATAAAGAGATCAAATTTAAAGCCTTCCTGGAATTTGCCGCCGAAGATCTGGGGGCCGACTACATCGCCACCGGTCACTACGTGCGTCGCCAGGATGTGGACGGTAAAAGCCGCCTGCTGCGCGGTCTGGATGGCAATAAAGATCAGAGCTACTTCCTCTACACCCTCGGTCATGAACAGATTGCACAAAGCCTGTTCCCGGTGGGCGAATTAGAGAAACCCGAAGTCCGCCGTATTGCAGAACAGCTTGATTTGATCACCGCGAAGAAAAAAGACTCCACCGGCATCTGCTTTATTGGTGAGCGCAAATTTACCGAGTTCCTGGGCCGTTATCTGCCCGCTCAGCCGGGGCCGATTGTGTCCGTTGACGGCGACACCGTCGGGCAGCATCAGGGTCTGATGTACCACACGCTGGGCCAGCGTAAAGGGCTGGGAATCGGCGGTACCAAAGACGGTAACGAAGAGCCCTGGTACGTGGTCGATAAAGACGTAGCGAACAATGTACTGGTGGTTGCTCAGGGCCACGACCATCCGCGTCTGATGTCCACGGGCCTGATTGCTCAGCAGTTGCATTGGGTGGATCGCGAAACGCTGACCGCACCGCTGCGCTGCATGGTGAAAACCCGTTATCGTCAGGAAGATATCCCCTGCACTGTCACCCCGCTGGATGCTGAACGTATTGAAGTACGTTTTGACCAGCCGGTGGCAGCCGTGACGCCTGGGCAGTCGGCGGTTTTCTATATCGATGAAGTCTGCCTGGGTGGCGGCATCATCGAGCAGCGTCAGCCGCTGGTTAACGCATAAGCGGGTTAACACATCAACAGTCGGGCCGCAGAACAGCAGCCAACGTACCAGCAGCCTGAAGTCTGGCGTATACAGGAGTTACCGTGGCGAAGAATTACTATGATATTACTCTGGCACTGGCTGGCGTCTGCCAGTCCGCTCACCTGGTGCAGCAACTGGCGCACCAGGGACAGTGCCCGCCCGATGCGTTAAAAACATCGCTGAAGAGCCTGCTGGACCTGAACCCGTCATCCACACTGGCGGTGTTCGGTAACGACGAAGCAAACCTGCAGTTTGGCCTGGAAACCCTGTTGGCCGTGCTGAACAGCAACAGCCGCCAGGGTCTGGGCGCCGAACTGACGCGTTACACGCTGAGTATGATGGTGCTGGAGCGTAAACTGAACGCCAGCAAAACGGCACTGAATGAGTTGTCCAGCCGTATTGCCCAGCTCGATCGCCAACTGGCGCACTACGATCTGGAATCCGATACCCTGTTAAGCGCGATGGCAGGGATTTATGTCGATGTAATCAGCCCGCTCGGCCCGCGCATCCAGGTCACCGGTTCACCGGCTGTCCTGCAGAATAGTCAGGTACAGAGCAAAGTTCGTGCAACATTGCTGGCGGGTATCCGTGCAGCGGTGTTGTGGCAGCAGGTCGGCGGTGGCCGTCTGCAGCTGATGTTTTCCCGTAACCGCTTAGTCAATGAGGCAAAAGCGATTCTGGCCCGCCTTAACGGGACCCCAACCTGATTTTTTAACCGATCCTGGAGCAGCAACAATGGAATTATCCTCTCTGACCGCCGTCTCACCTGTAGATGGCCGTTATGGCGACAAAGTCAGCCCACTGCGTGGTATTTTCAGCGAATATGGCCTGCTGAAATTCCGCGTTGAGGTTGAAGTTCGCTGGTTACAGAAACTGGCAACCTGCGCTGCGATCAAGGAAGTTCCTGCATTTGATGCCGACGCAAACGCTTACCTTGATGCTATTGTCAGCAGTTTCAGCGAAGAAGACGCTGCGCGCATCAAAACCATTGAGCGCACCACCAATCACGATGTGAAAGCAGTGGAATACTTTCTGAAAGAGAAAGTGGAATCCGTCCCTGCCCTGCACGCGGTATCTGAATTTATTCACTTCGCCTGTACTTCAGAAGATATCAATAACCTGTCACACGCGCTGATGCTGGAAACCGCACGCCGTGAGGTGATTGTGCCTTACTGGAACAAAATCATCGTCGCCGTGAAGGACCTGGCGGTGCAGTACCGTGATATCCCATTGCTGTCGCGCACCCACGGCCAGCCTGCAACGCCGTCAACGCTGGGTAAAGAGATGGCGAACGTTGCCTATCGCTTTGAGCGTCAGCTGCGCCAGTTAGAACGCATTGAAATCCTGGGTAAAATCAACGGTGCCGTGGGCAACTACAACGCCCACATCGCGGCGTACCCGGAAGTGGACTGGCATGAATTCAGTGAAACCTTCGTGACGTCACTGGGCGTGACATGGAACCCGTACACCACGCAGATCGAGCCGCACGACTACATTGCCGAGCTGTTTGACTGCATGGCGCGCTTTAACACCATTCTGATCGACTTCGATCGTGATGTCTGGGGTTACATCGCACTGAACCACTTCAAGCAGAAAACCATTGCGGGTGAAATCGGTTCTTCCACCATGCCGCACAAGGTGAACCCGATTGACTTCGAAAACTCCGAAGGCAACCTGGGCCTGGCTAACGCCATGATGCAGCACCTGGCCAGTAAACTGCCGGTATCACGCTGGCAGCGCGACCTGACCGACTCCACGGTACTGCGTAACCTCGGCGTGGGCGTGGGTTATGCGCTGATCGCTTATCAGGCAACGCTGAAAGGCATCTCCAAACTGGAAGTGAACCGCGCGCGTCTGCTGGACGAGCTGGATCACAACTGGGAAGTGCTGGCTGAACCGATCCAGACAGTCATGCGCCGTTACGGCATCGAAAAACCTTACGAGAAGTTGAAAGAACTGACCCGCGGTAAACGTGTTGACGCTGAAGGCATGAAAACCTTCATCGACGGACTGGATCTGCCGGAAGACGAGAAAACTCGCCTGAAACAGATGACCCCGGCCAACTATATCGGCCGCGCCATCCAGATGGTTGACGACCTGAAATAATCTCGCCCCACCGGGCCGACTCAGTCGGCCCGTGTTAACCTCTTGTTTATCTGATCTCCCCTATACTTAACGCCTGTTGTGCCCCCAAAAAAAACGAGCCACCGTTCGGGCTATTGCACCTTCAGGTCTCCTGGGGCTATGTTGTTAATTCTGGTTATTTGATCTTATTAAGGATTCGGTTATGCGAGTGTTAGTTGTGGAAGATAATCCGCTGCTGCGTCATCATCTGGCGGTGCAGTTGCGTGAGATGGGCCACCAGGTTGATGCCGCCGAAGACGCGAAAGAAGCCGACTATTTCCTCAATGAACACACACCGGATATTACCCTGGTCGATCTCGGGCTGCCGGATGAAGACGGCATGGCGCTGATCCGCCGCTGGCGCAGCCAGGAAGTCCGTCAGCCGATTCTGGTCCTCACCGCGCGTGACGGCTGGCAGGCTAAAGTTGAAGCACTGGAAGCCGGTGCCGATGATTACGTGACCAAGCCCTTTCATATTGAAGAGGTCGTAGCCCGGATGCAGGCGTTGATGCGCCGCAACAGCGGGTTAGCCTCGCAAATTATCACCCTGCACCCTTTCCAGGTGGATCTCTCACGCCGTGAGCTGACGATCAATGAGCAACAGATCAAACTGACCGCCTTCGAGTACACCATTATTGAAACGCTGATCCGTAATGCAGGCAAAGTGGTCAGTAAAGACTCACTGATGCTGCAACTCTACCCCGATGCCGAATTGCGCGAGAGTCACACGATTGATGTGCTGATGGGCCGCTTACGCAAAAAAATCCTGGCAGAGCACGCTCAGGACGTCATCACTACGGTGCGCGGTCAGGGCTACCGCTTCGATCTCTGAGCATGTTTAACTGGCGCCGCAAAAAACCGCTTTCGCTGCGGGTCCGTTTCTTACTCGCTACCGCAGCGGTCGTGTTAACCATGTCGCTCTCCTACGGCATGGTGGCGGTCATCGGCTATGTGGTGAGCTTCGATAAAAACACCTACCGCGTGCTGCGCAGCGAAAGTAATCTGTTTTTCACTCTCTCCCAGTGGCAGGACAATAAGCTGACTATCGTGCAGCCTGAGCGCATGACGCTCAATTTTCCTGCGCTGGTGTTTATTTACGACAATAACGGCAAACTGCTGTGGCAACAGCGTGATGTCCCCGATATTCGCAGCAAGATCCGCCGCGAATGGCTGAATAAGTCGGACTTTTATGAGATCGACACCAATAATCACACCAGCCGCGAAGTGCTGGGCAACGATCGGGATGCACAAAGTAAACTCAGCGCCTATGACGATGATGGCAACGATACCTTCACCCACTCGGTGGCGGTGAACCGTTATGATGCCACGCCCAACCTGCCGGCGCTGACCATCGTGGTGGTCGACTCCATTCCGCAAGAGCTACAACACTCTGATGTGGTGTGGTCGTGGTTCAGCTATGTCTTGCTGGCCAATCTGCTGCTGATTATCCCGTTGCTGTGGCTGGCTGCACACTGGAGTCTGCGTCCGATTGGCGCGCTGGCAGCCCAGGTCCGTGAGCTGGAGGGCGGCAATCGCGACACGCTTGATCCCGCCCCGCCCCAGGAGCTAAAAGGGCTGGTGCGAAATCTGAACCTGCTGCTGGATAACGAACGCCAGCGCTACACCCGTTACCGCACAACGCTGAGCGATCTGACGCACAGCCTGAAAACCCCGCTTGCGGTGCTGCAAACCACGCTGCGTTCGCTGCGCGGTGAACGCAATCTCTCCATCGAGCAGGCCGAGCCCATCATGCTGGAGCAGATCAGCCGTATTTCCCAGCAGATTGGCTATTACCTGCATCGCGCCAGCATGCAGGCCGATCACCATGCACTGAAGCGCGATGTGCATTCGGTTCCGGCCCTGCTCGACGGGCTGTGCTCGGCACTGAATAAAGTCTATCAGCGAAAAGGCGTTGTTCTGACGCTGGATATTTCACCGGAGGTGATTTTCGTCGGTGAGCAGAACGATTTTATGGAAGTGATGGGTAACGTACTGGATAACGCCTGCAAATACTGCCTTGAGTTCGTTGAGGTCAGCGTGCAACAGACGGAAAAAACACTGCTGCTCATCGTTGAGGATGACGGTCCTGGCATTCCGGAGAACAAGCGTGATCTGGTGTTTATTCGCGGTCAGCGTGCCGATACACTGCGCCCCGGCCAGGGGCTGGGTCTGTCACTGGCACGCGATATCCTCGAACAGTACGCGGGGGATATTCGTGCCAGCACCAGCGAGCTTGGCGGCGCGCGTATGGAAGTCGAATTCCAGCGCCAGGAAATGCTGCATAAGCACGAGTAATTTTCCCCCCGGCCATGACATTACACAGTGGCCGTGCGCTGTTATAATCTTTCCACTTACGCGTTTCAGGAAACCATCATGGATTATCAGCTCGATCTCAACTGGCCCGATTTTATTCAGCGCTACTGGCAGAAACGCCCGGTAGTCCTCAAGCGCGGTTTCAAAAACTTCGTAGATCCTATTTCACCCGATGAACTGGCGGGCCTGGCGATGGAGAATGAAGTCGACAGCCGTCTGGTCAGTCACCAGGAGGGGAAATGGGAAGTCAGCCACGGCCCGTTTGAGAGCTTTGATCATCTTGGCGAAAATAACTGGTCACTGCTGGTACAGGCTGTAGACCACTGGCATGAACCTTCTGCCGCCCTGATGCATCCCTTCCGGATGATCCCCGACTGGCGCGTTGACGACCTGATGATCTCCTTCTCGGTGCCGGGCGGTGGCGTTGGCCCTCACTTCGACCAGTATGATGTGTTTATCATTCAGGGAACCGGCCGTCGTCGCTGGCGTGTGGGTGAAAAAACAGAACTGAAACAGCATTGCCCGCACCCGGATTTGCTCCAGGTGGAACCCTTTGATGCGATTATCGATGAAGAGATGGAGCCGGGTGATATTCTCTACATCCCGCCAGGATTCCCGCACGAAGGCTACTCACTGGAAAACGCGATTAACTATTCAGTCGGTTTCCGTGCGCCAAGCGGACGTGAACTGATCAGCGGCTTTGCTGATTACGTGCTGGCACGTGAGCTGGGCAGCCGTCGCTTCAGCGATCCGGATGTGCAGCCACGCGAACATAATGCAGAGATCCTGCCTGACGAACTCGATGGTATTCGCGCCATGATGATGGACGTCATCAACCAGCCTGAGCACTTTAACCAGTGGTTCGGTGAGTTTGTTTCGCAGTCGCGCCACGAACTGGATGTCGCCCCGCCGGAACCGCCTTATCAACCGGATGAGATCTACGATGCACTGCAACAGGGTGACAGGCTGTCACGCCTTGGCGGCCTGCGCGTGGTCTCGATTGGTCAGGCCGTATTTATTAACGGTGAGCAGGTGGAATCGCCGCACCGTGCAGCTCTGACGGCACTGGCGAACGATTTAACGCTGGGGCAGGATCAGTTCGGCGATGCGCTGGACGACCCGTCCTTCCTCGCCCAGCTGGCCGCGCTGGTCAACAGCGGCTACTGGTATTTTGCTGACGAAGAGTAATCCCTGCACGGGGCGGCCAGAAAAAGTCGCCCCGTTCCCTTCAGGCCGACACCTTCCAGGCTGCCCCAGCGACAATGATCCCGTCAATTATGTGAAAGGAAACCCCATGAATCAGCCACGCTGGACACAGGTCGACCAATATCTGGTGGAACAACTGGTGCCACAGGATGCGGCGCTGCTGGCCGCGCTGGAAAACAACCAGGCCGCCGGGTTACCTGCCATTGATGTGGCCCCGAATCAGGGAAAACTGCTTAATCTGTTGGCGAAAATGGTCGGCGCAAAACGCATTCTGGAAATCGGGACGCTGGGCGGCTACAGCACACTGTGGCTGGCGCGGGCGCTGCCGGATGACGGAAAAGTGATCACCCTGGAGTATGAAGCGCATCACGCAGAGATTGCCGCGCAGAATATTCGACGTGCCGGGCTGGAGAGCAAGGTCACGATCCGCGTGGGTGCCGCACTGGATACTCTGCCCACACTGGCTGACGCAGCGCCTTTTGATATGATCTTTATTGATGCCGACAAACGCAATAATCCGGCCTATCTGGAGTGGGCAATACAGTACTCACGTTCAGGCACCCTGATTATTGGTGATAACGTCGTGCGTAACGGACGGGTTGCCGATGGGGATACCAGCGACTGGAACATCCAGGGAGTACGTGATTTTCTTTCACAGATGGGCAACGATCCACGCCTGGATGCCACCGCCATTCAGACTGTGGGTGCCAAAGGCTGGGATGGGTTCTCGCTGGCGCTGGTGAAGTAATCTTATCCCGGTTCACACGGTTCCGGGACGATATTGGCCAGCGAAATCATCATCCCGGATAAGGCAGCATAGGTCAGCGGTACAATTAACGCATCGGAATAACGAAGCGGATTCGACAGGTCTACAATGATCACCACGAAAAAAGCGCTTGATGCTAATGTTATACCGGAGAAAACCTGATGCAGTTTATATTTAATATTGCTCAGTGAAAATGGCGGCGTTTTTTCTGACCGCCAATCCAAAACCAAATGAATCAACAAATAAACGGAGCAAATGACAAAGTAGAAATGCATCAGCTGTTGATTATCATGTGGGAAGTACCAGGATGCCTGCATTACTGGTCCTGCCAGACAAAAAAAAGATACAGCGCGATAAAAACAACGGCTCCCGCGATCGCCCCGAAGTACATCATGAAATCAGTGAAAGGCATTGACGGAAATAATAAAGGAACAAACCCTGTCGACCCAAAACCTAACCCCGATCCGCCGATCCCCGCATGCATTAACGTCTTAAGGCTAAAATCCATATTGACCTCTCTTACTTATTTCCGTAATAAAAAACATCTCCTGTATGACACGAAAATATTATCGCAGAAAAGAAATTAAAAAAATCGCAAAATACAAAACAATCCCCACACAAATCCCGTTATTCGGGACGTCTCGCAGAATTTGTGTGGGGAAATCATTACACCGCGCCCAGCGCCGGGAACCGCAGCTTAAGCTCCGCAAACAACTGCGACATCTGTTCATCCAGCGTCAGCTCATTGCCCTCACCCGCTTTCACCGCCGCAAAAACCTGGTGCTTAAGGAAGTGACGCCACACGACCGGTTGCTGCGCCAGAAATGCGGTCAGCAGTTGATAACGTTCCGGGGTCCAGACCGCTTCAAAGGTGCGCCGGGCTTCGCCCACATCAAAGTGTTCGCCGTTCCCCTCCGGCATAACGGCACGCAGACGGGCTGTACCGATCTCGTCGATCTCACCGCACTGCAACGCCACACCGTACTGCTCACGCGCCGCCTGCTCCGTCAGGAAACCACACTGCACATCCTGCAGAACAGCCTGCACCCGGCGGTGTTTCGCCAGTCCGTAGCCACCCGCGCCCGGGCCTTTGATGGCCACCACATCGCCAGGACCACAGTGGATCACATCGGTATTTCCGTGTTCCGTCACCCGGCCATCCGCATGTTCAGTACGGAACCATGAGGTACTTCCGGCCCGCCCACCGGCCGCCCCCGCAGAAGAGAAGACGGAGCGGTTGCGGTTACGCGCCGTAATGGTGGTGTTCGGTGCAAATACCTCAAAGGCCATTTCCGTCGCCAGCCCACCGCGATACTCTCCGGCCCCTGCGCTGTCTGCCGCCAGACCATAACGCAGAAAACGCACCGGGACCTCGGCTTCATTGATCTCAATCGGTGTGTTTTTCAGGAAGGCTGACAGACCACCGGAACCGTCCGGGCCATCATGTTTCGGTGTACCGCCCGCACCGCCGCCGACCGGGCCGAGCGAGGCAACCACACTGCGATTCAGCCCATCCACGGTACGAATATTGATAATCGAGTTACCGCCCGGTGAGTTCGCCGGCAGGCGCTCCGGCATCGCCAGCGAGAAAGCACCGACGGTGGCAATCTGAGACATGGCGCAGGTCAGAGAGCGCATGCCGACAGCGGCCGGGGCTTCACAGTTCATGATAGTGCCCGGCGGCAGGATTGCCCGCGTTGGCCGCAGCGTACCGGCATTGAGCAGTAGCGAACGATCCAGCGTCGAGAGGACATAGGTCACGCCAACCAGAGCCAGCGGGTGACGTTCGCGCCCGCCGGTTGGCATATTCAGCGAGGACATCAATTGCGGATCGCTGCCGGTATAATCCAGCTCCAGGCTGTCGCCTTTAACACGCAGTGTCACGGCAATGCGGCACGGATAGCCGCCTTCGCCATCTTCATCCGCGTAATCGGCATAGAAGTAGTCACCGTCCGGAATAGTGCTGATAATGCCGCGTGCCTGTTGTTCGGCATAATCAAGAATACCGTCAATCCCGGTGAGGAAATCATCAATACCAAAGCGGGCAATGATCTCCTGTACCTTACGTTCACCAATATTCACGGACGCGATCTGGGCATTAAAGTCGCCCCAGTTCTGATCCGGCGCACGCACGTTAAGCCGCATAATGCGTGCCACTTCATGGTTCAGCACGCCACCGTTGATGATTTTCAGCGGCGGGATGCGGATGCCTTCCTGCACGATTTCCGTCAGCGAACGCGACAGGGAAGCCGGTACCGCACCGCCCACGTCAGTGTTGTGAATATGCCCCACCACAAAACAGGTAATTTCTCCTTCATGAAATACCGGCTTCCAGATATGAATATCCGGCGAATGCGTGGCGACATTGCCCGCGTAGGAATCATTGGTGATGCAGATATCCCCTTCCTGGTAGCCATCAATCAGCTCCAGCACCGGGCCATAATCAATACCGCTGTACCAGGGGGCGCCAAAGCTGCGCGGTGATGCAAATGCCAGGCCGTCACGGCTGACAATCTGACAGGAGAAATCTTCCGTCTCTTTAACAAACGTCGAATGCGCGGTGCGCATCAGGGTAAACGCCATCGCATCGGCCGCCGCCGCGCAGTAGTTGGCGAGAATTTGCAGGTTACGACCATCAATTGCCATGATGCGCTCCGGTTTGCGGGGTAATAATCAGGTTGCCATAGTGGTCAACATCGACCTGCATTTGCGGGGGAACACAGGTGGTGCAGTCATCCTGTGCAATGATCACCGGGCCGGTGAGCTGGTGCCCGGCGAACAGCGCACCGCGTGACACCACATCCACCTGCCACCAGCGTCCGTCAATCCAGGCTTCAACCTGGCGCACGACCGGCACCGGCCCCTCAGCCGCCGCCAGCGTTGTCAGCCGTGGTTTCGGGGTGGGCGATGACAGCACCAGCCGCAGGTTGATCAACTGCACCGCGGCCTCTGCATCATGATGACCAAACAACCGGGTATGATGCGCATCGAAGGCACTGCGGATCGCCGCCAGATCGCCCTCCAGCAACCATGACGGTTGCAGCACCACATCGATCTCAAAAGACTGGCCGCGGTAACGCATATCGGCCGAGAAGCTGAGTTCGTATGGCAAATCTGCACCATATTCACGCGCCAGCCAGCCTTCGGCTTCGGTGCGAAGCTGTTGGGCATTCTGTTGCAGGCGGTCGCTGACCGCCGCCGTCAGATCGCAGTACAGCGTGCGGATAAAGTCGTTTTTGATGTCGGCGACCAGCCCACCGAGCGCAGACAATACGCCCGGCGTTGGCGGCACCACCACGCCTTTTAGTTTCAGCTCACGCGCCAGGAAGCAGCCCATCATCGGCCCGGCACCGCCGAAGGCGAGGAAATAGAACTCGCGCGGGTCGAGGCCAAAGCGTGAGATCAGTCCGCTGGTGTCGCTGTACATACTGGAGATCGCCAGCGCAATAATATTTTCTGCCGTCTCTTCAATGCTGATCCCCAGCGGTTCTGCCAGTTTACCGACCGCTGCACGCGCCCCGGCCACATCCACCTGCACCGCGTTATAACCCAGATCGCCGTGACCAATCAGACCACAGGCAGCAAAGGCATCCGTGGCGGTGGCTTCCGTGCCGCCACGACGGAAGCACACCGGGCCAGGCAGGGAACCGGCGCTGTCAGGGCCAACCTGCAACACGCCGAGGCTGTCAATCCAGGCAATGGATCCCCCGCCTTGACCGACCGAGGTGACAGAAACAGAGGGAATATAGATGGGGAAGTCCCCGATGATTTCACCACTGCCGTATTCCGGGCGGCCATTGATAATCACCGCCACATCGGCGCTGGTACCGCCGATATCCAGGCTCAACAGTCGGTCGAAGCCGCAGCTTTCCGCAATATAGCTGGCCCCCATCACCCCGGAGGCAGTGCCGGACAGCACCATCTGTACGCATTCGGCTTTGGCCTGCGCCAGCCCCATTACCCCACCGTTGGATTTGGTAATACGCGGCGGCACCGGTACCCCCATCTCTTTTAACGCCCGCTCGAAAGAGTCCAGATAGTGGATCACTTTCGGCTGCACATAGGCGTTAATCACGGCGGTAATGGTGCGTTCATATTCGCGGATAATCGGCCAGATCTCTGCCGAACAGGAGGTCAGCAGTTCGGGAGCCAGTTCGGCAACCATCTCACGCACCAATGCTTCATTGCTGCCGTTGCGATAGCTGTGCAGCAGCGAAACCACGATACCCTCACAGCCTGCGGCGCGGGCAGCGTCAACCGCATTGACCACGCTCTGGCGGTCAACAGGCTGTAGCACTTTGCCATCACGGTCAGTACGTTCGGTAATCGCAAAGACCCGGTCACGGGAGATTAACGGCGTCGGCCGGCGCGAGAACAGATCGTGAATATGGGGAATTTTAAGCCGGGCCAGTTCCAGAACATCGCAGAACCCCTCCGTGGCGAACAGCGCCAGCTTGACCCCTTTACGCTGGATCACCGCGTTCACGCCAACGGTGGTGCCGTGAGTAAAATAGGTAATCTCTGTCGGATCAATGCCGTCGCGCTGCGTAAACGCCGCCAGCCCGGTCGTGATTTCGCAGCCCGGACTGTCAGGGCGGGACAGCACTTTCAGGGTACGGATGCTATTATCACGCTCGTCCAGCAGCGCAAAATCCGTAAACGATCCGCCAATATCGACGCCAACGCGGTAACTCATGGGGTGTTTTCCTCTGGTGGGGTGGGAACAAATTCCATCAATCGTTGTGGCTTTTCTACTGACTGCCATCCTGCACGGCGATAGACCTCGTGGGCATCGTCGGTGGCCAGCATCCAGCGTTTTATCGTGTGTAATTCCGGGTGGGTCAGGATGGTCGCGGCAAACCAGCCGCCAAGGCCTTTGCCGCGATGCGCATCATCAATCATCACATCGCTGAGGTAGGCAAAGCGGCTGTAGTCGGTGATCAACCTCCCAAAGCCCACCTGCTGCTGCTGATGATAAATACCGAATGCCAGGGAAGCCGCGAGAGAGCGTTCGGTCATCTCCCGCGTCTGCCCCTGCGCCCAGTAACTCTTTTCGGCGATCTGACGATGAACCCAGTCAATATCGAGTTTTTGCGGGTCACTGCTTAACAGATAGTCATCGCGCTGCCATTCGGCAATGGCGGGCACAAGCGGCTTCAGCATAAGAATTCCTGACTCTTTTTTTAGCGGATAAAAAGAGTGTAAGGCCTTTAGCGGCAGGAGTTTTTTGGTTCATAGCGGGTAAGACGGCGTTTTGTGGGGAATTGATGGGAAGTGGGGAAATATTCTGCCGGGTGAGGTCAACTTCCCCCGGGCGCGGCATGCCACGCCCCTACGGGAGTAAGTCGCTGTAGGAGGCGGGCATGCGATGTCACTGTGGGTGTCAGTCGCTGTAGGAGACGGACATGCTCGCCCCTGTGGGAGTGAGTCGCTTAAGGCGGATGGGCATGCGATGCCCCTATGGGAGTAAGTCGCTGTAGGGGGCGGGCATGCCCGCCCCTGTGGGAGTGAGTCGCTTAAGGCGGATGGGCATGCGATGCCCCTATGGGAGTAAGTCGCTGTAGGGGGCGGGCATGCCCGCCCCGTGGTTAAAACTCAACCTGGGTATGGCGCGTAATCAGCGAGCGCAGAGGCACACTGCTTTTCATAATCGGCGATTTAATCACGATATAACTGAAGTATTTGTCGATGCCCACTTTGGCATCCAGCAGTCCCTCAATCACTTCCTGATAATGCTCAATACTGCGGGTAATAAAGCGCAGCAGATAGTCATAACCACCGGTAATCAGGTGGCATTCCATCAGTTCATCCACCTCGCGGATGGCGTTCTCAAACTTCATAAAATCTTCGCGGCGATGGCCGGAAAGCGTCACTTCAGTGAAAACAGTGACCGAGTCGGTGATTTTCGTCAGATTGATGTGCGCCTCGTAACCGGTAATAAAACCCGCGGTTTCAAGGCGCTTTACGCGTTGGAGGCAGGGGCTGGGCGAAAGCCCAACGGCATCGGCAAGGTTCACATTGCTGATACGGCCATCTTTCTGTAGCTGCACCAGAATATTAATATCGATACGGTCCAGTTTCATTAAGCCGTTCATAGAACCCCTTCATTGTTTTACATCACTCAAATGGTATAACACGCTTTCAACAACTTACGCCAGTGTTTTACCGCGCTATACCCTTCGAGCGTTATCATCAATAACTGCAATAATATCAATGAGGAAGCATCTTTATGATTAGCCTAAACGCCCCGTTGCACGCGCCAGTGCGATATCAAAAATATGCAGCGCCTCTTCCAGCTGGGAATCACTGGTGACCAGCGGTGCCAGGAAACGCACGGTATTGCGATGCAGACCACATTTAATCAGTAACAATCCTTCCTGGCAGGCGCAATCGAGGATTTTCTGCGTCAATGCCGCATCCGGCTGTTTGGTTTCGAAGTCGATAATCTCCACCGCCTGCATAAAACCAATGCCGCGCACTTCACCAATACAGGCGTATTTGTCGGCCAGCTGTTGCAGACGTGCATTCAACTGCACACCGAGCTGGTTAGAACGCTCCAGCAGATTACCCTGCTCAAACAGATCGAGCACCGCCAGCGCAGCCGCGCAGCCCAGCGCGTTACCGCCATAGGTGCCGCCCAGCCCGCCCGGGGTTGGTGCATCCATAATGGCCGCTTTCCCCACCACGCCAGATATCGGCAGGCCGCCGCCGAGGCTTTTCGCCACGGTGACCAGGTCCGGCACAATGCCGGTGTGCTGGAAGCCAAACATCTTGCCGGTACGGCCAAAGCCGGTCTGCACTTCATCGCAGATCAGCAGAATGCCGTGACGTTCAGTGATGTCGCGCAGTGCCTGCATAAACGCCGGAGACGCCGTCAGGAAGCCACCATCGCCCTGCACCGGCTCGATAATGATCGCCGCCACACGCTCAGGCAGGATCTGCACCGCAAACAGGGTATCCAGCGCTTTTAAGCAATCTTCTTCAGAAATATCGTGGAACGCATTCGGGAAGGGCACACGGTAAATATCCCCCGGGAACGGGCCGAAGTTCTGCTTATAAGGCTGGCTCATGCCGGTTAAGGTCACACCTAATAAGGTACGTCCGTGGAACGCACCATCGAAAGCAATAATACCAGGACGGTTAGTATGTGCGCGCGCAATCTTCACCGCATTTTCTACGGCTTCCGCGCCGCTGGTGAAAAAGACACTTTTAAATTCTTCGCCCGCTCCCACCAGCTTATTCAGGCGTTTTGCCAGCTCGATATAGCCCGGGTAGGCCGCCACCTGGAAACAGGCGTGGGTCACCAGCTGCAGCTGCTCGGTCACGGCATTGATCACCGCCGGATGACTGTGGCCAACGTTTAATACGCCAATCCCGCCGACGAAATCTAAATAACGATTCCCTTCCACATCCCAGACTTCAGAACCTTTGCCTTTGGCAATAACGATCGGGTGTGCGGTCACTACGCCACGGGGAACATTTTCTGCACGAGCGTCCAGAAACAGGGCGTTATCAGAGAATGTCTGCTGTTCAGCCAGTAAATTGTGCATTTATTTGCCTCATTGACGTGAAGATGAATAGTTGCCCTTAGCGGGCATGGGTCAAGTATCGCAATAAGCCGTAAGGGAAAGCTGCCGTTCAACGGGCGGCGGCAGCATTAACTTTCGTAATTCGTCCTAAACGTTGGATTAAATTTTTACCGCCAGCGTTTCCTGCACCACCGCACAAAACCAGCGGATGCCGTACGGGATCAGCGCATCGTTAAAGTCGTATTCAGAGTGATGCAGCGGGCGGCTTTCCGCAGAGCCCAGCCAGACATAAGCGCCCGGTTTTGCCTGCAACATGAAGGAGAAATCTTCCGAGGTCATCGCCGGTTTCGGTGCGGTGCCGTGCTCAAGCCCGGCACGGCGTGCGGCATTCAGTGCAACACCTGCTTCATATTCGCTATTGAGGGTGGCCGGATAGTAACGGTCATAGGTTACGCTGGCCGTCAGCCCGTGCGCTGCCGTCACATGCTGCGCCAGTTCGCGCATTCGCTGTTCAATGCGGTCCTGCACCGCGCTGTCGAAGGTGCGTACAGTACCGGTCAGGGTTGCCTGTGCCGGGATCATATTGTGTGAGAAGCCGCCGTTAATACGCGTCACCGTCAACACCGCCGGATCGCAGGGGTCAAGATCGCGGCTGATGATAGTGTGCAGCGCCACCACCAGCTCACTGGTCGCCAGCAGGGTATCCGGCGTCAGCTGTGGCTGTGCGGCATGGCCGCCGCCACCTTCGACCGTGATGCTGAACGCATCGCCCGCCGCCATAATCGGCCCCGGCCGCGTCTGCACGGTGCCCAGCGGGAGCTGTGGCCAGTTGTGAATGGCGTAAACTGCATCACAGGGGAAGCGGGTAAACAGGCCGTCGTCGATCATCGCCTGCGCCCCGGCCAGCCCCTCTTCCGCAGGCTGGAAGATAAAATTCACCGTCCCGTCAAAATCCGGGTCGGCAGCCAGCTGTTCGGCGGCCCCCAGCAGCATCACGGTATGTCCGTCATGGCCACAGGCATGGCATCTGCCGGGCTGCTGGCTTTTCCACGGCTGGCTTCCGTTATCTTCCATCGGCAGCGCATCCATGTCAGCACGCAGACCGATTGCCCGCGTGCTGGTGCCGCGTTTCAGCACCCCCACCACGCCGGTTTTCCCGATACCGCGATGGACTTCCAATCCCAACGCAGTGAGAAAGTCAGCCACCAGGCCGCTGGTACGGTGCTCGTGATAACCCAGTTCGGGATGCTGATGCAGATCTCGCCGCAGTGCGACTAAATGCGCCCTATCCATATCAATATCCTTTGTCGCGATCGACCACGCCGATCATGGATTCTCCGCGTTCATAGCGGCGAATATTCTCCAGCAGTGCCTTCACTGCACTTTCTGGCTGCGTCTGGCTGGCAATATGGGGCGTCAGCCAGATCGCCGGATGCTGCCAGAAGGCATGCCCGGCGGGCAGCGGCTCCGGCGCGGTGACATCCACCACGGCGGCACTCATCTGCTGGCTGTCGAGCGCACTGACTAAATCCTCGTGATTAAGCTGCGCACCGCGCCCAACCTGCACCAGCGCGGCACCAGCGGGCAGCTGGCTGAACAGATCGGCATTCAGCATCCCTTCCGTGCTGGCCGTCAGCGGCAGCAGGCAGATCAGAATGTCCGTGCGCGCCAGGAATTCAGTCAACTGTTCGTTACCGGCCCAGCAGCGTACACCCGGCAGATCGCGCGGCGTACGGCTCCAGCCACCACAGTCAAAGCCCATCGCCACCAGCGGCTTCAGTACCGCCTCGCCCAGCGTGCCCAGGCCCATCACGCCAATACGCCGGCTGGCTGCGGTATGCACACTGTGCACCTGCCAGAGGCCATCGCGCTGCTGTTGCAGGTAGCGCGGCATATCACGATGCAGGCCCAGCACGGCAAAAGTCACGTATTCCACCATCCCGCTGGTGAGGCCGGGTTCAATCATCCGCACCACCGGCAACTCAGGCGGCAGACTGGCATAGTCGAACTGATCGGCCCCTGCTCCCACGGAAAACAGCACTTTCAGATTCGGAAACTGCTGCATAATATTGTCCGGCGGCACCCAGGCGACCAGGTATTCAACGTCTTCCGGGTTACCGATATCCGGCCACAGGCGGAAGCTGGCGGCGGGGGCCAGTTTTGCTACCAGGGCGGCCCATTTATTCCCGCGTTCGGGTTCTGACTTATAGACAATGTTCATCAGGCCAGCGCCTGGCTCATCAGCCCATACGCCTGCATCCCGCCCGCTTCTGGCTGCCACGGCACGCCTTTGTACATGGTGGTCGGTGCATCCACTTCCACCATCCCCATGTCATTCAGCCACGGGCCCAGCCCCGCTGAACGGTCGGTATCAATACGCACAAACTCCCCACTGACACCGCTTAACAGCTGGCTGACCAGTAACTTCGCATTCGACAGCGTGCGTGCGATCACCGGGCCGATAGCATAGCCATGACCAAAACGACGCAGGCAGGCAAAACCCGCCGCCGTGCCATTCTCTTCCAGCACCAGGAAACGCTCCGCGCTGTCGATCAGGTTGGCGATCAACAGGGGGCGATGCTGTCCCAGCGCCTGACGATCCAGCGCCGTCAGCAGCGCTGCATCCTGTCCCCCGGCAACACGTAAGCGCTGCTGCGGGCCACAGGCAATTGCCTTGATGGCAGGCAGTTCGCGGCACTGATGCTGCTCGACATGTCCGGTGGCGACAAAGCCCAGTTTTTCATACAGCGGCTGCCCCGCCTCCGTGGCGTGCAGACGCACATTGCTGCCCTCAAGCGCCACCAGCGTCTGCTGCATCAGCTGTTTACCAATGCCGCGCCCCTGCTGTGCGCCATCGACAATCACCAGTCCGAGGGTGGCGTAGTCACGCCCCCAGCGCCAGCGCAGCGCGGTGCCAATCACCTCACCATTTTCCTGCGCCACCAGGCCTTCCCCCAGCAGAAGAGCCTGCTGCCAGTCAGCGCGGCGGTGTGGCCACTTCATCTGCTGCGTCAGGGCAAATGCCGCATCCAGATGATTTTCATTCATCGCAACGAATTCAATAGTCATTTCAGCTCCTTACATCATGCCCGGCGCATCAAGGCCGGAACCGTCGATCAGACGCTCATAGCGGAACGGCGTCGGGTCAACAATCGGGGTATCTTTGGTGGCGAGATCGGCCGCCAGGCGACCGGCACCGGGGCCAATGCCGAAACCGTGGGCGCTGTAACCCGCCGAGAGAATCAGACCCGGCAGTTTACCCACCGGGGAGATCACCGGTACCGCATCGGCGGTGCTGTCGATCATCCCGCCCCAGGCCTGCTCCAGACGCACGTTTTCCATAGACGGGAACTCTTTGCGCATCGCACTCAGCCCTTCCTGCACCATCGCCATATCCGGTGCCGGGTCAAGAATGCGCACTTTTTCGAACGGCGAGATGCCATCCATCTGCCAGCGTGCCAGCGATTCCGGGCCGTTGAGGAACGGGCCAAGGCCAAGATTAATGGTCAGGTTTTTGCGCCGCGCTTTAAAGGTCGGGTAGAACTGGCGTGCATAGCGCAGCCCCTGAAAACCGGGTTCAAGACGCCCGCGGCCTGAGACGGAAACGGTATAGCTGCCATCAAGCTGCGGACGGCAGGCGAAGCCCGGGGTATACAGCGGCAAAGCAATTTTCTGTTCGATAGGTGCGGTACGGAATGCCGTACCAATCACATTACCCAGCGGCAGATCGATGCCGTGGCGGCGGCAGAACATCGATGTCCAGGCCCCACCGGCGCAGATCACGCTGCTGGTTTTAATTAAGCCGCGTTCAGTCAGCACACCGCTGACGCGTCCCGCCGAGATATCCAGCCCGCGCACCGCGCACTGCTGAAAGACCATTGCGCCCAGGCGCTGAGCCGCAATCGCCAGACCGGGTGCCGCAAGTGAAGGTTCAGCGTGGCCGTCAGTCGGTGAAGAAACACCACCCAGCCAGGCGCTGGAACTGCCCGGCGTCATCGCTCTGGCGCGTTCAGCGGTCAGAATTTCGCTGTGGAAGCCATACCCTTTCGCCATGGTGTTCCAGGCTTCCCAGGCATTAATGTCCTCCTGATTTTTGGTGGCGTACACCAGCCCGCTGCGACGAAAGCCCAGCTCTTCACCGGTTTCCACACCCAGTTCTTCCCAGCGTTGCAGCGCATACTGAATTAAGGGCAGTTCGCGCTCGTCGCGGTTCTGCTGGCGGCACCAGCCCCAGTTACGGCTCGACTGTTCGCCGCCGACCAGACCCTTTTCAATCAGCACTACGCTGACGCCTTTTTTGGCCAGCTCATAGGCGGCGGCCGCTCCGGCAATGCCGGCGCCGATCACCACCACATCCGCTGCGGGCGGAAAATGAGGGCTGTCCTGTACGTATCGAATCGGTGCGGGCATGTTATTCCTTACCTGAAAATAGTGTCTTCATCTGTGGGTGAGGCGTGCCTCACCCCTACGGGCATTGATATTGTCGCCGGGCATCCCCGGTGAACGTAGGGGTCAGGCATGCCTGACACGGTATAACATCACAAGGCGATATCACTCTCTTCGTGCTCGTCAAGCCAGCCCTGACGCAGCTCTGGCACCGCGCGTTTCAGGCGCTCATAGTACAGCTCGGTCGACGGTTTGTCGTAGTCGGCACGCGCCACCTGGGTGACCATACGGCCATTTTTCACCACGATAATCTCATCACACACCGAACGTACCGCGTGCAGATCATGGCTGATAAACAGCACCGACAGGCCCAGCTCACGCCGTAACTCGGTGATCAAATCCAGCACCGCAGCGGCCACCACGGTATCCAGCGCCGAGGTCACCTCATCACAGAGAATCAGATCCGGCTCTGCTGCCAGCGCACGTGCCAGGTTCACACGCTGCTTCTGCCCGCCCGAGAGCGACCAGGGTTTACGCCACAGCACGCTGCGCGGCAGGCGCACCAGGTCGAGCAGCTGCAGCATCCGTCTTTCCAGCGCCGCACCGCGCAGCCCGTGGAACAGCTTCAGCGGGCGCTTGAGGATCGTTTCAATGCTGTGCGCCGGGTTAAGCGCGGTGTCCGCCATCTGGAACACATACTGAATGCGGCGCAGCTCGTTCTCCGGGCGCTTATGCATATCTCCGGCGATGTAGTGGCCGTTAAACAGAATATGGCCGCCGCTGGGTTTGTTCATCCCGGCGATAGCGTGTGCCAGGGTGGTTTTACCCGACCCGGACTCACCGATAATGCCGATTGCCTGGCCGCGGTACAGTTTGAAATTAATGTCTTCGAGGATCTTAATCTTCGGCTGGCCGTTGCTGTCCAGTGGGCCATAACCGGCAGAGAGATCGCGCACCTGCAACAGCGGTTGCACGCTCTCATCCTGCGCTTCCCACGGGCTGGGACGCGGCTTCTGCTTCGCGGCTTCCAGCAGCAAATGGCTGTATTCCGCCTGAGGTGCGCGCAGCAACTGCTCAGTGGTGCCGTATTCGGCAATGGCCCCTTTCAACAGCACCAGAATTTTGTCGGCCATCTGCGCTACCACCGCCAGATCGTGGCTGACGTAGATAGCGGTAGTACCACGCTGGCGCACCACGCGGCGGAAGGCTTTCAGCACTTCCACTTGCGTGGTCACATCCAGTGCCGTGGTCGGTTCATCAAGGATCACCACTTCCGGGTCGCTGATCAGCGCCATCGCCGTCATCAGGCGCTGTAACTGGCCGCCGGAGACCTGATGCGGATAGCGGTCACCGATGGTTTCCGGGTTCGGCAGTGCCAGCTCACGGAACAGTTCGATAGCTTTGGTTTCGGCATCAGCGCGGCTCATCACCCCGTGGATGACCACCGGCTCCACCACCTGGTCCATGATTTTCATCGCCGGGTTAAACGAGGCAGCAGCACTTTGTGCGATGTACGCGACTTTGTTGCCACGGAACTGACACAGCTGGCCGGGCGTTAGCGAGGTCACGTCGGTGCCCGCCACGTGCACGGTACCTCCGGCGATCTTACAGCCGTGTCGGGCATAGCCCATCAGCGCCAGTGCAATCGTGGTTTTACCCGAGCCTGATTCACCAATCAGGGCCAGCACTTCGCCTTTCTGCACGGTGAAATGGATATCCGCTACCAGGGAAATCTCGTGGCCATCATCGGCCTGGGCGGTCACACGCAGATTGTCGACAGACACCATGGGCGTTGAGGCATGTGGTGTAATATTCATGCGGTCCCCTTAGCAACAACAGTTAATGAGCGCATCGATTGCAGGCTGTCGATAAACAGGTTGGCGCCGATGGTCAGACTGGCGATCGCCACCGCCGGCATCAGGACCGCAGGCGAACCATCAAACAGCCCTTGCAGGTTTTCGCGCACCAGCGTGCCCCAGTCGGCATACGGCGGTTGTACGCCCAAACCGAGGAAACTCAGGCCGCTAAGCAGCAGAACGATGTAGACAAAACGCAGACCGAAGTCAGTCAGCATCGGGTGCAGCATATTCGGCAGAATGTCATGGATAGCCACATACAGACGGCTTTCACCGCGCAGACGGGATGCCTGAACATAGTCCATCGAACGCAGGCTCGATGCCATCGCATAGGCGATGCGATATGCCCCCGGCCAGTAGGTAAACACCGCGGTAATAATCAACATCGGCAGCGATGAGCCAAATACGGCGACAATCATCAGCGCAAGGATTTTCCCCGGCAGCACCAGCATGGCATCGTTGATGCGCCCCAGCACCTCCTCCAGCCAGCGCCCGGCCACGGCCGCCAGCAGCGCCAGCAGCGTACCGACCAGGCTGGCCAGCAGTGCGGCGGTCAGCGCCAGGCCAATCGAATAGCGGGCACCAAACAGAATACGGCTGAAGATGTCACGGCCCAGATAATCGGTGCCGAACCAGAACTCACGGCTGAAGTCACCGAACAGCGGACCGCCGCCGATATCTTCCAGATTGTGCGGCGCCAGCGCGGTGCCAAACACCGCCATAAAGATCCAGAACAGGGTGATCAGCAGGCCGATTCGGCCGCTGATAGTGAGAGATTGAAAGAAGCGCCACGGCAGCGTCAATGTGTTCATCAGCCCCTCCACTTAGGATTGAACGCAATAGTCAGAATGTCAGCGGCCAGTAACAGCACCAGATAGCAGACGGCGAAGAACATCACGCAGAGCTGCACCACCGGCAGGTCGCGGTTACTGACCGCATCCACCATCTGGCTGGCCAGCCCCGGATAGCTGAAGATACTTTCGATAATAATCACCCCGCCAAACAGGTAAGAGAGGCTGAGTGAGATGGCATTAGCAATCGGCCCCACCGCATTCGGCAGCGCATGGCGTAGCATGGCGCGCAGCGGTGAAACACCTTTCAGCAGCGTCATTTCCAGATACGGGCTGTCCATCTGGTTGACGATAGCGGCACGCGTCATCCTTGCCATCTGCGCCACCACCACGCAGCACAGTGTCATCACAGGCAGAGCGAAGGTGCGCAGGAAACCGAGGAAATCCTGATGGGTGGAACCCAGCGACATGGCGGGCACCCAGTGCAGTTTGACGGCAAAGATAATCACCGCCACGGTAGCCACCAGAAACTCGGGTACGGCCACCACGGCCATGGTGCTGACCACCAGCGCGCGGTCAAGGAACGACCCGCGCTTCATGGCGGCGGTGATACCGATAAACAGCGCCAGCGGCACCGACACCAGGGTCGTGGTGACGGCGAGCTGGAAGGTGGCCGGAATACGTTGCGCCACCAGTTGCGTCACCGGAAGATTACTGGCGAAGGAGGTGCCAAAGTCGCCCTGAAACATGCCGGCCAGCCAGCTGAAGTAACGCATGATCAGCGGTTGATCCAGTCCAAGCTGCTGGCGCAGTGCCGCGACCGTTTCAGGCGTCGCGGACTGGCCAAGGATCATCTGCGCCGCATCGCCCGGCAGCATGCTGGTGATAAAGAACACCAGCGCCGAAACAATGAGAAGCGTAAGTAAACCCGACCCTATGCGCCGGAATATCAGTGTGAAAATGTACCTGTTCATCGCCATTCTCCTGGTGAAAGATGAAAGATTTACGACGTCAGCCAGGCATACTCGTGGAAGCGATAGCCCATCATCATGCCTGACGGCATCGCTTCAACCCCTTTCACTTTGTTGCTACAGCCGTCCATCGAACTGATGAAGGCCGGGATCAGCGTGCCGCAGTTGTCGTACACCAGTTTCTGCATGTCGCCATACATCTGCTTGCGTTTGCCCTGGTCGCTTTCGCCACGAGCGGCGGTAACCAACTGGTCGAACTGTGCATTTTTCCAGCCAGACTCGTTCCACGGGGCGGAGGAGAAGTAGAACTGGGAGAACAGCATATCCAGCGTTGGGCGCGGGTTGACCGAGCCGTAACCGATAGGATCTTTCATCCAGTGGGCTGACCAGTAACCGTCATACGGCACACGGCGTACGGCCACATTCAGTCCGGCTGAACGCGCGATCTGCTGTAACAGCTGGCCGCCTTCCACTGCCCCTTCGATATTCGGGGTAGTGATGATCTCGATTTTCGCACCGACCATATTGGCCTTTTTGAGGTGGAATTTGGCTTTGTCGAGATCCAGCGGACGCTGCGGCAGATCCTTGTTGAACATCGGATGCCAGGGCGGAACCGGGGTGTCGTTACCCACATCGCCAAAGCCCTGCAGCACGGTTTTCACAATCATTTCACGCGGTTGCAGATACTTCATTGCCAGCACGAAGTCAGGATTGCTGCCCGGGGTACGGTCAGTACGGATAATCAGGTCACTGTACATACCTGACTTACTTTCCAGAATGTTGAACTTACCGTTCTGACGCAGGCGTTTCACATCATTTGCGCCCAGCGTAGAGACGATATGCAGGTCGCCCGACATCAGTGCGTTGACACGTGCTGCCGGATCGGTCACTCCCATCAGCTCCACTTCGTCGAGGTGAGGCAGGCCCGGTTTGTAGTAGTTTTTGTTTTTTGTGCCGACGGTACGTACACCCGGCTGGAACGAGGTGAGAACAAACGGCCCGGTCCCCATTCCTTTGCTGAAGTCTTTGGTGCCGTCCTGCACAATCAGGAAGGAGCTGGTCGCCAGAATCGACGGCAGGTCGAAGTTTGGCTGCTCAAGCGTGATCTGCACTTCAGACGGGCTGACGGCCTTAATCTCTTTCATCTGGCTGGCGAGGGTGATCACCGTTGATGCCACCGCCGGATCTTTATGGCGGCTGAGGGAGTAAACCACGTCGGTGGCAGTCAGCGTTTTACCGTCATGGAAGGTGACACCCGTACGCAGCTTCACGTTCCAGTTCAGGCCATCACTGCTGGTAATGGATTCCGCCAGCGCAGGCTGCGCTTTCAGTTCTTTATCCAGTTCGGTCAGACCGCTATAAAACATAAACTGACGGCAGTAGTCGCCGCTGTTGCTGCCTTTCGCCGGGTCAAGCGTATCGCTGGCGGAGGCGTTGGCGACAGCCGCACGCAGTTTACCGCCCTTCACCGGGGCTTCAGCGGCAAAGCTGAATTCCGGAAAACCAATCAGACCGGTGCTCATCACCGCGCCTGCTGACAGCAGCTTCATCATGCCGCGTCGGGATATTGCGACATCCGTAATCGCCTGGGTCAAATTCGGGTTAACACGGCTAAATTCTTTGCGAAATTTACTCATTTGCACACCCTCAAAATCGTTGTTAATAACGTTTACCCTGAACGGATATGTTTTTATTTAGGACATTTTGTCTTTAACTTTGTAATACAGTCCTGCTACCGGCAGGAACCAGGGCTTGCCGAAGTAACCGGGTACCGCTGGCCAGCTGTTGCGCTGCCACGGATTTTCGTTGCTTTTCTCTGCTATCAGATCGGCCATCACGCGGCCCATCCACACTGACATCTGAGTGCCGTGCCCGCTGTAGCCCAGCGAGTAAAACACCCCGTCCTGTTCGCCCGCATGCGGCAGACGGTCGGCGGTCATATCCACCAGCCCCCCCCAGCAGTAATCAATCGCCACATTGCCCAGCGCCGGGAACATCTTCTGCATTCCGGCTTTCAGCACGTCGCCACTTTTTGCATCCGATGTCGGGCTGCTGATGGCAAAGCGGGCGCGTCCACCAAACACCAGACGACGGTCGGCGGTGGTACGCATGTAATTGCCCAGGTTAAGCGAGGTGACGTAGGTGCGATCACCCGGCAGTAAACGGTTAAGCAGGCTTTCCTCCAGAGGCTCGGTGACCACGACAAAGCTGCCCACGGGGATAATGCGGCGCTGGAACCAGTCAAACGGGCCAATGTTCGAACAACCGGTCGCCATCAGCACTTTGTCCGCGATAATATCGCCCTTAGCGGTACTCACGCGGTGGCTGTAGCCGCTCAGACGCGTCAGGCCGGTGACCGCACTGTGCGGGTAAATCGCTGCTCCGGCACGGGCGGCAGCTTCCGCCAGGCCGACGCCAAACTTGCCCATATGCATCTGGCCGCCGTGGCGCTGTAACAGCGCACCATGGAATTGCGGCGAATCGATTTCGCGCTTCACCTCGTCAGCACTCAGGATTTCCACATCCGGGTCAACGTGGCGTTTCATCATTTCGCACGCGGCGACCAGTGACGGCAGGTGCGACGCTTTGCTTGCCAGCTTCAGCTTGCCGCAACGGCGGAAATCACAATCGATCTGCTCACTCGCCACCACGCTTTGTACATAGTCCACCGCATCGGCAAAAGCGCGGTAATAGCGGGTGGCCTGCTCCACGCCCTGGCTCTCCACCAGGGCTGAGAAGTTCTGCGCGACGCCGGTATTACAGTGGCCGCCGTTACGGCCGGAGGCCTGGCTCATTACTTCACCCGCTTCCAGTACCACCACTTTCACGCCACTGCGGGCGAGGTTGAGTGCTGCTGAGATGCCGGTAAAGCCGCCGCCAATCACCACCACATCGGCAGTGGCTGGCAGGTCGCCCGTTGCCGCACCGGTGAAAGCGGGTGCCGTTGCCTGCCAGAATGATTCCAGTTTCATTGCCCTGCTCCTCTGAGGCTTACAGCCCGACGACGCCCGGAAGACCACCAATATCTGTGATTTCGCTGTACTCATAGGCCGGGTTGCCCGGGCCGTGACCGCGATTAACAAACACTTTGTTTTTGATGCCGAGGTCGTAGGCGGTCATCAGGTCATAACGCAGGCTGCTGGAAACGTGCAGGATCTCTTCCGGCCCACAGTTCAGCTTGTTGAGCATGTACTCAAAGCCTTTCATCTGCGGCTTATAGGCACCGACTTCTTCGGCGGTGATGGTCATATGGATCGGCGCGCCCAGGCGCGGAATATGGTTCTTGATCAGCGCGTCGGTGGAGTTAGTCAGCAGCACCAGCGGGAACTCTTTCGCTACAATGGCCAGCCCGGCAGGCACATCTGGATGCGGGCTCCAGGTGGCACAGGCGGTCATCACGTCGGCGCAGTCCTGATCCGTACACTCCACGCCCCATTTGTTACAGGTGCGGTACAGCGCATTGGCCACCACCAGCGGGTAAAGCTTAAAGGCACCCAGCACTTCATCCATGCGGTAACAGGAGAAGTCATCGGTGAAAGCCTGCATGCGCTCTGGGCTGATGCGGTCGGCGAAGATGGCAGCGGCGGCACCGGCCATATCGAAGTTGATCAGCGTGCCATAGCAATCGAAGGTGATGTATTTCGGTTTAAACACGGCCATTATGCTACCTCTACAGAGTTCGGTTTAGGGATGAAAACAGGTTTCAGAAATCGATCAGCACGCTTTTATAGCGCTGGCAGGCCTCAAAAGCCTGACGGCCCAGATCCTTGCCGATGCCGGAGCCATGGAAGCCCCCGGTAGGAATAATGAAGTCGCCGGAGCGGCCATAACGGTTGATCCATACGGTACCGGCGGCAATACCGCGCATCGCGCGCAGGGCGCGGTCGATATTTTTGGTATGCACCCCGGCGCACAGGCCGTAGGTCGGATGGGAGGCAAGTGCCAGGCCTTCGGCTTCGTCGTCGAAGATCTGCACCGTCAGTACCGGGCCAAAGATCTCTTCCTGTACCGCCGGGTTATCGTTGCCGCTGACGGCCAGCAGCGTGGGCTGCCAGAAGTAGCCTTCACCGGTATCCGCAAAGCGCTCGCCGCCGACCAGCACTTCAGCCCCCTGCTGACGAGCGCTGCTCACCACAGAGGCCACTTTTTCCGCCTGACGGCGGTCAATCATCGGCGCATAGCGGCTGGTGTCGTTCCAGGTCACACCAGCGCGGAAGCCCTGGCACAGCTCAATCAGTTTGCTAATCAGCGCATCGTGGATGCCGCGCTGGACAATCAGACGGGTGCCCGCCACGCAGGCCTGCCCACCGTTGGCGGTGAAGCCGCGCAGGATACGTCCGGCCACTTCATCAATATCCCCACAGTCGTCAAACACCAGCTGCGGGCTTTTGCCACCCAGTTCCAGCGTGACCGGTTTCATACCGTTAAACGCGGCATCGCTCATAATGCGTGCCCCGGTAGCGGTTGACCCGGTGAAGGAGACTTTACGCACCAGCGGATGAGCCACCAGCGAACTGCCCGTCACCGCCCCGCCGCCCTGGATGATGTTCAGTACGCCCGCAGGCAGACCCGCCTTGATGGCCAGTTCGGCCATACGTACGGTTGAAAACGGGGTCAGTTCTGAAGGCTTCAGCACCACGGCATTTCCTGCTGCCAGCGCCGGGCCACATTTCCAGGAGGCCATCGACAGCGGGAAGTTCCAGGGGGTAATCGCACCGATCACGCCGTAAGGTTCCGGCACCAGCATGCCCAGGCTGGCATCACGGGTCGGCAGCACATCGCCGCTGTATTTGTCGGCGCACTCGGCATAAAAGCGGATCGCTTCAGCAGTAAAGGGAATTTCGTGGTTCACCACGTCATGAATCGGGCGGGTGGAGCCGAGAGACTCTAACTGTGCCAGCAACGGGTCAGCGGCAATCAGATCGGCCCAGCGCTTCAGCACCGCGCCGCGCTGGCGTGGTGGGCAGGATGCCCAGCCACTGTCGCGCACCGCACGATCAGCGTTGCTCACGGCGTCATCGACCAGCGCGGCATCGGCCTCAAACAGTTCTGCGGCACGTAGACCATCAGAAGGACGGTTAACGGTTAATGCCTCACCTTTACCGGTCAGATGCTGACCATTAATGAAGTGTCCTGCCGGTAACGCTATTTTGTCGGGATCGAAACTGAGCATGAATAGACCCTTAATGGAGACCAGAATTTTTTGGTCTTAGTTATTTCATTTGTATTAAGCAATGCAGAAAGTATGCCACTCACGCAAAAAAATAATAATGCGTAAAAGCGGGTGCAAAAAAATTTTCTGCCGTAATGAAGGGTGTTTTTTTCCAGATAAACCGAGTAATTAAATAGATGATTTTCATCACAAAAAAGATGCACCACTGCGGTGAATTCGGTACTAAACTTGCACCAAATAAGAGCGGTGAATGTGTCAGTTTTCCGTTAAGTGCAGGTATTACAGATAAAAAAAGGCCCGCACCTTTATGGGTAGCGGGACTTTTTAAAGATGAATCCCCAGGCGCTTAGATAACTAAGTGACTGGGGTGAATGAATGCAGCCAACGCATCTGCGGCTTGAAGTATGACGGGTAAGTTACAGGCTGCCGAAATGGAAGGCTTTAGATTCCAAATATTCTTCGATGCCGTAGCGTGAACCTTCGCGGCCAACACCCGATAATTTAATCCCACCAAACGGCGCCACTTCCAGCGAAACCGATCCGGTATTAAATCCAACCATGCCAAACTCCAGCGCCTCTCCTACGCGCCAGGCACGGCGAATATCTTCGGTGAAGAAATAAGCCCCCAGACCGAAGGGGGTGTCATTCGCCATCGCAATCGCTTCCTCTTCAGTATCGAAGATAAACAGCGGTGCGACCGGGCCAAAGGTCTCTTCATGGGCAATACGCATGGCGCTGGTGACGTCACCCAGTACCGTTGGCATCACAAACGTGCCGTTCCCGTTGCTGATGCCACCCGCCAGCAGTTCTGCACCGTGGCTGAGGGCATCTTCAATATGGCTGTTCACCTTAGTCACCGCAGCCTGGTTGATCAGCGGCCCGATGGTGCTGCCTTCTGTGAATCCGTCGGCGACTTTCAGTTTCGCCACCTCGGCCAGCAGACGCTCGGCAAAACGCGGGTAGATATTGCGCTGCACCAGGATACGGTTGGCGCAGACGCAGGTCTGCCCGGCATTGCGGAATTTACTCATCATTACGCCGCTGATGGCGATATCCAGATCCGCATCATCAAAGACGATCAGCGGGGCATTGCCCCCCAGCTCCAGGCTGAGACGTTTAATGCTGTCGGCGCTCTGCTGCATCAGCAACTGACCAATACGGGTTGAGCCGGTGAAGGAGATCTTACGTACCGTGCGGCTGCCCGTCAGGGTTTCACCGATGGCTTTCGGCAGCCCGGTGACAATCTGCAATACGCCTGCGGGAATGCCTGCTCGCTGGGCCAGTTCCACCAGGGCGAGCGCAGAGAGCGGCGTCAGCTCTGAGGGTTTAACAATGATCGGGCAGCCTGCGGCCAGCGCCGGGGCCACTTTGCGGGTGATCATGGCAATAGGGAAATTCCATGGCGTAATCGCCGCCGCCACGCCGACGGGTTGTTTCAGCACGAGGATACGGCGGTCATCGCTCGGTGCCGGGATGGTGTCGCCGTAGATGCGGCGGGCTTCTTCGGCAAACCATTTAACGAACCCTGCACCGTACAGCACTTCCCCTCTGGCTTCCGCCAGCGGTTTGCCCTGCTCGGCAGTCATGATAATCGCCAGGTCGTCGGCGTTGTCGAGGATCAGCTGATGCCACTTTTCCAGCAACAGTGCACGCTGCGCATTCGGTGTTTTCGCCCAGCTTTTGCGGGCCGCATCGGCAAAGGCAATCGCCTGTTCGGTTTCCTCAGCACCCAGTGACGGAATGGTACAGAGCACATCGCCAGTGGAGGGATTGATCACCGGCAGGGTTTCACCATTAAATGCGTCCTGCCACTGTCCGTTGAAATAAGCCTGCTGGCGCAGCAGAGTGGCATCCTGTAAACGTTGTGCGAGCATAGCGTCTCCTTAATAAGTTCATTTCACTTTAGCGGAGGAGGCGCAGGCAATGCTGCGTTATCGTTTGGGCCGATGCGTGGTGGCGCGTGTTTTGCTGCGGGAAACGAAATTTTATGCCGTTGAGGTATTGGGGGCTGATTTTATGATCTTCCGTCACTGCTGATGCGCTCGGTTTTAAAACCTCAACGGCGTCCAGGTCTGATCCAGGAGGCGATCACTGAAGGATCCCCACAAAAATGAATAGCTGGCAGTCTGGCTTCAGGTCCGGGGCCAGTTTGAGCACGCCGGATCGGCAACGACCGCATCCCTGCGGGCCTCGGCACGCGACGTCCTGTCGCGTGACGTCCGGCTTACCTCAAACTGGCCCCATCCCCGCAGAACGTCTGCTCGCTGTCGGTTTTAAAACCACCACCACGTGACAATCTATGCGGATTGATTCGAATCAGAATTTTTAGGTTTTGACCTGGATTTTGACGTTGAGGCGGCATTCAGCAGCGCTGAGGAAGCGCAGAGAACCAGGACGAACCGCCAGGACGGCGGTGAGAGGGAGAGCCGGCACAGGGATGTGCCGTCACGACCGGTGCGTCGGTGAACGACGCTTGCGAAGGCATCCACGCAGTGGACGCAGCGCCTGCCGCAAAGCCCGGGTCCCCAGGGTGGGGGCGACTGCCCACCCTGGGTCGCTCAGCCCGCGCAGCGGGAAAGCGAAACGCCCTTGACGTTGACCTGGTCGTTAAGCCCCTTACAGGACGACCGAAAAAGAGAGTCCGCCACTACGGATTAATCTCAGCATTATCGATTAATCAGCAACACGCTTAATTTCAGCATTCTCGCCACGCTGAATATATTCACTATCATCCGTCGTGTAACTGGTATCGGTTTGGTTGTAGTGTGATATCCATAACAGCCATTTTTTTTCGGCACAATTGGCGCCAGGCTTCAGACTGTCAAAACAAATAAGGTCGTTATCGCTGGCCCTGTGCTGCAGAAACTGAAAACCATCGCCTGCCTCACCAATCAATACCGACCAGTAGTATTTACCGCCAATAAATGGCACGTTATACTTTTCTATCAACAACGCTTTATTATCCAACCACCATGCAACTCTCCCTTTATCCATCATGGGGAAATGCTCCACAAAAAGGTAAATACGATTTCCTTCCCGTACGAAACTGACAATTTTCACTGGCCTGAGAAACAGGAACAACAGGAGAAAGAAAATGATAAGCAACGAGATCACTAAAACCGATTTTATTACTCGCTGATTTTTCCCCATTTTCTCTACTATGCCCATATCTGTTTCCTTCTGACAGGATGCACGAAAATGGCCCAACGATGAAAATCGTCATATCAGGCCAGTTATAATATCAACCGAATAGCTGCTTTCTGCTATCCAGACAAGACCGCTTTATCTCTTAACACGTCTAATTTCAGCATTAACGCCACGCTGGATATATCTTTCGTCATCCGTATGGTAGCTGGTATCGGTTTCGTTATAGTGTGATATCCATAACAGCCATTTTTTCTCGATACAATTAGCAGCAGGTTTCAGGCTGTCAAAACAAATAAGATCGTTATCACTGGCCCTGTGCTGCAGAAATTGAAAACCATCGCCAACCTCACCAATTAATACCGACCACGGGTATTTACTGCCAATAAAAGGCACATTATACTTTTCTATCAAAAACGCTTTATTATCCTGCCACCATGCAACTCTCCCTTTATCCATCATGGGGAAATGCTCCACAAAAAGGTAAATACGATTTCCTTCCCGTACAAAACTGACAATATTGACCGGGCGTTGAAACCAGGAAAACACATATACACCCGCGATTAAAACCAGCAATAGATAATATTTTTTCATCATCCCAGACCATAGATAACAGTAATCGACCGATCGACATATACTTGCTATCGATCGGTTAACAGCGATAAATTTAATCAGCAACACGCTTAATTTTAGCGTTATCGCCACGCTGAATATATTTGCTATCACCCGTAAGGAAGCTGGTATCGGTTTGGTTATAGTGTGATATCCATAATAGCCACTTTTTTTCGGCACAATTGGCGCCAGGCTTCAGACTGTCAAAACAAAGATAATCATCGGCTTTGTCTGTTTTCGGCCGAAATTGAAAACCCTCGCCTGCCTCACCAATTAACACCATCCACCGCTTATCACTGCCAATAAACGGCATGTTATATTTTTTCTTTAATACTTCTTTATTCTCTTCCCACCATGCAATTCTCGCTTTAGCCGTCATGGGAAAGTTATCCACAAAAAAATAACCCTCATTCCATTCGCGGACAGTACTGACAATTTTTACTGGCCTGAGGAAAAAATACAGTATGATAAGAGCGGCAACCAAAATGACAGTAGCCGGCACTATTTTTTCAAAACGTTGCCGGCTCGTCTTTATTTTTGAATTAATCATAGCGATTACCTGTAATAGTGATGGTAGCGTTCATCTCTGTAATAAAGGCTTAAATGAATACTTATCATAATGTTGCAGTAAAAACCAGATACGAAAAATTCTAAACTGCCTGTAAACCGGATTTAAAACATCTTTGGAATCCAGTCCAAAATGGTCCTGAGACCGATAATGTATTGTAGCAGAGTAGTTATCACCTTCGATCACAAGAGACTTTAACGTAATACTGGTTGCCCACACATCATGAACACTGATAGTGAGTGAGTTGATTCTATCCACCCACTTATTGAATTTTGGTAAAACCATCTTAGCCATCTTTGTGGAAAACCAGGATTTATTTTTACTATCATAACGCCCAACCTCCCAGTTGATATAATTCGACAAAGTGTCCTTAATAATCAAAAGTGAGCTCTCTCTCGATGAGTCGCTTACTATCTGCTCCTTATACGCACTATCTAACAAGTGGCTACTAAATACCTTGCCATTACCTGTCTGCATATGAGTAATTAACTTCTCGATCAGGCCGCGATAAGGACCAATAAATGAAAACACCCTCGATAACTCGCGAAACTCATCAAATAAAATATCCGATCGTTCTTTCACTGAAAGCGGTTGTGATGCCCACTGATTAAAGAGAGTGAAACGCGATGCGGTAATCCTCTCACCCGTGTAAGGATTTACCCTTGCGGAAACGTCCCTTAGCTTGAAATCGGTTTTCAGACGAGATTCTGACACGTCGCCATAGCGCATATCATCGGCACTGTATTCATCCATGCGGTTTGCGGATGTAAACAGACGACAGGGAAGAGAAATGGCAGGCTGCTTAAACAGCGTATTGGGATCAAACGATTGTTCTGACACAGAGCAACTCCTTTTGCTTTACCCCTTCATCATGTAGGGGAATAGAGAAGCGCCTAATATAGCCTGGTTTTTCCCTGAATTTTCATGCTGCGCAATAAATCAGATTTTACACCAGTCGGAATTCTTACTGCCGTTGAGGATGGCGCAGGCCGTGCCCGTACAAGACAAGCTGGGCGATCAACACCATTCCGCCCGCCAGCCCGAACGTCAGTCGCATCCCGTGGGATGATGCAAGATGAGGAGCAAAATCACCGTACCGTGTGGCTGCGGCATACACCGCCGCCATTAATGCCGCACCGGCAATAAACCCCAGGTTCCGGCCCAGATTCATCAACCCGGAAACCAGACCGCGCCGTGCCGGGTCGGCCCCTTTCAGTAAGGCCGTATTATTCGCCGCCTGAAACAGCGCATAACCCGCCGTCAGCAGCATCAGGCCCGCCACATAACCCGCAATACCGGCGCCGGGCGGCAACAAAGCCAGTAACAGGCAGCCCCCCGCCACCGCGGCTAAACCGATTAACGTCGTGGACTGCGCCCCAAGACGATCCACCAGACGCCCGGCCGGTACACCGCTGAGAGCGGCCACCAGCGGCCCCACCGCCATCACCAGCCCGGTCTGGCGCGGGGAAAGCTGCAATCCATGGCTCAGATAGAAGGGCCCGACGACAAAGGTCGTCATCATCACCATGGCAACCGCCATACTCAGCAGCAGGCCGCGTACCAGCGCCGCCTGACGCAGCAGCGACAGCAGCGATCCACGGGGCATGGCGGCATCCGGCGCGCCAGAAGACGGCAGGAAATGCTGCACCATTCCCCATGCGATCAGCCCAAGCGGCAGGTTAATCACAAACAGCGCCTGCCAGCCGAAACCCGCAATCAGCAGGCCACCCAGCGCCGGCCCCAGCGCCGTGCCGATGGCAGAGACGGTCCCCAGCAGCCCCATTGCCCGCCCGGTGCGTTCAGCGGGCAACACCTGGATCGCCAGCGCCAGCGTATTCGCCATCATCATCGCGCCGCCCAGGCCTTGCAGAATGCGGGCAGCAATCAGCCAGCCGATATGCGTTGCCAACCCACAGCCCAGCGATGCCACACTGAACAGCAGCACGCCGTAGCCCAGCAGCCGCTGGCGACCAAAACGATCGCCCAGCCACCCCATCGCCAGCACGGAAGCCGTCACCGCCAGCAGATACGCCAGCACCACCCACTGTATTTGTGAAAAAGAGGCAGCAAACGCCGCCGCCAGCGTGGGCAGACCGACGTTCGCAATACTGCTGCCCATCGAGGAGATCAACATACTGAAGGCCAGCGCATAAAGCGGGCCGGAGGAAGAACGGGGAAGAGATGAGGTCATGGCTTAAGCTCGCGGATAGAATGTACCCGGAGCTTAGGCCGTCAGCCGATAAGGCGGAAGACGCAGGGGTGTCAGTATATAGCTGCACCCAACGCCATGTCAGAATCAGATCTGGAAGTCGATCACCGGTTCTTCTTCGTTCAGCGACAATGCCTGGCGTTTGATCTCTTCCAGCGACAGGTTCGCATTACAGAGCTCCAGGAACTGCCAGACAAAATTACGCTGCAACTGCCCGCGTTTCAGCCCCAGCCAGACGGTATTAGACTCGAACAAATGGCGCGCTTCGAGCCGCGTCAACGGCGAATGCTCATCCAGCTGGCAGGCCTGATCGGCCAGTACACCCACACCGAGGCCCAGCTCAACGTAGGTTTTTACCACGTCCGAGTCCTGCGCACTCAGTACGATATCGGGCTTCAGACTGGCGGCGTGGAACGCACGGTCGACTTTCGAACGCCCGGTAATCCCCTGGCGATAGGTGATCAGCGGATAACGGCTCAGCGCCGCCAGCGTCAGCGGTTGCTGCTGCTCCAGCTCGTGCCCTTTGGGCACCAGCAGCGCATGGTGCCAGCTGAACCACGGGAAGGCAGCCAGCGCCGGATTGTTAACCACCTGCTCACTGGCGATGCCGATATCGGCCTCGCCCGCCACCAGCATGGAGACAATCTCCTGCGGTGATCCCTGATTGAGTTCCAGACGCACATTGGGATAGAGCGAACGGAACGCTTTAATCACTTTCGGCAGGCTGTAGCGCGCCTGAGTATGGGTGGTGGCTATCGTCAGCACGCCGCTGGATTCGTTGGTGAACACATCGGCCAGGCGACGCACTTTACCCGCTTCATCAAGAATACGTTCTGCAATGGTCAGCAGCGCTTTGCCCGGTTCGGTCATCCCCAGCAGGCGTTTACCCCGGCGGATAAAAATCTCGACCCCAAGTTCATCTTCCAAATCCCGTATATGGCGGCTGACCCCAGACTGGGAGGTAAACAGCGCATTCGCCACTTCGGTAAGATTAAACTCGCAGCGTGCTGCTTCCTTAATGATTTTAAGTTGCTGAAAATTCACGCGCGCTCCTCCCTCTGTTATCTGTTGGTTTCCTTCATGTTAAGGATGCACATTGATAGCAACAAATAATAAAAAGAGGTTTTATATGCTTTTTAGCGATAAGGGAGGCGAAGCGGCAGGAAGTGAGGCGCGCGATGGCGCGCCCGGCACAAAGGCATTTAACTGACCAGCATCAGTTCGCGATCTTCTGTCACTGGATTATTCAGCAGCGACAACAGAATGTTTTTGACCGCCAGCGCGGACGGTGACATTGGCAACGTAGCAGAGACGTTTAAGGACAGCGGCAGGTTCAGCGCAGGGCTGGTTATGCGCGCCATCCAGGCATTGGTTGAACTCACCAACGCCCGCGCGGCAGACTCTGGCAGCACGGTCGCTCCCATGCCGCTGGACACGGCGGCGGTCAGCGTAGCAATCGATTCAATTTCACCGATGATGCGTGCGCTGAGGCGACGCAGAGAGAATGCTTCGTCCACACGTTTACGTACGGCGCTGTAATCACGCGGCAGGAACAGATTCATCTCTGCCACATCGGTCAGGTCGATAGTCTGCCCAGGACAGGCGCTGGCACCCACCAGATACAGTTCTTCTTTCATCAGGGGAATGCTGGTGATGCCCGCGGCCGGTGAACGGTCATACAACACCGCCATATCCAGTTGCCCACTCATCACTTTTTCGTTTAATGACGCGCCGCTGTTCTCATGCAGATATACCAGCACATCCGGAAATTGTTCGCGTACGGTTTGCAGCAAAGGCATGGTCAGCGAAGAGGCGGCGGTCCCCGGCGCCAGGCCGATGGAAACCTGCCCTGCCAGTGCCTGCCCGGCGTTGATCACCGCCGTCTGTGCCTGTTCACACTGACGCAGAATAGTGCGGGCGTGGGCATAGAGGATCTTACCCGCGTCGGTCGGCGTAACGCCGCGTTTGGTGCGGATCAGCAACTGCTGGTCAAGTTCGTTTTCCAGTGTTGCCACCTGCTGGCTGAGAGCTGGCTGTGCAATATGCAGGACTTCTGCCGCCTGAGTCAGGCTGCCGATGTCGACGATTTTTACGAAATACTTCAGTCGTCTTAAGTTCATTTTGCCTCCGTCACGGTTCCCCGAGTGCCAGTAATGCTGGCGTCTGTAATAAGTTTTCATTCTGACCCGAGGGTAATTGCAAGGGGCGTGCCAGAATTTTCCTAATAGTGACAAGGCGTCCGGGATATGGGCTAACAGGCGGTAAAATAAGAGAATCTGATTACGGGTACTGGGATGATGCGTAGGTGGGATGTCTGGCAGGTCAGGTCCCTTTGCGGGGTTGCACGCGGATGGTGCAGGAAATGCGTTGAGGATGTGCAGACAGTGAATCATCTTATCTTTGATAAAGTTTTACACCAGCTCCGTGCCTCAGATATCCCGCGCCTTTCAACGCGTTAACGCAAATTCTAAGAAAAATCCCCCTATAAATCAGATCACAATACTGAAACCCCGCGGTTGCTCATTATTGACTGGCTACTATATAGTCACGCCTGGTACACACAAGGAAAGTGTGCGTAATGCCTGCTTTCTGCACTCGTTTTAACAGGAGTCAATATGAGTGTTACTGATGATCTTTCCCTCCCTAATCCCCCCGTCAATCGCCATTCTCCTTGCGGATTTCCGCTGGGGGTGCAGCCATGACTCAACATTGGATCGAGCGTGTTGCCCTCACCTGCCGTGAAGCTGCGACAGACTATGTTGATATTCTTATAGACCAGTCGGGGTTTGATTTCAGCGTGATACCGGCGCTGAAATCGCTGTCAATCGAGTGGCAATCACTCTTCACTGGTCTGCCTGAAGCATCGCTCGTTGATGTTGCCCCGCTGATGGCACGCATTAATCTTAATGATGCTCAGCATATGCTTTTTCTGCATGATTTTAGCCAGCATGCCGCCGCGCAGGCACCGTTGCTTATCCTCTGCTCCCACTGGCCTTTTGCCACACTGGCAGGCTGGCTGACACAATGTATTGATGCACAGCAGGAAGGCCGCGCCGGTATTTTACGTTTTTACGACACACGCATTTTTCCTCTGCTTTTTTCCCATATCCTCAGCGAAGAACAGCAACAAACGTTGCTGCGCCCGGCGCTGTTCTGGAGCTGGCAGGATCGGGACGGCGAGCCACAGATCCTGAATGGTGACGGCGTTCCACCGGAACAGAAAGAGCCAAGCCTGAAGATCAATCTCAGCGATAGTCAGTGTGAATCTCTGATGTCCATCTGCGATGTCGTTGCGTTACTGGAGCATCAGGCCCCGCCAGCGGGCATTTTTTCATCACAACAGACGCTTTTTTTAACCTGCTATGAGGGAATGCTGGAGGCGACAAAGAAGGGTTTGCTGATGGATGATCAACGTGAAGCCTGGGTGATGATGAAGTGGAGTGCAGCAGATGAGTCAATATTATGACCCTCAGATACTGTGCTTTGTTGGGCATAATCTGGTGCTTAACCGGCTGTTCGCAGCCTGTCGCGGAAGCCCAGGGCCGCAGCGGCGGTGGTGGCACCATTGACGCCATCAACCACACCAAATGGGCGATTAACCACTTCAGCGTGAACGGTCAGTCGGGCATCGACATTATCGGCCCGTTCCAGGGCGGCGGCGGAGGCTGCTGCTACGGCGTACCAGCGCAGTGGAAGCCGGGGATGACGGCGCGCATCGACTGGGAAACCGGGGTAGCCTATGCAAGTGATGTCCCTGAAATACCTGCGCCAGTGCGACCAATCCAGCGAAAACAGAATAATAAAGAATGGACTACGGAAGTATCAAAATATAACCAACTAAGAAAAGTTTGGAACAAAAAAATCAATGAATTAAAGCGCCAGCACAGCAAGACCGTACCTCTCCCCGACTACAACGACCAGGACACCTGCGGTATCACGGTGCATTTTCTGCCCTGCGATGACGTTAAGGTGACCACCAGCTGTTACACCTACGGCAGCCCGGCCTACCCGATTAAAGAGCCCATCAGAATGAAGGAGCCCACTGTATGTCCGAGATAAACAAAGCCGAAGCATGGAATCCGCCGCCGTTCCCGGCGCAGGGGCGCTTGCCTGTGCCTGTAACGCGGGCCAGACAACACCGTTAGTTTACTTTCCAACAAGGAACGTCAGATGACACTCTCGTTATTAAGCCCGCTGCTGGCGGGGCTGCTGCTGTTATCCGGCTGCACGCAGCCTGCCGCGGAAGCCCAGGGCCGCAGCGGGGGTGGTGGCACCATTGACGCCATCAACCACACCAAATGGGCGATTAACCACTTCAGCGTGAACGGTCAGTCGGGCATCGACATTATTGGCCCGTTCCAGGGCGGCGGCGGGGGCTGCTGCTACGGCGTACCGGCGCAGTGGAAGCCGGGGATGACCGTGCGCATTGACTGGGAAACCGGGGTGGGATATTCAATGGATTTTCCTGGATATCAGGACAGAAAAAAATATCTTGCCTGGAAGAAAGGTATTGATGCGCAAAAAAGGCAGCACAGCAAAACCGTGCCCGTCCCTGACTACAACGACCAGGACACCTGCGGTATCACGGTGCATTTTCTGCCCTGCGATGACGTTAAGGTGACCACCAGCTGCTACACCTACGGCAGCCCGGCCTACCCGATTAAAGAGCCCATCAGGATGAAGGAGCCCACTGTATGTCCGAGATAAACAAAGCCGATTTGGCATGGAACCCGCCGCCGTTCCCGGCGCAGGGGCGCTTGCCCACTGAGTCACTGCTGGTCGGGAAACACTACCACCAGCAGAAAAGCAGCGAGCGAAATTACCACCAGGCGCTGTGCCTGGCCGCAGGGCGGCGCGTGGAACCGCCCTGCTGTAAAACGCTGCATATCAGCCTGTTTTTCGACGGCACCGGCAATAACCTCAACAATGATTTTGTCCTGTCCGACCCAAAACACCCGACCAGTATTGCCCGCCTGTTTCGCGCCGCTATCGGCGACGGCACGGCCGGCGGTGTGCCTGATACCCGTCAGGTGCCGCTGGATGCGGCCAGTGACAGCGGCGGTCAGTATTTTAAGTTTTACATCCCCGGCGTCGGCACCCCGTTCCCGGAAGTGAACGACCTTGAGTACTCCCTCGATGGGCTGGTGGGGGCGGCGATGGGCGAGGAGCGTATTAACTGGGCGCTGCTGCGCATTATTGATGTGCTGATGCGCGTGAGCAAAGACCGGGTCAATAACAGCATAAAACTTTCAGAAGGTGCCAGCCGCAAGTCGATTGGCAAAATGGGCACCCGCTGGAGCCGGCTGTGGGTGGGCGGCAGCCATAACCGCTATGAAGAATTTAACCGCCTGCTGCAAGAACTCTCTCCTCAGCTGAAACCGTTGATCACCCAGCCGGAGCCAGGCAAGCCCAAAGTGCTGGACATCAAACTGTATATCTATGGGTTCTCTCGCGGCGCGGCGGAGGCGCGCACCTTTGTGCGCTGGCTGAGTGAGCTGCTGCCACCGCCGGTGAAGGAAGGCGAAAAACCGCCGCAGTGCCTGCAAATTGGCGCATTGCAACTGCCACTCAGCATCGAGTTTCTCGGGCTGCTGGATACCGTGGCCTCGGTCGGAGTGGCACACGTGGCACCGCTTGCCTCAGGCCATATGGCCTGGGCCGGCGGCACCATGGAGTTGCCGGATGATAAAATCTACGGCGGGTTGATTAAAAAATGCATCCATCTGGTTTCCGGCCATGAGCAGCGGCTGTGCTTCCCGCTGGACTCGGTACGCCGGGCTGACGGCACGTATCCCCCTTATGCCACCGAGGTGGTTTATCCGGGGATGCACTCCGATATTGGTGGCGGCTATCCGCCGGGAGACCAGGGAAAGGCAAATGCTGAGGATGACAGCTTATTAATGTCGCAAATAGCTTTGCATGATATGTATGCTTCGGCTTTTGAAATTGGAGCTCCGTTAAAAATACCGCCTAAAATGTTACCGCAGACCAAACACCGGCAATTTTGGCGAGCAATGTCTCCAGATTTGCAAAGTGAGTTTGTAATAGATGCTCCACTTGTCACCCGCTTTAACGCCTGGCGCGAACTCACCCTCAACCTGCCCACCCCGGCAAATATTACCGCTGAAGACGCTGCAAAATACGACCCGCCCCGCGCCGGCAGCAGTCTGGAAAGCGTTATTGATCATCAGATTGCATGGATTACCGCCTGGCGTATTAACCGCTATGCCAGAGGAACGATGCTGAAAACACCGTTCTACCAGCGCGCCACGGATAGCGAAGCCCTGCCTGCCGCACGTAAAGCGGCTGAAATGAAACGCGATGAAAAGCAGGAAAAGGTACTGAGGGATCGCCAGGATCAGCGTGTGAACCAGCCCGCCGACATGATGGATGAGCTGATGCTGGCGCCGGGCATAAAAGATTTTGACCCGGATATGGCCCGCACCCAGCTGTTCGAAGCCGCGAAGGAGTTTGGTAAGGATTACCACGACGGTTACCGCATCCCGGATAACCTCGTCGAGGTGGTGCTGGATACCGTGCTGCAACCGATGATTTTTATCCTGAATACCGACGACGAACCGCAGGAGTTTCGCCGGATAAAAAACGAGGGTGAAGCGCTGGAAAAAAACCTCTTCCCCGATGCCGGGGAAGCAAGTAACGCGGACCAGCCATCCGGGCGGGTGAGAGCGTTGTTTGACGACCAGGTCCACGACTCGCGTGCCTGGTTTATGCACTCGACGCTGGGTACGCGTGAAATGTGGGCGGGCTATTTTCGCTATCGCATGATCTATTTTGCCGACGTCTGTAATAAATCCCTCTCGCCGCTGGTGATCGCCGGAAACCTGGTGGGATTTGCCACGCTGGCCACGGGCGTAATACTGAGCTTCAGACAAAAAAGCCTGGCGGGAAAACTGGCCGGGCTGGCGGCCACGGGCGCAGTGCATTCGCTACAGGTCGAGGTGCTGGACCCGATCACCCGGCTTCCACTGCCCGAACTGCCGGGAGGCGAGCAGCTGCGGGCCTTTACGACCGAACCAGGGGACATCGTTGCGCAGCTAAAAGAAGAGGCAGCGGAGAAAGAGATGGCGCGGATAAAAGCAGCGATCCTCTCCGGCTGGGCCGGGAAGATAAAAACAGGCGTGACGGAAGTCGCTGCAATCACAGGAGAGTAAATGAATACGTGCCTGCGGTGCAGGCACGTATTAAATCAGGGCGTTATCAGATAAAAATTAACGCTTACTACGGTTGCGGTACATATCAATCGATACCGCAGCGACAATAATCATCCCTTTGATGATGTCCTGAATGTAGGCATCAACACCCACGAAGGTGAAGCCGCTCTTGATCAGGCCGAGGATCACCGCACCAATCAGCGTGCCGGTAATACGCCCTACCCCACCCATCAGGCTGGAACCGCCGATCACCGCCGCGGCAATGGCATCCAGCTCGTAGCCCAGGCCCATACTTGACTGGCCGCTACTCACACGCGCCGCCAGCACCACACCCGCCAGGCCAGACAGGCCGCCTGCGATGGTGTAAACGATGATCAGGTATTTATTAACGTTGATACCGGAGACTTTCGCCGACACCATGTTGCCGCCGATGGCGTAAACATACTTACCGTAGCGGGTATGTTTCAGCGCGATATGGAAGATCACCGCCACCACCAGGAAGATAATCACCGGCATTGCACCCTGACCAATCGACGTAAAGCCATCGGACAGGAAGCTGATGGGGTTACCCTGAGTGTAATACTGTGCCAGACCACGCGCCGATACCATCATCCCCAGCGTGGCGATAAACGGCGGAATACCAGTTTTAGTGATCAGCACGCCGTTGACGATACCGCACAGCAAACCGACCCCGATCCCGGCGCTAATCGGCAGCGCGGCAGGCATATCCACCAGCGAGGGGAACATCGGTGACAGGCTTTCAGAGGTTTGCGCCAGACTGGCGGCAACCACCGCCGTCAATGCAATCACCGAACCGGACGACAGGTCAATCCCCGTGGTAATAATGACCTGAGTCACCCCGACCGCAATGATACCGATAATCGCGACCTGAAGAACAATCAGCACCAGGCGGTTCGGGTTCATCAGGAATGACTGATCGCGAACATACCAGCCGAAGGCCTCAAATATCAGCGCGATGCCGACCATCACCACAAAAATACCGGTATCTTTAGGCAGTTTGCCTTTCAGATTACTAAAGAACGACGGTGTCTCAGCTGACTGTTGCGTTGTCATTTTCACATCACTCATGTTTGTTTACCTCACGCCCTTACTCGGACGCCAACGACAATATGGTTTCCTGGTCGGCTTCTTCTTTATTGAGGATGCCGGTAATACGTCCTCCGTGCATCACCATCACGCGGTCACTCATGCCAATAATTTCCGGCAGTTCAGAGGACACCATGATGATGGCAACGCCACGGCTCGCCAGTTCGCTGATCAAACGGTAGATTTCCGCTTTTGCGCCGACGTCGATACCACGGGTAGGTTCGTCAAGAATCAGGATCTTCGGTTGTGCCAGCAGCCAGCGGGCAATTAATACCTTTTGCTGATTACCGCCACTGAGGTTGTTTATGATCTGGTCCATGGTTGGCGTCTTGATATTCAGACGTTTGATCTGTTCCAGACAGTCTTTCGCCATATTGGCATGATTGACGAAGCCGCCTTTGGCGCTGTAGTCAGTCATTTTGACGATACTCATGTTTTCCATCACCGACAGCACCAGGAACAGGCCTGACTTTTTACGGTCTTCGGTCAGGAACGCCAGCCCTTTATCAATCGCACTGGCCGGTGAATCAATTTTGGTCGGCACACCATCAATCAGGATCTCTCCACTGTCTATTGATGTCATACCAAACAGACTTTCCATCACTTCACTGCGTCCGGCACCCACCAGACCCGCCACCCCAAGGATCTCCCCGCGACGTACGCTAAAGCTCACATCGTGGAACACATCCTTACGCGTCAGGCTGCGTACCGTCAGAACATCTTCGCCAATATTGCTGTCTGTTTTTGGGAACAACTGGGTCAGTTCACGCCCCACCATCTGGGTGATCAGCGACTGTCGCGTATAGCTCGATGTCTCATTGCTCGCCACCCAGGTGCCGTCACGGAATACGCTGACTTCATCGGTAATCGCAAAGATCTCATCCATTTTATGGCTGATATAGATGATGGCTTTGCCCTGCTCACGCAGGTCGCGAATGATGGTAAACAGATGCGCCACTTCGGTTTCCGTCAGGGCTGAGGTCGGTTCATCCATAATCACGATGTCTGAGTTCCAGGAAACCGCTTTGGCGATCTCCACCATCTGCTGGGAGGCGATACTGAGATCGCCCACCATCTGATCGGGACGCAGACGAATATTCAGCTTAACCAGCAGATCTTTGGTTAAACGGTTGAGCTTACCGTGGTCAACGAAGCCGAATTTCATCGGCTCGCGACCCAGCCAGATATTTTCGGCGACCGTCATATGCGGTACCAGATTAAGCTCCTGGTGAATCATGGAAATTCCCGAACGCAGTGCATCCAGCGTGTCGGTAAACTGCACAGGTTGCCCTTTAATACGAATCTGCCCCTCATCGGGACGATAAATCCCGATGAGGCACTTCATTAAAGTGGATTTACCTGCGCCATTCTCACCCATCAGAGCATGCACCGTTCCCGGCTTGATACGGAATGAGACGTTGCTTAACGCCTTCACACCCGGGAAGAATTTGCTGATGCCTTCGGCTTCAAGCGCATATGCGGTCATTTAACTACCTCCGTACTACGAGTTCAGCGAAAGTTATTTCAGATTCTTGCTGGTGAAGCTTTCATAGTTATCTTTGGTGATCAGCTGGAACGGGATATCCACGATCTTCTGAACCTGCTCACCTTTCACCAGTTTCACTGCGGTCTGAACTGCGCCGGAACCCTGCCCTTTGGCATCCTGGAATACGGTGGCAACCATCTTGCCGTTCTTAATCATCTGCAATGCATCCGGGGTACCATCCACGCCAGCCACCAGGATTTTCTGCTCGTTTTTACCTAATGCCTGAAGGGCACCGATAGCCATTTCGTCGTTGTTAGAGGCGATGGCCTGGATATCATCACCGGCGGTCAGCCAGTTACTGGTGACGTCAACGGCATCGTTACGGGTAAATTTCGCAGTTTGTTCCTGAACCACTTTCAGGCCAGGGTATTTCGCCACCACCGCTTTCACACCTTTGGTGCGCTCACGCGTTGCTTCGTTTGCCAGGTCACCCAGCAGGATGGCGACGTTGCCTTTATAATCCATACGTTTTGCCAGTGCTTCCATCTGCAAGCGACCCGCCAGCTCGGAGTCAGAACCCACGAACGCCATTTTGCCTGTCAGCGTGGTAGCCGGTTTACGGTTGACAAACACCAGCGGGATGCCGGCTTTGGTGGTCAGATCAACGATAGGTTTAACGGCGTTGGTATCCACCGGGTTAACGATAATCGCGTCAACGCCCTGACCGATAAAGTTTTGAACCTGTTGCAGCTGCTGTGCGACGTCACCTTTGGCGTCTTCGATCTGGCCTTTCACGCCTTCCGTTTTCATTTCATTAGTGATTGAGTTACGGACAATCGTTAAAAAGTTGTCATCAAACAATGCCATAGAGACGCCAACTTGCAGGTCTTTGGCAAAGCTGGTAACAGGTAACATGCAGACTAACAGTGACGCTAAAATTGTTTTTTTCACGTTCATGTCCAGGCCCTTATTATCGTTAGCTTGCGAAGGTTACGGATTCTGCGAATGAAAAATTTCTTTTACATTCACACACCCTCACCGACGGCTTTATTAAAGTGTAGGGGGTGACTATCTCGGGTAAAACTATCTTTCTTATTACTGCGTATCGGGACCTACTTTTACTCTTTACAACAACACGTTATGTACAACCCACTGTTTCTTTTTCTTTCATCCCCGTCTACGTTACCGCAGAGCAGTTTTTTTGTTTCATAATAACTCTAATTGAAACTTTCACTATGAAAGCATCGAAACGCATGTTTTAAAATCAGCAAATAACAAAAATTTGACACACCTCTAACATCGGCCAGCTAAACGCTACAAAGTGAGATCTGGCGCAGAGATTGAAGATTGTCCAATCAAGATAAAAAACCCTCACGCTGCTGCTTTTGCCAGCAAACGCACCGACAGAGTGGAATAGGCCTTTGACATTTCCCGGACACGCCGTTAACATGCGCCCCGTTCACACGATTCCTCTGTAGTTCAGTCGGTAGAACGGCGGACTGTTAATCCGTATGTCACTGGTTCGAGTCCAGTCAGAGGAGCCAAATTAGAGAAGCCCGCTCAGGGAAACCTGAGCGGGCTTTTTGCTGTTTGTGTGATTGTTGAATCTCTGACAGGCTCAGATTTTATCCATCAAATAACGATGTGCTTTGGATACGTGTCATTTACTCTTGCGGGACGGATTGTGTTGGGAAACGATTAACCGGAAGTTGATTCGGAACGGAAGACACGCAGGATAAAACATCTGACCGGCATAACCGGGCTAGCGCACCTTGGTTCGCGGCGGTGAAATGGGTTTGGGATGGCGTTAAGAACCTGAATCTAACTGTATCAGTTCAGACCTGATATGGCAGTGTTCTGAGGTAGAACACACTTAAGTCTGACTTTCTGCTATGAGTGGGAAGTGGAAGTTCGCAACTGAGTCGCCACGAATATTACTAGCATTGCCGTGAGTTAATCAGTGGAGATCAAGACACTGGCTATAAGTGGTTTTGGTACTCAATCAGGTTTGATAGCGAATGAATAGTCACTGCGAAATTTCAGAAAGGTGAATGAGTAGTAAGGATACTCCTAATAATTATAAATTTGTCTTATAAGAGATGTAGCCCGACGTTAAATTAATCACTAAATTTTCTTATGTGGCTTTTCTAAGTTCTATCAGTGAGTCATTATGATTTATCAGAACAAAAATCACATTGCTAGATTAATAATTACCTTGGTAGCTAATGTCTTCGTATGATGACTATGAAGCCAATGGGGGTAGAGATGCGAAATATAATTATTAGCGGCCTAGGTATTACACTTTGCATTGGATTATTATCAGGTTGCAGTAACCCATCATTGCAAATATTTCCTAAATATGGAGGAAAAATACAAGGTGTTGTTTGGTGCGATCGGCGATACCTTGACATGGTTGATGAATATCAGACTATTAGTAAGGATACAAAAAAACTACTAGAATTATCCAAAGAGGGATATGTCTATGCGCTGGCCGCTACACTGAGTTTGCAAAAAAAAATGCGGATGCGCAGTTTAATTTCAAAACACCTATCTACCTTACGAAGATAGATGAACTCTCTAAGAAAAAATTCAATGGTTTTGCTGCGGACTCTTTTACATATAGCAACCCATTTACGGGAGAGAATGAGCTTATAATCGCCTTTCGAGGGTCAGATCAATTATTTATGGATTATCTATTCCAGAATTTTGGAGTTTATCAGGTCCAGAATAAATCTGCTCGGGAATACATTAAGTACGCTGTGAAGTACAGGGATAAAAACCGCAGTAAGTTTGGTCCAAAAGTTGTTGTTGTTGTTGTTGGGAATTCCCTTGGTGGGGCACTGGCCGCTCATGTAACGAATCATAAAGACACTGCTGCTGATGTCACCGAGGCATGGGCCTTTAACCCCTCACCCAGAACAGGCGTGCTCCCCCCTCTGGGTGGTAACCCAAAAATAAGACTCCTTTCAACCAAATCAGAAGTGTTAAATTTTTCTGAAAGAAAGCGTATAGGGGCACAGAAACAAAACGAATACACAGATTATGACTTAATAAAAAGCAGTTCTATCTACAACCATTACCGATGGGTACTTGCGAGAGAGATATTATGGTATGCCGATTTCGCATTGTATCTGGAATCAGATAAGAGAGTTGTTACGACTCCTCCGCTGGAAATAATAAAGTCTCAACAAATCACGCTGGCTAAATGTGAAAGAACAAATCTCATCACAGAAAACCGCCGGAAAGATTATGAGATTAACAATCAAAGAGATGAAAAAATTGGACGTGTGAAATTAAATGAAGTTAGTGAAGTTAGTGAAGTTGATAAAATGCTGGATGAGGGGTATATACCCAAGTAGCAAAAAATACCGTTTACTACGATTACTTGTTTGTGCACGGCCACAAATAATTTTCAATCAACACCGCCTGTACCCGTTAGTTAATCCCGGCAGTTAACGTTTCTGGTATCTCAAATATCGCATCAGTGCTCGTAAAGCGATGATGCGATAAGTGAAAAGAAAATCTCGTTTACCGCACAGCACGTAATCCGTCAGAGTTAGCTGTTTTTAATCCCTGGAGTTGGGGTGTATGCACATGAAATGAGAGCATATTTTCAGTATCAATAAACTGCTTAACACCCTGTTTATCGGGTAATGCTGTCAATGCGCCCTTTTGCGTCGTCGCCAGCGCTCCGCAGGCGCTGGCTTGTGTGATAGCTTTCTCGAGTTGTATTAAATCATCCAGTGGATTTCCCTGTGCGATGCTTGCCAGCAACCCTGCCATGAAGGCATCCCCCGCTCCCGTTGTGTCCAGGCTTTCCACCTCGAATGCACTTACGCGAACAAACTTGCCCTGCCACAATACGTCTGCACCGTTTACCCCCCTGGTAACCACTTTCAGGCATGAAGGGTATTCCATTAATAAACTCAGCGCGTTCTCATGATGGTTTGTCCCAGCCAGCCAGTACAACTCCTCTTCTGAAAGCTTGAGAATATCCGCCTCGCGTGCAAAATGACGCACGGTATCAGACATGATCATGGGGTCCGGCCACATTTGTTCACGTAGATTAAGATCAAAACTTAACATCCCTCCGCGCTGTTTAATCTGATCCACTGCCCGCACCAGGGTTTCGCGACAATCCACAGCCACCAACGCCAGCGAACAAAAATGCAAAATGTCGTTGCCGAAATCCGGCAGATTCGTGGAAGACAAAAACTGATCTGCCGAGGGATTGACCAAAAAAGTAAAACTGCGATCGCTGTTTTCACCGAGGGAAACCACCACTGTGCTGGTACGATGTTCGGCATCAAATTGCATATGCTGTGTATCAACATTCTTCTCAGCAAGCGTGTCCTGAAGAAAATGACCGAAAGGGTCATCACCTACCCTGCCAATAAATCCACAATCACATCCCAACTGTGCAGCACCAACGGCTACATTGACCGGAGCGCCGCCCGCACACGCCGTATACTGCATCATCCCCTCAGGCATCAAATCGACTACCGCGTCACCCAATGTCCAGATTTTCATTTGACCTCCTTAGCGCAATGAATAGAGTTAGAAAAGATATTTAAAACGCACCCGTGCGCCATAGCGGTTATCGGTATTGCCGGTTTTAACAGCCGGTGATTCAAGCCATGAGGCATAGGCCCCGAGATAAATATTGAAGTTAGGCATATCCATGATGTCAGGCAGCTGCCATGAAGAATGGATGGTATGAATGTCATATTTTCCCGGTGCAAGGATCGCGCAGTCGCTGTCACAGTCACTGGCCAGGCCGGCCATATTGAACTTGTCGATATTGTTGTGCGCATAGATGTAACCAAGTTCCACGCGATGCCAAAAGGCATTAATTCCTGCGCTAAAATCTTTTTCGTCAGCGGCATCGAGATATGCGGTGCTCAGGTTAACGACTGCGCCGTTTTCTGCATCAGTTTTGAGTGTGTTCCAGCTCATGGTCATGCCATATCCTGTCCGGCTTGACTGATCGACCCAAACACCCTGCGTATTTTGATATCCATAAGCATTGTTCACCAGGTTGCTTTCGACAGCGGCGGCGACCGACCACTCGCCGGATTGCCAGGCCACGACCGGGCGGGCATAAACCACATTTTTTCGGTTATCTAACGTGTTGCCGTGATAGTTATTGTCGACAAATAGCGAACTGCCATCTTCTATTAGCGTGTTGAGTTCGAAATACCAGTTGTCGAGGGTTTTACTGAGCAGGAAATTGCCACCGCTGCTGCTACGCCCGCGCCCCTCTTTCATCATGTAGATATAACCGTAGCCGTCACTGTAGAGATCGTTAGCGGTGTTACCGGAATACTCAATGAACGTATCCTGGTTTAGCGGGAACATATCCCAGGCCTCGAAGCGACCTATTTTAATTTTCCAGTCATTCTGCTGACCAAAGAAAAATGCCGCATCATCGAGATTCATTTTTCCGTTGATATCAGCCAGTGGCTGAACACTAAATCCAGCATATTTTCCATTAATTCCATTTCGCAGACCATCAAACCCAAGGAGAATGCGACCATTAATATCCCAGCGTTCTTTATCTCCGGGGGCCCAGTTTTTATTACTACTGGTTTTTACCGACGTCAGGCTACCGGTACGGCTGGCACCATCCATATTAAATTCAACATCACCATAAAATTTTATATCACTATTGCCAGTGAGCTGAAGAGCAGGAGTGGCGGGAACATTATTGACCACAGGGGATACTTGCTTCTCCTGCTTAAGGACGCGAATTTCTGCCTCCGCAGTCGCAGCGCGTTGTTCCGTGACTTTCAGTCGCTGCTCCATTTGTTCCAGCCGTTGTTCGAGTGAAAGCGCATCCTGTGCATTCGCTGCTGAGGAGAGTACAGACGTCAAAATACATCCGAGCCAGATTTTATTCATCGGAAAGACCTTCTTATTATTTATAGTAATGCATCATTTTGGTGTAAATACAGCCCAGAGATAAATACAGTAATAACCCGCCCATCCTCCAGGACAGGTTATTTTCGACACTCACTATGGGTTATCCCAGCTGCCAGGCTCCGGCATCTGATAATGTCGCCGTTCCATGCCAGGCAAATAAACTTAATTCGCGGCGATCGGCATCAGGATATATTCGGCTGCTGAGGCACGCCTCACCGTCATTAACGAATACCTCGACCGAAGAACTATCAATAAACATACGTAAAGCCAGAGGAGCGCCGGGCACCAACGGTACACTACGCGTGCCACATAATCCGTACTGCGGATAGCGGCGCTCAAGCACCAGACGCTGCATCTGTGTATCAACATAAACACGCAGGCCTTCACCCAGACTCAGTCCATACTGTTCCGCGTCACTGTTTGCGCAATCCCAGTGAAGCACAACTTCCATGGCTTCCCCTTTTTCCGCCATAATGATCTGCTGATTTTTCAAGGTACTGACAGGCCAGGGGAACCAGGCCTGACGCAGCGCGTCGACCTCTTTCGCGGGCCGCATTTGCAGGCGATTGTTGTCATCAAGGCTCAGCTCACGCGGCAGAGACAGCATCCCGGCCCAGCCGTCCTGTTGCTCCGGCAGCGGCGACTCCCACATATCCAGCCAGCCAATGATGATGCGGCGGCCATCCGGCGTCAGGAAGCTCTGTGGGGCATAGAAGTCATGTCCGTTGTCCATTTCGGCAAACTCTCCTGCGCGGACAAACGGCTCTCCAGGCTGCCAGTCACCCACCAGATAGCCGCTCTGGAACAGGTTGCGGTTCTCAAAAGCCTGCGCGGCGATCCCCTGCGGGGAAAACATCAGGACACGTTTGCCATTAAGGGTAAAGAAATCAGGGCACTCCCACATAAAGCCCATTCCGTTTTCTGCCTCATCCAGGATCCCTTCATCCTGCCACTGACGCAGATCGGCTGAGCGATACAACCGGACTTGCCCGGTATCGCCAACGCGCGCACCGACGACCATGTACCAGCTATCCCCTTCGCGCCATACCTTAGGGTCGCGGAAATGATGCAAGTCCGGCGGGGTATCGATAATGATCCCCTCACGCTTAAAGTGAATACCATCGGTGCTGGTGGCCATGCACTGCACCTGATAAAGGTTCTCTTCATTGCCGACATCGCCGTGAAATTTGTGTCCGGTGTAAATCAGCGACAGGGTATCGCCATCAACCACCGCCGAACCCGAAAAACACCCGTCTTTGTCTTCCGGCCCTTCCGGGGACAGCGCAACAGGTAAATGCTCCCAGTGAAGCAAATCTTTGCTCCGCGCATGTCCCCAGTGCATCGGCCCCCACTGAGTGGAATACGGATGGTGCTGGTAAAAAGCGTGATACCAACCATCAAACCACACCAGGCCATTAGGATCATTAATCCAGCCAGCCCTTGCGGCCAGGTGATAACGCGGGTACCAGCGCAGGTTTAGCCTCTCGCGTTTAGCCTCAAGTTCATGTTCAGCGTTAGCAATTGAGTACGTCATAGTCTTCACTCTTTTCATTCAAATAGTAGAAAGTTGCGGTATTTGCGGATCCCGGGTGGGTTTACCGGAGCGCAACAAGAAGATGGAAATAAAGGTGATACAGAACACCATCAGCCCCATAACCAGATAGGACTGGGCAAATCCATATTTTTCGTAGCTGTAGCCTGCGAGGGGTGACAGCACGGTGGCGATCACTGAACTCGTACAAGCAAAGCCCACCAGATAGAGCGTGGAGGAGAGTCGTTTATCGAAGTTAAGACTGTTGTACTTGAAGATTGAGATTAACAGTACCGGTAGCTCAACGGCATGTAACAGCTTAGTGATGGAGATAAGCAGTGGACCTTCCACTAACCCGGAAGCGATCATGCGCATCGCCATCACTATTCCGGCGAAAATCAGACCATTTTTGGCGCCGATACGATTGACCAGCCATGGAGCACAGAACATGCCAGCAGCCTCAAGGAACACCTGAAATGAATTCAGATATCCGTACATGGCATTTCCTTCATGTTGCGTCGGGAACTGTGAGGAAAAATAGACCGGGAACTGCTGATCGTAGACGCCGTAAATACAGGTCCCGACCACAAAGAACACCAGAGCCCAGAAGCGCGGCAGGGTCAGCAGACGAACCGCATCTTCCAGCGTAACTTTTCCGCCTGATACGGCCTCCTGCATCGCATGTGGTGCCGAAGAGACGCGCAACCGCATCAAAAGCATAAAGAAGATCAGACCAGAACAGCTGGCGACCACGAAGTTTAACTTCGGGTTTATATTAAACAGCAGCCCGGCGAAAAACGTTGCCACCGCCCAGCCCAGCGACCCCCACATTCTTGCTTTTCCGAATTCAAACTGGCTCTGGCGTGCGACACGCTCGGTGTAGGATTCCAGAACACCAATACCGCCATTGAATGTCAGACCGATATAGACACCACCAAAAAAACTGCCAAGAAAGACATTCACTTTCAGAAGATGACCAAAAAGCAGATAAGCCGGGCCGGAAAAGATCAACAATGCCGTGATAAACCAGAGCAGGTTCTTGCGCAAACCGAGCTTATCCTGAATAAAACCATAACAAATTTGCACAAACAGGGTGGAAAACGACATCACTGAAAAGATGATTCCGGTGTCCCCTGCTTTCAGACCGACTTCCTGATGCAGCCAGATAGAGAGCAGTGAGCCAGTAGAGGACCAGGTCACAAAGAAAAAGAATAATAAAGCGCTGAGTATCAGATAACTTTGAGAATGATGGGTTTTCATCATGGCAATCTCATGCGGAGTTGGAGCACAAATGATAACGTTAACATAAAATCAAATGCATGCCGTTTTACGGCAATTCTAGATGTTAATCACAAAAGTTAACGTTAACATTGAGAATATGAGATCATGATCAACTTTTCTTATTCGCTGCAATCGATACCCGCAGTCCATAATCACGTATGATCCTTTTACATCAGTAAGTTAGTTATATAACCTGTGGCAGAGTGATAAGGCTGGAGCAAAACAATGGCATCCCTGAAAGATGTGGCAAAACTGGCAAACGTCTCGCTGATGACTGTTTCCAGGGCATTAAACTCCCCGGAACGCCTGAAGCCGGAGACATTGTCTCGCGTACAGTCCGCTATCGATGCGATGAATTACGTGCCCGATTTATCGGCAAAAAAAATACGCGGTGCTCACGCGATTCCAAAAACCATCGGGGTGTTAGCACTGGATACCGTCACCACCCCCTTTTCAGTGGAAATCACACTCTCTATTGAAGAAACGGCACGCGCACATGGCTGGAACAGCTTTGTGGTGAACATGTTTTCCGATGACAGCCCGGAAAATATCGTCGATCTGCTTCTCTCACATCGGCCGGATGGCATTATCTATACAACAATGGGATTACGGCAGGTGCCGCTACCCGGGAAGTTGTTAAACCTCCCCTGCGTACTGGCCAACTGCGAAAGCCTGCATCAACAGGTTGCGAGTTATATTCCGGATGATGAACGTGGGCAGTATGCTGCGGTGCGTGCACTTTTTTCTGCAGGCTATCGTCGCCCGCTCTGCTTACATTTACCTGAAAATCAAGTCGCTACCATCAGACGTCGCAAAGGTCTGGAACAGGCATGCAGGGAAGCAGGTATAGCGCCTGATACACTCGACCACTATTACATGGGATATGGGGATGAACATTATCGCGATATTCCCAACAGGGTTTTAGCGCATATCCATCAAGGCATACCTCAATTTGATTCAATTGTGTGTGGAAATGATCGTATCGCATTTATGGTCTATCAGACTCTGCTGTCACAGGGGTTAAGAATACCCCAAGATGTCGCGGTGCTTGGCTACGATAATATGGTCGGTATTGGCGATCTATTCTTACCATCACTGTCAACGGTGCAATTACCCCATTACGAGATCGGTCGTCTTAGTGCGCTGCATATTATTAACGGTGAGTCTCATCAGAAAACGGTGGCCGTTGAAAGCCCGTTGCTACTTCGTGAATCGGTGTAAAAAAACAACGTAAATCTGCCTTGCTCGTCCAACGCAATCGGCTTAGCTCACCGATACTTCCTCACATGCCACCCATTCGTAAAGTGAAGGAACATAAATAACATCGGTATCAGTGTCAGGAAGATTGAAGCGTCTGTGCTGCGTCAATCAGAAGAATATTCGTCACACGATTGAGAGCTACCATCCGACATATTACTGCAGGGTGCAAATGATGAAGCACAGTCCAACACTGTATTTAATATAACTTCAGACGTATTCATGAGGTCTCATGATCGAAACCCGGCTTCTTGTCCAGTTCATTGCCGTTGCAGAAGAATTACACTTCAACCGCGCCGCGCAGCGACTCCATATGGCGCAGCCCCCCCTGAGCCAGGCGATCCGCAGGCTGGAGCAGGAAATGGGCGTTTCGCTGTTTGAACGCACCAATCGCAGCGTGTCGCTGACGCCTGCAGGAGAAGACTTTCTCGAATCTGCCAGAGAGGTATTGCGTATTCTTGACGAAGGCGTTGATAAAAGCCGCCGTGTGTCACAGGGGATTGAAGGCCATCTCACCCTCACCTTTATCAACATTACACATTATGGCCCCCTGCTACACGCCCTCAGGAACTTTCGTACTGCCTTCCCTGCCGTCTCTTTCACGATGAATGAGGCCACGACGCAAGAACAGGTTGATGCCCTTGAGCAAGGACGCGCCGACCTGGGATTTATGCGGCCGCCAGGCAGAACCTCACCTGGCCTGCGTTTCAACGCCATATTGCGCGAACCTGTCATGATCGCTTTGCCTGCTGAACACCGCCTTGCAGGCTGCGAGAGCATCCCACTGACAGCACTTCAATGTGACCACTTCGTTTCAGCCCCCCGCCACCTGGGCCAGGGTTTTCATGACCAGCTTGTGCAGCTTTGCGAAGCGGCTGGATTCACACCTCACATTGCACAGCAGGCCCGGCAATTGCAGACACTCGTTGCACTGGTTGCCAGCGGCTTCGGCGTCGCGCTGTTACCCGCCTCACTGGCGCAGGAGCCACGGAAGGACGTGATATTCCGGCCACTTGAGGTCGATGCGCCGGCCGAACTCCAGCACGTTGAACTGTTAATGGGATGGAATGAGCACTCACCTTCTCTCATCCGGGACAAACTCATCGAAGAAATACGCAATGCAATGCCGCCAGGCTTTGATTAAGACTATTTAGGTCTTATTAGACTACAAATAATATATTTTACTGGCTACGCGTGGCGTCCCATCATCGTGACACTCAAATTCACGGAGATTCAACATGGGACAGAAGAACCCGCTTACCGATGCGCTGTTAAAGGATGCGGTAGCCATCATCACCGGCGCAGGACAGGGCCTGGGACGTGCCTACGCGCAGTCACTGTTAGACCATGGTGCGCGCGTTGTTATCAGCGACCTCGGCACCAACCGGGCCGGTGAAGGCGCCAGTATGGATGTGATTGCGGAAGCTGGCCGTACCCTGCGCGCTGACAACGGACAATTGATCACACACAACGGACGCCTGGATAATGAGGATGGCTGCAGGGAGCTCGTGGAGCTGGCTATCACCCACTTCGGTAAGCTGGACATCCTGATTCACAACGCAGGCTGGGTGGACTATCAACGTATCGAAGACCAGAGTGATGATTTCCTTGAACGTGCCATCGGCATCAACGTTCGTGCGCCGATTTGGCTGAGCAAATATGCCTGGCCATACCTTAAGCACTCTTCATCACCACGGATCGTGCTCAACACCTCTGATCGCGCCCTGTTCCAGCAATATGCGCAGCCCGGCCTCGTGGCTTACGCTGCCGGTAAGATGGCTCAGGTGGGCATCATGAATGCACTGAGCCTGGAAGGCGAGCAGCATGGGATTCTTGTCAATGCTATCTCCCCTGTTGCCAAAACACGCATGTGGGGAAGCATGCCGTCACCCGAGAACCTCAAACCGGAGTGGGTCGCACCGGGCGTCGTGTATCTGGCCAGTCCGCTGTGCCATGACACAGGCTACATCCTTCGCGCAAGCAACGGTCATTTCACCGCAACCCGCTTTTGTGAGAACCCCGGCGTTGTTTATCCCACTGACCTGGCGCGTGTCGAATGTGAGAATGTGGCTGACGTCGCCCGCCAGTGGCAGCAGATCAAAGAGTGTGAATATGCATAACGATTATGATCTGTGCAACATTGCTCATGTCGGCGCCACGTTAGGCGAAAGTCCGGTCTGGGATGCTCAGAAGGGGCTTTTGTACTTCGTGGATATCGTTGAAGGGCGGATCAACGTGCTGCGGCCAGAAGGAAAGGTCGACCGTGTTTATGAGTCCGCTGCACGCATTGGCGCCCTGGCGCTCACTGACAGAGGGAATCTGATTTTCACTGAAGATGCCCGCGTTGCCATGCTCAATCTGGAGACCGGTGCAGTGCGCCACGGCTCTCCCATTATCCATGAAGGCACGAGCTATCGTTTCAACGATGGTGCCTGCGATCCACAGGGACGTTTTATTACCGGACTGATGAACGAGCGCCCGGATGGCAATAGCGGTGCGCTGTACCGCTTCGACAGTGCACTGAATGCCCGGTTAATCCTGCCGGGGGTAACGCTGCCCAACGGGGTGGCCTGGTCGGAAGATGGCCGTACTCTGTTTTTCGTTGATTCGGTAGCATGTGCAATTTTTCAGGCCACCTGTTCGGCAGAGGGCTTGCCAGGCGATATCAGGTTATTTGTTGAGACACCCGCCGAACTCGGCCGTCCTGACGGTATCGCTCTGGATAAGGAGGGAGGGCTGTGGGTATGTCAGTTCAACGGGGGATGCCTGCTGCGCTACGACAGCAACGGGTGTCTGAGCGATCGTGTCATCATGCCCGTTCCGCGTCCTACCAGTTGCTGCTTTGGTGGAGAGGATCTCAAAACATTATTCATTACCACCGCACGCTTTGCTATGACGCCTTCGGAGTTACTGACGTCCCCAAGTGCCGGGGATGTGTATACGATTCATCCCAGAATATCGGGCAGCCGAAGGCATCTGTTCAAAGAAAGACCACTATTCATGCCGTAGCAATCCTTGCTGATGGCGAATACCAAAGTGTTGCGCTAAGGCTTCCCATCCCGACGCGGTGACGTTCAACGCTCTTGATTGATTCGAGCGGCTCAGCCATTCCCACGCAGTAAATGCCTCCAGCATCGCGGAGCCAAGAGGGCCTGCGAGGTGATATTTCCGCTCGGTCCAGTCAAGGCACAAACGGTTATTACCTGCGCGTTCCGCACTGATTTCCACGCCTTGCTGTTCAAACCAGCGATGCCCCTGAACAGTGAGCACCGCGTGTTGGCCTTCTTGCATGGTAATCAGCCCCTGGATGAGCATCCTTTGCGTAATCAGCACGCCGATTTGCCCGGCTAAATGATCGTAACAACAACGCGCAAAACGCAGCGCTTTCGCTGCACTATTGGGCGTAGTTTGCCACTGCGAAGTGACAGGCCCGACCGAGGCCAGACTTTCTAAGAGCTGGGAAATATGTGGCCCGGCCAGGCGGTAATAACGATAGCGCCCAACAGACTCGACGGTGACAAGCCCGCCATCACGCAGTTTTGCGAGATGAAAACTGGCGGTTTGTGCTGTGATGTTGGCGGCTTCTGCCAGAGCGCTGGCAGAAAGTGCTTCGCCTCCAGAGAGGTTAATGAGCATTATCGAACGCACCGGCTCGGCGATGAGATGGGCCACGACAGAGATGTGAAATTGGTTCATTGTTGCGCCCGTAAAAGTGAAGTCAGTGTTCCTCAGATGATTAACACTTCGATACAGCTCGAATCATTATTTAGCGCGTGCGGGGTATAGTCAATAAATCTCATTTATGGACAATCACCTCGACTCATGAACAACACCCCTTCGGCTCAAAAATGGTTGTTAGCGGCGACCAGTATCAGCTATATCATCGTGATACTTGATACCTCGATTGTGAACGTTGCACTTGCACCGCTGGCCGCCACGCTGCACTCGACCATTACCGGCCTGCAATGGGTCGTCAGTGCCTATACCGTGACTTTCGCCAGTCTGCTGGTCAGCGGTGGTGCTTTAGGCGACAAACTGGGGGCAAAAAACGTTTATCTCACCGGTCTGCTGCTCTTTGCACTGGCTTCAGCGGGATGTGGTTTTTCATCCACACTGCCCACCCTGATCTTCTCGAGGATATTGCAGGGGGTCGGTGCGGCCTTGCTGGTCCCCTCCTCTCTGGCGTTGATCAACAGTGCGTTCCCTCAGTCTCGGGATCGTGCCAGAGCCATCGGTATCTGGGCCGGATGCGGTGGAATTGCCATGGCGGCCGGTCCGTTATTGGGCGGTTTGCTGATCCATTTATCAGGCTGGCGAAGTCTCTTCCTGGTCAATGTCCCCATTGCCGTACTCGGGGCTGTACTGGCAACGCGTATTCCTGCGATAAAAATCACTGTTCGCGAGAGGCAGATGGATTTTGCAGGGCAGTTACTGGCGATTATCGCACTGGGATCGTCTATTGCCGTGCTGATTGAAGGTGTCCATCGTGGATGGCGTGACCCGTGGATTTGCGGAGGAATACTGGTGGCGGTCATTGCCTGGGGGGTTTTCATCTTTACCGAGTGCACAATCAACCAGCCGATGCTGCCGATGACACTCTTTCGCCTTGCTGATTTTTCTGCCTCGGTTAGCGTCTCGCTGATTTCAGGATTAGTGTTTTACGGGGTGTTCTTCCTGCTCAGCCTGTACTTCGGGGCCGTGCGCGGCTGGTCATCGCTAGACGTGGGTCTCGCCTTCCTTCCCTTGACCTTGCTGGTCACGTTGGGCAGTTTTAGCGCCGGAAAACTTAACCGCCTGCTTGGCCCATTCTGGCTGATAACAGGATGCTGCGGGCTCTACGCCGCCGGATTCGCAGGGTTAATGATAGTAAGAGAAAATACACCCTATTGGCAGATCGCACTTTGCTTTCCTGCACTCGGCCTTGCCGCTGGCATCATTACACCGGTCGCCACGGCAGTTGTCATGGGCTCGACAGGCAAAGAGCACGCTGGAATTGCCGCCGGCGTGCTCAACGCAAGCCGACAAACGGGTTCCGCGCTGGGAGTCGCAATCTTTGGGGGATTGCTTAACGCGGTCAAACCGCTCGCAGAGGATATTGACATCGCCCTCTGCGTCGGCATCGCCTTCTCACTGCTCGCCGGCCTGTTATGCTCCACCCTGCTGAGCAGGAATTCAGCCTGTAAAAAAAACACGCTGTGAAAACGGGCTCAGGGAACGACCTTCCCCGGCGATGTGATCTGAATCCCTGTGGCGCACCCAGGCACGCGGTAGATCTCAGAAATCACCTGCATCGTGGCGTCTTCGATTGTTCCTTCATTACGGCATAAAACCCAGCCGTTATCGGCAATTTCTCGCTCGAACGCCTGGCTACAGGCAACATGTTCTTCCAGCTTATGAATCACCGTACTGCTTAGCCCACGCGATCGGGCCGCAGCCCTTGCCCATGAAATCTCAGGCGTAGTCACCACACCGACATGCAGGTCTGGCGTTCGCACATTTCGTTCAAGGTTAAGCTGTAAAATCTCTGCGAAGGGAATCATGCGGCGAAACGCGGCATCCGACGGGTACCAGCGGTCCATCAAGATAATGCTGTCCGGTGGCTGTTTAGCCAGCACGTGCCGGGAAATCCAGGCGCGGCTGGCGGCCAGGCGCTCACACACCTCCCATTCCAACGCCAGGGTGGGTTGTCTGGCGAGCCTGTTAACGAGAACCATGGTTTCCCGCCTGTAGGGATCGCTTTTTTTCTCGCAAAGTCGGATCACCTTCTTGTTGTCAGCCCTGAGGACTTTGGTGATGGCCTCCAACAGTGTGGTTTTACCGGCGCCCTTGGGCCCATCCAGCGTGACAAACAGAGGACGACTCATTGTTCAAATGACGCTTGATAGACAGTTTTTGTAAAGCTCAAATCAGGCAAAAGCATCTTACGTCCTTCGTATGTTTTGATCTGCGCGCTACTCATGTGGACGCGTTGCCCGTTTTCCATATTCCGACAACATTGCCGTTGCTTCATCCATCCGTTGACGATCAAGTTTATAGAATACCCAGTTCTTGATACGTTTCGAGGTCACAATTCCGGCTTTAGCCAGATTTTGTAGATGGCCTGTCACTGTGGGCTGACTCAGACCAATTTTTTCGGTGATAAACCCGACACACACACCGTCCTCAACCAGGTCGCCGTCCTGCTGCTCGGGAAAATGTGACCTTGGATCGGACAGCCATTCAACAATCACGAGCCGGTGCTCATTACCCAGGGCGCGAAAAATATCGGCCATTAACGTCTTTGAGTTGTTCATATAGCCAATTACCTATATAGTCATTTTCTTATATAACTTCAGGAGAATACTATGACAAACCCCGCACAAAGGCCAATGGGCAGTGTCACGCTGAAAGATATTTATGCCGCTTCCCGGCGAATTAAGGCAACAGTATGCAGGACACCGCTGGAGCCTTCGCAGGAACTGTCTGCCCTTGTCGGGGCGGAGGTCAGACTCAAAATGGAAAATCTCCAGCATACCGGTAGCTTTAAGCTGAGAGGCGCCGCAAACGTTCTTGCCAGTCTTGATGCAGAACAGCGAAGCACCGGCGTCATCGCCCCGACGGCGGGGAACCATGGCTTAGGACTTGCCTGTGCGGGGCATGTAACAGGCATACCCGTATCCATATACTTACCGCATTCAGCAGACCCGATGAAGGTCTCGGCGATGAAAAATTATGGTGCTCAGGTGACCTTTTTTGACAGTATTGAAGACGCAAGGCAAGCCGCTATTGCCGCAGCGCAACAGTCCGGCGCGACGTTCGTCTCCGCCTACAATAATGAGCAGATGATTGCCGGGGGCGGCACCGTCGGTCTGGAAATTATGGAAGACAGGGCAGATGCTGACGTTATTCTCGTGAACATTGGCGGCGGCGGGCTGGCCTCAGGTATTGCGACGGCCATCAAAGCCATTAACCCTGCTGCCGAAGTGTGGGCAATACAAAGCGAAGCGAGCCCGACATTTGCGCGCTGGAAAGACGCTGGCGAGACGATTCCTGTGGAAATAACGTCATCAATCGCCGAAGGCATCAGTGGCTACATAGAGCCCGAAACGATGACCTGGCCACTGATACGCGACCGTGTCGACCGTGTTCTTCTCGTCTCAGAAGCCGAAATTAAAGCAGCGATGGCGTTAATGCTTAATCTGCATCGCCATGTTGTGGAGCCTTCAGGAGTGCCCGCAGTTGCGGCAGTCCTTCGTTATGCAAAAGAACTGAGCGGGCGTAACGCTGTCTGCGTGGTCAGCGGTAGAAACATATCTGGCTCCCGCTATCTCGGATTAGTGAATGAGGCCACACGCTGAAGAAACGACATCCTCAGCCGTAGTCGATTGAACGATGAGCGGTTCAGAGTGATTTTAAAATCCACGCCAGTACATCTCCCGGCCTTTCAAGCACGGCCAGGTGTGTTCTGGCATTCTCCAGTCGTTTCACTTCAAAAAAATCATGCTCTTCAGCGAAACGCTGTTGAAAGGCAAGGTACTCGTCGTCCCGGTCAAGGGAATAGAGGTGTGTACACTTCGGTGGGTTTTTGAGCGTTTCCAGGCGTTGGAGCGGCGAGCCGTATTGATGATAGGCATCGGCAATCACCTGCCCTGCCAGGCGCCAGAGCTGATAGCTGGACTCCGCCATCTCGGTGTTGAGATGATGGATCATGGTGGGTGAGTCGCTCCCTGCTAACCAAAATTCAAACAGCTGATCCCGTGCATATTCCCAGCGATTTTCTTGCTGCATCTCTGTGATGGCACTGAAAAACTCCGTCGACGGCTGATTCATGATCCAGTCCAGGAATATCATAGCAGGCACGCGTTCAGTTAAACTTTCCGCTAAGTCCACGGCGATCCAACTGGCGTGGGCGACGGAAACCGGGACAACGCGCTTCAACCCGAGATGTTCAATGAGTGCCAGGGCGTCAGAGAATAACGCTGCCCCGTCAAAATCCTGACCATCAGTGGAAGATTTCCCATGGCCCCGCCAGTCTGGAGTAACAACCCGAAAAGAAGCGGCGGCCAGCGCTGAGAATTCATTGAAGACGGTCTTCGGCTGGCACCAACCCGGCATCAGAAACAGCGTCGTATCGCCGCTGCCAACATCCTGATAATCGATATCGCCATGTTTTGTATGTAAAATAGGCATGCATAACATCCTGTCGTAAAGTGAAGGAACACCACTCACAGCGGTATCAGTGTCAGGAACATGGGTGCCCCTGCACTGCGTAAACCAGAAGAATACTCGTCACATCATTGAGAGCGTTACCATCCGACATATCACCGCAGGGTGCAAATGGCGAAGCACAGTCCAACACTGCATTTAACATAATTTCGGACGTCTGCATGAGGTCTTATGATCGAAACCTCGCTTTCTTTTCCCGTGATTGCCGTCGCAGAAGAATGGCACTCCAACCGCGCCGCGCAACGACTTCCTATGACGCAGCCCCTGAGTCAGGCTGGAGCAGGCTGCCAGGCAGGGAGAGCTGGCAGCCATTAGCTCCTTACTCACGCATGTTTAGAGAGGCATTCTGTACTCGATAACCCCCGGTTTCTCGGCCACCCAGTCATAAAGCCTCTGTGCCGTTACGTTCTTTTCCTGGGTATGCCAGTATAAGCGCCCACACTGGCGCTCGCGGGCCTGCCCTTGCACATAGTCAATCAGATGTTTTCCTGTCTGTTTACCCCGACTAGTGGGGGCCACAAACAGATCTTCTAAATAACAGAAATCACTGACCGACCATGTTGAGCGGTGAAAAACATAGTGAACAAATCCGAGGAGGGTCTCCCCCTCTTTTGCGACAGCGCAATACATCGGTTCATCAGCATCAAAAAAGCGCCCCCATGTTGCTAATGTCGTCTCTTCTGGCAGCTCCACGCCATAGAATTGCTGATAGCTCAACCAGTAAGGTAGCCATGCTGAGTAATCGGCCTCTTGAACGGGTACCACGGAAATTTCTAAATTTTCATCATTCATATCAATCACTTTTTTAAAATGAAACGTATCAGGTGATGAAAGAGTAACGCTGACAGTGGTATTGTATAAGGCACACTTTGTTGATTTTTTATGGGTCCACTTTGGCGATGAAAAAGAACGCGGCCAGCTTTCCCAGCATATTGTTAAAAAACGGGAAAATTAAAGAACAGTTCTATTCGGTGATCAAAGAACTGATCCTGAATGGTCAGCTTCAAACAGGGAAAAAACTCCCCTCCAGCCGGACATTTTCTGAAATGATGTCCATATCAAGAAACTCTGTTCTCGCAGGCTTAGAACGCCTGACTGATGAGGGCTACCTGATCGCTAAACAAGGATCGGGAACCTATGTGGCATCGATCATTCCTGATGAGGTGATGCACAGTCAGCCGCAAGCCTCTTATTTACCGGCGAGCCTTGATAAGGGGAGCCCCGACATTAATCCGCATATGCAGGTCATGAGAAACATATGGGATGAAACGCAGCCCTGCTCGGGGCAAAATCTGACGTTTAATATTGGCGTCGGCTGCAGAGATTTATTCCCTTATGAACTTTGGGGTCGCCTGTTAGGGCGCACCTGGCGTCAGTTCCGCCACCAGGATGGAAAACTGAATGAACTCCATGGGTTTAAACCCTTACGGCAGGCTATCAGTAAATATGTCTGCACCACGCGCGGCCTGCATTGCACCGAGCAGCAGATACTGATTGTTAATGGTACACAGCAAACCATGAATCTGGCCGCACAGGTACTATTGCAAAAAGGGGATGAAGTCTGGCTGGATGAGCCGGGCTATGATGGTGCGTTAGGGGCGTTTACCGCCATGGGGGCCACCCTCCGTCCTGTCATCAGTGATAACAATGGCATGGACGTTGCGTATGGCATCAGGCACTGGCCCCAGGCCAAATTGATTTTTACCTCTCCCTCTCACCAGTTTCCGCTGGGCGGAACATTAAGTTTATCCCGCAGGCTGGCGCTACTGGAGTGGGCCGCTGAAAATAACATGTGGATATTCGAAGATGATTATAACAGTGAGTTCAGGTACACCGGCCAGCCAATACAAGCCCTTCAGGGGTTAGATAAACATCAGCGCGTGATCTATGCAGGAACCTTCTCCAAAATGATGTTCCCGGGATTTCATTTAGGTTTCCTGGTGGTTCCAGAACATTTAGTGGCGTCTTTTAACATTGCCAAATATTACGCCGATACACGCACCTCGTATTTAGAACAAACGATCCTTGCCGCTTTCATTTCTGAAGGCCATTACGCCCGTCACGTCAGGCGGGTGAGAAAAGCCTGTCATGAACGCCAGCAGGTGATGATTGAGGCCATCAAATTATATCTGCCGGAAGTCGTCTGTGTGGAACCGTCGGATTCAGGTATTCATCTTGTCTGCTGGTTAGCGGATAACCTTGAAGAATCCGTCATCATTGAGCACTGCCGTCAAGCGGGTTTAGGCGCACAGCCGCTTTCACGCTACTGCCAGACCAGGCCAGCGAAGCAGGCGATTTTGTTCGGTTTTGCCGCGCATCCACCGTCAGAGATCGTTGAAGGCATCAAGAAACTGGCTCAACAACTTGCTGAAAATAAAAGAGATTGAAACTGATAAACAGCCTGTTGCCTCTGTGCAGAGATAACGAGTCTCCCCGTTATCTCCCTGCATATCCCGTTCAGCGCGTGCCGGTAGACTCATTAACCAAATGCTCGTAGGTCCGTAGCGGACGTCCCAGCAGCGTCTGCAAACGCTCCACCGTTCCTTCTGCCGCCTGCATCCCGTACTGCTGAATGCCCGCCATCATCAGGCTCATATCATAGGCCAGCCAACCGGGGCTCCAGGCGGTCATCTGCTGCTCAAAAGCGACCACGTCATCACCGCCGTAGCCAACTTCACGCCCCAGCGCTGCGCTCCAGACGGCGGCGACACGCTCACCGGTCAGAACGTCCGGGCCCACCAGCGCCAGGGTGTTGCTCTCCAGTGCTTCGGGTGCCCTGTCACGCCGCAACAGTTCCACTACCGCGATATCGGCAATATCCCGCACATCGATCATGGAAACACCCGTCGAACCGATCGGCATCGGATACACCCCATACTCTTCAATGACCTTTTGCACCGAGGCTTCGTTCTGCATGAAATAGGCCGGACGCAGAATAGTCGCCGGGATATTCAGGCTTTCGATCATACGTTCAACCGTATATTTACCGGTAAAGTGCGGTACGTTGGTGTACTTTTCCGCATGGATCACCGACAGATACACCACGCGTTCGATACCCGCCTCACGGGCAAGATTCAGGGTGATAAGGGCCTGGGTAACTTCATCGGGTGTCACCGCATTCAGCAGGAACAGGGTACGCACCGAGGCTAAAGCGGCGCGCATTGCCGCGACATCGGTCATGTCACCCGCGACTTCAGTCACACCGGCCGGAAAAACGTGCTTACCCGGCTGGCGCACCAGCGCCTTGGTGTCTGCGCCCGCATCAGCAAGACGCTGACAAATCAACGAACCCAGCGTGCCCGTGGCACCAATAACAAGAATGGTCATATTTATCTCCAGAATGCGTCAGATAGCGCCGGTTAGCGCAGAAAATCGGCCACCACTTTGCCGATACGCGGCGCCGTGCGGTGACGTTCAATGGCCTGCGGGATGTCGTTAAAGCCGACGATCTCGCTGACGTGTGACTTCAATGCTCCGCTGGCAATGCTGGCGGCCAGCGTTTCCAGCTGCGTGCCGTCCGGCGTGTTCATAAACCACAGCCCACGGCGCCCGGCAGGTGTGCGGGCAACAATGTCGGGCGAAGCCGTGCTGATGATAACGCCCTGCCCCGACAGCACCGGCCATGAGCGATCCAGCACGCCGCCACCAACATAGTCGAGGACAAGGTCAATATTGCGGGCAAGCGATTCAAACGGTTGCGACTGATAGTCGATAATGTGGTCGGCCCCGAGGCTGCGCACGTATTCCATGCCTGCCGCCGCCACGGTGGCAAACACCTCTGCCCCGGCCTGTTTAGCAAACTGCACGGCGTAGCCCCCCAGCCCTCCGGCAGCGCCGTGGATCAGAATGCGTTGCCCGGCGGAGATCGGGCCAGCATAGTTAAGGCTTTGCCATGCAGCGACGGCGGCAACGGGGATGGCAGCTGCGTGGATATCGTCCAGTCCTGCCGGTGTATGGGCCAGATTTGCCTCACTGATGACGACGAAATCCGCATACGCCCCGATTCGCCCCAGCGACCCCATCACACGGTCACCGATACGAAAACGCGTACAGCCCGGGCCCACGGCCTCAACAATACCTGCCAGCTCAATGCCGAGAACGGCGGGCAGCGATAAGGGAAACGCATCGCGGACGTACCCTTCTCTCACCTTCCAGTCGAGGCCATTAATACCGGCGGCATGAACCCGCACCCGTACCTGACGCTCTCCCACGTCGGGCAGCGCTATCTCAGCCACTTTGGCGGCATCAGCCCCGCCGTACTCTCCGATGACAACGGCTCGTTGCGTCATGCTCATGTTCTGTTCCTCTGGTCTGTTAGGATGAATGAACGATAAACCGTTGCGCAGACAGAGAGCAGACTCTAAATTAGAGACATGTCGTTTCAAAAATGGAACAGTATGGACCTCAATGCTTTGGTTGATTTTGCGCTTGTCGCCACCCACGGCGGGCTGGGGAAGGCCAGCCGGGCCAGCGGCAGGTCTAAAGCCACGTTATCGCGTCATATCGCGGATCTTGAACAACAGCTTGGCGTACGCCTTATCGAGCGCAGCCCCAGAGGGCTGAGACTCACTGAGGCGGGCGATATGCTGATGGCCAGAACATCGGGGTCAATGAACGAGGTGGTGGAGGCCATGACGTCGGTGCGGGAAGGGATCTCTGTTCCACGCGGGCACCTGCGCGTGGCATCGCCCGTGTTGTTCTCGCAGCTCACCATGGGGAGAATAGCTGCCGAGTTTTGCGCCGCGTATCCGGAAATCACCCTTGAAGTGGTGGCAGAAGACCGCATGGTGGATCTGGTGGAGGAACATTATGATGTGGCCATTCGTATTAACCCGCGCCCCGACAGCAGCCTGACGGGGCGATGCTTTGCTGAAGACCGCCAGATTGTGGTTGCCGCGCCCTTCGTTACCCTGCCCCAGCCGGGCCTGGTCACTCAGGTTCCCGCCATCGTATTTGGCAACGCACAGCCATCGCTGTGGAAACTGGACGATGGCCGCCTGGTGATTGAACCTCTCCCCCGCCTGAGGTTTTCCTCTTTTCTGATGATCCGCGACGCCGCCATCGCCGGTGGCGGTGCCGCGATTATTCCTCAGTCTATTGTCGGCAACGCCCTTGCCCGCGGCGACCTGGTGCAGTGGGGAACGGTGTCAGATGTCAAGGTGGCGCTGTGGGTGCTGCATACCTCGCGGCGTTTAACGGCGCCAAAGGTCAGGGCATTCGTCGATTTTATCTGCGAACGCTACCCTAAAATTGCGCTGGTGATGACGGGATAACACCGCACCGGATGCGCTCACCTCACCGGTTATTTCTCTGCGGCACATCGACCGAAAACCTGGCCGTTCTTGCATCACGTTCATACCCCTGCAGTTCCGTCAGTATCTGGTATAGCTCAGGACGGCGACCGTGGATCCAGCGGCGGCCCGTGCTCATCGCCAGCAGGGTTAAATCGAGTTCGGCGCTGACCATGGCATCGCCCGCCGCCCAGGTTTCCTCAATAATGCTGCCGTAAGGGTCAATCATCATGGCATTGCCGGTACGGACTTCGTCTTCATCCGCACCAACGCCGTTACTGAATAAGATAAACACCCCGTTGTCATGAGCGCGCGCAGGCAGCCAGCGCATCAGCCAGCCGCGACCATTCGGGCCTCTAAAAGCATGAAGTTTGCGATGTGTATGCAGTGAACCGTCGGGCAGACAGGCAACGTAGGCGTTATACAGGCGGTCATCGTCGGCACGTTCGATCAGCCCGGCACCAATCAGCATCTGATTCTTGACGGCCAGCGAACGGATCAATGCCAGAGAAGGTATGCATTGCATCTTTTCCTCTCCCAGGCATGGGGCTCCGCCAGGGCAGCATCCAGGGCTTTTTTAATCCCCGAAGCCTGTACACCAAATATGTCTTTATCAGATAGCTTCCCTGAGCGGTTGTAGGTACAAGCGTTCAGGGCGCTATTTTTCTGGCAGTCTTTTGGCTCTAAGTGTACGCACCCTGTCACCGTGGCCACCATTATTATTAACATAAAGAGTTTAGTCATCTCTAAATCCGTTCAGAGCGAAGGGTATCAGGTTGTGCTTATGAATGATGATTCCAGCCGTAAAGGGGATAATTATGCGGGAGAACGACCGTGCTTTTTCCCTTGCATTCGCCCTGTATCATAAAGCAATCTTATCAGTTCAACAGGATGACAGGGAACAGATATGGCAAATGTAGAGGACCGCCGGTGGCTGGTTCAAAAAGTTGACGCAGTGAACAGCCGTCGTGGATCGGTGTGTTTTATCGCGATGTATATTTTGGGCTTTTTTCTGGTGGCGCTGCTGACGGCAAAAGTCTTTGCCGCCGGAAGTCTTCCCTATCGCTTTGTGGCGGGAATGTTCTTCGGCGCCTACGCCATGGGGGGAAGAACCGCGGCACGCTATCTGTGGTTGAACTATCGTTATAAAAAGATCACGCCTCTGGATGCCTTACTGCTGTGCCCTTTTCTGATTTTTCTTGGGTTGGGAACCTGGTTTATCGGCTGGGAAGGCGCAAAAACAGGGGTGGCGTTTGGACTGGGTGTATTTATCTCCATCACCTGCTATCAGCTGAGTATCGGAGAGTTTTACGACCGCGCGTTCAATAAAGAGATTATTGAGGCTACCTCATCCGTCACACCACAGCCTGATGAAACAACACCGCCAGAGGTGCCATAACATCCGTTACAATGGCGTTATGCCTGTAATGTAAAGCCTGAGACTCAGCCCGCTCCGTTTCTTCTGAGCGGGCTTTAACAGCGCAAAGCTATTTCCCTACCAGCTCACGCACACCTTGCCAACGTGTTGACCGCTTTGCAGGTGGGCAAATGCCTCACCCAAACGCTCATAGCTGAAGACCTTGTCGATCACCGGTTTCTGCGCCATCAGTTCCAGCGCCTTCACATAATCAATCTGGTCCTGACGGCTGCCGACAATCAGCCCCTCAATACGCACCTGTTTCGCCAGGATGCTGAAAATCGACAATGACGCATCCGTACCGGACAACACACCGATGACGGCAATATGCCCACCGACTTTCACCGCCTTAAGGGACTCATTAATCGTGGCAGGGCCGCCGACCTCAACAATATGGTCAACGCCCAGGCCGTGAGTGAGTTCCAACACTTTATCCCCCCACTCCGGGGTGGTGCGGTAGTTAATGGTGTCATCGGCGCCCAGTTTGCGCACCATCGCCAGTTTTTCATCAGAGGACGAAGTGGCAATCACTCTGGCCCCCATAGCTTTGGCCAGCTGTAACGCAGCAATCGACACACCGCCGGTGCCTTGTACCAGCACGGTCTCACCCGCCTTTAAGCGACCGTTGACCACCAGCGCTCGCCACGCGGTCAGGCCGGAGGTCGTGATGGTGGCCGCCTCGGTGTGCGACCAGCCCGCAGGAGCGGGAGTAAAGGCATTGACCGGACGCACCACCACTTCGCTGGCCAGGCCATCAACGCCATCGCCTGGCGTATGCGCAAAACCGCCCACCGCCGGGGTGGCTTTCCCTGCTGCCCACTGCGGAAAGAAGGTGGAAACCACGGCATCACCCGCGCGGAACTCCGTTACGCCTTCGCCTACCGCCTCAACAATTCCGGCACCGTCCGACAGCAGAATACGGCTATCTTCCACCGGCATAGCGCCGGTGGCCACCATCAGGTCATGGAAGTTAAGCGAGCTGGCTTTGATGGCGACCCTGATTTCCCCTTTAGCGGGTTGGCCGGGGTCCTTCACCTCGGTGAGCTGAACACTGTCCAGATTAAATGGGCTGGTAACCGTGACTGCTTTCATGATCTTCTCCTGGTTTGTACATTTCTGGCACATGCCATCGACTCAGTGCCGTCAGGTATACACCCGATGCGGATTCGCCAGATAAGCACTTCGCGCTGTTACGCGGCGTTAATGCCCTGCGCCTCTTTTACCCACTGTAAGCGTAGCAGCAATGCCACGGCGACAAAGCAGGCACCTCCGGCGCACAGCATGGCGAGATGAAAACCACTTTCCATCGCTGCTGTGTAGCGTGCGCTAAAATCAGCGACGACCGAGGTGGGCAGATGCCGCGTCACCGCCAGGTGGGCAATCTGCGCAGCATCGCTAATACCGCTGACATCGAGGGAGGCCGTCAGCGTGCGTATTGCCTGTGCGCTCATTAACGTTCCCAGTAACGCAATGCCGATGGTCATCCCCGCCTGGCGCAGCGCATTCATCATGGCGGAAACTGACCCGGCCTGCTCAGGCGGCGCCATCGCCATCACCAGCATGCCCGTGCCCGGAACCGCCAGCCCGGCCCCGGCCCCCAGCAGCGTAAACAACGCCCCCACCTGCCAGTAAGCGGAGTTCGCATCCAGCAGCACCATAGCGATCATCGACAGGCCCGCCAGCCCGTAACCCGTGACCATTAATCCACGCATCGGCAGCCGCGCACTCATGCGGCCAAACAACAGTGACACCAGGCCGGTGACGACAAATAACGGCATCATGCGCCAGCCTGCTTCTGCGGGTGCCCAGCCCTGAATTTGTTGTAGGAAAATCGAGAAAAAGAACAGACAGCTGTAGTAAGAAAAACCGAGAATAAACGACGCCAGATTCACGCTGACAAATCCCTGCTCGCGCAGCAGTGCCAGCGGCAGCAGCGGGCGCAACGTCCGTTTTTCCACCAGCGCGAAAAGCATAAAACTCACCAGGGCACAGGCCAGAATCGCCAGTGGAAGTCTGCCGGTAAAGCCGTATTGCCCTGCCTCAATCATTCCCCAGGCCAGCGTTCCTAACGCGACAATCCCCAGTAACTGGCCCGCCGTATCCAGCGCCGCGTGGTCAGGATATTTACGCTCCGGTATCCCCCACAGCCCTGCTGCAATCGCCACCAGGCACAGTGGGATATTGACCAGAAAGATACTTTGCCAGCCCAGCCACTGGAGCAGAACGCCCCCCAGCAGCGGCCCGAGGATCAGCGCCAGCGCGCTAAACGCCGACCACCCGCCGATGGCATGCGCGCGCTGGCGGGCATCAGGAAACGCGTGGGTCAGGATGGGCATCGCCCCTGAAATCAGCAGCGCGGCGGACACGCCCTGAATGGCCCGCCCCGTCAGCAGCATGCCGAGGCTGGGTGCCACACCACACAGCAGAGACCCGCCGGTAAACAGCACGACGCCGCTCACCCAGGCACGTTTATGACCGTAACGATCGGCCAGCGGACCGGCAGAAAGCATAAAAGCAGACAGGCAAACGGCGTAGGCATTGACCACCCACTGCAACCCGGCAATGTCCGTATCCAGCGCACTCTGCATAGTGGGCAAAGCGACATTCACAATGCTGATATCCAGCGAGGCAAGAAAAGTGCCAAGGTAAGCCGCAGCAAGCGCGGCATGATGACGGCTAAGACGCATGATAATCCCTAACGTGATTGGCTGATTTTACCCAACCCTAGCAATTGACTGACCGACGGTCAATCAAAATTCAACACAATGGACAATCTGCCAGCCATCATTATTCCGCCCTTCATCCCCCCGGCTGTGCATCCTCCCGTTCCGGTGTTTTCAGCCCCAAATGTCCCCGGAAGGTGGTCGCGGTGTACTGCTCTCTCAACAGCCCCCGGCGCTGTAACACCGGAATCACCTGGGTGACAAACTCCTCTACCCCGCCGGGAAAATGAGAGAACATCACGTTAAATCCATCGGCCGCCCCGCTCTCCAGCCAGTGTTGCAGGGTATCGGCCACCTGGGTTGCCGTTCCCACCATTTCCAGCCCCTGATAACCACAAATGCGACGCGCCAGCGCCAGGATGCTGAGACCCTCACGCCGCGCCAGTTGAACCACACGCTCGCGCCCGCTTTTGCTGGCATTACTTTCCGGCATCGCGGGCAGCGGGCCATGTTTATCGTACGGCGAAATATCATGCCCAAGCGCCACGGATAAGGTGGCAAGGCTGCTCTGCTCGTCGACCAGACTGTCGAGCAGTGCTCTTTTCGCCTGCGCCTCTTGTGGCGTTTCCCCCAGCACCACGAACGCCGCCGGGATGATTTTCAGTGCATCACGACGGCCAGCAGCCTGCGCCCGGGACTGCATATCCTGGTAAAACTGACGGGCAGAGACGAGATCCGTCTGGTAGGTGAAGATGACTTCTGCCGTTTCCGCTGCCACCTGCCTGCCGGCTTCAGACGCCCCGGCCTGCACAATCACCGGTCGCCCCTGCGGAGGACGATCAACATTTAACGGCCCACGTACGGAAAAATACTCCCCCTCGTGATTGAGCGTATGCATCTTTGCCGCATCAAAAAACACGCCGCTGGCGGCATCACGGCAAAATGCATCCTGCTCCCAGCTGTCCCACAGCCCGTTCATCACCGCCGAAAACTCGCGCGCGCGCGCATAACGCAGGCCGTGCTCCATATGTTCAGCGACACCAAAATTACCGGCCTCGTTGGGATTACTGGAGGTCACCAGATTCCATCCGGCCCGGCCTTCGCTGATGTGATCCAGTGTGGCCAGCCGCCGGGCGAGCATATAAGGCTCATTGTAGGTGGTGCTGGCGGTGGCAATCAGCCCGATATGCTGTGTAACCGCCGCCAGCGCAGGGAGCAGCGTCAGCGGATCCAACGTCACCGTACTGTGCCCCCGCGCCAGGGCCTCGGTCGATACCTGGCGCAGCGCCAGCGTGTCGGGCAAAAACAGGCCGTCAAACCGCCCCTGCTCCAGCGTCCGGGCAAACCGTTTCATATGTTTAAAGCTGCTGTGAAACTCGGGGATGGCGCCGGGATAACGCCATGCACCGGCATGAATGCTGGGCATCGCCAGCAGAATAAGTTGAGGTGTTCGGGTCATACGACGGTCTCCTTGAGGCTTAACCAGTAACCGGATTGATAAGGCACGGGAAGAAAACGTTCATGTAACTCACGGAAAGTAGCTTCCGGGTCAAGCGAGGCAAACAGCTCAGGATGTAGCCACTTCGCCACGCGCTGCAGGGCGATAAAATAGTAAGGATTGTCATAAAACGGGTGCCAGATGGCATACACCTGCTGTTCCCTGACGGCACGCAGCGTGCGGTACGCCGGACGCTGCATCAGGCGTTGCAGGCGCGCATGCCCTTCCTGCGCATCGGCCCCTGGCCCCAGATTCACCCAGTCACCGCCGGGGGAATACAGTGACCAGTTCGCGCCGGTGACCAGCACCACATCGGGGTCGGCGTGGATCACCTTCTCCGGGCTGAGAGCACCAAAGGTGCCAGGCAGTAATTGCGTGCCCAGGTTACGCCCCCCGGCCACTGCCACCAGTTCACCAAAGTTACCGTCACCGTAGGTCAGGCAACAGTCGTCATAGAGTCCTGCTGCGCGTTCAACCATCACCAGGGGGCGTGTGGTTAACAGTTTCAGCGGCTGTATCACCCGGTCGATCTGCTGCTGACGAAAGCGTAAAAAGTCGGCTGCCCTTGCCACTCTGCCGAACAACTCCCCCAAAATCTGCATGCTGCGCCCGGTGTTGGCGAACATCCTGGTCCGAAAATCGACGAACACCACCGGGATCCCCGCCTGCTCCAGCAGGCGCAGTAAACCGGAGGCAGTTGCTGCACCTGCCGAGCTCAGGTTCAGCACCACAATATCGGGCTTCAGCGCAATCGCCTGCTCTCCGCCAATCGCATCAACCGTCTTACCGGAAAAGCGCGGGATCTGGTCGATATGGGGAAACTGCCGCTGATACGCCCGATAACTATCGAGGTCGGCGGCGCGGAAGTTATCTCCCCAGGCCACCACGCCCTGAAAGGGATCGTCGGGGCGCAGCAGCGCCAGTGCATACGCCAGGGTGCCGTCACCCAGCAGAATACGGCTGACCGGCGTGTGAATCCGCACTGAGCGCCCGGCGATATCAGTCACAGACTGCGTGGCGGGTTTTGCTGCCAGTGCCCGCGTGGTCATCAGAACCCCCGCGGCCAGCAGGCCAGTGAGCAGTGAACGTCGCGAGGTGCCGCCAGAGGCGGCATCACTGACACGTTCACGGCGATGAGTGGAGGACGGTTTTTGCATCATGAGGACATTATTCTGTTGGCGGAGAGAGAAAGAATCATAACATTGACCGACTGACGGTCAATGTATAATATGCAGTCATTATAATTATCATTCGCATTTATGAATTGTGAAAAATACGCTTAAAACATTTTATTTCAATAACTTGAAATGAGCTCTGTGTGCACAGACCACTCCACTCTGAACTTCTACCAGGATCATAAGGACGTACATGCTGACGAAACAATCTGCTGCTGCGCACATTCGCTCTCTACCCTGTCCGCCGTTGGTGTTAAGCGGCTTTTCCCTGTTATTGATGCTTTCTCTTTGCCTCACTGCGCCCGCTAACGCCGCAGAAAGTCCGTCGGGTGAGAAAAAAGAGGATGCGACCACAGAACAATCCCCGATGACGGTAAGTGCCAGTGTGCCGGTGCAAACTGAGGGAGAGGAAAACGGCTATGTGGCGGAAGAATCGGCCGTTGCCAGCAAAACCCGCACCTCTATCCTGGAAACGCCCCAGTCCGTCTCGGTGATCACCCGTTCGCAGATGGACGTGACGCGCCCGTCATCCAGCAGTGCCGCATTGCGCTACACGGCTGGCGCCACCAGTGAACGATATGGTGGCTTTGGTGATTATCTGGATATGACCCGGATTCGCGGCGTCGATGCCGATTACTATCTGGATGGTTTACGCATCATCAGCAACCCGGGCAGCTGGCTGCCGCAGGTCGATCCCTGGTCCCTGGAGCGGATCGAAGTGCTGCGCGGCCCCGCATCGACCCTCTACGGCCAGGGGACGGGCGGCGGCATTGTCAATCAGGTCAGCCGCAAGCCCCAGGATATCGCTTCACACGAGGTCAGCCTGCAATACGGCAGCTTCAACCGTAAGCAGTTCGGCATTGATTCTACCGGCGCCGTCAATGACGATAACAGCCTGTTGTATCGTTTTACCGCCAGTGGCCTGGACAGCCAGGGGCAAATTGAAGATAGCCGCCACCGCCGCCTCTATCTCGCCCCTTCCCTGACCTGGCGCCCGAGTGATAATGCCAGCTGGACCGTGCTGGCAACGTATTCCTGGGAACCGGATCTTCCCGACTACAACAGTTTGCCTGCGGCCGTCCTGGGGCTGAATAACAGCCCTTATCAGCAAATTGACCGGCATAAAAACTACACTGATGGCCATTTTTCCCACTCCACCCGCCGTCAGGATTCACTGACCTCGCTATTTGAATATCAGTTTGATAATGGCTGGAGCTTCAACAGCAATGCGCGTTATATGAATGTCCATTCAGATATTCAGCGCGGCGTGGTTTATGGGTATCAGCTCGTCAACGATCGCCCCTGGCTCAAAGCTTACGATGAGCTGACCCCGGCCAGAGTCAGCACGTTCTCGATGGATAACCATATCAGTGGCGATGTGGACGCTGGCCCCACCCGTCATACGCTGCTGGCCGGCATCGATTTTTCCACCGGTAGTCTGAAGAATGAGCTGTACAGTGTCGGTCCGGTGCTGATTGACCCGTACAGTTCTGACTACCGACCGGATCTCAATCCTGATTTCACCGCCAGCCGGGCCGCCCCCTGGAAAGAGAAACAGACATTTAACCGTACCGGCGTCTATGTGCAGGATCAGATGGCCTGGAACCGCTGGCGCCTGACGCTGAGTGGCCGCCATGACTGGTCGAATACTGACCATGAAACCAACAGCTACTCTCCGGTAACGGTGAAAAGCCGCCAGGAAGATACCCAGTGGAGTGGGCGCGCCGGGTTGAGCTATCAGTTCGATATCGGGCTGGCACCTTACATCAGCTACGCGACCTCATTCGACCCGCTGCTGGGCAGCGGCTATGATGGCAAAACCTTCCTGCCCGTGGAAACGAAGCAGAGCGAAATCGGCATTAAGTACCACCCGCCAGGGTCGAAAACATTACTCAGTGCCGCCCTCTTCCAGCTGACCCAGTCCAATGTGAAAACCAGCGATGCCGAGCATCTGGGTTTCAATACCCAGGCCGGTGAGGCGCGCACGCGCGGGCTTGATTTACAGGCGACCACTGAAATTGTGCACAACCTGAACCTGATCGCCAGCTACACCTGGCTGGATAATACGTTGACCAGGGATACGAAAAATCAGGGGAACACCCTGACGCAGGTGCCGGCCAACAGCGCGGCCGCCTGGCTTGACTATCGATTTGATGCGGGAGAGCTGGCGGGCTTACAGCTGGGCAGCGGCGTGCGTTATCTCGGCACCAGCTACGGCGACCCCGCCAATACCTTCAAAGTCCCGGCCACCACGCTGGTGGATATGGCGGTAAGCTATGATTTAGGGCAGTTAACGCCACAGCTAAAAGGCACCACGCTGGCCGTGAATGTCAGCAATCTGACAAACCAGCAGTATGTGGCCAGCTGCACCTCGGCGATGTATTGCTTCGTCGGTCAGGATCGCAGCGTCACGGCCAGCGTGGATTATCGCTGGTAAAAAAAAGGGGATGGCATGTGCCATCCCCCGTGTATCAGGCCACCATCAGCGCGGATTTTACCGGCTGCAATAACCTGCCCACTTCACAATCCAGCAGCGTTGCACGCCGTAATAACTCTTCCGTTTTCGCCCCAATCACCGAATAAACATAGGCATTCACCTGATCCTGGCTCATCTGGTTGTAGCGCTCGGTAAAGGCCATTTCGATACTGTCACAAATCACCGCCCCCGCATTGCTGACATAGTCGGGCAGATAATGAATCCCGCGTGCAATCAGCACATCTTCCGCCAGTTGGCTGTTAAACGGTGAATTGGCGCTGCTGACCACCCATCCGCAGGCTAACTGCGTGACGTTATCCTGGGTTAAAATGCCGGACAGTGACGCGATACACAGGATATGACTGCGCAACTCGAATAGCTGCGCTTCGTTAACCCGGCGCACGCCTTCAGGGAAAACGGCGCGTGGATTAATGTCATACCCCACCACCTCGCACCCCTGTTGCAGGCACTGCCTGGCCACTTCAGAACCCACTTTACCCATACCGTGGATCGCCACCAGCGGATGCGCAACATGAGACAGACGCAGCATGATCACTTTATGAATCGAGCTCCAGACGCCGTAGCCGGTGGCAATCGACGTATCTATCTGTGGGCTGTCCATCGCATTGAGGATCCAGGGGGTAAAACGCCGCAGATAATCCATATCCTGGTTACTGGTGTTAATGTCACAGCCGGTAAACATGGTGCCATTATAGCGATTCAGCAGCTCGCCAATCGCCGCCATCACCTCCGGCTGCTGGGCGGGCAGATGCGGGCTGTTGACCACAATTTTGCCGCCGCTGAAACCGGTGTTATACAAACCATGCTTGAGTGACATACTTTGTGCCAGCATCACAGCCTCACTCTCCTGCTGCTGACGCGAGCCATATTGACGCCAGCGAATGCCGCCGTTGGCGGGAAGGAGTTTGATTTGTGGTGAGCAGGCCAGAGTAAAGGACGTCTCGCTGTCAAACTGCACGGTTTCAATCTGATACTGTTTATCGTTCAGTGTTGCATTCAATGCGCACATGATTTTCATCCTGTTAATGAGTGAGATTTTGCTCAACAACGCCAGACTTCAGCAAACAGTGGCGAATCCCCAACGGGGTTGGCTGCTGTAAAAAATCGGCCATACTGATGGCCACGCTAAATTCCTGTTCCAGCCGCGCCATCAGGCGCAGTGCCATCAGTGATTGCCCACCGGAATCATAAAAATCCTGATATCCCGACGCGGGTAGCGCCCCGGTAATTTCCAGCCACAGCAGGCGGATACGAGCCATTAGCGCATCATGTTCTTCTGCCTCCTCACCGGCGCCAGCGGGCTGCGGACTGGCGGGCAACTCGCGGTCACCCATCCACCAAAAATGCGGCTCAAAAGGATACAGCGGCAATGCCACGTGGCCGGGCGATGACGTCCACAGTCGTGACCAGCAGATATCCACCCCGGCACGCCAGATTTTTTGCAGCGCCTGTACCCACAGAGCACATTCGCTGAGTGCATCATCGCGGCGACGCAGTGTGCGCACCGTGGAGGTTTTCCCACCCTGCTGTCGTAACTGCGCGACCAGGGCGGTCAGCGTCGATCCTGGCCCCACTTCGATAAACAGCGTTCGCCCACGTTCGGGGATCTGTTGCAGCGCCTGGTGATAACGCACCGCCTCGCGGGCATGGCGACACCAGTAGTCGGCATCCAACTGACGCAAGTCACCGACCTCCTGCGCCAGCAGCGCGGAGTAGTAGCGCACGCCCTGGTGCGGCACAGTGACGGGGGGCACAACGTGACGCAAGTCGTTGAGGATCGGTTCCATCATCGCCGAATGGAAAGCGTGGGAAACACTGAGGGCTTTACAGCGAATGCCTTCCCTTCGCAGGCGTTGCTCGCAGTCGGCCAACGCGGCCACATTGCCCGACAGTACACAGCTGTTTTCGCCATTGACCGCCGCCAGCGCAACACCGCGTCCCAGCCAGGGCTGGCAGCCACTGTCGCTGAGTTCCACCGCCAGCATCGCCCCCCCTTCCAGTGAGGCCATCAATCTGCCGCGCTGTGCAGCAAAGTTCAGCGCCTGCTCAACGGAGAAGGCGCCCGCAGCCCAGGCCGCAGCGATCTCCCCGACGCTGTGGCCGATCACCCGGTCGGGGACCACGCCGTAATGCATCAGCAGTTCGGCGAGAGATATTTCCACGGCCACCAGTGTCGGCTGGGTCAGTGCCGTATTGTTCAGCATCGCGCTGTTGCCCTGCGGGCTAAACAGCAGAGCAATATCCAGCGCCAGTTGATCACGCAGCAGAGCGATCTTCTCCTCCATCAGACGCTGAAAGGTGCTGTCATTGGCCATCAGCTCTCGCGCCATACCGATAAACTGGCTGCCCTGCCCTGGAAACTGGAATATCACGCTCAGTCGCCCCTTACCGCTGTCGGTCACGCCCTCTTTCACCACCAGTTTTCCCTCTTCATCTGGCCCCAGCGTGCCGCGAAAGCGCATGGCCTGCCTGCGGGTCTGCGCACTCCAGGCCAGCGCGGATAACGGCTCACCCGTCGCACGCTGACGATACTGCTTTGCCAGCTGATGCCAGGCCTGTTCAGAACGGGCAGAGATCGGCACCACGCTGTCAGCCAGCGAAGAAGACCGGGTGTCAGATGCGGCTGCGGCAACCTCAGGTCGGCTTAACACCACGTGCGCGTTGCTGCCACCGATACCAAAGGCACTGACACCAATTGCACGGCGGGGATCGTCAGCCTGCCAGCGTTCTGCACGTGTCAGCACGCGAAATGGACTGTGGCGCAGGTCGAAGGCCGGATTGGCACGGGTGAAATTGATTTGCGGTGTTAACCAGCCGTGTTTGATTTGCAAAGCAGCTTTGATCAGTCCCGCCATCCCAGCCGCCGTTTCCAGATGCCCGACATTGGCCTTTACCGCCCCCAGCGCGCAGAAACCTTCACGCCCGGTAAATTCCCTGAACACGCTGTTAAGCGCGGAAAACTCGATCGGGTCACCCGCCAGCGTGCCCGTGCCGTGGGCTTCTATCGCACGAAAATCCTCCGGGTGCCGCTGCGCATCCTGCAAGGCCAGGCGCAACAGGCGTTGCTGCCCCGCAAGGCTGGTGGTGGTAAAACTGACTTTTTCAGCCCCGTCATTGTTCATCGCCACGCCGTCTATCACGGCGATCACCTCGTCCCCGGCGGCCAGCGCGTCCTCCAGACGTTTCATCACCACCACGCCCACACCGCTGCCAAACACTGTCCCGCTGGCATCCGCCGAAAATGGCCGACAATGCCCATCCGTGGCGAAGATCATGCCCTGCTGGCTGAAATAGCCTTCGAGTTGAGGAATGCGCAACGTGCAGGCTCCGGCCAGCGCCAGATTGCAACGCCCGCTGCGCAGGGCATAGACCGCCTCACAGACAGCGACCAGAGACGTGGCACAGGCGGCCTGAACATTCACGACAGGCCCCCCTATGCCCAGGTGCCAGGCCACACGCGTGCTGAGATAATCTTTATCGTTGGTGATCTGCTGCTCGAATGCCGAGGGTGCCAGGCTGGCAAAACGCTGCGCGCCGCTGTTCTGCCGTAAATAGTCTGAACTGCTGCAGCCCGCAAACAGAGCAGCATCAGGCAGTGCGCCAGGCACAATGCCGGCATCTTCCAGTGCGTGCCAGGCACACTCAAGGAACAGACGGTGCTGCGGATCCATCAGCGCGGCTTCACGCGCACTGAGACCAAAAAATCCGGCATCAAAGCGCGCGATATCCTGCGCCAGCGGCGCAGCAACCCCCACCCAGGTCGGATCGTCTTGCGGCCCGTCCTCCAGCGTGACCAGAGATTCAACGCCGTTGACCAGGTGGTGCCACCATGTTTCGATATCACTGGCGCCGGGAAAACGGCAGGCCATCCCCACCAGCGCAATCTTCTGATGCGTGCAGTGTTGCTGTTGCATACTGCTCTCCTCAGTCAAAAACGTAATGCGCTGATATCCCAGCGGGGCGATTTATCACTTAACAAGTCCGCGCAGATCTGCCCCATCAGTGGCGTAAATTTGAATGCCCATCCCCCCGCAGACACCACCACGTTCTCGCCGCCGTGGCAGCGACCACGGGCGCTATCCAGGTAGAACTGCCGCTGGGGATCGGTGGGTAGCACGGCCAGGCAACTGCTGGCGTAATGTTCACGGTCGGGGGCGAGGAACGGCATGTGCCGCTGGGCGAACTCCAGTGCACGTTCGACGTGCAGCGGGTTGGCACGATAGCTCGGGCCATGCGTGTCACTGAGCGGGTCGACTTCAAAATCGGTGCCGAGGCGGTCAAAACCGTTAACCGACCAGGGATTGGGGGGAAAGCCGTAAAACAGATTACTGTCACTGGCAACCGGCTGCTGAAAAGCGAACCAGAATGGGTCATTCGCCGTGGTGCGCTCGCTGCGCAGCATACTGATACAGGCCATCTCATAGGTCGACAGTGCCAGATCGATATCCAGTTGCCCCACCAGTTTTTTACTTCCCGGACCACTGGCCACCAGCACCTTACGCGCCCGGAAACGCTGTTCTGCGCCAATCACAGTGACGCCCGTGCTGTCCGGCTCGAGTGCCACCACTTCCTGGCCGAAAGCAAAGCTGACATTCAGTTCGCTGGCCAACGCATACAGCGTGGAGAGCGTGCCCTTAACATCAATAACGCCGCCGTCGCGCTGTAAAAAACCTTCATAGTTAGCGTCAAAATGGGTGAAGCCGAAACGCTGCTCAATGGCGCGGATGCTCAGACGCTCATAGGGCAACCCCATCTCATCCATCGATTTCATTGTCTGGGTGATCTGTCCTTCATTGGTCCAGACATCCGCATCGCCAAACCACAGACTGCCGGTACGATGGATCAGTTTCCGGTCAGCGTTTTTTTCCAGCGCCTGCCATAATTTATCGGCTTCCAGCGTTAAGCGGAAAATATCAATTTCTGAATATTGCAAACGCCAGTGGCGTTCTTCACCACTTGTGCCGGCAAGTTGCGTCATCAGACCATATTTATCTAACACTAACACCTTATGCTGTTTATTTTCTCTGGCGTAATTCCAGGCCGTGGATAAACCAATCGGACCCGCACCGATAATAACAACATCCCATTCTTCAGACGTGTGCATACCTACCCCTTAAGAGTGTTTATCTGTTCTTGAATATAAAATTATTGGGTCAGTGTTTTAATTTGATCGAGTGGCACCAGCACCAGTAACGTACGATATTTCTCTCTGGGCACTTCCTGATAAAGCTGACGTACCCCCACTTTCCCCATCACATCGCCACTTACGCCTACGGCCAGCAATGACTGCCACTGCGATGCCCAGATGGCACTGGAGTTCCAGATACCTGAAGTTTCAATACGTCCCTGAGGGGTTTCGGCGGTCTCATGATAATAAGAGACCACGCTGTTATCGGCCAGCGCCGCAATTTTCCACCCGCTGCCGGTCATGGTTCCTGCGGGTTCACCTCGCTCATCAATAAAATGGTCGACGTGCGAATTCGCGTCACCCACCGTCGGCCCACTGTTGGTTTTTGAATTAAAATGAATATTTGCCATTTCCACGACGGAAATAACCGTAGCATTCGCGTAGCCTTTATTTACTGCCAGAGAATGCTCAACTTCGGTTACCGAAGAACCCTGTTCAATTTCAGCGCGAACCCAGTTTGCGAGCGCAATCAGCTCTGACAATACATTATTATTGCCCTGAATAATTTCCATGTTTTTGACCCTTTAATTAAAAATGAGGTTATGCCACCACGATATCTGACTGTTTAAACCAGGCTTCTCCTTTCTCTCTTTCCACATCACTTCCGGCGTCAGCGAACAGGGTCACCACCTGCTGACCGCGGTCAAGCGTCTGCGCCAGTTTCCACGCGGTCTTCCAGTTGGCGGCGGAGGATGCGCCAATTTTCACGCCGGTCAACTGCCAGAATTCATACATAGCCGTCAGTGCTTCGCGATAGGTCACTTCATTAAACGGCAGATTTTTTGGCATCAGCTGGGTAATAAACGGCTGGCGGAAGCCAAACCCCAGGCCGCCTGCCCCGGCAAACTTTGCCTCACCGTTAGGGGCATTCAGCGTGCCATAAGGTAACTCTGCAGGCGTGGATCCCCAGGCAATAATCTGGGGATTATCGCGGCTCAGTGCTGCATATACGCCGGATAAGGTGCCACCGGTTCCCACTGCCGATACCCAGCCATCGGCACGTGTGCCGTTCAACTGATGGAGGATCTCAGCCCCGGTCTGATGCTGATGCACGGCGGTATTCACCAGATTGAGGTGCTGTGAGAGTAGCGTCCAGCTGGGATCATCGCGGGCAATTTGCTGGCTACGGGCAATCACGCCGAGTAAAAACTGACTGCGATCCACCAGCGTCACCTGCGCATTATCGCCCTTCAGCGTTGCCACCAGCTGCTCGGGTGAGGAGTCGGGGATCACTACCTGCACGGCAATGCCACACATGTTGCCCAGTTTTGCCAGCGCCTTCGCCATATTGCCGCCGGACGAATCCAGCAGTTTCAGTTCGCCACGCGCAAAGTCATGTTGATTGATGGCATCACAAAACAGCCCGAAGGCGGTCCGGTCTTTTACCGAACCAAAAGGGTTGTTGAATTCATATTTCGCCAGAATCGTCGCGTGCCCCTGAGGGCCTGGCACCGGGATCAGCGGCGTTTTGCCGAGCGAGGCATAAAACTTTTTCAATGCCGGGAACAGCGTAAAAGCCTTTTCTGTGTCTGGCGCAGCGTGTTGAGGATTAAACAGCTCAAAGTTCATCACATCTTCCTTATCTGACTATCAGTTGAGTTGAGCCGCTGCGCATGACGGCAACAGCTGGTGTAAAAAGGCATCCAGATTGTCCTGGAAGTAAAAGTGTCCGCCCGGCCAGCGCTTAAGCTGACTTTCCGTCACCGTTGTCGACCAGGCTTCCAGCGCCGACCGTTCCACCAGCGGATCCTCTTCCCCACCGGCAATCAGTAACGGGATATCGGCGACCGGCAGGTCGGCCAACTGCCCGAGCAACATCAGATCCTGCAAAATTAAAGCGGCGACCCTCGGGCGCGTCAGTTCGTCAAGACGCATGATGCCGCTCTGTTCGCTGTAGGTGAGGATGGTGTCGAGCAGTCGCTCGCGCGCGCCCGGCTGTTGCAGCATCACCAGTTCCGACGGCACACGCTGTGCGGAGAGCACCACCCGCTGGCAGGCAAAGCGTGAATCCCATAGCGCGGTGGCCACCTGCAATGCCAGCAACGCGCCCATGCTGTGACCAAAAAATATCACCGGTGCCACGCCCAGTAATTCCCGCAGCCCGTGGCTACAGGCCGCGATCGCCTGCTGTGCACCCGACCAGGGAAGGTCTGCCTGGCGCTCTTCCCGCCCCGGATATTGCACCACCAGCAGGTCACATTCTGCCGGGAGTCGCTCACGCCACTGCTGGTAAAACGCGGCACTGCCGCCAGCATGAGGAAAGACCACAAGTTGCTGCTGTACGGGTGCAACGTTACCGGTGCTGAAGCGCATGACTGTTCTGTTATGACTGAGGGTGGTTTTCATCGTCTACGTTCGCTCTGTCATCGTGCCAGGAAGAGGCGCCTCTTGCTGCGCCAGTAACGCCCTCAAGGCCAGGCGGTCAATTTTGCCAATGCCTTTCATCGGGATGGAATCAATCAGGATCAGTCTTTCCGGGGCCTTGAAGGTGGCGAGCCCCTGCTGTTCAAAAAAACGGCGCACCGCCCCCAGGGTCAATTCGCTATCGTCGGTGGTGACAAACAGGCAGGGAACTTCGCCATACAACGCATCCGCCATGCCCACACAGGCGGCCTGCCGGATCGCCGGATGATGAAGCGCCAGCTCTTCAATTTCATTCGGTGAGAACTTCTCCCCGCCACGGTTAATCGCGTCGTTAACCCTTCCATCGATAAAGACATTGCCCTGTCGATCAACGTGTGCGAGGTCGCCGGTGCGATAAAACCCGTCAGCGGTAAACGCCAGGCTGTCGGCCAGCGGATTCTGGTAATAACGGGTGATGGTGTAAGGGCCGCGGGTAATTAATTCGCCCGAATGTCCCGGCGGAACGTCTTCCCCCTGTTCATCAACGATGCGCACCTCATCTTCAGGACACAGCGGGCGTCCCTGCGAGTGGAAACGAAGGCTGTCATCATCATCGAGAGCGTTAAAACAGAGCAGCCCTTCGCTCATGCCATAGCATTGCTGGAGGGTAATGCCGAGGGTGTCAGAGGCGGATGCGGCCAGCTCCGGTGTCACGCGTGCGCCGCCGACCTGCACATGCCACAGCGAGTCGATAAAGCGGGGACTTTCGCGCTGAACCTCCGCCCACTGCGAGAGCAGCGCCGGAACCAGCGTGGTATGTGTGACGCCACAGTAGGCGATGAAATCCAGTGCCTGCGCCGCAGAGGGCACATCGGCCAGTGCGACGGCGCCACCCCGCAACAGCGTGCCCAGCATCCCCGGGCAATTGATCACGAATCCGTGAGAAACCGGCATTACCGCGAAATAAACGGAGCGCTCAGTCAGGCCAAAAACGTCGCACCCGCAGGCAATCATATAGCTATAGCCGGCGTTTTTACGGGCGATAGCCTTCGGAAGACCGGTCGTGCCGCTGGAGAGCAACATCATGGCGATATCGTCATCGGCCATCGTCGCCAGCTTTTGCACGGGAACGGGCGCCAGCAACGCGCAGAAATCCTGCAAATTAAGATAACGTGAGTCCTGGTGGCAGTTAGCGCCCTCCTCCACCAGCACCAGATCGACATTAAGCCCCTCCTGCTGCAGATTTTGTAATACTGCCAGAGGGTTATAACGACGAGTACTGCGTTGCACAGCCAGCACTTTAGGCGTGGTCATTTGCAAAATATGACGCAACTCTTTTTCACGATAAGAGGGAAGGACAGGAACGGGGATCGCGCCGATCATCAGCGTAGCGAGCATTAATATCACGGCCTGATGCGTATTACGCAGTTGCATCGCCACGCGATCTCCCTTCTGCACACCCCGTTGCTGCAGGCGATAGCTACAAGAGGCCACGCGGTCGGCTAACTCACCGTGAGTGATTATCATGTCCTGCTCGAACAATGCCCGGCGTCGGCGGTTTTCGTGCAGCGCCGCCAGCAGGTTTTGATTCAATGAACCACCAGACTTAACCATGTTTAACTCCATCATGCGCACACTATTTGTCTGCTTTGAAAATACGGTCAACCGCAATCATGCAGGGTTACCCCCTTCTTCGGACCTGGCTTAACGAAGATGCTGTTACTCGTGCTTACTCACATGGAAGAGAAAAATTTACTTACTGGTATTTATTAGTTATGGGCCACACCACACACCACGACTGACCGTCAGTCAATTAAAAATAGATTAATTTTATATGTATTTTTCTCGCAACCTAAGCACCTTCGCTTCTGTTGCGATAACGAATCAGATAAATCCCTACTGCCCCTCTCGCTTTAGTTACCCAGTGCAATAATTTCATCAAGGGTGTAGTCATTGCTTCCCCATAACGAAAACTGCCTGCCGGTTTGCTGCTGTAATCGTGCCTGCAGAGCCACCGTTTCGGCAGAAGATAGCGCCAGATCGCGCCTTAATTGCCAGCTTCCGTCTGCCTCATCCAGCACATCTGCCGGAATGCCAATCTCATTGAGCAGGGAGATTATGTTGTTAAAATCCATAACAGTTTCACCTAATGATTAATGAAAGTGATTATTATTAGCATTGACCGCCAGTCGGTCAACAGCTTTTTTACCACAGAAGTTTGTATGGATGTAAAACAAACAATTAATAAAACTTATGTTTATGAGGGTATTCAGAAGAAGAACGAGGAAGGGAGAACAGAGGCCGGAAGGAGACGTAGTCGCGACGCCCCCTTCAGAGAATTATGGCTGGTGGTAGCCGAGTAAGCGCAGAAACTCGCAGGCAAGTTGATGGCCCAACTGCGTTTTATCGTTTTCATCAGTGACTACCGCATCATCCACCGCACCATGCATGCCGTGGTACATCAGGATAGCGGTCAGACGTGGGTTCTCAAGCTGCCAGGCACCAAAAGTGCTGCCGTGATTGAGGATTGTCAGGATTTGATCCAGTACCGCATCACGATCCTGATTACCGCGCGTGTGATAATGATGATCGTGATACAACGCATCATGCAGCGCCATGCCGTCAAAATAGGCGGTGATACCGGCATCACACCAGGCACGCAGACGCGCAACACTGTCTTCAGCGGGACAGGCATCCACGGCCAGCTGGATCTCTTCGATAAAATGCCGGGTAAAGCGCTCACGCAGTGCGGAAAGCATCTCATTTTTTGACGGGAAGTAGTGGTAGAAGGTCCCTTTTGCCACTTGCGCATCGCGCACGATGTCGCTGATGGTGGTGGCTTCAAACCCTTTAGTGATGAACAACTGCTGTGCAGCATCCATCAGTTCATCAAGACGGACTTCCGCCGGTTTCGTACGTGGCTTAGGATCTGTTTTCTTTATTTCCATTTTAACCATTTTATCAAGTCAGGACTTGAGTAAGATAGTAGACAATATTGACCTGATTGGCGAGGGGTTGTTGGGTTATAAAGAAACCTTTTCATTTTACTCACAAAAGTGCTGACAAGGGTATTAATAAAACAATAACCCTCTGCACAAAATTATAATTCCGCCTGGAGAATTGAATTAGCCAGAGAAAGCACAAAGTTTAATATCATAGATAAATAAAATATTGAATATCATTAATACGGGTCAATAATTAATACATTAAAATAAAGCACAGCGCTATTTTCATCCCCCGCGGATCGTCCCGCGCCAGATAAAATCAGCATGGTACATCCGTGTTTCGCCAGGCATCTCCTCGTCCAGCGCCGCAGGCTGGTTATCTTCACGTTGCTCCTCATTCACCAGCCACTCGACCGCGTCACGGGCAAAGCGATCAACGGGTTGGGTGAAGGTGGTGAGATGATAAGACGACCACGCCGCCTGGGGAATATCATCGTAACCCGCGACGCAGAGGTCCTGCGGGATGCGCAAGGAAAAACGGTGCCGCGCTTCATCCATAAAGCCGCAGGCCAGCAGGTCAGTCACACAGAATACCGCGTCGGGGCGATCGCGGCGGGTCAGCAGTCGGTGTGCCAGGATCTGCCCGCTCTCATAAGAGGTGGTGCCGAAACGCTCCACGCTGGCTTTTAGCCCGGCCGCTTCCGCCGCCTGAAGAAACCCACGTTCACGCGCCATCAGGCTCGGCGTTCCGGCAAGGGAGTTAGCAAATGCCACATGCTGGCAACCCGCCCGCGCAAACGCCATCACCACACGGCTGGCGGCATCTTCGTTATCCAGATTAATACTCAATGATCCCGGCAGCACATCGTTGCGGTTAATCAGTACCAGCCGCTGACCGTGTTTATGACACTGACGCGCAATGGCGCTTTCCGGCATCCCCGAGAGCACAAAAGAAGCATCAGCACGGTAGTTGATCGCCTGTTGCAGCGCCTGCGACACACTGTCATCCGAGCGGTCGGTATTGATCAGCATGGCAATTTTCCCGGCTTCCTGCAGATGCTGCGTCACCAGCCGCACGAGGCTGGCACGGTACGGTGTGGCCAGTTCAGAAACAATCAGGCAGACGAGGCCGCTGCGGTTACGCACCAGCCCGCGTGCCAGGTGATTAACGTGATAGCCCAGTTCTTCTGCGGCCTGCATGACCCTTTTCCGCGTGGCAGCGGAGACACTGGCCCCCGTCGTGAAGGTGCGCGACACCGCTGAACGCGACACGCCCGCCCTCTCTGCCACATCTTTCGCACTGACCACTGCCTTTTCCATCGCCATTATCACACCCGCCCGCTTTGTGTTGCGAATGAGTCTGTCGCACTTTGCACGGCTGTGCAATTATTTTTGTAGCGTAATTGTTTCATTTTTGTGACATGGCAACTGAAATGCGTACCAGCGCAATTGACAGCATAAATTTTGTGCATTAATTAATTGCACACACGTGCAAAACGTATGCACAAAAAACCTGGCGACAACGTATCGCCTACCCTACACACTGAAGGAGAACACCATGCATCGTATTACTCTGATGGCGGTCATCGCCGCTGGCTCTGCGCTCTCAGCCCTTCCGGCTCAGGCCGCTGAAAAGCTGAATATGATCTGCTCCGCCGATGTGGTTGTTTGTGAGCAAATGACCAACCTGTTTGAGAAACAACACCCGGATATCAAGGTCAGCATGGTGCGCCTCTCTGCGGGCGAAGCCTATGCACGCATCCGCACCGAGGCCCGCAACCCACGCACCGATATCTGGTGGGCCGGGACGGGCGATCCGCATATGCAGGCCGCCGACGAAGGCCTGACCCAGGCCTACAAGTCACCGCTACTCGACCAGCAGCAGGACTGGGCACGTAAGCAGGCGGAGAGCGCGCAGTTCCGCACCGTCGGCGTCTATGCCGGTGCGCTGGGCTGGGGTTACAACACCAAGCTGGTGGAAGAGAAAAAACTGAAAGCGCCAGCCTGCTGGGCCGATCTGCTGGACCCGTCATGGAAAGGAGAGATCCAGATGGCAAACCCGAACTCCTCCGGCACTGCCTACAATACCCTTGCCACCCTGGTGCAGATCATGGGGGAAGAGAAAGCCTTCGATTACCTGAAAAAGCTCAACGCCAATATCTCCCAGTACACCAAATCCGGCTCTGCCCCGGTAAAAGCAGCAGCACGCGGTGAAACCACCATCGGTATTGTCTTTATGCATGATGCGGTGGCCATGCAGGTGGATGGTTTCCCGGTGAAAGCCGTCGCCCCCTGCGAAGGCACCGGCTATGAAATCGGCTCAATGTCGATTGTGAAAGGGGCGCGTAACCTTGCCGCCGCCAAAGTGTGGTACGACTGGGCGCTCAGTGCAGATGCACAGTCCCACATGAAAGACGCCAAATCCTTCCAGCTCCCGTCAAATAAAAATGCGGCGATATCGGAATACGCGCCGCGCTTCGAGAATATCAAACTGATCGACTACGACTTCAAAACCTACGGTGACTCGGCCAAACGCAAAGCGTTGCTCAGCCGTTGGGATAAAGAGATCGGCGCCAGCGCCCAGTAATTCTTCCTCCCTTCCCCTCCCGCCCACGCGGGAGGCCGGATCATAAACGATCGAGGTTATGATGAATGCTCAAAACCGCCGCCTGGACGGGGCTTTCGTGCTGGGCGCACTTGCCATCCTGCTGCTGCCCTGGTACAGCCTGGAAGCCGGATTTTTCGACTTCGGCTGGCTGACAACACTCTGGCAGGATCGCGAGACGGCCCCGGCCCTTTGGCAGATTGCCCAGTTCCAGCGTCCCTGGCTGACGATTGCCGTGCTGATGCTCCTGATCTGCGCTCTGGCGCGCTTACTGCCCGTGGGCAACCGCCGCTCCTGGCTCCTGATGGGGGCCAGTACCTTTGGCGTCCTGTTTTTGCTGTTTGAAGGCCATGCGATTGGTTACACAGGCTGGAACTGGCAGTGGAGTGAACAGCTGTTCGGCGCACTCAGCGACGGCCAGCCTGCTTTTGGCGCAGGGGCGATCCTGCTACTCACCACCTTCCTGCTGCTGTTCTCCTTTGCGCTGGCAGAACGCGGCGTGCTGCGCGGTGATGCCTTTGTGGTGGCGGCAATTGTGCTGCTGGTAGCCCTGGTGACCACCTTCGTGCTGTATCCGGTGCTCAGCATGTTTGTCGCCTCCGTACAGGATGTGGACGGTTCCTTTAAGCCGGATGGCATGATCGCCAATATTCAGGACCCGGCCATCTGGAGCCTCGGCTGCCTGAACGGCAGCGGGGGCTGCGGCACGGCATGGCGTACCCTGTGGCTGGCGCTGATGACCGCCTCCGGCTCTACCCTGCTGGGTCTGGCCTTTGCGCTGGCGGCGACCCGCACGCCGCTGCCGTTTAAGAAAGCGCTGCGCATGCTGACCGTGCTGCCGATCATCACGCCGCCGTTTGTTATTGGCCTGGCGCTGATGCTGCTGTTTGGCCGGGCAGGCGTCGTGACAGAACTGCTCGCAACGGTGTTTGGTATTGAGCCAGGCCGCTGGCTGTATGGTCTGACCGGGATCTGGATAGCCCAGGTTCTCTCTTTCACGCCGATTGCCTTCCTGGTGCTGATTGGTGTGGTTGAAGGCGTCAGTCCGTCACTGGAAGAAGCCTCGCAAACGCTGCGCGCTAACCGCTGGCGCACCTTCCGCTACGTCTCGCTGCCGCTGATGGCACCGGGCCTGGCGAATGCGTTCCTGATCAGCTTTATCGAAAGTATGGCGGACTTCGGCAACCCGATGGTGCTGGGTGGCAGCCACGGCGTGCTCTCGACCGAGATCTTCTTCTCGGTGGTCGGGGCGCAAAACGACCCGAGCCGGGCAGCGGTGCTGGCGATCATCCTGCTGTGCTTTACCCTCAGCGCCTTTATTCTCCAGCGACTGTGGCTGTCGGGTAAAAACTTCGCCACCGTCACCGGCAAAGGCGACTCCGGTCAGCACTGCGGTCTGCCTCGTGGCCTGCGTTATGGCGTTTACGCACTGGTGATCCCGTGGGGCCTGTTCACGCTGGTGATCTACGGCATGATCCTGATTGGCGGATTTGTACAGTCGTGGGGCCTGGACAGCAGCCTGACGCTGGCGCACTACGCCCGTGCGTTCGGCTTCCACTGGAACGAGGGGCAGATGGTGTGGACCGGCGTGGCCTGGAATTCGTTCTGGACCACCATGGAAATTGCGCTGATTGCGGCTCCGCTGACGGCCATTGTCGGCCTGCTGACCGCCTGGCTGATCGTACGGCAGAAGTTTGCCGGGCGTTCGACCTTTGAATTTATGCTGATGCTCAGTTTTGCCATTCCCGGCACCGTCATTGGTGTCAGCTATATTATGGCGTACAACCTGCCACCGCTGGAGATCACGGGTACAGCGCTGATCCTTGTCGCCTGCTTTGTTTTCCGCAATATGCCGGTCGGCGTTCGCGGGGGGATTGCCGCCATGAGCCAGCTCGACCGCAGCCTGGATGAAGCCTCGTTAACATTAGGGGCCAGCAGTTTCCGCACGCTGCGCAAAGTGATCCTGCCACTGCTGAAACCGGCGATCAGTGCCGCACTGGTCTACGCCTTTGTGCGGGCGATCACCTCCATCAGCGCCGTCATTTTCCTTGTCAGCGCCCAGTACAACATGGCCACCTCTTATATCGTCGGACTGGTCGAAAACGGGGAATACGGCGTCGCTATCGCTTACTCCTCCGTCCTTATTGTGGTGATGCTGGCGGTGATCCTCACCTTCCAGCTGCTGGTCGGTGAACGCCGCCTGCGCCGCGCTACCCGCATTGCCACAGCACCGGTGGCTCCACCACCGGCATTACATCAGGAGAGTGCCGTATGACGACCATTCGTTCCGGCTCGGTGGTGTTTGAGAACGTCACCAAACAGTTTGCCGATTTCAACGCCCTGCCCAACTTATCGCTGACGGTTGAACCGGGCACGCTGGTAACCCTGCTCGGCCCCAGCGGCTGTGGCAAAACCACCACCCTGCGCCTGCTGGCGGGACTGGAACACCCGACCTCCGGGCGTATTCTGATTGGCGGTAACGATGTGACGCATCTGCCCGCTAACGAGCGTGATGTGGCGATGGTGTTTCAGTCCTACGCGCTGTTCCCGCATATGAGCGCACTGGATAACGTGATGTACGGCCTGCTCTCCGGCGGAATGTCGAAAAAAGAAGCCCAGGACCGCGCGCGTGAAGGGATGAAGCTGGTCGGCCTGGAGAGTATGGGCCAGCGCCTTCCTGCGGAGCTGTCCGGCGGCCAGCAGCAGCGTATTGCCGTAGCACGTGCGCTGGTGCTGGAACCGCAGGTGTTGCTGCTGGATGAACCGCTCTCCAACCTCGATGAACGCCTGCGCCGCCGCGTGCGCACTGAAATCCGCGATCTGCAACAGCGGCTGGGCTTTACGGCCGTATACGTGACACACGATCAGGAAGAGGCGCTTGCCGTCTCCGATAAGATTATTGTCATGAAAGAAGGGCATATTGCCCAACAGGGTGCACCGCAGGAGCTGTATCAGTCACCGGCGTCGGTATTTATCGCCGACTTTATGGGCGAGGCCAATATCCTGCCCTGCGATATCCGCCGGGTGGAAGACAGCCAGGCGGTGATCGCACTGGGCAATCGCGAGTATCGCGTACCCGGCGCTTACGCCCGCCCCGGTGCCGCGCAGCTCTCGGTGCGACCGCAGTTTATTACGCTGCGCACTGAACCGGCAGGCGCACTGAACGGTGAAGTCACCCACAGCACCTGGCTGGGGGACCACATCGAATATGAAGTGCAGACGGCGCTGGGTGCGCTGTTTATTGTCGATGTGCAGATGGAAACCCAGCTGGCACCGGGCAGCCGCGTATTCGTGGATTTCAAACCTCAGGGGCTGGCGCTGATTGCCCAGTGATCCCCATTAATAAGGACTGAACATGAGTGAAGACATTTCCCGCCGGCTGAGACTGGCGGAACAGGTAGCACGAGAAGCCGGTGCCAAAGCGCTCGATTATTTTCATCGCCGTGAAACGCTGGTGATTGAAACCAAGCGAGATGCGCAGGACGTGGTCTCGATCGCCGACCGCGAAGTGGAAATGCTGATTAACGGGCAGATTGCTCAGGCATTCCCCGATGACGGTTTTCTCGGTGAAGAGTTCGGTTTACAGGCGGGCAGCTCAGGTTTCACCTGGGTGGTGGACCCGATTGACGGCACCAGTCCGTTTGTTAACGGTATGCCGAACTGGTGCGTATCGATTGCCGTGATCCACGAAGGGCAGCCGGTCATTGGCGTGATCATGGCACCGTGCCAGCAGGAGTGCTTTGTGTCTGCACGCGGCCAGGGCGCAACGCTGAATGGCAAACCGTTGCAGGTTGATCCGGCACGCACCATGCAGAACCACGTCACCGGCTTCGGTGCCAACAGCTATGTCACCCCGGAACGCGTGGGTGAGATTGCCGCCGGGATCACCGCCGCAGGCGGCAACTTCTTCCGCAACGGGTCGGGGGCCATGATGCTGGCATACGTTGCCGCCGGGCGTCTGGTGGGCTATTACGAACCTCATATGCACGCGTGGGATTGCCTGGCGGGTTACTGCCTGGTCAATGAGGCCGGCGGCTGGACGCACACGTTTAACACCGCGGGTGAGCACCTGCTGCGCGGTGCCCCGGTGCTGGCCGTGGCACCAGGCGCCAAAGACGATTTGCTGAGGATTGCCCAACTGTAGCCCCTTCTGCGCAGTGCTTTCATGACGCCGGATAGCACTGCGCAAGTTCCCCTCGATATTTCGTTCTCCAGCGAAGTGTTCTTTTTTTAGATCAGTAAAGTGGCCTCTCCCCCTGCAATGAGAGTGTACTGATGATCGCCGTTCTTTTTGAAGCTGAGATTACCCCTGACGGGCAAGCGCGTTACCTGCAACTTGCCGCTGAACTGAACCCCCTGCTGGCCGATATTGATGGCTTTATTGCCATTGAACGTTTTCGTAGCCTGGCCGACGACGGCAAGATTTTATCGCTTTCATGGTGGCGCGACGAAGACGCCGTGCTGGCCTGGAAACAGAACGCCCACCACCAGGCCGCCCAGGCTGAAGGACGCCGCCACCTGTTTTCCTTCTACCGCATCCGCATTGCCGGGGTACTGCGGGATTACTCATCAGAAAATAAAGGACAACACCATGTTTGATATCCATATCCTGTTACCCAATGTTCCCGGTGCGCTGGCCGCGCTGGCGAGCCTGTTAGGCCGCCAGGGTATCGGCCTGGAAGGCGGTGGTGTCTTTAGCGCAGGCGAACACAGTCATGCACACTTTCTGGTGGTGGAAGGCCAGCGGGCGCGGGCTGTACTTGAGGCTGAAGGGTTTCAGGTTCAGAATGTCTGCCAGCCGCTGATCCGCAAGCTGAAGCAGGCGCGCCCGGGCGAACTGGGCGAGATAGCAACCGCACTGGCAGACGCCGGAATTTCTATCCTGACGCAGTACAGCGATCATGCTAATCAGTTAATTCTGGTGACGGATAACCCCGCTGCCGCCGAACGCGTCACCCAACAATGGGCCGTGGTGCCTGAGTAACCATGCAAAAACAGATGATAGCCGCCGACAATGAGGATGTGCTGGAGATTTCCATGGTCGCCGTCGCGGCGGCCCTGGCGGATACCTCACGGGTTAAAATACTCTGCGCCTTAATGGACGGGCGCGCCTGGACGGCGACAGAGCTGAGTGCCGTGGCGGATGTCGCCTGTTCCACCGCCAGTGCCCATCTGGCACGTCTGGTGCAAAGCCGTCTGATTTCCTGCCTGTCCCAGGGGCGGCACCGTTACTATCGGCTGGCCGGTGGCGATATTGCGCAGCTGATCGAAACCATGATGGGGGTCTCATGGCGGCGTGTTGCGGCACCAGAACCGAGCACGCCCGCCGATATGCGTTATGCCCGCACCTGCTACGACCATCTGGCGGGGGAAGTCGCGGTACAGATCTATGACGCAATGCGCGATGCACAGTGGATAACGACTGATGGCGCTGCGCTGACCGATACCGGCAGACAGCACCTGATTGAACTCGGCATTGAACCCGATGCCGGTACCCGGCGGAAACACTGCTGCGCCTGCCTGGACTGGAGTGAACGACGATTTCATCTTGGTGGCTATATCGGTGCCGCTTTATTGCAGCACGGCGAAGCGGAGGACTGGCTGGTACGGACTCCGGGTTACCGGATGGTCACGATTACCCCAAAAGGCAGGATGATGCTGAACAGACATTTCAAGCTGGCCCTGTAATTCCTCCACCCTGACCTGTGATAACCCTCTCTTGCTCCTGTAGCTGAACCCTTTTGTCTATTATAAGAAATGCCCCCACCAGGATGACCCTGGCCACCATGACATAAGGCAACCCATGATGAACAAGACGTTTGTATTAGCACCCGACTCCTTCAAAGAGAGTATGACGGCGAAGCAGGTTTGCCTCGCGATGGAGGCCGGGCTCAAGCGTGTATTTCCCGACGCCAACTATATTCACGTTCCGATGGCGGACGGCGGCGAAGGCACGACGCAGTCACTGATTGATGCCACGGGGGGGGAGTTATTCACGCTACAGGTGACCGGCCCGCTGGGTACCCCAGTAGAGGGCTGCTACGGCATTATGGGCAGTGGCGACATGGCGGTGATTGAAATGGCCTCGGCCAGCGGCATCCATTACGTTAACCCGCACACTAAAAATCCTTTGCTGACCACCACCCGGGGCACCGGGGAACTGATCCGCGCCTGCCTGGATAAAGGCATCAGGAAGATCATCCTGGGTATCGGCGGCAGTGCCACCAATGACGGCGGGGCCGGAATGGCCGAAGCGCTGGGCGTGCGCTTCTTTGATAAACAGGGCAAACGTTTAGCCCCCGGTGGCGGCGCGCTGGGTGATTTGCACCGCATTGATATTTCCGGGCTGGACAGCCGACTGGCAGAGGTAGATATTCAGGTGGCCTGTGATGTCACCAACCCGCTATGCGGTCCGCAGGGCGCATCGGAGGTATTTGGTCCGCAAAAGGGGGCAACCCCGGAAATGGTCGCCACCCTCGACCATCACCTCGCTCATTATGCTGACGTTATCTCGCAGCAACTCGGCCACGAAGTGGCAGCAACGCCAGGAGCCGGAGCCGCAGGAGGGCTGGGTGCCGGGCTGATGGCCTTCACCCACAGCACGCTGCGTAAAGGTATTGAAATCGTGGTTGAGTACAGTGGTCTGAGCGCGAAGTTGGCCGGGGCCGATTACTGCTTTACCGGGGAAGGCCGCATCGACTTCCAGACACGTTTTGGTAAAACGCCTTTCGGCGTAGCACAGACCGCCAGACAACATCAGGTTCCGGTCATTGCAGTTGCTGGCAGTATTGGCGATGATGTCGGCGCGCTGTATGACGCTGGCATTGATGCTATTTTTGGCATTATCCCGCACGCAGCGGCAATAGAATCGCTGTTGCAGGAAGGGACCACCAATATGGAGCGCACCTGCGAAAACATTGGCCGACTGATTAAAAAAACAGCGGCAGTTTCTCATTAATACCCGATTCACTGGCGTTAACGCGTCAGGAGAACAACGGGTGACATTTAACCAAGGACGTGATCATGTCTGAAGTATTGAGACGCACCAAGATTGTTGCCACGTTAGGCCCGGCAACAGACCGGGATAATAACCTCGAAAAAATCATCAAAGCGGGCGCTAACGTCGTCAGGCTGAACTTTTCTCATGGTACCGCCGAAGACCATATTGCCCGCGCCCAGCGCGTGCGTGATGTCGCCAGCCGTCTCGGCCGCCAGGTGGCGATTTTAGGCGATCTGCAGGGGCCAAAAATCCGTGTTTCGACGTTTAAAGAAGGTAAAGCCCTGCTGACGGTCGGCGATGAATTTATCCTCGATGCCCTGCTGGACAAAGGCCAGGGCGACAACCAGCGCGTGGGTATCGACTATAAATCCCTGCCCGATGATGTGGTGCCCGGCGATATTTTGCTGCTGGACGATGGCCGCATTCAACTGCGCGTGCTGCGCGTAGCGGGCGCGACGATTTATACCGTGATCACCGTGGGCGGCGTACTGTCAAACAATAAAGGGGTGAATAAGCTGGGAGGCGGCCTCTCCGCCGATGCACTGACCGAGAAAGACAAAGCCGATATTCTCACCGCCGCCAAAATGAACGTCGACTACCTTGCCGTCTCCTTCCCGCGCAGTGGTGAAGACCTGCGTTTCACCCGCCGTCTGGCGCGTGAAGCCGGCTGTAAGGCGCTGATTGTGGCAAAAGTAGAGCGTGCCGAAGTGGTGGCAACACAGGAAAGCATGGACGATATGATCCTCGCCTCCGATGTGATTATGGTGGCGCGCGGCGATCTTGGCGTCGAGATCGGTGATGCGGCGCTGGTCGGGGTGCAAAAACGCCTGATTGCACGTTCACGACAGCTCAACCGTGTGGTGATTACCGCCACCCAGATGATGGAATCGATGATCACCAACCCGATGCCAACCCGCGCAGAGGTGATGGACGTCGCCAACGCCGTGCTCGACGGCACCGATGCCGTCATGCTGTCGGCTGAAACCGCCGCGGGCAGCTTCCCGGTAGAAGCCATCACTGCCATGCATAATATCTGCCTGGGTGCGGAACGGGTGCCGGGCACGAACACCTCTAAACACCGCCTGGACGTTGAGTTCAGTAATATTGAAGAGATGACGGCGATGTCTGCCATGTACGCGGCAAACCATCTGACCGGGGTGAAAGCCGTTATTGCCATGACCGAATCCGGGCGCACGGCACGTATGATGTCGCGCATCACCTCGCGTCTGCCGATCTTCGCCCTCTCCCGCCATCAGTCCACGCTCAATCTGACAACGTTGTATCGTGGTGTCACGCCGGTGCTGTTTAACGGTCATGCCGAAGGCGTGCAGTCGGCGCAGGATGCTATCGCTATTCTGCGTGAACAGGGTTACCTGGCCTCGGGGGATCTGGTGATCGTCACACAGGGAGACAGCGTTGGCCAGATTGGCAGCGCCAACACCTGCCGTATTTCGATCGTCGACTAAGTCCCCTTCTCTCTGCGGCCTCTGTGCCGCAGCGCCGCGCAGGCACGCTGCCGAAGGTGGCCGACCAGCTTGATAATGACTGACGGGGAACGGCAGATACCGCTCCCCGGTTCAGATTACTTCAGGCGGTAAGCCACTACCGAGTCACCGGCTTTGGTGCCGAGCGAACCGTGACCACCGGCCGCAATCACCACATACTGCTGGTTATCGCTGCCCATATAGGTGGCAGGCGTGGCCTGGCCCCCGGCGGGCAGTTCGGTCTGCCACAGTAACTCACCCGTGTTGACATCGTAAGCACGGAAGAAGTTATCGGCCGTTGCACCGTGGAACACCACATCACCTGCGGTGGTTAACGGGCCACCGTGTGCCACCATCCCCATTGGGAAGCCAATCGGGAAGCGTCCCGGCAGGAAGCTGGTGTTCAGGTTCTTGGTGGTGCCCACGCGGCGCAGCCATTCGGTTTTCCCGGTTTTCAGGTCAACACCGACCATGCGGCCCCACGGCGGCGCGATGCACGGAATACCCAGGCTGGAAGAGAGCTGCTGAATATGAATGGCGTAATCACCTTCAAAGTTCTCATTCCAGTACGGCGTACCGTCTTTGGTGAACAGACGCTTGTCCGCCGTTGTCGCCGAACGTTTGATCAGGTTGTATTTGTAAGCCAGACGCACCGGTGAAGCGATCAGGATCTGACGCTCAGGATCGACCGCAACAGAACCCCAGTTAAACACCCCGATATTGCCCGGGAAGATAATCGAACCGGCTTCGGTCGCTGGCGTCCACGGATTGCCGTCATAACGCAGGGACTTGAAGTCAATACGGCAGGCCATCTGGTCAAACGGCGTCAGGCCCCACATCGCTTTTTCATTGAGCGGTGCCGGAATAAAGTTCAGCGCAGAGACGGGCTGCGTTGGGGAATATTTCTCGCCGCTGATGCCCTGCGTGGAAACATCGACCTGATTAACCGGGTACACCGGCTGGCCCGTCAGGCGGTTAAGCACAAACAGGTTGCCGGTTTTGGTCGGCAGGATCACCACAGGCTGTTTCTGGCCCTGATAGTCGATATCCAGCAGCGAAGGCTGTGACGGATTATCGCGGTCCCACAGATCGTTTTTCGAGGACTGGAAGCGCCATTTGAAGCTACCGGTTTTCAGATCCAGCGCCACCAGCGTGTCGCGGAACTTCTCGGTGTTGCTGTTGGCATCACGCGCAATGCCCACTTCATCCGGCGAGGCATTACCAAACGGCACATACACCAGGCCATTTTTCAGGTCAGCACTCAGCGTCCCCCACGCCACCGGCGTATCCTGCGGATAGCTTTGGTCGGCGGCAATCGGCTGGGTGTTTTCCGGGTTGGCCGGGTCGAAGTTCCACACCAGACGGCCAGACATCGCATCATAAGCACGGATCACCCCAGATGGATTTCCGGTATTGTAGCCGTTGTCCATGACGGAACCGCCAACAATCACCAGGTTACCCGCCACCAGCGGTGCCGCCGTTTGCATCAGAGCATGCGGGCGCACTGTGCCCATATTGGCATGCAGATCCACCACGCCGTTGTTACCGAAGTCAGCACACAGCTTGCCGGTATCCGCATCCAGCGCGATCAGTTTGGCATCGTTGCTGGCGTTATAGATACGCTTGCGGCAAAGGGCGGGCTGGGCGGGAGTACTCTCTGCCTGTGCCTCACTGCCGTCATAGTAGCTGACGCCACGGCAGGTCTGATGCTGTTGCAGATAAGAGGCATCTTTCGCTGGCTGATACTTCCACTTCAGCGCACCGGTTTCCGGGTTCAGCGCATGGACTTCATTGTGCGGCGTACAGAAATAGACGCTGTTGTTCACCTTCAGCGGCGTCGCTTCAAAAGTGTATTCCGTGGCATCTTTTTCCGCATCGCGCACGTCGCCTGTATGGTAGGTCCAGGCCACATCCAGCTTGCTGACGTTATCGCGCGTGATCTGTTTCAGGCTGGAAAAACGCAGGCCGTTGGTGGTGCCACCGTAGGCCGTCCAGTCACTGCCCGCCACATCGGTGTCGCCGCTCTGGCGCTGGTTGGTAATGTTGCCTGCCTGTGGCAATGGATCGTAAAACATCATCCCCACCACCAGCGCCACAATCAGAATGACCGTCGTGCCGAGGAAGGGATGAAAACGGCGCCCTTCCTTTTTGTACAGTGGGCGAACCACCCAGGGCAATGCCAGCCACAGACCGATCAGGCCAATGATGTCTCCGCGCGGGATCCACTGCCATTTGTCAAAGCCGACTTCATAAATCATCCACGCCAGTACCATCCACATCAATAAAGCGTAGAGAGACAAAGCGATTTTTTTATTCATAAACAGCGTGATAGCCGTGACCAGCAGGCCGAGGCCCATCAGTGCATAGAACGGCGTACCGCCGATCAACAGCAGTTGTGTACCCATGTAGAGCATCGCGATCCCGACGATCGCGATGACAATACTGGTTATCTTGTTAAGCATTGGTATCCCTTAGTGTTAAAGTGCGCAATTATTATCTGACAAATAATTACAACGTACTTACACTAATTTAACTAAAAAAATCTGATATAAAAACAAAATTATTTTAATTGTTATCGGTAACTATTTCGGTCAGGGAAGAGTTTTGCCCAACGTCAGTTTTACGAGCCTGCTCTGAAAGTTGTCATTTTCTGCCCCTTTAGCGCCCTGACTTCATCCTTTCTGTCGCACCTGCGTTTACAATCCAGGCAGATTTATTGTGTCTGGCACTTGAAAGTACGAAATGAAACGTACACAATACACGGAGGTAATATGACACTCACAGAGGTGAAGAAGCAGGCAATCAACTGCCTCAGGCAAGATGCTTATGACCATGAAGTCCGGCGGGATCTGGACGTAAAAAACCTGTTTGCGACGGGCGTGGTGGATAAGGTCTGGGTTGCTGAACTGATCAGGAAAACCAGCGGGTCGGGGTATCATTGCAGCCCTCATCATCGGGCCCCTGACGTGGATGTTCATATCTGTCGCAGCTGGAAATGCGGCGGCTGGTGGTACGTTAAATTTTATTTTATGGAACCTGATATGATTTTTATCAGCGTGCATCTGTAACAAGGAAGAGGTGACCATGAGAATTGTCAAAGAGGGCGAAACACGGACGCTGCTGTGCCATAACTGCGGTAAAACATCTGCCACCTACCGGGTACGTGATGTCGCATTCAGCGATAAGCGTGGCACGGTGAAAAATATTCTCGCCGCTGTCTGCGACCGCTGCGGTGAGGTGGCCGCTATCCCCGCGCAGTCCACCGCGCGTATCAAAGAGGCCTTCGAACAGTCCAGTTCCCCGCTGGAAATCAGAGTGCCGGTACACTACCTGGATATTCTGTATGTCGCCACGCAGAAGATTGATACCACCCTCAGCGAAAACTTCAACAAGGCTTTGATCCTCTGGTATCTGCATGCGCTGACCAGCGGCCGTTATCCGCAGCAGGAACTGAAAACATTGCTGAGCAGCGACATAGCGGATGCGAAAGCGTCAAGACGCCTCTCGATGAAAATCACGCAAAAGCAGCAGGCGGAACTCAACCAGCTGATGCAGCAGCAGGGGATGAAAAAAACCTCTGATGTGGTGAAAGCGGTGATCCTGAAAATTCATCAGGACCTGGTGCTGGAGCAGGATCTCAGCGGCCTGCCCGAGTTACGCAATATGGCTGCCGCAATCGCCTGATCAATCGCGGCCTCTGTGACACCTGTATCACCTGCCCGGCAGTCGTGCGGGCAGTTCAAGGCTGGTGCGGAAATCTTCGCCCCGATAATCTTCATCCAGCAGATGACGTTTGCGCAGCTCCGGCAGCAGGCCATTAATCAGCAGATCTTCCTGGTCTGGCTGCCCCAGCCCGTGCAGCGAAATCACATCCAGCACACCTGCGTGATAGCGCTGCTCAATGGCATCGGCCAGCGATTCCGGGGTTCCGGCGACAAACCAGTGTCCGGTCTCTTCGGCTTCAATAATCAGCTGACGCAGCGTCAGCCCCTGACGGGCATAGCGGGTAAAAATTTCCGCACGTCCACGACGTCGGTTCACCTGACGCGTATCCGGCAATAGGGATTCCGGGATCGTCCGGTCGAGATCCAGATCCTGCAAGTCAACCTCCCCGCCGAGCATATCTGCCACCTTCAGACGTCCACGCTGATAGTCAATGCGTTGATGCTTCTCTTCCAGCCGTCGTGCCACATCGGCCGGATTTTCACCCATAACTGAATGGAAAGAGTTCATGATCAGCGGCGACTGTTCACGGCCTGCCAGCAGCGCACGCCGCCGAACTTCGGCCACAAACGTACTGGCATCATCCAGCGTGGGCTGCGAGGTGTAAATCACTTCGGCATAGCGGGCGCCGAGGCTGATCCCCTCCTCCGACTGCCCGGCCTGGAACTGTACCGGACGATGTTGCGGTGGCGGGGGCACATTCAGCGGCCCCGCCACGCGGAAGAAATCACCGTGATAGTTAACCGGGTGCAGCTTACGCGGATCAAGGCTGACGCCCCCGCCGCTTTTGCGCTGCACCGCGTCCCGGTCGTTGGCGTCGAACAAGGCATTAATCACTTCAATAAATTCGGTGGCGCGGGCATAACGCGCGGCCGGAGAAGGCAGCTCGCCCCCGCCAAAATTCTCCTCACCGACCGAGGAGGTCACCGCATTCCAGCCCGCACGCCCGGCGCTGATATGGTCGAGCGTACCGATCAGGCGCGCCAGATTATACGGGTGCTGGAAGGTGGTCGTGACGGTGGCTATCAAGCCTATCTGGCGTGTCACCTGGCTTAACGCCGCCAGCGTGACAATCGGGTCCTGGCTGCCGGTGATCCCGGCCAGCCCGGCGGGGTCGCTCTGAAGCAGATCGGCGGTAAACAGCCCGGTGATTTTTTCGCGTTCAGCGGTTTGCGCCAGTGCCACGGCGCGCTGAATGCCAAAGGCGCGGTCGGTGTCGTTGGCGGCGTAAATCACGCTGCCCGCGCCCACCAGTGTTTTCAGTCGTCTGCGGTGTTGAGTCGTCACTTGAAGTCCCTTATTTCAGTCAGGTCAGAGGCTTAAAAAATAAAGGGCTGAGGTTTTTACGCCACTAAGAAAAACGAATGTGGTTGGGTGAAATTCAGCTAAGACGCATTAATCGACGCTAAAAATCTCTGCCGGCAGCGTGAAATTACGCAACTGCAACAGCTCCAGCGGGCCGCTGCCCAGCTGGGAGCGCAGCACCCACTGCAGCGTCCGCCCATCCGCCGCCGCAAAGCTCATCATCCACCGGCCGCCGTCAAGCTGTCGCCGCTTACCCTGCTCCAGCCAGCGGATCAGGCCCCACGTCCCGCTCCAGTCGCCAAACAGCCGTGCTCCCGCCGCCGCGGTGCTCCACGTCAGCATCGTGCCCGGTCTGAAGGTCTCCCCCGGCCAGCGGAACGTCCGCCACTCCGCCATCTGGTTAAAATAGCGCAGCGTCTGTCCGTCAACGGTCAGCTGCGTTTCCACCACCTGCGCCACCGGCCGCGCCTGCAGCTCAAAGCGGATGCCCTGCTGCCCGTCGGTGAACAGCACGTCCGACAGCCCGCTCAGCTGATTCAGCGCCTTCAGGAACGCCGGGTTAAAGGTCAGCCCCTGGCTGCTGGTACTGTCCGGCACCCAGCGGCTGCCCTCCTTGTGCAGCACGCCGCCCAGCTCCGCGTTAAGGAAGCGCTCGATGCGCCCGCTGTCCTTACGCAGGAACTCCGCCAGCATCGGCAGCGAGGCCTCGTTGTCGCTGGCCGCAAACGGGTAGCGCCCGTCAAACGCGCTGCGCCACGGCGTCACCACCGAGCGGCTCCATTTCGCGTTGAGGCTGGCGGCCGACGGCTGCAGCACCGTCTCCCACGCCCGGGTCAGCGGCTGCACGAACACCGTCTGACCGAACCCGCTCCACTCCTCTCCCAGGCTGGCGGCCATCAGGCTGCCGTACTGGCGGGTGTCGGTCAGGTCGACGCTGTTGCCCTTAAACACCGTCTGCGCCAGCGCCTGCATCCTCTCCTGCGGGTCCGCGCTGCCCGCCACCTGCTGCAGCCGCAGGCGCACGCGCGTGAGGCGCGTCAGGTACGTCTGCAGGCTCAGGCCGTCGTCGCCGGACCCCGCGCTGTGACGCCCCGTCAGGCTCAGCAGCGGGCCAAAGGTGGCATCCAGCGGCCCCTGCGGCCCGGTCGCACTCTGGTCGATAACCGGCTTCTGGCCGCTGCCCGTCAGCGCCTGCGCCGATTTCATCAGCGTGTCCGACAGCGCCTCGCTTTTCTGCCCCGCCTGCCCCTGCCACGCCAGCTGGTTCATCAGCGCAATCAGCGGCGACTGGCGCACGTCGCTCATCAGCGTCAGCTGGTCCGTCACGTCGGCAACGTTGTCCACCGGGTTGAGCCGCAGGCCGTTAAGAAAGTTCAGCCAGCCGCCGGCAAAGTCGGTGAAGTAGCGCGCCGTCAGCCGCGCCTTCAGCGCCTCCGGCGACAGGTCAGCCGGCGCCGGCTGGCGGCCGTCGCTCAGCACCCAGTCAATCTCCTCGCGGCGTGACCTGGCCGCCTTTTCAATCGCCTGCTGCACGCCCCCTTCCCACGCCTGGCGGGTAAACATGCCCGGCACCACCGCCTCCGTGGTGAACAGGCGGCGGGCGTCGGTGCCCGCCGTCATGTCCTCCAGCGTCAGGTCGGCAAAGCTGCGGCGCACCGACTGCAGCACCGCCTGATACAGGGTGCCTTCGGCGTTGCGGCGGCCAACCTGCTGCAACAGCAGCTGGCGGCTCTGGCTGACCAGGGCGGCGTCCGGGGTGATGGCCCACTGCGGCCGGTGCGGCAGCTCGCTGATATAAAATGCCCACAGGTCCGGCGCCAGGGCCTGCCACAGGCCGGGTGAGATGCCGTCACGGGACGGCTCAACCGTCTTCATCACCTGCGCGTAAAACGCCCCGTCCACCCTGTCCGGGCGCGCCATCATCAGCCACGCCTTCAGCCGGTCGTAGCCAGCCTTTGCCCCGGCGGCGCGCTGCGGGCTGTCCGGCGGCAGGTCGGCCAGCGCCCTGAGCGCCCGGTGCAGCGCGGCAGCGGCCGGGTCACGTATCAGGCGGGTATTCGCCACCCCGTACCAGGGCATCACCGCGTCAAGCAGCGGCGTGGTGTGGTCGAGGCCGAAGCGCTGATACCAGGGCGTACCGTCCTGTTTCCGGAGCTTCAACAGCCCGGCCCCGTTGCGCAGCGCGTGCAGGTCAGCCAGCTGCCGGTCGGAGACCTCAGGCGTCTGGACCAGGGCGCGGGCCTGCTCCGCCACGCTGACAATCTGCTGGCGGTTGAGCGCGAAGGAGAGCAGCATCCCCGCGCCCCACAGGCCGACGGCGGCCATCAGCGCCCGGGCCAGCGTCTGCTGCCAGGGCAGGCCAACCCGGCGGCCGCGCAGCCGGGTGCAGTCCTCCACCACGCCCTGCCAGGTGGCGGGCAGCGTCAGGGCATGGGGCGGCAGCGCCGCCGTATCGCCGGAGGATGCATCGTTCTGCGGCAGGCTGAACATCAGGCCGCGCAGGACGATGCGCCGCTGCGCGGCGTGCAGCCACGGGGTGAGCTGTTCCTGCCAGCGTTCGCTGCCGCCCTGCGCCAGCCGCTGCCCGAGGCGCAGCAGGAAATCATGCGACAGGCTCTGCGCAATCTGCGCCATGCCCATCTCGCGCAGCGGCGACAGCAGGCCGTTGAGCTGTGAGGCGATATCCTGCGGCTGCGCGCGCGGCGGGAAGGTGGCTCCGACCGCCTGTTCGGCACGTCCGGCCTGCGGCCAGTCGCTGTGGCACAGCTGCCACAGCCACACCGGCGGCTGATAACGCAGCAGCGTGCCGATGCTCTCCAGCGCACGCAGGTCGGCGTCGCTCTGCTGCGGCGTCAGGCTCTGCTCCGCCCCCAGCACGCGGATAATGCCGTCGAGCGGGCGGCCCCGGCGCAGGGTGCGCAGCGCGGCGAATCTATCGGCATCCGGTGCCCCGCTCAGGCTGCCGCCGTCAATCAGCACGGTGCGGCTGCCTTCCAGCCAGTGGTTTTCCCGCAGGCCGGGCAGCAGGGCTGCGCGGGCGGCATCGTCGCCGACGACTAAAAGCAGGCGCACCCTGTAGCGCCAGAACAGGCCGTAGCGGGAATGGAGGTGGTTTTTCAGCGGTGCATGAAGCACGTCTCGCACGCCTGGTGCTACCGGTTCAGGTTTACGGGTTGCAGACGCGCCAACGTTATCCTTAATGAGCAGCCGGAAGGCCATAAACCCCAGAACCAGCAGGCTGAGCGCCATCCCCCAGACGATAAAGCAGGCAGCGATAAGCGGGCGCAGTGCATCCCACTCCGTTGCGCGTTCGGTCCCCCACAGCCACCACCCCAGCCCGCCCAGCAGTACCAGCAGGGTGACAGCGGCGATGCAGACGGTGGCCGTGGCGGCCACAGAGAAAGCAGCAGGTTTATTGACTTTGTCCATCAGGTTTTACGATCCCAAGAGCAAGAGTATTCATCGGGTCGCGGGCTATCCAGCCACACGGTTGTTGGTGGTGCGCGGCATAAATGGCTGCCAGCGACAGCATGGTTAACGCTTCCATATTGCCGATATTGCCCCAGCTGGCATCCTGCAGATGCTGGCTGACATCCCAGCCGCTGTGCGCCAGCGCAGCCAGATCGGGCCGGGAGAATAGCGGGCAGGCTTCAGGCGGATCTCTCAGTTCACTTTGATCAAGCGCACGGGCGCAGACCTCGGGCAGCGCATCGCCGTTTTCGGCGCAGAAGGTTTCACCACGCGTCAACTGCACCCGGCCATTTCGCCCGGCCAGCCAAAGCACGGCGGCTTCCCCGGCGGGTAGCGCACTGCCCGATTGCGCCACGAGCGACTGACAGCCTGCGATCAGCATCGTGTCACCCGGCTCAGCCTGTGCCAGCCCGCGGGCGATGGCCGCAAGGCTGGCTTCCCCCTGCCAGGATTCAGGCTGTGACGGCAGCAAAACATCCGGGAAGGTCGCCGCCATCTGCACGTGAAATGCCTGCCAGCTCTGCTGCGTTCCCTGCCAGTAGCAGCGCAACGGCGAGGCGAATGCTTTATCCCTGCGCTGCTTGTGCCATTCTGTCGCCAGCAGTTCCGCCAGCTGCTTTTCACGCGCGGTAGCGTCGGTGGCGGAGATATGCGGCAGGCGCAGTGCCCTGCCTCCCGGCTCTTTTTTTTCTACCGGTTGACGCTGTTCACGTCTGAGCACGCGCAGCCAGTCGTCTGACCGCATACCCGCAGGCCCCAGCAGGACCACCTCCTGTAACGCAAACGACTGGCGATGCTGCGCCCACCACTGCTGCTGTTCATACGCCACCATCTGCTGGTAGTAAGCGGCATTGTGCATACTGACGCGGTAGTACAGCAGCCGAATCAGCCAGCCCGTTCCGACCAGAATCAGTGACAGCAGAATAACGGCCACCCTCGTTGAGGTATTGCCCTGGGTTGACGGCAGCAGTGCGCTCCCGCCACCGCTGAGCAGCACCAGCAGCGCAGCGGCCGACAGCCAGCGGGCGTTAACAGGGGGGTGAGCCGTTTTATAAGCGGGGTAGTCAGGTAGCGGCCTCACCGGGCGACACCACAGTCCGGGAAGGAGCTGACCAGCGTGCAGCCGCAGGCACAGCGGTGGCCATGTAGCGCCACGGGCTGACCATCGACTTTCATCAGCGCGCTGCCTTCGGCGATCGTGGTCATGCCGTGTTCATTGCAGTTTACCGGGTCGCCCTTGCAGGCAAGCCCCTGTCCAAAGCACTGATAGTGCCCGCCCAATACCTTTCCGCCGTATTCCCGCAGCGTATCTCCTTTGCGGATGACCTTACTCATCGGATACTCCTTTCCTTTGTCTTAAGTGATTGCCGCCTGAGCTTTCTCCAGCCAGCTGGCCGGGATCGCCGCTTTGGCCCGCGCCAGCTGCTGTTCCGCCACCACGATTTTTTGCTGAGCGACCACCACACCCGGTTCCGTGGTAAATGCCCGCAGTTGCTCCCCACCCGGCAGCGAGGGCAGCGGCAGCTGGGTAATGCGATCCAGCACCTCGACCTCCATTGAATACAACGCCCCGGTCGCGGCCAGCCCGGCCAGTTTTCCCGTCAAACCCTTTTGTTTAAAGCTGACGATCACCCCGGTGGTGAGCGTGGCAAAGCCCACCAGGTTCCCGGCAATAACCAGCGGCGAGAGGGACTTATTACAGGCTTTGCTGAAGTAGATCATGCGGTAGCGGAAGTAACCTGCCCACATCTCACGCGTACCGATCGTGGAGTGCATAAACCAGGCGCGCGAGTCGTGCACCTGGTCGTCAAACAGCGCCCTGACCAGCCCGGAAGGCTGCTCCGCATTGCTGGCTTCCCCCTCTTTGGGAAAGAGAATGCCGACCTTCGCCTCGCCGTCGGTTTTAATTCGCCGGTACTCCTGCGGCTCATCATCGGTATTGAAGATAAAAAGCATCGGTTGCAGTACGGTATCCAGCACCAGCTGCGCCAGGTTATCCGGGATGCGGTAGCCGTCGTGGTAGTCCTTGCCAAACTCCTTCGCCGCTTCAAACAGCTGGGTCTGGGCCATGTCGGGGTCATAGTCTTTTATGCCTGGCTTATACACCAGCTCATCCATCTCATCTGCGGACTGAGCCACACGCTGTTTCTCGCGCCAGGCGATCACCTCGTCCTGATCTTTTTTCTGTTTTGCTTTACCTGCCTCACGTGGGCCAGGCAGCGCCTGGGTGTCGGTGGCTGACATATAGAAAGGCGTTGTCAGCAGGGATCCTTTGGCATAGCGCTCAATACGCCAGGCGGTGATCCACGCAATCTGATTGTCGACCAGTTTCTCCAGGCTAACGCTGCCGCGCGGTGGGTCATATTTGGCCGCCTCTTCAGACGTTATTGCTGGCGGGGCGGTAAGGCCGAGGGTGAGTTCGCGCCAGGCGTTGAATCTTGCTACTAATGATTTATGAATTCCAAATTGTTCAATAAGATCAGGTGGCATTGATCTCCATGAGTCCTTTTTAAGAGATTCAGAGAGTGAGTCCACGGGTACTTTTAGCGGAGCGCCAGCTGCGAATGCTGAGGCATACAGCTCATTCAACGCTATTTGCGACAGCAACAGTCGATCATTGAGAGGATCGCCGGGTTTATAACCGATGCCCAGCCCTTTCCCCTGGTCCCTGGGCGGATAACCGCCGCCAATATCGGAGTGCATCCCCGGATAAACCACCTCGGTGGCATAAGGGGGATACCGGCCGTTCGCCCGGCGCACCGAGTCGAGCGGGAAACAGAGCCGCTGCTCGTGGCCGGACACCAGATGCACGCATTTCTTAATCAGCCCGGCAAAGGTCTTATCATCCGGCAGCTCCATGGTGTCGTCGGCCCAGGACATATGCCCCTCGGCCACCGGCACCACATGTGCCACCCCGACCGAGGCCACGGTATCCAGCAGCCCGAGAAACTCGATGCTGATCGGCAGCTGATATTCACCAATTTGCAGATGCTGTGGCGGCTTGTCCTCCTCCTCTTGCGCTGCGCCAGCCTGCAGGCTCTGCGCCGGTTTATCTTTTTTCACCGGCGGTGGCAGCAGCTCGCTCAACCAGCGGACAAAGGCACGCGCCGCCGCTGCGCCGCGCGAAAAACCATAGATATACAGCTTGATATCTAACAGCTTCGGCTGACCCACCCCCGGCGCGATCAGCAACGGCTTCAACTGGGGAGCTAACTCCGTCAGCAGACGGTTAAACTCCTCATAGCGGTTATGGCTGCCGCCTATCCACAACCGGCTCCAGCGGGTGCCCATTTTAGCAATGGATTTGCGGCTGGCTCCTTCTGACAGTTTCACCCGGTTGTGGGTCGAATCTTTGCTGACGCGCATTAACACATCAATAATGCGCAGCAGCGCCCAGTTAATGCGCTCCTCACCCATGGTTGCCCCCACCAGCCCCATGGTGGAGTAGTCGAGGTCACCCACCTCCGGGAACGGGGTGCCCACGCCGGGAATATAGAATTTAAAATATTTACCACCGCTGTCACTTGCCGCATCCAGCGGTACCTTGCTGGTATCAGGCCCCCCCCCTGCCGTACCGTCGCCAATAGCGGCGCGGAACAGACGGGCGATATTGGTCGGGTGCTTCGGGTCGGACAGCACAAAATCATTGTTAAGGTTATTGCCGGTGCCGTCGAAAAACAGGCTGATATGCAGCGATTTACAGCATGGCGGCTCTACGCGCCGCCCGGCAGCCAGGCACAACGCCTGGCGGTAGTTGCGCTCGCTGCTGTTCTGCTGATGGTAGTGCTGCCCGACCAGCAGCGGTTGGCTGGGCAAACGCCCCTGCGCCGGGAACGGCGGCGGGGTCCACGCCAAGTCGGTCTCTGTTACTTCGGACATACTTTCGGCTCCTTCATCCTGATGGGCTCTTTAATCGGGTAGGCCGGGCTGCCGTAGGTGTAACAGCTGGTCGTGACCTTCACATCGTCACAGGGCAGAAAATGCACCGTGATACCGCAGGTATCCTGACCGTTATAGTCAGGGAGAGGCACGGTTTTGCTGTGCTGACGTTTCTGGGCATCAATTTTTTTCTTCCATGCAAGATATTTTTCCTCATCGGCAAAACCTGGGAAACCGGCTGACGAACCTTGCCCCGTTTCCCAGTCAATACGCACCTTCATACCCGGCTTCCATTGTGCGGGTGAGCTGTAGCAGCAGCCACCGCCGCCGCCCTGATACGGGCCGATAATATCGATGCCCGACTGACCGTCGACGCTAAAATGATTGACCGCCCAGTGAGTGTGGTTGATGGCATCAATGGTGCCACCGCCGCCACCCCGGGCCTGAACAACGGGCTGCGAGCAGCCGGATAGCAGCAGCACTCCCGCCAGCAGCGGGCTTAACAGTGTGAGTTTCATCTGACTTCCTTGTTTCAATGGGAACGAACGTTTTACCGCGCAGGATGCCGCGCTGGCCGACAGTTACTGCCCTTTTATTTCGGGCAAACCTCCGGCTCCTTCATCCTGATGGGCTCTTTAATCGGGTAGTTGGCATTTTGGGGCGACCAGCAGCTGGTCGTGACCTTCACATCGTCACAGGGCAGAAAATGCACCGTAATACCGCAGGTGTCCTGACCGTTATAATCGGGGAGCGGCACGGTTTTGCTGTGCTGACGTTTCTGGGCATCAATTTTTTTCTTCCATGCAAGATATTTTTCATCATTTCCAAACCCGGGGAATCCTTCCGTTCCCCCAACTCCCGTTTCCCAGTCAATACGCACCTTCATACCCGGCTTCCATTGTGCGGGTGAGCTGTAGCAGCAGCCACCGCCGCCGCCCTGATACGGGCCGATAATATCGATGCCCGACTGGCCGTCGACGCTAAAATGATTGACCGCCCAGTGGGTGTGGTTGATGGCCTTAATGGTGCCACCGCCGCCGCCCCGGGCCTGAACAACGGGCTGCGAGCAGCCGGATAGCAGCAGCACTCCCGCCAGCAGCGGGCTTAACAGTGTGAGTTTCATCTGACTTCCTTGTTTCAATGGGAAAAAACGTTTTGCCGCGCAGGATGCCGCGCTGGCCGACAGTTACTGCCCTTTTATTTCGGGCAAACCTTCGGCTCCTTCATCCTGATGGGCTCTTTAATCGGGTAGTTGGCATTTTTGGGCGACCAGCAGCTGGTCGTGACCTTCACATCGTCACAGGGCAGAAAATGCACCGTGATACCGCAGGTATCCTGACCGTTATAATCGGGAAGCGGCACGGTTTTGCTGTGCTGACGTTTCTGGGCATCAATTTTTTTCTTCCAGGCTTTATATTTAACTCTGTCAGCAAATCCGGGGAACCCTTTAGATCCCCCAACTCCCGTTTCCCAGTCAATACGCACCTTCATACCCGGCTTCCATTGTGCGGGTGAGCTGTAGCAGCAGCCACCGCCGCCGCCCTGATACGGGCCGATAATATCGATGCCCGACTGGCCGTCGACGCTAAAATGATTGACCGCCCAGTGGGTATGGTTGATGGCATCAATGGTGCCACCACCGCCGCCCCGGGCCTGAACAACGGGCTGCGAGCAGCCGGATAGCAGCAGAAGTCCCCCAGCAGCAACGCAGAGTCTGATATTCATCAGGCTGTTTCTCCTGCGTTATGCCATTTTTTTATCACCCAGGCCTCGCGCGCATCATCCAAAATAATGCCCTGACCTGTGGCCTCTACCATGCCCTGATAGCAGCGTGAAAACAGCGCCTGCTTTGATGCATAAACGCCTGCGGGCGGTGCACAGCGTTCCAGCAAAATCAGGGCATCACAGACGCACATCAGGTGTTCCAGCTGACGATCGCTGAGATCCGTTTGCTGGCATTTTTCATCGCGTAGCGGAGGTTTACCGATACCATTGATAGCGCACGAGCTGCCGTCCATATCCTGCCAGGCCCAGAACAGTGCGGGACGCAGTAAAGCGTGCTGCTGCCGTTCGGTGAGAACGTGGGAAAAAAGCAGCGGGAAGATGCGCGTATCGTAAAAGCGTAAAATTCCGCCCCTTCCTTCCTGAGTAATATCGATGCACTGCGTCAGCCAGCCTGCCAGAGAGGAAAAGGGCCACGCTGAGCACAGCAGCAGTAGCGGGGCCTGAGCGGCGGCCTGCTGGCTGATGTCCTGCAGCCACTGCATCTGCCGGGTGTCATCGAGGATAATGCGCGCAATCAGCGGCGCTTCATCGACAATAAATTCTTCCGGCAGCCCGTGATAAAGCGACTGCCATTCTACCGAAAGCGCGTTCAGCGCCAGGATAATGCCGCACTCCAGCCCGGCCTGATCGACGATAATATCCAGATAATCGGTGCCCGATGCACGACAGGTTGCGGCCACCTCTTCAATCCATTGCTGAGTCATTTTATCTCCCTTGGTACAAAGCCCTGCGCCAACTTCTGCGCTATTTTCATGCATTCTTTACATACCGCTGCCGGCATTTCCGGCAGCGGGAAGTCCTTGCTGGCGGGGCCTTGCAGATCGTGCTGACCTTTCAGGCTGATCAGGCCCGGCCCGTGAATTTGCACTTCTCCCTGCGGCGTAAGGCGGATGTAAGCCCCGCCACAGCCCAGCGTGATGCCATTTTTAGCCGTCAGTTGCAGATGTCCCTGGGTTGACTGCACGGTGACATCTTTCAGAGCGGTCAGTGAAAGGACATCGCCATGTGATTCAATCTCCAGCGGGCCTTTGCCGGACACCAGACGCATGCCTTCGTTTTGAGCCAGCAGGGATATGCTTTGGCTGGCATTCACTGACAGACGCTGTGCGCTGGCGATGTTCACTTCGCCGAGGCTCTGCATATACAGCCCGTTGCCGCTGTGCAGCAGCAGGGTTTCCGGAGTCACTGCACCTATGCCTTGTGGCGCGCTCATTAACAGCATCGGGCCTTTAAGCGGGTCTGCGCGGCTAACCAGTTTTTTCAACCCCAGGGTGTCAGGGTTGTAGTTGTGGTGAGTCTGGGTAATGCTGCCCCATTGCGTAGCCTGACTAAGCGCCCCTTTCAGCAGGCTGATAGCCGGTGCCATCTCCAGCACCGCCCCCTGCGCCTTCGCCTGCCCGTCCGCCGTGATAAACAGCCCCTTATCCGCACGGATCGCCCCCCAGCCGTCGCTGCGCAGCTCGAACCCCTCCCCGCGCTTCTGCTTCTCACCGTCCACGATGTGCCCGAGGTTCAGCTGGCTCTTGCCGCCGTATTCGGTGCTCAGCTTGATATGCTCCTGCCCGCGCGTGTCGTCCATCCGCAGCTTGTTGTTCGCCGGGGTGCGCAGCACGTTGCGCTTATAGTTGCGGATGGTCACCGGGTCGCCGTGCGCCGAGTCGTGCAGCACACCCGCTATGTACGGCCGGTCCGGGTGGCCGTGCTCAAAGGCAATCGCCACCTCCGTGCCCGCCAGCAGCGGCAGGTGCAGCCCGTACGTGTCCCCCGCGTAAGGCCGCGCCTGGCGCACCCACAGGCTCTCGAACCCCGTTTCCCAGCCGTCACGGTCAAACAGCATGTTCACGCGGTAGCGCCCGTCGCGGTCGATGTGCCCGTAAGGGTCGTTTATCCGCGTGCTGGTCACCCGCGCGGGCAGCGTGCCCGCCATTGCCGGGGGCACGGGCGGCTGCGGGCGGAAGCCGTAGCGGTTATTCAGAGGAATGCCCTCAAAGGCGGTTTCAAAACTGCGGTCGCGCCGGGCGGTGCTGACCGTCGCCGTGACCAGCACGCCGCGGCGGAAGACGTCGCTGACCCCGGTCCCCCCGGTGACCTTCAGCTCGCCGCCGGAGGCCAGCGTGGCGCAGCTGGTGACGGCGGACACCCGCGTCTGGCCGTTCAGGCAGCGCTCGTGGCGCAGGCGGGCGTAGAACGCCCCGCTCTCAGGCTCCGGGCGGTGGCTGTAGCCGTCGCCCGGCGTGAGGTAATTCTCCCCCCAGCGATACGACTCACCGTAGGTGGTGTCGTCGCCGCCGGTGACGTCGGCGCGCACGTTCATGTCCTCAGTGGCGTTGCGGTAGTTGTAGTCGCGCCCGCTGACGCTTTTTTCCACCACCGCAGAGCGGCTGGCGAGGTCCCACACCGAGTCGGTCTCTGCATCGTGCAGGCCGGACGGCGGCACCGCGGGCAGCATCAGCCCTTTCACGTGGCCCTGCTTCCCGTCGAAGCACTCCATCACGTCAATCTTCAGGCGGGTATCGGTGGTGAAGCGGAACCAGATGCCCGCCTCGCCCAGCAGGCGGGTGATAAACGCCAGGTCATCCTCGCCGTACTGCATCACCTGTTCGCGTGGCGGGTACGCGTGTTGCAGGGTGAAAACGAAGTCCTGGCCGCGCATGCCGTGGCGCTCGCGCAGGATTTTTTCCACTATCTGCGGCACCGACAGGTGCTGGTAAATGGCGTTGTGGCGGCTGCGCGACAGCAGCGCCAGGCGCGGCTGAAGGGTGACGGCGTAGAGGGTCTGGTCGGCGGAGGTGCTGAGGCGCTCAAAGCCGGTGACCACGCCCTGCACCACGCGCACCGGCTGCTGAACCCGCACGCCCCAGGCCTGGGCGACCGGGGCCTGCAGGGTCAGCGAAGCGGGCTTCATCAGCATCGCCTCGCGGGTGATGCCGTGGTCGGCGCTGTTAAATTCGATGCGCCAGCGGAACGGCTCGCTCAGGCGTTCTTCACCCTGAAAGGCCAGCACGTCGGGTTCAGGGGTGCAGCCGCGTATTGCCAGCAGGTGGTGGCTGTGGCTGAAAAAAGAGAGGGGATGGGTGCTCATGATTCACCTTCCTTAGTGTTATCAAATGAGATTCAGTGGCGGCCCAGCCAGAAACAGTGATGGCCGTGCATGACTCCCGGCACGGCGGGTTAACGTACAACCCTTCGGGGTACCGTTGGTGCAATCGGGCGCGTGGCACCATAGCCTTGCACAACAGAGTTCCAATAAGCTCCACTCATATTTCCCCCTGTGAAAGCAGGCGAGAAAAACAGAGAAAGACACACTCTTTATGTGCATACAGACGCAAATATATAGTACTTAGGTCATGCTGCTCAAGAATGGAATGTTTTGTTTTTATATGAAAAATATAGGAATTTTCTAGTTATTATTCTTAACTTACTGAAATGAGTCGTGAATCCAGGAGAATAATTTCCCCGAAAAAAGGAGGATAACAGGGTGAGAATGTCAGGTAGAAAAGCCATCAGCCTGGCTATTACATCAGAATGAATTAACTGTTTCTGTAATAACCATCATAGAACGCGGATAAACATGACCGCCGTTCGCCGAATACGCTGCGAGGGCCTAAAAGGTATCGGTCCGGGATGTAAATATCGGGGGAGACGAGTGAACCTGATGCGTATGATGAAAGATTGCGGGGCACCGCTAAAAACAAACAGGGGCTGACGAGAATCTCGCCAGCCCCTGCTTTCGGGCAAAGAACCTTAACGCACAATCAGGCCTAACAGGATGCCGACAGCACCGAAGTCAGAGTCACTGAAGGTGGTGTTCGCCAGACCGATGCTGCCCAGTACCGGCAGCAGAAACACCGGAATAAAGGTAATCAGCAGGCCGTTGGTGAAGGCACCCAGGATAGCCCCACGGCGCCCACCGGTGGCATTACCGAACACCCCGGCGGCAGCACCGACGAAGAAGTGCGGCACCACGCCCGGAATAATCACCGTCATATTCAGCGCGTACAGCAGGAACATGCCCAGTACCCCGGCAACAAAGCTGCTGAGGAAGCCCACCAGCACCGCATTAGGGGCATACGGGAACACCACCGGGCAGTCGAGGGCCGGTTTCGCGTTCGGCACCAGCTTGTCAGAGATGCCTTTAAACGCCGGAACGATTTCCGCAATCACCATGCGCACACCCTGCAGCACGATGTAAACCCCGGCGGCAAAAGTGATGGACTGCATCAGTGAGAACATAAACCAGTTTTTGCCACCCGCGTTCATCTCTTTCACCGTTGACGGCCCCGCCACCAGACAGGTGAAGATAAAGATGAAGAACATGGTAAAGGCAATCGCCACTGGCGTATCACGCAGGAACAGCAGGCTTTTCGGTACTTCCATATCTTCGGTAGATTTCTCTTTGTTACCGAATTTGCTGCCGATCCAGGCAGACAGTAACTGAGAAATCGCCGAGAAGTGACCAAATGCTACGTCGTCTGAACCCGTGACCTTCTTCATATACGGGTGAACAATCGCCGGGAAGAACACCATCGACACACCAACCACCAGCGAACCGACCGCAATCAGGCTGGCGCCTTTCATGCCGGCAGTCGCGAGGATCACCGCCACCATCATCGACATAAACAGCGTGTGGTGACCGGTCAGGAAGATGTATTTCCACGGCGTGAAGCGGGCAATCGCAATGTTGATGACCATCGCGAAGAACATAATCATCGCCATTTCAGTGCCAAAACTCTTCTGCGCCACGGCAACGATCGCTTCGTTGTTCGGCACCACACCAGGAATACCGAAGGCATGGTGGAAGATCGCGGCGAAGTCGCCCAGAGAAGAGACAATCAGCCCGGCACCGGCACCGAGGATCAGGAAGCCCATCACGGTTTTCACTGTCCCTTTGATCACTTCCGTGGCCGGTTTTTTCTGTGCCACCAGACCGATCAGCGCAATCAGCCCTACCAGAATGGACGGCTCAGACAACACATCACTCATTAAAAAACGGAAAAATTCCATTTTTGGCTCCCTTATAACGCGCCGAGTTCGGTCAGAGCTTCAGAGATACGCTCTTTCATCGCCACTTTGTCTACCATGTTTTTCAGTGAGACAATTTTACCGCCCACCTGCTGAGCCACGAGCTGCTCGGCAATATCGGAGGTGCCCACGAAGATATCGCTGGCGGTGCCTTTGGCTGAACCGAGGTCGACATGGTCGACTTCTGCATTCACGCCCAGATCTTTAACGATTGATTTAATGCTCATTTCCATCATCAGGCTGGTACCAAGACCGTTGCCACATACCACGGTGATTTTCATTTTTTTTCCTCTGGAAGAATTAATAGCGTGAAATAATGGATAAAATTTGTTCGACCTCTGTCGCTGCGATCAGCGATGCCGTATCTTCAGGGGTATCAAACAGATGGGCGAGCGCGGTAATAATGCCGATATGGCTGTTACTGTCCGTTGCGGCCAGCACAATCAGCAGATGCACTGGGTCATTCCCTTCTGAATCGAAGTTTACACCCTCGCGGACCACCGTCAGGCTGACGCCCATTTTGTTTGCGCCATCTTCAGGACGTGCATGAGGCATAGCGATACCGGGGCCAACCACGTAATATGGACCAATCGCCTCGTGTGAGCGGTAGATAGCCTCGACATAACGGGCTTCAATGGTGCCATTATCGCGCAGCGGCTGGCAGGAAAGTGAGACAGCCTCACGCCAGTCAGTGCAGGCAGGGATAATCTGAACAACGTCGGCTGTCAGTAATTCTTTAAGCATGTGTGTCACCTCTCTCTTCATCGCCCGAGCAGAGTAGTGTGAGACTCATCTGATTAATGTGACGAACATCTAAAAAGATAACGCTAACTGTTATAACTATCATTAATTGTGATCGGCTTATCATCAGCCGGAGAATAATTTGTTGCCAGACGTCGGCAACGGCACACTGACGGTGAGAATGGGTCAGGCATGCCTGACCCCTGGGTTAATTTCGTGGGGGCGAGGTACACCTCACCATCACATGCGCGTTGATAATGGGTCAGGCATGCCTGACCCCTACGTTAGTTTCGTGGGGGCGAGGCATGCCTCACCATCACATGCGCGTTGATAATGGGTCAGGCATGCCTGACCCCTGGGTTAATTTCGTGGGGGCGAGGCACGCCTCACCATCACATGCGCGTTGATAATGGGTCAGGCATGCCTGACCCCTACGCTAATTTCGTGGGGGCGAGGCACGCCTCACCATCACATGCGCGTTGATAATGGGTCAGGCGTGCCTGACCCCTACGCTAATTTCGTGGGGGCGAGATACGCCTCACCATCACATGCGCGTTGATAATGGGTCAGGCGTGCCTGACCCCTACGCTAATTTCGTGGGGGCGAGATACGCCTCACCATTACATATACTTTTGTAGGGGCGAGGCACGCCTCGCCCGGCCCTGCCGGAACCAGTAAAGAAGGAGAACCAGGATGCGCAAGCGTCGCAGTAGCGGTCGGGTGACGCTGCAGGATGTCGCCGATTATGTCGGCGTCGGGGCCATGACCGTGTCGCGCGTGATGCGCACACCGGAGCTGGTGTCAGACAGTGTTCGTAACAAAGTAGAACAGGCCGCCCGTGCACTGGGCTATCAGGCCAACCCGGAAGCCAGCGAACTGGCAGCCGGGCGCAGCGACCGCGTCACCTTGCAGGATGTCGCCCGCCATGCCGGTATCGGCCCGATGACGGTATCGCGCGCGCTGCGCGATCCGAGCCAGGTCTCTGAAGCCTCGCTCATCAAAATCCAACAGGCGGTCGCGACCCTCGGCTACGTGCCCAATCAGGCCGCCAGCACGCTCGCCTCGTCCCAGCTGCATACCGTGGCCGTGCTCTACCCCTTTCAGCACGATCGTGCCAGCACCCGCTTTGTTCAGGCACTGCAACAAACCCTGAGTAAACAACCTTTCCAGCTGATTATGGCCTGCCATGAATATCATCAGTACGGTGAAACGCCGCTGGTGGAAAAACTGCTGCAAAACCGCCCTTCCGCCCTGGTACTGTTCGGGGCGCAGCTATCCAAAAAGACCTGCGAACTGATTGAATCCGCTGAACTGGTGACGGTTAACGTCTGCGGCGCGGAGCGTTTTTCTGCCGATATCACCCTCGATATCGCCATCAACGATGCGGCCGAACGCCTGACAGCACACCTGCTGGATAAAGGCTATCGCCGCATCGGCTTTATTGGCGCGCACACGGATAACCGCCTGCACAAACAGCAGCTGAACGGCTGGCATAAAGCGATGCTGATGCACTATCAGAATGCGGACCTGATGATCACCGTACCGGATGCGCCAAGCCTGGAGTTTGGCCGCTATGCGCTGGGGCAGCTACTGCAAAATCAGCCGGATCTGGATGCAATTATCTGTAGCCATGAAGAGATTGCTTTTGGTGTACTGTCTGAGTGTCAGCGGCGACTGTTGAAGGTACCCTATGATATGGCGGTGGCCTGCCTTGATGGCTCGGCTAACTGCGATCACACTTTCCCGGCGCTGACCTCAATGCGACTGAATTACGAAAAGCTGGGCCAGCAGGTGGGCCAGCAGCTGATGGCGATGCTGGACAATGCCCCGCAGCCGCAGGAAGAACAGGTGAGATTCAGCCTGGAACCCGGTGCCAGCAGCTAACATACCCTGAATAATTCGAGGTGCGTTGAGGCGGCAAGAGAACGAATCCCGATGAGCTTACACAGGTAAGTGATTCGGGTGAGTGAACGTCGCCAACAAAGAGGCAGCTTGAAGTATGACGGGTATAAATTAAACGATGCAAGGAGAGACCATGACTTATCCCGTAGCGCGATCCCTGACCGTCACCGAAGCGCTCGACAGCCTCGAAAACCATTACAACGCGGCAGTTGATGCCCTGCGCGACGCCATCACGGCGTTCATCGCTGACGGCAGCCTGCCTGATGCCACACAGCGCGCAGCTGGCCTGTTTGTTTATCCGCAGCTGCGTGTCACCTGGGACGGCGTGGCCCCCTCCCAGCGCCTGACCCGCGCCTTTGGTCGCTTTACCCGCGCAGGCAGCTACAGCACCACCATTACCCGCCCGGCCCTGCTGCGCCACTACCTCAGCGATCAGCTCACGTTGCTGACCCAGGAGTATCAGGTGCAGATTGACGTGCTGCCATCGCAGCAGGAGATCCCCTTCCCGTATGTGATTGACGGTTCCGGCCTGGCGCTGGATCGCAGCATGAGCGCCGGGATCGCCCAACATTTCCCAACCACCGAGCTGTCGCAGATTGGCGATGAGAATGCCGACGGACTGCTACCGCCGGGTGAAACCTTCCCGCTGTCGCACTTCGATGCCCTGCGCACCGATTTCTCGCTGGCACGCCTGCGCCACTACACCGGCACGCCGGTAGAAGATTTCCAGCCCTACGTGCTGTTCACCAACTACACGCGTTATGTCGATGAGTTTGTGCTGTGGGCCTGCGAGCAGATTGCCGACCCGACGTCACCGTATCTGGCGCTCTCCTGCGCGGGCGGCACCACCATCACGCATGATACGCCACACCCGGAACAGACGGTGTCTGACCTCGCCTGGAAAAAACACCAGATGCCCGCCTGGCACCTGATTGGCAAAGACGGCCAGGGCATCACGCTGGTGAACATCGGTGTGGGCCCGTCAAATGCCAAAACCATCTGTGACCATCTCGCCGTGCTGCGCCCTCATGCCTGGCTGATGATCGGCCACTGCGGCGGACTGCGCGAGAGCCAGACCATTGGTGACTACGTGCTGGCGCACGCCTATCTGCGTGACGACCATGTGCTGGATGCCGTGCTGCCGCCGGATATCCCCATCCCGAGTATCGCCGAAGTGCAGCGCGCGCTGTATGACGCCACCAAGCTGGTGAGCGGCATGCCGGGTGAAGCGGTGAAAGAACGCCTGCGTACCGGCACCGTGGTGACCACCGACGACCGCAACTGGGAGCTGCGTTATTCGGCTTCCGCGCTACGTTTCAACCTCAGCCGCGCCGTTGCCGTCGATATGGAAAGCGCCACCATTGCCGCCCAGGGTTACCGCTTCCGCGTGCCTTACGGCACCCTGCTGTGCGTTTCCGATAAACCGCTGCACGGCGAAATTAAGCTGCCGGGCCAGGCAAACCGCTTCTATGAGGGTGCCATTTCCGAGCATTTGCAGATTGGCATTCGCGCCATCGATCTGCTGCGCGCCGAGGGCGACCGCCTGCATTCACGTAAGCTGCGCACGTTTAATGAGCCGCCGTTCAGGTGAGTTGAGTATGTAGGGAAACAAAACCGCTTATGTCTGTGAGGTCAGAGTGGTTTGGATGATTTTGGAATGCTGTCCCGTGGGGGATGGCATTTTTTGAGGCCACCTTAGTCGGCTGGAGGACCTGTGGAGGCTTAGAGCGAAGGCTGACATCAAGAAAATAGCTCTTGAGAAGATAAGCTATAGAAAAAAGCTCTTGATAAGATGTAGTATGCCTATGGCTTACTTTTAATAAATTCATGCACCATCCAATAAATATAGGAATGGCTTATGAGTGATACTTCCTCAGTTATCTTGACAGCATATGCAACAGGAATATTAGCATTAATCGGATTGTGCCAGGTTTTTATTCTAATAAGTCAACGAACTCAACTCAGACTTGATTGGGCAGAGACCTATAGAAAACGATGGGGGGAAATAAGAATTGATTGGGGCAAGGTTATTTATTTCGGCCATGCTCCCGGGGACTATTATCAGATTGCCACAGCAGAAGTAATTTCTGAGATAGGCAGAATGAAAAATGGGAACCAAAATACAACACGCGAAATTTGGGCTTTAGAACCCTCAATCCGTGTTTTTAATGAATTAAATGATATTTGTTTGCGAATCATGCAAGGGCATCTTAAGATTGGGGATACTTATCCGATTCTAGGAACTGAATTTCTTAGACAAAGTGCATCAATGAGAAATTTGCTTGATTATCAGTATTCATCACGTCAAAGAAATAGTGATAATCAAGAGCATGTAAACGTACAACGTTCGATTCGTACTTGGCTTGCTTGTCATGATGGAATTAGGCGAAGATGTCTGATTTTAATCGATATGCTGTGGGCTGAGGCCGTGAGACTCGAAGACCTCCCACCCTATGACATTAGAATTGCAGCGAATGCTAAGATATATACAGGAAAAGACAGGAAAAAGAGGCTTAAGGATGAAGTTATTCGATTAAATGGGTATGTTTCGATAATGCGAGCTGTTTCATTATCCTATTTCTTACAACATTCCGAGTTTAAAAAAAATAAATATACAAGAGGTATTAACAAAGTTCGACTTAAAGAACTAGAAGAAGTGTGGACCGCACGTTATTTAGAGGAATAACATCATCAATAGACAAAAAAATCAATTTACTCATGAGACATGAAAATTGAAATTTTTATAGAGTGATCGCGCAATGAAATTGCTAGAAATCATGTAGTAAAAAATATCTTAGCAATGTCAATCATTGGTACAAAGTTGACTGACACAGGCGTAAGATCGGCCAGGAGAAGAACCCTGTAAATAATTTTGTGTAACTGCCAGCGCATTAAAGGTGATCGCTCAGGCGGTCACCAAACTCGATAATAAATCGACTCATTGCCAATCGCCAGTTCTGGATAGGCATACTTCATTTTTTTAAGCATACCTGGTAGCCAGATAAATAACCTTCCGCAATGAGTCGTCTGACGGGAACACTTTGTGTTTCTTTATCGCCTGCCGGATCACGCTGTTCAGCGATTCGATAGCATTGGCGATGAAGATGGCTTTGCGGATATCAGCTGGGTAGCCGAAGAACGTATTGAGATTTTCCCAGTGCGCACGCCAGTTTTTGCTGATTTGCGGATATTTGTCATTCCAGACGTCCGCAAACGCATCTAGCGCCATCAGCGCAGCTTCTTCCGTCGGAACCTGAACACCATTTGAGCCCGCTGGTCACGGCTTTGTAGTCCTTCCAAGATACGTATTTCAGGCTGCTGCGCACCATATGGATGATGCACAGCTGGATGTGTGTCTGAGGGTAAACGCTATTTATCGCATCCGGTAAGCCCTTCAGGCCGTCCACACAGGCAATCAGAATATACTGAAGCGCACGGTTTTTAAGCTCTGTCAGCACACTGAGGCAGAACTTCGCACCTTCGTTTTCCGCCAGCCACATACCCAACAGTTCTATCTGGCCTTCAGTATTAATGCCCAGCGCGAGGAAGACGGCTTTGTTAATCACGCTGCCTTCGTGACGAACCTTCACCACAATGCAGTCAAGATAAACAATGGGATACAGTGCATTCAGAGGTCGATTTTGCCACTCTGTTACCTGTTCTTTAACCGCATCGGTGACTTTAGATATTAGCGTGGGCTACACGTCCGCATCGTATATTTCCTCTAATGTAGCGACGATCTCCCGCGTGGTCATGCCTTTGGCGTAAAGGGATAAAATCTGGCTATCCACCTTCGTGATCCGCGTCTGGTTTTTCTTTATCAATTGCGGTTCAAAGGTGTTTTCGCGGTCGCGAGGCGTGTTCAGTTCAATCTCGCCGTCATAGCATAACAACGTTTTGGATGAATAGCCGTTGCGGGTATTCGAACCGGTTTTAGGGGCATTTTTCTCGTGGCCGAGGTGATCAGTCAGTTCTGCATTCAGTGCAGTTTCGACGGTTAGTTTCGTCAGCATACGGGAAAAATGATTAAGATCAGCTTCAATTTTAAGGCCCTTAGCAAGTTCTGCAGCAAGTGCCTTGAGTTTCTTTTCATCCATGATTTTTCTGTCTCCGTTGTAGGAGTGAACATATCAAAAACAGACAGATACGCAATTTAAATTACAGTCTCGGTGAGAGGGTTATTTAAAATCTACCACCCTCCCTATTTTCATTTCGTTATTTCTGAATGGCTATTATCATGACACTAAACCATCAGCTAAGCTCTTCCATGTTTCAGTAAATATTGTATCTTCTGAGGGTGTTATATCACGATTCCAATTGAGAAAATAAAAAACACACATCGTTTGATTAAAACTTGAAAGGTTTTCTGTGACTTTTTCTGGATTAAAACTAAAAGAAGGTATATTCCCTATTTTCAGAATGCACCATTGTTTATCATCCCATTCCATACTAAATTTTAACCACTTAGTTTTAGGAAAACCATTTGGCCCAATAATAAGTGGGATTTCGCTTTTTTTTATTATAATTCTCTTACCTTGTATAGGTAAGTTATCCATATATTTCATTTCATCCAGTAACAATCGTAGGAAAGATACTTTTGCAACTTTTGCCCTTCTTCCTATACTGATAGGATAATATAAATCGCAATTATCTATAATACTTCCTTCCATCCAAGATCCGATGCCATCGAATTCACTTACAGGATCAAAGAAGATTACTGATGGCATTAATTGCTCTATTAAAATCATTGAATTAGGTAGTATATTACCCTTGGAGTATAATAATTTTGGTAGTTGTTCACTTCTAGAATAACTTGACAACAATAGATCTATTTCTGGTTGTATTAACCATTTCACCAAATCATCATTTAACGTCCTGTCTTTATCTGAGACCGCCTTTAGTATTTCTAGACATATTTTATTAGATATATTTTTAATCAATTCATCATTGAATGGGAGTTTCGTTGTAGTAAGATCATTCCTTTGGAGGTTTATTGGCATTCTTCCATCTTGGTCATAAACAACTAATGTTGGGTTACGGTTATTAATATCAAAATAGCTAGATGAAATATTAACTTTAAATCCATGCCTAGCAATAGGTATTTTTATGCCGTTACATACGAGTTTGGTAGTAGAATAATTAGATAGTTTTAATGGTTCATTAGTCCAAAAGATATCATCAAAACTTTCGTGTTCAATACGGCTCCACTGAGTTCCAGATAAATCGGCTCCACTTGAAGGTATTTTTTCAAGTTGGTCAAGGATTTTTTCATCTCCATCTATATATTCAATTCTAATAACTTTAGGATATTCCAATGCATACCAATCCCATGAATGTTCATAATTATGCTTTCTTAGTTTATTATAAACTTCTTCTGTGATAGATATAATAAGCTGTGTGCCAATTTCGCAATCCATAGGCGTAATACATATATCATCGCTTTCCTGTTCACAAATAAACTTATAACCTTTTTTTTCAGAAACATGCCGAGTTCTAACTTCTATCGTAGGCCCTAGTAAGAATGCAGCAAGTAAGCCCACACCAAACCTTCCCGTTCGATGTACGTTTGAATTGCCATCTGTTTCGTGCATATTTTTCCAAGTATCGCTATTTCGAAAGGAAGATCCTATATTTAGAAAATAATTTTCGATGACATCAACAGTCATACCGATCCCCGTATCAACAACTGTTAGTAAAAAGTCCCCATCTGATTTAGAAAGTTTTATTTCAACACCGATATCATCTTTATTAAAGTTGCTTCCATTTTTTTCATAGAAGTCTATTCTTTCATTGCAGGCATCTATTGAATTCTGCATAAGCTCTCTAACTCCAATTGCAGGATTATTACCATATAAAGGAGATATGAGTAAACTCATCATTTCGGCATCAGAAGTTCTAAACCTTACTGGAGTTGGTATAAAAGATGGTTTCTTTTCCGCTATGTATTTTTTTTCATCATCTAGTGACGATCTGATTCTTCTTATGTTAATATTTAATTTTTTCAACCCATCGTATCTTCCATAGATCTCTCCTAAAATAGACCATGTTTGATCTAATTCATTTTGAATGTCACCAAATAAATTTTTCAAGGATTTGTAAATAATGGGACTAGATGGTTCTGCGTTTATGAATAATGCTTCTGGATCTTCATGAGTTTGATTGATATCGATTATACAGTCGTGTTTTTCCCATTCACCACGTGAAATCGGGCTAACTAGTTTCTTTATGTTAAGCAATTGTTTATTTGCTCGAGTATTATTTACTTGAATATAATCAGCGATCCTTAGGGTACTCATGATAAATGGTACGTGTATATTTAACAAACTCCTTTTTTGTGATTGTTCTAATTTATCTACAGCAATTCTTAATGGTAAGTTATGACTTCTAGCAATAAATCCAAAGACATCACACAGACTACTATTACTTATATTAAGTTTTAGCCGTTTTTCATAGGGACCCGGTACTCCATCAAGAGCTATAGAATGTGCTAAAGATGCATGTTCTCTCCTAATGAACTCTCCAATAAATAGTCTATGCCTTTTTGTTAAATCATTTTTATCAGAAGGAATTTCTTTAATGGGAGTGGAATCACCAAAAACACTTTTTAATTTTTTACCATCCCATCTTTTTCCTTCATTACAATAGTTTTGCCATTTACTTTTCCATGAAAGCTCTTCACAGAAATACTTAGAATCTATTGTGGGATAAACATCATTTATTAAATTGTAAAATCCATCTTCCGAGATATGCATAGCACAATCATGTAATAAAGTCGAAATACATATTGCTGCAGCGTCGTTAGCTGATAATAACCCCCAACTTTCATCTGATATTAAACTTGCAGCTGAACTCAACACTTCGTTTAAATGATTAACGCCATGATCTGTGTAATCCGGAAAAAAAGTCATTTTATTATCATTTATCCAAGGATAGAAGTTACTTAAAGTAGTTATTACACCCCCAGATATGGATGAGTCAGAGTCCAGTTTTTCTTTCAATATTTCAGGTATAGTAAACATTTTCTCTCCATCTTGTTATTAATTTTAATAAATTTATTAAATTTTCTGATTTCAGTCATTGCAATAATATCGATATTTTTATAAAACAATTTAAATGACAAATTGAAAAATGAAATTAACATATTCTATTACTTCTTGGTTAAAGATGATGGCAATGCATAACACATTGAAAATGGGAATATAGCCCTAAAAAAATTAGCACATAACTTTCATACTATTCAATCTTAGTGAGTGCGCGCTATAGAATCTCTATCAAGTCGCTCTATGACTCTTCACATGTCGCATTAACTTTCCAGTATTTTTCATTTGGCTATCACCTATACGTACAGTTTTCCCCATCCGCATGCCATTAAAACATAAGTTTAACTAATTATTAAAACGATTTCCTTGAAAATTCTCACATTTATGACAAACACGAAAAAATCATGCTGCCATAAACGCGAACGTTTTCACCCAATACCTTTAATGATAGAAGGATCGACCATCGATCTGAGAAAATTTCGAACCTTTTAACCTATATTAATTATTACACAGAAATTTTATCAACGTCCGCCTCTGGCACACAGCAGACACTCAACAACGCACCAAAATCTGACTATTACCACCGCCCCCCCTGTTACACCCGCACCCCGTTACATCTGTCACACCCCCGCACATTTTCCCCTCCCCTCCCAGCGCCCTTCTCACCCTACTTATTAAAAATCAACAGGTTACGTACAGCCCCATTTCTGGCACGCTTTTCGCACTATGCAGCCCTGAGTTCCTGATCCGGCCGCATTAGTGGCAATGGACAGGATGTTGACCAATCTCAAGGGAAAAGAAGATGAAAGCAGCACGTTGGTATAAAGCGCATGACATCCGTATTGACGATATCGAAGAACCTCAGGTTTCTGCGGGCAAGGTAAAAATCAAAGTGGCATGGACCGGGATCTGCGGCAGCGACCTGCACGAATACCTCGCCGGGCCGATCTTTGTCCCGGTCGATAAGCCTCATAAAATCAGCCACGACATTGCCCCTATCGTTATGGGCCACGAGTTCTCTGGCGAAGTGGTCGAAGTCGGTACCGGCGTCAGCAAATTCAAAGCCGGTGACCGTGTGGTGGTCGAACCGATCCTTGCATGTCGTGAATGCGAAGCCTGCCGCGAAGGCAAATACAACCTGTGTGGCGACCTGGGCTTCCATGGTCTGTCAGGCGGTGGTGGCGGCTTCTCCTCCTTCACTACCGTGGATGAGCATATGGTGCACCGTATGCCCGATGGTCTCTCTTACGAGCAGGGTGCGCTGGTCGAGCCTGCCGCCGTGGCACTGCACGCGGTGCGTATGAGTAAGCTGAAAGCCGGTGACAAAGCGGCGGTATTTGGTGCTGGCCCTATCGGTCTGCTAGTAATTGAAGCCCTGCGTGCTGCGGGTGCCTCTGAGATTTACGTGGTGGAACTGTCACCGCAGCGTGGCGAGAAAGCGCGTGAGCTGGGTGCCAACGTGGTGATTGATCCGAGCAAACAGGATGCGGTTGCCACCATTCGTGAACTGAGCAAAGGCGGCGTGGATGTCGCATTCGAAGTGACCGGCGTGCCGGTGGTGCTGAAGCAGTGCATCGACAGCACCCGTTACGAAGGCGAAACCATCATTGTGTCTATCTGGGAAGGCGAAGCCTCATTCCACCCGAACAAAGTAGTGCTGGCCGAGCGTAATGTTAAAGGCATCATCGCTTACCGTCATATCTTCCCGGCGGTGATGGAGTTGATGACCCAGGGCTACTTCCAGGCGGAGAAGCTGGTGACCAAGCGTATTGAGCTGAAAGATCTGGTAACCGAAGGGTTTGAAGCGCTGGTGAAAGAGAAAAATCAGGTGAAAATTCTGGTTCGTCCACCGCAGTAATCCCGGTATCGGGGTGGCCGTAACAGAGGGTCACCCCTTGAGGGCTTACCACAAAAATGGATGGCTTCCCGTCTGACGTCAGGTCCGGGGCCAGTTTGAGCACGCCGGAGCGGCAAAATCCGCATCCCTGCGGGCCTCGACACGCGACGTCCTGTCGCGTGACGTCCGGCTTACCTCAAACTGGCCCCATCCCCGCAAGAGAGTGCTCGCTGTTAGTTTTAAAGCCGCCACGACATGACGATCTCCGCGAATTGATTGGGTTAGGGTGCTGACCTGGGTTTTGACGTTGAGGCGGCATTCAGCAGCGCTGAGTAAGCACAGTGAACCAGGACGAACCGCCAGGACGTCGGTGAGAGGGAGAGCCGGCACAGGGATGTGCCGTCACGACCATTCCGTCGGTGAACGAAGCAGACGAAGGTATCCACGCAGTGGACGCAGCGCCTGCCGCAAAGCCCGGGTCCCCAGGGTGGGGGCGACTGGCCACCCTGGGTCGCTCAGCCCGCGCAGCGGGAAAGCGAAACACCCTTGACGTTGACCTTGCCGTTAAGCCCCTTACAGGACGACCGAAAAAGAGAGTCCGCCACTACGGATTAATCTCAGCATTATCGATTAATCAGCAACACGCTTAATTTCAGCATTTTCACCATGCTGAATATATTCACTATCATCCGTCGTGTAACTGGTATAGGTTTGGTTGTAGTGCGATATCCATAACAGCCATTTTTTTTCAGCACAATTGGCGCCAGGCTTAAGACTATCAAAACAAAGATAATCATCGGCTTTATCTGTTTTCGGCAAAAATTGAAATCCCTCGCCTGCTTCGCCAATTAACACCCTCCACCGCTTATCAGTGCCAATAAACGGCATGTTGTATTTTTCCTTTAATACTTCTTTATTCTCTTCCCACCATGCAATTCTCGCTTTAGCCGTCATGGGAAAGTTATCCACAAAAAAATAACCCTGATTCCATTCACGGACAGTACTGACAATTTTCACTGGCCTGAGGAAAAAATACAGTATGATAAGAGCAGCAACCAAAATGATAGTAATCGGCACTACATTTTCAAAACGTTGCTGACTCGTCTTTATTTTTGACTTAATCATAACGATTACCTGTTATTGTTATGGTGGCGCTCATCTCTGTAATAAAGGGTTTAAATGAGTATTTATCATAACGTTGCAGTAAAAACCAGATGCGAAAAATTCTAAACTGCCTGTAAACCGGGTTAAGAACATCCTTCGAGTCCAGTCCAAAATGGTCCTGTGCCCGATAGTGAATGGTAGCAGAATAGTTATCCCCGTCGATGACAAGAGACTTTAACGTAATATTGGTTGCCCATACATCATGAACACTGATAGTAAGTGAGTTTATTCTATCCACCCACTTAGTGAATTTTGGTAAAATCATTCCATCCATATTTTCGGGAAGCTTGTATTTATTTTTGCTATCGTAACGCCCAACCTCCCAATTTATAAACTTCGACAGTGCCTTCTTGATTTTCAGAAGCGAGCTATTTTCTGATGAATCATTCACTATCTGCTCCTTATACGCACTATCTAACAAGTGACTGCTAAACAACGCACCATCACCTGTCTGCATATGGGTAATTAACTTCTCGATCAGACCGCGATAAGGACCAACAAATGAAAACACCCTTGATAATTCACGAAACTCATCAAATAAAATATCCGCTCGTGCTTTCACAGATAGCGGCTGTGATGTCCAATGATTAAGATCATAACGCGATGCTGTCATTTTCTCGCCGGTGTAAGGATCGACTCGTGCGGAAACGAGCCTTAAATTGAAATCATTTTTCAGACGGGATTCTGACAAGTCGCCATAGCGCATATCATCGGCACTGTATTCATCCATGCGGTTTGCGGATGTAAACAGACGACAGGGAAGAGAAATGGCAGGCTGCTTAAACAGCGAGTTGGGATCAAACGATTGTTCTGACACAGAGCAACTCCTTTTGCTTTACCCCTTCATCATGCAGGGGAATAGATAAGCGCCTAATATAGCCTGGTTTTTCCGTAAATTTTCATGCTGCACAATAAATCAGATTTTACACCAGTCGGCATTCTTACTGCCGTTGAGGGTGGCGCAGGCCGTGACCGCACAACAGAAGCAAAACGATCAACACCATCCCGCTCGTCCCCGGCCTGCCGGGTGGCGGGTCGATCATTTTTTCGATCGGCCCGTGATGATGATGTGTACTGAGCACGCCGGAGCGGCAAAATCCGCATCCCTGCGGGCCTCGGCACGCGACGTCCTGTCGCGTGACGTCCGGCTTACCTCAAACTGGCCCCATCCCCGCAAGAGAGTGCTCGCTGTCAGTTTTAAAGCCGCCACGACATGACGATCTCCGCGAATTGATTGGGTTTGGGTGCTGACCTGGGTTTTGACGTTGAGGCGGCATTCAGCAGCGCTGAGGAAGCACAGCGGGAAAGCGAAACGCCCTTGACGTTGACCTGGCCGTTAAGCCCCTTACAGGACGACCGAAAAAGAGAGTCCACCACTACGGATTAATCTCAGCATTATCGATTAATCAGCAACACGCTTAATTTCAGCATTCTCGCCACGCTGAATATATTCACTATCATCCGTCGTGTAACTGGTATCGGTTTGGTTGTAGTGCGATATCCATAACAGCCATTTTTTTTCGACACAATTGGCGCCAGGCTTAAGACTGTCAAAACAGCGCAAATCATTGTCGCTGGCCCTGTGCTGCAGAAACTGAAAACCATCACCTGCCTCACCAATTAACACCATCCACCGCTTATCACTGCCAATAAACGGCATGTTATATTTTTCTTTTAATAACTCTTTATTATCCTGCCACCATGCAATTCTCGCTTTAGCCGTCATGGGAAAGTTATCCACAAAAAAGTAACCCTCATTCCATTCGCGGACAGTACTGACAATTTTCACTGGCCTGAGGAAAAAATACAGTATGATAAGAGCAGCAACCAAAATGATAGTAGCCGGAACGACTTTTTCAAAACGTTGCTGACTCGTCTTTATTTTTGAATTAATCATAGCGATTACCTGTAATAGTTATGGTAGCGTTCATCTCTGTAATAAAAGGCTTAAATGAATATTTTTCATGATGTTGCAGTAAAAACCAGATGCGGAAAATTCTAAACTGCCTGTAAACCGGGTTCAAAACATCTTTGGAATCCAGCCCAAAATGGTCCTGGGCTCGATAGTGAATGGTAGCAGAATAGTTATCCCCTTTGATGATAAGTGATTTTAACGTAATGGTGGTTGCCCACACATCATGAACGCTGATAGTAAGCGAGTTGACTCTATCCACCCATTTATTAAATTTTGGTAAAATCATGTTGGCCATATTTTTGGAAAACCAAATTTTATTTTTACTATCGTAGTACCCAACCTCCCAATTTATAAATTTCGATAGTGTCTTCTTGATTTTCAGAAGTGAGCTATCTCTTGATGAATCGTTCACTATCTGCTCCTTATACGCACTATCTAACAAGTGGCTACTAAATACCTTGCCATTACCTGTCTGCATATGGGTAATTAACTTCTCGATCAGACCGCGATAAGGACCAACAAATGAAAATATTCGCGATAACTCGCGAAACTCATCAAATAAAATATCCGTTCGTGCTTTCACAGATAGCGGCTGTGATGTCCAATGATTAAGATCATAACGCGATGCCGTCATCCTCTCACCCGTGTAAGGATCGACCCGTGCGGAAACGAGCCTTAAATTGAAATCATTTTTCAGATGGGATTCTGATAAGTCGCCATAGCGCATATCATCGGCACTGTATTCATCCATGCGGTTCATCGTCTCAAACAGACGACAGGGAAGAGCAATGGCAGGATGCTTTAACAGCGAGTTGGGATCAAACGATTGTTCTGACACAGAGCAACTCCTTTTGCTTTACCCCTTCATCATGTAGGGGAATAGAGAAGCGCCTAATATAGCCTGGTTTTTCCGTAAATTTTCATGCTGCACAATAAATCAAATTTTACACCAGTCGGAATGCTTACTGCCGTTGAGGGTGACGCAGGCCGTGACCGCACAACAGAAGCAAAGCGATCAACACCATCCCGCCCGTCCCCGGCCTGCCGGGGTGGCGGGTCGATCATTTTTTCGATCGGCCCGTGATGATGATGTGTACCATGGGTCAGGTCCGTGTTGCTAGCCGACCGAAACGCAAGATCGACCACTGAGGGAGCCCCTGCAATATTAATTTCTGACAGCCTGACTTCAGGTCTGAGGCCAGTTTGAGCACGCCGGAGCGGCAAAATCCGCATCCCTGCGGGCCTCGGCACGCGACGTCCTGTCGCGTGACGTCCGGCTTACCTCAAACTGGCCCCATCCCCGCAAGAGAGTGCTCGCTGTTAGTTTTAAAGCCGCCACGACATGACGATCTCCGCGAATTGATTGGGTTTGGGTGTTGACCTGGATTTTGACGTTGAGGCGGCATTCAGCAGCGCTGAGGAAGCACAGTGAACCAGGACGAACCGCCAGGACGGCGGTGAGAGGGAGAGCCGGCACACGGATGTGCCGTCACGATCGGTGCGTCGGTGAACGACGCTTGCGAAGGCATCCACGCAGTGGACGCAGCGCCAGCCGCAAGCCCGGGTCCCCAGGGCGGCGGCGACTGGCCGCCCTGGGTCGCTCAGCCCGCGCAGCGGGAAAGCGAAACGCCCTTGACGTTGACCTGGCCGTTAAGCACCTACAGGCCGACCGAAAAAGAGGGTCGGCCTCTACAGATCATTTCGCTCTTGTTTAGTGGGGAGACCTCAGACCTGACGCAATTCTGATCGCGATAAAAACCTCCAGCCCTATGTGATCCTCGCGATCAGCGCGTCAACCACCTCATCACGCAAATACGGATGCCGGACTGACAGCCTCTGCGCCACACTGACCGTTTTTGATGCCTGATAGAAACGCCCGCTGCCTAACGCCGCCTCAAACTGATTCGCCTGGCGATGTGCCGCCGCTAAATCACAGTCCACCAGCAGAACTGCATGGGCCAGAACCACATGGCGACGCGGTGCATCCGCATCACTGTCAGGGATTGCCCGCCAGTATTGTGCCGTTCCGGCGATTTTACGCGCCTGCTGCCCTTCACCGCAGGCGAGGTTAAAACGCCCGTCGCAGAACGATCCTTCCACCGCCTGCCAGCCCGTTACCACACCCAGCTCCGCCAGCGCATCACTTAAGATCGCGCACAGATGACGATACACGGCTTCCGCTGCCTCACCGAGGGTACGCGCGATCGGATACGCCAGGCTGAGGTTGATAATACCCGGCCCCTGCGGCACCAGCCCGCCGCCGGATTTACGCAGGAACACCGGGCATCCGGCTGCAGCAAACTGCTCCCGCACCGCCTCCAGCGAGCTGAAACGCCGGTAGCTGGAAGGCACCACCAGCGACTGCGGCCCGTACCACAGCTGGGCCACTTTATGGCCTGCGGCAGCCAGCGGAAACAACCCGTCCTCGGCCTCAGTCGGGTCTGCACAGAACAGCAGTCGCCCGTGTGGCAACATAAACGGGCCGTCACCTGCAACCTGAACGTTTTTTTTCATCGTCATGTCTTTCCGCTATGCAGGCTGCGTATTGGGCGACTGAATGCCGTAACGCTGCATCCGGCGATACAGCGTCATCCGGCTGATGCCCAGCTGACGCGCCACGGCGCTGTGGTTCCAGCGTGCAGCACGCAGCAGGGCAACCAGCTGCTGGCCTTCATCCGGCAGTGCCTGTCCCTCTGCCGAACGCGCCTGAATTAACGTCAGCGGTGCGCTAATGCCGATGCCGTCAGGCAGATCGCCAGCGTCAATCGTGTCGCCATCGGCCATCGCCACGGCGTAATCCAGCGCATTGCTCAGTTCACGCAGGTTACCCGGCCAGCCATGCTGATGCAGGCACTGACGCGCCGCCGCTGACAGTCGGGCTTTGCCCGCCAGCATGTTGTCGATTAACCAGTCGAGATCCTGACGATTGCGTAGCGCAGGCAAGGTGATACGCGCCCCCTGCAAACGCCAGAACAGATCGGCGCGGAAACGACCCTGCTCCACCAGTTCCTCAAGCACATGATGTGAAGCCGAAATCACACGGATATCCACCGCAACCGGGCGCGAAGCCCCGACCGGCAGCACCTCCTGCTCGGCCAGCACGCGCAGCAACCGCGTCTGCATCTCCAGCGGCATATCACCGATCTCATCAAGGAACAGCGTGCCGCCGTCGGCTTCCTGAACCAGGCCGCGCCGCGCTTTGCTGCCCGCCCCGGAGAAACTGCCTGGCAGATGACCAAACAGCACACTTTCAATCAAGGTCGCGGGGATTGCGGCACAGTTCACCGCAATAAACGGCTGCCCACTGCGCTGGCTGGACTGATGGAAAGCGCGGGCAAAATACTCTTTGCCGCTGCCCGTTTCCCCCTGCACCACCAGGTGCAGCGGCGCACTCAGCAGGCGTGCTGCACGCTGTAACTGTTGCTGCAATGTCGGATCGCCGCCCGTCAGCGCTGCCAGCGGCGCAGGCAGTGCGGCGGGCGTGGTGATCGCCGTGCGCTCCGGGCGGCGTGCGGGCTGCACCGCCGTCACATATAGCCGCTCACCGCTGTGCAGCCGATCCAGCGTGCCCTGACGACCGCTGGCGCTGGCCAGCCAGTCCGGCAAACTGTCTATCGAAGTATTAAACAGCTGTTCAATCGGCATCCCGAGCAGCGTGCTGCGGCAGTGCGGTAACGGCGCATCAATGCCCAGCTCTTTCTCCAGCATCCGCTGCGCACGGTGGTTATGGCCGATCACCCGGCCATCGGCATCAAAAGCAATAAGGTAATCCGGGCTGACCTCGACAAACGGCGAGGACGGGCTGAGTTTCAGCACCCAGTCGGCACGGTGACGATGCTCGAACCAGGCATTTTCAATCTGGTGGGCATGCATCCGTGCTATCTGTAACGCCAGCTGCTGGCCGGATTTCGGCTGCGGCGAGGTCAGTGCGGAGATATCCAGGATCGCGTTAAGCTGCCCCTGCGGATCGAACAGCGGCACGGCCGAGCAGGAGAGCGCGATATGCGTGGCATCAAAATGGTCGTTGTGATGTACGGTCAGCGGTTTCCCGGTCGCCAGCGCCGTGCCAACCGCACAGGTGCCCGCCCAGGCTTCCGACCATTGCGCCCCCAGGAACAGGCCAGCGCGACGCAGGCTGATTTCAGCGCTGTCATCCCCCAGATAGTCCACCGTCACCCCGTGGGCATCCGTCAGCAACACCACATAGCCCGCCGGGGCAATCTGCTGGTATAACCGGCTCAAACCGTGCCGGGCAATATGGCGAAACTCTTCAAGATGCTCGCGATGCTCACGCAGCTCCTGCCAGGGGAGAATGCGCGCCGCCTGCATACGGCTGGGATCAAGACCATGGTTGATAACGCAGCGTTGCCAGGAGTCATGGATGGCCTGGTCATGCCGAAGCTGCGCCAGATGCCGGGTATCTTCGCGGGTGCAGGCAAGCACGGTGGCAATATGTTCACGCTGACTCTGATTCACAACACGCTCCTTTTGAACCGGTAAGACAGTAACAGCAATGAAAATCCGCTCACCACCTGCCAGAGGGTGATGGGATAGACCGCCGCACGCTCAATGATGCCGATCGGCAACGCTACGTACGGGATGAGCACCATACAGAGCAAGCCGACCATTCCCAGCAGCAGGCTAAACGCGGCATACACGGGTGCGCAACGGCGCAAAGCCAGGCCGGTGACGATCAGGCACAGATTACCCCCGCCAATCGCCATCACCGCACCTGTCTGATGCAATGTCACCCCATCGGCTTCCCCACCGCTGTGGAATAGCGCGATCATAACGCCACCAATGCCATGCAGGCCGCCTGCCAGCAACGCCGCCCACCCCATTCCCCCTGACAGCTGCGGCCGCAACAGTAAGCAAGCCAGCAGAAACAGCACACCTTCCACCGCAAATCCGGCATTCATCACGTTATGCAGCGGTGAGCAAATCTGCGGCCCGCATTCAGGAATGCCGAGATCACTAATATAGTTGTGGCTGTAGCGATAGGCCGGATGATGCCAGGCCAGCGCGCTGGTACGTTCGGCCAGCAGATACAGCAATCCCCCGGCGGCGAAACAGCACGCGCCTGCACGGCTGCGGCCCGATAACTGCGACATTTTTCTCTCCTGTTACTGGCAGCATTCAGTCTGACAGAGCGCCAAAAAAAAACCACCCCGGCTGGGGTGGTAAAAGATGATAAATCGCTGAACGAGGCGTGTACGCGTCACCTCGTCGTCAGACGATTCGCGGCTTACCAGCGATAGTTCACCGATGCCACCACATTGCGGCCTGAACCATAGAAACAGGCTTCGCTGTTGCTACAGGATGCCACGTAGTGTTTGTCGGTCAGGTTCTGCACATTCAGTTGAACCGTGGTGCCTTTCAGGCTGGAAACCGCCTCGCCCAGTTCATATTTTGCCATCGCATCGTACAGCGTGAAGTGCGGCACTTCGTTGGTTCCGGTGCTGTCCGCCGGGGCATCACCGGTGTAACGCACACCCGTGCCTACGGTCAGCCCACTCAGAGCCCCATTCAGGAAGCTGTAGCTGCCCCAGGCCGATGCCGCATGACGCGGAATGCTGGCAGGGGTACGTCCAAGTTGCGCGGTTGTGTAAGTCTCTTTTGTCACCGCATCGGTATAGGTATAAGCCGCCATCAGTTTGACTTCCGGCAACGGCTGGGCATGCACTTCCATTTCCACGCCGTTAGAGTCAACCTTACCGATCTGCTCGTTGTAACCGGTCACCGTATTCGCCGAGGTGATATTTTTCTGAGTAATATCAAACACCGACACGGTCATCACGGTATTGGAACCCGGCGGCTGGTATTTCACCCCCACTTCGGTCTGCTCCCCTGTTGTCGGCTTAAACGGATCGGTTCCCGGTGCGCCATTGCTCAGGTTCGGTTCAAACGAGGTGCTGTAACTGATGTACGGCGACAGACCGTTATCGAAGGCGTACAACAGCCCGGCACGGCCGGTAAAGGCGCTGTCATTGTTCTTCACATCGGTGCCGTTCAGGCGGTTAATCGTGCGGATTTGCGACCAGTCGTTGCGGCCGGACAGGACCAGGTTCCAGTTATTCCACTCCATCTGATCCTGCAGGTATACCCCAACCTGATGCAGCTGCTTCACGGTGTTAATGCTGGAGGTAAAATCATCCTCATTCACATCAACACGACCAGGATTTGCCCAGTCGAGCTGGTACTGGGTCGAGGTGTGGCGTGACAGGGTGCTGGCAACGCGGCTCCAGCGATAATCCAGCCCACCGAGCACGGTATGGCCGACATCACCGGTATCAAACAGCCCTTTGAGGTGGTTATCGACACCGAATTCGTTCGTCATCACCGTTTCATGTTGCGGGCGACGTTCAATGGTGTGGTCGTTGAGGGTGGAGCTGGTGGTGTAGACCATATATTTATAGTCTTCATCGCGATGGGTATAGCGCAGGTTCTGGGTAAACGACAGCGCGTCATTGAAGCTGTGGTCAAATTCATAGCCAATGGAGGCCTGTTCGCGCTTGTTACCATAGTAGTTAGGGTCATTGATATTCAGGTCATACGGGATATACCCGGTGCTGGCTTCTTTCAACGTCCCGACCATCGGCAGGAAGTTACGCGATCCGGCTTTCGGGTCGTTCTGGTAGCTGGTTAACAGGGTAAAGCTGGTATCGGCATTCGGCAGCCAGGTGATGGCGGGCGCTATTGCCACGCGTTCCTGTTTATTGTTTTTCACTTCTTCATGTCTGGTGCTGGCAATACCGTTCAGACGATAAAACAGCGTGTTGTCATCGTTCAGCTTACCGCCAAAATCAAAGGCCGCTTCACCCAGATGATGATTGCCGGTGCTGAGCTGCACTTCGCGAACGGCTTCAGCCGTCGGGCGTTTGCTGGTCATGATCACCAGGCCACCCGGGCTGACCTGGCCGTATAACACCCCTGCCGGGCCGTGGACCATCTCCACGCGCTCCAGCAACCACGGGTCAACCTGCCCGGCTCCCCCGCTGGAGCTGGAAAGACCAAAGTGCAGACCATCCAGCAGTTTTGGCGCGTAGCGGAAGCCACGGCTGATAATTTCGTCGTTACGGTTGGAGTTACCGCGATAGTTGGTCACCACACCGCTGGTATAACTGAGGGCATCGGAAACCGATGCTGCCGCCTGGTCATCCATCTGCTCGCGTGTCACCACCGAAATAGATTGCGGGGTTTTGCGCAGCGGGGTGGGGGTTTTGGTGCCTGAAGCGCTCTCTTTCGCCACAATACCGCTGTTACGCCCCGTCACGCTCTCCTGGGACTCCGCCGTCACCGTCAGCGTGTTGTCAGTGGCGGACTGCGCCAGCGGCGCCGCCAGCAGTGAAGACGCCAGCAGCAGGCGCAGGGTGGTATTTCCAGAGTGTACTGCCACACCAGGGCGCGCCTGGGTTTTTATCTTCTTCAACATAGTTGTGTTATCTCGTCTGAAACAGCCTTGTCTACGAAAGAAACCAGTAAAGCCCGCCAACCCATTAGATTTACTGATTGGCCGTAGCTAACTTCAGGAATGGCACGGATCATTAACGTCCGAACGCACCCTCTATTAATGAAAAAAAACCTTACTAAATGCAGAGTTACCTCTTACCTGTATGAAGTCCCGACGCATACTAATGCAAATGTAAATCACTCTCAATAACATTTGTATTAGCATTTCTTATTACACAAATAACTGGCGCGGACGATAAAAAGTAACAACATGTAAACTAAAGAAAAAATCAGTGTGATTTATAACGGTTCGGCTAAACAGACTGGCGTCAGAAAAAAGCAGGACGTGCGGTGAGGGAACGATCAGGTAAAAAAATAGCCACCCCGTCTGGGGTGGCTAAAAGGATGATAATGAAGCTTGTCAGGAACGCGGTTCTCTGTGGAACCCCGCTTTACATCTCTGGAGCAATCAACGCCCCGCCTGCCTTTATTACCAGCGATAATCCACTGAAGCAACGAAGGTACGGCCTGAACCGTAGAAGCAGGCTTCGGTATTGCTGCATGACGCCACATAGTGCTTATCCGTCAGGTTCTGCACGTTAAACTGCAATGTGGTGCCTTTCAGCGCAGATACTGCCTCACCCAACTTGTATTTCACCATCGCATCGTAAAGTGTGAAGTGTGGAACTTCATCCTGTCCAATGGAGTCTGCTGGAGCATCACCGGTGTAACGAACGCCAGCACCCAGAGTAAAGCCGTTTAGCACGCCGTCGAGGAAGCTGTAGTTACCCCAGGCAGATGCTGCATGACGCGGAATACCCGAAGGGGCACGTCCCGCGAGAGCAGAACTGGTGCTGCTCTCTTTGGTCACCGCATCGGTGTAGGTGTACTGCGCCAACAGTTCAACTTCCGGAATTGGCTGAGAACGTAACTCAGTTTCAACCCCTTTCGAATTGACCTTGCCGATCGCTTCGTTGTAACCCAATACGCTGTTATAGCCGGTAAGGTTCTTCTGGTTAATATCAAACCAGGAGACCGTTAGCATAGTATTGGTGCCCGTTGGCTGATATTTGAAGCCCACTTCGGTCTGTTCACCGGTGGTTGGCGCAAAGGGTTTGGCACCCGGTGCACCGGTACTCAGGTTAGGTTCAAACGAGGTGCTGTAGCTGACATACGGCGAAAAGCCTGAATCAAAGGCGTACAGCAGGCCTGCACGGCCAGTGAACTTGTTATCATTCTGCTGAGTGTCGCTGTTATCGGTACGATCCAGCGTACGGATTTCGCTCCAGTCATTACGACCTGACAGCACCAGGTTCCAGCGGTTCCACTCCAGCTGGTCCTGTAAATAGACACCAACCTGATGCAGTCTCTTACGCGTGCTGGTGACCAGGGAGAAGTCACTTTCATCAATATCAATGCTGGTCGGATTAGCCCAGTCAAGAATGTAACGATCTCCGCTGTCACGCCACAACTTGCTGTCAACATCGCTCCATTTATAGTCCAGCCCGCCAATCACGGTGTGATTAACGTCACCGGTCTCAAACTTCCCTTTCAGCTGGTTATCCATCGCCAGTTCATCCGTCATGATTTTATCATGCTGTGGACGGCGGTTGATCGAGTGGTCGTTATCCGCATCCCAGGTATACACCAGATACTTGTAAGACTCACTCATATGGCTGTAACGCACGTTCTGCTGGAATGACACCGCGTCGTTAAAGTTGTGATCGAAGATATAACCGATAGACGTTTGTTCACGCTTCGCTTCGTTGTAGCTCGGGTCGCTGACGTTAAAGTCGTAAGGGATATAGCCTGCGCTACTCTCTTTCAGCGAGCCGGACATCGGCAGGAAGTTACGGTAACCGGCTTTAGGTTCATTCTGGTAGCTGGTTAACAGCGTAAAGCTGGTGTCTTCATTTGGCAGCCAGGTAATCGCCGGAGCAATCGCCATACGCTGTTGTTTGTTGTTTTTAACAAACTCATGTTTGGTGCTGGCAATACCGTTCAGGCGATAGAACAGGGTGTTGTCATCATTCAGCTGACCGCCGAAGTCAAATGCGGCCTCACCAAAATGCTGATTGCCAGTGCTGAGTTTGACCTCATGAATGCTCTCAGCGGTTGGGCGCTTGCTGGTCATATTGATCAGACCGCCCGGGTTCACCTGGCCATACAGTACCGATGCCGGGCCATGTACCATTTCCACACGCTCTAACAACCAGGGATCGATCTGCCCTGCTGCTCCGGCCTGGCCGGACAAGCCGTAGCTCAGCCCATCCAGGAATTTAGGCGCATAACGGAAGCCGCGGCTGATCACTTCGTCATTACGGTTCGAGTTACCACGGTAGTTGGTCACCACGCCACTGGTGTAGCTCAGCGCATCAGAGACTGAAGCCGCCGCCTGATCGTCCATCTGATCGCGCGTCACCACAGAAATGGATTGCGGGGTTTTACGCAGCGGTGTGGCGGTCTTGGTGCCTGAAGCGCTCTCTTTCGCTACGATCCCTTTGGTCGGGGCGGTGACGCTTTCCTGGGTGTCTGCGGTGACCGTCAGCGTATTTTCGGCTTCGGTGGCTGCCTGCACGGCGGGCGCCATCAGCAGGGCTGAAGCCAGTAATAAACGCAGGGTGTGTTTGTCTGAACGAACTGCAATGCCTGGTATTGCCTGTTTTTTAATCTTATTAAACATGTTCTGGTATCCCGTCTGAACAGATTTGCTGATAAAAAAAACCCGTTAAAACCCGCCAATGGTTAAGGAGAACTGATTGGCCGCGGTGAAAGGTGAGAATCACGTTTGCCACTACTTTCGTCGATTCTTCTGCCCTTCTTAAGAAAACCGATATTTACGTACAACTTACAGGCCCTTAAGAAAGTTGCGACGCATCTTATTGCAAATGCAAACTATTCTCAATACTATTTGTATTAGCGTCATTTACTGTAAGAGAGATTAAAGTCCCTCCTTTTAAGTAATTAAATGTAAATTAAGGAAAATTATCGTGACAACACGGCACACATTATGGCCGATGCGTCAGCCCGCAGGTCATGCAGCACAGCTGCTGGCCGCCGATAACGTGGGTGAAGAGAGCTGGTGGCGGCGCATTGCGCAACATGGCACGCCACTGGTTGAAGCCTTTGCTGAAGGAACAGTCCGGATGAACTATTTCTGGCGTGACCCGGCAGGTGACGAAACCCGCTCTGCGATACATCAGGTTTATGTGGATATTAACTGCGTGACCGACCACCACAGCCCGCAGCCGCAAAGTTTGCAACGCCTGGCGGGAACCGATGTCTGGCACTGGTCAACGGAGATTGATGAGCACTGGCGTGGCAGTTACAGCCTGATCCCGGTAAACGCTGAGCAACTCCCCCCCACTTTTAGCACCGATGACGACACACGCCGCAAACAACAGCGCGAATGGTGGATATCTCTGTTCCCGCTGGCGATTGCCGACCCGTTAAATCGCAGCTGTGCCCACCTCAACAGCCGCGGGCACGCGCTGTCGGCCGCGCATATGCCCGCGGCGCCGGACCAGTCTGCGTGGCACGCGCTGGACAGCGGACAGCCGATACACCCCGATAACCACCAGCTGCAACAATTTACCTGGGACAGCGCCCTGCTGGGGAATCAGCGCCGTATCTGGCTCTATACCACGGGCAGTACAGCGATCCCAGAGCAGCGCCCGCTGGTGATTCTGCTGGATGGACAGAACTGGGCAGACGGACAACCGCTTTATTCCGCGCTGCATGCCGAAACCGACAGCGGCCATCTGCCCGCCGCCTGCTGGCTGTTGATTGATGTGATTAACGGTGACTGGCGCGAAAAAGAGCTGCCCTGCAATGCTGAATTCTGGCAGGCGGTGCAGCAGGAATTGCTGCCGCTGGCGCGCAGCCGTGTGGAATTCAGTGAAGAGGCCGACCGTACCGTGGTCGCCGGGCAAAGTTACGGCGGCCTGGCGGCGATGTATGCCGGGCTGCACTGGCCCGGGCGCTTTGGCCGCATCCTCAGCCAGTCTGGCTCCTTCTGGTGGCCAAACGTCCGCCTGGTCACCCACTTTTCCGAAGCCGGAGAGCAGGAGATGGGCTGGCTGACCGGGCAGGTCATCAAGGGTGTACTGCCTGCCAGCCGCTTAAAGATCTTCCAGGAAGCGGGCGATCGCGAAGCCGATATGGCCTGGGTTAACCAACAGATGCGTCAGGCGCTGCTCGCAGGCGGGCATGACATTAATTTCCGAATTTTCTCCGGCGGGCATGATGCCCTGTGCTGGCGCGGCGGGCTGCTGGACGGCTTACGCTGGCTACTCGCCGACTTTATTACACCTCCCTATTCTGGAAAGACAGGTAATTAACATGACCGAACAACAAAATCCCTTCGACGATGAAACCCTCGACTTCCTGGTGCTGCTCAATGCACGCCAGCAATACAGCCTGTGGCCAGCGTTTTCCGACGTTCCTGCTGGCTGGAAGGCCGTGAGCGGCCCGGATACTCGCGCCGAATGCATTCGTTACATCGAAGAAAACTGGCACGACATGCGCCCCGCCGTGCTGAAAACGGCAGGTTAGCCAGCCCGGGCGGCCGGAAAAAAGGTCGCCCCTACGGGATCAGTTTTTACCTCTTACGACAGGAATTGCCACCGTGTCAGAAGCTCAGATCACGCCTGAAATACAGGCCGAATTTACCGAATATCCGCTGGTTGCGGCGCAGCCAGGGATCTGGATTGCCGATCAGATCGCCAGCGCAAGAAACACCTTTGCCGTTGCCCACTACAGTGAACTGCATGGCGATATTGACCGTCCGATGCTGGATAGGGCGATCCGCCAGGCGATGTCCGAAGCCGATACCGTGCAGGCCACCTTTGGCCTCTCTGATGAAGGCAGCGCCGTGCAGCGACTCCCTCATACGCGTACCCCAGAACAGGTACAGCCTGTTGAATGGGTTGATTTCAGCCCACGCAGCGATGCCGTGCAGGCCGCGCACGACCTGATGCAGGCCGATCTGGCCGCCGATCTGCCCGCAGACGGTGCCCGCCCGCTGTACCGCCAGCTGATGATCCGCGTGAGTGACGATCGCTGGTTCTGGTATCAGCGCTACCACCATCTGATGCTCGACGGCTTCAGCTTTGAGGCCCTGACACGCCGCGTGGCAGCGATCTATCAGGCGTTGCGTGCGGGTGAAACACCGGCGGCATCGCCGTTTATCTCCTTTGGCGAAGTGGTCGCTGAGTATCAGGCCTGGCAGCATTCACCCGCCTGTGAACGTGCCGCCCTGTTCTGGCAACAGCACGCAGAGCACTTCCCGACGGCGATTTCGCTCTCCAGCGAAACCTTTACCGCCAGCGCCCACGGCGCACCGTTAAAACAACAGGTGATCCTGCCCCCGGCGTTGCTGGCGGCGCTGACCCATCAGCCCGGCTTGCAGGAGAACGCCCCGGCAGAAATTGCCAGCGCCCTGCTGGTCGCCTATCTGGCACGCATCAGCGGTGAATCCCGCCTGAGCATTGGTTTCCCGTTTATGCGCCGCATGGGTTCCGCCGCGCTGGCCGCCACCGGCCCGGTGGTCAACGTTCTGCCGCTGCTGCTGGATATTGAAGACAGCATGACGCTGGCCGATATCAGCCGGGCCTTACAGAGCGAGATTAAACAGGTTCGCCGCCATCAACGTTACGAGGCAGAACAACTGCGCCGTGACCTTGGTCTGGTCGGCAGCAGCCAGTCGCTGTATGGCCCGGTGATCAACCTGAAGGTCTATCACGACAGCCTGACCTTTGACGGCATTGATGCCATCAGCCACACCCTGGCGATGGGCCCGGTCGACGATCTGGAGTTCGAAATCGGCTTCCAGCGCGGCCAGTTGCAGGTCACACTGGTCGCCAACGCCGGGAAATATGACGCGCAAACGCTGGCCTGGCACGGTGAACGCATTGCGTTCCTGGCAAACCAGCTGGCGCAGCAGCCACAGCAAGCGCTCTCCCGCCTGGCGCTGATTGCCGACGATGAGCAGCAGCAGATTGCCCGCTGGTCCCAGGGGATCAGCGTCACGCCGCAAGAAGGCGTGGTGTCGATTCTGGCGATGTTACAACGCCAGGTGGACGCGCAGCCGGATGCGATCGCCGTGGCCTGCGGCGATATCAGCCTGACCTACGGCCAGCTTTCTGCCCGTGCCATGCAGCTGGCTCGCGAGCTGATCGCGCGCGGCCTGGGTGCCGAAGACGTGGTGGCTATTGGTATCCCGCGCTCCGTTGATTCGCTGGTGGCGATCTTCGGTGTGCTGGTCAGCGGTGCCGCTTATATGCCGCTGGACCTCGACTACCCGCGTGAGCGTCTGGCGCTGATGTGCGATGACGCACAACCGCAGCTGCTGCTGACGCACAGCAGCACCGTGGCCCAGATGCCGGACGGTGAGTATCTCTGCATTGATGATGCTGCCGTGCGTGCCGTCTGTGATGCGCATGCTGCCACCCCGGTGAGCGACAGCGAGCGCCGTGTTGCCCAGCGTGGTGAACACCTGGCGTATATGATCTACACCTCCGGTTCCACCGGGCGCCCGAAAGGCGTGATGAGTACTCACGCCGGACTGCTCAACCTGTTCCTTTCCCATCAGGCTAACCTGTTCGGCCCGGCGATTGAGCGCTTCCATCGCAGCCAGCCGCGCCGTATGCGTACCGGCCACACCGCCTCTTTCTCCTTCGACTCCTCATGGGAACCGCTGTTCTGCATGATGATGGGCTGCGAGCTGAATATCTTCGACGAAGAGCTACGGCGCGATGCCTGGGCGCTGTTGCAGAAGATGAAACAGGTGCCGGTTGACCTGCTGGATATCACCCCTTCTTTCTTCTCACAGATGATTGATGCCGGGCTGTTTGAGCCAGAAAGCCACCGTCCGGCGTTTGTGATGATCGGCGGTGAGGCGGCGACGCCAACGCTGTGGAAACTGATGCAGCAGCACCCGGAACTGGAGATCCATAACTATTACGGTCCGTCTGAGTACACCATCGATACCCTGGGTGCCAGCGTGATGGTCTCTGATCAGCCGGTGATCGGCCGCCCGGTCGGTAACACCCAGGTGTGGCTACTGGACAGCAGACTGCGTCCGGTTCCGGTCGGCTGTGTGGGCGAGCTGTACATTTCCGGTACCGGGATTGCCCGTGGCTACCTGCGTCGCCCGGATCTGACCGCCGCCCGTTTTGTCGCTAACCCGTTCCTGGAGGGGGAAGTGATGTACCGCAGCGGCGATCTGATGCGCTGGCGCAGCGATGGTCAGCTGGCCTTTATCGGCCGCGTTGACCACCAGATCAAGGTGCGTGGTTTCCGTATTGAGCTGGGCGAAGTGGAAAATGCGCTGGTGGCGCTGGATGAGGTCAGCACCGCCGTGGTGATTGCTCAGCCTATCGGTGCCACCAACCGCCTGATTGGCTACTGCTCGGTGTATGACGATGCCCTGCGTGCCGACGATCAGTTATCCGCAAAACTGCTGGCGAAACTGGCAGTCACCCTGCCCGACTACATGGTGCCCGCGATCCTGGTGGTGATGGATGAACTGCCGCTGAACGTGAACGGCAAAATTGACCGCCAGGCCCTCCCTGAGCCGCAGCAGGTGGCATTTAAACCCGGACGCGAGCCGCAGGGCGCACAGGAAACCCTGATCTGCCAGGCCGTTGCTGACCTGCTGGGAATGGAACGCGTCGGCGCTGACGATGATTTCTTCGCGCTGGGTGGGGACAGTATTTCCGCGATGGGGCTGGGCACGGCCGCCCGCCGTGCGGGTTATCTGCTGCGTCCGCGCGATATCTTCGCCCAGCGTACCCCGGCACGTATGGCACAAAATATGCCCCTGCTGACCACCCGCACCGCCGTCAATAACGTGGCGCAGCACGGTGCCATCAGCGGCTTACCCATCCTGCAATGGTTTAACGAACATGGCGGCATTAATCAGCGCTTTGCGCACGGCGTGTTCCTGCAGGTCCCTGAGGCATTGCAGCGTGCTCACCTTGAGCAGGCACTGACCACGCTGAGCCGCGCACACCCGGCGCTGGCCGCCTTTACCCGTGACGGGCAGCTGGTGGTGGGTGAACCTCGTCCTGCCGGATTTACCCGCTGGGTCACCGCCCAGCCGCTGCATGATGCCCCGGAAGCCTGCGCAGAAGATGCCTTCGACGCCGCCGTCACCCGCCTCGACCCGGAGAACGGCGTGATGATGCAGGCCACGCTGCTCCAGCAGAACGAGCGGGCCTTTGGCCTGGTGCTGGTGATCCATCACCTGGTGGTGGACGGTGTGTCCTGGCGTGTACTGCTGGATGAACTGCGTCAGGCAGCGGAGGCCGCCATCAGCGGCACCCCGCTGACCCTGCCGCCGGAAGAGACATCACTGCATGACTGGTCCGCTGCGCTGTTAAGCAACGTCTCCCGTCGTGCCGCTGAGCTGCCTTTCTGGCAGAGCATGTTGCAGCATCCGGTGCCGCTGCTCGGCCAGCGGGCGCTGCATCCGCAGGATACCCACAGCGAACTGAAAGAGAAGCGTACGCTGCTTGACGGTGCGCAAACCCAGGCGCTGCTGACCACGCTGCCGCAGCAGTATCGTGCCAGCGTGGAAGAGACGCTGCTGTGCGCACTGTCACTGGCGCTGATCGACCGCTTTAAGGTCAGCCAGCTGCGCTACACCCTGGAATCGCATGGCCGCGCCGAACTGGCGGGTGACCATGATCTGGCCCGCACCGTCGGCTGGCTGACCGCCGAGTATCCGTTGCTGGTCACGCTGGATGAAGGCGATACCGGCAGCCTGCGCGATGCCCTGCGCGCGGTCAAAAGCGTGCTGCGTGCCGTGCCGGATCGTGGCGTTGGCTACGGCCAGCTGCGCTATCTTGATGCGGTGCGTTCCACCCAGTTAAAGCCGCTGGCACAGCAGCATGCGCCGGAAGTGCTGTTTAACTACCTCGGGCGTTTCAGTGCCGCAGAGGGCCTGTGGACGCCACAGCGGACGCGTAAACATTTCCGCGATGCCTTTGCGGTACATCAGTCACCTGACATGCCGCAGCTGCACAGCCTGGAAATTAATATCTTCGTGGATGAAACCGGCGCGCTGCCGCAGCTGGCGGTTAACTGGGGCTGGCTGAATGGGGTATTCAGCGAGCAGGATATTGATGCCCTGCACCTGGCGCTGGCCGGTGCCTGCGATGCGCTGAGCGATTTCGCCCATCGTCATCCACAGGAAGCGGCGGATACCTTAGTGGCCGCCGAGGTCGCCATTGACGGCGTCAGCCAGCAGGATGTCGTTCAGTTGGGTGAGCGTCATGGCCCGCTGGCCGCTGTTCTGCCGCTGCTACCGCTGCAAAAAGGGTTGCTGTTCCATGCCGCCACCGCCGACAGCAGCGGCAGCTATAACTCACTGACGCGCCTGAGCTTTAGCGGTGCGCTGGATGAGAATCGCCTGCGTGCCGCACTGGATGCGGTAGTTCGTCACCATCCGCAGCTGGCGGCCCGCTTTGACAGTGAGCAGACACTACAGCCGTTACAACTGATCCCGGTTCTGCCGCTGGAATCCTCGCTCTGGACGCTGGATCGCCACGTGCTCCCTGCCCTGTCAGTGGCTGAAGAAACCGAGGCGCTACTGGCGCTGGAGAAACGCGAGCTGGCACGGGATCTGTTCAGCCAGCCGGTGATGCTGCATGCACTGCTGGTGCAGCATGCTGACAGTGACCGCTTTACACTGATGCTGAACGCCCATCACCTGGTGGTGGATGGCTGGTCAACGCCGGTGATCTTAGGCGATCTGTTTACCGCGCTGTACCACGGCCCGCAGGCCCTGACGCCGCATCGCTTCAGCTACACGGATATCGTGCGTCAGTTAACCTCGCGTGATGCCAACGCCTCCCGCCAGCTGTGGCAGCAGGTGTTGCAGGATGTGCGTCCCACGCTGCTGTTTGGTGACGATCCCCATAACGGTCCGGTGCACGACCTGGGTCTGGTGCTGGAACCCGATCTGGAACGCGGCCTGCTGGCACTGTGCCGCAGCCGGGGCCTGACGCTGAACAGCGTGATGCAGGGCATCTGGGGAATGCAGCTGGCGATTGAAAGCGGCCACCAGGACGTGGTGTTTGGTTCACCGGTTTCCGGTCGCTTCGGCCAGATTGACGGCCAGGAGCAGCACGTTGGCCTGTTCAGTAACACCCTGCCTGTGCGCGTGCGTTTCGACAGCCAGCGTCCGCTACTCGATCAGCTGGCCGATCACCAGGCTCAGCAGATCCAGCTGATCGAACATGACGATCTCGGTCTGGGTGAGATCCAACAGCTGGCCGGCAGCGGTACGCTGTTTGACACTCTGCTGGTGGTGGAAAACTACCCGGATAACGCCGATCTGTTGCAGGGCCACAATGGCCTGCGCTGTGACCATATCGGCAACCGGGGTTATACCCACTATCCGCTTACCCTACTGGTGCTGCCGGGTGAGCGTCTGCACCTGCTGATGGAGTACCGCGATGCGGTGCCACATCCGCAACGCTTTGCTGAACGCCTGCTGATGCTGATTGCTCAGCTGGTGGCGCAGCCCGACCTGCCGCTGGCACGCTGGCAGCTGCAAACCCCTGACGAACAGGCGCTGATTGCCAGCATCAATAATACCGCTTACCCGGTGGCCGCAGGCACGCTGCAAGGGGCCATTGAGCAGCAGGTCAACCGCACGCCAGACGCGCTGGCCCTGCTGGACAGCGAGCACCGTCTGACCTATCGCCAGATGCAGCAGCAGGCACGTCTGCTGGCAGACCGTCTGATTGAGGCCGGGGTACAACCGGGTGATATCGTTGCCGTCGCCCTGCCGCGTTCGGTGCGCCTGAGCCTGGCCCTGACCGCTATTCTTCAGGCCGGTGCCGCCTGGCTGCCGCTGGATACCGGTTATCCGGACGACCGTCTTGCGCTGATGGTGGAGGACTCCCGTCCACGCCTGATTATCAGTGAAAGCACCTTAGCCGCACGCTTTGCAGTGATGGGGCCGATTCTGGCCTTTGATCGGCTGGAAGACGAACAGCGTCAGCCGACGCATTCGTTGCCTGCCGCCGATCCGCAGCGTCCGGCGTATGTGCTGTATACCTCCGGATCGACCGGGCGCCCGAAAGGCGTGGTGGTCGGTCAGCAGGCGATTGTTAACCGCCTGTGGTGGATGCAGGATGAATACCCGATGGAGGCGAATGACGTGGTGTTGCAGAAAACACCGTGCAGCTTCGACGTCTCCGTGTGGGAGTTCTTCTGGCCGCTGATGGTCGGTGCTCAGTTACTGATGGCTCCGCCGGAAGCCCATCGCGATCCGGATGCGCTGGTGCAGCTGATTGAAGATTATTCCGTGACGACAATGCACTTTGTGCCTTCGATGCTCGCCGCGTGGGTCACCGCGCTGGAAAGCCGTGACGGCAGCGACAAAGGGTGCCACAGCCTGCAACGCGTGTTCTGTAGCGGTGAAGCCCTCTCCTGCGATCTGGCCGCCAGATATGAGGCGCTGATCGCGGCACCGCTGCACAACCTCTATGGCCCAACCGAAGCCGCCGTTGATGTCACATACCATCCGGCCAGCGGCGAAAGCTTGCGACAATGCAGCGGCGCAGGCGTGCCGATTGGTTACCCGGTGTGGAACACGGAACTGCGCATCCTCGACGGGCTGCTGCGCCCGGTGCCGCTCGGCGTGGCGGGCGATCTCTACCTGTGCGGCGTGCAGCTGGCAGACGGCTATCTGTATCGCGCCGACCTGACGTCGCAACGCTTCGTCGCCGACCCGTTTGCGGACGGTGAACGGATGTACCGCACCGGGGACATTGCCCGCTGGCTGGAGAACGGGGCCGTTGAGTATCTGGGACGCAGTGACGATCAGCTGAAAATTCGTGGGCTGCGTATTGAGCTGGGCGAAATTGAACAGGCATTGTTAACCGTTGATGGCGTGGCACAGACCGTTGTGGCCGCCCGTGAACTCGGCAGTGTGGCATCCGTGGGTGCCGATGCGCGTCAGCTGGTGGCGTGGCTGATCGCACAGCCCGGTGTCACACTGGATACCGCCGTTGTGCATCAGCAAGTGGCACAGCGCTTACCGGCGCATATGTTGCCCGTCAGCTATGCGCTGACGGACCACTTCCCGCTCAGCGCTAACGGCAAGCTGGACCGTAAGTCCCTGCCGTTGCCGCAGACACCGCAGTCTGAAGGTCGTCCCGCACAGGGCCTGCATGAGCAACTGCTGGTGACCTTGTTCTCCAGCCTGCTGGCGCGTGACACGGTCTATGCCGATGATGACTTCTTCGCGCTGGGGGGGCACTCGCTGCTGGCGATGCGCCTGGCCGCCGAACTGCGCCGTCGTCTGCCACAACCGCTCTCTATCGGGCAGATCATGGCCGCACGTAGTGTGGAAAACATGGCACGCCTGCTGGATGACAGTGCGCGTGGCGTGAACGCGGACAACCGTGCCAACGGCGAAAGCCTGCCGTTCCGCAGCGGTACAGGACCGGTGCTGTTCTGTATTCACCCGGCTTCCGGCTTTGCCTGGCAGTACTCCGGCATGATGCGTCATCTCGGGGGCAACTTCCCGATTGTTGGCCTGCAATCGCCACGCCCGAACGGCGTGATTGCCCGCTGCGCAAGTGTGGATGAAATGTGCGAACGCCATCTGGCGACGCTGCGCAGCATTCAGCCGCACGGTCCGTATCACTTACTGGGCTACTCGCTGGGCGGCACCCTCGCCCACGGTATTGCGGCACGTTTGCAACAGCAGGGAGAACAGGTGAACTTCCTCGGGCTGCTGGATACCTATCCGCCGGAAGGCCAGGACTGGACCAGCCCGTCGGAAGAGGATGCGCGTGCCGAAGTGGCGCGCGAGGAGGCCGAGTTTATGGCCTCTACTGATGACGATGCGCTGTTACTGGCAGAGAAGGCGGAAATGTTCAGCACTATCGTCGCAAACTATGCCGATGCGGTTGAGCGCCTGAGTACCGCCAGGACACCACGCTTTGAAGGGCAGGCCACGCTGTTTGTGGCGAAAAATACCCTGCCTGAGGGAATGGATGTGAAAGACAGCTGGGCGCCTTATCTTCAGCAAGTGCAGATCCACGAACTGGCCTGCGAGCATATGGATATCCTGTCACCGGAAACGCTGGTGACGCTGGGGCCATTGCTGGCAGAGCTGATGGAGGCGTGCCCGGACCTGGCGTAAAGAAGGGCGACCTGCCCGCAGCGGGCGAGGCGTACCTCGCCCCTACAGCAATACCCGTAGGGGTCGGGCATACCCGATCCTAGTTATTCCGTACCGGACGAGGCGTGCCTCGCCCCTACAACGAACCCTGTTATTCCGCACCGGACGAGGCGTGCCTCGCCCCAACAGCAATACCCGTAGGGGTCGGGCATGCCCGATCCTTGTTATTCCGCACCGGACGAGGCGTACCTCGCCCCTGGAACATTACCCGTAGGGGTCGGGCATACCCGATCCTTGTTATTCCACACCCGGCGAGGCGTGCCTCGCCCCTACAACGAACCCTGTTATTCCGCACCGGACGAGGCGTGCCTCACCCCTGGAACAATACCCGTAGGGGTCGGGCATGCCCGACCCGTGTTATTCCGCACCGGACGAGGCGTTCCTCGCCCCAACAACAATACCCGTAGGGGTCGGGCATGCCCGACCCGTGTTATTCCGCACCGGACGAGGCGTGCCTCACCCCTGGAACAATACCCGTAGGGGTCGGGCATGCCCGACCCTTGTTATTCCGCACCGGACGAGGCGTGCCTCGCCCCAACAACAATACCCGTAGGGGTCGGGCATGCCCGACCCTTGTTATTCCGCACCGGGCGAGGCGTGCCTCGCCCCTGCAGCAATACCCGTAGGGGTCGGGCATGCCCGACCCTTGTTATTCCGCACCGGACGAGGCGTGCCTCACCCCGGAACAATACCCGTAGGGGTCGGGCATGCGCGACCCTTGTTATTCCGCACCGGACGAGGCGTGCCTCGCCCCAACAACAATACCCGTAGGGGTCGGGCATGCCCGACCCTTGTTATTCCGCACCGGACGAGGCGTGCCTCACCCTGGAACAATACCCGTAGGGGTCGGGCATGCGCGACCCTTGTTATTCCGCACCGGACGAGGCGTGCCTCACCCCTGGAACAATACCCGTAGGGGTCGGGCATGCGCGACCCTTGTTATTCCGCACCGGACGAGGCGTGCCTGCCCCAACAACAATACCCGTAGGGGTCGGGCATGCCCGACCCTTGTTATTCCGCACCGGACGAGGCGTGCCTCGCCCCTACAGCAATACCCGTAGGGGTCGGGCATGCCCGATCCTTGTTATTCCGCACCGGACGAGGCGTGCCTCACCCCGGAACAATACCCGTAGGGGTCGGGCATGCCCGACCCTTGTTATTCCGCACCGGACGAGGCGTGCCTCGCCCCAACAACAATACCCGTAGGGGTCGGGCATGCCCGACCCTTGTTATTCCGCACCGGACGAGGCGTGCCTCGCCCCTGCAGCAATACCCGTAGGGGTCGGGCATGCCCGATCCTTGTTATTCCGCACCGGGCGAGGCGTTCCTCGCCCCAACAACAATACTCGTAGGGGTCGGGCATGCCCGACCCTTGTTATTCCGCACCGGACGAGGCGTGCCTCGCCCCAACAACAATACTCGTAGGGGTCGGGCATGCCCGACCCTTGTTATTCCGCACCGGACGAGGCGTGCCTCGCCCCAACAACAATACCCGTAGGGGTCGGGCATGCCCGACCCTTGTTATTCCGCACCGGACGAGGCGTGCCTCGCCCCAACAACAATACTCGTAGGGGTCGGGCATGCCCGACCCTTGTTATTCCGCACCGGACGAGGCGTGCCTCGCCCCTACAGCGATACCTGTGGGGGCTGATGATAACGCCCGCACGGCACGATCATCGGCGTATGTGACACCGGATCGTCAATCACCACGCTACTCATGCCAAACACCTGCCGCACCAGCTGTGCATCCACAATCTCAGCGGGTTTACCCTGGGCGATAATCTGCCCTTCCTTCATCACGATTAAGTGGTCGGCGTAACGACAGGCCTGATTCAGATCATGCAGCACCGCCACCAGCGTATGCCCGTGCTCCTGATTTAACTGACGGAACAGATCCAGCAGCTCAATCTGGTGGGCGATATCCAGCCAGGTGGTCGGTTCATCCAGCAACAGCAGTGGCGTCTGCTGCGCCAGCACCATCGCCACCCACACGCGCTGGCGCTGGCCGCCGGACAGTTCATCCACATTCCGTTGTGCCAGTTCACTGACATTGGTGGCCTGCATTGCCACCGCCACCGCCTCACGGTCGGCTTCACTCCACTGCTTCAGTAAGCTCTGATGCGGATAGCGTCCACGTGCCACCAGATCGGCCACGCTGATCCCCTCCGGGACAATCGCATGCTGTGGCAACAGACCCAGCTGGCGGGCAAGCGCTTTGGTGCCCATCTGATGAATATCATGACCATCGAGCAGCACCTGGCCGCTACGCGGTTTCAGCAGCCGACACAGGGCGCGCAACAGCGTTGACTTACCGCAGGCGTTAGGGCCAATAATCACCGTAAACTGGCGGTCGGGGATCTGCACGCTAAGCTCACTGGCGATCACTTTCTGATCGTAGGCGAGCGTCACGCCAGCGGCCTGAAGACGGGGGGATAAAGAAGTATCCATGATTAACGTCGTGACTCCCTGATAAGTAACCAGATGAGATAAACACCACCGATGCTGACGGTAACAGCCCCCACCGGCAGTTGTATCCCGTTAAACGCATGCTGAGCGATCACATCGGCCGTCAGCAACAGCAGCGCCCCGGTGGTGGCGGCGGAAAAAAGCGGCACCGCGCTGGCACCGGTCAGGCGGCGGGCAATCTGCGGCGCAGCCAGCGCAATAAAGGCAATCGGCCCGGCGCTGGCGGTGGCAATTGCCGTGAGAATAATGCCGCACAGCATCAGCCACAGACGGCTGGACTCAGCATTCACCCCCAGCGCCCGCGCACTGTCGTCGCCCATTTCCATCAGCTGCAAACGGCGGCTGAGCGCCAGCGACACCATAATGGTCAGTGGCACCAGCAGCAGCGCAGGCTGCCCTTTCGCCCAGGTGATGCCGTTAAGCGATCCCGCCCCCCACAGCGCAGCACTCATGGCACTCTCCAGCGAGGCGCTGACAATCAGCCAGGTATTGAGCGCCGACAACACCGCGCCCACGCCAATCCCGACAATAATCAGGCGGAAACCCACAATCCCCTGGCGCCACGCCAGCAGATAAACCAGCGCCGCCGAACCAATACCGCCCACCAGCGCTCCGGCGGCAATCTGATAGTAGCTGCCGCCAAAGCCGATAATCATCACCAGCGCCCCGGTAAACGCCCCGGTATTAAAACCCACCACATCCGGGCTGCCGAGCGGGTTGCGGATCGCCGACTGGAAGATCGCCCCGCTGACGCCAAGGCCCGCCCCCAGCACCAGCGCCATCACCGCACGCGGTGCACGCCACTGTGCGATAACGGTCATAAATCCGCGCGGCCCTTCCCCCTGCAACGCCTGCCACACCTGCCCCGGGCTGATGCTCAGCGTGCCGTAGCACAGCGCAAACAGCGCCAGCAGTGCAGCGAGAACGATCAGCGTCAGGTTCGCCCACAGCACCCGGGACGCCAGGCGCAGATTGAGCCAGCCGTCAGCACGGCCGATCAGTAAGGTTTTACTGTGCATCCTGTCATCCTTAATGTTTGCGGCTACGGACTAACCAGATTAAGACTGGCGCACCGATCAATGCGGTGACAATCGACACCCGCAGTTCACCCTGTGCCATAAAACGCCCGGCAATATCGGCGGTCAGCAACAGCACCGGGGCCATCAGAAACGAATAAATCAGGATCCAGCGCTGATCGGCCCCCACCCACCAGCGCGCAACATGGGGCACCATCAGGCCAACAAAACCAATGGGCCCCACCAGCGCCGTGGCCGATCCACACAGCAGCATCACCGACAGCAGCGCCAGCAGGCGCACCAGCAGCACCCGGGTGCCGAGCGCGGCGGCAATGTCTTCACCCATACTGAGACTGTTCAGTGAACGCGATGCCGCGAGTGCCAGCACCGCGCCGACGACTATCGCCGGGGCCACCAGCATCAGGTTCGCTGAGGAACGGATATCCAGCGTTCCCGCCTGCCAGAAGCGCAGCTGGTCAAAGGTCTGCGGATTGAGCAGCGACAGCGACGAAGTCAGCCCCCCCAATACCGCACTCAGTGCCACCCCGGCCAGCGTCAGTCGCACCGGATTGACCCGGCCGCCGCTGAGTGTACCAATCGCCCAGACCGCAATGCTGGCAATCAGCGCACCGCCCCAGGCAAAGCCAAGCCAGCCTGCCATGCCGCTGACGCCAAACAGGGTAATGCCAATTGCCATCGCGAAGCTGGCCCCGGCATTGACGCCGAGAATGCCGGGGTCTGCCAGCGGATTACGCGTCAGTGCCTGGATCACCGCCCCTGCACCGCCCAGCGCCAGACCCACGAGGATCCCGGCCAGCGTACGCGGCAGACGGGCATTGAGAATAATGATGCTATCGGCGTTAGTGATCTGGCCGGAAAGACTCTGCCACACCAGGGCAGGCGCGATGGGTTTGGCCCCAAGCATCAGGCTCGCCAGGCTGACCGCCGTCAGTAATATCAGACAGATGATGACACCCGCGCTGCGCGAAAGGCCTTGCGACAACGGAGCAGATGGGGGGGAAGCTTGCTGCAATGACATCCCTGAGAGATCCTCTTCATATGCAAATGAATATGAGTATTATTATCATTAACGTTACTAACCAAATATGTTACCATGCGCCCCGCCAGAAAAACATCGGCATCCTTACGCGCCGCACCGGACAGCATTCCGGCCGCCAGGCATTGAGCCCTATTAACTACATGGATACTCATGGCAAAGCCCTCCATTCTGCTTGATTTCAGCCTGCTGAAAAATAACGCCCATTTCCGCGCCATCTTTTGTGCCCGCATGCTGTCCGTATTCTCACTCGGTATGCTGGCAGTCGGCGTACCGATTCAGATCCAGGCCATGACAGGCTCCACGCTTCAGGTGGGTGTGGCCGTGATGCTGGATGGGATCGGGATGTTTATCGGATTGATGCTGGGTGGCATCCTCGCAGACCGCCTCGATCGTCGTAAGCTGATTCTGTTTGCCCGTGGTACCTGCGGCATCGGCTTCGCGGCCCTCAGTCTGAATGCGTTTCTGCCGGAACCCTCTTTGTGGGCACTGTATTTGCTGGCCGCCTGGGACGGTTTCTTCGGGGCGTTGGGGATGACGGCATTAATGGCGGTGATCCCGCTGCTGGTCGGGCGTGAGAACCTCGGCGCGGCCGGTGCGCTGAGTATGGTGACCGTACGTCTCGGGGCTATCCTCTCCCCGGCCATTGGCGGGGTGATTATTGTGGCGGGCGGCGTGGGCTGGGCCTTTGCCGTGGCGGCTGTCGGTACGCTGGCAACGTTAATCCCGCTGGTGCGTCTGCCGTCGATGAAGCCGGAAGCGCAGGAGCCGGAGCATCCGCTGCGCGCCCTGGCCAGCGGCGTTCAGTTTGTCTGCCAGCAGAAGGTGGTGGGTTCCGTGGTGCTGCTGGGCATGCTGGTGAGCATCGTCGGCGCGGTGCGTATTCTGTTCCCGGCGCTGGCTATCAGCTATCACGCTGACGCTTCGGCGATTGGTCTGATGTATTCCGCCGTGCCGCTGGGGGCCATGATTGGTGCCTTTACCAGCGGCTGGGTGCCGGGTTATGCCCGTCCAGGTGTGCTGGTCCTGATCAGCGCCACCTGCGCGTTTCTGGCCATTGCTTCGCTGGGACTGTACAGCCACTTTATCCCGGCCCTGCTGGCACTGGTGGTGTATGGCTACTGCAACGCGATCGCTTCGCTGCTGCAATATATGCTGATTCAACACCATACGCCTGACGCTTTGCTCGGCCGCGTGAACAGTCTGGGCACCGCGCAGGATGTGACCGGGGATTCTGTCGGCGCACTGGGATTAGGCGTGTTAGGCAAGCTGTTTACGCCTGTGGTGAGCGTACTGTCATTTGGCGCGGTGGCAGCAGGCGTAGCGCTGGTGCTGGCAAGTCTGGTCGGCACCTTACGCCGGGCGACAATGTCACCGCCGGAGGAGGCAGGCCCGACTGATGAGCAGGACCCGGTGACCAATGCGTAACCGGGCATCATGCGACTAGCATGAGGAGTGCTGATGCCGGTGAAGAGCGTAATGAGGCCAGGTTCAGGTCATCATCCACGGATCTTCACTGGCTGAGCATCGGTTTCGTCATAGCAGGCGGGCACGACCTGCGTGATATCAATCGTTTCGCGGACCCGGCTAATATCGTACGTTGCCTGCATCGCCAGCCAGAGACGGGCCGCAATGCCCAGCCCGGCTTCCAACCGTACCGCCATTTCAGGGGTAATAGCGGTTTTTCCTGCCGCCGCTTTGCTCAACGCCGAGGGGGATACCCCGAGGTTTCCGGCCAGCGTCCGCAGGCTGACGTTATAGTCCTCAAGATACTCGGTAATCAGGCTGCCCGGATGCGGGGGGGTCATCATAGCCATTAGTGGTAGTCCTCCAGATTACTCCCTGTTTCCTTCCGGGAAACAGTATAACAGTTGTTTCCCGGAAGGAAACAGCTTTTCCGGCACGATCCTCTGAATTGTATCGCGAGTAAACCCGGCCATCGCCGACTGACCAATAAGGCGATTCTCATCACACTTTTCAAAAAAGCCGCGTCTTACCTGTGCCGAACCGTCAAGTTTCCCCCCTGCACGCCGTTAATCCGATCAGCATTTTCAAAATTCTATCCGCAGTCTGAATGACATTTCACTCTCACTTTTTTGCTGTGTCATCAAACCGGGTAGCTGAATCGATTCAATTACAATATATATTCTGCGCCATGCCGGTTTTCACGGCCGCTGGCTGACCTTCAAGTTGCCATTTTAGGGGTGTCCATTTATGCAATTCAAAAATACCACCGTACGAACTCAGCTCCTCCTCGGGTTCGGCGTGTTAGTGGTGATTGTGCTTGCCGTCGTTCTTCTCGCGATGAACGCCCTCAGCAATGCGAATGACCGATTCAAAACCCATGTGCAGCAGGTGGCGGCACGTGAGTCCTCCGTCAATCTTATTCTCAGCGGTGTGAAGGACAGTTCACTGAGTCTGTACGGTCTGGTGCTGGTCAGTGAGGCCGCCGACATTGAAGCCGGTAAAAAACAGGTGGCCGCAGCAGAAGAGAAAACCGCCGCAGCGCTGACTCAGTTACAGGCAGCCATCAAGCAGCACACTGACGTAACCGACCAGGATCGACAGTTTGTTTCCGCCATCGCACAGGCGGAAGAGGGGTATCGCCCCATTGCTCACCACATTGTTGAGTTAGCCCTGGCGGAGAAAAAGGCGGAAGCGATTGACCGTATGAACCGTGAATTACGCCCTCAGCTCACCACCTTATTGACCACGGCGAATCAGTACCTTAAATACAGCACCGAGCGCGCGGCGGAGAGTCTGAGTACCGCAGAGAGTGCCTATCAGCAAACGCGGATTATTTTCATCGCGATCAGCCTGCTGGCGCTGAGTCTGGCAGTGATTCTGGGTGCAATGATCATCCGCTCCCTGTTCCGTGCCTTAGGCGAAGAACCGGCCATTTTAGGTCAGGTCGTTCAGCGCATTGCTCAGGGCGACCTGAGCCAGGTTAACGGCGCGGTCACTGCCCCGGCCGGTAGCGTGCTGGCTGCCCTGGGTGAGATGCAGGAGAAATTGCATAACCTGATCAGCCAGGTGGCAAACTCGGCTGAGAGCATAGTTTCCGCGTCAGGTGAAATTACCCTGGGCAATGAAGACTTAAGCCGCCGCACCGAAGCGCAGGCCTCTTCACTGGAGCAGACCTCTGCCAGCATGGAGCAGTTAACCGCCACCGTGAAGCACAACGCCGATAATGCCCACCAGGGAAATCTGATGGCGACCAGTGCCTCTCAGGTGGCACAGCGTGGCGGCAATGTGGTCGAACGCGTGGTCAGCACCATGCACGACATTGCCAGCAGTTCCGGCAAGGTCACCCAGATTATTACCGTCATTGAAGGGATTGCTTTCCAGACCAACATCCTGGCGCTTAACGCGGCCGTGGAAGCCGCCCGCGCCGGTGAGCAGGGCCGTGGATTTGCTGTTGTGGCCGGTGAGGTACGCATCCTCGCCCAGCGCAGTGCCACCGCCGCGAGGGAAATCAAAAACCTGATCGATGAGTCTGTCGAGCGGATCGATACCGGTTCTAAGCTTGTCGATGAGGCGGGCAGTACCATGCAGGAAGTGGTCAATGCGGTTAAGGGGGTTAACAGCCTGATGGCCGAAATCACCCTCGCCTCCAGCGAACAGCACACGGGTATCGATCAGGTGAATAAAGCCGTGGTCCATATGGACGAAGCTACGCAGCAAAATGCCGCCCTGGTGGAAGAGAGTGCCGCCGCTGCCGCCAGCCTTAAGCAGCAGGCTTATTTATTGCTGGAAGGGATCTCTGCGTTTGATATTTCACGTGCCGGTCGTCTCAACGATACAACAGCAGCGATTCGCTAAGGATCTGAGATGAAAATAACCTGTGCTTTTGCTCTCGCCGTGATGGTCAGTTCAGCGGCGTATGCCAGCAACGACAACATCACCATTGGCCTGATCACTAAAACAGATACCAACCCCTTTTTCCTGAAAATGAAAGAAGGTGCCATGCTGGGCGCCACCGTCCATGGGGTAAAACTCCTGACGGCGGCAGGCAAAGAAGATGGCGATTATCCGGCGCAAATTCAGGCCATCCAGGAGATGGTGGCGGCAGGAGCAACCACTCTGCTGATCACCCCGAGCGATGCCAAAGCCATTGTGCCCGCACTGGATGAAGTGCGTGCCAAAGGGGTACAGGTCATCGCACTGGACTCCCCGACCGATCCGATGACGGCGGTGGATGCGCTGTTTGGTACTGACAACTATAAAGCCGGGAAGCTGATTGGCGAATATGCCAAAGCCGCCATGCCGTTAAAATTTGCCGGACAGCCACTGAAGATTGCCATGCTGGATTTATCGCCCGGACATTTGGTCGGGGCAAGACGTCATAATGGTTTTATGAGCGGGCTGGGATTAGCGGCAGCAGGTGCCGACTCCAGTGAGCTGTCAGTCACCGCTGAAACCGTCTGTGCCGGTTTTTCTCAAGGCGCCGAGAAGGAAGGCTATGAGGTGATGGCCAGCTGCCTGAAAAGCCATCCTGATATCAACCTGGTGTATACCATCAACGAACCGGCCGCTGCCGGCGCGTACAAGGCCTTACAGGAAGCCGGTAAACAGGCGATGATCGTCTCGGTCGATGGGGGCTGTGCCGGAGTGAACAACGTGCGTTCAGGGAAGATTGCTGCCACAGCGCAGCAATATCCCTTAACCATGGCAGCGATGGGCGTTGATGCAGCAGTGGCTTACGCCCGGCACGGTAAGAAAGTGTCCGGGTATGTGGATACCGGCGTCACGCTTATCGCGGATAAACCGATGCCCGGTCTGGCAAGCAAGGATACCCAGGCCGGGCTGAACGCCTGCTTTGGGGCGAAATAACGCGTGAGCTTCCGGCGGTCGTCGATCCACCGGAAGCTATCACCGTTCAGCCGTCATCCCAGACGGCTGGCAATCAGGCGCAGCTGTTCGGCAATCTGTTTTAAATCCTGCTGCTGCTGACCTGCTGCTGACGTTGAGCTGCGCACCACCAGACGTGCGGGCAGAATGGAGGATGAGCGGCTATGGTCATCCTCGCTGGCCTGTAAAATACGCTGCACTGCCTCTTTTCCCTGTAAGTCCAGGTCCAGCGACACGGTGGTCAGCGAGGGATGGAAAAACGCGCTCTCATACGTGTCATCATACCCCACCACGGACACCTGCCCCGGCACGGTTACGCCCTGCTGATGCAAGGCACTCAGCACGCCTAAGGCCATCTGATCGTTCCCCACCAGCAGCGCACTGAAGTGCGGGGTTTCACGCAGCAGCTGCAAGATGCCGCTGTAGCCGCTCTGCGCATCCCAGTTACCGTGAATAACGCTCACCGGGGCCAACCTGTAGCTCTCCAGTGTCTCCAGCCAGCTCCTGAGCCGCAGCCGCGCCGAAACGGAGTGCTCTGGCCCCGCCAGCAGCGCAAACTCACGGTGCCCCTGCTCGTAGAGGTATTTGACGCTGGCACGGGTGCCATCCGCCGGGTTAAACGAAACGTTAAACACCGAACAATAAGGGTCGACGTCCAGGAACAGGCAAATAATGTCCTGGTTCTCTTCGACGATTTGCTCGGCACAGGCGGTATCCAGCGGAACGTTAATAATCACTTTGTCGACCAGCTGCGATTTCAGCTCGTTGATCGACTCCTGCAAACTTTGATTGACGTTCTCACCGATCATGGCGATCAGCACCTGATACTCCGCCGCGTTGGCGTAGCGCTTAATCGCCGCCGCCACCTGAGAAGGGGCATGGAGAGCCAGAGACGTGGTCACCAGACCGAGCGTGGTGCTCTGTTTTCCCACCAGCTGTTGCGCCAGGCGGTTAGGCACATAGCGCAGTTCCTCTATCGCCTTTGTTACCTTGCTGCGCGTACCTTCCGAAACGTTCGCAGACTTATTCAGCACCCTGGAAACCGTTTGATAAGACACCCCAGCGCGACGGGCGACATCTTCCAAGGTGGCACTCTTTGATTTCATGGTTCGCTTCCCTGTTTACAGATGGCCGGATTGTATCACAGTGCAAATGACGTTCAGGTTAAGTCGGTCACACTGTCAAAAACCCACAGTAAAGTCAGACGTTCACATACATAATTCGGTGATCAACTTCACCAATCGTTACAAATAACGGGTAAATACTTGCACTAAATCACACAATTTCGTTACTCCAATTGCTTCACGCTCATCGTGAGGCGTTTACTGTCGCCATCGTGTGAACGTATGACAAATATAAACAGAGGGTGACATGAACACAAGACTGACAGCGACCGCTGTGGCACTTGCCGCAGCACTGACTTCTCCTGCATTCGCAGCCATCGACAACATTGATTTCCACGGCTATCTGCGCGGCGGTGTGGGCGTTTCGCGCGATGGAGGCATGGAGGAGTGGCAAAAAAATAAGATTGGTCGTCTGGGTAATGAAGCCGATACCTACGGTGAAATCGAACTGGGCAGCGAAGTGTACAAAAAGGATGACGTCAGTTTCTATGTCGACTCAATGGTCAGCATGTTTTCCGACGGCTCCAACGATAATGAAACCACCTTCGGCGACGACGCCCAGTTCGGGCTGCGTCAGCTCAACCTGCAAATCAAAGGCCTGATCCCCGGCGATAAAAACGCCGTCATCTGGGGCGGTAAACGCTACTACCAGCGCCATGACCTGCATATTATTGATACCAAATACTGGAATATCTCCGGCTCCGGTGCCGGTATTGAAAACTACACCTTTGGCCCAGGCGCCGTCTCCGTCGCCTGGATACGCGGTGATGCCAACGATGTTGACTACCGTGCCGACGGCGATAACGACGTGAATATCAACTACCTCGATGTCCGTTACGCTGGCTGGAAGCCGTGGAACGGCGCATGGACAGAGTTCGGTGTGGACTACGCCATGCCGAACCCGACCAACAAACAGAAAGAGTACGGCGAACTGTATGACGCAGATAACGGCGTGATGGTCACCGGGGAAATCAGCCAGGATATGTGGGGCGGCTATCAGAAACTGGTGCTGCAATACGCCAACAAAGGGCTGGCGCAGAATATGATCTCGCAGGGCGGCGGCTGGTATGACATGTGGAACGATACCCGTGATGCCAAAGGCTATCGCGTGATCAACACCGGCCTGCTGCCGATCACTGATCGCCTGTCGCTGAATCAGGTCGTGACCTGGGGCTCCGCCGATAACGTCACCGCGTTCACCGATAAAAGTACCCTGCTCTCCCTGGTCGGGCGCGCCCAGTACCAGTTTACAGACTATGTGCGCGGTATCGGTGAAGCCGGTACGTTTATGCAGAAAGATCAGAACAAAGACGGCAGCGACTACAAACAGGCCGGGCAGAAATATACCCTCGCGCTGGGCCTGGCCGCGGGTCCGGAATTTATGTCACGCCCGGAACTGCGCATCTTCACTTCTTACCTGAATGACTCCGAGCAGGGGAACAGCTTCCAGGACGGCACGGCCAGCAACACCTGGAACTTTGGTGTGCAGGTTGAAGCCTGGTGGTAATGCCCTGATCAACGCCTTCATCATCATTGGATAAGCACTGGATCGTTAATTTGGATAACCGTCACCGGTTATCCATTTTTTTATGGCTGATGGAAATAGTGTGCTTCCATCAGCTGACGCAGACGGTCAGAGCGCGTGCCAAAAATAGCATGCACTTCATGGCCCAGAATCACCACTCCCGTTGCCCCTGCCTGCTGTAATCCGCTGGCATTCACTGCCGCCACCGATTTCACCGTGACGCGCAGTCGCGTGAGGCAGGCATCCACCTGCACGATATTCTCGCGCCCGCCAAAGCAGCCCATTAACTGATCCAGCAGCGCACACTCCGCTGCGTCGGCTTCCTCCGGGGTTTCCTGCCGGCTGAAGTAATGCTTAAACGATTTCAGACTGACCATATACCTCTCCTTTCAGACATAAAAAAAGCGGGCTTGCGCCCGCTGGTGAACAGCTGTTTACAGCGGCGCGCGCAGCACGCGGCAGCCCCACGGCGGCATGATCTGCTCGCCGGAGAGCGGCACACCGTCAATCAGATCGCTGATACCCGCAGGCAGCGTGACCGTCTGCGCCTGCGCCGTGAAGTTTTGCAGGAAGATAAAGCTGGACTCGCCGTCGGTGCGGCGATGCGCGGTCACCCCCGGAGGCAGGTCCACCGCCAGCGCACGTGGCAGCGCCAGCCTGGCAATCAGTGCACCGTAGAAATCCCGATGGAAAGCCTGGTCATTACGTGAGGCGATATACCAGGCCTGCCCGGCGCCCACGGCGTTAACGGTGACCGCGGGTTGGCCGGCATAAAAATCGCTTTGGTAAACGGCCAGCGCGGTTGCCCCTTCCAGATGAATATGTTCGCACAGCTCACGGGCCTGATAGCTGCCGCGCAGGCCCAGCATGTTGCCTTCGACAGCACATACGCCGTTGGTTTCGTCGTCCGTCAGGCTGTCGATCTCTTCCGCCCAGATCCCCAGCAGCGGCCGCAGCGGCCCCGGGAAACCGCCCAGATGGCAGAGGTCGCTTTCATTGACCACGCCCGTCCAGTAGCTGGCGACAAACTGCCCGCCCTGGCGCAGATGTTGCTCCACGCGGGCGGCAAAGCCGTCGCGCACCATATACAGCATCGGGGCGATCACCAGCGCATACCCGCTGAGGTCAACATCGGCATTGATCACGTCTACTGCCACGCCCTGCTCCCAGAAAGTGCGGTAGTGTTCGGCCACCGTGCGCTCATAGTGCAGGCCGGTATTGCGCGGCCCCTGGGCATTGTCCATCGCCCAGCGGCTTTCCCAGTCGAAAACGATCGCCACTTTCGCGTCAACGCGGCTACCCTGCACCGGGGCCATTGCTGCCAGCATCCGACCCAGTTCGCTGACTTCGCGGCCAATACGGGTATCCAGATGCCCGACGTGGTCAATCACCGCACCGTGGAACTTCTCCACCGAGCCGCGGCTTTTTCGCCACTGGAAATACTGCACCGCATCCGCCCCGTGGGCCACGGCCTGCAATGAGGAGAGAATGTGCATCCCCGGTTTTTTCAGCTTGCTGGTGGGCTGCCAGTTGGTCGCCCCCGGCGTCGACTCCATCAGCACAAACGGTTGCCCCTGTTTCAGGGTGCGCATCAGGTCGTGATACATGGCGGTATAACAGGCCAGCGTGGTTTCATCCTGCTCGTTATGCCAGGTCGGGTAGCTGTCCCAGGAGATAAAATCGAGCGGCTGCGACAGCTTCCAGTAATCGTAGTCGTAGAAATACTCCATAAAGTTGGTGGTGGCAGGCAGGTCCGGGTTGGCCGCTTTCAGCGGTTTGATCTCTTCGGTACAAAAGTCGGTGACCTGATCGGTCATAAAGCGCCGCCAGTCGAGATTCAGCCCGTGAATCGACATTTCCCCCTGCGGTGCAGGGGAAACCACCTGCGACCAGTCGCTGTAGGTATGGCTCCAGAAATCACTCCACCAGGCGTGGTTAAGCTGCTCCAGGGTGCCGTAGCGGCGCTGCAACCAGCCGCGAAAGGCCTGCTGGCACTGCCCGCAGTGGCACTCGCCGCCGTATTCGTTGGAAATATGCCAGCCGATCACCGCCGGATGGTGCGCATAGCGCGCCGCCAGTTGGCTGTTGATCGCCCGAACTTTTTGCCGGTACAGCGGCGAAGTCATGCAGTGATTATGCCGCCCGCCGTGCAGCGCAGGCACGCGATCGCGCCCGGTGCGCAACACTTCCGGATACTTTTGCGACATCCACGCCGGGCGCGCGCCGCTGGGTGTGGCCAGAAACACCCGAATCGACCGCTGATGCAGTTTTTCAATCACGTCATCCAGCCAGCCGAAGTCATAGCGCCCCTCTTCCGGCTCCAGTTTCGCCCAGCTGAAGATGCCAACCGACATCACATTGCAGTTCGCCTGCTGCATCATCGCGACGTCATCATCAATGATGCCTGGGGTATGTTGCCACTGTTCCGGGTTGTAATCCGCGCCGTGCAGCAGCGTGTTGACCCCGGCAAAGAGCGGTGGAAATCTAGTCATTGCGGTTCCTCTGAGGTGTCAGTGACACCGGCCCTCAGGCCTGTAAATTAATGAAATACCTGAATTGACGGCAGCACGTTGCCCTGGCAGTCAAACAGCGCCTGGTTTTCACGGGCGTTGCCCTGCTTCCACTCGTCGTGGATATACTTCATGCCTTCCGGCGTCGCCCAGGTGTTACCCGGCACGGCAATCCACGTCGGTTCCCAGTAGACCACGCCCTTACCGCGGTGATTCGGCACCGCCAGCACCGCCTGCATCAGGTCGTGCAGATAGGCCGCCTGCCCCTCAACGGTGGCCGGGTAGCCGCCATCTTTCTCTTCCTTCGCCTGGAAACTGTTTTCGGCGCTGTCGCAGTTTTTCAGCGTGTATGCATAGGCCGCTTCCACCACCATCACGTCTTTCTGATAGCGCTGGCTGATGTCGTCCATATTGGCTTTCAGGGCGCTAATCGGGCCGTTCCAGTAGGTGTACATCGACAGACCAATCACATCGAACGGCACCTGACGGCGGGTGATCTCATCGAACCACCAGCGGAACATGTCATTTTTGGTGCCTTCAGCCAGGTGCAGCATGATTTTGACCTGGCCCGGATCGCTGAGGTTTTCCCGCACGCCCGTGATGCCCGCTTTCAGCAGGCCCGCCAGACGGTCAAACTCCCCACCGTTCTGCCCCCAGCTTTTCCCTTCCGGCCACAGCATGCCGCCGTTCAGCTCGTTGCCAATCTGGACGATATCCGGCAGCACGCCCTCGGCTTTGAAGCGGGCAAGGGTGTCGCGTGTGTAGTCATGCACGCGCGTTTCCAGCTGCGGGAAAGTCAGTTTTTCCCAGGCTTTCGGTTTGAACTGCTTACCCGGGTCGGTCCAGAAATCACTGTAGTGGAGGTCCAGCAGGATCTGCATCCCGGCGGCTTTGGCACGTTTCGCCAGCGCCAGGGTAGTGGGCAGGTCGTTGGTGCCGCCGCCGTAGGCTTTGCCGTTGCTGTCATAGGGGTCAACCCACAGGCGCAGGCGAATAGTATTGATGCCGTTGGCTTTCAGGATGGCAATCGGGTCCTGTAGCTGGTGATGGGCGTTGTAAAATTTCACCCCCTGCTTTTCCAGTTCCGGCAGCGTGGAGATATCAGCCCCTTTGACAAAATCGGCCGGCACCGGGCCGATGGAACGAATCACAGGCGGATTTGCGGCGAAGAGAGGCGTCGCCCAGGCCATTGCCAGGGCGAGTAACAGCGTTTTAGGTGTCATGGTTTATCCCTTTGTACTTCCTGAGGTCAGGCCGGAAACGAAGTATTTTTGCAGCGCCAGATAGAGCACGGCGACCGGTACGGCAATCAGCACCGCCCCGGCGGCGTAAGTGGTATAGCTGGCCCCCATTTTCTGCGAGACCAGGTTGTACAGCCCGATGGGCAGCGTGAACTGATCCGGGCTGCGCAGAATGGTGCTGGAAAGAATGAAGTCCCCCAGCGGGCCTGTGAAGGAGAACAGCGCCACCACCGCCAGAATCGGCTTCGAAAGCGGCATGATGATCTCGATAAAGATACGGAAGTTCCCTGCCCCGTCCATGCGCGCTGACTCATCCAGGTCCTTAGGAATCGCGTCCAGGTAACCCTTCATCAGATAGGTGTTCATCGGGATCATGCCACCAACGTAGATCAGCACCAGCGCCAGATGGCTGTTGATCAATCCCAGCAGCTGCGACAGCACAAAGATGGCAATCAGTGCCGAGAACTGCGGGATCATCTGCAACAGCAGAAACAGCATCAGACCGTTCTGCCGTCCCTTAAAGCGAAAGCGCGAGAATGCATACGCGGTGCAGCTCACGCTGATTAAGGTCAGCACCATGGTAAAGAAACTGATTTTCATCGAGTTCCAGTACCACGTCAGGTACGGCACCGTGCCGTTAAACAGGTCGCGGTAGTGCTGTAACGATGCGTTCTCAGGAATAATCGAACTACTCAGCAGACTGTTGCCCGCATTCAGCGACGCCCCGACCGTCCACACCAGCGGGTAGATAATGATGGTCGAGACCACCAGAACCACCAGCCAGGTGAGCGACAGACGCAGCCATTTTTCACGTTTAATACTGACTGACTTCGCCATAACGGTTCCCTTACGCCATCTCATCTTGTTTAAACGATTTGGTGGCGCGGAACTGCCACAGCGCCAGACCGACCACAAAGATCGACAGCAAAATCGTAATGGTTGCGGCAATCGCATACTGCGATGACGACATGGTCAGCTTGTAGATCCACGACACCAGAATATCGGTGCCGCCTGCGTTTGACCCTGCCACCGCCGGACCGCCGTTGTTAAACAGGTAGATAATGTTGAAGTTGTTAAAGTTGAAGGTGTACTGCGTGATGATGATGGGCGCAATGGCGTACATCACCAGCGGCAGAGTGATGGTTTTCAGACGCGTCCAGGGCCCGGCACCGTCCATCATCGCCGCTTCATACAGATCGTCAGGGATCGCCTGCAATACGCCGGTCGTCATGGCGAACACAAACGGGAAGCCCAGCCAGGTCTGCATCATAATCAGTGCGGTTTTGGTCCAGAACGGATCGGTCATCCATGCTTTCGGCGCAATGCCGAAGAAATCGAGGATCGCATTGTTAATCACGCCAAAACTGTCGTTAAACATGCCGGCAAACACCAGGATAGTGACGAAGCCCGGCACCGCCCACGGCAGGATAAAAATGGTGCGGATCAGCGGTTTAAAACGCAGGTCTTTCTGGTTCACCAGAATCGCCAGCATCACACCCACTGAACATTGCAGCGTGGTGGCCAGCAGCGTCCAGACCACGGTCCATTGCAGCACGTCGAAGAAGGTCGAACGCCAGATCGACAGGGTGAAGATATTGACGAAGTTTTTCAGCCCCACCCAATCCACCAGCTTCGCGGGCGGCGTGTGGTAGAGGTTATAGTTGGTAAAGGCGATGGCGAACCCAAACAGGATCGGGAACACCACCACAAACACCAGCAGGAAAAACCCCGGCGTGATCATCAGGTACGGGAACCCCTCTCGCAGCAGCAGCTGATACTGCTTACGCACCCCGTGCAGCGGTTTGCCTTCGTCACGGCGACAGCCGTTCAGCCAGGCATCGCGCAGCGACAGTCCCCATATCGTCAGGCCAAAGGCGATAATCAGGACGCTGATAATGCCTTCTGCCAGCAAAAAGATGGAGTTATCGCGGGGGACTTCTTCCCCCAGCGTTGCCAGCCCCCACAGCCCGTGCTGGAGGAAGTTATGAAACACACCGTAAAAGCTGGTCAGCAGGATCAGATAGCAGAGCCCTTTTGCCCACTGGCGGTGGTAAAACTGGCCAAAACCGGGTAACAGCGCCAGCAGCACGCCTGCCAGAGCATGCTGGCGTGAGCGCTTGTGCAGCGTCAGTTTTTCACTGGGGGAAATCATCACAGCCTTTTCCTTATTTATTCAAACCGCGAGCGGCAGGGGCTTACTGGTTGCTGGCCTGCATCGCTTCAATCTGCATGGCAATCTGCTTCACCGCATTATCCAGTGCGACCTTTGGCTCCTGCTTGCCTGTCACGCTCAGCTCCAGTGCCGCATTGGCCGGGCCCCACACTTCCTGCATCTCCGGCACACCCGGCATCGCAACGGCACGCGCCGCCTGCACCGCCACCGCATTGGCTTTTTCATCGTTTTTAATCAGCGGGTCATTCATCAGGGCGACGACCGGCGGAATTTCCTGCGTTTTCTGGAAGCGCTCTTTCACATACTGCGGCTGGTTAATAAACTGGATAAATTGCTGCGCCAGCGTTTTATCTTTACTCCAGGTGGACACCACATAGCCTTTCACACCGAGGAAGGAGCTCATGGGTTTGCCGTTAGGCAGCTCAGGCAACGGCGCCACGCCATAGTTGATGCCTGCCGCCTGGTAAGGCTGGAATGCCCAGGGACCATTGATCACCGCCGCCGCTTTTTTCTCGGTAAACAGGGAGTCGATGGCGTTCAGACCGTTGTCACCGAGGATGCCGCTGGGCAGCAGCCCCTGGGTGAAGAAACTCTTGAGATAGCTGACCGCGTCTACGCTGCCCGGTGTGTTCAGCCCGATGTCCAGGGTGTTGAGCCCGCCCTTGCCGTCCTGGCCAAAGATATAACCGCCCATCGGGGCGATAGCCCCCCAGCTGTAATAAATCTGGTCAAATTTTGCCAGCAGGCCATACTGCTTCGCCTCGCGCTGCTTCTGCGAGAAGGCACGGTACTCATCCAGCGTTTTAAACGGCTGCGGCAGCAGATCTTTGTTATAAATCAGCACCAGGGTTTCGACGGCTTTTGGTACGCCATATACCACTTTATTCTGAATAAACGCGGCCATCGCTGATGGGGTATAGGCCGCCTGCTGTGCCGCATCGACAGCCAGCGGTGACAGCAATCCCTGCACCACCGCGCTGCCCAGCTGGTCATTAGGGATCACCAGCACGTCCGGGCCAATCCCCGCCGGGCCATCAAGACGCAGCTTCTCTATCTGCTGGGCAAAGGGCATTTCCTGCACTTTGACTTCAACGTTGTATTGCTTCTGAAAATCAGCAATCGCCGTTTTGATACCTTCGGATTTTTTAATATCTTCCCAGACGGTAAGTTGCTGCGCTGCGTGTGCAGCCTGCCCCAGAGCCAGAGCAGACAGAAGCAGAGTGATGCCGGTTTTGACTTTCATTGCTGACCTCATGTGAAGGTATAACATTTAACTGTTTTTCAATCCGCTGAATTTCCGACCTACACATCGCAAGCCCCATATAGCGTCACTTGCAGAAGGGAGAGTGTCACAGCGCGTGATGTCATACGCTACGCGGAACAGCGTCACTCCTCCACCCTGTTCTCGCTAATATGTGATCAATATTACAGAAATCAAAATCGACTCTAGGGTGCTCTGCATCAGGGGTTTATAGTCAGGCCAGACACCACAAGGGTTGGCGTGTCACAACATAAATTGTAATACGTAATACATTTATTATTTAAATCCCCCTTTCGATGAGGTTCCGCATGTCCAGCATCAGACTGAGAAACGTGTCCAAGCGTTTTGGTAAAACAGAAACGCTCAATAATATTCATCTGGATATTGAAGACGGTGAGTTCACCGTCTTCGTCGGTCCCTCTGGCTGTGGTAAGTCCACCCTTCTGCGGTTGATTGCCGGGCTGGAAGAGGTCAGTGATGGCGAGATCCTGATTGGCGATGAGCTGATGAACGATGTGGCTCCCGCCCATCGCGGCGTGGCGATGGTGTTTCAGTCCTATGCGCTTTATCCGCATATGACGGTGGCCGAAAATATGGGTTACGGGCTGAAAGTGAACGGGGTGGCGAAAGAGAAGATCCGCCATCAGGTGGAGATGGTGTCGAAAACCCTGCAACTCTCCCACCTGCTTGAACGCAAACCCAAAGAGCTTTCCGGCGGCCAGCGCCAGCGCGTGGCGATTGGACGGGCCATCGTGCGTAATCCGCAGGTCTTTATGTTTGATGAGCCGTTGTCAAACCTGGACGCCGAGCTGCGCGTCGATATGCGTCTGCATATCGCCAAACTGCACCAGGAGCTGAAAACCACCATGGTGTATGTGACCCACGACCAGATTGAGGCGATGACGCTGGCGGATAAAATCGTGGTGATGAACTACGGCAAGCTGGAACAGGTGGGGTCACCCATGGAACTGTATTACAACCCGGTGAACCGCTTTGTCGCCGGTTTTATTGGTTCTCCCAAGATGAATTTCCTGCCTGCACGCGTGCAGCACTGCAGCGTTCAGGGGCTGATCGTTACGGTGAATGAGGGGGCGAACACGCTGACGTTGCCTGCACCTGCACGCCTGTTGCAGCCGGGTGAGGAACTGACGCTGGGTATCCGTCCTGAGCATCTGCGCATCAACAGCGATGCGCCGTTACAGCTGGATTTTCACTGTGAGGTGGTCGAACGGCTGGGTAACAATACCTATCTGTTCGGGCAGATTTACGGCTACGACGGCTTTAAGATGCTGCTGCCGGGTGATGTGCATTTCCGCCCTTATCAGATGCTGCGCCCCGCGTTCTATCCGCACCAGTGTATGGTGTTTGATGGCGACGGGCTGCGCATCAGTGCCGATATCCCCTTACCGCAGGACCCGACGCTCATGACGGGATGACCGGAAAAAATGATCACCCCCCTGAGGGATCCCCACTCCTTTTTTTGTTGCTGGCAGTCTGGCTTCAGGTCCGGGGCCAGTCTGAGCACGCCGGAACGGCAACGACCGCATCCCTGCGGGCCTCGGCACGCGACGTCCTGTCGCGTGACGTCCGGCTTACCTCAATCTGGCCCCATCCCCGCAAAAACTGTGCTTGCTGTCGGTTTTAAAAACCCCACCACTTGACGATCTCTGCGGTTTATTTGAATCAGGATTTTGGGTTTTTGGCGGGTTTGGGTGTGGGTTTTGACCTGGCTTTTGACGTTGAGGCGGCATTCAGCAGCGCTGAGGAAGCACAGTGAACCAGGACGAACCGCCAGGACGGCGGTGAGAGGGAGAGCCGGCACACGGATGTGCCGTCACGACCGGTGCGTCGGTGAACGACGCTTGCGAAGGCATCCACGCAGTGGACGCAGCGCCTGCCGCAAAGCCCGGATTCCAAAGGGCGGGGCGACTGCCGCCCTTTGGTCGCTCAGCCCGCGCAGCGGGAAAGCGAAACGCCCTTGACGTTGACGTTGACCTGAACCTGGACCATCGTGCAGACCAGCGTCACTGGTCGCCCCTCTGTTCCCGTTTCATCCGCTGACAATCAGAACCAGGCTTCCCACATCGCACCGACGTTAAAGGAGTCGAGCTGCGTATTATCATCGTTGCCGTTGATACGTGCGGTACGCTTGTTATCCACTTCGCCCCCCGTGACGTAGAAGCGCAGCATCGGACGGAACTCCGGCCCCATATCAATGGAGACGTTCTGCGACAGCGTCAGCTTCCAGCCGTGGTTATCGCCGCCCTGATCGTAATCAACACGCTGATAACCCGCTTCCAACCAGGTGGAGTGCACATCGTTCCACCAGTACATCGGGCGCACGATTGCCCCATAGTTGCGGCGGTCGTCCGTGTTATCCGCTTTATTAGCGTAGTCATGGAAGGCCAGCAGATATTCCACCTGCGCCTGCTGTGTGAACTTGTAGTTCCCCTCAAAGCTGGCATAGATCGTCGTCAGCTCGTCGGTTTTATTAAACACGCTGTTATCGGCGTTGTTGGAGTAACGGGTGATCACTTTGTTCACGCCGTTTTCGCCCGTGTGGCTCAGGACCACACCGCCCTGCCAGGCTTTCAGACGCTCTTCACTTTCCACCGCCTTGGAATCAAAGCCGTAGTTGGCGTACAACTCCAGATCCAGCGGGCCGACCTTCATGCCGTGGATTTTGGAGGTGACCGCATAGTTACCTTTGTCGCCAGTGCCCGAACCGCCGGTACAGCTGATGCGTGACGGGTTGCCATCTTCGTCCATCACTTCAGGATTACAGGACTCTACAGCGGCCACTGTCGCCACATCAAACTTCACGCCGCCGAGTTCGAAGTTTTTCACCCCGGCGCCTTGCCCATCATGGTTCATCCAGAAGTAGTCGTTAATCCCCTGCTGTGGACGCTGGTGGAAATCGCGTCCGGCCCACAGATACGCATTGGGATTCGACTCGAACAGATTCGTGACGCCCGCATAGGCTTTTTTGAGGTTAACCTCATCGCCCCAGTGATCGATCATCACGTTAACGTCCCAGATTGCGCCGTTATCGCCTCTAAAGGCTTTGGAAAGCTGGAACTCACCGCCATTGCCTTCATTGCCCAGACGGCCTATCGCAGAAGAACCATTATAGGAACCGTCGACGCCGACAAACTTCTGGTCACCCCCCTGGAACTGTGCACCGTAGCGAGCGTAGCCCGTGAACTGCACGCCAAACGGAATTGCCTTGTCAGGCGACTGTGCCGTAGTTTGTGGCTCAGTGATCACATCCGCTTTTTTAGCAATGGCACTGTCGGCTTTGGCCTGACGTTCTGCCAGGGCTTTATCGACGGCAGTGTCTATTTTGACCTGACGTTCGGCTAACGCTTTATCCACGGCTCGCGCCACGATGGCGTCGATTTGTGCCTGAGTAAATTCTTGTGCAACGACGGATCCAGAACAAAGGGCTGCCATGACCGCCAGCGTCAAGGGCAATTTTTTAAATATTTTCATAATTATCTCAATATTACCCAGCCGTGGTCTTTGCGCGTCACAATGCCGCGCAAAGACGTGTGCGTGAGCGATGTTATTTTGGATAATAACTGTCTTGTTATGATTTAAATAATACCAACCCCACTACCATAACCAGCAGTTTATTGATAATACACAGAGGTAAAGACGGATTAATATATTCTGGTAATTAATTTCCTCACTGAATGTTTGATTCTATCGCTGATAGAGATGGATAATTTCTTCGGATAATTCACGGGCCAGTAAGGAGGTCATCAGATGATCCTGCGCATGCACCATAATCAAGGTCATCGGCTGCCGGGCTTCTCCGGCATCCTGCTCGATCAGTTTGGTTTGCATCTGATGGGCCTGCCGCGAAAAGCCATCCGCTTCCTGCAACAGGGCTTTCGCCCGGGTAATATCCCCACCACGTGCGGCATGCAGGGCTTCAAAGCACAGGCTGCGCGACTGTCCGGCGTTGACGATGATCTCCATCACTGCCTCTTCTAAATCAATCATCATTATCCCCTTCTTCATTAAATCCATGACGGGCGGCGGTGCGGGCAAACCACTCTCCGCTTTTTTTCACCGTGCGCTGCTGCGTGGCTAAATCGAGCTGTACGAAGCCGTAGCGATTTTTATAACCGTTGCACCATGACCAGTTATCAATAAAGGTCCACATGTGGTAACCGAGGCAATGACTCCCTTCACTGATGCCTTTATGCAGCCACTTCAGATGCTCAGATACAAATTCAATGCGGTAGTGGTCATTAATCTGGCCGTCATCAACAAATCGTTGTTCATTTTCCACGCCCATGCCGTTCTCGGAAATAAAGCAGCGCGGGTTACCATAATTCACACGTAAATTAGTCAGAATATCGTAAATACCCGGCTCATAGATTTCCCAGCCGCGATACGGATTCATTTTACGACCGGGCATCTCGTAATTATCAAATAACCACTCTGGCATAAATGGCGATTGCAGATTCACGGCGCTGTCCCGGCACTTGACGCGGCGCGGCTGGTAATAGTTAATCCCCAACAGGTCGATCTTACCGTCAGCGATTAACGCCCGGTCCCCCGGCTGGCAAACCGGAAGCTGATCGTAGCTTTGCAGCAGGACCATCAGATCGGCCGGATACTCGCCGCGCAACACCGGGTCAAGGAAGCTGCGGTTAAACAGCAGGTCGGCATGGTGGGCCGCTTTCACATCCGCCGGGTTCTGCGAACGCGGATAGGACGGCGTCAGATTCAGCACAATGCCAATTTCCCCCGGGTACTGCCCGGCACGAAATGCACGCACTGCCTGCGCATGGGCCAGCACCGTGTGGTATGCAGCGGTCGCTGCCCGCTTAAAGTCCACTACGTTCGGGTAATGGAAGTCGTAAAGATATCCCCCTTCCACCGGAACAATCGGCTCGTTGAAGGTGAACCAGTGCAGCACGCGGTCACCGAACAACTCAAAGCAGAGGTTCGCATAGCGACTGAAAGCCGCCACCACGTCCCGGCTTTCCCAGCCACCCTGCTGCTGCATCGCCATCGGCATATCAAAATGGAACAGGGTGATAAATGGCTGGATCCCCTGCGCCAGCAGTTCATCAATCACGTTGTTATAGAACGCCACCGCTTCCAGGTTAACCTCTCCCGTGCCGTCCGGTATCAGACGGGACCAGCTCAATGAGGTACGGAAACTGTTGTGGTTGAGCTGCTTCAGCAGGGCAATATCGTCACGCCAGTGCTGGTAAAAGGTCGAGGTATCCTGCGGCCCCACCTGCTGGTGAAAACGCGTTGGCTGTTGGCGGTACCAGGCATCCCAGGTGGTTTCCCCACGAGCGGGCTGGCTTTCCCCTTCGGTTTGCAGCGCAGAGCAGGCGCTGCCCCACCAGAAGTCTTTGGGAAATTGATATTTCATCGTTGTGTTCTCCATGATGTTCAGTTGCTGCTGACGGTGCCGCTTAACGGTGCGCTGGCCTGGGCTTTCTGCTCTTCGGTTTTCATTAACGAGCGCTCATAGGCGCGCAGGAATGGCAGGTACATCAGGGCCGACATCACCATACAAATCAGACACATCACTACCGGACTGAACGCCCAGTTAGCTGCCCAGGAAGCCCCGATCGGCGCGGGTGTGGTCCACGGCGTCAGCGATACCACCTGGGCCAGCCAGCCCAGTTTGGTCGCACCATACGCCAGGCAGGCGTTGATCATCGGCACGCAGATAAACGGGATGAACAGCATCGGATTCATAATGATCGGTGCACCGAACAGGATAGGTTCATTGATATTGAAGAAGCTGGGCACCACGCCCATTTTGCCGATGGTACGCAGATGAGCCACGCGGCTGCGCAACAGCAGGAAAGCCAGAGGCAGTGTTGAACCCACACCGCCGATCAGCAGGTAGTGATCCCAGAAGCCCTGTAAATAGATATGCGGTAACGCCGCTCCGGCGGCCAGCGCAGCCTGGTTGGCCGACAGGTTCGCCATCCAGAACGGGTTCATAATCCCGGTCACAATCAGGGCACCGTGGATACCGGCGAACCAGAAAATCTGGCACAGCAGCACCGACAGCAGGATCGCAGGCAGTGAATCCGATGCCGACACCAGCGGCTCCAGCAGGTGCATAATCGCCTGCGGCATAATCATGCCGGTTTGCGCTTCAATAAACAGATTCAGCGGATGCAGCGTGCCCATCACCACCACCACCGGGATCAGGATTTCAAAGGAGCGCGCCACCCCGGTGGGTACTTCTTTTGGCAGGCGAATGGTAATGTTGTTCTGCTTCAGCCAGGCATAGACGCGCGTCGAGTAGATCGCGGTGATCAACGCGGTGAAAATACCCTGCCCGGAGAGATACTGCGTGGAGATATGACCATCCGCATAAGGGGCCGCCACCAGCAGAAATGCCATAAACGCCAGCAGACCGGACATCACCGGGTCAAGATTAAACTGCCGCCCAAGGCTGGCACCAATCCCGACAGAGATGAAGAAGGTCATCACCCCCATGCTCAGGTTAAACGGCAGCATCAGCTGTTCACGGTAGGTCAGTGAAAAATCCAGCCAGCCACGCGCAAAGCTGTTGGTGGTATCCGCCGAAAAGGGCGGGAAGATAAACACCAGCATAAACGAGCCGATGATCATAAACGGCAGCGCGGCAGTGAAGCCATCGCGGATGGCGATAACGTATTTTTGCTGACCCAGACGCCCCGCCAGCGGGGTGATGGATTGCTCGATAACGGCAATCATTGACTGATATAGCGAACTCATATGAACACCCTTTAGTTTGCTGCGTTAATCAACGACAGCGCGAAGTCCAGCATCTTGTCACCGCGCTGCATGCCGTAATCCATCGGATCGATGGGTTGAACCGGAATACCCTGCGTGGCAGCCTTTTCTGACAGTGTTTTCAGCATATATTTAACCTGTGGCCCCAGCAGCACCACCTGATAACGGGGAAACTGGGTATCGAACTCTGCGACGCCATACGCCTCAATGTCCACCTCCAGCCCTCTTTCATTGGCGGCCTCCACCATTTTTCTCACCAGCATACTGGTGGACATCCCGGCAGAGCAGCACAGCATAATCCTGACCATAATCCGTTATCCTCGAAATGTAATAGAACGTAAATGTGGAAACGATTGGACACCATACGGAAACCGTTTTCCATTTAAGGAAAACAAAAATGTGATACTCATCATAAACGCAGGTGTTAAAGGGTTTTTTCCTGGATTCCCATCACAAAAATGCGGTCGATATGGACAGTTTTGAGGTGATATGGAAAATCGGTTTCCATGAAAATGCAAAGCCGCTATACTGGCAGTGGCGATATTTTGCGCCATTCTTGCGGTATTTTTTGCAGGCTGTTACCGGGTGTCAGGGGAGAAAAATGTCAACAATCAACGATGTATCGCGTTTAGCTGGGGTGTCTAAAGCCACAGTATCACGGGTGTTGAGCGGATCGCGCGGAGTGAAAGAAGCCAGTCGCCTTGCGGTGCTGAAAGCAGCCGAAGAACTCAGCTACCGGCCAAATGTTATCGCGCAGTCACTACTGTCGCAGTCGACGGGCTGCATTGGCGTGATCTGCGCACAGGAGAATATTAACCAGACCACCGGTTATCTCTATGCACTGGAAAAACACCTCAGCCAGCATCAAAAGCATCTGCTGCTGCGTTTCGCCAACAGCAAAACGGGCGTGATGAATGCGCTGGATGAACTCTCCTGCGGCCTCTGTGATGATGTATTGATTATCGGCGCACGTTTCCCGCTGAATATTACGGATGACAACGTCATCCTGATTGACTGTGTCGCTGCCGACACGCCAAACAGCATCCAGTTTGACCATGCGTTTGCCGCAGAGACCGCCTGTAATTATCTGATCAGCCAGGGCCGCCGTCAGATTGCCCTGATCCATCCGGAGGCCAGCGGTCATACCGATCAGGTGCTGCTGGGCTATAAGCTGGCGCTGGAAAACAACTTTTTGCCGTTTAACCGCAATCTGGTGTTTATGGATTCCACCACCTCGTCCGTTGCGGTACAGGTGCTGCTGAATAACGCCACTACCGTTAATTTCAACGCCCTGCTGGTGGCTGACGAGCAGGAAGCACAGCGGGTGATCGGCCAGCTGCAGGCGTTTAATAAAACCGTACCGGGTGACATTATGATCTTCAGCCTTGCCGGTTCGCTGGATCTGCCGGGCATTCCGTCCATTCCTTCGATTGAATACTCCATGGATGCGATGGCAGCACGTATCGTCAGCTGGCTGACAGAGAAAACCCGCGACATGCTGGGTGCATGCGTGCTACGCGGGGATTTGATTATTCCTGATAGCCGCAAACGCTAAGAAATAAACAGCCTGTTTGCGAGAAAGAACGCTGATACCTTGCAATATAAATGTAAAAAAATGTAAAACTCCATTTACATAAAGTTAATTCCACTGACAAAAGTACCCTGTCTGCCAGCAAAACATCAGAAAACGCGTTATTTCATCAGAAATAACGCGCATCAATCTTATAATCAGCCCCCTTATTAACATTAAAAAAACTTTAAAATCAACACACTAAATCCCATCACTGCCCAATAAAAGTCATTTTTAATGAAACCGCTCTCACTGCCGATAAAATCCTGCAGGCACGTGTTTTACCTCCGGAAGCAGAATTATTTCAATAACACTAATTATGTTTAATAAAGGACTTAATATGATTATTTTAAAATTTAACGACTTTTCAATAGGTAAGAAACTTTTTTCAGGATTTATTCTTTTAATCTGCATTATTATCGGTATATCAGGTTACGGTATTTACGCGTTAAAAACGATAGAACATAACTCAATAAAAACAACGCTGACCAATGATATTGGCAACCAGCTGGATGCCGCCCGGCAAAACCGTTTGATTTACATGCATACAGGTGATGATGAGAAAATGAAAGCGAACGGCGATGCCATTAAATCGATGCAAACGCTGATTAAGGATGCCAGTCAGTTCACCTGGCGCGGAGAAGCTCAAAAGCAGTTTGAACAGCTCAGCGCCAATATTGAACGCTACAGTGAGTTACGAACTGACTATTACGATAAAAGCCGCCACAGTAATCAACTCGCTAAAAACCTGCTGCAACAAAGTGATAATCGCTTTCTCCCCAACCTGCAAGATGACTTAAAAAATACCGCATCTGATAGTGACTCTCTCGATAAAATTTTTGATTTACTCTTCGCGTTTTCCCTGCTCAGTGAGGCTGGCAACACACTGATCGCAAAGCATACTCCTGAAACCATATCGGACTTTGACGCATTATATCGCCGCACTGAATCGCTGTATAATGACAGCCTGGCACAATGGCCAGAGGCGACAAAAAACGTATTGACCCCGGTATGGATGCGCTACGAGGCTTTGAAAGCGAGTGCAGAAACGTATTTATCTGCCATCGCGAAAACACAACTATCTGCCGACAACATGGCCCAGGGTGCTAACGAACTGAACACCACTGCAGCCACATTAATTGAAATGCAGACGGAATATAACACCCAGGTAATTTCTCGCACGATCACCATTATCACCCTCCTTTCATTACTGGCGGTGTTTACCGGGCTGGTCACCGCTTGGGCGATCACGCGTAAAATCACACGACCTGTGAGTGAAAATCTTGCCCTGGCACAGCGCATTTCCAGTGGCGATCTGACGGCTCAGATCACCGCCTCCTCCAAAGATGAATTGGGTGAGCTAACCCAAACAATGGGCGCGATGAATACCCGTTTATGCGACATGATCTCGGGCATACGTGAAAGCGTCAGTCACTTAGCCAGTGCCTCATCACAGATTGCCGCAGGGAATACGGATTTAGCGTCCAGAACGGAGCAACAGTCCGCCGCCGTGGTGGAAACCGCCTCCAGTATGGAGGAGCTCACCTCGACGGTACGCCTTAACGCCGATAATGCCTTGCAAGCCAGCAAGCTTGCTGCCAGCGCCAGCGCCGATGCCCGTAAAGGGGGTCAGATCGTCAGTGAGGTGGTCAGCACCATGAATGGCATCGCAGGTAGCTCAAAGAAAATCACTGAAATCATTAGCGTGATCAACGGTATTGCTTTCCAGACCAATATTCTGGCATTGAATGCCGCTGTCGAAGCCGCCAGGGCCGGTGAACAGGGGCGCGGTTTTGCCGTTGTTGCCGGTGAAGTCAGAACGCTGGCGCAGCGCAGCGCAGATGCGGCGAAAGAGATAGAGTCGCTGATCAACGAGTCGGTAGCACGTATTGGGACAGGGACTGAACTGGTGAACAAAGCCGGTGACAGCATGGGAGATATCGTCAACTCCGTGAGCCATGTCAGCCAGATTATCGATGAAATCTCTAGTGCCTCTCACGAACAGCGTCAGGGCATTGAACAGATAGGGAAAGCCGTGACCGAGATGGACTCGACCACACAGCAAAATGCGACCCTGGTTCAGGAATCGTCTGCCGCCGCTATTTCGCTAGAGCAGCAGGCAAAGAAACTGAGTGAGATGGTCGCTATCTTTAAGATCAACACCAGCCGGGTGCATGAAGGCGAGTTTGTTGTCGGATCCTCAAGCCATAACCCCCTTCCCCTCCGCGCACAAACGTCTAAAGCCCTTGAGGAAGAGTGGACCTCGTTTTAAACCGACTACGCCCCGGCGAGTGTGAATAAGATCATCGTTGTCAGGTTCCCCCGGATACCGGGAGAGCCTGACAGCACGTGCTACTCGCGCCAGCCGAGGCCCGGTGCCACATGCTTGAGGATCGCTTCGATAGTATGCGCGCAGTAGTCCACACCCAACTGGTTCGGCACCGTGAGTAACAGGGTATCGGCTTCGGCAATCGCTTCGTCCTGCGCCAGTTGTTTAATCAACTGGTCCGGTTCTGCGGCGTAGCTGCGGCCAAAGATGGCGCGGGTTTTCTCATCAAGATAGCCCACTTTGTCCCCTTCTTTGCCGCTGTTGCCAAAGTACGCACGGTCCATATCATTCACCAGCGCAAAGATACTGCGGCTCACCGAAACACGCGGGGTGCGCGTATGTCCGGCGGCTTTCCACGCTTCCCGGTAGGCGCGGATCTGTTGCGCCTGCTGGATATGGAAAGGCTCACCGGTTTCATCATCTTTCAGCGTTGAGCTTTGCAGGTTCATCCCCAGTTTCGCCGCCCAGACGGCGGTAGCATTGGAACCGGCCCCCCACCAGATACGGTCACGCAGCCCTTCCGAGAACGGCTCCACGCGCAGCATCCCTGGCGGGTTCGGGAACATCGGCTGCGGGTTTGGTTTGGCAAAGCCTTCGCCACGCAGCACATCCAGCAGCACTTCGGTGTGATGACGCGCCATATCCGACTCGTTTTCCCCTTCCGCAGGCTGATAGCCAAAATAGCGCCAACCGTCGATCACCTGCTCAGGAGAACCCCGGCTGATGCCCAGCTGCAAACGCTCACCGGAGATCAGGTCGGCAGAGCCGGCATCTTCTGCCATATACATCGGGTTCTCGTAACGCATATCGATCACCCCGGTGCCGATCTCAATACGGCGTGTTTTCGCGCCGACGGCGGCCAGCAGCGGGAACGGCGAGCTTAACTGGCGGGCAAAGTGATGCACGCGAAAATAAGCACCGTCCGCACCGAGTTCTTCAGCGGCGACCGCGAGATCAATCGACTGCAACAGCGCATCGGCCGCCGAACGGGTGCCGGACTGCGGCGAAGGGGTCCAGTGGCCGAACGACAGAAATCCAATACTTTTCATGGGGGTATCCTGTGGGGTGAAACAAATGACGATTGATTAGCAGTATATACCCAAAATAATTCGAGGTGCAGCCAACGCATCTGCGGCTCGAAGTATGACGGGTGGATTGTAATGAAAAATGAAATCCCGTATAAAAGAGCCCTCCGAGGGGTGTCCTGTATGGGCTGAGATGGCGTAACAAGCCGAACCCTTTGAACCTGATCTGGGTCATGCCAGCGAAGGGACGGGTTGGCAGTCACCTCTGCCCTGTTCACACCTCCGCGTGCCCGGATCTCCACTTAAATGAGGGGATTCAGTGTCTAAAACTATTCAGCCTGTTGATTTCAGCCAGGGTCTGTACGGACGTTTACGCCAGCAGGCCGGTAACGACTGGCAGGACTATGTGGCGCACCCGTTTATTCACCAACTCTCACGCGGCACGCTGCCCGAGAGCGCCTTTCGTCGTTATCTGACGCAGGACTATCTTTTTCTGATTCACTTTGCCCGTGCCTGGGCGCTGCTGGTCAGCAAACTGCGCACGCTGCCCGAAATGCGTGCGGCGACGGCGTCTCTGAACGCCATCGTCGCAGAGCTGCCGCTGCACGTTGGCTACTGCGAAAGCTGGGGGCTGAGCGAAGCGCAGATGATGCGCGAACCGGAAGCGGCGGAAACCATGAACTACACCCGCTATGTACTGGATATCGGTCACTCGGGTGATGCGCTGGATCTGCTGGTGGCGCTGCTGCCCTGTGTGGCGGGCTACGCCGAGATTGGCCTGCGCCTGTTGAACGCCCCGGAGACGGTTTTACAAGGCAGCCCTTATGCCTCCTGGATCCGCAACTATGGTGATGCAGACTATCTGAACGGCGTTCGTGCCGCCCTCGGTTTACTGGAAACGGTCGGTGAGCAGCGCGGGGCCGAAAGCCGCTTCACCGCCCTGTCTGAGATTTTCACCACCGCCACGCGCCTCGAGTCGGCATTCTGGCAGATGGGACTGAATGCGGTGCACCGGACATGAACCCACCCGGCATTGAGGTGCGCGATCTGACGCTGTGCTTCGGCCCGCGTCAGATTTTCGACCGTCTCAGTTTTACCCTCCCGCCGGGGCGATTTGTTGCCCTACTGGGGGCCAGCGGCAGCGGCAAGACCAGCCTGCTGAAGATCATCGCCGGGCTGGCGAAGCCCACCTCCGGCACCGTCTGCGGTAGCGATGGCCTGCCGTTGCCCGGGCGCATTGCTTACATGGGACAGAAAGATCTGCTCTATCCCTGGCTGTCGATCAGCGACAACATCACACTGGGTGCACGTCTGCGCGGCGAAAACGTGGATGCCGCCTGGGCTGCCCATCTGCTGGAACGCGTCGGACTGCACGGGCACGGCAACGATCTTCCTGCGGCGCTTTCCGGTGGCATGCGCCAGCGGGCGGCGATTGCCCGCACGCTGTATGAAAGACGCCCCGTTGTCCTGATGGATGAGCCGTTCTCCGCGCTGGATACGCTGACGCGGGCCAAAATCCAGACGCTGGCCGCTGAACTGCTGGCCGACCACACCGTATTGCTGATTACCCATGACCCGATGGAAGCCTGCCGTCTGAGTCACCACCTGCTGGTGTTGTCTGGTTATCCTGCCGGGATCGACGACACTCACACCATTGGTGGCCAGCCGCCCCGTGCGCCGGATGATGCCGATGTGCTGAAAAGCCAGGCCGAACTGTTACAGCAGTTGCTGAGGGCCGCAGAATGAGCGGAAAAATGGCCGCCAGCGCACGTGGCGTAATGATTTTTACCGGGCTGCTGCTGCTGTGGTGGCTGGCCACACTGAGTGATATTCCCGCCTTTTTACTGCCGTCGCCCGCCGCTGTTGCCCGCGCGCTGTGGGATGGCCGCGCTTTCCTCACGTATCACAGCCTGATAACGGCCTCAGAAGTCCTGATTGGGCTGGTGCTGGGCGTACTGCTGGGGTCGCTGCTGGCGATCGGCATGATCTTCTCTCCTCGCCTGCAACGCTGGCTGATGCCCGTGGTGCTGACCAGCCAGGCCATTCCGGTGTTTGCCCTCGCGCCGCTGCTGGTGCTGTGGTTTGGCTTTGGCATCAGCGCCAAAGTGGCGATGGCGGTGCTGGTGATCTTCTTCCCGGTGACCTCTGCTTTCTTTGACGGGCTGAGGCGGGTTAATCAGGACTATCTGGACCTTGCCCGCACCCTGGGTGCCTCACGCTGGGCGCAGCTGCGCCATGTCCGGCTGATGGCGGCGCTGCCTGCTTTTGGCTCCGGCCTGCGCATGGCGGCTGCCGTGGCACCGATTGGCGCCATTATCGGCGAATGGGTCGGTTCGGCCGAAGGGCTGGGTTACGTGATGCTGAACGCCAATGCGCGCATGCAAACCGATCAGTGTTTTGCTGCGTTGTTTATCCTGGTGCTGATGACCGTTTTACTCTGGATGGCGGTCGATGCCCTGCTCCATCGCCTGATCAACTGGGCACCCGAATAATGTTGATTCCCCTTAAATCTGAAAGGAACACAGAATGATGATGAAAACCTGCGCTGCCCTGCTGTTAAGCGGTGCCTGCTCCACAGGCGTCATGGCCAACGAGAAACTGACGCTGGTGCTCGACTGGTATATCAACCCGGACCACGCACCGATTATGGTTGCCGATCAGATCGGGGCATTTAAAGCAGAAGGGCTGGACGTGAAGATTGTGCCCCCGTCCGATCCCTCCCTGCCGCCGCGCCTGGTCGCAGCGAAACAGGCGGATCTCGCCATTACTTATCAGCCGCAGCTGCACTTTTTCGCCGATGAAGGCCTGCCGCTGGTGCGCGTGGGCACGCTGATCAATACCCCGCTGAACACGGTGATGACACTCGATAAAAGCATCACCTCACCGGCAAAACTGAAAGGGAAAACGGTGGGTTATTCCGTGAGCGGTATTGAACAGGCAACGCTGACCACCATGCTGAAGCAGGAGCGCGCCAGCCTGAAGGAGATTAAGCTGGTCAACGTTAACTTCCAGCTGACCAGCGCCCTGCTGGCCGGGCAGGTGGATGCGGTGATTGGGGGTTACCGCAATATTGAAGCGCAGGAGCTGAAGCTGCAGGGCAAAGATCCGGTGGTGTTTAACGTTGAGGATTACGGCGTTCCGGCCTACGACGAGCTGGTGATTGTGGCGAATCGCGATAGCGTCAATGAACCGAAGGTGAAGAAATTCCTCGCGGCGCTGAAGAAAGGCAACGACTATTTACAGGCCCACCCGGAAGAGAGCTGGCAGGTGTTCGCCAAAGCGCACCCGGAGCTGAATACCGAGCTGAACCATGTGGCATGGCAGAAAACCCTGCCGCTGTTTGCCAAAGACCCGGCAGCACTCGACGTGAAGCGTTATGACGCCTATGAGCAGTTTTTGTTGAAGAATAAGCTGATTAAGAAGATCACACCCGTTGCGCAGTATACGGTTGAGTTGCGCTAATCGACTAAAACCCTTGACGCCCCCCTCAGCAGGGTTCGACCGGTAAAAAGGTCGAACCCTTCGCAGGCATTAATCTGTCCTGATGGACCTTCCGTTCCGGGTCGCCAGTTCCAGCCAGTCTGGGCAAATCACCGCTCGCCAAAGATAATGATAACCATTACCATAAATCAGCGATTACCTACCCGGAGCCAACATGAACGCAACGTCCCCTGAACGCATCACCACTGACTGCTGTATCGTAGGCGGCGGCCCGGCCGGACTGATGCTGGGTTATCTGCTGGCGCGCGCAGGCGTGCAGGTGACCGTGATCGAAAAACACGGCGATTTTTTGCGCGACTTCCGGGGTGACACTATCCACCCCTCCACGCTGCAAATCATGCATCACCTGGGCCTGCTGGAGGAGTTACTCAGCCTGCCTCATCAGCGTGCCCCGCGTTTACAGGCAGAAGTAGGGGGTGAAGAGGTCACGCTGGCCGATTTTTCCCGCCTGCCGGTGAAATGCCGCTTTATTGCTTTTATGCCACAGTGGGACTTCCTCAATTTTCTGGCGGCGAAAGCGTCTGCCCTGCCCGCGTTTACCCTGTGCCAGTCCACCGCATTCAGCGAATTACTGTATGACAATGGCAGCGTATGCGGCGTGCGCGCCAGCAGCAACAGCGGCACCTGCGACATCCACGCACAGCTGGTGATCGGCTGTGACGGACGGCATTCGCTGGTCCGGCAGCAGGCCGGGCTGACCGGGCGCTCGTTTGGATCGCCGCGCGATGTGCTGTGGTTCCCTCTGGATAAACGCGATGAGGACCCGGAATGGAATATGGGCCACAAGGGACCCAAACAAAACTTTATCATGCTCGATCGCGGCAGTTTCTGGCAGTGCGGCTACTCCATTACCAAAGGTGAGTTCGGGCCAATGAAGGCCGCAGGAATCGAGGCGTTTAAACAGCAGGTTGCCGCCGTGGCGCCCTTTCCGGCCGCCAGGCTGGCAGAGATGACCGACTGGCAGCAGGTCAGGCTACTCGATATCCGCATCGACAGACTGGATGCGTGGATGAAGCCCGGCGTGCTGTGCATCGGGGATGCCGCCCATGCGATGTCGCCTATCGGCGGCGTTGGCGTCAACCTCGCGATCCAGGATGCAGTTGCCTGCGCCAACATTTTGACGCCCGCGTTACGCCAGGGGAAAGTCAGCCTGCGCCTGCTGCAAAAAGTGCAAAAACGCCGCCATTTCCCAACCTGCGCCACGCAATTTATCCAGATAAAAATGAGCGGAAAAAAACGCAAAGAGGGCGAATCCAGCCCGCTGCCGCGTATCATCAAGCGCTTTCCTTTCCTGCCTTATGTTTTCGGCTGGATCATCGGGCTGGGTTTTCGTCGTGAGAAGCCGCGCCGCTTTAAAACGCCATCCTGACAAATCCCGTCACGATTTTCGGGTGCGCCGTTTACATTCTGTTTAACTTATGTTTACTCTACGGCCAATAATAATGATAACAATTATCGTTTATTAACTGGCCGGGAAATTTGTACCATGACAACGCTGAAAACCTTACCCGCTCTGCTGTTGGCGACGCTGCCTTCACTGGCATTCGCCACCACTTACCCGCTGACCGTCACCGATATGGACGGGCAAAAAGTGGTCATCAACCATGAACCGCAGCGGGTGATCCTCCAGGACGGACGTGAAATCCTCAGCCTCGCCTTACTTGACCGTGACAACCCTTTCCAGCGTGTCGTCTCCTGGAACAACCTGATGAAAAAGCAGGATACCGGTAGCTGGAACCTGCTAAAAAAACGCTGGCCGGACGCGGAAAAAATCCTCGATATGGGCTTTTCTGACCAGGGTGAGGTCAACCTTGAAACGGTGATCGCCAAAAAACCAGACCTGATGATTGCCCAGCTGCGCGCCAAACCGGCGCTCAAGCAGACCGGGGTACTGACTCAACTGAGTGCGCTGAATATCCCGGTACTGTTTGTTGATGATGAGCTGCATCCGGTACAGAATACCGCGGCCAGCATTACCCTGCTGGGCAAGGTATTGAATAAGGAAGACAATGCCCGCGCCTATACCGATTTTTATACCCAGAAACTCAACGCCATTCAGGCCGCAGTCAAAAACGTATCACCTAAACCGAGCGTATTCGTTGAGCCGATTGCCGGGATAGGCGGTGGCGGTGAATGCTGCTTCACCCACGGCCATAACGGCTGGGGCGCGCTGATAGAAGCTACCGGTGCGAAAAATATCGGTTCCGATCTGCTGCCCGGCACCAGCGGCACCATCGCGGTGGAAAAGGTCATCAACCTTAACCCGGATTACTACGTGATGAGTGGCTCGAAGCGCGGGGGTAAAACCAGCCCGGTGATCCCACTGGGTTACAACACCGAGGTGAGCGAGATTAAGGCCAGCTTTGACAACCTGCGCAATCGTACCGGGGTGAAAGATATTCCGGCGGTAAAAGCAGGCAAAGTGGCGGCGGTGTATCACCACTTCTATAACCATCCGTACAACATTATCGGCATTGAGATGCTGGCAAAAGACTTCTACCCGCAGCAGTTCAGCCAGACGAATCCGACCGCTGACTATCACTACATTATCCGCACCTTTACTAAGCTGCCGGATGAGCCGATCAATATCGAATATCATCCGCAGTAAACTGCCTGCATTGAACTCGTCAATCGCGCTGAAATTCAGCGCGATTTTTTTATTTCAAAAAAAACAATTATTTGTACTTTTTCGTGTACAGCTTTTCTTGCGAGGTAGTCACTTGCCTGTCTGTTGTATTTAAACTACAGTTAGAATTATCAAGGATGAAATATCACCATTGACGAGGTAAAGATATGCACAGTAAAGCGACTGAACATGACAGCGCCGTTATCGACATGCTGCGTGAGGATCCCGGATTCGCGCAGGTTTACCTACAAACAGCACTGGAAGATATTTATGAAGACGGTGGCGTCGGTGCTTTTCTGACCGCCCTGCGCCACGTGGTCAATGCCCGTGGCGGCATCGGTGAAATTGCGGCTAAGTCCGGTCTGTCCCGTGAGCAACTTTACCGCACGCTTTCCGATAAAGGGAATCCGACCCTCAAGACGCTCACGGCGATCACCCGCGCAGCAGATGTGCGTCTGTTTGCCAAAGCGGCGGGTCAGGCAAGTTAAGCAGGCCATCCTGGGCGGACATACTGCTGAATGCGGGGGTGAGCTGGATCACGCTGATGCCCCACAAAAATCGTTTTCTTTTCAACGTTTTTTTGTGTTAAGACAGTCAGGACACTCAATTTTTCATACACTCATGTATTCACCATTTCATCCGCAGATCACTGAGAAGAGAGCGGTTACTGAGTTTTATTACTGACCTGACAACCAATGGGTTGTTGGCGGAAGATAAGGGAAAAAGAATGCCAATGATATTCGGTGAGTTATCTGGTGCTCCATCATGGGTGCCTGCTGTATTGCTCGTCACGCTCTCATTTGCAGTGGGTTTCCTGGCCCGATTTATACTGTTAAGATTCATCCGATACTGGCAGAGTCGTGACAGAAAGCTCTTCAAATCACTTGAAAAGCATCTTCGTGGATCAATGTTTCTTTTCATCCCCTTACTGTTAATCAATGTAGGGGTTAATTATATTAATGTTAATCCGAACTCACTTTCTTTTATAAGTACAGTCATTAATATATTTATTATATTATCATTTTGCTCTATTTTAATCCGCTTGACTAATGTCGCGCAGGATATGCTTTTTATACGCTATGACATTAACCTTTCAAATAATCTTCGCGCCCGTAAAATTCGCACGCAGATAATGTATGTCAAAAAGGTCGCTATCGTATTACTGGTGCTATTCTGTCTTTCCCTGGTGTTACTGAGTATTCCTGGGGTTCGAAAATTCGGCACCACAATCCTGGCCGGTGCCGGGGTGGCGGGGATCATCATTGGTTTTGCCCTGCAGAAGTCGCTGGTTAACCTGTTTGCCGGCATTCAGATCGCCTTCACGCAACCGATAAAAATTGATGATGCCGTGGTGGTTGAAAATGAATGGGGATGGATTGAGGAGATCAACCTGACTTATGTTGTTGTACGTATCTGGGACCTGCGCCGACTGGTTCTGCCCATTACCTACTTTACCGAAAACGCCTTCCAGAACTGGACGCGTAATAACGCACAAATATTAGGTTCTGTTTTTCTTTACCTTGATTATTCCATGCCATTAGATCCTCTGCGTAAATATTTTGAAAAAGTCCTCAGTGAAACAAAGCTCTGGGATCAACAGACTCAGGTGCTTCAGGTCACCGATACGACTGACAAAACCATGACGATCCGATTATTAATGACGGCACAGAATTCCCCCACGGCCTTTGATTTACGCTGCCACGTGCGGGAAAAGATGATTGAGTTTATTCAGCAGAATTATCCGCAAAGCCTTCCTCACGTGAGGGCCACACTGACCGATTCTGCTGTGCGATCCTCCGACGTTTCGTCTTAAATCGCCTCTTCTAAAAACGTAATAAATGCTCTTACCTTTGAATTCAGCGCCGAACGTTCGTTGACGCAGGCATAAATATTCATCGGTGAAGACGCGATGTCGCTCTCACCGCTGAGGCCTGAGCAGAATAAAGGGGTGAGTCGCCCCTTGTCGATTAACGGCTGGGCAATAAAGCTTGCCAGACGGGCAACCCCTCCGCCGCTCTCTGCTATTTTTGCAATGATATCAATATCATCACTGACAAATTCGGGATTAAGTTTCGCGTTAACAGGTTGTCCATCGACGATAAATTGCCAGGGGAGAAAACGTCCGTCGGTGGGATAACGAAAAACCAGGCAGGCGTGCTGGCTAAGTTCTTCGGGAGTCCGGGGAGTGCCCGCACGCGCCAGATAAGCGGGGGCGGCGCAGAATATAAAGGGTAATGAGGCGATTTTTCTGGCAATCAGCTGATCGTTGAGCTGCGCCTCAATACGAATACTGACGTCGACGCCTTCCAGACGATGATCGACGTTACGATCGGTACTGATCAGTTCGATATCAATATCAGGGTAAGATGCTTTGAACGCAGGCATCAGTGGAGCAATGACGTAGCGACCAAATGCAGCCGTCGTCGCGATACAAAGTGGGCCCTGCGGTTTGGTTTCAATGGCCGCAGCCTGCGAGGCGAGGTCAATATCATGAGGAATGTGACGTACTTTCTCGAAATAACGTTGACCACTTTCGGTTAAGGTCATGCTGCGAGTGGTGCGTGATAGCAGACGCACGCCCAGATGAGCCTCAAGCCGGGAAAGGCTCTGGCTCACCGCCGCCGGGCTCATTCCTTTGGCACGCGCCGCCGCGGCGATACTGCCGTTCTCCACCACGCGGATAAAATTACTCATCAGCCCCAACAGATCCATAGTGTTCCCACTGCCTCATTCGTCACTTTTACTTAATAATGATTAAAGCATAACGGCTCTACCGCCGTCCTGGTTAGCTTGTTAGGTTAGTGGCCGTTTCCCCCCTTTGATAAAACAGGATAACGTAATGACGAATGCTGTCGCCAGGAATACCCCACGCTTACGCTTTCCAAAGCACACTTCACCCTACATCTTTGCGCTTTATATGGCGACCATCATGGCATTTATGATGAGCCTGGTCATCACGCTCGCGGAATTTGGCATGGGGCCACATTACATGGAAAGTGTGATGAATGCGTACAAGGTTGCCATGCCTGCGGCCTTTGTCTGCATACTCGTTGTGCGTCCGATTGTTATCCGGCTGGTCGGATTAACGGTTCACGGTCACTGAACCCTTCCCTGTGCCCATCTCCTCCTGCCAGATTAAGGCCCGGTCACGACGCATCTCCGGGTGACTCAGCGCCACCGTCCTCATACAGGGGACGGGTTAGCGACACATCAGATTTTCAATGTATCAATGACCACTCTCAGCGCAGGTGACACATTGCGATGAGGATAATAAAGGAACGAACCTTCCATACGCAGGCTGTAAGGCCGTAAGGTTCTGATAAGCGTCCCTTGCTCCAAATCCTCAGCCACCAGTTCCTCAGGGACATACGCCAGTCCCAACCCCAGCCTGGCTGCCTTTGCTTCCATATAGCTGTCAGAAAAGGCCCATTGTCCCTGTGGCCGGTGCGTGATCTTTTTATCGTCCTGATTAAGCTCCCACTGGTACAGGCTGCCGTCGGCAAACTGGTAGGCAATGCAGGGATGCATCACTAAATCAGCCGGGGTTTGTGGAAAACCATAGCGACGAAAATGCTCGGGCGTGCCCACCACGACCATCTCCATATCCGGGGTAATACGTACCGCCACCATGCCACTGCCCACCTCCGGCCCGAGACGGACACCGGCATCGAATCTCTCAGCAATAATATCGACAAACCGGCTTTCACTGATCAGCTCAAGTTCGATATCCGGATAGCGTTGTTTAAAGACGGCCAGCTTCGGTAGCAGCACTTTATCAATAGCATGCTGGCTGGCATTGATGCGTACCGTACCCGAGGGGATACTCCGATAATATGCCAGTGTTGCAAGGCCCGTATCTAAAGCATCAAACCCGGATTCTACGGTCTGATAGAGCCGTTCCCCTGCCTGCGTCAATGATAATTTGCGCGTGGTTCGAACCAGAAGCTGTATCCCTAACCTCTCTTCAAGTTCGCGCACAGCGCGACTGATCCCTGATTGTGCCAGCCCAAGCCGACGCGCTGCGGCGGTAAAACTCCCCTCTCGCACGACCAGCATAAACAAGTAGAGATCATTATAGTTTTCCCGTTTCGCCATCAGTGTGTCCTCAGCGTATCTGGCCAAAGGTGCCGCCACGACCGCCTCTGAATTCATAACAAAATGATATTAATCTTAGCATTTTAGCCCGGCTAATCAGCACTATTTATGCCCATTATAATCAGCACATTGATATCACACACCGCAGCGTTGTCCGTATGAAACCTGTACCTGTCTCATGTTTTCAGGGGAGTTTTTAATGCGCGTTTTCACCCGTAAACTGACCGCCGCAATGCCAGCCCTACTGCTATGCGCATCAATATCAGGAACAACAACGATGAGTTATGCTGACACAGCCCATCCGAATGCCCCCGTTTCAATGGAAGAAAAATGGGATAAAACTTTCGCTCTCAGCAGTGAAGTTGATCATCGCAAAGTGTCATTCCAGAACCGGTATGGGCTCACGTTAGTCGCGGATCTTTACCTGCCCAAAAATCGAGGGGAACGCAAACTGGCTGCGATTGCCGTGAGTGGTCCCTTTGGCGCGGTGAAGGATCAATCCAGCGGCCTGTATGCGCAGACGCTGGCAGAACAGGGATTTGTGACACTGGCATTCGACCCCTCTTATACCGGCGAAAGCGGTGGCTACCCGCGTAATGTCGCCTCTCCGGATATCAACACCGAGGACTTTAGTGCCGCGGTTGATTTCCTTGGATTACAGAAAGAGGTGGATCGCAACCGCATCGGTTTACTCGGCATCTGTGGCTGGGGGGGAATGGCGTTGAACGCGGCAGCCATGGATACACGCGTTAAAGCGGTTGCCACCAGCGTGATGTACGATATGAGCCGGGCGATGGGACATGGCGTTGGCGAGGGCAAAGACCGTTATTCAACTGCCGATCGCCGTGCCGTTTTGCAGTATCTGAATGAGCAGCGCTGGAAGGATGCGGAAAACGGCACTATCGCACACGCCGGTCATGATATTTATGTGGATAAGAACGGTAGCGTGAGTACTTCAGCGCGTATTCTGCCGGAAGCGTTACCCGCAAATCCAAACCCGATACTCAAAGAATTTTTCGATTATTACCGGATGCCGCGCGGTTTCCATGAGCGTTCCGTTAACTCCACTGGCGCATGGACGGCGACAACGCCCTTATCCTTTATGAATATGCCGCTGCTGAGCTATGCAAAGGAAATCACGATCCCAACGTTGATCGTGACGGGTGAAAATGCACACTCGCGCTATTTTGCAGAGGATGCCTATAAAGCCGTTGGCAGTAACAAAAAAGAACTGGTGATTGTCCCTGGGGCCAACCATGTGGATTTATACGACAATGTCGCCGGTAAGATACCGTTTGTCCGTTTTGAACAGTTCTTCAAAACCAGCTTGAAATAAAAACCGTCCTCCTCAACCCGTCAAAGGCCACCCACATCGTGAAGGTGGCCTTGATGCTTGATCGTTATTCTGTGAATAGCGTCCGTCCCGGTTTGCCTTAACAGAGCCGGAGCGATCTTCAGAGATGCTGATAATGTCCACACTGAGTCTTAAAACACCACAACATGAAGAACCTGCACACTGGAACGGCGTTTTTGCCATGACCTTGTGCGTGTTTGTACTGATTGCATCAGAATTTATGCCGGTCAGTTTACTGACGCCTTTAGCCACAGACCTGGGCGTAACGGAGGGGCTGGCGGGCCTGGGAATTGCCATTTCCGGTGCGTTTGCGGTCCTGACCAGCCTGACACTGTCTGGCCTTGCCGGAAACGTTAATCGTAAGCATCTGATGCTGGGGATGACGGTTCTGATGGCAATATCGGGAGCCATTATCGGCCTGGCCTCCAGCTACCTGGTTTATATGGCAGGACGAGCCCTGATTGGTATCGCGATTGGTGGGTTCTGGTCAATGTCTGCGGCAACGGCTATTCGCCTTGTGCCAAAGCATCAGGTCGCCCGTGCGTTAGCCATTTTTAATGGCGGTAACGCGCTGGCGACTGTCGTGGCGGCGCCGCTTGGCAGCTATCTTGGGGCAAGCATTGGATGGCGCGGCGCTTTCCTGTGCCTGGTCCCAATCGCGGTTGTGACCTTCATCTGGCAGTGGGTTAGCCTGCCCAACATGGACAACAATAAAAGTGACGCATCGCGCGGATCGGTGTTTCGTCTTTTCAGGCACCCTATCGTGACAACGGGCTTACTGGCCTGCGGATTATTCTTTATGGGGCAGTTTGCGTTATTTACCTATGTGCGCCCCTTTCTGGAAACAGTAACCCGGGTCAATACGTCCAGTTTGTCACTGATTCTGCTCACCACCGGTTTCATGGGGGTGGTTGGCACGCTGGTCATCACCCCATTCCTGAACAAGCGGTTTTATCCGACGTTGATTGCCATCCCTTGCCTTATGGCTTCCATTGCCGTGGGATTAATACTGACCGGGCACAGCATCTGGGCCGCTACGCTACTGTTAGGCTGCTGGGGGATGCTTGCCACTGCAGCGCCAACGGGGTGGTGGATATGGATTGCACGGACGCTGCCAGGGAATGAAGAAGCAGGAGGCGGGCTCATGGTTGCCGTCGTTCAGCTCTCTATAGCCCTGGGTTCAATGACTGGGGGGATGGTGTTTGACCACCTCGGCTGGCAGAGCGCTTTTGCACTGAGTGGCCTGTTACTGATTAGCGCAGCCGGGCTGACATTTTTCACTTCACGTCAAACACGCTGCGCACTTTAGATCGTCCAGCGTCTTAAATCGCCTCTTCTAAAAACGCAATAAATGCTCTTACCTTTGAATTCAGCGCCGATTGCCAGGGGAGAAAACGTCCATCGGTGGGATAACGAAAAACCAGGCAGGCGTGCTGGCTAAGCTCTTCGGGAGTCCGGGGAGTGCCCGCACGCGAAAGCATAAGTACGATGTCAACAGAATGAGACAAATCCGCCGCAGGCTCAGCCAACGTATTGCCCGCTGATTATCTTCCGCATGGTTCCAGTGTGTTGTTGAATGAGGTAGCGAACAGTGCTCTGGCAATAAGGGATTTCTGTGATAAAAAAGGTACCGGGCCGCGATGCCTGAAACCTGACGGAGTAGAAAATGAGAACGCAAAAGCGATGCATGGGTTACGTGGCGGTGGTGGTCGACGACTACGACCGTGCGATTGAGTATTACACGGATAAACTGGGCTTTACCCTCGTTGAAGATACGCCACAGCCAGGAAAGCGCTGGGTGGTGGTGACACCGAACCCCGAAAGCGACTGCAATATTCTGCTGGCCCGCGCCTCCAATGAACGACAGGAAGGCTTTATCGGTAACCAGTGTGGCGGCAGGGTTTTCCTGTTCCTGCAAACTGATGACTTCTGGCGCGACTACCACGCTATGAAGGCAAAAGGTGTGCATTTCTGCCAGGAACCGCGCGAGGAGGAGTACGGAACGGTGGTGGTGTTTGAAGATCTCTACGGCAACCGTTGGGATCTCTACCAGAATACCCAAGACTAAGTAAAATGGCTTAAACGGATTTAGATATTACTAACCTATTGATAATGTTGGTATTCACGACAGCAGTTGCAGGCTGTACTCCACTCACGCCTAAAGATTGTAAGAAGAATAGCGCCCTTGAATCTTGTACCTACAACCGTTCCGGGAAGGTATCAGATAAAGACATGTTTGGTGAGCAGGCCTCATCGATCAAACAAGCCCTGGATGCAGCCTTAACCGATCCACATGCCTGGGAGGGTAAACGATGCAATGCGCATCTCGATTTCAATATCGATGGTACTTTGCAGAATTTCATCATTAAGGGGGGCGATGACGCTTATTGTCATGCTCTGGCAGAAGCGGCCAAACACGCTAAATTCCCGCCATTTAAAGATCAGCACATCTACGACATCATGGGTTCATCACGCTGGGATATGCATGGGCAGCCCTGAGCGGGGAGCGACGGGTGTTTGTGCTTATACGGTGTGCGCTGTATGACAGAGTTCGTGTTTTGCACTTAGCTGCATGATCGCCACAGAAGAGGCGGCTTTGTGCCAAGAGCGGAAGTATCTACAGCAGCCTGCCTTAGTCAACGGGGAACAAGTCATGTCTATTTAACCCATGACGATTCAGTATCAGCCTTTCGGCCGTTTAACGGACCTCGTGGCGACGACAGGAAATGTCCACAGTTTTGGTGGAAGTCTACTCACGATAGGTTTAGATTCCTTCGAAAACGGTTAATATAAAATTTGCTTGTAGTCATTTCTAAAAAACATAACAGAGGGATGTTTCAATGAGCACAGAAGTGCGCGACCACGTTTCCATTTCTGAAAAATTAAAACACTTTGGGATCTCCGTTCCCGACGGACTTGCAATCCTACCGAGCAACCTAGCAACGGCAAAATCTATCGAAGAACTTCGTCAGCACGTTGAATCTGACACGGTGCGGACGCTGCTGAAGGCAAGCAAGATCCCCTTTGTCGAGATTTTCGACGAGGATAATCAACCATCTTATCTGCAACAGTACGGCTTTGAGTGGTTCGGACCTACACTTTTTATATCGACAGGCCTGCTATCGCAGAATCCCAATGTTCTATCCATAACTCTCGGAATTATTACGAACTATCTTTATGACTTGTTCAAAGGTTCCAAGAGTAGCAAAGCCTCGCTCGATGTAATCATCCAACAAGCAGACGGTTCTTGCAAAGAGGTCCACTATAGTGGGCCTCCTGATGGATTGAGTGATATCGCCGAGATTGTCAAGGCGTTGGGAGCCAAATAGTGAACATTCCACTCCTAGAGCAATCAGTGAAAATGACCATCGAACAGATAATCAATTTCTTCAATAATGGTATAAAGAAAGCTGAAATTTACCTCTGTCTCGCCCGATCTAGTCAGTTGCAATTGGAACAATGTTTGGCACTAGACCTCTTGTTGTATAACGCTACACGGTTCAAGCTCGAGGAGGTGCATCGCGGTAAAGAAGATAATGCGAACCTCTTCTTGGGTTTCGAGTGCACCATAGGTGCTGTGCGATCAGAATTAATGATGTGGATTTTATTAAAACTTGACATGCCGAATGAGGCATGGGACCAACTTGTGGCAGCACAAATGGGCTATTTAGACGCAAGTCGTGCACATAGGGGTTTTGCGCACTGCGAGCAACGGAGGGAGGTCTTGGAGCAGCTAGAAGATAACATCTTCCCACCACAGGTATTCATTAGTGCAGGATTTGTTTCCGATAGATTGGACTGCTCTATTTGCGATGAGCGTTACTCTAAATGCGAACATCTGCGAGGAAAACCTTACATGGGCCAATTCTGCGAAGTCATTCATCGTAATCCACGTGGCGACCATGCAGCCTTAGTCGAAGCCCCTGCGGACAAGCGTTGCCGGGTCGTTTCAGTTAAAACCAAAGACGGTCATCAAGACAAGTTGTCTTTGGAAACTACACCATACAAGGAAGGAGAACTGTTTAAAGAAGGAGGTCCATTTGAGGCGCAAATGCTCCTTCTAGCCTTGGATCGCTATCCATATCTGGCCTCAACGGAAAAAATCATTGGCACACAGTTTCCAGCATTGAAATTGAAATCAGAACTAAGATAACTAGCGGCTGGTCGCAGGGGATGGTGGGGAATCCAAATTACTTTCTTTGCAGATACCCTAACAATTAACTCAGCATAAGGATCTTGCTTGACCGGCTCCCTAACGATTAGCACGCGATTACGTCAACAAAACCTTCAGTTGCTTGCAGAACAACTGCAAACATCCGCTTTTTGCTCAAACCTGCCGACTTAGAGGGGCTTCTTCGTGCCAAAAACCGACATTGCTTACATCACGACGTATTAATAGGGAAGCGATCACCACGGCTTAGTTTACAGAGCACCCCGTTGATCCACGGTTTAAAGCGAGAAGATATTTTATATTACTATTTGCCCGATGATATAAGTTCTTTTAATTTTTCTAAATCTAATTCATTGTTTTTAAAACGATGTACCATAGCATGGCAATTAGGGCATAAAGGTATCAGATCATGTTCTGGATTGACTTTATAACGCTTGCCTATCATGTTCAGGGGGATGATATGATGTACATGGATGAAACCTTTTCCGTGCTCGCCATATTTTTTTTCAAAATCAAAATCACAAGCTTTACATTTATAACCATGAATCCTAATACATTCCTCTCTAGCATCTTTATTACGTTCATAAGCATTCACAGCCACTAATTTTCGATTCCCTTCAAAATATTCCTCTTCGACATCTCTTTCATCAGGTAAGTAGTCGAATGCATTTTTGTATGCATACCAAGCTTCTCCATCATATTTCATGTAAGCTTTTAAAAGATTGTCACTAATTTCACCTATCTTTGGTTCATCTTCGTCATCACTAATATTTTCTTGATAAAAAATATATAGATTATACCCTTGGTCTAATAATTTTAAATGTTCGATTGCTTGAGAGTATCCTGGTTGTTGACGATTATTTTTCTTTTGCCAATCCTTATGCATTATCAATGATTTTTCATTATCAGTATTGAAATCCCACGCCCCAAAGATAACCATTTTTTCATCGTTATTGGTAAATGACCAACTCCAATTCCAGTTATTGCAAGTCGCACCTTTAGATAATATAAATTGCTTACGTGATTCGCTCATCCGACTGACCTTTTTATAAAGTTTTGGTGTGTTATCCTTGCACTATGCCAGCATTAGGATTGGGGCACAATAAACTATACATCACACTTCAACTTGGCCTGCCCTCCATTAATTAAAACATGATAATGATAGTAATGCCCCACTGGCGGATTATAACAATCTCCAACGTCCGCTTCACGCCCTGAGACATTCGACAAGCTTTTATGGCTTCAGTAAGGGCGAGTGTCGCGCTTCGAGAGCCAGCAAATACTTCGCTTCATCGTACTGGGTTCTGGTCTTCCAGCAGCGGTAAATGATCCTTATCCATTTGAAGGCAAGAGCACGGATTGCAGACTGATGAGATTTTCCTTTTTCTCGCAGTCCCTGATAATACAGCTTGGCCCAGTATGATGAGTTAACCGTTTTGGCAGCCCATTCAACAAAGGTCTGCCTGACGAACTTGGCACACTGCCATCTCCAGTGAACCCAGGATTTCTGGCCACTTCTTTCTGTCACAGGTGCAATACCTGCGTAGTTTTGAATTTCTTCAGCGCTATTAAACCGGTCGCGGTTATCACCAAGTGCAGCAAGCATTCGTGGGCCCATACAAGGCCCCATGCCCGGAAGTGATTTGAACAGCCCCGCATCTGGCAACGTGTCAAACAGCGTTTCGATTCGTTCGTCATAGGTTTTGATGATTTCACTCACGACTTTAATTTGTGTCGCCAGTGCTGTTGCCATCAAAGCATTAGCCTCTATAACACTCGGGTCTGTCGTCAATGGGATCGCGTTATCAATACTCAAAACACGCTGCTCGGTAAGGGCCACTGCGCGACCACCTTTGGCATTCAGAAAGTTGCGGATCGTGTCGCGCCTGGCTCGCTTCAGTTGTTGCAGACTGGGCCATCGTATAATCAGTTCACACAACAGCAAGCTCCCCCGGTGTGAGAACCACTCCAGGGGCTGAGGATAATACTGTTTAAGCGTGTTGATTATACGGTTCACAAAACGGCGTTTATCTTCAACCAGTTGACGACGTTGCTCAACCAGTTGCTGAAGTAAGCGAATATCCGCATTGTCGGGTTCAATAGCTTTTATCTTTTGGGGATAACGCAGCATTAACTCTAATGCCAGCTCTGCATCCTGCGGGTCATCTTTAGCGCCGCTGGGCGAGAAGGCTTGCCGGTAACGAGCCAGGGACAAAGCGTGGACGGGGAAAACGGTGATAAAGGGATATTTTTGAAGAGCATATACCAAGGGGCCCTTCTTCAGCTCGAGGGCTATGGCGATTCTGCCTTTTACTTTCTGGTGTAACTCGGTAAGCCAGACATCAAGCGCTTCTGGTGTATGTTCAATCACATGGAATACGCGTTCACCGTTTTTAAACTGAACACAGACATCGTGTTTTTTATCTGCCCAGTCCAGACCAACATGTGCAGCAAACTGATTATTCGCGGTCATCACCAACTCCTCTTCATCGGGGATTGGTATGCATTCCACGCTCTTCGAAAGAAATATAGCCAGCAGTTTATCTGCATGCCCTGAGTATTCGTTAGCGAACGTGGAGCACTTACTGGCTCGAAAGAAAAGCGGCGATCATCGCATGATTCTCGCTCAATATTCGTAACCAGTAAGCGCATACCCTGAATCACTTCAAAGTGTAATTCTCAGGGTGCGAATGACTATACCTCGCTCACAGCTGACCTTCCTCTACTTGCGTCCGCTCGCTCAGTGCCAGGAGCAGACCTTAGCGATTTGAATAAGTATGGATATTATACAAAATCCGGGTAACCGACAGGTTGCCCGGGAAAAGAAGCTAAAGCGGCACAATGTTTTCCACGACATGCTGGAAAACGTAGGGATCGGAAAGTAGTTCAAATTCTTCGTCATCTGGGTAAGTCACCGCGACGTGATAACTTTCTCCGGCAAATGCCTTAACCGATTGCAGATCTTGCCAGTAAGTAGCCAGAAAAAAATGCTCCCAGCCACCCTGGGTCTCTCGACGCACACAAGCGCCTCTGTTCCCAGATATGCTTTTTGAATGCTCTACACCAGTTTTCTCAAGGTGTTTCGCAAAAGCTTCAGCATATTTTAGTGGAACACAACCGTGCCAGGTCCTTACAATCATTAGCGTTTCCCCTTTTATTGGTAAGAATGTAACCATACCATCGGAAGTCACTTTATGGCGTATTTTCCAAATAACATCTCTTGTAACTCAAACACTAATTATCAGGATCAGCCAGCTTCCCCTTACTCCCCCGCCCCTCATCTCCTGAATTTTACCCCCTGGCCCTTCCGCCCCATGATAAGGTTGAAATCACGCAAACTGTCACAGGATAAACAGGCAAAAAATGGGCGAAAATGCGATACATGAGTGGCACAGCAACGCTTACCTGATCAGCACCGACAGCGAAAAGTTAGACGCGGTGGCAATACACCAGTATCTGACCCGATCAACATGGGCTGCCGGAATCGATAAAGATACCGTGGCGAACGCGATCCGTCACAGCCTTAACTTTGGCCTTTATCATCATGGGGTGCAGGTGGGGTTTGCCCGCCTTATTACGGATTACGCCACCTTTGCCTACCTGTGCGACGTCTACGTGCTGGAAGAACATCAGGGCCAGGGGCTGGCAAAATGGCTGATGCAATCCATCCACAGTCACCCGGTTTTTGTCCGGCTCCGCAGGATCACGCTATTCACCACCACCGCGCCCTGGCTGTATGAAAAGTTCGGTTATGAGCCTGTCAATAAACCGAATTATGCATGGGCGATAACCCGGCCTGATATCTATCGTGTCAAAGCGCAGTAACCCCTCGTCCACAGAAAAATGAACGGGTATCAAAAGCGCGGCTTCTGATCGAGAGAGAAATGCTGCCCGTGAAAAAACTGGCCGCAGAATGCGGCTTTTCCGGGCCGGACGTGATGCGGCGTGTTTTCAGCCGGCTGACTGGCGTCACGCCTGCGGTTTACCGGAAAATAATAAGACGGGAATAACAGACGTTGTGCACGCGACGGGTACAACAATCGCCTGCTACAGGACTTCAACCCGCTCGAATTCTTCTGCAACCAGCTCCATATCCTCCTGGTACGTGCCCTCTCTTGAGAAAAATGCTTTATGCTCTGTCCTCCAGTATTTCAGGCTGAGATCCCCCTCGCCCTCCTTCCTTGCAAGGTCTTCATCGACATCGCAGAAGCGAACGATACACAGCGAAATAGTCCTGATGACGCATACCGGTTCGTCTCTGCCGTTAAGGATGATGCTGTAACCGCCAATGGTGGGTGCTCCCTCTTCGTTTTTAAACGACGAAAGCGATCCACAGGTGGCCGTTTTCACGCCTTTGATGACCAGTTCAGCCAGTTCATCTGCCATTTCTGGCGAGTCCCCAAATGCCCATGCGATCGCGCCCGGGTACTTAACGGTTAATTTCTCAATCATGCTCATCACTAAATCCTTTTTAAACAGATTTTTGAGTCTACATTAGCCAGCATCAGCCCCTCACAATCAAGACCTGACATGAATGTTTACGATGGGGCCGTTCAATATTACAGGTGACCCATGCCGTGGCGGTGTTACCCTCCACTACGGATCCCCTCCTCCCCAAAACGAATGCGCCGATGGCTGATATGATCAATCAGCGCTTCATCGTGGCTGACCACCAGCAGCGCACAGTTCTGCTCTGCGGCGACCTCGACTAACAGCTCAATGGTCTGTTGCTGGGTCAGCAGATCCAGTCGCGAGGTGGGTTCATCGGCAAACAGAAACACCGGGTCGAGCAGCAGCACGCGCAGCAGGGCAAAACGCTGCAGCTCACCGCCGGAAATCTCACCAGGATAACGGTCCAGCAGCAGCGGGCGCAGCTTCAGTCGTTCCATCAGAGGCGCAATGCGTGCGCCGTCCAGGCGATGACGTTTCACCACATCACTTAATGCCTGACGCAGCGTGACACGCGGGGCAAAGGCCGACGGCGGGTCCTGGAAAATCTTCTGGTATTTCACCGCGGCTAACTGGCGGTCGCGCACCACATCCCCGCTGTCAGCGGCAAGCAGCCCGAGCAGGATATCGCCGAAGCTGCTCTTGCCACAGCCGCTGGGGCCGGTAATGCCAATCACCTCCCCGGCATGGACGCGCAGCGACTGGTCGCTGAACAACTGACGGCCTCCGCGCGTGATACTGAGGTTATGGGCTTCCAGCACCACGTCACGCGCGTGTGCAGCAGGTAAACGTGCGGCCCAGCGAGCCGGATCGGCAGCCAGCAACGCCTGGGTATAAGGATGCTGCGGCTGCGTCAGCACCTGCTCTGCACTGCCACGCTCGATGATTTCACCGCGCAGCATCACCGCCACTTCACCGCCGATCTGGCGGGCCAGTTCGATATCATGGGTGATGGTCAGCAACCCGCCGCCTGCGCGCACTTCCTGCAACAGCAAGGCGATCACTTCATCGCGCCGCGCCACATCCAGCCCTTTGGTCGGTTCATCGGCGACAATAATGTTCGCCCCGCCCGCCCGCGCCGCGGCAAAGGCCACCCGCTGGGCCATCCCGCCGGACAGCGCCTGCGGCAGGCGGTCGGCTGCGGCGGACACGCCCAGCGCATCCAGATCGCGCAGGGCGGCCTCGCGGGCCGGTTGCGCTTTCATGCCACGCAGAAAGCGGTAGCTCTCGGCCACCTGCTCGCCTGCACGCATGGTCGGGTCCAGCGCCAGCCACGGCTCCTGCGGCAGAATGCCCAGCCGATGCCCCCAGAAGGCACGCGCCGGACGAGAAGCCAGCGGCAACGCCTGACCATCAACGTGCAGCGTACCGCTGGCCTTCAGTCCGGCGGGCAGCGTGCCGATCACCGCCTGCGCCAGCAGGCTTTTACCCGATCCGGTTTCCCCTAACAGCGTAAATGGCTGCCCGGCATGCAGCGTAAACGACAGCGGCTGCACCGGTAAATCGCCGCCGCTAACGGCCGCCTGTTCAATATCCATCAGGATCATGCTTTCTCCCTGCCTGCCAGCAACAGCAGGCTTAACACCAGTAAAAACACCACCACCACGGGCTGCAACAGCGCATACGGCGCTTCTTCATAATAGGGCAGCAGCTCGGTCATCATCAGCCCCAGCTCCGGGGTCGGTGGGCGAACGCCAACGCTGACAAAGCCTAACGCAGCAATCGCCATAATCGCGCTGGCTGCCCCAAAGGCCGCTACGGTCAGCACCACGGGTGCCATCTCCGGCCACAAATGACGGCGGAAAATCAGCCACGGACTCAGGCCCAGCAGACGCGATGCCTGTACGGCGGGTGAGCTCAGCAGCGGGCGTGCAATGGCACGACTGATACGGAAATACTCCACCCACAGCAGCAGAGAAATCCCGACATACAGCATCACGGCCGAGTCAGGCACCAACGCGGTGAGCAGCAGCACCAGCAGCAGGCCGGGCAACGCCAGAAACGCATCGGCCAGCAGTGAGACGCCACGATCCACCACACCCCCGCGCCAGGCTGCCAGCACGCCCAGTAGAATGCCGGGGATCATCGCACTCAGCACGCTGACAAAGGCCAGCCCCAGCGACAGACGGATCGCCGCTGTCAGACGGGCAAACAGGGAGCGCCCCAGATGGTCATAACCGAAGGGGGCACTGAGGTCAGGCCATTGCAGTGCCAGCATCAACTTCTGCCGCACCGGGTCCTGCGGCCACAGCAGCGGCAGCACAAAAGCAAACACCACCAACAGCAGTAACAGTGCTGCCCCGGTCCGTTGCGCCAGCGAACTGCGGCGCACTATCGTCATCATCATGCATTTTTCCTTCGCGGATCGAGCCAGTAACACAGCCCGTCACTGAGTGCGTTGAGCAGCACAAACATCAGCCCCATAACCAGTGCCGTACCCTGAATCATCGGCACATCGCGGGCAAAAATCGCATGCACCAGTGCATGACCAATGCCCGGCCAGGCGAACAGCGTCTCCACCACGATCACGCCTTCAATCAGGTAGATAAACTGAACGCTGAGGTACGTCACCAGCGGCACGCTGACGTTGCGCAGACCGTGCCGCCAGAACAGCGTGCCCTCTTTCAGCCCTTTGGTGCGGCCAAACTGATACCAGGCCGAGTCAGTCACCTGGCGCATGGCGTTGCGCGCCACCCGGCTGGACACCGCAGCCAACCCGAGGGCCAGCGTCAGGGCAGGCAGCAGCACATGCTGCACATCGCCATAGCCGGCCGCAGGTAGCAGGCCCAGGTTGAGCGCAAAGATCACCACCAGAATCAGCCCGAGCACAAAGTGCGGCAGCGCACGCAGCGTGGTGGAGATCGCCAGCAGCGCGCGATCCAACTTCCCTCCGGGGGACAACCCGGCCAGAATGCCGAGCGGCGGGCCGAGCAGCAGTGACAGTAGCAGCGCCACGGCCGCCAGCAGCAGGGTCTGCCCCAGCTGATGACCTATCTCTTCCATCACCGGCGCACCGGACACCAGCGAGTTACCGGGATTGAAGTGCAGCAGTTGCACAAACCAGTCTGCCAGCGCCTGCCAGGCCGGGCGATCCAGCCCCAGCTCTTGCTGAACCGCGCTGGCCGCCGCCGCATCAACGCGGTCATAACCGTAACGCCCCGCCGCAATACGGTAGGCAATATCCCCCGGCAGCGAGCGCATCAGCACAAAGGTCAGGCCGCCGACCAGCAGCGCCACCAGTCCGGCCTGCAACAAGCGGTAGCCCAGCATCCGTATCATTCAGCCCACCTCATTTTTTCCAGTCCGAAGGTGCGCTCAAACGGGTCAAGGGTTGCACCACTCAGACGTTTAGACACGGCCGCGGTCTGCTGATACCAGGCCACCGGAATGGTGGGCAGATCGGTTTGCAGAATGCGCGTTAACTGCTGACGTTCTGCCTGGCTTTTCGCCGGGTCGCGGCCCTGCACCAGGTCGGCCAGGGTCTGATTGAACGTGGCGTTGCTCCAGTTCATTGCCCCCCACTCTCCGCCCTGAGGTGGATAATCCTGCAACAGTGTACCCAGTGGATCTGGCGTCAGCGCAAAGTTACGTGCCACCAGCGCCAGCGCCAGCGTGCCGTCATGATGCTTCGCGGCAATTTCCCCGGAGTTGGTGGCGTTGATCGCCACCTGCACACCCACTTCACGCAGCTGTTGCTGGATGGCCGCCGCAATCAGTGGCAGCTCCGGGCGGTCAGGATAGGTGGTCAGCGTCAGGGAGAATGGCTTGCCGTTACGTTGCAGCACGCCGTCTGCACCCGGCTTCCATCCAAGCTCCGCCAGCAGTGCCTGGGCCTGCTGCGGCTGAGTCGCCAGAGGCGTCAGGCTGGCGTTATGCCACTGTGCCACGGAAGGAGGAAACAGCTGATCGGCCGCCGCCGGATATCGCAAAATGGCGCGTGCAATACCCTGACGATCGAGCGCCATGCTCAGCGCCTGGCGCACGCGCACATCATTCAGCAGCGGATGCCCGGCATTGACTTTCAGCAGTACGCTGCGCGGGATCGAGACTGACAGCAACTGCACGTTGCGGTTGTTTTTCAGACGGCTGCGGCTGGCAGGATCGAGATTCAGCACCATATCGGCATTGCCACTTTCAGCCAGCAGGGCACGGGTTTCCGCGCGACCCACGGCCATATAGCTGGCCTGCTCAATGGCAGGGGCTTTGCCCCAGTAGTCGTGGAAACGGGTCACGGTCAGCTTCTGCGGGGCCTGCAAGGAGGTCATCCGGTACGGGCCGCTACCGATAATCTGCACCACTTTGTGCGCGGCATCGTAAGAAGCAGGCGCAAGGATCTGAGCACGGTTTTCCGCCAGCATACTGAGCAGCGGCGTAAACGGCTGGCTGAGCGCAATCACTACCTGTCCGGCTTCGGCACGGATGGCGGTGACCGGGGCTTTATCCAGCAGGCCGGGTTTACTGCGTGAGACTTCCAGCGCATTCACCACACTCTCAGCGGTCAGCGCACTGCCATCATGGAATTTCACGCCAGGACGCAGGGTAAAGCGCCACAGCAGACCATCGTCGGACACCGTCCAGCTGGTCGCCAGGCCAGGCAGCGGCTGCCCGGCGGTATCCGCGTTGACGAGGGTTTCGACAATCGACATTTTCAGGAAAATATCGCCGGAAAGCGTCGGGTCTGTACCTTTGATTTCGAAGGGGGCGACCAGCGCGGCGACCCGCTCAGGGGCGGCACTGGCCGGGGCAGCAATGGCCGCCAGCATCAGGGCCAGCAGCGGTGAGCGTAAAAATTTGTGCATCCGTTATCAATCCTTTATCCAGAGAAAGGGAACAACGCAGGCTGACGCCCGCGCTGCGGATGATAACTGTTACTTTATAACATTACAATTGGCAATCTGTGGTTACAATTCCCCGTATTTAACGGGGGATTCTGTGTACCTGGAGATAAGGCCTGCCACGGGACGACCGAAAAAAGGTCATCCACTGAGGGATCCCCAGCCATTTTTGTCGCTGGCAGTCTGGCTTCAGGGCTGAGGCCCGTTTGAGCACGCCGGAACGGCAACGGCCGCATCCCTGCGGGCCTCGGCACGCGACGTCCTGTCGCGTGACGTCCGGCTTACCTCAAACGGGCCCCATCCCCGCAAGATAGCGCTCGCTGTAAATTTTAAAACCCCGACTGCATGGCGATCTTTCGTAGGGGGCGATCATCTTTTCCGATCGCCCCGTAACTCCGGATTGGCGTCCTGCTCAACATTACGGGCAAGACGGTATCTACGCGCCCTGAGTTGTTTTCGGGTTGGGTGTTGACCTGGGTTTTGAGGTTGAGGCGGCATTCAGCAGCGCTGAGGAAGCACAGTGAACCAGGACGAACCGCCAGGACGGCGGTGAGAGGGAGAGCCGGCACAGGGATGTGCCGTCACGACCGGTGCGTCGGTGAACGACGCTTGCGAAGGTATCCACGCAGTGGACGCAGCGCCAGCCGCAAGCCCGGGTCCCCAGGGTGGGGGCGACTGCCCACCCTGGGTCGCTCAGCCCGCGCAGCGGGAAAGCGAAACGCCCTTGACGTTGACCTGGACAATCGCGCACGTCCACTACGGTTTGAGGTGACCCGGATTCAACGTCTCAGATGCATATCTGCCCTCAGCGTCACTCTCCAGCGGCCTGACCTGCGCCGTCATCACCCCCTGCCCTTCGCCATATTTATGCTGTAAGGCCCGCTGCATTTCATGCAGGATTTCGCCATCCAGCTTGTAGTGACGCAAGTAGATCCACAGCGTGAGAACAAAGAACACCAGCGGCAGGCCAATCATAATCCCCTGCATCCCCATGATGGTGCTGGCTGACTGCTGCGCCCCCGGAACATACCCCACCACACCCAGCATCACGCCAATCAGCAGCCCGGCAAACGCGGCACCGGCTTTCACCACCATGGTTTGCACCGAGAAGGCGATACTTTCAATGCGAACGCCCAGCGCGTAGTCGCCATAATCCACGGTATCCGCGACCATAATCACCAGCATCACCCAGAAGAACGCCCCGCCAATGTTGACCAGAATCCCGGACAGTGAAATCAGCGTCGCGCTCTGTGGCGCATACATGCCCACCACCAGCAGCAGCAGACAGCTCATCACCGGCAGCACCGAGGCGCTAATCCAGATCGCCCGCCGTGAGAAGCGCGCCACCAGTTTCGGGAAGCAGAGGATGGCGATCAGATTGGCGATCCCGGCATACATCATGTACCACGGGAACAGCTCTGCCCGGCCCACCACATAGGTGAAGTAGTAGATGGCAAACGCAGTGATCACGTTATGTGCCAGATTCCAGGCCAGCGCCATCAGCAGCAACGCAAACAAGGGGCGGTTGCGGAAAATCATGCTGAGTACGGCTTTAATGGTGGTCTGCTCTGGCGCATTCGGCACGGCAGAGGAAGAGTATTTCTCTTCGATATTACGCAGCGTGATGATCGCAGAGAGGATAAAGAACACCACCAGGATCAGCGAGAACAGCATAAACCCCTGCCCTTTGTTGCCGTCACCCAGGTAGTTCACCAGCGGCAGACCGATCACCCCGGTGGTGTAACCCGCCAGACTGGCGAAGAAACGCGGCCACGGGATCAGCGCTTCACGTTCCCGTTTGTCGAGGGTAATGCAGGGCACCAGCGACCAGAACGGCACGTCCATCAGGGTATAGGTAAAACCCCACAGCAGGTAGGTCGCCCAAATCCACGCAATCAGCGCACCGCCCTCGAAGTTATGCGCACAGAAAACGGAGACCAGCACCACCGAATTGCTCAGCGTACCAATCAATATCCAGGGTTTAAACTTGCCCCAGCGGGTGCGGGTGCGCTCAACAATCCAGCCCATCACCGGGTCAAAGAAGGCATCAAGAATGCGTGCCACCAGGAACAGTGAGGCGACCATACTGACCGATACCCCAACCACATCGGTGTAGTAGTACATCAGATACATATAGATAATGCCGATGGCAAAATCCTTACCGAATGCCCCCAGCCCGTAGCTGATTTTTGTTTTTACCGAAACTGTCATCGTGATTAATCCCTGCCAGTGTCATCGTAAATGGCGACCGTAGTGGCCGCCACGAGCCAAAGCGCTGTACCCGTTTCAGGGATTAACGGTAAGTGGGTAACCAGTCACCGTGAGCGGCGATCAGTTCGTCGCACAGCTTCACCGTGTCATCAATCGACAGTTCCGCAGAAGTGTGCGGGTCAAGCAGCGCAGCATGGTAGATATGCTCTTTTTTATGGCTGATCGCGGCCTCAATGGTCAGCAGCTGGGTATTAATATTGGTGCGGTTAAGTGCCGCCAGCTGTGGCGGCAGGTCGCCGACATAACATGGTGTCACACCCTGACCATCCACCAGACACGGCACCTCTACGCAGGCCTGGGACGGCAGGTTGGTGATCAGCCCGTGATTCAGAACGTTGCCGCCAATCTTATACGGCACATCGGTTTCCATCGCTTCAATCATCCACGACGCGTACTCGTGGCTGCGCGTATGGCTGAGGTTCTCGTTTTGCGTCAGCTTATCGCGCTGCTGATGCCAGCGGTCGATCTGCTCAATACAGCGACGCGGATATTCATCCAGCGGAATATTAAAACGCTCAATCAGCTCAGGATAGTGGCGCTTGATCCAGTACGGCATATATTCCGCATTATGTTCGGAGGACTCGGTGACGTAATAGCCAAAGACGCGCATGATTTCGTGACGCACCATATCGTCATGTTTATCCGTCAGGGCCAACGCGCGGCGTTTGATCTCCGGGTAAATGTCTTCGCCATCACGGGTAATATTGAGCAACCACGCCATATGGTTGATACCGGCAATCTGCCATTTCACACCGTCCATCGACATATCAACGGACTTCAGCAGTGTCTCAGCACAAACCTGCACGCTGTGGCACAGGCCAACGGTTTTAATCCCCGTGTGTTGCAGCATGGCACCGGTCAGCGACGCCATCGGGTTGGTGTAGTTCAGCAGCCAGGCATCCGGGCACACCGCTTCCATATCACGGGCGAAATCCAGCATCACCGGAATGGTGCGTAATGCACGGAAAATCCCGCCAATACCGAGAGTATCGGCAATGGTCTGGCGCAGTCCGTACTTTTTTGCGATCTCAAAATCAGTAATGGTGCAGGGATCGTAGCCGCCGACCTGGATGGCGTTAATCACATAGCTGGCCCCCTGCAACGCATGGCGGCGCTGCTCCACGCCGGCGTATTTCTCAATGCGAGCTTTGCCCTGGCACAGATTGGCATTGAGATTATTCAGCATCAGCCAGGAGTCATTAAGCCGTTCAGCGTCAATGTCATACAGGGCGATATCCACCTGCTGCAACGCGGGCGTTGCCAGAATATCCCCCAGTACATTCTTCGCAAATACCGTACTGCCTGCCCCGAGAAACGTAATTTTCATTGTTGTGCCCTTTTGAATCCATGAGGTGAAGTTGCACTCACTTTAGGCAGCAGGCGCACGGCTGCCTATGTCATTTTTTGACATTGATATGGTGAAAAACGACCGCCAAATCGAACTGTGATCTGGCTCGCTAATTACCGTCCCCGACGAGCAAAATAACGGTGCAATGTCACAATCCGGGTTTATTTCACGCAACCAGCTGACGATTCACTGCTGTAATAAGCTGAAAAATAAAAGGAAGATGCCATGCAGAAAGATATTCACCCCGATGACATTGCCCAGTTCGGTCTAAACATTTATCAGTACGGGCATGAAGTCTGCGCCAGCCAGCACAGCTATGGCCCCGCAGTGCGCCAGCACTATCTTATACATTATGTGATACGCGGCGGCGGGACGCTGTTTAGCGGCGATCGGCGCTGGCCCGTGCGTCAGGGGGAGGCGTTTCTTATCCATCCGCATGAGATCACCACCTACACCGCCGATAAACAGCGGCCATGGGAATATATGTGGGTGGAACTGGATGGATTGATTGCGTTGAGAAGCCTGGAAAAATGCGGGTTACGCCGTGACATGCCATTATATCGGCCAAAAGAGACGCTTTCTCCCTGCCCTGCCTACCCCTTTTTGCAACAACTGGTGGCGCAGGACCCGGTACATTCGCTGCGTATCGCCGGGTTAACCTGCCTGTTTCTTGATGCATTAATCGCCAACGCGCACCACGAGGACGGTGAGGAAACCCGTTGCGGAAATAAACACCTGGACAGTGCCATTCAGTTTATTGAACGCCACTACCACCGTAATCTCGCGATTGGCGAGGTGGCAGACCACTGCAATATTGACCGCAGCTATCTCAGCCGCCTGTTTCAGCAGCAGTTCGGCTATGGTCCGAAACAGTATCTGTTGTTGCTGCGGATGGAGGTGGCCACTTCGCTGCTCTCTGACCCCAGCCTGCCAATAAAAGTAATAGCCTATTCACTGGGTTACACCAGTCAGATGCAGTTTGCCAAGGTATTTCAGCAACATTTTCACTGCTCCCCTACGCAGTGGCGGCGCGAGAAAGCCCGCCCGGCCTGATGGGTGGCTGAGATTCTGCCATACTCTGTGGCACTGCCCGGCTACGGGCCGGATTCTCATCACCGTGAGGCGCCCGATGAATACTGAACTCAGCCCATCCCCTGCCTACGGCCAACTGCACAGCGCCCTGCTGGAACAACGTTCCCGGGTGCAGTCAGCAGAGGTAATTCATACCATTAATCGTGCATTACTGGCCGGAGAACGGGTCAGTGCAGCGTTTTATGACCTCAGCCAGCTTAAGCTCCTGCAACAGCGAAAAATTTTGCCGCTGATCACCCCGGAAACCGAAGATGAAGTGGCCGCTTTTATTGCTGCGCTTAACCCAGTGGTTCCTGCCGCGCTGGTGAATGAAGCCCAGTTTTGTGAGCTGCAGCAGCGTGTCAGCCATCTGAGTGAGCACTTTCGCTGGCAGCATGCCAGCCTGCCGCTGGTGCAGAATGCGCTGTTTGTCCGCACCTGGCACCACTGGCAGCAAACGCTGGAGACCCTGTTCAGCGCGGGCGATAATGCCGCGGTGTTTACCCGGCTTGAGCAGGTATTGAATGATTCCAGCGGTAAGATCCCGGTGCTGGGTGAAGCGCGTGAACTGTACCGGGCGCTGGAAGGATTACTGGTGAGTTGCCGCCAGAAGGCGGAAGAAAGCAGCGGCGAGCAGGATGCACTGGCGGGATATGTTGCCGCCGCCGACATCGCCACCCGGGGGATTATCACCTTCGGCGCCACCGCTGAAGCGGTATTACGCGGCCGCCCGCTTCCCACGGAGGCACAGCTGAAAACCCGCATTAAAGAGCATCACACCAGCGTCACCGAGCGCATGCATCCGTGGTTTTCAACAGTGTAGTCAGCCCGCTATTATTCGATAAAAGTGGCAAGCGGAATGCTGAACCGTTTCGCCAGCGCTCTCATATGTTCCAGCGTTAAGGCCCGCTGGCCACTCATGATCATACTCACCAGCGAGCGGCTGCCAATCTCCTGTTGGAAGCTGCTCTGGTTCAGGCCATGCTGATCCATTAAAACCCGCAGTACTGCCAGCTCGCGCGGTGTTGCATCAATACGCGCATTAAAATCCGCGAATGCCGGTGCAACATTTTCCCAGGCGGAAATTTTCTTCGCCAGAATATCGATCAGTGGATTTTCATCATCGTGATCGATCAGGTACTCCACCAGCACCAGTGCATCTTCATAGTCATGTGTGGTTGCTTGACGACCAAGGAAAGGAATCGCATGAATCAGTGCAGCACTGGCACTGAGTGCGGTATGAAATTTTTTTTCTGCAACCCTCATTCCGGGTGCCTCCGATAGTAGTCCGTTAACCTGTCGTATTCATCGTGCGTAACAATATGCTTAATAAATACATTTTGTGTCTCAAACTTGATATAGGTAATGATGCGCAGGTGGTTCCCCGCGGCATTGATGACCCACCATTTACGCCGATACTTGAATCTGTCCAGTGAGGCAAACTGGGCTTTCAACTGCTCAGGTGTAATGTAATCCCTTGAGTTCAGTACCCTCCAGATATCATCAAGCGAGAGTGCTGCGTTCGGATAGCAGCGGGCAGCCTCGATAAACGGTCGTCTTGAGATAACACGCATAGATCCCTCTTCGTTATCATGGTTGCAAAGTATACAGACATCCCTTCATGGTCACAATATGTGAACAATTATTTTATCGCAGACCGGTTTATCTGGCTATTTGCTGACGGCGATTTTGCGAGGCACTATTTGTAAATCAGCGCCTCAGGCGCTACTCTGGCGGCGGTTTCCACTGAAAATGATGGATATAGATTCACTATGCCAGCCCCCGTCAAACGTAAAAACGATCCGGAAGGGTTAAAGAAACGCATCCTCGCCAGCGCCCTCACCACCTTTGCTGAATTCGGCTTACAGGGTGCACGTATGGAGCAGATTGCCGAGGATGCGCAGACCACCAAGCGAATGGTGGTGTATCACTTCACCAATAAAGAGCAGCTGTATATCGAGGTTCTGCACCTGGTGTATCGCGAGATCCGCCAGCATGAGACCGGCCTGAATCTGGCCGAGATGTCACCAGGCCTGGCCATTGCCCGCCTGGCGGAAGCCAGCTTCGATTATCACATTTCGCATCCCGATTTTATGCGCCTGATCTGCAGTGAGAACCTCATGCGTGGCCGCTATATTCGCCAGTCAGAGACGATCAAAACGCTGAACCAAAGCGCGCTGGATGTACTGGATGCGGTACTGATACGCGGAAAACAGAGCGGTGAGTTTGATCCGCATGTCACCACCGTGGACGTTCACCGCCTGATCAGCAGCATCAGCTTCCACAACGTCGGCAACCATTACACCTTCCATACGCTGTTTGGCGGCAATGAAACCGAACAGCAGAGCCTGGCGCGTAACCGCCGGTTAGTGGTGGATGCCACGCTGCGTTATCTGCGCCCTGAGCGCTAATCTCTACAACCCTTTTAAATCGGTACAACTCACAATTACCCCGCTATGCCCTGAGGTATTCCCACAAAAATGAATGGCTGATCATTCGGCTTCAGGTCTGAGGCCAGTTTGAGCACGCCGGATCTGCAAAAGACGCATCCATGCGGGCCTCGGCACGCGGCGTCCCTGCCGCGTGACGTCCGGCTTACCTCAAACTGGCCCCATCCCCGCAGAACGTCTGCTCGCTGTGGGTATTACAACCCCCACCATGTGACAGTCTCTGCGGATTGATTTGAATCAGGATTAAAGAAGGTGGCTGCCAATAATGCAGGTCTTGTTTTGTAGGGATCCCTCAGCGCTATGCCCTCATAGCGGGGTTTTTCGTCTACGCTTAGCGTCTGGCTGAACTGCCTGCCATCGCCCTCCATTCACCCGTTATTGTCCTGAACAGGAACTGTCAATGACTCGCGAAACGACCGGCTATCCTCGCCGACAGCCACATCTTTCCCCCCAGCATCCCCTGGTGTGGAACTGAGCACAGAATGCCACGCTGGCATGCCGAAGTGCAGCCGCATATGCATGGGAGAAGCAACCCGATCCTGATGCCCGCTATTACACGCTGAATAAGCTGTGGTGGAACGCTGTATCGTCGGGTTGAGACATGTTGAACCGGGCGGGGCATGCCCCGCCCCTACGCATAATCACACGACGTACCGCCCCGTGCCCAGATTAGTTGTATCGTAGGGGTCAGACATGTCTGACCCGGGCGGGGCATGCCCCGCCCCGACAAATCGAGAGCCCCCTGCTGCTATTTTTCTGGCGTAAACAGCGGCACGGGTTGCCCGCTGATATAGCGTTTGCGTAGTTTCGCCGAGAGATGGTCCATGATCATTACGATCACGACCATGATCAGGGTAATAAACATCACCACATCCCAGTTCCACAGGCGCATATTTTCGGCATACACCAGGCCGATACCGCCAGCGCCGACAAAGCCCAGCACGGCCGCCGAACGGGTATTCGACTCAATCTGATACAGACTCAGCGCCAGAAACGCCGGGAATGACTGGGTGAAAATACCGTAACGGTGTTTTTGCAGGCTGTTGGCCCCCACCGCATTTAACCCGCGTCCTGGTGAACGTTCCACGGCTTCATGCCCTTCGGCATAGAGTTTCCCCAGCAGCCCGACGTCCTGCATGATAATCGCCAGCACCCCGGCCAGCGGCCCCATGCCGACAGCACGCACGAAAATCAGCCCCCAGATTGCCATATCAATTCCGCGCAGGATATCCAGCAGGCGACGAACCACCAGCGCCACCGGACGCAGCACAGGCGTGGCCATCACATTGCGTGCTGCAAGAAATGACAGCGGTAAAGCCAGCAGCGTGGCGGTGATCGTACCGGCGAAGACAATCGCCAGCGTGATAAAAATCTGGCTGAAATAGTAGGCAAATGGCCAGTTCGCAACATCATGCCAGACAAACATACGCATAAAATAGTGCGCCAGCTGGCCCAGGCCGATGGTGAGCTGCTGCCAGCTGATGCCAAACTGGGTGAAGAAAAACACGTAGTAAAGCAGGATGGCTGCCGCAATCAGCCCGATGCGCCTCAGGTAGCTGCGCTGAATGGCAAACAGCGCCTGATGCTGCTGCTTCATGCCTTCCAGCTTGTCACTGCCGATTAATCCCATCATGAGCGGTTTCCTTCCACAACACGCTGACGCACCCGTCCGGACACCATATCCAGCAGTGAGACCACCACGATAATCAGTATCAGCGTCATACTGACCTGGTCATAACGGTCCAGTTTGATGTTGGTCATCAGCTCCTGGCCGATGCCCCCCGCCCCCACCAGTCCGAGGATCGTGGACTGACGGAAATTGACCTCAAAACGCATAAAACCATACGAGAGAAACACCGGTTTGACCTGCGGCCAGAGCGCGAAACGCATACGCTGCAACGACGATGCCCCGCAGGATGCCAGGCCGCGCACCGGTTTATCTGACGCACTTTCAATCGCTTCATAGAACAGTTTGGTCAGGCTGCCAATGGTGTGCAGCGCCAGTGCCAGAAAGCCCGGGATCACGCCAATACCAAACGCCATAACAAACATCACTGCCCACGCCAGTTCCGGCATGGTACGCAGGAAAGCCACACAGGTACGAATGGCGAAACTCACGCTGCGCGGTGTTTGGGTGTTGCTGGCAGCGAAAAAGGCCAATACGCCCGCCACCATCACCGATGCCAGGGTCGCGGCCAGCGCCAGTTGCAGGGTTTCCCAAATCAGCGGCAGCTGAATAGGCAGACGATAGCCCCAGTAAGCCAGTGAGCCTTCCGTATGGCTGTCGGCAAACAAGCGTGAGGCGCTCAGCGTGGGCACGGTTTCCGCGAGGTAATCGAAAAAGTGCGGCAACGACACCCATATGGTGTGCAGATTAAATTCTGCCACCTGGCCGGAGGCGAGGTACAGCACCAGCAGCGTCAGGGACCACAGCAGCGTGTCGCGCTTCTGCTTACCGCGGATCTGCTGGTAATAGCGTTCAAAATCGGGATGTGTCATGCGGATACCTGAGTGAAGGGTCGACGGCAGTCGACCCTTATCAGCGGAGAAGAGAACGGGTGATTAACGGGCTTTGGTCAGCGCACGTTTCATATCGATGATCGCCTGATAATCAGCCACGGTAGCCGGGCCGATATGCTGGGCGCCACCCACGGCTTTGACGAAGCAGCTGTGATGTTCGGTATCCAGCTTTTTGATGGCCGTGACCAGCTTCGCTTTGAAATCAGCAGGCAGCTTGTTGCTCACCAGCACCGGACCGTTCGGGATCAGCGGTGACTGCCAGATGATACGAATTTTCTTCATCAGGTCCGGGTTACCGGCACGGATCATTCGGGTGAATGCACCGCTGGTGTAACCGGTGTTGTAATCGCCGATCATCGAGGCCCAGGTCACTGCGCCTTCGAACTGACCGTTCAGCACGCCCAGTACATCCTGCTCGTGGCCGCCGGAGAAGGTCACGCTGGAGAAGTGGCCTTTGTATTTGTCATCCACCGAACCGCCAAACTCTTTCTTGAAGCTTTCGTTCGGGATCAGGAAGCCGGAAGTGGAATCCGGGTCGGCCATACCAAATGATTTGCCTTTCAGGTCGGCCAGTGTTTTGTACGGACTGTCCGCTTTCACCACGACAACAGAGTGATAGCCGCGTGATTTATCGGCGTCATCCACCACAATGCCAACCACATCGACAGCTTTCGGGTCATTGATGTAGACCGAGGCATACGATGACGGTGACATGCTCAGCACCATATCCACTTTGCCGCCGATCAGGCCCTGGATCACACCAGAATAGTCAGACGAATTACGCAGTTTGGTATCAACGTTCAGCTCTTTATCGAAGAAATCTTTCACGCACTGGTTATCACCAATCTGCTGCGTGGCATTCTGGCCGCCGAGGATACCTAAATTCAGTTCTTTCGGTGCGTCAGCGGCAGAGACGTTAGCTGCCATCACACTACCGATTACTGCTGCGAGAATCATTTTTTTCATTGCTGAGTTCCGTGTCCCATAAAAGTGTTATTACCCGTCATGCCTGCGGTGTGACCGTCAGCCGTGATGGGCATCGTTAAGTTCAGAGTTTTCGTCGCCATACAACACATGCAAAAGATCATCGGTCAGTTCTGACGGATGGCCGTCAAACACAATGCGGCCCTTAGCAACGCCAATGGCACGCGTACAATATTCTTTCACCAGCTCCACCGAGTGCAGGTTCACCATCACGCTGATGCCGTTTTCACTCACCTGACGCAGCACATCCATAATGCGCCGGGTGTTTTTTGGGTCGAGCGAGGCAACCGGCTCATCGGCCAGCAAAATCTTCGGGTTCTGCATCAGCGCACGGCAGATCGCCACACGCTGCATCTGTCCACCGGAGAGATTTTCTGCCCGCTGCAAGGCCTGAGGCAGCATGTTCAGCCACTCCAGCAGGCCGATAGCGCGGGCACGATCGGCATCGGGGAAGATTTTAAAGAAGGATTTCAGCGTCGAGGTCTGGCTCAGACGGCCCAGCAGGACATTGGTCAGCACATCCAGCCGCGGCACCAGGCAGAAATCCTGGAAGATCATGCCGCACTCGCTGCGCCACTGGCGCATCTGCCGGGTATTCAGCTCAACAATGTTCTGTTGTTTGCCATGATCATTGAAGTGAAGGATGGCGCCTTCGCTGGCCGGGAGGGTGCCATTCAGCACATGCAGCAGCGTTGATTTTCCTGCGCCGCTGCGGCCAATGACCGCCACCAGTTCACCAGCGTGCAGGTCAAAGTTAATGTCCTGCAAGACACGCGTCTGTGTGCCGTATGATTTTCCGAGTCCATTCACTGACAGCACTTTTGCACGATGCTCCGCGTGGGGGATCGCCTGCTGCTGGGGGGCAATTTTTAACAATGCCTGTGCCATGTGTTGTCCATTATCAGGTTGCGCGTTATCCGCTGTGCGCCCTATTAACCACCTGTGCGATGAACGTTTAATGACAAAGGGGTGATGGAAGCATGACAGACCGAAAAGGGCACTGAGCAAATTCACAAAGATTGAATGTTTATCCCCTCCCGCCGATAACCCTGTGGACAGCTAACTCTAATAATAAGGTCCACCATGTTTTCCACTATTGCATCAGGTATCACGTCACGCCTTGCGTGGCAGAAACGCACTCACTCTTCTGCCACGCTTGACTCATTAAAAGACTCTATCGCCATGATCGAATTCATGACCGATGGCACCATCATCACGGCTAATAGCCTGTTTCTTGAGAAAATGGGCTACCAACTGAATGAGGTAGTCGGTCAGCATCACAGTCTGTTCTGCACGCCGGACCTGTTGGCGTCGCGCCAGTATCAGGACTTCTGGATGCGGCTGAATCGTGGGGAAAGTTTCAGCGACAAATTTCTGCGCGTGGCGCAAAACGGCCGTCCGGTGTGGCTCGAAGCCAACTATGTACCGGTGCGGGATCGTAACGGGCGCGTGTTCAAAATCATTAAGCTCGCCAACGACATCACGTCGCACATTATGGATGCCCAGGAGCAGCGGGCAATGACCACGGCTATTGAGCGCTCAATGGCAGTGATTGCCTTTAACCTTAAGGGTGAAGTGCTGAAAGCTAACGATAATTTTCTTAAAACCATGGGATATCGCGCCAGTGAAATTATCGGTGCGCATCACAGCCAGTTCTGTTCCGCAACATTGCGCAGCAGCCCGGAATACACACTGTTCTGGCAGAAGCTCAACCGTGGTGAGTTTATTTCCGGCCAGTTTCAGCGCGTCAACAAGCAAGGGTCTACCCTCTGGCTGCGCGCGACCTATAACCCGGTGTTCGACGACAGTGGTGAGCTGTATAAAGTGGTGAAGTTTGCCACCGATGTCACCGCCCAGGTTGAGAAAAACCAGCTAGAGCGTGATGCAGCCCAACAGGCTTATCAAACGGCGCTGCAAACCAGCGAAAGCACAAAACGCGGTGCCAGCGTGATTGCCAACAGCGTGCAGACCATGAATGAACTGGCAGGTGAACTGCACGGGATCTCTGGCGATATCACCGGGCTCGGGGATTCCTCAGACAGTATCGGCCAGATCGTGACCAGTATTCGTCGTATTGCCGATCAGACCAACCTGCTGGCCCTCAATGCGGCGGTGGAAGCCGCCCGCGCAGGCACGCAGGGTCGCAGCTTCGCGGTGGTGGCCAACGAAGTGCGCACGCTGGCGCAAAACATCAACCGCGCCACCACCGAAATCGAACAGATGGTGCAGCAAAATCACCTGCTGGCGAGCAAAGCGCAGAAAGGCATTACCTCAAACCTGCAACGTGCCGATCGCGGCGTGGAGCTGGCGCAGGAAGCCGGCGGCGTCATCGCTGATATACGCGACAGTTCCGACGATGTGCTACGCGCCATCAGCCACGTCACCGCCGCGTTAAAGAGCGATTAAGCGTCGTCTCATCAACCTGCACAACGGCATTATCACTCCGGCAAAAAGGCCGACCCGAAAAGGTCGGCCACTGCGAATAATCAGATCTGTTTATTGATAAGCCGCATCAAAGAAAGCCTTTTCCAGCGTCACGGCGCGCAGGAAGAAATCCTCACACTGCGCCTGCTGTGCCGGGCCAACACGGTCGAGCTCCTGACGTAAAAAGGCGACAAATTCGCAGAAATCGGGGTTATCGTGCAACGTAATCCACTCGGCGTGAACAAAACTGACAGGCAATGGCTGCGGGGCCTGTGACGCCCAGTCGAGGTACAGCCACTCGGCGACATTGAGCACGGTCAGGATCACCGCATAGGAGCGCGTGGCAGCGGCCTCCAGCATGATCGCCTTGAATCCCGCAGTGGGAGAAGTGTCCGGTTCGGCGTCGCGCTGCGCAGCGCTGACGTCCAGTGCCTCAAATGCGCGCAGAAAATAGGTGTTCTCTTCACCGGAGACAACCCCGGCGCAGCGACCAAAGCGCAAACGGGCTGCCGGGGTGTCGGCACTGGCAATGGCCGATCCGACTAAGGTGAGGAAGCTGTCGAGAAAACGGTGATCCTGGGTGAGGTAAGTGCTCATCACCTGGCGATCCACGCTGCCATCATAGAGCTCGCGAACAAAACGATGCGTGACGGCCTGTGTCCAGGTGGGCTGGCTCAGTGTACGGAGTGTGTCGGTAAAACGAGTGGTCATCAGGTAGTCCTTATAAGCAGACTACCGGCAAAAGAGAGGTAAGTTGCCCCATCCCTTCGCCGGCATTATCCGGATCAGGTGTTAAGGGTCATCGCGCTGAATCTTTTACGATTTCTCAGCCAGTTGCCTGGCTCCCCCTGGAGGAGGAATTAAGTCAGGAATTTTCCGGAACGTCAATGTTGCTGACGCGGGACATCGGGCGAGGCATGCCTCGCCCCTACAGAATGTGCTGGTCAGTGGGTGTTGCATTACGGAACATCGGGCGAGGCATGCCTCACCCCTACAGAATGTGCTGGTCAGTGGGTGTTGCATTACGGGACGCGCGAGGCATGCCTCGCCCCTGCAGAATGTGCTGGTCAGTGGGTGTTGCATTACGGGACGCACGAGGCATGCCTCGCCCCTGCAGAATGTGCTGGTCAGTGGGTGTTGCATTACGGGACGCGGGCGAGGCATGCCTCGCCCCTACAGAAGCGCAGGTCAGTGGGGGTTGCGTAGGGGCGGGTCATGACCCGCCCGCCGTCAACGGGGCTGTGCTAACAACGCCGAAAAACCCTGTAACGTCTCACTCAATGGCCCATCATTACTTAACGTCATACACCCTGCCGCCACCGGCTCTGCCGCACGCTGCAACCGCTGTTCAATGGCGGCTTCATCCTCGCGACCGCGCTGGCGCAGTCGCCCGGCGAGGATCTCCGCCGACACCTGCAAACACACCGGCAACAGCCGCTCACCGTAACGCTGACGGGCAGCCGCCAGATGCAGCCGTGAACCGTTCACCACCACATCCAGCCCACTTGCCAGCCACTGATCGATCTCAATACCCAGCCCGTAGTAAAAATGATGCGCCTGCCAGTCGAGGGCAAACAGACCGTATTCACGCCGCCTGCGAAACTCATGCTCGCTGAGGGCGATATGGTTTTCGCCCCCGGCGCTGGCACTGCGGGTGATATAGCGATGCGCCACAATCACCCGCTCCGGGGCACATTCGCGCAGTGCCAGCAGCAGGCTGTCTTTGCCTGAGCCGGAAGGACCCATCAGCCAGATCAGCCGCCCCATCAGAACACCTTCCTGCCCTGCGCCCAGACGGAGGCAACATAGACCTGATCGCGGTGCGCACGCACCAGCACCAGATCGGCCCGTTTGCCTTCATCAATCACACCGCGATCGTCAAGGCCGATGGAGCGGGCCGGGTTACGCGTTACTAACGCAATGGCCGCAGGCAGCGTCATGCTGTGACGTTCATCGGCGGCAAGGCGGAATGCCGCATCCAGCAGGCTGGCGGGATAGTAATCCGACGAGAGAATATCCAGCAGCCCCAGCTGTGCCAGCTCGCTGGCCGCCACGTTGCCGGAGTGCGAGCCGCCACGCACAATATTCGGCGCCCCCATCAGTATCTGTAAGCCCATTTCACGCGAGGCGCGTGCGGCCTCTTCGGTGGTCGGGAACTCAGCGATAACGCTGCCTACCCCTTTTGATTCAACCACGTGTTCATAGGTGGCGTCATCGTGGCTGGCCAGCGGAATGTGATACTGACGACACCAGGCAGAAATCGCCTCGCGGTTCGGTGTGGACCAGCGGGCCGCCAGGCGCAGCTGATCGGCTTCGTACTCATCAAGCTGCCGATCGCTGAGCTGATATTTGCCGCCAAAATAGGTGCGCCATGCCGCCAGCGACACATACTGGCGCTGCCCCGGTGAGTGATCCATCAGTGACACCAGCGACAGTGCCGGGTTACACATCAGTTGTTCAAACAGCGGCAGCGTTGAGTCATGGGGCAGTTCACAGCGCAGGTGCAGGCGATGTTCGGCACGGTTCAGGCCGTGCTTCTGCGCATGGCGAATCGCATCAATCATCTTATTCAGATTCTCCATGCGGTGGCCGCCATCGCGCACATCGCCCACGCCAATCGCATCCAGCACCGTGGTAATGCCGCTGGCGACAATCAGCGCATCATGGCTGCTCATGGCAGAGTGTGCAGGCCAGTCCACCTTCGGGCGCGGGGTAAAGAACTTATCCAGATTGTCGGTATGCAGCTCGACCATGCCGGGCATCAGCCAGCCGCCCTCACCGTCAATCGCTGCCGGAAGCTGGCTTTGTGTGTCAGAGAAGGCGCGGATCACGCCATTTTCACAGGCCAGCGATCCCTCAACCACTTCATTTTCCAGGATAAGTTTGACGTTATTGATGATCATTCGGCGTGCTCCAGGGCAACAGGTTGCATCACATGCAGACGGTCAGCGATGCGATCGCGCACCGCGTTATCATGAAAAATGCCGACAATCGCCGCGCCGCGCTGGCGCGCCTCTTCAATCAGCGCCACCACGGCAGCGCTGTTGGCGGTATCGAGTGAGGCGGTCGGCTCATCCAGCAGCAGGATCGGCGAGTCGGCAATAAACCCGCGCGCAATATTGACGCGCTGCTGCTCACCGCCGGAAAACGTCGACGGTGCCAGTGCCCACAGGCGCGACGGCACGTTAAGGCGGCCCAGCAATGCTTTGGCACGCTCTTCGCTCTCGGATCGCGACGCACCACGCTCCAGCAGCGGCTGCATCACCACCTCCAGCGTGGAAATCCGCGGAATGACGCGCAAAAACTGGCTGACCCAGCCAATCGTATCGCGGCGAATGCTGAGGATCTGGCGCGCCGGGGCGCTGACAAGGTCAACCCACTGCTGCTGATGATCCACCCAGATATGCCCGCTATCCGGCAGATAGTTCGCATACAGCGAACGCAGCAGCGTGGATTTACCGCTGCCCGAATGACCGTGCAGCACCACGCACTCCCCGGCAGCCACCTGTAAGGAGGCGTTACGTAACACCGGCAGTTCTGCCCCCTGCTGATTGTGCATCACAAAGGTTTTTGACAGATTTTCGACACGCAGTTTCAGATTCATAATGATTCCCGTAGGGGTATTTAAACAATGGATGAGACCAGCAGCTGGGTATACGGATGATGCGGATCATCCAGCACCCGGTCGGTCAGGCCACTCTCCACCACTTTCCCCTCTTTCATCACCAGCAGACGGTGTGCCAGCAGACGCGCCACACCGAGGTCGTGGGTGACAATCACCACCGCCAGATTCAAGTCGCGGACCAGGCTGCGCAGCAGATCCAATAGTCGCGCCTGCACCGACACATCCAGCCCGCCGGTGGGTTCATCCATAAACACCAGCGTCGGATGCGTCACCAGATTGCGGGCGATTTGCAGACGCTGCTGCATGCCGCCGGAGAACGTCCCCGGCAGGTCGTCGATGCGCGACAGCGGGATCTCCACATCCTGTAACCACTTCCCGGCGGTTTCGCGGATCTGCCCATAGTTACGCTGCCCGACCGCCATCAGGCGTTCACCGATATTGCCCCCGGCAGAAACCTGCGCCCGCAGGCCATCCATCGGATACTGATGTACCACGCCCCATTCGGTGCGCAGCAGACGGCGGCGTTCGCTTTCGCTCAGGGCATAGAGATCCTGGCCCTGATAAATAATCTCACCCTGCTGCGGTGCCAGCCGGGCCGAAATCGACTTCAGCAGCGTGGTTTTACCGGAACCCGATTCCCCGACAATTCCCAGTACTTCTCCCGGAAAGAGCTCAAAGGAGACGTCACTGAACCCTTTGCCCGGCGCATAGAGATGCGTTAACTGATTGACCGCCAGCAGCGGTGTTTCGCGCGTCATGATGGATTCTCTTGTTGCTGATGGCAGTAGTCGGTATCGGAGCAGACAAACAGGCGCGAACCCTGATCGTCCAGCACCACTTCATCCAGATAGCTGTCGCGTGAACCGCACAGCGCGCAGGGTTCATCCCACTGCTGTACGGTAAAAGGATGGTCGTCAAAATCGAGGCTTTCCACTTTGGTATAGGGCGGCAGCGCGTAGATACGCTTCTCGCGTCCTGCACCAAACAGCTGGAGCGCGGGCATCATATCCATCTTCGGGTTGTCGAATTTCGGGATCGGTGACGGGTCCATCACATAGCGATCGTTGACCTTGACCGGATAGGCATAGGTGGTGGCGATATGACCGTAACGGGCGATATCTTCATACAGTTTGACCTGCATGATGCCGTACTCCTCCAGCGCGTGCATGGTGCGGGTTTCCGTTTCACGTGGCTCGATAAAGCGCAACGGCTCCGGGATCGGCACCTGATAAATCAGGATCTGATCTTCCGTCAGCGGCGTTTCAGGAATGCGGTGACGCGTCTGGATCAGTGTGGCGTCAACGGTGCGTTCCGTGGTGGCGGCACCGCTGACGCGCTGGAAGAAGCGGCGGATAGAGACGGCGTTGGTGGTATCGTCAGCGCCCTGATCGATCACTTTCAGCACGTCATGTTCGCCAATCACGCTGGCGGTGAGCTGAATACCGCCAGTGCCCCAGCCATAGGGCATCGGCATCTCACGTCCGCCAAACGGCACCTGATAACCGGGGATCGCCACCGCTTTAAGGATGGCACGGCGGATCGTACGTTTACTCTGTTCATCCAGATAACCGGGGTTATAACCGCTTAGTTCAGTCACGCTGCTTCTCCTGGTATTCCGCCCGCAGGCGTTTCAGCAGTTCCAGTTCAGCCTGGAAATCGACGTAATGCGGGAGTTTCAGGTGAGAGACAAACCCCGCCGCTTCAACGTTATCCGCATGCGATAGCACAAACTCTTCGTCCTGCGCCGGGCTGGTAATGCGTTCGCCGTGTTCATCGGTTTGCAGCGCACGGTCCACCAGCGCCATCGCCATCGCTTTGCGTTCCGCACGACCAAAGACCAGCCCGTAGCCCCGGGTAAAGTGCGGCGCATCGTCCGCCGGGGTGGTGAAACCGTTCACCATTTCACACTCGGTCAGCATCACTTCGCCAATCTCCAGCGCAAAACCCAGCTCTTCCGGGATAATCTCAACAGTGACCGATCCGGTACGAATTTCCCCGGCAAAGGGATGGGTGCGCCCGTAACCGCGCTGCGTGGAGTAGCCCAGCGCCAGCAGAAACCCTTCGTCACCGCGTACCAGCTGTTGCAAACGCGCTGAACGCGGCATCGGATAAGATGGCGCATCGCGGGTGATATCCAGCGGCTCGCTGCCATCGTCCTCTTCGCGCAGCGCCAGCCCTTCGCGCGTCATCAGGTCAAACATATGCGGGCATTCTGCTGCCAGTGGCTGTTCCGCACGCGGTGTCACGGGCGCTTTGCCTTCGGCCAGCAGGGTGAAATCCAGCAGACGATGGGTGTAATCATAGGTTGGCCCCAGCAGCTGTCCGCCGGGCAGATCTTTGTAGACCGCAGAGATACGGCGCTCAACGCGCATCGCACCGCTGTCCAGCGGCAGGCTGTCGGCCAGCCGTGGCAGCGTGGTGCGGTAGGCACGCAGCAGAAAAATCGCTTCGACCAGGTCGCCACTCGCCTGCTTAATGGCCAGCGCCGCCAGCTCACGGTCGTGAATACCGCCTTCGGTCATCACGCGGTCAACGGCCAGGCCAAGCTGCTGGTCAATCTGTGTGCAGGTGAGTTCCGGCTGGTCATCCGCGCCACGGCGCAAACTCTCCTGAAGCTGATGGGCGGCGGCTATCGCCTTCTCGCCCCCTTTCACCGCGACATACATCAGCAGACCTCCACGTCAGTAGTGCGCGGCAGCGCCATCATGTTTTCACCACAGGTGAAGATCAGGTCAATGCCCTGCGGGAAGCGGTGGCGGCGATCGCGCAGGTAACTCAGCACGCTTTCTGGCAGCTGCGGAGCAATGGCGCGGCGCTCCTGCAAGCCCGGGCCGCGCAGGCGCAGTGTCAGGCCGCCGCTCAGGGCCGGTACGTCAATAATCAGCGTGCTGCTTTTCTCCGGTGACACATTATCGCCGGGGGAGAAACTGTCGATGCTGGTGCCGGATTTGGCATGCAGCAGGGCAAACGGGGCATCTGTGCTGTCGGTGATCGGTGCACCGGTGTGGAACCGCAGATTGCTGAGCAGGGCATCATCGCGCAGCGCTTCGTCAATCCACAGAGGCGTTTCGCGATCCACCAGCGTCATCATGACCGCCGTTGCGGCACAGGAGGCGTTGCCCCAGGCGGGCAGCGTCGGCAGCGATACCATCACGCCCGGTTCACTCATCGCCTTGAGAATACGGCGGAAGGCGCGCTGAGCATCAGCAACGGGATGGCTAAAACTGGCCAGTAAGGTCATGCGTTATCTCCGCGAACAAGGGTAAAGAAGTCGACCCGGCTGCTGGCCACTTCGCGCGAACGCAGCGCCAGCTGCTCTGCACGCAAGGCCGCCAGCGGTGCGATAATCTGCTGATATAAATGCGGTGAGCTGTCACCCTGCAACAGGGCATCAAGCAGCGCGCAGCGTTCGGCATGGACTTTGTCGCGCCCGAGAATGTAGCTGTATCCACAGAGTCCGTTGGCCAGGCGCACCACGGCGCGTGTCACGGTGGTATCCCCAAGAATAAAGCGACGACCGGTACCGCCCATTCGCGCCTGCAAACGGGTCAATCCGGTTTCCGGTGCGCGCAACAGTTGGTAGTCGGTGGGGAGATCGGCGGGGCAATGCGCCAGCAACTGTTGCGGCTGGCTATGAGCCAGCACGGAAAGCCAGTGCTGACGTGCCTTATGTGCTTCCATTTAGTGCTCCAGCGTCAGTTCAATCATATCGGCACGCGTCAGGCTGACGGAGTATTCCGCCATCCGGCCGTTGTCGGTACAGGTATTCAGGGTGCGTACGCACAGCAGCGGCGCATGCAGGGAAACTTCAAGCAGACCGCTCTCTTTCGCCTGCGCGCGGCGGGCGGTAATGCGTGTCTGTTTACGCGTCAGCCCGGTAGTCAGTTGCTGACGGAGAAAATCGTGCAGTGAGCCACTGCTGAACTGTTGCAAGTGCGGCCACCACGTCAGGTCGGGCAGATAATGGTTGATCACGCAGACCGGCACGCCGTTGACCCGGCGCAGGGTGCGCAGATGGATCACCGTGTCGCCTTCGTTGCAGGCCAGCGCGGCGGCCACTTCGGCATTGCAGGGGCGCAGCACCGCCAGCAGGCGTTCACTGGTGGGATGGCTTCCCTGTTCCATCAGGTTCTGACTGAAGCGTGCCTGGGCATGGAGCGGGTAGTTATAGGGCCGCATCAGCACCAGTATCCCCACCCCCTGACGGCGCTGTACCAGCCCTTTATCCACCAGTTCATCCACCGCGCGGCGCAGGGTATGGCGGTTGACGGCATAGTGCGCCGCCAGCTGTTTCTCTGACGGCAGGTACTCGCCACAGCGATAACGGCTGCGCAGTTCATCCTCCAGTTGCGCCGCAATGGCCTGATATAAAGTGGTCGGATGTCTGGATAAGTTGAGCATAAAAAATCTCCACAGAACAAAGCCGGTTAGCGGGGTTATTTGCGTTAAGGTCCCTGCTACTGATGGCAGTTACATTGAAGATGTTGTGTGACAGTGCGGTTAACGCCAGATGAAGGTTTTTAAACGTGTCTGAACCTGACAGCGGGAGCGTAACGCTGCTGACTGAGAAAACGGAACAGCCCGGAAAGCGTGGAGCGAAAGAGGGGGGAATGGCGGCTGGAAAGAAAACCTGGCTGTCATCAGGTAATGCCGCATGCAACATGCAGCATTCCTATCGGGTGTAATTGCTTACTGCGCTAAACTCATACCGATCTTACAACCTTACATAGCGGCATAGAGGGAAAACAGTAGTGGTCCAAAAATAATACCCACAGCAAATCCGATCAGTGAATATTTGACCTTTACCTTTTTTATTTTTTTCAGATGTCTTAATTCATTTTCAGTTAAGATGTGACTGTCCCAGCCGATATGTTTAACGGCACTTTTCGTCAAAATAGAAACATACATCCCTCTGGATAAGTAATGCGCTGATAACTCGCGCTCTCTTATATCCGAACTTTTTCCAGTATCGTATTGCCCAATGACCTCATAGTCTGATTTTCTTCTCAGACCGGGATTAAAACTAAAACCACCCCACACACCTTTATTGCACAATAATTTCGCATACTCTACATTATCAATGGTTTTTTTATTTTTCAGATAATGGTTGTCATAATGCACGCTGACATCATCAGTGAAGTCACGCAGATAGACTGACAATGTATTGCTGTCATTTTTCAGAATTTTTATGGAATCTTCAATAAAACCACTGCGATAAAACGACCAGTCATCCTCACAATGGAAGATATACTCTGTATCCACCAGTTTATAGGCTAGATCTACCGATTTAATCTGCCCAAGTTTAGGATTATTAACAATGACCTTGGTTTTTTCCAGCCAGTGTTCAGGGATAACCTCTGACACTTCATTCTTTCCAGAATCTTCAGTAATGATGACGGCCTTTATTGGATATGTATTAAACTTATCCAATGAATAAATTGTTTCTTTTAGTAAATCAAAACGACCACAACTTGTAATGACAATGGTCACATTACTTTGTTCATTAAAATTCATACATTTCCTTATCAAAATAAAACAAAAAAGCAGCATCAAGCAGTCTGAGTTGATTTACATGCATAGCAATTTACCATGACGATGGTGCATTAGCATCATATCTCCGTCTGTTCAGGCAGAATTTATCCCCACGCGAAAGCGCGTTGCTAGCGCCAGATAGCGGTTTCTAAAACGAGTGCAGGTGTGTCAGGATAGAGGGCAGATCACCAGAGGTAAAGAGATGGATAACGAAAGCGAGATCGTGCAGGCCGGGGCCGTATTGAGCCAGAAACTGGCAGAGCTGGGAGCGGTAGATTTTCTTTATCTGCGCCAGAACAAGCGTGCCCCGGAAGAGGCGCTGGTGCTTTCCAGTCATTCAGAGGAGTGGATCAGCGACTATCGCGATCGCCGCCGCTATCTGAAAGATCCGGTGGCGCTGGCCGCCCGGCAGCGCATCTCACCCTTTAACTGGCAGGATTGCACGCGCCCCAACGCCGGGCTATGCGATGCAGGCAGCCAGTGCCAGCGGGTGAAGGGATTTACCTTTGCGGTTCACGACGAGCAGCAACAGATGTCACTGCTGAGCGTGATACGCCGCCACGACAACCTGACGTTTTCCCACGACGTGATTTCCCGGCTGGCGGATTTGCAGATGCTGTTGATCCTGCTGCATGAAAAAACCCACCTGCGGCGCGAAAACAGCCCGGTGCTCTCGCCTCGTGAGCAGGAGGTGTTGCTGTGGAGCAGCCGGGGTAAAACCTACGGAGAGATCGCTATCATCCTGGGGATTCAGCTCAGTACCGTGAAGTTTCATATCGCCAATGCCACGCGGAAACTGGGCGTCAGTAATGGGAAACATGCGATTCGCCGGGCGCTTGAAATGAACTATCTGCCCTCCCCCCTCTACTAAAGGCTAGCTGGACGCAGCGGCCTCAGGCTCTACACTCGTATTCACTTATCTCTTTTCAGGAAACGTTATGTCGTCGTCTCCCTCCCGTCTTCCCGCTGCCGTGTATACGCTCGGCTTTGGTGTTTTTGCGCTGGTAACCAGTGAGTTTCAGGTTGCCGCACTGATGAATATTATGACCACCGACCTGCATATCACCCTGCCGATGACCGGCTATCTGATCACCGTGTATGCGCTGGCGATGGCGATTGGCGGCCCGCTGCTCGCCCTGTTGCTGCTGAAACACCCGCCGCGCCGCAGTCTGTTGATCCTGCTGACGCTGTTTATTGCCAGTCAGGCGCTGGGGGCGGTGGCGGGCAGCTATCTGCCGCTGGTGATTGCGCGCATTCTTACCGGTGCCGTGGCCGGGGCCTATATTGGCTGTGCGGTCAGTACCGGCGTGAAGCTGGTGCCCGAGCAGCAGATCCCGGCGGCGATTACCGTGGTGCTGGGTGGACTGATGATCGGTACGGTGATTGGCCTGCCGCTGGCCAGTTTTATCGGTAACCTGGCGGGCTGGCGCGTCAGCTTCTGGTCGGTGGTGGTGATTACGCTGCTGGCGCTGTGGCTGACGCACAAAACGTTGCCCTCCACGCTGGCTCCGGATGACATTAATCTGAAAGAAGAGCTGCGGGCGCTGAAAAATCCGACGCTGTGGCGTGCTTATTCCACCAGTCTGCTGATTATTGGCGCGACCTTTGCGGGCTTCAGCTACTTTACGCCGATCCTGAGTGCGCAAACCGGCTTTAGCAGCGGCCAGGTCACCGGGTTACTGCTGGTGTATGGCATGGCGACCGTGCTGGGGAATGCGGTTGTGGGGCGTCTGGCCGGGCGCTATGCGTTGCCGGTCATTGCCTGCGGTTTACTGGCGCTGGTGGGCTTTTTCGCCCTGTTTGCCAGCTTTATTCAGCTACCGTCGGTGGCGATAGCCTGCGTTGTCGGCGTGGGTCTGTTCGGGGTAACAATGAACCCGGCGATGGTGACCCGCGTGATGGGTGCGGCCGGTAATCGCCAGTTGGTGAATACGCTGCATACGTCGATGGTGACGTTCGGGCTGATGCTGGGATCGTTGCTGGGCGGGCTAAGTATTGAATATGGCTTCGGCCTGAGCGCCCCGCTGTGGATCGGCGCCGGGATGGCGCTGTGCGGGCTGTTAACGCTGCTGCCGGATGTCAAAACATCACAGCCTGAAACCTGTCGCGAGTGAGGTTACGTCAGAGACGACCGGAAAAAGGGTCGTACCCTGATGGCTTCCCAGTCATTTTTTGTCGCTGACAGTCTAACTTCAGGTCTGAGGCCAGTTTGAGCACGCCGGATCGGCAAAATCCGCATCCCTGCGGGCCTCGGCACGCGGCGTCCCTGCCGCGTGACGTCCGGCTTACCTCAAACTGGCCCCATCCCCGCTGAATGGTTGCTCGCTGTTAGTTTTAAAACCACCACAACATAACGATCTCTGCGGATGAATTTGAATCAGGATTTTGGGTTTAGACCCAGGTTTTGACGTTGAGGCGGCATTCAGCTGCGCTGAGGAAGCGCAGTGAACCAGGACGAACCGCCAGGACGGCGGTGAGAGGGAGAGCCGGTACAGGGATGTGCCGTCACGACCAGTCCGTCGGTGAACCGCGCTTGCGAAGGCATCCACGCAGTGGACGCAGCGCCTGCCGCAAAGCCCGGGTCCCCAGGGCGGCGGCGACTGGCCGCCCTGGGTCGCTCAGCCCACGAAGTGGGAAAGCGAAACGCCCTTGACGTTGACCTGTATCTTGACCTTGACCGTCGTGCATACCATCATCACGGGTCAAGTCCGCCACCAGAGGCAATGGCGGTCTTGTTTTGTGGGGATCGCTCAGGGATCGCACCCTGACGAATCCAATGCCCGTCAGCCTGCGGGTTTGGCCTGCTCTGCGGTGAGTGCAGCAATCCGGGTGATCACCCTTACTGCCTGCTCCATATTATCGAGCGAGGCAAATTCATGCCTGCCGTGATAGTTATACCCCCCGGTAAACAGATTCGGGCAAGGTAAACCCATAAACGACAGTTGCGCACCGTCCGTGCCGCCGCGAATCGGTTTCACATGCGGGGTGATGTCACAATCGCGCATCGCCTGAAGGGCCAGCTCGATACTTTGCGGGCACGCTTCAACCTGTTCACGCATATTGTAGTAACTGTCTTCAACCACCAGCTCAATCGCCGCAGGGGCAGGCAGCGTTTTCTCTAAACGGTGGGCAATAGCTGCCAGCCGTTGTTTACGCTCGTCAAAACCGCTACGGGCAAAATCGCGCACGATGTAGTGCAACTCGGCGCGGTCCACACTGCCTTTGATACTATGCAGATGGTAAAAACCTTCGTAACCGGACGTCTTTTCCGGCACCTGATCTTCCGGCACTTCACGATGGAAACGCATCGCCACATCCAGCGCATTGACCATCACGCCTTTTGCCGTTCCCGGATGGACGTTATTGCCAGTAATTTTTACCGTAACCGAAGCCGCATTGAAGTTTTCATATTCAAACTCCCCCATCCCCCCGCCATCGACGGTATAAGCCCAGTCGGCGGCAAAGGCGGCAACATCAAAGTGCTGGATACCCCGGCCAATTTCTTCATCGGGAGTAAAAGCAACGCGCACCTCGCCGTGCGCCACTTCTCCGGAGGTGAGATGGGCCAGCGCCGTCATAATCTCGGCAATTCCGGCTTTATCATCTGCGCCCAGCAGCGTTTTACCGTCCGTGGTGATCAGCGTATGCCCGGTCAGCTCATGCAGTACCGGAAACATCACCGGCGACAAAATTTCATCGCCAATTCCCAGGGCAATATCACCACCGCGATAATTCTCAATCACCTGCGGGTTAACATTTTTCGCAGTGAAATCTGGGGACGTATCCATATGGGAAATAAAACCGATGACCGGCGTCGGCCAGCTTACGTTTGACGGCAGCGTGGCCATCACAATACCGCGTGGGCTGCAGGACACATCGCTCAGTCCCAGCGCACGTAACTCATCACACAATCTTTGCGCCAGGCGAAGCTGCCCTTCAGTACTGGGAACCTGACGAACGTTACCTTTAGATTGCGTATCAAAAGACACATAGTTTAAGAAGCGATCAAGTAAGTTATTCATCTGTCTTCCCTTTGGATGCCAGTGCTTATTATGGATAGCGGAACAATGTTAAATATTGTTTCAGGTCAGTTTAGTACGCTGGCGCAGCATTAACGTTGCGGATAATGGATGAGATCATGAAAACGCACCGGCTCCGTGCCCGGATTGCGGTAAGCATGGGCGCAGTCAGCGTGAAAACGCACCCCATCCCCCGCGGAAAGGCGCTGCCACTGACCATCAACCTGTAACTCAAGCTCGCCCTCGATGACAATGACATGTTCGACCACACCGCGTTCATGGGCGTCGGATGCACTGGATGCCCCGGAGGCCAGCTCAATCACCAGCATTTCAAAATTCAGGGCGGCATCGAAAGGAAACAGCGGGAACACCTGCATCGTACTGTCAAAGGCAGTGTAGCCCTGCTGACGTTGGTGCCGTGCCGCACTGTCAACGGCTGGCGGATCGATAAAGGCAGAGAATGGCAAGTTAAAACCCGTTGCGATTTTCCACAGCGTTGCCACGGTCGGGCTGGATTCCGCGCGTTCGATTTGCCCAAGCATCGCTTTACTCACGCCCGTGGCATCCGCGGCCTGGGTCAGACTCCAGCCACGTGCGCTACGCTGGGTCTTCAGGGTTTGCGCCAGATGGTGTTGCAGACTGTCCACGTTGTGATCTCCTGTAAGCATGAAACGAGTATAACGCCTTGTGCGCTATAACGCACGATGCTACCTTGTACGTTATAACGCACATTGGTCTGCCTCTGCCAGGACACTCGCTATGCGCCCACCGCTTACATTAAGTCACCTGACGTTTCCTGCCATCGTCGCCGGATTTGTTGCCGTGCTCGTCGGCTACACCAGCTCTGCGGCGATTATTTTCCAGGCCGCAGCGGCCGCCGGGGCCACCGCGTCTCAAACGGGCGGCTGGCTGACCATGCTTGGGCTGGCGATGGGCCTCACCACGCTCGGCCTCTCACTGTGGTATCGCACGCCGGTACTCACCGCCTGGTCAACACCCGGCGCGGCATTGTTGGTGACCAGTCTGCCCGGCACATCACTCAATGAGGCCGTTGGCGTATTTGTCTTCGCCTCGGCGCTGATCTTTCTTTGCGGCATTACCGGACTGTTTGCCCGCCTGATGAATGCCATACCGCAGGCGATCTCTGCCGCGATGCTGGCAGGAATTTTACTGCGGTTTGGCGTGGATGCATTTGCCGCGATCCAGGTTAACTTCGCCCTGAGCGGCACCATGTGCCTGGTCTATCTGCTGTCACGCCGTCTGCTGCCGCGCTATGCCATTATTCTCACCTTGCTGGCCGGGTTAGGCGTGGCGGCACTCCAGGGCAATATTCATGCTACGCAGACGCAGAGCCTGGTGATGCCGGAATTTATCATGCCGCGCTTTACGCTTGAAACGCTGCTGGGCATTGGCGTACCGTTTTTTGTGGTCACGATGGCATCACAGAATGCACCCGGTATCGCCACCCTCAAAGCACACGGCTATACGCTTCCGGTGTCACCGCTGATCGCCTGGACCGGGCTGGTGGCACTACTGCTGGCCCCTTTCGGTGGCTTTACCGTGTGTATTGCCGCGATTACGGCCGCGATTTGCATGGGACCGGAGGTGCACAGCGATCCGCAGCGCCGTTACTGGGCCGCTGCCGCTGCCGGGGTGTTTTATTTACTGGCAGGGGTGTTTGGTGGGGCGATTAGCGGCCTGTTTACTGCGTTGCCGCTGGCACTGATCCACACGATTGCCGGGCTGGCACTGCTGGGCACCATCGCCGGGAGTCTGCAACGGGCATTAAGCGATGAGAAACAGCGAGATGCAGCGGTGATCACTTTTCTGATCACCGCCTCGGGCCTCACCCTGCTTGGCGTGGGTGCCGCGTTTTGGGGATTAGTCGGCGGAGTTATCGCCCACCTGGTCTTCTCGCTGGCCAAACGCTGAAGGCGCATCGGCACCGGTCAGCACCGGTACAGCGATGTTTTTCAGCAGGTCATGAACCCATTCCGGGACCACTTCGCTGGCCAGTCCGTACTCTTTTTCTTCAAACTCGCTGCCCACCTGGCTCGGTTCCAGGTTCAGCTCCACGGTATGAGCCCCCTGCAAACGCGCTTCATGGACGAAGCCTGCCGCCGGATAAACGTGCCCGGAGGTGCCAATCGCCACAAAATAATCGGCCTGCGCCAGCGCCTGGTAAATTTCATCCATCTGCAACGGCATTTCGCCAAACCACACCACGTGTGGGCGCAATACGGACGGGAACTGACAGCAATGACAGCGATCGTCGGGTTTCACATCATCCGTCCACTGCAGGATCTGACCACTGCCGGCGCAACGCACTTTTAACAGCTCACCGTGCATATGGATAACGTTACGGTTTCCGGCGCGCTCATGCAGGTTGTCGATATTCTGTGTCACCAGCAGAAAATGGTCACCCAGTGCGGCTTCCAGTTCGGCCAGTGCCAGATGCGCCGCATTAGGCTGGATATCATTCTGCTGCAGCTGACGCCTGCGGGCATTGTAGAAATCCTGCACCCGCTGAGGGTCGCGGGCAAAACCTTCCGGCGTGGCGACATCCTCCACTTTGTGCTCTTCCCACAGGCCATCGGCTGCGCGGAAAGTCCGGATGCCGGACTCAGCGGAAATCCCGGCCCCGGTCAGCACCACCACACGCGGCAGCGGATGACGGGCAATTTCGATATTGCGGTCACGTTCGAAAATGCGCTGACGAAAACGCTGGTGAACCTGGCGTCGGGTCTTCTTGTAGCGTGCCAGCCTGAGGCGGCGACGGGGTGTGCGCATCATCAAATCCTCTAATCCTTAATATGCAGGAATGGCGCACCGTACGGTGCGGAACCTGTCCCTGATAATAACGGGTGATTAACCCGGGTGCACTGAGAGTGTGCCGATAAACGTGATATCCACCCCAGGAAAATCCGCATCCTGAGAGTGAGAGACCGCCCTCAATGCCCTCGTGTTTTTACTGCCCACTCAGTACCCGTGCCGGATCGATACGGCTGGCCCGGCGCGCCGGATACCAGCTTGCCAGCAGACTGAGTAACAGCGACGTGACCAGGACAATCCCGACATCACGCCAGTGCAGCTCTGACGGCAGGAAATCAATAAAGTAGATATCCCCGGAAAGGAAATGGTAACCGGTCAGCGCTTCAATCCCATGAATGATCGGTGTCAGATTGAACGCAGCCAGCACCCCCACCACCACGCCGCTCACGCTGCCCACCAGTCCGGCAAGCAGGCCATACCAGACAAAGATAGCGCGGATCAGGCCGTCTTTCGCCCCCAGGGTGCGCAGTACGGCAATGTCGCTGCTTTTATCTTTCACCGCCATCACCAGGGTGGAGACGATATTGAAACAGGCCACGCCAATCACCAGCACCATCGCCAGATACATAATCGCGCGGATCATCTGGATATCACGGTACATATAACCGTAAGTGCCTACCCAACTGCGAATGTACACATACGCGTGGGTGACTTCGCCCGCCTGGCGGACAAGGCTGACCGCATTGAACGGATCAGTGGCTTTGATGGCGATGCCGGTAACACTGTCCCCCATGCCCAGCAACTGCTGCGCATCCGCTAACGGCACCAGCGCCAGACTGTGATCGAGCATCCCGCTTAACTTTAAGATACCGCTCACTTGCAGGCGCACGCGCTTGGGCTGCAACAGTTTGTGCCCGGCATCGCTGTTCGGGATCATAATCGTCAGCCAGTCGCCCTGTTTTACCTTCAGGCTGTTGGCGACGCCCTGCCCCAACAGGATCTGTTGCTTGCCCGCGCCAAAGTTCTGCCAGGCATCGCCCTGCACATAGGAGGGCAGCGCACTGAGGCGGCTCTCCTGCTGCGGGTCAACACCTTTCACCTGCACGGCCTGCAACTTGCTGCCGCTTTCAATCAGCCCGGTGAAATTAATGTAAGGTGCTGCCGCTGCAATACCTGGGATCTGTTCCATTTTCGGCACCAGCCCCTGCCAGCCAGTAAACGGCTGGTTGACCGGCTCAATTTCACCGTGTGGCACGACGGCCAGAATGCGGTTATTCAGTTCACGTTCAAAGCCATTCATCGCGCTTAGCCCGACGATCAGCACCGCCACGCCCAGGGCAATGCCGACCGTTGAGATCACGGAAATCAGCGAAACCATGCCTCCGCGCCGACGACCACGGCTGAAGCGCAGGCCGAGCAGAAGAGAGAGAGAACCCGCCATCAGAAGCTACCTGCCAGTTTGACCTGGTCACTGAGCTGCCCGTCGCGCATTTCCATCTGACGACGCATACGTTTCGCCAGATGCAGATCGTGGGTGACGACCAGAAAAGCCGTGCCCTGGCGTTGATTAAGCTCGTTGAGCAGGTCAAAGATGGCATCGGTGTTACGCGCATCGAGGTTACCGGTCGGTTCATCGGCCAGCACCAGGCGAGGGTTGTTGACCAGCGCACGCGCGATGGCTACACGCTGACGCTCACCACCGGACAACTCTGACGGACGGTGTGCAGCACGGTGATCCAGCCCGACGGCTTTCAGCATGTCGACCGCTCTCTGCTGAGCTTCGGCTTTGGCGGTCTGACCAATCAGTAGCGGCATCGCGACATTTTCCAGCGCACTGAAATCGGGCAGCAGATGGTGAAACTGATAGATAAAACCCAGTTCGCGGTTACGCAATTCGGCCTTAGCGACCGAGGACATGCTATTCAGCGACTTCCCGTCAAACACCACCTCCCCGGAGGTTGGCGTATCCAGCCCGCCCATCAGGTGCATCAGGGTACTTTTCCCCGAACCTGAGCTGCCAACAATCGCCATCATTTCACCCGGTTCTACGCTAAAGGTAACGTTGCGCAGGACATCGGTCTGCACGCTGCCTTCCTGATAGCGTTTGCACAGGTTGTCGCACTGCAACAGGATCTTGTTACTCATAACGTAAAGCCTCAGCGGGTTGAACGGCGGCCGCGCGCCAGGAAGGGTAAAGCGTTGACAACAGCGCCACGACAATCGCCGTCAGGGTAATGGTGGCAACCTGAGTCAGGGAAATTTCAACCGGTAAGGCGGCGCCATCAAGGAAGGCACCAATCACCGGCATCAGGTTATTTAACTGGCTGGCGAGCAGCACGCCGAGCAGTGCGCCGAGTAACGCACCGACAATACCGGCCGTTGCACCCTGCACCATAAACACCGCCACAATCTGACGGCGTTTCAGCCCCTGCGTTTGCAGGATTGCGACTTCACCCTGCTTCTCCATAATCAGCAAGCCCAGCGAGGTGACAATATTGAATGCAGCGACGGCGACAATCAGGCTGAGCAGCAGGCCCATCATGTTTTTTTCCATCTTCACTGCCTGGAACAGTTCGCCTTTGCGCTCACGCCAGTCTTTCCACACCAGCCCTTTCGGCAGGGTTTGCTGGCTGACGCTATCCACCTGTAACGGTTTGTCCAGCCATAAACGCCAGCCCGTGATATTCCCGGCCGGGTAACGCATCAGACGCGAGGCATCCTGCTGGTTGACCAGAATCTGATAACCGTCGACATCGCTGTTCGAGGCAAAGGTGCCAATAATAGTAAACAGACGCTGACTGGGAATACGCCCCATCGGGGTGAACTGGCTGGCTGAAGGCACCATCAGACGCACTTGATCGCCACGTTTTACGCCAAGCTGCCCTGCCAGTTGTTCACCGATGATCACATTGTACTTGCCTGATTCCAGCTGCTGCTGGCGTACGCTCACCAGATACGGCGTTAACGGATCGGCTTCATCGGGATTAATGCCCAGCATCACGCCAACGCCAACGCTGCGCGCACTCTGCATCACCACTTCCCCGGTCGTCAGCGAGGTGACGCGACTGACCCCGGAGAGGTGCAGGCTACTGGCGGGCAGTTGTTGCGGATTGATCGACCCGGTGTCGCTGGTGATCAACGCTTGCGGCATCAGGCCAAGGGTATTTTTTTCCAGCTCGTGCTCAAGGCCGTTCATCACCGACAGCACGGTAACCAGCGCCATCACACCCAGCGTAATGCCGATAGCGGAAAGCCAGGAAACAAACCGCCCGAAGCGATCTGAACCACGCCCGCGCATGTAGCGCAGGCCTATAAATAAGGCGACAGGTTGATACATGACATCCGTCTTTCTTATGGCAGTAAACAATTGGGGAGGATAATAAAGGTTAGCACTGCGTTATGGAACCACTAAGCCCCTGAGTCCGCACATTGTTTTGTCAATGGCTGAAACACTTTTCCCCCTCCTGCCTCGCGTTACGGTCCATCACCCCCCGCCGCAAACCGCCTTTCTGGCGTGGTCCTCAAGTCCATTCATTACCCTTATTTCAGCGGGCTGGCCTCCCTGCGGATAGCGCAACACTCAGGATAGTCAGTTTCTTTTATGATTTAGCTCAGTGAGTTAGCATCACCAGGATTTTTCCCAAACCGCCTGACTGTGTATTTTTTTATTCGATCGCTGCTGGGTTTTGCGCTATATGTGGCATCACATAACGGCGCTGGCCGGGAAACAGATTAAAAATACTTAACTGATTGAGTAGCGCAAGTGATAGTCAGATCGTGCTTGCGCCATTCTGCTAATAGCAATACCAGGAATAGTCTTAAGGAATTGCTTTCATCCGGGTTGTCACGTATGTTGTGGGCGCGTCATTTCGCGCCAATCCCCTGATGTCGATCTGTTATCTACCTGCAGCCAGCCAGTAAACTCGACCGTCTCGAGAGTGACCCGTTTTAACCGTCCTGAGCCTAACGATGCCAAATTATAAATATAACCTCAACAGGGCCATCATCTTATTTGCCCTTGCCATGCTGCTATCCACAATCGGCCTGGAATCGCGCAATTTAGCCTCACTGTCACTGTTCTGGCCGGGTAACGCCATTCTTCTGGGGCTGCTGATCCGCTTCCCATCACTGGACAAACCCAGCACCCTGGTCGTGCTCTATTTCGGTATGCTCAGTGCCGATATCCTTTATGGTACCCAGGTGAGGATTGCCGTCGGTCTGGATATCGCTAATATTCTTTTTATCGCCACCGCCCGCTGGGTGTTGCTGAATAACCCTTTTTTCACGCGCGGACATCCCCGCCGCTTGCAGGCGCTGTTGCATGTGTTTCCTGCTTCACTGCTGGGTGCCGCAGCCTGTGCGCTGGTCGGCGCCATCGTCAGCGAGCGCTACTTCGAAGATGAGCTGTTTAAAGCCTGGTTCTCCTGGTTCTCCGAACAGATGTCGACATCGATTCTGCTATTACCGTTGGTGATCAGCCTGCCGAGACGCGATGAACTGGTACATCTGGTTACTGCCCTGCGCGACAGCAGCGTGCTACCGATACTGGCGCTGGTGCTCACCACGGTAACCGGCATTTGGGTCGGCGGCGGCGGCAGTTTACTGTTCCCATTACCGGCGTTGTTGTGGTGTGCGATCAGCTATCCGCTGTTTATTACCTGTTTCCTGACGCTGTTTACCGGTATTAGCGAAATTATTCTGGTTGCGGGAAACGTGCTGAATATTCAGGGCAAAGACGACCTGTTCCGTATTGACAGTTTGTCATCCGCGCGCCTGGGCGTGGCAGCGATGTTGATCAGCCCACTGATTGTGGCACTGAGTACCGCCTCAAACCGTAAACTGGTGGCGCGGATTACCAAGCGTGCCGACTATGATTTCCTGACCGGCGCGCTGACACGCAGCGGTCTCGCCTCCAAACTGGAAACACTGGTCACCCCGCGTAACCGCCCACAGGGCTTTTTTGGTGCGGTATTTGTCATTGATATCGACCGCTTCAAGAACATTAATGATACCTACGGCCATGCCAGCGGCGATTATGTGCTGGCAAAAACGGTGGAGTGTATTCGTCAGGGATTGCCCGCGTCAGCGCTGGTGTGCAGGATGGGGGGCGAGGAATTTCTGGTATTAATAGAAGGGATTTCACAGCCGCGCGCTTTTCTGTTAGCCAACCGTCTGCGTCACAGTATTGAAGAGAACCCGATCCTGCTTGACGGCAACGATCTCAGCGTGACGGCCAGCATCGGTATCAGCGCGCTCAATATCAATAACGTCAACAGTCTGGACGAATCGATTACCAAAGCCGATGAGCAGCTCTATATCGCCAAGAGCAGCGGTAGAAATCAGGTCCGTCCGGAATTTATCTTGTAACTACGGGTTTGGCGAGGGCTGGTGCGGCCAGACGTGATGCTGTCAGACCAGATGAGAATAAAGGGCCGACCTGAAAAGGCCGGCTTTTTTGCATTATGCTTCGTTTTCGATGCGGTTCGCTTCGATTTCAAAATCCTGGATGGTGGTATCCAGCTCATCCAGCAGGCTACCTTGCTGAGTCAGTAACTGATTAATTTTCTCTGCAAAGCCTGTGTCTTTGTGCTCCCCCTGATCGAACGCCAGCCACTGTGTTGACAGCGTTTCAGTATTACTCTGAGCATAATGGCGCATTTCTTTTAGCTGCGAAGTCACGTCACGTAAGTGGTCAGTCTGCGTTTTGCTTTCGTTATCACTCATGGATATTTCCTTTCATCGTTAAAAGAAGCCTACCCTTTTTGTGACCGGACGAGGTGGAGAAAGTTCATAACCATTTTTTAACAGCCGCGAAAACGACAAAAAAAGGCCGGATTTCCCCGGCCTTAAGCTGTTGATTAATAATACGCAATTTTTCTGTCGGTCCCATTGACGTTCACAGTGATATAACCGGCAACCGTGCTGGTGGCAGGCGCTGTTGCGATCGCTGTCGCCACCGTCAGCACGCCTTTTTCATTCGCCCCCACGCCCGCCAGCCCGTTATGCAGGCTCATACGTGCCGCCGGAGAGACGGTGCCTATCGTCGTGGCATCCGTGACTTCACTCAGGTCCGGCGTAAACAGCGAGCACTCACCGGATTCAAAGCGCGTCGGTCCGGTGGATTTCAGGTTGAACATAGTATCGCCACTGGCCGCTTTCAGTTTGACCCAAATCTCCGATGTGGTCACGCCGATGCGGTTGAACTTGATATCCAGCACCGCAGGAGAACCATGATGCCGGATATCGCCGTAAATCGCGGTGGCGCAGCGAGAAATGGCCAGATAACTGGTGCCGGATGACATGGCACCGATCGGGCTTCCCGCCGTCCCGGTCACAGCATCGTTCGTCGACTTACCGATCATCTCAATAATCCATTGCTGGTTATCTTTTGGCATAAAGACTTTACCCAGCTTGTACCATTTGTCGCTGGTAGAGATGTTGGTAATTTTATAGCCGCTGTACCAGCCCGCGCGCATAGTGCCGGTCATCTGTGTACCGAAGCTTTCATCCCGACGCCAGCCGGATTCATAGCCGGACAACCAGCGCCCGGCGGCGGCGTTCAGGCTGACCGCGCCGCCGGATTGCAGATTGAGCTGGCGGATCTGCACGCGGGCATTATCCATATTCAGCGGATTGGCGCAGTCCTCCAGACTCAGGGCATCCACCAGCCACTGCCCGTTATTGAAATCCCCCGGGAAGCGGGTGTGCTCAATCCAGACGTTGCGTATCAGCCCCTGGCCAACGCGCGGCATCATTAGCGTGGCGTCACCATAGCCGCTCTGGAAGTTAGCATTCGACAACTCAATGGCCGTGGAGTGGTCCCATACGCCCTTCACCGTATCAGACCAGCCGACGTCAAAGACGCGCCCATAGGTATTGATCGAGTAGATCTGGTCGAACTTGGTATCCAGCGTATCCAGAAGCTTGACCGCCGTCCCCCCCGAATTCTGTACCCGGAAACAGGTGATCAGCACCGTCTGGCCTGCCACCATAATATTTTCAAAGAAGGGCTGCTGGTTGGTACACATCTCAGCGCTGATCGCTCCCTTATTGGCGGTGATATCCGCCGAGGCCTGACCGTTCCAGCAAATACCTTTAATCGCCGTGCGCCGTGCGTTCACTTTGAACACCGGGCTGGTGGATTTATCGGAAACAATGGTGGTACGCGGCATTCCCCCCTGGGGGTTGTCGTCACCATAGAGATAAAAGAACGGGATTTCGCTGGCGGAGAGATCAATCGGGTTGATCAGAAACTTACCGCCCGGGAAACGAACGCCAAGATCCTTGCTGCTGGTATTCACATTCTGTGCCCAGTTCAGCATCAGCTTAAAGGCACCGCTGTCGTCGGTGATACCGTCACCTTTGCCGCCAAAGTGATAGATATTCAGCTCGTCCTGGCTGTTCACCACCCGTTTCCAGAAAAATCCTGTTCCGACGGCATAGGTGCCACTGTCATCCACCGGCAGCGCCGTTGTCACGAAACCAGCAAAAGTACCACCACCACGAAAGGTGGAGTCTTTATCGTAATAACGTTTTAACAGCGCAATTTCGCCTGATTTTGATGGCGCGGTGGTGCGTAATTCAGCAAAAGAGTTAACTTCAATCATAATAACCTCCGGGCAGCGCACAGATGTCAGCCGCCTTATTCAGGATTAATAAATGGGGTTGAGTGGGATACAATAAATAACAAACTGCGTAACACCTCCTAAATAAAATAATAAAGGCGAGGCTTACTTGTTTTTACTTGCACACAATGATACCCAGAGATCGTTATGGGCATTTATTTGCCTGACCGTTCTGATATCCATTAACTGTGCATCCTGACCGTGCGTGTAAATAGGTGAAAAGAGGGTGCAGGAAGAGTCAGTAATTAACTCACTGGCTATCGTCGGAGTTGAATTGTGACTGCTGCAACTTGCGACGAGCGTCAGTATCATCAAGCACAGCATTGGCCGTTTGTACACGTTTTGCCTCCTCACTGTTATCTGCCTGTTTTTTTGCCACAACGGCAATCTGCGCGGCACTTTTCTGCGCCTCGGCGACCTGGGCTTTCGCTCGCTGCTGGCTTTTGCCCACCTGCTTACCGCCGAACCAGACGGCGAAAAAGGCCCCAACCACGGCAACGATCGCCAGCAGGCCATGCCAGCTACTGCTGAGTAGTGAAAGCAGCGCACTCATACCTTGCCTCCATTCAACGTATCACGCTGTTTACTGAGGTTTTTCTGTTTTATAAACTGCGCCATCACTGCCATTGCCACCATAAAAGCGCCCGTCATCCCCAGGAAATTGTGTGGCAGATAGGACTTAACATCCTCTGGTAGCGAACTCCATGCCGTTAGCGCAGCATCGGGAAAAGACTGCACCCATGCGGTCAGTGCCGACCCCCCTGACGCCAGCCAGACAGACCAGGTTTTAAACAACAGGCGCGCATGATTGACTACCGCCACCCGCCCATAATGGACTAACAGCCAGATTGCCAGTGACGTCACAGCCACCAGCGAAACAAACAGGGTAAATTTCACAGGACCTCCTGATATTGCGTATAGGTTCCGCTGCGCATCACGTCAGCATGGCGCTGGGCGCGTGTCGGAGTTTGTCGTGCCCAGAGGCTGGCCAGCATCGCTTCCGCTGCGCCGCTGAAATTCCCCGCAGCAATCAGCAACAGGGTGTTTTTGAACGCTGACAGCCCGTCAACACCCAGCTGGTAGGCCATGCTGTACAACACATCGGCGCGCGGCGTGTTGCACTGCCGCAGCGCAGCCAGAATCGAAGGACGACGGTTAATATCCTTCATCTGGCTGTTTAGCATCTCTTGTAACCAGACTTCGGCGACCGTTCGCGGCAGGCTGAAAATATAATTATCGAGCGCCGCACCTTTGGGTCCGATCTTAATTCCGCACCCTACCGTCGGATATCCCTCCGTATCCCGGTAAGGTTTCTCCTGGTATCCTTCTTCATACATTAAAATCTGAATGACTTTACTCATAGTTCACCTCACTGACAGGCAATAAAAAAAGGCTGCTTTGCCAGCCTTGTTCATCACGTCGAACAATAAAATGGCGAGTTTTTTCACAAAAGAGAAATAACAGTGACGCTTAAGAATGTTATTTAAAGGTGGATAGTGATAGTTTGAGACAGAATTTGCGTACGCAATAAATTTTCCTGATTTTTTTAATATTCTTTTTTCAATTGCGTTGTTGAGTGATTTTACCCGGAAGTGTCCTATTCGAGTTTGCAAAGCGAATCACATTCCAGTTCACACTCCAGTGCGGTGAGAACACCAGAAACAAATCCCTCAGCCGTCTGAATCTGCTTACGGATAGTCCCGTCAGCACAGCGACGACGACGGGCAATCGAACGGAGTGAAATTTGATAGAGGTAATGTGCCACGAGGATAGTGTGCTGTTCTTTATTCACGCTCATCAGCCGGCTAATACAGCCGTCGAGTATCAGGCCGTCGTTATCACTGCAAGTCAGTCGCTGATGACCACGATCGCTGACCAGGCCTCTGAAGCCCGCCGCGACAGAAGAGTAGCCCAGCCCGTGTCCACTGGCCGCCGCCCAACCGCCCCATCGTTCTAATAGTATTTTGATATCTCGCATAGCCTGCTCCTTTATCACATGCAGGGTTGTCCGACAGCCCCGATTTATGCCAGGTGTCGGCCTGCAACGGTGAGTGTCAAAACAGTGTTTTGCCCAGGTCGGCACGATCTCCCGATAGTGTGACGATGCTGGCAAAGACACCAGGACGGGTGGCCATTACGCCACCGTGAAGATGAGACCAGCGATTAGGCTGGACGACCGGGTTGGTAAAGAGCGGTAAAAAATATCCTGCAATAAGGGGAAATCCGACGATATCGGTGCAACACTATCCTGCAACGTCACGTTAATACTGGACCTGTTCCCGAACCGCCGGATGTGGCCGTTAGCACCACATAGAACCCGACATGCTTTCCTGACTGGTAACAAAAAAAACGCTTTTGAATGCCATTCGCTCACCATATCGATACTTAAAGGTATAGATAAAAGACAATAAATAGCAAAGGCTATTATAAAAAATAATAGCAAAGCGTGTTTGACGAAAAATACGCATCGCTATAAATTCTGGTATATGAAACCGAATACACTCGCCTGGCGGCTGAACATGGCTATGACCATGATGGGAATGACACAGGGTGCTTTGGCAAAAGCATCGGGCGTATCACAGCCAACGATTTGGCGGCTGACGAAGGGTGAAGCAGAGGGATCGCGTAAGCTGGTCGACATTGCCAGAGCACTGGATATCAACGTGGAGTGGCTGGCAAATGGCGCGGGAGAGATGCGCGGAGCGGCAACAATGAGCCCCACAGACAAAGTGAAAAGCGGCACTACTGTGCCGCTCTGGGATGCCAGCGGAAAAACCACTGAACTGGTCGCTGTCCCCACCGGCGTTAAGGCTAAAAAGAGCTGGCGGGCCTATATTCTTGACCGCAACAGCGGTTGCGTGGAAGCCACCGCTGGCAGCGTTGTGATCATTGACGTCGATGTACCAGTTGAATCTGGAGATCTCGTCATGGCTGAGATGAATTCACGCGTCTCTGTGTACCGTTATCTGGAAGGGCCCTCGAATGGTTTTTTAACCGTTGATGACCCACGCCTGCCCGCGGTCGAGCTGGCGGGAGAAGTCCGCTTAATCGGTGTGGCTATTTTCCTTATCCGCGATTTAAGACGATAATCACTCACCTCCTGCTCCGGCAGGATGATCTCCTCGTAGTGACCGCCAGACACCCTGAACAACACAGAAACCATCAGTATTTCCTCGCGGTAAACCATCATCCCTCTCACATCATGGGCATGACAGTGTTCATCTATCGATATAACTGAATAGGTTAGTAAAATTTTTCAGATCTTTGCCATTAAACTGCCAATTAATCCAAATTAAATATTAAAAATCAGTTATTTCAAATAAATACGCTGATAGCAAAGGTTATTTAACTCATAACATTTGATATTGATAATAACTATAGCTATCGTTTTTATAGGCGCGATTCATCAGCTGCGCTTACGAGGGTTTTTACCGCACATGGCAAGGGGAATCAGAGAACGGGTTCCTGCACCGGAGGTCTTTATGACTACGATATTTTGGAAAACGGCAGCACCATTCGGTACCTGTCGTAGCCGCTATAAGGCGCGACGTGCGGCTGCCATCGCTGCGCGTCAGCGCGAAAAAAAATTGATACGCAAAATTGGTCATCTGCTGGGTCAGGAAGAGTGTGCGAGGTTAAGTCTGACTATGCGCAGTACATTTGCCGTCGGACATCATTGCCCGCATTGTGCTTTACCTGGCCCAGGCAACCATTCAGGCTGCTCATTTTGCTCTGCGTTTGTTCAGTCGGTACCGGACAGATAAAAAAAAAGGCCGCACACTGGCGGCCTGTTTGTTTTTAGCGATCGGTATCGCTTTCGTCATCCTCACTGAGTAAGGACTTAATAAAGGTTCGCTGCGCGGGTGTTAACACCCAACCTTCCAGATCCACTGCAATCGGATGAGCACAATCCGTGCTGTCCGGTGGAGGGTCCGCAGGAATTTCCGCCTGAACATCGGCGGGTGGGTTATGACTGTCTTTATCCATAAGTTCTGATGAAGGAACCTCAGTAAGCAAGCGCACCATCCAGATCGCGTCAAATCGACGCACCGGGCCTTGTACGTTCTCTTCCTTACTTCCTCCAGCCTCCTTTTAACGATGCCCGGTTTCATTCTAGGATTTTTCAGACAAGTGATAAGTGAATTATTCTGATATGTGAATTAGCGCAATGATTATCGCCACGTTGCAAAGGCGTTGCAGGGAGAAGTAAAAGCAGGCAGGTGCGCCAGTCGCACCTGTCCTGCCCGCTGCATTCTCTTCATTGACTGCCCTCTTAGGACGGAGGGATATTTAACGTATTACAATCAGTAGACTGCATCTTCCAGTACCTGGTGTATCACCGCGGAAAGCTGATTAATTTCGAATTTCGCCACATAACCATTCGCCCCGACTTTACGGACGTGATCTTCGTTAGCACTGCCAGAAAGTGAAGAATGGATCACCACCGGAATATCCTTCAGATTGTGATCGCTCTTGATGTTACGCGTCAGCGTAAAGCCATCCATTTCGGGCATTTCAAGGTCGGTTAACACCAGAGCGATCTTGTCATGAATAGAAGTGCCCTCTTCCTGAGCCTCTTTGTAGAGCTTTTTAATTTTTTCCCAGGCTTCCAGACCCGTGGTATGCATCTCGGCCGGGATCCCCATCGCTTTCAGGCCCTGCTCAAGCATTTGACGGGCAACCTTCGAGTCCTCCGCCACAATCGCTATCGCACCCGGCTTCAGCTTGAAGGTTTTCACCTTAATGTCGCCTTCTTTCACTTCACGAACAGAAGGGATGACATCATGCAGAATCTGCTCAACATCCAGCACCATGGCCATGTTGTTGTTGTTATCCAGGCAGGCAATGCTGGTAATGTTACGGGTACTGACACCGGATTCCGCTGCATGTACCTGGCTCCAGTCAAGGCGTACGATATCTTCAACAGATTCCACCGCAAACGCCTGCGTGCTGCGCGCGTATTCGGTCACCAGCAATAAATTGAGGCCCGTTGAAGGAGTACAACCCGCCACCGCAGGAAGATCGATCACCGGGATCAACTGCCCACGAATATTCGCCATACCCAGCAGCGGCGATTTCATACCTGCCGCACGGGTGATGTTGGTCATCGGCACAATTTCACGCAGTTTAAAAACGTTGATACCGAACAGCTCAGGCTTATCATCCTGATGAGCAGACCCCAGGCGGAATAACAAAAGTTCGAACTTATTCGATAATGCGAGATTCGCTCTCTCATCGATCTCTTTTTGAAAGTTATCCATGTCTACCTCAAGGTTATTATTCATTGTTGTCAGCCGGCGCGGAAAAACAGCACGCGCTCAGGATCGCTGTTGAAAGTTATCGGCAGTGACGAAGAAAAATACAGGGCAGATTGCAGGATTTATGACCGGGGGAGAGAAAAAGATGAGAGTGACATACCCCTTCCGGCGCTTATCTCCGGCACTCTGTGGTGTTAGCTCTGTGAGGGGCAAAGCAATAATACAAGTAAGAAGCATTCTTAACAAGTTAAATGATATTAAGTATCATTCGCATAGGGCTTTAGACTGTCTGAGTGTGTCTATATTGGCTGGCAGGGGCATAGCATCGGCATCAACGATGACCACTGAATAAAAAACACATTGATGACGTGTCGATAAGCACCTGTAAGGATACAGCGCAGCTAATCAGTGACTGCTTTCACTATCACGCGGTATGGCAGGGCTGATGATCACCAGCCCTGAAACGGCTTTGCCCCACTACTGCCCCACACTCACACCGGATAGGTATTTAAACAATTTTATTCAGGTACTTAACCAATTTAAACTTGCATGTTCATGATGTCGCTGTACGCGCTCACCAGCTTGTTACGCACCTGGATGCCCATCTGCATTGAGACGCTGGACTTCTGCATATCCACCATCACGTCATTCAGTGAGACGCCTTCTTTACCCATCTGGAAGTCCTGCGCCTGAGCACGTGACTCGGTCTGGACTTCACTGATCTTGCTGAGCGCGGCTTTTAGCTCCGCACCAAAATCTGCCTGCGATGTACTGTCAGCGCCTTTACCGCCAGCAGCCTGCATTGCGGTGGTTTGCAGCGCTTGCATCACACTCTCAATACCCTGAATAGCCATGTTTTCTCCCGAACGAACGATGTGGTGATTACGATTGCTGACAAACTTAACACAATGTCAATAAGACAAAGCCCCTAAATAGCCGCATAAATCACAGCTTATCCAGCCATCGAATTTCTCATTTCAGAAAATAATGGCAGTCCATTGAGGTGGAAATTTTTTAAGCCAGCGCATCAGGGAGTCAGTTTTGTTACGACACTACACGCAACAGTCCGGTCAACTGTCAGGCAGGAACGAGTCATGAATGCAACTGTCACGCAGGATAATCCAGAGAAGAAAGGTTTGAATGACCTGTTCGCTCGCCTACGCGCCAACCCACGCATCCCTATTATCGTTGCTGCGGCCGCGGTCATTGCCATCGTTATTGCGATGGTATTGTGGGCCAAGCAGCCAGATTATCGCGTCCTTTATAGCAACCTCAGTAATGAGGATGGCGGGGCTATCGTCACGCAACTGACCCAGATGAACGTACCGTATAAGTTCGACGATCAGGGTGGTGCGCTGTTGGTTCCTGCCGCACAGGTGCATGAGCTGCGCCTGCGCCTCGCTTCACAGGGGTTGCCGAAAGGTGGCGCTGTGGGGTTCGAGCTGCTGGATAAAGAGAAATTCGGTATCAGCCAGTTCAGCGAACAGGTGAACTACCAGCGTGCGCTGGAAGGTGAGCTGGCACGTACCATCGAAACACTCGGCCCGGTTAAGGGTGCACGGGTGCATCTGGCGATGCCAAAACCAACGCTGTTCGTGCGCGAGCAGAAATCACCGTCCGCGTCTGTGACCCTGGCATTGCAGCCGGGTCGTGCGCTGGATGAAGGTCAGATCAACGCCGTTGTCCATATGGTGTCCAGCAGCGTCGCCGGTATGCCACCGGGCAATGTGACCGTCGTTGACCAGGCGGGCCGTCTGCTGACTCAGAACGATCCAACCGGGCGTGACCTCAATGACACCCAGTTAAAATATGCCAGCGATGTTGAAGCGCGTTTCCAGCAGCGTATCGAAGCCATCCTGGGTCCTATCGTTGGCAACGGCAATGTCCATGCGCAGGTCACCGCGCAAATCGACTTTAATACCCGTGAGCAGACCGACGAGCAGTACAAACCGAACAGCAACCCTGACCAGCAAGCAATTCGCTCACGCCAGACCAGCAACAGCGAACAACTTGGTGGCCAGTATCCTGGCGGCGTTCCGGGTGCCCTGTCGAACCAACCGGCTCCGGCCAACGCAGGTCCGATTACCACCCCAGCTAACGGTGCCGCCGGTGCCAATGGCGCAGCGGGTGCTAACGGTGCTGCGGGTGCCGCAGGTGCTAACGCGAATAATGCGGCAGCCAATGCAGCCACCAGCAGCGCCCAGAAAATCGTTCCGTCCAATACGCGTAACGATGACACGACTAACTATGAAGTGAACCGCACCATCCTGCATACCAAGATGAATGTCGGTGAAGTTCAGCGTCTGTCTGTTGCGGTGGTGGTGAACTACCGTACCGATGCCGCCGGTAAGCCTATTGCACTGAATGATGCACAGCTTAAGCAGATCGAAAACCTGACCCGCGAAGCGATGGGCTTCTCGGAGCAGCGTGGTGACAGCCTGAACGTGGTTAACTCTCCGTTCACGGAAAACAGTGACCTTGGCGCTGAGCTGCCATTCTGGAAACAACCTGCATTTATCGAGCAGATGCTGGAAGCCGGACGCTGGTTACTGGTGCTGATTGTGGCTTACATCCTCTACCGCAAACTGGTTCGTCCACAGCTGCGTCGTAAAGCAGAGCAGGAGAAAGCCGCGCTGGAAGCTGCTGCCATTACTGCTGCACGTCAGGCCGAAGATGAAGAGTCCGGTATCTCCGTCAAGCTGTCGAAAGACGAACTTGACCAGGAACGTAAATCTCAGCACCGCATGAGTGCTGAGGTGATGAGCCAGCGTATTCGTGAGATGTCAGAAAATGACCCACGCGTGGTGGCTCTGGTTATTCGCCAGTGGATGAAGGAAGAACTATGAGTCTCACCGGTACTGAGAAAAGCGCCATCCTGATGATGACGATTGGCGAAGACCGCGCCGCCGAGGTGTTCAAACACCTTGATGCCCGTGAAGTGCAGCACCTCAGCACCGCGATTGCCAACATGCGTCAGGTGTCACATAAACAGCTGACCGATGTGTTGCGCGAGTTTGAGATTGATGCAGAGCAGTTTGCAGCGCTGAGCCTCAACTCCAACGACTACCTGCGCTCCGTGCTGATCAAAGCGCTGGGCGAAGAGAAAGCGTCTACCCTGCTGGAAGATATTCTGGAAACGCGCGAGACCACCTCCGGGATGGACACGCTCAACTTTATGGAACCACAGGCGGCTGCCGACCTGATCCGCGACGAACATCCGCAGATCATCGCCACCATCCTGGTGCACCTGAAACGCGGCCAGGCGGCCGACATTCTGGCGCAGTTCGACGAACGTCTGCGTCACGATGTGATGCTGCGTATTGCCACCTTCGGCGGCGTACAGCCAGCCGCGCTGGCAGAACTGACCGAAGTGCTCAATGGCCTGTTGGATGGTCAGAACCTCAAGCGTGCGAAGATGGGTGGTGTTCGTACCGCGGCAGAGATTATCAACCTGATGAAAACTCAGCAGGAAGAAGCGGTTATCGAAGCGGTTCGCGAGTTCGACGGCGAGCTGGCACAGAAAATTATCGACGAAATGTTCCTGTTCGAAAACCTCGTCGAAGTGGACGATCGCAGTATCCAGCGCCTGTTGCAGGAAGTGGAATCCGAATCGCTGCTGGTGGCTCTGAAAGGTTCCGAGCAGCCGTTGCGCGAGAAATTCCTGCGCAACATGTCGCAGCGTGCTGCCGACATCCTGCGCGACGACCTCGCCAACCGCGGTCCAATGCGTATGTCTGCGGTGGAAACCGAACAGAAAGCGATTCTGTTGATTGTTCGTCGTCTGGCCGAAACCGGCGAGATGGTGATTGGTGGTGGCGAGGAAACTTATGTCTGATAACGCGTCACTGCCTTGGCAACGCTGGCAGCCAAACGACCTGGCGCGCCCGGATCGTCCGCTGCTTGAAGAGCTGGTCTTACCCGAGGTCACTACCGATGACCCGATTGAGCAGCAGCAGTTTCAGTTAGAACAGTTGCAGGCTCAGGTCCGCAACGAAGCCCAGGGTCTGGGTTACGCCGAAGGGCAGCAGCGCGGTTTTTCTGAAGGTCAGAAAGCCGGCTATGACGCCGGTTTTCAACAGGGTCTGGCAGAGGCACAGCAGCAGCAGGCGCCATTACAGGCGCGTATGCAGCAGTTGGTTTCCGAGTTTCACCATACGCTGGAAGCGCTGGACAGCGTGATTGCCTCACGTCTGATGCAGTTGGCACTGGAAGCGGCCCGTCAGGTGATTGGCCAGGCGCCTCACGTCGACGGTACCGCCCTGCTGCGTCAGATTCAGGGCATGTTGCAACAGGAACCGATGTTCAGCGGCAAACCTACGTTGCGCGTCCATCCCGACGATTTGCCCCGTGTGGAAACCACGCTGGGCGCGACGCTCAGCCTGCACGGCTGGCGTCTGCTCGGTGACAGTACCATCCATCCCGGCGGCTGCAAGGTCAGCGCGGAAGATGGCGATCTGGATGCCAGTATTGCCACCCGCTGGCACGAACTCTGCCGCCTGGCCGCACCGGGAGAATTATAATGACCACTCGCCTGTCGCGCTGGCTTGGCGCACTCGACAACTTCGAACAACGTCTGGCACAAGTGCCGGACGTCCGTCGTTATGGTCGTTTGATCCGCGCTACCGGTCTGGTACTGGAAGCGACCGGGCTGCAACTGCCGCTGGGCGCCACCTGTGTGATTGAACGTCACGACAGCCAGGGCGTTAGCGAAGTGGAAAGTGAAGTGGTGGGGTTTAACGGCCAGAAGCTGCTGCTGATGCCGCTGGAAGAAGTTGAAGGTATTTTGCCCGGAGCGCGCGTGTACGCACGTATCGCCGGCGACAAACAGAACAGCGGTAAACAGATGATGCTGGGCCCGGAACTGCTTGGCCGCGTGCTGGACGGCAGCGGCCGCCCGCTGGACGGGCTGCCTGCACCTGAAACCGGCTATCGCGCACCGCTGAATACCCCGCCTTTTAACCCGTTGCAGCGTACGCCGATTACCGATGTGCTGGATACCGGTGTGCGTGCGATTAACGCCCTGCTCACCGTCGGACGCGGCCAGCGTATGGGCCTGTTTGCCGGTTCCGGCGTGGGTAAAAGTGTGTTGCTGGGCATGATGGCCCGTTATACCAAAGCCGACGTGATTGTCGTGGGCCTGATTGGTGAGCGTGGCCGTGAAGTGAAAGACTTTATCGAGAATATCCTCGGCACAGAAGGACGTGCGCGTTCGGTAGTGATTGCCGCCCCGGCCGATGTCTCTCCCCTCCTGCGTATGCAGGGTGCTTCGTACGCCACGCGTATTGCCGAAGATTTTCGTGACCGTGGCCAGCACGTGCTGCTGATCATGGACTCCCTGACGCGTTATGCCATGGCGCAGCGTGAAATTGCCCTGGCCATCGGTGAACCCCCTGCGACCAAAGGCTATCCGCCTTCCGTGTTCGCGAAATTGCCTGCACTGGTAGAACGTGCCGGTAATGGCATCGACGGCGGTGGTTCGATTACCGCTTTCTATACCGTTCTGACCGAAGGGGATGACCAGCAGGATCCCATCGCTGACTCAGCCCGCGCCATCCTTGATGGCCATATCGTTCTGTCACGCCGCCTGGCGGAATCCGGCCACTATCCGGCCATTGATATTGAAGCCTCGATCAGCCGCGTAATGGCACACCTGATTGATGAGACCCATTACGCCCGCGTGCGTCAGTTTAAACAGCTGCTGTCGAGCTATCAGCGCAACCGTGATTTGGTCAGCGTGGGCGCCTATGCGGCGGGAACCGACCCAACGCTGGATAAAGCGATCAAACTCTACCCTGAACTGGAAGCCTTCCTGCAACAGGGTATGTTTGAGCGCAGCACCTTCGACGATGCCAGCCTGCATTTGCAGGCGATTTTTGGTTAAGTTTCATCTGAAGTCGCATCACGCCCTGTGCCGTGATGCCGCCTGACTGGAGGGCTTTATGACAAAAACAGTCTCAGCCATTGATACGCTGCGCGATCTGGCGCACAAAGATGTGGAAAAAGCCGCCATCCAGTTAGGTGACGTGCGTCGAGCGCAAAAACAGGCCGATGAGCAGCTCAACATGCTGCTCAATTATCAGGACGAATACCGCAAGAACCTTAACAACACCATGAGCGAAGGGATAGCCAGTACCCGTTGGTACAACTATCACCAGTTTATTCAGACGCTGGAAAACGCGATTGAGCAACATCGTCAGCAACTGCTGCACTGGAATACGCGCGTGGAAAATGCATTGCGCCTGTGGCGCGACAAACAACAACGGCTGCACGCCTACGAGACTCTTCAGTCACGCGCGCTGACTACCGCCCTGTTACAAGAAAACCGTCTCGATCAGAAACGGATGGATGAATTTGCCCAACGGGCATCATTGAGGAAAGGCGAATGATTACCTTACCAACTGCGGTCACGACGACGGCAACCACCGGCAGCGCGAAAGTCAGCAGCACCGGCGACAGTACTCTCGACAGCACCGGCAGTGAATTAACGGTGGGTGGGGAGACCTCGCAGCAGGGCTTCCTGACGCTTTTAGGCAACCGCCTGCTCACCCTGGCCCAACAGGGTGGAACGGGTGTGGCAGTCGATGGCGTCGAGGTTGCAGCCAGTGATGACGGTAAAGAGGCTAAGAAGCCGGGCATCAGCGATCTGCTGGCCGCTCTGGATAAGCCCGATACACTGACGGCCCTCTTGCAGCCACAGCAGGCAAAAATCGATAGCAAAGACGATGTGGCGACAGATGAGAAAGAGGCACCTGCGGTGACACTCAGCGACAGCGATCTTCAGGCATTGCAGGCGCTTTATGCCATGCTGCCGAACAACGCCGCCGTTCCGGTTGCCAGTGCTACGGCAAAAAGTAGCGATCTGCTCACCGCTGGGCTGAATAAAAGCGATAAACAATCGACGCTGAATGCGCTGAGTGCGGCTCTGGGTAAAGTGACAACGGAAGAAGGTGATGCCACTGGCGCTGACGCTAAAAACAGCAATAACGCCCTTTTGGTTCCCGTTAGTGCAAAATCTTCTGACGGCACGGGCACTGGTAAAGCGTCCGTAAATCCAGGCGCGGTGACTCTCGACCCGGCTTTTCAGCAGGTTATGAGCAACGTCAGCAAAGATATCGATAAAGAAAATTCAAGTTCTGCCCCTACCGCGACGATAACCAATAATGTGATCAGTACCGCGTCTTCATTACTTACCCCGACGTCAACCTCGATGGTAAGTGCACCGGCAACTCCTCTGCTGAATTCTCAGTTGGGAAGCCCGGAATGGCAGCAGGCACTGGGACAACAGATCCTGATGTTCAGTCGCAACGGGCAACAGACCGCCGAGTTGCATCTGCATCCGCAGGACCTGGGCAGTATCCAGATCAGCCTGAAACTGGATAATGACCAGGCCCAGCTGAGTATGGTCTCAAATCAGAGCCAGGTGCGGGCCGCACTGGAGGCAGCATTGCCTCAACTGCGCGCCTCTCTGGCTGAGAGTGGCATCAACCTGGGTCAAAGTAATGTCAGTAGCGATGCGTTCCAGCAAGGCCAGTCTTTTGCTGGTCAGCAGGAACAGCAGCGCAATAACAACGGAAGCCCGTTTAGTCTTGCTACAGAAAATGACAGTGATGTGACGCCAATTGCCGTTCCTGCCGCCCTGCAGGCGCGCGCAGCCGGCTCCAATGCTGTTGATATTTTCGCCTGACGGCAACAAACGCGTAAGCTGATGGCAAAACTCGCGTCTTTTCTGCCTATTGTTTGGCGCAAGACGCGGGATAATTTGTCATAACGCCGTGGGACAGTGGATTACGTGGCACCGCCCCCGAAAATAATCACAGGAAGTTACAGCTAATATGACTGATAACGCTAAAGCCAAAAGCGGCAAACGTAAGCTCCTGATACCGGTGTTACTCATTGTGACTCTGGTCGCTTGCAGCGTGGCGGGCTATACAGTCTGGCGCATGATGAAAACTCCGGCTGATGCCGCTGCGGCAGCAAAGCCGGAGCCGCCACCTGCGCCGGTGTTTTTTGCTCTGGATACTTTTACGGTTAATTTGATCAACCCAGATAACGACCCGGATCGTGTGCTGTACGTGGGCTTTACGCTGCGTTTGCCAGACGAAGAATCGCGTCGTCGTATGAATGATTATCTCCCGGAAGTCCGTAGTCGTCTGCTGCTGTTGCTTTCACGTCAAAGTGCCTCGGCGTTAGCGAATGAACAAGGCAAGCAGGCATTAGTAGCACAGATAAAACAGGTACTGGCACCTCCGCTGGTGCAGGGACAACCACAGCAGGTCGTGACAGATATCCTCTTCACGGCCTTCATTCTGCGGTGATGGATATTTATGGGCGATAGCATTCTTTCTCAGGCAGAAATTGACGCACTACTCAATGGCGACAGCGATAGTGTGACAGAAGATAAGGTCAGTAGCGGTGGCGAGAGCGACATTCGCCCCTATGATCCCAATACCCAGCGCCGCGTGGTTCGTGAGCGTCTGCAGGCACTGGAGATCATTAACGAACGTTTTGCGCGTTCTTATCGTATGGCGCTGTTTAATCTGTTGCGCCGCAGCCCGGATATTTCGGTCGGCGCGATCAAGATTCAGCCATACCATGAGTTTGCCCGCAATTTGCCGGTGCCAACTAACCTTAACCTTATCCACCTCAAGCCGCTGCGTGGCACGGCGCTGGTGGTTTTCTCGCCGAGTCTGGTGTTTATCGCCGTAGATAACCTGTTTGGGGGTGATGGCCGTTTCCCGACGAAAGTCGAGGGACGTGAATTCACCCACACTGAACAACGCGTCATCCGTCGTATGCTGAAGCTGGCGCTCGACTGTTACAGTGAGGCCTGGAAGCCAATCTATCCGCTGGATGTCGAGTACGTTCGTTCAGAGATGCAGGTGAAGTTCACCAACATCACCACCTCACCTAACGATATCGTGGTTACCACGCCGTTCCAGGTTGAGATTGGTAACCTGACCGGTGAGTTCAATATCTGTATTCCATTCAGCATGATTGAACCGCTGCGTGAAACGCTGGTGAACCCACCGTTAGAAAACTCGCGCAGCGAAGATGAAAACTGGCGTGACACGCTGGTGAAGCAGGTTCAGCACTCTGAGCTGGAGCTGGTGGCGAATTTTGCCGAAGTATCGATGAGAATTTCACGTCTGCTGGCCTTGAAGCCTGGCGACGTATTACCGATTGAAAAACCGGACCGCATTATCGCCCATGTGGATGGCGTGCCGGTGTTGACCAGCCAGTACGGAACGCTGAATAAGCAGTACGCTCTGCGCGTGGAACACCTGATCAACCCGATTTTGAATTCGCTGAATGAGGAACAGCCCGATGAGTGATACGAATAAGCCGTCCGATGACGACATCTCTGCGGACGACCTGTGGGCTGACGCAATGAATGAACAGGTAAAATCCTCTTCCACCGACAGCGTATTTAAATCGCTGGATGTGGGCGATGTGTCCGGTTCTCTGCAAGATATCGATATGATTATGGATATCCCGGTCAAACTGACCGTTGAACTGGGCCGTACCAAAATGACAATCAAAGAGCTGCTGCGCTTGTCGCAAGGTTCGGTTGTCGCACTGGATGGATTAGCGGGTGAGCCACTGGATATCCTGATTAACGGTTATCTGATTGCTCAGGGTGAAGTGGTCGTGGTGGCCGATAAGTATGGCGTACGCATCACCGACATTATTACCCCGTCTGAACGTATGCGTCGCCTGAGTCGCTAAATGAATACCACGCAGCAGCAGCCGGTCATCCCACAGCCGGCCATTTCAACCGGCTCTATGCTCACTCAGGTGAGTGGCGTGCTGGCAGCGATTATTATTCTTATTCTCGCTTGTGCCTGGGTGGCAAAACGCTTCGGCTTTGCTTCACGACGCAGCGGCAGTCAGACACTGAATATCAGTGCAAGCTGCTCGCTGGGTCAACGTGAACGTGTCGTGATTGTCGACGTTGATGATGCGCGTCTGGTGCTGGGTGTTACTGCACAGCAGATTACCCATCTGCACACGCTGCCTGCCAAACCTCAGCAAGAGACATCCGACTCTGCGGAACCAAAGCCCGATTTCCGTCAGGTTCTCCAGTCATTAATGAAAAGCGCCGGGAAGAAAAAATGAAACGCACCCTTCCACTGCTGCTGCTCGGCCTGCTGATGCTGGCACCTGATGTTTATGCCCAGTTACCGGGCCTGATCAGCAAACCAATGGCCAATGGCGGCCAGAGCTGGTCACTGCCGGTACAGACACTGGTATTTATTACCTCGCTGACCTTCCTGCCAGCCATCTTACTGATGATGACCAGCTTTACGCGCATCATTATCGTATTTGGTCTGCTGCGAAGTGCACTCGGAACACCGTCTGCACCACCGAACCAGGTTTTACTGGGTTTGGCGCTGTTTCTGACCTTCTTTATTATGGGCCCGGTGTTCGACAAAATTTATACCGATGCCTATCAGCCGTTCAGCGAAGACAAAATCAGCATGCAGGAAGCCATTGAGAAAGGTTCCCAGCCGCTGCGTGAGTTTATGCTGCGTCAGACGCGTGAGGGTGACCTGGCGCTGTTTGCCCGTTTAGCCAACACACCGCCAATTGCCGGCCCCGAAGCCGTACCGATGCGTATTCTGCTGCCCGCTTACGTGACCAGTGAACTGAAAACGGCGTTCCAGATTGGTTTTACCGTTTTTATTCCGTTCCTGATTATCGACCTGGTGGTCGCCAGCGTATTGATGGCTCTCGGGATGATGATGGTGCCACCAGCGACCATATCGTTACCCTTTAAGCTCATGCTATTTGTGCTGGTCGATGGCTGGCAGTTGCTGGTCGGTTCGCTGGCCCAAAGTTTCTATTCCTAACGCGGAGCCACGACAATGACACCTGAATCGGTAATGGTACTGGGGCATGATGCCATGTTGATTGCGCTGGCACTGGCGGCTCCGCTGCTGCTGGCTGCGCTGGTCAGCGGTTTTCTTATCAGCCTGTTGCAGGCAGCAACCCAGATCAACGAACAGACGCTCTCCTTTATTCCTAAGATCCTGGCGGTTGTCACCACTATCGTGATTGCCGGTCCATGGATGCTGAATCTGGTGCTCGACTATATGCGCACCCTGTTCAGTAACCTGCCGTATATGATCGGATAATGATTCTTTTTGACAGTAGTCAGCTGTTGTTCTGGATAAGTCAGCTATTCTGGCCCCTCGCCCGCGTGCTGGCTTTGATCATGTCTGCGCCGTTACTGAATGAAAAATCCATCAGCCGTAAAGTCAAAATCGGGCTGGGCGTGATGATTACCTGGGTACTGGTGCCTTCCTTACCCCCCACTACCGTTACATTATTCTCCGTCGGTGGTTTCTGGCTGCTAATCCAACAGATACTGATTGGCGTATCGATTGGTTTTACCATGCAGTTTGCTTTTGCAGCCGTGCGCACAGCGGGTGAAGTGATAGGTTTGCAGATGGGGTTATCCTTTGCCACCTTCTTCGATCCAAGCAGCCGCCTGAATATGCCGGTGCTGGCACGCTTTCTGGATATGCTGGCCATGCTGCTGTTTCTGTCGTTCAACGGTCATCTTTGGCTGATTTCGATGGTTGCTGACAGTTTTCATACATTGCCCATCGGCGGGGAGCCGCTTAACGGCAATGCGTTTATGGCCCTGACCAAAGCCGCAGGCCTGATTTTCCTTAATGGCATGAGATTAGCGCTACCGTTAATTACTCTGTTACTCACCTTAAACCTGGCCCTGGGTTTGTTAAACCGCGTTTCACCTCAACTCTCCGTTTTCGCTATTGGTTTCCCTGTTACCTTATCAATCGGTATGGTGTTCATTAGCCTGATGATGCCGCTGCTAGCGCCCTTCTGCGAACATTTGTTCAGTGAAGTGTTCGACTTGCTGGCAACGTTGCTCAGTGAATTACCCGGTAAGTAAACTTACCTATTCTCATTTTTGTGCAAAGTTATTGTTAAGCGTTGAAAATACATCTGTGTATTTTTTGGGCCATTATTTGCAGAATATCCTTAAGGAAATTCTGATAAATGCACTAGCACGATGAAAATCATTCTTATTAAAACGCACTTAGCGTATTTTATCCCCTCAAACCGATGATTTGTTGCGAAAGAGTTAACGGTTAAAAAACACTCAAACGACTGTTTTTTATGGGAATTTTATTTTTCGCGGTTTTCCTTGTTTTAAAATACATTTTCCGGCATTGTCAATGCACTCCGTGAGTCTACACTTTCGGAAAATGAATGTTTTTAAGAATCGTCCTATCAGAGTTTTCTGTTTTCTGCGCGATAGTGTGTCGATGCAGGCAGAAAGCTGCGTCAAATGCTGTGTTAAGTCAGATTGCTAAGCGGAACCTCTGCTTTTGCACTGACCCTGGTACTCAGACAGGTTTTCACCTCGTCAAAACTCAAACTACCTGTCAGCAAGGATGAATTAAGTACCCTCGCCGTCAATGGCAAGCTTTGCTAACGCTGGGTAAATATAACAAGACCGTGAAACAGAACTCTTGCTCTCGTACCGAACGCGCGTAATTCATCGTTGATTTAAACGGATAACAAATTGGTGAGGGTCGCTATTATGCCAACGATTATTATGGATTCATGTAACTATACACGGCTAGGTTTAACTGACTATATGGCAGTGAAAGGGGTTAAAAAGAAAAATATAACCTCAGTTAACGATATTGAGCAGTTACAAATAAAGTGCCAGCAGCTTCAACCCGGCGTTGTTTTTATTAATGAAGATTGCTTCATTCATGAATCCGATGCAAGCCAACGAATCAGAAACATTATTATGCAGCATCCTGATACGTTGTTTTTCATTTTTATGGCCATCTCTAATATCCATTTTGAGGAATACCTCTACGTTCGTAAGAATCTGATTATTACATCAAAATCGATAAAGCCGTCGACCCTGGATTCATTACTTAGCACGTACTTTCAAAAGAAACTTAATCTGTCACCTCGCTATTCTTCGGGCTTCGACGTACATCCACTGACGCTCAGTCAGACGGAGTCAAACATGCTGAAGATGTGGATGTCAGGTCACGACACCATTCAGATTTCAGATAAAATGCAAATAAAAGCGAAAACGGTGTCATCACACAAAGGTAATATCAAACGTAAAATAAAAACGCATAACAAGCAGGTTATTTATCATGTGGTTCGTTTAACTGATAACGTTACCAGCGGTATTTATGTCAACGTAAGATAATCATCCAGGGGAGGCTGGTACTCACCGGCCCCCCGCCTCCTATCAGATAATACTCATTTTGTGAGCCTGCTCGCACTTCCAGCCCTAATCCTTTTAGCCCGTATGCCGATGTTTTGTAGACGACCGGAGTATGACTTCGTCCCTACCTGACAGAGAGCAATGGATATGAAATCACAATTACAATCTAACGAACATCAGGCTATCAGCTTCTGGCAACACCTGCGTCTGGTTCCATTGTTCGCCGCCATTCTTGGCGGAATTTTGCTACTTTTTGCCCTGTGTATCGGCCTCGCCAGCTACTTTTTGATTCAGAGTAATCAGTCACTGAATGATGTGACGGAAGAGATCCAGATACGCACCGCACTCTCAAACAGCTCTAACCACCTGCGAACCGCCCGTTTAACGGTGATCCATGCAGGGGCCTCTGCCCGTATCGGTGAAATGGACGAATTCAAGGCGAATCTGGCGACAACGGAAAAGCGCATTAAAATGGCGCGCGACAGCTTCAATATTTACCTTCACCGTCCGGTAAAAACCCCGGAGGGAGAAGCACTGGATATCGATCTGCAAAAACGCTTTGAGTCCTATATCAACCAGGGGCTGATACCGATGGTTAAAAGTGCCAGCGACGGCAGCTTCGAAGGGGTTATTGCCCAGGAGACGGACTACACCCGTAAGCTGGATGATGCCTATAATGAACTGCTTTTCAAAGCCATCAAATTGCGTACTGAACGCGCTGAAGGTCTTAATAACGCGGCGAAGTCTCAGACCCGCGTTGGCTTTATTATGATGGCTGGCGCGTTTGGCCTTGCGCTGTTATTAACGCTGGCGACCTTTATCTTCTTGCGCCGTGTGGTTATTACCCCATTACGCCAGGCGGTAGAACGCATTGAACATATTTCGCGTGGCGACCTGACCGCGCCACTGCAAAACTGGGGACGCAGTGAAATCGGCAGTCTGGGGAATAACCTGCAACTGATGCAGCAGGCCTTAGTGAAAACCGTTGGCACCGTGCGTGAAGGGGCCGTGGCGATTTATCAAGGCTCCAGCGAAATATCAGCGGGGAATACCGACCTCTCTTCCCGTACCGAGCAGCAGGCCTCGGCGCTGGAACAAACCGCCGCGAGTATGGAAGAACTGACGGCGACGGTGAAACAGAACGCTGAGAATGCTCATCATGCCAGCCAGCTCGCCTCGGATGCCTCCGGCAAAGCACGCCAGGGTGGCGATATTGTCACTGGCGTGGTGAATACCATGAATAATATTTCCACCAGCTCGAAGAAAATTGCCGAAATCACTACGGTGATTAACAGCATCGCCTTCCAGACTAACATTCTGGCACTGAACGCCGCCGTTGAAGCTGCACGCGCCGGTGAGCAAGGTCGTGGTTTTGCCGTGGTGGCCAGCGAAGTTCGCAATCTGGCGCAGCGCAGCGCCGGTGCAGCGAAAGAGATCGAAGGACTGATAGCTGAATCGGTAGATTTGATCGGCAAAGGTTCGGCACAGGTTGGCCACGCCGGTAATACGATGGGTGAAATTGTTGATGCCGTCCGTCGGGTGACCGATATTATGGCGGAGATTGCTGCTGCCTCTGACGAGCAGAGTAAAGGCATTCAGCAGGTGAGTATGGCGGTGACCGAGATGGACAACGTCACCCAGCAGAATGCCTCACTGGTAGAAGAAGCGTCTTCTGCGGCGGCGTCTCTGGAAGAACAAGCGGCGCGTCTGACTCAGGCGGTATCAGCCTTTAAATTGAATGGTGCCGCAGCAGCCACGGTAAAAACCAGCAACACAGGCAGTCAATCCAAAGCATTAGCGGCTCCACGGCCTGCGCTGGCATCCACCAGCAATGACCACTGGGAAACGTTCTGAGTCGTTGATCACAGGGCGGAGGGGCGACCGAAAAAGGGTCGCCCCGTACAGCAGATTACGAATGCGGCTCGACGAAAATGCCGTCGTCATGACCGACTTCATTAAAGAACCAGATCCCCAATGGGTAGTCCTCAAGCGCGACCAGAAACATAGTACCTTCACTGAAGTTCTCAACGGCCAGAACCGTACCTTCACGACGCGGTCCGCCATCCGTTTTCACTGTTACCCGTTCATTGACCTTCATAACCCCTCCTGCGCCATTTTTGGATGAGTTTAACCGAAAATCTCACTCTGCACAGGCACTCACATCAATGATTAGCGACGGGCGATGACCCAGACAGCATGGACAATGCCCGGGATATAACCACATATCGTCAGCAGGATATTCAGCCAGAAGGCACCTGCAAAACCGACCTGCATAAACACACCCAGTGGGGGTAATAGAATCGCAATTACAATTCGTAAAAAGTCCATAAATTCTCCGTTATCTGTTTTATCGCACGGGATGACCCGCACAAAGAGTATAGCCAGTCTGGATTCACATCACTCTCTGCGGCGGGTAAAGCTGGGTAAAGCCTTATCCCATCAGGTTTTTTCACTTTCTTTACGATTCATAGTGAGATTTTTCACGGCGTAAACCCTTAGAATATTCTTACTGCGCCAACCCCAAAGGGGCAGACGGTGATGTCCACTCAATGGGCAGCACCTAAGTAACAAGGATTTTTGCCCGCGCAGCGCGGGCTTTTTTTTGCCCTGAATAATGTACATCCCTTCTGAATCCCTGACCTGATATCAATGGGCAAAAAAAATCCCGACCAAACCAGGCCGGGATAAAAGTGTTTCTCACAGGAAATGAAGTTCGTTACATCTGGGAATTCTTTAACGTTAGCAGACTAACCGATCCTCACGTTCGGATAAGTCTTAATACACCGCCTAATGTGTACAGCCTGAGAATTTTCGTACAGCTTAAACGACGCTAAGCTGCACCACATCTGGCTTCTTCTTCCTACCGGGATAATCACGCCCGTTATTTAACACTGTTTTTTTTAAGATAATTCCTGGAGTGAGTGGAAGCCTTGCCTCAATCCCTTCCCTACCCTTCTCAATGCGATGGCTGAGCTATACTGACGGTTCTACTGCCAAATATCACTCTGAGGTAGGGCTTATGCCGACGTTGCAGGACCCACTGATGATCGTCACCGATCTCGACGGCTCGCTGCTTGATCACCACACCTACAGCTGGCAGCCTGCTGAGCCCTGGCTGGCGCGTTTGCAAGCGCACCACATTCCGCTGGTGATCTGCTCAAGCAAAACCGCAGCAGAAATCATTCCGCTACAGCGAGCACTGGGGCTAAGTGGCACCCCTTTTATTGCTGAAAACGGTGCCGTTGTGAGCGATGGTCATGCCCGTACGCCGTCACCGCATCTTCCTGAAAGCACCGTTAACTACGCGGCATTGTGCGGGCAGTTAGCACAACTGAAGCTGCAGTATGGCTTTAAGTTCACCGGTTTTTCTGAGGTGAGCGAAAAAGAGGTTTCCGAATGGACGGGACTGACGCCGCATGATGCTGCTCTGGCCCGATTGCGCGAAGCCTCCGAAAGCCTTATCTGGCGTGATAGCAGTGAACAGTTCGCCCTGTTCTGCCAGCAACTGGAAGTCCGGGCATTGACGTTAGTTCAGGGCGGACGCTTCTGGCATGTCATGCGTCAGGGCAGCGGCAAAGGTGCCGCACTGCGCTGGCTGCTTCAGCACACCACACAGGGAGACAAAACGCCCGTCACCATCGGACTGGGCGATGGCCCCAACGATGCGCCGATGCTCGATGCCGTCGATTATGCCGTCGTGATCAAAGGCTACAGTAAAAATCCCATCATCCTGCAACGGCAGGACAAACATCATATCTATCATACCGCGCATTTTGGCCCCGAAGGCTGGAGCGAAGGGCTGGCGCATTTTATCACTCAGTAAACTGAGGCGATTTTTAAGGGGTAAGCGATGAGCGATTTTTACCAAAATGGCGTAATAACGAATTTTCATAATTTGACCGGACGCTCCGTAGAGGCGCTGGAAAAAGATCTGGTGCGCTTTTCGCGCAAGCGCAAAATGGGGTTGATCCTGCCTTCACTTTTTTCCGAACTGGAAGGCCCCGCCCTCAGTCATATTGTCGATGAACTGGCAAAAGTCCCCTACCTGTCTGAGATCGTTATCGGGCTGGATCGCGCGGACCGTGACCAGTTTCTGCTCGCCCGCGAGTTCTTTTCACGTTTGCCACAGCGTCATCGTATTTTGTGGAACGATGGGCCTCGCCTGAAGGCGCTGGATGCGGAGCTGGACAAAGAGGGGCTATCACCTTCGCAACCGGGAAAAGGCCGTAACGTCTGGTTTTGCACCGGCTATACCCTGGCGTCAGACAAGTCGGCCTGCGTCGCCCTGCACGACTGCGATATTGTTACCTATGAACGGGGAATGCTGGCGCGCCTGCTCTATCCTCTGGCTAACCCCGGCTTTCAGTATGAGTTCTGCAAAGGTTTCTATGCGCGGGTAGCCGATAACAAGCTCAACGGTCGTGTGGGACGGCTGCTGGTGGGACCGCTGTTACGTTCTCTGCAAAAAGTATACGGTCACTCTGACTATCTGGATTACCTGACCAGCTTTCGCTACCCTCTTTCCGGCGAGTTCGCCATGCGCACGCATGTGCTCAACGGCATCAAGCTGCCGGGCGACTGGGGGCTGGAGATCGGCGTACTGTCAGAAATATATCGCAACTACACCACCCGCCAGAGCTGCCAGGTAGAGATCGCGGATAATTACGATCATAAGCATCAGCCACTGGCAGAAGAGGACGGCACTGGCGGTCTGAAGCGCATGAGCAACGACATTGTGCAGTCGTTACTGCGCAAGATGGCCACGATGGGGGTCAGTATCACCAGCGATTCCTTCCGCGTACTGAAAGCAACCTATTATCGCAATGCGCTGGATATGATGGAAATCTACCACCATGAAGCGACCATGAACGGCCTGACGTTCGATCAACATGCAGAAGAAGCCGCCGTCGAAACCTTTACACAGTCGATTCTTGATGCAGGACAAGCCTTTATTGAGCGCCCGAATGAGAAGCCGTTTATCCCCAGCTGGGGCCGGGTACAGTCCGCCTTTCCTGATATCATGCAACGCATTTATCAGGCGGTCGAAGATGATAACAGCGGCGACGTTTAAGCTCCGCTATTAACGCAGTTACGGCCGGCGGCTTTTGCCTGATAAAGCCGGCCGTCTGCCACCGATTGCAGGGCATCTATCTGGTACTCCTGCTGCTCTTCGCTGCTGCTCACGCCCAGGGAGGCGGTCACCTTCAGCGTATGAGTGGCGTCAATCAACACCTCTTTTGAGGCCAGCTTGCCGCGAATTCGCTCCGCTATTTCTACTGCCTCTACCAGCCCGGTATCGGGTAAGACAATGCAAAATTCTTCGCCGCCTACCCGTCCCAGCACATCCACTTTTCGCACGGCGCTGGCGATGATGGCGGCCGCGTGGGTCAACACCACATCGCCCGCATGATGCCCGAGCGTATCGTTCACCGATTTAAAGTGGTCAAGATCGAGCTGAATCAGAGAAACAGGCTGCTGATGACGTTCACAGAACGCTGACAGGCGTTCAGCATGGTCGAAAAAGGCACTGCGGTTTAACAGGCGGGTCAAACCATCATAGTTCGCGCGCCAGCTCAGGGTTTCCTGAAGGGTCAATAATCGCCCGGTCATACGAATGATCGCCTGATGTGACGCCAGCAGCGTCAGGCTGAACAGCATCCACATCAGCAGCAGTATCAGCATGACCCGCCCCGCTTCACCCTGCAGCGCCTCAGGCAGGGTTTGCACATTGACCAGCAGTCCGTCGAAGTTTTGTAAATGCATCCAGGTGATTAACTGCATTCCTGAACGGATCTGCCCACTTTGGTTCGAGGTAACCTGGCTGAAAATATTGGCCACCTGTGCAGCATCCAGTCCGTGTTCGTTCAGCGATTGGCCATCCGAAATCGCCACCGCGTGTTGTTGGCTATCGAACAAGATGATGCTGCCGTCCTGCCACCTGGGCAAAGCGTGCTGTAAGTACCGTTGAATGACCTGGGTGGAAAAGTCCATCGCCAGAACGCCATACCAGTATTGGTCATGGTCGACGGGCAGAGCCACCGTCACCACATCACCTTCGTTATCAACGGAACGATAGGTTCCAGACCAGCGAAGTTTACGCTGTGGGTTTTGTTCCGGGCTGGCACTGAGGAAATAAGGGCGGTTGATCACGCTGCTGTAACTTGTCACCGTCTCTGCATGATCGTCCGGCACAGAACTCAGATAAAAACCGGCACGCGAGATATACCAGAGGCGGTAGTGAAAATCCTGTTGAGGATTGTTGAACTGCAGGATGTAGCTCATCTCCAGCGCGGCAGTTAGCTCATCGTTCAGGCGCTGTGGATCGCTGCGGTCGAGTAACGGCAGGCGCTGTACGGCAGCATCGGAGATTCCAGCGATCGGGATGCTGCGCTCGGTATTAATAGAGATGCTCCACAGCGGGCTTTGCCGCTCGCCAGCAAAGACGGTTAACGCATAACGAGATTTATCGGTTTCCAGCGGATCACCAAGCGCATGGCGCAGCATATTACGAAAGAAGAACATCTCATCAATACTTTGCTGCCACTGTCGCTCAAGGTTGCTGCCCGCCTGAGTCAGCCAGGCACGCTGGGTGGTCTCATGTGAAGATTTCAGCACCATTGCTTCATGCACGGTTAAAATGCTGGAGAAGGCAAAGACAATCGCAAAACACAAATGAACAATGTTCTTAGGTCGAAAAAAACGCGAATTGTTGTCAGGCATCACTTAAGCATTCTCCGCCGCTACTCTTCTTGGTTTTTACACAGTTTAGACCGCTGCCTACTGCGCAGCCAGCACGCGGCGTTCGTACGACAGAGTGATGACATTTTTATTGATCTCCTTCAGGCCAAACCCCTTTCAACAGGGGGAAAATAGCGCTATTACTGTAAAGAGTATTCGCCTGAGGCCCTGCTGGTACAGGAGGTAGTAATGTCCAGATTTCCTAAAGGCAGTATTGTGCGCCATAAAACGGGACAGATTAAAGGTGTGGTCCTTAACGTCTTTGATCAGGGCGACCGATCCGCAGGATATTACATCAAGTGGGATGATGGAAACCACAGCTATCACGCTGAAAACGAACTGATATGGGCGAATATCGACCGCCCAAGAATGCATGATGGTCAACAATCACCAAAATAACGTGCTGCCCCCAACAAGCGCTAAAATCAAGGTATACTGCATCTAGCTGAATCGGGACCACCCGGCACGCCAGGGTTCCCGTTCTCCCTTTTGTGAAGAGACCGTCTAACTTATATGTCTGAACTCTACCGTTATGACCTGCCAACCAAAGCAGGTGACCAGCGCCAACTGGGGCAACTGACTGGCGCGGCCTGCGCCGTTGAATGTGCCGAAATGGTTGAACGTCATCATGGTCTGGTGATTTTGATTGCGCAGGATATGCAGAATGCACTGCGCCTGCAGGATGAAATTAAACAGTTTACCTCCCATCCCGTGATGGCGCTGGCAGACTGGGAAACCCTTCCATACGACAGTTTTTCTCCCCATCAGGAAATCATCTCCTCCCGGCTTTCCACTTTATATCAACTTCCCGGGCTGGAGCGCGGGTTACTGATTATGCCAGTCAATACCCTGATGCAGCGCGTTTGCCCGCATAACTTCCTGCACGGGCACGCGCTGGTGATGAAAAAAGGGCAGAAGCTCTCGCGTGATAAGCTGCGTGCCCAGCTTGAACAAGCGGGTTATCGCAGCGTAGACCAGGTCATGGCACACGGTGAATTTGCTACCCGTGGCGCCCTGCTCGACCTCTATCCGATGGGCAGTGAACGTCCCTATCGCATCGACTTCTTTGATGATGAAATTGACAGCCTGCGTCTGTTCGATATCGACAGTCAGCGAACGCAGGAGGAAGTGACAGCGATCGACCTGCTGCCCGCCCATGAATTCCCGACTGATAAAAAAGCCATCGAGCTGTTTCGCACCCAGTGGCGCGAGCATTTTGATGTGCGCCGTGAACCCGAACATATTTATCAGCAGGTGAGTAAAGGGACGTTGCCTACCGGGATTGAGTACTGGCAGCCACTGTTTTTTGAGCAGCCCCTTCCCGCGCTGTTCAGCTATATGCCGGCCACCACGCTGCTGGTGATATCCGGCGATGTGGAAAGCAGCGCTGAGCGCTTCTGGCAGGACGTCAATGCGCGTTATGAAAACCGCCGCGTCGACCCGATGCGCCCATTGCTACCGCCTCCAACGCTGTGGCTGCGTACGGATGAGTTGTTCAGCGAACTGAAGCTGTGGCCTCGCGTACAGTTGAAAACCGACCTGCTGGCTGACAAAGCTGCCAATACCAACCTGCGTTATGAAACGTTGCCGGACCTCGCCGTACAGGCACAGGCCAAAGCCCCGCTGGACGCGTTGCGCCGTTTCCTTGAGTCTTTCGATGGCCCGGTGGTGTTCTCGGTGGAAAGCGAAGGCCGCCGTGAAACGTTGCAGGAATTGCTGGCACGCATCAAGTTAAAACCCACGGCTATCGACTCGCTGCCGCAGGCCGACCAGCCCGGTCACTATCTGTTAATTGGTGCCAGCGAACACGGCTTTATTGACCGGCTGCGCAACCGCGCCCTGATCTGTGAAAGCGATCTGCTGGGGGAGCGCGTCAGTCGCCGCCGCCAGGATAGCCGCCGGACCATTAACCCGGATGTCCTGATCCGTAACCTCGCCGAGCTGCGTCCAGGACAACCCGTGGTGCATCTGGAGCACGGCGTTGGCCGCTACATTGGCCTCACTACCCTGGAAACGGGGGGGATTCAGGCCGAGTATCTGATGCTGGCCTATGCCGGGGATGCCAAGTTATATGTGCCGGTCTCGTCACTGCATCTGATCAGCCGTTATGCCGGTGGCGCAGAAGAGAATGCTCCACTGCACAAACTGGGCAGCGATGCCTGGTCACGTGCGCGGCAAAAAGCAGCTGAGAAAGTGCGTGACGTTGCAGCAGAGCTGCTGGATATCTACGCACAACGCGAGGCGAAAACCGGGTTCGCGTTTAAACACGACAAACAGCAGTATCAGTTGTTCTGTGAGAGTTTCCCTTTTGAAACCACCCCGGACCAGGCGCAGGCCATCAACGCGGTACTGAGCGATATGTGCCAGCCGCTGGCAATGGATCGCCTGGTGTGCGGCGATGTTGGCTTCGGTAAAACCGAAGTGGCCATGCGTGCCGCCTTCCTGGCCGTGGAAAATCATAAACAGGTTGCCGTACTGGTGCCGACCACCCTGCTGGCCCAGCAGCATTACGACAACTTCCGCGACCGTTTTGCCAACTGGCCAGTGCGTATTGAGATGCTGTCGCGTTTTCGTACCGCCAAAGAACAAACACAGGTGCTGGCAGAAGCGCAGGAGGGTAAGGTTGATATTCTTATCGGCACCCATAAGCTGCTGCAGAACGACATCAAATGGCGCGATCTGGGGTTACTGATTGTCGATGAAGAACATCGCTTTGGCGTGCGCCATAAAGAGCGTATCAAAGCGATGCGCGCTGACGTGGATATCCTGACGCTCACCGCCACGCCGATCCCGCGTACGCTGAATATGGCGATGAGCGGAATGCGCGATCTGTCGATTATTGCCACGCCGCCCGCGCGCCGTCTGGCGGTGAAAACCTTCGTGCGTGAATATGACGATATGGTGGTGCGCGAGGCCATCCTGCGTGAGGTACTGCGCGGCGGTCAGGTGTATTACCTGTACAACGACGTTGAGAATATTGAAAAGGCGGCAAAACGCCTGTCGGAACTGGTGCCGGAAGCCCGTGTGGCCGTCGGTCACGGTCAGATGCGTGAGCGCGAGCTGGAACGGGTGATGAATGACTTCCATCACCAGCGTTTTAACGTGCTGGTCTGTACCACCATTATTGAAACCGGTATTGATATCCCGACCGCGAACACCATCATCATTGAACGCGCCGATCACTTTGGCCTGGCACAGCTGCATCAGCTGCGTGGTCGCGTCGGGCGTTCGCACCATCAGGCCTATGCCTGGCTGCTGACGCCACATCCAAAATCGATGACCACCGATGCGCATAAGCGTCTGGAAGCCATTGCTTCGTTAGAGGATCTGGGCGCCGGATTTGCGCTCGCAACACACGATCTGGAAATTCGTGGTGCCGGGGAGTTGCTGGGCGAAGGTCAGAGCGGCCAGATGGAAACCATTGGTTTCTCACTGTATATGGAACTGCTTGAAAACGCCGTCGATGCATTAAAAGAGGGGCGTGAACCTTCGCTCGAGGATCTGACCAACAATCAGACCGAGATCGAGCTGCGTATGCCGGCACTATTGCCGGATGACTTTATCCCGGATGTGAATACCCGTCTTTCATTCTATAAACGCATTGCCAGCGCCGTGCAGCCGGGTGAACTGGACGACCTGAAGGTTGAGCTGATTGACCGTTTCGGCCTGCTGCCGGATGCGGCACGCAATCTGCTGGATATCGCGTCTATGCGTCTGGTGGCGAAAACGCTGGGTATCCGCAAGGTCGAAGCCAGTGAGAAAGGCGGTTTCGTTGAGTTTGCAGAGAAAAACAAGGTCGACCCGGTATGGCTGATTGGTCTGTTACAAAAAGAACCGCAGCACTGGCGCCTGGATGGGCCAACGCGTCTGAAATTTATCCGTGAGCTGGGCGAACGTAAGGTGCGGATGAAGTGGGTGCAGACGTTTATGCAGCAGATGCTGGAGAATGCAACGGGCTGACATCAAAAAAGGGACCATGAGGTCCCTTTTCATCGTATAGCGTCAATCTGCTGACTTACGCTTTATTACTCAGCACCAGCTGACCATTATCGTCTAACGGAATACGTGTACCCGGGTCATTCTCCATGCGGATTTTACCCTGCTGGTCGCCAATCTTATAAGTGACGTCATAACCCAGCATTTTTTCCTGCTTATCGTAGACCGTCTTACAACGCTGCTCGGTCGTGGTGTAGGTATCACGATCCTGCAACGCCCCCTGGACCTGGTTACCGCCATAGCCCCCCGCCAGCGCACCCGCCACGGTGGCAACATCACGACCACGACCGCCACCAAACTGGTGACCCAGCACACCACCGGCAACAGCACCCAGTACGGAACCGGCGATGCGATTTTCATCCTGAACAGCGCGACGATGAGTCAGCGTGACGTTACGGCACTCCTGACGTGGATTCTTCAGGGTCTCTTTAATCGGCGTGGCTGAAAGTACCTGCGCGAACTGTGGGCTGCGATCGAACACATTCATACTGGCCACCGCTGCTACACCGAGTGCAGCCACAACACCAATACCAATACCCGCTAACATTGATTTATTCACAGGAAACCTCCTGACATTGTTACCGCGCATTCTTGATTACTGCGGCATCCTGAACAGGTGCGGCATATTCGGCGTGCGCGACGCGCCGTGGTAATTGATAGGAATTCTGCTACCAGCCGGGGATTGTGACAATAAGAATACTGGACGAAAATCGGATCAGGCATGATAAGAGAAAGTTTTTAAGAGAGTTCTTATCAGAGGGAATGAGGGGGTGAGTCAGAAGAACGGCTTATACCACCACAGACAGTCATCCGGGAGTATAAGCCGTTTTTTTCGGCTTAGTGCAGCTTGAGGCGTGGACGGATCGCGCGGTTGATACTGCCCACCAGCACCATCAACCCGGTTTTAAAGTAACCGTGCAGCGCAACCTGGTGCATGCGGTACAGCGAGATATAGACGAAACGCGCAATGCGCCCTTCGACCATCATCGAACCGCGCATCAGGTTACCCATCAGGCTACCCACTGTACTGAAGCGGGACAGTGAGACCAGTGAACCGTGATCTTTATAGACGTACGGTTTCTGTGGCTGCCCTTTTATATCCGCCAGAATATTGGCCAAAACACGTGAGGCCATCTGGTGCGCAGACTGTGCGCGCGGAGGGACAAAACCGCCGGACGGCAACGCGCAGGATGCGCAGTCACCAATGGCGTAAATGTTCGGGTCACGAGTCGTCTGTAAGGTTGGCTCAACCACGAGCTGGTTAATACGGTTGGTTTCCAGGCCGCCCAGCTCTTTCATAAAGTCCGGTGCCTTGATCCCTGCCGCCCAGACCATCAGATCGGCATCAATAAATTCGCCGCTCTTGGTGTTCAGACCTTTTTTATCCGCGCTGGTGACCATCGTCTGAGTCAGCACGCGTACCCCCAACTTGGTCAGCTCGCTGTGAGCCGCGCTGGAGATACGCGGTGGCAGTGCAGGCAGAATACGTTCACCGGCTTCCACCAGCGTGACGTTCAACGCCTGGCTGTCCAGACCTTTATAGCCATAGCTGTGCAGCTGTTTCACCGCGTTATGCAGCTCGGCTGACAGCTCAACGCCGGTCGCACCCGCGCCGACAATAGCGATATTAACCTTATCCTGCGAACCTTCACTGGCGGAAAACTTCAGGAACAGGTTCAGCATCTCATTATGGAAACGGCGTGCCTGGTGTGGGTTATCGAGGAAGATACAGTTGTCTTTTACGCCCGGCGTACCAAAGTCGTTTGAGGTGCTCCCCAGCGCCATCACCAGCGTGTCATACGCCAGCTCACGCTCCGGGACCAGAAGTTCACCCTGCGCATCGCGAATTTCAGCCAGTTGCAGACGGTTATTCTCACGATCGAGGTTGGTGAGCGTTCCCAACTGGAAGCTGAAACCATGTTTGTGCGCATGTGCCAGGTAGCTCAGGCCGTCAATACCTTCATCCAGCGACCCGGTTGCCACTTCGTGTAACAAGGGTTTCCACAAATGGCTGTGGTTACGATCCACCAGCGTAATGTGTGCTTTCTTCTTGCGGCCCAGTTTGTGCCCCAGCTGAGTCGCCAGTTCAAGACCTCCGGCACCTCCGCCGATGATTACAATTTTTTTCATAGGTGTTGTCAAACGACCCTCTCTAAAAGTAAACCAATCGTTAACTAAAAGTTAAATAAATAACCTTAGTAAACATAGGGTTGGCGATGTTAATTCGCGAGCTGGGGCCAGAATAACACGAGGGAATTCATCTGTTCTAAGAAAATTGATCCTGGTCAATTTTATTAGCAAAACTAAGAATAGTACGAATAAAGACCCTGCATCCAGCCCGCCTTTTAGCGGGCATGAGGTCTGTTTTCGAGGGATAAAAAACGGGGATTAACCTAATGATTTGAACGCTTTGATTCGCGGAAGATGATGGGAGATATTCTTGAATTTATGCCCTTCCACTTCATCCCATATCAGCTCGTAAAAATGTTGTAACGCCTCGGCACTGCGCTGGTTATCAAGCGCATCGTCATGACGGGAAAGAATGGTCATACAGCGGTCACGGTTCTTCTCACGGAAATTGCCGACGCATTTGGTGGCAATATCAACATACTCTTCCGGGCGGTCAATTTTGCCTTCCATCACTTCCTGTGGCCACAGGTTAGGATTGAACATCACCTGGCGCACATCACACAAGAAGCCGATACGTTCAGCCCAGTAGCCGCCCAGACCAACACCACAAATCAATGGCCGTTCGTCATCACTTTGCTGCAACATCTTGTAGGTCTCTTTCAGCAGATGCTGCATATCGTGCTTCGGATGCCGGGTGCTGTAGCTGAGCAGCCGGACATCCGGGTCAATAAACTGAAGTTGCAACACTTTTTCATGGTTGCCCGGGCTGTTTGAATCAAAACCGTGCAGATAAATAATCATTGTCATCCTCACCGTTGATGCGCCGCAGGCAGCCTGAAATCAGATGCCTGCCGCCGCTTTATGTTCCAGCCAGCGTTCCTGCAACTGACTCAGTCTGGCACTGGTCTCTTTCCAGCGTGACGAGTCACGCAGTTGCTGATGGGTAAATGAGCTTCGATGGTAAAGCTGCGTCACCCTTTCAGCATTGATCGGCGACAGGTTATCCAACACGCTCACCGCTCCCTGACGATTATTGCATACCAGAATCATGTCACACCCGGCATCCAACGCGGCCTGACCCCGCTCGGCATAGCTGCCCATAATGGCCGCCCCTTCCATCGACAAATCATCTGAAAAGATGACGCCGTCAAAACCAAGTTCCTCACGCAGCACGGTTTTTAGCCAGTGTGACGAACCGCTGGCCGGGCGCGGATCAACTTCAGTATAGATAACGTGGGCCGGCATAATTGCGTCCAGCGCCTGTTCCGCAATCAGCTGCCTGAAGATTGGCATGTCATGCTGGCGGATCTCGGCTTCACTGCGCGTATCTCGCGGAGTTTCTTTATGGGAATCTGCACTCACAGCACCATGTCCTGGGAAATGCTTACCCGTGGTTTTCATTCCCGCGTCGTGCATCCCGCGAATAAATGAACGCGCCATTTGCAGGGCAACCTGCGGATTCTCATGGAATGAGCGTTCGCCGATGGCCGCGCTGCCGTGACCAATATCCAGTACCGGGGCGAAGCTGATATCAATATCCATTGCAATCATTTCAGAGGCCATCAACCAGCCTGCCTGCTGGGCCAGTGCCTCTGCCTGCTCACCACGATGTAATGCGGCAAAAGCCTGCATCGCCGGCAGACGCGTAAATCCGTCGCGGAAGCGCTGAACGCGGCCACCTTCCTGATCGACGGCCACCACCAAACGATGGCGCGATGCCGCACGGATCTGTCGCACCAGCTCACGCAGCTGCGCCGGATCGTGATAGTTACGGCTGAACAGGATCAGTCCGCCAACCAGCGGGTGTTGTAAAATTTCACGCTCTTCGGCATCCAGTTCGCCGCCTTGTACATCTAACATTACCGGTCCCACACTTCACCTCTTAACCTGATGACATGCGCTGCCAGCCCTCGGCTGCCAGCGTCTTAAATTGGTGTTCACCACTTTGCTGCCAGCGTAACTCATACCAGCTGGTCGCCAGTAGATCGAGCCACGGTAACCAACGGTCAACCTGCCGTCGTAGTGGGTCATAATCAAATTGTTGCCGATCCGAATAATGGACAATCAAACGCTGCTGTTGCTGTGCATCCAGCCCGTTACCCATTATGATCGCGGCCAGTTCCAGCGCCACATCGCCATCGCCGGCGTACTCCCAGTCAATCAGCCGCAGGCGCCCGTCATTGAGGATCAGGTTCCCGCAGTGAATATCCATATGCAGTAAGGCCATCCGTAATGGTTTCGGTTCGCCCTGCCGCTGACAGCGCTTTAGCGCCCGCAGCCAGTGTATCTGGCGCCGCGCAGGCTGACTGCGCTGCCAGTAGCTCATCAGCAGCGGCAGCAGCTGTAAGGGGTATCCTGACAGCGGCTGACGGTGCAAGCGGACGACTTCATTCACCAGAGGTTCTACCCACCTGTCCCACTGCCCTGTCGACAGCACGTTACCCGGCTGCCAGGCCAGAAGCAGCCAGTCCGCATTGCGTCCATAAACGCGCGGTGTAAGGCCGCTGGCGGCCAGTTTGCGCAGCAGGCGGTATTCACGCTGGCGATCCACCCCAGGCATGGTCTGCAGCCCTGCGGCACGCCTGGCCAGCAGGGAAACTCCCTCAAGCGAAACCTGAACACTGCACCCGCTCAATCCCTCAAGGGGGGAAAAAGAACCGGCGGCTCGCGCCGCCGGAAATTGTTGCATGATCAGCCGCTCAAGGGCGGGATCAGTGCACAACGGCACCGCTACCTGACCAGATGATTTCGCCGGTCTGCACCAGCATTAACTGCATTTGCAGCGTGGGTGCTTTCACATCCCCCTCCGCATTGCTGTACAGCACATACTGTGCACCCACGTAACGCGCCAGACCCACCGCTTTACTGCGTGAGACCAGGCTGTCATCCGCTGACAGACCGAGCGTCTGCTTCGCCACCGCCAGTTGTTGTGGCGTCACCAGCGTAAACTGGGTGTTATCCTTCAACGCACTTTGCAGCGCGGCCGTCGCTTTAGCACTTTGCAGGCTGCCGTTGGTGCTGTTTTTTACATTATCCACCAGCAGCACGCCGCCAGGCGTAACGCCATCCGCTTTGAGCATCTGGGCAATCAGCGGAGAAACACTGGCTGGCCAATTGAGGGTTTGCATTTTCGGCGGCGGTGGCACGTTCTGCCCCGGCTCTGCTTTTGGCTGTTCAGGCACAGTAATCGGTGGCTGCACCGGTTCAACGGGCGCAGGGGGTGCCGTTTCCTGTTGCTTCTGAAAAAATACACAGCCGCTCAGAAAAAGCGCCAGCATCAGCACTCCTGAGCGTTTAACGATGTTGCTGTTCACGCGATAACTCCTTACAGATACAGATAGAGACGAACTTTGCTCGCCGTCAGATTACCGGTTTGAGATGAAATTTCGGCTTTACCATGAGCGGGTACCGTCAGGGTATGTGGTCGTTCAAACGGCAAGATTTCCAGCCCTTTGTCATCATACCAATAGAATCGGTAGGTCACCTGGACCGGTTTTTCCTGCTGATTAAATAGTACCGTTGACGCACGCTGTTGTCCTTCTGTCTCGCGGATCGTCGGTTCGTCGGTCGTGATCCCCGCTGACAATACTGACGATTCCATCACCAGTGACTGTGAGGTATTGATGGCAGTACGATCGCTGCTGCATCCGGTTAATGCTATCAGTAACGTGATGGCCGTTACGCTTGCCCGCATAGGATTATGTCCGTATTCGTTGGCGTTCAGGACGCCAGCATTGGGCCTAAAGGTCGGCCACCGACAAGATGCAGGTGGATATGATAAACCTCCTGCCCGCCGTGTTTATTGCAGTTCATGATCAAACGGTAGCCGTCTTCAGCAATCCCTTCATCCTTCGCGATTTTCGCCGCTACGGTGATCATACGTCCCAGCGCGGCTTCATGCCCGGCGACAGCATCGTTAGCCGTGGCAATCAGCAGGTTAGGAATGATAAGAATGTGCGTCGGCGCCTGCGGGGAGATATCGCGAAATGCCGTGACCAGTTCATCCTGATAGACGATGTCGGCCGGGAGTTCACGGCGGATAATTTTACTGAAAATGGTTTCTTCAGCCATGCTATCTGTCCTTGTGTTCATGTCGTTAACGTTACCGCAGTATGAGCGAGAGAATCGTTTTCTTTCAACCTGCAACTGACTTTTCTTTGGTTAATCGCTCGGCTTTACGGCATTTCACTCTCTCAGCGTTGCCCTTCACCCTCTTTCTGTGCTGTTCATCAACAAAATGAACCGCTACTTTCGATAAAAACAAAACAGTGTTTTATAAATTTAGATGTACGACACACCGATGACGGCCATTTTGCCACCTTCTTGCCTCAGATGGCAAAAACGGCAAGGTTCAGCCATCGCGAACGCTCTATTTTTCCAGCATCCGTATGAGTTGTCCGGAACCTGTGGCTAAAGCCACCCCACCGCGCAAGGAGTTTTCCTGATGCACACTCGTAAGATCGGACTGGCAAATTATCTCGCCTACGGTTCCGGTGATTTTCTCGGTGCCGGCACCACTGCCCTGACCGCCGCCTGGCTGCTTTATTTTTACACCACCTTCTGTGGCCTGACGCCCATTGAAGCGACCTTTATCTTCGCCCTTGCCCGGGTGCTGGATGCCGTGATCAGTCCACTGATGGGCTTTCTCACCGATAACTTCGGCAGCACCCGGCTGGGTAAACGCTTTGGCCGCCGTAAGTTCTTTATTTTGCTCGGCATTCCCTGTGTGTTCAGCTACAGCCTGATGTGGGTCGGGGATATGAGCTACCTGTGGTACCTGCTCACTTACCTGCTGTTTGATATCGTCTACACCATGGTGCTGGTGCCCTATGAAACGCTGGTACCGGAAATGACCGACGATTTTAAGCAGAAAACGCGCTTCTCCGGTGCCCGTATCGCCCTCGCCCAGCTTTCTGCCATTCTTGCCGCCTTTTTACCGGGCATCCTGCTGGGGGTTTTCGGTAAGGACAACGCAGTGTCATTCTTCTATTCCAGCCTGGTGTTTTCCACACTCTGTGCCATCGTACTGACGCTGGTGTGGTTCTTCACCTGGGAGCGTCCGGCCGATGCCATGTCGGAAGAGTCAAAACGCGCAGAGGAGGAGAAAAAACACCTCACGCTGGGTCAGAGCCTGAAACGCCTGTATGTCGAGCTGGCATCAACGTTACGCATCCGTATATTCCGCCAACATCTCGGTATGTATCTCGGCGGCTACATCGCTCAGGATGTGTTTAACGCGGTGTTTACCTGGTACGTGGTGTTTGTGCTGATGCAGAGTGCGCAGCTGGCCTCCAACCTGATGGGCACCATGGCGGTCCTGCAATTTATCGCGGTGATTGGCATGATCCCGTTATGTATTCGTATTGGACCTGCCCCGGCCTATCGCCTGGTAGTGGCACTGTTTGCCGCCAGTGCCCTCTCATACTGCCTGCTGTGGTACGCGGGTATGAGTAATAACCTGGCACTGCTGCTGTTGATTTCCGCGGTAGCGGGTCTGGGGCGTGGTGGCATCAACTATATCCCGTGGAATATTTACACCTACATTGCGGATGTGGATGAAGCCATTACCGGCCAGCGGCGCGAGGGGATTTTTGCCGGAATCATGACGCTGACGCGCAAAGCCTCACAGGCAGGTGCAGTGATGGTGGTCGGTATCGTCCTGCAACTTTCCGGGTTTGTCTCAGGCAAAGCGGAGCAGCTTCCCCAGGTCGGCCATACCATCGTCGTTATTCTCGGTGCCGGCACGCTGGTGATGCTGACATTCGGCTTTATTATCTCCCTGCGCTTTAAACTCAATCTTGCCACTCACCATACCCTGCGCGAAGAAACGCTGAAAATGCGCCAGGCCGATGGCGTAGTTCCGCAGCAGCTGACACCGGAAGCGCGTGCCACCGTCGAAACCCTGACCGGTATGCCGTATGAGAATCTCTGGGGTAACAATAATGTTGGCTACCTCAATCGTCATAAACCTCAGGCGGCAGCGTTGTCAGAAACACGCGCCGCCTTCCCTTCTATCCGACCTCAGGAGCACCACGATGACAGTTTACCCGGTTAAGTTCAGCGCACTGCTGCGCCAGCCCGAATATCTGCTGCCGCGCACCGCGCTACAGCAGCTGATTGCCCGCGTCAGTGATAATCTGGTCGGCATTACTGATGAAAGCGGCGAATTTTTGCTGCGCCTGGATGATGGCCGGGTGATTGATACCAAGGGCTGGGCTGGCTGGGAGTGGACGCACGGCATCGGGCTGTACGGCATGTATCACTATTACCAGCAGACCGGCGATAAGCTGACGCTACAACGTATCGATGACTGGTTTAGCGCACGGCTCCAGGAGGGTACACCGACCAAAAACGTCAATACTGTCTGTCCGTTCCTGACCCTCGCGTACCGCTATGAAGAAACGCGCGATCCGTCCCTGCGCCCGGTACTGGAACGCTGGGCAGAATGGGTGATGTATGACATGCCGCGCACTGAGCATAACGGCATTCAGCATCTGGTCTACAACAATGAGAACCACCAGCAGATGTGGGACGATACGCTGATGATGAGCGTGATGCCGCTGGCGAAAATCGGCCAGTTACTTGATCGCCCGGAGTTTGTCGAAGAAGCCACCTATCAGTTTCTGCTGCATGCGCAGTATCTGATGGATCGCCAGACCGGCCTGTGGTTCCACGGCTGGACATTCGATGGCAAGCATAACTTTGCCAATGCCCGCTGGGCGCGCGGTAACAGCTGGCTGACCATCGCCATTCCTGATTTTCTAGAACTGATGAACTGGCCAGAGCAACACGCCACCCGCCGCTACTTGCTTCAGGTGCTGGAAAGCCAGGTGAAGGCGCTGGCGGCGTGCCAGCATGAAAGCGGGTTATGGCATACACTGCTGGACGATCGTGATTCGTATCTGGAAGCCTCGGCGACTGCCGGTTTCGCCTACGGCATCCTGAAAGCTGTACGTAAACGCTATCTCAGCCGTGACTATTATCCTGTGGCCGAGCGGGCACTGAAAGGTGTGATGGAACACATCAATGATGACGGTGAGCTGACGCAGGTGTCATTCGGCACCGCGATGGGCAGTGATTTAGACTATTACCGCCAGATACCGCTGACCTCGATGCCCTATGGACAGGCGATGGCGCTGCTGTGCCTGACCGAGTATCTGCGGGTCTATCTCTGAGGCATAAAAAAAGGGGCGCTTTTGCGCCCCTTCTGGTCACTATACCGTGATCATTTCGAATTACGGATAAAGTCATCCATATCGGTTTTCAGGTTATCGGATTTAGTACCGAAAATCGCCTGAACACCAGAACCTGCCACGACCACACCGGCCGCACCCAGTTTCTTCAGACCCGCCTGGTCGACTTTGCTCACATCCGCCACGCTAACGCGCAGACGGGTGATGCAGGCATCCAGATTGGTGATGTTATCTTTACCGCCGAAGGCAGCCACCAGGTTACCCGCCATTTCACTGGCGTTGCCGACAGTCTGCTCGCTGGTCGTTTCTTCACGGCCAGGTGTTTTCAAATCCAGCTTGGCGATCAGTACACGGAAAATGGTGTAGTAGACCAGGCCGTAGACGATACCCACAATCGGGAACAGCCAGATTTTGCTGCTGTTACCGCTCAGAACGATGAAGTCGATCAGACCATGCGAGAAGCTGGTGCCGTCACGCATACCCAACAGGATAGCGATTGGGAAGGCCAGACCCGCCAGGATTGCGTGGATTGCATACAGAATCGGCGCAACGAACATGAACGAGAACTCGATCGGTTCGGTGATACCGGTCAGGAACGAGGTCAGCGCGGCGGAGATCATGATACCGCCCACTTTGGCACGGTTCTCAGGTTTCGCTGAATGCCAGATAGCAATCGCAGCGGCTGGCAGACCGTACATTTTGAACAGGAAACCACCTGACAGCATACCTGCCGTTGGATCACCCGCCATATAACGTGGAATATCACCGTGGAATACCTGGCCTGCCGCATTGGTGAATTCACCAATCTGCATCTGGAAGGGAACGTTCCAGATGTGGTGCAGACCGAATGGCACCAGCGAACGCTCAACCACGCCGTAAATGCCAAAGGCGACGACCGGGTTCTGATACGCCGCCCACTGTGAGAATTCCTGAATCGCAGTACCGACGGGTGGCCAGATAAAGGACAGCAACACACCGAGGAAAATCGCGGTAAAACCGGAGATGATCGGAACGAAGCGTTTACCCGCGAAGAAGCCCAGATACTCAGGCAGCTTGATGCGATAGAAGCGGTTAAACATATAGGCCGCGATGGAACCGGCAATAATCCCGCCCAGTACACCCGTGTCAGCCAGGTGCTTAGCCGCAATCTCTTCGGCAGGCAGGTGAAGGACCAGCGGTGCCACGACGGCCATCGTTTTCACCATGATGCCGTAAGCAACAACGGCGGCCAGCGCTGAAACGCCATCGTTATTGGTGAAGCCCAGTGCCACACCAATCGCGAAGATCAGCGGCATATTGGCAAACACCGAACCACCGGCTTCGGCCATCACATGAGAAACTACCGCTGGCAGCCAGTCGAAGTTGGCAGAACCAACGCCCAGCAGGATCCCCGCAATCGGCAGCACCGATACGGGCAACATCAGCGATTTACCGACCTTTTGCAGGTTCGCAAATGCATTTTTGAACATAGTGTAAAGCTCCTGAGTATGAGTGCTTTTCTTCGCGCTGTGCGCGTTGCAAAGGGGGAGGATCCTTTGCGGGTAGTGCAAAATAAGGAGCGTCTTAAGCGCTCTCGGTATTTATTACGAAGGGTAAAATAAATCCGCTCAAATTTGTTTGATGGCTATCACGTTTCGTTGAACGCGTGCCACTTCTTTAGTAAAAGTTGACGGGAAACGCCAGTTTTTTGCGCAAAAAAAATGCAGCACCCGATTTAAGGGCGCTGCACTTTACGACTTTTGCTTATTAATTACGAGCTATAAAAGAAATCCCCGCCTCAATGTCAGTCTGTCAGACGCGACATTGGCACATGAAATAAGCGCGAGAAGTTTTCTGTGGTCGCCTGCGCCATCTGCTCAATACTGACCCCTTTGACCACCGCCATGTATTCCGCTACATCGCGGGTATAAGCAGGCTGGTTTTCTTTGCCACGGTACGGCACCGGGGCAAGATACGGCGAGTCGGTTTCCACCAGCATACGGTCCAGTGGCACATGACGGGCGGCTTCGCGGATCTGTTCAGCGTTCTTGAATGTGGCAATGCCTGAGAAAGAAATATAGAACCCCATATCCAGCAGTCGGGTGGCGGTTTCACGATCTTCCGTAAAACAGTGCAACACACCGCCACACTCTTCTGCTTTCTCTTCCTGCAGGATCGCCAGCGTATCTTCGCGGGCATCACGAGTATGGACGATCACGGGTTTATTCAGATCGCGCCCGACGCGAATATGTTCGCGGAAAGAAGCCTGCTGACGCACCATCGTCTCTTTTTGGTAAAAATAGTCCAGCCCGGTTTCACCCATCGCGATAACGCGCGGGTGGGCGGCCAGCTCGCGCAATTCAGCGAAGTCATACGCCTCTTCCTGATTCAGCGGATGCACACCGCAGGAATAAGCCACGTTTGGACGTTCACCAATCAGGTCAACCATCGCTTTGTAGCCCGGCAGCGTGGTCGCTACTGCCAGCATAAATTTCACATCGCGGGCAGCAGCCTTTGCCAGCACATCCGACACATCCTGGTGCAGGGTTTCATAATTCAGGCCATCGAGGTGGCAGTGGGAATCAACTAAAAACATAATGTACTCTCTAAAGCGGTGAACCGGCCGATGCCGGGTTAAGCATGGCTTCCCAGCCCAGCAGCTGATTGGTCAGTAGCAATTCGCGGTTGACGGCGACCACATTCAGCAGGCGGTCACGACAGATAATCCACTGGCGCAGACTGGCATCAATAGCGCTGGTCGGTAACAGGGTGGCGATACGCATCACATCCGCCTGGCGGTCGACGTTACTGATAAACTGCCCGCCTCCTTGCTGCCATTTCACGGCATCGATCAGCAGTGAACAGAGCCAGCCAATACGCTGAGCGGCATCATCATGATGTAACGCGGGAAGCAGGCTCAGCATATCGCCCTGCAACGCATCAGGTAGCGCCTCGCAGACCCGTTGACGTTGCTGCCAGATTTTATCGTCCAGTAACGCCAGAGCGGCAGCAGGTGCCCCCGCTGACAGGCGCAAGGCGGCAGTACGTTCGTTCAGACCGGCCGCAGACTGTTTCTGTAACCATTGCAGACTTTGTGCTTCTGCGGGGGGAGCGAGGTGCCACAGTAGACAGCGGCTGCGCAGCGTCGGCAGCAGGCGCGAGGGTTCGCGGCTACTGAGTAAAAACCAGGTATTTTTCGGCGGCTCTTCCAGCGTTTTCAGCAGCGCATTCGCGGCGGCCTCAGTCAACTGTCCGGCATCCGGCAACCAGACAACTTTTGCCCCGCCCTGCTGCGCATGATGGTACAGCTTCTCAGTGACACTGCGGACTGCGTCAATCCCGAGCGAACTTTTGCCTTTTTCCGCTTCCAGCCGATACCAGTCCGGATGCGTTCCGGCCAGCATCAGCTGGCAGGCGTGGCATTCACCACAGCTTTTCAGGCCATCAGGCCGCTTGCACATCAGCCAGCGGCTGATCCCCCAGATAAGGGCATCATCGCCCATCCCCGGCAGCGCCTGAATCAGCAAAGCATGATGGCCGCGCTGTGCCTGATGCTGGCTGAGGATCTGACGGTAGCTGTGATTGAGCCACGGATACCAGTTCATTGCTGTTCCTGTAACCACTGGTCAAGCGTCTGGCGCAGCGAGACGGTAACCTGTTCCAGTGACTGGGTGGCATCCACGGTTTTAATACGGGTGTCAGCGGCTGCCAGCGCCAGATAACGGTCACGCGTGCGGATAAAGAAGTTGAGGGATTCCTGTTCGATGCGGTCCAGCGCGCCACGGGCACGGGCACGTTGCAGGCCAATTTCAGGCGTGACATCGAGGTACAACGTCAGGTCCGGGGAAAAATCGCCCAGTACTGCCTGCTTCAGGCTGCGCATTAACTCGCTGTCCATGCCGCGTCCTCCGCCCTGATAAGCCTGCGATGAGAGATCATGACGATCCCCTACCACCCAGGCACCGCGTGCCAGCGCAGGTTTAATGACATTTTCAACCAGCTGTACGCGGGCTGCGTACAGCATCAGCAGTTCCGCCTGATCGGTGATGGGTTCATCATTTATTCCCTGCTTGATCAACTCGCGCAGTTTCTCTGCCAGCGGCGTACCGCCGGGCTCGCGGGTAAAGACAATGTCGTTAATGCCGTGGCGCTGAAGTTCGCTGACCACGGCATCACGTGCGGTGGTTTTCCCTGCGCCTTCCAGGCCTTCAATAACGATAAATTTACTGTTCATTTTTTTCCTTCATCGCCAGGCGATACACCTGTACGGCTTTATTATGGCTGGCCAGATTGGTGGTAAAGGTATGCCCTCCTTTTCCATCGGCCACAAAATAGAGGAAGTTAGTTTTATCCGGGTGCGCTGCCGCAGCTAGCGAGGCTTTTCCTGGCATGGCAATCGGGCCTGGCGGCAGTCCGTTAATCGTATAAGTGTTATATGCCGTGGGCGTTTCCAGATTCTTGCGTGTTAGCGTGCCTTTATAGGCATCACCCATACCATAAATCACCGTCGGGTCGGTTTGCAGGCGCATGCCCAGACGCAGACGGTTGATAAATACCGAGGCGACGCGGCGACGCTCGTCACTCACCGCGGTTTCTTTCTCAATGATCGACGCCATGGTCAGCATATCATTTTTGCTTTTATACGGCAGGTTATCCATTTTACCCTGCCATTCACTGTCAACCAGCGTCACCATGCGATCATGCGCACGTTTCAACAGTGCGACATCGGTGGTGTTCGCCGTATAAAGATAAGTATCGGGATAAAACCAGCCTTCCACGCCGGCCTGTTCCCCCTCCAGCTTTAATGCGGCAGCCACCGTCGCGAGTTTGTCATCCGTCAGCGTATGTTTAATGTAAGGGGCATTGCGAAGCTGACTGAGCCATTCCTGCATACGCGTACCTTCAACGAAACGCAGGGGGAATTGTGCCTCTTTACCACTGGCCAGCAGCGCCAGCATCTCCCGCACGGTCATTCCCGGCGTGAAGCGATAGGTTCCGGCTTTAAATTTCGCCAGTTCAGGTTCCAGCTTCAGCAGAACGCCAAACCACGGGCCATCAGGCACGATGTGCTTCGACTCCAGTTGAGCCTCCAGCACTACGCGGCCTGAGCCTGCTGGCAGGGTAAAGATCGTTTCTTTGTTAATCGTTAACGCAGAATCAGCCAGCTGGCGTGTTTGCCAGTAACCGTATGCGGCAACCATCAGCACGAATGCGAGTAGCACTACTATCGTTTTTCGGAGTTTAGTCATGAAGGTCCCACGTCATTCATTATGGTGGTTGAGCAGACCAAAAAGCTGGCGCGATGAATAATGCCAGTTCTCAACCTGGTAAACCGGCAATACGGGCATCAGTGCGTTGGTGATCAGCACTTCTTCTGCCGACGCCAGTGCGTCAATCTCAGCACGGACTTCTGTCAGGGTGAACCCCAGTTGAACCACCTGCTGCATCACCCATTGACGTTGAATGCCATTCACACCCGATGCCGTTAAATCAGGGGTAAACACCTGATTTCCCGTACGCCAGAATAAATTAGCCGCACAGCATTCCACCAGCATAGCGTCACTGTCAAGCACCAGCGCCTCATCGGCGGCAGTCTGCTCAAGCTCTGTGCGGATCAGCACCTGTTCAAGGCGGTTTAGATGTTTTATTCCTGCCAGGTGGGGATTTTTCCCCAGGCGCACACTGCTGAGTGCCAGCCGTGCGCCAGTCTGGCGTAGCGTATGATAATGAGCAGGATAGTCAGAGAGAGACAGGATGCGTACCGGCTGGCTGCAGCCCGTTGCGCTGTAACCGCGTCCGCCGCTGCCACGCGTCAAAATAACCTTCAGTACGGCATCGCTGCGGGTTGTCGCAGCAAAGCTCATCTCTTTTTCGAGGTTATGCCAGTCAACATCACCGATCATAAGACGTTCGCAGGCTTGCTGTAAACGCGTCAGATGGGCCTCAAGAAACGTTACCCTGCCCTGTTGAACACGCGCCGTGGTAAAACAACCATCGCCGAACTGAACTGCGCGATCGCGGATATCGATATTGTCCCGCGTGTCACCATTGACCCACATCATGCTCACTCTCCGTTATCGTCAGTGCCCAGATTACCTGCCAATCCCGCCAGAATCATCTGATTGTCGCTCACTGACGATCAGAATAAAAAAAGGCCCGCACAGTGCGGGCCTTTCAATCGGACAGGACAAACTCAGATCTTACGGAAAATAAGCGAACCGTTGGTACCGCCGAATCCGAAGGAGTTACATAAAGTGTACTCCAGACCTTTTGTCTGACGCGCCGTGTGCGGAACAAAATCAAGATCACAACCTTCATCTGGGTTATCCAGATTGATGGTTGGCGGAACGACCTGGTCGCGCAATGCAAGAATAGTGAAGATCGACTCCACCGCGCCCGCTGCACCTAACAGGTGACCGGTCATGGATTTTGTCGAGCTGACCATCACGCTGTTCGCACTGGCACCAAAGACGGATTTCACTGCCTGCGTTTCTGCTTTATCTCCGGCCGGCGTCGAGGTACCGTGCGCGTTGATATAGCCGATTTGCTCTGGTGACAGTTGTGCATCTTTCAGTGCATTCACCATCGCCAGCGCCGCACCCGCACCGTTTTCCGGTGGAGAGGTCATGTGGTAGGCATCGCTGCTCATCCCAAACCCGACGATTTCAGCGTAGATTTTCGCCCCGCGTTTTTTCGCGTGCTCATACTCTTCCAACACCACCAGACCTGCACCGTCCCCCAGTACAAAGCCATCACGATCTTTATCCCACGGACGGCTTGCCGCCTGCGGGTTATCGTTGCGGGTAGAAAGTGCACGTGCAGCACCAAATCCGCCCACACCCAGTGGTGTACTGGCTTTTTCAGCACCACCAGCCAGCATAACATCAGCATCGTTATAAGCGATGATACGTGCAGCGTGACCAATGTTGTGCACGCCAGAAGTACAGGCAGTTGCGATGGAGATACTTGGGCCTTTCATGCCAAACATGATCGTCAGGTGACCCGCAATCATGTTAACAATGGTCGAAGGAACAAAGAACGGGCTGATTTTACGTGGGCCACCATTCACCAGAGAGGTGTGGTTTTCTTCAATAAGACCAAGACCGCCAATGCCGGAGCCAATGGCAGCGCCAATACGTTCAGCGTTCTCTTCGGTGATTTCCAGGCCAGAATCCTGCATGGCTTGGATGCCAGCAACAATTCCATATTGGATGAAGGCGTCCATCTTGCGCTGATCTTTGCGCGAGATGAATTCATCACAATTAAAATCTTTTACTAAGCCAGCAAAACGCGTTGCGTAGGCACTAGTATCAAAATGGTCGATGAGGCTGATGCCACTCTGACCGGCAACAAGAGCATTCCAGGTGGACTCTACGGTATTGCCGACAGGAGACAACATGCCAAGACCAGTCACAACTACACGACGCTTAGACACGTTCGTCCTCCAGAGAGGGAAAAGTTGACACTGTGTGGGACGTTCAGATAAAACTCAGGCGGTCGAGTGACCGCCTGGAGATGCTCACTTATGCCTGGTGACCATTGATATAATCAATAGCAGCCTGAACGGTAGTGATTTTCTCAGCTTCTTCGTCCGGAATCTCGGTATCAAACTCTTCTTCCAGAGCCATTACCAGCTCAACGGTATCAAGAGAATCAGCGCCCAGATCTTCTACAAAAGAGGCAGTATTAACAACTTCTTCCTGCTTAACGCCCAGCTGCTCGCCAATGATTTTCTTAACGCGTTCTTCGATAGTGCTCATACTATTAAATTTCCTATCAAAACTCGCTTTCGCGATGGTTTTCGTAGTGTATAAAATGTTGAAAAAGATGCAACTAAATCCCGGCTGGTCCAACCACGATTTTACGCTATTCTGCGGCCTTTACCCCAAATAACGCAAATATTTTCGTGATTTTCAGACCATGTACATTCCGCCATTGACGTGCAGCGTCTCACCAGTGATGTACGCGGCCTCGTCAGAGGCTAAAAATGCAACGGCATTAGCGATCTCCTGCGCGCCGCCGAGGCGACCTGCAGGAACTTCCGCCAGAATGCCCGCACGCTGATCTTCGCTCAGTGCACGCGTCATGTCGGTTTCAATGAAACCAGGTGCCACGACGTTAACAGTAATACCACGGGACGCGATTTCACGCGCCAGTGATTTGCTAAAGCCAATCAAACCCGCTTTTGCTGCCGCGTAATTTGCCTGACCCGCATTACCCATTGTTCCAACTACGGAGCCAATGGTAATAATTCGACCCGCACGTTTTTTCATCATGGCACGCATTACCGCTTTTGACAGTCGGAATACTGAAGTCAGATTGGTGTCCAGGATGTCCTGCCACTCATCGTCCTTCATGCGCATCAGGAGATTATCACGCGTGATGCCTGCATTATTGACTAAAATGTCCACTTCGCCAAATTCGGCGCGAATATTTTCCAACACGCTTTCAATCGATGCGCTGTCGGTCACGTTCAGAAGCAGGCCTTTACCGTTATCACCCAGATAGGTACTGATAGCGTCGGCGCCACTTTGGCTGGTCGCAGTACCCACAACTTTGGCACCACGTGCCACCAGGGTTTCTGCAATCGCACGGCCGATTCCACGGCTTGCACCGGTTACCAGCGCAATTTTACCTTCGAAGTTCATGTTTCTCTCCGTGTTATTGTTCAAGCGCCGCTGTCAGGCTGGCCTGGTCGTTTACCGCCGCCGCTGTCAGGGTGTCAACAATACGTTTAGTCAGCCCGGTCAGAACTTTACCCGGACCCACTTCCAGCAGCGACGTTACGCCCTGGCCGGCCATAAATTCTACACATCCGGTCCAGCGCACTGGATTGTACAACTGGCGTACCAGCGCACTACGGATAGCTTCTGCTGACGTCTCGCACTTCACATCAACGTTATTCACTACCGGGAAGGCAGGCGCGTTGAAGGTCAGCTGTTCGAGTGCTGCGGCCAGTTTATCTGCCGCAGGCTTCATCAGTGCACAGTGTGACGGCACGCTGACAGGCAGCGGCAGTGCACGTTTCGCGCCGGCGGCCTTACAGGCAGCACCCGCACGTTCTACGGCTTCTTTGTTACCGGCAATCACAACCTGACCCGGAGAGTTAAAGTTCACCGGAGAGACAATTTGCCCCTGAGCAGACTCTTCACAAGCTTTAGCGATGGACGCATCGTCCAGACCAATAATCGCCTGCATCGCGCCAGTTCCTTCCGGAACGGCTTCCTGCATCAGTTTGCCGCGCAGTTCAACCAGCTTAATCGCATCTGCAAACGCCATGACACCTGCACAAACCAGCGCACTGTACTCACCCAGGCTGTGCCCTGCAAGCATTGACGGCGCTTTTCCGCCTTTTTCCTGCCAAACGCGGAAAATGGCAACAGAAGCAGCCAATAAAGCAGGCTGAGTTTGCCAGGTTTTGTTCAATTCTTCAGCAGGGCCTTGTTGCACCAACTGCCAGAGATCGTAACCCAGTGCGTCAGAAGCTTCGCGGAAGGTTTTTTCCACAAGCGGATTTGTTGCAGCCAGATCGGCCAACATACCTACCGTTTGCGATCCCTGTCCCGGGAAGACCATTGCAAATTGCGTCATTGTGATTTCCTGTTAATCGCTATTTTTGCTTAATTAAAAGCGAACCAGTGCAGAACCCCAGGTGAACCCGCCACCAAAAGCTTCCAGCAGAATCAACTGACCACGTTGAATACGGCCATCACGTACCGCTTCATCGAGTGCGGTCGGCACAGATGCCGCCGACGTGTTGCCATGACGATCGAGCGTCACAACGACTTTATCCATGTCCATACCCAGTTTGCGGGCAGTGGCACTGATAATACGCAGGTTTGCCTGATGCGGCACCAGCCAGTCGATAGAAGAACGATCAAGCTTATTGGCTTCCAGCGTTTCATCAACAATGTGAGCCAGTTCAGTCACTGCAACCTTGAACACTTCGTTGCCCGCCATGGTGACATACGCTGGCGTGTCCTGATTCGCACGATCCTGGTTAGGCAGCGTCAGCAACTGACCATAACGGCCATCTGCATGCAGATGAGTAGAGATGATCCCCGGCTCTTCACTGGCACCCAACACCACGGCGCCTGCGCCATCACCAAACAGGATAATGGTGCCACGATCCTCAGGATCGAGCATACGAGCGAGAACATCTGCGCCGATCACCAGTGCGTGTTTCACTGCACCATTTTTAATGTACTGATCGGCCACACTCAGCGCATAGGTGAAGCCTGCGCAGGCGGCGGCGAGGTCAAAGGAAGCGGCATCATCAATTTCCAGCATCTGCTGAATCATGCATGCTGAGCTTGGGAATGCGTGGCTGGACGACGTGGTCGCTACCACGATCAGACCGATATCATTTTTATCGATACCGGCCATCTCCAGCGCGCGCTCGGCCGCATGGAAGCCCATGGTTGCCACGGTTTCGTCCGGGCCGGCAATACGACGTTCACGAATGCCGGTACGAGTCACAATCCACTCATCCGACGTTTCTACCATTTTTTCCAGATCGGCGTTAGTCCGCACCTGCTCGGGCAAATAGCTGCCCGTACCGATAATCTTCGTATACATGTACGCTCAGTCACTCTTAGGTAATACCGCTTGAAGGCGCGCAGCAATTCGCTCAGGAACTTGCCGCCGCACCGCCTGCTCTGCCTGTTGGATCGCCACAGTAAATGCGCGTTGATTGGCCGCGCCATGACTTTTAATCACGGTGCCACGTAATCCTAACAGGCAAGCGCCATTGTACTGGTCGGGATTGAGATGGCCGAACTTCTTTGCCAGACGTTTCTTGAGCCAGCGCCCCAGCAATCCCAGCCACCAGGCCTTCTTTTTACCTTCGCCCTGTGAATTCAACAGCGAAAGGAACATTCTTACGACACCTTCCATCGTTTTCAGCGTAACATTGCCCACGAAACCATCGCAAACAAGCACGTCTGTCTTACCGGTGAGAAGATCGTTACCCTCGAGGTATCCAATATAGTTAAGTTCTGGCGATGCACGCAGTATTGCCGCGGCTTCACGTATCGAACTTAACCCTTTAGTCTCTTCCTGACCAATATTAAGCAGTGCCACTCTCGGTCGGTCGATGGCTAAGATTTCCTCTGCCACCACCGCGCCCATAACGGCAAACTGTACCAGCATAGCACTGTCCGAATCGACATTAGCGCCTAAATCCAGCACCACGGTTTTCCCGTATTGCTGATGCGGTAACACGGTCATCAACGCCGGGCGATCAATGCCGTCCAGCGGTTTTAATAATAATTTAGCTAACCCCATCAGCGCACCGGTATTGCCTGCACTGATACAGGCCTGCGCCTGCCCTGCTTTCACCTGCTCCAGCGCGACACGCATAGAGCTTCCACGACTGGCGCGGATCGCCTGTGAAGGTCTGGCATCACTGGCAATAACCGATTCGGCAGCAATGATCTGCAGACGTGCCTTAAGGGCAGAATCAGCTTTGGCAAGTAATGACGTGATGGTGTCGGGATCGCCGACCAGAAGGAGATGCAGATGCGGATTTAAGGCCAGTGCCTGCAGTGATGCAGGCACTGTCACGCAGGGACCGAAATCCCCGCCCATGGCATCTATCGCCAGGGTCAAACGTGTCAAAGTAGCGCCGCGGACCGCGGAATTACTTAACGATGACCTTGCGACCGCGGTAGTAACCATCCGCAGTGATGTGGTGACGCAGATGAGTTTCACCAGAAACTTTATCTACGGAAAGAGCTGCTGTGGTCAGCGCATCGTGTGAACGACGCATGCCACGTTTGGAACGGGTTGGTTTATTCTGTTGTACGGCCATGGACCTTACTCCTATTACTTACGCTTTAAACTGGCTAATACGGCAAATGGGTTTGGTTTTTCTGCCTCTTCAGGCAACTGACCAAAGACCATGTCCGCCTCGGACACTTCACAGTGTTCAGAATCATGCACCGGAACGACAGGCAGGGCGAGAATGACTTCATCCTCAACCATTGCCAGCAGATCGGTTTCGCCAAACTCGTTGACGTTGATCGGCTCGTACGCTTCCGGCAGTGCTTCGGCCTGTTCGTCAGTGACGACCGGGCTGAAACAGTACGATACGTGGACATGCTGCGGAAAAGTCTTGTTGCAGCGTTGGCAGCACAGCGTCACTGAAACTTCGGCCGTACCTTTCAGTACTGCCAGACGCTGCTCGTCAATCGCAAACGACATGACACATTCTACATCACTGTCCACACTCACTACCGACTCGGCAATCCGCTCAACCTGCTCAGGGGTGTAAACACCCTGGTAGTCCAGGCGTTTTTGAGCGGTACGAGTCGCATCGAGAGTTAGGGGTAATTTTACCTTTTGCATAGGGCGCGCATATTAACTTTGTAACGACATAGAGTCAAAGAAAAAGGCCGTTTTGCGGCATCTTTCACCCATGATTCGCATCCAGTGCGGCGCATAGTTTAAAATGCCTGACACTGATTCGCTATATATTCTGGAAAAAATTATGCGCCACCTGGTATTAGCCTCCACATCGAGCTATCGAAAAGCCTTATTAGCCAAACTGGAACTGCCGTTTATTACCGCGGCGCCAGAGGTGGATGAAACCCCGCTGGCCGATGAAGATGCCACTGAACTGGTGGTAAGACTGGCAACCGCCAAAGCGCAGGCGCTGGCCGGACGCTACCCGGACCACTTAATCATTGGTTCCGACCAGGTCTGCGTGGTAGCCGGCAAGATTTTTGGCAAACCTCTCACAGCCGCACGGGCACAGGAGCAGTTGCGTGCAGCCAGCGGCCACAGCGTGGTGTTTTATACCGGTCTGGCGCTCTATGACAGCCGCAACGCGTCACTACAGGTGCTTTGTGAGCCCTTCAGCGTCGATTTTCGCACACTGAGTGACGAGGAAATCGTGGCCTATATCAGCAAAGAGCAGCCACTTAACTGTGCAGGGAGCTTTAAAAGTGAAGGACTGGGTATCACACTGTTCGATCGCCTGTCAGGGCGTGACCCCAATACACTGGTAGGGCTACCGCTGATTGCCCTGTGCGACATGCTGAGAAACGCCGGTGTTAATCCACTGGTGTGATGTAGAACCGAAGCACGGCATGGGGGCCTGGGTCAGGCATGCCTGACCCCTACAAAGTCCGTGTCCTTACGTAGGGGCGAGGTATGCCTCGCCCTGGGTCAGGGCCACCTGCCCCCTACAAAGTCCGTGTCCTTACGTAGGGGCGAGGTATGCCTCGCCTTGGGTTAGGGCTACCTGCCCCCTACAAAGTCCGTGTCCTTACGTAGGGGCGAGGTATGCCTCGCCTTGGGCCAGGGCTACCTGCCCGCAACAAAGTCGGTGTCCTTATGTAGGGGCGAGGCACGCCTCGCCCTGGATCAGGTTGCGGGATGCTGTTTACGCAGAATCTCCAGACAACGTTTCAGTTCGTTGTCCAGGGGCGCTTCCACACGCATGATTTCCCCGGTATTCGGGTGCGTGAAACGCAGCGCAGCGGCATGCAGGAACAGGCGTTTCAGACCGGTCCCACTTAGCTGCTGGTCAAAATCTGCTTCGCCGTAGCGATCATCAAAGGCAATCGGATGCCCGGCATGTAATGTATGTACGCGAATCTGGTGAGTACGCCCGGTGACCGGACTGGCTTTTACCAGCGTAGCCATGGCATAACGCTCTTCCACTTTAAACAGCGTCTCGGACGGTTTGCCTTCACTGTTCACCTTCACAATGCGCTCACCGCTTTGCAGGATATTTTTCAGTAAAGGTGCCCGGACCGCTTTCACATGGGATGGCCACTGCCCGCGTACCAGCGCGAGGTAATCCTTCTGCATGCCCTTCTCACGCAGTTGCTCGTGCAGCGAACGCAGCGCAGAGCGTTTTTTTGCCACCAGCAATACCCCGGAGGTGTCGCGATCCAGGCGGTGGACTAACTCCAGGAAGCGCGCATCTGGACGCAGCGCACGCAGCCCTTCAATCACACCGAAACTCAGACCACTGCCCCCGTGTACGGCAGTGCCGGACGGTTTGTTCATGACGAGAATGTGGTCGTCTTCATAAATGATGGCGTGTTCCAGTGCGGCGACTTTCGCCAGCTTAGGTGACACATTATCGTCTTCACGCTCTGCCACCCGCACGGGGGGAATGCGCACCTCATCCCCGGCCTCCAGTTTGTATTCCGGTTTGATACGTTTCTTGTTCACCCGCACTTCGCCTTTACGCAAAATGCGATAAATCATGCTTTTCGGCACCCCTTTTAACTGGGTGCGCAAAAAGTTATCGATGCGCTGTCCTGCTTCATCAGCAGAAATGGCAATAAAATGTACGGCTGGAGTATTGGTTTTCATGGTTGGCGATTCTAAATAGTGCGCTGTGATAGCGCCACCTCTTTTTCTGTGCTTAACTGACAGAGACGGTTACCGCAGGAAGTTGTGACCGGTTTTTAGACAATCTGCTGAAAAGCACTGCAATACGTTCTAAAAGCTGAGAGAAACTTCTCAACGCGGATAAAGTCACCTTGCGATCACCGCCTTAGCAATGGAATAATATCTCCGTTTTTGACGCTAAGACTTGCGAACGTAAGGGAATAGTTAGCGTGTACCCAATAGATTTCGTGTTGCAGCAAGGCAAGCGAAAGAATCCCCGGAAACAGACATAAGTCGGTATTTGGGGATGAATGAGATCAGCCAACATGGCTGCGGCTCGAAAGATGAAGGGTGAGAAATTTTGCCGGATAGCGCATACACGCAGCAATGGCGTAAGACGTATTGTGCAATCAGGCATTTAGCGGGCTGCGGGTTGCAGCCTGGACGATAAAACGGGATTGGTTCACCTGGTATTCTACTGGCGGTTCCCCCCTTAAAAGCGCTGTTTTTCCATATGTAAAACAGGCTACCGAGTTTTTGCACCCCTTTAGCTGCTGACAACCGGGAGGTTGACGGCTTTGCGATGAGACACGGGGTCATCGGTTTTCATGTCCAGCGTTACTTTGCCCGCAGCTTTGTCACTAATGTAAGAATAATGAGTAAGTTACGATGAAAAGAATGTTGATAAACGCAACTCAGCAGGAAGAGTTGCGTGTTGCCCTCGTGGACGGACAACGTCTGTACGATCTGGATATTGAAAGCCCTGGACACGAACAGAAAAAAGCCAACATCTACAAAGGCAAGATCACCCGCATTGAACCCAGCCTCGAAGCCGCATTTGTTGATTACGGCGCTGAACGGCACGGTTTCCTACCTCTGAAAGAAATTTCCCGCGAATACTTCCCTGCTAATTACAATTCTCACGGTCGTCCAAATATCAAGGATGTACTGCGTGAAGGCCAGGAAGTCATTGTTCAGATCGATAAAGAAGAACGTGGTAATAAAGGCGCAGCCCTGACCACCTTTATCAGCCTGGCGGGAAGTTACCTGGTTCTGATGCCAAACAACCCACGAGCAGGCGGTATTTCACGCCGTATCGAAGGCGATGACCGCACTGAACTGAAAGAAGCCCTGTCAGCACTGGAATTGCCTGATGGTATGGGTCTGATTGTACGCACCGCGGGTGTGGGCAAATCGGCCGATGCACTGCAATGGGATCTCAGCTTCCGTCTGAAACATTGGGAAGCCATTAAGAAAGCTGCTGACAGCCGCCCCGCGCCTTTCCTGATCCATCAGGAAAGTAACGTGATCGTGCGCGCCTTCCGCGACTATCTGCGTCAGGACATCGGCGAAATCCTCATCGACAATCCAAAAGTGCTGGAGCTGGCTCGCCAGCATATCGCCGCACTGGGTCGTCCAGATTTCAGCAGCAAAATTAAACTGTACACCGGTGAAATCCCGCTGTTCAGCCACTATCAAATCGAATCGCAGATCGAATCTGCATTCCAGCGTGAAGTGCGTCTGCCTTCTGGCGGATCGATTGTTATCGATTCCACCGAAGCGCTGACGGCTATCGATATCAACTCCGCACGCGCCACTCGCGGCGGGGACATCGAAGAAACGGCGTTTAACACCAACCTGGAAGCGGCCGATGAAATTGCCCGCCAGCTGCGTTTGCGTGACCTCGGTGGCCTGATCGTTATCGACTTTATCGATATGACCCCGGTTCGTCATCAGCGTGCGGTAGAAAACCGCCTGCGTGAAGCCGTACGCCAGGATCGTGCTCGTATTCAGATCAGCCATATTTCACGTTTCGGCCTGCTGGAAATGTCGCGTCAGCGTCTTAGCCCTTCTCTGGGTGAATCCAGCCATCACGTTTGCCCACGCTGTAGCGGCACCGGTACCATCCGTGATAACGAATCGCTGGCTCTCTCCATTCTGCGTCTGATTGAAGAAGAAGCGCTGAAAGAGAACACCAAAGAAGTTCATGCCATCGTACCGGTTCAGGTTGCTTCATACCTGCTGAACGAGAAACGTGAAGCCGTCAGCGCCATTGAAAAACGCCAGGGCGGCGTGCGTGCCATTATCGTACCCAACGATAATATGCAGACACCGCACTACTCCGTTCTGCGCGTGCGCAGTGGTGAAGAGACGCAAACTCTCAGTTATCACCTGCCTAAACTGCACGAAGCAGAAATGGCGTTGCCTTCTGAAGAAGAGCACGCTGAGCGCAAGCGCCCTGAGCAGCCTGCCCTCGCCGCTTTTGTGATGCCAGATGCGCCGCCAGCACCACAGGAAGAAATTGCAGAAGTTGCCGCAACAGCACCGGTTGCACCGCCTGTCGCGAAAACACCTGCCGCTGACGCTCAGCCGGGCCTGGTTAGCCGTTTCTTCAGCGGGCTGAAAAAACTGTTCGCTGCGGAAGAGAAGCCAGCAGTTGAGCCACAGCCACCTGTCGTTGAAGAAAAACCAGCCGAACCTGCTGCACCACGTGGTGAACGTCGCAATAACCGCCGCCAGAACAATAACCGCCGCGACCGTAACGGTGAACGTGGTGAGCGTTATGGCGATCGTAATGCAGACCGTAGCGATCGCAATGGCGAACGTAACGACCGCAACGGCGAACGTAACGACCGTAACAGTGAACGTAACGACCGTAACAGTGAACGTAACGACCGTAATGGTGAACGTAACGAGCGCAACAGCGAGCGTAACGACCGCAACGGTGAACGTACTGAACGTACTGAACGTGCACCACGTGAACGCAACAACGAAGCGCGTGAAAATGGTCGTGACGACAATCGTCGTAACAACGCCAATAAACGCAATGCACCACAGGCGGATGCCCGCAGCGAACGTATGGTTCCAGACGAATTTGAACGCAGCGAAACCTCGCAGCCACGTCAACCTCGTCAGGATCGCCAGCGTCGTCGTCCTGGTCAGAACCAGGAAGAAAAACGGCCGGTCGTGCAGGAAGAGAGCATCGTTGAGCCGATCATCGAAGCTGTAGACAATCAGGAAGTGCAGGAAGAGAACGTACAGGTGATGCCGCGCCGTAAACCGCGCCAGTTGAACCAGAAAGTGCGTATCGAAACGGCTGAACAGACCGCTGCGCGTTCGTTTGAACCGCAAGGTGAAGAAGTGACCCCGGCAGCCACGCCAGTGGTTAACGAACCTGTGGCTGAGTCTGATGACAACGACGATCGTGATGGCAACAATATGCCACGCCGTTCACGTCGCTCTCCACGCCACCTGCGTGTGAGCGGTCAGCGTCGTCGCCGTTACCGTGATGAGCGTTATCCGACACAGTCACCAATGCCGCTGTCTAACGCTGCTGCATCGCCAGAAATGGCATCAGGTAAAGTGTGGATTTCTTATCCGGTTGCTCAGACAAGCGATCACGAAACGCATGAAGAGCATGGCCATTCAGTGGTCCCTCCTTACGGTCATACAGAGGTTGAAACGCCTGTTGCAGAAGCCACTGCCGCTGTCGAAGCCGCTAATGCGGTAGAGGCTGTCGCTGCCACCGCACCTGTGGTTGAAACCCCTGAGGTTAACACTCCTGCGATTGAAGCCCCGGTCGAAGAGCAGGCAGAACCTGTGCAGCAGGCTGAGCCACAGCCAGAAAATCTGCCAGAAATCACCCCTGTGATTGCTGAAGAGACGGCTGCCATTGACGCACCGGTAAACGAAGAACCCGCCGTAATTTCTGCCGCTGACGAAGTTGTCGCGGAAGAGACTGCAGCAGAAGCGACGCCTGTGGAAGATGTTCAGCCTGAGCCAACTTTTGCCGCAGTTGATGCTGTTGCGGATATTGTGGAAGAAGCCCAACAGGCGACTGACATTGCCAGCGTTGCTCCGGTTGAAGTCAGCCCTGAAGTTGAGCAGCAGGTTGCCGAAGTGCTCCATGCACCGGAAGTGACTGCAGCACAACACACTGTGGCGACCAGCGAGCCGCACGCTCCGGTTCCTGCCCGTGACGAGCCTGTCGCGGATGCACCGGTTGCTGCTGAGCCTGTGGTTGATGCTGCACCGATCGTTGCCAGCGCACCTGCTGTTGCAGAACCCGTGGCCGCTGCCCCCGTGCAGAGCAGCGCTCCGCATCATGCTACCGCGCCAATGACGAAAGCCCCGGCTCCGGCTTACCAGCCAGAAGCACCAAGTCAGAGCGACTGGGTGCGTCCGGACTTTAACTTTGAAGGTAAGGGGTCAGCAGGCGGTCACGCTGCAACTCATCAGGCGACTGCTCCGGCAACCCGTCCTTAATACCTGATAACGCGTCAATCAAGCCCTGGCCACCTGGCCGGGGCTTTTTTTTATCTGCTCTTCCCTCCCCGTTTACGCCAGTATCTCTGTATTCACCGATCGTTGTCGCAACGTATTCATATCTGTGAGTATACATATACCCGCCGTCATCAGCATCGCGGTTCATAGACACCATTGCGTTATCGACAAGTCGTTAAAAGGATACGGGGCACACCGTTACGTGAGAGGGGATAGCAGGCAAAAAAAACCCGCTGTCAGCTTTGGCTACTGACAGCGGGAGAAACTGAACGTACACGGTTAAAGCACGTTCAAATATTAGAAGTCAGTCTACGAATTCAGGTTAAACAGAGACAGTTTGGACATCTGCTGGAACACCGTATAAGAGGCTTTTAACGCCGCCTGCTGCATGGTGTAGTTAGAAATTGACTCCACGGTATCAGCGCCAATCAATGCTGACAGCTGATTTTTTTGGTTAAGGATAGTGTCATCCCCTTTGGAATCAAGACTGGATAACTCCTGCAGGTTTGTACCGACTTCTGCACTAACACTTGATACGTTATTTAACGCATTACGCAAGCCTCGGCCCGATTTCTCCAGTGCCGCTAACCCATCATCAATATCTGCCTGGGACGCATCGGCCAACGGCTTATTCAACGATGCGATCGCCGTGTCTAGCATGTTAAATATATTCGTTTCTGCCGTGCCATCAGCTTCTTTCACCGCAGTACTGGTCAGAGAATTGAAAATCTGTTCGCCCGTATGATTGGTGGTTAACGTCCGGCTGGCATCCACTTTCTGAGAAATAGGCGTCAGCCCCCCCTCATAAGTTGTTGCGCCTGTAGTCGCATCAGTAACAAAAGGAGGTTTGTCACTCTGATATCCCGCAAAAACATAGCGGCCACTACCATCAGTGCTGTTGGCAAGATTCAGTAACTGAGCACGAAGCCCGGTAAGCTGAGTCGCGTAAGACTGGCGATCGTCGTCAGACAAGGTTCCATTTGAAGCGGCAACCAGTGTTGTCTGAGCATTGATGATCACATCAGTTACCTGTTTAAGCGTCGTCACTTCGGTAGACTGATTTTGCGTGGCAAAAACACGCGCCGTTTTATACTGTGAAGTTTCAGTCTGCGCCTGTGAGATGACAACGGCCTGAGCGGCAGCGACAGGATCATCTTCCGGACTATTAACACGGTTACCGGTAGCGAGCTGCTCTCCCCCTTTCAGCCATGCAGACTGTGAAGTAGAGATCCCGCGCATCTGCTGATCGTAGATCATGCTGGTACTGAGTCGCATGGTTTAATTCCTCTGCAAAATTTAGCTGACAGCACTTATCAGTGACTGGAAAATAGTGGAAGCCGTCTGTAATACCTGGGCATTGGCCATGTAATACTGCTGATAGCGCGTCAGGTTTGCATACTCTTCATCCAGGTTAACCCCGGAAACAGACTGCTGCTGATTGGTAAGCTGTGTCACCACGGCTGCCTGTGTGGTATTGGTTTTAGCAAGGGTGCTGGCTTTGTTGCCCACGTTCGCAACCAGGCTGGCATACGACTCCGTCAGAGTACTTTTGCCATTGACTAAATTTTTGGTTTGTAAATCCAGCAGTTTTTGTACGTTCTCATTGTTACTTTCCCCCCCGGCCGCACTGGCAGCAGCCAATTTTCCTTCAGAGGTAATCTCAACCGCCATATTGGCAATAACGTTTTTAACGGGTTGAACGGTGAAACTATCGCCGGAGAGAGGCGTACCCGTCGGCGTCACTTTTAGGCCATCGAATGCCAACACGCCAGGCGTGGTGGTGCTATCAATGGTCGCCGTCGTATTATCAGACAGACGGGTTGCAGTCCAGGTACCATTATTAAACGTTAGCTTGTAGTCCGTGGCCTGAACTTTGGTGGTGTCATCCCACTCCGCTGTCAGTTCGCCGGTGCCTTTATTTTTGGCATTCTGCAGGACTGAAGGGCCGCCCAAACCGAAGAAATCTTCACCATCCGCGCCATCAATATCTTTGCCGAGTTTGTGCTGGGTGTTGAAGCTTGTTCCCAACGCCATCGCCAATTGGCCGACTTGATTACGTACGTTATCCAGATCGCCGCGGAACGCCAGCAGGCCTCCCAGCGAACCATTGGTAATTTCTGACTCAGGAATCTGAGTTTTTGCACCCGTTACAGGATCAACAGTCGCGATAGTCGTGCGTCCAGGATCAGCGCTCGATGGCACTGCCGCCAGTTGACTGTAGGTGTCGCCCTGGACCAGGGAAATCCCATTACCGATAGAGATATTATAACTACCACCATCCTGCTGGGTAACGTTAACACCAGCTATGGCATTCAGTTCGCTGACCAGTTTATCGCGTTGATCTAAAAGATCATTGGGCTCACTACCCGCACCTGCGCCTTTTAGCTTGATAATCTGCTGGTTAACGTTAGCAATCTGTTTTGCGTAGTTATTAATTTGTTCAACTGAAGCGGTAACCGCCGTATTCAGGCTGCCGTCGAGGTTGGACAGATAGGTATCAGTCACTTTGAACTGATTAACCAATCCCTCAGCTTTACCCAGAACAGCCTGACGAGAAGAGGGGTCACTGGCATTACTCGACAATGTCTGCAACGAGCTGAAGAAGTCCTGAATATTGCTTGAGAGCGTATTCGTGGTACTTGATAACATATTGTTAACATTGGAAATCTGACTATACTGGCTGGCAATACCACTGGACTGGGCGCTGGCCGCACGCAGCTGGTTAGTGATGAACTGGTCATATTCACGGTATACCGTGGAGACATTAGCACCGTTACCATAGTAACTGCCGCCACTCAGGGTACTGTTGGCCTGAGCAAGCACCGTTGTCTGGCGTGAATAACCGCCAACGGCATAGTTAGTAATGTTGTTACTGGTGGTGCTCAGCGCGGCAGATGCAGCGCTTAACCCGCTCATCGCGGTATTGATTAAGTTTGCCATTTCGGGTCCTTGTTAACCGGCAACTGCAGAGCCAGCATTGACGAATCGTTTGCCGGAAGGGGGTTAACGCAAATCCGGCCTGAAAAGGTTATCGGTTAAACCGGGGCAAACTTGAGCATTTCCCCGAAAAATTTAAAACAAATCGCCGATATCCTGACTGTAGGCTTTGACCACTTTTTCACCCATATTTTTGAACTGCTGGATCATACCCACCAGCTTTTGTGCATATTTAGGATCGGTGGCATAACCCGCAGCCTGCAACGCCTGCGCACCCTGTTCCGGCGAGGAAGCGGTCGTCACGGCCGCATAGCGTGGATTGTTACTCAGCAGTTTGACATAGTCGTTGAGGGCATCGAAATAGGAGTCGTAAACACGGAATTTTTGCTTCACCTTTTTCGCTTCACCATTCTCAAATTCGGTGGTCATCACATCAGTGGTTTTACCCTGCCAGCTGCCCGTCGCTTTAATACCAAAGACGTTATAGCTTGGCTTACCGTCACGCGTGAGGATCTGGCGCTGGCCCCAACCTGATTCGAGTGCGGCCTGGGCCAGAATCAGGTGATGAGGAATACCACTTTGCTCACTCGCCGCCTGTGCCGGTTTTGACAGCATCGCGATAAAGTCACCATTGTCACCGGATAACGGCATCTCTGCGCTGGAGAAACGCGGTACCGCTTTACGGACCATTTGTTCCATCGCCAGCGGAGGTAAGGTGTTGATAAAGCTCTTATCCAGCGGCATGGGCACCGTACCGGCTTTCTCATCCAGCGGCTTCTGCCCTTCCATCTGTTTCACGATAAGGTCAGCCAGACCGAGGCCTTTCGCCCCGATCTCCTGGCCAATCTGCTGATCGTACATTGAGGTATAAAGCCGCGTCTGCTCGCTACTCATCAGGCCATCCTGCGGTAGCGCCTGGCGCATGCTTTTCAACATCATCTGGACAAACATCCCTTCGACCTGTTTTGCCACTTCGCGCGCATGCGCTTTCGGGTCATCACCGGCTAACCGTTTCAGGGTGTTCAGCGAGCGGCTGTCATACGCCGCGCTGCTCAGAGACTGGCTGTTGTCGCTCATCAGATAATTTCCAGTTTGGCGTGCAGGCAACCTGCGCTTTCCATCGACTGCAAAATAGACATCAGATCGATAGGCGTCGCACCCAGCGAGTTCAGTGCACGAACCACGCTGTTCAAATTCGCGCTGGCGTTAACCGTTTGCAGTGCGCCCCCGCTCTGACGCATATCAATCTGCGTTTGCGGTGTCACCACAGTCTGACCACCGCCAAATGGCGTATCAGGCTGACTGACGTTCTGCGTCTGATTGACCGTGACCGACAGGCTGCCCTGGGCGATCGCACATTGCGTCAACATCACTTCACGGTTCATGACCACCGAGCCAGTACGTGAGTTGATGATCACTTTGGCGTCCTGAATCGGAACCGAGACATCAATATTCTGGATATCCGCCAGCAGACGTACCTGAGAGGTGTTATTTGCTGTTGAGCGGATCTGCACAGTGCGGCCATCGACGGCCTGCGCCATCCCGTAGCCACCGCGGCTGTTAATGGCGTCGCTGATGCGCTGCGCCATGCTGAAATCTTCCTGGTTCAGATACAGGCTAACGATATTGCTGGTGGCGAAGTTATTCGGCAATTCACGCTCAATCGTGGCACCGCCGGTAATACGACCGCCGTTCACCTGGTTGACCTGCACGCTACTGCCACCGGCCGCAGCACTGGCACCGCCGATCAAAATGTTACCCTGCGCCAGCGCGTAAACCTGGTTATCCACCCCTTTCAGCGGGGTCATCAGCAGCGTACCGCCGCGCAGGCTTTTGGCGTTACCCATGGAGGAAACCACCACATCAACCACCTGCCCCTGACGGCCAAATGCTGGCAGCTTTGCAGTCACCATCACCGCCGCCACGTTTTTCAACTGCATATTTGTGCCGGTAGGAACGGTGATCCCTAACTGCGACAGCATGTTGCTCAGGCTCTGTGTGGTAAATGGCGTCTGGGTTGTCTGGTCACCGGTGCCATCGAGTCCCACCACCAGACCGTAGCCGATCAGGGAGTTATCACGCACGCCGCCCACGGTCGTGAGATCGCGAATACGATCGGCCTGCGCCAGGGCGCTAAACCCTACCGTCAGCAGCAGGACACATCGAATCAGTACATTACGCATTAAAACCTCTTACATCGGTGATATGTTCAGGAAGAACCGTTGCAGCCAGCCCATATTCTGCGCCTCATTGATGTAGCCGTTACCGACGTACTCAATGCGGGCATCAGCCACCTGGGTGGAAACAACACTGTTGCTGGCGCTAATCGTGCGTGGGTTAACCACACCGGAGAAGCGGATAAACTCTGTTCCCTGATTAATTTCAATCTGTTTCTCACCGACCACATTCAGGTTGCCATTAGGCAATACCTGGTTAACGGTAACGGTGATGGTGCCGGTAAAGGTGTTATTCGCTGAAGCGCCCCCTTTTCCTGCAAAATCATTTTTCCCTTCCCCGGCGAAGGTGGCTTTGTCGCCACCCAGCAGTCCGACGAGGGCGCGCGGTGTCGCGCTTAAGCCGAAGCTGGAAGATCCATCACGTCCGGCATTGGCAGAAGAACTCTTACTCGCGCTGACATTTTCCTGCAGCGTGATGGTTAATGTGTCGCCAATATTACGTGGGCGGCGATCCTCGAACAGCGGCTGATAGCCGTAGTTCATCGGCATCACGCCCTGAAAAATAGAACCGTTGACCAATGCAGGTGAAGCAGGCATCGGCTGGGCCGTCGTCGAGCCTTCAACCAGTGGCTTACGGGGAACTAACGCACAACCGTTAAGCGTTAGCAGCAACGTGGCTACCAACAAACGTCCAGGCAATGAGATCTGCTGCGCCATGGATATAAACCTTTCATTACGAGAATATTGTATTAACGGGCCGGGCAAACCCGGCACCTGTAACGGTCAATCAGTCCGTCTTACTTTTACAGCTGAGTCAGTTTCGCCAGCATCTGGTCAGAAGTACTCACGGCCTTACTGTTAATCTCATAAGCGCGCTGAGTCTGGATCATGCTGACCAACTCTTCCGCTACGTTAACGTTTGACGTTTCCACATAGCCCTGGTACAGCGTACCCGCACCGTTGTTGCCCGGGTTACTTTCCGTTGGCGCACCGGATGCCTGTGTTTCCTGATAAAGGTTTTCACCCATACTTTCCAGACCGGCATCGTTGACAAACGTGCTCAACGTCAACTGTCCGACCTGAACCGGGTTAGTCTGGCCCTGCTGGGTCACGCTCACCACACCATCACGACTGACGGTCATGCTCAGGGCGTTTGGCGGGATCGTGATAGCGGGCTGCACCGGGAAACCACCGTTGGTAACCAACTGACCATTCTGGTCCGTCTGGAAAGAACCATCGCGGGTATACGCGGTGGTACCATCAGGCATCTGAATCGAGAAGAAGCCCTGACCACTGATCGCCACATCCTTCGATGAGCTGGTCTGCGACAGGTTGCCCTGATTATGCAGGCGCTCTGTGGCCACCGGACGCACACCCGTACCAATCTGCAAACCGGAAGGCAGCGTGGTCTGCTCAGATGACTGCGCGCCTGGCTGACGCATCGTCTGGTACATCAGATCTTCAAATACCGCACGCTGACGTTTAAAACCGTTGGTGCTAACGTTTGCCAGGTTGTTGGCAATCACGTCCATATTGGTCTGCTGAGCGTCAAGACCGGTTTTGGCAATCCATAAAGAACGAATCATCTATTATTCCTCTGATCAGCTCATTGACAGCAGCTGGTTGGCTCGTTGTTCGTTTTCATCGACGCTGGAAATCACTTTCATCTGCATCTCGAAACGACGGGCGTTGGCAATCATATCGACCATGGTCTGCGTGCTGCTGACGTTGCTGCCTTCCAGCACGCCCGGCATCACTTTCATGGTGGCATCGATAGGTAACGTGGCACCGCGTTGGGCCACCGCACTGGCTGAGACGCGAAACATACCGTCATCACCGCGCGTCAGCTCACTGCCAGTGGCTTGTACCAGCTTCAGCCTGCCCAACTGCACCGTCGCATTCGGCGCATCGCCCGGATTCAGCGCAGTAATAGAACCGTCAGCCGCGATGGTGAGTTCAGCGCCCTGCGGCACCGCAATCGGTCCGCCGTCACCCATCACCACGTTGCCCTGTACGGTAAGTTGCCCGGCAGGGCTGACTTCCATATTCCCGTTGCGGGTATAGGCTTCGGTGCCGTCGGCAGTCTGCACTGCCAGCCAGCCATCACCCTGCATCGCCACGTCCAGCGCACGCTCGGTGTAGTCCAGCGCCCCCTGGGTCATATCTGCTCCCGGCGTCGAAGCCGTGACCAGCGTACGGGTAGGCAATGACAAACCTTCCACCGGCACCGCACGCGCAGCACTAAGCTGCGCACGGAATCCCGGTGTTGCGGCGTTGGCCAGGTTGGCCGCCGTCACTGCCTGCTGATCGAGGGTCTGACTGGCAGCCCCCATTGCGGTATATATTGCGTGATCCATAGAACGATCCTGTTAACCGAATTAACGCAGGTTGACCAGCGTGTTAAGAATCTGGTCCTGAGTTTTGATGGTCTGCGCATTCGACTGGTAGTTACGCTGCGCAACGATCATGTTCACCAGTTCTTTACTCAGATCCACGTTGGAAGACTCCAGTGCACCCGCGGTCAGGGTTCCGAGGTTACCTGACCCGGCAACACCGGTCAGCGCCTGACCCGAAGAGGCGGAAGCAGACCAGACGTTGTCACCTTCAGATTTCAGACCTTCCGGGTTAGCGAAGTTAGCCAGCACGATCTGGCCCAAAGTCTGGGTCTGCTCGTTCGAGTAGGTCCCCACCAGGGTGCCGTCATCGTTAATCTGATAGCTGGTCAGTTCGCCTGGCTTGTAGCCATCCTGAGTCGGGTTACCGAAAGCACTTTTGCCATTGTTTTGCTGCAGGCTTCCGTTCAGATTAAGGGCAAACGTCTGGCCTGGCGCAGAACCGTTCAGGGCTCCCATGCTCACGGTGAGAATGCCATTTGCTGGCGTGGTCATGGTGCCGGTGTTAGTAAAGGTTACTGGTAAACCGCTGGTGCCTGGAGGAGTCTGATCATCCGGAGTTTCAAGACTGGTTGAAGAGTCAATCGGATGCGCGCGCCAGGTGTTATCCGCCGTCTTCACGAAATAGACATTGACGATATGCGCATTGCCCAGTGAGTCATAGGTGGTCATTGACGACTTGGCGTTATAGGTTGATGCGTCATCGGGATCAAATAGGTTGTTGTCTTTAACAGGATCCGTTGAGTTCAGGTTAGCCGTCATTGCGCCAGTGGTGGTCGCCTTCGCTGACATCGCAGTGGCAGGCACGCTCAGTGCCACCGGGTTAGCACCGGTCTGGATGGTTGGCGGGGTACCGGTGGCCGGATAACCGGTCAGCTGCAGGCCCTGCATGTTAACGATATTACGGTTAGCATCCAGCGTGAACTGGCCGTTACGGCTGTAATACACCGCACCGCTGGTGTCCGCCATACGGAAGAAGCCCTGCTGGCTGATCGCCACATCAAGACCACGGCTGGTGGTGGTGGTGGTACCGTCGTTAAAGTCCTGTACCACGGCCGCAACCTTAGTACCCAGACCCACTTTAGAACCGGCAAACATATCAGCAAACGCGACGGTGCTGGATTTAAAGCCCGCTGTAGCGGAGTTGGAAATGTTGTTACCAATAACGTCGAGGTTGCTGGATGCTGCGTTTAAGCCGCTGACTGCCTGTGAAAAGCCCATGTTGTCACTCCTGAAGCATAAATTAGTGGATTAAATAATCTGACGTACGTTTTCCAGGGTGGTCGTCCCCATGGTGCCCAGGTCAAGTACAGCCCCTTTGGCCGTGCTGCTCACGCCGTTCACTAAGGCATAGTTCAACGGCTGTGCAACCAGCTGACCAGTGGCATTGCTGGCGCTGATTGAAACGGTGTATTTACCATCGGCCGCGACGCTACCATCAGCCGCTTTACCGTCCCACTGGAAGGTGTGTACACCAGCGGTCTGTGCACCCAGCTCAATAGTCTGGATCACGGCACCACTGCCATCTTTAATGGTGGCGGTGGTCGCGGTGGAAGCCTGCCCCAGCTCAACGCCAAACGGCGTAGTGGTGCTGTTGCCGACCAATACCTGTGAACCATTGACCATTACGCCGTGACCAATCAGGGTCGAGGCCTGCAAGGACTGGCCGGAGGTAATCTGACCGGAAATTGATCCCAGCGTGGTGTTCAGTTTCTCAATACCACTGAGGGTATTGATCTGTGCCAGCTGCGAGGTCAGCTGACTGTTATCCATCGGATTGGTCGGGTCCTGATTCTGCAACTGGGTGACCAGCAGCGTCAGGAAGTTACTCTGCAAGTCCGCCGCTGACGTATCAGAAGAAGACGAGGAAGATTGCAGCGTTGTGGTGGCCTGCTTTTCATTTACACCAACAGCAATACTCATCGGGAAGCTCCTTATTGACCCATGGTTAAGGTTTTCAACATCATCTGTTTAACGGTGTTTAAAACCTCAACATTGGCCTGGTAACTGCGCGAGGCCGACATGGTGTTCACCGTTTCTCCTACTACATCCACATTGGGCATTTTCACGTAACCTTTGGCATCGGCCATCGGGTTACCGGGCTCATACACCAGACGCGCCGGGGCAGGATCATCGATCACCTGCGCCACTTTCACGCCACCCGTCGGGGACCCCGGTGCCGCGTCGGTTTGAAACACCACCTGTTTCGCTACATAGGGCTGACCATCCGGCCCGGTAACGCTGTCGGCGTTGGCCAGGTTACTGGCACTGACGTTAAGACGCTGTGACTGTGCAGCCATTGCCGAACCGGCAATATTAAAAATATTTAAAAGTGCCATCGTTATTGCCCCTGTAGCACAGACATCATGCCTTTAATCTGACTGCTGATAGCCATCAAATCCGTCTGATATTTCAGACTGTTATCGGCAAACTCTGTGCGTTCGCGGTCCATATCTACCGTGTTACCGTCCAGCGCAGGCTGGTCAGGAATGCGGTACATCAGGTCCATCGAAGGCGGTTGAAGATTTTCCGCAGGAATATGGCGTGCCGACGTCACCGCCAGCGACAGCCCGGAACCCTGCGCCCGCCCTTGTTCCAGCACCTTATTCATCTGGCTGGCGAAATCGATATCGCGTGCCTGATAGCCCGGAGTGTCAGCATTGGCGATATTGGATGCCAGGATTTCCTGTCGCTGTGCACGCAGGTTCAGGGCTTCGGTGTTAAACCGTAGTGCTGCGTCCAGTTTGTCGAGCATGCGTCCTCCGCAAGTGAGAATTTAGAGCTGACAGCATAATCTCGTGGGGGAAAGGGCTATCGTTTGAATAGCGCTAAAAACCGTCGCTAATTTGCGCCTTGACAATATGCATCTGAGGGTAGAATCGGTGCCATGTTGAAATTAAGGGGGTCTCTGATGCGAGGATTCACACGACTACTGGCCGTTTTAGTCGCTCTGATAAGCGTCTCTGCCAGTGCTGTCGACCTTAACGCACAGCTCAATGAATTTTTTAAAAATCGCTATGGGCAAAGCGGACAGTCTGCCGATAACCTTACCGTGGTGGTGAAAACTCCGCAGACGATGTGGCCTGCCTGTGAGCAACCGCAGTTCTCACTGCCGGGTAACAGCCGCATGTGGGGAAACATCAGCGTTGCCGCCAATTGCGATCAGAATCGACGTTATATTCAGGTACAGGTTCAGGTCAGCGGTCAGTATCTGGTTGCTACTCGCCAGGTGCTGCGCGGCTCGACGATCTCCGCCAGCGATATGCGAATGGAGCAGGGCCGACTGGATACCCTGCCCGCCCGCACCCTGACGAGCCCCGCGGACGCGGTCGGTGCTATTGCCCTGCGCGATATCAATCCCGGTCAGCCCGTCACCCTGATGATGATGCGCCAACCGTGGCGAGTGAAAGCAGGTCAGATGGTTACCGTTACCGCCAGCGGCGAAGGGTTTAATATCAGCAGCGAAGGCAAGGCAATGAACAATGCCACGTCCACGCAACCGGTCAGAGTTCGGATGAGTTCAGGGCAAATCGTGATGGGTAAGGTCGACGCTAATGGGAATATTCTGATATCGCTATAAACCACTAAAGAAGGCTACAGTTCTGCCGATAGTGTTAATAACGGTCATTGTACTATTAGAATATTGAACATCAGGTTGTGAGAACCTGAGTTAACAGGAGCGCATATGAGCATCGACAGAACCCAGGCATTGAAACCGGCAAGCACTGTACAGTCACGTGACACCAATGATGTTGCCCAGCCTAAAGCACGTGCAGCAGAAAGCAAAACCACTGAAACCACAACCGGTACTCAGGTTATTCTCAGCGGCGCGCAGTCACAGTTGAGCAAAGCCAGCTCACAGGACATTAATACGGCTCGCGTTGAAGAGCTGAAGAACGCAATTCGCAACGGCGAACTGAAGATGGACACCGGCAAAATTGCCGACGCACTGATTCAGGAAGCTAAAGACTCACTGCAAGGTAATTAACCCATGGATAAGCTGCAAAACGCACTTGATAAAATGCTTGAAGTTCTTTCGTCGCTGGCCGATGTCATGAATGCGGAGCAAGAACAGCTCTCGGCAGGTCAGGTCAACAGCAGCTTATTGCAACGGATTACCGAGGATAAAAGCTCTTTACTGGCTACCCTCAATTTCCTGGAAGATATGCGTCGTGACGCCGAAAAAGTCACTGGTATGCATGTGCCTTACAGCCAGCACCCGGCACTTGCACGGCGCTGGGCGGCTATTCAGGAACAGACGGTAAAACTGCGTGATACCAATTTACATAACGGTATGTTGCTCAACCATCAGATCAGTCATAACGAGCATGCGCTGCAAGTCTTGAAGCCTTATCAGTCACAAAAATTTTATGGCCCTGACGGACATGCGATTACCAGCGCTCCGGTAAGTCGCAAAGCATAATATCCGTCAACCCGTGTTCGACTTTACCCCGCTGCGCCCTTGCGCTGCGGGGTTTTTCTGTTTGTTATTCTCTTACTGCGCCGTTCGGCGAGAGAAGTGACGCGGGCGGAAACCAAGAGCACCCAACACAACAAAATAGACACCCCCTCCCACCGCGCAGACCGCGGCCAGACGCAGCAAACGCGACAACATATTGCCGCTGGCCCAGTCAGGCATCACGTACATCATGCCCAGCAGCGCCGCTGCCATCACAACAACAGCAATCCCCAGACGCATCAGGAAACTGAACCAGCCCGGCTGCGGCTGGAAAATATCCTGCTTACGCAGTTGCCAGTAGAGCAGCGCGGCGTTAAGACAGGCAGCCAGACCGATAGACAGCGACAGCCCGGCGTGTTTCAGCGGGCCGATAAACGCCAGGTTCATCACCTGCGTGGCCAGCAGCGTAAACAGCGCAATCTTCACCGGGGTTTTGATGTTCTGTCGCGAGTAAAAACCCGGCGCCAGCACCTTAACCACAATCAGCCCCATCAGTCCGACCGAATAAGCCACCAGCGCCCGCTGCGTCATGGCGGCGTCAAATGCGCTGAACTTGCCGTACTGGAAGAGCGACACGGTGAGCGGTTTCGCCAGAATCCCCAGCGCTACCGCGCTGGGCAGTGCCAGCAGGAAGCAGAGGCGCAGCCCCCAGTCCATCAGTTTGGAATACTCGTCCTGGTTACCGCTGGCAAAACTCTTGGCCAGCGAAGGCAGCAGAATGGTGCCCAATGCCACGCCCAGCACCCCGGAAGGAAATTCCATCAGACGGTCAGCGTAGTACATCCACGATACCGAACCGGACACGAGGAAGGAGGCAAAGATGGTATTGATGATCAACGAAATCTGGCTGACTGACACACCGAGGATCGCTGGCCCCATCTGACGCATCACACGCCACACGCCCGCATCCTTCAGGTTAAGGCGCGGCAACACCAGCATGCCGATTTTCTTCAGATGCGGCAGCTGATAACCCAGTTGCAGCACGCCCCCCGCGACCACCGCCCATGCCAGTGCCATGACGGGCGGATGAAAGTGCGGTGCCGCAAACAGCGCAAAGCCGATCATACTGACGTTCAGTAACGTGGGCGCAAAGGCGGGAACAGAAAAACGGTTCCAGGTGTTGAGGATTGCCCCCGCCAGCGACGCCAGCGAAATCAGCAGAATATAAGGAAAGGTGACCCGCAAGAGCGAAGACGTCAGCGCAAACTTGTCCGGTGTGTCGGCAAAACCCGGGGCGGTAATCAGGATCACCCAGGGAGCCGCGAACATCCCCAGCACCGTGATAATCGCCAGAGCCAGGGTAAGCAGCCCTGACACATAGGCAATAAAGACTTTGGTCGCTTCTTCACCCTGCTTGCTTTTGTACTCCGCAAGAATCGGCACAAAGGCCTGAGAAAATGCGCCTTCGGCAAAAATACGGCGCAGCAGGTTTGGCAATTTGAAAGCAATAAAGAAGGCATCGGTCGCCATCCCCGCGCCAAACACGCGTGCCACAATGGCATCACGCACAAAGCCCAGCACACGTGAAAACAGGGTCATGGAGCTGACCGCTGCCAGTGATTTCAACAGGTTCATGTAATTCCTGATTCTGATATCCGGGAAGACCGGCTTGCGACAATCACAGCCCGATGATCTTCGGGCCATTTAAGGTGCGGATAGTCTACTGAAGTGAAAGGAAATAACCACAGTGGATTGTTACGGGGTTTGTGTTGTAAACCTATTCCCGCTCGGCATCACGCCATAATTTTTCGACCATACGCTGGGCCAGCAGCGCCTGCTCGCCGCTGATTTGCGGCATTGTCTGATTTTCCACGCAGCGGATAAAATGATGCGCTGCGCCGACAAAACCACGCTGCTCCAGCGTGCTCTGCCAGCCGGGGATGGGGTCAATACTGATCTGCCCTGCTTTCTCCTGCTGCCAGTCACGCATATCGCTGACCTGATAGACCGCCCCCTCGTCCACCGCCATCACGCGTTCCATCTGGCTGCCAGCACGACGATGCATACTGGTCGTGACCTGAACACCCGCCACGTTAAAGTGGTGTTCGGCATACAGCATCTGCCCACTGTCGTTGGTCTGCAACGTGCCACTCAACAACTTTCCTTCCCCGCCACCCAGCCACAGCACGCTGTCGACCACATGCAAATAGTCATCCAGCAAGGTGAAAAACAGATCCTGTGGCCCCACGCTATCACTGCGGTGTTTATCCATACGTATCGTCGCCGGTTGCAACAGCGCTGACTTCAACTGAAGGTAGCGTGGTGCAAAACGGCGGTTAAAGGCCACCATCAGTTTGCGTCCGCGCTTATCGGCCAGGTCCACCAGCCGCTCCGCCTCACTCAGCGTAGCCGCCAGAGGTTTATCAACGCAGACATCCACCCCGGCGCGTAACAGCCGATCGACTATCGCATAGTGGCTGGCAGTGGTGCTGTGGACAAACACGGCATCGCTGGCCGCCGCCAGATCGTCAAGGGAGCTGAGTAAGGGAATGCGATAGCTATCGCAGACCGGGCGCGCCTTTTCCTGATTCGGTGAGAACGCGCCAGCAATCTGCCAGCCATCTGTCTTCGTCAGCACCGGCAACCAGGCTTTTTGCGCAATGCCGCCCAAACCGACGATCCCCACTTTTAATGCACTCATTCTGCCTCCTGTACGGCCAGTAGCCGGGCAAGCTGCTGTTGCAGTGCCACAACCTGTTGTTCAAGGGAGGCCACCCGCGCTTCCAGCCCGCTCTCATGGTCATTAACAGGGCTGGCAGCCAGTGAACCTTCATCCACATCACCGCTAAACAGATGCATAAAGCGGCTTTCGCGTTTACCCGGTTCACGTGCCAGACGCACCACCAGTGCGCCGGATTCGCGCTGTGCCAGCCGCTCCAGCGTCTGTTCCACTTCGGATATATCGGCAAAATCATGCATACGCGTAGTGCGGGTGCGCAACTCACCCGGCGTCTGTGCGCCACGCAGCAGCAGTGTTGTGATCACCGCCACTTCGGCAGCAGTAAACTTCAACTGACCAAACTCAGAGTTACAAAAACGCTGTTCATACTTCACTACCCGGCTGCCAAAACCGTTCAACGCCGTCAGTTGGTGTTTTTTCACCAGCAAATCGAGGGTGTTCTGTACATCGCTATCGGTCAGCGACATCACCGGCTCACGGTTGGACTTCTGGTTACAGGCGGTCACGACGCCGTTAAGCGACATCGGATACTGATCCGGAGTAGTGACCTGTTTTTCCAACAGGCTGCCGATAACGCGCGCTTCAACGGCGGTAAAAGGGGTTTTGATCATCTGGGGGTTACACTCCGCGCCGGTCCGGCGTCCATTCGTGGGAGGTCAGCGCCGTCAGAACATGGTCCTGCCAGCGCCCGTCAATCAGAAGGTAATCTTTGGCGTAGCCCTCTTTTTCAAAGCCGAGGCGCGCCAGTAAACCGCCGCTACGGTGATTATGTGGCATGTAGTTGGCCATAATACGGTGAATGCGCTGCTGCCGCTGCATATAACGAATTACGCTTTGCAACGCCTCAAACATCATCCCCTGCCCCTGCCATTTTTCCCCCAGCGAATAACCGAGGTAGCAGGCATGAAATGACCCGTGCAAAATGTTGCTGAAGTTGGCCACACCGCGCACTTCATTTTCCTCCGGGTCCATCACTGCGAAATAGAATGCGCTGCCCTGCTTCTGCATTTCTGCAATCAGCCCGAGCCGCGCCTGCCAGCCGGAGGGATAACAGTGACTTTCATCACGCACGGGTTCCCAGGGTTTCAAGAACGCGCGATTTTCCGCATAGTAGTCAGCCAGTCGCCAGGCATCACGCTCATTGACAAGACGAACCACCAGTCGATCGGTCGTCAGGCGCACTTTCGGCGCAGCAGTACGGTAGCCAAACATCTTCTCTCCTGAAATCCCTGGCCGGGTGTAAGTTTGCGGGGGGGATTTATCGGCGAAAAAGCACGTTATCCCCATCGCTTTACTATAACCGCCATCCGAATCCCCGGTAAAACACTGCCGATTAAAAATTCGTAAAATTGTGGAGAAAACAACGAATGTCAGGGACAGGTTTGCCCTATGGCGGGTTCTCTTCCATACTTCCTTTGTACATTCAGATAGTTGATGAGTGCTCATCATTTATCCCAATTTAAGGGGAACCGCTTGAAACTCTATATTTATGACCACTGCCCGTTCTGCGTGAAAGCCCGCATGATCTTCGGCCTGAAAAATATTCCGGTTGAACTGGTGGTGATGATGAACGATGACGAAGCCACGCCAAACCGTCTGATCGGTCAGAAAATGGCACCGATTCTGATGAAAGAAGACGGTAGCTGCATGCCGGAAAGTCTGGATATTGTGCAGTACATTGATCGGGTAGATCATGACCCCCTGCTGACCGGTAAAACCAATCCGGCGATCAGCGACTGGCTGCGACATGTCCACACTTATGTGAATAAACTGCTGTATCCGCGCGTAGCAGAAGCCCCGTTTGCCGAGTTCGCGACCCCGGAAGCACGCAGCTATTTTAAAAACAAAAAACAGGCCGTTGCCGGTGATTTCGCTGAGCTGAGAGAACATTCAGCAGGCTGGATTAAAAACATCAATGATGACCTGCGTAAACTCGACAAGTTGATTGTTAAACCGAATGCCGTGAGCGGTGAATTGTCGCTGGACGATATCCACCTGTTCCCGCTGCTGCGTTCTCTGACGCTGGTGGCCGGGGTGGAATACCCAACCCGCGTGGCGGATTACCGCGACAATATGGCAAAACAGACCCAGATCACCCTGCTCTCCTCTTCCGCTTCCTGACCTGTCCGGGCCGCCAAACGGCGGCCCGACACATCCCGTTGTCATTTTTCCCGCTTTCTCTCAGCGTTGTCCTGGTGACGGGCAGGCGCGAGTGGTGCATGCTATCCCCCTGCTCCGGTAGGATCGACCGGTGATTTGAAACAGAGGAACATCATGAAAAAAATACTTTTTGGCCTTAGCGCTTTACTGTTAGCGGGTTTGGTCAGCGGCTGTAATGATATTGCCCAGTACAGCATCAGCGAGCTGGAAGTTAACCAGGCGCTGGTGAAACATAACAACTACGAGAAGAATATTGGTGTCTCCGGGCTGGCCGATGCGCATATTACGCTGAGCGATCTTAGCAGTCAGATTGGCCGTGAAGAACCAAACAAAATCACCCTGACCGGCAAAGCTAACGTCAACATCAGTTCCCTGTTTGGCCCGCAGCAGGCAGAAATGATGTTAAAGATGAAAGCACAGCCCGTGTTTAATCAGCAGGAAGGCGCGATCTATCTGAAAGATATGGAACTGGTTGATGTGACAGTGCAGCCGGAGAAAATGGCAGGCGTATTGAAAACCCTGACACCGTATCTTAACGAGTCGTTGAAGAATTACTTTAATCAGAAACCGGCTTATGTATTAAGCACAGACCGCAGCAAAGCGGAATCGCTGGCGAAACGCTTTGCCAAAGGGCTGGAAGTAAAACCCGGTGAACTGGTGATCCCATTTACTGACTGACAGAACAAGGCGGTACGGTCTGCCCGTACCGTTTTTTATCCCGGCGCGCATAAACCTGGTGCATTCCCCCCGTTTTATCCCTATCCTTTGTACCCGGCCAAAACCTGCCCTTTTCCCACTCTGCCGGAGCACATCGCATGACCACACAACCTCAGCAATTGATTATTCGCCGCCCTGACGACTGGCACATCCACCTGCGTGATGGTGATATGCTGGAGGCGGTCGTGCCGTTTACCAGTGAGGTGTGTGGACGCGCCATTGTTATGCCAAACCTGGTGACACCCGTCAGCAGCGTTGCTGCCGCCCGTGCCTACCGTGACCGCATTCTTGCTGCCGTTCCTGCCGGGCATCATTTTACCCCGCTGATGACCTGCTATCTGACCGACGGTCTGGACCCGGATGAGATCGAAACCGGCTTCACTGAAGGCGTGTTTACCGCCGCAAAACTCTATCCAGCGCACGCCACCACCAACTCTGCGCACGGCGTGACCAGCATTGCGTCCATTGCCCCGGTGCTGGAGCGTATGCAGAAAATTGGCATGCCGCTGCTGATCCACGGTGAAGTCACCGATGCGCATATCGATATTTTTGACCGTGAAGCGCGTTTTATTGAGACTGTGCTGCACCCGCTGCGCCAGCAATTTCCGGAGCTGAAAGTGGTGTGTGAACACATCACCACCAAAGAAGCGGCCGCGTATGTGCTGGAAGGCAATCGTTTCCTTGGTGCCACCATCACCCCTCAGCATCTGATGTTTAACCGCAACCATATGCTGGTGGGCGGTATTCGCCCGCATCTCTACTGCCTGCCCATCCTGAAGCGCAACATTCACCAGCAGGCACTGCGTGACGCGGTGGCAAGCGGTCACGACCGATTCTTCCTGGGCACCGATACGGCGCCGCATACCCGCGATCGTAAAGAAACCAGCTGCGGCTGTGCCGGGGTATTTAACGCCCCCTCAATGCTCTCCGCCTATGCCACGGTATTCGAAGAGATTGGCGCCCTGGCCCACTTTGAAGCCTTCTGCTCCGAAAATGGCCCACGTTTCTACGGCCTGCCGCTGAATCAAGGCACCGTGACACTGGTTCGTGAGCCCTGGACCGTGGCGGAATCCGTCTCCGTTGGCCGCGACGGCCACACTCTGGTCCCGTTCCTGGCGGGTGAAACCCTCAACTGGAAGGTCGACATTTAATCGCGCGCCCTCCCTTGGGCAATGCGCGATAATGATTGCGCACGGTTGAATTACTGTATATATTCACAGTAATTCAACCGGAGGCTATCATGCGTATTGAAGTCACTGTAGCAAAAACCACGTCCCTGCCTGCAGGCGCTATTGATGCGCTGACGCAGGAACTCAGCAAGCGAATCGACAAACAGTTTCCAGATGGTACCAATACCATATCGGTACGCTATGCCGGAGCTAATAATCTGACGGTGATGGGCGGCGGAAAAGAAGCTAAAGATCAGATCACCGATATTTTACAGGAAACCTGGGAAAGCGCTGACGACTGGTTTATCGCCTGAGTTAATGCGGTTGTGATGTCAGGCAATACCGCTATTCCCACTCGATTCCATAATGATTGTGCCGTTTTTGCCGGATACGCCATCCGGCTTTTTTATGTGCGCGTCTTACCGCTGAACGCAGATAGACGGCTCGGGTAGAATATCCTATTCTGAGGCTGACATTTATTACTGAGGTTTTTCCTATGGCTGCCGATAATCCAGATGAGGCAATGACGTTTGGCGAACTGCTGGCGATGATTGGTGAACAGCAACACCGTCTGACAGTATTAGAAAATGCCTTTTCCACCCTCTCTTTCTGTCTTGATGACAAAGCTAACCAACTGTTAATACACAGTTTAAAACTTGAAGGACAGAACCAGAACTACGATGAACAGCTCCAGCAGCATTTCATCCGTCTGGCCGGGGAACTGGAAAAACGCCTGGGTGTGTTACCGATAATACCGGATGTGTCTTAAATATAACCTGTATTATCACACCTGAAATAATGCTGCCATTCATCAGCAGGGTGATTATTTTCCACCCTGCGATGCTTAATTAGCGTGCGAATAGCGCCTGATTTTTACGCAGAACGAAATTTAAGTCTGCGAACAAAAAAACTCCTGTTATAATTAGAAAGCTCTAAGAAAAAAAGCCGCATTGAACCTCGATAAAACACTTCGTTGTCATCTTTCACGAGTAATAGGGGGTTATAATGGACAGAAACAAAGAGGTCATCCAGACACATCCCCTCATCGGATGGGATATCAGTACCGTAGACAGCTATGATGCCATGATGATCCGTCTGCACTCGCTCTCTTCCGATCATCAACCGGCAGAAGATGCTGAAGTCGGTCAGACCTACTGGCTGACAACTGATGTTGCAAGGCAATTTATTTCCATTCTTGAAGCTGGCATTGCCAAAATAGAAGCCACCGAATACCAGGACCGTGATTACAAGAAGCACTAATCTGCAACTGAATCTTGTTTCCCAGGGCACCCAACAGGGTGCCTTTTTCATGCCTGCCATATTTGCTATTCTGCTTCAATTGCTTGATTAACAGAGGCTGATACTGATGGTTTACGATTTAATTGTGGTGGGCAGTGGCTCCGTCGGTGCTGCCACCGGCTGGTATGCCACGCAGGCGGGTCTGAAAGTACTGATGATTGACCGTCATCATCCCCCACACAGGGAAGGCAGCCATCATGGTGAAAGCCGCCTTATCCGCCACGCCTACGGTGAAGGTGCTCGCTATGTCCCAATGGTTCTGCGTGCCCAACAGCTGTGGGATCAACTGGAACAACAGAGCGGCGAGCGCGTCATGCAGCGCAGCGGCGTACTGAATCTTGCCCCACACCGCTCCGAATTTATTCAGAATGTTATCCAGAGTGCAGAACAGTTTGCATTAAACGTACAGATCCTGAACGAAGCAGAGATGCGTCAGCGCTGGCCGCAGATTAGCGTACCGGACGGTTATATCGGCGTGTTTGAACCACAGTCGGGCTACCTGAAATCAGAGGTTGCCGTTAAGAGCTGGATCCGCATGGCGAAGGATGCCGGCTGCGCCCAACTTTTCAACTGCGGCGTCACACAAATTGCAACCGAGGACGGCCTGCAAGCGGTCACCACCTCGGACGGCGTTTACCGTGCGCGTAAACTGCTGATCAGCGCCGGAACCTGGGTGAAAACCCTTTACCCTTCCCTGCCGGTCACCCCGGTACGAAAAGTGTTTGCGTGGCATCAGGCCGACGGTCGCTACAGCGAGGACAATAAGTTCCCGGCATTTACCGTCGAGATGCCGGACGGCATCCACTACTACGGTTTCCCCGCTGATAACAACGCCATCAAAATCGGTAAACATGAAGGCGGGCAGCCCATTGATACGCCGGATGGACGTAAACCTTTTGGCAGCGTAGCGGAAGACGGCAGTGAGCTGTTTAACTTTATGCGCACCTTCCTGCCAGGCGTTGGCGTATGCCTGCGCGGGGAAGCCTGCACCTATGACAACACCGCGGATGAAGACTTTATTATTGATACCTTCCCCGGTGAACCGAACCGCATGCTGATCACAGGTTTAAGCGGCCACGGTTTTAAATTCGCCAGCGTACTGGGAGAAATTGCCACCCAGTTCGCCCAGGGGAAAAGCAGCGACTTTGATTTAACGCCGTTCGCGCTGAAGCGCTTTCAGTAGTCACGGATTCAAGGCCCATGCTTTGGGTTGCGTGTTTTAGTCGTCTTACTGGACTGGCCTGCCCCCTGGCAGGCCGTCAGGATAGCGACGTCTGTTCCCATCTCTGTTCTAAAAACTACCAGACACCATACGGATAGACTTTGTCCTTAATGAATTCTTTTGTATTTTCTCCGTATTCATAACCGTTTGAAAAACGTGTTATCCCTTTGCACAGCGCTAATTTATCGCCGGAAACCGTTTTCAGCACTGCAGGTATTACGCGATGGTTCGGTTCAAATCCTATGCCATCTATCCAGACGGCGACTTTTCCTTCAGGGGCCAGTCCAATCTGGATACTGTCGTAATATGCAGTCTTGCCAAGATAGTTCTTGTACATGCTGGACCTGCGCATTTTATCTATAGCGGCATCAGATAACGTCAGGTGAGTTTCATAGACCTTTTTATCAATCACCGAATCCCAGCAGAATAAAATATGACGGGGGGGAGATTTTGTCCGGTTCCAGTGTCCATTGGCAGCCCGCGAGCGTTCGTTCCACTCGCCGACAACGCTATCCAGAGCAGGCGTATAGTCTAAGGTGTTAAACCGATAATCAATATTGCCAGCATCGAGGACGGCGGCAAAGGTCACCAGTGCGGGCAGGGCTTTGGGTGTAAAAAAGTTAAATTTCCACTCCGTTGGTTCCGTGTTTTGAGCCGTCTTGTTGGCCTGGTCTGCCCCCTGGCAGGCCGTCAACGTCAGTAGTGAAAGCAGCACAGCGATCCGTTTTATTTCCATATTCTGTTCCCGTCCATATCGTAAATCGTCCGTTGCCAGCGTTCATCCGGTCGGTTGGTAAAGGTCACCAGCTTCGCGGGCTTCACTGCCCCGGTGATCCTCCCCTGACTGTCCCGCATCACGCTGTTCCAGTTGGCCGAACAGTGAAGGTATTTTCCCGCCAGCGCAGTAATTTCCGCGATAGTAAACTCGCTGACCAATTGACCATTGCGGACAGCGCGGCCCATCACAATGGCTTTTTTATACAACTCTTTTAGTTCGGTCGGTAATGAAAGGTTGTCATCTTTAGGCAGTATGGGCTCGAACACCACCCCCGCATCCTGCGCCGCATCAATCATTACCCGCAGCACCACCTTTGACCAGTCATTGCGCGTCGGGCGCTCGAGGATCAGCGCGGCACCGCTGCGTTTTTGCAGCATACCATAGCGGTCGGCGGGCATTCGGTCGTCATGCCAGGCTCTGAGTTTAATCACGTTACCCTCAAGCAGCGGCGCTATGGCCGGATAACGCGTCATGATCCCAAACTGTGCCCCGGCAAGACGATATGTTGCGGTTTCCTTATCGGAAGTCGAAGCCGGTACGGTTTCAAACTGTGGGCGGGTGAGGAAACAGGCTTCGTGCTCGTCAGGATTATACCCGCCGCCAATATCCGAGTGCGCCCCGGGCAACACCAGCTCCGGCCACGCAGGTTTTACGCTGTTCAGCGCAAAGTTAAAGCGGCACTCATGCTGTGCGGTGATATGGAACACCTTCTCCGCCACGCCGGGGCGCAGCGCGATATTCACCTCTCCGGTATCCGCACTGTGCGGGTTAAAACCGTTAAGCGGCGTACCGATGCCCGCCACAGTATCAAATATCCCCAGAAAACGGGTTTTCCCACTGGGGGTACCCGTAAATTTAACCTCACCGAGACCAGCGTGGATGGCCGCCACAATGGCATCATCCTGCTCGAACACCCGGTTGGCAAAATGCCGCGCCGCTGCCGCGCCACGACTAAAACCAAAGATATCAAACTGCAGTTCTTTAATGATGCATGAACGGGCTTCCGGGTTCTTGAGCAAATAGCTCAATATACCCTCTACAATCGCTGCGACAGCCTTGTCGGTTTTACTGACCACCCCAGTATTACCTCTGCCCGTTCCCATTCCGTAAGCGCTGTCGCCCTGTCCGCTTTCGGTACCGATTCCCTAAATATAAATAGCACTTTGTCCATAACCTGTATCAGCCGTAATATTCTGCTTATACAGCGTTTTGAGCCAGTGCACATTGGTGAAATAGCCGAGATGACTTCCGGCAGCAAAGCCGTTGTGGCCCTTTTTAAGCTGTATACACTGGAAATAAGCTGACTGAGCATCGCCATTGCTCATGCCAAAATGTTCCCCGGAACAGGCGACAAGACTCTCCGCGGTATTGTGTGCATTATTTCCCGTCCCATCAAAAAACACCCCGATCGTCAGCGTGATTTCGCGCCGCTTTATCTTCGCGGACTGGGCGTGTTGTTGCGGTACGTCTGCCGGAGAGGGAGCAAACAGGGGGATATCAATCGGCGCAACGGGTTTTCGTTGCGTTACGCTGGCGGGTTCTTTGCCGTAACCGTCAGGAATGGAGGAAATAAATGTCGCCCCGCAGGGGCAGGAACTGACGCTGTCGAGCGTACCTGCCAGCGGCATCCCGCCCACCCTGATTTTGCCCGGCCCGCTGATGATGCTGTACGTCATACCCGGGTTCTTACCGCAGGAGACCAGACTGCCCTCCCGCGGAAGCTCCGCGCCACGCAGAAAGACGGTCGAGTGACCGCTCAGTACTTCCCCACCGCAGCTGGTTTTATCGCCCACGCGAAGAAAATAGCCCTTTGCCATATGCTGTCCTTAGCCTGTTTACGTTGAACATAAAATGTGCGGAGGACAACTTAACCAGAAATTTTCATAAAAAAAATACGCGAACCGATAACCCGGTCCACGTATTTTTACGATTTATTATCTGAGTTTGTGTATTTTCAGATGAGGGATTTACTTCTCTGTAGCCGCAGAGGTTTTCTTCCCGCGCAAACGCAGTTTATCCACCAGACGCTGCGCTTCTGCACGGCTGCCAACCGACGGCGCCGATCCTCGTAGTGGCTTGCGTGCCGTTTCACGCAGGGTGAAGACCGTGATCACCCCGATAACCCCCGCGCCCATCAGATAGTAAGCAGGCATCAATAAGTTACCCGTCTTCTCCACCAGCCAGGTGGTGATCAGCGGTGTGGTGCCGCCAAACAGGGACACCGACAGGTTGAAACCTATCGCCAGCGCACTGTAACGAATATCGGTGGAAAACAGCGCCGGTAAGGTGGCAGGCATCGAACCGCTGAAGCAGGTGTGAATCACCCCCAGGATCATCAGGCCGAGGAACACCAGCCACAGGTTTCCGGTGCCGATCAGCATCATGCACGGCACCGCCAGCAGGATCAGCGCGACAGCCCCGCCCCAGATCACCGGACGGCGGCCCAGACGATCGTTCCAGTGCCCCCAGAACAGCGTCAGCGGCATCATGACGAACATCACCACCATAATCAGCAGCAACGAACTCAGCTCACTCAGGCCGAGGATCCCTGTCAGGTAACTCGGCATATAAGACGTCATCATATAGTTCGAGACGTTAAACAGCAGCACCAGCCCAATACACTTCAGCATCGCCGCGCGATACTTTTTCAACATCTGCCACAGGTTAAGGCGGGGTTTGCTATGTTCCAGCTGCTCCTGTTTCTCCATATGCTTCTGGAAAGCCGGCGTCTCTTCCAGCTTAAGGCGGATATACAGGCCAAACAGCCCCAGGGGCGCAGCAATAAAGAAGGGAATACGCCATCCCCAGTCCAGGAGCGCCTGTTCCGGCATTGCCGCGGTCAGTCCGGTCACCAGACCTGCGCCCAACAGGTAGCCGCCGAGCGTACCAAACTCCAGCCAGCTCCCCATAAACCCACGCTGCTTATCGGTAGAATACTCGGCAATAAACGTTGCCGCTCCGCCATATTCACCGCCCGTCGAGAATCCCTGCAACAGACGCGCCAGCAGCAGCAGCACCGGAGCCATAATACCAATGGTGTGATAACCGGGGATCAGGCCAATACAGAAGGTACCGATCGACATCATGATCATCGTCAGGGCCAGCACCTTCTGGCGGCCAATACGGTCGCCCAGTGGGCCAAACACCAGCCCACCGATCGGACGCACCAGAAACGCGGCGGCAAAGGCACCAAACGTTGCCAGCAGCTGTGCCGCCGGGCTACCGCCAGGGAAAAAGACCTTACCGATGGTCACAGCCAGAAAGCTGTATACCCCAAAGTCGAACCACTCCATGGCATTGCCAAGAGCCGCAGCCCCGACTGCCCGCTTCAGCATCGATTTATCGACGATGGTAATATCGTCGACACTCAACGCCGGTTTAGCGGACTTATCTTTATTCCAGAAATGTTTTTTTCGGGGCTGTTGCCCCTCTGATGTGTGACCCATTGTATGCTCCCGGTGTGACTATCAATGAGCAGCCTCATAGCTTTCGTCGCCTGACATAAAATGGAAAATAGTGAAGAGGAAGAAAGCTATAACGCAGCAAATTAAGAATGGTAATTAACGGTAAATTTTATAGTGAACGTTACTGACACGTCTTTACGGTAGACAATATCTCGCAAAAATTCAAGTTAAGAGCGATATTCACTGGCTTAATGATAAATTTCAATCACAGGCACTCCCCCTGTGACTTTGGGTGAGATCATCGCTTCAAATAGGGGATAATTACCTCTGGCAATGCATTAATTTTCATAACGATTAAACCCTGCCTGATATTGACATAACGTGACAAAAAATTGACATTACCTTAATTAAACAGCAAAAAATCAGAACATCATACTTTCATCAAACTGCCGTCAAAGCGCCAAAAATAAGCCAGACAGAGCCGCCCCCCCTCTATGCCTTCTGAATTACTGCGCATGATTCAATATTTTGTTCAAAATATTTCACACTATGAGTGAATTTTAAAACCAGTAAAATTATTTGTTGATTTTGCCCTTACATCTGGTCAGTCTTATTGAAAATTCTGATAAACGGGTCTCTCAATGCAATTGAAAAATAGCGTGTTGCGTTATGGCTCACTGAGTATTGCTATGCACTGGCTGGTGGCGGGTACCGTTTACGGTATGTTTGCACTTGGTCTGTGGATGGTCACCCAGGGCTATTATGATACCTGGTATCACAAAGCGCCGGAGCTGCACAAAAGTATCGGTATGGTGCTGTTTGTTGTGATGCTGGTGCGCGTGGTGTGGCGTTTTGTTTCGCCGCCCCCTAAACCTCTCAGCAGTTATACGCCGCTGGTACGTTACAGCGCCGTCGCCGCCCATCTTCTGCTTTACGGCATTCTGTTTGCTATTTTAGTCAGTGGCTATCTGATCTCGACTGCCGAAGGTAAACCTATTGATGTCTTTGGCGTGCTGCCGGTGCCCGCGCTCTTCTCCGGGCTGGGTGAACAGGCCGACCTGGCCGGTGATATCCATCTCTGGCTGGCATGGAGCGTGGTGATCCTCTCCGGGCTGCACGCGCTGGCCGCACTGAAACACCACTTTATCGATCGCGATATTACGTTGAAAAGGATGCTGGGTCACCGCATCGACTAACTAACAGGAATGGAGAACACCATGCTGAAGAAAAGTATTCTGGGTTTAACGACTGCCGCACTGCTGATGACCGCAGGCACCGCCAGCGCCGCAGATTATAAAATTGATAAAGAAGGACAGCATGCCTTTGTCCAGTTCCGCATCAAGCATCTGGGCTACAGCTGGCTGTACGGTACGTTTAAAGATTTCGATGGCAGCTTTACTTTTGACGAGGCCGACCCGGCGAAAGACAAAGTCAATGTCACTATTAATACCGGCAGCGTGGACACCAACCACGCCGAACGCGATAAACACCTGCGCAGCGCTGACTTCCTGAACGCCAGCAAATTCCCGCAGGCGACTTTCGTCTCAACGGGCGTAGAGAAACAGGGTGAAGGCCTGGCCGTGAACGGTAATCTGACACTGAACGGCGTGACCAAACCGGTGAAACTGGCTGCGAAGCTGACCGGCGAAGGGAAAGATCCATGGGGCGGCTACCGTGCAGGCTTTGAAGCCACCGGGACCATTGCCCTGAAAGATTTCAATGTTAAATCCGATTTAGGCCCGGCATCGCAGGACGTTGAGCTGATTATTTCTGTCGAAGGCGTGCGTCAGTAACGCCAGACTGGCCTCTCACCGGAACATCGCCCGGTGAGAGGTCGATACACCCGGTTACTCTTCAGGCGAAGGGATGTGCATCGTGGTACTCAACAGGCCACGGGACTTGTTGAAAATCTTATTACCGTTCTCACGACCCGCACGGCGGGCACGCTGCTCTTCCGGCGGTAACGCCAGCTCTTCCATACAGATTGGGCTACAGCAGTGATTAAACTTCTCAGCGCAGCTCGGACACTGAATAAACAGCAGATGGCAGCCATCGTTCAGGCAGTTGACGTGGGTATCACAAGGCTCACCGCACTGGTGGCAGTTCGCAATAACATCCTCGGAAATTCGCTCCCCCATACGTTCATCAAAGACAAAATTTTTGCCTTTAAAACGCACCGGTAACCCCTGTTCACGGGCACGACGGGCATATTCGATAATCCCGCCTTCAATGTGGTACACATTTTCATAGCCGTTGTGACGCATCCAGGCACTGGCTTTCTCACAGCGGATGCCGCCGGTGCAGTACATGACAATTTTTTTGTCTTTGTCCTGCTGCAACATGTCCACCGCCATCGGCAGCTGATCACGGAAGGTGTCCGCCGGAATTTCCAGCGCGTTGTCAAAATGCCCCACTTCGTACTCATAGTGGTTACGCATATCGACAAATACTGCCTGTGGATCGTCCAGCATCGCATTCACTTCGGCGGCTTTCAGATAAGCACCGACATCGCTGGCATCAAAACTGTCATCCGTGATGCCATCAGCGACAATGCGCTCGCGCACTTTCAGGCGCAGCACCCAGAAAGATTTACCGTCGTCGTCCAGCGCAATGTTCATTCGCAGGTCGTTCAGCGCCGGGTGGAAGCCGTACAGCGCGGCTTTCATCTGCTCATACTGGCTGGCCGGGACGCTGACCTGCGCGTTAATGCCTTCTGCCGCCACATAAACCCGGCCAAACACTTTCAGCTTTGTCAGGGTGACATACAGGGCGTCGCGGAACGCGCGCGGATCGTCAATAGTGAAGTACTTATAAAAAGAGACTGTGGTACGCGGTTCGGTTTCGGCCAACATGCGCGCCTTCAGCTCTTCATTGGAAACAAGGTTATGTAACACTGGCATGGTGTACGTTCCTGCATTCAAAGAGAGGAAAAATTTGCGGCGCTATCATACCTGAGGCATGGTGGATTGTCCTTAGTCACAGCCCTTTTTCATCACAGCAATCTACAAATAATGTAAAATATCTCGTTGTAAATCGCACAATTAGCCATAATTAAACTTTTATATCTATACATAATTACTCTAATTTACTTGCGATCCGGACACTCATGACACAGCTTCCCCACTTCAATCGCACATTGCTGCATCCCCGTTATTGGTTTACCTGGTCAGGGATTATCCTGCTGTATTTGCTGGTTTTGTTGCCCTACCCGGTGCTGTACTTCATTGGTTGTGGCCTGGGAAGAGTCTCAATGCGCTTCCTGAAATCCCGGGTGACCATTGCCAGACGTAACCTTGAACTGTGCTTCCCGCAGATGCCGAATGCCGAACGCGAAGCGCTGGTCATCTGTAACTTTGAGTCACTGGGCATGGGCCTGATCGAAACTGGCATGGCCTGGTTCTGGCCCGACTGGCGCATCAAAAAATGGTTCAGCGTTAGCGGGCTGGAGCACATCCAGAAGGCGAAAACGGATGGAAAAGGCGTGCTGCTGATTGGCCTGCACTTTCTGACGCTGGAGCTGGGTGCGCGCATTTTTGGCATTTATAATCCGGGTATTGGCGTTTATCGGCCCAATGATAATCCCCTGCTCGACTGGTTACAGACCTGGGGACGGATGCGTTCCAATAAAAGCATGCTTGACCGTAAAGACCTGAAAGGGATGATCCGCGCCCTGAAGAACGGCGATATCATCTGGTATGCTCCCGACCATGACTACGGTCCCAAAAGCAGTGTGTTCGTGCCGCTGTTCGCCGTAGACGAGGCCGCCACCACCAAGGGAAGTTACCTGCTGATCCGCAGCGGCAACCCGGCGGTGATCCCTTTTGTTCCACGACGTCTGCCTTCTGGAAAAGGCTATGAAATGGTGATCCTGCCAGAGCAGACCTCCGCCATTCCGCTGGACGATGAACGCACCACTGCCATACATATGAACCAGATTATTGAGCACGCCGTCTTAATGGCCCCCGAACAGTATATGTGGCTGCATCGCCGCTTTAAGACCCGTCCTGAAGGGCAACCCTCTTTTTACGACAACTAACGGGTCGCCGATCCGGCCTGTTCCAGTATTTGAAACAGTTTTTCATTTTTTTTGATCGCACGTCGGTTAGCAGCAGGATAAGCGCGTATACTTGGTGAGCTAATAGTTCAAAAGGTGACCCTTTATTTTATGTCCACGCCCGCTACCCCCGCTGCCGCCATCAACTGGCAAAGAAATCTGTTCGTGACCTGGATAGGCTGTTTTCTGACGGGAGCAGGATTCAGCCTGGTGATGCCCTTTCTGCCGCTCTACGTGGAGCAACTGGGCATCACAGATCCACAGGCACTGAATCTCTGGTCAGGACTGGTCTTCAGCATTACGTTCCTTTTTTCCGCGATTGCCTCCCCCTTCTGGGGCGGACTGGCCGACCGCAAAGGACGAAAAATCATGCTGCTGCGTTCGGCACTCGGGATGGCCATCGTGATGATGTTGATGGGGATGGCAACCTCTATCTGGCAATTTCTGGCGCTGCGTGCCCTGCTCGGTTTGCTGGGGGGATTTGTTCCTAATGCCAATGCGCTGATCGCTACCCAGGTCCCGCGCGGTAAAACCGGCTGGGCGCTGGGCTGGCTCTCCACCGGTGCGGTCAGTGGCGCACTGATTGGCCCGCTGATTGGCGGCCTGCTGGCCGACAGCTTTGGTCTGCGCCCGGTGTTCTTTATCACGGCAGGCGTGCTGTTTACCTGCTTTATGATGACGCTGTTCTGCGTACGCGAAAGTTTTATTCCGGTGCAGAAAAAAGACATGCTGCACGCCCGCCAGGTGCTGAGCTCGCTGAAAAACCCGCGCCTGGTGCTGGCGTTATTTGTCACCACGCTGATTATTCAGGTCGCCACCGGTTCCATTGCGCCGATCCTCACGCTGTATGTGCGTGAGCTGGCGGGACATGTCTCTAACCTGGCCTTTATCAGCGGGATGATCGCCTCGGTGCCGGGCGTCGCGGCGCTAATGAGCGCGCCCCGGCTCGGCAAACTGGGCGACCGCATCGGCCCTGAGCGCATTTTGATCACCATGCTGATGCTGTCCGTACTGTTGCTGATCCCGATGGCGTTTGTGCAGAATGCGTGGCAGCTGGGGATTCTGCGTTTCCTGCTCGGCGCCGCCGATGGCGCACTGCTTCCCGCCGTACAGTCTCTGCTGATTTATAACGCCAGCAACCAGGTGGCCGGGCGCGTGTTCAGCTACAACCAGTCATTCCGCGATATTGGCAACGTCACCGGGCCGCTGATGGGTGCGACCGTCTCAGCCCACTTTGGTTTTCGGGCGGTGTTTATCGTCACCGCCTGCATTGTGCTGTTTAACGTGCTGTATACCTGGATCACCCTGCGCGGCCGTACCGAAATGATGGTGGTACGGGAAGAGTAACGTCATCCTCAAACCAGGGCGATGTGCAATTTTTCCAGCAGCTGGCACATCTCTTCGTCGGGCCACGCATCCACCACCAGCGTGCTGGCCAGCGAGAGATCGCCGATGGCAAAGGCCGAGGCAGAGTTCAGTTTTTCCTGCGATACCAGCACCACGGTTTCCGCGGCCCGCTCTGCCAGCGCCCGTTTTACGCAGGCCTCTTCATAGTTTCCCGTGGTCAGCCCGGCGCTTTTATGTACCCCGGTCACCCCCATAAAAAACAGATCGGCATTGATGCGGCGTATCCCTTCCATCATCGCCGCACCGACCGTCACCACCGAATGCTTGTAGAGTTGCCCGCCAATGATAATCACCTCAATCAACGGATAATCCACCAGCCCGACCGCAACGCCCGGACTGTGCGTGACCACGGTAAAAGCCCGATCCCTCGGCAGCAACGTGATCATCTCAGCCGTAGTCGTGCCACCGTCGATCATCACCACCTGACCGGGCTGGATCAATGCGGCCGCTTTCTCCGCCACCCGACGTTTGGACGCCATCTGCACGCTTTTTCTCGTTTCGAAGGGGGCAATCGCGGCAGACACCGGCAGCGCACCGCCGTGAACGCGTTGCAGCAACCCTTCTGCCGCTAACTCTCTCAAATCCCTACGAATAGAGTCTTCTGATACGGAAAAATACTGGCTCAGTTCACGCGAAAGCACCTGCTTTTCGCGATCGAGCATGGCCAGGATCTGCTGTTTACGCTGACTGGAAAGCACGGTTCCCCCTTCACGATTGATCTTGATATTGCACGATTATGCATGTTAGCGTGTTTTCTGTCACCACAATAAGGGCATAAACATGCAAAACATGCAGGAACGCGTACGCAACATCCGCGAGCAGCTGCTGTCGGATAACTGGTACACCCTGAAAAAATACACCTTTGAACTGCTGCGCCGCGACGGCAGCTGGCAGGAGCAAAGCCGGGAATCCTACGATCGCGGTAACGGCGCCGTGGTGCTGTTGTACCACAAAGCCCGAAAAACCGTGGTACTGACGCGGCAGTTTCGCTTCCCCGTTTTCGTCAACGGCCATCACGGTTTTCTGATTGAAGCCACCGCAGGCCCGCTGGATAACGCCTCGCCGGAAGCGCGTATTATTGCCGAAGCCGAAGAAGAAACTGGCTTTCGCATCACGCACATCGAAAAGGTGTTCGAATCCTATATGAGCCCCGGTTCAGTGACAGAAAAACTGTTCTTCTTTATCGCCGAATATTCTGATGACGATCGTCAGGGAAGCGGCGGTGGCGTCGCGGAGGAAGGGGAAGATATCGAAGTACTGGAGTGGCCCTTTTCCCGCGCACTGGACGCCGTGCGCAGCGGCGAAATTATGGATGCCAAAACCATCATGCTGATCCAGCACCTGGCCCTTAACCCCATTTTTTAGGAAATCATTATGAAATCACTGCAAATTTTAGTGGCAGGCCCGGTACGCAGCGGCACAGGCGACCGTGAAGACTTAATCCATGCCAACCTTGAACGTATGGAACAGGCAGCCTTAGCCATTTACCAGAAAGGGCATATTCCGCTGATTGGCGAGTGGCTGGCATTTCCGCTGGCGCGGATTGCCGGGTCGCAGAAGATTGGCGATGCGATCAGTGAAGCGTATTTATATCCGGTCGCACACCGACTTATTGGCCACTGTGATGCCATTCTGCGTTTACCGGGGGAGTCACGCGGAGCCGATAACGACGTACGCATTGGCCATGAGCTGGGGCTGACGATTTATCAGCATCTGGATGAGATTGCACAGGTTTAATCGTGCCGGGGTGGCATTGAAACAAACGCCACCCCCGGCTAATCAGAAACTGATATCGGCGGCCAGGCCACCAATTAACGCATCCTGAACCTGACGCACCCCGCCCGGTTTAGTCACAACTTGCAGGTTGGGACGTATATTCAGCCAGCGGGTAGCCTTCGCGTTGTAATACAGTTCATAGTTCCATTCCGCGCCCTGTTGCAGCGGCAGATAAGCAGGATTGTGATAATCGCTCAGGCCATTTGCGGCATTCTGCCCCTCACGCATCTTAGCGTAGTCGCTGTTAACATGGATACGCGCCATACCGATGCCGATCTCATCGGCGGGACGGGCATCAAAGGGCCCTTTCCACGCCAGTGCCAGCGACTGATAATTGTCCATCTTCGCTGTACGATGGTCGTTCATCACATACTGGAAACTCACGCTCAGACCACGCTTGTTATCACCGTCCATCGCGAACAACTGCTGCTCGGCCAGCAGATAGCCGCCGTAAGCACGTCGGTTATGTTGATACTCTCCATTCTTGAACGAGTGAAAATCCCCGCCCTCGGTGGAACTGTAGAACATCCCCAGCCGATAATTACCCTGAAGTTTGTCCTGCCCCAGCTGCGGCTTCCAGCCCAGTTCAACCGGGATCAGGTTTCCTTCGCCGTGGCCCATATCAAAACGAAATCCGTTCGCTTTCGTGTCGTTGGCACGGTTCTGGTTATAGACCCCGACCTGGAAATAAACGTCTTCGGGCAGATTGAGTTTGAACCGCCCTCCCCACTGCGATACCGGGGCGTTAAACCAGCGGTCGTTACGCCAGTGACCCGGCTGGCCGCCGCCCATCGCCCAGTTCTGGAACATTCCGACGCTGGCCGTATCGAAATCTTCGTTGGTGGTGACGCGGCCCAGCTTCACTTCCAGCCAGTGATCAAACAGTGACTGATTGAGCCAGAACTGCGTCAGGCGCAGATAGTCCCCGCGTGCCGAAATGCCCTGTACGTTAGACAGGCCACCGGTTCGCGGATCGTTAATATAGGGCGTAAGATTTTGCCCGTTGCGGTTGGTCAGCGTCACCTGAAACTGACCGCCCTGCCAGTTCATCAGTTTATCCAGATCGAGCTTACTGCCGAACGTCCACTGATCGGCATAGCGCATCGTGGTGCTGGTACGGTAGCCGCCGGCCAGGTTGGCTGCCGACTGCGTGGTATAGTCCACCTGGAAATCCACGCCTTCATCCGCCAGATGTTTGCGGTAGCCCGCCCAGTCACCGAGCAGCCACGGGGAATCCGGGTCAAAAGGGGCATCATTCGCGAACACAGGCGCGGCAAGAAAGAGAAGACTGCAGGAGAAACGGGTGAGAACGGTTTTGCGCCACGCTCTGCACGTTAAGGCTGATTTATCCATATCACTGATCCTGAAAAGGGGGTGAACAACCTGGCACACCGCCAGAGTCGGGGCAGATCATTTGCCCGGCGCTAATACATCATATTTCAGAAACAGAACCCCATTAAAAACGTGCGAAAAACCGCGACAGCACGCGATGCTGGCGAGTCAGAGAATTCCTGGCGACAGAAATTCTTGTCAATCGGCCTCACGCACGGTACACAAAATTTCTTCTTTACCGCCTTGCATCCTGACGCACAGCGACAACAATTACTCTTTACCAATAAAACCAGGGAGATGACCATGACACTTTATGCCACGCTGGAAGAAGCCATTGATACGGCTCGTGAAGAGTACCTTGCTGCCAATCCGGAGGTCGACGAAGATGACGCCGCGGTGAATCAGTTCAATCTGCAAAAGTTTGTGATGCAGGATGGGGACATTATGTGGCAGGCGGAGTTTCTCACCGAGGATGGAGATGAAGGCGAGCTTGTGTCGCTGTACAGCGGTGAAGCCGCGCAGGCCATTTTTGACGGTGATTTCGACGAGGTCGAATTGCGAAGCGAATGGTTGCCTGAAAATACCCTGCATGAATGGGATGAAGGGGAATTCCAGCTTGAACCGCCTGCCGACAGCGAAGAGGCCGAAGCGGCAGCAGAAGAGTGGGAAGACAATAATACGGATGCCGATAACCGTGCCTGAGGTACGGTAAAAGGGATTACTCGTAGGGGCCGTGGTGCGCATCCACCGGTAACAACAAGGTATCCACCACCAGCGACAGCGGCAGGTCGATAATGGTGATCACGCGCCACGCCGTATCACGCACATCCCACTGTACGCCGGGATAATACTGATTGCCGTGCCCCTGTCCGGGCACGGTTCTGCTGATAATACTGCCACACCCGCTCAGTACCAGCACACTGACTACCAACATCACACCGCGTAAAAACATGCTCACCACATTATTCCCGAATAAAAAACGCACTATCTTACCGTCTGTACATCACAGCACCATAGCACTCAATGCAAAAAAAACGTAAAAAATGCCATCGCAACAGGTTGCTGTCCTGATTGAAAATCATTCTTTTACTATATTCGCCTCACTCTTTTGGCCGTACCTTCCTCTGGGTATAAGTATTAAAATACTTAATCAACCCACTAACGGATTCAGCTTTAAATAGGAAATTGTTGGCTTAGTGATGAAACTGCATGAATTTTATCAACCTAAGGAAGGGGGAAGTTATGCTCTATATAGATAATGGCGGTTATACGGATGCGGAGCGCATCATCCTTAAAATCATCAAGAATATTGAACGCGGACAGATGGATGCCATCAATGGCATTGTGGTGCACCAGACGGACAGTACGACGGCCAATAGTACCTTTAACACTATCAGACTAAAGGGGCCAACGGCGCTCATTTTCTGATTGACCGAGATGGCACCATTTATCAGACAGCTTCGCTTTATCAAGTTACCTGGCATGTGGGAAAAATTCAGTCCCGATGTTTTATCACAAAAAAATGTGAACCGGTGGATTTGAAAAAAGTCACTGAATTGGAAAGAAATTGGAAAAACAATACTAAAATATCAAATTTAGAGAAAAAAAAGAGTTACCCGGATCGATTCCCTAATAATACTGACAGTATTGGCATAGAGATTGTGGGTAAAGCAATAGAGGTTAAAAACCCTAAAACGGGTGAAACAAAAGATATTTACGAGCAGGTTAGCGAACAACAAAATGACGCGCTTAAATGGTTAATAAAAGAATTAACCAGCACGTTAAATGTGTCGATGAATGAAATATATCGCCACCCGGAAATCGGCAGAAAAAACGTAACAGAGGCAAGCACTGCAAAATGGTAAACTTTAAGAGTTTGTTTTTTATCATTTTTTTCTTTGGTTTTTTTTCATATCAAGCAAAAGCGAGAGTCGTCAGCGATATCACGATTAAAAGCCTGAGGGTGCGGGCCGAAGGGCGAACAGATGAAACCGAAGCAGTAGCCTGTAAAGTCTATAAACCCACAAAAAAACAGTTAACCCGTTTTTTTAAGCTGGCAGAGGAGTCAAAAGAACGTGGCACACTCCTTCATGAATACTACTCACCCTGTGTATCATTTGGCACGGTGAAATTCAAAGATGGTGCCTCCGGGAGCTGGACTATACAGTCCAGTGGGCTGGGAACGGTTATTTTTGACAATAAAGACGTGACTACGTTTTTCCTGAAAGATAACAAATGGACCGATCCCTATGCCTGTACCTATGGCATGAGCGATGAAATTGAATGTTAACCTCGATATAGGCAGATAGAAATATCAATTATGAACGATAAAAAAGGCCACAACGTTACGCGTTGTGGCCTTTTTTTATTGTTCGTTAAGGGTTAAGGATTCACCGAAATCAGCTCACCCGATAAACGTTAATGTTACTTCGCGTTATTCAGCGCCAGTGGATTCAGTTTCAACGTATGGTAATGATCTAACCAGTCGTGATACTTATCGGCGTGCTGCCACAGGCGGTAATGCATGCGTGACAGCGTGACCGGGTCGCTTAACAACGCCAGGCGCTGATCGCGGTCCAGCTTCGCTGGCGATTCACTGAGCGCCTGCTCAATACGACGGTCACGGGCGAAGTCGAGGATATCGCTCTTCAGGTGACGCGAGGTCGCCATGGCGCTGGCCAGCGCGTTAAACGAGGGATGGAACATGGCGTGCATAAAGCCATTATCCAGCTCACGTTCGCGGTTCAGCTCGACGTAACGATCTGTATCCACCAGCTCCTGCGGCGGGCTGAACTCTTCCGGTATCAGGAACAGTTTACCGCGCTTCGATGCCTGACCGAGCGTACGACGGCTGGACCATACCGAAACAAACGGAGACAGGATCAGCGAGAAGACAATCGGCGACAGCCACCAGAGGAAGTTAAGATCCAGCCAGCCCATACCGCCCGCCCAGACCAGGCCAAGCAGCATCTGCGAACCGTGGCGCTTAAAGGCTTCACTCCATGGCGTAGCATCATCGTCACGCTGCGGTGAGTTCCACACCACTTCCCAACCGAGGAAGGCACTGACCACAAACACCGTATGGAACAGCATGCGCACCGGTGCCAGCAGCACGGAGAACAGCATTTCCAGGAACAGGGAAGCCAGTACGCGCAGCGCACCGCCATAAGGTTTCGCGCCCTTGAACCACACCAGCACAATACTCAGCAACTTCGGCAGGAACAGCAGCACCAGCGTGGTGGAGAACAGCGCTATCGCCAGTTCCGGACGCCACTGCGGCCACACCGGGAACAGCTGGCGCGGTTGCAGGAAGTACTGCGGCTCCATCAGCGTATGCACCACCTGAAGAGCGGTGGAGAGCGCCAGGAACATAAACCACAGCGGTGCTGACAGATAAGACATCACGCCCGTCAGGAACACAGCACGGTGAACCGGGTGCATCCCTTTCACCAGGAACAGACGGAAGTTCATCAGGTTACCGTGGCACCAGCGACGGTCACGCTTCAGTTCATCCAGCAGGTTTGGCGGCAGTTCTTCATAAGAACCCGGCAGATCGTAAGCGATCCACACCCCCCAGCCTGCACGGCGCATCAGGGCCGCTTCCACGAAGTCATGGGACAGGATGGAACCGGCAAACGAGCCCTCGCCCGGCAATGGCGCCAGCGCACAGTGTTCGATAAACGGCTTCACGCGGATAATCGCGTTATGGCCCCAGTAGTGCGACTCACCCAACTGCCAGAAGTGCAGACCGGCGGTAAACAGCGGACCGTAAACGCGGGTCGCAAACTGCTGACAACGCGCATACAGTGTATCCATACCCGATGCTTTTGGTGATGACTGGATGATGCCCGCTTTCGGGTTCGCTTCCATCATGCGCACCAGACCGTTCAGACAGTCACCGCTCATCACGCTGTCGGCATCCAGTACGACCATGTAGCTGTACTGGCTGCCCCAACGGCGGCAGAAGTCATCGATATTACCGGATTTGCGTTTCACGCGACGGCGACGGCGGCGATAGAAAATACGCCCTTCCCCACCGACATCACGTACCAGCTCCATCCAGGCCTTCTGTTCAGCCATGGCGATATCCGGGTTGTAACTGTCGCTGAGGATATACACATCGTAGTTCGCCTGCTCACCGGTACGCACCACGGATTCCCAGGTAGCACGCAGACCAGCAAACACGCGCCCGACATCTTCATTACAGATGGGCATGATCAGCGCGGTGCGGTGTTCCGGGTTAATCGGTTCGTCGCCGTTGGTCAGATACGAAATACTGTATTTGTCCTTGCCGATCATCAGTTGCAGGAACCCCATCAGTGCCGTCCAGAACCCCGCAGATACCCAGAGGAACAGGATGGCAAACAGGAACAGGATCCCGGTCTGCAACACATAAGGCAGGATCTGCAACACCGACTGCTGCCAGTTCTGGTTGATCATCTCCATAGGATCGATCAGCGCCCAGCCCTGGTAAGGCAGAATGGTTTTCATATACCAGGTGGCCACCACCGTCTGGAAGACGGAGAGAAACAGCAGGATATAACGACGAATAGAGCCAACATGGCGCCATTTGTCTTCATTTTTCTGCTCTTCGCGGCTGTCGTAACGCGGTGTGCTTTTACGCCCACGCAGGGAATCCCATGCACGCGCCACCGGGTTGGTCCGCCACTCTTCCGGATACATAGAAGAACGGGTGTGTTTCGGCATCGCTTTCAGCGTGGTGCGATCCAGCGCGTCTTTGTCAAACTGACGACCGCCATCAACAGAGTCAGGCCAGCTCATCTCGACACGCGCTTTTACCGATTCCTGCGGAGCATCATCGGGGCGCGTTTCGACCGGGCCGTCTTCGGCCAGCTGATAGTGCAACTGGCTGAAGGTATCGGACGGTTGTTCTGGCAACGCATCACGCAGCGCCCCTTTCCGCTCCGGGGAAAGGGGCAGCGCATCGATATATTCGTTGGGTATTACGGTAGACTTATTCATTGGCAGGCAACTGATTGCTCCAGGTTTCCGTCAGCGTTTTGTCACCGTTAACCAGTGCAGCACGCATCTCGGTCGGCTGTTTATTGTCTTTAACACGAACACGCAGCACCAGACGCCAGCCTTTGGTGACCGGGTTATAGCGCACGCTGTTTTCTACCAGCTCACCATTATTACCGATGCTCACCTGCGGCGTGACCGGGGTGTTTTCCGGCAGCTTGCTCATGTCCGGGCCAACAAAGTCGACGATAAACGCCACTGTGCCGTCTGGCTGACGCACCAGATTAGACTGTTTCACATCACCCAGAGAACGCAGCGTGCTTTTCACATAGGCGGTATCCGGCGTATGCAGCTGGCTTTCGTCACGTGTAAAGTGCAGGCGATAGGCAAACTTCATCTCTTTGCCTGGCTCTGGCAGACTTTCCGGGGTCCAGAATGCCACGATGTTGTCATTAGTTTCATCGCTGGTTGGGATTTCGACCAGCTCAACGCGGCCTTTACCCCAGTCACCCTTAGGCTCGATCCAGCCGCTTGGGCGCAGATCGTAGCGGTCATCCAGATCCTGATACTTATCGAAATCACGGCCACGTTGCAGCAGACCGAAACCACGTGGGTTTTCCACGGTGAAGGTGCTGACGGCCAGGTGTTTCGGATTATTCAGCGGACGCCAGATCCATTCACCGTTGCCGGCATGGATCGACAGGCCGTTGGAATCATGCAGCGCCGGACGGTAGTTAGCCACAGGAGACGGCTGGTTCGCACCGAACAGATACATGCTGGTTAACGGAGCCACGCCCAGTTTGCCCACTTTGTCACGCAGGTAGACTTTTGACTGCACATCAACGGTGCTGTCTTTACCCGGGGTGATCAGGAAACGATAGGCGCCGGTCGCACGCGGCGAATCCAGCAGCGCATAGATCACCAGATGTTTATCCTGCGGCTTCGGACGCTCAATCCAGAACTGTTTGAAGCGCGGGAACTCTTCACCGGACGGCAATGCCGTATCGATGGCCAGACCACGGGCAGACAGACCATATACCTGGCCCTGACCAATCACGCGGAAGTAGCTGGCCCCCAGGAAGCTGGAAATCTCGTCTTTCTTATCTTTACTGTTCAGCGGGTACAGCACTTTAAAACCGGCAAAACCGAGGTTTTTCACGGTATCCGGATCGTGCTTCACATTGCCGAAATTGAAATATTCCGGAGAGTATTTGATCTCGCGAACGCTGTTAGCCGTCACTTCATTGAGGCGTACCGGCGTATCGAAGTACATACCCTGATGGTAAAACTCAAGTTTGAAAGGGGTCTTCAACTTGTTCCAATAGGCTTTTTCATGATTGAACTGGATCTGCTGATAGTCGGCATACTTCATATCACGCAGCTGTGACGGTAGATTACTTTTCGGCGCTTCAAAGCCTTTACCGGCTAACTCTTTCGCCTGTTTTGCCACATCGTCAATGTTGAAAGCCCAACTGGTGTTGGCATACATTGAAAGCAAAACTGCCGCGCCAACCCAGCGCAATTTCATCAGTTTTGGTTTATTGTTCATTTTAGTCCGCACATCCCCCCCTTTCGGGTGCTTAAATCAATGGATCCATCTTAAAGGATAATTCAGCATTCCGACAGCCTGAGCCCGTTTTTGTTCCACTATTCCGAGTGGCTAATAGCCCGATTCTCAAGCGTTTAGCGGAAACAGATTCGGCTGATAGTATACGCGGGTTTGCTCTATTAAAGTAAGCGGTAAGCTTTAGACTGGTTCAGGGTGAACCGGGTGATTAACTTGTTGAATACTGGACATATATGACTAAAAAAACACCACAACGAGAATACTTTTTGGATTCGATTCGCGCCTGGCTGATGTTATTAGGGGTGCCTTTTCATGTCTCATTGATTTATTCCACACAAAACTGGTCGGTCAACAGTGTCGCGCCCTCCGAATGGCTGACGCTGTTGAATGACTTCATCCATGCGTTTCGCATGCAGGTGTTCTTTGTTATTTCAGGCTATTTTTCCTATATGCTGTTCCTGCGCTACACCCCATCAGACTGGCTGAAGGTGCGTGTGGAGCGGGTTGGTATCCCGATGCTGACCGCCATCCCCCTGATTACGCTGCCGCAGTTTTTTATGCTGAAAGAGTGGACCAGTAAGATCGGTGACTGGAGCAGTAAGACCCTGTATGAGAAATATAATACGTTGGTTTGGGATCTGATTTCCCATCTGTGGTTCCTGCTGGTCCTGATCGTTCTGACCGTGGCAGGCTTCTGGCTGTTCCGTTTTCTGCGCGATGGCGCACGTGAGAAAACAGACTATTCCGAACTCACCTGGACCCGTTTAACCTGTTTTATTCTGCTTTGCAGCCTGGCCTGGGGTGCATTTCGTCGTCTGATGTTTATTTTTGCACCACAGATCCTGAGCGATGCGCTGTTTAATATGGCGGTGATGCAAACACTGATGTTCCTGCCTTTCTTTATACTGGGTGCCATGGCATGGAAATATCCGGCGATTAAGGCCCTGTTTGTTCGTCCGGTTCCCTGGACCTTTGTGGGATCGGCGCTGGCTTTTGCCGCCTATGTGGCCAATCAGACCTGGAGTAAAGGGGAAGGCTGGCTGTATGAGATTGATGCGGTGGTCTCGATGCTCATGGGCCTGTGGATGGTCAACGTGGTGTTTACCTTCGGTCATCGCCTGCTGAACTCCCACTCTCCACGCGTAACGTATCTGGTGAACGCCTCGCTGTTTATCTACCTGGTCCACCATCCATTAACCATTCTCTATGGCATTCTGTTTGTGAAGCAGATCGACAGCAACACCCTCGGATTCTTCGCCGGTCTGGTGTTTGTGTTTGGCATCGCCTTCCTGCTGTATGAGATTCATCTGCGCATTCCACTGCTGCGCTTCTTGTTCTCCGGGAAGCCACAGCGCCAGTAATGGCAGGGGGCGACCGGAAATAGGGTCGCCCCTTACAGTAACCATTCGATTGGCAGACGCCATACCAGGCGCACCAGCAGACGCTGCATCAGCCGGGTGCGCGGTTCATGCTTATGCACCACTTCATTGGCCCCTTCTCCCGGATACTCCACCCAGTTAACCCGCCCCCATTTATCCAGACGTAGCGTCCAGGCGCGGTCGCGCATACTGCTGATAAATCGCTCGTGAATGCGCGTTGCCAGCGCATCATTTTCAATCACCAGCCCCATTTCGGTATTCAGCACGGCAGAGCGCGGGTCAAAGTTAAACGAACCGATAAATACCGTCTGGTTATCCACGCTGAAGGTTTTTGCATGCAAGCTGGACCCCGAGTTCCCCGTCAGACCACGATCGTGGCTGGGCTCGCGTGTTCCGCTGTTCGGCTTAAGCTCGTACAGACGAATACCGTGACGCAGCAGCTTTTTACGCCATTTTGCATAGCCCGCGTGCACAATCGACACGTCGTTGGCCGCCAGCGAATTCGTGAGGATAGAGATTTTTACCCCTTTGCGCACCAGGGCCAGCAGTTGCGCCACGCCAGTACGTGTTGGCACAAAATAGGCAGAAATGATGTCGAGCTGCTGCTGCGGTTTACCAATCACCTCCAGCAGACGTTGTGGCAGCAGCGTGCTGGTTCTGGCCCGTCCCAGCCCTTTACGCGGGTCGTCGCTTAACAGACGCGTTTTCGCCCAGGTAAAAGGCAGCTTGCGATTGTCTAACTGGGTCACGAACGTTGACTCATCCACCTGACGTAGATAGCGCGCCACCTGTGGGCTGTCGCGCCAGGCCTCCGGCAATGATACCGCCGACGTCTCGCCCTCTTCCTCTTCAACCACGCGGTGCAGCGGTGCCACGGGCCGGCTCTGCCAGTAGCGGTCAAAGTCCTGCGCCACTTCATCCACCACCGGGCCCACGGCCAGCACATCCAGATCGGAAAACAGCGGTTCATCACCCACGCCAAAATATTCATCACCGATGTTACGCCCCCCCACGATGGTGGCTTGATTATCAACGGTGAAACTTTTGTTGTGCATCCGTCGGTTCAGGCGGGCAAAGTCCGTCAGGTAACCCAGCGCCCTCAGCGTGCGGAAGGTAAACGGGTTAAACAGGCGCACTTCGATCAGCGGGTGACGGTTCAGTTCGCTCAGGGTCCGGTCCAGTCCCTGAGTGTTATTGTCGTCCAGCAGCAGACGCACTTTCACGCCGCGCTGGGCTGCCGCCAGCAGTGCGCTGAACAACAGCCTGCCCGACAGGTCGTTCTGCCAGATGTAATACTGAATATCCAGCGTATTTTCCGCCAGGGTGATCAACTGATAGCGCGCGGCAAAGGCATCCAGCCCTTCGGCCAGTGGATAGACCCCGCTGTACAGGGGATGCTGTGCGACCAGTGGCGTAATCGCCTGCGCCAGGCGTGTCGCGTCAGCCGGGCTGACTGCCTGCAATGGGTGAAGCGTGTCGGTCATCAGCAATCCTTGTGCGGTAATACGGTTATTCATCCGGTTAACTCCGGCCTGGCCCACAGTCTGTTCAGGCCTGCAAACATATAGTCTAGACTTAGCCCATCGCCTGCGTTTTATTCCCTCAGGAGAACATTATGCATGATGGACATTACCCGCCCGGTCTGTTTTCCAGCTTCTACCAGGGGAGCTTCGCCTGCTCCACTGCCTGCCGGACACCGGGCAAGCGCGCCGACCTGATGATCAGCAGCGGACATGACACGCTGCTGGAGAAAGATTATGCGCTGTTAGCCAGCCATCAGATCCTGACGGCACGCGATGGCGCCCGTTGGTATTTAATTGAATCGCAACCCGGAGAATATCACTGGGACAGTTTTTTGCCGCAGCTAAAAGCGGCGGAAAAGTACGGTATTGAAATGATCTGGGAGCTGGCCCACTTTGGCTGGCCGGACGGGCTGGATATCTGGCAGCCTGAATTCGTTGATCGTTTCAGCGCCTTTGCCCGCGCCCTCGCCCGCCTGATGCGTGAAGAAGGTCATACCCGCCCGTTTATTACCCCCATGAATCAGATTTCATTCTGGTCATGGGCCGGTGCGGAAATCGCCTGGTTTAACCCTTTTGTTACCGGGCGTGGTCGCGAACTGAAACGACAACTCGCTCGCGCCAGCATAGCGGCAATGCATGCCATGCGTGAAGAACTACCTGGGGTGCGCTTTGTGCTCACCGATCCACTGGTCAACGTTGCGGCATCCGGATATTCCACCGCCGCCCGCTTACAGGCGCAGCAACAGCATCAGGCGCAATATGAAGTCTGGGACTGGCTGGCAGGGCGAAGCGAACCGGAACTGGGGGGATCGGAAGATCTGCTGGATATTATGGGCCTGACCTGGTACCCGGACAATCAGTGGTTCCATAACGGCGACCCGCTGGAACCGCACCACCCGGACTACCGGCCGTTAAATGTGTTGTTACAGGAAGTGTGGCAACGCTATCAACGCCCCCTGCTGATCGCCGAAACCGGTGCAGAAGCAGGCCAGTCTCAGACGTGGCTTAACCTCGTCAGTCAGGAATGCGATTTGGCACTGAAAGCGGGCGTACAGCTGGAGGGCATTTCACTCTATCCCGTTGTCGACTACCCGGCATGGGATGATGACCGTCGCTTACCTGCCGGATTATTTGGTCTACCCGATGCGAATGGCAATCGCACCATCAATGAATCCATGGCGCTGATGCTACGCAGTCAGCAGATAAAACATCAGCAGGAGCCGATCAGGACATCCACAACGTAATGCCGAGGACAAAGATAATCAGCGTAAAAGAGGTGACAGCGAGGACCACAATGGCAAACTGCGCATCATCTAACGGTACACGAGGTTCTTTTTCAGATTCAGGTTTGGAACTGTTTTTCATGTTCAGCCACAGCGTACCGGCAAACAATCCTGTTGGGGTGCCGGTAAAAAATGAAAGACGTCCCTTTCACCTAAAAAATAAGCAACACTAACGAAAGTACAGTATTCCACGAGGGTTTATAGCACCAAAAAGTGTCAATCATTCTCAAATAATCGCGCAGGATAATAGCACAACTCCCAGTCTGATTAACGTAATAAATTGATTCATCACTGCTAAAAAAGGAATAAGATAGACTCTTTTCTTCTGAAATCAGGCAGGTGCAGTGATTCCTCGACTGAACAGTCAGACAAAATGATTATCAACCTTAACTAATATTTCCAGACAAAAATAACAAGAAGGGCGTTGCAGTTGCAACGCCTTAGCAGGGTCAGGACCAGCGACGGAAGATCAGAGAGGTGTTGATGCCACCAAAGGCAAAGTTGTTGGACTGAATGTAGTCCGTCTGTATCGCACGGGGTTGCTGCATGATGTAGTCCAGCGCGGCACAATCCTCAGCGGGTTGAGTGAGGTTTAATGTAGGGGCGAACCAGCCTTCACGCATCATCTCAATGCTCATCCAGGCTTCCAGCGCGCCACAGGCACCCAGCGTATGGCCAAAATAACTTTTCAGCGATGAAACCGGCGTACGGTCGCCAAAGACCGCCGCCGTGGCATGACTTTCCGCCACATCGCCACGGTCGGTCGCGGTGCCGTGAGCGCTGATATAACCAATATCGTCGGCTGTCAGCCCTGCCGAGCGCAATGCCCGCTCAATGCAGATTTGCATGGTTTCACGCTGTGGCTGGGTAATATGCGCAGCATCGCAGTTGGTATAGAAACCGACGATCTCCGCATAAATCTTCGCACCGCGTGCTTCAGCGTGTTCCAGATCTTCCAGCACCAGCGTCCCGGCCCCTTCGCCAATCACCAGACCATCACGTTGGGTATCAAACGGTGAAGGCGTGCTTTGTGGGCGGTCGTTGCGCTGACTGGTGGCAAACAGCGTGTCAAACACCGCCGCCTCTGAAGGGCATAACTCCTCTGCCCCACCTGCGACCATCACCGTCTGATAGCCGTGGCGGATCGCTTCCCATGCATAACCGATGGCCTGGCTGCCGGAGGTGCAGGCGCTGGAGGTCGGGATCACCCGGCCTCGCAGGCCAAAGAACAGTCCGGCATTCACCGCTGTGGTGTGCGGCATCATCTGCACATAGGTGGTGCCGGTAATGTTGTTGGTGTGCTTTTCCGTCAGCATGGTAGCAAATTCACTGACCGGGCCGGTGCTGCCGGTTGAGGAACCGTAAGCAATACCGGTATCGCCATTGGTCAGCACCGGGTGCCCCAGCAGCCCGGCCTGCTCCAGCGCCAGTTCGGTAGCACGGGTCGCCATCAGTGAGACGCGCCCCATGGAACGGATACGTTTACGGGTGTAATGCTCCGGTAGCGTAAAATCATCTACGGGTGCCGCTAACAGGGTATTCAGGCCGTCATAAATCTGCCATTCCGGCATCTTACGGACCGCATTGGTGCCCGCGCGCAAACGCTCAGACACCGCCTGCCAGTTTTCACCAAAGGCGGTCACGCCCCCCATTCCTGTTACCACAACACGGCGCATCAGAGCATCCCCCCGTTAATCGAAATGACCTGACGGGTGACATATCCCGCGATATCAGACATCAGATAGCTGGCCAGCCCGGCCACTTCCTCTGCGGCACCCATGCGTTTCATCGGGATCATCTTCAGCGCCTCATCCACCGCCACCGGTTCCATCTGGATCATTCCCGTATCAATCAGACCCGGAGCAATGCAATTAACGGTGATTTTGCGTTTCGCCAGCTCAATCGCCAGCGCCTTGGTCGCACCGATAATACCCGCTTTGGCCGCACTGTAATTCACCTGTCCGCGATTACCCATCATGCCGGAAACCGACGAGAGGGTAATAATGCGCCCGCCTTTGCGCAGTCCGATCATCGGCATCACACAAGGCTGGATCACGTTATAAAAACTGTCGAGGTTAGTGTGGATCACCTTGTCCCAGTCGTCATCGCTCAGCGCAGGAAATGCACCGTCGCGAGTAATACCGGCATTGCTGACCACGCCATAATAAGCGCCATGTTGCTCGATATCCGCTTCAAGACGGGTGCGGCACATCTCGCGGTCGGCAATATCAAAGCCCAGCACGCGGCCCATGCCTCCGGCCGTTTCTATCTGGTGCAGCGTATCCCGTGCGCCCTGCTCATCGCTGTGAAAATGAACTATCACGGTAAATCCATCGGCGGCCAGGCGCAGCGCAATCGCACGACCGATACCTTTGCTAGCTCCGGTGACTAAAACAGAACGCGTCATTCCTGAATATCCTGTTGCATAAGTTGTTGAAGTTCCAGGTCATCTGGCTGATAGGTATTCAGTCGGCCATGAGCCCAGGTGTCGCCATCAATGGTGATAACGCCGTCGAAACTGCCTATTTTTTCATCGCACATCAGCAGGCTGACGCGAATATCCAGCACGCTGTCGGCGGGGAAAATCGCCTGCTGGCAGCGGTAGCCGCGCCCGCCCAGTAGCATCCCGGGACGCGGGGGGCATTGATGCTGCTGGCGGCCATGCCAGCCTGACCAGACACCTATCGTCTGGGCAATAATTTCAATGCCGAACCAGGCAGGCAATGCCCCCTGCGGGTTGAGAAAGGGTGCCAGCACACTGTCAGCACTGACCCGTACACGGCAATGGGCCTCTTCGTCACTGACATTCAGCACCTGCTCTACCAGCACCATCGGTGAGGCATGCGGCAGGTAATACGCGGCGGGTTGATACTCTGACATCACAGCGTTCCTAAAATCAGGCAGGCATTATTGCCGCCAAAAGCAAAAGAGTTACTCATGATCACCGGGCGTTCCAGCGGCTCGGGCGCCGTCAGCAGACCGCAATCTGGCAGGCCGCTGTCCGGGGTGCTGGCGCTGAAATCTTGCGGCGGCAGTGACAGGTGGCGTGTGAGGATAAGCCAGCACAGCGCCGCCTCAACAATGCCTGCGGCACCGAGCGTATGTCCGGTTAAGTGCTTGGTGGAGCTACAGGGTACCTGGTCGCCAAACAGCGCACTGACCACGCCCGCTTCAATCTGATCATTTAACCGCGTTGCCGTACCGTGCAGGTTGATATACCCCACCTGCTCCGGGGCCAGACCCGCCTGTTGCAGCGCCATAGTAATCGCGCGTTTGGCCCCTTCCCCTTCAGGATGGGGTGCCGACATATGCCAGGCGTCCGAGGACTCACCATAACCCAGAATCGCTACGGGCTGCGGTTCGCGGGTCAGCAGCATCAGCGCCGCCCCTTCGCCAATCGTGATGCCATCACGCTGCTGGCTGAACGGCACGCAGCGTTGCGCTGATAACGACTCAAGGCTGTCAAAACCGTTGAGTGGCATACGACTGAGCGTATCGGCCCCGCCGACAATCGCCACATCCGCCAGTCCGGCGTCAATCAATCGCTGCCCGCTGATCAGCGCCCGCGCGCTGGAAGAACAGGCCGTCGACAGCGTGTAGGCCGGGCCGCTCAGTTGCAGATAGTCCGCCAGAAAACGCGAGGGATCGCCAAGCTCCTGCTGAAAATAGTGATAATTCTCGCTGTCACCGCTGATAAAACGATCGCCCTCATCCAGGCCAGACGTGCTGGTGCCGAGCACCACCGCCACGCGGTCTGCACCAAAATGCGCGATCGCCGACTGCACTTCCGTTTCAATTTGTGCCAGCGCCGCCAGTAGCAGCTGGTTATTCCGGCTGTTATGCGCCGCCAGCCGGGCCGGAACCGCGGGTAATTCCGCATCCACCCGCCCGGTCCAGCAGGGTTTATCGCCGATCAACCATCCGCTGTCGGCACGCATCCCCGGTGCCACGCCGCGCACAAGGTTATCGGCGATGTCATCGGACGTTGCACCCAGCGCATTGAGCATACCCACCGCAGAAATAAACATCATCATCCGTCCAGATTCTGAATCAAGATATGGTAGCCAAAAGCAAACTGCTGAACACTGATCGGCATCCGCTGTGTCCCGCGTTGCAGGTAGCGGATCTCCGTGATCAGTTTGCCCCCGTCATCACGCAACTGCCGGCGGTCGCCCTGGTCTGCCAGCGTCCAGCCCGCCGGCAGGCGCGGAAGCCACACGGAAACAGGCCAGTGACTGAGCATAATATCAGCCAGCACCTGGCTGGCTGGCGGCATCTCCGGCAGAACCAGCGCCTGTTCGGCGTGAATGCCGCTGGCATCATACGTTACCCGAAACAGGCGGATGCCGAGTGATGACAACCCGGCCAGCGTCAGCTGCTGACCATCGGCACTCAGCAACACCAGCAGCGACTGCTGTTTGCCCTTGAAACTCCCGGTCAGCAGCTGTTGCTGACTGAATGCCGGATCAATGGCCGGCGGCGGTAACGTCACGCGTACGCCCGGTTTAAGCCAGGCCTGCGGCCGGGTGTCATCCGGTTTTCCGGCACAGCCCGTGAGCAGCAACGCGGCGCAGAACAGCGCCAGAAGGCTTTTCATTTTTTTCTCCGTTTCGCCGGCAGTGCCAGCGGGGACAGTAAGAACGCGGTAAAGATGCCGCTGCACAGCACAATGCCGAAACTGCTGATCGCCTGGGTACTGCTGAACACCAGCATCCCCAGCGTCAGCAACGTGGTCGCCATCGCCAGCAACACCGCCAGCAGAGAGGTTATCGGCGTCCCACGCGGATTGCTGAAGAACAGGGTGTAATTAATCCCAATGCCCAGCACCAGTACCAGCGCAAGCAGCGAAAACAGGTTAAGCGAATGGCCGGACAACGCCAGCGCCGCCAGTCCACCGCCCAGTGACAGTACGGAAGGGATCACCGTCAGCAGCCCCTGACGCCAGCCAAGGCGCAGCACATTGCTCAGCGCAATCGCCACCAGCGCGGCTGCCAGCAGCCAGCCCAGCAGGGTGCGGTAAAAGGCAAACAGCGTATCGAAGGTCTGTTTACGGTCAATCCAGCTGACGCCCGGCAGGCTGTCAGCCAGTTGCGCCAGTGCGGCACGATTGCTCACGCCGCTCAACGGCACCAGTACACCACTGCGCCCGTCAGGCAGCGTCAGCCACAGCAGGCGCCAGCCTTCGCTGTTCTGACTGTTAAGCCAGGCTTCCGGCGTCAGCGGCTGCGCGCTGAGATCGGGGGCATTCACCGTCACCCCGGCCTCGTGCAAACGGGCGATCACCGTCGGAGCCGCCTGCTGCAGCCTCTGTAAATCCTGCTGCTGCTGCGCCAGGGAGGAGAGCGGCAACAGACGGTAACTGTTGAGCCATTGCTGACGGCGCGCATCGCCCAGTTTCGGGGACAGCGCCTCCAGACGTTGCAAGGTCTGCTGCGGGTTATCGCCGGAAACCGCCATCCAGGTCTGATCGGCACTCTGACCGGTGAGCGCAGTGACCTGCCGCTCCACGGCCAGCAAATGCGCGGGCAGCGCCTGGAGCTGGGAAATATCATCATCAACGCGCAGCTGGCTGATCCCGCCCAGCGAAAGTAGTGCCACCAGCAGCGGCAGACCGATACGCAGGCGGTTGTTGCGCCGCCACGCCGCCAGCCAGCGCCCCATCAGCGCCATCAGCGGCACCGGGCGCACAGGCAACCCTTTCACCAGCAGCGGATACCAGCAGATCACCGTCAGGCAGGATGCCGTCAGGCCAACGGCAGCGAACACCGCCAACTGGCGAATCCCCGGGAAGGGTGCCACCACCATAATCAGCCAGGCAATGGCGGTGGTGCCCAGCGCCAGCAGCAACGCACGCATCACCTTATGCAGGCTCTCCTGCGGGGTCATATCTGCCCCGTGAACCATGCGCTCCGTGAGGTAATAGAGGGTGTAATCGGCCGAAATCCCGACAATGCTCAGGCTCATCACCAGCGTCATCAGGTGCAGCTCACCGAAGCAGAGGAGCGTGATCACCGTCCCTGCCAGTGCACCAATCCCTACGGAGAGCGCGCAAAGCAGCAGCGGTCGCGGTGAACGAAACACCGAGAAAACCAGCAGCAGCACACCAACAATGGTGGCCACCCCAAGGGTGGAGACATCATGCCGCGCCTGCTGGCTGGCATAATCACTGAACCAGACGGTACCGCGTGACAGCAGTTGTGCATTCGGGTACTGCTGTCGCAGTTGCTGCTCGATATCCTGAAGCTGGCCAACAATGGCGTGGCTTTGCTGCATATCGAACGAGCTGCTGGCCAGTTCGCCATGAATAAAGTACCAGCGCTGCCCCTGCTTATCGCGGGTGGTCAGCCAGCCGTTGCTCAGCCCGAGCTGGCTGGCATTTTGTTGCATCATTAGCTGTGCGCCACGCACCAGCATCAACGGATCGTGATTCAGTTCCTGCCCGCTCACCCCGGCAAACGCGGAATAGAGCTGTGCCAGCACCCAGTCGGCCTGGGCGGCTCCGCCGTTTTCCAGCCGTGCGCGCGTGGCGGCATCAATCATGCTGTTTCGGTGCTGAAAAGCAAATTGTCCCCAGGCCTGCTGTTGCTGTGCGTCCAGCGGCCCTTTCACCTGCTTCAGTCCTTCAAGCTGTTGCAGCTTCGTCAGCAACGTCTGTGCCACGGCCGGGTTATCCTGCTTCCCGGCGCTGACCAGCCACACCATCTGGCGGTCAAGACGCTGCATAAAGCCCTGTTCCAGGTCGGCTGGCATCGCCCCCATCGACTGAGCAGGCAGCAGCGCCAGCACGCTACTGTTAATACGCGCCTGCGGCAGCAATGCCGCCAGCCCGGCCAACAGCAGCAGGCAGACGATCAGCCAGGCAACGGCAATCTGACGCGGTCGGTTAGAAAACAAAATGCTGCTGCTCTTCATCAGTCAGGTGAGTCGGCGTCAGGCGCTGATTGCTCAGGGTTATATCCGTACGATCGCCCTGTCGGTCATTCAACTGAATGCTGTCGAGATACGCAGCACCCTGTAAGGTGATGTTGTTAAACAGTTTATCCAGCGGCGAGGTGGTTGGCGTCAGCACCAGGCGCCAGCGGTCCTGCCCGAGATCGTGAAAATCCAGCGCAAAGTTCTGCTCCAGGACTTGACGGTCTGCCTGAAACAGGGCGCGCAGCAGATGGTTGAACTGGAACATCTGCGGATTGCTGTCGGCAGTGACAATTTCAGGCGGCTGGCCATTCATCACCTGGACCATGCGTTTTTCATCCAGCACCAGCGTCAGCGGGAAAGGCTTCGACTGCTGCCACCACAGCCCTTTATCTTGGGCTATCAGCAGTTGGCCACTGGATTTCAGGGGTTGCGCCATGCCTTTGATGGTACGCAGCTGGCTGAAGTCAGCCCGCACCACCGGCTGGCTGGCAAAGCGCTGTTGCAATGCGTCCAGCGTGACGGCCTGCACGCTAAGGCTGGTGAGCATCAGCAAGGTGAAAAGCATTTTGATCATAGCGTGACTCCCAGACGATCAAACAGGATCTGCGGCGAGACAAAGCTGATGCCCGTATCCCCTTCGGCCACCGCAACCTGAATGGTGTAACCGGTGGTCGTACGCTGGCCGCTCTCTGCATCAAAAATCTGATAAGCGATACGCAGGCGATTCTCCACTTCTTCAATGGTGGCACGCACGCGGATACGCTGCTCAAACGTCAGGGTGCCGCGATATTTTACCCGGGTATCCACCACGGGCCAGACGTACCCCGAGGCCTTCATCTCGCGGTAGCCATAATTAAACTTGCCCAGCAGCGCTTCGCGGGCAATTTCGAAATAACGGAAATAGTTGCCGTGCCAGACCACGCCCATCGCATCCACATCGTGGAACGGAACGGTCAGCTCAACCTCAACAGAGAAACGCGCATCGTTTAACACCGGTAATCCTTCTCTTCATGTTCGGTCGGGGGAGCTTCCGGCAGTTGCCAGAAGTCGAAAAAGTTAAACCAGTCGAGTGGCGACAGCAGCGCATGATATTCAAGCCGCTGTGCATAACGATCGACGGCCTGCTGTAAGGCCTGCTGCCGTGTCGCACGCGGCAGTTCCAGCGGATCGGCGAACGGCTCGCAGTGCAGACGCAGCGTGCTGCCCTGACGCAGGGCAAACATCAGCATCACCGGGCAACGTAGCGCCGCCGCCAGCACAAAAGGCCCCTGCGGGAAGGGGGCCGGTTTGCCAAGAAACTCGCTCCATATCACACGACGACTGCCGCCGCGCTGGCGGTTGACCGCCGTACGGTCACCGACAATCGCCACCCATTCTCCGGCATCGAGCTTCTGCCGCAGCATGATGGCGGTTTCCGGGCCGATATGACTCACCGGGATCACATTAACACTGGCTTGTGGGGCAATCTCGTCCAGGACCTGTTTGAAGCGCTGCGCGTGGTCGGTAAACACAAGCGCGTTGATCACCAGCCCACTCACCTGCTGTGCCAGTGCACGGCAGGCCTCAATATCGCCCAGATGCGAGGCCAGGATCAGTCGCCCGCCCGGCGGGCCGTGGTTGATAATCACCCCGGCACCGGGGGCGAAATCAATGTCTTTACCCCAGCGCAGATCGCCGCGCCAGCTGGCAATTTTGTCCATCATGGCATCGCCAAAACGCAGGAAGTGGCGGAAGCTGCTCAGCGGTTTGGGCAATGTCAGCTGCTGCGACTGTGCGTAATCACGGACGGCATTCAGCCACTGCACGGAGGCGCGCCGTTGTTCGCCGCCGGTGAGCCAGTACACGGCGGTCACTGGCCAGAGCAACAACGTAAACGCGCGGCGGCCAAAGCACCGATACACGGTGAGCATAAAGCGTATGCCCCACAGCCCGCTGCGTTCCGGGGTAGCAGACCAGTGTCGTGCGGTTTTTCTGCGCCAGAGTAATGAAGGTATACGCGGCAGCATGCCGAAGAACAGCTGGGTGTGCATCCAGGAGATACGCAGGTTATCGCGCAGCGCATCAAAGTGTGACAGCCCGTCCTGCGGGTAGGTTACGCGGGTGGCAACGAAGTACGAAGGCGTGCCCGCCCAGTAGAGGCGCACCATAATTTCCGTATCAAAATCCATACGCTGACCGATAGCACGGCGCTGTGCCAGCGCCAGCGTCGGGGCCAGCGGATACACACGGAATCCGCACATGCTGTCTTTCAGGGAAAAGGACAGGGTTTCCACCCAGACCCAGAAATGGGTGATATAGCGGCCATAGAGGCGCGCCCGAGGCACCGAGTCGTCATACTGCGGCTGGCCTGAGATCAGCGCTTCCGGCGCAGCACGCGCTGCATCCAGCAGGCGCGGGCAGTCTTCGATCTGATGTTGCCCGTCAGCGTCCACCTGCACCGCATGCGTAAAGCCCTGACGGGCCATCTCCGTGAGTCCGGCCAGTACCGCCACGCCTTTGCCCTGATTGGTCGTCAGGCGGTGGAGCTGCACGTCCGGCCCCACCAGCGCATCGAGCTGAACGGCGGTGGCGGCATCACTGCCATCATCGACAATCAGCACTGGTAACGTAAACGGAGCCAGACGGGCCAATACCGAGGCCATCATCATGCCGTGGTTATAGCAGGGGATCACCACACAGGGGCGGAACGTCTCGTTTAACACAGGCGGATCTTCCCGCTACTGGCCGGGTGCAGCCCCGCATCGGTCACCCGCTGATACTGAAAACTCAGCCCTTTTTCAGGCTGCCAGCTCAGCGTCAGTTTGAGCGTAGCGCCCGGCAGGATCGGCTGCTGAAACTTAATGTTATCCACGGAGGCAAACTGCAGCCCTGGGGCCAGCAACGAGGTGCCATAGTGGATCACCCAGTCCAGCTGCGCCACGCCGGGCAACAGGGGCTGCTCAGGGAAATGGCCCTGGAACCAGAACAGATCCGCATCGACGCGCAACAGCAGTTCCGCTTCGCTGCCCTGCTGTTGTACCGCAAGCTCAACGGGCAACATGAAATAACTCCTGTATCTGCGGCCAGGCACGTTTGCTCTGACTGTTATGCGGGATGATCTCAACCACCCGCCAGAACCGCGGCATCGCCACCGGCTCAAGCCAGCGCTGCAGTTCATGACGCCACTGGCGTTTGAGTCCGTTGAGATCGCTCTGCGGCTGATAAAGCACCAGTACCACGCCAATGCCGCTGCGATCGCCGCGCACCACCTGGAGTGCTACCGCATCGGCCACCTCCGGTAGCGCCAGCAGCCGCCGCTCAATCTCACTGAGCGACACACGTTTATCTTCGATTTTCACAATACGATCATGGCGGCCACAGAGCTGAAAGCCCTGCTCACTGAACACCAGCTTATCGTCCAGCATCGCACCCTGCGGCAGTGGGATCAGCGCCGAACGCACCCACCAGTTTTTCTGCTCATCCTGGCGGAATGCCACCCCGCTGAACGGCTGCCACGCGGCGTCATCACGCGCGCGGGTGCGGCTGGCGATGGCGCTGGTTTCGGTACTGCCGTAGATCTCTTCGACCGGACACCCGGTCCACTCCATGACCGACTGCGCATCCCGCCAGGGCAATGCCCCTCCGGCTGACACCGTCAGGCAGCAGTCAGGGGCCGCCAGGGAGAAATCAATACGGCGCAGAAAGGCCGGACTGCTGATAAACGCATAGCGCCCTGGGGGTTGCGCCACCAGCTGTTCACTGTAGCAGACCTGGCGGCTGTCAAACGGCAGCCCCAGCGCCATCGGCATAACAAGGCGGAAACTCAGCCCGTAGAGATGCTGATGAGTGACCGACGCAATCAGGGTGCAGCCTTGCAGACGTTCGCCCCACAGCGTATGCAACCAGCGCGCCTCTTCATCCAGGCTGGCAACGGGTTTACTGACCTGCCGTGGCGCGCCCGTAGAACCGGAGGTAAACAGGATAATGGCGGCATCAGGGGCCATCGGCGGCAACACATTGTCTGACGCCCTGCCCGCCTCGTCGACCTGCCAGACCGGGCAGTCGAGGGGAAATGCCTGATCGCTGAGCACGCCGTCGAATTCCGCGATTTGCTCCGCCAGCAGTGAGGGCCGACAGTGGCCGGGGATCAGCGGCGTTTTTCCCGCATGCAGCGCCGCCAGTAACGCCACGCTAAACAGATAGCAGTCTTCAAAGCACAGCGCCCAGCGTTGCCCCGGGTGCGCCAGCAGACGCGTACCCAGCGCGGTGACCTGCTGCTGCCACTGCTGTCGGGTCCATTGATGCGTGCCGCTGCGTGCCACGATGCCCGGCGTAACGGTGGTCAGCCAGTCGCCCATTGGCAAAACGTTGTGACTCACCGCGAGGCCTTTATGCGCTGGCGTACACACCATTCGCCCGCCATCAACAGCCCGATTAACAGATAGCTGATTAGTCCGTTCCACCACGTCCACCAGAAAAGAGAAGTTTGCAGGCAGGTGACCAGCGCCACCCCGCCATTCATCAGAAAGAACAGGCACCAGACCTGCGTGACGCGACGGGTGTATGCCACCGCGCGCGGCGGTAAATCGGTTTCACGCAGACGGGCCAGGCGTTCAACCAGCGGCATGGCGCTGAATAAGGAGCTGGCGAACAGCAACAACAGAATGGCGTTTACCGCCACCGGGTACCACAGCAACAAATGATGGTCGCGCAGCAGCATGCTGGCCGCACACAGCGCTGCCCCGGCCACTGCCAGCCATTTGCCTGTCATCGCAAATGCCCCCTGCTGCCGACGCAACCCCAGCCAGCGCAGCACAAACAGCAGTGCCATCAATGGCAGCAGCCAGTGATATTGAGGGTGAGTGAGGCTGAACCCGACCAGAAATGGCCACAGCACCAGCAACAGCCCGGTGAGCATACGTAGCATCGGTTCGCTTTCCCTGCCGCCGTTAACGATCAGCCTTCACGCAGCAATTGTTCTACTGCATCCACCACATCCTGCACGGTGCGGACTGATTTGAAGATCTCAGGTTTGATTTTTCGGCCAATGCGCTTTTGCAAATGCACGACCATATCGACGGCATCAATGCTGTCCAGTTCAAGGTCTTCATACAGACGCGATTCCGGTTTGATATCGTCCGCATCCAGCTCAAACAATTTGACCAGCAGGCCAGTGATTTCCTGATAAATTTCGTTCTTATCCATTACGGTCTTCTCCTGGATACAATCAGGCCGTCAGCGCAGAACGCTGGGCATGGATAAACGCCGCCAGGGTGGCAACGGAGTAAAAATGCTGACGCATTTCGTCACTTTCGGCAGAGAGCACCACGCCGTAACGGCTTTTCACCGCCAGGCCCAGTTCCAGTGCGTCGATAGAATCAAGACCCAGGCCGTCGCCAAACAGCGCCGCGTCGGTTTCAATATCCATCACGCTCACTTCTTCCAGATTAAGCGTGTCGATGATCATCTGTTTAATTTCGAGCGATAACTCTTCCATACTGTTTCCGAATAATTATTGATGTTCTGGTGTTAATGCATCTTGCAAATAGTGAGTGAGGTGACGCGCGGCACGTGACTCCAGCTCCCCCTCTTCGGCCCAAAATGTGCTGCCGTCAATGCGCTGCTGCACGCGCACGGTGAACAGCGGTTTTTCTTCTGGTACCTGATACCAGCGGCTCTGCTTGTCGAGCATACGCTGGGTACAGACAATATGAACCAGACGCAGATCGCAACGGCAGCGCACTGCAATATTGGCAGCGCCGCGCTGGAGTTTCAGTGGTTCACCGTAACGGGTACGTGTCCCTTCCGGGAACAGGATAATCGCATCGCCCTGATCCAGACGGCGCTGGCTGTCCGGCAGCAGCGTTTCCCCCTGGCTGTTCACCAGATAATCCGCAGCGCGCACCACGCCGGAAAGGAAAAAGTTTTTCTGTAACCCGGCTTTCACCAGGCAATCTGCTTCCGGCATCACTGACGCCAGAAACACGTAATCCACCAGCGAAGGATGATTCGCCACGATCAGACAACGTCGATCCTGTTGCAACAGTTCGGCCCCTTCAATGCGGTAGTCAAACACCCCAAGGGTACGGCAACAGCGCAGGAAAAGACGAAAACAGCGCGAGATACTGCGCCGCGCCAGGCGGCGGCGCTGCTGAGGATTGCGCAACAGCAGCAGCAGGTTAAACCACACCAGCGACAGCATCAGCCCTCCCAGACCAAATAGCGTAAAGCACAGGCCGGTCATCAGAATGCGCCAGTAGCGACTGAGGTAACGATAAGGTCGGGCTCGCAGGGTGAGATCAGTCATAGCGACACGCCCACTGCCAGTGGAAACGATCGCCCGGCACGCTGAACTGCGCCTGACGTGCCAGCCAACCGTGCAGGAACAGCAGGCTTTGCGGCAGCGCAGGCGCACGCGGCGTAGCCTGCGGCTGGCTCACACACTGACAGGCATCACCCGGTGCCAGCAGCAATGCCACCGCATACGCAGAAAACAGCGTCAGGTCAGGAATATGCGGGTGATAGATATCAGGAATGGTGCCGTCAAAATCAACCAGCAGCACATGGTGATAGCCCGCGGCATGTAACGCGGCCACTTCCAGCATACCCTGCTGAAAAGAGTCCACTCCGGCTGACAATGACGTTGAGACCAACGGGGCTTCGGCGGCAATGGTCAGGCTGCCTACCGCCGCATTGTGCACCGACATCGCAAAGTCTGTCGGCGACAGATTCTGCTGTTTTGCCAGGGCAGTGAGAATACGTAGATTACGCTCCAGCTCACCGTGACGGCTGGTAAATACCAGCGCATCCACGGGCTGACGACGCATGACAGACAGCCCACAGTCCACCGCCGAACGGCTGCCGCTGTTCAGACGCCGCGCAGTCATCATCGGCAGCTGGCTGCATTTGGCCAGTTGCTGCGTGCTGTCGATGACGGGCGGCTGCATTGCCCAGTTTTGCCAGTGCTCAGGCTCATTCAACCCGGGCGCGCTAGCCTGCCAGTCGAGGAGTGTAAAGGCTAAATTCATGCTGATTCTTCTTGCAGCGCGGGAACGTTCTCCGCCCTGTATTCGAGTAATTTGATCATGCCCACAGAGGGATCGTCACTGCGGTTCATCGGTCCATTCAGCGGCACCCGTGCCGCATGGCTAAACCACAGCATAGCGTTTAGCAACGGGTGCTGGCATTCGGAATTAACCGCATTTGCGATATAAAACGCTGTTAACGACTCACCCCATTTAATGGGTTGTCGGCCAGGCTGGCAGGATCTTTAATGCCTGAGCGAACCGACGCCTGACGATTAGGGTGTTTTTGAGGATGCCAGACGTAACTGGATGTCCTTATCGAGGTTATTGACCCAACGATTGTAATTACGGTGAATTTCACCCGGTGCGGCCATCAAGTTATTGCTACCGACATAATTGATAGAATAATGGTTCGCGCCGTAGGTAATGCGAATATCGGCGCTATGGTTACGCTGAATGATCCGCCCGGTAATCACGCCCGGCTGCTGTGGCTGCATCACCCATTGACGTGCGCGCCCGGCGTCCAGAATGGCCGTTTGCAACTGATTGTCGCTGTAATCAGCATTCAGCGTTTGATTGATATTTTTTACCGGTTCAGTGCGCGCGCACCCTGCCAGCGCAAAGGCGCATAACAGTGTGGCGAAAAGACGTGACTTTTTCATAGCATCCCTAAAAATAATCTATAATTTCCAGCTAGTTATTTGCACAAATAGCACCCATTACGGAGATTTTTTTCCGCATGACTCAGACTATTAATTGTAAAGATTCGCATAATAGCATTCGTTGCTAAGCAATGAGAAGTACTAAAGAATCCGATTGATTCCCAATTTTTTCTCGTTATTGATTGGCATCAAGGGTGCCACTGACGCTACGCTGTCGTGGGGATTCTCTGAAGGGGGCAAGGTTATGAAGCCATCAGGCTGGATAGAAATGGCGCGCGATGACGCGACGTCGATTGAAACCCTGCGCGCTCATTTTACCGGCCACGCTTACGATCCACACTGGCATGACAGCTACCTGGTCGGTGTGACCGAACAGGGTGTGCAACAGTTTCATTCGCGTCGCCAGCAGCATCAGAGCCGTCCCGGTACGGTATTTTTACTGGAACCGGGTGAACTGCATGATGGCGATGCGATCGACGAAAGGGGTTTTACCTATCGTATGCTGTATATCGACCCGCTCACGCTGCGCCAGCAATTAAGCAGCCTGTTTAGTGAGATTCCCGACCGTTTTGAACTGAACTTTGCCCGTACCCTGAGCAGCGATCGTCAACTGGCGTGGGCAACGCTTCATGCCTTTCAGGCTCTGCATGACAATGAGTTGAAAATCATCAAAGAGAGCGCGTTACAGCGCCTGTTTTCTGCCCTGACACGCCACCTTCACTGGCGGCGCCCCCTTCAACTGGCTGCGCATGAGAACACCCTGGCGCTGCGGGCGCGCGATTTTATGCTGGACCACCGTTATGACAATATCGGCCTGAGCGATATGGCAGCGGCGCTGGAGGTTGATCGTTTTCGTCTGTCACGCGAGTTTCACGCTCACTTTGGCCTGCCTCCTCATGCCTGGCTGATTCAGTTGCGCCTGAGCGAAGCGCGCCGCCTGCTGTCGGCCGGTCAGCCCCCAGCCCTGGTTGCGGCACAGCTGGGATTTGCCGATCAAAGCCATCTCGGGCGCTGGTTTAAACGCGCCTATCAGCTGACTCCCGCTTTTTATCAACAGCACTGCACAAATCTTCCAGACTGAGCCGCCGCACTGATTTACGCTGCGTTTTTTCTCCGTCAGAAGGCAAAAATGATGAATGATGTTCGTTGTGTGGTGGTACTGAATAGTGCGTTAACCGTGGGCAAGGCGGCCAACGCCGCCGCGGTACTGAGCCTGACGCTGGGGCAGCGCCATCCGCATCTGGTCGGTGATGCGTTAGCGGATGCCAGTGGCCAGTGCTATCCGGGCCTGATCCCGGTGGGCATCCCGGTGCTGTCAGCCGATAATACCCAGTTGAGTGTGCTGCTTGAGTGCTGCGAAGAGCAGCAGTTTGATGCGATTATCTTTCCGCAGGAGGGCCAGATGACGGTGGATTACGCCGAATTTTCAGCTGCCGTCAGTCAGATTGCCACCGCCGATCTACAACACCTCGGGCTGGCTATCGCCGGGGAGAAGAAGGCACTGCGGAAACTGACGGCGAAACTGAAACTCTTTGGCTGATCGCAGGCCGACAGCAGCAAGCCTGCCTATCTGTTATGACGCCTGCCAGCCGCCGCCCAGTGCGCGGTAGAGATCGATCTGCGCCAGCAACAGATTATTTTTGGCCTGCACCACACTGAGCTGGATGCTGAACAGCGTACGCTGAGCATCCAGCTCATCCAGATAGGAAGCGTAGCCATTCTGATAGCGGTTGCGCGCGATACGCAGCGCCTCCTGCACCACTTTCTCCTGTGCCTGTAACTCGGAGAGTTGCTCCTGATAGCGGGTAATGGCATCCAGATCGTTATTCACTTCACCAAACGCACTGCGCACGACTTTTTCGTAGTTGTACAGTGCCTGGTTGCGCGTGGCCATGGAGACATCAACCTGCGCGGTCAGCGCTTCACGGTTCAGCAATGGTGCCAGCACGCTGCCGCCAATACTCCACAGGCGGAACGGATTCTCCACCAGTTCATGGAGCACCGAGCTTTGCATTGTTCCGGTGGCGGTGAGATTCAGTGAAGGCAGCAGACTGGCGCGTGAAGACTGAAGTGATGCATCCGCCGCCAGGAGCTGGCGTTCGGCCTGCACGATATCCGGCCTGCGCTGCAACAGCTGAGACGGCATCACGGCAGGCAGCGTCTGCGGTGCCACGTGGTCAAAGTGGTTCTGGCGGGCAATCTGACGCGGGTTCATTCCGACCAGAATACTCAGGGCATTTTCCTGCTCAGCAATCTGATGTTGTAACAGCGGGATTTGCGCTTTTGCCGTCTGATATTCCGACTGCGACTGCACCCACTCCAGGCGCGAGGTGTAACCCGTTTCAAACTGGCGCTGTGCCAGCTTTAACGAGTTGGCACGGCTGGCCAGCGTGGCTTCCGTAACCCGCAGCTGTTCGTCGAGCGACACCAGGGTCATATACCCTGACGCCACCGAACTGGCGATGGTCAGTTCGGCCGCGCTCGCCGCCGCCTGCTGGGCTGCCAGCGAGGCTTTGGCTGCATCAATGCTGCTGCTGCGTTCACCCCATAAATCGACGTTGTAGTTGGCCTGTAACAGGCCCTGGAAGACGGTGGATTGCGCAGGCTGGCCCGTTGCCGCGGAGATAGCCCGCGCACGGCTTGCCGCCACGCCGGCATCCAGCGTCGGGTAGTTATCCCCCTGCGCTCCACGTAGCTGAGCACGATACTGATCGACGCGTGAACGGGCGGTTAATATATCCGGGTTGTTGCGCAGCGCCTGCTCCACCAGCTGGTTCAGTGATGCATCGTTAAACGCCCGCCACCAGCTCGCTTCCACCGCCGCACCCGGTCCAACCTGGTTTCGCCACTGCATCGGTATTGGCAACGCCGACGGTGCCTGCTCCACTTCCGTAGCACAGCCTGCCAGCGTGGCCGTCAGCATCATCATCACCAGAGTTTTCGGCGCAGGCATCATTTTTTATCTCCATCCTGCACGGCCGCAGTATCGATATTGACCTCGACCGACATACCCGGACGCAGATGGGCCGTGTTATCGCTGGTGATCTTAATTCGCACCGGAATGCGCTGGGCAATTTTCACAAAGTTGCCGGTGGCGTTATCCGGTGAGATGGCACTGAACTCCGATCCCGCTGCCGGGGAGATATACTCAACCTCACCGTTAAACTGTTCACCGTCCAGTGCATCAACGTGGAACGTCACAGGCAGCCCCGGACGGATGCGCGCCATCTGGGTCTCCTTCATATTAGCCACCACCCACATCTGCTGCGGCACCAGCGAGGTCAGCCGGGTTCCCGCCGTGACGTAAGCGCCCTGCCGCACAGAGATTTGCCCTAACTGCCCATCACGCGGGGCGATAATTTTGGTGTTGTCGAGGTCGATCTGCGCCAGTTCCAGCGCGGCCTGCGCGCTGGCGACATCCGCCTCCAGCGAGGCACGATTAACAATCACGGTTTGCAGATCCTGGCGAGAGACTTCCAGTGTGGCCTGCGCCTGCTGCACATCCGCCAGTGTCTGGCTATTGCTGGCACGCGATGCATCGCGTTCACGCAGAGAAAGTGAACCATCTGAGACCAGATTTTCCACACGCTTCAGATCCAGCCCACCTTTTACCGCCTGGGCTTTGGCGTTTTGCAGTGCGGCGTCATTGCGTTTGATCACCGCTTCCGCGCTGCGGCGCTGCTGAATATTGTTGGCCAGCGTCGCTTTTTTCATATCCAGCTGCGCCATCGCCTGGTGCACGCGCTGGCGATAGATGCGGTCGTCAATGGTCATCATCAGGTCGCCCTGGTGGACCGGCTGGAAGTCCAACACCTTAACCTCAGTGATATAACCACTGACCTGCGGGCTGATAAAAGTCACCTGGCCGCGCACATAGGCGTTTTCCGTTGACTGTGTCTGGCTGGTAAAGGGCGGTAGCTGCCAGGCGTAAAGGATCACCAGTACGCCGACCAGGGCAATCCCCGATCCAAGGGCAATCGATAAAATACGCAGCTTATTATTTCTCAGACGCTCGGTGAGTTGCTGCTGTTCCTGTTGACTCATGTTTTCCCCGTGTTCCCTTCTTCGTTCCACAGAACGCTTACCGGGCAATAGTCTTGTTAAGATTTTGCATCGCGCGCTGTTCCGCTTCGGCTTCGCGTTTGGCCTGCTGCCAGTTGAGATAACGCAGACGCGAAAGACGCCACAGCACCCAGAGTAAAGTGATCCCTGCCATGATGGCAGTCAGCATATACACATCGTTATAGGCCAGTACATTCGCCTGTAATGTGGCAACGGTTTGCAGCTGTGCCGTGCCCTGAGCACTTTGCAGGGTGCTGTCACCCACAAGGCTGGCAAACAGATTATTGTACTGGGCTAAACGATCGGTCACGTTCGGATCCAGCAGCGACAGCTGGTCACCGAGCAGGCTGGAGTGATATTTTTCGCGCCAGGTCTGGAAGGTCCCGAGCAGCGCCGAACCCATCAGGCCGCCGAGGTTTTGACTCATACCAAACAGCACTACAAAGCTGACCAGGTTCTTCGGCTGAGTCACCACGCTGCCCACGCCCAGCAGCATCGCTGGTGCGATAAAGAAGGAGGTACTGAAGCCCAGCAGGAACTGACTGAAATACATATTACTGGCGCGGGTCAGCGGGCTGGACTGGGCATCCATCAGCGAGGCCACCATCACGATAATCAGCGACAGTACAATCGGCCAGCTCAGATGTTTGGGATTAATGGTCAGCGCGCTACAGATAATCCCCGCCGCCACCCCGGCAAGGATCGCCAGCGCCAGCCCCTGCATCTGATCGTTCAACATGCCAATCTGTTGCAGATAACCAATCGCACCGGTGTTCTGTTCGGCCAGCATGATACGCAGCAGGATCATCACAATACCGAGACGGAATATCGCCCCGCTCCCCAGCCAGCGGGTGTTAATCAGTGGATTACTGCGATTGTGTTCCACCAGCACGGCTGCCGTGACCAGCACCAGCCCGAGGGCGAGGCAAACGCCCAGCCACGGCGTGCTGGTCCACCATTCAATGCGCCCGAGCGACAGTACGCCGCAGAACAGCGCCATACCGGGTGCCAACAGGAAGAAGGTCAGAAAGTCTTTTTTCTCGAAAACTTTGGTGCGCTCTCCCGGAGGCAGTTTAAGGATCAGCACCGCACCGAGCGCCATTAACGCCAGCCCCAGCTCAAACAGGTACAACCCGCGCCACTCATCCAGTTGCAGCAGTTCCGTCGAGAACAGACGCGCAAGAGGAATGGCGAGCTGTGAAGCCCCCAGACCAATCGCCAGCGCTTTCAGGCGATGTTTCGCGGGCCAGGCCTGAACCTGATAATAGATACCCAGTGAACTGAGTGCGGCACCGACCATGCCGTGCGCCGCACGGACGATAATCGCGGAACTGAGGTCGTTGACCAGCAGATGGAAGAACGCCACCAGCACATACAGCACCAAAAACGCTTCGGTGAATACCCGCAGCCCGAACTGCTGGCGAAACTTCACCAGCAGCAGGTTAATCGAGATATTTCCCATCACGTAAACGGCGGGCAGCCAGGCAATCTCGTTATTGTAGGCACCAAACACGCCCTGCAAATTGGTCAGGTTGGCAGTCACCAGCGCGTTACTGAGCGCCCCGGTGATGCAAATCAACAGGCCAACGATACCAAAGGCAATGCGTTTATGGGTGGGGTGCAGCGGCGTAGAGGGCGATCCAGGCAGCATGGGCTTTTCGCCAGGCGCCCACTCACGCGGAGCATAGGGATTGGATTTAATGCGGGACACCTTACTTCACCTCTGTCGCCGCCAGCAGTTGCTGCAGTACACGCTGGGTGACCGCCAGATCACCCGCATTCACGCCAGACAGCAGCTCATTGCGCAGTGCATCAGCCTCCGTTTTCAAACGCTGATACAACACCTCGCCTTTCGGCGTGACATGCAGCAGTCGTTTACGCCGATCTTCAGGAGGCTGTACCCGCTCGACCAGTTGCTGCTTTACCAGACGGTCAATCAGCGGCACGACGCTGGCATCTTCCAGACCCAACGACTGCGCCAGTTCTTTCTGACTCATCGGCTCATCCTGAAGGGCGATCGTCGCCACGGCCATCCAGCTGCTCATGCTGAGACCATTATCTTTCATCCGCCGATCTATCGCCTGACGCCAGGCGTGGGCAGTAAGATGCAGCAAACGGGAGAAATTCAGTTCCTGGGTATTCAATAGGTAAGATGCCTGATAATTAGAGCTCTAACTAAACGATATAGCAATTATAGCCACGATGAGATAAAGAAAGGAAGACAACCTCAGAAGAGTGTAGATAATTCTTTTCCGCCTCGCCAGGCGGCTACCGCTTAAGGAACAGCATGATGCCCATTTTTACCCTGCGCCAGCAGCCTGAACGCCGCCATGAGATTGCTCGTCTGTTGCATAGCGAATGGTCTGAACTCGCGAACTGGTCCTCGTTAGCCACCATCAGCCAACGTCTTGATGAGCGTAACCAGCACGACAGCGGCAGTTTTACCCTGATCGCCTGTGACACTGACGGCACACTGACCGGCACGGCCAGCGTGATCGAATATGAACTGGATGACAGGCCAGAACGTCGTTACTGGCTGGGCGAAGTGTTCACACCCACAGAGTGGCGCGGTAAAGGAATAGGTTCCAGCCTGGTAAACGCCTGTATTGACCGCGCCCGCGCACAACAGATAGACGCGTTATGGCTGTATACGCCGGACCAACAGGCTCTTTATCGCCGACTCGGTTGGCAGGATGTGGAACAGCGTTGGATTTCAGAAGAGTGGGTGACGGTGATGGTGCTATGCCTGACACAGCACCCGTAACTCCCCCGCTCCCGTTTTAGCCTATCGAAACCTCCCCCCTCCTGCTTTCTCCTTCCGCCTGGCGGCCAGTTCCGCCGGGAAAAAAGACCAAATGAGAGGTAAAATCTTTCATTTTTACTTTTTATTTGAAAGATAATTCATTCGTTTTGTGATCAATGTGGTTTTTTATAAATCCCTTAGGGGCTAGATTAGCTTCCACAGAAAATAACAATATCCACTGTTATCCACGTAAAGAGGTTTCATCATGATTGAAAGCATTACGCACGGAGCCGAATGGTTTATCGGGCTCTTCCAGAAAGGAGGGGACGTTTTTGTCGGCATGGTGACAGGGATCCTCCCCCTGCTGATCAGCCTGCTGGTGATAATGAATGCGTTAATTGTCTTTGTGGGTCAGAAAAGGATCGAGAAACTGGCTCAGCGCTGCGCAGGTAACCCGGTTTCACGCTATCTGCTACTGCCAGTGATTGGCACCTTTGTTTTCTGCAACCCGATGACACTGAGCCTCGGCAGGTTCATGCCTGAGAAGTACAAGCCGAGCTATTACGCCTCTGCATCGTACAGCTGCCACTCAATGAACGGCCTTTTTCCTCATATCAACCCAGGCGAGCTCTTCGTTTATCTCGGTATTGCTAACGGCCTGACCACCCTGAACTTACCACTTGGCCCGCTGGCGGTGAGCTATCTGCTGGTCGGGATGGTAATGAACTTCTTCCGCGGCTGGGTGACCGATCTCACCACCTCCATTTTCGAAAGAAAAATGCACATCCAACTTGACCGTCACGTTCGTTTATAAGAGCGGAGAGAATCATGGCTAAGATTATTGAAATTCATAAAGGCGAAAGCGGCTGGGGTGGTCCCTTATTTTTAGTGCCAGCACCGGGCAAAAAAATCGTTTATGTCACCGCTGGCACTCGTCCGGCCATCGTTGACCGCCTGCACGAACTGACTGGCTGGGAAACGGTGGATGCCTTTAAAGAGGGCGAACCACCGGCTGAAGAGATCGGCGTGGCAGTCATTGACTGTGGTGGCACCCTGCGCTGTGGTCTGTATCCAAAGCGACGTATCCCCACCGTCAATATTCATGCCACCGGTAAATCGGGTCCTCTGGCGCAGTTTATTACCGAAGATATCTATGTGTCCGGTGTACGCTCTGGTGACATCCGCACATCCGGGGAAAACAGCGACGCGCCACAGGTTTCCCTTCCACAGGAAAAACCGATGCGAACTCAACACACCGACTATGACACCAGCAAGAAAATTACTGAGCAAAGTGATGGCCTGCTGGCGAAAGTCGGCATGGGGATGGGGTCTGTCGTCGCCGTCTTTTTCCAGGCGGGGCGCGAAACCATTGATACGGTTCTCAAAACCATCCTGCCCTTTATGGCGTTCGTATCAGCGCTGATCGGCATCATTATAGCGTCCGGCCTCGGCGATTTTATCGCTCATGGCCTGACGCCACTGGCGAACAGCCCGGTTGGACTCGTCACGCTGGCGCTGATCTGCTCCTTTCCTCTTCTGTCACCATTTCTCGGCCCTGGTGCGGTGATCGCACAAGTGATCGGCGTGCTGGTGGGCGTACAGATTGGCCAGGGCACTATCCCACCACATCTGGCTCTGCCCGCGTTATTTGCCATCAATTCGCAGGCCGCCTGTGACTTTATCCCGGTAGGACTTTCACTGGCGGAAGCGCGCCAGGAAACCGTGCGTGTTGGCGTTCCTTCCGTGCTGGTAGGGCGTTTCCTGACCGGTGCACCGGCTGTTCTGCTCGCGTGGGCCGTGTCCGGCTTGATCTATCAGTAACTGACGGAGTGATGATGAAAACTGTCTATGAATCCACCTTTATTGCCGTTGGCGACTGTGCCATGGAAGCGCTTGAAGACCACTTCCTGATCACCTTCGGTGAAGGCGCCCCCAGTGATGTTGCGGAGTACTGTTTTATCCACCGAGCTGAACAGCGTGGCGACACTCCGATTGTCGCAGGTGGTGTGCTCAGCATCGGCGAACAGAGCTGGTCGGTGACAGCGGTCGGTGATGTCGCCGATATCAATCTGCGTGAACTGGGCCATATCACGGTGAAGTTTGATGGTGCCACCACAGCCGAATTCCCTGGCACAGTGCATGTTGCAGGCCAGGTGCCAGCCGGCATTAAACCGGGTCAGAAGTTTCGTGTTTTAAGTCATTAACAGGAGAAATCAATGGATCAGGTTGCTGTAGTTATCGGTGGTGGTCAGACACTGGGTGCTTACCTGTGTAAGGGTCTTGCTGAAAACGGTTATAAAGTTGCCGTTGCGGACCTCAATATCAGTAATGCACAAGCCATCGCGGCTGAAATTAATCGCGCACAGGGAAAAAATGTGGCGACAGGTTTTCAGGTCGATGCCACCGGAGAAGAAAGTGTGGCAGAGCTTGCTCGCGCCGTGGATGAGGCATTTGGTCGTGCCGATGTGCTGGTTTACAGCGCCGGGGTGGCGCGGGCGGCCCCTATCACCCAGTTTATGCTCAACGATTTCGATTTGTCTTTACAGGTCAACCTTGTGGGCTATTTCTTGTGTGCCAGGGAGTTCGCCAGACTGATGATCCGCGACGGTGCAGGCGGCAGGATTATCCAGATAAACTCTAAATCGGGGAAAGTGGGCAGTAAACATAATGCAGGCTACAGCGCCGCTAAATTCGGCGGCGTGGGCCTGACACAATCGCTGGCCCTTGATCTGGCGGAGTACGGCATTACCGTTCATTCGCTGATGCTAGGCAATCTGCTTAAGTCACCGATGTTCCAGTCGCTGCTGCCACAATACGCCGAGAAACTGGGGATTGAACCGGACGACGTGGAGCAATATTACATCGATAAAGTCCCGCTAAAGCGGGGCTGTGACTATCAGGACGTGCTCAACGTTCTGCTGTTTTATACCAGTGATAAAGCCGCCTATTGTACCGGGCAATCCATCAATATCACCGGCGGCCAGGTGATGTTTTAAGACCCTCCCGGCAGCACAACGCTGCCGCTTTTTTTAATGGAGAACACGATGAGTTCAGTGAATATGTTTATCTGCGTAGCAGGCTTCGCCTGGCTGGGACAAATTGCCCTGGGCTGGTTACAGATGTCACGTTTTAATCATGCCCTGACGCAGCTCCCATCAGAGGGCCGCATCGGGATTGGCCGTTCTTCAGGTCGCTTTAAACCGCGGGCGGTACTGGTTATCAGCGTTGACAGCCGCCACATGATTACGGGAAACTTTGTCATGCGCGGGCTGACCGTCTACTCGCAGCCCATCCCAGATGATGCCCTGAACGGACTGAATATTCAGAACCTGGTGCCAGCTCACATTTATCCCCACAATAAGGCCATGCGCACGGCGTTGGAATTGGCCATAACAAACAAACGGTGATATCTTTCATTTTGAAAGATTTCCCTTCCTTGTTTGCTTTGTTTGTGCGAATACGAAAGGAATCTATTGGCCTACGACAGGGAAACCAGGATGAAACCAATACAGCGGCAAGCACTGATACTTGAATACCTCCAGGGCAAAGGTCGTACTACGGTTGAAGAACTGAGTGCCTATTTTGACACCACAGGTACCACCATCCGCAAAGACCTTTCTCTGCTCCAGCAGCAGGGTGCAGTGATCCGCACTTACGGCGGCGTTATGCTGAACCGGGACGATGGCGACCAGCCTATCGACAGGAAAACCTTTATTAACTCGGATAAGAAAAAACAGATTGCCTCACGTGCAGCCCAGTGGGTTTCTGAAGGTGATTCGCTTATTTTTGACGCCGGCAGCACCGTGCAGCAGATGGTCCCCCACCTTGCTAAATTTAATAATATCACTGTGATGACGAACAGCCTGACCATCGTTAACGAGCTGGTCGAGCTCAATAACGATCAGGTGATACTGATGCCAGGCGGTACCTATCGCGGCACGTCCGCTTCATTCCACGGTAGTCTGGCGGAAGCCGCATTCAGCCATTTCAGCTTCGACAAGTTGTTTATTGGAGCGGACGGCGTTGACCTTAATGCCGGAGTCACAACTTTTAATGAAGTGTTCGGCGTCAGCCAGGCCATGTGCCGTGCCGCACAAAAAATTATCCTGCTGGTCGACTCGTCCAAATTTGGCCGCAAAAGTCCAAATGTGGTATGCAGTCTCGACTCGGTGGATGTGCTGATCACAGACAGTGGGATTGCTGATAATGTGGCGGCACAACTGCGTGATCGCGGCATTGATGTGATTATCGCGGGAGACAAATAACCTGATGCGTGAAATATTAATCGAAGCAGCCCGAGAGACGCTGCAAACGGAGATCGATCAGATCGTTAGTCTGCCTGACAGACTGGATAATGCTTTCGCGGATGCCTGCACAATGATGCTGGCCTGTCGGGGAAAAGTGATCGTCAGTGGCATGGGTAAATCAGGCCATATTGGAAAAAAAATCGCGGCTACGCTGGCCAGCACCGGGACCCCGGCATTTTATGTGCATCCCGCCGAAGCCCTGCATGGTGATCTTGGCATGATTGCCGCAGGCGATGTGGTAGTGCTGATCTCTTACTCAGGTCACGCTGCCGAGTTTCGCCGCATGATGCCACTGTTACGTGCCCTGCCGGTGGGGATCATTGCCTTTACTGGCAATGCCGATTCACCGCTGGCGCAGGAGGCTGACCACGTGATTAACGTACAGGTGACGCGTGAAGCCTGCCCGCTTGGCCTGGCCCCTACCTCTTCTGCTGTCTGTACCCTGATGATGGGGGATTCGATGGCCATCGCCCTGATGAGAGCACGTAATTTTGATGAGAATGACTATGCGCGCACCCATCCAGCCGGCAGTCTCGGTGCGCGTCTGCTCTGTCGGGTCGGCGATATTATGCGGAATGGCGGGAAAATCGCCCAGGTACAGGAAGATGCATCGATAAGTGATGCTCTGTTTGAACTGACGCGCACAGGGCTGGGTCTGGTGACGGTAACGGACCGGGATCATAAGCTGCGCGGTGTATTCAGCGATGGTGATTTACGTCGCTGGCTGCTGAAAGGCGGCCAGATTTCCGCGGCTGTAGTCGATGCTATGACCCCCATGGGCTTCAGCCTGTCCCCTTCGCAGCTGGCCTCTGAAGCGCTGGCGGCGTTCCATGAACGGAAAATTTCTGCCGCACCGGTGCTGTCGGAGGATAACCGTGTGGTCGGTGCCCTGGCGATGCATGATATCCATGATGCGGGGCTCTAAGCCCAACAAGGGCATCTGTAAATGATGTTTCATGAAAAAGATTTAGACGTAAAAAAACCGCCTTTCGAGGCGGTTACGACATTGCTTACTGCTTGTTTTTATTCGTTTTAATCGGTACTGATAATATGGTGCCCGGGGTGGGACTTGAACCCACACAGCCATAAGCCGAGGGATTTTAAATCCCTTGTGTCTACCGATTTCACCACCCGGGCATGGGTGTTAATTGGAGGCGCGTCCCGGAGTCGAACCGAGGTAGACGGATTTGCAATCCGTAGCATGGCCACTCTGCCAACGCGCCTTTAAATCTTTTTGTCATCAGAGAGTCATCTCTGGCGACTAATTTGGAGCGGGAAACGAGACTCGAACTCGCGACCCCGACCTTGGCAAGGTCGTGCTCTACCAACTGAGCTATTCCCGCATTGCCATCAGCTTTATTCTGTTTTAAATGAAATCTTCAGAACTTGCTGATTTGCTTTATCTTCTGGCTGCCTGAGCTGCCTTTCGATGCGTTGCATTCTACTGTTCTGACGCAATGAGTCAACCAAATTATCCTCACAATGCATCCGTTTGCTGCTTTTTAAGTCGCTTCGATCACCGTTCGAGCAAATCGCCACGTGCAGCGCTCAAATACTGGAACATTGACCAGAAGGTTAGCACAGCGGCAATGTACAACGCGGCAACGCCAACGCCCTCAACAATACTGTTCGGGCGCCATAACAGCGCAAACAGTGACAACATCTGGGCCGTGGTTTTGACTTTACCAATCCACGAAACGGCCACACTGCTGCGTTTACCGATTTCCGCCATCCACTCACGCAGAGCTGAAATGATGATTTCACGGGCAATCATGGTGGCAGCCGGTAAGGTGATCCACCATGAGTGGAAATACTCGGCCACCAGCACCAACGCGATCGCCACCATCACTTTATCGGCCACCGGGTCAAGGAACGCCCCGAACTGAGTCGTTTGTTTCCAGCGGCGTGCCAGATAACCATCGAACCAGTCCGTCACCGCAGCGAAGATGAAAATCAGCGCGCATGCCAGTGGAGCCCATTGAAATGGCAGGTAAAATGCCAGTACAAAGAAGGGGATTAATACAACGCGAAACAGGGTAAGTAAGGTCGGAATATTAAATGGCATAATTACGCTAACTGTTTGGACAGAGTAGAATTTGTCCCTATGTTCCTACATTGCTACGGGTGTTGCAATGCTTAGTGTTTCAGCGCATAGAAGATTTTTTCAGCCAGCGCATGTGAAATTCCAGGGATACTGGCGATTTCTTCCATCGAGGCATTGATCAACGGTTGCAGGCCTCCCATGTACTTCAGCAGCATCTGGCGCCGTTTTGGACCGATCCCTTCGATGGTTTCCAGCGCACTGGTGTTCTTCACTTTAGCCCGTTTATTGCGATGCCCTGTTATTGCATGATTGTGAGAGTCATCACGAATATGCTGGATAACATGTAACGCCGGAGAGTCTGGCGGTAAAGCGAACCCCTCCCCTTCCGGTTCAAGGAACAGCGTTTCCAATCCAGCTTTACGATCGGTACCTTTTGCCACTCCCAGTAACAGGGGGTGATGTTTATCCCAGGTCACATCCAGTTCTGCGAAAACCTCTTTCGCCTGTGAAAGCTGGCCTTTACCGCCATCGATCAGGATCACGTCAGGGATTTTGCTCTCTTCAATGGCCTTGCCATAACGGCGACGCAGCACCTGGTTCATGGCCGCATAGTCATCACCGGGAGTAATGCCAGTGATGTTATAGCGACGATATTCACTGCGCAGTGGCCCGTTGGCGTCAAACACCACACAGGAGGCAACCGTCTGCTCACCCATTGTGTGGCTGATATCAAAACATTCCATACGACGAATAGCCGGTAACTTAAGGGTGTCGGCAAGAGCCGCCAGCCGTTGGTGTACGGTGGAATGCTGTGCCAGACGCGTCACCAGCGCGGTAGCCGCATTGGTGCGGGCAAGCTTCAGGTAACGGGCGCGGTCGCCCCGGGGTTTGCTCTGGATGGCAATACGTCTTCCTGCAAGCTCTGTCAGCGAGTCCGCCAGCAGCTCTTTTTCCGGTAACTGGAAATCCAGCAGAATATCAGCGGGTAACGTGCGTGCCTGGCTACCCTGCAAATAGAATTGACCCACAAATGTCTGCACAACTTCAGCCAGTTCTGTGCCACTGGGCACTTTCGGGAAATAACTGCGGCTGCCCAGCACCTTACCCTGACGGATAAACAATACGTGCAGGCAGGCCATTCCAGAGTCGAACGCAACACCGATGACATCCAGATCGTCCCCCTGATTGGAGACAAACTGTTTTTCCGTGACGCGGCGCACCGCCTGTATCTGATCGCGCAGACGGGCAGCCTCTTCAAAGCGCATTTCCTGGCTGGCATGTTCCATGCGTGCAACTAGCTGATTCAGGACCTGATCGTCTTTACCCGAAAGGAACAAGCGCACATAGTCGATCTGGCGCGCATACTCCTCTTCCGTCACCAGCCCCTTCACGCAAGGCCCAAGGCAACGACCAATCTGGTATTGCAGACACGGACGTGAACGGTTGCGATACACGCTATTTTCACACTGGCGTACCGGGAAAATTTTTTGCAACAGCGATAACGTCTCTCGCACCGCATAGCCGTTAGGGAAAGGACCGAAGTATTCCCCTTTCGCATGCTTGGCACCGCGATGGCTTGCCAGGCGCGGATGGGCATCCGCGCTCAGAAAGATGTAGGGATAGGATTTATCGTCACGCAGCAGCACGTTGTAGCGCGGCTGGTAAAGTTTGATGTAGTTATGTTCCAGCAGCAGCGCTTCGGTTTCCGTATGGGTCACCGTCACGTCTATCTGGCAAATCAGCGCCACCAGCGCTTCCGTCTTACGACTGGCGAGGTTTCCGCGAAAATAGCTGGAGAGCCGTTTTTTGAGATCTTTCGCTTTGCCAACGTAGATAACCGTACTCGCAGCATCATACATCCGGTAAACGCCGGGCTGGCTGGTGACGGTTTTCAGGAAATACTTTGCATCAAACTGATCATTCACTACTGATTAACGGCTCCGCGCTGTACAGGCCATGACGGATGGCCAGATGCGTTAACTCCACGTCCCCACTGATATTCAGTTTGCTGAACATGCGGTAACGATAGCTGTTAACAGTTTTAGGACTCAGATTGAGTTGTTCGGAGATTTCCGTCACTTTCTGGCCCTTAGTAATCATCAGCATAATCTGCAACTCGCGTTCCGACAAACTGTTGAACGGCGATTCCGCTTTTTGCGGTTCGATTTGGCTCAGTGCCATCTGTTGCGCAATATCGGAGGCAATATAGCGCTGCCCCGAGTTGACAGAGCGAATCGCGCTGATCACTTCCTGCGGCGCTGCCCCTTTGCTGAGATAACCAGAAGCCCCCGCCTGCATCACTTTTGCTGGCAACGGGTTTTCGGTATGAATCGTTAACATGATAATTTTGCAGTCTGGTGTGTAACGGATAATCTTGCGCGTCGCTTCAAGTCCGCCAATACCTGGCATATTCATGTCCATCAGCACCACATCAGCACTGTTAGCACGACACCATTTTACCGCATCTTCACCGCAGTTCGCTTCTCCAACAACCTGGATACCTTTGATATCCTCCAGGATGCGACGAATACCTGCGCGAACCAGCTCGTGGTCATCAACAAGAAAAACGCTTATCAAACGATGCTCCTTAAGCGGCTAAGGCAGGTGGCGAAAAAAACATTTGCAGGCCGATGATGTTACTACTTTTTCACGGCTGTTAGAACAGAAATAATGTCGAACTTTATACCAAATCTAATTTATCTGTAGAGGCTAAATAGCACGTAAATTCTTCAATAATGCAAAGGTGTAACTTGTAAACGTTAATCTTTTAGGACGAAAAAAATCTCATCCGCCAGCACCATAATAAAATAAATTATAATTTACAATAAGTTGTATAAAAAATGCTATTTTTCATTTAAAAATAAAGTCAATATTTTCCTAAATTTTAGCACTTTCTACAACGTGACATAACACTAACGCACAACCGATTGTTTTATCATTAATCTTAACCGACTCACTGCTTTCTTCATGCCATTATATGATATACTTTCGAACACTTTACGTGCCTGGTAAACTAACCGGAAGCACTGTTTTTTCAAAGACTATCGGGAGAAATCATGAGCGAGACTGACTTTTCAACCAGCGAAGAAGTGCAGGCATTAGCTAACGAAGTGACGTGCATGAAAGCACTTGTCACACTGATGCTGAAAGGTATGGGTCAGGCAGATGCCGGGAAAGTCATCATCAATATGGAACGCTACATCGCCGCGCTGGAAGATCAGCAGCAGGCAGAAGTGTTCAGCAATACGGTCAAGCAGATCAAACACGCTTATCGTCAGTAATACACCCGCCTTCCCGCCGCGTTAAACGCCCGTTGCTTTTTTATTGGTTTTGTCACACCGTAGTGTTTTAACTGACAGAACAAAGCAATGGGCTTACTTTTCAAAGCAATACTGGGTGCTGCGGTCGTGGTGTTAATCGGCCTGTTATCGAGAACCCGTCATTACTATCTTGCCGGTCTCATTCCGCTGTTTCCCACCTTCGCACTGATAGCCCACTATATTGTGGCCAGTGAGCGGGGCATCGAGGCGCTGCGAACCACCATCGTCTTTGGCATGTGGGCGATTCTGCCCTACTTTATCTATCTGCTGGCACTTTGGTATTTTATTACGATGATGCGGCTGCCACTGGCACTGCTGGCAGCCGTATTATGCTGGGGCGTAGCAGCGTGGGTGCTGATCACGCTGTGGTCGAAATGGCATGGATAATAAACTTAGCGCCCGCGTGGCCCCCAGCTAACAGATACCCCAAGTGTAGGCAGCACTTCTTCAGGCCGGAAGCGACGTGCGCCATGGAACTTTTCAGCCAGATTCGGCTGAGCAATCGGGATTTTGACCGCAAACAGGTTGTCTTCTGACTGAATGATCCCTGGTGTGAGCGGATCATAGTTCACCTGATGCTGTTCAAACATCTGCTCCAGCATCGGCGTTGCCGCACTGTAGAGATACTGAATGCCCGATTGTCCCGCCAACTGCACCGCATGCCATAAAATGTTCAGCGGCAACTCCGCATCAATTTCAAGCCGGGCAGAGAAACGTGACATTTCCCAGACGATATCACTCTCATTGTTACTATTTTCAGCACCTGCGGCTGAACGGTTGCTGTCCGGATCCTGCCATGCCATTAAACGCGCACAACCACAGATACCAAACTGCGCAGTCCAGGCAATCAACCAGATCACATCGGAACGATCGAAGCGATCGTACTCCTGGCCCGGGGTACTGAGACGAGACGGAATCGACCAACCTTCACCTCTGGCAAAGACGCTGTAACGATAACTTCCTAATTCTGCCAGTAAAGATGACGGCATGTCCTTCAGCTTGGTCTGGATAATCTTCATTCATGATCCCCTGTCGCATTCCCTCGTGAGCGCCGCTCCTGACGGTTCGGGCAGGGTTGTTACCCTGGGCGCAGGGTAGACAACCGGGTGGCAATTCGAAACTACCAAATTTGGTAGTTGCATCCTCTTTCAGATTAAACCGATTGCTGCGGCATAAGAGGCAATTTGCGTTTTGTTTGGTGCATTAAATCGTTTTTGCATGTTTTTTTGGTGAAAATTAACGGTATTCTCTGAGATAGAGAGGATCAGTGATATTTCTGCCGATGTTTTTCCCTCTGCGGTCCATTTGAGAATTTCGAGTTCTCTTTCACTTAATTCCAGTTTCGTTGCCAGCATCGAAATATCATCCATTTCGATCAATGCAGCCATTGACAGCTCCGAAATATACTGAAGTTTAAGTTCAAGTTCTGTCGTTAACGCTATCATTTTAGAAGGATTGGCAGACGACAGCGATAATATACCTACGGATCTGTTTTTCGCCATCACGGAACAAGAAATACCGTGATAAATACCATGTTCTCTGGCAGCTTGCAGAACGCACTGCTCCTCGGGGAGCAGATCGCCTCCCCACAACCACATCGCTCCCGGTGAACGGCACTTCTTCATCACAGGATCGCGCTGCACTAAGTCTTCATGCAAATAATACTCAATCCACTTCTGCGGATAATTACTGTAAAAAAAAGTTTTTGGCCGGGTAAAAGGAACGGGATGACGAATAAAAAGAGCATAAAAATCGAATTCCAGCTCCCCCGCCTGTTGCTCAATTATCCTGGTAATATGAGCGGTGTTGCTTCCCGTACCAAAAGCCAATTGCATCCTGTTTCGCCAACTGAAATAGTTCTCAGATGTCATTAATGCCTCAGTCCGACAGGGAAAATCCCCGCCCTGATTATAATTGTCATTGTGAATATGGCAGTAAAAAAATGAATGAAATCGAGTAAAAATTTTAATTGTCCAGAGTGATATTTCTGAACAAAAAACAGTTTACAACGTTCAGGTATTGATCTGTTTGGGCATAAAAATCACCAGGAAAATAAGCCCAAAAAATGGACACCAGACCGATAATAACCTATGTAACATTTTGTTCTCAGTGTCGCCAACGAGATACATCGATTTATCGCACCACTCACCACAGGGGTTAGAATAGGATTTTTCCTATAAAGATTCAATAATTTTGCCCCTTTTGTCATGGCGTTTACGCACAATAGTTTTACAGTGTTTCAGGGCTTTTTTTCAGTAAAAAAAATGTGACTCGTCCGACAAAAAGTCAAAACTTATTGATATAACTATCAATTACCTCCCTCCTGTTACCATTTGGCTTTCACGCAATAGGTTAATGACTATGTAGCAACAGCAGACAATCCCACAGTTATCACATGGGGTTAACGGCAATATGTACAATTTGCATCATCATCTTTTCGTTTTAAGTTCTGCTGCGTATTGTTATGCGAAAATACGTCTCTGCGAATACCGGCCTCCTGAAACAAGCAGCATGAGTGCATGCTCTACAAATGCATCGACTTTATGCATCATTAATTGCATCGCGCTATATCAATATTGCTCATCACTCGTTGTCTCATTTATTGTCCGCAGGTATCAGCCATCTCCACGCGCTTTCAGCGGCACAAACCAAAACCGCGCATACCGAGATGAAAATGATTGGCATGTGCCGCGTTATATTCCGGTCCTAAGGCATTACCAAACAGATGACAGCTACGGGCAAAGACGAGGTGCAACCATCGGCTGCGATCATCTCCGCCTCTCCAGTGACTCAGTACACTGATGCGTTGGCCGTTTTGTAAACGAAAACCGCTGAGGTCCCAGGCGTCAGCCGTGGCGTGCTCACTTAAGCGACCTTCTGCACGGTGATAAATATTACGACAGGCGTAGCTACCGAGGTGATCAATGCGCGTTAGTGGCGACCCCAGCTCACGAGTAGCCATGGGTTTGAGCGTTTGAGTGACCAGCATCGTGCTGCTGACCGCCAGCGTGCAGCTGCTGAGGAAGGTGCTGCTGAGGGTCACATCGCCAAAGCCCGTTATTCTGACCGGGTCAACCAACGGACAACGTCCCTGCTGTGTGCCTGGTCGGGTGTAGCTCAGATATCCCTGTGTTCGAGCCTGTTGCAGCACCGCGAAACAGGCCTCCGGGTTGGCAGCCAGTCTCTTCAGTTTATAACGTGTAACCAGCGTCGGTGCATCGGTGACCGAAAATGGCGCAAAGGGATCCCAGGCGGGGGGTAAAACACGTAACAGCAGCGAACACAGCCATCCTCCGGCGAGGAGAACAGCAACCAACGTGATGAATCGCTTCAACTCCCCTCCTTTTACCCTGGCACAAAGAAGTGATGCCGGGTTTTTAAGCATATGACGCTTCGTTATCGTAGTTTAGCTGCAATTTTGCTTTATCGACCGGGATTTTACGTTAAGCTCTTGATCGCACTAACCTCAACAACATCAGACATACGAAAAGCCATCAGAGCTTTCATATCATTACCACAGGACAGGAAACCCATTAATGGTTGATCAATCAAAAGAGGCTGCTGCCTCTGAAAAAGGAGCGGACCAGCTCCAGCGCAATCTGCACAATCGCCATATTCAGCTGATCGCCATCGGCGGTGCTATCGGCACCGGTCTGTTTATGGGATCTGGAAAAACGATCAGCCTTGCCGGGCCGTCGATCATTTTCGTTTATATGATCATCGGTTTTATGCTGTTCTTTGTCATGCGCGCGATGGGCGAGCTGCTGCTCTCTAATCTTGAGTACAAATCCTTCAGCGACTTCGCCGCCGACCTGCTGGGTCCGTGGGCAGGCTATTTCACCGGCTGGACCTACTGGTTCTGTTGGGTGGTCACCGGGATTGCCGATGTCGTGGCCATCAGTTCCTATTTCCAGCTCTGGTTCCCGGACTTCTCTATCTGGATGAGCGCCCTGCTGTGCATCGTCGTTTTCCTGTCGCTCAATATTGCGACGGTGAAACTGTTCGGCGAGATGGAGTTCTGGTTTGCGATTATTAAAATCGTCGCCATTGTTGCGCTGATTGCCACCGGCATTGTGCTGGTCGCGATGCATTATCCGTCACCGGGTGGCGGTACCGCTTCCCTGAGCAACATCTGGGATCACGGCGGGATGTTCCCGAAAGGATTGAGTGGTTTCTTCGCCGGCTTCCAGATTGCGGTGTTTGCTTTTGTGGGTATCGAACTGGTCGGTACTGCGGCGGCAGAAACGCATGACCCTAAGACCGTCCTGCCACGCGCCATTAACGCCATCCCTTTACGCATCATTATGTTCTACGTTTTGTCGCTGATGGTGATTATGGCGGTGACGCCGTGGGATCAGGTGGTGGCCGATCGTAGCCCGTTTGTTGAAATGTTTATGCTGATTGGTTTACCGGCAGCGGCGAGCATCGTGAACTTTGTGGTACTGACCTCCGCGGCCTCATCGGCTAACAGCGGCATCTTCTCGACCAGCCGCATGCTTTACGGTCTGGCTCAGCAGGGTGTGGCACATCGCCGCTTTGGGTTGCTGTCACGCCGTTCGGTGCCGACCACAGGTCTGTTCTTCTCCTGCCTGTGTTTGCTGGGCGGCGTCGCGCTGATTTACCTGATCCCCAATGTGATGACGGTGTTCACGCTGGTCACGACGGTATCTGCCATTCTGTTTATGTTTGTCTGGACGATTATCCTTTGCTCTTATCTGGCCTACCGCAAGAAGCATCCGGAACGCCACGCGACATCCAGCTATAGAATGCCATTGGGCAAATTTATGTGCTGGGTGTGTATGGCCTTCTTTGCCTTTGTGCTGGTGCTGTTAACGCTGCAAGAGGATACCCGTCAGGCGCTGATGGTCACGCCACTGTGGTTTATCATTCTGGCGGTGGGATGGTTCCTGCGTCAGCGTAAATCTGCCTGATAAACAAGCAGGCCAGGTCAACCTTGCCTGCTGCATCAGAATCGTGACCACAGTTTATGCAGCGCCTGCCCCAGTGGAGGGCGCTGAACCGGCAAGCGTTCCGGTTTAAATGGCCCGTCTTGTAATGGCTCAGGGCCGAGATCAAAGGTAAAGTTGTAATTGGGTTCTTCCCCCATCCGCAGGTCAGTGATCGTAATATGATCCCCCACCCGCTTCATCGCATAAAAACCACGACTGAACCAGACCACGCGCTGTACATACCAGTTTCTGCTGTACTGTTGATACAGTGCCCTGCCGTTGTCATGAGGGGTAAGCGCCAGCGGCTTATCCGGGCTCAATAACGACCAAAATCCTTCCTGATAATCATCAGCCGACATCACCACCACACGCCACTGTACTGTGTTAAATGCCGTGGGCGTCACCAGCAGTCGCTCTGCGCTCACATGCTGCTGAACCAGCTGTTGCTTCACCTCGTGAGTGACCCATGCCTGCGCCACCATGCTCCAGACGAGATACAGGCAGCTCAGACTTAAGCCCAGCGTATTCCAGCGCCGCCCGTGACGGTGTCGCCATACCAGTGCCGCTATCAGCCCGACCAGCAAGGGCAGAGTATATAGCGGATCGATAATAAACATGCTGCCGATGGCAAAAGGACGATCGGTGAAAGGCAGCGCTAACTGCGTGCCATATACGGTGGTCAGGTCAAGAAGAGGATGAGTAATCAGCGCCAGCCACACTGCCGCCCACCAGCGTCCGAAAGCCTGCGGCTGGCGACACAGACGGCTGCACAACCCGGCAAGCAGCGGCGACGCCAGCGTCAGCCAGAACAACGCATGGCTCTCAGTGCGATGCAGAGTCATATTGCGGATGGCATCGCCGTGATCAATAAAGACATCCAGATCGGGCAGCGTACCACAAACCGCCCCCACGGCAGCCGCCTGCCATACCGGGGCTTTACGCCCCATCACGGCAACAGCGACCGATGCGCCCAATACCAGTTGTGAAACGGAATCCATCATCGCTCCCTGTTAATCACGGCTCTTAGCGTACGCGGATACCTTCAATCACCATACGCTGCACATTTTCGACCGTCTGGTTGAAGAAATGCTCATCATTCAGCGTCTGCCCGGTTATCGCCTCCACCTGGGTGGCGAAGTCAGCATAGTGCTGGGTCGTGGCCCACAACATAAAGATCAGATGATCAGGCTGAACAGCGGCCAGTTTTCCCTGCAAAACCCAGGTTTCTATGATGGCCGCCTTATCTTCAACCAGATGACGCAAATCCCCCGCCAGTTCGGCTTTAAGTAACGGTGCGCCTTGCAGCATCTCCATGCAGAACAGACGTGAAGCCTGAGGGTGATCGCGTGAAACCTCCAGTTTAAGACGAATATAATCGCGTATTGCCTCCAGAGGATGCTGATCGTGGCGCAGCGCGCGCAGCGGTGCCAGCCAGACATCCAGCAGATCCTTCAGCACAGCAATATAAAGTTCTTCTTTAGAGGGGAAGTAGTAAAGCAGATTGGTTTTCGATACATCTGCACGTTCGGCTACCTTATCCAGGCTGGTGCCATGAATGCCGAACTGTGAGAAAAACTCCAGCGCCGCAGAGAGAATAGCGGAACGCTTTGCAGCCACCGCGCGCGAGCGACGCGTCGGGGCTTTAGCCGGTAACTTATCAGTAGAATTCACCGTGACTCCATGATCCATGTGGGTTGCGGGGATAATAGCAAAACAGCTGACGCATACCTAATTAGCGCTGTCCCTTAGGCATGCACTCTAATTGACCATCCTCGCCTGCTTTTTGTGCAACCTTTTTTACCAAATGGTCTGAAATGGACCACTCATTCCACCAAAATTTTACAAACGAAAAACAATTCACTGTTTTAAATAACAATTTTCAAACTGGCACAGCCTTTGCAATTTGATTCACAGCGCCGCTTCAAAGGAAACTGCAGGATGCATCGCAGCGCCGGGATTCACTCTTTCACTCAAGCAGAGGATGTCACATGAAAATTGGTGTTTTTATCCCGATCGGTAACAACGGCTGGCTAATTTCTCAAAACGCGCCGCAATACATGCCGACCTTTGAACTGAACAAAGCGATTGTGCAGAAGGCAGAGCATTATCACTTCGATTTTGCGCTCTCTATGATCAAACTGCGCGGCTTCGGTGGCAAAACCGAATTCTGGGACCATAACCTCGAGTCCTTTACCCTGATGGCAGGCCTGGCCGCCGTCACCTCGCGCATTGAAATCTATGCCACCGCCGCCACCCTGACCTTGCCTCCGGCGATTGTGGCCCGCATGGCGTCAACCATCGACTCCATCTCTAATGGCCGCTTTGGCGTCAACCTGGTGACCGGGTGGCAGAAACCCGAATACGATCAGATGGGCTTGTGGCCGGGTGATGAATACTTCTCACGCCGTTACGACTATCTGACTGAATATGTCAGCGTCCTGCGCGATCTTTGGGGCAACGGTAAGTCCGACCTGAAAGGCGAGTTCTTTACCATGAATGACTGCCGCCTCAGCCCGCAACCGCAGAAACCGATGAAGGTCATCTGCGCAGGACAGAGCGACGCAGGCATGGAATTTTCAGCCAAACACGCCGACTACAACTTCTGTTTTGGTAAGGGTGTGAATACGCCAACCGCTTTCGCCCCGACGGCAGCTCGGATGAAAAGCGCAGCCGATGCACAAGGCCGCGATGTCGGCTCCTATGTGCTGTTTATGATCATCGCTGATGAAACCGATGAGGCCGCACGCGCCAAATGGGAACATTACAAAGCCGGTGCCGATGAAGAGGCGCTGTCGTGGCTGACCACCCAAAGCCAGCAGGACAAACGATCCGGCAGCGACACCAACGTACGCCAGATGGCCGACCCGACTTCCGCCGTGAATATCAATATGGGCACCCTCGTCGGCTCCTATGCCAACGTGGCGCGGATGCTCGACGACGTTGCCACGGTGGAAGGCACCCACGGCGTGCTGCTGACCTTCGATGACTTCCTGCAAGGTATTGAGAACTTTGGCGAGCGTATCCAGCCGCTGATGCAGTGCCGTATCGATGTGATTGATGCTGCACAGGAGGTGGCATAATGAATAACAAACCTGCTGTTGTGTGCACTACCGCATCCACCCAAAACGCTATCACCCTGCCCGCGCGCCCGGAAGCGATTGTCTTCCCACCGGAGCAAACGGCGCTGATCGTCGTGGATATGCAGAATGCTTATGCCACCACCGGCGGCTATCTCGATCTCGCCGGGTTTGACGTGTCGGCCACTCGCCCGGTCATCGATCAGATCAATGTGGCGGTCAAGGCTGCCCGTCAGGCCGGGATCCAGGTGATTTGGTTCCAGAACGGCTGGGACGATCAGTACGTCGAAGCTGGCGGACCCGGTTCACCGAACTGGCATAAATCGAATGCGCTGAAAACCATGCGCCAGAACCCGGAACTGCAGGGCACGTTGCTGGCAAAGGGTGGCTGGGATTATGAGCTGGTCGATCAGCTGACACCGCAGCCGGGCGATATCGTGCTGCCTAAACCGCGCTACAGCGGCTTCTTTAATACTGCACTCGACAGCATGCTTCGCAGTCGGGGCATCCGTCATTTAGTGTTTACCGGCATTGCCACCAACGTTTGCGTGGAGTCCACCCTGCGTGACGGTTTCTTCCTTGAATACTTCGGCATCGTCCTTGAGGACGCCACCTATCAGGCAGGTCCACTGTTTGCCCAGCAGGCCGCCCTGTTCAATATTGAAACCTTCTTTGGTTGGGTGTCTGACGTCGGCAGTTTCTGCTCGGCATTACAAACGGAACCGGCCACTGCGGCCCAGACAGCCTGACACCTGCTTTTTAAACGGAGAAAAAAACAATGCCAAAAACGATTATTACCCCACCAGGCACCAGCGTACCGATCGCCCCTTTTGTTCCGGGAACGCTGGCCGATGGCGTGGTGTATGTCTCCGGCACGCTGCCGTTCGATAAAGACAATAATGTGGTTCACGTGGGAGATGCCGCCGCGCAAACCCGACACGTGCTGGAAACGATTAAGAGCGTGATTGAAACCGCAGGCGGCACAATGGATGACGTGACATTTAACTCCATTTTTATTACCGACTGGAGCAACTACGCTGCCGTGAACGCGGTGTACGCAGACTATTTTCCCGGCGAAAAGCCCGCCCGCTTCTGCATTCAGTGCGGACTGGTGAAACCCGATGCGCTGATTGAAATCGCCAGCGTGGCGCATATCGGTAAATAAGGAGTGACTCATGCATATTGAGCTGTCAGGTCGCGATGAACCCGGGGCCAGAACCGTAGTGTTATCTGCCGGACTGGGCGGACTGGGGAGTTTCTGGTTGCCGCAAATGAATGCGCTACGCGCGGCATTTCGCGTGGTGGTTTACGACCAGCGCGGCACCGGAAAAAGTCCGGATACGCTGCCTGAAGGCTACAGTATGTCGCAGATGGCCAGTGAGCTGGCGATGCTGCTGGAACAGCACAATATTATGCAGTTCGATATAGTTGGCCATGCGCTCGGTGGCATGGTTGCCCTACAGCTGGCACTCAACTACCCCGAACGTGTGTCGCGGCTGGTGCTGGTTAACGGCTGGTTACAACTGGATGCACACACCCGTCGCTGTTTCCGCGTACGCCAGGATCTGCTGCTTAATGTCGGGGTCGAGGCTTATGTTCGTGCCCAGCCACTGTTTCTTTATCCCGCTGACTGGCTGTCGGAACATCAGGCACGTATTGAAGCTGAAGATACGCTGCATACGGCGCATTTTCAGGGTATGGATAACTTGCTCAAGCGCCTGCATGCGCTGATGGCCTGCGACTACAGTTCTCATGCCGCGCAGATTACCCAGCCCGTGCTGTTGCTCTGTTCACGCGACGACCTGCTGGTGCCATGGACCTGTTCCGAACAACTGCTGGCAGCATTGCCGCACGCCACCCTGCAACGCATGAACTGGGGTGGCCACGCTATGAGTGTCACCGACGCTTCCACCTTTAATCACCTGCTGATGGGCTGGCTGCAAGATGACAGCCTGGCCGCGAATACCGCTGATATGGAGTCACTATGGCAGAAACCTTGAATACCCTGGCACCCACCCCGCCTGTCACCGGCGTGGAAAAGCAACAATTCCGCGATGCGATGGCACGCCTGGGTGCCGCCGTCAATATTATCACCACCGATGGCCCTGCCGGACGTGCCGGATTTACTGCCTCGGCGGTGTGTAGCGTCACCGACACACCACCGACGCTGCTGGTGTGCCTGAACCGTTCCGCATCGGTGTATGAGACCTTCAGAGAAAACAGACAGCTTTGCGTGAATACGCTGGCGTCCGGTCATGAAGCGCTATCTAACCTGTTTGGCGGTAAAACGCCGATGGCCGAGCGATTTATCGCCGCTGACTGGTCAACGCAGGTCACCGGATCGCCGATCCTCAGCGGCGCACTGGTGTCGTTTGACTGTCTGGTGACACAGGTGATGAGCGTCGGCACCCACGATATTTTAGTGTGCGAGGCACAGGCACTGGTGTTCAGCGACAGCAATCATGGCCTGATCTATTTCGATCGTGGCTACCACCCGTTACCACAACGTAGTTTCTGATCCCGGGCTTTACTCGCCGGTCAATGCAGTGCTCACACTCTGGAGATAACGATGGCAGGTTCCTGGTTCCCTCAATGGTCGAAAACGACGGCGTCGACAACCGGTATTGTCGCGCCTGATGAAACACTGCCCCTCGGGCAAACGGTAGTGATGGGCCTGCAGCACGCGGTCGCCATGTTTGGTGCCACCGTGCTGATGCCTTTGCTGATGGGGCTGGACCCGAACCTGTCGATCCTGATGTCGGGCGTGGGTACGTTGCTGTTCTTCCTGATCACCGGAGGCCGCGTACCCAGTTATCTGGGCTCCAGCGCGGCGTTTGTGGGCGTGGTGATCGCCGTGACGGGCTTTAGCGGTCAGGGACTGAACCCGAACCTCAGCGTGGCGCTGGGTGGCATCATTGCCTGCGGTCTGGTTTACACCCTGATCGGTTTTGTGGTGATGAAAGCAGGCACCCGCTGGATAGAAAAATTGATGCCGCCCGTGGTGACGGGTGCCGTTGTCATGGCGATTGGTCTGAACCTGGCACCGATTGCCGTGCGCGGCGTTTCAGCCTCGATGTTCGATAGCTGGATGGCAGTCATGACTGTGTTGTGTATCGGCGTGGTCGCGGTATTCACCCGCGGCATGGTGCAGCGCCTGCTGATCCTCGTTGGGCTGATTGTCGCTTGGGCAATCTATGCGCTGCTGACCAACGGCTTTGGATTAGGGAAACCCGTCGACTTCAGCCTGCTGGCGAATGCCCCCTGGTTTGGCATGCCGCTGATCACCAGCCCGACGTTCAGTACTCAGGCCATGGTGATGATTGCGCCGGTGGCGGTCATTCTTGTGGCCGAAAACCTCGGACATATCAAGGCCGTAGCCGGTATGACCGGACGCAATCTTGACCCTTATATGGGCCGGGCATTTGTCGGTGACGGGGTGGCAACGATGTTATCCGGCGGCGTTGGCGGCAGCGGCGTCACCACTTACGCGGAAAATATCGGCGTGATGGCGGTGACGAAAGTTTACTCCACGCTGGTCTTTGTCGCCGCGGCTCTGATTGCCATGGTACTGGGCTTCTCACCCAAATTTGGCGCTCTGATTCATACCATCCCGGGGCCTGTTATTGGCGGCGCATCAATCGTTGTGTTTGGTTTGATTGCGGTAGCCGGTGCTCGCATTTGGGTACAGAACAATGTCGATCTCAGCCAGAATGGTAATCTGATTATGGTTGCCGTGACACTGGTACTGGGTGCGGGAGATTTCGCACTAAAAATCGGCAGCTTTACGCTCGGTGGGATCGGTACGGCAACGTTTGGGGCGATTTTACTGAACGCCCTACTCAGCCATAAACGCGCCGCCGCACTCAGCGGCAGTAGTGTAGTGCGTCAGGATCATTAATCCCTCTGTACGAATGTGCGGGTCGGGCATGCCCGACCCCTACGAAACAATTCGGTCCACATGTCCCATCCACAGCTGAACACTTCGTTCATCTCGTAGAGATGAGGCATGCCATCCGTTTTACGCAGGCTTTTCAGGGGCCGCTTTTCTCCGTTTCAGCTTCAGCTCACTGATCAGCACGCCCAGTACGATCAGTGCCCCGCCCAGCAGGGCGATAGCCGGCAATCGCTCCCCGGCAATACGCCCGACAATCCCGGCCCAAACCGGCTCACCCGCATAGATGACCGTGGCTCGCGTTGGCGACACGCTGCGCTGCGCCCAGTTCATCGTCACCTGGATCAGTGCGCTGGCGATGCCCAGTCCGATGGCGCTGTAGAGAAGATAAGGACTGAACGGCGGCACCGACTCACCATTCGGAACCATCATCACAAAGCCAAAAAGGGAAGCCGCCGCCAGCTGGATCACGGTGACTCGCTGCACATTGACGTTTCCTGCACTGGCGCTGATCAGGATGATCTCCGCCGCGATGGCCAGCGTGCTCAACAACGTGGCAATCTCTCCGGCGTTGAACGCCATCTCACCGCTTTCCGGCCCCGCCAACAGCAGCAGACCGCCAAAAGCCAGCACGATACCCACCCACGACATCAGCCCGGGCATTCTGCCAAGAAAAACCCACTGCAACAGCGGCACCAGCGGCACATAGAGCGCCGTGATAAACGCCGATTTGCTGCTGGTAATCGTCTGCATGCCGTAGGTTTGCAAACCATAGCCAAGGCCAATCGCCAGACCAATCAGCGCCCCCGCTTTCACCTCATACCAGGTGACACCCCGCAGAACCCGCCATGAAATCAGCCCGAGCAACACGGCCGCTGTAGCAAAGCGCACGCCGATAAAAAAGAAGGGGCCGCTGACCGTCATGGCATGATGCACGGCGAGGAAGGTGCCGCCCCAGACCATCGTGATCAGGATCAGCACCCCTTCCTGGGGGTTCACTGCAAATTTATAACGTGATAAAAAACCGGACATTGGCGCACTCTGCTGGAAATTTGGCGTCAGTGTGCTGCGTTCGCTGCGGGGGGGCAAGCGTTGAAAATGGGGGGATGTTTATGCCGCCGGAGAACCCGGCGGCGGGCGGCATGGCTGCTTAGTTACCGTCATCGGTCTTACTTTTGCTCCCGCGACTGTTGCGGCCACCTTTTTCTCCTGCCAGAGAGGCGCGCTGATGATCGTTCTTAAAATTCCCCCCGCTGACCTTGCCGCCTTTACGCCCGGCTTCTGATGCTCTTTGACGGTCTTCAGCGAAATTTCCAGATCCACCACGATGTTCTGCCATTTCTTACCTCCGAATAGTTAAGACATCATACTGCATTGTGCCCGTGCTCAGCTGGCGTTTCCCGGCAACAATGGCGGCAAACGCTGGCCTGCCGCGTTGTTAAGCATAGTGTATTCAACTAAGGATGCATCGCTGACTCGCCATTTCCTGTGCCAGATAGCCCCGAATGCACTGATTTATCCCCTTAATTTTTATTAATGCATTGTGGCAAAAAATGTGAACGCGCTGTTTTTTTAAGCAAACATTGATTGCACCACGAGCAGGCAACGCGCACTCTTCTATACTGACGAATCAGGCATTGAACGGACAACATCAACCACAGGAGAGCGTTATGGCAACACAACAATCGAAAGCGCATCACGTTGGCGAATGGGCAAGTCTGCGCGGAACGTCACCCGAAATCGCCGAAGCTATCTTTGAGGTCGCGAATTACGATGAGCGTCTGGCCGAAGCTATCTGGCAGCAACAGGGTAGCGATGAGGTCCTGCTGCGCGCCTTTGATAAGACCGGTGCAGATGTGCTCACCTGGGATAATAAGGTGGTTGAGCGCAGGAACGTCTGATACCCCATCGGCGGGTATCTGCGCCCGCCGTTTCAACGCTTACATTTTGCAACTGAGACTCCTCTGAGAACCCACCAACCTGCCGTCATGTCGTCTACGCTTAATGCTGGGTTGACATACTGACAGCCAGAACCCGGCTGATTACTGACACTATCCAAAGGAGGCGTAATGCCGTACCAGACGATTAATCCCGCAAGTAATAAGCTGATCAAGTCCTGGCCTGACCATAGCGACAGCCAGATTGAACAGGCGCTGGCCACCGCCGATGCGCTGTATCACTCTGACTGGTCCAAAGGCGATCTCCAGCCCCGAGTGCAGGTGCTGAAAAAACTGGCAGATTTGATTGATAGCCGTGTTGACGAACTGGCCGAAGCGGCCAGTATTGAGATGGGAAAACTGATTGAGCAAAGTCGCGGTGAAGTGCAACTCTGTGCACAGATTGCCCGCTACTATGCCGAGAATGCCGGGCGTTTTCTTGCGCCAACGCCCTACCCCAGTGAACTTGGCGAGGCCTGGGTAGAGAACCATCCGATTGGCGTTCTGGTGGCCGTTGAGCCCTGGAACTTCCCGTTTTATCAGCTAATGCGTGTGCTGGCGCCTAACCTCGCTGCCGGAAACCCGGTGCTGGCAAAACATGCGCAAAATGTTCCGCACTGTGCCGTGTTATTCGAGGCTCTGGTGACCGAAGCCGGTGCGCCAGCGGGGGCGTGGACCAATATCTTCGCCAGTAACGATCAGGTGGCAGCGCTGATCGCTGATGACCGTGTGCAGGGTGCCGCTCTCACCGGTTCCGAGCGTGCAGGCAGCGCAGTGGCACAGCAGGCGGGGAAATATCTGAAAAAGACCACGCTCGAACTGGGCGGCAACGATGTGTTTGTGGTACTGGACGACAGCGACCTGGAGAAAGCCGTGAAGGCCGGTGTTGGTGCCCGCCTGAGCAACTGCGGCCAGGTGTGTACCGCCGCCAAACGCTTCCTGGTGCATGAGAAGGTGGCCGATCGCTTCCTGGAAAAAATGACCGAGGCATTTAAGGCGGTGAAAATTGGCGATCCACTTGATGCCAGCACCACTCTCGGCCCACTCTCCTCCGCTGAGGCACGCGATCGTCTGCATAAGCAGGTTCAGCAGGCGAAAGAGAAAGGCGCTAACGTGCTGCTCGGTGGTGCGCCCGTACCGGGTGACGGCTGTTTCTATCAGCCCACCATCCTGACCGGCATCACACGCGACAATCCGGCGTACTTTGAAGAGTTCTTCGGACCGGTGGCTCAGATCTATGTGGTGAAAAATGACGATGACGTGGTGAAACTGGCCAATGATTCGCACTACGGACTGGGTGGCGCCGTGTTCACGAAAGATATCGCCCGTGGCAAAGCACTGGCTTCGCGGATTGAAACCGGGATGGTGTACATCAACTCGTCGAGCAATACCGCGGCAGAACTGCCCTTCGGGGGCGTGAAACGGTCAGGATATGGTCGTGAACTTTCCGACCTCGGCATTAAAGAGTTTGTGAACCAGAAACTGGTTGTGATCAGTAAGGATTAAGGATGTGTCGGGAGTCGTCTTCTTTAGCCGCTCCCGCTCATCAAAATATCGCCATTAAAAAAGGGGCGACCTGTTAAGCAGGTCGCCCCTTTTCATCTCTGAACGTGGGGAGACGTCAATGCCTCCCCCCAGATCAGTTAGCTGCAGGTTTCGCGTCTGGCGCGCTTTCTGCTTTTGCTTTGTCCGCTTTCGCTTTATCCGCTGCGGCTTTATCGGCAGCCGCTTTGTCTGCGGAGGCTTTGTCTGCTGCCGCTTTATCTTTTGCGGCCTGTTCAGCGGCGGCCTTATCTGCAGCGGCTTTCTCTTTCGCTGCTTTATCTGCAGCGGCTTTATCAGCAGCCGCTTTCTCCGCAGAGGCTTTGGCCTGAGCCGCTTTATCCGCTGCGGCCTGGTCTGCGGCCGCTTTGTCCGCCAGTGTCTTATTGACGACGGCTTTTTCGTCAGCCGGTTTGGTCGCCGGGGTAGCTGGCGCAGCAGCCGGTGCCTGTTCAGCCACCTGTAACGGCGTTCCCTGCAACGACTTGTTCAGAACCTGAGTGAACTGATCCCATGAACAGAAACCGTTAGCATCGGTCGGACAACCAGCCATTTGCAGAGTGACACGCTTCGGTGGGTTATCCAGGGACAGAGCTTCCGCATCACGCAGCTGGCTGGACGTCTGGTAGACGTATTCCACCTTCACCAGCTCACGGTCATTTTTCTTATCATGCCAGCGCTGGAACTGCACCATACCGCCAATCGGCGTTTGCTCGTTTTGTCCTGGCAGATCATAAGGTTTGAAATCAAGGGCTGTCAGCAGTGACGCGATATTCGAATCATGGCCAACCATTAAGGTTACTTTAGGCGCAGTGGCTTGATCCTGATCGACCAGCAAGCTGCGGATGTAGTCCACCAGCGGGGCAGCCACTTCACGTGCGACAATCGGAGAGGTGAACAGCGTGTCCTGATAACCATTTTTGATCGCCGCCAGTTCTTTCCACTGCTCAGGCGTTTTGATCTGCCCCCAGGCGACCTGCTCCATCGGGAAGCCTTCGTAATATTGTAGGGTGAAGGCATCAACCAGTGAGTTCCCCACCTTCAGCGGGCCAGACACATTCGGTTCTTTACCGTTATCGGCACTGAATTTGTTCTGGTTATCGCTGGAAAGATCACACTGCTTTTTACCGTCACAGGCAGGTGAATTTTTATAGTCGATGATTTTTTCCAGACGCTGGAAAGCGGGTTTCAATGCCAGCTTCTCGCCTTCGCCGTTAATCGCGGTCAGCGCCTGTTTGTTAAAATCTTCACTGCCGTTGGTGATCACCGGATTAAACACCGGGTCCATCGATCCCATCTCATCCTGATGAGAAACGGCAACATCACAGCCAGGGAAAGCCCCCGCCACGAAGAACTGGGCGGTAGCAACGGTGCGTTGCAGGCTGTTTGCATAAGCATAGACGTCATCAGGTGCCGGACACTCACCGTCTTTTACCAAGCCCTGCTGTGCCAGCCATTCACGGGTATAGCGCCCCATATACACTTCCAGCACGCCGCCTTTGGTGGTCAGCTGTCCACCCGCTACATCCCACTTCGGCCAGGCTTTTTTTGTCGCCTGTGCCAGTACGCTGCCGTTATCCGCTAAGGGAGCACGCAGATTGTGGCGGCTCATCATCAGCACTTGTTCCAGCTGGTAATCACTATCAGCAGCCCAGGCAGGAACCCCGGAAAGTGCGGAGCAAACGGCTAACGCACAAAGACTATACTTGTTGATCATGTGTGTATTCCATTGATTCAAAGGGGTAAACTGGCTGGCTGGCCTAACATGCAGCGCAGAAATAAATCAGCGCATCGGCACTGACTCACCACAACCGCTCTCCAGAGTACAAGCCAGATGCTCATAGAAAGATGAATAGTGAGAATATAGCAGACTCTGCACCCGGCGGTTTAGTGGCTTCAGGAGTTTGAAAAGAAACAAGATGTTTTTAGGAATGATCTAATCGCCCACCCGTGAAGAAAATAACAGGAAGCCGGGGAAAACAGAAGGGTGTTCGTCCCGGTTACGCCCTGTTTCTTATGGCTCAGAGGTATTCCACCGTAAACAGTACCTGAGTCTGAAAGCTGCCGCTGCTCACCACCGCTGCACGTCCTTTCAGTACCGAGGAAAAACGGAGCTGATTATCGCCATTATTAATGCGCTGCCATGCAACAGGCTGGTTATTGAATACCTGCTGCCCGAAGCGGTCACGAACGGCAATACCCACGGTAGTGTTACCCTGCCCGACCGAAAATAAACCATCAGGAAACGCCGTACCCTGGAAAGTCACGCGTACCCGATTTTTCAGCGAGGTACTGCAGCGCAGCAGATCCAGCGAAAAGTCCACCGCTGCGGACTCATGCCCGTTCTGCAGCGCAGAAGCACTGACATCACCAAAGTTGACCTGGATATTATCGGCCCCCGGAGAGATAGAGCATGGGGCATCCACCACCACGCCAGAAATATTAATTTTTCCATAGCCGTTATCCGCGCCTTCACAGCTAAAAGCAACCGCCAGGCACAACCACGCTGACCCGTATCGTGTCATGATCGTTCCCCTTCTGATAATGAGGAATAAAATAACCAGTGATAAAGTTCCAGATTTTTTTGCATCCCCAGTTTCAACATCACCGAACGTTTGTAAGTACTGATGGTTTTAGGATGTAAAGCCATGCTGGCTGCAATCTGGCGCGGTGTTAAGCTGCTGCGCAAATGTGCAATGAGCATTTTCTCGCGTGGCGTAAGGACATCTTCTTTGACCGCCCGCGGGTCGATAAGGGTAATCAGCCGATTTTTATCCGGTATCAGTTGCTTAAACACCTTGCCCAGTTGTTCCAGTGACTGCCTGGGGTGAAGATGCCGTGTGGGGTAACGTTGCAGGCCTGGCGGTAATCCTCTGCAGCTTTCTTCAAACGAATGATGAACCACGACTAGCTGGCTTTCTGCTGTCATCATCCGCCCGAACTGCAGCGAGGCACAGAGTGAAACGGCATCCAGTCCCGTCAGTAACAGGTCCACTTTTTTGACCGGCCTGGTCGATAGCCTCCTGACAGTATGCGGATACTGAGACTGTAGAAAGCGCAGAACCCCCTCGACAAAGAAACGGTCATGATCGAACATTACCAGCGTTAAACAGCGTGGATCGGACATCTTTTCTCCTTGACCCGAATAGCAACTGGCTTTATTGCAGACTCATTACCAATACCGCCGTGGCGTTGAATGGCCCGGTAGCCACCGCCGCATTGGAGGATCTGAGCAGCACGAAGCTGAAATCATCGCCGCCCACACCATGGGTAATCCGGCTACTGATGCTGTCGAACGGACGGACCAGTTTGCCCTGATGGTAAATCTGTACCGCCAGGTCAGGATTGGTGGTTTTAATCGCGTTGCCCGAGAAGCTGCTGACATCCGCTGATAGCGTCATTTTTATCGGCCAGCTACTGGTATCTTTACACTGATAGGGAATGTGCACTTCACGGCGGAACGGCGACAGGGTCGCGCTCTGGCTTAACTGATTACGCGCGATATAGCCAAAACTCACATCAATATCCTGCCCGTTGTTGATCGCACAGGTACCGGAGGTGTAGTAAGCATCATTGGCAGCAATCACCCGCCAGTTAGCGGTAAACACGCCGCCGGCGGGCGCGCTCCATTTATACATCTGCATACTGGCCACAACGGTACCGGCCTTGATATACACGCCGCGCCCTGGATTATCTTTCAACTGATAGAACGCTTTAACCTGCAGATCATGCCAGTTACCATCGCGCAGCTCATAAATCGTCAGCGCTGAGGTTATCGGGTTGAGATAGCGCTTACCGTTAATCTCCAGACCGCTGTTGAAAGAGGCATCCAGCGAGGTTTGATAGGTCCCGGCATTGATGCGCATATAGTCGACGTAGCGGGCAGGGATGGTGTTTTGACAGGTAAAGTATTGGGACAGATCGAACACCACTACGTCACCGATCATAATTTCCGGCGACAGGTTAACGGTGACATCAATATTGCGCTGTCCGACAGCATCAAACGCTTTACCATCGCGTTTATCAATGCAGGAGAAGGCCAGCGCCTTTAGCGGCAGCAGCATTACGATCAGCCAGAGCATCAAACGTTTCATGCTTGTGTGATGACCTTACAGGTCATCCCATGGCAGCGGAATATCAGGCTGGATCGGCCACCAAAATCATTGACGTATTGGAGTACCGGCGCGTCCCCCAACGCAGCGGGGCTGACATTCAGCTCCACGTCAGCACGCGGGGCAACCATCACCGGGGTGAAGTCCTTAAGAGGCTCCTCTCCCTTGCCGTGGCTGGCTTCAATAATCGTGATGTAGTAACCCGTGGGATTGTGCAAACGGTAGCGCCCTCCTTTGCGGACCAGCTGCACCTGCTGTTGAATCGGTGAGGCATATTGCGCGGACGAAATCTGCAGCGCCTCCGGGCGATAGAATAATTTTATTTTCGTCTGCAACGCGATTTGCAGCGTATTTGGCTGATCGGAGCGCGGTGGAATTTCGCGCAGGTTAAAATAAAATAACGTTTCTTTATCCTGGGAAAGTAAATTCACCGAAGAAAGCGACTGTATCTTTATCTGGCTTTTATCACCGGCCTCTATGCGCTGTACTGGCGGCAGTACCGTTAACGGTGAATTCACTTTTTCACCTTGTTCATTCTCAATCCAGCCCTGAGCAAGATAAGGAAGCCGGGGATTTTCATTGGCAATGGTCAGGCTGACCGACGGGTTTCCTGCATCCAAAATAATACGGGTACGATCGAGAGAAAGAGCCGCCTGCGACCAGGATGAAAAAAAGACTATACCGGCGGCAAGGGTATTCAGCACCCCCGTGCTTGTTGACTGTTTCATTACATTTATTCCTTGATTTGATTCTGGGGCTTACCCGACATCGCGTGGTCGCCGATACACGGCAGTAGAAGATTATCCAGCCTGTCTTTATTCAATAGCGGCAGCGTAATCTGGCACTGTTGTCTGCCATCCCAGGAGACGCTCAAATGTACTCCTGACTGCATGCCACTGAGATAAACGCTGCCGCCATCCGCCACCAACCCCACCGCCTGTTGACGGGCATTCATCACCTGTGCTCCGAACGGCGGGGATGTCCCCTCTTCCAGACGGATAACGGCCATCGCTTTCAATCCCGCCAGTACCGGAAAATGACGATAACCAATCGCCCCTTCGGTGAGCGTGGCGTGCACAATGGATGAGGTAACTTCGGCGTTTTCCGGCAGTTTATTAATATCAATGCCCACCTGATTTCGGTAATAGCTGCTGATATCGGAAATCACTAATTTCCCGCGACTATTGCTGTAAACAATTCCGCCGTTGGCCCGCACTGGAATATTGGCAACACCGTCGGTATCCAGTAATAAACGCGTTCCCCCAGGAGAGTTCTGACGGTGCGCCGCTACCCCTTTTGCTGTCGCGGTTATTCCACCTTTCAACGAGGCGCCAAAGGCCTGATAATTATCTTGCTGCACATTGACGCTTCCGGTTAGCTGTGCACTACTGCCATCATGCAGATAATATCCGGACAGGGTATTACTGCTATTGGTGGTTCCGGCACTGAGACTGTAACTGTCGTTATTATTTATCTGGTTGTAATAATTAACCTGCTGGCTGTTATTATTTCGCCCACTCGAACCGCTATAGCTGAGAGTGCCCTGATGACCAATAGGTAATGATAAAGAGAGATAAAGCCCTTTATCACTCAGTTGGTTATAACGGTTCTGCCAGGCAGAGAATGAAAGGCTGGCATTTTTCCACTGCAGAATGTCGAAGTAGCGCGACAATGCCAGGCTATAGCGTTCGCTTTCCGGCCTGTCCCAATAGGTTTGACGGTTGTAACTGAGCTGTGCGCTGGTTCCCAGTGCCCGCAAATCCTGAGCCAGCGTGACGGTGTACATTTCACGGCTGTTGCTTTGCCCGTTACCGTGACGTTCGGCATCGAGAAATGCATCCATCGTCATAAACTCGCGTTCAGAAAAGCGATAGCCGGCAAAGGTGACCTGACTGCCATAATCGTCAAAGCGTTTGGAATAGCTCAGTCGGTATGAATTCCCCTGACGGGTATCTCCCCACGGAAGTCGGGCCACCGAATGAGTCACGTCAAAAGACATGGCACCGAACACCAGCAGATCGCGACCAATCCCGCTGGCAAGCGCCTGATAGTGCTCACTGCCGATCGCTCCGCCATACAGCGACCAGCCGTTATTCACTCCCCAGGAGAATTCGCCGCTGGCAAACTGCGGCCCACTCATACTGTGCTGCCCGTTTATCGGCTGCCCCAGCGCCATTTTGTAACGCAACTGTCCGGGACGCGTCAGATAGGGGATCGTCGCGGTGTTAAGGGTGAAAGTCTGAACCGACCCATCCTCTTCTTCGATACGAACCTGTAATTCCCCCAGCACTGAATCATCAATATCCTGGATGCGGAACGGCCCTGCGGCCACCTGAGTCTGATAAAGGACACGTCCCTGATGCATCACGACGACTCTGGCGTGGGTACGCGCCACACCGGTAATTTCCGGTGCGTAGCCACGGAGGTTGGGAGGTAACATATTGTCATCGGTGATCAGGCTGACACCAGCAAAGCGGAAGCTGTCGAAAATATCAGAGACCAGATAGTCCTCACCGACTACCAGCCTGGCTCCGCTTTCCGGCAGCGCGCGTGAGGCAGAGTAACGCGTCCAGTCGAAGGTATTGCGCGTAGTACCATTGAGTGTGTCGCGACGCCCCTGCCAGTCTGCACGTAGCCGCCAGGGACCGAGATTGGCACCGGCGACGCCTGTTCCGGTGGTGGTTCGCTGCTCACCGGCATGAGGGGTAAAACGGACCTGGCTATTCAGGTTGTAATCAAACAGCACGCCAGGGATCCCCTCATCCCAACGCGAGGGAGGATCCCAGTTGGCGGACTGATAGTTGAGGAATGCCTGTGGCACACTAATCGCCAGCGTTGTGGTGGAAAGATCGCCCCTTGCCTGCATTCCTTTCAGGCTGCGAATATCGAGGCACTGCCCCTCATGCCACCACTTCAACGTACTGACAGATTCGGATCGCAGCCCCAGCTCGCTGACGAGTTGCGCATCAAGGCACGGCAGGCTCGTCTCAGGATGGTCTTCCGCTAAATAAAAATTGATGACGCGTTCTGCCAGCGGATCGTTATTCAGACGGATATTCATGGGGTAACGACCCGGCATGATGTAGCCCTTATGGGTAAAATTCGATACATCAATATTCTGACGGTCTTCCACATCAAACAGATCGGTATTGAACTGAATATCATCAGCATGAACACGACCACCCCATACCGCCAACCCCAGAAAAATGGAAATAGCCAATATCCCTGGAAATTTTATTTTTAATGTTACTTTTTCCATAATTAAGCAGGCGGAGGATCCGTTTTCGTCTGATAAACAAATAAATAGCGCCCGGGATCCCGGACGCCATGTTCATCCGGCAAAAAGGATATCAGGGATAAGCCAGGGTGAAATTTGTGACCGCGGTGAATGCACCCGTGCCTACAGCAACAGGTTCATCGGTTGTACCATCACCTTTCAGTGCTGCGGTGAATTGCAGAGTGTTCGCACCACCATTAATATTCTGTGCTGTAGTTGCTGTACCCAGCTCGATTTTCTTGCCGCTACCATCGCGCAAAAGAATACTGGCACCGCTTGCTTCTCCGGTAATACCCAGTCGGCCATCCACACCGGATTTACCGGTAAAGGTCGCGGTTACCGTTTTTTTCGTGCTGTTATCGCAGTTCTGTAAATCAATGGTAAAAGGGATCGCAGTCTGCTCTCCGCCGTTAGCCAGCAATGTATTCGACACCTGCCCCAGAGGGATTTTCTGGTCGTCAACATTGGGTGCAATTGAGCAAGGTGCATTGACGATTGAACCGTAAAAAGTAATTTTACCACTTCCTTCATCGGCGGCATTAACTGCACCTGACGCTGCGATAGTGAAAAGTGAAATAGCAGCGATTTTTTTAATTTCCATTTAGATATCCTTGAGTTTTATCTGTCTTGCAGAATGATCCATCCTCACAAAAGCTCCGGCTTTAGTTTACTTAAATGACAGCCAGACTCATCTCGGGTATTCCGTTGTGAAGTGCCGCAATACTAATCCGATCTTTCATCAAGTCACTGTCCATTTTTGTTGTTAATTTAAAAACCTTAAAAAACATAAAGTTAAATATATTATTAACATTGTGATAGCATTTTTAAGTGGAGCGATATATTCAACAACAACTAAACACATGTAAAACAAGGTGTTTATTATCCAGCTATCGAATCCATAGAGAAAAACGCAAAGCAAAATATCTTAGTTGGTTGACACAATCACCTGTGGCAAATAAGATAATTCTTATCAATTTTAAAATAAGAAAATAAGATATTTACGTATGCCTTTTGTTAGTAGGAAGAAGTTAGCGCTGGAAGTTAAGCTAAAAAGTATGTCCAGGGAATTCAGGGAGAGGAGTAAGATTGATGATGCCATTCAATGCCACTATGATCTTTTACTTAAACAGTACTTAACTAATCCGCTCTATTTCAAGACTCTGTTCAAGGCAAACAGATTTATTGTCGGCTCAGCCATATTAGGTATTTACTACACACGTTCAGGTAGTACGTTTAAAGACATTAAACGATTTTGTATTGGAAATGACCTGTTTAGCAGTAATTCACTGGATTCTTTTTTGCTTTTTTTGCGCGTGGGGGGAAGACTGGAGGTTTATCGCGATGCAAAAGATAAACGTAAGCTCAACTATAAACCGACAACGAAAGCGCTGGCAGAAACCCGGCGCATGATTAACACGATGCTGATTCCTTGTGCCATGTTGATAGATGATTTTGATTTAAACTTTTATCAAAAACATCCAAATTTTGTGCCGGAATTCTTCCGCACTTACTCAGAGATCACCCTGAATCGGTTATTTCTGCATGATTTGGTGCCAGGCAGCGGCGAGTTTTTGAGTCGGGATGGCGGTCATATGATTATGTTTAATATCTATCTTGAGAGCATCAAACAGAAATCACCGATCATTCATTACAATATTCTCAAAGCCGCTTTTTTCTGTGGCGTCTCAAGGTCACATATTCGGCGCTGCCTACAGGCAGCAGAGCAGGTCAATCTGCTGAAGATACAGGACGAGTCACAGCAACTCGCACTTTCTCAGGAATTTATTGATATGGTAAAAGATTATTTTTGTATTTATCTGGCGACTGTTGAACACGGGTTATCTGGGATGCGATAAAACGAAAAACCCCGCGCTGTTGCCAGCACGGGGTCAGAATGGATGGTGGAAGCGTAGAGATTCGAACTCTAGAACGGTTTCCCGTCGCCGGTTTTCAAGACCGGTGCCTTCAGCCACTCGGCCACGCTTCCACACGGTTATCAGCTTTGCTTAAGAAGACTCTCGCTAACTGATGGAGCGCAGTATAGGAGATGTTTTTCACTTTGCCAACACTATTTTTCGCTACTTTGTTGATTTTGTGAGCATTTGTGATTGTTTGCTGTAAATTTCAGCAATAGAGATCAAAAAGGAGAAAAAAGCCGCAGCAGCACATCACCCGCTTTTTTATTTCGCGCATAGCAAAACGGGCCAGCTTACGCTGACCCGTTGGATTTGATGGTGGAAGCGTAGAGATTCGAACTCTAGAACGGTTTCCCGTCGCCGGTTTTCAAGACCGGTGCCTTCAGCCACTCGGCCACGCTTCCACAATGGGGCGCACTATAAACATCCCTGTTCTGCTTGTAAAGTGAGTTTTGTATCAACTGCCAAAAAAAAAGCCTCAAACGGTTTGATTGTCGCTAATATCGCCATCTTGTTTAAAGAATCAGCGGATTAGCGCGTAAAGAAGGGTAAAACGCCTTTCCCCACCGCCATCTGCTCCTTATTCTGCATGATAGTCTGAGTCTTACTTTCGTGACCCTAAGAGGTGATTTATGGATCGCATTGTTTCGTCCACGCGCGACAGCTCGTTACTGAGCACGCACACAGTCCTGCGTAATACTTATTTTCTGCTCGGCCTGACCTTAGCGTTCTCAGCGGTGACTGCCACGCTAAGTACTGTGTACGCGCTGCCGGCACCCGGTTTAATACTGATGCTGGTCGGCTTTTATGGTCTGATGTTCCTGACCCATCGCCTGGCTAACAGCCCGGCGGGTATTCTGGCGGCCTTTGCCTTTACCGGTTTCCTGGGTTATTGCCTGGGCCCAATCCTGAACAGCTTCCTGTCTGCTGGAATGGGTGATGTGATCGGGCTGGCATTAGGGGGCACAGCATTAGTCTTCTTCTGCTGTTCAGCCTATGTGCTGACCACCCGTAAGGACATGTCTTTCCTTTCCGGGATGCTGATGGCGGGCTTTGTGGTGCTGTTGATTGCCGTCGTGGCCAATATCTTCCTTAACATCCCTGCCCTGCATATGGCGATCAGCGTGCTGTTTGTGCTGTTCTCTACCGGGGCCATTCTGTGGGAAACCAGCAACATCATTCACGGTGGCGAAACCAACTATATCCGCGCCACCGTCAGTCTGTATGTTTCTATCTACAACATCTTTGTCAGTCTGCTGAGCCTGCTGGGTATGTCACGCAGTAACTAAGTCATACAAACAACGTTATTAAAGCCCCGCACTGCGGGGCTTTATTTTTGCTGGGCCAAAAGTTTGGTAAACTGATCGCCGATTTTTAGTGTGAGGCAATGACAGTGCAGTTTGACGGGAAAGAGATTGAACGTGACGCTCAGGGATATTTGAAATCTACTGCCGCGTGGAGCGAAGGGCTGGCCCCGCTGTTAGCCGCAGAGGAAGGGATTGAATTAAGTGAGGCCCACTGGGAGGTGGTGCACTTTGTGCGCGCCTTCTATCTGGAGTTCAATACCTCCCCGGCGGTGAGAATGCTGGTGAAAGCGATGGCACAAAAGTACGGCGAAGAGAAAGGTAACAGCCGCTATCTGTTCCGACTGTTTCCAAAAGGCCCTGCGAAGCAGGCAACAAAAATTGCCGGACTACCAAAACCTGCCAAGTGCCTGTAAACATTAAATCGTGCTAAATCCGTGCGGAAGGTGTGCGGGATGGTGTGGCTCCGCCAGCACCTTCTCCACGCGGGCGCTGCGTGGCCCACCTGCTTTTAGCCACGCCAGCAGGGCCTCAACCTGCTGCGCCTCACCGCAGGCCAGCACTTCAACACTGCCGTCATCCAGATTTTTGGCATACCCCTTCACGCCCAGCGCTTTTGCTTCCCGCTGAGTGCTGTAACGAAACCCGACGCCCTGAACACTACCGTGGACCCATACGCGGATGCAGATGATTGCCATTTTCTCTCCTCTTGCCAACACCGATTGCTTTTTCGTGGTCGGCACCGGACAATATCGACTGATTCTCTGAGTGTAAGCATAGCAAAATATGACTGTTCGTTTGATTCTTGCCAAAGGACGTGAAAAGTCCTTACTTCGTCGCCATCCGTGGGTTTTCTCAGGGGCAGTTGCCCGTATGGAAGGCAAAGCCCAGTCGGGTGAAACTATTGATGTCTGTGACAGCCAGGGTAAATGGCTGGCACGTGCCGCCTGGTCACCGGAATCGCAGATCCGCGCCCGCGTGTGGAGCTGGCAGCAGGATGAGTCGATTGATATCGATTTCTTCGTACGCCGTTTACAGGCCGCGCAGCAGCTGCGTGACTGGCTGGCGCAGCGCGATAACCTTGACAGTTACCGACTGATTGCCGGTGAGTCTGATGGCTTACCGGGTATCACCATCGACCGCTTCGGCAACTTCCTGGTGCTGCAACTGCTTTCTGCCGGTGCTGAGTATCAGCGAGCACCGCTGATTACCGCTCTGCAGACCTGCTACCCGGATTGTGCTATCTATGACCGCTCTGATGTCAGCGTGCGTAAAAAAGAGGGTCTGGAACTGACCCAGGGCGTAGTGCTGGGTGATACTCCGCCTGAGCTGCTGCCGATTACCGAACACGGTATGAAACTGCTGGTCGACATTCAGACCGGGCATAAAACCGGTTACTACCTTGATCAGCGTGACAGCCGCCTGGCAACCCGCCGCTACGCGGAAGGCCGTCGTGTGCTCAACTGCTTCTCTTATACCGGTGGGTTTGCGGTATCGGCGCTGATGGGTAACTGCTCAGAAGTGATCAGTGTAGATACCTCACAGGCTGCGCTGGATGTGGCCCGCCAGAACGTGGAGCTGAACGGTCTGGATGTGAGCAAAGCGAAGTTCCAGCGTGACGATGTCTTTAAATTGCTGCGCCGTTATCGCGAGGAAGGCGAAAAATTCGATCTGATCATCATGGATCCGCCGAAATTTGTTGAGAACAAAAACCAGTTGATGGGTGCCTGCCGTGGTTATAAAGACATCAATATGCTGGCGATGCAGTTACTCAATCCTGGCGGGATGCTGATGACCTTCTCCTGCTCAGGCCTGATGGCGACTGACCTGTTCCAGAAAATCATTGCCGATGCCGCCCTTGATGCACAGCGCGACGTTCAATTTATTGAGCAGTTCCGTCAGGCTGCCGATCACCCGGTTATCGCCAGCTATCCGGAAGGAATGTATCTGAAAGGATTTGCCTGCCGCGTGTTGTAACTTGAAAACGCTGCCTTTGCCTCCATATATATAGAGATAAGGGCAACTTTTCTCAGGAGGTTACGATGATTGCCAGCAAATATGGTATCGGACAACAGGTACGCCACCAGCTACTCGGTTTTCTCGGGGTTATTGTTGATGTCGACCCGGAATACTCATTAACCGAGCCCGCTATAGACGAGGTTGACGGCGCCGAAACGCTTCGCTCCTCACCCTGGTATCACGTGGTGATGGAAGATGATGATGGTCAGCGGGTGCAAACCTACCTGGCAGAAGCGCAAATCGCATGGGAATCACCTGGTGAACATCCTGAACAGCCCTCTCTAGATGAACTGGCGGCATCAATCCGCCAGCAGCTCCAGGCCCCCAGCCTCAGGCATTAAAAAAACCCCGTTAACACGGGGTTTTTTTGTTATTTTTCCAGCCCCAGGCGGGGAATTTCAATTTTCGGGCAGCGGTCCATGATCACCTTCAACCCGGCTTCTCCAGCCAGAACAGCGGCCTGTTCGTTGATCACGCCAATCTGGAACCACAGCGATTTTGCGCCAATAGCAATCGCCTCCTGCGCCACACCCCACGCAGCCTCCGTATTGCGAAAGACATCGACCATATCAATGCTGTGGGGAATATCACTCAGTTCAGCGTAAACGGTTTGCCCCAGCAAAGTACTGCCTGCCAGTTTGGGGCTAACCGGGATGACCTGATAACCTTGTGACAACAGGTAAGCCATCACACCGTAACTTGGCCGCCCGGGTTTATCACTGGCGCCGACCAGTGCAATGGTTTTTGTCGATGTCAGAACATCAGCGATGGTTTTATCACTCATTGTTGCCTCCATTTGCCTTACTGGCTCTATTGCCGCTAAGTGTGGCTTATTCACCACATTAAAAAATGCAACTCATGCGATTCTCGATTTATAGCACGATTAAGTATTTTTAAATGTTAATATGCTGCCATACTGAAAGACTTTGATACATTCACACCCCCTTATATCCTTTACCCTGCTGGAGAAAGAATGAAGCTGCGTATGGTCATCACCGGACTGATAGCGATGCTGGTTGCCGCAACCGTGCAGGCGACAACGCTGAAGCTTTCAGCCGATATTGACCTGCTGGTACTGGATGGACACAAGATTTCGGGTTCGCTGCTCAAAGGCGCAGAAGGTCTGGAACTCGAGCGCGGGGAACACCAGTTGCTCTTTCGTGTAGAAAGAACGGTCACACGCAACGCGCAGACGCCGATCAACTGGGTTTCAGCGCCTCAGATTGTCAAATTTACTGCCAGCACTCAGTCGGTCGTGATTCAGTTACCCGCGTTGCAAACGTTGCATGACGGAAAGCACTTCGACAAAAATCCGCAGTTTACGCTGGTGAATGAACACGGCGTCGAGATTGAGAGCCAACGGGATGCGCTTCGTTTGCAGACGCAGGACGATCTCGAACAGGCAATGATACAGTATAACCTCGATAACAAAGTCGCCTCGGTGCCACGCTTTGCTCAGCCAATGCGCCGTACCTCTCAATCGGCTTCTGTTCTTCCCGATCCCTCAACCAGCCAGCATCCGGCCGAACGCATGCTGCGTCTTTGGTACTTGCAGGTCGATTCAGCCACCCGTCAGCGTTTTGTGATGTTGATGAAGGCCCTGCATACCAGTTGATATCGGCAGATACCCGGCGCTACACTCAATCCTCTGTTTGCTTATTCCTCTTGCCCTACCCAACCAGGATACTGAATGGATCAGACAACCCGCACTCTCCAGCCACAGAAACATATCGCGCTGGTAGCCCACGACCACTGTAAGAATGCTTTAATGCAGTGGGTGGATGTTCATAAAGAGCAGTTGCAGCATCATACGCTTTACGCCACCGGAACAACCGGCAATCTGGTACAACGCGCCACCGGATTACCGGTAACGGCGATGCTGAGTGGCCCAATGGGCGGCGATCAGCAGGTCGGTGCGCTGATTTCGGAGGGGAAAATTGATGTACTGATTTTCTTTTGGGACCCACTGAATGCGGTACCACATGACCCCGATGTGAAAGCGCTGCTGCGTCTGGCCACCGTGTGGAATATTCCTGTTGCAACGAACCGTGCCACCGCTGACTTCATTATTCAGTCACCGTTGTTCGCCCGCCAGGTTGAAATCCAGATCCCGGATTACGAACGCTACCTGCAACAGCGCCTGAAGTAACTCAGGCGCTGGCCGTCAGGGTTTACGTAATACCGGTACGCCCTGACGGCTGAACTCGGCAACAAACACCGAGGGATGATCACGATCATACATTAACCACACCTGCTGCTTCGCACGCGTGATGGCAACATACGCAAGTCTTCGCTCTTCGGCGTCCGGAAAGTCTTCCGGGGCAGGTAACAGCGCATCTTCCATCACTGACTCTCTGGCTGCTGCCGGGAAGCCCTCTTTGCCCTCTGCCAACCCCATAAGAATGACATAATCTGCCTGCTGCCCTTTGCTGGCATGAATAGTCATAAAATCAATATTGAGCTTCGGCCAGCGCGTTGCGGCTTTATCCAGTATTTCCGGTCGCAGATGGTGATAACGCGCCAGAACCAGAATTCTCTCGCCAGCAGCGGCATAGCCACTCAGCTTGTTCATCAGCGCTTCCAACTGCTCTTCAGGCAACAAAGAGATGGCTTTTTTATGGCCTTTAATCGGGCTGTTAAGTGGTTTTTTTAACTGATGAGGGTTGCATTGAATAAAGGTATTCGCGATTTCGCCAATACGCTGATTAAAACGGTAGGTGGTATCCAGCACACAACGGTCGCCTTCACCAAAATGGTGATGGAAGGCCGTTGTTAAGCTCATTTCAGCGCCACTGAAGCGATAGATAGCCTGCCAGTCGTCCCCCACCGCAAACAGTGTGGTCTGTTTATTCTGACGGCGCAGTGCCGCCAGCAAAGCGGCACGCTGCGGAGAGATATCCTGAAACTCATCGACGAGAATATGTTTCCAGGGGCTGATAAAGCGCCCTTTATCAAGGATATTTACCGCCTGATGAATCAGCCCGGCGAAATCAACCGCTCCCTCTTCTTTCAGCGCACCCTTCCACGCTTTCATCATCGGTGCCATTAATTTGACCCGTTTGCTGAAAAGATCGCGGACTTCGTCAGGTGCACTCTCGATCATCGCAGCCTGTGCTCCGCCGTGCATACGCATCAGTCCAAGCCAACGCTCAAGCCGACTGGCTAGGCGCCGCGCCAGGCGATCGTCCTGCCAGAAACTGCCTTCCTCCAGTTCCCACTCCAGCTCCTCTGTCAGCCACTGCCGCCAGCCGTTCGCATGCGCTTTTTTCTCATTACACTGCTGTCGCCAGATCTCAATCAGTAGCGCCTGACGCGCACCATGATCGGTTTCCAGTTTGCTGATCGTGGGGGCTTTATTGCTGCCCTGCTGAATGATGTGTAAAGCCAGGGAATGGAAAGTACGCGCCTGGATCTCTTCGGTATGCAGGCGTTCCTGGATACGTTCGTTCATTTCTTTGGCCGCCTGGCGACCAAACGCCAGCAATAGAATCTGCCCCGCACTGGCCTGCCGACGCATCATCAACCAACCTGCCCGCGCCACCAGCACGGATGTTTTACCACTGCCTGCCCCCGCCAGAACCAGCACGGCATCCTCTCCGTTAACAACGGAGCGTGCCTGGGAAAGATTCAGCGGTGAGGTTTCCACCTGATTAAAGAAATCCGCATGCTGTTCCAGCATACGGTTGGTCCATTCATTGTTGCGCTGAACACGGTGTGCATCGCTGTTATGGAGCCACTGCTGGCAGTAAAGGTAGGGCTCACGACAATTATCAAATTCCCCCAATCGTTCTGCGGGCAACGGCACGGCGTCAAACGCTTTACGGATCGCCAGTTGCCAGGCACTGATATCACTACGACGCAGCCATTTGTCCTGTTGTTCCGCCTCATAAATTTGCTGCTGCTGTGCTAACAGAACGCTGGCTGAAACATCGCTCATTTCCTTACTCCACTGCTGCCATTCCTGGTTGAGATAGTGGAAAAAGCGCTGTGTTTCACTCCATTCGGTGCCGTGAAGGCGCACGACCTTTTCGTCAGGCAGCGTAAACTCAAGCTCACCCCATACCAGCCCACGCTTACATTTAATTGCCAGTAACTGATTGAACGGGATCAAATACTCATGCTTTTCACCGCTAACTTCTACACCTGCGGTCAGAAGACGCACCCGATTATAAGGATGCTGTGCCAGATGTTTACCCAACGCTGTTGCTTTCAGTTCCATTCCGGTGACCCTGGCTGAGGTTATTTTCATCATCAGACAGTTTAACTGGCTGACGTGTACCTCTCCAGCGCTAAAACACGTTACAATCAAGGTATTGTCGGTTAATCACCGTTATCTGCTGAAGGGAAACTCTTTTATGCGCACCGTATTAAATGTTCTGAATTTTGTGCTGGGTGGATTCCTGACCACATTCTCCTGGCTGGTGGCCACGGTTGTGAGCATTATTTTTATCTTTACCCTGCCACTCACCCGCTCCTGCTGGGAGATAACCAAACTGTCTCTCCTCCCTTATGGTAATGAAGCAGTGCATGTTGATGAGCTGAACCCATCAGGTAAAAATGCGCTTCTGAATTCTGGCGGCACTCTGCTGAACATTTTCTGGCTGGTACTGTTTGGCTGGTGGCTGTGCGTGATGCATATCATGGCAGGCATCGCACAGTGTGTGACGATTATTGGCATTCCCGTTGGTATCGCTAATTTTAAAATTGCTGCTATTGCCTTGTGGCCGGTTGGCCGCCGCGTGGTTTCCGTCGAAGTTGCTCAGGCCGCTCGTGAAGCCAACGCACGTGCGCGTTTCCGCTAAGTTACGATAATGAACAAGACCATGATCGGCAATGTACGCCGCTACGCCTTTAACAGTACCTGGTTGTACAATATCCGCATCACTCTGGCGCTGGCAGGCACCACTGCCGTACCCTGGTGGCTGCATCAGATTACCTGGACGATCCCACTAACGCTGGGAGTGGTGGCTGCTGCGCTGGCGGATCTTGACGATCGTCTTGCCGGACGATTACGTAACCTGCTGATCACGCTGGTCTGTTTTTGTATTGCTTCCGTTTCAGTCGAATTACTCTTCCCGCATCCGTGGCTATTTGTTGCCGGGCTAGCGCTGTCCAGTTGGGGCTTCATTTTGCTCGGCGCACTGGGGCCTCGTTATGCAACAATCGCCTTTGGCGCATTACTGATCGCCATTTATACCATGCTGGGCATTCATTTATTTCCGCAATGGTATCTGCAACCGGTGCTGCTACTGCTGGGTGCAGTATGGTACAACCTTCTGACCTTATCCGGACATCTGCTGTTCCCTATCCGGCCGTTGCAGGAAAATATATCTCGCTGCTTTGCGCAACTGGCGCGCTATCTGGAAGCCAAAGCCAACCTGTTTGATCCCGATATTGAAGGGGATGATCACCAAACGCTGGTCGACGTGGCAATGGCGAACAGTCAACTGGTTCAACTGCTTAATCAGGCCAAAGCATCGATTCAGTCACGACTGCGCGGTGACCGTGGTCAGCGTGGTACTCGCAGAACGCTACACTACTATTTTGTTGCTCAGGATATCCATGAACGAGCCAGCTCTTCCCATGTGCAGTATCACGCACTGCGTAAAGCCTGGGGGGCAAGCGATATTCTGTTCCGCTTTCAGCGTCTTTTATCTTTACAGGCACAAGCTTGCCGACGGCTCTCGCGCTCAATCTTACTGCGAGAGCCTTATCAGCATGATGCGCGCTTCGAACGAGTCTTTATAAACCTGCACGCTGCGCTGCATCGCCTTGAAACCGCGCAGCCTGACAGCACGGAGGTCAAAGCCATGGCCTACCTGCTGAACAACCTTAAAGCGATTGATGCCCAGTTGGCGACTATTGAATCAGAGCAAGTTCTGACAGAGGGCGATGCCCCGCATGACCAGACGCTATCCAGCGAGGGGCTAACTGGCTGGAGCGATATTCTTCTTCGCCTGAGCCGCCATCTCAGCCCGGAGTCTCCGCTGTTTCGTCATGCAGTCCGCATGTCGCTTCTGCTGTGCGTTGGCTATGGCATTATTCAGGCTACCGGGGTGCAACACGGTTACTGGATATTGCTGACCAGTCTGTTTGTCTGCCAGCCCAATTACAGTGCGACGCGTCGTCGCCTGGCATTACGTATTATCGGTACACTCGCCGGGATTGTACTGGGTCTGCCGTTGCTGTGGCTGGTTCCTTCTGTTGAAGGACAATTGATGCTGATTGTGGTTACGGGCGTGCTGTTCTTCGCTTTCCGCAACGTTCAGTATGCGCATGCCACCATGTTTATTACCTTGCTGGTGTTACTGTGCTTCAACCTGTTGGGCGAAGGATTTGAAGTCGCGATACCGCGTATTGTTGATACGCTGGTTGGCTGCGGTATTGCCTGGCTGGCGGTGACATTTATCTGGCCTGACTGGCGTTTTCGCCGGCTTCCTGCCGTTGCTGAACGCACCCTGAATGCGAACTGCCGCTATCTCGATGCTATTCTGGTGCAGTATCACCAGGGTAAAGATAACCGACTGGATTATCGTATTGCTCGCCGCGATGCCCATAACGGTGATGCAGAACTGGCATCCGTTGTTTCTAATCTCTCGGTCGAAAATAAATCTGATCTGGCATTGCGAGAAGCGGCTTTCCGTTTGCTGTGCCTTAACCATTCATTTTTGAGCTACATTTCTGCTTTAGGCGCGCATCGTGAGAAGCTGGAAAACGATGCCATGCTGCAGCTCATGGATGATGCCGTCTGTTATGTCGACGATGTACTGCATATTGACATCGTCGATGAGGCGAAAGCACAGCGTATGATCGACAGTCTGGCGCTACGCTTACAGCACAGCGAAGCCAATGCCGAAACAAAAGAACCACTGGTCTTGCAGCAGGTTGGTTTACTGGTGGCTCTTTTACCTGAAATTACGCGCCTTAAAAAACAAATAGCCTTACGTGGTTAATCTTCTTCACGCGGCTTTTTACGCTCTCGCTGCGTATTGTAGTTAAACCAAAGGCGCAGCTCTTCTTTCATCTCTTGTGGAAGCGCGGCATAGTGGCGACCGACAATGGCCCCTTGCAAAGCGAAGAGCACCGTTAACCCTAAATTCTTGTTGTTGTTACGTAGCAGCAGCCAGCTTCGTTTTGCTCCCTGTTGAACCAGCATCTCGATGGTTGAAATACCCACTTGCCGTAGTAACATTTCCATTCTGATGCCCATATTGGGCAGGTCCTTCAGACGGCGGTTATTCTGACGCTCTCTCTGCTGTTGCTTCGCTCCCTGCAGGCAAAGCTGGGAGATGGCTACCAGCTGTTCACCATCAGACCACAAGGCACCATCAACACGATAGTAATTGAGTTCTACTGGCACACCACGCTTACTAAGGCTCAGCGGTGTCATCTTACGCTCAACAATATAGGATTGAACCTCTTCACAGGCGCGAAGATAAAGCTCTCCTTGAGCCACCACGGCAAACACAGTTTTTTCCACTGCCAGGCAATAACCGCCAAACTGTGTACGGGACTGCACCTCTCCAAGCTGAGCCAGTCGTTGTTTCGCTTCTGCAATTTTACGTTTCGAACGATCCATATTCTCATCCCAAGTTAGTTAAGAAATAACTCATAAGGTCTCGGTAAAACATATTAGAAAATAGGCAATACTCATTACAGGTTCAACGATTAATTTTTATTTCATGTGTTTACATTGTAATTTTGCGAGGCGTTACGAAAAAAATCGCTCATAAGAATACATTCAAGGACGGCATTTTCTCCTTAGAAAAAATAGCATTAAAAACCACAATATCTGCATCCGGTTAAAAACTCAATAAAACACACTTCGTTAAAATTCAGTCTTAAATATTTTTTCGTCCAGCGGGATAACAGTAACGCGACAAAGCCGGTCAACCAAACGGGCATGCTAACAGAGTAAGTTAAGCAAGAAGATACTGTACAAACCGCGTTTCACGGCCCTTCATCAAAAAAAAACCACGATTCTCCCCCTATCGAATCCCTCTGCAGCCCGTTAAGGCTGGGTTACCATGAAAAATAAACATGCTGATATTCTGTTCCAATGAGATCCAAAATGGATGTATTCCACAATTTTTATCCTGCGGATGTATGGGTGAATTTTTCATGTTTTCATCGCCATCCACCAAATGTTCAGAAAGCCCCGAGCACCTACTCGACCATGACTGAGTAAACGTTAATACCCCCGATGAGAAACAAGTTAAGTATCGTTACTTTCCAGGGCGGGAAATAGAATATGAAAATAGGTACTCGCAGCGATATTATCTTTTATTCCTTTCTGATGTAATCGTTAATTGCGATACAAAGTGCGGACACTTATCATTGATAAATGATTGCCATGTACCTCAAATGTTTAAATTCTTAACCGTAAGAACAAGAATGCTTGAAATGTCAGGAAGCTCTGGAACGACACCCGTCAGACCTGAAAAAAAGCCTTAATACATTCGCCATGTGTACACAGACTCTCAGTACACCAGCCTCTGAGCCGACATGTGTCAGGAAGTCAGATTAAAGGTTGATCTTTGTTCACCACACATATACTGTATATCCATACAGTAACCTAGTGAGCGAAGACATTATGCGTACTCATTTCCTGAAATCTCAGTCTGTTAGTCGTAACATGCATGCTTCCGCATCTGCGTCCTTTGGCTCGACTTGTGCTAATGGCCTGATCAGCGAACTGATTTACAGTGAGAATCAACCTGACATGACTCAATTGCTGCTGCTGCCTTTGTTGCAGCAGCTGGGGATGCAGTCTCGCTGGCAGTTATGGCTGACACCGCAACAGAAGCTCAGCCGCGACTGGTTACAGCGCTCCGGGTTACCCCTTGATAAAGTCATGCAGTCTCCCTACTGCGGTACGATCACCACGGTAGAAGCCATGATCAAAGCCTTGCAGACAGGGAATTACAGTGTGGTTTTAGGCTGGCTGGATGAAGAAGTATCAGAAGTGGATCGTCAACGCTTGCAAGAAGCAGCAAGTTCAGGGCAGGCACTGGGGTTAATTATGCGCTCAGAAAATAGCATTTACTCCTCAGCCAGACCGCTTAATGGATTAAGAATTCACTCATCTTTGTATCATTAAGTAAAAATAAGATTTTTCTCAGACTTTATCTCTGCCAGACCCTTCTTAACAGGCTAATAATGTTATGACGCGGTGCGACAACGGTTTAGCTGGGTTCTCAGACCTGTTTTTGAGCAAAGAATTCACCCTCAAATGTTAAAAAATGTGTATGAAACGCTGTTTTTTTGCTGACCATCGTCACATCATACTTGTAAGTTTGCTGGTACGTTGTAGACTTTAGCTCGCCAGGGTGCTCAATAACCTCCATTTTTTGGAAGAGTCACAATCGAGCTTCTCAACCCGGCGAAGGATTAAATCAAAGAGCTAATTTAAAGCTCATTGCCTATTTGGATGATAACGAGGCGCAAAAATGAAAAAGACAGCTATCGCAATTGCAGTGGCACTGGCTGGCTTCGCTACCGTAGCGCAGGCCGCCCCTAAAGATGACACCTGGTACACCGGTGCTAAACTGGGCTGGTCTCAGTACCACGACAAAGGTTACTACGGTAACGGTTACCAAGATAACGACGGCCCATCACATGAAAGCCAGCTCGGCGCTGGTGCATTTGGTGGCTATCAGGCAAACCAGTACCTGGGCTTCGAGCTGGGTTACGACTGGTTAGGCCGCATGCCTAACAAAGGCAACAACGTCAACGGCGCTTTCAAAGCGCAGGGCGTTCAGCTGGCAGCTAAATTAAGCTACCCAGTTGCTGACGATCTGGACGTGTACACTCGTCTGGGCGGCATGGTATGGCGTGCAGACTCCACCCAGAACGCTAACGGTACTCGTATCAGCGACCACGACACCGGCGTTTCTCCGCTGGCTGCTGTTGGTGTTGAATACGCAGTGACCAAAAACTGGGCAACTCGTCTGGATTACCAGTGGGTTAACAACATCGGTGACGCAGGTACCGTTGGTGCGCGTCCTGATAACTCAATGCTGAGTGTTGGCGTTTCCTACCGTTTCGGTCAGGATGATGCAGTAGCACCAGTTGTTGCTCCGGCTCCGGCTCCAGCGCCAGTTGTTGAAACCAAGCGTTTCACCCTGAAGTCTGACGTTCTGTTCAACTTCAACAAGGCCACTCTGAAGCCAGAAGGTCAGCAGGCTCTGGATCAGCTGTATACCCAGCTGAGCAATCTGGATCCTAAAGACGGCTCTGTTGTCGTTCTGGGCTACACTGACCGTATCGGTTCAGAGCAGTACAACCAGAAACTGTCTGAAAAACGCGCTCAGTCTGTTGTAGACTACCTCGTGTCTAAAGGCATCCCTGCTAACAAGATCTCTGCACGTGGCGAGGGTAAATCTAACCCTGTTACCGGCAGCACCTGTGACAGCGTGAAAGGCCGTAACGCCCAGATCGACTGCCTGGCGCCAGACCGTCGCGTAGAAATCGAAGTTAAAGGCATCAAAGACGTTGTAACTCAGCCACAGGCTTAAGTTATCTCGTTAAAAAAACCCCGCTCCGGCGGGGTTTTTTATTGGCTGAATAAGGTGAAAAAGAGGAAGGGATAAGGCATATGTCGATTTTATTCAGGCTTGCCCAAAATCGCTTTTAGATCCTGCTTCAGCGAGGACATCTGGCTGGCATACTGCTCTTTACGTTCTGCATCTTCAATTAACTGCACTATCGTCTCAGACAACGTACTATTTCGACGCTGCGCAAGACCAGCCAACCGCTGCCAAACCAGATATTCCAGATCGATAGATTTCTTACGCGTATGCTGATGTTCGGCATTAAAATGACGTTTGCGACGCGCACGGATAGTCTGCTTCATGCGATTTTCAAGCAGCGGATTAATATGCTGGCTGATCCATTTCAATACCTCTACTGGTCGATTTTCCATCACCAGTAGCTCATCGACGGCGGCCTGCGCTGCACTTGACTCGATATAACGCGTGATCAATTCACCTTCACGGTGTTTTTTGACCAGGTATTTCCATTTCCATCCGCTTTCAAGATTTTCCAGTTGCTGGTATTTCATCGGAATCTCATGCTGACCACATTACGAATTAAGAATAACAGCTTTTTTTCATCAGGCTGTAAAGAAAACAGGGACATCAGCGTCAATGTTAACGCAAGCAGCGCAGATGTGCATGTGCACTGTGCTTAACCGGCTGAAATATTGTATAATGCCGCTTTTAATCATCTAAGAAAAATACGATAACTTTGACCAACAACCGATTAGAGTGGCGCGCCCTACAGCCCGATACAGAACGCTTCCAGCATCTCCTCTCGCAGGCCTATGCTGCCGATACAGAGTGCTTTGCATCCGTGCAGGCACGCCTGTTTAATGGCTTGAGCCTGCTACTGCAAACCCCGGCCAAAGTACCGCTAATGCTGGTCAAAAGCCCTGAGAGCGCTGAATATCTCGCTTTATTGCAGGATATTCTTTCCTCTCTTACTGTCGATGATGATGATGTTCCGGCCTTATTTGGTGGCCAATATGACATCAGCGAACACGCGGTAAACTGGCGTCCGGCGGAAAACGCTGCGGATAATTTCGCCAGCGAAGGGGGAGTTCATCAGGCTGAATGGATTGAAGCCGAACAACTCTTTGGCTGTGTACGCATCCATCAGTCTACGATAACGCTGTCACCAGGTCTGGTACATCGTGCCAATGGCGGAGTATTGATCCTGTCAATGCGTGCCCTGATGGCGCAACCGCTGCTGTGGCTGCGGCTAAAACAGATCATGGTTAATCAACGGTTTGACTGGTATTCCCAGGATGAAACCCGTCCTCTGCCATTAGCGATCCCATCCATGCCAATGCAGTTCCGCCTGGTACTGGTGGGTGAACGCGATGTGCTGGCAGATTTCCAGGATATGGAGCCTGAACTGGCAGGGCTATCGCTGTACAGCGAGTTCGAAGACAATATTCAACTCGTGGACGAAGAGGAATTCAACCACTGGTTACAGTGGGTGCAAAGTGTTGCCCACAGTCTTGGCTATCCCTCTCCTGCGCCTGATTTCTGGCCAGTGTTGATCCGTGAGGCCGCACGCTATACCGGCGATCAGGATACCCTTCCACTGGATCCTCAATGGCTGGGCCGACAGTTACAGGAAGCCGCACTCTACAGCGAAGACAATCAGCTCACTGCCGAAAATCTTCAGGATGCCCTCAGCACGCGCGAATGGCGTGAAGGTTTCCTGCCTGAGCGCATTCGTGACGAGATCCTGCTTGATCAGATTCTGATTGAAACAGAAGGCGAGATGATCGGTCAGATCAACGCCTTGTCGGTCATGGAATTCCCAGGCCATCCTCGCGCATTTGGTGAACCTTCACGCATTAGCTGCGTCGTTCATGTTGGCGATGGTGAGTTCACCGACGTAGAGCGCAAAGCCGAGCTTGGCGGTAATATTCATGCCAAAGGTATGATGATCATGCAGGCATGGCTGATTGCAGAACTGGAGCTTGAGCAACAGCTGCCGTTTTCTGCCTCAATCGTTTTTGAGCAATCCTACTCCGAAGTCGATGGTGACAGCGCCTCCCTGGCTGAGCTGTGTGCACTGATCAGTGCCCTCGCCTCACAGCCGCTCAATCAACAGCTGGCTGTGACGGGTTCCGTCGATCAGTTTGGTCGCGTGCAGCCTGTTGGCGGGCTGAATGAAAAAATTGAAGGCTTCTTCCACATCTGTAATCAACGCACATTAAGCGGAACCCAGGGTGTCATTATTCCTGCGGCCAATGTGCGTCACCTCTCGCTTCAGCAGGAGGTGGTTGATGCCGTTCGTGAAGGTAAATTCCATCTGTGGGCCGTCTCCAGCGTTGATGAAGCTCTGCCGCTGTTAACGGGTGTAGAGTGGGACAAAGAGACAGGAGCGTGCCTGTTACGTTCGATGCAGGACCGTATCGCACAGATACTTCACCCTGAACCACGCCATCGACCGTGGCCGTTGCGTTGGTTAAACTGGTTTACGCCCGGCTGATCGGACTTGTCCGGCGTACACGTGTAAGCTAAACTCCCTGCTTCATTAAAATAAGGCTTATTGAAAACATGGTAGATAAACGCGAATCCTATACAAAAGAAGACCTGATTGCCTCTGGTCGCGGTGAACTGTTTGGCGCGGAAGGCCCGCCATTGCCAGCTGGCAATATGTTGATGATGGACCGCGTGGTTAAAATGACCGAAGACGGCGGTAACTACGGTAAAGGCTTCGTTGAAGCTGAACTGGATATCAATCCTGACCTGTGGTTCTTCGGCTGCCATTTTATCGGTGACCCGGTCATGCCAGGCTGCCTCGGCCTTGATGCTATGTGGCAGTTGGTTGGTTTCTACCTCGGCTGGTTAGGCGCTGAAGGTAAAGGTCGTGCGTTGGGCGTGGGTGAAGTGAAATTTACCGGCCAGGTTCTGCCAACCGCGAAGAAAGTGTCTTACCGTATTCATTTCAAACGCGTTATCAACCGTAAACTGGTGATGGGCGTGGCAGATGGCGAAGTACTGGTCGATGGTAACGTGATTTACACCGCTACTGACCTGAAAGTGGGCCTGTTCAAAGACACCACCGCGTTCTAAGTCTCTCACTGCTTTCTGATATCCAAAATAATTCGAGTTGTATTAAGACGGCAAAAGAAGGAATCCCGATGAGCTGAGTGAAGTCAGTGATTCGGGTGACTGAAAGCAGCCAACGCAGAGACAACTTGAAGTATGAAGGATAAAAATGAAAACCTCCGCATAAGCGGAGGTTTTTCCCTTTCTCTGACAGGTGTTACGCGGTAACCGACCTGTCCTCCATGGCTTGTCGCCAACCTCCCAACCAGTGAGATCGAGCATCCAGCATTTGATACGGACACATCTCTTTTGAGCGTCCTGTAATGCCTGCGTGATAACCCCGTGATTGTGCCCGATCCAGGCGATCTCGTTTCTGTCTCTTCATGCCGCGTTTCCCTCATTTAGTCTGGTGGAATCTGGTGGAAAGATACAGTGATTACGTTTCGCGCAACCACTCATAAGTTCTACCGCGACTTTCAGTAAAGATCAACGCGCAAATTTCACGCCAATGTCATGAATGTGTATCAAACCCATGATGATTTCTCGCCACTGCTCGCTGAAAAAACACTGCTATCTGACTGAATGGCAATAAAAAAGCCTTTGATGCCACAGAAATCAGGTTCTGCAACAATCAAAGGCTTAGTACGTTAGTTAATTTTTTCTTATTGTTCGCGAATTATCGCATTAGCGACCTGCCCCGCAATCTGCTGCCATCCTTTAGCCAGGGTTCTTACTAACCCATCGTAACCATCTTCGCTTTGCGGTAGTACCAGCGTAAACGGCTGCTTTTGCAGTTTCCCATTGTGTTCAAGTATCCATTCACCACTGATCACCGCCTGTCCATCATAGCGACCATGGAAACCCGTTACGGTGACATTGAGCGTATCGTGTTGCTGTCCCAGTGGAGAAGACGAGACCAGCGCTCCCGGCAACGCCGTGCTGAGATTGGTCACCAGCGTTTGCTGCAACTGTTGATCCAGCGGGCTGGCCCACTGGTTATTCGCCGCTATCACGAACTGGACATCATTGCTCTGGTAGACCACACCATTCCCGGCAAGGTAATCCGGCACCGATACGCGTTCTATCCATACTGGCGTCGCCACGTTCCGACTGGCCACAACAGCCGTGCTGCCCGCCGTTGGCAATTGGTAGTAAGCCGTTTTGGGGGTGCTGCAAGCACTCAGTGCCAGCACAAAAGCTACGGGGATCCATTTCATCATTATTTCGCCCTCTTCGGCTGTGGGTCCTGACCGGGTTTGGCTTCGAATACCAACGCATTACTCTTGGTGTTGAGCGTTTTTAATACAGGCTGCAATTCACGCAGGACCTGATCGAGACGCTGCATATCTCCCACCATCTTATTGTAAGCCGGTGAGCCTGGCTGGAAGCCCTTCATGCTGCGATTCAGTTCACGCAGCGTGCTTTGCATATCCGCCGGTAGCTCTTTCATCGACTGGCTGGAAGTGATCTGATTAAGACTGTCGAGCGTTTTCTGCATTTCACGCAACGTACGCTGGCTCTCTTTCAACGTGCCGGTCGCTTCGTTCAGCAACGGATTCAGCGGCAGACTGTTAATCTTATCCAGAGATTCCATCAGCTTCTGCTGAATTTGCGCCAGGCCACCGCTGACCGTTGGGATCAGCTCATAGTCAGCAAACGTCGTCGGACCGCTAACAGGTTTCGCGTTGTTGTAGAAATCGAGATCGACATACAATGCGCCCGTCAACAAATTGGCAGACTTCAGTGAAGCTCGTAGCCCACTTTTGATACCGTCTTTCAGATGCTGCTCAATATTGAAATCATTACCTAAGCGATTCTCGAAGCGGTCCGGTTCAATACGGATCAGAACTGGAATGCGGTAATCATTATTCAGACGCTGAGCAAGGCCTGGCATGGTAAATGGTACCTCCGCGACCGTCCCCAGACGGATACCGCGGAACTCGACTGGCGCGCCTTTTTGCAGACCACGAATAGAGTCGTTAAAGAACAGCAGGAAGTCTTTGTGTTCGGTATAGAGTGAATCCTGAATGCTGCGCTGGTCGTTGAACAGCCGGTATTCCGCTTTGTTTTCAACCCGCTCGCCGCGCTCCCAGCCTTCTGGTACATCAAAGCTGACACCACCGCTGAACAGAGTCGTCAGCGATCCCATCTCCACACGCATTCCTGAAGCCGACATATCCACCGCTATTCCACTGTCTTTCCAAAAGCGAACGTTGCTGGTCACCAGGCGGTCATAAGGTGCGGAAATAAACAACTGATAGGTCATCATGCGCTTGTCCGCATCAAAGGCGCTGGTTTCAACAGACCCCACGCGATAACCACGGAACAGCACCGGGTCACCCGCATTAAGCTGGCCTGCTTTTTCACTGTCGAGGGTAATGCGGATACCTTTAGCATCCAGCGGCGCCAGTGGGGGTGAACCCAGCAGTTCATACTGCGCCGCTTTTTCACCTTTTGCCCCGGGCTGAAGTTCAATGTAGGCACCCGACAGCAGCGTTCCCAGCCCGGTGATCCCTTCACGACCAATAGCGGGTTTCACCACCCAAAAAGCGCTGTCTTCACGCAGCAGTTTTTCCATGCCGGAATTAAGCCGTGCCTTGATTTCCACATGGTGCAGATCATCGGTTAGCACGGCACTTTCGACCACCCCGACGTTAACGCTGCGGCTTTTAATCAGGGTTTTCCCCCCTTCAATACCTTCAGCGTTGGTGGTCATTAACGTGACTACCGGGCCCTGATGGCTGAAGTGATAAAACAAAATCCATGCGCCTATCAAGACGGTGACGATGGGGATGATCCACACCGGCGACCAGCGCTTTATCTTATCTACCGTGGCTACGCCGTGGTTATTGTCCGTCACTTGCAGGCTCCTCAGTCTTCTTTTCTTGTATCCGGTCCCAGGTGAGACGGGGATCAAACGTCATGGCGGCAAACATCGTCAGGATCACCACCAGGGCAAACAGCACCGCACCACTGGCTGGATAAATACTCATCAACTGCCCCATTCGCACCAGTGCCGATAACACGGCAATCACGAATACGTCAATCATTGACCAGCGCCCGACGAACTCAACAACCTCATATATTTTATGCATTTTATCACTGTCGTCCCGGTTGCTGTCGCGCTCGTTGGCATGCCAGCACAACCAGCCGATGGCCATCATTTTCAGCGTTGGGACCATGATACTGGCGATAAAAATCACCAGCGCCACCGGGTAGGATCCATCACTCCACAGCAGGATCACGCCAGCCATAATGGTTGAGGTGATTTTATTGCCCAGCGCCTCGGTAATCATGATCGGCATCAGATTGGCCGGGATATAGAGCAAGATTGATGTCATCAATAAAGCGAGTGTCCATTGCAGGCTGTGCTTTCGTCTGACATGCCCATGAACCCCACAGCGCGGACACTCCAGAGTATCGCTGGCGAGTACCGCAGTACAACAACTGCAGGAACGCAGCCCCTGACGCAAGCCACTCACGGCGGGTAATGGCGTGAAGGGAAGCACAGGCAATGGGGCGACCCGCAGCCATAATGTACGGCGATCAATACACTGAAACGCTCTGAGCTGTAACAGGCAGAACAGGCACCAGGGGATAAAACTGGTGCCAATGCCGATATCACCATAAGCCATAAGCTTTACAAAGCTCACCAACACACCGGCGAGAAAGATCTCCGCCATGCCCCAGGTTTTCAGCTGAAACAGCACGCGTGCCAGAGTGCGTTTCAGCCCCTGTGGCAACGTAATATCATTCACTAAGAGCAGGATCACCAGCATACAGAAGGCCGGAACCCCCTGAACAAACAGCAAAAACAGCGTCGCCAGGCTGCTGTAGTCATCGGAAATCATCACCTGAGGTATTTTGGTCAGGGTGATTTCACTGCTGAGTCCGGCAACATGCATATTGATGAAAGGGAATAAGTTAGCCAGCAGCAGCATAAACAGTGCTGCCAGCGCATAGGCCGTTGGCCGCTTTCGCGGCTCAACCCAGTTAGACTGAAGTGTGGTATGACAACGTGGGCAGCTTGCCTTGCTGCCCGGCCGGATATCTGGCAACTGTGTCATCAGGTCACACTGTGGGCAAAGCATCCATTGATGCGCGTGGTGCGACGAACACATACCTGACCCTCGATAATTTCAGAACAGCAGTATCAGGCGCCGTTGCTTAACGACTCCAGGTATTCCCAACGTTCGAAAGCGACTTCCAGCTCCTGTTCAGCCTGGGCGAGCGAATCCAGTACAGGCTGGGTCACATCATGGGGCTGGTTGAAGAAGTTAGCATCGGCAACCTGCGTCTGATACGTTTCAAGACGGGCTTCCAGCTCTTCCATTTTCTTCGGCAGTTGTTCGAGTTCACGCTGCAAATTGTAGCTTAACTTAGCCGCAGGTTTTTTTGCGGCGTCAGTTTTTGCGTTTTCCTGACGCGGCTGCGCACTGGTGGATTTTGCGCTGGCACGGTTTTGTTTATAAGCACTACGCTGCAGCTGCGCATCGTGGTAGCCGCCAACAAACGCACCGATTTCACCATTGCCTTCAAAGATCCAGCATTCGGTCACGGTGTTATCAACAAACTGACGATCGTGGCTCACCAGCAGAACGGTGCCCTGATAACCATCAACCAACTCTTCCAGCAGCTCAAGCGTTTCCACATCGAGGTCGTTGGTCGGTTCATCGAGGATCAGCAGGTTGCTTGGCTTAAGGAACAGACGTGCCAGCAACAGGCGGTTACGCTCACCACCAGACAAAGCACGCACCGGCGTCATCGCGCGTTTAGGGTGGAACAGGAACTCCTGCAGGTAGCCCAGCACGTGGCGTGGCTTACCATTTACCATCACTTCCTGTTTACCCTCTGCCAGGTTGTCCATGACCGTGCGATCCGGGTCCAGGTCCGCGCGGTGCTGGTCAAAGTAGGCGACTTCAAGCTTGGTGCCAATATGCACGCGGCCGCTATCAGCCTTGAGCTCATCGAGCATCAACTTCAGCATGGTCGTTTTGCCACAGCCGTTAGAGCCGATCAGGGCAATTTTATCACCGCGTTGTACCTGGCGGGAGAAATCACGCACCAGTTGTTTACCACCCACCGCATAGCTGACGTTTTCCAGCTCGAAGACAATCTTGCCGGAGCGAGAAGCCTCTTCGACCTGCATATTGGCTTTACCCATCACTTCACGGCGATCGGAACGCTCACGGCGTAACGCTTTAAGCGCACGAACACGCCCTTCGTTACGCGTACGGCGCGCTTTGATGCCCTGACGGATCCACACTTCTTCCTGCGCCAGTTTGCGGTCGAATTCGGCGTTCTGCATTTCTTCAACACGCAGCGCTTCTTCCTTGCTGGTCAGATACAGATCGTAATCGCCCGGCCAGGAAACCAGCTTGCCACGGTCCAGATCAACAATGCGCGTCGCCATGTTGCGAATAAACGAACGGTCATGCGAAATGAAGATGATGCTGCCCTGGAATGTTTTCAGGAACGTTTCCAGCCAGTCGATAGTTTCAATATCGAGGTGGTTAGTGGGTTCATCCAGCATCAGCACTTTCGGATTGCTGACCAGCGCGCGCCCAAGCGCAGCTTTACGCAACCATCCACCGGATAATGAGGACAGCTCGGCGTCCCCATCCAGACCGATTTGTTGCAGCACATCGTGAATACGGCTTTCCAGCTGCCACAGATTCTGGTGGTCAAGAATGCCCTGTAAGCGCGCCATCTCATTCAGGTTTCTGTCGCTCGGATCGTCCATCACTTTATGCGAGATCGCGTGATAGGCTTTCAGGTGTTCCGCCTGCTCTTCCACACCTTCCGCGACAAAATCATACACCGAGCCCTGCACATTACGTGGCGGATCCTGCTGGAGGCGTGCCACCACCAGGTCCTGCTCATAAATAATGCGCCCATCATCCAGCGGTTGTTCGCGGTTGATGATCTTCATCAGGGTGGATTTACCCGCCCCGTTACGGCCAACCAGACAAACACGCTCGTTTTCTTCGATGTGCAGTTCAGTGTTATCCAACAGCGGCGCATCGCTGAATGAGAGGTAAGCGCCATGAATACTGATTAGTGACATAAAAACTTATTCCTTACCGGCGTGAGTGATCAGCCAGCAGTTGTGAATTTGACGATTACGGGCAAAATCCTGCGACTGTGTTTTCGCAGTGATTTCAGTAGCAGCCAGGCCAAGAGCTTCCAGGCCGGCAGAATCCATTTTGAAGCCGCGTTTATTGTTGGAGAACATTACGGTGCCCCCTTTACGCAGCAGACGCTTCAGATCTTTCATCAGATCAAGATGATCGCGCTGCACGTCAAAGCTCTCTTCCATACGCTTGGAGTTAGAGAACGTCGGCGGATCGATAAAGATCAGATCAAACTGTTCATCCGCATCACGCAGCCAGCTCAGGCAGTCTGCCTGCATCAGACGGTGCTGACGCCCGGACAAACCGTTGAGACGCATATTGCGCTCGGCCCATTCGAGATAGGTACGCGACATATCGATCGTAGTCGTGCTGCGCGCGCCTCCCAGACCAGCATGAACGCTGGCGCTGCCGGTGTAAGCAAACAGGTTCAGGAAGTCTTTCCCTTTACTCATCTGCCCCAGCATTTTGCGGGCAACACGGTGGTCGAGGAACAGGCCAGTGTCGAGATAGTCCGTCAGATTAACCCATAATTTGGCGTTAAACTCACCGACTTCAAAGAAATCGCCCTTCTCGCCCAGTTTCTGATACTGATTTTTTCCTTTCTGTTTTTCACGGGTTTTCAGCACCAGTCGGTTAGCCGGCAGTTCGAGCACGCTGAGGGTTGCGGCAATCACATCAAACAGGCGCTGACGCGCTTTGGCTGGCTCGATGGTTTTCGGCGCCGCATATTCCTGCACCACAACCCAGTCGCCGTAGCGGTCGACCGCCACATTGTAGTCGGGCAGATCGGCATCGTAGACGCGATAGCATTCAATCCCTTCCTGACGCGCCCATTTATCCAGTTTCTTGGTATTTTTGCGCAGACGGTTGGCGTAGTCTTCTGCCAACTGGCCCGCAGCGGCACCGGTCGGATTTTCCGCCAACTGGTAGTTTTTCTGCACGCAATCCAGCGGGCCGTTCTTCGCTTTAAACTGGCGGTCGGCTCGCAATTGCAGGCAGCTCAGCAGCTCTGGTGAAGCACTGAACAGAGACAGGTTCCAGCCACCAAAATGCGTTTTCATAATACGGCCCAGCTGGCCGTGCAGCGCAATCAACGCAGGTTCACTGTCCAGACGCTCGCCGTACGGTGGGTTACTCAGCACCGTCCCGGTCACTCCCTGCGCCAGCGGGTTGGTCAACTTCAGCACGTCCTGGGTCGTGAACTCAATGAGGTCAGTCAGCCCGGCGTTACGGGCGTTGGCGCGGGCACGTTCGATCACCCGGGAGTCATTATCATAGCCGTAGAACCGCGACGTGGTTTCCTCTAACCCTTTACGGGCGCGTTCGTGTGCTTCGCGCGTCACATCGCTCCACAGGGACTGATTAAACTGGCTCCAGCCCGTAAAGCCCCAGTGTTTACGTTGCAGTCCTGGCGCACGATCGCTGGCGATCATTGCGGCTTCAATCAGCAAGGTCCCGGAACCACACATCGGATCCACCAGCGGCGATCCCACCTGCCAACCGGATCGCTGCACGATGGCCGCTGCCAGGTTCTCTTTCAACGGAGCCTGACCCGTCTGTTGGCGATAGCCGCGCTGATGCAGGCCGTCCCCGCTCAGATCCAGGGCAATACTGGCCGTATCTTTATTCAACCAGACGTTAACGCGAATATCCGCCTGCTCGCGGTCAACATTCGGGCGCGGCAGGTTTTTACGGGTAAAGCTATCAACGATAGCGTCTTTCACTTTCAACGCGCCGTACTGGCTATTACGGATCACCTCATTCAATCCGCTGAAATGCACCACGAAGGTTTGGTCGCTGCCAAACATGGCTGGCCAGTCAATCGCCTGCACCCCGAGATAAAGATCGAGGTCGCTGTAAACGCCGCATTCGGTTAGCGGCAGGAGGATACGTGAAGCCAGTCGGCTCCACATCAGACTCTGATACATCAGACGATCATCGCCCTGGAAATGTACGCCGCCCTGGACCACCTGGCAGCCTTCGGCCCCCAGCGCTTCCAGTTCACTTTTTAACAGCTCTTCGAGCCCACGCGCCGTACTGGCAAACAGAGAATTCATAGCGTCACTTATCGTCATCAGAAATTGCTGCGCATTATAGCTAATCATGACGTCATGTCATAAAGTTAGCGTTTATTACTGCAAAAACCCTGTAAATAACAGGGTCCGCGGTGGGCGCAATGGAGAATCGCCATGATCAGTCTGTCTCGTTTATTTGTTCATCCGGTTAAATCAATGCGAGGGATGCAGGTTTCCCATGCGCAGGCGCTGAACAGCGGTCTGGCCTTCGACCGTATCTTTATGCTGACCGAACCCGATGGCACCTTTATTACCGCGCGGCAATATCCTGAAATGGTGCTGTTTACCCCGGCGCTGATCGTCGACGGACTGCACCTGAGTGCGCCGGATGGCAGCAGTGCGACCGTTCGCTTTGAGGATTTCCTCACGGCCCCTGCCCCAACCGAAGTCTGGGGTAGCCAGTTCACCGCGTTAATCGCCCCCGACACGATTAATCAATGGCTGAGTGATTTTTTCCCGCGCCAGGTCCAGTTACGCTGGGTCGGCCCGGAGATGACCCGCCGGGTAAAACGCTTTGACGAGGTTCCGTTAGGATTTGCTGACGGTTACCCGTTTCTGCTGGTCAATGAGGCCTCTTTGCACGATCTGCAACAACGTTGTCCGGCGGGGGTGAGAATGGAACAGTTTCGCCCCAACCTGGTGGTTAGCGGTGCGGGTGCATGGGCGGAAGATAGCTGGTCGTCATTACGTATCGGGGACATTATCTTCGATGTGCCGAAACCCTGTAGCCGCTGTGTATTAACCACCGTCAGCACACAATATGGTCGTAAACATCCCGGCGGCGAGCCACTGAATACCTTACAGGGGTTTCGCAGTGCGCTGGATGGAAGCGGTGATATTGATTTTGGCCTTAACCTGGTGGCTCGCAGCAGCGGCGTCGTTCGCGTGGGCGATAAAATTGAGGTGTTAACCAGCCATACGCCACGCGCTTACGGTGCAGGACGCGTAACAGAAACGCTGGAGGTTGCCACCGTTGCAGCCCGCGATGTGACCATCCACTGGCAGGGCCAGCATTTTACTGGTAACAATCAACAGGTATTGCTGGAACAGCTGGAGCTTCAGGGCATTAAAGTGCCTTATTCCTGCCGCTCAGGTATCTGCGGAAGTTGCAAAGTCACACTGGTCAGTGGGGAAGTGAAAGCGATGAAAAAAGGGGCGATACGTCAGGACGGCAGCGTATTAAGCTGTAGCTGTATTCCGGCGGGCGATGTGGTGCTGCGCTAATAGCAAGCGCGGTGACTTACACCGCGCGTGCGAAGCGAATACCATCTGCACTGGCGTGAGGAAGCAAGCGATCATGCATAATTTTAATCGCATCACCCAATACCATTCCACGACCAGCCACAGTTAACTGCGCCTGCGCCAGCAGGCACAGTGCGGCGCTGTCACCAGACTCTACCACCAGCAGACTTGCCGATTCACCGCTGTCAGAGACCTTGACGTTGACCAGTTCACCGTCAGCCGGACGCCAGTTTCCCTGATTATAGCTGTCAAAATGCCAGCTTTTAGGCATCAATGGTTTCAGGAAACGCGTGGCCACCAGCGCATTCAGCACCAGCTCAGCTCGCTGATCGGCATTCAATTGCGTATCACGGCAGCGTTCGTCAAAGGTGAAAAACAGTGCAGCATCATCAACACAGAAACCGGAAACATCAAAAGCATCAGGCGTTAACATTTTGCGCGGAAAGCGGGAACGAAATAACATACCGTCCGCCAGGTCGAGCATCATCCGGTCATGTTCTTCGTCGAAAAACCAACGCCAGTTATCGTCTGGTTTTATCCTCATGATGGTTCCTGTATTAATACTTAGTTACAAGTAGCCGGAAAAGCATATTCCCTTTCCGGAAACCAGAGGCTTCGTTAACGCTCTCAGCTCGCTCTGTAAAATTTGAATATTGTCTGAACAGCACAAAATATAAACGAGACAGCAGCGAAAATAAAGCCCCTGGCATATTTAACGCTAAATTAACCTAGAGATGAGTCACAATTTCTTTTATCAAAGGCGGACCTTTGTAAATAAATCCAGAATATATTTGCACCAGCGAAGCACCCGCCGTCATTTTTTCACGCGCCGAAACCAGTGAATCAATCCCACCAACGCCAATAATTGGGATGCGCCCCTGTAATTCCAGCGCCAGACGGCGAACGATTTCGGTACTGCGCAACTGTACCGGACGACCACTTAGCCCACCCGCTTCTTCCGCGTGCTTTAATCCTTTTACCAGCTCACGATCGAGGGTGGTATTGGTCGCAATCACGCCATCAATATTGTGGCGCACTAAACTGTCGGCCACCTGGATCAATTCTTCTTCAGAAAGATCCGGTGCGATCTTAACCGCCACAGGAACATATTTATGATGGATCTGTTGAAGATCGTTTTGACGGATTTTAATCGCCGCCAGCAAATCATCCAGCGCTTCGCCGTATTGTAAAGATCGTAAGCCTGGGGTGTTAGGTGAAGAGATATTGATGGCGATGTAGCCGGCATACGGATAAATCTTATCCATACAGGTTAAATAATCGTCTTTACCCTGCTCTACCGGGGTATCTTTATTCTTGCCAATATTAATGCCGAGGATACCGTCAAAATGGGCTTTTTTAACATTCTCTACCAGGTTATCAACGCCCATATTATTGAAGCCCATGCGGTTGATGATCCCTTCCGCTGCCACAATCCGGAACATACGCGGCTTATCATTGCCCGGCTGAGGGCGCGGCGTCACGGTACCAATTTCAATGGAACCAAACCCCATCGCACCAAATGCATCAATGCATTCGCCGTTTTTATCCAGACCAGCGGCCAGGCCCAGTGGATTCTTAAAGGTCAGTCCCATGCAGGTTACGGGCTTAAAAGGGAGCGACTGACGGATAAGACCCATCAGCGGGGTGCCGGAGATACGCTTCAACTGCTGCAAAGTCAGGTCATGCGCGCGCTCAGGATCGAGCTGAAACAGCGCCTTACGAACGAAAGGGTAATACATGGTCACTCCTGAGGTCCCGATGGAAAATCGGGGTCGTATTATCCGGGTTTCATGGGGTAAAGGGAAATGACCTGGCGCAAAAGCGGGCCTGAATCGACGGTTTTTTTACTTCATCAAGGCCGTTATGCCGCGCTATATGTGCAAACTGGCAAAAATATGCCGGATAAATCATTTAAGCGTCCAAACGCGCTCTGTCAGGATGAGCCATCGGTTCTTGAATTTCGTTTATCAATAACTTTTGGTTATAAGGAGAGGTTATGCGCGTTATTACTCTGGCGGGAAGCCCCCGTTTTCCTTCACGCTCCACCGCACTACTGACCATTTGCCAGCATGCGCTGGAAAAACGCGGCGTCGAGGTTATCCCGTGGAATCTGCATAACTTCAATCCCGAAGATTTATTGTATGCCCGCTTCGATTCCCCCGCCCTGCTGGCCTTAAAGGAAGACCTCGAATCGGCTGACGGGTTGATCGTCGCAACCCCTGTCTATAAGGCATCGTTTGCCGGGGCATTGAAAACGCTGCTTGACCTGCTGCCAGAACGTGCGCTGGAACATAAAGTGGTGTTACCGCTGGCAACAGGCGGCACCGTAGCCCATCTGCTGGCCGTCGATTACGCACTGAAACCCGTTCTGAATGCACTGAAAGCGCAGGAAGTGCTGCACGGGGTATTCGCTGACGATACGCAGATCAGCCATTACGACCGGACGCCTGAACTCTCTCCGATTCTGGCTGAGCGGCTGGCAGAGTCGATCGATACCTTCTGGCATGCACTTGCCCGCCGCCATCAACCTCTGGCTGCTGCCGTCTGAAAAGGTGACCGTCTATGACATTGTTTGCTCGCATATTTAGCACCCTGCTGATAACCGGGCTGCTGGCCAGCCAGGCGATTGCTGCTGAGGCCATCCCGGCCCCCGACCAGGTCCGTATTGGTTACCAGAAAGGCTCGGTCAGTATGGTGCTGGCGAAATCCCACCAGCTGCTGGAGAAGCGCTTCCCGCATACCACCATTAAATGGGTAGAGTTCCCTGCCGGGCCACAGATGCTGGAAGCATTAAACGTCAACAGCATTGACCTTGGCAGCACCGGCGACATCCCGCCGATTTTCGCTCAGGCCGCTGGCGCGGATCTGTTGTATGTCGGTTCCGAACCGCCAAAACCACGATCTGAAGTGATTCTGGTGCGTGAAGACAGTCCGTTGAAAACCGTGGCAGACCTGAAGGGCCATAAAGTGGCCTTCCAGAAGGGCTCAAGCTCCCACAATCTGCTGTTACGTGCATTAAAAGAGGCCGGACTGGGTTTCAATGATATTCAGCCTGCGTTTCTGACGCCTGCGGATGCCCGCGCCGCTTTCCAGCAGGGAGATGTTGACGCCTGGGCAATCTGGGATCCCTATTACTCTGCGGCCATCCAGCAGGGCGGCGTGCGCGTACTGAAAAATGGCGACACGTTAAATCTGACCGGCTCGTTCTACCTCGCAACTCGCCCGTTCACCGAAAAGAATGGCGTGTTTCTGCAACAGGTACTGGACACCTTCAGCCAGGCCGATGCCCTGACGCGCAGCCATCGTGAACAGAGCGTGGACCTGCTTTCAACGGCGATGGGTCTGCCAAAACCGGTGATCTCAACCTATTTCGATCATCGCCCGCCAACCGCCATTACCCTGGTCAGTGAGAAGACAGCAAAGGCTCAGCAGCAAACTGCCGATCTGTTTTACACCAGCAAGCTGATGCCGGTGAAAGTCGATATTTCCAGCCGCATCTGGCATGGCCCGTCAACCCATTGATTGAGGAATAACATAATGACTCTCTCCGTATTCTGGTTTCTTCCCACTCACGGTGATGGGAAATATTTGGGTACCAACGAAGGTGCACGCCCGGTGGATCATGCTTACCTGCAACAAATCGCGCAGGCTGCCGATCGCCTGGGATTTGGCGGAGTGCTAATCCCGACCGGCCGCTCCTGTGAAGATGCCTGGCTGGTTGCCGCCTCGCTGATCCCGGTCACCCAGCGTCTGCGCTTCCTGGTGGCACTGCGCCCCGGCGTGATCTCGCCCACGCAGGCTGCCCGTCAGGCAGCCACGCTCGACCGCCTCTCTAACGGCCGCGCACTGTTTAATCTGGTCACCGGTGGCGATGCGGAAGAGCTGGCGGGAGATGGCGTGTTCCTCGATCACCGTGAGCGCTATGCAGAGTCTGCCGAGTTTACCCGCGTATGGCGCCGCGTGCTGGAAGGCGAGACGGTTGATTACGAAGGGAAACATGTTCATGTGCGTGGCGCGCGTCTGATGTTTAAGCCGGTTCAGCAGCCCCGTCCGCCACTGTGGTTTGGCGGGTCGTCTGATGTCGCGCAGGATCTGGCTGCCGAACAGGTTGATGTCTATCTGACCTGGGGGGAACCGCCTGAGCAGGTCAAAGAAAAAATTGCTCAGGTACAGGCGAAAGCCGCCGCATTAGGGCGTAAAGTGCGTTTTGGTATTCGTCTGCATGTGATTGTGCGTGAAACCAATGAAGAGGCATGGCAGGCCGCTGACCGTCTGATCTCGCATCTTGATGATGCGACCATTGCCAAAGCGCAGGCCGCACTGGCGAAAACAGATTCTGTTGGCCAACAGCGAATGGCTGCCTTGCACGGTGGCAAACGTGACCAGCTTGAGATCAGCCCGAATCTGTGGGCAGGTGTGGGCCTGGTGCGTGGCGGTGCCGGAACCGCTTTAGTGGGCGATGGCCCGACGGTGGCAACCCGTATGCAGGAATATGCCGATCTCGGCATTGAGACCTTTATTCTTTCCGGCTATCCGCACCTGGAAGAAGCGTATCGCGTGGGCGAACTGCTGTTCCCACATCTGGATCTTAATGTCCCTTCGATCCCGCAACCGCAGGTCGTTCAGGCGCACGGGGAACATGTTGCGCATGATTTTGCCCCACAAAAAGTATCGCAAAGTTAGAGGTGGAGAATGAGTAAGACCCTTAATCGTATCGGCAATGGCCTGCTGCCCTGGGCGCTGCCGATCCTGCTGGTGGCGGTATGGCAGTTAGCCTCACAAATGGGCTGGCTTTCAACGCGCATTTTGCCGTCACCGGAAGCCATTGTGGTGACCTTCTGGAAGCTGTCTGCCAGCGGTGAGCTATGGCAACATCTGGCGATCAGCAGCTGGCGTGCGGCGATTGGTTTCAGCATCGGTGGATCGATTGGTCTGATACTGGGGTTAATCACCGGAATGTCACGTCTGGGTGAGCGCCTGCTCGATACCTCCGTGCAGATGCTGCGCAACGTCCCCCATCTGGCGCTGATCCCGCTGGTGATCCTGTGGTTCGGCATTGATGAATCGGCCAAAATCTTTCTGGTTGCGCTGGGGACGCTGTTCCCGATTTACCTGAATACCTACCATGGTATCCGTAATATCGATCGCGGGCTGGTGGAGATGGCACGCAGTTATGGTCTGTCTGGCTGGAGTCTGTTTATCCAGGTGGTGTTGCCTGGCGCCCTGCCCTCCATTATGGTCGGCGTGCGTTTTGCGCTGGGCCTGATGTGGCTGACCCTGATCGTTGCCGAAACCATTTCAGCCAACTCCGGCATCGGCTACCTCGCCATGAATGCCCGCGAGTTTTTGCAAACCGATGTGGTGGTGGTGGCGATTATTCTTTATGCCCTGCTGGGCAAACTGGCTGACGTCAGCGCTCAACTGCTGGAGCGTGTCTGGCTGCGCTGGCATCCAGCGTATCAACTAAAAGAGGAAAACGCATGAGCGAATTAAACACGTCTCCGGCGCGTCTTAATGCCGGTACGCCGCTGGTGATCAATGGTGTCAGCAAGCAATATAACCAGCGCACAGTACTGAATAACATCAACCTGCATATTCCCTCGGGCCAGTTTGTCGCCGTGGTGGGCCGCAGTGGCTGCGGTAAAAGCACCCTGTTACGACTGCTGGCCGGGCTGGAGAAAGCCAGCAGTGGCGAGCTGCTGGCCGGCAGTGCATCACTGAATGAAGCACGGGAAGATATTCGTCTGATGTTCCAGGATGCGCGCCTGCTGCCGTGGAAAAGCGTGATCGATAACGTTGGCCTTGGCCTGAAAGGCAAATCCTGGAAAGAACAGGCGCTGGCGGCGCTGGATGCCGTTGGTCTGGCAGATCGTGCCAAAGAGTGGCCTGCTGCGTTGTCCGGCGGGCAAAAACAACGCGTGGCATTGGCGCGAGCCCTGATTCATCGCCCGGGCTTGCTGCTGCTGGATGAGCCACTCGGTGCGCTGGATGCCTTAACCCGTATTGAGATGCAGGATCTGATTGAATCGCTTTGGCAACAGCATCACTTTACCGTGTTGCTGGTGACCCATGATGTCAGTGAAGCGGTAGCAATGGCTGACCGGGTTCTGCTGATTGAAGAAGGGAATATCGGACTGGACCTGCTGGTTGAGCTGCCACGTCCACGCCGTAAAGGCTCGGTCAAACTGGCGGAACTGGAAGCGGAAGTGCTCGACCGCGTGATGAAACGTTCACCCGTCCAACAGGACCGCCATTATGCACATGGCTAAAAAATAAAAATGGGCGAAGATATCGCCCATTTTTTTGTTTATCACTGACCGCTTTTATCAGGCGTTCAGTGCCTTGGTGATCTTCTCGAACAGATCGCCTGACAGCTTATCCAGCCCTTTCAACTGCTCCAGAGCCTGGCGCATCAGCGCCTGACGGCCTGCATCATAACGCTTGAGACGAATCAACGGCTCAATCATGCGTGCCGCGACCTGTGGGTTACGGGTATTCAGATCGCTAAGGATTTCGACCAGGAACTGATAACCGCTACCGTCTGCCGCATGGAATGCGGACGGATTCGCCGAAGCGAATGCACCAATCAACGAGCGGATACGGTTCGGATTACTCAGGGTAAACGAACGGTGGCTCAACAGTACTCGTACCTGTGCCAGCACATCCGCTGCCGGACTGGTCGCCTGCAGGGCAAACCACTTATCCATGACCAGACCATCCTGATGCCAGCGCTCATCGAAATCAGCGAACAGCGCCGTACGGCAAGGAAGCTGTGCGGCCATGGCAGCCGACAGAGCCGCCACGGTATCCGTCATGTTATTAGCATGGTGATACTGTGCGCTGACCAGCTTATCGGCTTGCGGCACATCCGCAAAGGCCAGGTAACTCAGGCAGACATTTTTCAACGACCGCTTGCCGATATCCGCGTGTTCAATGCGATACTCCGGGGTCTGGCTGGCGTAATACACCGCCAGCAGCTCATCTTCCAGCTCGGTTGCCAGCGTGCGAACCAGCGCCTCACGCACAACAGCATTTGCCTGCGGGTCAATGATGTCGAACAGCTCGGCAATCTCATTCTCACCCGGCAGCGACAGTATCAACGCCATCAGGGCAGGATCGCTGGACTCAGAGAGCAACACCGCACGGAAGGCATCCGCAACGTGCAAGGGTAGCGACAGCGGTTGCCCCTGCTGCTGGCGGGCCACGTTAATTTTGATGTAGTTCGCCATCAGACTTTGTGCCGCATCCCAGCGGGCAAAATCATTGCGTGCGTGCTGCATCAGGAAGGTTAACTGCGCATCGCTCCAGTTGTAGTCCAGTTTCACCGGCGCAGAGAATTCACGCAGCAGGGAAGGCACAGGCTGGAAGTAAACCTTATCAAAGACGAAGGTCTGGAAAGACTCGGTGACATTGAGTACATGATGCACCGGATGGCCATTGTGCTGTAACGGAATGACCTGCCCCTCCCCATCGTACAGTTCAATATCCAGCGGGATATGCAGCGGCAGCTTCTCTTTCTGATCGGCGGTTGGCGGCGTCATCTGTGTCACGTGCAACGTGTACTGTTCCAGCTCAGGATTGTAGTCATCACGGATGGACAACACGGGCGTACCCGACTGGCTGTACCAGCGGCGGAACTGTGACAGGTCAACATTGGAAGCATCCTCCATCGCCTGAACAAAGTCATCACAGGTCGCTGCACTGCCATCATGGCGCTCGAAGTAGAGCTGCATGCCTTTCTGGAAGTTTTCTTCGCCAAGCAAGGTGTGCAACATGCGGATCACTTCAGACCCCTTCTCATACACCGTCAGGGTGTAGAAGTTGTTCATCTCGATCACCTGCTCAGGGCGGATCGGGTGCGCCATCGGGCTGGCATCTTCAGCAAACTGTGAACCGCGCATCACACGCACGTTATCAATGCGGTTGACCGCACGCGAACCGAGGTCAGAACTGAACTCCTGATCGCGGAACACCGTCAGTCCTTCTTTCAAACTGAGCTGGAACCAGTCGCGGCAGGTGACGCGGTTACCGGTCCAGTTGTGGAAGTATTCATGACCGATAACCGCCTCAATCCCGAGATAGTCTTTATCGGTGGCGGTTTCCGCTTTGGCCAGCACGTATTTGGAGTTAAAGACATTCAGCCCTTTATTCTCCATCGCCCCCATATTGAAGAAGTCGACGGCGACAATCATAAAGATATCGAGATCGTACTCCAGGCCGAAACGCTCTTCATCCCACTTCATACTGTTTTTCAGCGAGGTCATCGCCCAGTCAGCACGGTCAAGGTTGCCCCGATCAACGAAGATTTCCAACGCGACATCACGGCCGGAACGGGTGGTGAAGCTGTCGCGCAGCACGTCGAAATCACCGGCCACCACGGCAAACAGGTAACAAGGTTTCGGGAATGGATCCTGCCACTTAACCCAGTGGCGGCCATCTTCCATATGCCCGGCATCAACGCGATTACCATTTGAAAGCAGGAAGGGATAGTGCTTCTGCTCTGCAATAATGGTGGTGGTAAAACGCGCCAGCACGTCGGGACGGTCGAGATACCAGGTAATATGGCGGAAACCTTCCGCTTCACACTGGGTACATAGTGCTTCGCCTGATTTGTACAGACCTTCAAGCGCGGTGTTTTTATCCGGATGAATGTCATTGACGATTTTTAACGTGAAGGACTCAGGCAGCTGTTGTAACACCAGTGCCCCTTCTTCCTGCCGATAGTGCGGCCAGGGCTGATCGTCGACATGTAACGAGATCAGCGTCAGGTCTTCGCCATCCAGGCGCAATTCGGCGCCACTGGCTCCCAACCGTTTAATCTGGCTGACGGCGATGACCTGGGTGGTACTGGCATCAAGATTAAACGTCAAATCAATGTCGGTAATAGTGTAGTCAGGCGCACGATAATCATGGCGATTTTTGGCTTGTGGCAGTTGCGTCATAAGTCCTTCTCACGTCGATAATTAGTTAACCTTTTCAAGTCTATTCCTGTTATCACCAGGTTGCCACGTTGAATCACTGCCAATTGCGGCCTTTGCCATAAAAGAAGACATTTCATTAACAATCGCACGTATTTACCTCGACCTCTCAGCCTGAATTGTGCTGTGATTGGGTTCACTAAATATCTATTCGGGTTATACTCCTGCGACTTTTTCTTCATTTGAACCAGGGATAACGCTCTTCGCCAGAGGATGCTGAAACGCACCATGACACGACACGCTTCCCCGATTTTGACTACGCTGCTCGATACCGATGCCTACAAACTCCATATGCAGCAGGCAGTATTCCATCGTTATTACGATGTGACTGTGGCCGCCGAGTTTCGCTGCCGGGGTGACGACATGCTGGGTATTTATGTTGATGAAATACAGCAACAAATCGAAACCATGTCCGCATTAACGCTGACCGAAGATGAATTCACTTATCTCTCTGGCCTGCCGTTTTTCACCCCGGATTATCTCAACTGGCTGCGCAGTTACCGCTATGACCCCGCTCAGGTTCGCGTGCGCAATCACCAGGGAAAACTGGATATCCGCATCAGCGGGCCGTGGCGTGAAGTGATTATGTGGGAAGTGCCGCTGCTGGCGCTGATCAGCGAAGTGGTGCATCGCCATCGTTCACCGCAGGTCACGCCGGAAATGGCTGTGAGTCAGTTGAAGAGTAAACTGGCACAGTTTAAAGCGCTGACCGCCGATCTCGATATGTCGCGTTTTCGTTTGATGGATTTCGGCACGCGTCGCCGTTTCTCACACGATGTTCAGCTGGCGATCGTCAGTACGCTGAAACAGGATTTCCCGTGGCTGGTTGGCTCCAGTAATTACGAGATGGCACGTCAGCTGGATATCATGCCGGTGGGCACCCAGGCACACGAGTGGTTCCAGGCCCACCAGCAGCTTAGCCCGGTGCTGGCTAACTGCCAGCGCGCCGCACTGCAATCCTGGCTTGAAGAGTACCCGGACCAGTTAGGTATTGCCCTGACAGACTGTATTACTATGGATGCCTTCCTGCGTGATTTCGGCCTTGAGTTTGCCAGCGCTTATCAAGGACTGCGCCACGACTCTGGCGATCCGCTGGAATGGGGTGAAAAAGCCATCGCACATTATCAACAGCTGGGTATCGACCCGCTAAGTAAAACGCTGGTATTTTCCGACAACCTCGATCTGGAAAAAGCGGTGGAGCTTTACCGCCATTTCGGTCAGCGTATTAATGTTATTTTCGGCATTGGTACCCGCCTGACCTGCGATATTCCTCAGGTTAAACCGCTTAATATCGTGATTAAGCTGGTGGAGTGTAACGGCAAACCCGTTGCTAAACTGTCGGACAGTCCGGGTAAAACCATTTGCCAGGATAAAGCCTTTGTTCGCGCCCTGCGCAAAGCCTTCGACCTGCCGCTGGTCAAAAAAGCCAGCTAGCATCACTGGCCGACCGAAACAGAAGGTCGGCCACTCCGCTTTATGCCTGTCTTAATTTATAGGAATACCTCAGGGGTCGGCACACGTGTCGGCCCCAGATTCCCTCTTCTTCTAAAGAAATCTGCCTTTATTGCCGGAATTTCGCTTGTTTATCATCGCCCGGCAAGTAACATAGCAAGACCCTAAATTCGGGGTAATTCATTCAGATTAATAGTGAGAGACTTATATGAGCGTTGTGCCTGTAGCGGATGTACTGCACGGCCGGGTCGCGGTTGACAGCGAAGTCACCGTACGTGGTTGGGTGCGTACACGAAGAGATTCAAAAGCCGGTATTTCCTTTATCGCCGTTTATGACGGTTCCTGCTTTAATCCCGTTCAGGCTGTCGTTAATAATTCTCTGAATAATTATCAGGAAGAAGTATTGCGCCTGACTACCGGCTGTTCGGTGGTTATTACCGGCAAAGTGGTTGAATCTCCGGGTGAAGGTCAGAGTTTTGAAATTCAGGCCACCCACGTGGAAGTCATCGGCTGGGTTGATGACCCGGATACTTACCCAATGGCCGCTAAGCGCCACAGCATTGAATATCTGCGTGAAGTGGCCCACTTGCGCCCGCGTACCAATCTGATTGGCGCAGTCGCCCGTGTGCGCCATACGCTGGCACAGGCACTGCACCGTTTCTTCGATGAGCAGGGCTTCTTCTGGGTGTCCACGCCGCTGATTACCGCGTCCGATACCGAAGGCGCGGGTGAAATGTTCCGTGTATCGACGCTCGATCTGGAAAATCTGCCGCGCACGCCGGAAGGTAAAGTTAATTACGACGAAGATTTCTTCGGCAAAGAAGCGTTTCTGACCGTATCAGGTCAGCTTAATGGCGAGACCTATGCCAGCGCGATTTCCAAAATCTACACCTTTGGCCCAACCTTCCGTGCGGAAAACTCCCACACCAGCCGTCACCTGGCGGAATTCTGGATGCTGGAGCCGGAAATGGCCTTCGCCAACCTGGAAGATAACGCTGCCCTGGCAGAAGCAATGCTGAAGTACGCGTTTAAAGCGGTACTTGAAGAGCGCGCTGATGATATGGCCTTCTTCGCCGAGCGCGTAGACAAAGATGCCATTTCGCGCCTCGAGCGTTTTGTGACTACCGATTTCGCGCAGGTGGATTACACCGAAGCTGTCGAGATCCTGCTGGCGTCAGGTCAGACGTTTGAAAACGCCGTCTCCTGGGGTATTGATCTCTCCTCTGAGCACGAACGTTATCTGGCAGAGAAACACTTTAAAGCACCGGTGGTGGTGAAGAACTACCCGAAAGATATCAAAGCTTTCTATATGCGTTTGAACGACGATGGCAAAACCGTTGCCGCGATGGATGTTCTGGCACCAGGAATTGGTGAAATCATTGGTGGTTCTCAGCGTGAAGAGCGTCTGGATGTGCTGGATGCGCGTCTGGCCGAAATGGGCCTGAATAAAGAAGATTACTGGTGGTACCGCGACCTGCGTCGTTACGGTACGGTCCCACATTCAGGTTTCGGATTAGGTTTCGAACGATTAATCGCCTATGTCACCGGTGTACAAAATGTAAGGGATGTTATCGCCTTCCCACGTACCCCACGCAACGCGACGTTCTGATTTCTGCATTAAATATAAGAAATTCATATATATACTAAGGTCAGCCTCGCTGGCCTTTTTTTATTTTTGTAAATTTAGAGTTGGTTCACAAAGTTCCGTAAATTTTACATTTTGTAATACATATTTTCTCTTTGTTACCAGAATAAGAGATTAGTAGCATTTTCGGGCTAGATTAACCAGGCTGCGAATGGAAAGATGCGTGCAGACACAGGAAGACACCAAACTCTCATCTTGGTTCTGTAAAGAATTATTGACGGCAGTGGCAGGTGTCCAAATAACTCCAATGAGGGTAATAACAAAATGATGAAGCGCAACATTCTTGCAGTAGTGATCCCAGCACTGTTGGCTGCTGGTGCCGCTAACGCAGCAGAAATCTATAACAAAGATGGCAACAAACTGGACCTGTACGGTAAAGTTGATGCGCGTCACACTTTCACTAACAGCAACGGTGCTGACGGTGATGCATCTTATGTTCGTTTCGGCTTCAAAGGTGAAACTCAGATTAACGACCAGCTGACCGGTTACGGCCAGTGGGAATACAACATCCAGGCTAACGTTGCAGAAAACCAGGGCACCGAAGGCTCTAAAACTCGCGTTGGCTTCGCCGGTCTGAAATTCGGTGAGTTCGGTTCATTCGACTACGGCCGTAACTACGGTGTAGGCTACGATCCACTGGCATGGACCGACGTGCTGCCAGTATTCGGTGGCGACACCGGTATCTCTGACAACTTCATGGTTGGTCGTTCTAACGGTCTGGCAACTTACCGTAACAGTAACTTCTTCGGTCTGGTTGACGGTCTGGACTTCGCTCTGCAATACCAGGGCAAAAATGAAGACAGCGCTGACGGCCGTGATGCCGGTGACGCGAATGGTGACGGCTGGGGTTCTTCTGTAACCTACACCTCTCCAGTGGGCGTAGCAGTAACTGCAGCTTACACCAAGTCTGACCGTACCAATGGCCAGCAGGCTGCATTCTTCGGCAATGGCAGCAAGTCAGCTGAAGCATGGTCTACTGCGGTTAAATATGACGCGAACAACGTTTACCTCGCAGCCATGTACGGTGAAACCCGTAACTCTACCTGGGTCACCGCCAAAGTGAATGGCGTTACTGTAGCTGACGGTGCAGTGAATAAAGAGCAGAAATTCGAAGCTGTGGCACAGTACCAGTTTGATTTCGGTCTGCGTCCATCCCTGGCATACGTACAGGATAAAGCGAAAGATATCGAAGGTGGTGTCGGCGACGTAGACCTGTACAAATATATTTCTGTAGGCTCTTACTACTACTTCAACAAAAACATGTCCACCTATGTTGATTACAAAATCAACTTGGTTGACGCAACTGATGAAACCCGCCTTCTGGGTGTGAACACTGACAACACCGTTGGTGTTGGCCTGGTGTACCAGTTCTAATTGCCATTTAATCGCGACTCCGGTCGCGATTAAAAGTGCATCAAAAAGGGGCTTCGGCCCCTTTTTTGTTTTTCTCCCTTCCCCACTCGCTTTCTGCTGTTTTTTTGATGCAAACGGTTGGTAATTTGCCACTTGTGGCGGTAACCTGAGTCCTCACTTCGCTTTAGACTAAGCTAACGGACTTCGACTATGTTTGAACGTATTGCAGCTGCACCCGCCGACCCTATTCTTGGTTTAGCCGATCTGTTCCGCGCTGATGACCGCACAAATAAGATCAACCTCGGTATTGGCGTGTATAAAGATGAAACCGGCAAAACGCCGGTACTGACCAGCGTGAAAAAGGCTGAACAGTATCTGCTGGAAAACGAAACCACCAAAAACTATCTCAGCATTGATGGTATCGCCGATTTTGGCCGCTGCACCCAGGCGCTGTTGTTCGGAGCAGACAGCGCCCTTATCAGCAACCATCGTGCACGTACCGCACAGACGCCTGGTGGTACTGGTGCTCTGCGCGTAGCCGCCGATTTCATCGCCACCCAGACCAGCGCTAAACGCATCTGGGTGAGCAACCCAAGCTGGCCAAACCACAAAAATGTCTTTGCCGCTGCCGGCCTGGAAGTGTGTGAATACAACTACTACGATGCTGCACAGCATGCGCTGGACTTTGACGGCTTGCTAAACAGCCTGAGCGCTGCGCAGGCGGGTGATATCGTTCTGTTCCATGGCTGCTGCCACAACCCAACCGGCATTGACCCAACGGCCGCTCAGTGGGCCCAGCTGGCTGAACTGTCACTGGCGAAAGGCTGGTTACCGCTATTCGACTTTGCCTATCAGGGCTTTGCCCGTGGTCTGGAAGAAGATGCCGAAGGCCTGCGTGCGTTTGCTGCCAGCCATCAGGAACTGATTGTATGCAGCTCGTACTCTAAAAACTTCGGCCTCTACAATGAGCGCGTCGGTGCTTTCACGCTGGTCGCTGCTGATGCAGCCATCGTGGATACCGCCTTCAGCCAGGTGAAAGCCACCATTCGTGCCAACTACTCCAACCCACCCGCACACGGTGCAGCCGTCGTCGCCACCATTCTCGGCAACAGCGCGCTGCGTGCCTTGTGGGAGCAGGAGCTGACCAGCATGCGCGAGCGTATTCAGCGTATGCGTCAGCTGTTTGTGAATACCCTGCAAGAGAAAGGCGCGAAAGGCGATTTCAGCTTTATCATCGATCAGAATGGGATGTTTTCATTCAGCGGCCTGACGAAAGATCAGGTTGTGCGCCTGCGAGATGAGTTTGGCGTCTACGCGGTAAATTCGGGCCGTGTGAACGTGGCGGGGATGACACCTGACAATATGTCTCCACTGTGTGAAGCCATCGTCGCGGTTTTGTAATTTAGCCGGTGGGTCTTTCGTTGCCCCACTGCTGAACATTATCGCGATCAAAAAAGCCTGCTTAAGCAGGCTTTTTTATGGCACCAATGCCGAGATGCGATTATTGCAGGAACGGATTACTGATTCGTTCACGCCCCAGCGTCGACATCGGTCCGTGGCCTGGAATGAAGGTGACGTCATCCCCCAGTGGCAACAGTTTGTTATGAATAGAGGCTATCAGGTCGCTGTGGCTGCCCTGGGGGAAATCAGATCGTCCTACCCCGCCACTGAAAATCACATCGCCAGAGACCAGCAGCCGCCCTGCACGGTCAAAGAACACAATGTGTCCCGGCGTATGCCCCGGGCAAAGCAGCACTTCCAGAGAGGTCTGCCCTACCTGCACAGTCTCACCCTCTTCCAGCCAGCGATCGGGGACCAGGGGAGGACATTCGGCAAAACCAAACATCTGGCTTTGTGTCGGCAGGCTATCAAGCCAGAATTTATCGGCTTTATGTGGCCCTACAATCGGTAGAGAATAATGTGCGGCCAGTTCAGCAGCGGCACCGACATGGTCAAGGTGACCGTGCGTCAGCAGTAATTGGGTCAGGTTAACACCCAGCGCAGCCACTTCACGTTTAATTGTCTCTGCGTCGCCACCCGGATCCACCAGCGCAGCTTCATTTGATTCCGTACACCAGATCACCGAACAATTCTGCGAGAACGCAGTGACCGGGATAATATGATAGTCCATAACTCTCCGTTACCGGTCACCACAGGGTGCCGGAATTTCGTTTTACCAGTTCCGAACCGGCCCGGTATCAATATGCACAAAGTTACTACTTGGGTAGTATCCTACACCACCCGCCCGCAGCGAAAGTGCGGCTTTGCGTATATTGCTTAACGAAATTCCTTCAATGTGGAAATCCATCGCCTGCCCCAGCGTGTGGTAGCTATGTTTCGCTACACCACGGGTATGCGACCGTAATGAGTTATTGGTGCCGAGAGAACGGTAGCCAGAGATTAGCTGCACCGGTTTACGACTATCGAGCAGCGATTGCAGACGGAAGAGTTGGTCAAAAAGATGGGGATCGATGCTTTTACTTTTATTGGCCCGGTAGTCACGGAAGAAATGATTCAGTCGTGCCAGTTCATCCTTGTCATAGCTTTTACCGTTAAAAAATTCCGTTTTAAGGTTTTCGCCGGTATTGAGATTATTAAGCGTTAATACACGCGGGCGGGAAGTTGAAAGCGAGGCGAAGGCCTGCCCGGGGAGCAATGCCACACCGAGCGCCGCGCCGCCTAACGTCAGCCACTTACGGCGATGAGAGTCGAATTTATCCATGAATCAGTATTACCCAGCTAAAGAATTCGGAACAGTGCACTAATTACACCGTTTTGAACCTTACCGGGGGAGAATACCTACGTCAACCCAACAAAAGTAAAACCGGCGCAAAGATTGGCATCACACCCTTTACACCGGCTTTTTAGCATAACTATTCCCTGCACGGGAACTGCTGATTAATCAATCATTAGAGCAATAATTGACCAGCCTGCGTTAGCACCTGCGCACCAGAACGTGCCGTATTGTCATAATTGTAAATATCTGTACGAAATTGCGGCTGGCCATCATCTGCCACCCAGGCGGTCAGATAATAGAGGTTCACCGGGATACGATGACGGATGGACACATAGCGTGTATCCCCCTCTTTCAAGGTGCTGGAAATCCGCGTGTCGTTCCAGCCCACATCCTGCAGCAACAAATTAGCCAGATCGGATGCCCGGTTCACACGTACACAGCCAGAACTGAGAGCACGAATATCTTTCTGGAAAAGACCGTGATTTGGTGTGTCGTGCAGGTAGATCGCATCCGAACTCGGCATGTTGAATTTATAGCGCCCCAGTGAATTCGTCGGGCCCGGTGCCTGACGAATGCGGTACGGGAACGAAGCGGCAGAAACCATGCTCCAGTCAATCATCGAAGGATCAACCACCTGAGCATCACTGCTCCAACCCGACAGTAACGTATAATTGTGCTTATACAGGTACATCGGGTCCTGTTTGACCTTCGGCACAATATCCTTGCGCACTAAGGTGGTGGGCACATTCCACGGCGGGTTGAGGACAACGTTATTCAGCGCGCTGCGCATCAACGGCGTTTTACGGTCAGGGCGGCCGACAATCACTCGGGAAGAGAGAATTTCATTACCGTTGACATAGTAGGCCAGTGAGTAATTAGGAATGTTCACCATAATGCCGTTATGCATATCATCCGGCAGCAGTCGCAGACGCTGGATATTCAATGCCAGCAGCGATGCACGACGTTGTGGGGAAACATTTAACCATTCGCGGGTGCGAGCACCTATCGCACCATCGGCCTCTAACCCCTGCCAGGTCTGGAAGCGTTTCAGTGCGGCGACCAGGTCCGGAGTATAAACATTATCAGCATTGATAGGTGCGGCAGTTCCCTGCACATTACCGACATTCTGAGGAACGGCAGTCTGAGGATTATTTTCTGACGGCATTGCAGACGGGCTGACCACGACATTGTTATCAACGTTCGCCTGCACAGGGGCATCAGGCTGGGCATTATCATCATCATGCACCAACGGCGCATCAATAGGGCCCACTACTTCTTCCGTGGGTTTTGGTGGCTCGCTGTCTGCCGACATCATGCCGGTACGTTTAAGAATATCGCGCAGCACAGGCACATCATTGCTGATCTGGCCAGGACGCAGGGTCTGCTTATCAACCAGTTGTGGCCAGGGACGGTTTTCTGCCAGCAGCGTTTTTAATGCCTGATGCATACGCACATACTGCGGATGCTGCGGGGCCAGTGAGAGAACAAAACCATTGAGACGATTCTGAACTACCGCGTTTTGCCACAGATTAATCACCGCGACAGACGGGGCCTCCATCTTATAAGGTACATTGCTGTACAGCCAGGTTTCCCCTTTGCTGGGAACGCCAGAAGTAAACTGCAGATAACCCAACATGGCATCAGACAACACCACATCACGTGCCATGCCAGTAATATTCGGATCCGTCAGCTGTTTTACCCAGTGGGAGAACTGCGGCTGAACACCGGAAATCGCGACCTCAGCCAGCTGTTGCTGGAACTGTTTTACCGCCTGCTCATCCTGCCACATTGGCTGCATGCCACGACTGGCATACAACGGTGCAAGGTTTTTCAGATAGAACGGCGCCATCCCCTGAGAGAACAAGCCGCTGATATGCGATGCACTCTGCGAGACGCTGATACTTTGCACAATCGGAGCAGAGACGGGTGGAATTCCCGCCACAGAAGAAGACACCGGCACCAGCCAGCACAAAAGACTACAACCCAGTGCAACAACCTGGGTGGAAAACGATTTCTGCAGCAACATCCCTTGCTCCCTGTTAAGACTGCCGGATGAGTAACCCGCAGCAATTAGTCGTTGTTATAAGTATAGAAACAGAAAACGGCATTTGCCTCTTACGTTGCAAATGCCGTTATGCAGAGTAATCTGGACACAGAAATTTTACCACTGCGTACCATTATTTTTTACAGGATTTCGTGAATCAGGCTCCTGCCTCAACATCTTTTGCCGTTATCGTCGGTTCTGCAGCAAATCCACGCAGCCCAACAACGTGAACATGTTCAGTATTATTGAAGACCTTACGAACCAGTTTGTAAGTGGTGCCTTTTTCAGGGCTGATATTTTCCGGTGCCGCGATAATCAGCTGCATCTCCAGTCGGTCACACAGCTCGAATAAGGTGGCAATGGATTTTGCATCCAGACGCGCGGCCTCATCAAGGAACAGCAGACGGCAAGGGGAGATATCTTTCCCGCGCAGACGGCGTGACTCTTCCTCCCAGCTTTGTACCACCATCACCAGAATCGACATACCGGTACCAATCGCTTCCCCTGTCGATAACGCCCCACTTTCTGCACGCAACCAGCCGTCAGAGCCACGGTTAACTTCCACTTCCATCTCAAGATAGTTGCGGTAATCCAGCAGCTCCTCACCAATGGTCTGCGGTGTACGCTGGCCCATATCGATTTGTGGGTTCAGGCGCTGGTAGAGTTTTGCCAGTGCTTCGGAGAAGGTCAGACGATTGCTCTTAAACAGATCCTGATGCTGTTCATGCTGCTCAGACAGCACATCAAGCAGCGTAGAGTGAGCTTCCCGCACGTTAACGTTGAGACGCACACTCTTCACCTGCCCGAAACTCACGGCCTGCAAGCCCTGGTTCAACTGACGAATACGATTCTGTTCGCGCTGAATCGTTTTGCGAATAATGTTCGACACGCTGCGCGAGCTGATGGCCAGCATCTGCTCACGGGCAGTCAGCTCTTCCGTCAGGCGATTCAGCTCAATTTCCATCTGCTCAATGGCTTCGACCGGATCATCGGTGCGAATGATATCCTGACGGATACGCTCACGCAGATGCTGATAAACCGCAATGAAGAACTGAATTTTACGCTCCGGCCGCTTCGGATCCTCCGACAGACGCAGCACGTCGCGCAGATGTTCGTTATCCGCTACCGCCAGACGCAGCGCACCTAACGCCTTATCCGACATGGAGCGCAGCTCGTCACCGCCGAGATACGCCAGCTCACGACGGTGCAGACGGCGCTCAACGCCATTGTCTTTCACCAGTCGCAGTACCGCAACCCAGCCCGCCTTCGCACTCACAACCTGCTCACGGCCTATCTGGTACTCGCGCTCCAGACGGCGTAGTTTTTTCTGCAACGCATCGATTTCGGCTTCACAGAAGGTCAGCTGTTTTTCCAGCTGATTACGACGCAGTCGGTTGTTGCTCAGGGCACTGTAGAGTTCGTCACGACGCAGCCGCGCCCGCTCTTCAGCGGAGGCATCCGCCTGCACGCCGATATCGAGCATCTCCTGCTGAAGCTCCTTCAACATGTCGCGTTTCGCGTCATAGGAGCTTTTCAGCGAGGCCAGAACCTGGGAGTATTGCGCTAACTGGGTTTGATGCTGACGTAGCTGCTCACGGGCGCGGGTACGTTCACCTTCCGCCTGTTCAAGGCGCTGGCGCAGCTTCTCATTGAGGTCGCTGGTGCCGTTGAGCATACCTGCAGAATCAATGTAGCCAAAGTGCGCACGACGCTGAACCACTTCGGTCAGGGCAAAGGCTTGCTGACGCGCATCGCGCTGCTGCTGCTGCGCCTGCTGGTAGTCCAGTTTTAACTGGTCATGCTGCTCAGGATCGCTCTGCAGGACAGAGAGAATGGGTTCCAGCTTCGTCAGTTGAGCACCATGCTGCTGCACAAAGCGCGCGGCTTCCTGCGCTTCATCCAGCTTTTCCTGAATCTCTTCATGACGATCCTGTAACGTATCATCCAGCAGCAGGCTGACGCGAGGCAACAGACGGTTAAGCTGGGCAACGCCCTCTTTCGCCTGTTCGAACTGCTGGCGCTGCTGCTGGTTTTCGCTTTCATGATTCGTCAGCGCACGCTCCACCTCGTTACGGCGGGTATTGAGCAGGCGCATTTCTGCTTCAGGGTCGGACTCAAACGCTACGCCAAGGTGGCTGCCGATAAAGCGGCTAAAGGACTGATGCAGACGCTGGGTTTTCTGAACATCAAATGACAGCGTAGCGTAACGTTCGGCCAGCGCCTCGCGCTCAGCGTGCAGCACATCTAACTGGTTTTCACGCGCAGCACGACCAAACAGCGGTACTTTCGGGAAACGAGAATAGCGCCACTGGCGATCCCCCGCTTTCACCACGACGGCTTTTTCCAGCTCTTCGACATTAAATACGCTGTCATCAAACGACTGCGGATCCCCTTCGATCAGGTAGAGATCTTCCGGGCAATCGTCCAGACCGTCGAGCTGATCGCGGATCAGTGACAGGTCAGGCACCACAATGGCATGACGAGCCGGGCCATACAATGCTGAGAAGTACGGCGCATCATCAATGGTGACATCATCATAAATTTCTGACAGCAGCACGCCACCAAAACGTTCGGCGAGGTTGTTCAGGCGAGCGTCTTCTGCCCCGCCCGGCTGGCTGAGACGCTCAATCTGCTTCTCAATGTCGCGCTTACGGGCTGATACTTCATCACGTTCTACCGTGGTTTCACGCTCACGCTCCAGCAGTTGCTGCATAAACTCGGTGACCTGCTGGCTGTTTTCCAGCGCCTGGCCCGTTTGTTCACTCAACTGCGAGAGGATTTCCTGCGCGGCCAGCCACTGCGGCGCTTGTTTAGTCAAACGCGCAATGCGTTCACGGAGCTGCTCCAGCTCCTGGCGCAGTGTCATACGGCGCTCACCGGCGTCCGCCACGCTTTCGCTTAACAGCTCAATCTGTGCTTCCAGTTCAGCCTGTAAGGACTCCAGCTCACTGGCATCATGCTGACCGTGTCGCTTGCAGAAGTCACTCAGCAGGCGTTCGGCATCCTGCTGTTCACGTACACGCTGTGCCAGTTCACTCAGGCGGCTGCGCAGCGGCTGTAGTTGTTCGGCATGATAACGCTGGTTGCTGGCATCACGGAGCAGATCGCGCCCTACCTGCCAGGCTTCGCTACGGCTAACCGGGCCGGCAATTTTACTCACCAGTTCAAACGCCTGCTCAAACTGGCTGTGTGCGGCCTGCGCCACACTCATTTTTTGTTCCAGCATCAGCAGTTTGTCGGTCGCTTCCTGCTCTTTCGCCTGGAAGGTTTCCTGCCATTCATCTGCGTTATCCACGCTGAGGTCGCGTATCTGGCAGATTTCCTGAGCACGCTGAAGTGCCTGCAACGCCTGCTGATACTGGATGGCGCGCGTCTGCTGCACATCCAGCGCCTGCTGGTAATCAGCCAGCTGATTTTTCAGCTCATCCACTTCCAGCTCAGCATTTTCGCTACGCGCTTCATTTTCTTCATGCACTTCACGCGCTTCAGCGACGACCTCATTCTGCTCTTCGAGGCGGAAGGTCAGCTCTTCGAGATCGGCATCGTAGCGGTCAATTTTTTCCTGCTGACGCAGTGCCGTCTGAACCAGATTGAGATGGTCGCTGGCACCCTGATAATCTGTTTCCAGATCGCTTTCAGCGGCATTGTGCTCACTCAGTTCCCGCGCCATCTCAATATGACGATATTGCTCAGCGGATAACTGTTTACGACTGGTGAAAAGATCATTACGCACCTGCATCGCACCATCCAGATGGATACGGCGCTCGTTGGCATGACGCATATAGTCTGCCGCCACGTAGCTGGTCGCTTCTGAGATCAGATGCTTAAAGAGATCGCGGTCAGACTGGGTCACGCGAATCGCTTCCAGCGTCATGCGGTTTTCACGCAGTGCGGCTTCCATGTCCTGGAACGCTTTACGTACTCCGCTGTTTTCAGGCAGCAGGTAATCTCGCAGGGAACGCGTGATCGCACTGGAGATCCCCCCGTACAGCGAGGCTTCAATCAGGCGGTAATACTTGCTACGGTCAGCGGCAGAGCGTAAACGACGCGCCACAATACCGAGGTCAAACATCACAGAATGGTAATCCGTAATGGAGTTGTACTGTTTAAACTGCACACTCTCCATCGCTTCAAACCGCTCTTTCAGTTCACTGATTGGCACCACACGCGCCTGACGGGCATTCACCGTCTCAGTCAGAATTTCGGTCGGGTTAATGGAGGTCGGTAGGCCATGAATACTAAAAGGTTTGATATCCACTTTACGGTCACGGCCGGCAACCTGTTGCAGTCGGACCCCAACAAGCACGCGCTGATGCAGCGAGTTCACCACATCGAGCACAGCGTAACAAACGCCTGGGCGCAGTTTGCCGTGCAGGCCTTTATCACGGGAACCTGAGGTTGCCCCGGCTTCAGTAGTGTTACGGAAATGCAGCAGTGTCAGGTCGGGGATGAGCGCAGTAACAAATGCCGCCATCGTGGTCGACTTACCTGCACCGTTCCCACCTGACAGCGTTGTCACCAATTCGTCGAGGTCAAAAGTACGGGCAAAAAAACCGTTCCAGTTAATCAGCGTCAGCGAGCGAAACTTTCCACGTTCAATCATTTATTCTTCCTCCGCGCTGTCCGGCACACTGTTTTCAGTGTCACTTTCACCGTCTTCGCTTTCATCATTCAGCGCCAGGCCACCGTCAAGCTGCATCGCCTCACCGTCGCGGATCATCCGCAGCTGCGCTTCACGCGCATCGTCACCGCTGCGCACATCGGCGCCAAAGCGGAAGACGGATTCGGTGATACGGAATTTACTGCTGTCATTACCCATAAACCACACCATTCCCAGGCGACGCAGGCGATTAAGCGACGCGCGCATTTTCTCCTGAAGTTTCTGGCGGTCAAGGTCTGAGCCGGTAGAACGCTGGTTAACCAGCTTCAGCAATTTGCTTTCATCGGCCAGCGACATCAACTCGTCGTGCAGTTCTTGCTGGGTAAAGATCCCTTCATTGGCCAGACGTTCCGGGCTGAGGTAGAGATAACATAAGATTTTACCCACCATCATATCCAGCTCGGACAACACTGAACGCGGGATCAGCGTGGTGGAACGTGGCCGCAGGTAGAAAAAACCTTCCGGCGCACGGATCAGCTCAACGTTGTAACGGGCATAGAACTCTTCCAGAAATTCCTGGTAGTCCATCAGAAAGACGTGTTGATCTAACTCTTCAATACCAATATGGCGCCCTGCGCGTAACTGGCTGTCCAGTGCCGGGAAAATCGGGTTGGCCAGTGCCTGCGCCAGTTTAACTGGCATCACTTGTTCAATATTTGTCGATGACATGTGCCTGCACCTTGGCTCCGTAATCATTAATCGCCTGCCATTTTGCAGCCAGGCCAGAGAAATCTGCTTCGGCCACGCCTAAGCGTACAGCCTGATCGACGACAATACGTGCCACGTCAAAGTGACGTACGCGCGGGTATTGTGTCAGGTAATCACGAATCACCGCCCCAAGATCCAGCGGCTTTTGCTGTGTCCTGTAGATGGCCAGTGCTTCTTCAATCATCGCCGCCAGCTGTTCACGGATAGCATTGAACTCTTCGTATTCCAGTTCAGAAGGCAGTTCACCCGTCACTTCCTCACTGCGCAGCGTCAGTTCTTCATCACGCATATCGTACAGGCGGTCAGCATTGGCATAGGTCAGCGCCCAGGGCTGATCGAAGTAATTCTGTACCGACTGACGTAAACGTTGGGCAAAGACGCGGTTCTTATCCATATCAATCGCGGTACGGATAAATTTATGCACGTGGCGGTCATAGCCGATCCACAGGTCAATCGCCTGCTGGCCCCAGCTGATAATGCGGTCGAGCTTGTTTTGCAGGTCATACACCAGCTTGTCGACGAAGCCGAGATCGGGGCTATTCATCGTGGCATCCTGGATGCGCAACAGATTGGCCTGTAGCTTATCGCCCGCAGCCTCCAGGGTATCCTGAAGTTCACGCAGCGTACCGGACGTTTCGTTCAGCAACAGTTCACAGCTGGATATCGCCGCACGCCAGTCTTTGTTGAGTAACTGAGCAATATCATCTTTAACGCCCTGTTGTTGTTCATCCATGATGCGCTGGGTGATATCAATGCTGTCGAAGATCTCTGCCACCGAATATTTCAACGGAGCGAACACGTTGCGGTGCCAGTGAAACTCGTCGCCATCTTCATCAGCAGCATCGGCGGCACGTTTTAGCTCACCCGCTACGATCGACAACTGCAAAGAGAGACGCAGGGTGGAGAATTCACGCTGGCGAATATAATAGTCGGTAATGCCGATGCCCAACGGCGTCAGACGATAGATCGCATTACCTTCTGCATGTTCGCTGGTAAAACGATTGAGCAAGCGCTGGCGCACCATATCGTTAATGGCATTGTTGGCACGTACCACGACAGTTTCGCTGGTCTGTTCGAAGCCTTCACTGACATGGCGGAAGGCATCAATCAGTTCGCCTTCACTCATTTCGCCATCCATGCGCTCCCCATTAAGGGTGGCAATCGCCAGCAAAAAAGCCAGACGTTCGGTTGGCAATGAGACGGAAAAATCATTTTTTCGCGCCCAGGCTACCAGCTCCGGTACAGTCTGGGAAAATTCACTCATAGTTCGTCTGCCTTATGGGTTTCCGCGCTGTAACGTGGATATAACGCCCTAAACTTAAAAACGGCTCCTGGCGGCAGTATTGCTTTTCCAGGGCCAGAACCTCATCAAAACGATCGATCTGTTTGGTTTTATCACGCATGTAGTCGTGAAAAACGCGGATGCCGGTTTTGTGCTCAATCGTAAAGCCACACTCTTGTAGCCAGCCATACACCTGTTCAGGATCCCTTGGGTAGTCCGGAGACAAGGTTTTCTTTTTACGTTTGGCCAACCCCGTTTGTAAATAGCCGAAGTTGCCGAGCACCATCGTCTGCATCAGCAAACCATTGAGGTTATAGAACATGAGCGACAGGACACCACCAGGCTTCAGTGCATCATACAACGCCGCCAGCACCTGCTGAGGTTCCGCCACCCATTCCAGCACCGCGTGAAACAATACCAGATCAACCGGTTTATCCAAATGTTGACCGACCTGCTGAGCGCTAATTTGTTCGAATTGCATGTTACCGCTCACACCTTTTTCATCGGCGAGGCGGCGGGCACGGGACAACATCTCTTCGGAGACATCACAAAGCAGCACCTGATGACCCCGGGCTGCAATGCCACAGCCGGTTTGCCCTTCTCCGCCCCCTGCATCCAGCACCGATAAAGGACCGTCAGGGAACGATGTTAACAACGCATCAAGATCCTCCCAGAGAATGGCCTGGCGAATACGGCCTTTGGTGGTACCGTAAATATTCTGAGAAAATTTTTCTGCGATATCATCAAAGTTGCGATCCTGCATACAACGACTCCGGCATTCAGGGCTTTATTCTACGGGGTTACCCGGCTATTTCGAGCGGCGTTCAGACGTTACACTGTGCTCATTCACGTCATTCAGCGAAGTGAAGGGAATGCGTCAGCGCGTCTGTAGCTTGAAAGATGCGGGGTATTTTGGCATACACTGGCAAATAATGAACCTTTCAGTCATCGCTTCGTGATTGTGTGATGTTTTTTCGGACAAAAGGAACCCTTTTTGATGTTTTTTGCACTGAAAAAAATTGTTGGCGGCCTGCTGCTTCCACTGCCAATGCTGCTGCTGGTGATGGCACTAGGGATTATCTTACTCTGGTTCAGCCGCTGGCAGAAAAGCGGCAAAACACTCATCTCCGTTGCCTGGGCTATTCTGTTGCTGATCAGCCTGCAACCTGTTGCTGACAGACTGCTGGCCCCCATCGAGAATAACTATCCCACCTGGCACAATCAGCACCCGGTGGAATATGTTGTGGTTCTCGGCGGTGGCTACACATGGAATCCGCAATGGGCACCCAGCTCAAATATGCTCAACAATAGCTTGCCACGCCTCACAGAGGGCATTCGTATTTTACAGGCGAACCCAGGGGCAAAACTGATTGTGACCGGCGGACATGCGCAGGGCAACCCGATGAGTTCAGCAGCAGTGGCCTCACTCGTGGCACAATCACTGGGCGTACCGCAAAGTGCGATTATTACGCTGGATAAACCCAGTGACACTGAGCAGGAAGCCCTGGAAGTTTCCCATATTGTCGGGCAGCGCCCATTTGCGCTGGTGACCTCCGCTAACCATCTGCCGCGGGCCATGATCTTCTTCCAGCGTCAGGGCCTGGCCCCCTGGCCTGCGCCTGCAAACCAGTTGGCAGTCACATCACCACTGAACTTCTGGGAGCGGGTTTTACCTTCATCATTCTGGCTGGGCCACAGCGAGCGCGCGATCTACGAAAGCCTGGGGCGTTTGTGGCAATGGCTGAAACCCGCCGCCAAACCGTCAGTCGAGCCAGGGAAGGAGTGACTGGCTGGCTGCCGTAAAACGCGCACGGTCAAACTGCGCGGTGTGAATGAGCCGCGCAATTTCCTCCCAAAGACTATAGAACCAACGGCGTGCAACAAACCCTTCCGCTACGGGGGCTCGCCGCAAGTATTCACTGACGATGCCGTCGCCTGCGCCAGATGCGCATAGCGGAAACAGTTCGAATTCTCGTGGTGCCCAAAGTATCGTACCGGGATTGATCATCGCCAGTAACTGATCCCCCCAGGCCTCTTTCATTATGCTGCTGAGCACCAGGTTGCCGTGGACCAGAACACAGGGATCGTCAAAATCTTTAAACAGTGCGTGCAGACTCTGACGGCTGCGATAAAGCACACGTCGGTCATCCATACTCAGCAATGCCGGTCGCAGGTAGTTGAGCGTCGCCCACAACACCTCCACTCGCTGCGCATACCAGGCGGGCCATCGGTTCTGCTGGGTGCTATCTACCGTTCCCACCAGCCCATGACTGTCGATACGATGCCAGCCGAGCATCCCTTCAACAATCTGTTCCTGCAGCTGCTGCCAGCGCTCGGGCGTACGCGTGGGCGCCTCAACGGAAACGCCACCAATACGCTCTATCAGTAAGACTTCATGCAGGGGCGGCTGCTGGCTGATCACCAAACCATATACGGCAGGCACACGCACCTTCCCTTCACGCATCAGCATTGAGAGCTTATGCGCTTCCTGGGCTGCAATGCCCTTCATATTGAAGTATTTCGCCACTAACGGCAGTGAATGACCACTGTCATCGTAAAGAGTATAAAGACTGGCGTAAGGCTGCTGGCTGATACACTCCACCCGGCTGACGGGTTCGCCCAGTACCAGTGCCAGTTCAGATCGCAGTTGTTCCATCTGCCCTCCTTATCAGGCAAGAGGTCTTATGATGGTGCGAATGGATGAGATTTGCTCCGAACTGGATCAAATTCGTCGTATAAAGTGCGGGGCCAGCACTGTGGCCCCGACGCGGATTTACTGCATGGCTGCGCGAACGCGTAGCAAATCCTCTGGCGTATCAACACCCACGCTGGGAATGGCTTTTGCCACATCAACATGGATTTTTTCGCCGTACCAAAGCACTCGCAGCTGCTCCAGCAGCTCGATCTGCTCCAGCGGACTGGCTTCCCATCGGACATAACGGCGGATAAATCCGGCACGATAACCGTAGATACCAATATGGCGCAGGAAGTGGTCACCGATAGTATCATGGGAAGCCGCAAAGCGCTCACGATCCCACGGGATAGTGGCTCGTGAGAAGTACAGCGCATAACCGTTGGCATCACGTACCACCTTCACCGCATTCGGGTTAAAGGCTTCTTCCGCTGATTCAATCGGCACCGCCAGCGTTGCCATACCCGCAGTGCTGCTGGCCAGATTATCCGCCACCTGGCGAATAATAACCGGTGGGATCATGGGCTCATCACCCTGAACATTAACAATCACCGTGTCATCCGGGAACTGGTAGTGATCAATTACTTCGGCAAGGCGTTCAGTGCCGGACTGATGGTCAGGACGGGTCATACAGACTTCACCACCCGCAGCTTCAACCGCGCGTGCCACATCCTGATTATCCGTGGCTACAATTACCCGTTCAGCACCGGATTCCAGTGCACGTTCCATCACGTGAACCACCATCGGTTTGCCGTGAATATCGACCAGGGGTTTACCCGGCAAACGGGTGGAAGCAAAGCGGGCAGGAATAATGGCAACAAAACTCATGGATGGCTCTCTTCAAGTGTCAATGCGCGTGCTTCAACTTCCAGCAGCACAGGAATACCGTCACGTACCGGATACGCCAGACCATCTGGTTTGCAGATGAGTTCCTGCTGCTCTTTGTTGTAGTACAACTTGCCATGACAGACCGGACAAGCAACGATTTCGAGTAGACGATGATCCATAAATCCTCCGCGATAAATCCAATTTTGCAATGGGCTAAGAATACCATAGCTGTACTGGTGCAGTTACCCGCTCACCACGAAAAACATGCCCCGGATTATATTTCCCAGCGAGTTGGCCAGCAGGAACCCATTGCGTCAGGGAGTTTATTGACCTCGATCATCTCCGCCCCCTGCCAGCGTGCAAATTTCGTCAGAGCACGCTGCACATCATCCACGAACTGCTGGCTGACGCGTGTGTGCCGCTCCAGCCATAATTGTTTGACCTCCAGCACTTTTGTTTTGCGCTGCATACGGGCATCCAGTCGTGCTTTTAACGCACCTCGATGCAAAACAGGCAGGACAAAGTATCCATACTGCCGTTTTTCCTCCGGGGTGTAACATTCCAGGCGATAGTCAAAATCAAACAGTTCAAGCGCGCGTTTGCGATCCCACACCAGTGGGTCAAATGGCGACAGAATAGCAGTATGAGTAGCGGCTTGCGGGTGAGCCAGTTGTGTAAACAGACTGTGATGGACATACATCGTGCCGAGATCTTCAACCTGTACCTCACGTACTGTTTCCTGCTCCAGCCAGCGATCGATGGCCTGGATAACTGGCGCCCGTTTCAGACGGTAATAATCTGCCAGCCAGGCCAGACGAAAGATCCCCAGACTGTACGCACTGTTATCCAGCATACGCTGTACCGCTTCTGCTTCGGTGAGTGCATGCTGTGCATCATCCCAATCTGGCATCATCCGCTCACGCAGGTCATAAACGCGCTGAAACTGACGACGTTCACTGACCATCAACTCACCGGCGGTGAACAGATTTTCCAGGTGGCGCTTATGAGGTTTCCACGCCCACCAACCAGGCTTCTGCCCTGCCGGAACGGTAAAATCCGCCGAACGAACCGCGCCATTTTCACGGATATGTGCCAGCAAATGGGTGATATCCTGCTGATGCTCATCCATCCATGTCTGGCTGTACTTCCAGCCTAATGCTGAGGGGTTCAGCATGCGGTGACGCAGCAGAGGGTAATCCTCAATGGGAATAAAGCAGGCTTCATGTGCCCAATATTCAAACAGGTTTCGCTGTGCCAGCGCCTGCTCAAGCCAGATGTGCGGATACTCGCCGAGACGGCTGAATAGCACAAGGTAAGGGCTACGCGCCACCACATGGATGGTATCGATTTGCAGCAGTGACATTCGGCGTACCGCCGACAGTAGATCGTCAAACCGGGCTTTATGTGAAGGTGGCCGCAGCAGGCCCTGAGCCGCCAGCTGAAGCTGGCGCGCCTGAACAAGAGAAAGAGTTACCGCCGTCATGATGCCATCCGTAAAGTTCAGATGGCTTTAGTGTAGCGCGATGTGGAGAGTTGTGGACTGAATTAACGTGGAATTAATGCACTGATTTTGTTTAGCAATACGATGGTCTGCTCATCGGGAAGCATGGCATCAACCGGTAAATACCACCAGTTGTCAGTGGCAAAAGCGCGCGCTTTGACCGCATCTTTCTCTGTCATCAACAGTGTCTGTCCTTCCGTTATCAGGGCATTCAGAGTAGCGGCAGTGTAATTCTGATGGTCAGCGAAAGAGACCTCTTTTTGGATCACAACCCCCTGCTGACGCAGCGTGTTGTAAAAACGTGGCGGATGGCCAATACCGGCCATTGCCACCACATTTTGCAGTTGTGCGGCCGGACGACGTTCCCCTGAACGCAGGTTTACCGCCTGGCCCGGCACCAGTTGCATCGACAGTTCACCCGGCTGTGCATGGCCACCGTTGGCGATGACGGCAGTCACACTTTTCAGGCGAGAAGCGCGTTCCCGCATGGGACCTGCGGGCAACCACCAGCCATTACCAAAGCGACGTTCACCATCAACGACGACGATTTCAACATCACGCGCCAGAGCATAGTGCTGTAATCCATCATCAGTGATAATCACATCGACCCCGCCACCGCTCACCAACGCCTCTACGGCCTGACGGCGCTGGGGTGCGACCGCGACCGCCGCCCCGGTACGCTGATAGATCAGAACCGGTTCATCACCGGCTTCACGGGTAGTCGTCTCTTCGCCCAGCACCAGCGGATAGCTTTCTGCTTTACCACCATAACCACGAGACACCACCCCAACGCGAAAACCCCGCTGTTGCAGTGCCTGTACCAGCCAGATGACCACTGGCGTTTTACCATTCCCGCCGGCAGTAAGATTACCGACGATCACCACCGGAACGGGTGCACGCCACACTTTACGCCAGCCCCAGCAATAGCTAAGACGGAGCACATTACTAATCAGCCCGTATAACAGGCTGAAAGGCAACAACAACAGATAAAGCGCAGAGCGGCCGCTCCAGATGCGTTCAATCATTGGCCAAATTGCATCTTATGCAGCTGCGCGTAAACACCACGTTCTGCCAGCAACATCTCGTGACTGCCACGCTCAACGATTTGACCATCTTCAACCACTACAATCTCATCCGCTTTTTCAATCGTGGAAAGACGGTGGGCAATCACCAGCGAAGTCCGGTTCTTTTGCAGTTCGTCCAGGGCTGACTGAATAGCACGCTCAGATTCGGTATCCAGAGCCGAGGTGGCTTCATCCAGGATCAGAATCGGGCTGTCACGCAGCAGGGCACGGGCAATGGCAATACGCTGGCGCTGCCCCCCTGAGAGCAATACACCATTCTCACCAATCATCGTATCCAGGCCATTCTCCATCTTGCCGATAAAGTCCATGGCATGGGCCATCGTTGCCGCTTTCTCAATATCTTCGCGGCTGTACTGTTCCTCGCGCGCATAGGCAATATTATTGGCAATGGTGTCATTGAACAAATGCACATTTTGCGATACCAGCGCCACCTGATTACGCAGTGAGGCAAGGGTATATTCACGCAGGTCATGTCCATCCATCAGGACGGCCCCCTGCTGCACATCATAGAAACGGGTCAGCAGGCTCGCCAGCGTTGATTTACCTGAACCCGAGCGCCCGACCAGAGCCACCGTCTTACCCTCAGGGATCGTCAGATTGATATTTCGCAGGGCAGGCACTTCGCGACCAGGATAGGTAAATGTTACCTCACGGAACTCAATGTCGCCCTTTGCCCGCTCAACTATGCGCTTACCGGTATCCACTTCCTGTTCGCTATCGAGAATGGAGAACAACGTCTGACAGGCAGCCATACCGCGCTGGAACTGAGCATTGACGTTAGTCAGTGATTTCAGCGGACGCATCAGGGCAATCATTGACGAGAACACCACGGTGATCGTACCCGCCGTCAGGGTCTCCATCACACTCGGGAAGCTCGCGGCATACAGCACAAAGGCCAGTGCCAGCGAGGCGATCATCTGAATAATCGGGTCTGAAATAGAGGATGCTGAAACCAGTTTCATCCCCTGCTGACGCATGCGATTACTCACACGGTTAAAGCGCTCGCTTTCGATCTCCTGACCACCAAAGATCAGTACTTCTTTATGCCCTTTCAACATCTGTTCAGCGCTGGTCGTCACCTGGCCCATGGTGTTTTGCATATTTTTACTGATATTGCGGAAACGCTTTGAGACCGTACGAATAGCAAATGAAACGATCGGCGCCAGAACGATCAGGATCAGCGACAGCTGCCAGCTGTAGTAAAACATCAAGATAAACAGGCCGATAATCGAAGCACCCTCACGCACCACAGTCACCAGGGCACCGGAAGAGGATGAGGCAACCTGTTCAGAATCATAGGTGATGCGCGATAGCAGCGTACCGGTAGACTGCTGGTCGAAAAAGGCGACCGGCATGCCCATCATATGGCTGAACAGGCGGCGGCGCATGCCCATGACCACATTGCCAGACACCCAGGAAATACAGTAACTGGAAACGTAGCTGGTAACGCCGCGAACGAGCATCAGACCCATTACGACAAGCGGCATCCATAGCAGTACGGCGTTGTTCGCTTTACCAAAACCATCATCGAGTAAAGGCTTCAGCAGTGACAGCATGAGTGTATCGCCAGCCGCATTAAGAATCAGTGCGACTGCAGCCACAATCAATCCCGCCTTATATGGCACAATCATTGGCCAGAGTCGACGGAAGGTCTGCCAGGTGGAGAGATCTTTATCCAGATGCATTATTTAACCAGCTTTGAATGAAATAGCCGCTCATTCTACCTGGAATCCCTGACTACGCCAAACCACTGATGATACCAACGGTTCATTATTTGTTCTCTTAACCCCATAAGTTGCCAGTTATCAACAAAAAAATGGGCGCTGATCTGTCCCGAAAGGGCCGTATCATGCCATTCGACGTGATTTTTATCGTAACGCTGGATAATCTTCGCAGCTGGTAGCCGCCAGGCACTGTAACGCGCGGCTGATGCGACCGCCGCTGTGGCGCCCACCGCGCGTAAGAAAGGTGGAGAAGAGGATGTTCTGCTACCGTGATGTGGAACTTGCAACAGATCCGCCGACAGGCTGGCACGCTGTTCTGCGACCAGTTTTAGCTCTGCCGGGGCCTCAATGTCTCCTGTCAGTAGCACTCGCCATTTTCCGTCCGTGATGGCGACGACACAGGATTGGTTGTTCCCCTCACCTTTTTCCGCCTCGGGTGGCCAGAGAACGCTGAACTGAAGTTCCTGCCAGCGCCAGCGAGTACCTTTGCGACAGGGTAAGTGCCCCCTACGCGCCAGAGCGCTGCGTACACGCGCCGCCGGGAATGCAGCCTGCACAGTTTCCAGCCCGCCAATATGGTCAAGATGGCCGTGACTAATAATAACATCGGTGACGTTTAATCCCTGCCAGTTGAGCCAGGGCAGGATCTGACTACGGGCAGCATCCCCTCCTGGCCAGCGGTTACCGGTATCGTATAGCGTTGCCTCGCCGTTACGAGAGACAACGACGGCTAACCCATGGCCAACATCTAACATATCAACACGCCAATGCGGATGGGATCCTACTTCGCGCCAGCTGCACAGCAAAAGAGCCGCACTAAACAGGCTGACAGGTGAGGTACGCCACCAGCCGAAACGCAGACTCAAAAGTATCAGCCAGCATAACAGGCTGGCAGCGCCCAATGTTTGGTCCAAAGGAAACCAGCCGCGAGGTAAATGTTGAAGAGGAATAAAAACCAGAGCCAGAGAGTGGTCAACCCATTGCCACAGTAGCGGGCTGACCCACGGCAACGGATTGCACACGATCGCCACAAGAATCAAAGGCACTGTCAGCATCGTGATTAACGGCACTGCCCACAAATTTGCTACCAACGCGCTCAAGCTAAACCCATGAAACAGCATCGCTTGTAGTGGCATTAATAACAGTAGCATTCCAATTTGAAGATGCAGTAAACGCAAGAGCAGCCAGCGTTTACCACGGTTAAAACGGCGAGGTAGAGGAAAAAAGTGAAACCACAGTAACAGACCCGCTACCGCCAGCGCTGACAGCCAAAGACTGTCAGAAAGTACGCTTAATGGATCAAAAAACAGGATCAAAGCGATGCACAGGCACCATACCTGCCAACTATGGCAGTGGATAAAACGCAAACGAAGCGTACTCCAGACCAGTAAAGACAGCATTGCCCGCAGCGCGGGGGGATTGCCACCGGATAACCAACAATAGGCTAATGCAATCATCAGGCTGCAATACATAGGCAATCGGTAGCCAATACACCAGGCAGGCAACAGGAACTGAACACCACGCGATAATAACCAGCCGAAACTCGCGGCAAGGGCAATATGCATACCTGAAATCGCCATCAGATGTGCCGTGCCAGTTTCACGCAATAGCAGATTTGTTTCCCTGTCGACTTCCGCTCTTTCGCCAAAGGCCAGTGCAGAAATCAATGCCTGCCACGTCAGATGACCATAGTTCTTTTGCGTTGCATTAATCACCCTGGCACGCCAGCTGCACTGTGAATCAATAACCTCTGTCGACACCACTCTGCCAGTGAGTGGCGTATGATTAGCCAGCGCAAAACGCTGTCGGTCAAATCCTCCTTCATTGAGCTGAGCATGCACTGGACGCAGAACAAGTTCCATGTTCCAGTGCTGTCCGGCGCAAAAGGCTATCTCCTGCGGCGGAACTTTCAAGGCGGCATAAATCGGAGGGAACAGAATCCTGTCTTTGTAGCGCAGCAGCCGTACTTTAACCATCTTCCCATCGGGTAGTACGTTTTCTACGACAATTTCTGCTTTCAACTGCCCGTGCGTCAGCTGTTCTATTTGATCCAACATGACCCGCCCAGCACAGACTGCCCAGAGGAACAAGACTAATATCAGCGCGACCAATTTTGCACAACGCCATCCGGACAGCGCCATGAGAACAGCTGCGGACAAAACGGGCAGGTCGTAGACAGCAGCAGGAAGCTTAGACAGGAAACTCAGCGGTAGCGTTGCAGCAATGACACTCCATGCCAGCCGGTTCACAGTTATCAACATGACACCTCCCTGTATCAATGATGACCAGTGTGCAGCAATCACTCCTGAAAGTCATATCACCCGGAAAGGATGTGGAAAACACCTCGCAAACAATTTTCGCTATTTGCAAATGTCATCAAGATTTTGTGCATAAACCAATGGTTTTATTTTGGGCAAAAAAAAACGACACCGGAGTGTCGTTTTATCGATTCATCGCAATACCCTAAGGTATTAACCGCCGTAAATATTAGCGCGATCACGCAACTCTTTACCTGGCTTGAAGTGTGGAACGTATTTGCCTTCCAACTCCACTTTGTCACCCGTTTTCGGGTTACGGCCAGTACGAGGTGCACGATAGTGTAAAGAGAAGCTGCCAAATCCCCGGATTTCAATGCGTTCGCCATCTGACAACGTTGTTGCCATATGCTCAAGCATCTCTTTTACCGCATCCTCAACGACTTTCGCCGGAATATGAGAGTGCTGGCCGGCAAGTCTTTCAATCAGTTCTGACTTGGTCATATAACCTCCGGTTAATCCTTGTTAGGAAAAGTTCTGACAGTAACGACGGTACAGGGCAGCTTGCGCTGCCCTGAAAGCGATTACTCGCCTTTAGCTGCTTTGAAAGCTTCAGCCATTGCGCTAGAGAAGTTGCTTTCTTCCTGTTTGGTGTTAACAGTATTGATTGCTTCTTTCTCATCAGCCTGGTCTTTTGCACGAACAGACAGGCTAACAACGCGGTTTTTACGGTCTACACCGGTGAACTTAGCTTCAACATCGTCGCCAACGTTCAGAACCAGAGTTGCGTCTTCTACGCGGTCCAGCGATGCTTCAGAAGCACGCAGGTAACCTTCAACGCCGTCTGCCAATTCAACTGTAGCACCTTTAGCGTCAACTGCAGTCACTTTACCGTTAACAATTGCACCTTTCTTGTTCAGAGAGATGTAGTTGTTGAACGGATCTTCTGCCAGCTGCTTAACGCCCAGGGAGATACGCTCGCGCTCTGCGTCAACCTGCAGAACAACAGCAGCGATTTCGTCGCCTTTCTTGTATTCACGAACTGCTTCTTCTCCGGTAGCGTTCCAGGAGATGTCAGACAGGTGAACCAGGCCGTCGATGCCGCCGTCCAGGCCGATGAAGATACCAAAGTCAGTGATTGACTTGATTTTACCTTCAACACGGTCGCCCTTGTTGTGGGTTTCTGCAAACTGCTGCCATGGGTTAGATTTGCACTGCTTCAGACCCAGGGAGATACGACGACGTTCTTCGTCGATGTCCAGAACCATAACTTCAACAACATCACCAACGTTAACAACTTTAGATGGGTGAATGTTTTTGTTGGTCCAGTCCATTTCAGAAACGTGTACCAGGCCTTCAACGCCTTCTTCGATTTCAACGAAGCAGCCGTAGTCGGTCAGGTTAGTTACACGACCAGTCAGCTTAGTGCCTTCTGGGTAACGTTTCGCGATAGCAACCCATGGATCTTCGCCCAGCTGCTTCAGACCCAGAGAAACACGGGTACGCTCGCGGTCGAATTTCAGAACTTTAACGGTAATTTCATCGCCAACATTCACGATTTCGCTTGGATGCTTAACGCGTTTCCATGCCATATCAGTGATGTGCAGCAGGCCGTCAACGCCGCCCAGATCAACGAATGCACCGTAGTCAGTAAGGTTCTTAACGATACCTTTAACTTCCATGCCTTCCTGCAGGTTTTCCAGCAGCTGATCGCGCTCTGCGCTGTTTTCGGATTCGATAACCGCACGACGTGAAACGACAACGTTGTTACGTTTCTGATCCAGCTTGATGACTTTGAACTCAAGCTCTTTGCCTTCCAGGTGCAGTGTATCGCGCACTGGACGAACGTCTACCAGTGAACCTGGCAGGAACGCACGAATGCCATTCAGCTCAACTGTGAAGCCACCTTTAACTTTGCCGTTGATAACACCGGTAACAGTTTCAGCATCTTCGTAAGCTTTTTCCAGTGTAATCCATGCTTCGTGACGTTTAGCTTTCTCACGAGACAGCAGAGTTTCACCGAAGCCGTCTTCCACTGCATCCAGCGCAACGTCAACTTCGTCGCCTACCTGGATTTCCAGTTCGCCGGCTGCGTTCTTGAACTGCTCTGCAGGGATCGCAGATTCAGATTTCAGACCCGCATCAACCAGGACTACGTCTTTGTCGATAGAGACAACAACGCCACGAACGATGGAACCCGGACGGGTTTCGATTGTTTTTAGGGATTCTTCAAATAGTTCAGCAAAAGATTCAGTCATATTGATAATCTTCAGGATTCTTCAATTTAACGTCCACCTGACATCCTGCCGGGTGGGGTTGTTTCACATGCTCCATGACATCCATATCACAGAGTTAGATAAATCATTCTGCAAGCCGAAGCTCATGCAGAGGTCATTAAGCGTAGTTGATATTTACGCCAGCGCGAGCTTCTCACGCGCATACTTTAATGCGATGTCGATAACCTGCTCGATCGACATCGTTGTCGAATCAAGCACTAACGCATCATCAGCCGGCACCAGTGGTGCAATGGCTCGATTACGATCTCGCTCATCACGCTCTTTTATCTCAGATAAAAGGCGCTCAAAGTTAACACTAAAGCCCTTTTCCTGCAACTGTAGCATACGACGGTTAGCACGTTCTTCAGAGCTGGCATCAAGAAAAATTTTCACTGGTGCATCAGGGAAAACCACCGTGCCCATATCGCGACCATCGGCAATCAATCCCGGAAAATCCCGGAAACCACGCTGACGACGCAGCAATGCTTCACGCACACGAGGGAATGCGGCCACTTTGGAGGCGGTGTTACTGACATCCTGAGTTCGGATTTCACCGGTAACATCTTCACCTTCCAGAATCACTTCCATTTCGCCGTTGTTAGAAACAAAACGCACATCAAGATGGGCGGCGATAGGAACCAAAGCTTCTTCAGAAGCCATATCCACCTGATGATGCAGCGCAGCCAGGGCCAGAACGCGATAAATTGCACCGGAGTCCAACAGGTGCCACTGCAACGCCTCGGCCATCGCTTTACACAATGTACCTTTCCCTGCACCACTTGGGCCATCAATGGTGATCACTGGGGCTATTGCCATCATGTCGTTCTCCTGTCGGTGGAATGCCTGGGCAACGGGTGCCCAGACAAATATCGACGCGCATTATACCCCTCATGCATGAAGCTGCAACTGCGTTGGTTGCGCACCGTATTCTGTCATAGGCGGCACGCATTCCTGACGAAGATGCCCGTTACGCCAGTTGACTGATACGGGCGAGCTGTTCGAAGTAGTCGGGAAACGTTTTCGCCGTGCATTTTGGATCAAGAATGGTCACTGGCGTTGAGGAAAGAGCAACCAGGGAGAAACACATCGCCATACGATGATCGTTATAGGTTCCAATTTCAGCAAATTTAACCTGCGCGGGTGGTGTAATGCGAATGAAGTCATGGCCTTCTTCAACTTCAGCACCCACTTTACGCAGTTCAATGGCCATCGCCGCCAGACGGTCGGTCTCTTTCACACGCCAGTTATAGATATTGCGCATAACCGTTGTACCTTTCGCAAACAGGGCAGCTGTTGCAATGGTCATCGCAGCATCAGGGATATGATTCATATCCAGATCGATAGCATTAAGATCCCCACGCGTACAGGCAATAAAATCATCGCCCCACTCCACGCTGGCGCCCATTTTTTCCAGTACGTCGGCAAAACGAATATCGCCCTGCATACTGTTACGGCCAATACCGGTAACTTTCACCGTTCCACCTTTGATTGCTGCCGCGGCAAGGAAATAAGACGCAGAGGATGCATCACCTTCAACCAGGTAGTCGCCGGGTGCCTGATACTGCTGCTGGCCACGAATGTGGAACGCGCGGTAATCTTCATTCTCAACGTTAACGCCAAAAGTCGCCATCAGGTTGAGCGTGATATCGATATAGGGTTTTGATACCAAATCGCCTTTAATCACAATGCGAGTATCGTTTTCGGCTAACGGTGCGGTCATCAGCAACGCCGTCAGAAACTGACTGGAAACGCTACCATCGACGGCGACTTCGCCACCGCGGAACCCGCCTTTCAGGCGCAGCGGCGGGTAATCTTCCTGCTCAAGGTATTCGACATCGGCCCCCCCTTGACGTAAAGCATCAACCAAGTGGCCAATCGGACGTTCTTTCATGCGAGGCTCACCGGTCAGAACGATGTCGTTGCTGCCCAGGCACAGTGCCGCCGCCAGAGGGCGCATTGCCGTTCCGGCATTGCCAAGAAACAGTTCCAGCGCGCCTTCTGCCTGAAGTGCACCGCCCTGACCTTCGACTTCACACACCGTGCGATCGGCAGACAGTGTGAAATGAACACCCAACGCCTGTAGTGCATTCAGCATATGGCGAACATCGTCGCTATCAAGCAGATTCGTCAGGCGGGTGGTGCCTTTTGCCAGTGCGGCCAGCAGCAGCGCGCGGTTAGACACACTCTTAGAGCCGGGAAGGTTAACGGTGCCATCGACCAGGGCGATAGGTTGTAACGTCAGGGAATCCTGCATGTGAAACGTATTCTCCAAAATAATTACAATGAAACCCCGCTGGGCTGCGGGGTTTCAGATTCAAAACTTACTGCCAATGCAGGCGTACCTTAGCCGTGGCGACGTTCGAAGTCGACCATAAAATCGGTGAGCGTTTTCACGCCCTGCAACGGCATCGCATTGTAGATCGAAGCACGCATGCCGCCGACCACACGGTGGCCTTTCAGAGCATGCAGACCTGCTGCAAATGACTCTTCAAGGAACAGTTTGTCCAGTGTGGCATCAGCCAGTTGGAAGGGTACGTTCATACGTGAACGGTTAGCGGCTACCACATCGTTGCGATAGAAACTGCTGTTATCGATGGTGCCATACAGCAGATCGGCTTTTGCCTGGTTACGTTTATCCAGTTCCGCCACGCCGCCCTGCTCTTTCAGCCACTTAAACACCAAGCCGGACAGATACCAGGCAAAGGTCGGTGGCGTGTTGAACATAGATTCGTTATCCGCCAGGACCTTATAATCCAGGATGGAAGGCAATTCTTTACGCGCCTGACCCAACAGATCTTCACGCACAACGACCAGTGTTAACCCGGCAGGACCAATATTTTTCTGTGCGCCGGCATACAACACGCCGTAACGACTAACATCGATCGGGGACGACAGAATCGTGGAAGAAAGATCGGCCACTACCACTTTATCACCAAAGTCCGGGGTTTCCGGGATAGCGATACCGTCGATCGTTTCGTTCGGGCAGTAATGAACGTAGGCAGCATCATCAGACAGTGCCCACTCGCTCATTGGTTTGATACCGCGCAGGCCATCAATCGTCGTTTTGGCATCGATCACATTTGGCGTGCAGTATTTCTGAGCCTCTTTTACTGCGCTGGCTGCCCAATAACCGCCATCAACATAGTCCGCCGTAGCATGCTGCCCCAACAGATTCATCGGGATGGCAGCAAACTGAGCGCGTGCACCGCCATGGCAGAATAAAACTTTATAGTTGGAGGGGATTTTCAGCAGATCACGAAAATCTTTTTCAGCCTCTTCCGCGACCTGAATAAATTCCTTACTACGGTGGCTGATCTCCATTACGGAGGTTCCTAAACCCTGCCAGTTGCAGAGTTCCTGTTCAGCGCGACGAAGTACTTCTACCGGCAACATAGCCGGGCCTGAGCTAAAATTGAAAACCTGACTCATTTCCCCTCACCACTTTCAGATCAATCGGTTTTGATTCCTCTATCGGTTTTATCATTGCCACCCCGTTGCTGCAATGATTTATCAGGTCGACCGACCAGTTCACCGGCCTGTGCCGCAACAGCTTGTAGGGGAAATGCAACAGCAGACGATATTTTGTGAGGTGTTTTCCTGTTTGAAAAACAGACCCGTTATCTTTTCATCCTAAAATGGCATTCTTGCGTTCATGAAATTAATGATGTCGGATAGCGATTCCGCCGGAAACCCCGTATCATTGCGCGCTTTCCGCACAATCAATAACGAGTGGGCAAAATGACTCAAACTTATATCCCAGGCAAAGACGCCGCGTTGGAAGTTTCCATCGCACGCTTTCAGCAAAAACTGCAGGATCTTGGCTTCAACATCGAAGAAGCATCCTGGCTGAACCCGGTCCCGAATGTCTGGTCAGTTCATATCCGCGATCGCGACTGCCCGCTGTGTTTTACCAATGGTAAAGGCGCGAGCAAAAAAGCGGCTCTGGCCTCTGCGCTGGGCGAATACTTTGAACGCCTGTCCACCAACTATTTCTTCGCTGACTTCTGGTTAGGCGAGAAGATCGCTAACGGCGACTTCGTTCACTACCCTAACGAGAAGTGGTTCCCACTGCCGGAAGATGACCAATTGCCAGAAGGCATTCTGGATCCACGACTGCGTAAATTCTACGACCCGGAAAACGAAGTGAGCGCCAGCGAACTGGTTGACTTGCAGTCGGGCAATGCCGCACGCGGCATCTGTGGCCTGCCGTTTACCCGTCAGTCGGATCAGCAAACCGTTTACATCCCGATGAACATTATCGGCAACCTGTATGTATCAAACGGTATGTCTGCCGGTAATACCGCCAACGAAGCCCGCGTTCAGGGGCTGTCAGAGGTATTCGAGCGCTATATTAAAAACCGTATTATCGCGGAATCAATCAGCCTGCCAGCCATTCCGCAAGACGTGTTAAATCGTTATCCGGGCGTTGTCGAAGCCATCGCCTCGCTGGAAGCAGAAGGTTTCCCAATCTTCTCTTACGACGCCTCACTGGGCGGTAAATATCCTGTTATCTGTGTGGTGCTGTTTAACCCTGCTAATGGCACGTGCTTCGCCTCCTTTGGTGCTCACCCTGACTTTGGCGTAGCGCTTGAGCGTACCGTCACCGAACTGCTTCAAGGTCGTGGCCTCAAAGATTTGGATGTGTTCACACCGCCGACCTTCGACGATGAAGAAGTGGCGGAACACGCCAACCTGGAAACACACTTTATCGATTCCAGCGGTCTGATCTCGTGGGATATGTTTAAGGATGACGCCGATTATCCGTTTGTTGACTGGAGCTTTAAAGGCAGCACTGAAGAAGAGTTCTCGACACTGATGGACATCTTCAAGTCAGAAGATCAGGAAGTTTACATCGCGGACTATGAGCATCTGGATGTGTACGCTTGCCGCATCATCGTGCCGGGCATGTCTGATATCTACCCGGCAGAAGACCTGCTGCTGGCGAACAACAGCATGGGTGCTTACCTGCGCGATACACTACTCAGCCTGCCGGAAAGCAGCTGGGAAAAAGAAGACTATCTGTCTCTGCTGGAGCAGCTGGATGAAGACGGCCATGACGACTTCACACGTGTACGCGAACTGCTGGGCCTTGCAACGGGTAAAGATAACGGCTGGTACACACTGCGTATTGGTGAACTTAAGGCGATGTTAGCACTGGCAGCAGGCGATCTGGAACAGGCATTGATTTGGACGGAATGGACCATGGAGTTCAATCAGTCGATCTTCAGCGCCGAACGCGCCAACTACTATCGCTGCCTGCAAACACTGCTGTTATTGAGCCAGGAAGAAGGTCGCGACCCTTTGCAGTATCATACGGCATTCGTCCGTATGTATGGGCAGGAAGCCGTAGACACAGCTTCAGCAGCTATCAGTGGTGAAGCGCCATTTTATGGTTTGCAGGCGGTTGATAACGATCTGAAAGCGTTCCCGGCACACCAATCTCTGCTGGCGGCTTATGAAAAACTTCAGGCGGCCAAACGTCTTTACTGGAAATAATTGACTATAAAAATAGCACCCGGTTAAAGGGGGTTATAAACAGACAAGATTATTTCACCGCAGCCGATCTCTATCTGCAGGTTAATAAAAGGTAACAGCGCAGGCTGTTACCTTTTTAATTGTTACAACCTGGCTATATTTACTCTCGTTTATTCACCCACTCTTTCGCGAAACACATCTGAGACTCAAATATTTTTTTAATAATTAAAAAAGTTTTATTTGAATAAAAACAACAACTTAAACAATAAACCCATGATAAAAATAGGGTCTTATCCGCGAATTAGCCGGGCCTATATGATCCACATCAAATTCTTTCCTATACTCCTTTGTTAGACTTTCCTCGCTGATTACTTTTGGGAGGACGTTAGTGTGAAAGCTGGCAACCCCTTTGATTTATTATTACCGTCAGAAATGGCGAAAGTTGCTGAAGATGCAGGTGTCTATAAAGCAACGAAACACCCCTTCACCACATTTTTTCTGGCAATTACCGCTGGAGTCTTCATTTCCATCGCCTTTGCTTTCTATATTACTGCGACAACGGGTACGGCTGCTGTCCCATGGGGGCTGGCAAAACTGGTTGGTGGTATCTGCTTTTCACTGGGTCTGATGTTGGTTGTGGTTTGCGGTGCTGACCTGTTTACTTCCACTGTTCTCACCGTGGTTGCTAAAGCCAGCGGTCGTATCAGTTGGGCGCAGCTCGCACGCAACTGGATTATCGTCTACGTCGGTAACTTTATCGGTGCCATCTTATTTGTCGCTCTGATTTGGTTTGCCGGGCAATACATGGCGGCCAACGGTGCCTGGGGACTGAATGTCCTGCAAACCGCTGACCACAAAATGCACCATACCTTCACTGAAGCAGTCTGCCTTGGCATTTTGGCGAATCTGATGGTGTGCATGGCAGTATGGATGAGTTACTCCGGTCGTAGTCTGATGGATAAAATGTTTGCCATGGTACTGCCGGTTGCGATGTTTGTTGCCAGTGGATTTGAGCACAGCATCGCCAACATGTTTCTCGTCCCGATGGCGATCATCATTAAAGACTTTGCGACTCCCGAATTCTGGCAAGCTACCGGAGCAAGTGCAGAGCAGTTTTCGCACCTCACCGTTGGCCATTTTATTACCGATAACCTGATCCCGGTTACCCTGGGCAATATCATCGGTGGTGGTTTGCTTGTTGGTTTAACTTACTGGGTAATTTATCTGCGTGATGGCGATCATCACTGATTCACCCACTAACAGAATTTTGCAACCGTCGGTGTGATGTCACACGGCGGGAACGTACAACGAACTTCACGTTATAAGGTAGGTATCAAATGACCGAGCTTAATCAAAAAATGGCGACAGCCTGGGAAAGCTTTGCACAGGGCGAATGGCAGACCAGCGTTAACGTCCGTGACTTCATCCAGAAAAACTACACACCGTATGAAGGCGACGAAGCGTTCCTGGCCGGTGCCACTGAGGCAACAACTGCCCTGTGGGACAAAGTGATGGAAGGCATCAAACAAGAAAACCGCACTCATGCACCGGTTGACTTTGATACCGACCTGCCATCAACCATTACCTCTCATGATGCGGGCTATATCAATAAAAGCCTGGAAAAAATCGTTGGTCTGCAGACAGAAGCTCCACTGAAACGCGCGCTGATCCCTTTCGGCGGAATTAAAATGGTTGAAGGTTCGTGCAAAGTGTATGGCCGCGAACTTGATCCTACCGTGAAAAAAATCTTCACCGAATACCGTAAAACCCATAACCAGGGTGTATTCGATGTCTACACTCCAGATATTATGCGCTGCCGTAAATCAGGTGTGCTGACGGGTCTGCCTGACGCATACGGTCGTGGCCGTATCATTGGTGACTACCGCCGTGTAGCGCTGTACGGTATCGATGCATTGATGAAAGATAAATTCGCTCAGTTCACCTCACTGCAGAGCGATATGGAAAACGGTGTTAACCTGGAAGCGACAATTCGCCTGCGCGAAGAAATTGCCGACCAGCATCACGCACTCCAGCAGATTAAAGAGATGGCAGCAAAATATGGCTGTGATATCTCTGGTCCGGCTACCAATGCAAAAGAAGCGGTACAGTGGACCTACTTCGGTTACCTTGCTGCGGTGAAATCCCAGAACGGTGCAGCGATGTCCTTTGGTCGCGTATCGACCTTCCTGGATATCTACTTTGAACGCGACCTGAAAGCAGGCGTGATTAACGAGTTGGAAGCACAGGAACTGATCGACCACCTGGTGATGAAGCTGCGTATGGTACGCTTCCTGCGTACTCCTGAATACGATGAACTGTTCTCAGGTGACCCAATCTGGGCGACAGAATCACTGGCAGGTATGGGCGTTGACGGCCGTACCATGGTGACTAAAAACACCTTCCGTTTCCTGAATACCCTTTACACCATGGGTCCTTCACCGGAACCAAACATGACCATTCTGTGGTCTGAAAAACTGCCACTGAACTTCAAAAAATACGCGGCAAAAGTGTCCATCGATACCTCTTCTCTGCAGTATGAGAATGATGATCTGATGCGCCCTGATTTTGACAATGATGATTACGCTATTGCCTGCTGCGTAAGCCCGATGATCGTCGGCAAACAAATGCAGTTCTTCGGTGCACGTGCCAACCTGGCGAAAACCATGCTGTATGCCATTAACGGCGGCGTGGATGAAAAAATGAAAATGCAGGTTGGCCCAAAAGAAGCGCCAATGATGGATGAAGTGCTGGACTACGATAAAGTGATGAACCGTATGGATCACTTTATGGACTGGCTGGCAAAACAGTACGTCACTGCGCTGAATGTTATCCACTATATGCACGATAAATACAGCTATGAAGCGTCACTGATGGCACTGCATGACCGTGATGTTTACCGTACTATGGCTTGCGGTATCGCAGGTCTGTCCGTTGCGGCTGACTCCCTGTCTGCTATCAAATACGCCAAAGTATCCACCATTCGTGATGAAGATGGTCTGGCTGTAGACTTCAAAATCGAAGGTGAATACCCGCAGTTTGGTAACAACGATTCACGTGTGGATGACATTGCCTGCGACCTGGTTGAACGTTTCATGAAGAAAATTCAGAAACTGCAAACCTACCGTAATGCAGTGCCAACTCAATCCGTACTGACCATTACCTCTAACGTGGTGTATGGTAAGAAAACGGGTAATACCCCGGACGGACGTCGTGCTGGCGCACCATTCGGGCCAGGTGCAAACCCAATGCATGGTCGCGATCAGAAAGGTGCGGTTGCCTCTCTTACCTCGGTTGCAAAACTGCCGTTTGCTTACGCGAAAGATGGTATCTCTTACACCTTCTCCATCGTGCCAAACGCACTGGGCAAAAATGACGACGTACGCAAAACCAACCTTGCGGGTCTGATGGATGGTTACTTCCATCACGAAGCCAGCATCGAAGGTGGTCAACACTTGAACGTCAATGTGATGAACCGTGAAATGCTACTAGAAGCAATGGAGAACCCGGAAAAATACCCGCAGCTCACCATTCGCGTATCAGGCTATGCAGTACGCTTCAACTCACTGACTAAAGAGCAGCAGCAGGACGTGATTACACGTACCTTTACACAGTCTATGTAAGTCGCTGCGCTCTATACAGGCTCCCGTAAGGGGGCCTGCTCACCTCCAGCCGGTTTTGTCAGTCGCCTGATACGGACGCCTGCCAAAACAGACTTAACACAGCTAAAGACTGTGTCACCGTGGAGAATTCATCGCAATGTCAGTACTCGGTCGCATCCACTCTTTTGAATCCTGCGGGACCGTTGACGGCCCCGGCATCCGTTTTATCACCTTCTTCCAGGGCTGCCTGATGCGCTGCCTGTATTGCCATAACCGTGATACCTGGGATACGCACGGCGGCAAAGAAATCACCGTAGAAGAACTGATGAAAGACGTGGTGTCATATCGCCACTTCATGAATGCTTCTGGCGGTGGTGTTACCGCGTCAGGCGGGGAAGCTATCCTGCAAGCCGAATTCGTACGTGACTGGTTCCGTGCCTGTAAAGCTGAAGGGATTAATACCTGCCTGGATACTAACGGTTTTGTTCGCCGCTATGACCCGGTGATTGACGAACTGCTTGACGTTACCGATCTGGTGATGCTCGACCTTAAGCAGATCAATGATGATGTCCACCAGATTCTGGTCGGCGTATCCAACCACCGCACACTCGATTTTGCTCGTTATCTGTCCAAGCGTAACATTCGCACCTGGATCCGCTATGTTGTTGTGCCAGGCTATTCTGATGATGATGAATCGGCTCATCGTCTGGGTGAGTTCACACGCGATATGGGCAATGTTGAGAAAATCGAACTGCTGCCCTATCACGAACTGGGCAAACATAAGTGGGTCGCAATGGGGGAAGAGTACAAGCTGGACGGCGTTCATCCACCGAAAGCCGACACGATGGAACGGGTCAAAAGTATTCTCGAAAGCTACGGTCACTACGTGATGTATTAGCGGTTCGGACTCAATTTTAGTGATTAAAAAGGCTGGCCAGAAGTCAGCCTTTTTAATGTCTGTTTTATGCGTGTGCCACAGGATTGGCGTGGTGATCGGCCTTACGCAGCAACATCGCCAGATACACCATTGCGACCGCGGCAATCATTACAAACAGCAAGCGGTCTGAATAGCTTTGCATCAACATTGAGGTCATCGTCGGCCCCACCAGACTGCCAACGGTATAACTCAGCAGCAGCGCCTGATTCATCGCAACCAGTTCATGGTGGGCAACGGTTTCACACGCCCAGGACATCGCCACTGGATAAAGAGTAAAGCCTGCACAGCCGAGAATAAACAAGGCAGGTGCCATCGCAGCATTACTCAGCATCGCCAGAGCGCCGAGGATCACCACAAACACCTGCACCCGCAACACCAAAAGGCGCCCATAACGATCTGCAAGGCGGCCTACCGGCCACTGGCCAATAATACCGGCGCTCACCAGTAACGCCATCCAGTAACCTACCGTTGAGTCACTCATCCCCTGATGCGAAAGGTAAAGCGGCATCAGACCATATAACGACCCCAGAACAATGCCTGAAATAATACAGCCATTGATACCAAGACGGGCATTACGGCGGCGCAGCATCGGCCACAGCCGCCCTGCAGGTGTTTCTTCGTCACCTTCCTGGCTGGCAGTGACACGACAAAAGACCAATGGCAGAACCGCCGCCAGTATCACACTGCTGACCCAGGGGAGAACGTGCATCAATTCAGTCGAGACTTTGCTGACCAGTAATTGCCCGATAACCGTGCCAATATAATAAATGATCATATAGGCAGCCAGCAGTCGCCCACGGTTACGCAGCGTCCCGTTACACAGCAGCGCACTTTCCACCACAACCCAGATCAGCGCACAGCCAATACCGGCCACAAAGCGCCATAGTGTCCAGGACCAGAAGCCGGTACCCAGCGCCAGTGCCAGCGTTGCCAGAGCAAAGACCAGAGAGGCGAGATAGTAGCTACGGTTAAAGCCATAGCGTTTGATCACCCAACCCGCCATCAGCGTTCCCAGCAGGTTCCCGCAGTAATATGACGAGCTGACCATCCCCACCTGCCAGGTCGGCAGTGCATCATGCGTGAGCCAGAGCGGCACCAGCGTATTGAGCACAGCAATAGAGACTGTTAGCAGCAGCAAGCCGCACAGCAGCACCAAAACAGGACGTGACCAGGTGGACATAGTAGTTGGGGGACCGAAAACGAGGGAGATTTTGCGCGCATCATGCCACTGAGTAGACGATTGGAAAAGCACAATAAAAAGGCAATAGCACGATTTGTAGCTACGCGATTTAAAATTTTTATCTTCAATGGCTTAGAGCTGTTTAGCAGAGGACTGTCGACGGAATTATCTTATTGAATTCACATGTAATAAGTCAGAATAGCATCACTATTATCCATCATTATTTTTGCTCAATCTCTGACAATAAAAAACCCGCCAGTGGCGGGTTTTTCAAAACGCTGTTCAGGGCGACTTATCCTGCTGGTACAGCCTCGAACCTGTGCGTGGATCAGCCAATAAACTCCAGGCCTTTCATATACGGACGCAGAACATCCGGTACGGCGATACGGCCATCAGCCTGCTGGTAGTTTTCCAGCACCGCAACCAGAGTACGACCCACTGCCAGGCCAGAGCCATTCAGGGTGTGTACCAGGCGTGTTGCTTTCTCACCACGTGGACGGCAGCGTGCTTTCATACGACGCGCCTGGAAATCGCCCATATTGGAGCAGGACGAGATCTCACGGTAGGTATCCTGCGCTGGCAACCACACTTCCAGATCGTAAGTTTTGTGAGAACCAAAGCCCATGTCACCAGTACAGAGCAGTACTTTACGGTATGGCAGGTTCAGCAGTTGCAGCACTTTCTCTGCGTGACCCACCAGTTCTTCCAGCGCATCCATTGAGTCTTCAGGGCGTGTAATATGCACCATTTCAACTTTATCGAACTGATGCATGCGGATCAGACCACGAGTGTCACGACCATACGCGCCAGCTTCGGAACGGAAACATGGCGTATGTGCGGTCATTTTGATCGGCAGTGATTCTTCTTCCAGAATCTCATCGCGTACCAGGTTGGTCAGCGGGACTTCGGAGGTCGGGATCAGAGCATAGTTGCTGCTGGAGGCTTCTTCTTCCAACGGACGTGTATGGAACAGGTCTTCGCCAAATTTAGGCAACTGGCCCGTGCCGTACAGGCTGGCATGATTCACCAGGTAAGGTACGTAGGTTTCCAGGTAGCCATGCTGCTCGGTATGCAGATCGAGCATGAACTGGCTCAAAGCACGATGCATCAGTGCAATCTGGCCTTTCATCACGATAAAACGTGAACCGGTCAGTTTAACTGCGGCGGCAAAATCGAGGCCTGCGGCCATTTCGCCCAGCTCAACGTGGTCGCGCACCGCGAAGTCAAACTTGCGCGGCTCACCCCAGCGACTGATTTCCTGGTTTTCACTGTCATCTTTGCCCAGTGGAACTACATCCGCAGGGATATTGGGAATGGCCATTGAAAAGTCATTGATGCTGGTCAACAGTGCATCCAGCTCTGCTTTTGCAGCGTCCAGGCGTTCGCCCAGTACGTTCACTTCCTGACGCAATGGCTCGATGTCTTCCCCACGTGCTTTGGCCTGCCCGATGGATTTGGATCGCGAGTTACGCTCTGCCTGCAGATTTTCAGTTTCGACCTGCAGTACTTTACGACGCTCTTCATGTGCGCGCAGCGTATCAACGTCCAGCTTATAGCCACGGCGTGCCAGTTTTTCAGCGACTGCGTCTGGCTCAGTACGCAGTAGATTGGGATCGAGCATGCTTGTCCTGTGATGATTGATTGAGTTAAAAAAGAAGGGGCGCACCGACATATCGAATGCGTTGAATTCATTGCTAACCTTACCGCAACGTCACTGTCAGCGGTAGCGTTTTGTCGGGCTATTTTGATCCTGTTCAATCAACCAGGCGAGCTTTTCACCAATCTTCCCTTCCAGCCCACGCGTGGTCGGATGGTAATAGCGGGTTTGTGCCATTTGCGCCGGGAAATAGTCCTCACCTGCTGCATACGCGTTAGGTTCATCGTGGGCATAACGGTATTCCGCTCCCAGCCCCATTTCTTTCATCAGTTTGGTTGGCGCATTACGTAAATGTTCAGGAACATCATAATCCGGGCTTTCACGCGCATCACGCATGGCCGCTTTGAAAGCGTTATACACCGCGTTGCTTTTTGGCGCGCAGGCCAGGTAAACAATCGCCTGGGCGATCGCCCGCTCACCTTCTGCCGGGCCGACACGAGTAAAACAATCCCAGGCAGAGATCGCTACCTGCATGCCACGCGGATCCGCGTTGCCAACATCTTCGGAGGCGATAGCCAGCAAACGTCGCGCGACATACAGCGGATCACCGCCTGCGGTAATGATCCGTGCATACCAGTAAAGTGCCGCATCCGGGGCCGACCCCCGCACTGATTTGTGCAGCGCCGATATGAGATCGTAGAAACGGTCACCTTTATTATCAAAGCGTGCGCTACGTTCGCCAGACACTTCATTGAGCAACTGCGGCGTCAGTTCACGCTTGCCTTTGCTATTCACCTCAGCCATATCGGCCATCATTTCCAGCGTATTCAGCGCGCGGCGCGCATCGCCGTTGACCAGCTCAGCAATCATATTGCGGGTATTTTCAGGCAGGATGATGTTGTCATTACCATAGCCACGCTCACCGTCTTGCATCGCCTGGTTCAGCACGGCAGCAATGTCTTCCGTGGTCAGAGATTTCAACAGATACACGCGGGCACGCGATAACAGCGCTGAATTCAGTTCGAATGAGGGATTTTCCGTTGTGGCACCGATAAAGGTAATGGTGCCATCTTCAATATGTGGCAGAAAAGCATCTTGCTGGCTTTTATTAAAACGGTGAACTTCATCAACAAACAGGATGGTACGCCGACCTGCATTGCGGTTTTGCCGCGCACGCTCAATCGCCTCACGGATCTCTTTCACCCCGGAGGTGACAGCGGAAATGCGCTCAACGTCAGCCTGTCCATAGTGACCGATAATTTCGGCCAGCGTGGTTTTCCCCGTCCCCGGCGGTCCCCATAGAATCATCGAGTGAAGATGACCCGCCTCAATAGCGCGCGGCAGCGGTTTACCCGCTGCCAGCAGATGCTGTTGGCCAATATACTCGGCCAGCGTACGTGGCCGCATACGCGCGGCCAGAGGCTGAAACTCATTACGGGAAAAGTCGAGGGACAGGTTACTCACGCAAACCTCACTGACGCTGGTCGTCCACAGTTACACCCTTAGGTGGTGTGAACTTGAACTTATCGGCACTGATGCTGCCATTTTGCTGGCTTTTCAACGTATAACTGCTGCGCTGCCCATCCTGCTCTACCGCGCTGAACTGATTGATGGTGCCATTGGTCGCCACGTTGATGGTGAACTGCTTCAGGTTGCCATCAGCATTTTTTGGCGTCAGAGAGAAGTCATCCCCTTTTTGCGCAACGTTGTATTGCTTCCAGTCACTCGCCTGGTTACGTGCAATCAGCATAAAGGGGGTATTGCTGGTGGCATCTTTCACCCAGCTGGCGCTAACCTGCTCAACAAACGGATTGTAGAACCATAACGTTTTACCATCGGAAATCAGGGTGCTTTCATCCGGCGCTGTCATATGCCAGTTGAACAGGTTCGGACGCTGAACCCACATCTCACCTTCGCCATCCTGCACCGATGCACCGGTGCTGTCGGTTACTTTTTGACTAAACGTGGCATGGAAACTTTTCACCTTATCCAGGCGTTGCTGCAAATCGCCAGATGCATCAGCCCAGGCGGTAACCGAGGAAAAAGCAGCCAACACACAGCAGGAAATCATTAATTTTTTCATTACGGCATCCTTATTGAAACTCTTGTATCCCGTTCGGGTTAAGCATGACGTGGATAACTTTAGCCAGGCGCTGATAACAACAACAGGAGAAAAAACTGAATCTCCCAGTCCGTATCCTACAAATATTGGGACTGCTGTCAGGAATTCAACGGGCCAGGCAGTGCCTGACCCGTTGATGGTGAGCGAAACAAGAAGACTTAACGCTCATGCGGAGGTGGTGCCAGCACCTCGCGGTTCCCGTTATGCCCCGGTGACGAAACAATTCCCTGCGCTTCCATCTGTTCAATGATACGCGCAGCACGGTTATAACCGATACGGAATTGCCGCTGAACGCCGGAAATCGAGGCGCGACGCTTGTCGACAACGAACTCAACGGCCTGGTCGAACAACTGGTCCAGCTCTTCGTCACCGTCAACGCCACCCGCACCCGATTCAGTATCGTCGCCGCCGCTAAGGATACCTTCTTTATACTGAGGACGTTCGCGTGCCTTCCAGTCTTTCACGACGGCATGCACTTCCTGGTCGCGAACAAAGGCACCATGGACTCGGACCGGAATAGAAGAGTTAGGTGCCAGATACAGCATGTCACCCATGCCCAGCAAAGATTCTGCACCCGACTGATCGAGAATGGTACGTGAGTCAATTTTACTGGATACCGTAAAGGCAATACGTGTCGGAATATTGGCCTTAATCAGACCGGTGATCACATCCACAGAAGGTCGCTGTGTGGCCAGCACCAGATGAATCCCCGCCGCACGTGCTTTCTGTGCCAGACGTGCGATCAGCTCTTCCACTTTTTTGCCGACGGTCATGATCAGGTCTGCAAACTCATCCACCATCACCACGATATAAGGCTCTTTTTCCAGTACCGGTGGTGTCATATCCATGCTGTCGGTTGGCTTCCAGAACGGGTCAGGGATGGGACGCCCCATCGCCTCAGCCATATCCACCTTCTCGTTATAGCCCGCGATGTTACGCACACCCAGTGCCGACATCAGCTTGTAACGACGCTCCATCTCAACCACACACCAGCGCAACGCATTGGCCGCATCTTTCATGTCGGTGACCACATCGGTTAACAGATGTGGAATGCCTTCATACACCGACAATTCGAGCATTTTCGGGTCGATCATAATAAAGCGCACTTCTTTTGGCGTGGCTTTATACAAGATACTGAGGATCATGGCATTAACGCCTACCGACTTACCGGAACCGGTCGTACCGGCAACCAGCAAGTGAGGCATTTTGCCCAAATCGGCTACCACTGGATCGCCGGAAATATCTTTGCCCAGCACAATCGACAACGGGGAGGGATTATCACGGAATGCCGGGCAATCCAGCACTTCTCGCAGATAAACCGTCTGGCGATTCAGATTAGGCAACTCCAGCCCCACATATGGACGGCCAGGGATGACTTCCACCACACGCACGGCAACAGCTGACAATGAGCGAGCCAGATCCCGCGACAGGTTAGAGATACGCGCAGCTTTTACGCCCGGCGCCAAATCCAGCTCAAAGCGGGTGATAACCGGACCCGGTGAGTACCCAACCACCTCAGCCTTCACGCGATAGTCAGCCAGCCGCGCCTCAATCAAACGAGCGGTCTGCTCAAGCGCAAACTGGTCTACCGGTTCCGTTTCGGCTGGCGGCGACGCTAACAAATCGAGCGTTGGCAGCGGCGTGGTTGGTTTGTACGTTGGCTGCTCATGACGCATCAGGAACGGATGGATCAAACTGTCCATATCCGGTTCTTGCGGCTTCACTGGCTGGGCCGTCACAGGAGGTGCAGCAGCGGGTTGCCAGGCAGGAGAAGTCTGCGCAATGGGAGCCTGCGGTTGCGCCTCTTCGGGCTGTTGCCACTGTGACTGAACGGGGGCAACGGACTCTGTTTCAGGTGCTGCCGACAGCGTAAACAATGGCTCAGTCGGGCCGTCATTGACCAGATCGTCCATCGGTGAGAAATCGAAAGCACCGGAGGTATCAAGCGTAAAGGTTGGGCTTTGGCCTGACGTTTCGGCGGCATAACGCTGCTGCTGCTGTTCAGCAAACTGACGCGCCAGCGCCGCCTGTTGCAGTGCTTCTTCATCTTCAGCAGCAAACTCTTCGCCGTAACGCTGCTGTTCCCGTGCCAGGAACGCTTCACGTAGCTGTGCCTGTTCCGCATCATCCTGCTCGTCAGGCGTGACAGCCTGCCAGGCATCTCCTTCAGCAACCTCTGGCTGCAGGGACTCCTGCTCTTTGGCTTTTTCTTCCGCCATGCGCTGCGAAGGCAACTTAATGCCGTAAGAAGCCAATTCGCGGCGTGTCGGCAATTTTACTGGATTTGGGCGCGGCAGTTCAGGGCCGATACCCTGCTTAACCTGGGGATTAAGATCATCGCCACTGGTTGCCGTAAAGCCCGGCATAAACGGCATATTACTGCTGGCTGACTGTGCAACAGCACCAAGCGCAGCTCCGGTTGCAGCAGCAGCTACTGAGGCTGGATGAGAGGCATGTGGTGTGGAGAAATCAAACGGCGAAGCCGCTGAGGTATCCTGCCAGTTGCCCATCTGCGGACCGTCTTCTTCATCAACCGGTAGCGAAGGCGCTGGCGTCCTGGCTTCTGCTGGCACTTCAAAACGATAGAGCGATGGTTGTGGCGGTGCCACTGGTGTGGAAACCTGCACCTCAGCCTGGGCTGCGTATTCCTGAGCAGGAGCAATGACCGGCGCAACGGGGGCAATCGCAGATTGCTGCGCAGGAACCGAAACAACATCGCTGGATGTCGGTTTGGCCAGCAGCGGATCGTCCTGCTCGCCCTCCTCATCATCTGCGTGAACAGGCTGTGGTTTCGTCAGCAGTACGTCGTAGTGATCGTCAGCATGCATCGGTGCACTGCGTACCGCTACCGGCGCATCCACTTCATCTTCATCGTCTTCTTCATGCCATTTCTCATCAGCACGTGAGCGATTACTGGCGAAAGTCAGTACTCCCATCACCACGCCACCAATCTTCTCGGCAATCGTCAGCCATGACCAGCCGGTATAGAGCGTCAGCCCCGCTGCCCAGATGCACAGCAGGGTTAGCGTGCCGCCCGGCCCGCTAAAATAGGGAGCCATCGCATTGCTTAACAAGCTGCCAATCACACCACCCGACGCAAAATACCAAATATCGTCAGCATTCAATGCGGCCAGACCACAGGAAGTAACCACCAGCGCCAGCACGCCAATCATGCGCAAACCAACGGCAAAATAGTCAATGTAATCCTGGAAGTGGCGTCGGCTGAACGTGATCCAGCACAGGCCTAAAATCACGGGAGGAAGCGCATAAGCCATCACGCCAAAGATAAAGAATAGCGTATCTGCAAGCCACGCCCCAACGCCACCACCGATGTTGTGGATAGGTTCGTGCCAGGCGGTTTGTGACCAACTGGGATCGGAAGGATTGAAGCTCACCAGCGCCACCATCAGATAAATGGCGAAAAGAGCAACAACAATTAATAGCGCTTCCAGCAGGCGACGCCCGCTGCTCAACGGTTCTAACGAAACGTCTTTATCTTCTGTGTATTCCTGGCTCAAGAGTACTCTCCAGGTGCCTGTAAACTATGGAGGTAACAGCGCCGGGCATGCCCGGCGCTGAACCTGTATGAATTCACAGGAGTGTACCGAAAACTAACAGGTTTTGCACCTGCCCTGTGTTACCGGGTTTTAATCACTAACCGGTTACTTTGTTTCACTTCTTCCATGACCACATAAGTACGGGTATCGTTCACACCCGGCAGACGTAGCAAGGTTTCGCCCAGCAATTTACGGTACGCAGACATATCTGGAACACGGGTTTTTAGCAGATAGTCAAAATCACCGGAAACGAGGTGACACTCTTGAGTTTCCTCAAGTTTTTGTACTGCGGCGTTAAACTGCTCAAACACATCAGGCGCACCACGATTCAGAGTAATCTCAACGAATACCAGAAGTGATGCATCCAGATAGTGCGGATTTAACTGAGCAGTGTAGCCGAGAATGAAGTTCTGTCGCTCCAGACGGCGAACGCGCTCAAGGCACGGCGTGGGTGATAGGCCTACGCGCTTGGAAAGCTCGACGTTAGAAATACGCCCATCTTTCTGCAGTTCATTCAGGATGTTGCGGTCAATTCTGTCGAGATCTTTACCCGGCCGTTTTTTATTGTCTACCATTATTATTGTCTCTCTTAAATTTCTTCCCTTTACCTGCCATACCCTGAACGACTCAATGTAACAGGGTTGATCTAAGTGAAGACATCGAGCCTGTCGCGGTATTAAACGCTCTATCTGCATGACGCATGTTGTCTGTCCACACCATGCGTCATTCCAAATAACAGGCTGAGTATATCGGGCGATAAACGCAAAATCCGGGATGAAACCCTGACTTAGGTGACCAAATACACTCTGCTTCCCATAATGTTTTCGCAAAAGCGCAGCCGATTGTCAAAGCAAAACAAACAAAATCAGTACAACATGCCAAAGCGAATGCTGTCTCTCTGTTTTTCAATGACAATTTTGTCGCCAAAATGACAAAAAATGGCTGAAATGCTATTTTTCCACCCTCACCCTGTCATACGGACAACGATTGGCCAGACCTTTTTCATTAATTGTTAACAAAATCGCAGAATGCTTTTTTTGCCTCGCTAAATTCCCTACAATCCGGGTATAGGTTTGCCAGTCAATTAATGAGGGTCTCATGGGTACGGCTAAACACAGTAAATTACTGATTCTGGGCTCAGGCCCGGCAGGTTATACCGCTGCCGTGTATGCAGCCCGCGCTAACCTGAACCCGGTGCTGATCACCGGTCTGGAAAAAGGGGGTCAGCTGACCACCACCACCGACGTGGAAAACTGGCCAGGCGATCCGAACGAGCTGACCGGGCCACTGCTGATGGAACGCATGCACGAGCACGCGGTGAAATTTAACACCGAGATCATTTTCGATCATATCCACAGCGTGGATCTGCAAAACCGCCCGTTCCGGCTGACCGGCGATGAAGGTGTGTACACTGCTGATGCACTGATTATTGCTACCGGTGCATCCGCTCGTTACCTGGGTCTGCCTTCAGAGGAAGCGTTCAAAGGTCGCGGTGTTTCAGCCTGCGCCACCTGTGACGGTTTCTTCTACCGTAACCAAAAAGTCGCGGTGATTGGCGGTGGTAACACCGCAGTGGAAGAAGCGCTTTATCTGGCGAATATCGCCGCCGAAGTGCATCTGATCCACCGTCGCGATAGCTTCCGTGCGGAAAAAATCCTGATTGACCGTCTGAATGAAAAGGTCAAAAACGGCAATATCGTGCTGCATACTGACCACACGCTGGATGAAGTGCTGGGCGATCAGATGGGCGTCAGCTCATTGTGTCTGCGCTCCACCAAAGACGATCAGACTAAAACACTGGAAGTCGCAGGCTTGTTCGTTGCTATCGGTCACAGCCCGAACACCGCTATCTTTAATGGTCAGTTAGCACTGGAAAATGGTTACATCAAAGTCCAGTCCGGACTTCAGGGTAATGCCACGCAGACCAGCATTCCGGGCGTATTCGCCGCAGGTGATGTGATGGACCATATTTACCGCCAGGCGATTACCTCTGCCGGAACGGGCTGTATGGCCGCCCTGGACGCAGAGCGTTATCTTGACGGTTTAGTTAAAAATAATCAGTAAGTTGTTAAAACTCTGAGCTAATCTTGCCTAAGGCGACGAGCAATTGTCGCCTTTTTATCCTCCGCATTGTAACATTGCCGCGCTTGACACCTATCTTCCTGGGGCCTTTGCCTCACTACTGTTTACGTCAGGGCAATACGGCAACAGATGAATAAAACACGACAACAACAACTCACCCGCTGGCTGAAAAGTCAGAGTGTGCATGGCCATCGCTGGCTGCGCCTCTCATACCTGCTAGGCACATTGAGCGCCCTGCTGATCTTAGCCCAGGCCTGGTTTCTTGCCTCGCTGCTTCAGGCCCTGCTGATTGACCATCAGCCGCGTGATAGCCAGCTGCTGCATTTTATTCTGCTACTGGCCTGCTTTGCGGGTCGTGCCTTTCTGGCATGGCTGCGCGAAAAGATCGGTTTCAAAACCGGCCAGGCTATCCGCCAGACCCTGCGCCGTCAGGTATTGAACCGTCTGTCTGATCTCGGACCCGCCTGGATTCAGGGTAAACCCGCCGGGAGCTGGGCCACATTGCTGCTGGAACAGATTGAGGAGATGCAGGATTACTATGCGCGCTATTTGCCGCAGATGATGCTGGCGGGGATCATCCCATTGCTGGTACTGATCCTGCTGTTCCCGGTGAACTGGGCAGCCTCGCTGATCCTGCTGGCGACTGCACCATTGATCCCCTTATTTATGGCAATGGTGGGAATGGGTGCTGCCGATGCAAACCGCCGTAACTTTCAGGCGCTGGCACGTCTGGGCGGTCAGTTCCTTGACCGTCTGCGCGGGCTGGAAACGTTACGTCTGTTTCACCGCGCACAGGCTGAAACCGCCACCATCGCAGAAGCGTCTGAGCAGTTCCGTCTGCGCACCATGGAAGTGCTGCGCATGGCGTTTCTGTCCTCGGCGGTGCTGGAGTTCTTCGCGTCAATCTCCATTGCCCTGATCGCGGTCTATTTCGGTTTCTCTTATCTTGGCGTCTTCAATTTTGGTCACTACAGCCCCCCGGTTACCCTGTTTGCCGGGTTCCTCGTGCTGATACTCGCCCCTGAATTTTACCAGCCACTGCGTGACCTTGGGACTTACTACCATGCCAAGGCACAGGCGATTGGCGCCGCCGATGCGCTGCAAACCTTCCTTGAAGAGAGTGAGTCTGCCTCAGTTGAACGTGGATCGCTGACTCCGGACCTGAGTAATGGATTGAGTCTGGTGGCCCAGGACCTGGTCATCACCACGGCAGAAGGCACACAGCTTGCGGGTCCACTGAGTTTTACTTTACAACCGGGACAACGCGTGGCGCTGGTCGGGCAAAGCGGTGCGGGCAAAACTTCGCTGATGAATGTGCTGCTCGGCTACCTGCCCTATCGCGGTTCGCTGCTGATTAATGGCACAGAGCTGCGAGATATCGCTCTGCCGCACTGGCAGTTGCAGCTGGCCTGGGTGGGCCAAAACCCGCACCTTCCCGCCGGTACACTGCGGCAGAACATTTTGCTGAGCGGTAATAGCGATGAAGCCCGTCTGCACCAGGTGCTGGCACTGGCTGGTGTGAATGAATTCCTCTCACAGTTACCCGCGGGTCTTGACAGTGAAACCGGTGATCAGGCTGCGGGGCTTTCTGTTGGCCAGGCGCAGCGTGTTGCCGTTGCACGTGCGTTGATGAAGCCCTGCCAGCTGCTGCTGCTGGATGAACCTGATGCCAGCCTCGATGCGCACAGTGAACAGCATGTTAACCACGCGCTGTTACAGGCTTCTCATGCCCAGAGTACGCTGTTGATCACCCACCAGCTCGATCGCCTGGATCAGTGGGATGAAATCTGGCTGATGCGCAAAGGCGAAATTGTTCAGACAGGAAGCTGGGAGGCTCTGGCCCATCAACCAGGCCCATTTGCAGACCTGATGGCCCAGCGAGGAGGATCGCTCGAATGAAAACCCTGCTGCCGTTTTTAAGACTCTATCGTCGCCATATCCTGCGGTTACTGGCGGGCATTGTGCTGGCTGTGCTGACGCTACTGGCCAGTATCGGCCTGCTGACGCTGTCGGGCTGGTTCCTCGCCGCGACGTCTCTGGCGGGCGTCGCCGGGATCTACAGCTTTAACTATATGCTTCCTGCCGCCGGGGTTCGCGGCACGGCAATCAGCCGTACGGTGGCACGCTACCTGGAGCGCCTGGTCAGCCACGACACTACCTTCCGTGTGCTTCAGCATCTGCGGGTATTCACCTTCAGCAAGCTGCTGCCGCTCTCTCCTGCCGGTATCGCCCGTTTCCGTGAAGGCGATTTGCTCAACCGTCTGGTGGCGGATGTGGATACGCTGGATCATCTCTATCTGCGTGTCATTTCACCGTTGGTGGGGGCGCTGGCCGTCATTGTGGTGGTGACGATCGGCCTGAGCTGGCTGGATACCAGTCTGGCACTGACCCTTGGCGCACTGATGCTGCTGACGCTGATTGTTATCCCTCCTGTGTTTTACCGTGCCGGGCTGCCGGTAGGCGCTGATTTAACTCGCCTGCGTGGCGAATATCGCAGCGGCCTGACCCGCTGGCTTCAGGGGCAAGCCGAATTAAGTCTGTATGGGGCTGCCAGCCAGTTCCGCAGCACAATGAATGCCACCGAGCAGGCCTGGCTGGCAGCGCAACAGCGTCAGGCGAGCCTGACCGGGATGTCTCAGGGACTGGTGATGTTGATGGGTGGCATCGCCGTCACGCTGCTGTTGTGGTTAAGTGCTGCTGGCATCGGCGGCGATCCTTATCCCGGTGCTTACATTGCGCTGTTTGTCTTCTGTGCACTGGCCGCCTTTGAAGCGCTGGCCCCGGTCGGCACCGCATTCCAGCATCTCGGCCACGTTATCGCCTCAGCAAAACGCGTTTCACAGATTATCGAACAGCGCCCGGCCGTTAACTTCACAGCAGAAAGTGGAACATCGCAGGGTGCTGGTGCGGCGCTGAGCCTGAGTGATGTCAGCTTCCGTTACGGCGAAGGCCCGTACGCCATTGCCGGGCTGACGTTTGAGATTGGCGCTGGCGAACATATCGCCCTGCTCGGTCGGACTGGCTGCGGCAAGTCCACGCTGTTGCAACTACTTACCCGCGCCTGGGACCCGCAACAAGGGACTATCCTGTTGAATGGACAGCCGCTGACTGACTGGAGTGAAGCCGATTTACGTGCCCGCACCAGCGTGGTCACCCAGCGTGTGCATCTGTTCAGCGCCAGCCTGCGTGACAATCTGCTGCTGGCCGCACCGGCATGCCACGATGAGCAGCTGTGTGATGCCCTTCATCAGGTCGGGCTGGAGACACTGCTGGATAATGATCAGGGACTCAATGCCTGGCTGGGTGAAGGCGGTCGTCAGCTTTCCGGTGGGGAGCTTCGCCGACTGGGTCTGGCGCGCGCGTTGCTGCACGGCGGCGATTTAATGTTACTGGATGAACCGACGGAAGGCCTGGATGCAGAAACCGAACAGCAGATCCTGGCTTTGCTGCGCCAGGTCGCCCGCGGGAAAACCCTGATTATGGTGACGCACCGTCTGCGGGGTCTGGCACATTTCGATCGAATTTGTGTTATGGATAGCGGCCAGATTATTGAACAAGGCAATCACCAGGAATTAGTCTCAAAACAGGGCCGATACTGGACATTTCTGCAGCGCTTTGCGCTATAGTCATTACCTCTCGTGCTGATGAGTATTGCCCGATGCGCCTGATCCAGCTCTCACGTGAATCGCTTAATTTCCCGCCGCCAGAAATGGCGTTGCGGGAACCCAATGGCCTGCTGGCAATGGGGGGAGACCTCAGTCCGCAGCGTTTGCTTAACGCTTATCATCGGGGCATTTTTCCGTGGTTTTCCCCTGGCGATCCCATCCTCTGGTGGTCACCCGATCCGCGGGCAGTGCTGCTGCCTGAACATTTCCATCTCAGCCGCAGTATGAAACGCTTTCATCAAAAATCCCCTTATCAGGTCACACTGAATCAACAATTTCAGCAGGTGATAGAAGGCTGCGCCAGCGATCGTAATGAAGGAACCTGGATCACCCATGAGGTGAAACGCGCCTGGCAAAAGTTGCATGAGCTGGGCCACGCACAGTCGATAGAAGTATGGCGTGGTGAAGACCTGGTCGGCGGTATGTACGGGCTGGAACTGGGGCAAATTTTTTGCGGTGAATCGATGTTCAGCCGCAGCGAGAATGCCTCAAAAACGGCATTGCTGGTCTTCAGTGAGTACTTTCAGCAACAGGGTGGCAAGTTAATCGACTGCCAGGTGCTTAATCCTCATACCCTCTCTCTGGGCGCGCAGGAAATTCCCCGCGCGACCTACCTGCAATATGTCCATTCTCTGGCGCATCAGCCTCTTTCTGCTGATTGCTGGCAGCCACACCGGCTTTTTTAATGCAATCCTTCTATGTTTTGCACGCAACAGGGCAAGAACAGTGATATAATATGCGCGTTTGGTATGTCGTCCGCCTTTCACCGGTACAAGATGGTGATGCGGAATACCAGGCTGGGAATCTCAACGCACCTTTTCAGAACTGTTTTAATCGTGCGACCAAAGCATATTTTAAACAGATTCTTAGCCCGCTGTTCCCCCACGCTGACGTCACTGACTCCAGATTAATTCGTAATCCGTCTGCGCCAGGTGCGCGTCAGAGGGATTGATGTGGATGAATTCATCCGCAATTCTTTACTTAATACGTGAAATTCGGCATTATCTCGCCGGTTCAAAACTAAGGTAGTCCACCTAGAGGATTCGATGGCCAAAGAAGACAATATTGAAATGCAGGGTACCGTACTCGATACGTTACCTAACACCATGTTCCGCGTTGAATTGGAAAACGGTCACGTGGTTACCGCTCATATCTCCGGTAAAATGCGCAAAAACTACATCCGCATCCTGACGGGCGACAAAGTCACTGTAGAGCTGACCCCGTACGACCTGAGCAAAGGCCGCATTGTCTTCCGTAGTCGCTAAGTGACCCATTCTGAGGTGCTGCCGCGTTAATCGCCAGCAGTACCGCTACGCCAAACCGGACTGCTTTCAGTCCGGTTTTTTTATGCCTGAAATATAGTGATTTGCACATCTAAAGTGCCTCTCAATGCTGCCGATAAATCAGATAATTCCTATAAAACGGACGGAGAAAACCGTCTTGTTAACTCTGATGGTGGCAAACACAATGAATAAATCGCTGTATTCTTTCCCACTCAAGCCGCTGGTTGTTGCGCTGGCGGCGGCTCAATGTTTTAACCTTGCTCACGCCGACCCGGCACAAACCGAAGAGATAATTAGTCACTCAGCTGTCATTAATCAGCTCACCGTCTCTACCGATATTCTGACGATTGAGCCTGCGGCAACCTTGAGTTCAACTACCACATCCATGTCGTATCTTGCTACCGTAGCCAATATGAAAGATACCGATTTAGTGGATAATCAGGGCAGTATCTACAACGACTCCAAGCTTGCTTTCTATAACGGTGGCGGGGGAACGCTTTCCTCTCTGAAAAACTCAGGGGTAATGAACTCAACAGATTTCATTGCGCTGGAAAACGACAACACGATTGGTTCTCTGGTAAACAGCGGGCTAATCACCTCTGGCAACAACACATCAAGCACGTCGGATCCGATGTCAGGGATCGCTAACTTCGGTACGATCACTACGCTGACTAACACCGATACCGGTGAAATCATCGGGGGAACAAAAGCTATTTTTAACGTTGGCGTGATAACGACTCTGAATAACGATGGTTATATTGGCGTGTATGGTAACGGGCTGAACTCATCTGATAGCATTGCCATTCTCAACAAAGGTACGATTGGCGCGATCAACAACAGCGGAACCATCGCCGGTGACATTGTCAACAATACCAGTAATGCTCTGGTGATCAACGGGGGCGTAAATCGTCGCGGTTCGCTGATCGGTAGTAATCAGATGATTTATTCATTCTCATTACCAACATCCTCACCGATTGGTGCGATAAACAGCACAGGGGCAGATGTGCGTTTCCAGACGGGACAGCTGCTGCTGAACGACAACGTGTATCTGGGTGGCACTCATATCCTGACCAACAACGCTGATGTTCTGGTTAATGAGAGTCTGAAGGTCGACGGCAACTACCATCAGACCGCTAACGCGATCCTGCGTATTGGGGTTTCCGATGCCTCCCAGGCGCTGGGAAGCGCGCTGGATAGTGGCTATGGACGCCTGAACGTCAGAGGAAATGCGGTGATTGATGCAGGGTCTTCAATCAAATTACTCAATACAGGCAGCTATGGTTTTGCCGATGGTCAGCGCTATGTGGTGATCAAAGCCAGTACTGCCGATTATAATGCCAGCAAGCTGCACTACAGTGCTGACACATTTAATGGCACAGTGACAGGTACAGCGATTAGCGACGAAGTCAGTAATACCGACAACCTGGTCGTCTATCTGTCCGGCGGTAATAACAGCGGTGGCGGTAATAACAACGGTGGTGGCAATACCCCAAGCACGGGCAGACCGCTTCCGACAACTGGCAATGCCATCTCGTCACTGAATGGTCTGTCGAGCTACAGCGGCATCTCCTCCCCTGCGCTGCTGAATCTCTTCAACGCCTCAAAAACCATCACCACGGAAGCAGAAGCCAACCGCATCGGCGAGCAGCTTTCGCCAGGCCAGAACAGCATGGCATCCGCCGCCACCTCGGCCGCATCCATGGATGCCCTGGGCGTGGTTGGCACGCATCTGGACGGCCTGCGCATCACCCCGGGCGCCAGCGCACGTGGTGTCGCCACCGGTGACGACAGCCTCGACTGGGCAGCATGGGGCAAACCTTTCTACGGCAGCGCGCGTCAGGGCATGGTCGATAACGTCAGCGGTTACCGCGCCCATTACGGCGGCCTGGTGCTGGGTGCTGACCGTCAGATTCTGGATAGCTGGCGTGCCGGTGCGGCGTTAAGCTACAGCCGCACCTCCGTTAAAGGCCAGGACAACGTCAAAGGCAGCAGCAGCGACGTTGACGCATGGGGCGGCATTCTTTATGCCACCTACAGCGGCGAGCCGTGGTTTGTTAACCTCAGCACCAGCCTGACCCGTCAGTCTTACGACAGCCAGCGTCAGGTGGCCTTCGACGGCTTCAACGACAACGCCAGCGCGCACTTTACCGGGCAGCAGGTGGCACTGAAGTCGGAGGTCGGTTACCCGCTGGCATTAGGGGCTAACACCACCCTGACCCCGCTGGCCAGCCTGAGCTACAGCTACCTTCATCAGGGCAGCTATCAGGAAAATAGCGACAACGGCAGTGCGCTGGATGTCGACAGCGCCCACAGCCAGTCGGTCGAAAGCAGCCTCGGCGGTAAACTGGCGCACAGCTGGTCAACGCCTGCCGGCGACCTGTCTCCGTTTGTCCAGGTAATGTGGAGCCATCAGTACGATCGCAGCCCGATGACCACTAATTCCGGTTTCAGCGCGGACAGTCTGGGGGAAACCCGCTTTACCTCGCAGGGTGCCCGCCAGGCTGCAGACAGTGCAGATACCAGCGTCGGTGTTTCACTGGCTCATGCCGATGACCTGACCCTGGAAGCGCGTTACGACCTGCAAACTGCACCGCAGTTCATGGGTCAGACCGTCAGTCTGCAAGTGCGTAAGCTGTTCTAAGTCACGGGTGAAATTAACATCCCTCTGCGTTGGGTTACTTTGGTGCAGCCTGCTGACCGGCTGCGCCACCGATAACCGTGCTGCCACCGCCGACGCCATTGCGCGTGCGGCGGGTTTACAGCAGGGTGAAATCAACGCCGTGCCATTTGTACTCCGCTGGTGGGGTCGCATCAGCGATCCCGACCAGCCTGTGCATCTCTATATTGAAGGTGATGGTTTTGCCTGGGTCACCCCCAGCCAGCCCTCACGCGATCCCACGCCGTTTAACCCTACTGCGCTCAAACTTACCGCTGCCGACCCTGCCGTAAATGTGGCGTATCTGGCACGTCCCTGTCAGTACATCCCCATGACGCGCAATCCCGCCTGTGACCAAAGCTGGTGGACCGACCATCGCTTCGGCCCGGAGGTGATTAACGCAATGAATGATGCCATCACGCAGATTGCCCGCCAGGCACCCGGTCAGCCTCTGGTGCTGGTCGGCTACTCGGGTGGTGGCGCGGTGGCTGCGTTAGTCGCGGCGCGGCGCCATGATGTGCAGTCGCTGCGCACGGTGGCGGGAAATCTCGATATGGATGAGGTGAACCGTCTGCACCACGCCAGCCCGATGCCGCAGTCACTGAATGCTAAAGACGTTGCCCCCACGCTGGCAGGGCTACCGCAGATCCACTTCTCTGGCAGTGAGGATCGGGTGGTGCCGCACAGCGTGGCACAAGGCTATGCGGATGCCAGCCACTCTTCCTGCGTACAAATCGTTGAGGTTCCTGGGCTGACACACGGGGGTCATTGGGAAACGCACTGGGCCGCCCTACTGGCGCAACAGCCCGCCTGTAAATAGACAAAAAAAAGCCTGATGAATCATCATCAGGCTTTTTTATTCGCGCAGGTCCGGCAAATTAATGCACGGTCCCCTCCGCTTTACGCTTCTGTGCACTCAGGAAGTGATAGGTCAGTTGGTTTTTATCTTTATCCAGCGCTACCGACACCGATCCTCCATCAACCAGTGAACCAAACAGCAGCTCATTAGCTAACGGTTTTTTCAGGCTTTCCTGAACGGTACGGGCCATTGGGCGTGCGCCCATTGCCTTGTCGTAGCCTTTCTCTGCCAGCCAGTCACGGGCGTCATCACTGACTTCCAGCGAGACACCTTTCGCATCCAACTGGGCCTGGAGTTCGACGATAAACTTGTCGACAACCTGATGGATCACAACCTGGTCGAGATGTTTGAACCAGATAATATTATCCAGACGGTTACGGAACTCTGGTGTGAAGATCTTTTTGATCTCTTCCATCGCATCGGTACTGTTGTCCTGCTGGATCAGGCCGATAGATTTACGTTCCGTTTCACGTACCCCGGCGTTCGTGGTCATCACGACCACCACATTACGGAAGTCCGCTTTACGGCCGTTATTATCCGTCAGCATGCCGTTATCCATCACCTGCAACAGCAGGTTGAAGACATCCGGGTGTGCTTTCTCAATCTCATCCAGCAACACCACCGCATGTGGATGTTTGATCACCGCATCGGTTAACAGGCCGCCCTGATCGAAACCAACATAGCCCGGAGGCGCACCAATCAGACGACTGACGGTGTGCCGTTCCATATACTCAGACATGTCAAAACGCAGCAGCTCAATACCCAACGCTTTCGCCAGCTGAACCGTTACCTCGGTTTTCCCGACACCGGTCGGGCCGGCAAACAGGAAGGAACCAACAGGTTTACGATCCTGGCCCAAACCTGCACGGCTCATTTTGATCGCTTCGGTCAGCACTTCAATGGCATTATCCTGGCCAAATACCAGCATCTTCAGGCGATCGCCGAGCGTTTTCAGTGAGTCACGGTCGGAAGCCGACACGCTCTTCTCAGGAATACGGGCAATACGCGCCACCACCGTTTCGATATCCGACACGTTGACGGTTTTTTTGCGTTTGCTGACCGGCATCAGACGCGCACGGGCACCGGCTTCATCAATTACATCAATCGCCTTATCGGGCAGATGACGGTCGTTGATGTATTTCACCGCCAGCTCCACCGCCGCACGCACCGCTTTTGCAGTATAGCGAACGTCATGGTGCGCTTCGTACTTCGGCTTCAGACCATTGATGATCTGCACCGTTTCCTCAACCGTTGGCTCAGTAATATCGATTTTCTGGAAGCGACGTGCCAGCGCACGATCTTTTTCGAAAATATTACTGAATTCCTGGTAAGTGGTAGAACCCATCACGCGAATTTTCCCACCCGACAGCAGCGGTTTAATCAGATTCGCGGCATCCACCTGACCGCCTGATGCCGCGCCAGCACCAATAATCGTATGAATTTCATCGATAAACAGAATGCTGCTGGTGTCCTGCTCAAGCTGTTTCAGTAACGCTTTAAAGCGTTTCTCAAAGTCACCACGGTATTTGGTGCCCGCCAGCAGAGAACCAATATCCAGTGAATAGATGGTGCAATCTTTCATCACTTCCGGCACATCACCCTGCACAATACGCCAGGCAAGACCTTCCGCAATTGCCGTTTTACCGACCCCAGATTCGCCCACCAGCAGTGGGTTATTTTTACGACGGCGGCAGAGAACCTGAACGGCGCGCTCCAGCTCTTTATCACGGCCGATCAGCGGGTCAATTCCGCCAACACGAGCAAGCTGGTTAAGGTTGGTGGTGAAGTTTTCCATACGTTCCTCCCCGCCTGCTTGCTCTTCATTAACCGGATTCTCAGCACCCGATGCCGGGCCTGGTTCATCTTTGCGTGTGCCGTGTGAGATGTAGTTCACCACATCAAGACGACTGACTTCATGTTTGCGCAGCAGATAAGCAGCCTGCGACTCCTGCTCGCTAAAGATCGCGACCAGTACGTTAGCGCCCGCAACTTCGCTGCGGCCGGATGACTGCACGTGGAAAACAGCACGTTGCAGTACGCGTTGGAAACTTAGCGTCGGCTGTGTGTCGCGCTCTTCTTCGCTCACCGGCAAGACCGGGGTGGTTTGTTCAATGAAAGCTTCGAGCTCCTGCCGTAACGCGACAATATCCACCGTACAGGCTTCCAGTGCCTCTCTGGCCGACGGGTTACTGAGCAATGCCAGTAACAAATGCTCGACGGTCATAAACTCATGTCGGTGCTCGCGCGCTCTGGCGAAAGCCATGTTTAAACTGAGTTCCAGTTCTTGATTGAGCATAGGCACCTCCCCCACAAATAGATCGCCTTATTCAGGCTTTTTCCAGCGTACAAAGCAACGGATGCTCATTTTCCCTGGCATACTTGTTCACATTAGCGACTTTAGTCTCTGCGACTTCAGCAGTAAACACACCGCATATCGCCTTTCCCTGGTAGTGAACCGCGAGCATCAGTTGCGTTGCACGTTCAACATCATAAGAAAAGAACTTTTGCAGAACGTCAATAACAAATTCCATAGGCGTATAATCGTCATTATTCAGAATAACTTTATACATCGAGGGTGGCTTGAGCTCCTCACGGACTTTATCGTCTGCAAGCTTTTCAAAATTAAGCCAATCGTTAGTCTTTCCCATACCTACCCAGTGTGATCAACATTGCTTACTTACGCCAGACTAACATCATTCATGTTAGGAATAACATGAGCACAATGTTGTACAGCGCGGTTGAAATTGTGTACAGAAATCATCAATCGCGACCTTCATCACAAAATTCGCAATAGCGTTAACTGCTTCAAATTTTGATGATTTCATCCCCATCATAACCGCCCGATTGCTTGACCCTTGATGCTAATTCTCTACAGTACAAACACAGGCTGAATGAAGATTAACCAGCCGTCAGGTTTTTAAACCTGGACACCTCACTCAATTTGAATGTCTTGCGAGGGATGTAGAAGCATGGAGACGGGTACTGTTAAGTGGTTTAATAACGCCAAAGGCTTCGGTTTCATCTGTCCGGTGGGCGGCGGCGAGGATATTTTCGCTCACTACTCAACGATTAAGATGGACGGTTACAGAACGCTGAAAGCCGGGCAACAAGTCCAGTTTGATTTGCATCAGGGCCCAAAAGGCAATCATGCCAGCCTCATCGTCCCTGTTGAAGAGGCCATCGCTATCAGCGCATGACCCCTTACTCATTTTGTACAACCCTGCGACAAAATGCCAGCCAGTGATGCTGGCATTTTTATTGGGCGCTCTGCTCACTCTCCTAATATGGGTGGACAGATGCGCTTTTCAACCCAGGCAGAATGCCATGAACGGAAATAACGGCATTAATCCGCTTTCCCTCGCGCCAGCCACTGCACGCTGGCAAACATATTACGCAGCAACGGGGGAACCGAGTCCGTTCCGCGCTCAGCAGCATCCATCGCCACTGAAATGGCCAGCTCCGGCTTGGAAGCGTGCTGGAGGGCCTTGCCAATAATTCGCCGCATATTCATCGGTACATTGGGAGGCAGCCTGGCGATACGATGATAGACCGCAGCAAAACCCGCTTTGTACAGGAAATGCTCCATATCCAGTGCGGGTAATTGCGTCAGGTGCTGGTGTTCGTCTGCCCGCGCCTCACCCAGCATACTGCGAGCCGTAGCAGCATATTTCTTTCCGGCATCATCGCCATCGGTGAGAACATGCCATTCAATGCCCATACGCTGAGCGAATTTCAGCAACGGCTTTAACCCGGACTGGGCGAACTCAATCACCTTCACGCCTTCTGCCGCAAAATGATAACCGCACTGGCGCGCCAGCTCGTTCATCACCCACACCTCTGTTTCACCTTCCACCAGCAACCAGCAGCGGGAAAACAGCGAAGACGGGCGGTTAAAACGAATGTGAAAAGCGATGCGTCGGCTGTCCTCAGCGCTCATGCCTGCGGGGCCAATACGCCACGCGGCTACGCGCTGTGGCTCGCGTACCAGGCGACACACCTGCTCCACCGGCACTTGCGACAGCAGTTCACCCGAGTTGGTGGTGACGATTTTTTGCAGGGGCAGCAGTGAGAGTAACTCCCAGGCCACGGCCAGCATGGTCGGGTGCAGACGGGTTTCCGGGTCTTCCACCAGCAATAACGGCCGGGCCTGTGCATCCAACTGTCGCGCAGCGCGCGCCTGAACCAGCAGGGCAAACATCCGCAACAAGATCAGTCGACGGCTGCGGTCGCCCCCGGCAATCAGTTGATTCATCTCCCGCAGATGACGCCAGCCGCTAACGGATTCACGCTGCTGGTGAGGGATGCGGCTGGCTGGAGGTGATGCCTGGGGCGACTGAAAAGAAAAATAGTGTTCCACCAGTTGTTGCAGGGTATTCAGCCCTTCGCGCAGTGCGGTATCCGTCAGATTTTGCGGGCAGATCGCCCCGTCACGCATCAGATCTTCCATCATACTTGTCAGTTCAGTCAGCGGCGCAGCCGGTGCTGCTTCGTGTGGCTGGCGTCGGCTGAAACGTGCATCGCGCAGGCGCAGCACGGGATGCAGGCGGATCAGTGCTGTTATCGCCTCCGTCGCCTGGTCGCCGCTAATGATGCTTTGTCCCCGGGCATCTCGAAACTGTCGCCGGGTCACCACCTGTTCTTCGTCCAGCAGCCGCCCCTCGATACAGAGTTCAAGACGGCGCAATCCGCCTTCACCGCGCCACCACAGGGAGGAAAGCGGCTGATACTGCACCGCTTCCGCCTCACCCACCTCGCGTTCGCAAAACGTCAGTACGATCTGCACATCGCGTTCCCGACGATGCTGTTCACCCGGCAGGTAATGAAAATCATGGCGCCTGAACTGGTACAGATCCTGCTGAGGAGCCAGCAACAGCGTCAGCGCATCCAGCAGGCTGGATTTCCCCCAGGCATTTTCGCCAATCAGAACGTTGTTTCCTTCCAGCGGCAACGACAAGCGGTTGATGCCACGAAAGCCGACGATGGCCATTTTTTCCAGAATCATCTTTGCCCCTTTTTGTTTTTGTATTGAGAATGGTCGGCCTGCGTCGGTGGGTCAAGCCACGGAGAAAAAACGCTATTTGCCTTTGCAGAATTGCGCCAGATCAAACCAGGGCAGGTTAATCTTTACGGCTGCTTGTATCCCGGGCCGTAATCTCATACATAAAGATGTATATTAAATACATCTTATAAAAGGTGAGACCATGTTCTGTATTCAATGTGAGCAAACAATGCGTACTCCGGTCGGCGACGGCTGTGCTTACGCGCAAGGTATGTGCGGTAAAACAGCGGAAACGTCCGATCTACAGGATCTGCTGGTGGCGGTGCTTCAGGGCTTGTCAGCCTGGGCACTTCAGGCACGCAGTCTGGGAATTATCGATCACGAAGTGGATAATTTCGCCCCGCGCGCGTTTTTCTCCACGCTGACTAACGTCAACTTTGATTCCGCGCGTATCGTTGATTATGCGTTTGAAGCGATCGCCCTGCGCGATCGTCTGCAACAGCGCTGCGTGCAGAGAGGGGGTAGCCTGCTTCTCGATCACCCGCTCGCCGCGCTCAACCTGGCAAGCCATGAAATCGCCGGGTTGCAGCAGCAGGCCGCACAGTTTGCACTGAACGAGGGTGGCGCGGATGCCGATACCCTCGGGTTGCGTCTGCTCTGTCTCTATGGACTAAAAGGGGCGGCAGCCTACATGGAGCATGCACACGTCCATAACCGCTTCGATAACGCGATCTATGCTGAGTATCATCAGATCATGGCCTGGCTGGGGACAAACCCTTCTGCCACCAACGATCTGGTGGCCTGCGCCATGCAGATCGGCAAAATGAACTTCACCATTATGGGGATGCTGGATGAAGCGCAAACGACGGTTTATGGCGATCCGCAGCCCGTCACCGTCAATGTCCGCCCGGTGGCCGGCAAGGCGATCCTGATTTCTGGTCACGACCTGAAAGACCTCCAGTTCCTGCTGGAGCAGACCGCCGGAAGAGGCATTAACGTTTTCACCCACGGCGAGATGTTACCTGCCCACGGCTACCCGGAACTCAAAAAATACCCGCATCTGGTGGGTAACTACGGCAGTGGCTGGCAGAACCAGCAAACGGAGTTTGCCCGCTTCCCAGGCCCGATAGTGATGACCTCCAACTGCATTATTGACCCGCTGGTAGGCGATTATCAGCAGCGTATCTGGACACGCAGCATCGTCGGCTGGCCTGGCGTCAATCACCTGGAAGGTGACGATTTCTCTGCCGTCATCGACCAGGCAGAGAGTATGCCGGGCTTCCCCTGGAGTGAAATTCCTCATGAGATCACTGTCGGCTTCGGGCGTAAAGTGCTGCTGGATGCCTGTGACAGTATCATCGACCTGGTAAGCCGCCAGAAACTGCGCCATGTGTTCCTGGTGGGTGGCTGTGATGGCAGCCGTGACCAGCGTAGCTATTACACGGATATGGCGCTGGCGATCCCACAGGACTGCCTGGTGCTGACGCTGGCCTGCGGGAAATACCGCTTCAATAAACTGGAGTTTGGCCATATCGAAGGGTTACCACGCCTGCTGGACGTGGGCCAGTGTAACGACAGCTACGCGGCCATTATGCTGGCGGTCAGACTGGCAGAAAAACTCAACTGCGGCGTCAACGACCTGCCGCTGTCACTGCTGCTTTCGTGGTTTGAACAAAAAGCCATTGTCGTACTGCTCACGCTGTTATCACTGGGGGTAAAAAACATTCGTACCGGCCCAACCTCCCCGGCATTCCTCACCGATAACCTGCTGGCACTGTTGCAAAAAGAGTTCGGTATGATCCCGGTTAGCAGCGTGGAAAACGATCTGGCCACCATCCTCGGCAACGTGGAGTAACTCATGAATTCAACGATACTATGCCCCTGGCGCATGCAGGTTCACCATGTGCAGCAGGAAACCCCCGATGTCTGGACGCTTGCGCTGATTAACCATGACTTCTATCGCTGGCAGGCGGGCCAGTTCGCGCTGGTGAAAATCGGTAACAGCGATGAAATGCGTGCATATACGCTGTCATCCACCCCAGGACAAAGCCCGTTTATCACGCTCACCGTGCGGCAGATCGAACAGGGCAAAGGCTCGGGCTGGTTGACGCGAGATGTTCGCCCGGGAAACGATATTTGGCTGTCCGATCCTCAGGGAGATTTCAGCTGTCAGCGCCATCCCGCCAGCCATTATCTCTTTCTGGCGGCAGGCTGCGGCATCACACCGATGATGTCGATGTGCCGCTGGCTACATGCGCAGCGCCCGGCCTGCAATGTGCAACTACTGTACAGCGTTCGCTCACCGCAGGATGTCATTTTTGCCCATGAACTCAGCGCCATGCAGCCGTGGTTAACGTTGACGATTATCGCTGAAAATAGCGGCACGGAAGCGATGCTATCCGGCCGCCTGGATCGTATGCGCCTGGCCGCACTGGTGCCTGATATGGTTCGGCGTACCGTGATGATCTGCGGACCCGAGGCCTATATGGCGAGCCTGCAACATGATGTGAAGGCACTGGGGGCAAAGACGATTTTCACAGAACAGTTCACCCCGGTAGCCGATGTCGCCAAAGAAGAGACGCAGTTTACCCTGCGCAGCCCGATGCGCTTACAGGCTGACACCTTTCCGTCAGGCTGGTCACTGCTGGCCGCGATGGAACACCATAAACTCCCCGTTGCCGCTGCCTGTCGCTCGGGCGTGTGCGGCTGCTGTAAAACCCGCGTGACGGAAGGCCACTACCAAACCCGCAGCCAGCAGACACTTAGTGACACCGAGATTAGCCAGGGTTACGTACTGGCATGCAGCTGCTATCCAGAAAGCGATATCGTCCTCGCCTGATCTCACGTTTGACTCCCGTGTGAAACCGCTTGTTTCACACGGTATCACCTGCCCGGCGCATCCTAAACTAAGCTTGTAACCGTGAACTTTATCTTCCCGTCAAAGGACATCCCCATCACTGAGGAGAACGCATGAAGCAAACTGTTGCAGCCCTGGTCGCAAAAACACTGGAAAGTGCGGGCGTAAAACGTATCTGGGGCGTCACGGGCGACTCACTGAACGGCTTGAGTGACAGCCTTAATCGTATGGGAACCATTCGCTGGATGCCCACGCGTCACGAAGAAGTGGCGGCGTTTGCCGCTGGCGCTGAAGCTCACCTTACTGGAGAACTGGCGGTCTGTGCCGGATCCTGTGGGCCCGGTAACCTGCATCTCATCAATGGTCTGTTCGACTGTCACCGCAACCACGTGCCGGTATTAGCGATTGCCGCACATATTCCGTCAGCGGAAATCGGCAGCAACTACTTTCAGGAAACCCATCCACAAGAGTTGTTTCGTGAATGCAGCCACTACTGCGAACTGGTCTCTAACCCTGAGCAACTCCCTCAGGTGCTGGGGATTGCCATGCGTAAAGCGATCCTCAATAAAGGCGTTTCCGTGGTGGTGGTACCGGGGGATATTGCTCTCCAGCTGGCCCCGGAAACCGCCAGTGCCGACTGGTATCCTCCGCAGTTACCGCAGGTGCAGCCCGTTGCCGCTGAGCTGGAGAAACTGGCTGCTGCGCTCAATCAGGGCGGCAATATCACCCTGCTGTGCGGCAGCGGCTGTGCAGGCGCGCACAGCGAAGTGTTGGCACTGGCTGAAACCCTGAAAGCCCCGGTGGTGCACGCCCTGCGCGGCAAAGAACATATCGAATACGACAATCCCTACGACGTGGGTATGACCGGATTAATCGGCTTCTCCTCCGGCTACCACGCAATGATGAATGCTGACACGCTGCTGATCCTCGGTAGCCAGTTCCCTTACCGGGCTTTTTATCCGGCCAATGCGAAAATCATTCAGATCGATATCAATCCCGGCAGTCTGGGCAGCCACTGTGCGCTGGATATGGCGCTGGTCGGTGATGTCAAGGCCACGCTCACGGCCTTACTGCCACAGCTCAGTGTGAAAACCGAACGCGGCTTCCTCGATCAGGCGCTGGAGCACTACGCCAAAGCGCGTAAAGAGCTGGATGCGCTGGCCACCGCTAACGATAAACAACCGATCCATCCGCAGTATCTGGCACAGCAGATCAGTCGCTACGCCAGCGAAGATGCGATCTTCACCTGTGATGTCGGCACCCCAACCGTCTGGGCAGCCCGTTATCTGAAAATGAACGGCAAACGCCGCCTGCTTGGATCATTCAGTCACGGTTCAATGGCCAATGCGATGCCGCAGGCCATTGGTGCCCAGGCCATAGATCCTGGCCGTCAAACCATCGCGCTGTGTGGTGACGGAGGATTCAGCATGTTGATGGGCGATTTCCTCTCACTGGCACAGCTAAAGTTGCCGGTCAAAATCGTGGTGTTTAACAACAGCGTATTGGGGTTTGTGGCAATGGAGATGAAGTCTGGCGGCTATCTCACCGACGGCACCGACCTGGAAAACCCCAACTTCGCGGCGATTGCTAACGCCTGCGGAGTGAAAGGCATTCGGGTTGAACAGGCATCGCAACTGGACGACGCCATACAACAGGCGCTGGCACATGATGGCCCGGCACTGATCGACGTGGTCACCGCCAAAGAGGAGCTGGCGATGCCGCCGCAAATCAAACTCGAACAGGCGAAAGGCTTCAGCCTGTATATGCTGCGCGCAATTATTAATGGTCGCGGTGACGAAGTGGTTGATCTGGCAAAAACCAACTGGCTGCGGTAAAAAAGAGTGAAGGCCTTTTCACGGACGCTGCGGCGTCCGTTTTACTGTTGACAGGAGAGTTGAGCGTGATTGACCTGCGTAGTGATACCGTGACCCGCCCCAGCCAGGCGATGCTGAATGCCATGATGTCGGCTGAAACCGGCGATGATGTTTATGGTGATGACCCCACCGTCAATCAACTGGAATCAGAGGCTGCTCGCCTGAGCGGCAAGGCCGCCGCCCTGTTCCTGCCCACAGGTACCCAGGCGAATCTGGTCGCCCTGCTTTGCCACTGTCAGCGTGGTGAAGAGTATATCGTCGGTCAGCTGGCACATAACTACAAATACGAAGCAGGCGGCGCGGCGGTGCTGGGCAGCATACAGCCCCAGCCGATCCTTGCAGCCGCTGACGGATCGTTACCGCTGGATGTGGTGGCGCAGTTTATCAAACCCGATGATGTCCATTTCGCTATCACTCGCCTGTTAAGCCTGGAGAATACCCATAACGGCAAGGTGCTGCCGATTGCCTATCTGCAACAGGCATGGGATTTTACCCGCGAACGTCAACTGGCGCTGCATATCGATGGTGCACGTATTTTCAACGCGGCGGTGGCGCTGGACGTGCCGCTGGAGGCACTTGCACGCTATTGCGATACGCTGACGATCTGCCTGTCTAAAGGGCTGGGAACGCCGGTAGGATCGCTGTTGTGCGGCAGTGAGGAATTTATTCATCGCGCTCGCCGCTGGCGGAAGATGACAGGCGGTGGCATGCGTCAGGCGGGAATTCTGGCCGCCGCCGGGCTGTATGCGCTGGAGCATAACGTCGCCCGCTTAAAAGATGACCACGACAATGCCGCCTGGCTGGCAGAGGCACTGCGTGGCATCGGCGTGGATGTCACCCGTCACGATACCAACATGGTGTTCCTGCGGCTGCCAGAAGCGCAGGTTGCCACGCTGGGGCCGTGGATGCGCGAACGCGGTATTCTCCTCAGCCCCGGACCCGTGACGCGTCTGGTAACCCACCTGGATGCCGACCGTGATGCACTGCAACAGCTGGTCAGCCAGTGGCAGGCATTTTTAGCCGCGCAGTAAATTAGTCAGAACCGTATTTCTCCAGTAACGCAGCGGCAATGGCTTCGGTTTCAGCATCGGCCACGCCGCTGTAATCTGACGGGCGAAAGTGCATTTGAAAGGCGGCGATCAACGCCTGCTGCTGATACGGTTTCATCTGCGGCGTCACCTCATAACCATAACGGGCTAACAGATCCAGCAGGCGGGTTTTATCCACGCGCTGTGTCGGTGGGCGACCCGCCAGCCAGAATGTCACCCTTTCTGCATCAGGCCATGCACCAATACCCTGCCCGGCAAACCACTGCCAGGGAAACAGCGGGCCAGGGTCCTGTTTACGCAACGGAGCAATATCACTGTGCGCCACCACGTCCTGTGGCTGAATACCGTAGCGCTGCACAATGTCACGCACCAGCGGCAACAGTGCATCCATCTGCGACTGTGGGAACGGCTGCCAGACCACAACGCCGCCCTCACGGTGCCAGCCCTGATTCTCCAGCTCAATACCGATGGAGGTATCATTCAGCCGGGTTGCGCCGCGCCAGAAACTCTCCCCGGCATGCCACGCCAGCATCGCCTCCGGCACCAGTCGCCATACCAGCGGCTGACCATCATATTTCGGTGGCGTTGCCGGTAAAAGATAGTGAGCGCTTACCCGACGGTCGGTTAGCGTATTCAGCGAACGCGGGAAGTCCCCGGCCGTATAGTGGATCACCAGTACTTTGACGCGCGGGCGCGCACCGTAAGCTTCCTGCCGGGTATCCACCGTGTATCCCTGATGCGGTTGCAGCCCTTTCGGGGTAATAGAGGTATACAGAAAGACCGCCAGCAGCAGCAACAGCGGGCGAACGATAGACAACGGACGCATCAGTGATGCAGTTTCACTGCGGTGCCACTGACACTGACCATCAGCATACTGCTGTCTTTGCCCACGGTTTCATAATCAATATCGATTCCGACAACGGCATCGGCCCCCAGCGCTTTCGCCTGTGCTTCCAGCTCGCTAAAGGCTATCTGGCGCGCCTTACGCAGTTCTTTCTCATACGCCCCGGAACGGCCGCCGACGATGTCACGGATGCCGGCAAAAAAGTCTTTAAAAATGTTGGCGCCAAGAATCGCCTCGCCGGTGACGACACCGCAATATTCAGTAATGGGCTGGCCTTCCAGCGTTGGCGTTGTGGAAAATTTCATGTCGCTCTCCTTGTTCAGTGTTCACTTCGCTCTTGCAACTATACTCAGCGGCTATAATCAATGATAAAGCACACTCGCTGATAACAATAAGGAAATCAGAATGAAATACCTACCCTTTGCTTCCGTGGTACCCCTTGCGCTGTTACTGAGTGCCTGTACTACCGTAGAACCTGCCTATAAGGACATTGGTACCCGGGTGGGGCCCTGTGCTGATGGCGGCCCGGACAGCGTAGCGCAGCAGTTCTACGATCTGCGTACACAACAACCTTCACCGGGATTGCCGGATGCTCAACTGCTGGCAAAGTACCGCCCGCTACTCAGTGATGCGCTCTATCAGTCTCTGATTAACGCACAGACGAAACCGAATAAAACCGCACTGCTGACGGGAGATATCTTCTCAAGTCAGAGCCAGGGTGCTACGGACGCCAGCGTGGCGGATGCTTCGACTATCCCGAATACCGATGCCCGTAACATCCCGTTGCGCGTCACGCTGAAACGGGGTGATACAAGCTGGCAGGATGAAGTGCTGATGGTTCGTGAGGGCACCTGCTGGTCCGTCAGTGATGTGCGCTATCTGGGCCCTAATCCGCATCTTTCCGGCGGCTCACTCGTCCAACTGCTGCAAAAATAAGTCACGAATACGTGCCGCTGGCTGGCGGCACGATGTTTGACTGACCCATTCTGATTCACTCCCGTCATACCCTTTACTCACACCACGCACGCCTGCCCTAAATAAAAATCATGGATTTACGATTTATATCTGTCGGCGATTGGCCGTACCTTTACTTGCTGTGAATATTTAATTTATTAATCGATTAACTAACGCAATAGTGTTAATTGAACAGCTATCGACTTTATGATTTTCATCAAAAAAAAGGACGCAACATGGCTCATGATACTTTCATTAAATTCAATGGTATTGAGGGTGAGTCTCAGGATCATTTACATAAAGGCGAAATTGATGTCATCCGTTGGGAATGGTCTGTCAGCCAGACCGCCAATATGCACAGGGAGTGGCGGAGGTGCGGGAAATCAACCGTCAAGGATCTCTTTTTCGACCACCACATTGACAAATCCAGCCCCAATCTTCTTCAGTGTTGCCTTAACGATAAGCATATTTCAGAAGTCATACTAACCACTCGTAAAGCGGGTGAGTACGTTAAATATTTCCATGTCTGAGATATACCGCCACCCTGAAATTGGTAGAAAAACTGCTACAGAGGCTAGTACAGCAAAATGGTAAAACCAAATAAAAAACTCAACGTAGCTCTATTTCTCTTCCTCGCTTTTTCTATGCAGACTCAGGGAAGGGTGGTAAGTCACGTTGAAATAAAAGGAATTGGAAAACATGACGAGGGGCGTGAAGATAAAAATGAAATTGAGGCTTGTAAAGTATTCAGACCATCAAAAAATCAAATAATCCGCTTCTTTAATCAGGCGACCGAGTCGAAAGAAAACGGAAACTTACTTCATGAATATCACTCACCCTGCATTTCATTTGGTACGATAAAATTTAAAGACGGCTCAAAAGGTGACTGGCAGATACAGTCCAGTGGACTGGGATTTGTTATTTTTGATAATGGCGAATCAGCCACTTTTTTCCATAAAGGCAATCAATGGACTGATCCCTACGCATGTACCTATGGTCTGGGTGACGATCTGATCTGCTAACCCACCGCTGCCGCTCCGTGATGCGGCAGCACATCTCATTCATTTGCTGACAAAATAAACAACAGATATGTACCGCCCGTCATTGATCCGATCCCGCGCACATAATTGCATAACGGCCCCGATACATTTCAGTGAAAACCGTAACATCGCGCTATCTTGTGCTACTATTTAATCACCCTGCCCGCATAAATAAATTTTAACGCACAATGATTGCATAACTATGCTGTCGACGTTAAGATTCGCGGCATCAATTGCTATTCACTTTTTGCGCATGAGTATTCAACTAAACGGTATTAACTGCTATTACGGTGCCCACCAGGCGCTTTTTGACATTCAGCTGGCTTGCCCTCAGGGTGAGACGCTGGTATTGCTGGGGCCAAGCGGTGCCGGGAAGAGCTCTCTCCTGCGTGTGTTAAACCTGCTGGAGATGCCGCGTTCCGGTACGCTGGAAATCGCTGGCAATCGCTTTGACTTCACAAAACCCCCTGGCGACGTGGCAATACGCGAACTGCGTCAAAACGTCGGTATGGTGTTCCAACAGTATAATCTCTGGCCTCACCTGACTGTCGTTCAGAACCTGATCGAAGCCCCCTGCCGCGTGCTGGGCTTAAGCAAAGCGCAGGCACATGAACGTGCTGCGAAACTGCTCGATCGCCTGCGTCTGACGACCTTTGCCGACCGTTATCCTCTGCACCTGTCCGGTGGCCAGCAGCAGCGCGTAGCCATTGCTCGTGCTCTGATGATGGAACCGGCTGTGCTGCTGTTCGATGAACCCACCGCTGCACTGGACCCGGAAATCACCGCCCAGATCGTCAGCATCATTCGTGAACTGGCGCAGACCAATATCACCCAGGTGATCGTCACCCATGAAGTGGAAGTGGCGCGTAAAACGGCCAGCCGCGTGGTGTATATGGAAAATGGCTATATTGTCGAACAGGGTGATGCCAGCCGCTTTACACAGCCGCAAACCGAGGCGTTTGCCCATTATCTTTCGCATTAATTGCAGGACATAACGATGAAAAAAATTGTCATTGCCGCACTGTTAGCCGGTTTCAGCCTGAGCGCCAGCGCCACTCAAACCCTTCGTTTTGCTACTGAGGCGTCTTACCCTCCTTTCGAATTCGTGGATTCTGATAATAAGATCCAGGGGTTTGATGTCGATCTGGCCAACGCGCTGTGCCGCGAAATCGGTGCCGAATGTACCTTCACCAACCAGGCGTTCGACAGCCTGATCCCCAGTCTGAAATTCCGTCGTTTTGATGCAGTGATGGCCGGTATGGATATCACGCCTGAGCGTGAAAAACAGGTCCTGTTCACCAAAGCCTATTACGACAACTCTGCGCTGTTTATTATCCAGAAAGATAAAGTCAGCAGCGTAGATGCACTGAAAGGCAAACGCGTGGGTGTGCAGAACGGCACCACACACCAGAAATACCTGAGCGAAAAGCTGCCTGCTATTAACGTTGTGCCATACGACAGCTATCAGAACGCGATCCTCGACCTGAAAAATGGCCGTATCGATGCGGTATTTGGTGATACAGCGGTGGTCAACGAATGGCTGAAACAGAACCCAAATCTTACGCCAATGGGCGAGAAAGTGACGGATAAAGCCTACTTCGGCACCGGCCTCGGCATTGCCGTGCGTCAGGGTAATACCGAGCTTCAGAGCAAATTCGACGCGGCGCTGGACAAGGTGAAAGCCAACGGCACCTATAAGACTATCTACAGCAAGTGGTTTCAGCAGTAATTAATGAGCGAACTTTATACTCTCGCCAGCGCCGCCGGGATGACCGTCGGCCTGGCCGTTTGTGCACTGATTGCCGGTTTAATACTGGCGATGATTTTCGCCGTCTGGGAATCTGCGCGCTGGCGTCCCCTCGCCTGGCTGGGAACCGGACTGGTCACGCTGTTTCGCGGCCTGCCGGAAATCCTTGTGGTGCTGTTTATCTACTTCGGTGCCTCACAGCTGCTGCTGACGCTGTCGGACGGCTTCACCGTTAACCTGGGGTTCGTTCAAATCCCGGTTCAGGTCGCCATTGAGAATTTTGACGTCAGCCCGTTTCTTTGCGGGGTGATTGCGCTGGCTATCCTCTACTCCTCTTATGCATCACAAACCCTGCGCGGTGCGCTGAAAGCCGTACCGTCAGGCCAGTGGGAGTCAGGACAAGCGCTGGGAATGAAGAAGACCGCTATCTTCTTCCGCCTGATTATGCCGCAGATGTGGCGCCATGCGCTGCCCGGCCTCGGCAATCAGTGGTTAGTGCTGTTGAAAGATACCGCGCTGGTCTCCCTGATTAGCGTTAACGATATTATGTTGCAGACCAAAAGCATCGCGACCCGCACCCAGGAACCTTTTACCTGGTACGTTATCGCGGCGGGGATTTACCTGCTGATCACCCTGTTCAGCCAATTCGTCCTGAAACGCATTGAACTGCGCACCACACGCTTTGAGCGGGGAGACTGCTGATGTTGAGTTATTTCCCTGAACTGCTGAAAGGTTTGAATACCAGCCTGATGCTCACCGTAGCGTCACTGCTGCTGGCGTTGATTCTGGCCCTGGTGTTTACCGTGATCCTGGCGTTAAAAGTCCCGGTTCTGAACCAGATGACTCGCGCCTATATCACCCTGTTTACCGGCACCCCACTGCTGGTGCAGATCTTCCTGATCTACTACGGACCAGGACAGTTCCCGGCGATCCAGAATATTCACTGGTTATGGAGCCTGCTTTCACAACCCTGGTTGTGTGCGCTGCTGGCCCTGTCACTGAACAGCGCGGCCTATACCACACTGCTGTTCCACGGCGCGGTGCGTGCTATTCCTGCCGGGCAATGGCAGTCCTGTGCGGCGCTGGGCATGAACCGCCGCGATCAACTGCGAATTTTGCTGCCGTATGCATTCAAACGTGCGCTCTCCTCATACTCCAATGAGGTGGTGCTGGTGTTTAAAAGTACCTCGCTGGCCTACACCATTACGCTGATGGAAGTCATGGGTCACGGGCAAATGCTTTACGGACGCACCTACGATGTCAGCGTGTTTGCCGCCGCCGGGGTGATTTATCTGTGCGTAAACGGATTACTCACCCTGATAATGCGCATGATTGAGCGCCGGGCACTGGCGTTCGAACAGCGGAATTGATGCTTACCGATGCCCGATCCGCACCCGCGCCTCGGGCATTCATGAAAAAAAAGCCTTCGTAGCTCTTTAATCAACGGATAACGAACAGCTTCTGTCGTCGATACTGGTCAGGACAATGAGACCTAAAGGAATTAATAGATGAAAAAACTCGTTCTGGCAGCCTTGCTGGCCAGCGTTGCCTTAGGAACGCAGGCTGCAGACAAGATTCGTTTTGCCTCCTCCGCGACCTACCCTCCCTTTGAATCCCTGAACAGCGATAACCAGATTGTCGGCTTCGATATCGATCTGGCGAAAGCACTGTGCAAACAGATGCAGGCGGAGTGCAGCTTCACCAATAATCCCTTTGACAGTCTGGTTCCTGCGCTGAAGTTCCGCCGCTACGATGCCGTGATTTCCGGTATGGATATCACTGAAGAGCGCCAGAAACAGGTCAGCTTTACTCAACCTTACTACGCCAACTCAGCGATTATTATTGCGCAGAAAGGCAAGTTCACCAGCCTGGATCAGCTGAAGGGTAAACGTGTAGGTATTGAGAACGGCACCACTCACCAGAAGTACCTGCATGATAAGCAGCCGGACATCACGGCGGTGGCCTATGACAGCTACCAGAACGCGATCCTCGACCTGAAAAATAATCGCCTGGATGGCATTTTGGGTGACACCGCAGTGGTCGGCGCCTGGCTTAAGACCAACCCTAATCTCAGCGCCGTCGGCGAGCATATTACGGACAGCAGTTATTTCGGCACGGGTCTGGGTATTGCGGTACGTAAAGATAATGATGCGCTGCTGAAGAAGCTGGACACCGCGCTGGCTGCACTGAAAGCTGACGGAACGATTGATAAACTCAATAAGCAGTGGTTCCCCGAGTAATTTTCGGCATCAGGGCGCGGCATGCCACGCCCCTACCCACATTCTGACGTCATCGTAAGGCATCAGGGCGCGGCATGCCACGCCCCATATAGTGGTATCATCGTAGGGGTCGGGCATGCCCGACCCGCTTTACACCCGCTGCAACAGCGTCAACACTTCGTAATGCGCGGTGTGCGGAAACATATCAAAGATCTGAACTTTGATGATGCGATAGGCTTTCAGGCGTCCGATATCGGTGGCCATCGTTTCGGCATTACAGCTGGAATAGAGTATCCAAGGCGGTGCCATTTTTTCCAGATACGCGCAAAGCCCGGCACCAATTCCGCGGCGCGGTGGATTGACCAGCACCAGCTCCGGCACGCTGCCCTCTCCGGTGGCAAAAGCGGTGGAGTCCAGTGCTGCAAAGCTCACTTGTTTCAGTCCCATCTGTTCCGCAGACCGCTGCGCACAGGCAATCGCCTCCTGGCTGATCTCGATCCCCGTCAACTGCATCTCGGGCGTCGCACAATGCAGACCAAAACCACCCACACCGCAGAACAGATCCCACATAGCACTCACCTGCAATTCTCTGACCCAGACTCGCGCAGTGGCATACAGTTCGGCCGCCACCCGTGGATTGGTCTGAAAAAAGCTTTTCGGCAGTACTGACAGCGGCACGTCGTTGAGTTGTTCGGCAAGGACCTGATTATCCGTTAATGGAATCTCTTCCTCCCCCTCCATAATCGCCATCGCCACAGGTTGAATATTGGCAGAAATCACCGCCAATTGAGGCAATGCGCGCTGAAGCTCGGGCAGTGCGGCGCGCAGCTGCGCCAGTTTGGTGGTTGAGCGCAGAACAAAACGTAGCATCAGTTGCCCGTTATGCCGGCTTTCGGTCAACAGGATATATTTCAGTTCACCTCGCCTGCGTGCCACGTTATAGGGCGTCAGCCCGGCACGGGCAATAAACGGGCGTAGTTCAGCAAACACGCTGGCAAAACTGTCAGGATAGAGCGGACAGTCGCTCAGATCGACTGGCGTACCATCACGATGCAACATACCCAGCAGAGGGCGTTCGACGCTGCCGCTGACCACCATTTTGGCTTTATTGCGGAATTTTTGTAGCGGAGAGAGCGCAGGCGGCAACCACTGACCAACCGGAAAACATGCCAACAATTGCTGTAAATGTGACTGTTTTTGAGAAACTTGCCGGGAGTAAGGTGTCTCCAGCCACTGGCAGGAACGGCAACGGCCGGCGTCATAAAGCGCGCAATGCATGATGGAAGCCTGATCTGGGAAGCGAAATGCAGTCGGACAGTATAGCAGTGGAGGATTAACGATAAAACCGTCGGCTACTTTGCGGCACAAAAAGCAGCAACAACACCAGGATATCGGGAAGCTTTTGTACCAGGAGAGAGGGAACGACCTGACTATCATTATCGCTATTAATGCTGAAAATCTCCGGATAGACCCAGCCCATAGACGCCACAAACATATAGATCAGCACCAGCACCTGAGCTGCCAGGAAACCCCAGCGCCCCCAGCTGTGCCCGCGCATCAGGGCAATGGCACAGCGCAGCTCGATAAAGAAGATCAGCTGGCTGGCAATAAAGATCAGCGTTGAATCCCAGGCCTGTGCACTGCGATGCACAAAGTTCATCAGCTCCATCAACCCCAGCTCGTTAGCGAGCAGCAATACGCCGAGGCAGCGGGTAGCAATAATGGTGATACCCGCAATCCATACGGGCACCGGAATGCTTGCCGCGCCGCTGAACAGCGTTTTGCTCTCTCTTATCACTTCAGACATTTCTTCCCTCCTGCTGCTGCCACGCCCTGTGATGGTGCAACTGATCCATCATGGTGTCTTACGGTTGCACTCACAAGAATATTCCCACTGAGAAAAGAAAAAAAGTGTCTTTTATTTCATCGTTGAAAATAAATAATCGGTTTTTCACTTTTATCTTATAGCGAAATTAACCCGCCCTGCCTCAGTTCATTCCGTAAGATTAATGATATGAATGCATTCTGGCACGATATCTGCAATCCGAACCCGGTGGTTCGATCGTTATCGGCAGCAACCACATTATTTTTAGTCCAGGTCGGTCAATAATTCCACTATATGGAACGAAAAATCCGCTATGGGCTATTTGCATAACCTTTGATGAATACCGGGGAGTAGGAACCAGATGTCTGAAGATAAAATAACCCTGTCGGGTGAAAAGTGGTCAGTCGGCAAAGGGGCATGGCTGGCATTAATATTAGCCATACTGTTTTTTTCCGGCCTGCTGTTTAACGTCGACGGCATGGCATGGCTGGGTGCATTTGATTTCACCACACTGGGTGGCAGTTTCGGCACCATGAAAGATCCGGCCCATAATACCTTTGTCGGTGCGGGCGGACTCAGTGCCAAAGCCGGCTTCCTGTTTGCATTGTCGCTGGTGCCAACCGTGATGCTGGCGCTGGGGCTACTGGAGATCTTCACTCATTACGGCGCCATTCGCGCGGCCCATAAATTGCTGACGCCACTGTTACGTCCCCTGTTAGGTATTCCAGGACGCACAGGGCTGGCCTTAATTACCGATTTACAAAGCACCGATGCAGGTGCGGCATTAACGAAAGAGCTGTACGACAACAAACAGGTGACGAAAAAAGATGTAGTGATCATGGCGGCCTGGCAATATTCCGGCGCCGGGCTGATTAATAACTACTTCTCTATCGGGTCGGCGTTATTTGCTTCGCTGGCCACACCGGTACTGGTCCCGCTGGTGCTGATGTTCGTACTGAAATTTGTTGGCGGCGCTTTTGTCCGTCTGATGCTGAATACCGTTTACAAGCGAGATTTCCAACATGCAGAATAACCCTCAGGTTAGCGTTTCTAATAATCCCTTCGATATCTTTGTGATTGGTGCACGTAAAGGCTTTCATATTGCCATTCATAATTTAATGCCGAACGTGGTGATGGCTTATGTCATTGCTGAAGTGCTGAACCTGCTCGGCGTGATGAAACTGATTGGTACCGTTTTCGCGCCCGTCATGGGGCTGTTCGGCCTGCCCGGTGAAGCGGTTACCGTACTGCTGACCGCCTGGCTCTCCTCCTCTGCCGGAACCGGCGTTGCTATCAGCCTGCTGGCGAAAGGCGTGCTGACCGGGGGAGATATCACTATTCTGGCCCCGGCGATCTTTTTAATGGGTTCTCAGTTACAGTATATGGGCCGCCTGCTCGGTGTTTCCGACGTGCCGAAAAAATACTGGCCGCTGTTAATGCTGACCAGCATTATGAACTCGGTCATCGCGATGCTGGTGATGCGAGTCATTGCGTAACAGAAGCTGAATGGAGTGTATAACGTGTCAAAAGTGTTAGAACATTACCACTACCTGCACGAAATCCCGGAGTTGGGTTTCCAGGAGTTTAAGACCTCGGCCTACATCAGCCAGCAGCTTAAAGCCGCCGGTTATGAGGTTCAGGATCATTTTAATGCCACCACCGGCATTGTCGCTGTGCTGGACAGCGGTGTTCCAGGCCCGACTCTGGCACTGCGTGCCGATATGGATGCGCTGGGGCATATCATCAACGGCATTCCCTGCGCCCGCCATACCTGCGGCCACGACGGTCATTCTTCAGTGGTGCTCACCGCCGCCCAGGAACTGATCGCCGAGCAGGCGATTAAAAAAGGTCGCCTGAAACTGATTTTCCAGCCTGCTGAAGAACTGGGAACCGGCGCGCTGGCGATGATCGACGGCGGGGCAATTGATGATGTCGATATGATCCTCGGTTTCCACGTCCGTCCGGCGGAAGAGTGCGCGGTTGGCACAGCGATCCCTGCCGTGTATTACTCAGCCTGTGTGACCGTTGAAGCCATTATCCGCGGCCAGACCGCGCACGGCGCTCGCCCACACCTTGGCGTCAATGCGCTGGATGCTGGCGTTAGCGCAGTGCAGGCAGTAAATGCGATTCATATGGCACCGAACAGCGTGTGGAGCGTTAAAGCCACGCGTTTCCTCTGCGATGCAGGCGTGACTAACTCGATCCCGGATGAAGCACGCGTGGTGTTCGATCTTCGGGCCGCAAAGAACGAGGATATGATCGAACTGCAACATCGTGTGCAGCGTGCCATTGAGCACAGCGTTGCCGCCTTTGGCGCGCAGGCTGAAGTGCAGGTACGGAAAGCCATGCCCGCAGCCGAAATTGATGATGAGATGAGTGCGCTGATCTCCGGCGCGATTGTCGAGGTATTGGGTCAGGACGCTTTACTTGAACCGCGCTCCACGCCGGGCAGTGAAGATTTCTTCCACTATCCGGTGCAGCGTCCTTCAGTGAAGGCCGGTTTCTGGGGCCTGGGCACCGGGTTAGTTCCTGGATTGCACCATCCGGATATGCATTTTGATCTGAATTCATTGCCGGTGGGGATTAAGATTTTCAAAGCCTGTGTGAAGAAGGTGCTTGGGTGATTGATCGCCAAGGAACCTCGTAGAGATAACGGGACGACCTTTTTCCGGTCGTCCCGTTTTCATTGCGGCATAACGTCGCAGGCTGGAAGAAACAGAAGGTCAGCCACGACAGGTCTTGCTTAAACGCGGATTAATGCCCGGCGCGCGCCCTCTGAATGTCTTTCAGGCGCTGCTTCTCTTTACTGGCCATCAAACGCCAGGCAATAAAGCCAACAATCCCCACCACCAGCAGAATCAAGGTTGCCAGCGCGTTAATCTCGGGGTTAATCCCACGGCGCACGGTGGCAAATATCTGCATCGGTAACGTATTAGCACCTGGCCCGGTGACGAAGTTGGAGATCACCAGATCGTCAAGCGACAGGGTAAATGCCAGCAGCCAGCCGGTGACAATGGCAGGCGCAATCATCGGAACCGTGATCACAAAAAACACCTTCAGTGGCGTCGCCCCCAGATCCATCGCCGCCTCTTCAATCGAGCGATCCAGCTCACGCAGACGCGAGTTAATCACCACCGCCACATAGGCGGTGCAGAAGGTGACGTGGGCCAGCCAGATCGTCAGCATCCCGCGCTCAGCAGGCCAGCCGAACGCATTCGCCATGGCCACAAACAACAGCAGCAGCGAAAGCCCGGTGATCACGTCCGGCATGACCAGCGGTGCCGTCAGGATAAAGGCAAAGCCAGTGGAGCCTTTAAAGCGGCCGAAGCGCACAATCACCATCGCAGCGATAGTCCCGAGGATCACCGCTGCCGTCGCCGACAGCCCGGCAAGGGACAGGCTAAGCGTTACCGCACGGATCATGGCATCGTCGTTAAACAGTACCTGATACCAGCGCAGCGAGAAGCCCTCCCATGCCGCCAGTTGCGATGAGTTAAACGAATAAATCACCAGCAACAGCATTGGTGCGTACAGGAAGAAGAAACAGACGGCAAGGATAGCCGTGCGCCACTTTGAGCGAATAACCGGTAGCTGACTCACGCTTTATCCCCCTCTTTATTCTGATGTTTATGGAACAAGATAATCGGCAGGATCAGGATCAACAGAATAATCACCGCCAGGGCCGATGCGACAGGCCAGTCACGGTTGTTAAAGAACTCCATCCACACCACGCGCCCGATCATAATGCTGTCCGGGCCCCCCAGCAGTTCCGGGATCACGTACTCCCCTACCGCCGGAATAAACACCAGCATCGACCCGGCGATAATGCCGCCTTTGGTCAGCGGCACAATCACACTGAAGAAGGTTCTTATCGGACGTGCGCCGAGATCGAGCGAGGCTTCCACCAGCGAGTAATCAATACGTGTCAGCGCGGTGTAAATCGGCAGCACCATAAACGGCAGATAGCAGTAAACAATACCGATATACACCGCCAGGTCGGTATAAAGAATGGTGATCGGATGATCGATCACCCCCGTCCACATCAGGAATCGATTCAGAATACCGTTATTATTGAGGATGCCCATCCACGCATAAACGCGCACCAGGAACGAGGTCCAGGACGGCAGGATCACCAGCAACAGCAGGATATTGCGCGTAGAAGGTGAAGCATGTGCCACCGCCCATGCCAGCGGATAACCAATCGCTAAACAGATCAGCGTGGCAATCCCCGCCACCTGCAATGAATGCAGGTAGGCATCGATATACAGCGGGTCCTCAGTCAGCATCAGGTAGTTGCCGAAGTTCAGCGCCATGTTCAACTGGCCGTCCGCCCAGCTTAACAGCTCGGTATAGGGCGGGCTTGAACGGGCGATATCGGCAAAACTGATCTTCAGAACAATCAGAAACGGCAGCAGAAACAGCAGCGACAGCCAGAGGTAAGGCAGTCCAATCACCAGCTTACGGCCGTGCGCCATCGACAGGCGCGTCAACAGGCCTTTAATGCCGGTTTGCTGGCCGCTTGGCGGCTCGGGAGGGCGTTCAGAAAATTGGCTCATGATTATACCGTTAAGACCACACAGCTATCGGCATCCCAGCAAAGACGCACTTCGTCACCCCAGGTCGGAGTATCCTTACGGAAGCGATAGGCATTCTGCAACTGGGCACTGATCATCTGCCCACTATGCAGACGGACATGATAAATCGACAGATCGCCCAGGTAGGCAATATGCACCACTTCACCCACGGCAAAGTTGCAGCCATCGGCCGGGATCTCATCGCATAACATCACTTTTTCCGGGCGCAGCGCCACGGACACCGGAACGCCATCAACCACCGACACGTCAGAAGCTACTTTCAGCGGATGGATCAGGCCCGGGCTCTCAATAATCAGCCCATCCTCCAGACGCTCACGCAGCAGTCCTTCGAACAGGTTAACTGACCCGATAAATTCGGCACTGAAACGCGTGGTCGGGTGCTCGTAAATCTCTTCCGGCTCACCGATCTGCACAAACTTGCCACGATTCATAATCGCAATGCGGCCCGCCATGGTCATGGCTTCTTCCTGGTCGTGGGTCACCATGACGCAGGTCGCCCCAACGCGTTCAAGGATATCCACCACTTCATGCTGCATGCGGTCACGCAATTTTTTATCCAGCGCGCCCATCGGTTCATCCAGCAGCAGCAGTTTAGGGCGTTTTGCCAGGCTACGAGCCAGTGCGACACGCTGACGCTGACCGCCAGAGAGCTGATGAGGCTTACGTTTGGCAAACTCCTGCATATGCACCAGCGTCAGCATCTCAGCCACACGCTCGGCAATCTCGGCTTTCGGAAGACGGTCCTGTTTCAGTCCAAAGGCGATATTCTGCTCCACCGTCATATGGGGGAACAGGGCGTAGGACTGGAACATCATATTAATGGGTCGCTGATACGGTGGCACATGGGAAAGATCGAGGCCATCCAGCACGATTTGCCCCTGCGTTGGCGCTTCAAAACCGGCCAGCATACGCAGCAGCGTTGATTTACCGCAGCCTGAGGCACCTAACAGAGCGAAAATCTCGCCTTTATAGATGGTGAGGTTCACATCATCCACCGCATGCTGACCATCGAAAGATTTCGTCAGATTGCGGATCTCCAGCAGTGGCGTCAGCGCCTTACCTGCTTTGCTTTGAGGACGGGGGATCGCGTCATTCACTACCATTATACTCCGGCGCTAAAAGGCGGGGCCGCTGTGCGGGTTGACGTCTGCCCTGCCCTAAAAAAAACAAAACAGAGGCCGGTAACCGCGCCTCTGCTGCTTAACGAGTGTGAAACGGTTATGGCTTACTTACCACTTTTAACTTTAGTCCATGCACGCGTACGCACACGGTCAAGTTTCGGATCCTGCACCTTCAGGGTGAACAGTTTCGCCATGGTTTCAGGGGTTGGATAGATTCCCGGGTTGTCGCGAATAGCCGCATCAACAAACGGCAGGGAAGCCTTTACACCACTGGCGTAAAACACCGTATTGGAAATCTGCGCCATCACTTTCGGTTCCATCAGATAGTTAATAAACTGATAGGCTTCATCGACGTTTTTCGCATCTTTCGGGATCGCCAGCATATCGAAGAACGCCAGCGCGCCCTGCTTAGGAATGCTGTAGGCGATATTCACGCCGTTCTTCGCTTCTACAGCGCGGTTTTTCGCCTGGAGAATATCACCCGCCCAACCAATCGCCACGCAGGTATTGCCGTTTGCCAGATCGTTGATGTACTGGGAAGAGTGGAAATAGCGAATGCTCGGACGCAGTTTCAACAGCAGATCGGTCGCCGCCGTATAATCTTTTGCATCGCTGCTGTTCGGATCTTTGCCCATGTAGTTCAGCACAGTCGCGAAGATCTCCTCAGGTGCATCGAGGAAGGAGACGCCACAGCTCTTCAGCTTTTCGAGATTTTCCGGCTTCAGGACCAGATCCCAGCTGTCGACCGGGGCATCTTTACCCAGAGCGGCTTTCACTTTCTCAACGTTATAGCCAATCCCGGTGGTCGCCCACAGATAAGGGATCGCATATTTGTTGCCCGGATCGTGCTGCTCGAGCTTTTTCATCAAATCAGGGTCGAGATTTTTGTAGTTCGGCAGTTTGCTTCTGTCCAGCGGCTGGAACACACCCGACTGAAGCTGACGCGCAAGGAAGCTGGAGGACGGCACAACGACGTCATAACCGGTGCTACCGGCCATCAGTTTGCCTTCCAGTACTTCATTGGAGTCGAATACGTCGTACACCACTTTGATACCGGTTTGCTTTTCAAAATCCGCCACCGTACCCGGCGCAATATAATCAGACCAGTTATAAACGTGCAGCGTCTTGTCTGCGGCCAGTGAGCCAGCAGAGATCGCCATCAGCGTACCCGCTACCACACCTGACAACCATTTTTTACGTTGGTTGAACATTTTCCATCCTCATGAACAGAGATAAACATTTTGCCGGGCAGGTGAACCGGTGAACACCTGCTTTCTTGATAGATAAAGTTTGAAGAATTAAGGCTAAAGAATGAATCATTATTCACCGGCCCGTTAATACTAAAAACCTATATATCTGGGGACGTTGCACGCGTAATGCAGCCACGCAAGAATAGCCCCAGTATCAGGATCAGACCAGCCCCTAGCGTAAAAAACGCCTTTTATCGATTTTTTATGCATGTTTCCTCTATGTGATACGCCATTCACGGCATAAACAGCGACAGATATCTGGCAATATAGGGCAAAATGCAGAATAAAAAGTGGTTATGGTTTTACAGGAAGTGGCGCTAAAAACAGCTGTTGATGCAGGTTTTTGGGCAGAAACACGGAATGAGATCAAAACGGGCGGAAACCATGTCCGCCCGCAGGAAACCAGGAAATGAAACCTTCGGCTTAATGCAGCACAGAATTGCCACCGCTTACAGGCGTCCGATCGTCATCTTCACCGATCATCAGCAGATGATTGGCAAAAGCCTCCATGACGATCATCGAAATTTGTTCTTCGCTCTGCTTCATAAAATGGACAAACTGGCCGTAGGTCAGCCCGGCGGTCACACTCAGCGACTGGCAGACAATCAGTTTGGGCAGATTATCATCCTGAATATCAAGGAACGCTTTCACCGTCAGCGAACTGGCATTGATCTGTGACAATTCGCCCAGCAGCGGGATCAGGGCCGTGGGTTTAACTTCAGCCAGAGCCGAAAACAGAATGACGTTATCCACCAAATCGAGTTTGGCATCAAACACCCCATCAAAATTCTGCATATGCGGCAGATGTAGTGCCTGGCATGAATCACACTCAAACCAGGTGATGCTTTGCTGATCCAGCCAACGTCGCAATACGTCGAGATCCGGAACGACGAGTGAATCCATATTCTTTGTCTCATGCCGCAATAAAATTGCGCCCTAGCTTACGTAAAAACGCCGCCAAAAACCATGATTACGACAGAAATATGACGCCAGCAGCTGGTTTTAAGCATTAACTCAGGGAGACACTTCCTGGCCACGCCGCCTGAGGCAACAACAGAACGCCCCCTGCCGCTGCAGCATTCAGACCAACGAATATTATGGCCGCGTGGCGTGCGCCGCAATCGTCAGGTCAATTGCCACCCGATCGTCAACAATGCCGACAAGGCGATCAACCCGAAATGCACTGCGCGAAATCGCGGTGGATGCATGCAGTGCCAGCGTTTGTGCCTCTGGCGATAACACACCGTGATTATCCAGCGTCGCCTCCATGATGATCGGACGACGAACATCTTTGACGGATAAAAGACCGAAAATTCTGAACTGCCCCTGCTCCAGTGCCACCACGCGGCTGCTGGTAAAGCGTATCCAGGGATAATGAACCGCATCAAAAAACAGGGCACTTTTCATCTGACTGGTGAGGAGGATGTTTGACGCAACCAGCGTGGCGACCGGTATTTTCACCTCAATATGATCGTCCCAGTCCGCCATGGGATCCAGTATCACCGTTCCCGTCACCCCCTCTAAATGCGCCTGAGAAAACGCGTGGCCAAACGCGCGCCAGGACAGCCCGATGGCAGTTTTGTCCGTCGAGATGACATAGGTTTCAGGCGCAGCATACAGAACCGGGCTGATCAGCAGTAAAAAACTCAGAAAGCAGCAAGAACGCATCATGGGTAAACCTCTCTTTAGACGTCATAGCGTAAACACCTGACCGCATGATTTTATTCACGGTACTCTCTGCATTACCCTTTTACAGCGTCACCCCTCTGTTGAATAAGATCGCTTCTTGAGGTTAACCACCGGTTTTCAAACAAAAACCCGGCTGGGCCTGCTCTTCAATCCAGCCAATCATCATCGCCGCAATATCCAGGCCGGTGGTTTTCTCAATACCTTCTAATCCAGGAGATGCGTTAACTTCCATCACCAGCGGTCCCCGGCTGGCACGCAGAATATCGACGCCGGCCACATCAAGCCCCAGCGTGGTGGCCGCTTTAATCGCTATCTCTCGCTCGCTGTCGCTGATCGTCACACGCCGGGCAGTGCCGCCGCGATGCAGGTTAGAACGAAAATCACCTTCTTTTGCCTCACGCTCGATCGCACCCACCACTTTCCCACCGATCACCAGGCAACGCACGTCACGCCCGCGCGCCTCTTTGATAAACTCCTGTACCAGAATATGAGCATTCAGACCGCGAAAAGCATCAATCACACTTTCCGCAGCCTGGCGGGTTTCTGCCAGCACCACTCCAATCCCCTGGGTACCTTCCACCAGCTTGACCACCAACGGCGCACCGCCCACCATCTCGATCAAATCGCGGGTGTCATCCGGTGAATGGGCAAATCCGGTGATCGGCATGGCAATCCCCGCTCGCGCCAGGAGTTGCAGCGAGCGCAGCTTGTCACGCGCCCTGGCTATCGCCAGCGATTCATTCAGCGGGTAGCTGCCACACATTTCAAACTGGCGCAGTACCGCCGTGCCGTAAAACGTGGTGGCCGAACCAATGCGTGGAATAACCGCGTCATAATGTGACAGCTGGCGACCCCGGTAATGGATAGCCGATGCACCAGGATTGATATTCATATAGCAGGAGAGCGGGTCGATGACGTCAATGCTGTGACCACGCGCTCGCGCGGCCTCCAGCAGACGTTGACACGAGTAAAGCGAACCATCACGGGAAAGAATAGCAATTTTCACCAATAGCCTCCGGGGCCAAAAGGATTAGCGCGTAGCCCAGCCCTGCTGATGCAGGTAATCAAGAATAAACGGACGGCTCTCCTTGATCAGCGTCTTCTGAATGTGCTCGCTCCAGCTTTCCGAGCGACGGTTGCTGTCGCGTGACTGGTAATAGGCCACCAGTTCGCGGTCATATTGCGCCAGTAACGCAGGATCGATCGGCTGATAGCGGTTTTCATGCATCAACAGCCCCGCAGGCATGCGCGGTTTATGGTCCGGGTCCTGCTCCGGGCTGCCCAGGCAAAGGCCAAACAGCGGCAGCACAAACTTCGGCAGGCCCAGCAGCTCCGTCACATCAGCAATATGGTTACGGATGCCACCAATAAAGCAGCCGCCGAAACCGAGCGATTCGGCAGCGACCAGAGCATTCTGCGCCATCAACGCCGTATCGATACAACCCAATAGCAGCTGTTCTGCCAGCCCTAATTCGGCGTCCGGGCAGATCTGCTGGTTACGATTGAAATCGGCACAAAACACCCAAAATTCGGCGGCCTCGGCAACGTATTTTTGGCCGCCGCTCAAAGCGACCAGCGCATTGCGCGTCTCAGTATCCGTAATACGAATAATCGAGGAGCACTGTAAAAAGCTGGAGGTGGAGGCCGACTGTGCAGCATCCAGAATCGCGGCACGCTGCTCTGCGGTGATAACCTGGTCGCTGTAGGCGCGAATCGAACGGTGTGAACGCAGTAGTTCAATGGTCGGCGTCATGGGAATCTCCTGATTTGGGCTTATCACGCGAACGGCGCGTGTTAAAAAGTTCGGGTGCCATCACCTTCGCTGTCCGCCACATCATCACCGTGGCGGCAGGCAGCATCAGGGCAATACCGGCAAAGATCATCAGCGTTGCTGCAAGCTTACCGGTAAAAGGCGACGGCAAGGGTAGCATTTCATGTAACGTGAGGTAAGACAGGATCAAGAGCAAAATACCGAATACTTCGAGAACTAACACCGCCCGGGGCAGTTGACTAAAGGCACGCATAACGGCTCTCCTGCTGATGACGATATTCCTGCTGAAAGGGGGTATTAAAGCGTAGATTATGCCCTTGTGCATAGGTGCTGCGAATCAGAGTAACAGGTAATTCCTTCTTCCTTTCACCGGAGGATGCGGGCATCATAAGCGCCATTGAGCAATGAAATGTGATGTTAATCACATAAAATTCTGACCCTTTGAGGAGAAACCTATGTTTGCAGTGATTTTTGGACGCCCTGGCTGCCCTTACTGTGTTCGCGCGACCGAGCTGGCTGAAAAACTGACTGAAGAACGTGAAGACTTCAATTTCCGCTACATCGATATTCACGCGGAAGGGATCACTAAAGCTGACTTAGAGAAGACGGTGGGTAAACCGGTAGAAACCGTGCCGCAGATCTTCCTCGATTCAACCCATATTGGCGGCTGCACTGATTTCGAAGCCTATGCCAAAGACAATCTGGGCCTGTTCCAGTAATCATCACCGCCTTGCGGGGATGATTACCGTAGGGGTCGATCATATTTTCCGATCGACCCGTATCACCGCAGCCATGATGACTGTCAGGGCCGATCGTTGAGATCGGCCCTTTGCTTTTGCAGCAATGCTATAAACGCCCTTTTCCATCCTGCTGGTGATGGATATCCATCAGCGTGCGCCACAGCATCACGCCCAATGTGCCAGACCCGCACCAGAATACCGCACTGGCGATAAACGCAATCTCCTGCCCAAGGCCCACAGAGTTAAAACCGTCAGACTGCATCAGCACCAGGCAAGGAGGGGACGCCAGTGCGATAGCAATCACCATTGCGGTCAGTGGGGACTCTTTTGAGGTCAACGCGGCCAGTGCGCCCGGCAGCACAAACAACAACAGACCCAACTGCGCATGCCCGATGTACCCTGCGGGCAGCGGATAGCGCACGGCGATATAGATAGCACCATAGAGTGCGCTACAGGCAATCAGGCCTGTCCAACGGATACCTTTTATCCACACGGGAATTTTCTCCAGGTTATTTAAAACCCAATTCAATTCAACGCATCAATTAGCCATTTCAGTCACTATGGGTAATTGCCGGTTTTGGTCAGCCTATTCTATAAAAACAGAACGGGTAACAAATAAGCGTGCCGGAGACTGGCTGTCAATCGGCATAGGGATTAACATAGTGGTGCAATTTATCTGGCTGTTGGCAAGTCCTGTTAACCCACAGCAGACGAATGACGAACACAGGGTGGAATCTAGCGTATAAACCCCTTTTCTTCAATAGGTTACTGGTAAACAAGAAGTTAAACCGTGAATATAAACATCGCAGATTTGTTAAGTGGAAATTACATTCTGTTATTATTTGTCGTACTCGCCCTGGGGTTATGTTTAGGCAAACTTCGGTTAGGATCTGTTCAACTGGGTAATTCTATTGGTGTTTTAGTTGTTTCATTACTGCTCGGCCAGCAGCATTTTTCGATTAATACTGAAGCACTCAATCTCGGCTTTATGTTATTTATTTTTTGTGTCGGCGTGGAAGCCGGGCCGAATTTTTTCTCTATTTTCTTCCGCGATGGAAAAAACTATCTCATGCTGGCGATTGTCATGGTCACCAGTGCGATGATACTTGCGCTTGGACTCGGGAAACTGTTCGGCTGGGATATCGGCCTGACCGCCGGGATGCTGGCCGGTTCAATGACCTCCACGCCGGTGCTGGTTGGCGCGGGCGATACCCTGCGGCAAACCCTCACCGACGAGAAAAGCCTGACGCTGGCACAGGATCATCTTAGCCTTGGCTATGCGCTGACCTACCTGATGGGCCTGGTAAGTTTGATTATTGGTGCACGTTACCTGCCTAAATTACAGCATCAGGACCTGCCGACCAGCGCACAGCAGATTGCCCGCGAACGTGGGCTGGACCCGGACAGCCAGCGCAAAGTCTATTTGCCAGTGATCCGCGCCTATCGCGTTGGCCCGGAACTGGTTGCCTGGAGCGATGGGAAGAATCTGCGTGAGCTGGGTATCTACCGTCAAACCGGCTGCTACATTGAGCGAATTCGCCGTAATGGCATTCTCGCCAACCCCGACGGCGATGCCCTGCTCCAACCTGGCGATGAGATCTCGCTGGTAGGCTATCCTGACGCGCATTCCCGCCTGGATCCGAGCTTCCGTAACGGAAAAGAAGTGTTCGACCGCGACCTGCTGGATATGCGCATCGTCAATGAAGAGATCGTGGTTAAGAATAACAATGCCGTGAATAAACGTCTGAGCCAGTTGAAGCTGACAGACCACGGCTGCTTCCTTAACCGGGTGATCCGCAGCCAGATCGAAATGCCTATCGACGACAACATTATCCTGAACAAAGGCGATGTGTTGCACATCAGCGGTGAAGCACGACGCGTGAAATCCGTCGCCGACCGCATCGGCTTTATCTCGATTCACAGTCAGATGACCGACCTGCTGGCATTTTGTGCCTTCTTTATCGTCGGCCTGATGATCGGGATGATCACCTTCCAGTTCAGCAGCTTTAGTTTCGGCATTGGCAACGCGGCAGGTCTGCTGTTTGCCGGTATTATGCTGGGATTCCTGCGTGCCAATCATCCAACCTTTGGCTACATTCCTCAGGGCGCGCTGACGATGGTGAAAGAGTTCGGGCTGATGGTATTTATGGCGGGTGTCGGTTTAAGCGCCGGTAGCGGCATCACCCACGGTTTAGGCGAAACCGGTCTGCTGATGCTGGGTGCCGGGCTGGTTGTCAGTCTGGTGCCGGTGATTATCTGCTTCCTGTTCGGTGCCTGGGTACTGAAAATGAACCGCGCCCTGCTGTTTGGCGCCATTATGGGTGCCCGCACCTGCGCCCCGGCGATGGAAATAATCAGCGATACTGCACGCAGTAACATCCCGGCACTGGGCTATGCAGGAACCTATGCCATTGCTAACGTTTTACTGACGCTGGCTGGAACATTAATCGTGATAATCTGGCCGATTTTAGGCGGATAAAATAATTAATCGATTTCAGAGAACTTTTGTGACGGCGTGAAGTCTTAATTTATGCCACTGCTTTTCTTTGAAATCCCCTTATTGTGGAGCCCGTTAATCTTATGATTTTCGGGTTTTTTTCTTTTCTGCTCCTGTCCGATTTTCTGCGGCCTTCTTAATGTTTCCTTAAGCCCCTCACGGCAAAGTAGCACCATGCTCCCCTGGTCGCCAAACTGTCATGAAATCATCATTAATTCTCAACAAAAGCCAAACGAATCGTGTAATTAAGAGCGATTCTCTTTACCCCTTGCCCACACACTTTTACCTTAAGCAATTCGTGCTACTGATCCTCAGCGCCATGGTGTTTATCTGGTTGTCGCGCAGTGAAAGCATCGATATGGCGATCACTCGCCTGTGGTTTGACCCGCTGACACAGCAATTTCCGTGGAAAGATAATCACTGGCTTGATTTGATTAACCATCGGCTGCTTAAACAGATGGTCATTGGCGGGGGTATCGTACTGCTGCTGGCCGGCGTGGTACGCCGTCAGCCACGCTGGGTATTAGTGGCATTGTTGATGGGCATTGGCCCGCTGGTGGTGGGCGTACTCAAGGCCACCAGTGCCCACTCCTGTCCGTGGGATCTGGTGGAATTTGGGGGGAAGGCGGTCTCATACCCGTTGTTCGGCGCTGTCCCGGTGAACAGCGGGCCGGGACGCTGTTTCCCCGGCGGCCATGCATCCAGCGGCTTCAGTGCCCTGGCGCTGTTTTTTCTGTTCTACCCACAACGCACACGCCTGGCCTGGGCCTGCTGGTGGGCAGCCCTGGCCGTTGGCATGGTGATGGGCTTTGGACAGATTATGCGCGGCGCCCACTTTCTCTCCCACAACCTGTGGGCAGCATGGTGGGTCTGGCTGACGCAATGTGTGACTTTCGGATGCGTAACGTATCTGCTTAACAAGACGAGGAAATCAACATGATGGAAGAGCTGAACCGGGCACTGTTTCTTTGGGTCAATGCCAACACGGCGTCACCCGAATGGCTGATCGACCTGGCCACCTTTATTGCCCGCGATGTGATCGCCATTGTTCCCCTGCTGATCGTGGGCCTGTGGCTGTGGGGGCCTCGCAGCCAGCTCACTTCACAACGTGTGCTGGTGGTTAAAACCGGCATAGCACTGCTTTACGCCCTTGCGATTTCCTGGTGCCTGGCGCAACTCTTCCCACACCCGCGCCCTTTTGCTATTGGTCTGGGGCATCAGTTCCTGTCACATGCGCCGGATGACTCTTACCCCAGCGATCACGGTACGGTGATCTTTACCTTTGCCATTGCCTTTATCTGCTGGCACCGCCTGTGGTCAGGCGCGATTTTGATGGTGACTGGCGCAGCCATTGCGTGGTCGCGCGTTTATCTGGGCGTACACTGGCCGCTGGATATGCTGGGTGGCATGCTGGTGGGACTGCTCTCCTGCCTGTTTGCGCAAATATTCTGGCAGTTGTTTGGCGCGACATTGCTACCCCGCCTCTCTTCTCTCTATCGGGCGTTGTTTGCCTTCCCCATCAGTAAAGGATGGGTACGCGATTAATCCAACATGATGGGCCTGATTATTCAGGCTCTTTTACTTTGATGCAGATCACACCTCTCCCTGTTTTTTTAAAAAATGCACGGCTATTTCATGCAAATCACTTTTTGCTTATTGCGCAACATCATCAACCTATCTCCCAGATATTATGCGTGTTGCGCAAGGCGCTTAAATTAACCGCAAACCACTCCACTAAAAAAAATACAACCCATTGATAATTAAAAAATTACGAAAAACAAAGCTGATATTTTCGCCGCCTACGCTCACTATTTCACCATACCAAAATGATAAAAATCAGTGTAAATACCTGTTTAAACACTCATTACCTGGTCAATAACCCCTTCAAAAACCCACCCTACAGATGTTCACACTAAAAAAGGTGATGGAAATGTGATTTCGATCACCGGTAACCCCAAAGACAGTGCTTTCTTCTATTTTTTCTAGTGGTAGAGTGTGCGCCATAAAATCAGAGTAATTAATTAAAGCCGTAATCAGGGGTTAATTCTGATATCGCGGAAGGAATACGATTTAGTTAATTGTTTTAACATTTCAACCCTGGAGAAATCATGGACACATCCCAAACGGCGGTGTTGAGCCCCGAAGCAACGCAGGATGCCAGCGCGTGGCGTAAAACTGACACTATGTGGATGCTCGGCCTTTATGGTACGGCGATTGGTGCGGGCGTACTGTTTCTGCCAATCAATGCCGGAATTGGTGGCCTGATCCCGTTGATCATCATGGCCGTACTGGCCTTCCCGATGACCTATTTTGCTCACCGTGGACTCTGCCGCTTCGTCTTGTCTGGCCGTAATCCGGGCGAAGATATTACTGAAGTGGTTGAAGAACATTTTGGCGTGGGTGCCGGTAAGCTGATCACCCTGCTCTACTTCTTTGCCATCTATCCGATCCTGCTGGTCTACAGCGTGGCGATCACCAATACCGTGGAAAGCTTCATGACTCACCAGTTGCAGATTCAGGCACCGCCACGTGCGCTGCTGTCTCTGATTCTGATTGTCGGTCTGATGACGATTGTGCGTTTTGGTAAAGAGATCATCGTCAAAACGATGAGCGTGCTGGTTTATCCGTTTGTTCTGGTACTGATGCTGCTGGCGTTATACCTGATCCCACACTGGAGCAGCGCAATCTTCGACAACGTCAGCCTGAGTGGCAGCGGAAAAGGTCTGATGATGACTTTGTGGCTGGCCATCCCGGTCATGGTGTTCTCCTTCAACCACTCACCGATTATCTCTGCCTTTGCCGTTGCCAAACGCGAAGAGTACGGCGACCAGGCTGAACCAAAATGCTCACGCATTCTGGCACGCAGCCATATCATGATGGTGCTTACCGTGATGTTCTTCGTGTTCAGCTGTGTATTGAGCCTGACACCGGAAAACCTGGCGGAAGCCAAGTCCCAGAACATCTCTATTCTGTCTTATCTGGCGAACCACTTTGACACCCCGCTGATGGCGTGGCTGGCACCAATTATTGCGATGGTGGCCATTACCAAATCCTTCCTGGGCCACTATCTGGGTGCACGTGAAGGCTTTAATGGTACGGTGAATAAGATGCTGCGCAGCCGGGGTAAAACCATTGCCGAGCATAAACTGAACCGCTTTACCGCGCTGTTTATGCTGGTGACGACCTGGATTGTGGCAACACTCGATCCAAGCATTCTCGGCCTGATTGAGAGCCTGGGTGGCCCCATCATCGCCGTGCTGTTGTTCCTGATGCCGATGTACGCGATTAACAAAGTCCCGGCGATGCGCAAATACAGCGGCAAGCTGAGCAATGTGTTTGTCGTGCTGGTAGGCCTGGTGGCAATTTCCGCCGTGGCGTATGACCTGATCTGATGTTCACAGGGTCAGGCATGCCTGACCCCTACCGCTTTGTCGGAGCAAGGCACGCCTCGCTCTGCAAAATCCCACACCCGCTTTGTCGGGGCAAGGCACGCCTCGCCCTGCAAAATCCCGAAGCCGTATGTAGGGGCGAGGCACGCCTCGCCCTGTAAAATCCCGAAGCCGTATGTAGGGGCGAGGCACGCCTCGCCCTGTAAAATCCCGAAGTCGTATGTAGGGGCAAGGCACGCCTTGCCCAATACGTTGACGATTTACGCGAACCAGCTACCAAACCAGCTATTCATCTTCATCATCACGAAGTCCCACATGCGGCTAAAGAATCCCCCCTCTTTCACTTCCTCCAGCACCACAAGCGGGCGTTGCTCAATCGATTTGCCATCCAACTGGAAGTCAATTGTCCCAACGACCTGATGCTTAGCCAGCGGCGCCGTCAGCTGCGGTTGGGTCAGTGTGAAACTGGCCTTCAGATTTTTCATCTGCCCTCTTGGCAGCGTAATTGAAGCATCCTTCGCCACACCAAGACTGACCTCTTTCCGGTCGCCAAACCAGACGCGCTGGGTGGCAAATGCGTTCCCCGCTTTAATCGGCGTGATGGTCTCAAAAAAACGGAAGCCCCAGGTCAGCAGCTTTTCACTTTCGCGGAAACGAATCGCATCGGTAGCCGCACCCAGCACCACGGAGATCAGGCGCATATCACCGTCCGTCGCGGAAGCCACCAGGTTGTTGCCGGCACCGGACGTATGACCCGTCTTGATACCGTCAACGTGCAAATTGGTACTCCACAGCAGGCGGTTGCGGTTGTGCTGGCGAATCTTATTGAAGGTAAATTCTTTCTCTTTGTGCAGGGCATACTCTTCCGGCACATCGCGAATCAACGCCTGGCCGATCAGCGCCATATCGCGAGCAGTGCTGTACTGACCGGAGGAATCCAGCCCGTGCACTGTTTTGAAATGGGTATTTTGCAGCCCCAGCGCCTTCACGTAGTTATTCATCAAGCCAACAAACGAATCCTGGCTGCCCGCCACATGATCGGCCAGAGCAATACTGGCATCGTTACCGGACTGGATCACAATGCCTTTATTCAGCTCTGAAACCGGGATACGGTCGCCGGGTTTCAGGAACATAAGGGATGACCCCTGCAATACCGGGTTACCGGTGGCCCACGCGTCTTTGCCAACGGTCACCATATCATCGTTGCTGATTTTGCCTGCTTTCAGAGCCTGCCCGGTAACATAGCTTGCCATCATTTTCGTCAGGCTGGCCGGGTCAAGGCGCTGATCGGCATTAGACTCGGTGAGCACTTTACCGCTGTTATAGTCCATCAGCACCCAGGCTTTCGCCTCAATCTGCGGAGCGGCAGGTGCCTGCTCTGCTCTGACGGGGGATAGCGTTAATAGCAACAGCGTGGAGGTGGTAGCCAGTGTATAAACACGGGATGACAGGGGAATATTCTTCATGTCGTGACCAGGTATCCATTTGAAAGACAATGATTAAAATTAAAGCCAGGAGACTAACTCCCTACACTAAGGTGTTACATCCTGAAAAAGAACAATTTTACCGTAAAGATTTCTAGAGTTTATTCAATATGGCAGATTTTTCCTGCAATAAGGCACAATCTAGCGTCATTTTCACAAAGAGTAAAACGGGCGTAAATCCGAATTATCGGCGAACAGTTAAGCCTGTCACAAAAATCCGCTAATCTGAGAAAAGTCTGCAAGAGGAGTCACGACGATGGATTTAGCGCTGTTTGATCTTGATGAAACACTGATTTGTGAAGACAGTACCGGCCTGTGGCTGCGCTGGCTGGTTTCCCAGGGGTTTGCCCCTGCCGCTCTGATCGATGAAGAGCGGGCTCTGATGGAACAATACTATCAAGGCTCGCTGTCGATGGAAGCCTATATGCATACCACACTCTCCCCGCTGGCTGGGATGTCAGCCGCCACGGTATCCGGCTGGATCCGCCGCTTTATTCAGCGAGACATCCTGCCACGCGTCTACCCTGCCGCCCGCGAGCGAATGCGCTGGCATCAGGAACGTGGCGATACCGTCATTGTTATCTCGGCCAGTGGTGAACATCTGGTTACACCGATCGCAGAACAGTTGGGCGCGTGCGGTGCACTGGCGATTGGCGTGGAGATCGTTGATGACCGCTACAGCGGCCAGACCTATGGCACCATGACCTATAAAGAGGGCAAAGTCAGCCGTCTGAACGACTGGTTGCAACAGGCGCAAACGCCGACCTATTCCCGCACCTGGGCTTACAGTGATTCCATCAACGACCTGCCGATGCTGGAACATGCGGACCATGCCTGGGTTATCAACCCTGCCGAACCGCTCAGCCTGCTGGCTCAGCAGCGCGGCTGGGAAATCTGTCACTGGCTTCGTTAACGTTCAGGGCTGATCGCTTCCGGTCAGCCCTGCTTTGTTGCTTAAGGCTACAATCCCACCTTCAGCAGTTTGCCATTCGCCTCGTCAGTCAGCACATACAGCCAGCCATCCGGCCCGGTACGTACATCACGAATACGCTCACCACGGTCTGCCAGCAAACGTTCCTGCCCCTCAACCCGATTGCCATTAAGGCTCAGGCGGATCAGGTTTTTCTCTTTCAGTGCACCGATAAACAGTGAATCTTTCCACTGTGGGAAGCGTGTGCCGCTGTAAAACGCCATACCACTAATCGCCGGAGAGACTTTCCAGTACCAGACGGGTTGCTCGGTTCCCGCCACGCGGCCTCCTTTCGAGCCGGGGACTTTTTCACCACTGTAATCAATCCCCCATGTCGCCAGCGGCCAGCCGTAATTATTGCCCCGGTGTGGGATATTCACTTCATCGCCGCCACGCGGACCGTGTTCACTCTCCCAGATTTCACCGCTGGCCGGATTCAGGGCAAGTCCCTGCGGATTACGCATCCCCCAGCTCCAGATTTCAGGCCGAGCCCCTGCTTTAGTGGTCAGTGGATTATCGGCCGGAACAGAGCCATCGGCGTTAAGACGAACAATCTTGCCTTGCAGAGCCGACAAATCCTGCGCTTTTTCAGCCTGGAAATTATCACCAAAAGCGATAAACAGATGGCCGCTGCGGTCAAAGGCCAGGCGTGTCCCCAGATTGGCACCGGTTGACATCCCCTGCTGCCGCAGCACTTCGCGGAAGTCACTCAGCTGGCGATGATCCTCGCTGAGCCGGCCATAGCCAACTGCCGCTCCGGCGCGGCCGTCCTGCCCGGCGACGGTATAACTGAGCCAGACGCGGCGGCTGCTGGAGAAATCAGGTGCCAGTACCACATCCAGCAATCCGCCCTGGCGCTGCGCCCAGACCTCAGGCACACCACCAATCGGTTCAGACAGCCCCGCTCCGGCCTGCCAGCGGCGTAACTGGCCGGAACGTTCGGTGATCAACATCCCCTGGTTATCCGGTAGAAAGGCCAGCGACCAGGGATGATCCAACCCATCCTGTAGCACCTCAGCATGGACTTTTTCAGCCCGTATCGCTGGGCTGAGTAATAACGCTGACACCATCGTTAACGCCGCCAGGCAACCTCTCATCGTTATGCTCCTTATCGCTATTTGTTAATTAAACGTAGTTAAATTACCAATAATTGCCGAATTATCCGGTTCAGTGCGCTATATTCCCCGGGCTATTTTTTCAATACTACAAGGGATATGTCTGATGACTTCACGATTACCACAGACGGGTTTCATCCGTTTTTTACTGCTACCGTTGATCATGATGGCCCTGCTGCTGACATTAAGCGGCTGCGGCGACAAAGAGCCAGAACAGCGCAAGGCATTTATTGAATTCCTGCAAACACGCGTGCTGGCAAAATCGCAGGTTGCCGTCCCTACCCTGACGGACGAGGAGACCAAAGCATTCGGCCCCTATGCCAGCGACTATGCGTTACTGACGGATTATCACAAGGGGATGGGCAACGTGTTCAGCGCCTCCCTGGGCGAAGTTTTTGCCCAGTTCAGGGGTGTGAATACCGTCAGCAACCTGATGGCTAAGCGCGATGACCTCAAAAAAATGGCCGATCAAAGTGCCGCCTGGAAACCGGTGCTGGAGAAGCTGCGTGCGGATAGCGAAAGCAAACATGCCGCGCTGAAACAGCCGGACGATCTGAAGGCGGTTTATGACCAGGTGTGGGCTAAAGTGATTGTTGCACCGGGTGATGCGGCGTTGCAGGTTGCCACGCAGGTCCCGGAGGTGCTGACGCTGCTGGTGAGCCAGGTGGATCTGTTGAAACAGCAGGGAGACAAAGTCACCGTATCCGGGAATATCGTGCAGTTTACCGACCAGAAAGCTCTGGATCAGTACAATGCCATTCAGCAAAAACTCCAGCCGTTAGTCATGGATCTGATGAAAACCGCCGGTCAGTTACAAAGCATGATCCGTTAAATCCGGGCAGAAAGTTCACCCGTTACAGCATCAAGATAAAAGTGGCCGACCGAGTGTTGCGGTCGGCCAACAACGAGTACTTTACTGCGCAGGGAAAGTCACAACGTCCCGTACCATCTCATCGATACCGCTTTTCAGCTCGCTCAGATTGATCGGTGCATTGCTGTTAGGCACGGTTTTTCCGTAAGCCTTGCGGATCACTTCCACCACCGGTTTGCCGGTTTTCGCATCCAGCAACTGCGTTTCCAGGAACAGCACACTGTTCTGAGTACGATGCCCGGAGGCCGCCATCGTGCTGGCAACGACCGCCGCCACCGGCACCACTTCATAGAACTTCATATCCTGATTTTCGGCATTCACCGCCGTGATCGCCGTTTTCATGATCAGCGTGCCGGGGCCGGACTGATTCACCAGCGTTTTACGCTGCGCGACCGCATTTTTCAACTGCTGGTCGAGATAACTGCGCACCTGGTCCAGCGTGGGTTGGCTGACGCGGGCAGTCGGTTTTGCTGCCGGGTAATAGACCACCGGGGTGTAATAAATGCCGCGATAATCAGACAGTTTAAAATCAGGCGAAACCCAGCGCAACGTCTCATGACCGCTGGGAGACTCCGATGCTTTCAGGCGGGAATAATCCGGCAAAAAACCGGAATATTGTGTGGTATCAGCTACTTTTGACGAACAGCCGGCCAGCACAAGACACAACGTTGCCAGCCCGGCGACCAGAGGGAGACGCAAATTCTGCATTGCCAAATTCCTTGCTCAGTGAAGGTTATTCAAGCATAGAGCGCGCCTGACCTTTCACCAGCGGGATAAGCAAAATAGTTGATCTGACTGCGGTCAGCGTCAGGTTTTTAGCTTCGGATCCAGCGCATCCCGCAGGCCATCCCCCAGCAGATTAAAAGCGAGCACGGTCAGGAAGATCGCCAGACTGGGGAAAATCGCCACGTGCGGTGCCAGCACCATATCAGCCTGAGCCTCATTGAGCATCGCCCCCCACTCCGGGGTCGGCGGCTGCGCGCCCAGCCCAAGAAATGACAGGCTGGCTGCCGAAATGATTGAAGTACCAATACGCATAGTGAAATAAACCACAATCGACGACAGCGTCCCCGGCAGAATGTGCCGCAGGATGATAGTCAGATCCGATGCGCCGATACTGCGTGCCGACTCAATATACGTCAAATGCTTCAGCACCAGCGTATTGCCGCGGACAAGGCGGGCAAAGGCCGGAATACTGAATATCGCCACCGCCAGAATCACATTCGACATGCCGTTGCCCATCACCGCCACCACGGCGATCGCCAGCAGAATGCCGGGAAACGCGAACAGCACATCGCAGATACGCATAATGATGCGGTCCCACCAGCCTTCGTAGTAACCGGCTAACAGCCCCAGCAGCGTGCCTATCGCGGCACCCACCGCTACCGAGAAGAAACCCGCGACCAGTGATAGCCGGCTACCCAGCAGCACGCGACTGAAAATATCACGCCCCAGCGCATCCACGCCAAACCAGTGGACCAGCGACGGCCCTTCATTCAGCCGATCGTAATCAAAAAAGTTCTCGGCATCGAACGGGGCGAGAAGCGGTGCAAACAGCGCAATCAGGATCAGCAGCAGCACAAAAACAGCGGCAATCATCGCCACATGCTGGCGACGAAAACGCCGCCAGAACTCACGCCACGGGGTACGGACGCGATGGGGACTGATACCCGGCAGCGCTGAGAGTACGGCGTTACGTCGCCAGTTAATCATCATGCATCCTTACTTGTAGCGAATGGCGGGGTTGATCGCGGCATACAGCATATCGACCACCAGGTTAATCAAGATAAACTCCAGCGAAAACAGCAGCACTTCGGCCTGAATAACCGGGTAATCACGCATTTCCACCGAATCAACCAGCAGCCGCCCCAGCCCTGGCCAGTTAAACACCACCTCGACCACGATGGAGCCCCCCAGCAGGAAGCCAAATTGCAGGCCCATCATCGTGACCACAGGGATCATCGCATTGCGCAGGCCGTGTTTGATCACCACCACCGATTCACGCACGCCCTTAGCGCGTGCGGTACGCATATAGTCTTCCTGCATCACCTCAACGAAAGAGGCTCGGGTAAAGCGTGCCATCACCGCCGCTACGGCAGCGCCGAGGGTAATGGAGGGTAAAATATAGTGTTGCCAGCTATCGGCGCCGACGGTCGGCAGCCAGCCAAGCTCCACGGAAAAAACCTGCATCAGCAGGATGCCCAGCGCAAACGCCGGGAAAGAGATCCCTGAAACCGCCAGCGTCATCCCCAGCCTGTCCGGCCAGCGGTTGCGCCATACGGCAGAGACAATGCCAATGGCCATACCAAAAATCACTGACCACACCATGCTGCTCAGGGTCAGCCACAGCGTCGGCAGAAAGCGTTGGGCGATCTCTTCCGAGACCGGGCGTTTCGACACCATCGAGATGCCAAAATCCCCGCGCACGGCATGGGTGATGTACTGCCAGAACTGCTGCGGCAAAGGCAAATCCAGCCCCAGTTGCTGGCGCACCATCGCCACCACATCGGCATCGGCTTCGCGCCCGGCAATCAGTCGCGCCGGATCGCCGGGCAGCAGGTGAACAAACAGGAACACCAGCACCGCCACGATCAGCAGCGTGGGGATCAGCCCCAGTAAGCGTTTGAGAAAATAGTTAAGCATCTTGTACCCTGCGCCTCCCTGACGGGAGGCGCGTTAGTCCATTACTTCAGGTCAGCATCGTCAAAGCTGAACGAGGTATCCGGCATTACATAGAACCCGGTCAGGTTTTTGGTGTTTGCCGAAACCAGCTTTTCCACGACCAGCGGTGCCCAAGGCTGATCTTTCCAGATACGGTCCTGCGCATCTTTGTACAGCGCGGCTTTTTTCTCGCCGTCAGTCGTATTCAGCGCATCAGCCAGATCTTTATCCACCTGTGTGTTGCTGTAGAAAGCGGTGTTAAAGATGGTTGGCGGCCAGGACTGCGTGGCGAACAGCGGCGTTAAGGCCCAGTTGGCTTCCCCGGTAGAGGCAGACCAGCCAGTGTAGAACATGCGCACGCCGCTCTCTTTCTGGCCTTTATCTTCAACCTGTGCCGCACGCTGACCGGCATCCATCGCCGTCAGTTCCACTTTGATGCCCACCTGTGCCAGCTGCTGCTGGGTGAATTGCAACACCTTCTGCGCAGTGCTGTGATTATGCGAAGACCACAGTGCGGTAGTAAAGCCGTTCGGATAGCCCGATTCCTTCAACAGTTCACGCGCTTTAGCCGGGTTGTATTCCGGGGCCGGGTAGCTTTGTGAGTACTGGATCGACGGCGGTACAATACCGGTTGCCGGGGTGGCATAACCGGCGAAGGCCACTTTCGCCAGCGCCTCACGGTTAATCGCGTAGTTGATCGCTTCACGCACTTTCGGGTTATCAAACGGCTTCTGCGTCACGTTAAAGCTGATGTAACGCTGCATGATCGATGGCGAGGTCACCAGATCCAGTTTGCTGTTTTTCTCCAGCAGTTTCGCCTGCTCAAACGGGATAGGGAAAGCAAAGTTGGCTTCGCCCGTTTGCAGCATCGCGGAACGGGTGTTGTTATCCACGACCGGGCGCCAGGTAATGCTGTCCAGCTTCGGATAGCCCGCTTTCCAGTAACCCGCAAACTTCTTCACTTTCACAAAATCAGTCTGATTCCAGGTGACGAACTCGTAAGGACCGGTGCCGACCGGGTGGAAGCCGATATCCTTACCGTATTTCTTCAGCGCATCCGGGGAGATCATCGCCGCTGCCGGGCTGGCCAGGGTGTTGATAAAGGCAGAGAACGGTTGCTTAAGCGTGATTTTTACCGTATTAGCGTCCACCACTTCGGTGCTGGCGATGGTTTTAAACAGGTTATACCGCTTGAGATGATTGTCCGGGTTACTGGCACGGTCGAGGTTGGCTTTTACCGCTTCAGCATTAAACGGGGTGCCATCCTGGAAGTTAACACCGGTTTTTAGTTTGATGGTATAGCTCAGTCCATCCGGGCTGGCCTGGTAACTTTCTGCCAGCACGTTTTCCAGCTTCATCTCTTTATCAAAGCCAAACAACCCCTGATAAAACGACTTTGCCACGGCCTGCGACAGCGTGTCATTCGCGTCGTACGGGTCCAGGGTGGTGAAGTTTGAGGCGACTGCAATGGTGACATCTTTCGCCGCCCAGGCAGGCAGTGCAACAACGCTGCCGAGCAGGCCAGCAGTTAACAGCAATTTACGCGTGTAGTGATTCATCATGTCATCCCTTATTGTCGTTCTACTCTGGAGTAAACAGGTTCTAGCTGCGATTTATGGCATGGCGCGCCACGTAATGCCCGGCGCTCACCTCTACCAGCGGTGCCACATCCGGCTCATCACCGAGGGCGTGGATTGGGCTGGGTATTTCATCAACGAGCAGTGCGCGTTCACGTCTCCGGTGCGCAGGGTCGGCCACCGGTACAGCGGCCATCAGCTTACGAGTGTAAGGATGCTGGGGATGTTCGAACACCGCCTGGCGCGGACCGATTTCCACAATCTGCCCAAGGAACATCACCGCCACACGGTGGCTGATTCGTTCCACCACCGCCATATCGTGCGAGATAAACAGAAACGCAATGCCAAATTCACGCTGCAAATCGAGCATCAAATTAATAATCTGTGCCTGGATCGACACATCCAGCGCGGAAACCGCTTCATCGGCGATCACGACTTTCGGATTAAGCGCCAGCGCGCGGGCAATACAGATGCGTTGTCGCTGCCCGCCGGAAAATTCATGGGGATAGCGCTGGGCGTGTTCAGGCAGCAGGCCGACGCGCTCTAACAGGGCGGCCACGCGCTGCTCGGCCTCCCGCCCACGGGCAATGCCGTGCACCAGCAGCGGTTCCATGATCGAAAACCCCACCGTCAGGCGCGGGTCGAGCGACGCATAAGGGTCCTGGAAAATAAACTGAATATCACGCCGCAGATGCGACAACGCGCTCCCAGTCAGATTATCGATACGCTGGCCGTTGAAAGTGATGCTGCCGCCCTGGCTTTCAACCAGCCGCAGCAGCGAACGCCCGGTGGTGGACTTGCCGCAGCCGGACTCTCCCACCAGCGCCAGCGTTTCGCCGGGGCGCAGATCAAAGCTCACCTTCTCTACCGCATGCACACGGCGCTGTACCCGGTTGAGCAGGCCGCCACGAATATCAAAACGCGTCACCAGGTCGCGCACCTGAAGAATCGGCGTATCCTGCGGGTTTACCGTATCCTGCGGCTGCTCTGCCACGGATTCACCTTCACTGACCAACGGGAATTTGGCTGGCCAGTGACGCCCGGTCATCGCCCCCAGTTTCGGTACGGCTGCCAGCAGCGCACGCGTATAGGGCTGTTGAGGGTGACTGAAGATCGCCTCGACGCTGCCGGTTTCCACCACATCACCGCGATACATGACCTGAACGCGGTCGGCCATCTCGGCCACCACGCCCATATCGTGAGTGATAAAGATCACCCCCATCTGCATCTCTTTTTGCAGCACGCGGATCAGCTGGAGTATTTGTGCCTGAATGGTCACATCCAGCGCGGTAGTGGGTTCATCGGCAATCAACAGCGCAGGACGGCAGGAGAGCGCCATCGCGATCATCACACGCTGACGCATCCCGCCAGAAAGCTGATGCGGATAGCGCGCCAGCACGTTTTTTGCTTCAGGGATACGCACGAGGTCGAGCATCCGCTGCGCCTCGGCCAGCGCCCCGGCGTGGCTTTTGCCCTGATGGAGACGAATGGATTCTGCAATCTGCTCACCCACCGGGAATACCGGGTTCAGCGAGGTCATCGGCTCCTGGAAAATCATCGCCATATCGGCACCGCGCAGGGTGCGCAACTGCGACGGCGACTGTGTGGCCAGATTGACCAACTGATGATTGCGACGACGTAGCCACATCTCCCCGTTGTCAATTTTCCCGCCGCCCTGCTCCACCAGCCGCATCAGGGCCAGAGAGGTGACCGATTTACCGGAACCGGACTCACCAACAATCGCCAGCGTTTCGCCACGGCGGACCTCCAGTGACAGGTTATTGACGGCCTGAATACGCTGGCCTTCATGCTGGAAGCTGACGCTGAGGTCGCTTACCGACAGCACCACATCATCCTGATGGGGTAACTCACTCATCAGGGCTCCTCCCGATAAATGGCGACCACTGGCCGTTCACCCACCACGGCATAAGCGCGATACATGCCTTCGCTGTTAAACGGCAGCACCACGTTGCCAGCAGCGTCGATGGCAATCAGCCCACCGCTGCCGCCCAGTGCAGGAATATTTTCGTGGATCACTTTGTCACTGGCCTGTTGTAACGACAGTCCGGCGTACGCCATCAGCGCGGCGATATCATAGGCCGCCAGCGTGCGCATAAACACTTCCCCGGTACCCGTACAGGAGACGGCCACGCTGTCGCTGGCGTAGCATCCTGCGCCAGGTAAGGGGGAGTCACCGACACGACCCACCTGCTTGTTAGTCATGCCGCCCGTAGAGGTTGCCGCTGCAAGATTGCCCGCCTGGTCGAGGGCAACCGCCCCCACCGTGCCAAACTTGCGGTCAGGATCCAGCGGTTCGCCAGACGCATCACCATCGTGATCCAACAGAGTTTGTTGTGTGGCGATGGCGCGCTCAAGCTGTGCACGGCGCTCTGGCGTGGAGAAAAACGCATTTTCGACCATTTCGAGGCCATGTGATGCCGCAAACGATTCCGCACCCTGGCCGATAAACAACACATGAGGACTGTTTTCCAGCACCGTGCGTGCCGCCAGCACCGGATTACGCACGCGGGTAACACCCGCCACAGCCCCGGCTTCTCGCGTGCGGCCATCCATGACGCTGGCATCCAGCTCATGCGTGCCTTCATGCGTAAAGACTGAGCCGACCCCGGCATTAAACAGTGAACACTCTTCCAGCTGGCGCACTGCCTCGGTCACCACATCCAGTGCACTGCACCCCGCCGCCAGCAATGCCTGCCCGCTGGCAACGATCTGCAACAGCGCCTGGCGATAGAGCAGCTCTTTCTCTGCATCCATGCTGGCACGCGCGATAGCTCCTGCACCACCGTGAATTGCAATCGTCGCTATGGCCATAATTCATTTTACCCTGTGTGCCAAATCAGCATGAAAAACACTGAGTTAGAATATATTTGTCGAAAAAAAGCAGTTTTTGACTATAGGCAGGCAATATAGCGATGTAAAGCAGAAAGTTCGCACCCTGATAATAACCATTAATTCTAAGATAAACTTTATAGACGGTTATGGCTTACGCAGACGGGCAAACGTGACCCTGCGACCGATTCACGCCATAATGATCCCATCAGTTTTTTGCCCGAATCCTGGAGAAATAACTCAATGGAAGCTTTCACTGCGGGGTTAATCTCGCTTGATGATGCAATCAGCACGTTGCTGGCGCGCGTGATCCCTGTTCAGCAACATGACACCGTGGCTTTACCGGATGCCGCGGGTCGTATTACCGCCAGCGCGGTGATCTCCCCCATCGATGTCCCCCCATTCGACAATTCCGCCATGGACGGTTATGCCCTGCGCATGGCCGATCTCACCGCGGGAAGCACGCTGCCCGTGGCGGGGAGGGCTTTTGCCGGTAGCCCGTTCAATGGCAACTGGCCTGCCGGGACCTGCATTCGAATTATGACCGGTGCGCCGCTGCCTGCGGGCTGTGACGCGGTAGTGATGCAGGAACAGACTGAGCAGGAAGGTGAGGCCATCCGCATCACTGCCGACATCAGTGCCGGGCAAAATATCCGCCGGGTCGGTGAAGATATCCGCCAGGGAACCCAGGTACTGGAAGCGGGAATCAAACTGGGTGCGGCCGAACTACCGCTGCTCGCCTCGCTGGGCATTGCCCAGGTCGCGGTGCTGCGTAAGCTACGGGTTGCCCTGTTCTCCACCGGCGATGAGTTACAGCCGGTGGGTCAGCCGCTGGCTGCGGGCCAGATATACGATACTAACCGCTTCGCCGTGCAGCTGATGCTGAACAAACTCGGCTGCGAGGTGATCGATCTCGGGATTATCCGTGATGAACCGGCTGCGCTGCGTGCCGCCTTTATTGAAGCAGACAGCCGTGCGGATGTGGTGATCAGCAGCGGCGGCGTATCGGTGGGTGCAGCAGATTACACCCGGCAGATGCTGGAAGAACTGGGTGAAATCGGCTTCTGGAAGCTGGCAATGAAACCCGGTAAGCCCTTTGCTTTCGGTCGCCTGCCGAACAGCTGGTTCTGCGGTCTGCCTGGCAATCCGGTCTCGGCGGTGGTGACCTTTTACCAGCTGGTGCAGCCATTACTGGCGAAGCTGACGGGGCAGGCAGGCCCGGCATTGCCGTCACGTCAGCGGGTGCGGAGCGCCAGCTTTCTGAAGAAATCCCCCGGCCGCCTCGACTTTCAGCGCGGTATTTTGCAGCGCAATGGGCAAGGCGAGCTGGAGGTAGCCACCACCGGCCATCAGGGCTCACATATCTTCAGTTCCTTCCAACAGGCTAACTGCTTTATTGTTCTGGAACGGGATCGCGGCAACGTCGACGTGGGAGAATGGGTGGAAGTCGAACCGTTCAATTCCCTGTTGGAAGGCTGATATGTTTCCCGAACTGAATGATGAAGAGATGCTGCGCTACAATCGCCAGATCGTGCTGCGCGGCTTCGATTTTGACGGACAGGAGCGGCTGAAGGCTGCCCGGGTGCTGGTGGTCGGGTTGGGCGGGCTGGGCTGTAGCGCCAGCCAGTACCTCGCTTCGGCCGGTGTGGGTCATCTGACACTGCTCGATTTCGACCACGTGTCGGTGTCGAATCTGCAACGTCAAATCCTGCACGGCGAAGCGCAGGTCGGTATGGCAAAGGTGGACTCAGCACGGCTGCGGCTGGCGGCCATCAATTCCCTGATATCCCTTGAAGCCATCAACGACCGACTGGACGATCAGCCACTGGGCGATCAGATCGCCGCGCATCACCTGGTGGTGGACTGTTGCGATAACCTGGAAACGCGTGAGCAGCTCAACCGGTTGTGCCATGTGCGCAAAATTCCGCTGGTATCCGGTGCGGCGATCCGCATGGAAGGCCAGATCAGCGTCTTCACCTGGGGCCACGATGAACCCTGTTACCGATGTGTCAGCCGCCTGTTTGGTACAGCGACCCTGAGTTGTGTGGAAGCGGGTGTGATGGCGCCATTGGTGGGCGTGATCGGCTCATTGCAGGCGATGGAGGCGATCCGCGTCCTGACACAATACGGCAGCCCGGTGGCAGGAAAACTGCTGTTGTATGATGCAATGACCTTACAGTTTCGAAGTATGACATTGGCCAAAGATCCGGCGTGTGAAGTGTGCGGCATCATCAACCAGCACTATAGTTAAGTTGAATGCCTGGATGCATAAAGGATTGATTAGCACATGATTGATGAGCAAAGTGGGATAAGCGCGAGTGAAAAATCATCATTACGTCAGATGATGATTATTTTTCTATTGGTGATTGTCACGGCGGTGATTGCAATTAACAGCTGGATTGTGTGGAGCTCGTGGAACCGCATGATTTCAACCTCGAAGGATGATGCGCGTAATCTCTCCCAGTCCCTTTCCCGCCAGGCGGAAGATACCTTCTTACAGGTTGATCTGACATTACAGGATCTGCGTGACCGCATCTCTCTGATCGGCCTGCGCGACGATCAGACCGAGTACCTGCGTGAGCTCCTGACCAATCGTAAAGCCAGTCTGCCACAGTTGCATGGTCTGTTTATCTTTGACGCCCAGGGCCGCTGGCTGGTGACCTCAGATGGCAATATCCCCAAACGCGGCAATAACAAGGACCGCGAATATTATCTTTATCACCAGCAGAACAGCAGCACACAGATGCACATTGGCAAAGTGATCCGCAGCAGAACGACCGGGGATCTCATTATCCCGGTGTCCATGCGTCTGGATAATTACGATGGTTCTTTTCGGGGTGTGCTACTGGCCAGCGTCAGGCTGAGCTACTTCAAGCAGGCGTACAGCTACTACAACCTCGGCCAGCACGATGTGCTGGCGCTGATGCTGAAAGACGGCACAATTCTGTACGTTCGTCCTTTCTCCGATGACACCATTAATCGCAATATTTCCGGCGGCCCGCTGTTTACCAGCCTGCTCAAAAATGCGACCAGCGGTACCGCCATTTATGGCTCTACGCTGGATGGCATCGAACGGGTGTTTGGTTACTCCAGCCTGAAACGGTATCCGTTGGTGGTGGCCGCAGGCTACGACAAAAACCATCTGCTGGAAGTGTGGTTCTCCGATATCAGCATCTTTATTACGCTCTGCACCATTCTGCTGCTGGTGATCGCCCTGCTCGGTTTTCTGGTGCTGCGCCATATTTCACTTAACCTGAAAAATCAGCTGGAGCTGACCCTGGTGCGCGACAGGCTGACCTCAATGAACCGGACTCTGCAGACGCTGGCGCTGGTAGACAGCCTGACCGGATTAGCCAACCGGCGGCAGTTTGATCTCTATCTGCAACGTAGCGCGGAGCGTTCGGCAAAACTGCACAGTCCGCTGGCGCTGCTGATGATAGATGTCGACAACTTCAAGCTATTCAATGATAGCTACGGGCATCTGGCAGGTGATGACTGCCTGAAACAGGTGGGTGATACGCTGGCGCATTTACCCCGCAGACCCGAGGATCTGGTTGCCCGCTATGGGGGGGAAGAGTTTGCGGTGGTGATGCCAGGGGCAGATCGTGCTGCCGCACTTCGCTTCGCTCATCAGGCCATCGCGGCCATCGCCAACCTTGCTATTCCTCATCAGCATGCCGAAAAAACGGGGAATGTGGTCACCATCAGCGTGGGGGTGCATGTGGTAAACGCCGAACGCAATGTTGATGTCAGTCTGGCGCTGATTGCGGAAGCGGATAAAGCGCTTTATGCAGCGAAAAAGGCGGGGAAAAACCGGGTGGCGGAAAATCAATCTGAGGCAGAGACCTGATAAATCGTGCTAACCCTGGCACGGGTCGACCGAAACAAATGGTCGACCCCTACGGGTTTGGCGTGGAGGTGACCGGGAAAATGGTCATCCCGTGCGGGTCTTCCTTAGGGGCTGACCTTCTGTTTCGGTCAGCCCGCAGCCACTGGACCTTAAACGATACCCTGGCTACGCAGGTAATCTTCGTAGTCACCGGTAAAGTCGTTGATTTTGCCCGGTGTCATTTCAATCACGCGGGTCGCCAGCGAGCTGACGAATTCACGGTCGTGAGACACGAAGATCAACGTACCTTCGTACATTTCCAACGCCATGTTCAGCGCTTCGATGGATTCCATATCGAGGTGGTTGGTTGGCTCATCCATGATCAGCACGTTAGGCTTCTGCATCATCAGCTTACCAAACAGCATACGGCCCTTTTCACCACCGGACAGCACCTTCGCAGGCTTCTTAATATCGTCCTGGCTGAACAGCAGGCGGCCGAGAATACCGCGTACGGCCTGCTCGTCATCACCGTCCTGCTTCCACTGGCTCATCCAGTCGAACACGGTAAGGTCGTCGGCAAAGTCATGCGCATGATCCTGCGCATAGTAACCAATCTGCGCGTTTTCAGACCATTTCACCGTCCCGTTTTCTGGCAGCAGTTCGCCGATCAGGGTTTTCAGCAGCGTGGTTTTACCGATACCGTTTGGCCCCAGAATCGCCAGCTTTTCGCCCACTTCCAGCAGCATGTTGACGTTCTTAAACAGGGGACCATTGTCGAAACCTTTGGTCACCGCTTCCAGCGTCAAGGCATTACGGAACAGCTTCTTGTCCTGCTCGAAACGGATAAACGGGTTCTGACGGCTGGAGGCTTTGACTTCGTCCAGCTTGATCTTATCAATCTGCTTGGCGCGTGACGTTGCCTGACGAGATTTAGAGGCGTTGGCGCTGAAGCGGCTGACGAAGGATTGCAGTTCGTTGATCTGCGCTTTCTTCTTGGCGTTATCCGACAACAGACGATCGCGGGCCTGGGTGGCCGCCGTCATATATTCATCGTAGTTACCTGGATAGACGCGCAGTTCGCCGTAATCCAGATCCGCCATGTGCGTACACACCATATTCAGGAAGTGACGGTCATGCGAAATGATGATCATGGTGCTGTTACGCTCGTTCAGCACCTGCTCCAGCCAGCGAATAGTATCGATGTCCAGGTTGTTCGTTGGTTCGTCAAGCAGCAGAATTTCTGGGTTAGAGAACAGCGCCTGTGCCAACAGCACACGCAGTTTCCAGCCGGGAGCCACTTCGCTCATCGGGCCGTAATGCTGTTCCAGCGGAATCCCCACGCCCAGCAACAGTTCACCAGCACGCGCTTCCGCAGTGTAGCCATCCATCTCGCCATACTTCTCTTCGAGATCGGCGACTTTGTAGCCGTCTTCTTCGCTCATTTCCGGCAGCGCATAGATCGCATCGCGCTTTTCTTTCACCGCCCACAGCTCGCCGTGACCCATGATCACAGTATCCAGCACCGAATACTGTTCAAAGGCGAACTGGTCCTGGCGTAATTTACCCAGGCGTTCGTTCGGATCAAGAGCAACGTTGCCGCCAGATGGCACCAGATCGCCGCCCAGAATTTTCATAAAGGTGGATTTGCCGCTGCCGTTGGCGCCAATCAGGCCATAGCGGTTGCCGCCGCCAAATTTGACAGAGATGTTTTCGAACAGCGGCTTACTGCCAAACTGCATGGTGACGTTGCTGGAAACTAGCACAGAGATAGCCTTTAATTTTTAATGTGAGTATGTGAGTCAGCACGCATTATGCCAAAAAAAAGGCGCGGGGCATACAGCGGGAAATCCTGGAGAGGGGGAACATCAGGGCCGGGAAGAAACCCGGCCCTGGCGGTTAATGACTTTCTGCTTTACGTTTCGACGCGGTTAATGCTTTGCTCTCTTCCTCGTTACTGAGCCAGTCATGCAGATAATGTTCTATCTGCTCAAGGCTGCGATTGCGTGTTTCCGGGATGCATTTGATAACAAATACCGCCCCGACAATACCAATCAAGCCAAAGATAAAGAACGCACCTGACAGCCCCACGCTGGCAAGCAGCATCGGGAAGGCAAGAGATATCAGGAAGTTGGCAATCCACATGGCAAAGACCGCACCGCCCATAAAGACACCGCGCAGCCTTGTTGGGAAGATCTCTGACAGCAACAGCCAGGTGACGGGCGATAACGCCCCCTGCTGAAAGCTCAGGAACATCAGCATTCCCAAGAGAACCATGTAGCTGCGTAGCATATCCACCTGACCGTTGATGGTCTCAGGCATGAAATAGCTGACGGCACCGATAAAGAACAGACAGGCGGTACAGCCAAACTGGCCGATTTTGACCATCGTTCGCCGGCCAATTTTACCCAACAGCCAGATACCGACGAAGGTCATCAGCACTGAGATAGCCCCGTTAGCGATGGTGGCAAACAACGCTGCATCCGTACTCATTCCCACCGCTTTTAGCATCGTCGGTGCATAGTACATGATGGTATTTACACCGGAGGTTTGCTGGATCACCGCCACCCCGATACCGATCAGGAATAGCTTAAACAGCCAGGGCTTTTTCAGCTCACGCACGCTGGCTCGCGTCTGGGCTTTGTCCTCATCTTCCAGCGTTTCAGTAATCTCCTCCAGCTCCCAGTCAACGTCCTCTTTGGCACGGGTGCGTTCCAGCACTTTACGCGCTTCTGCCAGGCGTCCTTTCATCGCATACCAGCGTGGTGTGTCCGGCATAAACATCATGCCAAACCACAGCAGCACTGCAGGAATGGTGGCCACGGCCAGCATCCAGCGCCAGGTTTCATGGCCACCCCACGCGGCGTTAAATCCGGCATTCGAGATATAAGCCAGCATCTGGCCGGAGACAATCATCAGCTCCTGAATCGTCACCAGTTGCCCACGCTTATTCGCTGGTGCGATCTCTGCAATGTAGATCGGCACCGTGGCGGATGCACCACCAACGGCCACCCCTAGCACCAGTCGGAAGAAGATCATCCATTCCACGTTCGGTGCCAGGGCGGTCCCCATTGCGCCGACAGCGAAAATAATCGCCAAAATGATAATGATTTTTTTACGCCCGGCAGAAGCCGCGAAATGCCCGGAAAACAGTGCGCCGAAGGCTGCACCAAACAGCAGTGAACTGGTGACCAGTCCGGTAGTGAAGGGAGTAAGGTGTAATTCGTCGCCCATAAACAGCAGCGCGCCGGAGATAACGCCGGTGTCATAACCGAAGAGTAATCCGCCGAGAGTGGCAACCAACGCAATGACCTTAACAAAGGGTTCTGTTTTGGTGTTGCTGTTGGGCCCTGATGCCCGGTTAGGTGTTAAATATTGTTCTTTTGCCATGGTGACTACAGTGACCTCTCATCGACCTGGTTAGTAGGATGCAGAGGGGTAAATCATTATTTTGCTCAACCGCTCACCGCCTCTGAATCTTAATTTAGACTATTTCTTTCATTTTAATTAACAATGAAAATTAAATTTTGAGCGTTACATCGCATTATTTCATTTTAATTGCGACACCCATCACATAAACATGCCAATGACGTTGTATTAATGTGATCTAATTGGCGAAAAAAATATTTGAGAACATTTCATCCAGAATGAAATAATAATTATTCATTTCATTTAAAATAAAGAAATGATAGGAAAATATCAAACCAAAAAACAGATAATCTCGTAAATCTCTTTCATAAATTCCATTAATTACAACAAATTAAGAAAATGATAATTAATTATCATAGAATAATAAAAAACTCTCTTTTCGCAGAACAGGCCTCTCATTTATGGTCAAACATAATGAAAATAAACAGGAATTCCATCGTTATGGCTTACACAGGTTAAAAGAGTGAAATGGAGTAAACTCTCATTTCTTGCATTTTTTGAGGGAAAAAGGCGATGAGATTCAAACCAAAAAAAACGCGGCCCCTGATGAGAGCCGCGTTTTTTTAGAAAGATAAAAACTTACTGTGGGTTTTCTGCGGGGCCAAATACCGAATAATCCGGCATGTTCACGTTTTGATACGCTTCCCAGCCGCCGCCCAGCGCTTTATACAGCGCGACCAGGTCAAGCGTGCTCTGTACCCGTGCCTGTTCCGCCTGCTGTTGCGCCTGCGCCAGCTGACGCTGTGCATCCAGCGCCTCAATAAAGGTCGAGATCCCCTGGCGATAGCTGTCGCTGGCCAGCGTAAAGGCACGCTGTAACGCCGCCACAGTGTCATCCAGCCCTTCCACCTGCTGCTGGTCGCTGCGATAGCTGACCAGCGCATTTTCCACATCCTGCAACGCCGTCAGCACCGTCTGACGATAACCCAGCGCCGCGCTCGCCTGCTGCGCACGGGCCAGCTTCACACTGGATACCAGCCGCCCACCCTGGAAGATCGGGATGGTGACGGACGGTCCGTAGCTGTAGAAATGACTGCTCCAGTTATCCAGATAGCTGGCATCGCTGTTACGCATGCCAAACTGCCCGGTCAGTGACAGACTGGGAAATAGCTGCGCCACAGAAACACCAATATTGGCGGTCGCCGCGTGCAGGCTGGCTTCCGCTTCACGCACATCCGGGCGACGACGCGCCAGCTCAGACGGTACGCCGACCGGCACCGCTTTCGGCAGAGCCGGCAGCGGTTTGGCGGTCATTAACTCCGCATCCAGTGCGCCTGGGACTCTGCCCGTCAGCACGGCCAGACCGTTCATCGCCTGGTGGATCTGCGCCTGATACTGCGGCAGTTGAGCGCGCAGTGAATTCACCTGGGCGCGGGAGTTCTCCACATTGGTCTGCGGTGCCAGCCCATTACGCTGCTGGCTCTGCGTCAGCTCCAGTGTCTGCTCCGCCACGTCAATCTGTGTTTGCAGGGTACGGGTAATGGCTTGCGCGCCCCGCAGCTGCAGGTAAGCCCGCGCCACTTCGGCCTCCAGTGACACCAGCGCATCATTACGGTTTTCTACCGATTGTTGCTGCTGCGCATCGGCCATTTCGACCTGACGACGCACTTTGCCCCACAGATCCAGCTCCCACGAAGCGTCAAAACTGCCCTGATACAGCCCGACCGGCTTAGACAGGCTGTCTAGCGCCGGTTTTAAATCGGTTTCGCTTCCCGCCTGGTCAATCTGGTCGTAGACCCCTTCGGACTCCAGTTCGCCTTTAATGCCCAACTGTTGGCGGGTAAAACGGGCGTTACCGTTCACAGAAGGTGCCCAGGCACCGCGTGCCTGGTTCAGCTGCTGACGTGCGCCAGCGATACGCAGTACCGCCTGCTGCAGGGATAAATTGCCTTTAATGGCACGTGCGATCAGGCTGTCCAGCTGCGGATCGTTAAATGACTTCCACCAGTTCGGGTTAGTCGCTGCCGCCAGCGGCGCGGAGATACCGTCCGGCTGCATACTGTTAAAACGCTCCGGTGTGGCGGGCTTCGGCGCCTGGTAATCCGGGCCAACGGCACAGCCACTGAGCATCAGTGCAACGGCTATCAGCCCACCACTGCGCGAACGCAAAAAAGAAGGAGGAACGTTCATGTCAGTGTGCTCCTGCACTGCCCTGGCTCTTGATAGGCGCCAGTAACAGACAAAATGGAATAAGGACCAGGGCAACAATACTGAGGCCCATAAAAACATCGATATAGGCGAGGAAACGCGCCTGCACGATCATCTGTTTATACAACTGCCCGGTGGCGATGGTCACCGGGTCACCCGCCATATGCACATAGTCCCTGACGCCCTGGGCCCAACGCTCAACCGTCAGGTTAAACGGCTCATTGAGTGGGGTCATGTTATGTACCAATTGCGCGCTACGCGCCTGGGAGCGTTCGGTGATCATCGCCGTCGATAGCGAAATACCAATCGATCCCGCCACATTACGAAACATGGTAAACAGCGCCGAGGCATCGGCATTCAGCCGCTGCGGAATAGTGACAAACGCGATGGTGGTCAGCGGTACAAATAGGAAGCCGAGGCCAATGGTCTGGAAACTGCGCATGATGACCAGCGTGGTGAAGTCGATATCCGGCGTCAGGGTCGATGAGTAGATAAACGACACCCCGAGCAATGCAAAGCCAAAGGCAATCAGCAGACGCGTCTGCACGATGGGCATCAGCTTCAGCACCAGCGGGATCGACAGCACAATCAGCACCGCCCCGGGCGACAACACCAGCCCCGAGAGCGTGGCGGTATACCCCAGGTCCTGCTGTGCCAGTTGAGGGATAACCACCGAACTGCCATACAGGATGGCAGCCATACCCGCCATCAGCAGGCAGGCCACCGCAAAATTACGATCTTTCAGCACGAGCAGATCGACCACCGGCTTTTTGGCATACAGCAACCAGTAAATCGCTCCGACAATTCCGGTCAGCGCCAACAGCGCGAAGGTAACGATAAACCCCGACTGGAACCAGTCTTCATCTTCGCCACGGTCCATCATCACCTGCAGGCAGCCAAGGCCGAGTGTGATCAGACTGATGCCGATATAGTCGACGCTCAGTTTGCCCTTCGCCTTTTTACGCTCCCACGGCGGATCTTCCAGCAGCTGGTAGATCGCCAGCACGCTGAGGATCCCCACCGGAATATTGATGAAGAACACCCAGCGCCAGCTGTAGTTATCGGTGATCCAACCGCCAAGCGTCGGTCCGAGAACCGGCGCCACGATCACCGCAATCGACGACAGACCGAACGCCTTACCGCGATCCTCCGGCTTAAAATAATCCAGCAGCACAGACTGCTGCACAGGCTGTAACCCGCCGCCGAAGAATCCCTGTAATACGCGGAACAGAATGATCTGCCACAGTTCAGTCGCAATGCCGCACAGGAATGAGCAGACGGTAAACATCACAATACAGATGAGGAAAAACTGCTTACGGCCCAGCAAACGACTCAGGAAGGCTGAAATCGGTAGCACGATGCCGTTGGCCACCAGATAGGAGGTCAGCACCCAGGTGGATTCGTCATAACTGGCCGAGAGCGATCCGGCCACATGCGGCAGGGCAACGTTAACGATGGTGGTGTCGAGGATCTCCATGAACACCGCAAGCGTCACGGTCATCGCGACCAGCCAGGGGTTACTGGCGGGCTTCCAGTTCTGGCCGGGATTCATTCCAGCGTGACCTTAGGTTCAACCGACAGACCAATCGGAAGCGGATGGTTCGGATCCAGCCCTTTATCAATCACGATTTTCACCGGCACGCGCTGCACGATTTTCACGTAGTTGCCAGTAGCATTCTCAGAAGGGAAAGCAGAGAAGCGGGAACCACTGCCCATCTGTACGCTGTCGACATGTCCCTCCAGCTTGAGGTCCGGCCAGGCATCGACACTAATCTCCACTCTGTCGCCCGGTTTCATCCGTGCCAGCTGCGACTCTTTAAAGTTAGCCACAATCCATACGTCGGGTGATACCAGTGAGAACAGCGACGAGCCTGCCTGCACCAGCGTCCCCACCTGTACATTACGTTTGGTGACAAAACCGTCGTAAGGGGCACGGACTTCGGTATAAGAGAGATTCAGATTCGCAGTATTGAGCTGTGCCTGTGCCTGTTCAACCTGGCTCTGCCGCGCTTCAACATTGGTTTCCTGCTGACGGATCTGCAAAGCCACCTGAGAAGCGACTTCAACCTGCGCCTGGGCATTCGCCAGTTCAGCTCTGGCACTGCGTAACTGGGCGTTTGCTGTATCGATATTGCGCTGTGACGTGGCACGCGGGTCGACGCCACGCTGGCGCTTATCGTCAGCCTGAGCATTCATATAATTGGCCTGCGCACTGGCGAGCTGTGCCAGCGCCTGGTCTTTCTGTGCCGGGTACTGTACCCGTGCCAGTTCCAGTTGAGCCTGCGCCTGATGCAGCTGTGCCTGAGCCAGGCCGAGCTGCGCTTTCGCCTGATCGCGCTGGGCAGTGGTATCACGCGGATCGATCACTACCAGCAGATCGCCCTTCTTCACTCGCTGGTTATCTTTAACCCGCAGCTCGGTGACATAGCCAGAGGCTTTCGGCGCAATGGTCACCGCATCCGCTTCAGTGAAAGCATCATCGGTGGTTTCAATATTGCGCGTGGTCAGCCAGAACCACAGCGCCACGATAATCATCACGACAACCACTATCGCCAGAATAACCAGAGGCTTTTTACCGGGCCGTTTGCGTGGAGTTTCTTCATTTTGCGCAGCATCAGACTGATGCTGGGATTCATCATCAGGTGCAGAGGAGGTTTGATTAGCCATAGTATCCGTCGGTGAGTGCGCCCGGGTTCAGCGAGCGCAATGATTCAGTCTGGTATAACCATAGGGCCAAAATTGACAAATGCCAGGGTTTCCTGACAAATCCGGAATTGCCTGACGTCAGTTCGCATGAATAAACAAATAGAGCCCCCAGCCACTGACTAACGCCCACACCAGCATCGGCAGGGAATAGAGGTGGAAGTGCCACCAGATAGCGCGATCTTTTGCCATGCGCAGCGCGATCAGGTTGGCCAGCGAGCCTGGCAGCAAGCCAAACCCACCAATATTCACCGCCCAGGCCAGCAGCACCGACGGCGGCAGGCTGCTGAGCAGCAGGATGGTGGCAGGGACATTACTGATCACCTGCGACAGCCCCGCAGCCAGCAAAAACTGCCCGCCAGCCGGAAGCTGCCCGGCCAGATGCAGGGTGGATTGCACCAGCGGCAGTTTCGTCAGCAGGAAGACATCGATAAACATCACGATAAACACCACCAGCAGGCTCCAGTCGATGCTTAACAGGATGCGGCGTGCCAGCGCAAAGAAGGTAGCAAACACCAGCACCAGCCCCCAGACGGCGATATCCAGTTCCAGCGCCGTGATAAACAGCAGATAAAGCAGCGTGCTGGCGAACAGCAACCGGCGCTGCCAGGGGGCATCTTCTGACGTCTGATGCTGCTCAATCTTCTTCGCGCGGAAACAGCAGGCGGTCAGTAACAGCAGGCTGAGCACCAGCCATCCGGCCAGCGGTAACATCTGCCAGATAAAACCGGCAAAGCCTGCCTCACCGTGGCGCCACAGCAGGATATTTTGCGGATTACCGATGGGGGTAAGCAGCGAACCCGCGTTCACCGCCAGGGCTTCAAAGATAATTAACCGTGCAATCGGCAGCGCGGAATACTTTCGCAGAGAGAGCGTCAGCGGCACCAAAATAAACAGAGCAACGTCGTTGGTCAGGAACGTTGAGAGCAGTGCGGCGGCGGCCACCAGAAACAGCGCCAACTGGCGCTGGTGGCGAAAGCCCTGCACCAGACGACGCCCGAGCACATCAAAATAACCGCTGGCCTCAATGCCTTTGGTCAGCATCAGCAAGCCGCTCAGCGTGATAATGGTGGGCCAGTCTACGGCACCAGGCAGTTCTGCCAGCCGGAAAGGCACAAAACAGGCCAGCAGCAGCCCCAGAACCACCAACAGATGCAAAAAACGATCGTGCAAAAAAGGTCTGAGCAGAGAAGTCATGCTGGCGCGCCATGTGATATCCCCTTTATCCCTGACGCTGCATCAGCATACACCCGATGGACCGTCCCTGGATGGGGTAAGGTTCTTCAGGGCTGTCGCAGGCAACGCCAGTGATGGGGGAAGAAGGTGATTAACGACTTTCGCTAAATTTTTTAAAGATGGCCAGCGTTTCATCGCTGACGTGATGCTCAATCCCTTCCGCATCGCGGCGTGCGGTATCCGGGCTGATACCCAGTGCCAGCAGGAAGGTTTCAACAATATGGTGACGCTCGCGGCTCTCTTCAGCCAGTTTTTCCCCTTCCGGTGTCAGGAAAACGCCCCGGTAAGGTACCTGTTCAACCAGCCCGCCTGTGGCGAGACGTTTAAGCATTTTTGCCACCGTTGGCTGCGACACGCCCAGGCGAGCAGCCATATCCACCTGGCGGGCTTCACCAAACTCACGGATCAGGTCAGAAATCAGCTCTACATAGTCATCGATTAATTCACGACGGTGCGCTTCACGTACCTGACGGAAACCCTCGACATGCTCTTCAATATCTTTCAGTGGCGCGGGCACTGCCACTTTTGCGCGACGACTCATTCAGCTTCCTCTTCTTATCAACCGCTGCATTATAGCGGGCAGCGGTCTGTTGTGTGCCACATTGTAAACGAACCGCAGGCAAGCACAAAATTTAGCGTATTAGCTATGGCTATAGGGTATAGCCTGTGCTATACCTGATGATAATTCGCGCATATCCTGATTGACCGGAGGGACATCAGATGAAAACACCACTGCTATTAAAACTCTTTTGCCGTTCGCCGTTTACACTCCGACTGATGCTGCTGGAAATGCTGGTGAATTCGAAGCCTGCCCGTCAGGCTTCTTAACCACTCAGCCCTTGTTCCGACTATTTTGTTTGTCACTTCACAGAACTTATTGATGATGCTGGTTGCCTTTCGGCAAAACAGCGATTATCGTGCCAGCCTTTCGTAAAGAATGCAGGCCGATCGGGCTCCACCCCACCCCTTCCCCCATGATCTTACGAGTTGTATCAGGCAGTTTGCCACTTCAGCGTCGAACTGAATGGTCGCTATAGCTTTCCCTAATAAGAACCAATAATGAATCTGACATTAATTAAAACTGCTACAGCAGGCCGTTATCGTGCCTGGGTTAGCCCGTACGTTGGGCTGTATTTACTTTTATCCGTTCTGATTAATCTGGCATTCGGTTACCCGTTAAGCGGTTTATACAGCCTGGCCTTTACGGCACTGCTGGTGCTGCTGGCGGCGATTGCCCCGAAGACGCAAAAAACGCTGATTGCCGTTGGTGTACTGATGGCCGGGTTCTATTACCCTTTTGGTCAGGTTTATGGCCCACCCAATTTTAATACCCTGCTGGCACTGCACGCGACCAATGTGGAAGAAGCCAGTGAAATAATGCTGATCTTCCCGCTGCATGATTATTTTATTGGCATGGCCATTCTGGCCGCCGGACTGCTGGCGCTCAGGCGTAAACCACTGGAAAAACAGCGCTGGTGGCACGCGGAAAGTGCCTGCCTCGCTTTCGTACTGGTGGCGTGGGTGACACAGCCAGTGATGAATCAGCTGACGGGCGGGGTGTTTAATCTGAAGGATACCGGTTTCCCACTGGTGCGCTTTGTGAAAGATACGCTGGAGAGTAAGTTTTCTGTCGATAAAGAGATCGACCGGATGAACCAGCTGGCCACGCTGAAAGACGACTGGCATGTGTTAAGCGTCAAACCCCAGCAGCAGATTTATGTGGTGGTCATTGGGGAAAGCGCGCGTCGTGATGCGCTGGGTGCCTTTGGCGGGCACTGGGATAATACGCCTTTTGCCAGCCAGCTTAACGGCCAGTTTTTCACCCGCTATACCTCGGCGGCCTCTTCCACTCAGAAATCGCTGGGCTTGACGCTTAATCAGGTGGTGGACGGTAACCCTGAATACCAGAACAATATCATTACTCTCGCTAACCGCGCCGGGTTTGATACCTGGTGGATGTCGAACCAGGGCCAGATTGGTCAATATGATACGCCGATTGCCAGCATTGCTCAGCGAGCCAAAAATGTGCATTTCCTTAAAAGCGGCGACTTTGAAGCGGATAAAAACACGCGGGATGAAGACCTGCTGAGTTTTACGCCAGGTGCACTGGCACGTCCGGTCGATCGTCCTCGCTTACTGGTGTATCACCTTGTCGGCTCGCATCCGAAGGCCTGTGATCGCACGCGTGGTCGCTTTGTCGAACGTCTGCATTCGCTGGAAACCTCATGTTATCTGTACAGCATGACGCAGACCGATGGTTTCCTGCAGCAGCTCTGGGAGCAGTTACACAGCAGCGGCCTGACTTTTTCGATGATCTATTTTTCCGATCACGGCCTGGCATTTAAAGAGAAAGGGACGCGTAACGAGTATCTGACTCACGATGATAAATATCGTCAGAACTTTGAGGTGCCGATGTTTATCAGCTCAAGTAACGACAGTCGTCATCAGATGATTACTACGCCGCGCTCAGCCAATGATTTCCTGATGCTGTTCTCACAGTGGACGGGGATTGAGACGAGGGAAATTACATCACGCTATCGCTTTGTATCCGCAGAGAAAGCGCCACCGATTGAAGTGACTAACTTTGCACTGAAGCGCCTGCCGTTTAATCAACTGCCGCAGGATCATTTTGCTAAATAGGACATTCACATAAAAAAAATCCGCCCCGAGGGGCGGATTCTTCAACGTCAGCCCGGTAATCCGGACTTGCGGTTAGCAACTTAGAAGCTGTAACCTACGCCAGCAGTCCAGGTGCCAACGTCAACGCTGCGGATACGGCTCTGCTCGTAACCCACGTCCAGAGCGATGTCCTGGATTGGGTTGAACTGCAGACCAGCACCGTAGGAGAAGCCTACGTCGCTTGAATCATATTTTTCACGGTTTGGTTCGTTGTACTGGTATTTGCCGTAGCCGATACCCACAACACCGTAGATGCTTGCCCAATCGTTCAGACGGTAAGCTGGACCACCAGTGATGCCATAGTACTGGCCCTTGATGTAGTCGCCTGCATCGGTACGGTCTTTCTCAGTGTAAGTGAAAGAGCCAATCCAACCCAGTGCATCGCTGCCGTTCTCGTAGCGGTATTTCAGGTTGAAGCCGTTAGCTTTGTTAGCTACGCCCTGGTAATCACTCTGAGCGTAACCAGCGGAAACGGTGCTCTGCGCCATTGCTGAACCAGCAGATACTGCCAGTACGCAAGCTAATGCTGAAAGACATGCAATTTTTTTCATAACCACCTCAAATGTGAAAGTACTTCTCTCCTGACAACGCTGGAAATATAACAAAAATCAGCGAGAAACTCTGCCCTGATTTTGTTGTCTAACAGAATGTTTGGTGTAACAGAAAGTTAATGATGCTTTCTATGTCATTCTTTTTTCTTATGATTATTGCCATTTTCATTCTATTTTTATCGACTGTAAAAAAAGCTTCATTGAGATAAATCCTAATCAAATCTGACAGTTCTTTACTGAACTGGCCCTGTTTTCTGACAAAATTTCTGTTTTTTTCACTTATTTTTTTCCCCTCACTGGGTTTAACAGCGCCTTCCAGTACACTGTCACAGCGCGTTTATCTTCGAAACGGATCAATTAAGGCTGGAATACAGGATGTCTTCACACGTAAAAAATGCTGTCTGGTTACCCGTGCTGGTGCTGCTGATTGCCATGACGTCAATTCAGGGTGGTGCTGCGCTGGCCAAAACACTGTTTCCTACCGTCGGTGCACCAGGCATTACCGCCCTGCGTCTTGGCCTGGGTACGGTTATTCTCTGCGTGATCTTCAAACCCTGGCGGTTGCATTTCAACCGTCAGCAGATCTTGCCACTGGTGATCTACGGTCTGGCGCTGGGCGGAATGAACTATTCCTTCTATTTATCGATACGCACTGTACCGCTGGGTATTGCCGTGGCACTGGAGTTTACCGGCCCACTGGTGCTGGCGCTCGCAGGATCACGACGACCCCTGGATTTTCTCTGGGTCGGGCTGGCCGTACTGGGGCTGTTCTTCCTGCTGCCGATCGGGCATAGCATTGATAGCATAGACCCGCTTGGTGCGATATATGCGCTGACCGCTGGCGCCCTATGGGCAGTGTATATTCTGGCGGGCAAACGTGCGGGTAGCCAGCACGGCCCGGCCACCGTCGCGGCAGGCTCCCTGATTGGCGCGTTGGTGTTTGTACCGCTGGGCCTGGCGTATGCCAACCCCGGGATCTGGACCTTATCACTGATCCCCATTGGCCTGGCGATTGCGGTGCTCTCCAGTGCTCTGCCCTACTCACTGGAAATGGTCGCACTGACACGTCTGCCTGCACGGACTTTTGGTACGTTAATGAGCCTGGAACCGGCAATGGCGGCTATCTCTGGCATGCTGTTCCTGGGTGAAGTACTGACGCTGGTACAGTGGCTGGCACTGCTGGCGATTATTACCGCCTCGGCGGGTTCAACCCTGACGATGCGCCCGGCAAAGCAGGACATTGACCCGGTGGGAGAATTAAGAGAATAAACGGCACCCTGCCTGCGGGAAATGTATCTCCCGCAGGTGATGACATCCTCCATGCTTAATTCCACAGCGCGAATTGTGACAAATTGGTTAATTACCTCATCAGAAACATCCAGTTATAATTTTAATAAAAATGAATCACTTAATGCAAAATTAAAAAAATTACCCTTTAAAAACATAAATATATAATAATAAAATAAACAAAAATCATTCGCATCATTATTTAACCTCACCCTTCTCTGTCTTTATTCTGTCAACAGGCCGGCACTATTCAATCAATAGGCACTAACTTTCCAACAAAATTAAAAACCAGTGCTATACTTAATCTCGTATTCAATTAGGACAACCTGACTATCAAGAGGATATTAATGATGAGTACCGCTAAACTGGTTAAAGCAAAATCTTCTGATCTGATTTACACCCGTAACGACGTGGCCGATGACGAGAAAAAAGCCACCATTGAGGTGCTTAATCGTCTGGTTATTGAATTTATCGATCTGTCGCTGATCACCAAGCAGGCGCACTGGAACATGCGCGGAGCAAACTTTATTGGCGTCCACGAGATGCTTGATGGCTTCCGCACTGCGATCACCGACCACCAGGATACCATTGCAGAACGCGTTGTGCAGCTGGGTGGCGTGGCACTGGGCACCACGCAGATCGTTGCCGACAAAACACCGTTGAAAAGCTACCCGCTGAATATTCACAGCGTGCAGGATCACCTGAAAGCGCTGGCCGATCGTTATGGCATCGTTGCTAATGACGTGCGTAAAGCTATCAGTGAAGTCTCGGATGAAGACTCTGCCGACATCTTCACCGCCGCATCACGCGATCTGGATAAATTCCTGTGGTTTATCGAATCTAACATCGAATAATCGCACTGACGATTCCGCTCAGCTCCTGGCAGATGGTGATCCATCTGCCTTTTTTTTGCCAAAATGTTGCTAAAGTAAGAACTCTGTGACATTAAATTAATCCCCCCCGACACTATCTGTTGTTTTTATCCCGTAATTTGCTAAAACTGCTGATGCACCACCATAGACACAGCGCACCATAATGGGGCACCAAAATTGTGCACCACCCTGAACCCTGTCAATGAGCTTAAGAAAAATCGCATTTAACTTGCTGTTTTTCATTGTTTTTGCAAAACTGGCACGATTCTTTCATAGGGCTGCGGGCATTTAATCGGGAAAGACCTTTCCCGAGAAGCGATAAGGATAAAATGATGAAGTCAATTTTTAAGGTTTCTCTTGCAGCGCTGACGCTGGCGTTTGCGATGTCTTCCACGGCTGCTGACAAAAAACTGGTTGTTGCTACCGATACCGCTTTCGTGCCTTTTGAATTCAAACAGGGTGATAAATATGTCGGTTTCGACATCGACCTGTGGGATGCGATTGCCAAACAACTGAACATGGAATACACCCTGAAGCCAATGGACTTCAGCGGCATCATTCCTGCGCTGCAAACCCGTAACGTTGACCTGGCTCTGGCCGGTATCACCATTACTGAAGAGCGCCAAAAAGCGATCGACTTCTCTGACGGCTATTACAAAAGCGGCCTGTTAGTAATGGTGAAAGCGGGTAACGATGCCATCAAAGGCATCAATGACCTGAATGGCAAAGTGGTTGCAGTGAAGAGCGGCACCGGATCGGTTGACTACGCTAAACAGCACATCAAATTTAAAGATCTGCGTCAGTTCCCGAACATCGACAATGCCTATATGGAACTGGGTACCAACCGTGCTGACGCGGTCCTGCACGACACACCAAACATTCTTTACTTCATCCACACCGCAGGCAAAGGCCAGTTCAAAGCTGTAGGTGAGTCAATTGAAGCACAGCAGTACGGTATCGCCTTCCCGAAAGGCAGTGATGAGCTGCGTGGGAAAGTGAACGGCGCACTGAAAACACTGCGTGAGAACGGCACCTACAATACGTTGTACAAAAAATGGTTCGGCAGCGAACCTAAATAATAAGAAAATATCGGTAACGCCTTAAATGCAGGAGCGTGTTGCTCCTGCGTTTTTTCCACATCAACACACTGTTTTAGATCCGGAGAATAAACATGCAGTTTGACTGGAGCGCCATCTGGCCTGCTATTCCAATCCTGCTTGAAGGTGCCAAAATGACCCTGTGGATTTCGGTCCTCGGTCTGCTTGGCGGTGTGATCATCGGTCTGGCCGCAGGTTTCGCCCGCGCCTACGGTGGCTGGCTTTCACGCAACATCGCGCTGGTTTTCATTGAACTGATCCGTGGCACCCCTATCGTGGTGCAGGTGATGTTTATCTATTTCGCACTGCCAATGGCACTGCCCGATTTCAGAATCGACCCGTTCACTGCTGCGGTGGTGACCATCATGATCAACTCAGGTGCCTACATCGCTGAGATTACGCGTGGTGCTGTGCTGTCGATTAACCGTGGCTTCCGTGAAGCCGGCCTGGCGCTGGGCCTCTCCAGCCGTGAAACGCTGCGCTACGTGATTATGCCGCTGGCGCTGCGCCGTATGCTGCCACCACTGGGTAACCAGTGGATCGTCAGCATCAAAGACACCTCACTGTTTATCGTGATTGGTGTGGCAGAACTGACCCGCCAGGGACAGGAAATTATTGCAGGTAACTTCCGCGCACTGGAAATCTGGAGCGCCGTTGCGGTTATCTATCTGATTATTACGCTGGTGCTGAGTTTCGTTCTGCGTCGCCTTGAGAGAAGGATGAAAATCCTGTGATTGAATTTAAAAATGTTTCCAAGCACTTCGGTGCTACTCAGGTCCTGCATGACATCGATCTGAAAATAAACCAGGGCGAAGTGGTGGTGATTATCGGCCCATCGGGTTCCGGTAAATCCACACTGCTGCGCTGCATCAACAAACTGGAAGAGATCACCAGCGGTGATTTGATTGTTGATGGCAAAAAGGTCAACGACCCGAAAGTGGACGATCGTCTGATCCGCCAGGAAGCGGGCATGGTATTCCAGCAGTTCCATCTGTTCCCACAGATGAGTGCGCTGGACAACGTTGCCTTCGGTCCTATCCGCGTACGCGGTGCGAAGAAAGCCGATGCTCAGCGTCTGGCGAAGGAACTGCTGGGTAAAGTCGGCCTGGCTGAACGTGCTAACCACTTCCCTTCCGAGCTGTCCGGTGGCCAGCAGCAGCGCGTGGCGATTGCCCGTGCGCTAGCCGTGAAGCCGAAAATGATGCTGTTCGATGAACCCACCTCTGCGCTTGACCCGGAACTGCGTCACGAAGTGTTAAAAGTAATGCAGGACCTGGCTGAAGAAGGCATGACCATGGTCATCGTGACCCACGAAGTGGGCTTTGCGCAGAAAGTGGCATCGCGCCTGATCTTTATCGATAAAGGCCGTATTGCGGAAGACGGTAACCCTGACGAGTTGATCTCCAACCCGCCAAGCGCCCGTCTGCGTGAGTTCTTACAGCACGTGTCGTAATCCCTTCAGGGGCGAACCTGCGTTCGCCCCTGCTTTTCGTCTTTGTCTCAAAACCTCTCCTTTCTCTTTCACACCGTCTTGACGGTCTATACTTTTCTGCCGATCGCCACTACAGGAGAAGAGGATTCGCGCACACGAACAGGGTGTTTGACGCCCGCTTAAACGAAACGGGCCGACTCACACAGCGGCAAGGTTAAAGATTAAGGTTGCGCGTTCTCTGCGGCTGTTCCATAAAACTCCACGCAATAAAGCGGCTCTGCTTCTGTCCCTGGGCCATTTCAACGGTACGCATGGCAGCAACATCCGCCTCTTCCAGCGTACGCCACAGCTCCGGCAGATGCTCTTTGCGTGATACCAGCGTGGTGAACCACACGCACTGACGGCCGAAGCTGGCGCTCTCTTCAATCATGCGCTTGATAAACGCCACTTCGCCGCCTTCACACCAGAGTTCGTCCTGCTGCCCGCCGAAGTTCAACGGAGAGTGGCGATCCAGCCCCAGGTTGCGCAGCTTGCGCTGGCTGCCCTGGTGGGCATCGGCTGCGGATGCGTGGAACGGTGGGTTACACAGTACGGCCTGATACAGCTCACTTTTGTGAATCACACCTTTAAAAATCGCGTTAGTGTCTTTCTGACGGCGCAGACGAACGGCACGGTTCAGGCCCGGATTCGCCGCGATAATCGCATTGGCGGACGTCATCGCCTGCTCGTTGACTTCACTGCCGGTAAAGCGCCACTGGTATTCGCTGTGGCCAATCAACGGATAAATCAGGTTTGCACCGCAGCCGACGTCCAGCACGTTAATGTCACGCGGCACCACGCGGCGGTTATCTTCCGCCAACAGGTCAGCCAGATGATGAATATAATCGGCACGTCCCGGCACTGGCGGGCAAAGGAAACCTTCCGGGATATCCCAGTGAGCGATCTGATAAAAATGGCTCAGCAGGGCCTGATTCAGCGCCTTAACGGCATCGGGATTGCCGAAGTCCACGGACTCGCTGCCCCAGTTATTGACCGCGACAAAAGGTGCCAGGGGGGGATGGCTGGCAATCAGCGCGGCAAAATCGTAGCGACCGCGATGACGGTTACGGGGGTGAAGCACATTTTTTTCAACAGGGGTTTTCATCAGTCATTCTCTTATCAGCAGACGCGTAAGATACCTGCTGCGCTATTAATGGTAAACCACTGGCAGATAATTCACGCGTTGTGTCTGCGGGTGGGCAGCGCCTGCTGAGAGAAAAAGGGCCTGACGGCCCTGATTTTTGTGCTGACTATTTCGCCATCGCTTTCATCGCTTCGAGATCGGCTAATGACGTAAATTCGCAGCTTAGCAGTGTCTTACCCGGGATCCCCTGCGCTTCACGTGCCGTGATCGCCACGCGTCCCATCTCCGGTGAAGGCTGGTCGGCATCGGCTAATACGCGAATGTAGCTTTTGGTCGCCACGATCATCGGGTTTTTTGGCTCAGGCGTTAACTGATAAGTTTTCGCCAGCTCATCGGCTTTATTGCCTTCGACCAGCACGCCGTAGGTGGTACCTGCCAGCACAAAGGCTTTGGTGCTGTAACCATCTTTGACCACAGCTTCAGTCAGCGGGTAAACCGCCATTGCACCCACCAGCTGATATTTAGACACTTTTTCTGCTTCATTGTAGAGCGCGCTGGCAGCCTTGGTGGTGTAGGCTGGTTTGCATAATGCGGCATCAAAAAATGCGCTATTATCCGCCGCTGTAGCCGCTGTAGCCGAAAACAGTACCGCGGCAGCAATCAGAAGAGGGGTTGCAGTAAAACGCGAGGCATTTGAATACATGTAAAGCTCCTTAAAATTAAGTTCCTTAAAAAATATAAGGGCATATCTTCTTAGATAGCGCCCCTAATATATTGCATGTTTCAAATGATTTCCCAACTGAATGCATTTGACTTAAGTCATTAATATTTATCTTTATTATTATAGGAGTTCCCTTTGCGTACGCGTCATTCGTATCAACCTAAACAAGGCCACGGCCTGCCGCACGATCCACTCAATGCGATCATTGGTCCGCGCCCGATTGGCTGGATCAGTTCACAGAATGTGGCCGGGCAGCGTAATCTCGCACCCTATAGCTTCTTTAACTGCTTTAATTACCGCCCTCCAGTGATTGGGTTCGCCAGCAGCGGCTGGAAAGACAGCGTGGCGAACATCGTTGAAACCGGAGAATTTGTCTGGAACCTGGCGACACGTTCGCTGGCCGTTCCGATGAATGAAAGCTCGGCCTCTCTTGCCCACGGCGAGGATGAGTTTGCTTATGCGGGGCTGACTGCCCTGCCGGCCAGCCTGGTAAACGTCAGTATGGTGGCCGAAAGCCCGGTCAATTTTGAGTGCCGACTCTCACAGTGCATCCAGTTGCAAACCGCCGATGGCGAGCAAATCCCGACCTGGCTGGTATTGGGCGAAGTGGTGGCGATCCATATTGATCAGGAGCTGCTGGTTGAAGGAATCTATCAGACGGCGAAAGCAGAACCGATCCTGCGTGCAGGCGGCCCCTCAGCCTATTACGGCATCAGTGAAGCATTAAAGTTTGATATGGTCAGGCCGGATGCCCGGGGTTGAATACCTGTCGGGCCTGCCCGACAGGTGCAATCGAATAAACGTCAGATAACAGGCCATTCAGTGAGGCCGGTATGACAAACGCCGACATGCCGTCCGCAGGCTTTTTTGCTATGATGCGAATTCTAAAAACATTAGTCATGGAGTGATTATGAAACGCATCGCCATCGATATGGATGAAGTCATCGCTGATTTTCATACTAAGATATTAGCCACCTGGAACGCCCATTTTTCACAGCAGCTGATGCCGGATGAGCTGAACCTGTTTAATCTGCATCAGGACGATCAAGATAAACTGGTGGAAATCTTTGAGCTGGTCGGCGACCCCACCTTCTTTGCCGACCTGGGCGTGATCGCCGACAGTCAGCGGGTGATCGCCCGGCTGAGCGAGCATTACGAGATTTTTATTACGACCGCTGCGATGGAAGTGCCGACATCGTTCAACGCCAAGTTTCAGTGGCTAAAACAGCACTTCCCGGCCATCAAACCCAGCAACATCGTGTTCTGCGGCAACAAAAGCATTATCAATGCCGACTATATGATCGATGACAACGTGATTAACTTCGCGAATTTCTGCGGGGAAGGCATTCTCTATTCGGCACCGCATAACCGCCATGTGACGGGCTACCGACGCGTGGAAAACTGGCAGGACATTGAAACCCTGTTGTTGTAAGACAGAAACGTTGTTGTAAGACATAAAAATTGTTGTAAGGCAGATAAAATCAGGGCGCAACACCGTTGCGCCCGAAAGATCAACGCGATTTTCCGTAGTGCAGCAGCGTCTCGATCAGCTGCTTAAGCAGCGGTTGTAGGCTGCTGGCTTTATCTTCTCTCCAGCCAAAGGGCGGCTGCTCATCCATATAATGACACTGCGCCAGCTCCAGCTGCACCGCATGTTGGTTCTCCTGCGGTTTACCGTAAGCGCGGGTAATATAGCCGCCTTTAAAGCGCCCATTCAGCACCCAGCTAAACTGTGACTGCGCATCGCAGCACGCAGTGAGCTGTTGCGCCAGTTCCGGGTGGCAGCTGGCACCATCGTTGGTTCCCAGATTCACATCAGGTAATTTTCCATCAAATAAACGTGGGATTACTGACGCTATCGAATGGGCGTCAAATAACAGCGCATAACCAAATTGATGCCTGATCCGCGCCAGCTCCTGCTCGATTTTGTCATGATACGGCTGCCAGATATGGTGCAGATACCCTTCACGCTGTACCGGTGTGGGTGTTTTTCCCGGGGCAAACGTTGGAGAGCCGTCAAACAGGGTTTCCGGGTAAAGCCCGGTGGTGGCCGTGGTGTACAGTGCCTGGTTATCCGGCGGACGATTGAGGTCGATAACAAAGCGTGAATAGTAGCCCACCAGCACGCTGATGCCCATTGCCCGGGCAAAGTCGTACAGCTGAGGAATATGCCAGTCGGTATCGGGTAGCCCGCGCGCGGCATCACTTAAGCCGGCCTCCACTTCAGGGGTGAGCTGCGTGCCCGCATGGGGAATACTGAGCAGCAGCGGCAGCGTACCGGCGCTGAATTGATAAGCGTTCATCGTTCTTCTCCACGAAAGACGACCCGGCAGGGTAACTGCCCGCCAAGCCAGTAAACCAGTTCAGCCGGACGTACCAGTGGCCAGTGAACGAAATCGGCCAACTTACCGACCTCCAGTGAACCCAGTCGATCGGCCAGACCCAGTGCTCGCGCACCGTTCAGCGTCACTCCTGCCAGCGCCTCTTCCGGCGTCATACCAAACAGCGTGCAGCCCATATTCAGCATCAGACGCAGTGACAAAGCCGGGGACGTTCCCGGATTGGCGTCGCTGGCCAGCGCCATCGGCACCTGATAACGGCGGAACAACTCAACAGGCGGGCGCTGTGTTTCACGCAACAGATAGAAAGCACCGGGCAGCAGTACGGCAACGGTGCCGTGTTGCGCCATCGCAGCAACGTCAGTTTCAGTGGCATATTCCACATGGTCCGCCGACAGCGCATTAAATTCTGCCGCAAGCGCACTGCCACCCAGCGGTGACAGCTGTTCTGCATGCAGCTTCACTGGCAATCCGAGCCGCTGTGCCGCGGTAAAGACCCGCCGTACCTGATCGGGGGAAAAGGCCAGGTGCTCGCAGAAGGCATCCACCGCATCGGCCAGACCTTCTGCCGCCACCTGAGGCAACAGCCGATCACAAATGACATCAACCCAGGCATCGGGCTGCTGCTGATACTCCGGCGGCACCGCATGTGCCGCCAGGCAGGTTGCCTGGATCTGTGCAGGTACCTGCTGCGCCAGTTGACGAATGGCCTGCAGCATCCGCAGCTCGCTGGCAATTTCCAGCCCGTAACCGGATTTAATCTCAACGGTGGTGACACCCTCGGCCAGCAAATGATCGAGGCGCTTGCGGGCACTGGCCACTAACTGCGCCTGGGAAGCGCTGCGGGTTGCGCGCACGGTAGACAAAATGCCCCCGCCCTGGGCCGCAATCTCGCTGTAACTGACCCCGTTCAGACGTTGTTCAAACTCATGGCTGCGATCGCCCCCAAACACCAGATGCGTATGACAGTCCACCAGACCGGGCGTGATGATCCCCCCGCCGAGATCGGTGCGCTGACTGGCCGCAATATGCGCACTGTGTGTATAAGGCCCCAGCCAGACAATCTCTTCCCCGCTGACGGCAATGGCGCCTTGCTCAATGATGCTGTAACGCCCATCCTGCATGGTGACAATATCGGCCCCATACCAAAGATGGTCGCAGCTGAGTTGCTGGTTCATCCGCTCTCCCATGTTATGCACTTTACTGTTGAATCATAAGTATGTATATGTATATACAACCTCATTGCACAGGAAGCAACCATGACACGCTTTTTTGCGCCCCGCGCCCTGCTGGCCGATGGCTGGCAGCGCAATGTCCTGATTGATGTCGATGCACAGGGCATGATCACCGCCACTGCTGCCAACAGCACGCCCGAGGGAGCACAGCGGCTTAATGGCGTCGTGCTGCCTGCGATGGCCAACCTGCACTCACACGCTTTCCAGCGGGCGATGGCCGGGCTGGCCGAAGTGGCGGGTGACCCGCAGGACAGCTTCTGGACCTGGCGCGACCTGATGTATCGCATGGTGCAGCGTCTGTCGCCGCAGCAGGTCGGTGCCATCGCCACACATCTGTATGTTGATATGCTGAAAGGCGGCTATACCCAGGTGGCCGAGTTCCACTATCTGCACCATCAGCCCGATGGCCAGCCCTATCCTGACGATGCGATGCTGCGCCAGTTGATTCACGCCGCCGACCGCAGCGGCATTGGTCAGACACTGTTACCCGTGTTGTACAGTTATGCCGGATTTGGCAGCCAGCCCGCACAGCCGGGGCAGAAACGGTTTATTCAGGATACCAACACCTATCTGGCTCAGCAGCAGCGCCTGCACCAGCTGATTGCCGGGCGGCCGTTGTACAACCAGGGGCTGTGCTTCCATTCTCTGCGTGCGGTGAACGAACAGCAGATGCGCGAGGTGTTGGAAAGCAGTCCCGCCGATCTTCCGGTGCATATTCATATTGCGGAGCAGGAAAAAGAAGTCAACGACTCGCTGGCCTGGAGCGGTGAACGCCCGGTGAGCTGGCTGCTGGATCGCTTTGCCGTGGATTCACGCTGGTGTCTGATTCACGCCACGCATCTGGACGAACAGGAGATCCGCCGCCTTGCCGCCAGCCAGGCCGTTGCCGGTCTGTGCCCGACCACCGAGGCTAATCTGGGGGACGGGATTTTCCCGGCCACCGACTACGTGGCTCAGGGCGGTCGCTGGGGGATTGGCTCTGACAGCCATGTTTCGCTGGATGTGGTGGAAGAGTTGCGCTGGCTGGAATATGCCCAGCGACTGCGCGACCGCCGCCGCAACCGTATTGTGACCGCGCAGGAACCGTCAGTGGGTGACGTGCTGTATCAGCAAGCGCTGGCAGGTGGTGCTCAGGCATGCGGCGTGAAGATCGGCAGCCTGCAACCCGGCTACCGCGCTGACTGGCTGGTGCTGGCCGGGGATGCCCTGCTGGACAGCACCCCGGATACCTCACTGCTGAACCGCTGGCTGTTTGCCGGCCACCGTAGCCAGATTCAGGATGTGTTTGTCGCCGGACAGCAGCGCATCCGTGACGGACAGCATGCACAACAGACCGCAATTAATGCCGATCTGCGTGATGCCCTGGAGGCATTACAGTGATCCATCTGTATGAGAGCAACCGCCTGCCCGCCAGCCGCTGGCGTAATGGCGGTGGTGAAACGCGGGAAATTGTCAGCTATCCACCCGGTGCAGCGGATTTTGACTGGCGCATTAGCATTGCCACCATTGCCGCTGACGGTGATTTTTCACTGTTCCCCGGCATCGATCGCATTATTACGCTGCTCAGCGGGGATGTGGCGCTCTATCGTCATGACCAGCTTTATCAGCCGTTGAGCCTGCATCAGCCGTTCGCCTTTCGTGGCGAAGAAGCCATCAGCGCCCGGCTCTCCGGCAAAATCAGTACAGACTTTAATATCATGGCACGGCGCAGTGCTTTTCTGCCGGAGGCGGGGATTGCCACCACGCGCTTTGCACCTGCGGCGATTGAGGCGGGCGTGGTGTATGTGATTTCAGGTCAGTGGCAGCATCAGCAAACGCTGCTAAAAGCGGGCCAGGGCGCATGGTGGGCGAACAATGCCGGGGCGTTTATCCCGGTGTCAGAAGATGCGCAGTTGCTATGGGGCACGCTTCACTTAAAACGTCCGAATAACTGATAGCGTGAACCAGGATAGAGCAGGCGCGCGTAAGTCACAATCTTGCCCTCGCTCCAGGTCTGGCGGCGGATCAACAGGCAGGGCTCCGTAGCCTCGATTGCCAGATGACGGCACTGCTGTGCATCCGGCAATACCGCTTCCACAATATGCTCACCTGCTGTCAGCGGTGCCACATGCATCAGATAGGTATAAGGCGTCTGATGCTCATAGTCCTGTTGCAGATAATCCGGTGCCATTTGCGGATTCACCAGGCGATCTTCCAGCTGTACGGGTTGCTCGTTTTCGTAATGCACCATCAGCGAGTGGAACAGTGACTGACCGGTGGTTAATCCCAGCACAGCCGCTTGTTCCGGGTCGGCTTTACATTCGCGCAGCGTGAGGATTTTGCTGCTGTGCCGATGACCACGCTGGGCGATCTCTTCTGCGATATTGTGCACTTCCAGCATTGCCGTATAGCCCTTCACTTCGGCCACAAAGGTGCCCACCCCCTGCATACGGATCAGATACCCTTCGCTGGTGAGTTCGCGCAGTGCGCGGTTGATGGTCATACGGCTGACGCCGAGTTCATTGACCAGCTCGCTTTCTGACGGCACGCGCTGGTTGGCTTTCCACACCCCTTCACGGATCTGGCTGATAATCGCCTGCTTAACACGCAGGTAAATCGGAGCAGGCTGATCGCTCATGGCTGCGGAGAGTTGTGAAATGGCAGTCTGCACGACCATAGCGGATTCCTTAATTATCTGATAACGGAAGTTTACGGGCTAAAACCTGATATGTATAGACATCCGGACCGCACCTGAATAAAGCATGATGCCCTGATGCAGTGCAAACCCGAAAGCCTGCTGTGCGCGGGCTCCTGGAAAAATCCCCGGTTAAACACACATTTTCTCCGAAATCGTTTTTGTGACGCAGCTGGCACAACTCTTGCTGGTTGTATAGACAAGACTATACACATGTGTTTCACTCATTAACGTCTTCCTAACAAAACACAGCAACCTTAGTTGTCTATACAGGAGTATACCATGTCACTGACTACGCATCATTGCCTGCTGACGCCGGGCAAGGTGGACCTGGCCACCCTCAAAAGGATCTATCGCGGGGGTGTCACACTGGCGCTGGACGAAACGTCACGCAGCCGTATTCAGCAGGCGAGTGCCACGGTGGCCGCGATCGTCAAAGAAGGCAAAGTGACCTACGGCATCAACACCGGTTTTGGCAAACTGGCACAAACCACCATTCCAACGGAACGCCTGGCCGAGCTGCAACGTAACCTTGTTCTGTCACACAGCGTCGGGCTGGGTGATCTGCTGCCAGATGATGTTGTGCGCGTGATTATGGCGACCAAAGTCATCAGTCTCGCGCGTGGTCATTCGGGAATACGTATTGAACTTGTCGACGCACTGCTCGCCCTGTTTAACGCAGGCATCATGCCGTGCATCCCGGAAAAAGGCTCCGTTGGCGCCTCTGGCGATTTGGCCCCGCTGGCACATCTGTCGCTGATGCTGCTGGGTGAAGGTGACGTCCGCGTTGAGGGCAAGCTGATACCCGCCACGCAAGGGCTGGCGATCGCCGGACTTAAGCCATTTGTGCTGGGGCCGAAAGAGGGCCTGGCACTACTGAACGGTACCCAGGTATCGACGGCGCTGGCACTGCGCGGACTGTTTGAGGGGGAGAATGTGTTTGCTGCCGGATTGGTGGCGGGTGCTCTGTCGCTGGAAGCGATTAAAGGCTCGATCAAACCTTTCGATCACCGCATTCATGAAGCGCGTGGTCAGCAGGGTCAGATTGACGTGGCCGCTGCGGTGTCAGCGCTTCTGGAAGGCAGTGAAATCCTCACTTCGCATGCCAACTGTGGCCGCGTGCAGGACCCCTACTCCATTCGCTGTGTCCCACAGGTGATGGGCGCCTGCCTCGATAACCTCAATCATGCGGCGAAAGTGTTACAGATTGAAGCTAATGCCGCCTCCGATAACCCGCTGGTGTTTACCGACACCGGCGAAGTGATTTCCGGCGGTAACTTCCACGCCGAGCCGGTGGCGTTTGCCGCCGATATCATCGCACTGGCCGTTGCCGAAATCGGTGCCATCTCTGAGCGTCGCCTGGCGCTGCTGCTGGATACCGGCCTTTCCGGTCTGCCGCCGTTCCTGGTGAACGATGGTGGGGTGAACTCCGGCTTTATGATCGCTCAGGTGACCGCCGCTGCGCTGGCCTCTGAAAACAAATCGCTGGCCCATCCGGGCAGCGTCGACAGCCTGCCCACCTCCGCAAACCAGGAAGATCACGTTTCCATGGCAACCTACGCCGCCCGTCGTCTGGGCGCGATGTGTTTTAACACCGCTGCCGTGGTCGGCATCGAAGCGATGGCCGCTGCACAGGGTATTGATTTTATCCGCCCGCTGCACAGCTCCCCTCAGCTGGAAAACGTGCTCGCCGCCATCCGCGAACGCGTGCCTTACCTGGAAAAAGACCGCCTGATGGCACCGGATATCGAGCAGATGCGTCTGTGGGCTGGCGCGGATCGCTGGCCGGATATGATCGCCGCCCTGCAACCCTCACGCGCGCGCTAAGCCCATATTGAGAAGGAATACACCATGACTGAATCTGTAAAAAATGCCGTCGCCCGTACCATACGCGCCCCGCACGGCAGTGAACTGCACTGTGCTAACTGGCTGATTGAAGCTGCTTATCGCATGATCCAGAACAACCTTGACCCGGATGTTGCTGAGCGCCCGGAAGACCTGGTGGTTTATGGCGGCATTGGCAAAGCAGCACGGAACTGGGAGTGCTTTGAGCAGATCCTGCGATCGCTGAAAGCGCTGAAACCGGAAGAGACGCTGCTGGTGCAGTCCGGCAAACCGGTGGGCGTATTCCGCACCCATGCCGATGCGCCACGCGTGCTGATTGCCAACTCCAACCTTGTGCCGCACTGGGCCACCTGGGACCACTTCCATGAGCTGGATAAAGCCGGGCTGATGATGTACGGCCAGATGACTGCCGGCTCCTGGATCTACATCGGTGCGCAGGGCATTGTGCAGGGGACGTTTGAAACCTTCGTGGAGGCCGGGCGCCAGCATTATCAGGGCGATCTTGCCGGTAAATGGATCCTGACCGCCGGGCTAGGCGGGATGGGCGGCGCACAGCCTCTGGCGGGCGTGCTGGCCGGTGCCTCCGTGCTGGCGATAGAGTGCCAGGAGTCCCGTATTGATTTCCGTCTGCGCACCCGTTATCTGGATTACAAAGCCTTTAGCATCAATGAAGCCCTGGAAATTATCGACCGGGCAAACAAAGAGAAACGCGCGATTTCCGTGGGCCTGCTGGGTAACGCGGCCGAGATCCTGCCAGAGCTGGTGAAACGTGCGAAAGCCGGGGGCATGAAGCCGGATATCGTCACCGATCAGACCTCTGCCCACGACCCGATCAACGGCTACCTGCCTGCGGGCTGGGATCTGGCGCGTTGGGAATCCACCCGTAAGACCGATGCAAAAGCCGTAGAAAAAGCCGCCCGTGCCTCAATGGCAGTCCATGTTCAGGCGATGCTCGACTTCTGCCATATGGGCATTCCGACGGTGGATTACGGCAATAATATTCGACAGGTTGCCCTGGACGAAGGGGTGAAAAATGCCTTTGATTTCCCAGGCTTTGTTCCTGCTTATATTCGCCCCCTGTTCTGTGAAGGCAAAGGTCCCTTCCGCTGGGTCGCCCTGTCCGGTGACCCGGAAGATATCTACAAGACCGATGCCAAACTGAAAGAGCTGTTCCCGGATCACAGCAACCTGCATCGCTGGCTGGATATGGCGCAGGAGCGCATCGCTTTCCAGGGTCTGCCTGCCCGCATCTGCTGGCTGGGGTTGGGTGAGCGTCATCTTGCCGGGCTGGCCTTCAACGAAATGGTGCGCAACGGTGAGCTAAAAGCACCGGTGGTTATCGGTCGTGACCACCTTGACTGCGGTTCGGTGGCTTCCCCTAACCGTGAAACCGAAGCGATGATGGATGGATCGGATGCCGTGTCGGACTGGCCGCTGCTGAACGCTCTGCTGAACACCGCTGGCGGGGCCACCTGGGTCAGTCTGCATCATGGCGGTGGCGTCGGGATGGGCTTCTCACAGCATGCTGGTGTGGTGATTGTTGCAGACGGCACCCCGGAAGCTGATGTGCGCCTCGGGCGCGTACTGTGGAACGACCCGGCTACCGGCGTGATGCGCCATGCGGATGCGGGTTACGAAACAGCCAAAGCCTGTGCCCGCAAGCACGAGCTAAATCTTCCCATGATCAAATAACCCCCACACGGGCCTGCTCTCAGGCCCGTTTTTCTCTGCACCTGCCCCTTTCCTTATCCGTTTTATGCTAACTTATTTTGTGCCCGCTACTGGATAGCAAAGCCCCTGACAGGAGAAGTAATCTATGGTCATTCCCGTTTCGCTGATTGATGAAGCCACTGGCTGGCGCAGGGCATTTCATGCCCGCCCGGAGCTTGGCTATCAGGAGCATCATACGTCGCAAGCGGTGGCGGAACAGCTTACAGCGATGGGGCTTCAGGTGCATCGTGGCCTGGCGGGGACGGGCGTCGTCGGGACGTTGGAAAACGGCCCCGGCCCGACCATTGGTCTGCGCGCTGATATGGACGCACTGCCGATGACCGAACTGGGAAACCCGCCGCACCGCTCCACGCAGCCGGGCGTGATGCATGCCTGTGGCCACGATGGCCACACGGCAATACTGCTGGCAACGGCCAGACACCTCAGCACCACCCGATGTTTTAGCGGCACCGTTCACTTTGTCTTTCAGCCTGCGGAAGAAAACCTCGGCGGTGCACGCCGCATGGTTGAAGACGGCTTGTTTACCCTGTTCCCGATGGATGCCATTTACGGTATGCACAACTGGCCGGGCCTGCCTGCGGGCCATGTGGCGGTCAATGAAGGAGCGATGATGGCCTCGCTGGATTCGTTCGAAATCACACTGAACGGACGCAGCTGTCATGCCGCCATGCCGGAAAACGGCGCAGACCCGATTGTCGCTGCTGCCCAACTGATTCTGGCGCTGCAAACCATCCCTGCACGTCGCCTGTCGCCGCTGGCCTCGGCGGTCGTCAGCATTACGCAGATTAACGGTGGCGAAGCGATCAACGTCATCCCGGAGACGGTGGTGCTGCGCGGCACGCTGCGCTGCCTGCAGGCGGATGTCCGTGTACGGGTACGCCAGATGATTGATGAGTTTGTCACCACCTTCACTCGCCCGCTGGGCATCGAAGGCAGCATTGTTTATCAGACGGATTATCCGGTCACGGCGAATAATCCACAGGAAGCCGCGAAGGTGCGTGACTGTGCGCTGACGTTACTTCCCGCAGAGCAGGTGCACTGGAATGTTAACCCATCGATGGCATCGGAAGATTTTGCCTGCATGCTGGAAGCCTGTCCCGGTGCCTATTTCTGGCTGGGGGCCGACGGTAAAATCCCTTCTGCACCGCTGCATAATGCTCGCTATGATTTTAACGATACGCTGATCGGCCCAGGTATTGCGCTGTGGACCGCCCTGGTCGGGCAGTTATTGCCCCGTTAGAACCGCGTATTCAACACCGGGCGAGGCATGCCTCGCCCCTACAGCGGTTAACGATGATGAGGGATTGGTAGGGGTCGGGCAGTTATTGCCTCGTTAAATCCGGCATTCAACACCGGGCGAGCCTGCCTCGCCCCTACAACGGTTAACGATGATGAGGGATTGGTAGGGGTCGGGCAGTTATTGCCTCGTTAAATCCGGCATTCAACACCGGGCGAGCCTGCCTCGCCCCTACAACGGTTAACGATGATGAGGGATTGGTAGGGGTCGGGCATGCCCGACCCGAATGCGGCGCGGGTGTTAATAGCCGGCCGAATCGATCTGCGCTAACGCGCCATCCAGATCAATCGCCCGCCCGGTAGCGAGGTAACAACAGGCAATCTGCAAACGCAGCGACTGGGGCACCGGCACTTGGCGATCCAGGCAACGACGGATCCATGCGGCCGTGGTGGCCGCATCTTTAGCTGAAGGCAGATGGTCAGCGCTCAGCACCACTTCTTCCTGCCGGGACAACAGCGCACGCGTGTCTTCTCCAGCCATCAGCGTGATCGACGGGCACCGCTGCGGGCTGGCGTACACTTCCCCTTCCGTACCGTTCAGCAACAAACCCCGCCCGCCAACGGCGCTGAAAAATGTTGCCACGCGCGGGATATACTCCGGATGCGAAACGCTGGCCAGCCGCAGCGCCGCATCGGCGGCAAACGGCGTTGCCAGCTTGGCCAGCGTATGCGCACTGTTACGCACCCCCATACGCCAGCGCAACGCCAGCTGCTGCTCCATGGGCTGGCAAAGCGTGCCAATAGTGATAAACACCAGATCACCGGCATCCAGCTTCGCCTGTGCTTCTTCCAGGGTGGAAACAGCGGGTATATCCAGCGCTGCAAAGACCGCCTCGCTGGTGATGCGTGTCGGATCGTCGCTAACACCGTGAACCAGCACCGGGAAGCCCAGACGCGACAGCAGCAGCGCCAGCAGCGGCGTCAGGTTTCCCTGACGGCGTGCCCCGTTGTAACTCGGGATCACAATGGGCATCGGTCGCTGTGCAGGCGGTATCAGGCGCGGCATCTGCTGCTGCATCGCCTGGTAGAAGCCCAGCATCTCCCCTTCGCCTTCGCCTTTAATGCGCAGAGCAATCAGCAGAGCACCCAGCTCAAGATCCGGCACCTCGCCGTTCAGTATCCGGCGATAAAGCTCGCACGCGGTATCCGCATCAATATCGCGGGCATGATTCTTACCGCGTCCGACCTCTTTGATGATTTTTTTATAGTCCATGCTCATGTTTTTGCTCAGTAAAAAGGGTTAACGACGACGGCGCGGCGCGGGTTTCTTCTTCGCGGCCGGGGTTACGGCTTTTGGCAGTTCACCTTCCGGCATCGGAGGTTGCGCGATGGGGAACACCGGCAGCGCCCCCAGCAGGCGTGCACCATAGCTTTTGCTGATCAAGCGCCGATCGTAAATCACAATCTCGCCAAAGCAATCATGGCTGCGGATCAACCTCCCGACCTGCTGGATGAGGTTAAACGAGGCGCTGGGCAGGCTTTGCACTTCAAACGGATAGCGCTTGAGGCTTTTTAGCCACTCTCCCTCTGTCAAAATAACCGGACTGTCTATCGGGGGGAAAGCGATTTTATGAATATGGACCTGAGAAAGCAGGTCACCTTTCAGATCCAGCCCCTCCGCAAAGGACTGTAATCCCACCAGAACGCTGGTTTCCCCCTGCTCTACGCGTTTACGGTGCAGCGCCACCAGCGCCGGGCGTGGCTTATCGCCCTGCACCAGCATCATCAGGCGCAACTCGGGCAGGTAAGCGAGGAATTGATGCATGGCGCGACCACTGGCGAACAGCACCAGGATACCTTTATGGGCCGCCAGCTTAATTTGATGACGAAAGAAGTGCGCCATTTCCGCCAGATGCATCACTTCGTTCGCCAGCATCGGCTCGTACTTCATCTGCGGGATAATCAGCTGCCCCTGAGCCACATGATTAAACGGCGAATCGAGGGCGACAAAGCGGTCTCCGACTTTCTCACTCAAGCCGGACATCTCCTGCAGACGCTGGAAACTGTTTAACGAGCGCAGCGTCGCCGAGGTCACCACCACATGCGGGATCTTGCGCCACAGCAACTTTTCCAGCTGTTCACTGACGCGTATCCCGGCGCAGTGAAACATCAGATGCGCGCTACCGTCGCGGATTTCCCGTGTGACCCATTTCGACACCGGGGCGCCGGATGCCTGCTCCATTGCCGCCAGTCGCCACAGCTTGCTGCTGGCTTCAAACCAGCCCAGCGCACGGTTCATCTGGATCAGCGTACGGTGCAGGCGCACTACGTCAAACTGGCCGGTTTTCTCGCTGAGGTCATTCATCATCCCTTCCGCCAACCCACGCAGCGCATCGCTGAGTTTGAAAAGGCGGGCGCAGATTGTCAGGATCTCTTCGGGCAGCAGCCCCATCTCAAAGCGATATTCGCCCTCCTGCCCTTCCGGCGGCAGATACAGGCCTAAGATTTGCGACAGCATCTGTAACTGCTCACGCACCTCTTCGCAGTGGGCTTTGAGCTTGTCCGGGTGGCTAAGGGACGGCGGGCGTTTCGGACGAAACTGCGCCAGGCACTGCTCCACCAGGCGGCAGAACAGATCCAGTTGTAACACGGTCCAGCCTGGGGTGATTTCGCCGCTCATCTCCAGCGCATCGCGTGCCACATCCGGTAAATGGTGGCCTTCATCCAGCACCAGAAGCAGGTTTTTCGGCGGTGGCAGCACGGATTCTGTTTCCAGTGCGGCCATCACCAGGGCGTGATTCGCCACCACCACGTCCGCATCTTCGATTTCACGCCGCGCCACATAAAACGGGCATTCACGGAACCAGTTGCAGTTACTGCCGAGGCAGTTGGCTTTATCGGTGCTCAGGCGTTGCCAGAGGGAGTCTTCAATATTTTCCGCACAGTGATCGCGCAGTCCATCCCACTGATAGCGCTTGAGGGATTTTTCCAGTTCAGTGCAGATGACCCGCTCATCTTTGCTGGCGGTCATATCGTCGTCGAGGAACAGCAGCAGATCGCCCTGATTTTCTTCATCTGTTGCCAGCGCCGACAGATTGCGCGGACACACGTAACGACCACGACCAAACGCCGCAGTAAACTTCAAATCGGGAATAATTTTCTTCAGCAGGGGCAGATCCTTGCTGAAAATCTGATCCTGTAAGGCCACGTTAGCGGTGCTGACCACCAGCGGTTTTTCCTCAGCGCGGCTGACAGCAATACCGGGGATCAGGTAGGAGAGGGTTTTCCCCACCCCGGTCGGCGCTTCAATTGCCAGATGACGACCGTCGTCCCCCGCCAGCGTTTTCGCGACCTCGGCAATCATCTGCCGCTGCGGCGCACGCGGAATAAAATCGGGAACTTGCTGTTGCAGGGCTTTATACCACCCGGCAATTTGCGTTTTTAACGCGACAGTTAACGCCATGACAATCACTTCCAGCTAAACAAGGCTGTATTTTTACACAGTATTGCGGCGGCGTCAGCCTGCAAACGTTAATCTCCTGCGGCGGCTTGCAGTTTCAGCAGGTCACGCAGGGCACGGATCGGGACTTCCCGGCTGCGGCCACGACGAAAAATCAGGGAAAATGCTGCACGATAGTTGAACTGTTCCGGTGACAGACGCCGCAACCGGCCCTCAGCCACCCATGACCGCGCGCAGTGCTCCGGCAGGTAACCAATATACTTACCAGAAAGGATAAGAATCAGCTGCGCTTCGATGCTTTCCACAGAGGCGCTACTGTCTTTAAAGCCGCGCCGCGCCAGCTCGCTCTGATTCCAGTAGCTGCGAGTCACGAAGCCCACATTTTGCAGGTCATCCAGGGTGTGGCGGGCAAACAGCGAATGGCTGTCGCTACAGTAAAGCCAGTGCTGTTCATGGTGCAGCGGCACTGTCACCAGATTATTCACGTTCACCGGGAAATGCCCGATGGCCAGGTCAAGGCGGTTATCCAGCACCTGCTGCTGCAACTCATTCGGGTCACGTACCGCCAGGCTGAGGTAGATCGCCGGAAAGCGGTCACTGAACTGACGCAGGGTATCGGCCAGATGCAGTCGGTCATCCGTGGCGATAGAGTCCACGACGCCAAGTGAAAACACGCCACCCTGCTCATTCTTCAGCCCGTCCACCTGGCGGTCAAAGTCCTGCAAGTTATCCAGCAATTGCAGGCTGTATTGCAGATACTGTTCGCCTTTTTCTGTCAGTGAAAATCCTGCCCGCCCGCGTCGGCACAGCACGAAACCCAGCTGTTGCTCCAGCTCACTCATATAGGCGCTGATCGCAGGCGTGGTCATATTCAGCTCCTGCTGGGCGCGGGAGTAGCCCTGGCAGCGCGCCACACAGACAAACACACTCAATAGTTTCAGATTGGGTAAACGGTTGAGGCTCACTTTCGTTCCACTGATTAAACGATCGATAGTTAAGTAAATCATGAAGTGAATAGTGGATACGAGTGATTTTCCTGCGGAGGGTTCCGTCAGATGATAGCCATAACTTTCCCCCTTTTTTTCTGAAGGATAACCATGTCACACCAACATCTGATTTTCCCGGCGCGCGTACTGCGTGGCGCGGGAGTCATCAACCAGATCGGCACCCTCAGCCGTGAACTGGGCCAGCGTGTGCTGCTGATTGGCGGCCACCAGGCGCTGGCGGCGGTCAAAGACCGGGTGGCGCAACAGCTGACGGCAGCAGGTTGTCTGCTGGTGGGCAGCGAATGGTTTGGCGGCGAAACCTCATTACGCCAGATTGCCCGCCTGGGCGCGCTGGCGCAGGAATATCAGGCCGACGTGATTATTGCAGCGGGGGGAGGTAAATCGCTGGATACCTGCAAGGCGGTCGGTGCCGAGCAGAATATCCCGGTGATCACCCTGCCCACCATCGCCGCGACCTGTTCGGCGGTGACGCCGTTAACCATTCGCTATGACGATAACGGCAACTTTTTTGATATCTTCCCGCTGCCGCAGGCTCCGGCGGCGGTGATCATCGACAGCCAACTGCTGACCGAGGCACCGCTGCGCTGGCTGGCCGCAGGGCTGGGCGATACGCTGGCAAAATGGTATGAGTTTCGTGCGGTGAGCGAACGCCACCCGGCCGTGGATGCGAATGCGCTCTCCTCGCTGGCACACAGCCGTCTCTGCTATGACGTGATAGCAAAACACGGCCCGGCAGCCTGTGAAGCCGTGCGCCAGCGGCAGCCTGATCACGCTCTCGATCAGGCGCTGGATGCCATCTTCACCTTTGCCGGGCTGACTTCACTGATGAGCAACGGCGCCCATGCGGCGGCTTCCCATGCCATTTACGAAGGGTTCACTTTCGTCGACAAAACCCGCGAATTCGGCCACGGCCTGCTGGTCGGCTACGGCAATCTCTGCCTGCTGGCACTGGAGCAGCGCGATGATGCAGAGTTGCTGGCAGAAATGCGCCTGGCGCGAGACTGTGGTGTACCGCTTAGTCTGGCAGAGATTGCCGAACTGAATGCGGACGAACTGGCGGTGATTGTGCGTGAATCGGTGCATGCACCGGATATGGAAAATATGCGCGAGACGGTGACAGAAAGTGCGCTGTATCAGGCGATGGCGCGCGTGGACGCGCTGGCCGCCCGCGTTTAGCCCCGTCTCCCCCGGAAAGTGATCCGGGGGAGCGCGCCCGACCGCTTACCCAATCGGATCGATCGCCTTATACATGATCGTGGTGGCATCTATCACGCCAGCGGTCGATCGGGCATAGCCCGGGATCTGCCCGGCCACCTTCCAGCCCAGCGAGAGATAAAGCGGTTCAGCCGCATCCCCGCTGCGCGTGTCCAGCACCAGCAGACTGCGACCGAGTTCACGTCCCCGGGCTTCTGCCTGCTGCATCAGTTCACGGGCAATCCCGCAGCGGCGTGCATCCGGATGCACCAACAGTTTGAGCACTTCAGCACGATGCACGCCGTTCGCGGGCATAGCCAGCACCAGCATTACCGTCCCGACAATTCGCCCGTCGCGCTTCGCCACCAGCAGCCGTTTATCCCCACAGGCCAGACTGAGAACGACATCCTGCCAGAAATGGTGCAGCCTCTGCCCATCACGATCGACAAAGCCAATACTGGCACCCTGCGCCACGCAACCATCCAGCACCTCACACAATGCAGGCAGCGCCTGCTGCGCCTGTCCGGCATCCAGCCATTGATAATCAATATTGTTCATGGGCGGGCCACCACCAGTGCATAGCGTGCACCGCCCGCTTCAGGTGCATGAAAGCGGGTGCGGCCAAACAGATGAAAACGCAGGCAGTCCCCCTGCTCCAGCCGCCAGAAACGCTCATCCATTTGAAATTCCAGTACGCCATCCAGGATCCAGATATGTTGCTCAAGCCCGGCAATCGGCGGAATGTCGTAGTCAATACGTGCCCCTCCCGCCAGCCGGGCTTCCACCAGCTCCGCATGAAACGCCTGCGCAGGCGGGGAGAGCGATCGGCGCTCGTAGCCATTTTCCACATCGTGCCAGACGCTTTGCTGCTCAGGCCGCAAAAGTTGTACAGCCTCCTGTTCCACTTCGCTTAACAAACGTGACATCGTTAATCCGTAGGCATTACACAGTCGGTTAAGCAAAGAGGCTGTCGGGCTGGTCTCAGCCCGCTCGATACGGGATAGCGAAGCGCGGCTAATCCCGGTAAGCTCGGCAAGTGTCTCCAGCGACCAGCCCTTTTCCACACGCAGGTCGGCCAGACGTTGTGCCAGCCGCTGTTCCGTTGGGGTTTGTTCCATCTTCGTTTCTCATATTTGGGAATTAATCTCTAATATGAGATATAGCTGTTTATTTTCATCATTTCAACTTGTACAACAAATAATACTTTGTACAACCTGATAATATTGGTTAGGCTAATAAAAGGTCTGACAGCAAGTCAAGAGGTAATACATGGCACTGTACAGCATCGGTGACGTCGCAGAGCGCTGCGGCATTAATCCGGTCACGCTGCGCGCCTGGCAACGTCGTTATGGTCTGCTGAAACCACAGCGCACCGAAGGGGGTCATCGTCTGTTTGATGAAGACGATATTGCGCGCATTGAAGAGATTAAACGCTGGATTGAGAGCGGCGTGCCGGTCGGTAAGGTCAAAGCGCTGCTCGAAGGCGAAAACGTTAATATTGATGATGGGTGGCTTGCCCTTCAGGAAGAGATGCTGGCGGTTATTCGCCTCGTGCGTCCGTCAAAGCTGCGGGTAAAAATCGCCTCGATGGGTAAAGAAAACCCGGCAGAAATGCTTATCGACCATGTTTTCGTCCCCATCCGCCAGCGCCTTGGTTTAGATCAAAATACCGCCCGGGCTATGTGTAGTTTATTAGATGGTGCTTTAATTGATTACATTAGCTTCTGTTTAACGGGTTCACGCAAGAAAGCAGGCAAAGATGCACTGCTGATTGGCTGGGGCCTGACGGACCGACCCCGCCTGTGGCTGGAAGCCTGGCGGCTCTCGCAGCAGGGCTGGCGCATTGACATCCTGGCCGAACCGCTGGAGTCTCCCCGCCCCGAGCTTTTCCCCGGTCAGCATATTTTTGTTTATACCGGAAAAACGTTAACCAAACGCCAGCAGGAACAGATGAGCCACTGGCAGGCGCAGGGGTTCTCGATTACCGCATACGGTCACTAAGGAATCAGGTATGACTCAGCAGGCCGCACTACAGCAGTTAGTGACATTTTACCAGACGCTGGACAGCGACAGGCTGACAATGCTGGCGCAGATTTACCATCCGGAGATCTGCCTGAGCGATCCGGTAGGTGAACACCAGGGCATTGCGGTGGTGGAGCAGTACTTTGCCAGCCTGCTGAAAAACATGCGTTACTGCCGCTTTGTGGTGACGCAGGTGCGCGAGTTTGATACCGACGCGCTGCTGCTGTGGCGCATGGAATATGCCCACCCTGCCCTGCAACGGGGAGCTGACCAGACGCTAGAGGGCAGCAGCTACCTGCAGTTTCGCGACAATAAAGTGGTCTTTCAGCGCGATTACTACGATATGGGCGCCATGCTCTACGAAAAGCTACCGTTGCTGGGCACGATCATCGGCCTGGTCAAAAAGAGGTTGCAACCATGAAACGTGTCCTGATCACTGGCGCCAGCTCCGGCATCGGCCTGCAATTAGCGCAGGATTATGCAACGGAAGGCTGGCATGTCACCGCCTGCGGGCGTAATCCGGAGCGACTGGACGCACTGCGCCAGCAGTTCCCGCTGATTGACATCTGCCTGTTTGATATCACTGACCTGGCTGAAACGCGCGCCGCTCTGGACGGCAAGCGGGCAGATCTGGCGATCCTCTGTGCAGGCACCTGTGAATATCTTGACCATGGCATTGTCGATGCCGAAAAAGTCCACCGCGTGATGCTGACGAACTTCAGTGGTCCGGTGAACTGCCTGGACAGCCTGCTCCCACAGATGCAGCCTGGCAGCCGCGTGGCGCTGGTCGGCTCTACCGCCAGCATGGTTCCCCTGCCGCGCGCCGAAGCGTACGGTGCCTCGAAAGCCGCGCTGGCCTATTTCGCCCGCAGCCTGGCGCAGGATGTCAAGCGTCAGCAGATTGGCATCACGCTGGTGCTGCCCGGCTTTGTCGACACGCCGCTGACACAGCGCAACGATTTTGCCATGCCGATGATTGTCGACGTGGTTCAGGCTTCGCGCTTTATCCGGCGCGGGCTGGCAAAAGGAAAGGCCGAAATCGCTTTCCCGGCGCTGTTTGCTTTTATTCTGCGGGTGACCTCACGGTTGCCCCAGGCCCTTCAGCGTCTGTTAACGCAAAAAATAGCGAGGTAATGCGTGCGCATTGCGATTATTGGCAGTGGAATTGCTGGCCTGAGCTGTGCGTGGAAATTAGCCCCACGCACCGAGGTTCATCTTTATGAAACCGGCAGTACACTCGGTGGCCATACCGCCACGGTGGACGTTGAGCTGGACGGTCAGCACTGGACGATTGATACCGGATTCATTGTTTTTAACGATCGCACTTATCCGCGTTTTCAGGGATTCCTGGCCGAACTGGGGCTGGAAGGCAGGCCCACGGAAATGAGTTTTTCGGTGCGCAATTCCCGCACCGGGCTGGAGTATAACGGCCACACGCTCAGCAGCCTTTTCGCCCAGCGTAGCAACCTGTTAAAGCCCTCGTTTTATCGCTTCCTCGCAGAGATCGTGCGGTTTAATCGCTGTGGAAAGCAGTGGCTGGCGCAGCAGCAGGACCAGGGTTCACTGGATGAGTTTCTGACCGCGCAGGGCTTTAGTGAATTTTTTGCCCGGCACTATATTTTGCCGATGGGGGCCGCCATCTGGTCAGTCTCACTGAGTGAGATGCGCCGTATGCCGCTGACCCAGTTTCTGAACTTCTTCCATCATCACGGCCTGCTGGATTTAACCCAGCGACCGCAATGGTACGTGGTGCCCGGCGGTTCCCGGGAATATATCCGCCGCATGATGCAGCTGATCGGGCAGCAGATGCAGGTGTATCTCGATACCCCGGTCACCCGGATAACGCGTGGCTCCGATGGCGTTACGCTGGAAAGCCCGCGAGGTGTTGAGCGCTATGACCAGGTGATATTCGCCTGTCACAGCGACCAGGCATTGCAGCTGCTGGGCGATGCGTCGCCGCAGGAAAGTGAGATGCTGGCCGGTGTGCCCTATCGCGCCAATGAAGTGGTGCTGCATACCGATACCCGTTTGCTTCCACAGAACCGCGCAGCCTGGGCGAGCTGGAACTACCGTCTGGATGATGAAGCAAACGACAGCGAACAGCAGGGTGCCAGCGTGACATACAATATGAATATCCTGCAGGGCATTCAGTCACCGCATACGTTCTGCGTCAGCCTCAACCCGACACAACCGATCGATCCGGCCCGCGTGTTACGCCGCTTTGAATACCATCATCCGCAGTTCGGACCACATGCTCTGCACACACAAGAGCAGCGGCTGCTGCTGAACGGGAACAACCGCACGTGGTTCTGCGGCGCCTGGAGCTACAACGGTTTTCATGAAGATGGCATTCGCAGCGCGTTAGATGTAACGACGGCCATGGACCAGGCAGGTTTACTGTGAACAGCGTGCTGTACAGCGGCCATGTGCGCCATCGTCGCTTCACCCCGGTCGATCATCAGTTCAGCTACCGCATTTTTATGCCGCTGATTGATCTTGATGAGCTGCCGTTGCTGAAAAATGTCGGCATCGGCCACCACAATCTGCGCGCTGCCAGCTTCAGTGAGGACGATTATCTTGGTGGCGGCAGCGGCATCAAAGAGCGTGCTCAGGCGCGCATTGCCGCCCTGACTGGGGAGCATCTTACCGGACGCGTGATGCTGCTGACGCAGCTGCGTTACTTTGGCTGCTCATTCAATCCGGTCAACCTTTACTACCTGTACGATGCTGCCGACAGCCTGCGCTGGATGCTGGCCGAAGTGCGTAATACGCCGTGGAATGAGCGTCATACGTATGCGGTGAAACCTGACGGCAGCGAAACCACGCAGAAAGCGTTTCATGTCTCGCCGTTTAATCCCATGGAGATGGTTTACCACTGGCGGCTGTCCCCGCCGGGTAAATCACTGCAGGTGCATATTGAGAATCACCGTGAGGGGCGCGAGTTTGATGCCACCCTGCATTTACGCCGTCAGCCACTGACCCGGCAGACGCTGCGCCATTTTCTCTGGCGTTTTCCAATGATGACCGTTCGTACCGCGCTGGCGATTTACTGGCAGGCGTGGAAACTTTGGCGCAAAGGTGCGCCGGTGTATGACCACAGCAAGTCGGAGAAATAACCCATGACTGGCACTGATTTCAGCCTGGCACGCCGTGCAAAAACGGGTAAACGCTTCTCCGCATCACGCCGGGTGATTTTATCCCTGTTGCAGGGCATCAAAGGGGCGGGATTAACCCTGCATGACCCGCATCTCGGCACCTGCTTCTTCGGCGATGCGCAGGCTGCGCTTCAGGCCGAAGTGATGGTGCATCACTCACGGGCGTATCGCCGTATCCTGCTAGGCGGCAGCATAGCCGCTGCAGAAACCTATATGGATGGCGAATGGGAAACCCCGGACTTAACCGCCGTGATCCTGACGCTGGCACAAAATACCCGTGTCGCTGATAAACTGGAGGCCCGCCTCAGCTGGCTGACCGCACCGTTTAATCAGCTGCGTCATGCGTTGCGCCGCAACAATGTGCGCCAGGCAAAGCGCAATATCGCCGCCCATTACGACCTCGGCAACGACTTCTACACCACGTTTCTTGATGAGGCGATGCTCTATTCCAGCGCCTGGTTCCAGCAGCCGGAGATGACGCTGGAACAGGCGCAGCAGGCCAAAATGAAGCGCCTGTGCGTGAAGCTGGGGCTGACGCCGAATGATCATCTGCTGGAGATTGGCAGCGGCTGGGGTGCCATGGCTGAATTTGCCGCTCGCGAGTACGGCTGCCGGGTGACCACCACCACCATCTCGCGCGAGCAGTATGTCTATTGCTGTCAGCGCATCGCGGCCGCCGGATTGAGCGACCGGGTCACCGTCCTGTGTGAGGATTACCGTGATCTTAGCGGCCAGTACGACAAAATTGTCTCGATAGAGATGATTGAAGCGGTCGGTAAAGCCTATATTCCGCTGTTTATTCAGCGTTGCCAGCAGTTGCTGAAGCCGGGCGGCCGTCTGGCATTGCAGGCGATCACCATCAGTGAAGAACGTTTTGACAGCTACGCGCGCGGCGTCGACTTTATCCAGCGTTATATCTTCCCCGGCGGCTTTTTACCCTCCGTCAGCCTGTTGCAGAACACGCTGCAAGAAATCAGCGATTTCAGCGAGATTGACCAGTTGGAAATCGGCCCGGACTACGCACAGACCCTGCAACTGTGGCGGCGTCGGTTTGACAACGCCTGGCCCCAGCTGTCGAAGGGACGCTTTGATGAGCGATTCCGCCGTATGTGGCTGTTTTATCTCTGCTATTGCGAGGCGGGTTTCCGCGCGCAGACCATTGGCACCGTCCAGCTCACACTGCAACGCGCATGAGCCGCCTGCGCTTCTGGTTACTCACCCTCGGTTTCGATCTCTATTGGGGGCTGGCCGTGGCGCTACGCGAGCGCATCGGGCTGCTGCTGTGCGCCGGGGCGCTGCTGGCCTGGCTGCTGAGTCCGCGCGTGATGAAGCTGCGCCTGCTGCTGGTCGCGCTGGCAGGCATCGCGCTCGACAGTCTGTGGCTGGGCGTCGATCTGTTCAGTTTTAGCGGCAGCCACGCGTTTCCCGTCTGGATGCTGGCACTGTGGCTGACGTTCGCCTGCTGGTGGGGGCTGATCCTCCATCGCTTTGCACCTGACTGGCGCTGGCTGATCGTGGCTGGCGCAGTGGGCGGACCCTTTTCCTATTTCATTGGTGAGCGGTTCGGTGGCCTGCAATGGCATCAGTCACCCGCCATGGCGCTGGGCGCGCTGGCGATTGGCTGGGCGATCTGGCTACCGTTAGCCAGCCGACTCCTGCGGAGAAATTCATGAAAAAATGGCTGTTATTGCTGTTGTTGTTTTCATCGCTGAGCCAGGCCGCTGACTGGCTACGCTGGAAGAACGTGGGCAAAGCGACGCTGACCTGGGGGCCATTTACACTGTACGATTCCCAGCTCCTGACGCCCGACGGACGCTGGCAACCCGAGCAGTGGCCGCTGGCACTGGTGATCACCTACCGCCGCGACATCAGCCGCCAGGAACTGCTGGATGCCACGCTGGAACAATGGCAGGCACAGAATACCGGCAGCAGCGATCAGCGCCGACAGTGGCTGCAACAGCTGGCAACCGTCTGGCCGGACGTCAGCGATGGCACCCGTCTGGCATTTCAGGCGGATGCCCGTGGCGGGCAGTTTTACTGGCAGGCAGCCGGTACGCAGGCGGCGATCAATCCGATCGGCCCGCGCTTTGATGCTGCCTTTCGCGATGCTTTCCTCAATATCTGGCTATCGCCATCGTCGACTTACCCCGATATCCGTCGGGAACTGACCGGAGGTTAATCATGTGGAAATCCCTGTTACTGACGTTCAGCCTGCTGCTGGCAGGCTGTGGTGCCACGCTGGAAGACTATCAGCAGGCGCAACCGAAGATTGATATTTTCAGCTGGTTCAACGGTGAGTCCCGCGCATGGGGCATGGTGCAGGATTACAGCGGCAAGCAGATCCGCCGTTTTGAGGTGGTGATCCGTGGCCAGGTGGTGGGCGAAACCCTGACGTTAAACGAGCAGTTCGTTTATGACGACGGCGAGAAGCAGACGCGGGTCTGGCATATCCGTCGCCTGGCCGACGGCAGCTACACCGGAACGGCCGGGGATATTATCGGCACGGCAACCGGCCATGCCAGCGGTAACGCGTTTAACTGGCGCTACACCATGACGGTCAAAACCGACGACAGCAGTTATAAACTGAACTTTGACGACTGGATTTATCAGCAGGATGCGCAGCATCTGATGAACGTCACCTCGATGAAAAAATTCGGTATTGAGGTGGCACGCGTCACGCTGTTCTTCTCAAAACAGCCCGATTCGGCACAATAAAACGCCGGCTTTGGCTTAATTCCCACGGGCGAAAGCGCTATACTTCGCCCCTGGTTGAGAAAATGGATGAAGTGATGAACTTACAAAAGATTGGTGTGATATTTATCTTCCTGCTGATGGCGCTCGGCGGGATTGGCGGCGTGATGCTGGCCGGATATACCTTCATCGTGCGTTCCTGATCGTGCGGCCCGGCGGCAGCCTGTTGCCGCCCCGCCAGCACCATTGGTTGTAACTTATAACCAGACGGAATTTATCTCGACAGGTCAGCCCGTTATGCTTTGAGTTTACTCATCACAATAAAACTCAACATCATGACTGAAACCACTTCTTTGGCGCACGTCGCGCTGGCAGGGAACACGCCGACAGGCGAAGTCGTCACCCTCCGTCAGGCATCGGATGTCTCTCAACTGGTCAACACCAGCAATCACGCTGGCAACAATGCACGTATTGTTATCGGTATCGCCCTCGGTGGTGTTTTTCTCGATGCCTACGATCTCGGTGCACTCGCCTTTGGCATGAAAGATGTCACTCGCGAATTCGGCCTCTCCCCGGCAGGCGCAGGTATGATCGCCTCGTCCATTACGCTGGGTGCCATCGTCGGCGCACTGATTGGTGGCTACCTTACCGATAAAATTGGCCGCTACCGCGTCTTTATGGCGGATATGTTCTTCTTTGTTTTTGCAGCCCTCGCCTGTGCCTTTGCCCCCAATGAGTACGTTCTGGCCGGTGCGCGTTTCGTGATGGGCATGGGCATCGGTATTGATTTACCGGTCGCGATGGCGTTTCTTGCCGAGTTTTCCAAACTGCGGGGGCGCGGCAATAAAGCCGCCAGTATTGCCATGTGGTGCCCCACCTGGTACGCCGCGATCTCTATCTCTTATCTGCTGGTGTTGTTCTTCTGGTCAGTGCTGCCGGAAAGCCACAGCGACCTGATGTGGCGCATTATTCTTGGCTTCGGGGCCGTTCCGGCACTGATTATTATCGCCATTCGCAGTCGCTATATGAGCGAGTCTCCGGTCTGGGCCGCCAATCAGGGTGACCTGAAAGGGGCAGCGGCCATCCTGCGCAGCTCCTGGGGCATTAATGCACATGTCGCCGCAGATGCGGATCTCGCGCCAGTCAAAGCGGTACGCCGTGCCAGCTGGAGCAACTACGGCTCGCTGTTCAAAGGGGTTTACCTGAAGCGTACCGTGCTGGCGACCGTTACCTCGATTGTCTCCCCCTTCGCCTATAACGCGGTGGCGTTTGGCCTGCCGGTGATTATCTCCAGCTTCCTGGCACAATCGATGCTGAACACCATTCTGCTGTCGCTGGCGCTGAATCTGTTGTTTGCCTTTGTCGGGGGTACGCTGGCCGTACGGCTGGTGCCACGTTTTGGTGCCTGGAAAATGATGACGCTCGGGTATACGTTCCAGATTGTGGCGCTGGTCGGTCTGGCACTGGTTGGACGCCCGGAAGACGGGCAACAGGCGGCGATCTCGATTGGCATGCTGGCCCTGTTCCTGCTGGGCCAGGGCTTCGGACCGGGCGCACATACCATGACTTACGCCTCACTCAGCTACCCGACGTCACTGCGCGGCGTGGGTGTGGGCTTCAATCAGACAATGGTGCGCGCCAGTTCGACGGCTTCGCTGTTCCTGTTCCCGGTGCTGGCCGCCCTGCTCGGCACCAATGTGTTCTGGGTGATTGGGATGGCACCGATTATCGGCCTGATCGCCCTGCTGGCTATCCGCTGGGAACCCTCAGGTTATGATGTGGATTCAGAGGATTTTTCTTTCAGTCATCAGTAGAGGAGAAAGCGTGTGGCGAAATGATTCGTCACACGCTCCCGCATTGCACGCAAATTTCGATGAAATTTTAGACACACCGACAAATATTCGATATATTCAAAATATGCAATATATCCAGTCGGGGGTGTTCTATGTCAGCAAAATCCACACCAGCCATATCAGAAACCATCAGCCTGTTTAATGGTCAGCAGCTACGCAATATGGCTGCTGAAGAGAGTGCTGAATATCTGGTCATCAATGTTAATCAGCTAAAAGATGCCGCCCCTTCGCCTGCAGGCAATGGTGTCGCATTGCGAAAAAAACTGGAGAAGATGGTCAGCAATCCCCTTCTTGATCCCTCCCTGGCGCTGGCTTTTTTTGAAATTGCCCAGACACTGCTTAAACCTGCGCGCAAAAAAAAACCCGCTCACGCCGGGGGAAATAAATCAGAAAGTATTTTTGATGGCTATGAGCAGTACCATGCACGTAATCAACAGCGTCAGCACGATATCCGTGAATTCGTACTGAGCGAAGACCGATGGATCAGATCCGGCGAACTGTCTGACAAAGCCCATTTTACCAATGCTAACCGCAGTGCCGGGCCCAATGCCTGGAAACGTCGGGGTAAAACCTTTGCCATCAACGTTGAAGGCCAGGACCGCTACCCGGATTACGCGTTTGATGAAGCCTGGCAACCTCTGCCCGTGATCAAACAGGTGCTGGACATCTTCGATGGCACACGCACGCCCTGGTCGCTGGCCGCCTGGTTTGCTACTGGAAACAGTTGGCTGGGGGGACGCAGGCCAAAAGACCTGCTCACCAGCGATCCTCAGGCAGTCACCGATGCTGCGCTTCAGGCAAAATCCGGAGCACAGCATGGCTAAGGAGAGCAGTAACGGAAAAGGACTTTCGCCGTTTTTATGTCCTGTAGGTTCGGTTGCGATTAACCCTGTGTTACTACCTGCAGGTCATTTATTGTTTCGCGTTCATCGTCAGCAGTTTGCTGGCGACAGTTTTAACAATACATTGCAGGGTAACGCGCGCTTCAGCCCGATTTTCGACCAGCAGGGCAGACTCATTCCGACACTCTATGCCGGAGACGTCACCAGGGTGGCGCTGTGCGAAGTGATATTTCATGATATCGATATTTCGCAGTCGGCTATCGTCTATCAGGTTAAAGCGTTGGCTGCATTTCGTCATAGCCAACTGGTCACCACAGTCCCCATGCAGTTAGCCAACCTCGACCTGGCTTCATTGGTAAAAATGCGCGCCAACAAAAAGCTCATTCACTCCGATGCCAGTGAATACAACATTACACGCCAGTGGGCTGAAGCAGTCCATCATCAATATCCGCACATTCAGGGTCTGACCTGGCCTTCACGTCAACACGAAGGCCAGGCATGGTTGTTTTTTGGCGACCGTATTAACGGAGAATTGCAGATGCACCACCAGGGAACTCAGCTTCTCACTACCCCGCCGGTGGTTGGCGAGTTACTGGCGCTGGCTGACCGGATGGGGATCTATCTGGAAGAGTGATCTTTCTGCTGCGCGGTAAAACGCGCAAATTCAGAAGGGATGCGGGAAAACGTCAGCAAAAACCAAGGAGTGAAGCGTTCCGGGTGAGCGTGCATTTCTCGCTGGATATCGGCCAGGGAACAATAACGCCAGTCGTCTGCCTCTTCCGGATTAATATCAGGCTGCACATCGCTGATGGCAAAATAGACGTGGCCATATTCATGTTCGGTCAGGCCATTACTGAGCGGCAGATAATAACTGAGTTCAAACACCGGCTGCAGCGTCAGGCGCAGCCCCATCTCTTCCCGCAAGCGGCGTTCAGCGGCATCCTGAGTCGACTCCTGCGGATAAGGATGCCCACAGGTGGTATTGCTCCACAGCCCGCCACAGTGGTATTTACCACTGGCACGACGCTGTAACAGCAGCTGATGGTCGGTGTTGAACACGTAAACGGTGACCGCACGATGCAGCAGACCTTTTTCATGAACTTCCATTTTTTCCATCTTACCGGTAGGACGATCCTGGCTGTCGACCAGAATAACTTCAATTGCAGACATGCCGACTCCTCAGAAATGATACTGACTATTCTGGCATAAGAGGCATCTCATGGTCTGCATAAAATCGTGCTTTATGCGAGGCGGGCGTAAACCGAAAGTTTCCCGGCGTTGGCAGGCCGGGAACGCAAAAAATTATTCTTCTACATTCACCACCTGCTGACGGGCGCGAAAAATATGCCCGCCGCCGTACTGCAACAGACGCGCCACCAGATCCAGGCCACCGTTCTCTTCGGCCTGCGCGAATTCGCGCTCAAGCTGCGTGATCGGGGCCGCCCAGAGCAGATTGACCTTTTCGCCGTCACGTTTTGGTAGCGGGAACTGGCCGCTTTCACGCCCCAGGGCAGATGAGAGAATAAACCCTTCAAACCCCATCGGGGCCACTGAGGATTCGAGCGTATGCCCTTCCCCCAGCCAGCTGAGGCGAGACCATGGCATATGCGCAAATCCGGCTAACGCACTGGCCATTTGCACGGCATTTTCTTCCGTCATCACCTCGGCATCGATGGCCAGCGCCAGCTCCGTCCGACGATATTCCGGGGCGAGGTCATCAAACAGGAAATCCACCCACGGCATCGGGCGGATGCACATGCCAAGCGTCAGAAAGTACCAGCAGCCCTCATGGTAATGCTGGGAGATCGCCATCGGCGGCCAGTTGCCCTGATCAATAGAGTAATATTTCAGTGATTCACCGTACTGCGCTTCATAACATTGCAGCATATCCTGCTGGAAGGGCTCCCACTGCTGGCCATCCTGCCACTCGCGAAAAAACTGCCGGTGCTGTTGTGCGGCGGCGTAGTTTTTGTTGGTCGACGCAGAACCCAGCGGCGCGGTCAGACGGTTCGCTTTAATGCAGCCCGCCGAAAAGCTCACCTGCTGATCCTGGTACAGGCTCCAGCCCGGGATCACGGCCAGAAGCTGCCCCTGGTACCACAGAGCAGCACCGTCATCTGACGGCTCCCAAATGATCTGTAGCCCGGCCGGGTCAAGCATCGGCTCGGCGGCCAGCGTACGGCAATACTCGGCACTGAGCAGCGGCGGTGTGCCCTGCTCCATCGCGGCAACATCATCCTGCAAGGGGGCAGGCAACAGGTTACGCAACCAGCAGCCGCGCACGGCAAACTGTTGACGAAATGCGTCTGTCGGCCAGATATAAAAATACGCGGTGCGCTCATCCTGTTCGACAATTGCGATGAGCGTCTGTTGCTGATTGGTGACTTCAGCAATCTGATAGGGCTGTGTCATAACGCCTCGACGGTGTGTGGCGGGTTCCATTCCCTTGAGAATAGGCCTGGGCAATAAGAAGAGAATGGCGCGTTACATCACGTTGGGGCAAGGGTAAAAGTCTCAAAATGCCTTTTGTTACTCCCCCATATGGGTGCTTTCACGCAATCGATAGAGATCGCGGGCCTTCTCTTTAATCACATTCAGCTTCGCTTCTGACGCCACCAGCCCCCAGATTGTTCCCTGCTGCTGCTGATAAAAGCGGTTCATTGCCTGCAAATAACTGTCACGGTAGCTGATCCACGCCCGCTGGGCATTTTTCAGCGCGGCCTGCGCCTCAGGTGACTGCCCTGCCAGCAATAGCCGGTACTGTTTATTCAGCTCACTATCCCAGGCTTTATTCGCCACCTCATAACACTGAAGATTCTCCAGCGTGCTGACCGCCTGCTGCTGGCAGTTTGCCAGGCGGGTATCCAGATCCTGACGTAATGTTTCTGCTGCACTGGCCGTGCCGCTGAGCAGCAGCACGCTGATGAGAATATTTTTCATGATGAGATCCTTGAACCGTGAAAGAGAATTAACGTCCGACCCGCGTCATGGCCCGTTGATACGCCCCGCGCGAGATCGCCCAGCGCAGCAGCCTGGCAATCACCTCAATACGCAGGCGAATAATGCGCCGCCGTAGCGGAGAAAAATGCAGTCCGAACGCCTGTTGTGCCCACTCCGGCAGCAGTTCAATGCCCGCCAGCAGCATGGCATTCATCGCCGGACGCGCCTGCCATGATGGCGCGGGCGCATTCAGCAGCAGGGATAACACTTCCTGTGTGCGTTCATCACAGCGCAACTGCGGCCGCATCGCCTCAAGATACGCAGCAATGCAGGCAACACTTTTCGGTACATCCTGCGCGCCCAGCGCTTCGGCCACTAACGCTGCCTCTGCATAATAACGATCCTGTTCAGCCAGACTGAGCTGCGGGTTTTTATAGCGCAAATGCGCCGCCAGGAAACTGCGGGTTTCCGCGACATGAACCCAGGTGAGCAGCGCCGGATCGCTGGCGGCATAAGGTTGCCCGTGCGCATCCACACCGCTGACGCGCAGATGAATGCGCTTCACCCGGTCAATCAGGGTGTGTGCATCGATGGTGTTACCAAAAGTGGTGACGGCGATGAACTGACTGGTGCGGCGTAACCGCCCCATCATGTCGTCGCGGAAAGTGGAGTGATCCCACACGCCAGCCAGCGCCAGCGGATGTTGCATCTGTAACAACAGCGCGGCGATCCCGCCACACAGCATGGAAGAAAAATCACCGTGCACCCGCCATATCACACTGTCCGGGCCGTACAGACCGGGGTCACCAGGTGGTTTTGACAGGTCAAACTCATTTAATGACAGGCCATTTAAGCGGAACACCTGCTGCTGAATTTTATCGCGAAAATTGACCATTACAGCGTCCAGTGAAACCGGGCGAGGCATGCCTCACCCCAATGGAAAATGAGGTGGGCATGCCCTGCCCGACCCGCTTTACAGGTAATCAAACTCCGCATCGACGGTGCGCGCGGAATCCAGCCCGATCATCACGCTGAATTTACCCGGCTCGGCCACCTGCTGCATTCTGGCATTCCAGAATTGCAACGCGCTGACGTCAATCGGGAAGGTGACGGTTTGTGATTCACCGGCCTTGAGCATGATGCGCTTAAAGCCTTTCAGCTCTTTCACAGGGCGGCTAATGCTGGCCACCTGATCGCGCAGATAAAGCTGGACCACGGTTGCACCATCGCGCTTACCGCTGTTGGTCACCGTGACGCTGGCGTTGACCGTGCCGTTACGTGGCATGGTCGTCGCAGACATCTTCACAGGCGACAGCGTGAACGAGGTATAGCTCAAACCGAAGCCAAACGGGAACAGTGGGCCATTCGCTTCATCAAAATAGTGTGAGGTGTATTTGTTCGGTTTTTCGAAGTTATACGGACGGCCACTGTTGAGATGGTTGTAATAGATCGGGATCTGGCCCACGGAGCGCGGGAAGGACATCGGCAATTTGCCAGACGGGTTGTAGTCGCCAAACAGCACATCAGCGATGGCGTTACCGCCTTCGGTGCCACTGTACCAGCTTTCCAGCATCGCATCGGCCTGCTGCGTTTCATGCACCAGCGTGAGCGCACGGGCATTCATCAGCACCAGCACCAGCGGTTTTCCGGTCGCTTTTAGCGCATCAATCAGTTTCAGCTGACTTTGTGGCAGCGTCAGGTCACTCCGGCTGGAGGCTTCATGCGCCATACCACGCGCCTCACCTATCGCCAGCACCACCACATCCGCTTTTTTAGCGGTGGCAACGGCTTCATCCAGCATCTGCTGCGGTGAACGCGTATCGACGGTCATCGCTTTTTCATACAGGTTGATAAAGTCCTGAATGCCTTTATCGTCGGTGACGTTCGCGCCTTTGGCGTACAGCAGCGTGGCTTTACCGGCCGTGGCGTTTTTCATCCCCTGCAACAGCGTGACGGACTGCGCTGCCACACCGGCGGCAGACCAGCTACCCATGATGTCGATCTGGCTGTCCGCCAGCGGGCCAATTAAAGCCACTGTGCCGGATTTTTTCAGCGGCAGCGTCTCCAGACGGTTTTTCAACAGCACCATGCTTTTGCGCGCCACATCGCGGGCTTCGGTGCGATGCAGACGGCTTTCCGCATTGGTGTCTTCCGGGTCGCTCCCCACCGGACCAAGATGGCTGTACGGGTCGTTAAACAGCCCCATATCGTATTTCACATTCAGCACATGGCGTGCCGCATCGTCGATCTCTTTCTCGCTCACTTCACCGCGTTTTACCAGGCCCGGCAGGTACTTGCTGTAATACTCATCGCTCATACTCATATCAATGCCGGACTTCAGCGCAATACGCACCGCGTCTTCCGGATCACGTGCCACGCCGTGTTTGATCAGCTCTTTAATGGCACCGTGATCGCTGATGGTGATGCCTTTAAACTTCCAGTCATCACGCAGCACCTCTTTCAACAGCCAGCTGTCGGCGCTGGCCGGTACGCCGTTCAGCGAGTTAAGCGCCACCATAACGCCGCCGCTGCCCGCATCTAACGCCGCTTTGTACGGCGGCAGATAGTCCTGGAACAGACGCTGCGAACTCATGTCTACGGTGTTGTAATCACGCCCGCCTTCCACCGCACCATAGGCGGCAAAGTGTTTGACGCTGGTCATGACAGAATAGCGATCCGCCGGGCTTTTGCCCTGCATCGCCTGCACCATCGTGCGGCCCATCACCGACGTCAGATAAGTATCTTCACCAAAGCCCTCTGAGCCACGTCCCCAGCGGGGTTCACGGGTCACATCCACCATGGGCGCCCAGGTCATATTCAGCCCGTCATCAGCGGCTTCATACGCCGCAATGCGGCCAACATTCGCTACGGCCTCGGTGTCCCAGCTCGCGGCCAGCGCCAGCGGGATCGGGAACTGGGTGCGTTGCCCATGGATCACATCATAAGCAAAGAACAGCGGGATCTTCAGGCGGCTGAGTTGCATCACCTGATCCTGCATCTGACGAATGTCATGGCGGGTGACGGTATTAAAGATCGCCCCCACCTGCCCCTGCTGGATCATATCGCGTATGGCGGATTTCGGATTTTCCGGCCCCACACTGATCAACCGAAGCTGGCCGATCTTTTCATCCAGGGTCATTTTTGTCAGCAGGTCGGTAACAAATGCGTCACGCGCCTGTGGAGTCAGTTGATGTGGGCCGATCAAATCGTCGGCAAAAGCTGGCTGGATCGCCAGAGTAACGGCAAGGCTGACAGAACAAATCCATTTCATCAGATGATTTTCTCTCAAGTGACTGTGGCGTATCTATTTATTTTAGTACACGTAACAAACGGGTGCAGTGTGGCATACCTTGAGAATAGCAGCTAGTTTTCAGGTGATGAATCACAGACGCCACAGGACGGACTTTATTGCCACGCTGCGAGTGCTACAGTAGGACGGTGATACTGACAAGGATATGACATGCACACTTCCCAACACGCAGAACAAAAACTGATTGCTGAACTGGGCCGCATTGTGGGCCGCAACCATCTGTTAACGGAACCGGAAAAAACAGAACGTTATCGTAAAGGCTTCCGATCGGGCGAAGGCGATGCGCTGGCGGTGGTCTTCCCCGGCAATTTACTGGAGCAGTGGCGTATTTTGCAGGCCTGTGTTGCCGCCGACGTGATTATTCTGATGCAGGCGGCCAATACCGGGCTGACCGAAGGCTCCACGCCAAACGGCAAAGATTATCCGCGCGATATCGTGATAATCAGCACCCTGCGGATGGATAAAATTCAACTGCTGGATGAGGGAAAACAGGTGCTGGCGTTTCCCGGCAGCACGCTGTACCAGTTAGAAAAAGCCCTCAAACCGTTGGGACGTGAACCACACTCGGTGATTGGTTCTTCCTGTATCGGCGCCTCCGTACTGGGCGGTATCTGCAATAACTCGGGTGGATCGCTGGTGAAACGCGGCCCGGCCTATACCGAAATGGCGCTGTATGCGCAGATTGATGCCAGCGGAAAATTGCAGCTGGTGAATCATCTTGGGATCAACCTCGGCGTCACACCGGAGCAGATTTTAGGCAAGCTGGATGACGACAGCTGGCAGCAGAGCGATGTGCTGCACGACCAGCGTCACGCCTCTGACCCGGATTACGCCGAACGGGTACGCGACGTCGATGCTGACACACCATCGCGTTTTAATGCCGATGAACGCCGCCTGTTTGAGGCCTCCGGCTGTGCCGGCAAGCTGGCCCTGTTTGCCGTCCGCCTGGACACCTTTGCCAGCGAAAGCGCTCAGCAGGTGTTTTACATCGGCACCAATGACACGGCGGTGCTCGACCAGCTGCGCCGCCATATGCTGGCCAGCTTCGATAATCTGCCCGTGGCCGGGGAATATATGCACCGCGATATTTTTGATATGGCGGAAACCTACGGCAAAGACACCTTTGTGATGATCGATAAGCTCGGCACCGACAAAATGCCGCTGTTCTTCACGCTCAAGGGACGCGCAGATGCCCTGCTCGCCCGGATCAAATGGCTGAAGCCCCACTTCAGCGACCGTCTGTTGCAGAAAATAGCCGCGTTGCTGCCGTCACATCTGCCACCGCGCATGAAGCAGTATCGCGATCGTTTTGAACACCATCTGATGCTGAAGATGTCCGGCGACGGGGTGGCGGAAGCGCGCGCTTATTTAAACGACTTTTTCAGCAGCGCCGAAGGGGAGTTCTTCGCGTGCGAAGGAAAAGAAGGGGCGCACGCTTTCCTGCATCGCTTTGCCGCGGCGGGCGCGGCCGTGCGTTATCACGCAGTGCATCATGAGGACGTGGAGGATATCCTGGCACTGGATATTGCCCTGCGCCGTAACGATCGTGACTGGTTTGAGCAACTCCCACCTGAGTTTGACGATGCGCTGACCCACCGTCTTTATTACGGCCACTTCCTCTGTCATGTGTTCCATCAGGATTACATCGTGAAAAAAGGGGTGGATGTGCACGCGCTTAAGGAGAAGATGCTGGACATCCTGCACGCGCGTGGCGCGGAGTACCCGGCAGAGCATAACGTCGGGCATCTGTACAAAGCCAAACCGCAGCTGAAGGCGTTCTATCAGCAGCTCGACCCGACCAACAGCTTTAATCCGGGGATTGGTAAAACCACGCGGGCCAAGCACTGGGGCGAGTGCGGATGCGATAAATCGTAGGGGGACCGGCACGCCTGACCCTTGAGGCGGTCGAGGCATGCCTCGACCCTACATTGTTACGTTCAATGTGCCCTGGTCGGGGCATGCCTCGACCTTACATTTGCACTATTTTAACGTTGCCGTCTGAACGATCTTAAGCCAGCTGGCCGGAATGGCCGCTTTCGCCCGCGCCAGCTGCTGTTCTGCTATCAGGATTTTTTGCTGAGCCACCACAACGCCCGGCTCAGTGGTAAAAGCCCGCAGCTGCTCGCCCCCAGGCAGTTCAGGCAGCGGGAGCCGGGTTATCTGATCCAGCACCTCGACCTGCAAAGAACGCACCGCACCCGTGGCCGCCAGTCCGCCCAGTTTTCCCGCCAGGCTTTTTTGTCTGAAGCTCAGTACCACGCCCGTGGCCAGCGTGGCAAATCCCACCAGGTTTCCGGCGATCACCAGCGGCGAGAGGGATTTATTACAGACGTCGGCAAAATAGATCATGCGATAGCGAAAATAGCCCGCCCACATTTCACGCGTACCCAGCGTCGAGTGCATAAACCAGGCGCGCGAGTCGTGAACCTGGTCGTCAAACAACGCTCTCACCCGCCCGGATGGCTGGTCCGCGTTACTGGCTTCACCCGCATCGGGGAAGAGGGTTTTTTCCAGCGCTTCACCCCCGGTTTTTATCCGGCGAAACTCCTGTGGTTCGTCGTCGGTATTCAGGATAAAAATCATCGGTTGCAGCACGGTATCCAGCACCACCTCGACGAGGTTATCCGGGATGCGGTAACCGTCGTGGTAATCCTTACCAAACTCCTTAGCGGCTTCGAACAGCTGGGTGCGTGCCATATCCGGGTCAAAATCTTTTATGCCCGGCGCCAGCATCAGCTCATCCATCATGTCGGCGGGCTGGTTCACACGCTGATCCTGGCGATCCTTCAGTACCTTTTCCTGCTTTTCATCGCGTTTCATTTCAGCCGCTTTACGTGCGGCAGGCAGCGCTTCGCTATCCGTGGCGCGCTGGTAGAACGGTGTTTTCAGCATCGTTCCTCTGGCATAGCGGTTAATACGCCAGGCGGTAATCCATGCAATCTGATGATCAATAACGCTCTCCAGACTGCTGCTGGCGCGGGGCGGGTCGTATTTTGCAGCGTCTTCAGCGGTAATATTTGCCGGGGTGGGCAGGTTGAGGGTGAGTTCGCGCCAGGCGTTGAAGCGGGTGACAAGTGGAGTATCAATATTGAATTGTTTACCTAAGTCGAAAGGCATACTGCTCCATGCCTTATGGGCAAATTTTTTAGGTAATGCTGTTGCCGGAACTTTAAGTGGTGCCCCAGCTTCAAATGCAGCAGCATACATATCATGCAAAGCTATTTGCGACAGCAATAAGCTGTCGTCCTCAGCATTCGCCTTTCCCTGATCCCCCGGCGGATAACCACCACCAATATCGGAGTGCATCCCCGGATAAACCACCTCAGTGGCATAAGGGGGGTACGTGCCGTCAGCCCGGCGCACTGATTCCAGCGGGAAGCACAGGCGCTGCTCATGGCCGGAAACCAGATGGATGCATTTTTTAATCAACCCGCCGTAGATTTTATCATCCGGCAACTCCATGGTGCCGCCGGCCCAGGCCATATGGCCTGAGGCAAGCGGTGCCACGTGTGCCACTCCAACCGACGCCACGGTATCCAGCAGCCCGAGAAACTCGATGCTGACCGGCAGCTGTAGATCACCGATTTGCAGGCACTGCGGCGGTTTTTCGCCTTCCTTCACCGGCGGTGGCAGCAGCTCACTCAGCCAGCGCACAAAGGTGCGCGCCTCCGCCGCACCGCGAGAGAACCCATAGATATACAGTTTGATGTCCAGCAGTTTGGGCTTGCCCGGCTCCGGCTGGGTGATCCACGGCTTCAGCGGCCGGGATAATATCTGCAATAGTCGGTTAAATTCTTCATAGCGGTTATGGCTGCCGCCCACCCACAGCCGGCTCCAGCGGGTGCCCATTTTGCCAATCGACAGGCGGCTTTCTCCGGTGGTCAGCCACTTTTCAGTGGCGGTGAACTTCAGCACATCAATAATGCGCAGCAGCGCCCAGTTAATACGCTCCTCGCCCATCGCCGCCCCCACCAGCCCATCGAGGGAGTACTCAAGGTCGTTCACTTCCGGGAACGGGGTGCCGACGCCGGGGATGTAAAACTTAAAATACTGACCTCCGCTGTCACTGGCCGCATCCAGCGGTACCTGACGGGTATCAGGCACACCGCCGGCCGTGCCGTCGCCGATAGCGGCGCGATACAGACGGGCAATATTGGTCGGGTGTTTTGGGTCGGACAGGACAAAATCATTGTTGAGGTTATTGCCGGTGCCGTCGAAAAACAGGCTGATATGCAGCGTTTTACAGCAGGGCGGTTCCACGCGCCGCCCTGCGGCCAGGCACAGCGCCTGGTGGTAATTTCGCTCGCTGCTTTTCTGCTGGTGATAGTGTTTCCCGACCAGCAGTGACTCAGTGGGCAAGCGCCCCTGCGCCGGGAACGGCGGCGGATTCCATGCCAAATCGGCTTTGTTTATCTCGGACATACAGTGGGCTCCTTCATCCTGATGGGCTCTTTAACCGGGTAGTTAGCGTTCTTTGGTGACCAGCAGCTGGTCGTAACTTTAACGTCATCGCAGGGCAGAAAATGCACCGTGATACCGCAGGTGTCCTGGTCGTTGTAGTCAGGGACGGGTACGGTTTTGCTGTGCTGCCGATTCTGGGCACTCATCTTTCTCTCCCAGGATTTATATTTCACCCTGTCCGCAAAACCAGGGAATCCGGCCATATCACCCACTCCTGTTTCCCAGTCAATGCGCGCCGTCATCCCCGGCCTCCACTGCGCCGGTATGCCGTAGCAGCAGCCCCCGCCGCCGCCCTGGAACGGGCCGATAATGTCGATGCCCGACTGACCGTTCACGCTGAAGTGGTTAATCGCCCATTTGGTGTGGTTGATGGCCTTAATGGTGCCACCACCGCCGCTGCGGCCCTGGGCTTCCGCGGCAGGCTGCGTGCAGCCGGATAACAGCAGCAGCCCCGCCAGCAGCGGGCTTAATAACGAGAGTTTCATCTGACGTTCCTTGTTGGAAAGTAAACTAACGGTGTTGTCTGCCCCGCGTTACAGGCACAGGCAAGCGCCCCTGCGCCGGGAACGGCGGCGGATTCCATGCCAAATCGGCTTTGTTTATCTCGGACATACAGTTGGCTCCTTCATCCTGATGGGCTCTTTAATCGGGTAGTTAGCGTTCTTTGGTGACCAGCAGCTGGTCGTAACTTTAACGTCATCGCAGGGCAGAAAATGCACCGTGATACCGCAGGTGTCCTGGTCGCTGTAGTCAGGGACGGGTACGGTTTTGCTGTGCTGCCTTTTTTGCGCATCAATACCTTTCTTCCAGGCAAGATATTTTTTTCTGTCCTGATATCCAGGAAAATCCATTGAATATCCCACCCCCGTTTCCCAGTCAATGCGCGCCGTCATCCCCGGCCTCCACTGCGCCGGTACGCCGTAGCAGCAGCCCCCGCCGCCGCCCTGGAACGGGTCGATAATGTCGATGCCCGACTGACCGTTCACGCTGAAGTGGTTAATCGCCCATTTGGTGTGGTTGATGGCCTTAATGGTGCCACCACCGCCGCTGCGGCCCTGGGCTTCCGCGGCAGGCTGCGTGCAGCCGGATAACAGCAGCAGCCCCGCCAGCAGCGGGCTTAATAATGAGAGTTTCATCTGACGTTCCTTGTTGGAAAAGTAAGTTAACGTCAGTGTTGGACGAAAGGGTGTCCCTGCGCCGGGAACGGGCGCGGGTACACGGTGATAAAATGTCGATGACTTCGCGTTTTCGGGATATCACTCTGATAAGAGACACTCATATTTACTCCTGTTAAAACGAGCGCAGAAAGCAGGCATTAGGCACACTTTCCTTGTGTGTACAGGCGCGACTATATCGCAGCGCATTGATAATGAGCAACCTGCAGACGACAAGAATGCGACTTGAGTGATAACGGAGCTTCCCCGATCTACCGGAATTTATATCAGAGAAAATTAATGGTTGATGTAATACAGAGGGGAAATAAAGCGACTAAATTGGCACGGGCCGATCGGAAAAAACGATCGGCCTCTACCGTTGGCGTTAACCACGCGGGCGAAGCACTGGGGCGAATGCGGGTGCGATAAATCACAGGGGGACCGGCACGCCTGACCTTTGAGACGGTCGAGGCATGCCTCGACCCTACATTGTTACGTTCAATGTGCCCTGGTCGGGGCATGCCTCGACCCTACATTATTGTTACGTTCAATGTGCTCTGGTCGGGGCGTGCCTCGACCTTACTCTTTCGGCTCCTGCAATACCATCTGACCGTTTTTACGTTCAATGATCATGGTCTGCGGTGTGGATAACATGACCCCTTCTTTGCGTAAGCGGGTCAGAATATCAAACAGCAAATCGCTTTTCGCCCCACCCACCTGACGCGGGCTGGCAACGTTACCGGTCACGGACAGCACAATCCCCGTGGAGGTCAGATCCTTAAAGGTGACTGACGGCTCCGGAGTCTCCAGAATGCGTTCATTCTCGTTATACACTTCAAGCAGCAGTTGACGAACCTGCTGCGGGTCAATATCCAGCGGGAAGGTCAGCGTAATGGTCGCCACCCCCTGGGCATTGCCCATTGTGGCATTACGTACGTTCTGCGAAATCAGCTGCGAGTTCGGCACAATCACGGTGGATTTATCACTGAGCTGGATTTCCGTGGCGCGCACATTGATACGGCGAATATCGCCTTCAATGCCGCTGATACTCACCAGATCACCAACCTTAACAGGACGTTCCGTCAGCAGGATCAGGCCGGAAATAAAGTTCTTCACAATTTCCTGTAAGCCAAAACCAATACCGACTGACAGGGCACTGACGATCCAGGCCAGCTTATTCCACTGCAGACCCATAATCGACAGGGTCATCAGGATCACCAGCACAAAACCGATATTACTGAACAGGGTAATCAGCGACAGGCGCATCCCCTTGTCCATCGTCGTTTTCGGCAGAAAATCATGTTCCAGCCAGCGCTTGACCGAACGCAGTACCCAGATGCCCACCACCATGCAGATCAGCGCATTCACCAGATGCGCGGGGACGATATTCAGGGATTCGAGGCCTTTACCGCCCCAGAACTCAATGGCTTTCTGCACCAGTTCAATCGGTGTCGAACTGCCGAAGGTGCCATTCAGCAACGCCATCGCGGCCGCCAGCACCAGGAACGTTTTGCCTATCGCGCCCAGCACCGCCGCCACCTGCCCCAGATGACGCTCATCAATATTCAGCGAAGCCTGAATGCGTTTACCGGAGGCATTGTTGGTAGAAAACAGACTTTCACACCCATCGGCCACCAGCTGGCTGAGGATATAGAAAGAGCCAAAGACAATCCCCATCCAGATCAGCTCATAGCTCAGGAAGCGCGCCAGTGTGATATAGCCAATCACCAGCGCAATCATAATCGCCACGCCAATCAGCGTCAGGGCCATCTGGATCAGCCCGACCAGCGTGGATTTCGCCTCCGGCTGATTACCTTCCTGCATCATACGGCGACGTACACGGTTGGTGCGCATACTGATCGATAGCGCCGTGGCACCAATCAGCAGTGCGGTCAGACCGTTAGCAAAGATAGTGGTACCAACGCTGGTACTGGCGCTGCTGTTGAAGCTTTCTACTGTCTGGAAGATAAACACCAGCGCTGCGGTGAGCGGTGGGAAGGGTTTTAACGCCGTCGCCACTTCATTGGAGATATTCGGCAAACGCCACGACGGGCGGCGGGTGGAGAGGAAAGCGCGCCCAAGACCGGCAATCAGCCCGCAGAGCACACTGAGCCCGACCAGCTTGTCAGCAAAATCCCGGACTTCATCGACAACGTCATCGTGGCGGGTGAACGCAAGGTCGAGGAAGTTAAAGGCCAGCACCACCGCGGCAAGGGTGGTGATGGCCGTCGCCGCCGCAAGGAAACTGCGGCGCAGACGACCTTCCGGCAAATGGTGAATCCCCACCCAGGCCAGAAACTCTTCCAGGTAGCGGCGCCCCAGCGTGGCCACCAGCCCGGCGGCCAGCACCCAGGCCAGCGTGCCAAAGCGCCAGCCGGGTTCCCAGGAAAGCGCAGCCGTGCCAGTCAGCTCATCGACAAAATCGCTGATTTTAGCGCTGTCATCGCTTTGGGTATTAAACAACGGGGCCCAGAAACGCGGACCAAAAATACTGCCTGCGTTGAGCGCCAGCTGGGTTTTCAGCGCGTCGCGGCGCAGATTAACGATCTGCGCGGACAGGTTGATCGCCCCGCTTTTGATCGCCTCAGCCTGTTTTATCTGGTCATCCATTTTGCCTTTCTGGTTTTCCAGCTTGTTGCGTTTGCTGGTGACCTCCGCCGTTTCTTTCACACCGCTGCTGGCTGCCGGAGCCGGACCCAGTACCGCCAGCTGCGCCTGTAACTGCGCACGCTGTGGGATGATACTTTGCATCAGCGTATCGGCATCGCCGGACAACTCCAGTGCCAGATCGTTGAGCGCATTCAGTTTACTGTCGTTTGTTTCACCGGAAACCTGCTGTTTGATCTTGTCCAGCACCTTCTGCATTTTCGGCAGCTCAACGGAGGCGTTGATTTTAGGGGGAGCATCATTTTGCTGAGTGTTGTCGTTATCCGCCGCCAGCACAAACTGGGGCGACAGCGCCACCAGCGCCAGCAGACAAACACGAAGAAAAGTTAACAAGCCAGACATGTGCAGGTTCCTGAGACGAAAGGGTAGCGCCGGGCGGCGCCTGTCAATTTTCCGGCTAGTTTAAGCTTTTGATCTGGCCGGGACTATAGGATTCGTGATGGAAAAATGAGGTCGCCGTCATAAGAATATTCTATGACCTCGCCTTCCTGGTGTTATGGCAAATTATCCAAAAAACGCATGGAGCAAAAAATGTCCCTTTCCTCTTCTGAGCCGATCGTCCGTGATGCGACACCAGGCGATATCGACGCGATGACCCGTATTTATAGCTGGCATGTGCTGCACGGTTGCGGTTCCTTTGAGGAAACGCCACCCGATGCAGCAGAAATGGCTGCCCGACATCAAAAAGTCTGTTCGTTCGAACTGCCGTGGCTGGTCGCCGAGATCGACGGGCAGGTCGTGGGTTACTGCTATGCCACACAATATCGTCCACGTCCCGCTTACCGTTTTACCGTTGAAGATTCGGTCTATATTGATGCGGAAATGGGGGGCCGTGGCATCGGCAGCGCTCTGCTGGCCGCGCTGATCGTCCGCTGTCAGCAAGGCCCTTTCCGCCAGATGCTGGCGATTATCGGCAACGGCGAGCGCAATGCCGGCTCGCTCAATCTGCATAAAAAGATGGGATTTGAGATTGTCGGTAATTTCCGCGCCGTGGGTTTTAAACATGGCGAATGGCGCGATACGTTACTGATGCAGCGAGCGTTATAACCAGGGCGATCGCAAAAAAAGGTCGCCCCGTGAGCGCAGGTTATTCTACCGCGCTGTCATCGACCGCCCGGTTAGTGACCACCTGCGAGGCTTTCTGCTTCTTGTAACTCAGCGCTGCCGGAGGAACCGGAGAGATTTTGCCGGTTTCCATCCACTTACGCAGACGGTTAGCGTCAGCAAAATGGGTGTATTTTCCGAAGGCATCCAGCACCACCAGTGAAACCGGGCGCTTATTGATCACCGTGCGCATCACCAGGCAGTGTCCTGCCTCATCGGTATACCCTGTTTTCGTCAGCTGTATATTCCAGTCCGGGCGATACACCAGATGGTTGGTGTTACGGAACGGCAGGGTGTAATTCGGGTTACGGAACGTGGCCATATCTTCATGGGTGGTGCTGAGTTCGCCCAATAGCGGATAACGTTTGGTCGCGATCAGCAGTTTGCTCAAATCACGCGCCGTTGAGACGTTCTTAATCGACAGTCCGGTCGGCTCTACGTAATGCGTGTTACTCATGCCCAGTGCGCGTGCTTTGGCGTTCATGGCGCGAATAAAGGCATCATATCCGCCCGGATAGTGGTGCGCCAGGCTGGCCGCCGCGCGGTTTTCTGAGGACATCAATGCCAGCAACATCATGTTCTTACGGCTGATTTCGCTGTTAAGACGCACCCGCGAATAGATACCGCGCATTTCTGGCGTACGGCTGATATCAACCTTGAGCATTTCGTCCATCGGCAGATGGGCATCCAGCGTCACCATCACCGTCATCAGCTTGGTGATTGAGGCAATCGGACGGACCAAATCCGGGTGACTGGCGTAGATCACATTCTGGGTGGTCAGGTCGACAATCATCGCACTGCCTGATGCAATTTCAGGCTGGGCCGATGGAGTTTCTACGGCAGGCTGGTGAGTACGGGCAACGGCCTGATTCAGGATGGCCTGACCAGAAAACAGCATAACCACACTTAATAGAGACAAACGGATTTTTGCAGGCATCGTAAACTTAGCGGCTGATAATGAGGGTGTGGAAACCACACACCGCGTCCCGCACTGTTGCGGGGGCTGGCGCAGGCATAATACGCCGGAAGTTAAGGATTATCCTACAGGATATTCGTTTCTGAGCGTTACCAAAATACCGCCGGTTTCCCGGCGGTATCAACGCTCAAAATAGCTGATAGCCGTAACCCCACATCAGCACGGTTATTGCCAGTAACACTTCAAATACCAGGATACCGATGGCCAGTGTGGAGCCGGAGAAACGTAAGCTCTCTTCGCGGTCTATGTTGAGGAGCAGCGGGATGCCGACGTACAGCAGATAGCCGGTATAAACCAGCGCCAGCGCGCCGACAAGGACACAAAGCCACACCAGCGGATAGAGAGCCACCAGCCCGCTGAGAAACAGCGGTGTTGCCACGTAACCGGCAAACACCCGACAGCTTGAAAGTGAGGGCCGCTGTGGGTAGTCACGCGCCATCCACCAGATCACCTTTCCCATGACAGCCACACCCAGCAGGATCAGCGCATAGAACAGGATGGCCAGTGAGAACGCACTGAATAACGACAGCGGAATAGTCCGTTCAATGCCGATATCCCAACCGATTTGAGTGGTACCAATGAAGGCGCAGATCACCGGGATCAGCGCCATCAGCAGCACATGATGAGTGTAATGATGCGAGAGCGTTTCATTCTCTTGCTTAATGTCGCGCATCTCCCGACCCGGGTGCGCAAGAAGTCCCCAGACATGATTCATATCTTCACTCCTCTGTACAACGGACCGCCAGCAGGCACAGTCTCGGGCGGCATCTCTTCAAGTATAAGCGGCCCTGCCCTGTTTGTTTTTCATCCAACAGATGAACACGTTAAGCGCTTCATTTTCCGTTAAAAATAAACACTGAGACGGCCCTTTTCGCTGCAACTTTTATCAAAAGGGTTAGACTTAACCCTAAAAGCAACATGAGGAACGGGTTTAACAGATGGATGTAAATACGCTAATTTCCCAGTATGGCTACTGGGCACTGTTTATTGGTTGTCTGGCTGAGGGTGAGACATTTACGCTACTGGGCGGTGTCGCCGCACATGAGGGCCTGCTGCATTTCGGTTGGGTGGTGCTGGTGGCGATGTGTGGGGGTGTTCTGGGTGATACTGCGCTGTTTTTCATTGGCCGCCGCTACGGTGAGCCGATCCTCCAGCGTGTCAAAAAACATCAGCAGCAGATTGAGCGGGCTAACCGCCTGATCCGTAAACGCCCGGTGCTGTTTGTGATTGGCGTGCGCTTTATGTATGGACTGCGCATTGTCGGGCCGATTATTATCGGGGCCAGTCAGCTCTCTCCGCGCAAGTTCCTGCTCTTTAACGCGATTGGCGCCGCACTGTGGGCAGTGATTTTTGTTTCGCTCGGTTACCTCGGCGGCCAGGTGATTGCGCCTTGGCTGCATCAGCTTGATCATCATCTCAAGCACCTGTTCTGGCTGCTGCTGGCGGTGGCGCTGGTGTGGGGCATACGCCTCGTGGTGAAGCACCGCCATAAAAAGCATCAGTAGTGGTCGACCCTCTGTTTCGGTCGACCAGCAGCACCGGGCTCACCCATGGTGCAGACCCCCGGCACGGGATGACCGGAAAAAAAGGTCATCCCCGACGAAAGGTGAATACCTGACCCGTTGCGGTCCCTATTCGCCCCCCGGCAACTGCCGGAAAAAATCCGCATAGGTCGGCGCGCGCACCTGCTCCAGCACCCCGGCTAACTGCACCAGCGGAGCATCCGACCAGTCAACACGCACATCAATGTCGGCATAAGCACGACGATCCCAGACCTTTAGCGCCGCAGAACGAATGCCACGCTCATCCCCTCCGGCCTGATGCGCGGCATTAAGCGCCGCCAGCATCCGATCGGCCAGCGGCAGACGGTGCGCCGCTGCAAACGCAGTCTGCATCGCCGTCAGGACCTGTTCACTGACCAGCATATTGCCCGCCACGGCCAGCTGCGGGCCCGCCATGCTGCTGAAGCAGCGCCCGCACAGGCTGCCGCTCCAGTGCGCGGTCGCCCCGGCATTATCGATAATCAGCAGTTGCCGCCGCTCACGCGCATCATCTTCCTTCAACAACAGATGCAGCGTCTGTTCTGCCGTCAGCCCCTCTGCCAGCAATGCCAGCCCGCGACTGCCGTACAGTGGATTGGTCAGCGCCTGCGTGGCAATAGCACCCGTACGGGCGCGGCCATGGATCACCAGCGCACCCACGGCCGGGCCGCCCGTGGCCGTGGCCGCCGCCAGTGCGCCGCTCTGTGGATCGCGTGCCACAATAGAAAAGGTCATTGCACCCTCCTTCTGCCAGGCAGATCAAATTTATATGGATAAATTATTGCACTTAACGCTATTTATACGCATAAATAACAAACAGGACAAACTTTGTTCATCCGCACGTCACACCGTGCGCTGACCACTCTGCTTAACGGGGACCACCATGTTCACATCGCTACGCACCGGGTTGCACTGTCTTTCCCTCTGCCTGGGTCTGCTGGCCCTGGCACCCCAGGCCGGGGCAGAATCTCCCCCCGGCGTGCTAATTATCGGCCAGGTGGCAGAGCCACAGTCGCTCGATCCTCAGGTGGCTACGGCCGCTAACGATTCGCGTATTCTGGTCAATATTTACGATGGTCTGGTGCGCAATGCGCCGGGTTCACTCTCGATTGAACCGGCACTCGCCAGCCGTTGGGAAATCAGCCCGGACGGCCTGCGCTATACCTTCCATCTGCGTGAAGGCGTCACGTTCCACGACGGTACGCCGTTCAATGCCGATGCGGTGAAATTTACCTTTGAACGCATGCTTAACAAGCAACATCCGTACTATCACACCGGCCCCTTCCCGCTGAGTTTCTTCTTCTCTTCCATCGATACCATCACCACCCCGGATGCACAGACGGTGGTGTTTACGCTGAAACAGCCCTTCGCCCCCCTGCTCTCCAATCTGGCGACCCCTGCCGGGCTGATTGTGTCTCCGGCGGCGGTGAAGAAATATGACAAAGACGTTGGTCGCCATCCGGTCGGCACCGGGGCCTTTCGTTTTGGCGAGTGGCAGGCCAACCAGCGCGTGGTGCTGACCGCCAATAAAGACTACTGGGACGGCGCGCCGAAGCTGGAAGCCGCTGTGTTCCGTCCGATTACCGATGGCAACACCCGCACCGCGGAGATGCTCTCCGGCGGCATTGATGCGATGGTGGAAGTGCCGCCGGACACGGTAAAAACCTTCGCCGATAACCCGCAGTTCCAGATGCACCAGGCGGTCGGCCCGCACGTCTGGTTCCTGCTGCTGAACACCAAAGAGAAACCGTTTAACGATAAACGCGTTCGCCAGGCGGTGAACTACGCCGTCAATAAGCAGGCGCTGGTCGATAAAGTCTTGCAGGGCTCGGCCCAGGTCGCCGATGGCCCGATACCCTCAGCGTTTGCCTGGGCGGCGAACAAAGAGGTCAGCCCGTATCCTTACGATCCAGAAAAGGCCCGTGCGCTGCTGAAAGAAGCCGGGGCAGAAGGGGCTACGCTGAATTTCTACGTCACAGAAGGGGGATCAGGGATGCTTGATCCGATCCCGATGGCCACCGCGATTCAGGCCGATCTGAAAGCCGTGGGCCTCAACGTCACTATTCAGACCTGGGAGTGGAACACCTATCTGGCCAAAGTGAATGCCGGGCTGACCCCGCAAACCCAGATGGCAGAGATGGCATGGATGACCAATGACCCGGATACCCTGCCGTTCCTCACCCTGCGGCGCGATGCGTGGCCGGATAAAGGCGGCTTTAATTCCGGTTATTACAGCAATCCCGAGGTCGATAAGCTGCTGGATGAAGCCCGAAGCAGCAGCGACCAGCAGACGCGCGGTGCACTGTACCGCCAGGTGCAGGCCCTCGTTCACGATGATGCCCCCTGGCTGTTCGTCGCCAACTGGAAGCAAAATGCCGTGACCACACGCCAGGTGCAGAATTTTGCCCTGCAACCCAACTTCAACCTGATCCTGCATCAGGTCAGCAAACCCTGACGGAGGCCGCCTGCCATGTGGAACTATTTACTGCGGCGATTGATTGGCATCATCCCGGTGATTATCGGCCTGTCGCTGATTGTCTTTCTGCTGATGGCGATGATCCCCGGCAACCCGGCACAGGCATTGCTCGGCGCATTTGCCACACCGGAAAATGTGGCGCGCGTCAGCGCCGAACTGGGGCTGGATAAACCGCTGTGGCAGCAGTATTTCATCTGGGTCAACAACCTGCTGCACGGCGATTTTGGTCGCTCCTATGTGCTGAACCGCCCGGTGATCGATGAAGTGCTGGAACGCCTGAGCGCCACCCTGTTGCTGGGCGGCTGCGCGCTGTTGCTGAGCGTGATCCTCGGCCTGCTGGCGGGTGTCACCTCGGCGGTACGCCAGTTCGGCTGGGGCGACAAACTGATCACCCTGCTGGTGTTGATCGGCATTTCCCTGCCCTCGTTCCTGATCGGCCTGCTGATGATCATGCTGTTTGCCGTCAGCCTGCGCTGGTTCCCGGCCTCCGGCATGTTCGCGATTTATGGTGGCGGCGATGCATGGGACCTGCTGCATCATCTGACGCTGCCCGCCATCACGCTGGCAATTGTTGCCACCGGGGTGATTGCCCGCCTGACGCGCACCGCGATGCTGGAAGTGCTGCGACAGGATTACATCCGCACAGCGCGCGCGAAAGGCGTCAGCGAGCGCCGGGTGATCTGGCGTCACGCCTTTCGCGTGGCGCTGGTGTCGGTGATCCCGGCAATCGGTATTCAGGCTGGCTTTGTGCTGGGCGGCGCGGTGTATATTGAAACCGTGTTCCAGTGGCCGGGCCTGGGCGCGATGCTGGTGAAAGCCGTCTCAACCCGCGACCTGCTCTTGGTACAGGGCGGCGTGCTGGTTGCGGCCATTGCTTATGTACTGATTAATCTGCTGACCGACATCGTTCAGGCCTGCCTCGACCCGAGGGTAAAATCATGACGACATCCACTACCCTGCCCACGCGCCGCTCCAGCTGGTCGCTGTTACTGCACAACCGCCTCGCCGCGCTGGGATTGCTGCTGCTGGCAATCACCTTAACCGCAGCCTTTATCGCTCCGCTGCTGCCGCTGCCGGACCCGGATGCCACCGACCTGCTGCAACGTCTTGCTCCGCCGCTGACGCCGGGCCACCTGCTGGGCACCGATGCACTGGGCCGCGATATGTTATCGCGCCTGCTGTGGGGCACCCGGGTTTCTGTTGCCGTGGGCCTGAGCGCGACTCTGCTGGCCGCCATTTTCGGCACGCTGATCGGCCTGATTGCCGGCTACGCCGCCGGGCGCACAGACAGTATCCTGATGCGCCTGATCGATATGATTATGGCCTTTCCCTATATCCTGCTGGCGCTGGCGATTGTCGCGGTGCTCGGGCCAGGGCTACTGAATGCGCTCTATGCCATCGCGCTGGTCAATATTCCGTTCTTTGCCCGTAATGTACGCGGTCTGACGCTCGGCCTGCGCAGCCGTGATTTTATTCAGGCAGCCAAACTGTCGGGGAAAAATCATACGCAGATCCTGTTAAGCGAAGTCCTGCCTAACGTTCTGCCGCTGATCGTGGTGACGCTCTCCACCACCATCGGCTGGATGATCCTTGAAACGGCCGGGCTCTCCTTCCTCGGTCTGGGCACACAGCCACCGGATGCCGATCTCGGGTCGATGCTGGGCCAGGGGCGCAACCAGCTGTTTATCGCCCCCCATGTTGCCCTGGTGCCGGGCGTGATGATCTTCCTGCTGGTAATCGGTTTTAACCTGCTGGGAGATGGCGTGCGTGACCTGCTGGATCCGCGTCTGAAGTCCGGCGCCCTGCTACGCTCACAGGCAATGACCACCGTTGATCGTGCAGCGGTCGCCCCGCGTGCTCATCCTGATGCGCTGCTGGAAGTGGTGGATTTACAGGTAGCGTTCAGCCGTGGGAGCCATCGGGTGCCCACGGTAAAAGGCGTCAGCTTCCATGTGCAGGCGGGTGAATGCCTCGGACTGATTGGTGAAAGCGGCTCCGGTAAAAGCGTCAGCGCACTGGCGATTATGGGTCTGGTGGCTTCGCCACCCGGTGTGATCACCGGCGGTAGTGTCTGGCTGGAGAATGAGGAGTTGCTGTCTCTCTCTGCCACCCAGATGCAGCAACGCCGTGGTGTACGCGTGGCTTATATCTTCCAGGACCCGCTGACGTCACTGCATCCCCAGATGCGCATCGGCCAGCAGCTGGTCGAGGCGATTCAGTGCCACCAGCCGCTAAACGCCGCGGCGGCACGCGCCAAAGCCATTACATTACTGGAAGATACCGGCATTCAGCAGGCGGCAGAACGCTTTGATGCCTGGCCTCATCAGCTTTCCGGCGGCCAGCGTCAGCGCGTGGGCATTGCTATCGCCCTCGCCAACGATCCACAGGTCATTATTGCCGATGAACCCACCACCGCGCTGGATGTCACGGTACAGGCGCGTATCCTCGCCCTGTTGAACGAACTGCGCCACAAACGCGGGCTGGCCCTGCTGTTTATTACGCATGACTTTGCCGTGGTCAGTGAGATGTGTGACCGGGTAGCGGTCATGCGCCAGGGTGAAATTGTGGAAAGCGGTCTCACCGCCACGGTATTACAGGCTCCTCAACACGACTATACCCGACGACTGATTGCCAGCGTGCCGCAGCGCGGTCAGGGCCGCGCCTTCCTGCAACAAATCCGCCAGCTACACCAGCAGGAGACCTCTTCATGAAGAACGTGATTGAAGTGAAAAATCTGATAAAAACCTACCCGGGTCAGGGAGGATGGTGGCGACGCAGTAACGCCGTTGAGGCGGTAAAAGGCATCAGTTTTAATCTCGGCCAGGGGGAAACCCTTGCCGTGGTCGGTGAAAGTGGCAGTGGAAAAAGTACCCTCGCCCGTATGCTGGTCGGGCTGGAATCCCCCACGTCTGGCAGCCTGACCCTACAGGGTGAAGAGGCCAGCCTGCTGGCCCAGCGTGGCGTGCAGGCTTTTGGCAAAACCATTCAGTATGTGTTTCAGGACCCGGTGGCATCGCTCAATCCGCGTAAAACCATTCGCCAGATCCTGAGCGTGCCGCTCCGGCGGCTGTGTGGATATTCTGCGCGTGACTGTCTGCCGCGTATGCAACAGCTGCTGGCGGCGGTCAATATGCCTGCCGATGCCCTGAACTGTTATCCTCATGAGTTTTCTGGCGGTCAGGCGCAGCGGCTGGCGATTGCCCGTGCGCTGGCGGCAGAGGCACAGATTCTGGTGCTGGATGAACCTGTCTCTGCGCTTGACGTCTCAGTACAGGCACAGGTTCTTCTGTTGCTGGAGGATCTCAAACAGGAGCTGGGTCTGTCTTATCTGTTCATCAGCCATGACCTGGCCGTGGTGGAGTCGATTGCCGACCGCGTTGCAGTGATGAATTCTGGTACTATCGTCGAATGCGCCGCCACACAGACGCTGTTCAGTGCGCCTGAGCACGAATACAGTCGTCAACTGCTGGCAGCCGCGCCAGCCTGGCAGCTCACGCCGCCCAGCGTTCAGCCCACTCTCTGACATACAGGTGACCATGTCTTCAGTATCAACGCCCCCTGAGGCGGTAAAGCGTAAACGCACCGACACCATCATTGATGCCATCAAGCAGAGCATTGTGGATGACAACCTGCTGCCCGGCGATCGCCTGCCGCAGGAAAAAGATCTGATGGTACGATTTTCAGCCGGAAAAAGTACGGTACGTGAGGCACTGAAGGCGCTGGAAGCGCAGGGGCTGATCCGCACGCGTACCGGACCCGGCGGCGGTGCATTTATCGACAGCATGCCGGAAAACCGTGCCATGAGCCTGCTGTCGAATTATCTGTTTACCCGCGAGCTGAGCATCAGCCATATCTATGCGCTGCGTAAAACCCTGGAGCCGCAGGTTGCGGTCAGCGCCATCGGCCAGATTGATGAGGCGGGTTTTCAGCAGTTGCATCAGTTGATTCGCATCTATGACCACCCGCCAGCAAGTGAAGAAGAGCGCTGGGAACAGCGCATGGCCGAGCTGGATTTTCACAGCGTGGTGGCGAGTTATTCGGCCAATCCGCTGCTGGCCTTTTTCTGTCGTTTTCTGCAACGTCTGCTGAAAGATCTGGCGGTGTGCAAAGATATTTATCAGCAGCCGCAGCCCGTCGATCGTCGCCAGGGCATCGAATATCAGTATCAGTTGATTGATGCGCTGCGCCGTGAGGATGCCACCGCGGTGGAACGCATCATGCGCGACCATATGCAGCATGCTGAGCAGGCGATGCTGTTGCTGCAGGCGACGCTGGAAGAGCGTTTTTTACGGGATGATAGTTGAGTGAGGGTCAGGCATGCCTGACCCCTACGAAAGATTACGGTTGTAGTAGACGAGTGGCATGCCTGACCCCGGCGAAAGATTACGGTTGTAGTAGACGAGTGGCATGCCTGACCCCGGCGAAAGATTACGGTTGTAGTAGACGAGTGGCATGCCTGACCCCGGCGAAAGATTACGGTTGTAGTAGACGAGTGGCATGCCTGACCCCGGCGAAAGATTACGGTTGTAGTAGACGAGTGGCATGCCTGACCCCGGCGAAAAGATAGTGCAGTTATCGTAGGGGCGTGGCATGCCGCGCCCATCTGCCAAAACAACCGCTATAGTTAAACGATGAATAAAATCAAACGAAAGATTGAAGACCACGGCGTCATTGGCGATCTGCGCACCTGCGCACTGATCGCCAATGACGGAACCCTCGACTACTTCTGCTGGCCCAACCTCGACAGCCCCTCAATATTCAGCGCCCTGCTCGACAGCGATAAGGCGGGCTTATTCAGCCTCAGCCCCGACTGGCCCGATGCGCGTCGTATACAGCTCTACCTGCCCGATACCACCCTGCTACAAACCCGCTGGCTGGACGATCTGGGTGTCGTGGAAGTGACCGACTATATGCCGGTATGCCAGCGGGAAGACCGCCAGCCACGCATTATTCGTCGGATTAATGTGGTGCACGGCAGCGCCACCATCAACCTGCGCTGTGCGCCTGTCCATGATTATGCCCGGGCAGAAACCCGCGCCACTCTGCAATCAGGAGGCGTGATATTCCACGCAGAAGGTCAGCCCACGTTACGCCTGACGGGCGAAGTGGACTTTGCCCTGGAAGGTGCCGCGGCGGTCGCCCGCTTCACCCTAAAGGAAGGGGAATCGCGCGAGTTTATTTTCGGGGGCGATGAGGATCCGCAGCGTGAAGAAGAAGGTACCGAAAGCTGCTTTAATGCCACGCTGGCGTTCTGGCGGCAATGGAGCGCGCAGAGTAGCTACCAGGGACGCTGGCGGGAAATGGTTAACCGCTCGGCGCTGACGCTGAAGCTGCTGACCTCCTGGCAACACGGTTCAATTGCCGCTGCTGCCACATTTGGCCTGCCGGAAGAGCTGGGTGGTGAACGGAACTGGGACTACCGCGCCGCCTGGATCCGTGATGCCTCTTTCAGCATGTATGCCCTGATGCGCCTCGGCTATGTCGATGAAGCAAAACACTTCACGCACTGGGTCAGCCGCTGCGTTGAGAACAGTCACAACGACGTTGAAAAATTACAGGTGATGTACCGCATCGACAGCGGCACCGAGCTACACGAAAGCGAACTGCTGAACCTGTCGGGCTATGCCGGTTCCACCCCGGTGCGCATTGGTAATGATGCCTGGCGCCAGTCGCAGCTGGATATCTACGGTGAGTTGATGGACGCCATTTATCTCGCCAACAAATACGGCGAAGCGATTTCCCAGCGCGGCTGGAGCCACGTCAGCCGGATGATTGACTATGTGGCCGACCACTGGGAGCAGCGTGATGCCGGCATCTGGGAAATGCGCGGGGAACCGCAGCACTTCCTGCATTCACGCCTGATGTGCTGGGTAGCACTCGACCGTGCAATACGTCTGGGTGAAAAGCGATCGCTGTCAATGCCTGCCGAACGCTGGACCGCCGCCCGGGATGCGATCCGTAGCGATATCTGGGAGAATTTCTGGCATAAAGAGGCGGGTCACTTTGTCGCCACCCGTCACGGCGAGTTTGTTGATGCCTCAATGCTATTAATGCCGCTGGTGCGCTTTGTCGGGGCGACCGACCCGGACTGGCTGGCAACGCTGGATGTGATTAAAGAGAAGCTGGTCAGTGATGGAATGGTGCGCCGCTACAACGTCAGCGAAACCCCGGCCGATGGCCTGCAGGGTGAAGAAGGGGCCTTTGCCGCCTGCTCTTTCTGGTACGTTGAGTGCCTTGCGCGTGCCGGGCGGCTTGATGAAGCACACTTTGAATTTGAGAAGCTGCTAAATTACGCCAACCCCCTCGGCTTGTATGCGGAGGAGTTTGACAGTCGCGGTCACGCGTTAGGCAATACGCCTCAGGCGCTCACCCATCTGGCCCTGATCAGTGCCGCCTTCTTCCTTGACCGGAAACTGAGTGGGAAAGATCCGCTCTGGCAACCCTGAAATCAGGACGATGCATCGCAAAAACAGAATGATGCATCGCAAAAATGGTCGTATTGCACACAATTTATCGTAAAGATAGTTCAACAGGGAAAATCCTGGTTTCATCCGGGGCCATAATGCACATATAATGTGCAGCCGGTCACAGTTGGCCAGTATTGGGTCGTTTATCAACAGTCTACATGGCGCTACACCTGAAATTACTATGAAAAAGAACATCCGTGCGTTAGTCACCTTGATTCTGGCCGCTGCGGCTTTCAGCCACTCTGCCTTCGCTGTGGTTTACCCTCTTCCGGCCGCCAACAGCCGCCTGATCGGGGAAAATCTGGAAATTACCATCCCGGAAGACAGCAAACTTCCGCTGGAAGCTTTCGCTGCTCAGTACCAGATGGGTCTGAGCAACGTTATGGAAGCGAACCCAGGCGTGGACGTTTATCTGCCGAAAGCAGGCAGCAAACTGATCATTCCTCAGCAGTTGCTCCTGCCTGACGCTCCACGTGAAGGCATCGTGATCAACAGTGCGGAAATGCGTCTGTATTATTACCCGAAAGGCAGTAAAACAGTGGTTGTGCTGCCTATTGGTATCGGCGAACTGGGCCGTGATACGCCGGTAAACTGGACGACCACCGTTCAGCGCAAAAAAGATGGCCCAACCTGGACCCCAACCAAGAAGATGCATGAAGAGTACGCCGCACGCGGTGAATCCATGCCTGCAGTCTTCCCGGCTGGCCCGGATAACCCGATGGGTCTGTATGCGCTGTATATCGGCCGTCTGTATGCCATCCACGGTACCAATGCTAACTTTGGTATCGGCCTGCGCGTGAGTCACGGCTGTGTGCGTCTGCGTGCTGACGATATCAAATGGCTGTTCAAGAATGTGCCAGTGGGTACACGCGTGCAGTTTATCGATCAGCCGATTAAAGCATCGGTTGAGCCGGACGGTTCACGCTACGTGGAAATTCATAACCCACTGTCGCAGACCGAAGAGCAGTTTGCCTCTCGCGAGCCCGTTCCGTTGACACTGACCAGCGCGGTGAACAAAGTGGTTTCAGACGCCAGCGTTAACACAACCGCAATGGAAGACGCGCTGAAAGCACGTTCTGGCATGCCAACCAAAGTGAACGGCGATGCGAATAGCCAGCCTTCTGCTCCGGTTGTAGTGCCTCAGCAGGCAGCCGCTCCGCAGGAAGAGCCAGCCGCCGCCGTTGCCACTCAGGGCGCAGAAGCTCCTGTCACCACTGAAGCCCCTGCCGCTACGGAAGCGCCAGCGACGACTGAAGCACAGGCAGCGACCGATGCGTCAGTACAGGCGGTTCCCGCGCTGACTCAGCCTGGCCCGATCTACAGCACGCCGAAGCCTTAATTCCGCGCAGTAGATATAAAAACCCCCGTGCCGTTAAGGTGCGGGGGTTTTTTATTGTGCGTTTTTTACTGGCGCGAGATAGCCGTCAGGGCTTATCACGCCGCCGCAACACCAGCCAGGCCGCAACGCAGGTGAAAAGCGTTACCAGCATCACCAGCAGGAAAAAACCGTGCGGATTATTGGCCAACGGCACACCGCCCACATTCATGCCAAAGAACCCGGCCACCAGATTAATCGGCAGGGCCAGCACGGTGATCAGCGTCAGGGTAAACAGGGTCCGGTTACTCTGTTCCAGTTGCTGCGCAGCGATCTCTTCCTGCAGCAGCCGGATGCGCTCGGTCAGTCCATTCAGGTCGTTCAGGACCACGGTGAACTCTTCGGTAAACTGACGCAGATCCTGCACCACATGATGATGCAGCCAGCCCGGCGGGCGATTGATCAGGCGAAACAGTGCCGCCGGTTCCGGTGCCAGCAGGCGCTGGAAACGCAGCAATGTGCGGCGCAGGCGCCCCAGTTCACCACGATTACTTTTTATATGCTGCCCGAGCAGGCGCTCTTCTATCTGATCCACATACTGATTCGACTGGCGCACAATCAGCGCCAGCACCTCTTCCTGTTCCGCCAGCAACTGAGCCAGCAGCCCGGTCGACGAACGCAGCTCCAGCTGGTCCAGCTTACTGACTAACCGTTCCACCAGCCGCAGCGGTTTAAAGCGGGCGCTGACCACCAGCCCATCGCGACACCAGATCCACAGCGTAGCGCTTTCGTCGCTGGTTTCCCGTGCGTTGAAAGTAACATCGTTCAATACCGCCATCAGCGCATCATTCTGTCGTTCTATACGGGTGCTGTGCGACCCCTGCTGGATTTCGTCAAAGAAGTCTTCATCAACGCCAAAGTGGGTTTTCAGCCAGCGGGCGGCGGCGGCATGGTTAAGATTAACGTGCAGCCAGAGAAAGCTGCCCTCAACGGCTCCGCTGGCCCAGGCCTCACAGGATTGCTGAACGGTCAGGCTTTCGGGTGCGTGATCCTGAACAAAGCGGTAGCCATAAATCAGGCCGGAAACATCATCACTGAAGTCCGGTTTTTGCCGCAGTAACGGCAGGTGTTGCGTCATTCGTTTTTTTCCGGTTCGGGCGCGTTATGGCGATAGTCTTATCCTGCCGTATGCCGATGACAGTTTTGTTACCGGAGCGACTGTTCACGCAGAAATCCCTCAAGGTTGTCATTTTCCTGTCACACAGAGTGCGTATTACCAGAGGATAAATTGATGAACCTGCCTGAATGGCTATTTTCACCACATGACCGGGAGAACGACGTATGGCGATGCAAGGTAATGATTTCTCAGCTGAGAATATTCACCATCGTCTGCTACAGGAATTTTACGACAGCTACGACGAAGAGCTGGAAATGGAGCTGGACGATCTGCGTTTTGGCGATGACAGCAAGATGGAAGAAGGCGAGAAAGCCTGGCGTAAACACTATTTCCGCGAGCTGCTAAGGCTACAGGGTGAACTGGTGAAGATGCAGGACTGGGTGATGCGCACCGGGCACCGCATGGTGATTATCTTTGAAGGCCGCGATGCCGCGGGCAAAGGTGGCGTGATCAAACGTATTACCCAGCGTCTGAACCCCCGTACCTGTCGTGTGGCTGCCCTGCCCGCCCCCAACGACCGTGAACGTACACAGTGGTACTTCCAGCGCTACATTGCACACCTGCCTGCGGCGGGCGAAATGGTGCTGTTCGACCGCAGCTGGTACAACCGCGCAGGCGTTGAGCGGGTCATGGGTTTTTGTAATGAACAGGAAGTGGAAGAGTTTTTCCGCAGCGTACCGGAGTTCGAGAAGATGCTGACGCGCAGCGGGATCCAGATCGTTAAATACTGGTTCTCTATCACCGATGAAGAGCAGGAACTGCGTTTTCTCAGCCGCATTCACGATCCGCTGAAGCAGTGGAAGCTCAGCCCGATGGACCTGGAAAGCCGCCGCCGCTGGGAAGACTACACCGAAGCCAAAGAGATTATGCTGTCGCGCACCCACATTGACGAAGCGCCGTGGTGGGTGGTCCAGGGCGTGGATAAAAAGAAGGCGCGCCTGAACTGCATCAGCCACCTGCTGCGCCAGGTGCCGTATGAGGACAGCGCCTTAAAACCCATCACCCTGCCCAGCCGTGAGCGCAACGAGGATTATCACCGCACCCCGGTGCCGGACGATATGATTGTGCCGGAAGTGTACTAAGCCTGTCGGGGCAATGTGTTATTGCCCCGGATTAGCACACTGACCATGATTAACAGGGCCAGCAACACCACCCCTGCCGCCGCCAGATAGATACTGTCCACGCCCCAGTGCCCAATCAGCAATCCGGCAATCGGCCCGGTAATGCCTAATCCACAGTCGAGAAACGCGGAGTAAAGCCCCAGCGCCGATCCCTGATTTTGTGGCTGAACCCGACGGATCGCTTCCACGCCCAGCGCCGGGAAGATCAGCGAGAAACCGCTGCCGGTAAGAAATGCCCCCAGATCCACCAGCCAGATCGAACCGGCCTGCCAGATTAGCAGCAATCCTACACATTCAATGGCAAAGGAGACCAGCGAAACACGAATGGCCCCGTAGCGCGCAATGCTGTTGTTAAACAGCAGGCGCATGAGAATAAAACCGATGCTGAACAGGGTCAGGGAGAACGCCGCACCGTTCCAGCCATGATGGGAGAAGTAGAGCGTAATAAAGGTGGCGATAGTCCCAAACCCGACCGTGCCTAATCCCAGGCAAAGACCATACAGCCAGATTTTTCCAAACACCTGGTTGAAGGGAATGCGCTGCCCCACTTGTACCTGAATCGCCGGGCGTTGGGTCGCCAGCCAGTAGCCAAAGGCGGCCATCAGCATGATCAACACGGCAAAACCGGGGATGCCGAACAGCGCATTGAGCATCACGCCCAGCGGTGCCCCCATTGCCATTGCCAGATAGGTTGCCACGCCATTCCACGAGATTACCCGAGCACTCTGCACGGTGCCCACCACATTGATGCCCCAGAGGATCGATCCGGTGGCAGTGAGGCTTTCACCAAAGCCTAATACCACGCGCCCCACGGCCAGCAGCAGCAGACTGGTGAGCGGTGAGGCATCCATCAGCACCGCTAGCAGGGTAAACAGCCCGCTGGCACCACAGAGGATCAGCCCCACCAGCACCACTTTTTTCGGCCCCAGCAGATCGGCATAACGCCCGGCCTGCGGTCGGCTGATCAACGTGGCGAAATATTGCAGGCTGATAATCAGTCCGGCAATAAACGAGCTGTAGCCCAGCTGGTTATGCACGTAGCCCGGCAATACCGCCAGCGGCAGGCCGATAGACAGGTAGCAAAAGAAGGTGAAGATCACGACAGAGATAATACGTTTGTTCAGTTGGGCATTGGTTAACGCCGGGATTGCGGACATAGCGGAGCCAGAAAAAGATACGATATGTGTCACATTATACCCTTAGCTTGCTAACAGATCCCGATCAGTTTAGAGACAAGTTATGTCCGTGAGAGGAAAGAGGGTTGATGCAGATGAGCAGGCAGAGGCTGGCCTGTGGGCCAGCCATTAACAGAGGGTTAGCCATTCACGGAACCAATCACCCGCGCAATATCCGCGGAGGTTTGCAACACGCGCACCTGCATAAACAACGGTGAGGCTTCTTCATACTCTTTACGCAGATACCCCAGCCACTGTTTGATACGCGCCACATGATACAGTCCGGTATCGCCCTGCTTCTCCAGGAGCACATACTTTTTCAGCAGTTGAACAACCTGCGGCCACGGCATCCGCGGTTCGTTGTATTTGATCACCCGGCTGAGATTGGGCACATTCAGCGCACCGCGCCCGATCATAACGGCATCACATCCCGTGGCCTGCATACAATCCTGCGCACTCTGCCAGTCCCAGATTTCACCGTTGGCAATCACCGGAATCGACAGCCGCTGACGAATCTCGCCTATCGCCGCCCAGTTTATCGCCTCAGCGCGATAGCCATCCTCTTTGGTTCGGCCATGTACCGCCAGCTCCGTGGCGCCAGCCTGCTGCACCGCATCGGCAATTTCAAACTGCCGCGCACCGGAATCCCAGCCCAGCCGGATTTTCACCGTGACGGGGAGATGGGCAGGCACGGCGGCACGCATCGCCTTCGCGCCCTGATAAATCAGCTCGGGATCTTTTAATAACGTTGCCCCACCGCCGCTGCCGTTCACCGTTTTTGACGGGCAACCACAGTTGAGATCCACGCCCCAGGAGCCCAGCTCGACGGCACGCGCGGCATTCTCTGCCAGCCATTGCGGATACTGCCCAAGCAGCTGAATACGCACACGGGTGCCTGACGGCGTGCGGCTGTCATGATCGAGTTCGGGACTGAGGCGTTGGAAACATTTCACCGGCAGCAGTGCATCCACTACCCGCAGAAATTCGGTAATACAGAGATCGTAGTCGTTGACGTCGGTCAGCAGTTCACGCACCAGCGAATCGAGAACGCCTTCCATCGGGGCAAGTAATACGCGCATGGTAAACCTGTGGGATGGGTGAGCAAAGGGGGAAGCGGGCGCTTCCCCCTGATTAATTAGCCGTTGTTCGCCGGGTTAGAACGACGTGGGCGGGTTTTGTTGACGCGTGGTGCGCCAGCGTTACCGCCTTCAGGGCGAGCGCCGCGTGGGGCTCCTGCACTGCTGCCATTCGCATTACCCTGACGACGTTCGCCGCCATTGCCGCCGCCGCCGTTACCGGTACGACTGCCGCTGGCACTGCGATCGCCACCGCTGTTACTGCGTTGACCCTGGCCCGGGCCGCCACGACCACGTCCACCGCCGCCACCGGCTCCGCCACGCTGCTGCTGGCGACCGTTGATGATCGGTTCTGCTTTGATGCTTGGGTCTGGCTCGTAGCCGTCAATCGCCATACGCGGGATTTCACGCTTCAGTACGCGTTCGATATCACGCAGCAGCTTCAGCTCATCCACACACACCAGTGACAACGCTTCACCCACTGCGGCCGCACGACCGGTACGACCAATACGGTGTACATAGTCTTCCGGCACGTTTGGCAGTTCGTAGTTCACTACGTGTGGCAGCTCTTCGATATCGATACCACGGGCAGCGATATCCGTTGCCACCAGCACACGAATTTTGCCGTCTTTAAAGTCGCTCAGTGCACGGGTACGTGCGCCCTGGCTCTTGTTACCGTGAATAGCAGCAGACGTGATGCCGTCTTTATTTAACTGTTCAGCCAGATGGTTAGCACCGTGCTTGGTACGGGTAAACACCAGCACCTGCTGCCAGTTGTCACGACCAATCAGGAAGGATAACAGCTCGCGCTTACGTTTCTTATCAACCATATGCACATGCTGCGTCACCTGCTCAGAAGCCGTGTTGCGGCGCGCCACGGACACTTGTTCCGGGTTGTGCAGCAGTTTTTCCGCCAGGGTTTTAATCTCATCAGAGAAAGTGGCAGAGAACAGCAGGTTCTGACGTTTTGCAGGCAGTTTTGCCAGCACGCGACGGATGTCGTGGATGAAGCCCATATCCAGCATACGGTCCGCTTCGTCCAGAACCAGGATTTCCACCTGAGACAGATCAAGAGCGTTCTGGTGCTCAAGATCCAGCAGGCGACCCGGGGTCGCGACCAGCACATCCACACCACCGCGCAGTTTCATCATCTGCGGGTTGATGCTCACGCCGCCGAAGACCACCAGCGAACGCATATCCAGATATTTACTGTATTCCTGCACGTTTTCGCCCACCTGAGCCGCCAGTTCGCGGGTCGGGGTCAAAATCAGTGCGCGCACCGGGCGACGGCCTTTAGGGTGCGGGTTGTTGCTGCTTAACAACTGCAGCAGTGGCAGGGTGAAACCTGCGGTTTTACCGGTACCGGTCTGTGCGCTGGCCATCAGGTCGCGGCCAGCAAGGACTACCGGGATAGCCTGGCGCTGAATAGGCGTCGGCTCGTTATAGCCCTGTTCTGCAACAGCGCGCAAAATATCGGCGTTAAGGCCGAGAGAATCAAATGACATAAAGTTGACTGACTCCGGATCCGCCCTGACCGCATAGCGGTGTAGTTTCCAGGGGGAGAGTTGACGCCAGGATCATTCCTGACGCTTGAATGAGAGCACAAACCACGGTGCGTAAGCCGGGCATTATAACAGATCCCTACGCTGCACAGGGAGTTATTCTTATCGTGTTATCCGAAAATGCGCTACAGCCTGTAACAGTGCACAAACGATCGCTTGCTGTTGCATACAGCGCATTAACGTAACAACACTTTTGTCATGCAGGAGGTTTATGAAGTGATGACGGCCCTGGTAACACTGCAGCACGTGGTGGTCGTGGTGGTATTGCTAACGCTGGCAGAGTGATTGAAACGACGGAGAGAAAGGCCATAAAACAGACGGGCCACCGAAGTGGCCCGTTGGGGTTTAGCGTGGGCGCTGACTCGGCTGCACCCGCTCTTTCACCAGCAGGGAGACCAGCGCAGGGCCAGCTAACATAACGACCCCTGCGGCACACAGCAGCAGGTTATTATGGATGACTCGTGACAGCACCAACAGCACCAGCATTGCGGCACCAAAATAGTAAGTGGTGGTCACGTCTTCCAGAAAATCGCCAATACGCCGCAGACGCGGCAAACGCTGGGTCAATAACATCGCGGCAAACACGCTGACATACATCGCCAGTAAAATCGTGCTGACCTGTAACAAGGCCTGATGTTTCCACCCCCACACCAGCGCAGCAATCAGCAGCAGGTGCAGTGCGATATGTACGCAGTTTTGTCCGGTGACAATCTGAATACGATTAGACCATTTCATGCTCTTCTCCTGGCAACCTCCGTTAAAGGTTACCCAAGCGGGTTACTGACACAGGCCAGTAACATATTTCCTCAGACTAACGTAGTTTTCGGATTATGCTGCAAATTAACGCATATCCCGCCACACTTTTGTGACAAAGACTACACTTTATCCTTCATTAGTTATGAAGGTAGCGTCATCAGTATGTCACAAAAAGCGCAAGGATTTTCATTTAAAGTCCTGACGATCAATACACATATGGGTTTTAACGCCTTTAACCGTCGCTTTATTTTGCCTGAACTGCGTGATGCCGTTCGCAACACCGGGGCGGATATTGTGCTGTTACAGGAAGTGATGGGCAGCCATGCGTTGCATCAGTTACGCGTTGCTGACTGGCCTGAAACCCCTCATTACGAATTTCTGGCGGATACCATGTGGAAAGACTTTGCCTATGGGCGCAACGCGGTCTATCCGGAGGGGCATCACGGCAACGCCGTGTTATCACGTCTGCCGATCGTCGATTATCAAAACCGGGATATCTCTGTTGCGGGCACGGAAAAACGCGGCATTTTGCATTGCCAGATTCAGGTGCCGGACTCCCCCGTTACGCTGCATATTCTCTGCGTACATCTTGGTCTGCGCGAGGCGCACCGTTCGGCCCAGTTGCGCATGATGTGTCAGCTGGTCAATGAATTGCCGCCGGAAGCGCCGGTGGTGATCGCCGGCGATTTCAATGACTGGCGCCAGCGGGCGAATGCCATTCTGAAGCGTGAGGCGGGGATGGAAGAGGTATTCAGCCGCAAAAATGGCCGTCCGGCTCGCACCTTCCCTGCCCGCTTTCCTCTGCTGCGGCTTGACCGTATCTATGTGCGCAATGCGGGCATTAGCCATCCGCAAACCATCCCGTTACGCCCGTGGGCACATCTCTCCGATCATGCCCCGCTCGCCGTGGAGATCCACCTATGAATCTGAACTGGCGTGAGGGCAACCAGATTACGCTGCTGGAAAACGGTGAAGAATTTTTCCCCCGGGTATTTGGGGCGATCCGCCGCGCACAGCACAGCCTGCTGCTGGAGACGTTTATCCTGTTTGAGGATGACGTGGGTAACGCCCTCCATGAGGAACTGCTGGCGGCCGCGCAGCGCGGGGTAAAAATTGAGATGATGGTGGATGGATATGGTTCACCGGACCTCTCTGACGCGTTCGTGCACAGCCTGACATCGCAGGGGGTACGTTTTCTCTATTATGATCCGCGTCCGCTGGTGCTGGGGATGCGCACCAACCTGTTCCGCCGCCTGCACCGTAAAATCGTGGTCGTCGATGGCACCATCGCTTTCGTCGGGGGCATCAATTATTCCGCAGAGCATAACGCCAGCTTTGGCCCGGAGGCCAAGCAGGATTATGCCGTTGAGGTGAAAGGCCCGATTGTTGACGATATTGCACACTATGTGCAGCAGGAGATCGGCAGCGAACAAAAACATTACCGCTGGTGGGGACACCGTTCTCACCGTCCGGCGCACAATGCCACGCCAGGGGATGCCCAGGCATTGCTGGTTTATCGTGATAACCATCAGCACCGCGATGATATTGAACAGCATTATATCGAAATGCTGAAAAATGCCAGACAGGATGTGATCATCGCCAATGCCTATTTCTTTCCCGGCTATCGCCTGCTGCGTGAGATGCGTCAGGCGGCGCGGCGCGGAGTGCGCGTGCGCCTTATCGTGCAGGGCAAACCGGATATGCCGATTGTCAAAGTGGGTGCCGAGCTGCTGTACAACTACCTGGTGGAGGGGGGCGTGGAAGTCTATGAGTATTGCCGTCGCCCGCTGCATGCCAAAATCGCGGTGCAGGACAGCCAGTGGGCAACGGTGGGCTCCAGTAACCTTGATCCGTTGAGTCTGTCGCTAAATCTGGAAGCTAATTTAATGATCCACGATCGTGCATTTAATCAGCAGGTGCGTGATAAGCTGGAGGGCTTGCTGTCAGCCGACTGTCAGCGGGTGCAGGAAAGTCAGCTACCGTCACGCAGCTGGTGGCAGCTCACTAAAAATGTGGTGGTGTTCCACTTTCTGCGCCACTTCCCGGCAATTGCAGGCTGGCTGCCGGCCCATACGCCGAAACTGGCCCAGGTGCCTCCACTGGTTCAGCCGGAGATGGAAACTCAGGATCGCGTTGAACCGGAAAACGAAGGGGCAAAACCCTGATGGCAACCTCCTCGTTACTCTGGAAACGTACGCGAAAAGTCCTCACCTGGCTGTTTTTTATCGCTGTTATTGTGCTGTTGGTGGTCTACGCCCGCCAGGTGAACTGGGCCGATGTCTGGAATGTGGTGGTCAATTATAACCGGCTGGCCATTTTAGGCTCAGTGGCGCTGGTGATAGTCAGTTACCTGACTTACGGTCTGTATGACCTGATCGGCCGCGCCTACTGCGGACATAAGCTGGAAAAACGACAGGTGATGCTGGTGTCGTTTATCTGTTACGCCTTTAACCTGACGCTCAGTACCTGGGTCGGAGGCGTAGCGATGCGCTATCGCCTTTACTCACGGCTGGGGCTGGACGGCAGCACCATTACGCGCATCTTCTCACTGAGTATCGCGACTAACTGGCTGGGTTATGTTCTGGTGGCCGGCGTGGTGTTCAGCGCCGGTATGGTCAGCGTGCCAGGCGGCTGGTTTATCGGTGCCGGTACCCTGCGTATCACGGGCTTCGCACTGCTGGCTTTTGTCGTGGCTTATCTGGCGCTGTGTGCATTCTCAAAAAAACGGCGCTGGACGATCAAAGGACAGAAGCTGGCGCTCCCGTCACTGCGAATGGCGCTGATTCAGTTTGCGGTATCCAGCGCCAACTGGCTGGTGATGGGCGCCATTATCTGGCTGCTGTTAATGCAGAAAGTGGATTTCCCGCAGGTGCTGGGCGTATTGCTGATCAGCAGTATTGCCGGGGTAATCATTCATATTCCGGCCGGAATTGGCGTGTTGGAGGCGGTGTTCCTGGCGTTATTGCGTGGTGAACCGATTTCGCATGGTGCGATTATCGCCGCGCTGCTGGCCTATCGAGTGCTCTATTTTATTGCCCCGCTGCTGCTGGCGCTGGTGCTGTATTTATGGCTGGAAGGCCGGGCGAAATCGTTACGGGCAAAGAATTTGTCAACGTAATGATAGCGGGTCAGGCATGCCTGACCCCTACGTGAATTCAGATACGCGCCTGATACCTACGTGAATTCAGATACGCGCCTGACCCCTACGTGAATTCAGATACGCGCCTGCCCCCTGCGGGACATGCAGACACGTAGGGGCGAGGCGCGCCTCGCCCACTCTGGTTTTAACGGCGGTTGCCGAAAATCCGCAGCAGCATCAGGAACAGGTTGATAAAGTCGAGATACAGCGTCAGCGCCCCCATAATGGAGAAGCGACGCAGGTTCTCTTTATCATTAACGTCGATCCCTTCACCGATATTTTTCAGCTTCTGGGTGTCATACGCCGTCAGACCAACAAACACCACTACCCCAATGTAGGTTACCGCCCACATCAGCGCCGTGCTCTTCAGCCAGATGTTCACCAGTGATGCCAGTACGATGCCGATCAGCGCCATAAACAGCATACTGCCCATTCCGCTCAGATCGCGTTTCGTGGTGTAGCCCCACAGACTCATGGCACCAAACATCCCGCCCGTCACCAGGAAAGTGCTGGCAATGGAAGAGTAGGTATACACGAGGAAAATACTCGCCATCGTCAGTCCGGTCAGCGCCGAATAGAGCATAAACAGCCCGGTGGCAACGGTGCCGCTGAGTTTATGCACCATCCCCGACAGCACAAACACCAGTCCCAACTGGACGATAATCAGGCCAAAGAAGGTAATACGATTGGCAAACACCAGTTCCATCACCTGCGGCGTATTGGCCGCATACCAGGAGATAAAGGCGGTTAACAGCAGTCCACAGGTCATCCAGCCGTAGACCTGCGCCATATAAACAGACAGGCCGGTGCTGGCGCGCTGTACGATTGAATCACTGGAACGTGGATATCGGTCCATGATGCTCCCCTTAAAAGGTGAATGAAATTACGGTTAGATCCGCTATTAGCTTGGCACAAACTCCACCCGCTCCGCCACCCTGCAACCGTGCTCTTTTTGCCAGATTGATTACCTGTTGAAGTTATTACGGAGTGAGACAATAAGCGGATAAAGATTGTGCAGCTTCTGCCGATAGATCGCTTACAGGGAATTTTAGTTACAAGAAGACACATAGCGATCACATTATTGCCACATCGGGGGAAGTCAGATGCAGAGTCAGTCGGTTCCAAAAAAGAAAATGAGTACCCGTACACTGATGCTGCTGACCGGGGTGCTGACTATCACCCTCGGTTTCAGCGTGACGATTGGACTGCTCAGTTGGCAGTCCAGCCAACAGCAAAGGAAACTGGCAGAAGAATATCTCGGTCAGATCGCCCAGAGCCAGGCACTGGCCGTACAGAATGAGCTGGATTATGCCCGTACTGTCGCCACATCGATGGGACAGAGCCTGGTCGCTCTGCGTGCCTCTGGCATCAGCGATCGTGCTATTGCAGAACAGCAGATGATCTACTCCCTGAAACTTAACCCAAGCTATCTGTCGATGTCGGTCGTGTTCGAACCTGATGCCTTTGATGGCCGCGATGCCGAGTTCGCCAGCCAGCCAGGATCGCCGCCCGCCGGGCGTTTTGCCCGTTTTGTTGACCGTGACCAGGCAGGAAACTATAAAGCGCACTTTATGGGATCGTTCCTGACACCAGGCCAGGGTGACTACTACCTGGTGCCGCGCAAACTTGAGCGCGACACCCTGACCGAACCCTATAGCTACGCTTATAACGGCATCCCTACCCTGCTGACGTCGGTTTCTGCGGTCATTGTCGATGACGGTAAATTGAAAGCGGTCACCACCTCTGATATCTCCCTCGCCTCGCTGCAAGAGCGTGTCAGTAAAATCAAACCCTGGGAAGGCAGCGGCTATGCCATGCTGATTTCCACCGCCGGTAAAGTGGTTTCCAGTCCGAATAAAGCGGATGCCGGTAAGCAGTACAAAGGCGAAACTGACGGCTTCACCACCAAAATGGTCGAACGCTTTGATCCGGTACTGGGCGAAGAGGTGCTGCAAACCTGGCGTCCGGTGACCGTCGGTAACAGCAAAGCTTCATGGTATCTCAGCGTTGTCGCTCCGGTTGATTTGGTGATGGCTGCCGCTAACCGCCAGTTAATGTACGCAGTGGCAATGATGCTGATCAGTATCATCGTGGTGTGCGGCGTGCTGGGCGTGATCTTCAGCCGTAAAGTGGCAACGCCTATTGGTGGCGAACCGCGTCAGGCGGCAGATATCGCCATGGCCGTGTCGGAAGGCGATCTCAGCGCCAATATTCCGGTGAAAGAGAACGATCAGCAGAGTATTTTCTTCGCCATGCAGACCATGCAGCATCAGTTGCGCAATATGGTCGGTGAGATTATTTCGGCCAGTGATTCCGTGCGCCAGGGTGCAGAAGAGATTGCCAGCGGCAACCTTGACCTCGCTTCCCGTACCGAGCAGCAGGCGGCAGCGCTGGAAGAGACAGCAGCCAGCATGGAGCAGTTAACAGCGACGGTAAAACATAACGCCGATAACGCGCATCAGGCCACGGCACTGACCGAAAATGCCACGGATATTGCCCAACGCGGTGAGCATTTGGTGTCGCAGGTGGTGAAGATCATGCAACAGATCGATGAAAGTTCACAGAAAATCGGTGCTATCACCAGCATTATCAACAGTATCGCTTTCCAGACCAACATCCTGGCGCTGAACGCGGCGGTTGAAGCTGCACGAGCCGGGGAACAGGGGCGTGGTTTTGCCGTTGTGGCGGCAGAGGTGCGCAATCTGGCGCAGCGAAGTGCCAACGCAGTGAAAGACATTTCTGCCCTGATCAGCGAATCGACTCAACGTGTTGATCAGGGGGTGACGCTGGTGCAGAGCGCCGGAAAAACCATGCAGGAGATGACCCAGGCGGTGAACTCGGTGAAAACCATTATCGGGGAAATTGTGCATGCCTCGGATGAGCAATCACAGGGTATTGGTCAGGTAACGGTCGCCGTGAACCAGATGGATGGCGCAACGCAGCAAAACTCCGCGCTGGTTCAGGAGATGTCCGCGGCTGCGGCTTCGCTGGAAGATCAGGCGAAGACGCTGGCGCAGACGGTGCAGATTTTCAAACTGCAATCAGTGTAAGACAGCGGTAGGGGACGGGCATGCCCGTCCCTGTTAATGACGACCGATACAGCTCTGATATCGGCTGTTCACCCGCTGGGCAAACCACGCGGTGGTGAGATTACGGGTAATCTTCGGACTCTCCAGCTTGATTCCCGGTAACACTTCGCGCGGCAGCTTTTTCCCGGCATCTTTCTCAGCCAGAGCAAATACCGACTTCCACAGATCGGTTTTCTCGAAATCGATGCTGTCGCCTTTCTCCAGCGCACGGCGAATCGCCCGGTCACTGTAATCCAGCCGCTTACCCAGAGTACGTACCGCCTTCTCGGTCGATCCTGCACTGTCGGAACCGTAGTTGATCAGGTCACCATCCAGCGCCAGCTTAATGCCACTTAATCGCGACACTGCCGCCTGAAATGCCGCATTACGGCTGGCGTACCAGCCTGCATTAAAGTCGGCAAAGCGATACAGCGGCGACGGATAATTAGCCGGATAGCCAAGCAGGTGCCGGGTGCCAAACCACATGCCTCCCCGGCGGGAAAAGACTTCGCGGCGAACAGAACTGTCCACCTGATACGGATACCCTTTAGCATTGGCTTCCGCGAAGGCAATACTGACCTGCATCGGCCCGCCCGTGTGGATTGGATTCAGGTTGCCAAACAGCTTCTGTCCCATTGGCACCATATCGATAAAATCATCAAATACCGCGCTCAGCTCTTTCTCACTTTTGACGTGATCCAGACGCCAGGCATAACTTTTGCCGGTCGGTGAGTTGATCATCAGTGCGGTGCGCACCAGGAAGGACGGAATATGCATTTGCCCGGCACGGCGATCTATCTCCGCCCAGGCAATTTTTGGCAGACCCGGCACGGTGGCATCGGCGCTGAAGTTAGATTCCTGTCCGGTCACCGCAATGACGGCGCAGATATTGCTGACGTCGGGCACGATATTCTGGCTGTTAAATGCCACGAAAATATCTTGCGTCCATCCCTGACGATCGCTAACGCCCGCAGGTAACAGACGGGCAATATCGGCTTTTACATCGGTCGGGCGCGGCTGAGATGCCTTGTCCGACGGCTGATGGCTACAACCCGCCAGCACCAGCAGGGCCAGCGGCAAAAGATGATGCAGTTCAATCCGGCGCATGAAAATCCTCAAGGCAGAGTCAACATGATAAATACGCTATTTCCAGCGGTCTGCGGCTTGATGGTCGCTGTCACGCGCGGCAACCCAGCGGTCACCTTCAGCGGTGGCTTCCTGTTTCCAGAACGGGGCACGGGTCTTTAGCTGATCCATGATAAATTCTGCGGCGGCAAACGCCGCTCCCCGGTGCGCACCGCTAACCCCCACCAGCACGATTTCATCGCCAGGGAACAGCTCGCCAATACGATGGATCACCGTCACACGCTGCATCGGCCAGCGGGCGCGCGCCTCTTCGACAATCTCTGCCAGCGCTTTTTCGGTCATACCGGGATAGTGTTCCAGCCTCAGCGCGCTGACATTATCCCCCAGATTGTGGTTGCGCACCTTGCCCGTGAACGTCACCACGGCACCGTCAAGATCGGATGCCGCCAGCCACTGGTACTCATCACTCATGCTGAAGGGCGCACTGCCCACGCGAATACGGGTATCCATTTCAGCCCCCGGTGACCGGTGGGAAGAAGGCAACTTCATCCCCGGCACGAACAGGATGCTGCATCGACACCAGCGTCTGATTAACCGCGGCCAGTAGCTTGCCGGATTCCAGCGCCAGCGCCCAGCGATCGCTTTGCTGCGCCAGCTGACTACGCAGGGCTTCGACATTCTGATATTCCGCGGGCAGTTCAAGGCGATCAATACCGACCAGTTCGCGCACCTGGGCGAAAAACAGCACGTTAATCATGGGCCACCGCCTGGAAATCACCGGATTTCCCGCCGCTCTTACTTAACAGGCGACACTGCTCAATGGTGATATCTTTCTGCACGGCTTTGCACATATCGTAAATCGTTAACGCAGCGACCGATGCTGCCGTCAGCGCTTCCATCTCAACCCCGGTTTTCCCCGTCAGGCGGCACAGCGATTCAATGCGAACCCGGTGATGTTCAGGTTCGGCGCTTAACGACACTTCAACCTTGCTCAGCAGCAGCGGATGGCACAGCGGGATCAACTCCCAGGTCCGTTTGGCCGCCTGAATACCGGCGATGCGCGCCGTGGCGAACACATCCCCTTTGTGGTGGCTGCCATCGATAATCATTTGCAGCGTTTCAGGACGCATGACGACATAGGCTTCTGCCCGTGCTTCACGCACGGTTTCCTGTTTGGTGGACACATCCACCATATGCGCCTCTCCGGCGGCATTAATATGCGTTAACTGAGACATTTACGGCTTCTTCACATGCGAAACAAAGTGACAGGGACGGGTGCGGGCATCGAGCTGATCTTGAATGATGCGCTCCCAGGCAAGCTGGCAGGCGCCGGTGGATCCCGGTATGGCGAAAATCAGCGTGTTATTGGCTAAACCGGCCACCGCGCGCGATTGCAGGGTAGATGTGCCAATATCCTCATAGGAGATCATGCGGAACAGTTCGCCAAAGCCTTCAATCTCGCGATCGAACAGCGGCAGTAATGCCTCCGGCGTGGCGTTTTTCTCGTTAAACCCCGTACCGCCGTTAATCAGCACCACCTGCACATTATCGCTGGCGATCCAGCGCGAGACTTCAGCACGAATACCGTAGCGGTTATCCGCCACGATACCGCTCTCCACCGTGTGGTGCCCGGCCTCTGCCAGCGCTTCGCGCAGATAGTCGCCGGAGCTGTCAGTTTCAGTCGTATGGCGATCGGAGACGGTGAGTACCGCCACGTTAAGGGGGATAAAATCCGTTGATCCTTTGCCCATATATACTCCTTAGATTAACGCCTGTATCGTCGGCTGTTAGCCGCCGATAAACGAGAGATTTTGTGTAATACCGGTATTTCCCTGATGGAGAAAATGCGTCTCTTTCTTCGTCGTCAGGCTACCGGCAATACGCGCCTGTAATTCGGCCTGCTGGCTGTCATCGGCCAGCAGATCGCGCAGTGGCACACCGCCATCGCCAAACAGGCAGAGATGAAGATTTCCCGTCGCAGAGACGCGCAGACGGTTACAGCTGGCGCAAAAGTCTTTTTCATACGGCATGATCAGGCCAATTTCACCCTGATAATCCGCATGACTGAACACCTGCGCCGGGCCGTCACTGCGGGCGCGTAGTTGCTGCACCCAGCCCTGTTGCACTAACTGGTCGCGGATCACCTGCCCGGATACATGGTGTTTGCGGAACAGTGCACCACCGTCACCGGTTTCCATCAGTTCGATAAAACGCAGCTGAATGGGACGGGTGCGTATCCAGTCGAGGAAGGTATCGAGGCTTTGATGATTGACGTCACGCATCAGTACGGTGTTGACTTTTACCTTGCTGAATCCGGCGTCGAAGGCCGCATCAATCCCGCGCATCACGTCATCAAATTTATCCTGCCCGGTGATGGCATGAAACTGGCGCGCATCCAGGCTGTCGATACTGACATTCAGCGCGGTCAGCCCGGCAGCACGCCACTGCGCGACATCGCGCTTCAGGCGATAGCCGTTGGTGGTGAGGGCTATCTGACGAATGGAAGGATTTTCACGCACGGCCGCGATGATCTCGGTAAAATCACGGCGCATGGAAGGTTCACCGCCCGTCAGGCGCACTTTTTCCGTACCTGCTGCGGCGAAGGCACGTGTGACGCGGCGGATTTCATCCAGCGACAGGAAGCTTTTGTTCTGCGCGCCCTGCGGCTTGTAACCGTCGGGCAAACAGTAAGTGCAACGGAAATTGCACACGTCGGTGATCGACAGGCGCAGGTAATAAAACCTGCGCGCGAAGTTATCAGTAAATTGTGGCACCTGTGACACCTTTCCAGATAGGGAGATGCAGTCATTTCTTTCTGCACCCTGGCAACTCAACGGTTGCGGCCAGGACACCATATCCAGCAGGACACAGGTATCAGGGCTTAAGTGTGATTCACCGAACATCGGTAAACCGTGATAGCGCAAATGTTAGCGCTAATACAGCAGGGTTACCAGCGCAGTATTTCGCTATGTATTATTATATATAACGCATTTTCCCCGCATTTTAGCGGACGTTTAGCGTAAAATAAGGCTCATAACAGTTTCATCACATGACGAATGGATATTATGCGAAATCGCACGTTAGCTGACCTCGACCGCGTGGTGGCATTAGGGGGAGGACACGGTCTGGGCCGTGTGATGTCCGCCCTTTCACCTTTGGGTTCCCGCCTGACCGGCATTGTCACCACCACCGATAACGGGGGTTCCACCGGGCGTATACGCCGCTCTGAAGGCGGTATCGCCTGGGGCGATATGCGTAATTGCCTGAATCAGCTGATCGCCGAACCGAGCGTTGCTTCCGCCATGTTTGAGTACCGTTTTGCCGGTAACGGTGAGCTGGCAGGGCATAACCTCGGTAACCTGATGCTGAAAGCCCTCGATCACCTCAGCGTCAGGCCGTTTGAAGCTATCAATCTGATCCGCAATTTGCTGAAGGTGGATGCATTCCTGATCCCAATGTCCGAGCAGCCGGTTGACCTGGTGGCGCTGGATGAAGAAGGCCATCTGATATACGGCGAAACTGAAATTGATCAGATGATACAACCGCCGCAGGAGCTGATGCTCGCGCCCAAAGTCAGCGCCACGCGTGAAGCGGTGGAGGCCATTGGCGAAGCTGACCTGATCCTGATTGGTCCGGGCAGTTTTTACACCAGCCTGATGCCCGTTCTGCTGCTGCCTGAGATTGCTCAGGCCCTGCGCCGCACGCCGGCCACGATGGTGTTTATTGGTAATCTCGGGAAAGAACTCAGCCCGGCGGCCGCGAAGCTGACGGTCACCGATAAGCTGGCCATGATGGAGAAGGCGATAGGCAAACGTGTGATTGATGCGCTGGTGCTGGGGCCAAAGGTCGACAGCAGCCAACTCGACGGGCGACTGATCATTCAGGAACCGCTGGAGGCCGGGGATATTCCGTATCGCCACGATCGCCAGTTGCTACGTCTGGCGCTGGAGCACGCAGTGCAGGCAATGGTGTAGAGACGGGGCGACCGGAAAAATTAATGTCTGATCATTCGGCTTCAGGTCTGAGGCCAGTTTGAGCACGCCGGATCGGCAACTGCCGCATCCATGCGGGCCTCGGCACGCGGCGTCCCTGCCGCGTGACGTCCGGCTTACCTCAAACTGGCCCCATCCCCGCAGAACGTCTGCTCGCTGTAGGTATTACAACCCCCACCATGTGACAGTCTCTGCGGATTGATTTGAATCAGGATTTTGGATCTGGGTTTTGACCTGGATTTTGACGTTGAGGCGGCATTCAGCAGCGCTGAGGAAGCGCAGCGGGAAAGCGAAACGCCCTTGACGTTGACCTGAACCATCGTGCAGGCCCGCGTCACTGGCCGACCGGAAAAGAAGGTGGCTGCAAATAATGCAGGTCTTGTTTTGTGGGGATCCCTCAGGGGTCGCCACTACAGAATCGGGTCAGCCCAGCGCTAGGATGCCGCGATAAACAGCTCGCGCACCTTGTGAAGCTGGTCGCGTACCTGGGCGGCCTCTTCGAACTCCAGATTCTGTGCATGCTTTTGCATTTGAGCTTCCAACTGATGGATGCGTTTCTGCAATCCACCCGGCGACAGATCAACATATTCGGGATCGTCTTCCACAATGCTGCGCCCTTTCATGCTGCGCACCTTCGCTTTGTTCTTCGCCAGCCCCTGGCCCAACTCCAGAATGTCCGCAATTTTCTTATTCAGGCCCTGCGGTACAATGCCGTTTTCCAGGTTGTGCTGCTCCTGCTTTTCACGACGCCGTTCCGTTTCACTGATCGCACGTGCCATAGACGGCGTGATTTTATCACCGTAGAGGATAGCCTTACCGTTAAGGTTACGCGCCGCACGGCCTATGGTCTGGATCAGTGAGCGTTCAGATCGCAGGAAGCCCTCTTTATCCGCATCGAGGATCGCCACCAGCGACACTTCGGGCATATCCAGCCCTTCACGCAGCAGGTTAATCCCCACCAGCACATCAAACTCACCGAGTCGCAGGTCACGGATAATCTCCACACGCTCCACGGTATCAATATCTGAGTGCAGGTAACGCACCCGCTCGCCGTGTTCTTCCAGATATTCGGTGAGATCCTCTGCCATACGTTTGGTCAGCACCGTGACCAGCACGCGCTCGTTTATCACTACGCGTTTACGGATTTCAGACAGCAGATCGTCCACCTGCGTCCCCACCGGGCGCACCTCAATGGTCGGGTCAAGCAGGCCGGTGGGACGCACCACCTGGTCCACCACATCACCGCCCGACTTCTCCAGCTCATAGTTTCCGGGCGTCGCGGACACATAGATAGTTTGCGGCGCCAGCGCTTCAAACTCTTCAAACTTCATCGGACGGTTATCCAGCGCTGATGGCAGACGGAAACCGTACTCCACCAGCGTCTCTTTACGCGCCCGGTCACCGCGATACATCCCGCCGATTTGCGGGATCGTCACGTGGGACTCATCAATGACCAGCAGGCCATCAGCAGGCAAATAGTCAAATAGCGTAGGCGGTGCCTCACCAGGCCCACGCCCGGAAAGATAGCGAGAGTAGTTTTCAATGCCCGAGCAGTAACCCAGCTCGTTCATCATTTCCAGATCAAACTGAGTGCGCTGGCTGATGCGCTGCTCTTCCAGCAATTTATTATTGGCCAGCAGCACCTGTTTGCGATCGACCAGCTCCACTTTGATCTCTTCCATCGCCTGCAAAATGCGCTCACGCGGTGTCACATAGTGCGTTTTCGGGTAGATGGTGTAACGCGGTACCACCGATTCAATCTGCCCGGTCAGCGGATCGAAAATGGATAAACGTTCGACTTCTTCATCAAACAGCTCAATACGCAGCCCATAGTCGTCAGACTCTGCCGGGAAGATATCGATCACTTCACCGCGTACGCGGAACGTGCCACGCTGGAAAGCCTGGTCGTTACGGGTGTATTGCAGCTCGGCCAACCGACGCAGGATCGCGCGCTGGTCGATGACCATGCCACGAGACAGGTGCAGCATCATCTTCAGATAGAGGTCCGGATCACCCAGGCCGTAAATCGCTGAAACGGAGGCCACCACAATCACATCCCGCCGTTCGAGCAGGGCTTTGGTGGCAGAAAGACGCATCTGCTCAATATGTTCGTTTACCGAGGCGTCTTTTTCAATAAAGGTGTCAGAACTGGGGACATAGGCTTCAGGCTGGTAATAGTCGTAGTAAGAGACAAAGTACTCCACCGCGTTATCAGGGAAGAACTCTTTCATCTCGCCGTAAAGCTGTGCCGCCAGCGTCTTATTGGGTGCCAGTACCATCGTCGGTCGATTGAGATCGGCAATCACGTTGGCAATCGTAAAGGTTTTACCTGATCCGGTTACGCCCAATAACGTTTGATGCGCCAGGCCATCTTCCAGCCCCTCTTCCAGGCGGCGAATCGCTTCCGGCTGATCGCCAGAAGGTTTGAAATCGGAGTTGAGTTTAAACACTTTGCTCATAACAGGCTACCTGATGAAGAGGGACGCGAACCGGACTGTAATTCTACTCTGCCGTGACGATTTTGCCAGCAAAAAAGGCTGGATAAAATCCCAGGTATTTTTCATACTGCTTCAAAGAAACGCAAAGCCGCACTTTTGCCGCCCGGTGCGCAAACGTATGCGGAAAGTGTCTGAGAGGCTTATCCCCAGATAGTTTAGCCTTTTAACATTTGTCAATAGCCGCCCGCCAAAAGCGCTGATGGATCAACCCAGGATTTTTACCTGTATTGATTTTAAATAAACAATTGATTTAACTATATTTTATCAATAAGCCGAGTTTCACACCAACCCGAGCCAAAGCCGCGTCCGCTCTCGCATTGCGCAGGTTTTCAGACGTTAATGCACAAGGTTATCCACAGGAATAGTGGATAACTGTTTTCAGCGCCTGACCCGTCTGATGTGTATAAATCGTCCCCACGCTCCCATCTGACCGCCAAATATTTTTTTTTGCTTTTTTTTCGTCACGCAAAGGGGGCAGCAGCAAGGATAAACGGGCAACTTATGCACCGTTTTGAGCCACGTGCGCCTGTCGAATTATCACCTCACATTTTCGGCTCTGCTATTTTACATGGCAGTTGCACCATGACTGTTTCACCTGCGGCACTGGCCCGGTGCAGCGCGCGGTTGACCACGAGCCATTGTTTAGCGTCGCTCACCAATACCTGCCGTCAATGTTACCACTTTGTGTATTTTTGGCCTTTTTCCGAACTGGCCTGCTATTTGCAAGCTATATCAGTACCGCCTCACGCTTTCATCACACCAAAGCGAAAAGCGCTAAGCCGCGGGCATTTTTATCAATGCCGGACTGTTTGCCTGACGTCAAAGAGCGTAAGCAAAACAGGTGCGATCGATAACTGTCTGAAGGAGAGTGTCAGATGCTCAGTTTACGTTCTATTAATCAATTTTATGGGCAAAACCACATTCTGTGGGACGTTGACCTGGATCTGCAACCTGGCACCTGCACCGGCATTATCGGCCAGCCGGGAATGGGTAAAACCACGCTGGTGAACTGCATTATGGGACACCTGCCCATCAACAGCGGTTCCATGATCTGGCAGGAAGATAACGGCCCGCCGCAGGATCTGTTACTGCAACCGGTAGAGAAACGCGCGTCGCTGGGCATTGGCTATGTGCCGCAAGGGCGCCAGATTTTTTCGCAGATGACCATTGAAGAGAACCTGCAAATTGCCCTGCTGGCAGGGGCAGGTATGGCGCGCCATCGCGCAATCCCGCCGATGGTTTACGATCTGTTTCCGGCGCTTTACTCTCTGCGCCATCAGCGCAGCGGCGAGCTGCCGATTGGCCAGCAACAGCAACTGGCGCTGGCACGTGCGCTGGTACTGCAACCGAAGCTGCTGATTCTGGATGAGCCGACGGAGGGGATGTCACCCTGGCTGGAAGAGGAGATGGGCAATCTGATCCATCGTCTGAATCACGACTTCGGCATGACGATTCTGTTGCTGGAGCAGCGCCTGTCGTTTATTCGCCGCGTGGCCGATTACTTCCTGCTGCTGCATCGCGGGCGCAATGTCGCCCATGGCAAAGTTGCCCAACTGAATGACAGCATGGTGAATACATGGCTGACGGTGTAATGACGACGGGTCGACCGGAAAAAAGGGGTTCCCCCTACAGGATATCGTAGGGGCGGCCCCTGTTTTCTGGTCCGCCAGTCAGCCTCAAGGTAGCGTAATAAAACGCCCTAAATCCTCTCTCCCCTGCCCGGTCAGATGCGGGATTTCACCCAGTAACGGTGCGGGGATACGTTGTTTCAGCGTAGCCAGATATTCCTGATGCCGTTGACCCGGCGGCTGAATACCGTTCGCAATCCATCCTGCCAGCGGCAAACCGGCAGACTGTACCGCCAGTACGGTCAGCAGCGCATGGTTGATACATCCCAGCTTCACCCCCACCACCAGAATCACCGGCAGCTGCATCTGCTGTACCCAATCGGCAAACGTGAGGTTGTCCGACAGCGGCGTAAACCAACCACCCGCCCCCTCCGTCAGCACCCAATCCGCCTGCTGTTCCACCGCATCAAGCCCGTCAGAAAGCTGCTGGGCGGTAATCGGCCGCTGCTCCACGGCACTGATAATATGCGGTGAGGTCGGTTCAACAAAAACCAGCGGATTCACCACATCGTAGGGTAACCTGACCGCGCTGTTACGTTGCAATGCCAGAGCATCTTCATTACGAATCCCTTCCGGGGTGATCTCACTGCCGGAGGCAACTGGCTTATAGCCTGCACAGCGATAGCCCGCGGCCCGTGCCGCCTGGAGTAACGCACAGCTGGCCACAGTTTTTCCCACTTCAGTATCCGTTCCGGTCACAAACCAGCGTTTATTCACGTTCCATCACTCCTGAAACCAGTTGATAACTGAGCAGGCAACCGCGCACATCACGCGGCCAGACCTGTTCAAGCTGTTGCAGTTGCCCGCGGCTCAGCGGCCGTTCTTCGCGGCCCTGATGCAGATGGGTGGCACCGATGCCTTTTAAGGAACGAAGCAGACTCAGGACATCCGGGAAGGCCAGCGTCAACGTGTAAGGGGTCAGCGTCAGTGCACTGCCCGCCGCCGCCTGTTTAATCCTGCTCAGGCTGGCAAACGCGTTAACCGGTGCCGCCCGTCCGAGCACCTGCCAGGCCTGCTCTACTTCAGTAAGTGACCCGGCTGCCAGCGTAGAGAACAGCACCTGACCGCCCGGTTTCGTCACCCGTTGCAGCTCACGCAGCGCTTGTGACAAATCGCTGCACCACTGAACGGCCAGATTGCTCCAGCAGCGATCAAAGCGGGCATCGGCAAACGGCAGCGCCTCGATATCGCCGGGCTGGTAATGGTCCGCAGCGTGGCTGTTCGCTGCCTGCTGAAGCATTTTTTCCGACAGATCCAGTGCCGTGACCTGATGCCCGGCAGCACGCCAGCGCTGGCTGAACCAGCCGGTGCCACAGCCAGCATCCAGCACCTGCAGCGTGTGACCGGGGCGTGCCAGCGCCATCAGGTGTTCACCGCACTGACGCTGAAGATCCGCATGTTGGTTATAGCAGTGTGCTGCGCGCCCGAAGGCTGCCGCTACGGCCTGCTTATCAACGGTTTGCTGCATGGAGAGCCTCCAGAAGCCGATCGATATCCTCCGTGCGATGAGCCGCACTGAGAGTAATACGCAGACGTGACGTCCCCGGCGGCACGGTGGGGGGGCGGATGGCGCTGACCCAGCAGCCGCGTTCACGCAGCCGCTGCGACAACGTCAGCGCCGCCTGTTCATCACCGACCATCAGGGGCTGGATGGCACTGTCGGAGGATGCCAGTGACCAGGGCAAACCAGCCGCCTGCTGGCGGAAGTAGTGAATGTTGGCCGACAGCTGCTCGCGCAGACCCTCGCCTTGCCGGATACAGCCGAGGGCCGCCTGCAGTGCGCAGACCTGCGCAGGCGGCATCGCGGTGCTGTAAATCAGGTGACGGGCAAACTGCAGCAGGTACTCGGCAGTGTCCTCATTGCACAGCACCGCTGCGCCGCTGACACCAAAGGCTTTGCCGAAGGTGACAATAAGCAGCTCCGGTTTCACCCCCTGCTGCCAGCAGCTGCCGCGCCCGTGCTCGCCGCAGACGCCGATACCGTGCGCATCATCCACCAGCAGCCAGCCGCCCTGTGCCAGAGAGAGCTGATGCAGTTCTGCCAGCGGGGCGCGGTCGCCGTCCATACTAAAAATCCCCTCCGTCACAACCAGCGTTTCGCCGTTGGCAGGCAGAACCAGCAGCTGCGCCAGTGCCGACGACTGATTATGCGCGAAGCGCCGCAGCGTCGCCGGGCTAAGGCTGGCGGCTTCAAGCAACGAGGCATGGCACAGCTTATCGGCGAAGATCCGGTCATTTTTCGCCATCATCGCCGTGATAACGGCCTGGTTCGCCGCAAATCCTGAAATAAACAGTAATCCGCGATCGTATCCCAGCCAGTCGGCCAGCTCACTTTCCAGTGCGGCCTGAGGGGCGCGATAGCCGGTCACATGCGCCGAACCGCCTGCGCCAACGCCATAGCGTGCAGCGCCCTGCTGCCATGCGCTGATGATGCGGGCATCGTGGCTTAATCCGAGGTAATCATTCGCTGAGAAGTTCAGATAGTCCTGCCCCGCCACCCGCAGGCTGCGTGCATCCCCTTGCTGGCTAGGGTGGCGCTGGCGGTACTGCCCGCTGCTGCGCCGGGCGGTCAGTGCCTGTTCAATACGCTGTGACCAGCTCATTACAGCGCCGCGTTGTAGAACAGGTCGGTATCCGCAGTCATCAACTGGGCTGCCAGCGCCTGTTGCTGCTCGTTATCCCCGCTTTCCGTCTCCGTATGCTGCGGGTTCAGGCCCAGCTTGCGGAACAACACCCGGTCTTTGTCCTCTTCCGGGTTTGGCGTGGTCAGCAGCTTGCAGCCGTAGAAAATCGAATTGGCTCCGGCCATAAAGCACATCGCCTGGGTTTGCTCGCTCATCTGCTCACGCCCGGCAGAGAGGCGCACATGGGAACGCGGCATCATGATGCGCGCCACCGCAATGGTGCGTACAAAATCGAAGGGATCGACGTCATCGTTATCCGCCAGCGGGGTGCCTTTGACTTTGACCAGCATATTGATTGGCACGCTCTCCGGCGGGGTTGGCAGGTTGGCCAGCTGCACCAGCAGGCCAGCACGATCGCTGACTGTTTCTCCCAGCCCGACGATGCCACCGGAACAGACTTTGATCCCGGCATCGCGCACTTTGCCCAGCGTATCCAGTCGCTCCTGATAGCTACGGGTGGTGATGATGCTGCCGTAAAACTCCGGCGAGGTATCCAGGTTATGGTTATAAAAATCCAGCCCGGCATGCGCCAGTCGCTGCGCCTGCTGCTCGCTCAAGGTGCCCAGCGTCATGCAGGTCTCCATCCCCATCGCTTTTACCCCCTGCACCATCTGCTCCAGGTAAGGCATATCGCGCTCGTGCGGGTTTTTCCATGCGGCGCCCATGCAGAAGCGTCCGGATCCGGCGGCCTTGGCTTTACGCGCTGAACTGAGCACCTCCTCCACTTCCATCAGGCGTTCGGAGGTTAGCCCGGTTTTATAACGCGAGCTTTGCGGACAGTATTTACAGTCTTCGGGGCAGGCCCCGGTTTTGATCGACAGCAGCGTGCTGACCTGCACCTGACGCGGATCAAAGTACTGGCGATGGATTTGCTGCGCCTCAAACATCAGTTCGAGAAAAGGTTTATCAAACAGCGCCTGTGCCTGAGAAAGGGTCCAACGAGTTGCCATTGCTTGCTCCAAAAAAGTCTGTCATTTGTCTTCACGGCCTGGTTATACTTGTAAACTAAATTTTTTATTTTTGGTTTACAAGTGATTTTATGACCCCTGACGATCTCGCCTTTGACCGTGAGCATATCTGGCACCCTTACACCTCCATGAGCCAGCCGCTTCCCTGCTACCCGGTGGTCGCTGTCGCTGGCACCTCGCTGGAACTGGCGGATGGCCGCCAGCTGGTGGACGGCATGTCCTCGTGGTGGGCGGCGATCCACGGCTACAACCATCCGCGCCTTAACCAGGCGTTACAGACGCAGATGGCGCAGATGTCCCATGTGATGTTCGGCGGCGTCACGCATCCGGCGGCGGTTGCGCTGTGTCGTCGTCTGGTGGCGATGACGCCACAGAATCTGACGTGCGTATTCCTGGCAGACTCGGGGTCCGTCGCCGTTGAAGTGTCGATGAAAATGGCGTTGCAGTACTGGCAGGCGAAGGGCGAAAAACGCCAGCGTTTCCTCACCCTGCGTAACGGCTATCATGGCGATACCTTTGCGGCGATGTCGGTGTGCGACCCGCAAAACTCCATGCACAGCCTGTATCAGGGCTATCTGCCGGAGCATCTTTTTGCACCCGCGCCGCCGCGTTTCGATCAACCGTGGCAGGCACAAGATGCCAATGAGCTGGAATCGTTGATTGTTGAGCATCATCGCCAGCTGGCGGCGGTGATCCTCGAACCTATCGTGCAGGGTGCAGGCGGCATGCGCTTTTATCATCCGCGCTATCTGCAACGGGTGCGTGAGCTGTGTGACCGCTATCAGCTGTTGCTGATCGCCGATGAGATCGCGACCGGATTTGGCCGTACCGGCAAATTGTTCGCCTGTGAACATGCGGCCATCAGCCCGGACATTCTCTGCGTGGGGAAAGCGCTGACCGGCGGCACCATGACGCTCTCAGCAGCCCTGACGACACGCCAGGTGGCAGACACCATCAGCAACGGCGCCGCCGGTTGCTTTATGCACGGTCCAACGTTTATGGGCAATCCGCTGGCCTGCGCCGTGGCATCAGAGAGCCTGGCAATATTGCAGGAGAACCACTGGCAGGCGCAGGTGGCAAACATTGAGCGACAGCTACGCACGGCACTGTTGCCCTTGAGCACACAGCCGGAAGTGGCCGATGTGCGGGTGCTGGGGGCGATTGGCGTGGTGGAGACGCACAGAAGCGTCAATATGGCGGCGATGCAGCAGTTCTTTGTTGAACAGGGTGTGTGGATCCGCCCGTTCGGGCGATTGATTTATCTGATGCCGCCTTACGTGATCACTTCACAGGCGCTGACACAGCTTACGGACGCCGTCAGTGCCGCTATAGCACATCCTGCCCTGTTTAATTGTTAACAATGGAGGCAGTCTCCAGGCAGCCGTCAGCGTGATGCGCTACGCTTTTATCAGGTTTTGCGCGGCCTGCTGCCGCAAACAGGAGATAACATGCCACAAGATAAACAGACCAACCGTCGGCTGCTGCTGGCCTCTCGTCCGCACGGCGCACCGACTACGGCGAATTTCCGCCTCGAGGCACAGCACGTTCCTGAACCCGCTGCCGGACAGGTGCTGTTGCGCACTGTCTGGCTGTCGCTCGACCCTTATATGCGTGGACGCATGAGCGATGCCCCTTCCTATGTGCCACCCGTCGCCCTTAATGAGGTGATGTGTGGCGGAACCGTATCGATTGTTGAGCGCTCTGAGCACGCAGATTTTGCCGCCGGGGACTGGGTGCTGAGTTACAGCGGCTGGCAGGATTTCGCGATCTCCAGCGGAGAAGAGCTGGTGAAACTCAGCGGCCCGGTGCTGAAGCATCCATCCTGGGCGCTGGGAATGCTCGGGATGCCGGGCTTTACCGCCTATATGGGACTGCTGGATATCGGTAATCCCCAGGCGGGAGAAACCGTGGTGGTCGCCGCCGCGACAGGTGCCGTTGGCTCCCTCGTTGGCCAGATTGCCAAACTGAAAGGCTGCCATGTGGTGGGCATTGCAGGCGGTGCGGAGAAATGCCGCTACGCCGAAGACATGCTGGGCTTTGATCGCTGCCTCGATCACCGTGATGACAACCTGGCCGAACAGCTGAGCCGTCATTGCGCCGATGGCATTGACGTCTATTTCGAAAGCGTTGGTGGCAAGGTGTTTAATGCCGTGCTCCCGCTGATGAACACCAAAGGACGCATTCCGGTCTGTGGCCTGATTGCCGACTATAACAGCACCGGGCAGCACGCCGGATCGGACCGCCTGCCGCTGCTGCAAAGCGCCATCCTGAAAAAACGCCTGCGCGTTGAGGGCTTTATCATTACTCAGGATTATGGCCACCGCTTTGATGAGTTCTTCCGCCAGATGAGCCAGTGGGTGACTGAAGAGCGCCTGGTATTCCGTGAAGATATTATCGACGGGCTGGATAATGCGCCGGAGGCGTTTATCGGTATGCTGGAAGGGAAAAACTTCGGCAAGTTGGTGGTGCGTGTGGCAGGAGATAAACCCTCATGAAGTTATTAATGGTATTAACCTCGCACGATAAACTGGGCGATACCGGCCATAAAACCGGTTTCTGGCTGGAAGAGTTTGTTGCGCCTTATTATGTTTTCCGTGATGCCGGGATCACCGTAGAGCTGGCTTCTCCGCTGGGCGGACAACCCCCGCTCGATCCGGTCAGCGACGAGCCGGATGCACAAACCCGCGACACCGAACGTTTTCGCAGTGACGTGGAGGCACAGCAGGCGCTGGCCCATACGCAACGTCTGGATGCTATCGATGCCAGCCAGTTTGATGCGGTGTTCTATCCTGGCGGGCACGGCCCGCTGTGGGATCTGGCCGAGAATGCCGACAGTATTCAGCTGATCGAAACGCTGTTTGCTAATGGCAAACCGGTGGGCACCGTCTGTCATGCGCCGGGGGTACTGCGTCATACCAAAAAACCCGATGGCACGCCCATCGTTGCCGGGAAACGGGTGACCGGGTTTACCAACAGCGAAGAAGCCGCCGTTGGCCTGACGAATGTGGTACCTTTTCTGGTCGAGGACGAGCTGAAGAAGCTTGGCGGTCAGTTTGAACACACTGATAACTGGGGTGTTTATGTGCTGACCGATGGCCACCTGGTCACCGGACAAAATCCGGCCTCTTCCGCAGCGGCGGCCGAAGAGCTGCTGAAGCTACTACACCAATAAATGGGAGATGACATGAAATTAAGCAGCCAGAATTTTAACGACGGAGATAAGTTGCCGGAACGCCAGGTGCTGAATGCCATGGGTTACCAGGGTGATAATCTGTCGCCACATCTGGCCTGGGACGATGTTCCCGCTGGGACAAAAAGTTTTGTGGTGACCTGTTACGATCCTGATGCTCCTACCGGTTCTGGCTGGTGGCACTGGGTGGTAGCAAATCTGCCCGCCGAGACGCGCGAACTTCCCGAAGGCGCAGGTTCCGGCAAAGTGAATCTGCCAACGGGCTCAGTGCAGACGCGCACGGATTTCGGCAGCGCGGGCTACGGCGGCGCGGCACCCCCAAAAGGCGAATCCCACCGCTATATCTTCACCGTGCATGCCATTGACGTTGAAGCGCTGGAAGTGGATGAGAACGCCAGCGGCGCCTTGGTAGGCTTTAACGTGCATTTCCATTCGCTCGGTAGCGCATCCATAACGGCGATGTATTCATAATTTTCCGGGTGAGAGGCGGGGGCATTTCCCTTCCGGCGCAATGCCCCCGCCTCACTATTACTCTAAAGCTTTGACTATTTGCATGGCGACTTTTACCCGCAAGGTATTGGGATAGTTTTTATTCGCCAGCATGACAATACCGATCTGTTTTTGCGGGATAAAGGCCACATAGGCTCCAAAGCCCCCCGTAGCACCCGTTTTGTGTACCCATGATGCCTTCACCCGTGGATGCGATTGCGCATCCCGCACCTGCTGGGGCCCCAGAGCCACCGGACTATCAGCGCCTCTGATGGCCAGCGTTGACTGTTCTGGCCAGTCAAGCATCTCCCAGCCAAGTCCCTGATATAACGCATCAGTGCGATAATAACGCGTCTGGGCAAGCACCAACCCCTGCTGCAATGTCTTATCCCCGACCTGTTCAGGATTCATATTGGCCTGCATCCAGCGCAACATATCTTTTATGGACGACTTCACACCGTAGGATTCGGCATCCAGCATACCAGGCGATACGCGGACGGGTTTCCCATCGCGATAACCCCACGCATAAGCATTTTCGCTGACTTCTGGTACGGTAATAAATGTGTGTGTGAGTTTTAGTGGCGTCAATACACGCTGCTGCATCACCTGTTCAAAGGAGAGCCCCGTTGGCTTTACTGCCAGCATGCCAAAAAGTCCGATACTGCTATTCGCATACTGCCGCGTCTTTCCCGGAGCCCACTGAGGTTGCCACTGTTGATAGAAGTTTTTCAGCCCGTCTTCATCCGTAACGGCATCCGGAACCTGAAGGGGCAAGCCACCTGCCGTATACGTTGCCAGTTGCAATAGCGTAATGTTGCGCCACTGTGGAAGATTAAGTGCCGGCCAGTATTGACTGGCACGATCGTTAAGCGCGATCTCACCTTTTGCCACCGCCACGCCCCCCAGCACACCGGTGAACGTTTTACTCACCGAACCCAGTTCAAAAAGGGTGTCCTGAGTCACCGGGAGATGCTGCTCTTTATCTGCCATACCCCAGGTAAAATAGTATGGTTTGCCTTTTACCAGGACCGCCACTGCCATACCCGGAATGTTTTGCTGATCGATAAGGGGTTTAATCGCCTGGCGGACCGTTGTTTCCACATCAGGAGCCGCTACGGCACCCAATGAGTATGCCGATGCCAGTACAGCCACCATCACAGCCTGAGAACGTAATTTCACTGTTTCTAACCTTCCATATTCTTGAACAGCAGTCAGTTTGACGGGTTTGACAAACAGCAACAAACTGTTAATTTTTACACCTGATAAAAGAAAATCTTACAGGTAAAATCCGTGCCCCGCCCTTACATCCCCCTCAATGCGCTAAGAGCATTTGAAGCAGCTGCGCGCCATCTAAGTTTTACTAACGCAGCAGTTGAACTGAATGTAACGCATGCGGCCGTGAGCCAGCAGGTAAAGTCACTTGAGCAGCAGTTGGGCTGCTCGTTATTTATCCGTGTTGCTCGCGGTCTGATGCTGACCACGGAAGGCGAGAATTTGTTACCGGTCTTAAACGAATCTTTTGATCGTATTGCCAATACGCTGGACCGTTTCTCTGCGGGTAAGATGCGCGAAAAATTAAAAGTGGGGGTGGTTGGGTCCTTTGCTACTGGTTTGCTGTTGCCGCGCCTGGAGGATTTCAACCACCGTCATCCGCATATTGAGCTGCAACTGTCCACACACAATAATCGGGTTGACCCCGCAGCCGAAGGTCACGATTACACCATCCGCTTCGGTAGCGGTGCCTGGCACGGCACCGAGGCGACGTTAATTTGTGATGCCCCGTTTTCACCGCTCTGTCATCCCACGATAGCCCGTCAGTTACAGCAACCGGCGGACGTGCATAAATTTACGCTGTTGCGGTCATTTCGTCGTGACGAGTGGAGCCACTGGTTGCACAGTCTTAACGAACTCCCACCTTCTCCCTCACATCCGGTGATGATTTTCGACTCTTCGCTGACGATGATCGAGGCTGCCTTGTTGGGAGCGGGCATTGCGCTGGCACCAGTTAAGATTTTTCATCACCTGCTACAAACGGAGAAAATTGTTCGCCCTTTTGACGCTGAAATCCACCTTGGAGGCTATTGGCTGACACGGTTACAGTCCCAGCCAGAAAGTGAGGCAATGACGATGTTTTCCGACTGGCTTAACAGGCAGTTTAAAGAGAGTTAATGAAGAGTAAGCGGACCTGCCAGATGATCACCCGCAGAATCAATGCTCCTGGCCAATATGATTACTCCTGGCGCTTTCTTTTTACGATGAGTCCATTATCCTGAAGGAAGTAAACCCCGCCACTGACGGTGAAACTTGCGGAACTATTTATATTATGGCCAATTGTTATCACTTTGTTTTTATCAATACAGTTGATGGGAGGAGGCATATCATCAAAACATAGACTATCATATCCATCCCCTTCTTTATAACCATCACCAAAATCCCACAGTATCACATGATATCGCCCATCCTCACTTGGCCTGGGAATATTGTATTTTTCTTTTAATATCGTTTTATTTTTTAACCACCATTTTATTTTCCCTTCATCTGTAAAAGGATAGTCTTTAACTAAAACCTCACTATAATTACCGTCCTGATGGACAGCGATGATTTTAATTGGCTGATAACATTCCCATAATAAAACCCCAAAAAACACCATCAGCATCAAAATGTAATACACTCTTTTTTTTGTCGATTTTAACAGCACCCATTCAATACGATCTTATCTTAACGGTTAACCCATCATCCTGAAGGATATAATATTCGTTACCAACGGTGAATTGAGTGACGTTGTCTTTGCTGTGACTGATAATCATCAGTTTATTTTTATCAATGCAGTTTTTGGGTGGAGGCATATCGTCAAAACATAGGCGATCATATTTACCCTCTTCTTTATATCCATCACCAAAGCCCCAAAAAACAACATTATAAATCCCACTTTCATCTGGTTTGGGAACATTATATTTTGTTTGAAACATGTTTTTATTTTTTAGCCACCACTCTATTTTTCCTTTATCAGTAAGAGGGTAATGCTTTACTAATATGGTACTATTGTTACCTCTCTGATGAACTGCAATAACTTTAACTGGCAGAAGCAAAAAATATAATACACACCCAACTATAACCATCATCACCAGAAGAATAAGTGATGTTTTTTTATATCTTTTTAACATTACGTTCACCTGTAATCTCAATGGTGGTTTCCATATTGGTCATAAACGGCTTAAAGGCAAACTTGCTATAGCGCTGAAGCACAAACCAGATACGAAACAGGCGAAATTGCCTGAACTTCCAATCCAGTACATCTTGGTTATCCAACCCAAAATGGTCCTGAATTTTATAATGCACAACAGCGCGAAAACGATCACCGTCTATCCTTAGCGATTTAATATTTATCCGGGTAGCCCAAGTATCATGCACGCTAATCCCCATCCCGTTGATCCGGTCCTCAATGCGGTCGAATTTAGGAAGTATGCTCTCATTTACAGCATCAGTAAGTTTTACTTTCCTATGCGTCGGATAGAGGCCATTTTCCCAGTCAATATTTAACGCAAAGGCATCTTTTAATAACAATCGTGAACTATTTTTTTTTGCATTATCAGTCAGTATCTGCTCTCTCAGCGCCGAGTCTAACCTTGTGCTGCTAAAATTCATGCCTTTTTTATGCTGCATGTGGGTGATCATCTCGATAATGTTATCCCGGTACGGTCCGTAAAAAGAGAACGTTTTTGAGCACGCACGGAACTCATCAAACAGAATATTGATGCACTCCTGTTTGCTAATCGACTCCGTGTGCCAGGAGGAGGACGCAGGATAAGTGGGCACATTCTGGTAATTTTTTCGTGCCAGGGTCCAGGGATCAACCCTGTCAGAGACACTGGAAAGACCAAAATCTTTTTTTAGCTGCTCCGCACTTAAATCACCGCAGCACATATCCTTAGCGCCGAAGTCATCCATACGTTTCTGGGTGGTAAAAATGGTGCAGGGAAAAGATAATGCAGACATTGAAAACACTCCTTTTTTTTTAAAATGGTCATCCTGAAACTGACTTCCTGTCAGTTCTCACGCGGCATCAGAGAAAGTGTGATTATGTTGTCGACAACGTAATTTATCGATTACACTCAGTACTTCCAAATTAATATGAGGATAAAAACCAAAAGTGCAGCACAGATCATAGTTATTGATAAATAGTAAAAATACGACTAGCACAGGGGGTATTACCACTTTGCCCTATTAAAATCAGCCATAATAAAGCCTCTGTTGAGGCCATCGCCATCATACCGACCTACTTTTTACTGATGATAATAAACTTTCATTCAATCCGTCTTTCTTTTGACGATCAGACCATTATCCTGAAGGATGTAAACTCCATCATCAAGTGTGAAATCTGTAACGTTGTATTTATCGCGACTGACGGTCATCATCGCATTTTTATCCACACAGTTTTTGGGCGGTTTCATATCCTCAAAACAAAGACGATCGTATTTATCCAACTCTTTATATCCCTCGTCAAAATCCCACAATGTTACATGATATCGCCCCTGCTTATCTATTTTGGGTATATTATACGTCTCCTTTACCATTCCTTTGTTTTTTAACCACCATTCCATTTTCCCTGCATCAGTAAACGGATAATTTTTTACTAATACGATGCTATAACTACCACTCTGATGAACGGCGATAATTCTTACTGGACGACACCATAACCATAATATATAACCACCAATAATCATGATTATCAAAACCATGAATTTTCTTTTTTTAGAACTATTTAACATTACGTTCACCTGTAATCTCAATGGTGGCTTCCATATTGGTCATAAACGGTTTAAAGGCAAACTTGCTATAGCGTTGAAGGACAAACCAGATACGGAACAAGCGAAACTGCCTGTATTTCCAGTTATGTACATCCTGATTATCCAAGCCAAAATGGTCCTGGATTTTATAATGTATAACAGCGCGAAAACGATCACCTTCTATTCTTAGTGATTTAATACTGATCTGGGTTGCCCAGGTATCATGCACGCTAATTCCCATACCGTTAAATCGATCCTGAATGCGATCAAACTTTGGAAGTCTACCTTTGAATATCGCATCTGTAAGTTCATTTTTCTCATTTGAAGGATAGTAACCATTTTCCCAATCAATATTTTTTATTAACGTTTTTTGTAATAACAACCGTGAACTATTTTCGTTTGATTGATCAGTCAATATTTGTACTCTCAATGCCGAATCCAGCATCGTACTACTAAAATTCATCCCTTTTTTATGCTGCATATGGGTGATCATCTCAATGATGTTATCCCGATAGGGACCGTAAAAAGAGAACAATTTTGCGTACTCACGGAACTCATCAAACAGGATATTGATGCACTCCTGTTTGCTAATCGACTCCGCCTTCCAGGCGGATGAGGATGCAGGATAAGTGGGCACTTGCTGGTGCTTTTTTCGTGCCAGCGTCCAGGGATCAACCCTGTCAGAGACAGTTGCAAGGCCAAAATCTCTTTTCAACTGCTCCGCACTTAAATCCCCGCAGTGCATATCCTTAGCGCCGAAGTCATCCATACGTTGCTGGGTGGTAAAAATGGTACAGGGAAAAGATAATGCAGACATTGAAAACACTCTTTGTTTTTTAAAATAGTCATCCTGACACTGACTTCCTGTCAGTTCTCACGCGGCATCAGAGAAAGTGTGAGTCTGTTGTCGACAACGTAATTTATCGATTACACTCAGTACTTCCAAATTAATATGAGGATAAAAACCAAAAGTGCAGCATAGATCATAGTTATTGAGAAATGGTAAAAATACGATTGGAAAAAATATGCTATTTTTCGTTATGCTTATTTTGACACAACCCTCTTCATTATTATCTGAGTTCGTTACGCTAAGCGATAATCAATCATCTTTAATAATGCTTCATGTGATATCGCTCTGGCCAATAAAAAAGGGCCAGCCAGAATATGGCCGACCCTTGATATTGACTGCCAAAAAATTAACGTGCTTAATCCAGCTGGTGAACGACCACCCACATTGGTCCCTGCCCTACCGCATAGCGTGCCAGCGGCTGTAACAGGCCACGGTCGGCAGTGATTTTATACACTTCGATATGGTGCGACTTCTGCCCTGCTGCCACCAGGTACTGGCCGCTATGGTCGATGTTGAAACCACGCGGCTGCGTTTCCGTAGGCTGATGGCCTTCAACGGTCAGGCTATCGCCCCCGGCACTGATGCTGAACGCGGTAATAATGCTGGCGGTGCGGTCGCAACTGTACAGATGACGGCCATCCGGCGTGATATGAATGTCGGCAGCCCAGCGGGTATCGCTGAAGCCTTCCGGCATCATATCCAGGCTCTGTACTTTCTCCACTTCACCTTTACTGATGTCCCAGACGTCAACCGTGCTGTCCAGTTCATTCACGCAGTAGGCATAGCGCTGGTTCGGGTGGAACACCATATGGCGCGGACCGGCCCCTTTGGTGGTGTTCAGCTCAGACTGGGCACGTGGCGTCAGTTCGCCGCTGTCAGACAGGCTGAACAAGGCGATACGGTCCTGCTTCAGCGCCGGAACAAACAGTGTCTGATTGGTCAGATCGATATTGGCGGAATGACAGCCTTCCAGACCGTTCACAATCTGCGTTGGCGCACCCGGCAGGCCATCAGCGCCAATCGGGCTGACGCTGACGAAAGCATCGTTATAAGAGCCGACGAAAATGAAGCGCCCCTGGCGGTCGGTAGAGATATGCGTCGGGCTGCCTGTGAGCGGTGCATGGCCCGCTTCTTTCAGTTTACCTTCGGCATCAATGCGATAGGCGACCACACGGAAATCCGGGCGCACGCCGACATAAAGAAACTTTTTGTCCGGGCTGACCACCATCGGCTGCACCTGGCCTGGGGCATCAACCACCTGCAACAACGTCAGTGCGCCGTCATCATTCAGCTGCCAGGCGTGGATCTGATGGCTCTCAGGGCTGGCGGTATAAACAACTTGTTTCATGAATGCTCCTTGTTCTGAACGGGAAATCGGTAAGTGGCTTTTCTCTTCATCTTCGGATGATGCTTTCTCTCTGTGCCGCCCGTTTTGTGGCTGGCGTCACAAGGTGTACACTTATTGACTTCTTTTGAGCCACGGGAACTGTTATGAGCTATCGCATCATCGCCCTCGATCTGGACGGCACGCTGTTAACCCCTTCCAAAACCATACTGCCAGAATCACTGGAAGCGCTCAAAAAGGCGCAACAGGCCGGCATAAAAATCCTGATCGTGACGGGTCGCCATCATGTGGCCATCCATCCTTTTTATCAGGCACTGGCGCTGGATACACCTGCAATCTGCTGTAATGGCACTTATTTGTATGATTATCAGGCAAAAACAGTCTTACAAAGTGACCCATTGCCCAAAGAACAGGCGCTGCGTGTGATTGAGATGCTCGACACCGCGGGGATCCATGGCCTGCTATACGTCGATGATGCGATGCTGTACAAAACAGAAACCGGCCATGTGACGCGCACCATTAACTGGGGATTGTCACTGCCTGAAGCCCAGCGTCCGACATTCTTGCAGGTCAATAGCCTGGCAGATGCGGCAAAAAATGCGCAGTCAATCTGGAAATTTGCCCTGTCTCATGCAGACACCACGGCGCTGCAACAGTTCGCTGAAAAGGTCGAAGCCGAGATGGGTCTGGCCTGTGAATGGTCATGGCATGATCAGGTGGATATCGCCAAAGCGGGTAACAGCAAGGGCAAACGACTGGCGCAATGGGTAGCCGCCAACGGTTACCAGATGAGTGACGTGATCGCTTTTGGCGATAATTATAATGACCTCAGCATGCTGGAAACCGTAGGATTAGGCGTAGCCATGGGCAACGCCGACGAAGCCATTAAAGCGCGGGCAAAACGCGTGATTGGCACCAATCTGGAAACCGGGATTGCCGACACTATCTATCAGGAAGTGCTGTAATCAGGTGGTGATTGACACGCTTTTTATTTGAGCAAACAGCCACATATGCGGTTTTATCATCAGTTCATCGCGAGCCCAGGGCGTGATACGCGCCCACAGCTCGCTTTGCCCCACCAGCAGCTTCACTTCCACCTGGTTATCAATCTCCAGCAGTTCAGCCACCTGCGCCGGGATAACGTTGCGGATGCTACTGTTCACCGGTGGCTTGAGCACCAGCGATACATCGGCGGCCTGGATACGGATACGTAACGGCGTGCCCGCCGGGGAATCCACCCGATTCACCCAGATATGCTGATCGCCCAGCGACAGCGCCGTCATCTGATAATGCGGATGCTGTTCCAGCACCTGCACGCGCAGAATGCTGCTCTGGTCACTTCTTGGCAGCCACGGACGCATGGCGCTGCTGGCCCAGACTCTCTCCAGTGCACCAAACGCTTTTACCTTCCCCTGATCGAGCACCATGACGTTATCGGCCAGATGCAGCAGTTCATCCAGGCTGTGGCTGACATAGAGGATCGGCGTGGAAACCTGGCGCGCCAGCGTTTGCAGCCAGGCCAGCAGTTCGCGCTTACGCGGTAAGTCGAGGGACGCCAGGGGTTCATCCATCAGCAACATGTCCGGAGCGGTCAGCAGCGCCCGGCCAATGGCGACGCGCTGTTTCTCCCCCCCGGATAATGACCACGGGAAACGATCGAGCAGAGATTCAAGCCCCAGCAGTTTGACCAGTGCATCGAACTGCGGGCGCATGCTTTTTGCCATGCCGTATTCCAGATTGCCGCGCACCCGATAGTGCGGGAACAGGCGGGCATCCTGAAAGACATAACCAATACGCCGCTGCTCCGGCGGTAACCAGATGCCGGTAGCCGTATCACTCAGCACCCGATCGTTCAGCGTAATGCTGCCCTGCTGCGGTACGGTCAGACCGCCAATGGCATTGATCAGTGAGGTTTTTCCCGCACCGGATACGCCAAAAATGGCCGTAACACCACTGGCGGGCAGGGTGGCCTTTACCGTCAGGGTGTGGTCGCCCTGCTGTTGAGTAAAATCGAGGATCAGCATCAGAGACCTAAACGCTTACGACCCCAGCGGGTCAGCCATTCGGAAAGGAGCAGGGAAACCAGCGCCAGCAGAATGGCAATCACGCACAGGCGTGCTGTCGCCCCTTCGGCCCCCGGTGTTTCAATCAGGGTATACATGGCAGAAGGTAGCGTACGGGTTTCGCCGGGTATATTGGAAACAAACGTAATGGTGGCGCCAAATTCGCCCAGCGATCGGGCAAAACCCAGCACCGTACCGGCAATAATACCCGGCAGCGTGAGCGGCAGGGTAATGGTGAAAAAGACCCGCCAGCGCCCGGCCCCGAGGGTACGTGCTGCCTGTTCGAGTTTGGTATCCACGGCCTCAAGCGCCAGACGGATAGCGCGCACCATCAGCGGAAAAGCAATCACCGCTGAGGCCAGTGCGGCACCGCGCCAGCTAAAGGCAAAACTGAAGCCGAACCAGTCATAAAGATATTCGCCAATAAAGCCGCGACGCCCGAATCCCAGCAGCAGCAAATAGCCCACCACCACCGGTGGCAGCACCAGCGGTAGATGGATAATGCTGTCGAGCAGGGTTTTTCCAGGGAACTGACGGCGCACCAGTAGCCATGCCATCAGGATCCCAAAAGGCAGACTACAGGCGACTGCGACCAGGGAAACTTTAAGACTCAGCGCTACGGCCTGCCATTCAGGATCGCTTAAAAACATCGTTTTAACCTTTATCTTTTAACCTGCAGCAGTGTTGGCTGCACTCCCTCACCCCAGTCACTGACTTTAGTCAGCTCCTGGAGATTCACTCACTTGCCGCCTTGCTGCAGCTTAAAATATTTTGGTTAATTTATCTTTTAACCTGCAATTATAATGGCGCGAACCCGTACTTTTTGAACACAACCGCCGCTTCCGGCCCTTTCAGATAGTCATAAAACGCCTTCACACGGGCATTGTTATGGTCGGTGACGATCGCCAGCGGATACTCAACCGGTTTATGGCTCTCTTTCGGGAAGATGCCGACCACGGTGACTTTCTTACTGGCTATGGCGTCAGAGCCGTAAACAATTCCGTAAGGGGTTTCGTTACGCTCCACCAGCGCCAGCGCCGCACGCACGCTGTTACTGCGCGCCATCACCGGGGAAAGTTGCTCCCATGCGCCCAGGTTTTGCAACGCTTCTTTGGCATAAATTCCCGCAGGAACATGGTCCGGGTCCCCGACGGCCAGACGCTGACCTTTTAGCAGGCTTTTCCAGTCGGTTGTTTTACTGATGTTCACCGGCTGTGGCTGACTGGCCGTTGGGGCCACCAGCACCAGGTCGTTACCCAACAGGGTCACACGACTGCCATTATCGATCGTTTTCTTCTCGCTGGCATAGTCCATCCACTGCTGATCGGCAGAGATAAACAGATCGGCCGGCGCACCCTGCTCAATCTGGCGAGCCAGCGTTGATGAGGAGGCAAACGAAGAGACGATTTTCACGTCCTTGCCCTTCTCATACTCGCTGGCAATATCCTGCAGCGCATTGGTCAGTGAAGCTGCCGCAAATACAGTCACGTTTTCTGCCGCGATGGCATGGCCACCCACGCTCAGACTGACGGCGGCGGCGGCCAGCCAGTGATTCCATTTTACAGACATGTTTTCTCTCCAGTGGGTTCGTTATGTACTGAATAATATAACGATGCACTGGGATCTGTAACCGTAATTATCGGCATCTGAGGCGAGAAGTTTAGTGGGGCAGAAACGACAACGCCCGGCAGAGCCGGGCGCCGATCAGAAACAGGAGAGATTTACTGGGTAATCTGGTTTTTTTTCGCTGGCTGGTCTTTGCGGTGACCAATTTTGGAAATAACGTTGAATACTTCGCCCAGACCCCAAATCAGACCGAGGATAATCGCCATGACGATTGGCACCATGATAATGGCAACGGCAAGGCCTTTCAGTAACTCCAGCATGGAAACCTCATCTTACGGGACAAAAGAAGCATTGTAGCGGGCATGGTTAAGAAAGCACTGACCTTTTGTGCCTTCGTGCGCAATTTATTTGCCGCGCACTGATAGAATCAACCCAGACCCTTTATCTTGCCCCCTTCCGGAGTTCCTATGCAGGCCGATATTTCCCTGATCCTGAAACTGCAACAACGACTGTTTGCCGACCCACGCCGTATTGAACTGCTGCGCCAGGTGAAAGAGAGTGGCTCGATCAGCCAGGGTGCCAAACTTGCGGGCATCAGCTATAAAAGTGCCTGGGATGCGATTAACGAAATGAATCAGCTGGCCGACCGGACGCTGGTGGATCGCGCCACCGGAGGAAAAGGCGGCGGCGGTGCCGTGGTCACCGCCTACGGCGAGCGCCTGCTGCAACTGTATGCCCTGCTGGAGCAGATTCAGCAAAAAGCGTTTGATGTCTTGCAGGATGACGCACTGCCAGGCAGTCTGTTAGGTGCCATTGCGCGCTTTTCACTGCAAACCAGCGCACGCAATCAGCTTTTCGGCACGCTTATCGCCCGCGATGAGCGTCCGGTGCAGCAGCATATAAGAGTGCAACTGGCCGACGGGCAGACACAAATCCAGGTCGCCCTGACGGAAGTAAGTGCCAATCGTCTGCAACTGACCCACGGCAAAGAGGTGCTGGTGCTGATTAAAGCGCCGTGGATTGAGGTGACTCGCGCTCCCACCCAGGCGGATAATCAGCTGGCCGGAACCGTGAGTCAGATTGAGCAGGGGGAAACCCACAGCGAGGTGTTGATTGCCGTGGGAGGCGGTGAAATCCTGTGCGCGACCGTGGATAATCTGCATATTGTGCAGCAAAAAATCGAACCGGGCGCCACTGTGACCGCCAGTTTTAATGCCGACCGCGTCATCATCGCGACGTTACTGTGAATCGAAAAGGGAAACGAGAATGCCAGTATTGCAGATTCGCCAGGGTATCTTCCGTCTGAACGATACCCGGGTACTTAACCTCAACGACCTGACCCTGACGGCCGGTGAAAGCTGGGCGTTTGTCGGCGCTAACGGTAGCGGTAAGTCCTCACTGGCCCGCGCCCTCTCAGGTGAACTGCCGCCCTCGAAAGGCAGCGTGACCAGCCAGTTTCAACGCCCCACCCGTTTATCGCTGGAGCAGTTACAAAAACTGGTAGCCGATGAATGGCAGCGTAATAACACCGATTTGCTGAGTGCTGATGAAGACGATACCGGCCTCACTGCCAGTGAAATTATTCAGGAAGCGGTACGCGATAACGTTCGCTGCCAGCAACTGGCTGCTCAGTTTGGTATTGAGCACCTGCTGACACGCCGTTTTAAGTATCTCTCGACCGGGGAAACCCGCAAAACGCTGCTCTGTCAGGCATTGATGGCGCAGCCCGATCTGCTGATCCTCGATGAACCGTTTGACGGTTTAGATGTGGCGTCACGCGCCAACCTTGCCGATGTCCTCGGCAACCTGCAACAGCAGGGATTAACGGTGGTGCTGGTGCTTAACCGTTTTGATGATATTCCTGATTTCATCGATCGGGTGGGCGTGCTGGCTGAATGCACCCTGACCCACACCGGTGAACGGCAGGCGATCCTGGCGGAAGCGCTGGTGGCGCAGCTGGCGCACAGTGAACAGCTGGCGGGCATGACACTGCCGGAAGCCGATGATGCCAGCGCGATCCCATTACTGGCGGAGGACGCACCGCTGATTACGCTGCGCGATGGCGTGGTGTCTTACAACGACCGTCCCATCCTGCATTCTCTCAGCTGGCAGGTGGAACGTGGCCAGCACTGGCAGATCACCGGCCCTAACGGTGCCGGAAAATCGACACTGCTCAGCCTGGTGACAGGCGATCACCCGCAGGGCTACAGCAACGATCTGACGCTGTTTGGCCGCCGCCGTGGCAGCGGGGAAACTATCTGGGATATCAAACAGCATATTGGTTATGTCAGCAGCAGTCTGCATCTCGACTATCGTGTCAGCAGCAGCGTGCGCAATGTGGTGATTTCCGGCTACTTTGACTCCATCGGGATTTATCAGGCGGTGTCCGACCGTCAGCAGGCGCTGGCAAAACAGTGGCTGGCGCTGCTGGGCATGAGCGGAGCCGTGGCGGATTCCCCTTTCCACGATCTCTCCTGGGGTCAGCAACGGCTGGTATTGATCGCCCGGGCGCTGGTGAAACATCCGGCGCTGCTCATCCTCGATGAACCTCTGCAAGGCCTGGACCCGATAAATCGCCTGCTGGTGCGCCGCTTCGTTGATGTGCTGATTGGAGAAGGCCGTACCCAACTGCTGTTTGTCTCGCACCATGCGGAGGATGCTCCGCAGTGCATTACTCATCGTCTGAGCTTTGTCGCGGATGGCGAGGGATATCGTTACACGCAGGACGCGTTGTCACTCTGACCTTTCGGGTCGATCGGAAAAAACGATCGACCCCTGCAGCTCGTGGCAACCTGACCGTTGCTCTTTTGGTGTAACCGCTACCATTATTCACCCCACTCTGCCTGATAACTCTCCAAGCCCGCACTATTTTTATTGATACTTCGGATTTTTCAGCTTGTGTAAACGATTCCATTTATACAAACTCGATCACGCTTTCAGTGCGTAGATTGTGCTATTTTTCTTTGCAGTTCAGAAATGCATAAACCCGGTTATCAGGACACAACATGCAGAAATTTAATCCGGTCGATCACCCTCATCGACGTTATAACCCGCTGTCCGATCAGTGGATTCTGGTTTCCCCTCACCGTGCCAAACGACCATGGCAGGGTGCACAGGAAACACCGTCGCAGGAAAAACTGCCTGCACACGATCCCGATTGCTTCCTTTGCCCGGGAAATACCCGTGTGACCGGGGATAAAAATCCCGATTACACCAGCACGTACGTTTTCACTAACGACTTCGCTGCGTTGATGACCGACACCCCGGATGCGCCAGAGAGCGACGACATCCTGATGCGTTGCGAGAGCGCACGCGGCACCAGCCGGGTGATCTGCTTCTCTCCGGACCACAGCAAAACGCTGCCCGAACTGACGCTGGCAGGCCTGGTCGATGTCGTAAAAACCTGGCAGGAACAAACGGCGGATCTGGGCCAGCACTATCCCTGGGTACAGGTGTTCGAGAACAAAGGCGCCGCAATGGGCTGCTCTAACCCGCATCCGCATGGCCAGATCTGGGCCAACAGTTTTCTGCCGAATGAAGCGAAGCGTGAAGACGATCTGCAACGCGCGTATCTTGCGAAACATGCCTCCCCGATGCTGGTTGATTACACGGCTCGCGAGCTGAACGATGGCAGTCGTACCGTAGTGGAAACGGAGCACTGGCTGGCCGTGGTGCCGTGGTGGGCGGCATGGCCGTTTGAAACACTGCTGCTGCCGAAAGCCCACGTGAAGCGCCTGCCCGACTTGAGCGAGGCACAACGCAGCGATCTGGCGCTGGCGCTGAAAAAGCTCACCAGTCGCTATGACAATCTGTTCCAGTGCTCTTTCCCCTATTCCATGGGCTGGCATGGCGCGCCGTTTAATGACGATGCCAATGACCACTGGCAGCTACATGCACATTTCTATCCACCGCTGCTGCGTTCAGCCTCGGTGCGTAAATTTATGGTCGGCTATGAAATGCTGGCTGAAACCCAACGTGACTTAACGGCCGAGCAGGCAGCAGAACGTCTGCGCGCCGTCAGCGATATTCATTTCCGTGAGGCGGAATAATCATGAGCTTACAGACCGCTACCCAACAGATTTTCAGTACCGTGTTCGGCTACGCGCCAACCCATACCCTTCAGGCACCGGGCCGCGTCAACCTGATCGGTGAGCATACCGACTACAACGACGGTTTTGTGCTGCCCTGTGCCATTGACTACCAGACTGTTATCGCCTGTGCAAAACGCAGCGACCGTCAGGTGCGGGTGATTGCCGCCGACTATGACAATCAGCAGGACATTTTCTCGCTGGATGAAGCGATCGTCAGCCACCCGGATCAGATGTGGTCTAACTATGTACGCGGCGTGGTAAAACACCTGCTGAAGCGTGCACCCTATTTTGCCGGTGCCGATATGGTGATCAGCGGCAATGTGCCACAGGGTGCCGGATTAAGTTCCTCAGCCTCGCTGGAAGTGGCCGTCGGTACCGTGTTCCAGCATCTGTATGAACTGCCTCTGGACGGTGCCGCCATTGCGGTAAACGGACAGGAAGCTGAGAATCAGTTTGTCGGCTGTAACTGCGGCATTATGGATCAACTGATCTCGGCATTGGGTGAGAAAGATCACGCCATGCTGCTCGATTGCCGCACGCTGGGCACGCGCCCGGTGCCGATGCCATCCGATATCGCGGTGGTCATTATCAACTCCAACTTCCGCCGCAGCCTGGTAGGCAGTGAATACAATACGCGCCGCCAGCAGTGTGAAGCCGGAGCACAATTCTTCGGCGAAACCTCACTGCGTGATGTGGAACTGAGCCAGTTTACCGCGCAGCAGGATCAGCTTGATCCGCTGGTGGCCAAACGTGTTCGTCATGTTCTGACGGAAAACGCTCGTACCCTTGAAGCCGCCGATGTCCTGGCGCGCGGCGATCTGGCCCGCATGGGCGTGCTGATGGCCGAGTCGCACGCCTCAATGCGTGATGACTTCGAAATCACCGTACCGCCGATCGACCAGTTGGTTGAGATTGTCAAAGCCACGCTCGGCGATCGCGGCGGCGTGCGCATGACCGGCGGTGGTTTCGGGGGTTGCATCGTAGCGCTGATGCCGTTCGATCTGGTGGACGAGGTCAAAGCCGCCGTAGCAGAACAGTACGAAGTAAAATCTGGCATTAAAGAGACCTTCTACGTCTGCAAAGCCTCAGCAGGAGCCGGCGAATGCTAACCCCAAATTCTCACGCGCCCGATGGGCAACCGTGGCGCATCACTACCCTGCGCAATCGCAATGGGATGGTCGCGACATTTATGGACTGGGGTGCCACCTGGCTCTCTGCCCGGGTCCCGATGGGCGATGGTCACGTTCGTGAGGCGCTGCTCGGCTGCGCCACGCCGTCAGACTATCTGGCACAGAGCGCTTACTTAGGTGCGACCGTAGGCCGCTATGCCAACCGCATTGCCCACGCACAGTTGCAGCATGACGGCCAGCGCATCGCGCTCACAGCCAATCAGGGTGCGCATCAGTTGCACGGAGGCCCTGAGGGCTTCCACAACCGTCGCTGGCAGATTGTTGGTCAAAGCGACAGCGAAGTGGAATATCGCCTGGACTCTCCCGATGGCGATCAGGGATTCCCGGGCACGCTGCTGGTGACGCTGCGCTACCATCTGGATGATGACAACATGCTGTCGATTCATTATGACGCCACTGTGGATAAAGCCTGCCCGGTTAACCTGACGAATCATGCCTATTTCAATCTGGATGCGGAACACGGTGATGCACGTCAGCATCGCCTGTACCTGAATGCCGATCATTATCTGCCGGTGGATAGCGAAGGCATTCCCAATGCACCGCTGAAAGCCGTGGCAGGGACCAGTTTTGATTTCCGCCAGGCAAAATCGGTTGCACAGGATTTCCTCAGTGATGCCGATCAGCGTGCGGTAAAAGGCTACGATCACGCCTATTTGTTAAATGACAGCGCGACACAGCCCGCTGCCACGTTGTGGTCTGCCGATGGCAAACTGCAACTTAATGTCTTTACCAGCGCCCCGGCATTACAGCTTTATAGCGGGAATTATCTGGAAGGTACTCCGGCGCGCGAACAGGGCGTCTATACTGCTTTCCAGGGTATTGCGCTGGAGAGTGAGTTCTTACCCGACTCGCCTAATCATCCTGAGTGGCCTCAGCCCGACTGCTGGCTGCAACCAGGTGAATCGTATCAGTCAATAACGCGTTATCAACTGACTGCGGTTTGACAAAGCGCATGAAAATCGCGCATCGCGAGCGTTACGGACTTACGCGCTGCGCAGAATTCAGCTATGGTAATGCACATTAAAATTGCCGCGTTGTCGTCTCCGGCAGTTTACCGGTCACCATTATCATAGAAACGTAAAGTTATTAAGGAGTTAAGCTATGGCTGTAACTAAGCTGGTTCTGGTACGTCACGGCGAAAGCCAGTGGAACAATGAAAACCGTTTCACCGGTTGGTATGACGTTGATCTGTCAGACAAAGGCCGCACCGAAGCGAAAGCTGCTGGTCAGCTGCTGAAGAAAGAAGGCTTCACCTTCGATTTCGCTTACACTTCTGTGCTGAAACGTGCCATCCACACGCTGTGGAACATCCTGGATGAAGTGGACCAGGTGTGGCTGCCAGTGGAGAAATCCTGGCGCCTGAACGAGCGTCACTATGGTGCGCTGCAGGGTCTGGATAAAGCTGAAACCGCGAACAAGTACGGTGATGAGCAGGTTAAGCAATGGCGTCGTGGTTTTGCCGTGACCCCACCAGAACTGGATCGTGCGGATGAGCGTTTCCCAGGCCACGACCCACGTTATGCATCACTGACCGCTGAACAGCTGCCAACCACCGAGAGCCTGGCGCTGACCATCGATCGCGTGCTGCCTTACTGGAATGAATCTATTCTGCCACGCATGAAAAGCGGTGAGAAAGTGATTATCGCCGCCCACGGTAACTCCCTGCGTGCGCTGGTGAAATACCTGGACAACATGAGCGAAGAAGAGATCCTGGAACTGAATATCCCAACTGGCGTGCCATTGGTGTATGAGTTCGATGAAAACTTCAAACCTATTAAACATTACTACCTGGGTGATGCTGACGAGATTGCTGCGAAAGCCGCTGCCGTTGCTAACCAGGGTAAAGCGAAGTAATCCTTTAGCAATAGAGGATTCGCTGATATAAAAAACCCGCCAGACGGCGGGTTTTTTTATGTACGTTAACGGATTAACCGCGACGTGTTTTCACCGCATCCGCCAGTTGACGCAGCACGGTTTCAGTATCTTCCCAGCCAATACAGGCATCGGTGACACTTTTGCCATAGACCAGCGGCTCACCGCTCTCCAGGCTCTGATTTCCTTCAACCAGATGGCTTTCGATCATCACACCAATGATTGCGCGATCGCCGCCCGCGATCTGCTGTGCCACATCCGTTGACACCTCCAGCTGCTTTTTAAACTGCTTGCTGCTGTTGGCATGGCTGAAGTCGATCATTATCTGTGGATCCAGACCGGCTTTTTCCAGGCCGGATTTTACGGCGCTGACGTGGTGAGCACTGTAATTAGGCTCTTTGCCGCCACGCAGGATAATATGGCAGTCTTCGTTACCGGCGGTCTCAACAATCGCCGAATGCCCGTATTTGGTCACCGAAAGGAAGCAGTGAGGGGCGCTGGCTGCGCCGATGGCGTCAATGGCGACCTTGATGGTGCCGTCAGTACCATTTTTGAATCCTACCGGGCAGGAAAGGCCGGACGAGAGTTCACGGTGCACCTGAGACTCGGTAGTACGTGCGCCAATGGCGCCCCAGCTCATCAGGTCGGCGACATACTGCGGGGTGATCATATCGAGGAATTCCCCCGCCGCTGGCAGGCCGCTGTCGTTGATCTCCAGCAGCAGCTGACGTGCGATGCGCAGGCCATCGTTGATCTGGAAGCTGCCATCCATATGGGGATCGTTGATCAGCCCTTTCCAGCCCACCGTGGTGCGCGGTTTTTCAAAGTAGACGCGCATCACGACTTCCAGCGAGTCTTTCAGCTCTTCACGCAGCAATAGCAGGCGGGAGGCGTACTCTTTGGCCGCCGCCGTATCGTGAATCGAGCAGGGACCAATCACCACTAACAGACGGTCATCCTGTTTTTTCAGAATATGATGAATGGCCTGACGGGCCTGGGAAACGGTGCTGGCCGCTTTGTCCGTGGCAGGGAATTTTTCAAATAACGCAACCGGAGGTAAAAGTTCTTTTATCTCTTTGATTCTTAAGTCATCGTTCTGATAATTCATAATATTTCCATGTTATTTCATTGCCGTACTGCACACCAGGCGCATCGCCTCCAATCTATCGCGACTCCCCAGCCCTGTAAATCGCATTACATTGGTTAACCCACACTCAGATTTGATTTATCCCTGTCGTGAACTACACTTTTACTCGTTAACTCTTGCATTAAACGCATTTGTACCACTTACGATTTCACCCTGACCTTTTTACAGGATTTTATTCTGAAGATAATGAAATCGCGTAACTCATCGAATCGAGTTAATGAGTCAGGCAACATTCAATAATTAACGGAGCATAATGATGAATAAGTTTGCAATCGTATTTCTGACAGCAGCAATGACCCTGGGCAGCGGTGCGGCAATGGCTGCCGATAATAACGGTTCAGCGAATGCAGCCGCAGATGCCGGTGCAGTGGCCCCAGGTTCTAATGAAAAAATTGCCCCAAATAACGTTGATAACAGTAAAATTAACACTGACGGTACGGGTACGCACAAAGATATGAAGCACCATAAAGGCATGAGTGCGGATGAAGTGAATAAAAATACCCAATGTAAAGATGGCAAATGCCCCGACATCAACAAAAAAGTCGGTAATGAAGCTGATACCAAAACCGATGGTACCAGTCAGTAATCTGTTATAACGTCAGATTCATTAAAGGAGAGCGGGTGCTCTCCTTTTTTCTTTCTCGTTTTCTTCGGCCATCCCATCAGCTATCCTGAATCCCCTGTTTCACTTCGGACTTTTTCATGGCCACGTTGCTGCTGATTGACGATCACCCGCTGGTGCAGGTTGCACTGGAAGCCGCTCTGGTTCATGCGCCATTCCCTCTGACTTTATTGTCTGCTGAAAATCAGCAGGATGCACTGGCGTTACTCGACAGTCAGCGTGTCAGCCTGGTGATACTCGATATTGGTCTGCCTGACAGCGACGGTCTGCAACTGCTTAAACGTATCAAACGGCTTGCCCCCTCACTGCCCGTGGTGATCTACTCAGCGCAGGAAGAGCGTGTCTGGCCGCGTCTGGCAGAAGCGGCTGGGGCATCGGGTTTTGTGGCAAAACGCCAGCCTTTAAGCCAGCTGTTATCGGCCGTACTCGCCGTGCTGGGGGGACAACGGGCTTTCCCTGCCCAGCAGCAGGATGAAACGCTGCATGAACAGCTCACCGCTAAAGAGTTGCAGATCCTTGCTCTGCTGGCACGGGGTAAGTCCAATCTGCAAATTGCCGAACAGTTGCATATCAGCAATAAAACGGTCAGCACGCATAAAAAGAATATTATGGATAAAACCGGGGCACAGTCGGTGGTTGAACTGGCACAGCTGTGGCAGTCGCGCCAGTGATAGCCAGACCACTGTTGCTTATCCTGCTGCTGTTCGTCAGTAGCGTCAGCGCCAGTCTGCGGCCCATCAGCAGTATTGCCCTGCCACAGGAGATGATGCCGCTGGCCTCGCCTGCGTCAGAATCGTTAAAAAACCTGCGCATTGGTGTGCTGGTTGGCGGCAGTTCTCCGTGGAATATGGTGGTGGGCAACGATCTTTACGGCATTAATGCAGACTATCTGGTGGCGTTACAGCAAACCAGTGGCCTGAGTATGAGCGTACAGGGCTTTAATCGCCTGCCCGATATGCTGGAAGCCTTACAGCAGAGGAAAGTGGACGTGCTGTTCGGCGTGCCTCAGCACCCTTTGCCCCCCGGCATCAGCGCCACACAGCCCTGGTTTAGCAGCCCACTGCGCATCTATCGTAATCGCAACAATCTGCGTCCGGTGATGTTTAATTCCAGCGAAGCACGCATCAGCGTCAGCCGTGATACGTTGGCACGCGTCAATCCCGCCTTTGTCCAACAGCATCGCTGGCAGATCGTTGACAGCGATGTTCAGGCACTCTCAGGTCTGTTGAATCAGCACAGTGACTATGTGGTCGCGGATGAAACCAGCGCAGGTTTCCTGCTTGGTCAGTTACAGCAGGGTGAAATTTACCAACTGGCCTCGCCCCTTGATCCGGGTATGTTGCAAATCAGAGCAGTAACCCGGAGTCCGGCACTGACGCAGCAGTTGGACGATGCCATTCGTCAGCTCCCTATGGAGGTAGTCAACGGCATCCAGGCACGCTGGAGTAGCACACTGCCGCGCTATCAGGACAGTAATACCGCCCGGCTCACTCCGATGGAACGCAGCTGGATCGCCGAACATCCGATGATTATTTACGCCGCCGTCAGTGATGATTATCCGTGGAGCTACCGCAATGCCAGCGGTCAGCCCGCCGGTTACAGTGTGGATCTGCTCAACAGCATTGGCCAGCTCACCGGATTGCGCTTCCAGCCTTACTGGGTCAGCAATGCTCAGCAGGCGGGTACGCTGGTGACGCAGGGTCGTGCCCTGATCCAATTGACGTTACCCCTGACCGGCAATGACGCCATGCTGAATAATACGCAGCCCGTCTGGCGAGCGCTATGGGGCGTTTACGTTCGCCCATCGGAACAGAGCATCAGTAGTTGGGCAGACCTTAATGGCAAGCGCATCGGGGTAAAGCGTGGCGATATTGCTTCCCGCCTGTTGCCTGCGGGCACCGAGCCTCAGGTGTTCGATGACACAACCCGCCTGTATGACGCGCTGGCCAGCGGTCAGATTGATGCACTGGTGGACAATGTGCTGTCGGCTCGCTGGCGTATCCAAAGCCGTTATGTCAATACGCTGCAACTGGCGTTTACTGCCAGTGATACTGCCTGGCCCATTACCCTGGGCATTGCCCCTGACCAGCCGCTACTGCGGGCATTACTGAACAATAGCCTGCAACAGATTCCGGCGGAAAGCTGGCAGCGGCTGCGGGAAAACTGGGGCAGCACACCGGAAAGTGTTGATGACGGTCATCAGGGAGCCATGCGACCCATATCGCTGTTCGTGCTGGTGGCGGCGCTGTTTGCCATTGTCTTCCTGCTGATCCTGCTGCTGAGACGCTATCTTGACCAGCGTCGTGAACGTCAGCAGCGGCAACGGCTGGAGCAGGAGCGTGAAGTGGCTCTTCGGGAAAACCGCATGAAAAGCCAGTTCCTGGCCACTGTCAGCCACGAGCTGCGCACGCCAATGCAGGCAGTGCTGGGACTGCTTGAACTGGAGCTGGTACAACAACCCCAGCGCCATAATTTATCGTTGATCTACAGCAGCGCTGCCAGCCTGCTGACGCTGCTCAATGATCTCCAGGATCATGCCAGAGTAGAGAGCAACAGCTTCAACCTGGTGCCGCGCCCGCTGGAACCGGAAAGCTGGCTGAAGCATCTGGCCGTTTTTTATCCCCCTCTTATTCGCCGTAATGGACCGCAGCTGAACGTCAGTGCATTGACGACCCTGCCCGACTGGGTGCTGATTGATGGTGAGCGTCTGCAACAGATCGCCAATAATCTGATGGGGAATGCCATTAAGTTTACCCCGCAAGGCAAGATCCATCTGACGCTGGCCGCGCTGGAGGATCCGCCCCGCCTCTGTCTGCGGGTCACTGATACCGGCAGCGGCATTCCTCTGGCTGAACAGCAACGGCTGTTTGAACCCTGGTATCAGACGCCTTCCGGCCGTCAACTGTCAGTGCAGGGCAGCGGGCTGGGGCTCTCTATCTGCCGTGAAATTGTGAGTCGCATGGGCGGGACCATTGACCTGCAATCGGCACCTGGCGAAGGCACCTGTGTCAGCGTCACGCTGCCGTGGCAGGTGATCAATCCACCGCAGCCTGTGGCGTCACAGGCGGGTCCTGTTGCGGCGATGGCCCACCATTTACGCGCGGCAATTATCGATGACCATCCCACTAACCTACTGGTGATGCAGCAGCAGCTGGCACACTGTGGCATTCAGGCTGACACCTTCGGCAATGGACGCGCACTGCTGGATGCCGCAAAACAGGCGCAATGGGATTTGCTGTTTATCGACTTCAGCATGCCTCATCCGGATGGCCTGACGCTGGCAAAAATCCTGCGCCGCCGCGAACGCCATCAGCCGCACCGTACGCGCATTGTGCTCTGTTCGGCTGATGCGCATATTCTTAACCATCCGCAGGCACAGCAGGTTGCCGATCATCTGCTGCTCAAGCCCGTGTCTCTTGCGGATATCGCTACGCTGTTGCAGGCCGATGCACCGGACCTGTTTGCGGATATCACCCAACGTCTGAACCAGCTTGCCCACAATGACGTGCACTATTTTCAGCGCCTCTGCCAGACACTGAGTGAGACATTAGCGCGCGATGTCGAGGCGATGAATCAAGCCATTGCCGCTGAGGCCTGGCCTGCACTTGAGAGCGCTGCTCACCGGATGAAGGGAAGTTGGCTGCTGCTGGGTTATAGCGAAGGGGAACGACTTTGCCAGCAGATCATTCAGTCGGCAAAAAACCATCAGCCCCCTAAATCTGCGCTAACTTTATTGATATCATTAAGCGATAAGTTATTAACTCAACTGGAATCTTATGGCTCACAACCACGGTGAAACCGACACCAACCGATCCCGTCTGCTGGCCGCTTTCGCCGTCACCGCCATTTTTATGGTGGCGGAAGTCGCGGGTGGACTGATCTCAGGCTCGCTGGCGCTGCTGGCCGATGCCGGGCACATGCTCACCGATGCCGCTGCACTGCTATTGGCGCTGCTCGCTACCCAGTTTTCCCGGCGCAAACCGACGGCACAGCACTCATTTGGTCTGTTGCGTTTAACCACGCTTGCCGCCTTTGTGAATGCGATCGCCCTGCTGGTCATTACTGCCCTGATTGTCTGGGAAGCGCTGGTGCGTTTCCGGCAACCGCAGCCGATTGCAGGAGGTATGATGCTGATCATTGCTATCGGCGGGCTGCTGGCGAACCTGCTGTCGCTCTGGCTGCTGCGCAGCGGCAGTGAAGAGAAGAACCTGAATGTGCGGGCCGCAGCACTGCATGTCCTTGGCGATCTGCTTGGCTCAGTCGGTGCCATTGTTGCTGCACTGATCATCATGCTCACCGGCTGGACGCCCATCGACCCTATTTTATCGATTCTGGTGTCGTTACTGGTGCTGCGCAGTGGCTGGGCGTTGATGAAAGAGAGCGGTCGCGAATTGCTGGAAGGTGCACCACGGGATATTGACGTGGATAAGCTGCAACGCGCCCTGGTCCGCAGCATTCCTGAAGTCCGTCACGTGCACCATGTGCATTTATGGCAGGTGGGGGAGAAACCGGTGATTATGCTGCATGTCCAGGTGATTCCCCCGCGGGATCATGATGCTCTGCTGCACTGCATTCAGGATTATCTGCGTCAGCACTATCATATTGCGCATGCAACGGTACAGATGGAGTATCAGCGCTGTGAAGATGACGACTGTGGCCTGCACGGGGTTCAGGAGAACCACAGCACACATCACCATCATTGAGATGCCTGGAATGAGGGTATCCGTGGCTCAGGGCAGACCAAAACAGACGGTCTGCCCTGAGCCAGGCATCAGCGTTGACGGGCGCTTTTCACCCACAGCCACGAACCGTTGAGGGCGATTAATGTCAGCACGGCATATTCCAGCGCCATCGCATAAACCCCCTGGCGGGCGAAAATTATCACGCTGATCACGTTGATAATCACCCAAAGCAGCCAGTTTTCGACATATTTACGCGTCATCAATACCATCGCCACAATCGACAGCACCATCATGCAGGAGTCCCAGAAGGGGAACGCATCGGGCTGTAGCTGCGGCATGACCACGTTCATGCCCAGCCCCTGCATCAGCGATACGGCGGTGTGGGTCAGGAAAGCAAATACCGGGTCGATATAGCGCGTCATCAGAGCAATCGCCACGACAATTGCCGCGCCCCAGCCGAGCAGTTTAGGCATCGGTAGCCAGCGTATTTTCAGCGCCTGCTGATTATCACTGGTTTGCCGGCTCCAGGCGTACCATCCGTAAATATTGGCAACAAAGAAAAACAGTTGCAGCAGCAGGCTGGCATAAAGCTGGATCTGAAAGAAGATCACTGCAAACAACGTGACGTTAATCAGACCAAAGGCGTAGTTAACGATTTTTTCCAGGCTGGCCAGCCAGATACACAGCAAACCGGCAATGGTACCGATCGCTTCAATCCACGACAGATCGTAGCCACCCTGCCCGAGAGGAATATGAACCAGAATATTTGAGGTACTGAAAAAATCCATATTGCGACATCCTGTAATTTTATAAATTAAGCATTACCTTTGATCTTGAGCTTAAGATCTGCCGCAAAGGTTAGCATACGATCCAGCGGGATCAATGCGGCCTGACGTAGTGCTTCATCAACAAAAATCTCATGTTCACTGCCGCCCTGCTCCAGACCATCAGCAATCGCTTTCAGGCCGTTCATCGCCATCCACGGGCAGTGAGCACAGCTGCGACAGGTGGCACCTTCGCCTGCCGTCGGCGCTTCCAGCAATTCTTTGTCCGGACACGCCTGCTGCATTTTATAAAAAATACCGCGATCGGTGGCGACGATCATCTGCTTATGCGGCATCGTCTGCGCGGCATGGATCAGCTGACTGGTAGAGCCAACGGCATCGGCCAGCTCGACGATCGCCTGCGGGGATTCAGGATGCACCAGCACCGCCGCCTCCGGGTAGAGTATCTTCATGCGCTGCAGTGCCTGCGTTTTAAACTCGTCATGAACGATACAGGCCGCCTGCCAGCAAATGACATCTGCGCCACTTTTTCGCGTGACATACTGTCCAAGATGGCGATCGGGAGCCCAGATAATTTTCTCTCCCAGACTGTCGAGATGCTCAATCAATTCCACAGCAATACTGGAGGTCACCACCCAGTCAGCACGGGCTTTTACCGCCGCAGAGGTATTGGCATACACCACCACGGTGCGATCAGGATGGGCATCACAGAATTGGCTGAATTCCTCGATCGGGCAGCCGAGATCGAGTGAACACTCGGCCTGAAGGGTTGGCATGAGAATGGTTTTTTCCGGGCTGAGGATCTTGGCCGTTTCGCCCATAAAACGCACTCCAGCAACCAGCAGGGTGGAAGCAGAGTGCTGGCTGCCAAAGCGCGCCATTTCAAGAGAATCAGAGACGCAGCCACCGGTCTCTTCTGCCAGGGCCTGAATTTCCGGATCGGTGTAATAATGAGCGACCATGACCGCATCACGCTCTTTCAGCAGGCGTTTGATTTTTTCACGGTAGAACTGTTTTTCATCAACAGATAAACGTGCCGGTTTTGGCGGGAAGGGGTAAACAGCGGCTTCGGGATCAAACATCAGGCTCATAAGGCAACTCTCGTTTCTTCAACTTAACCGAATTAACGTAGAAGGCCCATCTGGTGCCAACTCTACGGCTGGTTTGTTTTATATGCTAAACACGATAGCTGAAAAATGAACCTATGTCGCCGGATTTCTAACTTTTGCCTCAGGATGTGATGCCGATCATCAAAGAGACTCCTCCGCCCACAACTGCCCCCCTTCCAGACGCAGTAAAAAGGCTTTGGCTGCCAGGCCACCGGCAAATCCGGTCAGTTTACCATTGGCGCCAATCACCCGGTGGCAAGGGGCAATAATTGAGAGTGGATTTTTTCCATTGGCTGCGCCCACTGCACGAACAGAGTTGGGGTTGCCGATCTGGTGGGCGATTTCCCCGTAGCTGCGCGTTTCACCAAAGGGGATGGTGATCAACGCCGCCCAGACCTGCTTCTGGAACGTCGTGCCGATGAAATCCAGCGGCAAGCTGAACTGCTGGCGATGGCCGGCAAAATATTCGCGCAGCTGCCGTTCGGCTTCGAGCAAGGTTGCGTTGTGGGTGTCTTCCAGCTGTGGCCTGAAGCGCACACGTTTGGGATCATCATTTTCCCACAGAATAGCGGCGAGACCCTGTTCGCTTGCCACCAGTTTCAACTCACCAACCGGGGATTGCATCATTTTATAGTAGAAAGCCATCTTCCCTCTCCTTCTCTGTCTGGGGTACGCGCTATTATGCCCTGGGGATGGCATATCACTGGCCGTTTTCGGACATCAGTACAGAATAATGTTGTGTCCGCAAACGGCGAGTACTGGATGCGCTAAACACCTAATCTGAAGTGAATTCTGTGCGACAGGACATAACGATGATTGACCCAATCTCAGCTTACCGCGCCCTCACCTCACGCGATGCGCGTTTTGACGGCATATTCTACGTGGGTGTGACCTCAACCGGCATTTATTGTCGTCCCGTTTGCCCGGTGAAGGCACCACGTGCGGAGAACTGCCTGTTTTTCGACAGCGCTGAAGCGGCAGAAAAAGCCACCTTTCGGCCCTGCCTCCGTTGCAGACCCGAGCTGGCTCCCGGCCATGCGCCTGTCGATCACAGTCAGCGTATTGCCGAACGGTTGATGCAGCGTATTGATGAAGGGATGATTGAGCAGGTCGACAGCCTGGAAGAGATTGCTGCCAGTTTTCATCTCAGTCTGCGTCAACTTCGCCGCATTGTTCATAAAGAGCTGGGCGTTTCGCCACAGGAGTTACGCCAAACCCGGCGATTGCTGCTGGCTAAACAGTTATTGAGCGAAACCCATTTGCCCGTCACGCAAATTGCGTTTGCCAGTGGGTTTTCCAGCCTGCGTCGTTTTAACGCTGCGTTCAGCAGCCAGTATCGTATGCCCCCTTCGCATTTGCGTAAGAACATGAAGATCAGAGAAGGAGGCATCGACAGCAACGACACGTCAACATTGCAGCTCAGCTATCGCCCTCCTTATGACTGGGAGGCGATGCTGGCCTTCCTGCGCCGTCGTGCGCTGCTGGGCGTAGAGAGTGTAGATGATGTCAGTTATGCCCGTACCGTGCGTCTGGGGCCGCATTATGGATGGATAAGAGTGACGCAGCAGGCAGAGAAAAATATGCTGCAGGTTGAGTTCACACATTCACTGAATGCCGTTTTGCCTGTGCTGCTGCGCCGACTGAGAAATCTGTTTGACCTGAATGCCCGCCCTGACCTGATTGCAGAACACCTGGGACAGGACCCGTTGCTGCACGCCTCAGTGCTGGCGCATCCCGGATTACGGGTTCCCGGTGCGTTCGACGGTTTTGAGATGGCCGTGCGTGCGATTCTCGGCCAGCAGATCACCGTGAAAGCCGCTGCTACGTTGGGTGGACGCTTCGCCACCGCGTTGGGGGAAAAGATCACTACGCCCTTTGCCGAACTGACACATCTTTCTCCCCTGCCAGCCCGGGTGGCGCAATGCAGTGTGGATGAGATTGCCCGCCTGGGGATTGTCAGTGCCCGCACCCGCTGTATCCTGGCGTTGGCGGAACAGTGTGCTCTGGAGAAACTGCAACTGGATATCGTCAGCAATCCTGACGATACGATTGCACAACTGTTAGCCTTGCCTGGCATTGGTGACTGGACGGCGAAATACCTCGCGATGCGCGCATTACGCTGGCCTGACGCGTTTCCGGCGGGAGATATTGTGGTACGCAATAATCTCGGTGGTCTTAGCGTTAAACAGGCGGAGGAGCGTTCACAAGCATGGCGTCCGTGGCGCAGCTATGCGGTGATGCATATCTGGCACAGTGGAAAATTGGTATAAAGGAACGGGGCGACCGGACACTCAAATCGCAGACAGCAAAAAGGCGCCTTTAGGGCGCCTTCTTACACTGGTGGGTCGTGCAGGATGACTCGGCTTCGCCTCGCCCTCCGGGTCGTTGCCTTTGGCAACGCTGTCTCACTGCGTTCGACTCGAACCTGCTGCAGGTTCTCACCCTACACGAATCGCAGACAGCAAAAAGGCGCCTTTAGGGCGCCTTCTTACATTGGTGGGTCGTGCAGGATGACTCGGCTTTGCCTCGCCCTCCGGGTCGTTGCCTTCAGCAACGCTGTCTCACTACGTTCGACTCGAACCTGCTGCAGGTTCTCATACTGCCCGAATCGCAGACAGCAAAAAGGCGCCTTTAGGGCGCCTTCTTACATTGGTGGGTCGTGCAGGATGACTCGGCTTTGCCTCGCCCTCCGGGTCGTTGCCTTTGGCAACGCTGTCTCACTGCGTTCGACTCGAACCTGCTGCAGGTTCTCACCCTACACGAATCGCAGACAGCAAAAAGGCGCCTTTAGGGCGCCTTCTTACATTGGTGGGTCGTGCAGGATATGCCTCGCATCATATTGATGCTCGCCCTGCGGGTGATGCTGGCGCATCAGCACAAAATTGCAGTGCAATTTTGTCGAACCTGCTGCAGGTTCTCATCCTGCACGTTAAGCTTCACCGCACAGAAACGAAAAAAGCGCCTGTTAGGCGCTTTTTTCTGAATTGGTGGGTCGTGCAGGATTCGAACCTGCGACCAATTGATTAAAAGTCAACTGCTCTACCAACTGAGCTAACGACCCGATATGGTGGGTGATGACGGGCTCGAACCGCCGACCCCCTCCGTGTAAAGGAGATGCTCTACCAACTGAGCTAATCACCCATATCAGAACTGCTACGCATGTTTATCTCTTAAGAGATGGTGGGTCGTGCAGGATTCGAACCTGCGACCAATTGATTAAAAGTCAACTGCTCTACCAACTGAGCTAACGACCCGCAATGCGGTAAAACTGGACTACGCTATAACTTGCTACTTTGAAGTGGTGGGTCGTGCAGGATGACTTCGCCCTTCGGGCCGTTGCTGAAGCAACGTTGTCTCGCTTTCGCTCGACTCGAACCTTTTACGGTTCTCATCCTTCACGGTTTACACCGCTTACTACTTTGAAGTGGTGGGTCGTGCAGGATTCGAACCTGCGACCAATTGATTAAAAGTCAACTGCTCTACCAACTGAGCTAACGACCCGATATGGTGGGTGATGACGGGCTCGAACCGCCGACCCCCTCCGTGTAAAGGAGATGCTCTACCAACTGAGCTAATCACCCATATCAAAACTTCAAAGCACGGTTTACACCGTTTAAAACTGAATAGTGGTGGGTCGTGCAGGATGACTTCGCCCTACGGGCCGTTGCTGAAGCAACGTTGTCTCGCTTTCGCTCGACTCGAACTTTTTACGGTTCTCATCCTTCACGGTTTACACCGTTTAAAACTTAATAGTGGTGGGTCGTGCAGGATTCGAACCTGCGACCAATTGATTAAAAGTCAACTGCTCTACCAACTGAGCTAACGACCCGCTTTTGTGCTGCTGGCGTCTCTTAACATATCCCCCGGCAACGGCGGCATATATTACTGATTTGAATTTCCAGCGCAACCACTATTTCAGGATAAGTTGTTCAACTGCTTAGCTTTCACGCGGTAAGACCATATTTCAGGCTAAAATGAGCTCAATCACGCCAATCAGAGTGCCGCTGAGCGCTTTTGTGCCTGTTTTGCGGCTTCACTGTTAGGGTACAGTTTGACCACCTGCTGATAGACCGCTTTGGCTTTCGCCTTGTCGCCTTTTTCCTGCATGATCACCCCCACCTTCAGCAGCGCATCTGCACTCTTCGGTGATTTTGGGTAATTTTTGACAACAGTCGCGAAATAAAACGCGGCATCGTCTTTTTTGCCTTTGTTGTAATTCAACTGACCAAGCCAATAGTTCGCGTTAGGCTGAAAAGTCGAATCCGGGTATTTCTTCACAAAGGACTGAAATGCTGCGATAGCCTGATCGTACTGTTTTTTCTCCAGTACCAGCGCCACTGCCGCATTGTAATCGGTATTCGCATCCCCACTTTGGGTTGGGGCAGCAGCGGCAGCAGGAGCTGCTGCCGCTGCATTGCTGCCGTCAGAGGACGTATCGGCGGCTGCCGCACCCGCACCTGACGCGGCCGCTGCACCGGCGTTTGCACCACCGCTGCTGAGACTGTCAATCTGCTGGTAAAGTCCTTTCTGACGCTCCACAACCTGATTCAGCTGATAGCTGTTTTCCTGAATTTGACCACGTAGTGAGTCAATATCATTTTGAGTTTCGGAAAGTTGCTGCTGAAGTTGCTGGAGGAGTTGCGCCTGAGCATTAGAAATACGCTCAAGTGTAGTGACACGGTCTTCAACCGAGCCGGAGCCAACGTTACTGATTGTTGCCTGGGCATTAGCGGCCCAGGGGGCCGCTACGCCAACCAGTAACGACAGACTCAACAGGTGAGTTCTGAAGCTACTAATCATGTGATTCTCTTAGTAAACCAGTACTGCACGACGGTTTTTAGCATAAGCTGATTCGTCGTGACCCAGTACTGCAGGTTTTTCTTTACCGTAAGAAACGATAGAGATCTGGTCAGCAGAAACGCCTTTACCCTGCAGGTACATTTTAACAGCTGAAGCACGACGTTCGCCCAGGGCGATGTTGTATTCAGGTGTACCGCGCTCATCCGCATGACCTTCTACGGTCACTTTGTATGATGGGTTGCTACGCAGGAAGTTAGCGTGCGCATCCAGCATCTGAGCGAAGTCAGAAGCGATGTCATACTTGTCCAGACCGAAGTATACGATGTTGTTTTTCTGCAGTTCTTGCATCTGCAGACGTGCCTGCTCGTCAGAAGACATGTTACCGCTGTTCATGCCGCTGTTAGAACCGTCACCAAGACCGTTAGTCTGGTCGTTGTTGTTGTTCTTATGAGAGCTACATGCAGCCACTGCGATTACTGGCAGTGCCAGCATTAAGCCTTTCAGCACTTTGTTCAGTTGCATTGTTTAATTCCTATTATAGTTTGCCATACATATTTACACATGCATCACAGATACGGCGACCAGGCAGGAAATTTGACCTGTCCATCAGTTGCCGGAAGACGCGCTTTGAAACGCCCATCCGTCGAAACCAACTGCAATACGGAACCCATACCCTGAGTAGAGCTATAGATTACCATTGTGCCGTTAGGTGCGAGACTTGGCGTCTCATCCAGGAACGTGTCCGTTAATTGTTGAACGGCTCCCGTTACCAGATCTTGTCGGGCGATGTGTTGAGCACCGCCATTGGTGCTGACCATCACCATTGATTTGCCATCAGAGCTGACGTCTGAGTCCTGGTTCTGAGAACCTTCCCAGGTAATACGTTGAGCTGTACCGCCGCTTGCGCTGATTTTATAAATTTGTGGACGACCTGCCTGATCGGAGGTGTAAGCCAGACTCTGGCTGTCCGGGAACCAGGTTGGTTCGGTGCTGTTATAACGACCATCAGTGATCTGACGAATCTGACCAGAACCAAGGTCCATCACGTACAGATTCAGGCTACCGGTTTTTGATAACGCAAATGCCAGTTTGCTGCCATCTGGGGAGAAGGCTGGCGCACCGTTGTGACGTGGGAACGAAGCAACCTGCCTGATCGCGCCATTAGCCAGCGTCTGGATAACCAGCGCAGACTTACCGCTTTCAAAGGTCACGTAAGCCACTTTGCTGCCGTCTGGAGACCAGGCTGGTGACATCAGTGGTTCTGGTGAACGATGCACAACAAACTGGTTGTAACCATCGTAATCAGATACGCGCAGTTCATACGGGAATTGACCGCCGTTGGTCTGCACTACGTAAGCAATACGGGTACGGAATGCCCCTTTGATGCTGGTCAGTTTTTCAAAGCTTTCATCACTGGCCGTATGCGCGGCATAACGTAACCACTGTTTAGTCACTTTGAACTGATTCTGCGCCAGCACAGCGCCAGGGTTAGCCGAGGTATCGACCAACTGGTAGGAAACTGTATAGCTGCCGTCAGCACCTGGCTGAACCTGGCCTACCACGACGGCATCAATGCCCAGCGCGCTCCATGCAGCGGGCTGCACTTCGGCAGCAGAGGTTGGCTGCTGTGGTAAACGTGAACGATCGATTGGATTGAATTTACCGCTGTTACGCAAGTCGGCAGCAACAATGCCACCAATATCTTCCGGTGCGGCACCTGGACCATCCCATTTAAACGGCACAACGCCGATAGGACGTGCGGAATTCACACCCTGAGTAATTTCAATGCGAACTTCTGCATGCGCGACCGCGACAAACAGCATTAAAAAACTCAGCGCTACACGAAATGCCTGCTTCATTCTTTCTCCCTTATCCGGGCATAGCACCCACGATAATTAGCCTTGTATCAAGAAACCTAAGAGTACGGCACGCAAAACATAGTTCAACATGCCGCTGATGACCGAATTCTTACAGTTTAAACTCGACTGTCGCTTCTTTCACCGCCTGCCAGACATCCTGGGTAGGCGGTTTTGGAATTTTAGCAGTACGAGCAGCACTTAACGCGGCCTGACAGAGCGCAGCATCACCACCGGCCGTCGTCGCTGAAATCAGCAGCCCGTCCGGAGCCAGTTTGATGCGGATATCGCAGGTTTGCCCGGCGAAAGTATCCGCATTATACAATTTACTTTGAATCGCGCCTTTAACCTGTCCGAGGTAACTGTCGATAGCAGCACCGGATGCACCCGATTTTTTCTGCGTACCCTGCCCCGCAGCACCACCGCCGCCAGCAGCGTTACCCGACTTCGGCGCATTTTTACCTGAGGTCAGGTCACCCAGTAAGTCACCGACATCACCCGACTCTTTCGCGGCTTCAGCTGCTGCTTTCTTCTTGGCTGCGGCATCGGCTTTGGCTTTCGCTGCGGCATCAGCTTTCGCTTTTGCAGCCGCTTCCGCTTTTTCTTTGGCAGCAGTCGCCGCTTTCTCTTTGGCTTCTTCCGCTGCTTTTTCTTTCGCCTCAGCCGCCGCCTGTGCTTTGGCTTCCTGAGCAGCAGCCTTCGCATCCGCCGCCGCTTTTGCCTCAGCAGTCGCTTTGGCTTTTGCATCCGCTGCCGCTTTCACTTTAGCGGCTTCCGCAGCGGCCTGTTTCGCTTCTGCTTCGGCTTCTTTCTTCGCATCAGCAGCCGCTTTTTTCGCTTCTTCTGCAGCTTTTTTCTGTGCATCAGCAGCAGACTTCGCCTGGGCATCCGCCTGGGCTTTCGCATCGGCTTTGGCTTTTGCCGCGGCGGCTTCAGCCTGTTTCTGCTCCTGCTGTGCCTGCTTCGCCGCATCCGCGGCTTGCTTCTGCTCGGCGGCCTGTTCTGCCGCCTGCTGTTTGGCATCTTCCTGCGCCTGCAGACGTTCTTTCTCGATCTGTTTCAGCCTTTGCTGTTCTGCGGCCTGTTTCTGCTGCAACTCTTCCGCCTGCTGTTTAGCCTGCTTCTGACGTTGTTGCTCGGCACGCTTGCTGTCGCTCTGCTGATTTTGCTGACGATTGTACTGTTCTACCACCGCGCCAGGATCGACCATGACTGCATCAATATCGCTACCGCCACCACCGCCGCTGGCGTCGATGTTTTCGTCAAACGAACTCCATACCAGCACGGCCACCAGAATAATGTGGAAGATGACTGATATTGTTATCGCTCGTTTTAACTTTTCGTCTTGCTCGGTTGCCTTCGACACTCTCGGTTCCCAAAAACGGTTCGAATGAATTAAATCGGCTGCGTCATTAATCCGACAGACTTCACGCCTGCCTGATGCAGCAAGTTCAGCGCCTTGATGATTTCCTCGTAAGGAACCTCTTTGGCCCCGCCAATCAGGAACACCGTTTTCGGGTTAGCCGTAATGCGGCGCTGCGCTTCGGCCACCACTTGTTCCGCTGGCAACTGCTCCATCCGATCGTGATCGACCACCAGGCTGTACTGCCCGACACCCGCGACTTCAACAATCACAGGAGGATTATCATCGCTGGAGACGGTTTTAGAATCTGTAGCGTCCGGGAGATCAACTTCCACGCTTTGAGTGATGATCGGCGCCGTTGCCATGAAAATCAGCAACAGCACCAGCAGCACGTCCAGCAACGGAACAATATTGATCTCGGACTTGACGTCGCGGCGACCGCGACCACGCCTTCTGGCCATGCTAACCTCCGACTTACTTGCTTACGTCGCTAGAGAACGCCTGACGATGCAGGATAGCCGTGAACTCTTCCATAAAGTTGTCGTAGTTCTGCTCAAGTTTGTTCACACGCTGCGTCAGGCGGTTGTAAGCCATGACCGCAGGGATGGCCGCAAACAGACCAATTGCAGTTGCAATCAGTGCTTCAGCAATACCCGGTGCCACCATCTGTAAGGTGGCCTGTTTCACCGCGCCCAGCGCGATGAAGGCATGCATAATCCCCCATACCGTACCAAACAGACCAATATAAGGGCTGATGGAACCTACGGTACCCAGGAAAGGTATATGGTTTTCCAGCGCTTCCAGTTCACGGTTCATGGAAATACGCATGGCACGCGTCGCCCCCTCCACGACCGCTTCCGGCGCATGGTTGTTAGCACGATGCAGACGGGCAAACTCTTTAAAACCCGCATAGAAAATCTGCTCAGAACCGCCCAGCTCATCGCGACGGGCCTGGCTTTCCTGATAGAGACGAGACAGTTCGATACCGGACCAAAACTTATCTTCGAAGGCGTCTGCATCACGCGTGGCCGCATTCAAAATACGGGTACGCTGAATGATTACAGCCCAGGAGGCGATAGAAAATCCGATCAATATCAACATGATAAGTTTGACCAGAAGGCTCGCCTTCAGGAACAAATCAAGAATGTTCATGTCAGTCACTGCTTGAACTCCGCGACAATAGACTTGGGAAGCGCTATCGGCTTCATTAGATGTGGATTGATGCAGGCGATCAGGACCTCTGCTTCATTGAGCACACGGCCTTCTGCATTAACGATGCGTTGTGCGAATGTCATGGTCGTTCTGGTCATGCCAATAACCTCGCTTTGCACATCGAGCATATCGTCGAGGCGTGCAGCTGCAAGGTAATCAACCGTGATACGACGCACGACAAAGGCCACCTGCTGTTCCAGCAGAACCTGTTGATTGAAATGGCGCTGGCGCAGCATTTCAGTCCGTGCCCGTTCATAAAAAGCGACATAGCTGGCGTGGTAAACCACACCACCGGCATCGGTATCTTCGTAATAGACACGCACCGGCCATCGAAACAGCGTTGTACTCACTCTACATCCCGGTAATGCTAACGTTGGTACAGGAAAACGTTGCTACTATACGCAAGAGCTAACCTGTTGGGAATGGGTTGCCAGAGGCTGACGAAAATAATTATCCCTGCGTAACAACTTCACTAATTTCAGGACATTTGTTAGACAAATATTGACATAAACGCAGCTAAAAATAGCTTCAGCGACATTTATTATGGCGAGGGACAAAGAGGAAAACAGAGGGACAGATGAATCTGTCCCTCTGCACGATCAGAGGAAGAAAAAAACAACGCCACTCATGGCAACTAACAAGGCAGGAAGTGGAGAGAAAAATCCGCGCCAGCGTAGACGATGCGGGCGGAACCCCACACCGTGAATTACGCCCGTGCAGACCGCCCACATCAGCAACAGCCCCTGCCAGATAGCCAGCTCACTGCTGTTCGCGGCAAAGCGCGATGGGTTCCAGAACATACACCCCGCCAGCAGTAACGCGGCCACCAGGGAAAGCGCCCTCAGCGGGCCCTTGTCCATCAGTTGATAGAGACGAGCGATGCCCTCCCCCATCACAGTTCCTCTTTACTCGCGGCTGACGCTTCAGCTTGTTCCAGCGCCAGAGCGGTAATGATACCGAAGGCACAGGCCAGCAGCGTGCCAAGAATCCAGGCAAAATACCACATGATGTCGCTCCTTCTTTAGTAGAGAGAATTACTGTTATTTTCAATCTGTTCTTTGGTCACACGGCCGAACATTTTGTAGTAACACCAGGTTGTGTAAGCCAGGATAATTGGCACAAAGATAGCCGCTACCACGGTCATGACGTTGAGTGTCAATACCGTCGACGTAGCATCCCACATGGTCAGGCTCACATTCGGTACGGTACTGGATGGCATAACGAACGGGAACATCGTAATACCGGCCGTCAGAATGACACAGGCCAGCGTCAGTGAAGAAAACAGGAACGCCCAGGCCCCTTTCTCAATACGCGAGAAGAGGATAGTCAGTAACGGCAGTACCACGCCCAGCACCGGAATGGCCCAGAGAATCGGCGCATTATTGAAGTTCACCATCCAGGCACCCGCCTGACGGCTGACTTCTTTCACCAGTGGATTAGACGCACCGTTATGATCGAGTGCCGAGGTCACCACATAACCATCAATGCCGTACACCACCCAGACACCCGCCAGCGCGAAGCAGACCATCATCACGGCAGCAGAAATCTGCGCGGCTTTACGGGTACGCAGATGCAATTCACCGACGGTGCGCATCTGCAAATACGTTGCACCCTGGGTCAGGATCATCGTCAGACTGACAATCCCCGCCAGCAGACCAAACGGATTCAGCAGTTGGAAGAAGTTGCCGGTATAGAACAGGCGCAAATCGTTGTCGATGTGGAAAGGTACACCTTGTAAGAGGTTACCAAAGGCGACACCAATGACCAGCGGCGGGACAAAGCTGCCGATGAAAATCCCCCAGTCCCACATCCCGCGCCAGCGCATATCTTCAATCTTGGAGCGGTAGTCAAACCCGACCGGACGGAAGAATAATGAGGCCAGCACCAGGATCATCGCCACATAAAAACCGGAAAACGCAGCGGCATAAACCATCGGCCAGGCAGCAAACAATGCACCACCAGCCGTGATCAACCAGACCTGGTTACCGTCCCAGTGTGGGGCGATACTGTTGATCATAATACGGCGTTCAGTATCAGAACGCCCCAGGATGCGGGTCAGCATGCCAACGCCCATATCAAAACCGTCAGCGACTGCAAAACCGATCAGCAAAATACCAATCAGCAACCACCAGAGAAAGCGCAATTCTTCATAAGTTAACATGTATGGACTCCTGTCTTAGCGTGCCGGCTGCGAGGCGATGCTGGACTGCTCATAGTGATAGCGTCCGGTTTTCAGGCTGCTAGGACCCAGGCGGGCAAACTTGAACATCAGGTACATTTCAGCCACCAGGAACAGCGTATACAGACCACAAATCAGCCCCATCGAGAACAGTAGATCGCCTACAGTCAGTGATGAGTTCGCTACAGCGGTGGGCAGCACTTCACCAATCGCCCAGGGTTGACGGCCATATTCCGCAACAAACCAGCCAGATTCAATCGCAATCCACGGCAGCGGAATGCCGTACAGCGCGCATTTCAGCAGGAGTGGGCATTTACCAATGCGATTACGAATAACGGTCCAGAATGACAGCCCGATAATCAGTAACATCAACACGCCACAGGCGACCATAATGCGGAAGGAGAAGTAGAGTGGAGCAACGCTGGGAATCGAATCTTTCGTTGCCTGCTGGATCTGAGCTTCGCTGGCATCCGCAACGTTCGCTGTATAGCGTTTCAACAGCAAGCCATAGCCCAGATCCTGTTTGGCCGCATTGAATGCAGTACGCACGGCTGGGTCCTGGTTGCCGGTACGTAGTTCCTGCAACAGCTGGTAAGCCTTCATCCCGTTACGGATGCGCACTTCATGCTGCTCCATCAACTCTTTCAAACCGGTGACCTGTTTGTCGACGGAACGGGTCGCGATCAGGCCCAGCGCCCAGGGGATCTGAATAGCATAGTTATTCTTCTGTGCTTCCTGATCGGGGATACCGAACAGTGTAAAGGCGGCCGGCGCTGGCTGCGTTTCCCACTCGGCTTCTATCGCGGCAAGCTTGGTTTTCTGCACATCACCAATTTCATAGCCCGATTCATCACCCAGTACGATAACAGACAGGATAGCGGCCATACCAAAGCTGGCAGCAATCGCGAATGAACGTTTGGCAAAAGCGATATCACGGCCGCGCAGCAAGTAGTAAGCACTGATGCCCAGAATAAACATCGCACCACAGGTATAACCGGCTGCCACGGTGTGCACGAATTTCACCTGTGCTACCGGGTTTAATACCAGTTCGGAGAAGCTGACCATCTCCATACGCATCGTTTCGAAGTTAAACTCAGAGGCCACTGGATTCTGCATCCAGCCGTTTGCCACCAGAATCCACAATGCGGAGAGGTTGGAACCGAGAGCCACCAGCCAGGTCACGGCCATGTGCTGTACTTTGCCCAGGCGATCCCAGCCGAAGAAGAACAGCCCGACAAAGGTCGACTCAAGGAAGAATGCCATCAGGCCTTCAATGGCCAGCGGGGCACCGAAGATATCACCCACATAGTGCGAGTAATAAGACCAGTTAGTGCCGAACTGAAACTCCATCGTAAGCCCGGTTGCAACACCCAGGGCAAAGTTAATACCAAATAACTTGCCCCAAAACTTGGTCATATCTTTGTAGATTTGTTTACCCGACAACACATATACCGTTTCCATAATGGCCAGTAAAAACGCCATACCCAGCGTTAAAGGCACAAACAGAAAATGGTACATAGCAGTCAAAGCAAACTGTAATCGCGACAGTTCGACAATATCAAACATTCTGACTCCTTGCTCCGCAAGTGGGTTCCGACAGAAGAATACCCGAGTAAATTACTCAGAATTACCTGGAGACATCCCAATAAATAAAAAAGAAAACGTAATCCCGTAAAGTGTCTCCTGACACAGGGAATCATCCCAGCCATAGGGCTAAAAGGGTTAGTAACAACCTTAGAAGATCCAGAAAGACATCCCGACTTCCATAATACGCCTTTATACACACAGGTTTAAAGTGGTTTTGTGACGACAGTATTATTTTTAGCAGGCTGTATCAACTTTTAATGAGATAGCGGAAACAACCTGAATTTGATGTAGCGCAATTTAAACCAAAAACGCACAAAGACTCCAGTAATATACCCAATAAATAAGTCTGCTTTTCTTGATCTAAATTAAGATTGAGATCTCATATATTGTGGTAGCAAGGTTTGTTTGTTAAAGGTTTGTATGCGATTACAGGGGGAAGGTTAAAATATAAAAACAATGGAGTGGCAATTTAACGTTAAATTACATCTGAGAGCTTTAATAATAATTTAACGTTAATCACTAACAGTAAAAAGTGTGGCAGACAACCATAAAAAAGGCCACCCTCAGGTGGCCTGTATTGCAGTAAACAAGCGTATTACTGTGGCAGTACCGCTTTTACGGCCTCGCCGATATCAGCCAGGCTACGCACGGTTTTCACGCCTGCTGCTTCCAGCGCTGCAAACTTCTCGTCTGCTGTGCCTTTACCGCCTGCGATGATAGCCCCTGCGTGCCCCATACGTTTGCCCTTAGGCGCCGTCACACCGGCGATGTAACCCACTACCGGTTTAGTCACGTACTCTTTGATAAACGCAGCAGCTTCTTCTTCTGCGCTACCGCCGATTTCACCAATCATGACGATGGCTTCGGTCTGTGGGTCATCCTGGAACAGCTTCAGGATATCGATGAAGTTAGAGCCTGGGATCGGGTCACCACCGATACCGACGCAGGTAGACTGGCCGTAACCAATATCTGTCGTCTGCTTCACGGCTTCATAGGTCAGCGTACCGGAACGGGACACGATGCCAATGCGGCCTGGCTGGTGAATATGGCCAGGCATGATGCCGATCTTACAGGCTCCCGGGGTAATAACACCCGGGCAGTTTGGACCGATCATACGCACACCGGCTTCATCCAGCTTCACTTTCACGGTCAGCATATCCAGCGTTGGGATGCCTTCAGTGATGGTGATGATCAGCTTAATGCCCGCTTCAATCGCTTCCAGGATACCGTCTTTGCAGAACGGAGCCGGTACGTAAATCACGGATGCTGTCGCACCTGTTGCTTCTACCGCTTCGCGCACGGTGTTAAATACCGGCAGACCCAGATGCTCAGTGCCGCCTTTACCTGGCGTTACACCGCCGACCAGCTGAGTACCATAGGCTAGCGCCTGTTCGGAGTGGAAAGTCCCCTGACCACCGGTGAAGCCCTGGCAGATAACTTTGGTGTTTTTATCAATCAGAATAGACATTATTTACCCTCCGCTGCGGCAACAACACGGTGCGCCGCATCGCTCAGGCTGGTTGCTGCAATAATATTCAGGCCGCTGTCTGCCAGTTTTTTGGCACCCAGCTCGGCATTGTTCCCTTCCAGACGCACCACCACCGGCACGTTTACACCCACTTCTTCCACCGCACCGATAATGCCGTCAGCAATCAGGTCGCAGCGAACGATACCGCCGAAGATGTTAACAAAGACCGCTTTCACCGCGTCATCTGACAGGATTATTTTAAAGGCTTCGGTCACGCGCTCTTTGGTCGCACCGCCGCCAACATCAAGGAAGTTAGCAGGCTGGCCACCGCTCAGTTTCACGATGTCCATCGTACCCATCGCCAGACCCGCACCGTTGACCATACAACCGATGTTACCTTCCAGCGCCACGTAGTTCAGTTCCCACTGCGCTGCATGTGCTTCGCGGGAGTCTTCCTGGCTTGGGTCGCGCATTTCGCGCAGCTCTGGCTGGCGGAACAAAGCATTGCCGTCAGCCGTCAGCTTGCCGTCCAGGCAAACCAGGTCGCCCTGCTTAGTGATCACTAACGGGTTGATCTCAACCAGCGCCAGATCACGCTCCAGGAACAGCGTTGCCAGACCCATAAAGATCTTGGTGAACTGACCAACCTGCTTACCAGTCAGACCTAGTTTAAACGCCAGCTCACGACCCTGGTAAGGCTGTGGCCCGGTGAGGGGATCCAGCGCCATTTTGTGAATCAGGTGCGGGGTTTCTTCCGCCACTTTCTCAATTTCCACGCCGCCTTCGGTTGACGCCATAAACACCACGCGACGGGTGCCACGGTCAACGACTGCGCCCAGGTACAGTTCCTGGTCGATATCGGTCGCGGATTCCACCAGAATCTGGTTAACCGGCTGGCCATGTGCGTCAGTCTGGTAGGTCACCAGACGTTTACCCAGCCAGTTTTCAGCGAAAGCGCGGATCTCTTCTTTACTGTTAACCACTTTCACACCGCCCGCTTTACCGCGGCCACCGGCATGAACCTGACATTTCACTACCCACGGGCCGGCACCAATCTTAGAGGCGGCTTCTTCTGCTTCGCGTGGCGTGGTGCAGGCATAACCGGTTGGTGCCGGTAAACCATACCGTGCAAACAACTGTTTTGCCTGATATTCGTGTAAGTTCATGATGTTCTATCCATTCAGGTCTGAAAAGACTTAGCCGCCAGAAGCGGCTACACATAGGGTTGGGTACGACAATATACTGCCGTACCCCAGGGGTTTAGACATCCAGCAGCAGACGCGCCGGATCTTCCAGCAGCTCTTTGATCGCCACCAGATAGCCCACTGATTCGCGGCCATCGATCAGACGGTGATCGTAAGAGAGTGCCAGATACATCATTGGCTGGATAACGACCTGGCCATTCACCGCCATTGGGCGATCTTTAATGGCATGCATACCCAGGATCGCGCTCTGCGGCGGGTTGATAATCGGGGTAGACATCAGGGAACCGAAAACACCACCGTTAGTAATGGTGAAGTTACCGCCAGTCAGTTCGTCAACAGTCAACTTACCGTCGCGTCCTTTCACTGCCAGCTCTTTAATTTTCTTCTCAATGTCAGCCATGCTCAAAGCATCAACATCTTTCAGCACCGGAGTCACCAGGCCGCGCGGTGTGGAAACCGCAATGCTGACGTCGAAGTAGTTGTGATACACCACTTCTTCACCATCGATGGACGCATTCACTTCCGGGTAGCGTTTCAAGGCTTCAACAACGGCTTTAATGTAGAAGGACATAAAGCCCAGACGCACACCGTGACGTTTTTCGAAGGCATCACCATACTGCTTACGCAGTGCCATGATGGGCTGCATGTTGACTTCGTTGAACGTGGTCAGCATTGCCGTGCTGTTTTTCGCTTCCAGCAGGCGTTCAGCCACACGCTTGCGCAGGCGCGTCATTGGCACACGCTTCTCGCTGCGGTTGCCCAGAGAAGCAGCCGGTGCGGTAGCAGCAGGTGCCGCTTTCGCTTCAGCAGCTTTCGCCGGAGCATTTGCCAGATGTTTTTCCACATCTTCACGGGTGATACGACCACCCACGCCGCTGCCTTTGATTGCGGCAGCGTCAAGGCTGTGCTCGGCAATCAGACGGCGAATCGCCGGGCTGAGCGCATCGTTGCTCTCTTCTTCAAGTGAGGCCGTTGCGCGCTGCGCAGGGGTCGCCTCTTTGGCTTCGGCTTTGGCAGAGGTTTCTTTGCCGCCGCTATTACCTTCTTTCAAGCGACCCAGCGCCTGACGAGACACCACGGTGGCGCCTTCATCTTCGAGGATAGCTTCCAGTACGCCATCCGCCGAGGCAGGCACTTCCAGAATCACTTTGTCTGTTTCAATTTCTACCAGCACTTCGTCACGTTTGACGCTGTCGCCCGGTTTTTTGTGCCAGGTTGCCACGGTGGCATCTGCCACGGATTCAGGCAGGTCAGGAACAACGATATCTACGCTACTCATTCTATTTCCTTAATTATTCAACGTTCAGCGCGTCATTAACCAGATCTTGCTGCTGCTGCTGGTGAACGGACATATAGCCAACTGCCGGAGATGCAGATGCAGGGCGACCGGCATAACGTAATGAAGCCCCAAACGGCACGACTTCGCGGAAGTGATGCTGACTGCAATACCATGCACCCTGGTTCAGTGGCTCTTCCTGACACCAGACAAAATCATGCACGTGAGAATACTGCTGCAACACATCCTGCACCGCTTTGTGTGGGAACGGATAAAGCTGCTCAATACGCACGATAGCGACGTCGGTTTGCTCATTCTTACGACGTTTATCCAGCAGGTCGTAATACACCTTACCGGAACACAGTACGACACGTTTGACGTCTTTAGGGTCGAGATTGTCGATTTCACCAATGGCAGGCAGGAACGCTCCGCTGGCCAACTCTTCCAGTGAAGATACCGCCTGCGGATGACGTAACAATGACTTCGGTGACATCACCACCAGCGGACGGCGCATACCGCGCAGCGCCTGACGACGCAGCATGTGGTAAACCTGCGCAGGTGTAGACGGCACGCAAACCTGCATGTTCTGCTCTGCACAAAGTTGCAGGTAACGCTCCAGGCGCGCAGAGGAGTGCTCAGGGCCCTGACCTTCATAGCCATGTGGCAGAAGCATCACCAGGCCACACATACGGCCCCACTTCTGCTCGCCGGAGCTGATGAACTGGTCAATAACGACCTGCGCCCCGTTAGCGAAGTCACCGAACTGTGCTTCCCAGATGGTCAGGGTGCGCGGTTCTGCGGTGGCATAGCCATATTCAAACGCCAGCACGGCTTCTTCTGACAGCACGGAGTCCCATACTTTGAAGATGCCCTGCCCGTTATGCACATGCTGTAACGGAGTGTAGGTCGACCCATTCGCCTGGTTATGGATAACCGCATGACGATGGAAGAACGTACCGCGCCCCATATCCTCGCCGGAAAGACGGCATGGAATGCCTTCATCCACCAGCGTGGCGTACGCGAGGTTTTCTGCTGCGCCCCAGTCGAACGGCTTATTTCCGGCCGCCATTTCAGCGCGATCGTTGTAAATCTTGGCCACACGGGACTGCATTTCGACAGATTCCGGTACCGTGCTGATGCGTTTTGCCAGTGCCTGCAAACGCTTCAGTTCGATAGATTCCGGGTAGCCTTCATCCCAGTCATGGTTTAGATACGGCGACCAGGTGAAAGAGTGGAGGCTCATTGGGCGCCATTCCGGTACCACGCACTCACCTGCATCCAGAGCATCACGGTACAGGTTGACCATTTCCGTGGCATCTTCCAGGCTGGCGACCTTTTCGGCTTCCAGCTTGTCAGCATAGAGTTTACGCGGCGTCGGGTGTTTCTTGATTTTCTGGTACATCACAGGCTGCGTGGCGCTTGGCTCATCAGCTTCGTTATGGCCATGACGGCGATAACAGACCAGATCAATAAACACGTCGCGTTTAAAGGTGTTACGGAAATCCAACGCCAGACGGGTGACAAAGGCAACCGCTTCCGGGTCATCCGCGTTGACGTGGAAGATCGGGGCCAGCACCATTTTACCAATATCGGTACAGTACTGAGTTGAACGTGCATCTTTAGGGTTTGAGGTGGTGAAACCAATCTGGTTGTTGATCACGATACGTACTGTACCGCCCACTTCGTAACCCCGGGCCTGCGACATGTTCAGGGTTTCCTGCACCACGCCCTGCCCGATAACGGCAGCATCACCGTGAATAGTGATAGGTAAGACTTTGTTGCTGGCAGGTTCATCAAGACGGTCAAGACGGGCGCGGACAGATCCCATGACCACCGGGCTGACAATCTCGAGATGTGATGGGTTAAACGCCAGCGCCAGGTGAACCATGCCGCCTTCAGTTTCCACATCCGATGAGAAGCCCATATGGTACTTCACGTCACCCGTGCCAAGATGCTCTTTATGCTTACCAGAGAATTCGTCGAACAGGTCCTGTGGCTTTTTGCCCAGCACGTTGATCAGCACGTTCAGACGGCCGCGGTGTGCCATACCCAGCACCACTTCGCGCGTACCGCTCTTACCGGCATGACGAATCATCTCATTCAGCATCGGCACCAGCGCGTCACCGCCTTCCAGTGAGAAGCGTTTAGCACCCGGGAATTTCGCGCCCAGATAGCGCTCCAGACCTTCTGCTGCAGTCAGCTGCTTGAGGAAGCCCTTTTTCTCTTCAACAGAGTAAGATGCCTGCCCCACCACCGATTCCAGACGCTGTTGGATCCAGCGTTTTTCTTCGGTGTTGGTCATGTGCATATATTCCGCACCGATCGAACCGCAATAGGTTTGCTGCAGCGCCGCAAACAGATCCGCCAGCTTCAGTGTCTCTTTACCAATGGCAAAGGAACCGACATTGAAACTTTCCTGGAAATCGGCTTCGCTCAGACCATGGTAGGCTGGGTCGAGATCCGGTACAGCTTCCTGCTTCCACAGGCCTAACGGGTCGAGGTTTGCTTGCTGATGTCCGCGGAAACGGAAGGCGTTGATCAGTTGCAGTACCTTAACCTGTTTAGCATTGGTTTCAGGATCGCTGACGGAGGCGGTATAGCGCGAAGCATCTTTCGCCAGACGGCGGAAATACTCGCGGGTGGTGGAGTGAAATTGCTCAGGTCTAACCCCAGTTCCAGGAAGCTGCTGGAAAAGAGACTTCCAGGCCACATCGACAGAGTCAGGATCGGTTAAAAAGTCCTCATAGAGCTGCTCTATGTAGGACTGGTTCGCGCCGGCCAGCCAGGAGGAGTCCAGCCAGGGTTTCATCGCGCTGTTCTGCATTGTGATCCCTTAAGCATATTTGTGCTTTTTTTTTCGCCGTGGTTGGTTAATGGAACCTTTGCAAGTCCCGCGCCGCGTTAACGGCTTACCGTGGTACGGTTCTTCGATACGAGCGACCGGCCCGTAAGGGAACCTTTGCAAAGGGTTTCCGGCAACTTCACTCTGCCGAAAACACCTTACAAAGATGACCTGGTAAAACACCGGGAACCCGCAGGCTCCCGGTACGTCAGTGTTAAGCGCCCCGCTGCAACAGCATCGACTTAATATGGCCGATGGCACGCGTTGGGTTTAGCCCTTTAGGACATACGCTCACACAGTTCATGATACTGTGACAGCGGAATACACTGAAAGCATCGTTCAGATTATCAAGACGCGCATCGGTTTCGGTGTCACGGCTATCAATCAGGAAACGGTATGCCGCCAGCAAACCTGCCGGACCGATAAATTTGTCCGGGTTCCACCAGAATGACGGGCATGAGGTCGAGCAACAGGCGCAAAGAATACATTCGTACAGACCATCCAGTTTTTCACGCTGTTCCGGCTCCTGAAGATGTTCCCTTGCTGGTGGTTTTTGCCCATTATTCAACAGGTAAGGCTTAATCTTCTCATACTGAGCATAGAATTGCCCCATGTCCACCACCAAATCGCGGATCACCGGTAAACCGGGCAGCGGGCGGATCACAATTTTCTGTTTACCATTACCCAGCGCAGAAACGGGGGTAATGCAGGCAAGGCCATTTTTACCGTTCATATTGAGACCGTCAGAGCCACACACCCCTTCACGGCACGAGCGGCGAAACGCTAACGTCGGGTCTTTCTCTTTCAGACGCATCAGCGCGTCCAGCAACATCATGTCACGGCCGTCTTCTGACTCCAGCGTGTATTCCTGCATACGCGGAGCATCATCGACATCCGGATTGTAACGATAGATGGAAAATTCGAGTCTCATGGTGTTATCTCCGCAAACTAGTATGTACGTGCTTTCGGCGGGAAGGCCGCACGCAGTTTCGGCTGCATGTTCACTTCACGGCGCGTCATGCTTTCAGTCAGCGGCAGATACACGCTGTGACATAACCAGTTTGCATCGTCACGTTCAGGATAGTCGAAGCGGCTATGTGCCCCACGGCTTTCCGTACGATAGTTGGCTGACACCGCTGTGGCGTAGGCCGTCTCCATCAGGTTATCCAGCTCCAGGCACTCAACACGCTGGGTGTTGAAATCGCTGGAACGGTCATCCAGACGGGCATTCTTCAGACGCTCGCGCAACACTTTCAACTCTTCCAGACCCCGCGCCATCGCATCACCTTCACGGAAGACCGAGAAGTTATTCTGCATACAGGCCTGCAACGCTTTACGCAGATCTGCCGGATCTTCACCCGTGACGTTGTTATTCCAGCGGTTCAGTCGGGCCAGAGAAGCGTCAATTTCTTCTTCCGTGGCTTCGCGCAGCTCACCCTGCTCGGCAATGGATTCCTGCAGATGCACACCAGCAGCACGGCCAAACACCACCAGATCGAGCAGCGAGTTGCCGCCAAGACGGTTAGCCCCGTGGACGGATACGCAGGCAATTTCACCCACCGCAAACAGGCCCGGAACCAGAACATCTTCACCTTTCTCGTTCACCGTCAGTGCCTGACCGCTCACACGCGTTGGAATCCCCCCCATCATATAGTGGCAGGTTGGGATGACCGGGATCGGTTCTTTCACCGGATCAACGTGCGCAAAGGTCCGCGACAGCTCAAGGATGCCCGGCAAACGCGCTTCCAGCACCTCTTTACCCAGGTGGTCCAGCTTCAGCTTAGCGTGTGGACCCCACGGACCGTCACAGCCACGACCTTCACGGATTTCGATCATGATAGAACGTGCTACCACGTCACGACCCGCCAGGTCTTTCGCATTTGGCGCGTAACGCTCCATAAAGCGTTCGCCGTGTTTATTCAGCAGATATCCGCCTTCACCACGGCAACCTTCGGTCACCAGCACGCCCGCACCCGCAATACCGGTCGGGTGGAACTGCCACATTTCCATATCCTGCACTGGTACACCGGCACGCAATGCCATACCGACGCCGTCACCGGTGTTGATATGCGCATTGGTTGTAGACTGGTAAATACGTCCGGCACCGCCGGTCGCCAGCACGGTGGCACGCGCTTTGAAGTACACCACTTCACCATCTTCAATGTTCAGCGCAGTACAGCCGACAATCGCGCCATCGGCGTTTTTCACCAGATCCAACGCATACCATTCGGAAAAGATAGTGGTGTGGTTTTTTAGGTTCTGCTGATACAGCGTATGCAACAATGCGTGGCCGGTACGGTCAGCGGCTGCAGCCGTTCGTGCCGCCTGCTCACCGCCGAAGTTTTTCGACTGGCCACCAAACGGACGCTGATAAATACGACCATCATCCAGACGGGAGAATGGCAGGCCCATATGTTCCAGCTCAAGAATCGCTTCCGGACCGGTTTTACACATATATTCAATCGCGTCCTGGTCACCGATATAGTCGGAACCTTTGACCGTGTCATACATGTGCCATTCCCAGTTGTCTTCATGGGTATTACCCAGCGCAACGGTAATACCGCCTTGCGCAGAAACGGTATGAGAACGGGTTGGGAAAACTTTGGACAACAGGGCACAGGTCTGGCCCGATTGGGAAATCTGTAAGGCGGCGCGCATACCTGCACCGCCTGCGCCGATAACCACGGCATCAAATTCTCTGACTGGCAAACTCATCACGCACCCCACACAACAACGGTTCCATAAATTGCATACACCAACAGGGCTACCACAATCACCAGTTGCAGCATCATGCGCAGCGCCAGTGGTTTAATGTAGTCAGTCAGTACCTGCCACATCCCAATCCAGCCATGCACCAGAATGGAGAACAGCGTCAGAAGGGTGAAGACTTTCGTGAAGTTTGAGGCAAAAAAACCACGCCAGATGTCATAGGTCAGGGTCCCTGACATCACGATAAAGCCGAGGATATACAGCACATAGAGGGTCATAACCATGGCGGCAGCACGCAGCAGCAACCAGTCATGAATGCCGTTGCGACCCAGTGCAGAAGCATTGCTTACCATACGAGGACTCCAGCCAGGATTGAGAGCACGACAGTGATACCGAATGCAATTTGCGCGGAAAACTTACCCGTTTCTAAGGTTTCACCGAGGAAACCAAAGTCCATCATCATATGGCGAATGCCGCCAGCGATATGGTACGCCAGTGCGGTTAAGATGCCCCACATGATGAATTTGGCAATAAAGCTATCCATGACGGCAGAAGCCTGAAGGAAGCCTTCGGGAGAAGAGAGAGACAGACCCAGTAACCAGAGCAGAATCCCGATCGACACAAAGGTGATCACGCCGGACACGCGGTGGAGAATGGACGCAATTGCGGTTAAGGGAAACCGGATCGTAGTGAGATCCAAGTTGACAGGTCTTTGTTTTTTCACGGTTTTGCCCACACAGCTTTTCTTATTTTGCTTCCTCCGGTCCTGAAGGGGGGTCAGACAGCGTTATCTAAGTTGACCATTCGCGCCAGGCACCAAAACTACAACGTCCAGTGTCAAAAACGACGCGTATGAAACGCTGGGTGGCTCCTACTGCAGGGGAAATCCGGAGACCTGGCGGCAGTATAGGTGGATCACATTCTCATTACAATTCCCCTACAAACTCTTTGGGAACATTTCAGCGGAACAGTGATCACTCTCACGGTTTTCATAATTGATACAATTTTAATTATCTGATTTGACAAAAGTTCAACATTCTTGTTACAAACGGACGAATAAAAGTTCTATGATGCACAAAAGTTATGGGGATACACTTTCCCCTAAGCACAAGTTATGTAACATTGGTTGGGATTACCCATAAAGCATCAGGTTTTGACGACAACGTAAGTCATTACCAAACCGGGTCTTTATACAACCATGCTACGCATCAGTAATATGTCATCCCGGCCAGCACGCGCCCGTCACTCTGTACCCTGCACGCAAAAAGATGCCACAGAGATGATGACCTTCTGCGCCAGACACAAGGCTGGGGAATATGACTTTCCTGGTGATAAAGATCCCTAAAATACGGCGCTAAGGAGACTGTAAATGGCTGATAAAAAAGCAACACTAACCCTGGATGGCGAAGATCCTATCGTGCTCGATGTACTGAAAGGTACGTTGGGTCAGGAAGAAATCGATGTCCGGAATCTGGGTTCCAAAGGGTATTTCACCTTTGACCCCGGCTTTACTTCTACTGCATCCTGCGAATCTAAAATTACCTATATCGACGGTGATGAAGGCATTCTGCTGCACCGTGGTTTCCCGATTGACCAGTTAGCGCTGCACTCAAACTACCTGGAAGTGTGTTACATCCTGCTGAATGGTGAACCACCAACCGAGAAAGAGTTTGAAGAATTCAAACTCACTGTGACGCGCCATACAATGCTGCATGAGCAGATTCACCATCTGTTCCGTGGCTTCCGCCGTGACTCACATCCGATGGCAGTCATGTGTGGTGTTACCGGTGCGCTGGCGGCATTTTATCATGATGCTATGGACGTCAACATTGAGCGCCATCGTGAAATCGCTGCGTTCCGTCTGCTGTCTAAAATGCCAACTATGGCGGCAATGTGTTACAAATATTCCATCGGTCAGCCGTTTGCCTATCCGCGCAACGACTTGTCCTATGCCGGCAACTTCCTGCACATGATGTTTTCTACGCCGTGTGAAGAATATGTGGTGAACCCGGTGCTGGAACGCGCCATGGACCGCATTCTGATCCTGCACGCCGATCATGAGCAGAACGCATCAACCTCTACCGTGCGTACCGCCGGTTCGTCTGGCGCCAACCCGTTTGCCTGTATCGCTGCAGGTATCGCCTCCCTTTGGGGACCGGCGCACGGTGGTGCCAACGAAGCCTGTCTGCGCATGCTGGAAGAGATCAGCACCGTTGAGCACATTCCTGAGTTCCTGCGCCGCGCGAAAGACAAAAACGATTCGTTCCGTCTGATGGGCTTCGGCCACCGCGTTTACAAGAACTACGATCCGCGTGCCACCGTGATGCGTGAAACCTGCCATGAAGTGTTGAAAGAGCTGGGCATGAAAGATGACCTGCTGGAAGTGGCGATGGAGCTGGAACACATTGCGCTGAACGACCCGTACTTCATTGAGCGTAAACTCTATCCAAACGTCGACTTCTATTCAGGCATCATTCTGAAAGCAATGGGCATTCCGTCTTCCATGTTTACGGTTATCTTTGCGATGGCACGTACCGTGGGCTGGATTGCACACTGGAAAGAAATGCATGACGATGGTGTAAAAATCGCCCGTCCACGCCAGTTGTACACTGGCTACGATCAGCGTGATTTCTCGTCAAACATCAAGAAATAATCTTCCGGGTCGGGCATGCCCGACTCCTGCAGATATGACCCGTTGGGGCGAGGCATGCCTCGCCCTGATTTATTTCTGGCATCCCGCACACCAGTAAAACGGCCGCGATGACAGCATCGTACGCTCAATCATCCCGCCACAGCGCTCACACGCCTGCCCTGCCCGGTGAAATACCTTAAAACGAAACAATGCACCATGATGATGGTTCTCATCCACCTGTCCGCGAGTCTGATAAGAGAGACGCGGTACTGCCAGTAATGCGGCGACCAGCGCATCAAGCTGGGCTTTGTTTAACGATTCTGCTTTATGGTGTGCGGCCAACTGCGCCTGCCAGAGTATCTCCACGCGCAGATAATTACCCAGCCCGGCCAGGAAAGCCTGATCCAGCAGCAGGCCGCTAAACTGACGGCGGCGAAAACGCGGCGATAACAGCCGCTCACGCACCGTCTCTTCAGTCAGCGACATATCAAGGACATCCGGTCCGATCTTTAACAGGAAGGGATGACTGGCCACCCCGTCAGCATCCAGCAGCGCAATCTCCGATGCGCTTAACAGCAGCAGCGTCTTGTCTGCCGCGGCCAGACGAACACGCAGAATGCGTTTTCCTTCCGGTAGACTGCCGGTTTTCACCACCCGCCAGACGCCGTACAACTGATTATGGCTGTACAACGTCAGGCCATTTGAAAAATGGGTCAACAAGGCTTTCCCACGGGTTTCTATTGAGACAACACGTTCGCCGATCAGCGCCTGCTGATACGTTTGCAATGCCGGATATGCGAACCAGACATCGGTTAACACCTTACCTTGTATTGCCTTTTCCAGTTGATCCGCCGCTCGGCGGATTTCCGGGCCCTCAGGCATAGATCCTCACTCTGAATTAATGGGTTGCGCCGCCTTCGAGGCGGATATCGTCTTCAACCGTCAAGGCAATACTGATCGCCATTTCCAGCGCCAGCACCACCGAGGCCTGCGACATGCTGGGTGTTCCCGGGCGCTCAATCGCCTGCTCGGGCGAACAGGGCACATGAATCAGCCCAGCCCGTGCTTTACGCCGCCGCAGGCGATGCAACAGACCATACATGACATGATTACAGACAAAAGTCCCCGCGGTTTGGGAAACCGATGCAGGGATACCGGCCTCACGAATGCCGGAGACAATTGCTTTAATCGGCAAGGTTGAAAAATAAGCCGCCGGACCCGCGACGATAATGGGTTCATCAATCGGTTGGTTACCCGCATTATCCGCTATGCGCGCATCATCAATATTTATTGCTACCCGTTCAACGCTGATATCCGTACGCCCCCCTGCCAGCGCCACAGCAATCACCAGAACAGGATCCAGCTCGTCAATCGCCTGCTCCAGTACTTCCAGCGAATGGCCAAAAACACAGGGCAGCTGTCTGGCAACCACCTTCACACCGCCGATCATCCGTTCATTTAACTGGCTGGCAGCTTCCCAGGAGGGGTTGATACGCGCGCCTTCAAAAGGCTCAAAACCTGTAATCAGTACCGTTTTCATTTTTTCCTCAAAAAAACATCAGGAAATACAACAGGAAGATATTGGCTATTAACAGTAGCACGCCCGTCGGAATCTGCGCCTTGATCACCGCGTTACGGTCAGGCAACTCCAGCAGTCTGGCGGGCACAATATTGAAGTTTGCTGCCATCGGTGTCATCAGCGTGCCGCAGTAACCACAGAACATCCCAATTGCCGCCATGACGGCCGGATTACCATGATGTTGCAGCACCAGAATGGGAATACCGATGCCCGCCGTCACAATCGGGAAAGCCGCAAAGGCATTGCCCATCACCATGGTCAGCAACGCCATACCGCCCGCATACAGGACCACCGCAATAAAGCGATTATCCACGGCGAGGTAACTTTCGGTCAGATGGGAAATTGCCGTTCCCACGCCCGCACTGGTGAACAGCAGCCCTAACGTCGCCAGGATCTGCGGCAAGATAAATGCCCAGCCAATCGAGTCCAGCAGACGCCGGGCCTCCTGTAAGGACTGTGCCGGGGATTCCCGCGTCATCCTCAGTGCCAGCAACCATGCCAGCAGACAGCCAACCGACATCGAGAACAACGTAACCAGTGTGGCATGATTCCCGGCCCCGAAGACCGTCTGTTGCAGACCAGGAATATTGTTGAACATCAGAACCCCAATCACGGTGACCACCGGGATGATCAGTGCAGGCATAAACAGGCGGTTCCCCAGGCGCTCTGCCCGTTCAATACGCTGTTCCGGGGTACGCTGTGAGTAACTGCCGAGCTTAACGCCCCCCAGACCGGCAATCAGCGCCATCACGACAACCCCCACGCCAATACTGATATGCAGAGCACGCGCCCCCACCAGATCCGTGGCCCATTCCCCCACAAAGAACACCAGGCCATACAACGCCCAAAACAACCCGGTCGTCAGTCGGCGGGGATTGGTTTTATCACGCCACGACATCAGCGCCACCACCAGCAGGATGCTGCCCGCCAGCCAGTACAGATAATTTTGCTGGAACATTAGCGTCCCCCCTTCTGTTGCAGCGCACTGGCATTCAGCTTACTCAACTCGTTCGCCAGCGTTTTATCGAGGCGATGCAACCGTACTGCATGAATTAAAAACGCACAAAGCGCGGTAGGGATCCCCCACAGGGCAATATGCAACGGTTCGGTCTGGATCCCCGCGGACTCCTGCATAAAGTTATGCATAAAGATAATCGCGCCAAAGGCGACAAAAATATCCTCACCAAAGAACAGCCCGACATTATCGGTGGCGGCGGCCATAGCACGAAGCCGGTAGCGCACCGCCGGAGGCAGTTCGCCATAACGGCTCTCAGCGGCACCTTCCGCCATCGGTGCCAGCAGTGGACGCACCATTTGGGGATGTCCGCCGAGGCTGGTCAGCCCCAGCGCTGCGGTAATTTCACGTGCAAACAGATACACAATCATCAATCTGCCCGCCGTGGCGCTTCGAATGCGCGCAATCCATGCCTGGGCACGCTCTTTCAAACCGTTGCGCTCCAACAAACCGATGATTGCCAGAGGAAGTAACAGAATAAACGGTAAATTACGGGTATTAAGGAACCCGGCACCCAGTTTTTCCAGAATATCGGCGATCGGCATCTGTGCCGCCAGACCCGTGATCAGCCCGGCAACCACCACCACAATGACCGGGTTGAACCGTAAGAGAAAACCCACCACGATGGCGGCTATCCCCGCAAGGGGCCAGAGATTAACAGCAGCGTCCATATTGACTCCTGAAACAGAAAAAAACGCCCCAACCGTGGTCAGGGCGTATAATAAGTAATCGGTATTAGCAGCTGGTCACCACAATCTGCTGCTGGCTGAATGCCTGCCGGAGCTGTCGGGCAAAATCCAGTGCGTGTGCGCCATCACCGTGCAGGCACACTGTGTCGGCCTGCACCTTCACCCATTCTCCACTCAGGCTTTGAACCTGCCCTTGTTGAATCATCGCCAGCGTTTGGGTAATCGCCTGCTGGTTGCTGTCCACCAGCGCACCGGGCTGGCCACGAGGAACCAGTGAGCCATCGGTTTGATAACCGCGGTCGGCAAACACTTCCTGCCGGGTGATTAATCCGTGCCGCACGCCTGCGCGAATCAGCTCGCTGTTGGCCAGGCCGACCAGCATCAGTCCGGGATCAACGGCGTTAACCGCTGCGGCAATCGCATCCGCCAGCTGCGGGTCGCAGGCCGCCTGGTTGTAAAGCATCCCGTGAGGTTTAACATGAACCAGCCTGCCCCCTTCACTTTCGGTCAGTGCTTTCAGCGCGCCAACCTGGTACACCACCTGCGCATACACGGTTTCTGCAGGAAGTTGCATGGCCGTACGGCCGAAATTTTCACGGTCAGGAAAACTGGGATGGGCACCAATGGCGACACCGAACTCCCGTGCCCAGCGAACGGACTGCAACATCGTCTGCGCATCACCCGCATGGAAACCGCAGGCAATATTGGCTGAAGAGACCAGTTGCAACAGCTCGCGGTCACATGCCGCTCCTTCCCCGAGATCGGCATTAAGATCGACGTTCATCTGCTAACCCCCAGGCCATTTGATCCAGTGAGCGCTGCTGCTCATTCTTGGCATGCAGGGCATCGGACAGCGTACAGTGCACAAAATGGATCGGTTCTCCCAGACGCAACTGCGCCAGATGATAAAGATCCGCTTCGATCACGCAGGCAATACGCGGATATCCCCCGGTGGTTTGGGCATCGGCCATCAGCACAATAGGTTGCCCATTAGGTGGCACTTGCACCACGCCAGGCACCAGACCGTGTGAGAGCAGGTCACGGGTAGCATCACGCTGTAATTTCCGCCCCTGTAAACGATATCCCATACGATTACTCTGTGGGTTAAGCCGCCAGGCAGTGCGCCAGAACGCTTCCTGACTGTCTTCACTGAACTCATGATATTCCGGGCCTGGCATGGCACGCACCCGATTGCCCCACAGCAACTGACGCACCCCCGCCGGCTGGTGGAACTGGCGTGTCGGTTCGCCCAGCGGCAAAATATCACCGTCTTCCAGCTTACGTCCGGCAAAACCACCGAGACCGGCTTTCAAATCGGTACTGTCCGATCCCAGCCGCTCATCAACACGGTAACCGCCGCTGACAGCCAGATAGCTGCGCATCCCACGTAATGGCAAACTCAACGTTAAACGCTGGCCTTTTTTCACCTCGGTGCGCCAGCCGGTCCAGACGGCTTTACCATCCAGTTCGGCGTGACAGCCTGCCCCCGCCAGCGCTATCCAGCCATCGCGCTGGAATTCAGCACAAAACTGGCCCAGGGTGATTTCCAGCACCGCACTTTCGCGGGGATTGCCCACCAGCATATTGGCGGTTTGCATCGCCGGATGGTCCAGCACGCCGCCCAGACTGATACCGTATTTTCGCCAGCCAACACGGCCGCCATCCTGAATGCTGGTGCTCATACCGGCACGAATAATCTTTAACATACCCCCTCCTTTTGCGGCACAAAGCGCACGCGGTCGCCGGGACGCAGCAACACCGGAGGGTGCGTATCCGGGGTAAAAAGTGCCGTTTTAGTGTGGCCAATCAGCTGCCATCCACCCGGTGCTGCCAGCGGATAAACACCGGTCTGGCTGCCACCGATCCCGACCGAACCGGCGGGAACCTGTACACGTGGCTCGGCGCGCCGTGGCGTATGCAACCGCTCATCTAACCCACCGAGGTACGGAAATCCGGGTTGAAAACCGATAAAATAGACCACGTAGTCCACCGAGGCATGGCAGGCCACTACCTCAGACGTACTCATGCCACTGTGGCGGGCAACCTCATTAAGATCCGGGCCTGAATCACCGCCATAGACCACCGGGATTTCTATCAACCGGGGTTCCAGCGTCAGTGATTCACTGGCTTCCCACCATTGCTGTAACCACTCAATCGCATCCAGCGCGGTCTGCTGTGGATCGCTGAGCATCACGGTGATGTTGTTCATACCCGGCACCACTTCGATCACTTCCGGGCGATCCTGCAATCGCTGCGTCAGGCCCCAGATACGTTGCTGGCTGGCGAGCGATATTGGCGGGTCCAGCTCCAGTACGACTGCGCGTTCGCCTAACAGATAACAACGTGCTCGTTGCAAAAGGCGCCTCCTGAAAATAAGAAAAGGGAAAAAACCACTCACTCCAATGGCAAAACAGAATGGCCACTAAGAAGGTGAGTCTGGTTAATTGCAGATATGACAAACAGTTATGCGGAATTGTTGTAACGGAGTCAACCTTCAGCGCATTCCATCAGAACGCGCTGAACGATTGGAAAGGCTCAGACAGGGTTATGAATGTCGATAAATGTCACGTCCAGGCCGTGCTCGTTTGCCAGCCACTCCCCCAGCGCTTTAATGCCGTCACGTTCGGTCGCATGGTGGCCCGCAGCAAAGAAATGCAGGCCCTGTTCACGTGCGCTATGGATTGTCTGTTCAGACGCTTCACCGCTGATAAAAGCATCAACACCGAAAGCAGCGGCCTGATCGATATAGCCTTGACCGCCACCGCTGCACCAGGCCACGCGACGAATAAGCGCGGGTGCATTGTCGCCACAGTGCAGTGGCTCGCGGCCCAGTACCGTCGTGATACGTTGGGCAAACTGTTCACCACTGACCGGCTCAACCAGTTCACCCCAGGGCAGCAGCAATGCAATTTCACCTTTTACATCAATGCCAAACAGCCTGGCAAGCTGAGCGTTGTTGCCGATTGAAGGGTGTCCGTCCAGTGGCAGATGCCAGCCAAACAGGTTGATATCGTTCGCCAGCAGCGTTTTCAGGCGCTGACGTTTCATGCCCCTGATAGCTGGCGCTTCGCTTTTCCAGAAATAACCGTGATGCACCAGCACAGCATCGGCCTCCAGACGCACGGCTTCATCGAGCAGCGCCTGACAGGCGGTGACACCGGTAATCACTTTTTTAATCTCGCGGCGTCCCTCAACCTGCAACCCGTTCGGGGCATAGTCTTTGTAATCCGCGCTGTTGAGTAACTGGTTAACCAGCTGTTCGAGTTCAGTATTTAGCATAATCAGTCCGTCTGTTTTCGTGCTGCTTCAAAGGAATCCAGCGTTTGCTGGCGCGCCTGTTTATGTTCCACGATCGGCAGCGGATAATCGAGACTTTGCTGATTTTTCTTTGCCCACTCATGCGGCTGATGGATATATTTTTCCGGCACCGCGCGCAACTCTGGCAACCAGTGGCGGATAAACTCCCCACTTTTATCAAAGCGCTCACCCTGGGTGGTAGGGTTAAAAATGCGAAAATAGGGGGCGGCATCGGTCCCTGTGGAGGCTGCCCACTGCCATCCCCCGTTATTCGCCGCCAAATCACCATCCAGCAACTGCGACATAAAATAACGCTCACCTTCGCGCCAGTCGATCAGCAGGTCTTTCACCAGAAAGCTGGCTGTAATCATGCGCAAACGGTTATGCATCCAGCCAAGGCTGTTGAGCTGACGCATCGCTGCATCGACAATCGGATAGCCGGTTTTCCCCTGTTGCCACGCCAGCAGCCCCTGTTTATCGTCCCGCCATTTCACGCCTCGGGTCCAGCGTGTAAAAGGCTGATGCCGGCACAATGACGGCCAGGCCACCAGAAGATGACGATAAAACTCACGCCAGATTAATTCATTCAACCAGACAAACACCTGCTGATCTTCCAGCCCACGTGGGTGCTGTTTCAGTAACCGGTGCAGACACTGACGCGGAGACAGTACACCGGTCGCCAGATAGACCGACAGGCGGCTGGTGCCATCGCGGGCGGGTAAGTCACGCTGCTCGGGGTACTCCGTCACAGGCTGCTGACAAAACTCGCGCAATCGCGCAATCGCCGCCTGCTCTCCTGCCGGGAAAAGGCGGGCGTCCACCGCTTCGCGCGGGTAATCAAATGCCTTTAAGGGACGATCATCGGTTTCGATCGCCCCGCCTTTCCTGACATCAGGAGCAGGCAGACACTCAGGTAATCCCTCTTTCAATCGCTTCACAAACGCCCGGCTGAACGGCGTAAACACTTTGTACATCTCACGGTTGCCGGTCAGCACGCTGCCGGGTGGCAGCAGCAGGCTGTCGTCAAATCCCTGTACCATGACATCCTGATCAAACAGCGTCTGTTCTACCATTGCATCACGCTGACGCTCGTTCACTTCATACTGATAGTTATAGAACAAACGGTCGACACGTTGATCCCGACAAAAGTCCTGTAACAAAGCCACCGAGGCAGTGAAATCATCACACTCAGCGATATGAAGAGGAATGCCTTTTTTGGCCAGTGAGCGCTGGACGTCAAGCAAGCTCTGCCAGATAAACTCCGCCTGTTTCGGCGCCATATGGTGCTGCGCCCATTGCCCGGGAGTGGCGATAAACAACGCTATCACCCGGGCATTTGCTGAACGGCAGGCGGCATGGAGTGCGTAGTTATCGTTGATACGCAGGTCATTGCGCAGCCAGACCAGATGAGTTGTCATAGTGCTCCCTGAGATTAATGCCCGTAGCGCAGACGCAGAGCTTCCGGATAAGGCGCAAAATAACGCTGTCCGGCCAGCCACGGATGCGGGAATTCCGCCATATAGTGTTTCAGTAAGGTAATGGGTGCCAGCAACGGCTGGATCCCCTGACGGTAATGGTCAATCAGCCCGGCCAGCTCCTGACGCTGAGACGATGTCAGATCACGACGGAAATAGCCCTGAACATGCATCAGTACGTTGGTGTGATTGCTGCGGGAGGCCACCTGCTTCATCAGGTCCATCAGCCGCTGCCGATACTCTACTGCAAAATCCTCCAGCGATTCCCATTGATCCATTTTCGCGACAAAGGGCCCGATTTCACGGTAGTCGGGCTGAGAGTGTGCCAGTAGCAGCAGCTTGTAACGCGTATGAAATGCCATCAGTTTGGCGCGGGTCAGCCCGCTTTGCCAAAGCTGGTTAAATTCATGCAGGGCATAGACTCGCGCAACGAAATTTTCGCGCAACAGCGGATCGTGCAGGCGGCCATCCTCTTCTACGGGCAGCCAGGGCATCTGTTCCATCAGTTCCCGGGTAAAGACCCCGGTTCCGGCTTTGCGGTTATTGTTATTATCTGGCTGGTAAATGCGTACCCGTTCCATGCCACAGCTGGGGGATTTTGCGCAGACAATGTAGCCACAGAGATGATGTAGATGGCTGATTTTTTCCTGCGAGAAAGATGCCATTTTTTCTGTAACAGGGGCATCCTGTCCGTTGCTGAAACAGAGTGACACCTCCCCGTCCCCGGCTTCAGTCAGGCGCAGTGCGGGCCTGGGGGTAGGTAAACCGATAGCCATTTCCGGGCACACGGGCTCGAAGTGTAAAAAGGGCGCCAGATGTTCAGCTGCGAATTCATTGCGTTTGTGGCCGCCATCAAAACGCACCTTCTGACCTAACAAACAGGCACTAATACCCACTGGAATTTTATCGCCCATAATTATACAACCTCAAATATCTTGTACAGATTTGAGTGTAGCGCAAAACACGGCGTAACAGGCAAAAAAAATCCCGCCAGACGGCGGGATTTTTATGAATGCGAGGTCAGTTAATAGAAATCACACCCGGCAGCTTCTGCCTGTGCCAGCCAGACGGGCTGATCGCTGGTTTTCACCCAGACGCGATGCAGGTAACTGTAGAAACGGGCACGATCTGCGCGAAACAGCATAAATGGCAGCGCTGCGATGCCGATAACCAGCACCGCAGTGCGACGCATGAAAATCCGAGCAGATGAATAGTTATGATAAAGACTCATACGTCCTCCTGAGATGATTAAAAGGGTTGTGTGTAATCTGAACAAAATATACGCCTTCAGATGTAATTTTACTACTGATCCGACCACTTTTGTCGAAAAAAAAACCACCAACCGCCTCAAAAATGAAAGAAGGTTACATATTCGTTAAATATTAACCTTGGAATGTGAAAAAAACATCCTTTCTGTAACATCAGGGGGAGCGCAACAATCACAGACGCCCTTCGTTCTTTTTGCTAAATTAGCCCTGTTATCATTTTTCACGTCGTCACGCCGCTTAGCTACTGAGGTTCTGTGTCCACAATTCTGATTGTTGAAGATGAAAAAGAGATCCGCCGTTTCCTGCGCATGGCGCTGGAAGGGGAAGGTTTTCGCGTGGTTGATGCCGAAACCCTGAGCCGGGGTTTAATCGAAGCCGCCACGCGCAAACCGGAACTGGTGATACTTGACCTCGGTCTGCCAGATGGTGATGGGACAGAATTTATTCGTGATATGCGCCAGTGGAGCAATATCCCGGTGATTGTGCTCTCGGCACGCAGTGATGAGCAGGATAAAATCACCGCGCTGGATGCTGGCGCTGACGACTTCCTGACGAAACCCTTTGGTGTCGGTGAGTTGATGGCAAGAGTGCGTGTCGCCTTACGTCATCGCCCACAGCAGGGTAACGACAGCGTGGATGCGCCAATTAATATTGGTAGCGTCACGGTGGATATTGCCGCCCGCCGGGTGATGCGCGACGGTGCGGACCTGCACCTGACGCCGATTGAATTTCGTCTGCTGGTCAGCCTGATTAACCACCCGGGTAAGGTGATGACTCAGCGACAACTGCTGACTCAAGTCTGGGGGCCGAATGCGGTTGAGCACAGCCATTATCTGCGTATTTATATGGGGCATCTGCGCCACAAAATTGAACGCGACCCCGCCAGACCCCAACATCTGCTGACCGAAACCGGTGTGGGCTATCGCTTTATGCCATAAAAAAAAGGGCTCACTGTGTGAGCCCTTCTCTTCACTGCCTGATATCTCAGGCGTTTTTCAGTACCGCACTCACAATCTCTACCGCTTCTTTCTCAATCTTCTCGCGGTGTTCAGCACCCAGGAAGCTTTCGCAATAGATTTTATAAGCATCTTCCGTACCAGATGGACGCGCAGCGAACCAGCCGTTTTTGGTCATCACTTTCAAGCCGCCGATAGAGGCGCCGTTACCCGGTGCTGCCGTCAGACGTGCCGTGATAGGATCACCCGCCAGCGTGTCAGCACTGACCATTTCTGGGGACAGTTTTGACAACGCAGCTTTCTGCGCGGAAGTGGCCGGAGCCTGGATACGGTTGTAGCTTGGTGCGCCAAAGCGCTGTGCCAGTTCGTCGTAGTGCTGCTGCGGGTTCTTACCCGTTACCGCAGTAATCTCTGCAGCCAACAGACACATGATGATGCCGTCTTTATCGGTTGACCAAGGCGTGCCGTCGAAGCGCAGGAACGAAGCACCCGCACTCTCTTCGCCACCAAAACCGAAACTGCCATCGAACAGACCATCAACAAACCATTTGAAGCCAACCGGCACTTCTACCAGCTTGCGGCCCAGATCGTCGACTACGCGGTCAATCATCGCGCTGGACACCAGCGTTTTACCCACCGCGACATCTTTGCCCCACTGTGGACGATGCTGGAACAGATACTGAATCGCTACTGCCAGATAGTGGTTTGGATTCATCAGTCCCGCAGGCGTGACGATACCGTGACGGTCATAATCAGGATCGTTGGCAAAGGCCAGGTCGAACTTGTCACGCAACGCCAGCAAACCCGCCATCGCCGACTCAGACGAGCAGTCCATGCGGATCACACCATCGTGGTCAAGGTGCATAAAGCGGAAAGTCTGATCGACAGCATCGTTAACGATGGTCAAATCAAGATTGTAGAACTCCGCAATACGCTGCCAGTAGGCAATCCCTGAACCGCCCAGCGGATCAACGCCAATCTTCAGACCGGCTTTCTGGATCGCCGGAATATCAACGATCTGAGCCAGACCTTCAATATAAGGCTGGATCAGATCTTTTTCCGTCAAGTGACCGCTGGCCCAGGCCTGATCCAGCGTTATGCGTTTCACTTCTTTCAGGCTGTCTTTGATCAGAGCGTTAGCGCGATCTTCCACCACTTTCGTGACGTTCGTATCGGCCGGGCCACCGTTTGGTGGATTGTATTTAATACCGCCATCTTCAGGTGGATTGTGTGAAGGCGTGATGACGATACCATCAGCCTGAGCACCACCGGTTTTGTTGTGTTCAAGGATCGCATTGGAGATCGCAGGGGTCGGCGTATAGCCGTTATCCTGCTGAACGATCACATCAACACCGTTAGCGGTAAGCACTTCCAATACCGAGATGATGGCCGGTTCAGACAACGCGTGCGTATCTTTACCCACAAAACAAGGACCGGTTACACCGTTCTTTTTGCGTTCTTCCGCAATCGCCTGCGCGATGGCCAGAATGTGCGTCTCGTTGAAGCTATGACGGCCCGCGCTACCGCGATGGCCGGAAGTGCCAAATTTCACCGCATGCTCTGCGTTACCCAGTTCAGGCTGCAGGACATAATATTGAGATGTTAATTGTGCAACGTTAATCAAATCGCTCTGCTGGGCGGGTTGCCCGGCACGGGGGTGATTGGCCATTGGCGCTTCTCCCTGACGCTTCAGTTAGAGGGTACCGCAAACTTTCTCTGTCAGCTCCATCGGGAACTGCATCGACAACATAATGTGTTCCACCATGCTGCGCTTACGGTCAGTATTTGTGTTGGTGATCACCCAATACGGTGTGCCCGGAACGTGCTGCGGCTTGGTATGGGTGCCATTCTCTACCAACGTTTGCTGGTTGCCCGCGAAGTAAACACGCGTACGACCTTGCAGAGACTCAGTCGCTGCGCCAAACGTTTTGGCATCCAGACTGTATAAAGTCGATAGAATCAGCATAAAGCGATTCACTGCACGCTTCTGCTCCGCGTACTCATCCGAAAGCAACAGCTCACGTACCGCACGAACACGATCCTGCGGTCGGGATTCAGATTTAATACCTGCAGCGGCAGGTTCTTTCGCTGCCGCTGCAGCATTCGCCGCCACAGGAGCAGTTTGACCCGCAGTGAACTTCAGCATACGGCGCAAAATATCGGATGCGCTTTCACCAATATGCTGAGTGTGGCTGGCAATATAACGGTATAGCTCTTCGTCGACTTCTATCGTTTTCATCTTTATCCAGTACGGTTGTTGCTAGTATCAGAACCGGTTGTTCGGGGACAACAATCCACGCAACCATCATGACGTTGAGCCGATCCAGTTCTAACATCAGGATTATAAAGTTAAATCCCGCCAGGGTGTAGCGCCAGACCCGTTTCAGGGCAAAAGTCGGAATATGCCGCAAAAAGATCATACCCGCCATTCGCGCCAGCGGCAGAAATTGTGGGATCCATGATACCCTAAGCCTTGGTGCCAACTGTAAGAACTTTCTCTATGAATTTGAATTTTCGCCTGCAATCTGAACAATCCGCCACTGACGGGCTTCCACTGGTATTGATCCACGGTTTATTTGGTAGCCTGGATAACCTCGGCGTACTGGCCCGGGGATTAAAAGACGATCGCCGTTTGATTCAACTCGATGTCCGAAACCACGGTTTGTCTCCGCGTGCGCAAAAGATGGATTATGCGTTAATGGCTCAGGATGTCCTGGACACGCTTGACGCGATGCAGGTCGATCGTTTCAGCGTGATCGGTCACTCGATGGGGGGGAAGATCGCCATGGCGATTACCGCACTGGCGCCCGATCGTGTTGAGGAGATCGTAGTGATTGATATCGCTCCTGTGGCCTACACCACGCGTCATCATGACGATATTTTTGCCGCACTGAATGCGGTGACTGAGGCCGGTATCACCACGCGCAGCGAAGCTACTGCCCTGATGCGTCAAAGTATCAGTGAAGAAGGCGTTATCCAGTTTTTACTCAAGTCGTTCCACGAGGGTGTTTGGCGTTTCAACGTTCCGGCGCTGCTGGCATGTTATGAAAACATCATTGGCTGGGAGCCATTGGCCCCCTGGTCACATCCTGTGCTGTTCATTCGTGGGGAGCGTTCTCCCTATTTGGCCGATGCATATCGCGATGCACTGTTAACCCAGTTCCCGCAGGCGCGTGCCCATGTCATCACCGGCGCAGGGCATTGGGTACATGCTGAGAAACCCGATGCGGTATTACGTGCAATCCGACGTTTTTTAGCGCTGTGAAAACCATTTTCGCTGGGGTATGATGGCGCGCTAAAATTTTGCCGCTGCTGATTATCAGACGGCATAACGGCCCTATTCATCAGCAATCCAGCCTTTCAGTATTACGATTCCTATGGCAAAAGAGAACACGGACCGCACAACGATCGATCTGTTTGCAGATGAACGACGTCCGGGACGACCCAAGACTAATCCGCTGACGCGTGATGAGCAGTTGCGTATCAACAAACGCAATCAGCTCAAGCGCGATAAAGTGCGCGGCCTGAAGCGTGTCGAACTGAAAATGAACAGCGACGCGGTTGATGTCCTGAATCAGCTAGCTTTCGAGCGCAATATCAGCCGCAGTGAACTGATCGAAGAAATGCTGCTGGAACAGTTGCAACGTCATCCGTCCTGATGGTATCAGGGCCTTAGCACTCAGCGACAAAACCGGCAGCATTACTCATTTATCCGCTCACGACGGTCTGTTATCATTAGCGATATCTGCGAAAAAATCAGCAGTCACCATATCATTAAGATTCAAGAGGTTATTAAACTCATGGCACTCGTCGGCATTTTCTTTGGTAGCGATACAGGCAATACCGAAAACATTGCAAAAATGATCCAGAAGCAACTGGGGAAAGATGTTGCAGAAGTTCGTGATATTGCTAAAAGCAGCAAAGAAGACCTTGAAGCCTTTGATATTCTGCTGCTTGGCATCCCAACCTGGTACTACGGTGAAGCCCAGTGCGACTGGGATGACTTCTTCCCAACGCTGGAAGAAATCGACTTCAACGGTAAACTGGTTGCGCTGTTTGGTTGCGGCGATCAGGAAGACTATTCCGAGTATTTCTGCGATGCAATGGGCACCATCCGCGACATCATTGAGCCGAACGGCGCAGTGATTGTCGGCCACTGGCCGAGCGAAGGTTACCATTTCGAGGCTTCGAAAGGCATGGCAGATGATAACCATTTCCTTGGCCTGGCCATTGATGAAGATCGCCAGCCAGAGCTCACCAACGAACGCGTTGAAAATTGGGTAAAACAAATTTTTGATGAACTTCAGCTAAAAGATATCATCGAAGCATAACCATAGCCGCTTGATGTGGGAGCTATCTCACATCAAGTAAGTGGTTTTTCCTATAGAAGTAATAGATACATGTTTGTAACTTTCATCTGCAAAACTGTACAATAACCCCATCGGTTACCCGCTTACTCAGCACCTGCCCCACTCTTTGAGGATGTGAGTCGCCCAAAGAGCGGTGAAGATGATGCAGATTGAAATGTTAACCCAGCCTAATTCGGGCGCGTGCTACCCTGGATGTAATGACACTTATCCTTACATCCATTGCGGTTTCAGGCACCCCTTATGGTTTTCATTTCGGAGTATCAGTTCTATACTGAGACGCACTCATCTTTTAGCGTCGACCGATGTTCAGGGCTTTTCAGCCACTAAGTGACTAGCAAAGTAACAGGACAATATCCGCATGACTGACAATAACACCGCATTAAAGAAGGCCGGCCTGAAAGTCACGCTTCCCCGACTGAAAATTCTGGAAGTGCTTCAGGAACCAGAGGGCCATCATGTCAGTGCGGAAGACTTGTACAAACGCCTGATTGATATGGGCGAAGAAATTGGTCTGGCCACCGTTTACCGCGTGCTGAACCAATTTGATGATGCGGGGATCGTTACCCGCCATAACTTTGAAGGCGGTAAATCCGTTTTCGAACTGACTCAGCAGCACCATCACGATCACCTGATCTGCCTGGACTGCGGTAAAGTTATTGAGTTCAGAGACGAATACATTGAGGAACGTCAGCGTGAAATCGCCACGCGTCACGGTATCAAACTGAGCAACCATAGCCTGTATCTTTATGGCCATTGTTCTCTGGGTGACTGTCGTGAAGACGAGACTCTGCACGACAAATAATCTGCACTGTTCAGTGTAAAAACCGGTGGCTTGCCACCGGTTTTTTTATGCCTGCGTTATAGCGATTCCTCCCGGCTAAAACGCTGCCAATCTGTCTCAAAAGGTTATCGCGTATAGAGCGGCAGCCAGCCACCATATGAAAGCAACGAGACCACGGCATTCAGTGCACCAAACAGCAGAACCAGCACAATCGGTGCCATCCCCCCTCTGACTCGCCACGTGGCAGTGGCAAAACGTCGACGTGACTGCCAGGCTAGTAGCGCTGGCGTGACAACAGCCCACAACGTCGCGGCCAGCCCGGCATAACCGATTGCCAGCAGAAAACCGTTGGGCCAGATCATCGCGGCAGTTAGCGGCAGAATAAACGTCAGCAGCGTGGTTTTTAATCTTCCGGACGCGGAGTTATCCAGTTTAAAGAGATCGGCAAGGTAATCAAAAAAGCCAAGACTGACACCGAGGAATGAACAGGCAACGGCGAAGTTAGAGAAGATATCCAGTAACAGATTCAGAGAGCGATTGTGCAGTACGCCGGATAACGCCCCCACCAGTACGTCAATATTACCGCCTTGCGCGGCAATCGCTTTAAATTCGCTGCGGGGAATATTGCCCATCGTGCCGATGATCCAGATAAAGTAAATCATCAGAGCCAGCAGCGTGCCGTAAATCAGGCAACGGCTCACGCGGCCTGCATTCTTATGGTAGTAAGTCGTCAACCCGGCAATGTTGCCATGGTAGCCGAAGGAGGCCAGACAAAACGGCACCACTATCCAGAGATATCGCAGATAATCGCGATCGGCTCCCTGGCTGTCGAGCAGAATAGCCGGCTGAACATGCCACAGCAGGCCGCCAAAAATCATCAGAAAGGTGAGGATCTTCGCGCCGAGAAAAATCAGCGTCATCCGGCTGACAACCGCTGTTCCCAGCCAGATAAACAGCGCCACCAGTAGCGTAAAGAGCAGCCCAGCCATACGTGCCGATATTCCGACATTTAATTGATTGAGGCTGTGCTGAATAATCGCGCCACTGGCAGAAATGTACGCATAGGTGAGGATCCCCAGCACAAAGACCACGGACAAACCGTTGATCAGGTTCCAGCCACGCCCAAGTAAATCGCGTGTGACCGTATCAAAACTCGCCCCGATGGGATAATGCAGGCTGGCTTCCAGATACAGTAATCCGGACAGCAGCATACAGAACCAGGTCACGATCAGCAGCGCGGAGGACCAGGCAAACCAGGCACCGGACATCACTACCGGCAGCGAGAACATCCCGGCACCAATAATGGTGCCACTGATAATCAACGCCCCCCAGAGTGTTGACGGCAGACGAACAGCAGAAGCAGGTGTAGCCATGAAATCCCTTAGCGAATGCAATAAATAACATGCCATAAACCGGGATAATCCACTGGCTAAACGGCAATAATGCCGCATAGTCTACACAGAATCACACTCACGAACTAGTACAGTAATTAACTGACCACCATTGTTTCCTGCAAATAGCGCCAGCGAGGTGGCGTACAACCACAATCAATCACCGCCAGTGAAATACGGTGGGTATGATTATCACCCTGCTGTTGTAGCTCGTGATACTGGATCGCTACTTCCTGGCCAAACTGAGAGATCACTTTGCAGTGTTCAATCGTGATAGCAACACCCTGCCGTTCGCCGACCAGACGAGTGAACAGCGCAGTCACCTCCTCCATCGACAGACTTTTTCCGCTGGGCGCGACCATGATAAAATCGGGTTCAAAATGTCGCAACAGCTCAGGGACAAAGCTCCCATCTCCGTGAAACACTTTCTCAATAAGCTGATGCAGTACAATGATACTTTCACAGGCTTTTTCGGTTAACGCTGACATACAACATCCTTATGACGGGCGTGGCGATAAATCATCCACAAGGGGAACAGGCCGGTAACTGCGGCAACAACAAAGACCTGATGATAAGACTGAGCAGCAGAATAGTGGCGGCTCATCAACGTAAACAGCAGTGTAAACAATGCGGCGCCGAGGCTGAATGAAAGCTGACGATTAATATTCCATATCACACTGGCCCGCGTCATCTGCTCATCGTGAAAATCAGTCAGAGCACTGGTTTGTGCCGTATTGGCACTGATTCCACCGCCAATCCCCATCAGCAGATAAGCCGCATTCAATAGCATCACCTGTTCGGGACTCTGTACCAGCGCCAGCAGCACGATGCCGCCTGCATGTAAGACCAACCCACAGCTGAACAGGGTCAGTGCGCCCAGACAATGGTAAAGACGACCACATACCAGCATCGCCACCAGTGCCCCACCACCGTACAGCAGCATAAATGCTCCACAACGTTCGGCAGAAAAATGCAGGCACTGTTGCAGATAAAAAATGTTGAGCAGGTTCACACCGGTGAAGATGCCCGGCACGGCGTAGTAAATGACCACCGCCAGCTTTAGCCAGGGATTACGCAACAGCTTCAAATCAATCACCGCCTGGGGTTGACGATGGTAATGGCGCAAATAGCCGATAGCCAGGCCCAACGCGGCCAGCAGCCATAACGATGCAGAAATAAGAGACCCCGCCTCCGCAAGCTGCGACAACCCAAGCAGAACGGCAGCCAGTGCCAGGCACACCAGCAGAATGCCACGGATATCAGGCCGGACTGCCACCCGCGTTTCACGCTGCACCCACAGCGCGGCCAGCGCAGCGGCCAACAGGCTGAACGGAATATTGCACCAGAAAATCCAGCGCCATGAGAGGCTGTCGACAATCATGCCGCCCAGCAGCGGCGACAGTGCTGGCGCAATCAATGCCACGCTCATAATCAGGGTCGATATGGTTGCCCGTTCCTTGCCCTTAAACAGATTAAATGTCAGAGCCTGCCCCACCGGGATGAGCAACCCTCCCGCCATACCCTGTACAAAACGCCACATTACCAACGTGATAAACGTATCTGCCAGACCGCAGCCCAGTGCCGCCAGGCTGAACAGCAACATCGAGGCCACCAGCACCCGGCGAGCACCATAACGCCCGGCAAGCCAGCTGCTGATTGGGATAATCACCGTCAAGCCGAGTATATAGCTGTTGGCCACCCAGCCGAGCGAACCGCTGGCTATACGCAGTTCTCCCGCCATCTCCGGCAGCGCAATCGCCGACATAAAAATATTAATACAATCAATAAAGAAGCCGAGCAGGAAAATTACTGCTATGCGGTAGCGATAGCTCATAGTCATACCTCCGGGCGCAGCATAGCGGCGATTGACCACGGAGATCGACTGGCATACAGTGAAAAGATTGTTCGATATAAGTAAACAATCCCATGCATGCTCAACTGGATAAAATTCACACTTTTTTGCGGTCGTGGAAAGCGGCAGTTTTACCCGTGCCGCCGATAATCTCGGCTTAAGTAAGGCGATGGTCAGCCTGCATATTAAGACACTGGAACAGGTACTCGGCGTCGCCCTGCTGACGCGCAATACCCGTAACCTGGCGCTGACAGAGAGCGGAAGCCAGCTCTACCAGGATTTTAAGGGGATCTTCTGCGATATCGACCTTGCCGTAAGTCGCATCACCGATGACAGCCAGCCGCTATCGGGGGAACTGCGTATCACCTCCACCTGGGAGTATGGCCAGCAGTTCCTGATGCCACCCGTAGCCCGTTTTTGCCAGCGTCACCCCGCGCTCACCCTGAGCTATAACGTCGGTGCCTCGCTTGATGACCTGGTGAGCAACAAACTGGATGTGGCTATCCGCCTCGGCACACTGCGCGACTCCTCGCTAAAGAGTCGCAAATTGGGGGAATACCGTATTGTGCTGGTGGCGTCGCCGCTGCTGATGGCGCGCTATTCGCTGCAACAGCTCAGTGAGGTGGGCACCCTGCCATGGATACACAACAGTAATCTCTCCCATCCCGGCCGCTGGCATTTCCAGCGCGGGCAGGATCGTTGTGAAGTGAAAAGCGAAGCACGTTACAGCGCCAATTCTGCGCAGATTATGCGCCAGATGGCACTGGCCGGAATGGGCGTGGCGGTGCTGCCTGAATGGCTGGTGACAGACGATCTGGCCAGCGGAGAATTACAGCTTCTGTTCAATGACTGGCAGCTACCGGTACAGCCCGTCAGCGCTGTCTTTGCCACCCGCACCGCTCTGCCGCGTAAAACGCGGATGTTTATTGATTATCTGTGTGCCGAATTATAAGTAGCAGACGAAAAAAAGGCCGCATCGGCGGCCTTTTATCAGCAAATAGCGGTTTACTCGCCCACTTTTGCCCAGGTATCACGCAGGCCAACGGTGCGGTTAAACACCAGATTGCTGGCACTGGAATACACGCTATCGGCACAGAAATAACCTTCGCGCTCAAACTGATACGGCGCAGAGGCTTCCGCCTGCTGCATACCCGGCTCAACAAAGCCCTGGCGGATCACTAAAGAATCCGGGTTGATGCTGGCGAGGAAGTCTTCTGCCGCTGCCGGGTTCGGCACGCTGAACAGGCGATCATAAAGACGGAACTCCGCTGGCAGCGCATGAACAGCCGATACCCAGTGGATCACGCCCTTCACTTTACGGCCGTCAGCCGGATCTTTGCTCAGAGTATCCACATCGCAGGTACAGAACAGGCAGGTGATGTTGCCTTCGTCATCTTTCGCCACACGCTCGGCTTTGATCACGTAAGCGTTACGCAGGCGGACTTCTTTGCCCAGCACCAGACGTTTGTACTGCTTGTTCGCTTCTTCTCGGAAATCAGCGCGATCGATATAGATCTCACGGCTGAACGGCACTTCACGTGTTCCCATTTCGAGCTTGTTCGGATGATTCGGCATGCTAATCATCTCGTCATGATGCGCAGGCAGGTTTTCAATCACCACTTTAACCGGATCCATCACCGCCATCGCGCGCGGTGCATTTTCGTTCAGGTCGTCACGAATACAGGATTCCAGCGCAGCCATCTCAACGATATTATCCTGTTTTGTCACGCCGATACGGCGGCAAAACTCACGGATAGACTCAGCGCTGTAACCACGGCGACGCAGACCAGAAACAGTCAGCATGCGAGGATCGTCCCAGCCTTCCACCACATTCTCAGACACCAGCTGGCTCAATTTACGCTTAGACATAATGGCGTATTCGAGATTCAGACGGGAGAACTCATACTGACGCGGGTGAACGGGAATAGTGATGTTATCCAGCACCCAGTCGTACAGACGACGGTTGTCCTGGAACTCCAGCGTACACAGGGAGTGGGTAATGCCTTCCAGCGCATCCGAGATGCAGTGGGTAAAGTCGTACATCGGATAGATGCACCAGGCGTTACCGGTCTGATGATGTTCAGCAAATTTAATACGGTAAATCACCGGATCGCGCAGCACGATAAAGTTGGAAGCCATATCGATTTTAGCGCGCAGGCAGGCGGTGCCTTCGGCAAAGCCACCGGCACGCATTTTGGCAAACAGCGCCAGGTTCTCTTCCACACTGCGATCGCGGTAGGGACTGTTTTTACCCGCTGACGTCAGGCTGCCACGGTATTCACGGATCTGCTCAGGCGACAGTTCGTCAACATAAGCCAGCCCTTTGGTGATCAGTTCAACAGCATAGTTATGCAGCTGTTCAAAATAATCAGATGAGTAGCGTACTTCACCGCTCCACGTGAAACCCAGCCATTGCACATCACGCTTGATCGACTCAACAAACTCCAGATCTTCTTTCACCGGGTTGGTGTCATCGAAGCGCAGGTTGCACTGCCCCTGATAATCTTGTGCGATGCCAAAGTTCAGGCAGATCGATTTCGCATGACCAATATGCAGATAGCCATTCGGCTCAGGCGGGAAGCGGGTATGCACTGAGCTGTGCTTGCCGTTCGCCAGATCTTCGTCGATGATCTGACGAATAAAGTTAGTTGGGCGGGCTTCAGCCTCACTCATCTCAATTTCCTCAATAGTGCATGGCTTAAATTAGCTATGAAATAACGGAGTATGATCCACAAAGCAGAGAGGGGAAACAACCGTTTGTTGCGGGAATCACATAAAAAAAGGGCGGGAATCGCTTCCCGCCCTGTCACAGTCGCATCAGTCGACGGTGTTAGCCATTAATTTCAACGATTCGGGTCTCACCCGCTACCACGGTTTCACCGGCCAGCAGCGTTAATCCCGCGAAATCATCAATGTTGCTGATCACCACCGGACTGATCATCGAACGGGCATTCGCATTCAGGAAGACAAGGTCCATTTCCAGTACTGGCTGACCCGCCACTACCGTTGAGCCTTCTTCAGCCAGACGCGTAAACCCTTTACCTTCCAGTGCAACCGTATCCAGCCCCATGTGCACTACAATTTCGACGCCGTTTTCGGTTTCAAGACAGAATGCATGGTTAGTATTAAAGATTTTCACCAGCGTACCGGAAGCCGGAGCAACAACGGTGCTACCGGTTGGCAAGATGGCCAGGCCGTCGCCCACGGCTTTGCTGGCGAAGGCTTCATCAGGCACCTGGTCAATGGCAACAACCTTACCGCTAACCGGTGCAACCAGTGTACCGATCACCCCTTTAGCCGCATTGGGTATTGCCTGCGGAGCGGCGACTGGCGCAACAGGTTTCGAGCTCGCCGCTGCGGCAGCAACCGGGCCTTTAGCAATCTGCTTTTTCATCTCTTCGGCGATGGATTCTGCTTTCGCACCCACAATCACCTGAATGGTCTGCTTGTTCAGTTTCACCACCCCGGAAGCCCCCAGGCGTTTACACTGTGCATCATTCACCAGCGATGCATCTTTAACGGACAGACGCAGGCGAGTGATGCAGGCATCAATAACATTAAGGTTATCCGAGCCACCAATCGCACCAATATACTGGCGGGACAGGTCTGCCAGGCCCTCTTCGGTATTGCTGTTCGCTTCATCTTTTACCAGCAGGTCGCCTTCATCTTCGCGGCCTGGCGTTTTCAGATTGAGCATACGGATCACTGCGCTGAACAGAACGAAGTAGACTACAAAGGCCACCAGCCCCATCACCAGCAGCAACCACACATTCTGGCTGGCCGCAGGCAATTTATACATCAATACATAGTCGATGGCGCCCGCAGAGAAAGAGAACCCGGCATGAATGCCCAGCGTTGTCGCCACAAACAGACTGATGCCCGTCAGCAAGGCGTGGATCAGATACAGCATCGGCGCCAGGAACATAAACAGGAATTCCAGCGGCTCGGTCACACCCGTCAGGAATGCGGTCACCGCAACAGAAAGCAGCATACCGCCAACCATTGGACGGCGCGCTTTCGGTGCAGCCAGATACATCGCCAGTGCAGCACCCGGCAGACCAAACATCATGATCGGGAAGAACCCGGACATGAACATCCCCGCCGTGCCGTCACCCGCATAGAAGCGGTTGATATCACCGTGGACCACAGCACCGGCCGCATTGGTGAACTCACCAATCTGGAACCAGGCAATAGTGTTCAGCACCTGATGCAAACCGGTTGGGATCAGCAGACGGTTAACGAAACCGAAGATACCCGCACCGAAAGCCCCCTCAGAGACAATCCACTCACCGCCGGAATGAATTGCCGCCTGAACCGGAGGCCAGACATAACCAAACACCGCCGCCAGCACCAGACAGAAAAAGCCCGTCGCGATAGGTACGAAGCGTTTACCGCCAAAGAAGCTCAGGAAGTCAGGCAGTTTGATGTCAGCCCAGCGGTTGTAGGTCATACCGGCTATCAGGCCCGTAATAATCCCCGCCAGCACACCCATATTGACCGTTGGGTTGATGGTCACCATCGCTTTGGTCAGAATAAAGTAACCCACAGCACCAGCCAGCGCGGCAGCACCGGCGTTGTCTTTAGACCAGGTCGACGCCACACCGATAGCAAAAATCAGTGCGAGGTTGTCAAAAATCGCCCCGCCGCCCTGTGCAATAAACGGCATATTGAGTAAATCAGGCTGGCCGAAGCGCAGCATCAGTGCAGCAACAGGCAGCACGGCTATTGGCAGCTGTAACGACCGCCCTAATCTTTGAAAGAATCCTAAAATATTCACCATTTCCCCCTATGAGACCCGTTAAGGCGGCAAAAACCGTCTGTTTTTTTTCACGGTTTTTTTTTGTCAGCCCGACACTACACACCACGAAACGAAGTGTAAAAAAAAATTAATTCGCTTCGCAAATTAAACCGTCATATATGTGATTAAAATCACCTAAAAACGCATTATTCTTAGCATATGGCTGGTCAACAGCACAAACTTATTTTATGATTCGAAAAATCAAAACGGACAAATCCCTCTGTTGCATGATGGTAATCGCGTTACGCTTACCAGAACAACGACAGAGCACCGTTTTAACTTAATACCTAACTCTGCTTATATACGAGGTGCAACATGAGACTGATTCCTCTGGCAACACCAGCCCAGGTCGGAAAATGGGCGGCACGCCATATTGTAAATCGCATCAATGCGTTCAATCCTACCGCCGATCGTCCATTTGTCCTGGGCTTACCCACTGGCGGCACACCGCTGGAAGCCTATAAACATCTTACTGATATGCACAAAGCGGGCCAGGTCAGCTTCAAGCATGTTGTGACCTTCAATATGGATGAATATGTCGGCCTGCCGAAAGAGCACCCGGAAAGTTACCACAGTTTTATGTTCCGTAACTTTTTTGATCATGTTGATATTTCAAGTGAAAACATCAACCTTCTCAATGGTAATGCACCGGATATTGACGCAGAATGTCGCCAATATGAGGAAAAAATCCGTTCTTACGGCAAAATTCACCTGTTCATGGGTGGCGTAGGAAATGACGGACACATTGCCTTTAACGAACCCGCTTCCTCTCTGGCGTCTCGTACCCGTATTAAAACGCTGACTCACGATACCCGCATCGCCAACTCACGCTTCTTTGGTGGCGACGTCGACCAGGTGCCAAAATATGCCCTGACGGTGGGTGTGGGTACATTACTGGATGCAGAAGAGGTGATGATTCTGGTCACGGGCCATCTGAAAGCTCAGGCGCTGCAAGCCGCAGTAGAAGGCAACGTGAATCATATGTGGACCATCAGCTGTTTGCAGCTGCACGCGAAAGCGGTCGTGGTGTGTGATGAACCGTCCACGATGGAGCTGAAGATGAAAACCGTGAAGTATTTCCGCGAGATGGAAGCTGGAAATATTAAAGATCTGTGATCATCCCTGGTCGCTGTCGTCATTTCAGACCGGTGCCTGCCGGAGGGTTAGCGCCCTGCCGGCAGGACAAGAAATATCAGGAAAGTCAGGAGAACAACTATGTACGCATTAACCCAGGGCCGTATCTACACAGGCCATAAAATCCTCGATCGGCATGCGGTAGTGGTTGCCAATGGCCTGATCGATCGTATCTGCCCGCTGGAGGATCTGCCCGCTGGCATTGAAACTCGTCAGGTTGGCGGTGCGATTATTGCCCCTGGCTTTATTGACCTGCAGCTGAATGGCTGCGGCGGCGTGCAGTTTAACGATGATATTTCAGCGATCAGCGTAGAAACCCTGCAAATCATGCAGAAAGCCAATGAGAAGTCAGGTTGTACCAGCTTTCTGCCTACGCTTATCACCAGCACCGATGAGCTGATGAAACGTGCCGTTGAAGTGATGCGTGCCTGGCTGGCGCAGAACAGCAACCAGGCGCTCGGCCTGCATCTGGAAGGCCCCTGGCTCAATCCGTTGAAAAAAGGCACCCACAATCCAGACCTCATCCGTGCTCCGGATAGCGCGCTGGTCGATTTCCTGTGTGCCAACGCCGATGTCATCAGTAAGATTACCCTCGCGCCAGAAAAAGTAGACGCCGCGGTTGTTCGTCAACTGCGTGATGCCGGAATTATCATCTCTGCGGGCCATTCCCACGGTACTTATGACGAAGCGCTTGCCGGGATTGATGCCGGGGTCTCCTTTGCCACGCATTTATATAACGCTATGCCGACCACCAGCGGTCGTGAACCTGGATTAATCGGTGCGTTGTTTGATTCACCGGATGTCTGGTGCGGTATCATCGCCGACGGTTTACATGTCCATTACGCTAACATTCGTAATGCTAAACGAATCAAAGGCGACAAACTGATCCTCGTTACCGATGCCACGGCACCGGCGGGTGCTTCTATTGATCGGTTCATTTTTGCTGGTAAAACAATATACTATCGCAACGGGCTGTGTGTTGATGAGAACGGCACTCTGAGCGGATCTGCGCTAACTATGATTGAGGCTGTGGCAAACAGCGTCGAACACGTGGGCATTTCCCTTGACGAGGCGCTGCGTATGGCAACACTTTATCCGGCCCGCGCAATGGGGGTAGACACGCATTTAGGGTCAATTGAAGCCGGGAAAGTGGCTAATCTGACGGTGTTCACCCGCGATTACAAAATCACCCGGACTATCGTTAATGGTAACGAGGTCTTAAGCGAGTAGATATTTAATGACCACTGGCGGCCAGGCTCAAATTGGAAATGTTGATCTTGTTAAACAACTTAATGGTGCAGCCGTCTACCGGCTCATCGATCAGCAGGGCCCTATCTCACGAATCCAGATTGCCGAGCATAGTCAGCTCGCCCCCGCCAGTGTCACCAAGATCACGCGTCAGCTCATTGAGCGTGGTCTGATTAAAGAAGTTGACCAACAGGCTTCTACCGGGGGGCGCCGGGCGATTTCTATCATTACGGAAACCCGCGGATTTAATACCATTGGCGTGCGCCTTGGTCGCAACGATGCCACCGTCACCCTGTTTGATTTAAGCGGAAAATCGCTGGCGGAAGAGCACTACCCACTGCCAGAACGCACGCAGGAAACCCTCGAAAACGCGCTGTTTAAGGCCATTGCTGACTTTAGCGAACTGCATCAGCGCAAACTGCGCGAACTGATTGCGATCTCCGTCATTCTGCCAGGTCTGGTCGACCCGAAAAACGGTATTATTCGTTATATGCCACACATCAGCGTCAGCCACTGGCCGCTGGTCGCCAACCTGGAAAAACGATTCAATGTCACCAGTTTTGTCGGCCATGACATCCGTAGTCTGGCCCTGGCAGAGCACTATTTTGGCGCATCGCGCGATTGTGCTGACTCCATTTTGGTGCGTGTTCATCGGGGAACAGGTGCCGGGATTATTGCTAACGGCCAGATTTTCCTCGGCAGCAACGGCAACGTGGGTGAGCTGGGGCACATCCAGGTGGACCCGTTAGGCGAGCGTTGCCACTGCGGCAACTTTGGCTGTCTTGAAACTATCGCTGCCAACAGCGCCATTGAACATCGCGTGCGCCATCTACTCACGCAGGGTTATCCAAGTAGTCTCACCCTTGATGATTGTCAGATTCAACTTATCTGCCGTGCCGCCAATCGCGGAGATGCGCTATCAAGTGAAGTGATTGAACATGTTGGCCGTCACCTCGGCAAAGCAATCGCCATTGCCATTAATCTGTTCAATCCACAAAAAATTGTCATTGCCGGTGAAATTACGGAAGCAGATAAAGTGCTGCTGCCGGCAATTGAAGGCTGCATTAATACTCAGGCACTCAAAGCCTTCCGTAAAAATTTACCCGTTGTACGCTCGGAGATCGACCACCGATCGGCCATTGGTGCTTTTGCACTGGTGAAACGCGCCATGCTCAACGGAATTCTGCTTCAGCGCCTGCTGGAAGGTTAATTGAATGATGGACTCTGAACGCATGACGATAAAGAACGTAATCTGTGATATCGACGGCGTGCTGATGCACGACAATACTGCCGTCCCCGGCGCGCGTGAGTTTTTACAGCGCATCGTCGGCAATAATATGCCGCTGGTGGTGTTAACAAACTACCCTTCCCAAACCGCGATGGACCTGTCTAATCGCTTTGCCTCTGCCGGCATTGAACTGCCGGACAGCGTGTTCTATACCTCTGCCATGGCCACTGCGGACTTCCTGAAGCGTCAGGAAGGAAAAAAAGCCTATGTGGTTGGAGAAGGCGCGTTGATCCATGAGCTGTACAAAGCCGGATTTACGATTACCGATATCAATCCTGATTTCGTTATCGTCGGAGAAACCCGTTCCTTTAACTGGGACATGATGCATAAAGCCGCTTTCTTCGTGGCCAATGGTGCACGATTCATCGCAACTAACCCGGACAGCCGTGGACATGGCTTCTCACCAGCCTGTGGCGCGCTTTGCGCAGGTATCGAAAAAATATCCGGCCGTCAGCCTTTTTACGTCGGTAAACCCAGTCCGTGGATTATGCGTGCAGCACTGAATAAGATTCAGGCGCACTCCGAAGAAACGGTGATCGTAGGTGATAACCTGCGCACCGATATTCTTGCTGGCTTCCAGGCCGGGTTGGAAACCATTCTGGTTCTGTCGGGAGTTTCCAGCCTGAGTGACGTTGACGCGATGCCGTTCCGTCCTACCTGGATCTACCCTTCCGTTGCCGATATCGACATTATCTAGTTTTCTGCCCGGTCCGCCGGGCACCGCCCCCACGCTGTGCGCTTCTTGTTCACTTTTCACCATTCATTATCGATTCGTCAATAAAACTCCATTTAATTTGCATATCCACTAAGAATTCACCCTGGTCAACAGGCTATTTTTCACCTAATGACTAAATTACTTGCATCACCTCACTGGTTAGCGCATTTTCTTATACATCACGCGATATCTGTCGCTTTAAACCAATATCATCACCGCAAGGTAAGTCGTTAGGGAGCTGTTTATGTGTTCTATTTTTGGTGTACTCGATCTGAAAAGCGATCCTGTTGAACTGCGCAAGAAAGCCCTGGAGCTTTCACGTCTGATGCGTCACCGTGGCCCGGACTGGTCCGGCGTGTATGCCGATGACAAAGCGATCCTCGTCCATGAGCGTCTGTCGATCGTTGACGTTAACAACGGCGCACAGCCGCTGTACAACGCAGCGCATACCCACGTACTTGCGGTGAACGGTGAAATTTACAACCATCAGGCGCTGCGCGCTGAACTGAGCGATCGCTATGAGTTCCAGACCGAGTCTGACTGTGAAGTGATTCTCGCGCTGTATCAGGAAAAAGGCATCGATTTCCTCGATGACCTGCAAGGCATGTTTGCCTTCATTTTGTATGACAGTGTGAAAAACACCTGGTTAATCGGCCGTGACCATATCGGGATTATCCCGCTGTATATGGGCAACGACGAGCACGGTAACCTGTATGTCGCTTCCGAAATGAAAGCGCTGGTGCCTGTATGCCGCAGCATTAAAGAATTCCCACCGGGAAGTTATCTGTCCAGCACCGATGGCGAGATCCGCCGCTACTGGCAGCGTGACTGGTTTGACTATGCCGCAGTAGAAGAAAACGTCACTGATGCAGCGGCGTTGAAAAACGCACTGGAAGAGTCCGTTAAAAGCCATCTGATGTCAGATGTGCCTTACGGTGTCCTGCTGTCCGGTGGTCTGGATTCTTCGATTATCTCTGCCGTGACCAAACGTTTTGCGGCGAAGCGCGTAGAAGATCAGGATAAAAGCGAAGCCTGGTGGCCACAGCTGCACTCCTTTGCCGTTGGCCTGGAAGGATCGCCGGACCTGACCGCGGCGAAAGCCGTGGCAGAACATCTGGGTACCGTGCACCACGAAATTCATTTCACCGTGCAGGAAGGTCTCGATGCGATTCGCGATGTGATTTACCACATCGAAACCTATGATGTGACCACCATCCGCGCGTCTACGCCGATGTACCTGATGTCACGTAAAATCAAGGCAATGGGCATTAAGATGGTACTGTCCGGTGAAGGTGCTGACGAAGTGTTCGGCGGCTACCTTTACTTCCATAAAGCACCGAACGCCCGTGAATTCCACGAAGAGAACGTGCGTAAATTGCATGCACTGCATATGTTTGACTGTGCTCGCGCTAACAAGGCGATGTCAGCCTGGGGCGTGGAAGCGCGTGTACCGTTCCTGGATAAAAAATTCCTGGATGTGGCAATGCGCATCAACCCACAGGATAAAATGTGTGGTAGCAACGGTAAAATGGAAAAACACATCCTGCGTGAGTGTTTTGAATCTTACCTGCCAGCCAGCGTCGCATGGCGCCAGAAAGAGCAGTTCTCTGATGGTGTGGGCTACAGCTGGATTGATACCCTGAAAGAAGTGGCTGCAGAGCAGATTAGCGACCAGCAGTTGCAAACCGCCCACTTCCGTTTCGCGTACAACACGCCAACGTCTAAAGAAGCGTATTTGTACCGTGAAATCTTTGAAGAGCTGTTCCCGCTGCCAAGCGCAGCAGAATGCGTCCCTGGCGGCCCGTCAGTGGCCTGTTCGTCCGCTAAGGCCATAGAATGGGATGAAGCGTTCAAAAACATGGACGATCCATCAGGTCGCGCCGTAGGTGTGCACCAGTCTGCTTACTAATATGTTCTGATGAATCACCGCTAACGGGCCCTTGTGGCCCGTTTTTATTTAGCCGTTGCGTCTGTTAGCATCAGAATTCGTTGATTTTATCGTCATCCTGCTCACAAGGCAGTCAAACAACACGATTGTGACAAAAAACGGGAAAAAACTTGTTGACGCTTTTAGGCCAACTCCGCATAATGCGCCCCGCAACGCCGCAGAAGGTTACGCGAAAAAAGAAGGCTACTTAGCTCAGCTGGTTAGAGCACAGCACTCATAATGCTGGGGTCACAGGTTCGATTCCCGTAGTAGCCACCATCTTTTTTGCGCGGGAGTGGCGAAATTGGTAGACGCACCAGATTTAGGTTCTGGCGCCGCAAGGTGTGCGAGTTCAAGTCTCGCCTCCCGCACCATTTCCATAAGCGGTTTTGCACGGATGGGGTATCGCCAAGCGGTAAGGCACCGGTTTTTGATACCGGCATTCCCTGGTTCGAATCCAGGTACCCCAGCCATTTTTTTAGAAGTATGTTAGTATTGTAAAGCAGTAAAATTAGGCTACTTAGCTCAGCTGGTTAGAGCACAGCACTCATAATGCTGGGGTCACAGGTTCGATTCCCGTAGTAGCCACCAATTTTATTGGGGTGTCGCCAAGTGGTAAGGCTCTGGTTTCTGATACCAGCATTCCGGGGTTCGAATCCCTGCACCCCAGCCATATAAAGACGGCTGGTAGTACGAGTCGCAAAGAAGAAGACGCCTGGTTCGCCAGTCGCATAAAAAATTGGGGTGTCGCCAAGCGGTAAGGCACTGGTTTCTGATACCAGCATTCCGGGGTTCGAATCCCTGCACCCCAGCCATAAAGTATAAAAGCCTGCGCAAGCGGGCTTTTTTACGTCTGTAGTAAATCCAAACTAACGATCATGCAGGGGTTGGCCTTCTGTTTCGGTCAACCCGCAATCTCACAATCCCAGTGCGTACTTCAGCGCCTGCCGTTTTAACACGCCAGAATGCTGCGCCACTATCAGCCCCAGATTACGCACCACTTTAAGCGGCGCAGACTGGTTACTGAAGGCGAAATAGAACAGGTCCATACCACTTTGCATCAGCAGATTATCTTTCTGTCGTTTACGCTGATAACGCTGTAATACCGCCGTCGACGCCCAATCCTCAGCCCGCAGACGCGACTCGCTTAATACACTGATTAATGCATCAACATCACGATAGCCCAGATTTACACCCTGTCCGGCCAGCGGATTAATGGTGTGCGCAGCATCACCCACCAGCGCCAGGCCAGGGAGGACATAACGCGTGGCGTGACGACGAACCAACGGGAATGATCCAGCCGCAAACGGCGTAACCTGGCCGAGACGTGCCGGGAAATGCGCCTGAATCTCTTTTTGCAGCTGTGGCATCGTCATTGCTTGCAGTTGGCGAATACGCGCCGGGCTGTCGTACCACACCAGTGAAGCCCAGCGGTCAAACAGCGGCAGGAAAGCACGTGGCCCCTCCGGGGTAAACTGCTGCCAGGTGGTATCCCCGGCATCCTGTTCACAGCGAACGCTGATTAACATACAGGACTGAGCATAATTCCAGCCGTGAATACCAATGCCCGCTAACTGACGTACCTGCGAATTGGCACCATCGGCCCCCACGACCAGCCTGGCTGTGACTGTCTCACCGCTCTCCAACGCCAATTGCCAGCCACCGTTAACTTGCTGTAAATCGCGCAGGCGGGCCGGGCATAACAGCGCCACCTCCTGTTGTTGCAAACGCTGCCACAGCGCACGCTGCAATACGCTGTTTTCAACCATATAACCGAGCTCAGGTAAGCCGAGCGATTCAGCATCGAATCCGACATGCGCGGTCTGCCACTCCCAGGTCTCCAGCTTAAGATAAGGGACGCAGCGCATACCGAGCACTGCAGGCCAGACATCCAGCTGCTTCAGCAGTGCAACAGAGGCCGCACCAATGGCCGAAATTCGCACGTCAGGGGGGCTGGCTGCATCAAACGCGGCCGGTGCCGCCTGCTCCAGTACCGCGACCTGAAAACCCTGCTGTGCCAGCCCACTTGCCAGCGCAGCACCCACCATGCCGCCACCGACGATGGCCACATCTACTTTATGTTTTTTTTCCGTCATTTTTTTCCTTCTCCGGCCGTATCACGCGTGCTGTGCAGCTACACCTCACCGGCAGAATTCTGTTATCCTGATCGTTCGTAAGTGTACCGGATTTTTCTGTGACATTCAGAACACCGGCCTCACTGGCAGCGAAGCACTACAATACGCGCCCCGCTCTCCTTTCTGCATGACAAATGGCAAGTCGATGACAAAAAAACTGCATATTAAAACCTGGGGCTGTCAGATGAATGAGTATGACTCATCCAAAATGGCAGACCTGTTAAACAGCACTCATGGTTATACCCTGACCGATGCGGCAGAAGATGCCGATGTCCTGCTGCTCAACACCTGTTCGATTCGTGAAAAGGCCCAGGAAAAAGTTTTTGCTTTGCTTGGCCGTTGGAGAAAACTGAAGGAGTCTAATCCCGATGTGATTATCGGCGTCGGCGGCTGTGTGGCATCACAGGAAGGCGATCAACTGCGCCAACGTGCCAACTGCGTGGATATTGTTTTTGGCCCGCAGACCCTGCATCGTTTGCCGGAGATGATTAATACGGTGCGTGGCACGAAAAGCCCGGTCGTGGATGTCAGCTTCCCGGAAATCGAAAAATTTGACCGCATGCCCGAGCCGCGTGCTGACGGGCCGACCGCATTTGTCTCGATCATGGAAGGCTGCAATAAATACTGCACCTTCTGCGTGGTGCCTTATACGCGCGGTGAGGAAGTCAGCCGCCCTTCGGATGATATTCTGTTCGAGATCGCCCAACTGGCCGCACAGGGCGTGCGTGAGGTGAATCTGCTGGGTCAGAACGTCAATGCGTATCGCGGTGAGACCTTCGACAGCGGTATCTGCTCATTCGCTGAGCTACTACGCCTGGTTGCCGCCATTGATGGTATTGACCGCATTCGCTTTACCACCAGCCACCCTATCGAATTTACCGACGATATCATTGATGTCTACCGCGACACACCAGAGCTGGTGAGCTTCCTGCACCTGCCGGTACAAAGCGGTGCCGACCGCATCCTGACGCTAATGAAGCGTGCGCACACGGCGCTGGAATACAAAGCGATTATTCGCAAGCTGGTTGCTGCACGCCCGGATATTCAAATCAGCTCTGACTTTATCATCGGTTTTCCTGGCGAAACGCAGGCAGACTTCGAGCAGACCATGAAGCTGGTCGGTGAAATCAATTTTGATATCAGCTACAGCTTTATCTATTCAGCCCGTCCGGGAACCCCCGCTGCCGACCTGCCGGATGATGTCTCCGACGACGAGAAAAAACAGCGTCTTTATATTCTGCAGGATCGCCTTAATCAGCAGGTGATGGCCTGGAGTCGCCGTAAGCTTGGCACTGTGCAACGCATTCTGGTCGAAGGCACTTCACGTAAAAATGTGATGGAGCTGTCCGGCCGTACTGCATGTAATCGCGTGGTGAATTTTGAAGGCACGCCAGAACACATTGGCAAATTCGTTGATGTCAATATCGTCGATGTCTATGCCAACTCACTGCGCGGCATTTTTGTCCGCGGTGAAGCTCAAATGGACCTGCGCAGCATCGAGACCCCAGCCTCCGTTATTGCGCGCACGCGCAAAGAGAACGAACTGGGCGTCGGCACCTTCCAGCCTTAATCCCTCAATAATGCGGCGAGCCTTCCGGGTTCGCCGTATGATTTCATTGCGTTACACTTGCTTTCTGAAAGACGCGCCCAAATATCCACTCGGACGCTTGCAGCTTTATGTGCTGCCATAAATAATTCATTTATGGCGCTGAAGCCAGACAGTCATCCATTTCTCAACCTGGCCCTGTGTGACCCAAAGGATTAGTTTGAATATTGAAACACGTGAAGTAACGCTGGAACCTATTGATAACGCGCGGCTGCTGAGCCTGTGCGGCCCATTTGATGACAATATCAAACAGTTGGAACGCCGACTGGGTATTGAGATCAACCGCCGTGAAAACGCCTTTAAGCTGGTGGGACGTGCGCTGAGCGTTCATGCTGGCGTAGACATTCTGCGTCATCTTTATGTGGATACCGCCCCTGTACGAGGCCATATCCCGGATATCGACCCGGAACAGATTCATCTGGCTATCAAAGAGAGCGGCGTGCTTGAACAGACCGCGGACAGTGTGCCCGAGTTCGGCAAAGCGATTCATATTAAAACCAAACGCGGCGTGATCAAACCGCGTACGCCAAACCAGGCGCAGTATGTCGCCAACATTCTCGACCATGATGTTACGTTTGGTATTGGCCCTGCGGGAACCGGTAAAACGTATCTGGCGGTCGCAGCCGCGGTGGATGCCCTGGAGCGCCAGGAGATCCGTCGTATTATGCTAACCCGTCCTGCCGTTGAAGCCGGTGAAAAACTCGGCTTCCTGCCGGGGGACCTCAGCCAGAAGGTGGACCCCTACCTGCGCCCTCTGTACGACGCTCTGTTCGAGATGCTGGGCTTTGAACGCGTGGAGAAGCTGATCGAGCGTAACGTGATTGAAGTGGCACCGCTGGCCTATATGCGCGGTCGTACACTGAACGATGCGTTTATCATTCTCGATGAAAGCCAGAACACCACCATCGAACAGATGAAGATGTTTCTGACGCGTATTGGATTTAACTCGAAAGCGGTGATCACCGGTGATGTGACGCAGATTGACCTGCCACGTAACCTGAAATCCGGCCTGCGCCATGCTATTGAGGTGCTGTCCGATGTGGATGAACTGAGTTTTAACTTCTTTCACAGTGAAGACGTGGTGCGCCATCCTGTCGTTGCGCGCATTGTCGTTGCCTATGAAGCCTGGGAAGCTGCCGACCAAAAACGGCGTGATGCCCAGGCAGAAGAACGTAAACGTGAAGCACTGGCTGCCCAGCAGGCTTCACAGGAGAACAAATGAGTAATGTTATTCTGGACCTGCAACTCGCCTGTGAAAGCGAGCAGGGTCTGCCGGCTGAAGCCGATTTTCAACGCTGGCTGGAGGCGGTACTGCCGCAGTTCCAGCCAGAAAGCGAAGTCACTATCCGTCTGGTTGATGAAGCGGAAAGCCGTGAGTTAAACCACACCTATCGCGCAAAAGACAAACCGACTAATGTGCTGTCCTTCCCATTTGAAGCCCCTCCGGGCATCGAACTGCCCCTGCTGGGCGATTTGATTATCTGTCGCCAGGTGGTGGAAGCGGAAGCTACCGAACAGGAAAAAACGCTTGAGGCCCACTGGGCGCACATGGTGATCCACGGTAGCCTGCATCTGTTGGGTTATGATCACATTGAAGATGACGAAGCCGAAGAGATGGAATCGCTGGAGACCGAGATAATGCTTGCTCTTGGCTATCCCGATCCGTACATTTCGGAGAAAGAATAAGTACCTGGCTTGTATCGCCTGAAAATGAAGGCCACTGCGGCTTCAGATGACAGATTTGTACAAGCCATCACGCCTGCCCCACCTGGGGCAGCCGATTTTATTGATAGAGAGACAAACTCAAAAACGCCATGAGCGATGACCATTCACAAAACAATGACAGTCCCAGTACCAAAAAGGGATTTTTTACGCTGATTCTCAACCAATTGTTCCACGGTGAGCCGAAAAACCGCGATGACCTGCTGGAGTTGATCCGTGATTCTGAACAGAATGACCTGATCGACCCGGATACCAGGGACATGCTGGAAGGTGTGATGGATATCGCCGAACAGCGTGTACGCGACATCATGATCCCTCGCTCTCAGATGGTCACGCTCAAGCGTAACCAGACGCTGGAAGAGTGCCTGGCGGTGATTATTGAGTCTGCCCACTCACGTTTTCCGGTGATCAGCGAAGACAAGGACCATGTTGAAGGCATCCTGATGGCCAAGGACCTGCTGCCATTTATGAGCAGTGAGTCTGAGCCGTTCAGTATGGAAAAGGTACTGCGCCCAGCGGTGGTGGTGCCGGAAAGTAAGCGTGTCGACCGGATGCTGAAAGAGTTCCGTTCACAGCGCTATCATATGGCTATTGTGATTGATGAATTTGGTGGCGTGTCCGGCCTGGTGACTATCGAGGATATCCTTGAGCTGATCGTCGGTGAAATTGAAGATGAGTATGACGATGAAGAAGATCGCGATATTCGTCAGCTCAGTCGCCACACTTACACCATTCGCGCCCTGACGCCGATCGAAGATTTCAACGAAGTCTTCAACACCCACTTCAGCGATGAAGAAGTGGATACCATCGGCGGCCTGGTGATGCAGGGCTTTGGCCATCTGCCGGCACGGGGTGAAAGCATTGAGATCGATGGTTACCAGTTTAAAGTCGCGATGGCAGACAGCCGCCGTATTATTCAGGTCCATGTCAAAATCCCGGAAAATTCGCCGCAACCGACTCTGGAAGAGTAACCGACTTATGGCAATTGCCTTATTCTGCCAGCGCCAGCAGGTTCGCCTGCTTTTAGCGCTTATCACGGGTGCCATTGGCACCCTTTCTTTCTCCCCCTATGATTTCTGGCCTGCGGCACTGGTTTCACTGATCGGCTTACAGGCCCTGACGTTAAACCGCAGCACGCGTCAGGCCAGTGCCATCGGCTTTGTCTGGGGCATGGGACTGTTCGGTAGCGGCATTAACTGGGTTTACGTCAGCATTGCCACCTTCGGCGGAATGCCTGGCCCGGTCAATGTCTTCCTTGTGATCCTGCTGGCAGCCTGGCTGTCTCTCTACCCCCTGCTGTTTGCTGCCCTGCTCAACCGCCTGAGCCCGAAAACCACGCTGCTGCGCCTGGCGCTGGCGGCTCCGGTGCTGTGGCAAATGACGGAGTTCCTGCGCGGCTGGGTACTGACCGGTTTCCCGTGGTTGCAGTTTGGCTACAGCCAGATTAATGGCCCGCTGAAAGGCCTGGCGCCATTACTGGGTGTGGAAGGCATCACCTTCCTGCTGATGATTATCGCCGGCCTGGCGGTGTATGCCGCACTGAAACGCCATCTGGCTGCTGGTGTCGCCGCCCTGGCATTACTGTTGCTCCCCTGGCCGCTGCGTCAGATCAGCTGGTTCCAGCCTTTGCCCGAGCGGGCAGTGGATGTGGCGCTGGTTCAGGGCAATATTGAACAATCGATGAAGTGGGATCCGGATCAGCTGGTGAATACGCTGAAAACCTATACCGCGCTCAGCCGTCCGTTTGTAGGGAAAGCGCCGATCATCATCTGGCCAGAGTCGGCGATTCCTGACCTGGAAACTCGCCAGCAGCCGTTCCTGAAAGCCGTGGATGAACAACTGCGGGCTGGAGGCAGTAGCCTGGTGACCGGCATTGTTGATTCACGCCTCGAAAGCAATCGCTACCACGACTACAACACCATCATCGTGCTGGGCGGACCGCAGCCTTACAACTATTTCAGCAAGAACCGCTACCAGAAGAATCATCTGGTGCCTTTTGGTGAGTTCGTTCCGCTGGAAACCCTGCTGCGTCCACTGGCACCGTTCTTCGACCTGCCAATGTCTTCCTTCAGTCGGGGTGACTACGTGCAGCCACAGCTCCAGGTTGCGGGTTACAACCTGACAGCCGCCATCTGCTACGAAATCGTACTGGGCCAGCAGGTGCGTGACAACTTCAGGCCCGATACCAACTTCCTTCTGACAATCTCGAACGATGCCTGGTTTGGTCACTCCATTGGTCCGTGGCAGCATCTGCAAATGGCGCGTATGCGTGCACTGGAACTCGGCCGCCCACTGCTTCGCAGCACCAATAACGGAGTGACAGCAGTGGTGAATGCTGAGGGTGAGATTGCACAGATTATTCCACAGTTCAAAGCGGAAGTACTGGCAGCCAAGGTCACACCGACGACCGGGCTGACACCTTATGCCCGAATCGGCAACTGGGGTATCTGGGCTGTGACATTACTGTTTGCCCTTGCTGGCGTCCTCTGCGCTTGGCGTTCACGCCGTTCATAACTCTCTCCGGGCGAGGCATGCCTCGCCCCTATCTTTTTCCCCCATCCCCAACAGCTTATGCTGCATTTCTGTTAAAAAACCGCCGTTGGCACGATGATTGCAAAATATTTCCGTGAAACGTGTGTCAGCCCGATATCAAGTCGCTACGAAATCGTTCGCGCACCGTCATGGCGCAGATATTGCACCCATGCGAAGCATTGTCGAAAGAATCGCACTTAATTGGTGCGGGTTGCATCGCAAAAAAGAAACTTTTCCGTATCACTTCATTAACATTCAGCTATGTTATGGAGGAATGACACCGTTTTCGCTATGGATAAAACAGATAACTAGCAGGAAATACACACATCACATCACGTCGGCGTGGGTTTATTTCGCGCCACAACTGCAAAGGAGTTGGAACATGAAATTACGGAAACTGGGGCTTTGCCTTGCACTGGCAGGATTCGCCTCTGGTATCGCTCACGCTGAGGACGCAAAACCACAGGCAGCAGCTGATGCACAACAGCAAGCATCTACTCTGGAAAAGATTGCTAAAAACGGCGTGATCGTCGTTGGCCACCGTGAATCCTCCGTCCCGTTCTCCTACTACGACAACCAGCAAAAAGTTGTGGGTTACTCTCAGGATTATTCCAACGCGATTGTTGAAGCTATCAAGAAAAAGCTGAACAAACCTGACCTGCAAGTAAAAATGCTACCGATTACCTCGCAGAACCGTATTCCGCTGTTGCAAAACGGCACCTACGATTTTGAATGTGGCTCTACCACCAATAACCTTGAGCGCCAGAAACAGGCCAGCTTCTCCGACAGCATCTTCGTCGTCGGTACGCGTCTGCTGGTGAAGAAAGGCGGCGCGATTAAAGACTTCGCCGATCTGAAAGGCAAAAGTGTTGTTGTGACTTCAGGTACCACGTCAGAAATTCTGCTGAACAAGCTGAACGACGAGAAGAAACTCGACATGCGTATCATCAGTGCAAAAGATCACGGTGACTCTTTCCGCACCCTGGAAAGCGGCCGCGCTGTCGCATTTATGATGGATGATGCTCTGCTGGCAGGTGAACGAGCTAAGGCAAAAAAACCGGCTAACTGGGAAATTCTTGGCACTCCACAGTCTCACGAAGCTTACGGCTGTATGCTGAGAAAAGGTGATGGCGAGTTTAAAAAGCTGATGGACGACACAATTGCCCAGGCACAGACGTCTGGCGAAGCCACTAAGTGGTTCGACAAATGGTTCAAACAGCCTATCCCACCAAAAAATATGACGATGGACTTTGACCTGTCTGACGACATGAAAGCATTGTTCAAAGCGCCTAACGACAAGGCAATGAATTAATAAAGAAAAAACACGCACTGATTCGCGTGTCAACAGGGCGGTACGCTGCCCTACGATTGTTGAACACAGGCTCGGACAGACACAGTCAGGCGGACAGGGCTTACGTTCTGGCGCCTGACGAAGATGCAAACCGGTCGTTCCCCGGTGCGCATATCAAAATATTCTCCCGAAGCAGGGAGAGTATTTGAGCCTCTCATCAATCTTCAGGGTAGCGGTCGCTACCCTTTTTTTCCGGAGTATTTTATGTCTATTGATTGGAACTGGGGAATATTCCTGCAAGAGGCCCCATTCGGTAATACAACCTATCTTGGTTGGCTGTGGTCCGGTTTTCAGGTCACCATCGCCGTCTCCGTTTGTGCCTGGATCATCGCCCTGTTAGTCGGTTCCCTGTTCGGTATTTTGCGAACCGTTCCTAACCGTTTACTGTCCGGTCTTGGCACCTGCTACGTTGAGTTATTCCGTAACGTGCCGCTGATCGTGCAATTCTTTATCTGGTATCTGGTGGTGCCGGAGCTGCTGCCGGAAGGTCTTGGCATGTGGTTTAAATCGGAAATCGATCCGAACATCCAGTTCTTCACCTGCTCCGTGCTGTGCCTGGGTCTGTTCACCGCCGCCCGTGTTTGTGAACAGGTTCGTGCCGCTATTCAGTCACTGCCCAGCGGCCAAAAAAATGCCGGACTGGCCATGGGGCTGACGCTGCCACAAACCTACCGCTATGTGCTGCTGCCTAACGCCTATCGCGTGATTGTGCCGCCGATGACCTCGGAGATGCTCAATCTGGTCAAAAACTCAGCCATTGCTTCCACCATCGGGCTGGTTGATATGGCGGCTCAGGCGGGAAAACTGCTGGACTACTCCGCACACGCCTATGAATCTTTCACCGCAATTACCCTCGCCTACATCGCTATCAACGCGGTGATCATGCTGCTGATGGGGCTGGTTGAACGTAAAGTCCGCTTACCGGGGGGCAAATAAACAATGTATGAATTTGACTGGAGTACCATCGTCCCCAATCTTCCTTACCTCTGGGCAGGGATGGTTGTTACGCTGAAAATCACCGTGACGGCGGTAATTTTTGGCATCATCTGGGGCACCCTGCTGGCGGTCATGCGCCTGTCATCCTTCAAACCTATCAGTTGGTTCGCCAAGATCTACGTCAACCTGTTCCGCTCCGTTCCGCTGGTGATGGTGTTGCTGTGGTTCTATCTGGTGGTGCCAAGTTTCCTGCAGCAGGTACTGGGGCTGTCGCCGAAGACAGATATCCGCCTGATCTCTGCGATGGTGGCCTTCTCGCTATTCGAAGCCGCGTATTACTCAGAAATCATCCGTGCGGGTATTTTGAGTATTGCTCGTGGTCAGGGTAGCGCTGCACTGGCACTGGGTATGACGCAGTGGCAATCGATGCGGTTGATCATCCTGCCTCAGGCGTTTCGCGCCATGGTGCCGCTGCTGCTTACCCAGGGCATTGTTTTATTCCAGGACACCTCGCTGGTCTATGTTCTGAGCCTGGCGGACTTCTTCCGTACTGCCGATACCATCGGTGTGAATAATGGTACTGAGATTGAAATGGTGCTGTTTGCCGGTGCGATTTACTTCGTTATCAGCCTTAGCGCTTCGCTGTTGGTCAGCTATTTAAAGAAAAAAAGGACTGTGTAAATGATTACCCTGAAAAATGTTTCTAAATGGTATGGTCACTTTCAGGTGCTGACCGACTGCTCAACCGAAGTCAAAAAAGGTGAAGTGGTGGTGGTGTGTGGTCCTTCAGGCTCAGGGAAGTCGACGCTGATCAAAACGGTGAACGGTCTTGAGCCTATCCAAAAAGGGCTGATTGAAGTGAATGGCACCCCCGTCAACGACAAGAAGACCAACCTTGCCCAACTGCGTTCTAAAGTTGGCATGGTGTTTCAGCATTTTGAGCTGTTCCCACATCTGTCGATCGTCGAGAACCTGACGCTGGCACAGGTAAAAGTCCTGAAACGTAATAAAGAAGAAGCGCGTCAGAAAGGGCTTAAGCTACTCGAACGCGTTGGACTGTCCGCCCATGCCAATAAGTTCCCTGGACAGCTCTCCGGTGGTCAGCAACAGCGTGTAGCAATTGCCCGCGCGCTGTGTATGGATCCTATCGCCATGTTGTTCGACGAACCCACTTCAGCGCTGGACCCAGAAATGATCAATGAAGTGCTGGACGTCATGGTCGAACTGGCGAATGAAGGCATGACAATGATGGTGGTGACGCACGAAATGGGCTTCGCCCGTAAAGTGGCCAACCGGGTGATCTTTATGGATGAAGGAAAGATTGTCGAAGATTCACCGAAGGATGAGTTCTTCAACAATCCACAGTCTGAGCGTGCTAAAGACTTCCTGGCGAAGATTCTGCATTAATCCGTAGGGAGCCAGGTATGCCTGGCTCTGGGTCGGGCATGCCCGACCCCTACATTAATCCGTTGTGCCATTGTTCTGCGTTCATTTATGGCTCAAAGGGCTGACGTACAAACTGGTCATGACTGCACTCCGGGCAACGTTTCAGAACCTCGGGTGTGTAAATCGCCCGCGTATACTGACAGTTCTCACACACCAGATTGCCCAACCCCACCACTTCACCACTTTGATAGACACCATGATGGTTGAGGTCCTGGAAGACCTCGCGCCACTCAAGCTGACTCTTATCCGTAATATCAGCCAGCTCCTTCCACAGGCTCTGACGGATAACCCGCATAAACACGCTATCGCTTAATTCTTCCTGGTTCTCCGCATAGCTGCGGGCAAACTCTTCGAGATCACGACGAACGGCACGACTGACTTCATCAATTTCGCTACGGGTCAACTCACCCCGGTTTTGCATGCGCTGTCGGGCACTCTCCACCAGGGTATCGATGTCACGTTCACCGCGCTCCAGGCGTTGGGTCAGCGAGGACACCAGCTCGCGATAATACTGAGCAACCTTGTTCATAGACACTCCTTATTGATAACGAAAGCGTTTCTCCTCATTCTAGTTGCTGATGGCAAATATCCACATTTTCGCACTGAAATTTGCCGCCGCGCTTCCAGCTTGTAGAGAAATGCCCCGCGGCAGGACGCTTACTGTTGTTGCCTCGGGGCCGAATCAGCTATGCTATGCGGATCTGAACGAACACGAAAAAATTGATACAAAGGACTACTGGCTACTATGCAAGAGCAATATCGCCCGGAAGAGATAGAATCCCATGTTCAGCAGCAATGGGATAACAAGCAAACGTTCAAAGTGACCGAAGAAGAAGGTAAAGAGAAGTACTACTGCCTCTCCATGCTGCCCTATCCTTCTGGCCGCCTGCACATGGGCCACGTACGCAACTATACCATTGGCGATGTGATCTCCCGCTATCAGCGCATGCTGGGTAAAAACGTCTTACAGCCTATCGGCTGGGATGCATTCGGCCTGCCCGCTGAAGGAGCCGCAGTTAAAAACAACACTGCGCCTGCGCCATGGACTTACTCCAACATCGACTACATGAAGAACCAGCTTAAACTGCTGGGCTTCGGCTACGACTGGAACCGTGAACTGGCGACCTGTCAGCCAGAATACTATCGCTGGGAACAGTGGTTCTTTACCAAGCTGTATGAAAAAGGCCTGGTCTATAAAAAGACCTCTGCGGTTAACTGGTGTCCACACGATCTGACCGTTCTGGCTAACGAGCAGGTCATCGATGGCTGCTGCTGGCGTTGTGATACCAAAGTTGAGCGTAAAGAGATCCCGCAGTGGTTTGTAAAAATCACGGATTATGCTGACGAACTGCTGAATGACCTCGACACGCTGGAAAGCTGGCCTGAACAGGTTAAAACCATGCAGCGTAACTGGATTGGCCGTTCTGAAGGCGTGGAAATCGAGTTTAATGTCAGCAACAGCCCGGAAAAGCTGCGCGTATATACCACACGTCCTGACACGTTCATGGGTGTGACTTACCTCGCTGTGGCTGCAGGCCATCCTCTGGCTGCACAAGCAGCAGCAAGCAACCCTGCGCTGGCTGACTTTATCGCTGAATGCCGTAACACCAAAGTTGCTGAAGCAGAAATGGCAACCATGGAGAAAAAAGGCATGGCCACCGGCCTGTACGCACAACACCCGCTGACGGGTGAGGACGTGCCGGTATGGGTCGCTAACTTCGTGCTGATGGAATACGGCACAGGTGCTGTGATGGCCGTTCCTGGCCACGACCAGCGCGACTGGGAGTTCGCCACTAAATACGACCTGCAGATCAAACCGGTTATCCTGGCTGCAGACGGCAGCGCACCGGATCTGAGCGAAGCGGCAATGACCGAAAAAGGCACGCTGTTTAACTCCGGTGAGTTTGACGGTTTGTCTTATGAAGAAGGCTTCAACGCCATCGCGACGAAACTGGCCGATAACGGCGTCGGTGAGCGTAAAGTGAACTACCGCCTGCGCGACTGGGGTGTGTCTCGTCAGCGTTACTGGGGCGCCCCAATCCCAATGGTCACCCTGGAAGACGGTACCGTTATGCCAACCCCGGAAGACCAGCTGCCGGTGATCCTGCCAGAAGACGTGGTGATGGATGGCATTACCAGCCCGATTAAAGCCGATCCTGAATGGGCAAAGACCACCGTCAACGGCCAGCCTGCGTTGCGTGAAACCGACACCTTTGACACCTTTATGGAATCCTCATGGTATTACGCGCGTTACACCTGCCCGGATTACGATAAAGGCATGCTGGACCCGGCTGCCGCCAACTACTGGCTGCCAGTGGACCAATATGTTGGCGGCATCGAACACGCCATCATGCACCTGCTTTACTTCCGTTTCTTCCATAAACTGCTGCGTGATGCAGGCCTGGTGAACTCGGATGAACCCGCAAAACGCCTGCTGTGTCAGGGAATGGTACTGGCAGATGCCTTCTACTATCTTGGTACCAGCGGAGAACGTAACTGGGTTTCACCGGTTGACGTGACCGTTGAGCGTGATGAGAAGGGCCGTATCACCAAAGCCAGCGATGCCGAAGGCCATGAGCTGGTGTATGCCGGCATGAGCAAAATGTCGAAGTCGAAAAACAACGGCATCGACCCACAGATCATGGTTGAGCGTTACGGTGCAGATACTGTTCGTCTGTTTATGATGTTTGCTTCACCAGCAGAAATGACGCTGGAATGGCAGGAATCCGGCGTGGAAGGGGCTAACCGCTTCCTGAAACGTGTCTGGAAGCTGGCGTTTGAACATACAGAAAAAGGCGCAACGGTTGCCCTGAACGTTGATGAACTCAACGACGATCAAAAAAGCCTGCGTCGTGACTTGCATAAAACCATCAGTAAAGTGTCTGATGATATCGGCCGTCGTCAGACCTTTAACACCGCGATTGCGGCAATTATGGAGCTGATGAACAAACTGGCACGCGCCCCACAGGAGAGCGAACAGGATCGTGCGCTGATGCAGGAAGCGCTGCTGGCCGTTGTACGCATGCTCAACCCGTTTACCCCGCACGCCAGCTTCGTGCTGTGGCAGGCGCTGGGTGGCGCTGGGGATATTGACAACGCACCGTGGCCGCAGGCAGACGACGCTGCAATGGTAGAAGATTCACTGCTGGTTGTGGTACAGGTTAACGGCAAGGTGCGCGGTAAAATCACCGTAGCCGCTGACGCTAATCAAGAACAGGTGCAGGCTCGCGCTGCGCAGGAGCATCTGGTGGCCAAATATCTCGATGGCGTCACCATTCGTAAAGTGATTTACGTACCGGGCAAGCTGCTTAACCTGGTCGTTGGTTGATGTCTGGAGGAATTGTGCGACATCCTATAGTCTCTCTGTTACTCAGCCTGGCGGTGTTGATCACCGCCGGTTGTGGTTACCATCTGCGCGGCACCACATCGGTGCCGCCGGAAATGAAAACCCTGATTCTCGATACCGCTGACCCGTACGGTCCACTGACTCGCGAGGTGCGTGAACAGTTAAGACTGAACGATGTTAACATTATTGATAATCCGCAAGAGCGCACCGATGTCCCTTCCCTGCGTCTGATGGGCGAAACTCGGGGTCGTGATACCGCCTCGATTTTCCAGGACGGTAAAACGGCGGAGTATTCAATGGTGATGACTGTTAATGCTCAGGTACTGGTACCCAATAAGGGCATCTATCCAATCAGCGCCACGGTGTATCGTTCATTCTTTGATAACCCACTGGCAGCGTTGGCGAAAGACTCTGAACAGCAGATCATTGTCAATGAAATGCGAACTCAGGCCGTGCAGCAGCTGGTGCGCAAGCTTCTCACCGTGCATGCGGCTGAGAACGATGCGTCAATCAACACGCTTGGCAATACCCCCTCAGCGGTCGACCGTTTACCGACTGATCCGGGCAGTATGTCGGACAGTTCTTACACACGATGATCAGGATTTACCCTGAACAGCTAGGCGCGCAACTCCGTGAGGGGCTGCGCGCCTGTTATTTATTGAGTGGTAATGAACCGCTGCTGCTGCAGGAAGCGCAAGATGACATTCGTGCCGCCGCCCAGCAGCAGGGCTTTACCGAACACTTCAGTGTCACACTGGAAGCGAGCACCGACTGGCAGGATATTTTTGCCATCTGTCAGGCGCTCAGTCTGTTTTCCAGCCGCCAGACACTGCAACTGACTTTGCCAGAAAATGGCCCCAATGCAGCGACAGGTGAACAACTGCTCACCCTGTCGACACTGCTGCACAGCGATATTCTGCTGGTGCTGCGAGCCGCCAAACTGACCAAGGCGCAGGAAAATAGCGCCTGGTATAAAGCGCTCAGTGCACAAGGTGTTGTGGTTCCCTGCCAGACGCCGGAACAGGCGCAACTGCCGCGCTGGGTTTCTGCACGCGCCAAAAAGCACCAACTCACGCTGGATGATGCCGCTAATCAGCTGTTGTGTTACTGCTACGAAGGCAACCTGCTGGCTTTGTCGCAAGCGCTGGAGCGGCTTTCGCTGCTGTGGCCGGACGGAAAGCTGACGCTACCCCGCGTTGAGCAGGCGGTAAACGATGCTGCGCACTTTACCCCTTTCCACTGGGTAGATGCCCTGCTGGCAGGTAAAAGCAAACGCGCCCTGCACATCCTGCACCAGATGCATTCCGAAGATAGCGAGCCGGTGATCCTGATGCGAACCCTGCAACGCGACCTGCTGCTGCTGGTGACGTTACAGCGACAAATGGCACAGACGCCGCTCCGCACGCTGTTCGATCAGCATCGCGTCTGGCAGAACCGCCGTACGCTATTCAGCGATGCATTACAGCGACTGAGTGCCATGCAACTCGCCCAGGCGGTAAGGCTGCTAACGCAGATTGAGTTAACACTAAAACAGGATTACGGCCAGTCTGTTTGGTCTGAGCTGGAAACCCTGGCGCTGATGTTATGCCATCCATCATTCCCGGCGAGTTTTTGTGATGTCTGATCACTACGCGCTCCATGCGCTGTTCGGTGGCACATTTGACCCGATTCATTACGGTCACCTGAAACCAGCAGAAGCACTGGCCCATCTCACCGGGCTGGAAAAAGTGACATTATTGCCGAACAACGTCCCGCCACATCGTCCACAGCCGGAAGCCACACCAGAACAGCGTGTGGCGATGGTAAAACTGGCGATTAGCGATAACCCGCTGTTTGACCTTGATCTGCGGGAAATGCAGCGCGACACGCCGTCTTATACTATCGACACGCTGGCAGCCCTGCGCCTTGAACGCGGTGACCGACAGCCACTCGCCTTTATCATTGGTCAGGATTCCCTGCTCACCTTACACAAATGGCATCGCTGGCAGGATTTACTGTCACTTTGCCACCTGCTGGTCTGTCAACGCCCCGGCTATCGCAGTGAAATGGAGACACCAGAGCTGCAACGCTGGCTTGACTGTCATCTGACAACACAGCCACAGGTGCTACAACAATCGCCCGCCGGTAATATTCTTCTGGCTGAAACACCGTTGATTGATATTTCCGCCACGGAAATCCGCGCTCGCCGCCATCGGGGCCAGTCGGATGTCGACCTGCTGCCCCCGGCAGTCAGCGACTACATCGATCGCGAGGGTTTATATCGTAACCTCTAACAGCGTGATATACTGCGCCGCTCAAATTTTCAGGGCGTAAGCCCCGCAAACACACAATGTTACGGTTATCATTTCGGCTGACATAGCTTATATGAGATAACCCATCAGACTTAAAATCCCAAGGGGGAACCTTTTGCAAGGTCAAGCACTCCAAGACTTCGTCATTGATAAATGTGACGATTTAAAAGCTCAGGACATCATTGCTATCGACGTTCAGGGCAAATCAAGCATCACCAGCTGCATGGTTATCTGCACCGGTACATCTACACGTCATCTGGTTTCAATCGCAGAACACGTGGTACAGGAAGCCAAGCTGATCGGTCTGGATGCATTTCGCGTGAACAGCCGTGCCCCAAGTGACTGGGTAGTGGTTGATCTCGGTGAAGTCATTGTTCATGTGATGGAAGCTGAGAGCCGTAAGCTCTACGAACTGGAAAAGCTCTGGAGTTAAACCGTGAAGCTTCAACTGGTCGCCGTCGGCACCAAAATGCCTGACTGGGTACAAACTGGTTTTATGGAATATCTGCGGCGTTTTCCCAAAGATATGCCCTTTGAACTGGTTGAAGTGCCCGCCGGAAAGCGCGGTAAAAATGCGGATATCAAACGCATTCTGGAAAAAGAAGGCGAACTGATGCTGGCCGCCGCAGGAAAAGGCAACCGCATCGTCACGCTGGATATACCCGGCCAGCCGTGGGAAACCCCGCAGCTTGCCAGCCAGCTGGAGCGCTGGAAGCAGGATGGCCGTGATGTCAGCCTGTTTATTGGCGGACCGGAAGGCTTGTCACCCGCCTGCAAGGCTGCGGCGGAACAAAGCTGGTCACTCTCGGCGCTAACCCTGCCCCATCCGCTGGTACGCGTATTGGTTGCAGAGAGTTTATATCGTGCATGGAGCATTACTGCGAATCATCCTTATCATCGCGAATAGCGAATAAGGCTAACCGGACTGACAAAGCAGCGGATGAAATTACAACGTAACTCCTTTCGTGACTACACCGCCGAGCAGACTCTGTTTGTTCGCAGGGCTCTGATTGCATTTTTTGGCATTATCACACTTTCCGGTGTTCTGGTGGCCAATCTTTACCACCTGCAAATCATCCGCTTTGATGACTACAGCACGCGCTCCAATGAAAACCGCATCAAGCTGGTTCCTGTCGCACCGAGTCGCGGTATTATTTACGATCGTAATGGCGTCCCGCTGGCGCTTAATCGCACCATTTATCAGCTTGAGCTGATGCCCGAAAAAGTGGAGAACCTGCAGCAGACGTTGCAGGAACTTAAACCGATTATCGATCTCACCGATGACGATATCGAAGCCTTTCAAAAAGAGCGCAAACGCTCGCGCCGCTTTACGTCTATCGCGGTGAAAACCAGCCTGAACGATGTCCAGGTGGCGCGTTTCGCCGTGAACCAATATCGCTTCCCCGGCGCTGAAGTCAAAGGCTACCAGCGTCGCTATTATCCCTACGGATCTGCCCTGACCCATGTGCTGGGTTACGTGTCGAAAATTAACGATCGTGACGTCGAGCGCCTGGACAAAGAGGGTAAATGGCCGAACTATGCTGCCACTCATGACATCGGCAAACTGGGTATTGAACGCTACTATGAAGATGTTCTGCACGGTAAAACCGGCTACGAAGAAGTAGAAGTTAACAATCGTGGCCGCGTGATCCGCCAGTTGCATGAGCAATCCCCTCAGGCCGGGCGTGATATCTACCTGACCATTGATCTTAAACTTCAGCAATATATCGAAACCTTGCTGGCGGGTAGCCGTGCGGCAGTGGTGGTAACGGATCCGCGGAATGGCGAAATCCTGTCGATGGTTTCCATGCCAAGCTATGATCCAAATCTGTTTGTCGATGGTATCTCGAGTAAAGATTACAACGGCCTGCTGCATGACGAAAACCGCCCATTGATTAACCGTGCCACCCAGGGTGCCTACCCTCCCGCCTCGACGGTGAAACCGTATATTGCGGTCTCCGCCCTGACGGCAGGTGTTATCACCCGCAATACCAGTTTGTTTGACCCCGGCTGGTGGCAGCTGCCCGGTTCTGAGAAGCGCTTTCGTGACTGGAAACGCTGGGGTCATGGTCGTCTGAATGTCACCAAATCGCTGGAAGAATCTGCCGATACCTTCTTCTATCAGGTCGCCTATGATATGGGCATTGACCGTCTGGGCGAATGGATGAGCAAATTCGGTTACGGTCATCTTTCGGGCATCGATCTGATCGAAGAAACCCCGGGTAACATGCCCACGCGCGAATGGAAAATGAAGCGCTTTAAGAAACCCTGGTACCAGGGTGATACCATCCCGGTGGGCATCGGCCAGGGTTACTGGACCGCGACACCGGTGCAGATGAACAAAGCGCTGATGATCCTGATTAACGACGGTGTGATTAAAACGCCACACCTGATGATGGACACCATGCAAGGCTCGGTGAAAGTGCCGTGGCGTCAACCCCCGGCTGCGCCTATCGCGGATATTCACACCGGATACTGGGAAATTGCGAAAGACGGGATGTATGGCGTGGCGAACCGTCCAAACGGTACGGCGCGTAAAAGCTTTGACGATGCGCCCTATAAAATTGCCGCCAAGTCCGGTACCGCGCAGGTATTTGGCCTGAAAGCGAACGAAACCTACAACGCCCACAAACTGACTGAGCGCCTGCGTGACCATAAACTGATGACCGCGTTTGCGCCTTATGATCACCCACGCGTGGCCGTCAGTATTATTCTCGAAAACGGCGGCGCAGGCCCGGCAGTCGGTACGATCATGCGCCAGATACTCGACCATATTATTCTTGGCGATAACAATACCAACCTGCCTGACGCTGCACCAACGCCGCCAGGCTATGAAGGCGAATAACCGGTTATGAATGATAGCCATCAAAAACGGACAATCTGGACTCGCATCCACGTTGATCCTCTATTTTGCCTCATCATTACCGCGCTGCTGATCTACAGTGCGCTGGTGATGTGGAGTGCCAGCGGCCAGGATCCCGGCATGATGGAGCGCAAGCTCGGTCAAATCGCCATGGGCGTGATTGTCATGCTGGTGATGGCGCAGATCCCACCACGCGTCTACGAAGGGTGGGCACCCTATCTGTATATTGTCTGCGTGATCCTGCTGATTGCGGTCGATGCGTTCGGTCATATCAGTAAAGGCGCACAGCGCTGGCTGGATCTCGGCGTGGTACGATTCCAACCATCGGAAATCGCTAAAATAGCCGTACCACTGATGGTGGCGCGCTTTATTAACCGTGATGTCTGCCCGCCTACGCTGAAAAATACCGCTATCGCGCTGGTACTGATCTTTATGCCAACCCTGCTGGTGGCTGCACAGCCCGATCTGGGAACGTCGATCCTGATTGCCGCTTCCGGGCTTTTTGTCCTTTTCCTGTCTGGCATGAGCTGGAAACTGATCGCTGTTGCGGTGCTGCTGGTCGCCGCGTTTATCCCGATCCTGTGGTTCTTCCTGATGCACGACTATCAGCGCGATCGCGTGATGATGTTGCTGGATCCGGAAAGTGATCCGCTGGGGGCGGGTTACCATATTATTCAATCGAAGATAGCCATCGGCTCTGGTGGCCTGCGCGGGAAGGGGTGGCTGCATGGAACCCAGTCACAGCTGGAGTTTTTACCGGAGCGTCACACGGACTTTATTTTCGCCGTACTGGCCGAAGAATTAGGATTAGTCGGGGTGCTGGTTCTGCTGATACTCTACGTGCTGCTGATTATGCGCGGCCTGATGATGGCCGCCCGCGCGCAGACAACCTTTGGTCGCGTGATGGCTGGTGGAATGATGCTGATCTTCTTTGTTTATGTTTTTGTTAACATTGGCATGGTGAGCGGCATTCTGCCCGTTGTTGGGGTACCGTTACCGCTGGTGAGCTACGGGGGTTCCGCGCTGATCGTCCTGATGGCCGGGTTCGGGATCATTATGTCGATTCACACCCATCGAAAACTGTTGTCGAAGAGCGTTTAAGAGGCATAAACATGCGTAAGGATTGGCTTTGGATTGCCCTGGCTTCAGCATTGCTGGCAGCCTGTACTACTGACAGCGACCAGCAGGCGCCCGTCACCCAACAGCAAGCGACCTATAACGGCCCGGTGGTCGAGATTGGCGGTGCGGAGCCTCGCTATGAACCGATTAATCCCGGCACCAGCCAGGATTACTCGGTCAACGGCAAAAATTATAAAATTGTCAAAGATCCATCGAACTTCAGTCAGGTTGGCCTGGCTGCATGGTATGGCGAAGAAGCCAACGGCAACCGTACCGCAACGGGCGAAACCTTCGATCCGAACGCCATGACGGCCGCACACCCCACGCTGCCTCTGCCCAGCTACGTCCGTGTGACCAATATTGCCAATGGCCGTATGATTGTGGTGCGCGTCAACGATCGCGGCCCTTACACGCCAGGCCGTATTATTGATCTGTCTCGTGCGGCAGGCGACCGCCTTAATATCTCCAATAACAGCAAAGTCCGCGTCGATTACATTGCTGTCGCACCGGATGGCAGCCTGTCAGGCCCGGGGACGGTTGGCACTACCGTGGCGAAACAGAGCTATGCACTGCCCTCGCGCCCGGAAATTGGTGGCGGTATGACAATGGGCGGCGGTGCTGCTTCGACACCCGTGATGTCATCATCACCATCACAGCCCGCACAGTACTCCAGTCCGCAGCCACAGGAAATGGAACAACAGTCACGTCCGGTGGATAACGGCTCGCTGAACAGTGATAACACCATGGGCGCTCCCGTGCGCAGCAGTGGTTTCCTTGGCGCGGCACAACCCTTACCGGGCGGCGTACTGGAAAGCAGTGAACCGGTCGCGGTAACACCTTCCGCTTCTTCAGCCCCTGCTGCTGTCGCGGCCCCAACGGCAGCAGCAGCTTCACTCCCTGCAACGGGTGCCACCGGCAATTATGTGGTGCAGGTTGGCGCACTGAGCGATGGTCCACGTGCACGCCAGCTGGCAACCAGTTTGGGTAAACAGTTCGGCGTTCCCGGCTCAGTAGACAGCCGTGGCAATGTGTATCGCGTCCAGCTTGGCCGTTTCACTTCGCGTCAGCAGGCCGCCGCATTACAGCAGCGCCTGGCGAGTGAAGCACAGCAACAATCGTTTATTACTGTCGCACCTGACGCAATGTAATTCTCCACCGATCCGCCAGATTTAGGCGGGTCGTGGCAGGATGATTTTGCTATAGTGAGTCACTTTTTTTAACCTAGCCCATGGATGTTGTTGTCCTTACATGAACACTCTGAAGCCATCCCGACTGCTCAAACGCCTGACTACAGGCACGCTTATCGCCCTCAGCCTCAATGTTGTCGCTTATGCTGACGACCTGAACATCAAGACCATGATCCCCGGCGTACCGGAAATTGATGCTGAAGCCTATGTCCTGATCGATTACAACTCAGGGAAAGTCCTGGCTGAGAAGAATGCCGATGCGCGCCGTGACCCGGCGAGTCTGACAAAAATGATGACCAGCTATGTCATCGGCCAGGCGGTCAAAGCCGGTAAAATCCATCAGGATGATATCGTCACCGTCGGGAAAGATGCCTGGGCCACCGGCAACCCGGTGTTCAAAGGTTCGTCTCTGATGTTTCTGAAGCCTGGCGACCGCGTACCGGTCTCCCAGCTGACGCGCGGTATCGTACTGCAATCAGGTAATGATGCCTGTGTGGCCATGGCCGATTATGTTGCCGGCAGTCAGGATGCGTTCGTGGGCCTGATGAACAACTACGTGAAAGCGCTGGGCCTGCAAAACACTCACTTCCAGACGGTCCACGGTCTGGACGCTGAAGGGCAGTACAGCTCTGCGCGCGATATGGCGCTGATTGGCCGCTCACTGATCCGTGATGTGCCGGACGAATACGCTGTTTATCACGAGAAAGAGTTCACCTTTAATAATATTCGCCAGACCAACCGTAACGGTTTGTTGTGGGATACCAGCCTCAACGTTGACGGTATTAAAACCGGCCACACCGATGCGGCAGGTTACAACCTGGTGGCCTCTGCGACCGAAGGCCAGATGCGTTTGATCTCCACCGTGATGGGCGGCCACACCTACAAAGGGCGTGAAACCGAGAGCAAGAAATTGCTGACCTGGGGCTTCCGCTTCTTCGAAACGGTGGCACCACTGAAAGCCGGGAAAGAGTTTGCCTCTGAGCCTGTATGGTTCGGTAACAGCGATCGTGTGCAGCTGGGCGTGGAAAAAGATGTGTTCCTTACCATCCCTCGTGGCCGCATGAAAGACCTGAAAGCCAGCTATACCCTGAGCAATACCGAGCTGCATGCTCCCTTGCAGAAAAACCAGGTCGTCGGCAGCATCAACTTCCAGTTGGACGGCAAAACCATTGAACAGCACCCACTGGTGGTGCTGAATGATATGCCGGAAGGTGGCTTCTTTGGCCGCATCATTGATTATATCAAACTGATGTTCCACCACTGGTTCGGTTAACCACAGATCCGGGTTGGGCATGCCCGACCCCTACGCGATCGCTCACATCTTGAAATTAATCTCTAATATCCCCATATTGTGAGTATCTGTTTACTCCCGCTGCGGCGGGAGTCCTTGTTGGTGTCACCGGAGTCCATATGAAAACCAATCTTAAAGAACTGCTCGAATTCCCCACCTCTTTTACCTATAAAGTGATGGGTCTGGCACAGCCGGAGCTGGTCGATCAAGTGGTTGAAGTGGTGCAGCGTCATGCACCAGGTGACTACTCTCCGGATGTTAAACCAAGCAGCAAAGGCAATTATCATTCGGTGTCGATTACCATCACCGCCACCCACATCGAACAGGTCGAAACCCTGTATGACGAGTTGGGTAAGATTGAAATTGTCCGCATGGTGCTGTAACCCTGACGTTGGCGGGGGCAAGCTGGCTCTTGCCCTGTGCCAACGTTATACTGTTCCCCTCGTTACCCAACCGGATTGTCCGTTTTGCCTCACACTAGCCTGATTATCCGCCAACTCGGCATGCAGCCATGGGCGCCTGTTTCTCTCGCCATGCATCAGTTCACCGACCAGCGTGACGATAATACGCCGGACGAGATCTGGCTGGTGGAACACCCCCCGGTGTTTACTCAGGGGCAGGCAGGAAAAAGTGAACACCTGTTAATGCCCGGCGACATTCCAGTCATGCAGAGCGATCGTGGCGGCCAGGTGACTTATCATGGCCCCGGTCAGCAGATCATGTATGTGATGGTGAATCTGAAGCGTCGTAAAACGGGCGTACGCCAGCTGGTTACCGCCCTTGAACAAACGGTGATCGATACACTGGCGCATTTTTCCGTGACCGCCAATGCGCGCCCCGATGCCCCGGGTGTCTATGTTGACGGCAAAAAAATCTGCTCATTAGGGCTGCGGATCCGCAATGGCTGCTCCTTTCACGGCCTTGCGCTGAATATTGATATGGATTTAACCCCTTTCCTGCGCATTAACCCCTGCGGCTATGCCGGAATGGAGATGACACAGCTGGCGGCACTCACTGCCTCTGCGACACCTGCCGATATCCAGCCGTTGCTGATCAAAAATTTTGCTCTTCAACTGGCAATAACTGACGTTTCCTGGAGCGAAAGTACGGAACTCCCGCTAAGATAGGGGGCAAATACGTATGTTGCTTTACAATTCTGCAACGCTTTCTCGCACAGGCAGGCTGAATCTGCTGCGAGGAGATGATATAATTTTTGCGCTTTATCAAAAAAAGTTGAAAATCACCAACTCATTGAGTGTTAGCGGCTGTTTTGTATACGAATAGATTGCCGCAATCCAACCTGGAACCTGCAAGAATATGAGTAAACCGATCGTGATGGAACGCGGTGTAAAATACCGCGACGCAGACAAAATGGCATTGATCCCGGTGAAAACCGTGATGACCGAGCGTACGGAGATTTTACGTAAGCCAGACTGGATGCGTATTAAACTTCCTGCCGATTCCAGCCGTATTCAGGGCATCAAAGCCGCGATGCGTAAAAATGGTCTGCACTCCGTTTGCGAAGAGGCTTCCTGCCCTAACCTGTCTGAATGTTTTAACCACGGCACGGCCACCTTTATGATTCTGGGCGCCATCTGTACACGCCGCTGCCCGTTCTGCGATGTGGCCCACGGCCGCCCGGTAACACCTGATGCCAATGAACCCGGCAAACTGGCACAGACCATCGCGGATATGGCACTGCGCTACGTGGTGATCACCTCGGTTGACCGTGATGACCTGCGCGATGGCGGAGCACAGCACTTTGCTGACTGTATCCGTGCTATCCGTGAAAAAAGCCCTGCGATTAAAATCGAAACGCTGGTGCCTGATTTCCGTGGTCGTATGGACCGCGCACTGGAAATTCTGATTGATACACCACCGGATGTGTTTAACCACAACCTGGAAAACGTGCCGCGCGTTTACCGCCAGGTACGTCCGGGTGCTAACTATGACTGGTCACTGAAATTGCTGGAGCGCTTTAAAGAAGCTCACCCGGACGTTCCAACCAAGTCAGGCCTGATGGTGGGATTAGGTGAAACTAATGCAGAAATCGTTGAAGTGATGCGTGATCTGCGTCGCCATGGCGTGACCATGCTGACCCTCGGGCAATATCTGTCGCCAAGCCGCCACCATTTACCCGTACAGCGCTATGTGAGCCCTGGTGAGTTCGACGAAATGAAAGAAGCCGCAATGGATATGGGCTTCACCCATGCAGCCTGTGGCCCGTTCGTACGTTCGTCATACCATGCTGATCTGCAGGCGAAAGGGTTGGAAGTGAAGTAATCCTTCTGCCCGGAGCAAAAAAAACGGATGACAATGTCATCCGTTTTTTTTGAGCAGAATTACTCTTTGTGAGAGATCTGTCCGGCGTTTTTCTCTTCTGACGAGGCTTTCTGCGCAGAAGAATCATCGTCATTCATCGCCTTCTTAAATCCCTTTATGGCCGAACCTAAATCCCCTCCCAGGGTGCGCAGTTTTTTGGTTCCGAATAACAGGACGATTAACGCGCCAACGATCAGCAATTTGCCAAGACTGAGACCTTCCATACTTACCTTCTTTCATTTATCTGACCGTCACAACGGTCGGTAACAGGCGAGTATTAACGCGCTGATGGCGTGAAATTACAACTGCAATCTGTAACAGAATATGCGCTGTATTGGCGCAGCGTGGCTGACCAGATTTAACGTCCCCAGCATCAGCGCAATAGCGTGTTATTTCATTACTGAGTCTTCCCACAATCAAGTTCAGGGCGGGCAAAGCGACGATTCTCTAATACCGGCAATGCACGGCGTGCATCGGCAATACGCTGTGGGTCGACCTCGGCAAACACCAGTGCAGGGCCTTCTGCGGCTTTGGCAATCGCCACACCGAGCGGGTCAACCACCAGGCTATTGCCGATATTACGCGGGCCGCACTCACCCACCGCGACCACATAACAGGTATTCTCCAGCGCTCGGGCGGTCACCAGCACCTCCCAGTGCATCTCTTTCAGCGGCCCTTTCACCCAGGCAGCAGGCAGTACCAACAGGTCAGCACCGTCCAGCACCAGGCGACGTGCCAGCTCAGGGAAGCGGACGTCATAACAGGTCATCAACCCGACCTTCAACCCGTCCACATCCACCAGCGAAGGGACATTATTGCCCGCCGTGACATTGCGCGACTCCTGCATCGCAAAGGCGTCATACAGATGCAGTTTGTCGTAACGGGCAATAATCTCACCGTTACGGATCGCCACCAGCACATTCAGCGCCCGTCCATCCGCCGTCGGTACGTGCACCGTCATCATCGTCGTCAGCGTATTCGCCCGACTGGCGGCCAGGACCTGGCTGAGGAACGGGCCATCAAGCGGCTGCGCCGCTTTTAGCACCAGGTCCGGGTCGGTAATATCACGCGCCAGCACCCCTTCTGGCAGCACCAGCAGTCTTGCTCCCTGCTGCTCTGCCTGAGCCATTAAGCCGATGCAGATATCGGCGTTATCTTGCCACTCACGGCTCACCGCGAACTGTCCTAATGCCACTTTCATCGTCATCGTTATGCTCCTGGGGCGGTCAGGTCAAATCTTTGATGTGGTAGCGTGGTGATTCCTGGTAACCCTCGCGCGCGTAAAACGCATTCGCCTTTTCACGACGCTCATGGCAGTGTACCTCGACCCGGTCACAGCCACGCTCCATTGCCAACTGCTCAGCATGTTGTAACAGCTGCTGCCCGGCCCCTTTGCTGCGCTCACCTTCGGCAATGCAGAAATAGCTGATACGGGCAAAATCCCCTGCCAACGCAAGCTGTGGAATAAAATGCAACGACAGAAACCCCAATACCGTATTTCCCTGTTCGGCAATAAGAAGTTGTTCAGTCTCGTCGATCATCAGTTGAGCCAGCCTGCGTTCAATAAAAGGCGCGGTATCCGCATAGCCCAGTTCTGTTAACAATGCGCTGAGGGCAAAAGCATCTTTCGATTCAGCCAGACGAATATTCATGGTCATTCTCCGCAATATGCCAACTAGCCGGGTGAACAGGTGAAAACTTCTGCCTATGTTTATAGCTGTAGCAAGGCAGTCCCTGCAAGGAGCCAGATCACAGGGTAATGTTACAAAAGCTAATTCGTGTAAGGATCCCCTTAATTATGGCGTGCAACCCCCTATTTTAATGTTTCCTTAATAATCGCACGGCACACTGGTCATCATTCAGCCAACAGAGATGATCGCCATGAACCTTCTTCCCCGCCACAAAAATGAGTATCTTGCCGTGCTGCTGGCCTGTACTGCGACTGTTGCCTGGCTAATGCAGTATTTCAACACGTAGAGACATACTGTGCCCCCGGATCGCAGGCGAAAAAAAACCCGCCATTGGCGGGTTTTTAAAAATTCTGTCTGATAACTTAAATAGCGGCAACGTTAGCAGCAGATGGGCCTTTGGCACCGTTGGTGATTTCGAACTCTACGCGCTGACCTTCAGCCAGAGTTTTGAAACCATTGCTCTGGATGGCAGAGAAGTGTACGAACACGTCTTTGCTACCATCTTCAGGAGTAATGAAACCGAATCCTTTGGACTCATTAAACCACTTAACGCTACCTTTGATCTTAGACATCTATATTACCTTTACATGAAAAATGGACACTAAACTGTGTCGGGGGTTAGTACAGCAATTGCCAAGGCTTTTGTCCAGTAGCCGAGGACGAAAAAGTGATAAATATCGCCTTTTTTTACCCGACATCATTTTTACGACAAACCCCGGAGATTAAAACTGCCAGCGCAGCCAGGCGAAGAAAACATTGCCGTTATTGTAAGTTCCTGGAATGTAAGTCATCTGGAAAGTTGCAGGCCCATAGCCGACTGAGGCCAGCGGCAGCACCAGTGGGATCGGGATGTAGTTCCAGTTATCACGCATTGTTACCCCAGCGGTATACCCCAGGCCAAGGCGGAAGTCAGGGTCATTAAGCGGTCGCCAGGTTTTCTCCCAGCCATAACCGCCAATCGGTTCCCACTTATTATAAGAGTCCTTAAACACCATCAGATAGATGCCATTCCAGTTACCCTTTTCGTCATAACGTGAAACACCGCCACCCGCGCCCCAGGGACGTTCATTGTAGCGGTCCGTTTTCTCTTTGTCGTAAGTCCAGCGGTTATGCCAGGTAATAGCAGGGACATAGAGATCGACAGTTTGTGGTTCATTCCATGTCTGGCTAACGTTATCACTGAAGGAATGCCAGGTATCAGCAATCCCATCTCCGAGAGTTGCCGCATGCGCGCTGCTCAGAGTCAGCCCACCGAGCAGGGTTGAAAGTAATAAGGCCGGTTTTGTGTTCACGATAAATTCACTGCTCCCTGGATGATCGCTGTATGCAACATCCTCAACGTTAGTCAGAAACCCTGACCAAATGTATTACCCGTTCTGGTAATAATTATAAACAAAGCACTTAAACACTCCATTAATCACCGAAATATATCCCATCAGTAAAAAGAGCATTCCCGTTATTTCACATTATAAAACATCGGTGTAGGTAAGAAAAAATATAATTCAGCTGAGAAAATATCACACCAGGAAAACTCGTAAACTTCAGCAGTAATCTTTCCAAAAAGTGAAAAAAAACCTTCACAACGCTAATCAATCAGTAAAAATTCGGTGAAGTTTACTTGATGAAAATCATTGTACAGTGAATGAAATGACTGTTTTTATCCTCAATAATTCGAAAAAACTGATAAAAAAACCGTAAACACTACAAAAATCATACTATTAGCCGTTAATTCACAAAGCTAATTAATGAATATTATTTATAGATCTCCTCGGAATTTTTGATAAGATAATTCTCATTGAATAGCACTCAGGAAGAGTAGAGGTTGTGAAAATGCTAAGGTGTGGCAGGTGCGGAAGTTCAAAATTTATATTCACGACGCGTAATGATAGTACTGAATATCACGGGGCTGCTTGTGCAGTCTGTCATAAGCGTCTGAATCCACATGATGTCTGCATCCGTTCTGCGGAATCGGTTTCAGTATGGCCAGCGAAAAAAGGCGATAAGCATGCCGTATGCTACTTTACGGATAAACCCTTACGCGGCTGATGTTGACGGAATGACGTTGAGTACGGGGCCAGCAAACTGCTGACCGCCGTGTTAAAACGGAATAATGCTTATCCACATACCGTTAGAAAATAAGCTTGAATACACCGGTAATAGTCAGCAGACCGACAATAAAGATGATCGCAATAATCCAGAGAATAATTTTCATTCCATGCCCTCTTCTCATAAAAAAAGTCACTACAACGTAGTGACTTAAGTATAGAAGAAGATTGATTCTTCGCGTGGTGAAACCGATCAGACAAACACTACAGCACCAGAGACAGCATCCATACCAGCGCAAAACCGGTCAATCCCATCGCCGTTGTCAGCACGGTCCAGGTTCTCAGACCGTCGGCGACCGACAGGCCAAGATAACGCGTCACCACCCAGAATCCGGCATCATTCACATGCGACAGCCCCAGGCCACCGAAGCAGGCAGACAGGGTGACCAGCACCAGTTGTGTATCACTTAACCCGGTGACCGCCTGCGTCAGCAGGCCACTGGTCGTCAGAATGGCAACGGTCGCCGATCCCTGCGAGGCACGCAGTGCCAGCGACAGAATAAAAGCAGCCGGAATCAACGGCAGATGGATAGTTTCCAGCGACAGTGCCAATGCTTTACCGACGCCTGATTCCACCAACACCTTACCAAACGCGCCCCCTGCACCTGCTACCAGAATCACCCCTGCTGAACTCGGAATAGCGCGGTCCAGCAATTCGCTGAGCTTTTCTTTGCTCCAGCCACGGCGCAGACCGAGCAACCAGGCAGAAAGCGCCAGTGCGATCAGTAATGCAATGGCCGGCGTCCCCACCAGCGTCAGGAACTGGCGCAGGCTGTTGCCTTCCGGCAGCACGCTATGTGCCAGTGTACCCACCACAATCAGGACAATCGGCACCACAATGAGCGATGAAATCATCCAGGCACCCGGTGGCAATTCCTGATTCTGACGCGGGCTACTTTCCGGTTTCGCCAGTTGAAGCTGCTCCAGGACGTCCAGCGATAAATGATACTGACGGCGGTTCATCACTTTCGCGACAAAATAACCCACCACACCGACCGGAATCGATACCGCGATACCCAGCAACATCAACCAGCCCATATCAGACCCTAACAACCCCGCCGCTGCCGCCGCCCCCGGATGAGTAGGCAATGCGACGTGCACGGTTAACATCACGCCCGCCATCGGCAAACCATATTTTAGCGGAGAGACACGCGCCACTTTGGTGAAACCGTAAATCAGCGGGATAACAATAATGAACCCGACTTCGAAGAAGACTGGAATCCCGAGGATAAACGCCGCCATAGTCAGTGCAGCGACGGTGCGTTTGACTCCCAGCGTATGGGTAAAGCGCTGTGCCAGCGACTCCGCTCCGCCGGACGATTCAATGATCGCACCCAGCATGGCGCCCAGCACGATAATAATGGTAATCGAGCCGAGCAGCCCGCCCATACCGGAAACAATCACCTTCATAATGTTATCGGCAGGTATACCGGTCGAGATCGCCACTAACAGGCTGACGACCAGCAGAGCAACAAACGGATGAACTTTGGCTTTAATCACCAGCAGCAGCAGGATCAGCACGCTGGCAACAGCAATGGTTAATAACAGGGCAGTAGACATCTTTGCAGCCTCGTAGGGTTTTATTTTTTACGCAGTGCTCTACAGCACCGTTTTATTTCATTTTCCCCGGCTTTACCGCCTGATTCAGGCAGCAAAAAGCCAGCGCTGCGCGCCAGAACACGCAGCGTTCATCACAACAGGTCCTGTTATTTAAAGGCGTTAAACCAGCCCAGTCCTTCCAGCGTGGTGGTGCGCGGGAAATACTCGCAGCCAATCCAGCCGCTATATCCGCTACGATCGAGCAGATCGAACAGCCACGGATAGTTAATTTCACCCTCGTCCGGTTCATGACGATCCGGTGCGGAAGCAATCTGGATATGCTGATACTGCCCGATATAGTCAGTAATCAGATGGCTCAGGTTGCCATCTACCAACTGCGCATGGAACAGATCGAGCTGGCTGAACACGCCTGGGCGGTCGATACGTTTGATGATATCCAGCACCTGATACTGGCTGGAATAGAGATAATTGGGTTTCGTCTTTGGATTCAACGCTTCCAGCAAAACACGCACGCCATGCGGAGCAAAGCGCTCTGCGGCATAGCGCACGTTATCGATGAAAGTGCGGCAGTAAGCCTCACGGTCAGCCCCTTCCGGCACCACTGACGCCATGATATGAACCTGGCGGCAGTTCAGCGCCAGCGCATACTCCAGCGCCCGATCGATATCTTTGCGGGCATCCACTTCACGGCCGGGGATTGCAGAAACACCCCACTCACCCGCCGCTGTATTACCGGGCGCCGTATTGAACAGCACCAGTTCCAGATGATTGCGGGTTAACGCCTGCTTTAACGTATCGGCGTCGTAATCATAGGGAAAAAGAAACTCTACCCCATGAAAACCAGCTTCAGCTGCGGCATCAAAACGCGCCAAAAATGGCAGTTCGTTAAACAGGGTGGACAGATTGGCAGCAAATTTAGGCATGTTCAGCTCCGTAATTCAGCCACTTCGTCATCATTAAGATAACGAATCGGGCGGTCGCCCAGCGTAAAGATCAGTCGGGCAGTCTCTTCCAGTTCTTCGGTATTATCAGCGGCTTCACGCAGGGTTTTCCCCACCACCACCGGACCATGATTCGCCAGCAGAAACGCCTTGTAGTGCGGGGCCAGTTTCGCCAGGTCCTCTCCCAGGCGCTCATCGCCCGGGCGATAATAAGGCACCACGGGGACATCGCCCACGCGCATCACCACATACGGCGTGAATGGGCGAATACAGTTTTTCGTGTCCAGCCCTTCCAGGCAGGAGAGCGCAGTAAGATACAGGCAGTGCAGGTGAACAATCGCCCCACATGCCGGATTATTCAGATAAATAGCGCGATGAAAGCTGATCTCTTTCGACGGTTTATCACCGCCAATCCACTCTCCTTTCGGGGTCACTTTCGATAGCCTTTCTGCGACCAGCTCACCCAGGCAGGAGCCGGTGGGCGTCGCCAGCAACGTACCATCTTCCAGTCGCATAGACAGATTCCCGGCTGAGCCCGTGGCATAGCCACGCTGGAAAAACGAAGCGCCCAGCCGGACCATCTCTTCACGTGCTTGTTGTTCAGTCATACTACGAACTCCGTTTGTGCGCGGGCAAAAAAGTTTTCATCACCGAAATTACCGGATTTCAGCGCCAGCGAAACGGGCTGCCCGAGGGCGCGCACCCAGGGCACGCCTGGCGAAATCACCGGGCCGATATGAAATGCATCAATGCCTAACGTCTGCGCTACTACGCCGGAGGTTTCCCCTCCTGCCACGATAAAACGCTGCCAGCCACGCTGTTGCAGCTCACGCACCACAGCGGCAAACAACTGCTCAACGGCTTCACTGCTGTGCGCGGCGCCATACTGCTGCTGAATACGTTGCAGGGTTTCCGGGTCTGAGGTCGCGAACAACAACGGGGCCAGTGCATCCGATTCGTGCTGCACCACCCAGTCGCACAGTTCGCTGGCGTAACGGTCGCGCTCATGCAGCGCACATTCCACATCAATCGCCGCGGCTGCAGCCTGCTGGCGATAACGCGCCACCTGGCGGTTGGTCATGGTCGAGCAGGAACCAGACAGCACCACTGCGCGCTGGCCCTGCGGCGCACCCGCGGCCTGAGCACGCGCACTATCGTGCCCGGCACTGGCCCACTGGCGCGCCAGGCCGATTGCCAGCCCTGAGCCGCCCGTCACCAGGCGGCGATCGCGCAGCGCTTCTCCCTGGGTCAGCAGATGCTGCTCATTCAGCGCATCCAGCACTACATACTGCACGCCCTGCTGTGCCAGTTCCTCCAGCGCCTGACGCACTGCATCGGCGCCCTGATCCAGCGTCTGACTGTTAATCAATCCCGCCTTACCGCTGGCCTGCGCTTCCATCAGCCTTAACAGATTGCTGTCGGTCATCGGCGTTACAGGGTGATGACGCATACCGGAATCTGACAGCAGCTGATCCATGACAAAAAGATGCCCCTGATACACCGTGCGACCATTCACCGGCAGTGACGGAGAGATAATGGTTTGTGACTCACCCAGTGCCGCCAGCAGCGCATCGGTGACCGGGCCAATATTCCCCTGTGCGGTACTGTCAAAAGTGGAGCAGTATTTAAAATAAAAACGTTCGCACCCCTGCTGCTGTAACCAGGCCAGCGCCTGTAACGAATCAGCCACCGCTTTCTCCGCTGCACAGGAGCGCGACTTCAGACTGACAACAATGGCATCAGCCTGCGACGACAGTGGCCCTGCTGGCACGCCATTGACCTGCACGGTAGACATGCCGTTCTGTACCAGGAAACTGGCAATATCCGTCGCCCCGGTAAAATCATCCGCAATCACCCCCAGACGCATTATTTCTGCTCCTGTTTTACGGGCAGCGTAATGCCGCTGAAAATCTTAATCACTGCGCTGTCATCTTCGCGGCCAAAGCCCGCGTTACTGGCGGAGGTAAACATATTGAATGCCGTGGACGCCAGCGGCAGTGGGAAATGCAGCGCTTTCGCCGTGTCAGCAACCAGGCCGAGATCTTTAACAAAAATATCGACCGCCGATTTCGGTGAATAATCGCCGTCAACCACATGACGCATACGGTTTTCAAACATCCAGGAGTTGCCCGCGGCGTTGGTCACCACGTCATACATGGTATCCAGTGGAATACCGGCGCGGGCGGCCAGTGCCATCGCTTCTGCGCCTGCGGCAATATGAACACCGGCGAGCAACTGGTGAATGATCTTCACTGTCGAACCAAGACCAATCTCGCTGCCAATGCGATACACTTTTCCCGCTACCGCGTCCAGCACGGGCTGTAACCGATCAAATGCCTCATCACTACCGGAGGCCATCACGGTCATTTCACCGGTTGCCGCTTTCGCTGCCCCACCGGATACCGGTGCATCGAGCATAATTAACTGGTGTGCGGCCAGCTGCTGTTCAATCGCCTGTGCATCCTGCGCAGAGATCGTCGAAGAAACCATCACCACGGTGCCGGGTGTTAAGCGTGACGCCAGTCCGTGCTCCGCAAACAAAATCTGTTTCACCTGGGCGGCATTCACCACCAGCAGCAGCACCGCATCAAGCTGGGCTGCAAAGTCATTGGCCGAGTTCTCCGCCGCCTGCGCACCGCTGTCGCGCAGTGTTTGCAGAGCCTGTGGGTTAAGATCCACGCCCCAGGTTTTCAGGCCCGCTTTGATACAGGACTGCGCAGCTCCCATCCCCATAGAACCGAGGCCGACGACACAAACCGACATTGATGTTGCCTTAGACATACGCACTCCGTGTTAATTTTGGTGATTATTTGTTTTGATATGTGAAGTATAGGCGCTTTTATCGGCACTTTTGGTGACGTGCATCACAACAATTAACCGTAAAAAAGGAAGGAATAACAAGAATTAACACCGCAGCACGATAACCGTGATATAAAAATACTCATTTAAATTCATAAAGATAAAAACAAAACCATCGATATATGGGAAGGAAAACGTCTTCTTTCCGTGATAAATTGATAAAAATTGTGGTGCAGACGCCGGGTACGCTCCTTTACACTCTGGTCAAGCCAACTCCCCTCTCAACAGGAATAATGATGATCCCGGTAGAACGACATCAACAAATATTAACGCTGGTACAGGAGCGGGGAGTCGTGAGTATTGCTGAACTGACTGAACGTCTGGCCGTATCGCACATGACCATTCGCCGCGATCTGCAAAAGCTGGAAGAACAGGGAGCCGTGTTACTGGTGTCAGGCGGTGTCCGTTCCACAGAACGCCTCTCCAGCGAGCCGACGCATCTGGATAAAACCAGTATGTTCAGCCTTGAAAAACAGACCATTGGTGCCGCCGCCGCCCGCCATATTCCGCGTAACAGCTGTATCTACCTGGATGCCGGCACCACCACGCTGGCCCTGGCACGCGAATTGGGCATCCGTGACGACCTGCTGATCATCACCAACGATTTTGTGATTGCCAATTTCCTGATCGACACCAGCCAGTGCCGGATGATCCACACTGGCGGTACACTGTGCCGCGACAACCGCTCCTGCGTAGGGGATGCTGCTGCTCAGGCGCTGCGTGGCCTGTCCGTAGACATCGCATTTATCTCCGCCTCATGCTGGGGAATGCGTGGCACCTTTACCCCGGATGAAGAAAAAATCGCCGTTAAACGCGCCGTCAGTGAAGTCAGCCGCAAGCGAGTACTGCTGGCCGATAGCTCAAAGTACAACAAAATTGCCACCTTTCTTGCTCTGCCACTGACACAGTTTGACAGCATCATCACTGACCCACACCTGCCTGCCGCCGCACGTCAGGAACTGGCTACGCTTGAACTTGACGTCACCCTCGCGGGTTAACGACGGACAGATAATGCCCTGCAACATGCAGAAAATTTAGCGACCGCGCTCACGATATTTCATTTCTTTACGCTCAGGACTTAGAGGATCGCGCGCAGCCTGGCTAGACTTATTCAGGTCATTTTATGGACTCACTTGCTACCCTTTCCCCCTGAAAATGTTACAAGGAGATCTTATGAGCACGATAAATACCAGCATGGGTCGTTACAGTTTGACCGCGAAGAATGCGGGCGATCATATTAAAGGATCGATAGCGATCAACGATGAAGGTGGTGGTCAGCTGACCGCACATGAATTTAATGAGCACTATCTGGATGATGTGATCAATAACGTGATCTTTCCGGTCACGGGGGGCAACCGGGTGATCACCAGTGCCCTGCGCGAACAGATGGTTAAAGCAGGATTTGAACAACCGCATTAGGCTGTTATTGACGCCACTTAGAAGCGCATTGTGCGATTTCTCTCTATCTTTGTATCGCCTGCTTCACATTTTGACTATCAATCGGTTTTTCCGATCGATCACTAAAGATCGATCTGTATAATCACTTATTTTTATTGTGGGATTAGTGCGATGATTTATTGCCGTAATTATTATGGCAAAGTCAGATGAATAGCTTTAGTTGCCCACTTTACGTGGGCTTTTTTTATACGGCTGGCGGGGATGCCGGGTTCTCTTTTGGCACAGAAGTGGCCGACTCTTCCCTCTCCTTTTTGTTGCGGCTGCGTAAACTCTGTCGCACAAGGAAAACAGGTGCAGCGAGCAGCAGCAGCAGCGCGCCGGACATCCCGCAGATCACCAGACTAATCAGACCTAACCAACCCCCGCCCGCCGTCACGCCTGCTGCCACCAGTGAGAGCAGGAAAAAGAACGTCAGGGTCATCGTCACCGGCCAGAGATTCACGATATCCATATCGCTCAGCGCCATTTTCACCGGCTTAGCCGCCAGCAACGCTTCCTGTTCTTCCACTTCTATTTTCTGTTGCAGCGCCTGTAAATCCACGCAGGGTGCGACAAAATCCTCGGCGGGTTGAGGATGATGTAACTCGTCGAAAATTCGTTCCGTGGAGGGAAACGTCTGAGGCCAGACGGCGCTATGCACTCCATAACTGCTCAGTGCCGGCAGCGTAATACGCGGCCACTGAATCGCCTGTAAATAGCGATCATTCAGCACTATCCAGCTCTGCCGGGTGTTGCCACGGCTAACATGGTAGAGCTTGAAACGGTCGGCGGGGGGGTAGGAAAGATACGTTACCCGCGCCGTAATAAGCGGAATATGCCGTTGTCGGCAATAATTCACCCTGCTCTGTCCCTGCACCGCCAACAGCACAGCCAGTGCGGAAATAAAATAGTAAGAGGTACTCTCGGCAGCATTGGGGCCGTTCAGATGCTCACGCAATTTCTCTTCGCTGTTACCGCTAAGGTGGTCGGGCCACCAGCGCCAGCTTCGGCCAATCACCCGCTCGGTCGGCACCTGATAGATCCCCATCGGCTCAGTTTCTGAAGGCAGGATCGCAAAGGGAAAAATCTTACTGAAAAAAGTCAGCGCATCGTCCGGGCCATTCCATTCGCCGCTAGCTTCCAGACCGTGCAGGTTAGCCGTCAGCTCACCCCAGCCGACTTTCCCCAGCATATCAATCTTATATTTGGTATCTGCCAGCCGTTTACCCAGCAGCAGCATCTCGCGCGAAATCGCAGACAGATCCAGTAAAGGAATACTGTTAGTGCTGGTGGGTTCTGTGTGTTCACTTTCCATACGGCTGTTTTACCCCAGGCGGCGTCTGTCCGAGCAAAGAAAATTTGGCTTTAGTTAAAAAAGTCAATACATATCAATGCAATAGTATACTTAGCAACAGATGAAATTAGCAATATATCGAACAGGGATGTCGCGATATTCATCGAAAAAGAAGCCTGGCGTGCAGAAAAATTAAACGGACAAAAACCAATTATTCGTTTAAAAATAAGCAGTAACCTTCATTATTTTAAGGAAAAAAAATGAACCAGATTCAGGGTGACATTTACATTAATCACACCATTTTACAGCAGATGGTGCAGAGTCTGTGGCAGCACGCAGGCAGCAGCAAGCAGGAAGCGCAACGCGTCGCCGAGCATTTGGTGGCAGCGAATCTTGCCGGGCATGATTCTCACGGCGTTGGGATGATCCCAAGTTATATGCTCTCAAAATCCCAGGGTCATCTGCAGCAGAACCAGCAGCTCAGGATCGCTAAAGACGCCGGGGCGGTGCTCACCGTCGACGGCGGCCAGGGCTTTGGCCAGGTGATGGCCGCTGAAGCGATGGATCTGGCGATTGCACGTACCCAGAAGCTGGGAATGTGTGCCATCGCATTGCGGAACTCGCACCATATTGGGCGCATTGGTCACTGGGCGGAGCAGTGCGCACGCGCCGGTTTTATCTCCTTTCATTTCGTCAACGTTGTTGGCGATCCGATGGTTGCGCCGTTTAACGGCAGTGACCGCCGCTTCGGGACCAACCCATTTTGCGCCATCTTCCCGCGCCCCGGCCAGCCACCGCTGCTGCTTGATTTCGCCACCAGCGGCATTGCTTACGGTAAAACCCGCGTTGCCTGGAATAAAGGTGTCAACGTCCCGCCTGGCTATCTGATCGATCATCAAGGGAAGCCGGACATTGACCCTGCGGTGATGCATGAAGCGCCATTTGGTTCCCTTCTGGCCTTTGGCCTGCATAAAGGCTATGCGCTGGCGGTGATGTGCGAAATCCTCGGCGGGGCGCTTTCCGGTGGCCAAACGACCCACCCACAGTCACTGAAAAATACCAGTGACGCTATCTTTAACTGCATGACCACCGTAGTACTTGACCCGGCAGCATTTGACGCACCGGACATGCAGCAGGAAGCGGAAGCCTTTATTGCCTGGACGAAAGCCTCACCGCAGGCGGGTGACAATGCAATCCTGATCCCGGGTGAGTGGGAGGAAGCACAGCGCGCCGAACGCCGCCTGCACGGTATTCCGATTGATGGCAATAGCTGGCAGCAGATTTGTCAGGCGGCGCGTGATGCCGGAATGCCGGACAGTGAACTGGCCGGTTATCAGCCTCAGGCATAAGGCACGCCGGAGGCCCGGCGTACGGTTAACGTGAAAACAGCAGCTTCACGCCCGCCGCCGTGAAAAACAGCGCGAAAATGCCTTCAATACTGCGGCGGCATTTCTGATACCCCCGGCTCATCGCCGGGGTGGAGAACAACAGCGCGTAGCTGCTGAACACCATTATCCCCAGTAACGCACAACCACCGACAATCAACGGCAGTACGGAAGGGGCCGCATCCGGGTGAATCCCCAATGACATTATCGCCGTCCACACCAGAATCGCCTTTGGATTTCCCAGATGCAGCAGCAAACCACGGCGGTAGAGGGAAGCGGCTGCCCCCCCTGCCGCCAGCGGTACAACGCTGTCTTCCCCACGACGGGCAGCACTCCGTGCCGCTTTCCACGCCAGCAAAAGCAAATAGAAGCCCCCCACCACTTTGATCACCACAATAGCCTGAGCGTAAGCCAGCAGCAGCGTGGATAAACCGGTCGCAACCAGCAGCGCCCAGCACAGTGACCCCGTGATCACACCCGCCGCCAGCATCAATGCCGGACGGCGCCCCTGGCGCATCGCGACACCCATAATCGCCATATTGCTCGGGCCAGGGCTGGCCGTGCCCAGCAGATAGGCAACATATACGGGTAACAACATCATAAAGGTATCCATTTGACTCCCGAGGCTGACAACGTTTTTTTGGTTATAGCACGCACTGCACCCACTCACCACAAGCATCATTATTCAGACGATTTCTTGATTCGCCGCAACGATCGGCGATAAAAACGCCAGAAATTTGTAACTAAATAATTCAATTTACATATTTATGTGTATTACACCCTTAACATTTACAGGGAGGAGAGAGACGATTGGTCACGCAGAGGGATTGATAAGCCAATCCAAATAGTGGGAAAAGGTCATTTAAAATTAATAGAACCAAATAATAACATTAAATCTACATATTATTCATAAGTCATGAAAAACTATAGGGTTATTATAATAATGATGCGTAAACATCCTTTTTTATAGCCCTGTTAGCTATATTGGATGTACGCCTCACCAGAGATTTTCAACGCAGAATAACGATAGTCACCTGACGAACCCCGCCGACACACCAACGAAAAAAATGCTTTTACGACAGAAAGATACAGCATTTTCACATATGAGCATCATTCTTCTATCCTGCATTAACATTATCTTCCGTTGATTTAACCTGTTGACGAAACAATTACTCGTAATAATCGTTACTGTTATAGGCCAGTTCACTATTACTGTTGCTACTTCTTCACCTGCTTTGGTCTTAGGATCAAATCTCCGATGAGAAGTCCCCCGGCTGACACATTTTCTTTTTTGCTATATGTCACCTATTTGTTAACCGTGGGTAAAAAAATAAAAGGCAGTTGTTCATGTTAGATCGAGGTAAGCAATGTTCGGATTAGATGCGTTCCATCTGGCGAGGATACAGTTTGGTTTCACCGTAGCCTTCCACATTCTCTTTCCCGCCATCACCATTGGCCTGGCCAGTTTTCTCGCCGTGCTCGAAGGTCTGTGGCTGAAAAGCAAAAATGAGGTCTATCGCGACCTTTATCATTTTTGGTCAAAAATCTTTGCCGTTAACTTCGGTATGGGGGTGGTATCGGGTCTGGTGATGGCCTATCAGTTTGGGACCAACTGGGCAGGATTTTCGCAGTTTGCAGGCAGTATTACCGGCCCGCTCCTGACCTACGAAGTGCTTACCGCATTCTTCCTTGAAGCTGGCTTCCTCGGGGTGATGCTGTTTGGCTGGAACCGTGTCAGCCGTGGCCTGCACTTCTTCGCGACCTGTATGGTCGCGCTGGGCACGATTATCTCCACCTTCTGGATCCTGGCCTCCAATAGCTGGATGCAGACGCCGCAAGGTTACGCGCTGGAAAACGGCATTGTGATACCGGTGGACTGGTTCAAAATTATCTTCAACCCGTCCTTCCCTTATCGCCTGCTGCATATGTCCGTCGCCGCTTTCCTGGTGACTGCCTTCTTTGTGGGTGCCTCTGCCGCATGGCATCTGCTGCGTAAAAACGATACGCCAGCGGTGCGTAAAATGCTGTCGATGTCTCTGTGGATGGCACTGATCGTCTCGCCGATTCAGGCAATGATTGGCGATGCCCACGGCCTGAATACGCTGGAACATCAGCCTGCAAAAATCGCGGCGATTGAAGGTCACTGGGAGAATCCTCCGGGAGAAGCGACCCCGCTGATCCTGTTCGGCATCCCGGATATGAAAGAAGAGCGTACCAAGTACGCGCTGGAGATTCCTTACCTCGGTAGCCTGATCCTGACCCACAGCCTGGATAAACAGGTACCGGCACTGAAAAGCTTCCCGAAAGAAGATCGTCCTAACTCCACCGTGGTGTTCTGGTCGTTTCGCGTGATGGTTGCGCTGGGTATGCTGATGATTTTGCTGGGTGTTGTCAGCCTGTGGATGCGTCGCGGTCAGCGCCTGTATACTTCTCGTCCTTTCCTGTGGTTTGTCCTGTTGATGGGGCCTTCCGGTCTGATTGCTCTGGTGGCGGGTTGGATTACCACCGAAATTGGCCGTCAGCCGTGGGTTATTTATGGCCTGCTGCGCACGCGTGATGCCGTATCGCTGCACAGCACGCTGCAAATGAGCATCAGCCTGATCGCGTTCCTGCTGGTGTACTGCGCCGTCTTTGGCGTCGGCTACAGCTATCTGGCGAACCTGATTAAGAAAGGCCCGCAGGCCGGTGAAGGTGACCATACGCCAGAAGGCGGCCCAGGCACATCACATACTCCGTCTCGCCCGCTGTCTGCGGTGCAGGAAAAATTACATTCGCCGCAGGAGGAGAAGTAAGGTGGGCATCGATCTCTCAATTATCTGGTTTACTATCATCATCTTCGCCACCCTGATGTATATCATCATGGATGGTTTCGATCTGGGTATCGGTATCCTGTTCCCGTTCAATAAAGATCCGATTGAGCGCGATATGATGGTTAACACCGTTGCCCCGGTATGGGATGGCAACGAAACCTGGCTGATCCTCGGGGGGGCTGCACTGTTCGGTGCTTTCCCGCTGGCCTACGCGGTGATCACCAGCGCCCTGGCGGCCCCGCTCACCATCATGCTGATCGGTCTTATTTTCCGTGGCGTGGCGTTTGAGTTCCGTTTTAAAGCAACGGAAGAACACCGTCCGTTCTGGGATAAAGCGTTTATCGGCGGTTCTTATGTGGCAACCTTCAGTCAGGGTGTGGTGTTGGGCGCGTTTATCAACGGCTTTGAAGTGACCAACCGTACGTACAGCGGTCCGGCACTGGCATGGTTGACGCCGTTTACGCTGTTCTGCGGTGTTGGTCTGGTTCTGGCCTATGCCCTGCTGGGTAGCACATGGCTTATCATGAAGACCGAGAATGAACTGCACAGGAAAATGACGGCGCTGACCAAACCGCTGCTGATCGGCCTGCTGGTCGTGATGGCCATCGTCAGCATCTGGACACCGCTGGCACATACCAGCATTATGCAACGCTGGTTCACCCTGCCTAACCTGTTCTGGTTTTTACCGGTTCCTTTACTGGTTATGGCGGCATCCTGGGCACTGTGGCGCGCACTGCAACGCCACGCGCACTACACGCCATTCCTGCTGACCCTGGCGCTGGTATTCCTGGGCTTTACCGGACTGGGTATCAGTATCTGGCCGTATATCATTCCCCCTTCCATCACCATCTGGGATGCCGCCTCCCCGCCGCAGAGTCAGGGCTTTATGTTAGTCGGTGGTCTGCTGATTATTCCGGTGATTCTGGTCTATACCTTCTGGAGCTACTATGTGTTCCGCGGCAAGATCAAGCCGGACGAAGGCTACCATTGATACCCTGAGTCTTATGCAGAATATCACTGGCAGCACGGGAGCTTAACGCTCCCGACAAAAGAGGGCAGATCGTTGATCTGCCCTCTTTTTTGTCAGTATCTGGCACCTTCATTCATATTTTTACACATAAGTGCTCCGGCAAAGCGCGACAGATGAACTACGCTTAAAGTCGTTTCAGGAAATCATGCCATCAAAAGGAGGCACAATGAGTCTGTTTGATAAAGCGAACGATAAAGCGCAAGAAGCCGTCGGCAAAGGGCAGGAAGAGTTTGGTAAAGCCGTGGACTCGCCGGAGCATGAATTCAGAGGAAAAGTACGTCAGCAGGCAGCAAAAGCCTCTTACGCCGTGGATGATGCGCTGGACTGCGTGAAAAGCAAAACCCAGGATTCCCCCCTGGTTTCACTGGCGATTGCCGCCGGGGTAGGCTTCCTGGCCGCCAAGATTTTTGGCCGCCGCTAAACGTGATCTCACTCTGAACGCCCCTCGTGGGCGTTTTTTTTCGCTGAATAACAGGGATGCCCTCCTTCGCATTAAACATTGAAACAGCGAAGGCAAGTTGTGATGTACTGATCGGGTCAATAAAAAACCCTGAAAGTTAATCACAGTACGAGGTGAGATCATGGAAAGAATATCACGTCTGAAAAGAGTCCTGTATGCCGCCAGCATAGCCGCCCTGTTCATTACGCCTGGAATTCTGGCGGCTCAATCACATCAGTTTCCTCATTACCGCTCAGCGCCTGCCAACATTATTACGCCTGATGAAAAAACGGCCACCATTCCCGAAGAATACCGGAATGATAAACCGCAGCCGCTTATGCGTGGCGATGGATTTAATTACAACCTTTATTACAACTACCGCTTAACGCCTCACGTTATTCTGCGGCCAAACCTGCAACAAACCACGAAACCAGGCTCAGTGAGCGATAATTCACACCTGTTTGTGGGGGGACTGAGCGCAGGTATTAACTTCTGACGCTGGAGATACCCGTTTAGGCAGGGAAATAAAGGGGTATTTTTCACTGAATCCCCTTGTGGAAATATTTATTTATCCATGTTATTAATTTCATACAAATAGATAATGCCATTAATTAATTTCAGCACAAAAATACACTCCTGTTAATTCCCTTACATGGTGTTATAGCCGCCCGGCCATTTAATAAGTGCGCCCGGGAGTGATAAAGCATTCTACCTCAAACAATCTGTACAGCATTCTCATGAAGGAGAACGCTACCGGATGTGCACAGATTGATAATAAAAAGGCGATAACAGATGAAAAATAATTGCGTATTCCAACGAACACTTACCCCAACCCTTATCCTGTGCGGCAGCGCTCTGATGCTGGCCTCCACGATGGCAAATGCCGATATGGCTCCTCTTGGCATAGATTCTGATTACTTATTTGGCGACTGGGGTGGCTACCGTAGTGAGTTAAAAAAAGAAGGTGTCGATTTCCAGGTCAATTACACCATGGAGTCTGCCAGTAATCTTGCCGGAGGGTATAACACCTCCACCACTGCCCGTTATACCGATCAGTGGGCCTTCGGCACCACCCTCGATCTGGAAAAACTCCTCAACTGGGATGACACACAGTTCCAGTTCACAATGACCAGCCGGAACGGGCGCGACCTGACCCAGCATATCAACGATCCGCGTACCGGTGGCTTGTCTTCAGTAGAAGAAGTCTGGGGGCGTGGCCAGACCTGGCGTCTGACCCAGTTCTGGGTTAACAAAGGTTTCTTTGACCATCGGGTTGAAATCAAAGCCGGTCGTGTGACCACGGGTGAAGACTTTGATGCATTCGACAGCAAATTCCAGAACCTGGCCTTTGGCAGCGGTCAGCCAGGCAACTGGCGCGGCGACCGCTGGTTTAACTGGCCGGTCTCACAATGGGGCGGCCGCGTGAAACTGAACCTGCCGGACGACATATTCTTCCAGGTGGGCTTTTATAACCAGAATCGTAATAACTACGACCGTGGTAACGGCTTCTACCTCGACGGCAGCCCGAGTCTGGGTAACCTGGTCCCCTTTGAATTTGGCTGGACACCCCTGCTGGGCCCCAACAAACTGCCGGGAAACTACCGTATCGGTGGCTACTACTCCTCGGTTAACGGGGATAAATACGCCAGCTACCACAATGGCGGCTACGACAGTCAGGCGAAGGCGTATGGTGGGTATGTGCTGCTGCAACAGCAGTTAACCGCTACCGACGGTGATGTCAACCGGGGCCTGGGCTTAACCGTACAGGCGGTGATGAACGATCACAAAACCTCGAAAACGGATAATTACCAGGCAGTATCCCTCACCTGGAAAGGACCTTTTGCGGCCCGTGCGCAGGATGAGATCGGTGTCGGGGTCGCGCGTATTCACGTCAACAGTGACTACGGAAAAATGCAGCGCGAAACCAATCAATACAACGGCGAGTACAATAATAACAGCCCGATGTATCTGCCTGTTCAGCACGGCTCCGAGTGGAACTACGAAGTTTACTACAACGTCCACGCCACTAACTGGCTGAACCTGCGCCCTAATCTGCAATATGTCGCCTCTCCCGGCGCGGTCTCCGGGGTTAAAGACGCATTTATTGGTGGCCTGAGCGCCAATGTGAATTTCTGATGTCAGCGACTCTGCCAGCATAGAAGCGTTATGGCCGACCTTCTATTTCGGTCGGCCTGGCCGCCTTCACTGGCTGACCGGAACACATGGTCGGCCACGACGGGGCCCAACGATTATTTCAACTGCACGCGTGCTGTATAAAAACGGCGGGCCGCCAGATAACCCGCAATGATGGTCGACAGGCTGGCGGTGCCGAGCAACATAAAGGTCACCATAATCTGATACTTAATGGCTTTTACCGGATCAATACCGGCAAAAATAAGGCCGGACATCATGCCCGGTAAACTCACCAGACCGACCGTTTTTGCTGCATCGACCGTAGGGATCATGGCTGCGCGTATGCTGTCGCGCACGATAGACGTCGATGCCCGCTTTGCACTGGCTCCCAGACTCAGCATCTCCTCGATCTTCTGGCGATTATCACTAAACCGCTGATTCAGGTTACTGAAACACAACCCGACCGCCACCATCGCATTACCGGCAATCATTCCCGAGATAGGGATCACCTGCATGGGCATAAATTCAATCGCGCCACTGAGCAGCAAAATGGTCAGCGTCAACGTCGTACCGGAGGTGATAGCAATAAACGAAATCAGAAAACCTCTGTCGATGGCGCGACTGCGCTTTTTGGCATTCAACGCGGCATTCACGCAGATAAACAGCACCATCAACACAGTCAGCCACTGATTGTTAATATCGAAAATGTATTTGAGCACATAGCCAACAATCACCAACTGCACAATGGCGCGCGCCACGCTCCAGATGATGTCTTTTTCCAGCCCCAGCCGCTCCTTGCCGCTGACCAGCAGTGCAATCACCACCAGCATTAAGGCCAGCGCCAGTGATTCATTGGTAATATTATGCTGGTTCATACTGGCCCTCCGTTGCTGCAGGCGACAGCCGGAGCCGCCGTCTGCCATCATCTGTTTCTACGCTGTCGTGACTGATCCAGATCGCCGCACTTCCTTGCGCGACCTGCTGGTCGATCAACTGTGTCACCCTCCGTTTATTCGCGTCATCCAGCGCGCTACTGATTTCATCCAGCAGCAGGATATCCGGGGGAAACTGTACATTGCGCAGCAGCGCCACGCGCTGTTTTTCTCCGCCGGAGAGTTGATCAATTGAGGTATCCAGCATCGCGGGTGGCAGCCCCAATCGCTCCAGCTCATCGCCGAGATGCTGGCGATCTACGGGCTGCTGGCGGATCTCATAGGGCAGAGAGAGATTGTCATACACCGTACAGCCAAACAGCTGGGGGGTCTGAAACACGTAGGATACCCGCTGGCGATACTGTTCGGGTTTCAACTCAATAATCGGCTGACCTTTCAAGCTCACTTCACCGCCGGACGCATCAAGCAGGGAGGCAATAATTTTTAGCAGGGTACTTTTACCCGCCCCGGATGGCCCCGTTAGCCAGAGGAATTCCCCCTTATGAAGCTCAAAGGAAACGGGCGACAACAGCGTTTTACCCTGACGCACAAACGAGACCTCCCTGACCTGCAGGAGGGGAAGTGAAGGGATCATGTTTAACAGACTCTGTGTAATGAATCGCGCGATGATAGCATTATCTGTGGGCCTTTTTCCCCGGCCAGAATATCAGTAACAACCCGGCGAGGATCAGTACCGCGCCCACCAGCTTGCCCCAGAGAAAGACTTCATTCATCCCTGGCAACCACAGTGCCGCCGTCCACACCAGCAGATAACTCAGACTCAACAGCGGGTAAACCCGGCTCAGGGGCAGGCGCTGTAGGGCCAGCAACCAGCACATCATCGACAAAGCGTAGGCCAGTAGCCCGCCCGACAGCACCAGCGTGGGTAAGGAGAGGCTGAGCAGCGCCGCGCTGAACAGCGCGAGCTGATCGATAGCGGGGAGCTGTACCATCGCCCACTTCATCATTAACTGCGCGGCACTGATCAGCAGCACGCTGCAAAAAGCATAGAGCAGGCCCATCAGGTATAGCTCCCCATCACCGCCACGCCAGCCACAATCAGCACAATGCCCAGCCCGTGACGCCATGAAATCGCTTCGTGCCACAGCCAGCGCGCGGCTAAGGTCACAAAAATAAAGTTAAGACTCAGCATGGGGTAAGCTACCCCTACCGGCACAGTCTGCAACACACGCAGCCACACCAGCAGCGCCATCCCCAGCAGCAATAGGCTTGCCGTCAGCCACACCAGAAAATGACGGCGCCCCTCACGCACCGTCGCCTGCTTCTGGCACAACTGCCCGCCACAGCTCAGCAGGCTGGCCAGGACAATCAGCAACATATTCACGGCTGCTGCCGATAGAGATACAACAGCATCCGCCCTTGCTGATAGAGACGGTCAGGTGCCGGGATACGCTCATCCACCTTGTTGTCCTCAGAGGTTAACTTCATCATCAACGACACATTACCTTCACGCCGATGCGCGCTCAGCCACTGTGGAAAATCCGCAGTAGAGATAAGACGATCGGCACCATCGGCATAGCTCAAACCGTAGGCCAGCTCACCCGGTTGTTCTAATAATAAAATGTCGCTGCGCTTCAGTTCCCAGGCCAGTGCCGAGGCCATACCAATATTGTTCGACAGCACAAAGCGGCTCTGCTGCAAATCCCGGCTCACATTGGCAATAAACGGCTGCGGCTGTTTGGAGTTCATCACCTTATCGGGGATCGCGGCACCCACCACCAGAGCCAACCCCAACGGACACAGCGCCGCCAGCCGCCAGTGCTTCGCGCCCCCCACCAGACTGGCCGCGCCCACCAGTGCCCAAAAGAGAAATGCCATCCCTCCCAGCACTACTTTAATCAGCTCATGGCGGGCATACACCGGTTGCCTGAGCAGGCCCCAGGGTGCCACGACCAACACCATCGCCAGCAGCAGCACGAGCCCCACCACCAGATTGATCACGCCGTTGGCTTTCAGCCCGCGCCGCCCCACTGCGGAGAGTGCCATCGCATGATGGGCCAGCAGCATCGCCAGCGGCGCAAAACACGGCAGGATATAGGTCGGCAGTTTGCCTTTCGCCACACTGAAAAACAGCAGCGGCATCACCACCCAACCGAGTAAATAGGCTGAATCAGCAGCCCGCTGCCGTTCCCGCCAGGCCCGATGCAGCGCGCCCGGCAGTAGCCCAAGCCACGGCAGTGCCCCGACAATCATTACCGGAATGTAATACCAGAACGGCGCTTTGTGTTGAGCATCATTCTCAGCAAAGCGCTGGATATGCTCCACCCAGAAGAAATAATGCCAAAAGTCCGGTTCCTGTCGGGCAATGCTGATGGCCCAGGGGGCCGAGATCAGCGCCGCACTGAGTAAGGCCAGCGGTCCGCATAACATCAGCTCTTTCACACGGCGCTGCCAGATCATCCACGGCACAATCGCCACCACCGGCACCGCCAGCGCCAGAAAGCCTTTGGTCATAAAACCCATACCACAGGCAAGCCCCAGCAGTAACCAACCCGCTGTTTTCTGCCGCCGGCTTCCCCCTTGCCCGACCAGCCAGAAGCTGCACATCGATGCCGTCAGCCATAGCGTGATCATCGGGTCCAGCACCGCATAAGTCCCGATGCAATAGACCAACATGCAGGTGAGGAAGATCACCGCAGACAACAGCGCCGTCGCACGCTTACGCCACAGACAGAATGCCAGCCAGTAAATCAGCAATGCACTGAGTGACACAGAAAGCACTGAGCCAAAACGCACGGCGAAGTTGTTGCCGCCAAAGATCCACTGACTGAGATTATTGATCCAGTACCCGGCTATCGGCTTCTCAAAATAGCGCAGGTCAAGAAAGTGCGGCACCACCCAGTTTCCGCTGACCAGCATTTCACGGCTGATCTCCGCATAGCGAACTTCATCCGGCTGCCACAGCGCCCGGAACTCAAGAGGGAGCAGGTAATAGAGTGCATACAACAGGGGCAGTAATAATGCATAACGGGTGTATTTCATCCACAATCACTCAGCGAGTTGCTGGCATCCCAGCCAACCTTCACGGCCGGGGAAGCTACCCCGAATCACTTTGCCTGTCGGCAGTTGCGAGAGGTCCTGCGGCAGCAGCTCGCCCAATGGACAGAAACGAATCCCCCGCTGTCGCGCCTCCGTCAGCAGTGCATCAAATTTGTCCGCCAGCACGATCCCTTCCGCTTCCGCATGGATGGTGTAAACCGGCACGCCCGGCTGGCGAGCGATCTCATCAAGGATGAACGCGTTGTAGTGCGCAGGATCGACACGCGTCCCTGCCACTTCGTCCCACGTCGGTAACGTCACCGGGATTTGCACGGTTCCCTGCCGCCCATCTGGCAGTATTGGCCGGAAAGGCTCTGTGCCCCGACAGTCGCTGTTATAACGAAAATCAAAAGCCTGTTTAGCGGTGAGGACACGGCCATCGGCACGCCAGCCCGCTGCGGCTGAACAGGTTACGGGTTGCCCGGTCAGTTCGCTGAGTGCCTCAACGCCCCGGCGGACCTCTTCACTCAGCTTCCCTGCAGGCCATACGCCCGCCCAGGTCTGCCAGGCAAAATGATCCCAGGCGTGCATCCCTGTTTCATGCTGCAAGCTTGCCTGACGGATCGTATCGGCCAGCCCCTGGCCGATACGTCGTCCGGGCCAGGCTGTACCCGCCAGCAGAATGTCCCAGCCGTAGAGTGAAGCCGCGTTTGACCTCAGCATCTTCCACAGAAAGCGCGGTTTTAGCAGCCGCCATAAATGGCGGCCCATATTATCCGGCCCAACGCTGAAGAAAAAGCTGGCGCGGGTTTGCTGACGTTCAAGAATGGAGAGCAGGCGCGGCACACCGTCCCGGGTGCCGCGCCAGGTATCCACATCAATGCGTAAACCCACATTGATCATTCGACAATCTCGCCCTGTTCAACGGTTTGCAGGAAGAAGTCGAGCGTGGCATCAATGGTGTAGTTCATCGCCACCTCCGGCTGCCAGTTCAGCAGACGCTTCGCATTACGGATCGACGGTTTACGGTGCTCCACATCCTGATATCCCTTGCCATAATAGCTGCTACTTTCCACCTCGCGAAAACCGGCAAATGGCGGGAATTGGTGACGCAGCGGGTGCCGTTCAAAACTGGCCAGCAGCTGTTCGGCCAGCTCTTTAATACTGGCTTCATTATCCGGGTTACCGATATTGATAATCTGACCATCGCAGTTCTGCTGCTTATTCTCGATAATCAGGAACAGCGCTTCAATGCCGTCACGGATATCGGTAAAGCAGCGCTTCTGCCGCCCGCCGTCAATCAACTTAATCGGCGATCCTTCCACCAGATTCAGGATCAACTGAGTAATGGCACGCGAGCTGCCGATACGTGCCGCGTTAAGGTTATCCAGGCGCGGTCCCATCCAGTTGAAAGGCCGGAACAGCGTAAACCGCAACCCCTCTTTTTCTCCATAAGCCCAGATCACCCGATCCAGTAACTGTTTCGAGACGGAATAGATCCAGCGCTGTTTATTGATCGGCCCGACCACCAGATTCGAGTGATCTTCATCGAAAGTGTCATCCGTACACATGCCATAGACCTCCGAGGTGGAGGGGAAAATAATGCGCTTTTTGTACTTCACACAATCGCGAATGATCTTCAGATTTTCTTCAAAATCCAGTTCAAACACGCGCAGCGGGTTGCGGGTGTATTCGATCGGTGTGGCAATCGCCACCAGGGGTAATACCACATCACATTTCTTAATGTGGTACTCGATCCACTCCGAGTGAATACTGATATCCCCTTCGACAAAATGAAAACGCTCGTGGCCCACGAAGCGGCTGATGGCATCAGAGCCAATGTCCAGCCCGAAAATTTCGAAATGATCATCGGCCAGCAGGCGCTCAGTCAGGTGGTTACCGATAAAGCCATTGACACCAAGGATCAGTACACGGGTTCTGCGTTTTGCCGCTACCACCGGCTGGTTATGCAGCAGGGCACCGGCCACCAGCCCAAGGGTTTGCGCCAGTTGACTGCCCTGCATGTAGACACCGCTGTCGCTTTGCCCGGTTACCACTTCCAACGCACCCTCTGCGCAGGCGACCACAAATGGCGAAACGGAAAGTACCGTACCGGGCTTTGTCACCGGCCAGTTGTGGCAGATTTTGGACTGCCAGATGATAAACTTCGCGGCCCCCACATAGCTGAACGCCCCCGGCCAGGGATCGGTGACCGCACGTACCAGGTTATGGGTACGTTGCACTGGCTGCTGCCAGTCGATGCGTCCGTCTTCCGGGGTCCGTCGTCCGACATAGGTGGCTTTGCGTTCATCCTGTTCGACGGCAATAAAACTGCCACGCAGAATGTCTGGCAGGCTGCGCATCAGCAGCTGTTTCGCACTCTCACACACTTTATAATGCAGCGTCAGCGCAGTATCTTCCGCCGCAATCGCCACCTTCTCACAGGCGATAATCGCCCCGGCATCGGCGCGTTTCACCATGCGATGCAGCGTGACACCGGTTTCTTCTTCACCGTCAACCAGCACCCAGTTCAGTGGCGCGCGGCCACGATACTTCGGCAACAATGAGGCATGCAGATTAAACGCCCCCACTGGCGCACAGGCGAGGATCTCGTCGCTCAGCATCTGGCGGTAGTGGAATGAGAAAATCACGTCAGGTTTCATCTCGCGGATGCGGTCAATCCACAGAGGATGGTTTACCTCCTCCGGCGCATAAACCGGCACACCCAACTGCGCGGCGGTACGTGCGACGGACCCGAAGAAGTGATTCTCGCCGGGATGATCCGCGTGGGTAAAAATCGCGCAGATGTCAAAACCCGCTTCAGCCAGCGCCCGGATCCCGGTGCAGCCCATATCATGGTAGGCAAAAACTACGGCTTTCATGATGATTTATCCTGTGTGGAGTTGGCGTCACGGCTAACAACGCGCTGAATAAAATAACGGGGACGGGCGCGCACATCGTTGTAGATACGCCCGATATACTCGCCAAGCAGCCCCATGCCAATAAACTGTGCGCCGACAAAAATGAACAGCACGGCAAACAGCATAAATACCCCTTCTGCTGCCCACTGCGGGCCAAGGAACAGGCGCAGTCCAATCAGCAGCAGGGAAATTGCAAAACCCGCCAACGCAATCACGCTGCCAAACACGCTTAACAGCCGCAGTGGCGTGGTTGTCAGGCAGGTGATCAGGTCATACATCAGGTTGATCAGGCGCATCAGGCTATATTTGGAATCGCCAAATTCGCGTTCGGCGTGCAGCACCGGGATCTCTGTGGCCCGCCGGGCAAAGGTGTTCGCCAGAATAGGGATAAAAGTACTGCGCTCATGGCAGTGCAGCATGGCATCGACAATATGACGTCGGTAGGCTCGCAGCATGCAACCGTAGTCACCCATTGCTTTACCCGTGGTGCGTTGAATCAGATGATTGATCAGGCGTGAAGCACGCTTACGGAACCAGCTGTCCTGACGGTTTTGCCGCACGGTGCCCACCACGTCGTAGCCCTTCCGGGCCGTTTCCACCAGGCGCGGGATCTCTTCAGGGGGGTTTTGCAGGTCGGCATCAAGTGTGATAATCAGGTCACCGCTAACATGGCTGAAGCCGGCCATGATCGCCGAATGTTGGCCGTAGTTACGGTTCAGCAACACCGCCACAATATGGCTATCCGGTGCCTCTGCGGCGGCAGTGAGCATCTCGGCCGACGCATCGCTGCTGCCGTCATCGACCAGTAAAATTTCATAATCGATAGCCAGTTGCGCGCAGGCAGCCTCCGTACGGCGGAGCAGTTCGGGCAGGCTTTCCTGCTCGTTGTACACCGGGATCACAACGGAGAGTTTGTTGATCGGTTGTTCTGTCATCTCTTATCTCTTTGCCAGCTTACGCAGTGCCACAATCACGCGGCGGCCATCGTCGTCAGTCATTCCCGGAAACAGGGGAATCGAGCAGATACGCTCTGAGTTCCATTCGGTCTGCGGCAGGGACAGGTGAGGGAAGCGTTCACGATAATATTTCTGCGTATGCGCCGCCCGGAAGTGAAGCCCGCTGCCGATACCCTGCTCCTTCAGCGCCTGCATGAGTTCATCGCGGCTGATACCGCACAGCTCAGGGTCAACGCGCAGGATAAACAGGTGCCAGGCGTGGTGATGGGGCCAGTCAGGTTGTGTCAGAGGCAGGAACGGGGTATCGGAAAGCTCCTCGAGGTAACGCAACGCAATTTGCTCACGTCGGGCGTTGTTGGCTGTCAGCTTATCCAACTGCACCAGCGCAATCGCCGCATTAATATCGGCGAGGTTATATTTGAAGCCGGGCATGATCACTTCGGCCTGCGGCGCACGACCGTGGGTCTGACGATCAAAGGCATCGACACCCAGCCCGTGGAATTTCAGACTGCGCACGCGATCCGCCAGGGCATCATCATCGGTAACCACCAGCCCGCCTTCGGCACAGCTCATATTTTTAATCGCGTGAAATGAGAAAATTGCCGTACCGCGGCGACCCACATGCTGCCCGCGATAGTGAGTACCTGCTGCATGGGCCGCATCCTCGATAACCGCAATCCCCCGCTGTTCAGCCAGCGTGCGAATGGCATCGATATCAACCGGTGCTCCGGCATAATGTACCGGAATAATGGCTTTGGTCCGTGGGGTGATGGCCGCCTCAATCAACGCCGGTGTCACCATCAGCGTATCGCGGTCCACGTCGATCATCACCGGAGTCGCCCCCAGCAGAACGATCATATTCAGCGTTGAAACCCAGGTCAGCGAGGGGGTGATCACTTCATCCCCCGGCCCTATTCCCAGTGCCATTAGCGTGACGTGCATCCCGGCCGTTGCCGAGCTAACGGCAATCGCATGACGATTCCCGGTAAGCTGGCAAAATGCCTGTTCAAGCTGCTGATTTTTGGGGCCGGTGGTGATCCATCCTGAACGTAACACCTCGGCGACGGCGGCCAGTTCTTCCGCACCCATTGCCGGACGTGAGAAAGGCAAAAAGTCTGTCATTGATTACATCCATTAAACAATTAACACCACGAATGATGAGTGAGGATAGCAGAGGCTGCGATTCCCCTCTCTCAACCCTGAACGAATCACTGCCTATTTTTCATTCTACTGGCCGTTATGCCCCCCCCGTCTCATTTGAACAATAAAACGCCAATCATTGCCATGCAGCGTCAAAAGCGAGCAAAAAAGCATAGCAACATCCGGATATATGGAGCTTAAATGAAAATACTTAGGGGAAGATTAAGAGAAGCCAACTGAGGAAAGATTAAATCAGTCTGGTTGATGGATGGTTTAGCTATAAAAGGGGTTGTGTACTTATTCGCTTAGGAAAAACCTAAAATATAAAAAAAACTTCATTATTTTGTTGCAAAACATATTGGGATATACAGAAATGATAGTGGGCCAGCGGCACAAGGCCGGTGACCCGAAGCGGTATTATTTACGCGCATCCAGCAGCTGGGTGGCATTATCCGAAGTCACTTCCGTCCAGGGTACGGAGTAGCGTTTTGCTTTGCCATCATCCCACGCCATCTTATCGGCGTACTGTTTCCAGATAGTGGACTGCGGCTGGTAACTCTCCCCTTTCACCGCACGCACCGCGACATCAATCGAACCCTGCATCTGTGCGTGGGCATCCTGCAAGATGGACACCATCTCACCCGCCTGCACCGCGCGGATAGCGTCAGACACACCGTCTACCCCGGCGATAGCAAAATCTTTCACATTCAGATTGGCTCCTTTTATCGCTTCAATGGCACCCAGCGCCATTTCATCATTCTGCGCGATCACGCCGTTAATCTGGCCCCGGTGCTTCTGCAGCCAGTTCTCCATCAGCGGTAGCGCTTCAGCACGTGACCAGTTTGCGGTTTTGCGCTCCAGCACCTTCACATTCCCGGCGCCACATTCGGCAATGGCTTTATCGTTACCCTGACCGCGCTGGATCTCGCCGCTGCCGCCCTTCGGCCCTTCAATAATCACCACGTTGCCTTTGCAGTTGATTTTTTTCAGCACGGCCTTCGCTTCCAGATAGCCACCCAGCACGTCATCGGATACCACCTCAGAGGTCATTTTGTCGGTATTCAGTCGCGCATTGGTCACCACCACCGGAATTTTGGCTTCGTTGGCCATTGTCACCACGTCAATATTGGCTTCATAGTCCATCGGGTTGATGATGATGGCATCAACATGGGTCTGAATGGCGGTTTCTGCCTGATTATTCTGTACCAGCGGATCGTAACGGCCGTCATACACCGTCAGCTGTACTTCGCCGCTTTTTACTGCCGGGTGTTCTTTACCTGCTTTTTCCATCAGCTGTACAAATTCAGCTTTCATACCGTACATCAGTACCGCTATTTTAATCGGTGCGGCCTGGGCAATCACGCTGCTGCCCATTAACAGACCGGACGTCAGCAACGCTATTTTAGTCAACTTATTCATGAAAACTCCTGGTTATGTAGGGTGATATTTTTATGTCATCAGGAAAATATGATTAATCGCGTTGTTGTTTACGCGACGGGTCAAGCAACACTGCCACCACAATTAATGCCCCTTTAATAATCTGCTGGTAATAAGACTGAACGCCCAGCAGATCCAGGCCATTATTCATGACGCCAATAATTAAAATACCGAACAGCGTGCCGACCAGCGTACCCACGCCGCCCGCCATACTGGTGCCACCAATCACCACTGCCGCTATCGCATCCAGTTCATAGGCAGCCCCGGCATTGGTCTGCGCCGAGCCGGTGCGTGCCGTCAGGATAAGGCCAGCAATCCCCGCCAGCGCGGCACATAGGGTGTAGACCAGCACTTTGATTTTCACCACGCTGATCCCGGAGGTGCGGGCACTTTTTTGATTCCCCCCGACGGCATAGACATAGCGGCCAAACAGCGTTTTATTCAGCAGTATCCAGGCCAGTGCAAACAACACGATAAAAATAATCACCGGGAGCGGGATGCCCAGCAGATACCCGTTACCCAGGGCGCGAAAGTCAGGGTTTAGCTGTGATACCGGATTACCATCGGTGGTCAGCAGTGCCAGGCCACGCGCTGCCGACAGCATTCCCATGGTGACAATAAACGGTTGCAGGCGGTAGCGAGCCAGAATCGTACCGTTCAGCAGGCCACAGACAATGCCGATCCCCAGCGCGACGATTAACGGCATAATGACCGCATGTGCCGTATCACCGATGGCCAGCCCGCTGTTGGTGGTGGCAAAGCGCGCCGCGACAATGCCGCTTAGCGCCAGAACAGAGCCGACCGACAGATCCACCCCGGCGGTAATAATAACAAAGGTCATTCCGATGGCGAGAATGCCATTAATAGACACCTGGCGTAATACAATCAGCGTATTTTCATGACTGAGAAAATAATTACTGCTCCACGCACCGTTCGCGACCTGCACTTCACCAATTACGGTGACAATCAGGCACAGCACAAAAAAGGCGATAATAATGCCGTATTTATGCATCCGGCGTTTATTACGCGTAAAGAAAGACAGCCCTGGAGTCAGAGAAGATGTCGAATTCATTACAATTACTCTCTCGTTATAAAAAGATTATTACACCGCCAGCTTCATTAATTCAGCCTGGGTGGCATTTTCAGCCGACAGTTCTCCGGCCAGCGCGCCATCTTTAAAGACTAATATACGGTCGCTCATTCCAATAATTTCTGACAGTTCGGAGGACACCATAATAATGCCGCGATCCTTGAGCGCGAATTCCGACATAAAACGGTAGATCTCTTTTTTGGCTCCCACATCAATCCCGCGCGTCGGCTCATCCAGCAGCATCACCTGAGGTTCCAGCAGCGCCCAGCGCCCCAGCACCACTTTTTGCTGATTACCCCCGCTGAGATTGCCCACCAGCTGGTCGCCATCGGGGGTTTTCACATTAAAACGCGCAATCATCTCACGGGTACGCTGGCGCTCTTTGCTGTCACTGATAAACCCGGCGCGGCTGATGGCGGGAAACGAGGCGATATTAATGTTCTCATTCACCGAACGGCACAGCACCAACCCGGTTTCTTTCCGATCTTCAGTGACATAGGCAATCCCACTGTCGATAGCCTCTCTGGGCGAATGCCGCCCGAGGATCTTCTCCCCCAGTTGAATGGTGCCGCTGTGCGCATGTTCGATTCCAAAGATCAGATCGAGAAATTCGCTGCGCCCGGAACCCACCAACCCGTAGATCCCGAGGATCTCACCGCGCCTCAGCGTCAGGCTGATATCGCGCACCTTCTTGCCCCAGCACAGGTTATTCACCTGCATCATCACTTCTTCACCTGGCTGGTTGAACTTGGCAAATTCACTGTCAAATTCGCCGCCAATAATGTGCTCAATCAACTGTTCACGAGTGATATCGCCCAGCAGCCCTTCATGGATATAGCTGCCGTCACGGAAGATGGTATAGCTGTCGGCAATCTGGAAAATTTCTGCCAGGCGGTGAGAAACATAAATAATCCCTTTGCCTTTCTCCGCCAGCCGGGTGATGGCCTGGAAGATCTTCTGCACGTCCTCTTCACCGATGGCCGAGGTCGGTTCATCCATAATGATGATATCGGCGTTGGCGTGTGACAGGGCTTTAGCAATCTCGACCAACTGCTGTTCAGCCACACTGAGGTTGCGCATTTTTTCCGTTGGAGACAGGGTAAAATGCAGGTCAGCCAGCAGCTCCGCCGTTTGTCGGTTCATCCGGCCAAAATCGACAAAGCCAAAGCGACGCGGCTCGCGACCCAGCCAGATATTCTCCGCCACCGTCAGGTCAGCAATGGTGCTCAGTTCCTGCTGCACAATAGCGATCCCTGCGGCAAGCGCTTCTTTCGGGTGGGAGAATTCACAGCGCTTTCCATTGATAAAGATGTCGCCGCTGTCCGGCTGAATAAATCCCATCAAGATGCTGAGAAAGGTCGACTTCCCGGCACCGTTACCGCCACACAGCGCATGGATCGAACCACGACGCAGACAGAACTCTGCATTTTTCAGCGCCACCACCGGCCCGAAGCTCTTTTTCACCCCGCTGACTTCCAGCAGCATGGCAGCCTGGGATTCATCTGCTAACTGACTCATAACGTCACCTCATATTCTTTCTGCAACCGATGCAGATAGCGCTGATAAAGGTCAGCATAGCGGCGCTGCCGTTCAGCGTCTGGCCGGGCACGGGTGCTCTCATCCAACTGTACAAACTGCTGGCACAGCCGGGCCAGCAGTGCGGCGGCAGGCTGAGGGCTGCCCGACGCCAGACGGTGGCACCAGATAGCCTGGATCGCGGCGCCCAGCGCCGCACTCTCTTTCTCCTGCGGGCAGACCACGGGGCAGTTCATCACATCGGCAACAATCTGCCGCCAGCGCGGGCTGTTGGCTCCGCCCCCGGTGAGGCGGATTTCACTGACCTCAATGCCCTGCTGGCGAAACAGATCCAGTCCATAACGCAGACCGTAAGTCGCCCCTTCCACTACCGCCAGGCAGAGGTTGGCCGGGGTGAAATTATTACTGTCGAGGTTGTACAGACTGGCCCGGGCTCCGGGCAGCTCCGGCACACGTTCGCCGTTAAAGAACGGCAGCATCAGCATGCCGCCTGCCCCGGGTTCCGCTTCTTCCAGCGCACGATTAAACGCCACCACATCCTGTTGCAGCAGGTTCTGTACCGCGGTACTGGCCGAGGTCACATTCATGGTGCAGATCAGCGGCAACCAGCCATTACTGCTGGAGCAAAAACCGGCGATCATCGCCGAATCCGCCACCACCGGGCTGTCAGCGCAGGAGAACAACGTCCCGGAGGTGCCGAGACTCATGGTCAGCATGCCCGGCTGGATATTGCCAGTGCCGATGGCCGCCATCATATTGTCGCCGCCGCCGCTGGCAACCAGCGTACCGGCACGCAGCCCCAGCACCTGAATAGCACGTTCGCACACGATGCCAACAGGCTGTTCTGCCGACACCAGTGGCGGCAGCGCACGCCATAAACGCCCGCTGTTATCAATCAGCTCGACGGTGCGGCGATCCCAGCAGCGCTGGCGAATATCAAACAATCCGCTACCCGAGGCATCGCCATACTCTGCGCGCCGTTCACCGGTCAGCCAAAAATTCAGATAATCATGCGGTAGCAGCATGGTCGCCAGCCGCTGCCACAGTTCCGGGTGCTGCTGACGGAACCATAAGATTTTCGAGGCGGTATAGCCAGTGGCCAGGGTGAGCCCCAGCTGCGCCAGCGATCCCTCCTCTCCCCCTAACTGCGCCAGCAGCCAGGCATTTTCTTCGGCAGTGCTGGTGTCACACCACAGCTTGACCGTATGTAGCACCTCTCCCGCCTCATCCAGCGCCACAAAGCCATGCTGCTGCCCGGAAACCGCCAGCGCAGCGATCTGCGCCGGGTCGATACCCGCTGCTGCCACGGCCTGGTGAAAAGCCTCTTTCAACGCCGTAATCCACCATTCAGCCTGCTGCTCACGCCTGCCGGATGCGTCGCTGATCAGCGCGTGGGGTGCACTGCCGCTCCCGAGAATAGTGCCGTGCTGGTCATCAACAATCACCACCTTGGTGCCTTGCGTACCACAGTCAATGCCCGCATACAGCGCCATGACTTACTCCATTTCCAGCATGATTTTGATATCGGTCGGGTTGCCTGCGGCTGCGCGTTCAAAGGCGGCCACACTGTCGGCAAATTTATAGGTCTGGGTGATCAGCGGCTGCACACGCAGCTTGCCGGAACTCAGCAGGCGCAGGGTACGCGGATACATATTGGCGTAGCGGAAAATGGTCTTAAAGGTCACTTCTTTAGCCTGAGCGGCAACAATATCCATCGGCGCGGCATCCACCGGCATACCGACCAGCACGGCAGTTCCCCCCGGTGCAATATGCTGGCTGATGCTGGCGATGGCCGGTTTGGCCCCGCTGCACTCAAACACCACATCAACGCCGTTGCCACTGGTCAACTGCGCCACTTTTTGCGCCAGAGCATCCCCTTTACTGTTCACCGCATGCAGGCCGGTATAGTTGGCCGCCACCTGCAGTTTTTCGTCGAACAGGTCACAGATAATGACATCCGAGCAACCGCCCGCCAGAGCAGCCAGGGCAGTGACCACGCCAATCGGCCCGGCACCGATCACCAGCGCAATATCGCCGGGTTTGATCGCGGCTTTGGTCGCCGCATGCATGCCGATCGCCAACGGTTCCACCATGGCGCCTTCGGCAAAGCTGACGTTATCCGGCAGTTTGAAGGTAAAGGCCGCTGGGTGGATCACCGTTTCACGCAGGCAGCCGTGAACCGGCGGTGTTGCCCAGAAACGCACGGCCGGGTCAAGGTTGTAGATCCCGGCGCGCGACTGTGCCGACTGCATATCCGGAATACCTGGCTCCATACACACACGATCGCCAGGCTGCACATGGCGAACAGCACTCCCCACCGCCATCACGACACCGGAGGCTTCATGGCCCAGCACCATCGGAGCGTTAACCACAAACGGCCCGATGCGACCGTGTTGATAATAGTGAACGTCACTGCCGCAGATACCCACAGAGTGAATTTTGATCTGCACATCGGTATCGCCCAGATGTTCGCTGAACTCCCGATCCTCGATGGCAATTTTACCTGCCTGCTGCAGTACCAATGCTTTCATGGATGACTCCCTGTTGATAATAAAATGATATCGTTAACATCAATATGACGCCGATAGTAAAAGAAATGCGGTGATAAATGTGTGAGCACGGTTAAAATTTTAGCATTTTTGTAACTCAGGGAGAAAAAACGGGGCAATAATGGCATCAGACAAGCGATAAAGATCAAAAACACTCACACAAAATATGATATCGATAACAACAAAATCATTAGAGGATCATCATGAGCGCATATCAACAGGCCATCAGCCAGACCCTTCACTACCTGCGGGAAGCGTCGATATTGCTCACCGCGGCTGAGCAGCAGCAGATCGAGATCGCCACCTTTGGCCTGCCAGACTACCCCCTCTCCGGCCTGCAACTGCTCACCTATATCAACAGTCCGCGCTACTGCGCCAAGGAGCTGGTACTGTTTCCACACCAGACCTGTCCGGAGCATCTGCACCCGCCGTTTAACGGCACACCCGGTAAACAGGAGACATTCCGCTGTCGATGGGGCGAGGTGTGGTTATTTGTTGATGATGAGAGCCTGACCCTGAATAACGGCACCTGCCAGCCACCGGAAGGGGCGGAACAGTGGTATACCGCACAGCACTTTATTTTGCTGCGGCCTGGCGAGCAGTACACCATTGCCCCCAACACCCGCCACTGGTTCCAGGCCGGCAAGCAGGGTGCAGTGGTGTCGGAATTCTCTTCGGAAAGCCGTGATGACCTTGATGTGTTTACGGACCCGCGCGTTAACCGCCTCGGCTGAGCCTGTGGCGGATTGATTCGCATCATGTCTGGGGATCTGTCATGATACATCAATGGTACAAAATGATTTGATATCCAGGAGTTCACCTTGCCGTCAGGCCGGAAAGTTAAAGCCACGCTCTCAAGCGTGGCAGCAGAAGCAAACGTCAGCAAAATCACCGTTTCCCGCGCCTTTACCCATCCGGAAAAAGTGCATCCGGACACCCTGAAACGGGTGCTGGCCACCGCCACAGAGATGGGCTACGTGGTGAACACCGCAGCGCGTAACCTGCGTGCGCGTGACAGTAAAACCATCGGTATTGTTAATCCGGATATGAACAACCCGTTTTTCGGGGGGCTGACCCGGTTGATGACGCTGGAAGCGGAAAAAGCGGGCTACGATACGCTGATTTTTGACTCCCGGGAGTCACAGGAGCATGAGAACCGTATCATCGACAAGCTGATCGGCTATAACGTTGATGCCATCGTCCTGTCGGTAATCTCGTCAGACTGCAACTACCATCCCGCTTATCTGCACCGGCTGGAAGCGCTGAATATCCCGGTGATTCTGGTCGATAGAGAACTGGATGCCAGTGCCTGTAGCGGGGTCTATATCGATAATCTTGACTGCGGCCTGCAGGCGGGCCGTTATCTGCTGGAACAGCAGGCGCAGCGTGTGGTGGTGGTTTCCGGGCCGCAGGACTCCAACGTGGCACGCGAGCGCGTGACCGGTCTGAGCGCGGCCTTGCAGGGCAAAATCGCCAGCTTCGAGGTCCTGTACGCCGATTTTTTGATGGACGTTGCTGCCAGAGTCACCAGTGAGTATCTTGACCACCACACCCCACCGGACTATTTCGTCGGCTGTAATAACCAGATATCGCAGGGGATCATTAAATCCTGCATCGATCATCAGCTGAGTCCAATGCAGGACGTTTCGCTGTTCAGCATTGATGAGATCTCACACGCACCGATATACGGCTTCCACTTCCCGTGTATTGCCCATGATTTGCATGAGATAGCCTGGCAGGTGATCAATCTGGCGGTCCGCCGGGCCACCGAAAGTGAAGTCAAAACGGGTAAAGTGATTGTTCGTGGTAAAATGGTCGTACCCTAATCAACTGAAGGAACGACTGATGAACAACCCTACACTGCCGCCTGCTCTGCTGACCCTGCTTGACGGCTCAATACCTGAAAGCCATCGGTATCAGGCGATTCGTCTGTCCAGCGTGGGTGAAAATGGCTGGCCGTATGCGGCACAGCTGAGCCTGGGGGAAATCATTGCCTGCTCCCCAAATGCGCTACTGTTTGCCATCTGGCCAGAATCCACCACCACGCGCAATCTGAAGCGGGATGGCAGGATCACGCTGGCACTGGTGCTCAATGATGCGGTGGTGGAGATTCAGGCACTGGCAGAGGCACGCCCGGAAACGCTGACCGATCTTAAACTGGCGGTATTCAGCGCTGAGGTTAAGCAGGTGATCGCCCATCGGGCACCTTATGCCACGGTGACCAGTGGGTTAACGTTCAGTCTGAACGATGAAGTAGCGGCGCTGGCCCGCTGGCGGGAACAGATTACGGCGCTGAAAACGCTGGCATAAAAAAAAGGGCGACTTCACAGTCGCCCTTTTGCTTTGCGGGTCAGGCATGCCTGACCCCTACAGGATTGTCGTCGATACGAGTCAAACAGGCCGGACATACCCGGCCCCTACGAAGAGCGATCTTGCTTTGCATCATTCGTAGGGGCGAAGCATGCCTGACCCCTACAGGATTGTCGTCGGTACGAGTCAAACAGACCGGACATACCCGGCCCCTACGAAGAGCGATCTTGCTTTGCATCATTCGTAGGGGCGAAGCATGCCTGACCCCTACAGGATTGTCGTCGGTACGAGTCAAACAGACCGGACATACCCGGCCCCTACGAAGAGCGATCTTGCTTTGCATCATTCGTAGGGGCGAAGCATGCCTGACCCCTACAGGATTGTCGTCGGTACGAGTCAAACAGACCGGACATACCCGGCCCCTACGAAGAGCGATCTTGCTTTGCATCATTCGTAGGGGCGAAGCATGCCTGACCCCTACAGGATTGTCGTCGGTACGAGTCAAACAGACCGGACATACCCGGCCCCTACGAAGAGCGATCTTGCTTTGCATCATTCGTAGGGGCGAAGCATGCCTGACCCCTACAGGATTGTCGTCGGTACGAGTCAAACAGACCGGACATACCCGGCCCCTACGAAGAGCGATCTTGCTTTGCATCATTCGTAGGGGCGAGGCATGCCTCGCCCGAGGTTAACCGCCGTTATTTGCTGTCAGGCAGCGCGTAAGCTTTCACGTAATCACCCAGCTTGGTGCCGAACGAACCGTGGCCACCCGCAACGATCAGCACATACTGCTTACCGTTCACTTCATAGGTCATTGGTGTCGCCTGGCCACCCGCTGGCAGACGCGCTTCCCACAGCTGTTTGCCGTTAGAGACGTTGAATGCACGCAGGTAGTTATCGGCGGTGGCAGCAATGAAGAACACGTTACCGGCAGTGGTCACCGGTCCGCCCAGCATTGGCATACCCATTTTAAACGGCAGCGGAACCGGTGAGCTGTCGCGCACGGTGCCGATACGTTTTTTCCACACGATATCATTGGTTTTCAGGTCAACCGCAGAGATGTAGCCCCATGAAGGCTGTTTGCACGGGAAGCCCAGCGGAGACAGGAACGGATTCAGCGTCACGCCGTACGGCAAGCCGTACTGTGGCTGAACGCCGGACTCAGTACCGGTACCGCCCTTATCATTCTCATCCGGCTCAATCGGGTTACCCGGACCACGAGGGATCAGACGGGAAACAAACGGCAGCGCCATTGGATTCGTGACCGCAACCTGACGATCGGTATCCACGGCAATACCGCCCCACTCGAACATACCGAGGTTACCCGGGAACACCAGAGTCCCCTGCTCAGATGGCGGAGTGAACGGACCTTCATAACGTAACTGGTGGAACATCACACGACAAATCAGCTGATCGTAGATAGTGGCACCCCACATATCTTTCCCGGTCAGCTGCGCTTTCGGGCGGAAGCTCAGCTCAGAGTAAGGCTGCGTAGGGGAAACGTGATCGCCCTTGGCTGCGCCACCCGGAACCTTCATTTCCGGTGCCGGAACAACAGGCTTACCGTTGGTACGGTTCAGCACAAAGATGTCACCGGTTTTGGTCGGAATGTAGATGACCGGAACCTTGTTACCCTCTTTGTCGTTGATATCAGCCAGCGTTGGCTGTGCCGGAACGTCCATATCCCACAGGTCGTGGTGAACCGTCTGATAGAACCAGGCCAGCTTACCGGTGGTGGCATTCAGTGCCAGCATACCCGTGGCGAAACGCTCCATTTCCGGGGTACGGTGACCGCCCCAGATATCAGGGGTCGAAACACCAATTGGCAGGTAAACCAGGTCCAGTTTGGCATCGTAAGACGCCGGAGCCCATGAGTTCGGAGAGTTCGGCGTGTAGTGCTGCTCGCCTTCCGCAATCACGTTCGGATCTTTCGCGCCGGTATCGAAGGCCCACAGCAGTTTACCTGTGTTGACATCGAAACCACGGATCACACCGGACGGCTCTTTGGTTGAGTAGTTATCGGTGACCGCACCGGCCATCACAATAGTGGTGCTGGTGATGATTGGCGGTGACGTTGGTTCGTAAGAACCCACTTTGTTGTAAGGCAGATTGCTCTGCAGGTTCAGCTTACCGTTGTCGCCGAATTCCGGGCACAGAGCGCCGGTTTCAGCGTCCAGCGCATACAGACTACCGTCATTGACCGGCAGTAACACGCGGCGTGAGCACAGCGCAGGCTGAGTTCCGGCCGGGGTCGCTGCGGCTTCTGGCGTCTGGTAGTAAGACACACCACGACAGGTCACATGCTGGAACGTCGGGTCCGTCTTCATCTTCGGATCAAACTTCCACTTCTGCTTACCCGTCGCCGCATCCAGCGCAAACAGCTGCTGGTGCGCAGTACACAGATACAAAGCATCGCCGATTTTGATTGGCGTGACTTCGTTGGTGATCTCACCCGGATCGTTAGGTGTTTTCAGGTCGCCGGTCTGGAAGGTCCAGGCTTCCTGCAGCTTATCAACGTTAGTGTCGTTAACCTGCTTCAGCGGGGAGTAACGCGTACCGCCCTGCGTACGACCATAAGCCGGCCAGTCACCTGCCGGAATACCGTCGTCAGCCGGGGCCGCCGCGGCCTGATCCTGGCTCAGCGTGCCGTTGATTTCCTGCGGGTCGTTAAACACCGAGTAAGCCAGCACCGCGACCACAAACACCAGCACGGCTGAAAGTGCCACGCGAGGGAATGCACCCGTTGAACCCAGGCCACGCCAGATGAACGGCAGCACCATCCACAGGCCGAGGAAGAAGGTGACGTCCAGACGCGGTGTCAGCGCCCAGAAGTCGGAACCCACTTCCCACAGTGACCAGATAGTGGTCGCCAGCAGAAAGAGTGCGTAGAACAGCAGCGCTGCGCCACGGCGGCGATACAGCATAAAAGCTGTGATCAGCAGAACCACACCAGCGATGATGTAGTAGAGCGAGCCACCCAGTTTAGCCAACCAGATACCGCCAATTAACAGATACAGACCACTCAGAGTGGCGAAAATCGCTGTTAACAGGATCAGTATTCTTGATGCTTTACTTTGCATAGTTTGAACCTTACCAAAATTTAAAGTCATCGATTAAGCGAGAGCCCAATCTTTTAGTTTTATACTTCCTATCCATACGGTGTCATTGACCCGCCACTGCAGGCGCTTCAGCAGGCCATTACTGGATTCATTGCCATATTGTCTTCGGCGAAATACTCAGAACTGATACGTCACGGTGGCACCGCCGCCCCAGTTACGCCCCGGTGCAGGTTCGTAGTAGCGGTTATTGCCTTCATTCACGATAACGGAGCCGACGTACTCACGGTCGAACAGGTTATCGACGCGGCCAAACAGGTCCAGCGACCACTGGCTCCAGTTGAAACGGTAGCCACTGTTCAGGCTGGTCACGGCGTAGGACGGTGCCTGCGCATCGTTCGCATCATTGGCCTGAATGTCACTCATATAACGAATATCGGCACCGGCATGCCAGCCGCTTTCCGGTGCATACGCCAGTGAAGCGTAGCCCATATTTCGTGCAATACCCGGCAGGCGGTTGCCCGCAGGCGTACAGACATTCTTCGCATTACAGGTTTCATTGCGGTACGTAGCATCCAGCAACGTCCACGCCAGCTTCAGGTGCCAGTCCATCGCGAACTGCTGATCAAAGCCCAGCTCCAGGCCACGACGACGCGTCTCTCCGGCATTTTTATACACGGCACGACCACCGGAGCTGCTGTCGACCACCAGCTCATTATCGGTATTGGTCTGGAACACGGCGGCGGTCAGCAGGCCATAACCAATACGGGTTTTACTGCCCAGTTCAACGGTGTCGCTGGTGGCGGGTTTCAGCCCCAGGTTCAGACCAGTCTGCGTACCGGAAGTCGAACGGTAAGAAAGCTCATTAATCGTCGGGGTTTCGAAACCACGCCCGGCAGAAGCATAAAGATTCCATGCATCGGTCACCGCATAGTTCACCGAGCCCATCGGCAGCAGCTTGTGATAGCGCGCGCTGCCGCTGTCATCACCGTTAACACTGGTTATATAGTAGTCGGTGGAATCAAAGTTCACCGTGCTGTAGCGCAACCCGGCATCCAGCGTCCACTTTGGCGTCAGCTGCCAGCTGGTTTGCAGATAGGGATCGAGGTTCCACATGGTGTTTTTTTCGTTGCGGCGTTGATCGCCCTTCTCACCGAACTGGTTAACCCCGTTGACCGTATTGTAGTTCTGGAAGCCCTGACGGCGTTCGGTCATGGTTTCATAGTCGAGGCCGCCAATCAGCGTCACCGGTACAGAGCCCAGTTCGCCGTTGTGCTTCCAGCGGGTATCTATCCCCTGATATTTACGCTCCAGCACAATGACGCCGCCCGGATAGGTAGCGAGCTGCTGAGTACCATAAGGGATCGACTGATATTGCGTAGTGTGGCGCTCACCGTGCCAGGTCGTCAGCGTCAGTTGGTCATTTTCACTCATCTCACGCTGATAACGCAGGCCGACCTGAGTCTGGTCGAGGCTCTTACGGGTATTAAAGTTATCGCCACGCGGCGACTGGCGCGGATTGGCTTTATATTCTTCTTCCGTCAGACCACCGGGATCGTTAGCATCCACGGAGACGCTGTTAAACATCAGCGTCAGGGTACTGACATCATCAAGACGCACGCCGAGCTTACCGTTACCGAGGCTTTTCTGCGTACCGCTGTGGTCGCGGAAGCCGTGGGTGGTAAAGCGCGAACCGGAAATCGTGTAATTCACGTCCCCCGCCTGGGTGCCATCACCGGTGGCGCCGCTGGCTTTGACGCTGTTACGCCATGAGCCGTAGCTGCCGAAGTAAGTGCCCGCTTCCAGCGTGGTGGGCTGGCTGCCCGTTTCGCTGTCAATATTCACCACGCCGCCGGACGCATTGCCGTACAGCGCAGAATAAGGCCCACGCAGCACTTCCACCTTGCCCACCGAGTTAATATCAATGTTCGACGTCTGCCCCTGCCCATCCGGCATGGTGGCGGGAATGCCATCAACATACAGCCGCACGCCGCGCACACCGTACATGGAACGGCTGCCGAAGCCGCGCACGGACAGTTGCAGATCCTGAGCATAGTTCTGGCGATTCTGAATTTGCAGCCCCGGCACGCCGCCAAGGTTTTCGGAAAGGTTCACCTGAGCGCTGGCACGGCGCAGCTCGTCGCCGTCCACCACGCTGACCGCTGCCGGAGTATCCAGTTCGGACAGGCCCGAGCGCTGTTTAATCACCATCAGGGAAGATTCCTGTCCCTGAACAGGGGCGGCATCGGTAGACGTTTGTGCATAGCTGACAGCGGCAGGCGTCATCAGAAACAGAGGCGTCAGAAAGTAAGCAGAGGTTTTATTATTCACTGGAATTATTCGATAAGTAAAAATAATGCTAAAAGTCTTACCCGGCCCAGCCCGGTAAGCGCCCGACATTCCCTGACGTACACGGCTTTGTCTTCACCAGGCAACCTCGCCAAAAGTATATAACCCCTGGTCAGGTTTGCTCAGTTCATCGACAAAGAACGCTTCCCTGTTACGCGCTGACGTCTTTTTCTGTGCGGCAGTTACGCGTCCCTACCAGCACTTATGTGATGCATGTCACAAAACGGTGGCGATTGTAGCACTCATTAATTTGCTTGCGAACTATTGTTAACGTTTTGGCTGAATTGATTCATTTTAACGTTACAAAATAGAGGGTTATTGAATCTGGTGTCATACAGCGATAGTGAACACTAACTATCCAGAGAAGCATGGCTGCACAATGACGTTATTATCGGGCCGGGCTATAATCAGTCGCATCACACCCAATGTGGAACCGCCACTAACAGGATGTACTATGCCGAATTCAGGACACTGGCTGTTGCCCTCTCTCCCTTCACCGCAGCGTGCCATCCGTATACTGTTGCCTTCGCTGGTCTTTCTGCTTGCTGCGTGCTCCTCAGACTATAAAGGTCAGTCGTGTCCCGGGGAGATACAAACCTTGACCGGGCAACCGCAGGGGGCCACCCAGGCGATGATCATTGACCGCTTCAGCTCATTCTCCGTTGAATTGCCAGACCTCAGGCTCGACAGCGGGCCACTGCAGTCCAACGATCGCCAGCTCTATATTCCCTCAGCCACCACGCCGGATGGCTGGCTGGCACAGCGTATTTCCGATCATCGTTTCGCGATTATTAACGCCCCGAAAGACCAGGCGATCACCTTTACCTGCCCTTAACCTGCGAGAGCTTCTGCCGATGTCCACGCGTCAATTGATTACTAACCGACACACTTTTTTTGGCCGCGGTAGCTTGCAACAACTGGTCCCGCTGCTGAATGATCCGCTATTGCCCACGCTGCTGTTCTGTGGCCGTTCGTTTCTTAACGGCAGCGCCTGGCAACAGCTTCAACCCCAGCTGGAGCCCCTGCTGTGCGGCGTGGAAATCGTCAGTCATGAAGCTTCCCCTGATGAGATCGATGCCTGGGTGGCACGCTGGCGTGATAAGGCTAAACGCGTGGTCGCTATTGGCGGCGGCAGCGTGCTGGATGCTGCCAAAGCGGTTGCCGCACTCAGCCAGCATCCGCTTAATACCCTGCGCTATCTGGAAAAAGTCGGCGATACCGCCGTGAGTGGTGCCACACTTCCGCTGATTGCGATCCCCACTACGGCGGGAACGGGCAGCGAAGTGACGCAAAATGCCGTGATCACCGACAAAAATAAGCTCAACGTCAAAGCGTCATTACGCCACGCTAACTTTGTGCCGCAAATAGCGATCCTCGACCCAGACCTGCTGCGCGGTGCGTCAGATCATGTGCTGGCCTGCTGCGGTATCGATGCCTTTACGCACCTGTTTGAAGCTTATCTCTCCCAGAACGGCAATGCCTTTACCCAACAGACCGCCATCAGTGGGATGCGGGCCTTTATGCGCGGCTGGGCGGCGCTTAATCAGGAGGATGAAGCTGGTAATGAGGCGCGTGAACAGATGATGATGGCGTCATGGCTCGGCGGGCAGAGCCTGAGCATGGCCGGGCTGGGCGTGATCCACGGTATCGCCGGAGAGCTGGGTGCTATCAGGGATTTCCATCATGGGGAAGTGTGCGGTCGCCTGCTGCTGCCGTTCCTGCATCTGCTGAATGAGAGCGAACATCCGCAGCAGATCGCCCTGATGCAGCAGCTGGGTGCGGCCCTGTTCCCGCTGGGAGAAGGGGCAACGGCAAGACGGCTGGCCAGTTGGCTGACCGATAACGCTATTCACCCGTTCTGGCAATCTCCTCCCGCCCTGAACAAACAAGAGATCGACTGGGTTCTGGCCCGTTCTAACAGCAAAAACAGCCTGGTGACCTACAGCGTGGAACAACAGCGCTGGCTGCTGGAGCAGGCCTACCCGGGCGCAGATTAAGCACGGATGCCGGGCACACTGTGGAGAGGTGCCCGGCATTGCGTTAAGGAAGTTTAAAGATTTCGTTAAACCCGGCGACTTCAGACTTTTACCCTTGTTCAACCGCCCGCCAGACGCCACATTCCTTCTGTCTGAACATTGATTCAATCGCAAGGAATAATAAGATGAAAAAGATCGCCACGATTGCCCTCTCGGTCATGATTTGTGCCAGCAGCAGTCTGAGTGCCTTTGCTCAGGGTCCCGGTAATGGCCCAGACCAGCAGCAGCCGGTCAAACATCCACAGCAGCCACAGCATCAACAACAGCAGAAAAGCCCGCAACAAGGTCATGACGCACGGCCCCAGCATACATCGCAGCATCAACAGCGTAGTCACCAGCAGGCAGAGCATCAGCAGAAGCCTGACTTCCGCCGGGGCCACGCCCTGCCGCAGCAGTATCGGGGGAAAGGGTATCAGGTCAGTGACTGGAAAAAACGCGGATTGAAATCGCCGCCATCCGGTCATCGCTGGATGAACGTTGACGGCAATTATGTCTTGATTGCGGTGGCGACGGGCGTAATTGCCTCGGTGATTGCACACCAGTAATAACAGCGGGCGAGGCGTGCCTCGCCCCTACAAATACCCCCTCCCGCCAGGGGTCGGGTATCCCCGATCCTACAAATACCGCCTCCCGCCAGGGGGCGGGTATCCCCGATCCTACAAATACCGCCTCCCGCCAGGGGTCGGGTATCCCCGATCCTACAAATACCCCCTCCCGCCAGGGGTCGGGTATCCCCGATCCTACAAATACCCCCTCCCGCCAGGGGACGGGTATCCTCGCCCCTGCAAATACCGCCTCCCGCCAGGGGACGAGTATCCCCGCACCTGCAAATACCGGCTCCCGGTAGGGGTCGGGCATGCCCGACCCTTTCCATCAACGCTTAGAAAGAACTCCAGTTATCATCCACAGCTGCCGCCGCAGGTTTCGCTAAACGCGCGGCGGGTGCAATGGCCGGTACTTTCTTCTGATGGGTTTCGACCGGAACACGGCGATCGGCCTGCAACCTGAATGCCGATACCAGCTGGCTCAGGGTCGATGCCTGCTCCTGCAACGACTGCGATGCCGCCGACGCTTCTTCAACCAGCGCGGCGTTCTGCTGGGTCACGCTATCCATCTGACCAATCGCCAGATGCACCTGTTCGATGCCCTGACTCTGCTCAGAGGTCGCCGCAGCCATTTCACCGACAATATCCGCCACCTGACGAATTGCCCCCTGCACCTTAGCCATGTTCTCACCGACGTCGGCCGCCTGCACTGCGCCACTCTCCACCAGCTGCGCGGAGGTGACAATCAGATCTTTAATCTCGCGGGCAGCGGTCGATGAACGCTGTGCCAGATTACGTACTTCGCTCGCGACCACGGCAAAACCACGCCCCTGCTCACCCGCACGTGCCGCTTCTACCGCCGCATTCAGCGCCAGGATGTTGGTCTGGAAAGCAATGCCTTCAATCAATCCGGTAATGTCAGAAATTTTACTGGAGCTGATTTTGATTTTATCCATCGTGCCGACCATCGCAGTAACGGCATTCCCACTGTGGACTGACAGATCGTTAGCGGTGCTGGCAAGCGAGCTGGCCTGACGGGCATTTTCGGCGCTCTGTTTGACCGTATCGTTCAGGGTGCTGATGCTGGCGGAGGTTTGCTCCAGTGAGGCAGCCTGTTCTTCGGTACGCGCAGAAAGATCTTCGTTGCCGGCCGCAATCTGGGTGGATGCGGAACTGACAGACTGAGCGGAAGAGGTCACAGAGCCAAGCACGCCAGAAACACGCGCCATCAGGCTGTTAAAGGCCGCAGCGGTTTTACCGATCTCATCATTACGCGAGGCATCTGCCTGCTGGCTGAGATCCAGCGTCTCGCTGACCGACACCATCAGGTTCTGCATCCCGTTCAGGCTGTTACGCACGCTGAAGATGGTTTTCACCGCCAGCAGGCCCAACACAACAATCGCCGCCGTGGCAAAAATCAGCATGCCCCAGAAGACCTTACCGTAGATCTCCGTGTTCTCACGACGCAGCTCATTACTGGCATCGATGTTGAGCTGAATCTGCGCCTGTAAACCGTTTGCCAGCTTACGAACCGCTGCACCCACGCCGTTTTCACCCTGTAACAGCGGCAATGCGCGCGCATCATCATGGGCACGGGAAGCAGTAATAAACTCAGGAAGCGCGGCCTGAATTGCCGTAATGGTATTCAGTGCATCCTGAGTCATGCTGCGGTCGGTATCGTTAGAAATGTCATTGGCCATGTAGTAATCGGTCAGCGTTTTTAGCTGGCCAACAATCTGTTCTATTTTCGTTTCAACGGCGGGCTGCTTGCTGTCGTTATTTTCACTCTGATGTTCATACAACGCCAGACGCAGTTCGCTGGCAGCACCGATTGTTTTGTCGAGGTCTTTAATACTGGGAATGGCGTTAACCTGCACAAATTCAAAACGGGACTGGAAACCGCTTAACGCTGAGAGGGAATACGCCGACAGCGCGATTAATGACAGCGCCAGTAAGGTGAAAATCAAGAACAGCCGTTTCGTTATGGTCATGGAAATCCCCGGTGTGTTTACAGATAAATTGGACGATCTTTGTCGTCCATCAGCACAGGGTTATCGGTAAACCAGCGGCGTAACTTTATTCATTTACCGTTGGTTTACGTTTTATTTTTACATTTGGGTTACAGCCACGCTGGCTTCCTCCAGCCAGCCGGGGCGCATTTCCGGCACTGCCCGCAGCAACTGCGCGGTATAATCATCCAGCGGTGCGGTGAATACCTGCTCCAGACGTCCCTGGCGCACCACGCTGCCATAACGTAACACCATGACTTCATCGGCTACGGCTCTGACCACATGCAGGTCGTGGGTGATAAACAGCAGTGAAACGCCGGTTTCCTGTTGCAGTTTTTTCAACAGCGCCAGTACCTCACGTCCCACCAGCGGATCGAGCGCCGAGGTGGGTTCGTCACAGACAATCAGCTCCGGCTCTACCGCCAGCGCCCGTGCGATGCAAACACGCTGCTTCTGCCCGCCGGACAGCGAATGGGGGTAGCGCGCGGCCAGCAGTGGCGACAGGCCGACTTTCTCCAGCAGCTCCCCCACCCGCGCCTGGCGCTGCTGTGCCGTCAGCGACGTCAGACAGACCATGGCACGTTCAATTTGCAGACCAATCGTCAGACGGGGATTAAGCGCCGTATCGGGATGTTGATGAATCATCTGGATGGTTTGCATCTGCTGGCGAGAACGGTGGCGTAGCTGTGGGGGCAGCCGCTGACCGTTAAAGGTGATGTCCCCTTCTGACGGTGCCACCAGGCCACATACCGCCCGGCCGAGGGTTGATTTACCGGCACCGGATTCGCCGATCAGCGCCAGCGTGCGTCCCCGTCCGACCGTGAGCGAGACCGCGTGCAGTACCGGGTCGCCATGATAGCCAATGCTGATATCGCGCAGGCTCAACAGCGGCAATGTCGCGCTGCGCGGCTGATGCGGTTCACCGTGACTGTGCAACAGGTCGCGGGTGTAGTCCTGAGCGGGCTGCGTCAGCAGCGAGACCGTCTCACCGCTTTCCACTTCACGGCCGTGGCGCAGGACCATAATGCGCTGGCTGAGCTGGGCCACCACCGCCAGATCGTGGCTGATATACAATGCCGCCACGCCGGTCTGACGAATAACCTGCTGAATCGCCTTGAGCACTTCCAGCTGAGTGGTCACGTCCAGCGCCGTGGTCGGCTCATCAAACACAATCAGTTCCGGCCCGGCGCAGATCGCCATCGCAATCATCGCCCGCTGAAGCTGCCCACCGGACACCTGATGCGGGTAACGGTGGAAAAACACCTCCGGCTGCGGCAGTTGTAGCTGGGCGAAGATCTCAATCGCGCGGCGAATGGCGGCCTGTCGGTTCATCACCCGGTGACGAAGCGTGCTTTCAATCACCTGCTCACCGATTTTCTTCGCCGGGTTGAAGGCGGCGCTGGCCGACTGCGCCACGTAGGCAATTTTCACCCCGCGGACTTTGCGCCACTGGCGTTCCGATAGCGCAGTCAGTTCCTGCCCGGCAAACTGGATTCGCCCACCGCTCAGGGTCATTCCGTGGCGAAAATGCCCCAAAACGGCCTGGCCGATGGTCGATTTCCCGGCACCTGATTCGCCGATTAACCCCAGGACTTCCCCTTTGCGCAGGGTAAAGGAGATATCGTCAACCAGGACGGCATCTCCCGCGGTCACCCGCAGTTTATTCACGCTTAATAGCGGTTGTTCACTCATCTTCTACTCCTGCCAGCTACGGCTATGCTGGCTTAACAGCCAGTCAGCAACACTGTTTAATGCCAGTGCCAGCAGGGCAATTGCCGCGCCGGGGATCAGTGCCGCCCAGACGCCAAACAGGATGCCATCTTTATTATCACGCGCCAGGCCACCCCAGTCGGCGGTTGGCGGCTGGATCCCTAAGCCCAGGAAAGAGAGTGCCGACAGGAATAAAAGAATGAAGATAAAGCGCAGGGCAAATTCCGCAATCAGCGTGGTAAAGGCATTTGGCAGGATCTCACGCCACAATACCCAGCCCAGCCGTTCGCCGCGCAAACGGGCGACTTCAATAAATTCCTGTGCCGCGATATCCAGCGCCAGCGAACGTGATACGCGCAGCACACGGGTAGACTCAAGGATGCCCAGCACCGCCACAATCACCGGAATGGTTTTTGGCAGCATCGCCAGCACAACCAGGGCTAAAATCAGCGTTGGGATCGCCATCAAAATATCATTAACGCGCGAGATCACCTGATCGACCCAGCCACGGTAATAGCCCGCAATAAAACCGAGGAAGGTGCCGATGGCAAAGGCCAGCAGCGTAGCCACCGCGCTGACGCTCAGTGAAGTACGGGTACCCCAGATCAGACGAGAGAGAAGATCGCGCCCGAGGTTATCGGTGCCCAGCCAGTTTTCCGGCGTCACGCCACTCCAGGCGCTGCCCACCACGTCGCCGGGCGCATACGGTGCCAGCCACGGAGCCAGAAGTGCCACCAGTACAAACAACACCAGCCCGATGGCACCGGGCAACACAGCAAGTTTCAGCCTAAACATCCACATCAGTTCCTTGTAAAACCCTGCCAGCCTCAATCAGTACCGTCAGGGGTATAGCATGACTATTCGTTAGCGACTGTGGCGCAGGCGCGGGTTTGCCAGCAGGGCGACAACATCGGCCAGCAGATTCAGCAGGATATAAATACCCGCCAGCAGCAGTGCACAGTCCTGGATAACCGGGATATCACGCTTACTGATACTGTCCACCATGTACTGGCCGAGACCAGGGTAAACGAAGACGTTTTCAACAATGACCACACCGACCATCAGCCAGGCCAGGTTCAGCACAATCACGTTAATGATGGGCCCCCAGGCGTTCGGTAACACATGACGGAACAGAATGGCGGAGGGCGATAACCCTTTCATCAGGGCGGTATCGACATACGCGGCATTCTGCGCACTGACCAGCGCGGCACGCGTCATGTTGCTCATATGCCCGAGAATGGCGAAGATCAGCGTCATACACGGCAAAGCAATGGCCAGCAGGCGATCGCCCAGCGGCATATCGTCAGCAATACTGCTGTTACTCGGCAACCAGAACAGGGTGATAGAGAAGATCAGGATCAGCAGATAGCCGGAGAAAAATTCCGGCAGCGAAACGGCAGCGCGAGTAAACAGATTCAGCAGCCGATCGATCCAGCTTCCCTGGTAGCGCGCGGAGATAAAGCCAATCGTCAGTGCCAGCGGCACCGCGACAATGGCGGTGAAAAAGGCCAGCGACAGGGTATTGGCCAGACGATCAAGCAGCACCGGGGCGATCGCTTCACGGCTGGTAAAGCTGTGACCAAAATCGCCGTGCAGCACGCCGCCCAACCAGGCCAGATAGCGGCCCAGCGCAGGCTGATCCAGCCCCAGCTGTTGATTGAGTGCGGCCACCGCCTGTGGCGTGGCCGTTTGACCGAGGATCGCCGTGGCGGCACTGCCCGGCAGCAACTGGATGCCAGCAAAAATCAGTATCGATACCACCAGCAGCATCACCACACCGGCCAGCAAACGCAGGGCCGTCAGTTTTAACAGGGGAAAGTGACCCTTCCCCCGACGTTCACTAAAATGACTCATTCGCTGTTATGCAAACCACACTTTTTCAGCGGCACGGTTACCGCTCATGGTAAAACCAGGGATAGCAACAAAGCCCTTCACTTTGGTACTGGATGCATCAAGCGCATCGGCGTACAGAGGGATAATTTCACTGCCCTTCTCCACCAGCATCACCTGAATGTCATGATAGATCTGACGGCGCTTCTGCTCATCTTGCTCACCACGTGCAGCAGTGACTAACTGGTCAAACGCAGGCTCTTTCCATTGCGACTCGTTCCACGGGGCATTGCTGGTGAACACCAGCGACAGCAGCGCATCGGCCGTCGGACGCAGCGACCAGTTGGACGAAACAAAAGGTTTCTTCATCCAGACGTTATCCCAGAAGGCATCGTCCGGCACGCGTTCCACTTTCAGCGGAATGCCAGCACGTTCAGCCGAGTTCTGATACAGCTGGCCAGCATCGACCGCACCCGGGAAGCCAGCTTCAGCCACCGACAACACCAGCGGACCGCTGAAGCCACTTTTCTGCCAGTGATATTTCGCCTTTTCCGGGTCATACGGACGCTGCGGAATGTCTTTAGCAAAGTACGGGCTGGACGGGAAAATCGGGTTATCGTTCGCAACAGTACCGTAGCCACCCAGCACGGTTTTAATGATCTGTTCGCGGTCGATGGCGTATTTCAGCGCCAGGCGGCCATCCAGGGTGTTAAAGGGAGCTGCAGTTGCCAGGCCCGGGAAAGTGAAAATCTGGCTGTCGCGTGAGCGCAGCAGCTGAATAGTCGGCATGTTTTTCAGGCGATCAACAATGCGCGGATTCACACGGTTGATGATGTGCGCAGAACCGCTGGCAAGGGCCGCCACTCGTGCCGTGGAGTCATTCATTGCCAGTGTTTCAACGGAGTCAACGTGACCGCGCGCCGGGTTCCAGTGGTTTGGATTACGCTTCACCAGCGTGCGCACGCCAGGCTTAAAGCTTTCGAGGATGAACGCGCCCGTCCCGATGCCTTTATCAAAGTTCTCGTTTTCTGCGGTGATGGCAAAATGGACATCGCTCAGCAGCGCAATAAACTCCACATTGGGTTCTTTCAGCTTGATGGTCACCTGGTCAGGTGAGGTAGCCTCCAGCGAGACGACCGGCTCCAGATAGCCTTTGACCGATGAGCTCGATTTCTCATCACGGTGATGATTCAGTGAATAAACCACGTCTTTCGCCGTCAGCGTGCGGCCATCGTGGAACTGAACCCCTTTACGGATATTCAGCACCCAGGTTTTGCTGCCATCGTGGGTTTCCCAGCTTTCCGCCAGTGAGGGGGTGATTTTGCCCTGCTCATCCACTTCGGCCAGGCAGTTAAACAGCTGTGAACCGACAAAATACATATAGGATTCAAACCAGAATGCCGGATCGATGCGGTCAGTGCTGGAAGCGTTATCCATACCGACAATCAGATGCCCCCCTTTTTTGGGGGTGGCCGGTGCGGCTTCAGCCGCCCACAGCGATTGTAATGGCAGACCGGAACAGGCCGCCGCAACGGAGAGCGCACCGGTAGTTTTAATAAAGTCGCGACGATTCATGATGTTGTTTTTTCCTGGTTTTTTATTATTTTTTTCCGCCGAAGCGGTAAAGAATAGCGTATTTACTTCAGCGCAGAGGCCAGACGCTGAATATGTTCAGGGCCAATCCCGCAGCAGCCCCCCACCAGCGTAGCACCCGCGCCCACCCACTCCTGTGCCCAGTGCAGATAGCCTTCCGGGTGAGTGTCTTTACGTAAACCACTCAGACCTTCGTTCGCCCCGCCACCGTTGCTGCCGTGCTCAAACGCATTGGCATAAACGCCAATACCCGCCGGGGAGCCAAGGCGTTTCAGGGTCGTCGCCGCCTGCTGTACAGCAGAGATCATCACTTCCGGGTGGCTACAGTTAAACAGGACGTTGGCCGCCCCCAGCTCGACCGCTCGGGTGACAGCGGCGGAGACGCTTTCCCCTGAACGCAATGTACTGTCGGCCTGCGGCTGGTCAGGATCGTCGTGCAGACTGAATGACAGCCATAAAGGCTGGGGCTGACCGGATATCGCTTCGTGAATAGCCTCGGCTTCGGCAATCGAACTGATGGTTTCACCCAGCCAGATATCCACATAAGGTGCCTGGGCGTTGACCAGCACGCGATGGATCTCCAGCGCAAGTGGCGCGTTAAACAGATCGGGACGGTAGGATCCCAGGGCCGGAGGTAAGCTGCCAGCAACCTGTACCGGATGCACTGCGGCATCGGCGGCCTGACGGGCCAGTTGCCCTGCCAGGGTGGCCAGGCGCTGAGCATCAGCGGCAAAGCGTTCGTCACCAATATGGAAAGGAACAACCGCATAGCTGTTGGTGGTGATGGTGCCTGCCCCGGCAGCAATATAGCTGTCGTGCACTTCGCGCACGCGCTCAGGGGCTTCATACAGGGCCAGTGCCGACCATTCAGGTTGACGGAATGGTGCACCCACCCGGGCCAGTTCGCGTCCCATTCCTCCGTCCAGAATCTTTATATGCTGCGTCATTGGCCTGTTCCCATTCAGAATTTTCTAATCTCTGCATGCTACATAAATTGATGGCTACATGTCCAGACGTCTATAAGCTTAAATTCAGGAGTGTTAAGTACACAGAGGCAAGTATGCAGATAAATGATGAGCAATGAAGAATTAAAACAGCAGTTTTGCCAGCCCAAGGCCCAGGGCAAGCAGTCCAAGCTGCGAGGAGGCAAACCACTTAGTTTGCAGTGCCAGTGACTGATGCAGTTCGGTACGCAGACTTTCCATTTTAAGGTCGATCTTTTTATCAAGCCGCATAATATCCTCCCTGGTGGCATAGTTGGACTTGATCACCGCCACATCGATTTTCAGTGTGCCGACATCCTTCTTCAGTTCACTGACATCCTCTTTCAGGATGTGCACATCGTCTTTAAGTCGGCTGACATCGTGCTTTAACAGACCAACATCTTGCTGTAGCAAGCCAACATCCTTCTGTAAATTACCGACATGTCCTTCCAGTTTTCCTACACGAGTATCCATTCTTTTTCTCCCTGATATGAATGTTTTTCATACTGAGAGGGCCAATAATAAGTGAAGTCAGGGAGCGATAACAAGCCAGATGAGGGGATATTTTGCGGCCTGCGCCGGGAAAATGGAATGTAACGCCATGCAACGAGAAAAATATAAACACGAATTAAATGAATAATTTACGGTTTAAAGTAAGCAATCAGGATAAGAGGGGGGAAGGTGAATGTCGGTGGCGGGTGCCACCGACAGCGGTAGATTAACGATGGCCTAATACGTTGCCGAGAATGATCGAGGTGATCACCCCGGTGGCCGCCGCAATCAGCACGTAATTACCGTCAACATAGGCCCAGTGTTCGCCGCGTGGCGGTTCATACAGGCCACGATGGTGCCAGTCATCAACGCGGTAATCATCCCCGCGAAAGCGCTCGGGAGCAGGATGACCACGACGGAAATCATGACCGTTCCAGGCAAAATGGTCACGCTCATCAGGGCCACCCCGGCCACGATCGCCATGACCCCGATCGTCATGGCCACGATAGTTATCATGATCGCCGCCACCACGACGGTCGTCTCCGCGGTTGTCGCGCCCGCGATCCTGATGCCACTGTTGATCCGGGCCGTTGCCCGGCCCCTCTGCATGGGACAGGGTGGAGAAAAGGCTGCTTGCTGTGAAAAGACTAATCATCAAAGTCAGTGTTGTTTTTTTCATCTTGATATCCTCAGTTGCTCACGACCTGCGAACTGCCGCAACATCAATATCGGGGATACCACAACACTTCCCTATCTCACGAACTCCTAAACGGGGCTAATTAGCGTGTTTTTTTCACAGCCTTAACAGATTCCTTACCTTCACGCGGTGAGAACCTCGGGTTCAGACTTAATTTTCCAGCTGATAGTCGAGGGTAATCTCAGCACTGAGTAGTTTTGACACCGGGCAACCCGCTTTTGCCTGCTGAATAATCGTATCAAAAGCCGCTTTCTCAATACCTGGAAGCTTCACCTTACTTTGCAGGGCCACTTTGGTGATGGCAAAACCGCCCTCCACTTTGTCCAGGGAGACATCAGCGGTGGTATCAATGCTTTCAGGTGTGTGGCCCGCATCGCCCAGCATCAGCGATAGCGCCATGGAGAAACAGGCAGCATGTGCGGCCCCAATCAGCTCTTCGGGGTTGGTCCCCGCTTTACCTTCAAAGCGTGTATTGAAACCATAAGGCTGTTGGCTTAACGCCCCACTTTCGGTTGAGACGGTGCCTTTCCCCTGCTTGATATTGCCTTCCCAGTGCGCCTGTCCTTTCTTATGAATGGTCATTGTTATCCTCCGGTTATTTAACATCAGCTACCAGTATAGACGCTTTCACCGGGAACGACGGCACAGCGGCGCGCCACCAGCAGGCGCTGTCCGCAGAATGCCATGGGTGACGCCGCCTGCGGCCACACCTGAAGTAATTCAAATCCAGACTGTTGCAGCACCTGATGACAGTGCGCTTCCGCACCGCTCCCCCCGCGGAAAGCGGGTTGCCCATACGCCAGCGCCTGCACGGCCGCAGGCGTGACACGATGCAGCAGATGCTCACCGGTATTTTCCACCAGAATTAACGTCGCATTCGCTTTCAGCCAGGTATGCAGTTCCGACAGGCGACGGGCGGCGTCAGGCTGCACCAGCAGATCGCTGGCAAGGACGGCATCATGCCGGGCATCCTGTGGCAATTGGCTGTTGAGGGACTGCCCGGGTTCAGCCGCTATCCATACTGCACCAGCGAGATCGTCAATGGCAGCGCACGCACCCAGCGTCAATAAGCGGGGTGTATCGCACGCATCCAGCAGGCAGGGCAGCACGCTGGCGATGATCCCGGTAAAGTAATCATCAATAATCCCCGCATGGTGATGTAACTGATGCAGGCCTGTCAGGCTGGCTGGCTGCAAAGCCAGAGAAGGCGTGCGCAGCCAGTCATCGATGCATTCATGCTGGCTGAACAACGCCTCGGCCAGCGGTTCAGCATCGTCAAGCCAGGCCATCAACTGACGCAGGCGATGCCGGGCGTCATCAATTCCCTGTTCCAGCCGCATCTCAGCAGGAGCGCAGTCTGCCAGCGACCAGCGCTCATCCTCACATTCCAGCATCCCCTCCTCTTCCAGCACCTGATGCCAGTGTTGGAGCAGTTCGCTGTAGCAATCCGCAATCCGCAGCTGCTGGCTGCGTGATGCAATGTGCCAGCTTCCTGCATCACAAAATCCCAGGCGTTGCAGGGTTTGTAACATCAGTAGCGGTGCCAGACTTTCACTTTCGGCGAGAAAAGCAGCCAGCGACGCACGCCGCTGGCTGTCAGGCAACTGCGCCGCGGCAGCTTCTCCTGCCCGCTGCCAGTCGGGGATGAGGCTATTGTTGAGCGTTGTCATTGTCGTTCCTGTGCGTGACCGCCCGTTATCAGGGGATAAGTGAGGGTAAGTTACTGGTGATAATGATTGTTATTTCGCTTTATCGTGCAATGTTCGTGGAGGGGGTGCAAGGATTTTGTTCGAGGGGGCAGATCACGATCACAGGCCGACCATCACTGAAGGTCGGCCTGTCAGGCAAGAGAATAAAGGGGATGTTGAAGCGCTTACGTCACGCTATTTTTTCAGACTCTCCCTGACCTCTTTGACTTGATCCGCGCTCACCGCATCCGCCTTATTACTCCAGCCCTGACGAATAAAGGTCGCCAGTTGCGCCACCTCATCATCGCTCAGGCGGCCGGCAAAGCCTGGCATTACCAGCGTGGAGGGGGCTTTTGCCGTAGAGGGCTGCTGTGCCCCGGCCAGGATGGTGTGGATCAGCCCGGTCGGGTCGCCAGCATTGACGATAGTCGCCTGATCCAGCTCAGGGAAGATACGTGGTGCGCCCTTACCGGTGACAAAGTGGCAGGCACCACAGTTATCCAGATAGAGACGCTCACCTGGGGTGAGGTTCTTCGCCGCAGTCAGTTTCGCTTCCGTAGCACTGACTGTCGTACTTGCCGCCGCGGGTGCTGCCGGATTACCGCCAATAAACTTCAGATAGGCGCTGATGGCTTTCAGATCCGCTTCGGTCATCCACGACGTGCTGTGCTCGATCACCGAGGTCATCTCACCGCCTACCGCTGCTTTATCGTTACGCCCGGTCGCCAGATATTCGACGGTTTCCTGCTCGCTCCAGCGCGGCAGACCGCGCAGAGAAGGCACTTCCCAGCCGTTCAGGCTACCGCCGGAGAGGAATGTACTGTCGCTGCTGTCGAGCGCTTTCTCATTCATCGCCAACCCACGCGGCGTATGGCAGCTGCCGCAGTGGCCGAGGCTTTCGACCAGATACGCACCGCGATTCACTTCTGCTGTTGCGCCGCCAATCGGCTGGAAGGGCTTATCGCTGGCAAAAGCCCAGTTCCAGAAACGCATGCCCCAGCGCTGGCTGAACGGGAAGCTGAGATCGGTTTCTGGCGGCTGCTCGTCACTCGCTTTCACTCCCTGCATAAAGTACGTGTACAGCGCATGCATATCCGCGTCGGTGATTTTTGCGTAAGCCGGATAAGGCATCGCCGGATAGAGACGCGTCCCGTCAGGCAACACGCCTTTACGCACGGCATCCGAGAACTGCTGCTCACTGTAGTTGCCGATGCCGTGCGCTTTATCCGGGGTAATATTGGTGGAGTAAATCGTACCGAGGTTCGACTCAATCGCCAGCCCACCGGAGAACGCCGGTTTACCCGGAATAGTGTGGCAGGCACCGCAGTCGCCAAGCCGGGAAATATACTCGCCCTGTTTCACCAGACTATCATCGGCCTGGGCCATCGAAGCAAAAGTGCCTGCCAGCAGGACGGCATTCGCAAGCAGTAAACGTTTGAAATTGATCATCGTCATCTCCTTATGCCTGCACCATCGGGCCGGGGTTTTTCAGGTAAATCTCTTTGATCGCCTGCGCCGCCATCAGCGTGATCGCCCCGATGGTATCGGTCGGATTCGCCTGGAAGTTCTGCGGGAAAGCATTGCCGCCCGGCACAAAGACGTTATGCACATCCCAGCTCTGCAGGTACTTGTTCAGCGCCGAGGTTTTCGGGTTATCGCCCATCACCGCGCCACCAACGTTATGGGTGGAGACGTATTTGGTCAGGTCAAAGTGGGCATCCATCGGCAGGAAGCTTTCGCTGTAACTGTCCGGGTTAAGCTCTTTAGTAATGTTGCTGACGATGCCTTTCAGGTGCTGCTGTAATTTCAGCTCGTTCTGTTTCCAGTCGAACGTCATACGCAGCAGCGGATAGCCATAGTCATCGGTGTAGTTCGGGTCGAGATCGAGGTAGATATCGCGATACGACATGCAGGTGGTGGTGATGCTGATCTTCATCGAGTGGCCGTACCACTCTTCCATCCCTTCTTTCCAGCCTGCGCCCCAGGCCGGTGTCCCTTTTGGCAGTGCGGTACTGATCGGCGTACCGGTGGCCTGTGAACTGTGGATCTTGGCTCCGCCGATGAATCCCAACCCCGGGCCATCAAAGTTGCCCGGTGAGATGTCGTTAAACATCTGCCCTGTGGCCCCCGCCGTAGCGAACGGATTGAAGTTTTTATCTTTGAAGAACAGCGTGGCACCGCCGTTGCTGAGGAAAGCGTAGTTACGTCCAATCACGCCCTCTTCCGTCAGCGGGTTATAAGGCTGGCCGATGCCGGAGAGCAGCATCAGGCGGACATTGCAAAACTGGAAGCTGCTCAGCACCACAATCTTTGCAGGCTGGAAGCATTCGTTGCCGTCTTTATCGATGTAGATCACGCCTTTCGCGGTTTTCTTATCATCATGCAGCACCACTTTCATCACGTTGGCGTGGACTTCGTAGGAGAAGTTATCCATGCGCTTCAGTGCATCCATCACCGCCGTCTGCGGTGAGGCCTTAGAGTAGTTCAGACACGGGTATTTACTGCAATAGCCGCAGTAATTACACGGCGCAATCTGGTTACCGTACGGGTTTGTCCAGGCACGGGAAACACAGGCTGACGGGTTGGGGAACGGGTGATACCCCAGCTTCTTCGCCGCCTTAACAAACATTGTGTTGTTCAGCGTGTCATCCAGCGGCGGCAGCGGGAACGGATTAGCACGCGGGCCTTCGAACGGATCGCCCCCTTCGAGGATCTGCCCGCGCAGGTTGCCGGTTAAACCGGACTGGCCGCAGATCATCTCAAACTTCTCGTAATAGGGTTCGATCTCTTCCCAACTGAACGGGAAGTCCATAATGCGCATATCGTCCTGCAACACGCCCGGTCCGTAGGCCTGGTCAGCATAGGTTTTCAGTTTAAGATCGGTCGGTGTCGGACGGATCAATACCGCAGTCCAGTGCAAACCCGAACCGCCCACGCCGTTACCCGGGCAAAAAGCGCCCCATTTGCGCGTTGGCAGCGCGGTCTGGCTCATGTTGTAACGCACCGTCACCGCCGCTTCTGCTGGCGTGGCCATCACTTTGTTACGCACGGCGTAGGCATATTCATCGGCTGGCTTGGGGTAGGCAAACTCTTCGTAACCGCGATCGGCTCCGCGCTCCAGCGCCCGCACTTTCAGTCCGGCCATCGCCAGCTCAATGCTCATCAGCGAGCCAGCCCATCCCAGGCCGACAACGACAACGTCGACTTCTTCTTTATTAATTTGTGACATATTCAACCCTTTCAACCCTTCATTTTTCGCGCCGCAGATGCGTTGGCTGCCTTCATTCACCCTGGTCACTTACTTCAGTAAGCTCCCAGGGATTCATTCAATTGCCGCCTTCCTGCAACACGAAATATTTTGGGTGTCATTTACAAAAATACGAAAAAAGTCTCAGTGAACTCAGGCGCGTTCGCCCTTGATGCTGACCGGGCCAAGTGGATAGGGAATGTTGTGCTGCTTCACCCATTCCAGATAACTGGCACGGGCGCCCGGGAAGCCGATAGCAATCCACGCTTTCATCCCTTTATTGCCGCCGTACATTGGATCGGAGAGATAGCCGTGTTTGGCATCGGACAGCAGCCCGCTGAAGAACTGAGAGGCTTTCAGGTCGGCTTCGCCCAGCTCAGCGAAGTGGATATCGTTTTTTTGCAGTTGGGTCAGAACGCTGTCTTTATCCTGCGATGACAACTGATGGAACGGTTTCTGGTAGGTCTGCTGGCACCACTGGTTAGCCAGTTTGATACCGGTTTTATAGATCTGCTGCGGGCGGAACGGGATCTGGTAACCCATGGTGGCAGGCGCTTTGGTATCAAACGGCCCTTTCATATAGATCTCATCACCGAGATCGCCATGCATCTGTTGATCGATAAAGATCGGCACATTGGTTTCCAGCGCGCCCGGCGCTTTGCCTTTGCCTCCGGCAGGGATCAAACAGTCACAGGCGGCAAGAATAAACTGCCACTCATCCTGGCTGAAGAAGATCGGCTGATAATCTGCCAGTTCCGGCGCTGCCATCTCGGCTGCCTGTGCGGCGGTCAGGCCTTTAAAGACCATCTCACCTAACGGCAATGCCAACAGCGACCCGAGTAAAAACTTACGGCGGGTAGTTTCTTTTTGAAGGAGCATTTTGACGACTCTCACACACTCAGAAAAAGACACCGATGGAGCACGTGTCATTAAGGTTAAAGAACTGTTTTTATCTGTTTACATTGCCGCAATGTTAACGATACAAAAGTGTCAAAATGTAACAATTGAAGTGGTGATATTTAAACTTAAGATGAAGTGTTTCTTCTAACATTTCATAACAATGCCATTATGAAGAGAAGGGATTAAAGCCGGGGATTTATCGGAAATTCAGGGATAGTAAAAGAAAAAAAAGCCGTAAAACGGCGCTTATTTGATTACAGTGGGAAATAATACCCACACAAAATAAAGTCATATAATGATTGTTTCATTCCAGCGTAACACTGCCTGCCAGACGTTAACCGGAGTCACGAACCACCATGGTGAACCCTAAATCGACCACCGCCTCTGCGGGCATGACGCCTTCTATTTTATTAGCCAGCAGCATCGCGGCATCTTCACCCATTTTTACCCTGTCGATAGCTACTGTCGTGATCGCGGGCCGGTTGGCCGCGGCGAACGCTAAATCGCCAAAGCCGATAACAGCAAGCTGATCCGGTACACTCAGCCCACGTGCTTCAGCCTCCATGATCACGCCCTGCGCTAAGGTGTCAGAACTGCAGATAATCGCATCGAACTTATCCCCCTGAGCAAGTAACTGATGCAAACCCTGTCGACCGGCACCGAGCGACGTTGGCACCGGGGCATTGACCCCGCGAATACGGCTTCCTGGCAGCCCCTGCATCACATCGGATAGCCCTTTACGCCGCTGCCTGGCGCGACGATCGCCGGCCCACACCAGACCCAGGCTCAGGTAGCCCTGTTGCAGACAGTAGTGACCCAGTTGGGTGCCGACTTTTTCATGAGAAAACCCGACCAGCATGTCCAGCGGCGTTGGCGTGAGATCCCAGATTTCCACCACCGGCAGGCCAATATTGAGAATGGTTTTGCGCAGTTCAGGACTGTGATGAATGCCGGTCAGTATCATGCCGTCGGGGCGGCGCGAAAGGATGGTGGCAACAATAGACGCTTCGCTGTCCGGAGAGTATCCGGTGACACACAGCAGCATATGGTAGCCACGCAAGGCCAGACGATCGCTGATCGCCTGTACGGTATCGACAAACATACTGTTGTTAATTTGCGGAATCACTACGGCAATCAGGCGGCTACGTTTGGACGCCAGCCCCCCTGCCAGCATATTGGGGATATAGCCGGTGATCTGAATCGCTTCCATCACCCTGGCAACGGTGGCAGGCCGTACCACCTGCGGTTTGTTAATGGCACGGCTGACGGTCATCGGAGATAATCCCGCGACACGGGCAACATCCTCAAGCGTAGGGGTTTTTACCGTGGCAGGGTCAGGATTTTCCATCTGGCATCCGATAACTAAAATGTTTGCGCTATCATTTTGCCACAAAACCGCACAGTGAAACAGGGCTGAACAACATGCCTGAGGGCGGGCTGATTATGTTACACTCAGCGCCGCCCGAAAGCCTGGCTCCCGGCTTTCCCCCGATCCCATTGTGAAAGGTGTTATGCCGTGAATAAAAGAGCAATTGCCCCTGGCCTGATTTTTGTTGCTGCGATGGCGTTTCTGGTGTGGTTTATCGCCTCCGGCGCGGCAATGCCGGGAAGCTGAGATCAGCTTTCCGGATCTGACGGGCTGACGGCAATGCGCGTGCCTTCAGGAAGATCTCTGATCTGCACGGCAAACTGCGCGCGGGTACGCATGGCATCTTCACTACGTACCGCCTGGAGGTTATCCGGCACGAACTCACCGCCAACAATAAACGGTGTTTTCGGCACCAGGCGATAACCCGCCGGTAATGCCCCGTGCTGATCCTGCCAGTCCAGCGCCAGCGGATAACCCGTTAACACTGAGTACTCTTCCAGAATCAGGGCACTCCAGTGCTCCAGACTTGCCGCCAGCCAGGTGAATTCGCCGGTTTCCGGCTCAAAGCTGAACACCCCGTCCTGCCGCAGACAAAACTGCACGCCAAAGATATCTTCAGCAAAGAACAGCGCATCCAGCGCCATATCCTGAAACGCTGAAATCCACAGGTCAGGCTGGTTCCACTGTTGCAGACCGGGTTCACTCTCCGTTGCCTGCCAGGGAAAGATATGCAGCGCAGAAACAAAACCATAGCAGCCGTTTTTAATCGCCAGCAGTTGACGCAGTTCTTCGAGCAGGGCGGGATTAACCGTGGCGCTGAAGTGCATGTCCTGTGGGGCGGCAGCCAGGCTGTCACTACAGAGAGAGAGAAGTTTTGCGGTTGAGGTAGTCATCATACGGCCCTGAGATGTCGACATTTAACAGTGATAAGCCGCTAAGGTTAACATCAACAACAGGCCAGGGGAAAACGCTCGACGGGTTTAGTTCTGTATCGCAGTGGCAGGCAGACAAACCATCTGGGATTTACAGAAAATACAGTTGGCACCATGGGGATTTTTTGCGGTGATACTGAAAGGCGAGAAGCGGTACTGACATCCGTGACAAGACGGACACTGATATTTAATATTTTGGATAATAGACCTACATATTTTTATTTTAAGAGGAATTTTTATTGGTACGGGCAAGACGTTAACACAGTTTTTACATTCCGTCTGTTTTATCTTCGCGATGCAGTAAATCCTGATAGAGCTCACTCAGCACGCCATCTGGGGCAAACTGCTGTTTTATCCACAATGCGACCTGTCCGCTGGCGGGCTGGCGGATAGCCAACAGCAGCCGTGAATCCTGGCGGGGGTTCATCACCTCACGCGTTACCAGCTTCTCCCCGGCGTCGCGCACAATATAGTCCGGCAGAAAGCCAATGCCCTCCCCCAGAATCTGACACTGACATTTGGTGTTGAAATCAGGCACCAGAACCGCCTCCTGCCCGTGCAGCAGCCAGCCAACACGCTGGTTCAGCATCTGTGCCGTGTCGGCCACCATAATATTGGTATAGCGCCGCATCTGACCTTCACTGATGGGCTGAGGCAATGCGGCCAGCGGATGATGGGGCGCGATCGCAAACTGCCAGTGCACATAGCCGATATCAAGACAGTCAATGCCATCCCTGTCCAGCGGCACATCCGGTGCCCCCATCGCCAGCGTTGCCTGGTGATGGATAAACGCATCCCAGACGCCGTTATACACTTCCTGAGTGACCGTCACCTGACAGGTGGGGAACTGCTTTTTCAGCAGCTGTAGCAGCCGGGCAGTGTGATGCGGGGTATACAACAGATGGTTGATGCAAATACGCACCCTGGCCTCTACGCCCTGGGCGATAGCATCGACACCGTATTGAATGGCACCGAAATCGTTAAGTAGCGTCAGCGCCTTACGATAAAAGTAGTCGCCGGACTCCGTCAGTTCAATCCGGCGGGGATGGCGCACAAACAGCGGAACACCCAGCCCGGTTTCAATGCGTTTAATGGTGTAGCTGACCGCTGAAGTGGTGACCCCCAGCTCAATCGCCGCCTTACTGAAGCTGGCACACTGCACCACGGTGACAAACACCTGCAAATTCTCTTCACTAAAAATGGAGTTCATCGCACATTCCCTCGTGTTCCGGTTTCATTGATTATTATTCAACAAGAAAGGCCTTTCAGGTGAATTATTTTTACACGGATATCACCGTCTTTCACTGGCTGCTATTGTCGTTTCCTGGACCATCACTTGCTTATCCGGGAATCTGTATGTCATTTGCACATCCTGACTTTTCCACCTCCAACGACACACTACAGGCACGCTTCCTCCGTGCTGCCCAACAGGGCGAGCAGGATATCTTGCAGCAGTGTCGGGATCAGGGCGTGGATCTCAACGTCACCACCGCGCAGCGCACCAGCGCCATCACGCTGGCGGCACAGCACCAGCACTATGCCTGCGTCGCCTGGTTGATCGAGGCGGGCGCCGATATTAATCAGCAGGACGATACCTGTTTGAATCCGTTTTTGCTCGCCTGCCTGAATAACGATCTCACTCTGCTGCGCCTGCTGCTGCCTGCGGCACCCGACCTCACCCGGGTGACACGCTTTGGCGGCATTGGCCTGACGCCCGCCAGCGAAAAAGGCCATGTTGAGATCGTGCGCGAGTTACTGTCCCGCACCACCATCAACGTCAACCACACTAATTTCCTCGGCTGGACACCGCTGCTCGAAGCCATCCTGCTGAATGACGGTGGCGCAAAGCAGCAGGAGATCGTTCAGCTATTACTGGATAACGGTGCCAGCCCGCACCTGACGGATAAGTACGGTAAAACCCCTCTGCAACTGGCGCGTTCACTGGGTTATGACGCCATTGCTATACAGTTAATCCATGCAGGAGCCCGTGATGAATAAGCCCGATCAGCAGCGTCGTACCTTTCTCAGCCACGGCAGTAAAATGCTCGGTGCCTGCGCCATCCTCGGTGCAGGCCCCCCGCTTGCCATTGCCGCCGGATCGTCTGTCTTCACCGAACAGGAAACGCCCATGACCACCGTTGGCGCCCGCCACTATTACCTTGATAACGTCCTGCTGGAAACCGGCTTTCACTACCAGGAGGGGGAAGTGGTCGCCACCCGCACCGCGTTGCACTGCCTGGAAATCAATAACGGCAAGATCGTTGCTGTACGTGCTAACGCAGTACGCCCGGATGCCAGCCTGACGCGGGTTGATGCCGGAGGAAAACTGCTGCTGCCCGCCATGCGCGATATGCATATCCATCTGGATAAGACCTTCTATGGTGGCCCGTGGCGCGTGCAGTCACGCCCGGCAGGGACCACCATTAAACAGATGATTGCACTGGAGCATCGCCTGCTGCCAGAGCTGGCGCCCCACACACAGGAGCGGGCGGGTAAACTGATCGACCTGCTGCAATCAAAAGGTTCCAGCGTGGCGCGGAGTCACTGCAATATCGAGCCGGTTTCCGGACTGAAAAATCTGGAAAACCTGATGGCGGTACTGGAACGCCGTCGATCCGGTTTTACCTGCGAGATCGTCGCCTTCCCCCAGCACGGGTTGCTGCTGTCAAAATCTGAACCACTGATGCGCGAAGCGATGCAGGCCGGAGCGCACTACGTCGGCGGGCTGGATCCCACCAGCGTTGATGGCGATATGGAAAAATCCCTCGATACGATGTTTCAGATCGCCGTCGACTATGGCAAAGGCGTGGATATCCATCTGCATGAAACCAGCCCGGCCGGGGTGGCCGCCATCAATTATATGATTGACCGGGTGGAAAAAACGCCGCAGCTGAAGGGCAAAGTCACGATCAGCCACGCATTTGCACTGGCCACCCTCACACCACAGCAGGTAGAAGAGACCGCACAGCGTCTGGCCGCGCAGCAGATCAGCATCGCCTCAACGGTGCCGATTGGCACGCTGCATATGCCGCTGAAACAGCTTCAGGATAACGATGTTTTTGTGATGACCGGCACCGATAGCGTGATCGACCACTGGTCGCCCTATGGCCTGGGCGACATGCTGGAGAAAGCCAACCTGTACGCTCAGCTCTATGTGCGCCCGGGTGAACTGGCGCTGTCGCGCGCGCTGGCAATTGCTACCGGGAACCGCCTGCCGCTAAATGATAAAGGCGAGCGCGTCTGGCCCGTGGAACAGGACGAGGCCAGTTTTGTGCTGGTCGATGCCTCCTGTTCGGCAGAAGCGGTGGCGCGCATTTCACCACGCACCGCCACCTTCCATCAGGGGAGTTTGGTCTGGAGCACGCTCAATAAGGTGTAATCCCCCGGTAGACAAAAGTTTACATGCGTAACCATTGTTAAACGCGACCGTTTGATTAAGATGGTCGCTCTTTTCAAATGGGGCGGGTAATGGCAACACGACAACGCATCGCAATGGGCTTTCTGGCGCTCGCCTGCCTGGTCATACTGGTCTGTATGGCACAGCGCATGGCAAGCCTGCACGCCCTGCAAATGCCTCCAACCACGTCGTTCAGCCTCAGCAATACCGCCCCGGACAACGCAGATGACGCGTCGATAACCCCTTGTGAACTCAGCGCCAAAACGCTGCTGCTGGCTGCCCCGCTGCTGTTCGACAGCGTCCTGCCTGCCACGGTCATTCTCCTGTTAGTACTGGCACTGTGCTGTCTTCTCCCATTGATTTTTCCTCCGGCACGCCCCTGTCGTGCGCCGCTACTCCGTATCCATCTGATTAACTGTAATTTCCGCGAATGACACACCGTTCCACCGGTGTCTTTTAATCATTTACGGAGAAATAACATGTTTACGCTTATCAGGAGCTTTGCTCTCCTGCTGCTATTCTGGCTGCCCGCATTGCAGGCCGCTGACAGTGGCTGGCTGCAAAACCCCCAAAACAGTCACGCTCAGGTTCGCCTGCGTGCCGATGCCTCACAGGCCGACCGCACTCGCATCTTGCTGGATATTCAGTTACAGGATGGATGGAAAACCTACTGGCGATCGCCGGGTGAAGGCGGGATTGCCCCGACCATTCGCTGGCAGAATGCCGTAACCCAGGCACACTGGTTCTGGCCTTTGCCGCAACGTTTTAACGTCGCGGGGATCACCACTCAGGGTTATCATCAGCGCGTTACGCTGCCGATTGAACTGTCCGGCCCGGCCCCGAAAAGTCTGGTCGGAACGCTGACGCTCTCCACCTGTAGCAACGTCTGCATCCTCACCGACTATCCGTTCACTATTGATATGACGTCATCTGTTGATGCGTCGTTTGAACATGATTATGCCCAGGCGATGGGCAGCGTACCGATTGAACGCGGCCTTGCTGACACCCTCGTCGCGGGTTATCAACAGGGAGAGCTACAGATTGTTGCCGAACGTCAGGACGGCTGGCAGCAGCCTGCGCTGTTCCTTGACGGGCTGGAGGGTGCCAGCTTTGGCGAACCACGCTTTACCCTCAGAGGTTCAATGCTGATAGCCCGCGTGCCGGTCAGCGATGAATGGGGTGACAACGCACCCGATATCACCGGAAAGAACCTGTCTCTGGTACTGGCGGATAACGGCCTGGCGCAACAGATTACCCTGTTGGTTGATGAAGGATGGGGACAGCGCTCCCCGGTGTTGCCGCTGTGGCAGATGCTGCTGACGGCACTGCTGGGAGGCTTTATTCTCAACCTGATGCCTTGCGTACTGCCGGTGTTGGGCATGAAACTCGGCAGCATTGTTAATACGCCACAGCGCGACCGCCGCAACGTGCGACTCCAGTTTATCGCCTCCAGTGCCGGAATTATCACCTCGTTTATGGTGCTGGCGCTGCTGATGACGGTACTTCGTCTGGGTAATCACGCCCTGGGCTGGGGTATTCAGTTCCAGAATCCGTGGTTTATTGGCTTCATGGTACTGGTGACCCTGCTGTTCAGCGCCAACCTGTTTGGCCTGCTCTATCTGCGCCTGCCATCAGGCCTGAATACCCGTCTGGCAATGTACTCTGGCCGTGGTCCTGGCGAACATTTCTGGCAGGGTGCATTTGCCACGCTGCTGGCCACCCCGTGTTCAGCTCCCTTCCTCGGTACTGCGGTGGCATTTGCCCTGGCGGCACCGCTGCCACTGCTGTGGGTGATGTTTGCCGCCCTCGGCATCGGCATGAGCCTGCCCTGGTTGCTGATTGCCGCCTGGCCCGCCCTGGCGCTGAAGCTACCACGCCCCGGGCGCTGGATGAATGGAGTACGTATCGCCCTGGGAATGCTGATGCTGGCCTCCTGTTTCTGGTTGATCAGCCTGCTGGTGAATCATATTGGCCTGCTCGCCACACTGGCTGTTGCGACCGCGATCGTACTGGTATTGCTCGTCACACTGGTGAAACAGTTCGGCCTCCGGCGGGCGGCACTGGTCACGGTAGTGCTGTTGCTGGTGGCCGGTGGCGTGTTGCTGGCGGGTACATTCAGCGCGACATCAGATCAGCACAGAATGCAGGATCGGCTTACCTGGCAGCCGCTGACAGAACAGGCGATCCGCCAGGCTCTGGGCGCGAAAAAACGGGTGTTTATTGATATCACTGCCGACTGGTGCGTGACCTGTAAAGCCAATAAATACAACGTATTGCTGCGCGATGATGTGCAGCAGGCGCTATTAGCAGATGATGTGGTGACCCTGCGCGGTGACTGGAGTCGTCCGTCTGAAACGATCACCCATTTCCTGCAACAGCGCGGCAGCGTGGCCGTGCCGTTTAATCAAATTTATGGACCGGGTGCTCCCCAGGGCGTGGTGCTTTCTCCGCTGCTTGACCGTGCCACCCTGCTGAAAACCCTGAATAATGCCAAAGGAATTGAACAATGAAAAAATCTCTGATTGCCCTGTTACTGGTTGCTACACCGCTGTGGGCTGCGGCCCCGTTTACCCCGGAGCAGGAGTCACGGATTAAGCAACTGATCCGCGAAACACTGGTGGAAAATCCACAGATTCTGGCTGAAGCCGCCAATGCTTACGATAAACAGGCACAGGCGCAGCAGGCCAATGTGACTGGCCAGGTGATTGAACAGAACAAGGCGGCACTGTATGACGATGCCGGATCGCCGCGCCTCGGTGCAAAGAATGCGAAGCTGACGCTGGTATCGTTTACCGACTACAACTGCCCTTACTGTAAACAGTTCGATCTGCTGCTGGAAAAAATTGTGCAGCAGTACCCGGACGTTGCCGTGATCATCAAACCGCTGCCATACCGTGCCGAAAGCTCGATGACCGCTGCGCGCGAAGTACTGACGCTGTGGCAACAGCAGCCGGATCGCTGGCTGGCACTGCACCAGCGTCTGATGGCAAAGAAGGGCAACCATGATGACGCCAGTATTCAGGCCGCAGAGAAAAAGCTGGGCGTGACGATAACGCAGCCGGATAAACAGAGCCTGGAGACGGTGAATACCAACCTGAAGCTGGCACAGCATCTGGGCATTGAAGGCACGCCAGCCACGCTGATAGGTAACCGTCTGCTGCCTGGCGCCGTGTCGTATGAAGAGCTGGAGCGTCTGGTGAAACAGCAGCTGGCACAAACGCCATGAGCCGCCTGAAACGTTGGGCACGTGAGATACTGGTACTGGCGCTGCTGCTGGCCGGGGGGATGTGGGTGATGGACAGCTGGCGCGCGCCAAAGGCACCGCTGGCCTTTGCTGACCAGCCATTGCTTACCCTCGACGGGCATGAGGTCACGCTAAAGGCGTTAAGCCAGCAGCGCCCGCTGCTGGTCTATTTCTGGGCCAGCTGGTGCGGTGTCTGTCGCTTTACCACGCCAACGGTGGCTGATATGGCACAGCAAGGCCGCAACGTTATCGGCATTGCGCTACGTTCCGGTGAAAATGACAAGGTGCAGCGCTATTTACAAGCAAAGCAGTATCACATGCCGCTGGTGAACGACCCGGAAGGCAGACTGTCTGCCAACTGGCATATCAGCGTGACCCCAACGCTGGTGATTATTGATAAAGGCAAGGTGGTGGGCACCACTACCGGTTATACCAGTGGCTGGGGCATGCAGCTGCGGCTGTGGTGGGCGGGCCTGAGCTGACCGTCAGAGGTGGATGAGCATTCGCTTGTCCGCCTCACTTAGCACAGGCAATCACCTGACAGCTTGAATTTTTGCTATGCTTTTCCGCACGATCCCTACGCTTCCGACATGACATAAGGCATTCTCATGACAACCCCACAGGCTTTGATTATTGGCGCTTCGCGCGGCATCGGTTTAGGGCTGGCAACGACTCTGGCCGATCGCGGCTGGCAGGTTACCGCCACGACGCGCAAGGACACGCCGGACAGTGCGGTGTCCATCCACTGGCTAACGCTGGATATTAACCTGGCGGATCAGAGAGAAGCGCTGGTGGCGGAGTTGGCTGGCCAGCAGTTTGATGTAGTGTTTATTAACGCAGGCGTCTATGGCCCGGAGCACCAAATGCTGTCGCGTACCCGCGACGAGGAGCTGATGGCGCTGTTTATGACCAACACCTTCTCGCCGCTGCGTTGTGCTGAAGCGCTGCTGCCCCAGCTCAAACCCCGCAGCGGCATTCTGGCGCTGATGACCTCGCAGCTCGCCAGTCTGAATGAGAATCCGGACGCTACGTATCCTCTGTATGCCGCCAGCAAAGGCGCGTTAAATATGCTGGCACGCGGGTTATCGGCGAAGACGGATGCCCAGGGCCAGACGCTGCTCTGCGTTCACCCGGGCTGGGTGCAAACCGATATGGGTGGGACAAATGCCCCACTGACGGTGGCGCAAAGCGCGGGTGGCATTGCCGATCAGCTGGTCGCCTGGCGTGGCAAAGGCGGGCACCACTACATTGATTACAGCGGAAAACTACTCGCCTGGTAAGGCCTTATCGGCATCGACCAGCAGTAATGTGCCGCTGCTGCCGGGCAGTACCCGATGAGGGCTGCCCGGCGGTATCACAAAATAGTCCCCGCTTTTCAGCGCCACGATCTGCCCGTCAATCGCCAGATCCATCTGCCCGTCAATCACCACCAGTAGCTCGGCAAAATGCTCATGCACTTCATCCGGTATCCCCTCTCCGCCCATGCGGATCAGTTTCACATTCGCCTGGCCAATCTTGCTGATAATGGCAGAACGCCACACATCCGGCAGCGCTGCGGCCCCGGTTAATAATGATGCTGCCTGAAACATACCATCCTCCTGTCGGGTGACAGACAGAGATACCCGAAATTTCGCGCAGCAGGAACAAAGATATTTCACTAAGCTTTTCCACACGGCAGTTAGTGACAGTGAAATGACAGTAAGATGAAAGCGTGACTAAAGAAATATTCAGGGAAGACTAAAGTGGAATATCCGATGTGTTAACGTAATAAAAATTAGCTGGAAAACATCTCGTGTAAACAGCAACAATCAGAACATAATCTGTTTTTATCATTGATGATGTTTATGTTTATTGGGATTTATCTCAATTGACATTAACATCGGCCATCCAATACTCCTTGCTTACCGATGAGTTGTTTTATGGCTAACCGTATCGTATCAGGATTAACAGGCATTATTCTGTTAAGCCTGTCACCTTTAACACAGGCAGTCAGCACGGTGTTATCACCGAAAGAGGCCGACTGGGTTGCACCGGAATTCACCTTTAACAGCGGTGAGAAGCTGAAAGACCTGCGCATTCATTACTACACGCTGGGCGACAGTAGTAAACCTGCTGTATTATTACTTCACGGAACTAACCAGCCAATAAAAGCACTATTAGCCGAGGGATTTGGCGGCGAATTATTTGGTGCCGGCCAGGCACTGGATATCAGCAAATATTTTATTATCATGCCGGAAAGTATTGGGTCCGGAAAATCATCCAAGCCGTCCGACGGTTTGCGTATGGCGTTTCCGCACTACGATTATAACGATATGGTCACCGCGCAATATCGTTTAATCAAAGAAGGGCTGGGCATTTCCCATTTACGTCTGGTCATGGGGTATTCGATGGGGGGTATGCAAACCTGGCTTTGGGGTGAAAAATACCCTGGCATGATGGATGCCCTGGTGCCCATGGCTTCGCAGCCTGCTGAGCTGTCCGGTCGTAACTGGATGATGCGCCGTATGTTAATTGAGTCCATCAAGGGCGATCCCGCCTGGGCTGAGGGCAATTACCGTCAGCAGCCCCCTGCGCTGAAAACAGCCAGCATTATGTTCAGTATTGCCACCACTGGCGGCACACTGGCCTGGCAGCATAAAGCACCAACGCGTGCGCTGGCCGATAAGCTGGTTGACGACCGCCTGGCTACCCCGCTTACCGCTGACGCCAACGATTTTATTTATATCTGGGGTTCGTCAGCGAATTATAATGCGCAACTCGCATTAAACCGTATCACCGCCCCCATGCTGATCATTAATTCGGCAGATGATGAACGTAATCCGGTGGAAACCGGCACGCTGAGCCGCGAATTAAACAAGATTAAAAAGGCCGATCTGTGGCTTATTCCGGCCAGTGCAGAGACCAGCGGGCATGGCACCATGATGTCGGCAAAATTTTATAACGAGAAACTGAAGTCATTTTTAGCCAGCACCAGGGAACACGCGAATAATTAACAGCCGTACCTGACCGGAAGTGACCCATGTCGCCTCCGGTCTTTTATTTTTATTATGCCTTTATTTCCGACACCACTCTTTTTCCTCATTATCAAACCGGCAACAGGGAATACGCTATGTTTCGTAAAATAAAGATCCGTACCGCACTGAGCATGATGATTTTTTCATTAGCCGCATTATTACTTTTTGTCGGTATTCTGGGATTAGTTGCGGTGCAGTCTGGCAATAAATCCTTTGCCCGCGTGGATACCGAAGTGCTGCCAGGGCTGGTTGCACTGAATGAAAGTTCCGAGCTGCTGCTGCGTGGACGATTAGATTTGCGTCTGTATGAATCACTGATGGTCAATGGCGACACCGAGAAAGCCAAAGTCGCCTTAGAACGAGCCAGAGGTAAAGTAGACAGTGCCGGGGCGAAATGGCAGGACTATCTGAAATATCCGCAATCAGAAGAAGAGCAGGTGATTGCCACAGAAATGGCTGCCGCACGCGATACCCTGATGAAAACCTTTATTGACCCGGCGTTTTCCGCGCTGGAAGCGGGTAATCTTGACGACTATCGCCAGCGCGCCGGGAAGTCGACGGCACTCTATGCCGCCTTTGATAAAGCCTCAAAAGCGCTGGTCGCCTTTAAGCTCTCAAGCATTGATGTGGCGTATGAAGACTCCAGCGATCGGGTGAGCACTATGCAGTTCATCCTCTACTGCGCTATCGCCTGTGCCCTGCTGTTGGCTGGACTGGCCTGGTCAGTGATGACCAACCTGGTAGTGAAACCACTCAACAATGCCGTTACCGTGTTTGACCGCATTGCTGAAGGCGATTTACGTGCGCGTATTGATGCCAGCGGAAAAAATGAGATCGCCCATCTGTTTGCCGCCGTGCAGCGTATGCGTGACGGACTGGAAAATATGGTGCTTGTCGTGCGTAACGGTACCGATGCGATTGGCGCGGGCGTAGAGGAGATTGCTTCCGGCAATATCGATCTTTCCAGCCGCACCGAACAGCAAGCCGCCTCGCTGGATGAAACCGCGTCGAGCATGGAACAAATCATGGCGACGGTTAAAAACAATGAGGACAACACCCGCAAAGCAAACGAACTGGCGCAAAAAGCCTCAGCCTCGGCTTCACGCGGTGCCAGCGTTGTCTCTGATGTCGTGTCGACTATGAGTGCCATCGAACACAGTTCGGCCAAAATCGGTGATATCGTCGGCGTGATTGATGGCATTGCATTCCAGACCAACCTGCTGGCGCTCAACGCCGCAGTAGAAGCGGCACGTGCAGGCGAAGCCGGTCGCGGTTTTGCGGTCGTCGCCTCTGAAGTACGAGTACTGGCCCAGCGTAGCGCAACGGCGGCGAAAGAGATCGGTTCGATGATCGATAACTCTCTCAGCCGTATTGAACAGGGCGTCGGGCTGGTGAAAACGGCAGGCAACACCATGAATGAAGTGATGGTCGACGTGAAAGAAGTGGTGGACATCATGGATGAAGTGATGCTGGCTTCCGGGGAGCAGACGCGCGGTATCTCGCAGATTAATATTGCCATTCATCAGATGGACGGCGTGACACAACAGAATGCCTCACTGGTCTCTGAGGTGGCAACGGCAGCCAGCTCCCTGCAACAGCAGGTGGTAAATTTGCAGCAGTCGGTCACCCGCTTCCAGGTCGAGGATGAGAAAACCACGCTGGAAAACGACCTGTTTAAAGGGCCACAAGATATGGCGTTAGTTAACCTGCGATAAACTCAGATGGGCCGGATGATGACGGCCCTTTTACCCATAAGATTATTCCCAACTACTCAATTTGCATTCTCCCCTCAATGTTTTTCTTTTCAGTCCGATGATAAACTCAGTGACACAAGGCCGGAGCGGCCGGAGCGGCCGGAGCACATTTATATACGCTCCTAAAACTAAAAATTATAACGAACAACATTGTTTTGACGCCTCACTTTCTCTTTTTGAATATCAACACCATGTCCGGGAAACTGACCTATGAAGGAAAATTTGATTGAGCGCATTTCAACGGCGCTTGGATCGGAAAAAACGCTCGAAGGTTTTGTACGCCAGCTGCTAGAGATGCTGGAGCTGGTCACGGATATGGAGTCCACCTACCTGACCCATATTGATGCAGACGGTATCAAGCAACACATCGTTTATGCGCGCAACAGCGAAGCAATGCAGATCCCTGAAGGGCTGTCTGTTCCCTGGGAAGATACCCTGTGTAAACGCGCTCTGGACGAGGGCCGCAGTTATACCTGCGATGTTCCGGCAGTCTGGGGGGATTCCGAAGCCGCGAAAGCGCTGGGGATCACCACTTACGTCAGTACCCCGGTGTGGCTGGGTGACGGCGCGATTTATGGCACGCTATGCGCAGCAAGCTCAGAGTCTCGGGAACTGTCAGATCGCGCTGAACAGGTGCTTCAGCTCTTTGCCGAGCTGATTTCCCAGTACATTCGTAAAGAACAGCTGCTGGAAGAGCTGCAGGAAGCCAACGCTGCGCTTACGGCAGTGAGCCACACCGATGAGCTCACGGGCCTGCCAAACCGACGGGCAGTGTTTGCCAACCTGCCAAAGCTGTTTGCACACGCGCGTAACGATACACATCATCTGATGATGGCCTTTATCGATCTTGATGGATTCAAGCAGATTAATGACCGTTACGGGCACAAAACCGGTGATGAATTTTTGCAGGCCATCGGCGAGCGCTTGAAAGAGTTGGTGCACGAGGATGACGTTCTGGGACGCCTGGGGGGGGACGAATTTATTATTGCCACCCTTGATGCCTCAGATGCTCAGACCGCAGCCGCGACGACATTCAAAAACCGTATTTCGGCACTGTTGAGCGGACGCTATCATCTCTCGGGCACAAGGATAGACTATGCTGGTGCCAGCATCGGCATCATTCACGTGGACCCATCGCTCAGCACCCCGGACAGCGCCGTGCGCGATGCGGATGCCGCCATGTACGAAGATAAAGGGCGCCGCAAACAGCGTCAGGTCTGTGGCCAGTCGCTTTAGCAGACCCTATACATTGCCTGAACTTGCCGATTTCCGGGCAGGTATCCCTAAAGTTTCAGTGAAAGAGACCGATGTAAGTAGCACTCATCCTGAATTGTACGGACCTGTCATGTACCTGATTAAACCTGCAGAGCTGATTCTGCTGTCACTGACACTGGCATACTGTCTGGCAACGTATGTATGGTTCTAGCCCTCAAGGGATGAGGCATGAACAGCAATACTCATGTTTTTTGCTAAAGTATTTTACCGCCCTGCCGATGAAATTGAAGTCGGGGGGTTGCTGGAGAGACAGAAATGTCGACGACGGCAACCAGGTAAACCTGATGGCATAATACTTGAGTATCTGCAAAATTTAGCCGACAGATGAAGTCGGTTTTTTTGTTTTTGTTGTTTATTATATTCCATTCGTAATAAAATAACACACCACTCACACTGCCACCATAGTGAAATATCATAACGCCGTTACATATAAATGTGCGCATCATTACAATTACCACCGTCACTCACCAAAAAAAATAGACCACTTTCATTGTATTTGATAGTTTCACCTTACATATAAACATCAAGGATGTGATGATGAAATGGCAAAATCTTCTCTGTACTGCACGCCGTAAAGATAAAGAAAAAGAAAAAGAAAAAGAAAAAAGCAATCCATCTCATGCTCAAGCTGACACCTTATCTTTAAGCAAAGGACGTCAGGAAATTGAACGTGATTACGACCGCCTCCTTTTTTCTGCTCCAACTCGTCGGCTGGCAGATAAAACACAGGTTTTCCCCCTGGACCGTAATGACAGTGTTCGTACCCGTTTAACACATTCACATGAAGTGGCTAACTTTGCCCGAGGGATAGGGATAAGGCTGGCGTTTGACCTGAAAAAAGAAATTTTTGGTCACTTGGAGGACATCTGTGTGGAACGTGATGTCCCGGCTCTCCTTGCAGCCATTGGGCTAGCCCATGATTTGGGTAATCCACCCTATGGCCATCAGGGGGAAGCAGCAATGCGTTCCTGGTTTACTCGACATCTGACACATCTGGTCAAGAAAGAGGACAACCCACAAATCTATGATGACTTCTTCAAGTTTGATGGCAATTCACAAACGTTTCGTCTGGTCACCAAATTGCAAATTCTCAACGACCAGTATGGGCTTAATCTGACCTACGCCACGCTAGCGGCCTTAATTAAGTATCCACAATCTTCTTATACCAGGAAAAAAACACCGTGGAAAAAACAAGGTTTCTTCTATTCAGAATCTGACGTTGTCAGTGAAGTCTGGGAAAGAACCGGATTGAGTGAAGGGCTACGCCATCCGCTCACCTATATTATGGAAGCCTGTGATGATATTGCCTATTCCGTTCTGGATGCAGAGGATACAGTGAAAAAAGGCCTGGCCTCCTACCATGATCTGATTAATTTCCTGCAATGTTGGGATAAAAGTGACGATGAGGAAATTAAGTCCGTTATTAAAAAAACAGAGGAAAAAAATCAGGGATGGAAAACAAAGGGAAGCGATCTTTCTCCTGCTGAACTCAATGATATGAGCATGCAAATGTTCCGGGTTAACGCAACGAGCTCCCTGATCAATGCCGCTGTCGATGCTTTCCATGATCATCACCAGTCACTTCTCCGTGACGAATGCGACATCAAGGACTTAATGGGAATAAGTCGCGGTGCCGAGCTCTGTGATGCATTAAAAGAATTCGATAAAACTCGCGGCTACCGCCACCGTTCTGTTCTGGAACTTGAGCTGAAAGGGTCAAACTATATTCAGGGCTTAATGGATATGCTATGGGTGGGGATCCATGGACATAAAACCCGAGCGGCTACTCAGGAGGAAAAAGAGCGGGCAAAAAGTGAGTCTGGTTTCACACCCCAACCTACGCATCTCTCAGAGACGCCATTTGGGCGTTACGCTTATGGTCGCATTTCAGAAAACTACAGGCGAATCTTTGAAGATCCGAACAATACGTTACCAGGATTGTACAAAGAAGCACAGTTGCTGACTGATGCTATTGCAGGGATGACCGACAGCTATTTGATGGATCTTCATGATGAGTTAAAATCACTCTATGAATATGAAAGTCGTCAAAAACCAACAGCATCTTAAACGCCGTATCGACGATTTTTTCCTTTCCGGTTATGAAGGAAAGGCGGCCAGAGTGTTGATTGACACGCTGGCCGAACACAATCGTGCATGGATCTTCGGTGGAATGATCCGCGACATAGGGCTTTTTGGTCACAAAGGTTTCACTTCCGATATCGATATCGTGGTCGACAGTAACCACGAGGACTTGTTACGTGTTCTTTCAACCATCGATGTCCAAAACCTCACCTGTACTAAGCTAGGAGGTATACGCTTTCACTATCACGATATGGATTTTGATGTGTGGTGCCTGTCAGATACCTGGGCCTTTAAAGAAAATATTATTCCTCTTGAAGGCGCGCACAGTCTGTTTAAAACAACACTTATGACATGGGACGCCATTCTTTATGACATCCACAGTAGAGAGGTGATCAGCCCGGAAAACTACCTGGACGATCTTCATGAACGACGCCTGGAATTGGTACTGAGCCAGACCCCCAATGAGTCAGGTTCTTTGATTAAAATTCTGCGTACTATCTATTCCAAACGGGTAGAGGTGCTGGGACCAGAACTGTGTACATTCTTACATCAGCGACTTTATACATATAATTTCGATGCTTTGATGCATTATGAAATGACGCATTACCACACTAATTCCTTTACCACTGCTCAAATTAATCAATTGTTGCAGAGTTTGCGTCTAGCCAACCCGGAATCCGATCTCAGGGTCAACATCAATCCAACGTAGCACTCCCAAGTTTCAATTGACCCGTACAGCGTTTTTTCCGGGAAAAAACAACCTTCCGGCTGAAGAATGATTATCCCACCGATTTATCTTTGATATGACTCAACATTTCCAGCCAGACCTGTGGTAGTATCCCTCCCGCTCTGCGGCCATCGTATAATGGTATTACCTCAGCTTCCCAAGCTGATGACACGGGTTCGATTCCCGTTGGCCGCTCCAGTTCTTCCCCTCTTCGCTTTGCCTCAGCCCGTTAACAACGCAACCATGAACACATTCAGGTTTTACTGACCGTATAGTTTTTGACCTTGTCATTTTGTAGCTGAATCGTCAGCGTTCTGCCTTCGGTCGTCGTTCCGGTTTTTGCCTGGCTCCAGGTCCACATCAGAATGCTCTGCCCCTGCGGGAAAGGTGTGTCTGAAGAGGGCTGACCAAACCATGTGATCAGTTCCTGCTTTGTGGTCACGTCATGATGGATTTTTGCCAACTGGGTATCATCAAAGTTCTGCCCTACAGAGGCGGTGCATCCGGTGAGCAGCGCCAGCGTCAGGCACCACATTACTTTTCTGTTCATTTCTGGCACCTTTGCCGTTAGGTTTATTCTGCTGCCCTCTAAACTACATTAAAAACCTCCTGAATAGTCACTCACTGCCGCTAACGTCCTGCCAACACCGGAGCAACCCACGCAATACAGATATTTTACTTATGCATAATTTAGCAGGTGATAGACCTTTTTGTTTGTAGCCGTCATTTTTCCTTTATGTAACGCTATCAATCCTAAAAGAAAATAATAAGTATCACCTGCCTTCAGGAAAACGGGGTCATTCCCCCTTTCGGACTATACATAAGGAAAAACTATGATTATGGCGACACGCAACAACCGCTCATTCCATAAAACCCGCCTTTCTGCTGCACTGCTGCTGGCACTGACCAGCATCACCACTTTTGCCGTGCATGCTGACCAGCTGGCGGATATCAAAAAAGCCGGCGTGGTGAAAGTCGCCACCTTTGACGCCAATCCGCCGTTTGGTTCAGTGGATGCCAAAACCCACGAAATCGTCGGTTATGACGTCGACTTCGCGAAAGCTCTGGCAAAAACCCTGGGCGTGAAGCTGCAACTGGTACCGACCAACCCGGCAAACCGCATCCCCCTGTTGCAGTCAGGTAAAGCGGACCTGATTGTGGCCGATATCACTATCACGCCTGAGCGTGCAAAAGTGATCGATTTCTCAGTGCCTTACTTTGTCACCGGACAGCAGTTCCTGGTGCCCGTCAGTTCACCGGATAAACTGGATGGCTACGCGACGGCACGCATTGGTGCCGTAAAAGGCACCACCGGCGAACAGGAACTGCATAACCGTTTCCCGCAGTCACGCGTGCTGTCGTATGACGATATCCCACTGGCGCTGTCTGCCCTGCGTAATGGCAACGTGCAGGCAATTACTCAGGACAGCACCATTCTCGCTGGCCTGCTGGACGGTGCACCGGATAAAGCCAAATACAAAGTACTGCCTGAGTTACTGAGCAAGGAAGAGATTGGCGTAGGGGTGAAAAAAGGCGAAGCCAGCCTGCTGAAAGTGGTCAATGACGAACTGTTGAACCTGGAGAAAAACGGTCAGGCGGTGAGCATCTACGACACCTGGTTTGGCCCGCAAACTAAATCGCCACAACCCCGGTTATTCAAAATCGAAGCAAAATAATCAGCCAGGTATCACACATGCAGCAAGAAAATGTATCAACCGCAGCGGCGTCTGCGGTTTTTTCACATTCATCGCCGGGACAAAGTACCGCCGTCGAATTCCGCCAGGTCAGTAAGTCGTTTGGTCACCATCAGGTGATCACCACGGTCGATCTCAGCGTAACCAGCGGTGAAGTCGTTGCCGTTTGTGGCCCGTCAGGTTCCGGTAAGTCGACGCTGATCCGCCTGATTAACCAGCTGGAAACCGTGAGCGATGGCGAGATCCTGATTGACGGTAAGCCAACGCGTGGACTGAAAGGGGCAGCACTTCAGCAACTGAGAACACATATTGGTTTTGTGTTTCAGCAGTTCAACCTCTACGCCCATCTGACCGCACAGGACAATGTCAGCCTGGCGCTGATCAAAGTACACGGCTGGAAGAAAACGGAGGCACGGGCAAAAGCGTTGGCCTTACTGACGCGCGTCGGCCTGGCCGATAAAGCACAGCATTATCCTGAGCAGCTCTCCGGCGGCCAGCAGCAGCGCGTGGCGATTGCCCGGGCGCTGGCGACTGACCCGAACATCATTCTGTTTGATGAACCGACCTCGGCACTTGACCCGGAGATGATCGGAGAGGTGCTGCTGGTGATGCGCGAACTGGCACGCAGCGGTATCACGATGATTGTGGTGACCCATGAAATGAGCTTTGCCCGCGAAATCGCTGACCGGGTGATCTTTATGGACGGCGGTGAAATTCTGGAGCAGGCCAAACCGGAAGATTTCTTTACCCGTCCCAACCACCCGCGCGCCAAGCGTTTTCTGCAGAAAGTGTTGTTCCCACTGCATCCTGAATCGCAGGTGGGCCTGTGAACTGGCAGCCCGACTGGGCAGGCGTGCTGACCGGGCAGCCTCTGCAATGGATTATCTCCGGTTTTTTAACCACCTTTTACGTCAGTCTGATTGCCAGCCTGTTCAGCACACTGTTGGTGGTGCTGCTGCTGGCCATGCGTCTGAGCCCATCGCGGATCGCCCAGGGCGCGGTGTCGGTATTTGTTTCCCTGTTTCGTAATACACCGCTGCTGGTACAGCTTTTGTTCTGGTATTTCGCCGCCTGGGGCGCGCTGCCGCAGAACTGGCGTTTTTACATCGGGGATATTCATCCCTGGGCAACGTTTCCTGGCGATATCAGCTGGCTGACGCCGGAGTTTCTCTGCGTTGTCTGGGGGCTGGGGCTGTTCACGGCGGCATTTTTAGTGGAAGAGGTTCAGGCCGGGCTCAACTCCGTGCCAAAAGGCCAGCGCGAGGCAGCGATTTCACAAGGCTTCAGCCGCTGGACGCTGCTGTGGGACATTTTGTTGCCCCAGGCGCTGACCAATGCCTGGCAACCTGTCGCCGGGCAATATCTGAACCTGATGAAGCTCTCCTCGCTGGCAACCGGTATTGGCTTTTCCGAACTGACCTATCAGGTCAGCCGTATTGAAAGCTACAACGCGCACGCCTTTGAAGGCTTTGCGGTGGGCACCGCACTGTATCTGTTACTTGGCCTTATTTTGGGTGGACTGTTAACCGTGATCGGCCCTAAACGCCCGCCGCGCCATCAACCAAAACGGGTGGAACCCGCCCTGTCGGAGCGTTCAAAAGATGGAATTTGACTACTCAGTACTGCACGATAATGCTGGCTACATGCTGTGGGGAAGAGTGGCGGAAGGTGAACCGGGCGGCGTATTACTGACGTTAATTATGGCCGTCTCTGCCGGTTTTCTGGCGCTGTTGCTGGGTGTGCTGATGGCTACGCTGGCCTGGCGCTACGGCGGCTGGACGCGCAGAGCGCTGTTTCTCTGGGCCTCCTTTATCCGAGGCATCCCGCTGATTTTTGTTATTTTCTGGCTCTACTTTCTGCTGCCGGTGGTGTTTGGCGGTTCAATCCCCGGCCCGCTGACGGTGATTATTGCGCTGGCATGGTTTACCTCAGCGGCGGTCATGCACTCAACGCTGGCCGGGCTGGAATCTCTGCCCGCCGGGCAGACAGAAGCAGGAGTTGCGTCAGGCTTCAGTAAAATAAAAATCCTCACCGTGATTCTTCTGCCGCAGGCGTGGCCAAATCTGCTGCCCTCATACCTGGGGTTACTGATTTCGCTGCTGAAGGACACATCGCTGGCATTTATTGTGAACGTCCCTGAACTCACAACGGTTGCCGGACAGGTTAACAATCGGGTGCAGATCTACCCTGCAGAGATCTTTCTGTTTGTTGGCGTCATCTATTATCTGCTGTGCAGTGCGCTGGCCTATCTGGCAGGAAAGGGATTAACACGGTGGCGTCTGGCTCGCTGATAAGCGCCTGCAAAACGGGCCGCCAGGATCAGGGTGTGACGGCCCGTTGTCTGACGGCACAGCGCAGGTTAACTGCCCTGTGCCGGCGACAGCCGTTTGCTGAACATCGTGTTCATCGCCAGTAAGAGAAGCCCCATGCCGATAACTATCAGGAAAAAATACCCCAGCCAGTGGAACAGCCAGATACCGGCCACACCGCCGATAAGAAATGCCATCACCGTATAAAAATGCAGACGCAGGCGTTCCATATAGAGAGGGGCATTCTGAGGCGACTCTTTACGCCGCAAAACATCAAACAGCATCGCCAGCTCGATGCCGATATCCGTTGCCGTTCCCGACACATGCGTTGTTCTGACACGCGCGTTGGAAATGCGTGTCACCACCGCATTCTGCAGCCCCATCAGGAAACTCAGGCTGAGGACCAGCAACGCGCCCGGAGAGGCCAGCGTCAGTCCGATCTCTGCTGCCCCCAGCGCCATCAGAGCCAGGCCTTCAATAAAGATATTTACCGCATAGATGGTACTGATGCCCCGCCTGCGGCCCGCATTAATGATCAGCGTTGAGCACACGGATCCCGCGATAAACAGGAATACGATAGCCAGAAAGAAGATGCCTGCACTGAAGTTGATTTTCGCCAGGTGATCGGACAGTGAAGAGATGTTCCCTGTCATATTGGCGGCAAAAAAACCCACACTTTCAAAAGCGGCGGTGTTCAGCGCCCCGGCGACGGCGGCCAGGGTGCAGGCAAGACGGCTGTCCGTATTAAACGTCCTTGCTGCATCGGTGGTGATTAACATTTAGCGAACTCAGGTCAAATGCGGGATGATGAATGATCCCCTTGTTTGTCGTGACAAACAAGGGGCCAGACAGCGTCTGAATCAATGTCTGGCAGGAACGATGCCAGGTCAGCAAAAAAGTGGGCACAATACCACCCGATTACCCCATGCGGGGATCGAAGAAGCATGTGAAAACTAATGCAGGCGATCAACTATTGGCTTCACCACTTTTACGCCATGCTGACCGTAAAATTGATATAACGTGTCGGAAGCAGCCTGGGTCAGAACCATAATTTCAATGCGCCGATTGCGTGCAGACAGGGGATCGTCAGGGACCAGCAGCATGCGATCGGCCATCGCGTTAACCTGAATGACCCGCTGTATTTCAAGGCCACCTTTTTCTAATACACTTCTGGCGGCCAGTGCACGGTCACCGGACAGATTCCAGTTGTTATATCCCGCGCTCTCAGGATAGGTCGCTGAATCCGTGTGTCCGTTGATGATCACCTGGTTATCAATACGATTGAATACCGGTGCCAGTTCAGTCAACAAGCGAGTAAAGAAAGGCGTTATCTTTGCACTACCGCGCGGGAACATCATCCGGTCTTCATCATCCTGCAGCAAAATGCGCAGCCCCTGCGGCACTTTTTCCAGCGACAAATTTCCCTGTGCGTTTAATTCCGCGGTGATGCGTGCAATGGCCTCGCTAAGTTCATTTAACTCCTGATCCGAACGCGACAAGACGGTTTCCAGCGCCTCAGGCTGAGGGGGGGTCTGCGCGTCCAATTCTCTCTCTGCATCAGCCATAGCAGGTACAGAAGAGATGAGTGGCAGAGGGCCTCCGCCAGAAGCGGGATCGTTGACAGGACTGAAGGCCCCGCCATCAAAAATAGAAACACCGTTCAGATGGGCAACAATTTCCCTTCGCTCCTCTTTCGATACGGAACTGACGATCAACTTCGTGGTGGTGACCAAGGGGGCCGAGCGTATCTCCGAAGTCTCGGCACGTTTCACCCTGGACGCCCTGCCCGGCAAGCAGATGGCGATCGATGCGGATATGAATGCCGGGTTGATTACGCAGGAACAGGCGCGAGCACGCCGTAAAGACGTTGCCAGTGAGGCCGACTTCTACGGTGCCATGGACGGTGCCTCCAAGTTTGTACGCGGCGATGCGATAGCCGGGATTATGATCCTGCTGATCAACGTGGTCGGCGGTATTCTGATCGGTATCTTCAAATATAATCTGGATGCCGGACAGGCCTTCGATCAGTACGTTCTCCTCACTATCGGTGATGGTCTGGTGGCGCAGATCCCTTCCCTGCTGCTGGCGACCGCCGCCGCCATTATCGTCACCCGCGTCAGCGACGATGACAGTGCGGGTATTTCGGATGACATTCAACGTCAGCTGCTGGCAAAACCCGGTACCCTTTATACCGCCGCCTTTGTGATGTTTGTGCTGGCCGTGGTTCCAGGGATGCCACATCTGGTCTTCCTGGTCTTTACCGCGTTACTGCTGTTTACGGCCTGGCGTCAAAGCCGACAGGTTGAGAAACCCGCCAGACATGAGCAAGATATGGCGGCATTAAGCAACGCACTGGAAGACAGCGACAGTATTAATATCTGCTGGCAGAGCATTCCCATGATTGAACCACTGGGGCTGAACCTCGGTTATAAACTGGTCACGCTGGTCGATAAAGCGAAAGGCAACTTACTGACCCAGCGCGTGCGTGGGGTACGCCAGGTTGTCTCGGAAACCAGTGGGGTACTCCTGCCGGAAATCTCTATCCGCGAAGATTTCCGTCTGAAGCCCGCACAGTATGCCATTAAGGTGAATGGCGTCCGCACGGCGGTCGGTGAAGTGCATCCCGATCGTCTGATGGCCATCCCCGGCGCAGAACAGTACGGTGAAATAGATGGGGTTCTGGATACCGATCCGGCGTACGGAATGGCTGTTACCTGGATCACCCCGGATATGAAACCCCAGGCACTGAACCTGGGCTATCAAGTGGTTGACTGTGCCAGTGTCATCGCCACGCATATTAACCGGGTGACACGTGAACGTTTACCCGAACTGTTTAACTATGACGATATCACTCAGCTGAACCTGCGCCTGGCGGGCGTGGCCCCTAAACTGGCAGACGATCTGAACAATGCGTTGAATTTCAGTCAGCAGTTGAAGGTGTATCGACTGCTGCTACAGGACCAGGTGTCGCTGAAGGACATCGCCACCATTGCCACAACGCTGGTTGAGAGTGCTGCGGTCACCAAGGATGCCATTCTGCTGGCCTCCGACGTGCGCTTTGCGCTGCGCCGGGCAATGGTGGCGGCTATCGCGCCAGACAGTAAACCGCTCTCTGCCTATACGCTGGATAACCAGCTGGAGAACCTGCTGCTGGGTTCACTGAACCAGGCACAACAGGCCGGAAAAGTGAGTCTGGACAGCTTCCCGGTGGACCCCAATATTCTCACCCAGCTGCAATCGACACTGCCAGTGGTGCTGGAGCAGTTGAAAGCACAGAATCTGACGTCAGTGCTGTTGGTGACGCCACAGCTGCGCCCACTCATCGCCCGCTACAGCCGCCTGTTTGCTGCCGGTCTGCATATACTTTCCTATAACGAAGTGCCTGATGAAGTGGATTTACGTATTGTCGGTACGGTGAGCTGAGGAAGAAAAGAGGCTGTATGGGCTTTTCCCATCATGCTGTGTTCGTTGTATCAGGCACTCAGCCGTCCACGACCCGAAGACCTGAATCGGGTATAGTGCACCTCTTTTCTGGCTGAGTGCCGCAGTGGCTAATGGTATGACCCTCAATCGCTTTTGTTATTTTATTCTGATTCTGGCTGCTGCGGGCAGTGCGTTCTCTCTACATCCCTTTATAACGTGGGCCCTGCTCGCCAGCGCGCTGACGCTAATGGTTTATGGCATGGACAAAATGGCGGCCCGCAAAGCCTGGCGCAGAATCCCTGAGTCCACCTTGCTGATATTGGGTGTTGTCGGTGGCTGGCCTGGCGCCATTCTCGGCCAACAACTCTTTCGCCATAAAACGCAAAAGCAACCGTTTAAAACGTACTTCTTCCTCAGTGTGATAGTGAATATTATGGCGCTGGCAGCCTTGTACCTGTTCTGTACAAGGTGAGGTTGTGGCTGACAGATATAAGTGGAACTGACGGACCAGAACCTGACTTCGATCAGCCAAAATATGCTTAAGAATATGGCGAGACATCCCGCCAACTTGGGTTTAGCTAGTCAGCGAATTTTGAAACAACTAAGTTACTATTTTTATCTTCAAAAAAAATATAATAGAAAACCCTGGTACATTCTCACGGCTAACCCGAGAATCAAATAACATGAATCATTATAAAAACATTAAAACGTACTTTTCTGTTTTCCTGGGTGATGATGCTGATGCTTATGGAGAGAATTACCCAGAAGTAGTGAATTCTTCAATTGAATATTTTGGCGGTATTGATGATGCACTGGTCAGTGAGATTGATCAGTTTTTAAAAGAATTCCCAACAAATGATCTCGCCGTAACGGCAATGAATATCATCACTGAAAAACGGCATGGTGACTGCGCTGATTATCCTCCTACCTTAGTCGACTTCCTCTCCTGGCTATCTGCCTACCTGAAGCAAAAGCGTAAAGAATATGACGCTAAATAATTTGCAATCGCTTTAGTGAGTTGCATGACGCGGCGCACGGAAAAGATCAGACATTGCAGGCTTCAGGTTTCAAGACTTGAGATACACGTGGGCAGGTTAGCTTTTTCAGTCTGGAATTCGGCTTTCTGTGTTGCTGGAAATGGAGAGCTGAGAGTCAATGGTGCGGAGATATGCTCACCTTCACTATTTACGTCCAGCCTCAAGCCTCAGCCTGTCTTTAGGGCCGGATCAACAAAGAGCCCATTCTGTTGTGTTCAGCTATCTGACATTTAAGATTGCCACTGGCTTCTGAGAAATAATAGTGGCCATCTTAATGAAATCACCAAAAGAATATGATACTGACAAGTTAACTTAAGCTCTAATTTTTTCTTACAAAGCTTCTTTTTATAAATGGTTAGATCTACGGCTATCTTCCCTGAGCCGTCCGACTTTGATTCGCGTGGTTTTCGGCATCTCACCCAGATTGTCTTCCCTCAGCCCCAGCATCATGTTGTATCCCGAGAACAGCCCCGGATCCCCCAGTCGGGGAACCGGCAGTAACCTCGTCGGGATCGTCAGCCACAGGCGCACATCGTAATCACACCCCAGACAGGTATGCAGTAAAGCCATCACATCCTGTTTAAGCTGGCCGCCAGGCATCCAGCCCTTTGCTTCATCAGAATTCTCTGTCGAGAGTTCCACCCGCGAGCAGTACCCGGCAACGGTGGTTTCATCTCCCAGGATCGGGTGCTGATCGAGCGTCATGCCATCCCGTAATGAGAGCATGGCCCGTTTTGCCACCGGCATTCTCACTGGGTGATGTGGGAACACGTTGACCTTTGTATTGGGTGCCTGGCTGCGGATAACTGCCGCTATGCCTTCAGCGTTGTGCGTCGGATGCAGCAGAGGCTGCAGTATTGCCAGTAATCGTGAGCATGGGATGTCCTGGCTGTGGGCGATACCGGTCAGAGCCATCAGGCTCTGCGAGACAGTATCTGTTCCGCCGGGTTCAAAGGTGGCCGGGTAGCTGTACTTGCGCCAAATGCGGTAAAATTGCGTCATCAGCCGGTGGTTGAAGATATCCAGAAACGCGGCCATGGCATCGGCCCCGTCGCGCCCCTGGTTAATATCATCGATGATGGCCGTGGGCAGTGGCGAGTCGACCCCGTACAGCCCGAAGAAGTTCGTTCTGACGGTTGGCGGTGCATCCGGGTTATCCGCATCAGTTTCTGTGCGCTTCAATTCCCCCGCAGGAAAGCCAAGATGTGGATTGGGCCGAAAGCGTACCGGGTCGTCTGTAATGGCGCGGCCTGTCCCCAGCGTGCTGTCGTTAAGCTCTTCAATCAGCTGGCAGAAGCGATAAAAATTAAACCCTGCCGTGTGGTCATTGCCTTCCCCGTCCAGCCAGAATGGAGGGAGGGGCTGATTATTTTTTTTGTTTTCAGTGGTCACATCAACACCCGGCCAATACGCCGTTCAGGCCATGTCCATTCCGTCTTCGATTGTGTCAGCATGACGGTTAACTGCGTGAAGCGGATGACGCTGGCGTACTGAGTGAAGAATTGTTCCAGCAGCTCGCAGAACAGACGAGCATCCCCGGTGCCGCTGAAGTGATGCTCATCCAGCTCCACGTGAATATTTACGCCATGCCAGTGATGAGAGGAGTTAAAGGCTTGTTTGTAGCTGACGAGTGTAATCCCGTCGATGCGACGACGGTTGTTGTCGTCATTGCCCCAGTTAAAGAGCTGAATTGCAGCTTTCAGATTATCGGTGCTTGCCAGCATCTGACTTAGCGCCCTGGGGTGCAGCAGCGACAGTACATGCCACTGATACAGCTGAGTTAGTGGCGGATAAGAGGGCATGGAAGGCGCGTGTCGGGTCTCGCAGCGCAGCGTCAGATTTCCCGCAACGGCAGTGCCGTCAAATACTGCATTATCCAGCGCCATGCGCGGATAGTTACCGTTGGTGCAGGTGAGGTTCATAAACAACGTGGCCTCTTCCTGCGCTAAATCCTGTTCACCGGATGTCCCTCCGAGCATCAGTAATGTTTCATGCAGGCCACTGACGCCGCGCCAGATACGGGTGTGATAATACCGTTCCGGCCAGGACGCTTTACGTGCGAGCATTCCGCCTTTCTGACGAAACTGGCGATACGGAACATACTGCCGTTTATCGAGGGTTTCACTCGCCGCCACCGTATCGACACTGTAGATTTCAGTATGGTGGTCACGCAGCCGGTGCGGGCGCAGGCGATAATCCAGCACCGTGGGCTGTACTTTCAGCGGTTCCGCATTCAGGGAAAACAGATTAATGACCGTAACGCAGTTAATGCGTAGCGCATCATCGGGTAAAGGAATATCGCGAGTCAGCGGCTGGGTGAGATGGATTTCCAGGATAAAGTCACGGCATTCCTCACTGAGTGGCAGCGTATCAAGCCCGGTTAGAGTGAAGAAAGCAAACCGCGCAGGAAAGCTGAAATACTCAAGCCACGGGCGCACTTCACCACACAACGCCGGGCTGTCACTCTGCGGCCATACAGGCTTCCAGTGCTGCTGCCAGCGGTTAGCCAATGTCCCGCCAAACGGCAACGGGTCTGGGTTGCCGGTCTGAGGCAACCGCACCGTGATACGGCTGACATGGTGCGTCAGTGCCTGGTACAGCATCGACTGCAGCGGGCGGTCACCGTTGATATAAAGCGGCAACGCATGCAGATTTACCTGGCTCGGATCAGCGTACTGGCTGAGTGAGAAGCGCAGACTCAACACCTGGTGCCCATCAGGATGAAACTGTGTGCTGACGCTGTCCAGGGTGAGTGGGTGCAGCGTCAACTCGTCGGTGGTGCGATACGGACAGCGAAGACCGGATTCATCCATTGAGCGGGTCAGCAGCGTGGTGCCTTCCGGCAATACTGCGTCCCGTACCTGTGCCACCCTATCCGGCGTCAGCTCTACCACGCCCATTGACGGCAGGGTACGATTCACCACCGGCAGCAGGTGGCCCAGCAAAGGCTCTGTCAGCTCGGGAATATCATCATCAATCTTGCGCCGCAGCTGCGCCATCATCAGCGAGAACCCCTGGAACAGTTGCTCCACGGACTCGTCCATTTTGTGCGACATGCTGTCCACGCCGAGGCGGCGGGCGGCGTCAGGATGCTGTTCAGCGAACTCTCTGGCGGCAGATTTCAGCCAGCGCATTTCGCTGTCAAAATATTTCAAAAATTCATGGTCGTTCATTCTTTCACCGGCCTTAACCACAGCGTGTTATTGCGGATTTCGATAACTCGCGGGTCATCCGGGTCCAGGTCGGCGCGGCTGAGTACAAGCTTCCAGGTTCCCCTTGCCCTGTCAGGAAGACGAAACAGCCCAACAACCGCCACAACGTTTGCTTTCTCATCCATGGGGATGTCAAGATTCAGCGTCTGCCCCGGCGTGACGCTGAGCTGGCGTTGTGTTACCAGGCTGTCTTTCAGCACCAGGTCAGGCTGCGTTAACAGGTCGGTGTATTCCGTACTATCAAAGGTTTTACGGTCATTGAGTTGCAGGATGCGCACGCCCAGCGGCATCGACTGCTGGGCATCATCGTGGTTGATGGCCTCGCGGGCCACAAAGGAGAGATGCAGCGTTTCAACCTGCCGGTAAAAGACGGCGCTGGCGACAGATGCAGTACCCTGTTTGGCTTTCTGATACAGGCCACAGCCGCTGAGGGTAAGGGTCGGCACCAACAGAAGTGCACAGATAAACCGTGATGGACGCAGCATTATTTATTCCCTCCATGCTTCGCGGCAGGCAGAGGCGACGTACCCGTGGCAAAAACGTCAGAAGGCAGAGTGAAGCCCCGTAAATCAAGCAGTGACAGCGGGCCTTTGCCAAGTTCCGTGCGCATCAGGTAGTTCAGCGCCACCCCGTCCGGGGTTATCCACGCCACGCGATATTGATTATCGCCAAGGTCAGTGACCAGCGCTTTATCCAGCAGGCGAATAAGTCCCCAGCTTCCCGGCTCATCGGCATACAGGCGCGCACCGGCCTGAACGGTGCGCCAGGTCAGGGTGGTTTGCGGCTGCCAGCGGTTGTCCGGCCAGGCCAGCATCTGCCAGCTCTCTTCCTGGTTAAAGTACTGCAGCTTCTGGCGGTCAACGGTGAGGTTGGATTCCACCACATCACGGGACGGTTTTGCCATCAGCTGGAAGTGCAGCGCGACATCACCGTGGGCAAAGGCAACGTTCGAGATACGGGTCAGATGGTTGAGTGCGTCAATAAAGGCCGGGTTAAACGTCAGCCCCTGACTGTTCATGGCATCTGGCACCCATTTGTCGCCCTCCAGACGCAGCAGGCCACCCAGCCGGGTGTTGATAAACTGCGCAATACGTCCGGTGTCCATGCGCATAAACTGCGCAAGTTCGGGCAGTGACGCATCACTCTGGCGGTCAACAAACGGGTAGCGGTCATTGAAGGCTGTCTCCCACGGGGTGACAATATCGGTTTTCCACTGGCTGTTGATACTCTGAGAGGTCGGAGAAAGCACCTGCTCCCATGCCTGAACCATCGGCTGCACAAACACGGTCTGCCCGAAACCACTCCACTCCTGACCCAGGCTGGCGGCAATCAGGCTGCCATAATCGCGGGTATCGGTGAGATCAACGGCTTTGCCCTGGAAAACGGTCAGTGCCAGCGACTGCATCATCGCCTGTGGATCAGGGGCATTGGTAACCTGTTGCAGGCGCAGACGTACGCGAGTGATGCGGGTCAGGAAGGTTTGCAGGCTCAGGGGATTTTGTGTCGCTGACGTGGTGTCACTCAGCGCCAGCAGCGGGCCAAAGGTGTCATCCATAGGACCATGCGGGCCGGTGTTTTGCTCTACGACGTTGGCTTTGTCGTTATGAATGAGGCTCTTCGCGGATTTCACCAGAGAGTCTGCCAGGTCACCACCGCTCTTCTGCCCGGCGCGTCCCTGAATATTCAGCGTGTTCATCAGCGCTATCAGCGGTGACTGGCGAACATCTGCCAACAGCGTGAGCTGCTCGATTGACTCCGACAGGCTGGCAGCCTGACGCCACTGCAGGCTGTTGAGGAACTTCAGCCAGGCGGCACCGTAATCGGAGAAGTAGCGTGCCTTTAGTCGCGCCTTCATCGTTTCCGGAGAGAGTTCGGTATTCGCCGTATGATGACTGTCGCTGAGTACCCAGTCAATTTCGTCGCGCCGGGCGTTTGCCAATTTATCCAGCGCGGGCTCCACGTCTTCTTCCCAGGCTTTGCGGGTAAATACGCCGGGTACGGTTTCACCTGTACTGAACAGACGGCTGCTGTCGGTCCCGTTGACCATTTCACCCAGTGACATATCGGCATAATCGCGGGATACCTGGTCAATCAGTTGCTGGTAGCGGGTGGCCTCCGCATTGCTGGCACCAATTTGGCGTAACAACGTTGTGCGCATTTCGCTCACCAGCTGCCTATCGGGGGCAACGCGCCAGTCAGGATGTGCGGGCAGATTCTGCATCATAAAGGTCAGCATATCGCTGCCGTTCATCATCCAGGTGCCGTCCTGCACGCCGTCACGTAAACGCCACTCTTTCATCACCACGGCGCTGAAAAATGCAGGGTCGGTGTTGTCCGGCTGGGAAAGCATCAGGTACGCTTTGAGCAGGTCGTACATGGCTTTTGACTGCGCGGCCCGCGCCGGGTCATCCGGAGCACGATTTCGCCAGGCGTTCATTTGTTCACTCAGGCGCTGCACGGAAGCATCACGCAATAACGGCATGGCTGCTTTCTACCAGTACGGCCAGAGCGCGTCGAGCACATCGTCATTTCGGCTGAGGCCAAACCGCATATACCAGGGCGGTCCGTAGGTATGACGGTACTGCAGGCGTTCGATTTCTTTTTGTAGCGCACGTAAAGACATGAGCTGAGTGGCGACCGGCGAAGCGGTATCTGTGGCAGACAGTGCCAGTTGATGGTCAGCCTGCATCAGGCGCAGGTTAGCCATATACGAGAAGGCGACGCAGGCCAGCCACAGTGTAAGGAGGCACGAACATGCCAGTAACAACGATTTACGCCAGGACACACCCGCTGCCACGGGTCGCCGCCAGCGCTGGGCCAGTAAATCCAGCCAGGCTTTGCCCGGTTGCCAGGCGTGACGTAATGAAGCCGGGCCCGAGATGACTGACGGGCTAAATACCATCCCGGCCAGCGGCAGCGCCCGTGCACCTTCAACCCACTGAGACAGCGACTGCGTCAGGCGTGCCGTTCCACCGGTTCGCAGGTGGTGCGCAAGGTGCAGCAAAAAGGCGTGACTGCGGTCCTGCTCTGCCTGCTGCATCCCCTGACGAATAAGCGGCTGCTCCAGTGCCGTCAGCGACAGATTGATATCCTCAGAGGTAACGCCGGGCGCAGAAATAAAGCCGATACCCTGGGCCGGTAAGCCGGGCTGTTCCCATTCCGGCTGATGGATTTCCCACAACCACAGCGGAATTTCCTGCCCCAGCAGATGAAACTGTTTGTGCAACTGCCGGGAAACGGTATCGAGAGTGTCATGGCTGAGTTCAGTCTGTGCATTAACCACCCACACCAGGGCATCGGCGAGGCGGCGGCGAATTTTACGCAGCGCTTTCAACTGTGCCGGTTGCGGTTCGTCCGCTGGATTTCCATGCCATAACAGCAATGTGTGATGCCCTTCCAGCCAGTGCTGGGTGGTCAGCCCCGGTACCGCCTGTTCGGCTTCATGTTCATTGCCGACCACCAGCAAAATGCGCACCTTGCTACGCCAGTGCCAGCCGTACTGAAAACGCATCTGGGTGACGATATCGCGAACAAGTGGGTTTTCAGGCGGGCGCTGCCGATTGCCGTGTGTATCACTCCCCGTCGCTTCCCGCGCCTTAAGGCGGATAAGCGCTGTCCACGCCAGAATAAACAGCGGGCAGAACCAGACCAGGGCCAGCCAGACCATCAGTGACCAGAAGGCAATCTGACGGGGCAGCACCGCTGGCAGATTGAGGCTGCTGCCTGCAAAGTAGTACAGCGCAGCGCCCAGCAAAACCAGCAGAGTAATGATTATAACGTAGCCGGTAACGAGCCAGAACAGCGAATGTCGGGGTTCAGTGCGGGAGGTTTCCACGGGGGACGCAAACTCCTGTCATTAATTGAGATCCCATCAATGGGGTTGTCCAGCCGCAGGACTGCCCGTTACGGGCAGACAGTGCAGCAAGGGAAAGTACAATAAAAGGGGTCACCGCACCGGCATGGCCCAGCCACGGCGTCAGCACGTAGTCAACCGCAGACCAGCCCGCAGGTAACAAGGTATCCATTGCCGTTTTATCGGCGGCTAACACTCGCTCAGGTACAGCGTTTAAGCGGGCGTAGCGAGAAAGTTGCCCGACCAGCTGTTGCGGAGTCTCACCCGCGTCGGGGTTCAGGATTTCAGCGCGGTACATAAGTACCTGCGCCTGTTGACCGCACAGCCAGGCAAATGCCCCTTCGGCTGCAATAGAACCGGTATCCGGCACGCCTTCACCGCATCCGGCGCACAGCATCAGCGGCTGTTCCCCCTGCGGCATGGCATCTATCACCTTGTCCAGTTCGCGGGCATCGAAAAGGCGCATTACGTTATCAGGCAGGTGGATACCGTCAGACTCCAGGGCTTGCATAAATGCCGCCAGGCTGTCGTCGTCACCCAGCCAGCAAAATACCTGTACGGGCCGGGGTTCATCATTCTGGCGAAGCTGCGTCAGCAAACGGCGGGCGAGATAACGGGCCAGCAGCACAGAACGGCTCTGCCCCCCCAGCACCTGTGAGCAACGCAGCAAGGCGTTGCCCGCTGCATCCGTACTTTGTAACGGCGTCGGGGGTAGTGAAGACGAAAGCAAAGGCTCATGGTCGGCATCTTCATCGCCGAGCGGCGTAACCAGCAGAATATGTTCGACGGGCAATGTGCGGGAACGATATTGCCACCAGGCATCAAGGGACCCGGCTATCGTTACCTGATACGTATTGCGGTTATACAGCGCCACCAGCCAGACCAGCCAGCGTCCGGCCACGGCAATCAGCCACAGCAACAGTGGAAGTACCAGGCTCCAGAACCAGAATGACGGCGTGCGCGTGGGTTTACCTTCCGGCCACAGCAGCATGGTCACCATCGCCGACAAAAACAAAATGACCGGCAGCGCCACCCACCAGCGCCGCCAGCGGGCGCGGTGAATATCGGCGTAGTCAGGATAACGCGGCGGGTGATTCATCCACGCACGTCCATATGCGACAGGGAACTGACCAGCGTACAGCCGCAGGCGCATTGATGCCCGTCGAGCGCCACCGCTTTACCGTTCATGATGCTGCCGGTGGTGCCCTGCACAATGGTGGTCATGCCGTGCTGGTTACATTTGACCTTATCATCAACGCAGGCCACCGCCTTACCAAAGGCGCTATAGCTGCCGCTCAGCACTTCACCGCCGTAGGGCTTCAGGGTATCGCCCACGCGGATGAGTTTTTGCAGGCTCATACGATGCTGGCCCCCGAGGCTTTGAGCATCTCCAGCGACGATGACATCATGGCCTGATGGTTGCTGCTGATGGTGGCGGCGCGATTTTGGGCCACCGTAAGGCCCGGCTCCGTGCCCGGTACAGACTGCACGTCGGGGGGAAGTTTCTGTGTGACGCCGTTTGCCAGGTCTTTGACTTTATGGACTTCAGGCGCATACGCCGTTTTCGGATCCACCAGATAGATAACCTTATTCGAGGTTGGCGCAGCGCCCACCACCTTGCCTTCCACCGAAATCAGCTGCAGCTTTTTGTTAGCCTTATTGCCACAGTAAATCATGCGATAGCGGAAGTAGCCGCCCCAGGGCTCACGCCCACCGAGTGTGCTTTGCATAAACCAGGCGCGGGAGTCGTGGACCTGCTCATCGTAGAATGCCAGCAGTTCAGCGCGGGGCTGGGTGCGGATACCGGTGCCCAGACTGTCGATAAATAACTGTGGATAAAGCCTGTCGCCGTCCGCTTTCATTGCTTTATATTCGGCCTGGTCATCATCACCGTTAATCAGAAACACCGCATGCCTGGGGATAATGTCCAGCACAATCTGAATGGTTTTATCCCAGAAGATATCTCCGTTGATGTCTCGCACCCACTCTTTATAGTCGTGCCGGAACTCACGGGCAGCTTCCCGAAGCTGGTACTGCGCGTTAGTCGGGTCGAGGTCGGGTTTGCCCTGTAAGCTCTCGTCCAGCGGTTTGCGCGCTTTTTTCGCTTCAGCGCGGCGCTTAGCGAGCTCCTTTACTTTCGCGTCATGTGCGTCTTTTTCACGCTGTAACCCTTCGGCATCGAGCTGTAATGCATTTTTATAGAAATACTGGGCAGTCAGGCTTCCGTGGGCATAGCGACCGATACGCCAGGCGGTGATCCAACCGATTTGTTCAATAACCGCGCTTTCAAGGGTTTGAGAAAGTTGATAGGCACGATAGCCACCTTTATTTTCCTCGCTCTCGTCATTGCCCTGCAAAGTGGTATTGAGCAGGGTTTGTCGCCAGAGGTTGAAACGTTTAATCAGTTGCTCATCCAAGGTGAATTCACTGACACTATTTGGTGTCATTGCTCTTGAAGGGGATATATCTTTAATTGCTTGCGTAACGCATTCAGGTATTACTGATAACGGGGCCCCAGCTTCAAACGCAACTGCATACATATCGTGTAATACTATTTGAGAAAGAATAGCGCCGGTTCCGGTGCAGGATTTTCCTTGGTCCCTGGTTGGATAGCCGCCACCAACATCGGAATGCATACCGGGATAAATTACTTCGCTAGAATAGGAAGGATAACTACCATCATCGGCCCGGCGAATTGAATCCAGCGGGAAACACAGGCGCTGTTCATGAGCGGAAATAAAATGACGGCAGCTTTTAATCAATCCGGGGAATTTAGTTTCATCAGGCAGTGGTTGAGTATTATCCGCCCATCCCATATGGCCTGCGGCTCCGGGTAGTAGATGGGCAGCCCCTACTGAGGCTACGGTATCCAGCAGACCAGCAAATTCAATACTGACAGGCAATCCGGCCAGAGTGAGTGGTTGATAACCGCCAGATTTACTGGGTGCTGGCAGCTGTGTCAGCCAGCTGATAAAGGTTCGGGCTTCAGCGGCTCCGCGTGAAAAACCATAGATGAACAGCTTAACTCCCAGCAGATGGGGCTGCTGACTTTGTTTAACCTGACTTTCCAGAGCCTTTAATAAGGGGTTAATGGCGTTGCGACGATTGACTTCACCCGAGAAAGGCGCGTGAGCACGCATATCGGGTAATTTGGCCTTCATTATTGATACTGGTATATGTTGTTTATTTATTGCAAACGTCAAAGCATCTACTACCTGCAATAGCGCCCAGTTAATACGGTCTTCGCCACCAGTGGCAAAGGCCAAGCCATCATTGCTGTAATCTACTTCGCCAATATCAGGGAAAGGGGTGCCAACACCCGGAATATAGTAAGAAAAATACCCATCAGTTTCTGCTGTTTTTGCGTAGCCAGCATGGAATAATTTAGCAATATTTGTGGGATGCGCGGGATCACTACTTGTATCGTTATGTTCATTGTTGCCTGTTCCGTCAAAAAACAGGCTGATATGAAGGCTACGGCAACAAACAAAACCGACCTTTTTTCCAGATTGTTTGCCTAAGCGGATTTTATAATCCTGCTCTTCCTGTATTTGTTTTTTATAGTTGGCATTAACCTGCGCCTCCGAAAGAGGCAGGCGACCGGCCTCCGGAAATAACGGCGGTGCCCAACACGGATGGGCTAAACTCATTTCACCGGACATGATGCAGGCTCCTTCATATTCAGTGGTTCCTTAATAGGGTAATCTGGCTGACTGTAACCAGAGCATGAAGTCGTCACTTTCACTTGGTTACAGGGAAGGAAGTGGATGGTTAGACCGCAAGCTTGGCTGTATTTGGGTATATCGATATCAGCGCTGTATTGCTGGAAACTACCTTCTAATGCTTTTTTCCATGCATTAAATTTCTCTCGATTTTGATATCCAGGAAATGACTGTGTGGTCTGAGGATCAACTTCCCATTTAATATGTGCTTTCAGGCCAGGTCGCCATTTGTCCGGGATCATGATGCAGCAGCTGTTACCGGTCAGCGTTCCACCATAGCCGTTGATCGAAAATGAGTTTACGGTCTGTCCGGCAACGTGGTTGATGCCGCTAATATTGGCAGCGCTGGATTCAGAGTTTGTAGCCGTAGCCTGTGAACAACCCGAAACCACAAATAAAACCAGCAATATGCAGCCAGTGATTATTTTCCTTGCCATCATTGCTCTCCTTATTTCACCGGACATGACGCAGGCTCCTTCATCTTAAGAGGCTCTTTAATCGGATAATTCGGTGTACCGTACCCGGAACACACCGTTGTGACTTTTACCTGGTTACAAGGCAGGAAATGCACGGTTAAACCACAGCGTTCTTTGCCGTATTGGGGGATATCGACAATGGTGCTGTGCTGTTGATATTTAGCTTTATGTCGGGCGTAGGCTTCTTCTTCATACCCAAATCCTTTTTTCTTCATGGGTATTTTTTCCGAAGGGTCAGGATCAACTTCCCACTCAATATGCGCTTTTAATCCGGGTTTCCATTTATCAGGAAGCATGATGCAACATGAATTACCCGTCAGTGTTCCACCGTACCCATTGACCGAGAACGAGTTAACCCCGCTGTCTGCCATATGATTAAAACCTCGTAGATCACCAGCGGTATACCCCTCATCACCGGCATGGGAACAACCAGACACAAAAAAAACAAATATCAGAAAAACAAATCTTAAGCCGGACATGATGCAGGCTCCTTCATCTTAAGAGGCTCTTTAATCGGATAATTCGGTGTACCGTACCCGGAACACACCGTTGTGACTTTTACCTGGTTACAAGGCAGGAAATGCACGGTTAAACCACAGCGTTCTTTGCCGTATTGTGGGATATCGACAATGGTGCTGTGCTGTTGATATTTAGCTTTATGTCGGGCGTAGGCTTCTTCTTCATACCCAAATCCTTTTTTCTTCATGGGTATTTTTTCCGAAGGGTCAGGATCAACTTCCCACTCAATATGCGCTTTTAATCCGGGTTTCCATTTATCTGGGAGCTGAACACAGCAGTAACCCCCACCATCACCAAATGGGCTTATATTAGGGCCGCCATAGCCGTTTACTTTGACATAGTTAATCGCTGATGAAGTATGATTAACCCCAGCGATATCCCCTGAGGTATAACCCTCACCACTTGCATGTGAGCAACCAGAGAGCAATATCGCCACTGCGACTATCAGTCCATTGATAAAGTTTTTTTTCATTTTCACTCTCCCGTTACTCCTTAAAATCCAGCAGACTACCGAGATAACCGGCTTCATTTGCCCGTATAGCCAGCGCCATACAGTGGGCAAAGTGCGCTTCCCGGGTCATGTTCGGGGCGGGCAGTTCCTTTCTGAGTGCTTCTGCATCACTAATACCCCCCATCATCGCTACCTGCGCATCATCCACCCGACTCATTTCAGGGTCATCGGTAAGTACGCGCTCAGGTATCCAGGTCCCGGCTTTCCAGGTAGGGTCACCATCACGATTTCGCCAGCTCCAGAACAGGGCGATATCCGTAAACGCAGCCTGTTGCTCTGGCGTCAGAACGTGCTCGAACAGCGGCGCAAATATCCGATTGTCGTAATAACGCAGCAGTCCGGTCTGCTCTTCCCAGTGAACCTGCGACAGCGCCTGCAGGTGGCGACATAGCAAATCAAAACTCAGCGGTGAAATAAGTAACGTCAGGCGTGGTGTACCGGCAAAATGCTCGACCAGTTGCTCAAGCCAGCCACGGTGGTTACTGACGGGGAAATGCAGCCGCATCAGTATCGGTGAGTATTCGGTTGTTCCGGCTTCGGGCGTGTCGTCAAACAGAGCAAACCAGCTTATAGCCGGTGAAAGTTGACGCAGCGCATTCTGCAGGGGCTGTTCGGTTCCGGCCTGGTCCACCAGCACGTCAACATAGTCCTGTCCGGCTGCGGTACAGAGTGCTTCGGCCTGCTTTATCCATGTCGTGCCGATATCGGCCATCATGTCCATGTCCTTATCCACGCGGAGCGAAGGCCGCCGCTTCTTCCTGCGCCCGTTTCAGGCAGTCTTTACACACCGATTTTGGCAGTTCCGGCAGTTACGTATCAGCACTGGCAGGCGCATCCCAGACGTGCTGCCCCTTCAGACTCATTTTACCGGGGGTATGAATGTTGATATCGCCCTGCGGCGAAATGCTGATGGTTCCGCCACCACACCCCAGCACAATGCCGTTTTTCGCCGAGAGGTGAAGCTGGCCCTGCGTGGACTGCACGGTGACATCTTTCAGGCCCGTGAGTGCCATAATGTCACCGTGTGATTCGACGGTGAGCGGCCCGTTACCGGACACCAGCCGCATCCCTTCCTGCTGTGCCAGCATCGAAATAGTCTGGCTGGCGTTTACTGAGATATGCTGGGCGCTGGCAATGCTGGTTTCATCCTGGCTTTGCAGGTGTAGCGTTTTTCCGGTGTTCAGTAAGATGAACTGCGGGCTGACCACCCCGATACCGTCTGGTGCACTGAGCAACATCGCCGGGGATTTCAGCTGGTCGGCAGCGGCAAGATAGGCTTTGAGGTGTGTGGCATCAGGTTGAAGATTGTTATGTGACTGGGTGATAGCGCGCCATTCAGCTATCTGGCTCACCGCACCTTTGACCAGGCTGATGGCCGGGGTCATGTCCAGCACCTGGCCGGTGGCCGAAGCCTGTGCATCGGCGGTAAGGTAAAGCCCTTTACCGGCGCGTAGCGTACCCGTGCTGTCGGTACGCAGTTCAAACCCTTCACCGCGTTTGTTGCGCGAGCTGTCCACTATATGGCCGAGTGACAGCTGGCTCTTGCCGCCGAATTCAGTCGATAATTTTACGTGCTCATAGCCCCTCTTATCCTCAAATCTCAGTTTGTTATTTGAAGGCGTTCGGAGCACATTGCGTTGATAGTTATAGAGATTAACGTGGTCTTCATGGCGGGAGTCGTGCATGGCACAGAGAATATAAGGCCTGTCCGGGTCACCGTTGGTGAAGGCGATCATCACCTGAGTTCCCGAAATGAGCGGGAAGTGCCAGCCGTAGACATTACCGGCGTAAGGTTTGGCAAGGCGTACTGGAACGCTTTCAAAGCCAGGTTGCCAGGCGGTGTTCAGGTCAAACTGGAAGCGAACCCGATAGCGGCCTGTTTCATCAAGCTCAGCGTACTGCGCGTTTTCAACCGGGCTGGTGACGCGTGCCAGCAGCGTACCGGCTATGGTGGGCCGTTCCAGCAGCGGCGGGCGATATGAAATGTGCTGGCGGTTTGGAATGGCAGTAAAGCTGATGGTATAGGCTGTATCACGGGATACCCGAGATGAAGAAGTGGAGACCACTATTAAGCCATAAGGAGCATCTTCCCAGGATTTACCCTCAGGTTTGATGATCATCCCCGGACGAATATCCATTCCATTCGACTTGCCGTCAAAAATCACCTGTTCGCTGATAAGGCGCTCGCGGCGACGCTTGACAAACCAGCGGCCTTCTTCCGGTTGTTCTCTGGCCTCTTTGCCCTGTTCCAGATAGTGCTCACCGTAACGGTAGAGTTCACCCGTCAGTGCCGGTTTATCGAGATCGGTGTCAGCATTCGCCTGCATGTCGTTTTGTGCCTGGCGGTAATACTCATCATTGACGCGGGTCTGTCCTGCTACCGAATGGCGATTTACCGAGATCCCCCACAGGGATTCAAGGCCACCGTCAAACAAACCGGACGGGTGGCGAAACGCAATAGTCGGGCCGTCAACAAAAGCATAACCAGAGTCACCGAGGACCAGCACATCACGGTAATTTTCCTCATCCCAGGCAAAGTAATAGAACACGCCGACACGCGCCAGATGACGTTGAATAAAGGCCAGGTCACTTTCTGCATAGGAGATGTAAAAGTCGCGTACCGGGTATTGTGTGCCGAGCTGGTAGCGATAATCGAGGCTGGAGAATTCCCAGCTGTTGAGAATATCTTCGACGGCACCGATAACACTTTTATTCTGATAAACCGCGTAGGTCAGGCTGTTTTGCAGTAGCGCCAGCCTCGGCTCCAGCACCACGACATAGCGGGTGATATCGGCGGAACTTTCGCACTGTTGAAAAGAGGTGATAACACCACGCAGTACGCGAGGGGTAACGGCCTGCCAGGGCTTACCATCTGGGTATAAAAGAAACTGTGCAGTGGTATTTATCAGAATGTCAGCCGGTATATCCGGGGTCGCACTGGTCAGTTCAATGGTGTAACGCCACGGCGTACTGAGGGCTTCCTCGCCGCTGAAACGCAACACCGATAGCTGAATATCAGGACGCAGCTTGTGCAGTTCCGCCACGCTTAGTTGATAGTGGTTATAAACCGGAATCTTTCCGCCCGGAAGACTAAAATTATTCTCACCCATGTTTGACCTTTTCCCTGGTTATCGGTGTTTCAGCTCCGTGTGTACCACTGTCCGAGTAAGTAATGCAGATGAACGCTCGCGCCACAGGTGACTACTGCAATAAGCAGCAATGCCACTCCCCGCATTATCCATGGTGAACGCCGCCAGAAGCGGATATCAGGTCGGGAACGTCGGATAAAAACGGGGTTATTGATTTTGCTTTCAGGGGCAGGAAGGTGCTCACGTAGCTGGCTCATCAGTGCCTGGCGTTCCGGGTGATCTTCCATGCGGTATTTTCCCCGGTACCCCAATAACAGCATGCGGTAATAACAGGCGACTAATACAAGGGAGGGAGCAGGCTCACGCAGCAGCTTTTTGATATGTTCGTAGAAAAGATCGCCGCCATGAATGTTGCCCAGAAAATGGCCTTGTAGAGGCGTGCGCCTCCACCAGGTGGACACATCCGTATCCGGTTGGGACATTATTGCTTCATCCACAAATATACAGTGGGCAAATTTGATTTCTTCGGCGAGTCCGTCAGCGGCACCGGAAGAGACCAGCTTATCCTGTACCTGCTGGATCATACCGAGGCAGTGCTGATACAAACTATCGTCAACCACCGGAGGCTTGCCGTTTCTGATGGCAAGGGCCAGCAGCCAGCTATCCTGCATCAGGGTATCAAAGGCTTGTGCTGTAATGTCGTTGTCTGAAGAATGCAAAGGCTACCGTCCTGGTGAATGCCGTACTCTGTCAGTTCATTGGCCCATGGAACGTGATAATTTCAAAGAATATCAACCCATAGCCTGGATAAAGTGCGCCCAAAAACTCCCAGACAGATCGTTTGCATGATGAATGGCGAGGCAGGCGCTACGTTTCAACATCGCGATAGTAGAGCAATATCAGCACCAAGATCAAATTGTTAGATCTATATGTTGAAAAAATGAATTTTCCAGGATTTTTCTTCTAATCATTAATAAGTGAAGTGACCAGAAAGTTTATAACACCTGCTGCATATAGCTGAACATTGTGCAGTCAGGAGTATTTTGTATTGAGAAAGGTTATTAGTGCACTACATTACAAATTAATCGCTCCATTATTGTTTTATATCAATGCAATACCTCGTACCGTTGGTTGAAGTGAGTTTTCACCGGAAAAGTAGCTCTATCTGTTTGCGGAGATATATGTCTTAGAGAAAATGCATAGGTCCATTGTCATTATAATTCTTTAAGTTAACCCTCAGTCTTTCTTAAAAAATAAGTATGTTTTTCGACAAGACAGAACCAGAAAAAACATATTATTAAAAATTAAGTTGCCGGGAATGTTTTACAATACCCAGCAACGTAAAAGTTTATATTCAAAGCCTCTCTCTTAAGTCAGAAGGAGCTATGTAGTGAGTAGCTCTACCGAATTTTATAGGAAGAAATATACTCATTTTTTCCAACTCCCTTAACAAACGTCTTGCAGTATTCTCACTCACTCCATAAACATTTTGTACAGATTTCACTTTAAATAATCTACCTGGTTCCTTTACACCTTTTTTAATAAGATCCTTTTGTATGAAACTAAGTTTATCTTTGTACTTTGAGTGTTCCAGTATCTTAACTAACTCATGAAACTCTTCAGTTTTTTCTCTAAGATATTCCTGCAACTCCTCAAATGCCTTAAGAATAACATTTAGATGAAAATCAATAAAATAGGTAAGATCCCCATAATCTTTTTGTACATACAAATACGAAAGGCCATAGTCTCTTGCCTGTTCCTTAATCACCTTACTGATAGATATATATTCGAAAATGTCGTAACCATTTTTAAGCATAAACCAGTAAAAAATAGCTCTAGCAGTTCTGCCGTTGCCATCACGGAAAGCGTGTTCGTAACCCATTAAAAAATGTAACGTTATTGCTTTAATGACAGGTGGAATGAATCTTGAGCCATCCTCACCGTCATGCTTATCATTTGCAAACTCGCAAATTCTTTCTAACCTATCCTCTAATTTTTCATGATCTGGGGGATAGAATAAAGGGTCTTCATCATTACCTATATATATATCATTGCTAACTCTAAACTCCCCAGGAATATTGTTGTTTTCAGATACACCAAGTGTAGCCACACGATGAAATTCTAGCATCAAATCTCTCGTAAGTGGCTCATCTCTTCTTCTATCAGCTAGCCTTAGAAGCATATAATTATTTAAAATCATCCTTTCATCAGGCGTATTGGGATCGAGTTCCTCCTCAAGCATCTTTTTAGCATCAGCTCTGGTGGTGGCAGCCCCCTCTAATTGAGCGCTTGTAATAGCCTCCTCCATGAGGAGTGATGACACTAAGTAATGCTCCTGGACACCATCTGATGCTTGAGTCCCAGCAACTGCCGCTACTTTACCTGCACCTAATTGAACAATTTTGTGTAACTTAGGCTCTAATGAATCATGTATGCAATAGTGAAATTCATCACCATTCTTATCATTTAACCCGATCCCCTTTTTGGCGCTATACCTCTGAAACTTGACTGCAAGCCAAATTACATGAGCATTTTTACTGGGAACTCTCCACTTCAACTGGTTCCAGTGTAAATAGCGGCCCCGAGAATCCGCAATGCCATAATCATTGAGGTAATCAAAGATTTCACTGAACTTATCGCCAGAAAAATCCAACCTAGGTGCTTGTTCTACAGGATGTTTTGCCATGTTACCTCAGTTTTTAAAAATTGATGTTTCTTTGATTTTACATCTTCAAAATCTTACGTCAAGGTGACGTAGCTAGGTTCTGAGATACCTTAGTGAGCCTTCAATGGATTTGTAACAAGGATTTAAGAGTGGCCACTTTCTATCAGTGAGCAAACCCGTTTTCTTTATGCTGAATGAGGCTGGTGGCTGCAAACGACTATTGCGATCAGCTATGAGTTCGGCGATTCTGTTTAGGATGTCTGGTTTTGAGAGGTTCTCAGTATCAATCTCACGGGCGGTGTTATCGCTGTACCCCGCCCGAATTGCCGCTTGCGTGGCATTCAAATCGATGAGGTACTCGCGACACAAAAAATCTTGTTTGTCGGTAAATGCCATACTTTGCTCAAGAAGCGGAATAAATGAAACTTAAATACCTGATGGCTTTTGTTTTTTCTTTTGCAGTATTCAATTCATACGCAGACTGTTGGATTGTCGGGAATCTGCATGGTATGAGCGCCACCAAATCACAATCATATAGATACTCTGAAGACGCTTTCTCTGGGAAAATATTCCATGTGATTGCTGATAAAGATCATTCTTCTGTCACAAGCAGCGACCTTAATTACGTCGGACTTAATCGCAAGTCAGTTTTAGGCACCTTCCTTGAGGGACAGGGCCGCACCGTTGAAACATGGAATATTTCTGATGATGATACAAAGGTGTTCTACACACAGATGAGAACTGGTTTTATTGACGATTTAGATGGTACAAAGTCTTTTGTCGGCGATGTGATAGGGAAATGCTAGTTAAAGTACTGTAGCTCGTTAGTAGCAATTTACCGTTCCTCTAGTCAGTGGGTTCATCATCAAACGCACTCGCAAATGCTTCCGACTACTTACGTAGCCAGTGCCGATTCATCTGCCAGGGTAACGGCTGGATAGACACCGAACACCACCCGCTTCTCTTTACCGCCAATGCGATATTTTAAGCGCCAGCTTTTAGTGCCGTTGGGAAAAATTTCGAGGTCCATGCCCCCACCGTCGGCAAGTTTGTAGGCCTTCTCTTTAGGTTTGGCGGCTTTGATTTCAGTGGCTGTGAGTTTCATTTGGGGGTATCGCTTCCATTGAACCTGCTAATGCCCCCAGATGGGTGTAGCTTTCAATAGGAGTTAGTAGATGTCACGATAACGAGAATTCGCTTGTCATGCGGGTTTGATGGGGTTTTGTAGACTTTGGGATACGTCAGAAGAAGTGAGAATTGGTACGCCCTACAGGATTCGAACCTGTGACCTACGGCTTAGAAGGCCGGTGCTCTATCCAACTGAGCTAAGGGCGCATTGTGATTGCGTCGAATTATACGGTGGGATCCTGCTGAGTCAACGTTTTTACCGCCTGGTGCTCCCTAATGCTGAAGTTATGAACAGTATCTAAGCTTTATCTCATAACGAGCAGGCAATCAGAGTAAGCGGTATGCGTTTTGTCTGTCGCCACAGAGGCAGAAGCAATAAGGCGCCCATAAAAAAACCCACCTGACGGTGGGCTTATCTTCTGAGTGACTGAACAGAGCGCCTTAGTTGGTCGCTTTGTTTTTCAGCTCTTCTGCACCCTGCTTGGTTTTATCCCAGCCTTTTTCGGTGCCTTCTTTGGTTTTGTTCCAGGCCTTTTGGCTGCCTTCAGAAATCTTGCTGCTGGTTGAGTTGCTCTCACCTTCTGCAGCATGTTTGGCCTTCAGCTTCATCTCAGCCCCCTCATTCTGGGACTTATGCAGCTTCTCTTTGGCGGTATCGGCACCTTTATGCGCTTCAGCAACGGTGTTATCGGTGGTCGTTGCGGCGAAAACCGGAGAAGCCAGCAGCAAAGCAGACAGTGCAATAATAGTCTTTTTCATTATTCCCTCTTTCTTTTTTTAGATGATTTGCCGTGTTACAACGTCATCCTGGCACAGTCAGTACCAGAAAGATTTAGGAATAAACCGGGAATGACCCGGTAAGTGTGGTTGTGGCTTAGTGGAACACCTCTGTCGCTGGACGAATGCACCTCAACGATTGAATCTCTGCCTGACAGCGGGGCGCGCTTCTGACAAAATAGGCGCAATCCCCGATTTAACTCAAAACAGATGGATCCCCTCTCTGATGGCAGCAAAAATTATTGACGGTAAAACGATTGCGCAGCAGGTGCGACAAGAGGTTGCAGAACGTGTTCAGCAACGTCTCGCAGCAGGTAAACGTGCGCCTGGTCTGGCCGTGGTTTTGGTGGGCGAAAACCCGGCTTCGCAGATTTATGTTGGCAGCAAGCGCCGTGCCTGCGAAGAGGTCGGTTTCCTCTCACGTTCTTACGACCTTCCCGCCACCACCAGCGAAGCGGAACTGCTCGACCTGATTACCAAACTGAATAACGACGCAGAAATCGACGGCATTCTGGTGCAGCTTCCGTTGCCTGCAGGCATCGACAACGTGAAAGTCCTGGAGCACATCGCGCCAGAAAAAGACGTCGATGGCTTCCACCCGTATAACGTGGGCCGCCTGTGTCAGCGCGCACCGAAACTGCGCCCGTGCACGCCGCGCGGTATTGTTACGCTGCTTGAGCGCTATAACATTGATACCTTCGGCCTGAATGCCGTTGTCGTCGGCGCTTCCAACATTGTTGGCCGTCCGATGAGTATGGAACTGCTGCTGGCCGGTTGCACCACCACCGTGACCCACCGCTTCACCAAAAATCTGCGTCACCATATCGAACATGCCGATTTGCTGGTGGTTGCTGTGGGTAAACCTGGTTTTATCCCCGGTGAGTGGATCAAGCCTGGCGCGATCGTGATTGATGTCGGTATTAACCGTCTGGAAAGCGGCAAAGTGGTGGGCGACGTGGAGTTTGAGGTGGCGTCTGAGCGTGCCTCTTACATTACGCCCGTGCCTGGCGGCGTGGGGCCGATGACGGTTGCCACCCTGATCCAGAACACCCTGCAGGCCTGCGAAAACAATGACAATGGAGCAACAGCATAATGGCAAACTTCTCTCTGGGCGATCATCCCCATGTCGACCTGTGCGACCTGATGAAACTGGAAGGCTGGGTAGAAAGCGGCGCAATGGCGAAAATCATGATCTCTGGCGGTCATGTTACGGTGAATGGCGTAAAGGAAACCCGTAAGCGCTGCAAAATTGTGGCGGGTCAGAAGGTTGAGTTTGACGGTGAAAGCGTTACCGTGACGGCCTGATTTTCCTGCTGTGAAATAAAAAGGCGACCCGCGGGTCGCCTTTTTTTATGCTGTATCCGCAACGGGCCTGCGGCCCGTCGGCAGATTACTTACGGCGCCAGCTGGTGCCGCCTGCGGCATCTTCCAGCACGATGCCCATCTCATTGAGCTTGTCGCGTGCCACATCGGCCTGCGCCCAGTTCTTTGCCGCACGAGCATCAATACGCATCTGGATCAGCGCTTCAATCTGCGCTACTTCTTCATCATTGATGTTCACACCGCTTTGCAGGAACTGCTCCGGGTCCTGCTCCAGCAGGCCCAGCACGCCAGCCAAAGTACGCAAGCGCGCAGCCAGGCCGTTCGCCGCTGCTTTATCGGTGTCTTTCAGGCGGTTGACTTCACGCGCCAGGTCAAACAGCGCCGAGTAGGCTTCCGGCGTATTGAAGTCATCGTCCATTGCGGCGCGGAAGCGGGCTTCGAACTCTTCCCCACCCGCTACTTCAGCGCTGGCGTCGGTGTTACGGATAGCAATATAGAGGCGCTCCAGCGCGGAACGTGCCTGATTCAGGTTATCTTCGCCATAGTTCAGCTGGCTACGATAGTGGCCGGACATCAGGAAGTAACGCACGGTTTCCGCATCGTAATGCTCCAGCACATCACGCACGGTAAAGAAGTTGTTCAGCGATTTGGACATCTTCTCGCGATCAATCATCACCATGCCGGAGTGCATCCAGACATTCACATACGGGCCATCGTGGGCACAGGTAGACTGGGCAATTTCGTTTTCGTGATGCGGGAACATCAGGTCAGAACCGCCGCCGTGGATGTCAAAGTGCTCACCCAGCTGTTTGCAGTTCATCGCCGAGCACTCAATGTGCCAGCCCGGACGGCCCATTCCCCATGGAGATTCCCAGCCGGGTTCGTCCGCTTTCGACATTTTCCACAGCACGAAGTCCATCGGGTTGCGTTTAACGTCAAGAGCCACTTCAACACGCGCACCGGCCTGGAGCTGTTCCAGATCCTGGCGTGATAACGAACCGTAGTTAGGATCGCTGTCGACGGAGAACATCACGTCGCCGTTGCTGGCCACATAAGCATGCTCACGGGCGATCAGTTTGCTGACCAGCTCAATGATCTCAGGAATATGGCGTGTCGCACGCGGTTCCAGGTCCGGCGGCAGGATATTCAGCGCGGCGAAATCCTTGTGCATCTCGGCAATCATACGATTGGTCAGTTGCTCAATGGTCTCACCGTTTTCATTCGCACGTTTGATGATTTTGTCATCAATATCGGTGATGTTACGCACATAGTTAAGCTCATAGCCGCTGTAACGCAGGTAACGAGCGACTACATCAAATGCCGCAAAGGTTCTGCCGTGTCCGATATGACAGAGGTCGTAAACGGTAATGCCACACACGTACATACCGATTTTACCGGCATGGATAGGTTTAAATTCCTCTTTTTGACGACTCAGGGTATTGAAAATCTTTAGCATTGAGACATTCCGTTTTAGCGTGTGCGGGATTAGCGATGAAGAGTTAATGCTTTATTCTGCCGTATTCTTCACGTTAGCGCCACGCTAATGCCAATGAGAGTGAGCCCCCAAAATAATTCATGTTGCAGGAAGGCGGCAAGGACGCTTATCCCCGGGAACATAGATAACTTTGTGACCGGGGTAAGTGGATGCAGCCAACGCATCTGCAACGTGAAGAATGAAGGGGGAGGCTGACGAGCCATCACATTTTGTGATATAAGAGCCGTCTGTCGCACGGAACAGACGTGAGTCTCAGCTTCCGGCGCCCAATGTTAAATACTCCAACCCTGACAGGATGAGAATATGGTCACTTTCCAGACTAATCATGGCGATATCGTCATCAAGACTTTCGATGATAAAGCACCGGCTACCGTTAAAAACTTCCTTGAATATTGCAGCGAAGGTTTTTACGACAACACCATCTTCCACCGTGTGATCAACGGTTTTATGATCCAGGGCGGTGGTTTTGAACCGGGCATGAAGCAGAAAGACACCAAAGACGAGATCCGCAACGAAGCCAGCAATGGCCTGAAGAACACCAAAGGCACCCTGGCAATGGCTCGTACCCAGGCGCCACACTCTGCTACTGCCCAGTTCTTCATCAACGTGGCTGACAACGACTTCCTGAACTTCCGTGATGAAAGCCTGCAGGGCTTCGGTTACTGCGTTTTCGCTGAAGTGGTTGAAGGTATGGACGTTGTTGAGAAAATCAAAGCCGTATCTACCGGCCGCAGCGGCATGCACCAGGACGTACCAAAAGACGACGTGATCATCCAGAAAGTCACCGTCAGCTAATAATGTCGCACACGCTGTTTATCGCAGATCTCCATCTGTGTACTGAAGAACCGGCAATCACTGCCGGTTTTCTGCATTTTTTACGCCGTGAAGCACAGCATGCTGATGCGCTGTACATTCTCGGTGACCTGTTTGAAGCCTGGATTGGCGATGACGACCCGAATCCGCTGCATGCGGAGGTCGCGACGGCTCTGCGCCAGTTGGCTATCCCTTGCTACTTTATTCACGGCAATCGTGACTTCCTGGTGGGCAAGCGCTTTGCAACAGCCTGCGGTATGACGCTGCTGCCGGAAGAGCAGGTGCTGGATCTGTATGGCAGACAGGTGCTGATCATGCACGGTGACACGCTGTGTACTGATGACGAAGGCTATCTGCGCTTTCGTGCCAAAGTACAACAACGTTGGTTACAGACGCTGTTCCTCGCCCTTCCCCTGTTTGTGCGCCAGCGTATCGCGCTGAAAATGCGCGCCGGAAGCCGCGAAGCTAACAGCAATAAATCCCAGTCGATCATGGATGTGAATCCCCAGGCTGTTGTGAACGTGATGGCCCGCCATCAGGTGCAGTGGCTGATCCACGGTCATACTCATCGCCCTGCGGTGCATCCTCTACTGATCAACGGGAAAGCGGCTGAACGCCTGGTTCTGGGGGCCTGGCATGAAGAAGGCTCGATGATCAAAGTCAGTAGCGATGAAATAAGCCTGATTTCCTTCCCGTTCTGATTCAAAAACCTGGCGAAACCCGCCGCTATTTCGCGCCACGCAACCGTTTTCCTTGCCGCTCAGTCGTGATATTCTCTGTGCCCTTCCCACCTGGTAAGCCTACAGCGCCATTCAGGTGAAGTATCACAATCACAGGAGTCAGACCCGCATGTCATCCAACGCCGCACCGGCCCGCATTGCTATTGTTATGGGTTCCAAAAGTGACTGGGCAACCATGCAATTTACCGCGGAAATTCTCACCAGCCTTGATGTTCCGTTTCACTGCGAAGTGGTGTCTGCACACCGCACGCCGGACAAACTGTTCAGTTTTGCCGAACAGGCAGCGGATAATGGCTATCAGGTGATTATCGCAGGTGCAGGCGGCGCGGCGCACTTGCCGGGTATGCTGGCAGCAAAAACGCTGGTTCCGGTACTGGGCGTGCCCGTGCAGAGTGCCGCACTGAGCGGTGTCGACAGCCTGTATTCTATTGTGCAGATGCCACGCGGCATTCCTGTGGGCACGCTGGCGATTGGCAAAGCCGGTGCCGCCAATGCCGCCCTGCTGGCCGCACAGATCCTCGCGCTGCATGATGCCGAACTGGCAGGCCGCCTGAATCACTGGCGTCAGACCCAGACCGATGAAGTGCTGAATAACCCGGACCCACGGGTGGATGCATGAAGCCGGTCTGTGTATTAGGTAACGGTCAGCTGGGACGGATGCTGCGCCAGGCGGGTGAGCCATTGGGCATTGCCGTCTATCCGGTGGGCCTGGATGCGGAACCCGACTCCCTGCCCATTGCGCAGAGCGTGATCACTGCCGAAATCGAGCGCTGGCCTGAAACGGCATTAACCCGTGAACTGGCCAGCCATAACGCCTTTGTGAACCGCGATATCTTCCCGCTGCTGGCCGACCGTCTGACCCAGAAGCAACTGCTGGACCGGCTGGGCCTGGCAACCGCGCCGTGGCAGTTGCTCTCCAGTGCAGATGAGTGGGCGCAGGTGTTCACCACACTCGGTTCCCTTGCCATTGTTAAGCGCCGCACCGGCGGCTATGACGGGCGCGGCCAGTGGCGCCTGCGTGCAGATGAAACCGCATCACTGCCTGCTGATTGCTACGGCGAGTGTATTGTTGAGCAGGGAATTAACTTCTCTGGCGAAATGTCGCTGGTCGGCGCACGTGGCCACGATGGCCGCACGGTGTTCTATCCGCTGACGCACAACCTGCATCAGGACGGTATTCTGCGCACCAGCGTAGTATTGCCGGATGTGGATGCGCAGCATCAGCAGCAGGCCGAGCGTATGCTCTCCGCCATCATGAACGAGCTGAACTACGTTGGCGTGATGGCGATGGAGTGTTTCGTGGTACCGGAAGGTTTGCTGATCAACGAGCTGGCGCCACGCGTACACAACAGCGGTCACTGGACGCAGAACGGCGCATCCATCAGCCAGTTTGAGCTGCATCTGCGGGCTATTCTCGACCTTCCACTGCCAACGCCTGTCGTCAGCACGCCATCGGTGATGGTCAACCTGATTGGCACCGACGTCAATCTGGCCTGGCTGGAGCAGCCGCTGGTGCACCTGCACTGGTATGAGAAGGAAGTGCGTGCCGGGCGTAAAGTGGGCCACCTGAATCTGTCCGACGTCAGCCCACAGGCCCTCAGCCATGGGCTGAACGCGCTGGTGCCGCTGCTGCCGGAAGAATACGCCAGCGGGATTGCCTGGGCGGTTGAGAAGCTGGATTAATCCCTTTGCCTTACGGGCTGACTGAAACAGAAGGTCAGCCCCTACAGCCGCCTGCCCCATTAATGAATGCTAAATTCTGAAAATGGCGAGTGCCTGACTGTACTAAAGTACAGCTACATTCTCGGCACTTATGGTCTATGCTCCCTGCTATAAAAAATAGTACACATCTAGTCCCTTTTCAGTCTTTAGCCGCATACTTTGTCCACACCAGGGAACCCGTTTACAGGGTTCCCTTTATTCTTATTTATTCCCCACATTTAATGAAATATTCACTCTTTGCCACGCAAAAATTAGCCAGATAACAACGGCCATGGTAATGTCTTTACTATAGATTAAGGATGAATAATCGTACAGGGAGAGTAGAATATGCGTGATAACTTCTTTAGCAACACCACTATCAATTCCATTATAAAGCGTCATATTGAAAAAGAGCTATCGAGCTTCAATAAAATAAAATATGTTTACGCGATCATGAGCAAAAGCAATCCTGCCGATGTTTCTATTATTTCTAATCGACAAGAATGGTTCCGCATCTATAAACAAAACAACTTTCAGTTCATTGATCCGGTTGTCATCACCGCATTACACCGCATTACACCTTTTTCATGGGATGAAAATTTCCTACTCAGTCAGGGCATCAAGTCACTCAGCTTTTTTGACATGGCCCGAAATCATGACATTATCAATGGTTACACTTTTGTTCTCCACGATCAATACAACAACCTGGTTATGCTTTCGCTTTTTTCAGAAAATGAATATGACAATGACATCGAAGATATTGTCCTGGAAAATAAAAGTAAACTTCAGCTTCTGTTGATATTAACCCACGAGAAAACAACATACCTGTATCAGAAACTACAGATTGACAGTGATTTCGAAAAGATGAATAACAGAAATATATTTTCTCATCGTGAAAATGAGATCATATATTGGGTCAGCGTAGGGAAGTCCTATCAAGAAATAGCGATTATTACCGGGGTGAAACTGACAACAGTGAAATATCATATTGCCAACGCTGTGAAAAAATTAGGCGTTAACAACGCAAAGCATGCCATCCGTCTTGGCGTAGAGATGAAACTTATTCGCCCTGTATTCCCTGACAAAGAGGATAATAACTAAGGTCCGCAGTAAACAGGCCGGCTTTCACCGGCCTCCTTTCACTATCCTGCGTAATATCCTCTGAACAGCGCTTTCCCTTTCAGTAAGCGCACGCCTAACCAGCCGCCGCACAATGAGAGCAGCAGCGCGCCGGTCAGCGGCAGTACCAGCCACAGCACGAAATCAGGCTGCCACGGGAAGTCGAACACTTTGCGTTGCAACCCCCACAGCGCCGCTTCGGCACCAATAGTCGCTGCAACACCAGACACCACGCCAAGTAGCGCAAACTCGCACCACAACGTACCGCGCAGCAGTTTTTTACTGGCACCCAGCGTACGGTAGACCACCAGCTCCTGACGTCGCTGACGCATACCCACCTGGATTTGCGCCAGTAACAGCAGCACGCCGCAGGCGGTCACCAGGATCACCATAATCTCCAGCGCCTGGCTGACCTGCGCCAGCACCTGCCCTATCTGCTTCAGAATGCTGCCAATATCCAGCAGACTGAGCGTCGGGAACTGACGATTAAGCTGTGCCAGCGTGGCATTGTCATTATCCATACGGAAGCTGGTCAGCCACGTTTGCGGCTGTCCATCAAGCGCGCCCGGAGGGAAGATAAAGAAGAAATTCGGCTTCAGGCTTTCCCAGTCGACTTTGCGCATACTGCTGATTTTTGCACTGAACTCCTGAGTATCACCGGTAAAGGTCAGCGTATCCCCCAGCTTCACGCCCAGACGATTTGCCAGCTCCTGTTCAATGGAGACCTCCCCATTTTTTGGCGGCCAGCTCCCTGCCGTCATCGGGTTGTGATCCGGCAGATCTTTCAGCCAGGTCAGGTTCAGCTCACGGTTAAGGGATTCATCCTGCGCCGGATCGGCAGGCTGCTGATTGATCCCGGTCAGGCGTACTCGCGCTACAGGATAGAAGGTTTCCGCCTTCACCTGATGCTGTTGCAGGAAGGCCTGCACCTGTGGCACCTGCGGCTCGGTAATATTTAACAGGAAGTAATTCGGGCTGCCCGGCGGCAGTTGCTGCTGCCAGCGATCCAGCAGATCGCCACGCATCACCAGCAGCAATGCCAGCAACATAAACGACAGCGAAAACGCCGCCAGCTGGCTGAGTGTGGTCCAGGGCTGACGCAGCAGTCGGTTCACCGCCAGACGAAAGGCAAGATTACGCAACGTCAGACGGCGCAGCAGCAGCAGGCCGCCCCAGCCAATGGCACCCAACAGCAGCGACAACAGCACAATCCCTGCCACCAGCGCCCACAGCAGTTTGCTGCCCCCCACCAGCAGAGCCAGCAGGCCAATCACCACCACCGCCATCGCAGGCAGATACAGCTTCAGCGGCCAGATATTCGCCACGGCATCGCGGCGCAGGACGCGCAGCGGTTGGGTCGCCAGCAGTAAGCGATAAGGGCGTAACCCGACCAGCAGGGAGATGACAAACAGCGATCCCACCGCCCACAGCCACGGCCAGGCACTGGCGGCAGGAAGCTCACCCGGCAACACCGGACGCAGCATCCGCAGCAGCAGTGCTTCAAAACCCAGCCCAATGGCACTGCCCACCACCGCCGCCAGCAGCAGCACTGCCAGCCACTGGCCGATAATCAATTTACGCAGTGCCGTGCGGTTAGCCCCGAGCGTTTTCAGTACCGCCACCAGATCGTAGCGGCTGCGACAGTAATGGCTCATCGCCACGGCCACGGCGGCAATCGCCAGCATCAGCGTGAGCAGTGCTGACAGCAGCAGGAATTGCTGGGCGCGCTGCATGGATTTCCCCAGCGCATCCTCACTGTTTTCCACGCTGATCCAGCGCTGGTCGGGCGTCAGCCGCGCTTCAATATAACGGTCATAACGCGCCAGTTGCGCCGGAGTGCCGGAGAATTTATAGCGCCAGGTGATGCGGCTGCCGGGCTGGATAGCCCCGGTTTTCTCCACATCGGCCAGGTTCATCAGCAGACGCGGTGCGGTCTGGAACGGGTTAAAGCCCGCATCCGGCTCCTGGATCACTTCCCCCCCAATACGCAGAGTGGTATCCCCCACGTCGAGTTGGTCCCCGGCTTTACGCTCCAGCAATGCCAGCAGGCGTGGTGCGGCCAGCACGGTACCCGCTGCGGGTTTCAGCCCGACGGGTGCGGTCGTCAGCTGGCCGAACATCGGATAGAGATCATCCACCGCCTTTACCGACGCCAGCTGCGGGGTCTCTCCGGCAAACGTCATGGTCATAAAGCTGAGCTGACGCCCTACCTGCAATCCGTCAGCACGCGCCTGCGCCAGCCATTCATCAGGCACGGCTTTGCTGCTACGCAGCGTGCGGTCACCCGCCATAAAGTCACGGCTCTGTTGGCTTAAGCCTTTTTCCATACGGTCACTGAGTGAGCCCAACGCCAGCACGCAGGCCACCGCCAGTGTTAACGCCAGCCAGACAATCAGCAGCGAGGGCGATTTCCACTCACGCCAGAACCAGCGCCAAATCATGCTTCCTCCCACAGCTTGCCATCACGCAGCCGCAGCCGACGATCGCAGCGCGCCGCCAGCTGTTCATCATGAGTGACGAGGATCAGCGTGGTGGCATAATCACGGTTCATCGTAAACAGCAGGTCGGCAATACGATCGCCCGTTTTGCGATCAAGGTTACCGGTCGGTTCATCGGCAAACAGCAGGGCCGGTCGACCGTTAAAGGCGCGGGCCAGCGCCACGCGCTGCTGCTCTCCGCCAGAAAGCTGAGCAGGAAGATGGCTGAGACGCTCGCCCAGCCCAAGTTGCGCCAGCAGTGCGGCTGCCTGCTCACGGCTCTGACGATCGCTTTCACCGCGCAGCAGTGCCGGAAGTTGTACATTTTCCTGAGCATTCAGGGTCGGCACCAGCATGAACGACTGGAAAACAAAGCCGACATTCTTCGCCCGTAATTCAGCCCGCTGCTCCTCGTTCATCTTGTGCAGCGGCTGGCCGAGCATCATCACCTCTCCTTCGCTGCCGTCGTCCAGCCCGGCCAAAATTCCGAGCAGCGTCGACTTACCCGATCCCGATTCACCGATCAGGGCGAGGGTCTCAGCCGGTTTGACAACCAGCTCAACTCCGGTAAGGATGGAAAGCTGATGCTCACCCTGACCGACGGACTTACTAAGACGATGAACTTCAAGAATGTTTTCCGCTGGCATTACCCTTTCCTGTTCTTATTGGCTTTTATGACGCTGCGCGCAACGGCGGCAGATACGCTGCTGGTACTCGGCGACAGTCTGAGCGCCGGTTACCGCATGTCTGCCAGTGCTGCATGGCCTGCGTTACTCAATGATAAATGGAAAAAATCCCCCACCATTATTAACGGTAGCATAAGCGGTGACACCGCGACGCAGGGGCTGGCTCGTCTTCCTGCACTGCTGAAACAACATCAGCCGCGCTGGGTACTGATTGAACTGGGTGGTAATGATGCATTACGCGGTTTTGCCCCACAGCAGGTGGAGCAGGACCTGGATCAGGCGATTAAACTGGCGCTGGCCGCCAACGCGCAGCCGATTCTGATGCAAATACGTATACCGCCAAACTACGGCAAGCGTTATACCGAATCCTTTGCAGCTATCTACCCCAAACTGGCTCAGGAACACGCCATTCCGCTGCTGCCGTTCTTTATGGAACAGGTTTATCTGAAACCGGAATGGATGCAGGACGATGGCATTCATCCTAACCCTGCGGCCCAACCGTTTATTGCCGACCTGATGGCTAAAAACCTGGCTCCCCTAGTTAAGCATGAGTGACCCGGCTCTGAGTGCCGTGACAGGTAAAGTTATGCAAAAAAGTATTGTTATTACGGGCAGTTCCAGCGGGATTGGCCTGGTGGCAGCCAACGATCTGCTGCGCCGTGGCTACCATGTTATCGCGGCCTGCCGTAAACCGCAGGATGTCGAACGCATGAACGAACTGGGTTTTAGCGGTGTCTTGCTGGACCTGGATGACGCCACCAGCGTCGAGCATGCTGCCGGGGAGATCCTTGCGCTGTGTGATGGCCGCCTGGCAGGCCTGTTTAATAACGGGGGCTTCGGCGTTTATGGTCCCTTGCAGTCGGTATCGCGTCAGCAGCTAGAACAGCAGTTCGCCACCAATCTGTTCGGTACCCACCAGCTCACTATCCTGCTGCTGCCTGCGCTGATCGCCGCCAGCGGGCGCATTGTGAATACCAGTTCGGTGATGGGACTGATCTCAACACCAGGGCGTGGTGCCTATGCCGCAAGTAAATACGCGCTGGAGGCCTGGTCTGATGCCCTGCGGATGGAGCTGCACAGCAGCGGTGTGCGCGTCAGCCTGATTGAACCAGGGCCAATTCATACCCGCTTTACCGATAACGTCCGGCAGGCGCAGCAGGATAAACCGGTGAAAAATCCCGGGATCGCCGCCCGCTTTACGCTGCCGCCGGAGGCGATTCTGCCGAAGCTGCGGCATGCGCTGGAGAGCCGCCACCCACGTTTGCGCTATCCTGTGACGATGGTGACCCATGTCATTACGCTGTTGCGCCGTTTGCTGCCAGGCTGGATGATGGATCGGTTTTTACGCCAGAATTAGTCGCCGGGCCTTGAAGCATCGCCCCTCGCCCCAATACAGTAAGAAACTTACGTGAAAAGAGACGAATTCATGTCACCACAAGCCGCTATTGTCGAAATTAATGAAGCCAACCTGCAACAGACGCTGGAACAGTCGATGCAGATCCCGGTGCTGTTTTACTTCTGGTCAGAACGCAGCCAGCACTGTCAGCATCTGACGCCGCTGCTGGATCGTCTGGCGCAGGAGTATGCCGGGCAGTTTGTTCTGGCAAGGCTGGACTGTGACGCGGAACCGGCGGTTGCGCAGCAGTTTGGACTGCGTTCCATCCCGACGGTCTACCTGTTCCAGAATGGTCAGCCGGTCGACGGTTTCCAGGGTCCGCAGCCGGAAGAAGCCGTGCGTGCCCTTTTAGAGAAAGTGCTGCCGAAAGAAGAGGAGCTGAAAGCCCAGCAGGCGATGCAGCTGATGGACGAAGGCAAACTGATTGAGGCTCTGCCGCTGCTGAAAGATGCGTGGGCACTGAGCAACCAGCGCAGCGACATCGGTTTCCTGCTTGCCGAAGTGCTGATCGGGCTGACCCGCAGCGAAGAGGCCGAAGCGGTACTGAAAGTGGTGCCTTTGCAGGATCAGGATACGCGCTACCAGGGTCTGGTAGCACAGATCGAGCTGCTGAAGCAGGCGGCGGACACACCCGAAATCCAGCAACTGCAACAGCAGATCGACGCTGATCCGGACAATGCCGAACTGGCTACCCAGCTGGCATTACAATACCACCAGGTCGGGCGCAACGAAGAAGCGCTGGAACTGCTGTTCTCTCATCTGAAGAAAGATCTCGCCGCGGCCAACGGTCAGGCGCGTAAAATTTTGCAGGACATTCTCGCCGCGTTGGGTACCGGCGATGCGCTGGCGGCGAAATACCGTCGTCAGCTCTACTCTCTGCTCTACTAAAACACAGCAGGCCGATGGCACACCCATCGGCCTGCCGTATATCAATAACATCCCGGCTCCCCTTCCCTCTGCTCGTACTCTGTAGCACTCCCCACCATCATTAGTCTTAATCCAGTCTGAAAGAAAATATATCTCTGTTAAAACGGATACCTGGGCCTGATTTTTGAGTCACGCTATTTACCCTGCCATGAACTGACCTTGACTCACCTTCCCCGTGAAGAATGGCCTGCACCGCTGACGGCCACAAGACTAACTAAAGACTAATAAAATCAAACACTCACTATAAAGACTTATGGGCAATAAAAAATACCGTCAAAATATTGACTAAAGTCAATTAACAGAGACAACAATAAGACTAGCATTACTCACATAGCGAAGTCACAACAAGTGACACACCACAGAAAAAAAAGCCACAACAAAGTCAAAAGGATAATGACAGTTAAATCTGCGTGGTCAGTATCAGAATTCTGATATCGCAACGTTATTAACCCTTCATATCTACTGGAAAAAATCATGAAACGCACGATGATCGCGCTTACTGCCCTGGCCGTTCTCTCCTCTTTTAATACATCTGCTGAAGATCAGTCCCACGCCTTTAATGATGCAGTATCAACTCTGCATCAGTTGCAGGAGCAAGAAAAAGACAATCTGGCACATTACAACGAAACGGACAGCCGGGACGGAACAGGTCGCTTTAACGCCGATGGATCTTTCAATGATGCTCTGGCGGAAAAAGGTGACCAAATCACTGCCGACCGTCGGGCTGCACAGAGACAAGTCAACGGAACAACGTATCGCAATCAGGTCCAACAGCAGCAAACCGATGCTAAGGCGGCCGACTTGGCAAATACGGTTGCCCAGAGTAAGGAACGCGTCAGCCATGATGACCGTTTACTGGGCGCAATGGCCCGCCAGCCAATGGCGACCCTGACCCCTTCATTAGCGGCCATTGGCCCGAACCAGCGGAAAAACTCAGATATGGCAGTGGCGCTGGCGGATGCCCGTCAGGCGGATGCAGACAGAAGAGCCAAAGAGGCGACAGCCTATAACCGCAATGCCACTGCCGATAAACTGGGTCAGCAGATGCAGCAGCAGAAAATGGTGGATCACGCCCGGATTGCGCGTGATGCCGCCATTGCTAACTTCGATGCGCAGCAGGCGGTACGGGATCAGCAGGCCATTAAAATGTCCGGAATGGCCCGCCAGCCAATGGCGCCTCTGAGCCCGGCAGTGAACATCGGTGTCAAAACACCCGTCCAGTCGATGCCCTCAGTCATCTTAAATAAACCCGTCTCCGTCTCGAAAATCACGTTCGCTACCGGCAAAGGTAACGCCGGAGGTCAGGGCGGCCATGCTTCACACGGTGGTTCTGGCAATCGCGGTGGCGATAATGCGCACAGTGCCGCTTTTGGTGGTCACGGTTACGGCCATGACAACTCGCGCTCCGAAGGTTTCGGTGGTCATTCGCACTTCCACTAAAAGTGCACAGGCTTTTCCAATGGGTCAGGTCATCACCTGACCCTTTCGAAACGACAATGGGGAGTGACTCAAATGATACCGGAACACCTGGCGCTGATTGCCGAAGCGCGTTCGATCTTGCTTAAGGCGCTCTCGGACAGCGAACATTATCGAAAAGAACATCTTTCAGCCTGTCTGCAACTTGCTCAGGCTGCGAGCCATGCACTCTCGCTTACGATAAAACTGGAGCGAGGGTCTGCCGCAGAACAGATTAATTATGCGGAACTGCTTGAACGACAGATGGTCTCTGTGCGGGCCTGTCAGGCTACATTAACGAAATTATCCCAGGGGGTAACGCAATGACCCGATTTTCACAGCCGATTGAAGACAAGGTAAACGTTGAGAAGCATCACCGGATGATGGATCACATATCATCAGAGTTCGGGGATGAAATGTTAAGGACGATTCTGTTGCTGAATGCCCGTCTGATGACGTTGAGTATGGATGATCTGAAGTCTGTGGTGGTCAGCGTTGTTGCCCGGGATGATGCAAAGCTCACGATGAAACGTGACAGCACCGGAATTGACCTTAAAATCGGATTTTAACGAAGGCAGTCTGTTAAAAAGTCTCTGCATTGCGTTGCCCTGTTCTTCGCTCACAGGCCGCTGACTTTCACACTCGAAGATATGATATTATGACTTCCCCCGGGAAACAGGAAGTTAATAGTATGTCACATATTTTCTTTGAGTTTGATCTTGAGCCTGGCGTGAAGTCAGTGGCCGATTTGAACTATGTCCTTCGTGATAGTGACAAAAAAACAGCATTTGTGATGAGTGCCGAGGTGGCAAAATTTGTCAAAGATGCGCTGATCATTAATGACACGATTATCAGTTTTAAACATTGCTGCTTCGCCTTCGATAAAGGCGCAGAGTTCGTCGAATTTGACCGCAAAGGTCAGTCGGTACGTTTCTCTGAACCTGTCCCCGCCTGGTTTATTAAGCCAGCCCTGTTTGCGCGGTCCGACTGGCTGGATAATCATGCGCTAGCCGATCTGCCTGCTCCTGAGTTCATCAAAGCCTTCAATGAGAAGTTCCCGGATCTGCAGGAGCGCAGAAAGCACGCGGATTACCTTTTTGACCTTCAACTTCACAAGACAACCTCGCCTCATCAGGAAGCCACCAGGACGGTGGGAAACACCAGCGGTAAATCAACCAAACCCAAAGTCACCGATCTGGGTTCATTCCAGCTGTTTCAGCAATTCTTTGACAGGCTTAAGTCTGCGGTAATGGCAGATCAGTTCCCCACCCTCAACGTTTTGACGGCATCTGAGAATGTGAATAACGTGCCAGGCAGCTATCGCCAGGCACTGCGTACCGCGATGAAAGCAGTGACCAACGAGTTGCCCGTCAACAATAAGCGCCAGGCCGCAGGCAATCCGGCCCTGTTCTGCGCCCCTATTCGCGACAAAATTGCCGAGATTGAAGCGATTGGGCTTGAGCCCTATTACCAGGCATTGTCAAAAGCGATCGCACAGGCCGAAGGCAGCTACATTGCTGATTTCTCTTTCCAGTTCGCCAGACAAAAGAGTTAAGCGCTAACAATACCAACAACAGCGGGATGGCGCTGTCATGGGTGTTACAATATCATCAGATAAGGTGCAACCCGGTAGCGCTGTGCTCTGGTGGACGGATTCGAGTGTCGAAGGGGCGTTCGGGCTAAAGGGTCGCCCAGTAAAGTGATGAATAATAACAATCTGGAGGTTATTTTTATGTTGGCTGTGATTCCCGTCATTATCATTCTGGCCCTGATCCTCGTCTGGTCAGGTATCAAAATCGTCCCACAAGGTTTTCAGTGGACCGTTGAACGCTTCGGCCGCTATACCAACACACTCCAGCCCGGCCTGAATCTGGTGATCCCGTTTATGGATCGCGTGGGCCGTAAAATCAATATGATGGAACAAGTGCTGGATATCCCCTCGCAGGAGATCATCTCTAAAGATAACGCCAGCGTCACCATTGATGCCGTGTGCTTTATTCAGGTGGTTGACCCGGCACGCGCCGCCTATGAGGTCAGCAATCTTGAGCTGGCAATCATCAACCTGACGATGACCAACATGCGTACCGTGCTGGGATCGATGGAACTGGATGAAATGCTGTCGCAACGTGACAACATCAATACCCGCCTGCTGCATATTGTCGATGAAGCGACCAACCCATGGGGCATCAAAATTACCCGTATTGAGATCCGCGATGTTCGCCCACCGGCTGAACTGATCGCCTCGATGAACGCCCAGATGAAAGCCGAACGAACCAAGCGTGCCGATATTCTGGAAGCGGAAGGGGTTCGCCAGGCCGCGATCCTGCGTGCTGAAGGGGAAAAACAGTCGCAGATCCTGAAAGCAGAAGGTGAACGTCAGTCTGCATTCCTTGCTGCGGAAGCGCGCGAACGTAGTGCTGAAGCCGAAGCGCAGGCAACAAAAATGGTATCTGAAGCCATTGCCGCCGGGGATATTCAGGCGATTAACTACTTTGTAGCGCAGAAATATACTGATGCCCTGCAAAACATCGGCTCCTCCAGCAACAGTAAAGTGGTGATGATGCCGCTGGAAGCCAGCAGCCTGATGGGATCCATTGCCGGGATCAGCGAACTGCTGGGCGAAAGCAAAGCGGAGCGTAACCGCCGATGATCGATGAACTGCTCGCTAACCCGTGGTGGCTATGGCTGACCTTCGGTGGCCTGCTGCTGGCGGCGGAAATGCTGGGTGCCAGTGGTTATCTGCTGTGGAGCGGCGTTGCTGCCGTGCTGGTCAGCCTGCTGGTATGGCTGGTGCCGATGCCGTGGGAGTGGCAGGGGCTGAGTTTTGCCGTACTGACCATTCTCGCTGCACTGTGGTGGTATCGCTGGCTTAAGCACCGCGACCGCCGAAATCCTCCTTCGACGTTGAATCAGCGGGGTCAGCAGATGATTGGCCGCCAGCTGACGCTGGATGCCGGGCTGGTCAATGGCTTCGGGCATGTGTGTATTGGTGATGGTAACTGGCGCGTCCAGGCAGAGGAAGATTTGCCCGCCGGCACGCAGATCACCGTGGTAGCGGTCGAAGGGATCACGCTACGCGTTGTCCGTCGTGGGGTTTAACCCTGCTTAGCGCTGTGACAGCATCCGGCCAGGTGATTAATGATCGGGCACTCGGCGCTGTCATCGCCCGGGCAACTGGCGGCGAGATCGAGCAACTTCTGGCGCATTAGCTGGAGTTCACTGATATGAACTTCGATCTCCCGCACTTTGCTGAGCGTCCTCGCCTTCACATCGGCGCTGTGGCGTTCAGGATCGTTAAACAGGCCGACCATCTCGCGGCACTCATCCAGATTAAATCCGACCTGGCGGGCCTGGCGCAGCAGCGTCAGCTCCTCTAGGTGTTTGGCACTGTAGCTGCGATAGCCATTTTCCGTGCGCAGCGGCGGCGTCACCAGCCCTTTCTCTTCATAAAAACGGATCGCTTTGCTGGTTAATCCGGTTTTCTTTGCCACGTCGCTGATATTCATTATTCCTCCGGGCGGCTTAAGCAGGATCCATAACTAATCCAATTTTCTGCCCCAGTCAAACAACAGGTCTTCGTCCCCTCTACTTTGGTACAGGTTGCTGCCGTTTACTTTGACATCCTGCATGCCAATCACAGACAGTCGACAAAATAAACACGTGAAGAGGACGGCACGATGCAGGAGAGTTTAATGCTGGCAGGGCAAGCTGTTTTGTTGGGAACCGGCGCAACACTGGTGATGGATCTCTGGGCATTATTGCAAAAGCAGTTATTCAAAATCCCCTCTCTGGACTATCGGCTGGTCGGGCGCTGGCTGGGGCATATGCGTCATGGGACGTTTAGCCACTACACCATTTTGCAAGCCACTCCGGTCAGGGGGGAAGTGGCCGTCGGCTGGGGAGCACACTATTTGACGGGGATAATGTTCTCTGCGCTGCTGATTGCCCTCGTTGGCCCACAATGGCTGTCGGCGCCAACGTTCCTGCCCGCGTTGCTGATGGGGATAGTCAGCGTAGTCGCACCGTATTGCCTGATGCAGCCTGCGTTTGGCTTCGGCTTTGCGGCGGCCAACACCCCTGCCCCCTGGACCGTACGCTGGCGCAGCCTGGTCGCCCATACCTCCTTTGGCATTGGCATCTGGCTGACAGCATTACTGATGAGTCAGAGTTAACAATCCCCCTGGTGGGTGACCAGGAGGATTGAGGTCAGATAAGGGGGGTAAATTTCGCGGATGTCAGTGATTCGACGGGGGGTGAGGAAGCCACTGGAACGGCAACCTCCGCACTGGCAGGCGAAGAAGGTGCCTCATCGTTTGCTGCGGGTTGATCGCTGTCACTCGCCTGGGGCGCCACTAGTCCCGCCGTCAGATCGTTGAGCGATCCTCCCGCCAGACCCACTTCCTTCAGCAATGAGTCCAGAATGGGCGCATGGGCACGATAAGAGAGTGCAGCAGACAGCGCCTGTTCCGCCAGATTTCCCCCGGCCATCGTGGCAGTCCCCGAGGAAGCCCCACCTGAGGTGCGATTTAAACCATCCACCTGGATGATTTTGATGCCTTCAATGGCTTTCATCGGCTCCACGGATTTTTCAATAACCGCTGGCAGCGCCTGTAGCAGAGCAAGTTTAAATTTCAGGCTGGTCTGGTCGCTGGAGAGCATATTAACGGCATCATTCAGCGCACGCTGGGCTTCCGCTTCCGCCAGGCCTTTTCTGCGCGTTGCTTCTGCCAGCTGAATAATGGCCGCCGCCTGCAATTCTGCGGCTTCTTTCTCTGCACGGGCACTCAGGGTTAACTGTACCGCTTTGGTTTCAGCGTCCTGAGTGGCCTCGATCAGGGCAACCTGTTTGGCACGATCGGCCTCCGCGGTTTCACGGGTGGTCACCACGTTTTGTTCGGCTTTCACGGCTTCTGACAGCGCAAGGTTAGCCTGCGCCTGGGCCTGAGATTGCTGTTCAGATTTTGCCGCAATCGCAATGGCTTTATCCTGCTGTGCAATTTCAGTGACACGGGTTTGTTCAATCTCTTTGACCTGAACGTCCCGGCTGGCTTCCACTTCGCGGGTTTTCAGCACCTGCTTACTTTCAATTTCCGCTTCCTGGATCTGACGTTCGGACATGATCCGGCTCTGCTCTGCTTCGCGGCGACGTTCGGCCTCATAGGTCGCAATTTTCGAGGACTGTTCGGCGCTGCGTGTCTTGATCTGCTGTTCCTGATCTAAAGACATGAAAGATTCCTGCTGTTCAATTTCCAGCTTGCGCGCCAGGGCATCACGGTTTTTTTCACGCACGGCAACTTCAACATCCTGCTCAACTTCGTTGCGTTCCCGGCGTCTGCGCTCCGTTTCCTGCGTCAGCTTGGTCAGACCCTCGGCGTCAAAGGCGTTATTCGGATCGAAAAACTCCTTCGAGGTCTGGTTAAAATTGGTCAGAGAAACGCTTTCCAGCTCAAGACCATTTTTGCTCAGATCTTCCGCCACCGTGTTTTGTACCCCCTGGACAAATTTTTCACGGGTATCCTGCAAATCCTGCATCGTCATCTGTGACGCGGTCGAACGCAGCGCATCAACAAATTTATCTTCCACCAGGATGCGCAGATCCTCAGGGGATAAAGTCCGTTGCCCCAGCGTCTGAGCCGCGGTTGAAATACCTTCCACCGTCGGTTTTACCCGCACAAAAAAAGCGACAACGACATCAACACGCATACGATCTTTGGTGATCAGGCTGTCCACTTTAGAACGGCTCACCTCCAGTTTTAGCGTATTCATGTTAATCAGAATAATTTCATGAAATACCGGCAGAACAATGGAACCGCCGCTAAGAACCACTTTTAGTCCTCCCAGACCAGTTCTGACAAAGGATTGTTCCGCAGAGGCTTTTTTATACAGCCGGGAGAATATAATCCCCACAATAATAAGGACGACAAAAACGGCTAATGCAATTTCACCCCAGAAATACCAACTATCAATGTTTGTCACTTCTTCCATTACAATCCCTTAGTTAAAAATAGACGTGTGAGGCAGTGTTACCGATGTTCAGACCAGGGATGAGACATCCCTTCGAATAAAGATGAGGTGAGACGCGCCGTAATGATAATGGTCTCGCCAGGGGAGAAAATGTCATCCTCGCTGTCTGGCTGTACGCGTAAATAATGCGTTTGCTGAAACTTATCGACCAGCCGACACTGGGCAGGATGCCCCATGCTGGCCGTTCCTCCCACCACGGTCGCCATACAGCCAATAAAACTCTCTTCAGACAGTGCGCTGCTTTCGTATTGTGGTAAAAAACGCGCAAGGACGGCGCTTATTTTTCGCACGAAAAGCACAGAGATTACGCCCGCTGGTAACGCCACCAGCCCGCCAGGAAGAGGTTTGCCCAGCGCGTACAGCAGTGCCCACTGTAAAACCATTCCGCTGATAGAAAAGCAGGACAGCAAGAGAATAAACAGAATGAATAAAGGGACTTTGCCAATATTTAACCAGTCCAGCCCCTGAGAAAATAAAGACTCACCGGCATGAATATGCGGCGACAGCAGGGTATCAGTATGTGAGAAAACACTCATGCCAAATATAATGGCAAGAATTTCCACCAGACCAAATAACAGGATCAACGCGAAGGTGATAAGAAAAATGGCATTTTCAGGTAGTAATATAAAATTCATTGCAGACGCCTCCCTGTCTGATAATACCCGGCTAAAGGTGACGCTGCGCCTGAGTAATAAGCTGAAACAGTTTACGTGCTCGGGAAAGGCAGATCCAGATGTAAATCCGGTTATTTATGCCCTCAGGCCTGGGGATAAATATCGTTACACTGGCTTGACCTTACCCTTGCGGGAAGGTTTAACCTGAGCTTCGGTGACATATTCACTCAGGAGAAAATCATGACACACACCACGTTACTGGCGCTGGACGGACTGACCTGCGGCCACTGTGTTAAACGGGTTAAAGAAGCGCTGGAACAGCGTGACGACGTGGAGCAGGCGGACGTCACGGTGACGGAAGCCCGCATTACCGGTGATGCCAGCGCCGATGCGCTGATTGCCGCCGTCGAACAGGCGGGTTATCACGCCAGCCTGCCAGAAGGGGCTTCTCACCCAAAGCCTGATACGCTGACAGAATCAGAACCTCAGCCGGAAGCGCTGACAGCGTCCCTGCCAGAGCTTCCGGCAACGACTCCCGCTTCCGATCCCGACAGCTACCAGCTGTTGATTGACGGCATGAGCTGCGCCAGCTGCGTTAGCCGCGTACAGAGTGCGCTGCAAAATGTCGCTGGCGTCAGCCAGGCGCGGGTTAACCTTGCCGAACGCAGCGCGCTGGTGCTGGGTTCGGCTTCCCCCGCCGCACTCATCGACGCCGTGAGCCGTGCAGGATATGGTGCGGAAATCATTCAAGATGACGTGAAACGTCGGGAAAAACAGCAGCAAACCGCGCAGTCTGCGGTAAAACGTTTTCGCTGGCAGGCGATCCTGGCGCTGGCGCTGGGTATCCCGCTGATGGGATGGGGAATGATCGGCGACAATATGATGCTGACCGCCGACAACCGCAGTGGATGGCTGGTGGTGGGCGTACTGACCCTGCTGGTCATGATCATCGCCGGGGGGCATTTTTACCGCAGCGCATGGCGCAGCCTGCTGAACCTTAGCGCCACCATGGATACGCTGGTCGCACTGGGTACTGCCGCCGCCTGGCTTTACTCCATCACCGTGAATCTGTGGCCCGATCTGTTTCCGATGGCGGCACGCCATCTTTATTACGAAGCCAGTGCGATGATTATCGGTCTGATTAATCTCGGCCATATGCTGGAGCAGCGCGCTCGCCAACGCTCGTCAAAAGCGCTGGAAAAATTGCTGGATCTGACCCCGCCCACAGCGCGTGTTGTCACGGAAAACGGTGAGCAGATCCTGCCGCTGAGTGACGTGCAGTTGGGGATGACGCTGCGCGTCACCACCGGCGATCGGGTACCGGTCGACGGCACGATCCTGCGCGGTGAAGCCTGGATGGATGAAGCCATGCTGACCGGCGAAGCCATCCCTCAGCAGAAGTCATCGGGTGATGCGCTGCATGCCGGGACGGTATTGCAGGACGGCAGCGTGCTGTTCAGTGCCACCGCCATCGGCAAGAACACCACCCTGTCGCGTATTATTCAGTTAGTCCGCCAGGCGCAAAGCAGTAAGCCGGAAATCGGCCAACTGGCGGATAAAATTTCAGCGGTGTTTGTCCCGCTGGTGGTGGCGATAGCCCTGTTCAGCGCTGCTGTCTGGTATCTGGTCGGCCCCGCACCGCAGATGGTCTACACCCTGGTGATTGCCACTACCGTACTGATCATCGCCTGCCCTTGCGCACTGGGGCTGGCTACGCCGATGTCGATTATTGCTGGCGTTGGTCGTGCCGCCGAGTTTGGTGTCCTGGTGCGTGATGCCGATGCCCTGCAACGTGCCAGCACCCTGAGCACCTTAGTCTTTGATAAAACAGGCACCCTGACCGAAGGTGCGCCGCGTGTCGTTGAAGTCCTGCTGTTTAACGGGGCTGACCGGCAGACCGTGCTGCGCCAGGCTGCGGCCCTGGAGCAGGGTTCGAGCCATCCGCTGGCACGCGCCATCATTGAGTACGCCGCTCTGGCGACGCTGCCCGAGATTGAGCAATTTCGTACAATACCGGGGCTGGGGGTCAGCGGCATACTCGCTGGCACTCCGCTGCTGCTGGGTAATCCACCGCTGATGGCGCAGCAGCAAATCGCGACCGGGGCGATCACCGGGCAGGTGGAACAGCAGGCAGCAAGCGGCGCTACCCCAGTACTGCTGGCAGCCGGAGGGGAAATTGTCGCCCTGTTTGCCATCCGTGATCCTCTGCGTAAAGAGAGCGTCAGTGCGCTACAAAGACTGCATAAACGCGGTTATCAGCTGGTGATGCTGACAGGCGATAACGCCATTACGGCCAATGCCATTGCGCGTGAAGCCGGTATCGATCGTGTGATTGCCGGGGTGTTGCCGGAAGGCAAAGCCGATGCGATCCGCGCCCTGCAACAACAGGGCCAGCAGGTGGCGATGATTGGTGATGGCATCAATGATGCTCCGGCCCTTGCGCAGGCTGATGTGGGGATCGCAATGGGTGGCGGCAGCGATGTGGCCATCGAGACAGCGGCGATTACGTTGATGCGTCAGGACCTGAATGCGGTGACCGATGCTCTGGCGATTTCCCAGGCGACGCTTCGCAATATGAAACAAAATCTGCTTGGGGCATTTATTTATAACGCCTGTGGCATCCCGATTGCGGCCGGGGTGCTGTATCCCCTGACGGGGACCCTGCTCAGTCCCGTGGTGGCGGGCGCGGCGATGGCGCTTTCATCCATTACCGTGGTGAGTAATGCTAATCGTCTGATCCGCTTCCGCCCGCCGCAATCGTAAGTCGGCTAATGAGTGCTGCGTTTTGCCCTGTCCGTCAGCGACTTATCACGCTAGCATAGTGTGATTGACAGCATGAGGCAGAAAACGATGGCAAATCTTTTGCACAGATTTCAGATGTTGTGGCGCAGGCTGTGGTCGGTAAGTTACCGCTACCCGGCCCTCGATATCACGTTGGGTCAGCGACATCTGCATCTGGTGGGCAGCATTCATATGGGTACCCGCAATATGATGCCCCTGCCAGCGGTGCTGTATGAACGGCTACAGCAGGCCGATGCTCTGATTGTTGAAGCGGATATCACCGGCGGGGCATCCCCCTTCAGTGAAAGTGAGAGTTGTCCGCCGCTGGCTGAACGCCTCTCTGCAGAGCAGTGGCCACAACTGCAACGCCGCTGTGAAGAGTTAAGCATCGACCCGGAGCGCGTCGATACGCTGCCCGCCTGGCAGGTGGCGCTCATGCTTCAGGCACAACAGGCGCAACGTCTTGGGCTACGCGCCGACTGCGGTATCGACTATCAACTGCTGCAGGCGGCGCGTGAACGGCAGAAAAAAGTGATTGAGCTGGAAGGGCCGGAAACCCAGCTGGCACTGCTGAAATCGCTGCCGGACAACGGCCTGCCGTTACTCGAAGATACGCTACAGCACTGGCAAACCAATGCACGCCTGCTGCAAACCATGGTGAGCTGGTGGCTGGAAGCCCCACCGGGCAGCATCGGAAAACTGGCCTTGCCCAGCACGTTCAGCAGCAGTCTGAATGACCTGTTAATGCATCAGCGTAATCAACAGTGGTGCCAGTTTTTACGCCAGCTGCCACCCGGGCGCTATGTGGTTGCGGTGGGTGCCCTGCACCTTTACGGCGAGGGAAATCTGCCAGGTCTGCTGATTCAGCGATAAAAAAAAGGCCGATATCTCTATCGGCCCGTCAATAAGGACATATTTATGATTTTTGTTATCGTCTCAGCGGTTACGCTGACGCGGGCAAGATTGTCGCTCAAAGCGTAATATTTCGCCAGCATTTTTGTTCATCAATTGTTCACTCGTTCATGGAAAATACGACAGAAGGTTAGTGACTATGACACCTGCGGTAAAACTGCTGGAAAAGCAAAAAGTCGCCTTTACGCTGCATTCTTATGAGCATGACAGCAGCGAAACCCACTTCGGAGACGAAGCAGTACGCAAGCTGAATCTCGATGCGGATCAGGTGTATAAAACCCTGCTGGTCGCGCTGAATGGCGATAATAAAACGCTGGCCGTGGCGTTGACGCCGGTGGCCGGGCAGCTCGATTTAAAGAAAGTCGCCAAAGCGCTGGGAGCGAAAAAGGTCGAGATGGCTGACCCATTGTTTGCCCAGCGCAGCACGGGTTATTTACTTGGCGGCATCAGTCCTTTAGGGCAAAAAAAGCGCCTGCCAACGGTGATTGACCACCTTGCGCAGCCGTTTGCTACGATCTTCGTCTCCGGCGGCAAGCGCGGGCTGGATATTGAACTGAAGCCGCAGGATCTGGCGCAACTGCTTAATGCCAGCTTTGCCGATATCGCCAAACGCGGCGATTAACGCGGCTTTACGCAGAGCGCTGGGCCAGCAACTGATCGATCATCCAGCGCCCTGCAGGGCCGGGTGGCGTGCGGCGTGACCAGATCACATCAACCTGAATACTCTGCGGCCAGCCGTCCACCGGCAGTTCGCGCAGTGTCTGGTGGCCAAACTGCTGGGTCAGCCAGCGCGGCAGAATACTCCAGCCGAATCCCTGCTCAGCCATTTCCAGCAGTAACAGATAAGACTGCGCCAGCCACACTTTTCCCGTCGGTGCAGGCGTGCGCTCCACCCACGTATTTAGCCGAAGCTGACGCAGCGCTTTCAGCTCCTCTTCAGTCACCTTGTCCTGCTGCGCCAGCGGGTGATCCTGATGGAGGAAAATCGCCATTTGTGCCTCCACTTGCAGGCGCTTCACGCAGATATCAGACGGATAATGATCCTGTACCCGCACCACGCCAATGTGGGCTCGCTGGCTATGTAACAGGTCAATCACGTCGGCATCTTCGGCGATCATGCATTCAAATTCAATATCCGGATAGCGACGTTCAAAGCGTTGTAGCAGTGACTCATGATAATCAGCCTGCCAGAAATCGGAGATCGCCAGTCGCAGACAGGGCTCTATTTCGCCGGAAAGCCGAATAGCCAGCTCGTCCAATTTTGCTGATGCATTGAGGATCTCTTTGACCTGCGCCAGCGCACGCTGCCCGTTTTCAGTCAATACCGGGTTACGTAGCTCACGGCTGAACAGTGTAAAGCCCAGATCGTTTTCAAGATTTGCTATTGCCGTACTGATGGTTGACTGGCTTTTGCGCAGCGCACGCGCCGCCGCCGAGAAGGATCCGCTTTCCACGGTTTGCACAAAAGCTTCCAGTGATTCCGGTGAGTAACGCAAAGATGTATCGCTTTTATCGATGGATAGTCATTTTATCTTAGCAAATAAAACGTGGAAAATAGCGTCCATAGAAAATTAAGGAGGATGTATGTCTGGTCGTACGCTAAAAGAACGTTTTTTCCATGCCGCAGGTTTCGAAGTGCTGGCGATTGCACTGGTGTCACCTTTAGCCGCGTGGATTATGGATAAACCCCTGTTTCAGATGGGTGCGCTGGCCATCATGCTGTCGACGGTAGCGATGATATGGAACATGATTTATAACGCCGGATTTGATCGTCTGTGGCCACGCGAAAAAGTGACTCGCGGTATCGGCCTGCGTATTCTGCATGCACTGGGCTTTGAGGGCGGCTTTATTCTGATCGGTCTGCCACTGGCAGCCTGGATGTTGGGTATCAGTCTGTGGCAGGCGTTGATCATTGAAATCGCCTTCTTCCTGTTCTTCCTGCCGTACACCATGGCGTATAACTGGGTCTATGACAAAGTCCGTGAGCGCATCATGAATTCACGCCAGCCACAGCCAGTGAACAAACATGGTTAATGGCACTGCGCAGAGGTTGTTGTTGGGGTCGACCGGAAAAAGTCGTCGACCCCATGGGTAACACCGTTAATGCTTAGCCGTATCCAGTTTCGCCGGACGCCACTGCTTAGGGTCTGCCGGTTTCTCGCTTTCCGCTGCTTTCTCCGGTGCCTTCTCTTCTGATTTCGCTTCTGCTTTAGCTTCTGCTTTCTGATAGACAATTTCCCCGGCAGGCTGATACTTTGCCACATCGAGCGGAGAGTGACTCTGGATGTACTGTTTCAGCACTTCGGCATCCACAAAACCGGTATTCACATAGCCAGGCAGCTTATCCACCAGCGGATAACCATCACCGCCCGTGGCATTAAAACTCAGGGTGGCCATGCGATAGGTTTTATCCGCTTCCAGCGGTTTACCGTTGATGAGGATGTTACTGACGCCGGTGCCGTCTGCCGTCAGGCTGACGCGCGCAAACTGTGCATAGGCACCTGAATCAACCTGTTTATTGGCCACTACTGCGAGATACTTCTCAACTTCGCTGCCTTTCATATCGACATACACCAGCGTATTACCAAAAGGCTGCACTTTCAGGACATCTTTATAAGTGATGGCACCGCCCTCAATCGAGTCACGCACACCGCCGCCGCTCATGATGGCAAAGTCAGCTTTAGTCCGTTCGATCTGTCCTTCCAGAATCAGACGCGCCATGCTGGTCTGCACAAAACGCACTTTGCTGCGATCGCCCTCCAGCCGTCCGTTAACACTGCCGATTTTCACGCCCAGTTGCGCCTCACCCTTTTTCTGGAACGGAGTCAGCAGTTTTTGCATGGCCGGGTTTTTCGCGATCTCGGGGGTGTAATTGACCCAGGTGGTGCTGCCGTCAGCATTCTTCACTTTATGCTTCAGGTTAATCGGCACCAGCTCATAGTGATCCAGCGTCAGCTTGCCGTTCAGGAAGGTGAAGTCCGCACGGCCGATGTATTTCCCCCACTCGTGAGCCTGGACAATCCAGGTACCGTTCTGGCGATCGGGCGTACAGGGTGTTCCGGGCACATAGTCAGCCTGCTTCACATTCTCTTTCGCCATGCACACCGGATCCTGCGAGTGCCCTCCCACGATCATATCGAGGTAACCGGCTGGCAGTTCACGCGCCATTTCCACATCACCCGGCGCATTCGATCCGTAATGACCGTTGTCGTAATGGCCCATATGTGTGGCCGCGATAATCACATCGGGCTTCTCTTTCGCCCGCAGCTGTTCGACCACCGCTTTTGCTTCGGTTGCCGGTTTATGGAACAGGATGTCGGTAAAGTTTTCCGGGTTGCCGATTTTCGCCGTATCGTCGGTGGTGAGGCCAATAACGGCAATTTTCAGCCCCATACGGTTAAACAGGGCGTAAGGCTGGAACAGCCGCTTTCCGGTGCTTTTCTGATAAATATTGGCGGAGAGCAGCGGGAATTTAGCCCATTTCTGCTGCTGACGCAGCACGGAGAGCGGATTATCGAACTCATGGTTTCCAATCGCCATTGCGTCATAGCCAATCAGATTCATCCCGCGAAAATCGGGTTCCGCGTCCTGCAAATCAGATTCCGGCACGCCGGTATTAATGTCACCGCCCGAGAGGATCAGGACAGCACCGCCGTGCGCCTGCACGTCATAACGGATCTGGTCCATCATGGTTTTTTGCGCCGCCAGGCCATATTCGCCCTGTTCGTTATTCCAGAAACGCCCGTGATGATCGTTGGTGTGAAGCACCGTGAACTTATAAGTCCGGTCTTTCACCCACGCCTGGGCCATCAATGGGGTGCTTAATAACGCCACCGTCAGAACGCTGGCGAAACTTCTTTTCAATAATGGCACTGTGACCCTCCTTGTTGAACAACTCTGACAACAGAAAATGAATGGCTGATACCCAAAATATTTGACGGGTATGATTATGCCGCAGGCTTAACGCTAAAAGATAATTACTGTACCTTATGTTATTAGCAAGCTAAGGGCTTTCTGCACCCTATAAAAACACAAGACAATGACAGGTTAACTTAATGGCAAGCGAACACACCCTTTCCTCTTCAAAGACGCCGGCCCGGCGTACCTCATTTGGCATACTTGGCGCGATCAGCGTTGCCCATTTGCTTAATGATATGATTCAGTCGTTGATTCTGGCGATTTATCCTCTGTTACGCGAAGACTTTTCGCTGAGTTTTGTGCAGATCGGTATGATCACCCTGACCTATCAGATGACAGCCTCGCTGCTACAGCCACTGATTGGCCACTTTACCGATAAACACCCGCAACCCTGGTCGTTGCCTGTGGGTATGGGATTCACCCTTTTTGGGCTGGTGCTGCTGTCGATGGCCAGTACTTTCCCGATGATCCTGGTGGCAGCAGCGCTGGTTGGCACTGGCTCCTCGGTGTTCCATCCAGAATCTTCGCGCGTGGCAAGAATGGCCTCCGGTGGACGCCATGGGCTTGCACAGTCACTGTTTCAGGTAGGCGGTAACTTTGGCAGTTCTCTTGGTCCGCTGCTGGCTGCATTGATTATCGCCCCTTATGGTCGCGGTAATGTCGCCTGGTTCTCTCTGGCCGCCCTGCTGGGGATTGTCGTACTGTTGCAGATTAGCCGCTGGTATCAGAACCAGAACCGCGTTGCCAAAAGTCAGACTGCCCCGGCAGTGAGCCTGCTGCCTCGTCGTCAGGTGGCCTTTGCCATCACGATTTTGCTGGTGCTGGTTTTCTCAAAATATTTCTATCTCACCAGCCTGAGCAGCTACTACACCTTCTATCTGATGCATAAATTCGGGCTTTCCGTGCAGAATGCCCAGCTACATCTGTTTATCTTCCTGTTTGCCGTCGCGGCGGGCACGGTCATTGGCGGCCCGATTGGCGATAAAATCGGTCGAAAAAGAGTGATTTGGGTGTCTATTCTTGGCGTTGCCCCCTTCACGTTGATGTTACCTTATGCCAACTTGTGGTGGACCGGTGCGCTGTCAGTCGTGATTGGCTTTGTACTGGCGTCGGCGTTTTCCGCCATTCTGGTCTACGCCCAGGAATTGATGCCGGGCCGTATCGGTATGGTTTCCGGGCTATTTTTCGGTTTTTCCTTTGGCATGGGTGGGCTGGGTGCCGCCGTATTGGGTGTGGTCGCCGATCATCAGGGCATTGAACTGGTCTATCAAATCTGCGCTTATCTGCCACTTCTTGGAATTCTGACGGCTTTCCTGCCTGATAACCGACATAAATAGTCCCATCCCGGTGCGAATCAATGCAATTGGCACCGGGTCACCGGCTTGTAACGTCTGACCTGCACACTGATAACTGTCTAAAATCGCACTCTGTGCGAACTTTCTCTCAATGATTCAGATTTTTTGCCGTTATAACCAATAATGACAAGCGTCATCCTGTAATATGCCATACACTGAAAACTTACAACTGGACACATTTACACTCTGGATAATTTAAGTTGCTGAAAAACGGCAAGCCTGCGGGTCTCCTGGAGCATAGTCAGTCCTGTGAGCCGGCACTGCCAACGTCGTTACAACTTGAAGTCTCTTGAGTATGCACACAAAAGGAGACAGGCATGCACCACACCACCCCGCTTATCACCACCATTGTAGGAGGCTTAGTTCTGGCCTTCCTCTTCGGTATGCTGGCTAATCGCCTGCGCATCTCTCCTCTTGTCGGTTATCTGTTAGCTGGCGTGCTCGCCGGGCCCTTTACCCCAGGTTTTGTTGCTGATACCAATCTGGCACCGGAACTGGCCGAACTGGGTGTGATCCTGCTGATGTTCGGTGTGGGTCTGCACTTCTCCCTGAAAGATCTGATGGCTGTAAAGTCCATCGCCATCCCGGGTGCCATTGCACAAATCGCCGCTGCCACACTGTTAGGCATGGGGCTGTCGTGGGCACTGGGGTGGCCAATGATGACGGGTCTGGTATTCGGACTCTGCCTTTCAACCGCCAGTACCGTGGTGCTGCTGCGTGCGTTGGAAGAGCGACAGTTAATTGACAGTCAGCGCGGACAGATTGCTATCGGCTGGCTGATCGTGGAAGACCTGATGATGGTGCTGGCACTGGTGCTGCTGCCTGCGATTGCCGGGCTGTTTGAAGAAGGTAAAGCCAGCGTCACGATGGTGCTGTTCGACCTGCTGATTACCATCGGCAAGGTGGCGGCGTTTATGGTGCTGATGATGGTGGTGGGAAAACGCGTGGTGCCGTGGATCCTTGCGCGCAGTGCTGCGACCGGTTCACGCGAACTGTTCACTCTTTCCGTGCTGGCGCTGGCGCTGGGTATTGCCTTCGGTGCCGTCGAGTTCTTTGATGTCTCCTTTGCACTTGGGGCTTTCTTTGCCGGTATGGTGCTGAACGAATCGGAGCTGAGCCACCGGGCCGCGCACGATACGTTGCCGCTGCGTGATGCTTTCGCCGTGCTGTTCTTCGTGTCCGTTGGCATGTTGTTTGACCCAATGATCCTGATCCAGCAGCCACTGGCGGTGCTGGGTGCGCTGGCGATTATCGTCTTAGGCAAGTCATTAGTGGCGCTGTTCCTGGTGATGCTGTTCGGTCACTCCAAGCGCACCGCGCTGACCATCTCCGTCAGCCTGGCGCAGATCGGTGAATTCGCCTTTATTCTTGCCGGCCTGGGTATCTCCCTGAATCTGCTGCCGGACAGCGGGCGCAATCTGGTGCTGGCAGGGGCAATTCTGTCGATTATGCTGAATCCGATTCTGTTTGTGCTGCTGGAACGCTACCTGAAAAAGACTGAGACCATTGAAGAACAGACGATGGAAGAAGCCATCGAAGAAGAGAAGCAGATCCCGGTGGATTTGTGCAATCACGCGGTGATTGTCGGTTTTGGTCGCGTAGGCAGCCTGCTGGGCAGCCGCCTGATGGAAGCCGGTATTCCGATTGTGGTAGTGGAGAACAGCCGTCCACGCGTCGAGGCGTTGCGTGAGCAAGGGATCAAAGCGGTACTGGGCAATGCCGCGCGTGGCGATATTATGGAGCTGGCGCGTCTGGACTGTGCACGCTGGCTGTTGCTGACCATTCCTAACGGTTATGAAGCCGGAGAGATTGTCATTGCTGCTCGCGAAACGCGCCCGAATATTGAGATTATCGCCCGTGCGCATTATGACGACGAGGTGGATTATATTATGGAGCGTGGCGCAGACCGTGTGGTGATGGGCGAGCGGGAAATTGCCAACAGTATGCTGAATTTGCTGCTGTTGAGCCCGGTAGAAACCCCGGCGGAATGCCCTATTTAAATACTACGGGCCGATCGATGTAGAAGATCGGCCCCTACAGAGTATTGTCGGGTGCGACCCTTTTTTCCGGTCGCCCCCTGCCGATGATTGGCACCCGACGAAATGCGTTTTCAGCCGTTTGGTTTTTCCCTGCCCTATCGTTCCCAGTATGACTCTTCCAGACTGTCTTCCCGCTCCGGCAACCCACGGGTTAAGCGCGGTGCATGCTGGTTCAGCACCTGATAGCTTACCCGGTTAGCGTATTTACATACCTGTGCCAGCGAGGAGTAGGTGAGGTAACTCCGTCCATGCTTGCTGGAGTTCGGCACATTCGAACGGTGGAAGTTGTTGGCGGTAATATCGTGCAGCAGCGCCGCCAGTGCGCCATCCCCGGCACCATTGGTATTCATGATCTTTTCCGGCCCGCCCATATAAGGTGCGATATGGGAAAAAATACGCAGCGGCTGGGTGCAGTCCTGATGGCGCATGGCGCGGCTGAACTCATACTGGTTAAACTCCGGGATCGCCCCCGGCAACAGCGGATGCTGCGTGGTACGCTTACCAGATTCCTCAGTAAAGGCCGCCATATACAGGCCGTTTGGTCCGGCAGTACACAGCACCAGATCCACCCAGTCGAGGGCACTATTCGCCGCCTGCAATGGATCGCGTTCACCGGTCAGCTCGAAAGCTTCATCTTCATTCATGGCCACCACAGAGACATGATCACGCAGGAAATCACGCCAGAACTGCGGATTATCGGCGATCACATACTTGGTTCCCAACGTCAGCACCACCGGGACGTTATGTTTCTTCGCCCAGTGGATGGCCTGCATGGTCGCTTCCGGCATCGGCTCGCCAGGCTTGCAGCGCACCAGATAAGAGGTCAGCACCAGTGCAGATGCTCCGGCAATCACCTCTTCGGGAATGCTTTGTGGGCGCAACTGGTTCATCATCCCCGGGCTGATGGCGAAGGTACGCTCACCGTTATCGCCGATAAGCGTGAAACAACGGCCGATCGCCCCGTCCACACCCTGCAAATAGTTCAAATCGGTTCGGCTGGAGGTATTACACAGATAACGGTAAGCGTAACCGCCAATCTGCACGTTATTACACATCACGCCCAGCAGTACCGAGCGGTCATCCGCCAGTACCGAATAGTTGTGCAGCGTATTGCCAATCGTGCCACCGGCAAACTGATGGGTGATCAGGTTATTATCAACCAACTCGGCATACAGCGCCTCGGCCACATCATCCTCAATCACCAGCGAATGCCCAAGGCTCAGGCCATAACGCGCCACAAAGCCATCATCCACTTTGGCTTCAATATCGACGAGAATCTGATCAATACCGACAATCCAGCTGTTGGCCGCATCGTTTTCCGGCTGAACCGGCTGTAGTAAGGGATCACGCGCACTGACGGGGAAATAATGTTTGGATTTACGTTTACCGGGGAATTTCATCATTGCAGGCTACAGAAGGGGCTCAGAGCGCAATCATAGCACAATTGCGCTCTGTGACGATCACAGAGGAGAACATGGCCTCCCCTGTTTTAGCGGTACTGGTTGACCAGCTCCAGCATCATGGTGATATGAGCTTCATCATCATTCAGCGCCGGAATGTATTCAAAACGCGTCCCCCCCGCATGGAGGAAGATCTCACGGTTCTCACCGTTAATCTCCTCCAGCGTCTCCAGGCAGTCAGATGAAAAGCCCGGGCTCATAATCTGCACATGCTTCACGCCTTTGGCGGGCAGGGATTTCATGGTTTCATCGGTATAAGGCATCAGCCATGGCTCACGTCCAAAACGTGACTGGAACGTCAGCATCGCTTCGCTGCTGCCCAGCCCCAGTGAGGCCGTAAGCGCGTTAAAGGTGTCATAGCAACGCTCGGGATAATCATCACCTTCATCGGCGAAGCGTTGCGGGATACCGTGGAACGAGGTGACCAGCAGGTCAGGCTTGCCGTGCTGGGCAAAAGAGCGTTCTACCGAGGCTTTCAAGGCAGCAATATAGGCTGGATGTTCCGCATAATCACGGATAAACTGCACGGTTGGCAGGCTGCGGTAACCGGCGAACACGTCGGTAATACCATCCCATACTGCCGCGACGGTCGAGCAGGAGAACTGCGGATAGAGCGGAAGGACAATAAGGCGATTCACCCCTTGCTGCATCAGGCTATCGATAGCACTTTTCAGGCTCGGATTGCCATAGCTCATCCCCAGCTCCACCGGCATATCCAACCGCGCGGCCAGTGCTGCTTTCTGACGCTGACTGTAAACCATCAGCGGAGAACCTTCGTCCATCCAGACGGAAGCATACAGTTTTGCTACTCGCGGAGAGCGCAGCGGCAGAATGCCAATATTCAGGATCGGCCACCACAACCAGCGCGGGGTATCGACCACTCGTCTATCGCTAAGGAACTGTTTAAGATAACGTTTTACGGCAGGTGTCGTTGGGGCATCAGGTGTGCCTAAGTTAACCAGTAATACGCCAGGCTTATCTTGCCTCATTGTTATTCCTTTTTACGGCATCGTCGGAGATGAAAACGAGACTTATTCTAGCGGAAAAAAGCGGGGGATAAACCAATTGCTGTCATTGAGCCAGGTTATCCCTGGCTCAAAAAGCACTAACCGAGGATTTTGGCCAGCTCTGCGCTAACTTCAGCCACTTTACGGGTGCCGTCGATCTTGTGGTAAGCCGTGTTACCTTCGGCCGCTTCTTTGCTGTAGTAAGCAATCAGCGGAGCCGTCATCTCATGGTATTCCACCAGACGTTTACGTACGGTCGCTTCCTGGTCATCTTTACGGATGGTCAGTTCTTCACCGGTCACATCGTCTTTACCTTCCACTTTTGGCGGATTGTAGGTGACGTGGTAGACACGACCAGACGGTGCATGGACACGGCGACCGACGATGCGATCAACGATCAGTTCGTCAGGGACGGCGAATTCCAGCACGTTGTCAACTTTAATGCCCGCTTCCTTCATGGCATCAGCCTGAGGAATGGTGCGTGGGAAGCCATCCAGCAGGAAACCATTACGGCAGTCTTCCTGAGCAATACGCTCTTTGACCAGCGCGATAACCAGTTCGTCAGTCACCAGTTTACCGTCGTCCATAATCTGTTTGGCTTTCTGACCCAACTCCGAGCCCGCTTTAACAGCGGCGCGTAGCATGTCACCCGTAGAGATCTGCGGAATACCGTATTTCTCCATAATGAACTGAGCCTGAGTCCCTTTACCTGCACCCGGAGCTCCGAGCAGAATAATACGCATTGCGTAAATCCCCTTGCGAATCGCTTAATTGATCACTTTATCTGAGGGCAAGAACATACCATTTTGGCCCGCTATCCACAAGGAAGGGCGCGGTTATCCTGCATCCGCGTAACGTTGTAGCGATACCTGTCGGCGGGCATACAGCGTTTGAGAAATCACCGCAACGATAATAATTGCACCACCAATAACTGCCTGAATTGTTGGGATTTCGTCCATAAATAGAAACATCCACAATGGCGCCAGCGCAGTTTCAAGCAGTAAAAACAGCCCGGCATTGGCCGGAGAGACAAAACGCGTGGATAACGTGATTAACCCCATCGCCAGCGGCATAATTAACGCCCCTTCCGCGATCACCCACCCATATTGCGCAGCCGACAACACTTTCAGACTATCGACCATGTTTGAGTCCGGCCACAGCACAATCAACACCGATGCCAGCACCGCCCCCAATGACGGTAAACCCGCCGAGCCACCACTAACGCGTGAGGTAAAGATAAACGCCAGTGCCATAGAGACTGCCGTGCCCAGCGCATAAACATTGGCGATGCCATTATGGCCCAGACCACGGCCTGACATCACAATCACCACGCCAACAATGCCCGCCAGTGATGCCAGCATCACGCTGCGATCGATAGCCACTTTGAATAACAGCCGGGTAATCAGGGCCGAAATAAACGGCGTTGAAGAGATAATCACCAGTACCGTGGCCACATTGCCCCGGTTCAGTGCATTAACGAAGCAGGCGGAAGCGATGCAAAAAAACAGCGCCGACAGCACATTGTCTTTGGTCAGCCACGGCGTGCCAAGAGTGGAGCGGCTCTGGCGCCAAAAGGCCCACATCAGCAGGCAGACACCCCACATGCAAAGGCCGCGCAGGGCCACAATCAGCCAGGAATTTTCAATGCCCATCATGCGGATAAACACCGAATCCGTACTGAGAATCACACCGCCCATGATGCCAATCATATTGCCATTCACGGCAAAGGTACTTTTCATTTTGCCTCCCACAGGGTGCTCAGTTTGTTTTCTACCTGTTCCGTCATATCGACAGGCTCACTGCCGTCACCCCTTACCCAGCACGACAAACGCAGGGTTTTGGCATGAGGGAAATAGCTGGCCCCTGCTGCTTTCACCTGCTGTTGCAGACTCTCGCTGAGCGCAGGTACCGGGAAACAGCTAAAGGGCAAATCCGGTGCACTGATTGAGGTGAAATCCATACCTGCGACATCGTTCAGCTGCACAGGCCCAACCTGCGCCACGTTATACGGCTGCCATTGGGTGCTACGGATGTTTTGCAGTGCTTCTTCCAGTGGTTTTGCCGACGAGGTGGACTCTTCAAACAAACGCAACTCACTGCGCATCAGGGTACTGAAGTCCTCGGGACGCAGGGCAATAATCGCCAGACCGATGGTTAACGAGGCATGTTTATGGAGAGGGGCGACAAAAATGGAACTGTCCGCAGTCAGCTCACCGTGGCGGTTGGTGGCAAAACTGTGCGAGGCATCCACTACGCCTTTACCTTTACTGTTTTTCAGACTGTTGAGTTCACCGGTATACGGATTGACGTGAGTAATGATACGCACGCTGCCAGGCTCGGTAAAATGTGAGGCCGGAGGGCTGAACAGCTCAGTGATGGGCTGATAGTGCGCATGTTTGGCCAGGCACAGCGTGGTTTCCTGCTTATGAAACAGATGCGATAAGATCACCAGTCCAACGCGAACCGACTGAACAAAAAACAGATCGTACTCTTGCAGCTGATATATGCGGGTTAACTCTTCCCGGAGTTCATCTTTCAGCATAGAAACTCGCTTATAAAACCGATCGCCATGGATCTGCTGTAACTGAGGGGAAAGTGAGGATGCGTCCATTAATTTATCAACTCTTGCTGGAAAAGCAGTGGCATAACGTTGTCACGGAAGATCGATCCAACCGCGATTTCACAGGGGGGCCTGCGATAATTCACCCAGGCAATCTCTTCGATTTCGTTGCCTGCGCGCGGCTGCCCGTCGATTTCAACGTGGTAGACATGGTTCTCTATCGCCATGGCTTCAAATTCGGCCTGACCATGAAACAGGCCAAAAGGCCGGAAGCCTTTAATCTGCACACCCAGCTCTTCCTGAAGCTCACGCTTCAGGCAACTCAGATGGTCTTCTCCCGCATGTGGCTTACCGCCGGGGGAGATAAAAATCTCGGTGCCGCGTTTACGGGTCAATAACAGCGAACGCTGATAAATAATAATGGCCGCGCATTTAACGATTATTTTCATCTCAGACTCCGGGTGACGTAACCCGCAGGCTACGCCACCTCTGACGTTCAGATTCAGGCAGCAGCGCTGGTTTTCAGCACAGGCGTCATCAGGGTTTCACCTGACAGGAAACGGACGATGTTGTGTGCCAGTGGCGCTTTGTCATGCAGATATGCGAGGATCACCTCATCATTCGGCGTCGAGAAGCTGTCGGCGAAAATGCTGATCCCTTCCAGCGATTTGGTCGAAATCCCCAGCTGCAGCAGGCGGTATTTCACGTCATCCGCTGACTGAGCAAACTCATAAATCGGCGACTGATAGTTGATGTCGTACTGCGCCATCATCTCCATCAGGAAGGTTTTCGCTACCTGACGCTGCTCCGGGAATTCCATCTGATAATGGGTGATGCCATCATTAATGGTGTTAATGTCGTTGCGGTGGCAGAAATCGACCAGATGGGCATGGATTGCCAGTTTCTCTCCCAGCAGCACCAGGTTTTTACGATATTTCAGAATGTCACTTTCCAGGTGTTCAATCGCAATTGAACGAAAAGCACCGCTGATATCGGCAATGGTATGGGCGACGACTAAGTCGCCAAACCGGCTTTTCAATTCATCAACACGGTGCGACAAAATGCCACGATGCAGTGAACATCCGCTGTTTCCTGACCAGAGGTGTACAGGGATACCCTGTAACATCAGATAACACGCTGCCAGGGTGCTATCACGACCGCCGGTAAACATGACGAGCTGTGTTTTTACAGAATGCTGATTTGTCATTTTCCTTTCCTTCGCATTGATGATGAATGTAATCGTGGGCTGACAAGGGGAAAATACGGCTGTGTAACGAGAGAAACCAGAAGGGGGCGTTTGCTGGTGGCTGACAGGACAGCACCCCGACCAGGAAGCCAGAGTAGGGAAATTATGCTGGACTTGAAAATGATATAAACAGACACTCCTTGTTAGTTTTTCTAACAAGGTATGATTATGTCTGGCCTTCCTTCACTGCGTGCCCTGCGCTACTTTCATCAGGCAGCACAGCATCAAAGCTTCAGCCTGGCGGCGCAATCGCTAAACGTGACGCACAGCGCTGTTAGCCACCAAATCAAACAGTTAGAAGAGTGGCTAGGCAAACCGTTATTTTTACGGGTGAACGGACGGGTGCAGTTGACCCCGGATGGCGAACGGCTAAAAGTGTGTTGCATACAGACCTTTCGCGAGATCGAATTGACCTGTGAGAAAATTCGCGCACGCAATTTGCACAGCCTGACCATCTCCTGTGCCCCCAGCTTTCTGGCACAGTGGCTGATCCCGCGTATCAGTCGTTTCTCAGAACGGCACAGCGATATTGCCCTCACCTTTCAGACCCATGTTGATATTGAGCGGGTGCGCAGCGAGCATACCGATGTGCTGATTGTCAGCCACGAGCAGCCGTTGCAGGAGGATATTACCGCCACGCTGATTACCGTCGACTATATTGGTCCGGTATGCGCCCCGAAGTTCAGTCATCGCTTTACCTACGAGACAGATTTTTCCACTCTGCCACTGCTACATGCCGATACCAAACTGCATGCCTGGGCGGAGTGGGCAAAGAAAACCGGGGCAAGAGGCGATTTTTGGGCGGGACGTCATTTCGATAATCTGACGCTGGCGATTCAGGCGGCACGTAACGGAATGGGAATTATTATGACCCCGCAGATTCTGGTCAAAAAAGAGATACGTGACGGGTCTTTGATTGCTCCGCTGGGGTTTGCAGAGGTGGATCGCGCGACATGGATGATGGTCAAAACCGCCCGTAAAGAAGAAGCTGAGATTGAGTTGTTTCGGCGGTGGTTGTTAGAAGAGGCGTCGATCGCGGGATAAAACGGGTCAGGCATGCCTGACCCCTACAAAAATCATCAACAACATCCGGACGGGTCGGGCATGCCCGTCCCCTACAGATTATTGCGGCTTAACGCACGCCTCGCCCGAGACAACATCGCAGCATAGCGTAGGGGTGAGGCACGCCTCGCCCGATACAGCATCGCGGTATATCGTAGGGGTGAGGCATGTCTCGCCCGATACAGCATCGCGGTATATCGTAGGGATGAGGCATGCCTCGCCCGATACAGCATCGCGGTATATCGTAGGGGTGAGGCATGCCTCGCCCGTTTTTTTGCGAGCCGTGCTGACGATATTTACTCCGAAAATACGCAATATATCCGGTACTGATATGCTCCCAAAAAAGGAGGATGTCATGCAACAAAGGAAATCTCTGCGCCTTAAACACTACGATTATCGCCAGGCCGGATACTACTATCTGACACTGTGCTGTCAGCAAAGAAGGCCACTGTTCGGCCACTGCTTAGATTACCGCAGCTATCTCAATCCATACGGTATCATCGCCCGGGACTATCTTTACGCATTACCGCACCATTTTCCCGGTTGCCAGATCGACAGCAGTATCATTATGCCCGACCATCTGCACTGTATCTTAGTGATACCGGAGAGGTATCAGTTTTCGGTCGCGACACTCGTGGGCAGCTATAAATCGGCAGTGACGAATAGAGTACGTCGAATAAATGTGGGGTTAACGGTATGGCAGCGAGGATATTGGGATCGGGTGATTCGCGACAAGGATGAGTTGTCTAACGTGCGGGAGTATATGTTGAATAACCCATTGCGTTGGTGTTTACGGGAATAAAACAGGGTCGGGCATGCCCGACCCCTACAGATTATTGCGGCATAACGCACGCCTCGCCCGAGACAATATCGCAGCATAGCGTAGAGGTGAGGCACGCCTCGCCCGATACAGCATCACGGCATAGCGTAGGGGCGAGGCATGCCTCGCCCGTGGCTCGTTATCCCAGCAGCAGCTGATTCATACGGCGGATAAACTGGTTAGGATCCTCCAGCGATCCCTTCTCTGCCAGCAGTGCCTGTTCCAGCAGCAGCTCAATCCACTCGGCAAAGCGAGCTTCGTCCTGAGTATCGGCAGCACGTTTCACCAGCGCATGGTCTGGATTCAGCTCAAACAGATATTTCACCTCAGGCACGTCCTGACCCGCAGCAGCAAACAGTTTTGCCATCTGAGTGGTCATTTCGTTAGCTTCAGTGGTGACGATGGCCGGAGTATCGGTCAGACGGTGTGTCAGACGCACCTCCTTGACGCGCTCACCCAGCAGCGTTTTCACACGTTCTACGAACGGCTCCAGCGCTTTTTCCGCCTCTTTCTGCTCTTCGGTTTCTTCATCAGCCAGTTTGCTTAACGCGTCATCCGCTTTGCTCACTGACTGGAAGGTTTTCCCGTCAAACTCAGTCAGGTAGCTCATCATCCATTCGTCAATACGATCGGAGAGTAACAGAACCTCGATACCTTTCTTACGGAACAGCTCCAGGTGCGGGCTGCTTTTCGCGGCGGCATAGCTGTCGGCAGTGATGTAGTAAATTTTCTCCTGCCCTTCCACCATGCGGCTGACATAGTCTTCCAGCGACACGGTTTGCGCCGGGCCTTCGCTGCTGGTGCTGGCAAAGCGCAGCAGTTTCGCGATGGTTTCAGCATTGCTGCTGTCTTCTGCCGGGCCTTCTTTCAGGACCAGACCAAACTGCTGCCAGAATGACTGATATTTTTCCTCGTCATCCTTCGCCACTTTTTCCAGCATTTGCAAGGAACGCTTGGTCAGCGCACCGCGCAGGCTCTGAGTTATGCGGCTGTCCTGCAGGATTTCACGCGAGACGTTCAGCGGCAGATCGTTAGAGTCAATCAGCCCTTTGACGAAGCGCAGATAGTTCGGCATAAACTGTTCAGCATCGTCCATGATGAACACGCGCTGCACGTACAGTTTCAGCCCATGTTTGTGGTCACGGTTCCACATATCCCACGGCGCCTGGGCAGGGATATAGAGCAGGCTGGTGTACTCCTGCTTGCCTTCTACCCGGTTGTGGCTCCACGTCAGCGGATCGGTGAAGTCATGGGCGACATGTTTGTAGAACTCTTTGTATTCGTCAGCACTAATCTCAGACTTGTTGCGCGTCCACAGCGCCTGCGCCTTGTTGATTTTTTCCCACGTGGTGGTGTTGTCTTCTTCATTGTGGGTTTCGATCTCAACCGGCAGTGCAATGTGGTCTGAGTATTTGCTGATGATGCTGCGCACGCGCCAGGCATCGAGGAACTCATCTTCGCCTTCGCGCAGATGCAGAGTGATTTCGGTGCCGCGATCGGCTTTTTCAATGTCGGCGATGGTGTATTCACCTTCACCGGCTGACTCCCAGAACACACCTTCTGACGCGGCAGCGCCTGCGGCGCGAGTCCGTACGGAGACTTTATCGGCGACAATAAACGCAGAATAGAAGCCAACACCGAACTGACCGATCAACTGGCTGTCTTTCGCCTGGTCAGAACCCAGCGATTCAAGGAAAGATTTGGTGCCAGATTTCGCAATGGTACCGAGATTTTCAATGACTTCATCACGACGCATACCGATGCCGTTATCACTCAGCGTCAGCGTACGATTTTCCTTGTCGACAGAGACGCGTACACGCAGTTCGCCATCACCTTCATAGAGATCCGGGGTGGATAACGCGCGGAAGCGCAGCTTATCAGCAGCATCTGAAGCGTTAGAGATTAACTCACGCAGGAAGATTTCTTTGTTTGAATAGAGTGAATGGATCATCAGGTGCAGAAGCTGTTTTACCTCTGACTGGAAGCCACGTGTCTCTTGTCCTTTCATGGTCATTGCTACCCTCAACTAAAAAACAGATGATGAACGTTGAGGTATTAAATGGGGGTGACATAAAGGATTTCAAGACGGCACGAAGGACTCGTGCCGTTGATTGCTCAGAATTTAAACTTTTGACGCCCGGCCAGTGAGTGCGAAAGCGTCGTACCGTCAACCATTTCCAGCTCTCCGCCCACGGGAACACCGTGAGCAATACGGCTGGCTTCCACGCCATACTGTTCACACAGGCTGGCAATGTAGTTAGCGGTCGCCTCCCCTTCCACCGTTGGGTTGGTGGCGAGGATAACTTCAACAATCGTCTCTTTTTCCAGACGCTGTTCCAGGCGGTCGAGGCCAATATCATTCGGCCCGATGCCATCCAGCGGTGACAGATGCCCCATCAGCACAAAGTAACGCCCGGCAAACTGCCCGGTCTGTTCAATGGCATGGATATCCGCCGGGCTTTCCACCACGCAGATCAATCCATTCTGCTGCCGTCGTGGGTTGGCGCAGATGGTGCAGATTTCCTGCTCGGTGAAAGTACGGCAATCAGAACAATGGCCGATTTCCGACATCGCCCGCGTCAGCGCCTGTGCCAGACGCATGCCACCGCTGCGGTCACGCTGTAACAGCTGGAACGCCATGCGCTGCGCCGACTTCGGCCCAACACCTGGCAGGCAACGCAGCGACTCCATTAATGTTTCAAGGAGTGGGCTGGTTTGCATCAGAATGGCATCTTGAAGCCAGGTGGCAACTGCATACCGCTTGATACCGCAGCCATTTTCTCTTTCTGGGTTTCAGCAACGCGGCGCGCCGCATCGTTGAAGGCCGCAGCCACCAGGTCTTCCAGCATGTCTTTGTCATCTTCCAGCAGGCTTGGGTCTACTTCCACACGACGGCAATTGTGAGCGCCGTTGATGGTGACTTTCACCAGGCCTGCGCCTGATTCACCGGTCACTTCCATGGCAGCAATCTCTTCCTGCACCTGGGCCATTTTATCCTGCATTTGCTGGGCCTGCTTCATCAGGTTGCCCAATCCGGCTTTACCAAACATAAGTTCTCTCTCTTCAGCTCAGGCCGCATCAACGTAACTGCGATGCGGCGGGTTAAACAGGTCGGATACTTTCTTCATCCACATCGGCATCGAAAAACCGACGAAGCGTCTGAATATGAGTATCAGTGATAATCGACTGACGCGCCTGCGCCAGCTTCTCTTCATAAATTTTTTGCCGCCATTCCAACGGTGTCAGCACCGAAGGATTATCATCTTCCACCACGGTTAATTCAATGGGGTGCCCGGCAGCAGCATTCAAGGCATCATTTAGCGCTTTTTGCGCAGAAGGGGAATTCAGGTGACGCTGGCTGGAGCGCAAATGCAGGCAAATACCACTCTCGGTCTGCTCTTTCCAGGCATTTAACGCAAGCTGTTGAACCAGTTTTGGTATGACCAGCACCGCAATTTCGCCAGCCCACGGGTCGCGTTCTAGCGATTCCGCCACCAGCTTCACCATCAGCTCAGGATTCTTCTCATGTTCCAGTGCCGTACGAAGCGCCTTTGGCGTTGCAACCGCTTCTGCCTTCACTTCCGTTGGGTTTTGCGCTTTCCAGCGATACGCCTCTTCTTTTACAGGAACCGCTTCTGCCGCTGCCTGTTGCAGACGTTGCTGCCCGCGTTCGGTAACCGCAGCAAGACGCTCCAGTGCCGAACTTGCCGGCCGCGCACCCTGCGCTGCCGGCTCAGTCTTTTTTGGCTTACTCGCCCCCTGATGGCGCAGCAGTTGCGTTCGCGCCTGTAGGAGCTGGCTGGTAGAGTCAGATAATCCCTGGTGAGGTGGTGGCGCGTCCTGAATCGGGGACGCCGATGCCGTATGGGGTACAGGCTCTGCTGAGGGTGCTGCCGGGGTCTGTAATGCCATGGTTGGGCGTGCAACCGGGTCAGCGATCACGGCTTTGGGGTGAAAAGCCAGTGCGCGCAGCAGCGTCATTTCCACACCCATACGGCGGTCCGGTGCCAGCGGCAACTCTTTGCGGCCAACTAGCAGCGTCTGGTAATAAAGCTGAACATCTGCGGGCGGAAGTACCCGTGCCAGTTCACGCAACCGCTGTTCAATGGCGGCCATATCGTCGCCCAGCGCAGAAGGCAGTAGTTGAATCATTGCCACACGATGCAGCAGCGTAAGCATTTCTACCAGCAGCGCTTCCCACTCCACACCCCGCGCAGCGGCCTGGTTGAGCAACGCCATGACTTCTGCACCATCGGCATGGACCAATGCTTCGATCAACGCCAGTGGCTGTTCATCGTCTAGCGTGCCCAGCATGTCATTAACCGTGGAGGTCGTTACCTGCCCCTGCCCCATCGCAATTGCCTGATCGGTCAGGCTCAGCGCATCACGCATACTGCCGTCAGCAGCGCGTGCCAGTAATTGCAATGCGCGGGTTTCAGCACTGATCTGCTCAGCTTGCAATACATGCTCAAGCTGACCACGGATCTGCTCCTGATCCAGCGCTTTCAAATGGAATTGCAGACAGCGCGATAAAATCGTTACGGGCAGTTTTTGCGGGTCGGTGGTCGCCAGCAAAAATTTTACATGTTCTGGTGGCTCTTCCAGCGTTTTCAACAGCGCGTTAAAGCTGTGACGCGAGAGCATGTGGACTTCATCGATCAGGTAAACTTTAAAGCGGCCACGTGCCGGAGCGTACTGCACGTTATCCAGCAGATCGCGCGTATCTTCCACTTTAGTTCGGGAAGCTGCGTCAATTTCAATCAAGTCGACAAAACGGCCCTGCTCAATTTCACGGCAGTTATCACACTTCCCACAAGGGGTAGCGGTAATGCCTGTTTCACAGTTCAGTCCTTTTGCCAGTAGACGGGCGATGGTGGTTTTTCCGACGCCACGGGTGCCAGAAAAAAGATAAGCGTGATGGATGCGGCCAAGGGACAAACCATTAGCCAGCGCGGTCAGAACATGTTGCTGACCGACAACCTCAGTAAACGCTTGCGGACGCCACTTGCGGGCCAGTACCTGATAGCTCATTAAGACTTCATCATTTTTTAAAAAATTACTTACCCAAACCGTGATAAACCGCAGTTTAGCCTGTTGACGAGTATCGGCAAGATCAACCGTGTTCACGGCCAATAAGCGGATTAAGGGAAGGTACTATAACAGAAGGTCTACCTGTCGCCATGCTGTTACACGCTTATTTTGCCACGCAGACTTGCTCTTTTTCGATGAAAACGGGTGAATAAAACCCATCAATTCATAAAATATCCAAAAATCGTTTTACCGCTACACGTAACACGAAATGCTAATTTCCCCCTCCGAAGTATGTGGCAAATTGCCCATGTTTTCCGCAAAAGCACAGGATGTGCTTTCTCCCAGCATTAAAGGAATAACAGTGCAAAAACGTTCACCACGCCTCTGATACGCAATCATCCGGGTTTCCATTTTCCGGCGAATTGGTGCCGCCTTTTTTTCAAAAAATTGCAGCGCCACAAGGATCTCCACTGATTAACGGATTAATTTATGAAACATACAACAGCTAAACAGCTCGTGGATCTTCCGCTTAAAAAGCACCGTCTGCGTTCTTCCATTTCTACACTGGCCTTGCTCTCACTGCCGATATTCAGCGCCGTCCCTCTTGCATCGGCTGCCGCTGCACCTGGCACGAACGAAACCCAGCCCCTCAGCGAGATGACAGGACGTCACACTATTACGCAAGGAGATAAAGGTGGTAACGGCAGTGATGGCGCCGATGCAGGCCAGAGCGGCAGTGCAGGTAATGGAAGTAACGGGGGCAACGGTGGTGATGGCTACGATGGCCAGAACGGTAGCTCCTCTGCCGGTGGCAATGGCAACCCGGGATCACCAGCCGGACTGGCAACGAATGGCACCAGTGGCACTCGCGGCCCCCAGGGAAGTGATGGTTCTTCGGGTCAGGCGGGGGGATCAGGAACACTGATCGTCGAGGGTGATGATGCCTCCTTGGGTTCAGTCACTCTGGGGGGGAATGGCGGAGATGGCGGTGTGGCGGGTCAGGCCTCCGCGGGAAGTGCTGGAGGAATGGGCGGCAAAGGGGGGAGCGGCGGCAACGCTGGCGATGGCGGACAGGGCGGCGCAGGGAGCAACACCGATATCGACGGCTATGGTGGTAACGGCGGCAGAGGTGGCGATGGAGCAGCGGGTGCTGCAGGCGGCCTCGGTGCCGCAGGTGCGTCAGGATCACTCGGTGGCCAAGGCGCTCAGGCTGCAAGCGGGGGGAACGCAGAACTCACGCTGACTAACGGTAATTTTTATGCTGACACGATCCTACTTGGCGGCACGGGTGGAAAGGCAGGCGCTGCCAGTAACGGGTCTGCGGGGGGCCGGGGTGGAGACGGTGGCAGCGCGGGCTCCCGGGGCCAGGATGGCATTCAAGGTGAGAACGGCTCTGACGGACTGGCCAGCAGCGGTGGCCTGGGTGGTCAGGGCGGCACCGGGGGGACCGCAGGTCGCGGTGGCAACGGCGGAGACGGGGGTGCCGGTGCCGCGGGAAGCAACGGCGGCAACGGAGCGCAAGGTGGCTATGCTGAACTGAGCCTGAACAATGCCGATTTAACAGTCAAAAACAACCTGCAGGCAGGGGGGGCTGGCGGCCAGGGTTCTCGCGGCGGTAATGGCGGAGAAACCGGCCTCAATGGCGCATCATTGTCCGGTATCGGTGGTATTGGCGGCGCAGGAGGGGATGGTGGTACAGGTGCCATTGGTGGTGATGGCGGAAACGCAACCATCAACATCACTACCAGCCACCTTTCTATTCATTCGATAACGCTTGGGGCTGATGGAGAACGTGGTGGGGCTGGTGGTAATAGCGCATCCGATGCTATCGGTGGCCAGGGAGGTGCAGGCGGTCACGGGGGCAGCGGCACCTTGAATGTTGAGGATAGTCATATCACCAATAGCAGCTTCCTCCAGCTGGGGGGGAACGGCAGCCAGGCAGGAACTAGCGGCACCACTTCTGGCGGCACTGGTCCAGGTCTCGGTGGCAAGGGTGGCAATGGGGGCACCGGTTCTGCTCTGTTTAAAAACAGTAGTGGCCATATCGCTACTGATATCGTGCTCGGCGGCAACGATGGCGGACAGGAGAATGAATCAGGCCTGGCGGGCAATGGGCAGCTCACCATCGAAAGCGGTAACTACACCGCAGACAGCTTAACCATCGGCCAGGCAGACACCCGCTACGGTAGTGAAAACCAGTACCTGCAAACTGGCGGCATCTTCACGGCCGACAATACCGGGTTGCGCTCCGGTGCACTACGCGTTAACGGTGGAATGTTTGCCAGTACGCACCTTGATGCCTCACGAGGGCAGATGGATGTCATGGGCAAAGGCACCGCGATTATCGGAACACGTGAACTGAACGCTGAACTCTGGCAGCAAGGCGCCGGATGGATGGCACAGCAGCAGTCTGAACCGTTTGCCGGAACGCTGGCTATTGCAGCAGGTGAAACCGTCGATTTGTCCAGCCCGGATCTGCACTGGAGTATTGGCAGCGACAGACATCTCAATCGATTCGATGATGCATCACTGACGATCGTTTCCGCAAAAACCTACGTGGACCAGGGTTCATCCGCCCTGCTGATCGGGGACGGGAGCGTGGCCCTGACGGCGAAAATGCTGGTCATCACCGATGACAATCTCAAAACGGGGGAACGCTTCATCGCCAGCGAAGGAGGCAATACGACGGAGGGTTTCTGGCAGCAGCAGAATATTACCAGCAGTAGCCGTCTGTTTAAGATGGGCAGCAGCGTGGAGGGCAATGCCCATCATCTGACCGCTGCACAGACCAGCCAGCCGCTTTTGCCACCGGACACACAGGACCTGATGGCCAATATGGCTAAAACGCTGGGTGTTAATACTCACTCTGACGATGCAGGCCAGCGCTTTATTTCGCAGTCGATGGATATTCGTTATATCCGCGAAGAGGTTCTCGCCAGTAAAGTCGTGCAGTCAGCATTACATATCGCCTCTGTGGTGGGTGTCCAGCACAGCACCTTTATGGCGCTGTCAGCGGCTCGTCATGCGGTTGAGCATCATCTCTCTGGCATTGCATCAATGCCCGGGGCACAGGCTGCGACAGGCGTTAATCTATGGGCGACGCTGCTGTCTGATAACAGCCGTTCTCATGGGTTTTCTTCAGGACGTTGGCAGGCTCGCTCTTCTGCAAATCTCGGTGGACTGGCATTAGGGAGTGATTTCCGTTTTGATGCCGGCGACTTCGGCATGATGACTACCGGTATGGCGCTGAATACGGGCGGGGGCAAAAGTAGCAGCCATGGAAACGTGAGCCCAACGCGTAATGACTTCAACTTTTGGGGAAGCTCATTCTACAGCAGTTGGCAACGGGGCGCGCTGAATGTGATGGCAGATGTCAGTTACACTGGCAGCCGTAACAGAATGAAACAGCAAAGTCCGGCTGAGATTGAGGGTGGGTCGCTGCGGGCCAGAATGAACAGCTGGGCGCTGAGCAGTGGTATCACGGCCAGTTACCAGTGGAATAACAAACTGGCCGATGTGACGCCACATGCAGGAATACATTATACGCGACTGAAAAGCGAGGCCTTTACGACGCATAACGAGCTGGGAACGATGTTTGAAACAGCGGGTGACTCACAGAAAATCTGGTCATTCCCGCTGGGCGTTTCGCTGTCCAGGACGTTCACAGCCAGTAAAGGCTACCAGGTTAAGCCTTTACTGGACCTGACGTGGACCGGCAACAGCGGGGACGTCAAAGCGAAAAGCCGTAGCTGGCTTCCGGGCGAGGAAGCCAGCTACTCAATGACCGATTCAAGTATTACCGATCATTCCGTGTTCACCAGTAACATTGGCATTGAGCTGTCGCACGACGCATTGTCTTACAGTCTTAACTATCAGTTGAATGCGTCATCGCACATCACCGACAACACCATTTATGCCGGGATCAGGTTCGCGTTCTAATGATTATCAGGGGCAGCTTCGCTGCCCTTTCTACTCTTCGTATCCCCATCAGAATCGATAACCTATCCCAACATTAAACCCGTTGCTGGACGTTTTCTGCACGTGCCCGGCCTGGTAGCCAACATCCACCGCTACGTTATCAATCAGGTTGAACTGCACCCCTGCTCCCCAGGCAAAACGCGCATCAAATATTTTATAGCGCCCGGTACTGTCCCCGCCTGGGTTATGGTAGTCAGTCTGGTTGCTGCTGCTTTCCCAGCCCGCCCCTCCCAGCAAGTAAAGGCTGGCCCAGCTCGTCGCCCGCCAGGCAGGCCCGACCATCAGGCTATAGTAACGCACGCGGTGGTGCTTCACTTCTCGGGCATCGCTTCCTCCGACACTCTGGCTACCCCTGCCGCTCATGCCGCTGAAAGAGACCATCGCGCTCAGAGGTAATTCCGGGATTTCATAGCGATACTTCGCATTGACCCCTTTCATGGCTTTGAAATGTGAGATGTGGCTTTCAGTGTAACCCAGCGTGAAAGTATGCCGCCCGCTAAAGCTTTCCGGCGGGTAGGCCTGCTGTAACGGCTTTTGTGTGGTGCTGGCAACAACGTCTTCAGCCCCGGCAAGCAGGGGAAAAAACAGCAATACAGTCATGGTTTTTTTCATTTCACTCTTCCCTGACGCCTGTGAAATCACAGCTTGATGTTGGCTGTCGTATTTTAGAGCAGAGAATCAACCGTTCGCCGCGAATCGTGCCGAACAGCGGGCGAGCGCATTTTTAGTATTGATAAAGGGGCGGGAAGCGAAAAGCGGGAAAAAGAAGAGAGTCGTAACAAGGCCGGGGTTAACCCGGCCTGATCAAGCTTAGTGACCGGGGAAGTTCACCAGGCTGTAGCTTTCAATACCCTGCGCTTTCAGGCGAGATTCGCCGGTCAAATCAAACAGGTTAATGATAAATGCAGCGTCTTTTACGCTGCCACCTGCACGGCGAATCAGCTTCACCGTTGCTTCAATAGTGCCACCGGTTGCCAGCAAGTCATCGATCACCAGAACAATATCACCCGGCTGAATCGCATCACAGTGCAGTTCCAGCGTGTCTGTGCCGTATTCCAGCTCATAGGTTTCAGCAAAGGTTTTACGTGGCAGTTTGCCCGGCTTACGTACCGGCACAAAACCTACTCCCAGTCCTAGCGCAACCGGTGCACCGAACAAAAACCCTCGCGCTTCAGTGCCCACTACTTTGGTGATGCCAGCGTCACGATAGCGTTCAACCAACAGTTCAATGCTCAATGCAAACGCTTTCGGATCTTCCAGCAGGCTGGTCACGTCACGAAAGAGAATACCCGGCTTTGGGTAATCCGGGATGCTTTTGATACTGTTTTTAATCAATTCAAGCTGCTGCGCAGTCGCGGTCATAATGTTATGCCTGGTAAATACAAATCTGACTCGCGCAGCTTCATTCCACTCTGCGGCAGGGTTGCCGGGTGAAATTCAGACGTTGAGGGGAAGCCGCGCACGAAAACGACCAAATCTATGCAAACCGCCGGACAATTGCAACCGTGTTAAGCAAAATCACCGCTTTTCTTGCCCTTCATCAACCACGGGTATACGAATCATAAAGACCAGCAGCGCGCAGAGGATCGCCAACAGTAACAGACGCACCCAAAGGATCTTGACCATCCACAGCGAAAAAGCAAAAGTGATCAGAATAAACAGGATCGCCCTGCCCTTAGCACCTGGAGGCATCGCCCGGTGTTGCTGCCAGTGACGCAAATATCGACCAAATACCGAGCGGTGCAGCAGCCAGTAATGAAAACGCGGTGAAGAACGGGCAAAACACCAGGCGGCCAGCAGTAAGAATGGCGTGGTGGGCAGCAACGGCAACACCACTCCCAACGTCGCTAACACCACAGCAAGCCAGCCTAAAACAATAAGAATATAACGTTGCATGGCACACCCGGAAAAATGTCTCAGAATCAGGGTATCATACAGAGCATTACCACCACGGAGAATAAGATGAAAAGCGCAGGTTTACTGCAACAACTCGATATGCAACTCGAACAACTTGCGCACGCCGTGGAACCTCATGCCAATAATCGCACTGCACAGGCACGCTTCGATATTAAATTGTTTCACTGCCACACCACCCGACTGGGCGATTATTTACTGGAAGTTCGCCAGACGATGGCACAGCTGAAACAAAGCGTGCGTGATAACCGTATGGAGAGCGTGGCCTGGATGGCTGAACGGGTAGTGATGCAGATGAGCGCCCTGCAACGTGAGCTGGCAACGCAGAAAATGCGTCGCAGCGAGTCTCGCCCTGTTCCGGTCAAAGAGAATTTATATGAGAAACTGGCCGAGCATCAGGATTTCGAACGTCGCTTACGTGCCATGATTATCGACCGGGAGAGTTTGCTGGCCGTGCAGGAAACCCTGGCACAACAGCAACAGTTGCAACGGGAAGTCGCTGCTCTGGAAGGACGGTTACAGCGATGTTTGCAAGCCCTCAAGCGAATTGAACGCGCCATTGAAAATCGCGAACGTAGCAGCTAGCCTCGTCTCATCCCCTGCCGAATCGGGGACTATAATAGTCACATTGTCCTGTAACTGGAGAGCGAAAATGGGTCTGATTTCCTGGATAATCATCGGTCTTCTGGTGGGTTTTATTGCACGCTATTTTTTTCCTGGCCGCCCGGGCGGGCTGGTGCCCACATTAGTACTTGCCGCCGTGGGAGCGTTGATTGGCGGCTATATCAGTACCTATATGAATAACGGAACGCTGGCCACCCTCGACCCACATACGATGCTGACTTCACTTATAGGTGCACTGGTGATGACGGGTATCGTCAAAATTTTACGTATCTGACCGCTGATTGTCTGCATTCAGAAATAAGGAGCAAGTATGTCACTGGAAACCGCGCCGGAAGAAATCAAACTCGCCGTCGATTTGATTATGCTGTTGGAAGAAAATCATGTTGCACCAGAAACCGTTCTGGCTGCGCTGGCGATCGTACAGCGGGATTTTGAACAGAAAGTCGCCAGCCAGTCATAATCGGCGGTTAAACTGACTGACGTAACGTCGGACAGAGCGCCAGCATATCAATGAGCGTTTCCACTAATTGCGGCGCATCACCGGCTAAATCAAAACTGCCCGGCATAAATAACCAGTTTTCCATGATGCCACTGATGTAGCCACGCATCACAACGGCAGCACGCCGGGTATCCAGATTTTCGGGGAGTTGTTTTGCATCAATGCACTGCGATAAAACCTCTTCTATCTTTTCATAACATTCAAGATAGAGATTTTGTTGCATCAGTTGTAGGGTAGTCATTTCTCCAACAAACTCACATTTGTGGTAAATAATTTCCATAAGTGCACGCCTTCTTGGGTCACTGGCTGCTGCGTCAAGGACATACAACAACATTGCGCGCATTACAGATAGTGGATCAGAAGGATATTTTGATTGATACTCAAGCTCCAGGTCCGCCATTCCGGATTCGGATTGCGCCCAGATTTCATTCAGCAAATCAGTTTTATTTTTGAAATGCCAGTAAATAGCACCCCGCGTCACGCCAGCACTTGAGGCAATATCCGCCAGTGACGTTTTGGATACGCCATGTTCAGAGAAGCGCTTAATTGCGGCATCAATGATGTGATTGCGCGTTTCCTGCGCCTGTTGTTTGGTATTTCGTGCCATGAGGGTGTGATTTACAAAGAGTTAGACTTACATACATTTCCGAATGTATGTACCATATCACGACCATAATTTAAACGCAGCAATGGGTTTATGGGTTTGTAATCCATTGAACAATCGATATCGGACACTCGAGGTTTATTTATGAACAAAAACAGAGGGTTAACGCCTCTGGCGGCCGTTCTGATGCTCTCAGGCAGCTTAGTGCTAACGGGTTGTGACAACAAAGAATCTCAGCAAGCCGGACAGCAACAGCAGGCACCTGAAGTGGGTATCACAACGTTGAAAAGCGCCCCGCTTAAAATTACTACCGACCTGCCAGGTCGAACCTCATCGTTCCGTATTGCAGAAGTTCGCCCACAGGTATCTGGCATTATTCTGAAACGCAACTTCGTTGAGGGTAGCGATATCAAGGCTGGCGAGTCTTTATATCAAATTGACCCCGCCACATATCAAGCTGCTTATAGCAGTGCGAAAGGTGATCTGGCACAGGCACAAGCCAATGCACAGATTGCCGCATTGACGGTAAAACGCTACAAGCCCCTGTTGGGTACTAAGTACATCAGCCAGCAGGACTACGACCAGGCAATGGCAACGCAAAGCCAGACCGCCGCTGCCGTTCAGGCTGCTCAGGCCACTGTAGAAACAGCACGCATCAACCTCGCCTATACTCGAGTGACCTCACCTATCAGCGGTCGCATCGGTAAATCGTCGGTAACGGAAGGCGCTTTAGTTGCCAGTGCGCAAACCACTGCGTTGGCAACCGTACAGCAACTTGACCCTATCTATGTTGATGTGACCCAATCCAGCGAAGATTTCATGCGCCTGCGTGATGAACTGAATTCCGGCAAACTTCAGCAGACCAATGGTAAAGCTGAAGTCAAACTACTGATGCAAAATGGTAGCGAATACGCGCAGAGCGGAACATTAGAATTCTCTGATGTCACTGTGGATGAAACCACAGGTTCGATCACATTACGTGCCGTGTTCCCTAACCCTGATCATAGTCTGCTGCCGGGTATGTTTGTGCGTGCCCGTCTGGATGAAGGCACCAACCCGAATGCACTGTTGGTTCCTCAACAGGGTGTGACCCGTACGCCAACCGGTCAGGCAACTGCCATGGTTGTGGGCGCGGACAATAAGGTTGAAGTCCGTAATCTGACTGCCGACCAGGCATTTGGTGATAAGTGGCTGGTGTCTGCCGGTCTGAAAGATGGCGATCGTGTGATTGTGACCGGTCTGCAACGCGTGAAACCTGGTGCAGCGGTAACGCCTCAGGAAGTCAGCGATGACAGCGCCAAAGCAGGTTCCGAGTCTCAGGCGAAGTCTGAACAACCGAAGTCTTAACAGGAGCCACTGAGACATGGCTAAGTTTTTTATCGATCGCCCCATCTTTGCCTGGGTAATCGCCATCATTATTATGTTGGCGGGTGCGCTGTCGATTCTTAAACTACCGATCGAGCAATATCCAAACGTTGCTCCAACGGCAATTGAGATCACAGCAACCTACCCTGGCGCTGATGCGAAAACACTGCAAGACTCCGTCACGCAGGTTATCGAACAAAACATGAACGGCATCGACGGCCTGATGTATATGGGCTCCAGCAGTGACTCCTCCGGGACGCTGCAGCTGACGCTGACCTTTGAATCAGGGACTAATGCTGACATCGCTCAGGTACAGGTGCAGAACAAACTGCAACTGGCGATGCCGCTACTGCCGCAGGAAGTGCAACAACAGGGGATTAAGGTTCAGAAATCCTCGAGCAGCTTCCTGATGGTCGCCGGTTTCATCAATGACAACGGCACCATGACCCAGAACGATCTCTCCGACTATGTCGGGTCGAACATTAAAGACCCTATCAGTCGAGTGTCAGGCGTGGGTGATACACAGCTGTTCGGTGCACAGTACGCCATGCGCATCTGGATGGATCCTCACAAGCTCAACAACTACTCGCTCACGCCCGTTGATGTCATTAGCGCCATCAATACCCAGAACGCCCAGGTGGCGGCAGGTCAGCTCGGCGGTTCTCCGCCTGTTGCCGGCCAGCAGCTTAACGCGTCTATTATTGCGCAGACACGCCTGACCTCGGCGGAAGAGTTCGGTAAAATTCTGCTGAAGGTGAATACCGACGGTTCGCGTGTTCGTCTGAGTGATGTCGCGCATATTGAGCTGGGTGGTGAAAACTACGAGATTATTGCGCGTTATAATGGACAACCGGCTTCCGGTCTGGGGATTAAGCTGGCAACCGGCGCTAACGCACTGGACACCGCCGCAGCAGTGAAAGCGGAATTGACTAAGCTGGAGCCTTTCTTCCCTGCCGGGATGAAGGTGGTTTATCCGTATGACACCACGCCATTCGTTAAGATTTCGATTAACGAAGTGGTGAAGACGCTGGTCGAAGCTATCGTGCTGGTGTTCCTGGTCATGTATCTGTTCCTGCAAAACTTCCGCGCAACGCTGATCCCAACGATCGCCGTGCCAGTCGTACTGCTGGGAACGTTTGCCATTATCAGCGCCTTCGGATACTCGATAAACACGCTAACGATGTTCGGGATGGTGCTGGCCATCGGCCTGCTGGTGGATGACGCCATTGTGGTGGTGGAAAACGTCGAGCGCGTCATGGCCGAAGAGGGCCTGCCACCGAAAGAAGCCACACGTAAGTCAATGGATCAGATCCAGGGGGCGTTGGTTGGTATTGCCCTTGTACTGTCGGCTGTATTTATCCCGATGGCATTCTTCGGCGGCTCTACCGGCGTTATCTACCGTCAGTTCTCAATTACCATTGTTTCTGCGATGGTGTTGTCGGTAGTGGTGGCGTTGATCCTGACCCCGGCACTCTGTGCAACGATGCTGAAACCGATTGCGAAAGGCGATCACGGTAAGACGACTGGATTCTTCGGCTGGTTTAACCGCCTGTTCGACAAGAGTACCAATCATTATACCGAAAGTGTTGGCCACATCGTTCGCAGTACCGGTCGTTATCTGGTGATTTACCTGCTGATTTTCGTGGGCATGGCTTTCCTGTTCCTGCGTCTGCCGACCTCCTTCCTACCGGAAGAAGATCAGGGTGTGTTCCTGACGATGGCCCAGCTCCCTGCTGGTGCGACTCAGGAGCGTACTCAGAAAGTGCTGGACCAGGTGACGGATTACTACCTGAATAAAGAAAAAGCTACGGTTAACTCTGTGTTTACTGTTAACGGCTTTGGCTTTGCAGGTCGTGGTCAGAACACCGGCCTCGCCTTTGTCAGTCTGAAGCCGTGGGATGAACGTCCAGGTGCCGACAATAAGGTTCCTGCAATTGCCGGGCGGGCAATGGGCGCACTTTCCGTCATTAAAGATGCGATGGTGATTCCTTTCAACCTGCCAGCCATTGTTGAACTGGGTCAGGCAACAGGCTTCGACTTCCAGCTAATCGATCAGGGCGGTTTAGGCCATGAAAAACTGACTGCCGCACGTAACCAGCTGCTGGGTATGATTGCCCAACATCCGGATGTACTGGTGGGTGTGCGTCCTAACGGACTGGAAGACACTCCGCAGTACAAACTGACTATCGACCAGGAAAAAGCACAGGCGCTGGGGGTATCGCTGTCTGATATCAACACCACACTGGCAGCCGCCTGGGGTGGCTCCTATGTCAATGACTTCATTGACCGTGGTCGCGTTAAGAAAGTCTACGTGATGGGTGAAGCACCTTACCGTATGTTGCCTGGTGATATCGGCAACTGGTATGTGCGTTCTACCAGCGGCGAAATGGTGTCATTTAATGCCTTTGCGTCAGCCAACTGGGTTTATGGTTCGCCACGTCTGGAGCGTTATAACGGCCTTCCATCCATGGAGCTGTTAGGGCAACCAGCACCGGGTAAAAGCTCCGGTGAAGCCATGGACCTGATGCAGGATCTGGCCTCTAAGCTGCCAACCGGTATCGGCTATGACTGGACGGGCATGTCTTACCAGGAGCGTTTATCTGGTAACCAGGCTCCGGCGCTGTACGCCATCTCACTGATTGTGGTGTTCCTGTGTCTGGCAGCGCTGTATGAGAGCTGGTCAATTCCGTTCTCTGTCATGCTGGTGGTGCCATTGGGTGTGGTCGGTGCGCTGATCTTCACCACCCTGCGCGGGTTAAGTAATGACGTTTACTTTGTTGTGGGGCTGCTAACAACCATAGGGTTGTCGGCGAAGAACGCCATCCTGATAGTCGAGTTTGCTAAAGACCTGATGGAAAAAGAAGGCAAAGGGCTGGTTGAGGCCACGCTGGAAGCGGTGCGCATGCGTTTACGTCCGATTCTGATGACCTCTCTGGCCTTTATCCTGGGTGTTCTCCCGCTGGCTATCAGTAGCGGTGCAGGCTCCGGTGCTCAGAACGCCGTTGGTACGGGCGTAATGGGCGGTATGGTCACTGCAACCGTCCTGGCAATCTTCTTCGTTCCTGTGTTCTTCGTGGTGGTCCGCCGCCGCTTCAGTAAGAACAAAGAGGAGCTGGAACACAGCCATCCGGTTGATTCACAGCATCACTGATCAACGCTGAGTTGATGTGAATAAGAGGCTGCCTTCGGGCGGCCTTTTTTTTTGCTATTTCCCTGCCCTTTCTGCGGTTGCAATTTAAAAAGCGGCAGCGCATACTATTGTTATAGTATAACATTACATTAAGGGTAGAAAATGAAACAGGGTATTCATCCTGCTTACCGCCAGGTGGTATTCCATGACACCACGGCTGATGCTTACTTTGTGGTGGGTTCCACCATCAAAACTGACCGTACAATCGAACACGAAGGCAAAGAGATGCCATACGTCCTGCTGGACGTCTCTTCTGCCTCACACGTTTATTACACCGGTAAACAGAAAGATTTTGCTAAAGAAGGCAGTGCAGCACGCTTCAGCCAGCGTTTTGGCGGTTTTCTTGGCGCGATGAAAAAATAAGGAGCCATCATGCAGGTATTAAGTTCTCTGGCTTCGGCCAAAAAGCGTCACAAAGATTGCAAAATTGTTCGCCGTCACGGCCGTGTATTTGTCATTTGTAAGAGTAACCCCCGCTTCAAAGCCGTACAGGGCCGGGGCGGAAAGAAACGCTGATTGCTGTAGCCATGTCGTCATGCCAAAGGGGATAGCTTGCGCTATCCCTTTTTTTATCTTTTCGACCAACAGTATCAGCCAAACTACCGTGGCCGGGCGTACCCGGCACACGGTTTACTTCATACTGTTGACCATCGCATTCACATTGTGTTTGAACGCTGCGACATAACTGTCAGCAGCACCGCCCTGAGCAGTCAACGCCTCAGGATAAAGCTCTCCGCCTGATGTGGCGCCACCCGAGGCCGCAATCTGCTTCACCAGGCGCGGGTCGGTCTGGTTTTCAATAAAGTACACGTGGATTTTTTCGTGCTTCAGCTGGGTAATCAATCCGGCAACGTCAGAGGCGCTGGCTTCTGACTCCGTGGAGAAACCCACCGGCGACAGGAACTTCACGCCATAACGCTGGCCGAAATAACCAAACGCATCATGGCTGGTCAGCACCTTACGCTTCTCTTGAGGGATCGTACTGAACGCCTTCTGCGCCCAACTATCCAGCTGTTTCAGCTGCTCAATATACGCGCTCCCCTGTTGACGGAAATAATCCGCATCCTCCGGATCAGCGGCAATCAGCGCATTCATCACATTGGTGGCATAGGTCACACCATTCTGCATACTGTTCCATGCATGCGGATCGGTAATAGTCTGTCCATCCTCTTCCATTTTACGGGTATTGATGCCACTGGATGCCACCACAGTCTGGCCTTTATAGCCAGATGCCGTGATCAGGCGGTCCATCCACCCTTCCATCCCCAGGCCACTCACAAAAACCACATCGGCATGGGCAAGCGCCTGGCTGTCTTTCGGCGTTGGTTCAAAGCTGTGCGGATCGCCATTTGGCCCTACCAGGCTTTTGACGACAACATGCTCACCGCCAACATTTTTCACAATATCAGCCAGCACGGTAAAGCTGGCTACCGCCTCAACTGTTTTTGCCATCGCCAGTGGGGTGGCCATTAATGCTGATAATGCCAGCGCTACAGGTAACTTCTTCATGCTTACTCCTTCACCATAGACAATGTTTTGCGTGAGGAAAAAATTCCGCCGCAAGGTCCGATTAAAATAGAAATAAAGAATAAAATTGCCGCACTGAGCACCACAGCAGGCCCGGCGGGTAATGAGAGATAAAATGAGGCGTACAGACCGCCAAAGCTGGCGAGGGTCGCCAGTAGCATTGCAGCTGCCAGCGTGCCGGAAAGATGCCGACTCCAGAAACGGGCGCTGGCAGCGGGCAGCATCATCAGCCCGACACTCATCAGCGTGCCGAGGACCTGAAAACCTGCCACCAGATTGACTACAACCAGTACAAGGAAAATACCGTGAACCAGTGGTGAGGCCCAACGGTTCTGAGCGCGCAAAAAAGTGGGGTCAAATGCGTCAATCACCAGCGGCCGATAGATCAGGGAAAAAATGAGCAGAGAAACGCCACTGATGGTACTGACCAGCACGATAGAGGGAACATCCACCGCCAGCAGCGAGCCAAACAGCACGTGCAGCAGATCCACGCTGGAACCGCGTAATGACACCAGCGTAACGCCCAGCGCCAGTGAGCCGAGATAGAAACCGGCAAAGCTGGCATCCTCGCGCAAAGGGGTATAACGACTCACTGCACCTGATAAAAGCGCCACCGTCAGTCCGGCAATGGCACCACCAATGCCCATCGCCACCAGTGAGAGACCGGAAAGCAAATAACCAATCGCCGCACCGGGAAGAACCGCGTGGGACAACGCATCCCCGACCAGGCTCATGCGGCGTAGTAAAAGAAAGACTCCCAGCGGAGTGGCACTGAGAGACAACGCCACACAGGCAACCAGCGCACGACGCATAAAACCAAATTCAATAAACGGGTGTAGCAACATCATGCGCTGGCTCCTCCGCTGCGTCCGAAGTTCAGCCCGGTCACCCCACAGTCGCGGCATGACCACTCGCTGTGCTGTTCTTTCAGGCGTAATACCTGAGGAAAATGCTGTGCCACCGTCGCCATATCATGCAGAACGACGATGAGTGTGCAGCCCGCGTGATGGCGCTCTGCTAACAATGCCAGTAGTAGCGCAATGGTGTCGCTATCAACGCCGCTAAAGGGTTCGTCAAGTAACAGCAATTCCGCATCCTGCACCAGCAGTCGGGCAAACAGTACACGCTGGAGTTGCCCCCCTGATAGGGTCCCAGGTGCCGCTTCCGCAAAGGGAAGCATGTTGACACGATCCAGCGCCGACAGAGCCTGTTGACGCTGCTGACGGGAGATCCCTCTGAACCAGCCGCAGTGCCGCCAGAACCCCATCACCACCAGATCAAACACCGTAAGCGGAAAACTTTTTTCAATGTCAGAATGCTGTGGCAGCCAGGCTATGGAAGGGCGTGGCGTGGTAAAACTGACCGAGCCACTGACAGCAGGCAGCATCCCACATAAGGTTTTCAATAGTGTTGACTTGCCACAGCCGTTTGCGCCGACCAGCGCCGTCATACTGCCACGGGCAAATTCACCGCCCAGCACGGGGCTCACTGCACGGTGCTGATAGCCAACAACGAGTTGATTGAGTACGATCATCAGATAATGGCCCACCAGGTTAGCAGAACCAGCAGACTCACCAGCAGCGCGGTGAGGACCATGCGCAGCCACGCCGGGCAACTCAACAATGTGCCAAGACGTAAAAACACGGGGGAGGAATTCATGGAAACGACACTTTGATGTTATAACATAACAACAAAATAGCGCGAATCGAGCGGTAACGGTAAAGCAAAAATGTATCTAAGTATTTCACTTTACGATAAGGAATATGTCCCTATATATATTAAAAAAACTCAACAAGTCTTTACGCTAGTGACAACCAGAGCATTTAGCGACAAAATAATTAACTGACAAATCATCACCATAGACTACACTTCATTTATACAGCGGTCTATTTTACCATCAGAAGCAATTACCCTGATTAGTAAACATTAACTCTGTGGAGAAAAAATGCGCAAAACCTTACTGTTAAAATATCGTCAAGACGAGCTTAATCCACTAGAATTAATGCAAGAGATACAACAGATAATTCCCAAAATAGAAGATGACCTTGTGGGATCTCTTGAATGGTATTCATCAAATGCGCGATATGTTCCCGACAGTATCAGAATTATTTCCCTGGAACATTTGGAGCAATCGCGTTATAAACTTAACTATAGTTTTCACTGGAACGTGTTCAATGCCTGCCTGGATATTGATACGTTTGAAACAACCAACCAGTCAGTCAATTTTAGCTGGAACGCAGATGCGCTGGTGTTTGATTTCATTGATAACGATCGTAATGCAATGTCAGATGAATTGTAATAATGAGTCAAACACCTAACGTTTATTTTAATTTTAGTTATATTTTGTATAGATAAATTTAGTTGAGATGTATTTATCACTTCCTGGCACACCATGTTTAAAAGTGCAGTCAAATAGCATGTTTCGCAAGCTTAGGAGGGGAAAAAGATGGACGAATACTCGCCGAGAAGGCATGATATTGCCCAGCTTAAATTCTTGAGTGAAAGCCTGTATGATGAAAGCCTTGCAACGTTAGGCGACAGCCATCACGGCTGGGTTAATGATCCTACCTCTGCTGCCAATCTACAGCTTAACGATCTGATTGAGCATATTGCGGCATTCACGATGAATTACAAAATTAAGCACATTGAGGATAGTGATCTGATAACTCAGGTTGATGAATATCTTGATGACACCTTCATGTTGTTCAGTAATTACGGCATTAATGCTCAGGACTTACAGCGCTGGCAGAAATCAGCAAAGAGGCTGTTCAATATTTTTGCAGAAGAATGTGCAACAAGTCGGACCCAGGCCAGCCATTCCTTTTAGCAACCCATTACTTTTTCTACGGTTTAATAATGACAGACAAACTTTTAACGAAAACTGATTATCTTATGCGCCTCAGACGTTGTCGTTCTATCGACACGCTTGAGCGCGTGATTGAAAAGAACAAGTACGAATTATCTGATGACGAATTAGCCATATTTTATTCTGCTGCCGATCACCGTTTGGCGGAACTCACAATGAATAAGCTTTATGACAAGATACCGGTAGCGGTTTGGAAGTTTGTGCGTTAATGAGTGTGTTGCTGGTTTGAGTAAGGCGGGAAAAGCTGGTAAGGGCAGAATTGGGTGGGGGCCCTGCCAGCTACATCCCGGCACACGCGTCATCTGTTACGGCTGCTTCCTTCCGGATCTGACCGAGTTCACAAATTAGCATTGCGGGAGAACCAACCGGGCCCCCATTGAGTGCCCTGGGTAACCAGAGCGCAGGCATTATCAATGATGCCCCTGCCAATTGCAAGCAACCCCGGGATGACCGTTGGTTTCTTGCACGATCTGCAGTTTATTTCCCCGGTACGGAACACCATGACCTTCGAAGACGATAGCTTTCAACAACGCATCTACACTATTGTCGCCGCCATTCCTTTTGGCTATGTGACCACTTACGGTGAAATCGCTCAGCTAGCCGGTTCTCCTCGTGCCGCACGTCAGGTTGGAGGCGTACTGAAACGCCTGCCTGCGGGGAGTAAACTTCCCTGGTATCGCGTGATTAACCGTAAAGGAGAAATCTCGCTGGTGGGGGACGATCTCGGTCGACAGCGCAGAGCACTAATAGACGAAGGGATTGAAGTCTCCCAGGAAGGAAAGGTCGATCTTAAACGTTATCGCTGGCAACCATGATAACGCCCCTTTCGGGGCGTAAAACTACGTTACAGTGAGGTGGGTGCCGGTACGGCAGAAGAAGGGGAAACCTGCGTTGGCGATGTTAATGGCACCGTCGTGGCAGCTCCGCTCTGCGTTGGCACGGCAACGGAAGGTACTGGCACCAATGTCAGATCCTGATGTGTTCCACCCGTGGTCACTACCTGCTTCACCGTATCAGTAATAAACAGCATTTTACCGTCGACCGTCACGGCGGCACTCAGCAGAATGCGTGCATTGGGTTGAATGTCTGCCGGATTAAACGGCAAGGTAAACTTGAAAGGCGCCTGCTTACCTTCAGTACGAACAGCACGCTGGGATAGCACCTTCGATGGTGCATCCGCCAGCGAAGCATCCGACAGTGTCACTGTCAGTACCGCATCCGGCGGCAGAGCCACCTTTTGGCGGATCCATACTGTACCGCTCACGTTAGGCTGTTTCATCGTCGTCTGCTGGCCCGCCACCTGGGAGCCGAGCGTCGGCGTCGGCACATCTTTGCTTTTATCAGCACAGCCTGAAATTGCTACAACCAGCGCCGCACCACTTAATACATGCCAAAATTTCATTGATAGTTTCTCCTTCCGATCAATGCTTACGGCAGTCACTTCGCCGCACAAAGACAGTTATTACTGTCTGCGTAGCTTTAATTCTGGCACAAGTTGCTGATTTTTTCCTGGAAGCACCGCAAGTCTGGCTTTATCAGCTTCCCACACAGATCGCATAAACAGTCGTTGACGCTAACTGGTCGGATCTCGCAAACTGGTGGCGATAAAACTATTGAGGAACAGAATATGGGCCAGGCGTTACAAAACTTGTTAAATCTTCTGGACCTGGAGACGCTGGAAGAGGGTCTGTTTCGTGGGCAGAGCGAAGATCTGGGTTTGCGCCAGGTGTTTGGTGGACAGGTGGTCGGCCAGGCGTTGTATGCGGCCAAACAAACCGTTCCACAGGATCGCATTATCCACTCCTTCCATAGCTATTTCCTGCGCCCGGGCGATAGCCAGAAAGCGATCATTTATGATGTGGAAAATCTGCGCGATGGCCAGAGCTTTAGCGCCCGCCGGGTAAAAGCCGTGCAGAACGGCAAGCCCATTTTTTATATGACGGCCTCATTCCAGGGGCCAGAAAGCGGCTTTGAACATCAGAAAACAATGCCTGAGGTTCCAGGGCCGGATAACTTGCCCTCTGAGACAGACATTGCTCGCCAACTGGCGCAATACATTCCAGAGAAGGCTCGTGATAAGTTTTTATCCGAAAAACCCTTTGAGATCCGCCCGGTGGAGTTCCATAACCCACTCAAAGGACATGTCAGTAAACCCGCCCGCTATACCTGGCTACGCGCCAACGGCAGCATGCCGGAGGATAAACGCATTCATCAGTATCTGCTGGGCTATGCGTCTGACTTCAACTTCCTGCCTGTTTCATTGCAGCCTCACGGAAAAGGTTTTCTGGAGCCAGGTATGCAAGTCGCCACCATTGACCACTCGATGTGGTTCCACCGTCCCTTTGACCTCAACGAATGGCTGCTGTACAGCGTAGAGAGCACTTCTGCCTCCAGTGCCCGTGGTTTTGTGCGCGGTGAGTTCTGGAACCAGCAGGGTGTGCTGGTGGCATCGACGGTGCAGGAAGGGGTGATCCGCCAGCGTTCGTAATCAGAGGCATAAAAAAGCGGGCCATGATGGCCCGCTTCGTCTTTTATTATTTTTTAGCGCGCTACTTTTCTTCAGCCTTCAGCACATCAATCACTTACTGGTTGTAAGCATTCTCGCCATGGCTATTGACGTCCAGACCTTCACGCTCCTGATCTTCCGGAACACGCAGGCCCACAATCATATCGGCAACTTTGAAACCGATGAAGGCAACAACCGCAGTCCAGACGATGGTCAGACCGACGCTGAACAGCTGTACCCAGACCTGATGGCCCATGGTGACGCCTTCGGCATAACCCACGCCGCCCAGTGAAGAGGAGGCAAATACGCCGGTCAGGATGCAGCCTACGATACCGCACACACCGTGAACACCGAACACATCACAAGGGTCATCAACACGCAGCCATTTCTTCAGGATGGTCACACCCCAGAGACCGGCTAATCCACCAACCAAACCAATAATCAGTGCACCGCCCACACCCACATAGCCGCAGGCTGGGGTGATAGCCACCAGGCCGGCAATCACGCCAGAGCTGACGCCCAGCAGAGATGGCTTACCGCGCAGCGCCCACTCACCGAAGGTCCAGCTCAGCATCGCACCTGCTGTAGCAATCACGGTGTTGAGGAAGGCCAGACCCGCGATTTCGTTAGCAGCGCTGGCAGAACCTGCATTGAAGCCGAACCAGCCAAAGTACAGAATAGCCGTACCGGTGAACACCATCGGCAGGTTATGGGGTTTGAAAGCTTCTTTACCGAAACCAGCACGTTTACCCACCAGGTAAGCACCCACCAGGCCTGCTACCGCGGCGTTAATGTGAACAACAGTACCGCCCGCAAAGTCCAGCGCGCCGTCAGCTGCCAGGAAGCCGCCTGCCCATACCATGTGTGCAATTGGCAGGTAAGCGAAGGTCAGCCAGATTACAACGAAGATCAACAATGCAGAGAAACGAATACGTTCTGCGATGGAACCGACAATCAGACCCACGGTGATACAGGCGAAGGATGCCTGGAACGCCACGTGGATGTACTGATAGTAAGACCCCATCACCGCAGTAGGGGTGATATTTTTCAGCATTGCCCAGTTGAAGCTACCGAAGAAGGCGTTGCCCTCGCTGAACGCCAGTGAGTAGCCGTAAACCATCCACAGCACACAGACCATCGCGAAGGTCATGGCAACCTGAGTCAGCATCGACAGCACGTTCTTGGCGCGAATCAGGCCGCCGTAGAACAATGCAATACCAGGGATTGTCATAAACAGCACCAGCGCGGTGCAGATCATCATAAAGGCGTTATCAGCTTTGTCGGCTACTGCAGGAGCAGCGGCCATTGCCAGCGACGGTAAAAGAGCAACACCGGCGAGGCCTAACTTAGCGAGTTTTTTCATTTTGTCCCATCCCATCACAATTCTGAGCCCCGAATTACAGTGCTGCTTCGTCAGTTTCGCCGGTGCGAATACGGATGACACGTTGCAGTTCTGCAACGAAGATCTTCCCGTCACCAATTTTGCCTGTGTAGGCCGCTTTACTAATCACATCAACCACTTCATCAAGCTGGTCGTCAGCAATAGCAATATCAATTTTTACTTTTGGCAGGAAGTTCACGCTGTATTCAGCACCGCGATACAGTTCTGCATGCCCTTTCTGGCGGCCGAAGCCTTTGACTTCAGTGACGGTCAGACCCTGAATGCCGATTGACGACAGTGCTTCACGCACGTCTTCCAGTTTGAACGGTTTGATTACCACGCTAACCAGCTTCATACGATCCCCTCCAGGTAAAAAAATAGGTTGTTTCAGCGACACGAAATGATTAAAGCAAAGGCTGTGCCAGAGTTTAAAAATCTGAATTTTTCAGACGATTAGTCAGAGCTGGTCTGAGTCGTAGCTGAGACGCAGATCACAGAGAAAAGAAAGGCACAGAAAGGAGTATAGAAAAAACGCACCAGAAAGGTGCGTTATGCGTTAGAGCGGTGCATTTGTAGGGTTATTGAGTGGTTATTCGCCTGAATTTGGTGCAGCGCAACGGCAGCGATTTAGCTGCTCTCTGCCACTGCCAGCTCCTCACCCGCAAGTTGTAGTTGGTACATCTGCCAGTAGCGCCCTTGTGCAGCCAGCAGTTGCTGATGGCTGCCACGCTCCACTGCCTGCCCACGGTGCAATACCATAATGGTATCGGCTTCGGTGATGGTTGACAGTCGGTGAGCAATCACCACCAGCGTAGTACGCTGACGCACGATCTGCAGGGCTTTCTGGATAGCCTGTTCCGTACCGGAATCGATATTCGCGGTCGCTTCATCCAGGATCAGGATCTGAGGTGTGGCCACCAGCACCCTCGCCATTGCCAACAGCTGTTTCTGTCCAACGGAGAGATTATTGCCCTGCTCCCCTAAGCGCGTATGGATCCCTTCAGGTAACTCACGTGCCAGTGCCGCCAGCTGTACCGTTTCCAGCGCCTGCCAGACGGCATCCTCGCTAATATCCCGTCCCAGCGTGACATTGGCAAAGAAAGTATCGGCCAGCACCACTGGATCCTGTTGTACCATCGCCACACTCCCCCGCAACGCGGCATGGCTGAGGGAGGCGAGTGGACGTCCGTCCAGCTTGATCTCGCCCTGGCTGAGCGGGTAATACCCCATAAGCAGGTTAGCGAGCGTACTTTTTCCACTGCCGGTGTGCCCGACCAGCGCGACAAAATGGCGCGATGGCACAGACAGGTTAATATCCGTTAACACCGGGCGGCCAGTGCGATAAGCAAAGGTCACATCACGAATATCGATACTGCCGCTGGCAAGTGGCGTGTTGTCATCGCCATATGGCTGACGTGGCGCATCCATCAGTTCAAAGATACGCTCACCCGCCACCACCGCCTGTTGCAGCATCGATTGCTGGGTCGTCAGTTCGATTAGCGGCTCATTCAGGCGCCCGAGGTAGTTGATAAAGGCATATAACACGCCGACCTCAATCGACCCTACAGAAGAAAAACCGAACAGCATCATCAATCCGCACAGGATCATGGCAGAAAACAGGCTGAGCAGGGGTCGCAGGAGAAAACCATCCAGCCTTAGCGTCTGCATACGCGCCATATAATGAGAGCGGCTGGCCTCCCCCATACGTTCACCGAAACGAGCCTGCTGGCGAAACTGCTGGATCACACTCATGCCATTGATGACTTCATTGAAGCCGTTATTGATTTCTGCCAGATAGCTGCGCACCCGGCGCACAATCGGCGTGCTGTAACGCTGGTAAATCAGCATAACGATCAGTACCGCCGGGAAAATGGTGATGGCAACCAGCGCCATGCGCCAGTCAAGACTGAACATCGCCACCAGCATCGCCCCCACCAGCGCTGCACTGCGCAATACAGTGGCAACAACGGTCACGTAGAGATCACGTACCACCTCGGTATCATTGGTAACACGCGAAATAATCTGCCCGACCGGCTGGGTATCAAATGCGCCCAAAGGCTGGCGAAGTGCAGCATCCATCACATCAGTACGCAGGCGCTGTACCACGCCAACGGCGGCCTGATTAAATAACAGTGCCTGACAATAATGCAGCGCCGCCGCCAACAGTTGCAACAGCAGAAAACTGACCACAAGGCCAGCGGCCAGTCCAACAGGCATACGGTGTTTTGCCACCATATTGTCGATAAAGTAGCTGACTAAAACAGGTCCCAGCACTTCGGCGGCAGCGGCCACCCACAGCATCAGCACGGCCAGGCTCAGGGACTTACGCCACGGCGCACCGTAGGAGAGCAGCCGTTTAATGGTTGGCCACAATTGAGTGACATTAGCCATGCGCAGCTCCCTGTTCTGTTTCATCGTCGTCCAGTGCCGCTTCCAGCTGTTGGTAACGGTACATATCGCGATACCAGCCTGAAGCGGCGGCCAGTTGCTCATGATCGCCACGCTGCGCAACCTGCCCGTGTTGCAGGACCAGAATTTCACTGGCCTCGGTCAGGGCAGAGAGACGATGAGCGCTGATAATAATCGTACGTCCTTCGCCCCAACTGCGCAGGTTATGCAGGATTTGGTGTTCAGTGCGGCCATCTACCGCAGAGAGGGCATCATCCAGCACCAGAATCTCGGCATTCAGCAGCAATGCCCGGGCAATGGAGATACGTTGTTTCTGCCCACCCGACAGCATCACACCACGTTCGCCCACTTCAGTTTGATAGCCCTCAGGGAGCCGTAAAATGTCGTCATGAACAAAGGCAAGCTGTGCAGCGTGCTCAATCTCACTTTGCGTTGCACCAGGACACCCCAGCGCAATATTGTTAGCGACGCTGTCGGAGAACAGGAATGGCGTCTGACTGACTACCGCCAGTCGGCTACGCCAGCCATCGAGCTGCAACTGCGGCAGAGGGATATCGTGGTAACGAATATCGCCCTGATCAATATCGAAGTGACGCTGGATCAAACTGAGTAAAGTGCTTTTACCCGATCCCGTTGGGCCACAAAGCCCCAGCATTTGCCCTGGATTAACCTGAACCTTCAGATTACGCAACGCAGGTTGCTGCGCCCCGGGGTAACAAAACTCCCGCACCGAAATCTGCAACAGGCCGCGCCCCTCTGGCAACGGTTTGTCTCCATCAACCACGGCAGGCGCTTCTGCTAACAATGCCTGGATTCGTATCCAGGCGGCGCTACCACGCTCGACAATATTAAACATCCACGCCAGCGCCAGCATGGGCCAGATCATCAGCCCCAGATACATGACAAAGCTGGTGAGCTGCCCGAGGGTCATTGTGCCGTGCCAGACCATCCAGCTGCCGCCGCCAATCGCCAGCAGATTTGACATGCCAATAGCGATGTAGATCGTCGGATCGAAGCGTGCATCCACCCGCGCCACGCGCAGATTCTTCTCTCCGGTGTCTTTAGCAATCGCCGCAAACTGGCCTGACTGATGATCTTCCAGCCCGAAGGCTTTAATCATACGGATGCTGCTCAGGCTTTCCTGCGTCTGGTCGTTTAGCGAGGAGAAAGCAGCCTGGGCTAGCTTAAAGCGATGATGTAACTGATCGCCGTAACGTTTGATCACCAGCGCCATGATCGGCATCGGTAACAGGGCAAGCAGGGTTAAGGTACCGCTAATCTGGGTACTCATCACAATCAGTACGGCCATGCCCATCACCAGTGAATCCACCAGCGTCAGTACGCCTTCGCCTGCCGCGAACACCACCCGGTCAACATCGTTAGTGGCACGGGCAATCAGATCACCGGTACGATGGCGTAAATAGAATCCGGGGTGCTGACGGCTGAGCTGGCGATAAAAATCTTCACGCAGTTCTACCGCCAACTGATAGGAGGCACCGAACAACAGCACGCGCCAGACATAACGCAATAAATAGACGATGATTGCCGTAGCCAGCATCACGCCAACCCACATCATCAGTTGGCCGTTGCTCATCCCATCGCGACTGACGCCATCGACGATCTTTCCCACCACATGTGGTGGCAGGAGTTGCAGCAAGGCAATCACGATTAACAGCAAAACCGCACCGAGATAGCGGCGCCATTCGCGCAAAAAATACCAGCTTAGTTGGCTAAAAAGTCGCAAAAAAATGTCCTGATTATCGGCTGGTTAAAGGGCAACCGGCAAAGCGGTGGTGTATTTTATCTCTTCCATCGCAAAACTCGAAGTGACATCGATCAGACCCGGTACGCCGTTCACCAACCGTTTGTAAAAACCATCGTAGCTTTTCATATCTGCAACCTGCACGCGCAGCAGATAGTCATACTCTCCGGCCATCCGGTAGAAACCCATGACTTCCGGCATCGCCTGTACCACATCAACAAATTGCTGATACCACAGGCTGCTGTGCTGCTGAGTTTTGATTAGAACAAAGGCGGTAAGGCTCAGTCCAAGCTTTTCACCATCGAGTAAAGCAACCCGGCCGCGAATATAGCCTTCATCCTCCAGTCTTTTCAAGCGCTTCCAGCAGGGAGTGGTGGTCAGGCTGACGGCATCAGCCAGCGCCTGCAGAGAGAGCGTGCAATCCTGCTGGAGCAGGTTTAACAGCAAGCGATCTTTTTTATCCAGCGGTATTGGTAGCAAAATTTTCTCCTACAAGCCAAAAATGCAGCACTATTATAGCAACCTTTTCCCCTGCCGTTTGGTTAATCTGGTGACTCACCATTAGCTCATTCAGGGATGACCATGATGCATACCAACACTTACCGTAACCTGTTGATCATAGCTTTATTCAGCGCCGTAGCTCTCACATGGGGGACCACATGGATGGCGATGAAAATGACCGTTGCTACCGTTCCCCCTGTCTTTGCCACCGGTCTGCGCTTTCTCTGCGCCGCCCCGCTGCTCCTGCTGCTGGCGCGTTATAAAAAAGCCCCGCTATTGTTTCCGGCAGGCCAGCGAAGTTTTCAACTCTGCGTTATGCTGTTCTATTTCGCCATTCCATTTACGCTGATGATTTATGGCGAACGCTATACCTCTTCCAGCCTGGCGGCGATTATCTTTGCTACCATGCCCGCCGCCGTCCTCGCGGCTTCCCTGCTGTTTCTGCGCGAACGAACCTCGCGTCAACAGCTGCTCGGGCTGGCCATCAGTCTTGGCGCATTAAGCACGATCCTGTGGCATGAAACCCGCGACAGCGGCGAAAGCCAGATACGTGGAATTCTGGCCCTGGTCGCTGCCGTGCTTATTCACGCAATGATGTACGTTCAGTGTAAAAAGCGCTGTGGCGGAATTTCAGTGCTGAGCTACAACGCGCTGCCCTGCCTCGGTGCGGGATTAATACTGACGCTGGCAGGGCTGACGGAAGCTCCCGATGTCACTACCTTTGCTCCGCAGGCGCTGCTGGCTATCGCTTATTTGGGTGTCGTCGCTGGCGTGGGCGGTATTCTGGCCTACTTTGCTTTGCAGCAGGTCGCCCGGCCGTTTCAGGCATCACTGGTTTTTCTGGTGTTCCCGCTGATCGCCATCACGCTGGAAAGTGAAATCAATGGCAGTAGTATCAGCCGCGAATCGTTACTACTGCTGTTGCCATTTTTACTGGGGATTTTACTCACACTGTATCGTGGTGCGCGAAGCCACCCGCCTTCACGGGTGGCAAATCCCGTCTTGCGCCGTTAAAAACGAAAAAGCCGGACATCCTTGTCCGGCACACTGACCAATGAACTGATTATTCGGGGGAATAGACCAGGTGTGGTGTGGTAAGCCAGTGGTTGAGGTAATGAGACACGCCCTGTGTCGCACAATCGCCAATAACCGGTAAATGGGGCAGTTGTGATTTCAGTTCATGCATCGCATTGCGCATAACGAAACCGTGACCCACGCGCCCCAGCATCTCCAAATCGTTCATTGCATCACCAAACGCCATGCACTCCGCCATCGACACGCCGAGCCTCGCAGTCAGATGTGCCAGCGCCGCCCCTTTGTTACAGTCCAGAGGCAGTACTTCGAGACAATCCTGCGCGGAAAAACAGAGGTGAGCGCTGTTTCCCAGAGCCTCGCGCAGCTGAATTTTTAGCGCGCACAGCTCCTGATAATCAGCGATAAAGCAGACTTTAGTCACCTGGTGTTCGGGAAGAGTACGCAGATCAATGACCTGATAACGGAAATCAGACAGCTGATGGGCTTGTAAAATCTCCGGGAGCTCGTCGTGAGTAAACCAGCCGCTGTCGTTAAAAACGTGAAGGCTGGCACGCGTATCCCAGTGGCTATGGATCACCCGCCTTGCCACCGCCGGTGGCAAATCGCTGGCATAAAGCAGCTCACCGAACGGATCATGAATACGTGTGCCGTTACCGCTGATAAGAAAAGCCGGCAGATCGTAATTCCGCATGAGCGGCTGCATCTCCATAAAGTGACGCCCGGTGGCAAAAGTGAGCTGTACCGGGTGCGCCTGGAGCGCGCGCAGACTGAGCAGGGTTTGTTGCCCCAACTGATGGTCAGGCATCAGCAACGTACCATCCATATCAAATGCAGCAAGACGCACCATTTTCTCTCCGGTTGATGGGTTTTTCATCTGCACTGAGTATCCTCTGGCATTTACGGAACTAATAGTGAATACTTTTTTTAAACTGTTCCGGGTTTAAGGTGAGATGAGACAACTCAATCGTTTGAACCAGTATCAGCGTTTGTGGCAACACAGCGCCGGGCAACCTCAGTCAACCAGTGTCGCTGATATCGCTCAGTGCTGTTTTTGCAGTGAGCGGCATATACGCACCCTGCTGCGCCAGTGGCAGTCATGCGGCTGGCTGACGTGGCATGCCTCATCCGGGCGTGGAAAACGTGGCCTTCTGACCTTTCTGCAATCTCCCGCCACGCTGCGCAGTGAACTGATGTTGCAGCAGCTCGATAACGGTCATCCACAACACGCTCTGCAACTTGTGCCTCTGGCCCCGGAGCAACTCAGTCAGCTCCTCCAGCCTTTTATGGGCGGACAATGGCAGAACAACCAGCCAACGTTACGTATTCCCTATTACCGCTCGCTTGACCCCCTGCGCCCGCTTATGCAGCCCGGCCGTGCTGAACAGCATCTGGCCCAGCAGGTCTTTGCCGGATTAAGCCGCCTGTCAGGAGATGACGCCGTGCCGGATCTGGCCCATCACTGGCAAGTCAGTGATGATGGCCTGAGTTGGTTCTTTTTTTTGCGCCCGCAGTTGCGCTGGCATCATGGCGAAGCGGTCACCACCGGGCAACTGCAACAACGGCTACTCATGATCCTGGACAGCCCGGTCGGTCAGCGTCTGCTGTCCAGCGTCAAAACGGTTATCCAGGCCCATGCACTGTGCGTGCGCATCGATCTGCATACGCAGGACAACTGGCTGGCACATCGTCTGGCAAGTGTCCCCTGCCTGCTGCCGCACCCGGATAATCCGGATATTGGCACCGGGCCGTGGCGGTTGATGGTCAATTCGCCTGCTTTGCTGCGTCTGGAAAGTCACGGCTGGTATCACGCTACACATCCACTAATGCAGGCGATTGAATACTGGATTGCACCACAGCTTTTCGACCCCGGACTGGGCACCAGCTGCCGCCATCCTGTTCAGATCGCCATTGGTGCGCAGCAGGATTTAAAAGCCCTTCAACCGGTTAGCCAGCGTATCAGCCTCGGATTCTGTTATCTGGCGATAGGTGAACGCGCGGGGCTCTCGCCCGCTCAGGCCCGGCACATTATGTCGCTGGTACATCAGTCCGGCATTATTGAACAGCTGCCATTAGAAGAAGGACTCATCACGCCCAGCAGTGAAATGCTGCCGGGCTGGCACATACCTGACTGGCAACCCGAACCCGATATCATCCTGCCTGCACAACTTAGCTTGCACTACCACCTGCCGGTGGAGCTGCACGCTATGGCGGCAAAGCTTCAGCAACTGCTTGCCACTCAGGGATGTCAGTTGACGCTGCATTTTCATCCACAAAAAAACTGGCAAGATTATCCGTTACTTGCACAGGCTGACCTGATTATGGGCGACAGGCTAATTGGCGAAGCGCCGATGTTTACGCTGGAGAGCTGGCTGCGGCTCGACCCGATGTGGCCGATATTATCCGGTGCCGCAGGTTGGAAAATGCTGCTGACACAGTTAGATGACCTGCAGCGTTACCCGGATCTGGAGCAACGCCACCAGCGGTTAAAAACGTTGTACCAGCAACTGATGTTGGATGCGGTGATCACCCCGCTGTTTAACTATCGTTATCAGGTCAGTGCACCGCCGGATGTTGAAGGCATACGATTAAACGCCTGGGGCTGGTTTGATTTCTCCCGTGCGTGGATACCGCCGCCCGTCGACATCGTCTGAAGAGGGGATACCTTTCTGTGTGGCAAGGTATTACCATAGCTGGCAGAAACTAACCGGGAAAGATTAAGTATGAAACGTGCAGTGGTGGTATTCAGCGGTGGACAGGATTCAACAACCTGTCTGATTCAGGCCTTACAGCAGTACGACGAAGTACACTGCGTGACTTTTGATTACGGCCAACGTCACCGTGCGGAAATCGACGTTGCCCGGACACTGTCACTATCGCTGGGCGCCCGCGCGCACAAAGTGCTGGATGTGACCATGCTCAACGAGCTGGCTGTCAGTAGCCTGACACGCGATAACATCCCGGTCCCGGCTTACGACCCGACAGCCAGTGGCCTGCCAAGCACCTTTGTACCAGGCCGTAATATCCTGTTTTTAACCTTCGCAGCAATCTATGCTTACCAGATTGAGGCCGAAGCGGTGATCACTGGCGTCTGTGAGACAGACTTCTCCGGCTATCCCGACTGCCGTGACGAATTTGTTAAAGCACTGAACCATGCGGTTAACCTCGGTATGGCGCGGGATATCCGTTTCGAAACGCCGCTGATGTGGCTGAATAAAGCGGAAACCTGGGCACTGGCAGATTACTGGCAGCAACTCCCTCTGATTCGTCACCAGACACTGACCTGTTATAACGGCATTCAGGGTGATGGTTGTGGTGAATGTGCCGCCTGTCATCTGCGTGCCAACGGCCTGCATGACTACCAGCAAAACACGGCTGCCGTTATGCAGGCAATGAAAACCAAAACCGGACTGGTTTGATTTCTTCCAGGAGCGACGTATCTCTCGCTCCTACTGATTAATGGTTTCCAGCTGCAACCGAAGTTCGCCCTCCAGCGGCAGGGCTTTCTTCGAGTTCAGATCGATGCAGACAAAGGTGAGCAATGCATCGGCGATGGCACTGCCATCAGATTGCAGGGAAACCCGCTGATCAATGACGCCACTCTTCCCCCCCAGTGTCATCAGTTGACTGTCGATAACCAGTACATCCCCCATGACCGCCGGGCGGCGATAATTGATATTGATATTCACCACCACAAACGCCATGCCGAGCTTATTCATCCAGTGAAACGCCTCGCTCTCTTCCAGCCAGGCCCAGCGGGCTTCTTCAAGGAACTCAAGGTAGCGGGCATTGTTCACATGCTGATAAACATCCAGATGGTAGCCGCGTACTTTAATGGTGGTCTGCATCGTGCTGCGTCCTCTGTCATAAAAAAAGGCCACACCAACTGGTATGACCTCATCAATATTAGCAGTCAGACGGATCGACTTGCAGTAAGACTTGCCGACCCTGGATGCAGATCACAATTTAAGATTCGCAATATTCCGTTCCACCAACGTGTTACCCATGCCAGGCACTTCCTTTAATTGCTCGAGATCGGTGAAGGGGCCATATTTCTCACGATAACTGACAATAGACTCCGCCTTTTTTATCCCAACGCCGTTCATCACCGCCATTAATTCCTGGGCGCTGGCGCTATTGATACTGACCTGCGCTGCATTTTCAGCCGGCACTTTCGCAGGCGCCATTTTAGTGGCAGGTGCAGCAGTGGGAGCGGCACTGACACTGATGGGCAACGTCAGTCCGATGGCCAGAGCGAGCGAGAGAGCCTGTAAGGTACGATTAATCATGCTGTTTTCCTCCATGTGTTTGACAGCAACGCTACCCTAACGCCCCACCGCCACACCGGCAAACGGCAGTTTTCAAAAATGGAAAAGGCCGCATAAGCGGCCTTTTGTGTTGCAAGCAGTTGCAGTAGAACTGCGAGGCTTACTGTGCTTGAGCGGCGGCACCGTATTTGATTTTGGCGTCCTTACGCAGGTTGCTCAACATGGCTGCGAAAGCCAGCTGTGCATTGTTCTGCGTAATGCCCTGAACCAGAGCCTGCTTCTGCGCTTCAGGCATGGTGCCCTGCTGCACTTTATCAAGTGCCATCACGACGACGTTGCCCTGCGCATCTTCACTGACACCGAATGAAGGTTTACCTTCTGATGGCAGAGGAAGGGTAAAGGCTGCCTGAGACAGCGCATCCTGACCGGTACGTGACAGCGTCTGCTGTGCACCAAAGGTCAGGCCTGCCGCTTTCAGAGCTTCATCACCTTTGCCTGCTTTCAGTTCAGCCAGCAGTTTGTCAGCCTGTGCTTTCGCTTCCTGCTGCGCTTTCTGCTGCTTCAGGGTATCGGTAATCTGTGCAGTCACTTCATTCAGTGCTTTCACGGCTTCCGGCTTGTGTTCGCTGATGCGCAGCACAAAGGCACGGTCACCATCAACGGTGATGATGTCTGAATTACTTCCCGGCGTACCGTTTCCACCCACCAGATTACCGCTGAAGATCGCATCCTGTACGGCTTTAAAGTTCAGCTCGGCAGGCAGGCTGTCATGACCAAACCAACCTGTTTCAACGGCTTTAACACCGGCAACCTGCTCAGCACTGGCCAGAGACTCGTTATCGTTACTTGCGGCATCGCTCACTTTCTGCTGCAGTTTGTAGTAAGCGTCGACCGCTTTTTCCTGCTTCACTTTTGCGGCAATATCATCATGCACTTCTGCCAGCGCTTTGATTTTTTCAGGCTGAATGTCATCCAGACGAGCCACGATAAAGCCAACCGATGACGAGATCACACCCGATAACTGACCTTTCTCTTTCAGGCCTGCATTCGTCAGCTCATCCGGCGTGGTGGCCGGTTCAAGCCAGCCCATATCACCACCGTTGCGGGCAGAAATAGGATCCGATGATTTCTCTTTCGCCAGAGCAGCAAAATCACCGCCCTTCTTCAGTGCATCCAGTACTGACTGCGCTTCGGCTTCAGTTTTGGTCTGAATGATGCTGTAGCGATTGCGCTGCGGCTGGGTGTAATCCTGCTGATGTTGATCGTACCAGCTCTGGATGTCGCTCTCGCTCACCGGTTGCTGCATGCTCGCCGCATCCAGTTTGATGTAGCTAACGCGGAACTGCTCAGGCGTCATAAAGCTATTTTTGTTCTGCTGGTAGTAGTTGTTGATCTCTTCCGGGGTCACGGTTTGCTTTGCCACCAGCGCGTTGACGTTAATCGTCACTTCACGCACCAGACGCTGCTGAGAAACCAGTGCCGCCAGAGAATCGGTTTCATTAGCCAGCACAAAATCTGTTCCGGTAACGGACTGGATAAGCTGCTGAGTGGTCAGTTGCTTACGCAGGGCTTCAGCATACTGATCGGCAGAGAAGCCCATGTTATTAATGATGCCCATGTACTTGGCATTATCAAATTTACCCTCAGTCTGAAACGCAGGCTGAGTAAAGATGGCCTGTTTGATTTGCTCGTCACTGATGGCCAGGCCGATATCTTTGGCATACTGGTCCAGTAACAGTTCATCAATCAGCTGTGAGAGCGCCTGTTGACGGATCTGCTGCATGTAACCTTCGTTACCTGCCAGAGCCGAGAACTGTTCGCCCAGCATCTGCTGCTGACGCGCACGTTCGCTGCTGAAAGCACGTTCAAGCTGTGCACGACTGATTTCCTGGCCGTTGACTTTGGCTGCGTAATCACCGGAACCGCCTGTCAGATACCCGCCTACGCCGGTAAGGACAAAAGACAGGATGATCAGGCCCAGTATAATTTTGAGCACGACATGGTTCGACGCCGCGCGTAAATTGTCCATCATGGTGTGACAACACTCCGCTGTAGTGTGAATGTAAAACCTTGCGCTGCCGTCCCGCGTTCCCGAGGACGCACTTAGCCATTTTAGACAACCGCAGCACGCGTTTGTCATTGAAACATAAAAAAAGGCACATCAAGTCGCTGATGTGCCCCGTATGTTACATGAGAACGCGTTGGCGATCCTCAATACGCCGAAGAAATCTGCTCCTGCGGCGGCTTAATGCACTTAATTTACAGAGTCTTTCAGCGCTTTACCGGCACGGAAGCCAGGTACTTTACCCGCTGCGATAGTAATTTCTTTGCCGGTTTGCGGGTTACGGCCGGTACGCTCGGCGCGTTCACGCACGGAGAAAGTACCGAAGCCGACCAGCGCAACTTCATCGCCAGCCTGCAGAGATTCTGTAACTGAACCGATAAAAGCATCTAATACACGTCCCGCTGCAGCTTTAGAAATATCGGCGTTTGCAGCAATTTTGTCGATCAACTGTGACTTATTCACTCACTCATCCCCTCTTTTATTTTTACACCGTGAACAGGCTTTCTGCCGGACACGTACGTGCGTGATTTGTTATGGCTGTTTAGCCCGAGCTTGTTGAGCCTCAGCAACCCGCAACCTTTGCCGTCACTGGCTTAACAGCATCCTAACTTAGCGGCACAAAAAAAAGCTGGCAAGCACCAATTCACTTACCAGCCTTAGTTTTACAGTGAGTTTGCCTTAAATCACTATTTTGCCGTAACAACCTGCATGCCATACGGGGCATTTTGCAGGGCCAGGGCTAATACTTCTTCAATGCGTTTCACCGGATGAATCTCCAGGTCGGCAATCACGTTATCCGGAATTTCTTCCAGATCGCGCTTGTTCTCGTCCGGGATTAAGACCGTCTTGATGCCACCACGGTGTGCGGCAAGCAGTTTTTCTTTCAAACCACCAATCGGCAGAACCTGACCACGCAGCGTAATTTCGCCCGTCATCGCCACGTCTGCACGCACCGGGTTACCGGTCAGACACGAAACCAGCGCGGTGCACATTGCAATACCGGCACTTGGACCATCTTTCGGCGTTGCCCCTTCAGGCACGTGAACGTGGATATCACGCTTCTCATAGAAGTCAGCGTTGATGCCCAGTTTCTCTGCACGAGCACGCACCACCGTCAGCGCCGCCTGGATGGATTCCTGCATCACTTCGCCCAGTGACCCCGTATAGGTCAGCTTGCCTTTACCCGGCACACAGGCGGTTTCAATGGTCAGCAGATCGCCACCCACTTCCGTCCATGCCAGACCAGTCACCTGGCCTACGCGGTTTTCGCTATCGGCACGGCCATAATCGAAGCGCTGCACGCCGAGATAATCTTTGAGGTTATCGCCGTTAATTTCGATGTGTTTAATGGATTTGTCCATCAGCAGCGTTTTGACGGCTTTGCGGCACAGCTTGGACAATTCGCGTTCAAGGCTACGCACGCCCGCTTCACGAGTGTAATAGCGAATAATGCCAACAATGGCGCTATCGTCCACGGTCAGTTCATTTTTCTTCAGTGCATTACGCTCAATCTGCTTCGACAGCAGGTGCTGTTTGGCGATATTGAGTTTTTCATCCTCGGTGTAACCCGACAGGCGAATCACTTCCATACGGTCCAGCAAGGGGGCTGGAATGTTCATCGAGTTAGACGTTGCGACAAACATCACATCGGAGAGATCGTAATCTACTTCCAGATAGTGATCGTTAAAGGCAATATTCTGTTCTGGATCAAGTACTTCTAACAGAGCAGATGCCGGATCACCGCGCATATCCGAAGACATTTTGTCAATTTCATCCAGCAGGAAAAGTGGGTTTTTAACGCCAACTTTTGCCATCTTCTGGATCAGTTTGCCCGGCATGGAACCGATATAGGTACGACGGTGACCACGGATTTCTGCTTCATCACGTACCCCACCCAATGCCATACGCACATATTTACGGCCAGTGGCTTTGGCGATGGACTGCCCCAGCGAGGTTTTACCCACGCCAGGAGGCCCTACCAGGCACAGGATTGGGCCTTTGATTTTGCTGACGCGGCTCTGTACTGCCAAATATTCCAGGATGCGGTCTTTGACGCGCTCAAGGCCGAAGTGGTCCATATCCAGCGTTTCTTGCGCCTTCAGCAGATCTTTCTTCACCTTGCTACGTGCATTCCATGGCACCTGAACCATCCAGTCAATATAACCACGTACAACGGTGGCTTCGGCAGACATCGGCGACATCATTTTCAGCTTCTGCAGCTCAGCTTCCGTTTTATCACGCGCTTCTTTCGGCATTTTTGCCGCATCGATTTTGCGTTTCAGCGCTTCGTTTTCATCCGGCGCATCGTCCATTTCGCCCAGTTCTTTCTGAATGGCCTTCATCTGCTCATTCAGATAGTACTCACGCTGGCTTTTTTCCATCTGCTTTTTGACACGATTACGGATGCGTTTCTCAACCTGTAACAGGTCAATCTCCGACTCCATCATCGCCATCAGGTATTCCAGACGCTCGTTGATATCTGACATTTCCAGAACAGACTGTTTATCAGCCAGTTTCAGCGGCATATGGGCAGCAACGGTATCTGCCAGACGGGCAGCATCATCGATGTTGTTCAGTGAGGTCAGGACTTCTGGGGGGATCTTTTTGTTCAGCTTGATATAGCCTTCAAACTGATTGATCGCCGTACGCACCAGCACTTCCTGCTCACGCTCTTCAATTTCAGGCGACTCCAGGTACTCTGCCTGGGCAGTAAAGTGGTCGCCGTTATCGGATAAGGTGGTGATGTGTGCACGCTGTAAACCTTCAACCAGCACTTTAACGGTGCCGTCGGGGAGTTTCAGCATTTGCAAAATAGAGGCAACAGTCCCGACTGAGAAGAGATCGTTGATGCCAGGTTCATCCGTTGAAGCTTCTTTCTGAGCGACCAGCATGATCTTTTTGTCATGATCCATGGCGGCTTCAAGGCAGCGAATTGATTTTTCACGACCAACAAACAACGGAATGACCATGTGCGGATAAACCACTACGTCACGCAACGGTAACACAGGGATTTCAATGCGTTCAGAACGCTCAGGATTCATAGAGCTCTCTCTTAGTTTAATTTCCGCCAGGGTAAGGGGAACCGCATCATCCAGAAAAAGTGCAGTTTGACCCACAGGTATCTGAGTATATGGGGATGAACGGAATAGATTCAATGTTGGGGTAACGAGAAAAGTAAAAGGGGGAACATTTTCCCCCTTTTCGATAACTGACTGGAATGATTTGGTTATTTATTCGCCAGACGCCTGCTGTGCTTCGGGCTTGCCATAAATCAGCATCGGCTCGCTCTCACCACCAATGACCGATTCATCGATCACCACTTTCTCGACGTCATCCATCGACGGCAGGTCGTACATGGTGTTCAGCAGTGCGCCTTCCACGATAGAACGCAGCCCGCGGGCACCCGTTTTGCGTGACATTGCCTTTTTGGCAATCGCCGTCAATGCTTCCTCACGGAACTCCAGCTCCACGCCTTCCAGATTGAACAGCGCCTGATACTGCTTGGTCAGCGCATTTTTCGGCTCACGCAGGATCTGAATTAACGCATCTTCACTCAGCTCCGTCAGCGTCGCCACCACCGGCAGACGGCCGATGAACTCCGGGATCAGACCAAACTTGATCAGATCTTCCGGCTCCACCTGTGCCAGCAGCTCGCCTTCTGTCGCTTTCTCAGACTTGCCCTTCACCGATGCGCCAAAACCGATACCGGTGCCGGTATCCACGCGCTGCGACACCACTTTATCCAGGCCGGCAAACGCACCGCCGCAGATAAACAGAATTTTCGAGGTATCCACCTGCAAAAACTCCTGCTGCGGATGCTTGCGCCCACCCTGCGGAGGAACTGCCGCCACCGTGCCTTCGATCAGCTTCAGCAGCGCCTGCTGCACGCCTTCACCGGAGACATCTCGGGTGATAGACGGGTTGTCTGACTTGCGTGAAATCTTGTCGATCTCATCGATGTAGACAATCCCGCGCTGCGCTTTCTGCACGTCGTAGTCACACTTCTGCAGCAGCTTCTGAATGATGTTTTCCACATCCTCGCCCACGTAACCGGCTTCGGTCAGCGTGGTGGCATCGGCCATGGTGAACGGGACGTCCAGCAGGCGGGCCAGCGTTTCGGCCAGCAGGGTTTTACCGCTACCGGTCGGGCCAATCAGCAGAATGTTACTTTTCCCCAGCTCAATACCGTTGCTGGTGTCGCCGTTGCGCAGGCGCTTGTAGTGGTTATACACCGCCACTGCCAGCACCTTCTTCGCCCGCTCCTGGCCGATAACGTAGTCATCGAGGTGGTGGCGGATTTCGTGCGGCGTGGGCAGTGAGTTGCGCTCACGATGTGGCACAACTTCTTTGATCTCTTCGCGAATAATGTCGTTACATAAGTCGACACATTCATCGCAGATGTAGACTGACGGGCCGGCAATCAGCTTACGCACTTCATGCTGGCTTTTGCCGCAAAAAGAGCAGTACAGCAGTTTACCTGAACCGTCTTTGCGCTTATCTGTCATCAGTTAACCTCATGCCTTACTTAATTTACGCGTACCAGTCCTTAATATAGCCCATTTCCCGCTGTAATTGGGAGTAAAAGTCCGATGCGTGTCATGTTCACAAGACTTAATCATGGACACACACACTCCGGACAAAAAACAGCCAGTCACTTTATTTACAGGTGAAAATGTCATTTAACGTACTGTTTTAAATAACAAAGACTGCCTACTATTCCTGTTGATTTAGCTGGTAATTGGATTATGCTAAACTCTGGTCACTTATGATTATCCGATGGAGTGTAAAGCATGCCTCAAGAGCCAACTAAAGAAGAAAACGGGCAGGAAGAGAAGAACTCATCGCTGGCAGTCAATAAACTGCTGCAGTCACGCTCTATTATCATTTCAGGTGAGATTAATCAGGCGCTTGCTGAGAAAGTGACCGCACAGTTGCTGATCCTGCAAGAAATGGGCGATGAGCCAATCAAGCTGTTCATTAACAGCCAGGGTGGCCATGTTGAAGCTGGTGACACCATCCACGACATGATCAAATTTGTGAAACCTAAAGTACTGGTCATTGGTACTGGCTGGGTGGCCAGCGCCGGTATCACCATTTTCCTTGCAGCTGACAAAGATGACCGTTACTCACTGCCGAATACTCGCTTTATGATTCACCAACCCCTGGGCGGCGTGCGCGGTAAAGTCTCTGACATTGAGATCGAAGCGAAAGAGCTATTGCGTGCACGTGCACGTATTAACCAGCTGATCAGCAAAGCAACGGGCCAGCCTCTGGAAAAAGTAGAGAAAGACACTGACAGTAATTACTGGATGAGTCCTGAGCAAGCCGTTGATTACGGTATCACTACCCACGTCATCAGCCAGTGGGACGAACTGAAAGGTTAATCGCCCGACAGTAACAAAAAAAGGCCCGCATCAGCGGGCCCTTTTTTGTCTGCATAACATCAGGTTACTCGCCAGATGCCTGCTGAGTTTCTGGCTTGCCGTAGATAAGCTTAGGTTCGCTGTCACCGTCGATGACCGGTGCATCCACCACGACTTTCTCCACGTCATCCATCGACGGCAGGTCGTACATGGTGTTCAGCAGTGCGCCTTCCACGATAGAACGCAGCCCACGAGCACCTGTTTTGCGTGACATTGCCTTTTTGGCAATCGCCGTCAGCGCATCTTCACGGAACTCCAGGTCCACGCCTTCCAGATTGAACAGCGCCTGATACTGCTTGGTCAGCGCATTTTTCGGCTCACGCAGGATCTGAATTAACGCATCTTCACTCAGCTCCGTCAGCGTCGCCACCACCGGCAGGCGGCCGATGAACTCCGGGATCAGACCAAACTTGATCAGATCTTCCGGCTCCACCTGTGCCAGCAGCTCGCCTTCTGTCGCTTTCTCAGACTTGCCCTTCACCGATGCGCCAAAACCGATACCGGTGCCGGTATCCACGCGCTGCGACACCACTTTATCCAGGCCGGCAAACGCACCGCCGCAGATAAACAGAATTTTCGAGGTATCCACCTGCAAAAACTCCTGCTGCGGATGCTTGCGCCCACCCTGCGGAGGAACTGCCGCCACCGTGCCTTCGATCAGCTTCAGCAGCGCCTGCTGCACGCCTTCACCGGAGACATCTCGGGTGATAGACGGGTTGTCTGACTTGCGTGAAATCTTGTCGATCTCATCGATGTAGACAATCCCGCGCTGCGCTTTCTGCACGTCGTAGTCACACTTCTGCAGCAGCTTCTGAATGATGTTTTCCACATCCTCGCCCACGTAACCGGCTTCGGTCAGCGTGGTGGCATCGGCCATGGTGAACGGGACGTCCAGCAGGCGGGCCAGCGTTTCGGCCAGCAGGGTTTTACCGCTACCGGTCGGGCCAATCAGCAGAATGTTACTTTTCCCCAGCTCAATACCGTTGCTGGTGTCGCCGTTGCGCAGGCGCTTGTAGTGGTTATACACCGCCACTGCCAGCACCTTCTTCGCCCGCTCCTGGCCGATAACGTAGTCATCGAGGTGGTGGCGGATTTCGTGCGGCGTGGGCAGTGAGCTACGCTCACGGTGTGGCGCAACTTCTTTGATCTCTTCGCGAATGATGTCATTGCACAAATCAACACATTCATCGCAGACATACACAGACGGGCCGGCGATCAGCTTGCGCACTTCATGCTGGCTTTTGCCGCAAAAAGAGCAGTACAGCAGTTTACCTGAACCGTCTTTGCGTTTATCAGTCATTTACTTCCCCCTCATTGTCACACTCACCTTCCCACCAGGGGTTAGTTACGCGGCCGCCACCAGAGCTATCCGCGGAGGCAACGGCACCATGTCACAACATGTTTAATCAGTTACGCTGGGACAGCACAGAATCCACTAAGCCGTACTCTACGGATTCGCTGGCCGACAAGAAACGGTCGCGGTTGGTATCGCGCTCAATGGTTTCGATCGTCTGCCCGGTATGTTTTGCCATCAGTTCGTTCATCATCTGCTTAGTCTTGATGATTTCACGGGCATGGATGTCAATATCTGACGCCTGCCCCTGGAAACCGCCCAGCGGTTGGTGAATCATCACGCGTGAATTCGGCAGGCAGTAACGCTTGCCTTTCGCTCCCGCGGTCAGCAGGAAAGCGCCCATCGAACAGGCCTGGCCCATACAGATGGTGCTAACGTCAGGTTTGATAAACTGCATGGTGTCATAAATTGACATCCCTGCGGTGATGACGCCACCAGGAGAGTTAATGTACAGGTGGATATCCTTTTCTGGATTCTCCGCTTCCAGAAACAGCATCTGCGCAACGATCAGGTTGGCCATGTGGTCTTCGACCTGGCCGGTCAGAAAAATAATGCGCTCTTTCAGCAGGCGCGAGTAGATGTCGTAAGAACGCTCTCCACGAGAGGTTTGTTCGACCACCATTGGCACCAGAGCCATATGAGGTGCAGTTAGTTCACGTTCGCCGCTGTATGACATTATCGTCTCCTGGATAAATTTCATTTGGCAACACTCTGTAGCGATTCTACTTGAGAGCGATCAGGAACACTATGATTCCAGGCCTTACACCCGATGCCGTCCGGACAGTTATCGGGCCTGATGACTTCGTTGTACCAATTTGGGGATGATCCCCTGCTGTTTCAAGCATAACAACGTTTTTATCAACTGCTAACCAGGAAAAGTAGCTTAGTCGATAATTTGCAGATTAAATGCGCAAATAGCCTATAAAAGCAGTGGGATTTTACCCCATAAACGACAAAAGCCCGCTGCCAGAAGGCAGCGGGCTTAACGTCAACTAACAGAGTTCAGAATCAGGCCGTAGCAGTCTGGTTCATCAGTTCCTGGAAGTTAGTGGCTTTTTCAGTCACTTTCGCTTTTTCCAGCACGGCTTCAACAGCCTGCTCTTCCAGCGCTACGTTACGCATGTTGTTCATCAGCTCGTTATTTTTGCTGTAGAACTCGATCACTTCTGTTGGATCTTCGTATGCAGAAGCCATCTCTTCGATCAGCGCTTTAACACGGTCTTCGTCAGCTTTCAGCTCGTGAGTACGAATCACTTCGCCCAACAGCAGACCGACAACTACGCGGCGTTTAGCCTGCTCTTCGAACAGTTCACGAGGCAGCTCCAGAGCTTGCTTTTCGTTACCACCAAAGCGCTGTGCAGCCTGACGCTTCAGCACGTCAATCTCACCGTCAATCAAAGCAGCAGGAACATCGATGTCATTGGCTTTCACCAGACCGTCGATTGCCTGAGATTTCACGCGGTTACGCACGGCACCTTTCAGCTCACGCTGCATGTTCTTGCCCACTTCTGCACGCAGACCCGCGACAGAACCATCTTCAACGCCGAAACGCTTGATGAACTCTTCAGTGAACTCTGGCAGCTCGCGCTCTTCAACTTTCTTCAGTACGATTTCAAACTTCGCTGCTTTACCTTTCAGGTTCTCAGCGTGGTAATCGTCCGGGAAGTTAACGTCGATAGTAAAGGTCTCGCCCGCTTTGTGGCCAACAACACCTTCTTCGAAACCAGGGATCATACGACCCTGGCCCATTGCCAATACGAAGTCAGACGCTTTGCCGCCTTCGAACTCTTCACCATCTACAGAACCGGAGAAATCGATGGTTGCACGATCTTCAGCAGTCGCTGCAGCGTCGGTTTCTTTCCAGGTGGCCTGCTGCTTGCGCAGAGTGTCCAGCATGGTATCAACGTCAGCATCAGTCACTTCAACAACCGGTTTTTCAACTTCGATTGCTTCCAGACCCTTCAGCTCAACTTCCGGGTACACTTCAAATTCAGCTGAGAATGTGAAGTCTTCACCGGTTTTGTATTCGCCTGGTACGTACTGCGGTGCGCCAGCCGGATTAATTTTTTCTTTGATGATCGCATCGACAAAGCCGCGCTGCATCAGATCGCCCAGGACGTCCTGGCGAACAGAAGCACCGTAACGCTGTTCAACAACAGTCATCGGTACTTTTCCTTTGCGGAAACCGTCGATGCGCACTTTCTTAGCTACGCTGACCAGCTCACTTTTCACCGCGTTTTCGATCACATCTTTATCTACGGTAATCGTTACGCGACGGCCCAGGCCCTGAGTTGTTTCTACTGAAACTTGCATCTTATTACCTCAAAAAATCACGTGCTCGGTCAACTTCAGACAAACACCACTGGATGACCAGGGTGTATCTAAGAACCGGGACGGCTTCTGATGTCAGAACCACATTCCCTGTTTCACAGAAGCATCCCGAAGACATTCCGGAAAAAAATAGACGCAGCATTATAGCGGCAACGTCTTAATGAGTCGAGGCTACACTCTCGCCCGGACCCCGCTACTTTTTACATTTTTGCTGCCAAATCGCAAGAATTTGCTGACTGCCACATTTTTCTGGCTCTATAAATGAAAAAACGGCCAACAGGCCGTTTTCAGTTTTTTGCGTCGGGTCAGGCCAGCGTACCGGCACCACGGCAGTTAGGTGAGGATGGAACGGTATCTTGTAAACCCTCCCACTCTTTCAAGGTATAACTGTGAAGTGCCAGTGCGTGCACACTGCCGGCCAGCTCATCCGCCAGCACCCCGTAAATAGCCCGGTGGCGGGTTAGAAAACGCTGATCGTTAAAGCTGTCACTGACAATCACCACCTTGAAGTGACTCTCAGCGCCCGCAGGCACATTATGGCGATAGCTTTCATCATGCACCTCAAGATGCACAGGAGAAAACGCCGTTCGTAACTTTTCTTCTATTTGTTCACGGATCATACCTGGACTCCTTTGATGCAGAGAACTGCGCCCCATCCCTTTAAATCGTAGTCGGTTTTTGTGTAAAACCGACGCACTTTAGCGTTTTTTTCCTGATGGCATTTACTTTTCAATCACCGCCATGCAACACATCGCCTATCACGAGGTCGAATGCCTGAGTCTCATTAAGTCTGAAAATTCCGCAACGCGATGAATTTACGCTCGATCGGGGCTTCCCCTGCCGACAGGCAATGATATGATGACCGCAGTTTTGTCAGCAATACTACTCACGTAATCGAGAAAATAAGCATGTTAAAAAAATTATTTTTCCCTCTGCTGGCCGTGTTAATTCTGGCTGGCTGCGCAGGGAGCAGCAATACGCTCGACATTTCACCAAAAATTCAGCTGCCACAGCGTGATCCAAGCCTGATGGGCATCACTATCAGCATCACGGGTGCCGATCAGCGTAGCGATCAGGCGCTGGCGAAAGTTAACCGCGACGGCCAGCTGATCACCCTGACCCCGTCTCGCGATCTGCGTTTCCTGTTACAGGAAACACTGGAGAAGCAGATGACCGCACGCGGTTATATGGTCGGCCCAAGCGGCGCTGTTGATCTGCAAATCGTGGTGAATGGCCTGTACGCTGACGTTACCCAGGGTAATGTGCGTTACAGCATCACCACTAAAGCGGATATTTCTATCATCGCTACGGCTAAAAATGGCAGTAAGCAGGTGAAAAACTACCGCCAGACCAGCAGTGTTGAAGGTGCGTTCGCCGCGAATAATCAGAAAATCACGAATGTCGTCAACAGCACCCTCGGTGACGTGATTGCCGATATGGCGCAGGACACCAGCGTTAACGACTTCATCAAGCAAAACGCGCGTTAATCCCTCTGGCCCGGCAGGACGCCGGGCCTGATGTAAGGTCCGTATGCCTAACCACTATCTGCACATCTTTACCCGACGCAACTCTGCCCTTCTTTTATTCCTCGGCTTCGCTTCTGGTCTGCCGCTCGCGCTCACATCGGGTACGCTTCAGGCGTGGATGGCCGTTGAGAATATCGATATTAAAACCATCGGATTCTTTTCCCTCGTCGGACAGGCTTACGTCTTTAAGTTCCTCTGGTCACCGCTGATGGACCGTTACACGCCGCCATTTCTTGGGCGCAGACGTGGCTGGTTGTTAGTCACTCAGTTGTTGCTGATCGTCGGGATCGCACTGATGGGCTTTATGCAACCTTCACGCGATTTGACTCTGCTGGCAGCGCTGGCGGTGCTGGTCGCATTTTGTTCGGCCTCTCAGGATATTGTGTTTGATGCCTGGAAGACGGATGTGCTGTCCGCCACTGAGCGCGGTAGCGGTGCGGCAATTAGCGTACTGGGCTATCGGCTGGCAATGCTGGTCTCCGGCGGGCTGGCACTGTGGCTGGCAGATCGTTTTCTCGGCTGGCAGGCGATCTGGTGGCTGATGGCCGCAATGATGCTGCCGGGTGTGATAGCCACCTTACTGGCTAAAGAGCCAGATGCTACCGTTGATCGCCCACAGACACTGGAAGAAGCCGTTATTGCCCCACTGCGCGATTTCTTCAACCGCAATAATGCCTGGCTGATTCTGTCACTGATTGTCCTTTATAAGCTGGGCGATGCTTTTGCTGCCAGCCTGACCACCATTTTTTTGATCCGTGGCGTCGGATTTGATGCAGGTGATGTTGGATTGGTCAACAAAACACTCGGCCTGGTCGCCACCATCATCGGTGCACTGGCAGGCGGTGTGCTGATGCAACGTCTTAACCTGTTTCGCGCCCTGATGCTGTTCGGTATTTTACAAGCGGTGTCCAATCTGGGTTACTGGATCCTGTCAGTCACTGACAAGCACCTTTACAGCATGGCAGCCGCAGTGACCGTGGAAAATCTGTGCGGTGGGATGGGTACTGCTGCCTTCGTGGCGCTATTGATGACGTTGTGTAACCGTTCGTTTTCGGCGACTCAATTTGCCCTGCTCTCTGCGCTCTCAGCGGTGGGTCGCGTCTATGTGGGACCTGTGGCGGGATGGTTTGTTGAGTCCTGGGGCTGGCCGACGTTTTATGCCTTCTCTGTGGTGGCAGCACTGCCCGGACTGCTATTACTGCTCGGATGCCGTTCGACGCTGGAATATGCACAAACTCATCCTGACTTTCTGCCGCGAACCGCCTATCGCTCCGGCTATCGCTGGGCAGTGCGCGGACTGATTGCTGGCTGTGCACTGCTGGCTGTCTGGCTGCTGGTGCTGGCGATGGATGCGCTGGACTGGTTCTCCTACCCCGAGTTGAGTACCCGTCTGTTTGAAGCAGGTATTCTGCTGGTACTGGGCGGGATTGTGACGGGAACACTGCTGGACTTCCTGGCGCTGCGGAAATCCCATGCAAACATCGTAAATCAGCGATAATGTCTTTGCATTCGAGAAATGTTAAGAAAATTATTTAACCAACAATGGGTTAACAATTCGAGTGACTTTTGCCGCACAGGGAGTGCGGCACGCAGGTAACACATCAGAAAAGTTGATGGCTTGACGAGAAATATTATTTTTATCCTTTATTAAGTCGTTTAAAAAAAATCCTGACGAATCTTCCCCCTCATTTTCAGGTATTAAAACCCGGTGCGTAATTAAATTTAGTTAATCAATATCACACAATTGATAATGAGATGTTAAATAAATGGTGCATTAAATGCCTGGTTATAGCAGATACAATTTTTGTACGGTTTTTTCTATTGGATTTTGTTATATTGATGCCAACCCTTTGCCAGCATTCATATTTTGTCACTTACGGCAACATATGTGACAGTCTTTGCAAAAGGTGTCAACACCCCGCTGACACAACCTGTTGCAGGTTTACAGTACTGAAACCTTCCCGTAAAATGCCGCCACACTTAAACGACAATAGAGCCCTTGTCATTGAGGTCGTTAAATGAGACTCAGGAAATACAATAAAAGTTTGGGGATTTTGTCATTAATCGCAAGCATGATTTTGTTAAGTGGTTGTGATAGTGCGTTATTAAATCCCAAAGGACAGATTGCAATGGAGCAACGTTCGCTGATTTTGACGGCCTTCGGCCTGATGATGATCGTCGTGATCCCCGCAGTCTTGATGGCCGTGGTGTTCGCCTGGAAATATCGGGCATCTAACACCAATGCGAAGTACAGCCCAAACTGGTCCCACTCGAACAAAGTGGAAGCCGTAGTATGGACTGTGCCGATCTTGATCATTGTCTTCCTTGGCATTCTGACGTGGAAATCAACCCATGCACTGGAACCAAGCAAGCCACTGGCATCTGACGCGAAACCTGTCGTGATCGAAGTTGTCTCTCTTGACTGGAAATGGATGTTCATTTACCCGGAACAGGGTATTGCCACCGTTAATCAGATTGCTTTCCCGGCTAACCGCCCTGTGAGCTTCAAGATTACCTCGAACACCGTCATGAACTCCTTCTTCATCCCTACCCTCGGTAGCCAGATTTACGCTATGGCGGGCATGCAGACAAGATTGAACTTGATTGCTAATGAAGCCGGCACCTTTGACGGTATTTCCTCGAACTTCAGTGGTCGTGGTTTCTCTGGTATGAAGTTTAAAGCGATTGCTACTCCTGACGAAGCGTCTTTCGAGCAGTGGGTTGCTAAAGCAAAACAGTCACCAGACACCCTCATGACAATGGATGATTTTAATAAGCTGGCTGCGCCTAGCGAAAATCACCCGGTTGAATTCTTCTCAAGTGTGAAACCTGGACTGTTTAAAGACATTATCGGTCAGTTCAAGATGAACCACGGTGGAAGCATGGACATGTCCCACGGCGAAGGCCATGAAGGCATGGATATGAGCAATGCCGCTCACGCGGGAGCCGAGGAATAATACGATGCTTGGAAAATTAACACTGGATGCAGTGCCGTATCATGAACCGATTATCATGGTTACGGTTGCCGCCATTATTCTTGGCGGTCTGGCGCTGGTCGCCGCACTGACTTACTTCGGTAAGTGGAAATATCTGTGGACCGAGTGGCTGACCTCAGTTGACCACAAAAAACTCGGTATCATGTACATCATTCTGGCATTTGTCATGTTGCTACGTGGCTTTGCCGATGCGGTAATGATGCGTACTCAGCAGGTGCTTGCCTCCGCGGGTGAAGCCGGCATTTTGCCACCACACCACTACGATCAGATTTTCACCGCCCACGGCGTGATCATGATCTTCTTCGTAGCGATGCCGTTTGTTGTTGGTCTGATGAACATTGCTGTTCCATTACAGATCGGCGCACGCGATGTGGCCTTCCCGTTCCTCAACAACCTGAGCTTCTGGTTCACCATGGTTGGTGTGGTTCTGGTTAACCTGTCACTGGGTGTGGGCGAATTCGCACAGACCGGCTGGCTGGCATACCCACCACTTTCGGGGGCGGAATACAGTCCGGGGGTCGGTGTTGACTACTGGATATGGAGTCTACAGCTTTCCGGTATCGGTACGACCCTGACAGGTATCAACTTCTTCGTGACCATCATGAAGATGCGTGCACCTGGCATGACCATGTTTAAAATGCCGGTGTTCACCTGGGCTTCCCTGTGCACCAACGTGCTGATCATCGCCGCGTTCCCGGTTCTGACCGTGACCCTGGCTCTGCTGACCCTTGACCGTTATCTTGGTTTCCATTTCTTTACCAATGATATGGGCGGCAACATGATGATGTACGTCAACCTGATTTGGGTTTGGGGTCATCCGGAAGTTTACATCCTTGTGCTGCCGGTCTTTGGTGTGTTCTCGGAAGTTGTTGCTACCTTCTCGAAAAAACGTCTGTTTGGCTATACCTCACTGGTTTGGGCTACGGTAGTTATTACCATCCTGTCCTTTATCGTGTGGCTGCACCACTTCTTCACCATGGGTGCAGGTGCCAACGTTAACGCCTTCTTCGGTATTATGACGATGATCATCGCCATTCCGACCGGTGTTAAAATCTTCAACTGGCTGTTCACCATGTACCAGGGCCGCATTGAAATGCACTCCTGTATGCTGTGGACCGTTGGCTTCCTGGTCACCTTCTCTGTAGGTGGTATGACCGGGGTACTGCTGGCCGTGCCAGGTGCAGACTTCGTTCTGCACAACAGTCTGTTCCTGATTGCCCACTTCCATAACGTGATTATCGGTGGTGTGGTGTTCGGTTGCTTTGCTGGTGTGACTTACTGGTTCCCGAAAGCATTCGGCTTCAAACTGAATGAAACCTGGGGTATCCGCGCGTTCTGGTTCTGGATTATTGGCTTCTTCGTTGCCTTTATGCCGCTGTACGTGCTGGGCTTCATGGGCATGACCCGTCGTATTAGCCAGGACATCGATCCTCAGTTCCACTCAATGTTGGTTATTGCCGCATGTGGTGCTGGTCTGATTGCTTGTGGTGTTATTTGCCAGATCACTCAGTTCTATGTTTCGGTCCGTGACCGTGAGCAGCTGCGTGATGTGACCGGTGACCCGTGGGGCGGACGTACTCTGGAGTGGGCAACCTCTTCACCACCACCGTTCTATAACTTTGCTGTTGTTCCTGAAATTCACGAGCGTGATGCGTTCTGGGAAATGAAGGAAAAAGGCGAAGCCTATAAGCAGCCGGCTCACTATGAAGAAATTCATATGCCGAAAAACAGCGGTGCTGGTGTCGTCATTGGTTTCTTCTGTGCGGTCTTTGGTTTTGCAGCAATCTGGCACATCTGGTGGCTGGTAGGCCTGTCATTCCTGGGCATGATCGTGTCCTGGATCGTCAAGAGCTTTGACGAAGACGTGGATTACTACGTTCCTGTTGCTGAAGTTCAGAAAATCGAAAATCAGCACTTTGACGAAATTAGCAAAGCAGGTCTGAAAAATGTCGACTGAAACTGTGACTAAACACCACGACGCCCATGCGGAGCATGGGCATCATCACCACGATACAGGCGCCAACAAAGTCTTCGGCTTCTGGATCTACCTGATGAGTGACTGCATCATCTTCGCAACGCTGTTTGCGACGTATGGTGTGATGGTTAATAACACTGCGGGCGGCCCGGCAGGCAAAGACATCTTTGAACTGCCCTTCGTCCTGGTGGAAACCGCCCTGCTTCTGTTGAGCTCCATTACCTATGGTATGGCTGTTATCAACATGAACAACAAGCAGAAAGGTGCAGTTATCGGCTGGCTTGCGATGACCTTCCTGTTTGGTCTGGGCTTCATCGGTATGGAAATCTATGAATTCCATCACCTGATTAAAGAAGGCTTCGGTCCGGATCGTAGTGGCTTCCTCTCCGCGTTCTTCACGCTGGTGGGCACCCACGGTCTGCACGTGACTTCAGGCCTGATCTGGATGCTGGTGTTGATGTATCAGATTGCTAAACGTGGTCTGACTGATAGCAACCGCACCCGTATTATGTGTCTGAGCTTGTTCTGGCACTTCCTGGATGTGGTGTGGATCTGCGTATTCACCATTGTTTACCTGATGGGGGTTATGTAATGAGCCATTCAGCAACTGAGCATGGCGCTTCTCATGGTAGCGTGAAGTCTTATATGATCGGCTTTATCCTGTCGATCATTCTGACGGGTATCCCATTCTGGATGGTCATGGACGGCGGCGCTTCTAAAGCGACCATCCTCGCCGTTGTTCTGGTGTGTGCGGTAGTCCAGGTGCTGGTGCACCTGGTCTATTTCCTCCACCTGGACAGCAAGTCTGAGGGCGGCTGGAACCTGATTGCTATCGTGTTTGCAGCACTTATCATCCTGATTGTTGTTGTCGGCTCGCTATGGATTATGTGGAACCTCAACTACAACATGATGAGCCACTAACAGAGCTACTGTGATGATTAAGCAATACCTGCAAGTAACAAAACCAGGAATTATTTTCGGAAATTTAATTTCTGTCATCGGGGGGTTTCTGCTGGCTTCTAAAGGCAGCATTGACTATTCCCTGTTTCTCTTCACCTTAGTCGGCGTCTCGCTGGTGGTTGCATCAGGTTGTGTTTATAACAACTTTATCGACCGTGATATCGACAAAAAAATGGAGAGAACCAAGAATCGGGTGCTGGTTAAAGGCCTTATCTCTCCGAAATTAAGCCTGGTTTATGCAACCGTTTTGGGTATTGCTGGCTTCGCAATGCTGTATTTCGGAGCAAATCCGCTGGCCATGTGGCTGGCGGTGATGGGTTTTGTGGTTTATGTCGGCGTTTACAGCCTGTACATGAAGCGCAACTCCGTATACGGCACTCTGATTGGCAGTCTTTCCGGAGCTGCGCCTCCAGTGATTGGCTACTGCGCCGTCACCAACCAGTTTGATGCTGGTGCATTGATTCTGCTGGCTATCTTTAGCCTGTGGCAGATGCCGCATTCTTATGCGATTGCTATCTTCCGCTTTAAAGATTACCAGGCGGCCAATATCCCGGTTCTGCCGGTGGTGAAAGGTATCTCTGTGGCGAAGAACCATATCACGCTGTATATCATCGCGTTTATGGTTGCCACACTGATGCTGACGCTGGTGGGCTATGCCGGGTATAAATACCTGGTTGTGGCAGCTGCGGTCAGCGTCTGGTGGCTGGGTATGGCACTGTCAGGTTACAAAACTCAGAACGATCGTGTCTGGGCGCGTAAGCTGTTTGTGTTCTCGATTGTTGCCATCACCGCGTTAAGCGTGATGATGTCTGTCGACTTCATGACCCCCGCCTCCAAAGACCTGCTGACGTACATCAGGTAACAGTAAGCACATCACTACTAAGGGCGCGATTTCGCGCCCTTTCTTTTTGTTACGACTGAATAAAAAGTAATGTTTTACCCGCCCTCCCCTCACACATAAACTATGTGCATACGACAGACTGAGGTAGTAATGAACGATAATAAAATGACTCCGATCGAGCTGCGCGCGACCTGGGGTTTGGGGACGGTTTTTTCCCTGCGGATGCTGGGAATGTTTATGGTATTACCCGTTCTTACCACTTATGGCATGGCATTACAGGGAGCCAGTGAGGCATTAATTGGATTCGCCATTGGCATCTACGGTTTAGCACAGGCCATATTTCAAATTCCCTTTGGACTTCTATCTGACCGCATTGGCCGTAAACCGCTGATTGTGGGTGGGTTATTGATTTTTGTTTTGGGTAGCGTGATCGCTGCCATGACTACGTCAATCTGGGGGGTTATCCTCGGGCGTGCCTTACAGGGCTCCGGCGCCATTGCTGCTGCGGTAATGGCTCTGCTGTCGGACCTGACGCGTGAACAGAACCGCACCAAAGCGATGGCGTTTATCGGTATCAGCTTCGGCGTTACCTTTGCCATTGCGATGGTACTCGGCCCAGTGATTACTCACGCTTTTGGCCTGCACGCATTGTTCTGGATGATTGCATTGCTGGCTAGCGCTGGGATCGTTATCACCCTTCTGGTGGTGCCATCGACGTCAAACCACATGCTTAATCGTGAGTCCGGCATCGTTAAGGGCAGCATCCGTGATGTATTGACCAACAGCCGCCTGGTGAAGCTGAATATCGGTATTCTGTGCCTGCACGTTCTGCTGATGTCGAGCTTCGTTGCCCTACCCGGGCAATTTGAGCAAGCAGGGCTTCCTCCTGCCGAGCACTGGAAAGTATATCTGGTCACCATGCTGATCGCCTTTGCCAGTGTGCTACCGTTCATTATCTATGCTGAAGTCAAACGCCGTATGAAGCGCGTCTTTGTCGGCTGCGTGGTATTAATGCTGATAGCCGAGGTGGTGCTGTGGGGTGCCGGTAATCATTTCTGGACGTTAGTGATTGGTGTACAGCTGTTCTTCATCGGCTTTAACCTGATGGAAGCGATTCTGCCTTCTCTGGTAAGCAAAGAGTCCCCTCCTGGTTACAGAGGGACAGCGATGGGGCTTTACTCCACCAGCCAGTTCCTCGGTGTGGCGATTGGTGGCAGCATGGGCGGCTGGGTGTATGGTCACATTGACGCACAAAGCGTCTTTCTGATTGGCGCGTTGATAGCCGTCGTCTGGTTGCTGGTCAGCCTGAGTATGCAGGAGCCGCCTTACGTCAGCAGCCTGCGCATCACTCTGGAAGCGAGTCATGAAGACAAAGAGGTTCTGGAGCAACGTTTGAAAGCCCAGCCGGGCGTGGCCGCAGTGTTTATCGTGCCGGAAGAGCGCAGTGCTTACGTGAAAATTGACAGCAAGGTGACCAGCCGCGCCGAAATAGAAAAGCTGATTGCCACCGCGGCATAATACGCAAACGGGCGGACCGAAAGAGAAGGCCCGCCCCTTATATCGACAATGATCAGGTAAAAAAGACCCGTTGTGGTCGACCCTTTTTCCGGTCTACCTCTCTGGATAATCGTTTTTCCCGACCGGTCAGATCACTAGTCTCGGAAGTTTTTGAACTGGAACGGCTGCCCCAAATCCGCTTTACGCACTAATGCCATCGCGCCCTGCAAATCGTCACGAGATTTACCGGTTACGCGCAGTTCATCACCTTGGATCTGCGTCTGTACTTTGATTTTGCTGTCTTTGATCTGCTTAACCAGTTTCTTAGCGATGTCGCTTTCGATGCCTTTTTTCATTTTGGCCTCGACGCTCCAGCTCTTACCGCTGTGTACAATCTGCTCAGGAACGTCCAGTGCAGCCCCTTCAATCCCGCGCTTCAACAGCTTTTCACGCAGAATATCCACCAGCTGCTTCACCTGGAAGTCAGACTCACTTAATACTTTGATGGATTCGTTCTTCTCAATCAGCTCAAAGCTGGCTTCTACACCGCGAAAATCGAAACGGGTAGCGATTTCACGGTTAGCAGTATCTACTGCGTTACGCACTTCCTGCATATCAATTTCAGAAACGATATCGAAAGATGGCATGATCTATTCTCCTGATACTAAAGTGACAGGCATAATACCTGCTTGCAGCAGGTAAATAAAACCGCTGGCGCTGAAAGCTATAATAATGAGCAGGACGGTTAACTCAACCCGCACGCGGGGAGGAACAATGAAAATTACCGTACTTGGATGCGGAGCTTTGGGGCAGATCTGGCTGGCTGCACTTGAACAACAGGGACATGACGTTCAGGGCTGGTTGCGGGTTCCGCAGCCTTATTGCTCGGTGAACGTAGTCGGCCTGAATGGCGAGACAGCGAATAAAACATTCATTGCTAATGACCCCACCTTTCTCGCTGACAGCGAATTACTGATTGTCACGCTAAAGGCCTGGCAGGTTTCAGAATCGGTAAAGAATATGCAGTCTGTCCTGCCCGCGCACTGTCCGGTGCTGCTGTTGCATAACGGCATGGGTACGCTGGACGAGTTGAAAGGCCTACCGCAACCCCTTTTACGAGGTGTCACCACCCATGCCGCCAGACGCGATGGCACTGTCATCGTGCATGTTGCTTCCGGCATTACCCATATTGGCCCCGTCACGACTGCGGGAGCCGACATGAGCGAACTGGCAGAAGTGCTACATCGCGCATTGCCTGACGTTGCCTGGCACAATAACGTTGCCTCCGCCGCCTGGCAAAAACTGGCAGTTAACTGTGTGATCAACCCACTGACTGTCTTCTACGACTGCACAAATGGTGAACTGGCCGAACATCGCCCGGAGATCGAAGCCTTAAGCAATGAGGTTGCCGCCGTCATGGAGCGCGAAGGCCAGCACACCTCACGTGAGTGGTTGATCGACTATGTGCTGGAAGTGATTCGCAGTACGGCGGGTAACACATCGTCTATGTTGCAGGATATTCGCGCACAACGGCGCACCGAAATTGACTACATCAATGGCTATGTTATCCGTCGTGCGCGCGCACAGGGGATCACTACCCCGGAAAATAGCCGTCTTTACGAATTTATTAAGCGAAAGGAACAAGATTATGACCGCGAATCCATCGGTTCTGGTTTGCCTGGCACCTGGGAGTGAAGAGACCGAAGCCGTCACCACCATCGATTTACTGGTGCGTGCCGGGATCAAGGTGGTCACTGCCAGCGTCGCTGACGATGGCAACTGCGAAATCGTCTGTTCGCGCGGCGTCAGACTGCTGGCCGATGCACCGCTGGTGGAAGTGGCCGACGATGACTATGCCGCCATTGTGCTGCCCGGTGGCTTGAAAGGCGCGGAATGCTTCCGCGATAGCCCACTGCTGGTAGAGACCGTACGTCATTTTAATCAGGCGGGAAGAATTGTGGCCGCGATCTGCGCCGCCGCAGGCACCGTGCTGATACCGCACAATCTGTTTCCCGTCGGCAATATGACGGGGTATCCGGGTCTGAAAGAGACCATTCCGGAAGAGAAATGGATGGATCGTCGCGTGGTGTGGGACAGGCGCGTTAATCTGCTGACCAGCCAGGGGCCAGGCACCGCGATTGATTTTGCACTGAAGCTGATCGATTTAGTGGCAGGAAAAGAGAAAGCGCGGGAAGTGGCAGAGCAGATGGTGCTGGCTGCCGGGATTTACGATTACCGCGATTAATTTTTTGTAAGTGTGCGACCGGACACACCAGACGTCGGCGGCGCAGCCAGTTCGCGTCCGGCCAGCGCACAGCCACCGCAGCGTACATCAGTACGTGAGGATGGCGAGCACTGCCCGGACGCGAAATGGCAAGTAAGCCAGGATGGAACAAACTTAAGGACGATACACTTTAACGTTTTTAAAGCCCTGCTCATGCAGGTAGAGTGCCTGCAAGCGGCTCATCACGCCACGTTCACAGTACAGCAACCAGGTTTTACTCTGATCGAGGTCGCCAAACTGCGTCCCCAGTTTATAGAACGGCAACGGTTTCACTTCCACGCCATCCAGCGCCAGCGGTCGTGCATCCTGCTCATCGTTAGAGCGGATATCCAGAATCACATCGTTGTCAGAGAAAGAAGCCACAGTTTCGACTTCTACCACTTCTTCTTCTGTCTTCTCCGCGATCTGGCGAATATCGACGTTGGTCGCTTCATCCACCATACGATCCAAAATACTGAAGTCAAAATTCTGCTCTTCAGCTTCGATCTTCGCTTTAACGGCTTTCACTGTCGGGCTTTTAGAGATCACACCGCAATATTCCGGCATCGTCCGGGCGAAATCTTCCGTTCCGATTTCACGAGCAATCTTGATGATGTGTTCTTTGTCATGTGAGATCAGCGGACGCAGGATCAGCGTATCGCTGGCGTTATCGATCAAACGCAGGTTGGTCAGCGTCTGACTGGATACCTGACCTAAGGCCTCACCCGTTACCAGCGCCTGAACACCGTAGCGCTCTGCGACTTTCGATGCCGCACGAACCATCATACGTTTCAGCACCACGCCCATCTGACCATCATCGACTTTTTCGAGGATCTCGCCTACCACCGGCTCGAAGTTAATCGCGACAAAACGCACGCGGTGCGAGCTGCCGTAACGCTTCCACAGGTAGTGCGCCACCTGGCGAACACCAATTTCATGGGCAGCGCCACCGAGGTTAAAGAAGCAATAATGCACGCGACACCCACGGCGCATCAGCATATAGCTGGACACGCCGGAGTCAAAACCACCGGAAATCAGCGATAACACATCTTCCTGGGTGCCGATTGGATAACCACCGATCCCTTCATAGCGAGCAGTCACCAGAATCAGGCGATCGTCTTCAATTTCCAGATTCACGGTCACTTCAGGCCGGTTAAGCTGGACCTGAGCCGTTGCGACATGCTGATTCAGACCACCGCCGACGTAGCGTTCCACATCTTGCGAGCTGAACTCATGCTTTCCACGGCGTTTCACACGCACGCTGAATGTCTTGCCTTCAATGCGCTCGCGGTTCATTTCCAGAACCTGCTCAAAAATATGATGCACATCGGTGTATGAACGGTCTTCCACCGCCAGCACATGATGAATGCCGGGGATGCGCGTCAGTTCAGCGACAATCGCCGCTCGCTGGTTTTCATCTTTGGCACGGACTTCGATGTTGTCCCAGTGGCGAACCACGGCGAGGGTTTCATCGTAATGTTTGAGAACGTTGCGGATGTTACCGGTGAGGATTTTGATAAAGCGCAGGCGTACAGACTGACTTTTGATCGTAATTTCAGGGAATAACTTAATGATAAACTTCATGGCGGCATGTATTCGTCAGGTAATTAAGTGCTGAAAAGGAGGGCACTTAACTGATAAAATCAGAGTCTTGCAAATTGGCTTACGCCCTTTGCATCCAGGCGCAGTAGTATATCATCTTTGTACAGTGGCTGCTTCTTCATCTGCGGCCCTGATTCCCCTTCCCGGCAACACGAAAAATGCAGGGATATTTTGCTAATCATTTAGAGTCAGCTACCATGAGCGCTCACTGATGAAAATGATAAGTCAGGACCCAAAATGCCGAAAAAAGCCGAACAGCCCGTCAGTTTCGAAACCTCACTGCAACAGCTTGAGCAGATCGTCACCCGCCTCGAAAGCGGTAACCTGCCGCTGGAAGATGCGCTGAATGAATTTGAGCGGGGCGTACAGTTGGCCCGTACCGGGCAACAGACGCTGCAACAGGCTGAACAGCGCGTACAGATTTTACTGAGCGATGACAAGAACGCCGACCTGACGCCTTTCACGCCGGAAAATGACTGATGGATTTCAACGTGTTACTCACCGCGCACTATCAGCGGGTGAATGCCGCACTGCAACGATTTATTGCGCAACTTCCCTTTCAGAGTACTCCTCTGGTGAATGCCATGGAATATGGTGCATTATTGGGGGGTAAGCGGTTGCGCCCATTCCTGGTGTATGCCACGGGTGAAATGCTGCATGCTGACGATGCTGCGCTCGATGCGCCAGCCGCTGCCGTTGAATGTATTCACGCGTATTCCCTGATCCACGACGACCTGCCAGCAATGGATGATGACAGTCTGCGACGTGGCCAGCCCACCTGCCATATTAAGTTTGGCGAAGATTCAGCCATTCTTGCAGGGGATGCGTTACAGACTCTGGCCTTTTCTATCCTTGCCGATACACCGATGCCCGGTGTGGCGGCTGAAGCGCGTATTGCTATGCTGTCGGAGCTGGCTCAGGCCAGTGGTGTGGCAGGCATGTGCGGGGGCCAGGCGCTGGATCTCGCCGCCGAAGGCAAGCAGGTCAATTTACATGAGTTGGAGCAGATTCATCGCCATAAGACGGGCGCGCTGATCCGCTCTGCCGTTCGCCTGGGTGCACTGGCTGCTGGCGAACCCGGGCGTGCAGCACTGCCCGCGCTTGATCGCTATGCTAATGCGATCGGCCTCGCCTTCCAGGTGCAGGATGATATTCTCGATGTTATTGGCGATACTGCCGTACTCGGCAAACGGCAGGGAGCCGATCAGCAATTAGGTAAGAGCACCTACCCGGCACTGATGGGACTTGACAGTGCGCGGGCAAAAGCATGGGATCTCTATCAGGAGTCCCTCAGCGCATTAGAAACGCTTGCCGCACAGTCTTACAACACGGCCCCACTGCGGGCGTTGGCAGGCTTTATAATTGAACGCGATAAATAACTTCAAATGAGTCACTGATGAGTTTTGAACCTGCAAAATACCCGACGCTTGCTCTGGCAAGCACGGTGCAAGAATTACGTTTGCTACCGAAAGAGAGCCTGCCAAAACTCTGTGACGAGCTGCGCCAGTATCTGCTCGACAGCGTCAGCCGCTCCAGCGGTCATTTTGCGTCTGGTCTTGGCGTGGTGGAACTTACTGTGGCACTGCACTATGTCTATAACACGCCGTTCGATCATCTGGTGTGGGATGTGGGCCATCAGGCCTACCCGCATAAGATCCTGACCGGACGACGCGACCGTATCGGTACTATTCGCCAAAAAAATGGCCTGCACCCGTTCCCATGGCGCGATGAAAGTGAGTTCGACGTTCTCAATGTCGGCCACTCATCCACCTCGATCAGTGCCGGGCTGGGAATGGCGGTGGCAGCAGGTAAAGAAGGTAAAGATCGCCGTACCGCCTGTGTTATCGGCGACGGTGCCATCACCGCAGGTATGGCTTTCGAAGCCATGAACCATGCGGGCGATATCAAAGCTGATTTGCTGGTGGTACTGAACGACAACGAAATGTCGATCTCAGAAAACGTCGGCGCGTTAAACAATCGCCTGGCGCAGATCCTCTCCGGGAAAACCTATTCACGCCTGCGTGAAGGGGGCAAAAAAGTGCTGGGCGGTCTGCCGCCCATCAAAGAGCTGGTCAAGCGCACGGAAGAACACCTGAAAGGGATGGTGGTGCCAGGCACGTTATTTGAGGAGCTGGGCTTCAATTATATTGGCCCGGTCGATGGTCACGACGTACTGGCCTTGGTGCATACATTGCGTAATATGCGTGCCCTGAAAGGCCCGCAGTTCCTGCATGTGATGACCAAAAAAGGCAAAGGCTACGCTCCGGCAGAGAAAGATCCCATCAGCTGGCATGCCGTACCAAAATTCGACCCGGCCAGTGGCCTGCTACCAAAAAGTGCCGAAGGCCTGCCAAGCTATTCGAAAATTTTTGGCCAGTGGCTGAGTGAAACCGCCGCTGAAGACAGCAAACTGATGGCGGTAACGCCTGCCATGCGTGAAGGCTCCGGTATGGTCAGCTTCTCGCGTGACTATCCACAGCAGTATTTTGACGTGGCGATTGCCGAGCAGCACGCGGTAACCTTTGCCGCCGGGCTGGCGATTGGTGGTTACAAGCCGGTGGTGGCGATTTATTCCACCTTCCTGCAGCGAGCCTACGATCAGCTGATTCATGATGTCGCCATCCAGAAGCTGCCCGTGCTGTTTGCTATCGACCGTGGCGGCATTGTCGGTGCCGATGGCCAGACCCACCAGGGGGCATTTGATATTGCCTTCCTGCGATGCATTCCCAATATGGTCATCATGACCCCAAGCGACGAGAACGAATGTCGCCAGATGCTTTACACCGGCTATCACCACAACAGCGGTCCAAGCGCAGTACGTTACCCGCGTGGTAACGGCACGGGAGCAACCATTGAACCACTGGCGGCTCTGCCTCTGGGCAAAGCTCGTAAGCTGCGTCAGGGTAGCTCACTGGCTATCCTCAACTTCGGGACATTACTGCCAGAAGCGGCGGCAGCGGCGGAAGCCCTGGATGCCACGCTGGTGGATATGCGCTTTGTAAAACCGCTGGATGACGCGTTAATCCTCGAACTGGCGGCCAGCCATGACGCACTGATTACTCTTGAAGAGGGCGCAATCAAAGGCGGTGCTGGTAGCGGCGTCAACGAATTACTGATGGCAAAACGTACGCTGGTGCCGGTGCTGAATATTGGTCTGCCGGATGAATTTATTCCGCAGGGGACTCAGGACGAGGTCCGCACGGATTACCTGTTGGACGCTGCCGGGATCCGTCAGCAAATCGACGCCTGGCTGGCACAGTAACTCGCCCCCTGTGATACAAAATGCTCCTTTTACCGGGAGCTTTTTTTTGCCTGCTATGATTACCACAGGACAAATAGCAGGAGCCAATATGAAAACCCTACAGTTAGCCAATACGGATTTGACCGTTTCCCGCCTTTGCCTGGGCTGCATGACCTATGGTGAACCCGATCGGGGCAAGCACGCCTGGACACTACCCGAAGAGAGCAGCCGCCCGCTGATTAAGCAGGCCCTGGATGCGGGAATCAACTTTTTTGACACTGCCAACAGCTACTCTGACGGCAGCAGCGAAGAGATCGTCGGCCGTGCACTTCGAGATTTTGCCCGCCGTGACGAAGTGGTGGTAGCCACCAAGGTCTATTTCCCAATGAGCAACCTGTCTGGTGGTCTGTCGCGTGCCAATATACTGCAATCCATTGATGACAGTCTGCAACGCCTGGGCATGGAGTACGTCGACCTGCTGCAAATCCACCGCTGGGATTACGACACGCCGCTGGAAGAGACGCTGGAAGCCTTGCACGACGTGGTGAAGGCCGGTAAAGCGCGTTATATCGGGGCCTCCTCCATGCATGCCAGCCAGTTTGCCACGGCGCTGAGTACCGCCGATCGCCACGGCTGGACTCGCTTCGTCAGCATGCAGGATCAGTACAACCTGATCCAGCGAGAGGAAGAGCGGGAAATGCACCCCCTGTGCCTGAAAGAGAAGATTGCTGTTCTGCCGTGGAGCCCACTGGCACGTGGCCGCCTGACACGCCCGTGGGGCGAAACGACCGCCCGTTCCGTCTCCGATGAATACGGTCAGACGCTCTACAGCCAGAGCGAGGAAAATGACGGTGAGATCGCCCAGCGCGTGGAGAATATTGCCAAAGATAAAGGCGTGAGTCGTGCGCAAGTTGCTCTGGCCTGGTTGCTGAGCAAACCCGCGGTCACCGCACCGATTATTGGCGCATCGCGCAGCGAACAACTGGAGGATCTGGTGAAAGCGGTAGAGGTGGAATTAAGTCAGGAAGAGATTATTGAACTGGAAAGTGTTTATAAGCCGCATCCGGTGGTGGGATTCGAATAACAGATAACGGCTCGTAGGGGTCGGCATGCCCGACCCGATACATTCACATCAGCCAGTAGTGCGCGGCGGCAAACAAAATTCCGGCGGAGATAACCCCGGCGATAATATCGTCGACCATTATGCCCATGCCGCCGTGGACGTTGCGGTCAAACCAGCGTATAGGCCAGGGTTTCCAGATATCCAGCACTCGAAACACCAGGAAGCCCGCCAGTACCCACTGCCAGCTGTTCACCGGGATCGCCATCAGCGTGATCCACATCCCGATAAACTCATCCCAGACAATGCTGCCATGGTCATGTACGCCCATATCCTTCGCCGTGCGATGGCAAAGATAGACGCCAATGCTGATACCCAGCAACAGCGCCAGGGAATAGAGATCCTGCGGCAGTAAATTGAGCAGATACCAGAAGGGAATGGCCGCCAGCGAACCTGCTGTTCCCGGCATCCACGGGCTCAGGCCACTACCAAAACCGGTCGCCAGCAGATGCCACGGATTACTCATCTTCAGGCGACTTTTCGCCACATCTTTAGCGCGAGCCAAAATGGTCAAATCCTTTCAGGTTCATCTCTACCGGCTTATCGCCCTGCAACAGCGTTAGCCCTTCCGATTGCGGAGCAATCTGTCCGATACAGGTAAACGGCACGCCCAGATAGCCCAGCGCCACGTCCAGCGCACCACGGTTAATCTCAGGAACGGTAAAGCACAGCTCATAATCTTCGCCGCCGCTCAGCGCCCAGTGCAACGCCTGCTGAGGTTCAAAATGCTGTTTCAGCACGGTCGACAGCGGTAGTGCATCAAGATTCAGACGTGCCCCACAGTCGCTGGCTTTGAGAATATGGCCCAGATCGGAGATCAGTCCATCGGAGAGGTCGATCGCGGAACTTGCCAGATCGCGCAGCGCCTGCCCCTGAAGGATGCGCGGCATCGGCCGCAGATGGCGTTTGATCAACACTTCATGAGCAGCCGGATCGTTAATCTTGACATGATGCTGCAACAGCTCAAGACCCGCAGCGCTGTCGCCCAGCGTACCGGTCACATAGATCCAGTCACCGACGCGTGCACCACTGCGTTTCAATGCCCTGCCCTGCGGCACCAGACCGTGAATGCCCAGCGTCATACTGAGGGGACCGCGCGTGGTATCACCGCCAATCAATTGCATATCGTAGTAATCGAGCAGTTCAAACAGGCTGTCGCTAAAGTCTTTCAGCCAGTCTTCATTAATGTCTGGTAACGTCAGAGCCAGCGTCAGCCATGCAGGATCGGCGCCCATGGCAGCCAGGTCACTCAGGTTTACGGCAAGCGCTTTGTATCCGAGGTCGGCGGGATGAATATCACGCAGAAAATGCACACCTTCTACCAGTGTGTCAGTGCTAATAGCCAGCGTCTGTTTTTCCGGTACGCTGAGTAATGCGCAGTCGTCACCGATGCCTTTTTCAACATCACGACGGGAACTGGTCACACGGTCAAAATAACGCGCGATCAGTTCAAATTCGCCACAGGCCATAATGCATTCCGGGAGTAAAAAAACAGGCCGTGATTAGCGGCCTTAGAGAATTATTTGCGGTTTGGGCGGATGAACGGGCCAGCTTTATCCAGCACGCCGTTGACAAACTTATGGCTGTCTTCAGCGCCGAACACTTTAGCCAGTTCAATCCCTTCATTAATCGCAACTTTGTAGGGAACGTCTGAACGCTTGCTGAGCTCAAACAGAGAGATACGCAGGATAGCCTTCTCAACCTGCCCCAGCTCTTCCAGCTGACGTGACAAGTAAGGTTGCATCAGGCCGTCGAGGTATGCACTGTTAGTTGCAACGCCGCCGACCAGCTCACGGAAGTAAGTAATATCGACGTCTTTAACGTCCTGTTCCGCCAGAAACTGGTATTCGACATCAGCGATGTCGTTTTTGGAGATTTGCCAAGAGTAAAGTGCCTGAACAGCACATTCACGGGCGCGGCGACGAGCAGCAGGTTTCACGAAATTCCCCTTAAAATCAGGCTTTGATGCCTTTCAATACGTTAATCATTTCCAGAGCGGTCAGGGCTGCTTCAGCACCTTTATTACCCGCTTTGGTACCGGCGCGTTCAATGGCCTGCTCGATGTTTTCGGTGGTCAGTACGCCAAAAGCAACCGGGATATCGCTGTTCATGGCAACGCTGGCCAGGCCAGAGCTGGCCTCACCTGCCACATATTCGAAATGGGCTGTACCACCACGGATTACGGTGCCAAGTGCAACAATCGCATCATGTTTGCCAGCGTTAGCTAGCGCACGTGCAGTCATTGGCAGCTCATAGGCACCTGGAACCCAGACAACGGTGATGTTTTCATCTTTGACCTGACCAATACGCTTCAGGGCATCGATTGCACCGCTCAGCAGGCTGTCGTTGATAAAGTTGTTGAAACGCGCAATAACCAGAGCAACGCGCGCATCAGGGGTAGCAACAGCAGCTTCAATAACGTTCATAATCTTCCTTTCAGGGTTCTGTTTGGCCCCGCAGGGGGGCGGATTCTATCACACTCTTTACCGGTCTGCTTGTTTTTGCGCAAACCGCTATAACGGGGTCAGCGTCAGGCGTAAGTCCGGCCCAACCTGACGAACATCAGTAAAGGCAAAGGCAGGCGCATCGGTAAGATGCTCAAGGCCCGGCAGTTGACAAAGGCCGCGCCCATTATCGCCCAGAAGTTTGGGGGCGAGATACACAATCAGCTCATCCACCACACCGGCCTGCAACAATGCACCTGCAAACTGCGCTCCGGCTTCCACCCAAACGCTATTAATGTGTTTTCTTCCCAGCAGCATCATCATCGCCACCAGATCAAGCCGCCCGTTATGACGGGGCACGCTGAATTGAGTGACGTTATCAGGCCACGTCTGTTCATCGCAGTCGGTACGCGCCAGCCAGGTTTCCCCGGATTGTGCAATAAGTTGATGCTGCGGTGTGACGCGATTCTGGCTGTCGACAATAATTCTTACTGGCTGACGCAACAGGTCTGCTGGGTAATCGGCCTGGGTTGCGCTATCCAGCTCGTGGTAGCGCACCGTCAGCGACGGATTATCAGCCAGCACCGTTGCGCTGGTGCTGAGAATGGCAGAACTTTGCGCACGCAGACGCTGAACATCGCGTCGCGCCTGTGGCGACGTGATCCACTGGCTTTCACCACTGGCCAATGCGGTGCGGCCATCCAGCGATGCGCCCAGCTTCAGCTGTACCCAGGGGAATCCGGTACGCATACGCTTCAGGAAACCACGATTAAGCGCTTCCGCTTCCTGCATCATCAGACCGTGGCTGACGTCAATTCCTGCCTGCTGTAAACGGTACAGACCGCGACCCGCCACTTCCGGGTTCGGATCCTGCATTGCCGCCACGACCCGGGTCACACCGGCGCCGATCAACGCATCGCAGCAGGGCGGCGTGCGCCCGTGATGGCTGCACGGCTCCAGCGTGACGTACGCGGTCGCTCCCTGCGCTTTATCACCCGCCATACGTAGCGCATGCACTTCCGCGTGGGGTTCACCGGCACGCAAATGATAGCCTTCACCCACTATCTCGCCGTCGCGCACGATGACACAGCCGACATTCGGGTTGGGGGTCGTAGTAAAACGGCCACGGCTCGCAAGGGATAGCGCACGTGACATAAACACTTCATCACGCATCGCGTCAGTCCTGTAAACGGGCGATTTCTTCGCCAAATTCGCGGATATCTTCAAAGCTGCGGTAGACCGAAGCAAAGCGGATGTAGGCAACTTTATCCAGTTTTTTCAGCTCATCCATCACCAGACTACCGATCAGTTTACTGGCCACTTCACGCTCGCCCGTAGCGCGTAACTGACTTTTGATATGGCTGAGGGCTGTTTCCACCGCGTCTGAATTCACCGGGCGTTTCTCCAGTGCTTTCATCAGACCGCTGCGCAGTTTGTCCTCATTGAAAGGTTCACGCACGTCATTGCTTTTCACTACGCGCGGCATCACCAGTTCCGCGACCTCAAACGTGGTAAAACGCTCATGGCACATCAGACACTGACGACGACGGCGTACCGAGGTGCCCTCCCCGACCAGGCGGGAGTCGATCACTTTCGTATCCACGGCAGAACAGAATGGGCAATACATGACGCGTCCTGATTATCCTTAATAGTGTCAGCTAGTGTACCGCGAACCCGGCGATGTGCCAAAGGTGCGTCAGAAAAACTGTCCTGATTTTATGGGGCTTATGCAACAAAATGCCGTATTTCTTTGCAGGCGATCAAGACCCGTTTGCTCTAAGATAAAGTCATTCGCGTTAATCAGAAGGAAATGAACAATGACAAGCGCTTATCTCAAATTGTCACTGGGATCACTGTTACTGCTGGCGGGCTGTGCCAGTACGCCACCGCAACCGAAACTCAATCAGTTACATAACGAAGTCGGGAAACTGACCCAGGAAATGCGCCAACTGACCAATCAGGCCGCCGCGCTGGAGCAGCAGGGGAATCTTAACAGCGGGTCGGCACAGGGTGCATGGTTACTGCCAGCGGCGAATACCGGGGTGATACTGAAAAGCCAGGCGGGTGAACTGAAGCTGTCATTGAGTCATGTCCAGGCGGAAGCCAACGGCACGCGCGCCCTTCTACATATACGCGCCACAGGCGATGCGCCGCTACCCGCGTTTACCGCTCAGGTCGAATGGGGTGAGTTGGATAGCACGACCAGCAAGCCACTGACGGTAAACAGTCAGGTGCAACGTATTGAGGTCACCCGCGCGCTGCTGGCGAAAAGTGAAGCCACGGTGCCATTACGTTTAAGCAACCTGCCGCCGGAACAATTGGGATATGTGCGGGTACATGATGTAGTGCTCAGCACTGAGCCGCCAGCGACCAGCACACCATAAAAAAAGGGCCACGCAATGCGTGGCCCTTCCAATCGCCTCCAGGGGGACACCTGTTTTGGTCCGCCCGGGATTAAGGCAGAATCGAAGGCTGATCTGCGCCCTCTTTTTCCACTTTCTGCTGCAGCATATGCTCGCGTTTCATGCCCAGCTTCAGCGCCAGCGCGGAAGAGACATAAATCGACGAGATGGTACCGATAGTGATACCGATCAGCATGGTCAACGAGAAGCCTTTCAGCAACGCGCCACCGAACACAAACAGAATCGCGACCATCGCCAGGGTGGTTACCGAGGTGATAATGGTACGGCTCAGCGTCTGCGTCAGGGAGACGTTGGTGATATCGTAAGACGAACCGCGACGGATCTTGCGGAAGTTCTCACGAATACGGTCCGAGACCACGATTTTATCGTTCAGCGAGTAACCGATAACCGACATCAGTGAGGCGATGATCGTCAGGTCGATTTCAACCTGGAACAGCGCCAAAATGCCGGCGGTTATGATCACGTCATGGGCCAGTGCCAACACAGTACCCAGTGCCAGACGCCACTCAAAACGGAAACCAATGTAGATCAGGATGGCAATCAGCGCAGATAATAGCGCCATACCGCCAGCCTGAGCCAGATCGCTACCCACGCTTGGGCCGACGAACTCAATACGTTTTACCGTTGCCTGCTGCTGGGTTGCCTCGTTGATCGTTGCCAGCACTTTCGCGCCCAGCTCCTGACCGGCATTCCCTTCGCGCGGTGACATACGAACGATCACGTCACGGCTGCTGCCAAAGTTCTGTACCTGCGGCTCATCAAAACCTGATTTTTCCAGGCTGGTGCGCAGCATATCCAGTTCTACGGGTTGCTCGAGGTTAATTTCAATCACCGTACCACCGGTGAAATCCAGACCCCAGTTAAAACCACGCACGCCCATAATGGCAACGGATGCAATCAGCAGCAGTACCGAAATGGCAAACGCCAGCGTGTCCCAGCGCATAAAGTCATAGACTTTACGGCCGTGGTTCAATTGTTCAACACTATGTTCCTGTGACACAACGCACTCCTCAGATAGACAGCTTGTTGATGCGTTTGCCGCCGTACAACAGATTGGCAATGGCGCGAGTACCAATAATTGCGGTAAACATCGAGGTCGCAATACCGATTCCCGTGGTGATCGCAAAGCCTTTGATTGAGCCAGTACCGACTGCGTACAGGATCAACACTTTAATCAGCGTCGTGACGTTAGCATCAACGATACTGGAGAACGCGCCTTTATAGCCTTCATGGATCGCCTGCTGAACGGAACGTCCGTTGCGCAGCTCTTCCTTGATACGTTCGTTAATCAGTACGTTAGCATCCACCGCAACCGCCAGCGTCAGCACAATACCGGCAATTCCCGGCATGGTCAGCGTAGCACCCGGCAGCAGCGACATGATACCGACAATCAGCACCAGGTTAGCCAGCAGCGCACTGGTCGCAATCAGACCAAATTTCTTGTACCACACCACCATAAAGATGATGGAAGCGATAAGGCCCCACAGGCAGGCTTCCAGACCCTGAGTGATATTCTGCTGACCCATTGTCGGGCCAATAGTACGCTCTTCAACAATCTGGATCGGTGCAATCAGCGCCCCGGCACGCAGCAGCAGAGACAGCTGGCGCGCTTCGTTCGGGTTATTGATGCCGGTGATACGGAAGCTGTTACCCAGACGAGACTGGATATTCGCCACGTTAATCACTTCTTCCTGCTTCTCAAGGATTGAGCGACCGTTGGCGTCTTTCTTCCCGCTGTCTTTGTACTCAACAAACAGGGTTGCCATCGCTTTACCGACGCTGTCCTTGGTGAAGTTGGACATGATGTTACCGCCAGCGCTGTCCAGGGAGATATTAACCTGAGGCTGATTGTATTCATCGGTGCTTGAGGTGGAGTCGGTGATGTGGTCGCCGGTGAGGATCACACGCTTGTACAGCACAACAGGCTGGCCATCACGGGTGTCTTTCACTTCAGAGTCGCCCGGAACGCGGCCGTTCGCAGCGGCAGTGGCATCCACAGAGGTATTCACCAGACGGAATTCCAGCGTTGCGGTTGCGCCGAGGATCTCTTTCGCGCGTGCAGTATCCTGAATACCCGGCAATTCCACGACGATACGGTCAGAACCCTGACGCTGTACCAGTGGTTCTGCAACACCCAGCTGATTCACACGGTTACGCAGAATATTAATGTTCTGCTGTACCGCGTATTCACGGGCTTCACGCAGTCGCTCATCAGACATGACAGCCGACAGGGCATTGCTGCCACTGCTGTTGATGACCATATCGCGGTGACGGCCTGCCAGATAGCTGACAGCTTGATCACGTGCTGCGGCATCACGGAAACGAATTTCCAGACCGTAATTATTGATTTTGCGAACGTTAACGTAAGGGATGCTTTTATCACGAAGGTCACTTCGCAGGTTATCGATGTTCTGTTCCTGGAGTTTACTCAGAGCAGTATCCATATCGACTTCCATCAGGAAGTGAACGCCACCGCGCAGATCGAGACCGAGTTTCATCGGTTCCGCATTGAGCATGGCTAACCAGGACGGTGTTGCGGGAGCGAGGTTAAGCGCCACGACGTAGTTATCGCCCAGCGTTTTAGTAATCGCTTCACGCGCGCGCATCTGCACGTCCGTGTTGGCGAAACGCGCCATAATAGCGCCATTTTCCAGCGCGAGTGATTTGCTCTGGATATTATCTTGTTTTAATGCGGTCTGGATCTGAACCAGCGTTTGCTCACTGGCGGCGCTTCCGCGCGCACCAGTGATCTGAACGGCCGGATCCTCACCATACAGGTTAGGAAGTGCATACAGCAGACCGACGAGTAACACGACGATCAGCATGATGTACTTCCACAAAGGATAACGGTTTAACACGGCAGTTCCCTTAGGGAAATCGAAAATTAAAGCGCTTTCATTGTACCTTTCGGCAGAACGGCAGCGACGAAGTCACGTTTGACCACAACTTCAGTGGTTTCGTTCAGTGCGATAGCAACATAGCCGGTTTCAGCAACTTTTGTCACACGGCCCACCAGGCCACCGGTGGTCAGCACTTCATCACCTTTAGAAATTGAGTCCATCAGTTTCTTGTGCTCTTTCGCACGTTTCTGCTGAGGGCGCAGGATCATAAAGTAGAAAATCAGACCAAACACAACCAACATAATCACCAGAGAGTAAGGACTTCCCTGAGATGGTGCTGCGGCTGCTACGGCATCAGAAGTGAAAAAGCTCATTAAATTTCCCTCATTGTTTAATTATCAGACGGTAAAGGCGGAACCGCCAATCCTGTCCGTTGGTAGAATTCGGTCACGAAGAGCGCTAATTTACCCCCTTCGATTGCCTGGCGTAAACCAGCCATCAGGCGCTGATAGTAACGCAGATTGTGGATGGTGTTCAGACGCGCACCCAAAATTTCGTTACAGCGATCAAGATGATACAGGTAAGCACGGCTGTAGTTGCGGCACGTGTAGCAGTCGCATTCAGCATCGAGCGGAGACGTGTCATCTTTATACTTCGCATTGCGGATTTTTACCACGCCGTCGGTCACGAAAAGATGTCCGTTACGTGCGTTGCGGGTGGGCATCACACAGTCAAACATATCAATACCACGGCGCACGCCTTCCACCAGATCCTGCGGCTTACCGACGCCCATCAGGTAGCGCGGTTTATCCTCAGGTAACTGCGGGCAAACATGCTCCAGAATACGATGCATATCTTCTTTCGGTTCACCGACCGCCAGGCCGCCCACAGCGTACCCATCAAAGCCAATATCTACCAGTCCTTTAACGGAGACATCACGTAAATCTTCGTAAACCCCGCCCTGGATAATACCGAACAATGCGTTCTTATTTCCCAGAGAATCAAAGCGATCGCGGCTACGTTGTGCCCAGCGTAGAGACATCTCCATTGAACGCTTCGCGTAATCCCAGTCAGCCGGATACGGTGTACATTCATCAAAGATCATCACGATATCAGAACCGAGATCGTACTGAATCTCCATTGATTTTTCGGGATCGAGGAAGATCGCATCACCGTTGATTGGGTTACGGAAATGGACGCCCTTCTCGGTGATCTTACGGATGTCACCCAGGCTGAACACCTGGAAACCGCCGGAGTCCGTCAAGATCGGGCCTTTCCACTGCATAAAGTCATGCAGATCGCCGTGCAATTTCATGATCTCCTGGCCCGGACGCAACCATAAATGGAAGGTATTGCCGAGGATGATCTGTGCACCGGTATCGATCACTTCTTCCGGGGTCATGCCTTTTACCGTGCCGTAGGTCCCCACTGGCATAAATGCCGGGGTTTCTACCACGCCGCGCTCAAAAACCAGACGGCCACGGCGTGCGCGACCATCAGTAGTGTCTAATTCAAATTTCACATTGCCTCCACCAGAGAAACAGTCTGATGTAATGGTTAAAAGAGGGTCAGGCATGCCTGCCCCCTGCGGGAAAATTACTGGCCCGGGATCTCGGCGTACGCCTCAGGATTACGGGTAATAAACATCGCATCACCATAACTGAAGAAACGATATTTTTCAGCCACGGCCTGCTGGTAAGCCTGCATCGTGTGTTGATATCCGGCAAACGCCGACACCAGCATAATCAGCGTCGATTCTGGCAGGTGGAAATTGGTCACCAGCACATCAATGACTTGATAGTGATATCCAGGGTAGATAAAGATTTTCGTATCGCCGAAGAACGGGGCAATCAGCGCATCCTGCGCCGCCTGCGCGGCGCTTTCCAGCGAACGCACCGAGGTGGTGCCGACCGCGATCACCCGGTTGCCGCGTGCTTTACAGGCGAGCACTGCATCCACCACATCCTGCGGCACTTCGGCGTATTCCGCGTGCATAATATGATCTTCGATGGTGTCAACGCGCACCGGCTGGAAGGTCCCCGCGCCAACATGCAAGGTGACAAACGCTGTCTCAATACCTTTCTCACGCAGCGCAGCCAGCAAAGGCTCATCAAAATGCAGGCCCGCTGTTGGGGCAGCTACCGCCCCTGGTTTCTGGCTGTACACCGTCTGATAAAGTTCGCGGTCGGCGTCTTCATCCGGGCGATCAATATACGGCGGCAGCGGCATATGGCCAATGGCGTTCAGAATATCGAGAACCGGCCGCTCATCATGAAACTCAATTTCAAACAACGCATCATGACGTGCCACCATGGTGGCCTGCACATTTTCATCATCACCCAGCAGCAATTCAGTGCCTGGCTTAGGGGCTTTCGAGGAACGTACATGTGCCAGCACGCGTTTATCATCGAGCATGCGCTCAATCAGCACCTCGATTTTTCCACCGCTGGCCTTACGGCCAAAAATACGTGCCGGGATCACCCGGGTATTATTAAACACCAGAAGATCGCCGGGATTGAGCTTATCCAGCAAATCGGTGAATACCCCATGCGTCAGTTCGCCATCCGGGCCATTCAGCGATAGCAGGCGGCACCCGCTGCGCTGGGCTTGCGGATAGTGGGCAATCAAAGATTCGGGCAACTCAAAAGTAAAATCGGCAACGCGCATGGTCATTCACAGTCTGGGAAATCAGGGCGCACATTCTAGCTGAAAACTGCTCATAGCTAAACAATCTGCTTAATATCGACAGAAACTACGCTAGAATCGCGCCATGAACTATCTTGCTCACCTCCATATGGCCACTCTTGCCAACAGCTCGCTGCTGGGCAATATGATGGCAGACTATGTGCGCGGCAACCCGCATCAGCAATGGCCTGAAGCTATCGCTGACGGTATTGCACTTCACCGCCGGATTGATGCACTGACCGATTCCTTGCCGGAAGTGCGCAGCGCCCGCCAGCTTTTTCGCAGCAATACTCGCCGGGTGGCACCGATTACGCTTGACGTCATCTGGGATCATTTTCTGTCATCTCACTGGGATAAGCTGGTGCCGGAAATTTCTTTGCCAGCTTTTTTGTCACAGGTGAAAAGTGTGATCGAACCGCAACTTGGGACAACCCCGGAGCGATTCCAGAATCTTAATCACTACTTATGGACCGGACGCTGGATGGAGCGTTATGCCGATGCTCCTTTTCTGCAAGAGGTGCTGCGCGGGATGGCAAGCCGCCGTCCTAAACTGGCAGCACTGGAAGACAGTTATCAAGATTTCGTTGATAACTATCAACAGCTTGAAGTGTTATTCTGGCAGCTTTACCCGCGTATGATGGCGCAAGCTGTTCAGCGGAAGTTGTGAAACATCTTGCCCAGTTTTACACCTTGCCCTTTTTTTAAAAAAGGTTATTGTATGAAACTGCTTGATAATTACTACGATTTTGATAGGTATAGCCTATCTTAATAATCGGTACAGCACGCTGGTCCCTGATGGGGCACGCCCCGTATACTGCCCGCGTATTGTCACCTTATTTCAACTTACTTTTACAGGAGTGAACATGGTCCTGGTAACTCGTCCAGCCCCTGATTTTACCGCCGCAGCCGTACTGGGCAACGGTGAGATCGTAGAAAACTTCAACTTTAAAAAACACACCGCTGGTAAAGCCACCGTTGTGTTCTTTTGGCCAATGGACTTCACCTTCGTATGCCCTTCTGAGCTGATCGCTTTCGACAAGCGCTATGCAGAATTCCAGAAACGCGGCGTGGAAGTGGTTGGTGTTTCCTTCGATTCAGAGTTCGTGCACAACGCATGGCGTAAAACTCCGGTTGATAAAGGCGGCATCGGCGAAGTTCAGTACGCAATGGTTGCTGATATCAAACGTGAAATTCAGAAAGCCTACGGCATCGAGCACCCGGATGCAGGCGTGGCTCTGCGTGGTTCTTTCCTGATCGACAAAGCCGGTGTGGTTCGCCACCAGGTGGTTAACGATCTGCCACTGGGCCGTAACGTTGACGAAATGCTGCGCATGGTTGACGCGCTGCAATTCCACGAAGAGCACGGCGAAGTGTGCCCGGCTCAGTGGGAAAAAGGAAAAGAAGGTATGGGCGCATCTCCAGAAGGTGTTGCTAAGTACCTGACTGAGAACGCCTCTAAGCTGTAATTGCTTGTGCGTTTTCCAGGAAAGCTCGCTTCGGCGGGCTTTTTTTTCACCTCAATTTCCCGCCCCCCATCTTTCGTCACACCTTTAGACGAAATTTTGTCATGATGCCCACTGACCTGTCCCCCATCACAAGGATGATCCCGATGAAAAAGAGTGCTCTGCGTTTTTCCCTCGCCACCCTGTTCAGTTCACTGAGCCTGATGGCCCAGGCCGCGCCTCACTATGTGCTGGAAAAAGTGGTGGAAATCAGCCGCCACGGCGTTCGCCCGCCAACGGCGGATAACCGTAAAGAGATGGAGACCGGCAGTGATCGCCCCTGGATAAGCTGGTTAACCGCCGACGGTCAGCTCACTGGTCACGGCTACAGCGCGGCATGGCTTAAAGGCCAATATGAGGGAAACCAGTATCGTCAGCTTGGCCTGCTTGGCGCAGGCTGCCCGACAGAGAAAGATATTTTTGTCTGGGCCAGTCCGTTACAGCGTACCCGTGCCACTGCTGAAGCGCTGACTGACGGGGCCTTCCCCGGCTGTGGCATCACTATTCATCACTCCCCGGAAAAAAACGATCCGCTGTTTCAAAACCAGGGTCCGGGATATGCCACCCTCGACCAGGAGCAACAGCGTCAGGGGGCACTGACCGCCCTGGGCGGCACGCCAGCCGATGCACAAAAACGGCTGCAACCAGAGATCTCCCTGCTGAAAAAGGCCGTCTGCCAGCCAGATAAGCCCTGCCCAATCTTTGATAAAATGTGGGAAATAAAATTCGCCTCCGATGGCCGTATTATGATCACCGGTCTGGATACCCTGGCGGCTATGGCAGAAACCCTTCGTCTGGAGTGGAGCGATAATAAACCGCTGAGTCAGGTGGCGTTTGGTCACGCCGACAGTGCCGCACAGATCGGCAAGCTCATGGCATTACTGACACCGAAATACGATGCCACCAACGATCAACCCTACGTCGCCCGGCGTGGCGGTTCCTTATTGATGGAGCAGATTGCCAAAGCATTGCAACAGGGCGTGACGCCGCAACAGGATGCGCCGCCGGAGGCTCGCTGGCTGCTGTACGTCGCTCATGACGTCAATATCGCTTATCTGCGTACGTTGCTGGATTTCAGCTGGCAACAGGGTGACTATCCTCGTGGCACTGTCCAGCCAGCAGGAAGCCTGGTATTTGAACGCTGGAAAGAGACACAAAGCGGGAAACTTTTTATCCGCATTCTGTTCCAGGGGCAGAGTCTTGATCAGATTCGTCAACTGACACCCATCGACAGCCACCACCCGCTACTGATCACCGAGTTAAAATTTGCCGGCTGTGAGAAAACCGAAGCAGGTACTCTGTGCCCTTACGACAGCGTACTGCAACACCTTAACCAGAATATAGACCGGTCACTGATTCGCCCGGTAAGCTATCCGAATCAACCCGCATCACACTGAGAAACGCCATGACTTTCCGCAGTATTGCGGTAATACTCAGCGGCACATACAGAGGGAGTGCCGATGGCGTCTGAAAACAAAAGTTGGGTTACTGCGGCCGATGTTGCACGCCTTGCCGGTGTATCACGTTCTGCCGTCTCGCGTACCTTCACCCCTGGCGCTTCCGTTTCTGAACCGACGCGCCAGAAGGTGATGGCCGCCGCCAGTGAGCTGGGCTACCAGGTGAATATCATTGCGCGCACCATGATCACCGGTAACAGTAATTTTGTCGGGATCATCACCGCCGGCTTCGATAATCCTTTTCGCAGTAAACTGCTGGCCCCGCTGGTACATCATCTGGCGTTACAGGGGTTTATTCCTCTGCTGATGAATGCCGACGATCCCCAACAGTTAGAACCCTCACTTCGCCAGCTGCTCAGCTACCATGTGACGGGAGTAATCATCACCTCCGGCGCGCCTCCACTGTCGCTGGCCGAAGAGTATCTGGCAAAAAAGATCCCCGTGATGTTAATCAATCGTCACGCCGACCTGCCCGGTGCCGATCGCATTTGCAGTGATAATGCGCAGGGTGCAAAGCTGGTAGCCGCCCTGTTCAGGGAACAGGGCCTGCAACGGCTGGCCTTTATCGGGGAAGAGGCGGAAAACTTCAGCACTGACCAACGCTGGCAGGCCTTTCGTGAACAGGCGCCGCAGGCCATTGCCCTTTTCTGCCCACGAGGCGGTTATCAGGCGGGTTGGGACGCCGCAGCTAAACTGCTTGCTGATTATCCCAATTTACAGGCGATCTTTTGTGCCACCGATATGCTGGCGATGGGCACCCTGGATTATTTGCACCAGCATCCTGCTTTCTCTGCGATTAAAGTCGCAGGATTTGATGACATCCCACAGGCCGCATTCGCTGCGTATCAACTGACGACGATCCAGCAAGATACCGACAAACTGGCGCAACTTGCCGTTCATTCTCTACTGGAAAGGCTGAAAAACTTCACCCAGCCTTCGCAGCAAAAATCTGTTCCTGTCACACTTATCCGCCGTCATTCCGCCTGATTTGGACAATTTGTTTTATGTTATAACGATCACGGAATCATTTTTTCATTCTGGTCATTATTCTGTCACAACGTTGTAACACGCCTTTTTTACACTTGCAATTGCACACGTGTGCATAGAGGATCATTATGTTAACGATACAGACGGTATTGCCACGCCTGGTGTTTGCCCTGGCCATGGTGCCGGTATTCAGTAGCCAGATAGTGCAGGCAGAAACATTTCACCTGGAAAAAGTCGTGGAGATCAGTCGCCATGGGGTCCGCCCGCCCACGCCGGATAACACCAAAGCAATGGAGGCAGGGACAGATCGCTCCTGGCCACAGTGGCTGACCGCCGATGGCGAACTGACCGGGCACGGTTATGCCGCTGCGGTATTGAAAGGCGGGTATGAGGCAAACGGCTGGCGTCAGGCCGGGTTGCTGACGTCGGGATGCCCTGACAGCAAGACACTGTATGTCTGGGCAAGCCCGCTACAGCGCACAAAAGCGACGGCGAAAGCATTAACCGATGGTGCATTCCCGGGGTGTGATGTGAAGGTGCACAGCGTCAGCGGTGACAGCGATCCCTTGTTCCAGAGCGATAAGATGGGGCTGGCACCACTGGACGAAGCACAAGCCCGGGCGGGAATTGAAAAGGCAATGGGCGGGAGCGTTCAGCAGGCAGAGCAGCGTGCAGCCCCGGAGATCGCCCGTTTGAAAGCAACCGTCTGTCAGGCGGACCATCCCTGCCCTATCTTCGATCACCCATGGAGTATCAAGCGTAGCAAGGACGGGCGTTTTGAGGTCGAGGGACTCGCGACGCTGGCGAATATGGCAGAGACTTTCCGCCTGGCATGGAGCGAAAATCAACCTTCTGCCAACGTGGCTTTTGGCCACGTTCACTCCGCCGCTGACGTGGCAAAACTGATGCCGCTGCTAACCACAAAATATGATTATATCAACGATGTGCCTTATATCGCGCAGCGTGGCGGATCGATATTAATGGATCAAATCGCCAAAGCGCTGGCAACCCAACCGGTAAAAGGGGGGCCGCCCGACGTGCGATGGCTGCTGTATGTCGCGCACGACACCAACATTTCCTGGCTGCGTACCATGCTGAACTTTAGCTGGCAGCAGGCCAGTTATCCGCGAGGCAACATTCCTCCGGCGGGCAGTCTGGTGTTTGAACGCTGGCGCGAGACGCAGACCGGAAAACGTTATATCCGTCTCTATTTCCAGGCGCAGACACTCGATCAAATTCGTTATCTGACACCGCTCAACGCCACTCAGCCACCGCTGATCAGCGAGCTGGGATTCGACGGCTGTAAAATCACCAAGGTCGGTACGCTTTGCCCTTATGAATCAACGCTAAACCGTATCAGGAAAAATATCGATCACGAGGTGCTGGCACCGGTCAGCTACGAACAGTAAGAGATAGCGACAATCATCAGAGTGAACGTAGATCGTTGCGTTCAGCGTTCCCGATTACACCAGCCTGACTCCTGACACCGGAATAAATACGTTAACTTTTTATTTATTCCGGTTGACTGGAAAAGCCAGGGAATTATTCATCCTGATACGGTTTCACACGATAAGCACAGCGCCGTGACTGGCTGAGAATATGTTCCACGCGGACCACCTCGGCCTCCAGCACCTCAGTGAAAATGGCCTGTTCTGCACGACAAAAGCCCTGACAGGTCGCCGCGGCAGCGCAGATGGGACAGTGGTTTTCAATCAGCAGCAGGCTGCCATCATCCATTGTTTCGTATTCCGCCATATAGCCTTCAGCGGAGCGTATCTCTGCCAGTCGTGCAACCCGTGCGGTTAAACCTTTCAGATGACCAAGCTCCTGCCAGTAAAGCTCCCGGGATTTCTGCTCACGTTTCGCAATCAATATCTCAATGGCCTGTTCACCAAAAGAATCGCGAACCACTTCCAGCAGTTGTACGGTCAGTTCAGGGTGTGTATCAGGAAATTGCTTTTCCCCTTCTGCGGTAAGCTGCCAAAACTGCGAAGGCCGCCCAACACCTTGTGACCGGGAAACAGCGGTCACCAGTCCCTCTGTTGCCAGTTTGGTGAACTGTTGGCGCGCGGCTTCTGCTGTCATTCCCAGCGCCTTTCCCGCCCCGGAAGACTGCTGAGGCCCACGCGTTTTCAGCATGTACAACAGACGCTGTGATGACGATAAGTGCTCTTCAGACGTGGCAGGCAAGTGATTTATTGACAAGTTTTTCTTTCCCCCCCTTAATATTCAAAGCATTTACTTGTTTTATTATTTTACCTCAGGGCTGTGCGGCCGACAACCCCAGGGTGACTCACTGCAGGATTTAAAGGAGCCATTATGTCATCACATGAAGGAAACTGGGGAGATCTTCTCTCCGGAAAGAATGCCGCACGCTCGATTGCGCTGTCAGGAGGAGTGGCGCTGCATGCCATTAATATTTACATCGCGACCACCGTGCTACCTTCGGTCGTCAAAGAGATTGGCGGGCTACATCTTTACGCATGGAATACTACGCTGTTTGTGGTGGCCTCCATACTTGGCTCGGCGCTCACCAGTCGGACGTTGAGCCGGACCGGGTCTCGCGGCACCTATGCTATTGCTATTCTGTTGTTTATCGCGGGTTCTCTGCTGTGTGCCCTGGCACCGAGTATGCTGATGATGTTGCTGGGACGCACCGTTCAGGGGCTAGGTGGAGGGTACCTGTTTGCACTTGGCTACAGCATGATTTATTCAGTATTTGAACGTTCGCTCTGGACACGTGCCTTCGCGCTCATTTCGGGTATGTGGGGAGTGGCGACCCTGGTCGGTCCGGCTATTGGCGGAATTTTTGCCGATATCGATGCATGGAGGCTGGCTTTTGGTTTTCTGCTACCGGTGACATTCATCTACGCATGGGTCGTCTGGCGGGCTTTACCCGATGATAGCGAGGAGCGCAGGCCCGCCACTCGCCTGCCGTGGGTACAGCTGATGCTGCTTACCGCTGCGGTGCTGGCAATCAGCATTGGCAGCACCAGCTCAGCACTCACTGACAATCTGATCGGTGTCGGGCTGGCAGTCCTGATGATGGCACTATTAATCCGCCAGGAGTTGCGCAGTGATGCCTGCCTGCTGCCACGTAACGCACTGCGCCTGAGTTCCCCTCTGCTACCACTTTATCTGACTATCGGCCTGCTAGTTGTCGGCATGACCAGTGAAACCTTTGTGCCCTACTTTCTACAAAATCTGCACGGGCAGACTCCGCTGATGTCCGGCTATCTGGCGGCACTGATGGCGGCGGGCTGGACGCTGGCCGAAATCTGGAGCTCCGGCTGGCGCGCCAGGCGTGTTTCGCTGGCGATCATTATCGGACCCATACTGGTTCTGGCCGGAATGGCGATACTGTCATTCTCCCTGCCGGTACAAAGCGACTATGGGCGAACGCTGGTGGTCATCATTTCGCTGGGATTACTGCTGGTTGGCTTTGGTATCGGGCTGGGCTGGCCCCATCTGCTGGCACGGGTGCTGGATGTCACACCGGAAGAGGATCAGGATGCCGCAGCGACCTCAATCTCCACGGTACAACTGTTTGCCACTGCGCTGGGCGCCGCACTGGCCGGGATGTTGGCGAATCTGGGAGGGCTGAATATACCCGGTGGAATAGAAGGTGCCAGCAATGCAGCATGGGTGATGTTTAGCGTACTGGCTGTTGCTCCGCTGTTGGCGATCTTTAGCGCAAGACGATCAACACCAGCTTAAAAAGAGACAGAAGATAATGCTGGCCATCTTACTGGCCAGCATTAACAAACGTCGCTCACAAGCTGTCTAACGATTCTTACGTTTCACCCATTGCCAGCTCACCAGCAGCAACAGGATCCACCCCATCCCGACGTAAAGTGAAATACGGGTATCCGGGAAATAACCAATCAGCCCAATCACAAACATCAGAAACAGAATCCCCACTACGGCAGTGGCCGTGCCACCCGGCAGCGAAAACTTCAGCGCTTTCTGTTGCTCAGGCGTCAACGTACGACGGAAGCCGATCTGCGAGAAGAGGATCATAATCCACACCCAGACGGTAGCAAACGTGGCCAATGAGGCGATCACCAGGAACACTTTCTCTGGCATCAGGTAGTTGAGGTATACCGCCACCAGCATCGCCATCATCATCGCCAGCACCGTGACCCACGGCACGCCTCTGCGTGATACGGAAGCAAACACTTTCGGCGCATGTCCCTGCTCTGCCATACCGTGGAGCATACGCCCCACGCCAAACACATCGCTGTTAATCGCCGACAGCGAGGCGGTAATCACCACAAAATTAAGAATTGTTGCGGCGGCGGCTATGCCCAAATTCTGGAAAGTCAGTACAAACGGACTACCGTTCGTCCCCACCTGGTTCCAGGGGTAAATGGACATAATCACAAACAGCGTACCGACATAGAACACCAGAATACGCAGCGGTACCGTATTAATCGCCAGAGGAATCGACACCTGCGGATCTTTCGCTTCACCGGCTGTGATGCCGATAATTTCAATACCACCGAAGGCAAACATCACTACCTGCAATGACAGCACCACGCCTATCCAGCCATTGGGGACAAAACCGCCGTGGGTCCACAGATTACTGATCCCCGTTGCCTGGCCACCGTTGCCAATGCCCCAGAAAATAATGCCAAAACCGGCCACGATCATCACGATAATGGTGGCCACTTTAAACAGTGACAGCCAGAATTCGACCTCACCAAACACCTTTACCGTCGCGAGGTTAAGCGCGCCGATAATCAGCACCACGCTCAATACCCAAATCCAGTGCTGAACGTCCGGGAACCACACGCCCATATAAATGCCGAAAGCGGTGACATCGGCAATGGCAACAATCAGGATTTCAAAACAGTAGGTCCAGCCGGTGATATAGCCTGCGAGCGGGCCGAGGTAATCACGTGCGTAGCGGGAGAAAGAGCTGGCCTGTGGGTTGTTAACGGACATTTCACCCAGGGCGCGCATAATAATATAGGCCGCGAGCCCACCCACCATATAGGCAATCAAAACGCCAGGACCAGCCATTCTGATGGCGTCAGCCGAACCATAAAACAGTCCGGTGCCAATGGCAGAACCCAGAGCCATAAACCGGATATGGCGGGTACTCAGTCCCTTTTTGAGTGTTGTACTTGTCATATTTACACCTGTCGGCCCCTTACCGGCAAGGAGGTAAGGGGGAGTTTTTACAACGCTATTGCTGATGCGCAGTAACCGACTGGCGGCCTGTAACGCGATCGTACACGGCTACCAATACCAGCATCACCAGTGAAGGTGGCAACCATGCCAAACCTTGGTCTGCCAGTGGCAGATTCTGGGTTACTGCTGGCAGAAGTGCCTTTAAGTTCGTACTTTTGATTGCATCAACAATGCCGAAAACCAGGCTAACCAGCATCGTTGGCGCAATAATCCTTGAGCTTTTTTTCCACCATTTTAAAGTGAAGCTCAACAGTACCAGTACGATGCAAGGTGGGTAAATCGCAGTTAACACTGGAATTGAAATTTGAATCAAATGACTCAGACCCAGGTTAGACACCACCATCGAGAACAGACCAAGAATAAACACCAGCTGACGATAGCTAAGAGGCAAGTAGTGCTCAAAGAACTCCGCGCAGGCACAGGTCAGGCCGACAGCGGTCACCATGCAGGCAACAAAAATCAGCGCCGCCAGGAAGAAGCTGCCCATACCGCCAAAGGTATGCTGTACGTAGGCATGCAGAATGGCCGCACCGTTAGCGTTCTGGTCAACAATGGATGCACTGTCGGAACCCAGTTTAAACAGTGCCAGATATACCAACGTCAGACCCACACCCGCAATCAAGCCGGCTATCACGGTGTAACGCGTGAGTAACTTCGCTTCTGTGATGCCGCGTGAGCGTGCTGCATTGACGATAACAATACCGAACACCAGCGCGCCGAGGGTATCCATGGTCAGATAACCGTTCACAAAGCCGCTCGAGAACGCCGCACGCTGATAATCAGCCGTTGCCGGTGCAAGACCGCCCGCAGGCCACAGCAGCGCGGCCAGGCCCAGAACAGCCAGTGCGAAAATTTTCAGTGGTGCCAGTACGTGCCCCACGGTATCCAGCAGTTTGCCAGGATAGAGGGAAATGCCAATCACCAGGGCGAAGTAGACGACGCTGTAGATCATCAGCGGCAACGCACCATCACCGGTTAGTGGGGCAATCCCCACTTCAAACGACACGGTCGCCGTACGCGGTGTGGCAAACAGCGGGCCAACGGCCAGATAGCAGACGGTGGCCAGCACGATGCCAGCCGCCTTGCCAATCGGTGAGCTGAGGGCATCAATGCCACCACCCACGCGCGCCAGCGCAATCACCGTAATCACCGGCAGACCCACAGCCGTGATCAGAAAACCGATAGCGGCCATCCAGACATGTTCGCCAGACTGAATCCCCACCATAGGGGGGAAAATGATGTTTCCCGCACCGACGAACAGGGCAAATGTCATAAAGCCCAGCGCCAGGATATCTTTCGAAGTTAAACGATGTGTCATAAGAAATTGTGTTGCCCGTGATGGTGTGAAAAGTCGTAATGTCAGGCTCAAATTGAAAACCTGTCCCCCTGCTCGCTCTAAAAACGCCGCCGAATCAAACCAATACAGTGGAATGCACTTTGTAATACCGGGTTGACAGCGAATGTGAGCTGATTATTTTCTGTATGCAGGGGGATGACGAAAAAACGGGGGTAAGTAGAACGTTTATAGCGAAGAAAGGCAATACGGGATCGGAAAAGCAGGATGATATAGCGCAAAAGACTGCATAACCAGTGCATATATTTAGATCTGATGAAGAATGCCTTACATGATTTGTATCTTTTTCGTCCGACGCAACGTTAATTTCTGCAATAAACCCTCGTCATATGCACAAAAGGCGCGGAAATCCGCGCCCTGTACACAAAATGATGCAGTCATTACCAGATGCGGCTGGCGACATCCACCACCAGGCGCAGCTTAGCCCACTGCTGCTCTTCCGTCAGGCTGTTGCCCTCTTCCGTTGAAGCAAAGCCGCACTGAGGGCTCAGGCAAATTTGATCCAGGCGGACAAACTGTGATGCCTCGCGAATGCGTTTTTCCACCGTTTCAGCGGCTTCCAGCTCCCCTGTTTTCGTGGTGATCAGGCCCAGAACCACCTGCTGTTTGCCCGGTTTGATAAAGCGTAATGGCTCAAATCCACCTGAACGCTCGTTATCGTACTCCAGGAAAAAAGCATCAATGTTGACGCCGCCAAACAGGATTTCGGCCACCGGCTCATAGCCACCTTCGGAGATCCAGGTGGATCGGAAATTGCCACGACAGACATGCAGGCCAATGACCAGGTCATCCGGCTTCCCTTCGATGGCTTTATTCAGTACACGGGCATAGATGCGGGCCAGCTCTTCCGGGTTATCGCCACGTTCGCGGATCTGCTGTTTCTGATCGTCAGAACACAGATAAGCCCAGACAGTATCATCCAGTTGCAGATAACGGCAGCCAGCATCATAGAAGGCTTTAATGGCGTCACGATACGTCTGCGCCAGATCGTCAAAATAGACATCCAGATCAGGATAAACGTCAGCATCAATCACTTTACGCCCACCACGGAAGTGCAACACACTGGGGCTTGGAATGGTCATCTTAGCCACGGCATCGCCACTGATGCTTTGCAGGAAACGGAAATCTTCCAGCATCGGATGATTGCTAAAGCCCAGCTTACCGGTCACTTTCACACCCCGTGCTTTTGTCTGCACACCGTTAAACTGAATACCCTGCTCGGCCTCATAACGCTCCACGCCATCCAGACCATCGAAGAAGTCGAAATGCCACCAGGCGCGGCGGAATTCGCCATCAGTTACCACCTGCAAACCGTTTTCACGCTGATGGGCTACCACCTTACGGATCGCTTCATCTTCCACCGCACGCAGTGTCGCAGCATCTATTTCACCAGCCTCAAACTGCTTACGAGCCTGTTTAATCTCAGCCGGGCGCAGGTAGCTGCCAACCACTTCGGCACGGTATGGGGTAAATGTTGTCATGATGAAAACTCCTGGCCTGCACGCGGCGCATAATTTAGTGACGTAATAATTACATCAGGTTATTTTTAGACATCTGGACGTCTACATGTCTGTTGAGCTAAGAGTCTCATGAGAAACCTTCAGCGGCAACCGAAGAAATTTCACGGCAGATGAATAATTTTCATGATGACTGAGTGAGGGTCAGGCGTGCCTGACCCCTACAAGGTGGGAGCAATATATTGTAGGGGCGAGGCACAGTGACAGGGTCAGGCGTGCCTGACCCCTACGAGATGGGAGCAATATATTGTAGGGGAGAGGCACAGTGACAGGGTCAGGCATGCCTGACCCCTACGAGATGGGAGCAATATATTGTAGGGGAGAGGCACGGTTACAGGGTCAGGCGTGCCTGACCCCTACGAGACGGGGACCCATGTATTGTAGGGGCGAGGCACGCCTCGCCCGAAGGCACGGTTACTCGGCCAGCATCGCACGGGCGCGCTGCATCTGCTGCTCAGACAGGGGCAGATACCCCGCTTGGCTGACCAGCGCCTGGCCCTGTGGAGAAAGCGCTAAACGCAAAAAGGCAGCCGTCAGAGGCTCCAGTGGTTTATCGGGCGCTTTATTGACATAGATATAAAGAGGACGGGCATAAGGATAGCGGCCGCTGCGAATATTCTCGGCGCTTGGCGCGATCCAGTCATTGCCATCACGCGCCACCGGCACGGTTTTGACGCCGCTGATATGAAACCCGGCACTGGCATAACCAATGCCATTCAACGTTCCCGCAACGGCCTGCACCACAGCGGCAGAGCCGGGATATTCTCCGACATCATTACGGAAGTCACCGTTACACAGCGCCTGCTGTTTGAAGAATCCCCAAGTCCCGGAGGCCGAGTTACGGCCAAAGCGCTGTAATCCCCGCGTCGCCCAACCGGGCTGAGTTAACTGTAAATCCCCCCAGGTTTTGGGCACGGATAACCCGCCACAGCGACGCGTCACCGAGAAAATGGCGTCCAGTTGCTGGGCATTCAGGCCGGTTAACGGGTTATCCTGATTGACCACCACCACCAGCGCATCCATCGCCACCGGAACAGCCAGCGGCTGATAACCGTAACTGTCTTCAAATAACTGGCGTTCTACCGCCTGCATCGGGCGGCTCATCGCACCTAGCTGAGCAGCCCCCGCGGCAAGCGCAGTCGGCGCAGTCGACGAACCGGCCGCCTGGATCTGCACATTCACACCGGGATACTGACGATTAAAACTCTCACCCCACAGCGCCATCAGGTTACCCAGCGTATCCGAGCCAACGCTGGTGAGATTCCCCGCCAACATGCCCTGCTTCGCCGGGACCTGCGAACTGACCAGCACCAGCGCCAGCGCGATTAACATTTTCATTGCATGGGTTCCGTGAGACTTAATGCAACGCATTCTCGACCAGTTCGGCACTGACAATCAACCTTGGTGGCAATTGAAAGCTGAAACAGGTTTCAGCGCCGGGCGTGCTGCTGATATCCAGGCGCGTATTGTGGTGGCTGAGCGCATGCTTCACGATAGCCAGCCCTAATCCACTACCGCCCGTCTGTCGGGAACGCGCTTTATCAACCCGATAGAAACGCTCGGTCAGGCGAGGCAGGTGTTCCGGTGCAATCCCGGGTCCATTATCTTTAACCTTAAACTGTGCCCCCTGCGGGCTGCGCAGCCAGCTGATATCAATACGCGTGCCATCCGGCGTATGGTTAACCGCGTTATACACCAGATTGGAGATCGCACTGCGCAGCTGCTCGTCGTTGCCAAACACGCGCAAATGCGGGTCGGTATGGAAATAAATATCATGGCGGCCGTTACTGAGCGTTTCCGCTTCACGCTGCAACACCCGCAGCATTATCGGCACATCCACGGTTTCCTGCAAATCGATTGCCGGGGCAGCTTCAATGCGTGACAAGGTCAGCAACTGTTTCACCAGGCTGTCCATGCGTTTAGTCTGCTCCTGCATGGTGTGCAGCGCCTTATCGCGCAGACTGCCCTCCAGCACGGAATCGTTCATCATCTCCAGATACCCCTGCAATACGGTGAGCGGCGTACGCAGTTCATGGCTGACATTAGCAAAGAAGTTACGTCGGGCCCCTTCCAGCTGATGCATCTGGGTGACATCACGCGCCACCAGCAACCATTGCCCTTCACTGTAAGGCATCACACGAAATTCAAGATGGCGATGGCTGTTCAGCACCAGCGTAAGCGGGCGAGAAAAATCACGCTGACGCAGATAGCGGGTAAACTCGGGGTAACGCAGCAGATTGAGGATATTCTGCCCGTTATCTTCCGGCCAGCGCAGCCCCAGCATCTGCTGTGCGAGGCCGTTGCACCAAAAAATCGTCCCCTCTTCGGTGGTCAGTACCACCGCATCAGGCAGAGATTCTGCACCGCTACGAAAACGTTTGATCAGATGACCGAGTTCACGGCGGCGGCGGCGGTTACGCGCCTGCATTTGATACAGGCCGTAAAACAGCGGTTCCCAGCTGCCACGGCCGCTGGGAGGTGTCATGCTGCGGTCAACCCACAGCCAGTGAGAGAGTCGAAGTAAGTTGTTGAAATGAAAGCCCAGCACACAGAGTACTGAGATTAACAGCAGCCAGGGGAGCCAACCCACCAGCAGCCCGAGCAGTAACGCGGGCAAACCGGCAAGCAGCAGCTCAAACAATAATCTCTTCCAGGAGAGGCGTTCCAACACGGTTCAGACTCCAGCGCGAACAATCAATAGCGTGCAGAGAAACGATAACCTGTTCCGCGAACCGTCTGCACCATACGATCGTGCCCGGTCAGTTCCAGCGCCTTACGTAAGCGACGAATGTGCACATCAACGGTACGATCTTCGACGTAAACGTTAGTTCCCCAGACATGGTTTAGCAACTGCTCACGGCTGTAAACACGCTCAGGATGCGTCATAAAGAAGTGCAGCAATTTATATTCGGTCGGCCCCATTTCCAGCGGTTGCGTGTCAGACATCACGCGATGCGATGACGGATCAAGACTCAGCCCCTGCATTTCAATCACCTCTTCCACCGCCATCGGTGAAATACGGCGCATCACCGCTTTAATACGGGCCACCAGCTCTTTGGGTGAGAAGGGTTTCGTAATGTAATCGTCGGCACCCACTTCCAGGCCACGGACGCGATCTTCTTCTTCGCCACGCGCGGTCAGCATCATAACCGGAATATCCCGGGTCATGGCTTCACGCTTCAGATGCTTAATAAACTGAATGCCGGAACCACCCGGGAGCATCCAGTCCAGCAGGATTAAATCCGGCCACGGCTCAATGAGCATACTTACTGCGCTGTCATAGTCCTCGGCTTCGATCGGTTGATAGTCATTTTGTTCCAGAACGAAACACAACATCTCACGGATTGGGGCTTCATCTTCAACCACCAGAATGCGCTTGGCCATTATTGCTCCTGCTACAGTGACAGGTTGTCACGGGGATATGCGGCGCCATTATGCGTCAGTTTTATGACACTTTTATGAAAAAAGCACCCCCTAAAAGCATTGATGGAATTAAATAAAATCCCCTCCTCATCAATATGTTTATCTGCTCTGAATAATTCGGGATGCAGGACAGGTATAATACTCCCCACGCTTTCTGCCATGAAAGGACCCCCATGCGCATCATTCATACTGCCGACTGGCATCTTGGCCAGTTTTTCTACACCAAAAGCCGGGCAGCCGAGCACCAGGCATTTCTTGACTGGCTGCTGGTTAACGCAGAAGCACAGCAGGCGGATGCGATTATTGTGGCAGGCGACATCTTTGATACTGGCTCTCCGCCGAGCTACGCACGTGAGCTGTATAACCGCTTCGTGGTCAATCTGCAGCAGACCGGCTGTCAACTGGTGGTACTGGGCGGCAATCACGATTCAGTCGCCATGCTGAATGAATCCCGCGAGCTGCTGGCCTGCCTGAACACTCGGGTGATCGCCGCCGCCTGCGACGATGTTCGTCAACAGGTTCTGGTTCTTAATCGCCGCGATGGCCAGCCAGGAGCACTGCTGTGCGCCATTCCATTTTTGCGCCCGCGCGATATTCTGCGCAGCCAGAGCGGGCAGTCAGGGCGCGAAAAGCAGCAAAGCCTGCTGGAAGCCATAACTGAACACTATCAGCAGTGCTGGCAGGAAGCGCTGAAACAGCGTGATGCACTGGGCCTGCCGCTACCCATTATTGCCACCGGCCATCTGACAACGATGGGCGTCACCAAAAGCGATGCGGTGCGTGATATCTATATCGGCACGCTGGATGCATTCCCCGCCGATTGTTTTCCCCCTGCGGACTATATCGCCCTGGGGCATATCCATCGCGCTCAGCGCATTGCCGATAGCGATCATATTCGCTACAGCGGCTCGCCGATCCCGCTCAGTTTTGATGAGCTGGGTAAAGCCAAAAGCGTGTTTCAGGTCGACTTCAGCGACGGCAAACTCAGCGCGGTCGAAGCCTTACCGATCCCGTTATTCCAGCCAATGCAGATGATCAAAGGCTCTCTGGAACAGATTGAGCAGCAGTTGGCGGCTCTCACGGCCGATCCACAGGGTGGCACCATCTGGCTGGACATTGAAATCGTCACCGATGCTTACCTCAGTGAGTTACAGCGCCGTATCCAGGAGCTGACCGAATCCCTGCCCGTAGAAGTGGTGCTGCTGCGTCGCAGCCGCGAACAGCGCGAACAGGTGATCGCCCGACAGAACAATGAAACGCTGAATGAATTGAGTGTTGAAGAGGTGTTTTCCCGCCGTCTGGCGCTGGAGGCCGAGGAACCTGAACGGCTGGAACGCGCCAGAGTGCTGTTTGCTCAAACGCTGGAAGCCGTTCGCCATGAGGAGCAGCCATCATGAAAATTCTGACGCTGCGCTTTAAAAACCTCAACTCGCTGAAGGGGGAGTGGAAAATCGACTTCACCGCAGAACCTTTTGCCAGCAACGGCCTGTTCGCCATTACCGGCCCGACGGGCGCAGGTAAAACCACCCTGCTGGATGCCATCTGCCTCGCGTTGTATCACGAAACACCGCGCCTGAAAGGCATCACTCAGTCGCAAAATGACCTGATGACCCGTGATACCGCCGAGTGCCTGGCAGAAGTGGAATTTGAGGTGAAAGGTGTTGCCTGGCGCGCTTTCTGGAGCCAGAGCCGCGCTCGCGGCGCCGCCGATGGCAACCTGCAGGCACCGCGGGTTGAGCTGGCACGCTGTAGCGATAATCACATCGTGGCCGACAAGGTCAAAGATAAGCTGGAGAGGGTAGCCAGCCTGACCGGGCTGGACTTCGAACGCTTCACCAAATCGATGATGCTGTCACAAGGGCAGTTTGCCGCGTTCCTCAATGCCGATGCCAATAAACGTGCCGAGCTACTGGAAGAGCTGACCGGCACCGAAATATACGGTCGACTGTCGGCGGCGGTGTTTGATCGCCATAAACAGGCGAAGGTGACGCTGGATACCCTGCGCGCCCAGTCCAGCGGTATGAGTTTGCTCACCGAAGAGCAGTGCGCCCTCCTTAACAGCCAGTTGGCACAAAGTGTGGAGCAGGAGCAGGTGCTTACTTCACAACAGCAGATCCAACTGAAAAAAAGTCAGGAACTGCAACAGATTGAACGCTTGCAACGGGAGCAGCAACAGCTGACCGTCAGCGCGCAGCAGCTGGATCAACAGCGGGAGCAGGCACAGCAGGCGCTGATTCTGGCCACGCAGCAGCAAGAGCAGATCGTGCAGGCGCAGGCGCAACACCAGACGCTGCGTTTGCAACAGGAAACCCTGATCGCCGAACAGGTCCTGCCGCTTGACTTGCAGCTGGCCACATTACGCGAACAGCAACAGCAGCTGGAGCGAGAGCGAAGTGAACACCAACTTGCGCTCACCACACGCCAGCAGGAAAGCGCTAAAAACCAGCAAACTCAGCAGGACAAACAGGCGCAGCAGCAGCAGCTCAATGCCTGGCGTGAAGCACATCCGTCGTTTGCACATTACGGCGAGCATCTGCCGCTGTGGCGTGAACGCTTTAGCCAGCAGCAGGATAGTGAGCAGTCACTGACCGCACAACGCTTGCGACTCCAGGCCCAGCAGCGCCAGGTACAGGAGTGTGAGCAGTCCAGCCAGCAGTTCCAGCAGCAGCAGGCCCCGTTACAGCAGCAGCTGGCCGCCGCACAGACCAGCCTCGATCAAGTGCAGCAACAGCTGGCCTCGCTACAACAGCTGCACCCCGAAGAGACGCTGCGCGCCGCCCTGGAGCAATTTGCCCGCCAGCGCCCGCAGCGGTTATTGCTGGCCACCCTGCTCCCGCAGTGGCAGCAGTTGAACATACGCCTCACGCGCTTACAGCAGGAGCGCCAAACGCTAACGCAACAGATCCAGCAAAAAAGTGAGCAGTTACTTACCCTGCGGGCCAGCTGGAAAGAGAAATATCAACATCAGCAGGACCTGGAAAAGCGCTGTGAGCTGGAGCGGCGTATTGCCGATCTGGAACAGCACCGGGCACAGCTGGAAGCGGGCCAGCCCTGCCCGCTGTGCGGTTCAGAAAACCATCCGGCCGTACAGCAGTATCAGGCGTTACAGCTGTCGGAAAATCAGCAGCGGCTGGACGCATTAAAGCGTGATGTTGAACAGCTTAAAGATCAGGGCAGTACCTGCGCCGCGCAGCTTAAACAGGCGCAACAGCAGGACGAGCGCCAGTTGCAGGAAGAGGCGGAACTGAACCGTCAGATGCAGCAACTGGAGCAGCAATGGCAGTCCGCCACCGCCGCCCTGGCGCTGTCACTCAGCCCGCAGCAGCATCAACAGACCAGCGACTGGCTGGCACAGCAGGATGAGCAGGAAACGGCAAAGCAGCAGCAGTTACAGCAGCTGGAGCAAGCGTTGCGCCACTGCCAGCAGCAAAAAGAGGCGCTGTATCAGCATCAGCAGGCCTGGCAGGCCCTGCAACAGCAGATCCAGCTTCAGCAGCAGCAGTTTACTGCCGCCACGCAGACGCAGAGCGAACAGCAGCAACAGCTCACCCTGGATGAACAGCGCGCACAACAGTTGCGCATCAAGCTGGCAGAAGGGGTTGCACCGCTGGGGCTGACACTGCCGCAGGATGGTGATTACCAGCGCTGGTTGCAGCTGCGCGAAACGGAGTGGCAACAGTGGCGCAGCAACAGCGAGGCGCTGGCTGCGCTGGTCCCTGAACTGGCGACACTCTCCAGCCGCCAACAGGCGCTGGAAGAAGAGTTACAACAACAACAGGCACGCCTGGCTCAGCTCGACCAGCGTCTGCAACAACAGCAGGAAACGCTGAAGCACTGCCAGCAGCAGCGCCAGGCATTGTTTGGCGATCGCGACGTTACGACTGCACAGCAGCAGCTGCGAACAGAGACGGAACAGCATGCGCAGGCCGTTCGCCAGGCGCAGACTGCGTGGCAACAGCAGCAGGACAGGATAAATACCCTGACCGGACAGCATAAATCACTAAATGAGCAGTTGATTAATCTACAATCGCAATTAGACGAAATGGTGAACCAATCAGGCCATTTTGATGACCTGCCTGCACAACGGATACTACTGGAAAGCCAGCTGAGTGAGTTAAATCAGCAACTGCGCGAGCTGGCCAGCCAGCAGGGTCAGCTACGTCAGCAGCTGCGAGATGACAGCGAACGGCGCACACAACAGCAGACATTGCTGGCTGAGATCGCCGCTAACGAACAGCAGCTGGAAGACTGGAGCTACCTCAATCAGCTTATCGGTTCCAAAGAAGGGGATAAATTCCGCCGCTTTGCCCAGGGGCTGACGTTAGATCATCTGGTGTGGCTGGCCAACAATCAGCTTAACCGTCTGCACGGTCGCTATCTGTTGCAGCGCAAATCGCAGGAAGCGTTAGAGCTTCAGGTTGTTGATACCTGGCAGGCTGACGCACAGCGTGATACCCGTACGCTGTCCGGCGGCGAAAGCTTCCTTGTCAGTCTGGCGCTGGCGCTGGCCCTTTCCGATCTGGTCAGCCATAAAACCCGTATTGAGTCACTGTTCCTGGATGAAGGCTTTGGCACGCTGGATGCGGAAACACTCGACAGTGCGCTTGATGCGCTGGATGCGCTCAATGCCAGTGGCAAAACGATTGGGGTAATCAGCCACGTTGAGGCAATGAAGGAACGTATTCCGGTGCAGATAAAGGTGAAAAAGATTAACGGACTGGGTTACAGCAGACTGGAAACACCGGGGCAATAGCAGCAAACAGGGGCGATCCTCTGCGATCGCCCCTGTTTGCATCAGCGTTATAACGCCGTTTTCACTTTGGCGCGCGGCCCTGGCAGGATACTGCCGTTGCGACCATCGGCAGAGAGCATCGTGCTCCCGGCAATAATCGCTATATCATGACTTTTGTCGGTCATATTGTTGGAGATTTGCTTCACCGCTGCCGTTATCAACATGCCCACCAGGCCGTTGTTACTGTTGTCCTGAGCATCGGACGCAAAGCCTTTACCCGCCCAGATCTGTTTACCGGTACGCAGGTCAACCAGACGTGCTACTGCGCTGACCTGAGTCGCACTGTCCACGACCCTATATTGGGTGCCGTAGCTGATCACTTCAACATACAGCGCCGCATCAGCATGGAAAATCTCGTGTAGTTTAGCGGTGCTGACACCCTGAGCATCATCGGCACTGGCCAGGCCGTTCTGCTCAAAGGTTTTATCTACCACCGCCACCGGGAACACATAATAACCGGACTCGGCCAGCGGCGCGGTTATCACCGACACCAGACTGTGGGCAGCCTGAATATCCGGGCTGCTGTTCTTCGCAGGCAACACCACAATCGAGGTAGGTTTGCTGGCACGAAAAGCCGTATAGTCATAAGGCGTCTGTTTAGCACAACCACTCAGTACCAGCGCCACAGCTGCGGCAATAAAGATCCGTAATTTCATTATTTCTTGTCCTTATTGCGCATCAGAAAATCCATATAAGCGGCTGATTCCGGGAACTGTGATTTTTCGGCATTGAACTGCTGAAAAGCCAGGTCTGGACGGCTGGTTTCCACATATAGCAATCCTATCTGGGCATGCAAGCCAGGAGGTACGGGTTTATTTTTTGCTTTCGCCTGCTCAACCACCGCGTTCAGCGATTCAATCTGTTGTTCAGGTGATTTGTCACGTTTGTAATAGCTATAAAGTGAGGACTGGTAATCCCCCCAGTAATAGACCGTTTCTTTTTTTTGGGCACAGGCCGTCATTAGCAGCGCGGCGGCAGCCACGCAGACAACGTTAATCATCTTCACTGTTAATTCCTTATTATTTTATTTAACCGGACGCCATGCGCCAGATTCGATTCCATTCACCAGATGATTCACTGCTTCGCGTACCGCTAAATCCATCACTTTACCATTCAGCGTGGAGTCATAGCTGGCGGTACCACCAAAGCCAATCACTTCGCGATTAGACAGAGTGTATTCACCTGCGCCCTGAACGGAATACACCACTTCTGAGGTGGTGACATCCACCACATTCAGGTTCACTTTGGCATAGGCGACCTGAGACTTACCGCGGCCAAGAATGCCCCACAGCTGCTGGTCGCCCACTTCTTTACGACCAAACTCGGTAATATCGCCGGTGATAACATAGTTGGCACCTGTAATGGACTGCTGGCTGCCTTTGTACTGCGCTTCGGCTTTCAGCTCATCAAGGTTAGCGCGGTCCAGCACATTAAAACGGCCAGTCTGCTGCAAATGGGTAATCAGGATGGTTTTCGACTGGTTACCTAATCGATCGACACCGTCAGAAAATATGCCATTCATATACGCAGAGCGGTTATCAAACTTACCGACAGCAATCGGGCTTTTTACGCCCTGATAGTGTGGCTGAGTCGCAGCTGCAACCTGAGGGGCTTCAATAGAACGTGAGGATTCCGTCGCGCAGCCGGTGATCACCGACGCGCTTAATAAGGTTAAAACAACAAGGCATTTGGATTTCATTTCATATCCCTGAATGAATTCATAACTCAAATAAAAACCCTGATCCGGAATGAATATCCAGAATATAATCAGCACGGGTTATTATAAAATAAAGGCAGGACGCCTTTGGCACGGAAGACTACCACAGAGAAATTATAAAAATAAACTAAAATGTTTAATTATTTTAATTTATCACGGTAACAAATCACATGGGGGATGTGAATCATAGTCATTTAACTAAAATAAGCCACGTCATCTTGATGCAAATATAAGGATTATCCGAGCCTTCAGTGATACTTTACTCGTGACCTCATACGATGGCTTATCCTGTCAGCTCATCCTGTCGCCACTGACGTGGGCTGATGCCAAACCAGCGACGAAAGGCACGGGAGAATGCACTGACCTCAGAATATCCCAATAACAGGGCCATTTCGGAAATCGGCAGCTGACGCTGCTGCAAATAGTGTTTCGCCATTTCGCAGCGTACGTTATCCACCAGCGTGGTAAAACTCAGCCCTTCCTCGCGCAGGCGTCGCTGTAATGACCAGCTCGACAACCCCATTTTTTCCGCCACATCATCCAGTACAGGTTCCCCTTGCAGGATCACCAGATGAACCTGCGCCCGCGCCTGATCGACGATATTCTGCTGCGGCGTACTGCTGTTCAGACGCTGGATAGCATCCTGCATTACGCTCAGTAATAAGGGATCGCTGTCCGGCATCGCACGGAGCAAATCGCGTTTCGGGATCAGTAAGGAGTTGAAAGGTTGATCGAAATAGACAGGGGCATCGAACACTTTACAGTGCTCATGCCATTGTGAGGGACGTGGGTGTTCGAAATGCACCTCACGCGGCGCCCAGTTTTTTCCTGCCACATGGCGGATCAGGTTAAGGAACATGCCGAGCGTGAGTTCCGCATCCTGGCGACGGCAGAGGATAGCACCGTGACGCACCTGATAATCCAGCCGCCAGCAGTCCCCCTTATCCACCAGCCGCGTCAGCGTATCGTGCTGGTGCCACGGAAACGCATTCGCCACATTGTGCAGTGCCTGTTCCAGCGTGGCGCTGCACAGACCGATGTAGCCAATCAGACCTAATGACTGCGGTTTAAACTGCCTGCCGTAATGTAAACCGAAGTTATCACAACCTGAATACCGTGCCGCTTCTTCCATCACCCGGCAATAGTTGATTAAGCCCAGACTGAGCGTGGGCTGTGCCAGCAACTCCGGGTCGATACCGCTGACGCCAAAAATTCGATCAACGTCACCGCCGCTGTGGCAGATAAACTCGCTCAGTCCACTGGCAGCAGCAGCCAGGACCCCACGATTGCAGGCGCTGGCACTGTGCAGAACATGGCTGGTTTCTGAACGGGCCAATGGGTTGGGTAACATGATTAATGCCTCCTGCTGCGGTGTGGGCTCTTTACTCCTCTTTACACAGCAAATTGCGTACCAACCACAACATCGGACAAAATCAGCGTGTTAGCCTACGGCTCAGTGCGAATAAGCACTGTGGAGGCGCAGCGTTGCCCGTCCACGGTGCAGTAACATGAGGGTTATACGCCAACAGGCAGATCGCGCGTCTCCAGGTAGCGGTGGCACAAACGCACAGAATGGTCCGCCCACTGTGGCCCAAGACTTTGCGCCATCTCCGTTTCCGCATGCGATCCCGCCCAGGCCAGCAGCTGGATCCGGCGCTGGATCAGTAGCGCGGGTATCCTTTCCATCTCAGCATCGGTGATATGTGCAACCTGCTCGTAGCCCCGGATCCAGTGTTCAACCCATTCTGCGGCACGCGGATGGTGCTCGACAAAACTGATCGCCGCCGCCAGATCGTGCAGATACCAGCCGAAACCGCAGTCATCAAAATCGATCACCCGGGTTTCGCCTTTATACAGCAGCAGATTCGTCAGTCGCAGATCGGCGTGGATCAGCCCGTAGTTGCGGGGCTCCTTGCCGAACTCTGCCAGCGTCGCTCCCACTCGCGCGATCGTCTCCTCCACAATGCCGTGATCCTGGACGCGCAAATTCGGCGCATCGCGCCAGTCGCCCCAATGGCTTTGCGGGCTGACCATGGTGTGATGATCCCAGATGATACGCTGAAAACCCGCCGGGCGCTGCCATCTGCGGCTGTGCTGATGCAGGCGAGCGGTAATATTCCCCAGTTGCTGAAAGGCACGCGGATCAACATCGGTCCCCGGCATCTCCCCCTCGATCCAGTGGAACAGCACGGCATGACGTACCGAACCCTCCTCCAGCATCAGCGTTTGTACGCGTTGTCCTTCACGATCGACGACCGCCTGCGGCACATCGATGCCGGTTTCACGTAGGGCATCCAGCCACTGCAACTCACTTTCAATATCGGCACGCTGGTGATAATCCGCCCGGTGCAGGCGCAAGGCATAACGTTTGCCACCCGCTTCGAGTAAAAAGGTCGCGTTTTCTGAACGGCACAGCAGGCTAAGTTTGCCCTGTAACGCTGCCGGATAGCGCAACAGTGTCATTTCGGCGAGGCGCAGCAGTGCGGTATTGTTCAGGGTGTCATATTGTTTTGCGGTCATAGTCTGGCTCCGGAGTCAGTTTCAGGCAGTGCTTCTTTGCCTGACAGCATCCTATCGCTTGCCCTCTTCCGGCTTGACAGCAGACGACCCTGTTTTGACCGCAGCGTACACCTGGCACTTTTTTTGCGAGTGAGTTGACCCGCGAGCACAAAAATCATCATGCCCGCGTCAAGTTTCCCCCAACGGGCAACGGCATTATCGAATAACGCTCTCCAACCGCCTCTACGCCACAAACATCTGCGGTGTAGGGGATGAAGGGGAAACACACTCACGGGGATAACGACATGACAACGAAATTAAAGCCCACGCTGGGCACCATACATTTGTGGGGCATTGCAGTCGGTTTGGTCATTTCAGGGGAATATTTTGGCTGGAGCTACGGCTGGGGCGTGGCGGGAACACTCGGCTTTTTGCTGACAACGCTAATGATCGCCACCATGTATACCTGTTTTATCTTCAGCTTTACCGAGCTGACCACCGCGATTCCACATGCGGGTGGCCCGTTTGCCTACAGCCGTCGTGCATTTGGTGAGACCGGCGGCCTGATTGCCGGTATGGCCACGCTGATTGAATTCGTCTTTGCTCCTCCGGCGATTGCGATGGCCATCGGTGCCTATCTCAACGTTCAGTACCCGGAACTCAACCCGAAGTACGCAGCGGTGGGTGCCTATATTGTCTTTATGACGTTGAATATTCTGGGGGTGAAACTGGCGGCGATGTTTGAGTTAGTGGTCACCGTACTGGCGGTGTTCGAACTGCTGGTGTTTATGGGCGTGGTCGCACCGGGCTTCAGTATTGCCAACTTTGCCGCTAACGGCTGGGCAGGCGGTGAACACTTCGGCATGCCGGCACTGTCTGGTATTTTTGCCGCGATCCCGTTTGCTATCTGGTTCTTCCTCGCCATTGAAGGCGCAGCGATGGCAGCAGAAGAAGCGAAAGATCCGAAACGTACGATCCCGCGTGCCTATATTGCCGGGATCCTGACGCTGGTGGTGCTGGCCCTCGGGGTGATGCTGATGGCCGGGGGGGCTGGAGACTGGCGCGTACTGTCTAACATTAACGATCCGCTACCGCAGGCAATGAAAATGATCGTGGGTGAGCACTCTAACTGGATGCACATGCTGGTGTGGATCGGTCTGTTCGGTCTGATTGCCAGCTTCCACGGTATTATCCTCGGCTACTCACGCCAGTTCTTCGCTCTGTCTCGCGCTGGCTATCTGCCTGCGGGCCTGGCGAAGCTGTCACGTTTTCAAACCCCTCACCGTGCCATTATTGCGGGTGGCGTGATCGGCATCGCCGCTATCTTTAGCGACAGCTGGATCAACCTGCAGGGCATGTCACTGACCGCAGCGATGATCACCATGGCGGTATTTGGTGCCATCGTGATGTACATCATGAGTATGCTGAGCCTGTTCTGTCTGCGCCGCACTGCCCCGGAGCTGGATCGCACCTTCCGCGCACCAGGTTACCCGATCGTTCCCGCGATTGCGCTGGTACTGGCTGTGGTGTGTCTGATTGCGATGCTGTGGTTTAACGCCCTTATCGGTGTGCTGTTTGTGGCGCTGATGCTGGCAGGTTACCTGTGGTTCCTGATGACCAAAAGCCAGCGTGACAACGCACCACATGATGCGATGCTGCATGGCGAATAGCCGTTGCATGGGCAACATCCAGGTCAAGGGCGTTTCGCTTTGCCGCTACGCGGGCTGAGCGCCCCAGGGCCGGAGCGCTGTCGGTCCCAGATCGGTTGCCTTACATGCCTGTGTAACGGTATAGCCATGATCGAGTACCAGCTCGGCGCATTCGCGTTTGATCTTTTCGGGTTCCGTACATCAGCATTCTTCGTTTATCGTTATCAGGCCGGGCGGTCCCGGCCGTTTCAGTCAGTCTTTAAAGCAGGCATCCAGAGCAAGTGCCTCGCGGTACGCCTTCATGTACAGGTCTATGATGCGGCAGAACGCATTCCGGGCAAGCCTCTCCGCAAGCGTTTCAGAATCTTGGTGCTTTTACGATTCCAGGGCTTTCAGCCTTGAAAGCAGCTCGTATATGTCGTTTGCCAGCTTCACCACGTCTTCGCGCAGCGGTTCCAGCCCAGCGTAATTCGTCATGCGGCCTCCGGCAGCCAGTCGCTGTCGCCCTGCGCGGTGGTACTGCTCCAGCAGCTCGATGCCGATATAGCGACGTCCGGACTGGAGTGAGGCGACGCAGGTCGATCCGGATCCGGCAAACGGGTCGGAAATGATGGCACCCGGGTGCGTGAAGGACTCAATCAGGGGTTGCAGGCTGGTGACCGGCCAGCGCGGTCGCGGAAATCAACGAGATACGGCGGATCGGTGAGAATGAAATCCACGGCCTTATCGGGAAAGCCGGACATAATCTGGATGCAGTTACCCTGAATGAAACGTGACATGCGCGCACCCTCTCTCTGGTACCGTGACCTCCACACAGACGAGCGGCCAGCTGAGTAAACAGGGGCGGATACGCAAGCCGCACGCGCCGCCGGAGCGGACTGAATGTCCCGAGAACGGTGGGGAACGGGTGAGCAGTTGTGTTTGTAGTCAACCAAGAAGAGGGATAATAAATGCGCAGCGAGGGTAAACGATAGGTGTCCGCTTTGAGCGAGCAGCAGACGCTGAAAATCTTATGAGGCAGGCGTTTAACAATGAATGTTCCTGGAAGTGCTAAAGCTCAGGAATAAGAAGTACATCAAAAATGTTTAGGATATGAAGACAGGACATTTAAATGGGCCAACATTAATTGACCCCTTAACTCAACCAGACAGAGGACTTACACCTCAGAGATCCGCGTATCTGCGATGGTTTCTGAGAAATGTTTCCCAAACAAATCTGCGGGCGTCTGAAAACCTGGTTTTACTTCCCCCGCCAGCACTCTACGCACTGCCTCCACTGCAGCCATGGCGGTAAAACTATAGCCATTCACTGTTTCGAGCAACATCCGCACAACATCTCCCTTCGCATTGACGACCTCAGCCACAGCCTGATATCGGTTATCCAAGCGTTCCTGTTCTGTTGGGCCATCCGCTAAAAGTGACAGATCCCCTTGTGGAAATTCTGTGCCGCTAAGATGCACAAAAGTCTCAATGTCTGGAATGTTTGTAGACATCCATATCGTTGTCAGGTCTGGTAGGCTTACCGGGAAACACTCTACGGGTCCAACGCCAAAATCAAAACGTCTTGTTTGGGTAGGTTCCTGAGGTATTAATCTGCCGTTTGAGCGTTTCAGACACTGCGGCGAGAGATTTTCAGTCGCGCTGATGGCGGATCCTCGCGACATCGGCCCGGCGACATTCAAAGCAAGGGCGATTTTTTTCGGGGCAGATATCCGCTCTGCTGCATGGGCGGCAAGGCAACCCAGCATGGCCACGCTGCCACCACATCCCGGTAAGAGCATGACGCCTGCAGCCGCTGCATCAGCATCAAGGATCTCAGCAAGCCTGTAGCTGTCGGGTTCAGCAGCAACATCCAGATAATGGGTTTTACTGTTAACCGCCGCCCTCATCAAAGCACTGGCCGTATACATAAAGGGGCCGGCACAGTTCAGCACAACGGCAACATCCTTAAGCGCCGCACTGACTGTTTCTGCATCTGCAAGAGAGAAGGTCCGATAAGGGATACCTAACTCTGCGGCCATAGCGGCGAGTTTTCTTTCGTCTCGTCCGGCTAAAATAAGCGGGACGCCGCAAATCAGAGCATGAGCAGTTATCAGACCGCCTGTGTAACCGGTTGCGCCGTAAATCATGATGCTTTTCATGAAGTTTCTATACCTGAATTTGAAGGATTCATTGTGGAGATGAGCGGATAGGAATTCGTCATCACAGTCTTACTTACCGTGCTGCCAGCTTTTATAGACAAATTCCAGGCTGTAGCCGTCGGGGTCCCTGACCTGGGCCGCGTAATAGCGGGGATCATAATGAAGTTGTGGGCCGGGAGGATGAATCACGGTGGCACCCGCCGACAGGGCCGCTGCGTAAGCCTGATTGACAGCAGATTCGGAATCGCCTGCGAAGCCTACGTGGATGGCATCCGGAAACACCGTTCCCTGACGCAGCCAGAAGAATATTTTCCCGTTAGAACCAAATCCTTTAAGGTCGGGATGTCCGGCAGGTCCCTCTTTACCGTCATAATCGTGACGGACAGAGATACCAAGTTCAGGTAATACGCGTTCATAGAAGCTGACCGAACGATCAACGTCACTGACGGAAAGAAAGAGATGGTCAAGCATAGCGTGCTCCTGAAATCAGATGTTATATCCGCCCGCGACTTCAATCGTCTGAGCATTAATCCAGCCGCCATCGGAAGAAAGTAAAGAGGCGATGACGCGCGCTACCTCCTCCGGTTCACCGACCCGGCCCAGTGCCGTTTGGGAGGCAAGCAGATTTTCAAATTCCTCGTTCAGTCCTCCTCCCAGTTCAGTCCTGATTGCACCTGGCGAGACGGCATTTACCCGGATCCTCCGTTCCCCAAACTCCTTAGCCATATAGCGGGTCAGAACTTCAAGTCCGCCTTTAAAGGCAGCGTAAGGGGCGACGCCTGAAGTGGCTACTCGCGTGGTGGCGCTCGTCATGTTGATGATGCACGCATCGTGGCGCAGCAGGGGCAGTAGCGTCTGCGTCAGAAAGAAAGGTCCCTTCAGATGCACATTCATCAGGCTGTCGAACTGGTTCTCTGTGACGGTTTCAATCGGGTTAAAAAGTCCATATCCGGCATTATTCACAAGGCCATCCAGGCCGCCATCTTCCCAGCGGGATTTCATCACCTGCTCAAGCTCAGCACGAAAATGACTGAAAGAACCGGTATTTCCGACGTCCAGCTGCAATGCGATGGCTTCGCCACCTTCCGCCTCAATACGTTCCACCACACGGGTGGCAGCTTCAGACTGGCTGTTCCAGGTCAGTATGACGCGATACCCGAGCCGGGCACATTTCAGGGCGGTGCTTGCACCGATGCCCCGGCTGCCGCCGGTAATCAAAACATTTTTCATATTAGCCTCTGCAAGTAAGTGTTGACTGAACAGAGGTTACGCTTTTGCAGGTCGTAAGGCTGATGTGATCCTCTTCGCTATTTGCCTAATCCTGCCTTTCTCTTGTTGTGCTTACAGCGACGTGATATCAATCTGGGGATGGAAAAACAATTACAGAAGTTACGAGAGCTCGCATCCGGCGCGGGTAATCAGCGTACCGAAACCGGCATTCCACGAGTTGCAATGGTGCAGGGAGTAATCCCTGAACATCGCCTGTCTGCGGTTTATGAGCCTATGATTAATCTTATCCTGACAGGTTCAAAAAGCATGACTGTCGGCGGAAGGACATTAAACTACAATCCAGCTACTTATTTTGTCATGTCAGTAGACTTACCCGCAGTAGGAAATGTGTTCCCTGATAACGTTACAAATGCACCTTATCTGGCTGTCAGCCTGACGCCCAAGCCTGAAATTATTGCCGATCTGCTGGACAAGATTCCCGGCACTGGTGAGGCTTCTCTCTATCATTCAGGATTTTCAGTAGCGCCAGTCACCCGGGAATTACTGGATGCATGGATTAGAATGCTGTCCCTTATCAGAAAGCCCGATGAAATTGCCGCTCTGGCTCCGGCGTATGAACGGGAAATTCTTTTTCGTGTTCTACAGGGCCCCCTTGGATGGATGCTAAGGGAGATCGCAATGCCTGAAACCCACCTTGCAAGGATTTACAAGGTGATCACCTGGATTAAGACAAACTACACACAAGCCATACGTGTAGAGGATCTGGCTGAAATGGCAGCGCTTAGCGTATCCGCTTTTCACCGCCACTTCCGCGCCATAACGGCTTTAAGCCCCGTGCAATACCAGAAACAAATTCGCCTGATGCATGCCCGGCTTAAGCTCGCCACATCGGGCGAAAATATTATGAATGTCGCGCTATCGGTAGGCTATCAAAGCCACACTCAGTTTAGTCGGGAATACGCACGACAATTTGGATTACCGCCCTCAGCTGATTTGAAAAAAATCTCCCTCAGCCATGCCCGCAATTAGCGCAATGTGAAGATTGCCTGCCAGAATTTTATTCGGTTGTCCTGGCATCAAACGCAGCCTGAGCAAGTGTCACGTCAGAACTGTACTCAATGGTCCAGTTAAATAGCGCCTGAAACGGCGCTTCCAGAGTGCGCCCCAGAGGGGTGATGCTGTATTCAACTGCAATCTGAGACGATGGAATGACGCGACGGGCAATTATGCCGTTTCGTTCAAGACGGCGTAAGCATTGAGTCAGTGACTTCTGGGTAATGCCATCCATGCACCGCTTTATCTCGTTAAATCGCAATGGCTTGCTGCACAGAGCGAAAAGGATTGAGACAGACCACTTGTCAGTTATTTGATCCAGTAATAACCGGCCTGAAGCCTTGTCCTCGCATGAATGACCGGGGTAATACTCCGGACTGTGCGCCTGCCTGTTGTCTGCTGACATACAGTTTACCTCCGTATACCTAGGTGAAAAAAGGTGCCTAATTGACACCAAGTATCCACAGTATACCTTATAAATCACCAATCATAAGGAGCAAATTATGTCAGTATCACTCAGTGAAAATGTTGCAAACAAACTTGCTATCGTCGATTCGCTTTACCGATATGCGGCAGGAATTGATCTCAAAGACCCGGAGTTAATTAAAGGGGCCTTTACTGAAGATGCAGTGTCTGACTTCCGCCCTGCGGGAGCTAAAGCGGGTTTTGAATATCCTGTCCTGGAGGGTAAAGAAACGATAGCTGATGCATTGCTGACTTCGCTTAAGCCGATTGTCACCACTCATTCAGTGACGAATCCACGTGTAACTATCGATGGAGATAAAGCATATCTGGAGGCGATTGTGGAAGCACAGCACTTGCCTGAATCCGATCCCTCACGCCATTATCTGATGAAAAATCGTTATGACGTTGAACTTTTAAAGCAACAAGACGGCTGGTTCATATGCCGGGTCACAGTTGATAATATCTGGAGGACTGGTGACCCGACAGTGCTGGCAGGAGTGTAAGGTTTACCGGAACATTGGATAACCAGAATTTCTGAGATATGCAAATGTACTGAAATATTTATTGTGTGTGTCTTATCTTAAAACAATGGTGGATGAAGGAGCATTAATTCATCCATCGTTAAAAGAAAAGAAGGATGTTTCATATTCCAGGTGAATGACACCATCAGGGCCACTTCAATAGATTTTGATATCTATATAATCATTCTGATGTGCGCTCCTGGCACAGAGCAGACATCAGCCACTGACCTCGGCATCAGATACAACTACCCGTTTATAGCATCAGTTTTCAGTGAGGCAAGGACGCTGCGTAAAGATTGCCTGCCCTGAGATCTGCTTTTTCTCACCATCCCGGATTATTGCATTTATGATGGTTATCAGCTTCCGCATACATGCCGTCATGGCAACTTTGAAAACTTTGCCTCTGGTAGTCAGATTTTCATAAAATGCTTTAATTTCGGGATTGTAGCGTACAGCAGAAAGCACAGCCATATACAACTTTGAACGGATATCAGATCGACCGCCCCATATCATTCTACGCCCGCTGAAACTCCCACTATCCCTGGAGTATGGGCATAGTCCAATAAGTGAACTTATTGGAGTATGGGCATAGTCCAATAAGTGAACTTATCTTAGGTCGATCAAGCTTTCCTAATTCAGGCACCTGAGTAAGCAATGCCGCCATCACAACTGGCCCTCCCCCTTTCAAGTCCCTGAGCAATTCCACTTTCTCTTTCAGTACAGGGATTTTCCCAATCCTTTCAGCGAGAGCTTCGTCGATGCGCTTTATTTCGGATGTCAGCCACTGGATGTAGCGACGTATATCGGTCTTAATCTCCTGTTCTGTTTGTGCTTCGAGTCGGTTTGTTTCCATTGTGCGATTAGCGACAAGTTGACGCCGGCGGCTGACCATTGCTTTAAGCTTAAACAGCTCCTTATCATGCTTCTCTCTGACCGGCGGTTCCACACGCATGCCATATTCACAGATTAGTCTGGCATCCTGCACGTCAATTTTTGACCAAAGTCCCAATGCACGACTGAAGTTCTTTATCAAACGGGGATTGACGACAGCAATGTCGAAACCATGCAGTTCCAGTGCATCTACCAGTGCTCTATGGTAATTACCTGTTGCTTCAACCACGAATAAACTGATTTCATGGCTGCTGACTAATTCCAGCAACTCCTTAAACCTTTGGCAGAATTTTCAAAATGATATGTGACAGAACATCCACTGACGCACACGTCAAAATTGTTCTTGGCTATATCTACACCCACAACGACTTTCATGTTCATTTCAGTTCTCCCAATCTTGCAAAATTCGGGCTGGAATTAACCGCCCAGGCAGTTGTTCGGGCTGGTGCTGAAAAAATGCTGCGCTGTTCAGCTCACCCTCGGGCTTGTAAACCCAGCAGGCTGGTCGTGCAGCAGCATCGCATTGCCAGTTTAATGAGGCTTGCTCAACATACACGCATGTCGCGAAGCTTCTCTTGTTTGCGAAGCCGCTCAGCTACAGTGAGGGCACGGCACTCCATGCCCTCCGGCTTACGGCCACAGGACGTACGACTTCTTAGAAGCGGAGCGCAGCGACTTCTTTATCTTTTTTTAGAATATTTTCTATTGATTAATAATTTACCGCGAAAATAAAACTCAAATTCTGACGCAGACAGTTTGACCTTAAAATATGACATATGTCTGCTAGTCCCTTAACAAACACCATCACCATGACGCCTTATCATGACTCCTTCAAACTACAACACTATATGAGAAGGATATAAATTATTTAAATAATTTAATGCCATTCAAAATCATATATTTCAAGTTCAGAGTAATAATTTAAACGCCATTAAAAATGGAGATAACAATGAGCGAAGCAAGAAACAATACAATCCCACATATTATTATTACCGGCGGCGCGGAACAGCTCCCTAAAAACCCTCCAATTGGAGGAGGTATTTATCGTGCTGAACCTGCTTTTCCCAGAGAGAGCTATGCAGGATGGGGAGGGGTTCAGGTTGCTTACGTACCTGGGCAGTTTGTATCATATAACTCTGTAACCGCATTAGGTAAAGAAACGGATGGAAATATTGCTACTGCGCGAAAAAACCGAAGCGTGGATCCGGCAATCAGTATCAATTCGGCAAATGACTCAATCAATGCCAGTTCGGCAGTTTCAAGCGATCCCCGTATCGTGACTTCTGTACTAGAAGTAAAAAAAGCGCTCGAAGAGTTTAATCAAGCAGAGTCACAAAGAGTGGCGGCAGAAAAAAAACTCGGAACCATTTCGAAAGCGACTGCCATTTCAATTAAAAAAGGAATCAAAGAGTGTGGCCTTACAAAAGTCCATCCCAATGATTATGACGCTGTTCTAAGAATGCTACAACGCGTTACCAATAAAGCATGGGAAAGGGATGTAACGGGTCCAATTATAAAAGAAATCAATGCAAAACAACGGCTTCTTTCGCAGATCAACAAGTCCAATGCTGCTCAGGAAACACTAAACGTTAAATCCGGGGAACTACGAAAAGTTACAGTCAAAGCAACGGAGGATAATGATGTTAAAGAAGCCATTAAAGTATCCTCGGAGTTTCTGAAAGAGGTCACTGGTAAATATGGTGAAAATGCGTCAAAAATCTCGCAGGAATTGGAAGATGCTGCGAAAGGTAAAAAATTAAAAAATGCTACAGAAGCGTTGGAAGCATGGAATAAACATCAGGGTGACATTGATAAAAAGTATAGTAAAGCAGACCGCGCTGCCGTCACTAAAGCTCTGGAATCAGTAAGTTATAGCGACGTAGCGAAACAAATGAATAAATTCAGTAAAGTATTTGGATTTATTGGAAATGTTAATGACGCAACAGATTTGCTTTTGGAGTTGAATAAATCCAATAAGACTGGTGACTGGAAACCATTTTTCGTCAAGGCTGAAACCATTGTCGCCAGCAGGGTTGCAGGTGTAATGGTTGCCTTTGCTTTTGGTCTTGTGGCCGCAACTCCAATCGGGCTTATTGGATTTGCGGTTATTATGGGGGTGACAAGCGCTCTTATTGATGAAGAACTCATCAATAAATTTAACAGCATGTTCTGATAATCAACACCCCGCTTACTTTTTCGGGGTGTTTTTTTTCATACGAATGACCAGCCAGACCAACCCCATTGGCACTGAAAAAATGATGCATATCAGATCAAAACCTCGATTCCAGTACGCATGCGTTATTAATTTCATACTGATAGCTTCAGCCAGAGACACAGCAAAAGGGAAAAAAACGGAGTTCACTACGGAAACCCAAAGAAAGTAAGTTAAAACATTATCATCTAACTCACCACCTGAAACCCGAAATATTAAGTAAATACAGATATAGAATAATGCAGAATATGAAAAATATTTTGCATAAAATTTATTATCCATTTTTCACCTTAATAAAAATTCCAATAAAAAACCTTCAATAATTGTTATAAGCATATCAGATTATCAACTCGTTCGCTCGCCACAGGAACGGCTGACGCGTACCGCAGCGAAGCGAGGAACGAACAGCCGGGGCGAGGAAGCGTCAGTTAACCATAATAGCGGGGGAGCACAGTCACTCAGCAGGAGGCTCTCAGCGTCCATCTCTCGTTCACTGCTTTTGTTTCTTCCCGTTGTATGTCAGTAAAAAACCGGCGGCAATCATCATTTTGAAATGGGCCATTTCTCTTGCCAGCGCAGTCTGCGGATCGTGGATGACCTGGTTAAGAAAAGCGCGGTCAGCGCGCTGCCGTACGACGGTATCTCCCACAAACGGGCTGGTTTCACTTCCGGCCGCACCCGTGAAACGGGCGTGGCGCCTGTCGCAAGCGCGGATTCCAAAGGTCGGTGCGACTGCCGCCCTTTGGTCTCTTCGCCCACGAAGTGGGAAAGCGAAACGCCCTTGACGTTGCCCTGGCCATCGCCGTTACAACGGCCACAACCAGGCCGCACCGCGCACGCCGCTGGAATCACCGTGAACAGCCTGCCGGATGGGCGTTTCAAACTCTCCGCCAAACACCCAGTTTTTCACCAGCAGCGGCACCGTCTGATACAACCGCTCGACGTTACTCATTCCCCCTCCCAGCACAATCATGTCCGGATCAAGAATATTCACCACGTGGGCCAGCGACTTCGCCAGGCGCAGTTCATAGCGGCTCATCGCCAATTCGGCCACCGGGTCCTGTTGTGCCACCCGCTGCATAATCTCCGCGCCTTTTAATGACACGCCGCTCAGGCGCTGGTAATCCGTGGCAAACCCGGTTCCGGAGATAAAGGTTTCAATGCAGCCTGCCTTACCGCAGTAGCAGGGAACCTCTTCCCGGTAGCGCAGCTCATCTTCATCCATCCACGGCAGCGGGTTATGACCCCACTCCCCCGCATTGCCGTTGCCACCACTGTGTGCCTGGCCATTCAGCGCGACTCCCGCACCGCACCCGGTGCCAATAATCACCGCGAACACCGTTTGTTTGCCTGCGGCCGCACCGTCCACGGCTTCAGACACCGCCAGGCAGTTGGCATCATTGGCGATACGCACCTCACGGCCCAGTCGCTGCTGTAAATCTTTATCCAGCGGCTGACCGTTGAGCCAGGTGGAGTTAGCATTTTTTACTCGCCGGGTATAAGGCGATAGCGTACCGGGGATCCCCAGCCCCACTGTGCCCTGCTGGCCCGTCACTTCTTCTGCGCGGCGTACTAACCCGATAATGTTTTCCAGGGTTTTTTCATAGTCGTCACGCGGCGTGGGGACGCGATAGCGGAACAGTTCCTCCCCCTGGTCGGATAAGGCAATCACTTCTGTTTTCGTGCCACCTAAATCGATACCGATACGCACTTGTTATTCCTCATGATTTGACGGTGAGATTATTACCTTAGAAGGAGCGGTGCGGAAAGGCAATGAAACCCCGCCGCCGATTCGCTATCATGCGCGCTGACTTTGAACTCGCGCGCCTTTTGCGCGTCCGGAGAGGGAATGCAGCATGCTGTGGTTTAAAAATTTGATGGTTTATCGTCTTAATCGCGACATTCCGCTGGTAGCAGACGAGATGGAAAAACAGCTCGATGCCTTCTCTTTCACCCCCTGCGGTAGCCAGGATATGGCCAAGACCGGTTGGGTTTCTCCCATTGGTCCACGTAGCGACGACCTGACGCACGTCACCAACGGTCAGATTCTGATTTGTGCGCGTAAAGAAGAGAAAATGCTGCCATCGCCGGTGATCAAGCAAGCACTGGAAGCGAAAATAAGTAAACTGGAAGCTGAGCAATCGCGCAAGCTGAAAAAAACAGAAAAAGACTCTCTGAAAGATGAAGTGCTGCACAGCCTGTTGCCACGCGCCTTCAGCCGTTACAGCCAGACCTATGTGTGGATCGACACCGTTAACAACCTGATTATGGTCGACTGCGCCAGCGCGAAAAAAGCGGAAGATACGCTCGCCCTGCTGCGTAAAAGCCTCGGCTCACTGCCCGTGGTGCCGCTGACGCTGGAAAGCCCGATTGAACTGACGATGACAGAATGGGTGCGTTCCGGTGAACTGCCGGCAGGATTTGCGCTGATGGATGAAGCTGAACTGAAAGCGATTCTGGAAGATGGCGGCGTGATCCGCTGCAAGAAACAGGATCTGGTGTGCGACGAGATCGCCAACCATATCGAAGCCGGAAAACTGGTGACGAAACTGGCTCTCGACTGGCAGGAACGTATTCAGATGATCTTGTCTGATGATGGTTCGATCAAGCGCCTCAAATTCTCAGACATCCTGCGCGAACAGAACGACGATATTGATCGGGAAGATGTGACAGGACGTTTTGATGCTGACTTTATTCTGATGACGGGCGAGCTGGCTGCGTTAATCAGCAATACTGTGGAAGCGTTAGGCGGCGAAGCAGAGCGTTAATGCTGTTGCGGGCGACGCATGCGTCGCCCCTACACGTAGGGGTCGGGCATGCCCGACCCTGCTTAAATCAATCTTTCAGATAACGGCACAGATACGCAGAAGGCTCAGCCACCTGCAAATGAAACTCACTGTGGCCCGGCACGTTAAAGATCTGGCCTGGCTGATAGAGTTTCCACTCAACTTCCCCTGGCAGTAACACTTTCAGGGAACCACTTACCACGGTCATCTCTTCTGCCTGAGCCGTACCAAAAGTGTACTCGCCTTCAGCCATCACACCCACACTGGCACGACCTGTGCTGGCGCTCTCATAACCAATCGACTTCACTTTACCGTCGAAATACTCACTAACATTGAGCATATAATTTCCTTAAAATCAGAGACAAAGGTAAGTTTGCAGTGTAGAGCCATAATTAACAGGCTGTCACGCACTATTGCGTACCACGCACTGCAATCGTGACTTATACCAACAGTTCTGCCGCCAAACGGGCAATCAGCATGTTAGACAACAGAACCGGAATACCGAGAAGTGCCTGTAAAAAATCGCGATGACGCGGGTGATAACCCATGCAGTCCAGCACCACCACATCGGCACCTTGCTCCTGTAATGATAATGCGGCCTCAATAAGCGGCTCATCATTGGCATGATACGGGCTGGCAACGGCAAAACAGGGGGGATGCTTCAGGTTTTTCCATTTATTCTTCTGAGCATGAATTTGCCCGGCAACCGATACCACGATCCCGACCTGATGCCCGCCAACAATGGCCTTCACCAGCGGAGGGACCAGACGGTCAGGCTCCAGCAGCACAGCGGTACTGGCGTAAAGGGGGCCGCAGTCACCCGAACACAATAGTAGGATAGTGTCGTATCCGCACTCTTCTAACAGCAGAATACGCTGCTGCAATTCCGTTGTGATTTTCTCAGCCGACACGCAGACCTGGCTACCGTCATTCAGCCGGATAACCTGCATTTTGCCCCCTGTGTCGGGCGCATATTGCCGCTCAATTTGCGCATGCGTCAGGTCATCAAGCAGCCCGACATGAACGATTTGCTCTTCAGGAAGATGCTCCAGCAGCAGCGGCAGAATGTCGGTGCGTGGAGACTGCCCACAAGAGAGAGTAACCAGAGATGGCTTCATAGTGCATAGTTCCACTGACAACAGGCTATCATCCTGCTTAATCTTTGGCGGCTGCTTAACCTCTCCCCCTGGGGCGAGGGCGCAATGGCCTTTGGTATTCTCTACTGAATAATAGCAGTAACCCCCCGACACCCTTTGATTATCCTTGAACCTGATCTCATCAATGTGCGACCCCACACAGAAACAGGGGTTAGATCACATTGAGCAACGTCAGTTTCAGGCAAAAAAGAGAGATCCCCTGAGGTATCAGGGGACCCCTTCTGGGGATGATCATCCTGCCTCTGACGGGCTGTTTCAGATAATCATGTCACTACGTGGTACTGCAGGTGCCCTGGTGGAGGCGTACTTCATATCCGAAAAGGAGATGAGGTAATTACTGCAGGGCAGAGGTCATATTGCCTCCCTGCCCTGCGCGGTCACCGTATTTCCCCGCCAGCTCACGCGTCACAATCTGTAATGCGTCCAGCGCGGAGGAAGAATAAGGTGACGCATGATGCTCAGACGGAAACGACAGGCAAAGTGCGACCGTTTCCCCCCGATGTTTATTGGTAATCGTGGTGGATACCGCACTGATCCCCTGTAAGGTTTCATTGCGTGCCAGCGCCCATCCTTGTTGACGAATACTGGCCAGTTCAGTGAGCAATTCATCCAGCGTCTGCGGTGAATTCGGCGAGTTCACCTGCCAGCTTCCGGCATAAAGTTTTCGGACATAATCATCGCTATAACGGGAGAGGATCGCCCGACCAACCGACGTTTCTGCCGCCGGCAGACGGCTCCCTGGCGGAGTAACAACCTGAATGAACATTCGGCCCTGGAACATGCGCATCACCATAATCTCACGCCCTTCCAGCACGGAGATATAGCCCGTACAGCTGGATTCCGCAGCCAGCCTCGCCATCATTGATGACGCACCATCCACCAGCGGCGTGGAGAGATAGTTACTGGCCAGCGTCAGCAGCATATGCCCGACATGAAAGCAGCGGGTATCGGGATCGCGCTCCAGCAGACCTTCGCTTTCCATGGTAGATAGCAGCCGCGAAACGGTGCTTTTCGGCAGCCCCAACGCCTGGGCAATATCGGTAAACGTCAGGCCTGGCTGGCCCTGGCTCACTCCACTTCGATTAAAAAGTTTCAGTACCGCCGTCGCATTCTCTAAGGTGGTCATACCTTTTGTTCCACTATTAGGAACTCCTGTTCCTGTTTTACCGTTTTGATAAACCTACGGCCAGGGTGAATCAGGGTCAAGCATTAATTTGGGTGCAGGAGGAAGGTCACCGATGTGATCATTTTGTCAGGACTGAAGGTGATACTTCAATATGCCAGAGAGGGCGAAATAGTGAATATTTATGGCGATAAATCCCGTAGCAGCAGGCATTTATGCTGTGACGGCGCGAGGTTAAAAGTAAGATTATTCGTAAGAAATTGCGACAATAGTGCGGAGTAAAACGGATGTCGGCATCCTTGCCTGTACACACCATTTTTTATTCTTTCGACTGGTCTTCATAGCGTTTTTTAGCATCCAGCGCTTCCTGCTCGGTTTTGTGCTCGCTGATCAAAGAATCAGGTTTCGGATGGTCGGCACGGAGTTCATACCAGATCACCGATTTGCCGGGCGCGCCCTTCTCGACCGGTATGATGTTCGCTTCTCGTGGATATGGTGGTCTGCCTGGCATAGTGCCCCCTTTTGATGTCAGTAAACGTGCGCGGCCAGTATGATGACCTTACCTGAGTATAGACAATCGAAACGGTTTATCTGCGGGACAAGGGAGAAAGCAGGCAAGAGGGGTGCAGGCAACGCTGCACCAACAGAGAATTTAGCTGGCGCGGGCGAGAGAAAGCACGCTGAGGATCTGGCTGACGACGCCGTCAGGGGACTGCATAGCGTTAATAATATGGTGCGCAGTCTGGCGATATAACGCATCACGCGCCGCCAGCACTTCAACCATCTCTTCCGCAATCGGCCGCCCGGTCAGTGTCGGACGCTGTTCGGCTTCAGGATAGGCTTCAAGACGATCTGCCAGAACAGCGGCATCGGCATTCAGATAGATGACCTGGCCATGTTCACGCATAAACTGACGATTTTCTTCGGATAAGACCATGCCGCCACCCGTGGCGATCACCGTTGAGGGTGCAGTGACGGTTTTCAGCGATGCGGTTTCACGCAGGCGGAAGCCCGGCCATCCTTCACGAGTCACAATATCCGCAACGGTTTGCCCACTGGACTGCTGCAATGCGTGGTCGGTGTCAAAGAAGGCGTACCCTAATGCCAGCGCCAGTGCATGTCCAACGGTTGTTTTTCCGCAGCCACGTGCGCCGACCAGATAGATGGGTAATGACATAACAGGCACTTCCTTTAGCAAACGCCGACGCCGATAATTAGGCGCAGCAGGCCAACCAATGAATAACGTTGCAGCGCATAATACCCGACATTTTCCCGGCGGGCCAGCAGTAACGTTTTATTTACAGCAGTGCATGCACACCAACCCATTAAGCTTTTGTTTAATAATCAATTATTGGTGTAATATTTTATTTACACATAGTGAACACACGCCTTTCTTGCCGCAACATTTCCTTACGCCAGCATGATTTACTTTCCCTGCGGTCTTGCCACTATAAACGCTGTCGCCCGTTTCCGGAGAATCCTTATGCAGAACGAAGAACAGCAGTTAATTGACAGCCTGTTTACCCGATTGAAACAGGCGGAGTCACAGTCCGGCCCCCGTGACAGTGCGGCAGAGAAACTGATCCAACAGCAGGTGCAGCAGCAACCCGGAGCGCCCTACTACATGGCGCAAGCCCTTCTGATTCAGGAGGCGGCGATGAAACAGCTAAACGCACGCGTTACTCAGCTGGAAAGCGAGCTGACGCAGGCCCGGCAACAACCGCAGCAGAGCAGCGGAGGTTTTCTCTCCGGTTTGTTTGGCGGGGGGAACCGTGCGCAACCCCTACAGCAGCCCCCCGCGCCCACACAGCCCTGGAATAATACGCCAGCCCAGCCACAGCAACCCGCTTATGCCGCAGCGCCTGCTGCGGGTCGGGGTTTCCTCGGCGGTGCATTACAGACCGCGGTTGGCGTCGCCGGGGGGGTCGTCATGGCCGAGATGCTGACCAGTATGTTCCATCACCAACAGCCGGAAGAGATCGTCAATATTATTAACGAACCGGCGCTACCAGACCCTGATCTCAGCAATAACCTCGACACGTTTAATAACGGCAGCGACAATTCGTCGTTCCTGGGGCAGGACAACGGTCTGCAACAGGATTATGCCAATGACGATTTCAGTAATGACAGTTTTGATGACAACGATTTTGATGATGACAGTTTTGTCTGACGACTGATTATGCCTCTCCTGCCATGCGGGAGAGGCTATCGATCATTTACGCTGTTGTTGTAACCATTTGTCCAGTTCATTGGCAAACTGCTGGCGGTCACGCTGGTTAAGCGTGGGCGGTCCCCCCGTCTGCACGCCACTGGCGCGCATCGTATCCATAAAGTCACGCATCGTCAGACGCTCACGAATAGTCGCTTCGCTGTAGCGTTCACCGCGTGGATTCAGCGCTATCGCGCCTTTCTCCATGACTTCCGCTGCCAGCGGGATATCCGCCGTGATCACCAGATCGCCTGCTTCCGCACGCTGCACAATTTCATTATCTGCCACGTCAAACCCTGCCGGAACGCGTAGAGTCCGCAGAAAACGCGACGGCGGCACGCTCAGTGACTGATTAGCGACCAGCGTTACCATCATCTGCTCGCGCTCTGCTGCACGGTACAGCACTTCTTTAATCACTTTCGGGCACGCATCGGCATCCACCCAGATTGGCATCGCCTTCTCCTTTTACTGAGAGTCGAGAATAATCACGATCTTCAACATTGTTTCCCACAATGGCAACCAAAAATTCAGGCATCCTTTGAGGTTTAAGCCAGACTGAAGCTGAGTTAAGGTGGAGGAATGGCATCAGCCAGATTCTGACAGACTGAATAACCAGGGAGATCGTCATGGATAAGAAAGTAGGCTTTATTGGCTGCGGTAATATGTCTAAAGCCATCATTGCGGGCCTGGTCGCTGCGGGTCAGGTCAAACCTGAAAATATTCTGGTTTTCGACCGTAAACCCGCCACCAACCAGGCGATGCAACAGCAGTACGGCATCACCCCGGCAGAGAGTGCCGAAGAGGTCGCCCGCCAGTCCGATATCCTGTTTGGCGCGGTGAAACCCAATGTGATCCTGTCTGTATTGAAGGATATCGCTGGCAGCCTGCACAAAGAGACGGTGATCGTCTCCATCGCTGCAGGTGTCACTTTGGACTCGCTGGCCACGGTGCTGGGGCATGATCGTAAAATTATACGTGTGATGCCAAATACCCCGGCGCTGGTCAACGAAGGCATGACCTCGGTAACACCCAACGTGCTGGTCACCGCCGAAGAAGCCGATGAAGTGGTGCAAATATTCAACGGCTTCGGTAAAGCCGCGCTGGTGCCGGAATATCTGATTCATGCCGTGGTCGGCGTCAGTGGCTCAGCGCCAGCCTACGTGTTTATGTTTATTGAAGCGATGGCGGATGCCGCCGTGCTGGGGGGAATGCCGCGTGCGCAGGCCTATCAATTTGCCGCGCAGGCGGTAAAAGGTGCGGCGCAGATGGTGCTTGAAACCGGTAAACACCCTGGCGAGCTGAAGGATATGGTGTGCTCTCCGGGCGGTACGACCATCGAAGCCGTAAAAGTGCTGGAACAGAAAGGTTTCCGTTCTGCAGTGATTGAAGCGATGCAACAATGTATGGCGAAATCTGAGCAGATGAGCAAACAGTAATTGACCTGGTGCCGTACCTGCGGCGGCACCGTTCACTTTATTAACTCATCACGCCAGGCAAAATAATCAGCAGAAAAATCACCACAATCAGCATGCGCTTCACCGCGTAATACAGTGTGCGATTGCGTTTTTTCAGGTTCTGCCCTGCATCCCGGGCACGGTTAACGTATTTAAAGATACGGTTGATGCCGCCAACACGATCCCCATCATCATTCGGTGAACTGGCCGCCGACATAATTTTTGCCCCAACCCAACGATTCACTGCCTGCGCCCAGGGCCATTTCATCGGGCGTTCCACGTCACAGAACAGAATAATGCGTGTCTCCTCACTCGCATTTTGCGCCCAGTGCACGTAGGTTTCATCGAAGAACACCGCTTCGCCATCACGCCAGCTGTGCCGTATTCCATCCACCTCAATAAAACAGCGGTTATCATTTGGCGTTATCAGCCCAAGGTGATAGCGCACCGATCCAGCGTAAGGATCGCGGTGTTTACCCAAATGGCTCCCCGCGGGAAGTTCGGCAAACATGGCCGCTTTAACACCGGGGATCTCACTCAGTAATGCACTCGTTAGCGGGCAAAGTTGTTGCGCCGAAGGATGCGCATCGCCGTACCATTTAAGATAGAAGCGTTTCCAGCCGCGCTTAAAGAAGGTATTGAATCCGGCGTCATTAGGCGACTGCGCGGCTTTAATATGATCCTGTAAACGCACCGCCTCCTCCCGAATAACCTGCCAGTTATCGGTCAGCTTTTTTAATTCGGGAAAAACGTCATGATCAAAATAAGGCTGCTTACGCGGCAGCAGGCACAGCCCGGTCATAAACATATTGATGGGTGCCATAAAGGTTGAGTGGTCGAATAACTGTCGTGAGAACTTCAGCTTTATCCGGCCACGCGAGTGGGCATAGATCACGCTAATAATAAAAATACCGATAATGATGAAAGCCACCATACAACACATCCTGTAGTTGTTAGTGAATAACGCACAACAAAGGCCCGGCAGACCGCTGAGGCGTTGGAGAGGAAATAGAGTTTAGGAAAAGAAAATGGCACTGACATTAACAATCAGTGCCACTGATAACCTGAGGCGATAAAAAAGGCTCAGGCGGCCCATCCGCGGGACGGTAGCCCACGATGTATTAGCTTTTTTTCAGGCAATTGCTCATAAAGGTTTTGCGCTCGTCGCCTTTCAGGTTTTTTTCACCTGCCCCGGCATTACAGGTTTTCATCTTCATTTGCTGCGGCGTCATGCCATCCATCTTGCTGTCTTTCTTCAGACAGTTGCTCATAAAGGTTTTGCGCTCATCCCCTTTCAGGGCCTTATCTCCTGCCTGCTGATTACAGACGGTCATTTTTTGCTGCTGTGCGGTTTTCTCTGCGGCGCCAGCATAACCGGCCGCCGTCAGTGAGAACAGGGCAGCCGCTATCAGTAACTGAACTTTCATTCGCATACCATCCCATTATTGTTATAAGCACAATGATCAGTGTGGCACGGCTTTTGTTTTCAGCGAGTGGGTAAACAGGAATATTTTCAAAAAGTGATATGAAAGCGCCCATCACCACATACATGTGAGTTCGATGTGCGTTTAATTGAATCGTGGAACTACTGTCGGGGATGGTGTAACAGGCGATGAATATAACTTTCCAACAAAGAAGCGTCTTTCTTATAATCTGGAGCCATTGCGGTTGATGCCGTCTGCATCGCTTCAGAAATATGGGTATTAATTTGCTGAAGCTGTTCGCCATCCAGCTTACGCAGCAGTGCCGTCACGACGATTTCCAGCGCTTCGACCTGAGCCACCAGTTCTTTCGACTCTTCTTCTTTTTCCGCCAGCCTTACCAGTAATTCAGCAATGAGGTTTTTCATGCGACTGTCTCAGCGAGTTAAAGCAAGACGTTATCATCCACATCAAAAAAAGCAAACTGATATTCGCTTTATATTTTCGTGACTTATGCCCCAAAACAGAGCAATTAAAGCGATGTTTTTTTCGAAACGTTTCGCTGGTGCTCTTCCTGTTTAAACGCTGGCACTCACTTTCGGGGACCTGTCGGCCCCCGAACTGTCAGGTTTTAGCGCCCCTGTTCCATAAAGCCACCGCGAGGCCCACCGCCACCGTGTCCTCCGCCGCCGCCATGTCCTCCTCCCCAGCCACCGCCTGGAGGTGGGAACAGGCATCCGCTTAATGCTGCAACCAGCGCAATGATACTTACCGCTTTAATGACACGAATCATGTGAATCCCTCGTACAACTGTGAATGACAACTGGCGCTGATAGTAAGCGTCGCGTATGCCCCTCACAATGCAGAATTCTCTGGTTCCGGGGCCTTTTTACCCGGCGTAACGACGCTTAACGTTTTCCTGCTATTTCCCCGCTACAACCCTGCGAACGGCGGGCTATTTACAGATTTTCTTTACCCATAAATGTTGCGACCAGCATCGCATTCCCTACTCTTTTTGCTTTACTTCATTCCGTTTCAGCATCAATGTGAGCGCATAACATTTATAAGGAATCTGGCATGACCGACTCTGCACAACTCACTCTGCAACAGCGACTTTCTCAGCGTCACTGGGAAAACCCGGCGGTCACGCAGCTCAACCGTCTGCCCGCTCATCCGCCTTTTTCCAGCTGGCGCCAAAGCGATGCTGCACGGGACGATCGTGCCAGTGAGAGTATTCAGTCACTGAATGGAGAGTGGCGCTTTAGCTATTTCACTCGCCCGGAAGCGGTGCCTGATGAGTGGGTGGCTGCCGATCTGCCCCTGGCTGATTGCTTAGCCGTTCCGGCGAACTGGCAGCTGGCGGGATATGACGCCCCGATCTATACCAACGTGCAGTACCCCATCCCGGTTGATCCTCCGCGCGTTCCTGCCGATAACCCCACGGGATGTTACTCGCTCACATTCGAGTGTCAGCCTGAGTGGCTGGCGACGGGACAGACGCGAATCATTTTTGACGGCGTGAACTCTGCCTTTTATCTGTGGTGCAACGGCGAGTTTATCGGTTACTCGCAGGATAGCCGTCTGCCGGCAGAGTTTGACCTCAGTACCAGCCTGCATGAGGGTGAAAACCGCATTGCGGTGTTGGTGCTGCGCTGGTGTGACGGCAGCTATCTGGAAGATCAGGATATGTGGCGCATGAGCGGGATTTTCCGTGATGTCAGCCTGCTGCATAAACCGACCGTACAGCTATGTGATGTCCAAATTGAGACCGTTCTCAGCCCGGAATATCGTTCTGCACAGTTAAACATCCTGGCACTCACCTCACTGATGGACGCCAGCAATTATCAGCTCCAGGTAGCGCTGTGGCGTGAAGGTCAGGAAATCGCGCATCATCATCAGCCATTTGGCACGCCAGTCATCGACGAGCGCGGACGTTATCTCGACCGCACCCTACTGACATTGCATGTTGACCAGCCCCTGCTGTGGAGTGCCGAAACGCCCCATCTTTATCGCGTTGTCGTTTCCCTTCTGGACGCCAGCGGTACGCTGATTGAAGCAGAGGCGTATGACGTCGGCTTCCGCAAGATCGAAGTGAGTGGCGGCCTGCTGAAACTCAACGGCAAAGCCCTGCTGATCCGCGGGACTAACCGCCATGAACATCACCCGGACTTCGGCCAGGTGGTCGATGAAGCCACCATGATCAATGATATCCTGCTGATGAAGCAGCATAACTTTAATGCGGTGCGCTGCTCACATTATCCAAACCATCCATTGTGGTATCGCCTGTGCGACCGTTTTGGTCTGTATGTGGTGGATGAAGCGAATATTGAAACCCACGGAATGCAACCGATGAATCGACTGTCGGATGATCCAACATGGTTTAACGCCTTCAGCGAACGCGTCATCCGCATGGTGCAGCGCGATCGTAACCACGCCTGCATTATCATCTGGTCACTGGGCAACGAATCTGGCCATGGCAGCACCCATGATGCGCTCTATCGCTGGATCAAGAGCCAGGATCCGAGCCGTCCGGTGCAGTACGAAGGCGGAGGGGCCGATACCGCCGCGACCGATATTATCTGTCCGATGTATGCCCGCGTCGATCAGGATCAACCCTTCGATGCTGTGCCAAAATGGTCAATTAAAAAATGGATCGGGCTGCCGGAAGAAAACCGACCGCTGATCCTGTGTGAATATGCGCACGCCATGGGCAACAGTTTTGGCGGTTTTGATCGCTACTGGCAGGCTTTCCGCCAGTTCCCCCGTCTGCAGGGCGGTTTTGTCTGGGACTGGGTAGACCAGAGTCTGACGCGCCTCGACGAAAACGGTGAGCGCTTCCAGGCTTATGGCGGTGACTTTGGCGACACACCCAACGATCGTCAGTTCTGTATGAATGGGCTGGTGTTTGCGGACCGCACGCCTCATCCGGCACTGTTTGAAGCCCAGCGCGCCCAGCAGTTCTTCCAGTTTGAACTGACCTGCACTGCGCCATTAACCGTACGTATCGCCAGCGAATACCTGTTCCGCCACAGCGACAATGAACATTTGCACTGGCGTATTGAGCATCAGGGAAAAGCAGTAGCAGAGGGACAACATACGCTGGATGTCGCCCCGGAAGGCAGCATTGAATTAACGCTGGGCGCTCTGCCCTCGCTGACCGGCGAGCTGTGGCTGCGGGTTGAGGTGATTCAACCTCTCGCCACCGACTGGTCACCTGCCGGTCAGCGTGTAGCATGGGATGGCTGGCGCCTGCCTGCGGCCCTGGCTCTACCTGAACCGCAGACCGCGGGGGAAATGCCACAACTGAGCCAGGAGCCGCAGTGGATTGAAGTTCGTCGTGGCGAACAATGCTGGCAATTCTGCCGCCAAAGCGGTGAGCTGGTACAGTGGCTGAACGGCAGTGAACCCCAGTTACTCTCTCCACTGCGCGATCTCTTTGCCCGCGCCCCCATTGATAATGATATCGGCATCAGCGAAGTGACACGTATCGATCCGCACGCATGGGTAGAACGCTGGAAACGAGCAGGCCATTATCAGCTGGAAAGTCAGTTGCTGCGTTTGCAAGCCGATGCGCTGAGTGATGGGGTGCAGATCAGAACAGAGCACGCCTGGTTGTCTGCCGGAGAGTTACGTTTCCTCAGCCGTAAATGCTATCGGATTGATCCGCAGGGCGTAATGCATATTGAAGTTGAAGTGGACATTGCCGCCGGACAGCCGGAACCCGCACGCATTGGTCTGCGCTGTCAGCTGGCAGAAGTGGCCGGCAATGCAAGCTGGCTGGGCCTTGGCCCACATGAAAACTATCCTGACCGTCAACTGGCAGCCGAGTTCTCCCGCTGGCAGTTGCCGCTTGACCAATTGAGCACGCCGTATGTCTTCCCCGGTGAAAATGGCCTGCGCGGCGGCACTCAGCAGCTGGCCTACGGTCCCTGGCGGCTCAACGGTGAGTTCCATTTCTCACTCAGCCGCCACAGCCTGGAACAGCTACGCGAGACTTCACACCGTCATCTGCTCCGTGACGAACCAGGGTGCTGGCTGATTGTTGATGGCTATCATATGGGCGTTGGTGGCGATGACTCCTGGAGCCCGAGCGTCAGCCCGGACTTCCTGTTGTCTGAACGCCAGTATCGTTACCAGATGAGTATGTCGCTCGCCCGCTAGACCTTCCCATCCCGGCGCAGCACTGCGGTGCGCCGGGACTGACGATAAACCCAAATCAGTTGCACGCTGTTCACCAGGACCACCACCGCCGTCGCGGCAAATACCCAGCGAAAACCGCCGACAGCGGAGATAGCCGACCCCATCAGTGGCCCGATGACGTTACCGAGGTACATGAAAGACTGGTTATAGCCAAAAATACGCCCGGTCACCTGGTCACTGGAATAGCGCAGCAGCAGCGTCTGCACCGCGGGCATCATCGCACCATCGGCGAAGCCGAGCAGGAAACGGAATATCCCTAACTCCACGGCACTGTCTGCCCACGACATCCCCACAAACAGCACCACGGAAAAAATCAGCGCTGCAAACAAAATACGTTCGGCACCTATTCGGTCACCGAGCTTGCCCAGCGTTGGCGCTGAGAGCAGCGCGGACACACCGGGGATAGCAGCAACCATTCCGCTGACAAAAGCAATATTCTGTACGTTCGGTTCCAGCTCACGCACAAACAGCGTCAAAATGGGGCTAATCGAACCATTACATAGCTGGATCACCAGCGTGGTAACGAACAGGCTGATCACTAATCCCGGGCGACTGAGGGTGTGAAATACCATGCTGCCAGTAAGCTTGTCCTCTTTCTTCACCCGTGGCGGGCCGCCCTCTTTAATCAGAAACAAGGTGATGAGAAAACTGATCAGCAGCAGCCCGGAGGTGATCAGGAAGACCGCCTGTAACCCAACCCAGTCCGCCAGCAGACCTCCCATCAGCGGCCCCATAATAACACCGCAGATCTGCGCGGTACTGACCATACTCAGTGCCCAGCCACTGCGTTCACGCGGTGCCTGCGCGGCGACCAGCGCCATTGCATTAGGGATATAACCGGAAGTCAGCCCCATCAGCGCCCGCAGGGCCAGAAGCTGCCACACGTTGGTGACAAAAGCCTGCAACAGGATCACCACCCCCATTCCCAGAGAAGCACGCAGCAGCATCAGCTTGCGGCCTTTACGGTCGGCAAGGCTGCCCCACATGGGCGAGACAATGGCGGAAACGAGGAAGGTGATGCTGAAAATCAGACCTGACCATAATGTCAGTGCGCTGGGATCCGTAACGCCCAGTTGCTCAACGTACAGCGGGAGAAACGGGATAATCTGGCTGATGGCCAGCCCGGTAAATAAACAACCGAACCAGACGGAGATGAGGTTAACTTTCCAGGATTCCATCTTGCTGTGCGTATAACCTGTCGCGGAGAGCTGAGATTCGAGTGTAACAACACTCCCCTGAGTCGTCAGGTTATTCTCGGTATGTGTCTGATAAAAAGTGTGAGTAAAAAAAATCGGCCGGTATTCAAACGCAAAAAACCCGCCATAAGGCGGGTTTTTTGATTTCGTTTCGTATGATTCAGGTTTAACGCTGTATCATACTAACGAACATTCACTATCTTACAGAGCAGTTACGTTAGCAGCTGCTGGGCCTTTCTGGCCATTTTCGATAGTGAAAGATACTTTCTGACCTTCTTCCAGCGTCTTGAAGCCGCCGTTCTGGATTGCAGAGAAATGTACGAATACATCTTTGCTGCCGTCAGTTGGGGAAATGAAGCCGAAACCTTTCTCAGCGTTGAACCATTTTACTAAACCAGTCATTGACATGGGTCTTTCCTTCAAAATTGTAGTAAGCCACAGTGGGCACAGGGTTTGTCAACAGGGGTTACTATGAGGCACTCAGAAGGAAGTCAGGAAGAAGCTTAGGCTAACGCTTGAACTGAAGACTGCTTTACTAAAATTGCTCGCATACGTGGGTCTGTATCAAAACCGACAGGAGCATTTACTCATAACCCAGGCCTGAGTACAAGTGCTGCTATAATAAAAACGAGATAAAAAACACAACAAATTGATTTTAAACAAAAAATAATTTTAACTTTTTGTTTACCTCAACCGAACTCATACCTCTCATACTGATTTCCATCCGGCCTTCTTACCACGCAGAGTCAATTCTGCCTGTTGTAATTCAGTTACGCTTCGCATCACGGCGGGTATAATGCATCATGGTCTACTCCCCCCCTATTTAATTGCATGCAAGGATCCCAGCAATGTTAGAACTGATGAAAGCCATTAGCCTTGGCCTGGTGGTACTGCTGCCTTTGGCAAACCCACTCACGACGGTGGCGCTGTTCCTGGGACTGGCAGGCGACATGAACTATCAGGAACGCAACCGTCAGGCCGCGCAGGCCTCACTTTATGTATTTCTCATTATGGCCATCGCCTATTACGCCGGAAATGTGGTGATGGATACCTTTGGTATTTCCATCCCAGGGTTGCGTATTGCGGGTGGTCTGATTGTGGCATTTCTGGGTTTCCGCATGTTATTCCCGCAGCAGCACATCGAGCACTCGGTGGAAGCTGAGCATAAAAAGGATGAGTTGAGCGAACATAAATCGGTGAATATTGCGTTTGTCCCGCTGGCGATGCCCAGCACTGCGGGTCCTGGTACCATTGCCATGATCATCAGTAGCGCCTCAACAATTCATAATGGCACCACATTTTCCCCCTGGGTGATTACTGCGGCGCCACCGCTGGTCTTTGCTGCCGTCAGCCTTATCCTCTGGGGATGTCTGCGCAGTTCTGGTGCGATCATGCGTCTTGTCGGTAAAGGCGGTATTGAAGCTATTTCTCGTCTGATGGGCTTTTTGCTGGTGTGTATGGGGGTGCAGTTTATGATTAATGGCATCCTGGAAGTCATCAGCACTTACCACAGCTTGCCGATTTCGTGATAGCAGCAGTAAAAAAAAACTGTTTGTGACTGGCGTTCCAGCGCGCGCCATCTAGAGTAATTAATAATCTTATCTGTTTATTTTCCAGGCAACTGGCGGACTGTTGTTCTGACAGTCCGGTTCAATGTCGATGACGTCATTATCTCACCCTTCAGTGGCCATGTGGCCACAGATGGCGCGTTTGTGGAGGTTAGCCATGAGTCAGCCACTACCCGGCGCCGGACGCGCCATCACCGATTATTTTAATAGTCCGTCATTTCATGCACCGAAAGAGAGCGAATTGCTGGAAGCGATCATGCAGGAGTTGATGCAGTCAGGCAGGACGCCCAGTAATAAAGCCATTATTGCGAATGTCATTGACCGTCTGGAACGGGAAGTCGACGAATCCGTACTGGAAGGATATCGCAACCTGCTGGCACAAATTTTGGAAGGCACGGGATAGCATTATTCATGCATGGCATCGCAGGCAAAAAAAATCCCGCACAGGGCGGGAGAAGACGAACATTGCATATTTTCAGAGTGACGAGGAGATCACTTTTCGGCTGCCTTACCCTACCCCACTGAAGTTGCAGCAAGATGACAGTCCACCATCTCGACCCGTGATTCATTATTCCCTATACGAATGTTTACACGCCAGGCGATTGCCATTCGTCATGGCCTCGTTAAGATAAGCGCCGTACGCAGGCGGAGACGGGCAATGCGCAACTGGCACAACACACTGATAAACCAATTTAAGAAGGTCAGCTTTTATCTGCTGCTTCCCCTGCTATCACTGATTCTATTTATTCGTCTGATCGATGGTATTCGTGCCCCGGATCTTCCCGCTGATATCGCCGGACAAATGCTGCATACCATTGACGGTCAAAACCTGACGCTGGCGGAGCTCAGTGAGAAAACCCCGTTACTGGTCTGGTTCTGGGACCGCTGGTGCGGAACCTGTCATGACACCCTCCCACTACTGATGAGTCTGAATGATAAACGGACCCGTGTACTGACTATTGCCAATCGCTCAGGTGGCGACATCAACCTTGTGCGTTACCTGAACGGACAACATCTGACGCTACCGGTCGTCAATGATCGAAACGGCGAGCTCGCCGCGAGCTGGGGAGTGACGACAACGCCAACATTGTTGATCGTGGCAAATGGGGACGTGGTGGGGACGACCAGCGGCTGGACCAGCTCAGTCGGCATTAGTTTACGACTCTGGTGGGTTAGAAAATGGCACTACTGACGGAGGGCGACCGTATCATCAGGCCGCCCGCACTGAACGGAATAGCGATTTCAACCACAGTTACCCGCAGTAAACCTTGCTGATCGCGCCCTGCTTATCGCCCATGAAATTGATCCGATTAAGATTAAAGTCCATTGTCACTGCAGAGTTATAAGGGATGGCACGCACCGCGTGTTCAAAACGGAGAGATTCAATGGCTGACAGCGGTTTACCCACATACTGCTGATACTGCGATGCACCACACTGGTCCATCTCCGGATCGACCGGCGTTGCTGACACCGTTTTTTCACTGGCCGACTGACAACCCGACAACGCCATTAGTGCGGCAATCACGGTTATTTTCCCATAATGTTTCACGGTTATTTCTCCTTTCAAAGCATAGATAAAACGACAATGCCTTTGAAAGGTTAACAGATTATACCGTTATTGCGCAGCCAGATTTACCCAGGAGACAGTGTGCTTTACCCGTATCAGGCGCACACCCTGTTTATAAAGAAATTCATCATTAGCTATAATTTTAGGACTAATCCTTACAGAGGAGCGTCCTGTGGAACTCGTTATCTTTGTCGCCTTTGCAGTCTTCATGACTCTGGTTGCAGTCAGAGTCCGTTAACCCTCTGCCCGCGCTTCTGCCTCACTCAGGAGCGCGTCAAATCATCCCTCCCGCTGCCGTCACTCTCTGCTACTGGCTTATCCAGCAGCAAATTGAATGCCTCCAGCGGAACGGGGCGCCCCAGCAGATACCCTTGTCCTGCATAACAGGCGCTGCGTTTTAACTCTTCCAGCTGCTCCTGGGTTTCAATACCTTCGGCGGTGACCTCCAGAGAGAAAGCCCTGCCCAGCCCAATAATTCCCTCCACGATAGCGTGCGCCTGCGCATCCTGTGGATACCCTTCCATGTAGGATCGATCCATTTTCATGCTGTCAAAAGGAAAACTCTTGAGATAGCTCAGTGACGCAAAACCCGCGCCAAAATCATCCACGGCGATTTTCACCCCCATCGCTTTCAGCTCACCCATTATTGCCAGGGCGCTTTCCGGGTGATCCATCGTAATATTTTCGGTAATTTCCAGCTCCAGTCGGGAAGCCTCAAGCCCACTGTTTTCCAGCGCGGCGGCAACCCTCAACGCCAGGTTACCCGTGCGAAACTCAATCGGTGAAATATTCACCGAGACGGAGAGCGCCTGAGGCCAGGATGTGGCATCGTGGCAAGCGCGATGCAGCACCCAGTTGCTGATTTCGACAATCAAGCCGGTTTGCTCTGCCAGCGGAATAAAACTGTCCGGCATCACCAGAGCGGGCGGCTGATGTGCCCAGCGAATCAAGGCTTCGGCACCTTCCAACTGGCCACTTTCCAGATGGTAACGCGGCTGATAGTGCAGCCGTAACTCACCGGCAGCGATGCCCCGACGCAACTTACGCTCCAGATCGCTGCGACGTGCCAGCAGTTGCGACATCTCTCCGGTGTAAAACACCCAGCGGTCGCGGCCCTGGCGTTTCGACTTATACAGGGCGATATCAGCCAGACGCAGCAGTTCATCCGCCTCCATGGCATCCTGTGGCGCCCGCGCAATACCGAGGCTGGCACCGATATACAGCTCCTGATCCCCAATAAAGAAGGCGCGGTGCAAATCGTCCAGCAGCCGCTGACAGCATGCTTCAATATCTGCCGTTGTCCTGAGATCGGTCGCAATCAGAATAAATTCATCGCCACCGAGGCGTGCCACCAGATCGCCGGCAGTGAGGCAAGCGCGTAAGCGACGCGCGACGTCAATCAGCACGCTGTCACCTGCCGCATGTCCCCAGGTGTCGTTGATCGGTTTAAAACGGTCGAGATCGAGGCTGATCATCACCAAAGGATGCGAAAATGTGGGCTGTGAACGCAATTTTTCCTGAAGAAACTCCTGCATAAACAAGCGATTTGGCAGCCCGGTCAGTACATCATGTTGTGAAAGATAGTGAACCCGTGCCTGCGCCTCCACTTCATGCGAGATGTCCGACACCGTGCCGCGATACCCCAACAGCTTGCCACGCAGCATGATCGGCTTCGCGACCAGGCTACAAGTGCGCAGCCCGTGATGTACAGATTGCAGATAACAGCGTAGCTGGCTGCGTGGCCCTCCGCTGCGCTGCTGCGCCACCCACTCACTGATCGCCAGCGCGTCGTGACATAAAATTTCGTCAAGCAAGCGGCCCGTTGACATATTCAGACCAAAACCCGTCACAATGGAAAAGCGCCGGGAAAGATAGGTAATACGGCACGAGGCATCCGTTTCCCAAATCCAGTCGGACGTCGCTTCAGCCACATCACGAAAGCGCGCCTCACTGGCTGCCAGCTCACGCTGACTGTGCATCAATTGCAGGAAACGCGTATCCGATAACATCGCCGTATTCATGGCATGATTGATGACACGCCGCGTGACCACGCCAATAACCAGCGCCGCCAGTGCCAGCAGCGGCAGCAGGAATAACAACAAATTCCGCCCAGGCTGGCTCGGGTCCCAGCGCAGCACCAGCGGCTCTCCCTGACTGACATTTTCTTCAATAAAAGGTGAGGTGTAGCGATCGTGTGCATCGTCCGGCACGCGCGCATTTTCCACGCCGACCGCATTACCGAATGCACGCAGTTTGTCGGGGGTAAAACGATAAACGAAGACCATCACTGAAGGTGTGGCTGACAATGTCTCTTCATGGGGCATTTTCCCTCGGGTGATCGGTGCCGCTGCTACCAGCGCCGGGGTTTCACCCATCATGATATTTTCACTGATGACTTTTTGCCCACGCATCTGCTGGCGCGCCCGTTCGACCAGCAGCAACGCCCGATCGCCCAACCACGCTTCCAGAGTGAGAGAAGACAGCTTGCCATCGATCATGGCATAGCGCGTGCGGTTGTCGACATCAACGACAAACACGCCGTTGTAGTGATGCTCACTGAACAAACCGGGGCCCAGATTTTGCTGATGCCACGCCCAGTCAGGGTCAATGGTCAGGTACATATGCAGCCAGGCTTCCTGCCAGAAAGCATAGTCACGCAGTTCCGTCACCTGCGTACGCTGCTGCTCCTGCCAGGCATTGTGCAAGAGCTGGCTTTCCCGAGCGACAGATTCCTGATTCTGATTCCAGGCCACGCCCACGACCATCAGCATGGAAAGAAACAGGGCACTGATGAGCAGCAGCGCCAGTGCCATCAACGTTCTGCGGGCGGCTAGCGTGGCTTTTTGCCCATCGGCTAATTCATACGCCAGCACAGGAGGATGATTCATAATGAAAACCCCTTTATGAAACCACTCGAACCCTTCCTTGTTCGTTTGACGCGCTTATGGCGCTGTACGTTGAACGTCAGTGCCTGTCCCCAGAAAAAAGCTATTCATTAATATCGGCAACAATAGGAAACTATTTAGATATTTTGATGTAAACCGCCATAACTGGCGTATCTCGACAGCCTCTGTCGTGCTTGCTAACATCGCACTCCTTCAGACGCTAAAGAGCCTTACGACCATGACACCATCGACCGACCGGGTCAGCCACACTCTGCTTTGTGCAGGCGTATTTATGGTCTGGTATGCCATTACGGTGATGGTCAGCAGTTTTCCTCATTTCGAGATGCTGAAAAGTCGCGGCCTGCTGATGCCGATCCTCTGCCTGCTGGAGTTCGCCGCCCTCGTGCCGCTTTATCGCTGGTATCAGCAGCATCATAAGGATATTCCTCTGGGCAAGCTGAAACTGCGCCAGATGCTGTTATTTACGGGTCTGTTGCTGGCGGTGATTGCCAGCCAGTCACTCTATCTGCGCCAGGAGGGCTGGATCGGCGAGCAGCTCAGCCATAGCGATCTGACCCTGGTATGGTTTGCCTTTGCGGTGGTGATACTGGCTCCGGTATTTGAAGAGATCCTGTTTCGCGGTTTTATCCTGCAGGCATTCCTGCTGTGGGCGCCGCGCCAGCGCATCGCCTGTGCTCTGCTGGCCTCGATTATTTTCTCCGCGATGCACACCCAGTACGCCCATCTGCAAACCGTGATTGCCCTGATGGTGCTTTCGCTACTGCTGTGCGCCGCACGCATGGTATCCGGTGGTCTGAAACTGCCGATTTTTCTGCATATGCTTAACAATCTGCTGAGTATCGCTCCGTTGCTGTGGCAAATATTCAGCCAGCCATGATGCCTGGTACACATTAGTTCTATAACCGTTTCCTTCAACTTATAACTTTCAGGCATAACGATAGCGAATAATCTACTATTGTTCTTATCCCCTGTTCCCTTACACTCGCGAAAAACGTCACTTCAGGAAACGTCATGAAAATTGCAGTCCCTTCTGTTATCGCCCTGGCACTGGCAGCATCGTTTGCTGCGTCGGCTGCGACCCCTGCTGACACACTGGTGATCGCCCAGTCTATTGATGATGCAAAAAGCTTCGATCCGGCCGACGGCTTTGAACTGACCTCCGTACAGGCTTTCACCAACCTTTATCAGCGCCTGGTGCAGTCTGACCCGCAAAACCCGATTGACCTGAAACCAACGCTGGCCAGCAGTTGGACACCGGGCAGCGATAACCGCAGCATGACCTTTACTTTGCGCGAAGGGGCAAAATTTGCCTCCGGCAACCCGCTGCGCCCTGAAGATGTGATCTTCTCACTGTCACGCGTTGTTAAACTGAACCTTGATCCGTCCTTTATTCTGACTCAGCTTGGCTGGACCAAAGAGAACGTTGACGCCCAGTTCAAGAAAATCGACGATACCCATGTGCAGATCAGCTGGAGCGCAGACGTCAGCCCGACCTACGTTCTGAGCCTGCTGGCAGCGCCAGTGTCGTCTATCGTTGACGAAAAAACCGTGATGGCCCACGAACAAAAAGGCGATTTTGGCAACAAATGGCTGGCACTGAATTCTGCAGGCAGCGGCCCGTATCAGATCCGTAAATATATTCCGCATGAAGTGGTGTTATTCAGCGCGAACCCGACCTCTCCGGCCGGCGCACCGAAGCTGAAGAATGTGTTAATCAAAAACGTACCGGAACCCGCGGCGCGGCGACTGCTGCTGGAACAGGGTGATGCCGATATCGCGCGTAACCTGGGCGCCGATCAAATGGCCTCTCTGAAAGATAAGCCGGGTGTAAAAACCCTCGCGGTGCCGATGGCGTCCCTGTATTACATTCAGTTCAATATTGATGCCAACCCGGTGCTGAAAAACCCGGCATTGTGGGAAGCATCGCGTTACCTGTTCGACTATAAAGGCATTGCCAACGACCTGCTGAAAGGCCAGTTCCAGGTACATCAGTCGTTCCTGCCGGAAGGTTTCCTCGGTGCGCTGAACGAAAACCCGTACAGCTACGACCCGGAAAAAGCCAAAGCAATTCTGAAGAAAGCAGGCCTGAGCAACGTCAGCTTTAAGCTGGCCGTCAGCAACCAGCCACCGTACCTGGACATTGCCCAGGCCTTGCAGGCCAGCTTCGCTAAAGGTGGCGTGAAAGTTGAAGTCCAGCCTGGCATCAGCTCTGAAGTGGCTACCCGCGTGAAATCACACCAGTACGAATCCACGCTGAACGCCTGGGGTGCCGACTATTTCGATCCGAACACCAATGCCGCCGCCTTCGCCTATAACCCGGAAGACGGTAGCAAAACGCTGGCATGGCGCTCTAACTGGCACATTCCGGAACTCAGCAAGCAGACGCTGGCGGCCACGGCAGAAACCGACAAAGCGAAGCGCGTTGAACTGTATGAAAAAATGCAGCGTGAAGTGCAGAAAAATTCACCGTATGTCATCGGTATGCAGGCCCGTAATCTGGTGGCATTGCGCGATAATCTGAAAGGCTACGTGCAGGGGATTAATCCGGATATGGTTTACTACAGCCAGGTCACCAAGTAATGGCAGCAGCCGAAAACAATGCCGGGCCTTCTGCCCGGCTTTTCTGGCGTCGCAGCGGTGGGGCACTCGGTGCCCTGCTTTCGCTGGTGGTGACATTGCTCGGACTGCTGGTTTTCACCTTTGCGTTGTCCCATCTTTCCCCGGTTGATCCGGTGCTGCAAATTGCCGGCGATCACGCCAGCGAATCGACCTATGCCCAGGTGCGTGCCAGTCTTGGGCTGGACCAGCCAGTACCAGTGCAATTCTGGCACTATCTGGAACATTTAGTCCGTGGCGATCTCGGTATTTCCAGCATCACCAATCAGCCGGTGGCCAGCGATCTGCTGCGTACCTTCCCTGCCACTATTGAACTGGCCACCTGCGCGATGATCTTTGGCGCGGTGTTTGGCATCCTGCTGGCCCTGCTGGCCGCATGGAAACCCGGCAGCGTGCTGGATAACGTGGCGCGTATGATCTCCCTGCTCGGTTATTCGGTGCCAGTATTCTGGCTCGGCCTGCTGGGTCTGTTGCTGTTTTACGCCGTGCTGCACTGGTCTGCCGGGCCTGGTCGTCTGGATGATATCTGGATTTATACCCTTGAACCGAAAACCGGGCTGGTGCTGATTGACAGCTGGCTCTCCGGGGATATGGAGATGTTCCGCAACGCCATTGCCCACCTGTGGCTGCCCGTGGTGGTGCTTGGCCTGCTATCGATGGCGACCATTACTCGTCTGCTGCGCGCAGCATTGCTGGAAGAAAGCAGTAAAGAGTACGTCACTCTGGCCCGCGCTAAAGGTGCCAGCCGTGGACGCATTCTGCTGCTGCATATTTTTCCTAACGTACGTGGCACGCTGATCACTGTACTGGCGCTCTCTTACGCTACCCTGCTGGAAGGCTCAGTGCTGACGGAAACCGTCTTCGCCTGGCCTGGCGTCGGGCGCTACATGACCACGGCGCTGTTCGCCTCCGATACCCCGGCGATCCTCGGCTCCACTCTGCTGATTGGTAGCTGCTTTATTGCCATCAATGCACTGGCCGATGCGTTAACCTATTTGACCGACCCGAGAACACGATGACGCAATCTCTCTCTGATGCTGAAAGCGTCAAACCGCGCACGCGGCGACCACGTCGTCATATCACATTGACCCTCGGGCTGAGCCTGGTGGGTCTGCTGATTTTTGCTGCGCTGTTTGCCCCGCTGCTGGCCCCGTTTGATCCTAACGCCCAGGAAATGGGCATACGTCTGATGCCGCCGTCCGCCAGCCACTGGCTGGGCACGGACGGTTTTGGCCGCGATCTGCTTTCCCGGGTGATTTATGGTGCCCGCCCTACGCTGCTGCTGGTCTCGCTGATCCTGGTGCTGACCATCCCCGTTGGCATGCTTATTGGTATCAGCGCCGGTTATCTTGGCGGCTGGAGTGAGCGTGTACTGATGCGCATCACTGATATTTTCCTGTCACTGCCCAATCTGGTCATTGCACTGGCACTGGTCGCCATGATGGGGCCTGGGCTGATGAACGGCGCGCTGGCGCTGGCACTCACCAGTTGGCCGCCGTTTGCACGCCAGGCGCGTGCTGAAACGCTGGCGCTGCGCCGCAGCGACTACCTTGCCGCTGCGCGCATGCAGGGAATTAATGGTCTGCGTCTGATGTTTGGTCATATTTTACCGCTCTGCCTGCCCACCGCCGTGGTGCGTGCAGCTCTCAGCCTCGGCGGGATTATTCTCTCGGCGGCGGGCCTGGGTTTCCTTGGCATGGGCATTCAGCCCCCGACAGCCGAGTGGGGTTCGATGGTCGCCGAAGGCAGTAAAGTGATTTTTGACCAGTGGTGGGTCGCCGCCGTTCCCGGTGGTGCGATTCTGTTTGCCAGCCTGGCATTTAACCTGACAGGCGATGGCCTGCGTGACCGACTGGATACCCGAAATGGCAACTGATTCTTCTGCACCCATCGTGGCAGACGGTTTGACAATCCGCAGCGCTGACGGTACGGCGCTGGTGAAAAATATCAGCTTTACGCTTGGCCGCGAGCGCGTGGCGCTGGTCGGGGAATCCGGTTCCGGCAAATCCCTGACCGCGCGTGCATTAATGGGGCTGCTGGCACCGTCTCTTCAGGTACAGGCGAATACCCTGAGCATCGCCGGAGAAAACGCCCTGACGCTGAACGAACGGCGCTGGAGCCAGCTGCGCGGAAGCCAGCTTGGCATGGTGATGCAGGACCCGAAATATGCCCTGAATCCACTGCGCACCATCGGCTGGCAGGTGGCAGAACCGCTTAAGCTACACGGCCATTTCAGCCGGGCGGAAATCAAAGAGAAAGTCTGCGACATGCTGGATGCTGTTGGCCTGCCACAGCCCGCAGAACAGATGAAGCGCTACCCACACCAGCTCTCGGGGGGGATGGGCCAGCGTGTGATGCTGGCAATGGCGCTGATTGCAGAACCGCGTTTTCTGATTGCTGATGAACCTACTTCCGCACTCGATCACGCCATGCGCGATCAGGTACTCAGCCTGATCCGCAACCTGGTGGAACAGCGTGACATGGGACTGCTGCTGATCAGCCACGATCTACAACAGGTTTCCGAACATTGTGAGCGTGTGATGGTGATGTATCAGGGTGAAGTGCTCGACCAGCTGGCAGCGGCCGAATTACCGCATGCTACGCATCCTTATACCCGTACGCTGTGGTCCTGCCGTCCAAATAAATCGACCCGGGGTAAACCCCTGCCGGTGCTGGATCGCGCGGCGCTGACACAAGGGCAACAGCATGATTGAGTTATCCCAACTGAGCGTGGCTCACAAACAGGGCTACGACCTGCGTACCGTCGTGCATGATGTCACGCTGTCGGTCAATCCGGGTGAATGCTTTGGCCTCGTGGGTCCCTCCGGCTGTGGCAAATCATCACTGCTTTGGGTCATGGCCGGTCTGAACCCACACTGGCAGGGTGAGATGCAGCTTGCAGGCCATCAGGCGCTGCCGGGTAAGCCGTTTACCGGACAACTTCGGCGCGACGTGCAGATGGTGTTTCAGGACCCTTACGCCTCCCTGCATCCGCGTCATCGCCTGCGCCGCACCCTTGCAGAGCCGCTGAAACTGATTAAAGCGGATAATATTAATGACCGTATCGATCAGGGTTTCCGTCACGTTGGGTTGGATCCGGCGCTGGCCGATCGCTACCCGCATCAGCTTTCGGGCGGCCAGCGTCAGCGCGTTGCGATTGTGCGTGCCCTGCTGCTTGAGCCGAAAATTCTGCTGCTGGATGAGCCCACCTCAGCGTTGGATATGTCGGTACAGGCGGAGATCCTCAACCTGCTGAATCAGCTCAAGCAGCAGGACAATCTGACGATGGTACTGGTCAGTCACGATCCTGACGTGATCGACCACATGTGTGACCGCGCCGTACAGATGGATCAGGGCCGCATCGTCGGTTAAAGCAGGTTGTGTTTTTAACAGCTAACCATAGTCAGATCTGGCATTTCTGATCCAAAGTTATACGCCTATAGTCCTGATATCGCTCCCGATTCAGGACTCCATCATGCACAAGATTCTTCCTTTATTAATCGCCAGTACCCTGGCATTGACCCATGGCGCCCAGGCTGCCACTCCGGCCGATACGCTGGTGGTGGCCATCTCGCTCGACGGGATTATCAGCTTTGATCCGGCGGAAAGTTTTGAAACCGTCAGTAACAGCAGTCTGCGCAACGTCTACCAAACGCTGGTCTCCCCGGAGATCCGCCATGAACGTAATCTGGTCCCGGAACTCGCCAGCAAATGGGAAGCAGGTAGCACCGAACACAGTCTGCTGTTCACGCTCAACGCCGGGAAAAAATTTGCCAGCGGCAATCCGGTCACCAGCGACGATGTGATTTACTCGCTAACGCGTGCGGTGAAACTGAACAAAACGCCGGTCTTTATTCTGGGTGAGTTTGGCTGGACCCCGGATAATATTGATGCGCAGTTTACCAGGAAGAGCGATACGCAGTTTGAGCTCCGGTGGCAGTCAGCTATCGGCCGCGACCTGGCACTGAGACTGCTGACCTCTGCCGTCGCTTCAACAGTCGACAGCAAACTGGTGAAACAGCACGTCAGCCAGCAGGATTACGGTAATAACTGGCTGAGGACACATTCGGCAGGCAGTGGCCCTTATGCCATCAGCAAGTACGTGCCGCAGCAGGCGCTGGTGCTGGAACAGAATCCTAACGCACAGCCAGCCCCGCATCTGAAACGCGTGCTGCTGAAAAGCGTTGCCGATGCCGGTTCACGCAGACTGTTGCTGGAAAAGGGCGATGCAGATGTGGCATACGATCTGGGCGCAGACCAGTTCGCCACGCTGAAAAAACAAACCAACGTGCGTGTTGCCAGCTATCCCTCCGCACTGATTTACTACCTCGGTTTCAACACTCAGGATAAACAACAACCTGCGCTGGGTAACCCGGCGCTGTGGCAGGCCGCACGCTGGCTGGTCGATTACAACAGCCTGTCCACGCAGCTGTTAAAGGGCCAGTATCAAACACATCAGACCTTCCTCCCTGCTGGCTTTGACGGCGCGCTGGACAACCAACCTTTCCACTACGATGTGGCAAAAGCGAAAGCGATTCTGGCGAAAGGAGGGATCAAGCCCGGCACCCGCTTCTCTCTGACCATTATCAATCAGCCACCGTACAGTGACGTGGCGCAGGCGTTGCAGGCCAGCTTTGCCAAAGCGGATATCCAGATTGATATCCAGCCCGTGGCAGAGTCTGAGCTCTGGGGAAAAATGCGTGGACGTAACTTCCAGTCCATCTTTATCTACTGGGGCGCGGATTACGTCGATGCCAACAGCAACGCCAGCACCTTCGCCTACAACGTTGAGGGCGGGCCGAAAACACTGGCCTGGCGCGTCGGCTGGACTATTCCTGAGCTGAGTGCCAAAACACGTGCGGCCGCCGCAGAGAGCGATGTGAAAAAACGCACGGCGCTTTATCAGGAACTGCAAACCGACATCCAGCAAAACTCGCCGTATGTGGTGTCATTACAGGGGCAGAAACAGGTGGGGCTGGGCAACAATGTCCAGGGCGACTATCAGGGCGTGGGCAACAGCCTGCTCTATTTCGATCTGGTCAGTAAAAAGTAGTGCATTTCAGCTACGGGCCTTGCCCGTAGCTGAACGTCTGGTTATCTGAAACGAGTCTCAGGAAATCGCGGAGTCAGACGCGTGCTTATGTTTTTCAGCTTCAAAATGCGTCTTAAACTGCTCATAGATCGAGATCATATTGGCCGCATCGCCCTGCAACGGGCTCAATTTCCCGGCGCGAACCAGTTCAATCACCAATTGTAAGGCAGCCTGCTTCGGGCTGTTGGACGGGTGTGCAATTTCATTCGACATATCAAATTCCGCTAAACCAGTGAAAAAAAGCACTTTAGCAAGTTTGATCGTCCTCCGTCATCCTTTTTGCCTCTCCATACAAATCACCAAATCTATGCAAAAAAAATATTCTTGTACAAGTTTGGCGAGGCAGGTACAGTAGCCCTGTAACGAATCATGCATTTGCATGGCCTCAGGAAGTGTTGCTGGGTTTCCCACTTCCCGAGGCTCATTTTTATCCGCTTCTCTCTGTCGCTCCCCGCCTCGCTTGTCTTAATGTGCCTAAACCTCAATGAATTTGATTCAGGACAAGATGAACTCGTGTTTATAGGTTAAATTTTAATCACACAATTTGGATCAGGAGGGGATATGAAACGACAAATTGTTGCCTCATCTGCAATTCACTCTGTCGGCTACGACGCTGACAAACGGATACTGGAAGTTGAATTACTCGGTCATGGGACGTCGACTTATCGCAATGTCCCTCTGACGACCTGGCATTTTTTTATGGCGGCTCCCTCTAAAGGCGCCTTCTTCTACAAACATATCAAGCATCAGTTTTTACAGCATTAATCGCTGTGTCTTCGCGCGGGAACGCAATTGTTTCCGCCTTTACTTCAGATCCAGATAAAATGAGAGTATTCTCATAGAGAAGCGCCCCCATTAACACCGATATTGCCTCCGGTTTATGACAGGTTACGGTCGTAGTGCGAAAAGGTCATGGTGACCTGCGCTTATTGGCTACGACCTAACACAGGCTAATGGAGGGCACGCTATGTCGCAATTTAGCGACAAAATAAAATTCACTGAACGCTACCCGCTATTTCTCTTGTTTGCGGGTTTGATCCTTTTGACGCCTTTTTCCATGGCAGAGAAAACCGTTATTTCTTTATCACAGGAGCAGGATGGCGGTGATGCGGGCCGGGCTTGTATCTATGTTCATAAGGGTAAAGCAGAGTTCCGCATCGTCAAACCGGGTGAATCCTGCGCCCCGGAAATTATCATCAATAATCAACGCAGTTAAAACTGCGGGCGTTTTTGCAGGTAAAACATCAGACTTGCCCCAAAATATGTTACCTTTAAGGCAGTGAATACCTGCAGATGCCATGCAGTGTAGCCCTCTGGCAAAGGAAACCGTTGTTTGAAAACCCTCAATATTAAACTGTTGACGATCATCGCTACTTATCTGGTCGTTCTGTTGCACACGGCGGCGGTACCGTTCAGCACATTTCATAGCGCCTGGTCAGTCGCGGTGATGTACGATGCGCTGGGACGAATTTCATTTCCCTTGTTTTTGCTGATCGCCGGTTATATCTCACTGAATAAAAATGAATCATTGTTAAGCACGCTGAAAACTCGCGTATTGAATTTGTTGTTACCCCTGATTGCCTGGACAGGTATTTATTTTATTTACGACCGCTTAATCAACGACAGCACGACCCTTTTCAGCCTGCTGGACCTGCTGAGCACCCCAGCCTACGAGCATTTGTGGTTTATCTATACCCTGATTCTGCTGTTCCTGGTGACGCCGCTGCTGAATACGTTTATTCAAAACGGAAGTCAGAAGAGAATCAACTACATTATTGCCATCTGGTTTGCGCTGGCCTCCGTGTATATGTTATTTGATAATTTCAAAGAGACCGTACTGGAAAACCAGGTAGCACCCACGCCCAGCAATATCGACATGGTGGTTTATCTATCCGGATTTTATATTATTGGCGGGGTGGTTCGTCGTTATAAGCTGTCGCCAAAAGTTACCATTGCGGCGATTATATTTATCCTCAGCGCAGTATTAACGGCAGTGATGGGGTATTCGCTGTCGAAAAGCATTGGTCAACCTAATGAGATTTTCCTGTTTTATTCAGCACCCACGATTGTCACACTCGCATTGGCCTGCTTCTTTATGCTGCTGCATGCTCCTTTGCAGTTTTCACGGCGCATGAATCTGATCATCCGCAATCTGGCCAGGCTTAGCGTAGGGGTTTACTTTGTGCATATGCTGGTACTGGAAACGCTAATGCGGTTGTATCCCATCAGCTTTGATAACTACTCTTCGGTACTGACGATCCCAGCCGTGGCGCTGGTCAGCTATCTGCTGTCAGTACTGCTAATCTCGTTGATAGACCGCGTTCCAGGGCTGAAACGTCTAATCTGATGCAATGACCGTTCAGGTATTGCCTGAACGGCCGTTGTCGTCCGGTAGCAAATATACCGTTTACAAGGCAAGTATCAGAACCTTGCCTCCGCAAATTTATGCGGTTGATTGATGGCCCTGCGGGCAATCCAGTAGAGTAAAATACGTTCGTCATCCTGATCCTGATCGGCCATCGCCAGCAGCTTTAAGCCCAGCGTGGATTTGTTAACCGGCTGACCCATAATACTCAGGTCAACCACGGCTTTACCGATGATAGTACACACTTCTTCTTCACTCGAAATTGGTACTGCTTCTTCAGTGCTCATCTTGTCCTCCTCTTGGGTTAAAGAATAAGCATAGCAAAGCTGCACCAATAACAAGCCAGAGTCAGATCAATCTCATTTAACGTCCACGACTGGCCCAGGGTAACTGCGCCAGCGAATGGCCATGATAGACCCATGCCGGGGGCAGATTCGCCAGTACTCGCGTGCGATTCCAGGCGAAATACCCGGAGAGCAACGGCTCGCAAAGCGAGGTGTACTGGAACTGGATAAAGACGCCATTGGCACTCAGCTGTGAGGCCGCCTGTTGCAAAATACGATGACGAACCTCATGCGGCAGCGATAACAGCGGCAGGCCGGAAAAAATCGCATCAAACTCTCCGCACAACATCTCCGCTGATTCGCCACTCACCTGCAAACGCGCATCCTCAAGTGCCGCCAGCCGAGGATGAAAACGTGGGTTCGTTTCAAACGTCAGCAGGCTGGCATCCGGGCGCATTCGGGTCAGCAGGTGACGGGTTAACACACCATCCCCTGCCCCCAGTTCTGCAATTCGCAGGCAATGCTGCCAGTCGACGGCATCTGACATGGTTTTACACAATGCCTTAGACGAAGGGGCAATCGTGCCCGTTTTACGGGGGTCTGCAATAAACTCCTGGAGATACCCGGTTTTATTTTTGATATAGGACAGTGCAGATAGCAACATAAACCCTCGCTTCAATACGGCAATCTTCAGTAGGCCATAACTGGCTTAACAAGTTCTTAAAAGCTGGGCTATTTGGCAAAAACCAGGATTAATCGCACACTGCGCGGGCATCCAGGGAAGGAATAATGATGCTAAGAGGATATTCTGAAAATAAGTGCGGTTTTCCAGCCACAGGCGGCCACGTTTCACAGCCAGTATTAATCGTACTCAGCGCGAGAAAGTTCTCATCGCATTTTCGCCGCTGCGCTAATCCCCACTATGACAGTATTGTGACAAGAAGACAGAACAGTTATGACTGGATCTTTTTTCCTGCCACTGCGACTGGAGTCCCGCTGAAACCGCTGTGAGATGCCCATATCACAACACAATAAATCTCATTATCCTTCTCTGGCAGCACCTGCTGTCTCCAGACCTTAGGATAATAAAATGAAATATGTTAAATCAGTTTTTCTGCTGGTATTACTGGCAGGCAGCGCCAACACCTGGGCCGTTACTGGGGCAGGTGAAGCAGCAGGTAGTAGCGCATCATCCATGTCAGATGGCACTTCAGATGCCGTCGGCGTGGGCGCAGTCGCTGCTCTGTTAGGCGTGGCTCTCGCGACTTCCGGCGGCGGTGATGGCTCCAATACCGGAACAACGACCACCACAACCTCTACCGTTTCACGTTAATTATTCTTTCACACAGCAAGTAGAAAGCCGGTCTCATAAAGCTTTCAATGGTCCTGCGAACCCGCAGGGCCATTTCTGCTACATCACTCCACGTCCGGTATTGCATGTAACACCTGCTCAACCTGCCGACACTCGGCACTGTTCAGCCCCAATAACGGCCGTGGCAATACGGGCTGGCAAATCCCCAGAATATCTGCGGCGGCATACATCACTCGCAGGCTACTCAGCGTCTGAAACAATTGCCACAACGGCGCCAGCTGCTGGTTGAGTTCTGCAACGCGATCCACCTCTCCCCCCTGCGCAGCACGGGTTAGCGCCAGAGCCTGTTGCGGTAATAATCCTCCCAGCACGCTAAACCACACATCGCCCCCGGCCAGCAATGCCCCTGCCGCATGCCAGTCACCGCTGTAGCCGATGGCAAACGTTGTTGGAAACAACGCTCGCAGCTCCGCTACATCGCTCTGACGCATATCGGCCTGTCCGGGCTGCTTCAGCGCCTGTATCTGCGGCAATGTTGCCAGCCGCTGTAGTAAGCCCTGCGTGAAGGTAAAGTGCGTCGTGCCAGGATTGTTATAGATACAAATGGGCAGATGACTGGACTGCGCCACGGCAGAATAGTGCTGGAAAACTTCCTCTTCACGCAGTGGCGTATAGGAAACCGGCGCCAGTAAAATTCCCTGAGCGCCGGCGCGTTCAGCATCCTCAGCCAACAGGCAAGCCTCATCAGTACGCAGCGCTCCCGCGCTGGGAATCACCGGGATGTCCGGGCCAAGACAGGCCACTGCAGCCTCAATGGATCGCTGCTTCTGTTCACGACTGAGATAGGCATACAACCCGGTACTGCCGTGTAACCCCACTGAATCGACCCCCGCTCGTTTCAGCCTGAGCAGCAGTTTTTCCAGAGCAGGAATATCAACCACGCCAGACGTATTTAGAGGCGTTATGGGGAAAGCAGAAAGTCCGCGAAACAGCATGACAAAAGCTCCTGAAGTTGCAGAAATGGTGCAATAACAGTAACCCAAACAGCTCAGCACAAGCGGATTACACGCACCTTAACTTGTCGCCTATACTGAATATCAGTCCCTGATCGGTCAAAGGAGTGAGTGATGTTAATCGGCTTCGTATTACTCGTCAGTGCCTGTGGATATGATGCTTGTGACGCACTTCCGGTTTCCGAGCATATTTATCCCACCCGATACGCCTGTGAAGAGATGGCCGAACGGATCTTAAAGCGGCGCCCCAATGTGGTGGTGCTGTGTGGGGAGGTTTATCGTTAGCTGTCTTCTGTTGATGTAGCATCATCCACATAACGGGTCACCGCCAGCAGGCGGTTGACATGGGTCAACAGCAAATCCACATCAGTTTGTAGAAAGCCATCGCCACTGCGTGACGCAGTGAGTACTGCATTCTGAATATTTTCAGAGATCGAGGATGATCCCTCTTTGCCTGCGGTCAACAACAGCGCGGCAATCAGCAGGGATTGTGCTTCAACCTGGGCTGTCAGCTCTTTCGTATCCACATCCATTTTGGCGAGCTTCATTAAAATATCGATGACCAGTTGCTTCATGTCGCTATTATCCTTATCAGATTATCCGTATGAAATTACCACTCTCCCCAATCCGGGTAAACAGGACAGACCGCAAGATAAGGCAAATGATCGCGATTTCCAGATAATCCCTCAGTGTGTTTTCGCCTTCATCTGATAGCGGAAATGCCACTCTGCTGCCAGGCTTCCCCGACACCCGTTGAGGAGAAACTATGTTCCGCTTTATTTGCTCTTTGTTTTCCAGCCCCGAGTCCCTGTTGCAGGTGATGAGTCAACGCGATATTGCTGAGTCGATCGAAGAGGGTGAACGTATTCTGATTGATGAAGATGGCAGCGCGATGGTCAATTTTTCCAGCCCGGAAGTCCATGAAGACTTTGCCCGGCACGTTAATGCACTGAAGAGGGCCTGAGATGGGAACGGCGATCTTTATGGTGTTAATGGTCTGCGGCTACTGGTACACCAGCCGCGACCTCTCTACACGTTTCAAAATCAAACGTTCATTTGGCTGGGATGTTTACTTCCTGGTGGCGCTGTATGGCTGCATTTTTGTCCTGCAGGGTGTTTTGGCCACCGGACTGATCTGGTTAGTGCTGCTGGCCGTATCGGCAACCTTTAACGCCATTCCGTCACTGGCAGATGGCCTGCATCATCAGTGGCAAATCGAATTTATGACCTGGAGCTTTTTAGGCATTCAGGCACCCGTGGTCATCATGCTCACCTTTGCTGTGGCCTTTTGCATTTACCGTTCAAGCTGGTCAGGCAGCGCCCGACTGGATAGCTCTGGCCGCAAAAAGCTGTACAAGAAGCTCTCCCGCGCCAATGGCGTTGAGGGATTACTGTTTCAGTGCATGGAAGAAGGTGAGCTTGCCTGGATCACGCTGAAATCGCGGCGTATTTATATCGGTATGATCCACGCCGCCTCTTATGACAATGTCGCGACAGCCAATGTCGTGCTGATCCCGATGCTGAGTGGTTACCGCGATGGCAAAAGCCTGAATTTATGCATTGAGCATAATTACAGCCGCTGGTATGCCGAACATGGCATCACGCTTGATTCAGAACCGAAATCGGCCATGGCTTTTCGCAAAGTGATCATGCTGGAGCAGATAGAAAGCCTGTCATTGTTTGATGAGGCCAGCGCCAGTGCGCTGGCACGCTAAATCAGAACAAAAGAGACATCAGCCAGAACCCGGCGAAGGTCATCAGCAGCGATCCGAGCACATGCACCAGAATCGAGGTCATCGCCCACAGATAATTTCCTGCCTGCAATAGCGTCACCACCTCCAGCGAGAAGGTGGAAAATGTCGTCATGCCGCCGCACAGTCCGGTGGTGATCAGCAGCTTCCAGGCCGGATCAATCCCCGGGTGGCGCACAAACCAGGCCACCGTTGCGCCAATAATAAAGCCGCCCACCAGATTCACCAGCAGCGTGCCCGGTGGCAGGTTGGGGAACAGGCTATTCAGACGCACGGCCAGCAACCAGCGGATCACGCAGCCCGCACAGCCGCCAATCATGACAGCCAGTAATGGTTTCAACATAAAATCCTCAGAAATGGAGAGGAAGGTGCCAACAGGCAAATAATACACGGCCTGATACACCGACCTCTGGTTAAACAGAGTCAGGGTTATCAGGCGTCATCAGCCCTTACAGTCAGGGCGGTTGGGAAAGGTGGAACACCATCACCTTATGGCATTTAAGATAATCAGCGCCTACAGGTTTTGCAAGTGGCCTGTTAAACGATATCCTCGCTTAAAATCAACAAAATGTTGATAGCTAAACATCCTGTTGATAACCTACTGCATTCTGTTCTCTTACCCTCGTTGAGTCATTATGACAGCACATTCCCCAGATATTGCCCGCGAACGCGCACTGATCCTGCAAACCCTGAACGCCGCAATCACAGCCCTGGGCAGTGTGGTTGGGCGTAATACAGAAATCGTTCTGCATGACCTGGAACACCCGGAAAAATCAGTGCTGGCCATCACTCACGGTCATATCACCGGCCGCGTGCCAGGCAGCCCGGTACTGGCTGTTCCCTTAGAGGATCAGGGGCTGCGCGCGCTGCTCAACGATAACGCACAGGCGAGCAATACGACGCCGACAGTGATCCCTGACTATCCAACCCGGGGTAAAAACGGCCAGACCCTGCGCAGCGCGACCGCACTTTATCGTGACAGCAATGGTCAGCCGTTTGCCGCACTCTGCATCAATACTGATAACAGCGAACTGTTGGCGGCGAAACGCTGCCTTGATAGCCTGCTCAACGCAGACGCGCCGCCCCCTCAAACAGAAGAGAGCGTGGATATGGGGCAGCTAATGGCGGATATCATTGCTGACTCGCTGAGTGAACTGAATGGCAACCTGCGCGTGTCGCGTAAGCAGGCCAAACTGGCGGCGGTTCGAAAAATGCAGGATCGCGGTATGTTTATCGTCAAGGGCGGGATTGAGAAAGCCGCAGCAGCGCTGGGCGTTACCCGCTACACCATTTACAACTATCTGGATGAAATCCGCGACGAACAATCAGGGAGCACCTTATGAGCCTGCATATCACCACCCCGCTTCTCTCTTCACGCCCGTTAAGCCTGCTGGCAGGCCGCGAAGTGATGCTGAAAATGGAGGCGTTACAGCCGCCCGGTTCCTTTAAAATCCGTGGTATTGGCCTTGCCTGCGAAACCTGGCAGCGCCGGGGGGCACAGCGTTTTGTCTCTTCGTCAGGGGGCAATGCCGGTTTGGCCGTGGCCTGGGCCGGGCGCCATCTCGGTGTGCCCGTCACCGTTGTGGTGCCGGAAACCACCCCGTTGCGGGCACAGGAGCTGTTGCGGCAGGAGCACGCTGAGGTGATCGTACACGGCAGCTCCTGGCAGGAAGCGAATCAATATGCACAGTCACTGACGGGCAAACAGGATGCGTTTCTGCATCCGTTCGACGATCCGCTGCTGTGGCAGGGGCACGCAACGATGATTGATGAAGTGGCGCAGAGCGGGATGAAACCTGACGCCGTGCTGCTGTCGGTGGGCGGTGGCGGCTTGCTGGCGGGCGTGGTGGCCGGGCTACAGCGTAATGGCTGGCAGGACGTTCCTGTGCTGGCCGTTGAAACAACAGGCGCCGCATCTTTCCATGCGGCGCAGGCCGTCGGGAAGAGCGTCGAACTGGCGGAGATCCGCAGTATTGCCTCTTCGCTGGGCGCAAAGCGGGTGTGCGACCAGGCGCTACGCTGCGCCGGTGAACATCCGATACACAGCCTGCTGGTGTCAGATCTTGCCGCCGTCACCGCCTGCGAACGCTTTCTTGACGATCACCGGGTGCTGGTAGAACCGGCCTGCGGGGCCAGCCTTGCCGTGGTTTATGACCAGCATCCGCAGATCGCCGCTTATCAAAACCTGCTGGTCATTGTCTGCGGCGGTGCCACCAGCAGCCTTGAACACCTGCAAAAAATGGCCGCCGCACTGCGCGGCTGACCCTCAGTCCAGTTCGTACTGAACGGATAACTGCCCTTTCTTCTCTTTGGCACTGGTGATGCACACCAGGCCAACCTGCGCGGTCGACAATACGTGCGTACCGCCGCAGGCGTAAGCAGGCAGCGCTCCCCAGGTGACTTTACGCATCCCTTCCTGCTCACTCAGCACGCGTGGCAAATCTGCCGCCACCAGCGCCTGGGTCAGGCGCTCCAGTTCTGCCACGTCCACGGCTTTCACAGGCTGTTCTCCCGGTGCAAAAACAATGCGCCCGGCACCGGGGCGATGATCACCTTTGGTGGCATACCAGCCAAACTGCTCGCCGACGACACCGATCAGATGCCCGGCCGAGTGCATGCGGGTATGGTGCGCGCGCACCTGCCCATCAACCTTGATCGCCACCGGCCCGAGCGGCACGCTGGCTGCCAACAGATGGATCACCTGCCCCTCTTCCTGGCTGGCTTTCACCACCTCAATCCCCCCGAGCGTTCCCTGGTCAGAGGGCTGCCCACCGCCCTGCGGATGAAACAGCGTTGAAGAGAGGATCACCCGGTACTGACCATTGTCATCCGGCTGGCAGCTGATCACTTCGCTGGTCATTTCGAGGCTGTCGTTGTGGTAATACGCTCTGTCCGTCATCAATCAGGTTCTCAACAATGAGGAGATTATCGCCCAGCAGGTTAGCATTCCACTCCAGAAAACTAAACAAAATGTTGAAATTTAATCTCTGAAATCTTGATTAATCAACAAAATAGATAAATAGCGTCTTTGACGCTCTGTTCTGCTTAAAAGGGGAAATTTGTCAGCGAATTCAGCAGTTTTTTATCTCGTGATTTTAGTCCATGCTGGATGCCACTCCCTTCACAGAGACAACCCGATGACCAAAAATCTGAATAAAGACACCCAGGTCTGCATGTCACTGGCGGCACGGCCCGGCAATTTTGGCACCCGTTTCCATAACTATCTCTATGACGCCCTCGATCTCGATTACCTCTACAAAGCCTTCACCACCAAAGACTTAAGCGCGGCGATTGGCGGCGTGCGGGCGCTGGGTATCCGTGGCTGTGCCATTTCAATGCCATTTAAAGAGGCCTGCATTCCCCTGCTGGATGAGCTGGACGCCTCCGCCAAAGCCATCAATTCGGTGAATACCATTGTCAATACCGAGGGTTACCTGAAGGCTTATAACACCGACTATATTGCCATCCATAACCTGTTGAAACAGTATCAGGTCCCCACCGGACTGACCTTCGCTCTGCGTGGCAGCGGTGGCATGGCAAAAGCGGTGGCCTGCGCCTTAAAAGACAGCGGTTTCCATCAGGGCTATATTATTGCACGCAACGAAACCAGTGGGCGCGAACTGGCGGAGCTGTACGGTTTTGAATGGCGTGCTGACCTGGAAGGGCTACAGCCTGGGCTGCTGATCAATGCCACGCCTACCGGAATGGCGGGCGGTGCAGATGCCGATGCATTGTCATTTGATCGTGCGACTATTGACGCTGCCAGCGTGATTTTTGAAGTGGTGGCGTTACCGGAACTGACACCGCTGGTACAGTACGCGCGCAGCCAGAAGAAGACTGTCATTACTGGTTCTGAAGTGTTTGCTATTCAGGCAGTGGAACAGTTTGCGCTGTATACCGGCGTTCGGCCCGATGATGCCCTGTTCCGCAAAGCGGCGGCGCATGCACGACAGGGATAGATGACGTGTGGGCTGCCCTGCCGGGCGGCCCGTTCAGCGTTTATCCATCACCATTTTGACCGCCAGCCCCGCCAGTACCGTTCCCATCAGCCAGCGCTGGGCTTTCTGCCAGCCGGGGCGGCCGGCAAGGAAGGTAGCAATAGTGCCAGCGGCAAAAACAATCAGGCTGTTCACCAGCATACTGGTGACGATCTGCGTGAAGCCCAGCGTCAGGGATTGCGCCAGAACATTGCCCTGCTCCGGGTGGATAAACTGTGGCAACAGGGTGAGATAGATCACCGCCGTTTTGGGATTCAGCAGATTGGTCAGCAGCCCCATAGTAAACAGCTTACGCGGGCTGTCCGGCGGCAGATCGCGCAGTTGAAACGGGGATTTCCCCCCGAACAGTGCCTGCCATGCCATCCACAGTAAATAGGCCGCACCGGCTAAGCGCAGTGCGTCATAAGCCATCGGCACCGCCATCACCAATGCCGTAATCCCCAGCGCAGCGCAGACCATGTAAAACATAAAGCCCAGCGCCACACCGCACAGAGAGATGTACCCGGCCCTGCGTCCCTGGCAAAGAGAGCGCGAGATCAGGTAAATCATATTGGGGCCGGGGGTTAATACCATCCCAAGGGCGATGGCGGCAAAGGGTAAAAGCTGGGAAAGCGTAACCATTTCAACCGCCTCTTTTTATCCGTTAAACACGCACCGTATCGTCGCCATACGCCACCCACTTATAGGTGGTCAGTGCTTCCAGGCCCATCGGGCCGCGGGCATGCAACTTCTGGGTACTGACCGCCACTTCAGCGCCAAGACCAAACTGGCCGCCATCGGTAAAACGGGTGCTGGCGTTGACGTAGACGGCCGATGAATCCACTTCGTTAACGAAGCGGTCAGCATTCTGAATGGTGCGCGTCAGAATTGCATCAGAGTGCTGCGTGCCGTACTCACGGATATGGGCAATGCCCTCATCCAGTGAGTCCACCAGCTTGACGTTCAAATCCAGCGCCAGCCACTCATCGCGATATTGCGCTTCAGTGACCGCACTGACGCTGGCCAGACCGTTGCTTAACAGCGGCAGCGAGCGCGGATCCGCATGCAGGCTGATGCCTTCCTGCGCCATCCGGGCGCTCAGGGCAGGCAGGAACGTGTCGGCAATCGCCGCATCAATCAGCAGGGTTTCCACCGAGTTACAGGCGCTTGGACGCTGTTTTTTGGCGTTAACGATCACCTTCAGTGCCGCATCCTGTTCAATGCTGCGATCAACATAGATATGGCAAACGCCGATACCGCCGGTGATCACCGGAATGGTGGACTGCTCACGGCACAGCTTATGCAGCCCGGCACCGCCGCGTGGGATCAGCATATCCACGTAACGATCGAGCTTCAGCAGTTGATTCACCAGCTCACGGTCCGGGCTTTCAATCGCCTGCACCGCACCTGCTGGCAGACCATGCTGTTTCAGGGCATCCTGAATCACCCGCACGGTGGCACCGTTGGTGCGATACGTCTCTTTGCCACCGCGCAGGATCACCGCATTACCGGTTTTCAGGCACAGGCTGGCAACGTCCACGGTCACGTTCGGACGCGCTTCATAAATCACGCCGACCACACCCAGCGGCACGCGGCGGCGCTCAATACGCAGCCCACTGTCGAGCTTACCGCCGTCGATCACCACACCCACCGGATCGGCCAGACGGCACACCTGACGCACATCATCGGCAATCCCTTTCAGGCGCGTCTGATCCAGCATCAGGCGGTCCAGCAGTGCGGCACTCATGCCGTTCTGGCGTGCATCTGCCAGGTCGAGTTCGTTGGCGGCCAGTATGGATGCGCTCTGCGCTTCCAGATGGTCAGCAATCGTCATCAGAACCTGATTTTTCTGTGCGGTCGACAGCACCGACAACTGATACGAAGCGGCCTTAGCGGCCTTACCCATTTGTTCAAGCATGCGTATTCCTTAAGAAACAATCATATCGTCACGATGTATCGCCACCGGACCATATTCATAACCTAAAATTTCGCTGATCTGCTGGGAGTGATGTCCGGCAATCATACGCATGGCATCGCTGTTATAGCGCGATACGCCGTGGGCAACATCGCGCCCCTGCAAACTGCGAATACGGATCACTTCACCACGGGAAAAGTTGCCGCTAATTTCACGGATACCTTTTGGCAACAAGGAGCTACCGCGTTCCAGAATCGCTGACAGCGCCCCATCATCCACCACCAGCTCACCGGCCGGAGGCGCACCGAAGATCCAGCGTTTGCGGTTCTCCAGCGGGGTTTCAAAAGCGTGGAAGCGGGTCCCAACCGGGTTGGAGGCAATCACATCCCCAATCACGCCAGGAAGGTTACCGGCCGCAATAATGGTATCAATACCGGCGCGACAGGCCACATCCGCCGCCTGGAGTTTGGTCGCCATACCGCCCGTTCCCAGGCCTGAAACACTGTCACCCGCCAGCGCACGCAGCGCATCGTCGATACCGTGAACATCGCGGATCAGTTCGGCTTCCGGATTATTACGCGGATCGGCAGTAAACAATCCCTGCTGATCGGTGAGCAGCAGCAGCTTATCGGCACCAGCAAGGATAGCCGCCAGCGCAGAGAGGTTGTCGTTATCACCCACTTTGATTTCAGCGGTGGCAACCGCGTCATTTTCGTTGATGACAGGCACGATATGGTTATCGAGCAGCGCGCGCATGGTGTCACGGGCGTTAAGGAAACGCTCGCGATCTTCAAGGTCTGCGCGGGTCAGCAGCATCTGGCCGATATGAATACCGTAGATCGAGAACAGCTGTTCCCACAGCTGGATCAGACGGCTCTGCCCCACCGCAGCCAGCAGCTGCTTAGAGGCGATGGTCGGGGGCAGTTCAGGATAGCCAAGGTGCTCACGTCCTGCCGCCATCGCGCCAGAGGTCACAATCACAATCCGATGGCCCGCGGCATGTTGCTGTGCGCACTGACGCACCAGCTCCACAATATGGGCCCGATTCAGCCGACGCGATCCGCCGGTCAGTACGCTGGTCCCCAGTTTCACCACCAGGGTCTGGCTGCTGCTCATTATTTCCTGCCATTTCGTAAAAAAGAGTACAAAGAAACGTTTTAGCAGGTGTGGTGCCCGAAGCCAACAGCCAGCGCGGGAAAAGGGCGAAAAAGCCCTGACCACTTGCTAGTCCAAAAGTTCGCAATTAACAAGAAGTGTTGAAAACTGTAATAAAACTTTAATGGAGAAAGGGTAAAAAGTCCGTGCTTCGAACAGAGCCTTCGGGCCGTTTATTACTTTTACTCTTTCGGGATTGATAGCAAAATGATGAAGAAAAGCGCACTGGCAATCTTAACCGCAGCTCTGGCCCTGTCCACCGCTGCACAAGCCGCAGAAGTCTATAACAAAGACGGCAACAAACTGGATTTCTACGGTAAAGTTAAAGCAATGCGTTACATGAGTGAAGCGGACACCAATGCCAGCAACAACGCTGACAAGTCCTACGTCCGTATCGGCTTCAAGGGCCAGACCCAGATTAACGACCAACTGACCGGTTACGGCCAGTGGGAATACAACTTCAGCGCCAGCAACTCAGAAGGCGGTGCTGATGCGCAAGCCGGTAACAAAACCCGTCTGGGCTTCGCCGGTCTGAAACTGAACGATTTTGGTTCTATCGACTACGGCCGTAACTACGGTGTGATCTACGACGTGGAAGCCTGGACCGATATGATGCCTGAGTTCGGCGGCACCGGTTACACCCGCGCTGACACCTATATGCTGACCCGTGGTAACAGCATGCTGACCTACCGTAACAACGACTTCTTCGGTCTGGTCGATGGTCTGAAATTTGCCTTGCAGTATCAGGGTAAAAACGACGCTTCATCAACACGTGCGGGTAACGTGAGTAACGGCGATGGTTACGGCGCATCTCTTTCTTATAAAATCATTGATGGTCTGAGTGTCAATGGGGCGTTTTCTTCTTCTAACCGCCTGATCGCCAATGAGACTACACCAGGCCTTGGCCAGAAAAATGCGGCATTCGGTTCTGGTGACAAAGCGGAAGCCTGGGCAACCGGTCTGAAATATGACAACAACGGTGTATACCTGGCAACGACCTACGCTGAAACGCGTAACATGAACCCAATCAACAGCGGTGCAACCTTCACTCAGGCTAACGGCACAACAACCGCCGTGTCAGGTTATGTGAATAAACTGTCGAATTTTGAAGTTGTGGCACAGTACCAGTTCGACTGGGGCCTGCGTCCATCACTGGCCTATGTGCAGACGAAAGGCAAAGATATGGAAAATGGCGTTGGTGATGCTGATCTGTACAAATTTGTTGATATCGGTGCGACGTACTACTTCAACAAAAACATGTCTACCTTTGTCGATTACAAAGTTAACCTGTTGAGCGATGACAACAAATTGAACCTGAACACCGACGATATCGTTGCTGTAGGTGTGATGTACCAGTTCTAATCCCTTTGACGCTGTGACACGCCACTGCCACAGCGATAAATGATTTACCCCTCGTTATGTGTCTAAAACAAAGGCTGGAGCAATCCAGCCTTTTCTTATGGGGGGTCAGGAATGAACAGGCAGGACTACGCGGTCAGTTTAACCGGCTTGTCAGCAAAACCGGCTGCCGGGAACAGGCCCAGCTCGATCTCTGCTAACTGCGCCTTTAAACGCTCATGGAAGTTACGTAACGTCTCTTCAAGACGGGCATTATTATCCTTACCCTTTACCGTGCTCGGCTTCCAGTTGCCTTCTTTATCAAACAGACCAAAGTGATACTCATAGGTGAAATGGTCAGTCTGGGCTTCCAGCTCCATCCACCAGCCCCAGAACTCACGCAGTTCCGGTTCAGGTTTCACATTGACGCAAACGGCCAGGCAATCAAAGAAGAAGCGGTCGCCTTCACATTTGCCTTCACGGATGTAAGGACCCAAAGAGTGAAAGCGCTTGATCAGCCGACTCTTAGGATGTCCACTCGGTAACGTCATCGTTAAAACCTCCATAATTGAGTCTATAGTTGTAGCAAACTATTGAATATTAGCAACTCATACGTCTAAGCGCTGCGCCAGCCAGTCACAAATGTCACGCAGGCCTTTATCAAAATTCGCCATCGCCGGGGAGGTGTTAATCTTTAACAAACGCCCGGCGCTGGAGGAATTGGTGATCAGCCGTGATTCTTCTTCCGGGCTAAACGGGTCATGAGCCCAGTAACCGGACAGCATCGGCGTCGGGCAACGGCGGCCCAGCAGTCCCTGAATTTTCAGTGAGAAACGGCTCAGTTCAGTGCGTAATGCACTGTCGGATGTCCCTGACATGCCAAGGCGACTGGCCAGCATATCCATATACATTTCAGGTACGCGATCCTGTAAGTTGGTATCGCTAAGCAGGCTGTGTACCACTGGCCCAAGGCAGGCTACGCCGCGCAGGCGCTGGCTTTCCAGATAGGCCAGTCTGACCGCCACGTTAGCCCCAAAACGGAAACCAAAGGCGGCGACGCGCGTGTGATCAACCCAGGCCACATTTTCCAGCTGACGCAGTACCTGTTGGTGCAGGAAGCTGGAATCCTGGGTCAGTTTCCATTTAGAGGAAAAGCCCACCGATGGCATATCCAGCGTCAGCATCGCAATGCCACGCGGGGCAAGGTAGTCATGAAAAAGACGGTAATGGTCGCTTTGCAGCGCATCCAGGCTACCACACAGCAGCACCGTCGGATAAGGGGCTTTCACGTCCGGCGGCATATGCAGGAAACCGGTCACCGGGCTGCCACCAGCAATAGCAAACTCCAGTGCTTTCAGTTCGCCAGGCAGACGGTGGGTGGCTTCTTCATAAGCACGGCTGGCCAGCACCTGCGCCTGCTCTGCCAGTTCATCCTCTTTCAGATGCGGATAGCCCGCCACGCTGTAAAGGTGTGCCGCATGGAGCCAGTACTGGCCCGCTTGCGCGTCATCGTCACATTCGGTGGCCTTCTGCTGCCAAAGCGCCGCCTGCTTTGACCACTCATAGATCCAGTTGCCGCCGCGATAGCCAATCACCGTATCCAGCAGTTGATCATCGGTATGTTCAACGGTGCTGACGGCGATACGTGCCAGCACTTCACTCACTTCCTGCGGCGTCAGTCCACGCCAGGTCCACAGCAGGCGGTTAATCATCCGATACCAGCCGGCATGGGTTTCGCCATCCAGCGCAGACTGGATGCTCAACGGGCGATGATGATGCAGACGTCGCACCAGCGATGAGGTTTCCGGGTGTTTAAAACGCGGCTTGAAGAGTTCTTCGCTGAGGTTTTTCGGCGACATAACAGGGCGTTCCTCTGGCGTACGGGTAGGATTTGAGTCTACCGTAGCAGGGAGTTTCACGCGAAGGGTAAAAACAAACACGCCCGACAGAATCGGGCGTGTTTTGATCTAACACACTAAATGTCTCTGATGACAGAGTGAATCAATCAGCTTTTTACCAGCGGGGGAAGGTAGGCAATGCCCATGTCCCACGGCTGTTCAATCCAGGTGTTTTGCGGGATGTCGATAACATAATCATCCACCAGCGGGCGTCCGGCTGGTTTAGCGAAAATCGTCACGAAATGCGCTTTCGGGTACATCTCACGGATAGCCTGTGCAGTGCCGCCGGTGTCCACCAGGTCATCGATCACGATGAAACCTTCACCATCCCCTTCTGCACGCTTCAGCACGGTCATTTCGCGCTGGTTATCGTGGTCGTAGCTGGAGATGCAAACCGTGTCGACGTGGCGGATACACAGCTCACGCGCCAGTAAGGCGGCAGGTACCAGACCACCACGGCTGACGGCAATAATGCCTTTCCACTGTTCAGCGGGCAGAAGGCGCTCGGCCAGTTTACGGGCATGGATTTGCAGCATGTCCCAGGTGACGATGTATTTTTCACTCATTAAAAGAATCCCGGCCAATGAAATTGGCTTAAAAATTGTGCAAGGGGAGCGGTTGCGCGAAATTATAGTGATCTGAGGCACTAAAAACCAGCCCGCTGCACCTTGTATCCCCCTTTTTTCCTGGGGCATCGTGAGCATGTGTCAGAAATCGGTGATATTCTTTTGCCATCGCGTCAGATTCGCTGACGGGAATTTTCCAACCGATATCAGCGCATGCTTCCTGCCTGCACGGCAGAAAGGGAGTGCTGACACAGGAGAGTTATCGTGTCTGAATTGTCTCAATTATCCCCACAACCATTGTGGGATATTTTTGCCAAAATTTGCTCCATTCCCCATCCTTCTTATCATGAAGAACAACTGGCTGCCCATGTGATCGCCTGGGCGACGGAGCAGGGTTTCTGGAATGAGCGCGACCAGGTGGGTAACATCCTGATCCGTAAACCTGCCACGCCGGGTTATGAAAATCGTAAACCCGTGGCGCTTCAGGCGCACCTTGATATGGTGCCGCAGAAAAACAACGACACGGTGCATGACTTTACCCAAGACCCGATTCAGCCCTGGATCGATGGCGAGTGGGTAAAAGCACGCGGCACCACGCTGGGTGCCGATAACGGTATTGGTATGGCTTCAGCTCTGGCCGTGCTGGCTGATAACAGCCTGGAACATGGTCCGCTGGAAGTGCTGCTGACCATGACCGAAGAGACCGGCATGGTCGGTGCCTTCGGATTGAAAGCAGGCTGGTTGCAGGCCGATATTTTGATTAACACCGATTCCGAAGAGGAAGGTGAGATCTATATGGGTTGTGCTGGCGGTATCGACTTTACCAGCACACTGCCGCTGACCCGTGAAGCGGTTCCGGCCGGTTATCAGACGGTGAAACTGACGCTGAAAGGCCTGAAAGGCGGTCACTCCGGTTGTGATATTCACGTGGGTCTGGGGAATGCCAACAAACTGCTGGCGCGCTTCCTGTTCTCCCATGCGGCGGATCTTGACCTGCGTCTGGTGGATTTCAGCGGCGGTACGCTGCGCAATGCGATCCCACGTGAAGCCTTCGCCACGCTGGCGGTTCCTGTTGCCAGCCTCGATAAGCTGAAGTCACTGGCAGCCGGCTATCTGCTGACGCTGCAAAATGAGCTGAGCCTGAAAGAGAAAAACATTGCCGTGGTGGTCGAGGATCTGGCCCATGCGGAGCAGGCTCTGAGCACCACCAGCCGTGATGCGTTTATCGCCCTGCTGAACAGCACACCGAATGGCGTGATCCGTCAGTCAGACGTGATGAAAGGCGTGGTGGAAACCTCACTGAACGTCGGTGTGGTGACGTTTGAAGGCAATGAAGCGAAGATCAACTCGCTGATCCGTTCACTGATCGACAGCGGCAAAGAGTACGTGGTGGAAATGCTCACTGCGCTCGGCCAGCTGGCCGGGGCGAAAACCCTCGCCAAAGGCAGCTATCCTGGCTGGCAGCCGGACGCCACCTCTCCGGTGATGGCGCTGGTGCGTGAAACCTATGAAAAACTGTTCGATAAAACCCCGAACATCCAGGTTATCCACGCCGGTCTGGAGTGCGGTCTGTTTAAAGAACCGTACCCACAGATGGACATGGTATCGATTGGCCCGACCATCACCGGGCCACACTCCCCGGATGAGCAGGTGCATATTGGAAGCGTTGACCTGTACTGGCAGCTGCTGACTGCGCTGTTGAAGGCGATCCCGGTTAAGTAATGCTGCGCATATGATACGGGCGAGGCCTGCCTCGCCCCTACGACAGCCTCTATACAGGCATGCCCCGCGCCCTGTCACAATCGCGACACTCGCAGGGGTCAGGTATGCCTGACACGCTCTTACAATCCCAATAACAATTGCCTTTCCAGCTGCGGGTCCAGCAGCGTCACATGCAATCCCACCAGCCTCACGCCGCGCCCTGCACGCCGTTCATCCCAGCTTTTTCGCGCAATCTCAATCAGATCGGCCTTATTCAGTACCTGCCAGACATGCTCCTGCGTGGTCTGCTGGAAATCATTAAACTTCAGTTTTACGCCCTGACGGGCAATCTGGCGATCCGGCTTAATGTTATCCAGCCGTCGTGCCAGCTCATCGTACAGCAGGTCGATAATTTCCAGGCAGGCTTCCCAGCTATGAATATCCTCCGACAGCGTCCGCTCCACGCCAAGAGATTTACGCTCACGGGTAGTGATGACTTCCCGGTCATCAATGCCATTACTGCGCTCCCACAGCACGCGGCCAAACTTACCAAACCGCCTCAGCAAGGTGACCAAATCGGTTTTTTGCACATCGGCACAGGTGTTCAGCCCCATCTCTTCTAACTTACGCGCCGTGACTTTTCCCACGCCGGGAATTTTCGCCAGCGGCAGGGCCAGCAGGAAGTCAGGCATCTGCTGCGGCGTAATGACAAACTGGCCGTTAGGTTTATTCATATCGGAGGCGATTTTTGCCAGGAATTTAATCGGCGCTATCCCGGCTGATGCGGTGAGATTCAGTTCCTGCTGGATCGTATCGCGGATCTCACGCGCGATCAGCGTGGCCGATCCCTGGCAATGCTGGCTGTCAGTCACATCCAGGTAAGCTTCATCAAGCGACAGGGGTTCAATCAGGGTGGTATAGCGGGAAAAAATGTCACGAATATGGGCGCTGGCTTCTTTATAGGCGTCATAGCGGCCCCGGATCACCGTCAGGTGCGGGCAGAGCTTAAGCGCCATCGCCGTTGACATCGCACTGTGCACGCCAAATTTCCGTGCAGGATAATTCGCCGTGCTGATAACGCCACGCTGTTTTTCGCTGCCGCCAATCGCGATGGGGATATCACGCAGGCTGGGGTTATCGCGCATTTCCACTGCGGCAAAAAAGCAGTCCATATCCACGTGAATGATTTTACGCATAGCCCCCTCCGATAATACTGTATAAGTATACAGTCAAAAAGCCAGAGTTCAATACGCAACGGAACGCACATAAATTAAGGTTTTTATTCTTCGCTATCTTGATAAAAAAATAGACAATGCTAAGGTGACGCAGCGATAGCGGAATTATCCGATATTGTCAGTACAGACGCCTTCCGGCGTTGCTTTCAACCCCTACATTTCAAGGGAACCAGAATGGGCAAAATCGCACTGCTGTTTGCGATGATTTTTCTGCCAGCCGTTGTCTTCGCCAGCGTACCGGATTCGGTTACCCCACTGGCCCCGGTAAGCAAAGAGTTAAAGAAACAACTGATTGGTACCCCCGTGTACCTGCAAATCTTCAAAGAAGAACGCACGCTGGAACTGTACGGCAAAATCGGCAACGAATTCCGCCTGCTTAACAGCTACCGCATCTGTAATTTTTCGGGTGGATTGGGGCCAAAGCGCGTACAGGGTGACTTCAAAAGCCCGGAAGGTTTTTACAGCGTGGGACTTTCCCAGTTAAAACCAGACAGCCGCTTTTATCGTGCGATTAACGTCGGCTTTCCGAACGAATACGATCGCCAGCAGGGTTATCAGGGGAAATATCTGATGATCCACGGCAACTGCGTGTCAATTGGCTGCTATGCCATGACCGATGCCTATATGGATGAAATTTATCACTATGTGGAAGCCGCGCTGCGCAATGGCCAGCCACGTGTTGAAGTCAGTATTTATCCGTTCCGCATGACCGACAGCAACATGCAGCGCCATCGCTACTCCACTTACATCAATTTCTGGAAGCAATTGCAGCCGGGTTACACGCAGTTCGTGCAGACCAAACAGCCTCCGGCGGTCAACGTTAGCGATGGCAAGTACGTACTGAGCCGCCCGATGACAGGCAACTCAGCCGTACAGGAATCAGCGCTCGCGCTCACCCAGGCAAAATAACGCCCATTCACCTGGCTCAATCTTGTGCCAGGTTTCATTCGCCGTCAGCGGCTGAGTGGCCACCACTGTGACCACGTCATTTGGCGTGGTCTGCTTCTGAAAATCAATTTCCACATCCTGATCCAGCAATTTGGCTTTGCCGAACGGGGCACGTCGGGTGATCCAGAACAGATTGGTCGAACAGAACGCCATCAGATAGCGGCCATCTGACAGCAGCATGTTAAACACCCCTTTCTCACGCATCTCTGCCGCCAGTTCCGCAATGTAGCGGAAGACGGCTGGCCAGTTGCCCGGCGTACGCGGATAGCGAGTGGTCAGCTTATGCAACAACCAGCAGAAGGCAATCTCACTGTCGGTTTCACCCACGGGGCGATAAGGGCCGGTATCCAGGTTTTTATAGCCTTTAAGCTGCCCGTTGTGCGCGTAAGTCCAGTTGCGCCCCCACAGTTCGCGGGTAAACGGGTGCGTATTTTCCAGCGATACTTCACCCCGGTTCGCCTGGCGAATATGCGCCACCACCGAACAGGACTTAATCGGATATTCCTGCACCAGTCGGGCAATCGGCGATTGAAAACTGGGTTGCGGATCTTTAAATGTGCGGCAGCCTTTCCCTTCATAAAAGGTAATGCCCCAGCCATCTTTATGCGGACCCGTTCCGCCACCGCGCTGCACCAGCCCGGTAAAACTAAAACAGATGTCCGTCGGGACGTTCGCGCTCATCCCAAGTAGTTCGCACACAGGATTACCTCGTGAAAATAGATTCTATCCCCAATGGATTTCACGTTGCAGGAAGGCGGCAAACGAGTGAATCCCCGGGAGCTTACACGAGTAAGTGACCGGGGTTCACGAGAGCAGCCAACGCACCTGCGGCGTGAAAGATGAAGGGGATTATTTGACCATTTCTTTTTCGATGAGCAGCATCAGGATATGAATCACTTTGATGTGAATTTCCTGAATACGGTCAGCATAGCCGAAGTGCGGCACACGAATTTCTACGTCGGCCACGCCATCCATTTTGCCGCCGTCTTTACCGGTCAGGGTGATCACTTTCATCCCTTTGGCACGCGCAGCTTCAACCGCTTTAATAATATTACCGGAGTTACCCGATGTGGAGATCCCTAACAGCACATCCCCTGCTTTCCCCACCGCTTCAATGTAGCGTGAGAAAACAAAATCATAGCCAAAGTCATTACTGACACAGGACAGGTGGCTGACATCAGAAATCGCGATCGCCGGATAGCCAGGACGGTTTTCACGGTAGCGCCCCGTCAGCTCCTCAGCAAAATGCATCGCATCGCAGTGGGAACCGCCATTACCACAGGAGAGAACCTTCCCACCCGCTTTAAATGAATCAGCCAGCAGCACGGCCGCACGCTGGATCGCCTCGATGTTTGCATCTTCACTAAGAAATTTATTCAGCGTCTCTGCCGCTTCGTTCAGCTCGGCGCGAATGATGTCCTGATACATAGGGATGTCCTTTTAGGAAAGAGTTACTGTAGGAGTTTATCAAGTTGCCAGAGAGCCGGGAAGCGATCTCCCCGCCCCCCGGAGGGATTAACGCTTCGTGCCACCGCTTTGTGAGCCAGGTTGTAATTATTATGTAAACAGATTGCACCTGGCGCCGTGGTAATCTAAACATATAACCAACAGGTCGGACCTCTTACTACTTACGGAGCACATGTTATGATGGTTCTCAGTATTGTGGCGACGATCGTGCTGATTGGCGCCCTGTTTTATCACCGTATTAATCTGCTGGCTGCCAGTGCAGTCTTGCTGCTCTGGACCGCTGTGCTCGGATTGGCAGGGCTGTGGACACTCTGGCTGCTGGTTCCGCTGGTGCTTATTCTGCTGCCATTTAATCTCCTGACCATGCGCCAGGCGCTGTTCAGCAAACCCACGCTGAACACCTTCCAGAAAGTGATGCCGCCGATGTCACGCACCGAAAAAGAAGCCATCGATGCCGGTACCACCTGGTGGGAAGGCGATCTGTTCCGTGGTACACCGGACTGGAAAAAACTTCATGCCTATCCGCAGCCGCGACTGACGCCGGAAGAGCAGGCGTTTATTGACGGTCCGGTAGAAGAAGCCTGCCGTATGGCAAATGACTTCCAGATCACCCATGAAATGGCCGATCTGCCGCCTGAGCTGTGGGCGTATCTCAAACAGCACCGCTTCTTCGCCATGATTATCAAGAAAGAGTACGGCGGCCTTGAATTTTCGGCCTACGCTCAGGCGCGCGTGCTGCAAAAATTGTCAGGGGTTTCCGGGATTCTGGCGATCACGGTGGGTGTGCCTAACTCCCTTGGCCCGGGCGAACTGCTCCAGCATTACGGGACCGAAGCGCAGAAAGATCACTACCTGCCTCGTCTGGCACGCGGCCAGGAGATCCCCTGCTTTGCCCTGACCAGCCCGGAAGCGGGTTCCGATGCCGGTGCCATCCCGGATGTTGGCGTGGTATGCATGGGTGAATGGGAAGGTCAGCAGGTGTTGGGTATGCGCCTCACCTGGAACAAACGCTATATCACCCTCGCCCCTATCGCCACTGTGCTCGGCCTGGCGTTTAAGCTTTCTGACCCCGACCATTTGCTGGGCGAAACGGAAGAGTTAGGGATCACCTGTGCGCTGATCCCCACGCAGACACCGGGCGTGGAAATTGGTCAACGGCATTTCCCGCTCAACGTACCGTTCCAGAACGGCCCGACACGCGGCCAGGATATCTTTGTGCCGATTGATTTTATTATCGGTGGCCCGGAAATGGCCGGACAGGGCTGGCGAATGCTGGTTGAGTGTCTGTCAGTGGGCCGTGGCATTACTCTGCCGTCCAACTCCACCGGCAGCCTGAAAAGCATTGCTCTGGCGATCGGGGCCTATGCGCATATTCGTCGTCAGTTCCGCCTGCCGATTGGCAAGATGGAGGGGATTGAAGAACCGCTGGCACGCATCGCCGGGAACACCTATGTGATGGATGCCGCCGCCACGCTGATCACCAGTGGCATTATGCTTGGTGAAAAACCGGCGGTGCTGTCCGCCATCGTGAAATACCACTGTACTCATCGCGGTCAGCGGGCAATTGTTGACGCCATGGATATTGCGGGCGGTAAAGGCATTATGCTCGGCAGCAGCAACTTCCTTGCCCGCGCTTATCAGGGGGCGCCGATTGCCATTACGGTGGAAGGCGCCAACATTCTGACCCGCAGTATGATTATCTTCGGCCAGGGTGCTATTCGTTGCCACCCTTACGTGCTGGAAGAGATGGCGGCAGCGCAGAATAATGATGTGACAGCCTTTGATAAGGCGCTGTTCAGCCATATCGGCCACGTGGGCAGCAATACGCTGCGCAGCCTGTGGCTGGGACTCACGGGTGGCCGCACCAGCGCCTCGCCGACTCGCGATGCCACCCGTCGTTACTATCAGCATCTGAACCGCGTCAGTGCCAACCTTGCACTGCTGTCGGATGTCTCAATGTCCGTGCTGGGCGGCAGCCTGAAACGCCGCGAGCGCATTTCGGCGCGCCTTGGCGATATCCTGAGCCAGCTCTATCTGGCCTCGGCAGCGCTGAAGCGTTATGAGGATGAAGGACGTAACGAAGCCGATTTACCGCTGCTGCACTGGGGCGTTCAGGATGCGCTGAATCAGGCAGACACGGCTATCGACGACCTGCTGCGCAACTTCCCGAACCGCCTGGTGGCGGGCCTGGTACGCGCCGTGGTGTTCCCGACCGGCCGTCACAGCCGGGCGCCGTCCGACCGCCTGGATCATCAACTGGCGCTTATTTTGCAGGTGCCATCCGCCACCCGCAACCGCCTGGGGCGCGGTCAGTATCTCGCACCGAGTGAACACAACCCGGCAGGCCAGCTGGAAGAAGCGCTGCACGATGTGATGGCCGCAGAAGCGATTCATGACCGCCTGTGTAAACAGCAGAAAAAACATCTGTCGTTTACCCGTCTGGATGCACTGGCAGCACAAGGGCTGGAGGCGGGATGGGTCACCCAGGAAGAAGCCGATATTCTGATCCGTGCTGAAGTCAGCCGCCTGCGCTCAATTAACGTGGATGAATTTGACGCCGATGCGCTGGCAACTCAACCGGTAAAAGAGGTAAAGCCACCACGTAAAATCGAAGCGGCATAAAGTAACAAGGCCGATCGACGTTATCGATCGGCCTTTATTCACTGAGAGGCAATAAACCGTTAACCGTTCTGGCGGATACGTGCAATCAGTGCTTCCACATCCGGCACATGATCAGCCAGCAGGATCAGGCTGCGCCCCAGGATTATCGCCTGGCGCACGCATTCGATGCGCATCGCTTCATCTTCGATCTTCTTGATATCTGCGACCTGCGACATCCCCACGGTACGGCGTATAAGTTCAGTGCCGCAATAGCCGATGGTATCGCTCCACACCTTACGCAGGAATTCGCGGGAGTAGCCCGGCACGGCCAGCGCACGATCGCGGCTCTTCTCTGCCGCCAGCGCCAGGAAACCCTCGGTGAAACTCAGCCATACTTCACGCACATCGTTAAGACGATTTTCACGCGCGGCGGCCGCTTCACGCGGTGGCAGCAGGCCCGGTGCTGCACAGTAGCTGATCAACAAATTGCCCAGTGCGCTGCCAATATCAAAGCCCATCGGGCCGTAGAAACCGAACTCCGCATCAATCACTTTCAAGCGGCCTTCTTTCACAAAGATCGAACCGCTGTGAACATCCCCATGCAGTAAGGCTTCTGCGTGGCAGTAGAAGCGATGCTTCAGGCCGCCAACGGCGAGCCTTAAGGCCTGATCATCCCGCAGGGATTCAGCCAGCGGCTCCAGCGCACGCGGATAAGCATTTCGCTCATGAACTTCGTAGGGTTCGTTGAAGAACAGCTCTTCAGTGATATCGCACAGCTCCGGGTTAGTAAAACGGATCACGTCCGCTTTTTTCTGGTACGGATGCTGGAAAAAATCAGAGGTATGGAACAGGGTTTGCGCGAGATACTCACCCAACTGCCCTGCCGCCTGCGGATATTCAACACCGTTCACCAGCTCGGTACGCCAGATCGCATGGTCAGAGAGATCTTCCATCACCATCACCGCCAGTTCCGGATCGTAGTGAAGGATGTTGACCGTATGCTGCGGGCAGAATTTTCCGTGCTCAATCAGCACTTCAGCTTCCAGACGCGCACGGTCCAGGGTGAGAGGCCAGGATTCGCCCACGCAGCGCACATAAGGTAGTGCCTGCTTGACGATCACCCGGCTGACGCCTGCCGTATCAAAAATCTTGAACACCAGGTTGAGATTACCATCGCCGACTTCCTGCGAATCAACCAGCGTTTCGGGGTTCGCCACGCCGCCAAACTGGCGAGCATATTCCACGGCATCCGCTGCGGTGAACGTACGGTATTGCGACATTGATCTGCCCCTCAAAAATAACCCATGTTTCGTTGTAATAAGCCGTTCAGACGTCTATACATCCGTTAACCATGTTGGCACAATATGATGCATTAAAGCAACCAGGATTTAACTCATGCAAACACTCAGTACCACCAGCTTACAGGTTCGTGATAATCAGCTCTGGATCCTCGACCAGCAGGCCCTGCCGCAGCAGAAAATCTGGTGCCCGACGCCGGACGTTGCCGGGCTGGTGGGTCATATTAAAGCCCTGCGTGTGCGCGGCGCTCCGCTGATCGGGCTGTCTGCCAGCCTGTTGCTGGCCCTGCTGGCCGAAAATGGCATGGCAAAACCGCAGCTGGCTGAGGCGCTGGAGGTGTTGCGTGCTTCGCGCCCGACGGCGGTGAATTTGATGAATAACCTTGATCGCATGAAGCTGGCCCTGGCGCAGGATGATTTCGTTAGCGCGCTGGGCACAGAAGCACTGCGTCTGATCGATGAAGATAAAGCACTGTGCGACAGCATTGCTGTTGCCGGTAGCGCACTGATTACGCCCGGTAGCCGTTTGCTGACCCACTGCAATACCGGCGGGCTGGCCACCGCAGGCGTTGGCACGGCGTTAGGAGTGATTGCACGTGGCTGGCAGGAAGGCACGGTCGCCAGTGTCTGGGTGGATGAAACCCGCCCCCTGTTGCAGGGTGGCCGACTGACCGCCTGGGAGCTGGGTGAGCTGGGTATCCCTTACCGCCTGATTTGTGACTCGATGGCCGCCAGTCTGATGGCTCAGGGACAGGTTGATGCTATCTGGGTAGGCGCTGACCGCATTGCTGCCAACGGTGACGTGGCCAACAAGATTGGCACTTACAGCCTGGCGGTACTGGCGAAGTATCACAACATTCCGTTCTACGTTGCGGCACCGCATACCACCCTGGACCGTGAATGCCCGAACGGAGAGGCCATCCCGATTGAACAGCGCGCTGCCCGCGAAGTGACCGGTGTAGCCGGAAGCTTTGGTGATGTGCAGTGGGCGCCAGACGATGCGCAGGTGTATAACCCGGCGTTTGATGTGACGCCTGCCTCACTGATTAGCGGCTGGGTGCTGGATACCGGGGTCGTCACCCCTGTGCAGGTAGAAGCGGGTGAGTTTCAGCCACGGCTTTAAGAACGATGAATTCCCTAAATTATTCGAGTTGCAGCAAGGCGGCAAAGCTGTGAGTCCCTGGGAGCATAGGTAGCTATGTGACCAGGGTGAGCAGCTGCAGTCAACGCAGCTGCAGCTGGAAGAATGACGGGGATTACGGTAAACGCGGATACGCATCGGCGATGGTGTCACCGGTAAACTTCGCGACCCAGCCTTCCTGGTTATCGAAAATACGGATAGCAGTGAAGTTGGGTGACGATCCCATATCAAACCAGTGCGGCGTTCCGGCGGGTACCGAAATCAGATCATTCTTCTCACACAGGATCTGGTAGATGTGCCCGTCAAGGTGCAGACAGAAAAGCCCCGCCCCTTCCACAAAGAAACGCACTTCATCTTCACCGTGGGTGTGCTCAGAAAGAAACTTGGTGCGCAGCACCTCTTTCTGCGGGTTATCTGCACGCATGCTGATGACATCCCAGCTCTGATAGCCTTTTTCTGCCACCAGACGATCAATGGCATGCTGATAGGCGTTGATCACCGTTGCGGCATCCGGATTTTCACCCAGGTCACGGTCCGCTTCCCAACGCTCAAAGCGCACCTCTTTACTGTGCAACTTGTCGGCAATCTCTGCCGCATCGGTGCTGTGCCAGACCGGTGTGGTCGCTTCGGTATCGGTAAAAATAGTCAGTGCACTCATGAGTTCAACAGCTCCTGGTTAATCTGATCAAAACCTGCAACCTGACGATGACGGCTCTCAGTGTCCGCGTCGCCGCGTATTAACTGCACGGTGTTCCAGCCTGCATCCTGTGCGGCGTCCAGCTCCTGATGAATATCGGATAAGAACAGCAAATTCTCTGCGGGCAACCCAATCTGGCTGGCAATGTTGCGATAAGCATCGACTTCACGTTTGGCACCCACATGGGTATCAAAGTATCCGCTAAACAGGCCAGTGATATCACCGGCGTCGCTGTAGCCAAATAACAATTTCTGCGCAGCTACGGAGCCAGATGAATAAACATACAGCGCCACGCCCTGCTGCTGCCACTGTTTTAATGCAGGCAGCACGTCGGCATACAGATGGCCGGTAAAACTGCCATTCTCATAGCCCGCACGCCAGATCATGCCCTGTAAGGCTTTCAGCGCGGTGGATTTACGATCCTGATCCATATAACCGAACAGCACCTGCACCAGTTCATCCGGTGTCGCCTGCGGATTGCCGGCCTCCACACGCAGATCGTCAAGCGCCTGGGCCACCGCCGGTTGCTGCTGATGTTCAGTAATAAAAGCGGGAAGATGCTGACGCGCATAAGGGAACAGGACGTTATGCACAAAGCGAATATCGCTGGTGGTGCCTTCAATATCAGTGATGATGGCGCGGATCATGATTTCTCCAGAACGCGACGTTGTAATTCACACTGGAATAAAAACTCCAGCCCTTCAAGATGACGGCGCGCGTCATTGACGTCTTTGCCCCAACAGGTCAGCCCGTGACCGCGCAGCAGAAAACCATAACGCAGCGGGGTATGGGCCGCAAACTGTTCAATACGCTGTGCCAGCGCGTCAATATCCTGGTCGTTATCGAACAGGGCAATCGGCACCGCATCAAGATGCGAGTGTTGTCCGGCCAGCGTCTTCTGCATCTCATAGCCCTGCAATGTCAGCGCCGCACTTTTCTCCACACGCGACAGCACGGTGGAATTCACCGTGTGGGTATGCAGCACCGCTCCCGCATCAGGAAACAGGCGGTAGATCAGCGTATGCAGACCCGTTTCCGCCGATGGCTTACGCCCGGAGGGGACAAGATTGGTAGCAATATCGACCTGGATAAAGTCGTCACGCGTCAGGCTGCCTTTGTCTTTGCCGGACTCACTCAGCAGGCAGAACTGCGCATCCTGGCGCACGGACATATTACCGCCCGTGGCCGGGGCCCAGCCGCGAGCACCAATCCAGTGACAGGCAGCAACTAATTGATCTAACTGAGAGCTTTGCGTCATCTCTTTCCTTAGTGTGAAAGATGATAAAGGAGAATATAGACGTCTATGCGTCTTGATTGCCAAATACTATCACCGTGATATATTCAGAGTCCAACATCATAAAACCGCATTCACAAGGGTTGAGATCTATGAGCCAGACGCCGTTCACCCCAGAGAGCAAACTGCCTGCGCTGGGCACCACCATTTTCACTCAGATGAGCGCGCTCGCGCAGCAGTACAATGCCATCAATCTGTCCCAGGGTTTTCCCGACTTTGACGGCCCGCAATATCTGCAACAGCGTCTGGCACATCATGTCAGCCAGGGTGCAAATCAGTATGCCCCGATGATTGGCGTTGCCCCGTTACGTGAAGCGATAGCGAAAAAAACCGCCGGGTTGTACGGCTACGCGCCGGATGTGAACAACGAGATCACCGTGACCGCTGGCGCTACCGAAGCCCTTTATGCTGCAATTACCGCGCTGGTCCGTCCGGGCGATGAAGTGATCTGCTTTGACCCGAGCTACGACAGCTATGCGCCCGCCGTTACGCTGGCTGGCGGCGTGATGAAACGCATCGCCTTGCAGCCACCTGGCTTCCGCCCTGACTGGCAGGCGTTTGCCGCACTGCTGTCGCCAAAAACGCGGCTGGTGATCCTCAATACCCCACATAATCCGTCAGCCACCGTGTGGCAGCAGAGCGACTTCGCCCAGCTGTGGCAAGCCATTCGCCAGCAGGAAATCTACGTTCTCAGCGACGAAGTGTATGAACACATCTGTTTCGATGAGAACGGTCACGCCAGCGTGCTGGCACATCCTGAGCTGCGTGCCCGTGCTATTGCAGTGTCTTCATTTGGTAAAACCTTCCATATGACCGGCTGGAAAGTGGGTTACTGCGTGGCCCCGACGGCAATCAGTGCTGAAGTGCGCAAAGTCCACCAGTACCTGACCTTCTCGGTGAATACGCCTGCACAGCTGGCCATCGCGGATATGCTGGAGGTTGAACCGCAACACTATCGCGAACTGCCGGACTTCTACCGTGCGCGCCGTGACCGCTTTGTGAAAGCCCTGTCGGGCAGTCGTTTCGAACTGCTGCCGTGCGAAGGCACCTATTTCCTGCTGGCCGATTACAGCGCAATCTCCGATCTGGATGATGTGGCATTCTGCCAGTGGCTGACCAAAGAAGTGGGCGTGGCCGCCATACCGCTGTCGGTATTCTGCGCTGATGCCTTCCCCCATAAACTGATCCGCCTGTGCTTCGCCAAACAGGAAGCCACGCTGGACGCTGCCGCGGAGCGCCTGTGTCAACTTTAAACATTACCGTCCTTCAGCAGCCGCTGGTATGGATGGATGGCCCGGCTAACCTGGCCTTTTTCGACGGTCTGCTCGCCGATATTCAGGATCGTGACCTGATTATCCTGCCGGAAATGTTCACCACCGGATTTGCCATGGAGGCGGCGGCGAGCTCACTGCCCGAAAACGAGGTGATTGCCTGGCTGCAGGCGAAAGCCGCCGCGGCCCATGCGATGGTGGCTGGCAGCGCCGCGATTCAGGTGGAGAAAGGCGCGGTGAACCGCTTCTTCCTCGTGGAACCTGAGGGCAAGGTGCATTTCTATGACAAGCGCCATCTGTTCCGTATGGCCGGGGAACATGAACACTATCTGGCGGGCGATCGCCGTGAGGTGATCGAGTGGCGTGGCTGGCGTATTCTGCCGCAGGTCTGTTACGACCTGCGCTTCCCGGTGTTTTCCCGCAATCAGAACGATTACGACCTGGCGCTGTATGTCGCCAACTGGCCAGCGCCGCGTGCGCTGCACTGGCAGACGCTGTTACAGGCGCGCGCCATTGAAAACCAGGCGTATATCGCCGGATGTAACCGCGTGGGCACCGATGGCAACGGCCACGCCTACAGCGGTGACAGCCGGATCATCAGCCCGCAGGGAGAAATCTTAGCCCAGGGTGAACCGCATCAACCTGCCCGTCTGGATGCTACGCTGTCGCTGGAGAACCTGCGCGAGTACCGCGAGAAATTCCCGGCATGGCGTGATGCGGACAGTTTTCGTTTGTGATTGTCACGGGCCGATGAAAACAGAGTGGGCGACCCTTTTTTCCAGTCGCCCCAATTTATGAACCGCGATAGGTGGACCACGACCACGGGGTGATCAAAAAGGGTAAGTGGTAGTGGCCGGTGGTGGCAATCACGAAATCAATCTGCGCGTTGACGTACAGGGTTTCACGCCCGTCGGCAGCAAAATAGTCGCCGATTTCGGCCGTCAGACGATAGTGGCCCGGTGCCAGCGGCTGCGGCGTCAGATCGCCAATGCGGCCGTCAGCATTGGTGACACCAGAGGCCAGGAGCTGCCAGCCTGTCGGGCTGTTTTGTTCAAGGGCAATCGTCACACCTGCCGCCGGTTTCCCCAGGGCAGTATCAAGAATATGCGTGGTTACTGTGCTCAACGGAACGTCTCCTCTAAGCGTAATAACGTGATGTCGCGTAGCTGTTGCAGCGCTTCGTGCTGTTCCTGCTGCGCATCGTTTTGCAGGCGGCGTTGCAGCTCCGTAAGGATCTGCTCACCGCTGCGGCCTTTGGCGCGGATCAGAAAGACCTGGCTAAAGCGCTGTTCATAGATGGCGTTACCTGCCTGTAATGCCTGCGCCAGTGGAAGGTCCGCAGCATTGACCTGCCCCTGTTCACCGCGGGACAGTGCAGCCTCTTTGCCTGACCCGCCCGCACGCTCGCCAATACGCGGATGAGCAGTGAGTGCCTGGGCTAGCGCAACGCTATCCCAGGTCTGCGACAGTGATTCAGCCTGCGCCAGTAGCGCCGCCAGCGAAGCATAAGGCCGGGCATCTACCACTGCCGCAGCCCACTCAGGTAGCGCGACACAATGTTCAATACTGTGCTGCGCATCGGCAGCGCTGACCTGGTTGAACTGCGTCAGGTTCATAGTCATCACTCCACCAAGCCGGGTCGGGCATGCCCGACCCCTACGAAAGCCTGCCCCCTTACGAAGACTAGGCCGTATGTCCGGCCCCTACGAAAGCCTGCCCCCTTACGAAGACCAGGCCGTATGTCCGACCCCTACGAAAGCCTGCCCCCTTACGAAGGCCAGGCCGTATGTCCGACCCCTACGAAAGCCTGCCCCTTACGAAGGCCAGGCCGTATGTCCGACCCCTACGAAAGCCTGCCCCTTACGAAGGCCAGGCCGTATGTCCGACCCCTACGACAACCTCTACGTAGGCCTGCACCGCCAGCGCCACGTCTTCCGTCATCACGGATTCCGCCGGATGGTGGCTGATACCCCGATCGCAACGCACAAACAGCATCCCTACTGGCCAGCGTTCGGCAATGGCAATCGCATCATGCCCGGCACCGCTCGGCAGCGACAGACTGCGCCCCTGGACGGTGGTCACCGCACGGCTCAGCGCCGCCTGCAAACCGTCATCACAGCGTGTGGCCGGGATCTGATAATACTCTTCAGCGCTAAAGCTCAGTCCGCGACGCAGCGCAATGGCTTCGCCCTGAACAAGCAGTTCAGAGAGCAATTCGGCCAACGGCCGATCTTCCGATCCACGCACGTCCAGCGTCAGGGTCACCTCTCCCGGGATCACATTGACCGCACCCGGATGGCACTGGAGTGTCCCGACGGTCGCCACCAGCTGCGGGTTATGCTCCGGGGTGCGTTGCTCAATAAACACCATCCATTCGGCGGCGGCGGCCAGTGCATCTTTCCGGTGGCTCATCGGCACCGTGCCGGCATGTCCGGCTTCGCCGGTAAAACGACAGTTCAGGCGGCGGGCACCGTTAATGGCCGTAACCACCCCCAGCGCCAGCTGCTCCTGCTCCAGGCAAGGCCCCTGTTCGATATGCAGTTCCAGGTAGGCAACGAAATCTTCGACGTCACGCGCAGCCTGCCACAGCAGATCCGGGTTAAAGCCGATATCCCTCATCGCCTGCCCCACGGTAATGCTGTTGCCGTCCGGGTGCGTCAGCCAGCTGTCGGGCCAGGTGCCTGTCAGACCACGGCTGCCGAGCAACGTGATGCCGAAGCGTGTCCCTTCTTCGTCGGCAAAACCGATGATCTCAATCGCCAGCGGCAGGCGTTCGCCGCGATCGTGCAGATACTGCACGGTTTCAATCGCCGCCAGCACGCCGAGCATACCGTCGTAGCGCCCGGCATTACGCACGGTATCCAGATGCGAACCCAACAACAGCGCTTTCGCATCCTGCCGCTCGCCTTCATAACGCCCGCAGATATTACCCACGCTGTCTTGCCACACCTGCATTCCGGCGGCTTTCATCCACTTGCCCACCATGGCATTGGCACGCAGATGCTCCGGCGAAAGGTAAACGCGGGTCAGGTATCCCGGGGTTTCACTGATTTCTGCCAGCGCATCACAGCGTGCCATCACGCGCGCAGCGGCGGCGGCGGCGGCAGTGGCATTCATCAGGCTCTCACTCATCCGCGGCTCCCGTTGTAGTGATCCCAGGCCGCCTGCATCGCTGCACCCTGAGTACTGCGGAAACCGAGGTAGTTCAGCACCGATTCCAGTGCGCTCAGGGTCTGCATCACGCAGTCTTTACGCGCGTTGTACCCCATGGTGCCGATGCGCCAGACCTTGCCGATCAGTGGGCCAAATGAGGTGCCGATCTCGATGCCGAAATCTTCCAGCATCAGCTTACGGACCTGATCGCCGTTGACACCCGGCGGTATCATCACGCCGAGCACGTTATTCATTTTGTGTTCGAGGTTACCGAAGGTGTCCAGCCCCATTCCCTGGATGCCCTTAAGCAGCGCATCGCCGTGCAGCTTGTGGCGGGCAATGCCGTTATCCAGCCCCTCTTCAAGGATCAGACGCGCACATTCACGGGCGCCAAACAGCGCCGAGGTGGCTTCCGTATGGTGATTCAATCGCTCAGGGCCCCAGTAGTCCATGATCATGCCGAGATCGAAATAGTTGGAGTAGATCATCTCGTCATCGCCGTCCTGATGCGCATCAGTGCGGATCCCGGCTTCCACGCATTTGCGTTGGCGGATCACCGCTTCCATTGCCGGACTCAGCGTGATCGGCGAGGTGCCGGACGGGCCACCGAGGCATTTCTGCATCCCGGCGGAGACAGCATCTAATCCCCAGGCATCGGTTTCCAGCACATTTCCGGCGAACGAAGCGGTAGCATCGGTATAGAACAGCACGCCATATTTGCGGCAGATGGCACCCAGTTCTTCCAGCGGTTGCAGCATCGTGGTGGAGGTATCGCCCTGCACAGTCAGCAGCAGGCGCGGCTTCACTTTTTTAATGGCATCTTCGATCTGGTCCGGGGTGAATACTTCGCCCCACGGCACGTCAATGGTGTGGACTTCAGCGCGGCAGCGGCGGGCGATTTCACACAGCAGATGGCCGAAACGACCAAATACCGGCACCAGCACTTTATCGCCAGGGCGGATCGCCGACAGCAGGATGGCTTCGATCCCGGCGCGTGACGTGCCGTCGATCAGCATCGTCCAGCGATTTTCAGTGCGAAACACGCCGCGATACAGCGCCATCACTTCGTTCATATATTGCGTCATCGCCGGATCGTACTGGCCCAACAGCTGGCTGGACATGGCACGCAGCACGCGCGGATCGGCATTGATCGGTCCCGGCCCCATCAGCAGGCGCTGCGGCGGGTTAATTTGGGTAAATGTAGAGAGATCCATCATCGATTCCTGTATTGAAATAACCCCTTAGGCGTTACTGGTGCAGGCAGTTTGAACACGGACAGCGCACAAGAACCGGAGCGTACACCTAGTACGTGAGGATTCTGAGCACTGCCCAGGTTCAAAATGACAAACAAAGCCGCCTAAAGCCCACGCACCGAGGAGATAAACTGTTTTAATTCATTTGTTTGTGGGTCAGAGAAGACTGTTTTACTGTCGCCCTGCTCCCATACCCGCCCCTGGTGCATAAACACCACGCGGTCACCGACTTCACGGGCAAAATTCATTTCGTGCGTCACGAGGATCAGCGTCATGCCCTCTTTGGCCAGCTGCTCAAGCACTTTCAACACTTCACCCACCAGCTCCGGGTCCAGCGCGGAGGTGATTTCATCACACAACAGCACCTTGGGTGACATCGCCAGGGCACGGGCGATCGCCACGCGCTGCTGCTGGCCACCGGACAGATTGGCAGGATAGTAATCCATTCGGTCGCCCAGACCGACTTTTTCCAGCATCCGGGCCGCCAGCTCTCGGCACTCGGCGTCTTTTTTCTTCAGTACCCGGCGCGGTGCCAGCATCACATTTTCCAGCGCAGTCATGTGCGGGAACAGGTTGAAGTTCTGAAACACCATGCCAACGGAGCGGCTGATATCGCGGGCCTGGGTATCCCGATCGGTGATGGTCATCCCGCCCAGCTTGATACTGCCTTCCTGGTAACCTTCCAGCCCGTTGATGCAGCGCAACAGGGTACTTTTACCCGAGCCACTGCGACCAATGATGGAGATCACTTCACCCATTTCGATGTCGAGATCCACGCCTTTCAGTACGTGGTTGTCGCCATAATATTTCTGCACCTGATTAATGGTGATGAGCGGCATTGAATTTCTTCTCCAGATACTGGCTGTAGCGTGACAGCGGGTAACACATCAGGAAGTAGCCGAGGGCGACTAATCCGAACACTTTGAAAGGTTGATAGGTGACGTTATTCAGAATGGTGCCCGCCTTGGTCAGCTCGATAAAACCGATAATCGAGGCCAGCGCCGTTCCTTTCACCACCTGTACGGCAAAGCCCACCGTGGGGGCAATGCCAATGCGCAGCGCCTGCGGCAGCACCACGCGGTAAAGCGTCTGGCCAACACTCAGACCGAGGCAGCGGCAGGCTTCCCACTGGCCTTTTGGCAGGGCTTTGATGCTGCCGTGCCAGATATCAACTAAAAAGGCACTGGTGTAAAACGTCAGGGCCAGCGAGGCCGCCGTCCAAGGCGACACATCTATGCCGAACAGCGCTACGCCGAAGAAGGCAAGGAACAGCTGCATCAGCAACGGCGTCCCCTGGAACAGTTCGATATAGCAGCGGATAATGCGGTTCGGCCATTTACGCCCGCTGAGGCGCACCATCACCAGCGGCATCGCCACCAGCGTGCCACCGAAAAAGGCGGTCAGGGAGAGCGCAATCGTCCAGCGCGCCGCCAGCAGCAGGTTGCGCAGGATGTCCCAGTCAGTAAAGGTTGTCATCATGGCTGCTCTCCAAACCACTTACGGCCCGCGGCCAGTAATAACTGACGCATGGCAATCGACAGCGCCAGATACATCAGCGTGGTCACCAGGTAGACTTCAAAACTCAAAAAGGTGCGCGACTGGATCAGGTTGGCAGCAAAGGTCAGCTCTTCATAAGAGACCTGCGACACCACCGATGAACCGAGCATCACGATAATGCACTGGCTGACCAGCGCCGGATAAATACGCTTCATTGACGGTGGCAACACCACCCGAATAAAGGTCTGCGTGCGCGTCAGGCCCAGCACCCGCCCTGCTTCCCACTGCCCTTTTGGCGTCACCTGTATTCCGGCGCGGATAATTTCCGTGCTGTAAGCGCCCAGGTTAATCAGCATCGCCAGCAGCGCCGCTTCCCCTGCCGTGAGTTTCAACCCCAGATTGGGCAAGCCAAAGACGATAAAAAACAGCTGGACCACAAACGGCGTATTGCGGATCAGCTCGACATATACACCCCAGATACGGCTCAACGTCGACGGTTTACCGCTGCGCAGCGCCGCGCCGAAGATACCCAGCGCTACCCCGCCCACCGTTGCCATCACCGTTAGCTGGATCGTCACCCACAGGCCGGAGAGAAGCTCCGGCCAGAAGGGCCACAGTGCAGGAAAATTCAGTTGCCCCATCATCAGTCAGCCCCAACTAGCCCAGATCGGCTGGCAGTGGTGCTTTCAGCCACTGCTCAGAGAGACCGTTCAGGGTTTTGTCCTGAATCGCCTGCTCAATCAGCGCATCGACTTTGGCCTTCAGTGCCGGTTCATTCTTCTTCATGCCGATAAAGCACGGTGAATCCTTCAGCATAAATTTCGCCACGGGCGCTTTATCCGCGTTCTGACGAGCAATGGCTGCTACCACCAGGTTGCCGGTGGCCACATATTCCACCTGACCCGACAGATAAGCCGACAGCGTGGTGTTGTTATCTTCATAACGTTTCACCTGTGCCTCTTTCGGCGCGATGCCGGTCAGCACCATATCTTCCACCGCCCCACGGGTGACGCCGATCGATTTGCCGCTCAGTGCAGCCGCATCTTTCAGCGTGCCGTCTTTCGGGCCAAACACACCGAGGAAGAACGGCGCGTAGGCACGGCTGAAGTCGATCACTTTCTCACGTTCCGGGTTTTTGCCCAGGCTGGAGATCACCAGATCCACTTTATCGGTTTGCAGATAAGGGACGCGGTTGGCGCTGGTCACGGGCACCAGCTGCAACTTAAGTTTCATCTGTTTCGCCAGGTACTTCGCCATATCGATGTCATAGCCCTGCGGCTGTAAATCGGTACCGACGGAACCAAACGGTGGGAAGTCCTGAGGGACCGCGATGCGGATAACGCCACGTTTTTCAATGTCCTGTAACTGATCGGCATGCGCCGTGATGGCCTGAGAAAACAGCACGGCACCTGCCAGTAATGCGATTAAACCTTTTTTCATCTTCACTTCCCCGGTTAATACATCATGAAACGAAAGATTCTTAAAGAATTTAATTGCAACTAATGTGCCAGCGCGTTATCTGCCTCACATTTTTTACGCGATGGTAAAACCGCAGAAAACAAAAAGTGTGTTAAATCCAAACATTAAGCGTTATTACAGGCCAAAAAACTGATATTCAGTACAGAAAAACCGGGCAAAAGAGGGAAACACTGGCGGGAAAAAGGGTCCGAAAAAGGGCGCCTTGCGGCGCCCCAAAACCATGCAATGCACCAGAATAGCGCCCCATTAGCGCTGTTCCAGCTCATCCAGCTGGGTGTAGAGGTCAGCAATCTGATGAATACGCTGACGACCGTCACTGAGCAATTCGTGCAGTAATGCGTTGGCCAGCAGGTTGATCAGGCTGTTAGCCGCTGCATAGCTGTCGAAGGCAGAGACACTGTCCAGCGGCGCGCACAGCTGCCAGCGCGCCAGGGCAATCACCGCCTGCGCCTGGGGTTCACACAGTGCCAGCACAGGAATGCCGTTGTGCTGTAGCTGCTGTAACAACGGGCGGATAATGCGTGGGCGGCGCCGGAACGCCATCACCACCACCATATCCTCCGGTGTCAGATCCACCAGCTCTTCAGAGAGCGTCTGCCCCGGCTGTGGCAGCACCTGCACCTGTGTTCTGGCCTGCAATAACTGCTGGCGCAGGTGCAGCGCCACCGGGTATGCATTACGCATCCCAATGATAAAAATACGTTTACTGTTTGCCAGTGCCTGAACGACCTCGCCAAAGTGCGCCGCATCAATCCCGTTCACCCACTGGGTGAGGTTGGCCATCTCCTGCTTATAGTGACGGGCCAGCAACGTGTTGCCCTGCACCGCATCACGGTGGTCAGTGAGCGGCATCCCGCTCTGGCGCAGGGTGCGCAGTTCGTCGCGCATATCTTTATATTTTTCATAGCCCAGGCGCTTAAACAGACGGCTTACCGTGGCCTTGGACACCCCGCTGAGACGTGCCAGATCGGCACTGTTGTAGCTGATCAGGTCATCGAAATGATCGAAGGCAAAATCAGCGATACGTTGTTCCTGCGGCGAAAGCTGCGCGTAGTGGCTGCGCAGGCGTTCATCAAGCTGCATCATGTGATTAACCCTGTAACGTTTGTTTCATCCTCAGAATGATATACAAATAACGTGCCTGTCTGTAGCTCACACCGTTGCGGGCTGAAAATCGGCCGGTTTTGAATCAAAAACCGGAGCCATACGACAGATATTCAATTGTTAACATTCTGCCGCTCGACAAACTGGAACGGCTATTGCTTTAGTCAACCTATCAGCTATCTGAACGACGGGAATGGAATGAATCAAAGTAATATGGCCCCGCTGGGCATGGCGGTGACGCCGCACCATCTGGCCAGTGAAAGCGCACTGGGTATTTTACGCGAAGGGGGGAATGCCATTGAAGCGATGGTGGCTGCTGCCGCGACGGTTGCCGTTGCCTATCCTCATATGAATGGCCTGGGAGGCGATGGCTTCTGGCTGATTGTCCCGCCGAAGGGTGACCCGGTGGCGATCGATGCCAGCGGTGCGGCAGGTTCGCTGGCGACAATCGACTTTTATCAGGGCAGCAGCAGCATTCCCCATCGCGGCCCGAAATCGGCCCTGACGGTGGCGGGTACGGTCAGCGGCTGGTCAGAAGCGCTGGACATCTCCCGCGAACTGGGCGGTCAGCAACTGCCATTGCCGCGCCTGTTGGCGGATGCGATCCGCTATGCCGCCGATGGCATTCCGGTCACCGCCTCCCAGGCGACCGCCACCGCCAGTAAACAAGCCGAACTGGTGAATCAACCGGGATTTGCCGCCACCTTCTTACCCGATGGCGAAGTGCCGTCGTGTGGCAGCCGTTTTACCCAGCCCGATCTGGCAAACACCCTCATTCATCTGGCCGAAGCCGGGCTGGACAGCTTCTATCGCGGCCCGCTTGCCCGTCAGCTCGCCAGTGAGATGTCACGGCTGGGAATGCCGGTCACGCTGGAAGACCTGAACCGTCAGCAGGCTAAACGCCGGACGCCACTGCGTATCCACCATCAGTACGGCGATGTCTTTAATATGACACCGCCCACGCAGGGCCTGGTATCACTGGCGATCCTGGGGATCACCGACCATCTGAATATGGCCGATGCCGATGAGGCACAAACCATTCACCGCATTGTGGAAGCCACCAAGCTGGCCTTTGGCCTGCGCGACCGTTACATCACCGACCCGCAGCATATGCGTGAACAGATGCAAACGCTGCTCGACAGCGATCGTCTGCAACAGATGGCGGCGCAGATCGATGTCAATCAGGCGGCGCCGTGGGGCACGGGTAAAGGGCCGGGCGACACCGTGTGGATGGGCGTGATGGACAGCAGCGGGCTGGCCGTCTCCTTTATTCAGAGCATTTATCACGAATTTGGTAGCGGTGTGGTGATCCCCGGCACGGGTATTACCTGGCAAAATCGCGGCGCGGCTTTCAGCCTCGATCCCGATCACCTGCTGGCGCTGATGCCGGGTAAACAGCCATTCCACACGCTGAACCCAGCGGCAGCACGGTTGAACGATGGCAGGACGATGGTATACGGATCGATGGGTGGCGATGGCCAGCCACAGACTCAGGCGGCCATTTTTACCCGCCATGTGGTACAGGGCATGGGATTGCAGCAGGCGGTGAGTGCGCCACGCTGGCTGCTGGGGCGCACCTGGGGTCAGGCCTCCGATTCACTCAAACTGGAAGGTCGCTTCCCGCCAGAAACCATTGCCACGCTGCGGGCGCTGGGCCATGAAGTTGAGCTGTTGCCTGATTTCAGCGAAGCCGTGGGCCATGCGGGCGCGATTGTGCGTCACAACAACGGGATGCTCGAAGGGGCATTCGATCCGCGTAGCAACGGCAGCGCGGCCGGGTTTTAAAAAAGAGGGAAACTGAGATGAGTATCAAGCAAACGGCGCCCGACTGGGCAGCCTATGTCACACAGATGGAGCAGGTGCTGGCACTGGAACTCGACGACGCACGCCGTGCCGAGCTGCTGACCCAGTTCAACCGCATTGCCGGCATGGCCGCGCCGCTGATGACCTTCCCGCTGGACGATCGCCTGGAAGTGGCTGGAGTGTATAAAGCATGAATCTGGCCGCACTGTCGATTGCCGAACTGACCCAATTGCTGGCTAAAGGTGAGTTGAGTGCACGCGAGATCGCCCTGCATACGCTGTCGGCGATCTCGCAGCATAACCCTGAGCTGAATGCCTGGACCCAGATTACCCAGGAGCGCATGTTGCAGGAGGCGGACCGGGTTGATCGCCTGAAACAGGGCAACCTGCCGCTCCCCCCACTGGCAGCGGTGCCTTACGCAGTCAAAAATCTGTTTGATGTGGCCGGACACGCGACGCTGGCCGGCGCCAGTTTATTCAGCGATCGTCCGGTGGCATGTCAGGATGCCTGGGCCGTGCAGAAGCTGGCAGCCGGCGGCGGACTGCTGTCCGGGATGCTGAACATGGATGCGTATGCCTACGGTTTCACCACCGAAAACAGCCATTATGGTGCCACGCGTAATCCACACGATCTGGCGCGGATTGCCGGGGGATCCTCGGGGGGTTCGGCCGCCGCTGTGGCCGCCGGGCTGGTCCATTTCTCCCTCGGTTCGGATACCAACGGCTCGATCCGCGTTCCGGCCTCATTGTGCGGAATCTTTGGTCTGAAGCCGACCTACGGTCGCCTGTCGCGCAGCGGCAGTCATCCGTTTGTCGCCAGCCTTGACCATATTGGTCCGTTTGCCCGCCGCGTCAGCGATCTCACCCACGTCTACGATGTATTACAGGGCAGCGATCCTGCCGATAGCTTCCAGGCTGATAAAGCCATGCAGGCGGTCAGCCCTCTGCTGGAGCGCGGTAGTGAAGGGCTGCGCTTTGGCGTGCTGGGCGGTTACTTTCAGCAGTGGTGCGATGACGACGCCCGCGCTGCGGTGGCGGTTGCAGCCAGCGCACTGAATGCCAGCGAAGAGGTCGTGCTGCCGGAAGCCGAACTGGCACGTACGTCGGCGTTTATTATCAGCGCATCTGAGGGCGGGAATCATTACCTCCCCGCCCTGCGCCGTGCACCTGAGCGCTTTGAGCCTTTGTCGCGTGAGCGCCTGCTGGCCGGGGCGATGATCCCCGCCGCCTGGTACATTCAGGCCCAGCGCTTCCGCCGTTACTTCCAGCAGCAGGTGCTGCCGCTGTTCGATCATGTGGATGTGTTGATTGCACCGGCTACCCCCACCAGCGCCACGTTGATTGGCCAGGAGACCATGCACATTAACGGCAGTGACCTGCCGATCCGCGCCAGCATGGGCATGTTAACCCAGCCCATTTCGTTCCTCGGCCTGCCGGTGACCACGGTGCCATTACGTACCCGTAGCGGGTTACCCATCGGTCTGCAACTGATTGCCGCCCCGTTTAATGAAGCCGCCTGCCTGCGTGCCGCCAGCGCGCTGGAGCAAATGGGCATTACGCACGCGGCCCCTGCGGATAGGGAGCATTGATCATGAAAAGTGAACATATTGACCGCCCGGCGATCCTCGCCGAAGTTACCGCCGCGTTTTATCGTTACGAAGAGGCGTTAATCAGTAATGACATTGCGGTGCTGGATGAACTTTTCTGGCACGACGAACGCACAGTGCGCCTGGGTGCGGGAGAGAACTTGTACGGTATCGATGCGATTCGCGAATTTCGGGCTGCACGTCCTTCAGCCGGGTTATTCCGTCAGTTACAGAATACGGTGATCACCAGCTACGGCGATGATTTTGCGGTGTGCAGCACAGAGTTCACCCGCGAGGGCAGCGACAAAATCGGCCGTCAGCAGCAGACCTGGGTCAGGCTCCCCTGTGGCTGGCGCATTGTGGCGGCGCAGGTCAGTTTGATGAGCTGACAGGTACGCAGAGACCTGGTGGTCTCTGCGATAATACAGGACGGGCTCAGGGCAGCGAGGCAAGCCTCGCTGTCAGCATTACGCTTTCGGTGCCGGGTGGGTTTTCACCCAGTGGTCAGCGATTTGCTGGCGGGTACAGATCCACACCCCTTCATGCTGCTGGATATGGTCAAGGAAGCGCTGTAAGGCGCGGAAACGGCCTGGGCGGCCCAGCAGACGGCAGTGCATACCAATCGACAGCATTTTCGGTGTGCTGTCCCCTTCTTCGTACAACACATCAAAGCTGTCTTTCAGGTAGGTGTAAAACTGCTCCGCGGTGTTAAACCCCTGCGGCGTGGCAAAACGCATATCGTTAGTTTCAAGCGTATAAGGGATGATCAGATGCGGTTTCACCGTGCCATCCTGACAGGTGACCTGCGTCCAGAACGGCAGATCGTCGCCATAATAGTCGCTGTCATAGGTCAGGCCGCCCTGTTCCACGACCAGACGCCGGGTGTTGGGGCTGTCGCGACCGGTATACCAGCCCGTTGGCGTCTTGCCAAACAGGTCGGTCAGGGTATCCAGCGCCAGCTGCATATGCTGGCGTTCTGTTTTTGCATCCATGCCCTGATAGTGGATCCAGCGCCAGCCATGACTGACGACATCGTAATCAGCGGCTTTGATCGCCTCGACGATCTCCGGGTGCCGTGCCAGCGCCATGGCCACGCCAAAGACCGTCAGCGGCAGGCCACGTTTTTGAAATTCGTTATGGATGCGCCAGAATCCGGCGCGTGAGCCATATTCATACAGTGAGTCCATCGACATATGGCGCTCAGGGTAGCTAGCCGCCCCAATGATATCGGAGAGGAACTGCTCGGAGCCTGTATCACCATGCAGCACATTATTTTCGGCGCCCTCTTCGTAGTTGAGGACAAACTGCACCGCGATCTTCGCGTTACCCGGCCAGGCAGCATGGGGCGGGTTGCCCGCATAGCCGCGCAGGTCACGGGGATAGTTTTTGTTGAAGCTGTACTCTTTTTTTTCCGAAGTGTTGCTCATCGTCTCAGTCCTTAACGTCGCAAAAAGAAATGGGACCCGACTGTTCAGTTTAGGCGCTCAAACTGGCCCGACAGGTTTTTTCGTATCGGGTAGTCAAGATCGCCGTGCTTACTGGTGTTCAGACCTAATGCTACCAGCGACTCCACCATTTTCACGGCAGCCGTCACGCCATCGATCACCGGTACGCCCAGTTCACGTGTCAGCGATTGCGCCAGATCGGCCATACCACCGCAGCCGAGCACGATGGCACCGCAGCCATCTTCGCGGATGGATTGTATACAACGCTGGCGCACTTTCTCCTGCGCCAGCCCGCTGCCATCTTCCAGTGCCAGCACCGGCAGGTCGATGGCGTGCAGGGCTGCACAGTGATGCTCAAAGCCATATTGCTGAAGCAGATGGCGGGCAATAATCAGGGTTCGCGGCAGCGTGGTGACGATGGAAAATCGTGTGGCCACCAGGGTTGCCATATGCATCGCGGCTTCGGCAATCCCGACTACCGGTCCCTGCGCCATCTCGCGTGCGGCCAGTAATCCCGGATCGCCGAAACAGGCAATCACATGGCCACAGACGCCCTGCTCACGGCCGATTTTGATCTGCTCCAGCACGCCAATGGCAGCGATAGCCTCATCAAAATGCCCTTCAATCGACGGCACGCCCTGCGTCGGGCACACCGCCAGGATCTCGGTATTCCCTGCCGCCACCGCACGTGCCGCTGCACCGATGGTTTCCGTCATTGCCAGGCTGGTGTTGGGGTTGATCACCTGAATGACCTGTTTGCTACTCATCATCATGCTCCTTTTGACGCAAACAACCGGGAAAAGTCCGGCAGCGTTTCGCCGCTGCGTTCAAAGCGCAGACTGGCGACGATATGATCGAAATGTTGCCGTAGTGCGTCAGTCAGCTGAGTCAGTGATTTTTCCCGTAGCAGCACCACCAGCCGATCGTGATCGTCACAGCGGCAGCCCTGCTGCCAGGGCGCACCATATGCCGCAACCACCAGCGAGGAGCGCTGGGTCAGCCGCGTCACGATTTCGGTCAGCACCTGGTTGCCCGAAATCGCCTGTAACTGAATATGGAATGCCGCTGAGAGGCGGATCGCCGCTGCACCATCGTGATTTTCGTGGGCCTGCTGCTCCTGGAGATTGAGTTTCTCCAGGGCAGCAAGATGAGGGGCCTGGCAGTGCATTAATACCTCAGACAGGTTCGCGCACTCAATCAGGCTGCGAGTACGGAAGATATCCTGCGCCTCCTCAACGGTTGGCGTGGCGACCTGCGCACCACGTTTGGGCGTCAGCGTGATCATTTGCACTGCGGCGAGGCGTTGCAGCACTTTACGAATGCCGGTACGGCTGACGCCGAACACCTCGGAGAGTGCCTCCTCCGGTAATTTACTGCCCGGTGGTAACTGATGTTCCACGATTGCCGTCATCAGCGCCTGATAGATAGGCTCATCCTTGTCACTCAGGTCGGAGGCCGTTTTCAGCCCGGTTTCACTCTTCATTCCCTACTCCGGTAAACATCATTTCCGTCAAGAATCGTACACATGAAAACTGACTTTTGTATACATGAAATTACATTCTGGCCTGGATCCTGCAATGTCTCCTGTAACCCGGTTTATTGATAACTGTATTCACAGGAGCAGGTTTCATGCCAAATAGTCATGGTTCTTCCCCGGCAGCGGCGTCAGACGCCACCGTCAACTACAGCCCACGGCTGTGCAATGAGGATCTGGCGCCAACGCGTGACCAGAACTGGAGTTGGTACAATATCTTTTCTTTCTGGATGTCCGATGTACACAGCATGGGTGGCTATGTGGTAGCCGCGAGCTTCTTCACGCTGGGCCTCGCCAGCTGGCAGGTGCTGCTGTGTCTGCTGGTCGGCATCTGTATTGTGCAGGTCTGTGCCAACCTGGTGGCGAAACCCAGCCAGATGGCGGGCGTACCCTATGCGGTGATCTGTCGTCAGGCATTCGGCGTATTTGGTGCCAATATCCCGGCGGTGATCCGCGGGTTAATCGCCTTTGCCTGGTACGGCATTCAGACGTACCTTGCAGCGAATGCACTGATGCTGGTCTCGCTGAAGTTCTGGCCTGCGCTGTCGTCACTGACGCACGCCTCCTGGCTGGGATTATCGCAGCTCGGCTGGATCTGCTTCGGTATTATGTGGCTGTTGCAGGCGATGGTGTTCTGGCACGGAATGAGCGCGATTAAGCGTTTCATTGATGTGGCTGGCCCGGCGGTGTACGTGGTGATGGTGGCGCTGGCAGGATGGATTGTATACAAAACCGGGTTTGACGGTATCTCCTTCACCCTGGCAAGCAAGACGCTGACGGGCGGCGAGCAGGCATGGCAGATGCTGACGGCTACCGCGCTGGTGGTGTCGTACTTCTCTGGCCCGCTGCTGAACTTCGGTGATTTCTCTCGCTACGGTAAAAGTATGGGTGAAATCCGCCGGGGAAACCGCTGGGGCCTGCCGTTTAACTTCCTGCTGTTCTCGCTGGTCACCGTGGTGATTGTTTCGGGTACACAGTCGCTGTTTGGCCGAATGATCACCGACCCGATTGAGACAGTGAGTATGGTCGGTAACGATCTGGCAGTGGCGATTGGTCTGCTGACGATGATTACCGCCACCATCGGCATCAACATCGTGGCCAACTTTGTTTCTCCGGCTTTCGATTTCTCCAACTGTTCGCCACAGAAGATCAGCTTCCGCACCGGCGGGATGATCGCAGCGGTCGGTTCCGTGCTGCTGACGCCGTGGAATCTGTTCCAGTCACCGGAGCTGATCCACTATACGCTGGATGTGCTGGGCGCGTTTATCGGGCCACTGTTCGGCATCCTGCTGGCCGATTTCTATCTGATCAAACGCAGCCAGATCTCCGTTGATGATCTGTTTGATGCCACGCCAAAAGGTAAATACTGGTATCGCGGTGGTTTTAACCCGAAAGCGATTGTGGCGCTGCTGCCATCGGTAGCCATTGGCCTGGTGATCAGCTTTATTCCTTCGCTGCATGCGGTGGCAAACTTTAGCTGGTTTATCGGGGTGGCACTGGGCGCAGGCAGCTATCGCTGGATCGCCCGTGGCGATGTGGAGAATGCCGCAACACAAGGCTATAACGCGAAAGTCGCGATGCAGAAAGAGTGATATGACCAGGGGCCAGAGATTTTCTGGTCCCTGGGCTTTCTTGTTGTACCGTAAGCCTGCCCGCAGTTACGGATACAGGGTATACAGAATGCGCTCATGGCTTAATGAAAAAACAGCAAGTTCAGCCTTTGTCATTTTATTAGCGTTAATAAGTTTCTCTTTCTCTGCCAAGAAACGTTGATCGTCCGCAAAATACAGCGCGGTAAGATAATCACTATCCAGGATGTTTTTCTCTTCAGCGATCGCAATGACAGACTGGTAACACCCTTTGTCTTTCTTACCCACCCTTTCTTTCAACATACATTCCGGTAGTAAGAGCACCGGGCGCGGATTTTTTTTATTCAGCATTTCATATTGTGAGATGGCACTATCATATTTTCTGTCAGAGACTAGCAGGTTGGCATACATCCGTCTTACGTTAACATTATCAGGGTTTTTGGTAGAGAGCACTTCCAGTCTGTGCAGAACCTCAGCACGCTCCGCCACCGACGATATGACATATTGCTTCATGAGATCCGATGCTTCAGCAGTAGGTTTATCGGCATAAACGGGGGCCGGTTGTAATCCGGATGCGAGTGTAACGATCAGTAGTACGGTGAAGAGAAATATCGGCTTTATCATCGCTCCTCCTTGAACGGTTTAATCTTCATCTTTTTTCTTATATCAGAGGGATGGAAAGTGATACATCGACTCCCGGTCATTATCTATAGATATTTTACGATATAAGGTGATTCACCGCGCGGCAGCACGATAACGATCGAAAGGATAAGCAGACAGGATGGGTGAGATATTCAGGAAGGGCATCATCGTCGTAAAACGAAAAAGGCCGATTCTTTCGAATCGGCCTTTCTCTAAATGCTTGGCGGAACGGACGGGGCTCGAACCCGCGACCCCCTGCGTGACAGGCAGGTATTCTAACCAACTGAACTACCGCTCCACCGATGTTCCCCGTCGGGAACGAGGCGCATATTACGGGGCGGCCTGCGCTGCGTCAACGCTTTTTCTGTGGAATTATCTCAACTGCTCTCTTTTTCACCGAAAGTGCGTTTTCGCCTGCTTTTTAATCACTTATATATCACTGGCATCGATCGGGCGCCATAAACAGCTGCCGCCCTTTTTCTGCACCAGATCAAGACGCGCCTCATGCGCGATCCGCTCTTGCTCGCTGGCACGCACCACGCGCAGCCCCGAGGATGGCCGGGTAATGCGGTGAATGGTTTCGCCATCATCCTGTTCTTCACGATCCCCTTCCATTGAGAAGGTCAGCGAGGTCTGCCCGCCGGTCATGATCAGGAAGACTTCGGCCAGTATTTCGGAGTCAAGCAGTGCGCCGTGCAGCGTACGTTTGCTGTTGTCTATCTCATAGCGTGAGCACAGCGCATCAAGGCTGTTACGCTTGCCGGGGAACATCTTACGTGCCATCGCCAGGCTGTCGGTGATCTGACAGAAGGTTTCGGTTTTGGCAATGCCACGCTGCAGTTTGGCAAACTCATAGTCCATAAAGCCGATATCGAACGACGCGTTATGGATCACCAGCTCTGCGCCATCAATATACGCCAGGAAGTCATCTGCCACCTGAGCGAAGGTGGGTTTATCCAGCAGGAATTCGTCTGCAATACCGTGTACGCCAAAGGCTTCCGGGTCCACCAGCCGATCGGGCTTGAGATACACATGGAAGTTATTGCCCGTCAGACGACGGTTAATCACCTCTACGGCACCAATTTCAATAATGCGATGCCCTTCATAGTGGACACCGATCATGTTCATACCGGTGGTTTCGGTATCGAGAACGATCTGACGTGTTGTATTTACTGTGCTCATAGGACCCGTTTTATGGCAGACTTGGCGTTTTTCTACAGGGAGTCTACCAGAGATGCTTAAGCAGGTAGAAATTTTCACCGACGGTTCGTGCCTTGGCAACCCTGGCCCCGGGGGATATGGCGCGATTATGCGCTATGGCAAGCATGAGAAAACGTACAGCGCAGGTTTCCACCTGACCACCAACAACCGCATGGAAATGATGGCGGCGATTGTGGCACTGGAAGCGCTGACACAGCCTTGTGCGGTGGTGCTGAGTACCGACAGTCAGTATGTTCGTCAGGGAATTACCACCTGGATACATAACTGGAAAAAACGCGGCTGGAAAACCACCGATAAGAAGCCGGTTAAGAATGTCGACCTGTGGAAGCGCCTGGATGCAGCCCTCAGCCACCATGAGATCACCTGGAAGTGGGTTAAAGGTCATGCGGGCCACGTTGAGAATGAACGTTGTGATGAGCTGGCACGCGCGGCGGCCGGGAATCCCACGTCCGACGATGTCGGCTATATTTCCGAGCTTTAAGAGAGAGGGAGGGGCTGACCTTTTTCAGCCAGCCCCTCTACCCGATAAGAACTGGCCTTAGGCGTTATCGTTTATTGCCATCATCCGACCACGTTATCTCAGCGGCCGCCCGCCGCATCAATAAATGTTCCGGTAATGTATGACGCCTCATCACTGAGCAACCAGGCAATCGCGCGCGCGATCTCTTCCGGCTGGCCACCGCGCTGCATCGGAATGCCGGGTGCCAGCCGATCGACCCGCTGCGGTTCCCCCCCGTCCGCATGCATGTCGGTGTAAATAAAGCCCGGACGCACGCCGTTCACTCTGATACCCTGCGCCGCCACTTCCAGCGATAGCCCTTTAGTCAGCGTATCCATTGCCCCTTTTGATGCGGCGTAATCAACATATTCACCCGGTGCCCCCGTTCTGGCGGCCGCCGAGGAAACATTGACAATCGCCCCACCGCTCCCGCCGTGATGGTGGCCCATGCGCTTAACCGCTTCGCGACAGCAAAGAAAACTGCCCGTGACGTTGGTGGCAAAGACCCGGTTAATGCGCTCTGCCGTGAGCTGTTCCAGCGTGGCCTGCTGAAACAGGATACCGGCATTATTGACCAGCGCCGTCAATTGCCCCGGCTGACGGTCGATGTCAGCAAACATCGCCATCACCTGCGCTTCATCAGCGATATCCGCCTGAAGGGCAAAAGCACTGCCTCCCTGCTGCTCAATCATATCCACGACTTCAAGCGCAGCATCGGTGCGCCGGGCGAAGTTGACGGCGACCCGCCAGCCCATTTGTGCCAACAGAATGGCGGTAGCCCGGCCAATGCCGCGACTGCCGCCTGTCACTAATGCGATTTTCATGCTGTTTATCCCATAAAAAAGGGTTGACCGAAACGAAGGTCAACCCTTACAGATTATCCGCCGCTGATCACGATGCGGTTATTCGTATTCGCTCATCGGTACACAGGAACAGAACAGATTACGGTCACCGTAAACATCATCCAGACGTTTCACTGTTGGCCAGTATTTATTCGCGCTCCCGGCCGGGAATACCGCCAGTTCACGCGTATAAGGATGGCCCCACTCGCCGACAATTTCCATCTGGGTATGCGGTGCATTCACCAGTGGGTTATCTTCCAGCGGCCATTCACCCTCGACGACACGGTCAATTTCACTGCGGATCGCCAGCATGGCATCGATAAAGCGGTCCAGTTCGGTTTTGCTCTCTGACTCAGTCGGTTCCACCATCAGCGTACCGGCCACCGGGAATGACATGGTCGGCGCATGGAAACCGTAGTCGATCAGGCGTTTAGCGATATCCAACTCGCTGATGCCGGTCTGCTCTTTCAGCGGGCGGATATCCAGAATGCATTCGTGCGCCACGCGGCCGTCACGTCCGGCGTAGAGGATTGGATAAGCCGATTGCAGACGGTGAGCAATGTAGTTGGCATTGAGGATCGCCACGGAACTCGCCTGCTTCAGCCCTTCCGCACCCATCATGCGGATATACATCCAGCTGATAGGCAGGATGGAGGCGCTGCCAAACGGTGCAGCAGAAACCGCGCCCTGTCCGGTCAGCATGCCTTCAATCTGTACCACACTGTGGCCCGGAACAAACGGTGCCAGGTGCGCCTTGACGCCAATCGGTCCCATACCTGGCCCGCCGCCGCCGTGCGGAATGCAGAAGGTTTTGTGCAGGTTCAGATGCGACACATCTGCGCCGATATAGCCCGGCGTGGTGATCCCCACCTGGGCATTCATATTGGCACCATCGAGATAGACCTGGCCACCAAACTGATGAACGATCTGACAGACCTCACGGATCGTCTCTTCATAAACACCGTGGGTCGACGGGTAGGTCACCATAATGCAGGAGAGCGCGTCGCCCGCCTGTTCGGCTTTCAAACGCAGATCGTGAAGATCGATATTGCCCTGCTTATCACAGGCCACCACGACCACTTCCATGCCCGCCATCTGTGCAGAAGCTGGGTTGGTACCGTGTGCTGAGCTTGGGATCAGGCAGATATTACGCCCCGCTTCATTGCGGCTTTCGTGGTAACGGCGGATCGCCAGCAGACCGGCGTACTCCCCCTGCGCCCCCGAATTCGGCTGCATACAGAGTGCATCGTAACCCGTCAGCTGAACCAGCCAGCGGGAAAGCTGACCGATCATTTGCAGGTAGCCGCCTGCCTGTTCGGCCGGGCAGAACGGGTGCAGTTCGGCAAATTCGGGCCAGGTGATGGGGATCATCTCCGCCGCCGCGTTCAACTTCATGGTGCAGGAGCCAAGCGGGATCATCGCCTGGTTCAGTGCCAGATCTTTACGCTCCAGGCTATGCATGTAACGCATCATCTCGGTTTCGCTGTGATGACGGTTAAATACCGGGTGGGTCAGGATCGCTTCCTGACGGATCATCGCCGCCGGGATCGCCTGCGCGTCGGTATCCAGTGCATCGATATCCAGCCCGTGCTCATTGCCCAGCAGCACAGAGAACAGTGCGGTCACATCTTCACGGGTGGTGGTTTCATCCAGCGTGATGCCCACGGCATTCAGAATGTCGCTGCGCAGATTCATGCCAAAGCTCAGCGCGCGATCCAGCACCGCCGCTTTATCGCTGACTTCGACCGTCAGGGTATCGAACCAGGTTGCATGGCGCAGTTTCAGACCGCGCTGCTGCAAGCCCTGCGCGAGGATATCGGTCAGGCGGTGGATGCGACTGGCAATCCGCTTCAGGCCAACGGGACCGTGGAAAACCGCATACAGGCTGGCAATATTGGCCAGCAGTACCTGCGAGGTACAGATGTTGGAGTTGGCTTTCTCGCGGCGGATATGCTGTTCGCGGGTCTGCATCGCCATACGCAGTGCGGTATTACCGGCGGCATCACGGGATACGCCGATAATGCGTCCTGGCATCGAGCGTTTATGCGCGTCACGCGCAGCAAAGAAGGCAGCATGTGGGCCGCCGTAACCCATTGGCACGCCAAAACGCTGGGCAGAACCGAAGACAATATCTGCGCCCTGTTTACCCGGTGCCTGTAACAGCACCAGCGTCATCATGTCGGCCGCCACGCTCACGACCACTTTGCGGCTTTTCAGCTCGGTAATCAGGTCAGCATAATCATGCACTTCCCCGCCAGTCCCCACCTGCTGTAGCAGCACACCAAAGACATCGTCCAGCTCCAGCACTTTTTCCGCTTTGTCCACCAGCACGTCAAACCCGAAGGTTTCCGCACGGGTACGCACCACATCCAGCGTCTGAGGATGAATATCATCCGCGACAAAGAAACGGTTGGCGTGTTTCAGTTTGCTGACGCGCTTCGCCATCGCCATCGCTTCGGCTGCGGCGGTGGCTTCGTCAAGCAGGGAGGCGGAAGCAATATCCAGCCCGGTGAGATCCAGCGTCAGTTGCTGGAAGTTCAGCAGCGCTTCCAGTCGCCCCTGCGACACTTCCGGTTGATAAGGGGTGTAAGCGGTGTACCAGCCCGGATTTTCCAGCATATTGCGCAGGATCACCGGTGGTGTCAGCACGGGGGTATAACCCATGCCGATATAAGATTTATAGCGTTGGTTCTGCGCTGCAATCGCTTTCAACTCGGCCAGCGCCAGATGCTCCGTCAGCGCATCACCCACCCCGGGCGGGCTGGGAAGCTGGATGTCGGCGGGCACAATCGAGGTTATCAGATCGGTCAGTGAGGCCGCGCCAATAGCATGAAGCATGGCGTCCTGCTGTTCCTGCGAAGGTCCAATATGGCGCTCGATAAATGCACCGTGATGTTCAAGCTGGCTGAGTTTCTGGGTCATGATCGGTCAATCCTGCATCGGGCATAAGTGGTAGGTAAAAATGGCCAACTCGCTAACAAAGCAATATGACATAGCGTTATCGGCGCAGTCAGTTCGGGTGCGGACAGCGCGCAAGAACCGGAGCGTACACAAAGTACGTGAGGATTCAGAGCACTGCCCAATCCCGAAATGACAAGTAAGATAGCTATCCAGCGGATCGCTTATTCAATCAGTCCCTGATAGGCGGCCGCATCTAACAACGTCTCAAACTCGGTATCATCAACCGCTTTGATGCGGAACAACCAGCCATCGGTGTACGGGGAGCTGTTGACCAGTTCCGGCTCTGAATCCAGACCGCTGTTCACTTCCACAATTTCACCACTTAACGGTGCATAAATATCTGAGGCTGCCTTGACTGACTCTGCCACCGCACAGTCTTCGCCCTGGCTGTAGGTGTTGCCCACATCCGGCAGGTCAACAAACACCATGTCACCTAACAGTTCCTGCGCGTGTTCGGTAATCCCAACGGTATAAGTGCCATCGGCCTCTTTACGCACCCATTCATGGCTGTCACGGTATTTCAGTTCTGCTGGTACATTGCTCATCAACATGCTCTCCAAAAATCGTCTTATCTTTATACGCCGCAGAAGTTCTGCGGCGTGGAATCACTATTTTGTCACCGGTTTACCGGCACGAACAAAAACAGGTTTAGTGACGCGCACCGGCATTTCGCGGTTGCGGATTTGCACCACGGCATGTTCACCAATGCCCGCAGGAACACGCGCCAGGGCGATGCTACAACCCAGCGTTGGGGAAAATGAGCCGCTGGTAATAATCCCTTCACGCAGGTTGCCATCGGCATCGGTAAAATGCACTGGCAATGCGTTACGCAGCACGCCTTTCTCCGTCATGATCAGACCCACCAACTGTTCCGTTCCCTTCTCGCGCTGAAATTCCAGCGCTTCGCGGCCAATAAACTGGCGGTCGGTGGGTTCCCAGCTAATGGTCCAGCCCATATTGGCGGCCAGCGGAGAAACCCCTTCGTCCATTTCCTGACCGTAGAGATTCATTCCGGCTTCAAGACGCAGGGTATCGCGCGCGCCCAGCCCCGCAGGTTTCACCCCCGCAGCCAGCAGTTGTTGCCAGAAGCCGACCGCCTGCTCATTGGGCAGGGCAATTTCATAGCCAGACTCCCCGGTGTAACCGGTCGTGGCAATAAACAGTTCGCCGGACTGAACGCCGAAGAACGGCTTCATGCCGCTGACTGCCGCACGCTGTTCTTCATTGAATAAGGTTTGTGCTTTTTGCTGAGCATGAGGCCCCTGTACGGCAATCAGCGAGAGGTCATCACGCTCTGTCAGCAGGACACCGAAGGCCGCTGCATGCTCGCCGATCCACGCCAGATCTTTTTCACGTGTGGCGGAGTTAACCACCAGTCGGAAAAAGTCTTCGCTCATAAAGTAAACAATCAGATCGTCTATTACGCCAGCGGATGCATTGAGCATGGCGGTGTAGAGGGCTTTGCCGGGCTGAGTCAGCCGGGCGACATCGTTGGCCAGCAGATAGCGTAGAAACTCGCGGGTGCGCGCACCACGCAGATCGACGATGGTCATATGGGAAACGTCAAACATCCCGGCATCAGTACGTACCGCGTGATGTTCATCCATCTGAGAGCCGTAGTGAAGCGGCATCATCCAGCCATGAAAATCGACCATGCGGGCACCACTTACATGGTGTTGTTCGAATAACGGGGTCTGCTGAGTCGGGGTTTGCTGAGTCATAGTTTTCCTGTGCCATCCGGTTGCTGACGAGTGTTTTTTACCGCCTGCTGCGGCCAACGCAATCGTTACCTTCGCTACGAACTTACCACTGAAGTTGTCAATTAACCATAAGATAAACGAGGTCGAATTCGCTCTGAGCCAAAAAGGAGCAGAACCCATTTTCTGGTTTTTTCCGCTGGAAAAATGCGTTATCACACACAAAGATGGCAATTAATGGGGAACAGGACAGTTAAAAGACATAGTGATGGCATTCCTGGCCTAAAAAATGACTTCCGCAGAATAGCGATGACATTATTAAAAGTAATGCGAAGTGACAGGAGAAATTAGAATTTTTCAAACGATGTGCAAAAAGGGGGCAACCCTTGCCCTCTGATTGCGCAGCAGGAGAATGACGGAATAACAGGCGTAAAAAAGGGGAGCCTCAGCTCCCCTGCTCTTTCATTCAGCTCAACGCAGCCACTCAGGAAGGTCGTGCAGGCCCATCGCCTGTTTCAACAGACGCGGCTTCACGCCTGGCAGGTTATCTGCCAGGGCAAGACCCACTTCACGCAACAGTTTCTTCGCCGGGTTGTTGCCGTCAAACAACTCGCGGAACCCCTGCATGCTGGCCAGCATCACGGCGGCACTGTGCTTGCGAGTGCGCTCATAGCGGCGCAGATAAAGGTGCTGTCCAATGTCTTTGCCCTGCTGTTGCAGGCGCTTAACCTCACCGATTAGCGCGGCGGCATCCATAAAGCCAAGGTTAACGCCCTGCCCGGCCAGCGGGTGAATGGTATGTGCCGCATCGCCTACCAGTGCCAGACGATGTGCCGCAAAATTACGCGCATAGCGCCCCATCAGCGGGAAGGTTTGACGTTCACTTGAAAGCGTACACAAGCCAAGCTTCATATCGAACGCCACCGATAGCTGCTGGTTGAACACCGCTTCCGGCATCGCCTGTAAGCGCGAAGCCTCCTGCGGCGACAGCGACCAGACAATCGAACAGAGGTGCGGATCGCGCAGTGGTAAGAAGGCCAGAATACCGTCACCGTGAAACACCTGACGGGCGACCGACTCATGGGGCTGCGCCGTGCGGATATTGGCGACCAGCGCATGGTGCTGATAATCCCAGAAGGTCAACGGAATATCGGCTTTGTTGCGCAGCCAGGAGTTGGCACCGTCTGCGGCCACCAGCAACCGGGCGGTCATCATGCTGCCATCCTGCAACGTGACAAAGGCTTCATTATCACCAAATGCTACCTGCTGAAGCTCCGCTGGGGCCACCAGCGTGATATCGCTGAGGCTTTCTGCCCGTTGCCACAACGCCTGGTGAATGACCCGGTTTTCAATAATATGCCCGAGGTGCGCTAATCCCTGCTGCTCATCATCAAAAGCAATATGACCAAAACTGTCACGGTCCCACACTTCCATGCCGTGATAGGCACTGGCACCGGAACTGAGGATCGCATCCCAGACGCCAAGATGCTGCAACAGGCGTTCGCTGGCCGCATTAATCGCAGAAACGCGTAACGCAGGAGGGGCTGCATTATCCAGCGCCTGCGGTATTTCGCGCTCCAGTACCGCAACGCGCAATCCGCTGCCCTGTAGGCCACAGGCCACGGCCAGCCCAACCATTCCGCCACCGGCGATGATCACATCATAGGTTTGCATGACTGCTTTCTCCTCAACGCTTAACCCAGCCCAACGTGCGCTCGGCCAGCAAATTACGTAATGGCGGCAGATGATCCATCGCCATCAGCCCCAGGTTGCGCCCTGCAACCAGCGGCGTATATCGGTTTGCAAACAGTCGGACCAGCCCGTCGGTGATGCCGATCGTGGCCTGCGCGTCCGGCTGACGTCGTTGCTGATAGTGGTTCAGCGTGGCATACGCCCCGACCCCTTGCCCGGCACGCCATGCGGCCGCCAGCGTTTCCGCCAGCGACATGACATCACGGATACCGAGGTTAAACCCCTGACCGGCAATCGGATGCAGCGTTTGTGCCGCATTACCGACCAGCGCCAGTCGATGGGAAATATGCTGCGCAGCGGTTTGCAGTTGCAGCGGATAACTGTCGCGCTGCCCCACCTGGGTGATGCGCCCCAGCCGCCAGCCAAAGGCTTTCTGTAATTCCGTGAGGAAGCGCGCATCGCTCCAGCTATCGACCGCCGCTTTCTGCGCCAGCGGATGGCACCAGACCAGTGAGCTACGCCCCCCGGACATCGGCAGCAGTGCCAGCGGCCCATGTTCAGTAAAGCGCTCAAACGCCTGCCCCTGATGCGGTAATTGGGTCGAGACGTTAGCGATGACGGCCACCTGCTGGTAATCCGCACTTTGCCACTGTAAACCGCAGGCAGCAGCCACACGTGAACGAGAACCATCGGCCGCCACCAGCAGATCGCCCGTCAACCGCTCACCGCTCTCCAGTAACACGCTGACGCTCTCCTGAGTGCGTTCCACCCCGGCGACTTTGTCCGGGCAGCGCAGGGTGATGCCGGATGCTTTTTTCAGACGGGCGAACAGTCGCTGCCCAACTTCATGCAGCTCAACCACCTGGCCCAGCGCCGACACATCGTAGTCAGCCGCCGCCAGCGAGACAAAACTGGCATGCCCGCGATCGCTGACATGCACATCGGTGATCGCGGTCGCAGCCGATGCCAGCACCGGCCAGAGGCCGATAGCGGCCAGTTGCTGACAGGTGCCTTCGGCCAGAGCAATCGCCCGTCCGTCAAAGCCGGGATGGGCACGGCTGGCAGGCTCTGTTCCCTCGACCAGCGTTACCGCCAGTTTTCCTTGCGTCAGGTGTGAGATCGCCAGTGCCAGCGTAGCGCCAGCCATCCCTCCCCCTGCGATAATTATGCTCATGAACGCTTCGCTGCCGCCATCAATGCTTCAATCTCATCGGCATCTTTCACCACCGTATCTGTCAGGTTTTCGTTACCTTCGGCGGTGATAATGATGTCATCTTCAATGCGAATCCCAATACCACGGTACTCGGCGGGTACATCGGCATCTGGCGCAATGTATAAACCCGGTTCGATAGTCAGCACCATGCCCACTTCCAGAATACGGTCCCGGTCCACACCGTAGTCACCCACATCATGCACGTCCAGCCCCAGCCAGTGGCTCAGGCCGTGCATAAAGAACTGACGGTGGGCATTTTCAGCAATCAGCATGTCGACATCGCCATGCAAAATGCCCAGTTTCACCAGGCCGCTGACCATGACGTTAACCGCCGCCGCCGTGACATCACGAATGCTGGTGCCGGGACGATACAGCTCCAGTGAGCGGTAAAGCGCCGCCAGTACAATGTCGTAGATGGCCCGCTGCGGTGCGGTAAATTTGCCCCCCACCGGGAAGGTTCGGGTGATATCGCCCGCATACCCCTGGAGTTCGCACCCGGCGTCGATCAGCACCAGCTGCCCCTCGCGCATCTGACTTTCGTTTTCGGTGTAGTGCAGAATACAGCCGTTATCGCCCGCGCCAACGATGGTGTTGTAGGACGGGAAGCGGGCACCGTGGCGGTTAAATTCGTGATGAATTTCCCCTTCCAACTGGTATTCATACATCCCGGGGCGCGACGTTTGCATTGCGCGCGTGTGGGCCAGTGCGCTGATGCGCCCGGCTTCACGCAGCACCGCCTGCTCTTCAGGTGATTTAATCAGACGCAGCTCATGCACCCATGGGCGCCAGTCGGTCAGCGTCGCGGGCGCAGAGAGGTTCTGTCGTGAGCCACGGCGCAGTGTCTCCAGTGCTTTGAAAACAACGGCGTCAGCAAAGTCATACTGGCCCTGAGCATGGTAAACCACATCCAGGCCGTTCAGCAGCAGATGCAGCTGATCGCCAATGTCATCCCACGGCAGAGCACGGTCAACGGCCAGGGTCGCAGGTGCAGCATCCTGACCCAGACGACGACCAAACCAGATTTCTGCCGTCAGATCCCGTACGCGGTTGAACAGGACGCTGTGATTATGATTGTCAGCGCTTTTAATCAGCAGCAGCGCGGCTTCCGGCTCGTTAAACCCGGTGAAGTACCAAAAATCACTGTTCTGTCGGTAGGGATACTCGCTGTCGTTACTGCGCGTTGCTTCCGGTGCGGCAAAGATCACCGCCGCGCTGGCCGGAGCCATCTTCGCTAACAGCGCCTGACGGCGGCGCAAAAACTCTTGCTGGGTCATTTGACCTCCTGAATGCTGTTCCGTTAAATCACCACTGGCGGCCGGGATGGCCCAGCCCTAGTGCAGCGTTGGCTTTTTCATCACGACATTGGTCGGTATCGCGCGGGTAAAGGTATCGTGACACAGCAGTGCGGCGACGCGCACATACTCGATCACCTCTTCCAGCGACTGTTCAAGCTCTTCCTGATCTTCATCTTCATCATAACCGAGCTGTGCGATAGTACGCAGATCGTCGATGGCTTCACCGGTTTCCCCTTTGACCTGACCAATTTTTGGCTGCGCCACTCCCAGACCCAGCAGGAAATGGTTCACCCAGCCGGCCAGTGCATCAGCACGGTCGAATACAGTGATGTCGTCATCTTCAGGCAGATAAAGCTGGAACAGGAAGCCTTCATCTTCCAGTGAGTTGCCGATCGCTTCGTGCATCTCCTGCAAAGGCTGCGCCAGGGTTTGTGAGAACGCCATGCCTTCGTTTGTCAGGTCGTGCACCAGCGTTTGCCAGTTGCTGTCATGGCTGCCGCCACAGATCAATCCACTGATCAGGCCATGCATTTCTGCAGGGGTCATTCCTACGCCCTGCTGCGTCAGTACTGAGGCCAGCGTGTTGTAGCCCGGCATTATGTTGGTTAGTGACATGAGTTTTGATCGTCGTTGGCTGGATAAGTTCGTGATATGCTACCACCAGGTGCCTCAACGATTCCAGAAAGGGGTTGTTTCTTATATTAGGGGTAGTTATAGTGGCGCCCCTCCCAAGCCCTTGAGCGGTAAGGGTGATTGCGGGCGCAGTAATCAGTCAGGATGGTGGCATGTCTGCACAACCGGTAGATATTCAAATTTTTGGCCGTTCATTAAGAGTAAATTGTCCGCCCGAACAGCAAGATGCGCTGAATCTGGCTGCCGAAGACCTCAATCAACGGTTGCAAGACTTAAAAGTTCGCACTAGAGTCACAAATACAGAGCAACTGGTATTCATTGCAGCACTGAACATTTGCCATGAACTCGCGCAGGAAAAAGTCAAAACCCGTGACTATGCGTCGAACATGGAACAACGAATTCGGATGCTACAACAGACCATTGAACAAGCATTGCTTGAGCAAGGTCGCATAACTGAACGTACCGGTGCGAAGTTCGAATAACACTTTAGCGTTACCTGTGATAGAGTGACGGTGAAGTAAAAAATTCTCTGAGATGTTTGCAAGCGGGCCCGTCCCCTGAGCCGATAATTAATACCAAACAGAGTGTGACGCTCTGTAACCTGTGCGCAAGCTCGGTCCGTCCGAGAAGCCTGATGGTTACGACGGCATACTCACCTTGAACCATGGGTTCAAGGGTTACAGCCTGCGGCGGCATCTCGGAGAACCTCCCTTTTTTGTTCTCCCCTCCCGATCGATTTCATTTTTCTCTAAGCTATCCGGCACGCTTCTGTACGATTTCATGGAGTCAGCCACGTGATGAACCCCACATTGATGCTTCGTCAGGATATCCGTAAGCACGTACGCAATTTGCGTCGTGAAATCAGCGATGAACAGCAGCAACTTGCCGCAGTGCAGGCGGCAGACCATGCCCTGAATTTTGCCCCGATACAGCAGGCGCAGCATATCGCACTGTTTCTTTCCGTCGATGGCGAGATCAATACCCGACCATTAATCGCCAAACTGTGGCAGCGAAAGCAGCAGGTTTACCTGCCCGTGCTTCATCCTTTCTCGACGGGTCAGTTACTGTTTCTGCGTTACGATGAGAAGACTGAACTGAAGATAAACCGCCTGCGTATTCCTGAACCGCCGCTGGATATCCGCAATCTGTTGCCGTTAAGCGAGCTGGATGTGCTGATCGTGCCACTGGTGGCGTTTGATGCCGGAGGACAACGTCTGGGGATGGGGGGCGGATTTTATGACAGGACGCTACAGAACTGGCAGCAGCACGGCTTTATGCCGATAGGGCTGGCGCATGATTGTCAGCAGGTAGACACCTTGCCGGTAGAGCAATGGGATATTCCCTTACCTGCGTTGATAACGCCTTCAAAGATCTGGCAGTGGTGAGGGGGGATCGCCGTAGGGGCGAGGCATGCCTCGCCCTGGGTCAGGCATGCCTGACCCCTACGCGGATAATTAATAAAGCAGACGTGCGCGAACGGTACCAGGAATTGCCTTCATCAGCTGCAGTGCTCTATCAGCCACATCTTGCGGCGCATCAACGTCGATGACCACGTAACCCATCTGCGGTGTCGTTTGCAGATACTGAGCGGAGATGTTGATACCCTGGTCAGCAAAGATCAGGTTGATCGCCGTCAGTACACCTGGACGGTTCTCATGGATGTGCATCAGACGGCTGGCATTCGCACCGTGCATTGGCAGCGAGGCTTCCGGGAAGTTAACCGCCGACAGTGTAGAGCCATTGTCAGAGTACTTGGCCAGTTTACCCGCGACTTCAATACCGATGTTCTCCTGAGCTTCCTGGGTCGACCCACCGATATGGGGTGTCAGGATCACGTTGTCGAACTCACACAGCGGTGAATTGAACGGATCGCTGTTGGTCGCAGGTTCTTCCGGGAAAACGTCAATCGCCGCGCCCGCCAGGTGCTTAGTGGCCAGCACGTGGCACAGCGCAGGAATATCCACCACGGTTCCGCGCGAGGCGTTGATCAGCAGTGCGCCGGGCTTCATCAGCGCCAACTCTTCCGGGCCCATCATATTCTGGGTGGACTGCGTTTCAGGCACGTGCAGGCTCACAACATCGCTCATATTCAGCAGGTCAGAGAGATGCTGTACCTGCGTGGCATTACCCAGCGGCAGTTTGCTCTCAATATCGTAGAAGAACACATGCATACCCAGGCTCTCGGCGAGCACACCCAGCTGCATACCGATATGACCGTAACCAATGATGCCCAGCTTTTTGCCGCGTGCTTCATAGGAACCCACAGCCAGTTTATGCCACTCGCCACGGTGTGCTTTCGCATTGGCCGCTGGAACACCGCGCAGCATCAGCAACAGCTCACCGATCACCAGTTCAGCTACGGATCGGGTATTGGAGAAAGGTGCGTTAAACACCGGAATACCACGCTTCGCTGCCGCATTCAGATCAACCTGGTTTGTCCCGATGCAGAAACAGCCAACGGCAACCAGTTTTTCTGCCGCAGCAAAGATCTCTTCGGTGAGGTTGGTGCGCGAACGCAGCCCGATGAAGTGCGCATCACGGATGGATTCCTTCAGTGTTTCGCTATCCAATGCGCCCTTGTGAAATTCAATGTTGGTGTAGCCCGCAGAGCGCAGATTATCAACTGCACTCTGATGAACGCCTTCCACCAGCAGGAATTTAATCTTGTCTTTCTCCAGTGATACTTTTGCCATTTCCCGACCCTATTTAGCAGACTTCAGATGTGGCTTAATCCCCATCATTGTTCCCGTTGACCAACGTAATCGCTGTCAGCTGCAATGGGAAAACCGTGGGGATATAAGATAGCCTTCTGTCAAAATAACAAAATCTACGCTGGCGGCAATACAAACGATTGCCTGGCCTCCAGCATGGCGCCCCCGACTCACAGAACATTGCGGCAGAAAATCATGGTGCAACGTGAACCTTCAGGAGGATCGCGCCTCAGGCAGCGACTATGTGACATAAGTCACTAAATTTCGCCTGCAAAAGAAAAGATGTTTTTCGCATAAAAATAACCGGCACCCGCGGGTGCCAGAGAGATCATTTCTGAATAGTTTGCACGCCGTTGGCTGTACCGATCAGCGCCACATCGGCACCACGGGCACCAAACAGACCCACAGTGACTACGCCTGGCAGCGCGTTAATTGCTGCTTCCAGCCGAATGGGGTCAATGATTTTGAGATTATGAACATCAAGAATAATGTTTCCATTGTCGGTCACCACGTTCTGGCGGTACTCCGGCTGACCACCGAGCTTCACCAGTTCGCGAGCAACGTACGAGCGCGCCATCGGGATAACTTCTACCGGCAGAGGGAAACGCCCCAGCACATCGACCTGCTTGGATGCATCCGCAATACAGATAAAGCGGTCGGCAACGGCTGCAATAATTTTCTCGCGCGTCAGCGCTGCGCCGCCGCCCTTGATCATCTGCATCTGCCCGTTAATCTCATCGGCACCGTCAACATAGACCGCCAGCTGATCGATCTCGTTAAGATCGAAGACATGGATGCCGTAGCCTTTCAGTTTGGCCGTGGAAGCTTCTGAGCTGGAGACCGCTCCTTCAATCTGATGTTTAATCGACGCCAGTGCATCAATGAAATGGGCAGCAGTCGACCCGGTGCCAACGCCAACGATAGTGCCCGGAGTGACGTAATCCAGAGCTGCCCAGCCGACAGCTTTTTTCAGTTCGTCTTGTGTCATGGTATGTTTAAAACCTGTGAGCCACTGTGTGCGCGTAGTATAAAGCAAGGCTGGGCAAAATCACCGCCCTGCAAGGGGTTTGATTGACGAGATTGGAACACACCCCACAAAGTGGTTGATTCGTAAAGTGGCGTAAGCTATACCCCCAATCTATGGCATAGTGCACAACCACACCTGAAAGAGAGTAGAACGATTAATGAAACGCCCGGATTATCGAACGCTTCAGGCGCTGGATGCAGTGATTCGCGAGCGCGGCTTTGAACGTGCCGCGCAAAAGCTCTGTATTACCCAGTCTGCGGTCTCACAGCGCATTAAGCAGCTTGAGAATATGTTTGGCCAGCCTTTGCTGGTGCGAACCGTACCGCCGCGCCCAACGGAACAGGGCCAGAAACTGCTGGCGTTATTGCACCAGGTAGAACTGCTGGAAGAAGAGTGGTTGGGTGACGATAATAGCGGCACCACGCCGTTACTGCTGTCGCTGGCGGTGAACGCCGACAGTCTCGCGACCTGGTTGCTGCCCGCGCTGAAAACCGTGCTGACTGATTCGCCAGTACGCCTGAATCTTCAGGTGGAAGATGAAACCCGCACCCAGGAACGCTTGCGTCGTGGTGAAGTGGTCGGTGCCGTCAGTATCCAGCCACAGCCGTTGCCGAGCTGTCTGGTCGATCAGCTCGGTGCGCTCGACTATCTGTTTGTCGGTTCAAAAGAGTTTGCTGCCCGCTACTTCCCAAATGGCGTGACGCGCTCTGCGCTGCTGAAAGCACCCGCCGTGGCGTTTGACCATCTGGATGATATGCATCAGGCGTTTTTACAGCAAAACTTTGATCTGTCACCGGGCAGCGTGCCCTGCCATATCGTCAACTCGTCAGAAGCTTTTGTGCAGCTGGCCCGTCAGGGAACCACCTGCTGTATGATCCCGCATTTGCAGATTGAGCGCGAACTGGCGGAAGGGGAATTGATTGATTTAACGCCGGGTCTGTTACAGCGCCGGATGCTTTACTGGCACCGCTTTGCCCCAGAAAGCCGCCTGATGCGCAAGGTGACCGATGCCCTGCTGGCGCATGGTCATCGTGTGCTGCGCCAGGATACAGAATAACCCGGCCAGGGGGCGGCCAGAAAAAAGGCCAGCCCCTACGACATTCTGCGTAGAGGCTGGCCTTCTGTTGCGGTCAGACTGCGTGGATTAAGGGTTACGCTGCAATTCAAATACCACGTCAACCTGGTCGTCGAAATGGATACTCTGCTGCTCATAGGTCTGGGCGGCAGAGGTCATTGGCGCAGCATCAGCGGCTTTGTACATCCGTGCCATCGGCATTGGCTGATAGTTAGCCACGTGATAACGAATGCTGTAAACCGGGCCCAGCTTCGTACCGAAGCCCTGTGCCAGATCGCCCGCCTGCTTTGTTGCATCATCAATAGCAGCTTTGCGCGCTTTCGCTTTGTACTCTTCAGGGTTTGCCACACCCAGTTCAACCGAACGAATTTCGTTCAGGCCTGACTTCAGTGCGCCATCGAGCAGTTCATTCAACTTATCCAGCTGACGCAGCGTGACCTGAACCTGACGCACAGCACGGTAGCCTTTCAGCACCGATTTACCGTCTTTCAGGTAGTCATATTCCGGTTGAGTACGCAGGTTGGCAGCGTTGATATCTTTCTTCTCTATGCTGTTTTTATTCAGAAAATCAAAATATTGCTGAACACGACTGTCTGCCTGTTTTTTCGCTTCACCGGCATCTTTAGCAGAAACACTCACCTCGATAGCCAGTGTTGCGATATCCGGCGTGGCATCAACGCTCGACTGCCCGGAGGTCACCACGTGCGGGCCATTGGGTAATTCATCAGCCTGCACTGCTAAGGGTAAAGTACCCAATCCAATCATTGCGGCCAGGGCCAGTTTCGTTAGCTTCACTGCTTCCTCCATGGGGTCTGTCATTATCTTATCGATAGCGCCATCGGTCAGTCGATAGCGAATTATTCCGTCAAAATGCGGCGGTACAACATATTTTAGGGCACATTAGCGCATCACACTATGACATCGATTCTGATAGTGAGTTCCCGCTACGCTATCCCGAGCGCCTGTAGCGCCAGTTTCAGCGCAATTGCCCACATCACCAACCCCACAAGCAGATTGATAATGCGCTGGGCACGCGTGGTGTTCAGCAGCGGTGCCAGCCAGGCGGCTAGCAGCGCGAGGCCGAAGAACCACAGTACTGAGGCGCTGGCGGAGCCTAAAGCAAACCAGCGGCGCGCTTCATCCGGTAGCTGCCCGCCCAGACTGCCCAACACCACAAAGGTATCCAGGTAGACGTGCGGATTGAGCCAGGTCACCGCCATCATGGTCGCGACAATGCGCCAGCGTCCCTGCTTTAAAACAGCGGCAGACGCCAGGTTGATATCGCCACTGAACGCTGTTCTCAGCGAGCCCCAGCCATACCACAGCAGGAAAGCCACTCCGCCCCACGTTACCAGATTGAGTAGCAGCTCGGATTGGTTAAGCAATGCGCTACCACCAAATATTCCGCCACAGATCAGCACAATATCACTCAGCGTACAGAGTGCAGCGGTCATCAGATGATACTGGCGGCGCACGCCCTGATTCATCACAAAGGCATTCTGCGGGCCAAGCGGAAGAATAAGCGCTGCGCCCATAGCAACCCCCTGAAAATAAACGGATAACATCACAATCGCCTCACCAGTCAAGATTTTCGGCAAGTGTATAGCGGCAATATCATTAGGGGAAATTGAAAGATTTAATGGTTAATAAGAAAGGCTAATACTGAGAGGGGCAAAGTAAGATAAGGGCCGACCGGAAAATGGCCGGCCCTGACAGGATTATTCCGCTTTCGCCACTTCTGCTTCTGGCGCTTTGACCTGGTGCAGATGAACATCCATCTGCGGGTAAGGAATACCGATGTTGTTGGCATCCAGCGTACGTTTGAAGTTTCTCATCAGGTCCCAGTAGACATCCTGTAAGTCACCCGCTTTGCTCCAGCAGCGAATCACCACATTAACCGAAGAGGCGGCCAGCTCGTTCAGGCCAATCTGCACACCGCGCTCCTGCAGAACGCGAGGCTCGGCATCCACCACGCCGCGCAGCAGTGTCAGCACTTCATCGATATCAGCATCGTAGGCGACGCCAATAATAAATTCATTGCGGCGTTCTGGCTCGCGGGAGAAGTTAATGATATTCCCCGCAATGATTTTGCCGTTTGGCACCACAACAATTTTACCGTCAGCACTGCGTAATGTGGTCGAGAAGATCTGTACATTAAGCACTGTTCCCATCACACCGCCCAGATCAACAAACTCTCCCGCGCGGAACGGACGGAAGGTGACCAGCAGTACACCCGCGGCCAGGTTCGAGAGCGAACCTTGCAGAGCCAGTGCAAACGCAAAGCCTGCGGCTGCCAGTGCAGCAATCACCGAGGCTGTCTGCACGCCTACACGTCCCATCGCAGCAATCAGCGTAAAGGCAATGATGCCGTAGCGCACCAACCCGGACAGGAAGTCAGCGACGGTAGGGTCAATTTTTCGTGCTACCAGCAGCTTATTCACCGTCCCGGAAATAAATCGGGCAGCAATCATACCGATAATGATAATCGCAATGGCCGCAACGATATTGACCGCATAGCTCAACAACAGCGCCTGATTACGCACCAGCCAGCCACCCGCATTATTGATGCCGTTTACCACATTTAAATCATCCATTCCCCTGTCCTTTTTCAGGCCCAAAATGGGCATTCGAATATCTGCCGTTCAACCAGCAGCCGATGGGGTTAAGGGTAAACAAGAAAATGGGGTTGTGCCAAATAAGCGGCGAAATTACCTGACAATTCAGAACTGAATGCATAAAAAAAGGCCCCTCAGGGCCTTTTTTAAACAGAGCGGGAACTTACAGTACGTCGACTGCGTTCAGCTCTTTGAATGCCTGCTCCAGGCGCACGATCATGGAAGCCTGTGAAGAGCGCAGCCATACACGTGGGTCGTAGTATTTCTTGTTCGGCTTATCAGCGCCTTCCGGGTTACCCAGCTGCGCCTGCAGATAGCCTTCGTTCTTTTTGTAGTACTGCAGGATGCCGTCCCATGTTGCCCACTGGGTATCGGTATCGATGTTCATTTTGATCACGCCGTAACCGATAGATTCTTCGATCTCAGCTGCTGATGAACCGGAACCACCGTGGAACACGAAGTCCAGTGAGTTCACTGGCAGGCCGTGTTTTTCGCTGACGTATTTCTGAGAATCACGCAGGATGGTCGGGGTCAGTTTCACGTTGCCTGGCTTGTACACACCGTGCACGTTACCGAATGAAGCAGCGATAGTGAAACGCGGGCTGATAGCGTTCAGCTTGGTGTAAGCGTAATCAACGTCTTCTGGCTGAGTGTACAGAGCAGAAGCGTCCATGTGGCTGTTGTCCACGCCGTCTTCTTCGCCACCGGTGCAACCCAGTTCAATTTCCAGGGTCATGTCGATTTTCGCCATGCGCGCCAGGTATTTGCTGGAGATCTCGATGTTCTCTTCCAGAGACTCTTCAGACAGGTCGATCATGTGAGAAGAGAACAGTGGCTTACCGGTTTTAGCGAAGTGCTCTTCACCCGCATCCAGCAGACCGTCGATCCACGGCAGCAGTTTCTTAGCGCAGTGGTCAGTGTGCAGAATAACAGGCACGCCATAGTGTTCAGCCATCAGGTGAACGTGGTGTGCGCCAGAGATGGCACCAAAAATAGCCGCAGCCTGTGGCTTGTCAGATTTCAGGCCTTTACCCGCGATGAAACCTGCACCACCGTTGGAGAACTGAATGATAACCGGCGCTTTAACTTTCGCTGCGGTTTCCAGAACGGCGTTGATGGAGTCAGTGCCCACGCAGTTAACTGCTGGCAGAGCGAATTTGTTCTCTTTCGCTACCTGGAAGATCTTCTGCACGTCGTCACCGGTGACAACGCCTGGTTTTACGAAATCAAAAATTTTAGACATGTTAGCTTGTCCTGTTTCTTCGGTCGTATTAAAGGATTCAGTTCTCATGCGGGGTACTTATACCCCGCTCTGAGGTTTAATTACTTCTGCTTTGCACGCTCTTCAAGCATGGCAACCGCAGGTAAGGTTTTGCCTTCCACGAACTCAAGGAATGCACCGCCACCGGTAGAGATATAAGAGATTTTATCTTCGATACCAAACAGGTCGATAGCGGCCAGCGTATCACCGCCGCCGGCAATGGAGAATGCGTCACTGTCTGCAATCGCGTTCGCGATAATTTCGGTGCCTTTGCGGAAGTTCGGGAATTCGAACACGCCTACCGGGCCGTTCCACAGAATAGTTTTGGCTTCTTTCAACAACTTAGCCATTGCCAGTGCGGTTTCGTCACCAAAGTCCATGATCTCTTCGTTGTCCTGAACTTCAGACACTTTCTTCACGGTAGAAGGTGCAGTTTCAGAGAATTCCGTGCCTACGCGAGAGTCAGTTGGCACCGGAATTTTGTATTCGTCGCGCAGTTTCTTAGCGGCAGCCACGAAATCAGGTTCGTACAGAGATTTACCCACGTTGTTGTCGATAGCCACGAAGGTGTTCGCGATACCCCCACCCACAATCACGGTGTCTGCAATGTTCACCAGCGAGTTAAGCACATCGAATTTGGTAGACACTTTAGAACCACCAACCACGGCAACCATTGGGCGTGCCGGGGTTTTCAGGGCTTTGCCCAGCGCTTCCAGTTCACCTGACAGCAGCGGACCCGCACAGGCGATTGGTGCAAATTTGCCCACGCCATGGGTAGACGCCTGAGCACGGTGAGCAGTACCGAAAGCATCCATCACGAAGATGTCGCACAGGGCAGCATATTTTTTAGAGAGGGTTTCGTCGTCTTTTTTCTCGCCTTTGTTAAAGCGCACGTTTTCCAGAACAACCAGTTTACCCGCGGTCAGTTCAACACCGTCCAGGTAATCTTTTGCCAGGGAAACGTTATCTGCACCCAACTTGTCTTTCAGGTAGTTCACTACCGGCAGCAGAGAAAACTCTTCGTTGTATTCACCTTCGGTCGGGCGACCCAGGTGCGAGGTGACCATCACTTTTGCGCCTTGCTTCAGTGCCGCCTCAATGGTCGGCAGAGAAGCGCGAATACGTGCATCAGACGTCACTTTCCCTTCTTTTACTGGCACGTTCAGATCCGCACGGATCAGAACACGTTTACCAGCCAGATCCAGATCGGTCATCTTAATTACAGACATGGTGAACCCTCTCGTTGATTCTCAAAGTTTTACAGACGCTGTACGCGCCTTACCTGAAACCGCTGGCGGCCATCGCTAACGTCGTATCGATCATACGATTAGCGAAGCCCCATTCGTTATCGCACCAGACTAACGTCTTGATAAGGTGCTGACCACTGACCCGCGTTTGGGTGCCGTCGACAATAGCACTGTGCGGATCATGGTTAAAATCAATGGAGACTAACGGCAATTCCGTGTAGTCAACTATACCACTAAATGCCCCTTCTGACGCACTTTGCAGCAGGGCGTTAACCTCGCAGGCGCTGACGGGATCCCGCACACTGACGCTGAGGTCAATGGCCGTCACGTTGATGGTGGGAACACGCACAGCAATCGCTTCAAAACGATCGTTAAATTTTGGGAAGAAACGCGTAATCCCGGCAGCCAGGCGGGTGTCGACAGGAATAATCGACTGACTGGCCGCACGTGTACGGCGTAAATCCGGGTGATAAGCATCAATCACCTGCTGGTCATGCATGGCAGAATGGATGGTTGTCACCGTACCCGACTCAATACCCCACGCATCATCCAACAGCTTGATAATAGGGATGATGCAATTCGTGGTGCAGGAGGCGTTCGACACCAGCAAATGCTCAGGCAGCAGATCTTTTTCATTCACGCCAAAGACCACTGTGGCATCAAGATCGTTACCACCAGGGTGTGAGAACAAGACCTTTTTGGCTCCCGCCTGCAAATGGGCTTCGCCATCTGCACGACTGCCATAAACCCCGGTACAGTCCAGCACGATATCCACATTCAGATCGCGCCACGGCAGCGCCGCAATATCAGTATGGTGCAGCAAACGGATCGTGTCATCGCCAACGGAGAGCAGTTCGCGCTCCTGACGCACATCCCAGGCGAAGCGCCCATGGCTGGTGTCATACTTTAACAGATGCGCCATTCCGGCGGCCTCTGCCAGCTCATTGATGGCAACCACGGTAATCTCAGCACGGCGACCGGTTTCATACAGTACACGCAACACGTTGCGTCCTATACGACCAAATCCGTTAATGGCAATGCGAACCGTCATATCACTCCTGCTTCAGAATTCACGATGAAATCGGAGGATTAGCCTGAGCCAGCCACCGCGATTTGTACAGGATATTCTTGCATCATAACAAGGCTCAGTCTGAATGGTGATCCTTGTGCGACATAGTACTGAAACGCTTCAGCTAGAATAATAGAAGTAAGGAATAATAGGAATGATTCGGATCAATTGTGGAGCGTAACTTTCGATCTACGTCACAAATTTGGAATTTTTTCTGGCGGGATAAAGAAGGGTCGGGCATGCCCGACCCCTACGGGGAACTGTATAAGGATGAGGCATACCCGCCCCTCAAGGTAAACTGCGTAGGGACCGGGCATGCCCGACCCCTACGGGGAACTGTGTAAGGATGAGGCATACCCGACCCTCAAGGTAGACTGCGTAGGGGCCGGGCACGCCCGGCCCTCATAGCGGTGAGTCATGCCTCACCCGCTACCTTATTACAGCAGGCCTTTTGCTTTAGCGACAACGTTATCCACGGTGAAGCCAAACAGTTCGAACAGCTTCTCAGCGGGCGCTGACTCACCGAAGCTGGTCATACCGACGATAGCGCCGTTCAGACCAACGTATTTGAACCAGTAATCTGCGATACCGGCTTCAATCGCCACGCGGGCGCTGACTGCTTTCGGCAGCACAGCTTCACGGTAGGCAGCATCCTGCTTGTCGAAAGCATCGGTAGACGGCATAGACACAACGCGCACCTTACGGCCTTCAGCCGTCAGTTTGTCATACGCGCCTACTGCCAGCTCAACTTCTGAACCGGTCGCAATCAGGATAACTTCTGGCGTACCTGCGCAGTCCTTCAGCACGTAAGCACCGCGTGCTACGTTTGCCAGCTGTTCCGCAGTACGGTCCTGCTGTGCCAGGTTTTGACGTGACAGGATCAGGGCAGTCGGGCCATCGTTACGCTCAATCGCATATTTCCATGCGATCGCTGATTCAACCTGGTCACACGGACGCCACAGGCTCATGTTCGGCGTGACACGCAGGCTGGCGATCTGCTCAACCGGCTGGTGAGTCGGGCCGTCTTCGCCCAGACCGATAGAATCATGGGTGTAGACCATCACCTGGCGGATCTTCATCAGTGCCGCCATACGCGCCGCATTACGGGCATATTCAACGAACATCAGGAAGGTGGCCGTGTACGGCAGGAAACCACCGTGCAGAGTGATACCATTGGCAATCGCGGTCATACCGAATTCGCGCACGCCGTAATGGATGTAGTTGCCTGCAGCATCTTCGTTGATTGGCTTAGAACCAGACCACATTGTCAGGTTGCTTGGTGCCAGGTCAGCGGAGCCGCCCAGGTATTCCGGCAGCAGTTTACCAAAGGCTTCGATGGCATTCTGTGACGCTTTACGGCTGGCGATTTTAGACGGGTTAGCCTGCAGCTCTTCAACGAATTTCTGCGACTCGGTTGCCCAGTTCGCTGGCAGCTCGTTGTTCACACGGCGTTTGAACTCTTCCGCCAGTTCAGGGAAGGCTTTCGCATAGGCAGCAAACTTCTCATTCCATGCGGCTTCTTTCGCCTTGCCGGCTTCTTTAGCATCCCACTGCGCATAGATGTCTGAAGGAATTTCAAACGGCGCATGGTTCCAGCCCAGCTGCTTACGGGTCAGTGCAATTTCATCATCACCCAGCGGTGCGCCGTGGGAATCATGCGTACCGGCTTTGTTCGGTGAACCGAAACCGATGACCGTTTTGCACATCAGCAGTGAAGGCTTATCGCTAACCGCTTTCGCTTCTTCAACCGCTTTCTTGATGGCGTCAGCGTCGTGGCCATCGACACCACGCACAACGTGCCAGCCGTAAGACTCGAAGCGTTTCGCCGTATCATCGGTGAACCAGCCTTCGATGTGGCCGTCAATGGAGATACCGTTGTCGTCATAGAACGCCACCAGTTTGCCCAACTTCAGTGTTCCCGCCAGTGAGCACACTTCGTGGGAGATACCTTCCATCATGCAGCCGTCGCCCAGGAACACGTAGGTGTTATGGTCAACCACATCATGGCCTGGACGGTTGAACTGCGCTGACAGTGTACGTTCAGCAATCGCCATACCTACTGCGTTCGCAATACCCTGGCCCAATGGACCGGTGGTGGTTTCCACACCAGCGGTATAGCCGTATTCAGGGTGGCCTGGGGTTTTGGAGTGCAGCTGACGGAAGTTAGCCAGTTCACCGATTGGCAGGTCATAACCGCTGAGGTGCAACAGGCTGTAGATCAGCATAGAGCCGTGACCATTAGACAGCACGAAGCGGTCGCGGTCTGCCCACAGAGGGTTTGTAGGGTTGTGATTCAGGAAGTCACGCCACAGGACTTCGGCAATATCGGCCATACCCATTGGGGCACCCGGGTGGCCGGATTTGGCTTTTTGCACCGCATCCATACTTAATGCGCGAATGGCGTTGGCAAGCTCTTTACGAGAAGACATTTTCTACTCCAGGTCGGATTTAACGCTTCGCCGTCCTTAACCTATTGTAATGAATGAGTTATCAGGCAAAGCCGAAGGAAAGTCGACCATCAATGTACATGAAATACGGGTAACATGTACATGCCGCAGGATGTAAAAATAATCACAGAAGTTGCAGTTTGAGAGCATGGCGACTAGGCAATCGCCTTTACACGCGCTATAACACCTCTTCCGTCGGCTTTTTTTTCCCGACGTTTTTTTTCAACTTAATGATTTTCCTACCTTGTTACCTAAATGGATGAACTGGAATGAAGAAACGTATTTCTTTCGCTGCACTGGCACTGGCCACGACCCTCTCTGGCTGTCAGAATTTTGATGCTAACACGCTGATGCAGTCCGGTGCACAAGCCTACCAGGCTGCCACACTGAGCGATGCACAGGTCAAAGAGTTAAGCGATAAATCCTGTCAGCAGATGGACAGCGAAGCGCAGATCGCCCCTGCCAGCAGCACTTATGCTAAACGCCTGAGCAAAATCTCAGCGGCACTGGGCGACAATATCAACGGTACCCCGGCAAACTATAAAGTTTATCTGACCAAAGACGTCAACGCCTGGGCGATGGCCAATGGCTGTATCCGCGTTTACAGCGGCCTGATGGACCTGATGACCGATAACGAAGTCGAAGGCGTGCTGGGCCATGAAATGGGCCACGTAGCGCTGGGTCACTCACGTAAAGCGATGCAGTTGGCCTATGCCACGACTGCTGCACGTACTGCCGCAGCTTCTGCGGGGGGCGTTGCCGCATCGCTGTCACAGTCTCAGCTAGGTGCACTGGGCGAGAAACTGGTGAATGCGCAGTTCTCCCAGAGCCAGGAGTCCCAGGCGGATGACTACTCATTCGATCTGCTGAAAAAGCGCAACATCAACCCACAGGGCCTGGTGACCAGCTTTGAGAAGTTAGCGAAGATGGAAGGGACTCACGAAAGCAGCATGTTTGATTCGCACCCGGCTTCCCAGGCGCGCGCAGACCACATCAAACAGCGTATTGCGGCTGGTAAATAATCAGCACGGGGCGACCTAAAAAAGATTGCCCTGGCAAACCCAGGGGCTGACCTTCTGTTGCGGTCAGCCCTTCTCACAGGAAACTACCCTTTATTCGCTGCCTGTACGTGCAGCATATCCAGCGCCAGACTGGCAGCCGCCAGCGCCGTGATATCGGACTGATCGTAACCCGGTGCCACTTCCACCAGATCCATACCGACGATATTCATTCCCTGTAAACCGCGCACCAGCTTGCTGGCCTTATCGCTGGTCAGGCCGCCAATCACCGGCGTTCCGGTGCCTGGAGCATGAGCCGGGTCCAGGCAGTCGATATCAAACGTCAGATAGATGGGCAGATCGCCGACAATCGCTTTCACCTGCGCCAGAATATCATCCACGCTGCGATCGTTGACCTGAGCAGCATCCAGCACATTAAAGCCCAGAGACTTATCAAACTCGGTACGAATGCCGATCTGTACGGAATGCTCAGGTGAGATCAGCCCTTCTTTCGGCGCCGTATAGAACATGGTGCCGTGGTCAAACGTCGGGCCGTTAGAATAGGTGTCGGTGTGCGCATCAAAATGGACCAGCGCCATCTTACCGAATGTTTTGGCATGCGCGCGCAGCAGTGGCAGCGTGATGTAATGGTCGCCGCCGAACGTCAGCATACGTTTGCCGTTAGCCAGCAACTTTTCCGCATGTGCCTGCAATTTGTCGCTCAGATCCTGAGAATCCCCGAAGGCGTAAACCAGATCACCGCAGTCAATCACATTCAGGCGCTGACGCAGGTCGAACTCCCACGGCCAGCGGCAACCTTCCCAGGCCAGATTGGTGGAAATCTGACGAATAGCGCCTGGACCAAGACGGCTTCCCGGACGACCGGAGGTGGCTGCATCAAACGGAATACCGGTAATCACCCACTCGGCATCACTGTCGTAAGGCTGAAAATTGACCGGAAAACGCATAAAACCGAAGGCGTTAGAAACCAGCGAGTTATCGTACTGGTTACCCAGGGTGTTATTCATAGCAACTCCTTTCTGACTGACAAACAAAAGATGAAAAAAATCCCCACCGCGTCGTTAGCCCGACCCGGAAGGGATTCGTTAATTCAGTATGACCGTTTGGGGGCCAGACTTACTCGTCTTCTAAATACGTGTAGCCATACAGGCCTGCTTCAAACTCTTCCAGGAACTGCGCGCGCAGCTCTTCATCCAGGTCACTTTGCTTGATCTGGTTACGGAAGTGCGTCAGCAACTCTGCCGGGTTCAACTGCACATATTCCAGCATATCGGCCACGGTATCGCCTTCGTCAGAAAGCTGTACTTCCACCGAACCGTCGGCGAAAGCAAAGACGTCGACCGCTTCGGTATCCCCGAACAGGTTGTGCATGTTACCGAGAATTTCCTGATAGGCACCGACCATAAAGAAGCCCAGCATCGGCGGATTATCAATATCGTATTCCGGCATTGGCATGGTGGTGGCAATGCCGTCACCGTCAATGTAGTGATCGATAGTCCCGTCCGAGTCACAGGTAATGTCCAGCAGCACGGCGCGGCGTTCAGGCACCTGATTCAGCCCTTCCAGCGGCATCACCGGGAACAGCTGATCGATACCCCAGGCGTCGGGCATCGACTGGAACAGCGAGAAGTTGACGTAAATCTTATCCGCCATACGCTCCTGCAGCTCATCGATAATCGGACGGTGCGCGCGGTTGCTTGGGTCAAGGTGCTGCTGAATATAGTGGCAGATGCTGAGATACAGCTGCTCGGCCCAGGCACGCTGCGTCAGGTCGTAAGTTCCCTGCGAATAACCGGTGTGGATATCGAACAGATCCATCTGGCTGTCATGTAGCCATTCACGCAATGAGCGGCGGTTGCTCGGCTCATGCATCTCCTGCCAGGTGTCCCACATACTGACAATCGGGCGCGGGGAGTCTTCCAGCGGCGCCTGAGGCTCGCTGAATTCATTACGTTCCACACCGATAATGTTGGAGACCAGCACCGTATGGTGCGCGGTCACTGCCCGGCCCGATTCCGTGATCACCGTCGGATGCGGTAAGCCGTGTTCTTCACAGGCATCACCGATAGCCCAGATCACGTTGTTAGCGTATTCGTTCAGACCGTAGTTAACGGAGCAGTCGCTCTGCGAGCGCGTGCCTTCATAATCCACGCCAAGGCCGCCGCCGACGTCAAAGCACTGGATGTTAACGCCAAGCTTCGCCAGTTCGACGTAGAAGCGCGCCGACTCACGCACACCTGTTGCAATATCACGAATGTTTGCCATCTGAGAGCCCAGATGGAAATGCAGCAGCTGCAGGCTTTCCATACGGCCCGCTTCGCGCATAATCTCGACCAGCTTCAGCACCTGGGTCGCGGACAAACCAAACTTGGATTTCTCTCCGCCGCTCGACTGCCATTTGCCGGAGCCCTGCGAAGCCAGACGCGCACGAATACCCAGGCGTGGTACCACGTTAAGGCGTTCCGCTTCTTCCAGTACCAGCTTCACTTCGGTCATTTTTTCCAGCACCAGATAGACCTTGTGGCCCATCTTCTCGCCAATCAGTGCGAGGCGGATATATTCACGGTCTTTATAGCCGTTACAGACGATCACCGAACGCGTCATCCCGGCATGGGCCAGCACGGCCATCAGCTCGGCTTTCGAGCCTGCTTCCAGCCCCAGGGGTTCACCGGAGTTGATCAGGGACTCAATCACGCGTTTATGCTGGTTAACCTTAATCGGATACACAAGGAAGTAATCACCGCGATAGCCGTAAGACTCACGCGCACGTTTAAAAGCGGCGTTAATCGAGCGCAGGCGATGCTGTAAAATTTGTGGGAAACAGAACAAGGCGGGTAAGCGCTGACCTTCCGCCTCGCGCTCTTTCACCAGCTTGGCGAGATCGACGCGTGCTTCCGGCACATCCGGATCGGGACAAACACTGATATGGCCCAGTTCGTTCACGTCGTAGTAGTTATTACCCCACCAGGCGATATTGTAAGTCCGCAGCATTTTGCTGGCGTCCAAATCGCTCATGGCGACCTCCTGCATGGAACGGAGTACGCCCTGTTCGCCTGCTGACGAACCCTTAATTGTCTTCATGTCGTCAGACATTTCGATCCTCGAATTTCATTGATGCGAAACAGTAAACTACTATCGCAGGGAAAACCCGCGACAACAACCCATCGACTGGCGGGTTAGACAGCACAAAACGCTGAAATTCCGCACCGAACAACCTCTTAAGTATAACATTATGCAAAATCTTAATGTGCACAATGCGCCCTCTGTCATGAAAATTTGACACTTTGAACAATAGTTGAAACTTTCATTAAAGAAAAAACACTAGCAATCCGATTAATGAGTAACCTAGAATAGCCGTCCAGATGTTAATCCGTCTAAACTGGTTAACTTCTATACCCTAAATCATTCGAGTTGTAGCAGGGCGACAAACAAGTGTCGCCAGCGAAGCCGCAGCTTGAAGTATGACGCTTATCAGCGTCTTGTTTGTACTGCTCATGGCTTTGCCTGTGGGGGCGTCATGTCTGAGTTTCCAGACTGGTTTCCGGTCCTGGCGCATGCAGTCGATTTTCAACCCGTTAGAGTCAAGGTAAAGAATAAAATGGCTAAACACCTTTTTACATCCGAGTCCGTATCAGAAGGACATCCTGATAAAATCGCCGACCAGATTTCAGATGCTGTGCTCGATGCCATCCTCGAGCAAGATCCGAAAGCTCGCGTGGCCTGCGAAACCTATGTGAAAACCGGAATGGTTCTGGTTGGCGGTGAAATCACCACCAGCGCATGGGTCGATATTGAAGAGATCACTCGTCAGACCGTGCGTGATATCGGCTATGTCCATTCCGATATGGGCTTTGATGCCAACTCTTGTGCTGTACTGAGTGCGATTGGCAAACAGTCTCCCGACATTAACCAGGGCGTTGACCGTACCGACCCGCTGGAGCAGGGTGCTGGCGACCAGGGCCTGATGTTTGGCTACGCCACCAACGAAACTGACGTGCTGATGCCTGCACCGATCACTTACGCGCACCGTCTGGTGCAGCGTCAGGCTGAAGTACGTAAAAGCGGCAGCCTGCCGTGGCTGCGTCCGGATGCGAAAAGCCAGATCACCTTCCAGTACGACAACGGTAAAATTGTCGGTATTGATGCGGTAGTTCTGTCGACTCAGCACTCCGAAGACATTTCGCAGAAAGATCTGCAGGAAGCGGTGATGGAAGAGATCCTCAAGCCGGTTCTGCCGACGGAGTGGATCAACGCCAACACCAAATACCATATCAACCCTACTGGCCGTTTTGTTATTGGTGGCCCAATGGGCGACTGCGGTCTGACCGGGCGTAAAATCATCGTTGATACCTACGGCGGCATGGCACGTCACGGCGGCGGTGCGTTCTCAGGTAAGGATCCGTCTAAAGTTGATCGCTCTGCGGCCTATGCGGCACGTTACGTGGCGAAAAACATCGTAGCCGCTGGCCTGGCCGATCGTTGCGAAATCCAGGTCTCCTACGCTATCGGCGTAGCAGAACCGACCTCTATCATGGTGGAAACCTTCGGCACAGAGAAAGTCTCTACCGAACAACTGACCCTGCTGGTGCGCGAGTTCTTCGACCTGCGTCCTTACGGCCTGATTCAGATGCTGGACCTGCTGCATCCGATCTACCGCGAAACGGCCGCATACGGTCACTTTGGTCGCGAGCATTTCCCTTGGGAAAAAACCGACAAAGCTGAACTGCTGCGTGATGCTGCCGGCCTGAAATAAACTCAAGCCTGATGTATCAGGGGCACCCTCGGGTGCCCTTTTTTATGCCTGAAAGGCCCTAAACACATTGCAGCAAGTGATAACGATTACATAAAATAATTCTTTATTTTTCTTAGCGTTACAACAAACAAAATCTTCAACTAAATCCTAAAATGCGCTATTTTCAGCGTTGTCCGATAGCCGTTCATTGTAAAAACGGTTAAAGCTATAACGTGCTATGACTTACTGGTTACAAAGAGTTACAGCGGGATAAAAAGTGTTTTTCAGAAACTTCCAGTGTGGAAGCGATTACACCAATGTGATCTGAAGCACAGTCTGCTGTACCAGGGTTTCCTAACATCTATAACAACAACATACGGTACTACTCAATGGAGGCGACCATGCCTGATAATAAAAAACGCAGCAGGACATCAAACAAGGCCATGACCCTGTTTGTCTGTTTCCTCGCCGCACTGGCAGGCCTGCTGTTCGGCCTGGACATCGGTGTAATTGCCGGCGCATTACCCTTCATCGCGAAAGACTTCAGCGTGACCCCTCACCAACAGGAGTGGATTGTCAGCTCAATGATGTTTGGTGCCGCAATCGGTGCCGTCGGCAGCGGCTGGATGTCATCCTACCTCGGGCGTAAAAAAAGTCTGATGATCGGGGCCGTGCTGTTCGTTATCGGTTCCCTGTGGTCAGCCTTCTCCCCTAACCCGGAAATGCTGATTGTTGCCCGCGTACTGCTGGGCCTGGCAGTAGGTGTCGCATCATATACTGCTCCGCTTTACCTGTCTGAGATTGCACCGGAGAAGATCCGTGGCAGCATGATCTCGCTATACCAGCTGATGATTACCATCGGTATTCTCGGTGCTTATCTGTCGGATACTGCTTTCAGCTACTCCGGTGAGTGGCGCTGGATGCTCGGCGTGATCACTATCCCTGCCCTGCTGCTGCTGGTCGGTGTGTTCTTCTTGCCGAACAGCCCACGCTGGCTGGCGGCGAAAGGTGATTTCCGCAGCGCACAGCGGGTGCTGGATCGTCTGCGTGATACCAGCGAACAGGCGAAACGTGAACTGGATGAAATTCGTGAAAGTCTGAAGATCAAGCAGTCTGGCTGGTCGCTGTTCAAAGACAACAGCAACTTCCGCCGCGCGGTCTATCTGGGCGTGTTATTGCAGGTGATGCAGCAGTTCACCGGCATGAACGTCATCATGTACTACGCGCCAAAAATCTTCGAAATTGCTGGCTTCACCAATACCACCCAGCAGATGTGGGGAACGGTGATTGTCGGACTGATCAACGTGCTGGCCACCTTTATCGCTATTGGTCTGGTGGATCGCTGGGGCCGTAAGCCGACGCTAATCCTTGGCTTCATTGTGATGGCTGCCGGTATGGGCGTGCTGGGTACCATGCTGCACGTGGGGATCCACTCAGAAGGCGCGCAATACTTCGCTATTGCGATGCTGCTGATGTTTATCGTTGGTTTTGCGATGAGTGCCGGTCCGCTGATCTGGGTACTGTGTTCAGAAATCCAGCCGCTGAAAGGGCGTGATTTCGGTATCACGGTGTCGACCGCGACCAACTGGATTGCCAACATGATTGTCGGAGCCACCTTCCTGACCATGCTGAACACGCTGGGTAACGCCAACACCTTCTGGGTGTACGGCGCGCTGAACCTGTTCTTTATTGTCCTGACACTGTGGCTGATCCCGGAAACGAAAAACGTTTCACTGGAGCACATCGAACGTAATCTGTTAGGCGGTAAAAAACTGCGCAATATCGGTCAGCGCGACTGAACAATCAGTGACGCCAAAGACCCACGATAAAAACGGGCCAGCGATGATGCTGGCCCGTTTTCTTTTTATAGCGCCAGAAGATGCCAGCTACAGCTTGAATTGCCCGGTGTCGGCCCGTATTCTTGCCTGCATGAAATCCCAGAGACTCCCCATCGCTTTGCAACAGGCCGTGATGCGCCAGCTGCGTGAAAAATTACAGCAGGCCAATGTGCGTCTGGAGCGCGACTATCCCGAACCGGCACTGGTTTATCAGCAGCGTGGAACCGCTGCCGGAACCGCCTGGCTACAGCACTGGGAAATCCGCCTGAATCCGGTATTACTGCTGGAAAATCAGCAGGCGTTTATTGATGAAGTTGTCCCTCATGAGCTGGCCCACCTGCTGGTATGGAAACATTTCGGTCGCGTTGCCCCCCACGGTAAAGAGTGGAAATGGATGATGGAAAGCATCCTTGGTGTTCCCGCCCGTCGTACCCATCAGTTCGCAGTTCAATCCGTACGTAGCCGGGCCTTCCCCTATTTCTGCCGTTGTCAGCAGCATCAGCTGACGGTCAGACGCCATAACCGGGTGGTACGCGGTGAAAGCGAATACCGCTGTCTGCACTGCGGTGACATCCTCAAGTCCGGTGACTTCCAGAAATCTTAAAATCTGCCTGATATGATTGAAATTCAGGCAATTTAAGACACCTGTCTTCGCCACTTATTCGTAATATCCTGCATATCTGTTACTCTCCCTGCCTCTTTCATGGATTACAGATTTACTGGAATATGTCTCGCAAAATTTTAGCCTCTGTGGCCTTTGCTCTGCTGCTACCCGCCTTCTTTTCCCACGCCCTCAGCCTGGATAACTATCATCAGAACAGCTTCAACCAGGCGAAAGCTTATGCTGCGCAGATCAATGAGGGTGCGCCCGGCACTTTCTACTGCGGCTGTAAAATTCACTGGCAGGGGAAAAAAGGCGTTCCTGACCTCGCCTCATGCGGTTATCAGGTGCGTAAGAACGCCAACCGCGCCAGCCGTATTGAGTGGGAACATGTGGTTCCGGCCTGGAGCTTTGGCCACCAGCGTCAGTGCTGGCAAAATGGCGGCCGTAAAAACTGTGCCAAAGATGAGGGCTACCGCCGCATGGAAACCGATCTGCACAACCTGCAACCCTCTATCGGCGAAGTGAACGGCGATCGGGGTAACTTTATGTACAGTCAGTGGAACGGTGGGGAATCACAGTACGGTCAGTGCGCCATGAAGGTCGATTTTAAAAATAAGCTGGCTGAGCCGCCAGTGCGCGCCCGTGGCGCGATTGCCCGCACCTGGTTCTATATGCGTGACCAGTACCAGCTGCAAATGTCAAAACAGCAAACCCAGTTGATGACCGCATGGAATAAGCAGTACCCGGCTACTCAGTGGGAATGCGAACGCGACCGCCGCATTGCGCGTGTGCAGGGGAATCACAACCCTTATGTACAGCAGGCTTGCCAGCGGTAAAATCACTGACCTACACTGCACAGCATCCGTGCATTCATTTTGACAGGATTTCCATGCGTATACCCCGCATTTACCACCCTGAATCATTAGAGACAGGAAGTGAAACCGCCCTCAGCGAAGAAGCCGCTAACCACGTTGGCCGCGTACTGCGTATGGTGCCAGGCCAGGCCCTGGAATTGTTCGATGGCACAAATCTGACTTTTGCCGCCGAGATTATTCAGGCAGATAAAAAAAATGTGCGTGTCAAAATCATCGCAACCCGCGCCGACAGCCGCGAGTCCCCCCTTCATCTGCATCTTGGGCAGGTGATGTCACGCGGTGAAAAGATGGAGTTTACGATACAGAAAGCCGTAGAACTGGGAGTAAATGTGATTACCCCCTTGTTTTCTGAACGCTGCGGCGTAAAGCTGGATGCAGATCGTCTGGCGAAAAAAATTCAGCAGTGGCAGAAAATCGCCATTGCCGCCTGCGAACAGTGCGGGCGAAACAGCATACCGGAAGTCAGGCCAGCAATGGCACTTGACGCCTGGTGTGCAGAGCAGGATCACGGGTTAAGATTAAATCTCCATCCACGAGCTGAACACAGCATCAACACACTGCCGCTCCCGGTTGAGCGCGTGAGGTTGCTGATTGGCCCGGAAGGAGGACTCACGTCCGATGAAATCAGTATGACCGCACAGCATGGTTTTACCGATATTTTGCTGGGGCCGCGCGTACTGCGTACCGAAACCACCGCCCTGACGGCGATTACCGCCCTGCAGGTGCGTTTTGGCGACCTGGGCTAAAACTAATAAACATACTTGAGCGTAATCGTCGCAGACAGTTTGCAGGCTAGATAGCTCTAAGTGGAGAAGAAAGAATGATTAAGCTTGGCATCGTGATGGACCCGATCACTTCCATCAATATTAAAAAAGACACCAGCTTTGCCATGTTGCTGGAAGCACAGCGCCGTGGTTACGAAATTCACTACATGGAGATGAACGATCTCTATCTGCGTGGTGGCGAAGGCCGTGCCCGCACCCGCCTGCTGAGCGTAGAGCAGAACTATGACAAATGGTTCGAGTTCGGCAGCGAGCAGGACATTGCGTTGGCCGATCTTAACGTGGTGCTGATGCGCAAAGATCCTCCGTTCGATACCGAGTTTATTTACGCCACCTACATCCTTGAGCGTGCGGAAGAGAAAGGCACACTGATCGTTAACAAGCCGCAGAGCCTGCGTGACTGTAACGAAAAGCTGTTCACCGCCTGGTTTGCCGAACTGACCCCGGATACGCTGGTCACACGTAATGCCAGCCAGATCCGCGAATTCTGGCAGGAGCACGGCGACATCATCCTCAAACCCCTGGACGGCATGGGTGGTGCGTCAATCTTCCGCGTTAAGAAAGAAGACCCGAACCTGTCAGTCATCATCGAAACCCTGACCAGCCACGGCGAGTTCTACTGCATGGCGCAAAACTTTATTCCTGGCATCAAAGACGGGGATAAACGCGTGCTGGTGGTGGACGGCGAACCGGTGCCTTACTGCCTGGCGCGTATTCCAAAAGCGGGAGAAACCCGTGGCAACCTGGCCGCGGGTGGCCGTGGTGAAGCTCGTCCACTGACCGAAAGCGACTGGGAAATTGCCCGCCGCGTTGGCCCAATCCTGAAAGAGAAAGGACTGATCTTTGTCGGCCTGGATATTATCGGTGACAAACTGACTGAAATTAATGTGACCAGCCCAACCTGCGTTCGCGAGATCGAAGCCGCATTCCCGATTTCTATCACCGGCATGCTGATGGATGCGATTGAAAAACGCCTGGCCTGATTGTTGCGACAGGGCCGGACTGCCCTCCGCTCACCCATTAACGCCCGTGGCGAACCGCCCGGGCGTTAACCAGACTACAGAACACTAAGTATGAATTTACAGCATCACTTTTTGATTGCCATGCCAACGCTACAGGACCCGCTGTTCAAACGTTCAGTGGTCTATATCTGCGAACACAATGATGATGGTGCGATGGGGCTGATCGTCAATAAACCGATGGAAAATCTGACGGTTGACGGCATTCTCACCAAGCTAAAAATATCACCAGAGCCACGTGAATCCGACGCAAGACTGGATAAACCGGTGTTTGCCGGGGGCCCGCTGGCAGAGGATCGCGGTTTTATTCTGCATTCCGCACAGCGGACATTTGCCTCCAGCATTCGTGTGTCTGACAACACGGTGATCACCACATCCCGCGATGTACTGGAAACGCTGGGTACGCCGGATCAACCCGAACAGGTACTGGTTGCACTGGGCTATTGTGCCTGGGAAAAAGATCAGCTGGAAAGCGAACTGCTGGAAAATGCCTGGCTGACGACCTCCGCCAACAGCAATATCCTGTTCCATACCCCGATTGCCGAGCGCTGGCGCGAAGCAGCAAAAAGTATGGGTGTCGATATCCATAATATCGCCAGTGAAGCAGGACACGCCTGATGAGCAGTATGACCATGTTGTCCTTTGATTTTGGGACGAAAAGTATTGGCGTGGCGATTGGCCAGCAACTGACCGGCACAGCCCGCCCGTTAACAGCGTTGAAAGCCAATGATGGCGTACCGGACTGGAACAAAATTGAAGCGCTGCTGAAAGAGTGGCAGCCGGACCGCGTAGTGGTGGGCCTGCCGCTGAATATGGATGGCACCGAACAACCGCTGACCGTACGGGCACGTAAATTCGCCAACCGTCTGCATGGCCGTTTTGGCGTACAGATTGAGCTGCATGATGAGCGTCTTAGCACTGTCGAAGCTCGTGCTGAACTGTTTGAGCGCGGGGGTTTTCGCGCCCTGAGCAAAGGCAGCGTCGATTCGCTTTCTGCGGTCATCATTCTGGAAAGCTGGTTCGAGAACCATTACACGTAAATGAGCTAAACGGGTCAGGCATGCCAGACCCTACACAATCGCCCTCCCGTCGAAGGGGCGTTGCATCACTCGCCCGTTCCCGGCACAACATTAACTCAATACCCCCAATCTTTGCCGTTCCGCCAGGCTCTGCTCAAACGTCTGCATTCCCAGCTGGCTGCCCGTCTGCAACAGCGCCGGGAGCTGATGCGTTTTCCCCTCGCGGATAAGATTCGCCACCGCCGGGCAGTTAACCAGCACCTCGAACAACGCGACCCTGCCCGTTTTTGCCTGCACCAGACGCTGGGCAATCACCGCCTGTAAACTCCCTGCCAGCTGGCTACGCACCAGGTTTTTTTCATTGCCGGGAAACACATCCACCAGCCGCTCCACAGCCTGTGCTGCGCCACGCGTATGCAGCGTTGCCAGCACCAGATGCCCGGTTTCAGCGGCCGTCAGCGCCAGTTGGATGGTTTCTGCATCACGCAGTTCGCCCAGCAGGATCACATCCGGGTCTTCACGCAGTGCCGCACGAAGCCCCGAGCCAAAGCCGTTGAAGTGCAGGCCCTTCTCACGCTGCTGGATCAGCGACTGTGCGCTGCTATGCAGATATTCCACCGGGTCTTCCAGCGTCAGGATATGCCGCTGCTGATGCTGATTAATTTCGCCAATCAGCGCCGCCAGTGTAGTGGACTTGCCGCTGCCGGTGGCACCGGTTATCAGGATTAACCCCTCTTTGTGGTGCAGCAACGATCGTGTCACCTCCGGCAGGTGCAACACGTCCATTGCCGGGCAGTGACGGGCAATAAGACGCAGCGCCAGCGACAGACCGTGCCGCTGGCGGAAGAGATTCCCCCTCAGGCGCACACCCTCTGGCATCGTCAAGGCAAAGTCCACCTGCCCCTGCTGCGCCAGTTCCTGCTGCTGGGCCGCGCTCAGCCAGTGCTGTGCCACGCTTTCCAGCCATGCATTTTGCACCTCAGGCTCGCCGTCAATCGCTGTCAGACGGCCATCACAGCGCCAGAATGGAGAATGACCACTGCAAAGGTGCAGATCCCCGGCATTATGCTTTACACTAAGGGCCACTATTTCCTCAATATCCATATTTCATCCCTGACTATGACTTCGATTGAGCACAACTTACAGCAAGTCCACCAGCGGATCTCAGCGGCGGCGGCACAATGCGGGCGTGATCCACACGAGATTGAGCTGCTTGCAGTGAGCAAAACCAAACCTGCGAGCGCGGTCGAAGAAGCTGTGGCAGCCGGGCAGCGTAGCTTTGGCGAAAACTATGTGCAGGAAGGCGTGGATAAAATCCAGCTACTGGCAAATTCTGCCCTGACCTGGCACTTTATCGGCCCGCTGCAATCTAACAAAAGCCGTCTGGTCGCCGAGCATTTTGACTGGTGCCATACCGTTGACCGTCTGCGCATTGCCAGCCGCCTCAACGAGCAGCGCCCTGACGATTTGCCTCCGCTTAATGTCCTGATTCAAATCAATATCAGCGATGAGCAGAGTAAATCCGGTATCAGGCTGGCTGACCTGCCCGCGCTGGCACAGCAGATAGCCGATCTGCCGCGTCTCACACTGCGCGGATTGATGGCTATCCCGGCACCCGAAGCCGACTACGCGCGCCAGTTGGCGGTATGTCAGCAGATGGCCGAAGCGTTTCAACAGCTGCAACAAGATTATCCCGGCGTGGATACCCTCTCGCTGGGAATGAGTGACGATATGGATGCCGCAATCGCGGCAGGCAGTACCATGGTGCGTATCGGCACCGCAATTTTCGGCGCGCGCGACTACGGTCACACCGCCGTTCATCACAACAACTGAGGAACCTCATGCTAGCGTTGATCTTTCTGGTCACAACGGTGATTGCGATTTACATCAAAGTGTTGTTACTGCGCGTCTGGATGCAGTGGGCACGGTGTGACTTCTACAACCCATTCTCACAGTTTGTGGTGAAAATCACCCAACCGATCGTTAAACCTGTACGCCGCATCATCCCGTCTATCGGGCCGCTTGATACGGCTTCATTACTGCTGGCTTATATCGTCAGCGTGCTGCTGGGGCCGGTGACGTTGCGCCTGTTCGTGCCGGATCCAATTTTCCTCTACCTGGGTCTGGTGATCCTGGTGAAAGCGGCGGGTGTGCTGGTCTTCTGGGTCATTATCGTGCGTTCACTGATGAGCTGGGTCAGCCAGGGGCGTAACCCGGTTGATTACGTGCTGATTCAGTTAACAGAGCCGCTGATGGCACCTGTGCGCCGTATTATTCCGGCGATGGGCGGTATCGACTTTTCGGCAATGGCGGTGATTCTGATTCTGTATATGCTGAATTTCCTGGGCTTAGAATACATCCCCGGCTGGGCCCAGTTTTAACTGTCGTCTTTTACCCTACAGATGCGTTGGCTGCCCTTGTGAACCCCGGTCACTTACTACAGTAAGCTCCCGGGATTCACTCAGTTGCCGCCTTCCTGTAGGGCAAAATTCTCGGTTAAAACGTTATAAATTAATAATATTCTTGGATCTACTATGCAAAAAGTTGTACTCGCCACCGGCAACCCCGGAAAGGTTCGTGAGCTGGCTGACCTGTTAGCCGCGTTTGGGCTGGATATCGTGGCGCAAACGGAACTGGGCGTGGAGTCTGCCGAAGAGACCGGGCTGACCTTTATTGAAAACGCCATTCTGAAGGCGCGCCATGCGGCGGCCATTACCGGGTTACCGGCTATTGCCGATGACTCCGGCCTGGCTGTCGATGCTCTGGGTGGCGCTCCGGGGATCTACTCAGCACGCTATGCCGGGCTTGATGCCAGCGACCAGCAGAATCTGGAAAAGCTGCTGACGACGCTGGAATCGGTGCCGGACGGGGAACGTCAGGCGCAGTTTCACTGCGTGCTGGTCTATCTGCGCCATGCTGAAGATCCGACACCACTGGTGTTTCACGGCAGCTGGGCCGGGGAAATTACCCGCAGCGCGGCAGGCGTAGGGGGCTTCGGTTATGATCCGATCTTCTTCGTTCCTGCGCTGGGTAAAACCGCAGCAGAACTGAGCAAGGCAGAAAAACTCGCGGTGTCACATCGTGGGCAGGCCTTAGAGCTGTTGTTGAGCGCCATGAAACATGGTTAATCTGCCCCCGTTAAGCCTGTACATCCATATTCCCTGGTGTGTACAGAAGTGCCCGTACTGCGATTTCAATTCCCACGCATTAAAAGGTGAGGTGCCGCACGAAGAGTACGTGCAGCACCTGCTGAACGATCTGGATATTGACCTGCCGCTGACTTCCGGGCGCGAAGTCAGCACCATTTTTATTGGTGGTGGTACGCCAAGCCTGTTAAGCAGTGAAGCGATGCAGATGCTGCTGGACGGCGTTCGTGCACGCCTGCCGCTGTCACCCACGGCTGAGATCACCATGGAAGCCAATCCGGGGGCGGTCGAAGCAGAGCGTTTCAGCGGCTATCAGCGCGCCGGTATCAACCGTATCTCCATTGGCGTGCAGAGTTTCAGTGCGGCCAAGCTGGAGCGTTTGGGGCGCATTCACGGGCCTGAAGAAGCGAAGCGGGCAGCGCAGCTGGCTGAGAACCTCGGGCTGCGCAGCTTTAACCTCGATCTGATGCACGGTCTGCCGGACCAGTCGCTGGAAGAGGCGCTGGACGATTTGCGCCAGGCGATTGCCCTCAATCCACCGCACCTGTCCTGGTACCAGCTAACCATCGAGCCAAACACCCTGTTTGCCTCGCGGCCACCGCGCCTGCCAGATGAAGATGACCTGTGGGATATTTTCGAACAGGGCGATGCGTTGCTGACAGCGGCAGGTTATCAGCAGTATGAGACCTCAGCCTATGCCAAACCCGGCTACCGCTGTGAGCATAACCTCAATTACTGGCGCTTTGGTGATTACCTCGGTATTGGCTGCGGTGCTCACGGTAAACTGACTCAACCGGACGGTACCATTATCCGCACCGCTAAAACCAAGCATCCGCGCGGTTTTATGACGGGTAAATATCTCGATAAGCGCCACAATGTGGCCGATGCCGAGAAGCCGTTCGAATTCTTTATGAACCGTTTTCGCCTGCTGGAACCCGCACCGCGTGAGGAATATACGCGCTATACCGGATTGCCGGAAAGCACCATTCGCGCGCAGATCGATGACGCCCTCGCCAAAGGGTATCTGACGGAAACGGCAGAAGAGTGGCAGATTACGGAGAAGGGAAAATTGTTCCTGAATTCGCTGCTGGAGCTGTTTTTAGCGGAGTAATGCTGTTCGGGTCAGGCATGCCTGACCCCTACGAAATTACGCGAATGCCTCGCCCGGACGCAATAATACGTATCCCTCCAGGGCGAGGTATGCCTCGCCCGGCATAAACGCTTACTTCAACCCGGCAATCAACGCCTTGCGTTGGCCTTCAAGGCTGGTCACACGATTACAGACTTCATGACCGAAGTTCTGGAAATCCTGCTCCTGATTGCTCCATTCGGCCTGAATCGCCTGCTGTAAACCACCAAGATTACCCATAATCGCCTGCAACGGGTTATCGCCGTTTCCTGCCTGCTTGCTGCCCATCTCGTTCAGACTGTCCTGCACCACCCCACCCATCGCGTTTTGTACCAGACGCTCGCCATCCTGACGCACCTGCTCAACCGCCTTATGATGGAAGGTTAAACCGTCGCTACGCTGCTCGATAATACGGTTCATCTGCTGCTTCAGCTGCCCGTCCAGCGTGGTCAGACGCTGACGCACATTACTGTTCTGCCCCAGTTTCTGAACAATAACGCGGTCCAGCGCAATCCGCCCTTTTTCCAGACGCTGTTTAGCCCCGCTATCAATCCACGGCAAATCACGGCGTAGCGCAGTCTGATAATCGATAGCTTTCTGGCGTGTGGCATCATCAATATTCGCCACTTTACCATTACGCTGTACATCACCCACAGGGGAGATGCTCAGATTCCCGCTGGCGCCAACGACCTCGACCTGATTCGGGCTGATAATGATATCGTCCTGAGGATTAACGCTGCATTGGTAATCCGCCTGTGCCTGGCCGGCGGCCAGTAGCAGCAATGCACCACTCAAAAGCGCTTTACGCATAAATCGTCTCCTTGATATGAAAAAGGGGCAACCACAAACATGGCCGCCCCCCTTATGTGGTCATCCCGGAGGGCCGATCGAAAAAATGATCGGCCTCTACAGCGCGATTACCCCACTTTCGCAGGGTCTGACCTTCTGTTGCGGTCAGACCGTCAATCCCACCAAACGTCGAAAAGTTCGGTCACTTTCACATCGTTCAGCTTACGCGCTTCCAGCCAGTTTTTAACCAGCTCACGATGCTCATCGGTGCATTTGCCGATTTTCTGCAGGCAGATCAGACCTTCCCACTGCAGATAACCGCTGCCATCGAAGGCAAGGCCGTTAGCGTCGATCACTTCGTTGATCAGCGCATCAACAGTGCTGTCGATAGTCTCTTCGCTGGTGCCTTCCGGGAAGGTAAAGCCCACGGAGAAGCCTAACTCCTGAAACTCATCAATGTGCATTTTCTTACGAAGACGACGACTGCGTTGTGTAGCCATTATTTAACCCTCTCAAACATCAGATCCCATACACCGTGGCCAAGACGCTGACCACGCTGCTCAAATTTCGTTAACGGCCGCGATTCCGGGCGCGGCACCCAGTTACCTTCTTGCGACTGGTTTTTATACCCGTCAATGCTGCTCATCACTTGCAGCATATGCTCTGCATAGGCTTCCCAGTCGGTCGCCATATGGAACACGCCACCCAGCTTCAGCTTACGCAACACCAGCTCGGCAAACGGCACCTGCACGATGCGGCGTTTGTTGTGGCGCGCCTTGTGCCACGGGTCCGGGAAGAACAGCTGCACCATACCCAGCGAGTTATCCGGGATCATCAGATTCAGCACTTCAACCGCATCATGACACATCACCCGCAGATTGCTGACGCCCGCCTCTTCCGCCGTCGCCAGGCAGGCACCCACGCCCGGTGAATGCACTTCAATACCCAGGAAGTTCTGATGCGGATTGCTGGCAGCCATCGCCACCAGCGAAGCGCCCATACCGAAGCCAATCTCCAGCACCAGCGGTGCGTCACGGCCAAACAGAGCAGTTAAATCGACCGGTTCCGGCTGATACTCAACGCCCATCACCGGCCACAGTGTCTCCAGCGCCTGCTGCTGACCTTTGGTCAGACGGCCCTGGCGACGTACAAAGCTGCGGATCCGGCGCATAGCGCGGCCATTTTCGTCAAATTCCGGTGAGATAACATCGTTTTTCATGATTCTGCCTGCGGCTGTGCACTGTAGAAAGCGGGCATTATGCCTTCAGGAAGTGAAAACATAAAGGCCGCCTGTTGCAGGGACGCCTGCGTAACTGGTTTGCAGTATAGACCCAAAATAATTCGAGTCCCCTCAGGGGGCCTACTTTTGGTGCAGGAAGGCGGCAATGAAGTATGAAGGGTATCGCTGCCAAAAAATACGCTGACAGCATAGTGTCTCGCAGCAGTTAATCAAATGCAGTGATTATCCGGTTTACAGCCCTTAATCTCTGTGCTGGAATCCCTGCCTGGTTTTCAGATTGGCAGAACGGGGATTCACAACATGCAGGCAGCGCAGTTTTCACATCAGGTACTGGAGTGGTATCAGCGCTATGGGCGTAAAACCCTGCCGTGGCAGCTGGAAAAAACACCGTATAAGGTCTGGCTCTCTGAAGTGATGCTGCAACAGACGCAGGTCGCGACCGTTATTCCCTATTTCGAACGATTTATGGCACGTTTCCCTACCGTCAGCGACCTCGCTGCCGCCCCGCTTGATGAAGTGCTGCATCTGTGGACCGGCCTCGGTTATTACGCTCGCGCGCGTAATCTGCATAAAGCAGCGAAAACCGTGGTGGAAAAGCATGACGGTGTTTTTCCGCAAACCCTTGAAGAGGTTGAAGCCCTGCCCGGCATCGGGCGCTCTACTGCTGGCGCGGTTCTCTCCCTGGCGCTGGGCAAGCACTTCCCGATTCTGGATGGCAACGTCAAACGCGTGCTGGCCCGCTGCTATGCGGTAGGTGGGTGGCCGGGTAAGAAAGAGGTGGAAAAGCGCCTGTGGCAAATCAGTGAAGATGTCACCCCCGCGGAGGGCGTCAGCCAGTTTAACCAGGCAATGATGGACCTCGGCGCGATGGTGTGTACCCGCTCGAAACCTAAATGTGAAATTTGCCCGCTTAATCTCGGCTGCATTGCTTACGCAAATAATAGCTGGGCGCAGTACCCGGGAAAAAAACCGAAGCAGACCATTCCGGAACGCACCGGCTTCTTATTACTGATGCAGCAAGGGCAGGATGTCTGGCTGGAACAGCGTCCCCCGGTTGGATTGTGGGGCGGGCTGTTCTGTTTTCCCCAGTACGGCACTGAGCCAGAACTGCGCCAGGCACTGCGGCTGCGCGGGCTTGACGACAGCAAACTGCAGCAGATGATCGCCTTCCGCCATACCTTCAGCCATTTCCATCTGGATATTGTGCCAATGTGGCTTGAGCTGCCTTCTGCCCGTGCGGCAATGGATGATGTGCCGGGTCTCTGGTATAACTTAGCGCAGCCGCCCGCCGTGGGGCTGGCCGCGCCGGTAGAGCGCCTGCTACAGCAGTTACGCCAGCCACAACAGATGGCGTTGAATGCTCGCGTAACAGAAGAGGAAGAGTAATGAGCCGAACCATTTTTTGTACGTTCCTGCAACGTGATGCCGAAGGGCAGGATTTCCAGTTGTACCCTGGGGATACAGGCAAACGCATTTATAACGAGATTTCAAAAGAAGCCTGGTCAAAATGGATGGCGAAACAGACCATGCTGATCAACGAAAAGAAACTCAGTATGATGAACCCTGATGACCGTAAGCTACTGGAACAAGAGATGATTAAATTCCTGTTCGAGGGCCACGAGGTTCATATCGAAGGTTATACCCCGCCGGAAGAATAAGTCGTTGGGCCTCACTGATGAGGCCCTCTCAAATTGTGGGCGATGCACGAGAAAATGAAGAAAAAACTGATAAGTTTGCTGATTATTGCGCCGTTGCTGGTTTCCTGCTCAGGCAAGAAGCAAAACGCCTCTCATGAAGAGTGGATTAAAGACACCAACGGTTTTGATATTTTGATGGGACAGTTTGCCCACAACATCGAAAATATCTGGGGAATGAATGAAGTCCTGATCGCCGGTCCAAAAGACTATGTGAAGTACAGCGATCAATACTACACCCGTAGCCACATTAACTTTGATGCCGGTAGCATCACTATCGAGACGATCGCAGGAACCGATCCGACGGCCAGTCTGCGTCAGGCGATTATCACCACCCTGCTGATCGGGGAAGATCCGGGTAATGTCGATCTCTATTCCGACGCCAAAGATATTCAGATCAGTAAAGAGCCGCTGCTGTATGGCCAGGTGCTGGATAATACCGGCCAGCCGATCCGCTGGCAGGGGCGCGCCGCCAGCTTTGCTGACTATCTGATCCAGAATAAGCTGCAACGCCGTAATTCCGGTCTGCATGTGATCTGGTCGGTCACCATTCCGATGGTGCCAAACCACCTCGACAAACGTGCGCATAAGTATCTGCCGATGGTGCGCAAAGCCGCCGAGCGCTATGGCGTCGATCAGTCGCTGATCCTGGCGATCATGCAGATTGAATCCAGCTTCAACCCTTATGCAGTCAGCCATGCGGATGCACTGGGCCTGATGCAGGTGGTACAGCATACCGCCGGGGTGGATGTGTTCCGGATGAAAGGGAAATGGGGCAAACCAAGCCGCAGTTATCTGCTCGACCCGGAAAACAATATCGATGCGGGCACCGCCTATCTGTCTCTGTTACAGGGCAACTACCTGGCCGGTATCAATAACACCACCTCGCGCCGCTATGCGGTGATCACCGCCTATAACGGCGGTGCAGGAAGCGTACTGCGGGTGTTCTCCAGCGATAAAGACCGTGCCTTCAGCGCGATTAACAACCTGTCACCTGCTGAGGTCTACCAGAAGCTGACCACCAGTCACCCGTCGGCAGAATCGCGTCGTTACCTGTCTAAGGTCAACAACGCGCAGAAGAGCTACCACCGCTATTAATGAATCGGCCAGGGGCGACCAGCAATAAAGGTCGCCCCTGACTCACCTCAACATTTCTTCATTTGCGCGCTTAATGCCGCGACAATATAGCTATTCAGCGAGAGCTGATGTTCTGCGGCGGCCTGTGCCAGTTGTTCGCCAAAAGACTCTGGATAGCGCAATGTGAAGGTTTTCACTTTCTCCTCATGCTCATAGGGATCGATGCCACTCTCATGGCAGTCCGCCAGATAATCACGCAGGGAGATTTCACCTTCGCACTTTAACCCTGTAATACTGTCAGCGACAAAATCACAGTAACCCGATAACCCAAGAAACTTACCGCGAAACGCGCCCAGCTCAGCAACAAAATTGACTGCGGCAGGCTGGCCGCCAATCACCATCACGTTAGGTATAGCCATCACTTTATTCATGGTTCAACTCCTGTCTCTTCCAGCCACTCCTTCACTGCCACTACCGCCCCTTTATCTGTCTCCGGTGACGGATGTGGGCGGTGAAAACGTGCCAGTGAGCCATTAAGCAGAAACCTGACACGGGATCCTTGTGCTTCACGGACTTCACCTCCAAGAGCAATGATCAAGGTTTCTATTCGTTGCCACTTCAGATCCGTGGGTATCGGGCGGGTAAAAATTTGCCGCAGCGTATCCCGATGTCGTTTTCTTAATGCCGCTATTCTATTCCTCATTGCATCATCCTTGAAGTCATTTTTTGAAGTCAAAATACACTTCAATGACGTTGACGCAATGTCAGATGCCTGGACTTGCGCAGCGCTACGCATAAAAAAGGCGCAGTAAGCTGCGCCTGGGGAATCTCGGGTAAGGTATTACCGACTGATATTCTTGAACTTACGTGTGGTTTCGGTGAGTGCCACTTCGGTTGGCAGGCGCTCCATTGAGCTGGCGCCGTAGAAACCATCGCACTGCGGGCAATTATCCATAATGTACTGCGCATCTTCCGGGCTGGAGATCGGTCCGCCGTGACACAGCACGATCACGTCCTCGCGCACCGCTTTAGCGGCTGCGGCCCAGGCATTCACCAGCGGCACACAGTCCTTCAACTGCAACGCCGTCGAGGCACCGATATTCCCTCCGGTGGTCAGCCCCATATGCGGCACAATAATATCCGCACCCGCGGCGGTCATCGCCTCTGCGTCGGCGGCGCTGAACACATAGGGCGTGGTCAGCATCTCTTTCTGATGTGCCAGGGCGATCATCTCCACTTCCAGGCCGTAGCCCATGCCGGTCTCTTCCAGGTTGGCGCGGAAGTTACCGTCAATCAGCCCGACGGTCGGGAAGTTCTGTACACCGGAAAAGCCGAGGGCTTTCAGGTCATCGAGGAATTTATCGAAATTGCAGAAAGGATCGGTGCCATTCACGCCCGCCAGTACCGGGGTATGCTTCACCACTGGCAGTACCTCTTTGGCCATATCAACCACGATCTCATTGGCATTGCCGTAGGCCAGCAACCCGGCGAGTGAGCCGCGTCCGGCCATCCGGTAGCGCCCGGAGTTATAGATCACGATCAGATCGATCCCCCCGGCTTCTTCGCATTTTGCTGACAGCCCAGTGCCCGCGCCGCCGCCGATAATCGGTTCACGACGGGCAATCATCTCTCTGAATTTCGTCAGCATCTGCTGACGGCTAAAAGCAGGCATGGTTATCTTCCTTTCGACGCCAGTTGGCGAAATTGAGCAACGGCTTCAGCGGCGAACTGCCGATCGTTGATGTTCCAGGGCAGGCGAATAATCTGGCGCTGTGCGGTCTGTATACAGCTTGCCTCCAGCGTGGAGATAAACGCCTGGTTGGCCTCGGGCGACCAGAATGGCTGGCCAGGCGCATCCAGCGCAGAAAAGCCCCCTTCAGGGATCAGAAAACGCACTTCCCCTTCGCAGCGGTTCAGCTTCTCAGCGATCCAGCGTGCCATCTCAATATTCTCCTCCACGGTAGTACGCATCAGCGTCACCTGAGCATTGTGATGGTAGAACAGGCGTGAGGCGTATTTCTGCGGCACGCTGGCAGGATGACCAAAGTTCACCATATCCAGCGCCCCGCAGGAGAGCACGCAAGGCAGCCTGCTGCGGGCCAGCGCATCGAAGCGATCTTCACCGCAGGCCAGCACACCGCCAAACAGCAAATCACAGACTTCAGTGGTTGTCAGGTCAAGCATCCCGGACAGCATATTGCTGTCTGCCAGTTTCTCCATCGCTTTCCCCCCGCTGCCGGTGGCATGGAACACGAGGCAGTCATAATCGGCTTCCAGCGCGGCACTGGCGGCCTCTATGCACGGCGTGGTGACGCCAAACATCGTCAGACCGATGGCAGGTTTATCATTTCCATCAGGAGGAAGTGGGAAGCGGACTGCGCCGGCAATCTGGTGGGCGGCATTCCCCAGCACGCGGCGGGAAATCCGGTTCAGCCCGGCAACATCGGTCACCGAATAGAGCATGGCAATATCGCTGGCACCGACATAGCCAGACACATCGCCAGAGGCCATCGTGGAAACCATCAGCTTGGGTACACCGACGGGCAGCACCTGCATCGCTGGTGTGATCAGCGCCGTACCGCCTGAGCCACCCAGCCCAATAATCCCCGCGACATCATTACGCTGACTAAGGAAAATCTCAAAAGCTTGTGCCATGGCGTTAATCGCCTTACCGCGGTCGCCACAGAAGACAGCATCGCGCCCCTGGGGATGATAATCCGCCACCATGGCGGCCGGGATATTCCCCTCAAAAGCGCGGCTAAGTGGTTGAGTAGACAGGTCAACTGTCACCACGGGTACGCCGACCTGAGCAATCAGATCGCGCACATAAAACAGTTCCCTTCCTTTAGTATCCGCTGTAGCAACAACGTAGATAGATCCAGTATCATTTTTCATGGGCGTTACGATAACCTGTTATTTAGATCAATAAAGAGTTGATAATCTTGATATAAAAACGTAAATAACTTTGAATCACTGAAGAGATTGAGTCTGGAAAACTCACAGTAGCACCTTCAATATTGATAAATCAATTGAATGAAATATGAGTCTCGTCGAGTTTTGACTACGCTTATAACAGCGGGGAATGGCGCAGGCCGCCCCCCGTTGTCAACACTGGTGAACGTGCTGTCACGCCCACCAGCCCGATAAAGAAACAGGTTAAACCGGATAATGAGGTTATTGTGGAGCAAAGGGATTCCGCTAGCGTTTTGGGGCTCACATCAACACGAGCCAGAACGCGCCGCTTACTAATTGATACCGCGATGAAGATGTTTGATAACGGCGCATTTCCATCGATTACCGAAGTTGCGCAGGAGGCACAGCTGTCACGCGCCACTGCTTATCGCTACTTCCCCACGCAGAGTGCGCTGGTCTCGGCCATTGTGTCTGAAACACTCAGCCCCATCAAAAACTGGCAGCCCACTCAGCAAGATGCCAACGCACGCATTGATGAGCTGCTGAGTTTTGCCTTCCCGCGTATGCTGAAACACGAGGGAACGTTGCGTGCGGCGCTGCATTTGTCGCTGACGCAGTGGGCGCAGTCGCAGTCAGTTGATGCCGTGCCACTGAAAGAGAAGCTGGTGCGCGGAAATCGCAAAGCGATGCTGATGCAGGTGGTGGAACCGCTCAACAAAGAGCTGACACCCGATTTGATGGATCGCGTGGTGCGTTCACTGTCGTTGGTTTACGGTTCGGAGATTTTTCTGGTGATGAAAGATATCTGGGGCTGTGATAACGACGAACTGCAGGATATTGGCAAATGGATCGCGAAAGCGATTGTGCGCCAGGCACGGGAAGAAGCGCTCAATACCTGAGGTCGGATACACACCTGGGCGAGGCATGCCTCGCCCCTACGATGCTGCCAGATAACACCGCATTTCGTAGGGGTCGGGCACGCGACGCTGCCAGATAACACCGTATTTCGTAGGGGTCGGGCGCGCGATGCTGCCAGATGACACCGCGTTTAGTAGGGGTCGGGCACGCGACGCGGCAAGATAACACCGCATTTCGTAGGGGTCGGGCACGCAATGCTGCCAAGTGATACCGCGTTTAGTAGGGGTCGGGCACGCCCGACCCGGTTTTTTTACACCAAAACGTATCCCTGCAAACGCTTAACACCCTGCTCGTCGGTTTCGGCATACACCCCCTGCAACTCCGGCGAGAAGCCCGGCAGCAGGTTAATGCCCTCCTCCAGCGCGAGGAAATACTGCTGCACGGCCCCGCCCCACTCTTCACCCGGCACCACACACAGCACGCCTGGTGGATACGGTAACGCCCCCTCAGCCGCAATACGTCCGGCTGCCTGTGAAATGGGCACCAGCTCCACATTGCCACGAATAAATTCGATATTGGCATCCTGCGGGTTCATCACCATTTTTGGTAGGCTCTGCTGGCGGAACATCGCCTTTTGCAGATCCTTCACATCATGACTGACATACAGGTCGTGCATCTCCTGGCACAGTCGCTTCAAGGTGTAACCTTCGTAGCGCGCCGCATTTTTCCGGTAGATCGTCGGCAGCACATCGCGCAGTAACGCATCTTCTTTGATGTGTTGTTCGAACTGGGCCAGTTTCGCCACCAGCTTCGCCATCTTCTCCATGCTCTCTGCCGGTGTCAGCAGGAACAGAATGGAGTTCAGATCGCACTTCTCCGGCACCACGCCATTTTCACGCAGATAGTTCGCCAGAATCGTTGCCGGAATACCGAAAGAGGCATATTTCCCGCTGGCAGCATCAATGCCCGGCGTGGTCAGCAGCAGCTTGCACGGATCGACCAGATACTGATCTTTCTCATAACCGCCAAAGCCATGCCACGACGCGCCCGGTGCAAAGCTAAAGTAGCGCGCATCGGAAGCGATCGTCGCCGTCGGCGCATCCTGCCAGGGTTTGCCGTCAACCTCATCGGGAATAAACGGCTTAATCATCTCGCAGCGCGCCAGAATCGCCTTACGTGCATCAATGCCCAGCACCACGCACTCATGCCACAGACGTCGTCCCGCTTCGCCCTGATGCATTTTGGCGTTGATATCCAGCGCAGCAAACAGCGGGTAGAACGGGCTGGTAGATGCATGCAGCATAAACGCATTGTTCAGGCGTTTGTGGCTGCAAAAACGCTGCTGGCCACGGATATGGTTATCTTTCTTGTGGATCTGCGAAGTCTGCGAGAACCCGGCCTGCTGTTTATGCACGGACTGCGTAACAAAAATGCCGGGATCGGACGGCTTCAGGTCAAGCAACAGCGGCGAACAGGCTTCCATCACGGGAATAAACTGCTCATAGCCCACCCAGGCGGAGTCAAACAGGATGTAGTCGCACAGGTGGCCGATGCTGTCGAGCACCTTGCGCGCGTTATACACCGTGCCATCGTAGGTGCCGAGCTGGATCACCGCCAGACGGAACGGACGTTCATCCCCGGCACGTTCCGGTGCCACCTGTTTAATCAGGTCACGCACATAGGCTTCATCAAAGCAGTGCGCATCAATGCCACCAATAAACCCAAACGGGTTGCGGGCAGTTTCCAGATATACCGGCGTCGCACCGGCCTGGATCAGCGCACCATGATGGTTAGATTTATGGTTATTGCGATCGAACAACACCAGATCGCCACGGGTCAGCAGCGCATTGGTCACCACTTTATTGGCGCTGGAGGTGCCATTCAGCACAAAGTAGGTTTTATCCGCGTTGAAGACTTTCGCTGCAAACTTTTGCGCATGTTTGGCTGAACCTTCGTGGATCAGCAAATCACCGAGTTTCACGTCAGCGTTGCACATATCGGCACGAAACACGTTCTCACCAAAGAAGTCAAAGAACTGACGTCCGGCCGGATGCTTTTTAAAGAATTCACCGCCCTGATGCCCCGGGCAGGCAAAGGTGGTGTTATCCATCGCTACGTATTTAGTCAGCGTCTGGAAAAACGGCGGTAACAACCTGGCCTGATACCCGGCTGCGGCGGTTTCCAGCAGCGAAGCATCGCCCTCTTCCCCCGTCAGCACACCATCAACTTCAGGCAGGTCAACCGCCTGCGCGGCATCGTCGAGGGCAATAAACACCGGCAGGTTAAAACCGGTATGACGCAGCAGCGCCAGCACGCCTGAGCGTGAGTCAGAAACGGACAGAACCACCGCGGCGACATCGGTGAAATCAGTATTATCCAGCGTAACGACTTCGCGCCCGGTCTGGAGGTGGATTGCCACAGTGGTGCTGGCTGCAATTTTAAGAGGAGTCATGCACAAATCCCTAACGGTCAAGGATGAGTGGGTGCCAGAGGCACAGCAATAGGAACGGCAGCAAAGCGCACGCGTTCCCGGCGAACAGTCATGTTGGGTTTTCAGCAGAATGACTTCAGCTTCAACCGATAGACATCAGTAAAATCAGATCTCGTCTGTTTTTACGCATGGCCAACAGTTAAGCGTAGAAAGACCTCACCGCATGGTGAGAGAATTTATCGACAAGGTATGACAGCAATAAGATCGACCAGGCTGCATCGGCAGATGCGGGTTACAGATGCTCAACAACAGCAGTGAACCTCTCATGGCGGTGACCTCAGTGTGCAGGGATGACGGGGTTGTCAAAATTTGCGCAATAATGGCATTTTTTAGTACCGGGTTCAATGCCAGTGGTCCGGCAGAATAGCGGATACCCGCAGAAAAAAATGTCGGGTTTATCCCAGGGCGGCACGCTGGCTGGCATAGTGAATCCGGTTACGTCCGGCACGCTTCGCCTCATACAAGGCGGCATCCGCCTCGGCATACAGGGTGTCAAAACTACTGCGCGAAGCTCCCCAGCTGACGCCCAGACTGACGGTCACCAGCCGATCCGGCAGGGAGTTCAGCACGGACGCATTCAGCGAGGCATGAATATAACCGGCCACCACCGCCGCCTGCCCCATGCTGGTCCCCGGCAGCAGGATGGTAAACTCCTCGCCCCCTACGCGCCCCACACTGCCGCTCTCCGGCACCGAGTTCTCAATCCGTTTGATCAGTTCACTGATCACCGCATCGCCGGTGGGATGGCCGTACTGGTCATTAATGGCTTTGAAATGGTCAATATCGAGCAGGATCAGGGAGGCGTCATCCTGATGCAGTGCGCTGCCGATCTGGTTGATGATGGCGCTGCGGTTATACACGCCGGTCAGCGGATCGTGCGTGGCTTCGTACTCCAGCCGTAACGCCAGCTGGCGCAGTTGCTCGTTGAGAAGCGTCAGTTCGCGCTCAGCACGGTCACTGCGGGAAATCAGGCGCCACGACTCACGCATCATGCGCTGATAGTGGCCACTGAGGGTCTGTAACGCCGCACGACAGGTTTCCGCATCAAGGTGCTCGCGTGCGGCAATATCCCGCGCCTGCTCAAGAATGGCATTTTCATGCGTGAACAGCTCATCGATGCTCATCATTCCGCGCCCCCCGGATGCATATGGAAGGTAATTGCTGAAAAATCGATACTCAGCTCCTGACCGAACTCTTCGGAGATATCGTCTTCGCTGTCGTAATACCAGTGCAGCTCGGTGCGAACCCCGTTGACTGCCGCTTCGTTCAACACGCCAAACAGACCAAACAACATTTTGGTGCTGGAGCTGTTGAAGTAGCTGAGTGCCACATGGATGCTGACCAGGCTGAGGTTGCGGAAAAAGGCGCTGCCCTGCCACTCTTCCACCGCGGCCATCAGCGGACGGTAAAAAGCGGCGGCATTTTCTGGCCAGGATTCCCCGCTGAGCGACAGCCTGCCGCTGGCGAAATCAAAGTCCACGGCGGGAGTGCTGCTGGTTGCAGGCATGGAGATGTTGTTCATAGCTAAGGTGTGCCCTGTCAGATAGTCGCTTTCAGGTAGAACGCCGAGAGATCCGTCGATGCAACCTGGTGAAAAGTAAATTCCAGCGGTTGGCTGGCGTCCCGCGCCAGAGTCAGCAGGCCGATATTCGCCCCTTTGCTCCAGGCCGGGCTTTCTGTACGCAGTGACTGCTTGTAGGTCACTTTAATTTCTTCCGCGCTCATATTGCGCAGCGCCAGCAGGCATTCACTCAGGCGCGCGGATTCATCCGGACGCACCAGGTTAGCGCTTTCCAGCACATACTTACCGTCATGCAGACCAAAACAGATCGCGCCAAAGCGCATTTCGTCATTATCTTTGCAGAGCGCCCGGCTGTCTGAGGAGTAGCGCAGAATATTTTGCACCATCTCCACAAAAGTGGAGAACAGCTTACGCCGGGTGACAAACGATGCCTCGTTCTGCTCCAGATAGAGGCGGATCACCTCCCCCATCGCCGTAATATTGTGCTGGGAAAAAAAACCGGTGTAACGCAGCGCCACCACATCGTGCGGCGTGTCCGCCAGCAGCCCGCGGATTATCGGATCAGTATTCATAGTGTTCTTTTGCCCGTTGCCCCGGTTCATCAGTAACGAAACCCTAAAAATGTCATATCATCGCGCCGCAGCTGCTGCCCCTGCCAGGCGAGCAAGGTCTGCTGAAGCCCTTCCGCCAGCTCGCTCATCGGGCGCGTCCGGTTACGTTCCAGCTCTGCCTGAATACGCTTGCGGCCAAACATAATCTGGCGTTCGCCCCCGATCTGATCGGTCAGACCATCGGTAAAGGTTAAGAACAGATCCTGGGGTTTCAGCGGCAGTTCATGGCGCGCCCACTCGTAGTCCACCGGGGTATCGGTGTAACCCACGCCCATGCGATTGCAGCTCAGCAGAATGGCCTGCTCGCTCACCGTCGAGAGCAGAAAACCGGAGATACGCGCACCGGCCCAGATCATGCGGTCTTCACGGGTATCAACAAACAGCGCCAGCGCATCACAGCCGTCGTTCGACAACGAGGTCTGCTCCGACTGCTGCAACTGCCCCAGCGTCTGTTTAATGTAGCGATTGATATGCTGGAGTAACTGCTCCGGCTGCTCCGGTTCACACTGCGTCAGCGCCTTTTCCAGCGCCGAAGAGAGGATGACCGTCATAAACGCGCCCGGCACGCCATGCCCGGTGCAATCTGCCATTAACAGCAGCCAGCCGTGAGGAAAGGTGTGAAAGGCGTAAAAGTCACCGCCAACGCAGTCACGCGGCTGCCAGCACAGGCAACTATCACGTAGCTGCTGCACCAGTAAGCGCTGTGACTGGTCGAGCATCGCTTCCTGGATCACCCGCGCATATTCAATGCTCTGCATAATTTGCTGATGCTGACGCGCCTGCTGATCCGAGACGGTTTTGATCAGATCAATACCCAGCCCGATGCCGATATACTCACCCGCACTGGTGAGAATAAAGCCATCTGTCAGTGACTTATCGCCTGATGCCACCATCTGCTGCGCCACGCTATCCAGCGTGCTGGCCGCATCGATTACCAGCGGCATTTTATCCATAAAGGCGATGCAGCTTTTGCGGTCATACAGTTCACGGAAGAACGGCCGCGACATCTGCGATAAAAACAGATGACGATTAATCAGCCCCAGCGGATGGCGTTGCTCCACCACCGGCAGGCTGGTCAGTGACGGTTGTTTGGTAAACAGCGCCATCACGGCCAGGTTATCGGCATCCGGTGTGACAAAAGGCACCTCAATACAGAGATCGCGCGCGGTAAGATGCGGCGATGGCAGACGTTGGGGTGTTAAAGGCGGTAAGTCTAAGTGCATGATACGCGGCCAGTAATCCTCAGTTAGCCCTAGCCTGACAGGCGATTGTGACAGTTTCATGCCAGCATTGAGAATAATCCTAATAACCCGGTTTTATCGCGTATAAAGGGCAACAGCCAGCATAAATCAGGGCAGAAAATGGAATCAGGATGGGTGATAAAACAGGCTAAAAGAGGGGCTTTCACAACAGACTGGTGGAAAAGAGTGCAATCAGTCGGCTTTTCACCATAAAGCCGTTGACGCTGGCAGTGGCATAAGGTTTAATGCGCCCCGTTGCCCGGATAGCTCAGTCGGTAGAGCAGGGGATTGAAAATCCCCGTGTCCTTGGTTCGATTCCGAGTCCGGGCACCACTATTTAGAAGAACCCGCCTGTGGCGGGTTTTTTGCTTTCTGGATTACGGACTCTCCATCGAACTCCGTTCGATGACTCGTCTCATCCATGAGACTCGCCCCTACGGGGCTGGCGCTAAAGCACCATGCAAAAACGCTCCCGGCGTTTTTGTCCGAGTCCGGGCACCACTATTTAGAAGAACCCGCCTGTGGCGGGTTTTTTGCGTTTGGGGGGTTGGGTAGATTTCAGGTAAGGATAACTTGAATATATCTTACAGAATGAATAGATCTGGATTATCGTTCCCCTCATAAAGCTCACTTTTCAACTGCACCAATAGCTCCGTTAACGTAGCCTGTAAAAATAGTGAGAACCCTTCTCTGGCTAGCGAGGTTTCATAAACTGGAGCGGGAATAAATCGTTTCATTTCCTGATGAAAATCACCGCCAGAGATAATATTCGGCAAGGAATCAACTCGCGCCTGGATTTTTTCACAAAAATCCTCAATGTGATAATCCAACAACTTTTTACTTACCAGAGCGGAATTCACACTCGCCCCCTGTTGTTTAAGCCATACAAGATCCCACATATCACGATAGCGGATATACTTCGTTGATGCAGGGAAAGCGACAAGTTTATCCGCCATCACTTCATCTAACGTTTCAACGTTAATTAATATGTCACTGTATCCATTGGGTAAAATAGAATAGTTACGGACCAGTTGTCTGACGGTGCGGGTATAGGCAGTAATATTAGCGATTTCAATCTTGCACGGTTAACTCTACAAAAATAACACCAAATTGCGTCTTTTTTGTAAACATAAACAGGCTGCATCAAAATTTACTCATCCAAAGACATGCTAACAACCTGCTACCTACGTCACTAAAATATATCAACATTTTTGGTAATCTCATTTTTTAGCCTCCGTATAAATGCTAAGGGATGAGTATGAAATCACATAAGGCCGGACTGTCGGCTGCCGTTATCCTCCTGTCTACACCCGCTTGGGCCGCTCCACAGTTAAAAAATGCTGAGTCGATATCTGCGGTCATTGTCGCCATGACGCCGGAAGAGAAAGCCGCTCTGGTGACGGGCACCGGGATGAACAATGCCGAAAAAGTGGCGGGCGCGGCGGGTTCAACCTTCGCCATCCCCCGGCTGGGCATCCCGCAAATTGTCTTTGCCGATGGCCCGGTTGGCGTCAGGCTCGGGGCAGGCCCCACCGGCGGTGAGAAGCGTTTCGCCAGCGCGTTCCCGGTGTCCATCGCCATGGCAGCCACGTGGGACCCGGCGCTGATCCAGCAGGTCGGCGGCGCGATAGGCAATGAAGCGAAACAATATGGCGTCGACTTAATGCTCGGCCCGGCGATTAACATTCAGCGCAACCCGCTGAACGGCCGCAACTTCGAATACTTCTCCGAAGATCCGTGGCTGAATGCCATGATCACGGTGAGCTATATCAACGGGATGCAGGCGCAGGGCGTGGGCGCAGTGGTGAAACACTTTGCCGCCAATAATCAGGAAACGCGCCGACAAACGGTGAACGAAATAATTTCTCCGCGTGCGCTGCGGGAAATCTATTTCCCCGGTTTCGAATATGCTATGGAAAAAGCCCGGCCCTGGGCGGTGATGAGTTCTTATCCGTCGATTAACGGCACGCCCGCTTCGCAAAACGCCTGGCTGCTGAAAGACGTGCTGCGCGACCAGTGGAAGTTTAACGGCCTGGTGATGTCGGACTGGTACGGCGTCAGCGATCCGGTCAGGGCATTGCAGAACGGTAACGACCTTAATATGCCTGGCGGGCTGTCCAAAAAGGACACACCGTTCCTGCGCCGCAATACGGACCCGAAAGACGTGATCCTCGCGGCCATCAAATCCGGCGAGATCACGCAGGATCAGATCAACGAAAACGTTCGCAATATCCTGAGTGTGGTGATCAAAACCCACCGCTTTAAAGGTGGCGAACCCACCCGCGATCCTATGCCTGCCGATCATGCGTTACTGGCGCGTCAGTCGGCGGCCGATACCATGGTGTTGCTGAAAAACGATGCAGAAACGCTGCCGCTCACTACTTCGCTGCGTGTGGCAACGTTCGGCCATAACATCAGTAATTTCTTCATGGTTGGCGGGGGAAGCGCGGAGGTCAATATCGATCCTAAACGGCTGGTGACGTTACCGCAGGGGCTGAAAAACGCCGGGTTAACGCTGATCGATGCCGCCGGGGGACAAACGCTGGATGAGCAGGCCAGCGATGCCGCTATCACCAGCGCGGCGCAGCAGAGTGATATTGCCCTGATTTCAATCGGGCGAAGTTCTACCGAGGGGGCGGATCGCTATTCCATGGCGATGCATGCGGATGAGGTGGCGATGATTGCCAGGGTGTCTGCGGCGTTCCATCAGCAGAATAAAAAGGTGGTGGTGCTGCTGAATATTGGTGCCCCTGTCGAGATGGCCTCGTGGGAGCACCACGCAGATGCGATTCTGCTTACCTGGCAACCCGGTGAACAGGCGGGTAATGCGGTAGCGGATATCCTGAGCGGAAAAGTGAACCCTTCCGGTAAGCTGCCGCTCACCTTCCCTAAACGTCTGGAAGACTCACCGGGTTTTGGCAATTATCCGGGCAGCGCAAAAACGGTGATCTACGGTGAAGGGATTTATGTTGGCTACCGTGCTTTTGACATCCGGCAAGTCGCGCCGATGTATCCATTTGGCTATGGCCTCTCCTACTCCGGCGTACAGTATGGCAAGGCCAGCCCGGATAAGCCGGTATTCAATATTGATCAGCAGGACAGCATTGCGATCAGCCTCCCGCTGCGCAACCTGTCGCAGAGAGACACCAAAGAGGTGGTTCAGCTTTACGTGCACGATGAGGCTTCCCGCCTCGACAGGCCGGTTCAGGAGCTGAAAGCGTTTGAAAAAGTCAGCCTGCCCGCGGGCGCAGAGCAGCAGGTCACGCTGAAACTTGATAAGCGCTCCTTTTCCTATTTTGATGAGGACAAGAATGACTGGGTGCTGGAGCCAGGCCGCTTCACGTTACGCATTGGCAGCTCGTCGCGCGACATCCGTACCGAGGTTCCCCTTATCGTCACCTCCTCGACCCCGGCATTCTCTCTGGAGACACCGTGGATAGAGGTACAAACCTATGAAAAAGCCGCCGCGATTGTGGCAAACATCATCGGTGATGAGGAGACGAACGCATGGATCCAGGGCGCCCCCACGCTGGGTGAGAAGCTGGATGCCGCTTTGCAGCAGCAACCCGAACCGGTGAAGGATAAGGCAAAAAGGCAGAAGATTAAGCAGGAGGTCTTACGGCAGATTAATGCGCTGTAATTAAAAACTCATAATCCCGGCCCTCAGGCCGGGATGAAAGATAACGCGCTATTCAACCGACGATTTCGTATTAATGTTAAAGACAAAGTCCTTCGTTAATCCCTGGCAGGGTTTATGCGGGGTAAATTTCCACTTCCTGATGGCTCCTAACGCTTCCTCATCAAATATTCCCGCAGGTTCTGAGGATGCCACTCGCGCATTGATCACATCCCCGTCGTTATTCACATCATAGGAAACAACAACATGACCATTAAGGCGGTGAGCAAATGCCCTTGCCGGGTAGGCGGGTTTTACGGTCAATACCGGTTCAGGTTTTTCGGCAGTTTCCTGCTGCGCTGATGCCGTTAACACGCTCAGGCAACAGATGATTAACGCGATTAGATATTTCATTTCGTCCCTGTTTTAGAAAGTATGAAAGATTCCATTGGCAGGGGCAGAATAATACGTCTGATTTCTATACTCAATCCTGGCCGACTGTTTTTAATTCATTCACGTCGCCGCTATCGTCGCCACCAATGCCTGCTCCAGTTTCTCCTGCGTAATCGTGAACGGCAGATGGGTGAGGCTGACGGCGGGGAAATGAATCTCACGGGCAATCTGGCGGAAACGTGCCGCGACATCGCCCGTCAGCGCGCTCAGCGTCAGCGGGCTGTCGTACTGGCGCAATAAGCTCAACAGGTTCTCATCAGGCTGTTGCCCACGCTCAAGCAGTGACTGGATCAGCAGGCAGTACCCCACTTTCTCACCGTGTAGCAAATCGTGCAGCTCCGGTTCGTGGGTCAGACGATTGTGGATCTCATGCGCCACGCCGGGCGTGGGCAGGTCGTCATGCACGCTGTTTGCCAGCCCGGCCAGTACGATATTGGCCTCAATCACCTTCTCCAGCGCCGGGGTCACGTGCTGGTTTTGATTGGCGATCACCGCCTCACTGCCCCACTGCGCATACACCTCCAGCGCCTGGCGGGCCACCGACACCTTCAAATCCAGCCCCAGACGCCCCGGGTTCTGGCGCTGATACGGTTCCAGTTCAAACCATTTTGCCAGCGCATCGACAATGCCCGCCTTCAGATAGCGCACATCGGTGTGAGCAATCACTTCACTGTCCACCAGCACTAATGCAGGTTTTTTGGTGACCAGCAGGCCGTGATGATGGCCGCCCTGGGCGTTGTAGACGATGGCGAACGGCGACCATGCCGCACAGGTCGCCGCGAGGGTGGCAAAGTTAATCAGCACCACGTCATCCAGTGTGTCTGCCGCCGCTTTGGCACAGTCCATTACCCTGCCACCGCCCAGGGCTAAAATGCCCTGCGCGCCCTGGGTAACCACGTTTTCCCGCAACCGCTCGATGGCCTCGTCAGTACATTCACCGTCCAGGTACTCCAGCTGCCAGCGGATACCCGCGCTCTCCAGGCTGTGAGACAACCCGGGGTTCACCGCCTGCCAGGCGCGTGGCGACGTCAGAATACGTAGCTCGCGGGCATAAGGTTTGATGTGTTCGCCCGCCTGTTTGCGCAGGCCGGGCTGTTGCAGATACGCCGTGGGCGCAGTAATCGTTAGCATCATAAACTCCGGATCAAATAAGATTTATCGCGCAGGTCAGGCTTCGGGGCCGGGGACAAACTCCGGCGGGTCCCAGGCGGTGATCGGCGGCAGCGGCGCATCGAAGCGGACAATCTCCACACGACAGCTCTGCGCCGTACACCCCTGGCCTAGCCGCGAACTGCCCCGATCGTCGGTTAATACGTTCGGGTTACCGTGTTTATCCAGCGGCTGCACATCGCGGGTATTGATCGGGTCATACCAGGCACCCGTCGACATCTGCACCACACCCGGCCTTATGCCGTCACTGAGATGCACCCCGGCGAGCAGTGAGCCGCGTGCGTTAAACACGTTGATGATATCGCCCTCCGACAGGCCGCGCTGCGCGGCATCCTGCGGGTGCAGCCACAGCGGTTCGCGCCCGGCAATCTTTGTCTGCTGGCTGATTTTGCCGTGATCGTACTGGCTGTGCAGCCGCGTGCGTGGCTGGCTGGAAAGCAGATGCAGCGGCCAGCGCGGGTCGTCAGCCTCCGGCGCCAGCCAGAACGGATGCCCCGGGCACTCCGCATAGCCGAACCCGGCGACAGTGGACGAAAACAGTTCAATTTTGCCGGAAGGCGTGCTGAGCGGTGCACGCTGCGGATCGGCACGAAACGCTGCCAGCAGGATCTGCGGCGTTTCCGGGCGCGGATACTCCAGCTTGCCGCGCTGCCAGAACGCGTCGAACAGCGGCAGCTCGATGCCCTCCTCCTGCGCACGCGGCCGGGCCTCGTTGTACATTGCTTCCAGCCAGCCGCGCGTATCACGCTGCTGGGTAAAGTCGTCGCCAAAACCGAGCCGGTTAGCCAGATCGCTGAAAATCGCGTAGTCATCGCGAGCCTGCCCGACTGGTGCGAGGTGCTGGCGCATGGCAATCATAAAGCCGTCATTGCTGGCGCTGCCAATATCTTCCCGCTCCAGCGAGGTGGTGGCAGGCAGCACGATATCGGCAAATTTGGCCTGCGCCGTCCAGTACTGCTCATGGACGATAATCGTTTCCGGGCGACGCCAGGCGCGGGTCAGCTTATTCAGATCCTGGTGATGATGAAACACGTTGCCGCCCGCCCAGTAGACCAGGCGGATATCAGGCCAGGTCTGCGTTTTACCATCAAATTGATAAGATTCGCCGGGATGCAGCAGCATATCGGCGATGCGTGCGACCGGGATGCGGGTGGTCACCGCATTCACGCCCGCAGGCAGGCGCGGCCCGGAAAAGCGATGGCGGTCCGATCCGGCAAGATTCGTTGAGGCATAGCCAAACCCCAGCCCGCCGCCGGGGGTGCCGATCTGCCCCAGCAGCGCCGTGGTCGCCACCACCGCCCAGAATGCCTGCTCGCCCTGGCGTGCACGCTGCACCGACCAGGCAACATTGATCATGGTTTTATGGTGCGCCATCTCGCGCGCCAGTTCGCGAATGCTGTCAGCGCTTAAGCCGGTGAGCGGCGCGGCCCACGCCGGGGTTTTCACCACGCCGTCATGCTCTCCCAGCAGATAAGCACGGTACTGTTCAAATCCCACCGTGTGGCTGGCAACAAAGTCGCTGTCATATAAACCTTCGTCCACCAGTACCTGGCACACCGCCAGCAGCAGCGCCGTGTCGCTGCCGGGTTTTATCGCCAGCCAGCGGGCATCCTCAACTGCCGACAGATCGTTTTTCACCGGGCTGATATTGATAAAGCGCGTGCCGTTACTGCGCAAGGTGTTCAGCCAGTGTTGCAGGGCGTGATCGTTCGCGCCACCGCCGTTAACCTGCGCATTGCGTAGCGGCAGGCCGCCGATCGCCACAAACAGCTCACAGTGCTCTGCCAGCACCGGCCAGTGGGTATGCTGGCGCTGGAGATCGTCCAGATCGCCGAGGATATGCGGCAAAATACGCTCCCCTGCGGCAATACTGTAGGTATTGGTGCTGCCCGCATAGCCACCGAAGCCATTGAGGAAACGGTGCAACTGGCTCTGCGCATGGTGAAAACGTCCGGCGCTCGACCAGCCATAAGATCCGGCATAGATCGCCTCATTACTGCGCTCCGCTTTTACCCGTTGCAGCTCATCTGCCACCAGCGCCAGCGCTACGTCCCAGCTCACCTCCACAAAGGGTTCGCGCCCGCGCCCGTCACGGGAGGCCGCGCGGTTGTTTAAATAACCCAGCCGTACCGCCGGGCGCTGGACGCGTGACGATCCCTGCACGGCGCCCGGAAGGGATTGGCCGATTTTCGACGGATTGCGATCCCACTCCACCGGGCTGATCCCGGTGAGCTGACCGTCGGTGACGGCAACGCGATAGGTTCCCCAGTGCATTACCGCCAGGTCGTGGTTGTCGGGTTTATCGGGTTGTGTACTCATCAGTGCATCGTCATGCCGCCCGTGACGTTAATCGCCTGGCCGGTCATATAAGAGGAGAGAGGGCTGGCGAGAAAGGCCACCACGTTGGCGACATCGCGAGGCTGTGCCGTGCGCCCCAACAGTACCTGGGAGCAGTCTTCCGCGTAGATCGCTTCCGGCGTCAGGCCGCGCAGTTCTGCCCCTTCGCGCCGTTCACGCCACTTCATTTCGGTTTCCACAATACCGGGGCACACCGCATTCACCAGGATGTTGTCACGCGCCAGCTCAATCGCCATCACCTTCGTCAGGCCCAGCACCGCATGTTTGGAGGCAACATATTGCCCCATCAGCCGGTAGCCGTTTTTTCCCGCCTGGGAGGCGATATTGATAATGTGCCCGGCCTGCCGCACCTTCATCACGCGAATGGCGGCTTCGGACAAATAGCTGAGGCCTTTCACATTCACATCGAGAATACGCTGCCAGTCATCATCGTTCATGGCATCCACCGGGTTCATTGCCGAAACGCCGCAGCTGTTCACCAGAATATCGACGCCGCCAAAGGTGGCGACAGCGTCATCAATCAGCGCCTGTGCCGCCGGGCGTGATGCCACGTCCACCGGCACGATCAGCTGACGCTCTTGCTGCTGGCGCGAGGGGGCAGCGATGTCGCCAATTACCACATTCGCCCCTCCCTCGAGTAACAGATCGGCAATCGCTTTGCCGATCCCCTGCAAACCGCCGGTGACCACGGCGGTCTGCCCACTGAAATCGAGCATCAGCATCGCAGATTACCTCCTGAAGGCGTCGTCGCTGATGCCTGCTGCAAGGACCTGCTTCGCATACTCCTGAGCGGAGAACAGCGAATGGTCACGGTAGTTGCCACAGGCCAGCGCCGTCACGGCAGGCACATCCGTTGCCGTCACCACTCGTTCCAGCACACGTGTTAATGCCGCGGCGATCTCCGCAGGCTGATGCTCATCCCACAGGATCAGATAGAACCCGGTGCGGCAGCCCATCGGCGAGATATCGATAACGCCTTCCAGCTCTTCGCGCAGGCCAAAGGCCAGCAGGTGCTCCAGCGTATGCAAGGCCGCCGTGGGAATGGCGTCAGCATTCGGTTGCAGGAAGCGCAGGTCGAATTTCTGCACCACGCTGCCCAGCGCATGGCGTTCATAACCCGCCTGGCGCACATACGGCGCTTTGACAAGGGTGTGGTCGAGGGTGAAGCTCTCTACAACTGGCATGTTATAACTCCTTAACACGTTAAAAAGAGGGCCGTTATTCGCGTCGGATGCGGCGCGACAGACGGGTGCCGAGTGTCTGAATAAGCTGGACGATGACGATCAGCACCAGCGCTGTCACCAGCGTGGCAAAGGCGTCAAACCGCTGGTAGCCGTAGGTGATCGCCAGGTCACCAATCCCGCCGCCACCGACGGTGCCCGCCATGGCGGTCGCCCCCAGCAGCCCGATGGTTGCCGTGGTCAGGGCGAGGATCAGTGAAGACGCGGCCTCCGGCAGCATAAAGTGCCAGATGGTCTGGCCGACCGTGGCGCCCATCGCATCGGCCGCTTCAAGAATGCCTTCATCCACTTCCAGCAGGGAGCTTTCCACCAACCGCGAAATATACGGGGCGATAAACACAATCAGCGGCACAATCGCGCCCGCCGTCCCAATGGTGGTGCCCACCAGCAGCCGGGTGAAGGGCAGAATGGTGATCAGCAGAATAATAAACGGCAGCGAACGCAGGACGTTGATCACCGGGTTCAGCACCTGATGGACAAAACGGTTCGGCAGGATGCCGCCAGGACGGCACACCACCAGCACAATCCCCAGCGGGACCCCCAGCAATGAACCAAAACCCAGCGACACGGCGATCATCACCAGGGTGTCATGCAGCGCCAGCAGGAACTGATCGCCGGTCACGGCGGTATCGATAAAATCAAACATGGGTGATTTTCACTCCTGCTTCGCGGAGGTAACGCACGGCGCTGTCGGTCTGCTCTGCCTCGCCCAGGATCTGCACGATCATAAAGCCGAGGATCGTGCTCTGAACCTCGGACATACTGGCGAACAGGATATTCACCTCAATGGCATAGTCTTTGATAATGCGGTTAATGATCGGCTGTTGCGCGGTAGCGCCAACAAACTCCAGCCGCAGCGTTTGTCCGTTGCCGGTACGCTGCAACAGATCGACCACGCTCTGCGGCAGGCGATCGTGGATCACCGACTGGACAAAGCTGGCGGTCACCGCATGTTGGGGGTCGGCAAACAGGGTGAAAACCTCCCCCTGCTCGACCACCCGACCGTTTTCCATCACCGCCACCTTGTTGCAGATTTTTTGGATCACCGACATTTCATGGGTAATCAGCACAATGGTGATGCCGTAGCGGCGGTTGATCTCCTGCAACAACAGCAAGATCTGCACCGTGGTATGCGGGTCCAGCGCCGAGGTGGCCTCATCACACAGCAGCACCGACGGGTTAGTGGCCAGCGCACGAGCGATCCCCACGCGCTGCTTTTGCCCACCGGACAGCTCGTTAGGGTAGCTGTGGATTTTGTCACTGAGATTGACGAACGCCAGCAACTCCGTCACCCGGGCCTGAATAAACGCCCGGTCGCGTCCCTGTAAAATTAACGGGATGGCGATATTGTGAAATACCGTTTTCGAATTCAGCAGATTGAAATTCTGAAAGATCATGCCGATATCTTTTTTTACGGTATTCAGGCGTTTTCCACTGACGTGCTGTAACGACTCACCGTTAATCACCACCTCACCGCTGCCGGGTGATTCAAGACGATTGATTAAACGCAGCAGGGTACTTTTTCCGGCACCGCTGTAACCAATAATCCCGAACACATCACCTTTATCGATATTCAGGCTGATATTATCCAGCGCCAGAATATCATTACCGTTTCTGGAAAAAGTTTTACTGACCTGGCGAAACTCAATCATGGCATTATTCACTTCAGATAGTCAGGGAACAGATAGCCTTTGTACTGCTCATGCCCGAGAATATACTGTTTGAATTCTGCAGAGTGATAACCGGCAATAATGTCTTTAGCGAACTCAGCCTGTTTATTTTTACCGGCGACGGTCACCACATTAATAAATTTACTGCTGGCCGATTCGAGTTTCAGCGCGGAGTCGAGTTTAATGCCGTTGGAGACCGCAAAGTTCCCCTGAATCAGGCCGTAATCGACATCGGGAAGTGCGCGCACCTGCTGTGCGTTATCCATCTCTTTCAGCACGATTTTATACGGGTTTTCCGTAATGTTACGCTGAGAGAAAGTGGCCGCATCGCTGTTGTCGGCGATCTTAATCCAGCCCAGACTTTGCAGGACCAGGGCTGCGCGATACTCGTTTGCCGCCTGATTGGGCACGGAAATAGTGGTGCCCGGTTTTGGGGTTGCCAGCTGTTTGATCTTACCGGCATAAAGCCCCATCGGCGGTGTTGGCACCTGAACAATCCCGGTGTTATCAATGCCCAGGCGTTCATTGACCGATTGCAGGTAAACAGGATGCTGCATAATATTGGCTTCAATATTACCGCGTGCTACGGCATCGTTAACCTGAATGCCATCGCTAAAATCTTTATACTCGACTTTATACCCTTTTTTGATCAAATACGGGGCAACACCTTTTTCGAACTGCTCTTTATAAGGTCCGGGATTAAACCCGACACGAATTAATTTATCCTGAGCATTAGCAAAAAATGAAGAGGTCGATAACAAAGCAACAACAACGCCGAGAAGAACGGGCTTTTTCATCAATATTTTCCCTGAAAAGAGTGCGAATAAAATTGATTAAATCACAGCCCTCTTCCGGTTGTAAGTAAAACAGCGGCGTTTAATTTTGCTTTTTTGTGATAAGGATAATCAATCATCACATATCTGTTTATTGCACATCGATAGTGATTTTTATCTTTTAGGCCGACATCAACATTAATGTCATATTGAGCCATCACTGTTTAATTCGAGAATACAATGCCTGATTTCGCTGCCTCCCCTCTGGTTAATGCCCTGGAAGAGAACTTATTTAGCGTGCTGGAAAAACTGGCACGAGAGGTGGATACCTCGGAACTGTCACTGATTGACCTGTCGAGCGGCAGCCCGCGACAGCCAACACCGCCTGCGATTATCGCTACGCTGCAAACCACGGCGGCATCACCCGCCAACCATGAATATCCTTCCTTCTGGGGCAAGCCGCAGGTGCGCCAGGCGATCGCAGATTTTTACCTGAACCACTATGGCGTTGAGCTGGACCCGGAGAGCGAAATCGCCGTGTTTCAGGGGTCGCACATCGGTGTGAACGGCATCCCGCGTGCGGTGGTCAGCCCGGGGCAAACGATCATTTCCACCGATCCCTGCTACCCGATGTACCGCTCAGCGGCAGTGCAGTCACAGGCGCAGTTTTACGGCATCCCGCTGGAGGAGAAGGATAATTTCCTGCCCGACTTCTCACGCGTCCCTGAAGAGGTGGCACGCCAGAGCGGGCTGCTGATCCTGAACTATCCGCACAACCCGACCGGCGCGATGGCCACGCCGGCACTGTTCGACGCGGCGCTCGCCTTTGCCCGCGAGTACCACACCCCGGTGCTGCATGACTTTGCCTACGCGGCGATTGGCAGCCATGCCGCCGACATCCCGGCCAGCCTGCTGGCACAGCCGGGAGCGAAAGAATGGGGCGTGGAAACCTATACGATGTCGAAAACGTTCTGCATGGCAGGATGGCGTTTTGGCTTTGCGGTGGGAAATGCCTCGATTATCCGGGCGTTTAAAAAACTGCACACTCACAGTTACAGCACCGTGTTCGGCGCGATTCAGGATGCCGCCATCACAGCGCTGTCGCTGCCTGCATCGCAGATTCAGCAGCTCGCCAACGTCTATCACCAGCGCCGCGAGTGGGTGCTGCAAAAGCTGGCCGCCATGAACTGGCCTGTACCGCCTAATCAGGGCACCTTCTTCCTCTGGCTGCCTGTGCCTGACGGAGAGCGTGCCCAGCCGTTTGCCGAACGACTGCTGAAGGAAGCGCATATTATCGTGGCCCCCGGCAGCGGATTTGGCCAGGGCGGGGAAGGCTATATCCGCATCAGCCTGACCGCCAATGATGCCGCGCTGAATACAGCGCTGGCACGTATTGACGCGTTAAAGCTGTTTAGCTGAAGGGCTGGCATCGTAACGCTGCTCTCTGACACAACAAGGTAGTCTGGTCGTAAGAATGATTCCGGCATAGCCTCTGTTTTACTGTGTATATGCACAGCATTAACGACAGGAAGAGCAAAGGAGAACATCATGCCAGGATTTAACTACGGTGGTGGCAAAGGTGATGGCACGGGATGGAGTTCAGAGCGCGGAAATGAGCCGAGTCCGGGTGGTGGTAGCAAGGGAAATGCGCAAAAGCAGAGGCAGCAGCTAAAGCACAGAGAGAAGCCGCAACCAACCGCCTTCGATCTGCCAGTGTACAGGCCGTACGCGGCGTTGAGATCGGTACGCCCGCATCCACAGCACCTGCCAGTTGGGCCATCGCCTCAGCGGGTGCCATTACGCTAGGTGAAGACGTAGCGGGTAGCCTGTTATCGCGCATTTCTGCGGTACTGACAGAATTGCGTGGTATTGCCGCCGCCAGTCTGGCCGGGCCGGTGGCCGCGACCCTTGCCGGGTTGTTGTATTCTGAAAAAGTGGGTGTGGGAAGCGATGTGGTTCCCGGCCGGGACATCAGTGCCCTGCTGAGTACCGATACCCTGTCCCTGCCGGACGCAAGCGCACTTCTCCGCGCGGCTGACGCGGGTACCCCGATCGATATGGCAGTGCGCGGACGTCTGATCGTACACGACGACGGCACGCTGGAAACCCAGCTGGTGCGCAGCAAAGTACCGGGAAAGGTGCAGGTGGTACGGGCGGTTCAGGATAGCGTCACCGGCTACTGGGGAGTTACCCTGCCCAAAGTCGCTGATGTACAGGGCCCAACCATTCTGGTCAGCCCTGTCAATCAGCCGGGTGCGGGTTCAGCAACGCTGACCGATCCGGTCCCGGTTCCTGAACAGATCACGCATTTCGGTGGCCCGGTGACGGTCCCACAGGGTCCCACTGTGCTGATCACCCCGGTGGCGGAACCACCAGGCATTCACGATATCATTCTGGTGTTCCCCTCTGAATCAGGCCTGAAGCCGCAGTACATCATATACAACAGCTCGTATGGCGAAACCAATGCCAAAGGTAAATACAGCGGGCGTGATTACAATAAGGACAAGGCGGGTGGCCCCATTCAGAACCTGGACTGGAAAGAGGCAACCATTGACCGTGCCGGTGTCGACAAGGTAAAACTGCACGCAGGGCGCTTTGGGGAATCGCCGGACAATAAAGTGATGATCGAACGCCTGGAAAAAATTCTGACAGGCGAGCTACAGGTGACCGATACCGATAAGCGTTATTACACTCATGAAATCCGGGAGCTGGAACGGTACAGAAATCTTGGGGTTAAAGATGGTACTGTTCCTGATAATGCTAAAGAAGTGTGGAATAACACTCATACGGCAACGCTTGAAGACTATAAGCTCAACGAAAAAAACGATCCCCTCTATACACCTGAGGCTGAAGAGGCATTTTTCAAATGAAAGGAGAACAGATAATGCTTGATCTTGAAGGGATTTATCAAAATGAAAGCGTGGAAGATGTTCTGCTGTATTTTGCACTGCGAACTTCTTATCCATGGATTGACCGAATGTATGTCCGGTACAAATTCGAAGTAGCGGCAGAAAGGGAACTTCTGTTTACCTGCCAGCGCCTGGTCAAAGAAGGAAAGCTGATGGAAACAAAAAAACTCTTTATGGAAAAAGGCCCAAACTGGAAAGAACCGAAATTTGTCACTGACAAGAAGTACGGCATTGAGTGAGCTTCCTTAATTTAGCGCCATCCGTCTGGATGACGTTCTTATTCATATCCTTTACGTATAGATATACCGAGAAATAAAATAAAAAACTCAACATCTGAAGGGATAATCTATATCGATGATATTTTCATAAGGTAACAATTATGTCTTTAACAGAAATAGTAAAAAATGAAAGTGTAGAGGATGTATTAACTTTCCTTGGGCCTACATCTGATTATACAAAACTGGATAAGCTGTTCACTTATAACCGATATGACGTCATATCCAGCGGAGAGCTTTCTGCAACGTATGACGAATTATTCAGGAAGGGCGTGCTTCAGGACCTGAACGGACAAACGGTCAAAGGCCCAAACTGGAAAGAACCGAAATTTGTCACTGACAAGAAGTACGGCATTGAGTGAGCTCCCTTAATTTAGCACCATCCGTCTGGATGGCGTTTTTATTCGATCGACCAGCGCGCTGAATAAAATTCAATAAACGCACGTGCCGCCGGGCCAATGCGCCGGTTGGGCCGCACGCAGTACAACCCGGTTTCGCGCCCGGTCCACTGCGGTAGCACCTGCACCAGATCCCCGGCATTGATCGCCGCCGCCATCGTTAACGCTGAGTGAAAGGCAATGCCGAGGCCGTCGATGCACAGCCGTCGGGCTGCATCTGCGTTGTCCACGTTAACGCGCCCACGGGGTTCCAGCGTGCGCTGTTCACCCTGAGAAAACAGACGCCAGGACAGACCATCCTGGCTGGCCGCAGAGACAATACACGCGTGCTGCCCAAGCTGATCAATCGTTGTGGGCGTGCCTCTTAACGCCAGGTAGGCCTTTGATGCCACCAGAATGCGTCGGTTCTCCAGCATTTTATGGGCAACCAGTGAAGAATCCTTCATCTGGCCAATACGCAGCGCCAGCATTATCCCGTCAGCCACCAGATCGACGTAACCATCAGACAGACGCAGATCCAGCTGCACCTCAGGCCAGGCCTGAAGAAACGCCGCCAGATGTGGCACCACATGGGTATGACCAAACGCAACAGGTGCGCTGACCACCAGCCTGCCTTGCGGCCTGACCTGTTCGTCGCGCACCCGATCGGCGGCATCGCGCAACTGGCCTAACGCCTGCTGGCATTCAGAAAAATAGCGCTGCCCGGTGTCGGTCAGCGACATCGCCCGCGTGGTGCGGTTCAGCAACTGGGTGCCCAGATGGTGCTCCAGCATCTTGATAAAACGACTGACGGAGGAAGGGGTGATCGCCAGCGCTTCCGCCGCACGGGCAAAACTGTTGTGTTCAACCACAGCGATAAAGGTTTGCACTAAGTGCAGAGGCGGCGCAGGCATTATTGCTCTCAATAAACGAATGAATCTTATTGGCAGCTATTATCAAGAAAATTAAGCATGATTAGAATCGTTCTTTTTTGGAGAACATCTGATGAACACCTCTTCTGACGCCCGGTTCCACGCCCTGCACCACCAGCCCCTCCCCCTGCGTCTGCCCAATGCCTGGGATGCCGGGAGCGCACGCCAGATCGAAATGCTCGGCGCACAGGCGATTGCCACCACCAGCGCGGGCGTTGCCTGGTCGCTGGGCTATCGCGATGGCAATCAACTCCCGGTCGCAGAGTATGTTGCCCGCGCCGCATCCATCGCCCGCGTGATCAACATCCCCCTCAGCGCCGATATCGAAGGGGGTTATCACGAACATCCAGCCTCCGTAGCCGACACGGTAAGACGGATGATTGATGTGGGCGTGGTGGGCATCAATATCGAAGACGGCAGCGCCGATCCACAGTGGCTCTGCCATAAGGTTGAGGCCATCAGAGCCGCCAGCATAAGCACAGGCGTTGAGCTGTATATCAACGTTCGTACGGACGTCTACGCACGCAATCTGCTCCCGGCCGGGGATAGGGCGGGCGAAGTGATCCTCAGAGCACAGAACTACCGGCACGCCGGGGCTGATGGGCTGTTTGTGCTGGGGTTAGTGGAAGCGCAGGAGATGCAGGCGATCGCCAAAAGCAGCGACCTGCTGCTCAACGTGAGTATCTGGCCCGGCCTGCCACCGTTAGATGATTTGAGCAAATACGGTGTGCGCCGCATCAGCGTGGGATCCTGGCTGCCGCAAACGCTCTGGGCGCACAACGAACAGTTAGTACGTGGCTTCTTATCGGATGATGAAACCGCGCCGCTGATGGCAACGGCGGCGCCCTATTCCGCGATCAACGCGCTTTTTTAACGAAAAAATAGCGCCAGAGAGTCAGTTACACCCAGGGGGCATTCCCCCTGGACGGTCATACGCGGAATGTATCCGTCATAGCCTGAAGACTGTGGACCTGTTCCGCCAGAGAGTGTGATGCGGTTGAAGACTCCTCCACCAACGCCGCATTGCTCTGCGTGACATTATCCATCTGACTGACCGCTGTACTGATTTGCGAAATACCCTGCATTTGTTCACTGGAGGCCAAGGCGATTTCATCCATCGAGGCCGCCAGTTCGCTTACCATGCTCACTACCGCCACAATACTACGCCCGGTATTGTCAGCCACCGTCACACCATTTTCGACTTCTGCCACGGCTTCAGCGATAAGAGACTTGATTTCACGCGCGGCCGTTGCGCTTCGCTGTGCAAGGATGCGAACTTCACCAGCAACCACGGCGAACCCGCGCCCCTGCTCACCCGCACGTGCAGCCTCAACGGCCGCATTCAGCGCCAGAATGTTAGTCTGGAAGGCGATGCCCTCGATGACGCCCGTGATATCACGAATTTTTCCAGAACTGTGCGCAATGTCTTTCATGGTGCTGCCCATTGCCTGGACATGTTCCTCACCTTCCCGCGCCAGTACCGCTGCACCACGTGCAGACGTTGCCGTCTGTGTTGCGTTCTGGGAGTTATTTCTAATGGTGGCCGTGAGCTGCTCCATGCTGGCAGCCGTCTGCTGCAACGCCGCTGCCTGTTGTTCCGTGCGCGAAGACAGCTCGGTATTGCCCTGGGCAATCTCATCCGAAGCCAGTGAGACCGATGCTGCGGTTTCCTTAATCTGCGTCACCAGCCCACGCAGACGGGTCTGCATCACATCCAGCGAGGCCAGCAGACTGGTGGTATCTCTGGCACGCAGTTCAACCGTGGTATGCAGGTCACCATCGGCAATGGCCGAAGCCAGACGCTGGGCCTGGGCAGGCTCTCCTCCCAGTTGACGTTTGATGTGGCGGGTAATCAGCCAGCTCATTAACAGCCCCAGCATGACAGAAGCCACCGTCAGAACGATCAGCGTGAAAAATACGCCGGAGAGGCTTTGCTGCGACTGAACAGCGGTGCCTTTCGTCACCCGGCTCTGATAATTGACCATGTCATCAATCGCCGCCAGATAGGCATCCTGGGTGGCCTGAAGAGGGCCGGTAATTAGCGCGCGTTCACCCTGCATGTCATTGGCACTTTTCAGCTGTAGAAGCCGGGTCATAACCGCGACAAATTCCGGCTGCGTTTTCTCAATTGCAGCCAGCAGTCCGGAGGCTTCCTCCACTTCTTTCAGGTTAATGCCTGGCAGCGATTTCGCCCCCTCGACCAACTGGCGAAAATGGGTAATGATCGCCTGATTATCGGCCTGAGCCTGTTCAATTTTCACCAGGGTATCAGACGCAATCGGGCCATTTTCCGTGGCAAGTGCCCGCAGCATCAGCTTGGATTGCAGGCTGGTATTGTCCTTAACCGTTCGCAGTATCTGCAGGTCATCCAGACGCGCACTGGTTAACTTCTGCTGATCGTTGGCATCGGAAAGTTTAATGCCCGCAAAGACCGACACCATCACTCCGCCAGCAATCACCGCCAGAAAGGCCAGGTTCAGCATCACACTGAGTTTTATATTATTTTTTCTGAACATGTTTTCACCTTAGGCAAAGATTGGAATTTCAGGCTCTCTGGCAACTGAGTGAGAGCCCATTCTCAATCTTGTTATCGGCAAAGACGGCAGAATATTCAGCCGGTAACCCCGCAACCGTGTTTCGCAGTAAATGCACGAAAATCACTCATGCTGAGTGGACGGGAAAAGTAAAAGCCCTGAAACGCCGTGCAACCGAACGCCTGCATCACCGACCACTGTTCAGCCGTTTCAATCCCTTCGGCCAGCACTTCCAGCTTCAGCTCAAGCCCCATCCGCGCAATGTTCATGGCGATCACTGCTCCTTTTGGTCCTTCCGTTGCTCCGGAAATAAAGCTGCGGTCGATTTTTATCTGCTCCAGCGGCAGGCGACGCAGATAACTGAGCGATGAAAATCCGGTACCGAAATCGTCGAGGGAGAAGCGGAATCCGGCAGCGGCCAGCGCATGCATTTTCGCCACCACGGTTTCAATATCCGTGGCGAAAACGCTTTCTGTCAGCTCAAGCTTAACGCGCGAAGGGGACACCTGTGTCACTTCGGCCTGGCGTATCAGATTGGGGACGAAGTCTGGCTTCATCAGATGATCAACGGTGATATTCACGGAAAGGGTCAGATGCGCGGTCGCCGGGTTATTCTGCCACTGCGCCAGCTCCCGGAAGGCGCTGACAATCACCCAATCGCCCACGGCGGGCATCAACCCAGCCTGTTGTGCATCAGGAATAAATTCCGACGGCGGGACCATCCCCTTGCCAGGGCATTGCCAGCGCAGCAGCGCTTCTGCACCGTTGATCTGCCCGGATGAATTGAACAAAGGCTGGTAGAACAACACAAACTCGTTATTGTACAGCGCATGCTGAATGGCCCTGATTTTTTCGTTGCGACGGGAGAAGTCAGCATGCATCGCCACGATGCCACCACACAGAATAGCGGTCGCCAAAATGGCATTGACCAGCGAAATAAAGAAGCGCAACGGGTGCGGGAGTGGGCTGGCGAAAGGGAAAATCAGGTCAGCACTGCTGAGGGCCATAAATGACAACAGGCTGGCAGCTATTAGCGCCATCTGCACCCGCGTGGGTTTGCGTTGATAGTTAATGTATCCCACCAGCGCGATGGTAAGAAGATAGAGATGCGTGGTTCTGGGAATACCGTCATCCGGCACATCACACAGCAGGCAATAGCCGACCGCATACGCCATATGCACCCCCTGCGCCAGCATCAGCCCGGTGGAAAAGTTGCCACGCATCGCCATTTGCCAGCTACAAAATGCCGCGCCCCCCAATGCCAGCAGCGAGATGACAATTCCCCACTCCTTTAGGGCAATGAACACCGCCAGCCATCCCACGATGACCACAAGGCCACTGAGAAAGGCCATCCGGCATATAAATTCAAGGTGTTCATCATTGGGAGATGTCCCCCCTCTTCTTCCTGGCATGACGAAGATCACTCCATATAAATGGACCCGTATTTTATTATATTTTTGTATTCTATTTTACTTTTATAACTTAATTATTACCTGTTCAGATAGCCAGTTATCTGGCCTGACAGTATACATTATATGGAAATCCTGCAGAGGGAGGCCGTTCACGGATCATCATAAGACAAATAATATTTAAAAAGCGGAGAAATCCCCCTCTGATGTTAAAAACCAGAGGGGGATAAAAGGAAGCATTATTTTTTAGCGAGGTAAACCTCTTCGCTCAGATAGTCGCCATTTTCATTATAATAAGTGTAAGACGCGACAATCATATCTTCACCATTATAGTTTACGTAATGTGGCCGTAAGAAGGCCTCGACCGGAAGAATGCGTTTGGTGGTTTTGTCTGCAAGATCGGTTTTCCAGATGCAGGCATAACCACCCTCATTGTCAAAATAGAATGACGACCCCCGCCCCCAGACATAATTGCGGTCATAACTGTAATCCGCGCCTTTGGCGGTATCCGCCTGTGGCAGGAACACGTTCATACCGGCATCCGGCCGGTCATGCGGGAAGACGTACATCCCTTCGTCAATCTCGCTATTGCTGCGATCGGCGGAGGCCAGACGCCACTGGCCGTCCGGGGAAGTCAGCCGGCTGTTGCACTCGTTACTGCCACAATAGCCCACCCACTTCTTGTTGGCGGGTTCGCTGGCTGGCGGGGTCACCTCTATGATATTGCCGATCTCTTTCGCAGACACCTTCAGCGCAAAAGCCTGCGGCGTCGCAAAGTCACTTTCGCTGTTCACCGCCACGCCCGGCGCCCGGTATTCCGCCACAGAATAGAGAATATCGCCTTGGGCTGCGCCGTTTTTATCCAGCAGTGACAGCTCAAGGTTATATCCCTCGTACACCGCCTCTACCCGGGGTTTCTCTCCGTCTTTCAGCCTGAGAAGAAACGCGCCCTTCTTCTGATCTTTTTCGACATACAGCACCACAAAGACAATCAGGTCATTATTCACGATGCGGTGCGTCAGGGTGCTGAGATAATGCCCGGTGGTGCCCACGGTCAGATTGGCAACATCACTGGAGGTGATTAACGGACGGACGCGCCACGGATCGTCTGACAGAGTGAAACCGGCTTCACTCTTTAATCCGGGGGCGACAGGTTTATCCAGCTTATCGCCGGGACGGGTAAAGACATCGCTGATCTTGTGATAAACCCCGGCGCGCGACAGAATTTTATTGCGCTCAATGTAACGCTGCTTAATGCATTCCGCGTCGGTACCACAGCGGTTTCTTTCTGCCAGCCACTTGCGCTGATCTCTGGCCAGCGTCCCCACACCGTAGCTGTTGTCCATCGCTTTCACAAAGTAACCGTTGGTCACGTTATCCAGCCCGGAAAGATACGTATCCGCACAGATAGTTTTTTCCGTTTCATTCAACCCGGTTAACGTGCAGTCAAAACCGGCAGCCAGAGCATTCTGTGCAGCAAACATCAGGCTTGCGGCTATGAAGTATTTTATTTTCAATATCGTAATTCCCTGGAAAAAATTATCCTGTCTGTTCGCCGATCTGGCGATAGCGCCTGGTGATTAGAGCCCCCCTGAAATGAACGATGCAGGGGACTTTTTTACCAGGCAAATTCTGACCGGATTTGCTCACGGGAACAATAAATTATTTTAACCTTAACTCACAACGACTTGCTCAGAAGATTGTCGCGCTTAAATGACAGCCGGGGGGATGTGGGTAGATAGACATGCTGACCTGCTGCCATCTGCCACGCCAGTAATCCGATATTCCGGGGCTGCATGCTGTTGCAGCCCTGCTTTCTCGCCTTCTGCTTATTTCGCCATAAATCGCTAATTATCCATTTTTAGGGGTATTGATGGTTTCCTCTCTCCCAAACCTGTCTTTCAACCGCCGTATCCTCTACTCTCACCACAGCGCGACCTGATAAGGGAATGACAAGGATGATTGAATAAAAGGAGGGAACCATGACCGAATTAGAAAAGGATTTACTCGCCAACGGTTTTAGCGAAAACGATTTGAAAAAACTCAGAAGGGCCAGAGAACGGGCGAAACAAGATGAGCAGGTCGAGGGTGATAATGCGTTAGATTATGATGAGACGTTGAGAGAGGTGATCAAAGATCTGGGCTCAAGCTTTTCATTAATCATATATATAACATTAACCATGCTTTTTCTCTTGAATGCCACATGCATATCAAAAGAGTATCCAACATGGAAAATAATAGAAGGAAATGCCTTTATCATCTGCATTGTCATTATATGCTCATCCGTCGTATTCCCCGTACTGTTAGGGTTAAAATCATGGATGTACAAAAAAAGAAAAAAATAATAATAAGCCACGCTTTACAACGTGGCAATTTACAACTAACTATGGCGTGGACTTATTATTAAAATTCATGCCAGAAATCACCCTCAAATTATTACCAGAAACCAGTATTTCAAGAGTTAACGATGCTCTACTCATCTGGTTAACCTGAATACGAAAATCAGCAGGAATAAATCTATACAACCTATGTGCGCCAGGCTTGAGGCCCAGTCTGAACACGCCATAGGCGGAACTGATGATTTCCATCGAGTGGTAGGCTGTCAGACCTAACTTCTTATTAAAGCCCATGAACTTAGCCGCCCCAACGTAGGCATCTTTCAAAAAACCAGGTGGGTTAGCATCACCATTTAATTTATAAAGACTTTCTGTTGCTGAACTCCCACCGCTAATGGCAACGTAGGAACCTGCGATCTTCCCTATCAGAGATGCCATTTTAATTGCACTCCTTGCTATAGAAACCCCGCCTGCTAGCTGCACCGTACCCACGACAAGATTCACAGCATCAATGGTATATCCCAGCTCTTTATTATACTTCTCCATACTGACAGTAAGAAAGATCTTTGCCTGCCCCATCGTCAGTCGATCGCCCTGAGTGCTGATGTTATTGCTCTCCTCCCTGATATTATTAATGGCGGCTTTGCATTGAGCATCACTTTTAGACTTATTGATTTCATGAAGATTAGCGTTAGCAAACGCTTTCACCTCGTCAAGAAACCGGGCGCGGATAAAGTGATCGCGTATATGTTTCCCGGCAACGATTTCTGCCACCCGGTATAAATCCGAGGCAGCAGACTGCCCCATGGCAGAGAAATACTTGTTATCGTTACTTCTTCTGTTTAGATAAATATCCATAAATTACTTCTTCTCCTTGAAGTACATTAACTATCTCATCAGGATTTTATTAACAAATTAATTATTCGATGTCACGCGGAAGAGGTACAGAATATCGAGATACACATGGAAACTGCACTTTTTTGATGGAAGGAGATTAACCTTAATGAAAAATAAATAGTTAATAGTCCATTTTTCATGATGCAGATGAATTTTCTTATCCCAGGACTGTCTTTCAACCGCCTTATCCTCTACTCTCACCGCAGCGCGACCTGATAAGAGAATGACAAGGATGATTGAATAAAAGGAGGGAACTATGACCGAATTAGAAAAGGATTTACTCGCCAACGGTTTTAGCGAAAAAGATTTAAAATAATTCAGAAGAGCCAGAGAACGGGCGAAACAAGATGAGCAGTTTGAGGGAGATAATGACTTAGATTATGACTTTACCTTGAGGCGGGAGATAAATATATTGGGGTCGTGTTTTGCATGGTTTTCATCTGCAATATTATGCATATTAATCCTTTTAAATACATCAGGGATTTCAGAAGGATACACTTTATGGCGAATAATACAGGAAAACCTATTAACGATCATTTTTACTGCTTTAATCTTAAACCTTGTAATTCCACTATCACTGGGCTTCAAATCCTGGCGTTATAAAAGAATAAAGAAAAAGAAAAAATAACCTCAAAAATGCCACGCGCCAATGGCGTGGCATTCCTGTCATATGAGGTCGGGTTTATCTCAAGCTGGCCCCATCCCCGCATCAAAAGTCATTGCCCTGCCGTGCTCATCCATGCGCGCTTTATCGCGACGAAAAGCCATTGATGAACGCAATCCGCCGAACAGGGCACCGCGCTGATAAATCTCGCCTGCACGTTCCAGCAAATATTCATCCTGCGGGCTGATGGCCAGACCGCGATCCACCCAGACTTTTGCCAGATAACGGTTTGCAACGCAGCCAGAACCGGTAAAGAAGGCGTGAGCATAATAGGCGGCGGCGTACTCCTGATTGGCAGGGCGTTCATCGTTCCACAGTGCAGCCAGCACCTCTTCCACCGCAAAGCGACGATCCGCATCGCTGGCGTACTGATTAAACAGGATCAATCCCGACAGCTCACGCGTGGCGCGCTGCCAGACTTCCAGCCCGACATTAGCGGCATTCATCACCCCGATAAACAGATCGCGTGCACGCTGATACTGCTGTGCGTTAACAATCTCGTTTTCACGGGAAATGACGTACCCCAGGTTGTACTGGCAAATCACGTTACCGGCCTCTGCTGCCCGTTCCATCCACGCCAGAGCCTGCTCGCGATTTTCCCAGGCTGTGGCATCGCGGCCATAGCGGCGCGACATCCGGCCCGAATAGAGGTCGTATAATCCGGCCATTGCAGAGGCATCACCGGCGTCAGCCGCGGCCTGCGTCAGGAAAATCCCCGCCTCTTCGGATACAGACTCAAACAGGTTGGCACCTGCCTGGCCGATATCAAGATCGGACTCCAGCGCCAGGCCCAGCGGGATCAGTCGCTCATGGTCAAACTGCCCCTGACGGATGCCATAAAAGCCGTATTTGCTGGCCAGCCCCGCCACCAGCACCTCGTACTGGCAGTCGCCCCACTGCTGACTGCGCTCCAGCCACATTGGGCGCAGGCCAAAGCTGTCCTCAATACCCGCAAAATCCAGGCAGGAGAGTAAAGAGCTGAACGCATCATGAAGCCCAGGATCGGCAACCGGATGATCAACCTGCCATGCCTTGACCAGCGCATCGTAGGCCTGCTGCATCTCTGGCTTGTTCCAGTGCACCTCACCGTCCTCTTCCGTGCGCGCGTAGTGACAAAGGAAGTTGGCAAAACTGCGCAGCACAGAGGCATGCTGGCGCGGAGTCAGGTTGAGTGCTAACAGGGCATCATATTGCCGCAGACAAAAAGCAATGTTCTCCCGATCATCCTCCTCCGGCATTAACGCCACATAGCCGAGATAATCCCAGGCCTGTGTCATGCGTAAACCGTTACGTTCACTTTCGGTCAATCCACGACACCAGTCACTGTCGATAAACGCCGACATCTCCTGATGGCTCCCGCCCCAACGCGGATAGAGGAAATGCACCCAGGAACTGAGGATGGTGTACAGATTCGGGCGCGCGTCCAGCGTCAAGCGCAGCCAGTAAAGCTTACTGTTCTGCTGCTCCTCTTCACTGCGCGGCGATAAACATGCCGGCAGGGCCTGAGGGATAACGGCCGGCTCACTGCCCCCTTCCTCGCGCAACCACTGCATGCCAGCGGCCCAGACCTCCGGGTCGACCTCAGACTGGCGCTGCGTATAGCTGTCGGGCTGTTCACCCAGCGCCAGTGCGAATAACCACTGCGGCTCACCCAGATAACAGCTCAGACGGAAAATACGGAACAGCGCATACGCGGGTTTCGGATGCAAAGGTAGCGCGCGTAGATAGGCGGCAATGCCTGAATCACGCGCCAGTTCCGCCCCCATCCAGCGGTCGTCTGTCACGTAATCACCACCATTTTGAGTACGGATACGGCCCGCGGCACGCTCCCAGTAGCACCCCAGTAGCAGATGAGCATGGTAGGAATCAGGATGAAGGGCGACCCACGCCTCCAGCGCGGCCAGGGTCTCAGCCACCGGCTGGAGCGGGTCGAACAGCATGTCGATGCTCCACTCATAGTCGTACGCTTCACTGACACCGTTCAGCCAGGGCTGGGATTGCTGTTCAAGTAACGCATCGAGTACCGCAAACTGCTGGCTGACAAACAACGCACGCAGGTGGGCACGGCGTGCGAGAATCGACGCCAGAGGTTCAAAATCGGAGATCATTTTATCTGTTCTTCCTGAGTGTTCGCTCATCGCCCTTCCTTTAAGTCAAATTCAGCGAAAAGTCCCTGAGCTATTGAAAAGTTTCATAAAAGACAATTTTTTTGAGTCTTCGTTATATCAGCAATATTGGGCAAAATCAGGATAAAAATGATCCCGATATGAGAAATTTACATTAACGAATCTGACGACTTTTCCTGCTGGTCAATGCGCATCACTTTAGGTAATCTTGATCCACAAAACTAGTACAAGAGATTAACAATGACCTTTACCTGTATTGACGATGTGAGAAAGAGCATCGACCAGATCGACATCCGCCTGGTCGCGCTGATTGCCCAACGGGGAGAATGTGTAAAAGCCGCTGCAGCATTTAAGAAAGACAGCGATGCGGTGCGTGCGCCGGACCGTGTGCAGAAGGTGATTGATAAAGTGCGTCAGCAGGCCGCAGCACACCATCTGCCGGAAGAGATTATCGAGAAAGTGTACCGCGCAATGATTGGCGCATTTATTGATTATGAACTGGAACAGCATCGGCAGCTGAGCGAAAGCAGGACGCCGCCGTCTTCCAGATAACAGGGAGTGGTAGGGTGGTATGCTGTTAATATTGTCCTGTTTATCAGTTGTATTCATCACTAAGGAGTAAGAGATGATCACCTTCCGCTTAATGACAGAAGACGAGTTCCCTGCTTATCTTGAATATTTTATTCCAGATTATGCCAACGAGATAGGGGCAAATTATGGACTATCCCCAAGTGCTTCTCTTGTGAGAGCAAAGCAGGAAATAACGGAAGCGCTTGCGGAAGGCGTTAATACCTGTGGGCAGGTTTTAATGTCCCTGGTTGCGCGATTAGATAAGACTGAAATGCATGTAGGCTATCTCTGGTATAAACCAGATACGATTATGCGTACAGTTTTTATCTACGATTTTCATATCTTCAGCTCTTTCCAGGGCACAGGGCTGGGTAAACAAACTCTTCGCGCCTTTGAAGATAATCTTCGGGAGAAGGGTTTTAAAGAGATTAGACTGCGCGTTGCAGGAGATAATGCTCGTGCTCGCCATATCTATGAGACCAGCGGTTTTGGCGTCACGGGTATCAACATGAGCAAAGTTATCGCAGGCCAGAATAACTGATGATATTCATTTGAGACGAGCGTCGGTCTCGCATGCAACCCGCTACGAGACGTTTCCAGGCCCCTGAAAAAACAGGCAGCCTCAGTGAGACCCCAGTCACATATTTCCACCCTTAAGTTTACCGGCGAAACCGCTTTACGTCGGTAAGCTACCGCTTAATCCCCCATATCGCCACTCAACGAATTATCCCCCTGCTTTCTGTATAAATTCGCCACCATATCGCTGGTATAAAACTCTTTCGATTGCACACCATCTAACTTCGTATAAATCCAGGTCTCCCTATGAATAAAAACAAGCTATTCAAGCACATACCATGGATGATTCTCGGGATCATCGGTGCGTGTTGTCTGGCCGTGGTCGCACTCAGACGCGGCGAACATATCAGTGCGCTGTGGATCGTTGTGGCATCCGTGTCGGTCTATCTGGTGGCATATCGTTATTACAGCCTCTACATCGCCCAGAAGGTGATGAGACTCGACCCGACCCGCGCGACGCCTGCGGTGATCAATAACGATGGCCTGAACTATGTGCCAACCAACCGTAACGTCTTGTTTGGGCACCACTTCGCGGCGATTGCCGGGGCGGGGCCGCTGGTCGGTCCGGTGCTGGCGGCGCAGATGGGCTACCTGCCCGGCGTGCTGTGGCTGCTGGCGGGCGTGGTGCTGGCCGGGGCGGTACAGGACTTTATGGTGCTGTTTATCTCCCAGCGCCGTAACGGTGCTTCACTCGGTGAGATGATCAAAAATGAGATGGGCCCGGTTCCCGGTACCATTGCGCTGTTCGGCTGCTTCCTGATCATGATTATCATCCTTGCGGTGCTGGCCCTGATCGTAGTGAAAGCGCTGGCTGAAAGTCCGTGGGGCGTGTTTACCGTCTGCTCGACGGTGCCGATTGCGCTGTTTATGGGCATCTATATGCGCTTTATCCGGCCGGGGCGGGTCGGGGAAATCTCCGTTATTGGCGTGATCCTGCTGATAGCGTCGATCTACTTTGGTGGCGTGATTGCCCACGATCCGTACTGGGGCCCGGCACTGACCTTTAAAGACACCACCATCACCTTCACGCTGATTGGCTATGCCTTTATTTCTGCATTGCTGCCCGTGTGGCTGATTCTGGCCCCGCGTGACTATCTGGCCACCTTCCTGAAAATTGGGGTGATTGTTGGCCTGGCCATCGGGATTGTCATTCTGAATCCTGAACTGAAAATGCCGGCGCTGACACAGTACATTGATGGTACTGGCCCGCTGTGGAAAGGCGCGTTGTTCCCGTTCCTGTTTATTACGATCGCCTGCGGTGCCGTTTCCGGCTTCCATGCGCTGATCGCTTCCGGCACCACGCCGAAACTGCTGGCCTGTGAAACCGATGCGCGCTTTATCGGTTACGGCGCCATGCTGATGGAGTCGTTTGTTGCGGTGATGGCGCTGGTCGCGGCCTCGATTATCGAACCGGGTCTCTACTTCGCGATGAACACTCCCCCCGCAGGCCTCGGCATCGTCATGCCAAACCTGCATGAGCTCGGCGGTGCCAACGCGCCAATGATTATGGCGCAGCTGCAGGATGTGACCGCTCAGGCGGCAGCCACCGTCAGCTCCTGGGGCTTTGTGATTTCTCCTGAGCAAATCCTGCAAACCGCGAAAGATATTGGTGAGCCGTCGGTGCTGAACCGTGCGGGTGGTGCGCCAACGCTGGCCGTCGGGATTGCCCATGTGTTTGACAAAATTATGCCAATTGCCGATATGGGCTTCTGGTATCACTTTGGCATTCTGTTTGAAGCGCTGTTTATCCTGACCGCGCTGGATGCCGGTACCCGTTCCGGCCGCTTTATGTTGCAGGATTTGTTGGGTAACTTTGTGCCTTTCCTGAAGAAAACCGATTCACTGCTGGCGGGTGTTGTCGGCACCGCAGGCTGTGTCGGGCTGTGGGGCTACCTGCTGTATCAGGGCGTGGTTGACCCACTGGGCGGCGTGAAAAGCCTGTGGCCGCTGTTTGGTATTTCCAACCAGATGCTGGCCGCGGTGGCGCTGGTACTGGCGAGCGTGGTGCTGATTAAGATGAAGCGTACGCAATACATCTGGGTGACGATGCTACCTGCTGTATGGCTGCTGATTTGTACCACCTGGGCGCTGGCGCTCAAGCTGTTCAGCACCAATCCGCAGATGGAAGGTTTCTTCTATATGGCCAGCGAGTACAAAGCCAAAGTGGCCGCCGGAGGCGCTGAGCTGACGGCTCAACAGGTGAGCAATATGAATCATATTGTGATCAACAACTACACTAACGCGGGTCTGAGTATTCTGTTCCTCATAGTGGTGTACAGTATTATCTTCTACGGCATTAAAGCCTGGCTGAACGCACGCCAGTCCAGTGAACCAACCGATACGGAAACCGCTTACGTTCCGGTGCCGAAAGAAGGGGTTAAGGTGTCATCCGGCCATTAATCCTGTTAAAAGACGGGCGAGGCATGCCTCGCCCCTACTCCGATCTGTACAACAGGGAATACATCATGTTCGATAACTTAGGCGCGGCGAAGAAATACCTCGGCCAGGCGGCGCGTATGCTGGTCGGCATTCCTGATTACGATACCTACGTTGAACACATGCAGACCAATCACCCGGATAAACCGGTGATGACCTATAAAGAGTTCTTCCGAGAGCGCCAGCAGGCGCGCTATGGCGGAGATGGAAAAGGCGGCATGCGCTGCTGCTGATGCAAGACGACTATCAAGGTAGATAACCTATGACCCCCATTGCTGTCACGGTACTGACCGGTTTTCTCGGCGCGGGAAAAACCACGCTGTTACGTCATATTCTGCATGAACAGCAGGACTACAAAATTGCGGTGATTGAGAATGAGTTTGGTGCCGTCGCCGTCGATAATCAGCTACTTGGCGATCGCGCCACGCAAATCACTACCCTTACTAACGGCTGTATTTGCTGTACCCGTTCCGGGGAGCTGGAAACCGCCTTGCTCGACCTGCTGGACAGCCGGGATAACGGCGACATCACCTTCGATCGCTTAATCATCGAATGCACCGGCATGGCCGATCCTGGCCCGATTATTCAGACCTTTTTCTCCCATGAGATCCTGTGCGAGCGCTATCTGCTGGACGGCGTGATCGCGCTGGTTGATGCCGTACATGCCGGGCAGCAGATGGATCAGTTTACTCTGGCGCAGTCGCAAATAGGCTACGCCGACCGCATTCTGCTGACCAAGACGGATATCAGTGGCACGCCGCCGGAGCTGATGGAGCGTTTGCAACGCATCAATGCGCGTGCACCGATTTACCCGGTGATCCATGGCGATATTGACCTGGCGCTGTTGTTTGATACCCGGGGATTTATGCTGGAAGAGGCGATCGTCACGCCAAAACCGCGTTTTCAATTTATCCCACAGCAGCAGAATGCCATCTCCTCCATAGTGCTGGAGCTGGACTACCCGCTGGCACTGGAGGCGGTGTCGAAAGTGATGGAGGATCTGCTGGCCGGTTTTGCCGATAAGCTGCTGCGCTACAAAGGGATGTTGTGGATTGCCGATCAGCCGTGCCGCCTGCTGTTCCAGGGCGTACAGCGACTGTACAGTGCTGACTGGGATCGCGAGTGGCAGGCTGATGAACAGCCTGCCAGCACGCTGGTATTTATCGGCATTGAGCTACCGGAAGAGGAAATCCGTGCGGCCTTTGCCGGCTTAAAACCGTAGCTTACAAGCCCACGGCCTCCTTCAGGCTTTTCAGATAGCGGCGGCTCACCGGCACGGTGTGACCGCTGCTCAGTAACAGCTCTCCCTGGCCATTATCCTCAAGGCGGATCTCTTTCAGATGCGCCATGTTCACCAGAAACTGACGGTGGCATCGCAGCAGCGGTGTGCGATTTTCCAGCGTGCGTAACTTCAGCTCGGTAAAGCCCTCTTTCCCTTCCTGGCTGGTGACATACACCCCGCTCAGGCGGCTACTGACAAATACCACGTCCTGCATCTGTAACAGATAGATACGGCTCTGACCGCTGCAGGGAATAAACTTCAGATCCTGCTGATTATCCGGCAGCACGGAGACATCCTGCCCGTGGCGATCCTGACGCAGGCGCATCAGCGTTTTCTCCAGTCGCGGAACCTCCACCGGTTTCAACAGGTAGTCAAAAGCATGTTCTTCAAATGCCTGCACCGCAAACTCATCATAGGCGGTGAGGAAGACAATCCAGGGACGGTCCTCCGGGTCAAGCATACTGACCATTTCCAGGCCGCTGATGCGCGGCATCTGGATATCGAGGAACAGTACGTCAGGGCGCAGTTTATGCACCATGCCGATCGCCTCAACAGCATTTCCACACTCGCCGACAATCTCGATATCCGGCTCTTTCTGTAACATGACGCGCAGGTTCTCGCGCGCCAGGGGTTCATCATCGACAATCAATACGCTGATCATAGGGGCTCCTCCAGCGGTAACCGCAGTGTAATGCGGGTGAGACAATCCGGTTCACAGGTGACGGTGATACCGTAAGCGTCGCCATATCGCACGCGCAAACGTTTATCCACCAGGCTCATCCCCAGCCCACCACCGCTCTCTTTGGGCTGATAAAGCCCGGCGTTATCTTCAATATCCAGCACCAGATGCTGCCCGTCACGGCTGGCCTTCAGGGTAATTTCACCGATGCCAGGCAGCTGTGAGGTGCCGTGTTTTATTGCATTTTCCACAATCGGTTGCAGGGTAAAGGCAGGAAGCTGGTAGTAAGCCAGCTCCTGCGGCACCCACAACCGGATGCTCAGTCGCGACTGAAAACGCGCCTGCTCAATTTGCAGGTAGGCGTTCACATGTTCGATTTCATTCGCAAGCGTGACAACCTCCGACGGACGCTTCAGGTTTTTCCTGAAGAACGTGGAGAGATACTGCACCAGTTGCCCGGCTTTTTCGCTGTCATGGCGGATCACCGCCATCAGCGTATTCAACGCATTAAACAGAAAATGGGGGTTTACCTGAGCGTGCAGTAGTTTGATTTCGGACTGGGCCAGCAGCGCTTCCTGACGTTCATACTGCCCGGCGAGGATCTGCGCAGACAGCAACTGCGCGATGCCTTCGCCCAGCGTACGGTTGATGGAGCTGAACAGGCGGTTGCGCGGTTCATACAGCTTTATCGTGCCGATCACCTTCTGGTTTTCGCCTCTGAGCGGGATCACCAGCGTCGAGCCAAGTTTGCAATTGGGGTGCAGCGAACAGCGGTAAGGCACTTCGTTACCGTCGGCATAGACCACTTCTCCGCTGTCGATAGCACGCCAGGTATAGGAGGAGGAGATCGGCTTGCCCGGCAGATGGTGATCGTCACCGGTGCCGGTAAAGGCCAGCAGGCGTTCACGGTCAGTGATGGCCACGGCGCCGATATCCAGCTCTTTGTAGAGCACCTGCGCCACCTTCATGCTGTTCTCTTCATTAAACCCCTGGCGCAATATCCCCTCGGTCGAGGCAGCCACCTTCAGCGCCGTGGCCGAAAACGCCGTGGTGTACTTCTCAAACATCGCCCGCTTATCCAGCAGGATGCGCATAAACATCGCTGCCCCCACGGTATTGGTCACCATCATGGGTGCCGCAATGCTCTGCACCAGATGCAAAGCATCCTGGAAGGGTCGGGCAATCAGCAGGATAATCGCCATCTGCACCAGTTCAGCGACAAACGTAATGACGCCCGCCGTCAGCGGGCTGAAGACTTTGTTACTGCGTCCGCGTTTGATCAAAAAACTGTGCATCAGGCCGCCCAGCAGCCCCTCGGCGATCGTGGAGATCATGCAACTGAGCGCCGTCATGCCGCCCAGAGAATAGCGATGCAATCCGCCCGTCAGCCCCACCAGACCGCCGACCACCGGGCCGCCTAGCAGGCCGCCCATCACGGCACCAATGGCGCGCGTGTTAGCAATCGAGTCTTCAATATGCAGACCGAAATAGGTGCCCATAATGCAGAAAATGGAGAAGGTGATATAGCACAGCAGCTTATGGGGCAGACGCACCGTAACCTGCATAAGAGGGATGAACAGACGGGTTTTACTCATCAGCCATGCGATGACCAGAAACACACACATCTGCTGTAGTAACAATAAAATCAACGTAAATTCGTACATGCCCTGTAATCCACATTCTCCTGTGGGAGCAGCGTACACCGGACGGAGCGATCTTTCCCTCCATCATTCCTTGAAATGCGAGCTGGTACTGAATTTTTTTAAAATTACCTCAGACAGCGGCACGAAAGGATCACCGTGCCCTTGCCTGAGGATTTATCACACCGCCGTGCTGAGCGGCTGGATCACCGGATTGCCTGCGCGATCGCGCAAGATCTCAACCTCAACGCCGTACGTGGCGGCAATCAGTTCGGCGGTCACCACATCACGCGGATTCCCGGCAGCCTGAATTTTCCCCTGCGCGACCACCAGCAGGTTATCCGCATACTGGCAGGCCAGGTTAAGATCGTGCAGCACAATCACCGTCACCCAACCCCGTGCCCGGGTTTCACGCCGGACCAGGTCGAGCAGCGCCAGCTGATGCTTGAGATCCAGTGCGCTGACCGGCTCATCCAGCAACATCGCCAGAGGCTCACGCATCATGACCTGAGCAAACAGCACCATCTGGCGCTGACCGCCGCTTAACGAAGCGATGTCGCGCCCGGCAAGATGGGCAATTCCGGCCTGCGCCAGGCGCTGCATGGCAGCTTCCAGCGTTTCATCATCAATATGCAGCGAGAGTTTGCCCAGCCGCCCAAGTACCACCACTTCCAGCACCGTCAGGCCAATATCGGCGCTGCTGTCCTGCGGTAAATACGCGAAGATCTCACGCCAGGCATGCAGCACCCGGCCAGGCTGTTTTCCTGCCGCCAGATGATGTCCACCACAGCCGATCTGCCCGGATGCCAGCGCCAGCTCACCAAAAATGGCACTCAACAGCGTCGTTTTTCCGGTGCCGTTCGGGCCGATAATCACATGGATTTTACCGGCTTCCAGCCCGGCGCTCACTGCATCAATAATCGGCCGTCCCTGGCGATGAACAGAGACATTATCAAGCTGGATCACAAGGCGCTCCTCCGGGGAGAAAAAATCAGCCATAGCAGGAAAGGCACGCCGACAATGGCGGTGACGATCCCGACCGGGAACAGCGCACCGGGCACGATGGATTTAGACAGCACCGACGCCGCTGACAGCATCAGTGCGCCACTGAGCACCGACATCGGCAGGGAAAATCGCTGATCTTCCCCCACCATCATGCGTGCAATGTGCGGTGCCACCAGCCCGATAAACCCGATAACACCGACAAAACTGGTGGCTGTGGCGGTCATGACCGCGACAATCACCAGCACTTTCATCCGCAGTTGCCGCACGTTAACCCCCAGGCTGAGCGCACGCATTTCCCCCATACGCAGCGCAGCCAGCTTCCACGAGTCCGCCATCAACAGCAGGCAGCACACCAGCGTGACTGCCGCCGTCAGCGTCAGCGTGGGCCAGGTCGCTTTCGTCAGGCTGCCAAACAGCCAGAATAAAATCTGCTGCGACAACTCCGGGGAGGAGAGGAACTGGATCAGCGACAGCATCGACTGGAACAGAAACAGCAGCGCGATGCCGCCCAAAATGATGGTTTCGGTACGCACCCGACGCATTGAGGCCAGCATAAACAGGAACAGTGCCGCCAGCATGGAGAAGATAAAAGCGCCAATCGGCACAGCAATCATGGGATTCAACCCAAAGCCGCCAAAGGCCAGGCTTAACGCCGCGCCAAAGCCTGCCGCCGCCGCCATCCCCAGGGTATAAGGGCTGGCCATCGGGTTATTCAGCAGGGTTTGCATCTGTGCCCCGCCCGCCCCCAGCGCGGCACCCACCACCAGCGCCATCAGCGCCATCGGCAGGCGAAACTCACGCACAATAGCATCAGTCATGGCCGCACGTTCACCGATGCCGGTCAGTGAACGAATCACTTCAGAGGGCGCCAGCATCGACGGGCCGGTAGCAATATCCAGCACCAGACAGAGAGCGGTCAGCAGCAGGAAGAGGAATACGTAGCGCCAGCGTTTGCCTTCACGCGCGCGATGCGCAGCAATGGCTGCACGGTTGTCGGTGGGAGTGTTCATTCAGCGGTCCTGTGTCACAACAAGGGGCGGCCCAGAAGCGGCCGCCCTTGCGGGATATCTTCAACTTACTCTTTTACACTCACCACAAACGTCCCTTCCGGGGTAACCGGCAGGTATTTTTTGTAGAAGTTCAGATAGTTAGCCAGCGGGTCGATATCCTTAAACAGCTCAGGATAAAGCTGCTTCGCCATATACTGCACCATCGCGAAGTCAGACAGCGTGCGCGATGCGCCCTGATAAACGCCAAAGACTTTGCCATTTTTCACCGCCGGTAACTCGTTCCAGCCACGACGTTGTTCAAAGCCTTTCAGCTTCGTGCGCGCTTCAGCAAGATCCACGCCCTGGCCCATCGGCAGCGCATGCGGATTTTTGTTGTTCTCACGGCCGGAGATAAAGATCGCATCCGGTTTTGAAGCCAGCACCTGCTCAGGGTTCAACGGGCCCCACCACTCCACGAACGGCGTGGCGATATTATTGCCGCCAGCGGCGGTTGCCATTGAGCCCCACATATTTTTGCCGTAGGTAAAGGAGTACTCTTCCGGGCCTTTATTGCCGAACTCAACATACACTTTTGGCTGAGGTTTACCCGCCGCAGCAATACGATCCGCCACCTGCTTCAATGCACCGGCATACAGTGCCGCCATTTCACTGGCGCGCGCATCCTGCCCGGTCAGCGTGCCCAGCACGCGGGTGGAGGCCACATGGCGCTCAACGGTCTGCGCGTTGTAGTCGACGACCACAATCGGGATACCCTGTTTTTCAATGCGCTGAACATCCTGGCCCAGAGCCTGGAACTGCCAGTCGGCAAGAATGACCAGATCCGGGTTCAGACTCAGCACTTTTTCTACCGAGAAGCTCTGTGCTTCCACTTCACCCACATCCGGGATGTTTTTCAGCGATGGACGATGCGCGACGTGCATATTCCAGTTCGCTGGCACCCAGCCTTCCCAGGCTTCACGGGAAATCCCTACGACTGAGTCATAGGCTTTTTCGCCCCCCACGGACATGTAGTCTTCAAAGTAAAAGCCCAGCACGACGCGCTTAGCGGGCAGGTCAACTTTCACTTCACGGCCAATGACATCGGTCAGGGTCTGGACTTTTGCCGATACGGAGGTGGTCACCGCAAGTACAGCAAACGATAACGCGCAAGCCAGCGCGCGCGGGTTAAACAGAGAGGTATTCATGGATGCAGGTTCCTGGTAAGAAACTAAAGGCAAATAAAAATGATTATCAGTTAGATTTGACACGGTTTTTTACACAATTAAACGATTTCCTGCAACTCATTTAACCGCTACATTATTTCTCTACGGAACGGATAACCTCAGAAAGACCTCAATGATGAAATTTTCCATTAAACAGATCGCCGCCCAGGCAGGCGTCAGTAAAGCCACGGTGGACCGCGCCCTGCACAATCGCGGTGCCGTTCATGCCCAAACCGAACGAAGGATCTCGCAGGCAATCCGCGATCTGGAGCAGCAGCAGCGCATGAATCTGGCCAGCGGCAGAACCCTTACCATTGATGTCATCATGCATACTCCCGCCCGCTTCAGCCAGCTGGTCACCGATGCGCTGCTGGCCGAGCTGGGCAACTTTGCCCCCTTTCGTCTCACCCTGCGACTGCATCTTTTTGAGGAGATCAGCGCGCAGAAGATCCGCCAGCTGATGCTACGCTGCGCCAGCGACAGTTACGGCATCATCCTGAAAGCGGAAAGCAGCCGGGACCTGACGCAGGTGATTGAAGAGCTGCTTAAACAGCGCGTGCCGGTGGTCACACTGGTGACCGACCTGCCGGACAGTCAGCGTATTCGCTATGTGGGCATGGACAATTCGTCTGCGGGTAAAACCGCCGCCTGGTTGATGTCCCGCCTGCTGGGGCAGCATCAGCCGGACGTGGCGGTGGTCACGGGCAGTGCGCATTTTCTGGGTGAGGAAGAGCGCGCAGACGGGTTCTGTGCCGCGATGTCGACGATGGCACCGGGGCTGAAAGTACGCCGGATCAGTGAAGGGTATGGCATTGATTCCCCGACCTACAGCGCCCTGTCACAGCAGTTGGAACAGCATCCATCGCTGGGCGCTGTCTACTGCGCAGGCGGAGGCAACACCGCGATCCTGCGCGCCTTTGCTGATGCGGGGCGCGCGATTGAGGTGTTTATTGGCCATGATCTCGACAGTGAAAACCGTCAGCTACTCAGTGACGGTAAGCTGGATGCGATTATCCACCATGAATTACAGCAGGACGCCCGACGCATTTTTCACAGTATTCTGGCGTTTCACGGTTTTATTTCGCCTCCCGAAGAACAGATGCCATTTTCTAAAGTCAGCGTTATCACGCCTTACAACATGTAAGGCAGTGAAATCGACTGCAAATAACGTAAAAAACCAGCGTAAAGAATTGCAAATTAACCAGCATAACCCTCAATGATCGGGTAAAAGAGGAGCAACATTAACCACCGAGGACAATTTTCTTTCCGCATCGACGAGAAGCAACAACGCGGATAAGTTGTAAATATTATGGATAATATGTGCAAGGCCTGGCAAAACCGCTCTTCCCTTTTTTCTTCCGCTTATTCCCTTTCCGGTGAACAACACTGGCGTAACGCGCTTTAGTCCCCTTTCCTAAAACATATCCCCTGCTGTTTCAGGCAGCCTGACTTCTTTTCGGGCTGGCGTGTAGTTGTGTTTGTTGATGGAAAAAATCATGTTTTACTGGATGTTACTGGCACTGGCGATCGCTCTTGAGATCACCGGGACGCTGTTTATGAAGTGGTCGAGCGTCAGCGATAATCAGCTGGGATATTTCCTCATGCTGATCATGATTGCCCTCTCTTATATTGTCCTTTCCGTTTCGATTAAAAAAATTGCGCTCGGCGTTGCCTATGCCATGTGGGAAGGGATCGGTATTTTATTTATTACGCTGTTCAGCGTGCTGTTATTCGATGAGTCGATCTCGCCCGCCAAAATTCTCGGTCTGGCGACGCTGGTCGCGGGTATTGCCCTGATTAAATCAGGTACCACCAGCAGGAGGCAGCATGCAAGCGTTTGAATGGGTACACGCCGTCTGGCTGTGCGCAGCGACCCTGCTGGAAATCGCTGCCAATATCTTCCTTAAACTGTCGAATGGTTTTAAGCATAAAGTCTGGGGCGTGCTGTCACTGCTGGCCGTACTGGCGGCCTTTAGTGCGCTGTCGCAGGCAGTAAAAGGCATTGAGCTGTCTGTCGCTTACGCATTATGGGGTGGATTCGGGCTGGTCGCGACCATTGCAGCAGGCTGGGTAATGTTCGGGCAGCGCCTCAATTACAAAGGCTGGATTGGGGTGGCACTGCTACTGATGGGCATGGTGCTGATCAAGCTGGCCTGATCTCTATCTGCCATACCGCTCACAAATTCTGTTCTGCAAAACGCAATCTGGTTGCCTTTAACCGCGACAAAATATAGAAGTGATCCCAGGCGTGTCACTGGTATCCACCAGGCAAGACCTGAAGCTCTCTCTCACCGGAGGGCTTCAGGTCTTTTTTTTTGCGCAAAAGAGGGTCGTCAGATGAACCACATGGAAACGGCAAAGCAAATTATTACCCTGGTGGGTGGCATCAATAACATTGACCACATTGAGCACTGCTCAACCCGCCTGCGGCTGACGCTCAATGACAACGGGCTGGTCCAGCAGAGCGCGCTGGAAAAAGTGCCCGGCATCCTCGGCGTGCGCGTCAATGTGCAGTGCCAGGTGATCATTGGCAAAGAGGTGATCGGCATTTATGAGGCCGTGCGAGACATGGCCGCCGGGCGCGAGCCGGGCACGAAAACCGCGTCTGCACGCGTCAGCCCCGGAGCCTGGTTTATCGACTTTGTAATCAGCATTTTCCAGCCGCTGATCCCGGCGATTGCCGGTGGCGGGGTACTGAAATCCCTGCTGCTTTTGCTGGATCTGATGGGCTGGCTCAGCCGCAGCAGCTCCACCTGGAAAGTGCTGGATAACATCGGTTCCGCCCCGCTCTACTTCCTGCCGATCCTGGTGGCGATCACCACCGCCACCAAGCTGAAGGTGAATATTCTGGTGGCTGTCTCAGCGGTGTCGGTGATGGTGCTGCCCGCGATGGCCAAACAGCTGGCAGAGGGCGCGCAGTTTCTCTCCCTCGACCTGCAAAATGTCGCTTATGCCTCGCAGGTGTTTCCCGCCATTCTGTGCGTCCTGCTCTATGCGCAAACCGAGAAGCTGTTTAACCGCTACTCTCCCTCTGCCGTACGGGTGTTTCTCTCACCGATGCTGTCGCTGATGGTCACCGTGCCGGTAACGCTGCTGTTCCTCGGCCCGCTGGGCTATGAGTTGGGCGCAGGCATGGCCACAGTGATCTTCTGGCTGTTCAGCAAACTGGGGTTTGTGGCTACCGCGCTGCTGGCAGGCGTGCTGCCCTTTATGGTGGCATCCGGAATGCACAAACCGATGATCCCTTACGTCGTGGCCTCCATGTCACAGTTTGGCCGGGAGATGCTCTACCTGCCCGCTTCGCTGGCGCATAATATAGCGGAAGCCGCGACCTGCTTCGCCATCTACTTCAAAAGCCGGGACAAAATTAAAAAATCCACCGCGCTGTCGGCGGCCATTTCCGCCCTGTGCGGCATTACGGAACCGGCGCTGTATGGCATCACGCTACTGAACAAAAAGGCGCTGTATGCGGTGATCGTTGGCAGCGTGATCGGCGGTGGCTTTATTGGCTGGATGGCGGTAGAAGCCTTTGCGCTGGTGGGGCCGGGGCTGGCGAGTATCTCGATGTTTGTCTCCGCCGATAACCCATACAATATCCTCTATGCCCTGCTGGGTGCCGCGCTGGCGTTTGTCATCACCTTTGTTGCCACCCTGCTGTTCTGGCATGAAGAGCCGCAGCAGGCGGCCAGCCCCGTTCCCACGACCGTCAGTGACTTCGCGCTCAGCAGCCCGGCAGAGGGCACCGTTATCCCCTTAGCCCAGGTGAATGATGACGTGTTCTCCTCCGGCATGATGGGCGACGGCATTGCGGTGATCCCCACCCGCGGCGCGCTGTTTGCCCCGGCTGACGGCACCATCAGCAGCGTGTTCGAAAGTGGTCACGCGCTCAGCATGCTCACCGACAGCGGCGCAGAGCTTATTTTCCATATTGGCATCGACACCATCAAAATGGACGGTCGCGGCTTCTCTCCTAAGGTTAAAGAAAATCAGTCGGTTAAATCCGGCGATCTGTTAGTTGAGTTCGATCTTGAGGCGATTATCGCCGCCGGATTTGATCCGGTGGTTGTCATGGTGGTGACCAACAGTGAGCGTTTTCAGGTGTCAGCGAACACCTCCGCCACTGCGGTTGACCATCCCTGGAACGTGATGACTTTAAAGGAGTCGGTATGAAACAGAACACCCCGGTTTTCCCCCCAAACTTTCTGTGGGGCGCGGCCATTGCCGCTAACCAGGCCGAAGGCGCATGGAACGTGGCGGGTAAAGGCCCGTCGGTTGCCGATGCCATTGCGCACAAATCCAATCTCGACCTGACGGATTACAGCGGCCATATGGCGCTGACCGATGAGAACATCCAGGATGCACTGAACGGCACTAACGACGCCCGCTACCCGAAACGTCGCGGCATCGACTTCTATCACCGTTATAAAGAGGACCTCGCGCTGTTTGCGGAGATGGGCATTAAAGTGCTGCGCGTTTCCATTGCCTGGTCACGCATCTTCCCCGCGGGCGAAGAGGCCGAGCCGAATGAAGCGGGCCTGCAATTCTATGAAGATCTGTTCCGTGAAATGCGTAAGCACAATATCGAACCGCTGGTCACGCTGTCTCATTATGAGATGCCGCTGAAGCTGAGTGAAAAATACAACGGCTGGGTTGATCGCAAGGTGGTGGATGCCTTTGTGCACTACAGCAATGCCTGCTTTGATCGCTATAAAGATCTGGTGCGCTACTGGCTGACCTTTAACGAGATCGACAGTATTCATCGCCATCCGTTCACCACCGCCGGGATCCGCGAAGAGAAATGCGCACCCGGCCAGGCGGTGCAGGACATCTATCAGGGGCTGCATCACCAGTTTGTTGCCTCGGCGCTGGTGACGCGTGACTGTCATGCGAAAATCCCCGGCAGCCAGGTGGGTTGTATGCTGACCAAACTGACAACCTATTCCCGCACCTGCCATCCGCAGGATGTGGAAGCCACGCTGAAGAAGAACCTGGAAAATTACTTCTACACCGATGTTCAGGTCAAAGGCGAATACCCGCCGCTGATCCTGCGCGACCTGGAACGGCGCGGTATTCATCTGGAAATGCAGCCTGACGATCTGACGATCCTGCGCCAGCACACCGTCGACTTCCTGTCGTTCAGTTACTACATGTCGATCACCGAATCCACCCAGCCCGATGCCGAGCGCATTCCGGGCAATACCGTTCTGGGCGTCAAAAACCCCTACCTGCCGGCGTCAGAATGGGGATGGCAGATTGACCCGGTCGGCCTGAAAATTTCGTTGCTGGAGCTGTATGACCGCTACCAGAAACCGCTGTTTATTGTCGAGAATGGCCTGGGGGCAAAAGACGTGGTAGTCGAGGGACAGATACACGATGACTACCGCATTGACTACTTCAGATCACACTTTGAACAAATGCGGGCCGCGATTGATGAAGGTGTTGATCTGTTGGGCTTTACCAGTTGGGGAACCATTGACATTATTAGTGCCGGCACATCGCAGATGTCCAAACGTTACGGCTTTATCTACGTCGATCAGGATGATGAAGGACAGGGCAGCCTGGCGCGTCTGCGTAAAGATTCGTTTTACTGGTATCAACAGGTTATTGCCAGTAACGGCAGCGACCTGAGCTGACCGTCAAGGAACTCTCTCGATGAAAGTGAAGAAATCGCTGAATAACAGCATGCTGCTGGTCCAACGGGACCAGAGCGAGCTGATTCTGTTCGGCAAGGGGATCGGCTTTGGTGCCAAACCCGGTGCTGATGTGGATAGGGATGCCATCGAACAGGTGTTTATCCCACTGGAAGGGGTTAAAACTCAGCACTTTCTCTCACTCACCGATACGGTTCCGGCAGCGTATTTTGACCTGACCCACGACATCATTGCGCTGGCGCAAAAACAGTACGTTGAGAAACTGAACAACGTACTGTTTTTCACCCTGGCGGAGCATCTTTTCTATGCGGTTGAGCGCTGCAAAGCGGGCAATCCGCTGGCAAATAAGCTGAACTGGGAAGTGAAGCGTTATTACCCACGTGAATATCAGATCGGCGTGCAGGCGCGCGACCTCGCCAACGACCGTTTTCGGGTGGTGCTGGATGATGACGAAGCGGTACATATCGCCTTTCATCTGATTAATGCCTCCGGCGATCCGGACAGCGGGGATGCGCATCAGCAGGTTCAGTTAGTGAACCGTATTGCCGAAATCGTCAGATATAAATTGAATAGAAATATCGATATTAACAGCGTGAATTACAATCGCTTTATTACCCACCTGCGTTATTTCGCCGAGCGCGTGATGGCACAAAAAATCGCAACACAGCACAGTGATGACTTTTATCACGAGATGATGAAGTTCCACCCACAGGCAATGTCGATTGCCTGTACCGTACGCGACTATATTCAGGAAAAATATCAGTACCGCTTACCTAATGATGAATTAACCTGGATGGGTATTCATATCAGCCGTTTAGCGGATACGACATCATAAGCCATCAATTCGATGTGAAAAGGCCCTCTACCCTGTAAAATCCTCACGGATAACATCATCACAGCAGGGACCGCACCATGACTCACAAAAAAGCCACGCTGACCGGGCTTATCGCCATCATTCTGTGGAGCGCCATTGTCGGGCTGATACGCGGTGTCAGTGAGGGGCTCGGCGCTGTCGGCGGAGCCGCGATGATCTACACGCTCAGCTCGCTGCTGTTGCTGCTGATGGTGGGATTCCCGAAGGTAAAAACATTTCCCCGCGCCTATCTGCTGTTGGGCAGCCTGCTGTTTGTCAGCTATGAAATCTGCCTGTCTCTCTCGCTGGGCTATGCCCGTAGCGGCACGCAGGCGATTGAAGTGGGCATGGTGAACTATCTCTGGCCCAGCCTCACCGTCCTGTTATCCGTGTTTATCGCCCGGCAAAAATGCAGCCTGCTGATCGTCCCGGGAATGGCGGTCTCCCTCGTCGGGATCGCCAAAGTGCTGGCGGGTGAGCATACGTTGTCGCTGGCGGAGATCGGCAATAACATCGCCTCAAATCCCCTCAGTTATGGGCTGGCCCTCGCGGGCGCCGTGATCTGGGCAATTTACTGCGTACTGACGCAAAAAATAGCCCGGGGAAGTAACGGCATCACACTGTTCTTTATGCTGACCGCACTGGCGTTGTGGATAAAATATTTCTCTGCACCTCAGCCAGAGATGGCCATCACGTTTCCGGTGCTGGTGAGTCTGGCACTGGCTGCGCTGGCAATGGGCCTGGGTTATGCGGCATGGAACATCGGCATCCTGCACGGTAATGTGACGTTGCTGGCCACCGCGTCCTATTTTATTCCCGTGCTTTCGGCCATGCTGGCCGCCTGGATGCTGAACGCCAGCCTGTCGGTCAACTTCTGGCAAGGCGCTGGCATGGTCAGTCTCGGCTCGCTGCTGTGCTGGTGGTCAACGCGTATCAAAACCTAACCCCCCCTGCTTTCACGTCAGCAACGCTAAGTGTACCGATGTCGCGAATGGCGGTCGCTTCCCCGCTACGCGGACGAAGTGACCTGATCTCATTTTTCAAGAGGGATCGGTTCAGGCAATGATTCCAGGCTCGCCAGTTTTGAAACACCTGCCGTATAAATAATAATGAACTGAATCAGAAAACCAATCAAAACAACCCAGATGCAATTATCAATACCAATATATGTTCCCAGCACACCGCCTAATGCCGCCCCAATAGGGCGCGCGCCGAAAGTCGCCATCATCACCAGGGAGGATACACGGCCTAACATATTCTCAGGTGTAATAGCTTGTCGTAAGGTCACGGAAGAAATTGTCCATATTATTGGTCCTACACCGAAGAAAAAATAGCTCAAAATCACAATCGGATAAGAGGGATAAAATAGTGTCACCGCCATCAAAACCGCGCCAAAGAGTGCGCTTGTTGGGCCCAACTTCAGCAGTGTTCCAAAAGATAAACGCCTGCTGATAAATGGCATAATCACTGCACCTGCAACCATCCCAATACCATAAACCCCCATACTGCTGCCAATTAAGTCCGTTGTAAAATTCAGCTTATTCATTGCATAAATAATATATATGGATTGCAATATAAACCATGATATGTTGAAAACAATCGATGTATACAGCATCTGCCTCAGATGTAAATTCCTGGCAACAAACAATGCCCCAACTTTCAAATCCGATAAAATATGTTTTTTCCCTTGCTTAACACGAGGAGGTTCTTTTAAATTTAATATAAGAATAAATGCGACCATCGAAAATATAACAGAAATGACAAAGGACACTGAAACTCCACTATGAGCGATTAAATAACCTGCAATAGTGGGGCCAATAGCCAGTGCAAGGCAGCGGGCTAATTCGACTCGTCCATTCGCTATGGCCATATTATGTTTGGGTACTAATGCAGGAACCAGAGAAGGCACCGCAATACTGTATACCACGGTACTCGTGGCACCAATAAAACCTAACACAGCCAAAACAGGAATAGAAAGACTTGATTTGAATATAAAAAAACAAATAAGTACTAACGACAAAGCGCGTAATACTTCAGCAGTGAGCATCGTCAGCGTTCTTGAAAGTCGATCAACCAACAATCCTGCAGGAATAGACATCAATAAAAAGGGTAGAGTTTGCGTTAACTGTAAGAAACTTATCTCGCTGACAGATGCATTCAAATAAATAGCGGCGTACATTAACGCACCCGCCAAAGCCAATTGTTCCGAAAGTTGAGCAAAAAGATTAGAAAATGAGATCTTATTAAATTCCCGCGGCAACCGCTCTTGCTTTGATGCCATCATACCTGCCCGCCTTAACTGAAATTACGTCAAAAAACATCTGCACTCATTGAATTTAAAAAAAGTTTAATCAATTTTTATTTTCTCTAGCTTATCCATAAATTCACTTTCCTTATCTTTCCACCAGGGAGGAATCATCAGATTACTGCCTAGTGCCTGTGGGGTTTCATCAATACAAAAACCAATATCAGAAGTAGCAAACTCGATGAGAATACCGCCAGGCGATCGTACATAGATAGAATGAAAGTAATTTCTATCTTTAATTTCTGACACATCAGGAAAGCCTAATCCGACAAGGTGTTCTTTAATTTCTAACTGTTCTTTCTCTGTCTCAACAGCAAATGCAATATGGTGCACGATACCTTGTGCAAATCCCCAGGTTCCCTGAGGTAGGGATGGATCGTACAGGACATCGATGGTACGCTGCGGGCCGCCCGCGCCAATATGAAAGCGTTGATAAGCGCCATCTTCAGCGGCCAGCGTCATCTTAAGACCATCCGTGAAAAAACGTGCTTGTTCAGTGTAATCCCGCACAGAAAGTGTCACGCCAAAAATACCTCGAATAGCATGATCGTCATGGATTTCATCAGTTACCCAACCCTGGATATCATTAACCTCTGATTCCGTTAATTCAAAAACAAGTCCAGAGGGGTGTTCAAATTCAATATATTCCGCACCAAATTTATATTTTTTCGTGATGGGTTTTATTAAATGCAAGGATAAACGTTGTTCCCAAAACGCCATCGATCCGGGTGGAATAGCATAGGCAACTGCACTGATCTGGCCGCTTCCTTTTCGCCCTTTGTATCCGAGATCTTTAAAGGGTAGCGTTGTCATAATCGATCCCGCCTGAGCATCCTGACTGCCATAATACAAATGATAAACAGGGTTTTCACCATCAAACAACACGGTTTGTTTGATCATCCTTTGGCCCAGTATTTTTGTAAAAAAATCGACGTCCTCTTGCGCTCCAGAAACCCCGCTGGTTATATGATGGATTCCTGTCAGATGCCCGTTAATAGCATTCATAATTTTTCCTATGCATTTTTATCATTAAACACCAAGATAAGATTGTTCCAGTACTTTTTTAAAACCGGGAACCTGAGAAATAATATTATCCAGATACATAATTCTGGGGTAATGATTAAAATCAGAAATGAAACGACGAGCAAGAAACAATTGAGAAGCTAAAAACACGTCAGCAATGGTGGGTTTATCACCATAACAATAACGTCCTTTTTTTGACTCATTAACTAAAATAGCTTCCAATATTTCAAGACCGGACCGTATCCAGTGTACACACCATGCATGAATATCTTGCGGTGTTACATGATGACTGGTCATATACAACCTGACTCGGGCATTTGTTAAAGGTTGCATTTCGCTTGCTATAAACTGGCAGATAGATCTCACCCTTGCCCGATCTTCTGGAGATTCAGGAATAAGTGGATATCTGTCAGGGTATTTCTCTTCTAAGTATTCAATAATAGCGATTGATTGAGTCAAGGTAACATCACCATCAACCAGTGTTGGAACCAGTTTTTGAGGGTTTAATTCATGATACCCCCCTGTCTGATGGCCCCCCTTGGATAAATCCACTTCGATCAGTTTATAATCAAGCTTCTTATATTCCAGTGAAAGGCGAATGCGTATTGATGCTGATGACAAATGAAATGAGTAGAGTTTCATTACATATCCTTATATTTTTCAAAACACATATCCGTTGTTATTCTCACACCGCCCCCAACAATATAAACACCCTATCGACACAACACTCCAAATCTTGCTTTTTCATTCAAAAAACATGGAAATAAAAGTAATCATTGTAAAAACGTCGTGAAACTTTCATAAATGAATTGATGACATGGTGAATTTAATGAGATCACGAGATGTGAGGTTTCTGTCAATAACACAGACACATTTTGTATACGCAGGAAGATGAGGATGAGATTGATGGTGGTACGCAATAAAATGATGTGCAGGGCAGCACTTTTTCCTGCCCTACTGTGTTAGCGGTAATACATCGCAATACGCTGGCCATTGACCTGCTCAACGGTCACGGGCAGATCGAAGATCTGCTCAATCACCTCTGGCACCATCACCTGCTCAGGCGTACCGCGGAATACCACCTGTCCGTCCTTCATCGCCAGGATGAAGTCGGAGTATGCCGAGGCAAAGTTAATGTCGTGGATCACCAGCACGATGGATTTCTCTAACTGATCGGCGGCGCGTCGTAGCTGCTTCATCATCGCCACGCTGTGCTTCATATCCAGATTGTTCAGCGGCTCGTCCAGCAGGACATATTGCGTGTCCTGGCACAGCACCATCGCCACAAAAGCGCGTTGACGCTGGCCGCCGGATAACTCATCCAGATAGCGATGACGCAACGGCAGCAAATCAAGAAACGCCAGCGACTGCTCAATATGCTGGCGATCATTTTCATTAAGCCGCCCCTTGCTGTAGGGATAACGCCCAAAGCTCACCAGATCCCACACCGTCAGACGGCTGGTAAAATGGTTCTCCTGGCGCAGCACTGACAGTACCTTTGCCAGTTTTTCACTGTTGGCATCGCTGACGTCCAGCGCGTCCACCGTCACCACGCCGCTGTCCGCTTTCAGCAGGCGGCTGATCACCGACAGTAACGTTGACTTGCCGGCACCGTTTGGCCCGATAATAGAGGTAATGCCTGACGATGGCAGGGTTTCGCAGATGTTTTGTAACACCGGCTGATTATCGTACTGTTTGCTGACCTGCTTAATGTCGATCACTTGGCGCCCTTTCTCAGCAGTAAATAGATGAACAATGCCCCACCGCTAAACTCAATCACCACCGACAGCGTCCCGGCCATATCCAGCAGCCGTTCCAAAATCAACTGCCCGCCCACCAGCGTGATGATGCCAATCAGCACACAGCCGGGCAGCAGATACGCATGACGCCAGCTTCCCATCAGCGGATAGGCCAGATTGACGATCAGCAGGCCGAGGAACATCATCGGCCCCACCAGCGCGGTCGAGACCGCCACCAGCAGCGAGATCAGCAGCAGTAAACCGGTGACATGACGTTGCCAGGCAATACCAAGCGCAATAGCGCTATCCGGCCCCAGCGCCATCACATCCAGACGGTGACGCAATCGCCAGACCAGCGTGGCAACCACGGCAATCACCCCGGCTGAAATCAGCAGCACATCGCTGTCGGCACGGGTAAACGTGGCGAAGATGCGGCTTTGCAACACCGCGAACTCACCCGGTTCCATCAGGCGCTGCATCAGGCCCGAGATACTGCGGAACAGCGTGCCGCACACCAGGCCTATCAGCAGCACCCGGTGCAGATCCAGCCCGGCGCCCCCTAACAGCCAGCGATACAGCAACGTGGCAAACATCACCAGCAGTGCGCTTTCGGCGATGAAGCGCCCTACGCTGCCCAGCATATTCAGCCCGCCGACATCCAGCGCGAAGATCAGCAGCGTCTGCATCAACACAAACAGCGACTCCAGCCCCATCACCGACGGCGTCAGAATGCGGTTACGGGTCAGGGTCTGAAACAGCAACGTACTGATGCCGGAGGCGAAACCCACCAGCACCATCGTGGCGAGGATCTGCCCGCGATGCCGCAGGATATAAGCGATATTGCCGTGCAGACCGAGGGTCATGAAAATCCCCATCAGCACCAGCAGCAGCGTCGTCAGCAGCAACAGGCATTTGCCGGGTGACAAAGCATCAGTGCGCATGGCGTTTCGACCTCACAATCAGCACGAGGAAGATCATCGCGCCCAGCACGCCAAGCAGCGCACTGACCGGAATTTCAAACGGGTGGATGATCAGACGGCCGAGAATATCGCAGCCGATCACCAGCATCGCGCCCACCAGTGCCACCCAGGGCACGGTGCGCCGCAGGTTGTCACCCAGCGCCAGGCTGACAATATTAGGCACAATCAACCCCAGGAATGGCAGCACGCCGACCACCACTACCACCACGCCACTGATCATGGCGATCATTGCCATCCCCATCAGCATCACGCGGCGATAGTGCAGCCCGACATTGACCGAAAAATCACGCCCCATGCCCGCCACCGTAAAGCGGTCAGCCATCACCGCTGCCAGCAGTGTGATCGCGCCCACCGCCCACAGCAGTTCATAGCGTCCCTGCATCACGCTGGAAAAGTCGCCTGATTCCCAACCGCCCAGCGACTGGAGCAGATCAAACTTCATCGCAAGGAAGGTGGTGACTGAACTGAAAACCGCGCCCAGCATAATGCCGGCCAGTGGAACCATCAGGGAGGATTTCATACGGATACGCTGGATCATCAGCATAAACAACGCGGTGCCTGCGAGGGAAAACAGTGTGGCAACGCCCATTTTCAGCATGATCGGCGCGGCAGGGCTGATGATCATCACCAGCAGCAGTCCCAGACTGGCAGACTGCGTGGTGCCGACCACCGAAGGCTCAACAAAGCGGTTTTGCGTCAGCATCTGCATCATCAGCCCTGCCACGCTCATCGCGCTCCCCGCCAGCAGTAACGCGGCGGTACGGGGAAAACGGCTGATCAGCAGGATCTCCCGCATTTCAGGATCTGACCACAGACTGAGCAGAGTGACACGGCTGACGCCGACAAACAGGCTGCAAACAATCAGGCCCAGCAGTAATGCCAGGCCTGCAATAAAGGCTACGGATTTCATTTACGGCTGGGTTTTCGTTTTATCCAGCACCTGCTTCACCTGAGTCATCAGATTGCTGTAGCTCTGAATGCCGCCTGCAATATAAAGCGAACCGGAATCGAGATAGACCACCTGCTGTTTTTTCCAGGCATTGGTTTTACGCACCAGCGGGTTATCCAGCACCTGCTGTGCGGATACGCCCTCTTTGCGGCCAATGGCGCTGTCGCGATCCAGCACAAACAGCCAGTCAGGATTCGCTTCCATGATGAACTCAGGCGACACCGCATTACCGTGTTTGCCGGTTTCCGGGAAAGCCGTGGCCGGTTTAAATCCCAGCACATCGTAGATAAAACCAAAACGTGAACCCGGTGAGTGCGCGCTGATCTTGCCGCCGTTAATCATCAGCATCATCGCGCTACCGGCGGTGGCGGACTCTTTACGCACGTCAGCAATCTGGGCATTAAACGCCGCAATCACCTGTTGTGCCTTCTCTTCTTTACCGAAGATCGCTCCCAGCTGTTCGGTACGTTCGGTCAGGCTTTGCACGAAGTGTTTCGGGTCGAGATCCAGTGAGAGGGTCGGGGCAATTTCACTCAGCTTGCCATAGGCATCATGAGCGCGGGCACCGGCCAGAATCAGATCGGGTTTGGCATTGCTCAGGGCTTCAAAGTTGGGTTCAAACAGCGTGCCGGCATTCAGATACGCCTTGCCATTGTACTTCGCCAGATGCTGCGGATAGTGCGCGCTGGTTTGTGGCACGCCCATCGGGTTAATCCCCAGGGCATCAGCAATATCCAGCGTTGCCGGGCTGAGGATCACCACACGTTGCGGATGTTTCGGCACAGCGGTGGAACCCTGCGCGTGCACGACCGTCAGTGCGGGAGCATCTGCTGCAAAGGCCGCAGGCTCACAGGCGAGCATGGCGGAAAACAGCGATAAAACGAAGGCCTGAGGGAAGCGCATTTTCTCTCCTGAGAATCAGATAAGTAGCAAAAATGAGAACGATTCGCGTTCGATTTTGTTGCGGGATAATAACGACTGCCTGGCAGGATGGGTAGACAGAACATGGCATCCGCTGTTCATAAAACAGACAAAACTCACAATCCGTAGCAAATAAGAAGATTGCGAAGCAAATATGAAGATTTTAATAACTTGATTATTAACAAATAAAACTCCATCGCTGACTTTTACTGACAAAAGTGGCCAATTGTGGAGATTTTAAGGATTCGTATTTCCCACCATAGAAATGAGAACAATTATCGTTATCATGCACATTCTCTTACAACACTAAACACTTTGAGATGATGCAATGAACAGGAACGGACGCTTTCGATTACACCCTCTGGCACTGCTACTGACCGCCATGCTGGCCGGAACAGCCAGTGCCGATGACGATACCGCCGCCGCCAGTGACGTGGAGGATGTGCTGCTGGTACAAAAAACAGCGGAACAGGAGTTAAAACAACAACCTGGCGTCTCTGTCATCACGGCAGAGGATATTGCGAAGAATCCGCCCGTTAACGATTTGTCCGACATCATCCGCAAAATGCCCGGCGTCAACCTGACCGGAAACAGTGCCAACGGCAGCCGGGGTAACAACCGCCAGATTGATATTCGCGGTATGGGCCCGGAAAACACCCTGATCCTGATTGACGGCGTGCCGGTCAGCTCGCGTAATTCCGTGCGTTACAGCTGGAAAGGTGAACGTGATACCCGTGGCGACAGCAACTGGGTACCTGCTGAAATGGTCGAGCGTATTGAAGTGCTGCGTGGCCCGGCCGCCGCCCGCTATGGCTCCGGGGCCGCCGGTGGCGTGATCAATATCCACACCAAGCGCCCGACCAAAGACTGGCACGGTTCCCTGTCGCTGTTTACCAATCAGCCGGAAAACAGCAAAGAAGGTGACACAAAACGCACCAACTTTAGTCTGAGCGGCCCGCTGGCGGGTGATGCGCTGACCATGCGCCTCTACGGTAACCTCAACAAAACCGATGCCGATGCCGCCGATATCAACCAGGCGCAAAACGGCGCGTATGCCGCGGGCCGTGAAGGGGTGCGTAACAAAGATATTAATGCGCTGGTTTCCTGGAAAATGACCCCCTCGCAGATCCTCGACTTCAGCTATGGCTACAGCCGCCAGGGCAATATCTACGCCGGAGATACCCAGTACAGCAATGGCAACATCAGCCCCGGTGGCCTGGTCGACTCACTGTACGGTTCCGAGACGAACCGCCTGTACCGTCAGTCTTACGGCCTGACCCATAACGGCTTCTGGGAATGGGGCGATTCTAAGCTCGCCTTCAACTATGAAAAAACCAATAACACGCGCCTGAAAGAAGGTTCTACCGGTCGTGTGGAAGGGATGATTAACAGCGACGAGTACAGCACCAGCCGACTGGAAAATTACCGTGCCAGCGCGGAAGCCAATATGCCGATGGACCGCTGGATTGAGCAAACCGTGACCCTCGGCGCTGAGTGGAATCACGAAAAGCTGGACGACAGCGCCTCCATGTCAGCCACCGATGCCAGCGGCGTGATCATCGGCGATATGTCGGGGGATCCGGCCAATCGCAGCAGCAAGAACAGCGCGACCACGGCCGCACTCTACGTTGAAGATAATATCCAGCCATGGGAAGGGACCTTCCTGATCCCGGGCCTGCGTTTTGATCACCACAGTGAATTCGGCAGTAACTTTAGCCCGAGTTTTAACTTCTCTCAGGATCTGGGTGAAGGGTTCAAACTGAAAGCCGGTATTGCGCGGGTGTTTAAAGCCCCGAATTTGTACCAGTCAAGCGAAGGCTATCTGCTGGCCACCCGGGGTAACGGCTGCCCGACATCGGTTGCCACCGGCAGTTGCTACCTGTTGGGTAACACCAATCTGGATGCCGAAGTCAGCGTCAATAAAGAGCTGGGGCTGGAGTTTGCAGCTGATGGCTATGCCGCGGGTGTGACCTGGTTCCGCAATGACTACAAAAATAAAATCGTTTCCGGCACCGACCTGCTCGGCACCGCCTCTAACGGCTATAACATCCTGCAATGGGAAAATGGTGGCAAAGCGCTGGTGGAAGGGCTGGAAGCCAGCCTGACGATCCCGGTGGTGCGTGACGTGCTCGACTGGCGGACTAATGCCACCTATATGCTGGAGTCGAAAGACAAGAAAACCGGCAACCCGCTGTCGATCATCCCTAAGTACACCATCAACTCGATGCTGGATTATCAGATTACCGATAAGTTCTCCACCGAGCTGAACTGGACGCTGTACGGACGCCAGAAGCCGCGTGAATTTGTGGAAAGCCGTCTGGAAGGCAGTAGCGGGCTATCCAGTAAAGAGATCGGGGCATATTCCCTTGTCGGGCTGAATCTCAACTATAAGTTCACCAAAAACCTGAGTGTGAAAGGCGGCGTCAGCAACCTGTTTGATAAGCAGATTTACCGCGAAAATGACGGCGCTTCGACTTATAACGAACCGGGTCGCGCGTACTATGCGGGCGTAACGATGGGCTTCTGATAACCGGTTTCAACAACACAGAGCAACACGGTTCCTGTGGGGGCTGACCTTTTGTTTCGGTCAGCCCGTTGACCCCTCAGCGCTTTTCCTGAAACCTTCCCACTATTCCCCGCATTTTTTGACTTTGGACAAGGCTATCGTCAGTAGCCGTATGCCAAAAGATGAGAATGAGTATTATCTGATGATAACCTCACACGGGAATAACAATGATGATAGCCAATACGCTTACCCGCTTTAACCAGCTGTTTTCTCATCCTGACTTTGCCAAATTATTGCTGCGCCTGACGGTCGGCGGCCTGATGCTGTTCCACGGCTGGCATAAGCTGCATTCCGGCATTGGCGGCATTCAGGGCATGCTGGCCGCGCACGGGCTTCCGTCTTTCATCGGTTACGGCGTGCTGATCGGAGAAGTGGTGGCCCCGCTACTGTTGATCTTCGGTATTCTCTGCCGCCTGTCAGCCCTGACAGTCATTGGCACCATGGTGGTGGCGTGGCTGCTGGCGGGTCTCGGCGACACCTTCAGCCTGAGCCCGGTCGGAGCCTGGGCGATTGAGAGCATGGCTTTCTTTGCGTTCGCTTCACTGGTGATCCTGTTCCAGGGCGGCGGAAAATATTCGGTCGTCAGCCACAGCGCCTGGCGTTAATCGGGTCCTCTTCTGTTCAACGCATCGCTCCGGGTGCGTTTTTTATCTCACCCCTCTGGCCTCCAGTCCCCGCCCAATATGGTCCTACCAATCGTAAAAAAACAGCCATCACGGCCACAAAAAAGCAAAAATTGAGCAACAATCATTGTATTCAACTAACAAAATATTAACTATCAGCAGCTGTTAACCCCCATACAGCTGAATTGGTAGGACCGTAATCAGCAGGGGTGAAAAAACTCTGGAGAACCCTGCATGCAACCCTGGCAACAAGTGTATGACCCGTTGAACAATATCTGGCTATCCAGCCTGATTGCCGCCATCCCTATCCTGTTTTTCTTCTTTGCGCTGATTAAGCTCAAGCTGAAAGGCTACCTCGCCGCCACCATCACCGTGGTGCTGGCGCTGATGGTGGCGCTGTTTCTTTACCGCATGCCGGTGGATCGCGCGCTGGCATCGGTGGTGTATGGCTTCTTCTACGGACTCTGGCCGATTGCCTGGATTATTATCGCCGCTGTTTTTGTTTATAAAATTTCGGTGAAAACCGGGCAATTCGATATTATTCGTGCCTCAATTTTGTCGATCACCCCCGATCAGCGCTTGCAGATGCTGATTGTCGGCTTCTCGTTCGGTGCGTTTCTTGAAGGGGCCGCCGGGTTCGGCGCACCGGTGGCGATCACCGCTGCGCTGCTGGTCGGCCTTGGTTTTAATCCACTGTATGCGGCGGGTCTGTGCCTGATCGTCAATACGGCCCCCGTGGCCTTCGGAGCAATGGGGATACCGATTATCGTTGCCGGGCAGGTCACAGGGCTGGACAGCTTTGAGATCGGCCAGATGGTTGGCCGCCAGCTGCCGTTCCTGACCATTATCGTGCTGTTCTGGATCATGGCGATCATGGATGGCTGGCGTGGGATCAAAGAGACCTGGCCTGCGGTGATGGTGGCCGGGGGATCGTTCGCCCTTGCCCAGTATCTCAGCTCTAACTTCCTCGGCCCTGAACTACCGGACATCATCTCTTCGCTGGTGTCGCTGGTATGTCTGACGCTGTTCCTGCGCGTGTGGAAACCGGTGCGTATTTTCCGCTTTAAACCGGCGGATAATGCCCCTGAACAGCCACTGGTGGTGGAGAAATACCGCACCGGGCAGATTGTCCGTGCCTGGATGCCGTTCCTGTTCCTGACCGCCACCGTTACGCTGTGGAGTATTCCCCCGTTCAAGGCGCTGTTTACACCTGGCGGCGCGCTGTACAACCTGGTGGTGAATATCCCCATCCCGTTCCTCGACAAGCTGGTGGCGAAGATGCCCCCCGTGGTCAACGCCATCACGCCTTACGCGGCGGTGTTTAAATTCGACTGGCTGTCGGCGACCGGTACCGCGATTATCGTGGCGGCGCTGATCTCCATCGTCTATCTGAAGATGAAACCTGCTGATGCCCTGTCGACATTCCGCAGCACGCTGAAAGAACTGGCATTGCCCATCTACTCTATCGGCATGGTTCTGGCCTTCGCCTTTATCTCTAACTACTCCGGGCTGTCAGCCACGCTGGCACTGGCGCTGGCCCATACCGGCCCTGCGTTCACCTTCTTCTCGCCGTTCCTCGGCTGGCTGGGCGTGTTCCTGACCGGGTCGGATACCTCGTCTAACGCCCTGTTTGCCGCCTTGCAGGCCACCACGGCGCAGCAGATTGGCGTGTCCGATCTGCTGCTGGTGGCGGCAAATACCACGGGCGGCGTGACCGGGAAGATGATCTCTCCGCAGTCGATTGCCATTGCCTGTGCGGCGGTGGGGCTGGTCGGGAAAGAGTCGGACCTGTTCCGCTTTACCGTGAAACACAGCCTGATCTTCACCTGTATGGTTGGGGTGATCACCACGCTACAGGCCTACGTGCTGACCTGGATGATCCCATGACCGCCTCAGGCTCACTGATCGATCGTCTGCGAACGCTGATCGCCGATCGCCAACTACAGGCAGGTGCGCGCCTGCCTGCCGAGCGTAAGCTGGCGGATGAACTGGCCGTGTCACGCTCGTCACTGCGTGAAGCCCTGAAAAAGCTGGTGGGTGAAGGGGTGCTGTTCAGCCGTCACGGCGGGGGATATTACCTGTGTGAAGCGCCGCCGCCGTGGTCGGAACAACGCATCGTCCAGCCGCTGAAAGCGCTGGTGGCAGATGATCCGGACTATCGTAACGATATTCTGGAAGCACGTCATGCCATCGAAGCCAGCACCGCTTGGTATGCGGCGCTGCGGGCGACCGATGCTGATAAAGAAAAGCTGCAGAGCTGTTTTGACGCCATCCAGCAGCAGGAGAGTCTGTCGCCAGAGATGGCCACGCAGGCCGACGTGCGCTTTCATCTGGCGATTGCTGAAGCCTCGCATAACGTGGTGCTGTTACAGACCATGCGCGGCTTCTTCGATCTGCTGCAATCCTCCGTGGCACACAGCCGCCAGCGTATGTACACCGTACCGACGATTTTTGCTCACCTGACGGAGCAGCATGAAGAACTGCTGCTGGCGATCCTCGCGGGCGATGCGGAACGGGCCAGCCAGGCGGCGAAAAGTCACCTGGGTTTTGTGCAGACCACGCTCAAAACCCTGCATGAAAATGAAGCCCGGCAGCAGCGCAGCACTCGCCTGCCGGATGACGATACCGATGTCACAAGGGAAGAAAATCGATGATTATTTCAGCCGGAACCGACTACCGTGCCGCAGCCAAACGCATCCTGCCCCCGTTCCTGTTTCACTATATTGACGGTGGCGCTTACGCAGAACATACGCTGCGGCGTAACGTCGATGACCTGGCGCAGATCGCGCTAAAACAGCGTGTGCTGAACGATATGTCCACCCTCAGCCTGCAAACCACGCTGTTTAACGAAACACTGTCGATGCCGGTGGCGCTGGCCCCGGTCGGGCTGTGCGGGATGTATGCCCGCCGTGGTGAAGTGCAGGCAGCGAAAGCCGCCGCGGCGAAGGGTATTCCGTTTACCCTCTCCACCGTATCGGTGTGTCCGATTGAAGAGGTGGCCCCGGCGATCTCCCGCCCGATGTGGTTTCAGCTCTATGTACTGAAAGATCGCGGTTTTATGCGTAATGCGCTCGAGCGTGCCAAAGCCGCAGGCTGTTCCACGCTGGTGTTTACCGTGGATATGCCGACGCCTGGCGCGCGCTATCGCGATGCGCATTCGGGGATGAGCGGCCCGAACGCCGCCCTGCGCCGCTACTTGCAGTCCGTTACCCATCCGCAGTGGGCCTGGGACGTTGGGCTGCACGGCAAGCCGCATGACCTGGGCAATATCTCCGCCTATCTCGGGAAACCCACCGGGCTGGAAGATTATATTGGCTGGCTGGCGAATAACTTCGATCCCTCTATAAGCTGGAGCGATCTGGAGTGGATCCGCGAGTTCTGGGATGGCCCGATGATCATCAAAGGCATTCTCGATCCTGACGACGCACGCGATGCGGTGCGCTTCGGTGCCGACGGCATTGTGGTATCCAACCACGGCGGCCGTCAGCTGGACGGCGTGCTGTCAACGGCGCGTGCGCTGCCCGCCATTGCCGATGCGGTGAAAGGCGATATCGCCATTCTGGCCGACAGCGGCATCCGCAACGGGCTGGACGTGGTGCGGATGATGGCGCTGGGCGCGGATACCGTGTTGCTGGGCCGTGCGTATCTTTATGCGCTGGCAACAGCAGGTCAGGCTGGGGTGGAAAATCTGCTGACGTTGATCGAGAAAGAGATGCGCGTGGCGATGACGCTGACCGGCATGAAATCAGTGGCGGATATTTCGCGTTCGGCACTGGTGGAGAACGGATTGGGTTAAACTCAACTTAGCGCAAGGGCCGACCACTGAGAGATCCCCAGTCATTTTTTGTGGCTGCCAGTTTGGCTTCCGGTCTGAGGCCAGTTTGAGCACGCCGGATCGGCAAAACCCGCATCCTTGCGGGCCTCGGCTCGCGGCATCCCTGCCGCGTGACGTCCGGCTTACCTCAAGCTGGCCCCATCCCCGCAAAAACTGTGCTCGCGGTCAGTTTTAAAACCACCATCACATGACGCTCTCAGCGGGAAAGCGAAATGCCCTTGACGTTGACCTGAACAATCCTGCAGGCCATCGTCACAGGTCGATCAGAACAAATTATCGCAATATTATGGCAGCGTTGAAACCATAGGGAGCGCCATGAAACCTTAGTGGCTGCCCCGCCACACTTCTTGTCCATCTCAACAAAGCCCGCCGTTGCCCACTGCTTTAGCTTCAACAGGTCAACTCTACTTTGCCTACGGGAAGCTCAATCATGAACGATGTGCACTATCTCAGCCTGTCAGAAGTCGGCCAGCGTATTCAGTCACGCGAACTCTCTTCCGTCGAGGTCACACAACACCTGCTCGCACGTATCGCCCGCCTCGACCCGACGCTGCACAGCTACCTGCATGTCATGAACGAAAGCGCACTGCAACAGGCGCAGCAGGCCGATGAGGAGATTGCCCGGGGGCACTTCCGTGGCCCCTTGCACGGCGTTCCCATCGCCCTGAAAGATCTGATCTGGACCAAAGATGCCCCCACCACCCACGGTATGAGCATCCATAAAGATTTCTATCCGGCGGAAGACTCCACGGTCGTGGAACGGTTCCGGGCAGCCGGGGCGGTCATCTTAGGCAAGCTGGTACAGACAGAAAGCGCCTTTGCCGATCACCATCCCGAGGTCACCCATCCCATCAATCCCTGGGGAGAGGCGCTGTGGACCGGCGTGTCGTCCAGTGGGTCCGGTGTGGCCACCGCCGCCGGGCTGTGCTTTGGCGCGATAGGTACCGACACGGGCGGCTCCATTCGCTTCCCGTCCAGCGCCAATGGCCTGACGGGCATCAAACCGACCTGGGGCCGCGTCACCCGCCACGGTGCATTTGAACTGGCCGCGTCGCTTGACCATATCGGCCCGATGGCGCGTTCCGTCGCCGATGCCGCCGCCATGTTGCAGGCCATTGCCGGGCGCGATGAAAAAGACCCGACCTCCAGCACCCAGCCCGTTCCCGACTACCTGGCGCTGATGACCAAAGGGCTGAAAAAATGCCGCATCGGCCTCGACAGCGCCTGGGCGCTGGACGGTGTGGATGCCGAGACACGCAGCGCCCTGACTCAGGTGCTCACCACCCTGACCGCGCTGGGGGCAGAAATAGTCCCGATCACCATGCCAGACACCGATGAAGCGGCCCGTGACTGGAGCGCACTGTGCGCGGTAGAAACGGCTGTCGCTCATGAAAAAACCTTCCCGGCACAGCGCGACCAGTACGGGCCAGGGCTGGCCGGATTGCTCGACCTCGGCCACTCGTTGAGTGCGCTGGAGTACCAGAAGCTTTGGCTGCGCCGTGCCAGCCTGCGCGGCACCCTTAATGCGCTGTTTGAACAGGTCGATCTGATCTTCGCCCCCGCCAACAGCTTTGCCGGGCTGACCTGGGAAACCATGGACCGCTTCGGCACCGACGACGAGTTGTTCCGGGGTGTGCTGCGCTTTACCAGCGCCTTTGACAGCAGCGGCCACCCGACCATCACCCTGCCCTGCGGCAAAACTGCCGCGGGTGCACCGATTGGCTTCCAGCTGGTCGCGGCCCACTTTGATGAAACCCGCGCCATCCAGGGCGGCTGGGCCTGGCAACAGGTGACCGAGTGGCACCGGATGCACCCCGAACTGTAACCTTTCGCCCTGCTGCGGCGCACCCGCTCCCCGCGATGGTGCGCCCGGCTTTCCTTTTCTGCCACGCTGAAAAAATCCCTTTAACATCATTACGTTAAAATCCGTTAATTTTCTCTTTGTCCGCGCGTTATGGCCCTGTTTTTGCAGTATCAGTGATGAGTTCGCGAAGAATATTGCGCTGATGCCCGGTCACTCTGCGAGGAAAGAGCATGAAAGAGTATTTTTCCACTGAGGATTTTGAATCCCGCCACCGTTTTGATGCCTGGCGCGATGCCGTGTGTTCGCGGCTGATCAATGCCCGGGCACAGCAGACCCAGGCCACGGAGTTCTCGGGTAGTTTCACCTACAGCACACTGGCCGATGTTGATATTGCCAGCCATACCTCGCGCACCGCGCTGGTGTGGCAGCGCACTCCGCAGTGCATCCGCCAGCACCCGGCCAGTGACTACTATATCGGACTGTTTCGTAGCGGTAGCGGTCAGCTGGAGCAGAATGGTCACCGCAGTACGGCGCAGTCAGGGGATATGGTGATTTATGATGCTGCACGGCCGTTTAACTTCGCCATGGATCAGGCCGCGATCAATATCATCCGCCTTCCGCGCACCGTGTTTGATCACAGCGCACCGGGGATTGATGCGCTTGCCGGTGTCAGGCTTGATGCCCATCGTCCGGGCGTCACCACCTTACGGCAGATGATGCTGGAAGCCTTCGACTACAACAGTGATACCGAGAGTGCCGGGCACACCGGGCAGTTTGCCAGCACGTTGTTTGAACTGATTGCCGCCGCCATTAACCTGCAAAAAAGCGATGCGTCAGGCAAACCGGATCTGTATGCCCGCATGGTCGCCTGGCTGAAGCAGAACCTGCATCAACAGCAGCTTTCGATTGCCAGCCTCGCCAGCGCCCACCACGTTTCCCCCCGCACCGTCAGCCGCCTGTTTGCCGCCCACGACAGTACGCCGATCGGCACGCTCTGGCAGCTGCGCCTGGTCGCCTGCCGCAAAGTGCTGCTGGAAGGACGGGCGCGCAGCATCACCGAAGTGGCGTTCGATCACGGCTTTAACGATATGTCACATTTCAGCCTGGCCTTCCGCAAGGCCTTTGGCTGTTCGCCCACCTCACTGATAAAAAAACGCAGCGTCAGCCTGCCTGGCGAGTGAGGTTCAGGCTGTCATCAATAATGCGGTCGGCCACCTGCTCCAGCGTACAACGTCGGTTCATCGCTTCAGAGCGCAGTAAACGGTGGGCGCTCCCTTCATCAAGGTGGCGCTCACTCATCAGCAGCAGTTTGGCCCGGCTGAGTTTGGTGTGAAGAAACAGACGGCGCTGGCTTTGCGTCAGTTCCTGCTTCAGATGACGCAGCTGTTGCGCCACCTGCGCGCAGGCGTTTAGCTGTGCCGCCAGGGCGAACGGGTTAAGCGGTTCGGCCATGCTTGCCTGTGGGGTGAGTTCCAGCATCAGTGCCAGCGCAGCGAGATCCTGATAGTTCACCAGCGCTATCAGCGGCACTTCGTGCTCGCGCAGCGCCTGGCTCAGGGCCAGCAGCGCCGGGCGATAGCGGCAATCGATGCGCACCACCACCACATCCGCCTGCGGCATCGATTGTGCCAGCGGCCAGCAGTGCAACATTGTGCAGCCCAGCGCAACCAATTGCCCGGCAACGGCATCAACCTCGCGGTTGGCCGGATGCACCATGCACACCTTCAGGCCGTTTAACCCACCCAGCGTTGTATCAGTACCCATCGCATGCATTTCCCGTCAGTGCAGCACGACAACAGGCCGTACCATCATCAGAGAAGGTAACGCGTTGTGCGGTGCCACACTGTGCCGCGCAGGACGGGAATTATATTCAACGCGCCAGGATTTGCGGGCAGACCGATACAGAAGGTCAGCCCCTGAGAGATTCCCACAGAAATTAATAGCTGATCATTCGGCGTCAGGTCCGGGGCCAGTTTGAACACGCCGGATCGGCAAAAGACGCATCCCTACGCCACATGGAACCCGATATGCTGTTCGGCAATCGCCTGCGCGCTGGTCTGGCGCGGGTCAATCACCTCAACAATCGCGCCCTTCTCAATCACATGAATACGGTCGGACAGCGCATAAAGGAATTCGATGTCCTGCTCCACCAGGATAATAGAAATATCCATTTCATGGCGCAGCACGCGTAGCGTCTCGATGATCTCCTCACAGATATTCGGCTGGATCCCTTCCGTTGGCTCATCCAGCAATACCAGCTGCGGTTCACCGCACAGGCAGCGGGCCAGCGCCAGCAACTGCTGCTCACCGCCGGACAGCGATCCGCCGGGTTGAGCCACCAGCCGCTTCAGTCGCGGAAACAGCTCCAGCATCCGCTCCACCATCGGTGCCGCCTTGGCGAAGTTTTTCACACAGCCCATGCGCAGGTTTTCCTCCACCGTCAGCGTGGGAAAAATCTGCCGCCCCTGCGGCACAAAGCCAATGCCCGCCACCGCACGCTGATGCGCCTCATAGCGGCTGATATCAATGCCGTTCAGCAACACCTGCCCCTGCCAGCCGGGCAGTTCGCCCATGATGGCGCGCAGCAGCGTGGTTTTCCCCATGCCGTTACGGCCCAGAATGCCAGTAAAGGCTTTGGCACCGACAAACAGATCAACGTTATGCAGCACCGGCACTTTGTCATAACCGGAAACCAGCCCTTTCAGTTCAAGCATGTTTGATCTCCGTATTTCCGAGGTAAGCTTCTTTGACCGCCGGGTTCTGCGTGACCTCGCGGAAGGTGCCTTCCGCCAGCACCTCCCCCTGGTTAAACACCGTCACCTTTTGTGCGATCATGCTGATAAATTCCATATCATGCTCCACCACCACGACCGTGCTGTTGAGATTGATCTCTTTGATAAGCTCGGCGGTTTTGCGCACTTCGTGCCAGGTCATCCCGGCGGCAGGCTCGTCCAGCAGCACCAGATCGGGTTTTGAAATCAGGATCATCCCCAGTTCCACCCATTGCCGCTGACCGTGCGACATCTCAGACAGCACCGTGTCGGCGCTGGCCACCAGATCGATCTGCTCCAGCACCTGGGCAATATGCTGCGGGATCTGCGCTTTCGGCAGTTTTACCGCTGCCGCCTGCCACAGATTTTCATAGACGCTTAAGCCCTCGAATACGCTGGGTACCTGGGTTTTAATTCCGATGCCGAGCCGGGCGATGGCCCAGGGTTTCAGGCCGGAGATCACCTGGTCGCGGTAACGGCACTCGCCGCGCGTAGGCAGCACCTGGCCACTCAGCATCTTGAAGAAGGTGCTTTTCCCCGCGCCGTTCGGCCCGATCAGGCAGCGTAGCTCACCCTCACGCAGGGTGAAATCCACCTCTTTTACCGCATGGACACCGCCAAAACTGACGCCCATTTTCGTTGTCTGTAGAATAATCCGGCTGTTCACAGTTTCACCTCCGACATCTCAGCATCCGCTTGTGGTCTGGCTTTACGCCGTATCAGCCGCTGTAAGGTAGGCAGCAGTCCACCGGGGATCAGCAGCACAAAGGCGGTGAGGATCACCCCCAGTACCAGATTGGTGTCGACGCTCTGCTGCGCCCCAAGACGGGTCACCAGCCACTGCAACGCCACACAGCTGATCACCGGGCCGATTAAGGTGCCGCGCCCGCCGACAATCACCCAGATAATGATCTGCGCCGACTGGCTGATGCTGAAGACGCCGGGGCTGACGAATGCCCCCCAGTTGACGTACAGGCAGCCCGCCGCCCCGGCAATTGCGCCACCAATGGCAAAGGTGCCGAGCTTATGGGCCGGGACGTTATAGCCCAGCAGCCCGGCGCGCTGTTCGTTTTCACGGATCGCCACCACGGTTTTGCCAAAGCGGCTGGCCAGCGTCAGCTTCAGCAGCGCGTAACAGAGGATCAGGCAGAAACCGGTGACGGTGAAAATCGCTTCCGGCGACAGAATATCGTCGGGGCTGAACAGGCCGTTCAGCGTTGGCACGGATGGCATGCCGTTAAAACCGCCGAGCAGCGCTTCACCCAGGCGGTATTCGCTGCCGGAGGTGGAGTTCATCCAGTTAAACAGCACCAGGCTGACCGCCAGGGTGATCGCCCCCAGATAGACGTCGCTGACGCCGCCGTAAAAAATCACGTACCCCAGCAGTAACGAGAACAGCGTTGGCACGACAATCGCTGCCACCACAGCCCAGGTGGAGTCACCAACGTTAATCGCACAGATAGCGTAGGTGTAAGCGCCAATACCGAAAAATGCCGCCTGACCGAAGCAGAGAATACCGCCGTAGCCCCAGATAAACGCCAGGCTGAGCGACAGGATCGCCATCACCAGAAATACCGTCAGCGACAGCAGCGTGTACAGCTCCAGCGCACCGGATAACCACAGCGTCACCCCCGCCGCCGGGATCACCACCAGCAGCGTTTTTACCCATTCAGGCCATGTTCTCATCACAGGGATCTCCGAAAGAAGCGACCAGTAATGCCCTGCGGCAACAGGCGCAGCAGAACAATGGCCGACAGCAGCAGCGCCACCGCACCAAACACCGGCGTAGACATAAAGGTGACCACCTGCGAAATAGAACCAAACAACGTTGAGGAGGTGAGCGTTCCGGCAATGATCGCGCTACCGCCGCCGATCACGGTGATAAAAGCTTTGGCGATATAGCTGATGCCGATCGTCGGGATCACCCCGGTGATCGGCGCCAGCAGTGCCCCGCCGAGGCCGGAGAGCGCCGCCCCCAGACCAAAGGTCAGGCTGTAGATTTTTCCGGGGTTGGTGCCCAGCGCCGCTGCCATCCGTGCATTTTGCATGGTAGCGCGGGCGCACAGCCCGATGGTGGTGAACTTCAGCAGTAGCCACAGCGCCAGCATCAGACACAGTGAGAAGCCGATCATAAACAGCGCATAACCGCTGGTATTCAGGCTGCCGATGGTCACGCCCCCAAGCGGGGAGCTGATGCCGAGCGTCGTATTGCCAAACACCATGGTTGCCGAGCCGATAATCGCCAGGCTCAACCCCCAGGTCGCCAGCATGGTGTCGATGATGCGCCCGTAGAGGTTACGGATGATCACCCGCTCCACCACGATGCCAAAGATCCCCACCACCAGCGGTGCCAGCACCAGCATGGAGATCCAGATCGGCACGCCCCACTGATTGGTCGCGAGGATCGCCACATAGCCCCCCAGCATCATAAATTCACCGTGTGCCATATTGACGATCTTCATCATGCCGAACACCACCGCCAGCCCAAGGCTCATGACAATCAGCGTGGCAATCGCGTTCAGCACTTCAACGCTGTAGATAATGATCCAGTCCATATTCCCTCCTTACAGCTGTATCTGATACTGCTTGGTGTCACGCGGATTCTTTTTCAGATCGCACACCATTGCAGTATCCAGCGGTGGCTGCTGCGCATAGGTTTCGAGGATCTGCATCTGGTGGTCTTTGACCTCCGCGATATGCACATCCAGCGTCAGATGATGGGTGCCCGCATCGACGGTCGCTTTACCGCTGGGTGAATCAATCGACAATCCGCTTTCCAGTGCTTCAATCACCTTCATCCGGTCGGTATCCCCCGCTTTTCTCACCCCTTCCGCCCATAGCAGGAAGCCCTGATAGGCGCCCATCGCCAGGTCGCTGACATAAGGGGCATTCGGGCCATACTTCTCTTTGAAACGCTTAACGAAGTCGATATTGGTCGGCTGGTTGATCTCCTGCATATAGTTGGCGCAGATCAGCATGCCGTTACTCTCTTCCGGCGAGAGAATGATGTGTTCATTACCGCTGCCGAAGCTGGTGGAGGTCATCGGGATTTTTCCGGTCATGCCTGCCGCGTGCCACTGGCGGTAGAACGACAGGTGCGCCCCGCCCACCAGCGCCGACCAGATAAAGTCCGGTTTCGCCGTCTGGATTTTCGAGATGGCGGCACCAAAGTCGGTGACGTCCAGCGGGAAGAATTCGACGGCCACGGTTTCTCCACCGTTATCGGCAACATACTTCTTCACCCAGGAGGAGATGATCTGGCCGTAGTTGTAGTCGGCCGCCAGGATGTAAACCTTTTTGCCCCACTTCTTCATCGCATAAGGCACCATCTTCTCAACGGTTTGCGCCGGGGTAGAGCCGGATGAGAAGTAGTTACGGTCGCAGACACCGCCTTCATACTGCGCCGGGTAGAAATAGAGGGTGCGGAAGCGGTCGAGTACCGGGCGGATCACTTCACGTGAAGCAGAGGTGATCCCGGCGTGTACCACGGCCACTTTATCTTTCAGCGCGGCCTGCTGTGCGTACTGCGCATAGAGCTGCATATTCGACTGCGCGTCATAGGTAATCATCTGCAACGGCCGTCCCAGCAGGCCGCCGCTGGCGTTAATTTCGGACGCCGCGAGGTTGATGGCATCGGCCATCGGTTTACCGTAAATATCCAGGCCGCCTGACAGGTCGAGAATGGTCGCCACTTTGATCGGGTTGTCGCCCGCGGCAAAGCTGAACTTCGGTAGCCCCAGCGTTGCCATGCCGACTGCGGATGCCACACTGCCACTGATAAATGAACGCCGACTGATAGCCATAAACACTCCTGATGCTGTTTTTTAATTTATTTTCCCCACGGAAAGCCCTTCATGATCGCCATGAAAGAGAAAGGGGATGTTGGGATGGTTAACGTTGACTGACGCCATTGTCAGGCTAAAGGGTTAGCAGGATTAACTAAGCAATTAACAGGCCAGGATTGCGGGGGCAGGCAGTACGCCGCGTGGGCACTGTCGGTGTGTTTATCAGAGCGATATATGCACTATCCTGGCACACAGCAATGTGCAGATATGGTGCATAAGATATTGATTTAATTATTTATTACTATGACAGGCAGGTAACAGAGGTTGGCATTTTGAACACAGTATTATGATAAAAAAGATGTTTAAAAATCATCATCGGCAAGCCCATCAGACCACTTGATCATCAATGAGAGGGCATTATTTGCTCACGATTTTCTCAGCATGTCAGCTCAGACTATTAATAAGGCAATAAGAGACAGGCAGATTAAGAGAGGTACATTGTTATGAGCCGTCTTAAACAACTACAGGAAATGGCGCACAGTTTTAATGAAATCGGCGCCGTTTCAGATGAGACAGTCAAACGTCTGGATGCCCGCATCAAAGCTCAGGAAATTCGCGAAAAGTTGCCAAAAATCATGGTAATGGAAGGCAAAGATATCCGGGCGATGCGTGACCGTTTGGGGATCAGCCAGGCCGGACTTGCCTATACGATGAATATGACAGTAGCCAGCATCTCAAAATGGGAACGTGGAGAGAAAAAGCCAAATGGTGCCGCACTTCGCCTGTTAAACACCCTTGATCGTAAAGGGATTGAGGTTTTTGCGGAGTAACGTCGAGCTGAAAAGAAGGTACACACCATCAACACGGCCGACCGGAAAAAAGAGCTGGCCCCTACGCCAACATCATCATGTCGTGGGGGCTAGCTTCCCCGGTTCTCCCGATTCAGCCCCTGCCACACATCGCCACCCGCAGGGTATTCAGAATGCAGCGGATAAAAATAGCGGCTCTGCCACTGCTGTGTTTTGAGCGCCTGGCGCGACAGAGGTGTGACCCAGGGCGCGTAAACACGCAACGCACGCTTGCCGCCCACGCCCTGGCGGGAGAACACGCCCTGTTTCACCAGAATGTCGCTATCAAACAGGAAAATACCGCGGTTCTCCTCATCAAAGACGGCCACCATCACGGCGGCAATGTCCTGCTCGCTGTCCAGCGGGGCGATCTCATCGCCCTCGCCGAGCCGCTGCCATAGCGTGACAAACTGACCGACTTTCGTTGGGGTGGTACGCGCAACACGGAAAACCACAGTCTGATGATTGATCGACAGTCGGCAGGCTCCGTAATCGGCACTTTCAGCCTCGCGCTGCGGCGCATGGGTCACCACCAGCCCGGCAGGCAGCAACAGGTTTTCAATACTCTCGCAGAGTTGCACTGGCAGCAGGCCGAGTGCCGGGTCGGTCTGCCAGGTCAATGGGTGGGTAACGGTATCAGACACAGATCACTCCCTGTTAAAAAGCACGTATCAGTTAGGCACTCCGGCAATCACTTTAGTCGATTATGCCGTCAGTAAAACACCGATGGCAGCATCGTTCTGAAGATAATCCTTTTCCATTCCGGGTCACGTTGATCAGGCCGCTGTCCAGCGTTGGCAGGGGGCGATCGGAAAAGATGATCGCCCCCTTCATCAGATCGAGATGCCGTGGAGGTTTTAAAATCCACAGCAAGCACTCTCTTGCGGGGATGGAGCCAGTTTGAGGTAAGCCGGACGTCACGCGCCAGGACGGCGCGTGCCGAGGCCCGCAGGGATGCGTCTTTTGCCGATCCGGCGTGCTCAAACTGGCCCCGGACCTGACACCGGACTCTCCGCCCCATCTTGTGCTGTTCACCCACCGAAAACGGTTATGTGAAGTGATAAACCACCTGCACAATAACGGTTCTCTCACCCTTCAATGTGTCGACATAAATGGCTTCCTCAGAGTCGGTGCTACGCCAACACACTGCGTCAACATCACACTTAACTTGCCTGTATCCCAAAGACGCCAGATAGTTTTCAACCTCACGAGTGGTATCTGTATCGTAAAATTTCATGGCATACACATGCGTTGCAGGCCCGGTGATGTTGGCGTAATCAAACGAATAACGGGGAGAGATGCGCGGCATGTTTTTGAGTATGTCAGGCGTATAAAAATCGTATTCCCGTTTATCCAGCTCGGTATAGTGAGCGCTCCCGGCGAAGTCCATTTTAATCCAGGGCCAGGCCCAGGTGAGCGCAATGGCAACCACGATAATGATTCCGCTAAATACCTTAAATGACTTACGCATAGGGTAATGTTCCACCTTTAGCTTTATCTATATAGGAACCGTCAGCGCTGGCGATACCAACGATCCCGGAATGGAAATCACTCCACGGGCTGACTGTTGTCATAAATTTAGGTAAAACACCTTTTCGAGGCCTTGCATTGGGAAATTTTTCAGGGTCAGGGAATAACAATGGAAAAAAAGAATCATTTTTCCAGGAACCTATATTTCCGTAATAATCCCATCTTTTTAACGCCTCATCCTTGTTGACAGGACGTAGCAATTCAAAAGGATTCTGCTTGGTAACAACACGGTAAAAACCTAGTAAATCAGATACCAGATCTTCACCGCTAAAACCACTATCTGTAATGCAATTGATGGGAAATGATGCTTGTAGCCCTTCAAAATTTCGGGCCAGCGACATCATCATTGCCAACGCAATGCTTCTTTGATCGAAATACGAACGGCCACGTTTAATACGCCATGTAATAAATTTACCCATTTTTATGGTCCTGGTCGAATCAACCATAGACTGTGAATAGGTCACATCGTAGCGCTCCTTGCCGGAGGACTCTCCTGAAGCAATACTTCGCAATAGCTCTCTTATATCCGTCCCCTGAGCATGACCGAGATCAATCCATCCGAGGACTTCAGTATAAATAAGTCCGTACTTTAGATTACTTTGGCGACCATCAACTATATCACTCCGTTTACTCATCCTTAAATCTCCTTTCCTTTTAACATGTCTACAAAAACCAACTACCTGATCTTATATGATTCCATATTTCTGGTTAAGTGCATTCTCTGACAAGCTATATACTGTCTTGTAGGAATTAATGGCGAACATAAAATATGAAAGACTAAATTTAACCCAAATCCACCCTAAGAGTAATACGCTTATCGATAACCAGTTCCTCGTTATTTGACGATTTATCGCCTGATCACTGACCATCTGTGACACGGGGCGATCGAAAAAGATGATCGCCCCCTACATCAGATTGAGATGCCGTGGAGGTTTTAAAATCCACAGCAAGCACTCTCTTGCGGGGAGGGGGCCAGTTTGAGGTAAGCCGGACGTCACGCGCCAGGACGGCGCGTGCCGAGGCCCGCAGGGATGCGTCTTTTGCCGATCCGGCGTGCTCAAACTGGCCCCGGACCTGACACCGGACTCTCCGCCACCAGCACGGGGCGATCGGAAAGACGATCGCCCCCCTTCATCAGATCGATATGCCGTGGAGGTTTTAAAATCCACAACGGGCACGCTCTTGCGGGGATGGACCAGTCTGGAAAAAGGGTTGCCTTGACAGGCGAAGAGGTTCACAGCGTTCTGATTAGCCGGGCAGGATTGCCGGCATAAATACCCTTGATGGTCACCGGTTTCACCACCACACTGCCCGCGCCAATCACCGCACCGCTGCATATCGTTTCCGTCAGAATGGTCGCGCCGCTGCCCACGGTAACATGGTCGCCCAGCGTGATGCGCAGCCAGTTTTGCGCATCCGCATCCGGTTTACCGCTGTGAAACAGATCGTTGGCAAAGGTGACGTTATGCCCGATAAAGCAGTGATCGCCCAGCGTAACGTTCTCGCAGATAAACGTGTGCGACTGAATACGGCTGCCGCGCCCAATCACGCATCCTTTCTGGATCTCGACAAACGGGCCGACAAACACATCATCCTGTAACACGCATTCATAGATGTTTGCCGGGGTCATCACCCGAACATTTTGCCCGCTGACCACATTACGAATGTCACTGTCGATAATCTTCATTGCACCCTCTACTTATACAGCGCCAGATTCCCCGTCAGTTGCGTGATCTTCTTCTTTGGCCCGATTAAGCCAATCGCGACCAGCTCAATCTGTGGGCTGCTGACTGTGGAAATACGTTCCCCATACTCTTCATACGTCCGGCACGACTGTGCCAGCGCGCTGAACGGCATGGCGTAGATATCCTCATCCTGACTGGCGATAGACAGTAACTGTTGCACATAACTGCCCTCTGCCAGCAGCACCGGCAACGGGGCATAGATCACCCCCGGATAGTTCACCGCATCGCCACTTTGCAGATCCGGCCCCACCAGATTGTCGACCGTGCGGCCAAAGCTGATGCCAATGACGCTGGCGGCATTCATGGCCAGCCCGGGGCTGAGTTGATTGTCGATAATAATCGTACAACGGTGCTGTGTGGCGTCAAATTTCATCGGTATTCCCTGGTGTCAGTCACATTAGTCTGGCAAATATTATTGCGCAGCATGGCCGGAAAAGGTTGTCTCAATCTGTTGTAAAAAAGCTTAAAAAGGGCAAGATTAACCTACTGAAATCTCAATTTAAGAAGAATCGGACCAGATGACCTTAAGTACTATCGACATGAAAATTCTGGCGCTGCTGCAAAACGATGCGCGCGTGACCAATCAGACATTGGCCGACCAGATCGGTATGTCAGCATCGCCATGCTGGCGTAAAGTGCGCAAGCTGGAAGAGGATGAGGTGATTCAAGGCTATCGTGCCGTGCTGAATCGCAAGAAAATTGGCCTGGGGGTGATGGTCTTTGTCCGCGTATCGATCGACAGCCACAGCGAGGCTGAAGCACGCAAATTTGAGCAGGAAGTGACTGCACTGGACGATGTGGTGGCCTGTTACAGCATCGGCGGCGATGCGGACTTTCTGTTACAGGTGGTGGCGCAGGATCTCGATGCCTACGCCGACTTTGCTATGAAGGTGATCCGCCGCCTGCCAGGCATCAAAGAGATGCAGAGTATGTTTGTGCTGAAAGAGATCAAGCCGCTGGTGAGTTATCCGATTAAAGCCGGGTAAATACCCCGGCAGAATTGCGATTAACAGTTAATTGCGTATAATTCGATTATTATTTGCGCGCAAGAATTAAGGTGCATAACGATGAACGAAACAATCGATCACGCCACGTTCAATAAGTTGGCAGAAGCCGGTGCAATCAACTCCGTCCAGGTGGTGGCTCAGCCCGGAGGCTGGATATTGTTGATCCGCCATGGACGTATAGAGAGCCAACTGGCTACGCAACGCAGCCGCCAGACGCGTCTGTTTAAACGACTGGAGTCATTGGTTATCTATTTGAAAGACCTGGGCATCGAACGCTTTGATATTGACTCTTCAGGCTTTGACCCACAAATAGGACCAACGGGCACACGGCCCGATCGTTCTGCGGCGCTTAAACGCGCCCATGAAGCCGCAGCGTATGAGCAGTGGTTTAGTGAACAGGTTTTGATTTCACAGAATGATGACAGCCCTTCCCTTGATCATCAGCAAGCCCGGGAAATTTTTGCCGCGAGGAAGCGCGCTCTGCTTAAGGAATAATCATGGAACTGGTATGGAAGCCACTTGCCATGAAGGACAGGGAAACCATCATGGATTATATTGCCAAAGACAACCCGCTGGCCGCAGTTGAACTGGATAATCGCTTTGAAATTATCGCAGAATCAGCATGTCGTCACCCGGACATGTACAAAATGGGGCGAGTGCCCGGCACTCATGAGGCGGTGGTACATCCCCATTACGTCATGATTTATCAGGTCGATAGTTGTAGCCTGCAGATACTGCGTATCCTGCACACTGCCCGTCAATGGCCATAACCGCCACCATTCTCGCCTACACGACCATCACTGTCTTCCCTTTGCCGATCAGCTGATCCAGCACCTCTGACGGGGCGGCATCGTCGGTAATGATCGTGTCGATTTTTTCCAGCGGCAGAACCTGGTTAAAGCCTTTGCGGCCAAATTTACTGGCATCGGTCACCACCACCACTTTATGTGCCGCCGCCGCCATCACGCTGCTGATGGCAAACCCTTCGTTAAAGGTGGTGATGCCGTTATCCGGGTCCAGACCGTCGGCCCCGACAAACATCAGGTTGGCTGAGACATCGCGCAGGGCATATTCCGCAATGGAACCGTGCAGCGAGATGGTTTTATGCCGCAGCGTGCCGCCGCACACCACCAGCGTAATATCTTTGTTTTCCGCCAGGATAAAAGCCGCGGGCAGATTGTTGGTGATCACCGTGATATTGCTGAAAGCCACCAGCTCCTCGGCGATCAGTTTGGTGGTGCTGCCACTGTCGAGGATCAGCGTATCGCCTTCCTGCACCAACCCTGCGGCCGCAATGGCAATGCGTTTTTTTGGCCAGGAGGCCAGCTGATAGCGATCCGTCAGGCTCACTTCCGCATGATACTGCACGGCTTCAGGCTCCTGAAGCGTGTTGCTGACTCTGGCGGCACCGCCGTGAAAACGCGTCAGTAACCCCCGCTCTTCCAGCAGCCGTAAATCTGCACGGATGGTCACTTCGGTCACGCCTAACTTCCCCGAAATATCGTTAACCAACAGGCTTCCCTGAGCATTGACCAGCTCAACAATCTTCCTCCGGCGTTCAAACGTATTCATAACGGCTCCTGAAATGATGACAGGCGAAAGCTTAAACGGAAGCATTAGAAAGTAAAAGACAATAAAGGCAAAGAAAGATAACGAAAGAATACGAAAAGATTATGACTCCGATCACAAAAGAACAGGAAGCAAATTGCGCCCAATTCGAAAACAAACGATTGTTTGCGTAGTCAACCGGAGGGTATATGAAAAAGATCATTGAACAACACCAGCAAGATCCACAGATCGGCATCTGCTCCGTCTGTTCTGCACACCCGTTAGTGATCGAAGCGGCGCTGAGGCTGGATCTGCACAGCGATCGTGCGGTATTAATCGAGGCCACATCCAATCAGGTCAATCAGTTTGGTGGCTACACTGGCATGACGCCGGAGAGCTTTCGTGATTACGTGCTGACAATTGCCGACCAGGTGGGGTTTCCGTCACAACGTCTGATCCTCGGCGGCGATCATCTTGGGCCGAACTGCTGGCAGCATGAGCCCGCAGAGCAGGCGATGGCCAAATCCCGGGATCTGATCGCTGCCTATGTGCAGGCGGGTTTCAGCAAGATCCATCTTGATGCGTCCATGCCCTGCGCAGACGATCCCAACCCGTTACCACCGGAAACGGTGGCGCAGCGTGCCGCTGAGCTGTGTTGTATTGCCGAGATTACCGCAACACCTCAGCAGAAAGCCGCACTGACCTACGTGATCGGCACGGAAGTTCCGGTGCCGGGTGGCGAAGCCAGCGCCATTAATACAGTGCATATCACCCACGTAGCGGATGCAGCGGCGACGATTGAGCTGCATCATCAGGCGTTCCGCACTGCAGGGCTGGAAGACGCCATCGGGCGGATCATCGCCATCGTGGTGCAACCTGGGGTTGAGTTCGATCACAGCAGCGTGGTGCACTATCAGCCCGCACTGGCAAAAGGGTTGCGCGACTTCATTGCCACCACGCCGCTGGTGTATGAAGCCCACTCAACGGACTACCAGACCCGCAGCGCCTATCGTGCACTGGTGCAGGATCACTTCGCCATTTTGAAAGTCGGCCCGGCACTGACCTTTGCCCTGCGCGAGGCCGTATTCGCTCTGGCCGCGATTGAGCAGGTGTTGATCGCCCCGGAACAGCAGAGCCAGATCCTTGCCGTGATTGACCAGGTCATGCTTAACGAACCCGGCTACTGGAAGAAGTACTACCGCCCGGTATTCAGCGACTCGCTGGTGGATATTCATTTCAGTCTGTCTGACCGCATCCGTTATTACTGGCCACATCCGCGCATTCATCGCGCCTTCAGCCAGTTGATGGATAACCTGGCAACGACAGCGATCCCGTTAGGTTTGCTCAGCCAGTATCTGCCACAGCAGTTTTCCCGCGTGCTGTGCGGCGAACTCACCCCGACACCGACCCGTTTAATCATCGATAAAATTCAGGACGTCCTGCGCGACTATGCCTTTGGCTGCGAACGTCAACCACAGACACTGAAAGGGGTCAGCCATGCATGATTATCGGTTGTTCATCACGTCAGGCGTGCATTTCGACAACGCACAGCAGGTGCTGACGCATATAGGAGAACGGATGCTGGCCGAAGGTGTAGTGCTGCCGGGTTACCCGGCGGCACTGCTGGCGCGGGAACACCGTTACCCGACGGGTATTGCGCTGGAAAATCACGCCGTTGCCATCCCGCACTGTGAAGCTATCCATGCGATTGAACCGGCCATTTATCTGATCCGCCCAACTATCCCGATCGAATTTGACCAGGCCGATGACGACGGAAAAGTGGCCGCCACGCTGATTATCGCGCTGGTGGTTACCCATCCACAACAGCAAATGACGTTACTGCGGGCACTGTTTAGCCAGCTGCAACAGCCAGAATTTATTGAAACGCTACTTAACGTCCCGGAAGCAGAGATTGCCACCTGTTTTAACCGGCAACTGCTGGCGACGGCGGCCTGACCCTTGTCTTACCTGACCCTACAACAGGAGTGACCTATGAAAAGAAAAATTATCGTTGCCTGCGGCGGTGCCGTCGCGACCTCCACTCTGGCAGCAGAAGAGATCAAAGAGCTGTGTGAAGAGCACGGCATCACCCTAGACCTGGTGCAGTGCCGCGTCACCGAGATCGAAACCTATATGGACGATGCCGACCTGATCTGCACGACCGCTCGCGTGGATCGCACGTTCGGTGATATCCCGGTGGTCCATGGGATGCCTTTCGTTTCCGGCGTAGGAATTGATGCGCTCCGGCAAAAAATCCTGACGCTGTTGCAGGGGTAATTCTATGTTTACTGAAATTATGCGTTACATCCTCGATCTCGGCCCGACGGTGATGCTGCCGCTGGTGATCATTCTCTTCTCGGTCGCGCTGGGTATGAAGCTGGGGGATGCGTTTAAATCCGGGCTGCATATCGGCATTGGCTTTGTCGGTATCGGGCTGGTGATTGGCCTGATGCTGGACTCCATTGGCCCGGCCGCAAAAGCCATGGCCGAGCATTTCCAGATCGGCCTGGAGGTGGTGGACGTGGGCTGGCCGGGATCGTCCCCCATGACCTGGGCATCACAGATTGCGTTAGTGGCGATCCCAATCGCCATCGGGGTGAATATCCTGATGCTGATCACCCGCATGACGCGCGTGGTGAACGTGGATATCTGGAATATCTGGCATATGACCTTCACCGGTGCACTCGTGCATCTGGCGACGGGATCCTACTGGCTCGGCATTCTGGGTGTGGTGGTGCATGCCGCGTTCGTCTACAAACTGGGCGACTGGTTTGCCCGCGATACGCGTGACTTCTTTGGTCTGGATGGGATTGCCATTCCACACGGCACCTCTGCTTATATGGGGCCTTTCGCCGTGCTGGTGGATGCCGTGATCGAAAAGATCCCCGGCCTGCGCAAGATCCACTTCAGTGCCGACGATGTTCAGAAGCGCTTTGGCGCCTTTGGCGAACCGGTCACGGTGGGCTTTATCATGGGGCTGATTATTGGCGTGCTGGCCTCCTATGATGTGAAAGATATCCTGCAACTGGCGGTGAAAACCGCAGCGGTAATGCTGCTGATGCCGCGCGTGATCAAACCGATCATGGACGGCCTGACACCGATCGCCCGACATGCACGCAAGCGGCTCCAGGCTAAATTTGGCGGCCAGGAGTTCCTGATTGGTCTCGATCCTGCCCTGCTGCTCGGTCATACCGCCGTAGTATCTGCCAGCCTGATCTTTATCCCACTGACAATTCTGGTCGCGGTTCTGCTGCCGGGTAACAAAGTGCTGCCGTTTGGTGACCTCGCAACCATTGGTTTCTTTGTTGCGATGGCGGTTGCGGTACACCAGGGCAATCTGTTCCGCACACTGATCTCCGGCGTGATCATCATGAGCATCACGCTCTGGATTGCCACGCAAACCATCGGCCTGCATACCCAGTTGGCGGCCAATGCCGGTGCGCTGAAAACCCCCGGCGGCATGGTAGCGTCCATGGACCAGGGCGGCTCACCGATCACTTATCTGTTCATCCAGCTACTGACCTGGCAAAACGTCACGGCCCTGATGGCGATTGGCTCGGTCTATGCCATCGGCGTGTTCCTGACCTGGCGGCGTGCACGTCAGGCGATACCCGCACCTGAGGCGTCTGATCTCACCGAACCGTCGAAATAACTCGCGGGGGTCAACCCCGCGTTACCGGAGTAATCAACATGAAATCTGTCGTTATACACGCCGGAGGCAGCGTTACGGTTGAAGAAAGACCGTTGCCTCATCTCGAACAGCCCGATCAGGTGCTGGTACAGGTTGAATGTGCCGGGCTGTGCGGCTCCGATATTCCGCGCATCTTCCACGAGGGGGCGCACTTTTACCCAATTATCCTCGGCCATGAGTTCAGCGGCCGGGTTGCCGCCTGCGGCAGCGATATTACCGATTTACATCCTGGCGATCGGGTCGCCTGCGTGCCATTGCAGCCCTGTTTTGCCTGTGAAGAGTGCCAGCGTCAACTGTGGTCGCAGTGTCGGCACTATCAGTTTATCGGCTCACGCAGCGATGGCGGCAACCGGGAGTTTATCGTCCTGCCGCGCCGTAATCTGTTCCTTCTTCCTCCGGGAACTACCGCGCTGGCGGGGGCCTTTTTTGAACCGCTGACCGTCAGCCTGCACGCCATGCAGCTGGCGGGGGGCTGTGAGGATAAAGAGGTGTTGGTTATCGGTGCCGGCACCATTGGTCAGCTGGCGTTGCAGGCGGCAAAAGCGCTGGGCGCTCGCAGCGTTAGCGCGATTGATATCAATCCGCAACGTCTGGCACTGGCGCAGCAGCTGGGAGCCGATCGGGTGTTTAACAGCGCTGAGCTGACCGCTGCTGATATGCAGTCCCTGCTGCATGATCAGCGCTTTGATCAGTTGATCCTCGAAACCGCAGGCACCCCGCAAACAGTAGAACTGGCCATTACCCTGGCCGGCCCCCAGGCACAGCTGGCGTTGATCGGCACGCTACATCGCGATCTCAACCTCAGCAGCAGCACCTTTGGGCTGATCCTGCGCAAAGAGCTGCACATTCTCGGTAGCTGGATGAACTACTCCGGGCGCTGGCCAGGCGTGGAGTGGCAGCAGGCCGTGGCGCTGTTCAACGCCGGGTGCATTCAGCTCACCCCGCTGATGGCCGAACTGGGCGATGCCGACACTTACGCCAGCGCCATCAGTGCCCTTCATGGTCAGCCGATGAACGGCAAGATCATGCTGAATTTTCAGAATAATTAAGCAACAGGAGGCGTTATGTACTTAGTGTCTAACCGTGAAATGTTGAAGAAAGCCCAGCGCGAGGGCTATGCCGTTCCGGCGTTTAATATCCACAACCTGGAAACCGTCCAGGTCATTGCGGAAACTGCCGCCGAACTGCGTTCCCCGGTAATTATGGCCGGGACGCCGGGCACCTATCAGTACGCCGGGCTGAACTATCTGGTTTCCATCTGTCAGGACGCTGCACGCCAGTACGACCTGCCGATAGCGCTGCACCTTGACCATCACGAAACCTTCGATGATATCCGCCATAAAGTGCAGGGGGGTATCCGCTCGGTAATGATTGACGCCTCACATTTTGCCTTCGCACAGAATATTGAGCGGGTACAACAGGTCGTGGCGTTGTGTCAGCGTTACGATGCCAGTGTGGAAGCCGAGCTGGGCCGCCTTGGCGGTCAGGAAGATGACATGGTCGTCAATGAAGAGGACAGTTTCTTTACCGATCCGGCAAAAGCGAAAGAGTATGTGACGCGCACTGGTATTGATTCTCTGGCGGTAGCCATTGGCTCGGCACATGGGATGTATCAGGGCGAACCTCAGCTGGATTTTGCCCGGCTGGCGGCAATCCGTGAACAGGTAGATATTCCGCTGGTGCTGCACGGCGCTTCCGGTATTCCGGAGGCGATGCTGCGCGAAGCCATAGCGCTGGGGATATGCAAGGTGAACGTTGCCACCGAGCTGAAAATCGCTTTCTCCAGCGCGGTGAAGTCCTGGTTTGGTGAACATCCCGCCGCCAGTGACCCACGAGAATATATGGCACCGGGCAAGGCCGCGATGAAGCAGGTGGTGGCAGAGAAAATCCGCATTTGTGGCAGCACCGGGCGGCTGTAAAACGCCACAGAATGACGGGCGGGTCTCTGTACTTATTAATGAGCATAGGATCCTGTTTGCAGCACGGCCTGGACCCTGCACAATGGCTGCCTGATCAACCTCTGGAGTTTGACTGAATGGCGTTAAAAAAAATATTGATGACAGGTGCCAGTGGACGTATAGGGCGAACCTTCTTCAGCGCGATGAAAGATCATTACAGATTTGTCCTGACTGACCGGGTGGCAGCAGATTATGACGTCTCCTCACCACACCGTTTTATATCGCTGGACCTGTCAAAGGCGGGTGCGGCAGCGGAACTGCTGGCCGAAGAGCCGGTTGATGTGGTCATTCATCTGGCGGGAATACCTGACGCCGATGCGTCTTTCACCGATCTGCTGCCCGCGAATATTTTGACCACGACCTATCTGATGGAAGCCGTGGCAGAAACCCCCTGCCAGCGCTTCATTTTTGCCAGCAGTGCACAGACCATTGAAGGATATCCTGTCGATGTACAGATCCATCCCGGAATGGAGGTGTCTCCTGCCAATTTATACGGCGTCACGAAATGTTACGGTGAAGCGCTGTGCTCATTTTATGCCACGCAGCGCGGCCTGAGCTGCGTCGCACTCAGAATCGGTGCGTTTGAACAAAGGCACGCCGACAACCTTCATAACGCACGTGATTACAGTGCATGGCTCAGTCCGGAAGATGCTGTCAGGCTGCTGACGGGGGCGGTTGAAGCAGAGAATATAACGTTCTTCATCGGTTACGGCATTTCGGATAATCGTTTCAAGCGTTTTGATCTGACCCGTACCCGGGAAGTGCTGGGCTATCACCCTTCAGATAATGCATTCAGAGAATTTACACCTGAGAAACTCGCGTTCTGATGAATACGCTCCCGGGGTGTTCATGCTGATGACCCTCCCGGGCGCCTCTCTCCCCGACAGACGACCCTTTCATTATTGATGTGTATTGCGCCCGAGATAACCCCCCTCTCCTGAGATGAATTTCAGATAAACGGATATTTTATAACGTCTTTGACTTTGCCAATAATACGTAATGAGGTAATGTTTGCGCTTAACAGGGCCAGTATTTCCTGAGGCAACGACTCGACTATCCTGGAATATCAATGAAAATCGAATACAGCACGGTAGCTGAACTGCGCCGCGAGTTTATGCGTAGCGTTGTTGCACCCGTTGTAGCTGTGGTGCTTTTTGCCCTGATAGGGTGTGGGTTTACTGCATATTGGGTCACCGTGCAAAGCAATGCCAAAGCACAAGAAAAACAACAACAGGTTATTGAAAACATTTTCGCCCAGCACCTGGTCGACTTTACTCTTCAGCACAAAAACCTATTAAATGGACCGGATCTAATTTCACAGCTGGCGAAGCCCACAGAATTTGGCAGCTGGCTGTTTCATCTTGTTGGCGATAATGAAATGTATCTTCTGGATGCAGAGCAGCGTCCAGTGGTCAGCTGGCTGGAGGGCAAGCTGACCCCCGTTTCCAGCTACGATGCGCTCAGCCCGTCACTATCGCACTGGCTGCTTCCCACGGCATCGCCGGCTCTTATCCATGATTTTATCCGCCTGCGTGGCCGGGTTGCGGAGGTGGTGATCGGCACTCTGCCGGATAATTCCGGGCGACGACTGGTGTTTATCCGCTATCTGCATTACAGCTTTATCGATTTCCTTGAGCATCGCGGTGTGGTCAGCCATTTTCGCTTTACCCCCAGCGTGCCAGACCAGCCCAATAGCGCTGGTTTTCTTCTGACCTCAGCAAGCGGTATTCCCGTCAGCAGTGTCTCCTGGATACCCATGCGCCCCGGCAGCCAGATGCTGATGGTGACAGGCCCGCTGATTGCGGTGGCCATTTTGAGTATCACACTGATGTGCATCATTATGACGCGCCGCCTGTGGCATTCATCCCTCAAGCTCTCCAGCTCAATGCGCCGCCTCGCCGCCAGCGAAGCGCACGCCCAGCATCTGGCCCGCCATGATGTGCTCACCGGCTTGCCCAACCGCGCCTGGATAGAAGAACAGCTCAATGAGCGATTGCATCAGTTACCTCTGAAGCGCGGGAAGCTGGCGCTGCTGCTGCTCGACCTCGATCGCTTTAAAATGATCAACGACACCTATGGCCACCATACGGGTGATGATCTGATCGTCGAGATCGGTCAACGGCTGTCGTCGCTGTTACCAGTACAGGATGCTGTCGGACGTCTGGGTGGTGATGAGTTCGTGGTGATGATCGGTGATGTAGAAGACGATCAGCAGGTTGCCGAACTGTGCCAAAAAATTATTACCCGGCTGGCCGAACCGATGACGCTGCGCGGTCATACGCTATGGGTAGGCGTCAGTATTGGGGTGGCACTGTCACCACGGCATGGGCTGGAGCGGCTGGAACTGATGCGCAAAGCCGATATTTCCCTCTACGCTGCCAAAGCGGAAGGACGCGGGCGCTACTGCCTGTTTGTTCCAGCCATGGATGAAGCCCTGCAAAAACGTCAGCGGCTGGCGCAGCAACTCCATCTGGCGCTGGAAAATGAGACGGGATTAATGCAGTGGTATCAGCCGATTATGGATGTCAGTGGCCAAAAAATCATTGCCGTCGAAGCGCTATTGCGCTGGCAGCATTCGCAGCTTGGCAACATCTCGCCGGCGGAGTTTGTGCCGATTGCCGAAGAGACCGGTCTGATTATTGCTCTGGGCGAGTGGGTGCTGGAGCAGGCCTGTAAACTGGCGATCACCTGCCCAAAACTGATCGTTGCCGTCAATGTTTCACCCCTGCAATTCCTTGCCCCTGGGTTTATTGACAATCTGATGGCGATTATGGCGCGGCATGGGATCAATCCGCAGCAAATCGAACTGGAAATTACCGAAGGCGTGCTGCTGGAAAATGAACAGCATGCGCTGAAAACCATTAAGACCCTACGCGCCGCCGGATTCTGTATTGCACTCGACGATTTCGGCACCGGTTATTCCAGCCTGAGCTATCTGGTCCAGTTCCCGGTTGATACCATTAAAATCGACCGCGCCTTCACTCAGTCGCTAGGGGTACGCGAAAACTCAGCCACCATCGTTGAATCGGTGATCAAGCTGGGGCACAGTCTGGGTATTACCGTTACCGCCGAAGGGGTGGAAACCGAAGAGCAGCGATTGATGCTGGCCTCGGCAGGTTGCGATCGTTTACAGGGATTCCTTCTCAGTAAGCCACAGCCGGCGGAACAACTGCATGCGCTGCTGCGCGAGAGGCATGGCTGAGCGCCGTCAGGCTTATTTTGGTCGCCCCGGGCGCATATCTCCGTATAATGCGCCCCCTGATGATAGCCCGCTCCGGGTGAATTGAGTTGATGTGATGAAAAAGCTGTTCTCGCTATTAGTGCTCGCTGCCGCCGTACTGTCGTTGTGGTGGTTTATGTTCAGAAGCCCGGCCCACGATCCGCATTATGACGCCGCTGCCTGTGCCGCCGTCGATGTGCTGGGCACGCCGACCAGCGAGCAGGACTTCGCCGATAAAATTCGTACAGTTATTATTAACGAAAACAGCTCTTACTCGGTCAAACAGGTCAGCTACGACGATCGGCTGGGCCGATCGTCGATTGAGAAGTACCAGGCGCTCAGCGTGGAGCAAAAAAAGGCTGCCGCAAAGGATGTAGCCAGCTGCATTGATGTGATGAACGCCGCCGGACACTGACGCTCCTCAGGCAAAGCGGAAGACCGCAATCGCCTGCTGAACAGCCTCAGCCTGACGCTGTTGCAGTTGAGCCACTTCCAGCGTTTCTGCCACATGCTTCAGGTTGTGCTGCACGCTGCTGTCAATGCTCTCCACGCTGTCTTTCATCTGCGTGATACTGGTGAGCTGCTGGTCGTTCATATCGGCCAGCTCCTTCACCAGGTCATTCAATCCGTTGATGGTTTGAATAATTTCCTGCATGGTTTTTCCCGCCTCGGCGACCTGCTCAGTACCGCTGTGGGTGCGTTCTACAGAGGTCGAGATCAGTTGGCGAATATCTTTCGCCGCATTTTCGCAACGCCCGGCAAGAATGCGTACTTCCGCCGCCACCACGGCAAAACCCTGACCGTGCTGACCCGCGTTAGCCGCCTCAACGGACGCATTCAGTGACAGGATATTGGTCTGGAAGGCGATGCCGTCGATCAGTTCCAGAATGACATTAATGCGTTGCGACTCCTGCTCGATCTGCGTCATCGAGTTCACCGCTGAGGCGATATTCTCTCCGCCGCGTTTTGCCACCCTGTTCGCGCCCTGCGCAAGCTGCTGTGCGGCATGCGCTTTTTCACTGGTCAACGTGGCGGCTTCACTCATCTGCTCCATCGCCGTTGCAGCAACGGCCAGTGCATTCGCCTGCTCATCGGTGCGCTGCGAAAGCGCAGCATTACGTTGCAGAATACTGTCTGACTCCTCCAGCAATGTGCTGACCCCTTCGCTCACCTGATTGAGCGTGCCCCGCATGGTACCCAGCGTACTGCTGAACGTGCGGGCAAACGGCGTTTTGCTTTCATTGCTTCCCTGCCCCAGCGTCAGGCACCCGGGTTCGCGGTTAATCCACGCCGCCAGCTCAGCCACTTCGCACGCCGCGCGGGCATCCGCCGCCATACGGTGGGCGATAAAGATCAGGATAGCGGTTTGTGCCACAACGAAAATGGCGTGGAACACCACCATATGGAAACCGGGATGCGTAAAACAGACGATGCCGTAGAGGTCGTTTTCCTGAAAATAGTTGAACAGAGCATGGTGCACGGCAGCGGTGGCAGCGCCCATCAGCAGCGGACGAAAGTCGCGGTAAGCGAGTAATGCGGAAAGCAGGACAAAGATGGAGAAGTGGTATTCAACCTCTCCCTGACCGAGTTGAATCAACAGCGCGGAAAACGCGATCAACGTAAAAGCAAACCACAGCCGGGTGATCAGGCGGCCAGGCCAGACATAACGTACCAGCGTGGCGACAATCGCCAGCGCCCCGCCAACGCCGAGCGCCAGCATGAAGGAGTCCATCATCCAGCCAATGAGACAGGCAATGGCCCACATGCCCCACGACAGGAAAAGCATCAAAAAATCAGCCTGTTGCCAGATTTTTACCAATGAAACCATCTAACTGCTCCCGCCAATAGCCGGCGGTAACGATGTATCGACCATAATTGTTTCCCGGGCAAGTAAAGTGGGCATCCTGAAAGATCATTAACGGCAGAATTGGCGAGGATCTTTACAACTATATAGCGTTATCTTGCGGGTGGGGTTACGGGGGCGTTATCAATCTGTGAGGAAACAAGTAAAAAAGGCCGCTTTAGCAGCAGCCTTTTACTGAAACGACATCATTTTAAAAAGATTTACTAAAGTGACATCCGGCGTCATCTTCAGACTTTTTTATTTATTCACTTTCTCATCCGCCGCAGACAGGGTCGCTGAAAAAGGACTGCATGTAGAAATTTCCCTGGTGAGGCCGAAATTTTGCCTTGCCAAACTGGAAGGACAGCAGGATATTAGTATCGTCTGATTCACATCACCGCCCATGACTCATACTTTAGGCATTTTTATCATTCCGGGATAGGGGGAAAAACACTCTTGAAATACCTGGGAATAAATGATAATTACGCGTGGTTAATATACAAGTTATCTTATTAATTGTTATTCGAATAATGAGAGCATGAGGCTAATGAAAATCACTGTAACTGATACGCCCGAAAATGCTGATGAAGCGTTTGTTATCAACAGCCTGTGGCAGCACAATGCAAAAATAACCCCCGTTGATATCCACCCCCTTTTTCTTACGTTACGCGACGAAAACCAGCAAATCTTTGCAGGCCTGGTCGCAAGAACCTGGTGGGGGGGGTTGGAAGTGCAGTATTTGTGGGTCAGCGATGCCTGCCGGGGTAAAGGTATGGGGCGTGACCTGATGCTGGCAGCAGAACAAGAAGCAAAACAACGCGGCTGTCATATGGCCTATGTTGATACGTTCAATTTCCAGGCCGTCGGATTTTACGAGAAGTTAGGCTACTCCGCTTATGGCGAACTCGGCGATTATGCACATTTGCATACGCGCCACTATCTGGCTAAGAAGATCTGAAATACACCTCAGGGGGAAAAATGGAATCACCGGAAGATAAACCACGATCAAGCCTCAATGCTCTGATTGCCATGATGGAACACTTATCCGAACCCTGGGGTATCAAGGCCCCCGATTCAGAACACCTGTATATGAATAAAGCGGCGTACTTATATACCAATACGCCGAAAAACTTTGCGATTGAAGGCCGATTCGACAGTGATTTTCCTGCCGCATGGGCCGAATGTGAAGACGAGCTTATTGAGCACGATCGTCGCACTCAGGCGTGTAACGGACGGGTTGCCGTGATCGAAACTCACTACTGGTATGGGCAGAAAACCTTAACGCCCTATGTCTGTGAAAAAATCCCACTGTATGGAGAAAATGGGGATTTTATCGGTATTGCATGGAACGCTAAACTGCTCAACACCATGTCACCGCTGAAATATATCACTCAGCAAAAACCCGGGGTGCTGACAACCGAAGTCGATAACGATGTGTTTACCCGTTCCGAACTGGATACGCTTTTTTTGATGCTGCAACGCTTATCTACGAAAGAAATAGCGCGGATTTATAATCTCAGCCATCGCACCGTAGAGAACCGGATTTATAACATCTATCAAAAAGCGGGGGTGCATACCCTGAGCCAGTTCGAAGAGTATTGCCGCCACGCAGGGTTGGACAATTTTATACCGGACCGTCTGATTGAAAAGGGCATCCAGTTTATTTAATTTTTGCTAAGGAAACTCCGTGATTCGTATTGAAGACTACCCGTTAAGTCGCGTACCTGAAAATAAGCGCGTCTCATTTTTAAGCGTTGCCGTGGTCCATATGGGTATGCTTACCGCACTCGACCAATTTATGCTGGGGGCGGTACTGGGGGATTCGATGAGTCTGGCCTCCGCTTTCCTGGCCATTCTGGCCGGCAGCGTGATCTTTGGCATCGTGACCTTCGGGCTGGGCTATGCCGGGATGAAAGAAGGCATATCCGGGAGCTTACTGGCGCGCTGGTGCGGTTTTGGTCGCATCGGTTCGGTGTTGATTGGTCTGGTCGTCGCCGTCAGCCTTCTCGGCTGGTTTGGCATTCAAAATGCCATCTTCGCCAAGTCGTTGAATTTTGCCCTCGGTGGCGCCCTGGGGTTCCCGCTGGCCGCCAGTCTTTCCGGCCTGCTGCTGACCGTGCTGGTAACCTTCGGGTTTAAAGCGCTGCGCGTAACCGCCCGTATCGCCGTGCCGCTGTTTATTTGTCTGGTGGCGTTTATCTCCTTCCAGACGTTGTCCGGCCACACTCTTCAGCAAATTATTGACCTGCCGCCCACCGGTAGCCCGCTGACCATCAGCGCGGCCATCACCATGGTGGTTGGCGGGGCGATTGTTGCCAGCCTGATGACGCCGGATCTGACCCGTTATTCACGCTCATCCAGGCATGTGGCCGGCGTGACTCTGCTGACGATTATTGCCGGAGAGTTTATCGTGAACGGGTTGGCCATTATGATTGCCCGCACGCTGCAAACGGCCGATGTCGTGACGATTATGTCGCAGGTAGCCGGCGGCGTCGGGTTACTGGTGGTGATTCTTTCCACACTGCGCGTGAACGATTTAAACCTCTACTCCTCTTCTCTCGGGGTGATTAACGCCGTCGAAGGTATCTCCGGTAAAAAGTTACAATACCGGAATACCACGCTGGTGATTGGCGTGCTGGGCACCCTGCTCTCGGTGCTGGGTATCCTTGACCGCTTCGTTGACTTCCTCACCGTGCTGGGCGTGGTGTTCCCTCCGATCCTCGGCATTATGCTGGTTGACTATCTGCTGCTGCGCACACACCGTGCCGCGCTGGATAAAAGCCGTGCAGAAGGAAAACTGCCTGGGGACAGCGAAACACCAACCATTGGCTGGATAGCGATTATCGCGACGCTTGTCGGCAGTGTGATTGGCCTGATGACCGAGTGGGGTGTGCCAACGATTAACTCGCTGCTGGTGTCGTGCGTGATTTATTACGTGTTATCGCTGGCGTTGCGTGACCGGGCGGTGGTTCCGTCGCGTTAAGAAACCCTTAAAAAATCGGGCAGAGCACGCTTCGCCTCTGCCCGGTTGGACACACCATTCAAGCGCTATGATAACCTGTCCGTTGTCAGACGATGCTGCTTAATCGCTGTATTTAACAGCACATAGCCACAGCCCGCAATCAAGCCCGCCAGAGCAGATAACAGGACAATCAGCGAGCGTTTTGGTGCATCACGTTGAAGCGGCACCATGGGAGCGCGCATATATTTAAATGGCTGGAAAATCAGCTTGTCGATGTTCAGCTCATTGATTTTTTCAATATACAGATGACGATTCTGCAAATCAGCATTCAGCACGGTCGGGGTCTTAAGAGACTCGACGATTTTCAGCTTACGATCGAGGCCATCTGCCCCCAGCGTCACCGGAAAATCCGGGTCATCCTGATTGGATGAACCATGGCTCCATGACGGTTTCTGCAACCCGGCAGCCTTGGCGATTTCAAGGGCATATTGCAGGCGTTCGAGATTGATACGATAGGCCGTTTCCGCGCGCGCGCTGTCGAAATTATATTTCCCAATGGCCTGGCTTTTACGCATTTCAACCTGATAGCGAAGACGATGATATACATCATCTTCAACCACGGTTGTCACATAGTTAATATAGCCCTGCAGCAGGTCACGCGCGACAACCGGATTTTCAGCACTAAAGGTCACATCGTAGTAAAGATATTCTTTCTGATTCGCGGCTTTATCCTGCAAAGAGCTGCGCGATGAAATATTCCCCTGCAGAATAGCATTGATTAAGCGATGACGCATTTCCGGCGTATTCGCTTTATTTTTAGAGAGTTGTTTAAAATAATCGGTACTGACCAGATATTTTTCACGCAGATTATAGGCGTCAAAATTACGCATAAATTCGGATAACAAAGAACCCGGCGAGATATCCGACTGAATATCCAGCACCTCCAGCGCGGCGAGCATCTTATCCATGCCTTGCAGCTGCGTCGCTTGCGGTATGATCAGCTCCGCTGAACTGGTCCAGCGCTGCGGCAACAGGTAGCTCACCGCCACGCCACCTGACATGGCAATAACGCAAAAGAACATAATGGTGAATTTACTTCTCACCAGAATACTCAGTAGTTCAATTAAATTTATTTCATCATCGGAATGATCCGGTTGAGACAATCCGCCGACGTGCGCAGAACGCACAGGGTCTATTATTCTGGGGGGATTCATGGCATAACTCCTGTAGCGCCAGTAAGGTAGGAATATTCTCAACACAGTCCAGTGCAGTATTTAGCGATAAGATAATACTTATAAAAACGATAATTAAATCATCGTTACTTAACAATGTTTTCTTAACAATATTGGCTTAGATAAAATCGCTCTGAATAATAGCGCAAATGGGCGCCAAAAAAAATCAGTAAAATTACTGATTTTTTTCGGGCCAATCATTCTGCAACAACTGAAACGTCAGGTTCGCCCCAGATAAGGCCCCGCCACCACTGATTCACGCACGATAAGCTGGCCGTTAAATGCCGGTAACGGCTCACCGGGCTGCCCATCGAGCATCAGTACCAACTTTTCCAGCGTATGCCGGATCATCTCTCCAACGGGGACATGAACCGTGGTGAGCGGTGGAACAAAAAACGATGCCATCGGAATATCATCGAAGCTCAGCAGAGACACATCCTGCGGAATGCGTTTTCCCGCGGCAGACAGCGCCCGGGCAGCACCGATGGCCATATCATCGTTACTCGCAACCAGCGCGGTAAACTCAGCGCCGCGCGCCAGCAGCTCCAGACCGGCTTCATAGCCGCTCTGGAGCGACCAGCTGCCCTGTGCCACCCGCTGCGGGTTAAAGGCGATATGGTGCGCCTGAAGCGCTTCACGGTAACCTTTCAAGCGGCTGATACCCGTCGGTGAACCGTCGGAGCCGGAAATAAAGGCAATATCACGGTGCCCCTGAGAAACCAGATAATTAACGGCGTCCAGGGTGTTCTGTTCATGGGCGGCAAAGACGCAGTGCTGAGGATGTTTTTCCAGCTGGCGGTTCACCACAATAATCGGCTTGCGGGTTTGCTCAATAATCTCATCCAGTTCGGCGGTATTGAGGAAACGGGGATAGATGATGATCGCATCGCAGCGCAGATCCAGCAGGAACTCAATGGCCTGGCGCTCCTGACGGGCATCATGCTTACCGTCGGCCAGTAACAGCTGGCGGCCATGCTGCTCGGTTAACGTTGCCGCCTGGAATAACAGCTCACTAAAATAAGGACCGTTATATAAGGTATTGGTGACCACCAGCCCGATATTTTGTGATTTATTGGTCGCCAGATTACGTGCCAGCAAATTAGGCCGATAGCCAGTTTCTTCAATCGCTTTAAATACCCGATCCTGCGTGGTTTTACTGACGTAACTATTTCCTGCCAGCACCCGTGAAACCGTGGCTTTTGAAACACCGGCTTTTTTTGCGACATCCAGCATGGTAATCATCATGGTTTCCTGAAAGCTAAGTTCTGCTTGTTATAATAACCTGTTTTATCGTGCGCCCATACCTCATATGATAACACAATGAAATTATTAACTTTAGTGTCCGTTAGTGACGTTTTCATCTCACCTGTCAGTTGCCTCTTTCTACGGAAAAAAACCGTTTAAACCTGCCTGCAACGTTATTAGCGATATATCCATTACCCGCACAACTTTGCTGTTTCACCTGCTTTGTCTCTGACCGATGCGATCCCGCTCACAGAACAAATTATTGAATATGAAACCGGTTGCAGAAACAGGTCAGTTTCAGCTATCTATTAAAGAAACCTAGACCGGAGAACAACCATGAATAAAATCTTACTCTGTTGTGCCGCAGGTATGTCCACCAGCATGGTGGTGCAGCGTATGGAAAAAGCCGCTAAAGAAAAAAATATTGCCGTGGAGATTAATGCGGTTGGGCTGGACGAGTTTGTTGAGCAGATCGCCGATTACGACTGCTGCCTGCTCGGCCCGCAAATCAAATACAAGCTGGTGGATTTCAAGCCGCTGGCCGATGAACTCAACAAGCCGATCGCCGTGATCAACACCATGGATTACGGCATGATGAACGGCGAAAAAATCCTCGCAGACGCCCTCTTGATGATCCAGAACGGCGGGGCCGCCAAATGAGTCGCTTCAGCGAGTCCCTGTTCGGCGTGATCGAGAATCGCATCAGCCCGATCGCGGCCAGGCTCTCCAGCCAGCGCCACGTGGTGGCGATCAAAGATGGCTTTATCTCGTCGATGCCGTTCCTGATTGTGGGTTCGTTCATGCTGTTGTTCGCTCATCCACCGTTCGGTGCCGACAGCCAGTGGGCTTTTGCTCAGTGGTGGCTGGGCATGGTGGAGCGTCATTCAGCGCAAATCATGATGCCCTACAATATGACGATGGGCATTATGGCGGTCTATATCGCCGCCGCCATCGCCTATAACCTCGCCATCAGCTATAAGATGAACGGTTTTATGGCCGCCTGTCTGTCGCTAATGTCGTTTCTGCTGGTCGCCGCGCCGCAGGGCAATGGCGCACTTCCTGTGGGTTCGCTGGGGGGAGAAGGGATCTTTACGGCGATTATCGTCAGCCTCTACTCCACTGAGCTGATGCACTTCCTGCAAAAACACCATATCGGCTTTAAGCTGCCAGAGCAGGTTCCGCCGAAAATTCGCCAGTCGTTCGATCTGCTTATCCCGATCCTTGCCATCTTCCTGACACTGTTCCCCCTCAGTCTGCTGGTACAGGATCAGTTCGGTATGCTGCTGCCGCAGGCGATTATGGCGATCTTCAAACCCATTATCTCCGCGTCTGACTCACTGCCAGCGGTACTGATTGCCGTGCTGCTGTGCCATCTGTTGTGGTTTGCCGGTATCCACGGTGCGGTGATCGTCGGTGGGATTTTGCAGGCCTTCTGGCTGACCAACCTCGGCATTAACCAGCAGGAATTAAACGCAGGCCAGCCGATCACGCAAATCTTTATTGAGCCATTCTGGCAGTTCTTTATCGTGGTGGGCGGTTCCGGTTCCACCATGGGCCTGGTGTTCCTCTATCTGCGGAGCCGTTCGGCACACCTGCGCTCCATCGGCAAGCTGGGTCTGGTGCCGAGTATGTTCAATATCAATGAGCCGATTATCTTCGGTTCCCCGGTGGTGATGAACCCGCTGCTGTTTATCCCGTTTATTACCGCACCGCTGGTCAATGCCATTATTGCCTGGGTGGCCACGCGTACTGACCTGGTGAACCACGTGGTTTCGCTGGCCCCCTGGACCACACCCGGCCCGATTGGTGCCGCCTGGTCAACGGGCTGGGACTTCCGCGCCGTGATTCTGGTGGGCGTGCTGATTGTGGTATCAACCCTGATTTACTATCCCTTCTTCAAAATGTATGAGCGCGAGCTGTTGAAGCAGGAGAAGCCAACCCCGTCGGATACTGAACTGAAAGCCGTGGAGAACTGATCATGGATATGGAAACCACCGTAATGGAACTCATCATTCACGCCGGCGAAGCACGCTCCTGCTCAATGCAGGCGCTGCGTGCAGCACGGACTTATGACTGGCAGGAAGCGGACGCACAGCTGACGGCCGCGACAGCCGCTGCCAGAGCCGCGCATAAGATCCAGACGGCGCTGATTGGCGCTGATGAAGGGGTCGGCAAGGTGCCGGTGAACCTGATTCTGGTCCATGCGCAGGATCACCTGATGAACGCCATGCTGTGCCGTGAGCTAGCGGAAGAGATCATCATCCTTCATCGTGAAGTGCAGGCGTTGAAACAGGCCAAATAATCTTGGGCGAGGCATGCCTCGCCCCTACACGTATTTCGCAGGGGTCAGGCATGCCTCGCCCTGCACGTATTTCGTAGGGGTCAGGCATGCCTCGCCCTGCACGTATTTCGCAGGAGTCAGGCATGCCTCGCCCTGCACGTATTTCGTAGGGGTCAGGCATGCCTCGCCCTGCACGTATTTCGCAGGGGTCATGCATGCCTCACCCTGCACGTATTTCGCAGGGGTCATGCATGCCTCGCCCTGCACGTATTTCGTAGGGGTCAGGCATGCCTGACCCGTCAAAAACGCAAGGAGAACAGGATGCAATACCGCAAGCTATCGCCCTTCCCTGACGGTTTTTTATGGGGAGCTTCCACCTCGGCCTATCAGGTAGAGGGGGCGTCGAACCAGGACGGTAAAGGACCCTCGGTCATTGATAAAGCCCGTTTCGATCCGCGCCTGACAGACTTCACTGTGACCAGCGATCACTACCACCGCTTTGCCGAAGATGTGGCACTGTTCGCTGAACTGGGCCTGAAAACCTACCGTCTTTCTATTTCCTGGAGCCGCCTGTTCCCGCAGGGAACCGGTGAGATCAATGCCAAAGGCGTTGAGTTCTATCAGAAGCTGATCACCGCACTCACCGACAAAGGGATTGAGCCGCTGGTCACGCTGTACCATTTCGATCTGCCCTGGGCGTTACAGGAGAAAGGTGGCTGGTCCGATTCCGCCACCATCGCGGCGTTTGAGCACTTTGCCCGCACCTGCTTTGAGTTGTACGGCGATCGGGTGAAATACTGGCTGACCATAAACGAGCAGAACATGATGATCCTCAAAGGGGATGTCATTGGTACGCTGCCCGCCGGCACACCGGACCCGCACAAAACCCTGTATCAACAGAACCACCATATGATGCTGGCGCAGGCGCGGGCGATGATCGCCTGCCACGAGATGTTGCCTGCGGCAAAAATCGGCCCGGCACCGAATATCTCCTGCGTCTACCCGGCCAGTTCCAAGCCCGAAGACGTGCTGGCGGCGAATAACTTCACCTCTATTCGCAACTGGCTGTACCTCGACCTCGCCTGTTATGGCCGTTACAACACCATTGCCTGGCGCTTTATGCAGGAGAAAGGCTGGCTGCCAACGATTACCGATGCCGAGATGGCGTTGCTGAAGCAGGCGAAACCTGACTTTATCGCCTTCAACTATTATGCCTCCGCGACCGTTGCCGCCGAGTTGAGCGATGAAGGGGAAGGCAACCAGAAAGTTGACCAGCAGATGGCCGGTATCGATAAAAGCGTTTACGTTGGCACCAATAACCCGCATCTGAAGAAAAATCAGTTTAACTGGTATGTTGACCCGGTTGGCTTCCGCATCACTGCCCGCGAGATCTACGATCGTTACCACCTGCCGCTGATTGTCACTGAGAATGGTCTCGGTGCCTTTGACGAGCTGGCCGCCGGGAATAAAGTGTATGACGACTACCGTATTGCTTATCTCAGTGACCATCTTGAGCAACTCCAGTTAGCGATCAGCGATGGCGTCGACCTCTTCGGTTACTGCCCGTGGTCAGCGATCGATCTGGTCAGTACGCATCAGGGGATCAGCAAGCGTTACGGCTTTATCTACGTTAACCGTGATGAGCACGACCTGAAGGATCTGGCACGCTACCGTAAGAAAAGCTTTAGCTGGTATCAGCGCGTGATCCAGACCAACGGGGCGAATTTAAATAAAGATATCGAGTATTAAATCCCGGCATCAATCGTTGGGGATTTGTAGGGGCGAGGCACGCCTCGCCCGCATCATTAAGACGTTGTTAATCTCACCAGAAAGGATGGATTATGTCAGAGCAGCAATTACCAAAAGATTTTTTATGGGGCGGCGCGGTTGCGGCACACCAGGTTGAAGGCGGTTGGGACCAGGGCGGTAAAGGTCCAAGTATTGTCGATGTCTTATCCGGCGGCGCGCACGGCGTGGACCGCGTGATCACCGATGGCATTGACCCGGCGCATCACTACCCGAATCACCTGGCGGTGGATTTCTACCATCGCTACAAAGAAGATATCGCGCTGTTTGCCGAGATGGGCTTTAAGTGTTTCCGTACCTCGATTGCCTGGACGCGCATTTTCCCGAAAGGCGACGAGCTGGAGCCAAACGAAGCGGGCTTACAGTTCTACGACGACCTGTTTGATGAACTGCTGAAATACAATATTGAACCGGTGATCACCCTCTCCCACTTCGAGATGCCTGAGCATCTGGTGAAAGAGTACGGCGGCTGGCTGAACCGTAAAGTGGTGGATTTCTTTGTGCGTTACAGCGAAGTGGTACTGAAGCGCTATCAGCACAAAGTGAAATACTGGATGACCTTTAATGAGATCAATAACCAGCGTAACTGGCGTTATCCGCTGTTCGGTTACTGTAACTCCGGGGTGATTTTTAACGACCACGAAAAACCCGAGCAGGCGATGTATCAGGTTCTGCATCACCAGTTTGTTGCCAGTGCGCAGGTGGTAAAACTGGGTCACGAGATCAACCCGAACTTGCAGATCGGCTGCATGCTGGCGATTGTGCCGCTCTACCCGTGGTCATGCCACCCGGATGATGTGATGTTCGCGCAGGAATCGATGCGTGAGCGCTATCTGTTCGGTGATGTGCACCTGCGCGGTTACTACCCATCGTACATTCTGAAAGAGTGGGAGCGTAAGGGTTACCAGATTGAGATGCAGCCGGGCGATGAGCAGGCGCTGCGTGATGGCTGTGCTGACTATCTGGGCTTCAGTTACTACATGAGTAATGCGGTGCAGTTCTCTGCGAAAGACAGCGACGACGGTCGTCATATTGAAGGTTTCCCGGGCAGCCGTCCGAACCCGCATGTAAAAGCCTCCGATTGGGGCTGGCAGATTGACCCGGTCGGCCTGCGCTACACGCTGAACGCCTTCTGGGAACGCTATCAGAAGCCGATGTTTATCGTTGAGAACGGCTTTGGTGCCTACGATACCGTTGAAGCCGATGGTCAGATCAACGATGACTACCGTATTGCTTATTTGCAGGCACATATTGAGCAAATGAAAATTGCGGTACTGGAAGATGGCGTTGATCTGATGGGTTACACCCCGTGGGGCTGCCTCGACTGCGTGTCATTCACCACCGGCCAGTACAACAAACGTTATGGCTTTATCCATGTGGATAAAAACGATGACGGTACCGGCACTATGGCGCGTTCGAAGAAGAAAAGCTTCGACTGGTATAAGCAGGTGATCGCCAGCAACGGTGCGGATCTGTAACGTGTTGCGGTGATGTGGTGTAACAGGACCACAAAGGGCAGAACGCCGGGACGCCGTAAATCCATCCCTGGAGGCTCCAGCCGCCGCATCCATGCGGCGGAGGCCCGGCTAACCTGTCCCTTTGTGGTCCCTGTCTGACAACATCGTCGCTGTTGAAAAAAGTCACAGCAACACCGTGCTAAATGGCAATCGGGGCTATCCGGGTTAGCGGACCGTTGAGCGCAGGGATGCGCGAACACGAGCCCCCAGGGATGGGTTTACGGCGTGTCCGCGTTTCGGATAGCCCTGATAGGCCGAATGACGGTTTATCAGCGATAAATCAGCCCTTCTTCCCCCCCGATTTACCAATCGACCGATGCAGATCCTGAATGCGCTTCATCGACTTCATGGTTTTCTGCGGGGCAGTAGACGCCAGCGACATGACCAGCATTTCCAGGCATAGCAGGACGGAACCGTGCAGAGGGACTTTGCCGTTTTCCCCACCGCGCGGCACGGTGATCACCGTATGCGCTTCCCGGCTAAAACGGGAGTCGGGCGCATTGGTCAGTAAGATGGCAGGGATCCCCAGCCGTCGCGCTTCGGCCAGCGTGGTGAGCCCTTCGCGATGCGCCGATTTCTGCCCCATCATGATCAGTACATCGCCGCGTTGGAGATCTAACAACTGTTCCGCCAGCAAAATTCCGGTGCGATTCAGCGCATACGCAGGCGTACCGATACGCGTTAATAATCGCGCCGTGTAGTCAGCCAGAATTCCGGAAGCCCCAATCCCAAAAATCGCCACCTGTCGCGCCTCGGCCAGCAGAGCGACGGCTTGTGCCATCGCCCGACGATTCTGCGGTTCACTTAGCGCTTCACAAGCACGCTGATGCCCTTCCACCACAAAATCAATGCTGGCATTAATATCGCAGGACAGCGCGCTGACCGTGGTATTCATCTTCTCCGCTGAGTTGATCCCTGGCCCCAGGAAACGCTCGATAGTCAGCTTTAAATCACGTAACCCGGCGAAACCCAGCGCCTGCATGGCCCGGATTACCGTCGCATCTGAACTCTGCGTCGCAGCGGCGATCTCCATCGCCGTATTCTCCAGCACCACATGACGGTGCTCGTTGATATAGCTGGCCACCGCATATAACCGTGGGGAGAGTTGATGCGCACGTGCGCGAAAACGCTCGCCGTACAGATCCACACGCCTGCGCCCGGTAGACAAACTCATGGCTGCCCCGCTTTTTCCGGCAGCGTGCGCCCGGAAAGATGCGATTGCACCTGTGCCACCAGCAGCCCCAGTGAGGCATAAGAGTTCGAGATCACTTCGTCGCGTGACAATAAAATGTAATGCCCTTCGCGACAGGCGCGTAAGAAATCACAGAATCCCGGCATGACCCGATTCATATCGGCGATCTCATCAGCAGGTTTACCTCCGGTATCAGCCCGCCAGGTATCAAAAATATAATCTGCATCCAATTCAGGAAGTCTTTCTGCGCTGACATCGACTCTTCCTCCCTCAGGGATCGCGTCCACCAACGGAGGAAAACGAAAACCGGCATCGCGAAGCACCCGCCCAAGCGAATGGTAGCTGTGATGCACGGTTAGCTTGCCATTGTTGGCCTGTAATACCGATACGGTAATGTGCTGCGTATCCACCACGTGTTTAAGCTGTTTGATCTGCTCCTGGTAGCGGCGTTCCAGAATCGCGAGCTGTGCCTGGCTGCCCGTCAGTTGCGCCAGCTTGCTGTAGATACGCGGAGCGCCCCCTTTAAGGTGGTCAATACTGACCGTCGGGGCAATTTTCTCCAGCTGTTCAACCGCCACATTGCGGGCAGGCTCGGTGATGATCAGATCCGGTTTGGCCGCAGCAATCGCTTCAATATCCATATCGGCAGTGCCAATAAACTGAATGGACGAGTTATCGAAATCCACCCCGGTGAGCAGACCGCTTGAACGCAAAAAATGGCTGCCGTCCGGGCGCGTGCGTCCGTGGCTGGCCACAGGCGGTACACCCAGTTCAATCAGGGGAATGGTGATATCCAGATCATGTAGCGAGACGATACGTTTCGGATGCAGCGGCACGACCACCGTGCGACCCAGATCGTCGGTAAACGACTGCGTGGGCACCGCAGCAGCAGCGGTAGCCCCGATTAGCAGCAGCAGAGAAAAGAGAAAACGCATAGCAGTTCCTTTAGTAGGGGCGAGGCACGCCTCGTCCGGATTACAGCGCATCACGACGGCGCCAGAGCAACAGCAGGAAAAACGGCCCGCCCACCAGGGCAATCACAATGCCCGCCGGAATTTGCAACGGGGCAAAGGCCAGCCGCCCGATGGTGTCCGTGACCAGCACCAGCAACGCCCCAATCAGCGCGCTGCCGCTGAGCAGCGCAACCTGCCCGCCGCGCAGCAGAAAACGCGCCATATGCGGGGCGATCAGCCCGACAAACCCCAGGCTGCCCACGCACGAGACGCTGGCCGCCGTCAGCAGGACTGGCGCGGCAAAGCGGATCAACGCCAGATGCTGTAGCCGCACGCCCAGACCGCTGGCCGCCTGATTACCGAGCAGCGCCACATCAGAGGCACGGGCAGTAAGAAACAGGATCAGCGCGCCCGGCAGCGCCCAGCAGGCGGCAACGGCCAGCAGTGACCAGGTCGCGGCATGCAGGCTGCCCGCCATCCACACCAGCGCCGTCTGCACATCGCGCACGTCGGCGGTGGTCATAAATACCCCTATCCCAGCCGAGAATGCCCAGGAAACGCCGATGCCGATCAGAATAAAGCGGGGACGCGAGAAATCCCGCGCCAGTGCCACCACCAGCAATGCCACCAGCAGCCCGCCCGCCATCCCCGCCAGCGGCCGCCACAGCAGACCGAGCGATGGGAACAACAGGATCAGCGTCAACACCACCGCGCTGGTGCCTTCTTTCACCCCGATCAACCCCGGATCGGCCAGCCCGTTACGGGTAATTGATTGCATCGCAGCGCCCGCCATCCCCAGCATCGCTCCACTCAGGGCGGCCATCAGCAGGCGCGGCAGACGAATATCCCAGACAATGTAGTCCTGCTGTGACGGCAACGGTTGCGGGTAGAACAGTGCCCGGCCAATGGCCGATGCCGGGACGGGCAGCGACCCCTGGGTAACGCCAAAAATCACCAGCGCCAGCGCCAGCAACGCCAACAGCGCAGCGCAGGCCAGTGCACGCGGGCGCAGCAGCAGGCTAAAGGCACCCCACTGCCAGCGCCGATAGCCCACCCGTTGAAGCGACATTTTCATTTAAAAAATCTCGACGCGATAAAGATAAATACCGGCGCACCGACCAGCGCCGTCATCACGCCCGTCGCCAGTTCCTGAGGGGCAATCAGCGTGCGGGCGGCAATATCCGCCAGCAGCAACAACAGTGCGCCGCACAAGGCCGACAGCGGGATTGCCAGGCGAATATCATCGGTGATCAGTCGCCGCACGATATGCGGCACCACCAGACCAATAAAGCCAATGGGTCCTGCCACCGACACCGCCGCACCGCACAGCAGGGCGGTGGCGATCAGCCCCAGCAGCCGGGTACGGGCAATATTCACCCCCAGCCCGCTGGCAATCACATCGCCCAGTGCCAGCACATTCAGACGCGGGGCAATCCACAGTGCCAGAACCATCCCTACCGCACCCGGCAGCGCAGCAGCGCGCGTCACCGCCCAGCTTAGCCCGGCAAGATCGCCCGCCAGCCAGGTGCGTATTTCCATCAGCGTTTGTTCATCGAGGATCAGGATAGCCGCCGTGACTGACGAGGCAAAAGAGGAGACCGCCACGCCACAGAGGGTCACCTTCAGCGGCGTCAGACCGGTACGCCCGGCGGATGCCAGCAGCATCACCAGCGCAAACAACGCGGCAGCGCCCCCAGCCGCAATCAGCGGGCGACCCAACAGCAGCCCGCCCCACTGACTGCCCAGCGCGGACGCAATGACGACTGCCAGTGCCGCCCCGGCATTCAGCCCGAGGATATGGGGTTCGCCCAGCGGGTTGCGGATCACCGCCTGGAGCAGCATTCCGGCCACGCCCAGCACCGCACCAGTCATCAGTGCAGCAACCAGTCGCAGCAACCGCAGATCCACGATCACCTTATGGTCAAAGTTACGTGGGTTAAATTCCAGCAGCGCCTGTAATACCGTACCGGGGCCGATATAACGCGCCCCCAGACTGAGGTGGATCAGCGCGCAGCCCAGCAGGGCCACCAGCAGGATGATCAGTGCCACGCCCGAACGGGCGCGACGACGGCGTACCACCGCAGCAAAATCACTCATCCGGTGCGGTCACCGGGCGCCCGGAACGGCATAAAGAAGGGTTTTCCGGTCAGCGGGTTTACCGACATCTGAACGTCGACATCAAACACCGCTTTGATCAACGCGGGTGTACAGTGCTCTCCTTGGCGGATCACACCTTCCAGGCGCCCCTGTCGCAGAAATACCACGGTATCGGCATAGTTCACGGCAAAGTTCAGGTCGTGCAGCACGACGACAACGGTACGGCCATGCAGTCGCGTCAAATCATGCAGCAGTTCGAGAATATCGACCTGATAACGCAAATCGAGGAACGTGGTGGGTTCGTCCAGCAGGATAGTGGCGGTTTGCTGTGCCAGCGCCATCGCAATCCAGCAGCGCTGGCGCTGGCCGCCGGACAGACTGTCGACAGGCAGATGGGCAAACTCCAGCGTGCCGGTCATCCGCAGAGCATCGTGCACCGCTTCTTCATCTTCCGTTGACCACTGACGCATAAAGTTTTGCCAGGGATAGCGCCCGCGTGACACCAGTTCAAATACGGTTAATCCATCCGGCAACAGCGGCGATTGCGGCAACATGCCCAGCTGGCGTGCCACCGCTTTGGTGGGCTGATCGTGGATGATTTTACCGTCGAGCCGCACGCAGCCGTCGAGAGGCGCCAGCATACGGGCAATGGTGGTCAGCAATGTGGATTTACCGGAACCGTTCGCGCCGACCAGTACGGTCATTTTGCCGTGTTCGATGGTCAGGCTGACACCGTCAACAATGATTTTTTTGCCATAACCGGCAGAGAGTTTGTCGAGGACAATACCCTGTTCTGCGGACGCCGGGAGTGCGCCTGCTGTCTTTTCCACCCGCTGTGGCATCTACCGCTCCTGCACCGCAACGGCGTGGCAACCGGCCAGCGCGCGCGTACGCCTTAAATAAAAATAAATCTCATTCGTTTTCTCGATCATGCGTAGAATGCCTGTAGTAGTCAAGAAATAATAGACAGCTTACTGACAGAGCGATACCCGGTTATAAAAGCCATAAAAAGATGCTGGATATGAAATTATTTAACCTATTTATCAAAAGATTAAAAAATAACACCCGCAATGCGAATGTGATAATTCAGCGGTAATCAGCCTGTCTGTTTTTTTGATGTTTTTTACATTTACTACTACATAACGGCGTGTTTGAATGATTCTCAATTACATATCCGAGCCATGAACACCGGGTTTAACGGATAGGACTGCGCGTAACGCAACCCATCGGGCAATGAAGACAACACACCTTTTCTCATTCAACAGGGAATGAGAAAGCTTGCGGAAAATACAATAAATGACTGAATTATCACCTTCTTTTCTGGGGAAAAAAGGGCGCGTACTGTTTTCAATGCTCTTTATCGGGGTGCTGACAACGCCGGTAGCGATGGCAGCAGTCACGCCAGCCAGCAACGTGAACAAAAGCGATGCCGACAGCAGCAATGATAGCGGCACGCTGACGGTCGAAGCGAAAGTATCCGATGCCGACCAGCCAATGACCTCCGGCTATCAGCCGCTGAACTCTTCCACCGCCACGCTGACCAATACCCCGCTGCTGGATATTCCGCAGGTGGTGAACACCGTCAGCGACCGGGTGATTGAGGATCAGCACGCTACCACGCTGGATGAAGTGCTGAACAACGTCAGTAACGTGGTTCAGACCAACACCCTCGGCGGCACTCAGGACGCGTTTGTACGCCGTGGTTTTGGTAGCAACCGTGATGGTTCGGTGATGACCAACGGCCTGAAAACCGTGCTGCCGCGCAGCTTTAACGCTGCGACCGATCGCGTTGAAGTGCTGAAAGGCCCGGCATCAACGCTGTACGGTATTCTCGATCCCGGCGGCCTGATCAATGTGATAACTAAACGCCCGGAAAAAACCTTCGGTGGCTCGATTCAGGCCACCTCCACCAGCTTTGGCGGCGGCACCGGCAGCGTGGACGTTACCGGCCCGATTGAAGGCACCAATCTTGCTTACCGCCTGATCGGTTCTTATCAGCATGAAGATTACTGGCGTAATTTCGGCAAAGAACGCAGCAGCTTTATTGCCCCGTCTCTGACCTGGTTTGGCGATGATGCCACAGTGACCGTTGCTTACTCACACCGTAACTACAGCACCCCGTTCGACCGCGGCACCATTTTCGATTTGGATACCGGCCATGCGGTGGATGTGAATCGCGAAACCCGTTTCGATGAAGCCTATAACATTACCGACGGTGAGTCGGATCTGGCCCAGTTGAATACCGAGTACCGCATCAATAATCAGTGGACGGCTAAGTTCGATTACAGCTTCAGCCAGGACAAATACAGCGATAATCAGGCGCGCGTGATGGCCTATGATTCCGCCACCGGCAACCTGACGCGTCGTGTCGATGCCACCCAGGGATCGACCCAGCGCCAGCACTCCGCACGTTTCGATCTCCAGGGCGACGTGGTCATCGGCGGTTTCTATAATGAGATCCTGACCGGGCTGTCGTATGAGAACTACGATCTGCTGCGCACCGATATGATCCGCTGTAAGAACGTGAAAGATTTCAATATTTACACCCCGTCCTACGGCACTACCGGGAAATGCACCACGGTATCGGCCGCCGACAGCGACCAGCGCATCCAGCAGGTCAGTTACTCCGGCTACGTGCAGGACTCGCTCTACCTGACCGATAAGTGGATTGCGGTCAGCGCCATGCGCTACACCACCTTTACCGAATATGCCGGTAAAGGCCGCCCGTTCAACGTCAATACTGATAGCCGCGACAGCGCGTGGGTGCCGAAATTTGGTCTGGTGTATAAAGCCACACCGAATATCTCGTTCTTCGGTAACGTTTCGCGTTCGTTTATGCCGCAGTATTCGATTGCCAGCTACATCGGTGAGCTGCCGCCGGAAACCGCGACCGCCTATGAAGTGGGTGCCAAGTTTGACCTGTTCAGCGGTGTGACCGCTAACGTGACAATGTTCAATATCGATAAGAGCCACGTGCTGTATACCGATACGGTTAACGGTGAGAGCGTGGCGAAAACCGCCGGGAAAGTACGTTCGCGTGGGGTAGAAGTGGATGTGGCGGGTGCGCTGACGCAGAACGTCAACGTCATTGCCAGCTACGGTTATACCGATGCCAAGGTGATGGAAGACCCGGATTATCAGGGCAAGATGTTGCCTAACGTGCCGCGTCACACCGGTTCACTGTTCCTGACCTATGACTTCCACAACGTGATTGGCGGCAATACGCTGACCGTTGGCGGCGGCGGTCATGCGGTGAGCCGTCGTTCCGGTGACAATGGCGAGGATTACTCGTTACAGGGCTACGCGGTAGCGGATGCATTCGCATCTTATAAGATCAAAACGCAGAACCCGGTGACCTTGCAGGTAAACGTGAAGAATCTGTTCGATAAGACGTACTATACCTCGTCGATCGCCACCAACAATCTGTCCAACCAGATTGGCGATCCGCGTGAAGTGCAGTTCACCGTGAAGATGGATTTCTGATAGTCAAATTTGGGTCAGTTGAAATACGGGTCAGGCATGCCTGACCCCTACGAAAATCGGGACCACAATGCCCCGCGCGGCAAAACCGCACCACAACCGTAGCGACCGGGCATGCCCGGTCCTTTTATGGTCCGTGTTCAAAAACCGTAGCGGATCGCATCCTTACTCTGCTGCATCAACCCGTCGATTTTCTCTGAGTAAAGCTCCACGCCCTTGCCGTCACCCGCCAGTGAACAGGCGCGACGCTTCGCATTCCAGGCCTTCATCAGTTGGGCCTGGGCAAAACCCGGTTTCCCGTAGCGGGCCATGCTCTGCTCCCAGCACTGGATGGCACTGTCGCTGTCCTGCTGCGCCATAAACTGCTTACCCAGCTCATTCAGCGCGTCAGCACAGGCTTTCGCCGGCAGTTCCTGCTGTAAGATCTTCTCAATTGCGTCCATAAAACCTCCTGATTCATTAATGGAAGAAGTTAAGGATATGGCCGAATACCAGTCCGACGCCGATCACATCCGAGTCGCTAAAGGTCACATTCTGGAAGCCATACTGGCCGAGCAGCGGCAGTAACAGCGCGGGCAGCAGCGTGATAAACAGCCCGTGGAACACGCCACCAATCACCGCACCGCGCCGTCCACCCACGGCGTTAGCAAAGATCCCGGCGGTGCCCCCGGCAAAGAAGTTGGTCAGCATTCCCGGCAGGATCATCGCCAGCCCAACCCACGGGAACAGGAACATCCCGATCACCGCACCAATGGTGGTCGAGATAAAACCGATGATCACCGCGTTAGGCGCATAGGGGAACAGCACCGGGCAGTCGAGTGCCGGAACCGCATCCGGCACGATGCGCAGCGCAATACCGCGAAACGCCGGGACAATTTCCGCCAGCAGCAGGCGCACACCCGCCAGCAGCACATACACACCGACAACAAACTGGATAGATTGCAGGAAGGCATAAACCAGGTAGTTCACACCATTAGAGGAGGCGGCCACCACTTCCGGACCTGCGGCAATCGCCGGGATCAGGTAGATCGGGATCATCACCACCATCATCGACAAATAGGTATCTTGCAGGAACGACAGCGCCTGCGGCAGCTCCACATCTTCAGTGCTTTTGCTGACATCGCCGGTCACTTTTGCCACACCCGCCTGCACCATATAGCCGATAGTACAGAAGTGGCCGAGGGCAATATCATCACCGCCGGTGATCTTACGCACAATCGGCTGGGCAATCGCGGGCATCAATACCGCCATCACCCCGGCAATGCCGCCGCCAAGCAGGATCAGCTCCACACCACGCAGTCCGCCCATATAACCAATCACCGAGCAGACGGTCGCCATCCACAGCGATGCCTGCCCGGTGAGGAAGATATATTTGTAGCGCGTCAGTCGGGCGATCAGGATATTCACCACAAAGGCGACCACCATAATCAGGGCTGTTTCACGCCCGAGGGTTTGCTGGGCGATACCGGCGATGGAACCCACATCGGTCACCACACCGCGCATATTAAACCCTTTCTGGAAGATATCGCCGAGGAAGGTTAACGTGGCAACAATAATACTGGCGCCGGAAAGCAGCACTAAGAAACCCAGTAACGTTTTTAATGTTCCGGTGATCACCTGGCCCGGGCTTTTTCTCAAAGCAATCAGGCCAATCATGGCAATTAATGAGATCAGGATAGACGCCTGCCCCAGAACATCATGGACAATAAAGGTAAGGAAAGACATAGAACTCCCCTGTTTACTTTCACATATACCCTTCATACTTCAAGCTACAGATGTGTTGGCTCGAATTATTTTGGGTAGATATTATTTATGATTTAAGATGCCGAAGGCGACGTAAACCATTTTGGATTTAATCGGATTTTAAAAAACACAAATTAAATAAGGTAGCCTTTCTCTTTAAGGATCGGCTCTAGTTTTAGTTTTATTTCGTTTTTATCCACCAGACGTTTAAGATAAATAATGGTGGAATTGATGGTGTAATGCTGGAACTGCGAACGAAAATTTTCACCGGTCATGATAATATCTGCACGCGATGAGGTCGCGCTGGAAATATCACAGTGAGATAAGTCGGCATCCACACCCAGATCTTTCAGTGCCGCTTCAATACTCATTTCACAGGCAAAACTACTGCCCAGCCCGGCACCGCATACGGCCAGAATAGATAACTTTTTCATCAGGCATACCTTAATTAAGTGTCTGTAAGTCCGCGACCTCTGACTGCGGGTATGATGACGGGCATCCCAGCCCTGACGGCGGTTCAGAACTGCTGCAGAATGTTCAGTACCGCTGATTTATCCCGTGCCTGCCTTAACTGTTCTACCACGCCGTCCTGGCAAAAAAGCTGCGACAGGCTGGCGATCATTTCAATATGCGAGTGGCTATCGATAGCGGCCAGTGCAAATATCACATACACCGGATCATTATCTTCACTGCCAAAGTTCACACCCTCAGAAATAATTAATAAGGAGAGTGCCGTATGATTCACCCCTTCTTCTGGCCGGGCATGGGGCATCGCAATACCTTCACCCAGAACATAATAGGGACCAATCTGTTCATGCATATCATAAATAGCATTAAGGTATCGGGGTTGTACTGCACCATTATCGATCATCGGTTGCAATGCAATCTCAACGGCTTTACGCCAGTTATCCGTATGCGTTAACAGTTTCAGGTTACTGTCATTAATCCAGTCGGTTAACATACATCGTCGCCCTGTTCATTATTCAGTAAGTTAATTCACTATACTTTCCGCAGAATGATAAAAACGTGATCAACATGACTTATTTAATAATAAATTATTAAACATCAGTTAATTAGATTAATAACCATAGCTTCGCCCTGGTTAATTACACCAGTGGTCACACTCTTTATTTAATACACCGTTAATATTCAGGATTAATCCTGTTTATTTTTGGCAGAGGCGAATAAATTAACTAAGCCTGATTCACGATCTCCTGCGTCCAGTGAATTAACCCATTGAAGTCGATCTCGTTGCGTTGATCGGCAACCCATACCGGCCCGAGTTGCATCGGTTCGGCGCGGTCAGCCAGTTGTTGCAGTTCTGCCACGTATTCCGCTCCCGGATGTCCCGGCAATCTTGCACCCAGCCTGCTGCTGTAACGCTGCGCTGCCATCTCACCAGGGATCTGGCACCAGATCTCAGCGATGCGATCAATGCCCGCCGCGTTGATAAACCCTGACAGATCCGCTTTTGGCTGGAAGCCAAACCACGCATCAACAATAAAGGTGTTACCTGCCGGGGCAGCGGCAATAATCGACCAGATCACCTGATAAGCGGCAATGCCCAGCTTACGGTTCATCGGGCGGTCAATACCGTCAATCTGACGCATAAACGGCTCTTTAATCTGATCCAGCGTCAGCAGTGGCCAACCGGTCGCCGTCGACAGACGGGTGGCGATATGGCTTTTTCCCGATGCGGGTACGCCGTTCACCATCACCAGGCGTTTACCGTGGTTCCGGGGGGCAGAGTGCTGCAAAACGGGCTGCTCAGGCATGGCTGGTTTTTTCCTCTGTGCTACGGGCATGGAAATACTTGCCGATCACCGCCTGGATTTCACGCAGGCGTGGGATGGCCAGCGTTTCCAGTTTTTCGCGGGTGATACGGCGGTCCAGCGAGATGCAGTCTTTCCACAATGCACGCCCGGCAATCACACCGGAAGCGCCGTTGCTCATCGCATCCGCCACCTGGGTCAGGAAAGTTGTATGATCCACTCCCGCCGAGAGTACGGCCCAGGGCACATCCCCGGCAAGCTCGGTGATATCGGCACAAGCTTTAGCCGATCCAGGATATGGGATCTTCAGCACTTTGGCACCCAGCTCCAGTGACAGTTTGGTGCCTTCATAGATCAGTGACGGCACACGGCTTTTATACGCGTCGTCCGTCTCTTCCGGCAGGGGATAGGTAAGAAACTCCACCACCAGCAGCAGATCTTCGCGGGCAAAGTCTTCGATGCAGTGGCGCAGAATATCGAGGTTATGTTGATTCGCATCCGGGCGGTCGGCGCGTAAATAGACCATAATTTTACCGCCGTTAGCGCCCAGCTCGCGCACGCGGCGGGCGCTGATGCCCTCCACAAGGCGTGAATTGCGGTAGCCTTCCGGGGTGGTATCAAAACCCGACGCATCCAGGCCAATCAGCAGAGCGGTATCGCGATTGATGATCCCGTGATCCACCAGATCCGGTACAGCACAGACGGCATCCACCAGCACGCAGGAAGCCTGACTGGCGAGATAGCGGGTGATATCCGCCTTGATACCGCCGAGCTGCTGCTCGGAAATGGCTTTTTGCTGGTCGGGATCGGCACTTAACAGCGTTCGCATCGCACCGCGCTGGTCGCAGGCAATCACCAGCATCGCGCCGTTGCTGCCGCAAATTTGCTGATAACCGCGCAGTTCAGAAGTGGACATGTGTGACATTAGGGTGAACTCCTATACAGATTACAGGGTAAAAAAGCCGTCGTAGACGACCCGAAAGTTACCTTTAGCCTGTGTGCACGACGCCGGGCTGTTGCCGGTGAATCTCCAGTCCTGTCAGGGGTTTCAGCCACCTGTGCACGTTGCAATTTTGCTGGTGTTGAGCAATAATTCTCCAACCGATGAACTGAGTGTAATACATTGCAGAAAGGAATTACAACCCTGAAAGAGCCACTTTTACAAGATCCCGCCACCACGCGGGCAATGATGCATATGGTGGCGAAGCTGCACTATCAGTCCGATATGTCGCAGGTCGATATCGCTAAAAAACTGGGCGTGTCCACCGCCACGATCTCGCGTCTGCTGACCAAAGCGCGCGCGGCGGGGATTGTGCGAATAGAGGTGATTGAGCTGACGTCCCCTGAGGAGATCACGGCGGATCTGATTGCACGGCTGGGGTTAAAAACCGCTGCCGTGGTGGAGTCCCCACCTGCCAATATCCTCAGTGCCCTGAATGCGCCGCTGGCCTCGCTGCTTCAGCAGGCCGACCTGGTCAGTGGTTCGGTCGTGGGCATTGGCTGGGGACGGGCGGTACGTGAAGTGACGCTATCCGGCCTGCCGCGCCTGCCGGGGGTGATGACGGTGGCGCTCAACGGCGGTATGCAGCAGGCGGCAGCGCATTTTCAGATTAACGAATTTGTGCGCCAGGCCGCAGAACAGATGGAGGGAACGCCGCATTTCCTGCACGCGCCCTATATCTCGTCGCCGGTGCTGCGTGATGCATTTCTCTGCGATCCGGGCGTGCAACAAATTACCTCGCTATGGGATAAGCTGGACGTGGCCATCGTGGGCGTCGGCCTGACGCATCATGCGCCCCACCCCAGCGAAACCAGCACGGCCACCCCTGATGAGCAGGCGCTCAGCCATGCAGCGGGCGATGTTCTGCGCCACTACGTGACCGAACAGGGGGAAGTGCTGCACTGGGAGGGCGAACAGCGGATGATTGCAGCATCACCAGACCAGCTTCGTCAGACCCCGTTATGCATCGGGGTGGCGGCCACGGCAGAGAAAGCCGCCGGGATTATTGGTGCCGTACGTTCCGGCATGATCAACGCACTGGTGACCGATATTAAAACAGCTCAGGCCATCCTCGACCGTCTGGTCACCGAGCCGCAGTAAACCATAACTGCCTTTATCCCTGGCGGATAAAGGCAGTTCATTCTCTGTAAAAATAACACCTTATAAGAAATAACCTATTACGGATTAATTCTCATTCCGTAATATTGATCCAATTTATATTTTAATAGGAATAGTTATCATAATCATTTAAAAAGCAGAACTGTTTATATTCATCATGGAATGATTATCACTTACCAATCATACTCTTAGGCGACAACAATAAAATTAGCCTATGCTATATAAAACGGTTTTTATTTTATCAATCTGCGTGCATAATGCGCAGAAATCACCTGTTTTACTCGTTATACTTCACGTTACAGAAACATTCACTCTGTCCCTGTAACATGAATTATTGAGAGTAATAAATCGCAAAATATAATGTTAAAGGAGTCACCATGCTGACTAATGAAATGACCGCTCAGTTGAACGATCAACTGAATCTGGAATTCTATTCTGCCAACCTGTACCTGCAGATGAGCGCATGGTGCAACGACAAAGGCTTCGAGGGTGCGGCTGCGTTTATGCGTGAGCACTCTACGGAAGAGATGCAGCACATGCAGCGTCTGTTCAACTACCTGAGCGATACGGGCGCGATGCCGGTACTGGGCACCATTGAAGCCCCACCGGTCACCTTCAACTCCCTGCACGAAGTGCTGGAGCAGGCTTATCAGCACGAGCAGCTGATCACCGCTAAAATCAACGAACTGGCGCACGCAGCCATGACCACCCAGGACTACTCCACCTTTAACTTCCTGCAGTGGTATGTGTCTGAGCAGCACGAAGAAGAGAAGCTGTTCAAATCTGTACTGGATAAACTGGCACTGGTGGGTAACAGCGGTCAGGCCCTGTTCTTCGTGGATAAAGATTTGCAGAAACTGAGCGAACCTGGTGCACACCAGGCGTAATCGCTGACAAACGTCGCCCCTTTTTCAGGGACGACGTTTTTTTCCTTTTCTTGCTCTTTTACTCCCCTTTCCGCAATTTTTTCACCTGCTCCGCCGTCACATCGCTGGCCTGATTTCCCCAACTGTTGCGCACATAGTTACTCAGTTCGGCCACCTGTTGATCCGTCAGCCGCCAGCCAAATCCCGGCATTCGCATACCTGTCAATGCTCTTTCTGTCACCGCAGCCCGGCCTCCGTGCAAAATCATTGAAACCAGTGACGAAGGATCATCCCCCAACAGCGCCGGGTTACTTGCCAGTGCCGGGAAGGTGTGAGTGTATCCCCGACCATCGCTACGGTGGCAGGCGGCACAGTTATCCTGATACAGCGCCGCCCCCGGATATTGAGCTTCGGCATAATCTTCACTGGCTGGCGAAGAAGAGAATTTACCGGGAGGCAGGCTCTTCAGAAACACCGCAATAGCACTAAGATCCGCCGGCGTAAGATGCTGCGTACTCTGCTGCACCACATCGGCCATGGAACCAAATGCCATTGTGCGGTCGTTCTGCCCTGTTTTGAGGAAATTGATAATATCCTGCTGCGTCCAGCTCCCCAGCCCGCGAACGTTGTTACCCCGCAGGTCCGGTGCATGCCAGCCGTTAATGGTTCCTCCGGACAGATAGGCGCTGTCATTGTGGTCCAGCCCTTTTTCCTGCATCGCTATACCGCGTGGCGTATGGCAGCTACCGCAGTGCCCCGGAGCCATCACCAGCCAGGCACCCCGGTTCCACTCGGCGCTTTTCAGCGGGTCGTTAAGATAGCGTTCATCGTCATGAAACATCATATTCCACACCCACAACGGCCAGCGTATATTTAACGGCCAGGGGATATCGCTTTTTCGGTTTGCCTGCCGGACGGCAGGAACCTCCTGTGTGAAGTACGCATACAAATCGTGCAGCTGCTGGTCGTCAAACTTGCTGAACGCGGTATAAGGCATCGCCGGATACAGATAATGACCATTCCGGGCCTTCCCCTCACGAAGCGCCCGCGCAAAATCCTGATAGCTGTAGTGACCGATGCCGGTTTGTGCATCCGGGGTAATATTGGTGGAGTAAATAGCCCCGATGGGGGTATCCATCTTCAGTCCCCCGGCAAAAGGCGTGCCTTTTTCTGCGGTGTGGCAGGCTGCACAATCTGCCGCCAGGGCCAGATAGTGCCCCGGACTGATGCTGCGCTCAGGCACAGCGGCAATGCTGTTACTGGCCACTGCCAGCAGCACACACAGACCGTATTGTCTGATATTCATGGCTCACTCCCTGTCAGGCCTGCACCAGCGGTCCGGGCTGGGCGAAATATTGAGTACGGATGGCGTGCGCTGCCCACAGTGCAGTGGCGCAAACAATACCGGTGGGGTTGTAGGCAAGATTTTGAGGGAAGACAGATGCCCCCAGCACAAACAAATTGTGCACATCCCAGCTTTGCAAATATTTGTTTACCACACTGTTTTTCGGGTTATCACCCATCACTGTCCCCCCCGTGGTATGCGTGGACTGGTAAGGCCGCACATCATAGTGGTCACCGGGCTTCATAAAACCCGATTCAACCTGCTGTGCCCCCATTACACGGGCTATCTGCTCCGCTTTGCCTTGCATGAACTGCGTCATTTTCAGTTCATTCGGCTGCCAGTCAAACGTCATGCGCAGCAGCGGCTGGCCGTGGACATCCTTGTAGGTCGGGTCGAGGTCGAGATAACACTGTTTATATGGCATGACCGATCCCGATGAACCGATGGTCATAGTGTGCAGATAGTGCTGTTTGATGCTTTTTTTCCAGCCGCTGCCCCACTGCGGGGATGCCGCAGGCAACGGCATCTGCTGGATCGGCCGCCCGCCGCTGGTGGCCGCCCCGATGGTGGCGCCGCCAATAAAACCCAGCCCGCTCTGGTCAAAATTCCCGGCATTGAAATCATCAATAAACGTCCCGGTCACGCCAGAGGCGGCAAACGGATTAAAGTTATGCTTCTCGCCAAAGAACAGATTGAGGCTGCCATTCATCTGGTAAGCATAGTTACGGCCAACCACGCCCTCTCCGCTCTGCGCATTGTAGGGTTTACCTATCCCCGACAGCAGCAGCAGGCGAACGTTATGCAGCTGGAAGGCGCTGAGGATCACCAGATCCGCAGGCTGTTCATGCTGTACCCCCAGCTCATCCACCCAGGTCACGCCAGTGGCTTTTTTCCCACTGGCATCAGTATTAATACGCAACACCTGTGCCTGAGTGCGCAGCGAAAAGTTCGAAAACTGGCGAAGTGAAGGCAGGATAGTTGACTGCGGCGAGGCTTTGGAACCGTTGAAACAGCCGAAACGTTCACAGAACCCGCAGTAGTTGCAGACGCCCAGCTGCACACCATAAGGGTTCTTCCAGGCTTCGGTGCAGTTGGCTGCCGGAATAGGGAACGGGCTGTACCCCAGGCTTTCTGCCGCCCGGGCAAAAAGCTGCCCGGCATACTGTTGCTTCAGGGGCTTTGTCGGGTAAGGTGCACGCCGTGGCGCTTCAAACGGATTGCCCCCGGCGACGGTCTCCCCACGGAGGTTACCCACCTGCCCTGCTGTGCCGCAGATTTTTTCGAATTTCTCAAAGAAGGGTTCCAGCTCCTGATAACTCACCGGATAGTCCTGCAACGTCATATCCGCCGGGATCACGCTGGCCCCGTAACGTTCGGTGACGGTACTGCGCATCTTCAGGTCGGTTTCCCGAGGCCGCCACAGCATCCCGTTCCAGTGAACCCCCGCCCCGCCTACGCCGTTACCGGGCAGGAAAGAACCAAAGCGGCGGTAAGGCATGGCATGGTCGGCTGAGGTGTGGCGCACCGTCACCGTCTCACGCGCCGGGTTCTGGAACAGCTTCAGCCGGATACCGTAGGTCAGTTCATCCGTTATGCGCGGGTAAGCAAAGTCCGGCCAGGTATCGCGCTGTTCACCGCGCTCCAGTGCCAGGATATTCAGCCCGGTTTCCGCCAACTCGCGGGCCATCAGCGCCCCCGTCCAGCCAAACCCAACAATCACAACGTCAACCGGGGGGTGTTTGATTGTACTCATGCGCTGCGCCCCCGATAGCCAGAAATACTGACCGGAGGCAGCGGATAGGGTTTATTCGGGTTATCCATCTGATCCTGATAATCGGCACGTGCACCGGGGAAACCGATCAGCGTCCAGCTGGCCAGCGTCTGATTTCCGCCGTGCTGCGGGTCAGCCAAATAGCCCTCTTTGGTGTTATCCAGCAGTTGGGTAAAGAACAGCGCGCCAGGCAATCCGCTAAAGTTAAGTTCACCGGCTTCCAGCTGCGTTAACAGAGCATCCTGCTGCCGGGGTTTCAGGTCGGCAAAGTCTGCCTGCTCATGCTGCTGGCAGTGCTGGTCTATCGCGGCGATTCCCCGGCGGTAGATCTCGCGCGGTACCAGCGGTGACTGATATCCCAACTCCGGGATCGCCTCCGCAAACGGTGGCTGCATATACCACAGCTGACCGTGGCCGTAGGGTTGTTCCATCTGTCTGTCGATAAAAACCGGCACCCCTTCGCTAACGGCGCCGGGGCCTAGCGCATCCTCCGGGATCAGTCGGCCGCAGGCGGCAATAATAAAGCGCCATTCACGGGGGTTAAACCACAAAGGAACCGGGCCAGGAGAGACGCCCTGCGCCGGGGCAGCCTGCGCACTGAGGGGAGCGACTCCGCGTCCCACCACCGTAGCCAGCGGGATAAACGCCAGCGATTGTTGCAGGAAACGTCGCCTGCCACGGGCAACATCATCATGATCTACCATTGTCTTCTTCCTGTGAATAGTCGGTATTCAGCCCGCACAGGGGCCAGTGCTGCAGCATAAAACCTTATTTTCTGCGGGGGATAGAATAGGCGACAAAGGAAGACGACGGGGGCGGGAAACGTGTTAGCAGATATGAGTTTGGATAAAGATTATTCCAGGATAATCGCTTCAGCTCATTGATAACCTCCATAATGAACAAAGGGTGCGAATCGCACCCTTTGTTCAGAGATTTATGGCGTCGGTTTCAGGGTAACCCAGTAACCTGGCTGATAATCAATCGGCAAGAACCGCTGATGGAACTCACGGAACGTAGCGTCCGGGTCGATATCTTTAAACAACTCCGGATGCAGCCATTTTGCCAGCATCTGAATCGCGACAAACTGATAAGGGCTGTCGTAGAACTGATGCCAGATAGCGTGTGCGTTACCGTTGGTGGCCACCGGCAACGTACGGAATGCCGGACGCGCCATCAGGGCGGTTAAACGCTGTGTCGCCAGCGTCACATCCGCACCTGGCCCGACACCCACCCAGCCACCGGCCGTATTGTAGTTTTTCCAGTTCGCACCGGTCACCACCACCACATCCGGACGCGAAGCGATAATCTGCTCAGGATTCAGCGTACCGAAGGTGCCTGGGATCAGCCCTTTGGCAATATTCGTTCCCCCTGCCACTTCGACCATACGGCCGAAGTTTTCGTCGCCGAAGGACATGCAGCACTCTTCGGTATAGCCACCGGCACGATCCAGCATCACTTTAGGACGCGGGCCCTGATAGTTTTTCAGGCGTTCGGTGACGATATCGATCTGCTGCTGACGGAAGGCGATGATCTCTTCCGCACGTTCAGGTTTACCAACCAGCTGCCCCATAATGCGGATGCTTTTCACCGCGTTCTCAAACGGCTTTTCGCGGAAATCGATAAACACCACCGGGATGCCCAGCTTGTCGAGTTTTTCCGTCAGTTTAGATTCATCGGTGGCCGCTTTCGATTCCAGGTTCATCAACACCAGATCGGGCTTCAGCGTCAGCGCCTGCTCAACGTTAAAGGTGCCATCTTTCGCGCCGCCGAAGGTCGGTAGTGAAGTAATGGACGGATATTTTTTGGCGTAGATCTGATAGCTGTCAAAATCCGCTTTTGGCAGATCGTCGCGCCAGCCCACCACACGCTGGAACGGTGCATCGGTATCAAAGGCCGCCAGCAGGTAGATCTGCCGCCCTTCACCGAGGATCACGCGTTTCACTTCGGATTTGATTTCGACCTTACGGCCGCTGACATCTTCCACCACAAACGGTGCCGCCAGCAGGCTGGCCGACGCGAACAAACCGCCAGCAAAGATCACTGCTTTACCCCAGAACGTCATAGCACTCTCCACAGAGGAAATAATAATTATTCTCAATCTCAATTTTGCTGAGGAATGCTACGACGAGGCCGGGGTTATTACAATATGTGTCAGGAAATTTCGCATGAGGATGAGAAGGTAAAACGGTAGAACTTCGTGTCCACCGTCATCACCGGGAAGCTGACGGGTAGCTCCGTCACCGGGATCTCGCTAAAACCGTTTTTCTCGTAAAAACGGTGTGCCGCGAGAAACTTCGCGGTGGTTCCAAGGAAGATATCGTCCACCCTCCGGTGTCGTGCATGCATCATCAGGGTGTTAAGCAACGCAGACGCCACCCCCCACTCCCGCCCGCGATACGGCGCGGCAACAAACATCTTACGCAGCGCCGTTTGCTGTTGACCTATATCTTTCAGACCAATACAGCCCACCACGCGTTCACCAATCTGCGCCAGCCAGAAATCACCGTTTCCCTGCTGATAAAAATGGCCGATATCGCTGAGATCCGGCTGCTGTGCTGCCGTGATGGCAATGCCAAACTCCTCATTCTGGATCGGCAGGATAAGCTGTACGACGCCAGGCTGGTATTCCGATCGGTAGCGCTGGATAGTGATAAGCTCGGTGGGCATCATGCGTGGCTCCGCTGGGGTTAAGATCATTCGGCGATGCAGATTAATCTATCGCTTTTACTAATACCTTGGCGAATGAAAAATCCCCACAGGGAGATTAAATGCTCTCCGGCTATTCTGTTCGCGACTCATTGTTGGGCGCTTAAAAATCATAGTAAACCGATAGCCAGGTCTGGTCTGGGTCATTGTCAGACGCTGCGGTGAAGGTGTGTTCCAGATAAATGGAGAAGCCATAAGCCAGCTGCGTGTAAACCCCCAGATATCCATGATTCGCATGATAATTTTCATTTCCCTGCAAGCGCAGCGTATCCACCGCAAAATAGGGCTGAACGGAGTGAAGATAACGCTTGTCGATCGGAAAGGTATAACCGGCAAAGGCCTCCAGCCCATAACCGCGTCGCGCAAAATAGTTGTCGGTGCTCTGCCGTATCGTGGCAGGAACATAATGTCGATACAGGGTGGCAGTTTCGACCAGATACCAGTTGCCCGGCTGCCAGGTCATGGCAGCGCCGCTAAACTGCTGGCGATAACCGCGTTGTTTGCTGCCCGAACCTCTGACCGTGGCGTTGGTCTGATTCCAGCTGGCGCTCATCGTCAGATCTTTTGCCATCTGATAGTCAACACCAATGCCACCACCGCGTTTGCGTCGGTAATACTGGCTGTCACCCAACACCAGTTCATCCTGCGGCAGCAAATAGTCAACATAGAGCGTCAGGTCACCGAAGATGTTGGTGTACTTCAGACTATTGCGTGGGCGTTCTCCCCCGTCATAGTCCCCACCGACGCCAATCCAGTTAGCACTGGCATGCCCGTCATTGTCCCAAACGTCACTTTTTATCCCAATCGTGTCGTAATAGACGCTGTACTGGTGTCCAAAAGTGAGCGTACCGTAGCGGTCATCTTTAATGCCACCAAACAGCTTACGCTGAATCCCCCAGTTATTGTCATGATCGTAGTGGTGCTTCAGCCCGAGTACATGTGCCGTATCCACACCCAGTGAATAGAAGCCGATAACCGATGTGCCGGGCCTGAGCAGGTAATCGACGCTGAAGCGAAAACGCGTACCGCCATCATGCCCACCGTGGTTATCTTCTCCCTTATGCCAGATAAACTCCGGGCGAATACTGCCGCTGATGCCAAGACTCAGTGGGGATAACCGCGGATCGGTGAAGGTGTTTTTTTTCAGCACGGTGATCGTCGCACTGGCCGAAGATGACGCAAGGAGCAGCATCACGATCGCCAGCGCCTTCCCTGTTTTTTGCATCCTGAATATCACCTTATTGCTCCAACCAGCCCACTGCCGGGAGTTCTGCCAGGCGACATCATCAATAAATAGCGTTTTTTCCGCGTGTGTTTTAGTGGGATGTGCGGTGCTTAGTTCTCTTTTTGTGAATGGCAGCAATGAAGACGGAATAAGCGCGCCAGCTCTGCCCCCATCGGCGTCAGCGTACTGTCCTTCCGCTGGATGAGATAAAACGTGGCATTGGGCAGCACCTCTTTAATATTCAGCGCCACCAGTTGGTTGCCGAGGATCGGATCGCCGATCACATCACTGGAGAGAATACTGACAAAATCACTCTGTGCGATCAGGCTGGTGCAGGCCATAAAGGTTTCGCAGGTGACGCTGATCGCCGGGGCCATGCCCATATCGTGCAGCAGATCATGCAGCAGGCGATAATAGCTACCGCGTGGCGTTGGCATCGTCCAGTCGCAGTGCTGCAATTCCGCCAGCGATGTCACGTGCTCACACGGATGCCCTTTGCGCACCACGACGCGATATTCGCGCTCCATCAACCTTTCATAGCTCAGCTCGCTGTCCAGATGACCGGGATAGGACGTATTGATGGTGAAATCCAGCTCGCCCTGTCGCAGCTCAGGGATCATTGAGACCAGTTGCCCTTCCACAATGCGGATCTTCACATTGGGAAACTGGCGACGAAACTGGGTGATCACCTGTGGCATCAGCGTTCGCGCAATGCTGCCGCCCACGCCGATGTTCACCGTGCCCCCCGCCAGCCCCAGCCGCTGCTGTATGTCCTCCTGGGCCACGCGCAACTCTTCAAGGACCAGGCTCGCATGTTGAAAAAAGTTATCACCAATCTCGGTGAGCGCCACGCCCTGGCTGCGCCGAATAAACAACCTTGCACCCAGCACCTCCTCCAGCTCCTGAATCGATTTAGTCAGCGCGGGCTGTGACAACCCGGCGGCCCGGCTGGCAGCACGAATGCTGCCGTGACGGGCAACGTCAACAAAAGCGCGTAGCTGGTGTAACTTGATAGAGGCAGGCATAGGTTTTCCTTATGTGATAACCGTTGATTATCAGTCACAAGATATTGGCATCTTCTGTCCGTGGATTCCATTGTGTAGAACAGAAAGTGATAACACTGAAATCATGATGCCCAATCAGAAGGATGACCCATGCACCAGGCTATTGCTGACTTTGTGAAAGAGATTGCCCCCCGTCTAGAGGCGCGGCGGCGTGACCTGCATAAATTTGCCGAATCCGGCTGGCTGGAGTTCCGCACCGCCACCCTCGTGGCTGCCGAACTCCATCGACTTGGCTACCAGCTCCAGCTGGGTAAAGAGGTGGTGAAGGCCGAAGCGCGCATGGGCCTGCCTTCGCCGGAGGTACTGGCGCAACACGAACAGCGCGCACGGGAACAGGGGGCGCTGCCGGAGTGGCTGCCGCACTTCTCCGGTGGTTTCTGCGCGATTGTCGCTACGCTGGCGACTGGTCGCCCCGGCCCGGTGATGGCGTTCCGCGTAGATATGGATGCGCTGGATGTGATTGAAAACCAGACGGAGGAGCATCGCCCGCACGCCGAGGGCTTTGGCTCCGTCAATGCAGGCATGATGCACGCCTGCGGCCACGACGGCCACACCACCATCGGCCTTGGCCTCGCGCAGGTCCTGAAGCAGTTCGAAGCCGAACTGAGCGGCACCATCAAGCTGATTTTCCAGCCAGCAGAGGAAGGCACTCGCGGCGCAAAATCGATGGTCGAAGCGGGTGTAGTCGATGACGTCGACTTCTTTACCGCCATCCATATCGGCACCGGCGTTCCAGCGGGTGAACTGGTGTGCGGCAGCGATAACTTTATGGCCACCACCAAGCTCGACGTCAGCTTCCGTGGCAATGCTGCTCATGCGGGTGCCCGCCCCGAAGAGGGCAGCAACGCGCTGCTGGCCGCCGCGCAGGCCACGCTGGGATTGCACACCCTGACTCAGCACAGCGGCGGCAGCGCCCGTGTCAACGTTGGCGTCTTGCAGGCAGGCACCGGGCGTAACGTCGTCGCTGACCGTGCAATGATGAAAGTGGAAACCCGTGGCGCAACCAATGAAATCAACGATTTTATCTACCAGCGTGCGCTGCAAACCCTGAAAGGGGCGGCAGAGATGTACGGCGTGGAGCATCAGGTCACGCTGATGGGCGCGGCGCGCAGCAGCCAGCCCACCGCCCCATGGGTGCGTTATATTCGCCACCAGGCGAGGCATATTCCCGAGCTGACCTCACGGGTCGACACGCGCGGTGTCGCGGCCGGATCGGAAGATGCCACCTACATGATGGAGCGGGTCAAGCAGCACGGCGGGCAGGCTTCCTACATCATTTTCGGCACCGAACTGAGCGCCGGGCACCACAACGAAAAATTCGACTTCAATGAGCAGGTGATGGCGGTGGCGGTGAAAACCCTCGCGGCGATTGCACTCAATATTGCTGAATTCGAAGCGGAGGCGTGATGAACCAGGCAATGAATGACTTTGTGGCGCACTACATCGACCAGCACCAGGCGCGATTCAGCGCATTAAGCGATGCCATCTGGGACCAGCCGGAAACGCGCTTTACCGAAACCTTTGCCGCCGGACTGCTCTCCGGGGCGCTGGAACAGGAAGGTTTTAGCATTGAACAGGCGGCGGGTGGCATTGAAACTGCGTTTATCGCCAGCTACGGGAAGGGTCAGCCGGTGATTGCCCTGCTGGGTGAGTATGACGCGCTGGCCGGGCTGAGCCAGCAGGCGGGATGCAGCACGCGCACGCCGCTGGTCACGGACGGCAACGGCCACGGCTGCGGCCACAATCTGTTGGGCACCGCCGCGCTGGCGGCGGCCTGTGCGGTCAAGGCCTGGCTGCAACAGAACAGCGCAACGGGCACGATCCGCTTTTACGGCTGCCCCGGCGAAGAGGGTGGCTCCGGTAAAACCTTTATGGTGCGTGAAGGGCTGTTCGACGATGTCGATGCCGCCCTGACCTGGCACCCGGAGGGTTTCAGCGGCATGTTTAATACCGCCACCCTCGCCAATATCCAGGCGGCGTTTCACTTCAGTGGCGTCGCCTCTCATGCGGCCAATGCACCGCACCTCGGACGCAGCGCGCTGGATGCTGTCACATTGATGAATACCGGCGCTAACTTCCTGCGCGAACACATTATTCCTGAAGCGCGGCTGCACTATGCGGTGACCAACAGCGGCGGCAGTTCCCCCAATGTGGTGCAGGCGGAAGCAGAAGTACTGTATCTGGTGCGCGCACCGCAGCTTGACCAGCTGGAGGATATTTATCAACGGGTCACCGATATCGCTCGCGGCGCCGCACTGATGACCGGGACGCAGATGAGCGTGCGCTTTGAAAAAGCCTGTTCCAACTATCAGCCCAACCGGGTGCTGGAACAGCTGATGTATCGCCAGCTCACGCATTTTGGATTGCCCGATTATACCGACGAAGAACGCCAGTTTGCCGCCGATATTCGCCAGACGCTGAACGCCGACGATCTGCGTAACGCCCGGCTGAACGCTGCGCGTACCGGGGGGAGTGCGGGCCACGCCTGGGTAGAGGCGCTGGGCGATCGCGTGCTGATGGAGAGCGTTGCTCCGTACTGCGCCAGCGAAGAGGTGCTGTACGGCTCAACCGATGTGGGTGACGTCAGTTGGGTGGCACCGACCGCACAGTGTTTTACCCCCTGTTTTGCCTTCGGCACGGCACTGCACAGCTGGCAGTTAGTGGCCCAGGGCCGCACCCCGATTGCCCATAAAGGCATGTGTCTTGCAGGTAAAACCCTGGCGGCAACCGCGCTGGCATTATTCAGCGATGCGGATGTCCTGGATAATGCGCAGCAGGAGTTCCGTCAGCAGCGGGCCAGACAGCCTTACCACTGCCCCATTCCGGCAGGCGTTAAACCCACGCCGCTGGCGTAACGATATTCGACGTTCCCGGAGGCCTGGCTCGATCCCGGCCCCGTTAAAAAAATAACACGCAAACACCATCATAACGACGACAAGGCAATAGGGTTAATCAATGAGCGAAACAACAGCGGCCAACAAAAGCCCGGGAAAGATTTTTTACTGGATTGAACGCATCGGCAACAAGATACCTAATCCGTTTCTGTTATTTGTTTATCTGATTGCTGTACTGATGATATCGACCGCGCTGCTCTCCTGGTTCGGCGTGGCGGTGAAAAATCCGGCCAGCGGTAAGATGGTCGAGGTCAAAAACCTGCTGAGCGTGGCGGGCATCCAGTGGGTCCTGCCGAATATCATCAAAAACTTCAGCGGCTTTGCCCCGCTGGGTTCGATCCTCGCGCTGATGATTGGTGCCGGACTGGCCGAAAAAACCGGGCTGTTGCAGGCACTGATGAATAAGATGGCCTCGTTTGTCAGCGCCCGCTACGCCAGTTATATGGTGCTGTTTATCGCCTTCTTCAGCCATATTTCGTCGGATGCTGCACTGGTGGTGATGCCGCCACTGGGTGCCCTGATGTTTATTGCCGTCGGTCGTCATCCGGTCGCCGGGCTGCTTGCCGCAATTGCCGGGGTGGCTTCCGGCTTTACCGCCAACCTGCTGATTGTGACCACCGATGTGCTGCTCTCGGGCATCAGTAGTGAGGCGGCCAAAGCGGTGAGCGATACCGTACACGTTAGCGTCATCGATAACTGGTTCTTTATGGCCAGCTCGGTGATCGTGCTGACCTTCGCGGGCGGGCTGCTGACGGATAAGTTTGTTGAACCCCGCCTGCCTGCCTGGCAGGGCAACAGCGAAGAGAAGCTCGCCAGCCTGACACCGTTACAGAACCGTGGCCTGCTGATGAGTGCGCTGGCGGCAGTGGTGTTTATCGGTCTGGTGGCGCTGATGGTGGTACCTGAAGGGGCGATGCTGCGCAATCCGGCCAGCGGCGCGATCATCCCTTCGCCCTTTATTCAGGGCATTGTGCCGCTGATTATTCTGTTCTTCTTTGTGGTGGCGATCACTTACGGCGTGGCAACAAAGCAGATCGCCCGCCCGGATGATGTGCCTGCCCTGCTGATTGAACCGATGAAAAGCATGGCCGGATTTATCGTGATGGTGTTCCCGCTCGCCCAGTTTGTCGCGATGTTTAACTGGAGCAACATGGGCACGTTTATGGCGGTGGGGCTGACGGATGTGCTGGAGCAGATGTCCATGACCGGCGCGCCAGCGTTTATCGGGCTGATGTTTCTGTCGGCGTTTCTCTGCATGTTTATCGCCAGTGGGTCAGCTATCTGGTCGATCCTGGCGCCGATTTTCGTGCCGATGTTTATGCTGCTGGGCTTCCACCCGGCCTTCGCACAGATGATTTTCCGCATCGCTGACTCTGCCGTGTTGCCGCTGTCGCCAATGTCACCGTTCCTGCCGCTGTTCCTTGGCTTCCTGCAACGCTACCGTAAAGACGCGCAGCTCGGGACCTATTACACGCTGATTATGCCGTATCCGCTGGTGTTTTTTGCGGTGTGGATTGCGCTGCTGCTGGCGTGGTATGCGCTGGGGCTGCCGATTGGGCCGGGGGTATATCCGGTATTGCCGTAGGAGGTGATCCGAAAGGCCAGGGTCTTAAGGTCAAGGTCTTCAGATCAAGATCAAGGTCAAGGGCGTTTCGCTTTCCCGCTGCGCGACAAGGGGCGGCCAGTCGCCGCCGCCCCTTGACCTGGCCGTTAATCTTGACCTGCCGTTGACCGTAAACGCCATTAGATAACGGTTTAAACCTGCCATGGCAGCACGCCACGATGACGTCGTGCCAGCCATGACGCCAGCAGCATCAGCAGCACCACCAGCAGGATCATCAGACAGCCAACGGCGGCGGCCAGCGTTGAGGAACCGCCCTCATCGAGGAAGACAATCGTCGGCCCAAGGGTCTGGGTTGCAGAGGTCACCAACAGAATCGATACCTGAATTTCGTTCAGCGCGGTCAGGAATACCAGAATCGCCCCGGCAATCGCCGAAGGCGCCACCAGCGGCAGCACAATGTCACGCATGCGCCGCAGAAACCCCGCTCCCGCCAGCTGTGCGGCTTCATCCAGCGAACGCTCGATGCGGGCAAAACCAGCCAGCGTTGGCCGCAGCACCAGCGCCAGAAAGTTGGAAAGATAGGCCGCGAGAATAATCCACACCGTGCCGTAAAGACTGACATTCACCAGCGGCAGCGGTTTCAGGAAGAACAGCAGCGCGGCAATCCCGGTCACCACACCAGGCAAAGCGTAAGCCAGTTCGCTGGAGAGATGCAGCACCCGTACCAGGCGACTGCGGCGCCAGCTGAGGAAACAGGCCATAAACAGCGCCATCACCGTGAGGATTGCCACCGCCAGCAGCGTCAGGCCCAGACTGGTGAGAAAAGCATGACGCACCGCCGGGTAGTCAAACAACGCATTGCGGTAGTTAAGCAGCGTCAGTGATTGCAGGTTCAGTGACTGACCAAAACCCTGCGTCAACGAGGTGGTCAGCAGCGCCGAGAGCGGCAGCAGCAGGATCAGCACCATCAGCAACCAGACCGCACACTCCACTGGTAGACGCCAGCGCCCAAGGGACTGGGTGAACGGCTGCGTGCTGCCATTCACGCGCACATCGCGGCGCCCCCCCAGCAAGTTACTGACCAGCATCCCCCCCAGGGTGATTGCCGCCAGCAGCAGCGAGAGCACCGCCATATCAGGCAATGCGCCCGGTCCGGTGGTATTAAGCTGCTGATAAACCAGCGTGATCAACGTGGGCACCCGGCCAGGAATACCGAGCATAGCCTGAATACCAAAGTTGCCTGCCGCCGCCACAAACGACAGCGCCGCACCGGCAAAGATCGCCGGACGCGCCAGCGGCAGGACCACCGTCAACAGAACGTGCAGCGGCGATGCGCCGGTAATGCGAGCCGCCTCCACCAGTTCAGCAGGCAGACGTTGCAACCCGGCGCGCACCGCCAGAAACACCAGCGGCGCATTGTGCAGGCCGAGCAGCAGAATAATACCACCCAGTGAATAGAGTGGCGGTGGCCCGCCGCTGTCAAACGGCAACCCAAGGGCCACCAGCGCCTGCATCACCAGACTGGACGGCGACAGCGCCTGTACCCACGCAAGCGCCGTGACCTGTGGGGGGATCATCAGTGGCAGGATAAACGCAAAGACCCATGCCGCTTTCGCACGCATATTACTCAGCGCCACCAGCCAGGCAGCCAGCGTACCCAGCAGCAGCGCCAGTGCCGTCGAGGCCAGCGCAATCAGCAGCGTGTTGCCCGTTGCACGCAGCACCCGCGGGGTGGCCAGCAGCTCAAACAGACGCTGACTGTCCGGCACACCCTGCGGCGCCACGGCGGCCCAGACCAGCCGCGCCAGCGGGGCCACCGACAGCAGGCCGATCATCAGCGCCAGCAGCCACAGCACCCCGTGCTCGCTGCCGGGCAGACGAAATCTGCGCTGCCCCGGCAGGCTGCGCGTCAGAGAAGGCAGCACACTCATCCTTTAGCCACCAAAGATTTCAGTGAACTTATCCCGCACCTGCTTATCGTCGGCCACCGCTTTATCGGTATCCAGCGTCAGCAGTTTGATGCTCTCCATCGGCGCAAAGCCTTCCGGCGCAGCCACACGTTTGTCGACAGGACGGTTCCCCTGGGTCGCGACTAACTGCTGACCTTTCTCCGACAGCATAAAGCTGACGAAAGCTTTGGCAGCGGCCACGTTATGCGCCCCTTTGAGGATCGCCACCGGCTCTGTCACATAGGACACCCCTTCCTGCGGATAGACCAGGTCAACCGGAGAGCCCTGTTTCTTCGCGCGGATGATATCGGCATCAGTGATCACGCCATATTTCGCCATGCCGCTGGCCACGGCTTTCAGCGCAGGGCCGTTACCGCCTTCCGGTGTCACGCCGTTCGCGGCCAGTTTCTGATAAAAATCCCAGCCAATCGTCGGCGTATTAATGGCCGTGTGCAGATGATAGAGCGCCGCACCGGAGTAAAGCGGGCTTGGCACCGCCACCTGCCCCCGATTATCTGCCGCCGTCAGCGCCATCCAGCTGTTTACCGGTTTGGCCTTTTGGGTGTTATAGCCAATCACCGTGGCGATGATTTTGGTGCCAAACCAGGTCTTATCTTTGTCATAGAAATCAGGGCTGATGTTGCTGACCGGCGCATCCGGCCAGGCCATCAGTTTGCCCTCTTTTTTCAGCGCGCCAAGGTTAATGGCATCTGCCACCAGTAGCACATCGGCTTTCACCTCACCGCTCATCATTTCGGTCCGCAGCACGTTCATCAATTGCGTGGTGCCGTTACGCGTCCAGGACACCTCGATGCCGGGGTTCGCCGCTTTAAAGGCATCCATGGTTTGCTGGGCAATTTCCGGTGCCTGCGAGGTATACACCACCAGTTTGCCATCGGCCGCCAGGGTGGACAGTGAAGAGAAACCCACCAGCAGCGCCAGAATTTTTATCGTGTTACGCATATCCCTGAAGTCCTTTAAGTGATGGTAAATGAGAGAAAAATTAAGCAGGAATGACCCAGCCATCAATGATCGACAGCTTCAGGGGCTCACCCGTCTGCCACAGTGGCTCATCGGTAAGCATCAGCGTCAGGCGGTTTTCCGGATCAGCCTCCGGCGCAATCTCCAGCTGGCGGTAACCGCCACGGTAAATCACCCGTTGGATGGTGCCCCAGAAGCCCGGCTGTTCTTCCGTTGCCAGGCGTAAATCGGCTGCATGCAGACAGATTTTCCCGACAGGCAGTACGGCCTGCTGTGGGCTGGCGCGCAGGCAGAGGCGCTGTCCGTATAGCGTGACCCAGGCGCTGCCGTGTCCGTCCGGTTCGATATCGCTGACCGTGACCACGCGGCCATCGTCAATAAAGCGCGCCACCATTTCACAGGCGGGCTGGCGGTAGAGAGTTTGCGGGCTGGCGAACTGCATCACCTGCCCGGCGTGCATCACCACAATGCGGTCGGCCAGCGCCATCGCTTCATGCTGATCGTGAGTGATATACAACAGCGTGGCACCAGAGTGCTGGTGAAAGCGGGTGAATTCCTCTTCCATGGTGGCGCGCAGATGCACATCGAGGTTGGCCAGAGGCTCGTCGAGCAGCACCACCTGAGGACGCGTTACCAGACAGCGGGCCAGTGCCACACGCTGCCGCTGGCCGCCTGAGAGATCGGCCGGCTTACGTTCGGCCATTCCTTCCAACCCGACCTGTAACAGAGCCGCAACCACCCGCTGCTGACGCAGCTCACGTGCCATCCCTTTCACTTTCAGACCGTATTCCACGTTTTCCGCCACTGACATATGCGGCCACAGCGCGTAGTTCTGAAAGACAATGCTCAGATCGCGCTGTTCCGGCGGCAGATGCTGCCCCGGCGCGCTGTAACAGCGTTCACCTATGCTGATCGTTCCCGCATCCGGGGTTTCAAAACCGGCCAGCGTACGCAACAGAGTGGTCTTACCGCAGCCGGAAGGGCCGAGTACCGCAATAAATTCACCGTGTTCAATATGGAGTGACACATCGCGCAGCACCGGCTGCGAACCAAAGGATTTACACAGGTTGTTGATCAGGATCGCAGACATAAATGCAGTTCAGCTCCGTCAGTCACAGTAACGCGTTAAAACATACTGAGCGTAGATGACAGGCAGGTGACAGTGCGATAGCGAACGGCAGTGACGTTGCTGACCAGGGCGGGTCAGGCGTGCCTGACCCCTACGGAATGCTGCGGGTTATTGGAATGGGCCGGGCGTGCCTGACCCCTACGGAATGCTGCGGGTTGTTGGAATGGGCCGGACGTGCCTGACCCCTACGGAATGCTGCGGGTTGTTGGAATGGGCCGGACGTGCCTGACCCCTGCGGAATGCTGCGGGTTGTTGGAATGGGCCAGGCGTGCCTGACCCCTGCGGAATGCTGCGGGTTGTCAGGACGGGTCAGGCGTGCCTGACCCCTACGGAATGCTGCGGGTTGTTGGAATGGGCCGGACGTGCCTGACCCCTGCGGAATGCTGCGGGTTATTGGAATGGGCCGGACGTGCCTGACCCCTGCGGAATGCTGCGGGTTGTTGGAATGGGCCTGGCGTGCCTGACCCCGCCGTAGGGGCGGGGCATGCCCCGCCCGAAGCGATGCAGGGTTATTCCACGATCGGAGTTTTGGTTTTGTTCAGGGCCTTCATAAAGGCATCATCAAGGTGCAGGTGCTGTTTCACCAGCGCCGGAGGGGTCAGTGCCAGCCACTGATTAAGCGACAGATCCGCATAATAATCGCTTTTAAACAGCTCTAAAAAACGCAGCGGTTTATCACCGGTGTTCTCGATGTAGTGGCCCATGGCAAACGGCACATAGCCGACATCACCGGCGCGAAAATCAAAGGTTCGCGCCTCACCCGAGGAAGCAAACACCCCCATGCGCCCTTCCCCTTCCAGATAGTACTGCCACTCATCGTTATTCGGATGCCAGTGCAGCTCACGCATCGCCCCCGGCAGTAACTCCACCAGCGCGGCGGCGACGGTTTTCGAGATTTTAAAGTTGGAGGAGTCGGTAATGCGCACCGTCCCGCCTTTCAGCTTAATCGGCGTTTGCGCCATCATACGATGGCTAAACTTCAGCGTAGAAGGTTTTGCTCCGGCGATGGCATCGGCACTGAGCGCTCCCGGCACCTGCCCGGCAAAAATATACTCGTCAGACGGTGACGGCAGCGAGCTGAACGTGCTGGCAGGCACGCCGAAGTTTTTCGCCAACACGTCCGGGGGAATATGTTTGAACCAGTCACTGAGTAAAAACGTGCTGTCTTCATCGAAGTTGCCGTCGTCGAAAGCCAGCAAAAACTCGCAGCCATCCGGCCCCAGTCCCTGAATCGAGTGCGGCATACCTGACGGGAAATACCACAAATCGCCCACGCCGACATCATCCACAAACCAGCCACCCTCGGTATCCAGCGCGGTAATGCGCGCATTGCCATACAGCATATAGGCCCACTCGCCCTCTTTATGCCAGTGCAGCTCACGGATACCACCGCTGTTCAGACGCATATCCACACCCGCAATAGTGGTCGAGATCCCCAGCTCACGCTGAGTCACCTGGCGAGTCCATCCGCCGCTGCCTTTGCGCACATGCGCGTCGCTGAAGGAAAAACGCAAATTCGGTAAGGTGCCGCTATCGGTCGCCGGGGGATTTACAATGTCAGGGTTTTCCCCCTCACGGATCGGGTCTCGCGGGCCGGGATCGGTGCCGCCCATTTTCCCATTCCAGGGCTGGGCTGCGGGCTGTTCGTGAGCATGAACCGTACCGGCGGCCAGCGCCACGGTACCACCGGCGGCAAAAGCCATAAAACTGCGACGTGAAAGAGGATTCATCCTTTGATTTCCTTATGTCAGTCAAAATAAACATTTTTTACGGCGCACAGGCACCGATAGTGGATAAGACTATTCGATATTTTTTCCCCTGCCAGTCAGATAATTGGCGCTAAACTCAGTGAAATGTAAGCAAGGATCCATCAGTAAATTTCATCGCATAACAGTGAATAAAACCGATAACACGGATGATTAGCGAATTTTTTGTCGCTTGTTGCTTTTCTGTTTTGTCCTCATCCACCAAAAGCACAAAACAGCGGTCAGCCATTAATGTTATTTATCGACTGTTTTCCGTGCGAAGAAACACCTGGTTACAGGCGATAACGCATGATTGCGTTAAACAACGCGCTCTGTTAGAGCCTAGAATAAAGCCTGTTTCCACACTTTCCTGCCACCTGAGTACAGGCTGCTATGAACATTGATTCAGACATCACTTTTCGCAAACTGGGAATTTTCATCGCCTTTATGAACCGGGGTAATCTGTCGCGTACCGCTGATGCCCTCGGTATCAGCAGCGTCAGTGTTCATCGGGCGCTGCACAGTCTGGAAGAGAGCGTACGCTGCCCGCTGTTCATTCATAAAGGCCGCAGCCTGGTCCCGCTGCCTGCCGCGCATACGCTGTGGGAGTACAGTCAAGAAGCGCTGGATATGATGTCGCGCGGCGTGGAAGAAACGAGGAAAACGGCGGGCATAGGACAGGGACATATGCGTCTGGGAACGCTCTATTCGCTGACGCTGGAAACGATTCCACAGTTGATTATGGGGATGAAACTACGCCGCCCCGATCTGGAGCTTGAACTGACTATGGGTTCAAACCAGACGCTCACCACGCGCCTTTCAGAAGGCTCGCTGGATGCCATTCTGATCGCCATCGCCCCCGGTGATCTGGACTACAATCGCTTCGAATGTCTGCCGTTATTTGATGATGATATCTTTCTTGCCGCACCTTCCACTTCTGGGCTGGACACTCGCTTCCCGGCGGATCTGCGCGATTTTCGTCAGCAAAAATTTGTCTCCCTGGCGGAGGGTTTCGCCACCTGGCAGGGCTTCCAGGAAGCGTTTCATGTTGCCGGATATGCACCGAATATTGTCACCCGGGTGAATGATATTTTCTCGATGCTGAGTCTGGTGCAGGCGGGGGTGGGGTTTACACTACTGCCGGGCAGAATGAAGCGGGTGTATGAGAACTCCGTGCAGTTGCTCAGGCTGGCCGAGCCGTATCAGATGCGCCAGAAGATCGGGATTGTCTTTGAGCGTAACCGCGAGCATGACCCGAATCTGCTGGCGCTGGTGGCCGAAGGGCGCATGTACAGCCGCCAACGCAGCACAACATAATGACTACCGTGTTAGACGTTCCGCCAGGCGCTTAGCCAGCAGCTCACCGCTCTGTTCCAGTGCGATCGCTTCCCCTGCGCTGCCGCAAAATGCGTTGCGCGCAAGGCCGGTCAGTACCGATCCCGGCGGCATCTCAATCGCCAGCCCCACATCCCGTTCGCGGGCCGCCACCATCGCCTCATGCCAGCGCACCGTACGCGACATATTTTTCGCCAGATCGTCAGCAATCTGCTCCGGCTGCCACAGCACACGTGCCGTGCTGCCACTGAGATACGCACAGTGTGGGTGCGTCAGTGACACCGCCTGAAATGCCATCGCCAGTTTCATAGCCGGTTCGGCCAGCAGCGCGCAGTGAGAAGGCACACTCACTGCCAGCCGATGAACTTTCTGCGCCCCAGCGTGACGTGCGCGGGTGGCGACGGCGCTCATCGCGGCGTCACTGCCGGCAATCACCAGTTGCTGAGGCGCATTGATGTTAGCCAGCCAGCAGTCGTTGCCCAGCAGCGGTGTCAGCTGTGATACCTCCAGCCCGATAATCGCCGTCAAGCCGTAGCCTTGCGGATAAGCTTCCTCCATTAGCGTACCGCGCAGCGCAACCAGCCGTAAGGCATCATCAAACGCCAGCGCCCCGGCCACCACCGCCGCCGGAAAAGCACCAATCGACAGGCCGCAGGTGATATCCGGCACAATGCCCTGCCGCTGGAGTTCACGCGCATGCGCCACGCCGGTAATCAGCAGACAGAGCTGTACCGCCCGGGTATGTTGCAGCGCGCTGGCCTGATCTAACTCGCGAGCATCCTCCGCCAGCACCTCACTGGCCTGATCAAGTAACGCCTGTCCGTTGGGGAGCTGTTGCAGCATTCCGGGGCGCTGTGGCCCCTGACCTGGAAAAGAGAACAGTATTTTCATGGTATGACACTCCACGGCTGGGTGGTGATGCGCGGGCCTGCGTTGGTTTTCAACAGCACGCGCCCGTCACGCAGCCATTCACTTAAGGCAAAGGCGCCTTGTGGCACTTCCACCTGTGTATCCACACGACAAGGCAGTTGGCTGACAAACTGCTGCCAGCGTTCCAGCTCCTGCTGCGCCACGGGTTCCGGGCAGCGGATCAGCAGGTCGAGATCGCTATCGTTATGCAGTACCGGGATTTCCGTTGCCAGCGCATAGCCTACGCTGCCGGTAATGCCCCATGTCCACCACCAGCGTTGCTGCGCCAGTTGAATAGCCGCCTGTACTGGCGGCTGGGAAACAAAAGGAGAAGCCAGCAGATGCTCTGCCACACTGAGTGCCTCCGGCGACAGCGTGCGGACCACATGCTTTGCTGCTACCCAACCTGCGGCACGCTGATCGCGGAGCAAGCCACGCACCCCAACCGGAATACGCCCATCCTGATCATGGTCGCGACGCACGACCAGCGGCAAAGTTCGCCGCCACTGGCTGGCAACCCAGTCGGGCAGGTCGCCCTCCATCGCGTCAGCAGTGCGGATCCAGATCAAATCATGTGGCGTTATAGTCATCTTACATTCCGGATGTCAGGGTGATAAACAGCGGTAACGTGATGATACACAATAGCGAACTGATCAACAGTGTCGCTTCCGCATCCGGCGACTGCACGCCAAAACGGTTGCCAAAGACGACGCCGAAGAAACCGGCTGACAACGCCACCATCAGGATCGCCGTGATCGCCACCTGTCCGCTGATACCCAAGGCCAGCACCAGCCCCCAGGCAATAAACGGCTGAATAAGCATCGTTGTGATACTCGATATCACCACCACGCCGTTGATTTTCAGCTGACGCGCCGACAGAATCACCCCCGTCAGGAACAGTGCGCCCGCCGTGGCCGACAGTCCGAGCGGTTTGATTGCCGCCAGCACCAGCTCCGGCATCTTCACACCCAGCCCCGATAACACCACACCGAGCAGCGGTCCCCAGACAATCGGCTTGATCACCGAACGCCACATCAGCACCGGCAACATGCCGATCCCCGCACTGCCCGCATCACCCGCTGCACGCGCTTTTTCGCGCTCCAGCGTTAGCAGACAAAACGGCGTCATCAGCACTGAGCCGCAGGCAATCGATACCGCGACCGACAGCGAGGTGGATGCACCTTCTCCCAGCACGCTACCGAGGATCGGCAAGCCCAGGGCAGCATAGTTCGGCAATGCCACGGTCAGCGTCAGTACCGCCGCATCCTGTGGTGACTTTTTAAACATCCGCGTACTAATAAAGTAGATCGCGGCATAGACAATCCACATCGCCAGCACCAGCACCAGAATCAGTGGCGACTGCTGGATAATCCCGGCCCACGGCGTCTGCACAGTGGCACTGAACAAGGCCGCTGGCAGGGCAAAATCCATCACAAAAATATTCAGTAAAGAGACATTCTTATTATCCACCATCCCGGCTTTGCCGGCGTAAAAGCCCAGGAGCATAATGATAAAGATGGGGGCAAGAGCATGAACAATCACGTAAGTCATAACATCACCTGTTAATTGAAGTAAGCACAGGCGCGATGATTATTAGTTCAGACTGGCGGATGTCTGTCAGATATCCGCCAGTCTCGCAGGTTGTCTTATCGATTTCACAACGGGCCTTACCAGAGTTGACGCATCCGTTCTCTGACGGTGTGTGAACTGCGACGGTTCTCTGCTTTTAGCCGGCACTGCAACCCAGGATCATGGCGTGCCGCAGTAATAGCCGCCGTCAGCGCCTGTTGCACCTGTGCCATATCAGCAGCATCGGGTGCATCAGGCTGACGAATATCCAGCAGCGCTTCCAGCAATCCCAGACTGTGGTAATTTTTGATGTCGTAAGCCATCGGCGGGATGGTCTGCGCCAGTTTTTCCAGTGCCTCGACGCTGCGCAGCGTAATACGCGCCGCCGCCGCTTTGCCCATCGCATGAATCAGCACGCCGCTGTCGTTAAAGGCGATCAGCCGGTTAGCCTGGTAGCCGTGTGCCAGGAAAGCCCCCGACATCGCTTTGCCAACAATCAGCCCAATCACCACATGACCCGCCAGCCGCGCTTCAGCGTAAGCCCCGGCGGCAGCGGCCAGCGCCTGATGAATACCAAAAGCCTCTTCACGCCGACCGTAGGCCTGGCTGGCAACATCAATCACCGCGATAATCGGCCGCTTGTCGGCTTTTTTGGCATCCTGCGCCACGGTTTCACTGACCACTTTCGCCAGCGTCCAGCCCTCTAACAGTCCGACTTCGCCCTGTCTGGCGCGGGGATAGTGGTTATCGGCATCCGGTACCACGGCAATAAAACGCACGGCTTCCCCGTTTACGTGACCGTCAGCGACCTGCACAGACGGGCATAACCCCGGTAAACGGGCCGCTCCGGCACTGAGTTGCTGTAGCCAGATTTCACCGCGTCCTGTTGGCTGTTTCATTTGTGATCCTCCCCACTGAATAGCTGTGTAATCTGTTGTGCATCGGCCTGCTGGCGGGTATCAAACTGTGCCAGACGCGGCAGATAGTGCTGATAATGCTGTGAGCGATGTAACGCCGGAACGCCCTTCGCCAGCGCCGTACGCATGGCCTGTTGAACGACATGCTGACCGTCAGCGACAATCGCATCCACCAGGCCGCTGCGGGCGCGCACTTCTCCTCCGGTCATGCTCCAGATAAATGGCCTGTCGCGAGAGTCGTACTCATCAATACCCGCTTCCTGTTCAATCACCTGCGGACCATTCAGCCCCAGCCGGGCCTCACGGGTGACAATCAGATAGCTGCACAGCCCGGCGGCGATCGACATCCCGCCAAAGCAGCCCACCGTGCCCGCGATAATGCCAACCACCGGGGTGTAGCGCCGCAGGTCGACAATGGCGGCGTGGATATCTGCAATCGCTGCCAGACCAAGGTTGGCTTCCTGTAGCCGTACGCCACCCGTTTCCAGGCAGAGCACTGCGCGAGTGGCGATGCCCTTGCGGTTATCCTCAGCGGCCAGTTCCAGTGCAGCCGCCATTTTCGCCCCGGAGACTTCGCCCATGCTGCCGCCCTGGAATGCCCCTTCAATGGCAATCACCACGGCGGGTTGACCATCGATGGTGCCTTTTGCCACCACCATGCCGTCATCAGACTGCGGCACAACGCCTTGTGCACCCAGCCATGGCGACATGATGCCGTCGAACGGGTCGAGCAGTTCGCGGAAGCTACCGTCATCCAGCAGCAGACGTGCACGCTCACGCGCTTTCAGTTCGATAAAGCTGCTGTCGTTACGCATCGGCTACCTCCTCAAACACCTGTTCAATGCGAATGCGGGCCACGCCGGGGGTGGCACCAAAATCATGAATGGTCATCTGCCCGGCAGGTAGTGAGCCAAAACTGCTGATACGCTCAAACAGCGCCTGCCAGCGCGGGCTGCTGTTATCGACTGAGGTGGTGATGGCCACGCTCAGGACATGGCTGCTGTTCGCTGTGAACAGCACTTCCATATCGCCGGACCCGACAACACCCGCCAGCGCCTTACCGCTGAGGTGGCGTGAAGCCGGAAAAGACAAGGTTATCTGTTGCATAAGATCCTCTTAAAATTGATTGCTCGTCTGCGGGGATGAGCAATTGTTGCGGGCGGGGCATGCCCCGCCCCTACGAACATCGGGTTGCCACACATCACCAGGACGACCGTTTGTTGCGGGCGGGGCATGCCCCGCCCCTACGAACATCGGGTTGCCACACATCGCCAGGACGACCGTTTGTTGCGGGCGGGGCATGCCCCTACGCCCATCCTTTTGTAGGGGTCGGGCATGCCCGGCCCGAGCAATGGACATGGTCCAGGAAAATCGTGGCAGACAGCAGGTCGGCTGCACCGCCTGGTGAAGCATTCAGCGCCAGCATTGCTGCATCCAGCCGCTGAAGCGCCTGCTGCCCGGCAGGTTGCTGCACACCGCCGGCCACCAGTACCGCACGCGCCCCCTGCTGCATCGCTTCCAGCCCTGGCATTCCGGCACGCGACAGTACACAGGTATCGCTGAGCGAGGTCATGATCGCCATCAGCGCATCCAGCCGTGCTGCGTTGCTGTTCGCCCCCTGCTGGCGACTTTGCCAGAGCTGCGGCAGAGCCAGATTCATCACATGGGGGAACCCCTGCTGAGCCTCTTCCCGTGCTCCGGGCAGACGATAACGTGAACAGGCGCGCAGGCCGTTGCTGAACAGCGTCGGCGCAGCGTCATCCGGCAGCTGTGCCAGGCGCGCGGCCATACGGGTTATCTGCGTCGGGCTACCGCGCCCTCCGCACATGGCAGCCGCAGAGACCAGCAACCCCAGAGCCCAGATAGCACCGCGATGGGTATTCACTCCGCCCGTCACCTGCATCATCACCGCTTCGCCTTCACGTCCCAGTCGGCCCGCCAACTGGCGCAGAGCGATATCCGCCGGACGCTGCCAGCTCTGTCGCGCCATCTCGCGGAACATTGGCGTCAGACTGTGAGCAGAACGCTCCATCAGCGCCAACGTCAGGTCGTGATGCGCCCCGCTACCCCGGCGATCCACCAATCCTGGTTTCGGCGTGAGGTTGGCTTCTATGACCAGGCAACGTGTTGCCAGCGCGGCCAGGCGCTGTGCATGGCGTTCCGCCGAACTTGCAGCCCACTGCCGTTGCAGGTTCACTACCAGCTCCTGAATTTGGCCGGAGGCTCATACAACCCGCCGGACCATTCGACCAGGTCAGCCACGCTGCCTGCCGTCAGCAGGGAACGGGTGGCATCGGTACGGCGAATGCCAAGATCTTCCGGGAAGGCCACCTTCCCTTCGCGCCGCAGCTGCTGCACCCGCTTCGCATCCACGCCCAGACCGATATCGGTAATCCCGGCGACCGCCGCCACCATCGCCCGCCGTTCTTCCAGCGACTGCGCACGATAGAGGTAAGCAATCCCCTCTTCGGTCAGTACGTGGGTAACGTCATCGCCGTAGATCATGACCGGGGCCAGCGGCATGCCGGACGCTTTTGCCACCTCGACCGCTTCCAGTTTTTCAACAAAGGTCGGTTTTGCGCCAGCCTGGAAGGTTTCCACCATCTGCACCACCAGCTTGCGACCCCGTGCCATCGGGTCAGGTTCGTTGATCATGGCCAGCCAGGCTGGCGTGGCATGGCGGCGACCATGCGGGTCGTGCCCCATATTGGGCGCACCGCCAAAGCCCGACAGGCGGCCACGCGTCACGGTGGAGGAGTTCGCATCGCCGTCCACCTGTAAGGTGGAGCCGATAAACATATCGGCGGCATACTGGCCCGCCATCTGGCAGAAGGCGCGGTTGGATCGCATAGAACCATCGGCCCCGGTGAAGAACACGTCCGGGCGCGCTGCAACGTATTTTTCCATTCCCAGCTCACCGCCGAAGCAGTGCACGCTTTCCACCCAGCCGCTTTCAATCGCCGGGATTAACGTCGGGTGCGGATTCAGGGTCCAGTGACGGCAGATTTTGCCTTTCAGGCCCAGCTGTTCGCCGTAAGTGGGTAGCAGCAGTTCGATGGCAGCAGTGTTAAACCCAATACCGTGGTTGAGCGACTGCACTTTGTGCTCGGCGTAGATGCCTTTGATCGCCAGCATCGCCATCAGCACATGCTCCTGTTTGATCAGGCGTGGGTCACGGGTGAACAACGGTTCGATAAAGAAGGGTTTATCCGCCACCACCACAAAGTCGATCCACGAACCGGGGATATCGACGCGCGGCAGATCGCTCTCGTCATCCACCAGTTCATTCACCTGGGCAATGACGATGCCATCATGGAATGCCGCCGCTTCGACCAGTGCCGGGGTGTCTTCCGTACTGGGACCGGTGTAGAGATTGCCTTTACGATCGGCTTTGAAACCCGCGACCAGCGCCACGTTAGGGATCAGGTCCACATACAGCCGCGAATAGAGTTCGATGTAGGTGTGAATGGCGCCAATTTCCAACTGGCCGTCCTCCAGCAGCTGCGAAATACGCAGGCTCTGGGTGCCGGAAAATGAGAAATCGAGCTTGCGGGCAATCCCTTTTTCGAAGATATCAAGATGCTCGCTACGGCCGACGCTCGGCATGATCATATGCAGATCGTGCAGTTTTTTCGGGTTGACCTGCGCCAGCGATCGGGACAGAAAATCGGCCTGTTTCTGGTTGTTACCCTCCATAACGACGCGGTCGCCAGGGACAATCAGTTTTTCCAGCATGGCGATCAAATCATCGGTAGGGAGAACTTTGTGGGTGAGCCCGAGGCTGGCAATACGGCGCTGTTTTTCGCGGCGACGCGTATCCCAGATTCGGGGGGATGATTGGGTAAGCATGATGTAACCTCCTGTAAGCGCATCCTGTCAGGGATGCTTCAGTCTGATTACCGAGTCTGCACGCCGTGGCGCAGTCAAACAATTACACCCAGTGCTATAACCATTACGCCAGGCGTAACGGTTTTTTAAATATTAATTAAATCAGATGTGTAATGATTTTAAATCGGGATAGTGGTCACAATGCTATCGCGCTAAATGCACAAAGGCGGGCAGATAATGGCAGAAGCCTGTGTGCTCGTAGTGCAGTGACAGGGCTGGAGCCGGAGTGGGCACGCCGGATCGGCAAAAGACGCACCCATGAGGGCCTCGGCACGCAGCGTCCTGGCGCGTGACGTCCGGCTTACCTCACCCCAGCCCCATCCCCGCACAAACGGTGCCCGTGTTAGAAAAGGGGGTTAATTAGCATATAGGATCGTTTTGTAAACCGTAGGTGCAGGCATAAGGATCGGTCCATTGGTTGTCTTTATGGAAGAAGACGAGTGACTCTCCATTATCCAGAATAGCAAATGCCAGGCCACTGGATTGTACCGTCCAGTCTCCGGATGAACCATCTTTGAATTTCACTGAACCAGATGAAACACAGGGAGAATAATATTCATGAAGTAGACTCCCACTTTTTTATATTCTTTTGCCAGATTAAAAAAACGAATCATTTGTTTTTTATTCGGTATAAATACTTTACAGGCTTCTTCTTCATTTTTATCTTCACGACCTTGAGACTGTTGACCAACATCTTTGATATCGATATCGATGACCGTCCTCCCCTGAACTTGCATCGAGCAAAAAAACAGAGATGAAAAAATAACAATGAGTTTTTTATTAAATATCACCATTTTGCCGTACTAGCCTCTGTAATGTTTTTCCTTCCAATTTCGGGATGTCGATGTATCTCATTCATTGGAACTTTAAGCGTGTCAGAAATCTCCTTAATCAACCATTTTAATGCATCATTTTGTTGATCATTAACCGATTCAAAAACAGGAATAATTTCATTTCCTATTTTAACTTTATCGCCAGTAGCTTCACCCACAATTTCTATCCCAATACTGTCGATATTGCTGGGGAATCGATCAGGATAATTTTTCACTTTTTCAATCTGATGCACCTTATCGTAATTTCTCCATGACTTTTCCAGATCGGCCACTTTTTGCAAATCTGCCGGCTCGCATTTTTTCGTCAGATAGCAGCGGGATTGTAGCCTTCCCACATGCCAGGGGACTTTAAACAATGAGGCGGTTTGATAGATGGTGCCATCTCTGTCAATCAGAAAGTGAGCGCCAGCGGCGCCTTTGTTTTGATAGCTATGAAAGGTGCTGCTGGCTGTAGAGGCATTGCTCTGATGCACGACAATGCCATTCACCGCATCCATTTTTTCATGCTCGATATTATTGAATATTTTGATCTTAATACGGTCGGCATAAATATGACCATTTTCATTAACGTATAGCATTGGTTTCCCTCCCTTGAGGCGATTTAGATCACCGTATTGGCTTTGATGTCATAGCCCATTGAAACCGTTCCTGCCGTTTTCCCCTCGGCATTTTGCAGCACGTAATCCATCTTCACCCGCGAGAACGCGATAGCGACCTTTTCGAGTGGTGCGGGCATGTTGTCATAGCAGATCAACGCCACCCGGGTAATGATGACCTCTTGCAGGGTGATGATCTGATATTCCAGCGGCGATCCGCCCGCTTTGCGCACGGTCAGCACCGCTTCGGGGATCGGTTTACCGCTAAGGGAATACTGGAGAAGATTGGGGCTGGATTTATCAATAAAGTGATCGAAGTACAGATCGCCGACGGTAGATTTCCCCGCACCACCGCCGCTTCCTGAGTGCATATTGGATGGCTGGCGGGCAGCCCACGTCCAGCGCAGAACGTCAATTTCGCCTTTATGTGCAAAATCCTGGGATTCGCCCTCAATACCGGTAAATCTGATGAAAATATCCTGAGCCATATCTCTTCCTTGTTGATGAATAAAATCATAAAACGGATGGCTGTTTATTTAAACGGAATCTGTTAGTGGATTGATTAATAGATTTACTCTGTTAAGGACAGGGAAAGGTAGAGCCAATGGTGGTGAATAATAAATAGTAAAAAAACGATTTATAAAAGATTACGGGGGAATTAAAGAAATACATCATCGTGGCAGTTTTAACACGCACAGCGAGCACTCTATTACGGGGACGGGGCCAGTTTGAGGTAAGCCGGACGGCACGCGCCAGGGATGGCGCGTGCCGAGGCCCGCAGCGATCAGTCGACCAGAGGCTCCGCCATCGGTGGCGCATGATGCACCGCAATATAACGCTGGAAGCGACTCTCTTTCAGCCGGGTGAGATCCACCAGCACCAGCCCGTCTATACAGTGGTTGAAGTCCGGGTCACTGCCGAAGTCGATAAACTGTACCCCGCCGGTTTCGCACAGCTCGGAATACTGCTTATACAGCGGTGGGATCCCCGTCCCCAGGTTGCTTAATAGCCGCTTCAGACGTTTGAGATCGTCACTGTAGTTATCACCGCTGAATTGGGCCAGCACATCAGGCAGCGAGGCCGGATACGGACGGCGTGAGGTGGCCAGCGGCAGGTCCGGCGCAAAGTACAGACGATAAAATGCCACCAGCAGATCGCGGGCCGCCAGCGGCAGGCCTCCCGAGATGGAAACCGGGCCAAACAGATAGCGGTACTGCGGATATTTCGCCAGATACGCGCCAATGCCCATCCACAGATAGTCGAGGCCGCGTTTGCCCCAATAGGCAGGCTGAATAAAACTGCGCCCCAGTTCAATGCCCTGCATCAGCACCGGGCTCATCTGGTGATCGTAATGGAACAGGCTGTGGCTGTAGATCCCTTCAAAGCCTTTACGTTCGAACTGTTCGGCAGTGGGAATAAAGCGGTAGGCGCCAACGATATCCAGCGCCTCTTCATCCCATAAAATCAGGTGATAATAGTCGTCGTCGTAATCATCAAGGTCGCGTCGTGTCCCGCTGCCCTCACCCACCGCACGGAAGGCGATTTCACGCAGCCTTCCCAGCTCACGCAGGATCGGGACATAGTCTTCGCCCTGACGGCGATAGAGGTAAATCATCTTACCGTCGGGCAGTTGCCCCAGCACTTCGCATCCGGCCAGCGCCCGCTTCAGCACCGCGCGATCTTCTGCGCGCGCAATGGCGGCTTCCGTCTGGAACAGCTCGGATTTACCCAGGCCGATGCGGTAGAGATGACGGCGAAAACGCGCCGCCAGCTCTTTCGCCGGGGTGTGTCCATCATGCCAGCTGGCATACGGGATACGCTTGCCGATTTTCAATTTCAGCCGCACGCCACGATTGCCGAACATTTCACGCACCAGCAACAGCATCGACAACGGCTGATAGATTTTTGAGGTGAGATAGAACAGCGCACTGTTGCGGCCGCTGACGTGGATCGGCACCACCGGCGCACGAAAACGGGCGGCGAGGCGCAGGAAGCCGTGGCTCCATTTGCCATCTTTCACGCCCTTGCTGCCAAAGCGGGAGACTTCCCCCGCCGGGAAGAAGATCAGCACGCCCTGGTTTTCCAGCTGCTCCTGCATCTGCCCCACCTGCTGGCGACTGGTGCGATTGCCCATGTTGTCCACCAGCACCATCAGACTGCTCAGCGAGGACAGGCAGTTCAGCAGACGATTGGTGACAATTTTCACATCGCGCCGCACCTGAGAGACGGCATGCAGCAGCGCCAGACCATCCAGCGTTCCCAGCGGATGATTGGCAACAATCACCACCGGCCCTGTGCTTGGGATCTGCTCCAGGTCGCGTTCGCTGAGTTCACAGCTGACATCCAGGTACTCCAGCACCTGCTCCACCATATCCAGCCCTTTCAGGTGGCGGTTGCGCTGATTGAACTGCTGGAACTCTTTTTCATGGAGCAGGCGGCGCAGCACGCTTTTCTGCCAGGAGGGGGTGTCATGTCCGGGACTGAGATCGTCTAATACGCTTTCAACTGTAAACACGGGTTAGCCTCCAGGTGTTTTATCGGCACACTAACCAGCCCGGATGACATTTTCATGTCAGGTAAATGACAGGTGAAATACCCGATGAATTTGTGTCGCCGCCCTGAGGAGAAGGAAGATTCAGATTGCACTGAATATTGCAGGAATTAGCGGCTTTCCTTGCTGTGCGCAAGGCGTTCAGGTTAAAATGCGAACAACTATAACTTATTAAATTTATTGATATTTTTTTATTTACCGCATCGTTACAGCGCGTGCTTTCGGAAATTATTCGCACCTTATGGCGTCCCTTTCCCTCCTGGCAGCATAATCCGCGTGTGGCAGTAAAAATTATCAGCATGACTGACTCCTCATGATGAACCTGAAAACGCTGCCTCCTCTGCTCTGCCTGCTGTTAGCGGGCTGTGGTTCGCTGTCCAGTAACAGTATTGATACGTCCGCGACAGCCAGCTTGCAGGCCAGCTGTCATCTGCCGCTCAACGCGCAGATTGATCACCTGGCGCAGCCGCAGATTGACCAGCAGCGCACTCCGGGCATGGTAGTGGCCGTGCTGGATGCAGACCGCCAGCGCCATATATTCAGCTACGGCTATACCGATACCGATAAACGCATTCCCATCAACGGCGATACGCTGTTTGCCGTCGGGTCCGTCACCAAAGGATTCACCGCAGAGAGTGCGGCGCTGTTGGTCGCTGAGGGGACACTACGCTGGGATGACACGCTGGGTCAGCTCATAGGCAAAGACGCTCCCCTGAGTGAAGATGCGCGCGCTATCCCGCTGCAACAGCTAGCGACACATACCGCCGGGCTGCCGCGCCAGATGCCAAGCCTGCATATGCTGCGCAAACTGACGGCGTATCTGTTTTACGGTGAGCCTTTCTACGACGATCTGGATGACGGCGAGTTCCTGAGCTATTTGCAGGATTTCAGCCGCCCGCGTCATCAGCAGGTGATGTATTCCAATCTGGGGTACGCCATTCTTGATTACGCCATCACACAGCGAGCGGGCCAGACGCCACAGCAGATCGCCGGGCAGCGGATTATTGCGCCACTTGGCCTGCATCATACCGGTTATCAGCCGCAGCGATTGCCGGGCTATTTGCTGCGTGCACGCGGACATGCCGGGGATCAGCCGAAGTTTGTGAAGCGTGGTGACGTGGTGCCGGACTGGAATTTTAAGGGTTATATGGTGGGTGCTGCATCGTTGTGGTCAAGCGGCAACGATCTGCTGACCTACCTGAGTGCCCATCTTTACGGCAGCGGCGATCCGACCCTGGATCAAGCCTTTAATGATGCCACCACCATCCGCTTTAAAGAGGCGCAAAACGACTCATCCGCGCTGGCGTGGCTGAGCAACAATCTTAATGGGCAGAGCATTCTCTATCAGTCCGGTTTTATTGGCGGCTATGCCAGCTATATCGGGATGGACCTGAAGCATAAAACGGCGATCGTGGTGCTGCAAAACAGCTTTAACTGGGACAACACCATCGGCCACCGCATGCTGCTGCGCATGGCAGAAAGCCAGGATGCGCCGGGTGGATGCCGGTAATGCGGGGCGGGCATGCCCACCCCCTACGATGACCGGCCTGCGCGGGTGGCGCTACGTAGGGGGGTGGGCATGCCTCGCCCGGGGTTATTCGTCGAGCTGTAACGGCGGTAACTGCGAGAACACGCTCAGTAAGCCACTGCTCCATAACTGGCGGATCTGCGAAAAGTAGGGGTGTTTTTCAGTAATATGATACTGCTGCATACTGCTGTAACTGTCCGTTGGATAGACCATCACATCCAGCGGTAATCCCACCGAAATATTACTCGCCAACGTGGAGTCCATCGAAATCAGTGCACACTGCATCGCCTGATCCAGTGGCGTATCAAAACGCAGCACGCGGTCAATAATCGGCTTACCGTATTTACTTTCTCCAATCTGGAAATAGGGCGTGTCGGTACTGGCTTCGATAAAGTTGCCCTGTGGGTAGATCTGGAACAGCCGTGGCTCTTCGCCTTTGATCTGCCCGCCCAGCATCAACGTGCCGCCAAACTCCTCGCCGTCGCGCTTGATCACCGAACGTAACGTTTCCCCTACCAGCAGCGCCACATCGTACATGTTCGTGGCGTTCATCAGGCTAGGATTTTTGCCATCTTCGCAGCCACGCCGCAGCAGGCTCAGCGCACTCTGGGTGGTGGCCAGATTACCGGCGCTTTGCAGCACCAGGGTCCGTTCGCCATCTTGCTGAAAAACATGAAGCTTACGGAACGAGGAAATATGATCCACGCCCGCATTGGTTCGGGAATCGGAAACGAAAATCATCCCTGACGATAAACGCATAGCTACACAATAGGTCATAGTGAGTCCGATAAAAGATTACTGCTGCGAAAACACCAGTTGTACCGCAGCCACTGCCTGCATATCTTCACTGCCACCGCCAAGGCGCATTCCACGCACCGGGCAGGCATCCAGATAATCCACCCCCACCGCCAGTTTCAGATGCTGGCGGGTGCTGCGGGTATTATTGGTAATATCGAAACTGTGCCAACTGCCGCCCACCCAGGCTTCCACCCAGGCATGCGTGGCTACATGTTCCACGTTGTCAGTATACAGATAGCCGCTCACATAACGGGCGGGAATATGCAGGCTGCGACAACAGGCGAGAAAGACGTGGCTGTGATCCTGACAAACCCCACTGCCGGCGGCAAACACTTTCGCGGCGGTATCCGTCACCAGCGTACTGCCGGGCTGGTAAGGCATTTTCAACAGCAACTCGCCCATCAGGCGCTCCAGACTGTCCAGCGGAGCCTCTTCACGGTAATAGCGGCGGGCAAAATCGTTGATCGCCGCGTCAGGCTGCGTCAGCGGAGTGATGCGTAAAAACACCAGCGGCGAGAGCATGCAGTCCGGGTCCGGGGCGCTATCTTCGTCGTCGAGGATCTCCACCACGCCACGAGCTTCAATCTCGATTTCCTGATGCGGACGGTCGAGCGTCAGCACATGCAGCACATTACCCCAGGTGTCGGTGGTGCAGATCGCCTCTTCCGGCAGCAGCAGATCCCACGAAATAATATGCTGATGCACCGAGTCCTGTGGCGTCAGACGCAGGTACTGCGTGCTTTGACGCACCAGGCTTTGATAGCTGAAACAGGTTTTATGCGCGATGGTCAGCTTCATTATTTCGCCTCCAGATAAGTGTGATGGATGCTGTCAGCAATCAATGCCAGTTCACCCAGAAAACGTTGCAACCAGGCATGCAGCCCGTCATCCATCAGGGATTCCCAACTGCTGAAACGCAGCTGCGCATGCAGTATCGTCAATAAGTAACGCGGCCTGTCTTCACCGCTGCTGCCGATTTGATTGAGTTGCCTTGCGATTTCATCAAGACAGGATCGTAACGATCGCGGGCTCTCTTCACGCAGGATCAACATCTCGTTGACGCCGTCCGCCGCCAGTTGCTGCTTGTAGATGGTGTGATAGGCTTCGCGCGCGGACACTGAACGTAGCAGCGTATCCAGCCGGTAGTATTCGCGCACGGTGTCATCATCGTCATCGGTCAGATACTGATAAACATCGAGCAGGCGTGCCGTGCAGTCGGCACGTTCCAGCAACGTTCCCAGACGAATAAAGCTCATGGCATCGCCACGCATCAGGGTGCCGAACATCGCACCACGAAACAGATGTGAGCGCTCTTTAACCCAGTCGAAGAAGGCATCCGCACCGTCGCTGCTGACGCCGTGACGCCGCATTTTTCTCAGTTCAATCCAGCTGGAGTTAATACTCTCCCAGACTTCAGAAGAGAGGCTGCCGCGAACCGCATGGGCGTTGTTCCAGGCCGCCTGCCAGCAATTGAAAATGCTGCCGGGGTTACGCTCATCAAAGGCAAAAAAGCTGAACAGCTGTGACATACTCAGCCGATCGCTGACCGACCAGTAAAGTTCATCCGTGTTGGTCAGATTGAGCGGCACGCGCAGCTCATTATTGTGGCTGCCGCGCACCGGCATCAGAGAGAGACGGTTTGTGACGTCGAGCACGCGTGCAATATTTTCTGCGCGCTCTAAATAGCGCGCCATCCAGTACAGGCCACTGGCCGTGCGACTCAGCATGCGTCATCCTCCAGAACCCAGGTATCTTTCGTCCCACCGCCCTGCGATGAGTTCACCACCAGCGAACCTTCGGTCAGCGCTACGCGCGTCAGGCCACCGGGCACCAGCCGGATATCCGCCCCACTCAGGGCAAAGGGACGCAGGTCGATATGACGCGGGGCCAGCCCCTGATCGACAAAAGTCGGACAGGTGGAGAGTGCCAGCGTGTTCTGTGCAATGTAGTTCTGTGGTTTGGCGAGTAACAGCGCGCGGAAATCGGCCAACTGCTGTTTACTGGCCACCGGGCCAATCAACATGCCGTATCCCCCCGCACCGTGAACCTCCTTCACGACCAGCTTTTCGAGGTTAGCCAGTACCCAGGAGAGCTCATCAGGGCGGCGACACTGCCAGGTCGGTACGTTGTTGAGGAGCGGCTCTTCCCCCAGATAGAAGCGAATCATTTCCGGTACATACGGGTAGATCGACTTATCATCGGCCACGCCGGTGCCGATGGCGTTAGCCAGCACCACGTTGCCCGCACGATACACCGACAGCAGGCCCGGCACACCGAGCATCGAATCCGGCCGGAACGCCAGAGGATCAAGGAAGGCATCGTCCACCCGGCGGTAGATCACATCGATCTTGCACGGCCCGGCCGTGGTGCGCATCAGCACCGCGCCATCTTTGACAAACAGGTCAGCACTTTCCACCAGCTCCACGCCCATTTGCTGGGCAAGGAAGCTGTGTTCAAAGTAGGCACTGTTAAAGCGGCCCGGTGTCAGTACCACTACCACCGGATCGTTGATCGGCGAGCTTTCGCGCAGGGTTTGTAGCAGCAGAGACGGATAACGTTCGACAGGGGCAATGCGCTGATCGGCAAACAGCTCCGGGTAAAGGCGCATCATCATTCTGCGGTTTTCCAGCATGTAGGAGACGCCGGACGGGGTACGCAGATTGTCCTCCAGCACGTAGTATTCGCCATCGCTGTTGCGCACCATATCCACGCCAATAATGTGCGCGTAGAGGTTACGGTGCAGATTCAGGCCCTGCATGCAGGGTTGATATTGATCGTTAACCAGTACCTGTTCAGCGGGAATGATCCCGGCTTTAAGGATGCGCTGGTCATGGTAGATGTCATGCAGAAAAGCATTCAGCGCCTGAACGCGCTGGCGGATGCCTTTATCCAGCATTGCCCACTCGCTGGCAGGAATAATCCGCGGTACGCTGTCGAACGGGATCAGACGCTCGGCACCGCCGTCATCACCATACACATTAAAAGTAATCCCCAGGCGGTGAAACAACAGTTCCGCCTCTTCACGTTTGCGCGCAATCGCCTGCTGGTCAGCCTGCTGTAGCCACTGCCAGTATTCCCGATAGTGCCCGCGATAGCGTCCATCGTTCAGCAACATCTCATCATAAAAGTGTGACGCTATTTCATAGCTTTGATTCATGATTTCCCTACCGCTGTCTGTGAACCTGAATAAGAGTTGCACAAAGTGTGCCAGAGTCGGAATGAGCGGCCTACCCCGCACAGAACGAGGAACGAACAACAGCCTGGTGACAAATCGGGTCAGGGAAAGCGAAGCGTAGAATGAGAATGCACCAATATGGTGCATTCCGGTCAAACGATGAGAGAGATTCTTAACGAGTCAGCGGGTGCCAGACCTCAGTCAGTGCGCCTTCCCCACCGGTAACGGGGTCGGTTTCGGGCATCGCGACGCGTTTTATTTCAAGCATAGACTGTTCCATCAATGCCTGCTCGTCGCGCAGGGTTTTGGGCGTCACGCCCGGAGGGTAGGCACCAACGGCCATGAAATCATCACTGGCGGCAATTTGCTGATGTCCGACACCCGCCGGTATCAGTATTACGTCACCCGCATAAACGGTGACCATGCGCCCACTTTCGCCACCAAACAGGATCTCGGCCCAGCCGCAGGTGATCCCCAGCAATTCATGGGTATTCGGGTGATAATGGGTGTAGGGATAAATCGGCGCGTGCCAGCTGACCGGCCAACCGTGGCGGGCAAACTCAGCGCGGAACCACAGCGCCAAATCGTCTGGCGATATCTCTTCTGCCCCTTCTTCCGGCTCGTCCGGCACCACCTGTGGATAGATGATCAGCGGCAGCGGGTTGTTGGGGATGCCCTGTGAGGGCTGCGCCAGCATCAGATGGCGCGGGTTTGAGGAGGCACCTGCAGCAAAGGTCCCGGCAGCAAACGACATCATTAACATTACACTGCGAGAATGGGTCACCATATCAGGCTCCTGGTCAAATTGCCTTGTTGAGTGATTGTTAAATTAATTGTGGCACTATTCTGCCAGCTTGCAATCTTTTCCCCACGCCGCAGATCACATAACTTATTAATTTAACTGAACTTAAGCCAAATTCATTGGTTGTTACCCACCTCTCATCCCCTTCACCCTGAGATTTGACTTTACGATCACTCGATAACACATTGTTACTATTACTGTATGTAACATTTATTTCCCATTACCGGGTGGCCTCACTTTAAATAACAGGACGCCTTTTCATTGAATTTTTTAATGCGTTACGACTACAGCAATTGTTATGGAAATTAGATTATAATTACCGATTATCGCCAGAAGTATTCACCAGCATATTCACTGATTTTTCTGAACAATGGCAAGCTATGACAGCGGATTATATTATTCACCACTGGTACGTCGATTTTTCGTCCGGTACGTTACTCCATCAACTCAGTGGTGAAGAACGGCGCCTGGGCGAATATCAATTCAAACTGTTGCTAGTACTGGCTGAAAATGCTGGAAAAACATTAAGTCGTGATGAGCTCACTACGCTGGTTTGGGAACGGCGGGTTATTGGTATTAACAGTTTACCGAATGCGATTCATGCGCTGCGCGTGGCGCTGGAGGATGACGGCAAGCAGCAGCGTATTATTAAAACGATCCCTAAAAAGGGCTATATCCTTGAGGCAGAATTTTGCCAACGTATTTGCTATGACAAAGAAGAAGCGGATAGCCTGACCGATGCCTCGCAGCAGACATCGGTACAAGAGGAGAGGATACCCCCGCAGGATATGCACCAGGTAGAACCTGCGATATTACCCGGGCTGGCCGAAACGGAAACAACGATTAACGCGGAGCCGAAACCACGCTTACGTCGCGTATTCTGGCTTTGGCTTATTTTCTTTCAGGCGTTACTGTTACTGTGCGTGCTGGCGTGGGCCGGGCGAGCGCTTTTTCCGGTAAACAGTAGCGAGTTGGTGAAAAAAAACTCCGTCCCGTACAGCCATATTCAGCTAATGGAATTGCGCCGGGGATGGGACAACACGTCCGCGTCCTATGATTTAAATAAGCTTTTGGGACCGGTGCTATTTACGCTGAATCAAAATTTGAAAAATCAGAAAGTGAATATGGAAATTTTCTATTACACCTCCGGCACGACGCTGAACTACACCATGACGTTATCGAATCAGTGCGATCGTAAACAGCTGGCGATGAACATTATCAACTGGCGTACGGATGGTGCTCAACTGAGCGCTCTAATCTACCGTGAAGGCGAACGAAAAATTAATGAAATGGCCAACTGCGTCAATTAGCTTACTGATCGTGACTTTGCTGGTCCCCCTTGGGGTGGCAGTGATCAAACATTTGCCAGGGGATAAGGGCCTGTTCACGGAGGATTTCGTTAAAGTAAATTTACAGCTGGGGTATTACGACCTGCTGGCGCGCCAGCGTGAAATTTATGATACCCGCTTCGACGGCAAAGGGAACACCGTGATGATGACCCTGACCAGCCCAAACGATAATCGTTTTATGGCCAAAATCAGCCTGGAAGAAAAAACTCAAAATGCCAAAGGTGTGATGTTTACTTTCCATAAAATTTATTATGCAGATGATGGTCAGACGCGGATGATTAAAAATATTTTTGGCTATGCGGAAAACAACAGCGTGCATTTTGACACCTTGCGGCTGGGTAAAGAACGCCTGATGATCACCCCTTCTGGCCAAATGGTACGTTACCGATAGTACCAATGGGCCGGTTTCCTTAGCGGTCGGTAAACAGGGTGCGCCATGCCTGAAGCGTTTTGGGCATGGTCTCTTTATCCTTCTCGGTGGTCACATAATCCACTTCCACGCCGTTATCGGTGTCAGGGCTGACCCGTAGCGCCCAGATTTTCCCTTCCGGCGTGTACATGATGATGGCTGACTGTCGGTTCGCCATGCCTTTTACCCACAGGGTGAGTACCGTCGCACCAAACTGGTCAAGGTCCTGGCTGTAGACAAAACTGGTTGCCGTCGCAACATATTGCGCATAGTCACTGCCTGTCAGCTGACGAAAGCGATCGTCCAGGGCTTTATTCGGTAAAATACCGAGGGTTAACAGCGTGGCCGGCAGACGCGGATCGTTATCCGCTTTAACGTACACCCCGTCAATTGACGTCTTGCCGGGTAACAGCATATCGCAGCGTCCATGCGAATCGCTGCTGACTTCAAGGCGGTTATCCGGGCGCGGGATCAGAACAATTGAACACCCGCCACCCCAGACAATTTTATCGGTAAACCCTACCCCGTCGGACAGCGTCACTTTACCGCTGAAACTCGACCGGTACACCCCTCCCCAGACTGATGCATCCATATTGAACTCATCGCCTGCCAGCTGGCTGATACGAATTTTTCCACCATTGCCGTGAGGTGCACTGACATTCCACCAGACGCCCTGCCAGTCCACCTGGCGATCCGCATCATACAGCTGGCTCAGGCCACCGAGATAGGCACTGCGCAGGCAGCTGTCGCTAACGCAGGTATTACGCTCCCGGGCCATCTCCTTCGCTATCTGATTCACATGCTGTGGCTCGCGCATTTGCAGTTCACTGAATGCATTAACAAACACCCTATCCAGCCACATCAATTCCGGCTTATCACAGACGGTATTTTCTACCACGCTGGAGGCGCGCCCACAGTCGATGGCCTTCGCCGTGGAGGTAAGGAGCAGGAGAGTAAAGCCAATGACAGCAGGGGCTTTGATTAAATCCATCTGTTTTTTATTCCCTTATCAGCAGGCCATCGGGAATGGCCTGAACTTTATACATTGCCACGGCAGGTGACAGCTGGCCCATCCCTGTGAGCAACTGTTATAGTTGAATAGCGATAAACTGTGTCTGCTATTATAGGTGCAAACATGGTTTACTTTCACTCTGCCCGAACTGTTTTGCAGAGGTCACTAATGGAAGAAGTTAAAAAAATATTGCTGCGCGAGATCGATACATTGAATCGCGAAGAGCAACGCGATAATAAACCGCGCTTCAGTTTTCAGTTTTTGAAGACCCATCCGGGGCTTTGGGCATCCATGTACGGGTGCTACATTCTGACGGTTGCCCTAATCTTTACCACGGACTTTCTGGGCTGGCCCGCGTTCTGGGGGGCGACTATTTTTATCATGCTGATGAGCGGCCTGATGCTCATGGACGTGAACCCGAAATACCGCTTTGAGGATATCGATACCCTTGATCTGCGCGTTTGCTACAACGGCGAATGGTATTATGTGCGCACCCTGTCTGAACGGGCGATTAGCGACATCCTCAGTAGTGACAATGTGCCGGACAAGGTTAAGCAGGGCATTACTAAGCTGCTGTCGTTAAAAGGTGAAGTCGATTTTTATGATGTCTTCCACCTGACCTGGGGACAGAAAAGCGCTTCAGCGGTATAAAATAACCCGATGCGGGTCAGGCATGCCTGACCCTTACGGCAGTAATTCTGCGATTAATCGTCCTAATGTGGCGACCGCCACTTCCTGCGACTCATCCCACCACGCGGTGTTAAAACGAAAATAGTTGGCGTACTGCTCGCTGGAGGAGAACATTTTTCCGGGGGCAATGCTGATATTGTTGTGCAGTGCACGGTAATAAAGCTCAGTCGTATTGACCTGTTTGGGCAGTTCCACCCACAGGAAGTAGCCACCGCGTGAATCATTGATTTGCGCCCCGGCAGGCAGAGAACGTTTGAGAGCCTGACGCGCCAGATTTTTACGCTGTTCGAGTGTCTGCCGTAAACGCCGCAGATGGCGATCATAGCTGCGCGTGCCGAGATAAGTGGCCAGTGCCTGCTGCATCGGTGCGCTGGTCGACAAGGTACTCATCAACTGCAAACGCTGAATGCGCTGCGCATGTTTTCCCGCAGCCACCCAGCCGACTCGAAATCCTGCTACCAGATTTTTAGAAAATGAGGAGCAGTGCAGCACGTTATGCTCGCGGTCGAATGCTTTGGCCGGCAGGGGTTTTTCGTGGCCGAAATAGAGTTCGCTGTAAACATCATCCTCAATCAGCGCCACGCCGTGCCGGGCCAGTAACGCGACCAGTTGCTGCTTTTTCTCTTTGCTGAGCGTGCAGCCGACCGGGTTCTGCTGGTTAGTCATCATCCACAGCGCTTTAATCGGCCAGCGGGCCAGCGAACGGCTCAGCTCATCGAGATCGATACCGGTTTGTGGATCGCTGGCGATGGCCACGCTTTTCAGCTTCAGACGTTCAATCGCCTGCAACGCACCGTAAAACGAGGGGTTTTCTATCGCCACCCAGTCACCCGGTTCTGTCAGCACCTGCAAACTGAGGTTAAGGGCCTCCATTGCGCCATTGGTGATCACAATCTCATCCGGGGAGACCTGAATGCCCTGTAAGGCGTAACGCTGCGCCAGTGTTTTGCGCAGCGCTTCATTACCCGGTGGCAGATTATGCAGGGCATCGATGGCTTTCATACTGTGAGAAACGGTGGTCAACGCACGCATCAGCTGACGCTGAGGGAAGAGTTCCGGGTCAGGAAACGCGGAACCAAATGGAACCATCTGCGGGTCACGGCAGGCCTGTAATACATCGAAAATAAAGGCATTGATATCGACAGATTCAGCCAGCTGCACTTTCTGATGGCTAAGAGGCTGACTGAGAAATTCGGCGCGCGGCGCAACATAATAACCTGACTGCGGCCGCGACTGGATCCAGCCCTGGCTTTCCAGCACCTGATAAGCGTGCATTACGGTCATCAGGCTCATGCCGCTCAGCTCAACCTGTTGACGCAACGAGGGAAGTTTTTCCCCCGGCAGCCATATCTCCGTCTCGATCTGCTGCTGGATTTGTGCCACCAGCTGTTCATATTTTGCCACGACTGTTACAGGCCATTTTAACAAAAGAGAAAACTATTATACCACGTCAGAGAGCGGTATGACCGCCGCCAACTTTGGGACATCTTCCTCGCGCGTCTCAACGCCATCATCGCCGTCAACATACTGCTTCAGGCCCGGGACGTTCTCCGGTGGCACAGGACGACCCAGCAGATAACCCTGTAAGGTATTGCAGCCCAGCCCTGTCAGAAATGCCTGTTGTTCGGCCGTTTCCACCCCTTCCGCGACCACTTTCAGATTGAGCGTTTGCGCCAGCGCCACAATCGCGGTGACGATGGTGGCATCTTCCGTTTGTGCCTGAAGCTCATTCACAAATGCACGGTCGATTTTCAACTCGCTGGCCGGCAGACGCTTCAGATACAGCAGGCTGGAATATCCGGTGCCAAAATCATCGATAGAGGCTTTCACCCCCAGTTCCGTTAGTTCGGTCAGAATGCGAATGCTTTCATCCGGGTCGCGCATCGCAGTGGTTTCCGTCACTTCCAGCGTCAGCAGTTCCGGCGGGATGTGGTGCGTTTCCAGCGCCTTCACTACGGTTTCCACCAGCCCGGCCTGCTCAAACTGCAATGCAGACAGGTTGACGGCGACCGACCACTGGCTGTTGCCCTGCAAATGCCAGCAGCGCAACTGGCGGCAGGCTTCCCCGATCACCCAGTTACCGATGCTGACGATCAGCCCGGTTTTTTCTGCCAGCGGCAGGAAGACATCCGGCGTCAGCAGACCACGTTGCGGATGCTGCCAGCGCAGCAGTGCTTCAAAACCGATAATCGGCCCACGTGGCGCACAGAATTTAGGCTGATAAAACAGCCGCAGTTCTTTATTTTCCTGCGCCAGCCACAGGTCATTAATCAGCTGTAACTGGTTCTGTGCGATGGTGTTCATCGACGGCTGGAAGAAGCTGTAACCGTTACGACCGTTATTTTTAGTGTGGTACATGGCGGCATCGGCGTTAAACATCAGTTCACGTTCATCGAGTCCATCGCCCGGGAAGACAGCAATACCAATACTCAGCGACACCACCAGCTCGTAGCGGGAGATATCAAATGGCCGCTCGACGGCCTTCACCAGCGCATCCGCCACGGCGGCAGCATCGTTAGGATCGTCAATCTCAATCAGCAGTACAAACTCATCACCGCCGAGGCGGGCCAGCGTGTGATGCCCCTGCACTTTCTCTTTCATGCGTTCGGTCACCGCGATCAGCAGGCTGTCGCCAATGTGGTGGCCGAAGGCGTCGTTGACGGCTTTGAAACCATCAAGATCCATAAACAACAGGGCAAATTTTGAGTCCTCGCGCGAGGCTTTATTGATGGCCTGGTCGAGACGATCTTCTAACAGGATGCGGTTTGGCAGGCGGGTCAGGTTGTCATGCAGCGCCAGCTGTGCCAGCTCGCGGTTTGCCTCTGCCAGAGAGGATGCCAGCACCGACGTCCGTGCCTGAAGGCGAGCATCCAGCATTGAAACCAGCAGCGTAATACCGAGGATGGCCAGCGTCACGACGACAACCAGAATCGCCAGCCAGTTGCTGTTAACCCCAAGATGCGTGGCGTGACTGTCCATCGGGAAACTGGCTGCCGCCATGCCGGTATAGTGCATCCCGGCAATAGCGACACCCATGATCAGTGCAGCGCCGCTGCGCATCAGTGCCAGGCGGCCGGTGCCCTGACGCAGACGGAAAGCCAGCCATAGCGCAGCACCGGAGGCAACCAGTGCAATCAACACGGATACCCAGATCCAGCGCCAGTCCCAGATAATACCGGGATTGACCGCCAGAGCAGCCATGCCGGTGTAGTGCATCGCCACGACTCCGCTGCCCATGATCACCGCCCCGCCGCAAAGCCGATACCACGGCAGTTCACCGTAACACACGATCCACAGCGCAAAGACGGATGCCGCCACAGCGATCACCATGGAGACCACCGTCAGGCTGGCGTCGTAGCTCATGACCATCGGCAGACTCATCGCCAGCATGCCGATAAAGTGCATAGACCAGATCCCAACGCCCATGGCAAAACCGCCACCGAATAGCCAGACGCGGGCAACGTTGCCACTGGAGGTGGCAACTCGTCCCGCCATGTCCAGCGCAGTATAGGAGGCCAGAAACGCGACGATAAAAGAGACGATAACCAGAAGTTGATCGTACGAACTCATGAGCATATGACAATCTCGAATGCAGTAGCCATTTCGGCTTAGTGTGTAGTGACCCGGTGTCATTATTAATCACCCCAGGCTTGTGCTTATTTATCGGCGAAAAATCAGCCAGCTTTAGCAGCCACAGGGGAAAGTGAAGGAACCTGAAGAGGATTTTTACAGGCATAAGATATATCCCTATAATTTATATAGTGTATTAATATTCCTCTTCTTCGGCAGTGAACATAGCATTGGCCCGATACTTCGCCTAGATCAGGATAGGAATATTCTTGAAAATTTTCCAATCCCTGTCGCCACGCGGTGGTAAAGCCTGCTTATCTATGACAGGCGTAACACATAAATAATATTTTTACGATTCTGTTATCAGCCTGGCCAGGCTGAACTATAGTTAAGTCAATCAATGTTAACGCGTTAATTCAAATAACAGATTATTCCTTACGTTATATTTTACCCGCTAAAGGGTTTTTATTATTTTTTATGTTTGTTCAGTCACACTGACGACAATATTTCATCAGGCGGAAAAGCAAGTTCATCACTTTAATTAGTAAGGAATAGTTATGAAAACTAAGCTTTTTCTGCTGGGCTGCGGCCTGAGCCTTGGCGTAGCCAGTTCAGGCTTTGCCGCCACCACCACCGGAACCATCACCGCCAGACTGGTACTGACAGCGGGCTGCCTGGTCAATGGGCAAGTCGCCACTCCGGGTGCCATTGGTAACCTGGGTACGTTGGAATTCCCTGGTGGTGCCGCGACCTTTGATATCAAAACCGCCGCCGTTGTCGGTACGGTGGGTAATGGTATTTTTGTTCGCTGCTCCACGGGATCGACCTACTCTGTGCAAATCACCAGCAGCAGTGCTAAGCCAACCACCGTGTATGGCACAGAAACGACGCAGCCACGCTATCTGATCAGCGGCACCACGGCCACCGTGGGTATCGCCTACTCCCTGTACCCCAATACTGACTACACCACGCCAATTGCCAATAACACCAATATCGCCCCGGTCGGCACCCCCGATGCGACTTACGGAGATAACTATCCGATTTATGGTCGTATTGCTGGTGGGGGGAATACCTCCGCCATTCCTGCCGCCACCTACACGGATACGATTAACGTTGCAGTGAATTACTGATTGCCGCGACAGGGGAGTCCATCGTGCGGGAGCTGCTCAGGCGACATGCGGGCGTTATTCGTCCGTTCACGTTACTGCTGCTGGCCTACAGCAGCAGCAGTAACGCATTGCCTACCGCCGATTTTGGGGTCAGTGCTTCTATCGTCAATGGCTGTGTGATCACCAGCACGGCTCCCACGGTTTTCGGTACGCTCGACTTTGGCACTCAACCCGGGGTAGGCAGCGTCACCGCCAATGCCGCCTATGTGCAGAATTCCAGTATTACGCTGGCCTGCACGCCGGGCACAACACTGAATATGAGTATCAACGGCGGGAGTAACTACACCACCACGCGCAACTTGAGAGTGGCCGGCAACACCAACCTGGTGGCGTATAGCCTGTACACCAGTGCCGCTCACACCACCGCCATTCCGGTGAATCAGAATGTGTTACTGACGCTAAGCAATGCCAACAATATCACGCTGCCGATCTACGGCCAGTTACAACTGAACGGTGTTAACCGTGCCGGGACCTACAGCGATACTTTGACGGTGACTTTGAGCTGGTAATTTCGGGGAATTGAAGGAGCAATAATGAAAAAACATCATCTCACAGGCGTGCTATTCACTCTGCTGTTGAGCGTTCTGGCATTCAATTCCCATGCAGGGAACTCAGTGCTCATCTGGCCGATCGACCCCAAAATCAGTCAGAACGATAAAGCCACCGAACTGTGGCTGGAAAACCGCGGTGCCAGCACCACGCTAATGCAGGTGCGCGTATTTGGCTGGCAGCAGGTTAATGGTCAGGAGCAATATCAGACCCAGCAACAGGTGGCTGCCAGCCCGCCGATGGTGCGCATTGAACCAGGTAAACGCCAGCTGGTGCGTCTGATTAAGCAGACCCCGCCCGCCGCCGGTCAGGAAGCCGCTTATCGGGTCATTCTGGATGAAATCCCTACGCCAAAAGCACCGGGTGAAGACCAGACCGGAGTGACGCTCCAGATGCGCTATTCCGTACCATTATTTGTCTACGGCAGCGGCCTTGATCCATCGACCGCCCGCCCTGACCTCAGTTGGCGGCTGGTCAATCGCGAAGGAAAACAGGCGCTTGAAATCACTAATCGTGGTAACGCTCATGCGCGCTTAAGTAATGTCGAACTAGGGGGGAAAAAACTCGCCGGAAGCCTGCTGGGCTATGTACTGGCCAATGCCAGTAACACTTTCCCGCTGAGCAGCCCCGCCTCAGAACGTGCCGAAATCAGTGCACAACTGGAGCAAAATCAGACCTGGCGTAGCACCAGTTCAGCCGCCAGGCGATGACCAGACGCTGCCTGGTGCCGGGACGGCACCGCACTCTGATCGTGACCGGCCTGCTGACCTGCCTGTCTTCTGTGACATGCAGTGCTGAAACCTATACCTCACTGCCACCCCCGCCCGCTGCCAGCGCCGGAGGCCAGGCAGATCAGCCACAGAGCTATATGCTGGGGTTGGTGGTCAATGATGAGGATCGCGGCATGGTGGTGCCAGTGCAGTTTCGTGATGGGCATTATCTTTTGCGTGCCGCCGATCTTCAGCAGGCTGGCATCCCGAGCGCGCAAATCAACTCATCAATTATGGATGTCTCCGCTATGGATCGGGTCAAAGCGGAGTATGACCGCCAGCGCCAGCGTATCCTGATCAATGTACCGCCCGAATGGCTTCCCGAGCAGACCTTTACGGGCACCACGCATAACAGCCCCCGTTATGAAGGACGTAGCAGCAGCGGTGCGCTGTTAAATTATGACCTGTATGTCAGTCAGTCGACTGGCGGGGGTTCACGTCTGTCAGCGACAAATGAGCTGCGCCTGTTTGGCGGTTACGGCCAGTTTGTCAGCAATGGCGTTTACCAGCAGCAGCTCTCCGGCCAGACCAGCTATCTGGAAAATGGCTATATCCGTTATGACACCCACTGGTCGAATCAAAATGAAGAAAATGCCCTGGACTGGCAGGTCGGTGATCTGATCAGCGACTCGCTGGCGTGGAGTAGCAGCGTCCGCCTCGGCGGTATTCAGCTGTCGCGCGATTTCTCATTGCGTCCGGATTTGGTCACGTATCCTCTGCCCTCATTTTCCGACCAGGCCGCCGTCCCCTCTACTGTTGATCTCTTCGTCAATGGCTATAAAACCAGCAGTAATGACGTGCAGCCCGGCCCTTACTCATTGACGAATATGCCGTTTGTTAACGGCGCAGGGAATGCAGTGGTGGTCACGACCGATGCTCAGGGGCGGCGGGTCAGTACCACGCTACCGTTTTATGTCGCCAGTAACCTGTTGAAAAGTGGGCTGTCTGATTACTCTTTCTCCGCCGGGGCCCTGCGCCAGAACTACGGGGTGAAAAATTTTGATTACGGTTCAGCGGCGACCAGCGGTTCTTATCGCTACGGGCTGATCGACTGGCTGACGTTGGAAAGCCATGCCGAAGCTGCGCCGTCACTGGCACTGGGCGGCGCGGGTGTACAACTCAAACTGGGGGCATACGGCGTGGTTAACGGGGCGGTCAGCCAGAGCCAGATGCAGGGAGAGAGCGGCAGGCAGTACAGCTGGGGCTATCAGTACAGCACCAATCGTTTTAGCGTGGGTATGCAACAGACCAAACGCACCACCGGTTTTGGTAACCTCGCCCTGTATGCCGACCGTGAGAACTACAGCGACAACATCGAATACAACACGCTCAGCCGCCGTAGCGCACAGTACAATGCCAGCGTGTCGCTGGATCAGTTCGGTAGCCTGGGTGCAGCACTGATTGATATCACCAGCGGCAGCGGCGAACGAACCCGATTGCTGAATCTGTCGTGGAGCCGGACTCTGTGGGGAAACTCCAGCCTGTATGTCTCCGCCAGTCGCGACCAGCAGCAAGGCGACTGGTCCGGTGCGATTGGCCTGATGATCCCCTTCAGCGATATGACCAGCGCCAGCATCAGCGTAGAGCGTAATCAGCAGGGCGGCGCTTCAGAGCGTCTCAGCCTGTCACACTCCATGCCGACCGATGGCGGTTTTGCGTGGGATGCCTCGGTCGCCAATCAGAGCGATGGGGGCAACTACCGTCAGGGCACCCTGCGCTGGCGTAACCAGAAAATGGAAACCTCAGCAGGCTTCTACGGCGATGACAATTACAGCACTCAATATGGTGATTTATCCGGTTCCCTGGTGCTGATGGACGGCGGCGTGTTTGCCGCTAACCAGGTGACGGATGCCTTTGTGCTGGTGAAAACGGATTACCCGGATATCAATGTGCGTTTTGAAAACCAGCTGATGGGCAAGACTGACAAAAAAGGCTACCTGCTGGTGCCCAGAGTCAGCTCCTATTATCCGGCAAAATACGATATCGACACCCTCGATCTTCCGGCAGATATGACCAGCAGCAGCGTCGAGCAGCGGCTCGTAGTGAAGCGCCAGAGCGGCTATCTGCTGCATTTCCCCATTGAGCCGTTGCGTGCTGCCAGCGTGATCCTGCATGACCAGAACGGTGAGGCGTTGCCGCTCTCCAGCGAGATCACTCGTCAGGGTCAGCAGACGGAGTATGTTGGCTGGGACGGTATTGTCTGGATGGAAAACCTGGCAGTACGCAACGCCATCCATGTACGAACCCCGGATGGACGCACCTGTGACACGGAACTGACCGTCTCCGGTGGACGGCCTAAATCACTGACCACCTACGGCCCGCTGGTTTGTGCGCTGCCGCCGTTACCTTCAGGAAATACACCATGAGAAAACTGTTATTGCTGTGCAGCGCTATCCTGCTGATAGTGAGCACATTGCCTGCGCTGGCAGCCTGTACCACGCCGACGGTGACGGCCAGCTTTGGCCCCGTCAGCTCGTTTACCGTTAATTCGGGCATTAGCACCGTCACACAAAATATTACCCTTAACTGCGGTGCCGGGGTGCTGGCGCTGTTGAGCAGCGACACCGTTAAGCTCCAGTTGACCGGTGCTACTACTGGCTCAATCATTGGTAATCGTGGCGCAATGAAACAGGGCTCGGACCTGATCCCGATACAGCTCTGTTACGACGCCGCCTGCACCACCAGCGAACTGACGATCAATGGTGCAACCTACACTATGTCGCGCTCTCAGTTGCTTGGCCTGAATATTGGCGGCACCGGTCAGGTGATTTTTAACATCCCCCTTTACCTGCGTACCGTTCCCGGCGCGGTGGTCGCGGAGGGTAACTACACCGTCACGCTGGCGGTCACGGTCAATTACGACGTCTGTACGGGCATTGGTGCGCTGGGTCTTTGCTTGCTGGGTTCACAGCAAACCGGCAGCAGCACGCAGTCTATTGTCGTGAATATTGCGATTTCCAAAGACTGCACGACGATCACCGCGCCCAACGTCCACTTTAGCAGCGCCCCTCTGGTCAGCCAGTTCAACCCCATCAGTCAGACTCTCAACGTGATCTGCACCAAAGGTAGCACCTACAGCGTTGGTATGAGCAATGGCCTGCATGCCGTTGGTACGCAGCGCTATATGACCAGCGCCGCGGGCGGTCAGCTGGCGTATGAGATTTATAAGGGCTCCGGTACTACCCGCTGGGGGAGTATCGTTGCCGCTGACCGGGTGCCGAGCACTGCTGGCATCGCCAGTACGGATGGTCTCACCCGTACGTTTAGCTACAATGCGCAGGTGCTGTCCAGTCAGGCGACGCCTGTCGCTGGGACGTATAATGATACGGTGACGGTGGATTTATCGTTTTAAGGTCAAGGCCCTTAAACCGGTGAGTCACACTAACCTAAGTGATTCCCACCCGTCACACCATGCACCTCTGCCGTGACATAACTTGATTCCTGCGAAGCCAGATAAACATAAATCGGTGCCAGCTCCGCAGGCTGCCCTGCCCGCTTCATCGGCGTCTGCTGACCAAATTCCGGGATCTTATCCTGCGTCTGCCCGCCCGCTATCTGCAACGCCGTCCAGATGGGGCCCGGTGCCACACAGTTCACCCGGATGCCTTTATCGATAATCTGCTTCGCCAGCGCCCGGGTATAGGCGAGGATCGCCGCCTTGGTGGACGCATAATCCAGCAGATGCGCACTCGGTTGATAGGCCTGAATGGATGACGTAGTAATGATGCTGCCGCCCGCCGGCATATAGGGGATGGCCGCCTGGGTGATCCAGTAAAGCGCGAATACGTTGGTCTCATACGTCTTACGGAACTGCTCGGTGGTGAGGTCGGCAATGTGCTCTACCGCCACCTGTTTACCGGCGACCAGCGCCAGGATGTCCAGGCCCCCCAGCAGCTCCCGGGCGTCTTCAACCAGCTTTTTACTGAAGGCTTCATTACTGATGTCCCCCGGCAGCAGCACGGCTTTACGTCCGGCCTGCTCAACCAGCCTGGCGACTTCTTCGGCATCGCGCTGTTCATCCGGCAAATAAGAGAGCGCCACGTCAGCGCCTTCACGGGCATAGGCAATGGCGGCCGCACGGCCAATACCGGAGTCGGCACCGGTCACCAGCGCCTTGCGCCCTTTCAGACGTTCACTGCCACGATAGCTGTTTTCACCGCAGTCTGGCCGTGGGCGCATATCGGCCTGCACGCCCGGTGCAGGTTGACGCTGTTTCGGATACTCAGTGGCGGGATACTGGGTGAGAGGATTCTGCATTTCATATTGGTCTGCCATGGTTCCTCCGGCTGTTGATAACAGTTTTATTCATCAATAAGGCTAGTCATCGCTCAGTGCATGTCGAGGCCGGAAACAGTAAAAACCAGTCATCCTGTTGATATACGGTACGAAAAAAAGGAATGAAAAATGCGATCAAATATAACCAAATGTGAACTCTCATTGAAGATTGCCCGAAGACGGTGCAGAAAGGTGTACAGATTTTAAACTCCACATCTCCTGTTAATTTTTGATTACCAATGTAAATAAATTGTAAATTAACAGAGTGATCGCCATCACATACATGACTGCCCTGGCAGGATAAAAACGAGAGAAACACAAAAAGGATGCGGTCATGGCGATAATCCCCCAGCTCAATACATCGCGGCAAGGCGGTGCGAAAACAATCTTCAACGTTACCAGCGGTAACTTCCTCGAAATGTACGATTTCATGGTGTTTGGCTACTACGCCACCGCCATTGCCAAAACCTTCTTCCCCGGGGATGACCCCTTCGCCTCGCTAATGCTGACGCTGATGACCTTTGGCGCAGGTTTTCTGATGCGTCCGCTGGGGGCAATTATCCTCGGCGCGTATATTGATCAGCACGGACGCCGTAAGGGGTTACTGCTCACACTCGGGCTAATGGCGATCGGTACACTGACCATTGCGGTTGTACCGGGCTACAGCACCCTTGGCATGGCCGCCCCGATCCTGATCCTGCTGGGGCGTTTGCTCCAGGGATTCTCAGCCGGGGTCGAACTGGGCGGTGTGTCGGTGTATCTGTCAGAGATCGCGCCAAAGGGCAAAAAAGGCTTCTACGTCAGCTGGCAATCTGGCAGTCAGCAGATTGCGGTGATCTTCGCGGCACTACTGGGCCTGCTGCTTAACCATCTGCTGGATAAAGGCCAGGTGACCGAATGGGGCTGGCGCATTCCCTTCGTCATCGGCTGTATGATTGTGCCGTTCCTGTTCTGGATCCGCCGGATGCTGGAGGAGACAGAAGCCTTTAGCCAGCGTAAACATCACCCGACGATGCGTCAGATCATGCACTCGGTTGGCAGTAACTGGGCGCTGATCCTCGCCGGCATGCTGATGGTGGTCACCACCACGGTGATGTTCTATATGATCACCGCGTTTACCCCTACGTTCGGCAAAACAGTGCTGATGATGAGCGACAGAGAGAGCTTCTTTGTCACGCTGTGCGTTGGGGTCTCCAATCTGATCTGGCTGCCGCTAATGGGTTCTCTCTCTGACCGCTACGGTCGCCGCCCGCTGTTACTGCTGTTTACCGTGCTGATGATTCTTACTGCCTGGCCGGTGCTGCACTGGCTGGTCGGCTCGCCCAGCCTAACCCATCTGCTGGAAGCGGAACTGTGGCTCTCCTTCCTGTATGGCAGCTATAACGGGGCCATGGTGGTGTATCTGACGGAGGTGATGCCGGCTGAAGTGCGGGCGACGGGGTTCTCCCTGGCGTATAGCCTGGCGACTGCGCTGTTTGGCGGTTTTACACCCGCGATATGCAGCTATCTGATTCATGTTACCGGAGATAAAGCGATGCCGGGCGTATGGCTGACGATTGCCGCGCTATGCGGGCTGGCAGGCTCGTTGATGATTAAGCGGTTGGTGAAGCAGTATCAGGTACGGCGTCTGAAAGAGCCGGCGATTCAGGTATAAACGAAAGGGGCGACCATTTCTGGTCGCCCCTGCGAGATTATTTACTGACGGTTTCCATGCCCATCAGGCCAATCTTCAGATACCCGGCCTGGCGCAGTTTATCCATCACGCCCATCAGGGTTTCATAATCGACCGACTTATCCGCCTGGAAGAAAATGGTCGTGTCTTTCTTGCCTTCAGTCTGCTTAATCAGCGTATCGACCAGCGTTTCCTGCGTCACGGCATCGTTACCGATAAACAGCTGACGGTCGGCTTTGATCGACAGATACACCGGTTTTTCAGGGCGCGGCTGCGGCGAACTGGTGGACGCAGGCAGATTGACGCGCACGTCAACGGTAGCCAGTGGCGCGGCGACCATAAAGATAATCAGCAGCACCAGCATGACGTCGATAAACGGCGTCACGTTAATTTCGTGCATTTCACCGTTGCTATCGAGATCTTCGTTTAATCGCATTGCCATAATGCTTAACCTACCCGCAGTTTCTGCGCAGACTGAACGCGATGGGCACCTTCGCTGGCAGCGAGGTCAAGGTCGCGGCTCTGTAACAGCAGAACCTGTGCCGCCACATCGCCAAGTGAGGCTTTGTAGCTGCCGATCGTACGGGCAAAGACGTTATAGATCACTACCGCAGGGATCGCCGCAACCAGACCGATAGCGGTTGCCAGCAGTGCTTCAGCAATACCGGGAGCAACAACGGCCAGGTTAGTGGTCTGCGTTTTTGCAATGCCGATGAAGCTGTTCATAATGCCCCAGACCGTACCGAACAGACCGACAAACGGTGCAATCGCACCAATGGTTGCGAGGAAGCCGTTACCACGACCGGCATGACGGCTGAAAGCCGCAACGCGACGCTCAAGGCGGAAACCGGTACGCTCTTTGATGCCGGTGTTGTCGTCAGAACCGGCTGACAGTTCCAGCTCGTTTTCCGCTTCTTTCACCAACAGCGTGCTGAGACTGTGGCCTTTAAAGCTCTCACACACCTGAGAGGCTTCTTCCAGCGAACGTACGCTAGCCAGCAACTGCTGCTCACGTTTCAGACGCTTACGCGCAGCGCTCAGCTCAATGCTTTTGCTGAAGAAAATAGCCCAGGTGACAACGGACGCCAACAGAAGGCCAATCATCACCGCTTTAACCACGATGTCTGCATGCTGATACATGCCCCAGACGGACAGGTCCATCTGCATCAAATCATTTGTCACGCTGTGTCTCCAACGTCAATTGCTGATAGCGAAAAATTCTATCGCGGATCATACCAAAACAGGAGTGAATTGATAGTAGTTCTCATTACTATTTACAACTTTCTGGACGTTTTATGCTCATTTTGTTGATTACCGGAATCCGCTTTCGCACTGATAGTGAATTTTCATCACTTATGCGCCTGTCGAATACCCCCTGAACGGCTACCGTGTTAACGTTAAAAAAAGGGTAAAAATGACACAGGGTTTTTATGAGCAGCGACAAAATTGAAACGGCACTGATTCGTGCAGGACGTAGCAAACGTTATACCCAGGGATCCGTCAACACGGTGATTCAGCGGGCTTCTTCGCTGGTATTCGATACGGTCGCCGACAAAAAACGGGCCACTGCCGGGCGGGCAGACGGCGAGCTTTTTTACGGGCGCCGTGGCACCCTGACCCACTTTTCATTGCAGGAAGCGATGACCGAACTGGAAGGCGGTGCCGGTTGTGCACTCTACCCTTGCGGCGCAGCAGCGGTAGCCAATGCCATTCTCGCCTTTGTTTCCGCCGGGGATAATGTGCTTATGAGCGGCAGCGTCTATGAGCCAACGCAGGATTTCTGCACTAAAATTCTCAGTAAAATGAATGTGAGCACCACCTGGTTTGATCACACCATCGGCAGCGAGATCGCCGAAAAGGTGCAGCCCAATACGCGCGTGGTGTTTCTGGAGTCTCCGGCGTCGATCACCATGGAAGTACAGGATGTTCCGGCGATCGTTGCGGCAATCCGCAGCAAAGCCCCCGACGCAATCATTATGATCGACAATACCTGGGGCGCAGGCATTTTGTTCCGCGCACTGGATTTTGGCGTGGATATCTCCATTCAGGCGGGCACCAAATATCTGATTGGTCATTCCGATGCGATGATTGGCACCGCCGTCGCGAATGCACGCTGCTGGGAACAGCTGCGGGAAAACTCCTACCTGATGGGACAAATGGTGGATGCCGATACGGCTTATATGGCCAGCCGTGGCCTGCGTACTCTGGCGGTGCGCCTGCGCCAGCATGAAGAGAGCAGCCTGCGCGTGGCGCACTGGCTGGCAGAGCGTCCTGAAGTGGCGGTGGTCAACCATCCGGCACTGCCGCAGTGCAAAGGCCATGCATTCTGGAAGCGAGATTTCACTGGCAGCAGCGGCCTGTTCTCCTTTGTGCTGAAGGAAAAACTGAGTCATACGCAGCTGGCACATTACCTCGACCACTTCACTCACTTCAGTATGGCGTACTCCTGGGGCGGCTATGAATCATTGATTCTGGCTAACCAGCCGGAAGAACTCGCGGCGATCCGTCCGGCGGGCGGTGTGGATTTCACCGGTACGCTGGTACGCCTGCATATAGGACTGGAAAACGTGGACGATTTGATTGATGACCTGGCCGCCGGTTTTGCCCGCCTGAGCCGCTGAATCCCCGAAACCTCAACAATTGATCAATGGCGTCTCGGGTTCGCGCCTTTGATCAAGGTGTTGGCACTCATTTACAGTTACACTAAGCAACGAAGTTTCGATAGCCAGAATAATGGGTGTTTTCTATAGCCAACGAGCTGGCGCTACAGCAAGGCGCCAGGTATGAAGGCGAAGCGGTCACGGGATAAAGAATGAGTGTACTACACGAGATTGTTCAGGCGCTCTGGCATCAGGATTTTGCCGCGCTGGCCAATCCGGATGTAATTTGGATCGTTTATGGGATTATGTTCCTGACGTTGTTCTTAGAAAATGGCCTGTTGCCCGCCGCATTTTTGCCGGGTGACAGCCTGCTGCTGCTGGCAGGTGCCATGATCGCCAAAGGCGTGATGACATTTATTCCGACGCTGCTGATTCTGACCACGGCCGCCAGTCTGGGCTGCTGGCTGGGCTATATTCAGGGACGCTGGCTGGGGAATACCCGGCTGGTCAAAGGCTGGTTACTGCATCTGCCCGCACAGTATCATCAACGCGCATGGCATCTGTTTAATCGTCACGGTCTGATGGCGTTACTGGTAGGGCGTTTTCTGGCCTTCGTGCGCACAATTCTGCCAACGCTGGCGGGGATTTCGGGCCTGAAAAACGGCCGTTTTCAGCTATTCAACTGGCTGAGTGGCCTGCTATGGGTCACGATTTTGGTGGGCTTTGGCTACAGTATCAGTCAGGTGCCGTTTATTAAACGCCATGAAGATCAGGTGATGGCCTGCCTGATGGTTCTGCCGCTGGTGATGCTCTCGATTGGTTTAGTCGGCAGTATTGCGCTGGTCGTGAAAGGCAAAAAAGCCCGGTAAGACCGGGCTTTTTGATCCACGGGGCAACAGCGGTTGCTCTTCCCCGTCATAGTGCGTTTTAAAGCTGTTCTGCCGTCTTTTCAACCAGCGCCAGCAGGGTTTTAATATCCTGCAAGGTGACCGTTGGGTTCAGTAACGTCATCTTCAGGCAGGTTACCCCGTCCGATTCCGTCACACCCACGTTGGCACGGCCCGAATCCAGCAAGGCATCACCAATTTTCTGGTTGATCAGTGCAATCGCCGCGTCATCGGCAGTCGCCAGCGACGCCGGACGATAGCGGAACAATACGCTCGCCAGCTGTGGCTGCATCACCAGCTCCAGTGATGGCTGCTCAGTGACATACTGCGCCACGTCTTGTGCCAGCGTCACACCGTGATCGATGATTTCAGCGTACTGCTGCTGACCTAATGCTTCCAGCCCCATCCACAGTTTTAACGCATCAAAACGACGCGTGGTCTGCAAGGATTTGGACACCAGATTCGGCACGCCCTGCGCTTCGTCGAACTCAGAGTTCAGGTAAGCCGCCTGATAGCGCATCAGCTCATAGTGACGGGCTTCTTTTAACAGGAACGCCCCGCAGCTGATGGTCTGGAAGAACTGCTTGTGGAAGTCCAGGGTAATGGAGTCCACCAGCTCAATGCCGTCCAGGTAGTCGCGGTATTTCTCAGACAGCAACAGCGCGCCGCCCCATGCCGCATCCACGTGCACCCAGATTTTATGCTGTGCCGCCAGTTCAGCAATCGCCCGCAGCGGGTCGATAGCGCCCGCATCGGTGGTGCCTGCTGTCGCCACAATCGCCAGAATCTGTTCGCCATTAGCCTGCGCCTGCGCGACTTTCTCAGCTAAGTCGTTGATGTCCATCCGCGCAAAGCGGTCGGTTTTCACCAGCGTCACGGAGCGGTAACCCAGCCCCATCAGCGCCATATTTTTCTGCACGGAGAAGTGGGCGTTCTCAGAACACAGCACTTTGATCTTGCTCAGGTCGCCTGGCAGGCCATCCTGCTGAACAGAGTGGCCCCTGGCGGCAAAGAAAGCATCACGTGCCAGCATCAGGCCCATCAGATTGCTCTGGGTGCCGCCACTGGTGAAGACGCCCGCATCACCCGCCTGATAGCCTACCTGAGTACGCAGCCATTCAATCAGCTTCATCTCAATGATGGTGGCTGACGGGCTTTGATCCCAGGAGTCCATGCTCTGGTTGGTGGCGTTGATCAGGACTTCAGCCGCCTGGCTCACCACCAGGCTTGGGCAATGAAGGTGAGCGACGCACTGTGGGTGATGCACCGACAGGCTGTCTTTTAAGAAGAACTCAACCGCACGCTCAATGGCGGCCTGGTTGCCCAGGCCCTGAGAAGTAAAGTCCAGCTGGATACGTTCACGCAGTTCAGCAACACTTTTGCCCTGATACATCTCAGGCTGTTGCAGCCACTGCACGACGGCTTCACTGGTCTGTTTGATCGCTTGCTGGTACGCATCGGTGCTTTGCACCGAGGCGGCCAGAATCGGGTTTAACCGGGACATCAACTTACTCCAGTTAAGACTGTTTAACGCCAGCAGACAGCAGGGCGTGTTCAAATTTATCCAGGAAAATACCCAGTTCTTCCTGGGTGATCAACAGAGATGGCAACAGACGCAGCACACAACCGTTACGCCCACCACGCTCCAGGATCAGACCGTTTTCGAAGCATTTTTTCTGGATCAGCGCAGACAGATCGCCATCAGCCGGGTAGCAACCCATATGATCTGGCGCTTCCTGCGGCTTCACGAATTCGATACCGATCATCAGGCCCAGGCCACGAATATGGCCGATGGCCGGATAGCGCGTTTGCAGCTCGGCCAGTTTGCCTTTCAGCCACTCGCCCTGCTCTGCCACTTTATCGGCAACGTTGTTGTTCTTCAGGATCTTCAGCGTGGTCAGGCCGGTTGCCATCGCCAGCTGGTTGCCACGGAAGGTGCCGGTGTGGTGGCCAGGAGACCAGGCATCGAATTTCTTCTTAATGCCCAACACTGCCAGTGGCAAACCGCCACCCACCGCTTTAGACATCACGATGATGTCCGGCTGAATGCCCGCGTGCTCGAAGGCGAAGAATTTACCGGTACGGGCAAAGCCCGCCTGAACTTCATCGATGATCAGCAGAATGCCGTGCTCTTCGGTCACTTTACGGATGCGTTGCAGCCACTCAACCGGCGCCGGGTTCACCCCGCCTTCGCCCTGCACCGCTTCCAGGATCACGGCAGCAGGTTTACGCACGCCGCTCTCAACATCGTTGATCAGGTTTTCGAAGTAATAAGTTAATGCTTTTACGCCAGCATCACCGCCAATGCCCAGCGGGCAGCGGTACAGATGTGGGTAAGGCATAAACTGCACTTCTGGCATCATGCCATCTACGGCTTCTTTCGGTGACAGGTTACCCGTCACAGACAGTGCGCCGTGGGTCATACCGTGATAGCCACCGGAGAAGCTGATCACCCCGGCACGACCGGTGACTTTTTTCGCCAGCTTCAGCGCAGCTTCTACCGCATCTGCACCGGAAGGACCGGTGAACTGCAGGCAGTACTCTTTACCCTGGTCTGGCAGTAATGACAGCAGGTATTCTGAGAACTGATCTTTCAACGGCGTGGTCAGGTCTAGAGTATGTAACGGCAAGCCGCTGGTAATGACATTCTGGATGCTCTGTAAAACGTCCGGATGGTTGTGTCCAAGGGCCAGCGTTCCCGCGCCGGCAAGGCAGTCAAGATATTGATTATTCTCAACATCTGTAATCCAAATACCCTGAGCTTTCGCAATTGCAAACGGCAATTTGCGCGGATAGCTCCTTACATTAGATTCAAACTCGGCCTGTCTGGCCAAATAGGTCTCATTGTTTCCATCAAAAGATTTGGCATCTAAAGCATCAATACGGACTTTATCCGTCATCATATCTCTCCTACAACCGGGGTGTCAGTTACACCGCAGTTGAATTAATTGAATTAAAGTAAATGGGTACCCTGCATAAAACGCGGCCAATATATGGCTTTTTAACCATCTTCTCAATAATTTATTTTATTTAGATTTTCTTACTATTTATCAATATGTTGTTGTTTTTTGGCCCGTAAACCTTTGATATAATGCCCCCTGCCGGATCTGACGGCTATCCCGCCTGGCGCATCCGCATCATCTCTTCCCCTGGCGTGACGCCAAAATAGCGCTTAAATTCGCGTGAAAACTGCGACGGACTCTCATACCCCACCTTAATGGCGGCCACGCTGGCCTTCATGCCTTCCTGCAACATCATCATGCGCGCCTGGTGCAGGCGATAGCTTTTCAGATACTGCAACGGCGAGGTGCTGGTGACCGCTTTGAAGTTATGATGAAACGCAGACACACTCATATTGGCTTCGGCGGCCAGCAGGTCCACGCTCAGGCTGTCGGTAAAATGGTGCTCAATACGCCGTAAGGCACGGGCAATCTGGCTGAACTGCGTCTGCCGACTGACCAGCGCCAGCAGCGCGCCGCCGCACGGCCCTTGCAGGACGTGATAGAGAATTTCACGCACAATCTGTGGCCCCAGCACGCGTGCATCGCGCGGGTGGCTCATCACATCCAGCAGGCGCTCCGTGGCACACAGCATCTCTTCCGTCAGCAGCGCGGAGTGGATGCCGCGCGTTTGCGGTTCGGGATGGAAGCCATCGTCTTCACCGATATCAATCAGCAGATCCTGTAGCTTCAGCGCATCCACGCGCAGCGACAACCCCGCCAGCGGCAGTTCCGGTGTGGCAAAGGTTTCGCATTCAAACGGCAGCGGGACGGTCAGCATCAGATACTTGGTAGCGTCATACTGGAACTCGCTGTTACCGAGGTAGCCCGTTTTCTGCCCCTGGAACAGGATCACAATGGCGGGCTGGTACATCACCGGCTGACGTGCCCAGTAGCGATCGGCGTAGATTAACGTGATGCCCGGCACCGCAGCCAGTCGTTCTTTATCGCCCGTCACCAGGCCGATGACCTGTTGCGCCAGTCGGGCGCAGATTGCCTGTCGATCCATTATTGCTCCCCATTTACCGAAAGAAACCCGGCGCTATCATCGCCCGCACATTGCCATTTCTCCAGCCTTTTGGAGAATCAGGCAAGAAACAGGCAGGAATGTGCATTGAGCCAACAGCACCTTGTGGTGACAATTGAAGCGACTCTTCAGACAATGCCCCACTCACCAGGACTGTCACCGATGAATAATTTTTTACTGCATACTCCCACCCGTATTCTGTTTGGTCAGGGGCAGATCGCCCATTTAGCCGCTGAAATTCCTGCTGACAGCAAAGTGCTGATCACCTTCGGCGGCGGCAGCGTGAAGAAAAATGGCGTGATGGATCAGGTGTACAGTGCGCTTGAAGGCTTTGACGTACGGGAATTTGGCGGTATTGAACCTAACCCCAGCTTCGAAACACTGATGCAGGCCGTTGACGTGGTTAAACGTGAAAACATCACCTTCCTGCTGGCGGTGGGCGGCGGTTCGGTGCTGGACGGCACTAAATTTATCGCCGCTGCTGCTTTCTACCCGCAAGATCCGTGGCACATCCTGCAAACCGGCGGCGCGGAGATCCATAAAGCGCTGCCGATTGGTTCGGTGCTCACACTGCCTGCAACCGGATCGGAATCGAACCGCAGCGCAGTGATCACCCGCCGTTCCACCCACGACAAACAGGCATTTCGCAATAATCATGTGTTCCCGCGCTTCGCCGTACTCGACCCGGTGTATACCTACAGCCTGCCACCGCGCCAGATTGCCAACGGCGTGGTCGATGCCTTTGTGCATACCATCGAGCAGTACCTGACTTATCCGGTCGATGCCCGGGTGCAGGATCGTTTTGCCGAAGGCCTGCTGCTGACGCTGGTGGAAGAAGGCCCGAAAGCCCTGGCCGAGCCGGAAAATTACGCGGTGCGCGCCAATGTGATGTGGAGCGCCACCATGGCCCTGAATGGCCTGATTGGTGCCGGGGTGCCGCAGGACTGGGCGACCCATATGCTCGGCCACGAACTGACCGCGCTGCACGGACTGGATCATGCACAGACACTGGCAATTGTGCTGCCTTCGTTGATGAACATTAAGCGTGATACCAAGCGTGAGAAACTGTTGCAGTTCGCCGCCCGCATCTGGGGCCTGCACGATGGCAGTGATGATCAACGTATCGATGGCGCGATTGCCGCCACCCGCAGCTTCTTCGAGCAGATGGGTGTACCGACGCGCTTTAGCGACTACCAGCTCGACGGTTCTTCCATTCCGCAACTGCTCAAGAAACTGGAAGAAAAAGGCCTGACCGCGCTGGGTGAACACCAGGACATCACGCTGGACGTCAGCCGTCAGATTTATCTGGATGCCCGTTAATCCCCTCCCGTTGTCTGTGTATCAACTAGACTTAGAGCCATCAACCGGTGCCCGCGCACCGGTTCACTCGCTGATAAGGAGATAACATGGCAGATCAACCAATCATTAAACTGCACGATGGCAATATGATGCCGCAGCTCGGACTGGGTGTCTGGCAGGCCAGCATTGATGAGGCTCGGGCCGCCGCCGTTAAGGCGTTATCCGTGGGTTATCGTTCCATTGATACCGCTGCAATTTATAAAAATGAGGAAGGCATTGGCCAGGCATTGCAGGAAACCGATGTCGCCCGCGATGATATCTTCGTGACCACCAAACTGTGGAATGACGATCAGCTCAACACCCCACAGGCGCTGGAAACCAGCCTGAAAAAATTGCAGCTGGAGAGCGTCGATCTCTATCTGATGCACTGGCCTTGCCCGGGGAAGAACAACTTTGTTGCGGCCTGGCAGGCGATGATTGAGCTGCAAAAGCAGGGGCTGACCAAAAGTATTGGCGTGTGTAATTTCAACGAGCCACACCTGAAGCGCCTGCTGGATGAGACAGGGGTCAGCCCGGTGATTAACCAGGTTGAACTGCACCCGATGCTGCAACAGCGCACCCTGCATGCGTGGAATGCGCTGCATCAGATTCAGACCGAATCCTGGAGCCCGCTGGCACAGGGCGGTAAAGGCGTATTCGATCAGGATGTGATTAAACAGCTGGCGAAAAAGTACGACAAAACCCCGGCGCAGATTGTCATCCGCTGGCATCTGGACAGTGGGCTGGTGGTGATCCCGAAATCGGTCACGCCGTCGCGTATTGAGGAGAATTTCAAGGTGTTCGATTTCCGCCTGCAAAAAACGGAGATCAGTGAGATTGCCGCGCTGGATCAGGGTAATCGACTGGGGCCGGACCCGGATGAATTGAATTAGTATTCCGTCATTTCGTATTATCTGTCACGGGCGAGGCATGCCTCGCCCCTACAAAAGCGCGAAACGTTAAAAACTACCTTGCCCGACCTGAACGGCGGAATTCACCGCCAGCTGCCCCGCCGTGCCACGATCCGCCATCTCCAGCGTCTGGCTGTAATAGGTAAACGGGAAATGCTCTGATGATGCCTGAGTAAAGGAGACAAACAGCTCGACGTCGCCATCCACCCACAGTGTATCTTTCCAGCCGCGATCTTCTGCCATCGGCTGTGCGCCATTCACGCTCTTGATCAGGAACATCACGCCCTGAATATGGAACGACTGCGGCATATCAGCATGAATAACCCAGCGCTCAAAACTGCCCTGCTGTGCCTGCACGTCAATGCGCGTCATATCCCACAGCGCGCCGTTAATGCCGGGCATTGAATCCCCCAAACGGAACTCGCGCGTGCGGCTGACAGCACCCTCGATCATCTGATCGGCCAGCAGACGCATCGGTAAGTTATCCGTCACTAACGGCAGCAGCCCGGTCGGGCGCAGGGTCAGGATCAGCGTTGAGGTCAGAATCGAAGAGGGTTCAAAGAAACCGCGCAGACGGTCGACAATCCCGGCGGCTTCCCCGGCGGTAATCGAGACTTCATCGCCCTGGGACATATCAACAAGGATTTCACGTCGTTCGCCAGGCGCCAGCGACAGCTGTTCAACCGCTACGGGTGCGGGCAGGAAGCCCTGATCGCTGGCAATCACATTAAACGGGCGGCTGTCACTCATGCGCAGCTGATAGCGGCGAGCGTTAGAAGCATTCAGCAGACGCAAACGCACCCAGCCTCGGGAGACTTCGAGAAACGGATTCTGTACGCCATTCACCAACAGCGTATCGCCAATAAACCCGCCATTACCCGGTGGGTCATACTCCGGTGCACCAAAATTATCCAGCCGCTTGTCCTGAATAATCAGTGGAAAATCGTCCACGCCGTAGTGATTGGGGATAGGTAAGGACTTACTCACTTCATCCTCGACCAGCCACATCCCGGCCAGGCCGTTGTAGACGTGCGGAGCCATGCGATTAGGCGTGTTGGCATGATACCAGCAGGTGGAGGCCGCCTGGCGGATCGGCACCACCGGCGCCCAGTCAACACCCGGCGACATCATACGCGCCGCGCCGCCCATCAGCACACCCGGCACCTGCAGGCCGCTCACCGTCATCGACACCGGTTCATTCAGACGGTTGCTGTAGATCAGCTTGACGTCATCCCCGTTCCAGACGCGTACCGTTGGGCCAAGATAGAGACCATTCATTCCCCATACCGGCACTTTATTGCTGCCGTTAAAGGCCCAATGGCTGCGTTGCAACGTCAGGAACAGCGGCTGCCCACGACGTGACTCGATCAGTGGCGGGACCGGTAACGGATTGCCCTGCCCGGCACCCGCAGCACGGGCACGTAAGGGAAGAGTAGAAGCACAGAGGGCAATGCCTGAGGCTTGAATAAACTGACGACGACTGAAGGACATACCCACTCCGTAAGTCAAAACGGCCGCCGCAGCGACGCTATTCCATTTTTTATCATTATGCGCGGGCTGTGTTTCCGCGTGATGTGCTGTCGTAAAGAGAGGACAGCGTGGCCGGATCACCGGCCACTCCGTTAATTTATAGCTTACCTGACGCTTCGCGTGCAGCGACTTCGGCATTTAACTCATCCAGCTTCGCCGACATCAGTTCACGACAGTGTGTCGCCAGCTTGCGCACGGACTGCTCGGCAAAGGCCTGGGTATCAACCGGCGGCAGCATTTCAACAATCGCCAGCCCGTTCTTCAACCGGTTCAGTTCGATTTTGCCGTGAATATTCGACACCACGATCGGAATAATGGGCACACCAGCCGCAACCGCCGCATGGAAGGCACCCGTCTTGAATGGCAGCAGGCCACGACCGCGGCTGCGTGTCCCTTCCGGGAACATCAGGAAGGAGATCCTTTTACGTTTAAACTGATCCACCAGTTCACCAATAGTACCGTGTGCTTTGGCGCGGTTATCACGGTCAATCAGCAGGTTACCTGTCAGCCAGTAGAGCAGACCAAAGAAAGGCACCCACAGCAGGCTGCGCTTACCGACAGTGACCGTTGTTGGCTGCACCATGCTGGCCGCCGTGATCATGTCGTAATTGTTCTGATGGTTACAGATATAAATCGCGTTCGGGTAGTTTTCAGCGCCCTCTGGCTTGCGCAGCTCCACCTTCAGACCGAATATCGGTGCCAGACGACCAAACAGATGACCAAAGGTAGCAACATGGCGCGGATCGCGCGGCCTGAACAGACAACAGTAGATACAGCCAAACACACACAACAGGATCGAATACATCACCACGATGATGATACGTAGAAGAGAAAGCATCACTACCTCGTTTTTACTTACAGGTCACACACCGGACAGGTCCATGCGCACTCATGCTTATTATATTTTTTGGGAAATAATCGCCGAGCTGGCCCGTCAATGACGATCGGGCCAGACGAGCGAATTACTCCTCGCTGTCATCCGTTGGGGCTGCACGCACCGGGCCGTCAACGTCGACCCGATCAATGCGCTGCAAGCCACGCGGCAACAGCGTGCCACGACGGCCACGCTCGGCACGGAACTTTTGCAGATCGGCCGCTTTCAGCGTCAGCTTACGTTTACCCACATGCAGCGTAATATCACTTTGTGGTGTCAGCAACAGCAACCAGGCCAGTTTATCCTCACCGGAGGCTGCCTGAGCCGACGGGATGGAGACAATTTTATTCCCCTTCCCTTTCGACAGCTGCGGCAGGTCACCCACCGGGAACATCAACATACGTCCGGCAGCAGTAATGGCCAGCAGCAGATCGTCATTGCTGTGGATCGCCATTGGCGTCATCACTTTGGCATTTGACGGCAGGGTCAGCAGCGCTTTACCGGCACGGTTACGTGACACCAGGTCGCTAAAGGTACAGACGAAACCATAGCCCGCATCGGACGCCATCAGCAGTTTCTGATCGTCCTCCTCCATCAGCACCTGTTCAATAACGGCGCCCGGTGGCGGTGTCAGTTTACCCGTCAGCGGCTCACCCTGACCACGCGCCGATGGCAGTGTGATCGGATCGAGCGCATAGCTGCGCCCGGTGGAGTCGATAAAGGCCACCGGCTGGTTACTCTTGCCACGAGCGGCAGCACGGAAGCTGTCACCCGCTTTGTAGCTGAGGCCCGTTGGGTCAATATCATGGCCTTTGGCGCTGCGCACCCAGCCGCTTTGTGACAGGACGATCGTCACGGGTTCGGACGGCACCAGCTCACTTTCGCTGATGGCTTTTGCTTCTTCGCGCTCACGCAGCGGTGAACGACGATCATCGCCATACGCATCGCTGTCTGCCTGCAACTCTTTCTTCAGCAGGGTATTCATTTTGCGTTCAGAGGCCAGAAGCCCTTGCAGATAGGCCTGCTCTTTTTCCAGCTCATCCTGCTCCCCGCGAATTTTCATCTCTTCCAGTTTGGCGAGATGGCGGAGTTTCAGCTCGAGGATGGATTCAGCCTGGATTTCAGTGATGTCGAAACGCGACATTAATACCGGCTTCGGTTCATCTTCCGTACGAATGATATGGATGACGTCGTCGATATTGAGGAACGCCACCAGCAAACCAGCAAGGATATGCAGACGTTTCTGCACTTTTTCCAGACGGAAGTTCAGACGGCGGCGCACCGTATCACGACGGAACATCAGCCATTCATTGAGAATTTCCAGCAGGTTTTTCACCGCCGGACGGTTATCCAGGCCGATCATGTTCAGGTTAATGCGGTAGCTGCGTTCAAGATCGGTGGTCGCAAACAGGTGGTTCATCACCTGTTCCATATCCACACGGTTGGAACGCGGCACAATCACCAGACGCGTCGGGTTTTCGTGGTTCGATTCATCGCGCAGATCTTCGACCATCGGCAGCTTTTTGTTACGCATCTGCGCAGCAATCTGCTCCAGTACGCGCGCGCCGGATACCTGATGCGGCAGCGCCGTAATCACCACGTCACCGTCTTCTTTCTTCCATACCGCACGCATACGCACCGAGCCACGACCGCTCTGGTAGATTTTACGTATTTCGTTGCGCGGGGTAATGATCTCCGCTTCCGTCGGATAATCCGGCCCCTGAACGATATCGAGCAGGTCATCCAGCGTGGTTTTCGGGCTGTCGATCAGTGTAATGGCAGCTTTGGCGACTTCACGCAGGTTATGCGGTGGAATGTCGGTTGCCATGCCCACGGCAATCCCGGTGGTGCCATTGAGCAAAATGTTCGGCAGGCGCGCCGGCAGCATCGACGGTTCCTGCATGGTGCCGTCAAAGTTGGGTACGTAGTCAACGGTGCCCTGCCCGAGCTCGCCCAGCAGCACTTCGGCATACTTTGACAAACGTGACTCGGTGTAACGCATCGCGGCGAAAGATTTGGGATCGTCCGGTGCCCCCCAATTCCCCTGACCATCAACCAGCGGGTAACGGTAGGAGAACGGCTGCGCCATCAACACCATCGCTTCATAGCAGGCGCTGTCACCGTGCGGATGGTATTTACCAAGCACATCACCGACGGTACGAGCAGATTTTTTGAACTTAGCGTTGTTGCTCAATCCCAGTTCTGACATCGCATACACAATGCGGCGCTGAACGGGCTTGAGGCCATCGCCAATATAAGGAAGCGCACGATCCATGATGACGTACATGGAGTAGTTAAGGTACGCATTCTCAGTAAAGGTATGCAGGGCAAGGCGCTCTGCACCATCCTGCGTCAGATCAGTCATTATTCTCTTTTCCTCACATCGCGGCGCGTTAAGGGCCTGCCAACTCCGCACCACACAGCGGTAAGTTTGGCGAGGATAGTACCTTATCTGATAAGGGTCTGTCACAGGGATCAATGGTTCAGCACGAGTGACAGCAACAAATTGTCCTGCACTAAGGGAGAAATGAATATTCCCCAGCCCGGAGGAATAAAACTAATAATATGAGAACAAGATCACAATTATTCACCCATTCATTAATGTGATCCCTCTCCCAAATAATAATCCCGCATTCTGCTGTTTTAATTTTGTCCCGCACAGGGACACGCTTTAGTATTGCCCACATCCCCGACAGCAACTAGATTTAATCTCACTCAGTCAGCACAAGATAAATCCGACCCGAAAGGGTGAATAATTAAAACATAATACCCAAAGTCATTGACGTAACAGCACGACAGCAAACACCGCTGGCATGTCAAATATCAAGGGTATTCAAGGGTGATCTGATGCAACTACTAACCTCTAGACAACACAAATTGCTGAAGTATCTTCTGCAACATCAGGAGTATGTTCCGGTTAAAAATATGGCCAGCCTGCTGGCCGTGTCAGAAAAAACGGTACATCGCGATATCCAGTTTATCGAAACACTGTTAACCGAGTGGAATATCACTACAGATAAAAAGGTTGGCATTGGTATTATGCTGATTGCCGATGACAGCCAGCGTTTAATGCTGCTGGAGCAACTGATAACACCAGAAGAAGGCGGCGCTGAGGCGCTGGCCAATAATTCACGCCGGGTAAAAATTGCGTCTCAACTTCTGAGCGATACCCCGCGGGAAACCTCCATCAGCAAGCTGTCTGAACGCTACTTCATCAGTAGCGCCTCTATCGTCAATGACCTGAAGATCATTGAAAGCTGGATTGCCCCACTCGGCCTGGCACTGGTCCGCAGTCAGAGCGGTACGCATATTGAAGGCAGCGAAAATCATATTCGCCAGGCGATGGCCTCACTGATTAATGATGTGATGAATTTCCAGGACCCGGGGACCGTCAATCATTCACGTCTGGACCCCGGCAGTTATAAAGCCCTGACGCACTATTTTGGTGAAGAGGATGTGCTGTTTGTTCAGCAAATCCTGGAGCAGATGGAACGCCAGTTAACCTATCCCCTGGGTGAACCTTATTATATTAATCTTTTCACCCATATTTTAATTATGATGCACCGCATGGCGCTGGGTAACCCGCTTATTCTGAGCGAAGAAAACATCAGCCAAAAACCGGACGAAATTATTTTCGCTATCGCACAGGAAATGATTAATCAGGTTGAAATAAGAATTAATAATCAACTACCTTGTGATGAAGTTTGGTTTGTTTATCAATATATCATTTCCTCTGGCATTGTGGTCGAGGAAAATGAGGATAACCCTCCGTTGTATTGTCAGTTATCCAATAGTGAGTCGCGCCATTTAACGCTGGATTTAATCGCCACCTTTTCTGCCGTGATTAACATTGACCTGAGCAGCGACCGTCTGCTGCATGAAGGGTTGCTGGTGCATATTAAGCCGTTACTTAACCGACTTAAATATCAAATACGCATCCGCAATCCGTTACTGGAAGATATAAAAAAAGAGCTGGCCGATATTTATCAGTTGACCGGACATGCAGTGTCGCAACTGTGCCAGCGCTTTAAATTACCGGAGATTGCCGATGATGAAGTGGGTTATCTGACCGTGCATTTTCAGGCGGCACTGGAGCGCCAGATTGCTCACAAACGCATCCTGATTGTCTGTTCAAGCGGTGTGGGCACGTCGCACCTGCTGAAGAGCCGCATTCTGCGCGCCTTCCCTGACTGGGTCATCGCTGGCGTCGTCTCGGCCAGCACCATGAACCAGTGCTGCCAGCAGCAGGATATTGAACTGGTGATCTCCACGATTCATCTGGCCGACCAGCCGCTTCCGGTGGTCTACGTGTCGGCCTTTTTTAACGACGACGATATTAAACGCGTCACCGAGAAGGTCATCGCCAGCAAATTGATGCAGGCATCCGATCGTATCAAGGCACCCGAACACGCCTTTTCAACTTGCTCTTAAGAGGTCTGCAAATGGATATCAATAAAATTCTCAGCGCCCGGCGCGTCAAATTAAACATGAACGCCAGCACGAAAGATGAAGCGATACGCGAACTGACCGATTTGCTGTATGAGGACGGTGCCCTGACCTCGAAAGAGGACTTTATTCACGACGTCTGGTTACGTGAAGCCGAAGGCTCGACCGGATTCGAGAATCATATTGCTATTCCACACGGCAAGTCGCTGGCAGTAAAACAGACCACGCTGGCGATTGGCCGGACCCGCGCCGATATTCCGTGGGAAACGCTCGATGGCAGTGAAGTGCGCTGCATTATTTTATTTGCGGTCCGTATGGAAGATCAAAACACCACACATATTCGTCTGTTGTCTCAGGTGGCCTGTGCCCTGGCGGATGATGATGTGATTGCCCAACTGTTACAAGAGCAGGATGCAGACAGCATTATCCAACTGTTCAGCCAGTACGCGGAAACAGACCTCTGTTAACACTGAAGACGAGGCTTACCATGAAAATTGTTTGTGTGGCCGCCTGCACGGCAGGCATCGCGCATACCTACATCGCGCGCGAAAAACTGATTAAGGGCGCGAAAGCGCTCAACTTCGACATCCTGGTGGAAACCCAGGGCACCATCGGCACCGAGAATGCCCTGAATGCGGCAGACATTGCCGCGGCTGACGTAGTGATCCTGGCCGTCGATATCAAAATCAACGGCGAGGAGCGTTTTAAAGGTAAACCGGTGGTGCGGGTGAAAACCGATGTCGTGATCAAATCCCCGGTGAAGTTCCTGGAAAAAGTGGCCGATTCGTTAGCACGTGCCTGAGCACTCTCACGGGGAAATCACGATGAACACTCAATCAAACAAACTGGGGCAAGAGATTAAGGGGCATCTGCTGACCGGTATCTCATGGATGATCCCGTTGATCGTCGCCGCCGGGATCTGCATTGCGCTAGGTCAGGTGATCGGCGGCCCGGACGTCGGTAAACAGACCGGCAGCGTGGCCTGGATGCTGAATCAGATCGGCGGCTGGGGAATGGGGCTGATCGTGCCGCTGATTTCTGCGGCGATCGCCTGGTCAATTGCCGATCGCCCCGGCTTTGCACCCGGTCTGATCGTGGGTTTTATCTGCGGCCAGATCGGCACCGGGTTTATCGGCGGCATTCTCGGCGGCTTCCTGGTGGGCTACACCGTGCTGCTGCTGAAACGCAGCATCAGGCTGCCCACGTCTATGCAGGGGCTGATGCCGGTGATGATCCTGCCGGTGCTCAGTACCGTGATCGCCGGGTTGCTGATGATGACGTTCATCGGCCAGCCGATCATCTGGTTGCAGAAAGCGCTGATCCATCTGCTGGAGTCGATGCAGGGCGGATCGAAGTTCCTGATGGGAGCGATCCTCGGTGCCATGGCCACCTTTGACTTCGGCGGGCCGGTGAATAAAACCATGTCCCTGTTTGCTGACGGCATGCTGGTTGATGGCATCTATGGCCCGGAAGCGGTGAAGTTTGTCGGCTCAATGATCCCGCCGTTTGGTATCACCCTCTCCTTCCTGCTGACGCGCAATAAATACACCCGCGCAGAAAAAGAGGCCCTGAAAGCCGCCTTCCCGATGGGCATCTGCATGATCACCGAAGGGGTGATCCCCATTGCCGCCCGTGACCTGTTCCGTGTGGTTGGCAGCTGTGTGGTGGCCTCCGCCATCGCAGGCGGGCTGATTATGGTCTGGGGCGTAGAGGCGCCTGTGCCGCACGGCGGGATGTTTGTGGTGCCGCTGTTTACCAAACCCGTGATGTTCTGCCTGGCCCTGGGGATCGGCACGGTGATCTGCGGCGTGATGCTGTCAGTCATTAAGAAACGCGTGACCGAAGCGGATGAAGAGTTTAACGATGTCGACGATGGCAGCATGCGCGACGAAGACATTAAATTCACCCTGGAATAAGGAGTTGTTATGTACGCCTCAATGAAAGCCGTGATTGCCGATGCCTTTCAGCGACAGTACGCGGTCTTAGCCATTAACTGCTTCAATCTGGAGAGCGCCCGTGCGGCCATCAGCGCCGCCAGCGCACAGCGCGCCCCGATTATCCTGAATATCTATCAGGGGCACTGCGAACACTTCCCACCAGCAGTCGCGCTGCCGCTGGTCAGGGCGCTGGCAGAGCAGGCCAGCGTGCCGGTGGCCCTCAGTCTTGACCACGGCCGTGACTTTACGCTGATTGGTCAGTGCTTCCGCGCCGGGTTTACCGGGCTGATGATTGACGCCTCCGCTTTTCCGCTGGAGGAGAACATCCGCCAGACTCAGCAGGTGGTACAGATGGCCCACACTGCAGGGGTTTGCGTGGAGGGCGAGCTGGGCCATATTGCTGATGCGCCGGTCTATGACCTGCAGGATGCCAGCGTGAAGATGACCCAGGTGGCCGATGTGATGCCGTTTATCGCACAGACCGATATTGACCTGCTGGCGGTATCCGTCGGTACGGCACACGGCATCTATCCGCCAGGCGTGACGCCCGCGATTGATTTCACCCGGCTGGAGGAGCTGCATCGCGCTTCACCGTTACCGCTGGCCCTGCATGGCGGCAGCGGCACCAAAGCGGAAGATATTCGCCGCGTCAGCCAGCATGGTGTGGCAAAGATTAACGTTGGTGCGGCGGTGTTTGAAGCCGGAAAAAGCGCACTGCAACAAGCCTTAAAACAGCACCCTAAGGCGGAGCTGCCCGATCTGATGGCGGTGATGGAATCCGCCTGTCGCGAAGTCGTTACTGAGTATCTCAACTGGTCTGGCGCCGTGGGTAAAGCGTAACGCCCGATCCGATTCCGTTCACCCTGCGTTCCGTCAGTGACCCGTCACTGATGCAGGAAAGTTTTGCCTAAAATCTGACTCTGAGGGAGTACAACCATGTTGATGTCAATGCACGAACTGTTAAAACCAACCCGTGAAAATCGCTTCGCCATTGGTGCCTTTAACGTTGCCGACAGCTGCTTTATCCGCGCCGTCGTCGAGCAGGCAGAGGCCAGCAACAGCCCGGCGATTATCTCCATCCACCCCAGCGAACTGGAGTTCGTGACCGATGAGTTCTTCGGCTATGTGCGTGAACGCACCCTGCGCAGCCGCATTCCTTTTGTTATCCACCTTGATCACGGCGCATCGGTTGAGCACGTCCAGCGCGCCATTCAGTGCGGGTTTACCTCAGTGATGATTGATGGATCGCTGCTGCCGTATGAAGAGAACGTGGCGCTGACGCAGGAAGTGGTGAAGCTGGCCCATGCGGTGGGGATCTCTGTGGAAGGTGAGCTGGGCACCATTGGGGATACCGGCACGTCAGTGGAGGGCGGGGTCAGTAAGGTGATTTATACCGATCCTGATCAGGCAGAGGACTTTGTTGCCCGCACCGGCGTGGATACGCTGGCGGTCGCCATCGGCACCGCGCACGGTATTTATCCAAAAGATATGAAGCCGGAGCTGCAAATGCATATCCTGCGCGAGATCTCACAGCGCGTGTCGATTCCACTGGTGCTGCACGGCGGATCGGCCAACCCGGATGCGGAGATCGCGGAGTCGGTGACACTGGGTGTCGGTAAGATCAATATCTCCAGTGATATGAAGTATGCCTACTTTGCCAAAGCCCGTGAGATTCTGAGCCGCGAAACCTGGTGGGATCCGAATGTGATTTACCCTGAGCCGATCAAGGCGGCAAAAGAGGTGATTGCTTATAAGATGTCGCTGTTTGGTTCGACGGGCAAAGCGGATTTATATCGTTAGGGTGGGTCTTTGGTCTGGGCCGCTGTTTTAAGGGCCAGGCATGCCTGGCCCCTACGGACGGTGTAGGGGTCGGGCATGCCCGCCCCCTGATGCGTTATTTCCCCGCCAACCACTGCTTCACAACCTGCTGGTATTCCCCAGTGGCTTTACTCAAGTGCAGCCACTGGTCAACGTACATCTTCCAGCTGATATCATCACGTGGCAGCATCCACGCCTTCTCACCGTACTGTAACGGCTTGTCCGGGTTAATCGCACACAGCGACGGATAGCGTTTCTGCTGATACTGGGCTTCCGACGCATCGGTGATCATCACGTCCGCTTTCTTATCCACCAGCTGCTGGAAAATCGTCACGTTATCGTGAAACAACGTCAGGTTGGCCTCGGGCAGATAAGCATGCACAAAGGCTTCATTGGTGCCGCCCGCCGGTTCAATCAGACGCACCGACGGTTTATTCATCTGTTCAACGGTGAGGTATTTCTTCTTATCCGCGCAGCGCACCAGCGGGATTTTCCCGTCGGTATCCAGCGGTTCCGCAAACCACGCCGTCTGCTGACGCTTCAGTGTCACTGAAACACCGCCCAGAGCGATGTCACATTGCTTGCCGATAAAGTCAGGTGTCAGGGTTTTCCAGGTGGTGGGGACCCACTTCACCTCGGCGCCCAGGCTTTTTGCCAACGACTGCACCAGCGAAATATCAATGCCTTCATAGCCGCCATCCGCACGCAGATAGGTATAAGGCTTGTAGTCTCCCGTGGTACACACCACCAGCGTTTTACTCTGCATGGCACGGTCAAGATGCGATTGCGCGCTGGCGCTTCCCGCTACCAACAGAAGGGCCACAGCCCCGATTTTCATCATCATAGTTCTCTCATTGTTATTATCAGTGCCGCGTATTGTTGCTTAAAACGCAATAGTATTGTGATCCATACCCCATTTTTCTCACCCCTGTCGTCAGATACACTCTCCGAAATTGCACACAGCTGAGAAAAATTTATGAGCCAGATTCTGATTATTGATGCCGGGAAAGCCTTCGCTCATTCAAAAGGCGAACTGAACCACACGCTGACTAACGTGGCCGCCAGCTTCCTGCGTGACGCGGGTCATCAGGTCGATGTTACCGTACTCGACGACGGTTACGTAGTCGCTGAAGAAATCGAAAAATACCTCGCTGCCGATACCATTATTTACCAGATGCCAGGCTGGTGGATGGGCGAGCCGTGGACGCTAAAAAAATACATCGATGAAGTATTTACCGAAGGCCACGGCAAACTGTACGCCAGCGATGGCCGTACCCGCTCTGATGCAGCCAAAAAATATGGCTCTGGCGGCCTGTTACAGGGTAAAACCTATATGCTGTCGCTGACCTGGAACGCCCCGTTACAGGCGTTCACCGATCCGGAACAGTTCTTTGAAGGCGTGGGCGTTGATGGCGTGTATCTGCACTTCCACAAAGCAAACCAGTTCCTGGGTATGGACGGTTTACCGACCTTTATCTGCAACGATGTGATCAAACAGCCGGATATTGACGGCGATATTGCACGCTATCGGACTCATCTGAACGCGATCTTTGCTTAACTAAAGGTACACACCTCGAGTAAAAGGAAACAGTATGCTGACCGTGATCGCTGAAATTTGTATCAAGCCAGGCCGACGTACTGCCGTTTTACAAGCGATAGAAACGCTGACGCCTGTCGTTCTGGATGAGGAAGGCTGCGGCAGTTATCAGGCGCTGATTGACCATAAAGCCCAGGTACCGTGGAAGCAGTACTCACCGGACTCGATCTTTATGGTGGAGCACTGGGACTCACTGCGCCATCTTGAGCAGCATCAGCAGGCTGCCCATATGGAAGCACACCGTACCGCGATTAAAAACGATGTGGTGGATGTGAAGATCTTTGTGCTGGAACCGGCACTGTAAAGACACGCGGGCTGATCGGAACAGAAGGTCAGCCCCTGCTTTTTGCCTTATAACAACGTCTTGCTGGCAAACTGCTCACTGAGAAAATCCAGGAAACAGCTGATCCGCGCCGACAGCGTGCTGTTACGGTAGTACACAGCATGAATCGGGTGGTGCATCTCACGCGTTTCAGCCTCCAGAACCGGCACCAGCCGACCGGAAGCCAGATCCTCACGGCTGAGAAAATCCGACACGCGGGTAATACCCATGCCGTTCACCGCCAGCTGGCGCAGCGTTTCCCCACTTGATGCCATCACCGTTGGTTTAATCTGTAAAAGCTCCCCCTCCACCCGCCATACCGGCCAGATATTGTGCTGGTCAAGATTGCAGAAGCCCAGTAACCGATGGTTCTCGACCATATCGGCCACGCTTTGCGGTACACCATGCTCCTCCAGATAGCCCGGGCTGGCCATCAGCCGCAGCCTGCTGCACCCCAGCGCGCGAGCATGCATCGTGGAATCGCGCAGCTCGCCAATACGGATCGCGATATCCGTCTGCTGTTCCAGCAGATCGATCACCACTTCATCAGTATTCAGCTCCAGCTGGATCAGCGGATAACGGCGTGAAAACTCCGGCATCAGCGGCACAATCACATGCAGCATAAACGGCGTGGCAGCATTGACGCGCAGCCGGCCAGACGGGATCTCACGCCGCTGAGCGATCTGCTCTTCGGCAGTTTCGACTGAACGAATGATCTGCCGCGCGTGCTCAAGAAAGATTTGCCCTTCTTCAGTCAGTGCGATACGGCGAGTGGTGCGGTGCAGCAACGTGGTTTGCAGCTTGCTTTCCAGCCGACTGAGGGCGCGGCTGATACCGGACGTGGTCTGGTTAAGCTGTTCTGCGGCGGCAGTGATCGAACCGGTATCGACCACAACAACCCACGCACGAAGCTCTTCAAGGGTGATTTTCAATAGTTCAACCTGCTGGAAAGATGACACTCACAATACTAACAGAATCATCACGAGTCCTGGCGCAGGTTGACATTTTTATGCGTTTACGGCATTACCGGGCGTGAATACGGAAACAATCCGATCAAGCGTCAGCAAAGCAGATGATTAGATTTTACTTTCAGAAGGGGTAAAAAGAACACTGCAGAATGGGCAAAGAAGATTTTTGTTCTTATGAACTCTTGGAGCACTGTGGTCGGAATTTTTACTGCATTTAGGACATGCGATGGAGATGAGGAAGCCGTTGGATTTAGGTTGTTTTTGATTATAAGCCATAAATATTTCCTGTGTTGTTTGGACGCGTATAGTACACCCTCAATCAACATTCCCCTTACTCTTTCTTTCTTAAAAGCAGTTTTAGCTATCAAAATGGTGCGCCAACAGGCTGTGAATGCTCAACATAACCCTCTGTCACAAGGCCGCATCCGTTAATCCTCGTTAAGGAGCGATGCGAATAATTTTCTGCGTCAGGCGCATGGCTGAATCAAACGGGCCTGTATTGCGCACAATTTTGACCATCACGCTGGCACCCAACCAAAGCTGATAAAGGTTTTCCGCCACGTTGGTGGGATGATCATCGATAGTCAGAGAACCCTCGGCAACACCGGCCTCTAACGCTTCCGCCAGGCGCGATATGATTCCTGAAGTTCCTGAGTCAAGTGTCACGCGCATAGTGTCAGAAAGATCGGCCACTTCAGCCCCGAGTTTCACGGCAAGGCACTTACCCTGACAATGCGAAAACGATTGTGATTCACGCCATTGCCGCCAGTAGTTCATCAGCCGCTGCGCCATATTGAGACCAGGCTGGCTCAGGGTGCTATCAATTTCTGCCAGATAATCATCAAAATAACGGGCCAGCATCGCTACCCCAAATGCTTCTTTCGAGCTGAAATAGTGATAAAACGAACCTTTGGGCACACCGGCATCAGTGAGTATTTCGTTTAATCCGACAGCCGAAAAACCCTTGCCTGCCATGATACGTTGGCCTGTGGCGAGGATATGGTCGCGGATGTCGTTGCTATGATGTTGAGTTGAAGTCGTCATAGGTTAACGTTACCAAAAAACTAGACCAGTCGTCTATATGGGGCAGCTAAATATCGCTGCCCCAGGTAAGCACCGTTTATTCGGTCAGCTGTCGGATCAGTTGTTCCGCCGTTGCCGCTGATGAAGTTGGATTTTGTCCGGTGATCAGCAGACCATCGCTGACGACATACGAACTCCAGTCCGCCCCTTTGGAATAAATTCCACCTTTGGCAATCAATTCATCTTCCACCAGGAAAGGCACCACGTCAGTCAGGCCCACTGCGTCCTCTTCACTATTGGTAAAGCCGGTGACTTTGCGGCCTGCCACCAGCGGTTGCCCTTCGGGTGTTTTAACGTGGCGAAGGACGCCCGGTGCATGGCAGACCAGTGCCACAGGCTTGTTTGCCGCGAGGAAGGCTTCAATCAGCGCGATAGAGTTTTTATCTTCGGCCAGATCCCACAGCGGGCCATGGCCGCCCGGATAAAAGACCGCGTCGTACCCGTCTTGCGAAATGCTGTCCAGACGCACCGTGGCGGCAAGCTGGGCAGTTGCTTCTGCATCGGCCTCAAAGCGGTGGGTCTGTTCAGTCTGAAAATCCGGCTCATTACTTTTTGCATCTAACGGCGGGTTGCCGCCCTTTGGCGAGGCCAGCGTAATTTCTGCGCCCGCATCTTTAAATGCGTAGTAGGGAGCTGCCAGCTCTTCAAGCCAGAAACCAGTTTTACGTCCGGTATTGCCCAGCTGGTCGTGTGAGGTTAACACCATAAGAATCTTCATCTTAATCTCCTGCCTGTCAGTTTGAAATGCTTGAATTAGACCAGTCGTCTAGATGGTAGTTGTAACAAGGCTTCATCTGCTCAAGTCATGTCGTTAAGCTAACAGCAATTAGACCAGTCGTCTACAAATAATAGTAAACATCTTCAGATTGTCTTTCATCCTGGGGACAGATCATTCAGCGTGAGGCAAAAGCATCCTTGCTTAAAAGGCAGTTTAAAAAAACTGCCCCCCGGCGATCACCTTTCAATAAACTGGGAAATTAATTCTCTTTTTCAACAGCTTAACTTCAACTCCAGGGTCAACTGACATCAGACTTCGATTTCAGCCATATCGCCTTTTTCCTGCAACCAGTTACGGCGGTCTTCGGAGCGTTTCTTCGCCAACAGCATGTCCATGATAGCCATGGTGTGCTGAATATCCTCATCGCTGATGGTGAGCTGCACCAGACGACGCGTGTTGGGATCCAGCGTGGTTTCGCGCAGCTGTAACGGGTTCATCTCACCCAGACCTTTGAATCGCTGCACATTCGGTTTGCCTTTCTTGCGCTTCAACTGCTCAAGAATACCGGCCTTCTCGTCTTCATCCAGCGCGTAATAGACCTCTTTACCGAGATCGATACGGTACAGCGGCGGCATCGCAACGTAGACGTGACCGTTTTTCACCAGCGTGCTGAAGTGGCGCACAAACAGCGCGCACAACAGCGTGGCAATGTGCAGACCATCGGAGTCCGCATCCGCAAGGATGCAGATCTTGCCGTAGCGAAGCTGGCTCAGATCGTCACTGTCAGGATCGATACCGATCGCCACTGAAATATCATGCACTTCCTGTGATGCCAGAACCTCATCAGAGGAGACTTCCCACGTATTGAGGATCTTACCTTTCAGCGGCATGATCGCCTGATATTCACGGTCGCGAGCCTGCTTGGCAGAACCGCCCGCCGAATCCCCTTCCACCAGGAACAGCTCGGTACGGTTAAGATCCTGAGCAGAACAGTCCGCCAGTTTACCCGGCAGCGCCGGTCCGCTGGTCAGCTTTTTACGCACCACTTTTTTCGCCGCACGCAGGCGACGCTGCGCGCTGGAAATCGCCATTTCTGCCAGCATTTCTGCTGTCTGGATATTCTGGTTCAGCCACAGGCTGAAGGCATCTTTAACCACGCCTGAAACGAAGGCCGCGCACTGACGGGATGACAAACGCTCTTTAGTCTGCCCGGCAAACTGCGGGTCCTGCATTTTGACCGACAGCACGTAGGCGCAGCGATCCCAGATGTCTTCCGCCGACAGCTTCACGCCGCGCGGCAGAATATTGCGGTATTCGCAGAACTCGCGCATCGCGTCGAGCAGACCCTGACGCAGGCCGTTAACATGCGTACCGCCCTGCATGGTCGGGATCAGGTTAACGTAACTTTCCGTCAACAGCTCGCCGCCTTCTGGCAACCACAGCAGCGCCCAGTCCACCGCTTCCACATCACCGGAGAAGGCCCCCACAAAGGCTTTTTCTGGCAGGGTTGGCAGGCCGTTAACCGCTTCCATCAAATAGTCCGTCAGACCATCGGCGTAGCACCAGGTCTGCTCGGTGTTGTTCACTTTGTCTTTAAAGACAATCTCAACACCCGGGCACAGCACCGCTTTCGCTTTCAGCAGATGGCTCAAACGTGAGACCGAGAAACGCGGACTGTCGAAGAAAGAGACATCCGGCCAGAACTGTACGCGGGTGCCGGTGTTACGTTTGCCGACGGTGCCAGTGACCGTCAGGTCCTGCACTTTATCGCCGTTTTCAAACGCCATCTCGTACACTTCACCGTTACGACGAACGGTAACTTCCACACGTGTTGACAGGGCGTTGACCACCGAGATCCCGACGCCATGCAGGCCACCTGAGAACTGATAGTTTTTATTGGAGAATTTGCCCCCGGCATGCAGGCGGCAGAAAATCAGCTCAACGGCCGGCACGCCCTCTTCGGGGTGAATATCCACCGGCATGCCGCGCCCGTCGTCGATCACTTCCAACGACTGGTCAGCGTGCAGAATCACTTCCACGCGTTTAGCGTGACCGGCCAGCGCTTCATCCACGCTGTTATCGATCACTTCCTGGCCTAAGTGGTTAGGACGCACGGTATCGGTGTACATGCCCGGGCGGCGACGCACGGGTTCAAGGCCGCTGAGAACCTCAATGGAGTCAGCGTTGTAGCTGGATTGAGTCATCGTAACAATCTGATTGGTGGTGGCTAAAAATGAGTGACCAGACTCCGGCTATCTCATTCCTGGAAACCCAGGAAGTCGAGCATCGCGGAGAAATGGCGTTCGAATCCGATAAAAGCATGATTTCCGCCCTCTTCTACCGTTTGGCGGCAGGCGCTGTAGTAGTCCAGGGCCTGGCGGTAGTCGAGCACTTCATCACCCGTTTGTTGCAGTAACCAGAGCAAGTCTGGTGACTCTAACGGGTCAATTTGCATCACTTTTAGATCGTAAATATGGCGAGACTCTAACACATATTGCTGACCGGTGTATGGGTTCTCGTTGTGGCCGAGGTAATCAGCCAGCAGCTCAAACGGGCGTACCGCTGGGTTGACCACCACGGCGGGCAGCGTGAAACATTGGGACAGCCAGGTGGCATAATAACCGCCCAACGACGAGCCTATAATGCCCAGCGGCTCGCCCGCTGACTGCATAACAAACGTCTCCAGCAGCGCGGCAGCTTCGGAGGGGAATGCCGGAAGCTGGGGCACATGCAGAGTGATGTCAGGACGTTGCTCTGCCAGCCACTGTTTAAACTGCGTTGCCTTGGCAGACTGCGGCGAACTGTTAAAACCATGCAGATAAAGCAGCGTGGCCATCGGTCAGTATCCTTCTGAGTCGAGATCCGGGTTAAATATGCGCGTGGTCAGACGTTGCACCTGAGTGTCGAGCCGACCATCGTCATACAGGTCCAGCCAGCGCCAGCCTGGAGACTCAGCGTCAATCGTGAAGTTGGTACAGTGTGGTTTGAACTGGACGCAGGTGGAAGGTGAAGCCAGCACACGCCGCCCCTGCCATTCAAGGTCGAGTTCTTGATGGATATGCCCGCATAACAAATTTCTCGCCTGCGGATAGCGTCGCAGGACCGTATCCAGCATATGCGGATTACGTAGACTGTGTTGGTCAAGCCACGAACAGCCAGACGGTACCGGATGGTGATGCAATAATACCAACGTGTGCCGCTGCGGCTCTGCTGCCAGTACACTTTCAAGCCATTCCAACTGGTACTCGCTCAGTTCACCGTGCGGGACACCGAAGACCTGACTGTCCAGCAACACAATTTGCCAGTGATCCCCGACCAGCACCTGTTTTTGGTCGGCAATCGTCGAGGCCGCCAGCGTGGTAAACATGGTTGGCTGGAAGTCATGGTTGCCAGGCAACCAGACGCAGGGGGCAGGCAGGCGAGCAATGCCCTCAGCGAAATGCTGATAGGCAAGAGCGGAGTGGTCCTGTGCCAGATCGCCAGTGGCGACAATCAAATCGTAGTGACGCTTATCCGCTGCGATAACATCCAGCACGGCATCAAAACTGGCCCAGGTATTTACCCCTAGCAGCGTTTCATGTTTACCTGCAAAAAGGTGAGTGTCCGTTATCTGTAAAATCCTGACTTTGGACCCACTCGCCACAGGAAGTTTTAACAGGCTATCCAATCAAAGTCCTTAAGGTAATACCCATCTGTTTCAGGCCGCAGGCGCATCGGCTTCCTGCTTTATACATTCATTTGGGTACACATCTGAAAATTGTTGCAGCGTTTTCAACATACCGGAACGGCTATCGCACCGTGGGACAAACAGTAGCGCAACCAGTCCGCTAAAAATTGGTTAATTTGGTGCTTTTCATCACGCTGATGCAGCTTTTTATTAGGATAATCATAGCGTGCTTTAAAGCGATAGATCTGCTGAGTGGAACACACTTCCGCCACCATCGCGTCATGATACAACCGCACGGACATCGAAGGCAGGCTCCAGTAACTGACCGCAGGGGCCGTTTGCCTGATTTCCACCAGCGTGGTGTAACGGGTCGACTCCTGAATGGTGATGAGATAGCTGGCACCGTTCACCTGATACGCCATCGATTCACCCACCCGATCCTCCTTTGGCAATAAACGCCGCAGCTGCGCAAAGTTCGTTTCGCAGACACGCATCATTTCAGGAAAGTCGGGGACATAACGTTTCATTATTCAGGATTCCACTCTTGGCGTAGCTGTTTATGGTGCAACTCCAGCCATTGCAAAGCAATGACAGCAGCAGCGTTATCGATTTTCCCCTGTTCCACCCATTGATAAGCCTGACTCCGGCTGACCACATGCACAAGAATATCCTCATTCTCTTCCTCCAGGCCGTGGTTTCCCTGCGCCACGCTGGCATCCACTTCACCGACAAACACCGCCAGACGCTCGGAGGTGCCTCCCGCACTAGAGAGGTAATTGCTAATCGGCTTGATACGACCCGGCGTTAGCCCGGCTTCTTCCAGAGCTTCTCTGCGCGCCACACCCTCCGGGGTTTCTCCCGGTTCGATCATCCCGGCCACCAGTTCAAGCACCCAGGGCGTCGCGCTGGTATCGTAAGCGGCAATACGGATCTGCTCAATCAGCACCACTTCATCGCGTTTCGGGTCATAGGGTAGCAGCACGGCAGCGTGACCGCGCTCAAAAATTTCCCGCGTCACTTCACCACTCATACCGCCATTAAACAAGCGATGACGAAAGCGATAGCGTTCGAGCGAAAAAAAACCGCGATAAAGCGTCTCTCGTGCAATAATTTCTACATCGTTTTTTGTGAAAGTCACTGGGTATTTACGACCAGTATCCATAACTCTGTCTCCTGCTAAGTGATGGCAAAAACGTAAAGTGCAATAGTATTCCGACAGTTGTCTGGTTCTTAACGACTTATTTGAGTAAATTAAGGCAGGATGGCACTTTCAGCCAACTTACCTTATCGGAACTCTCTGCTATTATCGGCGATAATTTTTGGCCTACGTCAGCGCTACCATAGCAATTTTGCTGCACTACAAGGAATGCAAATGAACAAACTGCTCCCTTTACTCATCGGTCTGAGCCTGGGCGGCTTCAGTGTTGCCAGCCAGGCTGAAAACCTGCTGCAGGTATATCAGCAGGCACGTTTATCAAATCCTGACCTTCGTAGCTCTGCCGCCGATCGTGATGCTGCCTTTGAGAAAATTAACGAATCCCGCAGCCCACTGCTACCACAGTTAGGCCTGGGCGCTGACTATACCTATAACAGCGGCTACCGTGATGCCAGAGATACCAATAGCACCACCAAAAGCGCGTCGTTACAGCTGACTCAGACCATTTTTGACATGTCAAAATGGCGTGCACTGACGCTGCAGGAAAAAACGGCAGGCATCCAGGATGTCACTTATCAGACGGCACAACAGACCCTGATTCTGAACACCGCAACCGCCTATTTCAATGTGCTGAACGCGATCGACACATTGTCGTATACCGAAGCCCAGAAGCAATCTATTTACCGTGAACTGGATCAGACCACTCAGCGTTTTAACGTGGGTCTGGTCGCCATCACTGATGTGCAGAACGCACGCTCCCAGTACGACAGCGTACTGGCCAGCGAAGTTTCCGCGCGTAACGACCTCGATAACGCGGTAGAAACACTGCGTCAGGTGACCGGCAATTACTATCCAAGCCTGGCATCGCTGAACGTCGATGCGTTTAAAACGGAAAAACCTCAGCCAGTGAATGCCCTGCTGAAGGAAGCGGAAAGCCGCAACCTGTCGCTGCTTTCTGCACGCCTGTCTCAGGACCTGGCGCGTGAGCAGATTCGTTCATCAGAAACCGGCCATATGCCTACGTTGGATCTGACGGCCTCAACCGGTTTATCCAACAACCGTTATGGCGGCGACCGTTCCAGTCCCAATAACACTGACAACATCACAGGCAGTAACCAGGTAGGTCTGAGCTTCAACCTGCCACTGTACAGCGGCGGTGCCGTTAGTTCCCAGGTGAAACAGGCGCAATATGCGTTTGTTGCCGCCAGTGAGCAGTTGGAAAGCGCACACCGTTCCGCCATCCAGACCGTGCGTTCCTCGTTTAACAACGTGAACGCCTCGATCAGCAGCATTAACGCTTACAAGCAGGCGGTTGTCTCTGCACAGAGCTCGCTGGATGCGATGGAAGCCGGTTACTCCGTGGGTACCCGTACTATCGTTGACGTGCTGGATGCCACCACCACGCTGTATAACGCTAAGCAGCAGCTGGCGAATGCCCGTTACAGCTACATGATTAACCAGCTCAATATTAAATCTGCGCTGGGTACGCTGAACGAGCAGGATCTGCAAACGCTGAACAATCATCTGGGCAAAGATGTCGGCACCTCGCCAGAAATCGTCGCCCCGGAAAATGCACAGCAAGCTGCCAACGCGGACAGTGCTGAACCCCGTTCAGCCAGCAAAGCGACGCCAGTTAGCAACAAATCGGCCACCCGTGGCAACAGTAATCCATTCAGTCAGTAATTCCCCAAGGGGCAGCAAACGCTGCCCCTTCACAATCAAACGTATAGCTACGTAAAGATCCCCTCCAGGTCAGGCTTGATCGCTTCATTTTTCACCGCTGTTCCCCTATCCTATGCACTACCTTTGGGCACAGGACGAAAAGTGATGAAACGGACTAAACAGATTAATCATGCCTCCTTTCGCAAAAGCTGGAGTGCACGCCATTTAACGCCGGTCGCACTGGCGGTGAGTGCAGTATTTATGCTGGCCGCATGTGAACAGGCCGACGAAACTGTATCGATGTATCAGAACGCTGATGACTGCTCGGCCGCTAACCCAGGCAAGAGCGCACAGTGCACTACGGCGTTTAATAGCGCCAAAGAAGAAGCGGTCAAAACCGCACCGAAATATGCGACCCGTGAAGACTGCGTGGCAGAGTTTGGTGAAGGTCAGTGCCAGCAGGCTCCTGCTCAGGCGGGCGTAGGTACTACCAATGCGGAATCTCAGTCCAGCGGAAGCTTCTGGATGCCACTGATGGCCGGTTACATGATGGGCCGTATGATGGGTGGCGGTATGGGGCAGCAGCAGCCGCTGTTCTCCTCGAAGAACCCAGCCAGCCCGGCCAACGGCAAGTTCGTTGATGCCAGCGGCAAGAGCTTCGGCGCAGCAACCTCGGGCCGTACCATGACAGTGCCTAAAACAGCGCTGGCGCCAAAACCGGCCACCACCAGCACCGTCACCCGCGGTGGCTTCGGTGAGTCCGTTGCCAAGCAAGCCACCATGCAGCGCAGCAGTGCTACCAGCACCAACCGCAGCATGGGGGGCTAATCGCCAATGAAACGTATTGCCATTGCTGAACGCCCTGACTGGCGGGAAAAAGCGACGGAATATGGTTTTCGTTTTCACACCATGCACGGGGAACCGTACTGGTGTGAAGATGCCTATTACCAGTTCACGTTGCAGCAGATTGAGTCACTGGAAGATGTGACCAGCGAACTTCATCAGATGTGTTTGCAGGCGGTGGAACTGGTGGTCAACAGTGAAGAACTGCTGACCAAGTTCCGTATTCCGAAGCACACCTGGGATTTTGTGCGTGAATCCTGGAAAAGCGGCCAGCCGTCACTCTATTCAAGAATGGATCTCGCCTGGGACGGTGTAACGCCGGCCAAGCTGCTGGAAAATAACGCCGATACCCCGACTTCGCTGTATGAAGCGGCTTTCTTCCAGTGGCTGTGGCTGGAAGACCAGCTGAATGCTGGCGTGCTCCCTGCGGGTAGCGATCAGTTCAACAGCCTGCAGGAAAAACTGATCGAGCGCTTTGGCGAACTGCATCAGCAGCACGGTTTTAGCTGGCTACACTTTGCCTGCTGCCGTGATACCGATGAAGACCGTGGCACCGTTCAGTATCTGCAGGATTGCGCCACGGAAGCCGGGCTACCGAGTGAATTCCTGTATATGGATGAAATCGGCCTGGGTGAGAAAGGGCAGTTTACCGATGTTCACGATCAGGTGATCGGCAATCTGTTTAAGCTCTATCCATGGGAATTTATGCTGCGTGAGATGTTCTCCACCAAACTGGCTGACGCCGGTGTGCGCTGGCTGGAGCCTGGTTGGAAAAGCATTATTTCCAATAAAGCGCTGCTGCCGCTGCTGTGGAAGATGTTCCCGAACCATCCGAACTTGCTGCCCGCTTACTTTGCTGAAGATAACGTACCGCATATGGATAAATATGTGGTTAAACCGTTGTTTTCCCGCGAGGGTGCCAATATCCGCATCGTAGAAAACGGTAAAGAGATTGCACGTGTTGATGGGCCGTACGGTGAGGAAGGTATGATCGTGCAGCAGTTCCATCCGCTGCCAAAGTTCGGCGACAGCTATACGCTGATCGGATCCTGGCTGATCAACGATCAGCCAGCGGGTATTGGTTTGCGTGAAGACCGCGATCTGATCACTCAGGATCTCTCGCGCTTCTATCCACACGCGTTTATCGAATAATGTGTGATCGTCGGGCGAGGCATGCCTCGCCCCTACCCATGATTGTGCAAAATTGCACGTCGTGGTCTGGTATGCCCCGCCCCTACATATGCTTGTGCAAAATTGCACGCCGTGGTCTGGTATGCCTCGCCCCTACATATGCTTGTGCAAAATGGTCACGTAGTGGCCGGGCATGCCCGGCCTCTGCTACCCCACCTGCACCGACAGCATGCTTAATGACCCCATCACAATCCCATCCACCGGGACAGATATCGCTTCGCCCTCAGCACGTGCGCCGAGCACATACAACAACGGCAGGTAATGTTCTGGTGTCGGGTTCGACAGCGCCGCCCCCTCGTGCTGCATAAAGTTCACCAGTGGATGCTGCTCATCTTCGCCTTCCCAGCTCAGATTATCGCGCACGTACTGGTTAAAAGATTCTGCCCACGGATAGGCTTCTGCTTCGCCCTGCCAGCGCACCATACGCAGGTTGTGTACCACGTTTCCACTGGCAACAATCATGATGCCCTGATCGCGCAGCGCTGCCAGTTTACGGCCTAATTCAAAATGGTATGCGGCAGGTTTCGTCCCATCCACGCTGAGTTGCACCACGGGAATGTCCGCATCCGGGTACATTTTGATTAATACGCCCCAGGAACCGTGATCGAATCCCCACTCCTGATCCAGATCGACTGCCACCGGGGCCAGTGTTTCCGCTATCTGGCGGGCGAGTGCCGGCGATCCCGGAGCCGGATACCGTGTATCAAACAACGCCTGCGGGAAGCCGCCAAAATCATGAATTGTGCGTGGTTTTTCCATCGCCGTCACCGCCGTGCCGCGCGTGTACCAGTGGGCAGAAACGGCAATGATCGCTTTTGGACGTGGCAGGTTTTTCCCCAGCTCACGCCAGGTCTCGGTCCAGATATTTTCTTCCAGTACGTTCATCGGACTGCCGTGACCGAGGAAAAGTGCAGGCATACGTGTGTGGCTCATGGTGTGATTCCCAGAAAGTGGTATTCAATGGAAGTCACATTACGCCCTTTTTTCCACGGATGAACCTGGATAACCCTGACGAAGATATTCAGAAAATTTGAAGGGGAAATAGCGGAAGGAAAGAATGCAGATTGAAGGAAGTATGGCGGGGGGAATTCCTTTGCATAATTCAAGCTACAGGAGAACCAATGCGCCCACCACTTGAAGTATGACGAGGGATTCCCCTAAATAATTCAAGCTATGGGCAGGCGGCAAGGCAGCAAGTCCCCGGGAGCATACATGAGTATGTGACCGGGGCGCGCGAGGAGAGCCAACGCACCCATCGCTTGAAGTATGACGGGGAACTCTCCTAAATAATTCAAGCTATGGGCAGGCGGCAACGCAGCAAGTCCCCGGGAGCATACATGAGTATGTGACCGGGGCGCGCGAGGAGAGCCAACGCACCCATCGCTTGAAGTATGACGGGGAATTTAGCTGGCCTGACGCGTCTCGTGACTACGACGATATGCCACCAGATCTTCGATCGTCACAACTGGCATGTTGTGTTGTTTAGCAAACACCACCGCTTCCGGCGCGTGCGCCATAGAGCCATCATCGTTGGTCAGTTCACACAGAACACCGGCTGGCTTGAAACCTGCCAGCGTGACCAGGTCGATAGTGGCTTCAGTATGGCCACCGCGGGTCAGAACACCACCTGAACGTCCACGCAGCGGGAACACGTGGCCAGGACGATTAAGGTCTTCTGGCTTTGCATTGTCAGCAATGGCGGTGCGGATGGTGGTCAGGCGGTCAGAGGCGGAAACACCGGTGGTCACACCCTGTGCCGCTTCAATCGTCACCGTAAAACCGGTGCCGTAAGAGCTGGTGTTGTTCTGCACCATCATTGGCAGGTCCAGCTGTTCCAGACGTTCTTCCGTCAGACAAAGGCAGACAATGCCGCTGCCGTGGCGAATGGTCAGTGCCATCTGCTCAACGGTCATGGTTTCAGCGGCGAAGATCATATCACCTTCATTTTCACGATCTTCATCGTCTAAAACCATCACACCGCGGCCTTCGCGCAGTGCTTCGATGGCACGGGTTACACGCTGTTCAGGCGTGCCAAATTCAGAAAGTAGCGACTGATTCATGGTAAATAAACCTTAAATAAATGTATGGGTTACCAGAACCAGGGCGTGCTTAGGAGTGTCATGCGGTGACAAAAAAATAACGCGAGGCGAGCAAAAGCCCGTCAAGAATCGTTACTCTCTCCCATCCGGACTCTAACCGTCGGCCCCGGAATTACACCGGATCTGCTGTCCTTCAGGAATGACCCTGAAGCGCTCGCGGGCTTTCAGCAAAAGCTGATTTACCGCCGGTGGGGAATTTCGCCCCGCCCTGAGAATAAGCAAAATCATCATAGCGCTGAAAAAGTGACAGATCAACGAACAAAATGGGCAAATTGATATCCATTTTTTCGCTATGGTGTTTTAAGGTTTATACCGAACGCATCTGGGATTACACTAGGATAAAATTCGCTGTTATCAGGAAATCGCTATGCTTGACCCAAAAAAAATTGAACAACTGGCCCGTCAGGTCCATGAGTCTATGCCGAAAGGCATCCGTGAGTTTGGTGATGATGTGGAGAAGAAAATCCGTCAGACATTACAGGCACAGCTGACCCGTCTGGATGTGGTTAACCGCGAAGAGTTTGATGTACAGACTCAGGTACTGCTGCGTACCCGCGAGAAGCTGGCTGCGCTGGAACAGCGCCTGACAGAGCTGGAAAGCCGCGTTTCCCCTGCCCCCGTACCGGTCGTTAGCGAGCCAAAAGCGGCAGAATAGGCCACGCTTTAGTGATACGGCTGCCCTCCCCGGGCAGCCGTTGAAGGCTAGCTTCTTCCGGTACCAGAAATAATCGTTTTAATGATATTACTGGTGGAAATACCGTCTTCGAAGTTGAGCACTCGCACGTCACCGCCGTTGGCCCATACCTCTTTACTGCCAGCAATGTCTTCTGGCTTATAGTCGCCGCCTTTCACCAACAGATCGGGAAGGATCTCAGCGATCACACGCTGCGGCGTATCTTCTTCAAATCCAATCACCCAATCCACGGCTTCCAGCGCACCCAGCACGATCATACGGTTAATCAGCGGGTTCACCGGGCGGGTTTCCCCTTTCAGACGTCGGGTCGAGGCATCGCTGTTTACCGCCACAATCAGGCGGTCACCCAGCTTACGGGCATTGGCCAGGTAGGAAACATGCCCGGCGTGCAGAATGTCGAATACGCCGTTGGTCATCACCACTTTTTCACCGCGCTGACGGGCTTTCGTCACTTCGGCAATCAACTGAGCTTCATCCATCACACCAAAACCCGATTCCGGGCGCGCGCGAATCGCATTTTCCAGCTCTACCGGAGAAACCGTTGAGGTACCGAGTTTACCCACCACCACGCCCGCGGCCGCATTGGCCAGGAAGCAGCTCTCTTCCAACGAGTTACCCGCCGCCAGCGCCGCCGCCAGCACGCCAATCACCGTATCACCCGCACCGGTGACATCGAACACTTCCTGCGCCAGGGTCGGCATATGGAATGGCGCTTTACCCGGCTGAAGCAGGGTCATACCGTGCTCTGAACGGGTCACCAGCAACGCAGACAGCGCGTGCTGCTGCATCAGAGCAGTACCGCGTTCCACAATTTCTTCTTCTGATTTACACTTGCCCACCACCGCTTCAAATTCGGAGAGGTTTGGCGTCAGCAGCGTTGCACCGTGGTAGCGGCCGAAATCGGTACCTTTCGGATCCACCAATACCGGAACCCCCGCTTTACGCGCCAGGGCAATCATCGTTTCCACGGTGGCCAGTGCGCCTTTCGCATAATCAGACAGCACTAACGCGCCAATTGTTGGCAGCGCCTGCTCAATACGCTGATGCATCGGCTCAGGATCAATGCCTTCAAATCCCTCTTCGAAATCCAGACGGATGAGCTGCTGATTGCGAGACAACACGCGCAGTTTAGTAATAGTCGGATGAGTAGGCACAGAGACAAAATCACACTGGACATTCACGCCAGCCAGGGACGCGCTGAGTGCACGCGCGGCATCATCAACACCGGTCAACCCAACCAGTCGTGAAGCAGCACCCAGCGCGGCAATATTCATCGCTACGTTGGCCGCACCACCAGGGCGCTCCTCCACATGATCCACTTTCACCACTGGCACCGGAGCCTCAGGTGAAATGCGGCTGGTTGGGCCGTGCCAGTAGCGATCCAGCATCACATCGCCAACCACCAGCACACCCGCACGCGTAAAATCGGGTAGTGTAATTTTCATTCCTGAGACTCCAGACTGCAGTAAAAATGAGTGCGCGCGATGATATCACAATTGTCTTAATGGCAAATCATCGCATCTGCACGTGAAATCAGGCGCCCAACCATGCCTGCCAACTGGCATTGACCACCGATCTTTCACCTGACCAGGCCGTATCCTCTACCAGGCCAGGCAGCTCCTGCAACGCCAGATGGTGCAAGGCATCGCGCAGCGTGACATAAGCATGCGTCAGTGCTTCCGCCTCTTCCTGCTCCATTTTGCCGCTGTTCGCCAGCAACGCCAGAATGCGCACGTTATCGGACCAGCGGGTCAGCATGGGCTCCTGGGCGGCATAACGCAGCACCAGGTATTGCGTAATAAATTCAATATCGGTAATCCCGCCTTCATCGGCTTTGATATCCCAACGCCCTTTGTGCTTGTGACCCAGATGGGCGCGCATTTTCTCACGCATTTCGCGCACTTCTGTTTTCAGCGCGTCGGCCTCTCGGGGTATCGAGAGAATGCCACGGCGGATCTGGTCGAAACGCTGGCTCAGGGCGGCGTCACCAAACACGATGCGCGCGCGCACCAACGCCTGATGCTCCCAGGTCCAGGCTTCATTGCGCTGATAGTCATCAAAGGCATCGAAGGTGCTGACCAGCATCCCCGCCGCCCCTGACGGGCGCAGGCGGGCATCCACTTCGTAGAGAATACCGGAGGAAGTACGGGTGCTAAACAGATGCATCACACGTTGTGCCAGGCGCAGATAAAACTGCCTTCCGTCAATACTACGCTCACCCAGTGTCACCGCTTCTGACGGACAGTCATGCAGGAACACCAGATCGAGGTCAGAACTGTAACCCAACTCCCAGCCCCCCAGTTTGCCGTAGCCCACAACCGCAAAGCCGCGCTCGCTGTCGGTGGTCAGATGGGAAGGCCGGCCGTAACGCTGTACCATCATGTTCCACGCCTGCTGAACCACGGTCTCAATCATCGCTTCCGCCAGCCAGGTCAGATGATCGCTCACTTTCATCACCGGCAAGGTTTTGGCAATATCCGCGGCAGCAATACGCAGATGCTGTGCTTGTTTAAACTGACGCAGCGCTTCCAGCTGCTGCTCTTCATCTTCTTCCGGGATACGCAGCAGATATTGTCGCAGTTCATCACGATAGGCATCTGTTGCCGTGGGCTGATACAACGTGGCAGGGTCGAGCAGTTCATCCAGCAATAGCGGATGCCGGGCCAGCTGGCTGGCAACCATCGGGGAAGCAGCACACAAGCGAATTAAGTGCTTCAGCGCACCATGGAATTCAGTGAGCAGCTCCAGATAGGTGCTACGCGTCACCACGCCCAGCAGCAATGGCGTAAGGCGGCTCAGCGTGACCGGGGCATCATCACGTGGCACAACCTCACTCAACAGTCGCGGCATCAGCTGATCCAGCGCCTGACGGCCACGCGGACCAATCGTCCGTTTATCGACGTCCTGGCGGAAATCGGTAATCGTGCGTAGCAATTGCTGGCGTGCATCGCTGTCGAGATGGGGGACCAGCGGTTCCAGCTCCGCCTCTTCCAGCTGGTCCTGCCACAATACGCCATATTCACCCGCTTCACGGTTCTCACCGTTTTCAGGCGCATCGTCACCAATCAGATCGTTAAAAATGGTCCGTACCGCCAGCATATGGCGATCCAGCTCAAGGTGTAATGCAGCCCAGTCGGCAAACCCCATCGCCCAGGCGAGACGCGCGCGATCCAGCTCGCTGCCCGGTAGCGTCTGTGTCTGTTCATCGTTGATACTTTGCAGCAGGTTTTCCAGCCGCCGCAGGAACAGATAGGCCTCCTGTAACTGCTCCACCTGCTCTGCCGGTAACAGATTCAACTGACCAATCGCGTCCAGCGTTGGCAACAGGGAACGTAGCTGAAGTGAACGCTCACGCCCGCCACGGATCAGCTGGAACACCTGTACGATAAATTCCGTTTCGCGAATACCGCCCGCACCGAGCTTAATGTTATCCGTCAGCCCGCGTCGCCGGACTTCGCGGGCGATCATGCTTTTCATATTACGCAGTGACTGGATCACACTGAAGTCGATGTAGCGGCGAAACACAAACGGCCGCAGCATCTGGCGCAGTTCCTCACTCCAGCGGTCATTCCCACCGCCCATCAGGCGCGCTTTAACCATTGCATAGCGTTCCCAGTCGCGTCCCTGCTCCTGGTAATAATCTTCCAGCGCCGCAAAACTCAGCACTAATGGCCCGCTGTCGCCAAACGGGCGCAGACGCATATCAACGCGATAAACAAAACCATCGGCCGTGGGCTGATCCAGCACCTTGATCAGCCGCTGACCCAGCCGGGTAAAGAACTGAGCATTGTCCAGTTCACGGCGGCCCCCCTGCGTGGTGCCGTTTTCCGGCCAGGTGAAAATCAGATCGATATCAGAGGAGAAATTCAGTTCACCGCCGCCCAGTTTCCCCATGCCGAGGATCAACAGCGGCTGGGGTTCTCCGGCAGCGTTCATTGGGGTGCCAAAATCACGGCAGCAGGCGTGCCATAACCAGTCGCGGGCAGCCACAATCAGGGCTTCCGCCAGTTCGCTCAGTTGACGTAAAGATTGTTGTGTATCACTGGTGGCCAGCGTCTGCATCCAGGCAATGCGCGTCAGCATATGACGACGGAACAGGCGGAGTTCGCGCATCAGCGCATTCTCATCATGCACCGTCTCCAGCTTTGCTTGCAGCCAGTCAGCATAATGATGCCATTCATCCGGGTGCGGCGGGGAGTGCTGAAGCTGCTGCCACCCTTCAGGGTATTTTGCCAGGTTATCGCTGATAAAATCGCTAAATACCAATACTGCCTGCTGCTGCGCAGAAGCCTCGCTAAACAGCGGGCTTAGCCATGCACACTGTTGCTGCATGAGCAGCGGCAGAGGTTGACCTGGTGATGGCACCATACAATAAACACTCCCTATATCCCCCTCATACTTCGAGCTGCAGCTCGCATTATGAGGGGGATTGCATTGAAAGACCCCGAAACGGGTTACAGACTGCCGTTTTTCCAGAACGCCGACTGTTTCAGCGCCTGCTGACGATGGGCATCCAGCCAGACATCCTGCTGCCCCACAATCGCTTCACGCAGCTGCTTCCAGCTTTGTAACCAGGCATTGACGATGGTGGCATCATAGGCGCCCGCCAGCAGATGAACCGCCAGAATCTGGCGATGCAAACGCGTCAGTTTGTCCTGATATTCACCCGAATGATTCAGGTGGTCGAATGTCTCTTTCAGATCGGCTGCAATGCGGCCCAGCATGATGTCGCTGAAGCGTTTGAACGAACCTTGTAGTTTGGCATCCGACTTTTGATCGACGAACTGGCGCCAGCGCTCAGTGGCAATCCAGTGAGTAAGCGCTAACTGAGTTTCCAGCCAGAGGGGACTGAAGCAACATTTTTGCGCGTCAGGCTGATCATCCTGCAACGCCTCTTCCAGCAACGTCAGCTTCTGACGCAGTTCGCTGCTGGCTTTGCGTGGCACCAGCGCACCGTACAGAGAAAACGTCTGACGCAGCACTTCAAGCGCATCTTTCACTTCATGCAACGCACCCGAACTGCCGCGCAGCCACAGCTCCTCGTGATATTGCCACTGGCTTAATGCCAACAGAAATGATGCACGCATTCCCTCTTCCACGGTCGCTTTTGGCTTCACTTTTAGCAGGGGAACCGGACGCAGCGCACGCGGCAGGTCGCCCTGAGCCAGCGCATAACCACGCGCCGCTTTACTCAGGCTCCCCAGACGCAGACCGTCAATCGTTGCCAGTTCAGCGGCAAAGGCCAGCAGGTCATCGCGCTGACCGCTTTTCAGCTCCAGCTCGACTTCCATCAAGGGTTCACAGCGGTCATCTGCCGTGATCTCACCGCAGTCATAGGCCACCTCTATCTCGCTTTGTAGGTAAGTAACCACCCACTTTTCACGCACAAAATGCGTGCTAAACAGCGCCTTGAGCTGCGGTTGTAAGGCTGTGATATCGGTTCCTGCAGGCCAGACATCGGCAGGCAGCTGCTGAATATCCAGCTCGGGCTTAGCCAGTGCCACATTATATTCCGGGCGCTGGTGCAGCCCACCAATCGTCTGACCGGCGGTTTTCAGCGTCATTTCATAGCGGTCACCGAAGCCGCGAATACGCAGCCCCATATCCCAACGGCGCAGCTGGTTGTCAGGGGTTTCGAAGTAGATATTCGTCAACGTCTGACCGGCAGTGTACTGATGAGGCCAGGCGGTGAGTTTGCTGGCGATTTTTGCAGCCGCTTCTGGTGCGGCAATGAACTTTAATTCGATTTCGATGGTCATAATGTCTTATTTACGTCGTTAACGGCAGAGTAAACGGTTAAGGTGTCTGATTATGCTCGCATTGCCAGGCGGGCGATCGTTCCTTTTGCCTATGAAGAGTAATGCACAAGAGACAGCACTGTCTCTGGTTTATTACGTTTTCGCGCACAACCTCTCAGGCTGTTTGAGACCAGGATAGTTCTCATTCAGCTTTCTGTGAGGCCGCTCCAGACTGTGCGATTACCTTTTTACAGCCCTTATTTAGAAAGAGTTCGAATGAAAATAACTCACCTCATCGGCCTGACATTGCTCACGTTGAGTGCTGCGGCAACCGTTCATGCCGAAGAAAAACGCTACATCTCCGACGAGCTGTCCACCTGGGTTCGCAGTGGCCCCGGCAATGATTACCGTCTGATCGGCACGTTAAACGCAGGCGAAGAAGTTGCCCTGCTGCAGTCGAATGATAGCAGCAACTATGGCCAAATCCGTGACAGCCAGGGCCGTACCACCTGGATCCCGCTGGCCCAGCTTAGCCAACAGCCCAGCCTGCGTACCCGCGTCCCGCAGTTGGAAGAACAGGTGAAAATGCTCACCGCTAAACTGGCGAACATCGACAGTAGCTGGAATAACCGCACCGCCGATATGCAAAAAAAGGTCGCTGGCAGCGATGACGCGATCAACAGCCTGAAAGAAGAGAATCAGCAGTTAAAAAACCAGTTGGTGGTCGCGAAGAAAAAAGTCGATGCGGCCAATGTGCAACTGGATGACAAGCAGCGCACCATCATTATGCAGTGGTTTATGTATGGTGGCGGTGTCGCGGGCGTTGGCCTGGTGCTGGGCCTGCTACTTCCTCATATGATCCCACGCCGGAAAAAAAGCGATCGCTGGATGAACTAATCCTGCACTTGTTTGCGTTAAGGGTATCTGCGGATGCCCTTTTTGCCATGTCTGCGATTTATCATTTACGCAACATGGATGTTATAGTCTGACGATTAATACTCAGTAAATTCTGATTATCAGCCTTGTGGAGACCCGCAGTGAAAACATACCTTGTCGGCGGCGCCGTGCGCGATGGACTGTTGAATTTGCCGGTGAAAGACAAAGACTGGGTGGTGGTAGGTGCCTCTCCTCAGCAGATGCTGGAGCTGGGCTTTGAGCAGGTAGGCCGCGACTTCCCGGTGTTTTTGCACCCTTCAAGCCATGAAGAGTATGCGCTGGCCCGCACCGAACGTAAATCCGGCAGCGGTTATACCGGGTTTGTCTGCTATTCCGCGCCGGATGTCACACTTGAGCAGGATCTGGCACGGCGCGATCTGACCATCAATGCCATCGCGCAGGACGCCGACGGCCACTACTATGATCCCTACGGCGGGCGTGACGATCTTGAAAACCGTTTGCTTCGCCACGTCTCTGAAGCCTTCAATGAAGATCCACTGCGTGTGCTACGCGTAGCGCGTTTTGCCGCCCGTTACGCCCATCTTAACTTCCACATTGCCAGTGAAACCCTCGCCCTGATGCAATCGATGGCAGAGAGCGGCGAACTCTCTCACCTCACGCCAGAGCGCGTCTGGAAAGAGACTGAAGCGGCCTTACAAACACGCAACCCGCAGGTCTTTTTCCAGGTACTGCGTGACTGCGGGGCACTGGCGGTGCTGTTTCCGGAGCTGGACAACCTGTACGGCGTTCCCGCCCCGGCAAAATGGCACCCCGAGATCGACACCGGCGTGCATACGCTGATGACGCTGGCGATGGCAGCCCAGCTCAGCCCGGAGGTTGATATCCGTTTCGCCACGTTATTCCACGATGTGGGCAAAGCCCTGACGCCGCCAGAAAAGTGGCCAAGCCATCACGGACATGGTCCGGCAGGCGTACCGCTGGTCGCGGCCCTGTGTGAACGCTTACGTATTCCGAATGCCCTGCGCGATCTGGCACTGCTGGTGACCGAATTTCACGACCTGGTGCATACCGTCCAGAACCAGTCAGCAACCACGCTGGTGGCGTTGTTTGACCGACTGGATGCCTGGCGCAAACCCCATCGCGTGGAGCAAATCGCACTGACCAGCGAAGCCGATGCCCGTGGGCGCACCGGATTCGAAAATAATCCGTACCCGCAGGGAGATTATCTGCGTGAGGCGTGGAAGGTCGCGTTGAGCGTGTCGACAAAAGACGTTGTCGCGGCCGGTTTCAAAGGCGCGGAGGTGCGGGAAGAACTGACGCGCCGCCGGATAGCGGCACTGGAAAACTGGAAAACCGCTTAATATTGCCAAACGTAAGGGTCAGGCAAGCCTGACCCAATGCACGTTACAGGACAAATACCGCGTAAACCGCGGCTGCCACGATAAAGCGATAGATAGCGAACGGGATAAACGAAATACGTTTGATGATGTGCAGGAAGCTCTTAATCGCGATCAACGCCACGATAAACGCGGTGACAAAACCGACGGCAAACATCGGGAAGTCAGCCATCGTCAGGAAGCCCATGCTCTTGTAGAGATCCAGACCGGTCGCGCCAATCATCATCGGCACGGCGAGGAGAAACGAGAACTCAGACGCAGCATAACGGCTTACGCCCATCAGCATCCCGCCCGAAATGGTGGCTCCGGAACGTGAAAAGCCCGGCCACAGCGCCAGACACTGGAAGCAGCCAATAATAAACGCCTGACGATAAGTAATGTCATCCACACCCACCGCTTTCGGCTGTTTTGGCTTCAGCAATTCAGCCGCAATCAACAGCACGCCACCCACCACCAACGCATACATCACGTTGACCGGGTTAAACAGCGTTTTGATTTTATCATGCAGTAATAGCCCAATCACCACGGCGGGCACCATACCCAGCAGGATATGAATCAGAGTCAGCTTACCCTGGCCTGTGCCCTCATGTTTGACTTCACCAAAGTGAATGCCAATCAGGCCGAACAAACGACGCCAGAACATCACTACGACGGCCAGAATCGAGCCGAGCTGGATCACAACTTCAAAGGTCTCCGCTTTTTCGCCTTCAAACCCCAGTAAATGACCGACAATGATCATATGCCCGGTAGAAGATACGGGGAGAAACTCCGTCAGCCCCTCTACAATCCCAAGTATTGCTGCCACCCATAGCTGATGAATATCTGCCATCAAATCTACCCCTAACCCTGGTTAAACCATGAAAAATGGCGGTCGCTTTACGCTTCCGCCCAATGTGCCCCAACTGCATTAGGGCAACCTTAAGACAGAGCATAATGTGGTTTGGTTTCATCGTGATGGCAATGAAAACGGATTTATTTAGGATTAGTCCCGCGTTCGATGACCACGCCCACCTGGCGCGCCTGAGCGACAGCACCCGGTTTACTGACTTTGATTTTGACCCACGGCGAGGCGAATCGAGCCAGCAGCAGTGATGCAATCTCTTCTGCTACACGCTCTACCAACGCAAATTTACCCTGGCTGACGTGGTTAATAATCGCTTCAGATACATCGGCATAGCTCAGACAATCGTTAACATCATCACTGGCAGCCGCTTTACGGTTGTCCCATGCCATTTCGACATCGAACACCAGCTTCTGCTGAATCGTTTGTTCCCAGTCGTAAACGCCAATGGTGGTGATAACGGACAGTTGATCAATAAATACGATATCCATGATACGGCTCTCTGTTTTTGTGGTTGCCGGATACCATCCCCGGCGGTTTATGCGTATTATCCACGGATGCTGACTTTAAAACGACCCCCACAAGACGGAACGGTGTTATGAGTGTATTCGCGCTTGGCATGATCATTTTCGCGTATCTGTGTGGCTCCATCTCCAGCGCGATTTTGGTCTGTCGACTGTTCAGATTGCCGGACCCGCGCCACAATGGCTCGGGCAACCCAGGTGCCACTAACGTGCTGCGCCTCGGTGGTAAAGGTGCCGCCGCTACGGTGCTGGTGTTTGATGTATGCAAAGGGATGCTGCCGGTATGGCTGGCTTATCACCTGGGCGTGACGCCGCTTTATCTTGGTCTGACCGCGATTGCGGCCTGCCTCGGCCATATTTACCCGGTCTTCTTTCATTTCAAAGGCGGCAAAGGCGTGGCCACCGCATTTGGTGCTATCGCCCCAATCGGCTGGGATCTCACGGGTTTAATGACGGGAACCTGGCTGCTGACCGTGCTGTTAAGCGGATACTCTTCGCTGGGTGCGATTATCAGCGCACTGATTGCCCCGTTCTACGTCTGGTGGTTTAAACCGCAGTTTACTTTTCCCGTCGCCATGCTTTCCTGCCTGATCCTGTTACGTCATCACGACAATATTCAGCGCCTGTGGCGCGGGCAGGAAAATAAGATTTGGAAAAAGAAAAAGAAGAAACCGTAGGGCATCGTGCATTGATGTCGGGTTCAGGCATGCCTGAACCTGATGAGAACATTTATCCTGGGGTCAGGCGCGCCTGACCCCAATCATAATGCAGGCAGTTCCGCCAGCGGCCAGCGCGGACGCACGGTGACACTGAGATCGGCGTGTTTGTCACCTTTCATCCGCACCATCCCGGCATAAGCGATCATCGCGCCGTTGTCGGTACAGAATTCCGGACGAGCGTAGAACACCTCACCGCCCCGCTTCTCCATCATCTCCGCCAGCTTACTGCGCAGCGTGCGGTTCGCGCTGACGCCCCCGGCAATCACCAGCCGCTTGAATCCACTTTGATCGAGCGCCCGGCGGCATTTTATCGCCAGCGTATCGACCACGGCATCCTCAAAAGCACGTGCTATGTCAGCGCGGGTCTGCTCACTGTCGTCATTGTCGCGAATGGTATTCGCCGCGAAGGTCTTCAGGCCGGAAAAACTAAAATCCAGCCCTGGGCGATCGGTCATTGGACGCGGGAAGACAAAACGCTTTTCCACACCCTGTTGCGCCATTTTTGACAGCATCGGCCCGCCAGGATAGTCCAGCCCCAGCAGTTTAGCGGTTTTATCGAAGGCTTCACCGGCAGCATCATCCACTGATTCACCCAGCAGGGTATATTCACCAATGCCGGTGACGCTAATCAACTGCGTATGGCCGCCAGAGACCAGCAGCGCCACAAACGGGAAGTCCGGTGGATTATCTTCCAGCATCGGTGCCAGCAGATGCCCTTCCATGTGGTGCACGGCAATCGCCGGGACATCCCATGCAAACGCCAGCGAGCGGCCAATGGTCGCGCCGACCAGCAGTGCCCCTACCAGCCCAGGACCTGCGGTGTACGCCACCGCATCGATATCCTGCGCCTGAAGCCCGGCTTCCTTCAGCGCGGCCTGTATCAGCGGCACGGTTTTACGCACGTGATCGCGCGAAGCCAGTTCCGGTACCACGCCACCGTAGTCGGCGTGGAGTTTGACCTGGCTGTAAAGTTGATTGGCGAGCAAACCGGCCGCATCGTCATAAATGGCAATGCCGGTTTCATCGCAGGATGTTTCAATTCCGAGAACACGCATGGATTTTTCACCTCATTCTTGCGGCGCGCAGTGTAGCATGAAGGCGCTTTTGCGGGCGGCAAATTTCCCGGTTAGTCGGTTACACCTTGTACGATAAGGTGTTTTTTTTCCCACCAGGGAGGTGGGTTTCGTGTATAATCAGTCCCCTGAAAAAAACCGGCAGCCGCACAGGCCTATCTGTTGGTTACTTAATGCTATGGTGCTTTACAACTAAGCCTGTGTTGGAGTAAAATTCCGCACCATTTTGAAATGAGCTGGCACCGATGTCAGCAGCAAAACCGAATTTATCGAGGTGAGAGTTACATGCCGGTAATTAAAGTACGTGAAAACGAGCCATTCGACGTTGCACTGCGTCGCTTCAAGCGTTCTTGTGAGAAAGCAGGCGTTCTGGCTGAAGTTCGTCGTCGTGAGTTTTATGAAAAACCTACTACCGAACGTAAGCGCGCTAAAGCGTCTGCAGTAAAACGCCACGCGAAGAAACTGGCTCGCGAAAACGCACGCCGCACTCGTCTGTACTAATATCCTGAGGGTTCGCCCTCATGCTTCACAGACTAGTTAGTAGTTATCAGGCCGTGCTTCCGGAAGGAATGCGCGGCTTGTTGTCGTTTATGAACCATAAATAGAAAGCGCCAGAGTTACCCCGGTAACGCTCTGTTTTGATTCCTAAACGCCAATACAGCCAGACACCTAAAGACGCGGAAGTATTTATTTCTGCTATTGACTGTTTCTGGCAAACGGCCAAATGGGCAAGATTCAGGGATGGATTGAGTCGTTTGGCCAACACCGCCAGAAGCGGAAAGATGAAGGGTAATCCCCAATAGCTTTCTGTTTCCTGGCAAGGCGGCAACGGAGTGAATCTTCGGGAGCTTACATCAGTAAGTGACCGGGGTGAACGATGGCAGCCAACACCGCCAGAAGCGGAAAGATGAAGGGTAATCCCCAATAGCTTTCTGTTTCCTGGCAAGGCGGCAACGGAGTGAATCTCCGGGAGCTTACATCAGTAAGTGACCGGGGTGAACGATGGCAGCCAACACCGCCAGAAACGGAAAGATGAAGGGGATTTATGGCTGGACGCATACCGCGTGTATTTATCAATGACTTGCTCGCTCGCACGGATATCGTGGATCTCATCGATGCCCGGGTGAAGCTGAAAAAGCAGGGCAAGAATTACCACGCATGCTGTCCTTTTCATAATGAGAAAACGCCCTCTTTCACCGTTAACGGCGAAAAGCAGTTTTATCACTGTTTCGGCTGTGGTGCGCATGGCAACGCTGTCGACTTCCTGATGAACTATGATCGTCTGGAATTCGTTGAAAGCATTGAAGAACTGGCGACCTTATATGGACTGGAAGTACCGTATGAAAGCGGCAGTGGTCCCACCCAGCTTGAGCGTCATCAGCGTCAAAGTCTTTATCAGTTAATGACCGGTCTGAGCGACTTCTATCGACAGTCACTGACACAAAATGCATCGGCAGGCGCACGTGACTATCTGGCACAGCGCGGCCTGAGCGATGATGTCATTAAGCACTTTTCCATCGGTTTCGCCCCGGCAGGCTGGGATAACGCGTTAAAACGTTTTGGCCGTAATCCTGACGATAAACAGTCGTTGATCGATGCTGGCATGCTGGTCACCAATGACCAGGGCCGCAGCTACGATCGCTTCCGTGAGCGGGTGATGTTTCCAATCCACGATAAACGTGGGCGAGTCATTGGTTTCGGCGGTCGCGTATTAGGCGACGGCATGCCGAAATACCTCAACTCACCGGAAACCGATATTTTCCACAAAGGTCGCCAACTTTACGGCCTGTTTGAAGCGCTAAAAAACCATCCGGAGCCGTCCAAATTACTGGTCGTTGAAGGCTATATGGATGTGGTGGCGCTGGCACAGTTTGGCGTTGATTATGCCGTGGCCTCACTCGGCACATCGACCACCGCAGAGCATATTCAGCTACTATTCCGGTCAACCGACACGGTAATTTGCTGCTATGACGGCGACAGAGCAGGCCGTGAAGCAGCATGGCGTGCGCTGGAAACGGCTTTACCTTACATGAATGACGGTCGTCAGCTACGCTTTATGTTCCTGCCTGACGGCGAAGACCCGGATACGCTGGTGCGTAAAGAGGGCAAAGAGGCATTTGAAACACGGATGGAGCAGGCTATGCCACTCTCATCGTTTCTGTTTGATACGTTGATGCCGCAGGTGGATTTACGTTCCCCTGATGGGCGCGCCCAGTTGAGTACGCTGGCGCTGCCGCTGATTAGCCAGGTGCCCGGTGAAACATTGCGTATCTACCTGCGTCAGGAATTGGGTAATAAACTGGGTATCCTTGACGACAGCCAGTTGGAGAAACTGCTGCCGAAGCAGGCGGATAATGCGAAGCCTGTCCCCCAGCCCCAGCTAAAACGCACAACCATGCGTATACTTATTGGGCTGTTGATACAGAATCCACAGCTGGCAATCATGGTGCCTTCACTGGATGGTCTTGAGCAGTCAGAAATACCAGGTTTCCCGCTATTCGTGGAGTTAGTGAGCACTTGCGTAGCGCAACCTGGCCTGACGACCGGACAGCTACTAGAGTTATATCGCGGAACAAAATTTAGCCAGAGCCTTGAAACCTTGGCAACCTGGAACCACATGATCGTAGATGATGAAGTGGACACCATGTTTAAGGACGCACTCGCGAGTATGTACGACGACGCGCTGGAACGCAGGCTGGAAGAACTTATCGCCCGCGACCGCACGCACGTACTCAACGCAGAAGAGCGCCGCGAGTTCTGGACACTGAGCCAGGCACTGAAGAAACAGTAAATGAATAAGGTTTTGACCTTATTACACAGAATTTAGAGGCGTTATCGGCGCAGTCAGTTTGGACACCGTCTGCACGCAGCACCCGGAGCGTACTGAAGTACGTGAGGACTGCGAGCACAGCCGGGGTTCAAAATGGCAAGTGAGATAGCCTCGACAAAGATCAAAGCGGCTTAAGTGCCGAATATCCGTCAGGTAGATCCTGACAGCCGCCATGACGGGCAGCGGCAATAATCTCAACGCCCTCACTGTTATTGTTGGCACGTTAGCCGACCCGACACCAATCTAATTTAACAGAAGTGTGGATACCGTCTTATGGAGCAAAACCCGCAGTCACAGCTAAAGCTACTTGTCACCCGTGGTAAGGAGCAAGGCTATCTGACCTATGCCGAGGTCAATGACCATCTGCCGGAAGATATCGTCGACTCCGATCAGATCGAAGACATCATCCAGATGATCAACGACATGGGCATCCAGGTTGTGGAAGAAGCGCCTGATGCCGATGATCTGATGCTGAATGAGAACAACAACGATACGGACGAAGATGCTGCTGAAGCCGCTGCTCAAGTGCTCTCCAGCGTTGAATCTGAAATCGGACGAACCACTGACCCGGTGCGCATGTACATGCGTGAAATGGGTACGGTTGAACTGCTGACGCGTGAAGGCGAGATCGACATAGCAAAACGCATCGAAGACGGTATCAACCAGGTTCAGTGTTCCGTTGCTGAATACCCTGAAGCCATCACTTATTTGCTTGAACAGTATGACCGCGTTGAAGCGGGCGAAGCACGCTTGTCCGATCTGATCACCGGCTTTGTCGACCCGAATGCCGAAGCAGAAATCGCGCCAACCGCTACCCACGTGGGTTCTGAACTCTCCGCTGAAGAGCGTGAGGAAGAAGAAGAAGATGAAGAGTCTGACGATGACAGCGCCGACGATGACAACAGCATCGACCCGGAACTGGCGCGTGAGAAATTCAACGATCTGCGCGTACAGTACGAAACCACCCGTACCGTAATTAAGGCCAAAAGCCGCAGCCACGCTGATGCTATCGCTGAAATTCAGAATCTGTCTGACGTATTTAAACAGTTCCGCCTGGTGCCGAAGCAATTCGACTTCCTGGTGAACAGCATGCGTACCATGATGGACCGCGTTCGTACCCAGGAACGCCTCATCCTGAAGCTGTGTGTTGAAATCTGTAAAATGCCGAAGAAGAACTTCATCACCCTGTTCACCGGCAATGAAACCAGCGAAACCTGGTTCAAAGCCGCACTGGCGATGAACAAACCGTGGTCAGAGAAACTGAATGATGTATCCGATGATGTGCATCGCAGCCTGACGAAACTGCAACAGATTGAAGCAGAAACGGGCCTGACGATTGAACAGGTTAAAGACATCAACCGTCGTATGTCCATCGGTGAAGCGAAAGCGCGCCGTGCGAAGAAAGAGATGGTTGAAGCGAACTTGCGTCTGGTTATCTCTATCGCCAAGAAGTACACCAACCGTGGTCTGCAGTTCCTGGATCTGATTCAGGAAGGCAACATAGGTCTGATGAAAGCGGTAGATAAGTTTGAATACCGTCGTGGTTATAAGTTCTCGACTTATGCCACCTGGTGGATCCGTCAGGCGATCACCCGTTCTATCGCGGACCAGGCACGTACCATCCGTATTCCGGTGCATATGATTGAGACCATTAACAAACTCAACCGTATTTCGCGCCAGATGCTGCAAGAGATGGGCCGTGAACCTACGCCGGAAGAACTGGCCGAACGTATGCTGATGCCAGAAGATAAAATCCGTAAGGTGCTGAAAATTGCTAAAGAGCCGATCTCCATGGAGACGCCGATTGGTGATGATGAAGATTCCCATCTGGGTGATTTTATCGAAGATACCACGCTGGAGCTGCCGCTGGACTCTGCCACCTCAGAGAGCCTGCGTTCTGCCACCCATGACGTGCTGGCCGGTCTGACCGCGCGTGAAGCGAAAGTACTGCGTATGCGTTTTGGTATCGATATGAATACCGACCACACGCTGGAAGAAGTGGGCAAACAGTTTGACGTGACACGTGAACGTATCCGTCAGATTGAAGCGAAAGCGCTGCGTAAGCTGCGTCATCCAAGCCGTTCTGAAGTACTGCGCAGCTTCCTCGACGATTAATCGACGCGGTGCTCAAAGATGGCTCCTCTCTGAGGGGCCATTTTTTTTACCTGTTATCCAGACCGCTCTACAAGCCGCGTAATTTCAATGCCCTGTCCAGCTCCGCATAAGCCGCGGTCATCTCTTCCTGTGAAGCGCGATTCAGCCCACTGGGGTTGGGTAACACCCAGACCTCCGTCTCACCCAGCATCAGCGGTTGGCGGCCCCACTCCACCTTACTGTGACGAAACGCCTGCTGATAAGCCTGCTTGCCCAGTACCGCCAGCGCCGCGGGTTGAAAGCGTTCAACCTTGTCCACCAGCGCCTGCCCGCCACTCCGTAACTCACTGCCTGCCAGCTCACTGGCCAGCACGGTGGGCCGTTCAACCAGCATGGTGATGCCACAGCGCGTTTCCAGCAGTTGCTGTTCCTGCTCAGGACGAAGCTGCGTCCAGGTGAATCGGGCCTGAAAAAGGGTTTTCCAGAAGCGGTTACCCGGATGAGCAAAATGATAGCCAGTATGCGCGGATGACTTGCCCGGATTGATGCCACAAAACAGCACCCGCAGGCCGGGCTGAATAATATCGCTAATGCCGTGTGCTTCCATGGTGAGATTCCTCCTTATAAAACAGGCCTCCGCAAACGCGGAAGCCCACACAGACCTTAAATCGCCGCGATCACAGCCGCAGTGATCGCTTCGGTTTTCATCACACCATTTACGTGCTGCTGCGCGGTAACCTGCTCAACGGCACGGAGAATAGCATCGGCAGCAGCCGTCTCCCCCAGATGTTCCAGCATCATCGCCACCGACCAGATCGCCGCGATCGGATTCGCAATCCCCTGCCCGGCAATATCGGGCGCAGAACCGTGCACCGGTTCAAACATCGATGGCACCGTGGGATCGGGATTCAGGTTCGCAGAAGCCGCATACCCCAGCCCGCCCTGAATGGCTGCACCCAGGTCAGTCAAAATATCGCCAAACAGATTAGAAGCCACAATCACATCAAGCGTTTCCGGGTTCATCACCATACGCGCCGCAATCGCATCAATATGATAACGATTCACCGTCACATCCGGGTAATCACGGGCAATCTCTTCGGTGACTTCATCCCACATCACCATGGTGTATTTCTGTGCGTTCGATTTGGTCACGGATGCGAGGCGCTTGCTGCGTTTTTGCGCCATCTCAAAACCAAAGCGCAGAATTCGCTCCACACCCCGTCGGGTAAAGATAGAAGTTTCCACCGCCACTTCGGCAGGTGTCCCCTGATGAATGCGCCCGCCAGCCCCGCTGTACTCACCTTCCGTGTTTTCACGGATGCAGAGAATATCAAACTCACTCTTACGCAGTGGGCCTTCCACCCCCGCCAGCAGGCGGTGCGGGCGGACGTTAGCATAGAGATCAAACTGTTTGCGGATGGGCAGCAGCAGGCCATGCAGTGACACATTGTCTGCCACTTTCTCTGGCCAGCCTACCGCGCCCAGCAAGACAGCATCAAACTGGCTCAGCGTTTCAATGCCATTCTTCGGCATCATTTCACCGTGCTCAAGGTAGTACTCACAGGACCACGGAAACCACTCGCCGCTCAGGGCAAAATCAAATCGGCCTGCGCTATGTTCCAGCACCTGCCAGGCAGCTTTCGTTACATCCACGCCAATACCGTCACCGGGGATCACGGCCACTTGATAGCTTTTCATGACTCTCCTTGGATTAATAAGATAACCATCAGAATGACATCTTCGCCCAGGTGGCTAAATTGTGCTGCTTTTTTCGGGTCGCCCGGCGGCAGATGCTGCCGAATACGCAGGCTGAGCCTGTGCGGCATTTTACAGGGCAGAGAAATTACATCACCTGCTGAATCGCCCAGATGGCCAGCGCATGATCTTCATGAGAAGGCAGCCCGCTGACGGTCACCGCGCCAATCACTCCCCCGTTCCCCAGCAACAGTGGGAAGCTGCCACCGCTGTCGGTATAACGCTGTTGATCGAGGAATTTCATCTCAGACATCGGCGTCCCCTGGGCTTTATTCAGCTCCTGAGCGTAGAGTGAAGAGTGTGCATTGCGCAGTACGGTGTGGCGCTTACGGGCGATCCATTCCAGGTTCTCCGAGCTTGAACCACTGAGTGCGGTACTGAACAGCACCTGACCAAAGGCATACACTTCAATCGCAACCGGCATCTTTTCCGCTACGGCACGTTCACGCAGCAGGCTGCCAATTTTCCATGCGCTATCGAAATCAAACTGATTGACGCGTACGGTCGCTTCCTGCTCTAGCAGGATTTCAAGGCTGGGAATCGCTGACATGGGTCTCTCCGGCAAAGGGTAATCAATCTGCCTTGCAGGGTAAATGACATTAACTTTTCATTAAATCAAAAAAGGAAATAAAAATTTTATTTGGGAGGGAGATCAAAAATTGGGATGCAACTGAGAGTAACAACGGGCCGCAGGCGACCCGTTGTCGGTATCAGCGAAAGACGCTGACGGCTTCAACCAGACGCTCGGCCTGATGCTTCATGCGTTGTGCGGCAAGCGCACCTTCACTGACCAGCGCGCTGTTATCATGCGTCAGGCGATCGAGTGCTTCTACCGCCTGGCCCACTTCACCCAGCCCGGTCCCTTGCTCGGCGGTGGCAACGCTAATCTGCTGCAACAGTTCAGTGACGTTCTGCACTTTTTCGACGATATCCCCAATGGCTTTCCCGGCTTCATGCACCTGTCCGGCACCGGATTGTACTTTCAGGTTACTGGCGGCAATCAGGTGGCGTATCTCGCTGGCAGCACCGGCGCTACGCTGAGCAAGATTTCGCACTTCGCCTGCCACCACGGCAAAGCCTTTGCCCTGCTCACCGGCGCGCGCTGCTTCCACTGCCGCATTCAACGCCAGAATGTTGGTCTGGAAAGCAATGCTGTCGATCAGGCCGGTAATGGTGGCAATCTGCCGTGAACTCTCGGCGATTTCGTCCATCGTCACCACCACATTTTGCATCACTTCACCGCCTTTGACGGCGGCACTGCTGGCGGTACGTGAGAACTGATTCGCCTGCTCGGTGCTCTCGCCGTTGCGCTGCACCGTGCTGGTCATCTGATTCATGGTGCTGGCCGTCTGCTGGACGCTGGCCGCCGTCTGCTCGGTGTGGCTGCTGATTTTGTCATTACCGCGTGCCAGTTCATCGCTGGCCCGGTGAACATCCAGCACCTGATCGCTGACGTCGTTTAATAACCAGCGGAACATCAGCCCCAACTGGCCGACCGCGCGTAGCGTGGTGCCAATCTCATCCACCCGATCGAGGTGGTTAACATGCGGGTTGGCCCCGGTCGCCACATTCAGCGCCTGACGACATACGGCGGCCAGTGGCCGGGCAATCTGACGTTGCAGCCAGGTATCCACCAGCAGCGCCATTAACGCTGAGAACAGGGTAAATCCGCCCAGCGCGGCCCCGCTTAATCCCGACACAAACGCTGCAGCCACCAGCGGCAGCCACAATGCCAGCACCGCACCGCGGATGCGCCAGCGCAGTGACATCGTTTTCAGTAGCGTCAGCCCGCTCAGCCAGCCCGTACGCACCAACAGCCCACGATGCAAACGCCAGCCCTTCATCCGCCCCTGATTCATTTTCTGATACAGCGCCTCAGCCGCGCGCACCTCTTCCGCTGAAGGCTTAATGCGCACAGACATATGCCCCTGAATTTCACCGTTGCGGATCACCGGCACCACATTGGCACGCACCCAGTAATGGTCACCGTTTTTACGTCGGTTCTTCACCAGTCCGGTCCAGGGCAGTCCCTGTTTCAGGGTGGCCCACATATCGGCAAATGCGGCTTGTGGCATATCAGGGTGACGAACGAGGTTATGGGGCTGGCCGTCGATTTCACTGCGGTCATAGCCACTCACCTCAATAAACGCGCTGTTGGCGTAGGTGATATAGCTAGCGGCATCGGTGGTGGTCATCAGGGTGGTATCGTCGTCGAGCAGGTATTCCTGCTGAGTCACGGGCTGGTGGGTGTGCATTATAACGACCTTGTTATGGTTGTATGAATTTTGCAGGTATTTAAGGAGGGGTTGTCGGCAGGATGTAACTAAAGCTTTAACAATTTTCATCTGATTTGTGCGACAGCACACAACTGTCGCATCATTTCACGGACGGGCAAACGCTTCACGCAACCAGTGGATAAATCCGCTAACCGCGCGCGGGACCTGTGCTGACCATGGGCGTACCACATACAGCATATCGGCAAAGGCACCCACGGCCTGCCACTGGGGCAGTAATTGCACCAAAGAGCCATCCTTTAGCGCCGCTTGAGCACTGAAGTCCGGCAGCAGCGCAATCCCCAGGCCTTCAAGGGCAGCATCGCGGATCGATTCACTGTTATTGGTGGCAAACGGCCCGCTGACATTCACCGCGATACGCTCACCGCCCGTCAGCGGCTGGAAACTCCAGCGCGGCGGTTCCACCCCGCGTGGATAGTAGAGGCACAGATGGTCACTCAGCGCCTGCGGACTGGCAGGATGACCGTAACGGGCAAGGTACGCCGGTGATGCCACCACGACGGCGTGAGTGTGGCACAGCGGCAGCGCCACATGGGTTTCCGGCAGGCTGTTACTGTGGCGGATGGCGAGATCAAACCCCTCACTTGCCAGCGACACCAGGCGGTCGGACACCTCCAGCTGCACACGCACCTGGGGATGCTCGCGCAGAAACGCGGTGATATGCGGCACCAGCTGCTGGCGCGCAAACGCCACGGGCGCCGTCACCCGCACCAGCCCGCGCAGGGGGCCGGCAGAATCGCGCACGCTGAAAAAGCTCTGTTCAATCTGGGCAAACGGCGCACGCAGATCGTCCACCAGTTTCTCTCCGGCACTGGTCAGTCTTACGCTGCGCGTGGTGCGCGTCACCAGCGGCACCCCGGCCAGCTGCTCCAGCTCTTTGATCTTCTGCGACATCGCCGCCTTGCTCACTTCCAGCCGTTCAGCCGCCGCGGTAAAACTGCCCTGCTCGGCCAGCACCGTCAGCCAGTGCAGGTGATTCCATAACGCATCGGTCTTCAGCTCTTTCATGGTTATTGTTCACTATAGTAAATAATCAATTCAAGTATAGCGGTTTTTCCCAACGGAGATTGCGGGTAAATTGGTTTCCAGAGACCGACGCGGAGTCACCGCCGTCAGCCCATTTTCAGCAATGAATTCACTAACAATGTCGAGGTTTCCATGCCGTTACTGCAATTTGATGTCATTCAGGGTCGTTCAGAATCAGAGCTGAAAACACTGCTGGATGCTGCGCACCGTGCAGTCCTGGCGGCCTTTAACGTCCCCGAGCGCGATCGCTACCAGATTGTTCACGAAAACAAAGGTTATCAGATGGTATTTGAGGATACCGGCCTCGGGCTTCAGCGTACCGATAATCTGGTAATGGTGCGGGTTTTTACCAGCCCACGCAGCAGCGAGCAAAAACAGTTCTTTATGGCTGAGCTGTGCCGGGAGTTGAAAGAGAGCTGCGGCATTCTGCCTTCGGACGTGATGATCACCTTTATGACCAATGACAAAGGTGACTGGAGCTTCGGAAACGGCGAGGCACAATATTTGACGGGTGCGCTGTAAGGCACGTCAGACTGGCAGCAGCTCGTAGCGTTTTTTATACTCTCGCGGGCTGACACCAACATGCTGACGAAAGATGCGGGAAAAATAGAGCGCATCGTCATATCCCACCGTCAGGGCCACCTGGGCAATACTGAGATGGGTCGACTGCAAAAGATTACTGGCGCGGATGACCCTTTGTTGTTCACGCCAGGCAAAGATCGTCATCTTCATTTCACGTTTAAACAGATGGGCGACGCGCGACGGTGAAAGAAAGACCTGACGGGCCAGTTGCTCAATGGTCAGATCCTCAGCCAGGTGGTCGTTAAGATACTGGCACAGCGTACTAATACGCGGCTCAATGGTCTGATGGCTGCACAGCGGTTGCCGCTGAAAACAGTCAATAATCAAGCGTTCCAGGGCATTCATCGCCAGTGCTTCCGCCAGCAAACCACTACGGCCATTCTGCTGAATCACTTCAAGGAACAGTCGCTGCGCCTGTTCACTCGGCTGACCGAGTGGCAGGGAGGTGATGCCGATGCCATTGATCACCTGATCCCAGCGCAACCAGTCAAGCCAGTATGGCCGTGGCAGAAAGTAGATCCACAGATGATCCCAATGTTCATGATGTTCGGCGCGGCCATAATGATGCGCCACGCCGGGAGGAAACAGGAAAAGATCGTTCTCCCGGCTGGCAATATCGCGGCATCCGGCCCGAATGCGTCCCTCACCGCGCAGGGTCAGATGCAGGATATAGCCCTTCATGCCCTCCGGACGATTAATGTAGTAATCCAGTTTGCTGCCACGTGAAATGGGGGTAAAACCGGCCACCAGCCAGGCGCTGAAGGTAAAACTTTTCATCAAGGGTGAGTCATTCACCATATCCTGCTGATTGAGTTCCATAATTCTGCTCTGTTCACCGGTTACCCCACTGCCTCAGTCTCCCGGCGTAAATTGATAAATATGCACGCCCCAGGGATCGAGGCAAACCTCGGTTCCCGCGTTCACACGACCTCCGTGAAGCACGTCCTCTGCCGCCTGAGGCAGACTAAAGCGTATCGCCGTCGCTGAATAATTAAAACAGAACATCAGCGGGTTACCCGCTTTATTGATCGTTTTACGGGTAATCAGTGGGAACGTATACCCGACTGTTTCACCACTCAACCGCTGGACCAGGCGGGCAATCAGGGATTGCCCCGCAAGGAAGCCCAGATAGATCGCCCTGCCCGCACCATAGTCGGCTTCGGTGATCGCCGCATAGTCACCCCACGCCGGATGCTGATAGCGCGCCAGTACCTGCACACGCGGATCGTTATCCGGTGTCAACAGCTCCATCCACAGCTCTACCGGCTCATCCTGATCCAGTTGCAGATCGGAACAGCTGTTCAGTGTCACCTGCTGTGGCAGGGCGAACTGGCTGTAGCTGACGCGGCAGCTCTGGTTAAGAATCCCGGGCTGACGCTCTGTCCGCACTTTAACATGCTGATCGCTGAAGCCACTTTTGAAACCAATTAAGGCCTGACCGCCCGCCTCAATATAGCGGTTAATTCGCATCAACAGCGCATCATCGGCAGCATACAACGCAGGCACCACAATCACCCGGTAGCGTGCGCTCTCCACATCAACATCGTTGATAATGTCCACGCCAATATTCGCGTCGTAGAGTGCATCATAGAAACGGCGGAAAATATCGTTATAGACATTGGTCTGCGCATCTCCCGGCTTAAACCAGTTAAAGGCTTCCATCGCGGTATTGCTGACTAAAATCGCCACATCGTTTTCACAGCGCAGGGAATCCAGCGTGGCGGACAGACGGGCAAAATCAGCGCCAATCGTTTTAGCTTCAAGATAGGTGGGATTTGCTGAAAAATCATGACTTAACAGCCCTTTCCAGTATGTCTCAAACGAATTATGGATCGAATGCCAGTGCCAGTACGACACCATTTTGGCCCCGGAGGCAATATGGCTGAAGGCCTGCAAACGCAGCTGGCCGGGATACGGCGTCCACTGGGCGAAGCCCTGCGCCTGGGTTTCCAGCACCAGATAATTTGCCCCCTGCTTTAGCCCGCGCGTCACATCCCCACCAAAGGCAATCTCCCGCCCGGTCAGCTGTTGCTGGGAGGGATGGTAGATATCCACCCCGGCAATCGTGAGTGCTTCGGCCGCAGCAAAATGATCCACACGTGGCTGGATACCGTACGAGTAACCGCGCCACTCAAAATCAAAGTTATGAGTGATAAACTGCTCTGGCTGCTTATATTCGGCGACAATCCGGCTTTGCCAGGCGAGATAATCGGTCACTTTCTGACGCTGGAACGCAGCAAAGGCACTGCCCAGGCTGGCATTGATCGTACTCTCTGGTGGCGGGAAATCCTGCCAGTTATCAATGCGATTACTCCAGTAGTCCAGCCCAAAGTCGACATTCATCTGACGGATATCGGGGTAACGCCGTTGCAGGCTGTGAATAAACTGCTGCCGCATCTCCGGCCCGACGTTATCGTAGTGTTTGGTTTCGTTATCCAGCTGGTAGCCAATAATCGCCGGATGGTGCTGCACATGGTCCAGCAGCACACGGATGATGTTTTCGGCGTAACTCAGAAAAACCGGGCTGACAATATCCATAATCTGGCGACGACCATACTTCTGCTGCCCGGAAACCGTGGTAACCATCACCTCCGGGTGTTTTTTCGCCAGCCAGGCAGGAATGGCGTAAGTCGGGGTGCCGATAATCACATGGATGCCTGCGTGCTGCATGGCATCCAGCACGCGATCAATATGCCTGAAGTTGTACTCCCCTTCCTGCGGCTCCAGCGTACTCCATGTCGATTCCGCGATACGCACCACATTGATTCCGGCATCAAGCATCATGGCGATATCTTTTTCCAGCCGCTCCTCCGGCATATATTCGTCGTAGTAAGCCACTCCGTAATAGAGTTGAGACATTTTCTCCCCCTTATTCAGTAATAATATGATTGCGGCGGGCAAACAAACGCGTGCCTTCCAGCGTGAAGAATGAAATAGCGGTAAACACCAGTGCAACGCTGCCAAGAATGATATAGCTATCAGCAAAGCCCATATTTTTGTACATATGACCAATACCGCTGGAGAGGAAAATTTCACTGAAGCGTTTAGAGAACTGGAACCCAATCAGATAAACCGTGGCAGATAACCAGGGATTAAAGTTGGCGATGATATATTTTAATCCCGCGACCAAAAATACCGAACTTTCGAAACCATGCAGCATTTTCACTGCGCTAATGGATACCGGTCCGACAGCATAAGCGGAACCAATAATACGCAGACTCATAATCAGACCACAGTAAATCAGTGCATTTTTAGGGCCTATTTTATTGACGAACCAGGGCGCAAAGAACATCACCACGGCATCGAGAAATATCTGCGCGGTGTACAGATAGCCAAATACTTCAGCGCCGCGCGCTTTAGACGAGAAAAAATGGCTGTAGTAGATGGCAAACTGCTGGTCGTAGGTCTCATACACGGCGCCCACGCCCACCATATAGAGGCAGAAAAACCAGAACTTACGCAGTTTTAGCAGGTTACGAACATCCTGCAACGTCACCGGTGTGCGGGGGGCGACAGCAGCGCTGGCAACGGCAGCCACCTTCGGATCGGTTTTCCAGACAATCAGCATCAGGGCAATCCCCCCTGCGCTGGCCATCCAGAAAATATAATCCTGGTTAATCCCGTACAGTTCGCCCGCCAGGAACGTCCCAATCGCAGCACCAATTCCGCCAAACATCCGGGCGCGGCCAAACTCAAAGCCGGTCATACGGCTGACTTTATCAATATAGGCTTCGCATACCCCACAGCCCGCACCAAATGCCAGGCCGATATACACACCCCCGGCAAATGCACCGAGGATGACATTATATTTTAACAGTGGAGCAAAGACCCAAATCCAGTAAGGAGCAAAAGTCGTAATAATGATCGCCAGCATCCACATCAGATGCTTACGAAATACCAGACGATCGGCAACAAAACCAAACAGGGGTTGTACGCAGACAGAAACAATAGCGGTAAAGGAATAAACCAGCCCCACATCTGCATAATCAATACCGATGGTATCGGTCAGCCACAATGAAAGATACGGATAACAACTGCCCCAGCCAATAAAGAAAAACAAAAAAAACAGGCAACACATCAAATAATTTTTTTCAATCTTAAACATGATGCACCTCTTCCATATGACGGCCTGATTACCGTTATGAGATGCGCTAACTTAACGCCAATTAATTCGACAAAGCAGGAGTGACACGCTGGCAACATAGAAAAATCTGCTGCTACCGAAAGGTTTGTGAGGTAACTCACGCCGGGGAGAGGAAAAACGCGTGGGAAAGCACACTGACGCCCCGGCTAATGCCAGAGCGCCAGTAAAGACTTAGAAGTCGTAACGCAGACGGACCAGGTTCATATCACCCAGATCGTCGGTGCTGGAGGTAAACACGTGTTCATAATCAACACGGAAACCGTAATCCAGTTTAAAGGTCACCCCCACGCCGTTATCAATGCGCTGGTAATCACGCCCGGTGACATACTGCAGACGGTCGCCCATCACGTACGGCATCACAGACTTCAGGCCATAAGCGCCGACCGGCACGGTATAACCGGCGAGGTATTCCACCCCCCACGCGTTACCCGAGAAGTAGTTATTCACATCGGCTTTTTTGGTGGTGAGGAAGTTATCGTACCAGCCGCCACCGACGGTGAAGGTCCAGTTATCCGGCTGCCAGCTCAGCGCAGTACCTACGATGTTCTGATCGTACGTCTTCTCATCACTGTTGCCCGGATTGCGCATTTCGGCACGGGTGTAGTTCCACGCGGTGCCCCACGTCAGGTCTTTGGTGATGTGGTAATCCACACCCAGTGAGCCACCGCCTTCACGCTTGTAACGCAGGCCGTTGCCTGGCAGATAGTCGCTGTCAGAGAACAGGTAAGAGGCATAGACATCGGCATCGCCAAAGGTGTTTTTATATTTCAGCATTTTGCGTGAGCGGTAAGAACCGTCGTAATCGCCGTTAATGCCGTTACCCGGTGCCTGGCCTACCATGTCGTAATCCCAGATATCAGTTTTGGCCCCCACCACATCGTAATAAACGCTATTCTGCTGGCCGAAGGTCAACTGGCCCCAGGTATTACTTTTCAGGCCGGTATATAACATACGGCGCGAGGTATTATTTGCCCCCTCGGCATGATGATTATCCCAACCAACCAGCGCCGGAATATTGACACCCAGTTCGTAATAACTGATCCAGCTAATGTCATCAAACAGATAATAATCAGCGGCGAAGCGGAAACGGGTACCGCCATCAAAACCATTTCTTTTATAGGAACCTTTATCACCATCGCCGGTCATATTATTGAACTGAGGACGAATGCTGCCGCCCACGGTAAAATTCAGACGGCTTAAGGGGTCACCGGCCTGAGGGTCCTGCTTCAGTACGGTAATCTCAGCCTGGGCAGCAAATGAAGCACTGCCGACAATCAGCCCCAGACCAATGGCCTGAGTTAAAATGCGCATCTTTGTTAACATTTTTTATTCCTGCGTAATATAGTCAAATAAATAGCACAAAAATAGTAGCCTGAACCGAATTGAAAAAGACTCATCTGCTGTACTGTTTTGTGCTGTTTACGCCGAAAATAAATTAAGCAAACATTTCAAAGGGTAACTTTAGTCATATAATTAATCATATTGTGCTTTATTTTTGTTATTTTTATAAAATAGGTAGATATATCTGATTGATGCAGGGAATACAGAAAACATCTTTTCTCGTCATTCTTTCTCTGCACAGGCCGTTTTACGCTGCGGCGGCACCCGTTTTCTGAGCGGGAATCCGGCCAGACAATCGAAGAAGCTTCCAGGCAGTGGCCGGAATGTGTGAGCCAAATCTGATTTTTCTAATTATTTCCCCGACGGGGAAAAGGTTAACACTATTAATTTTCACGCCCCCTCGTTTCACCGTAACAGGCAACCCTGAGCCCGCCTGACCCGCAGCCACCTTGTCTCGCCGCGTATGTCGCCCTCACACATCAGTCGATCCGTCTGCACGCCCTGCTTATCAATTATTCGGATTTCGCCACATTAACTTAAACAAAGGCTAAACCACAGTGATCCAACCCCCTGTAACCTCACATTTTCCTGTCCACCTTGAATGTTGCCAGGGATAATTTGTTGCGTTAAATTAATTCGTTACATTTTTGATTCATCACTTCGCAGGCACCTGACAAGGATTGCGTCACAGACAGGGTAAAAATCGATCTCATGGTTTCAGAATGGTTATCGCTACTCTTTTTTACTGCATCAGCTTCTCTCTACGCATGGAAGGCGGGACGTCATAAGCTGTGGTTTTCTGCGGTGCTGGCTCTGCTCGGCATCTATATCATTCTTAATGCGTCCCTGTTTGCCAGTAACTATTTTACCGGTGAAGGCATTAATGACGCGGTGATTTATACGATTACCAGCAGCCTGAGCGGTGCCGGATTACAGAAGTATATTCTGCCGGCAGTCGGGCTATTAATAAGTTTATTCCTGGTGTTTTTATTATTATCCTGGGTATTACGACTGCGAAAAAGCCACAATTACAGTCAACTTTATAGTGCGCTGGCACTGTTGCTGGCGCTGGCATCGATAAAAACCACACCGGCGTATCAACAAGTGACTGCATTAATAAAGTCACAGGTCAGCAAAGGGGAGTCGGATTTTGACGCCCACTACAAAGTGCCGGGAAAAACCCTGCGCGGCGAGCGTCCGAACCTGGTCTATATCTACGCGGAGAGCCTGGAGCGCACCTACTTTGATGAAAACGCGTTCCCGAAACTCGCCCCGGAGCTGTCTGATATCAAAAACAGCGCGGTGGACTTCAGCAACACCGAACAGCTTCCCGGCACCGAATACACCATTGCCGGTATGGTGGCTTCGCAGTGCGGCATCCCGCTGTTTGCGCCGTTTGACGGCAACGCCTCCAGTTCACTGTCCAGCTTCTACCCGCAAAACATCTGCCTGGGTGACATTCTGAAGTCCTCTGGCTATCAGAACTATTTTTACCAGGGTGCCAGCCTGAGTTTTGCCGGAAAAGATCTGTTCCTGTCGTCCCACGGCTTCGACCATATGTATGGCTTTAAAGAGCTTTCAGGCGTGGTCAAAGACCCGAAATACCGTAATGACTGGGGCTGGTACGACGATACCGTGCTCGACATCGTGTTTGAGAAATACCTCGAACTGGCGCAAAAAAACCAGCCGTTCTCGCTGTTTGCCCTGACCGTGGATACTCATCATCCCGATGGATTTATCTCACGCAGCTGCCAGCGCAAGTCGTATCCGTTTGAAGGTAAAGAGAACAAATCCTTCGCCGCCGTGGCCTGCGGTCAGGAGCATATCGCAAAACTTATCGCGAAAATCCGTGCCACACCGTACTTTAAAAACACCATTATTGTCGTCAGCTCCGATCATCTGGCAATGAACAACACGGCGTTTAAATACCTGAATCAGCACGACCGCCGCGATCTGTTCTTTATGCTGCGCGGTGATGATGTCAGCAGCCGGATCATCAACGTTAAGCGCAGCACGCTGGATAACGGTGCCACGGTGCTGGATGCCATGGGCGGCGATAACTTTATCGGCCTGGGCCGCAGCAGCCTGTCGTCAACCTCACTTTCCACCACTTATCTCAATATCAAAGAGAAAATTAATCAGTGGAAGCCGGACGTGATCCAGCTGTGGAACTTCCCGAAAACGATCTCTGATTACAAAGTCGATACGGAGAAAAATACCTTTAGTTTCTCCGGCTCACATTTCAAGCTACCGCTGTTGCTCTCCGTGATGCCCGGCAAAATTGAACCGAAGTTCGATACCTGGCTTGCCACGCCACTGAAGCAGCAACTGGCAAAATTCGCGCCTGATGAAAAGTTTGTCTGGATTGATCGCTGCTACAAGATCGGCAGCGTGTGGGATGAGAAGCTGGCGATGCACAGCGGCCTGTGTGTGGCGAACGGTACGCTGAATACGTCCCCGACGATCTCAGAGGTTCAGGCGGGCGGTACGCTCGGCAAGATTACCTTCCCGGCGAAAACCGTATCGAGTGATGAACAATATCAGCGCAGCGTCACGCAATTACAGATTGCTGATGTCGACCTCAAGTATCGTTCTGACAGCATCCTGTTTAACCTGCCTGGCCTGCCACAGCAGGTACAGAAAGTGTCGGGTCTCTCCTACGTTGAGCCCTGGGGCCGCTGGTCCGATGCCAATCTGCTGCCACAGATTACCGTGCAGTATCTGGAGCCGTTACCTGCCGACTTTACGCTGACGCTGACCGCGCGTGCCTTTGGCGAGAATGCCCTGCGGCCGATCACCGTCAAGGTAGGTGAGTGGCAACAACAGGTCACTTTTGGCGAGCAGGATAGCACGCTGACGCTTCAGGTCAGCAATCCCGGGAAGGTACGCGACATTGTGATCACACCTCCCGCGCCGGTGGAGTCCAGCGTGGGTGTTATTGATGGCTTTGCGGCCCGAAAACTGGGCGTTGGCCTTGTCAGTCTGCGGGTTACCCCGCAGCCCTGACAGGGCACGTTTTCTCCACAGGAAAAACTTGCAGATAAAATCAGAAAATCTACTATAAAGCGTTATCCATTTACTGACAGGGATGCACGCCCTTTGAAATCATCGCTTTATGCTTTTCTGCTGCTCCCTGCGCTGGCGCTGCCACTGCAAAGCCAGGCACAACCCAAGCCCGATCCGCTGCTGGCGTCGCAGACGGTCGAACGCTACGCCGACAATATTTTCTACAACACCAAAGCCAGCGGTATGGCAATGGTGGCGATTGATGCCAACCAGCGAATTTTTGTCAGCCGCGGAGTCACACGCCCCGGCAGTGCGCAACGACCGCAAAAAGATTCACTGGTGCGCATTGCCTCGCTCAGCAAGCTGATGACCAGCGAAGTGATGGTCAAACTGGCCGAAGAAGGCCGGCTTCAGCTTAACGATCCTCTGAGTAAATTCGCCCCGCCTGGCAGCAAGGTGCCCAGCTTTAACGGCCAGCCGATTCGCCTGATCAACCTGGCGACCCACACCAGCGCCTTACCGCGTGAGCAACCCGGCGGCAAAGCGAATCGCGCTGTGTTTACCTGGCCGACCAACAGTCAGCGCTGGAACTGGCTGCGCACCGCACAGCTTAAATGGGCGCCGGGTGAACGGGCAGGTTACTCTAACCTCGGCTTTGACCTGCTGGGTGATGCGCTGGCCCGCGCCGGGGGCAAACCCTATCCTGCGCTATTGCAGGAAAAAGTCACCCGTCCCCTGGGGATGAAAGACACCACCTTTACGCCTTCTCCTGAGCAATGTGGCCGTCTGATGATCCCGGCCAAAAGCCCAAGCCCGTGCAATAACTCGCTGGCAGCCATCGGCAGCGGCGGCGTTTACTCCACACCGGATGATATGGGCCGTTGGATGCAGCAGTTCCTCGCCTCTGATGTTCACAGCCGCAGCCCACAGGCAGACCGTCTGCAAACTATGATTTATCAGCGCAGCCAGTTAACCAAAGTCGATGGGATGGATGTACCGGGCCGCGCCGATGCACTGGGAATGGGTTGGGTGTATATGGCACCGCGTGACGGCCGCCCTGGCATTATTGAAAAAACCGGCGGCGGCGGCGGTTTCATCACCTATATGGCGATGGTGCCGCAGTACAGTGTCGGGGTATTTATCGTGGTCGCCCGCTCACCGGAGACCCGTTTTACACCGATGAGTGACGGCGTAAACAACCTGCTGACCGAACTGATTGGCAACACCTCTGGCAGTGCCCAGCTGGCCGCCAGCATTATGGCTAACTGATCCCTTCCCTGCGACAGACGCTGTTACGCCAGCGCCTGTCGCGGGACATCTGCAATTTGCGAGACGTTTAATCCTGTCTGAGCTCATCCCCAGGTACTGACTGAGGCTGACTGTGTTCCTCGACCTGCAACGGCGTCACATGATGCCGTCTGGGGGTTCTCAACAACTGTTCACGCGCCAGCAGTTGCCCACGTTTATCGTAATACCGACTGGGCCAGATCTCCGACGGATGGATTCCCAGTGCAGCGGCAATAATGAACTCCCCTTTTGGCCAGGGCCTTTTCAGGGCATTAGCCAGTGTTCCCGAACATAATCCTACCTTGCGGGATAACTCCGCCAGCGATGTCTGCCGTTTCTTGATCGCCGCGATGATATCGGCGGGGTGCATATCAGTTTTTTTCTTCATGCCTTCCTCTGCTTGTAAGCCAACTCCTGTTATCTTCCAAATTCAACACTAAGCAATACTTAGTACATTTTACACGAGCAGCTAAGAGAATCCTGTTAATTATTCAGAAGTCAGGATCGACATGCTGCCACATCGTTTGAAAGAAGCCCGGGTAAGGAAAGGGATATCACAACAGAAGCTTGGTGTTTTAGCAGGGATTGACGAAGCTACCGCCAGCGCACGGATGAACCAATATGAGCGCGGTATACACGTCCCTGACTTTGAACTGATGTGCCGCCTGGCTGAAGTTCTGAGTGTTCCTTCCTGCTATTTTTACACGGTTGAAGATGAACTGGCCGAGCTGGTGCGTTTGTGGCATCCTGAGACCAAAAAACCTTAATCCCGTGCCCGCCCTGCCTTACAATCTCTGGTTATAACGCCACCCTTTTTATCATAAGCCCCGACATTGACTCCGTGCCTAGTTTGCGGTTGTTTGTTACGCCTTCAGCTTATTGAAATTAAGGAAAATAACGTGGATCTTACCCTGAGCCGTACTGTCAAAACTGCCGCGCTGATGCTGGCTATTCTGCTCGCAGGCTGTGACCAGAAAAATAACGATGCGCACACGATTAAAGTCGGTGTGATCAACGGCGCTGAACAGGATGTGGCCGAAGTAGCCAAAGCCGTGGCGAAAGAGAAGTACGGGCTGGAGGTGGAACTGGTGGGATTCAGCGGTTCACTGCTGCCGAATGACCCCACGGCGCACGGCGATCTCGATGCCAACGTGTTCCAGCATCGTCCGTTCCTCGAACAGGACAACAAGGCCAAAGGCACCACCCTGGTCGCGGTAGGGAATACGTTTGTTTTCCCGATGGCGGGCTATTCGAAAAAAATCAAACAGATTAGCGAGCTGAAAGACGGTGACACCATCGCCATTCCGAACGACCCGACCAACCTCGGGCGTGCGCTGCTGCTGCTGCAGAAAGAGAAGCTGGTCACGCTGAAAGCGGATACCGGACTGTTACCAACGGCGGTGGATATTACGGCCAACCCGCTGCATCTGAAGATTATGGAAATGGAAGGCGCGCAGCTGCCGCGCGTGCTGGATGACGCTCAGGTGACCGTGGCGATTATCAGCACCACCTACCTGCAACAAACTGGCCTGAACCCGGTACGCGACAGCGTATTTATCGAGGATAAACAGTCGCCGTACGTCAATATCATCGTGACCCGTGAAGACAATAAAGACGCGCCAAACGTGCGTGACTTTATCAAATCCTACCAGTCACCTGAAGTGGCGGCCGCGGCGGATAAGATCTTCAACGGTGGTGCGGTAGCGGGCTGGTAAGCGGAAAGCGTCAACCACGCGGTAAGCCGCATGGTTGACGTATTACTCAGTGCAATAACCACTTCGCATGGAGAGCGATCGCCGCCGGGCGGATCGCCTCAATGCTCTGCTCGTACGCTTCCGGCGTCAGCGTTTCCAGCTGGGAGAGGTTTTCTTCCTCGCCGTGCAGGGCAATCGCCGCCAGCGCAGGCTGCAAGGTGGCCGGCAGTGACGACCAGTCGCCCAGCGCCACGCCTTTCAGATAACCGCAACACCAGTCTTCCACCACGACAAACTCCTGATCGTCCACCGTGTTCAGGCCAAACAACGGCTCAAACTGGTCAGGATATTCATTCAGGCGGTCCGCGATATCGTTCATATGCTGGGCGATGAGATCCATAAACTGCTCGAACTCTTCATCCGACTCCCATTCCGGGTCATTCTCTTCGCCACCCCAAATCAGCGGCAGCCAGACCTGCGGCTCAACCAGCACCGGACCGGAGAGAATAGCGGTGAACAGGCCATCCAGTTCAGAGGCATCCACCACCGACTCTTCGCTGCCATATTTGATTAAGACATCGTCCAGCCATTCCAGCTCTTCTTCCGTCAATGGTCCTTGTTGCATGCTGTTACCTCGCTACGCATATCGGTTTTCACCCGGCGTTTACCGGTTTATGGGGGGTATTTTGGTTGCCAGGCAGGGAAAAAGCCACCGCCATCACGTTATATTTGCGGTTAACGCGGTGGCGTGCTCACCCTGCCCGATGGCATCCAGGCTGAGGCCGTGCGTTTTTACTGGATCTGCGCGGCGGTTCAGGCTATTAACATCCGGTAAAAATATTCCAATGGATACACCATGAGACGCATAGCGTTACTGTGCTTCACTCTTTCCCTGGGCGCCCAGGCGGCGAGTTTTGACTGCACCAAAGCCAGCAGCGTCAGCGAGAAACTGATCTGCACCACGCCTGCCCTGTCCCAGGCTGACGACCAGCTGGCAAAGGTTTACCGCGAGGCCAAAACCGCCAGCGGCAACAGCAGTGAATTCCGGCAGATGACCAAAGAGAACTGGGCGCTGCGCGAGCAGTGCAAGACCGCCGCCTGCCTGAGCGAGTGGTACAGCCGTTCACAGCAAAAATATGTGGCGCTGACCACTCCGCCCCCCACCGCCTGCCCGGAAGAAGGTACTGAAGTGACGCTGATCGGTAAGCTGCTGCGCATCACCTTCCCCGGCCCGCCGAACTACGAGAGCGTTGAGCAAGGCGATGAAGCCGAGGTTTACTGGGTATTGCAGGCGGATAAGCCAGTGTGTGCAGATGATGCTGCTAACTGGGGAGACCAGGCACAGATGCAACTGCTGGTGCAGGCAGGCATGTATAAAACCCATCGCCACCTGATCGGCCAGCGCGTGCGTGTTAACGGTTCACTGCTGTTTGCCGAGACGGGCCATCACCATACGCCGATGATGATTGGGGTAGGAAAACTGGAGGCGGAATAGTCTCCCGGCGCGCATAAAACGCGGTTATCGCCTATGGTTGAGCAACCCTCCCCAAAACGGAGTTTGACTATGTCACCGCTATTCGTCCCTGCGAGTCATTTCAGTATTGTGCAACTCAGTGACATTATGACCACCTGCTTTCAGCAGTATGTCGTACCGCTGTCGGTCACCCCGGACTATTTCTCCGCGCGCTTCTGTTCCGAAGGGCTGAATTTCACTGAGTCATTGGTGTGGATGCAGGGAGAGCAGCCGATCGCCATTGCGCTGGTCACGACCCGAGGCCTACGGGCACGCATCGCCGCCTTTGCGCTGCACCCGGACGCTCGCGGCAACGGGCTGGCGAAGCCAATGATGCTGGCGCTGTTATCCCGGCTGGCTGAAAAAAACTATGTTCAGGTTGCGCTGGAAGTGATTGCTGAAAACCGTGCGGCGGTGGCGCTTTACCAGGCGCTGGGCTTTGAAACCCGGCAGACACTGCTGGGCTTTACGGGTCAGGAGTCACCCAACGGCCCGACAAGCCCGCTGCCCATCGCCACTACCGACGCGTTGTTACGTGCTATCTGGCACGCCCCGCAGAATGAGATCCCGTGGCTGCTGGACCCTCTCTCCTTTCCCGCGTTGCCCTGCCAGGTGGTTCGCGATGGCGAGCAGGCATGGGCCGTGATTGACTGGCTGACGGGTGCCCCGCAGTTGCGCTATTTGTTTGTCGAGCCCGATTTCCGCCATCAGGGGCGGGCCCGTACGATACTGGGTAAGATAAATGCGCACTATCCGGGGATCCGCACGCCGGTGTCTGTGCCGGAAAGGTTTGCCCCGTTGTTTATTCAGGCGGGGTATCAGCAGGTGGCATTACAGCAGTATGAGATGGTGAGCAGTCTGGATAAATAACCTCCCCTGAGCGGGGAGGCTCGGCATCAGTCAGGATTGAGAAATCAGCGCTTAACACTGTCGATAAAGGTTTTGCGTGCCGTTTTCGAGCCCAGACGCTCCGCTTCATCCAGCAGTTTCAATGCCTTATCAACATCACCCGCTTTGACTGCTTTCGAAATCGCGTCATTAAAGTAGCGTTCAGAATCGTCGAGCATCGGTGCGTCCGGCTTCGTCACGGCTGGCGCCGCTGCCGGAGCTGTCCTGCCGACCATGACAGGTGCCGCCGCCGGGGCCGATGACGGGAAGACCTGACCAATCATCACGTTGCCACTCTTCTGCTCGGCAGACACTTTGAGGCTCAGCAACCCCGTTGTCGTATGGCGGGCAATCGGGTCCGGGATATCCGGCACAGCGTTACCCACGCCCGCCGCATAGGCTTTCGCCGGGTTCACCATCTGCGTTGTCTCTGCCAGATCTTGACGCGTGGTATACACCAGCAGGTAAATTTGTTTTTGACCCAGCGCAGGCGTCAGTTTCAGTGTGCCTTCCAGACGATCGCTGGAAACAATGCCAGGCTGCTGATACGGGAAGTAGCTGGAGGGGTAGAAAGCCGCCGGACGCATCTGTTCATCCAGCACTAATACATTCGGTGCATACACCGTTTTCCCCGTCGCAATACTGCTCAGGGTGATTTCAAGCGACCCCCGGTCGGCAGGCAGGGCAAAGGCCGCAACGGCCCCCTGAATATCCCCCTGATTAATCGTGGCGCTGGCCGTGCCGAGCGTCACATCCTGCGTCACTGGCGGCACCAGCGGCGTCCATGAAAGCGTGTGTAAGGTCTGGCTCGCGATCGCCGGTGCGGTACTGGCATCCTGCTGCGCGGCGTAAACCCCGGCAGGCAACGCCGCCAGCAGGCTCAGCGACAAACACAGTGACAGCAGATTTTTTCTCATCGTTGTTTCCTTTTGATCACCTGAAGGCTGGCGGCTATCCACTGATATACCGCCAGCCAGCACTTCTTAGCTCATGTTGAACGCGGCTTTTTCCAAACTGTTTCGTGTTGCTGGAAGGCGGCAAGCGGCCAAGTCCCCGGGAGCGTAGATCACTACGTGACCGGGGCGAGGCCGCGCAGCCAACGCATCAGCAGCGCGAAAAAGGAAGGAAAAAGTTACCACCAGATTTCCATTTGCGCGCCGAAGGTCACCTCATCATCATTGCCACGGCTGAAAGTACGCGCACTGGTGTCATTCATCGCTAACCCATTGCTGGTGCCGGTATCCGTGTCATAACCCCACTTCTCATCCCAGTTCGCATAGGTGGCGAACACGCGGATGGCCGGGCGTGACCAGATGCTGTTACCCGCCTGCCATTGCTGGGCCAGGGTCACTTTGTACTGGCCGTTACGATCGCCGGTGCGCTGGGACTTCACGTTGTCGTAACCGACTTCCAGCAGGGTGCTCATGATCGGCGTCCATTTGTACATTGGACGCATGCCCACGGTGTACCAGGTGGTGCCGTTGTTGTTATCACGGTCAACGTCCTGATACATGCCCACATACATCAGGCTCCAGGTATCGTTGAAATCAATCGCACCGTGGTCGAGTACGCGCACCATGCTGCCGTTATTGTTGATCGCCGAGCCGTTAGAGTGGCCGTTAGCCGCGCCCTGGCCCGGATCGGTCATCGAGTCTGCCGCATACTGCAACACAAACTTGTTGAAGCCGTTATAAATACTCTGCGTGTGTTCTGCCGTCAGCAACCAGCCGTCTTTGGTGGCATCGTTCGCCAGGGAGTAGCCATCACGCGCATTAGCACGTCCGTAATCCACGCCCAACTCCAGCACGCCGCCGGGGTTAGTATTCAGCCCGGCAAGACGCACGTCGAACACGTCATTCGAGGTGGCCACTTCATTACGCTGGTCGGCGATATAGCCGAACGACCCGCCGCTTTCGGTGTTACGCGTTGCCGCCAGAGACAACTTACCAAAGCCCAGATCGATATCTTCCAGACCGGCACCCGGGCCGGAAATATCCCAGTAGTAGAAGTCGATCATGTGGACGTCATGACGCTGATAGAAGCGCTTACCGGCCCACATGGTAGAACCTGGCAGCCATTCGATCAGGTTTTTCCCTTTCACATTCGCTTCGCGGAAAGCCGGATCGGTTGACTCCCAGTCATTCTGCTGTGAAACGGAATAGGCCACGTTGGTATCGAAGTAGAAGCTCTTGTCCCCTTCTTTCCACACTTCCTGGCCCAGTTTTAATTCTGCATAGGTTTCGCACTCGTTACCCAGACGGTATTTGCTGTCTGCCCCGGTCGCTTTGAAGCACTGCTGCTCGCCGCCGCTGCCGGACCAGCCAATGCCCGAACGCGCATAACCGGTAAAATCAACCGCCATCGCTTGTGTAGAAAGGATACCGGCAGCCACTGCCAGCGACAGGGAAGCAATACGCATTGTTCTCATCATTTTCTCCTGTAGGGGATCGCGTGCTTTCAAACGCCGGGTTCCGGGTGTAACCGGCGACATGCCGTTCCGTCTTCGCGGAACAGATGACAGCGGTGTGGCGGCAAACCAATGGCGAATGTTGCACCTTCTTCTACCAGCACCACGTCATTCTGGCGGTACACCAGGTTCTGACGAATGGCCGGAATTTGGATATGAATCTGTGTTTCGTTACCCAACTGCTCAACCACCTGTACCTCACCGGACAACGTGACCTCAGCCACGTCACTGGGCAGCAGATGTTCAGGACGAATGCCCAGCGACAGATTGCTGCCGACGATCACCTCCGTGCCCTCTACAGGCAGCCAGACCTGCTGACGATTAGGCAGCTCAACCTGCACACGCGTGGGTTCCGCTCCGGTGACTTTGACCGGCAGGAAATTCATTTTGGGGGAGCCGATAAATCCGGCGACAAAGCGGTTAGCAGGGTAGTGATACAGCTCAAGGGGCTTACCGACCTGGGCGATATGTCCGGCGTCGAGCACCACGATCTTGTCGGCCAGCGTCATCGCTTCCACCTGATCGTGCGTCACGTAAATCATGGTGCGCCTGAGGCGCTTATGCAGACGGGAAATCTCGATACGCATCTGAACGCGCAGCGCGGCATCCAGATTAGACAGCGGTTCATCCAGCAGGAACACCGTCGGTTCCGCCACCAGCGTACGACCGATCGCCACGCGCTGCCGCTGCCCACCCGACAGGGCTTTTGGCCGGCGATCCAGCAAATGGGCCAGCTGGAGCACCTCAGAAACCTGGTTGACCCGTTGATTGATTTCGGCTTTTTTTGCCCCGGCCAGCTTCAGGCCGAAAGACATGTTCTCGGCCACCGACAGATGCGGGTAGAGCGCATAAGACTGAAAGACCATGCCGATGCCACGCTCTGAGGGCGGCACGTCGTTCATGCGTTTATCGCCGATCTTCAGCTCACCGGAGGTGATGTCCTCAAGGCCGGCAATCATGCGCAGAAGCGTTGACTTGCCGCAGCCGGAAGGCCCGACAAACACCACAAACTCGCCTTCTTTTATCTCCAGGTTGATATCACTGGAAATCACCGTCTTGCCAAACGCTTTGTACACGCTGTTAAGGGAAACGCTCGCCATCCTGAACTCCTGTACTTGACGCCTGCGAGAAAACTCGATGCAACGAAGAGTGAAGGAGTGGTGGGTAAACGTAATCACCCGTAACAAAGTTTTTCATGGCGGAGGCGCAGGGAGGACGGTCCCTTCATGGCAACGGCTGAAAGTTCACTGCCCCGCTCAAATTCGTGATCGGGGTAGCAAAAAATGAAGCCACAAACTGAGCCTTCCACCACATAACGTCTGAGAGTGTCGGTGGGATCACACTCTGAGGGCCGGGGGCGTAGAGGGGGGGATGATGAAGGCAGAGCAGGTTGAATCCACACTGGCGCCGTACCCTGTCATTCCTTCTGTGACACGAGCAATACCGACTCCTAACAGGATAAACAAGGATTGGATTATGACTCTCAGCATCAAGGTTCCTTTCGTTAAAAAAGTCGTTAAACAGACCCTGGCCCTCACCGCGCTCGCGACGCTGGTGCTCTCTTCCTCTGCGTTTGCCAAAATCGAAGAAGGCAGGCTGGTCATCTGGATCAACGGTGACAAGGGCTATAACGGCCTGGCGGAAGTCGGTAAGAAATTTGAAAAAGACACCGGCATTAAAGTCACCGTCGAGCACCCGGATAAGCTGGAAGAAAAATACCCACAGGTGGCCGCGACCGGTGGCGGCCCCGACATCATTTTCTGGGCGCACGATCGCTTCGGCGGTTACGCGCAGTCCGGCCTGCTGGCTGAGATCAGCCCGGACGCGGCCTTTAAAGATAAGATTTTCCCCTTCACCTGGGATGCCGTCACCTTCAACGGCAAGCTGATCGGCTACCCGGTCGCGGTGGAGGCGTTGTCGCTGATTTATAACAAAGACCTGATCAAAGAGGCACCGAAAACCTGGGAAGAGATCCCGGCACTGGACACCTCGCTGCGGGCGAAAGGCAAAAGCGCCATCATGTGGAACCTGCAGGAACCCTACTTCACCTGGCCTGTCATCGCGGCTGACGGCGGGTATGCCTATAAATATGAGAACGGCAAATACAACATCAAAGACACGGGCGTGAACAATGACGGCGCCAAAGCCGGTTTACAGTTCATTATCGACTTAGTGAAAAACAAACACATCAACGCCGACACCGACTACTCCATCGCCGAAGCCGCCTTTAATAAAGGCCAGACCGCCATGACCATCGACGGTCCGTGGGCGTGGTCGAATCTCGACAAGAGTAAAATCAACTATGGCGTGGCCCTCCTGCCCACCTTCCATGGCAAACCGTCTAAGCCGTTCGTCGGCGTGCTGACTGCCGGTATCAATGCAGCCAGCCCGAATAAAGAACTGGCGAAAGAGTTCCTGGAAAACTACCTGATCACCAACGAAGGTCTGAGCGCCGTCAATAAAGACAAACCGCTGGGCGCGGTCGCGCTGAAATCCTATCAGGAACAGTTAGAGAAAGATCCGCGCATCGCCGCCACCATGGCGAACTCGAAAAATGGCGAAATCATGCCAAATATCCCGCAGATGAGCGCGTTCTGGTATGCCGAGCGCAGCGCCATCATTAATGCGGTGAATGGCCGTCAGACCGTGGAGCAGGCGCTGAAGGACGTTGAAACACGCATTACCAAGTAATTAACGTTAACTGACTGATGCCGTTGAGGTCATGAAATAAACGGCAGAGAGCCAACCCGCTCACTGCCGTTACTACAAGGATAGCCCCTATGCCAGTAGCCCAAACCGGTCTGACCGCTGACAAAAAATGGCCGTTGCGTCAGGTGATAAAATGGCTGGCCATTGGCCTGCTCACCTGCTTAACCGGTTATCTGATCGTGCTGATGTATGCGCAGGGTGAATATCTCTTTGCCGTTCTGGCGCTGATCCTCTCCAGTGCCGGCCTGTACATTTACGGTAACCGCCGCGCGTATTCGTGGCGCTATGTCTATCCTGGCCTGGCCGGGATGGCGTTATTTGTGCTGTTCCCACTGGTCTGTACTATTGCGATTGCGTTTACTAACTACAGCAGCACTAACCAGCTGACCTTTGAACGTGCGCAGTCGGTGCTGATGGGCCGTGAATTCCAGGGCGGTAAAGCACTGAACTTTGCGCTTTATCCGGCAGGCGAACAGTGGCAGCTGGCCCTCACTTCCCCTGACAACGCTGAGGTCCTGGTTTCCCCGCCTTTCACCTTTAACGCGTCGGCCCCCCAAACGCTGACCATGACGCCGCAGGCTGCCCCCACCGGGGAGAAAGCCGGGCTGCGCGTGGTCACCCAGAACCGTCAGGCGCTCGGCCAGTTAAGCGCCAGATTGCCCGAGGGTGCCACGCTGCGCATGAGTTCACTGCGCCAGTTCTCCGGCACGCAGCCGCTGTATCAGTTGAACAAAGAGAACCAGCAGCTGACCGATGCCCAGTCCGGCGTGGTTTATCAGCCGAACCGCGAGACAGGGTTTTATCAGGCGGTGAACGCCCAGGGAGAATGGCAGGCAGAGAAACTCAGCCCCGGTTTTACCGTTGGCATCGGCTGGGGCAACTTCCTGCGCGTGCTGCACGATGACGGCATCCAGAAGCCGTTCCTCTCTATCTTCGTCTGGACGGTTATTTTTGCGCTGCTCACCGTGGTGCTGACCGTTGCCGTCGGTATGGTGCTGGCCTGTGTGGTGCAGTGGGAGGAGCTGAAAGGCAAAGCGGTGTACCGCATCCTGCTGATCCTGCCCTATGCCGTTCCGGCGTTTATCTCCATTCTGATTTTCAAAGGGCTGTTCAATCAGAGCTTCGGGGAAATCAACCTGATGCTGAACGCGCTGTTTGGCATTAAACCGGCGTGGTTCAGCGATCCCTGGACGGCGAAAAGCATGATCATCATCGTCAACACCTGGCTGGGGTATCCCTACATGATGATCCTGTGTATGGGCCTGCTGAAGGCGATCCCGGACGATCTCTACGAGGCCTCGGCGATGGACGGCGCAACGCCGATGCAGAACTTCTTCCGCATCACGCTGCCGCTGCTGATCAAACCCCTGACGCCGCTGATGATCGCCAGCTTTGCGTTTAACTTTAATAACTTCGTGCTGATCCAGCTGCTGACCAACGGCGGGCCGGATATGCTCGGCACCACCACCCCGGCCGGGCACACCGACCTGCTGGTGAGCTACACCTATCGCATCGCCTTTGAGGGCGGCGGCGGGCAGGACTTCGGGCTCGCGGCGGCGATTGCCACGCTGATCTTCCTGCTGGTGGGCGCGCTGGCTGTCGTCAACCTGAAAGCATCACGCATGAAATTCGACTAAGGAGTGATAACAATGCCAATGGTAAAACCGAGGTCGCAAAAAGTCAGGCTGCTGGTCACACATCTGTTACTGCTGAGCTTTCTGGCGCTGATCCTGTTCCCGCTGCTGATGGTATTTACCATCTCGCTGCGCCCGGGCAACTTCGCCACGGGCAGCCTGATCCCGGATCAGGTCTCCTGGGATCACTGGAAGCTGGCGCTGGGGATCACCGTGACGAACAGTGACGGCAGCCTGACGCCGCCGCCGTTCCCGGTGCTGCTGTGGTTATGGAACTCGATCAAGATCGCCGGGATCACCGCCGTAGGAATAGTGGCGCTTTCCACCACCTGCGCCTATGCTTTTGCCCGCATGAAGTTTCGTGGCAAAAGTTCGCTGCTGAAAGGCATGCTGATCTTCCAGATGTTCCCGGCGGTGCTGTCACTGGTGGCGCTCTACGCCCTGTTTGACCGCCTGGGCATTTACATCCCGTTCCTCGGGCTGAACACGCATGGCGGGGTGATCTTCGCCTATATGGGCGGCATCGCCCTGCACGTGTGGACGATCAAAGGCTATTTCGAAACCATCGACAGTTCGCTGGAGGAAGCCGCCGCGCTGGACGGTGCCTCGCCGTGGCAGGCGTTTCGCCTGGTGCTGCTGCCGCTGTCGGTGCCGATTCTGGCGGTGGTGTTTATTCTGTCGTTTATTGCCGCCATTACCGAAGTGCCGGTGGCCTCGCTGCTGTTGCGCGATGTGAACAGCTACACGCTGGCGGTGGGCATGCAGCAGTACCTTAACCCGCAGAACTATCTGTGGGGCGACTTCGCCGCTGCCGCTATTCTCTCAGCCATCCCGATTACGGCGGTGTTCCTGATTGCCCAGCGCTGGCTGGTGGGTGGCCTGACGGCGGGTGGGGTGAAGGGTTAGTTTATAGCGATGTTTTTGCGCGTTATCCCGGTAACGGGTGTAGTACTTTTTCCTGTGTCCTGGGCGGCTGAATAAGCCGCCCTTTTTTATGTCAGGTCAGCGAGGGGTTGCTGCTGTGAGTTCTGAACAGCCACGCTACAAGGGTCTCTCGCAAAGGCCGCCCACTGGGGGCTCCCCACCAATATTAATGGCTGACTGACTGGCTTCAGGTCTGAGGCCAGTCTGAGCACGCCGGATCGGCAACAACCGCCTCCCTGCGGGCCTCGGCACGCACCATCCCTGGTGCGTGACGTCCGGCTTACCTCAGACTGGCCCCATCCCCGCAGAACGATTGTTCGCTGTAAGTTTTAAAACAGCAATAACATGACGCTCTCTGCGAATTGGTTTGGATGTTGACCTGGGTTTTGACGTTGAGGCGGCATTCAGCAGCGCTGAGGAAGCGCAGCGGGAAAGCGAAACGCCCTTGACGTTGACCTGGACCATCGTGCAGACCTGCGTCACTGGTCGATCGGAACAGAAGACCGGCCACGGATAATGCCCGTGTAGTTTTATAGGAATACCTCAGTGGCCGCCCCCTGATTATGATGGTTTTTACCCAACAAAAAAGGGTTCCCCCACCAGCAGGAACCCTCTTTTTACTGCATTAACCTCAGCTTACCGACACCTTACGCCGCCGTTTATCCAGGTCTTTAATCAGCTTATTCACCTGGTCATCCGCGAACATCTCCTCCAGCGTATGGGAGAGCTTACGCCGCCAGTTAGGATACTCATCGCTGGTGCCCGGCACGTTCACCGGGGTGGACATATCCAGCCAGTCCTCTGGCTGCAAGCCCAGCAGCGCACTGGCGCTGTCGGCCACATAGCGTTGCAGGCCACGGTTAATCACCGGGGTCATCGCCATCAGCTCCGCATGGCTGCCGGTTTTCTTCGGAATGCAGTCGTAATGATGCAGCCCGTCGAGCAGCCCCTGACGCGCACGTGCCCGGTCAAGGTACAGCTCCTGCAACACGCTCTCGTCGCGATACAACCCGAGCGTTTTCCCCAGCGTCAGATCGTCTGCCTGCCAGTAGCCGCGCAGCGTTGGCAGATCGTGCGTGGTGATGGTGGCCATCGCCTGCACCGGATACGACTGCGGCGCACGGAAGTTGTTCTCTTCATCGCGCTCAAAATAGAGCACCTTGTAGGAGTAAACCCCGCCCTCGCGCAGCTTGCTGACGATCTCCACCGGCACCGTGCCCAGATCTTCGCCGATCACCATACAGCGATGCCGCTGACTCTCCAGCGCGAGGATCGCCAGCAGATCGTCCACCGGATAGTGCACATACGCGCCTTTATCCGCCGTCTCGCCCGCCGGGATCCACCACAGACGCAGCAGCGCCATCACATGATCAATGCGCAGCGCGCCGCAGTGGGTCATATTGGCCCGCAGCAGATCGATAAACGGCTGATAGCCCCGGTTAACCATCACATGCGGGTCCATCGGGCGCAGATCCCAGTTCTGGCCCAGCGGCCCAAGGATATCCGGCGGCGCACCCACCGACGCTTTCAGGCAGTACAGTTCGCCGTCGCTCCAGGTTTCAGCGCCTCCGCCCACCACGCCCACCGCCAGATCGCGATACAGCCCCATCGACATCTGCTGCTGCTGGCTGGTGTGATAGCACTGCGCGAACTGGGTTTCCGCCAGCCACTGGAGCCACAGATAAAACTCCACCTCCTGCGCGTGCTGCTCGCAGAACGCCCGCACCGCCGGGCCGCGGGCGTCATGATACTGTTCCGGCCAGTGGTTCCAGCCCGTGGCGATGCCGTTTTCCTGCACCAGATGTGCGTACAGCGCATCAAAAGCAGCCTGTAACCACAGGCTTTCGCCGCCCTGGCGGGTAAAGTTTGCCAGCGCTTTAACCTGCGTATCCTGCGGCTTACGCCCGAGGAAATGTGCGTACGCCAGGCGCAGGCCTTCCAGCTTCAGCGGCATCACGCCAGCGTAGTCCACCTCGTCGCTGGCACGTGCCGCCGTTAAGCGTTGCTGCGTGTCGGGCAACCGCCACCAGCGCTGTGCCGCCTCGCTCTGCCTGAAATCGTCCACCGCGCTGACGTCGATATAGACAACGTTCAGCCAGCGGCGCGACGACGGGCTGTAAGGGCTGGCCGCCGCCGGATTGGCCGGATAGAGCGCATGGATCGGGTTCAGCCCGACAAAAGCCCCGCCGCGTTCGGCAATCTTTTTCAGCAGCAGATTGAGGTCGCCAAAATCACCGATGCCCCAGTTACTGTCCGAACGCAGCGTATAAAGCTGCACGCAGGCGCCCCACAGCTTTTTTCCGGCCAGCAAGGCATCCGGTTCATAGCAGCGCTTCGGGGCAACAATCACCCGGCAATCCCACGTCTGCGCGTCCTGCGTCAGGGTCAGCTGGTGGTAACCCGGCGGGATTTTCCCCGCCAGCGCCAGCGTCATTTTGCCGCTAATCCGGCCGCGCTGGGTGGCCCCACTCTCCAGTTGCAACGTCCAGAGGTATTCACCGTCGCCCTCGACGGGCAGCGCCAGACGCTGGCCCGCGACGAAAACTTTTACTCCCGGCACGGGCGTGGAGGCCTGGCGGCGCTCCCCCGTCCAGCCCATCGCGGTTAACAGCTCGCGTTTGGTTTCCGCGGCAATCGCCTGCTGCTGCCCGTGCGCATTAATAAAGCCGGAGGAGATCCCCGCCTCCCTGGCCGCCTGCTCCAGTGTGTTGTGCTCCATGGGGGCTCCTTAGCGTTTCGCCTGCCAGATACGCTGCTGATAATCGCGGATCGAGCGGTCTGAACTGAACATCCCGACGCGGGCGGTATTGAGGATGGTTTTACGCGTCCACTCATCGCTGTTGCGATACAGGGCATCCACCTTCTGCTGCGCGGCGCAGTAATCCGCGAAATCAGCCAGCACCAGATACGGATCCCCGCCTCCCAGCAGGCTGTCGAGCATCAGGCTGAACGCCTGCTTATCGCCATTGCTGAAGAAGCCGTTTTCCAGCTCTTTCAGGATGCTGTCCAGGTGCTTGTCTTTCTTGCGGATGCTCAGCGGATCGTAGCCACTGGCCTGCAACGCTTTCACCTGATCGACGGTGTTGCCGAAGATAAAGATATTGTCTTCGCCCACCTGTTCGGCGATCTCGACGTTGGCCCCGTCGAGCGTGCCGACGGTCAGCGCACCATTCAGTGCCAGCTTCATGTTGCCGGTGCCGGAGGCCTCTTTACCTGCAGTTGAGATCTGCTCGGAGACGTCCGCCGCCGGGATCATCAGCTCCGCCACCGAGACACGGTAATCCGGGATAAACACCACTTTCAGACGATCGCCCACCAGCGGATCGTGATTGATCTTCTCTGCCACCTGGTTGATGGCGTAAATAATGTTTTTCGCCAGGTAATAGCCCGGCGCGGCTTTGGCACCAAACAGGAACACGCGCGGTGCCATATCCCTTTGCGGGTTATCGCGCAGCTGGCGGTAGAGTGACAAAATGTGCAGCAGATTGAGGTGCTGACGTTTGTACTCGTGCAGACGTTTGATCTGCACGTCGAAAATCGCTTCCGGGTTAAGCACAATTCCGGTGACCTGCTTCACGTAAGCGGCCAGTGTGATTTTGTTATCACGCTTAATCTGCTGATAGCGCTGGCAGAACGCCGCATCATCGGCGAAAGGCTCCAGCCCTTGCAGCGCATCGAGGTTATTCACCCATTCGGTTTTCAGCGTGTCATCGATCAGCGCAGAGAGCGCCGGGTTGCACTGCTTTAACCAGCGGCGCGGGGTGATGCCGTTGGTGACGTTGTGGAATTTGTTTGGCCACAGCTGGTGGTACTCCGGGAACAGATCTTTCACCACCAGCTCAGAGTGCAGCGCCGCCACGCCGTTCACCGCAAAGCCGCTGACCACGCACAGATTGGCCATGCGCACCTGACGGTTCTGGTGCACCGAGAGTTTTTCCCACACTGCTTTGTCGCCCGGCCACTGTTTTTCCACCACTTTCTTAAAGCGGGCATTAATGGCTTTGATCAGCGAGAAGTGGCGCGGCAGCAGGCTGCGTACCAGCTTCTCATCCCAGCACTCCAGCGCTTCCGGCATCAGGGTATGGTTGGTGTAGGCGAAGGTCTTCTGGACGATCGCCCAGGCCGCGTCCCACTCCAGCTGGTGCTCGTCGAGCAGGATACGCAGCAGCTCCGGGATGGCGATAGTCGGGTGGGTGTCGTTCAGCTGGATCACCTCATAGTCGGGCAGATCCTGAATGGCGCGCCCGAGGAAGTGATGACGGCGCAGAATGTCGGCGACCGAACAGGCACACTGGAAATACTGCTGCATCAGGCGCAGGCGTTTTCCGGCATCGTGGTTGTCATTCGGATACAGCACTTTCGTCAGCTTCGCGGCATCGATACCTTTCTGCTCTGCCTTCAGGAACGCGCCGTCGTTAAACAGCGTCAGATCGAACGGATGCACGTCGGTGGCCTGCCACAGACGCAGCGGCTGGGTGACGCCATTTTGATACCCCACCACCGGCAGATCCCAGGCTTCACCGCGCAGCGTAAACGCGGGCTGCCACTGCTCTGCGCCCTGCGCGTTCTTCACCAGTTTGCCGCCGAAGGCGACATCGACTGACAGCGCGCTGTTGTGGCTGAACCATGGATAGCTTTCGCGATGCCAGTTGTCCGGTGCTTCCTGCTGCTGGCCCTCTTTAAAGGACTGGCGGAACAGGCCGTACTGATAATTCAGGCCATAGCCCGTAGCGGGCTGCCCGACGGTGGCCATTGAATCAAGGAAACAGGCCGCCAGACGCCCCAGCCCGCCGTTGCCTAGCGCCGGATCGGTTTCCTGCTCCAGCACATCGGCCAGCTCAACGCCCTGCTCTTTCAGCGCCTGGCTGACCGTGTCATACCAGCCCAGGTTGATCAGGTTGTTGGCGGTCAGACGGCCAATCAGAAATTCCATCGAAATGTAGTTCACATGGCGCTGCGGCTGCCGGGTCGCTGCGGGTGCAGGCTGTGCGTTCAGTTGTTCTGATAACGCCGCGCTGGTCGCCTGCCACCACTGGTGGGGCGTCATATCCTGCGCCTGCTGCAAACCGAACCCCTGCCACTGGCGTTTTAGCGCAGCGATAAACTGTGTTTTATCTAACGTCACCTGCATCACATGCCTCTTTATTCGGGAATCTGTAGGAAAGTAGAGTGTTAGAGCCTATCCCAGTAGGCGTCATTGTCGCGGCCAGTTTGGACACGGACAGCGCGGAAAAACCGGAGCGTACACGCAGTACGTGAGGATTTTGAGCACTGCCCAGGGCCTAAATGGCAAGTAAAATAGCCTAATGGGATAAGCTCTTATATCCCTATGCTGAAGCCTTCTACGACGTGCAACATCCTCCCGCCAGCGATTAGACGGGGAGGAGCACCGGGGCGTAGCCGGAGGGGATGCAGGGTCAGGGGGAGTGGTGCAAAATTTGTCTTTAGAAGTGTGATGCAGAGCAAGTTAACAGCATGTAAATACGTAACATTGTTGCATTCGATGTTTCAAAGGAGGACTTTAGAAAAAGTGATTAATTACACGCTGCGAAATAATTATTACGCCCTCTGACTACCGTCAAAAGAATCGAAAAAAAATGCTGATCCCATCAAAATTGAGCCGCCCGGTGCGGCAGCAAAATACCGTGGTGCGCGACCGACTGCTGAACCGGCTGTCGGCAGCGCCGCATTATCGTCTGACCCTGGTCGGCAGCCCGGCGGGGTATGGCAAAACCACGCTGGTCGCGCACTGGGCGGCGGGTAAGAGCGATCTGGGCTGGTATTCTCTTGATGAAAGCGACAACCTGCCGGAGCGTTTTGCCAGCTATCTGATTGCCGCCATCCAGCAGGCCTGCGGCGGCCATTGCGGCAAAAGTGAGGCGCTGAGCCTGAAGCATCAGTACGCCAGTCTGCCGGCGCTGTTCGCCCAGCTGTTCGTCGAGCTCTCCGACTGGCATCGCCCGCTGTTGCTGGTGATCGATGATTATCATCTGATCACCAACGATGCGATCCATGAAGGGATGCGTTTCTTTTTACGTCATCAGCCGGAGAACCTCTCGCTGGTGGTGCTTTCGCGCACCCTGCCGCCGCTGGGGATCGCCAACCTGCGCGTGCGTGAACAGCTGCTTGAACTGAATGCCACCCATCTGGCCTTTACGCATCCTGAAACGCAGCAATTTTTCGATAACCGCCTTAACGATCCCATCGACCAGGCCGACAGCAGCCGTCTGTGTGATGACGTCGCAGGCTGGGCCACCGCCTTACAGCTGATTGCCCTCTCGGCGCGCCAGTCCAGCACGCCTTCGCGGCAATCGACTCAGCAGTCTGCGCGTAAGCTGGCTGGGCTGAACGCCAGCCACCTTTCCGATTATCTGGTGGATGAGGTGCTGGACCGCGTCGATGCCCCGACCCGTGATTTCCTGCTGCGCTGCTCGTTGCTGCGCTCGATGAACGATGCCCTGATTGTGCGCCTGACCGGGGGGGATAATGGCCAGCAGCGTCTGGAAGAGTTAGAGCGTCAGGGCCTGTTTATTCACCGCATGGATGACAGCGGCGAGTGGTTCAGCTTCCATCCCCTGTTCGCCACCTTCCTGCGTCAGCGCTGCCAGTGGGAACTGGCGAGTGAGCTGCCCGCCATTCACCGTGCGGCCGCCGAAGGCTGGCTGGCGCAGGGGTTCCCGGCGGAGGCAATCCACCACGCGCTGGGTGCCGATGACATCGATATGCTGCGCGATATTATGCTGCAACACGCCTGGTCGCTGTTTAATCAGAGCGAGCTGGCGCTGCTGGAAGAGTGCCTGGCCGCCCTGCCTTATGACCGTCTGATCCAGAGCCCCAGGCTGGTGCTGTTGCAGGCCTGGCTGGCGCAGAGCCAGCACCGCTACGCCGAGGTGGACACGCTGCTGGCGCAGGCGGAAAGCGAGATGCAGAAGCGCGATATCGTGATGGATCAGGACCTGAACGCGGAGTTCAATGCGCTGCGTGCGCAGGTCGCCATCAATGACGGACGCCAGGATGAGGCGGAACAGCTGGCCGCCGAGGCGCTGCGTTTTCTGCCGTATGAAAGCTTCTACAGCCGGATTGTTGCCACCTCCGTCACCGGGGAGATCCAGCACTGCAAAGGCGACCTGGCCCGCGCCCTGCCGCTGATGCAGCAGACGGAACAGATTGCCCGCCGTCACGAAGCCTATCACTACGCGCTGTGGGCGCTGATACAGCAGAGCGAGATCCTTATCGCTCAGGGCTTTTTGCAGGCCGCGTTTGAGATGCAGGATCGCGCGTTCGAACTGGTGCGCGAACAGCATCTTGAACAGCTGCCGATGCACGAGTTTTTACTGCGTCTGCGATCGCAACTGTTATGGTCGTGGTCCCGCCTGGACGATGCCGAAGACGCCGCACGTCAGGGGCTGGAGATACTGACCAACTTCCATCCCCAGCAGCAGTTGCAGTGCCTGGCCATGCTGGCGAAATGCTCGCTGGCGCGCGGTCAGCTGGATAATGCCCATCATCATTTGCAACGCTGCGAGGCGCTGCTAAAAACCGGCCAGTATCATATCGACTGGCTGACCAACACCGATAAGCCGCGTGTCACTTACTGGCAGATGGTGGGCGATAAGGCCGCCGCACGCCAGTGGCTGCAACAGGCGCGTAAACCCGATATGGCTGACAACCACTTCCAGCAGGGCCAGTGGCGCAATATTGCCCGCGTGCAGATCCTGCTGGAGAAGTTTGATGAAGCCGAAGTGGTGCTGGATGAGCTGAATCAGAATGCGCGCCAGCTGCGCCTGACCAGCGACCTGAACCGCAATCTGCTGCTGAGCAACCTGCTTTACTGGCACACCGGCCGTAAAGGGGAAGCGCAGCATGCCCTGATTGAAGCGCTGGGGCTGGCAAACCGCACCGGGTTTATCAGCCACTTTGTGATTGAAGGGGAGATGATGGCGCAGCAGCTGCGTCAGCTGATCCAGCTTAACCTGCTGCCCGACCTGGAGCAGCGCCGTGCGCAGCTGATTTTACGCGAGATTAACCAGCATCATCGCCATAAGTTTGCGCATTTCGACGAAGGTTTTGTCAATAAACTGCTGACGCATCCGCAGGTGCCAGAGCTGATCCGCACCAGCCCGCTCACCCAGCGTGAATGGCAGGTGCTGGGGTTGATTTACTCCGGCTACAGCAACGACCAGATTGCCGGGGAGCTGGACGTGGCCTCCACCACCATCAAAACCCATATCCGTAATCTGTATCAGAAGCTGGGCGTGGCGCACCGTCAGGAAGCCGTGCAGCAGGCACAGCATCTGTTGCAGGTGATGGGGTACGGGGCGTAAGGGCCCCGGAAATGCTTTTACTGGCTGCCTGTTCAGCGACCGGTCTGGTACTGGCTACCTGTTCAGCAACCGGTCTGGTACTGGCTGCCTGTTCAGCGACCGGTCTGGGGCCAGTTTGAGCACGCCGGATCGGCAAAAGACGCATCCCTGCGGGCCTCGGCACGCGACGTCCTGTCGCGTGACGTCCGGCTTACCTCAAACTGGCCCCCTCCCCGCAAGAGAGCGCTCGCTGTAAATTTTAAAACCCCGACTGCATTGCGATCTTTCGTAGGGGGCGATCATCTTTTCCGATCGCCCCGTAACTCCGGATTGGCGTCCTACTCAACATCACGGGCAGACCGGAAAAAAGGGTCTCCCCCTTCGCATCCTGAGTTGTTTTCGGTTTGGGTTTTGACCTGGGTTTTGACGTTGAGGCGGCATTCAGCAGCGCTGAGGAAGCACAGTGAACCAGGACGAACCGCCAGGACGGCGGTGAGAGGGAGAGCCGGCACAGGGATGTGCCGTCACGACCGCTCCGTCGGTGAACGACGCTTGCGAAGGCACCCGCTGAAAGCGGGCGATGCGCCTGCCGCAAAGCCCGGGTCCCCAGGGTGGGGGCGACTGCCCACCCTGGGTCGCTCAGCCCGCGCAGCGGGAAAGCGAAACGCCCTTGACGTTAACCCTGGCCTTGACCTGGACCTGGGCCATCGTGCAAACCATCACCAGGGGTGAAGCCTGGCATGGCTGGACCCGATATCACCTTGAGTTAAAGGCATATAACTCGATGGTCGGTATCACATCCACCCCATCAGAGGTATAAAATACGGAATTAGTGAAATCATAAATTCTTCCTGTAATCCTGACCGTCACCCGATTGCCCACTTTTGTGACGCTGGCCCCATCACTGTCCGAAGTGAGAAAAGGTGCCGTATTTCCTAATACCTTTAATACCTCCTTTTGTATTTCACCCGCCAGATAGTAGCGGTAAACCTCAGATACCGTTGCCCCGCCGCCCTGATATTTCGTCACGTATAGCCAGGTATCGTCATTAAGCTGCCGGGATTGATACAGCGCATCATCATAAGGTGGCCCTACGTAATAACGGTAAGCCACGTTACCGACAACCAGCACCAGTAAAACTGCCGTTAGCAGTCGGTGTATCCATTTAATAACCGTGCTGCCTGGCATAGTCGATTCCATGCTTAACCCCTTCCCTGCGTTTTTCTCGCGTCCCATTACCGTGCGGCATCACGTATTTTGCTGACAGATTTTACTTCCTCAACCAGCGCCTCCATCGTCCACAAACAGTCCGCACCCTGCGGCCCGACATCCAGCAGCGCCAGCCGGGTCTGCTCATAGACAGATTGATTCTCGACGGCATCACCGGCCTTATTCAGCGGTGGAAGGCAGCTAGTCCCCGTGCCCTGCTGAAAAGGATAGGCGTGCTGGTGTTGATCCAGAATAGCCAGTACAGCCAGCGTTTCTTTCGCATTCGGTAACAGTGCGTTGTAAAGCGCTTTCCCCAGCTGAATCGCGTGTTGCCTGTCCATTACCGGAGCGAGTTCGGGTGCCAGCGCGATCCATTCACCTTTACCCGCAGAGATATTGTTTAGTGTTTCACGCCAGTCACCGTCGGAGGTTTTCCGGGCGAACGCATGCTTGTCATCTTTTTGAATACCGTGCTGTATCTCTGCGGGGGTTATTGCGCCGCAGGAGAATGCGGAGAGGATGAGGATAAATAGCCAGCATTTCAATGATGAAGCTCCGGTACGTTATTTATCATGGTGTCATTCCGTTTCTGCATGAATCTTTAAATTCGAATAGCCATCTAATCCACCATCCGGAATGGGCCAGCGTTGCCGACCGTGTTGATAAGCTGGGTCAGGCAGCGTTTAGCCTGCGGTGTGTCATTCTTGTAAAGTGCCTGAATAGCCTTTACGACGTATTCATTTTGTTCTGGAATCGTTTCGTTATAGAGCAGCATCGAACAGACATTGCGGATGCTGACAGGAAGTATTTTCTCATCAAGAACATTCATCACGTCTGCGACATTTTTAGGAAGAGCAATCGCCAGTGCGGTGGCAAGATCTTCAGCGAATCCTGCATCGGTGTAGCGGGCAATCAGCGGAACAATCTGTAGCCATTCAGGCTCCCCAGTGGAAAGACCTTTTACGATTGCTTCCCATTGGCTGGTTGATGTTGCCCTGGCATTTTCTTTCGCTAAATCATGGAGGTATTTTTTTGCACCATTATGTTGGATATGTTTCATCACAATGTTTGGCGTCACTCCATTTATTGCTGCGAAGGCACTGCATGACAATAGCATTCCAGCCAACAACACTGTATTTCTCATCTGCCCACCCATGTAACATTACCCGGATACAGGAAAGCATCCCTGACATGTCCGTTATCTGGACTCACATAAATAACAAGGCAGATAATATCATCTCATCATCAATATTCGCCCCATCAATACGACAGAAAATAAAATTTAAAGATATTACTAAATTCAAAACCACGATATTATTAAGCGTTCCAGCAATACGTTTAACATGAAGTTATTATAATAACCGCTATATTTTTCCATGATATTCTCTCCCCTGCTCCCGTCATTAACACCCTGGTTTTGCGAGGCATCCCGCATTTTTGGTTTACAACCGCCCCCGTTTGTTATGTGATCACGTTACTTGTCCGGCTTACACTCCGGGCGCACACCGTAGCGGAACACATCTTCTATGCGCTTCTATCAGGCCGATCCGACGCTGGAGAACTACTGGCGCGGGGTGATCCTTTTTGGCAGGAATGTTGCCTCGTACAAATTCGCCCTCGCCCATGCGCTGTACGATTTGCAGCAGCATCAGGACGACCTGATCACGCTGGAAACCCTGGCTGCACCCTTTGCTCGCCATCTCTGCACGCACCTGCACCATGCGCCGAAACAAATCACCTCTCGCGGCAGCCAGTTTCTGGCGAGCTGCGTACAGTTCAATAACGATGAGATCGATGAAGCGCAGCTGATTGAACAGACCGTGCGCCATGGCTTTGCCAACGTGATTGATGCTTTCCATAACGTTAACCGCGCAGAGATCGATAAACGCTTTTTTATCGACGAACGTAAATCCAGCAAAGGCATCCGCCTGACCGATAACTTCTACCAGTTGACGCAGACCACGCAGTTTCACAACCTGGTAAAGGAAACCGACGCCCGCTGGCGGCTGGTCGAACAGGCCTGGGCGCTCGGTGTTTCCAGCCACCTGATCGCGGTGGAGTATGACCCGGAAGACCAGCTGCTGTTCAGCCGCCAGAACAAGCGTCGCGTCAATATCACCCGTTGCCGCGACAGCCTGAACGGCTACCAGAAGGGCCGCTGTTTCTACTGCTATCGCGATATCAGCCTGCAATCCGGCCACGAGAACCTGGCCGACGTGGACCACTTCATCCCCTGGATGCTCAACGCCACCCACGCCAATCTGAACGGCGTGTGGAATCTGGTGCTGGCGTGCAGGAACTGCAATCGCGGCCAGGGAGGCAAGTCTGCACTTATTCCATCTTTGGAACTGCTGGAACGGCTGGAGGATCGTAACGAATACGTGATTAACAGCCACCTGCCGCTGCATGAAGCCCTGACGGAGCAGACAGGTAAAACATTTCACCAACGCCATGATTTTCTGCAAACCCAGTGGCAGAACGCGCGTAATGCCGGACTGCGCACCTGGCATCCCACCGCGCAGGGAGACGCTATTTTCTGATGAACAACGACTACTACCAGCAGCATGCCGAGCGATTTTTCAGTGAGACGGTGACCGTGGATATGTCGGCGCTGTATCAGCCGTTTGTCGCACACCTGAAGCCTGGTGCACGCATTTTAGATGCCGGTTGCGGCTCCGGACGTGATGCAAACGCGTTTAGCGCGATGGGCTATGACGTGGAAGCATTCGATGCCTCTGCCGAACTGGTGGAACTTGCCCGCCAGCACAGCGGCCTGCCCGTGGAGCAGAAGCACTTTGAGGACGTCACTGAAGTGGAACGCTATGAAGGCATCTGGTGCTGTGCATCACTGCTGCATGTGCCGCTGGCAGAGTTGCCTGAAGTGATGTCGCGGTTAGCCAGAGCGTTGAAACCGGACGGGGTTTGGTATCTGTCGTTTAAATATGGCAGCGGGGAAAGGGAGAAAGATGGACGTGTGTTTACGGATATGGATGAGAATAGCTTAAACAAGCTGACCACTTCCCTGAGAAATATCACTCTGCTGAATAGCTGGATGACGGGAGATAAACGTCCCGATCGTCAGGATGAAAAATGGCTAAATGCTTTATTGCTGAAACGGTGATAATAAAACGTCGAACAGAAAATAATGATAAATATACCCAATCGACGTTAAATTACATCCTTTTCATAATTTTCTGCGCCGCGTTGCATTTTTTAACTTTGTTTGTTTTTCCAGAGTGATTAGTTTTTACTGCTGGTTATAATAACAGGGTCATTAATCGCGGCATGAAGGTGCTAGGAACACCGTCATACCGCTAACCGCAACAACTATACGGAGTAGTTATCATGGCTGAGCAGGATTGTAATACAGACGTTGTTAAATCAGAAGTCACCGCACCCACGCTGCGCCATTTAACCGTGACTTATGCGAGCACCTATCCAGATTACCAGCAGATCCCGGCGCTGAGCATCAAAGGGAAATGGCTGGAAGCCGCAGGTTTTGCCACCGGCACCAAAGTTGATATCCGCGTGATTAAGGGTTGCCTGGTGATCACCGCCCGCGATCCCGAACCGCAGGAATCCGCGTTGATGACTTCACTGAGGAAGGTCTGCACACTGTCGGTACGTAAGCAGCGCCAGGTGGAGGAGTTTATCGGGGTGATTGCGGGGAAACGGGTGCGAGGGTAAGGCTTGAGACGTTATCCCGCCAGTGAAGGCGGGATTGTCAGTCGCTGAGCAATGCCAGAAAGCCCCTGGCTGCACAGATCCGATAGCCAGCCAAGCTGCACCTCCAAAGTGATAATATTATGGCCATAAGCACTACATAAAGATAAAATATTGACATTATGGCGAAAAAAACAGCACCTTTACTCCCTGACACAACCCGACTGCTTACTGATTTTGGTGAGAGACTGAAACTCGCCCGCCTGCGACGTAAACTCACAGCCAAACAGGTTGCGGAACGTGCAGGAATGACGCCAGTGACGCTACGTTCCCTGGAAGCGGGGGGCTCAGGTGTCACGATAGGGGCGTACCTGTCCGTGATGCAAGTTTTAGGGCTGGAAGATGATTTGAACAAATTAGCGGCTGAAGATGAGCTGGGGCGTCAGCTACAGGATTTTCGCCTGGTAAAAAACGATAACTTTTCCCCCTCAAAAGTCATTCCCTCACGCCAAACGTCTGTGGTTAAAAACTCACGTACCGGGGCGGCTGCCAGACATGAAAAAGCCGATAATCAGGCCGAAGCCAGCGTGAAAACAAGCCACCTCCCAAACGCTACAGCCCAGAAAGAAAGGGGGACTACTTCCGCTGAACTGGCTTCCCTGCTCAAACCACGGAATAAACCGACAAAAGATGGCTAACAATGGCAAGGCCGGGAACAAGAATATATGGCTGACGCATTTAGGCTTGCGGTGAATTAATATCGAAGCGGCCTCAGAAGAAGATAGCTGTCTGGGTAGGAATCGAGATTACAGACTACTTTGCAGTCGATCTGCTGTATTAATCTTAAGGAGCACATCCAGCGATCAACCGTGCGCAGCTTTGATAAGCACGTCGTTAATCCATTGATTAACGCTTTTACCAGCGACTTCAGCGGCAACATTGATAGCAGAGTGGATCTCAGGAGCAATGCGCAGACTAATTTTACCGCTTGCCGGGCGGAGCGGTTCACGTCCTTGTGCTGCACAATAGGAAATATAGTCATCCACACTTTGTTCGAATGCTTTTCGCAGTTCAACTACATTGTCAGCGTGGAAGCCAATGATATCCCTGATACCCGCTACATGTCCTACAAGGCAATGATCTTCTTCACAATATTCAATCTTTGCCGAATAACCTTTATATGTCATGGTATTACTCCTACCGATAATAAAAATGCCTTCGCATCGCGAACCTGGTACCGCTTTAGCCTTTTTTTCAGGATGGGGTCGATGGAATAACGCCACCACCTGATTAATTTCAAACCTGACGCGTGAACCGCTTCCTTCGGTAGTCATTGCACCTAAAGCCACAAACATCGATTCGATTTTTCGCCACTCCAGCGTGGTGGGTGTCGGCGCGGAAAAAATCGATGCTAATGTCTTAAGATGTTTGGCGCTGAGTTTATTCATTTCCCTTTGAAATACAGTCTGTGACTTGCTCGCCAAAGCATGCAGAATGATATCAAAAAGTGATATCACATCAAATTCAAAAAAAACCATAGCCTTAAAAACGGAGCGCAGACGCAACCGGGGAACAGGAAGCCGTTAGGTGAATTGCAGGCACAAAAAACCACCTTTCGGTGGCTTCAATGTTCATACGCTTTATGGTGCGAAGGCTGGACTAGCAAAAAAACAATAACTTATTGTTTTGATTAATAAATTATCTTAATTAAATTCATAAAGACCACCAAAATGACCCCTATCGTTTTTTCTTCTACTTCTCAAAACCACAAAATCCACCATAAAACTCTCGCGTCACAAATTTCCAAGATGTATCTTATTGTTTTGGGTTTCATTGCAATGGCCCTAAACCACATATAGAAATCATGCTAATAATAACTAAAGGCAACTAAGATGGAATTTAATACTTCAACAATAATCATTGGCGTATGTCTGTTAGCAGCAATTCTTGCAGCGCCAGTATGGAAAATTTGTTCAAAAATCATCTTCAAAGGAGGCGTTAGTAATAAACTTAAAAATATTGATATCGGAGGTGACTATACTGGCCGTGACAATAAAAAATAGGTAGCCTAAAATGGGTGTCTTTAACCGCTTAAAGCATGTTTTAATTGGCGGGGATTATGTCGGTGGCGACAAAATAACTAACCTTCCGTCCCCTACGCAATTAATCCTCCTTCAAGAAGAGTATCAGGAGGAGCTTAAAAATAATCAAACTTGTTCAGATTTGATAGATGAGTTAAATCACTATAATACTAGTAAAAGCGAAATCAGAGATCTTAAGCAAAAACTTACATCTTCAGGCTACGCAATCTTAATTGAAGAAGGGCAAGAATTAAAAGAGTTAGTAGCAAAAATGATAATAAAGCATCAACACTACAGATCCGCCCAAAAAATTATTGTTTACTTACTATCAGATGTTCACTCCATATTTCAGTTCACAATTAAACCTCAAGTTTTATCCAAAATCGCTCAAGATGAATTACTTAGAACAATACATATTGAAATAGAAACAAAATTAAGTACAAAGCTTGGAGTTAATTCTTTAGGAATATATAATAGACAGCTTCGAGGTATGGTTTTCTTCTTAACAGGAAACTGCCATTTGGAGTGGGGGAAATGATTCTCTACAACAAGGCTTTTGATATTAACCACACAACCTTAAGAATGTATTACTGGTTGGCCAACACTGATGAAAGCTATATTTCATTAGAAAAGTTAAGATTATATGATTTCATCATTGCATTCCCATTTTATATATCCTACATTACGTTAAGTCGGGATTTATTAAGTGAAAAAACAAAGTTCAAGAAATTTATAAACCCCTATAACAACTTTGATGCACGCTCGTTATTTAATCAGATGGAAGGCATTCAAAAATCATCAATATGCAGCCTGGTTTCAACAAAGGCATTAATCAGCAAAGACCATGAGTCATACGAAATAAATACTGAATTATTTAAAGATGCAAAGTTAGAGAATTTTACCAGCATTAATGCAGAGGTAATAAGTTTTATCAAAAACCATCTTGAGCCTATGTCTTATTTTGGGAAAAATGGGCTTAAAGCCGCAAGCAAACTAATGAGCTTTAAATATGATATCTCATAATCCAACCTTGAACATAAAAACCCTCCATGCTTTTAAAAATGAAAAAGAAGTTCTTTATATGGAGTTCCATAATGGTTTAAATGTAATCCATGGTTCGAATGGAAGCGGTAAAACCTCAGTAATTCAGCTCCTCGTTTATGCTTTAGGAGCAACTGTTTATAACTGGAAGGAAGAGGCGGGAAGTTGTGATTACGTTATAGCTGAAATTTATGTTAACGAATCTATCATCACAATAGGTAGAGAAGTAAAAGAAAGCTCAGCAAGTATGAACATTTTTTTTGGCGATTTCGCTGAAAGCCTTAAAAATGGTAAAGCAGGTTGGTTTAACTACCCTTACAGTATTTCCCCCTCAAGAGAAAGTTTTTCCCAAAAAATATTCGAAATATTGAATATTCCGGAAGCTAAGTCAGACGGCATAAACAATTTAACAATGCATCAAATATTGAGGCTTATATATAATAATCAGTCCAGCCCGGCCACAAGCATATTTAATGATGAACCATTTGACTCAGCTATTAAACGTGAGTTTGTGAGCAACTATTTGCTAGGGCTTTATGATGATAACTTGTATAGTAATAAATTAGAGTTTATTAAAAAAGACAAAGAACTTACAAAAACAATTTCCGAATTGAAAGGTCTATATCATCTTGTAGATGGCAGGGATACTGATTTTAGTTTCTCAAGTACGGAGGAACATATTGAACAACTACAATTAAAAATTGACCATCTAATTAACTCCATAGAAGAAAAGAAAAGCATCAATCTATCCATTAATTTTAAAAATGAGACTAAAGCCACAAGCCCAAATGAGATTGTTAAACTAAAAAAAGATTTACTCTTCCTTGAGGTTAGCTTAAAGCAACTTGAGTATAATATAAGTGACTCAACAAGTTTCATTGAAAAATTAAATCAAAAAATATCAGCAATAGAAGATTCAATTAAATTTGGAAAATATTATAAAGCTAAAGACTTTGATACTTGTCCTTCATGCTTTTCACTATTAAAACCTGCTTCTGATGAAAATAATTGCTCTTTATGCGGCACTCACAATGCATCTAATTCAAAGGATATGAATTATGCTCGTATGAAAAATGAGATATCTATTCAGCTTAAAGAATCAAAAGACATCTTAGCCAAGCATGAAAAAGAGAAAGAAAAAACCATTACTGCAATAAAAGAAACAAAAAAATCCTTACGCACAAAAATCAATAAAATTTCCGTTGTAAGTAACTCGTTTAGTTCAGAAAACGATAGTGTTTTGTATGATGCTTACAAAGAAGTAGGTGAATTAGAGGAAAAAATAAATAGCCTCTCTCAGTTTAGTAAAATTTACCTGCAAATAAATAAATTACGGGAGCTTCGAGACTCCTTGCAGGATAGAGTTAATTATCTTGAATCAGAAATTGATAAAAAAGAAAGTGCACTTTTGCTTAAACTGCCAAAAATCCAAGAAAAAATAACCAATTACATGATTGATATTTTAAGTAAAGATATTGAAAACATTGAAGATTCACATGACAAAGCAGAATTCAGTAATATTACAAGCATAGGATTTGATTTAGCATCAAACAGAATCATCATCAATAACAAGGTTTCATTTTCCGAAAGTTCAATGTATTACCTTAATAACGCCCTACACATCTCCTTACTAAAATTAAGCCTAACTGATAAAACTGTTAGATTGCCTCGCTTATTAATACTGGATGGAATTGAAAACGGTGGAATGGAAGATATCCGCTCTAAAGGAATACAAAGAACCATTAAAGATATTTCAGATGAGTTCGAAGGAATTAGACACCAAATTATAGTTACGACAAAAGGTATCAACGCCGAAGTAGATAATAGTAAATACAGAGTTGGTGAAAAATTCACCAGCTCAAATAGAAGTTTAAAAATGTGATTTCAAAACTGTCACTGTATGGCGAGTAGATTTTTGCTCGCCTTAGAGATAGAAATGCTTAATAAAATTATCAGTGATGAATATCTTAAACTTAAGCATGCTATGCCGCTACTTAACAGAGGTTTAATACCTCAGCGCGCAATGCTACCCCCGCCACGCCTGCCCGCTTTATCGGTCGCATTTAATGCAACTGCATATGTAAGTATCCCACCAAAACGGCCCATTCACTTTTAGAGATCTTCCGACATACTGATTATGCCACCTGTGGAGATAGCTATGCGTAAGATCCGATTCACCGAGCACCAGATCATCGCCGTTCTGAAGTCTGTCGAAGCCGGGCGCACCGTCAAAGATGTGTGTCGCGAGGCCGCTATTTCCGAAGCCAGCTACTACAACTGGAAGGCGAAATATGGCGGGATGGAAGCCGCTGATATCAAAAAGATCAAAGATCTTGAAGACGAGAATCGTCGTCTGAAGCAGATGTTTGCCGATCTGAGTCTGGAATGCCGGGCGCTGAAAGACGTCATAGAAAAAAAGCTTTAAAACCAGCGATAAAGCGTGAGCTCGTCAACTATCTGACCACGCAATTTACGATGAGCATACGCCAGGCATGCAGGACGTTATCGCTAAGCAGGACGGTGTTTCGTTATCAACCGGATACGCGACGTGATGAAGCGGTGATCCAGAGGCTGACCGAGGTCGCTGAGCGCTATCCCCGCTACGGTTCTAAGAAGCTTTTTCAGGTACTTCGCAGGCAGGGGCACGTCTGGAACCACAAACGTGTCCACCGGATTTACTGTCTTCTCAAACTGAATTTTCGTCGTAAGGGTAAACAACGCCTGCCGGTGCGCAATCCGGCTCCGCTGGCAACGCCGGAAGCACTCAACCAAAGTGGGTCGATTGATTTTATGCACGCCGCGCTGACATGTGGCCGACGTTTTCGGACTTTCATTGTTGTCGATGATTTTAACCGTGAAGCTCTGGCGATAGAAATTGACCTGAATATCACCGCGCAGCGTGTCGTCCGGGTGCTGTACAGAATAGTAGCAAACCGTGGATATCCGCTGAAGATGCGGATGGATCAGGTTGAGTGAAAAACAAGGAAAGCATTGCGGAGGCTGAAATGCAGGCACAAAAAAACCACCTCTCGGTGGCTTTAATGTTCATACGCTTTATGGTGCCGAAGGCCGGAATCGAACCGGCACATCTCTCGATGGTTGATTTTGAATCAACTGCGTCTACCGATTTCGCCACTTCGGCACTGAAGGGTATGCGGAAAACGTTGTGGATTATACCGTTACCTCCTGCATACGCAACCCTATTCCGCAGGGTCTGCGTCTGAGTGCTGAAAAAACGTGCGCCGGGCCAGCGTATTGATATCCCGTTCGGGCGTGGCATGCCCCGTCCCTGTGATGTTTCAGTGCAGATAATTCTTAAACCCTGGACCATAATGGCTGTACGGCGCTGTGCAGTGGAACTCACCCGCTCTCCGGCAGTCGGAACAATCAGATATCAGCGCGTGGCCAGGAGGGCGGCGTGCGTAACATCACATCAAATAGGGCTAACAATGAAAGCAGCAATGAAATGGGTTCTGGCAGGTTCAGTGACCACCGCACTGTTCAGCGCCACGGCGGGTGCCGCCAGCTGGCAGGATCAGCTTAACTCAGCCGCCAGCGCGCTGGGCCAGAACAACAGCAGTACCACCACCAATACCTCCGGTGCTAACGCAGCGCCTGCGGGTAACTCGCTGGGCGCGTTGACCGGGTTACTGAACGGCGGCAGCCAGTCGCTCAGCGCTGGCACCATGACCAATGCGGCGGGTGTGCTGGAGTACTGTGTGAAAAACAATATTGTCGATAACAATGTGTCATCGGTGAAAGACAAACTGCTCGGTAAGCTGGGGCTGGCGGATACGCAGAAGCAGCAGGAAACCACCGACTATAAGCAGGGCCTGATGGGTCTGCTGAACACCGGCAACAATCAGCAGGTGAACCTGAAATCGCTGGGTGATACCGCCATCGGCAAGAAGGTGAAAACCAAAGCCTGTGATCTGGTGCTGAAGCAGGGCAAGCAGTTTATCTCGTAATCTCTCTCTTAAGGCGGCAGGGCTGTCCCCTTGCCGCCTTCTTCCCCCCGGCCACCGTTGTGTGGCCTTTTTTTATTTTACAATCAGCCGAATACTCAGCAGCGCCATCACGCCGCCCCCTAGACGGTCGAGCGGAGCTTTAAAGCGCAGATAGGTGTTGCGCGGCCCGCGTGACGACAGCGCATAAGCCACAAACAGATACCACAGGCCATCCACCATCATCGCCACCAGCGGGATGGCAATCAGCATGCCGCTGCTCACATGGGCAGGCAGCAGCGCGGCAAACACCCCGGCGAACACCATCGCGGTTTTAGGATTACTGATCTGGGTGGTAAAGGCGGTGAGAAAGGCGCGCTTCAGCGTTTTACCGTTGCTGCCTGGCAGGTCCAGCATCAGCGGTTCGCGGGCACCGCGAAACATCTTGTACGCCATCCACAGCAGGTACAGGCCCCCCGCCGTCTTCAGCGTCAGCCACAGCACAGGCACGGCATTTAACAGCGTATGCAGCCCCATCAGGGCGATAATGGCGAAGATCAGGCTACCCGCGCCCATGCCCAGCGCGGCACCGATGCCGGCACGGCGTGAGGAGGCAACGGCGGTACGCGCCACCAGAATAAAGCTCGGTCCCGGACTGATGGCACCCAGCGCCAGCGCACCGCCGATTGAAATCACTGAAAGTACTGCTGCATCCATCTTCCACCTCCATCATGTAATATCGTCTAACTTACTGAGAGTGGACATTAACTGGCAAGCCGTAATTGACGGAGACGCCTGCTATGCTTACAAAATATTCTCCGTCTTACCACCAAAGGGATCGTTGACGATGACCGAGCCGCTGCTGATTGCCCAGACCACGGAACAACAACTGCATTTGCTGCCCGCGATGGCGAACCGCCACGGGCTGATCACGGGTGCTACCGGCACCGGTAAAACCGTCACGCTGCAAAAGCTGGCGGAGAGCTTCTCAAATATCGGCGTGCCGGTGTTTATGGTCGATGTAAAAGGTGATTTGACCGGGGTTGCCAAAGCCGGGACCGAGTCAGAGAAACTGCTCGCCCGTCTGGCGAAGATTGGCGTCACGGACTGGTCACCGCAGGGGAATCCGGTGGCGCTGTGGGATATCTTTGGCGAACGCGGCCACCCGGTGCGCGCCACGGTATCGGACCTCGGGCCACTGCTGCTGGCACGCCTGCTGAATCTGAACGACGTACAGAGCGGCGTATTGCAGATTATCTTCCGTGTGGCCGACGACCAGGGCCTGCTGCTGCTCGATTTTAAGGATCTGCGCGCCGCCACGCAGTATATCGGCGAGAACGCCAAAGCGTTCCAGACCCAGTACGGCAATATCAACAGCGCCTCGGTGGGCGCCATCCAGCGCGGGCTGCTGTCGCTGGAGCAGCAGGGAGCGGAATACTTCTTTGGTGAGCCGATGCTGGATATCAAAGACTGGATGCGCACCGATGAGAACGGCAAAGGGATAATCAACATCCTCGCGTCGGAGAAGCTGTACCAGATGCCAAAACTGTACGCCACCAGCCTGCTGTGGCTGCTGTCGGAGCTGTATGAGCAACTGCCGGAGGCGGGCGATCTGGAGAAGCCGAAACTGGTGTTCTTCTTTGATGAGGCGCATTTGCTGTTTGACGATGCGCCCGCAGTGCTGCTGGATAAGATCGAGCAGGTAATCCGTCTGATCCGCTCGAAAGGCGTGGGCGTGTGGTTTGTCTCACAGAACCCGTCGGACGTGCCGGATGCGGTGCTCGGCCAGCTGGGTAACCGCGTGCAGCATGCCCTGCGTGCCTTTACCCCGAAAGACCAGAAGGCGGTCAAGGTGGCGGCGCAGACCATGCGCGCCAACCCGGCGTTTGATACCGTGACGGCCATTCAGGAGCTCGGCACCGGTGAAGCGCTGATCTCCTTCCTCGATGAGAAAGGCAGCCCCTCTGTGGTGCAGCGTGCGATGGTCATTGCCCCCGGTTCCCGCATGGGCCCGGTGACCGACGACGAGCGTAACGGGCTGATTAACCACTCGTCCCTCTCCGGCAAATATGAAGAAGCTGTCGATCGCGAATCCGCTTACGAGATGCTGCAAAAAGGGATACAGAATGCCACGAACAGCGCCAGCGCTCCCGCCGCCAAAGGCGAGAATGTAGCGGTGGATAACGGTATTCTCGGCGGACTGAAGGACATTCTGTTCGGCACCACCGGGCCGCGCGGCGGCAAGCACGATGGCGTGGTGCAGAGCGTGGCCAAAAGCGCAGCGCGGCAAATCACCAATCAAATCATCCGTGGTGTGTTAGGCAGCATTATGGGCGGAAGGAAACGATAAGGGCTTTATGGATAAGGAACGTGAGTTAATCCGGGCGAAGCGCCTGCCGCTGCTGTTGCTGGTCGGTGCGGCGCTGTTGTTTATCGCCACCATTCTCTGGCCGCTGTACTGGCCGCCCAATCCCTGGGTCGCCGGGCTGAAAGCGGTGGCAGAGGCGTCGATGGTCGGGGCACTGGCGGACTGGTTCGCGGTCAGCGCGCTGTTCCGCCGGGTGCCGATCCCTCTGGCGGGCCGTCATACGGCGATTATCCCGCGTAATAAGGATCGTATCGCCGACAATCTCGCCCTGTTCGTGCAGGACAAATTCCTCAATACCGATTCGCTACTGGCGCTGATCCGCCGCCATAATCCGGCGCAGATTATTGCTAACTGGCTGAGCCACCCGGACAACGCCGCCCGCCTGAGCGGGATGGTGCTGAAAACCGTGCGCGGCTTTCTCGATCTGGCCAACGATCAGCGTATTCAGGGGTTTATGCGCCGGGCGATCCACAAAGCGATTGATAAAATGGATCTCAGCCAGTCGGCGGCCATGATCCTCGAAAGTCTGACGAAAAATAACCGCCATCAGCAGCTGCTGGACGATGCGCTGGCGCAGATCCTGCAACTGGTGAACAAGCCCGGCACACATGAGTTTATCGCCCATCAGGTGGTGAGCTGGCTGAAGCGCGAGCATCCGCTGAAGGAGAAGATGCTGCCGAGCGAGTGGCTGGGAGAGAAAAGCGCCGAGCTGGCGGCCAATGCGGTGCAGTCGATCCTCACCGAGATTGAACACGATGATGCCCACCAGCTGCGCCAGGGCTTTAACCGCGCCGTGCAGCGGCTGATTACCCGCCTGCGTAACGACCCGGAGATGGCGGAGAAAGCGGAAGAAATTAAAGCGTATCTGAAGCAGGATGAGACGCTGAACCGCTATATCGGCCAGCTGTGGAATGATTTGCGTGGCTGGCTGAAAGACGACCTGGAGCGCCCCGACTCCACGCTGCACGCCAAAGTGAGTGCTGCCGGGCAGTGGTTCGGCGAAACCCTGATGCAGGATGAGCCGCTGCGCAACTCGCTCAATCAGCATATGGAAGAGGCCGCCAGCAACGTGGCACCGGAGTTCTCGGCGTTTCTCAGCCGTCATATCAGCGATACGGTGAAGAGCTGGGACGCGGCGGATATGTCGCATCAGGTGGAGCTGAATATCGGCAAGGATTTGCAGCGTATCCGCATTAACGGCACGTTAGTCGGTGGGGTGATTGGGTTGATTTTGTATCTGCTGTCGCTGGTGCCGCTGCTGCTGGAAAGGACGCAGGTGCTGTAGAGGCAAGGTCAACGGCATTTCGCTTTCCCACTGCGTGGGCTGAGCGACAAGGGGCGGCCAGTCGCCGCCGCCCCTTGACCCCGGGCTTGCGGCAGGCGAACCGCCCGCTTCGCGGGTGCCTTCGTCTGCTCGCTTCACCGACGGACCGTTCGTGACGGTACGTCCTGTACCGGCCCGAACTTTCGCCGACGTCCTGTCGGCTCATCCTGGTTCTCTTCGCTTCCTCAGCGATTCTTCATTGCCGCCTGAAAGTCAACATCCCAGGTCAAAACCAAAACAACCAAAACAACCAAAACAACCAAAACAACCAAAACAAAATAAGTGGTTCTGGTTCTGGTTTGGGTTTGGGTTTGGGTTTTGACGTTGAGGCGGCATCTCAGCTGCGCCGAGGGAAATCGGATTTCCAGGACGCGCCAACAGGACGTTGGCGAGAGGGTGTGCCGGGACAGGGACGTCCCGTCACACCCGGTCCGGCAGGAAAGTCGATTTTCTGAGGGAACCCGCTGAAAGCGGGCGCGGCGCCTGCCGCAAGCCCGGGTCCCCAGGGCGGCGGCGATTGGCCGCCCTGGGTCGCTCATCCCGCGACAGCGGGAAAGCGAAACGCCCTTGACGTTGACCTGGCTTTAACCCCACAGGCTGACCGAAACAAAAGGTCCGCCTGTGGGATAGGCCGGAGCCCCCTGATTACCGCCGCTTCAGCAGCATAAACACACTGATCGCAAAGAACGCGGCACTCGGCAGCAGCGCGCCCAGCAATGGCGGAATGTTATACACCAGGCTCAACGGCCCAAAGATCTGGTCCAGCACGTAGAACAGGAAGCCAAAACTGATCCCGGTGACCACACGCATCCCCATCGACACGCTGCGCAGCGGACCAAAGATAAACGACAGGGCCATCAGCATCATCACCGCCACCGACAGCGGCTGGAAGATCTTGCTCCACATGTTCAGCTCATAGCGGCCAGACACCTGCCCACTCTGCTTCAGATACTTCGTATAGTTATACAGCCCGGTGATCGACAGCGCCGTTGGGTCCAGCGCCACCACACCCAGCTTGTCCGGGGTCAGGGTGGTTTTCCATTCGCCACTCAGCGTCTGGGTGCCTTTCACCTGCTGCGGGTCCGTCAGGTCGGACTGATCCACCTGCGCCAGCTCCCACAGTTTTTTCTCCGCGTTGTACTGGGCAGAGGCGGCATAGCGCACGGTTTGCAAACGGCGCTCTTTGTTAAAGCTGTAAATACTGATGCCCGCCAGCTGGTTGTCGCCGCGAATACGTTCGATAAAGATAAAGTTATCGCCGTCTTTCGCCCACAGCCCGCTCTGCGTGGAGAGCAGCGAACCGCCCACCAGCTGCTGCGCACGGTAGTTACGCGCCATCTGCTCACCCTGCGGGGCCACAAACTCACCGATGGCCATGGTCAGCAGCACCAGCGGGATCGCGGTTTTCATCACCGAGGCGGCAATCTGCATACGGGTAAAACCGGAAGCCTGCATCACCACCAGCTCGCTGCGCTGGGCCAGCGTACCTAAGCCCAGCAGCGCCCCGAGCAGCGCGGCCATCGGGAAGAAGATCTCAATATCTTTCGGCACACTCAGCAGGGTATACAGCCCGGCACCGAGCGCGGTGTATTCGCCCTGCCCGGTTTTACGCAGCTGATCGACAAATTTGATGATGCCGGAGAGCGACACCAGCATAAACAGCGTCGCCATAATCGTATTGAAAATCGTTTTACCGATATATTTGTCAAGAACGCCAAACATCAGACCGATCCTCCGCGAGTGAAACGCGCGCGCAGTCGGCGCATTGGCACCGTATCCCACGCATTCAGCAGTACGGCCAGCGCCAGATACCCGAGGTTAACCCCCCACATCCACAGAGCCGGATCGAGGCGCCCCTTATTGCCGCTGGAGCGCAGCGAACTTTGCAGCAGGAAGAACACCAGATAGAGCAGCATCGCTGGCAGCATCGACAGCACGCGTCCCTGACGCGGGTTGACCACGCTGAGCGGCACCACCATCAGCGCCATGATCAGCACCGAGAACACCAGCGTCAGTCGCCAGTGCAGCTCACTGCGGAAATCAGGTTTATCAGAGTGCCACAGCTCGCCGAAGCTCATCTGCTCAGAGTCATTCGGGTCAAGGGTAGCGGTCTGATGGCCGACAATCGCCTGATAATTTTTGAAGTCAGTAATGCGGAAGTCACGCAGCAGCGCAGTGCCTTCGAAACGGGTGCCGCTGTCGAGCGTCACCACCTGCGAACCGTCTTTACGCTGTTCCATATGACCATGGTCAGCGACGACCACGGACGGCCGGGCATTGCCTTTCGGCCGCAACTGCGCGAGGAAAACATTGCCAAAATTGTTGCCTTTGACGTTTTCGATAAACAGCACAGATTGACCATCGCCAGACTGCTGGAACTGACCGGCGGCCAGCGCCGCGGCACCCGGGTTCGCTTTCGCGTTCTGCATCACTTCACTTTGATAACGAGAAGACCACGGCCCCATCCAGCCGACGTTGACCGCGGCAACCAATGCCGTGAACAACATCAGGATCATCGCCGCCTTCACCAGCACGCTCTTGCCTAAACCACAGGCGTGCATCACGGTGATCTCACTCTCGGTGTATAATCGGCCAAGCGTCATCAAAATGGCTAAAAAGAGGCTTAACGGCAGGATCAGCTGTGCCATCTCGGGCACGCCAAGGCCCAATAAGGTCAGCACTAAATTTGTAGGAATCTCGCCATCCACCGCGGCTCCCAGTATCCTGACTAACTTCTGACAAAAGAAGATCAGCAGCAGGATGAACAGGATAGCCAGCTGGCTTTTGAGCATTTCCCGAACCAGATATCTAATAATGATCACGCTGAGTACGCCTGTGAAAACTTGTCTTTTTGCAGGAAAATCGCTAGTTTCATCGCTTATACGCCATTTATTCTCATCAATGGCCCATGTCACTACTAAAATAGTATGACAACAACCGCGTTCTGGTGATGCAAAAAAAAATAATCCTCACCAAAACCCAATCTGACAACAGCGTTATGCGACAGCGCTATACGTTACGAAAGCGGTCTATTCTAGCCGCAGCAAGCGCCGTTGTCTTTAAGATTCAGGAGAGTGCATGGAGTTCAGTGTAAAAAGCGGTAGCCCGGAAAAACAGCGCAGTGCCTGTATTGTGGTGGGCGTGTTTGAACCGCGCCGGTTGTCACCGATTGCTGAACAGCTGGATAAAATCAGCGATGGATACATTAGCGCCCTGCTGCGCCGTGGTGAACTGGAAGGAAAAGTCGGCCAGACTCTGCTGCTGCATCATGTGCCGAACATTCTTTCTGAACGTATCTTGCTGATTGGTTGTGGCAAGGAGCGTGAGCTGGATGAGCGTCAGTACAAGCAGGTCATTCAAAAGACCATTAACACGCTGAACGACACCGGATCGATGGAAGCCGTCTGCTTCCTGACCGAGCTGCACGTCAAAGGGCGCAACACCTACTGGAAAGTACGCCAGGCGGTAGAAACGTCAAAAGAGACGCTGTACAGCTTCGACCAGTTGAAAAGCAACAAGGTTGAGCCGCGTCGTCCGCTGCGCAAGCTGGTGTTCAACGTGCCGACGCGCCGCGAACTGACCAGCGGTGAACGTGCGATTCAGCACGGTCTGGCGGTGGCTGCGGGCGTTAAGGCCGCGAAAGATCTCGGCAATATGCCACCGAACATCTGTAACGCCGCTTACCTGGCGTCACAGGCGCGCCAGCTGGCGGATACCTGGGCCAACATCACCACCCGCGTCATCGGCGAACAGCAGATGAAAGAGCTGGGGATGAACGCCTATCTTGCCGTCGGGGCCGGTTCGCAGAATGAATCCCTGATGTCGGTGATTGAGTACAAAGGCAACCCGGATAAAGAAGCGCGTCCCATCGTGCTGGTCGGAAAAGGCGTGACCTTTGATACCGGCGGTATCTCGCTCAAGCCGGGCGAAGCGATGGACGAAATGAAGTACGATATGTGCGGGGCGGCCTCAGTGTACGGCGTCATGCGCATGGTTGCTGAGCTGGGTCTGCCGCTGAACGTGGTGGGCGTGCTGGCGGGCTGTGAAAACATGCCGGGTGGCCGCGCTTACCGTCCAGGTGACGTGCTGACCACCATGTCAGGCCAGACCGTAGAAGTGCTGAACACGGATGCGGAAGGTCGACTGGTTCTGTGCGATGCCCTGACCTACGTTGAGCGCTTTGACCCGGATGTGGTTATCGACGTGGCCACGCTGACCGGAGCCTGCGTGATTGCGCTGGGCCACCATATCAGCGGCCTGCTGTCGAACCACAACCCGCTGGCGCATGAGCTGATTGGTGCTTCAGAGCAGGCGGGCGATCGCGCATGGCGTCTGCCGATGGCGGATGAATATCAGGAGCAGCTGGATTCCAATTTTGCCGATATGGCAAACATTGGCGGCCGCCCGGGTGGTGCCATCACCGCAGCCTGCTTCCTGGCGCGCTTCACGCGTAAGTACAACTGGGCACATCTTGATGTGGCCGGAACCGCCTGGCGTTCAGGAAAGGCCAAAGGCGCGACCGGTCGTCCGGTTGCCCTGCTGTCTCAGTTCCTGTTGAACCGTGCAGGTCTGAACGGCGACGATTAAACCGACGGTAACAGGTGCCTGCAGGGTGCCTCGTTCGGGTCAGGCATGCCTGCCCCCTGCGACACCGCCATCGTATTTGCAGGGGCCAGGCATGCCTGGCCCCTGCGGATCTGACCAACCCAACTGGCATCATTATGAAAAACGCAACTTTCTATCTGCTGGAAACCGATACCCCGGTTGACGGGCTGAGCGCTCATGAAGCGCTGGTCTGCGATCTGGCTGAGGCCCGCTGGCGTGACGGGAAACGCGTGCTGATTGCCTGTGAAGACGAAGCGCAGGCCATCCGGCTGGATGAAGCCCTGTGGCAACGCCCGGCAAATGCCTTCGTGCCGCATAATCTGGCCGGAGAAGGCCCAAAGTATGGTGCCCCGGTCGAGCTGGCCTGGCCACAACGTCGCGGTAATTCACCGCGCGACCTGCTGATCAGCCTGCTGCCGCAGTTTGCAGATTTTGCCACCGCTTTCTATGAAGTGGTAGACTTCGTTCCCTATGAACCATCTTTGAAACAGCTGGCGCGCGACCGCTATAAAGCTTATCGCAGCGTTGGATTCCACTTGAATACGGCAACGCCCCCTTTGCCTAAGACATAGCAGACATGGAAAAGACATATAACCCGCAAGATATCGAGCAGCCGCTTTACGAGCACTGGGAACAACAGGGCTACTTTAAACCGCATGGCGACACCAGCCAGGAAAGCTTCTGCATCATGATCCCGCCGCCGAATGTAACCGGTAGCTTGCATATGGGTCACGCCTTCCAGCAGACCATCATGGACACCATGATCCGCTACCAGCGCATGCAGGGTAAAAACACCCTGTGGCAGGCAGGGACCGACCACGCGGGCATCGCCACGCAGATGGTGGTAGAGCGTAAGATCGCCGCGGAAGAAGGCAAAACTCGTAAAGATTACGGCCGCGATGCGTTCATCGAAAAAATCTGGCAGTGGAAAGCCGAATCCGGCGGCACCATTACCCGCCAGATGCGTCGTCTGGGCAACTCCGTGGACTGGGAGCGTGAGCGCTTCACCATGGATGAAGGCCTGTCGAATGCCGTGAAAGAGGTGTTCGTTCGCCTGCACAAAGAGAACCTGATCTACCGTGGCAAGCGCCTGGTGAACTGGGACCCTAAACTGCGCACCGCCATCTCTGACCTGGAAGTGGAAAACCGCGAGTCAAAAGGCTCCATGTGGCACATCCGCTATCCGCTGGCCGATGGGGTGAAAACCGCTGACGGTAAAGATTATCTGGTGGTCGCCACCACGCGCCCGGAAACCGTACTCGGTGATACCGGCGTGGCGGTCAATCCTGAAGATCCACGTTATAAAGATCTGATCGGTAAGTTCCTCGTGCTGCCGCTGGTCGGTCGCCGTATTCCGATCGTCGGTGATGAACACGCTGACATGGAGAAAGGCACCGGCTGCGTGAAGATCACCCCGGCGCACGACTTCAACGACTACGAAGTGGGACGTCGCCACAAGCTGCCGATGATCAACATCCTGACCTTCGATGGCGACATCCGTGAAACAGCCCAGGTGTATGACACCAACGGCGAAGAGTCTGATGCCTGCGATCCGACCATTCCGGCTGAATTCCAGAAGCTTGAGCGCTTTGCGGCGCGTAAAGCGATCGTGGCAGCGATTGATGCTCTCGGCCTGCTGGATGAGATCAAACCCCACGACCTGACCGTGCCTTATGGCGATCGCGGCGGTGTGGTGATCGAGCCCATGCTGACCGATCAGTGGTACGTGCGCACGGCCCCGCTGGCGAAAGTGGCGGTAGAAGCGGTGGAACAGGGAGAGATCCAGTTCGTACCGAAGCAGTATGAAAACATGTACTTCTCGTGGATGCGTGATATCCAGGACTGGTGCATCTCGCGTCAGCTGTGGTGGGGTCACCGTATCCCGGCCTGGTATGATGCCGAAGGGAATGTCTACGTGGCGCGCAGCGAAGAAGAAGTGCGCGCCGAGAACAATCTGGGTGCCGATGTGGTGCTGACCCAGGACGAAGACGTGCTGGATACCTGGTTCTCTTCCGGGCTGTGGACCTTCTCCACCCTGGGCTGGCCGGAGAACACCGAAGCACTGCGCACCTTCCACCCGACCAGCGTGCTGGTCAGCGGCTTCGACATCATTTTCTTCTGGATTGCCCGCATGATCATGCTGACCATGCACTTCATCAAAGATGAAGACGGCAAACCGCAGGTGCCGTTCAAAACCGTGTACATGACAGGTCTGATCCGTGACGACGAAGGGCAGAAAATGTCCAAGTCCAAAGGCAACGTGATCGACCCTCTGGATATGGTTGACGGTATCTCGCTGGAAGATCTGCTGGAGAAACGCACCGGCAACATGATGCAGCCGCAGCTGGCGGAGAAAATCCGTAAGCGCACCGAGAAGCAGTTCCCGAACGGTATTGAGCCGCACGGCACCGATGCCCTGCGCTTCACCCTGGCGGCGCTGGCCTCAACCGGCCGCGACATCAACTGGGATATGAAGCGCCTGGAAGGTTACCGCAACTTCTGTAACAAGCTGTGGAACGCCAGCCGCTTTGTGCTGATGAATACCGAAGAGCATGACTGCGGCTTCAACGGCGGCGAGCTGGAACTGTCGCTGGCGGACCGCTGGATCCTCGCGGAATTCAACGAAACGGTGAAAGCCTATCGTGCAGCGCTGGACAGCTATCGCTTCGATATCGCCGCTAACATTCTGTATGAGTTCACCTGGAACCAGTTCTGCGACTGGTATCTGGAGCTGGCTAAGCCCGTGATGAACGGCGGTTCTGAGGCTCAGCTGCGCGGTACGCGCAACACGCTGGTCACGGTACTGGAAGCCCTGCTGCGTCTGGCGCATCCGATTATTCCGTTTATCACTGAAACCATCTGGCAGCAGGTGAAAGTGCTGAAAAACATCAGTGACGACACCATCATGCTGCAACCGATGCCGGCATTCAGCGAAAGCCGTGTTGATGTGGCAGCGATGACCGACACCGAGTGGATGAAGCAGGCGATCGTCGCGGTGCGTAACATTCGCAACGAGATGAATATCTCCCCATCCAAACCGCTGGATGTGCTGCTGCGTGGCGCCAGTGCCGATGTGGTGCGTCGTGTTAACGACAACCATAACTTCCTCAAAACCCTGGCGCGTCTTGAAACGCTTGAGCTGCTGCCAGCGGGCGAGAAAGGCCCGGTTTCCGTCACCAAACTGGTTGACGGTGCTGAGCTGCTGATCCCGATGGCTGACCTGGTGGATAAAGCGGCGGAGCTGGAGCGTCTGGTGAAGGAAGTGGCTAAGCTGGAGGTGGAGATGGAAAAAATCACCGCTAAGCTGGGCAATGAAGGGTTTGTGGCGCGCGCACCGGAAGCCGTCGTGGCGAAAGAGCGTGAACGTCTGGCGGACTTTGAGCAGGCGAAGATCAAACTGATTGAGCAGCAAGCGGTGATTGCCGCGCTGTAATGGTGAAGGGAGGGGCATGCCCCTCCCCTACAATATCAATCCCTGTGGGGCGGCATGCCCTGCCCTACAATATCAATCCCTGTGGGGGCGGCGTGCCCCTCCCCTACACTATCAATCCCTGTGGGGCGCCGTGCCCTGCCCTACAACATCAATCACTGTGGGGGCGGCATGCCCCTCCCCTACAATACCGTTACCCGTAGGGGCCAGGCATGCCTGGCCCTTTTTTATTGCGTGCCTCGCCCTTTCTGACAGATTTACTCCGCCGCCTGAATGGCTTTGATGCGCGCAGGCATATCCGGATGGGTACTCATCCATTCCGGCAGATTAATCCCACTGCTCTCCTTCTCTGCGGACTGTTCAAGCTGCCGGTAGATCTCAGACATCGCTGCCAGAGAACGCCCCTGCGCCTTCATCTGCACAATCGCGTACTCATCGGCCTCACGCTCCATGCTGCGTGAGAACTGAAGCTGATCAATAAACGCCGCCGACTGTAACAGCGTGTCACCAATCCCGCTGACATCGCCGGTCAGCCAGAGATAGCTCAGCGACACCAGCGACGAACGCACCAGCATACGCATCACATGACGATGCTGATGGTGCCCCATCTCATGCAGCATCACCGCGACAATCGCATCGTCACTTTTCGCCATGCGCACCAGGTCATCGCTGACGATCAGCGTACCGTCTGCCAGCATAAAGGCGTTCGGCCCCCCGGCGAAATGCATGATCTTCAGCCGCAGCGGCGTCGGGTCATCTTTCATCTCTGCCGGAATACTGTCACGGAACAGCCGGTTGATACGCTGCTGTTGCTCTTCCGTCAGGCGTCCAACGCTGAAGCCGGTATGCTGTAGCAGAGTGAAGGTTTGCTGGCCGACCTGGCGCTCAACGTACGCGGGAATATGCTGCGCCAGCACACGGCTGGTCACGGGCAGGATCACCCAGATGTAGAACGCAATGGCGGCCAGTGTGGCCAGCAAAGTAACAACGACACCCCGGCGATGCTGTTCCAGCCGGTGAACGAGGCCTGGACGACGACGACGCTGCCACCACTCGCGGAACGCCGCATCATCATCCGGGACAAAGCGCCCGCCGTCCGGGAAGGAGATCGTCAGCGGGATGGTCCCGAGCGCGTCAGAGACCGTCACATCGTTCAACATCAGGAGCTGCCGGTGCGTGCCCTGATCCAGCGTCACATGCTGTTCCGCTAATGTGAGACGGGCAGCCTCGCGAGCTGCCCGTCCAGGGTACTGATAAAAACCGTTCAGCTGCAAGGTCAGATGCCAGCGTTCAGATCGAATGCGGAAACAATTTCTTCTGCTACGGCGGTGCCGGCAGTGTCATGGTGCGCCTGCACGTCCAGCAGAGAGATATCGCCTTCCAGCGCCGTGCTGTTCGCCATATAGCGTGCCAGACGAACTTCAGCAATTGGCGTCCCCAGACCCAGGGTGAAAATCACAATCAGGGTATTGGTCAGCGTCAGGCCTAAGAATGATCCTGTAGACATAGTTGACTTAAGGCGGAGTTTTTCACCTAATTGAGCCTGGCCAAACACGTAATTACGCTGCGCCACCACTAAATAAGCAGAAGAAACTAAACCACCAAAAAGTAATATTGCGAAGGTCAGGAAGATATTAAACAGCTGACCATTCATCTGGCTGCCCAGAATTTCAGGATCGGTGATGCCCATTGCCATGGCATAGAAAATCGAGACAAACAGAGAACCAATCAACATTCCCGCGATGATCAGGAATGGCAGCATAATCAGGAAACTGATTAACACCATTTTGATGAACGCTTTTTTGCTCAGTTCGGCTTTAAATGGCAGCGAACCGTAGGACATGTTGTTGATATACAGATCGTGGTTCAGTGCAGCAACGGTGCCCTGCACTGCCGCCAGACCAGCCAGGAACAGCACAAATGCCAGGATGCCAACGGTCAGAGCAGCGCTGATGCTGCCACTGTTCGCGGCTAACATACCGATCACACCAACGACCAGATAGAGCGCCAGCACCAGCAATACCGGGCACAGGAACATGGTCCAGTAAGCACGGCCCACGCGGCAAAGGTAGTTAAAACGCACACCACGGAAGCTGCTCATCAGCGCGTTGTAACGCCAACTGCGGATGACAATCCACGGTATTAACGCGAAGAACGCCAGCGCGAATACCAGTGAGATTCCCGGCATGGCTGAAGAGAGGATAAAGAACAGCACCAGGCCCACGAAGACAATAATACGGCCTTTCAGGATATCAATGGGACGAGCGTGGTAATCAAAGCGATCGCCCGCAATTTCGGTATTGCCATAGAAATAGCGACGGCGACGGACGGTGGCCCAGGCAGAATAAATACCCAATGTGATCATGGTCAGCAGTGCATTGACCAGCCAGATAGAGAAATATTCACCAGAACGACCGTGAAACAGCACCGCATGACGCTGCTGATTCGAGGTATTGTTTTCCATTTGTTTTTCTTCCTGAAATAGAAATAGACTGCTGGGAAGCAGAAAATAAAAGCGTAATAAATAGCCGCGCTATTTAAGCATGGCATTGGAAACCCGACAATAAATAATTATCATTTAGATAACATACTCAGACACGTTAACCCCTGATGCACAGACATTGCATCCGCACGCTGGCAGTGTTATTACACTACCTGCAACCGACAGACCATGAGCGAAATGTATGACAACCGCAATTCAGACAACCCTGCGCGTGCGCCCGATCGTTCCCGCTGACAACCCGCATATTGCTGCGGTGATCCGCACCGTATCGGCAGAATTTGGCCTGACGGCAGATAAAGGCTATACCGTTTCGGACCCTAATCTTGACCATCTCTATGAAGTCTATAGTGAAGAGAACTGTGCTTTCTGGGTGGTCGAAGTGGAAGGAAAGGTGGTGGGTGGCGGTGGCATCGCGCCACTGGCGAGCAGCGATGCGGATGTCTGTGAACTGCAGAAAATGTATTTTATGCCGTCGGTGCGTGGCCTCGGGCTGGCACGCCGTCTGGCCATTCAGGCGATGGACTATGCCCGCCAGCAGGGCTTTAAACGTTGCTATCTGGAAACTACCGCGTCACTGACGCGCGCCATTCGCCTGTATGAACATCTCGGTTTTGAGCATATCGATGGCCCGATGGGCTCCACCGGTCATGTGGATTGCGAAGTGACGATGCTGAAAACCCTTTAACCGCGGCGGACGGCCCCGGCAGGGGCCGATCGTGTGTTCCAATCGGCCCTTTTATCCGCTCGCCTCTCAGGCGAAGTTCGGAACGCCACTGTGAAAACGCAGCTGGTTGTCCGGTTCCATGATCAGACGCGCTTCCGTTTCCCCGATTTTACGCACCCGCACGCTGATATCCGTCGGTGAGATCAGTGCAGCCAGCGCCAGGTAATCCTGATAGTGTCGCGCCTCTGAGCGCAGCAGCGAAATATAAAACCCCGCCAGTTCATCATCAAGATACGGTGCCAGACTGGCAAAACGCTCGCAGGATCGCGCTTCGATATAGGCTCCGCAGATCAGTTTATCCACCAGCGTTTGTGGTTCATGCGTGATGATCTCGCGGATTAACCCTTTGGCATAGCGGCTGGCGGTGATGCGCATATAGGGAATACCACGCGCCTGCATAATCTCCAGCACCTGATAGAAATGGTGCAGCTCTTCTTTGATCAGCAGCACCATCTTATCCACCAGTTCATCGCCATAAGGCACCTCTTCACGGCTGATAATGGTTTTTGACAGACCTTTATGCTGTTCGAGGAAGGCAAGATCGGCCTGATCGTTGTGAACAAACTGTTCCCAGGGTTTCAGCCACGCCAGCAGGGCATCGCCGCTGGCTTTGTCCGCAACATATTTACGGATCAGCCACATGGCGGTCTGGGCTGCTTTCAGCTCACATACCAGATGGTCGGTCAGTAACAGAGGAAGATGTTGCGGCTGACGGGCTTCGTCAATCCAGGCTTGAGGCGTACGGCAGTGCAGGAAATCGAGGACAGGGGCCAGCAGGTGTTCGGTATTCATTTGCTCAACGTCATGAAATGGCCGGGCATGCCCGGCCAGAATTTACAGGGGAGAATCAGTGGCGGATGCCGTTATCTTCGCCGTCGATGGCTTCGTCATCTTCATCGCCTTCGTCGTCATCCTGCGCGTCCGGATCTTCGAAGTAGGTGCCCCAGCCGTCGTAGTCAACGTTGAACTTGCCCGCCACATCGATCAGCTGCTCAACCTGCGCGTCGATCAGTTCAGCGTTCAGCGCGCCTTCGCTGAGAATATCGCAGCACATCACTTTGGTGCCATCTTCCAGATCCAGCTCTTCCGGCTCAGTGACTTCGTAACCCAGCTTAAAAGCTTCCACGGCCGCTTTCTCCAGCGCATCGAAGCTGTCGCAAGAGAAATGATGCTCAATGGTGTACAGCGCGTCCGGGTCACTGCCATCATCCAGCAGTTCTTCAATAATCAGCCGCGTTTCTTCACGCTGCTCTTCCAACAATGCTTCATTAGCCATGATCGCTTCCTCATTAAGGCGTTATTTCGCGTATTTTCCCACAGTGCCCTCTGCGCCACTACCTTTAAAAGCAAGTTTCTGCTCTTCGGGGTTGAAAGTGAATATTAATACGGTTAAATTGAATTTTAATTCATTAAAGATCATCCCGGAGTGCTTTATGAGTCAGTTATATCAACGTCACTTCCTCAGGCTGCTCGATTTCACCCCCGCTGAAATCAACGGCTTACTGGCGCTGGCGTCCACGTTGAAAACCGATAAAAAAAATGGCGAAGAAATTCAGCATCTGAAAGGTAAAAATATCGCGCTCATCTTCGAAAAAGACTCGACCCGCACCCGATGCTCTTTCGAAGTTGCCGCATACGATCAGGGCGCGAACGTCACCTGGATTGGCCCGAGCGGCAGCCAGATCGGCCATAAAGAGTCGATGAAAGACACCGCCCGCGTGCTGGGCCGGATGTACCACGGTATTCAATATCGCGGCCACGGCCAGGTGCTGGTGGAATCCCTGGCCGAACACGCTGGCGTGCCGGTGTGGAACGGGCTGACCAACGAGTTTCATCCCACCCAACTGCTGGCGGACCTGCTCACCATGCAGGAACACCTGCCGGAGAAAGCCTTCAGTCAGATGACGCTGACCTACGTCGGCGATACCCATAATAATATGGGCAATACTCTGCTGGAGGCGGCGGCGCTGACAGGCCTGGATCTGCGCCTGGTGGCACCGAAAAGCTGCTGGCCGGATGCGGGGCTGGTTGCTGAATGCCGCAGCGTGGCAGAAAAAACCGGCGGAAAAATCACCCTGACAGAAGATATTGCGCAAGGCGTGCTGGGCGCGGACTTCATTTACACCGACGTCTGGGTATCCATGGGTGAGCCGAAAGAGGTATGGCACGAACGTATTGCCCTGCTGCGCCCTTATCAGGTGAACATGGCGATGCTTGAGGCGACCGGGAACCCGCAGGTGAAGTTCCTGCACTGCCTGCCTGCGTTCCACGATGACCAGACCACGCTGGGCCAGCAGATGGCGCAGCAGTACGATCTGCACGGCGGCATGGAAGTCACCGATGAGGTGTTTGAATCATCGCACAGCGTGGTGTTTGACCAGGCGGAAAACCGTCTGCACACCATCAAAGCGGTGATGGTGGCCACGCTGGCACAGCTGGGGTAACTCACCCCAGGCAAACGATTACGTTACGCGTTTTTCGCTTGCTGCAAACGGATGAATGCGTATAATGCACCCCGTTTGCCGGGAGGATGCATGAAACTAAATTGCGTTAATCAAGCCGTACTGAATCGCCTTTCTACAGGCGGGCAGCACCGTTTTTCCTCCCGTTGCATGACCGATCATCAAGAAAAGCCCCTCATTGAGGGGCTTTTTTTTGCCCGCATTTTAATGCAAAAACGTTGCGCTATAGCACTCATGAGGCAGCCGACACCGCTGCATCATGAATGATAACGGCAAAAGGAGTGGAAATGGCTAACCCCCTATATCACAAACACATTATTTCAATTAACGATCTCAACCGTGAAGAGCTGGAGCTGGTATTGCGTACCGCGGCCAGCCTGAAGGCGAACCCACAGCCTGAGCTGCTGAAGCACAACGTGATTGCCAGCTGCTTCTTTGAAGCGTCCACCCGCACCCGCCTCTCGTTTGAAACGGCGATGCATCGTCTTGGCGCGTCCGTGGTCGGGTTTGCCGATGGCAGCAACACCTCGCTGGGCAAGAAAGGGGAAACCCTCGCCGATACCATCTCCGTGATTGGCACCTATGTGGATGCGATTGTCATGCGTCATCCGCAGGAAGGCGCCGCGCGTCTGGCAACCGAGTTTTCCGGCGGCGTGCCGATCCTGAACGCGGGCGATGGCGCCAATCAGCATCCGACTCAGACGCTGCTCGATCTGTTTACCTTGCAGGAAACGCAGGGCCGTCTGAATAACCTCAGCGTGGCGATGGTCGGTGATTTGAAATATGGCCGCACCGTACATTCACTGACCCAGGCGCTGGCGAAGTTTGAAGGCAATCGTTTTTACTTTATTGCGCCTGATGCACTGGCGATGCCGGCTTACATCACCGATATGCTCGACGAAAAAGGCATTGTCTGGACACGTCATGACAGCATTGAAGAAGTGGTGCCGCAGGTGGACATTCTGTATATGACCCGCGTACAGAAAGAGCGTCTTGATCCGTCGGAATACGCTAACGTCAAAGCCCAGTTTATTCTGCGCGCCAGCGATCTGGTGGGCGCACGCGAGAATATGAAAGTTCTGCACCCGCTGCCGCGTATTGACGAAATCGACACGGATCTCGATCACACGCCGCACGCCTGGTATTTCCAGCAGGCAGGTAACGGTATCTACGCACGCCAGGCACTTCTGGCGCTGGTACTGAACAGCGAACCGGTTCTTTAAGGGGATAAGCACATGACACACGATAATAAATTACAGGTTGAAGCGATTAAACGCGGCACGGTGATCGACCATATCCCGGCTCAGATTGGCTTTAAGCTGCTCTCCCTGTTCCGCCTGACGGAAACCGACCAGCGCATTACCATTGGCCTGAATCTGCCCTCGGGTGAGCTGGGCCGCAAAGACCTGATCAAGATTGAGAACACCTTCCTGACCGACGATCAGATCAACCAGCTGGCGGTGTATGCACCGCACGCAACGGTGAACCGCATTGATGATTACAACGTGGTGGCGAAGAGCTCCCCGACGTTGCCAGACCGGATTGAACGCGTGCTGACCTGCCCGAACAGCAACTGCATCAGCCGTTCTGAACCGGTGCATTCCAGCTTCGCGGTGAAACAGCGCCAGGATGAGCTGCACCTGAAATGTAAATACTGCGAGAAAGAGTTCGCGCACCATGTGGTGATGGCAAACGGTTAATGCCGTTGCATTTGGTCCGTTGCGTGGGCAGGATGTGACACGCGCCGGGTCAAACAGAGAGGCGAGGCATGCCTCGCCCCTACGGGGTATCACCGTTACTGTCGGGCCTCGCCCCTACGGGGTATCTCCGTTGCTGTCGGGCCTCGCCACTACGGGGTATCACCGTTGCTGTCGGGCCTCGCCCCTACGGGGTATCTCCGTTGCTGTCGGGCCTCGCCACTACGGGGTATCACCGTTGCTGTCGGGCCTCGCCCCTACGGGGGTATCACCGTTGCTGTCGGGCCTCGCTCTTACGGGGTATCACCGTTGCTGTCGGGCCTCGCTCTTACGGAATATCACTGTACCTGTAGGGGCCGGGCATGCCCGGCCCGGGCAAAAATGATACGCTGTACCCCTATCCTCACCATCGCACACATTCAGGAGAAACTATGTCACGCGAAATCAGTACGGAAAACGCCCCCGCCGCTATCGGCCCTTATGTTCAGGGTGTGGATCTCGGCAGCATGATCTTCACGTCAGGCCAAATCCCGGTCGATCCGAAAACCGGTGCTGTGGCGGACGATATTGCCGCTCAGGCACGCCAGTCGCTGGAAAATGTGAAAGCGATTGTTGAGGCCGCGGGTTTGAAAGTGGGTGATATCGTTAAAACCACCGTGTTCGTGAAAGATCTGAATGACTTCGCCACGGTGAACGCCACCTACGAAGCCTTCTTCACTGAGCACCAGGCCAGCTTCCCGGCACGTTCGTGTGTGGAAGTGGCGCGTCTGCCAAAAGATGTGAACATCGAAATCGAAGCGATCGCTGTACGTCGTTAAGCGAGCGTCGTGAATCGTTGTACGGGTCGATCAACGATCGACCCGCCGTTATTTCCCGTTGCGCAATAATTTCTCCACCGGATACACCAGCGCAATCACCACTTCATCCTGGCTGAGCGCTGCCTGATCCAGCCGCTGATGCATCTTCGCCACTTCACGAGCGCCAAAAGTTTGTTCCTTTTCCATGGCATCCAGCAGTGACAGCCCCATCTGACTGATCTCTGCCACCTGCCCTGCCACCGGCAGCAGCGGCCGTAGCTGCGGGTTCTGCGCCAGCACCGGCTCTACCAGCGGAATATTGTGCTGCCACTGCAGAAGCTGACGGCGGATCGCCTGCGCCGCCTGTCGGTCACCCCGATTGGCGATCAGCGCGTCCACCTGCTGATCCAGCTCACGCACTTTGTTGCTTTCAGATGGCAGTACATCGGCCAGCCGGTTCAACGGTTCAGCCTGCGTGTAATGCCCGGCCTGGTATTTCAGATGCTGTCGGGTATAGAACTGCGCAGGCTCCAGCGCTTCAGCGAAGATTTGCAGCGGCACCGTGTCACTACTGTTGGCCAGACGCATCATCTGCAACTGCGTCTCCGCGTGCTGTTGCAGACCCACCGACACGGCGGACCAGCTATCAACCGCTGCCAGGCGCTGATACATATTCTTCTCATCCGTCACATCAGAGGCCGACCACAGCCGCTCTGCCACCACAAATGCCCGGGGCCACAAACGGACGTCAATCACGTTCTCATCGACGATTTCGCTCCACAGCGCCGCTTCCCCGCCCAGCAGGTTATTTCGCAACTGGGCATCATCCGGCAGTACCGGTTTTATACCCTGCGGAGGCTGCGGCAGCCTGCTGCCCACCGTGGGATAGCGCACGTTACCGATGCGCCAGTAGCCGCTCATGTTGTCGCCCGCCAGGGTGAGCACCGGACGAAGCTCGCCCATCCAGCTGTCGACACGGAAGGTAAACTGGGTGGGCGACAGCCAGCGGATCTCCCGCACCATACGCCGCGAGCGCCCTTCGAAATCAATAAATCCGCGCCATCCACCAACGGCATCAATCAGCGTAAAGCTGCCTGTAAGCGGCTTACCCTTAAGACGTGGCAGCGTAAATTGCCAGCTCTGTGCTGTTTCGCCCTCTTTGATCCGATCGGCATCGTTCAGTCCCTGCGGCCAGACTTCATTGCGATAATGGAACGCCGCAGGCTGGGCCTGATCGAGATAGAAGCCGGTAGAAAGGATGCCGCGATAGTTGTTTTTTGCCACTTCACCCAGCGCATCCGGTCCGCGCCAGGATTGGATCAGAATGCTGCGCGGCAGATCGGGATGATAGATTTCATCCCAGCCGATCATCTGTCGCTGGTGTTTTTCCAGGATCTTCTCCACCCGTTGATTGAAATATGCCTGCAGTGCGTGGCTGTCTTTCAACCCTTTCTGCTGCATAAACTGAGCGATAGCCTCAGAGTTATCCCACTGGCTGGGATCCACTTCATCGCCACCAATATGCAGATAAGGATCGGGGAAGATGGCGGCCACCTCGCCCACCAGCGTATCAATAAACTGATAAACCTGTTCGCGGGACGGATCGAGCAGCGGTTTAAAGACGCCCCAGCCACGTTCCATTTGATAAGGCCCCGGTGCCGCGATCAGTTCAGGCATCGCCACCGCCAGTGCCGAAGCGTGCCCCGGAAAGTCAATTTCCGGCACCACACGCACGCCACGATGGGCGGCATAGCTGACGATATCGCGCATCTGCTGCGGGCTGTACCACAGTCCGTCGCTGGCTTTTTCCTGCAACTGTGGGAAATGACTGGAACCAAAACGCCAGCCCTGGTCGTCGGTCAGGTGCCAGTGGAAGACGTTCATACGCGCAGCGGCGATGCCATCAATCTGGCGTTTCAGCGTCTCAATGGGCATAAAGTGGCGGGCAGAATCAATCAGGATCCCGCGCCACGGAAAGCGCGGGTGGTCATTAATCGTCACCAGGGGCACCGTGCTGTTATGCACCAGCTGCAGCAGCGTTTCCATGCCGCGCATCGCGCCAAAACGGGTGGCTGCATCCAGTGTGATGCCGTCGGCGCTGACCACCAGCCGGTAGCTCTCATCGCTGTCCGGTTGAGGAATAGCGGCAACCTGTCGGGCGATACGGATCTGTAATGACGTGGCACTGGCGGAAATCGGCAGATCAGGGTTACCGGTCTGACGCGCCAGGCGTTGCTGCCAGCGCGGGATTGCCTCGTGCAGGTTATCGCCCTTAACCTGGATCGCCAGCGGCATGGTCAGGGCCAGATTTCCCCTACCCTCTGGCTGCTCTACCTGCTGCGGCCAGGGCATCAGCGGGAGTTTCCCTGCCGGGTCGGCAGCCACAGTGAATGGCAGAAACAGGGAACAGGCAAGCAACAGCGGGCGCAGTGACCATGGCATATCAGGGCATCCTTTTTTTGTGATGACCTCATAAAACATAATTCGCGTGTTACATCAAGTTACATCTCACGAAACGAATTCCATAAGGCGCAGGCGCCGTTAACGTTTTGATGCTATCCGGGCGGTGATGTCAGGAGAACAGTGCCGCCAGATCGTCCTGACTGAAACTGGAGGGTTCACTCAGTTCGTCGTCGAGGATCTCTCCGGCCAGCTCGGCTTTTTGCTGCTGCATCGCGACGATCTTCTCTTCGATGGTATCGGCCGCGATCAGCTTATACACAAAGACCGGTTTATCCTGCCCGAGGCGATAAGCGCGATCGGTGGCCTGATTTTCAGCAGCCGGGTTCCACCAGGGATCGTAGTGGATCACCGTGTCGGCCGCCGTCAGGTTCAGCCCAACTCCGCCCGCTTTCAGGCTGATCAGAAACACCGGGACTTCGCCCTGCTGAAAACGCCGTACCGGCTCAGTGCGATCGCGGGTGCTGCCCGTCAGGATGACATAAGGAATGCGCGCTTTCTGTAACTCTTCAGCGATGATGCCCAGCATGGTGGTGAACTGCGAGAAGATCAGGATGCGCCGATCTTCTGCCAGCAGGTCATGCAGCATCTCGCGCAGCAGCGCCAGCTTGGCAGAGTGTTTCACCCGCTCGGCGCGCGGATCGGACATCAGACGCGGATCGCAGCAGATTTGGCGCAGTTTTAGCAGGGCATCCAGCACCAGCAGATGGCTGCGTCCCGGCCCCTGCTGCTGCATCGCTAACTGTACGCGGTCCTGCATGGCGGCACGCACCTGGTCATACAGTTCTCGTTGCGCACCGTCCAGCGGCACGCTGCGCACAATGGTATTTTTCGGCGGCAGCTCTTTGGCGACCTCCTGTTTACGGCGGCGCAGCATAAACGGCCGTACGCGCTTCGCCAGCAGCTCACGCCTGACTTTATCGCCATTGCGTTCTACCGGAATACGCCAGTTCTGGGTGAAGTCGCGTTCGCTCCCAAGGAAGCCCGGCAGCAGGAAATCAAACTGCGACCACAGCTCCCCGAGGTGATTTTCCAGCGGGGTTCCGGTCAGGCAGAGACGATGCCGCGTCTTCAGGGTGCGGATTACCGAGGCGGCGCGTGAGGCGCTGTTCTTCACATACTGCGCTTCATCGAGGATCAGCAAATGATAATAGTGCGCCACCAGCTGCGGCTGATCGCGCCACAGCAGTGAATAGGTGGTGATGACCACGTCGTACTGTTCCATCTGATCGTAAAAGTCTTTGCGCTGCGGCCCGGTCAGCGCCAGTACTCGCAGATCGGGGGCAAAGCGCCGTGCTTCACAGCACCAGTTATGGACCAGCGTGGTCGGCACCACGATCAGTGCAGGACGATCGAGGCGCCCGGCTTCTTTTTCCAGCAGCAGGTGGGCCAGCGTCTGAATCGTTTTCCCTAGCCCCATATCATCGGCCAGTATGCCCGCCAGCTGATGCTGACGCAGGAACTGCATCCAGTTCACGCCCTGCTGCTGATAATCGCGCAGGGTGGCCTGCAAGCCAACAGGCGGGGCAATGGCCTGTACACCGCTGTGCCCGTTCAATCGCTCTGCCAGCTGATGGACCGCGTTGTCACCGTCAAATATCCAGCGATTACGATCGCCGGACTCGCTGAGACGCCCGATATCCCAGGCGGCCAGTCGCAGCGGTTGATGCGCGCCAAACAGATCAATCAGATTGCCCACCAGCGGCTTTAGCTGACCCGCGCGAAACAGCAATCGCTGATTCTTATCGTCACGCATCTCAATCTGTTCGTCATCATCAATCAGACGCAGATTGCCGGACATCCAGCGGCGGTCACGCTCAAACAGCTTCGCCAGCAGCGGCTCCAGGCGCACGCGTCGGCGGCCAATTTTCATCGCCAGCTCAAGATCGAACCAGCCGTCCTCGCCCTGTACTGCGCGCCCTTCAATCGCATCAACGTCCGAGACGTTCCAGGTGAAATCATCATCCATGCTGATGCGCCAGCCGCGTTTGCGCAGCGCCGGCAGGCCTTTTTTAATGAAATCACGCCACTGCGGCGGCGATGCCGGGGCGAAGATCGCCGGGGGCAACGGAGCTGGCGTATAAATATGCCCGGCGGGGATGGCATTCAGCCCGACCGTGTCGATCTGCGCCAGCCAGGACTGCTCCTCTTCCGTATGGCGCTGAACGTGGTAGCGCAGACCATTCCTGTCGGTAAAGTTCTCCGCCCGGCTTCCTGCATCAACGTTCACGCCTGCGTAGTCAAAGCTGACGGAGGCAAAATCGAGGCGCTTCTGGCGATGACCATAATGACCATAGCCGCTGATAAATTTGGCACGTGATTGCAGTTGCAGCACCGGGACAGGCACTGCCTCAATGGTTTTGAGGACCACTGCCGCTGTTGGCTGGCGGGGTTGCAGGTTCGCCAGCATCAGCGCCGCGACATGCTTACAGTTATTTTTTACAGCACAGCTGCACTCCCCGCTGGCCAGCAACCTGCCCTGGGGACGACTGAAATGCACGATCACGCTGAAAGGTTCCGCTTTACGTCCCGGCACCTCGCCGGTCAGCAAATTATTTTGCCACTGGATATTCTGTACGCTGGCGACCAGATCGCGCGCCCGGGCCACGGTACGTGCACCGAGCCAGCGAATGACCTGTTTTTCGTTATAAGCGACAGACGACATCAGACAGTATCCCTGAGAGACCAGAGCAAAATGGATTTCGCTCTATGGCAACCGGCAATAGTAGTGATTCCTTTGGGTTGAATGCAACCGCCACAGCACACCTTGATGGCAAAAAATAGCGTATAACCACACAAAACCTTAACCGACGTTGACCATCGCTTATCTTTGCTGCGCTGCTGTCAGATCTTTGCCTCAGGTCAATAAAACGGCGTTTAAATCTGATCGCAACACTATATATAGCGTTTACTATAGCCATCAAAACCCACATATAGATTTTCTTCATTCAGGAGAGCAGCGGTGGCAACTCAGGTAATCAAGCGGGACGGCTGTCAGGTCGCCTTCGATCCAGCGCGTATTGAGGCGGCAATCCGTGCCGCGGCACAGGCTGCGAAAATTGACGATGACGACTACTGCGCTACCGCCGCCAGCCAGATTAGCGCTCAGCTCACCGCCCGCCCGAGCGTGGATATCGCAGAGGTTCAGCGCGCGGTTGAGAACCAACTGATGGCAGGCCGTTACCCGCAGCTGGCACGCAGCTATATTGAATACCGCCACGATCGCGACGTAGCACGCGAGCTGCGCGGTCGGTTGAACCATGAAATTCGCGGTCTGATTGAACAGAGCAACCCGGCACTGCTGAATGAAAATGCCAACAAAGATAGCAAAGTGATCCCGACCCAGCGCGATCTGCTGGCCGGCATCGTCGCTAAACACTATGCCCGTCAGCATATGCTGCCGCGCGATGTGGTCAGTGCGCATGAACGCGGTGAGATCCACTATCACGACCTCGACTATTCGCCGTTCTTCCCGATGTTTAACTGTATGCTGATTGACCTGCGCGGCATGCTGACCCATGGCTTCAAAATGGGGAATGCCGAGATCGAACCGCCAAAGTCGATCTCCACCGCGACCGCCGTTACCGCACAGATTATCGCCCAGGTAGCCAGCCATATTTACGGCGGCACCACCATTAACCGCATTGATGAGGTGCTGGCCCCGTTTGTGGAAGCCAGCCTGGTGAAACATCGTGCCACTGCGCAGCAATGGCAGGTGGCGGATGTCGAAGCGTATGCCCAAATGCGCACCGAGAAAGAGTGCTACGACGCGTTCCAGTCACTGGAATATGAAGTGAATACACTGCATACCGCTAACGGCCAGACGCCGTTTGTCACCTTTGGGTTTGGCCTTGGCACCAGCTGGGCGGCGCGCCTGGTCCAGCAGTCGATTCTGCGGAACCGCATTGCCGGACTGGGGAAAAATCATAAAACGGCGGTGTTCCCGAAACTGGTTTTTGCTATCAAAGCCGGGCTAAATCAGGCCGCTGGCGAGCCCAACTACGATATCAAACAGCTGGCGCTGGAGTGCGCCAGCAAACGCATGTATCCGGATATTCTCAACTACGATCAGGTGGTCAAGGTCACAGGATCGTTTAAAACCCCTATGGGCTGCCGCAGCTTCCTGGGCGTGTATGAAGAGAACGGCGAGCCGATCCACGATGGCCGTAACAATATCGGCGTGATCAGCCTTAACCTGCCGCGTATTGCGCTGGAGGCACAGGGTGATGAGAGCCGCTTCTGGACGCTGCTCGACCAGCGTCTGTTGCTGGCGAAGAAAGCCCTGATGACACGCATCGCCCGGCTGGAAAATGTGAAGGCCCGCGTGGCCCCCATCCTCTATATGGAGGGTGCGTGCGGAGTGCGCCTGAAAGCCAATGATCCGGTGGCACCTATCTTCCGTCACGGCAGAGCCTCCATTTCTCTGGGCTATATTGGCATTCATGAAACGCTGAATGCCCTGAGCGGCGGCAGTGTACATCCTTATGATGATGCGCAACTGCGCGCCAAAGGGCTGGAGATTGTTGCCCGACTGCGCGCCGCCGTCGAGGCATGGAAAGAGGAAACGGACTACGGCTTTAGTCTGTACAGTACGCCCAGTGAGAACCTGTGTGACCGTTTCTGTCGCCTCGATGCTGCCGAGTTCGGCGTGGTGCCGGGCGTCACCGATAAGGGCTACTACACCAACAGCTTCCACCTCGACGTGGAGAAGAAGGTCAATCCGTACGATAAAATCGACTTCGAAGCCGGTTATCCACCGTTAGCGAACGGCGGTTTTATCTGTTACGGCGAATACCCTAACATTCAGCACAACCTTAAGGCGCTGGAAGACGTCTGGGATTACAGCTACAGCCGGGTGCCTTACTACGGCACCAATACGCCTATCGACGAGTGCTATGAGTGCGGTTTTACCGGCGAGTTTGAGTGCACCAGTAAAGGCTTTACCTGCCCGAAATGCGGTAACCATGACAGCACCCGCGTCTCGGTGACGCGGCGGGTGTGCGGCTATCTCGGCAGTCCTGATGCCCGTCCGTTTAACGCCGGGAAGCAGGAGGAGGTTAAACGTCGGGTGAAGCACCTGGGTAACGGTCAGCTGGGGTGAACATCCATCAGTACTACCCGGTGGATATCGTTAACGGTCCCGGCACGCGCTGCACGCTGTTTGTCTCCGGCTGCGTGCATGAATGCCCCGGTTGTTATAACAAAAGCACCTGGCGGCTGAACTCCGGGTTGCCGTTCACCCTTCAAATGGAAGAGCAGCTGATTGCCGACCTCAACGATACACGTATTCCGCGCCAGGGGTTGTCGCTGTCAGGCGGCGATCCGCTGCATCCGGCCAATCTGGCGGATGTCGGACGGCTGTTGCGGCGAGTGCAGCGTGAGTGTGCTGGCAAAGATATCTGGATGTGGACAGGTTACCGCCTGGAGGAACTGAGCACAGAGCAGCAGCAGGTGGTCACCAGCGTGAATGTGCTGATCGACGGGAAGTTTATTCAGGCACTCAAAGACCCGGCGCTGCTGTGGCGCGGCAGCAGCAACCAGGTGATCCATAATTTACGTTGAGATCAGTAGGTCATGCAGGCGGCGTTCAATATCCCCACGCCGGTAGACACCCCACCGAGGAACAGCCCCGCAGACAGGTGATTATCCTCAATGCGGCGGCTGATATCCGACATAAACAGGCGCACTGCGGTAAATACCAGCAGCTGCACAACCAGCGCCACTGCACCCCAGACCAGATAATCCAGCAGGTTAACGGAGTTAATGGCCACGCTGGCCAGCGGAATAATGTAACCCAGCAGTGCCCCGATGAACCCTGAAGTCGCCGCCAGATTATTCTCTTTAATCAGACGCCATTCGTTGTGCGGTGTAATGCGGGTATAGATAAACAGAAAGATCAGTACCAGCGCGCCGCTGGTTAAAAAATAAGAAGCAAAAGCGAGTAAGGAATGCAGCGTGGCCATGACATCGTCCTGAAAAGTGGGAGCTTAATGGGGAATTATCATAGGGTGCGGTATACATAAACACCAGCGACCTGCGTCTTCTTTACCTTTGTGTGCCCTATGTTCCCTTCTAAAATCATCCACCTGTGCCCCTTGCTGTGCCACTGAATTTGCTTTTCAGCACCAGTGAACCACACTTACTGCGCATTTAAATGAAACTCACAGGAGGAAATATGAGCAAGAAAATTGCGGTGCTGATTACCGATGAATTTGAAGACTCAGAATTTACTTCTCCCGCAGAGGCGTATAAAAAAGCCGGCCACCAGGTCATTACCATTGACAGTGAAGCGGGTAAAACTATTACTGGTAAGCAGGGTAAAGCCAGCCTGAAGGTCGATAAAAATATCGATGATGTCCATCCGGCCGAGTTTGATGCGCTACTGCTGCCCGGCGGCCACTCCCCGGACACGCTGCGCGGCGATGACCGTTTTGTCGCCTTCACCAAAGCCTTTGTTGCACTGGGCAAACCTGTCTTCGCTATCTGTCACGGGCAACAGCTGCTGATCAGTGCCAATGCCGTACGCGGTCGCAAAATGACCACGGTGAAACCGGTGGTGATTGATTTGAAAAATGCCGGTGCTGATTTCTACGATGAAGAGGTCGTGGTCGATAACGACAGGCTGGTCACCAGCCGCACGCCGGACGATCTCCCCGCTTTTAACCGCGAATCGCTGCGTATTCTTAACGCCGCATGATGCTTCGGGCCAGCTCCGGCTGGCCCTTGCTGCCCCCTGCCTCTCCCTCTCTGCCAACATATACGCTAAAGTAGCCGTACTGTTTTTTATCTGAGAAACCCTATGAGCGCGGCTGCACCCGGGGACTGGCGACTGTATATTCTGCGAACCGCTAAAGGAATGCTGTACACCGGCATCACCAATGACGTGGCCAGGCGTTTTGCCCAGCACCAGAGTGGTAAAGGCGCAAAAGCATTGCGCGGTAAAGGACCGCTGGTGTTGGTATTTCACTGTGAGGCAGGGGATCGTTCGCTGGCGTCGAAGCTGGAATATCAGGTTAAGCAACTGAAAAAACCACAGAAGATCAGGCTGGTAGAACACCAGCCTGTATCACTTGTTCAATGGCTTGCTGCGCTCAGAAGCGATTAAAGGGCGCGGAGAACTCGATGCGGCCTTCAACGCCATCAAAGGCGTCATCCGCCAGCTTGTACACCTGAAACGCCGCTTCAGTGCCTTCCCAGCGGCAGTGCAGCTGGTGGCGTGCAGCCGGTTCAAAGCCATAAGGACCGTAGAAAGCGGGATCGCCCAACACCACAACGGCGGCATAGCCAAACTCATTCAACGTATCCAGCCCTTCGTAAATCAACTGTTTACCCACGCCCTGCCTGCGAACGCTTTCATCAACCGCCAGCGGCGCTAATCCTACCCACTGCCGATCTTCATCGTTGAGCGTGACCGGGCTGAAGGCCGCATAGCCCAGCACCTGGCCATCGTCATCTGTTGCAACGACACCGAGGGTTAATAGCCCATCTTCCCGCAGTTGCTGCACCAGTTCCGCTTCCGCAGAGGTTGGGAAGCTACGGCGCAGCAGGCTGTCGATGCTCGCCGCATCGATGCCAATTTCTGAACGAATTAACATGTGGCACCTGCGCGATCCGCCGGGGGAATCGCGTCCTCTTTCATTCCGGCCTCAATAAAATCAGCCAGTTGCATAAGCCCGATGCGTAGCGGCGCTGGCATGGCGTCCAGATCTATCGCATCCATCATATTTTTGACTTCCAGGCCCAGTTCCGTATCACCTTCAATCAGTAAACGGCGCTGGAAAAACAGAGTGTCCGGATCCTGCCTGCGGGCAGCGATCAGCGCCAGGTCATTGGCATTGCCGCGAAACCAGACATCAGCCTCCTCACGTTCAGCGACCCGAAGCTGCCCCTGTTCCAGCGTGACTGACCAACGGAGTTCAAGGTCCTTGACCTCAATCCCCAGCCAGCGCCCTTCAAGGAAGTCCAGCTCGCCTTCCGCCAGCGCCTGCTGAAACTGCCAGCGTAACAGTGCCTGTAATAGCGGCTTCTTCACTGCAAACGGGGTAAACCGCAGTGGGAAACGCAGTAATTGCGGCCCGTGACGGACACAGTGGCTGCGTAGCGGGTTCAACACCATTATCACTCCTTACGAATAAATTTCAGCTATTTTGCCACAGCAGCAAAAAGCGTCTGACGGCTGGATCAACAAAGTGTGCGAACTCTATGAGTTTTATCAGGGTACACGAACACCATCAATACGCCATTAGCTGCCTTAAATCAAAATTTGTCTCGGCCTTCCTCACTAAACTCTTCAACTCTTCTGATTAGTTGGATCGCTTCTTATGGAACTTCTCTGCCCGGCCGGAAATCTTCCGGCACTGAAGGCCGCCATCGAAAATGGTGCCGACGCGGTGTATATCGGCCTGAAAGATGAGACCAATGCCCGCCATTTTGCGGGATTGAATTTCACCGATAAACGCCTGCAGGAAGCCGCAAACTACGTGCATCAGCGTAAACGTAAACTCCATGTGGCCATTAACACCTTTGCCCATCCCGATGGCTACCAACGCTGGCAGCGTGCGGTGGATATGGCCGCAGATGCGGGTGCTGATGCCTTAATCCTGGCAGATATTGCCATGCTGGCGTATGCCGCAGATAAATATCCTCATATTGAACGCCATGTTTCGGTACAGGCGTCTGCCACAAATGCCGCTGCCGTACGCTTTTATCAGCGTAACTTTGATGTTGCACGCGTGGTATTGCCACGAGTGCTATCGATGCACCAGGTGCGCCAACTGGCGCGTGACACTACCGTTCCACTCGAGGTGTTCGCGTTTGGTAGCTTGTGCATTATGGCGGAAGGACGTTGTTATCTTTCGTCTTACCTGACCGGCGAGTCGCCCAATACCGTCGGTGCCTGTTCCCCCGCGCGCTTCGTTCGCTGGCAGCAAACCCAGGCAGGCCTGGAATCCCGTCTGAACGAAGTGCTGATTGATCGTTATGACAACGGAGAAAATGCCGGTTACCCCACGCTGTGCAAGGGTCGCTATAAGGTAGATGAGGCGCGCTATCATGCGCTGGAAGAACCCACCAGCCTGAACACGCTGGCACTCTTACCTGAGCTGATGGCAGCCAATATTGTCTCCGTCAAAATTGAGGGACGTCAGCGTAGCCCGGCCTATGTTGAACAGGTGGCGCGTATCTGGCGCCAGGCCATCGATCGCTGTAAAGCTGACCCGCAAAATTTCACCGCACAGCCGCAATGGATGGCGGCGCTGAGTGCGCTGAGTGAAGGCACTCAGACAACGCTCGGTGCTTATCACCGCCAGTGGCAGTAGGAGATATCATGAAATACTCACTGGGTCCGGTACTGTGGTACTGGCCAAAAGAAACGCTGAATGCCTTTTATCAGGCTGCCGCCAGCAGTCAGGCTGACGTCATCTACCTCGGCGAATCTGTTTGCAGCAAACGCCGTGCAACGAAAACCGCTGACTGGTTGAGTATGGCGAAGTCGCTGGCCTCCGCCGGTAAACAGGTCGTTCTGAGCACTCTGGCACTGGTGCAATCCCCTTCTGAACTGACGGAACTGAAGCGCTATGTCGATAACGGCGAGTTTCTCATTGAAGCTAATGATGTGGGTGCGGTGACGCTGGCAAATGAAGCGGGCGTGCCTTTTGTCGCCGGACCTGCGCTAAATGTGTATAACGCCGTTACGCTGCAACTGCTGCTGAAAATGGGTATGACCCGCTGGTGTATGCCGGTGGAACTGTCGCGCGACTGGCTGGTGCAATTACTGAAGCAGTGTGATGAGCTGGGCATTCGCCAGCAGTTTGAGGTCGAGGTGTTGAGTTACGGTTATCTGCCGCTGGCGTACTCTGCCCGTTGCTTTACTGCCCGCTCTGAAAATCGCAGCAAAGATGAATGCCAGACCTGCTGCATTGACTACCCGCAGGGGCGACGTGTTCGCACTCAGGAAGACCAGCAGGTGTTCGTCCTGAACGGGATCCAGACCATGAGCGGCAATTGCTATAACCTCGGCAATGACCTGATCTCAATGCAGGGGCTGGTCGACATTGTGCGTCTTTCGCCGCAGGATGCAGAAACGTTATCGATGGTGGATCGGTTCCGCGCAAACGAAACAGGCCATCAGCCACTGATGATGGCACGCAGCAATGAGTGTAATGGCTACTGGCGCCGCGTTGCAGGGCTTGAGCTGGTCAGCTAAATAGCTGTTTCATTCTGGCAGATGATGGATAATACTTTGATTGGCTAGCAGCCTAACTATCCGCAGGCACTATTGTTTCGTCTGTTCTGTGCGCACTTTATTTCTTGAGTGCTGCAAACGGACAATAACAGGGACAACAGATCCCGTAGCCTGTCGTTTTTGCACATGGCGCAGTGTCGGCCGTTAGACAAAGTGAGCAACTATGCCTGATAAAAAAAATGTTCCTCTTTCCGTACTGGATCTTGCCCCTATCCCACAGGGGGCATCCGCACGCGATGCTTTTCATTCATCACTCTCTCTGGCACAGCAGTCAGAAAAACTTGGCTTTCATCGTTACTGGCTGGCCGAACACCATAATATGACCGGGATCGCCAGTGCAGCGACGTCGGTGCTGATAGGTTATCTGGCGGCAAATACGCAGACGCTGCGTTTAGGCTCTGGTGGTGTCATGCTGCCAAATCATGCACCGCTGGTGATTGCAGAACAGTTTGGTACGCTGGAGTCACTTTATCCTGGCCGTATCGATCTTGGTCTGGGGCGTGCGCCGGGTTCTGACCAGCGTACAATGCTGGCACTGCGCCGCCATATGGCGGGTCACGTCGATAACTTCCCCGCCGACGTAGCGGAGTTGATCCGCTGGTTTGATCATTCCGGTGACGAGATGCCGATTGTCCAGCCCGTTCCGGGAACCGGGCTGAAAATTCCCGTCTGGCTGCTCGGATCCAGCCTTTACAGTGCTCAACTGGCAGCACAGATGGGCTTGCCGTTTGCTTTCGCCTCCCATTTTGCCCCGGAAATGCTGTTACAGGCGCTGGATCTGTATCGTGACAACTTTAAGCCGTCAGCGCGGCTGGAGAAGCCGTACGCGATGGTGTGCGTTAACGTTGTCGCCGCCGACAGCGAACGTGATGCCCGCTTCCTGTTTACCTCCATGCAACAGCAGTTTATTAACCTGCGTCGTGGCAAGCCAGGCCCACTGCCAGCACCGGTGGAAAATATGGATAATTTGTGGTCACCGTCCGAGCAGTACGGCGTGCAGCAGGCGCTGAATATGTCGGTGGTCGGCGATAAAGAGAAGGTGCGTCAGGGGCTGGCCGCATTGATGCGCGAAACGCAGGCGGATGAGGTGATGGTTAACGGCCAGATCTTTGATCCCCAGGCTCGCCTCTACTCCTTCGAGCTGGCGATGCAGGCACGTAACGCCTTGTAGATTCTGAGGGCGAGGCGTGCCTCGCCACTACATGATCAGAGATGGATGGCACAAATCGCAGATATAAAAAAACCAGCCCGAAGGCTGGTTTTTTATTGGGCATCAGTGATTACGCATCACGACGACGGGTAGGTGCTGCGCCGCCTTCAGTGCGTGGACCACGGCTGGTGCCACCTGGACGACGTTCGCCGCCACGGTCATTGCTGAAACGACGACCGCCTTCAGCACCACCGCGTGGAGCGCCGCCTTCACGACCTGCGCCAGAGCCGAAGCCACCACGTGCAGGGCCGCCTGGACGACGTTCGCCGCCACGGTCATTGCTGCGTGGCTGTGCATCACCAATCAGCTGCATATTCATGGGTTTGTTCAGAATACGCGTACGAGTGAAGTGTGACAGAACTTCGCCCGGCATGCCTTTTGGCAGTTCGATAGTAGAGTGAGTACCGAACAGCTTGATGTTACCGATGTAACGGCTGCTGATATCGCCTTCGTTAGCGATAGCGCCAACGATGTGACGAACTTCAACACCATCATCACGGCCCACTTCAATGCGGTACACTTCCATATCGCCAACATCACGACGTTCACGACGCGGCGCATCACCACGTGCTTCACCACTGCGAGCTTCGCGTGGTTCACGTGGACCACGGTCCGGACGGTCACCACGGCGATTGTCACGGCTGTCATCACGGTCACGGAACTGGCTGCGTGGACGCTGTGGTGCATCAGCTGGAACGATCAGTGGACGTTCGCCCTGAGCCATTTTCAGCAGTGCGGCGGCCAGTGTTTCGATATCCAGCTCTTCTTCTGGCTGCATTTTAGCCAGCAGAGCACGGTACTGCTCCAGATCGCTGCTTTCCAGCTGCTGCTGAACTTTAGCAGCAAACTTAGCCAGACGACGTTCACCCAGCAGTTCTGCATTTGGCAGTTCTACTTCTGGAATAGTCAGCTTCATGGTGCGTTCGATGTTACGCAGCAGGCGACGCTCACGGTTCTCAACGAACAGCAGAGCACGACCCGCACGACCCGCACGACCGGTACGGCCGATACGGTGAACGTAAGATTCTGCGTCCATCGGGATGTCATAGTTAACAACCAGGCTGATACGCTCAACGTCCAGACCACGGGCAGCAACGTCAGTCGCGATCAGGATGTCCAGACGACCATCTTTCAGACGCTCCAGCGTCTGCTCACGCAGTGCCTGGTTCATGTCACCATTCAGTGCAGCACTGTTGTAACCGCTACGCTCCAGCGCTTCAGCCACTTCCAGCGTAGCGCTTTTGGTACGCACGAAGATGATTGCAGCATCAAAGTCTTCAGATTCCAGGAAACGAGTCAGTGCATCAGTTTTACGGCCATAGGCAGTCCAGTAGCTCTGGCTGATATCAGGACGTGTCGTCATGCTTGACTGGATACGCACTTCCTGCGGATCTTTCATGAAGCGTTTGGTAATGCGGCGAATCGCTTCTGGCATGGTAGCAGAGAACAGAGCAGTCTGATGATTGTCTGGGATCTGAGCCATGATAGTTTCAACGTCTTCGATGAAGCCCATACGCAGCATTTCATCGGCTTCGTCCAGCACCAGACCGCGCAGGTTAGACAGGTCTAACGTGCCGCGTTTCAGGTGGTCAAGCAAACGGCCAGGTGTACCCACAACAACCTGTGGTCCCTGACGCAGAGCACGCAGCTGCACGTCGTAACGCTGGCCGCCGTAAAGGGCCACCACGTTCAGACCGCGCATGTGTTTGGCGAATTCGGTCATCGCTTCAGCAACCTGAACCGCCAGTTCGCGGGTCGGTGCCAGCACCAGAATCTGTGGCGCTTTAACGGTAGGGTCAATGTTGTGTAATAAAGGCAGCGAGAATGCTGCAGTTTTGCCACTGCCGGTCTGTGCCATACCCAGAACATCACGGCCAGCCAGCAGATGAGGAATACACTCAAGCTGGATTGGAGATGGCTTAACGTAGCCCATGCCGGTCAGTGATTCGAGGAGGTCGGCGTTCAGGCCAAGGTCAGCAAAAGTAGTTTGGATATCAGTCATGTAGTACACGTGCCTCTTAGATTGCGGCGGCCAGTCTACATAACTCGTCGTGAAAATTTTCAGTCATTTTCATCAAAAAGTGTGAACCGGCTCAAATTAGTGGTTTCGACGAACAAAAAGGCCCTCATCCGCTAAGATGATGACTTTTCGAAAATTCGGGCAATAAAAGTTCGTCAGCTATTGCTGGTCAGATTCTGATAAATCGTCTTGTGTCTGGCCGAGTAGCGCCAGCTCCAACAATGCATATCGATGCTCAACAAAGTTGTGAACGTTGTTGGCGACCGTCAGCTTGAACAACGCTTGAGCGTTGTCCTTCTCCCCCAGACTTAGGTAGTACTTACCTAAATAGAAGTTGGTTTCACTGAGATGTTCAGCGAGCGAGGTGTTATCCGTTGCGTCCGCCTGGAGCCGTTCAATCAGCGTTTTTTCGCTGATATCGCCCAGGTAGAACTCGACAATATTCCATCCCCATTGTTCCTTCACCGCTTTTTCGTAACGCTGCTTGAGCGAAACTTTGGCCTGGTCTGCGTTGATCTCACGTTCAGTAAGATACAGCCACAGGCTGCGGAAGGGATCGTTAGGATCGTCTTGATAAAACGCCAGCAGATCATCTTGCGCCAGTTTAAATCTTCCGCCGTAATAGAGAGCGATACCTCGATTTAAACGCGCATAATTGTAAGTTGGATCAAGCTCAAGTACAGAATCGAACGCTTCATAGGCAGCATCAAAATTGCCTGCCTGCGTTAAATATATGCCTAAGTAATTGAATACTTCGGGCATATCTGGTCGGATAGACAGCGCTTGTGAAAAATCATTTCGCGCCAGTGCTCTCAGACCGAGACTATCATACAACACTCCGCGCTCATATAACAGCTGTGCGCGTTCATCATCGGTCAATGACCGACTGGCAAGTATTTGTTCCATACGAGCGAGAATGACTTCCTGTTGCAGCGTAGGCTGCAATGGAACTGCCAAAACTTCGTTCTTACGCCAATCGGTGTTGCTGCATCCTGCCAGCGTCAAAGCTGTCGCAACAATACACCAGCGCAAAAATGGCTTCATTTACCACTCCCGAAAACAAACATAGGGACGAGCATCCTGTCATCCGCCTGCCGTTCACAAGGCCATCCCGCCCTCGCGTTATAACAATCCTCCGCATCCGAAGATGCAGAGGACTCAATGGTAATGCTTTTATTCTGCTTCAGGTGCTGGTGCTGCAGGAGCTTCAGCTTCAGGCTGTGCCTGTTCGCTGGCTTCTTTGATGCTCAGGCGTACGCGACCCTGACGGTCAACTTCCAGTACTTTCACTGGCACTTCCTGGCCCATCTGCAGGTAGTCAGTCACTTTCTCTACACGCTTATCAGCGATCTGAGAAATGTGAACCAGACCTTCTTTACCACCACCGATAGCGACGAAGGCACCGAAATCAACGATACGGGTCACTTTACCGTTGTAGATACGGCCCACTTCGATTTCTGCGGTGATTTCTTCGATACGACGGATAGCAAATTTCGCTTTCTCACCGTCGGTCGCTGCGATTTTAACGGTACCATCATCTTCGATTTCAATGGTGGTGCCAGTTTCTTCGGTCAGCGCACGGATAACAGAACCACCTTTACCGATCACGTCTTTAATCTTATCAACGCTGATCTTGATGGTGTGAATACGTGGTGCAAACTGAGAGATATCGCCACGCGGAGTGCTGATAGCCTGTTCCATCACGCTCAGGATATGCAGACGCGCACCCTTAGCCTGGTTCAGTGCTTCCTGCATGATTTCGCGGGTGATACCTTCAATTTTAATGTCCATCTGCAGCGCGGTGATACCTTCACGGCTACCGGCTACTTTGAAGTCCATGTCGCCCAGGTGATCTTCGTCGCCCAGAATGTCAGACAGAACAACAAAGTTGTCGTTGTCTTTTACCAGACCCATCGCGATACCAGCTACGGCCGCTTTGATGGGTACACCAGCATCCATCAGTGCCAGAGAAGCACCACACACGGACGCCATTGAAGACGAGCCGTTAGATTCGGTGATTTCAGACACAACGCGTACGGTGTACGGGAACGCATCGCCTTTTGGCATCACTGCCAGCACACCGCGTTTCGCCAGACGACCGTGACCAATTTCACGACGCTTAGGCGAACCGACCATACCGGTTTCACCGACAGAGTACGGAGGGAAGTTGTAGTGGAACAGGAAGTTGTCAGTACGCTCGCCCATCAGTTCGTCAAGGTTCTGCGCATCACGGGCAGTACCCAGCGTTGCGGTAACCAGTGCCTGAGTCTCACCACGGGTGAACAGTGCTGAACCATGAGTACGTGGCAGAACGCCGGTACGCACATCCAGACCACGGATCATGTCTTTTTCACGGCCATCGATACGTGGCTCACCGCGCAGAATGCGGCTACGCACAACGTTCTTCTCCAGCGTGTGCAGGATGTCGCTGATTTCGCCAGCGTCCAGGGTCTCTTCTTCCGCCAGCAGTGCTGCTGTGGTCTCAGATTTGATCACGCCAACCTGGTTGTAACGTTCCTGTTTTTCAGTGATGCGGTACGCATCGCTCAAACGAGCTTCAGCCAGTGCAGCAATACGCGCGTGTAACGCTTCGTTGACAGCTTCTGGCGTCCAGTCCCAACGCGGTTTGCCTGCTTCAGCGACCAGTTCGTTGATGGTGTCGATAACGATCTGCTGCTGGTCGTGGCCAAACACCACCGCACCCAGCATCTGATCTTCGCTTAACAGCTCAGCTTCAGACTCAACCATCAGCACTGCGCCTTTCGTACCGGCAACCACCAGGTCCAGCTTGCTCTCTGTGAGTTCGTCGGTGGTTGGGTTCAGTACGTACTGATCATTCAGGTAACCGACGCGAGCCGCACCGATTGGACCGTTGAATGGCAGGCCAGACAGCGCCAGAGCAGCAGAAGCACCGATAAGCGCAACGATGTCCGGGTTAACCTGTGGGTTAACAGAAACAACGGTCGCGATAACCTGCACTTCGTTTACGAAGCCTTCCGGGAACAGTGGGCGAAGCGGACGGTCAATCAGACGAGAGGTCAGTGTTTCGCCTTCGCTTGGACGACCTTCGCGACGGAAGAAACTGCCCGGGATACGACCAGCAGCATAAGTACGCTCCTGGTAGTTAACAGTCAGTGGGAAGAAGTCCTGGCCTGGCTTAGGCGTTTTGCGGCCTACAACGGTGACGAACACTGCGGTGTCGTCCATGCTTACCATTACGGCTGCTGTTGCCTGGCGGGCCATCATACCGGTCTCAAGTGTGACGGTGTGCTGACCATACTGGAATTTTTTGACGATCGGATTCAGCAAAATTAGTTCCTTAACTTCAGGGCCGGTAGTTTTTTATACCGACCGTGGATTTCTAATCTTCATTCTTGCATCCTCGCGACTAATGACAACCCTGATCCCAGATGGGATAAAGCCTCTCATTAGCCGCGCGAACCTCTGCAACTGAAGATCACACTCACCAACAATACAATAGTTTGCGTTTAATTGCTGCCGCTTGCTTGAAAAAAGGGGCCATAAAGGCCCCTTTCCAGCGAAACTCGCACCAGGTTGTCCGATTACCCACTTTAGTGTTCAGATGTTCTGAAACCGTGGCGGGACAACCTGTAAGAATTAGCGACGCAGACCCAGACGTTCGATCAGGCTGGTGTAACGTGCAACATCTTTACGCTTCAGGTAATCCAGCAGCTTACGACGCTGGGAAACCATACGCAGCAGACCGCGACGGCTGTGGTGGTCTTTCTTGTGCTCAGAGAAGTGACCCTGCAGGTGACTAATCTGTGCGCTCAGCAATGCAACCTGAACTTCAGTAGAACCACTGTCATTTGCGCCACGACCGAAATCAGCAACGATCTGTGCTTTAGTTTCAACACTTAGAGACATGAGACAACTCCAAAAATTAAGATAAATGTACAGGCGCCGATCTCTAATTCAGCCACCCAGTGTAAAGCCGCGCCATTCTACTCTTAGCGCCAAACAAGCGCAAATTTACCCGTCATATTTCGAGCAGCAGATGCGTTGGCTACGCTCGCTCACCCCGGTCACATAGTACTCTATGCTCCCTGGGATTCACCAACTTGCCACCTTCCTGCAACCCGAACTATTTGGGTAATGCTAGTCGAAATATTCTACAACCAGCCGGCGTGGCGCCACACGCCCATCGTCAGCGATTTCCGCCATGCCGATAAATTTCTGATCGTCGCCTTCCGTCACGCGTACCAGCCCACTGGCGGGGGCACCCGCCGCCTGAACAGGCATACCTTGCTTGAAGTAAGCCGCTACCGAACTCAGCAGGTTCACTACCGGGTACTCGGCCGCAGGGCTGTCCATTGGCATCAACAGCGCGTCCAGCAGGTCAGCGGGAAGCTGTTCGCTACGGTGTGCTTCTTCCGTCAGCGCACTCAACTGCTCCAGCGTAACCATTTTTTCGATCGGATAGGTGGCAACCTGCAAACGGCGCAGATAAGTGACATGTGCGCCACAGCCAAGCTTTTCACCGAGATCGTCGATGATAGTGCGAATATACGTCCCTTTCGACACGTGGATTTCCAGCTCAAGTTCATTGCCTTCATGGCGAATAAACAACAGCTCGTACACCTGAATGCTGCGCGATTCACGCGGCACTTCAATGCCTTCACGGGCATATTCGTACAGCTTACGGCCCTGATATTTCAGTGCCGAATACATCGACGGGATCTGCTGCGTAACTCCGCGGAAACTTTCCAGCGCCTGTTCAAGTGCTTCTGCCGTAAACGCCACCGGACGCTCACTGACAATGACACCATCCGCATCCGACGTATCAGTGCGCTGCCCCAGGCGGGCTATCACACGGTAACGCTTATCAGATTCCAGCAGATACTGGGAGAATTTCGTCGCTTCCCCCAGACAAATCGGCAGCATGCCTGTCGCCAGTGGGTCCAGCGCACCGGTATGACCGGCACGATTGGCGTTATACAAACGTTTCACTTTCTGCAGTGCATCGTTGGAGGACAAGCCCGTAGGCTTATCCAGCAACAGCACACCGTGGATATCGCGACCGCGACGGCGAGGACGACTCATTACTCTGCTTTACCTTCTTCCTGATTTTCTTCTGCCGGACCGCGACGCTCTTCGTCATTTCTGACCACGTTAGTCACCAGGTTAGACATGCGCATCCCTTCAACCAGCGAGTTATCGTAGAAGAAAGTCAGTTCAGGCACGATACGCAGGCGCATCGCTTTGCCGAGCAGCGTACGGATATAGCCAGAAGCGTCACCGAGGGCGCGCAGGCCACCTTTGATTGCGGCTTCATCTTTGTCGTTCAGGAAGGTCACGAACACTTTGGCATAGGCCAGGTCACGCGACACATCAACACCTGAAACGGTGACCATCATGCCAAGACGTGGGTCTTTAATCTCACGCTGCAAAATGATAGCAATCTCTTTTTGCAGCTCTTGAGAAACGCGCTGAGGGCGACCAAATTCTTTCGCCATAATATTATCTCTCTATAAAGAATTGGGAGGCCAGAAGCCTCCCAAATATTAGTGTTGCTGATTGCGGTCGTCGACTTAGTCGATGGTACGCTGGATTTCGATAATTTCGAATACTTCGATCATATCGCCAACACGTACATCGTTGTAGTTCTTCACGCCGATACCACATTCCATGCCGTTACGGACTTCGTTAACGTCATCTTTGAAGCGGCGCAGGGATTCCAGCTCGCCTTCATAGATAACCACGTTGTCACGCAGTACGCGGATTGGGTTGTGACGTTTGATGTTACCTTCCGTCACCATACAGCCCGCGATAGCTCCAAATTTCGGTGATTTGAACACGTCACGTACGGCAGCCAGACCGATGATCTGCTGTTTGTACTCAGGTGCCAGCATGCCGCTCATCGCTGCTTTCACTTCGTCAATCAGATTATAGATGACGGAGTAGTAACGCAGATCCAGGCTTTCGGAATCAATCACGCGGCGCGCAGATGCATCGGCACGAACGTTGAAGCCCACCAGGATTGCGTTAGACGCTGCTGCCAGTGTGGCGTCGGTTTCAGTAATACCACCCACACCAGAACCGATGATTTTCACTTTCACTTCATCAGTAGACAGCTTCATCAGGGATTCGGAGATAGCTTCAACAGAACCCTGTACGTCAGCTTTCAGCACGATGTTCAGTTCAGACACTTCGCCTTCGGTCATGTTCGCAAACATGTTTTCCAGCTTAGATTTCTGCTGACGAGCCAGCTTAACTTCACGGAATTTGCCCTGACGATACAGTGCTACTTCGCGTGCTTTCTTCTCGTCACGTACGACGGTCGCTTCATCACCCGCTGCCGGCACACCGGACAGGCCAAGGATCTCAACCGGAATAGATGGGCCTGCAGTCAGTACTTCGCGGCCCAATTCGTCACGCATCGCACGGACACGGCCGTATTCGAAGCCACACAGAACGATATCGCCTTTGTTCAGCGTACCTTCACGAACCAGTACAGTTGCAACCGGGCCACGACCTTTATCCAGGAAGGACTCGATAACCACACCGCTTGCCATGCCCTGACGTACTGCACTCAGTTCGAGGACTTCCGCCTGCAGCAGGATAGCATTCAGCAAGTCATCGATACCGGTACCGACTTTAGCTGAAACGCTAACGAACATGTTTTCGCCGCCCCACTCTTCCGGAATGATACCGTATTGAGTCAGTTCAGTTTTAACACGGTCTGGATCAGCTTCAGGCTTATCGCATTTGTTCACCGCAACGACAACCGGCACTTTGGCCGCTTTCGCATGCTGGATCGCTTCGATAGTCTGTGGCATCACGCCATCGTCAGCCGCAACCACCAGGATAACGATATCCGTTGCCTGAGCACCGCGGGCACGCATTGAAGTAAACGCTGCGTGGCCTGGGGTATCCAGGAAGGTGACCATACCGTTGTCAGTTTCAACGTGGTAAGCACCGATATGCTGAGTAATGCCGCCCGCTTCGCCAGAGGCGACTTTGGTGGAGCGAATGTAGTCCAGCAGAGATGTTTTACCGTGGTCAACGTGACCCATGATAGTCACGACCGGAGCACGAGACTCATGCACCGCATCGGTATCACGGTCACTCATTACCGCTTCTTCCAGCTCATTTTCGCGGCGCAGAGTCACTTTGTGACCCATTTCTTCCGCTACCATCTGAGCCGTTTCCTGGTCGATGACCTGGTTGATGGTGGCCATAGCGCCCATTTTCATCATCGCTTTGATGACCTGGGAGCCTTTCACCGCCATCTTGTTAGCCAGTTCCGCTACGGTGACAGTTTCACCGATGATAACGTCACGGTTAACAGCCTGAGCTGGCTTGTTAAAGCCCTGCTGCAGGGTGCTTGGTTTACGTTTGCCGCCTTTGCCGCCACGAACCTGAGCACGCGCTTCTTCACGGTCAGTTTTCGCTTCAGAATGCTTGTTGCCTTTCTTGCGAACAGGGGCTTTAGCTGGACGTGTAGCAGTACGAGTACGACGGTCACCTTCGACCTGTGCGTCATTTTCGTCTTCTGCTGCACGAGCGTGAGTTGAAGTAGTAACGTGGTAATCAGAAGTGTCTTCCACTTCTTTAACCTGCGTCCACTCTTCGCCTTTCTCTTCCGCCATTTTGCGTGCTTCTTCGGCTACGCGCTTCGCTTCTTCTTCGATCTTGCGACGCGCTTCTTCTTCAGCTTTACGCTTCAGTTCTGCCGATTCCGCTTCACGGCGGGCTTTATCGGACTGAGAAGCCCGGGTTGTTTCGTCGGTATGTTGATTGCTCACTTTATCTTTTTCCGCTGCATCACGTTTGGCTTTATCAGCTGCCTCACGTTTGGCCTGCTCCTCGGCTTCACGCTTCGCTTTGTCTTGAGCTGCGCGCTGGGCTTGTTCTTCAGCCTCGCGACGAGCCAGTTCTTCCGCTTCACGCTCTGCCTGGGCTTCCGCTTCTGCTTGTTCAGCATCAGCCGGATCGCCTTTTACATAAGTGCGTTTTTTGCGGACTTCGATTTGCACCGACTTACTTTTGCCCCCGGTGCCTGGAACATTCAAGGTGCTGCGCGTTTTGCGCTGCAGAGTAAGCTTACCAGATCCACCGCCATGTTCGCGGTTCAGATGGGTCAGCAAAGTCTCTTTTTCATGCTGGGTAACAGAGTCAGTCTCAGACTTTTGGATCCCTGCATCAGCAAATTGCTGTACCAGGCGTTCTACCGGTGTCTGAATCTCTGCGGCCAGGGATTTTACGGTTACATCTGTCGTCATGCTGTTCCTTCCTGCTACAGTTTATTACGCGTCGTCGCCGAACCAACAGATATTTCGTGCAGCCATAATCAGCTCACCAGCCCTTTCATCGTTCAGGCCCTCAATATCTGACAGATCGTCAACACCCTGCTCGGCAAGATCTTCCAGCGTGCATACGCCTTTAGCTGCCAGCTTGAAGGCCATCTCGCGCTCCAGTCCTTCCAGGCTCAGTAAATCTTCTGCCGGTTGGGTGTCGCCGAGGCTCTCTTCCTTGGCCAGTGCCAGGGTGGTTAACGCGTTTTTAGCTCGGTCGCGCAACGCTTCTACTGTCTCTTCATCAAGACCGTCGATTTCCAGCAGCTCGTTAATCGGCACATAAGCCAGCTCTTCCAGAGAAGAGAAGCCTTCTTCGACCAGAGTGGTCGCGAAGTCTTCGTCGATATCGAGATGTTTGGTAAAGACGTCGATGGCAGCATGAGCTTCAGCCTGATGCTTGGCCTGCAGGTCGTCGACCGTCATCACGTTCAGCTCCCAGCCACTTAACTGTGAAGCCAGACGCACGTTTTGGCCATTACGGCCGATCGCCTGGGCCAGATTACCGGCTTCCACAGCGATATCCATGGTGTGATTATCTTCATCCACCACGATAGAGGCGACATCCGCCGGGGCCATTGCGTTGATCACGAACTGCGCAGGATTATCATCCCACAGCACGATATCAATACGCTCGCCACCCAGCTCACTGGATACCGCCTGAACACGCGCACCACGCATACCTACGCAAGCACCGACCGGGTCGATACGTTTGTCGTTGGTTTTCACTGCGATTTTAGCTCGGGAGCCTGGATCGCGCGCAGCGGCTTTAATTTCAAGAACTTCTTCAGCAATTTCTGGCACTTCGATGCGGAACAGTTCGATCAGCATTTCCGGTTTAGAACGGCTGACGAACAGCTGAGCACCACGCGCTTCAGGGCGCACAGCGTACAGTACGCCACGGATACGGTCACCCGGACGGAAGTTCTCACGCGGCAACATATCTTCACGGATAATCACGGCTTCAGCGTTGGTGTTAGAACCATCGTTTGGACGCACTTCCAGTGAGATATTGTCACGGTTAACTTTCTTCACCACGCCAGTGATGATTTCGCCTTCCTGCTCGCGGAACTGATCGACAACCATCGCGCGTTCAGCTTCACGAACTTTCTGTACGATAACCTGCTTGGCAGTCTGGGTAGTGATACGGTCAAAGGTAACAGATTCGATCTGATCTTCAACAAAGCCACCCAGGCCCAGTGATTCGTCTTCGTAGACGGCGGCTTCCAGCGTAATTTCACGCGTCGGCATCGTCACTTCGTCCACAATCAACCAACGGCGGAAAGTATCGAAATCGCCACTTTTGCGATCGATGCTGACGCGAACGTCAATTTCCTGCTCGTATTTTTTCTTGGTGGCTGTGGCCAGCGCGCTCTCCAGAGCTTCGAAAATCTTCTCGCGTGGGAGGGACTTCTCATTAGAGACCGCTTCTACAACAGCTAAGATTTCTTTGTTCATCCTGGTATGCCTCAATCCGGACTTTTAAAAGTGGGGAACCAGGTTCGCCTTCTGGATATTACTCAGCGCGAACACTTCGTCGTTACCCTCAACGGCAACAGTGATCATCTCACCCTCGACAGATTTAATGATACCTTGCCATTTGCGACGGTTCTGGACCGCCATACGCAGAACCAGGCTCACTTCTTCGCCAGTAAAACGGACATAATGTTCTGCGGTAAACATTGGTCGGTCAAGACCAGGCGAGGAGACTTCGAGGTTGTAAGCAACGGTAATTGGGTCTTCGACGTCAAATACCGCACTGACCTGGTGGCTCACATCAGCGCAATCATCAACATTGATGCCATCTTCACTATCAATATAGATGCGCAAGGTGGATGTGCGACCGCGTACAAACTCAATACCAACCAGTTCGTAGCCTAGCGCTTCTACCGGTGCTGAGATCAGCTCTGTTAATTTTTGCTCTAACGTGGACAATCCCACCCCCAAGACGTAAAAAAAGGGCCTATAGCCCAGTGATGCTGCTTCCTGATAACAAAAAACCCCGAAATATCGGGGCTTAATGCGACTGGACCCTGTAAACCGCCACTGGCGGCTCGGCACAATCCAAAAGAATTTTTTTCAAAATCAACTGAAATACGTAATGTGGAGTATACAGTTTATTTGAAAAAGAACTCTAAGGGAAAGTGGTTGCGGGGGCCGGATTTGAACCGACGACCTTCGGGTTATGAGCCCGACGAGCTACCAGGCTGCTCCACCCCGCGTCCGAATACTACGCAAAACTTGCAGAAATTGCAAGCAAAACTGAGATTTGGTACCGAGGACGGGACTTGAACCCGTAAGCCCATGCGGGCACTACCACCTCAAGGTAGCGTGTCTACCAATTCCACCACCACGGCACTAAAGAGGCGACTTTTTTATTTCTGTCGCGTCGAAACGGTTACTGCAACTTCTTTTACTGCTTACTGCGGGATATCGCTGCCCGGTGTTACCGGTTTCGCTGGCTGAGTCTGTTGGGACTGCGCCGGCTGAGTCAGGTTTTCCCACTCGCTTCCTTTCTGGGTTTTGTTGCTGTTGATGTTACCCAGAACCAGACTGATAATGAAGAACAGGGTCGCCAGTACTGCAGTCATACGGGTCATGAAGTTACCAGAACCGTTAGAACCGAACAGTGTACCAGAAGCGCCTGCACCAAATGATGCTCCCATATCAGCGCCTTTACCTTGCTGAAGCATGATCAGACCGACAAGGCCGATTGCCACAATAAGGAAAACTACTAAAAGAGCTTCGTACATAATCAACCTTGTTCCTGGTGCGTTAAACGCACATCAAAAGCTTCAAGCCAGTTAGTCTTAATAAGTAGTTAACGACCTACCTATGAAGCGGGTGTGAATACTAACCAAAGGTGACCGCACGTGCAAGGGCAATTTCATACGCCATTACTGATTGCGGAAAAAAACGACAAAAGGCCGTTTTTTGGAGAAAAAACACGCGCTTTAGCCCAAAAAAATCCTATGCACTCTGTAAATTACCTGCCCGGTAAGATTTAAAAAAGATCGTCCCAGGCATCGGGTTAAACCGCTTTTACTGCATCAGCAATACGGTGCGCCAGCGCAGTCACCTGCGCTTCATCCTCACCTTCCACCATCACTCGGATGAGAGGCTCGGTGCCTGACTTACGTAACAATACGCGTCCACGCCCTTTTAATTCGGCTTCAACCTCTGCAGTCACCGACTTGACCTGGCTGTCTTCCAGCGGATCAGTGGCACCACTGAAACGCACATTCACCAGAATTTGTGGCAACAATTTCATTCCGCTGCACAGGTCGTGCAGGGTCATATGGTTACGCACCATCGCAGTCAGCACCTGCAAGCCTGCAACAATCCCGTCGCCCGTGGTGGTTTTATCCAGCAGAATAACGTGACCTGAGTTCTCAGCCCCCAGGCGCCAGCCCTTCTCTTTCAGTTTTTCCAGTACGTAGCGGTCACCCACTTTGGCACGTGCGAACGGAATACCCAGTTGTTTCAGCGCCAGTTCCAGGCCCATGTTGCTCATCAGTGTGCCAACTACGCCACCGCGCAGTTGCCCCTGGCGCAGCCCTTCCCGGGCAATAAGATAGAGGATCTGATCGCCATCCACTTTGTGGCCAAGGTGGTCAACCATCATGATACGGTCGCCATCGCCATCGTAAGCCAGACCAACATCGGCTTTTTCTGCCAGCACACGCTCCTGCAACAGGCGGAGATCGGTCGCACCGCAATCTTTGTTGATGTTCATACCGTCCGGCTGTACACCAATCGCGATGACCGTAGCCCCCAGTTCACGTAATACGTTTGGCGCGATGTGATAAGTGGCACCATTTGCGCAGTCGACCACAATTTTCAAGCCATTCAGACTCAGCTCGCTCGGGAATGTCCCTTTGCAAAACTCAATATAGCGCCCGGCAGCATCTACGATACGGCTGGCACGCCCCAGTTCGGCAGATTCGACACAAGTAATCGGTTTTTCCATTTCCGCTTCGATCGCTTCTTCCACTTCATCCGGCAGTTTAGTGCCTTCGGTAGAAAAGAATTTAATGCCGTTATCGTCAAAGGGATTGTGTGACGCTGAAATCACAATGCCGGCTTCTGCACGGAAGGTGCGGGTCAGATATGCGATAGCCGGGGTGGGCATCGGACCGGTGAATGCCGCAGACAGACCTGCTGCGGCCAGGCCTGCCTCGAGTGCTGATTCCAGCATATAGCCAGAAATACGCGTGTCTTTACCAATAATGATCTTCTTGGAACCGTGGCGTGCCAGCACTTTACCTGCAGCAAAGCCCAGCTTCAGCACGAAGTCCGGAGTAATCGGAGACTCACCCACTTTGCCGCGGATACCATCTGTACCAAAATATTTACGCTCGCTCATACTATTTTTCTTCCCTTGCAGACTGTGTGGCTTCGACAACGCGCATCGCCTCTACGGTTTCTTTCACATCGTGTACGCGCAGAATATGGGCTCCCTGCATGGCGGCAATCACTGCACAAGCAATGCTCCCGGTCAGGCGTTGGGATGGACCGACATTCAATAGCTGGCCAACCATACTCTTGCGTGACATGCCGACCAGCAGCGGCAGACCAAAGTGGTGGTAATCCGCCAGATGCGCCAGCAGTTGATAATTGTGGGAGAGATTCTTACCGAAACCGAAACCGGGGTCGAGCAACAGTTGCGATTTTTTGATCCCGGCCGCTTCACAGCGGGAAATATGCTCAACAAAAAAGGCATCCACATCCTGTAAAATGTTCTGATACTGCGGCGCCTGCTGCATCGTTTTCGGCTCACCCTGCATATGCATCAGGCAGACTGGAAGGCCGGTTTCCGCTGCTGCGGCCAACGCGCCAGGTTCCTGGAGGGAACGAATATCATTGATGATGTGGGCGCCTGCACGTGCAGATTCACGAATAACATCAGGTTTTGAGGTATCGACTGAGATCCAGACCTCGAAACGTTGTGCGATGGCTTCCACGACCGGCATAACCCGGTCCAGCTCCTGTTGAACACTGACCTCTGCCGCGCCGGGACGCGTGGATTCCCCCCCCACATCAATGATAGTTGCACCTGCGTTGATCATCTCATTGGCATGGGTCAGCGCCTGGATTAACTCATTATGCTTGCCGCCATCGGAAAAAGAGTCAGGAGTGACATTTAAAATCCCCATTACGTGAGGATGTGAAAGGTCGAGCACGGAATCTCTGGCGTACAGCTTCATAACAAATTTTCTCCGGTAACAGGGATAAAAAAACCCCGGTCAGCGCCGGGGTTTTGATGATATCAATTTTACAGCACAGCAGATGAAAGCGCTGCGCAGTTTTTACATAGTGCTGGTAGGCGTCGGCGGATCATCAACCGGGCGCGGTGCCTGAGGGCTGCCACCATTTTTATCGGAGTTGTCAGAGCTGGTGCTCTCTTCCCAACCCGCTGGTGGACGCACTTCACGGCGTGCCATCAGATCGCTAACCTGTGGAGCATCAATGGTTTCATACTTCATCAGCGCGTCTTTCATCGCATGAAGGATGTCCATGTTCTCATCCAGAATACGGCGAGCACGGGCGTAGTTAGTATCAATCAGTTTTTTCACTTCCTGATCGATAATACGCGCCGTTTCATCAGACATGTGTTTCGCTTTTGCCACTGAACGACCAAGGAACACTTCACCTTCTTCTTCAGCATACAGCAGCGGACCCAATTTCTCTGAGAAGCCCCACTGAGTCACCATGTTGCGCGCAACGCTGGTGGCCATTTTGATATCTGAAGAAGCACCGGTAGAGACATAGTCTGGACCATAGATGATTTCTTCAGCCAGACGGCCACCGTAGGCGACGGAAATACGGCTTTCCAGCTTCTGACGGTTGGCGCTGATCTCATCACCCTCAGGCAAGAAGAATGCGACGCCCAATGCACGTCCTCGCGGAATAATCGTCACTTTATGTACCGGGTCATAACCGGGTACCAGTGTACCGACAATCGCGTGACCGGCTTCGTGGTAGGCCGTCGACTCTTTCTGCGCTTCGGTCATCACCATGGAGCGGCGTTCTGCCCCCATCATGATTTTATCTTTGGCTTTTTCAAACTCAACCATCGATACCACACGCTTATTGCCACGTGCCGCAAACAGAGCGGCTTCGTTGACCAGGTTAGCCAGGTCAGCACCAGAGAAGCCTGGAGTACCACGTGCAATCACAGACGGTTCCATATCAGTCGACAGCGGTACACGTCGCATATGGACTTTCAGAATCTGCTCACGACCACGAACATCTGGCAGCCCAACCACAACCTGACGGTCGAAACGGCCCGGACGCAGTAATGCCGGGTCCAGCACGTCAGGACGGTTAGTTGCCGCGATCACGATGATGCCTTCATTACCTTCGAAGCCATCCATTTCAACCAGCATCTGGTTCAGGGTTTGCTCACGTTCATCGTGACCACCGCCCAAACCGGCACCACGCTGACGGCCCACTGCATCGATTTCATCGATGAAGATAATGCACGGCGCAGCTTTTTTAGCCTGTTCAAACATGTCACGAACGCGGGATGCACCCACACCAACAAACATTTCAACGAAGTCAGAACCGGAGATGGTAAAGAAAGGCACTTTCGCTTCACCGGCAATCGCTTTTGCCAGCAAGGTTTTACCGGTACCCGGAGGACCGACCATCAGTACGCCTTTCGGAATTTTACCGCCGAGTTTCTGGAAGCGGCTAGGCTCACGCAGGTATTCAACCAGCTCGCTGACTTCTTCTTTTGCTTCGTCACAACCGGCAACGTCCGCAAAGGTGGTCTTGATTTGATCTTCTGTCAGCATGCGGGCCTTGCTCTTGCCGAAGGACATCGCGCCCTTTCCGCCACCGCCCTGCATCTGACGCATAAAGAAGATCCAGACACCGATAAGTAGCAGCATTGGGAACCAGGAGATGAAGATCGACGCCAGCAGGCTCGGCTCTTCTGGTGGTTCACCCACTACTTTCACATTTTTAGTCAACAGGTTGTCGAGCAACTTAGGATCGTTGACGGGAATGTAGGTCGTATATCGATTACTGTCTTTTTTGGTTACGTTAATCTCACGCCCGTTAATACGTGCCTCGCGGACCTGATCCTGGTTCACTTCCGACAGGAAGGTTGAATAATCAACCCGACGGCCATTCGACTCGCTGGGCCCAAAGCTCTGGAATACAGACATCAGCACGACTGCGATGACTAACCAGAGAATCAGGTTTTTCGCCATGTCACTCAAGGGATTAACCTCATATTACAACGGTGTTAACAGACAGCGTAGGGTACTCTATATCCTTCACACTTGGAATCGCTGAGGTGCTGACAGCCAATCCAGTTATTCTGGTTACAGTTTGCGCCCTGTCGCTACAATGTACACTTCACGCGAACGAGAGCGCGAAGCGTCCGGCTTACGAATTTTTACTTTCGTAAACAGGGAGCGAATTTCCCGGAGGTATTCTTCAAAGCCATCTCCCTGAAACACTTTCACTAAAAAGCTTCCACCAGGTGCCAAAACGTCACGGCACATTTCCAACGCAAGCTCACATAAATACATAGACCGGGGAATATCGACGGCAGGCGTACCCGTCATGTTGGGTGCCATATCTGACATCACAACCTGAACCTTGGTCTCACCTACGCGTTCCAGCAGAGCCTTCAGCACCAATTCATCACGAAAGTCGCCCTGAAGGAAATCGACACCGACGATAGGATCCATCGGCAGAAGATCACAAGCAATAACGTGACCCTTTGCCCCAATCTGGGTGACCACATACTGCGACCAACCACCGGGAGCCGCGCCGAGATCCACCACAGTCATCCCAGGTTTGAACAGTTTGTCGCCTTGCTGTATCTCATCCAGTTTAAACCAGGCGCGCGAGCGCAGCCCTTTTTTCTGTGCCTCAAGCACATATTTATCGCTAAAGTGTTCCTGTAGCCAGCGGCTGGAACTGGCCGAACGCTTTTTACCTGTCATACAATTTCCAACTATGATTCAACGTAAGCGATAAATAAACCGCTCAAATCAGCGCTGCCGATTTGGTGATACACCCGAGATGGCGGTAGAATGACCCGTTTTCAATCCCAATGTAAGTAAAAAATACGATGAATCTGAGTACCAAACAAAAACAGCACCTGAAAGGTCTGGCCCATCCGCTGAAGCCAGTTGTTATGCTGGGCAACAATGGTTTGACCGAAGGGGTGCTGGCCGAGATCGAACAAGCACTGGAGCACCATGAACTTATCAAGGTGAAAATCGCCACAGAAGATCGTGAGACGAAAGCCCTGGTAGTTGAGGCCATCGTGCGCGAAACGCGTGCAGTCAATGTGCAGGTTATCGGCAAGACGCTGGTACTGTACCGTCCAACGAAAGAGCGCAAGATTTCCATTCCGCGTTGATGAGCAGGTCGGTTTTCGGGCCGACTTGTCCATACTAAGCTCAGGACTGGAGAAAGTGCCATGCTCCTGATTCTGATAAAAGGCCGCGTTGCGGCCTTTTTCTTATCTTTACAAAACCTCAGTTATTTTGAGGACTGTAAAATTAAAGATATTCTACTTTTAAGATTTCATATTCCACATCGCCACCTGGGGTTTTGATAATGGCAATATCATCAGCAACCTTGCCCACCAGGCCACGTGCCATTGGTGAGTTCACTGAAATCAGATTCTGCTTAAAGTTTGCTTCATCATCCCCTACGATACGGTAGGTAGACTCTTCATCAGTGTCCACATTCAGCACGGTCACTGTGGCACCGAAAATCACGCGGCCGTTAGCATTGCCCGCCATTTTGGTGACATCAATCACCTGGGCATTCGACAGCTTAGCTTCAATTTCCTGAATACGGCCTTCGCAGAATCCTTGCTCTTCACGAGCAGCATGATATTCCGCATTTTCTTTTAAATCGCCGTGTTCGCGAGCATCTGCAATTGAGGCAATAATTCTAGGGCGTTTAACGGTTTTCAGCTCTTCCAGCTCTTCGCGCAGTTTTTCCGCGCCCCTTAACGTCATCGGAATCTGGTTCATCTCAATACCTCTTAAAATCTATCCTGTTTAAAGTGTCGTCATCCTGACGGGTGGCATGCAGGAAGGGCGTCCTGCGGCGCTTACTACTGATTTGAAACGAAAGAAGCCTGACCCGGAGCAAGCTCCAGGGCAGGTTCGATTTTGCAATTTGATACGTATTTTACCCCAGAGTTCCCTGGGGGTCATCGTTTACTTTCCACCGCAATGCACCGTAGTATGACAGCATCACCTGTCAGTTACCGCGAGATTATGCGATTTTCACGAATTGTCACCGGCTTTACCTGCGCATTTATGCTGCAAGCGCAGGCTGCGCCCGTCGAAGACTATACCCAATATTTACCCGACGGTGCCAATCTGGCGCTGGTTGTGCAGAAAATTGGCGCCACAACGCCAGCTATCGACTATCACAGCCAACAGATGGCACTGCCCGCCAGCACCATGAAAGTGATCACCGCTCTCGCCGCGTTGTTACAACTCGGACCGGATTATCGCTTTCATACACAGCTGGAAAGTAAAGGCAGTGTGAGCGGCGATACACTTCGCGGCGATCTGGTGGCTCGTTTCGGTGGCGATCCCACCCTGACACGTCAGGATGTGCGTAATATGGTTACCGCACTGAGAAAACAAGGTGTGGAACACATTGATGGCAACCTGGTCATTGATACGTCCGTTTTTGCCAGCCACGATAAAGCACCTGGCTGGCCGTGGAATGACATGACGCAATGCTTCAGTGCCCCGCCCGGCGCTGCCATCGTTGATCGCAACTGCTTCTCAGTATCGCTTTATAGTGCACCAAACCCGGGTGATAAGGCGTTTATTCGCGTCGCATCTTACTATCCGGTCAATATGTTCAGCGAAGTCCGCACGCTGGCTAAAGGTTCTCCTGATGCACAGTATTGCGAGCTGGATGTGGTGCCCGGTGAGCTTAACCGCTTTACCCTTACGGGCTGTCTGACGCAGCGTTCTGAGCCATTACCGCTGGCTTTTGCCATCCAGGACGGGGCCAGTTACGCAGGCGCGATCCTCAAAGCTGAGCTGCAAAACGCCGGGATTGACTACACCGGCCACCTGGTCAGGCAGACTCAGGTCACACCGCCTGGCACTGTTCTGGCCGAAACCCAGTCAGCACCGCTGCATGACCTGCTAAAAATCATGCTGAAGAAGTCAGACAATATGATCGCTGACACCGTTTTCCGCACCATTGGCCATGAACGCTTTGGCGTGCCAGGTACATGGCGCGCAGGATCGGATGCCGTACGTCAGATCCTGCGTCAGAAGGCGAATATCGATCTGGGTAACAGCATTCAGGTCGATGGATCCGGGCTGTCGCGTCACGATCTGATCTCTCCGGCAACCATGATGCAGGTACTGCAATATATTGCGCAGAATGATGAGCAATTAAATTATATTTCAATGCTACCCTTAGCGGGTTATGACGGCACATTACGCTATCGCGGCGGTCTGCACGAAGCGGGTGTTGATGGCAAGGTATCAGCAAAAACGGGGTCTTTACAGGGTGTGTATAACCTGGCTGGCTTTATGACGACTGCCAGCGGACAACGTGTTGCCTTTGTGCAGTTCCTGTCAGGATACGCTGTGCCACCGGAAGATCAGCGCCAGCGCCGTATTCCTTTGGTTCGTTTCGAAAGCCGCTTTTACAAAGACGTTTATCAAAATAATTGAGCCAATGAAAATACTGATCGTTGAAGATGATACGCTCCTGCAACAGGGGTTAACCCTCGCCCTGACGGGTGAAGGTTATGCTGTGGACTGTGCGGCCAGCGCCGCGCAGGCCATTGCGTATTTGAACAGCGGTCAGTACAGCCTGATTGTTCTGGATCTTGGGTTGCCGGATCGTGATGGTGCCGATCTGCTGCGGCAGTGGCGCAAAGAGCAGGTTGATCTGCCAGTATTGATCCTGACAGCACGCGATGCATTATCTGACCGTGTTGACGGGCTGGATGCCGGAGCAGATGACTATCTGATCAAACCCTTTGCACTGGTTGAGCTGAAAGCCCGCGTCCGTGCGCTGATCCGTCGCTATCAGGGAAGAAGCGATAACCTGTTACAGCATGGCGACCTCGCACTTAACCTCTCTTCGCAACAGGTCGCCGTCGATAATCACCCCATCGAGGTGACACCTAAAGAGTTTTCTCTGTTAACGCGTCTACTGATGCGCATTGGTCAAACGGTGCACCGGGAAACACTCCTGCAGGATCTCTACAGCTGGCAAGATGATACCGGCTCAAATACCCTTGAAGTCCATATCCATAATCTGCGGCGTAAGCTGGGGAAAGACCGGATTAAAACCGTACGTGGCGTTGGCTATCGCCTGGAAGAACGCGCATGAACAGTATGCGTCGGCGTTTATTGATTATGCTGACGCTCATTCTGTTGAGCTGCCAGTTGATGAGCGCGCTCTGGCTGTGGCATGAAAGCCGCGAACAGATCAGTTTTCTGGTCAATGAGACCCTCTCTGCACACGCTCGTAATGATCAGGTAGAAAATGAAATCCGCGAGGCCATCGCCTCTCTGCTTCTGCCTTCGCTGGTGATGGTCTGCTTTACCCTGCTGCTTTCATTCTGGGCAATCAGCTGGATTATTCGCCCGCTCAGATCGCTTCAACAAAACCTGGTTACCCGCTCTGCTGACAATCTCTCTCCCCTGCCGCTGCATTCAGAAATGGATGAAATTGTGGCGGTCACCGGGGCGTTAAACCAGCTGCTGGGCCGTCTTGATAATACGCTGCAGCAGGAGCGGCTGTTCACCGCCGATGCTGCACACGAGCTGCGTACGCCGCTGGCAGGTCTGCGGTTACACCTTGAGCTGCTGGAGCAGGAAGGGGTAAAACAGGGGCCGATGCTGGTTGAGCGCATCGATCAACTGATGCATGTTATTGAGCAGCTCCTGATGTTGTCACGCGCCGGTCAGGCACTGGCCAGCGGCCATTATCAGACCCTGAGCTGGCATGATGTCATTGACCCGCTACGCCAGGAAATGGATGAACTACTGGCCCTGCGTCAGCAGCATCTTATTGTTAACAGCACGACAATACGCACGGTACAGGGCGATGCCATCTTGCTGAGGCTGATGCTGCGTAACCTGCTGGAGAATGCCTCACGTTACAGTCCAGAGGGCAGCACGATTACGTTGCTGGTGGAAGATGAGGAAACCGGAAGCCAGGTCAGTGTCCACGATGAAGGCTCCGGCATTGATGCCAGTATGGTAAACGATGCCATCAAAGCCTTCCGTCGAATGGATCGTCGCTATGGTGGTAGCGGACTTGGCCTGAATATCGTCCAGCGCATTGTGCAAATCCATCGTGGGCACCTCAGTCTGACGAACCGTAGCGATCGCAGTGGCCTCAAAGCCAGCTGCTGGTTACCCCATCAGCTTGACTAAACGTTTCCTGCTACCCGCCTAACATCCTCTGTTATCCCACGGGCGTTATCCCACGGGCATTTAATCAGAAATGCTTACCTTTTATGTGGATTCCTCTGGCCCCCTTTTCACAGGTAATGGCAGCACGGCTCGCGTACAGCACCCACCGTGTAAGGATGTCTTTACGATAATTAAATTAATTTACCTTTATTGACACTCCACAATAATCGACGTAGTTTACTGCACCTGAAAGCAAATGATAATAGTTCTTACTACGTTTATCATTTAAATGAGGATGCCCAATGGAATCGTTAACGTCAGAAAGTACGCTACAGTTTGCCTCACAGGCAGCCGCCAGTGGTTTTTTCTTTATGTCTCCCTGGCGCAGTCTGGCAGCACAGGGCTGCTTTACCACCGTCACCACCCCTGCATTCGGTGGCGAAGCGCTACAGAGCGAATTTCAACACGAAATCCGGCAACGATTCCTTGATGCGAAACGCCAGGGAATTGCTCACCCCGTGCTCGTCGGGGCGATCCCCTTCGATGCCAGCCAGCCTTCTTCCCTGTTTATCCCTGAGTCCAGCCAGTACTTCGATGGCAAGGCGTATCTGCAACAAATGGGCGCGCCAAAGAGTGAGCTTCCTGACGTCATGCGCCGTACTGCTCTGCCGGAGCAGGACGCCTTTATGCAGATGGTCAGCCAGGCGGTTGCAGCAACCACGACAAAACAGTTGGACAAAGTGGTGCTGTCACGCCTGATGGAAATCGTCACTACCGAGAAGATCGATATTGCCAACCTGATGACGCGCCTGATAACGCAGAATCCTGGAAGCTATAACTTCCATGTTGCACTACCGGAAGGGGGTTCATTGCTGGGGGCCAGCCCGGAGTTGCTGATGCGCAAGCATGACAGCCGCTATTACACCCATCCACTGGCCGGATCGGCGCGTCGTGAAAGTGATGCACAGAAAGATCGTCAGGCCGGGCAACAGCTGATGGCATCCACCAAGGATCGCTACGAGCATAAGCTGGTGACCGATGCCATGCGCGATGTGCTGCAACCCCGCAGCGCTTACCTTGCCCTGCCAGCGACCCCGGAGCTGTTGACCACCTCAACGCTCTGGCATCTGGGCACCGCGATTGAAGGTGAAGTGAGCCAGAAAGCCGATACGGCACTGTCACTGGCCTGCCTGCTGCATCCAACGCCGGCGCTGAGCGGCTTCCCGCATACCACTGCCCAGAAACTGATTGCTGAACTGGAACCGTTCAATCGGGGCCTCTTTGGCGGCATCGTCGGCTGGTGCGATGAGCACGGCAACGGTGAATGGGTCGTCACCATCCGCTGCGGCAAAGTGAACGGTAACCGCGTTCGTCTGTTTGCCGGTGCCGGTATCGTTCCGGCCTCCAGCCCGGAATCCGAATGGCGGGAAACCGGCGTCAAACTCAACACCATGCTACGGGCTTTTGGCCTGAACTAAAGAGTGCTGTCATGACCATCCCTTATTCTCGCTGGCCGGACGATCTGGCCACACAGTATCGCGCAAAAGGTTACTGGCTGGATCTGCCGTTAACGGACATTCTGCAACGTCACGCTGGCAGCAGCGCCGTAGCCGTGATTGACGGCACGCGCCGTTATCGCTACCACGATCTGGCACAGCAGTCCGATCGCCTGGCAGCCTCGCTGCAACGCCGTGGTCTGAAGTCAGGTGACACGGCACTGGTACAACTGGGTAACGTTGCAGAATTCTACGTCACCTTTTTTGCCTTGCTGAAAATTGGCGTCGCCCCTGTTAACGCACTATTCAGTCATCAACGCAACGAACTGAGCGCCTACGCGCTGCAAATTCAGCCCGCGCTGTTGATTGCCGACCGCCAGCACAGCCTGTTTAGCAACGATGATTATCTCAATCAGCTCCGGCAGGATTTCCCGGCGCTGAAGGTCGTGGCGTTGCACAATGAAAACAACGTTGCGCTTTCACTGTCAGGCCTGATTGATGCAGATGCCGGCGATTTTATAGCCAGCCCCTCTGCTGCCGATGAAGTGGCCTTCTTTCAGCTCTCCGGCGGCAGTACCGGAACCCCGAAACTGATCCCACGTACCCACAATGATTATTACTACAGTATTCGTGGCAGCGTTGAGATCTGTGAGTTCAACGCACAGACTCGTTATCTGAATGCCCTGCCCGCCGCCCATAACTATGCGATGAGCTCACCAGGCTCCCTCGGCGTGTTTTACGCGGGTGGCTGTGTGGTAATGGCGAACGATCCCAGTGCCAACCTCTGCTTCCCGCTGATTGAACAACATCAGGTTAACGTGGCGGCACTGGTGCCACCCGCCGTCAGTCTGTGGTTACAGGCAATTCAGGAATGGGGCAGCAACCGTGCACTGACATCACTGGCACTGTTACAAGTTGGTGGTGCCAAGCTCAGTGAATCACTGGCTTCACGTATCCAGAAAGAAATTGGCTGCCAGCTCCAGCAGGTCTTTGGCATGGCCGAAGGTCTGGTGAACTACACCCGCCTGGACGATGACCAGCAGCATATTCTCACTACGCAGGGCCGTCCGATCTCTGACGACGACGAGGTTTGGGTCGCGGATGAGCAGGGTCAGCCACTGCCCGCGGGAGAAACCGGCCGCCTGATGACGCGCGGCCCTTATACCTTCCGTGGTTACTACAACAGCCCGGAGCACAATGCTGCCAGCTTCGATGATCAGGGTTTCTACTGCTCCGGCGATCTGATCGCCATCGCTGCAGACGGCTACATCACCGTTCAGGGGCGCGAGAAGGATCAGATCAACCGGGGTGGCGAAAAGATCGCAGCGGAAGAGATCGAAAATCTGCTACTGCGCCATGAAGACGTGATCCATGCTGCGCTGGTGTCCATGGAAGACAACCTGATGGGTGAGAAAAGCTGTGCGTTTATTGTCGCGCGTCGTGCGCTAAAACCGGTGGTCTTACGTCGTCATCTGCGTGAACTGGGCGTGGCCGAATTCAAACTGCCGGATCGCATTGAATGTGTCGATGAGCTACCGCTCACCCCGGTGGGAAAAGTGGACAAAAAACGCCTGCGCCAGCAGTTGGCCACTCAGCAGAACGGATAATTTTCAGGAGAGAGTAATGGCTATTCCAACGTTAAATTCTTACGCGCTGCCAACCGCAGCCGAACTGCCAGCCAATAAAGTGACCTGGGCCTTTGAACCGGCGCGTGCCGCGTTACTGATCCACGATATGCAGGAGTATTTCCTCAATTTTTGGGGTGAAGACAGCCCGCTGATTGAACAAGTCGTCGCCAATATTGCCCGGTTACGCGAGTACTGCAAATCCCAGGGGATCCCGGTGTTCTACACCGCACAGCCCAATGAGCAAAGTGCTGAAGATCGTGCTCTGCTAAACGACATGTGGGGACCTGGCCTCAACAAACACCCTGATCAGCAGAAAGTCGTGGCTGCACTGGCACCGGATGAACATGACCAGGTGCTGGTGAAATGGCGTTACAGCGCATTTCATCGCTCACCGCTGGAATCGATCCTGAATGAAACCGGACGCGACCAGCTGATTATCTGTGGCGTATATGCCCACATTGGCTGTCTGACCACCGCGACCGACGCCTTTATGCGTAACATCAAGCCATTTATGGTGGCTGACGCCCTGGCTGACTTCAGCCGCGAAGAACATATGATGTCGCTGACCTATACAGCCGGTCGCAGCGGCCGCGTTGTGATGACGGAAACCCTGCTGCCACTGCCACAAAGCAAAGAGCAGCTACGTGCCGTGGTCCTGCCCCTGCTGGATGAAGACAGCGATGATCTCCTTGATAGCGAAAATCTGGTGGATTACGGACTGGATTCGGTGCGCATGATGGCGCTGGCAGCCCGCTGGCGCCAGGTGCATAGCGATATCGACTTCATCGCCCTGGCAAAAAATCCCAGTATTGATGGCTGGTGGGCACTGCTGTCGAGGGAGCCTGCGTAATGTCATGCCGTTTTGACTTCAGCAATAAACAGGTGTGGATCACCGGGGCGGGCCAGGGGATTGGTTATCATACTGCACTGGCATTTGTTGCTGCGGGTGCCTCTGTGGTGGGGTTTGATAAACAGTTTTCGCAAAACGATTACCCCTTCCAGCGCGCCATTGTCGATATTTCCGATGCCGATCAGGTGAAACGTGTCTGTCAGCGCCTGCTGTCAGATACACCCCGCCTTGATGTGCTGGTGAATGCTGCCGGTATTTTACGTACTGGCAGCACCGAAGAACTCGCGGTGGAGGACTGGCAGGCCTGCATGGCCGTCAACGCCGGGGGGGCATTCAATCTGTTCCAGCAAACACTGCCACTGTTCCGTCAGCAACGTGCCGGCGCGATTGTCACTGTTGCCTCCAATGCGGCACACGCGCCGCGTATCGGTATGTCAGCTTATGGTGCTTCTAAAGCAGCCCTGCGTAGCCTGTGCCTCACTGTCGGGCTGGAAATGGCTCCCTTTGGTGTCCGCTGCAATATCGTTTCACCCGGTTCCACAGACACCGCGATGCAACGGAGCCTGTGGCATAAACCGGAAGACGAACAGCAGATGATCGCCGGCTACCCCGATCAGTACAAACTGGGTATTCCGTTGCAGAAAATTGCCCAACCTCAGGAAATCGCCAACACGGTATTGTTCCTCGCCTCCGACAGCGCCAGCCATATCGTGATGCAGGATATTGTTGTCGATGGCGGAGCCACTCTGGGTGCCTGATATGTGGAAACGACAAAGTAGCCTGACTGAGCTAAATCAGATGGCAGAAGGTACGCTAATTGCCGGGCTGGGTATGGTCTTTACCCGACTGGAGCCTGACTGGCTGGAAGCCACTATGCCCATGGATGCTCGCACACAGCAGCCGTTTGGGCTGCTGCACGGTGGCGCATCAGTGGCGTTGGCGGAATCGCTGGGGTCAATGGCAGGTTGGCTCTGTTCGCAGCCAGGTCAGAATGTGGTAGGTATTGAAGTCAGCGCCAGCCATCTGCGTGCGGTCTATAGCGGAACCGTACGCGGCATCTGCAGGGCGCTTCACAGCGGCAGTATGAACCAGGTCTGGCAGATTGAGATTGTGAATGCACAGGATCAGCTGTGCTGTATTGCACGACTGACAACCGCCATTATCGGCTAAAGCGCAGAGGCGCGGTACCACATCAGAACCGCCGCGATTAAGCACAAAAAAATAGGGCGCCAGTGGCACCCTATTTTTTTAGCGAAGATTAACGCTGATAGACGGTTTCGACACCTTCTTCGTCGTCTTCGTCCCAATCGTCATCCCAGTCATCGTCTTCTTCTTCAACTTCTGGCTGGGTTTCTTCCAGCTGCTGACGATGATAGTCATCCCACATGAATTCCACTTTCTCTGGCTGTTTAGCTTCCAGTTCAGCTTCTTTCGGGTTAGCGATGATGAAGGACATCAGGTCCCAGCACAGTGCGTTAACGCCTGAGCGGTTTGCCGCAGAGATCAGATAGTATTTCTCTGTCCATCCCAGAGCGTCTGCAATGGCTTTAGCACGCGATGCGGCTTCTTCTTCATCCAGCAGGTCCACTTTGTTGAACACCAGCCAGCGTGGCTTCTGGAACAGCTTATCGCTGTATTTCTCCAGCTCAGCCAGGATGATGCGAGCGTTTTCAATCGGATCGCTTTCGTCAATCGGTGCCAGATCGATGGTGTGTAACAGTACACGGCAACGCTCAAGGTGTTTAAGGAAGCGAATACCCAGACCTGCACCATCCGAAGCCCCTTCGATCAGACCCGGGATATCGGCAATAACAAAGCTCTGCTCGCTGTCCATACGAACAACACCGAGGCTTGGCACCAGAGTGGTAAACGGATAATCCGCCACTTTAGGTTTCGCAGCAGAAACAGCGCGAATAAAGGTCGATTTACCTGCGTTAGGCAGGCCGAGCATACCCACGTCAGCCAGCAGCATCAGCTCCAGCTGTAAATCACGCTTTTCACCCGGCGTACCCATGGTTTTCTGGCGTGGGGTACGGTTCACGGATGACTTGAAACGGGTGTTGCCCAGACCGTGCCAACCGCCTTTAGCGACCATCATCTTCTGCTGATGATGCGTCATATCACCGAGGGTTTCACCGGTTCCCTGGTCAATAATGCGCGTTCCAACCGGTACTTTAACAACGATGTCCACACCGCGTTTACCGGTACAGTCACGGCTCTGGCCGTTCTGCCCACGTTCTGCACGGAAGGACTTTTCAAAGCGGTAGTCGATCAGGGTATTCAGGTTTTCGTCGGCCTGCATATACACATCGCCGCCATCGCCACCATCACCACCGTCCGGACCGCCACGAGGGATATATTTCTCACGACGGAAGCTCACGCAGCCATTACCGCCATCGCCAGCCACTACCAGGATCGTCGCTTCATCAACAAACTTCATTTTACTTCTCCGTCACTCATACGCCCGTGGCCCGATGCAGGTGGCACCGGAACGGGATTGCTCCGCCGTGGCCATAAGCGATGACCAATTGCGGAAAACATGGCGCCTGACACCACAACGATTGCTCCGACAAACCCTAAGGTATTGAGTTGCGGAATGGCAAAAAAGTCGGGCCAGCCAAGCGATAAAAATTCTGAAAACAGCAGGGTAAAAAGTGGCGTTAGCGTCACAATTGCGCTGACCTGAGCCGCCTGCCAGCGTGCGTAGGCTTCCGCCAGTGCGCCGTAACCCACAAGGGTATTCAGCACACAAAAAATCAGGCACCCAAGCTGCCATCTGTCCAGTTGCCACACCAGATCGGTGTGCGCAAAAGGCAATAACGTCACTGCACATAAAGTGTACAGCAAAAACAGGATCTGCTGCGAGCCGAGTCGACGCAACAAAATTTTTTGCGTCACGCCATAGACCACCCACACCAGTGCTGCACTGACGCCCAGAATCACACCCCAGGTGTAATTGGTCAGACGGGTAAAGATTTCCACCAGGCTGGTATTAAAAAACATCACCAACCCGCACAGCAGCATACAGACACCGATAATCTGGCTGCCGCGCATCTTTTCTTTCAGGATAAAGACGCTGGCAAGCATCATACCAGGAGGAGCCAACTGGGCAATCACCTGGGACGCCGTCGGGCTGAGATACTGCAACGAAGAGCCAAACAAGATGAAATTGCCCACCAGTCCGGCGGTAGCGATCATCACCCACACCAGCCAACGCGGGTGCCGGAAGAAATCACGCGGCGGCAGCTGACGTTTCAAGGCCAGAATCGTGCCCAGGCCTAACGCTGCGAGAAAAAAACGATAGAACACCACAGTGAACGGATCCATCACCTGCAGCACCACTTTCATCGCAATGGGTAACGAGCCCCAGCTCATAGCGGTAACCAGCGCAAGCGCAATACCCATTCCAGCCTGTTGTTTGATGACTGACATCAGTGTTCCCTGGCAGAATGTAAAAAGCCCCGCAGTCTAGTGCGGGGCTTTTATTTTCGCAGCAGTGAACGGCTTAACAGCCGTTCCGCGGCACGAAAACCTAATTACTCAGCAACAATGCTGATGTATTTACGGTTGTTCGGGCCTTTAACTTCGAATTGGACCTTGCCGTTTGCAGTAGCAAACAGGGTGTGGTCACGACCGCAGCCTACGTTGGTGCCCGCGTGGAATTTGGTGCCGCGCTGACGAACGATGATGCTACCAGCCAGTACAGATTCGCCGCCGAAACGTTTTACGCCCAGACGTTTTGCATTGGAGTCACGACCGTTACGGGTCGAACCACCAGCTTTCTTATGTGCCATTTGTCAGGTCTCCTGTTATGCGCTGATGCCAGTGATCTTCACATCAGTGAACCACTGACGGTGACCCTGCTGCTTACGGTAATGCTTACGACGACGGAACTTAACAATCTTGATCTTGTCGCCACGACCGTGAGCTACGATTTCAGCCTTGATCACGCCACCTGAAACTAAAGGTGCGCCGATTTTAACGTCTTCGCCGTTAGCAATCATCAGAACCTGGTCGAATTCAACGACTTCGCCGGTTGCGATGTCCAGCTTTTCCAGGCGAATGGTTTGACCTTCGCTTACTCGGTGTTGTTTACCACCACTTTGGAAAACCGCGTACATATAAACTCCGCTTTCGCGCTTGCCTTCTTTGATTTCAGGCTGCGCTATAAATATTCACAATAGGGCGCGAATTCTACGCAACTTCGCAGGTAAAGACAATAGCCTGTTTCGCTCTATTGCAGAAAAAAAACGCAACGTGAATGGGGACGTTTCACCGCCGCGTTTTTCAAGTACAATCTGTCATACATTTCATGCCACTGGCACGGTAAAGGCGCTTATCATAGCAGCGAACTGAGCGATAGCTGAACAGACTGATGAACTTAGAACAGATAAATGAACTCACCGCGCAAGATATGGCGGACGTCAATGCGACAATACTCGACCAGCTGAACTCGGATGTATCCCTCATCAATCAGCTGGGCTATTACATTATCAGTGGCGGAGGTAAGCGTATCCGTCCGATGATCGCTGTGCTTGCAGCACGCGCCATCAATAATTACGAAGGTAAACAACACATTACCGTCGCGGCGTTGATCGAATTCATTCATACCGCCACGCTGCTACACGATGACGTCGTGGATGAATCAGATATGCGCAGAGGTAAAGCCACCGCGAACGCCGCGTTTGGCAATGCTGCCAGCGTGCTAGTCGGTGATTTTATCTACACTCGCTCGTTCCAGATGATGACCAGCCTCGGCTCGCTGAGGGTTCTGGCCCTGATGTCTGAAGCGGTCAATGTGATTGCGGAAGGCGAAGTCTTACAGTTGATGAACTGTAATGACCCGGACATCACCGAAGAAAGCTACATGCGCGTCATTTACAGCAAAACCGCACGCCTGTTCGAAGCAGCAGCACAGTCCTCGGCCATTCTGGCAGGTGCCAACGCGGTACAAGAGCAGGCTTTGCAGGATTACGGCCGCTACATCGGCACCGCATTCCAGCTCATTGATGATCTGCTGGATTACAGTGCCGATGGCAAAACGCTGGGTAAAAACGTGGGTGATGACCTGAGTGAAGGTAAACCGACACTGCCGTTATTGCATGCCATGCGTAACGGAACACCGCAGCAAGCCAGCATGATTCGTACTGCGATTGAAGAAGGTAACGGACGCCATTTACTGGAACCTGTTCTGGAAGCAATGCACCAGTGTGGCTCACTGGAATGGACGCGCAATGCTGCGGAACAAGAAGCCGATAAAGCCATTACGGCTCTGAAAGCCCTGCCTGAGTCGCCATGGCGGAGTGCGCTGGAAGCCCTTGCGCACATGTCAGTTCAGCGCGAATTCTAATGCCATAAATTAAACAGAAAGCACACCACTTCGTGCTTTCTGTTTTTTTGTCCGCCCTTCAGATACACTTTTTTCACGCGCACTCCCCCATGCCCCCGGCACGTCACTTCTAATTTTGCGTAACGTTACGCAAAAAAACAGTTATGCCTGAAATTTATTGGAATTTAATGGAAGTTATTTGCTATAAACAGCCTGTTATTGTGAAATATAACAAGTTGCTTTATCGGAATAATACCTACAGCAGAGTGCAATTGATGACAACAAGCCGCGCCCTGTTTTCCAAAAGTGCCCATGGAGGATAAGCACATGAAACACTCTCAGCAAGACTGGCACCCAGCAGACATCATTGCCGGACTGCGCAAAAAAGGAACCACCCTCGCCGCCCAATCCAGACTGGCAGGCTTAAGTTCATCGACGTTAGCCAATACGTTGAGTCGACCCTGGCCTAAAGGAGAGTGGCTGATCGCCGATGCCCTGAATGTGCATCCGGCAGAAATCTGGCCCAGCCGCTACTACGATCCTAAAACACATCAACTTATCGACCGTAAGAAACTGATCCGCAGTTAAAAAAAAGGGCCGGTATTGAATACCGACCCTTTTTTATTGCGGGAAAATCACTCTTCGCCGCTGATGCGCTGAATATTTGCGCCAAGCGCCATCAGCTTATCTTCAATGTGCTCATAACCGCGGTCGATGTGGTAGATACGATCCACCAGAGTCGTACCTTCCGCAATACAGCCTGCCAGAACCAGACTGGCTGAAGCACGCAGATCGGTCGCCATCACCTGAGCACCCGACAGCTTCTCCACGCCATGGCAAATCAGCGTATTGCTCTCAATTTCACCGTGTGCGCCCATACGGACCAGCTCCGGCACATGCATGAATCGGTTCTCAAAAATGGTCTCGGTGATCACGCCCGTACCTTCTGCCACCAGATTCAACAGGCTGAACTGGGCCTGCATATCAGTCGGGAAACCTGGGTGTGGTGCCGTGCGCAGGTTTACCGCTTTTGGCCGCTTACCGTGCATATCCAGGCTGATCCAGTCGCTGCCCACTTCAATATCCGCACCGGCTTCACGCAGTTTAGCCAGCACAGCATCCAGAGTATCGGGCTGAGCCGCACGACAGACCACTTTACCGCCAGAGATCGCCGCCGCCACCAGGAATGTTCCGGTCTCGATACGGTCAGGCAACACGCGATAGACCCCACCACCCAGACGTTCTACGCCTTCGATAGTAATACGGTCGCTGCCAGCGCCAGTGATTTTCGCACCCAGCGTATTCAGGAAGTTTGCGGTATCCACAATTTCTGGCTCACGCGCAGCATTTTCAATAACCGTTGTTCCGGTTGCCAGCGTTGCAGCACTCATGATGGTGACGGTAGCGCCTACGCTGACCTTATCCATCACAATGTGTGCGCCCTTCAGGCGACCATTAACCGAGGCCTTCACATAACCTTCTTCCAGCTTAATCTCTGCGCCAAGTTGCTCCAGACCCGTGATATGCAGGTCAACAGGACGGGCACCGATGGCGCAACCGCCAGGCAGGGATACCTGACCCTGGCCAAAACGCGCTACCAGCGGCCCCAACGCCCAGATAGAAGCACGCATGGTCTTCACCAGGTCGTAAGGCGCACAGAAAATATTGACGTCACTGGCATCAAGATGCACGGAACCATTACGTTCAGCCTTTACACCCAACTGACTGAGCAGTTTCATGGTGGTATCGATGTCCTTCAGTTTCGGGACATTCTGAATCTCTACCGGCTCTTCAGCCAGCAAAGCTGCGAACAGGATCGGTAATGCGGCATTTTTAGCCCCGGAAATTGTGACTTCACCACTCAGGCGGGTCGGACCCTGTACACGAAATTTATCCATTGCAACTGCTCTCTGTTGTCAGTCAAAAAATCTGCTGTTCAGACTCTCACCACGCCAAACGTGGCGAACGCTGCACAGCTTAAAAACCGTTTAGTTTACGGTCACGCGCCCACTCTTCAGGGGTATAAGTCTTGATGGAAACCGCATGAATACGGTTATCCGCGATGTAAGCCATCAGGGGTGCATAGACCGTCTGTTGCTTCTTCACACGGCTCAGCTCGCCAAACAGTTCACCAACGGCAATCACCTGGAAATGGCTGCCATCACCAGTAACGTGGACTTCCTGCAGCGGTAACGCGCCCATCAGCACGGACTGAATTTCATTATTTTCCATGATGCTTTCAAATTCACTTGATAATAAACAGGCACACATCTTAGTGGAATCCGCCCCACTCTTAAACAAGCAAAAAATGCCAGGAGCAGCAGTAAAAGACTAAATGAGAATGGATAACAATACGGAGGCAGGATGAAAGAGGAACCGGCGCACCAGTTCCTGAAGTAAAAATGAGCAAACTCAAGGTGTTCCGCTGTCGTTACGCGGCGCATCGATTCTGGCGGCTTAGTCGCTGCCGACAATAATTTTCTGCAGGTTATAGAGCGTGATCAGCGAACTGAGTTTATCGGTGATGCCGATAAACTGCGGTACTCTTCCACGCTGTATCGCGATCTGTCGGAGATGGACCAGCAATGCCAGCCCACCGGAATCGACGCGATCCAGCCCGGAAACATCGATCGTTTCGACCCACTGCATCACCGCTTCCCGCTGCTGCCAAAGCGGCAACAGCGTTTCACGTTCCAACTCCCCGAAGAGACGCAGATGGTCCGTCTCTACCTCCCAACGCAGTTGTTCGCTCATTACGACTGCTTATTCAATGAAATCGGCTGCTGCGAGTAGGACTTCAACAGCGCCGTCAGGCCGTCGATACCTTTCGTACGTAGGGTGTCACTCCATTCGTTCTGCTTGGTCGTGATCATGCTGACACCTTCCGCAATCATGTCATAAGCCTGCCAGTGATTCGTGACGCTGTTTTTACGCCACTGGAAGTCCAGTCGTACCGGCGGGCGGCCATTCGGGTCAATGATGGTGACACGGATAGCAATAATATTGGCATCCCCCAACGGCTGAGGCGGAGCAATCTGGTATGTTTGCCCGTTGTACATCGCCAGCGCCTGGCCATAGGCCTGCGCAAGATAATCACCAAAGGCTTTGAAATAGGCATCACGCTGTGCTGGCGTAGCCTCTTTGTAGTAACGACCGAGTACCAGCGCCCCGGCGTATTTGATCTGCACATACGGCAACAGTTCTTCACGCACGATCTGACGCAGGTAGTTAGGATCCTGCTTAATTTTCGGTTGTTCACTCTTCAACCGGGTAAACGTTTTCGCGGCTGCTTCGTTCATTAATTTATAAGGATCGGTCTGATCCGCTGCGGCATTGGCTGCCACTGGTGCGATCACCAGCATCGCCACCATCAGTAAACGTTTAAACATTATTTGCCCTCTTCTGGAGTTGTCGTCGCCGGGGCGGGCACTGAGGCCGGCTCGTCACCCGACGCAGATGAATTTTGGTTTTTATCGTCACCGTTGCCGCTTTTGTACAGGAACTGTCCAATCAGATCTTCCAGCACCATTGCAGATTTGGTGTCCTGCAACGTGCTGCCGTCTTTAAGCGTAGCAGTTCCCATTTCCGGGTCATCAAACCCAATATTCAGGGCCAGATATTGCTCACCCAGCAGACCGGAGGTGCGCACAGCCAGAGAACTGGTGTCAGGGATATTGTTATATTTATCTTCAATATCCATCGTGACCTTCGGTGAGTAATTTTTCGGGTCAAGGGTAATGTCTTCAACCCGGCCAATGACGACGCCACCGACTTTCACCGGCGACCCTGCTTTCAGACCGCCAATATTGTCAAAAGTAGCATACAGCTTCCAGGTCGGTTCATTGCCCAGTGACTTCAGGTCGGCAACGCGCAGACAGAGAAAAATAATCGCGCACAGCGCCAGCAGTAAAAAGGCACCTACCCAAATCTCGCTTTTTTTCGTTTGCATTGAATCAGTTCCCAAACATCAGTGCTGTAAGCACAAAATCCAGACCGAGCACTGCCAGTGAAGCATGTACTACGGTACGCGTCGTTGCCCGACTGATCCCTTCAGAAGTCGGGATGGCGTCATAGCCGTTAAACAGCGCAATCCAGGTGACCGTCACCGCAAAAACGGCGCTCTTGATTACGCAGTTGATAAGATCCGTGCGCAGGTCGACCGCATTCTGCATGGCTGACCAGAAGAATCCAGGATCGATACCTTTCCAGCTGACACCCACCAGCCCGCCGCCAAGAATACCCACCGCGACGAAAATCAGGGTCAGCAACGGCATACTGATCACACCCGCCCAGAAACGCGGAGAGATAATGCGTCGTAGGGGATCAACCGCCATCATTTCCATACTGGAAAGCTGCTCAGTGGCTTTCATCAGGCCAATTTCTGCCGTCAGAGCTGAACCGGCACGCCCGGCGAACAGTAACGCGGTGACAACCGGGCCCAGTTCGCGTAGCAGCGACAGTGCGACCATCATGCCCAGGCCCGTTTCGGCACTGTATGTCTTCAGCACCAGATAACCCTGCAGGCCCAATACCATGCCGATAAACAGCCCGGAAACCACGATAATTAATAACGACATCACGCCAACGCTATACAACTGTTTTATCAACAGTGGCGCATGTTTACGAAAGCGAGGAATGCCAAACAATGCATGGAATAACATCAACCCTGCACGGCCAAAAGAGGCGCAGGTATTAATGCCCGTTCGCCCGAGTGACGCCAGTGCTCTTAGAAACATCAGTCTGTCACCCTCCCTGAGCCGACTAAATCTTGCAGATAATCCCCTGCCGGGAAACGGAACGGCACGGGCCCGTCAGCAATACCATCAATAAACTGACGCACGCGGGCATCATCATTTTCACGTAACTGTGGGGCTGTCCCCTGTGCAATCACTTTTTGATCGGCGATAATATACGCATAATCGGCAATGCTCAGCACTTCCGGGACATCGTGAGAAACCACGATACAGGTAACACCCAAAGCGTGATTAAGCTCATCGATTAACTTCACCAGCACGCCCATGGTAATCGGATCCTGCCCGACAAACGGTTCGTCGAACATAATCAAATCGGGTTCAAGTGCAATCGCACGGGCCAGAGCGGCACGCCGCGCCATTCCGCCAGACAGTTCAGAGGGTTTCAGATTGGCGGCACCGCGTAATCCCACGGCTTCCAGTTTCATCATCACCGTACTGTTCAGCAAGGGCTCTGGGAGACGGGAATGTTCACGCAGCGGCCATGCAACGTTGTCAAAGACGCTGAGATCGGTAAACAGCGCACCTGACTGAAACAGCATACTCATCTTCTTACGCGCTTCGTAAAGACGCGAACGCGACAGCGCGGGAATGTTCTCACCATTGAACCAGATTTCACCGCTGTCAGGCGGGATCTGCCCACCTATCAGTCGTAACAACGTAGTTTTACCGATCCCGGATGGCCCCATAATGGCGGTGACTTTCCCTTTGGGCACCGTAAGCGAGATGTTATCGAAAATCGGACGGTTGCCACGGGAGAAACTCACACCCCGGACATCCACCAGATTCGTCTCCGCCTGGCTCATAGTTACCTCTATCTTTATTTTTAGGCGATTAATTTACCCCCGATAGTAACGTATTACCCTCCGGGCCGGGCATTTTTACAGAATCTTACCTCTGTGACGTAGCTAAAGTTGGCATAAGTTTTACTTTTTGCTTTGAGACCGTCAAAATCACTGCCATTAAATTTTCCATGCCTTACTTCGTTGTCGCCACCTGCCCTCGACGATAAGACCTGACCACAAGGACACTTCATGCTCGTCGCTACAGCACTACTGATTATCGGTTTAGTCTTACTGGTTTATGGAGCCGATCGTCTGGTGTTTAGCGCCGCTATCTTGTGCAGATCCTTTGGTATTCCCCCGTTAATTATCGGAATGACCGTGGTGGGCATCGGCACCTCACTGCCCGAGCTGATTGTCTCGTTCTCTGCTGCTACACATGGGCAGATGGATATTGCCGTAGGAACAGCGATGGGCTCGAATATTACCAATATTTTGCTGATATTGGGAGGCGCAGCGCTGCTACACCCGCTCACCGTTCATTCAAACCTGATCCGGCGTGAGCTCCCACTGATGCTGCTGGTCACCCTGCTGTGCGGTGTGACGTTGTTCGATAACGAACTGAGCCGGAATGATGGTCTGGCGCTGATCGCTATCGCAGCCATCTATCTGTTGTTCATCATTAAAATCGCACGTCGTGCTGAACGCGACGGTAATGACTCTCTGACCCGGGAACAGCTGGCCGAACTGCCACGCGATGAGGCGGGCAATACCGTTGCTTTCCTGTGGCTGGCCGTTGCGCTGATCCTGCTACCCATGTCTACGCGTATGGTGATCGATAATGCGACGGTCATTGCTGATTATTTTGGCGTGAGTGAACTGGTGATTGGCCTGACCATCATTTCAGTAGGCACCAGCCTGCCGGAACTGGCTACGGTTATTGCCGGAGCACTAAAAGGCGAAGATGATATCGCCGTCGGAAACCTGATTGGTTCAAACATCTATAATATCGCGATTGTGCTGGGCATCCCGGCACTGATTCATCCCGGCACGCTCGACACCGCTATCTTCGCCCGTGATTATTGGGTGATGCTGGGTGTCAGTGCGCTGTTTACATTAATCTGTTTGCAACGCAGTCGTCGCATTGGTCGGCTGGCTGGTGCATTGTTGCTGTGCGGATTTATCGTCTGGGTGGGAATGCTCTATGGCTTCCCCTCTGTGACTTTCTGGTAAAAGGACTGGACTACTATGGCGCATATCACTGCCGATCCCGACTTTGACTTTCAACAGGCCGGGAAAGAAGTATTGCGGATTGAACGTGAAGGGTTAGAGCAGCTCGATCAGTACATCAACGACGATTTTACCCATGCCTGCAACCTGATCTATCGCTGTGGCGGTAAAGTTGTGGTGATGGGAATGGGGAAATCGGGGCATATCGGTAAGAAAATAGCCGCTACCTTTGCCAGTACCGGTACGCCATCGTTTTTTGTCCACCCCGCTGAGGCCAGTCACGGCGATCTGGGCATGGTCAGCCCCAATGACGTAGTATTAGCCATCTCTAACTCCGGTGAATCTTCCGAAGTTCTGGCACTGATTCCGGTGCTAAAACGCTTACGCGTCACATTAATCTGCCTCACCAGCCGCCCGGAAAGTGCAATGGGCCGCGCAGCGGATGTGCATCTGTGTGTTAAAGTGCCACAGGAAGCTTGTCCACTGGGCCTGGCACCAACGACCAGCACGACGGCAACACTGGTCATGGGAGATGCCCTGGCCGTTGCCCTGTTGAAAGCACGTGGCTTCACACCGGAAGATTTTGCGCTCTCCCATCCCGGTGGTGCGCTGGGGCGTAAGCTGCTACTGCGTGTTGATGATATCATGCACTCGGGCAGCGACATGCCGCACGTGAGCCGTGATGCTTCACTCCGCGATGCGCTGCTGGAAATAACGCGTAAAAATATGGGAATGACGGTAATCTGCAACGATTTGATGAAAATCGAAGGCATCTTTACCGATGGCGATTTGCGCCGTGTCTTCGATATGGGCGTTGATATCCAGCATGCCGGCATCGAAAGCGTGATGACCCCGGGCGGGATCCGCGTTCGGCCTAATACCCTGGCAGTGGATGCGCTGAATCTGATGCAAAATAAGAATATTACCTCCGTGATGGTCGCCGACGGCGACACACTGCTGGGCGTGGTGCATATGCATGACATGCTTCGTGCTGGTGTGGTTTAACAAAGGAAGTGAACAGAAATGAGTCATTCAGCAGCCACCGTTGAGACCTGTTACGGCCCGGTCAGCCAACAGGTGATGGCACAAGCGCAGAACATAAAACTGTTGATCTGCGATGTCGATGGTGTCATGTCAGACGGCGTGATCTACCAGGGTAATAATGGTGAAGAACTCAAAGCCTTCAATGTGCGTGATGGTTATGGTATTCGCTGCCTGCTCACCTCCGGGATTGAAGTGGCTATTATTACCGGCCGTAAAGCCAAACTGCTGGAAGATCGCTGTGCCACACTGGGGATTACGCATCTTTACCAGGGACAAACGGATAAGCTTTTGGCCTTCCGTGAACTTCTGGATACACTGTCACTCAGTGCGGAGCAGGTTGCCTATATTGGTGATGATCTGATTGACTGGCCGGTCATGGCTGAAGTGGGCCTGAGTGTGACCGTTGCTGATGCTCATCCCATTTTGCTTCCCCGCGCTCACTACGTGACCCGTATTGCGGGTGGTCGTGGTGCAGTTCGGGAAATTTGCGATCTAATCCTGATTGCACAGGGCAAGTTTGATGAGGCCAAAGGGCAGTCGGTATGAGTAAAACAAGACGCTGGATGACGCTGATACTGGCACTGATCGCCATTGTGCTGATTGGCTGGAATCTGACTGCCACCGATGATAACGACGGTGCAGCAACGCAGGACAATAATGAACCCACCTATATGAGTGATAACTCACATACGGTAGTTTATAACCCAACCGGAGCACTGAGCTACAAGCTGGTTTCTGACAAGGTGACCTATTTTTCGGCGGATGCTGTAACCTGGTTCGATAACCCGGTGATGACCACCTACGATGAGAACAAGGTTCCAACGTGGTCAGTGCGTGGAGACAAAGCCAAGCTCACTAACGATCGCATGCTGTACCTATACGGGCATGTGGAAGTTAACAGCCTGACGAAAGACGCACAGCTTGAGCGCATCAAAACAGATAATGCGCAAATTAACCTGACGACTCAGGATGTGACCTCGGACGATCAGGTAACACTTTATGGCAGCAGCTTTAACTCTACAGGTATGAAGATGCGTGGGAATTTACGGAAGAAAACTGCCGAGTTGATTGAAAAGGTCAAAACATCTTATGAAATTCAAAATGAACAAAAGCCTTAAGTTACTGACTGCAACCCTGCTGTTCGCCGTGAGCGTTCCTGCTTTAGCGTTAACGGGCGATTCGGATAAACCGGTGAATGTCGACTCGGAAAATCAGGCGCTGGATATGCAAGGCAACGTTGCCACGTTTACCGGAAAAGTCATCGTGACGCAGGGTACGATTAAAATCACGGCCGATAAAGTGGTGGTGACCCGTCCGGGTGGCGACAGCAATAAAACCATTGTTGATGCCTACGGCAATCCTGCGACCTTCTACCAGATGCAGGACAGTGGCAAACCCGTGCAGGGTCACGCCCAGAAAATGCATTACGAACTGGCGAAAGACCTGGTGGAGTTAACCGGCAACGCCTATCTGGAGCAGCTCGACAGCAACGTCAAAGGCGATCGCATCACCTATCTGGTGAAAGAGCAAAAAATGCAGGCCTTCGGCAGCAGCGGCAAACGTGTCACTACCGTACTGGTGCCATCGCAGTTGCAGGACAAAGGCACACCGTCAAACGGTCAGAAAAAGAGTAACTAACGAACATGGCAACCTTAATTGCGGAAAACCTCGCGAAGGCTTACAAAGGCCGCCGCGTGGTTGAAGATGTCAGCCTGCAAGTGAAGTCTGGCGAAATCGTGGGCCTGCTTGGCCCGAACGGCGCAGGCAAGACCACCACGTTTTACATGGTGGTTGGCATCGTGCCGCGTGATGCAGGTCGTATCGTGATCGACGATGAAGACATCAGCATTTTACCGCTGCATGCGCGTGCGCGTCGGGGCATTGGCTATCTGCCACAGGAAGCCTCTATTTTCCGCCGTCTGAGTGTTTACGATAATCTGATGGCGGTGCTGCAAATTCGTGATGATCTGACCAGTGAGCAGCGTGAAGATCGTGCTAATGAACTGCTGGAAGAGTTTCACATCGAACATTTACGTGACAGCCTCGGTCAGGCGCTATCAGGCGGTGAACGCCGCCGCGTAGAAATTGCCCGTGCGCTGGCCGCCAATCCAAAATTCATCCTGCTGGATGAACCGTTTGCCGGTGTTGACCCGATTTCCGTTATTGATATTAAAAAGATTATTGAACACCTGCGTGACAGCGGCCTCGGCGTGCTGATCACCGACCATAACGTACGTGAAACGCTGGCAGTGTGTGAGAGAGCCTATATCGTCAGCCAGGGGCATCTTATCGCCCACGGCACCCCGGAAGCGATCCTGGCCGATGAGCAAGTTAAGCGTGTCTATTTGGGTGAAGAGTTCAGACTCTGATAAGGTGTTCACATTCGGTAAGTTTTCTGGGGAATTAATACTCTGAATATGAAGCAAGGTTTACAACTCAGGCTGAGTCAACAGCTTGCCATGACGCCACAACTGCAGCAGGCCATTCGCCTGCTGCAACTCTCTACGCTTGAACTACAGCAGGAAATTCAGCTGGCGCTGGAAAGTAACCCGTTGCTTGAACAGACCGACATTCACGAAGAAGTTGATACCCGCGAATATCAGGAAACAGAAGCGCTGGATACCCGGGAAGCGCTGGAACAGAAAGACATGCCCGAGGAGCTTCCACTGGATGCGACCTGGGATGAAATCTACACCGCTGGTACGCCGTCAGGCACGGGTACCGATTACCATGACGATGAGTTACCTGTTTATCAGGGTGAAACGACCCAGACACTACAGGACTATCTGATGTGGCAGGTGGAGCTAACGCCTTTTACCGATACCGATCGCGCGATTGCGACCTCCATTGTCGATGCTGTCGACGATACGGGCTATCTGACCGTGTCGCTCGAGGAAGTGCTTGAAAGTATGGGTAACGACGAGCTGACCCTTGACGAAGTGGAAGCAGTGCTGAAACGTGTACAGCGTTTTGATCCAGTAGGCGTCTGCGCCCGCGATCTGCGCGACTGTTTACTGGTACAGCTCTCCCAGTTTGCGGCAGATGTGCCGCTGCTGAAAGAAGCACGGCTGATTGTCAGTGAGCATCTCGACCTGCTCGCCAACCATGATTTCCGCAGCCTGATGCGCGTCACACGCCTTAAAGAAGACGTGCTGAAGGGAGCGATGCAGGTCATTCAAACGCTTGACCCGCGCCCAGGCCAATCGATCAATACTCAGGAACCCGAGTATGTCATTCCAGATGTGCTGGTGCGTAAAGTCAGTAATCGCTGGATGGTCGAGTTGAATGCAGACAGTGTGCCGCGTCTGAAGATTAATCAGCATTACGCTTCACTAGGCTCAAGTTCACGCAGCGACAGTGATTCGCAGTTTATCCGCAGTAATTTGCAGGAAGCCAAGTGGCTGATTAAAAGCCTGGAAAGCCGAAATGATACGCTGCTGAAAGTGACACGCTGTATCGTGGATCAGCAGCAGGCCTTTTTCGAACAGGGCGAAGAGTATATGCGCCCAATGGTGCTGGCTGATATTGCCAGTGCCGTCGAAATGCATGAATCGACCATTTCCCGTGTTACCACCCAGAAATACCTGCACAGTCCACGTGGTATTTTTGAACTTAAGTATTTTTTCTCCAGTCACGTCAATACCGAAGGAGGGGGCGAAGCGTCCTCAACGGCGATCCGTGCACTGGTGAAAAAATTAATCTCGGCGGAGAATCCCGTCAAACCACTCAGCGACAGCAAGCTCACCTCCATGCTTTCCGAACAGGGAATTATGGTGGCACGGCGCACTGTGGCAAAATACCGAGAGTCTTTATCCATCCCGCCATCAAATCAGCGCAAACAGCTGGTCTGAACGAACAGAGAAGGAAGACACTATGCAGCTCAATATCACTGGACAGCACGTTGAAATCACCGAGCCACTGCGCGAGTTTGTGACAGCGAAGTTTGCCAAACTGGAGCAATACTTTGACCGGATTAACCAGGTCTATATTGTTTTAAAAGTGGAGAAAGTGACGCAAATTGCCGATGCAACATTGCATGTGAATGGCGGTGAGCTGCATGCCACCTCGGAAGATAAAGATATGTACGCGGCGATTGACGGCCTGATCGACAAGCTGACTCGCCAGTTGAATAAACACAAAGATAAGCTAAAACAACACTAAATCTCACAATGCATTGATGGTGTTTCAGCAACCCGCTTCTACTGGCATATGCTGAAAGCGGTATCGGCTCGTATTCTTCCGGGAATACGAGCCGTTAATCAATACGGCATGTTAATCTCTTGATCTGAACGCTGGTAAAGAGTGTCCTGCCTGCGGAAGTGAAAAGTTAAGTGAAACTATGATGAACAATGATTTGAAACTGGAACTGGGCTCCGTCTTGAGCATCTCGTGTACCCGTAATGGCGTACATTGCCAGAGCAAAAAACGGGCGCTGGAAATTATCAGCGAGCTTGCGGCGAAACAGCTTAACCTCCCGCATCAGACAATTTTTGAAGCGATTCTGACGCGTGAAAGAATGGGCAGCACCGGTATCGGTAATGGCATTGCCATCCCGCACGGCAAGCTGGAAGAAGATACGCTACGCGCAGTCGGTGTCTTCATTCGCCTTGACCAGCCCATCGCGTTTGATGCAATTGATAATCAGCCCGTGGACCTGTTGTTTGCCCTGCTGGTGCCAGCAGATCAGTGTAAAACACATCTTCATACTCTCTCTCTGGTTGCCAAGCGCCTGGCAGATAAAACCGTTCTGCGTCGCCTGCGCGCCGCACAATCCGATGAAGATCTTTACGAGATCATCACGGAAGATCACGAAGAGAGTTAGTCATTCTTGCCACAGTCCCCGACATAATGAAGTTGCAGCAACGCAGCGAAACGCAGCGCTGGTGCAGCTTCTGGTCTAAGGGAAAGCGGGTTAAATTGGGGGAAAAGTGAAATGGTGCTGATGATCGTCAGCGGTCGCTCAGGCTCAGGGAAATCAGTGGCATTACGCGCGCTGGAAGACATGGGTTTTTACTGCGTGGATAACCTGCCTGTAGTCTTGCTACCTGATCTGGCTCATTCGCTGGCTGAGCGCAATATATCTGCTGCTGTGAGTATCGATGTACGTAACATGCCGGAATCTCCGGAGGTATTTGAAACCGCGCTCACCAATTTGCCAGACTGTTTTTCGCCGCAGCTTCTGTTCCTGGATGCTGACCGTAATACCTTAATCCGTCGCTATAGCGATACCCGTCGCCTGCATCCGCTCTCCAGTAAAAATCTGTCGCTGGAAAGTGCCATCGATGAAGAAAGCGATCTGCTGGAACCGCTACGTTCCCGTGCCGATTTGATTATCGACACCTCAGAAATGTCAGTGCACGAGCTGGCAGAGATGCTACGTACCCGCCTGCTGGGGAAACGCGAACGTGAACTGACCATGGTATTCGAATCTTTCGGTTTCAAACACGGTATTCCCATTGATGCCGACTATGTGTTTGATGTCCGTTTTCTGCCGAATCCACACTGGGATCCGAAGCTGCGTCCGATGACCGGTCTTGATCGCCCCGTTGCCGCCTTCCTTGATCGTCATACTGAAGTGCATAATTTTATTTATCAGACGCGCAGCTACCTCGAGTTATGGTTACCGATGCTGGAAACCAATAACCGTAGCTATCTGACAGTGGCGATCGGCTGTACCGGCGGTAAACATCGTTCCGTGTATATTGCCGAGCAACTGGCAGATTATTTCCGCTCGCGCGGTAAAAACGTTCAGTCTCGTCACCGTACGCTGGAAAAACGCAAATCATGACCGTAAAACAGACTGTTGAGATTAAAAATAAGCTGGGTATGCACGCACGTCCGGCGATGAAGCTGTTCGAACTGGTACAGAGTTTTGATGCTGAAGTGCTGCTGCGCAATGAAAGCGGTACTGAAGCGGAAGCGAGCAGCGTGATTGCGCTACTGATGCTTGACTCAGCTAAAGGCGGTCATATCGAAGTAGAAGCCAGTGGTGCGCAAGAAGAAGAAGCGCTGGCCGCGGTGATCGATCTGTTTAATGCCGGATTCGACGAAGACTAATCATCCCCCTGAACAGACCGGCGTTTCAGCCGGTCTGTTGGCTATTTCCCGCCCGAATCAATGCAACTTATGTTCCCGCAGGAAACTCTCCCCCCCGAGCTGGCGCATCTGGCGCATAATCCACTGTTGGCGCTGATGCACATAGCCAGACGGAGCATCAGCCCTGAAGCGAATGGGGTTGGGTAGCACTGCAGCCAGTAGCGCGGCTTCAGACATAGACAGGCGACTGGCCGGTTTATGGAAATAGCGTTGAGAGGCCTCCTCTACGCCAAAGACCCCTTTCCCCATCTCCGCCACGTTAAGATAAATAGTGAGGATCCGGCGTTTGGTCCATACTGTTTCAATTCCCACCGTCAGACCGGCCTCCAGGCCTTTACGCACCCAGCTCCGTCCATCCCAGAGAAATACGTTTTTGGCCGTTTGCTGCGAGAGTGTCGATGCGCCGCGCATACCCGCTTTCTCATTACTGCTGTCCAGTACTGACTGAATAGCGGCCACATCAAACCCCCAGTGCGTAGGGAACTTCTGATCTTCAGAGGCAATAACCGCCAACGCCATCCACGGTGAAATCTTATCCATCGACACCCAGTCAGAATGAGCCACATAGCGAAAATCACCACTGAACCAGGCGCTCAATTGCCGTTCGGCCATCACGGCAGAAAATGGCACCGGTAAAAAAGCAAAGAGGACAATACCACCCACCCATAAACCCATTACGACCAGGACCAGGCGAAATAGCCCCGATTTGATCCGCGCCATCACGCGCACTTTATTGCGACTCATACCCGAGGATCCGCCCAAAATTTATCAGTATGAAAATACACCAGGATTTCTCCATGATTGTCAGTTACTCCGACATAACCGGAATCGGTTCCATTAAATCACGCACTTTACCTTCACTCTACGATGGATCTGTCGGAAGCAGAAAGCACTCGAAATTGATTGGTTCATCCTGCTTATAAATTTCATCTGGACGCTTTCGATTATTCAGCCTCATAGAAAGTAAATCCCGTGTCGATTTGGCCTTAGAGTCGATTCCACATCGTTTCACGTTACTGGAAAGAGCTGTTTATCTTGCTGAACGGAGTCAGCATTTACCGACCGCTGGAGGGCGATTCGGTAATTTGTGCTAGCAGAAACCAAAACGTTTCGGAAAGCCAGACCAAAAACCCAACAATAACTAAATAAAACATCAACTTACAAACAATAAAATCGATTACAGCAGCGAGACTCCCGTACCTAAGTAAAAAGTCATCAGAGCAAAAAGTTTACGTCAATCCCAGGACCTGGGGAAAAGCCACAATCGTTCAATAAATATACGTATTATCGTAAAATGTAATTCGCCGCTTGACTGGATTGTAAAAATCGGTTCTTCTGTTTACGAACGCTGCTCAACATCACACATTTTAATGAATCCCGTAACATGTGACGCAAGATTTGCTAAAGTAGTGACTGAGCATTGTTATGTTCACCCAATACCTAAACCTGAGCTCTCGACGATTCTTATCAGAATAGCTCAGGAGGACCTTTTTCCCTGGTGTTGGCGCAGTATTCGCGCACCCCGGCTTCGGTCGGGGTCATTTTTTTTCAGCGTCCGTAACCCATTGCCGTAACACTTCCACGTCATTGCGCCACTCGTGCTTAAGCTCATCAACCCATTCCTGAACGTTATCCCACCATGCAGGCAGCTCAGGGCTTTGAATCTGTTTTGCAACCTGCTGCAAATGTGTCAGCCCTACGGAACCCGCAGCACCTTTAATTTTGTGGCCCTCTTCCGCAATGCCTTTTTGATCGCGCGCCATCATGTTGGAATCCAGTACCGCCAGGTAACCCGGCATCATCTGTTCGAACATCGCGAGGCTCTGATGGATCAGTTTCGGCCCGACCAACTCGATATACTGTTCAAGCATGGGCACATCCAGTAACGCCAGTTCTTTCTCATCCATATTGAACTCCGGTGCATCAGGTAGATCGATTGCCTGGAAATCCCAGTATCTTTTGATCATCGCCGTGAGTGCAGGAACGGCCAATGGCTTGCTCAGAACATCATCCATACCCGCATCAAGGTATTCACGTTTATCCTTCAGGACGTTCGCCGTCAGTGCCACCAGCGGTGGCAGATGCTCTCCGGCATGACGCTGGTGGATGATGCGCGCCACATCCAGTCCGGTCATGTCGGGTAGCTGGATATCCAGCAACACCAGATCAAACTCGTCAGGGTCAAACATATCCAGTGCAGCTTGCCCTGTCATCGCCACGTCTACGCTGTTACCCAGCTTCTCAAGCACCGAACGAGCAACCACAACGTTCAACTCAATATCCTCCACCAGCAGCACGTGCAGCGCGGGCAGTGGCAAATCTTCTTCCTGCTGTTCATCCTCGAGGTCTTCGATCACACGCGGTGCGTTGAGCGTCAGGGTGAAGCAGGAACCCTGACCAGGCGCGCTATGCACGCTGATGTCGCCTCCCATGCTTTGAGCCAGGCGGCGGGATACCGCCAGTCCAATCCCCGTGCCCGTCGCAGGCTTGCCGCCACGCTGATCCTTCACCTGGTAATACATGGCAAAAATTTTGTCCTGCTCATCCTGCGGGATACCCATGCCAGAATCTTCGACTTCGAAGCACAGGCAGTCATCCTGCTGATAGCCAACCCGCACCACAATTTCCCCTTGCTGGGTAAATTTCACCGCATTACCAATCAGGTTCCACAGGATCTGACGAAGGCGTGTGCCATCAGCAATAATTTTGTGGGGAAGCGGGAGCGAGGGCGCCAGCACAAACTTCAGCCCTTTTGGCTCAGCCAGCAAACCGGAGAGGTTTTCCAGATCGGCCAGGAACCCTGTGAAATCAATAGGCTGATTATCCAGCTGCACTTTGCGGCGCTCGATTTTGTCCATCTCAATCACATCGTTGAAAATGTTACCCAGTGTAATAGCGGAAACATGGATGGTTTTAAGATACTTCAGCTGTTCCTGGTTGAGGCGGGTATCCAATAGGATACGGCTCAAACCCACAATGCCATTAAGCGGCGTACGAAGCTCGTGGCTGATAGTAGAGATAAAGGTCGTCTTATCCCTACTGGCATTCTCTAACGCGTCCTGGTAACGCTTACGCTCGGTTATATCGCGTCCAAAGCCCATCAGCCCACTACGTTTCCCTACGCGGTCGTAATAAGGCACCTTCCGAATTTCAAAACAGGCCTTGCGCCCATCAGGATATTGCAGCCACTGCTCATAAGTCAGGGAGACATTATGACGGAAGACTTTCTCATCAGTTTCCAGCACTTTGGTCGCTGCGTCGTCGTCGTAGACATCTTTTGGAGACAGGCCGATAAGCTGTTTTTCGCTTTTGCCCGTGAGCAATTCCATCGCGCGGTTACAGCCTGAGAACTGCTGGTCAACATTGCGGTAGAACACGAGATCAGGGGAGGCATCAAGGAATGAACGCAGGAAAGAGGATTGTTGTTCGAGTTCGATTTGCGCTTCTTCACGCCGCACCATCTCCTCTTTCAGTTTCGCCACCACCTGCAGGCGTGCATCTTCGGCTTTAATACGGTCAGTAATCTCCTGATTTAACTGGACAATATTACCCTGCATCTGCTGATTAAGTTCCAAATCACGGTTACGCATCTCTTCAAGCTTATCGACAAGCCGGGCAAGACGCTGACGCGATTCTTCCAGTTGCTCCACCACCACCGAGAGGAAGTAAACCGCCCAGGGCGTAATCAGCAGACCGAAAAATACCGAACGTACCATATCGATACTTTCGACATGACCACGCAGCACCATGGTGACGGCCATCTGCACAATCATGGCCAGTACCACCAGCGCCGATGCCAACAGCAACGAGAAGCGCACCAGCCCCAGTTTGACCATCAAATCAACGTAGTACTGCGCTAATAACCGAATTTGTTTCATAAAGGATTCCTTCCAGTCGGATAGCGGCAATCATACCGGAATTGAACAAAAGACCAACGCGCTATCTCCCCACGCTGGGTCAGAAACCTGCACACTAATAGTGCAGCAGCACCCACAGCCCGCAGCGGGTTATGACGGGATTTTCCGCGCCCTGCGGCCTGAGACTGGTACTGGCGGCAAAACCAGGCCTGGCAATGCTCTCACCAGGGTGGCCGACAATAAAAACTTTTTTTCCCTCTCAGCAAAAAGTTACCCTTTAAGATATTGACTAAATTTTATAACTGCATAATCTGTAGGGCCGCTCTGGATTCAGCGCGCCTTTCTCTTGTTGATACTTTTCATAGCGATGGTCAGCCTTACTCGCAGTCTCTCGTCACACCTAACGAATAATCATTCACAATTAATGAAATATTAATCACACCTGGCATGATTAATTTTACTAATGACACCCCTCTGTTTAATTCAAATAACCCCACTCGCCAAAAACAGTGTGTTCCTGCGGTTATCAAGCGCCTAACAGCACATTCTGCTGCCAATAACCCCGGCACCAGCATGGTGCAGAGATTTGCCCGCTGCCCTATAGTGAGTCAGCTCACACTTCCTGTGCCTTCATGCATGGGTCGATAGGGTTAAAATATGGCATTATTTTGTTATTTATCATGAAGATAATTCACAAAACACGCTAAAAGGTATAAGTAAGATCGCTATTTGACCTGAGTACGCTTTCCCGATAAGTTGGAAATCCGCTGGAAGCTTTCCTAACGGGCCAGTGTCTCGGCATATCTATGCAGCAAGTAGACTCCCTCGTGATGCAAGTTATCTCCAATTTGAGACCCGGAATTTCGTGAGCAACTCATTCAAGGACGTTTAAACAAATGTCCATCAATGGAATGTTCGGAGTCACGGTGTCTGCGTTTTAGCGGCATAAAATGATACAGAGCCAGAGAAGACTGCCCGTAGCGCTCTGTGCCTGAAGAACAGTGGTAATGTCAAAAGCAGTTTAAGGAGGCCCTCAATGTCCAACTCAAAACCTTATCCCTATGGCTTGTATGATCCATCAAAAGACAGTGATAGCTGTGGCGTAGGTTTCATTACTCGTAAGGACGGCGAGCAAACTCATGAGGTTCTGCAGATGGCACACAATGCCCTGTGCACCGTTCCTCATCGCGGGGGTATGTCAGCCGAAGGCGTGGGTGATGGCGCTGGCGTCAACGTTGACCTCTCTTTGCACTTTTTCCGCAAAATTACCGGATTGCCGCTGGAAGCGGGCCGTTATGGCGTCGGTAACTTCTTTGTGCCGAAAGACAGTGCGCTACGAGCCAACGCCGAGCGCCTGGTCGAAGAAACGCTGGCCGCCTATGATTTGACGATCATCGTTAAGCGCGATATGCCGCTGGATAACAGCGTGCTGCGCCCGGCGGCGATTCAGTTCCAGTTGCCTATCGCGCAATGGGTGTTTACTGCCCCGGCCGATGTGACTAACCAGATTGATTTTGAAAAACGCATTTACCGTGCCCTGCTGGACATCGAAGCCCGCGCCTTTACTGAAAGTGAATTTGGCGGACTCTATCCGCTGTCGCTTTCCTCGCGCACGCAGGTATTTAAAGCACGTCTGAACTCCAATGAAGTGATTCCTTATTTCCAGGATCTGACCGATGCTGACCACCAGGTGCGCGGTCTGTTCTTCCATACCCGTTTTTCCACCAATACCGACCCGCACACCACCATGGCACAGCCGTTCCGCCTGATGGCGCACAACGGTGAACTGAACACTGACCGTAAAAACCGCATTGCAGAATCTGCACTTGCGCTGGCACGCGGTAAGAAGATCGTGCGTCCAAAAGGCCAGTCAGACAGCTCCCGTCTTGACCAGAGCATCCACAGCCGCCTGATGGAAGATAACCTGGACCTGATCACCGCCGTGGTATCGATGATGCCGCCAGCATGGGAAAACGATCCATCATTGTCTGCTGAAGTACGTGCGATGCTGGAATATTTCTCACTGTACGAAGAGAAGAATGACGGCCCGGCCGCTCTGATCTTCGGTAACGGCGAAGTGATTGGTGCGCGTCTTGACCGTCTGGGGCTGCGTCCCCTGCGTTCTGTCGAAACCGCTGAATATATTGGTGCGATGTCGGAAGCGGGCCAGATCGCCTTCCCACCGGAAAGCGTACTGCGCCGTGGCCGTATCGAAGCGGGCGGGATGCTCTATTACGATCACAGTGAAAAACGCAGCTACACCACCATCGAAGCGCTGGAGAAACTGGCTGCGGTGGCTGACTATCCGGCTATGCTGGCAGAGTCGCGCGTCACATTACAGGAACTCCCGGTTATTCCGGCAGAGCAACAAGGCTCGCCTCTGCGTTACAGCGGTGACCTCAAAACCTATCAGCGTTTTGTGGCTTACTACTACAACCAGGAAAGCTTCAAATTCATGATGGATCCGATGCTGACCACCGGCGCTGAGAAAATTTCAGCGATGGGTTACGGCAACGCGATTAACGCCCTGTCCGATCACGAAGGCGGCATGGCGCACTACTTCTCCCAGCGCTTTGCCCAGGTCACTAACCCACCGCTGGATTCTATCCGTGAAGTGGACGGCATGACGCTGCGCGTAGCATTAGGCGCTAAACCGCATCTCGGGCGCAGTAAAGGCCACCAGATTGTGGTTCCAACACCGATTCTGACGCATCTGGATATGCTGCAGCTGCGCGAGCAGACCGTGGCACCTTATGCCCGTTTTGAAATGCTCTACGAGCCAGTTATCGGAACCGATCCTGAAAGCCGTGCGGCCAATGCTGATGCGCTGGAAAAAGCCATTGATGCCCTGGCGCAGGATGTGGTTGATTTTGCCCGTGAACAGGGCGGCATCGCCGTTATTACTGACCGCCATATTTCCTCGACGCGTGCGGCTATCCCGATGCTGCTGATGGTGTCGGCGATCAACCAACGCCTGGTGCAGGAAGGCCTTCGTCTTGATGTCTCACTGGTGGTGGAAAGCGGTCAGAGCATCTCTTCACATCACATTGCCGCTACCCTCGGTTTCGGTGCTTCGGCGGTTTATCCGCTCGGCGTTCAGATGCGTGCTGAAGAGAAGTACGGTGAAGGCGAAGAAGGTAATAAAGCCTTTAAACGCTATGCCAAAGCCGCTGAAAAAGCCCTGATGAAAACCATGGGTAAAGTGGGTCTGTGTACCGTTGAAAGCTACAGCTGTGGCGAATTCTTTGAACCGAACTTCCTGGATACCGAAGATCGCGTGCTGAAGAAGTATTTCCCGAATATCAAAACCCCGGTGGGCGGCGCTGGCTTTGCCACCATCGCGCAGATGGCCGTTGACTGGCACCAGAGTGCGCTGCGCATTCAGGGCGAGTCTGACGTACCGTTGCTGGGGCTGTTTAAAGAGCGTGCAGAAGGTGCAGGCCACTCTTACGGAACCATTGCCGTACGTACCTTTATCGATATGACTGAGCAGCCTATCCGCTTTACCGACAAAGCCCGTGAGGAGGATAATTTTATCCGCCTGATGACGTTGGCCAAGCTGGATAATGCCTTCAATATCAAAGCGAAGTCCTTTACTGACAGCAGCTTCGAACGCATCCCGAATGAGGTGATCGATAACTTCACCATCACCGCTGATTACCGCCAGTTCTCCAGCCTGATGCTGGAAGAGCGTAAACGTCGCCCGGCGGCCCTGCGTGATATTCTCGCCCTGCCGGCAGACTTAACGCACGTGGACAGTGAAGCAGAATTCACCCGTAAGCTGGGACGCTACTCGCTGGTCAACAACGGCTTTGCCGTGCGTGGGCTGGAGTGTGAAGCGACAGAAGGCAGCGACGATCGGTTTACGCTGCGCCTGACTGATGCCATCGTCGGCCTGAAAAGCGAGTATGACCGTTTGACCACGCTCTCCGTCGTCCTGAAAAAACGCTTTGGTGACGCGATTCAGCATGTCGAAGTGGCGGCGGATGCTCTGCACCTGACGGCAACCGGAAAAGCAGCAGATTATCTGTCACGCATCTTCACGATCTCTCCGGCACTGCCATTGAGTGAAGTGCAGCCCGCTCACGAAATTACCCGTACCTTTGCCTCTGGCGCGATGAGCCACGGTGCGCTGGTCGCCCCGGCACACGAAGCCGTTGCTCACGGCACCAACATGGTGGGCGGCATGAGTAACTGCGGTGAAGGCGGTGAACACTACTCACGCCATGGGACCATTCGTGCTTCACGTATCAAGCAGCTGGCATCCGGTCGTTTCGGCGTCTGGGCCGCCTATCTGGCTGACCCTATGCTCGAAGAGCTGGAAATCAAGATTGGCCAGGGCGCAAAACCGGGTGAAGGCGGCCAGTTACCGGCAGCCAAAGTGACGGTAGAAATCGCGGCGGCACGTGGTGGTACACCGGGCGTGGAGCTGGTTTCACCTCCTCCGCACCATGACACCTATTCGATTGAAGATCTGGCGCAGCTGATCCACGACTGTAAAGCGGCGCGTGTGCGTGTCATCGTCAAACTGGTTTCCTCTGAAGGTATCGGCACCATTGCCGTTGGCGTGGCGAAAGCCGGTGCCGATGTCATCAACGTTGCCGGTAACACCGGGGGAACCGGGGCAGCCTCGGTCACCAGCCTGAAATACACCGGGCGCGTGGCAGAAATCGGCATCGCCGAAGTGCATCAGGCGCTGTGTGCCAACGGCCTGCGTGAAAAAGTGCTGCTGCGCTGCTCTGGCGCACAGCAGACAGGTAGCGACGTAGTGAAATCCGCGCTGCTGGGCGGCGACAGTTTCGAGTTCGGTACCACTGCACTGATGATGCTGAAATGTGTGATGGCGAAAAACTGTAATGTGAAATGCCCGGCAGGCCTGACCACCAATGCCGAAGCCTTTGATGGCGATCCGCGCCAGCTGGCGCAGTATTTTATCAACGTTGCGCATGAAGTGCGTGAAATGCTGGCGCGTCTCGGCCTGCGTTCACTGCGCGAAGCCCGTGGCCGCTCCGATCTGCTGCACCTGATGGATCACCCACTGGAAGTCGGCAAACTGGACCTGCGTGCCATGTTGACCGTAGTGCCCGAGCTGAAAATCGCCCGTCCAGTCTATCTGGAAAAAGATTTTGAGCTGGATAACGGCTGGATTGATCTGCTGAACGATCAACTGGTCAGCCAGGGATCCACTGAGATCAAGCTCGGCGCAGGGATCACACTGAACAACCGTAACAAGAGCGTGGGCGGTCAGTTGGCTATCGACATTGAGCGCCTGCTGAACCATACACTGAACGCTGAGCATTTGAGCCGTATTCCGGCCGCGCTGTTGGACGATCGCGGGCGCCGCTATCTGGCACCGGCGACGATCACTATCTCTACCTCCGGTTCTGCTGGCCAGTCCTACGGCGTGTTCTGTAACGATGGCATGCGCCTGGAACATTACGGCACCTGTAACGACGGTGTGGGTAAGGGCCAGTGCGGCGGGGAGATTGTGGTGATGTCGCCTGGCGGCGGCTCACAGGACGCGGAAGGCAACGTGTTGATCGGTAACTTTGCCCTGTTCGGTGCCACCGGCGGGCGTCTGTACGCACAAGGCCAGGCGGGTGACCGTTTTGCCGTGCGTAACTCCGGTGCGACTGCGGTTGTTGAAGGCGTCGGTGATTTCTGCTGCGAATATATGACGAACGGTGCGGTGCTTAACCTTGGTACGTACGGTACTGGGTTTGGTAATGGCATGAGCGGCGGTTTCGCCTACCAGTACGACCCGTACGGCACGCTGGCGGGTTCTGCTGCCGGTGATTCCGTGATGCTGGGTTCCATCACCGATGACAACGAGATGGCACGCGTTCATAAAGAAGCGGTACTGACCATGCTGAACTGGCATCTGGAAGCGACCTCTTCTCCGCGTGCTCAGTGGTTGCTTGATCACTGGGAAACAGAGAGCCAGCATTTCGTTTACGTGATGCCGCGTTCCCTGTTGCTGTATCAGGATGGTGCTGAAATTCTGAAAGCTAAAACCCGTAAGGATTTGCTTGAAGAACTCTCTACCGCACTTGCCGGTCATCAGGTCGCGAAATTTAAAGCGGCATGGCGTGAAGGTAAAGCCATCGCCAATGGTGCGGTTCCGGGCTACGGCGCAACGGATACCCCCGAGATGCTGGTGTTGTTAAACAACTACACCGTCCTCAGCTCTGCGCAACAGCTGGCACTTTCGCGTCTGCCGAAAGGTACTTCAGTGGAAGACCCGGCGGTTGAGAAAGCGGTGCGTAACCTGCTGATGACCGAGGATTTCACGCTGATCAGCAAGTTACAGCGCCACGGTCGCGCGGCCATTGAAAGCTACAGTGATGAAGAGCTTTCCTGCCTGATTGGTGCGAAGCGCATGACCGATTATAAAGCCGCGCTGACGCAACGTAACATCCGTTCAATGGACAGTCTGGCGACGTACGGTTGGATCATGTATCAGGATGCATGCAACAGAGAAGTACTGGGACGACTGCCTGACTTTGAAGAGCTGTTTGCTCGTGCTGCACTGCCTGAACTGGCTGCCGCAGTCGGCAAATTAGCCTGATTATTGATAAGAACAGAAACTAATATTCTATAACGAGTATTCAAACGGGATTGAGTAGATAAAAGCGATGAAGATTCCTTATATTCCTGAAGATGCACCGTTTAATGGTGAGCAGAAATTTTGGCTGGCAGGCTTCCTTGCTGGTTTACATTCACGCCTGCTGGTGCTGGAAAATCAGCCGCAGGCGGCAGGCTCTGCCGCCTCCGCAGCAACGACCCAGCTTCACATCCTGTTTGGTTCCCAGACGGGTAATGCGGAAGCATTAGCACAGAGCGCCGCGAAAGCAGCGCGTGCGAAAGGCCTGGTGCCTGTCGTTCAGGGTCTGGGCGAAGTCGATATCGACGTGTTCGCGACCATGCGTCACGTGCTGGTGATCACCTCGACCTACGGTGAAGGTGAAATGCCAGATAACGCGCAGCTGTTTTGGCAGGCTATCTCTGCCAGCACAGCTCCACGTCTGGAACAGATGCACTTTGCGGTACTGGCGATTGGCGATACAGGCTACGACGGTTTCTGTCAGGCAGGTAAATTTATCGATATGCGTCTTGAGCAGCTGGGCGCAAAACGTGTCTATGACCGCATCGACTGCGATATCGACTATGAAGAGCCGTCTAACGAATGGATCGCCAGCTCCATGCCACAGTTTGCTGCCAGCGCAGGCAGCAGCGGTAATGCCCTGGAGAGCGCACCCGAAGCGCCAGTCATCCCTGGCAGCAATAAAAACAACCCTTACGCTGCTGCACTGGCGACGAACAAGCGTCTGTCCGGTGAGAACTCAGGCAAAGATATTCGTCACTTCGAGTTTGATCTGACCGACAGTGGTCTGAAGTACGAAGCGGGTGATGCGTTGGGTGTTATCCCGGTCAACGAACCGGCACTCGTCACTCTGCTGCTGACGCAGCTGAAATCAGACTACGATACACCCGTTCCTGGCTTTGAAAGAAGTCTGGGCGACCTGCTGACCTACCAGTTTGAGATCTCTGAACCTTCACGCAAGCTGATCGAATGGGTTGGCCAGAACACCACCAACCAGGAGCTGCGTCATGTCTTACAGCATGACGATAAAGATGCGCTGGGTGTGTGGCTGTGGGGTAAAGATACCCTCGACCTGCTGCAGCTGGATGTGACTCGTTCACTGAGTATTCCTGAGTTTGTTGCCCTGTTGCGTCCGTTGCAGCACCGCGCTTACTCCATTTCGTCCAGTCAGAAAGCACACCCTAATCAGGTGCATCTGACCATCGCTTCCGTTCGTTATCACAGCGCAGGCCGTGCACGTAACGGCGTCTGCTCAACTTACCTGGCTGAGCGCGTTAAACGAGGTGAAAAACCTGCGATCTTCATTTCACCGAATAAAGCGTTCCGCGTGCCGTCCAATAATGATGCTCCGCTGATCATGATTGGCCCAGGTACCGGTATTGCCCCGTTCCGTGCTTTCCTTGAAGAGCGTGAAGCGTTAAACGCTAAAGGCAAAAACTGGTTGTTCTTCGGCGATCAGCATCAGGAACACGACTATATCTATCAGGATGAACTGAATACCTGGCAGGAAAGTGGTTTACTGACGCGCCTGGACTTAGCCTTCTCACGCGATCAGGCTGAGAAAATCTATGTGCAGACCCGCATGCTGGAACAGGGTGCAGAGCTGTTTGCCTGGTTAGAAGAAGGGGCTTACTTCTATGTCTGTGGCGATGCTTCACGCATGGCTAAAGACGTCGATAAGGCGCTTTATCAGGTGATTACTCAGTTTGGTGGGATGTCTGCGGAACGTGCAGCAGATTACGTCGATCAGCTGAAGAAAGAAAAACGCTACCTGCGCGATGTCTATTAAGAGAAGTGAGGCGAACCGTAACATCGGTTCGCTCCAGAGACAGGGATAAAAAAAACGGGCCATCAGGCCCGTTTTTTATTTCACAACGCGAAGCGCCGGACGACCACCGCGCGGAGGCGGCTCATCATCAGGGCCCTCATCGTCAGATACGCTGTCATCGGGACGATCACCATCGATCACCGACATCACCGTTTCCGGGGCAACATCCTGCCCGCCAGATGCCTCGAATTCACCCGCTTCGTCATACGCCGGTTCAGGTTCGAACATGGTACCCGCGCCGTTTTCACGGGCGTAAACCGCCAGTACCGCCGCTAATGGCACGGAAACCTGACGAGGAACACCGCCAAAACGGGCGCTGAAGCGAACTTCATCATTGCCCAACTCAAGATTGCCCACAGCACGCGGCGCAATGTTCAGAACGATCTGACCATCGCGGGCGTATTCCAGGGGCACCATCACGCCGGGCAAATTAATGTCGACGACCAGATGCGGCGTGAGATTGTTGTCGAGCAACCACTCATAAAAAGCGCGCAGCAAATAAGGACGACGTGCGGTAAGTTGGGACATTTCCATCGTAATCAGCCCCGCGTATGCAGGCGCATTTCACGTTCTGCTTCAGTCAGGGAAGCCAGGAAGGAATCACGCTCGAAGACACGCGTCATATAGCCTTTCAGCTCTTTTGAACCCGCACCAATCAGCTCAATACCCATCTGCGGTAAACGCCACAACAGCGGAGCCAGATAGCAGTCAACCAGGCTGAACTCTTCGCTCATAAAGAACGGCGTACGTGCGAACAGCGGAGCGATTGCCAGCAGCTCTTCACGCAGTTGCTTACGTGCCGCTTCAGCTTCCTGCGCGGTACCGTTTTCAACTTTACGCATCAGGCTGTACCAGTCCTGCTCGACGCGGTGCATCATCAGGCGGCTTTCACCACGCGCTACCGGGTACACCGGCATCAATGGTGGATGCGGGAAACGCTCGTCCAGATATTCCATGATGATGCGCGATTCATACAGCGTCAGCTCGCGATCAACGAGGGTGGGTACGGTACGGTACGGGTTGAGGTCGATCAGATCCTGCGGCAGGTTATCCGTTTCAACCTGCTCGATCTCGACACTAACACCCTTCTCAGCCAGTACAATGCGTACCTGGTGGCTGAAAATGTCAGTCGGACCAGAAAACAGCGTCATTACCGAACGTTTGTTGGCAGCGACAGCCATGTAAACCTCCAAGTTTATCGAGAAAATTACTGCGAATAGCCATCCACGTGGCGACTCATCATTGCCACCAGCCCGAAGATTGACCGATTCCTTGTACACAGGATACACGCGTCATTGCCCGGCCAATGGGCACAAAGTGACACATAGTCTACCAGATTTTAGTCAGCTTGTGGGGGGTCGCAGACGGAATTGCAGGGGAAAATGGTAAAGCGGTGTGTGTTTCGCGCTTTTTGCACTAGAAGAAAATAAAAAACCCGGCGCCAGGCACCGGGTTTTCCGATAATCGATTCTGCCTGAGCAGAAAAAATTAACGTTTGGAGAACTGAGGACGACGACGTGCTTTACGCAGACCGACTTTCTTACGTTCAACCTGACGAGCATCACGAGTAACGAAGCCTGCTTTACGCAGTTCGCCACGCAGTGACTCGTCGTACTCCATCAGAGCGCGTGTGATACCATGACGGATCGCACCAGCCTGACCAGAGATACCACCACCTTTAACAGTGATGTACAGATCAAATTTACCTACCATGTCCAGAAGTTCCAGCGGCTGGCGAACTACCATGCGGGCAGTTTCGCGACCGAAGTACTGTTCTAAAGAACGCTGGTTGATAACGATGTTACCGCTACCCGGCTTAATGAAGACGCGTGCGGAAGAGCTTTTGCGGCGACCAGTGCCGTAGTTTTGATTCTCAGCCATTGCCTGTAATCCCGATTAAATGTCAAGAACTTGCGGTTGCTGTGCCGCATGGTTGTGCTCGTTGCCCGCGTAAACTTTCAGTTTACGGTACATAGCACGGCCCAGCGGGCCCTTTGGCAGCATGCCTTTAACCGCGATTTCAATCACACGCTCAGGACGGCGAGCAATCATCTCTTCGAAGGTCGCTTGCTTGATACCACCGACGAAGCCGGTGTGATGGTAATAAATCTTGTCAGTACGCTTGTTACCGGTTACGGCAACTTTCTCAGCGTTCAGAACGATGATGTAATCACCAGTATCGACGTGCGGAGTGTATTCCGCTTTGTGCTTACCGCGCAGACGACGAGCCAGTTCGGTCGCTAAACGACCTAAGGTTTTGCCTGTTGCGTCAACAACATACCAGTCACGTTGGACGGTTTCTGGCTTAGCTGTAAAAGTTTTCATCTAAAAGCTTACCCAAATTAAGTTACACGTTGGTGAAATCCCAAACGCTTGAATAAACGGTTGGAGCTCACACGACCATCTTGACCAGCAAGCCCACCCCTTCGGATAGAGTTACTGGAACACAAAGAGTTTTGGGAAAAAAACCTTTGCTGTAACGTGGGGTCGCAAGATTATAGAGAACTCGCACGCAAAGAGCGAACGTTTTCTACGATAAAATTACCATCACGTCACTGTAATGAGAGGCTCAGGGTAAATGCGGCAGCCGCAGGTACTCTTCGCTCTGCATCTCTTGTAAGCGGGAGACACAGCGCTGGTACTCGAACTTCAGCCTCGTACCCTGGTAAATCTCATAAAGTGATGTTTCTGCCGAGACCACCAGCTTCACATGACGCTCGTAGAATTCATCCACCAACGCCAGGAAACGTCGAGCCTGGTCTTCAGTCTTGTAAATCATCACCGGCACATCATACAGCAATACGCTGTGGAAGCGGCGCGACAGTTCAATATAGTCATGCTGGCTACGTCCTTCCCCACACAACGTAAGAAAACTCATCGCCAGCACGCCTTCTGCCATTCCCAGCGTGGGCAGCTGACGATGGTTAATCTCGAGCGGCTCATGATGTTCCCGCGGCTTACCCGCCAGCGCGACAAACATCCGTTCCATCTCTTTTGACGTCTCTTCACCCAACGGCGTCATCCACAGGTGTGCAGACGTCAGCGTGCGCAGGCGATAATCAATCCCCGCATCCACATTCATGATTTCACAATGCTGTTTAATCATCTCAATGGCGGGCATAAAACGTGCCCGTTGCAAACCGTTACGATAGAGATCGTCCGGGGGAATGTTTGATGTCGCAACCAGCGTAATACCCCGACTGAATAGCGCTTCCATCAGTGTGCCAAGCAGCATGGCATCGGTGATATCTGAGACAAAAAACTCATCAAAACACAGCAGGTCCGTTTCGGCTTTAAAGCGATCGGCAACGATTTGTAACGGATCACTTTGGCCCTGCAACTCGGTCAACTCCTGATGCACCCGCAGCATAAAGCGGTGGAAGTGCAGTCGCTGCTTGCGCTCGCCAGGAATAGCCCGAAAAAACATATCCATTAGCCAGGTCTTGCCACGCCCAACGCCGCCCCACATATACAGACCACGCGCAGGTGTCTGAACATCATTTTTACTTTTTCCCAGCAGCTTATTAAGCTTACCGAATAACCCACCGCTGGCAGCGGATGCGGGCGGGCTGATACGGGTTAATGCCTGATAGATACCGTCTAAGCGGGTCATCGCGGCACGTTGTACGTCATCGGCCTGATACTCGCCGTTTTCCAGCGCCTGCTGATACAGCGCCAGAGGAGACATCGTTTGCATAATGTTGTCACATTCCCTGAAAAATGGTCTTGCCGGGTGGTTGATTGTCGAAAAAAAAGTCGTTCTACACTAAGCGAAGCTGCCGCAGGATTCCACTTCCGTGAGATTAGCGGTTATAGTGGCGGGTATGAGTTGGAAAGGCCCTACGGAACAACGAAGACAATATGGGAGTTATTATGACCTGGGAATATGCGCTTATTGGGTTAGTGGTTGGGATTATTATTGGTGCGGTCGCCATGCGTTTCGGCAATAAGAAACTACGTGAGCAACGCAGCCTGCAGTATGAACTGGAAAAGAGTAAAGCCGAGCTGGCTGACTATCGTGAAGAGCTGACGAATCATTTTGCCCACAGCGCAGAGCTGCTGGACAATATGGCTCGCGACTATCGCCAGCTGTATCAGCATATGGCGAAAGGGTCGAACGACTTGCTGCCAAACCTGCCGGGTGAAAAAAACCCGTTTGCCTATCAGCTGACCGAATCCGAAGCGGATAACGATCAGGTGCCAGTGCAAATGCCGCGTGATTACCCGGACAGCGCTTCTGGCCTGCTGCGTGGCGATCGCGCTGCCAAATAATTTTTATTGGGGGTGCCTGGCACCCTCTCGTTTCTGAACGGTCATACCTGTATCACTCAACATATAGCCTGCAATTCCGGGTACACCTTTATTTATTCCCCTGGTAGCGAGAGCTGAGTCCCGATGAAGAAGAAATCATTTCTGTTAAGCGCACTGGCATTAAGTATTGGCGTCAATCTGGCCGTGGTCCCTGCGACCCAGGCATCGCTGCCTTCCCAGATTCAGGGACAACCGTTGCCGAGCCTGGCACCGATGTTGGAAAAAGTTCTGCCTGCCGTGGTCAGCGTTCACGTTGAGGGAACCGCGAGCGACAGCAAACAGCAACAGATCCCCGAGCAGTTAAAGCGCTTCTTCGAACAGAACGGCCAGGATAGTGCACAAGGTGACGAAAAATCACAAGAGTTTGAAGGACTGGCGTCAGGTGTGATCATTGATGCGGCAAAAGGTTACGTGCTGACCAATAACCACGTGGTTAACGGCGCAGACAAAATCAGCGTGCAGCTGAGCGACGGCCGCGAGTTCGATGCCAAACTGGTTGGCCACGATGAGCAGACCGATATTGCGCTCATCCAGCTCAATGGCGCCACGAAGCTAACGCAAGTTAAAATTGCCGACTCTGACCAGCTTAAAGTCGGGGATTTTGCCGTTGCGATCGGTAATCCGTTTGGACTGGGTCAGACCGCCACCTCAGGAATTGTCTCTGCCCTGGGGCGCAGTGGGCTGAACCTGGAAGGGTTGGAAAACTTTATCCAGACCGATGCGGCCATCAACCGGGGTAACTCCGGTGGAGCGCTGGTGAATCTCAATGGTGAACTGATCGGCCTGAACACGGCTATTCTGGCCTCCAGCGGCGGCAATATCGGCATTGGCTTTGCTATCCCCAGTAATATGGCGATGGGCCTTGCACAGCAGTTGATCCAGTTTGGCGAAGTTAAGCGTGGCCAGTTGGGAATCAAAGGCACCGAGATGACCGCTGAGATGGCGAAAGCCTTTAATGTAGACGTTCAACGTGGCGCTTTCGTCAACGAAGTATTACCCCAGTCCGCCGCGGCCAAAGCAGGCATCAAAGCCGGTGACATCATTACCAGCGTCGACGGTAAAGCCATCGCCAACTTTGCGGAACTGCGGGTGAAAATCGGCACCACCCCGCCGGGCCAGGATGTGAAGATCGGCCTGTTACGTGATGCTAAGCCACTCACCGTAACGGTGAAGCTGGATAACAGCACCCAGAGTAGCGCTGGCGCAGAGCTGACAACGCCAGCTTTACAGGGCGCGACACTCAGTGATGGAGCGGCCAAAGACGGCACCAAAGGGGTGAAAGTCGATGAGGTTGAGAAATCGACTCCCGCCGCCCAGTTTGGTCTGCAGAAAGACGATGTGATTGTTGGCGTCAACCGTACGCCAGTTCAGAACCTGGCCGAACTGCGTAAACTGCTGGAAGCAAAACCACCGCTACTGGCACTGAGCGTGATGCGCGGTGAAGAGAATATCTACCTGCTCCTGCCTTAACCCTCTTGCGCAGACACGGGCTACTGTGTCTGCGTAACTCATGCTATTCTGCCAGTCGTTCTTTCATTCACCGCTTAAGACCATGTTTCTTAAAATTTTGCGTTCAGTGATCTTTGGCCTGATTGTGGCCGGTATTCTTCTGGTAGCCGTACCGAGCCTCAGGCTTGGGGGCGACCTGTTGCCGCGCTCCAGCTCCAGTACCAGCACCACCAGTGAAGAACCTGTCAGTTACAATGCCGGGGTCCGCCGCGCGGCACCTGCCGTGGTCTATGTCTATAACCACAGCGCCAGCGGCTCAACAGATGTCCTGGGCTCAGGCGTAATAATGGATCCTCGTGGCTATATCCTGACCAATAAACATGTGATTAATGATGCCAGTCAGATTATCGTTAATCTGCAGGATGGACGCTCCTTTGAAGCCATGCTGGTCGGGTCAGATACGCTGACCGACCTGGCCGTGCTGAAAATCAATGCCTCCAGTTTGCCGGTGATCCCCATCAACCCGCAACGAGTCGCACACGTTGGCGACCTGGTAATGGCGATTGGTAACCCCTACAACATCGGACAAACCGTCACCCAGGGCATTATCGGTGCCACGGGGCGCGTTGGCCTCAGCCCTTCCCGTCATCAGGATTTCCTGCAAACAGATGCCTCGATTAACCGTGGCAACTCTGGCGGTGCGCTGATTAATTCTCTGGGTGAACTGATGGGGATTAATACGCTATCGTTTGATAAAAGTAGCAACGGTGAAACACCGGAAGGGCTGGGGTTTGCTATCCCCACCAAACTGGCGACTAAGGTGATGGAAAAGCTGATCCGCGATGGTCGGGTGATCCGTGGCTATATCGGTATCACGGGCCAGGAATTCCGACGCTCCAGTGGGCTGGAGACAGGAATAGAGCACCCTCAGCTTCAGGGTATCGTCGTTACCTATGTTAAAGCTGGTGGGCCCGCCGATATTGCCGGTATTCATGTCAATGACACGATTACCCGGGTCAACAACGTTCAGGCGGCTTCACCGCTGGAAACGATGGATCAGGTGGCGGAAATACGCCCGGGAACGGTGATTAACGTAGAAATCAGCCGTGAGGGTAAAAAGATGACGCTGCCAGTCACGGTTCAGGAATACCCGGAAGAGAATCAGACGCAGTAGTTTGACAGACATCCACCCCGGACAGAGCCGGGGTGAACAGCACCGCTACGGGTGCCATATATGAAGGGGTAAGTTACTTAACGAACTCTTCGCCGAGAGTAATATCCTTCTTCAGCGTGTCCAACATGCCATCCAGCGACTGCTGTTCAAACGCACTCAGTGCACCGATCGGACGACGTTCGACAATACCGTTTTTGCCCAGCAGCAACGGCTGTGAGAAGAAACGCGCATACTCGCCATCTCCTTCAACATAAGCACATTCAACAATGTTGCTTTCGCCTTTCAGAGCACGCACCAGAGACAAACCAAAGACCGCAGCCGCGTGGCCCATCGACAAAGTTGCAGAGCCGCCACCCGCTTTTGCCTCGACCACTTCAGTACCCGCATTCTGAATACGTTTCGTCAGTTCAGCGGCTTCCTGCTCGGTAAATGTCACGCCAGGGATCTGCGACAGCAATGGCAGGATCGTCACGCCGGAGTGTCCACCAACCACCGGCACATTGAGTTCTTCAGGCTGCTTGCCTTTCAAGGCAGCAACAAATGTGTTCGAACGAATGATATCGAGGGTCGTGATACCAAAAAGTTTATTTTTGTCGTAAACACCTGCTTTCTTCAGCACTTCAGCAGCAATCGCTACCGTGGTATTGACCGGGTTTGTGATGATACCAATCAGTGCTTTTGGGCTGGTTGAGGCGACCTGCTCAATCAGATTACGCACAATGCCGGCATTTACGTTGAAAAGATCTGAACGATCCATACCAGGTTTACGTGCAACACCAGCAGAAATCAGCACTACGTCAGCACCCTTAAGCGCAGGAGTCGCATCTTCACCGCTGAAACCTTCAATTTTGACTGCTGTAGGGATATGGCTTAAATCAACCGCGACACCGGGGGTAACCGGAGCGATATCATAGAGGGAGAGTTCTGAGCCTGCCGGAAGCTGAGTTTTAAGCAGGAGGGCCAAAGCCTGACCAATACCACCTGCTGCACCGAGGACCGCAACTTTCATCCTAAACTCCTTATTATTTTTTGAACATTACATGTGCCGGGAAATCAGTATACAAATACATCGTGATTGGGCGTTACATTACACCTTTAGCGCGTTGTGGAACAACCTCAACATTATAACAAAGTGTTCACAAAGTGCGCATTTCAGCACGGCGTCAGCACGTTTTTTTTCGCCGATAAAATTTGGTAAACTGTTGCGGAGACGGCCTTGAATGGCTCCGCGCCCGATTTCTCATTTGCATAAACATTCATTTTATTGCATATTAATGTAATATCCCGCTGAGGGTATCCCTTGATAACCCCCCTTTTATCGGTAACCTATGCGTAACCCATCAAAACAAGAAGACCTGATCAAGGCATTCAAAGCCTTACTCAAGGAAGAAAAATTCAGCTCGCAGGGCGAGATTGTCAGCGCACTGCAAGAAGAAGGCTTCGAGAATATCAATCAGTCGAAAGTGTCACGTATGCTGACGAAGTTCGGCGCAGTGCGCACGCGCAATGCAAAAATGGAGATGGTTTACTGCCTGCCAGCAGAACTGGGCGTGCCGACCACCACCAGTCCGCTAAAAAACCTGGTACTGGATATCGACTTTAACGATGCACTGGTTGTGATTCACACCAGCCCGGGTGCCGCACAGTTGATTGCACGCCTGCTGGATTCACTGGGTAAAGCAGAAGGTATTCTTGGAACCATCGCCGGAGATGACACCATCTTTATTACGCCTGCACGCGCCTTCTCGGTGAAGCAACTCTACGATGCGGTGCTGGTACTCTTCGAGCAAGAGTTATAAGGCACCACTGGCGTTAACCTGGCGGCAACACCCGCTGTCCATGCATTTTACTTAGGGCTGATACTGATCGGCCCTTTTTTATTTCCCTGATAAAACAACCAACAGCAGCATATCCCACTCCCTTCTCACCCGGTTCCTTGCGGCTACCACTGCCAAAAATTATTTCAGCAATGTGATCAACCCCTAATAAGCGCACAAATCGCTAATATCACGCAGTGCGATGTTTTTACACGTATTTAACAGGGGCTGGGTAAAATATAAGCGTTTTTTATAACGGCTGGTTATTAAAAATGCCATAACGCCAGAAGAATCCCAACAAAAAATTATTAGCATGCTATTAATTTTTTACGTTATTAGATCTATACTTGTTTTCGTGATGCAAATCACAGTACGTAAAAAGATAAAAACAGTTGACGAGGAAAATATCATGAACGTTAAAACTACTATTGCTGCATTGAGCGTGTTATCTGCGCTGTCATTTGGTTCTTTTGCCGCTGAATCTGTTAACGCCGATCAGGCTAAGAATCTGCAATCTATCGGCGTCATTAGCGTCAGCGGTGTCGCCGGATCGCCGATGGATATCCATCAGGCTCTGAATAATAAAGCAACTGAGAAAGGCGCCAGCGCTTACCGCGTTATCGAAGACTATGAGAACGGTAACTGGCACGCGACAGCGGAATTGTACAAATAATTCAGTCAGTCACCTGGACGTCTATTTATTAGTTAATTAATTAATGAAATACGGTAACCCCAAGTATAAAAAACGCTTTTAAGCCCTTTCGGTTACCGCGAAACCCTAATTCTGGAGTCATCATCATGAAAACCACTTTTACCATCGCTGCATTGAGTCTTGCTTCTGTTCTGTCATTCGGCGCCAGCGCCGCGAATCTGGTGACCAATGAGCAGGTCGCCAGCCAGAACCTGCAATCTGTCGGCACCGTAAGCGTCAGCGGTATCGACGGAACGCCAATGGATATCCGTCATGCGCTGTCAGAGAAAGCGGACCAGCAGGGCGCAACCTCTTACCGTGTCATCGAAGCACGTAACGACGGTAACTATCACGCCACCGCTGAACTGTATAAATAACATCGTATCGGGTGCTGCTGCACCCATCCGTGACATGACTGCGGTCATGATGTTGAATCCGCAGGTTGTTGGTCACAATGAGGAGATTAATCATGAAAATTAAAACAACCATCGCTGCATTGGGTCTGTTTTCTGTCGTCAGCTTTGGCGCATCTGCTGCACAGCTGGTCAACAGCCAACAGGCTGAAAATCTGCAATCTGCGGGGACAATTACGTTGAGTGGCGTGGCGGGTACACCGTCGGATATTCGTCAGCAGCTGTCACAAAAAGCCGATCGTGAAGGTGCCAGTGCTTATCGCATTATTGAAGCACGTAATCAGGACAGCTGGCACGCCACCGCCGAGCTCTATAAGTAATTCCTCGTCAATGCACTGCCCATGATGGGCAGGCCAGACGACCTTTTTGGCCCCGTTCGCCGGGGCCCTTTTTTTGCCCTTTTTACCTGACGTTAAAGCGGAGCTGGCCCTCAAGTTCCTCTTCCGCTTCATCAAAGAGCAAAATCAGTGCGCCATATCGTCGTTTCTGACCACTTCCCAGATGGATAAACTCAATCTCCAGCGGTAGCGGCACCTGCGGCTGAATGATGGCATCCCACAGGCTATCCAAATCGCTTATCACACTCGCCGTTAATGCAAACCGTTCACTGAACTGGCGGTAGAAATGCGCCTGGTCGACAATCACATTAAAATCGAAACTCTCTTTTCTCATGCTGGCTGCTCCGCAGGACACACAACCGGGCGTGGGGCTACAGCCCACCAATATGCAGGGCTTTGACTTCCATAAACTCTTCAAGCCCCAGAACCGAACCTTCCCGCCCCAGTCCGGAGGCTTTGATGCCACCGAACGGCGCCAACTCAGTAGAGACCGCACACTCATTCACTCCCACCATGCCACTTTCCAGCGCGGCAGAGACGCGGAATACCCGCTGCAGATTTTGTGTATAGAAGTAGGCGGCCAGACCAAACTCGGTATCATTCGCCCGGCGGACGACCTCTTCTTCCGTATCAAAACGGAAGCACGCGGCCACCGGACCGAAGGTCTCTTCATGGGCCAGTTTCATGGTTTCATTCGCTTCCGCAATCACGGTGGGTTGCCAGAAATTCCCCCCCAGCGCATGACGCGCACCACCGGTCACCAGCCTGCCGCCTTGTGCCACGGCATCGTTGACATGTTCTTCGACTTTTTTAAGCGCGGAGGCGTCTATTAGCGGCCCGATCACCACGCCCTCTTCCATTCCGTTACCCACCTTCAGCTTTTTCACTTCCTCCGCCAGTTGACTAACGAAGCGATCGTAAACACGGTTATGGATAAAGAAGCGATTCACGCTGACGCAGACCTGCCCGGCATTACGGAATTTATTAGCAATCGCCCCTTTCACCGCCGCATCAATATCCGCATCGTCAAAGACGATATAGGGTGCGTTGCCCCCCAGCTCCATTGAAACCTTTTTCAGCGTCTCGGCCGCATTGCGCATCAGCAACTTGCCAACTTGTGTGGAACCGGTAAAGGAGATTTTCCGCACCTGATTGCTCGCCATAATGGCATCACTGATCGCCTGCGTATCGCCGGCGACTGCATTCAGAACGCCATCGGGCACGCCCGCTTTTTTCGCCAGCGCCAGCAAGGCGAAGGCAGAAAGCGGCGTGTTATTAGCGGGTTTGATCACGCCGGTACAGCCAGCAGCCAGCGCCGGACCCAGTTTGCGAGTCAGCATGGCCATGGGGAAATTCCACGGTGTAATGGCGGCAACCACCCCAACAGGTTCACGCGTGGCAAGAATGCGGCTGCCCGGCTTTGCCGGAGGAATGATTTCACCATTCGCACGCTTCGCCTGTTCAGCAAACCACTGAATGAAGCTGGCAGCATACTCCACCTCGCCCTCTGCCTCTTTTAATGGTTTACCCTGTTCGGCGGTCATCAGACGCCCCAGCCAGGCTTTGTTTTCAAGGATAAGCTGATACCAGCGTTGCAGAATTTCCGCGCGTTGTTTGGCGGTCTGGGCACGCCAGCCCGGGAAAGCCGCTGCCGCTGCCGCAATGGCCTGCTCAGTTTCTGTTTTGCCCGCTTTTGCCACCTGAGCAATCACTTCCCCGGTCGCGGGGTTGAGCACGTCAAAGGTGTTCGTCGCCTGCTGCCAGCGGCCATTGACCAGAAAGCCAGTCTGAAACAGTTCGTTATCCTTAAGCGTTGAGAGGGCCATCGTTGTCTCCTGATACGGTTTTCATTTGCCTGGCAATAAGTATAGATGGCAAATGACGGTCGTTTTATGACGGAGTGGCATCAGAGAAAGGAATCAGGCAAGGAAAAGCGCTGACAGCGGATGCTGTCAGCGAGGTGATCAAATCTCGATCAGGGTATTCTGATATTTTTTCAGCATCGCAGCCAGTCGTGCAACCGGCTCGGTCACACCGATCGGGGCGTCATACTGTTCCAGCTTTTGCTGATAGATCTCAAACTCTGCCAGCAAGCGTTCAAAGTAATGGCGTTTTTTAATTTCACTGCTGGAGGAGATAACCCGGTCAGCGGTATGGCGCATCTGCTTGTGGAACGCAGAGAGATCGGCATTTACGGGCACATCGGCATCACGCATACGTTGATGACCAATGATCAGCGTCAGCGCCAGCCGGTATTTGTCGATGTCACCGGGGAAGATATTCAGCAGCATAAAGAGTTGCTGATAGAGCGCAGGCAAGTGGTTCTCTTTACGCCGTGCCGGGTTAGTCGTCAGCGCAGAGACCGCAGCATACATCAGGCGATTAAGTAGCGTCCGTCCGACGCGTGCTTTCGAGGTATCGCGTATCAGCAGGATCACCAGCAAGGCAACAAAGCAGCCGATCGCCTGGCCGAGCGCACTGTCGAGAAACAAGCTGACTTCAAACTTCATCGGATTATCAAGCGTCAGGATATTAATGGTCCCCACCAGCGCCCCCAGCGTACCGATCTGCCGCCGCTGGATCAGAATGCCGCAGATAAACGCGATGATACCCAGAGCGATGCATAACAGCAGCATACTTTGCTGGGTATTTGGCATCACCACCATGTAATACAGTGACCCCAGAGGAATAGCGACAATCATGCCGTAGAGAAAGTCTTTGGCGACCATGAGCGGGTTGGGCGTGCGCATCGCCAGTGAGGTAATCACTGCCAGCATCACCATCGCACCGCTGCCGGAGGTCCAACCGGTCCACAGCCAGAAGAGTGAACCAACGGCAATCGCGACAAACGTACGTAAGCCGTTAACCAACGCATGACGGTTTTCAGCCGAACGCATTTTGACTACGGGTTCCGCATTCAGGAGATCTTCTTCTATGCGGCTGATACGGCTATTGGTGTGGATCCCTTTCAGCAGCAGCAGATAGCGACTGGCCGCCCCCACCCAGGTGCGAATGGTCGTCGGCGTATTTTTACTGCCGCTGGCGGTAATCACCCTGCGCATCACTTTCATCCGCTTATGGATATCCGCAATATTATTAACCGGCTTTTCGAAGAACAGATGAAACTGGGAAGGAACATATTCTTGCCGGGTGTTCTGGATAAGGAAGGTTTCACAGGCCTGGGTAATCAACGTCAGCGACAGGGTATTCAATACGCGCAGACGGCGATCCACTTTCTGCCAGCGCCCTGACTCCATCATCAGATGGGTGCGCATACCGTTCAGCGCGGTGGTGCGGCGTACCAGCCCCGCCCAGCATTTATCAACCTCATCTTTGTCCGCATGTGACACGCAGAGCTGCATCAACCGGTACTGCTCAACCAGAAGAGCATCAATTTCCCGATCAATATCCTGTTTAATCGAACGCGGTGAGAACAGCATGTCAGCCAGAATAGCGCAGACAATACCGATAATGATTTCACTACAGCGCTCAACGGCAAACTGCGGGGCCAGCAGCAGCGAGCCGTTAGCATCCACGCTGACCACGATAATCAGCGCGGTGTAGCCCGCCAGGCCCAGTGCATAAGAGTTTTCCACCTTCATCAGTGAAGAAACCCACACGCAGACACCCGCCCAGATGCAGCACAGCAACAACATCACTACGGGCGCACGAATGGTGGCCACCATGATCACCACGGCAGCAATGCAGCCAATAAAGGTGCCGATAATGCGCAACATGCCGCGATGGCGCAACGCACCGGAGAAGGGGTCGCCTCCGGCGGCAAAAGCGGTGCCCCCGGCAACGATAGCTGCCGTCATCACCGCCCAGCGCGGAGTTTCCAGGTTAAATTCAAAGCCGACAAACAGCGCCAGTAAAATGGCAAAAGTCAGTTTGATGGGAAAGCGCAGACGATACCACTGCATCATTCGCCCCGCCTCAACCAAACTCGCGCAGGCGATGCATCAGCTTCATCAGCGGTGACATATCTTTATCCTGACGGTCTTGCGCGCCTGTGACCACTACGGTCGCCGTGGTACCCGACGGATAGAGGTTACCCGGCTGCTGGTCAAGGTGAATTCGCACCGGCACACGCTGTGCCAGACGTACCCACTCAAGGTTGGAGTCAATCGTCGCCATCCCTTTACCATCAACCGTACTGCTGCTGTTGGTTACACCAGCGGCCACACTGTCGACCGAGCCATGCAGGACATGGTTGCTGCCCAGCGGTGTAATTTCGACACGATAACCCGGACGGATGCCATCCAGTTTGGTCTCTTCCAGGTAGGCTAGCACATAGAAGGAGTTCTGCTTCACCAGCGCCACCGACGTTGAACCGCGGGTAATAAACTCACCCGTGTAAACATTCAGGTTGGTGATCCAGCCCGCTGCGGGTGCTTTTACCGTGGTACGTTCCAGGTCCAGCTTCGACAGGTCGCGGGTGGCGACGGCTTTCGCCAGCTGGTGTTCCGTGGTTTGATAATCACTGTTGGCTTGATCAATCGCTTCACGCGACATGGCCGAGATGCCCAGCTGATTACGACGCGCGGCTTCACGGCGCTTTTCACTCAGTACCGCCTGGTAGTAGGCAACATCCGCTTCCGCCTCTTCCAGCGCTTTCTGGTAACGCGGCTGGTCGATGGTGAACAACACCTGGTCTTTCTGCACCAGCTGGTTATCACGGACGCGGACGTCGGTGATCAGGCCGCTGACATCGGGCGCAATCGCCACAACATCAGCGGTGAATTTGGCGTCACGCGTCCACGGGGATTCGGTATAAAACACCCAGACGCGGAAAATCAGGACAATCGCGATGATCACCAGCAGCAGGGTAATGGCGAAACGGGCAATTTTTCTTGTTAGAGCTTTCACTATGACCTCAGACGAACAATCGGGATACCAGATAGAACAGGCAGCAGTACAATGCAGTATTAAACAGTGCCGGATGCCAGACCAGATCATAGATCCCGGTCGGCGTGATCAGACGGCGGACCAGCCAGAACACGATCAGCGACACAATTATTTCAAAAAAAATGGGTGGGAATGACATCCCGAACACCACGACAACCGGAAGTACACTCATCATTTATCCTTGTTGATACTGTACCAGGTAATTCGCTGCCACAACCCGCTCCTCTCAGGGTTTACTGAGAGATATGTATGCAAAAGGTGATCAGCTGACAGGGAGACAGTCAGACGCTAATCAGCACCAAAGCCAATTGAATAATAGTCTATTCAGGGGCAGCATTTGTCACACGCGGGGCGACAGGTCGATAACCTGACATGACTATAGTAACGCGCCTGACTATAAGTTATCTACCAAATGTGATCTAAATCACTTTTAAGCCAGGGTTAATAATGGAAAGACTGAAGGGCATGACCGTTTTCGCCAAAGTCGTTGAACTGGGTTCATTTACCGCAGCAGCACAACAGATGCAGTTAAGTGTATCGGCCGTTAGCCAGATTGTCGCCAGGCTGGAAAATGAACTCCAGGTGAAGCTGCTTAATCGTAGTACGCGCAGCCTGGGGCTGACCGAGGCCGGTAAGATCTACTTTCAGGGCTGCCGTCGCATGATGTCGGAGGCGCAGCAGGTGCATGAACAACTGTGGGCATTTAATAATACGCCGGTTGGCACACTGCGCATCGGCAGTTCTTCTACCATGTCGCAGAATTTACTGGCCCCGATGACCGAAGAGATGCTGAAGGAGTATCCGGGACTGACCGTTAACCTGGTGACGGGAATTCCGGCACCGGATCTTATCGCGGACGGGCTGGACCTGGTGATCCGTGTTGGTGCATTGCAGGATTCCAGTCTGTTTTCAACGCGGCTGGGTTCCATGCCGATGGTGGTATGTGCCGCGAAAAGCTATCTCGCGCAGAATGGGACGCCGGAAAAACCGTCAGACATCAGCAACTTTTCGTGGCTCGAATACAGCGTACGCGTGGATAACGACTTTGAGCTGACCTCACCGGAAGGCACATCGATTCGTCTCTCGCCTCAGGGCCGCTTTGCCACCAATGACTCACAGACACTGATCCGCTGGCTGAAATCCGGCACCGGTATCGCCTATGTGCCGCTGATGTGGATTATTGATGAGATTAATGCCGGGAAAGTGGAAATCCTGTTCGCGCATTATCAATCGGTGCCGCGCCCGGTCTATGCGGTATACACCCAGAAAGACAAATTGCCCCTAAAGGTGCAGGTGTGCATTAACTATCTGATCGCGTATTTCGATAAGGTGGCGGAGATTTATCAGGAGTTTCGCACATAACGCACACTATGCAGAAAGCAGTAAACGGTAGGGGCGAGGCACGCCTCGCCCTGGGTCAGCGTCAGGCGGTACCACCGACGGTCAGTTTATCCAGCTTCAGCGTAGGCTGACCCACGCCAACAGGCAGGCTCTGGCCCTCTTTACCGCAGACGCCAACGCCTTTATCCAGCGCCAGGTCATTACCTACCATTGAAATCTGTTGCATCGCTTCAATACCGGAACCGATCAGCGTTGCGCCTTTCACCGGCTTCGTCACCTTACCGTTTTCAATCAGATAAGCTTCAGAGGTGGAGAAAACAAATTTACCCGAGGTAATATCCACCTGGCCACCGCCGAAGTTCGGCGCATACAGACCGTACTCCACGCTTTCGATAATATCCTGCGGGGTCGACTTGCCTGCCAGCATATAGGTATTGGTCATACGCGGCATCGGCAGATGTGCATAAGACTCACGACGACCATTCCCGGTAGGCGCCACGCCCATCAGACGCGCATTGAGTTTATCCTGCATGTAGCCTTTCAAAATACCGTTTTCAATCAATACATTGTACTGCCCCGGTACACCTTCATCATCAACGGCCAGCGAGCCGCGCAACCCTTCGATGGTGCCATCATCCACGACGGTACACAGCTCAGAGGCCACCAACTGCCCCATTTGGCCACTGAACACCGACGTTCCACGGCGGTTGAAATCGCCTTCCAGACCGTGACCCACCGCCTCGTGCAGCAGCACGCCCGGCCAGCCAGCACCCAGCACTACAGGAATGGTGCCTGCCGGTGCCGCGACCGCATTCAGATTCACCAGCGCCATGCGCACGGCTTCACGTGCCCAGGCTTCGGCACGCACTTCCCCGTTTTCATTTGCCAGGAAAAACTCGTAGCCGAAGCGCCCGCCGCCGCCGCTGGCACCGCGCTCGCGCTTGCCGTTATCTTCCACCTGGACGCTCACCGAGAGACGTACCAGTGGACGCACATCGGCCGCCAGCGTGCCATCGGTTGCCGCGACCAGCACCAGTTCATAGACACCGCTCAGGCTGGCAGATACTTCCTGTACGCGTTTGTCGGCTGCGCGTGCAGCGCTGTCAACGCGGTGCAGCAGAGCAATTTTCTCTTCGCGGGTCAGGCTTTGCAGCGGATCGAGTGCCGGATACAGCGCACGGTTCATCACCGCCCCCAGCGTGCGTGACTGGCCGTTGCCCTGCTCGCGTACAATGCTGCGTGCCGCTGTGGCACTTTGATTCAGCGCATTTAGCGTAATCTGGTCAGCATAGGCGAAGCCGGTTTTCTCTCCGCTAACCGCGCGCACACCAACGCCCTGATCGATATTGTAAGAGCCGTCTTTAATGATGCGGTCTTCCAACACCCAGGACTCATGGTAGCTGGACTGAAAATAGAGGTCCGCATAATCCAGCTTGCGCTCTGAAAGCTGGCTGAGAATAGAAAAAAGGTCGCTTTGACGAATGTTGTTAGCAGTTAGTAACTGCTCACTTACCAGATTCAGACTCATGAATTCTCGCTCTGTGTGGATGAGCCAGTGGCTGCTGGCTTTCAATTGTCAATTGTGACGAGGTACGATGGTGATACCCCGTATCATATATGAAGGGTGAGGCAATATGAGGGCCACGTCAAACTCACTTCTCACTGATCTCACGTGGTTTACGCAGCACTTCATCAATTTGCGGTTTATCTATCGGCCCACTGATGTGGTAGCGAAGCACGGAAATCTTGCTCCAAAGCGGCCCCAGCACTTTACTGGCGGCAAATACCGCCGCACCAATCACCGGGTTCACTGCAAAGGCAGTCGCGACACCCACGGTCGTAGAAATTTCCGGAGCAACAACGGCTTCCATATCAATCTGGCGTTTGACCAGATCCATCTTTCCTTTCATGGCAATGTCGGCTTCCAGCCCATCCACCAGCAGGTTATCGGTGTGCATCACGCCGTTTTCAATCCAGGCCGTGCCGTTGATGGAGTCGAAATAGAAGCCCTGGCTGAAAGTGTCGCTAAAATCGAGGCGTAATTTACGCAACAGCGAGTCGATGCTGACCAGACGCAGCAGTTGCCCGGCACGGCCGGTTGAAACATCGGCGATCTGCCCCGCGCCCAGATGCGACTTCAGCACACCGCTTAACGTCTGCTCCGACGGTTGCCACGGTGCCGACTGCCAGTGCAGATCATATTCCAGCTTAAACGGCGAATCACGCAGCGGTGAGCTGACACCAAACCAGTTAGTGGCATCATTGATTTTTTTACCGCTTAGTACGCCCTTCAACGACGTGCGCTGCTGGCCTGGCTGGTTCACCCACTCGCCCTTCACGGTCAGGTGAGTATTACCACTATCAATCAGTCCATTCTCCAACGTCAGCGTATCGCCGGATGGCGTCAGGTCGGCCTTCATATGGCCGAATTTCTGTCCACGTAGCCAGCATTGATCGCAGTTCAGGCGGAGTGCAGGCCAGCCGCTGAAATTCACCCGGGCCGCATCGTCAGGCAAGGGAGATGACGAGGTGCCTTTGCTGTCCCATTGCGGGTTGTAATAAAGGTATTTGAGGTTAGCCACCCAGGGTTCATTCTGCTTAGTGACCAGAGAACCAATGATATCCTTGCCCTGAGCGTTGACCGTCATCTCGCCCGCCATACTTTGGCTGAGAGTGGCGGTAAGATCCTGCCACTGCTGGCCCGCCAGAGTGAGTGCAGGTGTGTGCAGGCGAATATCACCTGGCAGCATCGTGATTCCCGTTTTGCCGTTACCACCGCTACCCGAACCCGCTCCCAGCAAGCCAAGCCAGGCTTCACCGTCCAGCGCAGGCAGATTTAATACCATTCCACTGCTCTCCGGCAGCGCAGGCAGGTGTTTTGTGTCGTTTTCCCAGATACCACGGTCGACTTTAAGCTGCTTACCCAGCAGCCAGCGACTGTTAAATCGATGACGGTCACCCACTGAGCCACTGAGATCAAGACTATTGAGGTTACCTTTTGCCAACACTTTCACAGGAAGCGCACTGGTGCCTGTTTTATCAAGCGGTGCAGGTAAGCGACTGCTCACATTTTTAAGATCACCGTCAAGGTTAACCAAGTAACTGGCCCCACCTTTGTGCGGCAAGGTCACCAGTACATTGCCCTGCCACGGCAGATGTCCCCCCAGCTGTTTACTCACCGCCTCAGGCAGCTGACTTATCGCCCCTGGCTGCCAGTCACCGTTCAGATCCACACCGATTTGATACTCTTTTTCCCCGTCCTGGGTGTTGAAGCTCACGCCGATGGGCTGACCAAACCAGCGGGCGGTCATCGCATCACTTTTCAGGTCGCCGTTATCATAGGTAAAGTGACCGCTCAGCTGGTCGAAACGCGTCTCCAGCGGTTTGATCAAGAGCGAGTTGCCTGCAAGATTCACGTCACCCGTGGCACGCACCTCTTTGCCATCCAGCGGGATATCAAGATGTAAGCGCCCACTAACATCACCGCCGATTTGCAGTTCGTCCAGCGCCGCTCCCAGCGAGGGTTTTAACGGTGACTGATTAAAGTACTCACGTATCTGCGGCCCTTCCCCCTTGATCTCACCATCAATAATCAGCTTTTCTTGCAAATAATCGGGGATCACCGCCGAGATGTTATGGCCGTTAACCTCGCCCAGTTTGATATCAGGCGCTTTCATCCACAGACCGTTGTTGGCGAAGTCGAGGTCAATATCCAGATTTTCCAGCAACGGCCAGCCCGGTTCAAACTCGTAGGTCGCCTGACGCAACGGTACCGCCACTTCAAACATGCCGTCATTCTTTCTGAACGGGAAATGGTGCGGGTCACCGGCAAAGACCAGCGTTGCATCTTTCACCTGCCCGCCTTTGATCGCGCCGCTCAGATAGTCTGCCAGCGATTTCCCCATCAGCGGTTCAGGGAAATAGCGCCAGGCATCACCCGCATTGGTGAGGTTAATACCCGCGAGGATATCAAGACGAGGTGGCTGCTCGTTCTGTTGCTGATAGCGGAAGTCACCCCGCGCCCACAGTGAGCGCGCCTGAACATCAACCTGCTGGCCGGACAGCGTCAGCCCCTGTTTTCCATATTCCCAGTTGAGTGACCCACTGGCCTGGGCAATCTCCAGCGGAGCGCGGAACATATCACCATAAGGGAGCGTAGCCTTCTGAATATCGAAGGTGAGCCGCCCGTCAGCCACGCCGCCTGCCAGCGTCCCGTTAAGATGCTCCATACCTGGCAATAGTTCCCACTGCTGCCAGCTCAGATTCTGCCATTTGGCCTGGAAACGAGTCCGTTCCGGCTGCTGAAGCGGTATATCCAGCGCCAGCGCGTTGAGCTGGCCGCGCGGTTGCAGCGCACGCCAATTTTCCAGCAGTTGCGGAGACAGTTTGGCAAAAAGCGGAATGAGTGGATCAAGACGCTCAAGGTCCAGATCGGTGACGCGCACGCGCAGTTCCTGATGATGATCAGGACCGGGTAGCTGCGTATTTTCGGGCTGCCATAACAGCGATAACTGGCCGTGTGGCCAGGGCTGCCCATCCGTAATAAAGCGCGTTTGCGGGATATTCACATTCCAGCCACCGTTAAAACGACTGATATGTGCAGTAAGATTGTCTACGCTGAGATGGTGCGCCTGTTTGTCGCCCTGCCAGTTAGCTCCCCCCTGTTTCAACCAGACATCACCACCATGGACTTCACCATTTTCCACACTCATCCAGGCGGCGAGGCTGAAACGCGCGCTTTCCAGACTGGTGTTGTCGCGCATCCACTGTCCCAGCCAGGGTTTCATATCAACGTCATCGGCCTGCATCCACACACGCCCGGTACTGAGGTAACCATTACTGTCGCTGAGATCCAGCCGCAACTGCACCACACCATGCTGCCCTGTAAAACTGGAAAGACTGACCAGTCCCTCGGCACGATGGCGATTTTTTTCATTAAGCCAGGTCAGCTGCGGAATGGCCAGCGTTGCACGCTGTCCGGATGGGGTAACAAAACTGATGTGACTGTCGCGCAGATCGAAGTGGTCAAACTGGCGCAGGAAGAGATCGTTTAACCGCTCAGTCTGAAAATCTGACTGACGATTATTGCCACCATTCAGCGGGGTATTGGTGAGCAGGTTGAGCTGCCAGAAAGTCAGATCGCGAAACTGCCAGCGCAGGTGCAGCAATGATTGCCAGACATCCAACGCCAGCGTGACGCGCTGGATTTTCAGTGCGCCGCCATCGGAGAAGCCGGTCTGGATATCTTTGATTTCCAGGCGGGGACCAAAGTTCTCCCAGCTGCCTTCAATTGCGCTGGCCTTGATCTCGACGCCCGCGGCAGCAGACACAGCGTTAAGGATTGGCGCACGCCAACTGTTCATATGCGGCATCAGCAGACGTAAGCCACTCACTAATAGCGCAGTAACCACCACCAATGTTGCGCCAGTGAATAGCAAAACCTTCGGCAATTGCCTCACACACCTCTCCTTGTCTTCCGCGAAAACGGATAGCCAGTCACTAAAATCTGTTGGTATCTCACGAGGGAGATACGACAAGGCGGTTCAAGCCGTAACGTCCAGTTTCCCCCCAACCGTTGCGATTTTTAGCGCAAAATCGGGGAGAACCGTGCGGATATTACATCATCACCACGTCAAACTGCTCCTGAGTATAGAGCGGTTCTATTTGAACTTTAACCTGCTTGCCCACAAAGATTTCTACTTCCGCTAAAGCATGAGACTCATCGCTTTTCAGCGCTTCACCCACCGATGGCGAGGCATAAACCAGGAAACGGTCAGAATCATAAGCATGATGCACACGCACAATCTCACGCATGATTTCATAACAGACCGTTTCCACCGTTTTCAGCGTTCCACGCCCTTTACACACCGGACAATCCTGGCACAGTACATGCTCAATACTTTCGCGCGTGCGCTTACGCGTCATTTCCACCAGCCCCAGCTGTGAGAAACCATTCACGCCTGTTTTCACCCGATCTTTACTTAGGGCCTGGTCTAGTGAATGCAGAACTCGTCTGCGGTGATCGTCATTATTCATATCAATAAAATCGATGATGATAATGCCACCAAGATTACGCAGCCTGAGCTGACGCGCAATCGCCTGAGTCGCCTCGATGTTGGTATTGAAGATGGTTTCTTCAAGGTTACGGTGTCCAACAAAAGCACCGGTATTGATATCAATTGTGGTCATGGCTTCCGTCTGATCGATAATCAGATAGCCACCTGACTTGAGCTCAACTTTACGATCGAGAGAACGCTGAATTTCGTTTTCCACATCGAACAGATCGAAAATAGGCTGCTTGCCGACATACAGCTCCAGCTTTGCCGTCATCTCCGGGATATATTCGCTGGTGAACTCCACCAGATGTTCAAACGTCAGACGGGAATCGATGCGGATACGGTCAAGGGCTGCACCGGCAAAGTCACGCAGGATACGCTGCGATAGCGCGACTTCACCATAAAGGCGGCAGCGCGTCTGATTGCGTTTCTTACGTTCGATCACCTTGGTCCACAGACGTTTAAGAAACGCAGCATCAGATGCCAGCTCATCTTCGCCCACGCCTTCTGCTGCAGTGCGGATGATGTATCCGCCCAGCTCATCACAATAGCTGGCAACGACGGATTTCAGGCGGTCGCGCTCTGCTTCGCTCTCGATACGTTGCGATACCCCCACGTGCGAAGCACCCGGCATAAACACCAGATAGCGTGACGGCAAGGTAATATCGGTCGTCAGGCGTGCACCTTTGGTCCCAAGCGGATCTTTCACCACCTGCACCATCAGATCTTGTCCCTGGCGTACCAGTTCGGAGATATCACGCACAATGAAATTTTTCTTTTCGTCACCCGCAACACATTCGGTGTGCGGCATGATGTCAGAAGCGTGCAAAAACGCCGCTTTTTCCAGCCCAATATCGACAAAGGCCGCCTGCATTCCTGGTAACACCCGGCTGACACGCCCTTTGTAGATGTTGCCAACGATGCCACGGCGCGCTTCGCGCTCGATATGAATTTCCTGCAGAATGCCACCGTCGATGTAGGCAACACGGGTTTCCGACGGCGTAATATTGACCAGCAGTTCAGCTGTCATCTTGACCTCTCACATCACGCAGCGATTGAAAATGGCTGAAAAGCTCGGCGGTTTCCACCAGAGGCAGCCCCACTACCGCGTGATAACTTCCGTTAATTTTTCTGACAAAGTTGCCACCCAGTCCCTGAATTCCATAAGCGCCTGCCTTATCCATTGGCTCGCCGCTGGCAATATAACCAGCAATATCTTCAGGTGTTAACATGCGAAATGTCACCTCAGTGACAACAAGACATTCAAGGGTCCGCTGGCGATCGGCCAACGCTACCGCGGTCATGACTTCATGAGTCTGGCCGGAGAGCATCGTCAGCATGGCGGCGGCAGCTTCAGCATCCGCGGGTTTCTCCAGCACATGATTATTCAGCACAACAATAGTATCAGCACCCAGCACCGGGAGATCGCGAGCAGCCACGGCAACCCCCGCCAGCGCTTTATCCCGCGCCAGACGACGGACATACTGCTCTGCGGTTTCATCCGGATGACGGCGTTCTTCCACGTCAGTAGAAAGGCGTTCAAATGACAGGCCTAGCTGAGTCAGCAGTTCGCGGCGGCGTGGGGAGCCTGAAGCCAGATACAGGGATACCATAATTGTCCTTTATTGTACGGCAAACTGGCGGCGAATTTTTCTCATCAGTAAGAACAGCCAGGGCCAGAGGATACCGTCGACGACGCTACTCCAGAAAATTTCTGGGCGGAAGGAAACGTTAATCACCAGGAACTCAGACCAGAATACGATGACATCCATCGCCAGTGACAGCACCATCACCATCAGTGCCTGCTGCCAAAGCGCCAGATTGCGGAATAACTGGAATTTGAAGGCCACCAGGTAGGCAACGATACTGAATGCCAGTGCGCGTACGCCGAGCGTCGAACCAGAGATAAGATCCATTATAGATCCCATCACAAATCCGGTGCCAACGTTGACACGGTGCGGCAACGCCAGCACCCAGTAGATCAGGATCAACAACAGCCATGACGGGCGATAAACAAACAGCTCCTCGGGCCAGGGCATGATTTGTAGCACCAGCGCCACCAGAAAAGAGAGCCAGATAACCCAGCGTCCGTGGCTGCGGTAACTACTCAAGGCTGGCCTCCGCGTTCGGACTGCGGACGGCGAACCGGTGCAGCGGCAGGGGCCGTTGCCGGGATGCTGGCGGGTGCCGCGGCAGGAGGGGCAGGCGGCCCCACCATTTCGCTCGCCTGCGGCAGTACCTGCGGCATCATCTGCATCAGGCGTTCATTGGCCACGCGATGGACTTCGTCCGGTGCCATTGGCATCGAGCCATTGCGATCCGCGCCCCACAGCAGCAGCAGATAACGCAGACGCTGGAGACCCGCCGTTGGACGCGCCTGGATCACCGTATAAGCGCGTTGGGTATCCACTTTCACGGAAGAAACCACCCCAACAGGGTAACCTTCAGGGAAGCGCCCACCGAGGCCGGACGTCACCAGCACATCGCCCACGCGGATATCGGTATTACCTGGCAGATGTTCAAGCTGCAAATCTTCCGTGCAGCCATTACCCGCCGCAATCACGCGGATGTCATTGCGCAGAACCTGAATCGGCAGTGCGTGTGAGGCATCGCAAATCAGCAGCACGCGGCTGGTGATTTTACCCACAGCAACCACCTGGCCGACCACGCCTTTATCACTGATCACCGGCTGACCTTCGTAAACACCGTTTACGCTGCCTTTGTCGATCACCACCTGATCGGTATAGGGATCGGTGCCGGTGGAGATCACCTGCGTGACCATTTTATGCTCGTCCTGACGCAGCGGTGAACCCAGCAGTTCGCGTAAACGGGCATTTTCCTGCTTAAACTGACCCAGCATCAGCAGTTCGCTGTTCTTCAGCATCAGTTCGCGGTGTAAGGCTTTATTTTCCAGCTCGAGTTGCTGGCGGGAGGCCAATGTTTCTGAAACATTGTCCAAAATCTGACGAGGCCCATTGGCCAGGAAATAGAATGGACTGACGGCAGTGTCCATATAGGTGCGGATTTGGGAGAAAGCTCCCATGCGACTGTCGGCAACAATCACGCCTATTGCCACAATAACCGCTAAAAATAAGCGTAACTGCAGGGAAGGCCCCCTGCTGAACATCGGCTTCATAAACTCGGCGTTTTCCTCGACAACATGAAAAAGGAGTGCGGGCAGCGTCCCGCTACTCCTTCAGGCAAATTATTCTTCGCTGAACAAATCGCCGCCGTGCATGTCAATCATTTCCAACGCTTTACCACCACCGCGTGCAACGCAGGTCAATGGATCTTCTGCAACGACCACTGGAATTCCAGTCTCTTCCATAAGCAGGCGATCCAGATTGCGCAACAGCGCACCACCGCCAGTCAGTACCATGCCACGTTCGGAGATGTCAGATGCCAGTTCTGGCGGACACTGTTCCAGTGCAACCATAACCGCGCTAACGATACCAGTTAACGGCTCCTGCAGCGCTTCCAGGATCTCGTTGGAGTTCAGGGTGAAACCACGCGGAACCCCTTCAGCCAGGTTACGGCCGCGGACTTCAATCTCGAGCACTTCGTCACCCGGGTAGGCTGAACCGATCTCATGCTTAATACGCTCTGCGGTGGCTTCACCAATCAGAGAGCCGTAATTACGGCGCACATAATTAATGATGGCTTCGTCGAAACGGTCACCACCGATGCGGACAGAAGAAGAGTAAACCACGCCATTCAGCGAGATCACCGCAACTTCTGTTGTACCGCCACCGATATCCACCACCATCGAACCGGTCGCTTCGGAAACAGGGAGGCCTGCACCGATAGCAGCAGCCATGGGTTCTTCAATCAGGAAGACTTCACGCGCACCAGCACCCTGAGCAGACTCACGGATGGCACGACGTTCAACCTGGGTTGCACCAACGGGCACACAGACCAGCACGCGCGGACTTGGGCGCATAAAGCTGTTGCTGTGAACCTGTTTGATGAAGTGCTGCAACATTTTCTCAGTCACAAAGAAGTCGGCGATAACGCCATCTTTCATTGGGCGAATAGCTGCGATATTACCGGGTGTACGACCCAGCATCTGTTTTGCGTCATGACCGACTGCCGCTACGCTCTTTGGGGAACCGGCACGATCCTGACGGATAGCAACGACGGAAGGCTCATTAAGAACAATGCCCTGCCCTTTCACGTAAATCAGGGTATTGGCTGTACCCAGGTCGATGGACAAGTCGTTGGAAAACATGCCACGGAATTTTTTAAACATACTAAAGGATAATCCTGCAAGCTGGGGGCGGAAAATAAAATCCGCTTACTTTACCAACCACACGAAGCAGCGACAAGGCGCAAAAACGTTCTGCTTCGGTGAAAAATCATGCTATCTCTCGCTGAAGTCACAACCTTACGACATCGTGCGTAACGGAAGCCGATATAACGGCCTTTCGCTGTGGTTTTTGGACACGTCAGCGGACATAACATACATAAAAATTAACAGTTTCAGTTTCGCCTCGGCCTGCGAGAAAGCCGCGTCGAACCACAATCTCCCAGGTATTCTACGTGAAAACCTGCCAGACGTGAGACTAAACTCGATATCTTTGCGAATATTTTTTCACGCTACTATTAACCGGCTCTGAGGCAGCGAAAAAGTCGCCCTGCCCACCGGTGACTCCCAGCTCCAACAGCGTTTGCCACTCTTCCCGGGAACGTACCCCGGCAGCAAAAACCTGAGTGGAAGTTTGCTTGCTACTCTCCAGCAGGCTTTGTACAAACAGCTGATTTTCAGTACGCCGATCAATATTGCGCACCAGGCCGGGATGAAGCTTGATCAGCCTGACCTGGAACTGCTTGATATACGCGGTGCTCACTACCGTTAAACCGGCCTGATTCACTGCCACACCACAGCCAAAACCGTAGAGCAATCGGAACACTGGCGTTAAACGGCTGATGTGTTGACACACATCTGCTTCTGCAAGTTCAAATAAAATACGTTTTCTTTGCGATTTAGTACATTGCAGCAGGTTATCACGCAGCCAGTTCAGGAATGAGCGCTGCAATAATGAGTCGAGGGTGAGCGGAATGGCAAGAGTTTCTTCTGGCCACAGTTCGATCAACGTCACAATACGTTTCACCATCTGTCGATCGTAGCGTTCTGCCAGACCCAGTTGCTGAATCACAGGCAGATACTCTGCGGATAACAGCTCTTTTTCACCGTCAAAGATGCGTGGCATCATTTCGCGATGATGCACTTCACCCTTCGCGTTAACGGCCGGTTTTTGATAAAGCCGTGGACCACCACGATTCAGTGTGTTTTCCAGCAATGTGCGCCATTTCACGCTTCCGCGCGCGAAATCCTGCTGTGCCCCCTCGCCCACCGACCAGTTATTCCCGCCCTGTAGTGTGGCGTTACGCGTTGCCCGCTCGGCATTCTCCATCACCTGAAGAGTGCTCTGCCCGCTGTGCCAGCCGCTGATACCAATATGAATCATGTCATCACGATCCAACATTCGCGTTGATGGCAGAGTATCGACCGCTTTAATCAACTGAGAAGCAATACCGTCGGCATCCTTTACGCTGCGATGTGGGAGCAATACGGCGAAGTCACTGCGAAAATAGCGAGCCAGCAGCGCACCGGGATAGCGCAGCACAAAAGTCGACAGCATATTGACCAGCGCAAACAGATAATCCTGCACCTGCACATGGCCCCAGCGCTCACGCAGGCTGTCGAAATCTGGCAAGCGGATCATCATCACCATGCCATGCGTTCCAACGGACTCCGGATCCTCCAACAGTGTGGTGAGCTGATTATCAAAGAACAGGCGGTTGTTCAGGCCGGTGCGGGCATCCTGTGCCGCAAATGCGCGGATCAGCGTATCAATGCGGTTATGCTGCTCTCCTGCCTCTTTCAGATCGGCCAGCAACAGGTCAATTGCGCTGCTGGCTTTAGGCGGCCACTCATGTACTGAACCCGATTTGACCGTAGCGCGTTCTCCTTTGATCACGGCTTCAGCGCGCTCCTCCAGCCGTTCCATTCCTTGTAATTGCTGCTGGAGCCAGCGCCTGGCCTGCCATAGCAATAAAGTCATGATCGCGACCACGCCGATAATTAGCGACAAACTGGTAACCCCCATTAAGGAAGCAAACCAGGTACGGGTGGAGTCGACCCACTGAATATGCAGTGTCATGCCGGGATGTTGCGTCAGCGGAAGCTGTATCTGGCGATAGCGATTAGGTTCGTCTTCCAGGAGGGACGGCTGATGAAGGGTGACCTGAAACAGTTGCGCATTACCGTTGTTCAGTTTAACGCGTTCGATTTGTAACGGATTCATGACCTGACGTAGCCATGCTTCTATCTGTTGGGGGGATTGTGTGAATAACGCGCTATCAACATCGTCCGCCATCCGCTGGATCCGATGTTCTGCCCGCTGGTTACTAAGATAAAAGAAGCTCAGTACGCAGCCCACCAGCATCAGTAACATGGCCAGTGAGCAAAGCAGGGTGATAATCGCAGAAAGTTTGGTGGTTAGTCGCATCCTTGTGCCCATTTGTGTTGCGGGTGAAGAAGACGTCATTAACACTGAACCGCAACCAAAATGTAAATGACCAGGGAAATGTGCATATCTGACAGCTGACGCGGTGAAAAATAACACACCACACACACCGATTGCTTGCCCGGGGTCAGATAATTGTCCATTTCCAGGAGTATAGTCCTGACAGGGCGCTTTTTATTAATGAAACCACTATTTTCAGGAGATTCTCATGCAGGCTCTGGTTCTCGAACAGTCAGAAGGCAAAACCGTTGCTGCCGTGAAGTTCATTAGTGCTGACAGCCTGCCGGAAGGCGAGGTCAAGGTCGATGTGGACTGGTCGGGTATTAACTATAAAGATGCGCTGGCGATTACCGGCAACGGCAAGATTATCCGCCAGTTTCCGATGGTGCCCGGTATCGATTTTGCCGGGAAAGTGCATACCAGTAGCGATCCCCGTTTCCACAGCGGTCAGCCGGTGCTGCTAACGGGCTGGGGCGTAGGTGAAAACCACTGGGGCGGCCTGGCCGAACAGGCACGTGTTAAAGCAGACTGGCTGGTCCCGATGCCAGAAGGCATGGATGGCCGCCAGGCGATGATCATTGGTACGGCCGGGTTTACCGCCATGCTGTGTGTTATGGCGCTGGAAGAAGGCGGCGTGACGCCAGAAAGCGGTGAAATATTGGTCACGGGTGCCAGCGGTGGCGTGGGAAGCACCGCCATCGCACTGCTCAGTGCACTCGGTTATCACGTTGTGGCCGTCAGCGGACGCGAATCAACGCATGACTACCTCAATCAGTTGGGGGCACGCGAGGTGCTGCCGCGCAGTGCATTCAGTTCGGTGGCGCGGCCGCTGGAGAAACAACGCTGGGCAGGGGCGGTCGATACCGCAGGCGATCAGGTGCTGGCCAGTGTGCTGGCGCAGATGAACTACAACGGTGTGGTCGCTGCGTGCGGCCTGGCAGGTGGCTTTGCCCTGCCCACCAGCGTCATGCCGTTTATCCTGCGTAATGTCCGTCTGCAAGGGGTGGATTCCGTGATGACGCCAGCACCACGTCGTCGTGAAGCCTGGAAACGTCTGCTGAAAGTGCTGCCAGCATCGTTTTATCAACAGGCCACTACTGAGGTTCCCCTGTCAGAAGCCGCCAGCGCCGCTGAAAAACTGCTGAATAACGAGATTACTGGCCGTACCCTGGTGCGTATCCGCTAATGCTATGTCCCTCGCTATGATGGCGAGGGATGCCTTTCTCCCAGGAAATTTCATATTTTTTCGCCAGTATTCGCTTAAATCGTGGCACTGCGCCATGCTCAGGGTTATTACCCATACCTGAGCAAGGGTCACAGATGAAAACCATCAACAAACTGACTGAAAATGATGTCACGCCGGAGAGCGTCTTTAATACGCGCCGTCGTACGCTGCTCAAAACCCTCGGGTTGAGTGCGGCTGCACTTTCCCTGCCCACCGCCGCTCGCGCTGATGTGCTGTCATGGTTTAAAGGTAATGACCGCCCGAAGGCGGCATCCGGTAAAGCATTAGAATTTAGCAAACCCGCACCTTATCAGGCAGACCTTGCGCTGACGCCAGAAGACAAGGTCACTGGCTATAATAACTTTTACGAGTTTGGGTTGGATAAAGCGGATCCTGCCGCCAATGCCGGCACATTAAAAACCACCGACTGGAAGATCCAGATCGGCGGTGAAGTTGGCAAGCCGCTCACGCTTGATATGGATGATATCTTTAAGCGCTTTCCACTGGAGCAGCGCATTTACCGTATGCGCTGTGTCGAAGCCTGGTCCATGGTAGTGCCGTGGATCGGTTTCGAGCTGGGTAAACTGCTGAAGGCTGCCGAACCCACCAGCAATGCACGCTATGTTGCTTTCCAGACGCTCTACGCGCCCGATCAGATGCCAGGCCAGCAGGACCGCTTTATCGGCGGGGGGCTGGATTATCCTTACGTAGAAGGCCTGCGGTTGGATGAAGCCATGCACCCACTCACGCTGTTAACCACCGGCGTATATGGCAAAGCGCTGCCCCCACAAAACGGTGCGCCCATTCGCCTGACAGTGCCGTGGAAATACGGTTTTAAAGGTATCAAGTCGATAGTAAAAATCACCCTGGTGAAAGATATGCCCCCAACAACCTGGAATCAGCTGGCAGGCAATGAATATGGTTTCTTCGCCAATGTGAATCCTCACGTCGATCACCCACGCTGGTCACAGGCAACCGAACGTTTTATCGGCTCCGGCGGTATTCTTGATGTCAAACGCCAGCCAACGCTGCTGTTTAACGGTTATGCTGAACAGGTTGCTTCCCTCTACCGCGGGCTGGATCTGCGGGAGAATTTCTAAATGGTGCGCCTGTCGTTAAAACAGATTACAGGCCTGAAGGTGTTGCTGCATCTGGCGGGCTTTTTGCCGCTATTGTGGCTGCTGCTCTCGATTGATCAGGGCTGGTTCAGTGCCGACCCGGCCAAAGATATCCAGCATTTTACCGGCAGAATGGCATTAAAATTTTTGCTGGCCTCCCTCGCGGTAACGCCGCTGGCACGCTACGGTAAGCAACCGCTGCTGATTCGTGTACGCCGCCTGCTGGGATTATGGTGCTTTGCCTGGGCCACGCTGCATCTGGTGAGCTACTCATTACTCGAACTGGGGATCAGTAATCTCGGTCTGCTGGGATCAGAGCTGATCTCACGCCCTTACCTGACACTCGGTATTATTTGCTGGATCGTGCTGCTACTGCTGGCTGTCACATCGTTCCAGCGGGCACAGCGCACATTGGGTAAGCGCTGGCAAACACTGCACAATGCCGTCTATCTGGTGGCTATCCTGGCACCGGTTCATTATCTGTGGTCGGTAAAAATCCTTTCCCCTCAGCCGTGGATTTATGCGTTAATTGCCGCGATCTTGCTGGCATGGCGTTACAAAAAGCTACGTAAGTGGTTGCCAGGTAAATCCTGATTACTGTGTTCCACCCCACATCTTCAGCGATCAACCCTGCCTTTTTAACCGGGTGTGGTTGATCATCTTCGCTGATACGACCAGTATTTAGCTGCTAATTGCGTTGATATCGTTATAATGCCCGACTTCATTCGTGGCCTTTGCCAAATTTCATCTGAAAAGGTGACAAACTGGCTTCGGCGATGTATTTTGTGCGATGCCATTATTATCGCAGGAGATAGCAGCAAGATGACGGATAAGTTGCACGTACTGCTTTTGAACGGCCCCAATCTGAATATGTTGGGAACCCGTGAGCCTGAAAAGTATGGTCATACCACGCTGGCCGAGATTGTCAGCGATCTGACCTCGCAGGCTAACGCGCTTAACGTCACACTGAGTCATCTCCAGTCTAATGCGGAATATGCGCTGATCGATCGCATACATGAGGCGAAAGGCAATGTCGATTATATCGTCATAAACCCGGCGGCATTCACACACACCAGCGTGGCATTGCGTGACGCACTGCTGGCAGTCAGCATCCCGTTTATCGAGGTTCATCTGTCAAACGTGCATGCCCGTGAGCCCTTTCGTCATCATTCGTATCTTTCTGATATTTCTGCCGGCGTGATCTGTGGACTTGGCGTCGACGGTTATTCCTGGGCTTTACAGACGGCAGTCAAACGCCTGTCACCATCTCATTAAACAGAGTACGGAACCACATCATGGATATTCGTAAGATTAAAAAACTGATCGAACTGGTTGAAGAATCAGGCATCGCTGAACTGGAAATCTCTGAAGGCGAAGAGTCTGTTCGCATTAGCCGTGCACCGGTTAACGTTGGTTACCCGATGATGCAGCAGGCCTATGCTGCACCAATGATGCAGCAGCCTGCACTGGCTAACGCTGTCGCTCCGGCTACCGCTCCGGTAATGGAAGCGCCTGCAGCTGCTGAGATCAGTGGCCATATCGTGCGTTCTCCTATGGTCGGTACTTTCTATCGTACCCCAAGCCCGGATGCGAAAGCCTTTGTGGAAATCGGTCAGAAAGTTAACGCCGGTGACACCCTGTGCATCGTTGAAGCGATGAAAATGATGAACCAGATCGAAGCCGATAAATCCGGCATTGTGAAAGCGATTCTGGTCGAAAGCGGTCAGCCTGTTGAGTTTGACGAGCCGCTGGTAGTCATCGAATAACGAGGCGAGCCATGCTGGATAAAATTGTAATTGCTAACCGTGGTGAAATCGCGCTGCGAATTCTCCGCGCCTGTAAAGAACTGGGCATCAAGACTGTGGCAGTGCACTCCACTGCGGACCGCGATCTGAAGCACGTACTGCTGGCAGATGAAACGGTCTGTATTGGCCCGCCACCGTCGGTGAAAAGCTATCTGAACATCCCGGCACTGATTTCAGCCGCTGAGATCACCGGGTCTGTTGCTATCCACCCAGGCTACGGTTTCTTGTCTGAGAATGCTGACTTTGCCGAGCAGGTTGAACGCTCTGGCTTTATCTTTATCGGGCCGAAAGCAGAAACTATCCGCCTGATGGGCGATAAAGTGTCGGCAATCACCGCGATGAAGAAAGCAGGTGTTCCGACGGTGCCTGGCTCCGATGGCCCGTTAACCGAAGATATGGATAAAAACCGTGCCTTCGCAAAACGCATCGGCTATCCGGTCATTATTAAAGCCTCCGGCGGCGGCGGCGGTCGTGGCATGCGCGTTGTGCGCGGCGACAAAGACCTGGAACAATCCATCAACATGACGAAAGCGGAAGCCAAAGCGGCTTTCAACAACGACATGGTTTATATGGAAAAATACCTGGAAAACCCACGCCATATCGAAATTCAGATTTTGGCTGACGGTCAGGGCAACGCTATCTATCTGGCTGAACGTGACTGCTCAATGCAGCGTCGTCACCAGAAAGTCGTGGAAGAAGCGCCAGCACCAGGTATCACTGAAGAGATGCGCCGTTACATCGGCGAGCGCTGCTCGAAAGCCTGTGTTGATATCGGCTATCGTGGCGCCGGCACCTTCGAGTTCCTGTATGAAAACGGTGAGTTCTACTTCATTGAGATGAACACCCGTATTCAGGTAGAGCATCCGGTGACGGAGATGATCACAGGCGTTGACCTGATTAAAGAGCAGCTGCGTATTGCTGCCGGTCAGCCGCTGTCGATCAAACAGGAAGAAGTGATCATTCGCGGTCATGCGGTGGAATGCCGTATTAACGCTGAAGATGCCAACACCTTCCTGCCAAGCCCAGGCAAAATCACCCGCTTCCATGCACCAGGTGGATTTGGTGTGCGTTGGGAATCTCATATCTACGCCGGTTATAGCGTGCCGCCGTACTATGACTCAATGATTGGTAAGCTGATTACCTTCGGTGAAAACCGCGATGTGGCTATTTCACGCATGAAAAATGCGCTGGCGGAGCTGATCATCGACGGAATTAAGACCAACATCGAACTGCAGATGAAAATCATGTCGGACGAGAACTTCCAGCACGGTGGAACGAATATCCACTATCTGGAGAAAAAACTCGGCCTGCAAGAGAAATAATTGGCCCGGGTCAGGCGTGCCTGCCCTCTACAGGAGGGTGCATACCCACCATAGCGTAGGGGGGTCGGGCATGTCTGACCTCTACGGGGGCATTCCCGCCCTATCGTAGGGGTCGGGCATGCCCGACCCGCCAGCAGAGTTCGCTGTATGCAGAGGGGCCGATTATTCGGCCCCTTCTTATTTTGGGGAAGAAACGCATGGAAAAACGTTTTATTCAGTCCCACCGTGAAGCGCGCTGGTCATTCTGGCTGGCAGTGGCTTATCTTGCCTGTTGGGCGCTGTCAGCCTGGCTACCGGACGATGTGCAAGGTGTCACCGGACTGCCGCACTGGTTTGAAATCGCCTGCCTGCTGGTGCCCGGTTTGTTTATTTTTCTCTGCTGGCTGATGGTTCGCGTCATCTTCCGCGATATTCCTCTGGAGGATGACGGTGAAGCTTGACATTATTTTGCCTCTAATTGGCTACCTGTTACTGGTTGCCGGACTCTCTGTGTACGCCATGCGTCAGCGCCGTGAGGGCAGCTTCCTGAGTGAATACTTCCTCGGCAGCCGTTCAATGGGTGGCTTCGTGCTGGCCATGACACTGACCACCACTTATATCAGCGCCAGCTCGTTTATTGGTGGCCCAGGAGCCGCCTATAAATACGGACTAGGATGGGTGCTACTGTCGATGGTACAGGTGCCTGCCGTATGGCTGTCACTGGGGATTTTGGGTAAGAAGTTTGCCATTCTGGCGCGGCGTTATAATGCCGTGACGCTTAACGATATGCTGTATGCACGCTACCGCAGCCCAATGCTGGTCTGGCTGGCAAGTATCAGCCTGCTGGTCGCATTTATTGGTGCCATGACCGTGCAGTTCATCGGCGGTGCGCGTCTGTTGGAAACTGCTGCGGGGATCCCTTACGATACCGGACTGCTGATTTTTGGCATTTCCATCGCTTTGTATACGGCGTTTGGTGGCTTCCGTGCCAGCGTCCTTAATGATGCTATGCAAGGCCTGGTGATGCTGGCAGGCACCTTCCTGCTGCTGTTCGCCGTGATCCATGCCGCTGGCGGGATGCATAAGGCCGTAGAAACCCTACAGCATATTGATCCAAAACTGGTGTCATCGACAGGTGTTGATAACATTCTGACCCCGACATTCCTTGCCTCTTTCTCTGTGCTGGTGTGCTTTGGCGTTATTGGTCTGCCACACACGGCGGTACGTTGCATCTCCTATAAAGACAGTAAAGCCGTACATCTGGCGATCCTGCTTGGCACCGTGGTCGTTGCCGTTCTGATGTTTGGTATGCATCTCGCAGGGGCTTTAGGACGCGCGGTGATTCCGGATTTACAGATCCCGGACCAGGTGATCCCAACGTTAATGATCCAGGTACTGCCACCACTGGCTGCCGGGATCTTTCTTGCGGCGCCGATGGCGGCGATCATGTCCACCATTAACGCACAGCTGCTACAATCGTCGGCAACGATCGTCAAAGATCTCTATCTGCGGATGCGACCGCATCAGCTGGATAATGAACCGCTGTTGAAGCGCTTATCCTCGCTGGTGACGCTGATACTGGGGCTCCTGTTGCTGGTGGCGGCCTGGAATCCACCCGATATGATTATCTGGCTGAATCTGCTGGCCTTTGGCGGGCTGGAAGCCGTATTCCTCTGGCCGCTGGTGCTGGGGTTGTACTGGGAAAGAGCCAACGCGGCTGGCGCACTGAGCAGTATGGTATCGGGTGCGGCCTGTTACACCCTGCTGGCCAGCCTGTCGCTGCAACCCTGGGGGTTCCACCCGATTGTTCCGGCACTGTTACTCAGCTTGCTGGCCTTTATTATTGGCAACCGTTTTGGTCACTCTGACACCCTGGCGACGACTGCCCACACTCCGATTGAATGAAGAGATTATTATGCCTTGGATCCAAATGAAGCTTAATACCACCGGCGCTCAGGCTGAAGAGCTGGGTGATGCACTGATTGAAAATGGCGCCGTGTCGGTGACCTTCCAGGATACCCACGACAATCCGGTGTTTGAACCCTTACCGGGCGAAACGCGTCTGTGGGGTGATACCGATGTGATTGGCCTGTTCGATGCTGAAACTGAGATGCCCGATGTGATTGCCGGGCTGGAACAGCATCCGCTGCTGGGCGCTGGTTTTCACCATAAGATTGAGCAGATCGAGGACAAAGACTGGGAACGTGAGTGGATGGATAACTTCCACCCGATGCGCTTCGGACAGCGCCTGTGGATCTGCCCAAGCTGGCGCGATGTGCCCGATCCTACTGCGGTAAACGTGATGCTCGACCCGGGCCTGGCGTTTGGTACCGGCACCCACCCGACCACCGCACTTTGTCTGGCCTGGCTGGATGGTCTGGACCTGGAAGGTAAAACCGTGATCGATTTCGGCTGTGGTTCCGGCATTCTGGCGATTGCTGCTTTGAAGCTGGGTGCTGCTGCCGCTATCGGTATTGACATCGATCCGCAGGCAATTCAGGCCAGCCGTGACAATGCACAACGTAACGGCGTATCAGAGCGTCTCTCGCTATATCTGCCACACCAGCAACCAGACAACCTTATTGCTGATGTGGTGGTGGCGAATATCCTGGCAGGCCCACTGCGCGAGCTGGCACCGCTGATTAGCGTCCTGCCTAAAACAGGCGGTCATCTTGGCCTTTCAGGCGTGCTGGCCAGTCAGGCTGACAGCGTATGTGAAGCTTACGCGGAAACCTTCACGCTGGATCCCGTGGCAGAGAAAGAAGAGTGGTGTCGCATTACGGGTATTCGCCGATAAAATAACCGGCTGGCGCAGCCCGGATAAGCTGTGTCAGCACGTTCATCACGTCATATGTCTCGAATAACGGCTCAACTGGCGTGATTTATGTTGTTATCCGGGTCACAAAAAAAGAAAAATCTTTGTACACAATTTCGTCGTATTTTTTTAATTCATTGTTTTATATCATTATATTATTAATTCCGCTGCCAGGTACGATGATTCCTTGATCCGCAACAGTGGATTGTTCAAAGTTTGGCCTTTCATCTTCCTGAAAAAATGCGTAATATACGCCGCCTTGCGGACACACTATGGTCACTTTTTTTTCATGCGCATAGGAAATCACCAGCTTCGTAATCGTTTGATTGCAGCCCCGATGGCCGGGATAACAGACAGGCCATTCAGGACCCTTTGCTATGCAATGGGCGCTGGTATGACCGTCTCCGAGATGATGTCGTCAAACCCTGAAGTCTGGGGTAGCGATAAGTCGCGGTTGCGTATGGTACACAGTGACGAACCTGGTATTCGTACCGTGCAAATTGCCGGTTGTGACCCGGAAGAAATGGCGGCAGCCGCGCGCATCAATGCAGTGTCAGGTGCGCAGGTGATCGACATTAATATGGGTTGTCCGGCCAAAAAAGTGAATCGCAAGATGGCAGGTTCGGCACTGCTGCAACATCCTGAGCTGGTGAAGTCTATCCTCTTAGCGGTGGTGAATGCAGTTGACGTACCGGTTACCTTAAAGATTCGCACTGGCTGGGATAGCGACAACCGCAACTGTGTAGAGATTGCCCAATTGGCTGAACGCTGCGGTATTCAGGCCCTGACAATTCACGGACGCACACGCGCGTGTTTGTTCAACGGCGAAGCTGAGTACGACAGCATTCGGACAGTTAAGCAGAACGTATCCATTCCGGTTATCGCGAATGGAGACATTACTGACCCGCATAAAGCCAGAGCCGTACTTGACTATACGGGGGCTGATGCCCTGATGATAGGACGGGCGGCTCAGGGAAGACCGTGGATCTTCCGGGAAATCCAGCACTATCTGGACACTGGGGAGCTGCTGGCACCGATGCCACTGGCTGAAGTAAAGCGCTTGCTCATCGGGCACTTACGGGAACTGCACGACTTTTATGGTCACCGCAAAGGATACCGTATTGCCCGGAAGCACGTCTCCTGGTATCTGCAGGAGCACGCCCCAAACGACCAGTTTCGGCGCACATTCAACGCCATAGAGGATGCCAGCGAACAGCTGGAGGCGTTGGAGGCATACTTCGAAAATCTTGCGTAATTAGAAATAAAGAGCTGACAGAACTATGTTCGAACAACGCGTAAATTCTGACGTACTGACCGTATCTACCGTGAATTCACAGGATCAGGTGACCCAAAAGCCACTTCGTGATTCGGTCAAACAGGCACTGAAGAACTATTTTGCTCAACTGAATGGTCAGGATGTAAATGATCTGTATGAGCTGGTACTGGCTGAAGTAGAACAGCCTCTGTTGGACATGGTGATGCAATACACCCGTGGCAACCAGACCCGTGCAGCCCTGATGATGGGCATCAACCGCGGTACACTACGTAAGAAACTGAAAAAATACGGCATGAACTAATAGCCCTGGCTATCATGTTGTTTCGAAAGCGCTTATCCCTCTTTAGGGCTAAGCGCTTTTTTATTGATAGTCGCATCATCCCTGACGCATACTATGTAGGTGATGTGGAGAATGGGTGAAGATTGACAGGCCTTTTCGCACAAGAAAAATCCCGCTCACCTCTTCCTGTATGCAGGATAACCTGTGTAAACTCACGTGTACTTGAAATTCCTTCGCAGGCCCGCCGCCCTCACCTTCTGAACGCAGTATGCAACATCTCCTGAATGTAAATTACTGCCAAAAATGAGCCGTGGCTAAACCTACGTACTGAATGGGTGTCTGAATGATTGTACCGCTACTGATTGCCTTCATTATGCGTTACAGGTTCTCTGCCCTTAATGCTTAAATGAGTAAATATGAAGCCGTCACAAAAATTCCACAGGGGCTTTCTGCGCCCGCGCTATTGGCTGACCTGGTTTGGTGTCAGTGTATTATTCCTGCTGGTACAGCTCCCTTATCCTGTATTGAACAAACTGGGCCTCTGGATGGGCCGTACCTCCATGCGTTTTATGAAACGCCGCGTCTCGATTGCCCGCCGTAACCTGGAGCTCTGTTTCCCGGATATCGACCCTGAGCAGCTTGAACGCCGTATCGTCGGAAATTTTGAATCTCTGGGAATGGGATTACTGGAAACCGGCATGGCCTGGTTCTGGTCCGATCGTCGAGTGAAACGTTGGTTCAGCGTTACCGGCCTGGAAAACCTTCAGGCTGCGCAGCGTGAAAAGCGCGGGGCGCTGATTATTGGCGTGCACTTTATGTCGCTGGAGCTGGGCGGACGCGCGATGGGTATCTGTCAGCCAATGATGGCAATGTATCGCCCGCACAATAACAAGCTGATGGAATGGATACAGACCAAAGGGCGTATGCGTTCTAACAAGGCGATGATTAATCGCCGTGACCTGCGCGGCATGGTACAGGCGCTAAAACAGGGTGAAGCGGTGTGGTTTGCCCCTGACCAGGATTACGGTCCGAAGGGGAGCGTGTTTGCCCCGCTGTTCGCCGTGCCAGAGGCAGCGACTACCAGTGGCACCTGGATGCTGGCGCGTATGGCGAAACCTGCATTGATCACGGTGGTACTGATCCGCAAAGAAGACGGCAGCGGCTATGAACTGGTCATCCAGCCTGAACTCCAGGATTACCCGATCGAGAATGAACAGCTGGCAGCCGAGTATATGAACCGGGTAATTGAACGCGAGATTATGCGTGCGCCGAATCAGTATATGTGGCTGCATCGCCGCTTTAAAACCCGTCCTGCCGGTGCCAGTTCTCTCTATTAATCCTCCTTATCCTCTTTCTCTCTCACCAGCGCCTCAGGGCGCTGGTTTGCGCAAGACTATTTACATTTAAGTAACAAAAACTGACGCCGCCCTCACACTGCTTCCATATAGTGAAACTAATTGCACTATTTGTGACCATCACGGCTATTTTTGCCCCTTCCTGGTGCGCGATATTAATACTACTTGTAAGAAACTCCCCTTTATTAGCAACGCTTTTCAACAAATTCAGGGCTATGCAAATCTGGCATTACCTTTGCAAAGCAGTGAATGGCTTCGGCCACAGACAGGCAAAGTGCACCAAAGCGTGCGCTAAACATAACAAAACGAATTCGCCACACAGGATGCTTTATGAAAAAGATGATGCTCACGACGATGGTTGCTGCAGCTACGCTGTTTGCGGTTGCAAATCAGGCCCATGCTGGCACGACACTGGATGCCATTAAGAAGAAAGGCTTTGTACAGTGTGGTATCAGCGATGGCCTGCCAGGCTTCTCCTATGCGGATTCCAACGGTAAATTTACGGGTATTGATGTGGACGTTTGCCGTGCTGCCGCTGCAGCCGTGTTTGGTGATGCTGGAAAAGTAAAATATACCCCGCTGACTGCAAAAGAGCGTTTCACTGCGTTGCAGTCGGGTGAAGTCGATATCCTTTCTCGTAATACCACCTGGACCTCCTCCCGTGATGGCGGTATGGGCTTCATCTTCGCAGGCGTAAACTATTACGACGGTATCGGCTTCCTGACCCATCAAAAAGCCGGTCTGAAAAGCGCTAAAGAACTGGACGGTGCCACAGTATGTATCCAGGCAGGTACGGATACCGAGCTGAACGTGGCCGACTACTTCAAAGCTAACAAAATGCAGTACACCCCGGTGACCTTTGACCGTTCTGATGAATCAGCTAAAGCTCTCGATACCGGCCGTTGCGACACGCTCGCCTCTGACCAGTCTCAGCTTTACGCATTGCGTATCAAGTTGGGCAAACCTAATGAATTCATCGTTCTTCCTGAAGTGATCTCCAAAGAGCCTCTGGGTCCGGTTGTACGCCGCGGTGATGACGATTGGTACACCATCGTTAAATGGTCTCTGTACGCAATGCTGAATGCCGAAGAGATGGGAATTACCTCTAAGAATGTTGATCAGTTGACGGCGAAACCATCGACGCCAGATATGGCTCACCTGCTGGGCGCGGAAGGTGACTTCGGTAAAGACCTGAAGCTCGATAACAAATGGGCTTATAACATCATCAAGCAAGTGGGCAACTATCAGGAAGTCTTTGACCGTAACGTCGGTAAAGATAGCCAGCTGAAAATTGCTCGTGGTCAGAATGCCCTGTGGAACAATGGCGGCATTCAGTACGCACCACCAGTACGTTAATTCCCACGATTACAGGGCACCAGGCTTACTGGTGCCCACGCCAGAATGTTCGTTACTGAGGTCTCAACATGTCTCAACGCCCAACCGTAAAAAGGGATTTTTCATTCAGCAATCCTGCGGTGCGCGCCTGGCTTTACCAGATCATTGCGATCGTCGCGGTTCTGGCCGTTGCGGGTTATCTGATTCATAACACCATCATTAACCTGGCAAGCCGTGGCATTACTTCCGGTTTTGGTTTCCTTGAACGTAGCGCTGGCTTTGGTATCGTCCAGCATCTGATTGATTATACTGAAGGGGATACCTACGCTCGCGTGTTCCTGGTGGGTCTCACCAATACCCTACTGGTTTCTGCGCTGTGTATCGTCTTTGCTTCTTTCCTCGGCTTCTTTATTGGTTTGGCCCGTTTGTCTGACAACTGGCTGCTGCGGAAAATATCTAATATTTATATTGAGACGTTCCGTAATATCCCGCCGCTGTTGCAGATATTCTTCTGGTATTTTGCTGTGTTACGCAATTTGCCAGGACCTCGTCAGGCACTGAATGCCTTTGATCTCGCGTTTGTCAGCAACCGTGGGTTGTATATCCCGTGGCCTGAATATGCAGCGGGAACCGGCCCTTTCCTGATTGCAGTGCTACTGGCACTGGTCATCTCGTTCGGTCTGTTTCGTTATAACAAACAGCATCAGTTGAAAACAGGACAACTGCGCCGTACATGGCCTGCGGCTATCGTGATGCTGATTATGTTCCCACTGTTCACCTCGCTGCTAGCAGGCCGCCCAATGCACTGGGATATCCCGGAACTTAGTGGCTTCAACTATCGTGGTGGTTTCGTTCTGATCCCTGAGCTGGCGGCGCTAACGCTGGCTCTGTCGATCTATACCTCTTCGTTTATTGCTGAAGTCATCCGCTCAGGAATTCAATCTGTTCCGTACGGTCAGCATGAAGCTGCGCGTTCTCTCGGCTTACCCAATCCGGTCACACTGCGTCAGGTCATTATCCCACAGGCAATGCGCGTGATTATTCCTCCGCTTACCAGCCAGTATCTCAATATTGTGAAAAACTCTTCGCTGGCAGCAGCGATTGGCTATCCCGATATGGTGTCGCTGTTTGCCGGTACGGTATTGAATCAGACGGGTCAAGCCATCGAGACGATCGCTATCACCATGGGTGTGTATCTCATCATCAGCCTGTCGATTTCGCTGTTAATGAATATCTACAACCGCAAAATCGCCCTCATTGAGCGCTAAGAGAACGGGATTATGACGACTGTTACCACTCATGACACGCCCACCGTACCAACCAGCACATTGTCACGTGCCGTGTTGTGGGCACGAAGAAATCTGTTCTCAAGCCTGGGTAACTCACTGCTGACGCTGTTCTGCCTCTGGGTCATCTGGGCCGTTATCCCTCCAGCGCTGAACTGGCTGGTGTTCCAGGCTAACTGGATGGGTGAAACGCGTGCTGACTGTACTAAAGAAGGTGCATGTTGGGTGTTTATCCATGCGCGTTTTGGCCAGTTTATGTATGGATTGTATCCCCACGAATTGCGCTGGCGTATCAACCTTGCGCTGGTGATCGGTCTGCTGTCGATTGTACCGATGTTCCTTAAAAGGCTGCCGCGTCGGGGCACTTATATCGCCGCCTGGGCTGTCATTTACCCCATTGTTGTCTGGTTCTTGCTGTATGGCGGCTATCTGGGGCTGGAACGTGTCGAAACCCGTCAGTGGGGCGGGCTGACCCTGACGCTGATTATTGCGTCTGTGGGGATCGCAGGCGCCTTACCTTTAGGCATCCTGCTGGCACTCGGTCGCCGTTCGCAGATGCCGGTGGTGCGCACGCTATGCGTCCTTTTCATTGAGTTCTGGCGGGGTGTGCCGCTGATCACCGTGCTGTTTATGTCTTCGGTGATGTTGCCGCTGTTTATGGCTGAGGGCAGCTCTATCGATAAGCTCATTCGTGCGCTGGTCGGGGTGATTCTGTTCCAGTCGGCTTATGTGGCAGAAGTGGTGCGTGGTGGCCTGCAGGCATTGCCTAAAGGGCAATATGAAGCTGCCGAATCACTGGCTTTAGGCTATTGGAAAACCCAGGGGCTGGTGATTCTGCCTCAGGCATTAAAGCTGGTTATTCCTGGACTCGTTAACACCATCATTGCTCTGTTTAAAGATACCAGCCTGGTGATCATCATCGGTCTGTTTGATCTCTTCAGCAGCGTGCAGCAGGCCACCGTCGACCCAGCCTGGCTGGGGATGTCCACCGAGGGTTATGTCTTTGCTGCTTTGGTCTACTGGATTTTTTGTTTCAGCATGTCGCGCTATAGCCAGTATCTGGAAAAGCGCTTCCACACCGGGCGTACACCGCACTGAGGTTTAAAATGACTCAAATTATTACCCCATCTGACGACGCGATGATGATTACGCTCGAAAATGTGAACAAATGGTACGGACAGTTTCACGTACTGAAAGACATTAACCTGAAGGTTAAACCCCGTGAACGCATCGTTCTTTGCGGTCCTTCCGGCTCCGGGAAATCGACAACGATCCGCTGCATTAATCATCTGGAAGAGCATCAAAAGGGGCGTATCGTCGTCGATGGTACGTTACTTAACGACGATCTTCGCAATATTGAACGTGTCCGTACCGAAGTCGGGATGGTGTTTCAACATTTCAATCTGTTCCCGCATCTGAGTGTTTTACAAAACTGTACTCTCGCGCCTATCTGGGTTCGTAAAACCCCGAAGAAAGAGGCCGAAGAACTGGCGATGCATTATCTTGAGCGTGTACGTATTGCCGAGCATGCGCATAAATTTCCGGGGCAGCTTTCCGGTGGTCAGCAGCAGCGCGTTGCGATTGCACGTTCATTATGTATGAAGCCGAAAATTATGCTGTTCGATGAACCCACGTCCGCGCTCGATCCGGAAATGGTGAAGGAAGTGCTGGATACCATGATTGGCCTGGCAGAAGACGGCATGACAATGCTGTGTGTGACTCACGAAATGGGCTTCGCCCGTACCGTGGCAGACCGGGTGATCTTTATGGATCGTGGTGAGATAGTGGAGGAAGCCCCTCCGCAAGAGTTCTTCGCTAATCCTAAGTCTGAACGTACCCGAGCCTTCCTGTCTCAGGTAATACACTGATTTATAGGTATAAATAATGTCATCATGCCCTGCCAGCTTATCGGTGGGGCTTTTTTATGCCCCAACAAAAGCCCTATGCGAAAGCATAAGGTTTATCCAGTGAAGAGTCGCTCACCGACAAACAGCAGACGAAAAAAAACCCCGGCCTTTCGGTCGGGGTTCTTTCTTTGTTTGATGCCTGGCAGTTCCCTACTCTCGCATGGGGAGACCCCACACTACCATCGGCGCTACGGCGTTTCACTTCTGAGTTCGGCATGGGGTCAGGTGGGACCACCGCGCTAAAGCCGCCAGGCAAATTCTTGATTTACCGAACTCACGCTTTATTACTGGTGCTGATACCCAGAGTCGAACTGGGGACCTCACCCTTACCAAGGGTGCGCTCTACCAACTGAGCCATATCAGCACACTTAATTTTAAAGGGCGACACGTATGTCGCCCTTTGTTGTTTGATGCCTGGCAGTTCCCTACTCTCGCATGGGGAGACCCCACACTACCATCGGCGCTACGGCGTTTCACTTCTGAGTTCGGCATGGGGTCAGGTGGGACCACCGCGCTAAAGCCGCCAGGCAAATTCTTTGTGCTCTGTCCTGTGTCTTTTGTGCTCTGACTGCGTTGCCTGCGCTCGTAAGCTCAGTCACATACTTATGTATGCTCCTTCCCTCACTTCACTGGCCGCCTTGTCACAGCGCAAAATCCTTCGGACTTAATTCCGGTAACAAGCTGAAAATCTCTTTTGCGTCTCTCTAACGCCACCAGAACGCTTCTGGCGTTGTAAGGTTAAGCCTCACGGGTCATTAGTACCGGTTAGCTCAACGCATCGCTGCGCTTACACACCCGGCCTATCAACGTCGTAGTCTTCAACGTCCCTTCAGGGGTCTCAAGGACCCAGGGAGAATTCATCTCGAGGCAAGTTTCGCGCTTAGATGCTTTCAGCGCTTATCTTTTCCGCACTTAGCTACCGGGCAATGCCATTGGCATGACAACCCGAACACCAGTGGTGCGTTCACTCCGGTCCTCTCGTACTAGGAGCAACCCCTCTCAATTCTCCAGCGCCCACGGCAGATAGGGACCGAACTGTCTCACGACGTTCTAAACCCAGCTCGCGTACCACTTTAAACGGCGAACAGCCGTACCCTTGGGACCTACTTCAGCCCCAGGATGTGATGAGCCGACATCGAGGTGCCAAACACCGCCGTCGATATGAACTCTTGGGCGGTATCAGCCTGTTATCCCCGGAGTACCTTTTATCCGTTGAGCGATGGCCCTTCCATTCAGAACCACCGGATCACTATGACCTGCTTTCGCACCTGCTCGAGCCGTCACTCTCGCAGTCAAGCTAGCTTATGCCATTGCACTAACCTCACGATGTCCGACCGTGATTAGCTAACCTTCGTGCTCCTCCGTTACTCTTTAGGAGGAGACCGCCCCAGTCAAACTACCCACCAGACACTGTCCCCACGCCGGATCACGGCGCCAGGTTAGAACATCAAACGTTAAAGGGTGGTATTTCAAGGTTGGCTCCACGCAGACTGGCGTCCACGCTTCAAAGCCTCCCACCTATCCTACACATCAAGGCTCAATGTTCAGTGTCAAGCTGTAGTAAAGGTTCACGGGGTCTTTCCGTCTTGCCGCGGGTACACTGCATCTTCACAGCGAGTTCAATTTCACTGAGTCTCGGGTGGAGACAGCCTGGCCATCATTACGCCATTCGTGCAGGTCGGAACTTACCCGACAAGGAATTTCGCTACCTTAGGACCGTTATAGTTACGGCCGCCGTTTACCGGGGCTTCGATCAAGAGCTTCTCCTTGCGGATAACCCCATCAATTAACCTTCCGGCACCGGGCAGGCGTCACACCGTATACGTCCACTTTCGTGTTTGCACAGTGCTGTGTTTTTAATAAACAGTTGCAGCCAGCTGGTATCTTCGACTGCCTTCAGCTCCAGGAGCAAGTCCCTTCACCTACCGACAGCGTGCCTTCTCCCGAAGTTACGGCACCATTTTGCCTAGTTCCTTCACCCGAGTTCTCTCAAGCGCCTTGGTATTCTCTACCTGACCACCTGTGTCGGTTTGGGGTACGATTCAATGTTACCTGATGCTTAGAGGCTTTTCCTGGAAGCAGGGCATTTGTTACTTCAGCACCGTAGTGCCTCGTCATCACGCCTCAGCCTTAAAGAGTTCCGGATTTGCCTGGAACTCAAGCCTACACGCTTAAACCGGGACAACCGTCGCCCGGCTAACATAGCCTTCTCCGTCCCCCCTTCGCAGTAACACCGAGTACAGGAATATTAACCTGTTTCCCATCGACTACGCCTTTCGGCCTCGCCTTAGGGGTCGACTCACCCTGCCCCGATTAACGTTGGACAGGAACCCTTGGTCTTCCGGCGAGCGGGCTTTTCACCCGCTTTATCGTTACTTATGTCAGCATTCGCACTTCTGATACCTCCAGCAAACCTCACAGTTCACCTTCGACGGCTTACAGAACGCTCCCCTACCCAACAATACTTGCGTATCGCTGCCGCAGCTTCGGTGCATGGTTTAGCCCCGTTACATCTTCCGCGCAGGCCGACTCGACCAGTGAGCTATTACGCTTTCTTTAAATGATGGCTGCTTCTAAGCCAACATCCTGGCTGTCTGTGCCTTCCCACATCGTTTCCCACTTAACCATGACTTTGGGACCTTAGCTGGCGGTCTGGGTTGTTTCCCTCTTCACGACGGACGTTAGCACCCGCCGTGTGTCTCCCGTGATAACATTCTTCGGTATTCGCAGTTTGCATCGGGTTGGTAAGCCGGGATGGCCCCCTAGCCGAAACAGTGCTCTACCCCCGAAGATGAGTTCACGAGGCGCTACCTAAATAGCTTTCGGGGAGAACCAGCTATCTCCCGGTTTGATTGGCCTTTCACCCCCAGCCACAAGTCATCCGCTAATTTTTCAACATTAGTCGGTTCGGTCCTCCAGTTAGTGTTACCCAACCTTCAACCTGCCCATGGCTAGATCACCGGGTTTCGGGTCTATACCCTGCAACTTAACGCCCAGTTAAGACTCGGTTTCCCTGCGGCTCCCCTATACGGTTAACCTTGCTACAGAATATAAGTCGCTGACCCATTATACAAAAGGTACGCAGTCACCTAACAAGTAGGCTCCCACTGCTTGTACGTACACGGTTTCAGGTTCTGTTTCACTCCCCTCGCCGGGGTTCTTTTCGCCTTTCCCTCACGGTACTGGTTCACTATCGGTCAGTCAGGAGTATTTAGCCTTGGAGGATGGTCCCCCCATATTCAGACAGGATGTCACGTGTCCCGCCCTACTCATCGAACTCACAGTAGGTGCATTTTTGTGTACGGGAGTATCACCCTGTACCCTGCGACTTTCCAGACGCTTCCACTAATGCACAAACTGATTCAGGTTCTGGGCTGTTCCCCGTTCGCTCGCCGCTACTGGGGGAATCTCGGTTGATTTCTTTTCCTCGGGGTACTTAGATGTTTCAGTTCCCCCGGTTCGCCTCATGCCACTATGTATTCATGACATGATAGTGTGTCGAAACACACTGGGTTTCCCCATTCGGGTATCGTCGGTTGTTGCGGTTCATATCACCTTACCGACGCTTATCGCAGATTAGCACGCCCTTCATCGCCTCTGACTGCCTAGGCATCCACCGTGTACGCTTAGTCGCTTAACCTCACAACCCACAAGCGTCCCGAAGAACACATTGCTGTTGTAAGCATTTGAGAGACTCGAACATATCGTTAATTTCATTCTTATTACGGAGAATGAAAACGACATGTCGTTTCAATTTTCAGCTTGTTCCGGATTGTTAAAGAGCATAATACTTCGCAGCATACTGTTATCCAGCACACTCTGAAGTATTTTATTTAGAAAAACAGTATGGTGGAGCTAAGCGGGATCGAACCGCTGACCTCCTGCGTGCAAGGCAGGCGCTCTCCCAGCTGAGCTATAGCCCCATACAGTCTTACAGAAACCTTTTACTACCATTACATTCCAGCGAAGAAATGTAATTTGTGCTCAGGCAAGGCATGCAGGAGGGAAGTTTACTTTGGTAAACGACCGAATGCATAACGCCGCATGAGTGCAAATTTGGTAGGCCTGAGTGGACTTGAACCACCGACCTCACCCTTATCAGGGGTGCGCTCTAACCACCTGAGCTACAAGCCTGTAGAGGTTTTTCTGCTCGTTACTTTTTCATCAGACAATCTGTGTGGACACTACGCGGGAAGGTATCTTCAGGTAAGGAGGTGATCCAACCGCAGGTTCCCCTACGGTTACCTTGTTACGACTTCACCCCAGTCATGAATCACAAAGTGGTAAGCGCCCTCCCGAAGGTTAAGCTACCTACTTCTTTTGCAACCCACTCCCATGGTGTGACGGGCGGTGTGTACAAGGCCCGGGAACGTATTCACCGTAGCATTCTGATCTACGATTACTAGCGATTCCGACTTCACGGAGTCGAGTTGCAGACTCCGATCCGGACTACGACGCACTTTATGAGGTCCGCTTGCTCTCGCGAGGTCGCTTCTCTTTGTATGCGCCATTGTAGCACGTGTGTAGCCCTGGCCGTAAGGGCCATGATGACTTGACGTCATCCCCACCTTCCTCCGGTTTATCACCGGCAGTCTCCTTTGAGTTCCCGACATTACTCGCTGGCAACAAAGGATAAGGGTTGCGCTCGTTGCGGGACTTAACCCAACATTTCACAACACGAGCTGACGACAGCCATGCAGCACCTGTCTCACGGTTCCCGAAGGCACTAAGGCATCTCTGCCGAATTCCGTGGATGTCAAGGCCAGGTAAGGTTCTTCGCGTTGCATCGAATTAAACCACATGCTCCACCGCTTGTGCGGGCCCCCGTCAATTCATTTGAGTTTTAACCTTGCGGCCGTACTCCCCAGGCGGTCGACTTAACGCGTTAGCTCCGGAAGCCACGCCTCAAGGGCACAACCTCCAAGTCGACATCGTTTACGGCGTGGACTACCAGGGTATCTAATCCTGTTTGCTCCCCACGCTTTCGCACCTGAGCGTCAGTCTTTGTCCAGGGGGCCGCCTTCGCCACCGGTATTCCTCCAGATCTCTACGCATTTCACCGCTACACCTGGAATTCTACCCCCCTCTACAAGACTCTAGTCTGCCAGTTTCGAATGCAGTTCCCAGGTTGAGCCCGGGGATTTCACATCCGACTTGACAGACCGCCTGCGTGCGCTTTACGCCCAGTAATTCCGATTAACGCTTGCACCCTCCGTATTACCGCGGCTGCTGGCACGGAGTTAGCCGGTGCTTCTTCTGCGGGTAACGTCAATCGACGAAGCTATTAACCTCATCGCCTTCCTCCCCACTGAAAGTACTTTACAACCCGAAGGCCTTCTTCATACACGCGGCATGGCTGCATCAGGCTTGCGCCCATTGTGCAATATTCCCCACTGCTGCCTCCCGTAGGAGTCTGGACCGTGTCTCAGTTCCAGTGTGGCTGGTCATCCTCTCAGACCAGCTAGGGATCGTCGCCTAGGTGAGCCATTACCCCACCTACTAGCTAATCCCACCTGGGCACATCCGATGGTGTGAGGCCCGAAGGTCCCCCACTTTGGTCCGAAGACGTTATGCGGTATTAGCTACCGTTTCCAGTAGTTATCCCCCTCCATCGGGCAGTTTCCCAGGCATTACTCACCCGTCCGCCACTCGTCACCCGGGGAGCAAGCTCCCCTGTGCTACCGTTCGACTTGCATGTGTTAGGCCTGCCGCCAGCGTTCAATCTGAGCCATGATCAAACTCTTCAATTAAAAGTTCGATTTGCTGCAACAAGTGCAGCGATGCTCAAGTGTAAAACGTCATAATGAATTTCATTATGTGTTCACTCTTAAGACTTGATATTTTTTGTCACCCTAAGGTGACTGATATCAATCCTGCGAGTGCCCACACAGATTGTCTGATAAATTGTTAAAGAGCGGTGCAATCAGTGCCGAAGCTTCCTGTTGCGAGGTGGCGTATATTACGCTTTCCTCCTTCGGAGTCAACTTCTTTTTGAGAAGTTTTTTCCGGCGGTTCAGATGCTTCCTGAACCTCCTGAGCCGCTGGCCGTAAGCCGTTGTGCCGTCTCAGTGGTTGCGCATTATAGGGATCCGAATTTATTGCACAAGCCTTTTTTAGATCTTTCTTTTTGGTTGCTGAGTTTTCACTCTTTTCGCTGAGATCTCAGGCGATCCGCACAAAATTACCGCGTCTTTTCAGCCAATCATTGATCAAAGATCACTTCCGGAACTAGGCTACTGGGATCGTATCGGTAAAGGAGAGAGTGATGAGCGACAATATACGTGCATATAAAGGAGTACGCCCTCAGTTAGGCGGACGCGTGATGATTGATCCCACCAGCGTTGTGATTGGTGACGTCGTGCTGGCTGATGATGTCGGTATCTGGCCTCTGGTAGTCATCCGGGGAGATGTTAACAAGGTCACCATTGGAAAACGCAGCAACATCCAGGATGGGAGCGTTCTGCATTTAACTCATAAATCAGCCGCTAACCCTGAAGGTCATCCACTGGTTGTTGGAGAAGATGTCACCATCGGGCATAAAGCGATGCTACACGGTTGCACGATTGGTGATCGTGTTCTGGTTGGGATGGGATCGATTCTGCTAGATGGTGTAATAGTAGAAGACGATGTGATGATAGGAGCAGGTAGCCTGGTCTCCCCGGGTAAACGCCTCGAAAGTGGTTACCTCTATTTAGGAAGCCCAGCAAAAAAAATACGCCCACTGACAGAAGAAGAGATTGGCGGATTGCTTTATTCAGCTAATAACTATGTTGGCTGGAAAAATGACTATTTATCAGAAGAGAGCCATACCCAGCCCTGAGTATCTTCTTTCTGTTGTTTGATCGCCAGCTCGGCATCCTCTTCCAGCTCCCAGCGATTCAGGCAGAAACAGGCCAGAGGATCACTTGTTGTAGGAAAACGGCGAAGCAACACTTCGCCGTCAATCGCACAAACCAGTTGAAAACCATTGACCAGCGCACTGAAGCAAACGGCCTGTATCGTTTCATCCCACCATTCACGCTCAGGAAACTGAATCGCCTGATTCACGCACTCATCTCTTGTTTCAACACATCAATAATTGGCGTGATTTCTGGCATCACCCCATGCCACAGCATAAAGGAGTGCGCCGCCTGCCCCACCAGCATTCCCAGGCCATCAGCCATCTGAGTCGATCCTTGCTGGCGACACCATTGCAGGAAAGGTGTATCACCCACCTGATAGAACATGTCATAGCAACGGCTACGCTCATTCAGCAGTCCAACAGGCAGATCAGGAATCCCCCCTTCGACACCGCTTGACGTTGCATTGATGACCAGATCGAACTGCGCATCGCGCAATTCATTCTGCGCAAGCGAACGGATACCACCGTGGTGCTGGAAAAGTGCCACCAACTCTTCAGCCCGCGCGTGAGTGCGATTCGTCACTGTTACACTGCAATTAAACGCGAGGAGCGGCAGGATCACGCCCCGTGCGGCCCCACCGGCACCGATCAACAGGATTCGATCGTCGGGATGAATCAACTGCAAACGCAGAAGATCGCTTAACAGGCCGATCCCATCGGTGTTGTCCCCCAATAGACGACCATCATCCAACTTCTTTAGCGTATTGACCGCGCCTGCCAGCGCTGCGCGTTCCGTCAGTTCACTGGAGAGGGCAAAAGCCTGCTGTTTGAACGGCAGAGTAATATTTGCCCCCCTGCCATCCTGAGCAAAAAACTCGCGAGCGGACTGCTCAAATCCATCAAGCGGTGCACATAGCCGGCCGTAAGGATGCGGAATACCGGTTTGTTCAGCAAATAGCTGGTGAATACGCGGCGATTTGCTGTGGCTAATCGGGTTACCGAAGACGACGAAAGACGGCATAAGTGTTCTCTTTATCCCTGGCGAATGAGATCGCCGGTTAATACATCGCGGATTTCTGATGGATTCTGACGACCACCGGTTTCGCCGAGGAATACCGGGAACGTCTCGCCAAACTGTGCCAGTACTTCAGCGACATCGCGACAAGGCGGTAAACTCGTCAGATTGGCACTGGTAGAAACCAGGGGTTTACCAAAGGTTTTGCACAATGCCACAACACCGGGATGATCGCTGACGCGAACGGCCAGCGAGGAAAATTGCCCCGTCAACCAGCCCGGGGTCGATGCACGCGCGGGTAACACCCAAGTGACCGGTCCTGGCCAGAGGGAAAACATCCGCTCTTTTTGCTCCGCAGAGAGCTGCTCATCGGCAATATAAGGAATCAGTTGCTGATAGTCAGCCGCAATAAGAATGAGCCCCTTCTCTATCGGACGATGTTTTAACTTCAGCAGTTTCATCACTGCTGCTTCGCTATCAGGATCACAACCCAAACCGAATACGGCCTCGGTCGGATAAGCAATCACTGCAGACTGACGCAGCACGTTAACGCAGTGCGTTAGTGACTCATCCACGGATTTCATCTTCACTACCATTATCTAATGTTACAGATTTGCCACAGGCTTTACTGGCGCAAAAACGCCTGACACCTCTGGCCGTTTTCTTTTCAATAAGCAGCGGAAACTGGCAGAACTCGCAGATCCCTTCCAACGGTGTGAAATTAACCGCGAACTGACAATCCGGATAACGGTCACAAGCATGGAAGGTTTTACCGAAGCGCGAGCGACGTTGAACCAGCTTTCCCCCCTGGCACTGCGGACAGGCAAGTGTGGTTTCATCTGGCTTATCGATGGTTTCGGTATGTTCGCATTCGGGATAATCGCTACAGGCGATAAACATGCCATAGCGCCCCTGGCGCAGTACGAGGTCAGCACCGCATTTTGGGCATAGCTGACCTTCAAGCACTTTAATGATGTGCCCGTCAGCCTGGCCTTTTAGCGGACGAATAAAGTCGCATTCAGGATAGAGTGAGCAACCAAGGAAAGCGCCATGTTTCCCGGAGCGAATAACCAGTTCTGCCCCACACTGGGGGCAGGGTTCATTTTTTCGCACAGCGAAAAGCGCTGTTTTATTCATAACATTGTGTACACGAAGGCAATCTTCAGTGCAGCATTCCTTCATTGACGTCGAAAAGTAGCTCTTCCATTTGCTGATAGGCGTTTTCACATCCTGGGATATTAAACAACACCATCAGCACCACCCATTTGAGATCGTCCAGATCAAACTCGAGAGTATCAAGTGCCATAATACGTTCGATAACCATTTCGCGCGTGTCCAGATTCAGCACCTGAATTTGCTCCAGGAACAAAATAAAGCCACGACAGTTGGCATCTAAACGCTGACTCTCTTCCTCGGTGTAGATACGCATAGACAGCGGATCGGTAGTCAGCTGAATCGGGGCGACCAGACCTTCCTGATAATCCGCCAGCTTCTCCAACCAGTTCAACGCATTATAAATATCTTCACGATGAAAACCTGCATCGGTTAAATCATCAGTCAATTTATCCTGATCAACACGCATTTCTGCTTCGTTGTGGATATACGTTTCAAATAAGTACATTAGTACGTCGAACATGGCTTGCCCTCCTCAATCGGACATAGCCGCCGGGTACAGCTGCGATCCACCCTGCTAACTCCAACTCAAGCAACTTCGCTACGATGGTTGGCACAGGTTGGCCGGCACGTTCAGCGACGACGTCAACAGGTGTAACCTCATCTCCTACGTTAGCCAACACATCGGGAAATGGCAATGGAGGATTACTACTCTGCGCTGAATTGTTTTCCCGTTGGGGCAAATCTGATAGCCAGGAGAGGTCGCTCTGTATTTGTTCGATAATATTATTGGGATGAGCCACAAGTAATGCCCCCTGCTGAATCAGCCAGTGTGTTCCCTCGCTGCCGGGGCTGGCCAGGGACCCCGGTAGCGCATACACGTCTCGGTTCTGCTCCAATGCCAGTTTAGCTGTAACCAGTGAGCCACTGCGTAACGTCGCCTCCACGACCAGAACACCGAGGCTCAGGCCGCTAATGATCCGGTTGCGCCGGGGGAAATGCGCGCGTAATGGCTGCACCGACAGAGGAAACTCAGAGACCAGCGCACCGCCACCGGCAATGATCTGCTCTGCCAGTGCCTGATGGCGCCGTGGGTAAAGAACATCAAGTCCACTACCCAGCACGGCTATCGTCTTACCTTGCACCTCCAGCGCAGCACGATGAGCGACACCATCAATGCCTAACGCCAACCCACTGGTAATCGTCAAGCCACTGAGAGCCAGCGCCTGGCTGAACCAGTTGCCCCATTCACTACCATAATGGGAGCAATGCCGACTGCCAACCACCGCCAGCTGAGGAGAGGAAAGTATGGCCGGATCACCCGCAACAAATAGCATCAACGGAAAACGTGTGATCGCCTTCAACTGCTCTGGGTAATAAGGGCTAAGAGGTGTAATAAAATGGTGCTGTGGTGCCTCCAGCCATTCAATACTCTGAGCAATAATCTGTTTATCATAATCAAGGAACGCCTGCTGCTGTAAAACCGACAGACCTAGCGATGCCAGATCGCAGGCGTCAGGCAACGCGATCGTCTGTAATTCAGTCATTAAAGTCAGGCGCTGTGAACTTGATAGCCCGGACAGAGTTGAAAGCCGCAAGGCGCACTCCACTGGTAACATGAATCTCTCCCTGATATTGCCCCTTCCCCCTGAAGGTTACCGCCACGAATGCTGTCAATCGCAGCGCGAAATGTCTACAATAAGAGAGATAAATATCTAATCCCTTGAACACAGATCTGGAAAGTTATGTCAGTTTTGCAGGTATTACATTTTCCTGACGATCGCCTGCGCATCGTTGCGGAACCGGTAAAAGAAGTGAATGCTAATATTCAGCGTATCGTCGATGATATGTTTGAAACAATGTACGCAGAGGAAGGTATTGGCCTGGCAGCAACACAGGTGGATATTCATCAGCGTATTATCGTGATTGATGTTTCTGAGAATCGGGACGAGCGGCTGGTACTCATCAATCCGGAATTGCTGGAAGAAAGTGGCGAAACCGGTATTGAAGAAGGTTGTTTGTCTATTCCTGAACAACGCGCACTCGTGCCTCGCTCTGAAAGAGTCAAAATTCGGGCACTGGACCGTGACGGCAACAGCTTTGAATTGGAAGCGGATGGCCTGCTGGCAATCTGTATTCAACACGAGATGGATCATTTGGTTGGTAAGCTGTTTATAGATTACCTGTCGCCAATGAAACGTCAGCGTATCCGTCAGAAGCTGGAAAAACTGTATCGTCAAAGCGCCCGCGACTGAGTTCGCTGACTGAAGGGAATAATGTGTCCGAATCATTAAAAATCATTTTTGCCGGCACCCCTGACTTTGCAGCGCGTCATCTTGACGCGCTGTTGTCATCCGGCCATCAGGTTGTCGGTGTATTTACTCAGCCAGATCGACCCGCGGGCCGTGGCAACAAACTCACCGCCAGCCCCGTAAAACAGCTGGCCGAACAACACAACATTCCGGTTTTCCAGCCTAAATCACTACGTCCCGAAGAGAACCAACAACTGGTCGATGCGCTTAATGCTGATGTCATGGTGGTCGTTGCCTACGGGTTGATTCTACCGAAAGCCGTGCTGGATATGCCACGTCTTGGTTGCATTAACGTTCATGGTTCCCTGTTACCGCGCTGGCGTGGTGCCGCACCCATTCAGCGCTCGCTGTGGGCAGGTGATGCAGAGACAGGTGTGACCATCATGCAGATGGATGTTGGGCTTGATACCGGCGATATGCTCTTCAAGTTGGCCTGCCCGATCGAAGCCAGTGATACCAGTGCCACGCTGTACGACAAGCTGGCGAACCTCGGGCCTGCCGGAATGCTGAGCACTCTGACACAATTGGCAGAAGGCAGCGCACAACCTGAAGTGCAGGATGAATCGCTGGTCAGTTATGCCGAAAAACTAAGCAAGGAAGAGGCCCGTCTTGACTGGTCACTTTCTGCGTCACAGCTTGAACGCTGTATCCGTGCGTTTAATCCATGGCCAGTCAGCTACTTCGTCATTGATGAGCAACCGGTGAAAGTATGGAAGGCATCGGTGCTGGCCGCCGTTAGCGGACATCAGCCAGGCGAAGTCCTGCAAGCTGATAAGCATGGCATTCAGGTAGTGACTACCGATGGCGTGCTGAATATCGAAGAACTGCAGCCTGCCGGCAAAAAGCCGATGAAAGCCCAGGACCTGCTCAACTCCCGCCGTGAATGGTTTACTCCGGGCAATATTATTGCCTGATGCGTTGCCCGGCACTCATGCCGGGCAATCGTAAGAATTGCGAATCCACTATGAAAAAAAATACTAACTTACGCAGTGTTGCTGCTCAGACTATCGAGAAAGTCGTTGAGCAAGGGCAATCGCTCAGTAACGTGCTGCCCGCTGCACAGAAATCTGTCGGTGAGAAAGACGCAGCCCTGCTACAGGAGCTTTGCTACGGCGTACTGCGTACGCTTCCGCAACTGGAGTGGATTATCAGCAAACTGATGTCACGTCCGATGACAGGCAAGCAACGCACTATTCACTTCCTGATTATGGTCGGCCTGTATCAGTTGATGCATACACGAATCCCGGCTCATGCTGCACTAGCGGAAACGGTAGAGGGTGCCATTGCGCTGAAACGTCAGCAGCTAAAAGGCCTGATCAACGGAGTACTGCGGCAGTTCCAGCGTCAACAGGAAGAGTTGATGCTGCAGATGAATGATGGCGATCAGCAGTACCTGCATCCAAAGTGGTTACTGGAACGCCTGAAACGTGCCTGGCCAGATCAGTGGCAACAGATTGTCGAGGCTAATAACCAGCGGCCACCGATGTGGCTGCGTGTTAACCGAAACCATCACAGCCGCGATGCGTGGCTGGCACTGCTTGAGGAAAGCGGTAAAACGGCATTTGTTCATCCGCAACACAGTGATGCATTAAGACTGGAAACCCCGTGCGCAGTGGGCCAGCTTCCGGGGTTCGATCAGGGGTGGGTCACTGTTCAGGATGCCTCAGCCCAGGGCTGTGTGGCACTGCTTGATCCACAGAATGGCGAGAAGATCCTCGACCTCTGTGCTGCACCAGGCGGTAAGACGACACATATTCTGGAAGCGGCCCCTCAGGCTGACGTCATGGCCGTAGATGTTGATGCCCAGCGCCTGGCAAGAATTAGTGAAAATTTGCAACGCCTGAACATGACAGCGGAAGTTAAGCTGGGTGACGGCCGTACCCCAGAAGCCTGGTGTGGGAATACGCAATTCGATCGTATTCTGCTGGATGCGCCATGTTCAGCAACCGGTGTCATACGGCGCCATCCTGATATCAAGTGGCTGCGCCGCGATCGTGATATCCCAGAACTTGCCTTATTACAGCAGCAGATTCTGGATGCAGTCTGGCCACATCTGAAGTCAGGCGGGACGTTGTTATACGCGACCTGTTCAATATTACCGGAAGAAAATCATCAGCAAGTAAGCCAGTTCCTGCAGCGTCATACTGATGCGCGTTTAAGTGATACAGGTGACCTCTCACAACCGGGTATTCAGGTATTTCCGCAGACCGATGGCGGTGATGGCTTCTATTACGCAAAATTGATAAAACAATGACCAGCGTGGCGCGTTACACTGCGCCACAATCTGAACGATAACCAACAGACTGAAGCATAATGAAAATCATCATTCTTGGTGCAGGACAGGTCGGCGGAACACTCGCTGAGAACCTGGTCGGTGAAAACAACGATATTACCGTGGTCGATACCGATGCCCTGCGTTTGCGTCAGCTGCAGGACAAGTTCGACTTACGCGTGGTACAGGGGCATGGTTCACATCCCCGTGTATTACGCGAGGCCGGCGCTGAAGATGCTGATATGCTGGTTGCGGTAACCAATTCAGATGAAACCAATATGGTCGCCTGTCAGGTTGCCTACTCTCTTTTTAACACGCCAAACCGCATCGCCCGTATCCGCGCCCCGGACTATATCCGTGATGCTGATAAGCTATTCATTCCTGAAGCCGTTCCTATCGACCATCTGATCTCACCCGAGCAATTGGTGATCGACAATATCTACCGACTCATTGAGTACCCGGGTGCTCTGCAGGTAGTTAATTTTGCCGAAGGCAAGGTGAGTCTGGCCGTGGTGAAAGCCTATTATGGTGGGCCGCTGGTCGGTAATGCCTTATCAGTGATGCGCGAGCATATGCCGCACATTGATACCCGCGTAGCAGCGATCTTCCGTCAGGATCGCCCGATCCGCCCCCAGGGTTCCACCATCATTGAAGCGGGAGATGAAGTGTTCTTCATCGCTGCCAGCCAGCATATCCGCGCGGTAATGAGTGAATATCAAAGGCTGGAAAAACCCTACAAGCGCATTATGATCGTCGGTGGTGGGAATATTGGTTTTGGTCTGGCACAGCGTCTTGAGAAACATTACAGCGTAAAACTGATCGAACGTGATCAGCAGCGAGCTGCTGAGCTGGCCCAGAACCTGCAAAACACCATCGTCTTTTATGGCGATGCATCGGATCAGGAACTGCTGGCTGAAGAACATGTTGATCAGATTGATCTGTTTATCGCCATCACTAACGATGATGAAGCTAATATTATGTCAGCCATGCTGGCAAAACGTATGGGTGCCAAGAAAGCGATGGTACTTATCCAGCGTCGCGCCTATGTTGACCTGGTCCAGGGCAGCGTGATCGACATCGCGATTTCACCTCAGCAGGCAACAATATCAGCGCTGCTAGGACATGTACGTAAAGCGGATATCGTGGGTGTTTCTTCTCTGCGCCGTGGTGTTGCCGAAGCCATTGAAGCTATAGCTCATGGCGAAGAATCTACATCGAAAGTTGTAGGACGTCAGATTGATGACATCAAGCTACCGCCCGGCACAATCATTGGCGCCGTTGTGCGTGGTAGTGATGTGATCATCGCTAATGACAATCTGCGTATTGAGCAGGGCGACCATGTCATTATGTTTCTCACCGACAAGAAGTTTGTTTCTGACGTCGAACGTTTATTCCAGCCCAGCCCGTTCTTCCTCTAATCGATCTAATCTCACTTCTCACCCGGTTCTGACCGGGTGTTTAGCTTTTTATCTGCAATCTCCGTGGAAAAAGCCCGATCGTTTGTTAGACTTAAAAAATTGGCAAATACGGGAGATAACAATGAGTTTATTCAAAGAGTTTCGCGATTTCGCGATGCGTGGCAACGTGGTGGACCTGGCTGTCGGTGTCATCATTGGTGCGGCGTTTGGCAAAATCGTGTCCTCACTGGTGGCAAACATCATTATGCCACCGCTGGGATTATTGATTGGGGGAGTTGATTTTAAACAGTTTGCCTGGGTATTGAAGCCTGCAGAAGGGGAAACCGCAGCAGTCGTAATGCAATACGGTATTTTCCTGCAAACCATTTTTGATTTTGTCATCGTTGCCTTTGCCATCTTCATGGCCATCAAAGTGATGAACAAAATGTACAAAAAGAAAGAAGTGGAAAAACCGGTGGCAAAACCTTCTGCAGAAGAAACTCTTCTGAGTGAGATCCGTGACCTGTTGAAAGAGCAGAATAACAAGCCGCTGTAAGCGAGCCTGGACTTCTGAAAACCGCCATAACTGGCGGTTTTTTTATGCCTGAAAAACCAGGAGGCCAGTGGTAAATACGCGATTTGCGCACTGACCACTGGCCTCCCAGTTACCTTTCTTCGCGTGTTTATCTTTACGTCGGAAGCTGCCTTTTCCTTTCTGATTGACTTCGATACGCGTTTTGAATAATGGGTCATGTAACAATGCTTCCAGAGCATTATCGCGGATAGTGCCCTTTTTATGCTGATAGACAGTCATAGTTTTTCCTGTTGATGGATGACGTTGGAGAATATAGACCTCTGGCAACGGAAATTCAATCGGTGCTTTTCGCCACCGTAGTAGTCGCGCCTTTTTCTAAGGCTTCAAGAATCGAACAATATACACTGCTGTGAGACGTGCCACAGCAGGCATCATTAAGGCGAGTAAGCGAGCGTTGCATATGATGTAATTCCGTAAGCATCGCTTCAACTTCATTCAGCCGCTTCTGTACGATGGTCTTTGATTCCTGGCAGGTATGATGCTCAGGGTCGACGCGAATTGACAGCAATTCACGAATCGCCTCAAGAGTGAAACCCAACTGTCGACCATAGCGAATAAACTTAAGGCGCTGCAGATCGCTGTCACTGTAAAGTCTGAACCCGCCTTCGGTACGCACCTTATGATCCATCATCTGCTGTTTTTCATAAAACCGGATAGTATCCGGCGTCACATCAGCCAGTTTCGCCAGCTGTCCAATACGGTACATTACTCTTCCTCCCGAAAGTGCTGCTGTATTCTGCGGCCATAGCCGCCCTGCAAAAAATCAGTACTGATTCCCGCCTGTTTCAACTTCACCTCAAGTAAGCTCAGACGTTTTGCCTGTTGATAGTAGCGCTCTTCATTTGGATCGACCGTTCGCATTAATTCATCCAGCTCTAGAGCTTCGCGTTTCATCTCCAGCTCTGGTGGCAAGAAGCCAGAATTCTTCAGAATACGATAGCCCGCACGCAGCTCAGAAGGCACATGGCTATCATCATCCAGCTGTAGGGGATGACCTGCTCCGGGGAGATTATCGAGCTCACCCTGACGAAGGGCCGCGAGGATATGCTTTTCTGCGAGTTGATCAAGTAAAGACATGATGGCCTCCGTTTACCAGATTGAGGTCAGCATAACGCATTTGAGAGAGAGATAAAGGGGGCAGGAATTTTGGATATAAAAAAACCCCGCAAGCGGGGCTTTTTCAATACTGCGGCAAATTACTCTGCTGCAGCTTCTGCTTGAGCTTCTGGACGATCAACCAGCTCGATGTAAGCCATCGGAGCGTTGTCACCAGCGCGGAAGCCACACTTCAGAATGCGAGTGTAACCACCTGCACGGCTCGCGAAACGCGGACCGAGCTCATTAAACAGTTTTGCCACGATCTCGTTATCACGAGTACGGGCGAATGCCAGACGACGATTAGCTACGCTGTCGGTCTTGGCAAGAGTAATCAGCGGCTCAACTACGCGACGCAGCTCTTTCGCTTTTGGCAGGGTCGTCTTGATAATCTCGTGACGAACCAAAGAGCCAGCCATGTTGCGGAACATAGCCTGACGATGGCTGCTGTTGCGGTTCAGTTGACGACCACTCTTACGATGGCGCATGACCTTATCCTTCTCAGTGAAACCTTAACCTGTGATCGGGTTATTCATCAGCGATGCTAGCGGGTGGCCAGTTTTCCAGGCGCATGCCCAGAGACAAACCACGAGAAGCCAGCACATCTTTAATCTCAGTAAGAGATTTTTTACCAAGGTTAGGCGTTTTAAGCAGCTCAACCTCGGTACGCTGTACCAGATCACCGATGTAGTGGATAGCTTCTGCCTTAAGGCAGTTAGCAGAGCGGACAGTCAATTCCAGATCGTCAACAGGGCGCAGCAAGATCGGATCGAATTCTGGTTTCTCTTCTTTCACTTCCGGCTGACGTACATCACGTAAGTCGACGAAAGCTTCCAGTTGTTCAGCCAGAATGGTCGCTGCACGGCGGATCGCCTCTTCAGGATCGATAGTACCGTTAGTTTCCATTTCGATGACCAGCTTGTCCAAATCGGTACGCTGTTCTACACGCGCTGCTTCAACATTGTAGGCAATTCGCTCTACAGGGCTGTAGCAGGCATCGACCAACAGACGACCAATTGGGCGCTCATCTTCTTCCGAATGAATTCGGGCAGAAGCCGGCACATAACCACGACCACGCTGAACTTTGATACGCATGCTGATAGCGGCGTTTTCATCGGTCAGGTGACAGATCACGTGCTGCGGCTTGACGATTTCGACATCCCCATCATGGGTGATATCGGCTGCAGTCACAGGGCCAATGCCAGATTTATTCAGAGTAAGAATAACTTCATCTTTGCCCTGAACTCTTACCGCCAAACCTTTTAGGTTGAGCAGGATTTCCAGGATATCTTCCTGTACGCCCTCTTTGGTGCTGTACTCGTGCAGTACACCATCAATTTCAACCTCGGTCACCGCGCAACCCGGCATTGATGAAAGCAGAATACGGCGCAGTGCGTTACCAAGAGTATGGCCAAAGCCACGCTCTAAAGGCTCAAGGGTCACCTTGGCGTGCGTCGAACTCACTTGCTCGATATCTACCAGGCGCGGTTTTAGAAACTCTGTCACAGAACCCTGCATTGTGTCCTCTCTTTGGTACTAAGCCTTACTTGGAGTAAAGCTCGACGATCAGGTGTTCGTTAATGTCCGCAGACAGATCAGTACGTTCAGGAATACGCTTGAACACACCTTCCATCTTAGTTGCATCAACTTCCAGCCAGGTTGGCTTTTCACGCTGTTCAGCCAGCTCCAGAGCGGCTTTCACGCGAGACTGCTTTTTGGCTTTCTCACGGATGCTAACAACGTCATTCGGAGTTACCTGATAAGAAGCGATGCTAACAACGCGACCGTTTACCATAATAGATTTGTGGCTAACCAACTGACGTGCTTCTGCACGAGTGGCACCAAAGCCCATACGGTAAACAACGTTATCCAGACGACCTTCCAGCAGAGCTAACAGATTTTCACCTGTGTTGCCTTTCAGACGAGCTGCTTCTTTATAATAGTTACGGAACTGACGCTCCAGCACGCCGTAGGTACGACGAACTTTCTGCTTTTCACGTAACTGCACGCCATAGTCAGACAGACGTGGCTTGCGCGCACCGTGCTGACCAGGAGCTTGTTCAATCTTACACTTGGTATCAATCGCGCGAACGCCAGACTTGAGGAACAGGTCTGTGCCTTCACGACGGCTCAGCTTGAGCTTAGGACCCAAATATCTTGCCATTTTCTTTCTCCAACATTCCTAAAAAACGGGGCGTTATACGCGACGTTTTTTCGGCGGACGACAACCGTTGTGAGGGATCGGAGTCACATCAGTAATATTAGTGATGCGGAAACCAGCAGCGTTCAGAGCACGAATTGTTGATTCGCGGCCTGGACCAGGACCCTTAACCATAACTTCCAGGTTCTTAATACCGTAATCTTTCACGGCCTCTGCGCAACGCTCTGCAGCAACCTGCGCAGCGAACGGCGTAGACTTACGAGAACCACGGAAACCGGAACCACCGGCTGTTGCCCAACCCAGCGCATTACCTTGACGATCGGTAATAGTTACGATGGTGTTGTTGAAAGATGCATGGACATGAGCCACGCCATCAGAGACTTGCTTTCTTACACGCTTACGTGCACGAACTGGTGCCTTTGCCATTATTCAATCACCCCGATTATTTCTTGATCGGTTTACGCGGACCCTTACGGGTACGTGCGTTAGTCTTGGTACGCTGACCGCGCACTGGAAGACCACGACGATGACGCAAACCACGATAGCAGCCAAGGTCCATAAGACGCTTGATGCTCAGGGTGACTTCACGACGCAGATCGCCTTCAACAACAAATTTAGCTACTGCATCACGCAGAATGTCGATTTGTTCTTCAGACAGCTCACTGATCTTAACATTTTCAGCAATACCCGTTGACGCACAGATAGCCTGTGAGCGGGTTTTACCGATACCGAAGATTGCAGTTAATGCGATAACGGTATGTTTATGATCAGGAATGTTAATGCCTGCTATACGGGCCACTATGCACTCCTATTTAATTACTTATGCGTCCCATGCCGAAAAGCCCGTTTTCAGGATACTCAAATGGAAACGCATAGACATACAAAAGATTGGCTGGCTAATCTAGCCAGCTCAACCCGACTTTGCAAGAAAAATATGCGATTAAATCAGCCTTGGCGCTGTTTATGCTTAGGCTCGGCACTACAAATCACACGAACGACGCCGTCGCGACGAATGATTTTGCAGTTACGACATAATTTCTTGACGGAAGCACGAACTTTCATTTTTACTCTCCGTAACTTCTCAAGCGCCTGAATTAACGGCCGTAGCCCTTCAGGTTTGCTTTCTTCAATGCAGACTCATACTGACTTGACATCATCAGAGTTTGCACTTGAGCCATAAAGTCCATGATGACAACGACTACGATCAGCAGTGATGTACCGCCGAAGTAGAATGGAACTTTCATCGCATCACGCATGAACTCCGGGATCAGGCAGATAAAGGTAATGTACAACGCACCGATTAATGTCAGGCGTGTCATTACTTTATCGATATACTTCGCCGTCTGTTCTCCCGGACGAATACCTGGTACAAATGCACCAGACTTCTTCAGGTTATCTGCTGTTTCACGCGGGTTGAAAACCAACGCTGTGTAGAAGAAACAGAAGAAGATGATTGCAGTCGCATAGAGTAGCACATAAAGCGGTTGACCTGGCTGTAATGACATCGAAATAGTCGTCAGCCAGTTCCAGCCAGTTCCGCCCCCGAACCATGACGCGATGGTTGCTGGGAACAAGATAATGCTGGAAGCAAAGATAGCAGGTATTACACCGGCCATATTAACTTTCAACGGTAAATGTGTGCTCTGCGCAGCATAGACACGACGGCCTTGCTGACGTTTCGCATAGTTCACCACAATGCGGCGTTGACCACGCTCAACGAAAACAACGAAGAAGGTCACTGCAAATACGAGAACTGCAACCAACAGCAACAGGAGGAAGTGCAGGTCGCCTTGCCGCGCTTGCTCGATGGTATGGCCAATGGCCGGCGGCAGACCCGCAACAATACCAGCGAAGATAATGATCGAGATACCATTACCGATACCTCGCTCAGTTATCTGCTCGCCCAGCCACATCAGGAACATTGTCCCCGTGACCAGACTGACAACAGCGGTAAAGTAGAAAGCAAAACCTGGATTTAGTACCAGACCTTGCATTCCTGGCATATTCGGCAGGCCGGTAGCAATACCGACCGCCTGGAATATACCTAATACCAGAGTACCGTAACGGGTGTACTGGCTAATCTTACGACGGCCAGCCTCCCCTTCTTTCTTGATTTCTGCTAACGCTGGATGAACCACCGTCAGCAGCTGGATAATAATAGAGGCCGAAATATACGGCATAATACCCAGGGCAAAGATAGAAGCACGGCTCAGAGCACCACCAGAGAACATGTTGAACATTTCAATGATGGTGCCACGCTGTTGCTCAAGCAGTTTGGCAAGTACAGTGGCATCGATACCAGGGATCGGAATAAAAGAACCAATGCGGAAGACAATTAGCGCACCAATTACAAACAGAAGTCTGCGTTTTAGTTCGCCAAAACCACCTTTGGCACTTTGAAAATCTAATCCCGGTTGCTTAGCCATCTGCTACTTATTCCTCAATTTTACCGCCAGCAGCTTCGATTGCAACACGAGCGCCTTTAGTTACACGCAGACCGCGAATCGTTACCGGTGCAGAAACTTCGCCAGACAAGATCACTTTCGCGAACTCCATCTGAATACCGATAATGTTTGCTGCTTTCAGCGTGTTCAGGTCGACGATACCGCCTTCAACTTTCGCCAGGTCAGACAGACGAACTTCTGCAGTGACCATTGCTTTGCGAGAGGTGAAACCGAATTTCGGCAGACGACGGTACAGAGGCATCTGGCCGCCTTCAAAACCACGACGTACGCCACCGCCAGAACGTGAGTTCTGACCTTTGTGACCGCGACCGCCGGTTTTGCCGAGACCAGAACCAATACCACGACCCAGACGTCTAGGAGCGTGCTTGGAGCCGTCGGCCGGAGACAGAGTATTTAAACGCATCTGTTACTCCTCCACTTTAACCATGTAGGAAATCGCGTTAACCATACCGCGTACAGCTGGCGTGTCTTCACGCTCTACGGTGTGGTTAATACGACGCAGACCCAGGCCAAGCAGTGTTGCCTTATGTTTAGGCAAACGACCGATCGAACTACGGGTTTGAGTAATTTTAATAGTCTTAGCCATGGTCATTACCCCAGAATGTCTTCAACGGATTTGCCACGCTTGGCAGCGACCATTTCTGGGGAATTCATGTTGGCCAGGCCATCCAGAGTTGCACGAACCACGTTGATCGGGTTGGTGGAACCGTAGGCTTTAGCCAAAACGTTATGAACCCCAGCAACTTCCAGAACGGCGCGCATTGCACCACCGGCAATAATACCGGTACCTTCTGAAGCTGGTTGCATGAACACACGAGAACCTGTGTGCACACCTTTAACAGGGTGCTGCAGGGTGCCGTTGTTCAGCGCGACATTGATCATATTGCGACGAGCTTTTTCCATCGCTTTCTGGATCGCTGCTGGAACTTCACGCGCTTTTCCGTAACCAAAACCAATGCGACCATTACCATCACCAACAACAGTCAGAGCTGTGAAGGAGAAAATACGGCCACCTTTAACGGTTTTAGATACGCGATTTACCGCGATCAGCTTTTCCTGCAGTTCGCCAGCTTGTTTTTCGATGTGTGCCATCTTACACCTCTACCTTAGAACTGTAGGCCAGCTTCACGGGCAGCATCTGCCAGTGCCTGGACACGACCATGATATTGGAAACCAGAACGGTCGAAAGAAACACCAGTGATGCCTTTTTCGATTGCGCGTTCAGCAACTGCTTTACCAACAGCAGCAGCAGCGTCTTTGTTTCCAGTGTACTTCAGTTGCTCACTGATAGCTTTTTCTACTGTAGAAGCAGCGACCAGGACTTCAGAACCGTTGGGTGCGATTACCTGTGCGTAAATATGACGCGGGGTACGATGTACCACCAGGCGAGTAGCACCCAGCTCTTTGAGCTTGCGACGTGCGCGGGTCGCACGACGGATACGAGCAGATTTCTTATCCATAGTGTTACCTTACTTCTTCTTAGCCTCTTTGGTACGCACGACTTCGTCGGCGTAACGAACACCCTTGCCTTTATAAGGCTCAGGACGACGGTAGGCGCGCAGATCCGCAGCAACCTGACCAATCAGCTGTTTATCAGCGCCTTTCAGCACGATCTCAGTCTGAGTTGGACATTCAGCAGTGATTCCCGCTGGCAGCTCATGGTCAACAGGGTGAGAGAAGCCCAGGGCTAAGCTCACAGAGTTGCCTTTTACGGCTGCACGATAACCTACACCAACCAGCTGCAGCTTCTTAGTGAAGCCTTCGGTAACACCGATAACCATAGCGTTCAACAGCGCACGAGAGGTACCCGCCTGCGCCCAACCATCCACAAAACCTTCGCGCGGAGCGAAAGTCAGGGTGTTGTCAGCATGCTTAACTTCTACAGCTTTGTTGAGCGTACGAGTCAGCTCGCCGTTTTTACCTTTAATCGAAATAACCTGACCGTCGAGTTTTACCTCTACGCCGGCAGGAATCGCGACTGGTGCTTTAGCAACACGAGACATTTATTCCTCCGATTAAGCTACGTAGCAGATAATTTCGCCGCCAAGACCTGCCTGGCGTGCTGCACGATCGGTCATAACACCTTTAGAGGTAGAGATAACAGCGATACCCAGTCCAGCCATAACTTTTGGCAGTTCGTCTTTGCGTTTGTAGATACGCAGACCTGGACGGCTTACACGCTGAATGCTCTCAACCACTGCCTTGCCCTGGAAATACTTAAGAGTCAGTTCCAGTTCAGGCTTGGTGTCGCCTTCGATTTTAAATTCTTCAATATAGCCTTCTTCCTTCAGCACGTTGGCAATAGCCAATTTCAGCTTGGAGGAAGGCATGGTGACCGCAACTTTGTTCGCGGCTTGACCGTTACGGATACGGGTCAGCATATCCGCGATCGGATCTTGCATGCTCATCTGTCTTTACTCCCGTGATTCAATTGGTAATTACCAGCTAGCCTTTCTCAAGCCAGGTACTTCGCCGCGCATGGCGGCTTCACGCAACTTGATACGGCTCAGACCGAATTTGCCCACATAACCATGTGGACGGCCAGTTTGACGGCAGCGGTTACGCTGACGAGACGGGCTGGAATCACGCGGCAGAGTTTGCAGCTTGAGAACAGCATTCCAACGATCTTCGTCGGATGAGTTCACATTTGAAATGATAGCCTTCAGTTCCTCGCGTTTAGCGCGGTACTTGTCAGCCAGTTTCACGCGAACGACTTCACGTGCTTTCATCGATTGCTTAGCCATCAGTAACCCTGCCTTACTTGCGGAACGGGAAGTTAAAAGCAGCCAAAAGTGCGCGGCCTTCATCATCAGATTTCGCAGTAGTGGTAATGGTGATATCCAAACCACGAACGCGGTCGACTTTGTCATAGTCGATCTCTGGGAAGATGATCTGCTCACGAACGCCCATGCTGTAGTTTCCACGGCCATCGAATGACTTAGCGGACAAGCCACGGAAGTCACGGATACGTGGAACAGCAATAGAAATCAGACGCTCAAAGAACTCCCACATGCGTTCGCCACGCAGAGTTACTTTACAGCCGATCGGATAGCCCTGACGGATTTTGAAGCCTGCAACTGATTTGCGTGCTTTGGTGATAAACGGCTTTTGACCGGAGATTGCTGCTAAGTCAGCTGCTGCATTATCCAGCAGTTTCTTATCAGCGATCGCTTCACCTACACCCATATTCAGGGTGATCTTCTCGACCCGAGGGACTTGCATGACAGAATTGTAGCTAAACTCAGTCATGAGTTGTTTAACTACTTCGTCTTTGTAGTAATCATGCAGTTTCGCCATCGTACTACTCCAAATTACTTGATAGTTTCGCTGTTCGACTTGAAGAAACGGACTTTTTTGCCGTCTTCGAATCTAAAGCCTACACGGTCAGCCTTGCCGGTTGCCGAGTTGAAGAGTGCAACGTTAGAAACCTGAATAGCAGCTTCTTTTTCAACGATGCCACCTGGTTGGTTCAGAGCCGGAACCGGCTTTGAGTGTTTCTTAACCAGGTTAATACCTTCAACAATCAGTTTGCCTGAAGACAGAACATTTTTTACTTTACCGCGCTTACCTTTATCTTTGCCGGTCAGCACGATAACTTCGTCATCGCGACGGATTTTAGCTGCCATTTTTCGCTCCTTAGAGTACTTCTGGTGCCAGAGAGATAATTTTCATGAACTTTTCAGTACGAAGTTCACGAGTTACCGGCCCAAAAATACGCGTTCCGATAGGCTGCTCACTGTTATTATTTAAAATAACGCATGCATTACCATCGAAGCGAATGACAGAACCGTCCGGGCGACGAACACCCTTCCTGGTGCGCACCACTACCGCTTTCAGCACATCACCCTTCTTAACCTTACCGCGAGGAATTGCTTCCTTGATGGTAATTTTGATGATGTCGCCTACGCCTGCGTAGCGACGGTGCGAGCCACCCAGAACCTTGATACACATTACGCGACGTGCACCGGAGTTGTCGGCGACGGTCAGCATAGTCTGTTCTTGGATCATTTTAGTGCTCCGCTAATGTCAACTACTACTTCGGGACCTGATTCAGGTCGTATAAAAGCCCCATATTGAGGGCGCAGCATTATAACACTGCTTCCTGCATATGGGTAGAAAAAATAAACGGCTCTTGCGAGCCGTTTATCTTATTTTTTAGAGACGGCAGATTCTATTACAGAATTGCTTTCTCTACAACGCGAACCAGCGTCCAGGACTTAGTCTTGGACAGTGGACGGCATTCGCGGACTTCAACCACGTCGCCGATACCACATTCATTGTTCTCGTCGTGTACGTGCAGTTTGGTCGTACGCTTGATGAATTTCCCGTAGATTGGGTGCTTCACAACACGTTCGATAGCAACAACAATAGATTTCTCCATTTTGTCACTAGTCACACGACCTTGCAGAGTACGGATTTTATCGGTCATTACGCACCCGCCTTCTCAGTCAGTAAAGTCTTAACACGTGCAACATCACGGCGCACATTCTTCAAGACGTGAGTCTGTTGAAGTTGGCCGGATGCTGCCTGCATGCGCAGATTAAACTGTTCACGCAGCAGGTTAAGAAGCTCAGTGTTGAGCTCTTCAACGCTTTTTTCACGCAGCTCTGTAGCTTTCATTACATCACCGTCTTAGTTACAAAGGTGGTTTTGATAGGCAGTTTTGCTGCTGCCAGCTTGAAGGCTTCACGGGCCAGCTCTTCTGGAACGCCGTCCATTTCATACAGGACTTTGCCAGGCTGGATCAAGGCAACCCAATACTCTACGTTACCTTTACCTTTACCCATACGCACTTCCAGCGGCTTCTCGGTAATTGGTTTGTCCGGGAATACTCGGATCCAAATTTTACCTTGACGCTTAACTGCACGGGTCATAGCACGACGTGCTGCTTCGATCTGACGTGCAGTCAGACGACCACGGCCAACAGCTTTCAGACCGAAAGTACCGAAGCTAACATCCGTACCCTGCGCCAGACCACGGTTGCGGCCTTTGTGCACTTTACGGAATTTTGTACGCTTTGGTTGTAACATCAGCGACTCTCCTTACTTACGGCCTTTACGCTGCTGCTTTTTAGGTTGAGCAGCCGGTTCCGGTTGTTCAACAGCAGCCATACCACCCAGGATCTCACCTTTGAAGATCCATACCTTAACGCCGATTACACCATAAGTGGTGTGGGCTTCAGAGGTGTTGTAGTCAATGTCTGCACGCAGAGTGTGCAGTGGCACGCGGCCTTCACGGTACCATTCAGTACGCGCGATTTCTGCACCGCCAAGACGGCCACTAACTTCAACTTTGATCCCTTTAGCGCCCAGACGCATTGCGTTCTGTACAGCACGCTTCATCGCACGGCGGAACATCACACGACGCTCCAGCTGTGAAGTGATGCTGTCAGCAACCAATTTAGCGTCCAGTTCCGGTTTACGGACTTCGGCGATATTAATCTGTGCAGGAACGCCAGCGATATCCGCTACGACCTTGCGCAGTTTTTCTACATCTTCGCCTTTCTTACCGATAACGATGCCTGGGCGAGCAGTGTGAATGGTCACACGGATGCTCTTAGCCGGACGCTCGATAACGATACGAGAAACGGATGCTTTAGCCAGTTCTTTAGTCAGGAACTGACGCACTTTAAAGTCGCTGTCCAGGTTGTCAGCGAATTCTTTGGTATTTGCGAACCAGGTAGAGTTCCAGGGTTTAACAATACCCAGGCGAATACCATTAGGATGTACTTTCTGACCCATTGCTAGTCTCCAGAGTCTCAGCGATCGGACACAACCACAGTAATGTGGCTGGTGCGCTTCAGGATGCGATCTGCACGACCTTTTGCACGAGGCATAATGCGCTTCATGCTTGGGCCTTCGTCTACGAAGATCTTCGTGACTTTCAGATCATCAATGTCAGCGCCATCGTTGTGTTCGGCGTTAGCAATGGCAGATTCCAGAACTTTCTTGACCAGTACAGCCGCTTTCTTATTGGTGTAGGTCAAAATGTCCAGAGCCTGCGACACTTTCTTACCGCGTACAAGATCCGCTACCAGGCGAACCTTCTGTGCAGAAGAACGAGCGTGGCGATGTTTAGCGATAGTTTCCATCTCTTCCTCCTGCCTTAGCGTTTCTTGGCTTTTTTATCAGCCGCGTGGCCGCGATAAGTACGGGTCGGTGCAAATTCACCCAGTTTGTGACCGACCATTTCGTCGGAAACAAAGACAGGAACGTGCTGACGACCATTATGGACAGCGATGGTCAAACCGATCATGTTAGGGAAGATCGTTGAACGACGGGACCAGGTGCGCAGTGGCTTCTTGTCTCCGCTTTCCAAAGCTTTCTCTACCTTCTTCAGCAAGTGCAGGTCAATAAAAGGACCTTTCTTGAGAGAACGTGGCATGGCTTATCCTCTAAAATTATTTGCTACGGCGACGTACGATGAACTTATCGGTACGCTTGTTGCTGCGGGTTTTCTTACCTTTGGTCTGAACGCCCCACGGAGTTACCGGGTGCTTACCAAAGTTTTTACCCTCACCACCACCGTGCGGGTGATCAACTGGGTTCATCGCAGTACCGCGAACGGTAGGGCGAATACCACGCCAACGAGCTGCACCGGCTTTACCCAGAACGCGAAGCATGTGCTCAGCGTTACCGACTTCGCCCAGGGTTGCGCGGCAGTCAATTTCGACTTTACGCATTTCACCAGAACGCAGACGCAGGGTAACGTAAGAACCATCACGCGCAACGATCTGCACGTAAGTACCAGCAGAGCGAGCAATCTGACCGCCTTTGCCTGGTTTCATTTCTACGTTATGCACGGTAGAACCCACTGGGATGTTACGCATCGGCAGAGTGTTACCTGCTTTAATCGCAGCATCAACGCCAGACTGAATCTGGTCGCCAGCTTTCAGGCCTTTAGGGGCCAGGATATAACGGCGTTCGCCGTCTTTGTACAGAACCAGTGCGATGTTCGCAGAGCGGTTCGGATCGTACTCAAGACGTTCAACGGTCGCTGGGATACCATCTTTGTTGCGTTTGAAGTCAACAATACGGTAAGCCTGCTTGTGACCACCACCGATATGACGGGTAGTGATGCGACCATTGTTGTTACGGCCACCGGATTTGCTGTTTTTTTCTACCAGCGGGGCGAATGGTTTGCCCTTGTGCAGCTCCGCGTTTACCACTTTAACTACATGGCGACGACCCGGAGATGTCGGTTTACATTTAACAATTGCCATTGTTCTTCTCCTCCGACTTACTCAGCGCCGCCTGCGAAGTCCAGATTCTGGCCTTCTTTCAGGGTGACGTAAGCTTTTTTCCAGTCGCTACGACGACCAATACGCTGTCCAGAACGCTTAGTTTTGCCTTTAACCAGCAAAGTGTTCACGACTTCAACTTCTACTTCGAAAAGTTTCTGTACAGCGGCTTTGATTTCTGCTTTGGTCGCGTCTTTCGCAACTTTGAGAACGATGGTGTTAGTTTTTTCCATCGCAGCAGATGCTTTTTCAGATACGTGCGGCGCGCGCAGTACTTTCAGCAGACGTTCTTCACGGATCATGCCAGCATCTCCTCAACTTGCTTAACTGCGGCAGCAGTCATAACGACTTTGTCGAAGGCGATCAGGCTAACTGGGTCGATACCCGCTGCATCACGTACGTCAACCTTGTACAGGTTACGCGCGGCCAGGAACAGGTTCTCTTCCAGTTCGCCAGTGATGATCAGCACGTCTTCCAGAGCCATGTCTTTCAGTTTCTCTACCAGCAGCTTAGTTTTAGGTGCTTCCAGAGAGAACTGCTCGACAACGATCAGACGATCTTGACGTACCAGTTCGGACAGGATGCTTTTCAGCGCGCCGCGGTACATCTTTTTGTTAACTTTTTGACTGTGGTCCTGTGGCTTCGCAGCGAAGGTAACACCACCTGAACGCCAGATTGGGCTCTTTACAGAACCTGCACGAGCGCGGCCGGTACCTTTCTGGCGCCATGGCTTTTTGCCTGAACCAGTTACTTCAGCACGAGTCTTCTGAGCACGAGTACCCTGACGAGCACCTGCTGCATAAGCAACAACAACCTGGTGTACCAGCGCTTCGTTGAAATCACGACCGAAGGTAGTTTCGGAAACAGTCAGCGCGCTTTGCGCGTCTTTCAATACTAATTCCATTGCTATCCCCTTACGCCTTCACAGCTGGTTTAACGATAAGGTCGCAACCGGTAGCACCGGGTACTGCACCTTTAACCAGCAGCAGGTTGCGCTCAGCGTCAACACGTACAACGTCCAGACTCTGAACAGTTACACGCTCGTTGCCCATCTGGCCTGCCATTTTCTTGCCTTTGAACACTTTGCCCGGAGTCTGGTTCTGACCGATAGAACCCGGTACGCGGTGTGACAAGGAGTTACCGTGCGTAGCATCCTGAGTACGGAAGTTCCAGCGCTTTACAGTACCGGCAAAACCTTTACCTTTAGATGTTCCAGTCACGTCAACTTTTTTCACGTCAGCGAAAATGTCAACATTAATGCTCTGACCTACAGTGAACTCTGCGCCATCAACGGTGCGGAATTCCCACAGACCACGGCCAGCTTCAACGCCAGCTTTAGCAAAATGACCTGCTTCAGGCTTAGTTACGCGGTTAGCTTTTTTAGCACCGGTAGTTACCTGGATAGCAGTGTAACCGTCGTTTTCCAGGCCTTTGACCTGAGTAACGCGGTTTGCTTCAATTTCGATCACGGTTACAGGGATAGAAACGCCATCTTCTGTGAAGATACGGGTCATACCCACTTTTTTACCGACTAAACCAATCATTGTTTCAACCTCTCAATCGCTCAATGACCTGATTAACCCAGGCTGATCTGCACGTCAACACCTGCAGCCAGATCCAGACGCATCAGAGCATCAACCGTTTTTTCGGTTGGCTCAACGATGTCAACCAGACGCTTGTGAGTGCGAATCTCATACTGATCGCGCGCATCTTTGTTGACGTGCGGAGAGATCAGAACGGTAAAGCGCTCTTTGCGGGTCGGCAGCGGGATAGGACCACGTACCTGCGCACCAGTGCGCTTGGCAGTCTCTACGATTTCCGCAGTTGATTGATCGATCAGACGATGATCAAACGCTTTAAGACGGATACGGATTCTTTGGTTCTGCATGAGACCAGAGCTCCAATTATTTATAAACGAAAAGAATTACTACTCGCATCCATTACGATTGATGGAGGAGTGTAATCGTTGAGCACATAACCCGCATATCGCGAGTATTGTTGACAGGTACTTTCGTACTTGTCTGCGATTCATATCGAATCGCGCCTTACCATATTGGCAGGCCCGCGTATTATACGTACATCCGGAGGTAAAGCAAACACTATGTTCGTTTATCACCAAGGACGGGCATAAAAAAAGAGCGCCGAAGCGCTCTCTTTTCGTGCTCTGGCAGAGCACGCTCTGCCAGACAAGTTTCGACAATTAAGCGATAACTTTAGCAACAACACCCGCACCAACAGTACGGCCGCCTTCGCGAATTGCGAAACGCAGACCGTCGTCCATTGCGATTGGGTGGATCAGGGTAACAACCATCTGAATGTTGTCGCCTGGCATAACCATCTCAACGCCTTCTGGCAGTTCGATGGTACCGGTCACGTCAGTTGTACGGAAGTAGAACTGTGGACGGTAGCCTTTGAAGAACGGAGTATGACGGCCGCCTTCATCTTTAGACAGAATATAAACTTCTGACTCGAACTTGGTGTGTGGCTTGATTGAACCTGGCTTAGCCAGAACCTGGCCACGCTGGATATCTTCACGCTTAACACCGCGCAGCAGGATACCACAGTTCTCACCCGCACGGCCTTCGTCCAGCAGCTTACGGAACATTTCAACGCCGGTACAAGTTGATTTCACGGTATCTTTGATACCAACGATCTCAACTTCTTCACCCACTTTAACGATACCGCGCTCTACACGACCGGTAACAACAGTACCACGGCCGGAGATGGAGAATACGTCTTCGATTGGCAGCAGGAATGGCTTATCAATCGCACGCTCTGGTTCTGGGATGTAGTTATCCAGGTGACCAGCCAGTTCGATGATCTTAGCTTCCCACTCAGCGTCGCCCTGCAGTGCTTTCAGTGCAGAACCACGAACAACCGGGATGTCGTCGCCAGGGAAATCGTAAGCAGACAGCAGCTCACGCACTTCCATTTCAACCAGCTCCAGCAGCTCTTCGTCGTCAACCATGTCGCATTTGTTCATGAATACGATCATGAATGGAACGCCAACCTGGCGACCCAGCAGGATGTGCTCACGGGTCTGAGGCATTGGGCCGTCAGTTGCAGCAACAACCAGAATCGCGCCGTCCATCTGAGCAGCACCGGTGATCATGTTTTTCACATAGTCGGCGTGGCCTGGGCAGTCAACGTGCGCGTAGTGGCGAGTTGGGGTGTCATATTCAACGTGAGAAGTGTTGATGGTGATACCACGTGCTTTTTCTTCTGGTGCGTTATCGATCTGGTCGAATGCACGAGCAGAACCGCCGTAGGTTTTAGCCAGAACGGTGGTGATAGCTGCAGTCAGGGTAGTTTTACCGTGGTCAACGTGGCCGATAGTACCTACGTTGACGTGCGGTTTGGAACGTTCAAATTTCTCTTTAGCCACGACGATATTCCTTACTTTAATGCTCTCACCCTTTGGTGAGAGCATAGGATCAATATTTAAACTGTAGCTTATTTGCTACGAGCTTCAATTACGGCCTGAGCGACGTTGTTCGGCGCATCATCATACTTCAGGAACTCCATGGAGTACGAAGCACGGCCTTTAGTCAGAGAACGCAACTGGGTCGCGTAACCAAACATTTCAGACAGCGGAACTTCAGCATGAATCTGAACGCCAGTAGCGTTTGATTCCTGACCTTTCAGCTGGCCACGACGTCTGCTCAAGTCACCGATAACATCACCGGTGTTCTCTTCTGGAGATTCAACTTCAACCTTCATGATTGGTTCAAGCAGTACCGGCTTCGCTTTCTTAAAGCCGTCTTTGAACGCGATAGAAGCTGCCAGTTTAAACGCCAGTTCTGAGGAGTCAACGTCATGGTATGAACCAAAGTGCAGACGAACACCCAGATCAACAACCGGATAACCAGCCAGCGGGCCTGATTTCAGCTGCTCCTGGATACCTTTATCAACAGCAGGGATGTATTCACCAGGAATCACGCCGCCTTTGATATCGTTGACGAACTCGTAACCTTTAGGGTTAACGCCCGGCTCCAGTGGGTACATGTCGATAACAACATGACCGTACTGACCACGACCACCAGACTGCTTGGCGTGTTTACCTTCGATATCGGTAACTTTCGCGCGAATTGCTTCACGGTAAGCAACCTGAGGTTTACCCACGTTCGCTTCAACGTTGAATTCACGCTTCATGCGGTCAACGATGATGTCGAGGTGCAGCTCACCCATACCAGCGATGATGGTCTGGTTAGTTTCTTCATCAGTCCATACGCGGAATGATGGATCCTCTTTCGCCAGACGACCCAGAGCCAGACCCATTTTTTCCTGGTCAGCTTTGGTTTTTGGTTCAACAGCGATCGAGATTACTGGCTCAGGGAACTCCATGCGCTCCAGAATGATCACGTTGTCCGGGTCACACAGGGTGTCACCAGTGGTCACGTCTTTCAGACCGATAGCTGCAGCGATGTCGCCTGCGCGAACTTCTTTAATCTCTTCACGCTTGTTGGCGTGCATCTGTACGATACGGCCCAGACGCTCACGAGCAGATTTAACCGGGTTGAACACGGTATCGCCTGAGTTCACAACGCCAGAGTAGACGCGGAAGAAGGTCAGGTTACCCACGAATGGGTCGGTAGCGATTTTGAACGCCAGAGCAGCAAACGGTTCTTTGTCGTCTGAGTGACGAACAGCCGGAGTGTCTTTACCGTCGTCTAACATACCGTTAATAGCGGTAACGTCAGTCGGTGCTGGCAGGTATTCAACAACCGCATCCAGCATCGCCTGAACACCTTTGTTCTTAAATGCAGAACCACAGGTGACCAGAATGATTTCGCTGTTCAGTACGCGCTTACGCAGAGAAGTTTTGATCTCTTCTTCGGTCAGCTCTTCGCCACCAAAGAATTTCTCCATCAGCTCATCAGAACCTTCAGCTGCAGCTTCAACAAGCTTCGCACGCCATTCTTCAGCCAGTTCCTGCATATCAGCTGGAATCTCTTCGTAAACGAAGGTAACGCCCTGATCGGCATCGTTCCAGTTGATCGCTTTCATTTTCACCAGGTCAACAACACCGGTGAATTTCTCTTCTGCGCCGATGGCCAGCTGCAATGGCACCGGGTTTGCACCCAGACGCGCTTTCATCTGCTCAACAACTTTCAGGAAGTTAGCACCCATGCGGTCCATTTTGTTAACGAACGCAATGCGTGGAACTTTATATTTGTTAGCCTGACGCCATACGGTCTCAGACTGTGGCTGAACGCCACCAACTGCACAGTAAACCATTACTGCGCCATCAAGCACACGCATAGAACGCTCAACTTCGATAGTGAAGTCAACGTGTCCCGGGGTGTCGATGATGTTTACGTGGTGCGGCTCAAACTGCTTAGCCATACCAGACCAGAAACAGGTGGTCGCAGCGGAAGTGATGGTAATACCACGTTCCTGTTCCTGCTCCATCCAGTCCATGGTGGCTGCGCCGTCATGTACTTCACCGATTTTGTGGTTTACACCGGTGTAGAACAGAACACGTTCGGTAGTGGTCGTCTTACCGGCGTCGATGTGTGCGCTGATACCAATGTTACGGTAACGCTCAATGGGTGTTTTACGAGCCATTTGATTCCTCTGATTCTTAGACGTTCTAAGTTAAAAAAGCCCAGCAGGTGAGTCACTGGGACGCCCGCTGGGTTTATAACAACTACAGTGCTGTTACCAGCGGTAGTGAGCGAACGCCTTGTTGGCTTCGGCCATACGGTGAACGTCTTCACGTTTCTTCACTGCAGTGCCTTTGTTTTCTGCAGCATCAGAAAGTTCGTTCGCCAGGCGCAGAGCCATTGATTTATCACCGCGTTTACGAGCAGCTTCAACGATCCAACGCATTGCCAGAGCATTACGACGAACCGGACGGACTTCAACTGGTACCTGATAAGTAGAACCACCAACGCGACGGGATTTAACTTCCACGGTTGGGCGGACATTGTCCAAGGCTACTTCGAATGCTTCCAGCTCGTTTTTACCAGAACGCTGAGCCAGGGTCTCCAGCGCGTTATAAACGATAGTTTCAGCAGTAGATTTTTTACCATCTACCATCAGGATATTGACAAATTTGGCCAGCAATTCTGATCCGAACTTAGGATCTGGCAGGATTTTACGCTGACCAATGACGCGACGACGTGGCATGGAAATACTCCGTTGTTAATTCAGGATTGTCCAAAACTCTACGAGTTTATTATGACATTTAAGATAAAACGTTTGGCCTTACTTAACGGAGAACCATTAAGCCTTTGGCTTCTTCACGCCGTACTTGGAGCGAGCCTGCTTACGGTCTTTAACACCTGAGCAGTCCAGCGCGCCACGAACGGTGTGGTAACGCACACCTGGCAAGTCTTTTACACGACCGCCACGGATCAGGATCACGGAGTGTTCCTGCAGGTTATGACCTTCACCGCCGATGTAGGAGGTAACTTCAAAACCGTTGGTCAAACGAACACGACATACTTTACGCAGTGCGGAGTTCGGTTTTTTAGGGGTAGTAGTGTATACACGAGTACATACACCACGTTTCTGCGGGCAGGCTTCCAGCGCAGGCACGTTGCTCTTTGCAACTTTGCGTACGCGTGGTTTGCGAACCAGCTGGTTAACTGTTGCCATTAAATAGCTCCTGGGATTTAGCTTTGCTTCGTAAACACGTAATAAATCGCCTCGCGGAATCACGAGGCCGCAGAATTTTAGAGCTGGTCTGAAAAAGAGTCAAGAAATAACCAGGATTACCGCACTTACCAGGTCATTTGTTGCGAATGCCTGACCGCCAGCGTAACAAAACCAGTATAGCTTACTGTTGTTACCCTGGTCGAAATTTGAGCGACCAGGCCGCGGGCATCAAGATCTTCCTGCAGAACGTACACAGAGATGGGGGCATTCAGCAGCGCTTCAAGGGCGGAACTGCCCTCAAGGGCAGCGATAACCCCATCCTGCAGCAGCAGAACATCATCACCCTCTGCCAGCAAGCGTAGCATGGCCGGCAGGTCACAGTGGAAAGGCGAGGTCATCAAGGTATGCAGCATGGTTTCCTCTAGAAGGTCATGACCCGGTCATAATCATTCAGCATGGTACGAAGGGCATCCGGGGCCAGGACTTCAGCCGGCAGCACCCGCACAGCATCAGAAGCCATACCGCGTTCTGCCAGTGCTGCTGCGCACAGATAACAACGATCAACGTCATACAGCGGCAGCACACCAAATGTCGCGATGTAGTCGCGCGCTAAAATCTGCTGCGGCTGCTGGCCTTGAGTGAGTTGCAGCACACCATCGCTGACAAAAAAAAGTGCAATTTCATCGCTAAGCGCTGACGTGGCGAGAACCGCATCCAGCCCTTCACGGCCGGCACTGGAGCCATGCGGTCCCTGAGTGAATACAAATGCAACGCGTGCCATCAGAACTGCACCAGACGATCACAGGTCAGCGCGGCTTCAGCCAGCGCCCCTAACCCCGAAAGCTGAAACCCGTCTGCCAGATTGGCGACAGGCAGCCCCAGATTGCTGGCTTCCTGCTGGTCAGTAATGCCACGGCGCAGGGCAGCAGCCACGCAGATATTCAGCGTCACGCCCTGTTTCTGCTGCAATGATTGCCAATGACGGGTGAGGTCGAACTCATCGCTGGCGGGGGCATTGAGCACGCTGGCATTCAGGACCCCTTCACGATAGAAGAAAACACTGTCAAGCGTATGCCCCTGTTCCAACAGGGCATTAGCAAACAGCCAGGCACTGCTTGCCTGCTGCGTGCCATAGGCTGGCCCGGTGACCAGCAGGGAGAAACGCATTACTTATCCTGCCCGTGGAAATCGCCATTTTTAAACTGACGGATGTAGAGATAGACAGTGTGCTTGGAGATATTGAGACGATCCGCCACCTGATTGATGGCATCTTTGATATCAAAGATACCCTTCTCATACATATTGAGAACAATCTGGCGATTTTTGGCATTGTTCGACACATTACGGTCGGCACTAACTTCTTCAATCGTAAACTCCAGCGTCTGCATCACCAGATCTTCCACCGAAGAGGCAAAGTTCACTGAGGAGGCAACTTCCTGGGTTTCCGGCGGCATAAACGTCGCCATGATCTGTGAGAAAGGCACATCAAGGTTCATGTTGATGCACAGCAGACCAATCACACGCTGTTGGCGATTGCGGATGGCAATCGTCACCGACTTCATCAGCACACCGCTTTTCGCCCGAGTAAAATAGGCTTTGGAAACGTTACTGTCCGCCCCGGTCATATCGTGCAGCATACGCAGGGCAAGATCGGTAATCGGAGAGCCAATTTTACGCCCGGTATGTTCACCGTTAGCAATGCGCACCGCAGAACATTTTAGATCCTCCAGCGAGTGCAGAACGATCTCACAGTGCGAGCCAATCAGCATCGCGAGGCCATCAACGACGGACTCGTAAGATTTTAAAATTTCGAAATCACCGGGCGTAAAGGGGTGCTGCTCCAGCAGCTCCGAATCCGCAACATCACCGGAGAAAAGTGAATTAGACATGAACGACACCACCCTTTGACAAGAGCCTGTCACACGGCGCCAGGGGCAGACTCATTCTTATTAATTGCGCGCGGGTTAGTCTAGCAAATATGGGAAAGGCGTGTCCCGCCCTTTGTCGTTAAATACAACCTGGCGCAAAGAAGGAGTGGAAACAGGGGGTAAAGCAAAAAAAAACGCCACCCGAAGGTGGCGATTATCAAATTATTTCTTGGCTTTCGCATCAGCGGCGGCAGGAGCTGCCTGCTCTGCATTATCATCCGCTTTCGCTGCTGGCTTGATGTCGAGCAGTTCAACATCGAAGACCAGGGTGGAGTTAGCCGGGATGCCTGGAACGCCATTTTTGCCGTAAGCCAGATTCGGTGGGATCACCAGCTTGATCTTGCCACCTTTTTTAACGTGCTTCAGACCTTCGGTCCAACCCGGGATAACACCATCCAGACGGAATGACAGTGGCTCACCACGAGTGTAAGAGTTGTCGAACTCAGTACCATCAATCAGCGTACCTTTGTAATTCACAACAACCGTGTCGCTGTCTTTTGGCGCATCACCCGTCCCTTCTTTCTCTACCTGGTAGAGAAGACCGGTTTCGGTTTTCTTCACGCCTTTTTCTTTCGCGAATTTCGCCGCATAAGCATCACCTTTCGTGGTGTTCTCTTTTGCGTCTTTTTCCATCTTCGCCTGCGCTGCACCTTTCACACGACCTTCGAAAGATTGCAGTGTTTGTTCAATTTCCTGGTCAGAGAGCTTGCTCTTACCGGCAAACGCATCCTGTACACCCGCGATAAGCTGGTCTTTATCCAGTGCGATGCCCAGTTTTTCCTGCTCCTTCAGGGAGTTCTCCATGTAGCGACCCAAAGACGCGCCCAGTGCATAAGCTGACTGCTGGTCGTCATTTTTGAATGCGGCATTTTTTGGTGCCTGCTGCTGCGCAGTTGGCTTAACCGGAACAGCATCAGCAGCCATAACCAGAGGAGCATTCAGTGCAACAGCCATAGTGGTAGCTAACATTGTGACTTTAAACAGTGATTTCATCCATTTCTCCAAAACCGAAGCATCTCACCTCGGAAATCGTTTGCAGACCTGCGGTCTGTAATATAACCGGGGGCGGGATCACAAAACAATCTCGCCATAAAAACTCGAAGTTAACTTCCGACCGCGTGATTATCCGAAAGTTTCAACACAAGGAATGGTGATTCGTTCGCGCCTTTTCAACCTCTGGTGGCCAATTTAAGCCAATACTCTTACTTCTGCCTGCATTTTACCGTTAGAATCGGACAATTCGCGAGCCCGGAAGACGGGCCGGTAGTAACAAGAGGAAACAGAATGCAACAATCACTGCTGGAGCAACGGCTGGAGATAATGGAGAGTAAGCTGGCGTTCCAGGAGCACACCATTGAGGAACTTAACCTGACGGTGGTGCAACACGAGCTGGAAATGGCCCGACTGCGTGAATTGATGCGCCTGCTGACCGACAAGCTCAAAGCCGCCGCGCCATCGATGCTGGCGGATCCCTCCGAAGAAACCCCACCCCCTCACTATTGACACCGGGTCGAGGCGTGCCTCAGCACTACGATGGTTCTTCGGAAGGCCAGGTATGCCTCGCCCCTATGTTGATTCTTCGCAAGGCTCGGCATGGGTGCTTCGTAGGGGGCGGGCATGCCCGCCCCAATCCCCCCAGGCAAAGCAAAAAGGCCACCCGAAGGTGACCTTTTATCGCTGATATTCCTCAGTATGTCGTGCAATAGCCAACGCAGCTACAGCACGAAAGACGACGGAATATTAGTGGCTGCAGCCGCAACCGCCAGTCCCGCAACCGCCCTGACCATGGTCGTGATCATGGTCGTGGTCGTGGTGATGGCCGTCTTCGCCGTGAACGTGGCCGTGGGCCAGCTCTTCTTCCGTTGCTTCGCGAATAGCGATAACTTCAACGTTAAAGTTCAGGTTCTGACCTGCCAGCATGTGGTTACCATCAACCACTACGTGCTCGTCTTCCACTTCGGTAATTTCTACCGGCACTGGACCCTGGTCGGTTTCTGCCAGGAAGCGCATGCCAACCTGCAGTTCATCAACACCCATAAATACGTCTTTTGGGACGCGTTGTACCAGATTGTCATCGTAGGCACCGTATGCATCGTTTGACTCGATATTCACATCAAACTTATCGCCGACCACATGATCTTCCAGTGCTTTTTCCAGCCCGGAGATCAGAGAACCATGACCGTGCAGGTAGTCCAGCGGTGCACTCACCGGGGATTCATCAACCAACACACCGTCTTCTGTACGCACCTGGTATGCCAGGCTGACCACGAGGTCTTTTGCTACTTTCATGATTACTCCTAACCGTTGAGAGCTTGAGCCCTGATTCATTGACTGCCATTGTCAGCCTTAGTGGCTCTAAGTGGCGACGATTGTATCGAATTTCAATGCGGCTGTAAGGAACAACGTAAAAAAAGCTGAATCAGCGCGTTACTCCGGGTGGAAAATACCGATAACTTGCTCATTTTCGCGCACCTGCTCACGAGCCTGTTTATCCGCTTCACGCATCTGATGGCCGCACTTTACGCACTCCACCACATCAATATTATTTTCCCGCCACAGGGCGAGGGTGTCTTTTGCCTGGCACTTTGGACAAGTCGCACCAGCGATAAAACGTTTACGCATAGTATTATTCCCTATGAAATTTGGCGTTATCGGCGATGAGCGTTCGATTACGATAGCCAAAAATTAATCCGCCTCATCCCAGCCATCATATTGCCGCTTCTCATGCTGCATCTCAGCCTGGAAGATATCTTCCAGCTCGCGTCTAGCCTCTTTCACTCTTGAAATCTGCTGGCTGTCGGTATGATTTGGCATCAGCTCACGCAACATTCTCATATCCAGACGGCGGAAATGTTGCTGGGCACGGAACGCCTGATGCGGATGCATACCCAGCGTCATCAGAGTCTTACGCCCCAGTTCCAGCGCACTGCTGAACGTTTCACGGGAGAACTGCGTCACCCCCGCCTGCAACAGTTCATGTGCTTCAACACGGCCACGTGCACGCGCCAGGATCTGCAAGTGCGGGAAATGATGCTGACACAGATGAACGATCTCCATCGCATCTTCCGGGCCGTTGCAGGTTATCACGATAGACTGCGCCGTTTCTGCTCCCGCGGCACGTAATAACTCCAGCTCGGTGGCATCACCGTAATACACTTTGTAACCATATTTACGCATCAGGCTGACTGCACTGATATCACGTTCCAGTACCGTAATGCGCTTTTCATTGGCCATCAACAAACGCGCCACAACCTGACCGAAGCGACCAAAGCCCACCACAATTACCTGAGGCTTATCATCTTCAACAAAGGGTTTTTCCTGGCTGTCATCCACTTCATTAAAGCGACGCTCAAGAATTTTATCCACGCCCTGCATCAACAGCGGTGTGGTCATCATCGACAACGTAACCGTGACCAGCAGCAATGGCATCTGATCGCCACTGAACAGCTTTGCTGACGCTGCCGCAGAGAACAACACAAAAGCAAATTCCCCGCCCTGGCTGAGCACCCCGGCAAACTGCAACCGCTCAGAGCTGCGCAGGCCATAGATGCGTGACAGCAGATAGAGCACCGCCGTTTTCACCGCCACCAGGGTCACAACGCCTATCAGAATCTCAACAATATGGGTATAGAGCACACCGAGGTTTAACGCCATGCCTACCGAAATAAAGAACAATCCGAGCAGTAGTCCTTTAAAGGGATCGATGGCAATTTCCAGCTCGTGGCGATACTCACTCTCCGCCAGCAGGATACCGGCAATAAAGGTGCCCAACGCCATCGACAGACCGAGCGCATCCATAAACAGCGCCGACCCAAGCACCAGTAGCAATGCCGCCGCAGTGAAGACTTCGCGCACACCGGAGGCCGCAATAAAACGGAAAATGGGCCGCAGCAGATAGCGTCCGCCGACCAGCATTCCGCCAAACGCCAGTACTTTCATGCCGACCTTCATCCAGTCGGTATGACCACTGTCGCCGCCTGCCAGCAGCGGCACCAGCGCCAGCGCCGGGATCACCGCAAGGTCCTGGAACAGCAACACGGAAAAACCGAGCTGGCCTGACTCATTGCGGTTCATCGCTTTATCGCGCATGAGCTGCAACGCCATTGCCGTTGAGGACATCGCCAGGCCGATCCCGCCAATGGTCGCCGCCTGCCAGGAGAAATCGGTCAGCCACAGCAGCCCGCCCAGCACCAGCGCACTGAGGATCACCTGAGCAGCACCGACACCAAATATCGAACGCCGCAGCTCCCATAGTTTGGAGGGTTTCAACTCCAGCCCGATGATAAACATCAGGAACACCACGCCCAGCTCGGAGAAGTGCAGGATCTCATCGACGTCGCTGATGAAACCCAATCCCCAGGGCCCGATAGCGATCCCCGCCAGCAAATACCCCAGCACCGCGCCAATCCCCAGGCGAGCGGCGATAGGCACTGCAATCACCGCCGCAAACAGATACACCACGCCTGCGGTCAGAAGACTTTGACCTTCCATCTACACTCCTCCGTGTGGCAACGGGTTGGACAACCAGTCGCCATAGGCACGGGCATAATTTTGCATGACATCAGCGGACTGGCGACGCGCCCAGTAAATGATCATAGGCGTCATCCAGTGCATATTGCACATCTGTGCGGTCAACTCGAAAGGACGCATAATGTCCGACATCGGATAACGGTTCAGCCCTTCCTGATGGTAAGCCGCTTCCGGTTCTCCAGTAGTGATCACGCTGCGCCAGTATTTGCCTTCCAGCACATTACCGCCCACCCCGCTGGCAAAGCCACGTGACAGCACGCGGTCCAGCCACTCTTTCAGCAACGCAGGGCAACTGTAGGTGTAAAGAGGATGTTGAAAAACGATGATATCGTGTTCACGCAGCAGTTGCTGCTCACGGTGAATATCAATAAAAAAATCCGGATAGTGTGCGTACAGGTCATGCACCGTCACATGCTCAAAATGACGCGCCGGCTGCAACAAAACGCGATTAGCAATCGAATCCTGAGACTCCGGATGGGCGTACAACAGCAGGACTTTAGGCAGCTGCGACATCATTCCCCTCCAAATCGTCGTCATGGCGGGATATTTCCGCTACCATGCTCGACGCAACGGAACTACTTGATTCCGCAAAACTGATTATGATGGTGTAATTTAACATACTCTGAACTTACGGCGCTTATGATTGTATTCTCCTCGTTACAAATTCGTCGCGGTGTCCGCGTACTGCTGGACAACGCAACAGCCACGATCAACCCCGGTCAGAAAGTCGGCCTGGTCGGCAAAAACGGCTGTGGCAAATCGACGCTGCTGGCCCTGCTGAAAAACGAGATAAGCGCCGATGCCGGTAGCTTCAGTTACCCGGGTAACTGGTCGCTGGCGTGGGTCAATCAGGAAACGCCAGCGCTGGACGTTCCGGCCATTGAGTATGTTATTGATGGTGACCGCGAATTTCGTCAGCTTGAATCTGAATTAGCCCATGCAAATGAAATTAACGACGGCCATGCCATCGCCACGCTGCATGGCAAGCTGGATGCGGTTCAGGCCTGGACCATTCAGTCACGCGCCGCCAGCCTGCTGGACGGCCTCGGTTTCAGCCAGGAACAATTACAGCGACCGGTGAGTGATTTCTCTGGCGGCTGGCGTATGCGCCTTAACCTTGCGCAGGCACTGATCTGCCGCTCAGACCTTCTGCTGCTGGATGAACCGACCAACCACCTTGATCTTGATGCCGTGATCTGGCTGGAACGCTGGCTGAAAAGCTACAGTGGTACGCTGATCCTGATTTCGCACGATCGGGACTTCCTTGACCCGGTGGTCGACAAGATCCTGCACATAGAGCAGCAGTCCATCTTCGAGTACACCGGCAACTACAGCTCGTTCGAAATTCAGCGTGCGACCAAGCTTTCACAACAGCAGTCGATGTTCGAACATCAGCAGCAAAAAGTGGCGCACCTGCAAAGCTTTATCGATCGGTTTAAAGCGAAAGCCAGCAAGGCGAAACAGGCACAGAGCCGCATCAAAATGCTGGAACGTATGGAGCTTATCGCCCCGGCTCACGTTGATAACCCGTTTACCTTCAGCTTCCGCGAGCCTGAAAGCCTGCCGAATCCCCTGTTGAAAATGGAAAAAGTCAGCGCGGGTTATGGCGACAGAAAAATCCTTAACTCGATCAAACTCAACCTTGTACCCGGCTCACGTATTGGTCTGCTGGGGCGTAACGGCGCAGGTAAATCAACGCTGATTAAGCTGTTGGCCGGTGAACTGGCCCCGCTGGAAGGGGATATCGGGCTGTCGAAAGGCATTAAGCTTGGCTACTTCGCCCAGCATCAGCTGGAGTTTTTGCGCGCCGATGAGTCCCCCATTCAGCACCTGGTGCGCCTGGCACCGAAAGTGCTGGAACAACAGCTGCGCGACTATCTTGGCGGCTTTGGTTTCCAGGGCGATAAAGTCACGGAAGAAACACGCCGTTTCTCCGGTGGCGAGAAAGCGCGCCTGGTCCTGGCCTTAGTGGTCTGGCAACGTCCCAACCTGCTGCTGCTGGATGAACCGACAAACCATCTTGACCTCGATATGCGTCAGGCACTGACCGAGGCACTGATCGATTTCGAAGGCGCTCTGGTTGTTGTGTCGCATGACCGCCATCTGCTGCGCTCCACCACCGACGATCTCTACCTGGTGCACGATGGCAAAGTCGAAGCCTTCGAAGGAGACCTGGAAGATTATCAGCAGTGGTTGAGTGACCTCCAACGTCAGACCAGCGCAGAGGCCGCCCCGAAAGCCGACAGCGCCAACAGCGCTCAGGCCCGTAAAGACCAGAAACGCCGCGATGCCGAACTGCGCACCCAGACTCAGCCACTGCGTAAGCAGATTGAGAAACTGGAGAAGCAGATGGAAAAGCACAACGCCCAGCTGGCTGACGCGGAGAGTAAACTGTCTGAAAGCGCCATTTACGATCAGAGCCGCAAAGCCGATCTGACCGCTGCACTGCAACAGCAGGCAACGGCGAAATCAGCATTGGAAGAGTGCGAAATGGAATGGCTGGAAGCGCAGGAAGAATTAGAGTCGATCATGAACGCCTGATGCAGCAGTCCGGGCGCGGCATGCCACGCCCCAACGACACTGATTTATCGGGATAACGCACTCTGGGACACAACCCGACGCGGCATACCGCGCCACTACGACACTGATTTAACGGGATAACGCACTCTGGGACACAACCGGGCGCGGCATGCCACGCCCCTACGATACTGATTTATCGGGATAACGCACTCGGCGACACAACCGGGCGTGGCATGCCACGCCCCTACGACACTGATTTAACGGGATAACGCACTCTGGGACACAACCCGACGCGGCATACCGCGCCACTACGACACTGATTTAACGGGATAACGCACTCTGGGACACAACCCGACGCGGCATGCCACGCCCCTACGACACTGATTTATCGGGATAACACATTCGTAGGGGTCGGGCATGCCCGACCCGCATCTCGTTACTGCGCCGCCAGACGCTGGCGAAGCGCGGTCAGATCTTCAACGTTATGCAGCTTTCCATCCAGGAAACGGATTTTCAGCTCCCCACCCTGCTCCTGCTGCCAGCTCTGACCGTCCAGCAGACGATATTTCCCTTCATCATCTTTTTCCACCCGTAACAGGCCCCGCGCAGAGTTTTTCATGCCATTGTCCGTTTTCGGCTGTTTGAAGATCTCACGCCCCTCACCGTTCACTTCGCCATAGGTCGCTTTCATCGCGAAACCAAAGGTGTCACGCGTGTTGTACTGATAAGTATAAGACCCGACGCCGAACACCACATTGCTGCTGGCAAAACCTTTGGCCTCCAGACGGCTCAGGATCAGATTGGCACGCTCAAGCGTAATCGAGTCGCCGTAAATCAGGCCAACATGCGGGTCCAGCACCTTGTAGCCCTTCGCATTGATCGTGCCGCCGAAGATCTCCCACAGCACTTCGACGGAGCCTTTCTGTTGTGCACTGCGTGCCGGATCGCGGTCGGCATCGTCGCCGCTGCCGCACAGTATCTCCACCGGGTCACCGCTGTCAGGGCGGAACACCAGACGGCCTTCACGCGCCATGATCTCGGGTTTGAGCTCGCGGCTGTATTCGGTCAGTACTTTCCAGTAATCCCAGGTATCGGACACCACCGAAACAAACCCGGCCGGATAAAGCTCCGTCAGCAGACGACGGAAGGTGGCGATCTCACCCTGCTCCTCACCCATGCACATCACGCTGTGCTCGGTGGCAGGAATACTCCCGGCAATAAACGTCCCTTCTGCCGGGCGGTAGTACTGCTGCGCATAGAGAATAGAAGGCAGACTGTCAGTACCGGTAAAACTCAGCAGGTGGCCCACCCCCGATTGTGCAGCATCATGCAGGCCTGACATGCCGCGGAACGAGAAGTCATGACACTGAAAATCGACATGTGTCATATCGTCACAGGTCCGTTCCGCCCACTGCTGACAAATCTGGCGATAGTGGTGCGCCACGGTAGCATTGGTGGAAGACTTCCACAGCTCTGCCGACATCACGCTCTCAAGGTAGTTAACCAGCCAGAAAAACTCATCCACGGTATTGGTGATGGTCAGCACCGGAATTTTCATTGACACTTTGCTGCCTTCATCCAGGCTTTTGATCGCCAGCGGCAAATAGCCCAGGCGATGCAGTGCGCGGATATGCTCCACGCTGACGCTATTTTTTCCCAGGTAGCTGTCCATCAGTTGCTGATACTCGCCCACCACCTGCTCTTCCGGCTGGGCAAAGAATTTGTCGTTAAACAAATCGACCATAAACCACTGTAAAAAACCCTGCAGGCCGAAAAACACCAGCGCATCATCCGCCAGCGGTGAGTGGAAATAACGATTTCCACGCGGGGTAAAGTTGGAGTACACGCGGTTCGTTCCCGCCGGGTACTGTTCGCGATGTGTGGTTTTGTAGCCGTCGATAGCCATAATCGGATTAATTTGCATGGGATGCTCCTTCACTGCGGTAAATGGTGTCGATATCAATCAGTTCTACACGTTCCTGCGCCAGTTCATGTCCCGCCAGTGATGTGGTGGTCCAGATGCGGTCGATCCCCTGGCTCAGCAGGTGATCCACTCCTTTGCTGAACAGGCCGTGCGTGACATACAGGCTGACCGAACGCGCCCCGGCAGCACGCAACACCGCAGCTGAACCGATAAAAGTGCCTCCGGCATCGCAGAGGTCGTCAGCAATCAGCACGTCCCGGTTCATCACATCGCCTTTCAACAGCTCGAATCCGCTCAGTGCACCGCTGGCAATATCACGGTGTTTGCCCAGAATGCCGTATTCCGTGGCGTTGACCTGCTGCGCCAGCGCATGCACCTTCTTCAACGCACCTGCATCGGGCGCAACCAGCATCATGCCTTGCGCCAGTTCAGCGCGCAGCGTAGGGCTGTGGATCAGAGCGCGATGCTGTGGGATCGCCACCAGACGGTCAACAACGCCTGCGGCCACATCGCTATGCGGATCAAGCACCACTACGCGGTCAAAGCGCAGTTGATTAAGAAAACCGGCAAACACTTTCAACGCAAAACTGTCACCGTCACGCATGGTGCGGTCCTGGCGGGCATAGGGCAGCCACGGCAGCTCAAGAGTCGTCTGGCGCAGCAGGCAGCGCTGGCGTACCGCATCCAGTACCTGCGCGACCAGCATCAGGTCATCCAGAGTCTGCATCGCACTGGCACGCAGCGTCAGAATGGTGGCCTGCGGATCAAGCGACGACAGCACACGTCCCCAGACCGCACCGTCAGGAAAGCGGCCGCTTTCCAGCGCGGCCTCCTGACCATCGAGTGTTAATTGCAGTTTCATCATCGCAGACTCCTATTTACCAATTAATGTCTCAAGGACATTTATATAATTGTCCAAGAGACACTAATTAACAAGTAAAAAATAACTCGCGGAGAGAAAAACTGGTTAACACCATGATTTTAAATCAAATAAATCTCATCAAAAAAGCGGCATGATTGAATCATTACGCCGGGGCTGGTAGTGTGTCCCAGCGACACTTCCTGCAGGAACCCTATGATGTCATCAGAAGAAGAGTATCTGGCGCAGTACGATGCCTCACGCTATGCCGCACCGCTTGTCACCGTCGACAGCGTGCTGTTTACCCTATGGCAGGAACAGCTGTGCGTGTTACTGGTACAACGTGCTAATCATCCGCAACGGGGATGGTGGGGGCTACCGGGAGGGTTTATTGATATGCAACAGGATGAATCCACGCGTGCCACGGCGCTGCGTAAACTGCGTGAGAAAACCACGGTCAATCCTCCGTGGCTTGAACAGCTGGCAACCTGGTCAGGGCCAGATCGAGATCCCCGCGGCTGGAGCCTGACCACTGCCTGGTATGCGCTGATCGCCGCGGAAAATTGCCGCGCAGAAAGTGAGGACGTGAGCGATGTGCAGTGGCAACCGCTGGCCGGGCTGGCACAGCGCAGCGATATCGCCTTTGACCACCAGCTGATTATTGCCGAAGCCCTGCAACGGCTGCGGCAAAAAACGCTCTACTCCCTGCTGCCCGTCTACTGCCTGCCTGCCGCCTTTACCCTCACGCAGTTGCAGGACGTAACCGAAACGATCCTCGACCGCCCGGTGCAGCGTAAAAGCCTGATCCGTCGTTTTGAGGCCTCAGCGATGTTTGAGGAAACCGGGGAAAGCGTGGCGACGGGCGCGCGAAAGGCCAAACTGTATCGCCTTAAGCCGGGTGCGGATGTTCATACCTTCTCCCGCAACCTGATGATCGACAATTAAAACGGCCTTGTACCGGGCTGCGACTGTGTTGCTGCGTCTCCTCGCGCCTTGTCTCGCTCCGGTACAATCCGTTTTGTTAAAAGGGCTTGTCCCCTAATATCGTTGCTCTGTGCATGATGCGGCGTGCCGGTAAATAATCCGCATTGGCATAATGCTGCGTCACACGGTTATCCCAGATGGCCACATCACCCACCTGCCAGCGCCAGCGCACCTGGAAGTCAGGTTTGGTGACATGGGCAAACAAGAAATGCAGCAGCGCATCACTCTCCTTCTCTGTCAGATCGACAATACGCGTGGTAAAGCCTTCATTAACAAATAACGCCTTTTTACCGCTGACCGGATGGGTGCGGATCACTGGATGTAACACGGGCGGATTCTTCGCCACCGCCTGCTGCCAGCGCTGATGTTCTTCCTCACTGCCGCGATATTTGTATTCCTGGAAGGCTTTGCGGAAATCATGCTCGGCCTGTAACCCACCCAGCAGCACCTGTAACGGTTCAGACAGCGCGTTATACGCAGCGATCCCACTGGTCCACAGCGTATCGCCCCCGGTTTCGGGTAACTGCTTCGCCGCGAGGATCGCCCCGGCTGGAGGGGTTTCAATAAACGTCACATCGGTATGCCAGTTGTCGTTATCCGGCGGGTTATCGTCATGGGTATCCAGCACGATAATCTCCTCCACATCCGGCGCATGCGGATAAACCGGGTGAATATGCAGGTCGCCAAACCGTGCCGCCAGCTGGCGATGCTGCTGCGGGGTTAACGGCTGGTCACGCAGGAACAGTACCTGATGGCGGATCAGCGCATGATAGAGCTGCTCAAACTGCGCATCGCTTAACGGGCGGGTCAAATCTACATCGCTGACCTGGGCACCAATATAGGGGCCAAGCGCCTGAATTTTAATACGTTCGTTCATTGTTGTACTCCATGCCAGGGGGTAAGGCGGCGCTGCAAGGCGCGTAGCCCCAGCTCCAGCGCAAAAGCTATCAGGGCGATCACTGAGATACCGGCCAGCACCACATCGGTGGCGAGAAACTCGCCAGCTGACTGCACCATAAAGCCCAGTCCGCGGGTGGCGGCGATCAGTTCAGCGGCCACCAGCGTCGACCAGCCGACGCCAAGACCAATACGAATGCCTGTCAGGATTTCCGGCAGCGCACCGGGCAGAACCACATGCCACAGCACCTGCCAGCGGCTGGCACCAAGTGAGCGGGCGGCACGCAGACGGACCTGCTGAGCACTTTTTACCCCGGCCACCGCCGACATCGCGATCGGCGCAAAAATCGCCAGGTAGATCAGTAAAATTTTTGAGGTCTCGCCAATACCAAACCAGATCACCATCAGTGGCAAATAAGCCAGCGGCGGCACAGGACGGTACAGCTCAATCAGCGGGTCGAGAATGCCGCGCACGGTGTCATTCAGCCCCATAAAAATGCCCACCGGAACGCCAATCAACGTCGCGGCCAACAGCGCAATCACAATGCGCGTCAGGCTCGCACCCAAATGCTGCCACAGCGTGGCATCCATAAATCCGGCCGGGCTGGCGATGGTCAGTAACTGGTGTAAGACCTTCTGCGGCGGTGGCAGAAACAGTGGCTCAATCAGCTGTAAGGCGGTCACGGCCCACCACACGGCCAGCAACACCAGAAGTGTACCCACGCTGAGTGTCAGCTGACGCGACAGCGGCCAGCGCCATTTCACACGGCGCACCGTGCTTTTTTCGTTAATCAGGGAGCTCATGCAAATACCTCACGCTGCTGGAACACCCGGCCGAGTACGTATTCACGGCGTTCAATAAAGGCAGGATCGGATTTAATCGCGCGGCAGGCTTCCCCCGCTGCATAGCGGCGGCCAAAGTCGAGTGACAGGCGTTCGACAATACGGCCCGGCCCCGGAGACAGTAGAATCAGTTCGCTGGCGAGGAACACGGCTTCCTCAATATCGTGCGTAATCAACAGAATCTGTTTGCCAGTGTCGCGCCATAACGTCAGCAACAGTTCCTGCATCTGCTCGCGGGTAAAGGCGTCAAGTGCGCCGAAGGGTTCATCGAGCAGCAGCAGACGCGGGTCAGCCGCCAGTGCGCGGGCAATGCCAACGCGTTGACGCATACCGCCCGAAAGCTGCCAGATAAAGCGTTTTTCAGCACCCTCCAGCCCGACTTTTTTCAGCATCTGGCGTGCCACTGCCCGGCGGGCATTTTTTTCCACTCCTGCCAGCTGCAGCCCGAATGCAACGTTATCCAGTACATTGCGCCATGGCAGCAGCCCTTCATGCTGAAAGACCACGCCCCGGTCGGCGCCCGGTCCACTCACCGGCTGGCCGTCCAGCGTAATGCTGCCACTGTCTGCCGGAATAAATCCGGCAATCAGGTTAAGCAGCGTCGTCTTACCACAGCCCGATGGGCCCAGAACCACTACCAGCTCTCCATTGCCGATCGACAGGTTGATATCCTGTAATGCCAGTTGTCCTGCATAGCTGGCGCGAAGATGAGAGACTGACAGCATGATTCTGGCTCCTGTTATTGTGCGAGGGGTTTCACAAAGCGGTCGGTGACATAGCTGCTGTAATCCGTTGCGATGTCCGGCACTTTGCCCTGCTCCTTCAGGAACTGGGCCGTATCCACAATCGCCTTGTTAACCGTGCCGTTAAGCTGCTCCACCTGCTGTTTCGCTGTCAGATAGGTATTTCCTTCCACCAGAACCGGAACGTCGGCATTCGGCACACCGCTGAAGCGCGACAGTTTGGTCAGGTTATCGTCCTGCTTCAGCCACTGCTGCGGGTTATCAAGATAGGCTTTCTGCGCGTCCAGTGCGCTGCGGGCAAAGGCAGTCACCACTTCCGGATGCTGCTGGGCAAAGTCTTTACGCACTACCCACACATCCAGCGTTGGCGAACCCCATTTCCCGACCTGGGCGGAATCGGTCAGCACCTTGCCGTCTTTCTCCAGCTGATTCACTGCCGGAGCCCAGACGTAAGCACCATCGATGTCACCACGCTGCCAGGCTGCAAGAATGGCCGGGGGTTGCAGGTTGATGATCTTTACCTGGCCCGGCTTAATGCCCCAGTGCTTCAACGACGCCAGCAGACTGTAATGCGTGGTTGAAATAAAGGGCACGGCGATGCGCTTGCCAATCAGGTCTTTCGGACTCTTGATGTCTTTTTTCACCACCAGCGCTTCGGAGTTGCCCAGTTGGGAAGCCAGCAGGAACACCTCGATAGGCAGTTTTTGACTGGCGGCGACCGCCAGTGGGCTGGAACCGATATTGCCGATCTGTACGTCGCCGGAAGCCAGTGCGCGGATCACGCTGGAGCCGCTGTCGAATTTACGCCAGTCGACTTTCGCCCCGCTCTCTTTGGCAAAGGTGCCGTCAGCCTGAGCGACTTTTGCCGGTTCTGCTGATGTCTGATACGCGATGGTGACATCGACTGCCTGAACGCTGAGTGCTGTCAGTGACAATGCCGCTGCCAATATTGAAAGTGTGAATTTACCCGCCATAGCCCGCTCCAGAGATTATTGTTATTGGTGAACACCTCCTTTGTAACCGGGCGCGGCTATCGTAATAAAGTAATTAAAAATTCTTTTTTATATCAAAAATTGCTTAGGGAGAATTGTGAATTGATTTGCCAAAAAATGGTAAAAGCCTTAGTTAAGCGTATTTTCAGAATAAGCAGGGTTTACGCACTGCGCATTTCCCTTGCACCACAGTCTCAACGCCAGGCGACTGCCCTGCAAAAAGAGATGGCCGATACCATCAATCAAATGCTGAAACGCAAAGCCTGACGGCCATCAATAGCGGAAAAACTACCGACATATGCGTTACAAGCACTGAACTCCGCCTTCGCCCAGCAGCATTTGCGCCTGCTGGAAAACGATACGCTGGCGTTCGAGACCGACCTCACCGTGCTGAACAGCCTGCTGAAAACCGATGGGTTTAAGCCGTAATCGGGCCGGGTATGCCCGGCCCCTACGGAAAATGAAGAATATCGTAGGTCCGAAGCACGACGTAGAGGCGGGGAAGATCGTAGGTCCGAAGCAAATACCGTAGGGGCAAGGCACGCCTCGCCCGCGGTTTTAGTGCCAGATCAGCAATACGCAGGCCGCTGTTAACAACCCCATAAAAACATTGAAAAGGGTCCAGGCCCGGCGACTGCGCAGAATGCGGCCTATCAGCGTGCCGAAGCCTAACCAGATCACCCCGGAAACCACATTGACCAGCGCCATGCCAATACTGATGGCAATCACCGAGTTTTTGTAGGCTTCACCGGCCAGACTGAAGCTGGCCACGGCACCCAGTGCCATTAGCCAGGCTTTCGGGTTAATCAGTTGCAACAGACCGCCCTGCCAGAACGGCATCGGCGCTGCGGGTGCGTTACCCGTTTCCAGTTTTTCGTATTCCGCGCTGCCGATTTTCCACGCCAGCCAGAGCAAATAGGCACTGCCCGCTATTTTCAGGAACAGATGGAGGGAAGGATAAAGCAGAATCAAACCACCCACGCCAAAGGCCACCATCAGCAGCATCACCTGCATCCCGATCATAATGCCGATCAGTAACATCAGAGAGCGCAGAAAACCAAAGTTAGCACCTGAGGCGGTGAGTAACATATTATTAGGGCCTGGCGTAATCGCCGCGACCCACAGAAAGCCCAGCATTGATAAAAACAGACTCAGTTCCATAGAACGGGTGCTCCCCACCCCTCTGAAAAATTAACAACCTGACGAAGCTAACAGCGTGCTATGGATCCTACAAGCTCTAACCCGATAAATTTTAGCCCCCTGACGGATAACGCTTTTCGTCCACTAATGGGCACCAGCAATCCGCATCTGCAAACCATTCTGCCGCGCCTGATCCGTCGCCGCATTACCCTGCAACCCCACTGGCAGCGCCTGACGTTACCGGATAGCGATTTTGTCGATCTGGCATGGAGTGAAGATCCGGCGGCCGCACGCCACAAACCCCGAGTGGTCCTGTTCCACGGGCTGGAGGGCAGTTTTCACAGCCCTTATGCGCACGGCCTGCTTCAGGCGTGGAAAGATCGCGGCTGGCTTGGCGTGGTGATGCATTTTCGCGGTTGCAGTGGTGTACCGAATCGGCTCAACCGTATCTATCACTCCGGTGAGACAGAAGACGCCAGCTACTTTTTGCAGTGGTTGCGCGATGAATGGGGACAGGTTCCTACCGCCGCGGTGGGGATTTCCCTGGGCGGGAATATGCTGGCCTGTATGATGGGCAAGCAGGGCGAGGGCTGCCTGCTGGACGCGGGCGTGGTGGTTTCCGCCCCGCTGATGCTGGAACCCTGTAGTCTGCGGCTGGAGCAGGGATTTTCACGCATCTATCAGCGTTATTTGCTGGGATTGCTGAAGCAGAATGCCGAACGCAAACTCCGCGCGTGGCCGGGAACACTCCCTGTCGACCTGGCTCAGCTTAAATCGCTGCGCCTGCTACGCGACTTTGACGATGCGATCACCGCGCGCGCGCACGGCTTTGCGGATGCCAGCGACTACTATCATCGTTGCAGCGCCATGCCGTTGCTCCCCGGCGTGCGTAAACCGTTATTGGTGATACACGCGAAAGACGACCCTTTTATGACCCCTGAGGTCATCCCTGATCCGGCATTACTGCCCGCCTGTGTTGAGTATCAGCTGACGCAGCACGGTGGACACGTCGGTTTCGTCGGCGGCACGCTGCGTAAACCTGCGATGTGGCTGGAACAGCGCATCCCTCAGTGGCTTAACACCTGGCTGGAGAAATGATGATTATCCCCTGGAAAGACCTTGATACCGAAACGCTCGACAATTTGATTGAATCCTTCGTGCTGCGTGAAGGCACCGACTATGGTGAACAGGAGCGCTCGCTAAAACAGAAAGTCGACGATGTCCGTCGCCAGCTCAACAGCGGCGAGGTGGTGCTGGTGTGGTCGGAATTGCATGAATCCGTCAACATCATGCCGCGCGGCCAGTTTCGTGAATAAATAGTCGTGAATAAGTAAACGTGAAGCCATAATGACTTGGACGGGTAAAACATGTTACCAATGATCCGTCCGTCCGACCTTTATCAGGGAGTTGCACGCCATGTCAGCCAAACATCCGGTCATCGCCGTCACCGGCTCCAGTGGGGCAGGAACCACCACCACCAGCCTGGCTTTCAGGAAGATTTTTCAGCAACTTAATCTGCGGGCAGCCGAGGTCGAAGGGGACAGTTTCCACCGTTTTACCCGCCCGGAAATGGATATGGCAATCCGTAAAGCGCGCGATATGGGAAAGCACGTCAGCTATTTTGGCCCTGAAGCCAATGACTTTGGCCTGCTGGAGCAAACGTTCAGTGAATATGGTCGCAGCGGTAAAGGGCAGTCGCGCAAATATCTGCACACCTATGATGAAGCCGTACCCTGGAACCAGGTGCCGGGTACATTTACCCCGTGGCAGCCGCTGCCTGAACCCACCGATGTCCTGTTTTATGAGGGTTTGCATGGCGGCGTAATGACTCCGCTGCACAACGTGGCAGACAAGGTGGACCTGCTGGTCGGCGTGGTGCCTATCGTTAACCTGGAGTGGATACAAAAACTGGTGCGCGACACGGGTGAACGCGGTCACTCGCGTGAAGCGGTCATGGATTCAGTGGTGCGTTCCATGGAGGACTACATTAACTTTATTACGCCGCAGTTCTCACGCACTCATATTAACTTCCAGCGCGTCCCCACGGTGGATACCTCTAACCCCTTTGCTGCTCGCGGCATCCCCTCTCTGGATGAAAGTTTTGTCGTCATCCACTTTCAGGGGCTGGAAGATATCGACTTCCCCTATCTTCTCTCCATGTTGCAAGGTTCGTTTATCTCGCATATCAAAACCCTGGTGGTACCAGGTGGAAAAATGGGACTGGCAATGGAGTTGATTATGGGGCCACTGGTCAAACGCCTTATCGAAGGCAAAAAAATCGGCTGACCCCATTTATCCTGTTATCGCTTCATCAGCAGGCGGTGGATAAAGCCGGTATGCAGCCTCACCCCGATTTTTAGCGCATCTTCGTCAAGGCGAAAATGGGGGTTATGCAGCCCCCGGCAGGTCCCTTTTTCCGGGTTGCCCGACCCGACCCACAGGAAACAGCCCGGCACTACCTGCTGATAGGCTGAGAAGTCCTCGCAGCCAAACATTGGATGCAGCATAACCTGCAAGGCATCATCCCCCAGCGTGGCAATCACATTATCCACTGCAATACGGCAGGCGTCCGGGTGATTAACCCCGGTGGTGTAACCCGGCGTCCATTTCAGCACGTAGCTGGCCCCTGCTCCCTGCGTCATTCCGTCCAGCTGCTGTGACATCATCTGCGGGATAGTGTTACGCGCACTCTGGCTGAGCGTGCGCAGCGTGCCGCGCAGATGCGCCGTGTCAGGGATAACGTTATAGCCGCCGTCAGCCTGAAAACTCGCGACCGTCAGTACGGCACCTTCGTTAGGGTCAAGACGACGTGAGACAATCTGCTGAAGTGCCTGCACCACTCCTGCGCCCAGCGTCACCGGGTCGATACTCTCCTGCGGCATCGCTGCGTGGGCGCCTTTTCCCTGCAGGGTCAGGTCGAAGTTATCGCTGGCAGCGCTGAAGACGCCCTCTTTCACAGCCACCTGGCCGGTAGACAGTCCCGGGAAAACATGCAGACCGAAGATCATTGATACACCATTCAATACGCCCAGCTTAATCAGCTCGCTGGCCCCGCCTGGCGGCACTTCTTCCGCATGCTGGAAAATAAAGCGCACTTTGCCGGCAAGCTTACTCTGCTGCTGGCACAACACCCATGCCGCCCCCATCAGCATTGCCGTATGCGCATCATGCCCGCAGGCATGCATCACACCGCGATTGCGCGAAGTGAAAGGTTCACTGTTCAACTCCTCAATAGGCAGCGCATCCATATCGGCCCTCAGGGCAATGCAGTCACCACTACGCGGCCCCTCAAGTTCAGCCAGTACGCTATTTGGCGTCGGGCGACTAAGTGTTAATGGGCCAAACTTTGCCAGTTCAGCGGCAACATAGTCTGCGGTGCCATGCTCGTGGAAAGAGAGTTCGGCATTCGCGTGAATATGCCGCCGCCATTGCAGCACCTTTGGTGTGACATCCTGAATCAGCGTCTCGATAGTCATCATGACTCCTGGTTAATTAAATCTGACAACGGCAGACCAGGCAGCAACAGAGAATCATGGGCAAACGCCGGACATTCAGCTGTTGTTTCGCCAGCCTGCAGCAAATTAAGAAAGGAATGTAGAACGAGGGAAATATACCGCTGATGTTATTCGCCTGCCGTGGCGTGAAATGCGGGTAGAGAGAGGAATAGCAGGATGTGTACGCTACGTTCTGTCAGCTGTGGGTAACGACAACGAACATCGTTACCCATAAGAAACCAGCTTCAGGTCAGATCTGTCACTTCATAGCTGTGCGTCATTTTCACCGCGCTCCCCAGCATAATCGCCACCGAGCAGTATTTCTCCGCAGAGAGGTCGACCGCACGTGAAACGGCTTTATCCGTTAACGCCTTGCCGCTGACAATAAAGTGCAGGTTAATATGGGTGAAAATACGCGGTGCCTCTTCACGACGTTCCGAGGTCAATTTAACTTCACAGTCGGCGACATCGTGACGGCCTTTCTGCAGTATAGACACCACATCAATCGCACTGCATCCCCCGGCAGCCATCAGCACCATCTCCATCGGGCTGGGTGCTTTATCCCCCGCGGTGCCATCCATCAAAATCTGATGGCCGGATGAGGATTCTCCCAAAAACGTCATCCCTTCAACCCACTTAACTCGTGCTTGCATCACAAAATCCTCTCATTGATTCAGTTACCGCAGAGTACGCTGCACTCACAAAAACGGCAACGTTGCCTTTTTCGAACTATGCTGAAGCGAGACAACAGAAGACAGTCTTGTAAAGCTGTGCTACAAACGAAGCTGCAATATTTTACTGGCATAACAATGCACGGTAAAAACGGGACGACAGCACGAGCCATGCTCTTAACAGAGGCCCGTATAATTTCCCTATGGGAACGCTTGAATATTTCAACGCCTGGCAGGGATACATCCCCTGATACCCAAAAATATTTCGCGCTTCAGGCCAGCGGCAACGCATCTGCAGCACGCCGAATACAGGGTATATTTAGGCACGATTACAACAGAGGATAACAGCGAATGGTTCTCGGCAAACCGCAAACAGACCCTACACTCGAATGGTTCCTGTCACATTGCCATATTCACAAATATCCATCCAAAAGCACTCTGATTCATCAGGGTGAGAAGGCGGAAACCCTCTATTACATCGTTAAAGGATCAGTAGCGGTGTTAATCAAGGATGAAGAAGGCAAAGAGATGATCCTCTCCTACCTCAATCAGGGCGACTTCATTGGCGAGCTGGGCCTCTTTGAAGAAGGTCAGGAGCGCAGTGCATGGGTACGTGCGAAAACAGCCTGTGAAGTGGCTGAAATTTCCTACAAAAAATTCCGTCAGTTGATTCAGGTGAATCCTGACATCCTGATGCGCCTGTCTTCACAGATGGCGCGTCGCCTGCAAGTCACATCAGAGAAAGTGGGTAATTTAGCTTTCCTTGATGTGACCGGACGCATTGCCCAAACGTTGTTGAATCTGGCGAAACAACCGGATGCCATGACGCACCCGGATGGGATGCAGATCAAAATCACCCGTCAGGAGATCGGCCAGATCGTCGGCTGCTCCCGCGAAACGGTGGGTCGTATTCTAAAAATGCTGGAAGATCAAAACCTGATCTCAGCACATGGTAAAACCATTGTTGTTTACGGAACACGTTAACCGGCTCTGAACCCACGGCGCGACGCCCAGTCGCGCCGTTTTTATTTGGTGTGGCTCATGTGGCGGAGAATTATCTATCACCCCGAAGTTAACTACGCACTCAGGCAAACACTGGTGCTGTGTTTACCCGTGGCGATCGGCTGGATGCTCGGCAACCTGCAAAACGGCCTGCTGTTCTCATTAGTCCCCGCCTGTTGTAACAATGCCGGTCTTGATACTCCACACAAACGCTTCTTCAAACGTCTGATCGTAGGCGGTTGCCTGTTTGCTTTCAGTAGCTTTTTGATTCAGTACGCCGGGGCAGAAGAGGTGCCACTGCCCGTGATCCTGCTGGTCATGTCACTGCTGCTTGGTGTCACCGGTGAAATCAGTCCGCTGCACGGTCGTCTGCTACCGGCATCGCTGATTGCCGCCATTTTCACCCTCAGTCTGGCCGGACGCATGCCCATGTGGCAGCCGCCGCTATTGTTCATTCTCGGTACCGTCTGGTATGGCGCGTTTAACTGGTTCTGGTTCTGGCTGTGGAAAGAGCAGCCGATGCGCGAAACCCTCAGTCTGCTCTATCATGAACTGGCTGATTACTGCGAAGCGAAATACAGTCTGCTAACCCAGTTGACCGATCCCCAAACCGCCCTGCCTCCCCTGTTGGTCCGCCAACAGAAAGCCGTCGATCTGATTAACACCTGTTACCAGCAAATGCATATGCTGGCCGCCAATCGCGACCATTATCAGCGACTGACGCGCGCATTTCAGGTCGCCCTCGATCTACAGGAACATATCGCCGTCAGCCTGCATCAGCCCGAGGAAGTACAGAAGCTGGTAGAGCAGAGCCACGCCGAGGCGGTGATCCGCTGGAATGCGCAGACCATTGCCACACGCCTGCGGGTACTGGCTGACGATATCCTCTATCACCGCTTCCCTGAACGTTTCACGATGGAAAAACCGCTTCAGGCACTGGAAAAAATATCCCGTCAGCACCCCGATAATCCGGTTGGCAACTTTTGCTATTATCACTTCAGCCGTATCGCCCGCGTGCTACGCACCCAGCACCCGTTGTACCGTCGCGACCTGATGGCGGACCGCCAGCGCCGCCTGCCGCTGTTTCCTGCGTTGAAGAGTTATCTGTCGCTGAAATCCTCTGCCCTGCGCACCGCCGCACGCTATGCAGTCATGCTGACCTTCGCCAGTTCACTGGCCCTGTTCTTCAATCTGCCGAAGCCTTACTGGATACTGATGACGGTGATGTTTGTCAGCCTCAACGGTTACAGCGCTACTCGGGTACGTATCCAGCACAGGGCGCTGGGAACGCTGGCCGGGTTGGCCATTGCCGCTGCCACGCTCGGTTTACATGCCCCGGAATCCTGGGTGCTGCTGGTGATGCTACTGATTACCCTGGTGAGCTATCTGTTTATCCGCAAGTTTTACGGCTGGGCAACCGTAGGATTCACGGTCACCGCGGTGTATACATTGCAACTGCTGTCGCTGAACGGAGCGCAGTTCCTGCTGCCGCGCTTAATGGATACACTAATGGGCTGTCTGATTGCCTTCGGCGGCATGATTTGGCTATGGCCACAGTGGCAGAGTGGATTGATGCGTCAGAATGCGCACGATGCGCTGGAGACCTATCAGGAGGCATTGCAGAAGCTGCTGGGCAGCGAACAGGATGCGGAGAAACTGGCATACCAGCGTATGCGGGTGAATCAGGCGCATAATGCGCTGTTTAACTCACTGCATCAGGCGATGCAGGAACCGGGCTTTAATTCACGCTACCTGGCCGATATGCAGCTGTGGGTCACGCACAGCCAGTTTATTGTTGAGCATATCAACGCCATGACCATTCTGGCGCGGGAGCATACGATGCTAACGCCGACGCTGGCAGAGCGCTATTTGCAATCCTGCGAAATTGCCCTGCAACGCTGTCAGCAGCGTCTGGAGTATGACGGACCGGATTCAGGCAGCAATGTACTGGATGCTCCCGAGGACTTCCATCAGGGGCCGGTGACCATTATGGAGCGACACGTGAAGCGTATTCTTGGCCACCTCAGCGTAATGCACACCATTTCGTCGCTGACCTGGAGCCAGCGCCCACATCATGGCCGCTGGCTGTCCCGGCGCTTGAGGAAATCGTCATGATCGCGGGTCAGGCATGCCTGACCCCTACGAATTAGCGGCATGCCGACGTTGGCCTAGGATATGCCTGACCCCTACGAATTAGCGGCATGCCGACGCTGGTCTGGGATATGCCTGACATCGACGAATTAGCGGCATGCCGACGTTGGTCTGGGATATGCCTGACATCGACGAATTAGCGGCATGCCGACGTTGGTCTGGGATATGCCTGACATCGACGAATTAGCGGCATGCCGACGTTGGTCTGGGATATGCCTGACATCGACGAATTAGCGGCATGCCGACGTTGGTCTGGGATATGCCTGACATCGACGAAACAACGTAGGGGCGGGGCATGCCCCGCCCACGGCAATCAGCCCAGGACTTTCTCAACAGCCGTGGCGAAACGCGCCATGCCTTCGGCGATATCCGTTGGCTCAATGACCAGCGAAGGCGCAAAACGCATCACGTCAGTTCCGGCAACCAACACCATCACACCGGCTTCTGCTGCGGCGTTAAGAATATCGCGCGCACGTCCAGCATGCTGTGATTTCAGCTCCGCGCCAATCAGCAGGCCTTTGCCACGGATATCGCTGAACAGATCGAAACGGGCATCCAGCGCCTGAAGCGCATCAACAAACAGCTGACGGCGCTCTTCCACACCTTCCAGCACCTCTGGCGTATTGATGATATCCAGTGCAGCTTCAGCCACCGCACAGGCCAGCGGATTACCGCCATAGGTGGTGCCATGCACGCCAGGCGCCATAACCGATGCAATGTCGTTAGTCGTTAACATGGCACTGACCGGGAAACCACCGCCCAGCGCTTTGGCTGTGGTGAGAATATCCGGCTGCACACCATAATGCTCATACGCAAACAGTTTACCGCTGCGGCCCATGCCGCTTTGTACTTCATCCAGAACCAGCAGCGCATTATGTTCATCACAGAGCTGGCGCAGCCCCTGCATAAACTCTGGCGTCGCGGGCATCACACCCCCTTCTCCCTGAATCGGCTCGACCACAATGGCGCAGGTATGATCGTCAATCACCGCTTTTACTGCGGCCAGGTCGTTAAACGGGACGTGGACGATATCGGCAGGTTTTGGCCCGAAGCCATCGGAATACTTCGGCTGGCCGCCAACGGACACCGTAAACAGCGTGCGACCGTGGAAGGCGTTATGGAAGGCAATGATTTTACTTTTGAACGGACTGTGACGTTTGGTGGCGTAGTAACGCGCCAGCTTAAACGCCGCTTCGTTTGCTTCAGCACCGGAGTTAGCAAAGAACACTCGCTCGGCAAAGGTCGCGTTGATCAGTTTGGTCGCCAGACGCAGGGCAGGTTCGTTAGTAAAGACGTTGCTGGTGTGCCACAGGGTTTCGCCCTGAGTTTTTAATGCCTCTACCAGCGCCGGATGGCAATGCCCAAGCGCGGTGACCGCAATGCCGCCAGAGAAATCAATGTACTCTTTACCCTGCTGATCCCAAACGCGGCTGCCTTTCCCTTTCACCGGCACAAACTGTGCTGGTGCATAAACAGGCAAAATCACCTCATCGAACGTTGCACGTGTTACCGCTAATTTTTCCGCCGCCATTCACTACCTCACCATTTAGTCTTTTCAGGGATGTGAAAATATAGTCATAAAATATGCATAAAAAGTCACTAAAAGGCAAACGTTAATCAGCGTTTGAGGAAATTATCCAGCAGTTGATGCCCCTGCTCGCTGAGGATGCTTTCCGGATGAAACTGCACCCCTTCCAGCGATAACGTGCGGTGGCGGAAGCCCATGATCTCATCAGGCTGACCATTCTCATCCACGGTCCAGGCGGTCACTTCAAACTCAGCAGGCAGACTGCCGCTTTCAACAATCAATGAATGATAGCGGGTCACCGTGAGGGGATGATTCAGCCCTTCAAACACGCCGCCATCACGATGTTCAATCGCTGATGTTTTGCCGTGCATAACCTTGCGTGCGCGCACCACGCGGGCGCCAAAGGCCTGTGCGATCGCCTGGTGTCCCAGACAAACGCCAAGGATAGGCAACTTTCCAGAAAAGTAACGGATAGCCTCAAGAGAGATCCCGGCTTCATTCGGTGTACAGGGGCCCGGAGAGATTACCAGATGTCCCGGCGCCAGCGCGTCAATCTCAGCCAGCGTAATCTCATCATTGCGGTACACGCATACCTCGGCGCCCAGCTCAGAAAAATACTGGTAGAGGTTCCAGGTGAAGGAGTCGTAGTTGTCGATCAGAAGCAGCATGGTGGGCTCGATACAGCAGGGCCGCCACCAGGCGGCCCTGACAGAATGCCATCAGGAAATTATGGCAACACTTTAGCAGACAGGATCACCACCGGGGTCACCGGAACATTCTGGTAAGGACCAAAGGTTTTCGTCTGCACCTGAGCGATCTTATCGGCCACGTCCATTCCCTTCACCACTTTACCGAAGACGGCATAGCCGAAATCACGCTGACCATGATCGAGGAAGGCGTTATCCGCCACGTTGATAAAGAACTGGCTGGTTGCACTGTCCTTCTCAGCCGTGCGCGCCATTGAAATGGTGCCACGCTTATTGAGCAGGCCATTATCTGCCTCATTTTTGATCGGCGGTTTAGGCTGCTTCTGCTGCATGTCAGCGGTGAACCCCCCGCCCTGCAGCATAAAGCCCGGGATCACGCGGTGAAAAATGGTGTTGTTATAAAAACCATTGTTGACGTAATCCACAAAATTAGTCACCGATACCGGTGCTTTCTGGTTGTTCAGTTCCAGTTCAATAGTACCGGCGGAAGTGGTCAGCAGCACATGCGTGTCCCCCTTCGCGGCAATAGCGGAGGCAGAGATCGTCGACAGGGCGAGCACGGTCGCCACTGCGGTCAAAGTACGTTTCAACATGAAAGATTCCTTACTGAGTGCAACAAACCATAAAAACAACGCTGATTGTAAAGAGGCGCTTACCAACGCGCCAGCGTTTTACCTTTATTTACGCTGTAAACATCCTGAAGCAAACGGGCTAAGAGAAGTCCGAATGGTGATAATGATCACGTTATGAATGAAATATGAAGATATTCATTTCATTAAAGATTTAAGCAGATCACGAATATCGTTAAACTTCTCCCGTTTACCACGGGCATTCCGCCCGACGACTTCTCTTTCAAACAGGTTTCCACTATGACAAATCGCGATCGAATTGGGCTTACCTGGATCAGCTTCTTCTCTTATGCGCTGACCGGTGCAGTGGTTATCGTTACCGGTATGGTACTGGAGAATATTGCTGCTTACTTCCAGCTGCCCGTGGCACAGATGAGTAATACCTTTACCTTCCTGAACGCCGGTATCCTGCTGGCGGTATTCCTTAACGCCTGGCTGATGGAAATTGTGCCACTGAAGCGTCAGCTTATCTTTGGCTTTGTGCTGATGGTACTGGCCGTGCTGGGCTTGATGAACAGCCACAGCCTCACCGTCTTCTCGCTGTGCATGTTTGTGCTCGGCGTGGTGAGTGGTATTACTATGTCTATCGGTACGTTCCTGATCACTCATCTGTACGAAGGACGTCAGCGTGGCTCTCGCCTGCTGTTTACTGACTCCTTCTTCAGCATGGCGGGGACCATTTTCCCGATTATTGCTGCCGCTATTCTCGCGCGTTCTCTGCCGTGGTACTGGGTATACGCCTGCATCGGCGTTATCTATGTCGCCATCTTTGTTCTGGCACTGTGCTTTGAATTCCCGGTACTGGGCAAGAAAGCCACCAGCGGCGAGCCTGTAGTGAAAGAGAAGTGGGGCGTGGGCGTGGGCCTGTTGGCTGTCGCAGCGCTGTGCTACATCCTTGGCCAGCTTGGCTTTATTGGCTGGGTGCCGCTGTATGCGACCAAAAATATGGGGCAGAGTATCGAACAAGCCGGGGGCCTGGTCGGTAACTTCTGGACCGCGTATATGATCGGTATGTGGGCGTTCAGTGCCATTCTGCGTTTCTTCGATCCGCAGCGCATTCTCACCGTACTGGCCCTGGCAGCCACTGCGCTGATGTACTGGTTTATCAGCGCGACGGATGCCTCCATGCTGAAGTGGATCATGATGAGCCTGGGCTTCTTCTCCAGCGCTATCTACACCACCATCATCACGCTGGGTTCGTTGCAGACTAAGGTCGCTTCGCCGAAACTGGTGAACTTCATCCTGACCTGCGGCACCGTTGGCACCATGTTGACCTTCGTGGTAACGGGCCCGATCGTAGAAAAAGGCGGTGCACACGCGGCGCTGGCGACCGCTAACGGCCTGTACGCGGTGGTCTTTGTCATGTGTCTGCTGCTCGGCTTCGTCAGCAAGCACAAGTTGCATGGACATATGGGTTCCCACTAACCTTAAGATGTCAAAAAGGCCGGTGAATCCGGCCTTTTTTATGCGGCGTCATCGCCTGAAATCCACCTTCTCACTTTCATCCAGATGAATGACGCTGGCCGCAGGCACGGTTTCGGCAATCACACGCCCGTGACGGATGGAGTAACGCACCGGCACCTGACGACGCAAGGCATCAAAACCGCTCTCCGCAGGCAGGATCACCAGGTTAGCACTGTTACCACATTGGATACCGTAATCCTTCAGTTGCAGCGTTCTGGCGCTATGAGTGGTAATCAGGTTAATGCCAGCATCCAACTGCTCGTATCCCATCAACTGACACACGTGCATCCCCATGTGCAAGACCTGCAACATGCTGGCAGTCCCCAGAGGATACCAAGGGTCGAAGACATCATCGTGACCAAAGCAGACATTAATATCCGCCTCCAGCATCTCTTTCACCCGCGTAATACCCCGGCGCTTGGGATAAGTATCGAAGCGACCCTGTAGGTGAATATTCACCAGCGGGTTAGCCACAAAGTTAATCCCGGAGAGCTTCAGCAGGCGGAACAGGCGGGAGGTATAAGCGCCATTATAGGAGTGCATTGCGGTGGTATGACTGGCCGTCACGCGTGATCCCATCTGTTCGCGGTGCGCCAGCGCCGCGACGGTTTCAACAAAACGCGACTGCTCATCATCGATCTCATCACAGTGCACATCCACCATGCGCTGATACTTTTGCGCCAGCGCAAAAGCGCGGTGCAATGATTCGACGCCGTATTCTCGGGTGAACTCAAAATGCGGTATTGCCCCCACCACATCGGCCCCCAGTTGCAATGCCTGCTCCAGCAGCGCTTCACCATCGGGGTAAGACAAAATGCCCTCCTGCGGGAAGGCCACCAGCTGGATATCCACCCACGGCGCCATCGCCTGCTTCACTTCCAGCATCGCTTTCAGCGCGGTCAGCGTCGGGTCGGAGACATCAATATGCGTACGCACATGTTGAATACCGTTGGCAATTTGCCACTTCAAAGTCTGACGCGCCCGCTGCTTTACATCTTCATGCGTCAGCGTGGCCTTACGCTCAGCCCAGCGCTCAATGCCTTCGAACAGCGTACCAGACTGATTCCAGGCAGGCTCACCCGCTGTCTGCGTGGTGTCCAGATGAATATGCGGTTCAATAAACGGAGGGAAGGCCAACCCACCTTCGGCATCCAGTGCTTCACCGCTGGCACGCGTTGGTGGCTGTGGCATGATATGCACAATCTTGCCCTGTTGGATCTCAATCTGCCAAAGCCCTTCACGCTCCGGCAGGCGAACGTGATTAATCCACTGTAATTCTGGACGCATAAATCCCTCCGTCATCAATAAGACACGCTGTTAACCCTATCACGGATTAATACTGCTGCCGGAAATCTCTGAATGAACCGATGAAAATCAGCAGCCTGAATGCTAATTTCCCCTCTATACTCAGCATTCTGATTGACTGCGAGGAAAGGACCATGAAGCACCTGATCATCGCCTGCATGCTGGTAAGCCAGCCACTGATGGCGGCTGCACCTGACTATGCCACGCTGGAAGGTATCTGGCACGTTGATGCCGTACATGTGGATAGCACAGGCATCCAGGCTGTGGTGGAGAACGATCCGCAATATATGGGCGCAGTGGTGACGTTTTCGTCAAATAAGATTATGTGGAGTCAAGGCAGTGCGCAGCGGACGATCGATCCGGCAACGGATAACTGTCTGAAGAGACCGACGTTGACGTCTGCCGATGAGAACGATCCCGAAGACAGCTATCAGGTCGCGGGTGGGTACAATGTGATATGTGGCGATGAGCCGTGGGGGCCGGGGGCCGTCGTTACCGCACCGGTCAACGATACGCTAACACTCTACTGGTTTGACGGGGCAATTCTGGTATTGAAAAAAGAGCACCGCCAGTCATGATGCTCTTGCTTTCTTAACGGGTGGCAACCCTTAGCAGATTGCCACCGGTAACGATTTACGGCTGAGCAACGAAGCCGATGGCCTCATACACTTTTTTCAGGGTGCCCTGCGCCTGCGCACGCGCTTTTGCTGCACCATCACGCATCACCTGCTCAAGGAAGGCTTCATCATCGCGGTAACGATGATAACGCTCCTGCAGCTCACCCAGCATGGCTGATACCGCATCCGCAACCGCTCCTTTCAGGTGGCCATACATCTGGCCAGCAAACTCGGCTTCCAGCTCGGCCATCGTCTTACCGGTCACACCGGACAAAATATCCAGCAGATTCGATACACCAGGCTTCTCTTTCACATCATAACGCACCACCGGTGGTTCATCGCCGTCGGTCATCGCACGTTTAATTTTCTTCACTACCGACTTCGGATCTTCCAGCAGGCCGATAACGTTATTGCGGTTATCATCAGACTTGGACATTTTCTTGGTCGGCTCCAGCAGCGACATCACGCGCGCCCCGGATTTAGGAATAAACGGCTCTGGCACGGTAAAGATGTCGCCGTACAGTGCGTTAAAGCGCGAAGCCACATCACGGCTCAGCTCCAGATGCTGTTTCTGGTCTTCACCTACCGGCACCTGAGTGGTCTGATACAACAGGATATCTGCCGCCATCAGCACCGGGTAGTCAAACAGCCCCGCATTGATATTTTCTTCGTAACGTGCGGATTTGTCTTTAAACTGAGTCATACGGCTCAGTTCACCGAAATAGGTGTAACAGTTAAGGATCCAGCCAAGCTGCGTATGCTCAGGCACGTGCGACTGAACAAAAATGGTGCTTTTCTGTGGATCGATGCCGCAGGCAAGATAGAGTGCCAGCGTATCCAGCGTAGCCTTACGCAGTGCAACCGGGTCCTGACGAACCGTGATGGCGTGCAGGTCAACGATGCAGTAGATGCAGTGGTAATCATCCTGCATCTGTACCCACTGACGCAGCGCACCCATATAGTTACCGATGGTCAGTTCACCTGAAGGCTGTGCGCCGCTAAATACGATGGGTTTGCTCATGTTTCCGTCCTGAATAATTACAGCCCGAGTGCGGGCAACAAATCGTTAAAATGATCAAGCGTGACGTCGGGCTGACTGGTGGCAATAGGCTCACCGTAGTTATAGCCGTAAGTCAGGCCAATGCAGGGACATCCTGCCGCCTGCGCGGCTTGAATATCATTGCGTGAATCGCCAACAAATACCAACTCTCCCGGTAGCAAACCAAACTTGCCCAAAACCAGAAACAGCGGGGCCGGATGCGGTTTCTTTGCCACCACATCATCGCCACCAATAATCAGCGAAAAGTAGTCGGCAATACCGAGCGATTGCAGCAGTGGAGCAACAAACGGAGTGGGCTTATTGGTGACCAGCGCCATCGGCAGGTTATGTGCGGCCAGCGCGGCCAGCGTCTCTTTGACGCCAGGATACAGCAGGCTGCCACCATCTACGCTCTGTGCATAGTGTTTATCCAGCAGCACCCGCGCATCAGACAGCAGGGCGCTCTGTGGGGCATGGCCCAGCGCCCAGGTCAGAGCGCGCTCGATCAGAATATCCGCCCCGTTGCCAATCCAGGTTGATACCCGCTCAACACCCGCTATGGGTAGGTTCAGCTCATTGAGTGCGCTATCAACGGCACTCGTCAATCCTGGGGCGCTATCGGTCAGCGTGCCATCAAGATCAAACGCGAGGGCACGGACGTTAGTGAAATGACCCATGACGAGACTTCTCCAGTTCGGTGCGCATATCATCGATCACTTTTTTGTAATCGGGATGACCAAAAATGGCTGAACCGGCAACAAACATATCGGCACCCGCTGCGGCAATCTCACCAATGTTGTCCGCTTTGACGCCGCCATCCACTTCCAGGCGAATATCATAGCCGCTCTGATCGATTAGCTTACGTACCTGACGCAGTTTATTCAGGGTACCCGGAATAAATGACTGACCACCGAAGCCCGGGTTCACGGACATCAGAAGGATCACATCCAGCTTATCCATCACATAATCAAGCACGCTGAGAGGGGTTGCCGGGTTCAGCACCAGGCCCGCCTTGCAGCCCTGCTCTTTAATTAATTGCAGTGTGCGATCAACATGCTCGGAGGCTTCTGGATGGAAGGTGATATAGCTGGCACCGGCCTTGGCAAAATCAGGTATCAAACGATCAACCGGTTTGGCCATCAGATGGACATCGATCGGCGCAGTCACGCCATAATCGCGCAGGGCTTTTAACACCATCGGCCCCATCGTGAGATTGGGAACGTAATGGTTATCCATCACATCAAAGTGAACCACATCACCGCCAGCAGCCAGTGCTTTAGCAGTGTCTTCGCCCAGGCGGGCAAAATCTGCGGAAAGAATTGATGGGGCAATTAAAAACTGTTTCATCCGTTTCTCCCTGGTTGTGCCTGAGTTTCAGGCGTCATCACCGGCCAGTATACAACGCCAGTAATTCATTGACCTTACTTCGCGTGTTGCCACTGCGGCTGATCGAACGACGCACTTTGATTTCATGCAGGATAGCGCCCTCGTACCACTGACGTGTTAGCGGCGTATCGTGGTTCGATATCAGCACGGTAATGCTCTGCTCGTTGGCCAGCATCGTAGCCAGTTCGACCAAATGTTGTTGCTCACGCATGCTAAAGCTGTTTGTGTGGTACGCCGTAAAGTTAGCGGTCGTGGAGAGCGGTGCATAGGGTGGATCGCAATAGACCACTGCCCCCTTTTGCACTTTCCCCAGCGTAACATCGTAAGATTCACAGACAAAAGTCGCCTGCTGGGCCCGTTCGGCAAACCAGTAAATTTCATCTTGCGGAAAGTAGGGTCTGCGATAACGACCAAACGGCACGTTGAACTCACCGCTCAGGTTATAACGGCACAAGCCGTTGTAACAATGGCGGTTGAGGTATAAAAACAACACCGCTCGTCGGTAATCATCGCGGCACAGATTAAACTCTTTGCGATAGGCGTAGTACACCGCCGAATCATTCGTTTCAGGAACGAAGAGCATGCGCACATCTGCCACGAATTCATCCGTGCGTTCTTTAACGATGTTATAGAGGTTAATCAGATCGCTGTTAATGTCTGCGAGAATGTACTTTGAGTACTGGGTGTTAAGAAATACCGAGCCCGCCCCTACGAAGGGTTCGATCAAACAGTCCCCTTCAGGGAGATGGCGTCGGATATCATCGAGCAACGGGTACTTGCCACCTGCCCACTTCAAGAAAGCGCGATTTTTTTTCATGCTGTCGTTAATTACTTTTACTCATCAGGCTGTGGTTACACCGACAGCATATCTGCGCTTTGAATGCTCTGCGTGCCAGCGGCACGCACACACACTAAGGATACGCCGGGTTTCTCCGGCGGGGTGTTATTTACCCGCTTCTTTTTTTACCTGGCTCACCGGTTTTACCCAAGGGTTCTGAGCACGAACTTCCGCCGGTAGAGAGGCAACAGCGCGTTTAGCATCACCTGAAGTCGCATAAGAGCCACTCACCAGTACATACCAAGGCTGTCCGTTACGCGTGGTCTGATAGACATGATAGCCACTCAGATTTTGTTTTTTCGCCCAGGCATTCAACGTGTCTGAACGCGATGCACTGCTTAGCTGCAGCGTAAAGTTACCGCCGGGGGTGCTACCGCTACGCGCGGCTGGCGTACTCTGACTGGCTGTAGTCGCTGGTTTACTTTCTTTCGCCGCAGGCTTACTGGCAGCAGGCGTATGGGCCGCCGCCGGTTTATTCTGATGCGTTGCCGTCGGACGTGGAGCCGTAACAGGTTTGTTGCTTGCCTGGCGCGGAGTTTCTGCCCCTGGTGCTACTGTAGCAGCCGCCGTTGGCAATGAAGACTCTCCCTGACCTGCCTGTGCTGCAGCATCAACCTGCCCTTGCTGGTCATTCAAAGCTGTATTCAGATCGCCTGGCAGCTCAACACGCTGTTGATTCGGCGGTGTCTGCACTGGCTGTGCTTCTGTCGGCGTTGGGGAAATCGGTGGAACACCCACATTCTGTGACGAAGCCGACTGAGTATTATTCGGGGTTGTACCGGTTTCAGACGTAGCTGGCTGGCCTGACTGGCCGCTCATTGAAGAGGACCCGGAGAGATCGATATTCTTTTCACCACCGGCGTTACCCGCAGGCGTTGCAGGCTGTTTCGCACTGCTGTTATCAGGTGATTTCAATGCAGACCCAATACCTAACACAAGCAGCAGCAGAACCAGGATACCAATTCCCATCATCATATGCTGTCGGGATACAGGGATTTTTGGTGCAGACGACGTTTTGCGGGACCGCGTTGGTCGGCGGTCGCTGGTGTCAGGTTTTAACTCGTCTTCCGGTTTAAACTCGTCCATTTAACCTCCTCCCATAGAGCGGCAATGCCGTTCGAACCCTTGAACGGCGATACATCAGAATAGTAGCCAGGAGACCTGGTTACAGATAATCGCTATGGCTTCAGACAATCCTGAATGGATGCAAGAACCATATCATGTGGTACTCCGCTGCGCACTTCGGCTTTGCCGATGGCCAGGGGAAGAATCAGACGCAGCTTGCCAGCCAGGACTTTTTTATCACGCATCATATGTGGCAGGTAGTCAGCCGCCGCCATACTTTCTGGCCCATGTACCGGTAACCCGGCACGCTGTAACAACGTGATAATACGGCCTGTATCTTGCGAACTGAACTGACCAAGACGTTCAGCGTTGCGTGCAGCCATTACCATCCCGGCTGCCACCGCTTCGCCGTGCAGCCAGTTGCCGTAACCCATATGGGCTTCAATGGCGTGACCATAGGTATGCCCAAGGTTCAGCAACGCACGCTGGCCGTGCTCATGTTCATCTGCTGCCACCACTTCCGCTTTCAACTCACAGCAGCGGCGAATACAGTACGCCAGCGCCGTGCCATCCAGCGCCAGCAAGGCATCCAGATTGTCTTCAAGCCAGGTGAAGAATTCACCGTCAAGGATGATGCCGTATTTGATCACTTCCGCCAGACCGGAAGAGAACTCACGCGCTGGTAGGGTATTCAGACAGTCAAGATCTACCACCACCGAGGCAGGTTGATAAAATGCCCCGATCATGTTTTTACCCAACGGATGATTGACGGCAGTTTTCCCCCCCACAGAGGAGTCAACCTGCGACAACAGCGTGGTTGGGACCTGGATAAAACGTACGCCACGCTGGTAGCTGGCGGCTGCAAATCCGGTTAGATCACCAATCACACCGCCACCCAGTGCCACCAAAGTGGTATCCCGGCCATGAGGCCTGGACAGTAATGCGGTAAATACCTGATCCATCACGGCCAGCGATTTAAACTGCTCACCGTCCGGCAGAATCACCTGATCGACCACCACGCCCGCGCCCTCAAGGCGTGAACGCAATGGTTCCAGATAGAGAGGAGCCAGCGTCTGGTTGGTTACCAGCATGACCTGATCGCCCGCTTTAAGCGGCCAAAAAGAAGCCGGATCTGCGAACAACCCGGCGGCGATGGTAATGGGGTAACTGCGATCCCCAAGAGTTACGGTAATCCTCTCCATGACGCTGTATCACCTTTTTTGCTGTGCCCACAAGTGGGCCGTCAGAGCCTGAATCAGCTCTTTTCCAACATATTGATAATTTGATTAGCCACCACTTTCGCACTTTGATCGTCAGTACGAATGGTTACGTCGGCAATCTCTTCATACATCGGATTGCGTTCATCGGCTAATGCTTCCAGCACTTCACGCGGTGGAGAATCCACCTGCAACAGCGGACGTTTTTTGTCGCGCTGAGTACGTGCCAGTTGCTTTTCGATAGTCGTTTCAAGATAAACCACTACGCCACGGGCGGAGAGACGATTGCGCGTTTCGCGCGACTTGACGGAACCGCCACCTGTCGCCAGCACAATGCCCTGCTTTTCAGTGAGTTCATTGATGATTTTTTCTTCGCGATCGCGGAAGCCTTCTTCGCCTTCGACGTCAAAAACCCAGCCCACATCCGCTCCGGTACGTCGCTCAATTTCTTGATCGGAATCGAAAAATTCCATATTGAGTTGTTGAGCTAACTGACGCCCAATAGTGCTTTTGCCGGCACCCATAGGCCCAACCAGAAAGATATTGCGTTTCTCTGCCATTTTTTCGGTATTACTAAGACAATTCGTTGATGATACCCCGCCTTAAACCAGGCAGGACATGAACTGAAACCTCATGAGCGATAGTGCGAGAGTCAGACGAAAATTATCTCAACACTGAAGGTGTTTTGGCAACCGATTAAATTTACCTTGCCCATTGCACGCAATATTTTGGCGCGTTTCAGTCCGCTTCATTTATCAGCCGGATGTGGTTGCATCGGCTACGCCGGTTGCGCACGATAAAAAACGGTTAAAAAGCATTCGCTGCTAAGGGCACCTGGCCCGTAATTCAAAATCGCTAAACCTTGTAAGCTAATTCCGTCCTTGCGTCAAACCCAACTGTCAGCAATTCCGGAAAAAACATGCAGGTGTTACAGTTTGCCTCAAAAATCGCATTAATCGCTACGAATCAGTCTCGGTGTGATGAAGATCACCAATTCACGCCTTTTTTGTTCACGTACATCGTGACGAAACAGGCCACCCAGTAGCGGAATATCGCCCAGAAAAGGCACCTTAGTGCGCCCTGTGGCGCTCTGTTGCTGAAAAATCCCTCCCAGCGCCAGCGTCTGCCCATCCTTCAACATCACCTGGGTATCAATCTCCTGTTTATCGATGGTCAGGACCTCGTTTTCACCGCTTCGCATATTTTTTCCGGGTACATTTTGAGAAATATGCAGTTTCAGTAAAATCCGACCGTTAGCCTGTACCTCTGGCGTGACTTCCATCGCCAGCATCGCCTCTTTGAACTCCATGGTGGTCGACCCCCTATTTCCACTGGCAACTTCGTAGGGAATTTCCGTACCTTGTTTGATACTGGCCGTCTGCTGATGCGATGTGAACAAGCGTGGGCTGGCAATAATCTCGGCCTGCTGCTCTCTTTCCAGCGCGCTCAGCTCAAGATCCAGCAACTGACCATCCAGTTTTGCCAGCGTCAAACCCACCATACCTGCCGGGCGACTGACGCCAAGATCCACTCTCAGCTGGCTGCTACGCAGCGCCTCTGCCACCTGTTCAGATCCACTTAGCCCCCAGTTAACCCCTAATTCACGCAGATTCTCTTCACTGATGGTGACGATATGTGCTGCCAGCTCAATCTGAGCCAACGGCACATCCAGCTGGCGCACCCAACGTTCTGCCTGATCGAGGGCACTTTCAGTATCACGTAATAACAAACTGTTAGTCCGGCTATCCAGCGTAATGCTGCCACGCGCGGTCATTAATCGGGCGCGCTCATTTTGCAGGCTGCCGTTGACCGCTGCGGCATCGGCATGCTGGAGAGTGAGCGTACGATTATGCAGAGGGAGCGTCTGTTCCTGAGCTTCACGGCGTGCGGCCGTTTTTCGCTCCTCCTCTTGCTGCCAGCTCTCCGGATAAATCAGCATCACGTTGCCCTGTTTTTCCATTATCAGGCGCCCCATTTTTAACACCAACTGTAAAGCCTGCTGCCAGGGCACGTCTTTCAGCCGAAGAGAAAGCGTGCCTTCAACCCCCGGTGCTACCACCAGGTTGAGCTGCTGGTAATCGGCCAGCGCCTGCAATACCTGCCCGACGGGAGCGGCGTCAAAAGCGAGAGAGAGGGGAATCTGGCTGGCTGATAACGGGCTTATCAGCGCCAGCCAGAGGTAAATTATCCTGAGCATGATGTCCTCCTTTTAAACCCAGCCGCCGTGACGGCGGGCAGTCCTGTAAAGTCGTGATCGTGACAGTCTGAGCATCAATCTCCGCGATACGCCACTCCGTGCCGGGTAATGGGTCGCCAGTCTGCCGCCAGAGCAATTTATGTTGAGACGAGACCAGCCACGCGTCATAGCGGCCCTCTCGGCCAATCAGTCCCAGTAAACGCCAGGTGAGTTCCGTCTCTGCAACGGACGCGCAACGCTGGACGTTCAGAGGAAAAAAGGGATCGCGCGCCCACACGTTACACATCAACAACAGCAATCCCCAGGCCAGCTTAATTTTCATCCGTTAACTCCATGACCAGGCGCAATTGCTGTTCCTCACGTTGCAGTTTGAACTGGGAAAACAGTAACGTGGGCTGAAGCGCAGAAAGATAATCCAGCAGCGCAATAAATTGTGGCCAGTTCAGCATCAGAGACAGCTCACCGCCCTGCCCGGCAGGGTGCCAGTATTCCAGTACCGCACCGCTGGCTTTGAGCAGGTCAGGCAGTAAAAAAGGCCGGATGACGTCAGAGGTAAGCCGTGCCTCGATCTGTTCTGTCTGCTGCTGCACGGTGGCAAGTGCGGGCATGGCGCGGAGTAATTGCAGCTGCTGACGATAACGGTGTGCCAGCTGCTGCCACTGCTGTTCGCCCTGCTGCTGCTTTTGTTTTATCGGATGCCACCAGGCGCCCCATAACAGCATCGCCAGCAACAGCGCAGCGCCACAAAAACTGCCCAAGCGTATCCATGCCGGCATTTGCAACCAACCGATCAGCCAGCGGTGCATCATTCGTCGGCACCAGGAGACAAAAACGGTAGTGCCTGCATATCAAACGTCATTTCGCCCGTGCGAACACGCTGGACTGCCCCCAAATTGACCTGTTTAAACAACGTGACCTCGCGTAATCTGTCACGCAACTGGTGCAGTTCCTGAATGCTGGCCGCCACTCCGCGTAACACCAGTTCCTTGCGGGTTTTATGCAACACGCTCAGCCAGGTATCCGGTGGAAAGTGCAGGCCAAGACCCCGCGCGAAATCACGCCACTGGGTCATCTGCTGTTGACGGTGCATGAGGTGATGCTGCTGACGTTGCAAGGCGCTGAGCTGCTGTCGTGCGGCCTGCGTGCGTGCACTCAGGGCCTGCACATCGTTTAGCGCGGCGCTCCACAGACCCTGCGTGCGACTCTGCTGGTGATTGAGACTGCGCTGCCAGTATCCCTCCAGCATCAGCATGGAAAACACCAGAACTAAAACGCCCCCTGCCAGACGCCAGACGCGCCAGCGCTTCTGCAATTTCACCTGCCGCCAGGGCAATAAGTTCACCCATACCATCAGCAATCCTCCGGGCGTAATGCCAGACCGGTTGCCAATGCAAAAGCACCGTCATACACGGGCAACGGCGGCTGATAACATTGCACTGCGGCCAGCGGCGACAAGGCGAAGGTGCCTTCCGGCCGCTCTTCTGCCAGCACAGAGCTGTACCAGACTGAGTGGCTGCCTTGTAAATATCGCTGCTGTAGTGCGCTAAAATCGGCTGCATCTTCCAGTGAACACCAGCCCCAGGCATGAACACCCGACTGCGGGGCATACCACAGCCAGTGATCGTTCAGGCGGTGCACCAGTGCGGCGGACGCCTCCAGTGACAGTCCACGAGCCAGCGCATACAGTGCCGCCGGAGTCAGTTCCAGAACATCGGGAGCCAGCGAGGCCTGTTGCAGGCAGTCTACCCAATTTTGTAGTGCATCCTGGCGTGCCGCCGTCAGATACATCGCCCCGTCAACGTCATCACTACCACGGTAATCCAGCGCCAGCGCTTCGGGTGCGATAGGGAAAAATCGTCTCGCCGCCGCCATGATGTAACTGTTACGATCGGGTTCACGTAATCGTAAGGCAGGCTTCGCCAGTTGGCGCTGCATGACGAGCTGCGGGGGGAAGCCGACCCGCAGTGAAATGCGAGCAGGAAGGTGTTTACGCCAGCGTTGCAGTAATGCCACAACATCGTCCGGGCGTTGCACCAGGCCATTTCTTAACGTATCTTGCGGCAACGTATGCTGCCACCAATGACGTAGCTGCCAGCCGTTTCGACGGCGCTGGATGCCCAGGGCGCAGAGCTGCCCGTTTTGAATATCCAGCCCGACTTGCCATGTCTTAAAAGCCATTGCGCGATCTCCTTATCGTCTGTTGAAAAGGACGTATCCAAGGTACAGGCTTGCCTTTATACTACCGCGCGATTGTTTATAAACTGCCCAACCGACTTTAAGTGGGAAATATCAGGTGAAGTTCGTAAAGTATTTATTGATCCTTGCAGTGTGTTGCATCTTGCTGGGAGCTGGCTCGATCTATGGTTTGTACAAATACATAGAGCCACAGCTCCCGGATGTCGCCACGCTGAAAGATGTGCGTCTGCAGACGCCAATGCAGGTCTACAGTGCCGATAACGAGCTTATCGCACAGTACGGCGAGAAACGCCGTATTCCACTGACGCTGCAACAAATCCCACCGCAAATGGTGAAGGCCTTTATCGCGACGGAAGACAGCCGCTTCTATGAACATCATGGCGTCGACCCGATTGGTATTTTCCGTGCAGCCAGCATTGCGCTGGTTTCCGGTCATGCGTCGCAGGGGGCCAGTACCATTACCCAGCAGCTGGCACGTAACTTCTTCCTCAGCCCGGAACGTACACTGATACGTAAGGTCAAGGAGGTGTTCCTCGCCATTCGCATTGAACAGATGATGAGCAAGGACGAGATCCTTGAGCTGTATCTGAACAAGATTTACCTCGGCTACCGCGCCTATGGTGTTGGCGCTGCGGCACAGGTCTATTTTGGTAAAAGCGTTGATCAGCTGTCACTGAGTGAGATCGCCATGATCGCCGGCCTGCCAAAAGCACCGTCGACATTTAACCCACTCTATTCTCATGATCGTGCCGTGCAGCGTCGCAATACCGTTCTGGCACGTATGCTTGACCAGCACTACATCACGCAGATGCAGTATAACGAAGCGCGCAGCACACCACTGGTGGCGAACTATCATGTGCCGGAAATTGCTTTCTCAGCGCCGTATCTGACTGAGATGGTGCGTCAGGAGATGATCAAGCGCTTCGGTGAGAACGCCTACAACGACGGTTATAAGGTCTATACCACCGTCACCCGTAAGCTCCAGTTGGCGGCACAGACATCGGTTCAGGACAACGTTATTGCCTATGATATGCGTCATGGTTATCGCGGTCCGGCCAGTGTGCTGTGGAAAGTGGGTGAGCAGGCGTGGGGCCACAGCGAAATCATGAAAACGCTGAAGTCTTTACCGGTGTACGGTCCGCTGTTCCCGGCAGTGGTTACCACCAGTAATAGCGAGGAAGCCACGGCCATTATGCGTGATGGCAGCAGCGTTGCGCTAAACCTCGCCAGTGTTCGCTGGGCCCGCCCGTTCAAGTCAGACACCTTACAAGGTGCCACACCGCGTTCGGTGAGCCAGGTATTGCAGCCTGGTCAGCAGATTTGGGTACGCAAAGTGGATAACGACTGGCAACTGGGCCAGGTGCCGGATGTGAACTCCTCACTGGTATCGCTCGACCCACACGATGGTGCCGTGCGCGCACTTGTGGGCGGTTTTGACTTCAATCTGAGCAAGTTTAACCGTGCAACCCAGGCGTTACGCCAGGTCGGTTCGAATATCAAACCGTTCCTGTATACCGCAGCAATGGACCGTGGTTTGACGCTGGCATCTATTCTTAACGACGTGCCGATTTCTCGTTGGGATGCAGGTGCCGGTGCTGACTGGCGTCCGAAAAACTCACCCAATACCTACGCGGGTCCCATTCGTCTGCGCCAGGGGTTGGGTGAGTCGAAGAACGTTGTGATGGTGCGCGCCATGCGCGCCATGGGCGTCGACTATGCGGCCGAATATTTGCAGCGTTTTGGTTTCCCGGCACAGAACATCGTCCATACGGAATCACTGGCGCTGGGCTCGGCCTCCTTCACCCCATTGCAGATGGTACGTGGCTACTCTGTGATGGCGAACGGCGGCTTCCTGGTTGACCCGTACTTCATCACGCGCATCGATGATGAGCAAGGCAACCACGTCTTCGAAGCGAAACCGAAAGTCGCCTGTGCAGAGTGCAATCTGCCGGTGATCTATGGCAACACTCAGAAGGCCGTCGCACTGAGTGAAGACAGCGTAGAAAACGTGGCGGTATCGTCGGAAGGTAACAATGTTGCCGTACCACAACCGCAGCTGGAGCAGGTTCCACAGCAGGGTCAGCAGGATGGCCAGCAGCAATATGCGCCACACGTGATCAACACCCCGCTGTCATTCCTGATTAAAAGTGCGCTGAATTCGAATGTGTTTGGTGAGCCAGGCTGGATGGGCACTGGCTGGCGGGCTGGCCGCGACCTTAAACGTAACGATATCGGTGGCAAAACCGGTACCACTAACAGCTCAAAAGATGCCTGGTTCTCCGGCTACGGGCCGGGGGTTGTCACCTCGGTGTGGATCGGTTTTGACGATCACCGCCGTGACCTCGGACGCACCACGGCTTCCGGGGCGATTAAAGATCAGATATCAGGCTACGAAGGCGGTGCCAAGAGCGCACAGCCAGCATGGGATGACTATATGAAATCCGCGCTGGATGGTGTGCCGTTACAACCATTGACGCCGCCAGAAGGCGTAGTGACGGTCAATATCGACCGCAGCACCGGCAAACTGGCGAACGGTGGCGGCAATAGCCGCGCGGAATACTTCATCAACGGCACCCAGCCGACTGAATATTCCGTACATGACGTCGGAACCACACTGATGGACAACGGCGAAAGCCACGAGTTGTTCTGATACAAAAATGCCGGGCAATTGCCCGGCATTTTTTATTTCAGGTCAGTCAACCACACTCACCCGTTACGATGGCTCACATCAGTAACTCAGCCGGCCTTGCTTCACCAGCCATTCACGGACCAGAAACAGCGCACTGACGTTACGCGATTCGCGAAAATCAGGTTCATCCAGGAGCGCCAGCAAATTATTTAGCGGCCAGCGCAGTTGCGGTAATGGCTCAGGTTCATCCCCTTCCAGTTGCTCAGGATAAAGTCCCTCTGCCACCACAATGTTCATCTGACTGGAAAAATAGGACGGCGCCATCGTCAGTTTTCCCAGTGTCTCCAACTGATGAGCGCCAAACCCGGCCTCTTCTTTTAGTTCACGATTGGCGGCTTCAAACGGCGTTTCGCCAGCATCAATCAATCCCTTCGGGAACCCCAGCTCATAGCTTTCCAGCCCGACAGCATATTCCTGAATCAGAATCAGATGATCGTCGACAATCGGTACGATCATAACCGCTTCACGGCCAGAGGAACGCATACGTTCGTACACACGGCGCGCACCATTGCTGAACTCCAGATCAACGGCTTCTACCGTGAACAACCTGGAGCGCGCAACAGCTTCAACTTTGTGGATAGTAGGTTTTTGTAATTGTCTGGTCATCATGGCCCCAGCGAAAAGCCGAATAAGGTTAACGTCATGCCCGGTGCAAACACGGGTGTGCTATTGTCCATTGTGCGGCAGGTGCCGCAGGAATCCAATCATCGCATGAATCATTTTACTTTTTTATAACAAATCCTTGTTAATATGAGGAAAATCTTTTAAAGAATGTCAATTGAACGACTAAAAAATAGGATTATGCCGATATCTGTTATGGCAAATGCCTGGTAACATCACCCCCGGCCATGCTATACAATTATTCTAATTTTATGATTTTTAGCGCTATTTTTAATCACACAGTGAATTGCCTATTCTGTCTTCACTCGCCATTTTTGGCTGGTATTGACCCACCATCTTATGCGAGAGAAATGACAGGAGCATCGTGGCAGGAATGAGGGGAGCATGAGCACAATAGTCATCATATTGGCTGTAATGCTGGCCTGCTCGGTGACGGCAGGTTGTTTTTTTTGGTACGCTATGCGGCATCGCCCGCCGTTGGCGAAACCACTGCCATTCATTAGTCCCCCTTATCGCAAACTGAGCGACGAAGAACGCACAGCGGTAGAACGCTACGTCTCCATGCTGGCTAATAATCGGCACGATACCCAGCCAACCGGTGCCAGCAGCTCACCCGAACAACTGGTTCTGACATCTCAAAGCAACAATGTTTATCCCGTCACTCGCTCCATCACCCGCTACGGACTCTCCACCGACGACCAAAATAAATGGCGCTACTACCTGGATGCGGTTGAAGTGCATCTGCCCCCACTGTGGGAGCAGTACATTGCGGAAGAGAACTACGTTGAGCTCATTAAAACGCAAACGATCCCGCTGGTCATTTCACTCAATGGGCACTCACTGACTCAATATCGTTGGGAATCGCCTGCACTGGTGCCGATGGTACGCGCGACCGGGCAAAATGCCTCTATCCGCAAAGAAGAGGGCGAGAACGTTGAGCTTCTCAGCGTTCGCAAGGAGAGTCTGGAAGAGTATGCATTGAGCAAACCGGATGGCACCCGGGAAGCCCTGCTTATCAGCACGGGATTACTGCTGTTTTTCATCAGCCTCGTGGGGCCGGTTGTTCTGATGCCCTGGCTGATACTGGCGGGTATCTGCATGATTTTATTCAGCATCTGGATGCTGTACCGCCGCCCCACAGAGAAAGACCTGCGTGACATCCACTGCCTGCGCGGCGCACCGAAACGCTGGGGCTTATTTGGCGAATCCAACCAGGGTCAGGTCAGTAACATCTCGTTGGGTATTATCGATTTGATCTATCCGCCACACTGGCAAAGCTACGTAGCCCAGGACCTGGGTCAAACTACCGACGTTGATATCTATCTTAACCGCCAGGTCGTTCGCCAGGGACGTTTCCTCTCCCTGCAGGATGAGGTGCGTAATTTCCCAATCCAACGCTGGCGTAAAAATGTTGTGCTGGCTGCGGGTGCGTTGTTAGTGCTGGTACTGCTGATTTCCTGGATCCCCCTGAGCATGCCACTGAAGTTGAGCCTGGCATGGATTAAAGGCACGGAAAGTCTGCAAGTCACGCAGGTGAGTGACTTAGAAAACGTTGCCCTCCATGTGGGCGACAGCCTGAAAGTCAAAGGCACGGGGATGTGTTCGATCCCAGCCACCTATCAGGGCAACCGCAACTATGACTTTATGCCGTTCGACTGCTCTGCGGTATACTGGAATAACGCTGACCCCCTGCCCCTGCCGCAGTCCGATATTATTGATAAAGCCACCGCACTGCTGGATACCACCCGAATGCAGCTTCATCCGCAGACCAGCACCGATCCAAAACTCAATCCGCAGCTGGCCACCGCCATTCAAAAGTCAGGCATGATCCTGCTGGATGACTTCTCCGATATCGTGCAAAAAACCCAGGATTTGTGCAGCCAGGAGCAGGACTGTGTGCGTCTGAAAAATGCGCTGGTCAACCTCGGCAATGCCAAAGACTGGCAGACGCTGGTGCATCGTGCCAATTCTGGTGCACTCAACGGCATGAACGTGCTACTGCGCCCGGTGAGCGCCGAAGCGCTGGAAAACCTGGTGAACACCGCGACGTCCTCTTTCTTCTACCGTGAAACACGCCGTGCCTCGGACGCGCTGAACAGCCCTCCTCCGGGTGGTTTCCTGATCCTCAGCGACGAAGGCCGCCAGTTGGTGAATCAACCCTCCCCGGCGGCATCACTGTTTGATTACAACGCGCCTGACCAATGGCCAGAACTGCAACGTCTGGCAGGTATGCTGCTGCACACGCCGTTTAAGGCTAACGGGATCATTACAAGCATCACCACCGATGCCAACGGCACCCGCCATATCGCACTGCACAGCGAGCCAGACACCATCACATTATGGCACTACCTCGGCAGCAGCTTGTTGTTGCTGTTGCTCACTCTGATTCTGGTCATTAACACACTACTGGCGCTGCGTCGCATCCACCGTAATCGTCTTCGGATGATGGAAATTCATCAGTATTACGACAAATGCCTTAACCATTCGCTCAACGATATACAGACCGTGCGGCCGATGTTCTGACCCCATCGCATCTGTGCTATTTTTAATAGCTAGTGCCCTCCATACCCAAAATAATCCAGGACGCCCCACCCGTTAACTTGAAAGACGACGGGGGACACCCTATATAGGGGTATTCCCAAAAGGAGCAGCGATGAAAGAGAAACCCTCAGACGGGGTCCGGCTCGATAAATGGCTTTGGGCCGCCCGGTTTTATAAAACCCGGGCAGATGCACGCGAAATGATTGAAGGCGGCAAAGTCCATTACAACGGTCAACGCAGCAAACCCAGTAAACTGGTGGAAGTGGCTGCCGAGCTGACGCTGCGCCAGGGTAACGATCAGCGCACCGTGGTGATTGAAGCGATCACTGACAAACGTGGCCCGGCGACTGTTGCGCAACAATTGTACCGCGAAACGGTAGAGAGTATTGAGAAGCGGGAAAAAGTGGCGCTGGCGCGTAAAATGAATGCCCTCACTATGCCGCACCCTGACCGGCGCCCTGATAAAAAGGAACGTCGTGACCTGATGAAATTTAAACATTCTGGCGACGAATAACGCCACACTCGAGAGAAACACTATGTCCCAGCAAGACCAAATGCACCGTTACCTGTTCGAAAACCATGCTGTGCGCGGCGAACTGGTTACCGTATCCCAGACATGGCAGGAAATCATTGAGGGTCATGACTACCCTCAGCCAGTGCAACAGGTCCTTGGCGAACTGCTGGTCGCCACCAGTCTGCTGACAGCTACCCTGAAATTTGACGGTGACATCACGGTGCAGTTACAGGGTGATGGCCCGCTTAATATGGCCGTAATCAACGGTAACAATCTTCAGGAAATGCGCGGTGTTGCACGTATGCAGGGTGAGATTGCCGATGGGAGCAGCCTAAAAGAGATGGTCGGCAATGGCTATCTGGTGATCACCATTTCTCCGAAAGAAGGTGAGCGCTACCAGGGCGTAGTCGGGCTGGAAGGTGACACCCTTGCCGCCTGCCTGGAAGATTACTTTATGCGTTCAGAGCAGCTCCCTACTCGTCTGTTTATCCGCACCGGCGAAACAGAATCGCAGGTGGGTGCAGCCGGTATTCTGTTGCAGGTTCTGCCGGCTCAGGATGCCAGCCTGGATGAGTTCAACCATCTGGCGACGTTGACAGAAACGATCAAAACAGAAGAGCTGCTGGGCCTGCCAGCAAATGACGTGCTGTGGCGTCTCTATCATCAGGAAGAAGTCACCCTGTTTGAACCCCAGAACGTGAGCTTCAAGTGCACCTGTTCACGCGAACGTTGCGGCGATGTGCTGCGAACACTGCCGGATGAAGAAGTGGACCAGATCCTGCAGGAAGATGGCAACATTGATATGCACTGTGACTACTGCGGTAATCACTACGTCTATGATGCGGTCGATATTGCCGCGATCCGTAATCATTCTGCGACAGGTGACCAACAGGTTCACTAATCGCCAGGGGCCGGATATTATCCGGCCTTTTTCTTTTCAACGATGCCCCCGTTTTTACGCTGCCTGCCTTTATTTCTCATCGAAAAACAATACGATACTCCCGTCACAAAAAGTCGAACTTTCCACCTGACAATCCTCCCCTCCCTGGTATTTATCACTAAAAAAAGACACCGACTTAGCACTATTGATGCAACAAATGCGATTCTTTTCATTGAACCCAGCGTGGCTTCTCATTTTCCTTCTTTGCCGCTTTCGCTGTTTTCTGGCGGGTGTAAACTGCGCGCGATCGTGGTATCACCCGGCACTGATGCAGAAGTCGGAAGTCACTCGCGATAATAAAGTTGAAATACCCCTACAATTTGACGCAGTACAAAAAACCGACAAAGGAGCAGTAACATGCACACTAACGACCTGACCTTGCAGGACCTCGTCGCTTATGGCATCACTGATACGGTGAAGGTGATTCATAATCCTGATTATGACACCCTGTTTAAGGAAGAAACCCTACCCACATTAAACGGTTTTGAGCGCGGTATCATCACGCAGTCTGGCGCTGTCGCCGTGGATACCGGCATTTTTACCGGACGTTCTCCGAAAGACAAATATCTGGTACGTGACGAAACCACCCGCGACACGCTGTGGTGGAGTGACCAGGGCAAAGGTAAAAATGATAACCATCCCCTCTCGCAGGAAACCTGGCAGTCGCTGAAAAACCTTGTCACGCAGCAGCTCTCCGGCAAACGCCTGTTTGTGGTCGATGCCTGGTGCGGCGCTAACCCGGACTCACGCCTCAGCGTACGCTTTATCACGGAAGTCGCCTGGCAGGCGCACTTTGTGAAGAACATGTTTATACGCCCGGATGAAGCGGGCCTGGCGAATTTCACACCTGACTTCGTGGTGATGAACGGCGCCAAGTGCACCAACCCGGACTGGCAGGCGCAGGGACTGAACTCCGAGAACTTTGTCGCCTTTAACCTAACGGAAAACATACAGCTTATCGGGGGAACCTGGTACGGCGGCGAGATGAAGAAAGGGTTGTTCACTATTATGAACTACCTGCTGCCGCTAAAAGGGATCGCGTCGATGCACTGCTCGGCCAACGTCGGTGAAAAAGGGGATGTTGCCATATTCTTCGGCCTGTCGGGCACGGGCAAAACCACACTGTCTACCGACCCAGAGCGCAAGCTGATTGGCGATGATGAACATGGCTGGGATGATGACGGCGTGTTTAACTTTGAAGGGGGCTGTTACGCTAAAACTATCAAACTGTCAGAAAAAGCAGAACCGGAGATCTACCATGCGATCCGCCCGGATGCCCTGCTGGAGAACGTTGTCGTTCGCAGCGATGGTTCGGTGGATTATGACGACAGCAGCAAGACCGAGAACACCCGCGTCTCCTACCCGATTGATCATATCGACAATATCGTTAAACCGGTGTCGAAAGCCGGCCACGCGAAGAAAGTGATTTTCCTGACCGCTGACGCTTTCGGTGTGCTGCCCCCCGTATCACGCCTGACCGCCGAGCAGACCCAGTACCATTTCCTTTCCGGTTTTACCGCCAAACTGGCCGGTACTGAGCGTGGAGTCACCGAACCTACTCCCACCTTCTCAGCCTGCTTTGGTGCCGCGTTCCTGACCCTGCACCCCACACAGTACGCAGAGGTTTTGGTGAAACGGATGAAGGACGCAGGCGCAGAAGCCTGGCTGGTGAATACCGGCTGGAACGGCAGTGGGAAACGTATTTCGCTCGCCGATACACGGGCGATTATCAACGCTATCCTCAGTGGCGACATCGCCCATGCAGAAACCACCACGTTGCCTGTTTTCAACCTGGAGATACCGCTGACCCTGCAAGGCGTAGACAGCAAACTGCTCGACCCGCGTCAAACCTGGTCGAGTGAAGCCGAATGGGAAACAAAGGCTCGGGATTTGGCGCAGAGGTTTATCAACAACTTCGATAAGTTCACCGACACTAAAGCGGGTGAAGCACTGGTGAAAGCCGGGCCGACACTGTAAGCCAGTGGAATCGGGTGAGGCATGCCTCACCCCTACAACTTCATGTCGCACCCTTGCCTGTCACTGGGTAGGCCCTGGCGGAAGGCTGGCAGGTGGCAATGGCAGCCAGGCACGAATGCGTAAGCCCCCTTTTTCACTCTTACCAATCTCCAGCGCCCCCTGGTGAGCATCAATAATACGCTGCACAATCGCCAGTCCCAGGCCCGTTCCGCTGGTACTGCGTGCGCTGTCACCACGCACAAACGGCTGAAGCAGGTGCTTAAGCTGGTCGGGTTCAATACCGGGACCATCATCGTCTACCTGGAACCAGGCTCGATGCAGCTCACGCCCGGAACTGACCTTAATCCAGCCATTACCATAGCGGGCAGCATTGACGACCATGTTGGCAATCGCACGCTTAATCGCAAGGGGATTGATATCCAGCATCAGCTCAGCGGACATCACGGCATTCTCAATTTCACGCTCGTAACCGCTTTCTGCCGCCACCACTTCTCCCAGCACACTGTTGAGGTCCGCGCGTTCAAACTGCATCTCCTGCCCGGTACGCAGGTAATCAATAAACTGTTCGATAATCGCATTACATTCTTCGATATCTTTATTGATCGACTCAGCCAGATAGCCATCCTGCTCTGACATCATTTCCGTTGCCAGACGAATACGCGTCAATGGCGTTCTCAGGTCATGACTCACCCCGGCCATCAGCAGGGTTCGGTCATCGGCTAACTGCTTCACGCCAGATGCCATCTGATTAAATGCCCGCGTCACGGAACGGACCTCAGAGGCACCATACTCGCGCAGTGGCGGGGGGATAATGCCTTTACCCACCTGTAACGCTGCGTGCTCCAGCTCCACCAGCGGGCGGTTCTGGATACGTATAAACAGCCAGGCTCCACCGATCGCCAGCAACATAATCGCCAGCGTGTAGCGGAACAATGGAGAGAAATCGCCCTGATGGATCTCGGTCAGGGGGACGCGCACCCAGATATCCGGCGACAACCAGGTTTTCAGCCACACCACCGGGGAGTTCTTATTGACCTCCACACGGACATCGGTCGGGCCACCCAACTGCTGCGCCATCTGTTGGCTGAGAAACTGATAGTGCTGCGCCCAGCGTAATCCGCTCTCTTCCGCCGCTGCATTGGTATACAGCGAGATGCCGAGTTCACGGTAGATTTCACGGCGAAATGCCGGAGGCACTTCCAGCTGCGTGCCATCTTCCAACTGCAAACGGTCGGTCATCAACATACGAACTTCATAGGCCAGCACTTTGTTGAACTGTTGCAGACTGGGCAAAATTGCAAAGTTCAGCACCACCAGATAAGTCGTTACCAGGCTGACGAACAGCAGGGTAACGATCAATAACAGTGTGCGGGCAAATGAACTACGGGGAGAGAAGCGGAATCGCCTCATGCTTTACTGCCGTCCGGCACGAAGACATAGCCCAGGCCCCAAACGGTCTGGATGTAGCGTGGATGAGCCGGATCTTCTTCCACCATACGGCGCAAACGGGAGATCTGTACGTCGATAGAACGCTCCATCGCACTGTACTCACGACCACGGGCCAGGTTCATCAGTTTATCGCGCGACAGCGGCTCACGCGGGTGGCTCACCAGCGCTTTCAGCACGGCGAACTCGCCGCTGGTCAGTGGCATCGGCTCATCTTCACGGAACATCTCGCGGGTACCGAGGTTCAGCTTGAATTTACCGAAAGCAATCACCGCTTCTTCCTGAGAAGGCGCACCCGGTAGTTCATTCGCCTGACGACGCAGCACCGCACGGATACGGGCCAGCAGTTCACGTGGGTTGAACGGTTTTGGAATATAGTCATCCGCACCGATTTCGAGGCCCACGATACGATCCACTTCCTCGCCTTTGGCGGTGACCATAATAATCGGCATCGGGTTGCTCTGGCTGCGCAGACGGCGGCAAATCGACAAGCCATCTTCGCCAGGTAACATCAGGTCCAGCACCATCAGGTGGAATGATTCACGCGTCAGCAGGCGATCCATCTGCTCAGCATTGGCCACACTACGCACCTGGAAGCCCTGCTCGGTCAGATAACGCTCCAGCAGTGCACGCAAACGCATGTCATCATCTACCACCAGGATTTTGTAATTTTCTTGCATTTCGTTACTCCCAAAGGCGCTATTGCCTGAGCCTGTATTTTTAAAAAAGATGCCTGAATGTAACAGTCAATAATGGTTTATATTGTAGCCGAAATTGTTACAAAGCATATTAAACAGCAGCTTATCTGTAATCTGGGTCAAAAAAACCAGGGGATGAACGGTTTTTTCCAGCGTATTTATCATGACAAACAAGCAGTAACGTTGCGGCATAATTCGGAACAATGAATTTGCATCCCGTCACACAGCACAACAAAATAGTCTGCATATCACGATGACGATGGCTGAATGATGAAAACCAAACTGATTACCCGCGAAGGCTACAACCTGCTGAAGCAGGAGCTGGACTTCCTGTGGCGTGAAGAGCGCCCGGAAGTGACGAAGAAGGTCACCTGGGCGGCCAGCCTTGGCGATCGCAGTGAAAATGCCGACTATCAGTACAACAAAAAACGCCTGCGTGAAATTGACCGCCGGATACGCTATCTGACCAAGTGCCTGGAACAGTTGCGTATTGTCGACTATTCCCCACAGCAGGATGGCAAAGTGTTTTTCGGTGCCTGGGTTGAGGTGGAAAACGATGATGGCGATCTGAAGCATTTCCGCATTGTCGGCTATGACGAGATCTTCGGTCGCAATGACTATATCTCTATCGACTCGCCGATGGCGCGTGCATTGCTGAAAAAAGAGATCGGGGATGCCGCCATCGTCCACACCCCAGTGGGTGAAGCACTGTGGTACGTCAATGCGATCAGCTACGTCAAAGAATCCTAAACTCGCCGTTGCAGCCATGCTGACAGTCTGATGACTGGCATTATGCTGCTGCAATCCGTATAACTGTTGCCAATTTCTTAAGCTAAAAAGTGTCCCAACAATGATGAATAATTCACTAAGCCGCCTGATTGCAAGTGAGCTAAAGGCCAGACCAGAACAGGTTGAAGCCGCTGTTCGCCTGCTGGACGAAGGAAATACCGTGCCGTTTATCGCACGTTATCGTAAGGAAGTGACCGGCGGGTTAGATGATACCCAACTGCGTCAGCTGGAGACCCGACTGGGTTACCTGCGCGAGCTTGCCGACCGCCGCCAGTCCATTCTGAAATCCATTGCCGACCAGGGAAAACTGACCGATGAGCTGGCAGCGGCAATCAACGCCACCCTGAGTAAAACCGAGCTCGAAGACCTCTATCTGCCTTACAAACAGAAGCGCCGCACGCGCGGTCAGATCGCGATAGAAGCCGGTCTGCAACCCCTGGCAGACACGTTATGGCAGGAGCCGTCTCACGATCCTGAACAACTGGCCGCTGGCTACATTGATGCCGACAAAGGTGTTGCTGACACCAAAGCGGCGCTGGATGGTGCACGCTACATCCTGATGGAACGTTTCGCAGAAGATGCCGGACTGCTGGCAAAAGTGCGTGACTACCTCTGGAAAAATGCACACCTGGTCGCACGTGTGATCGATGGCAAAGAAGAGGAAGGCGCAAAATTCCGTGACTACTTCGATCATCATGAAGCGTTATCCACCGTACCTTCCCACCGTGCGCTGGCCATGTTCCGTGGGCGTAACGAAGGTATCTTACAGCTGGCGCTGAATGCTGATCCGCAGTTTGATGAACCACCGCGCGAAAGCCACGGTGAGCAGATCATCACAGACCATCTGAATCTGCGCCTGAACAATGCGCCAGCGGATACCTGGCGTAAAGCCGTAGTCAGCTGGACCTGGCGCATCAAGGTGCTGCTGCACCTCGAAACCGAACTGATGGGCACCGTGCGTGAACGCGCGGAAGACGAAGCGATTAATGTCTTCGCCCGCAATCTGCACGATCTGTTGATGGCGGCGCCGGCGGGGATGCGCGCCACGATGGGTCTCGATCCTGGCCTACGTACCGGGGTCAAAGTCGCCGTGGTGGATGCGACCGGGAAGCTGGTCGCGACAGACACCATCTATCCTCACACCGGGCAGACTGCGAAAGCCGCAGCGGCCGTCGCAGCACTCTGTACCAAACATCAGGTTGAACTGGTCGCCATCGGCAACGGTACGGCATCTCGTGAAACCGAGCGTTTCTATCTTGAGGTGCAAAAGCAGTTCCCGCAGGTCCAGGGCGAGAAAGTCATCGTCAGCGAAGCGGGAGCCTCGGTCTATTCCGCTTCCGAACTGGCGGCACTGGAGTTCCCTGGCCTGGATGTCTCGCTGCGTGGCGCGGTTTCCATCGCCCGTCGCTTACAGGATCCGCTCTCCGAACTGGTAAAAATCGACCCGAAATCCATTGGTGTCGGCCAGTACCAGCATGACGTCAGCCAGAGCCAGTTAGCGAGAAAACTGGATGCGGTGGTGGAAGACTGCGTGAACGGCGTGGGTGTCGATCTGAATACCGCCTCTGTGCCGCTGCTAACGCGCGTGGCAGGGCTGAGCAAGATGATCGCCCAGAATATTGTCACCTGGCGTGACGAGAACGGCCGTTTCCAGAACCGTCAGCAGTTACTGAAAGTCGGTCGTCTGGGGCCAAAGGCCTTTGAACAGTGCGCCGGATTCCTTCGCATCACTCAGGGCGATAACCCACTGGATGCCTCTACCGTGCACCCGGAAGCGTATCCTGTCGTGGAGCGCATTCTCGCCGCCACCGAGCAGGCACTGAACGACCTGATGGGTAACCCGACTGAGCTGCGTAATCTGAAAGCCGTTGATTTTACCGATGAGCGTTTCGGCGTGCCGACCGTGAGTGACATCATCAAAGAGCTGGAAAAACCGGGCCGAGATCCCCGTCCTGAGTTTAAAACCGCACAGTTCGCTGACGGTGTCGACACCATGAATGACCTGCTCCCGGGGATGGTGCTGGAAGGCTCGGTGACTAACGTCACCAACTTCGGCGCCTTCGTCGATATCGGCGTCCATCAGGATGGTCTGGTGCATATCTCCTCACTGGCCGATAAATTTGTCGATGACCCACACAAAGTGGTGAAAGCCGGTGATGTGGTCAAAGTGAAGGTGATGGAAGTGGATTTACAGCGTAAGCGTATTGCACTGACCATGCGTCTTGACGAGCAGCCAGGCGAAACCAATGCGCGACGCGGTGGCGGCAACAAATCGCCGGACCGTGACAATGCACGCCCGGCAAAAGCCAACAACAAACGCCCTGCTGCTCAGTCTGCGGGCAACAGCGCGATGGGCGATGCGCTGGCCGCCGCGTTTGGTAAAAAAAGCTAATCCTCCCCGGCGGGTCTCACGGCCCGCTCTTTTTTCCTAACCTCCCCACTTGCCCTGCGATTAAGTTGCTCCATATCAATGTGAGCAAGAATCACTCTCATTAAAATTCTCAGTGTCTATTTAAGCAGGCACCGCCAATGCACATGATCCCACAGCATACCTACCGAATCGTCGGTTTTTCGTCATCCATCAATCCGGTATTTCGCCAGAAACTGATGGCGCTGGGGCTGTTGCCCGGCGCCACCTTTCGGCTGATCCGCATCGCGCCACTGGGCGATCCGCTGCATATTGAAACCCGCCACGTGAGCCTGATGTTGCGCAAAAGGGACCTTGATTTGCTCCAGCTGGAAGCCATGCAGTCAGCCGGAGAGACAGCATGAAAACCATCACTATCGCGCTGACCGGGAACCCAAACGTAGGCAAAACCACCCTGTTTAACCAGCTCACCGGATCGCGCCAGCGGGTCGGTAACTGGGCCGGTGTGACCGTCGAGCGCAAAGAAGGGCAGTTCACCACAGAAGAGCATCAGGTGCAGTTGGTTGATCTGCCGGGCTGTTACTCGCTCACCACCCTCTCGGCGCAGGCATCGCTGGACGAACAGATTGCCTGCCAGTATCTGCTGAGCGGTGATGCTGACCTGGTGATTAACGTGGTGGATGCCAGTAACCTTGAACGTAATCTTTATCTGACCTTGCAGCTGCTGGAAATGGGGCAGCCCTGCATCGTGGCGTTAAACATGCTGGATATTGTTGAAAGCCAGCAAACAGAGTTAGACCTCGCGGCGCTGGAACAGGCCCTGGGCTGCCCGGTGATACCGCTGGTTTCGACACGCGGGCGCGGCATCAAACCACTGAAAGAGACCATCGACCGCTATTCACGCCAGCCTACCCTGCTTGATGTCCCCTATTCGCAGCCGCTGCAACAGGCGTTACGTGAACTGGTCGCGTCCATGCCTGCCGCCACGCCCGAAGGGCAGAAACGCTGGCTGGCCCTGCATATGCTGGAAGGGGACATCTGGAGCCAGCAGCAGATGCCCGCTGCCCAGGCGTTACTGCCTGGCATCCATGAACATCTGGGCGAGGATGCTGCCCAGTCCATTGCCAGTAGCCGCTATCAGACTCTCGAATCCCTCTGTCACAAGGTCATCCGTGTGGCCGGAAGCCGTAGCCTGTTCAGCCAGCGGCTGGATCGGCTGACCATGAACCGCTGGCTGGGTCTGCCGGTGTTTCTGCTGGTGATGTATATGATGTTCTTCCTCGCCATCAACCTTGGTGGCGCGCTGCAACCCCTGTTCGACCTTGGATCAGCGGCGATCTTTATTCAGGGTACGCAATGGCTGGGGGCTACGCTGCACCTGCCGTTATGGCTGACACTTTTCCTGGCGCAGGGCGTTGGCGGCGGGATCAATACCGTGATGCCGCTGGTGCCGCAGATCGGCATGATGTATCTGTTCCTCTCTCTGCTGGAAGATTCCGGTTATATGGCGCGTGCCGCCTTTGTGATGGATCGGTTGATGCAGGCGCTGGGTCTGCCCGGTAAATCCTTTGTACCGCTGATTGTTGGCTTTGGCTGCAATGTGCCCTCGGTGATGGGTGCACGCACGCTGGACGCGCCACGGGAGCGGCTGATCACCGTGCTGATGGCGCCGTTTATCTCCTGCGGAGCGCGGCTGGCGATTTTCGCCGTCTTTGCGGCGGCCTTTTTCGGTCAGCGCGGTGCCCTGGTCGTTTTCAGCCTCTATCTGTTGGGGATTTGCGCGGCCATCGCCACTGGTCTGCTGCTGAAGCATACGCTGATGCGCGGTACCGCCAGTCCCTTTGTAATGGAGCTGCCACTGTGGCATGTTCCTCACGCCAAAAGTCTGCTGTTGCAAACCTGGCAGCGTCTGCGGGGGTTTGTCCTGCGGGCCGGAAAAGTGATTGTGCTGGTCAGTATGCTTATCGGAGCGCTAAACAGTTTTTCGTTTAGCGGCAAGCCGGTGAGTCATCTGAACGACTCCGCGCTGGCCAGCGTCAGCCAGACATTGACACCGCTGCTGGCACCGATCGGTGTTCACGATGATAACTGGCAGGCTACCGTCGGTCTGCTGACCGGGGCGATGGCAAAAGAAGTGGTGGTCGGCACGCTGAATACCCTCTACACCGCCGAAGCGCTGCAACAGCAGGCATTCGACCCTGAGCAGTTCAGTCTTCGCGCGCAACTGAGTGACGCGCTGACTCAGACATGGCAAGGCATCAAAGCCACCTTCAGCCTCAGCGTTCTCGCCAACCCTATTGAGGCCAGTAAAGGCGATACGGAAATGGCCAGCGGCGCAATGGGTACGATGCACAGCAAGTTCGCCAGCGATGCCGCCGCCTACAGCTACCTGATTTTTGTGCTGCTGTACGTGCCGTGCGTTTCAGTGATGGGTGCCATTGCCCGTGAAAGCAGCCACCGCTGGATGCTGTTCTCGATCCTGTGGGGGCTGGATCTGGCTTACTCGCTGGCCGCTCTGTTCTATCAGGTTGCCAGTTTCCACCAGCATCCGGGCAGCAGCAGTCTGATTATTACCACTGTCCTGCTGTTCAATGCCCTGCTGCTGGGCGCGCTACGCCGGGTGCGCATCACCCCGGCGCAGATCCCGGTCAAACAGGTCAGCACCGGCTGCCAGAACTGCGCCAAAAACGGTCGTTGCCACTGATGCAGGTTGCGATTTTGTGACCAGCGTCTACAGTGAAAAATAACGTCTGAATTTTTCACCCGCGGTGGCAATTCGAATAATAATGGATATTATCAATAACTTAATAGATAAGATCTACGATTACACTTTCCCGCCATCCTGCTTACAGCGGCTGCATACGCTGATTGCTGATGCGCGGGAGCGTATTCAACAGTCGCGTAAGCCACACTGGGATGAAAAAGACGTGGTGCTGATCACCTACGCCGATCAGTTTCATGAAGAGAACACGCCCACCCTGACGACCTTCTCTCGTTTCTGGCAACAGCACCTGCAATCCAGCTTTAATCTGGTTCATCTGCTGCCTTTTTTCCCCTGGTCCTCCGACGATGGTTTCTCAGTCATTGACTATCACCGGGTGGACCCAAAATGTGGTGACTGGCAGGACGTTGCCGCCCTGCGCCAGCATACCCGACTGATGTTTGATTTTGTCTGCAACCATATGTCATCTGAAAGCGCCTGGTTTCGCCACTATCTGGCGCAGGACCCGGGCTGGAACGATTTCTTTATCAGCATGCCGCCTACCACCGATTTAAGCGCTGTCACCCGCCCACGTACCTCACCCCTTCTCACGCCTTTTGCGATGGCCGATGGTGAAACCCGTTTTATCTGGACCACCTTCAGCGCCGATCAGATCGACCTGAATTTCGCTAACCCGGAAGTGTTGATCGCGATGGTGAACGTGGTACTGGATTATCTGGAAAAAGGCGCCGATTACCTGCGGCTGGATGCCGTGGGCTACATGTGGAAAACCCCGGGGACGTCCTGCATTCATCTGGAAAAAACTCACCAACTGGTCAAACTGTTTCGCGCCATCGCCAACGAGGTGGCACCAGGCACGGTGGTGCTGACGGAAACCAACGTACCGCACAAAGATAACATCAGCTATTTTGGTAATGGTCGTGATGAGGCGCAGATGGTGTATCAATTTTCACTGCCGCCGCTGGTGCTGCACGCGATCCATTACGGATCGTCACGCGCCCTGCGGCAGTGGGCCGCCTCCCTCGATGGCGGCAGCGGCAGCACCACCTTCTTCAATTTCCTCGCCTCACATGACGGCATTGGCCTGAACCCCTTACGCGGCATTCTGCCGGAAACCGAGATCGTCTCGCTGGTGCGCGATCTGGCGATGGAAGGGGCACTGATCTCCTATAAGAATAACCCTGACGGCAGCACCAGCCCGTATGAAATTAACGTCACCTACATGGATGCGCTGAATCAGAAAACGGACGACGACGATACCCGCCTGCGCCGTTTCCTGCTTGCTCATGCGCTGCTGCTGGCCTTTCCCGGCGTACCGGCCATCTACGTACAAAGTATTCTCGGCTCACGTAACGATGTAGAAGGCGTAAAAACTGCCGGGTACAACCGGGCAATCAACCGCCAGAAATATGCCGTCAGCGATATCGAACAGGCGTTAATGGAAAAGGATTCACTGCGACAACGGGTCTACTATGCTCTCAGCCAGCTTATTCAGGTGCGTATCCAGCAGTCGGCCTTCCATCCGGATAATCCCATGAGCATCATCGACAGTGACAATTCACTGCTGGTGATGAAACGCCAGGCAAGAGAAGAACAGGAATCCCTCTGGTGTGTGTTTAACCTTAGCAACAAAGCAGTGAGTTTGATGTTGCCAGAGGCGCGCTGGTATCGGGATATTGCCAGTGGCGATCGTATTGATGGTGCGCAGGCGATGCTGCTGGAAGCGTGGGAATACCGCTGGCTGAAAGCCTGAAACTGCCCACCGATGGCGGGCAGAGACTATCACTTACTTATAGACGTCGGCCAATGCGTGATCGCGATTCCCCTGCTGGGCCGCGATGATCACATAGTATTTTCCGCCTTTCTCATCCGCTTTTTTCGATAGGCGCGCGTTGGCATCCATCGGGTCGGTGGTGGAGTTTGTCGTCACCGTATCGATCTTTTCCAGCTTCATCTCCTGCGCTTTTTCGCGGGTGATCTGCTCGGCTGCACTGGCATTAAATGCCGCCAGGGTCGTCAACATCAGGGCAGAGATAGTGATCAGCTTTTTCATATAATTTCCTCTCCTTAGGTCAATATTTCCAGTAAATTATGGCAGCAAATCTAAGCTGCCGCTTTTATTATTGCCCCAACAGATAAAAGCAGCAACGAGGTGAATTGTTGCAAAAAATGACCAGAAATAATCAACGGAGCAGGCTGTTTTTAATTCAGAATTCAGGTCCAGAGAGTTTCACTGAAATCGATAATCTGCTGTGAGAAATCCGCCGGATGCGAGATAAACGGCGCATGGGCCGCTTTCTCCATAATATGGCTGGTGCTGGCTGGCCAGGCATCATCAAGCAGCGGGACAATTTTGCGCGGGACTAAGCCATCCAGCGCCCCATACAGGCGCAAAAATGGCATGGACAGCGCGGCGAGCGCCTGGCGTACGTCTGCCGTCTTGAGAATTTCCAGTCCGCCGTTCAGGACCTCAACCGCAGGTACCGGCCGCTCAAACACCACGCTTTTCAATGCCCGGGCATCCTGGCGAGCGCTGTCCGTCCCCAGGGTTTGTAACGCGAGAAACCGCTCCACGGTGCGCTGGAAATCCTCACTCAACTGGTGCTGAAATGAGGTCAGCGTTTCCGGTTTTATGCCGGGCCAATCGGTTTCCGCACTGAAACGCGGTGAGGATGCCACGCTGACCAAACCACGCACCCGCTGCGGCGCATTCAGCGCCACCTGGCTGGCAACCAGGCCCCCCAGCGACCAGCCCAGCCAGATGGCCTGCTCAGGGGCCTGCGCCAGCACGGCTGCCGCCATCTCGTCAAGAGTCATTGCCGGGAATCCCTGACTGTGGCCATAGCCGGGCAAATCCACCAGATGCAGGCAAAAATGTGCACTGAGCCGCTCGCTAATGCAATGCCACACCCCGGCGTTCAGCCCCCATCCGTGCAGCAGCACAAGATGGCAATCGCCCTGTCCAATAGTCTCCCAGTGAAGCACCGTCATGGGTTATCGTCCTGTATTTAAATTACGAGGTCGCCATGCTACCAATGCCAGCAGGCTGTTGGCTATGTCTGATGCCGCTCAATCTTGCACAGCACGGCTTGTGCACCGTTTGTTTACGTCGCCTTCTGGCGATGCGCGGTGGCTGCCCGCGCTGTGGACTGCCCAGCGGCGAAACAACCCGTGAATGCGGCCGCTGCCTGCACAATCCGCCTCCCTGGCAGTGGCTGGTGTCAGTCACGCCCTGGCAACCACCGCTGAGCCAGTTGGTGAACCGGCTAAAGTTTTATCACACCACCGCACTTGCGGTAATGCTGGCCCGGTTGATACTGCTATGCTGGTTAATGCAACGGCGTAACAGCGGCCTGCTTCGTCCGGATGTATTGCTGACAGTGCCACTGCATCATCGCCGGGCGTGGCAACGCGGCTATAATCAATTAGAGGATATAGCTCACTGCCTGGCACGCTGGACGCAATGTCGTTATTTACCCCGAGCCATTACACGTGTGCGTGCGGGGCGTATTCAGCACCGACTGGGCGCTCTGGCACGGCGTAAAAACTTACGCGGCGCGTTTACACTTGAAATTGATGTGCGCGGACTGCATATCACCTTATTAGATGATGTGGTCACCACGGGCAGTACCGCCGCAGAGATAAGCCGCATTCTGCTGGCCAGGGGTGCTGCCAGCGTACAGATCTGGTGCCTGTGCCGAACCTTGTAGAGCGTCGGTGATGGGCGTATTATAACCAATGAAATTAGTTAACTATTGAGCAATCGCCATGATCCTAATTACCGACTCTGCACAAGAGCACTTCGCAAAACTGCTGTCAAAGCAGGAAGATGGCACCCAAATTCGTGTATTCGTGATTAATCCGGGTACACCGACTGCCGAGTGCGGTGTTTCCTACTGCCCACCCGATGCAGTAGAAGCAACGGATACTGAACTGAAGTTTCCCCTGCTGTCAGCCTATGTTGATGCCCTGAGCGCACCGTATCTGGAAGACGCTGAAATCGACTTTGTGACCGATAACCTGGGTTCACAGCTGACGCTGAAAGCACCGAACGCCAAAATGCGTAAAGTTAACGAAGATGCCCCGTTAATTGAGCGTGTTGAGTACCTGTTGCAGGCCCAGATCAACCCGCAGCTGGCCAGCCACGGCGGTAAAGTTTCCCTGATGGAAATCACTGACGAAGGTTTCGCTATTCTGCAATTTGGCGGCGGCTGTAACGGCTGTTCCATGGTCGATGTGACCCTGAAAGAAGGCATCGAGAAAGAGATGCTGGCAGCGTTCCCTGAACTGAAAGGCGTACGCGACCTGACAGAACACGAACGCGGTGAGCATTCGTTCTACTGATGACCTGGGGCCGGATATCCGGCCCCTTCTCTTTTCTTCCCCGCGATTTCACGCCCCCGGTTTAATTTTTCCCCGACTGCCTGTTTAATTTTCACTGGCGTGATTGACGCTGGATTTTTCAGCTTACACGTGTACACTGAAACCTGTTTTCGCAACCTACAGGTCATCATGTTGAACAATATTGGCAGAAGAGTCGTGATCACAGGTATGGGCTTAATCAGCCCGCTCGGTAATGGCGTAGACGGTAGCTGGCAACGGCTGATCGCCGGTCAGTCCGGGATTCGTCATCTTCCTGAAGAGGCCTATGGCGATACGGCCATCCGCGTGGGTGGGCAGGTTCCCTCCATCGAACAAGACCCGCAGCACGGTTTTGATATTGCTGCGCTTATTCCGGTGAAAGAGCAGCGTAAAGCGGACCGCTTTATTCATCTGGCGCTGGCAGCGGCCGAAGAAGCCATCACGCAGGCCGGCTTACATAATCTATCGGAAACCGCACGTCTGCGCACCGCCACCATTATTGCCACCGGCATTGGCGGTTTTCATGCCATCAGCAATGCGGTCAAAACCGTGGCAGAAAAAGGCAGCCGTAAACTGTCCCCGTTTACCATTCCGTCGTTTATCGCCAATCTCGCGGCGTCACACGTGGCGATCAAATATGGCTTCAAGGGCATGCTGGGAACACCCGTTTCCGCTTGCGCGGCCAGCATTCAAAGTATCGGTGACGGTTTCCGCGCCATCCGTTTTGATGATGCGGATATCGCCGTGGTGGGTGGCTGTGAATCTTGCATCAATCCGGTTTCACTCGGGGGCTTCCAGGCCGCCCGCGCGCTCTCAACAGCCTTTAACGACCATCCTGAGCAGGCTTCGCGCCCGTTCGACCAGGCACGTGATGGTTTTGTGATGGGAGAAGGTGCCGGGATGCTGGTACTGGAGGAATTGACCCGTGCTCAGGCGCGTGGCGCCACAATCCTTGGTGAAGTGGTCGGTTATGGCACCACCTCGGATGCTTACCACATCACTTCCGGGCCGGAAGATGGCGAAGGCGCTGCGCGTGCGATGACCATTGCGCTCCAGCAGGCAGGGATAACAGGGCGCGATATCGATTATATCAACGCGCACTCTACCTCGACGCCGGTCGGCGATCTTGCCGAAATCAATGCGCTGCGTCGGGTACTGGGTGAAGGCGCTCACACGGCGATCTCCTCAACCAAATCCGCCACCGGGCATCTGCTGGGCGCCGCCGGGGCTGTGGGGGCGATCTTCTCACTGATGGCAATGCGTCAGCAGATTGCGCCACTTTCGCTGAATATCACACAGCTGGACAGTGCTGCTGAAGGGCTGAACATCGTTAAAAACAGTGCGCAGCAGATGACCATCCGCAGCGTGCTGGTTAACGGTTTCGGTTTTGGTGGTGTAAACGGTTCGGTGATTTTTAAAGCCTTTACGCCGTAAGCGCCGGGCGGACCGCAAGAGAAACGGGTCGGGCATGCCCGACCCCTACGTGATGCGGCAATAGTTGATACGGCGAGGCATGCCTCGCACGATTATTACGGGGCTTTACGTCGTTTATCGATATCCTTAATTAAGCGATTAACGCGATCATCGGCAAACATGGCCTCCAGCGTGACGCTCAGTTTACGCCGCCAGTTGGGATACTGATCGGTGGTGCCCGGTACATTCACCGGATCGGCCATATTCAGCCAGTCCTCTGGTTGCAGCCCCAGCAGTGCGCTGTTGCTGTCGGCAATAAAACGCTGTAATCCACGATTGAGCACCGTTGTCATCGCCAGCCTGTCCGCCCGTTTACCACAGCTTTTTGGCACACAGTGATGACGATGCAATGCCTCCAGCAATGCCTGTTTCTGGCGGACGCGATGCTCAAACAACCCTTTGAGGACCAGCTTGTCAGGATAAATACCCAGCGTTTCACCCAGAGTCAGATCCCCGGCACTCCAGAAGCCACGCAGCGTCGGCAGGTCATGGGTCGTCGCACTCGCCATAGACTGGCGTGGCCAAACGGAGGGTGCCCGGTAACGATCCCCACTCTCCTGCTCGAAGTAGAGAACCTTCCACGAATAGATACCACTGTCGCGCAGTTTACTGACAATTTCCGTCGGTACAGTACCAAGATCCTCACCGATCACCATGCACTGATGGCGCTGACTTTCCAACGCGAGGATTGCCATTAAGTCATCCACCGGATAGTGGACATAGGCACCGAAGTTGGCCGTTTCACCGTAAGGGATCCACCACAGGCGCAACAGCGACATCACATGATCGATGCGCAGTGCGCCGCAGCTCGCCATATTCGCCCGCAGCAGGTCGATAAACGGTTGGTAGCCACGCGCCGCCATCACGTGCGGGTCCATCGGCGGCAATCCCCAGTTTTGCCCCAGCGGGCCGAGGATATCCGGCGGCGCGCCAACGGAAGCTTTCAACCGGTAGAGTTCACGATCGCACCAGGTTTCGGCGCCGCCTTCCGCCACGCCCACGGCTAAATCCCGGTAAAGCCCCACTGGCATCTGGTGCTGCTGGCAACACTGCCAGCACGCATCAAACTGACGATTCGCCAGCCATTGCAGCCATGACCAGAAACGCACTTCATCCTGCTGCTCACGGCAAAACTGCTGCACCGCCTCGCTATCGCCCTGCTGTACATTTTCAGGCCATACCGGCCAGCCCCAGCGAGCAGGATCGTCCTTCAGCATAGCGCAGTGCAGGGCATCAAAGGCGGCCTGGTTTAACAGGCTTTCTCCCCCGGCGTTGATAAAGGCCTCAAAGTGCTGCACGCTGGCGTCCTGCGCATCACGTGCGGTGAACTGCGACCAGGCATGACGTAGCCCCTGAATTTTTAATGCCCCCACCCGCGCATAATCCACCCAGTCAGCATCGCGTGCAGTGTGTAACGCCGTCTGGGTGCTCTTTTTCTGCCACCAGCGCTGAGCGGCCTTGCTGTGCTGGAAATCCGGCACGGCAGCCACATCGATATACATCACGTTGAGCCAGCGCCGTGACGACGGGCTGTACGGACTGGCATTTTCAGGCAGGGAAGGATAAAGCGCGTGAATCGGATTGAGACCAATAAATGCACCGCCGCGTGTGGCGATTTCGCTGACCATGTGCTTCAAATCGCCGAAGTCACCGATGCCCCAGTTCTGGGCCGATCGCAGCGTATAGAGCTGCACGCAGGCGCCCCACAGTTTGTCGCCGCGCTTTAACTCTGCAGGCTCATAGCAGCGTTTTGGTGCCACAATAATCCGGCACGGCCACTGTTTTTTCCCCTGCGTGAGCAACAGATGATGATAACCTTCTGGCAGATTCGCCGGCAGCGTCAGCACCTCTCCACCAGACACAGACCCCTGGTGGGTTTTCCCCTGCTCACTGTCAAATTGCCACTGATAATTCCCTTTTCCCCCCACCTGAAGCTGTTGAGTCCGTTTTTTCAGCAGCACACGACAGGGTGGCAATGGTGCATTTCCCCTATCAGGAACGGCGGCCATTGCCTCAAGCAGCTTTTCGCGCGTCCCGGCGCTCACCGCTTCCGGCTGCCCGCGTGCATTAATATATTTCGAAGCAATACCCGCCGCCGTAGCGGCCTGCTCACGCTTTTTTAAGTCCATCGCCTCTCCCGGGCCGTTTTGCCTGCCAGATACGCTGCTGGTAATCCCGAATCGAACGATCGGAGCTGAACATCCCGGTGCGGGCCGTATTCAGAATAGCCGCTTTTGTCCAGGCCTCCTGGTCACGGTACAGCGCTTCCACCTTCAGCTGTGCTTCGCAGTAACTGGCGAAGTCGGCCAGCACCAGCCACGGATCGCCCCCTTTGCCCAGGCTGTGCAGCATCATGTCGAACGCGTGTTTATCGCCATCACTGAAAAATCCTTTCTCCAGCTCTTTCAACAGGCTATCAAGATGTTTATCTTTTTTGCGTAACTTCAGCGGCTGATAGCCACTGGCTTTCAGCGCCTTGACCTGGTCCACCGTATTGCCAAAGATAAAGATATTCTCTTCACCCACCTGTTCAGCGATTTCAACGTTGGCCCCGTCGAGCGTACCTACGGTCAGCGCACCATTCAGCGCCAGCTTCATATTGCCTGTACCGGAGGCTTCATATCCGGCAGTGGAGATCTGTTCTGACAGATCGGCTGCCGGGATCATCAACTCAGCCGCCGTAATGCGATAATCCGGAATGAACACCACCTTCAGCTTGTCGCCCACCAGCGGATCGTTGTTGATCTTCTCCGCCACCTTATTAATGGCATAAATAATATTCTTCGCCAGGTAGTAACCCGGTGCGGCTTTGGCGCCAAACAGGAACACACGCGGCACCACATCCAGTTTCGGGTCGTCGCGCAGCCGTTTATAGAGAGAGAGGATATGCATCAGGCCAAGATGCTGGCGTTTGTACTCATGCAGGCGTTTGATCTGTACATCGAACAAGGCATCCGGGTTCACCACAATGCCAGTGCGCTGCACAATGTACTCAGCCAGGCGCAGCTTGTTGGCGCGTTTAATCTGTCGATACTGTTTGCGGAATGCTTTATTGTCGGCAAAGGCTTCCAGCCCTTTCAGCGCCTCCAGATTGTTCGCCCACTCAACGTTAAGCGTGTCATCGATCAACGCCGCCAGCGCCGGATTACACTGCTTCAGCCAGCGACGCGGCGTGATGCCATTGGTAACGTTATGGAATTTCTCCGGCCACAGCAGGTGATATTCCGGGAACAGGTCTTTCACCACCAGTTCAGAGTGCAGCGCAGCCACACCATTCACAGCAAAACCGCTGACCACGCAAAGATTGGCCATGCGAACCTGTTTATCGTGCACCACCGCCAGTTTCGCCCAAACGGCTTCATCCCCTGGCCACTGTTTCTCGACCACCTTTTTAAAGCGTCGGTTGATCTCTTTAATCAACGTGAAATGGCGTGGCAGCAGGCTGCGTACCAGCCGTTCATCCCAGCGCTCCAGCGCTTCCGGCATCAGGGTGTGGTTAGTGTAGGCGAAGGTCTGACGGGTGATGGCCCAGGCATCGTCCCAGCTTAACTGGTGCTCATCCAGCAGCACACGCAGCATCTCGGGAATGGCGATGGTCGGGTGGGTATCATTAAGCTGAATCACCTCATAGTCCGGCAACGTATGCACGCTGCGCCCGGCAAGGTGATGGCGACGCAGAATGTCGGCCACCGAACAGGCACACTGGAAGTATTGCTGCATCAGGCGCAGGCGCTTTCCTTCCTGATGGTTATCGTTGGGGTACAGCACTTTGGTCAGCTTCGCCGCATCAATACCCTGCTGCTCGGCCGCGAGAAACTTACCGTCATTAAACAGCGTGAGGTCGAACGGATGAGCATGGGAGGCCTGCCACAGACGCAGTGGCTGTACAACGCCGTTACGGTAGCCGGTCACCGGCAGATCCCAGGCTTCGCCGCGCAGAGTAAACGCCGGATGCCACGCCAGCTGGCCATCGGCATTTTTGATTACCGTCCCGCCGATGCCGACATTCACATCCAGCGCCGCATTGTGGCGAAACCATGGATAACGCTCACGCTGCCAGTCATCCGGTGCTTCAATCTGCTGACCGTCGTCAAACGACTGGCGGAATAAACCGTATTGATAATTTAGCCCATAACCCGTAGCCGGCTGCCCCACCGTGGCCATCGAATCCAGATAGCAGGCGGCCAGCCGCCCCAGCCCACCATTACCCAGAGCAGGATCAACTTCTTCTTCCAGCAGTTCACTGAGATCGCGCTGATGCTCTGCCAGTGCCGCTTTAACCTCGTCATACCAGCCCAGATTCAGCAGATTATTCCCGGTCAGGCGGCCAATCAGAAACTCCATGGAAATATAGTTAACGTGGCGCTGCTTTTTCACGGATTTCGTCACCGGCTTTGCCGCCAGCAGTTCTGCCAGCGCACCGCTGATCGCCTGCCACCACTGGTGGGCAGTCATGTCTGCGGCACGTGTATAACCAAGATGCTGCCACTGACGCGTCAACGCCGCATCAAAGCGCGCCTTATTGAATTTCTGTTGCGACATATAATCCCTCTTAAACAGGTGGGCAAAATGTGACTGAAGGCACCTTACAGTTAAGACGGCAAAACGAAAAAAAGCTCACCGCAGAATGCGATGAGCGAAAAAAAAGCAAGTAAACAACTAGAGGGAGACAACTAACCGGGCTGGGCTGCCCGGATAAAGCGCGCGGCAATAGGGTGCAGAACAGGCTGCACGCCCAGAATGGGAATAAGAGGTGAAAAAAAGAGACTGATCTGAGTATGAGTGAATTCGTTAAACGTGCCAGTAGCGGGCGACCTTTTTTTAGATCGCCCCGGCCGGGCTAGCAGAGTTCCAGATGAACTTCGTGCTGTTCGATCGTTTTCATGACACTCGGTGGCGGTGCCTGGTCGGTAAACAGGTAATCGATCAACCCCATATTGCCCAGGTTAACCATCGCGTTGCGGCCAAATTTAGAGTGGTCTGCCACCAGCATCACACAGCGGGAATTCTCGATTATCGCGCGCTTGGTGCGCACTTCATGGTAGTCGAAGTCCAGCAGGGAGCCGTCCATATCGATACCGCTAATCCCCAGAATGCCGTAATCGAGGCGGAACTGAGAAATATAATCGAGCGTCGCTTCGCCCATAATGCCGCCATCACGGGTACGCACTTCGCCCCCGGCCAGGATCAGGCGAAAATCGGGTTTCGCCATCAGCAACACCGCAACGTTCAGGTTATTAGTGACGATACGCAGATTACTGTGGTTCATGAGCGCATGCGCCACCGCTTCCGGAGTGGTGCCGATATCAATAAACAGCGAGGCGCCATCGGGGATCTGGCTGGCAACACGCTGAGCAATACGCGCTTTCTCTGCCGACCACATCATCTTACGGTCTTGCCAGGCGGTGTTTTCCGAACTGGAGGGTAACGCGGCACCGCCGTGATGGCGCTGAATTTTGTTTTGCTCGGCCAGATCGTTTAAGTCGCGACGAATGGTCTGCGGGCTGACATCAAAGTGCTCTACCAGCTCTTCGGTACTGACATATCCCTGACGGCGCACCAGCTCAATGATGGCGTCATGTCGTTGTGTCTGCTTCACGCTGTTCTCCTTTTAGCTTTTTTTATGACGCGTATCGACAAAGGCCATCGCCAGCCCAACCAGCAGCCCGGTAACGTGCGCTGCATTGGCAATCGACAAACCAAACCAACCGAAATACCCCACCAGCAGCCACAAAACCGCAAAGGCCATCAATCCGCGTTGCAGAAAGATCCCGCGCTCAGGGCTGCGCTCACCGCTCAGCCAGGAATAGCCCATCAGGGCGTAGACCACACCGGAAAGCCCACCAAACAGCACACCGCTGAACTTCGCCTGCATCCAGCCGCTGAGCAGCGCGGATATCAGCATAATCACGAACAGCTTGCCGCTGCCGAGCCGCTTTTCCAGCGTGCCGCCAAGATACCAAAACCACATCAGGTTAAACAGAATATGCAGCAGCGAGAAATGCAGTAAGGCATGTGAGAACCAGCGCCACAGTTCAAAGTGCTGGTCTGCATCAGGCCAGGAGAGCAGGCGCATCACGGCGCCATCACCGAGCACCTGCATCAGGATAAAGACCAGCACGCAGGCTGCCATCACCGTCAGCGTGAGGACGCCAGCACGTTCACGCAGATTATCCAGCAGTGAAACATGCTGATAGTGAATGCCGCTGTCTGTCGTGCCCGAGGTCCAGCTGGCCGCCTGATAGCGCGCGTGGTTAGGGTCACGAATAAACTGGTTGAGTTCGTTTTCGACCACTGTCAGCTGCGATTCATCATCCAGCCACAGGGTGTAACCATTATCGTGCTCAACGCGCAACGTCACGCCGCGCGTCGCCATGTAATCGACAAACGCCTGCGCCGGGCGCAGATGAGTAAAATGGGTGATGCGCATAGAGAAGCGACTTCCTTTCAGTCAGACCAGACAAACCGAGAGTATAACGATTTCCCCTTACCGGTTGCAGGGGAAAGCGCGAGCGGTGACAAGAGAGGCGTCAGAGTACGTCGACCTGCTGCGGGAAAGCGGCACGCCAGGCGTCAAATCCGCCATCAATACTGTAAGCCGCCGTGAACCCCTGACTGAGCAGGAATTGCGCTGCACCTTTACTGCTGTTGCCGTGGTAGCACATCACCAGCACCGGGGTCGTTAACGCCGCCTGGGAGATAAAAGCAGGCAGTGAATCGTTAGTCAGATGAAAAGCGCCGCTGGCATGGGCAGCAGCAAAACTCTGAGGGTCGCGAATATCAACCAGCAACGCATTCTCTTCAGAGAGTTTCTGCTGCGCCTGCTGTACGTTGATGCACTCAAATTGTTCCATGGTGGGTTCTCGTCAAAAGCTAAAAAAGTGACCAAATTACCCCCATTGTAGCCTGAAGGCGGCGCACAATAACCCGGGAGTTAGCAGGGAGATAAACTTTTTCTTGCAGCAAATATGTTACCTGCATCACGCATAATTGTTTTTATTAGGTTAACGCTAGCATCAATGTTGGTTTCCGATTAGTATAATGCTCGAAAACGAACATTAGTGAAAGATTCCGAACATCGGAGGAGATGACGTGGAAACCAAAGACCTGATCGTAATCGGCGGCGGTATTAACGGTGCTGGCATTGCGGCTGATGCTGCCGGGCGCGGCCTGTCAGTATTGATGCTGGAGGCGCAAGATCTCGCCTGCGCCACCTCTTCTGCCAGTTCAAAACTTATCCACGGTGGCCTGCGTTACCTGGAGCACTATGAATTCCGCCTGGTAAGTGAAGCGCTTGCCGAACGTGAAGTGCTGCTGAAAATGGCACCACACATCGCTTTCCCTATGCGTTTCCGTCTGCCGCACCGCCCGCACCTGCGTCCAGCCTGGATGATCCGCGTGGGTCTGTTTATGTACGACCACCTGGGTAAACGTACCAGCCTGCCGGGCAGTAAGGGTTTGCGTTTTGGCTCAGACTCGGTGCTGAAGCCGGAAATCGTGCGCGGTTTCGAATATTCTGACTGCTGGGTGGATGATGCCCGCCTGGTGGTGCTTAACGCGCAGGAAATTGAGAAGCGTGGCGGTGAAGTTCGCACCCGTACTCGCGTGACGCGCGCCTGGCGTGAAAACGGCCTGTGGATCGTGGAAGCTGAAGATATCGACAGTGGCAAAACCTTTACCTGGCGCGCCAAAGGCCTGGTGAATGCTGCCGGTCCGTGGGTTAAACAGCTGTTTGATGACAGCCTGAAGCTGAAGTCGCCGTATGGCATCCGCCTGATCAAAGGCAGCCATATCGTGGTACCACGTGTACACACCCAGAAGCAGGCTTATATTCTGCAAAACGAAGATAACCGTATTGTCTTCGTCATTCCGTGGATGGATGAATTCTCAATTATCGGCACCACCGACGTTGAGTACAAAGGCGATCCGCAGAATGTGAAAATCGACGATAACGAAGTCGACTACCTGCTGAAAGTGTTTAATGCCCACTTCAAGAAAGATCTGGGCCGTGACGATATCGTCTGGACTTACTCCGGCGTGCGTCCGCTGTGTGACGACGAGTCAGATTCTCCGCAGGCGATTACCCGCGATTACACGCTCGATGTGCATGATGATGCCGGCCAGGCACCGCTGCTTTCCGTGTTCGGCGGTAAGCTGACCACCTATCGTAAGCTGGCAGAGCACGCGATGGAGAAACTGAGCAAGTACTACCCAAGTATCGGTGCGGCATGGACCAAAAGCTGTGTACTACCGGGTGGCAACTTTGCCGGAACACGTGAAGATTATGCCGCGACCCTGCGTCGCCGCTTCCCGTTTATTACCGAGGCGATGGCACGCCACTACGCGCGAACTTACGGCAGTAATACAGAACTGCTGCTGAAAGACGCGACCTCTCTTGAGGATCTGGGTGAGCTGTTTGGTCACCACTTCTATGAAGCGGAACTGCGTTACCTGGTTGAGCACGAATGGGTACGCGTGACCGACGATGCTATCTGGCGTCGTACCAAAGAAGGGATGTGGTTGAACGATGAGCAGCAGGCGCGAGTGACCGCGTGGCTGACCGAACACGGTAAGAAACCGGCCGCGCTGTCGCTGGCATCGTAATATCAGCGGGTCGGGCATGCCCGACCCCTACGTTATGGCGGGGCGCAGCGGGTTGGCATGCCCGGCCCCTGCGTTAAGTTATGGCGGGGCGAAGCGGGTTGGCATGCCCGGCCCCTGCGTTAAGTTATGGCGGGGCCCAGCGGGTTGGCATGCCCGGCCCCTGCGTTATGTTATGGCGGGGCCCAGCGGGTTGGCATGCCCGGCCCGTACATGATTCGTAGGGGCGAGGCATGCCTCGCCCTTTCCGGCTCTGATTACAATCTTATCGGTTTAATCCCCCAGATCTCATCCGCATACTCCTGAATGGTCCTGTCCGACGAGAAATATCCCATATTGGCAATGTTGTGTACCGCACAGCGCGTCCACTCTTCCTGATTACGATACAGCTTATCGACCTTATCCTGAGTATCCACGTAGCTGCGATAATCGGCCAGCAGCTGGTAGTGGTCCCCAAGATTAACCAGTGAATCAAAGATATTGCGATAACGCCCAGGCTCCTGAGGGCTGAATACTCCGGTGGCGATCTGTATCAGGACCTGATGCAGTTCGGCATCCTCCTCATAGAAAGTGTGGGAGTTATAGCCACTGTTGCGCAGCGCTTCGACCTGCGGTGTGGTGTTACCGAAGATAAAGATATTCTCTTCACCCACGTGATCCAACATCTCGACGTTTGCTCCGTCCAGCGTACCAATCGTCAGTGCGCCGTTGAGTGCAAATTTCATATTACTGGTGCCGGACGCTTCGGTGCCCGCCAGTGAAATCTGCTCGGAGAGATCGGCCGCCGGAATAATGATCTGCGCCAGACTCACGCCGTAGTTAGGAATAAACACCACCTTCAGTTTATTTTTCACCTGCGGATCGTTGTTGATCACCTTCGCCACATCGTTGATCAAATGAATGATGTGTTTTGCGGTGTAATACGCTGAGGCGGCTTTCCCGGCGAAGATATTGACCCTGGGCACCCAATCGGCCGTCGGATCGGCTTTGATGCGGTTATAGCGGGTGATGACGTGCAAAACATTCAGCAACTGGCGTTTGTACTCGTGGATACGCTTAATCTGCACATCAAACATCGCACGCGGATCGATCACCACATCCATTTTTTGGCTGATGTAAGCCGCCAGACGTTTTTTATTTTTCAGTTTGGCATTCGCCACCTGCTCAATAAAGTTCGGATAGTCAATATGCTGTTTCAGCTCATCCAACTGGCTCAGTTCGGTACGCCAGGTACGACCAATCGTCTCATCCAGCACATCGGAGAGCGCCGGGTTCGCCAGTGCCAGCCAGCGACGCGGCGTCACGCCGTTAGTTTTGTTGCAAAAACGGCCAGGGAACAGTTTGGCAAAGTCAGCAAACAACGACTGAACCATCAGATTCGAGTGCAGCTCAGAGACGCCATTCACTTTATGACTGACCACCACCGCCAGCCAGGCCATACGAATACGGCGACCGTTGTTCTCATCAATAATGGAAATACGCGACAGCAGCTCCCAGTCATCCGGGTAATATTCCTGGATGGTTTTCAGGAAGTAGTCATTGATGTCGAAGATAATTTGCAGATGACGCGGCAAAATTTTACCGATCATATCCACCGGCCAGGTCTCCAGCGCTTCCTGCATCAGCGTGTGGTTGGTGTAGGAGAACACCTGGCAGGTGACTTCAAAGGCGTCATCCCAGGTAAATTTGTTCTCATCGATCAGCACGCGCATCAGTTCCGGGATCGCCAGCACCGGGTGGGTATCATTAAGATGCAGGGCAATTTTATCGGCCAGGTTATCAAAGGTCTGGTGCATCGCCCAGTGACGATGAAGGATATCCTGAACCGTGGCTGACACCAGGAAGTACTCCTGCCGCAGACGCAATTCACGCCCGGAATAGGTCGAGTCATCGGGATAGAGCACGCGCGACACATTTTCCGAATGGTTTTTATCTTCCACCGCCGCAAAGTAATCGCCCTGGTTAAACTTCCCGAGATTGATTTCATTACTGGCCTGCGCGCCCCATAGCCGCAGGGTATTGGTGGCATCCGTATCGTAACCCGGGATAATTTGATCGTAGGCGGTGGCCAGCACCTCTTCGGTCTCTACCCAGCGTGCGCGGCTGCCTTCCTGCTGAATACGGCCACCGAAACGCACCTTGTAGCGGGTGTTAAAACGCTGGAATTCCCAGGGATTCCCATATTCCAGCCAGTAATCCGGTGACTCCGCCTGGCGACCATCAACGATATTCTGTTTGAACATGCCGTACTCGTAGCGGATGCCGTAGCCGCGTCCCGGCAGACCGAGCGTGGCAAGGGAATCCAGAAAACAGGCAGCAAGACGACCGAGGCCGCCGTTACCCAACCCCGGATCGCTCTCTTCTTCAATCAGCTCCTCAAGGTCGAAGCCCATCTCTTCCAGCGCCGATTTTGCATCGTCGTAGATGCCCATCGCCAGCAGCGCATTGGACAGCGTGCGCCCCACCAGAAACTCCATCGACAGGTAATACACCTGACGCACATCCTGAGACAATTGGGCACGGTTCGATCGCAGCCAGCGCTCGACCATACGATCGCGCACGGCCAGCAAGGTGGCGTTCAGCCACTCGTGCTTATTAGCAATAGACGGGTCTTTGCCAATGGTGAACATCAGCTTATAGGCAATTGAGTGCTTGAGTGCATCGACACTGAGCGTCGGTGAGGCATAGGAGAACGGTGCGTTCATATCAAATTTCCCATTTTCTGGTTACAACAAACGTTGATAGAGATCGCGGTAGGCCACTGCAGCCACCTGCCAGCTAAAATCCATCCCCATTGCCTGACGCTGAACATAGCGCCACAACGAAGGACGGGACCAGAGAACAAAAGCACGTCGAATTGCACGTAATAACGACCAGGCATTACTGTCTTCAAAACTAAAACCGCTGGCGATACCGTCAGCCAGATTTTCCAGTGAGCTGTCATTCACCGTATCTGCCAGCCCTCCGGTACGCCGCACCAGCGGCAGCGTGCCGTATTTCAATCCGTAGAGCTGTGTCAGACCACAGGGCTCAAAACGGCTCGGCACCATAATCACATCAGCGCCACCAATAATGCGGTGCGAGAAGGCTTCGTGATAGCCGATTTGCACGCCCACCTGGCCTGGATACTCGGCAGCCGCAGCAAGGAACCCCTGTTGCAGTTCTGCATCCCCTGCACCCAGTAACACCAGCTGACCGCCCTGCTCCAGCAGCCCCGGCAGAGCTTCCAGCACCAGATCCAGCCCTTTCTGCTTCGTTAAACGGCTGACCACAGCAAAGACCGGCGCTTTGTCGTCGATCTTTAATCCCATGGTGATCTGCAACTGCCGTTTGTTCTCCAGCTTGGCATCCAGCACATCACGGTTATAGCGCGCATTCAGTAGCAGATCCTGCTCCGGATCCCAGATAGCCGGATCAACACCGTTGAGTATCCCGGTCAGCCGCCCTTCCAGCTGGCGCTGTTTCAGCAAGTCTTCCATACCGTAACCAAACTCAGGCAGCGTGATTTCACGTGCGTAAGTCGGGCTGACGGCCGTGATATGATCGGCATAGAACAGCCCGGCCTTAAGGAATGAGATCTGCCCGTAGAACTCCAGCCCGTGCATATTGAAGAAGGAAGGCGGAAGCTGAAGCAGATCCAGATGCCGCGCTTCAAACAACCCCTGATACGCCAGATTGTGGACCGTAAACACCGATTTTGCCGGGCGACCACGCGCCGCAAGATAGGCACAGGCCAGCCCCGCGTGCCAGTCATGGGCATGCACCACATCCGGTCGCCACCAGTTATCCAGCCCACACGCCAGCTCACAGCCAATCCATCCCAGCAGCGCAAAGCGCAGATGGTTATCGGCGTAGGCGTACTGCGACTCATCGTGATACGGACTGCCGGGCCGATCATACAGGCCGGGAGCATCGATCAGATAAATGCCGACGCCATCAAAATGACCAAAGTGTAACTCCACATCACCGGCAAATGTTTGCAGCTTCGCCACCACCTGAGTCGGTGTAATGGCTTTCTTCAGCGCCGGAAAGGCCGGCAACAACACCCTTGTATCCGTGCCTTCTGCGATTTGCGCCGCCGGTAATGCCCCAATAACATCAGCAAGTCCGCCGGTTTTCAGCAGCGGGAAAATTTCTGAACAGACGTGTAGCACCTGCATTATCGGCTCCTTTTTATCCTTCATACTTGAAGCTGCCTCTGTGTTGGCTGCGTTCACTCACCCGAATCACTTACCTGAGTAAGCTCATCGGGACTCGTTCTCTTGCCGCCTGGATGCAACTTCAATTATTTTGGATTACGTGTGTGCTATCGCCAGCCAAGCTTCGCCAGCATGGTCCTGGTGACAAGAACGATCCCTTCTTCCGATCGGTGGAAACGCCGGGCATCATCATCCGGATTTTCGCCAATCACCGTTCCTTCTGGCAGTACGCAGGCACGGTCTATCACACAACGTCGCAGACGGCAGGAACGTCCCACCTCTACATCCGGCAGTAATACCGATGACTCAATATTGCAGAAGGAGTTAATTCGAACCCGGGAGAACAGCACCGAGTTCACTACCACTGAACCAGAGATAATGCAGCCCCCTGACACCAGCGAATTCATTGTCATCCCGTGACTACCGGAGCGATCCTGCACAAACTTCGCCGGCGGCAACGGTTCCATATGGGTGCGGATCGGCCAGGTACTGTCATACATATCCAGTTCTGGCATCACAGAAGCGAGGTCAAGATTGGCTTTCCAGTAGGCTTCCAGCGTGCCGACATCGCGCCAGTAAGGTTCTGCCGTCTCATCATGCTGAACGCAGGAGAGACTGAACGAGTGCGCCAGAGCTTCACCACTGGCGACAATTTTTGGCAGCAAATCTTTACCGAAATCATGGCTCGACTCCGGTAACGCCTGATCGACTTCCAGCAGGCCGAAAAGATATTCGGCATCAAAAACATAGATACCCATGCTGGCTAACGCCCGGCTGCTGTCGCCAGGCATTGAGGGTGGGTTCTCCGGTTTCTCAAGGAACTCAACCACCTTGTTATCATCATCCACCTTCATCACGCCGAAGGAACTGGCTTCCTCCAGCGGCACCGGCAGACAGGCAATGGTGCAGCGCGCACCGTTTTCTACGTGATCGATCAGCATGCGCGAGTAGTCCATCTTGTAGATGTGGTCCCCGGCCAGGATCACGATGTACTGCGCACGGTAGCGACGAATGATATCGAGGTTCTGCGTTACCGCATCGGCGGTGCCGCGATACCAGTGGTCGGTGGAAAGGCGTTGCTGCGCAGGCAGCAGATCGACGAACTCGTTCATCTCTTCATTGAGGAAGGACCAGCCGCGCTGGATATGCTGTACCAACGTGTGCGACTGATACTGGGTGATCACCGCAATACGTCGTATGCCGGAGTTCAGACAGTTGGAAAGCGCAAAATCGATAATGCGAAACTTGCCGCCGAAGTGAACGGCAGGTTTGGCACGCTTGGCGGTCAGGTCTTTCAGACGCGTACCGCGTCCACCCGCAAGGATCAGCGCAACAGTTTGTGTAGGGAGTTGCCTTGCCAGCATTACAGGGTCGTTCTTATCTAATTTGACCATGTCTGATTCCTATTATGATTGTTCCTGGAACACGCACACACCGTGGGCGGCTCCATGCCAGACCGTTGACAGAATCGGGTTATCATCCCCGGCAAAGGGAGGAATGGCATGCCATTTCCCTTCAGGTAACACCAGGTCATACACTTCTTCGGTGGCGTTGATCGTCAGTAACCAGTGCTGTGAAAGCCTGATCTGCAAACGATGCGCCCCCTGCTCCCACTGCTCAGTGGTCAACGGCTGTCCCTGGTCGTTCAGCCACTCCACATTGCCATCACCGTCCTGCCACCAGCGATCCTGCTGCAACGCCGGAATACGGCGGCGCAGATGGATCAGTGCGGCAGTGAAAGCAAACAGTCCGCGATCGTGCTGCTGCCAGTTGAACCATGTCAGCGGATTGTCCTGGCAGTAAGCATTATTGTTGCCGTGCTGGCTGTGCCCGTGTTCGTCCCCGGCCAGTAACATCGGCGTCCCCTGCGCCAGCAGCAGCGTGGCCAACAGGGCATGCACGCTACGACGGCGGTGTTCCATAATCAGTAACGGCGCCTGTAATCCTTCCACGCCGTGGTTATGGCTGAAGTTATTGTTGCTGCCATCACGGTTATCTTCGCCGTTCGCTTCGTTATGTTTATGTTCATAACTGACCACATCTCGCAGGGTAAAACCGTCGTGGGCAGTGATAAGGTTGATACTGCTGGAGGGCCGTCGGCCGCCACGATCGAAGATATCGCTCGACCCGGCAAAACGCCGTGCAAAGTCGCCGTTGGACAACTCGCCATGCAGCCAGTAACGCCGCGTAGCATCGCGAAAATGGTCATTCCATTCGGCGAATGGTGGAGGAAAATTGCCGACCTGATAACCCCCGATGCCGATATCCCAGGGTTCGGCAATCAGCTTGCAGCCTGACAGCACAGGATCGGCTGCAATCGCCTGAAACAATGGCGCATCCTGATGATAGTCCGGCGTGCGCCCCAGTACGGTGGCCAGGTCAAAGCGGAAGCCATCGACATGGCACTCTTCTACCCAGTAGCGCAGGCAGTCGAGCATCCACGCCATCACCTGCGGGTGGCTGAGATTCTGCGTGTTGCCACAGCCGGTCCAGTTCTGATATTCCCCCTGCCCGTCCAGCCAGTAGTAGCTCTGATTATCGACGCCGCGCATCGACAGCGTGGGGCCAGTCTCCTCCAGCTCTGCGCTGTGGTTAAACACCACATCAAGAATCACTTCTATGCCAGCCTGATGCAGCGCCTTCACAGCCTGCTGGAACTCCTGACGCGGATGCAGCTGGTGCTGGCCGGAGGCGTAGCGCGCTTCCAGCGCGTAGCAGGCCAGCGGGTTGTAGCCCCAGTAATTACTCAATCCCATCCGCAGTAAGCGCGGTTCACTGGCGAAGCAGGCCACTGGCAACAGCTCCAGACTGGTGATCCCCAGTCGCTGAAAGTAGTCGATCATCACCGGATGCCCCAGCGCCGCGTAAGTGCCGCGTATCGCTTCCGGGATATCCGGATGCAGCTTTGTCAGACCACGTACGTGGGCCTCATAAATCACGGTACTGCCCCAGGGCACGCGCGGTGGCGCATCCTCGTCCCAGTCAAAATCATCGGCCAGCACCACACTTTTCGGTGCCAGCGGCCCGCTATCAAGGGGATCCGGCTGCTGCACCCCACACTGGAAACAAGGGTCGTCCGTGACTTCACCCAGCACTTCGTGTGCGCAGGGGTCGAGCAACAGCTTCGCCGGATTAAAACGTTGCCCCTGCTGCGGCTGCCACGGACCATGCACGCGATAACCATAACGCTGGCCCGGTTTACCGCCGGGGAGGTAGCCGTGCCAGATGTCGCCACTCCGTGAAGGAAGATCCACACGCGTCTCCGTGCCACTGGCATCAAACAGACAAAGCTCCACGCGTTCAGCATGCTGCGAGAACAGGGTAAAGTTCACCCCTTTGCCGTCATAGTGGGCACCGCGCGGTGCTGGAAGTCCCTCACGGAGTGATGTCATTCTGCCTCCCGTACCAGCCACAGCGTCGAGAGCGCAGGCAGCGTCAGACTGAGAGAGTGACTGCGGTTATGGCTGCCCCAGTCATCGGTGCTGACCGTTCCCAGGTTGCCGTTGTTACCGCCGTGATAATGGCCGGAGTCGGTGTTTAGCACTTCGCGCCAGCACCCGGCACCCGACACGCCAAAGCGATAGCTTTCACGCTGCACCGGGGTAAAGTTACTGGCGACGATTAGTTCATTGCCATCGCGATCGCGGCGCACAAAGACAAACACCGAGTTATCAAAGTCATCCACCACCAGCCATTCAAACCCGGCCGGGTCGAAATCGAGTTGATGCAGCGGCGTCTGTGCCTGGTAGGTATGATTCAGGTCGCGCACCAGACGCTGCACGCCGTTATGCCAGTTGTCTTCCCCTTCCAGCAGATGCCAGTCCAGGCTGGTATCGTGGTTCCACTCTTTGCCCTGAGCGAACTCATTACCCATAAACAACAGCTTTTTACCCGGGAAGCCAAACATCCAGCCGTAATAGGCACGCAGGTTGGCGAACTTCTGCCAGGTGTCACCCGGCATGCGGTCCAGAATCGACTTCTTGCCGTGAACCACTTCATCGTGGGACAGCGGCAGCACGAAGTTTTCGGTGTAGTTGTAAAGCATACCGAACGTCATCAGATTGTGATGATGGCGGCGGTAGATCGGATCGAGCTTCATGTAGTCGAGGGTGTCGTGCATCCAGCCGAGGTTCCATTTAAACCAAAAGCCCAGGCCGCCCATTTCCGGCGGTCGTGACACGCCATCAAAGTCCGTTGACTCCTCCGCCACGGTAATCGAACCGGGGGCAGCATGGCCCAGCGTTCGGTTGGTGTAGCGCAGGAAAGAGATCGCCTCGAAATTCTCACGCCCGCCAACATGATTCGGCACCCATTCGCCTTCGGCGCGGCTGTAGTCGCGGTAAATCATGGATGCCACCGCATCCACCCGCAGGCCATCAATGCCGAAACGCTCGATCCAGTAGAGTGCATTCCCCGCCAGATAATTACTCACCTCACGGCGACCAAAGTTATAGATCAGCGTGTTCCAGTCCTGGTGAAAGCCTTCGCGCGGGTCGCCATGTTCATACAGCTCCGTGCCATCAAACTTCACCAGACCAAAATCATCCGATGGAAAGTGGCCGGGAACCCAGTCCAGCAGCACGTTCAGCCCGGCATTGTGGGCCGCCGTAATAAAGGCACGGAAATCATCGCGAGTGCCGAAACGGCGCGTTGGGGCATACATTCCCAGTGGCTGATAACCCCAGCTCCCGTCGAATGGATGCTCATTGATGGGCAATAGCTCCAGATGGGTAAAGCCCATCTCTTTGGCATAAGGCACCAGTTGTTCTGCCAGCTCTTTGTAACTCAACCAGAAGTGGTTATCCGTGTGGCGGCGCCAGGAGCCGAGGTGCACTTCATAAATCGAGATCGGTGCGTCAAAACCGTTCGCACGCTGGCGCTCCGGTGACAGAGTGGTTTTCTCTGGAATACCGCAAATCATAGAGGCCGTTTGCGGACGCATCTGCGCCTCAAACGCGTAAGGGTCGGCTTTCAGGCGCAGCTGTCCCTGATGGTCGATAATCTCGAACTTATAAAGCTGCCCCTGCGTGGCGCCCGGGATAAACAACTCCCAGATACCAATTTCACGCCGCAGGCGCATCGGATGCCGACGTCCATCCCAAAAGTTAAATTCACCGACCACAGAGATGCGCTGAGCATTCGGCGCCCAGACGGCAAAGCGGGTGCCAATCACACCGTCAATCACATCGCCATGCGCACCCAGGGTTTCATAAGGCCGCAGATGGGTCCCTTCCGCCAGCAGCCAGCTGTCCATTTCCGGCAGCAGTGGACCAAAGCGGTAAGCATCGTCGATTAAATTTTGCTGGCCGTGCCAGGTGACGGCCAGTTGATAGCGAAACGGAGTTTTACGTTTGGGGATCACCCCCTGAAAAAAACCGCGAGAATCGAGGCACACCAGCTGCACACATTTATTGCCCGTACTGGTTTCAATCACCCAGACTTCGCTGGCGTCCGGTAACAGAGCACGCACTTCAAGACCCTTGTCGGTCTTGTGCATGCCCAGTAAAGAAAAGGGGTCAGCAAAATGACCAGAGACTAAAGCGTTAATCACACGACGATCCATAAGCTCTGACATGACTTTCTTCCCGTGATGATCGGCAGTCGACTGGCGGAATCCCCGATTCGGGTATCGCCAATGCACTGCTCTTCATTGAGCCCAAAACACACTGACCGGCAGAGGTAACCTTCCACTGGGTAAAAACCGCCGCAGCGTGCAATAAAATAACGAAGTGAAAAAAAATAATGTTTTAGGAACTGTGGCTTTTTAAGCATAGCCAGGGGAAAACAATAGCCATGGATGAAAGCGTAAAAATATTTCTTTCAGATCAAAGTTTATTGCTTTAAAGGCGTGAGACAGGAACGTCAGACCCTTCTTCGACCTGCCAGGGTTCAAGCCCCGGGCAAGGGGAAGTGACTGAATTCTGGCGCGGAGAATCGCCAGTTAACACAAAGGAAGGTGCACGTAATAACAGTGAAAAATGATGATGCAAATCGAAACAGGGTGACATCCCCCCTGCCAGCGGCAGAGGGGAAATGACCCGAATTAACCCACCAGCAGACGCAACATACGACGTAGCGGTTCTGCCGCGCCCCACAGCAGCTGGTCGCCAACGGTAAAGGCGGAAAGATAATCCGGCCCCATGTTCAGCTTACGCAGGCGACCTACCGGGGTGTTCAACGTGCCGGTAACGGCGGCTGGCGTCAATTCACGCATGGAGATATCACGGTCGTTAGGGACCACTTTCACCCACTCGTTATGTGCGGCCAGCATCTGTTCGATTTCAGCCAACGGCACATCTTTTTTCAACTTCAGAGTAAACGCCTGACTGTGGCAGCGCAGCGCACCAACGCGCACGCACAGACCGTCAACCGGGATGACGCTGCTGGTACGCAGGATTTTGTTGGTTTCCGCCTGGCCTTTCCATTCCTCGCGCGTCTGACCGTTATCCAGCTGTTTGTCGATCCACGGGATCAAGCTGCCTGCCAGCGGTACGCCGAAATTATCAGTTGGTAACACGCCAGTGCGGCTCAACTCGGTGACTTTACGCTCAATGTCGAGGATGGCAGAAACCGGGTCCTGCAACTCTTTCGCCACGTGGTTGTGCAGCATGCCCATCTGGGTCAGCAGTTCACGCATGTGGCGCGCACCGCCGCCGGAAGCCGCCTGGTAGGTCGCCACGGATGCCCACTCCACCAGGTTATTTTCAAACAGACCGCCCAGTGACATCAGCATCAGGCTCACGGTGCAGTTACCGCCAACGAAGGTTTTTATTCCGTTGTTCAGGCCGTCGTGGATCACCTTGTGGTTGACCGGGTCGAGAATAATAATCGCGTCATCTTTCATACGCAGCGTGGATGCCGCATCAATCCAGTAGCCGTTCCAGCCGGCTGCGCGCAGCTTAGGATAAATATCGCTGGTGTAGTCGCCGCCCTGGCAGGTGATGATAATATCCAGCGCTTTCAGCGCTTCAATATCAAAGGCATCCTGCAACGTGCCCGCAGACTGGCCGCCGAACGCTGGCGCCGCCTGGCCGTGCTGAGACGTCGAGAAGAATACCGGGCGAATCACATCAAAATCGCGCTCTTCGCTCATGCGCTGCATGAGTACCGAGCCCACCATCCCACGCCAACCTACCAATCCTACAGATTTCATCATTACCTTTATCCCGGGCTACTTTACTTGCCATTTTCGCCCCCGGCAGTGCTCGCAATCCTCACGTACTTCAGTACGCTACGGTTGCTGTACGCTGGCGGTAAGCAAACTGGCTGCGACAGTGGCGCCTGACCTGTTAGAGTTAAAATATTAGATTGCTAAACCTTACAAGTTGCAGGAAAAGTGGCAAGTGAATTAAATCGATTAGACGGTTTTTTTTAGCAGCTCTGCTTATAAGAGGCAAACATTGATTAATAAAGAGAACAACAACGATGACTGAAATGATCTCGGCCACGATATTATTGTTGCTGATAATGGATCCATTGGGCAATTTGCCGATTTTTATGTCGGTTTTGAAGCATCTGGAGCCGAAACGTCGACGGATGGTGCTCATTCGCGAAATGCTGATCGCGCTACTGATCATGCTGCTGTTTCTGTTTGCGGGCGAAAAAATTCTCGCGTTCCTGAATCTGCGTACCGAAACGGTATCGATCTCCGGCGGTATTATTCTGTTTCTGATCGCCATCAAGATGATTTTCCCTTCGCAGGAAAGCAGCAGTAGCGGGTTGTCAGCAGGTGAAGAGCCGTTCCTGGTGCCACTGGCAATCCCCCTGGTGGCAGGGCCCTCTCTGCTGGCAACCCTGATGCTGCTGTCACACCAGTATCCACAGAATATGGGCCATCTTGTCGGTGCACTGCTGATTGCGTGGGGGCTGACGGTGGTGATTTTACTGCTATCGGGGCTGTTTTTACGACTGCTGGGAGATAAAGGGGTCAATGCGCTGGAGCGTCTGATGGGGTTGATTCTGATTATGCTGGCAACGCAGATGTTTCTGGATGGGATACGCGTTTATCTGAAACTGTAATCCTTACATGGCGTTAAGGTCGAGGCATGCCTCGACCCTACGACACAGGTGTTAATACGCAGGAGCGAGGCACGCTTCAATCCTGCCAACATCGTGTTAATACGTAGGGGCGAGGCACGCCTCGCCCTTGCTGACTACGACAACAATTCGAACGCAATCATACCGATAATTGCCCCAACGGTGCCGAGGATGGTTTCCATCAGCGTCCAGGTCTTCAGCGTCTGCCCTTCGGTTGCCCCCGTAAAACGGCCAAACAACCAGAAACCGGCATCGTTGACGTGACTACAGATAATCGAACCGCCGGCAATACAGATCGACAGCGCCGCCATCTGTGCACCGGAATAATGCAGCGGCTCAATCACAGGCATAATCAGGCCCACCGCCGTTAAACAGGCCACCGTTGCCGATCCCTGAATAATGCGCACAGCACCGGCCAGCACGAAGCAGGCCAACGCCACCGGTAACCCGGCCCCGGTTAGCGCGTTACCCAGCGCCGGACCCACTCCGGAATCCACCAGCACCTGTTTGAACACGCCCCCGGCACCAATCACCAGCAGAATAATCCCCGCAGGCTGTAACGCCGCGCCGCAAATCTCCATCACGCGCTCTTTATCCATGCCCTGACGGTACGCCAGACCATAAATCGCCACCAGACAAGCCAGCAGGATGGCGGTAAACGGATGGCCGATAAACTCCAGCCACTCGTACAGCGTAGAGCCCGGGGGGGTAAAGCGAGCACCAACGGTTTTCAGCCCGACCAGCAGCAGGGGAAACAGGATCAATGACAGACTAAAGCCAAACGAGGGCAGTTTGCTCTCATCAAATTCTGGATGATCGCCTTCCGCGGGGACACCAAAAGTCACATGCTGGCTGATGAAACGGCCAAACAGCGGTCCGGCAATCAGCATTCCCGGAATCGCGGCACACAGGCCCAGCAGAATCATCCAACCGAAATCAGCATGCATCTGCGAAGCCAGCAGCATCGGCGCTGGCCCGGGCAGCAGAAACGCCGCCGCCGCGGCCACCCCGGCAAACAGCGGGATAACCAGCTTCACCAGGTTATCGCCGGTACGGCGCGCAACCGCAAAGGCAATGCTGATTAACAGCACCACGGCCACCTCAAAGAACAGCGGCAGGGCACAAATCAGCCCGGCAATCCCCATCGCATAATGGGCACGGCTTTCACCAAAGGTTTTCAACATACGGATGGCGATCTGATCGACCGCGCCCGTTTCATGCAGAATTTTGCCAAACATCGCGCCCAGCGCAACCACTATGGCGAGGAAGCCGAGTGTACCGCCCATGCCCTTTTCCATCGTGGTGGCAATTTTATCCAGCGGCATCCCGGAGAACAGACCTGCGCCAATAGACACTAACATCAGCGCCACAAAGGCGTGCATCCTTGCCTTCATCACTAAAAACAGCAGCAGCAAAACCGAGCCCGCCGCCGTTAACACCAGTGTTGCAGTACTCATTACACCCTACTTATTTTTTTCTGTCGCACCGTCAATGGTTTTGAGTGTTGCCGCAACAACGTCATCAAGTGACTGATTAATATCGACGACCAGCACATCATCTTCATCGCTGCCCGGCTCTTCCAGCGTGGCAAATTGTGTCACCAGCATCTGCGGTTTGAAGAAGTGCCCTTTGCGTGCGCGCAGACGCGACTCAATGGTATCGAAGTCACCCTTCAGATAGACGAATGAGAGGTTGCTGTTACCTTTGCGCAAAATATCGCGATAACTTTTTTTCAGCGCCGAACAGACAATCAGCGACACATCGTTGGTGCGCTGCATAGCGAATGCCGCATCGTTGATCGACTCCAGCCACGGACGACGATCGTCATCATTCAGTGGATGACCTTCAGACATTTTTTCAATGTTGGCGCGTGGGTGCAGAAAATCACCATCGAGGAAGGCCGCCTTCAGTTGATGCGCAACGGCATTGGCAACGGCAGATTTGCCGCTTCCGGATACACCCATCAGTACGAAGACGTGATTAGGCGATGAATGAGTGGTCATTGTTTTGGCTCCGGCAGAGAGGTAGCAGATGTGTTCGGTTATTTGTTATCGGTAACATTGTCTGGATGTGCAGTGAGTATGGCAACAGCCACGGCGGAAAAAGCTGGTAAATGTGAGGTGGTTCAAAAAAATGACAGATTCAGACGGAGAGAGGCACAAAGGGGTAAGTCGATGGAGGCGTAGGGGTCGGGCAGGCCCGACCTGTATTAAATACTCCCGCCCGCCAGAATCGTAAAGCCGACATCCACTGGTGCCGTATCCACGTTTTCACCGCGAATACGCGCCAGCAACAGCGCTGCAGATTCATGCCCCATACACTCACGCGGCGTCTGCACCGTCGCCAGCGACGGGTTAACCACATGAGCAATATCGTGGCCGTGGAAACCGGCAATCGCCATCTGTTGCGGCACTTGCAGCCCCTGACGCTGGCACTCAAACATTGCACCGACCGCCAGGTCGTCATTGGTACAAAACAGGCTGTCAGTCTGCGGATAGCGCTTCTGCGCTTCGCACATCAGCATCGCCCCGGCGGAAAACGACGATGCCGCTTCCATCATCACGCAGCGAGGCTCCAGCCCGGCTTCCTGCATCGCCAGGCGATAGCCCTGCTCTTTTTGCAGGGTGCGTTCATCCAGGCGTGCGCCGAGATACACCGTATGACGATGGCCTTTTTGCAAAATGGCATGGGTCATCTGGCGGGCCGCTTCGACATTATCAAACCCGACCGCCATATCGAGGCACGGCGAGATGCAGTCCATCATCTCAATCACCGGGATGCCGGCGGTTTCAATCATGCGCAGGCTGGCAGCAGTATGGGTGCGTTCGGTGAGGATCAGGCCATCAATGTTCCAGCCCAGCAGCGAGCGCAGCTGTAGCTCTTCTTTTTCAGCGCTGTAGCCAAAATGACCCAGCAGCGTCTGGTAACCCGCTGCATCGGTCACCGCTTCAATGCCGCGCAATACATCGGCAAAGACCTGGTTAGTCAATGAGGGAAGTAATACGCCAATCGCCCGACTGGTGGCATTAGAGAGCATATCGGGGGCGCGATTAGGGATATAACCCAGCTCATCCAGCGCGGCAGCGATCTTGCCCTGCAACGCGGCAGAAACCTGATCGGGATGACGCAGATAGCGGCTAACGGTCATTTTAGTGATGCCTACGCGATCGGCAACATCCTGTAGTACCGGTCTTTTTTTCTTCATCTGGCTTCAACGAATAGGAACGAGTTGAGCTGAGTGTAACAAAGATAGGGATAAAAAAGAGGAAGGGTGCGGTAAACCGCACCCAAAATGTGACAGGGAGAACACTTAGACCGGCGGCAGGTCGAACAACAGGATTTCGGCATCGCTGCTGGCAACAATCGCCAGGGATTTTTCATCCCAGATGGCAAACGCGTCAGACGTTGTTGCCGCTTCACCGTTGACGGTAACCGCCCCTTTCACCACCTGGATCCAGATACGACGACCCTCTTCCACCTCTACGCTACCCTGCTCAGCGGATTTCAGCGCCCAACGGGACAGCGTCATATCCTGGAACACCTTCAGCGAACCCTCACGGGCATCCGGTGACAGCACCAGCTGGCGTCCCTGCACATCGTCGAAGCGGCGCTGCGCGTAACGTGGCTCAAGACCGGTTTTTTCCGGGATGATCCAGATCTGGTACAGATGCAGCGGTACATCTTTGCTGGCGTTGTACTCAGAGTGACGGACCCCGGTACCGGCGCTCATAATCTGGAATTCACCCGCCGGGATCTGCTCTTTGTTACCCATGCTGTCTTTGTGTTCAACCGTACCGGACAGCACGTAAGTCAGGATTTCCATATCTTTATGAGGATGCGTACCAAATCCCTGACCACCATCAATCACATCTTCGTTAATCACTCGCAGTGCCGAGAAGCCCATAAAATTGGCATCGTAGTAATCGGCAAAAGAGAAGGTGTGGTAACTGTCCAGCCAGCCATGATTTGCATGACCACGATCTTGTGCTTTGCGTAAGTAAATCATATTCAATTCTCCTCAACGTTTTGACACAGTCTGGACCTGTAGCGCTGTGGATGATAGCGGATAAAATTGTCTTCTCTGTTCAAAATATTCGATATAAATGCGCAGAAAGAAACAGGAGAATTGCAGATGTGCGGCGGAAGACAGGCAAAAAAAAAGCCAGCACCCGAGCTGGCTAAGAAATACTGAAGCAATGTGAGCAATGTCGTGCCTTCTCAGTCTGTGCCAGAGGCCTTCCTGAAAACGCATGACAATAATAATCATTATCATTCGCACTTGTAAAGCCATTTTCTGATTATTTTTTGCTTGATATGGCGATAAAAAACCCTGATTTTAAAGAGGATTATACAATCTACGGAGAGGGAAAATGAGTGAGATTATTGTTCGACATGTGCTTGCGGAAGATGCCACTGCCATTTATCAGTTGTACAGCCAGCCGGAAACCTATGCCGATACACTACAGCTCCCCCATCCCTCCCTAAAAAAGTGGCAGGAACGCATCGCCTCTGTGCCGGATGGCATGCAAATGCTGGTGGCCTGCAGGGGTGATGAAGTGGCTGGCCAGGTCACGCTGGAGGTCAACAATCGCGCCCGCCGCCGTCATACCGCCACGTTTGGCCTCGGGGTCGATGTCCGTTATCGCGGCCAGGGTGTGGCGAAAGCGATGATGCGTACGATCATCGATCTCTGTGATAACTGGCTGAACGTTGAGCGTATCGAACTCACGGTCTTTGCCGACAACCATGCCGCTATCGCGTTGTATGAACAATTTGGTTTTGAAACTGAAGGCTGCGCCCGGCGTTATGCATTACGCAATGGCCAGCAGGTTGATGCCCTCTACATGGCGCGCTTCCGGTCATAACTGGCGTGGTGCCAAAGCGAGCACTATCTTGCGGGGATGAGCCCAGTATGAGCCCTCCCCTGCATCATCAAATCCTGATCGTTTTCATTTTACCGCGACGCTCAATCTTGAGCACTAATTGCCCTGCCGGAGTGTCCGCCAGGGCAATACGGAGTTGATGAAGGCCTTCAGGCAGGACTTTACTGCCGTTAACTTCCACCAGCACATCCCCATTTTGCAGACCAAAGCGGGCCAGTGCGGTCGGGGAATGAGAAAAGAACTCAACCCGATGTGCGTAATAACGAACGGAAAGGATGCGCTGCGGTTCAGGCTCGTCGCGAGTAAAGTGTTGCTCCCGATAACAAAACAGCATTTTTTTCGGCATGAAAAGATAGCTATCAAAGCGGGCCAGAAAGTTCATCCCCAGACCATATGCTCCCTGTTTGTTCTCACGTACCAGCAGCTTACCCAGCGGCATCTGATTAAAACTTAAGCCTGTCAGTGAATACCCAACACTTACCGCCTGGCCAGTTAGCCCCAGAACGGGCTGATTGATGCCTGTCAGCACCGCGCTTTCAGGACGTTCGCGGCTTGCTTTAATCAGCTCATCACCGATGTAACTGTAATAAACGCCGGTATCAACCCGCATATGGACCGGGCGATTGTGATAGTCCAGCAACAATTCAGGCCCGGAATCATAAGCATCGCGGTAGGGAACACACACCGGGTAATCCAGCGTACCGGGCGCTTGCTGCCAGACGCTGAGCTGCCCCTGTTGATTATCAACCTGCCACGCAAACTGGCGAAAAATATCCTGGCCTAAAATCCCGTCAATTTTCACACCGGTCACCTGAGTAAAGGCACTGAGATCCATCCCCAGCCACGGGGCACTGGCGGGCAACACGCGATCGCCAATAGCCAATGCCATCGGCTGCCAAAGCAGGAGTGCATCTGCAGGCAGCGGCCCACCCGGCGTCTGAAGACCTGCCGCCAGGATAGCCCGTTGCAACGCCGACACCTGGTCAACGGGGAGCCGATGCGTCAGCTCACTCGCCAGCGCATTATCAATCACCAGCGTACTGATGCCCGTATCCAGCAGGAAATGGTACTGCTTGCCGCTGATGGCCACCGGCACAATCAGAACATCGGGCCGCACGGGGCTCGTTAACACGGCCTGTGGGGCGGAGACAGGAATGCGGTCGGCCAGAGCCGATAATGATCCCGACAGCAGCGCAGCGGAAAAAATGATGGTCAGTGCAGAGTACTTCATAACCTTCCTTGTAGTGGATGCCCCATGTTCCAGTATTGGGGGCCCTGTGACGTTTACGTTTCTTCAATCTACGTTAAAAAGAGGACAAAACGAGATTTAAGCGTGCTAATTGTCGAGAAAAAGCAAAAAACACTGGATTGAACCCAACTCACTCATCCCCCTGTCACATTCACATTTGACACCTTTTTTTGAGGTTTTTTTGAGGTGATTCGTGCGTATTGTTAATGAAATGTAAGTGATAAGGTGGTCTGGAGCCATTTTCTCTGACGACCAACCCTACATAAATCAACAATAAAGGCAGTTTAATCATGAGCTTAAATATTAATCAGCAGTTTCACGGTAACGTCTATGTGGTCACGGGCAGCACTCAGGGACTGGGCGCTGCCGTTGCAAGATTACTGGCAGAACGCGGCGCGCGCGGGCTGATCCTTTGTGGCCGAAACCGCAAGGCCGGGGCGGCTCAAGAAGAGGCGTTACGGGCACTCGGTTGTGAAGCCTGGTTTGTCGCCGCCGATATCAGTGACCCACAAGCCTGCGAACAGGTGATTGCCGAAGCGGCAACGCGCTTCGGTACGCTGCATGGTCTGGTGAACTGTGCCGGAATGTCCGATCGTGGCACCATCCTCAATACGACCCCCGAACTTTTTGACGCCATCTTTGCCGTCAACGTCCGTGCGCCATTCTTTCTGATGCAGGCGGCGATCAAACTGATGATTGCCAATAAGGTGGAAGGCAGCATCGTCAATATTATCACCATGACCTCTCACGGCGGCCAGAGCTTCCTCACCACCTATGCCGCCTCAAAAGGCGCACTGGTTACGCTGACGAAAAACGTTGCTTTCAGCGCCATGCGCAACCGCATTCGCGTTAACGGCCTGAATATTGGCTGGATGGATACACCACACGAAGATGACATCCAGAAGCAGTATCACCAGGCGAGCGACGACTGGCTGGAAAAAGCCGAACGCGAGCAGCCCTTTGGCCGACTGTTGAAGCCCCGGGAAGTGGCCCGTGGCGTGGCATTTTTACTCTCTGAAGAGTCCGGGATGATGACCGGTGCCGTCATCGATTTTGATCAGAACGTGGTGGGCTGCGGTGATGATGGTGCACCACAGCCTCAGCAGATACTGGCCCTGTAAGGAGCGACCGGTTATGAACGCAATCTATCTCAATGAAGCACAGCTTTCGCTGGATGATTTCGCCACCGTATCACAGCAGACCCTGCATCAACAGGATTACCCGCTGGCGCACGGCGCACAACGGAATGTTTTGATTTATCAGGCTGAGTCGCTGATCAATGCCGCCCGTGACGATCGCCAGTCGGTGCTCAGTGAACTGCATCGGGCGCTCTCATCCGGGCCTGGCGTATTTGTTGTTAAAGGGCTGTACCGCGATCTGGCGGCCGTCGACCACAGCAGTCAGTTGTTTGAGGAGATCCTGCGTGATGAGGCGGCCTCCGGCGGCGGCGGCGATCATTTTGCCAGGGCGGGCAGCAATGGACGCATCTGGAATGCCCTGCAAAAAGTGGCAGAACGCGATGCCGATGCCTTTATCGATTACTACGGAAATCCCCTGCTGGCGCTGATCTGCGAAAGCTGGGTCGGGCCGGGCTATGAGATCACCGCACAGGTGAATCAGGTACGGCCGGGCGGTAAAGCACAGCAGCCACACCGCGATTATCATCTGGGTTTCCAGAGTAATGAGGTTGTGGCCCGCTTCCCGCTGCCTTTACAGATCCTGTCGCAGTATCTCACCCTGCAAGGCGCGGTAGCGCATACGGATATGCCGCTGGAATCTGGCCCAACCCAGTTGCTGCCCTTTTCCCATCAGTATGAGGGCGGGTATCTGGCCTGGCGCCAGCCCAAATTTATTGAATACTTCCAGCAGCATGCGATTCAGCTACCGCTGCAAAAAGGCGACGGGCTGTTCTTCAACCCGGCGCTGTTCCATGCGGCAGGTAATAACACCACGGCAGATCATATCCGCACGGCCAACCTGCTTCAGGTCTCTTCCAGCTTTGGCAAAACCATGGAGAAGGTCAACCACGTCAAAGTACTGCTGAGCCTCTATCCCACTCTGCGTCAGCGCCAGCTGGAGACAGAACAGCGTCATGCGGTGATTGCCGCAGCGGCAGAGGGCTATTCGTTCCCGACCAATCTGGATACCGATCCACCGCTGGGCGGACTGGTGCCACAGACGCAGCAGGCGCTGCTGTTGCAGGCATTACAGGAGGGATGGTCGGAAGTGCACTTTGATCAGCAGTTAAGCGAGCACGTGCAGAAACGTCAGGCGTGATTTTCCGCGGGCCGACCTGTTGTTTCCTGGTCGGCCCGCATCACATCAATACCCCGCGGTTAAATCATCAATGGTGCGCGGATCTGACGCACCGTAACGCATCCCGTCCGGCCCCAGCATAATGCTCTGCGTGCTGCCCATGGCAGACATCACCTTCACATTCTGCCCCTTCTGGCTCAACAGTTTCAGTGTATCCGGGCTGAAGCCTTTCTCTACACGTAGCTGATCCGGTAACCATTGATGATGGAAGCGCGGCGCGTTGGTGGCTTCGGCGACGTTCATTCCGAAATCAATGCTGTTCACGACCATTTGCAGCACAGTAGTGATGATGCGGCTCCCGCCCGGACTGCCCGTTACCAGCCAGGTTTTCCCGTCTTTAGCGATAATGGTCGGCGACATGGAAGAGAGCGGGCGCTTGTAAGGCTGTACCGCATTGGCTTCACCGCCCACCAGCCCGTAAACGTTTGGCGTTCCCGGTTTCGCGGAGAAGTCGTCCATCTCATTATTCAGCAGAATGCCGCTGTTACCGGCGACAATTCCGCTGCCGAAATTGGTGTTCAACGTGTAGGTAACAGCTACCGCATTGCCGTCTTTATCCACCACCGAGAAGTGCGTGGTCTGATTGCTTTCATACGGGGCCAGCTTACCGGGTTTAATCTCCGCGGAAGGGCGCGCTTTGGCGACATCAATCTGCTGCGCCAGCGATTTAGCATACGCTTTGCTGGTCAGCGCCTGCCACGGCACCTTGACGAAATCCGGATCGCCCAGATATTCCGAGCGATCGGCATAGGCATATTTTTCTGCTTCCGCCATCACCTGAATGGCATCTGCGCTGCCAAATCCCATCTTCGCCAGGTCAAAGTTTTCCAAAATATTGAGGATCTGCACAATATGAATGCCGCCTGATGAGGGTGGCGGCATCGAGAAAACTTCATAGCCACGGTAGGTGCCGCTGATCGGCTTGCGCTCGATCGCACGGTAGTTCGCCAGGTCCGTTTTGCTGATAAGCCCACCGTGCTGCTGCATCTCGCCTGCGATCTCATCGGCAATTTTGCCTTTATAGAAGGCATCCGGTCCCTGCTGTGCAATCAGTTCGAGGCTGCGTGCCAGATTGCGTTGCACCAGCTTTTCGCCTTTGAGATAAGGCGTACCGTCGGCTTTAAAGAAGATGGCTTTACTGTTCGCATGCCCTACCAGCACCTCTTTACCGTAAACGTTCAGGTCATCCGCCAGCGAGTCGTTCACCACGATACCTTTACGTGCCAGCTCAAGTGCCGGTTTGATTAAGGTACTCAGCGGCAGCGTGCCATATTTCTGACTGGCCAGTGAAAATCCTGCCACCGTTCCCGGCACGCCGGAGGCAAGATGGGAAGTCAGTGATTTTTTGCTGTCGGCGTTGCCCGCCGCATCCAGGAACATATCGCGGCTGGCGTGTACCGGAGCCATCTCGCGAAAATCAATCGAGGTGGTATTACCGGACGCGGTGCGCAACAGCATAAAACCCCCGCCGCCGAGATTCCCTGCCTGTGGATGCGTCACCGCCAGCGCATAACCCACGGCGATAGCCGCATCCACCGCATTTCCGCCCTGTTCGAGGATTTTCACCCCAACCTCTGTCGCCGTTGCATCCACCGAAGCGACCATACCGTGCTGCGCTTTCACCGGATGGAAGGTGTCCGCCCCAACCCCGTAAGAAACAGGCGGCGCAGTGGGAGCAGCACCTGCCCCCTGCCACACCAGTAACCCGGCTAACAGCGACCACGACAGGCGCTTCAGAGTAGCTTGTGTCATCATTGTTACATCCTTTAATTATATTTACGTTATGTTTGCCTTTGATAAATATGCACAAAAATGGATGAAAGGCGAATTTTAACGCAAATCAGGAACACTCCTGGCGTGCAGGGCTTGTTGCTGAAGTAGACTTAAGGCAGTAACACGGAGGAATAAAAATGAAAATGAAATGGTTAGTTATCTTTGCCGCCATTTTGCCGTTAACCGGTATGGCGAACATGCTGAGCAACAACAGCAATAACAGCAACCCACAACAGCCGGGCTACAATCCCAGCACGCAGCGTTTGCAGCAAAATATGCAGAACCAGCAGTCGCAGCAGAAGCTGAAACTCCAGCAGGATCAACAGCGTCAGCAGCAGGATTTGCAGCGGAAAATGCAGGAGCAGCGTGACAGTGCGGCCCAGCGCACCAAAGAGGGTCAGGTGAAACAGCTGCCACAGAATTGACGCTCAGGGCGAGGCATGCCTCGCCCCTACATAAATCCCATCAGTTCACACGATTCGTAGGGGGGTCAGATATGCCTCGCACCAACATAAAACCGTACAGCGCGATGCCCCATCAGTCACACGATTCGTAGGGGTCAGATATGCCTCGCACCAACATAAAACCGTACAGCGCGATGCCCCATCGGTCACACGATTTGTAGGGGGCGGGCATGCCTCGCACCTACATAAAACCGTACAGCGCGATGCCCAATCAATCACACGATTCGTAGGGGTCAGATATGCCTCGCACCAACATAAAACCGTACAGCGCGATGCCCCATCAGTCACACGATTCGTAGGGGTCGGGCATGCCCGACCCGCTATTCAGCGGAAATCCGGTCCAATCACATCAATGCGGTCGGTGCAGATCGCATCCACGCCCCACTGCAACAGCTCACGCGCCCGATCCGGGTTATTGACCGTATACACCAGAATACGCAGCCCGGCCTGTTTCAGCAGTGCAACGCGCGCCTTATCCAGCAGCTTATGATTCAGGTGAATCGACACGCAGTCCAACGTGGTGGTCAGTGTCTGCCAGTTGTCATCCCACTCATCCAGCAGCAGCCCGCGTGGCAACTCCGGCGCCGCCTGTTGTGCCGCTTCCAGCGCCTGATACGAGAACGATGACAGCAGCGGCATCACCTGCCCTTGCCACATCACCCTTGCCGCCAGCGCCAGAACCCGCCCGGTTTCTGCATCCAGACCAGTGGTAGGTTTAATTTCGATATTCGCCATCAGACGATGCTGGCGGCAGCGTGCCGCGACATCAGCCAGCAGCGGCAGGCGCTCATCGGTGAATGCACTACCAAACCAGCTACCGGCATCCAACTGGACCAGCTTGTCCCACGGCAACTGCCCTGCCACACCCCAGCCGTTGCTGGTGCGGTCAAGGGTGTCATCATGCAGCAGGAAAATTTCACCGTCCTGCGACAGTTTGGCATCAAACTCAATCATCCGGTGTCCCAGTTGCGCACCGATATCGATAGCGGCCAGGGTATTTTCCGGCGCCAGTTTCCCGCCGCCGCGATGGGCAACAATGGGCGGGTATGGCCAGGTCTTATTCATTAGTCGATCCGTTGTCCATTAGGGTCAAAGAAGTGCAATGACTGCGGCGGCAGATGCAGCCACAGCGTACTGCCCATCTCCGGTCGCACCGAATGCGGCAGGCGCACCACCAGTTTATTATTGCCCCAGCGACCGTGTGCCAGGTTATCCGCTCCCAGCATTTCCAGCGTATCCACCACCAGTGGAATGCCGCCGTCCTGCCGGGAGGAGAGTTCAATATGCTCCGGACGAACGCCCATCGTCAATGCGCGATCGGCCCATTTTGCCATCGGTACGCTCAGGGGAAGCGCCATACTGTCGCTGAGATTAAAACGTGAACCGTCAGCATTCACCTGCCCTTCCAACAGGTTCATCGCCGGGGAACCAATAAAGCTGGCGACAAAACGCGTGGCCGGACGCTCATAAATTTCCACCGGCGTACCGAGCTGTTCCAGCACGCCTTTATTCATCACCATCACCCGCTGCGCCAGCGTCATCGCTTCTACCTGGTCATGGGTCACGTACAGACTGGTGGTGTTCAGACGACGATGCAGCTGCTGCAGCTCCAGACGCATCTGCACACGCAGCCGGGCATCCAGGTTAGACAACGGTTCATCAAACAGAAATACCGCTGGTTCCCGCACAATGGCGCGCCCCATCGCCACACGCTGGCGCTGCCCACCGGACAGCTCACGCGGGCGGCGTTTCAGCAGTGCCTCCAGCTCCAGGCTGCGTGCCGCCTCCAGCACGCGCTGGCGGATCTGTTCTTTGCCCATACCGCGAATTTTCAGGCCCCAGGCCATATTCTCTTCCACGCTCATATGCGGGTAGAGTGCATAGTTTTGGAATACCATCGCGATACCGCGATCTTTTGGCTCCTCTTCGGTCACACGGCGGGTATCAATATAGATATCTCCGCTGGTCACCCGTTCCAGCCCGGCCACCATGCGCAGAAGCGTCGATTTTCCACAGCCGCTTGGCCCGACCATCACCATAAACTCACCGTCGCGGATTGAGACATCCAGCGGCTGAATAATCGGGTTTATCCCATCGTAGGATTTCGTTACTGCCTGAAGTCTTACACCTGCCATCGTTATTTCTCACTCTCAACCAGACCGCGAACAAAGGCGCGCTGCATCACTAAAACAATCACTACCGGTGGGATCAGCGTGAGGATCATCGCCGCCATCACCAGGTTCCATTGGGTTGCCGCATCACCGGTGGCAATCATGCTGCGGATACCCGCGACTGCCGTCCCCAGTTTGCTGTCGCTGACAATCAGCAACGGCCACATGTACTGGTTCCAGCCGTAGATAAAGGTGATGACAAACAGCGCTGCCAGATTGGTTTTCGACAGCGGCAGTACGATGTCCCAGAAGAAGCGCATCGGGCTGGCACCATCAATACGTGCAGCCTCCATCAGTTCATCAGGCAGCGTCATAAAGAACTGACGGAACAGGAACGTGGCGGTGGCCGACGCCATCAGCGGCAGAGTTAACCCGCTGTAGCTATCGAGCATATTGAGGTCGGCGATCACATCCACCGTCGGGAAAATACGCACCTCAACCGGCAGCATCAGGGTGATAAAAATCATCCAGAAAAACAGGTTACGCAGCGGGAAGCGGAACCACACCAGCGCAAAAGCCGACAGCATAGAGACGGTAATTTTTCCGGTGGTGATCGCCAACGCCATGATCAGGCTGTTAAACAGCATGGTGCTGAAGGGCGCGCTGTTTTGCCCCACGCCGTGGGTCCAGATACTGGAAATGTTATCCCACAGGTGCGTACCGGGGATGAGCGGCATCGGCACCTGAAACACCTGTTCCGTACTGAGAGTGGCGGCAATAAACGCCACATACAGCGGGAACAGCACGGTGAGGATACCGAGGCCCAGCAGGGTATGGCTGAAAATATCCAGCCCGCGTCGGTTTTCGATCATTGGTAGCGCACCTTCTTCTCGACATAGCGGAACTGAATCACCGTCAGAATAATCACCAGCACCATCAGCACCACGGACTGCGCAGAGGACGAGGAGAGATCCAGACCGGCAAAGCCTTCACGGTAAATTTTATAAATCAGCGTCGTCGTCGCCTGTACCGGGCCACCGCCCGTGGCGGCATCAATCACCGGGAAGGTATCAAAGAAGGCGTACACCAGATTGACGACCACCAGGAAGAAACCCACCGGGGCGATCAGCGGCAACGACAGGCTGAAGAAACGCCGCACCGGGCCTGCGCCGTCAATCGCGGCCGCCTCTACCAGGGATTTAGGAATAGACTGCAACGCGGCAAAGAAGAACAGGAAGTTGTAGCTCATTTGCTGCCAGATCGAGGCCAAAACGACCAGGAACATCGCCTGGCCGCTATTTTGCGCATGGTTCCAGCTGTAACCCAGCAGCCCTAAGAAATGGGTAATCAGACCGAGGCCCGGGCTGAACAGAAACATCCACAGCACCGCCGCCACCGCAGGGGCCACCGCATAAGGCAGCAGCATCAGCGTCTGATAAAAGCGTTTAAGGCGCAGCACGTAGTCGACCAGCGCAGCAAATAACAGTGACACCACCAGACCAATTACGGTGACCAGACCGCTGAACACCAGCGTGGTCCAGAAGGAATCAAGGTAGTAGCTGTCGCTAAACAGGCGAATAAAGTTTTCCAGTCCGACAAACGTGCTGGAGATGCCGAAAGGATCGACGTTTTGGACCGAGTACCACAGGGCTTCGCCCGCGGGCCAGAGGAAGAAAATGATCGTGATTAACAGCTGTGGCAGCACCAGCAGGTAGGGCAGTGCTTTGGCGCGAAATACGGGACGAGGTTGGGACATAAAGGTTTATCTCGTGCGAAAAACGTCACAGGGGCCGACCGCTGTTCTGGTCGGCCCTGATGGGAGGATCGGGGATCCACCCCTACATGCGTCTACGTTATTTGGTCTGTTGTTCGAAACGACGCAGCAGTTGATTACCACGTTCAACGGCGCTATCCAGTGCCGCCTGCGGGGTTTTCTTGCCCGTCCAGACGCTTTCCAGCTCCTCATCCACCACGGTACGGATCTGCGGCATATTGCCCAGACGCATCCCTTTGGTGAACGGCAGTGGATCTTTGTTCAGCATCTGACGCGTCGCAATGTCTGCACCCGGATTCTTGTCATAGAAACCCTGCTGTTTGGTCAGCTCATACGCGGCCGTGGTGATCGGCAGGTAACCGGTTTTCTGGTGCCATTCAGCAGCAATTTCTGGTTTCGCCAGGAACTGCATGAACTTGGCGACGCCTTTGTAGGTTTCTGCATCTTTGTTTTTCATGACCCACAGGCTGGCCCCACCGATGATGGCGTTCTGTGGCGCGTTCGGCACGGTTGCATCGTACGGCATCATGCCTACGCCGTAGTTGAACTTGGCGTGGCTACGGATATCCGCCAGCGAGCCGGAAGAGGCGGTGGTGATGGCACAGTCGCCGTTATAGAACTTGGCGGTGGATTCATCTTTACGGCCGAAGTAGGTGAAATCACCCTTCTTATTCATCTCTTCCAACAGGGCAATGTGGCGAACCTGCGTCGGTTTGTTGAATTCCAGTACCGCGTCAGTGCCGTCAAAACCGTTGTTTTTGGTGGCAACGGGCAGACCATGCCAGGCGCTGAAGTTCTCAATCTGGATCCAGCCCTGCCAGCCGCTGGCGTAACCACAGGTCATGCCCGCTTTACGCAGTGCTTCCGTATATTTCGCCAGATCCTGCCAGGTTTTTGGCGGCTGCTCTGGGTCAAGGCCGGCTTTTTTAAAGGCGTCTTTGTTGTAGTACAGCACCGGGGTAGAGCTGTTAAAAGGCTGGGAGATCAGCTGGCCTTTGGAATCGCTGTAATAGCCCGCCACGGCGGGCACAAACTGCTTCGGATCCATCGCAATGCCCGCGTTTTTAAACACTTCATTGACCGGAACAATCGCTTTCGATGCCATCATCGTGGCCGTACCGACTTCGTACACCTGCAAAATCGCTGGGGCTTTGCCAGAACGAATGGCAGCAATACCCGCTGACATGCTCTGCTCGTAGTTACCTTTGTAGGTTGGCACGATTTTATAGTCAGGGTTTTCTGCGTTAAAGCGGGTGGCCAGCGAGTTAACTTCTTCACCCAGCGCACCTTCCATTGAGTGCCAGAATGGGATCTCAGTGGCGGCCAGCGCATTGGCGCTAAGAGTCAGTCCCAGTACCACGCTAAGTGCGGTATGACGAAAGGCGATTGATGACATGTCGGTTTCCTGTACCCGGTGTTGTAAGGCGCGTTATCGCGCATTCTTTGAGTCGGGAGGTAACATGACATGCGAAAATGACAGAAAAATAACGAAGTTATGACAGTGAGGTGACAGCGAGGTGACGGTCGGGGATGCATTATTGATATCGGGCGAGGCATGCCTCGCCCCAACGGATAACGTAGGGGTCGGGCATGCCCGCCCTGTTTTACTGGCATGCCCGCCCCGGACATTAACCGCCTAAATACGCACTACGTACCGCTTCATTGGCCAACAACGCAGCCCCGGTATCTTCCAGCACCACATGACCGTTTTCGAGCACGTAGCCCCGGTCGGCCAGCTTCAGCGCCTGGTTGGCATTCTGTTCAACGAGGAAAATCGTCATGCCTTCCTGACGCAGCTGTTCGATGGTGTCGAAAATCTGCTGGATAATGATCGGGGCCAGGCCCAGCGATGGCTCGTCCAGCAGCAACAGACGCGGCTGGCTCATCAGCGCACGGCCAATGGCCAGCATCTGCTGTTCACCGCCAGACATGGTGCCGGCACGCTGTACACGGCGCTCATAAAGACGGGGGAACAGCTCATACACACGTTTGATGCGCTGCTGATACTGCTGACGCTCGGCAAAGAAACCGCCCATTGCCAGATTCTCATCCACCGTCATACGCGAGAAGACGCGACGCCCTTCCGGCACAATGGCAATCGCCTCACGCATAATACGCGCCGTCTGCCAGTCGGTAATGTCTTTACCGTCGAAGGTAATTGACCCCTCGGTGGCACGCGGTTCCCCGCACAGCGTCCCGAGAATGGTGGTTTTACCCGCACCGTTCGCACCAATCAGGGTGACAATTTCGCCCTGATTAATATGCAGACTGACATTGTGCAACGCCTGGATTTTGCCGTAATGCGCACTGATATTATTCAGGGAAAGCATAGCCTGACTCATATTATGCTTCTCCCAGATAAGCACGGATCACGTCCGGGTTATTACGGATCTCATCCGGCGTACCGTTAGCCAGCGGCGTTCCCTGGTTGACCACGTAAATACGATCAGAAATACCCATTACCAGTTTCATATCATGTTCAATCAACAGTACCGAAACGTTGTGCTGGTTGCGCAGTTCCGCAATCAGCTCATCCAGTTCGTGAGTTTCTTTCGGGTTCAGGCCGGCTGCCGGTTCATCCAGCATCAGGATTTCCGGACGCGTCACCATGCAGCGGGCGATCTCAAGACGGCGTTGCTGCCCGTAAGCGAGGTTACCCGCCTGGCGGTTAGCCAGCGCCAGCAACCCGACACGGTCCAGCCAGGTGGCTGCGCGATCAAGCGCTTCGCTTTCCGCTTTGCGGAAGGCTGGCGTTTTCAACAGACCCGAGAACACGCCGCTTTTCAGGTGCTGATGCTGGGCAACCAGCAGGTTTTCAATCACCGTCATCTCGCGGAACAGGCGCACATGCTGGAAGGTACGGACAATCCCCATGCGTGCGATTTTCTGCCCGGGCAGACCCGCAAGCTGCTTGTCCCCCAGCGTGATGGAGCCACCCGTCGGGCGATAGAACCCCGTCAGGCAGTTAAACACCGTGGTTTTACCAGCGCCATTCGGGCCGATAAGCGAGACGATTTCCTGCGGGCGCAGCTCCAGTTCCACATTATTGACGGCCAGCAAACCACCAAAACGCATCATCAGGCCATTAACGGCTAACAGAGGCTGAGTCATGCCTGGTCTCCTTTTTCTGCCGTTTTCAACTTCAGATGCGGGCGCTTCATCGGCAACAGTCCCTGTGGACGCCAGATCATCATCAATACCATTAAGCCACCGAGCACCAGCATGCTGTACTCGTTAAGATCGCGCATCAGTTCACGTGACACCACCAGCAGGATCGCGGCAAGAATCACGGCAAACTGCGATCCCATGCCGCCCAGTACCACGATCGCCAGCACAAACGCCGACTCGGCAAAGGTGAAGGATTCCGGGCTGACAAAGCCCTGACGGGCGGCAAACAGGCAGCCAGCGAAACCGGCAAAGGCCGCACTGATGGTGAAGGCGGTCAGCTTGATGCGCGTTGGGCTGAGGCCCAGCGAGCGGCAGGCAATCTCATCTTCACGCAGGGCTTCCCACGCGCGCCCCAGTGGCATACGCAGCAGACGGTTGATCACAAACAGCGTGATCACCACCAGCAGCAGCGCCACCATATACAGGAAGATAATACGGTCGCTCGGGTCATACTTCAGGCCGAAGAAGTTATGGAACGTATCCCAACCGCCGTCACGTGCGCTGCGGTTAAACTCCAGCCCAAAAAGAGAAGGTTTCGGGATCTGGCTGATGCCGTTCGGGCCACCGGTAATCTCTGTATTGTTCAGCAGCAGAATACGCACGATTTCACCGAAACCGAGGGTAACAATCGCCAGATAGTCACCGCGCAGACGCAGTACCGGGAAGCCCAGCAGCAGACCAAACGCCGCAGCGACCAGACCTGCCAGCGGCAGGCTTTCCCAGAACCCCAGGCCATAGTAGTGGTTGAGCAGCGCAAAGGTGTAGGCACCGATGGCATAAAAACCGCCATAACCCAGCACCAGCAACCCCGACAGCCCCACCACCACGTTCAGGCCAAGGCCCAACATGACGTAAATCAGCGTCAGTGTGGCGATATCCACCGTGCCGCGTGACACCAGGAACGGCCACACGGCGGCGGCAACAATTAAAGCCAGCAGGAACAGTTTTTGCTTCGGGGTTGAACCATCAATCCCCGGCAGGACCAGCGACGGGCCGGAGACTTTTTTCAGGCTGCTCTGCACCAGCGGGCGCAGCAGCTGGAACAGAAACACCACACCACAACCCAGCGCAATCCAGTTCCAGCGCACGTTGCCCGCGTTATTAACCACCAGTTTGGTGCCATCAAGATCCAGCCGCATGCCCATAAAGAATGCCGCCAACACCAACAGCATCAGCGATGAGACAAGGGCGTTAAGCAGGTTGAGCTTTTTCATACTTTCTCAACCTCCGGACGACCCAGAATACCGGTAGGCATCACCAGCAGCACCACAATCAGCAGCGCGAACGACACCACATCTTTATATTCCGTGCTGAGGTAGGCGGAGGTCAGGGCTTCTGCAATCCCCAGAATCAGGCCACCGATCATTGCACCGGGAATGCTCCCGATGCCACCCAGCACGGCAGCTGTGAAGGCTTTCATCCCGGCCATAAAGCCGATATAAGGGCTGATTACGCCGTAGAACTGGCCCAACAGCACGCCAGCCACCGCTGCCATTGCCGCACCAATCACGAAGGTCAGTGAGATCACCCGGTCGGTGTTAATGCCCAGCAGGCTGGCCATTTTCAGATCTTCAGCACAGGCACGACAGGCACGGCCCATACGTGAGTAGCGGATAAATATCGTCAGCGCCAGCATGGCGAGGAACGTCACGCTCCAGATCACGATCTGCATAGTGGAAATGGTCGCGGCAAAGCCATTGCTTTCGCCAATCGTCCACTGCCCGGTCACCAGACTTGGCAGCGCGAGATCGCGCGAGCCCTGGGTCAGGCTGACGTAGTTTTGTAAGAAGATTGACATCCCGATGGCGGAGATCAGGGCAATCAGGCGCTTGGACGATCGCACAGGCTTATACGCCACGCGCTCAATACTCCAGCCATAACAGGAGGCGATCACCACGGCGACAACGAAGCCGCTGCCAATCAGCAACCAGCTGGCATCAATCCCCATCATCATCAATGCGGCGATGACGATGAACGAGACGTAGCTACCGATCATATACACTTCGCCGTGGGCAAAGTTAATCATGCCGATGATGCCGTACACCATGGTGTAACCAATGGCGATCAGCGCATAGGTGCTGCCCAACGTCACACCGTTGAACATTTGCTGCAAGAAATAGAGAAACTGCTCGGACATACCTTAATACCTTACGAATCCACCTGCACAGCGGGTGCAGGTGGATGAAAACGACAAAGGGCCGGGCATGCCCGGCCCCTACGGGGATGCGCTGAGCTACCCCAAGGATCTCCGTTATTCCGGGGATTCACCGGGTTACCCCACGGATCTGCATTATTCCGTAGGGGCCAGGCACGCCTGACCCGCAGCCTGGTTTATTTCACGGCAGTGGAGGAGCCGTCCGCATGCCACTTGAATACACCAAACTCGAAGCCTTTCAGATCGCCCTTCTCATCCCAGTTGAGGTCACCCATCACCGTTGGCACTGCTGCGCCTTCTTTCAGGTTTTTCACGATAGCTTCCGGCTCTGCGCTCTTGCTGCGCTCCATACCGGCGGCCAGTGACTGCAAGGCAGCGTAGGTTGTCCAGACGAATGGACCTGTAGAGTCTTCTTTTTTCGCTTTCAGCGCATCAACGATAGGTTTGTTGGCAGGCACCTGGTCATAACGTTTTGGCAGCGTCACCAGCATCCCTTCGGAAGCCGCACCCGCAATGTTAGAGAGGGAAGCGTTACCCACACCTTCCGGGCCCATAAACTGGGTTTTCAAACCGGCCGCACGTGCCTGGCGCAGGATCTGACCCATTTCCGGGTGATAACCGCCGAAATAGACGAAGTCGACGTTGTCTTTCTTCAAACGCGCCACCAGCGTAGAGAAATCTTTGTCGCCTGCGGTCACACCTTCAAACAGCACCACGTTGCCGCCCGCTTTTTTCAGGCTGTCCTGTACGGAACGCGCCAGGCCTTCACCGTACTGCTGCTTATCGTGAACCACGGCAATACGCTGCGGTTTAATCTCGCTCAGGATGTATTTTGCGGCGGTCGGACCCTGGTCAGAGTCAAGACCGGTCGTACGCATAATCAGCTTATAGCCACGGCTGGTCAGGTCTGGTGCGGTTGCTGCCGGGGTAATCATCAGCACGCCTTCATCTTCATAGATATCAGAAGCAGGCTGGGTAGAAGAAGAGCACAGGTGGCCGATGACGTAACGGATACCGTCGTTAATCACTTTGTTGGCGACTGCAACCGCCTGCTTAGGATCGCAAACGTCGTCATACTTCACTGCGACCAGTTTGTCGCCGTTAACACCGCCTTTAGCGTTGATATCGGCAATGGCCTGCTGCGCACCTGTCCACTGCATGTCGCCATACTGGGCCACCGGGCCGGACATCGCACCCACGATGGCCACTTTGATGTCTTTTGCCATTGCTGCATGGCTCATTGCCAGAGCAACACAGCCCGCCAGGAACGCACTACCTTTACTCATTTTCATCCGAACTACCCCATCTGTTGTGGTTACTATTTATTATGTGCCGTGTAATCAGCGATAAACGCTTAACTAAGAACGAGTTAGAGTGACTACCGGCATTTTTTATGAATAAGGCTTTAAATTTCAGGTTATTAAACAGGAATATTCTGCTGTAAATCAACTGACATATTCAGTAAATAGCGGGTCCCGCAGGACAATTCACTAACACGAACGGTGGCATTTTAGCCGAATACCCAGGAGTTTATGCTGGCTGATAAATCATCAACAATGATTTACTCGGCATATAGGATAGAGACTCAACACATCGCCTCGTTTTTGTACGCAAAAACTAACACGTTATAGTATGGTCAACTTCGCTACAATATGCCTTTCTCACGTACGGGTTATTCCGATGAAACTGACTATCATCCGCCTGCAACAGTGCTCAGAGCAGGATCGCAGTGATTTAAAAAAAATCTGGCCACAGGCTGATATCGACGCTCTGGAAGCGCAGTTGGATGATCAATTCCGACTCTATGCTGCGCGCTTTAACGATCGGCTGCTGGCGGCGGTCAGAGTGGAAGTGCGCACAGGTCAGGGGAAGCTGTCGCAGTTGGAGGTGCGGGAGGTAACACGCAGGCGCGGTGTCGGGCTGTATCTGCTGGAAGAGGTAGTGGCACAAAACCCAGAGGTGGCCCACTGGTCGGTCTGCATCGACGGAACGTCGGCACCTGAAGTGATAGCCGCCTTTATGCAGGCGGGCGGATTTAAGCAGCAGAACGGTGAATGGTTGAAATAAAAAAGGGCTGACCTCAAAGAAGGTCAGCCCTTATAGCGACCACATGCCGGTCGCTCTGCTGTCATGGTATTGACTATGCTTCAATCGCCAGACGCAGTTTCTTCATCGCGTTCTTTTCAAGCTGACGCACACGCTCTGCGGAAACGCCGTACTGATCGGCCAGCTCCTGCAGGGTGGTTTTGTTGTCATCGTCAAGCCAGCGGGCACGGATAATGTGCTGGCTGCGTTCGTCCAGCCCCAGCATCGCATCACTCAGCTTATCCGCCGCGTGATCGTCCCAGTTATCTTCCTCAATACCATTCGCAAAGTCGGAAGACTTATCCTGCAGGTAGAGCATCGGCGCCATTGAACGCCCTTCGCCTTCGTCGTCCGGCGTTGGGTCAAAGGTCATGTCCTGCGCGGCCATGCGCGATTCCATTTCCAGCACGTCTTTGCTGCTGACGCCCAGTTCACGCGCCACCATTTCGACTTCTTCCTGGTTGAACCAGCCCAAACGCTGCTTAGCTTTACGCAGGTTAAAGAACAGCTTACGTTGTGCTTTGGTGGTGGCAACTTTCACAATACGCCAGTTACGCAGAACGTATTCATGAATTTCGGCTTTGATCCAATGCACAGCAAAGGACACCAGGCGCACCCCTACTTCCGGGTTAAAACGGCGCACAGCTTTCATCAGGCCGATGTTACCTTCCTGGATCAAGTCTGCCTGCGGCAGGCCATAACCAGAATAGTTACGAGCAACATGAACGACAAAGCGCAGGTGAGACAGGATCAGCGTTTTAGCTGCTTCCAGATCGCCCTGGTAATGCAGCTGTTCAGCCAACGCTTTTTCCTCTTCTGCCGTCAGCATAGGCCAGGCATTAGCTGCCCGGATGTACGCATCCAGGTTGCCTAAGGGAGCAATAGCTAAAGTTTGCATTTCTTTGGTCATTCAAATCCTCTCTGTGTTAAGCGTGGTGACAGCGCCAGTCCCTGACGCGCTGACTACACTACGCGAATTGCCGACAAAAATCGAAAGCAATCTGTGCGAAGCTTTGGGTCTAAATCTGCCTACTATGATGCTAAAACCACCCAAAAGTTCAATCAGATTAGTGGAGGTTTTACACATAATATGCGGCGCATGAAAGGAGCAGAATCGCAGGGGGAAGTGACAAGTTGATGAACTTCCTCTGCGGTAAACTCTCACGCAGCAGAGGAAGATTATATCAAAAAAACGTGTAAAGGGGTTACTGAGGCGTAAATCGGCGTAAATGTTGTACCGTTGCCAGCCACGCGGCCACCCAGCCAATCATTGCGGCAATCAGCAGCAGCAGCAGGCTTTCATCCCACGCCAGACCGTGCAACCCGAAGGTGGTGCCAAACACAGAAGCCACCTGAGCCACCACCGACTCAAGCCGCAGCACCAGCACTTCAGACAGCACCAGTGACAACAGTGCACCACAGAAGCCCAACAGTGCGCCGCCGTATAGGAAAGGTCGCAGAATAAAACCATCGGTGGCACCGATCAGCTTTTGCACATTAATGGTGTCACGCCGGGCAAAAATACTGAGACGTACGCTGTTACCAATCACCAGGAACACAGCCACAATCATCAGAATACCAATCATTGATGCAACCTGTCCCACCAGCCCGGTCAGCGCCGCCAGGCGGGCAAACCAGCTGTCATCCATCTTCACTTCATCAATACCCTGCACTTTTGACACGCGGTCACGCAGGCTATCCATGGTGGATGAGTTCTGGAAATTCAGCTTCGGCGTAATGATCGCAACCGCTGGCAGCGGGTTCTGCTCCAGCATGTCCATCGCACCGCCAAAACCAGACCAGTTACGGAATTCGCCCAGCGCCTCTTCGCGTGACAGGTAGTTAACCTTGTCGACGCCCTCTTCTTTTTTCAACTGCGCCACGACATTTTCAGCGGCGTCGTTATCCAGTGTTTTGCTCAGATAAACGGTCAGTTGCGGGGCGGGATACCACTGATCTGCCGCCTGACTCACATTTTTCCAGACCATATAGCAGACACTGGGCAGCGTCAGAGAAATGGCGATGACCATTACTGTCAGCAACGTGGCCAGCGGCTGGCGCCACATGTCAGAGAGTGAGCCATGCATTGCATAACGCCACTGCTCTTGCCATCCGCCTTTTAGCGCTTTGCTTTTAGATGGCACCTTCTGCTTCACCGCTTTGGCTGCTGCCGGGCGGGGATTGCGCTTATTCGCCACGATGACCTCCGTGCAAACGTCCCTGGTTTAGCGTCATCAGTCGATACTGACGGCTGCCAATCAGTCCCATATCATGCGTCGCCATCAGAACGGTGACGCCCACACGGTTGAACTCTTCAAACAGACGCAGAATATCTTCTGATAATGCCTCATCGAGGTTACCGGTTGGTTCATCCGCCAGCAGAACGGCGGGCTTGTTGACGACCGCACGGGCGATGCCCACACGCTGTTGTTCACCGCCAGACAGCTGAATCGGGAAGCTTTTTGCTTTATCGAGCAGGCCAACTTTATCCAGTGCGGCTGAAACGCGACGGCGAATATCTTCACCGCTGGCCCCGCTGATAATCAGCGGGATCGCCACGTTGTCATACACCGAGCGATCCATCAGCAGATGGTGATCCTGGAAGATCATACCGATCTGACGGCGCAGAAACGGGACTTCACGGCTTTTCAGACGGCTGATGTCGTGGCCGCCAAACCAGATATGCCCGGCGCTCGGGCGCTCAATGCCACAGATCAGCTTCAGCAAGGTACTTTTCCCCGCCCCGGAATGTCCGGTCAGAAACGCCATTTCGCCGGGACGCAGATGAAAATCTACCCCCTGCAGCGCTTGCCGACCGCCGAGATAAGCCTTACTGACTTCTTCAAAGCGAATCATCCTAATTTAATCCTCTCGGGCAAAAAGTGCCTCTATAAAATCGTCAGCCTTAAACGATCGTAAATCTTCAATCCCTTCACCAACGCCAATGTAGCGAATCGGAATGTTGAACTGATCTGCCACCGAGAAGATCACCCCACCTTTCGCTGTACCGTCAAGCTTGGTCAGGGTAATCCCGGTCAGGCCGACGGCCTCGTGGAACAGTTTAGTCTGGCTGATGGCATTCTGGCCGGTGCTGGCATCGATTGTCAGCATTACCTCATGCGGAGCCTGCTCGTCGAGCTTCTTCATCACGCGGGTGATTTTTTTCAGCTCTTCCATCAGGTGCGATTTATTCTGTAAACGCCCGGCCGTATCGGCGATCAACACGTCAACATGACGCGCCTTCGCAGCCTGGATGGCATCGAAGATCACTGAGGCGGAATCTGCGCCGGTATGCTGCGCCACCACAGGAATGTTGTTGCGTTCGCCCCACACCTGCAACTGCTCAACGGCAGCGGCACGGAAAGTATCACCTGCGGCCAGCATCACGGATTTACCTTCTGCCTGGAACTGACGCGCCAGCTTGCCGATCGTGGTGGTTTTACCCACACCATTGACCCCGACCATCAGGATAACAAACGGCGTTTTTCCCGTGACATCCAGCGGCGCTTCAACCTTAGCAAGAATCTCAGCCATTTCGCTTTTCAGCAGGCCGTACAACGCTTCGGCATCGCGTAACTGCTTACGGCTCGCCTGCGCCGTCAGGCTGGCAATAATGCGACGCGTGGTATCTACGCCAACGTCCGCAATCAACAGCTGCTCTTCCAGCTCTTCAAATAAATCGTCATCAATTTTTTTGCCACGGAACAGGCCGATGAAACCAGAACCCAGGTTTTCACGGGTTTTGACCAGGCTTCGCTTAAGACGGGCAAAGAAACCTTCTTTGGTCGGGCGAACCTGCTCCACGACCTGCTGTGGCTCTTCTTCCACAACCTCAGCGGCCAGCGCAGCCGCTTCGGCTTCGGCACGGGCTGCCGCTTCGGCTTCGGCACGGGCAGCCGCTTCGGTTTCGGCACGGGCAGCCGCTTCGGCTTCGGCACGGGCAGCCGCTTCGGCTTCAGCGCGGGCAGCCGCTTCGGCTTCGGCACGGGCAGCCGCTTCGGCTTCAGCACGCGCAGCTGCTTCGGCTTCAGCGCGGGCAGCTGCTTCGGCTTCAGCGCGGGCAGCCGCTTCGGCTTCAGCACGGGCTGCCGCTTCGGCTTCAGCGCGGGCTGCCGCTTCGGCTTCAGCGCGGGCAGTCGCTTCGGCTTCGGCGTTGTGAGCGTTTTCAGGGGCAGAGTCAGCGGCAGGGGGCACTTCCGCTGGCGTATCGGCAGAGGGCTGCGGTGATAACGTTTCTTTTACTTCTTCCTGTGGCGTCTGTTCTTCGCGCCCCAGACCAAGCCAGGAAAAAAAGCCACGTTTTTTATTCTTTGCCATGGTGCAACCACACTCCTCGCGGGAAAACCGTTCCGGTTCCGGTACGAAAATTAATCTGTTAATTAATCTCTTAGTCTAACACTTTCTGCCAAGCGCATCACAGCACCCTTTTTACGTTTCCTCCGCCCGGTTAGCCCGTTAAACTATGCAACAAATTATTAAGAGTTCAGCAAGATGAATAAGAAACCCCGCAGCGGCGCAGCAGGACAAATACGTATTATTGGTGGGCAGTGGCGCGGTCGTAAGCTGCCGGTTCCCGACAGCGCGGGCCTGCGCCCGACCACTGACCGGGTACGCGAAACCCTGTTCAACTGGCTGGCCGCTGATATTCAGCAGGCAAAATGCCTCGACTGCTATGCGGGGAGCGGTGCACTCGGTCTGGAAGCACTGTCACGCCATGCCGCCAGCGCCACATTGCTGGAGCTGGAGCGCCCGGTGGCACAGCAGCTGGAAAAAAACCTCGCGACCCTTGGAGCGAAGAGCGGACGCGTGGTCAATACCAACACCCTGCAATTTCTGGCGCAAAAAGGGGATGAACATCAGCTGGTCTTTATCGATCCACCGTTTCGTCAGGGACTGCTGGAGAAAACCACCCAGTTACTGGAGAGCAACGGCTGGCTGAGCGATGGCGCGCTGGTGTATGTTGAAAGTGAAGTGGAGCACGGCATCCCGCCCGTCCCGGTAAACTGGCAGCTTCACCGCGAGAAAATTGCCGGACAGGTGGCCTACCGCCTGTATATTCGTCACCGTGTTGACAAGGAGATTTCCAATGCTGATTAATGCTGGCCGCGTGCTGATGCTGTTCGTCTGGGCCTTTTTACTGCTTAACGTGGTACACCCGTTCCCGAAACCGCTCACGTACTTTGTTAACGTCGCGCTGTTTTTCATGGTGATTATGCATGGTCTGCAACTGGTGCTGATGCGCACCACTCAACCGAAAGGCGCAGAAAAACTGAGCGGTCTGATGCAGATTAAAGTGTTTTTCTTCGGGGTTTTTGAACTGCTGGCCTGGCAAAAGAAGAATTTTCCTAAGCAGTAACCCGCCGCGTTCCCTCATCAGGTTCGGGGTCTGCGTGCCGGAAAGATCATTTTCCGGCATCGCATCAGGGTGCTGTCTCAGGCACAAAACTGATAAAGCGTGAACCTTTGACCTTCAGCTCACCTTTACTGCCCTTATCCATCTGATGATAATCCCCGGCAGTTAACCCCAGCTTAAAATCGCCTGCCCCGTTTAACGGGTGGAACCAGGCTTCATAACGCATATCCTCTACCGGAATATGTTCGCGCTGGCGTGAACGGCGGTTCGGAGCCGGGTATTCTCGCTTGGATTTCACTTCCACCACCAGAGACCGTACCGGCGAAGCATCATTAACCGCCACTTCACGCCGCTGCTTAATAAATTGACGGGTTGCTAAGATGGCGATCACGGCCAGTACGATAAAAAAGATCAGAGGGGGCTTCATGTTTTCTTCATCCTCCTGAAGGTAAAAAGGTGAGTATGTGCATCGCGTGCGCAACAGGATACAACCGGAGACCTCTCATTGTCACATCCCCCCCCCTTCACCTAGACTGAGTGAAGTTGCATCACTTTCATCTATAACAACAGGGACAATTTATGATTTGGTCATTCCTTGCGGTTCTTTTTTCCGGCTGGCTGTATGTTGATGCCTCCTATCGTGGCCCACAGTGGCAACGCTGGGTATTTAAACCCGTCACCATGTTGCTGCTGCTGGCCTGGGCGTGGCAGGCTCCGGTGCTGGCAACCACTGATTACCTGATTCTGCTGGGCGTACTGGCAACACTGGTGGGTGATGCGCTCACGTTACTGCCCACCAAACGTATGCTGTATGCCATCGGTGCTTTCTTCCTGTCGCACCTGCTTTATACCCTCTACTTCGCCAGCCAGATGACGCTCAGTGTGTTCTGGCCCATCCCGTTAGTGCTGTTGATCGTCGGTGGCGTGGTAATCGCCACGATCTGGAGCCGTCTGGAAGAACTGCGCTGGCCGATCTGCACCTTTTTCGGTATGGCACTGCTGATGGTCTGGCTGGCGACGGAACGTTATTTTGTTCTGCCGTCCGAAGATGCCTTTACCCTGATGGCCGGAGCAATATTGCTACTGCTGGGTAACATCGTCTGGTTAGTCAGCCATTATCGCCGCCGCTTTAGCGCTGACAGTGCGATTATCGCCGCCTGCTATTTCGGCGGTCACTTTATGATTGTGCGCGCCCTGTGGTTGTAATTTGTACCATACCCTAAATAATTCGAGTTTCAGGACTAAAAGGCTTTAGCCTTTTTGAACCGCGCAACGCGCTGCCCCCCTGGGGCGAGGCCAGGCCGAGTAACGCGGCAAGCCCGCAGGGTGAGCCTCACGGATGAGGCTCATAGTCTCCAGCAGCATAGATAACTATGTGACTGGAGTGAGCGGGTGCAGCCAACGCACCTGAGGCTCGAAGTATGACGGGTATAGCGCTTGACTCTGGAGTCCACTCCAGAGTGTAAGATAGGCTTCGACGGGCATTGGTGCCCGCCGATACCTGTCAGGAGGCGTTATGCACCAGCACTCTTCATGTGGTTGTGGTCACCAGCACACCAGCAAACAGCACGGATGCAGCACCCGCCCGCGTCCCGTTATTCAAAAAATCACCGCTGTCAGCGCAGCAGGCGTTGATGCACCCTGTTGTGAAGATACAGCCTGCAGTTCGGGGAACGACCCCGATGATGAGGGTGACAGGCCCGCTGGCGCATTAAGCTTCAGCTGGCAGGTGACAGGGATGGACTGCCCGGCCTGCGCACGCAAGGTAGAAACCGCGGTAAAACAACTCCCTCAGGTAGCCATGGCGCGCGTGGTATTTTCCAGCGAAAAACTGCGGGTCGATGCCAGCAGCGATATCCGTGATGACGTTGAACGGGCAGTGGCTCGCGCCGGTTTTCAATTACAGCGCAGCGATGCCCCCACCGCACCTAAAGTTGAACAGAGTTTCTGGCAGGAGAATGTGAACCTGATTCTGCTGGCTGTACTGATGGCGATAAGTGCACTGCTGAGTAGCCTGAATCATCCGGCAGGCACGCTGGCCTTTACCCTGACCACACTGGTTGGCGTCTGGCCGATTGGCCGCAGCGCCCTGCGTCTGATGCGCAGCGGGTCGCCATTCAGCATTGAAACCCTGATGACCGTTGCGGCTCTCGGCGCACTGTTTATCGGCGCTACCGCAGAAGCGGCGATGGTGCTGCTGTTGTTTATGCTGGGAGAGAGGCTGGAGTCCTTTGCCGCCGGGCGTGCACGCAAAGGTGTGACTGCGCTGATGGCACTGAAGCCGGATACGGCGCTACGCCTGCGTTCAGGTCTGCGTGAAAACGTGGCGGTGAACGCGTTACGCCCCGGAGATGTCATTGAAGTGGCCGCCGGTGCGCGGCTGCCCACCGATGCGAAACTGCTCAGTACTTTTGCCAGCTTTGATGAAAGTGCCCTCACCGGGGAGTCAGTGCCGGTTGAACGCCAGAAAAATGAAACCATCGCCGCTGGTTGCCTGAGCGTGGATCGACTGGTGCAGCTGGAAGTGGTGTCCGAACCCGGTAAAAGTGCCATTGACCGCATTCTGCATCTGATTGAAGAAGCCGAAGAGCGGCGCGCGCCGATTGAACGTTTCCTTGATCGCTTCAGTCGTATCTACACCCCAGCCATTATTGCACTGTCGCTGGCGGTGGTGCTGGTACCGCCGCTGCTCATGGGCGCTGAATGGCAACCGTGGATCTATAAAGGATTAACACTGCTGCTGATCGGTTGCCCGTGCGCGCTGGTGATTTCCACGCCGGCGGCGATTACTTCCGGGCTGGCCGCTGCGGCACGCCGGGGTGCATTAATTAAAGGCGGTGCGGCGCTGGAAAACCTGGGCAGCGTACGTACCATCGCCTTTGATAAAACCGGCACCCTGACCGAAGGCAAACCGCAGGTCACTGCTATTCTGCCGCTGGCCGCACTGGATGAGGATCAGTTACTGGCAACGGCTGCCGCCATTGAACAGGGTTCCTCCCACCCGCTGGCGCTGGCGATTGTGGCTGCGGCAACAGACCGACAGCTGACCATCCCTGAAGCCGAAGCGCAACGCGCCCTGGCGGGCAGCGGTGTGGAAGCAATTGTGAGTGGTCGCTTACTTTCCATATGCGCACCATCAAAACTGCCTGAAGAGTTGCTGGCACCGCAGCGAGAGAACGTGGAAACCCTGGAAAACGCGGGCAATACCGTAGTGCTGATGCATGATGGCCAGCAGTTGCTGGGGATCATTGCGCTGCGCGATACGCTGCGTGCCGATGCCAAAGCTGCACTGGACGAGCTGAAATCACTGGGCATCCAGGCCGTGATGCTGACGGGCGATAATCCACGCGCGGCCGCGGCCATCGCCACTGAGCTGAATATTGACTACCGCGCAGGCCTGTTGCCGGAAGATAAAGTCGCGGCAATCAGCCAGCTTAATCAGCAGCAGCCGGTAGCAATGGTCGGTGACGGCATTAATGATGCTCCGGCGATGAAGGCCGCTACCATCGGTATTGCAATGGGCAGCGGCAGTGATGTCGCACTGGAAACCGCCGATGCCGCACTGACCCATAACCGGCTTAATGGCCTGGCCACGATGATCCGCCTGTCGCGCGCAACCCATACCAATATCCGCCAGAATGTGGCGTTGGCGCTGGGGCTGAAAGGGCTGTTCCTGGTGACGACGTTACTGGGGATAACGGGACTGTGGCTCGCGGTATTGGCAGACTCGGGGGCGACAGCGTTAGTAACCGCTAACGCACTGCGGTTGTTACGAAAGAAATAACGGGGTAAACGTTGGGCGAGGCATGCCTCGCCCCTACGGGATAGCGCAACCAGAGACCAGGCATACGTCGCCACGGCAGGATAGTGCAACGTACAAGGTTGTGGGTCGGGCATGCATCGCCACACCGGGATAGCGCCGGATATCGTAGGGGTCGGGCATGCCCGACCCGCACCTTACAATCCTTTCTTTAGCAAAAACTGATACGGCAGAACATCGGTGTTCTGAGCCACCAGCGTATGCTCCATAAAACGGCAGAAACCAGGGATATCGCGCGTGGTGGCCGGGTCATCAGCGATAATCAACAGGGTTTCACCGTCTTGCATATGGCGCACAGTCTTGCGCACCATCATCACCGGTTCCGGGCAGCGCAGGCCCAGCGCATCAAGGGTCTGGTCGGGATTGGCGAAAAGGTCGCTCATGATATTCTCAGTCATTATGTTACGGACGCGTCTATTTTAGCGCCAGTCGGTGCGTGTGCAAGGATTGCCTGCAACGATAACGTTTGCGTTAAAATTAACCATTGCATTAGCAGGTCAAAGCGGTAATATGCCGCGAATTCGCCTGAGCGAAACACAGACAAATTTTCATGGGTTCCCTCACCCCAATCTAAAAAGGCTGACAACAATGATCGCTTTTTCTACGCGCCAGCGCACCCACGCGCTGGTCTGGCTGTCCCTTTTCCATTTGCTGGTGATCACCTCCAGTAACTATCTGGTGCAGCTGCCGGTGGCAATTTTTGGTTTGCACACCACCTGGGGCGCGTTCAGCTTCCCATTTATCTTCCTGGCGACTGACCTGACGGTACGGATTTTCGGTGCCCCACTGGCACGACGCATTATCCTTGCCGTGATGATCCCGGCGCTGTTTATCTCCTACACCATCTCCGCACTGTTTTATCAGGGCGAATGGCAGGGCTTCGCAGCGCTGGAAGAGATGAATCTGTTTGTTGCCCGCATCGCCTGCGCCAGCTTTATGGCCTATGCGCTCGGCCAGATCCTCGATATCCACGTGTTCAATCGCCTGCGCCAGAAAGCCGCCTGGTGGATGGCCCCGGCGGCGGCGATGTTCCTCGGCAATATCAGCGATACCCTCGCTTTCTTCTTTATTGCCTTCTATAAAAGTCCTGACCTGTTTATGGCCACCCACTGGGTGGAGATCGCCCTGGTGGATTACAGTTTCAAAGTGCTTATCTGTATGGTGTTCTTCCTGCCGGCTTACGGCGTGCTGCTGAATGCCGCGCTGAAACGATTAGCAGAGAAATCCAATAGCACCCGCGTCAACTTCGGTTAATCTGAGGTTTGAACTCAGGCCGTTATATACCCCAAGTCATTCGAGCCGCAGCCAACACCGCTGCAGCGTGAAGTACGACGGGTATAAGTTGCTTTTGAAGGCTGAATACGATTGTATAAGCACCTGATCTCTACGCGACCAATGTGAAAGGAACCCTGATGCGTAACTTACTGAAATATGCCGGAATCGCGCTGCTGGTAGCTGGACTGGCTGCCTGTGATGGCAAGAAAGATGAGAAAGCTGCCGCCGATGACAATGGCGTCAGCAGCAGTCAGTCCAATCAGAATGTCACTCTGATGGATGGCAAACTGAGTTTCACCCTGCCGGCAGGCATGTCTGACAAGAGCGGTAAGCTCGGCACTCAGGCAAACAATATGCACGTCTATGCGGATGAGTCAGGGCAGAAAGCGATCATCGTGATTGATGGTGAGAGCACGAACGAAGGGCTTGATGTGCTGGCAGGTCGTCTTGAAGCGCAGCAGCGTAACCGTGATGCACAGCTTCAGGTCGTGACCAACAAAGCGATTACCGTGAAAGGCCAGCAGTTACAGCAGCTGGACACCGTGATCTCTGCCAATAACCAGTCTTCATGGTCTTCTGTGGTTCTGGGTAAAGTCGATGGCAAGTTGCTGACACTGCAGATCACGCTGCCTGCGGAAAACCAGCAGCAGGCACAAACCGAAGCCGAAAGCATTATCAGCACCATTCAGCTGAAATAATCTGATGGCGTAAAAAAAGCCCCCCACACCTCTGGTGCGGGGGGCTTTTTATTGGCTCTTACAGCCCCGCGTGTTCGCGAATATACTTACGCGCTTTTACCGCATACTCAAATGGGTTAGCCAGAGCAGGATCCTGCTCCGCTTCCACCACCATCCAGCCTTTGTAGCCGAAATCGTCGAGAATTTTAAACACCGGATCGAAATCAATCACGCCATCACCCGGAACGGTGAAGGTGCCTTTCTTCACGCCATCAAGGAATGACAACTTCTGGCTTTTCACCTGCGCCACAACCTCATCACGCACGTCTTTTAAGTGCACGTGATTAATGCGCGGCAGGTATTTCGTCAGGATGGCCAGCATGGCTTCCTGGGATCCCTCAGAGTAGTAAGCGTGGCCGGTATCGAACAGCAGATAAACATCATCGTTAGTCTCGGTCATAAAGCGATCCACCTCGGCAGTGGTCTGAATACCGGTGCCCATATGATGATGCAGACCCACGGTCATGCCCTTCTCAGCCGCCAGTTTCGCCAGCTCGTTATAGCCTTCCACCGTCAGACGCCACTGTTCATCGGTAAAGTGAGGTTTCTCTTCCAGCACGGCTTTAGTGGTGCCCTGGATGCTCAGACTCTGCTCTGAACAGCCAATCACTTTTGCCCCCATCGCATGCAGGAAATCACGATGGTTGATGAATTCATCAATAGTTTTCGCTTTATCGCCGTTAGCAAAGAAGGTGCTGAACCAGGCATTGACGATCTCGATACCACGGATGTCCAGCATCGGCTTCAGCACGGCCGGATCGCGCGGGTACTTACTGCCCACTTCACTGCCGGTAAAACCTGCCAGCGCCATTTCACTGACGATCTGCTGGAAGGTATTCTCACTACCCAACTCAGGCATGTCATCGTTGGTCCAGCCGATCGGTGCAATAGCCAGTTTGACGTTATCTTTATTCATGGTGTTACCTCAAAGGTTCACCGGGCGGCCATTGCCGCCCCGCTTTATTTTCTCAGCAGCTCACGCTCGATCAGTTCGCGTGTTTCCACTGCCTGACGATTCATTTTTTCCGGGTAACCGAACAGTGAAGAGGCAATAATTGACTCACCACCGACTTTGAACGTGCGGTTAGCAAAGTCCATATCACGCAGCGTCTGGAACAGCGTCTGGAAATCGACTTCCCCTTCGCCCACACCCACGTGCTGGTGAATCGTGGCATCAACGCCAGGCGGGTTCACAATATAGCGGCAGTGTTTGGTGTGGTTCATGGTGTCCGCGATCAGCACGTGCGACAAGTCGACACCGGAATATTCCAGCATGCTTTTCACATCCCCTTTCCCTTTGTCGTAGAAGAAGGTGTGCGGCACGCTGTAGAGATACTTGACGTTCTCACTGCGGAACGATTTCACCATGTCGGCGGTTTCATTGCTCTCTTCGCAGAAATCCCACGGATGAGACTGGATTTCGATGCGGATGCCTTCACGTTCGACGATAGGCAACAGCTCTTCCATCGAACGATAGAACATCTCTTCACAGATTTCAGGTTCGTTCGGGTTACCAGAAAGCTCGGTATTAATCACCTGCACACCGGTTTCAACCGCGATCTCAATCATGCGTTTCCAGTTTCTGACGGCGGCCTGACGGCGCGCTTCGTCCGGACCGGACCAGCGGTACACAACGATATAAGAGGAGATTTCCAGCCCGGTCTCACGCAGCGCGTTTTTGTACTCGGTGATGATTTCACGGCTGGCTTTTGGATGTTTATAGAACGGGTTGATCTGCGGATGCGGGGACTGCTCAATATATTTGTAGCCCCAGTCAGCCACCTGGTGAACCATTTTTGTGATGCCTAAATCTCGAATGACATCAACATCAAAGGCAATTTTCATCAGACTCTCCGTGATAAATCAGTACGCTGTTTTACGGTGATCCCCCGCCATGTCGACGGGGGTTAAGCGCGTCCGGCTTATAACCTGGCGATCAGTTATTGTAGAAAGCCGGGCGCTGCGGCAGTTCCACCGGCTCAATCGCACCGCTTTCCTGCGCTTTCAGGCAGGCATCGGCAGCGACAGAAGCAGCATAGCCGTCCCAGGCGGATGGCCCGGTCAGCTTGCCTGCGGTGGCGTCGTTAATAAATGCCTGTAATTCAACATCATAGGCATCAATGAAACGGTCTTTCCAGTCGGTCAGGATAGACGTAGACAGTTTGGCGTCTTTACGCATTTGTACGGCGGACGGCTCTGGCAGTTTGGCGATACCTTCTTCACCCACCACTTCACACTGAATGTCATAACCGTAAGCACAGTTCACGAAGATCTCCACGTCGATGCGAATGCCCTTACGGGTTTCAAACAGCACCACCTGAGGATCACGCAGTTTAGCGTGGGTTTTCGACGTGGAACGCGGGAACACCACCTGTACCGATTTGTAATCATCTTCGGTCAGCCAGCGCAGCACATCCAGCTCGTGGATCAGCGTATTGGTGATCGCCATATCGGTGGTATAGCTTTCCGGCACGGTGGGGTTACGGTGCGCGCAGTGCAGCATCAGCGGCTCACCGATTTCGCCTTTAGTGATCACCTCTTTCAGCGCACGATAGCCGCTATCGTAGGGGCGCATAAAGCCAACCTGCACCAGACGTTTACCAAATTTGATTTCGGCATCAACGATGCGACGGCAACCTTCCGCGCTCATCGCCAGTGGCTTTTCGCAGAATACCGGCTTACCGGCTTCAATCGCCGCCAGGGTGAACTCTTCGTGAGTCGGGTCCCAGGAGGTCACCAGTAGCGCATCAACATTCGGTGATTTCACCACGTCATGGCCGTTGGCAAACACTTCAGCTTCAATACCAATGCGTGCCAGGGCCGCTTTGGCACCCTCTACGTTGATATCCGAAACCGCCACCACCTGCGCGCCCTGCAGTACTTTACTGCAACGACGGATATGTTCCTGGCCGATAGCGCCCGTTCCGATTACACCTAATTTTAATGTCATGACAGGTCCTTACATGTAGGGGGATAAGAGCGGGCGAAATAAAAATGCCCGTTAAATAAACAACAAATGTTTATACCCAAAATAATTCTCGCTGCAGGAAGGCGGCAAGCCTGCGAATCCCCAGGAGCATAGATAACTATGTGACTGGGGTGAACAGGCGCAGCCAACGCACCTGCAGCGTGAAGAATGAAGGGTATAATTAATATTCACGCGCCTGGTCGATATGTTCGTTCAGCATCTGGGCCACGGCGTCTACGCGCTCTGATGTGGACACCTGGGCACCGCCTACGCGCCACCAGCTGAAGTATTTGTGGATCATGGTTTTTGGCAGAACTTTAATATCAATCAGCGTTGATACCGTCTGTTTCTGCGCATCAATCAGCGCCGCCTGCAACTGCTCCAGGGTGGTGACGCGATAGGTTTTACAGCCGTAGCCACCGGCGATAGCGGCGAAGTCGACCGGCACAAATCCGCCGTTCAGTTTGCCGCCGTCGGCATTACGGAAACGGAACTCGGTAGTGAAGCTATCCATACCGTGCTCCATCTGCAGGTTGTTAATACAACCGTTAGTCATGTTATCCAGCAGGATCACGTTGATCTTCGCGCCTTCCTGGATCGAGGTCACCAGCTCGGAGTGCAGCATCATAAAGGAGCCATCACCCACCATCGTGAAGACCTCACGGTGCGGTTCGGCCAGCTTAACGCCCAGTGAAGCGCTGACCTCGTAGCCCATACAGGAATAGCCATACTCGACGTGATAGCTGTTGTAATCTTTGGTGCGCCACATACGTTGCAGGTCGCCCGGCAGACTGCCCGCTGCCGCGACAATCACTGAATCCTTTGGGAGGCGCTCATTGAGCGTACCCAGTACGCTGCTCTGAGTCAGGAAGGAGCCAGTCAGACGGTTAAACTCAGCCCATACCGCTTCGCGATCCATATGATCATCAATTTCCGGCACATAATCGGTGCCGCTGTAGACGGAAGAATAAACACGCTGGGTTTCTTTCAGCAGTTTGCTCTGCGCCTGTGAGACTTTTTCGCCCCAGCCATTGCTGAAGCCGGTTGCCGCCAGACGGCTGTCGAGTGCGGTCAGGGCTTCCTGCGCATCAGCCACCACCTGAACAGCATCCAGCTTGTAGGCATCAAAGTTGCTGACGTTAATGTTGACGTAGCTGACGTCCGGATTCTGGAAAATCCATTTCGAGGCGGTAGTGAAGTCGGTGTAACGTGTACCGATACCAATCACCAGGTCCGCTTCTTTTGCCAGCAGGTTAGCCGCCAGGCAGCCTGTTTCGCCCACACCGCCAACGTTCAGCGGATGGTCAGAAACGATGGTGCCTTTGCCCGCCTGGGTTTCAGCGAAGGGAATGTTGTAGCGTTCAGCAAAGGCGCGCAATGCATCACCCGCGCCGGAGTATTTCACCCCGCCGCCACAGATGATCATCGGTTTTTTCTTACCGGCAATCAGTGCGATTGCATCAGCCAGCTGGCCTTCGGTGGGCAGGCGACGCTCCAGACGGTGGACGCGTTTCTGGAAGAAGTAGTCAGGGAAGTCATAGGCTTCACCCTGCACATCCTGCGGCAGTGAGATCGTAACCGCACCCGTGTCGGCCGGATCGGTCAACACACGCATGGCATTAATACAGGCGGTCATCAGCTGCTCCGGACGGCTGACGCGGTCCCAGTATTTGCTGACAGCGCGGAAAGCATCATTGGTGCTGATGCTCAGATCGTGACTTTGCTCAATCTGTTGCAGAACCGGGTCCGGCTGGCGGGTGGCAAACACATCACCAGGCAGCAGCAGCAAAGGAATACGGTTGGCGGTCGCGGTCGCGGCGGCTGTCACCATGTTCGCGGCACCCGGACCGACGGATGAGGTACAGGCGATAATTTCGCGGCGCAGTTTCTGTTTGGCAAAACCGATGGCCGCATGCGCCATGCCCTGCTCATTACGACCCTGGTAGACCACCAGATCGCCGCTATCCTGTTCCAGCGCCTGGCCTAAGCCCAGTACGTTACCGTGGCCGAAGATAGCGAAAATACCTTTAACAAATTTGGTTTCAACGCCGTCTACCGACAGATACTGGTTGTCCAGGAATCTGACCAGAGCCTGTGCTGTGGTTAATCTGATCTTGCCCATTTGCTCTTCCTTTCAGTATCGGTGGCCACATCATAAGGTCCACCGAGGTTCGCATTTGTGGTCGCCTTGGGATCAAAACGGCGACAGCTATAAGTGAAACGTGAGCCGATTATAAACAAATATTTTTTTCACTAAACACAATTACAGAAGAAACATTTCATTTTGCGAGTGAGATCAAATTCTGCGGTGCAACGGGGGTAAATGGGGTGATTTACATCGGGTAAATGAAACGATAACAATACCTTTACTTCCAAAAGAGAAAAATCGTTTCACTTCAATATGTTCCCTGATGCGCGTTAAGAAAGTTGAGAGGCCGCTCACATCTCTGTAATGCCGTGAAACGCCACTGCCCCACCGGGTAGCGAAATCCACGATGCAAGAGTTTTAACCTCCTCACACTTTTGGGGCAATAATTTCATTTCATATTGAATTTGGAATTTTTATTCCTCATACTTCGCTACATGTTAGATCCGGATGTGATCGGGCTGATGGCTCCGATCTGCTGGAAACGCTCAACAGCATCGGCACTACCCACAATCATTGACGTGGCAGTTAAACGGCAAGGAGGCAGGGTAAAAAACAGAGGAAACAACAGGTATGAGTACACAACAGAAGCCGCTCGATGTGATTTGTATCGGGCGCATCGCTGTCGACCTTTATGGCCAGCAAATCGGTGCGCGCCTTGAAGATGAGACCTCCTTTGCAAAGTATCTTGGTGGCTCCTCTGGCAATGTTGCCTATGGCACAGCGATTCAGGGTCTGAAATCTGCCATGCTGGCACGTGTCGGTGATGAACACATGGGCCGCTTCCTGCGCGAAGAGTTACAACGCGTGGGCTGTGATACCCAGAGCCTGATTACGGATAAAACCCGCCTGACCGGCCTGGTGATCCTCGGGATCAAAGATCAGGAAACCTTCCCGCTGGTGTTCTACCGCGATAACTGCGCCGATATGGGCCTGGTCCCGGATGATATCCAGGAAGATTACATCGCCTCATCGCGTGCCGTTGCCGTAACCGGTACGCACCTGTCACATCCTGATACCCGCGCCGCCGTGCTGAAAGCGCTGGATATTGCACGTCGTCATGGTCTGCGTACCGCACTGGACATCGACTACCGTCCGGTTCTGTGGGGCCTGACCTCACTGGGCGATGGCGAAACCCGCTTTGTGGAATCCGAGCGTGTCACGCAGCAATTGCAGGAAGTGCTGCACTATTTCGATCTGGTGGTGGGAACAGAAGAAGAGTTCCACATTGCGGGTGGCAGCACCGACAGCCTGACTGCGCTAAAAAATGTGCGTAAAGCAACAAAAGCCACGCTGGTGTGCAAACGTGGCCCGCTGGGTTGTGTGGTCTTTGAAGGCGAAATCCCGGACAGCTGGGAACAGACCAAACTGCAAACCGGCGTGCGCGTTGACGTGCTGAACGTACTCGGTGCAGGCGATGCCTTTATGTCTGGCCTGCTGCGCGGCTGGCTCAACGATGAAAGCTGGGAGCAGGCCTGCCGTTACGCGAATGCCTGCGGCGCGCTGGTTGTTTCCCGCCACGGCTGCGCCCCGGCCATGCCGACTAAAGAAGAGCTGGACGACTTCCTGAGCCGTGACAAAGACGTGAAACGTCCGGATCTCGACAGCCGCCTCAACCACCTGCACCGCGTGACCACCCGTAAGCAGCAGTGGAACGAACTGAACATTTTTGCCTTTGACCACCGTAAACAGCTTGCCGATATGGCAGCAGAAGCGGGCGTCAGTGATGCACGTATTCCCGACCTGAAGCTGCTGCTGTTACAGGGCGCGCAGGCTGCGGCGAAAGAAGCCGGTCTGGACGATGGCCGCTGCGGTATCCTGGCAGACACCACTTATGGTCAGCCCGCGCTAAATGCCATCACCGGTAAAGGCTGGTGGATTGGTCGCCCTATCGAATTACCCAGCTCACGTCCGCTGCGTCTGGAACACGGCAACATCGGTTCCCAGCTGATCGACTGGCCGCAGGAGCACGTGGTCAAATGTCTGACCTTCTATCATCCGAAAGACAGCGCAGAGATGCGTCAGGAACAGGATGCGCTGATCCTCGATGTGTGGAACGGCTGTAACAAGTCTGGTCATGAGCTGCTGCTGGAAGTGATCCTGCCGGAGAGCAACCCGGATAAAGATGAGAAATATTATCTGGAGATCCTCACCCATTTCTACAGCCTGGGCATTCAGCCTGACTGGTGGAAGCTGCCTCCGCTGTCACACGCCAGCTGGGAAGCCATCAGCGCGCTGATTGAAAAGCACGATCCACACTGCCGTGGCATTCTGCTGCTGGGCCTGGATGCACCGGAAGCTGAACTGAAAGCAGGCTTTGCTGCCGCCGCGAAATCACCGTGGGTGAAAGGCTTTGCCGTGGGTCGCACCATCTTCGGCCAGCCATCACGTCAGTGGTTGCAGGGTGAGCTGGATGATGCCGCACTGATTGATAAGGTAAAAAGTAACTACCTGACGCTGATCGGCTACTGGCGTGAGGCGCGTCCGGCGAAATAAAACGCCGTACAGCCGTCCGTATATGTACGGTACGGCCATAAGGGTGACCTGGTACAGGGTCACCCTTTTTTTTTGAAACGAATTTATTATTTTGCGCGGCGCACGCAGAAGGTTACGATTTTGTGAACTGATTCCCAACCCTGATGAAATAGAAGCCGCTGCTTTCGTCATCAAGTGAAATTTTTTGTTCATCTGGTAGAATAACGCACAGAAGAACACTATTTTACTTTTTGCGAGCCGTTAATGACTAATAATCCGACCCAACTTTCTCTGTTGCAGGACGATATCCGTCGCCGCTACGACACTCTCAGTAAACGCCTGAAGCAGGTGGCTCGCTATATTCTTGATAACAGCAACAGCATCGCCTTTGATACCGTTGCCTCTATCGCTCAGCAGGCTGATGTCCCGCCCTCTACGCTTATCCGCTTCTCAAATGCCTTTGGGTTTAGTGGTTTCAATGAAATGAAGCAGGTGTTCCGCCAGCATCTGATGGAAGAGACGGTCAACTACACCGAACGCGCACGTTTGTTCCGCCAGACCGCCACCGATGAAACGGCCAGCGCCCCGGAAAGCCCGGCTGAAATCCTCAATGTGTTCACCATGGTCAACTCGCAGGCGCTGCAACAGTTGGCGATGCAGGTCAATCCTGAGCAGCTGGAAAAAGCGGTGAAGATGCTGGATGAGGCTGACAACATTTACGTTATCGGTTTACGCCGTTCATTCAGCGTGGCGTCCTATCTGACTTACGCTCTGCGTCATCTGGAGCGCCGCGCGTTTCTGATCGACGGCCTGGGCGGTATGTTTGCTGAGCAGCTGAGCATGGTGAACCCGAAAGACGTGGTGATTGCCATCAGTTACTCACCGTATGCACGCGAAGCCGTTGAGCTGGTGGAGCTGGGTGCAAAACGTGGCGCACATCAGATCGCGATTACTGACAGCCAGGTCAGCCCACTCGCCGCCTTCAGTGATGTCTGTTTTGTGGTGCGTGAAGCGCAGGTGGATGGTTTCCGTTCCCAGGTCGCCTCGCTGTGCCTGGCCCAGACGCTGGCCGTGTCGCTGGCACTGACCAACGTCGACCCGAATAAACCCCGCCCATAAAAAAACGGGTAGCCTGTGAGGGCCACCCGTTTTATCGCTCGTTTTAACATCAACCTTTTATTGCGCCATCGGGCGAGCCATGCCCCGCCCCTACGTCAATGACGGTTTCGTAGGGGGCAGGCATGCCTGACCCCGCAACGATCGTCCATGCGGGATTATCCTTTGCGGGGATACTCATCGCTGTTCACCCAGGCATGATCTTTCTCCCAGGTAAATTTCCACAGACGCACCGGCCCGGCCATCACGTTCAGGTAATAGTTGTCATAACCTGCAACGGTCGACATCGGATGATAACCACGCGGAACGGTAACCACATCCTGATTGTAAGGCGCCATACAGACATCCAGCGAACGGTCGTCGGTATAAACACGCTGCATCGCGAAACCGCGATCCGGGTTGAAACGATGGTAATACGTTTCTTCCAGGTAGGTTTCATCAGGTGAATCTTCCTGATCGTGTTTATGGCTTGGGTACGAACTGGTATTCCCTTCGTCGGTATACACTTCCACCACCAGCAAGCTGTCCGCTGGCTTATCGTCAGGCAGAATGTTGTGTACCAGGCGTTTGTTATTCCCTTTACCACGCTGCTCAACACCGACATCTTCAGGCGCGATCAGACGTGCAGGCAGTTTGCCTTCCGTCGCCGGTGCACTGCACACCGCCAGCTCAAGGTCAGACTCTGCCACCACGACAACCTGTTCGTTGTGCGGAACATACACAGAGTAAGGGGGAGTGCGTTCAAACGGTGACATACGTTTGCCGATGTTCGGGAACTCAGCCTGACGGGTTTTCACGGAGGCAAGCCCTGCAACCAGCACCAGGCACAGCTCTTTGCTGCCGCTCTCAAGCGTCAGCGTCTGGCCCTTCTTCAACTGATATGCATCAAAACCAACATAGCGCCAGCCAGCGCTTTCCGGGGTGACGTGCTGGATACGGCCCTGCGCATCCGGCTGTTTTACTTTGGATAGCAATGACATACAGCCTCTCTGTTCACAGGGGCGAGGCGCACCTCGCCCATATTTAATTATCCCAGCGTAGGCATGCTGAACTCAGATACGGTTTTCTGACCGCTCGGCCAGCGTACGGTGGCCGTTTTCATGCGGGTGTAGAAGCGCACACCGTCCGGCCCGTGCACATTCAGTGCCCCAAACACGGAGCGTTTCCAGCCGCCGAAGCTGTGGAAGGCCATGGGTACCGGAACCGGTACGTTAACGCCAACCATGCCCGCCTGCACTTCACGTACGAAGTCGCGACCGGTATGACCATTGCTGGTGAAGATGGCGCTGCCGTTACCGAATTCGTGGCTGTTCACCAGGTCAAGTGCCGTTTTGTAGTCAGGCGCACGCACGATGCTCAGTACGGGTCCGAAGATCTCTTCACGCCAGATCACCATATCCGTGGTGACGTTATCGAACAGCGTACCGCCAACGTAGTAGCCATCAGGATTGCCTTCCACCTGAATACCACGACCATCAACCACCAGTTTCGCGCCTTCTGCTTCACCTTTGTCGATGTAGCCCAGCACTTTCTTCTGGTGCGCAGCAGAAACAACCGGCCCCATTTCGTTTTCGTCTTTGCCTTTGTGAATGCCAGGGCCAACGCGCAGGGCTTTCACCAGCGGAGTCAGTGCAGCAATCAGTTTGTCTGCGGTGTCGTCGCCCACAGCAACCACAACCGGCAGTGCCATGCAACGTTCACCGGCGGAGCCGAACGCGCCGCCCATGATGGCATTGACCGTCGCATCCAGATCGGCATCCGGCATCACGATAGCGTGGTTTTTCGCTGCGCCGAAGGCCTGCACACGTTTACCGTGGGCGCTGGCGGTGGTGTAGATGTGCTCGGCCACACCGGATGAACCGACGAAGCTCACCGCCTGAACGCGTGGATCTTTGTACAACTGCTCAGCATTTTCGTTCGAGCTGTGGATCACGTTGAACACGCCATCCGGCAGGCCGGCTTCGGTCAGCAGTTCAGCCATACGTACGGACGCTGACGGGTCAAGTGCCGGTGGCTTCAGCACGAAGGTATTACCGCAAGCCAGCGCAATCGGGAACATCCACAGTGGCACCATCGCCGGGAAGTTGAACGGGGTGATACCGGCCACAACGCCCAGTGGCTGCATCAGCGAGTAACTGTCAACGCCAGTACCAACATCAGCAGAGTTCTCACCTTTGATCAGGTGCGGGATACCGCAGGCAAACTCCACCACTTCCAGACCACGGGTCAGTTCACCCAGCGCATCTGACCAGACTTTACCGTGCTCACTGACGATCAACTCGGCCAGCTCATCACGATGCTCTTCCATCAGTGCTTTAAAGTTAAACAGAATACGGGCGCGGCGCAGTGGAGAAGTACGTGACCAGCTATCGAATGCTTCGTGTGCAACGGCAATCGCATTGGCGACTTCATCACTGGTGCTCTGCGTCAGTTCGCGCACCGGCTTACCGGTTGCCGGATCGTAAATCGGAATGGTTTCGTTGCTGGCGCTGAAAGACGTTTTACCGCCAATAAAGTTTCCTACGATAGTCATGTGCTGGCCTCTTTGAAGTATGAGTTTCCCTCGCAGGCAGTCTGACGTCATACCGCTGCCTTGCCGGGCAAAACTTTGATTCGTGTTGAGACAGTATAATATTGAAATAAATTTTTCAAATATTTCACTTTAGAAAATTCGTTTTTAGCGGCCTGGATCGCATTTTTCAGGGGTAGAGCCCCGGCCATTTCACCCCGGGAATGGACACGGGTAAAAAAAGCCCTCAGCTCAGGCGGTGCGCGGAGCAGTCGTTTCAGGACAACGGTCACATAACGCCACGTTTGGCCCCACTAAAACGCCAGGATTACTCTGTATTTATGCTGGTTTTATCCGGTGTTGAGTGAAATTTTGCGAGACGGATCTAAAAATTTAAATTTCATTATTCACTATATATGAAATAAATGTTCTCTTATGGCCTGTGCATGACCACCGACCAGCCTCGGCGTTAACAAAAATGGCTGGCGGTACGCCCTGACGTGTCGGGTGGCAGAAAGGCAACCCTTGCCATGCCGCTTGAACGCATGACAGGGATGAACTTTTTACCTTCCTACCCTACTCAACAGGAGCCACACGATGGCTATCGATCCAACCCGTTTTTGTATTAACCGTAAAATTGCACCTGCCCTCAGCATCGAGGCATTTTTCCAACTAGTGCAAAAGCTGGGCCTGCATAAAGTTGAACTGCGTAACGATATGAAAGGCGGCAGCGTCACAGACAACCTGAGCCACCAGCAGGTTCGCGATCTGGCAGAAAAGTATGGCCTGGACATTGTCACCATCAACGCACTGTATCCGTTTAACCAGATCAGTGATGACCTGCTGGCCCGTGCCGAAAGTCTGCTGAAAGACGCACAGGGCATTGGGGCGAAAGCGCTGGTCATGTGCCCACTTAATGACGGCACAAAAATTTCAGCCGAAGACACGCAGAAGGCACTGAGCACGCTGGCCCCGTTGTTTGCGCGCTACGGCGTGGAAGGCCTGGTTGAGCCACTGGGCTTCCCGGTGAGTTCACTGCGCTCCGCAGGCCAGGCACAGCAGTTGATTCAACAGGCGGGGGTGCCGTTCAAAATGGTGCTGGATACCTTCCACCACCATCTGTATGAAGGCGCTGAGCAGGACTTTGCCAACGGCATTGATGTGAACCAGATTGGCCTGGTGCATCTGTCTGGTGTCATCGATGGCCGCCCGGTGAACGAGCTGACTGATGAAGAGCGTCTGATGCTGAGTGAGGATGACCTGCTGAAAAGCGTCTGGCAGGTGCAGCGCCTTGAAGAACGGGGCTACACAGGTGTTTACGCCTTCGAGCCATTTGCTTCAGTAATGGATAACTGGAGTGCGGCGGATATCGAACGTGAGATCCGCCAGAGCATTGCATTGTTGCAGAATTAATCAACGGGAGCCGCATTGACAGCGGGCGAGGCATGCCTCGGCCCTACGGGATCCCACGCTGTCGTAGGGGTCGGGCATGCCCGACCCGACAGGCGGCAAATATCTTCATCTTATCTGTGTCATTTGACAACGACCCCTTCGGGGGTCGCTTTTTTCAGCCGCAACGTGGCCACCATCGCCAGACAAACCAGCAGCCCACTCAGCAGATAGATAATCGGCACACCCGCGTAGCTCATCACCAGGCCTGCCAGCGGTCCGGTAATGCCCAGCGCCAGATCCATAAACGCCGTATAGGTTGCCAGCGCACTGCCCTGATTTTGTGGCGGCACCACTTTTACCGCCACCACGCCAATCGCCGGGAACACCAGTGAGAACCCGGCTCCGGTCAGCAACGCACCGACACGAGCCAGCCACGGGTCCCACGCCCCCCAGACCATAAACAGGCCGATGGCTTCCACCGCAAAACAGACCAGCGCCACATTCAAACCGCCGTGGCGGGCAATGGCATTGGGAAACAGCAGCCGGGTACACACAAAGGCCACGCTGAACAGCGTCAGCGCAAAGGCCGCGCCATCCCAGCCTTTATCCTGATAAAACAGCGTGATAAAGGTCGCAATAACGCCAAAACCCACCGATCCCATTGCCAGCAGCAGGCCAAAACTCCAGATGCGGCCGAGCACCGCGCGGAATGGCAGTGGCTTGCCTTTACTGCTTTTCACCGGGGCTCGTGGTAACGCCAGAAGAATACCCACCAGCGCAATCGCCGTGATAATCCCTGCCAGCAGCATCAGGCCGCCCCAGTGATAAATAGCCACACCAAGCGGTGCGCCAATCGCCATCGCCCCGTAGGTGAAAATCCCGTTCCAGGAGATCACCCGGCCAATATGCAGCGATCCCACCACCCCAACCCCCCACAAGGTTGAGCCGGTCCCGGCAAAGCTCTGTCCAACGCCAAGTATCAGCCGGCCTGCACACAGCAGCAGCAGGCTCAGCAACGGCAGCCCACTGTTCAACGCCGCCAGCAGGTAGCAAATCCCGCTGATAAAGCAGCCGCACAGGCCAACAATCACCACTTTTTTCGGGCCCCACAGGTCGGCATAGCGCCCGGCATGGGGACGACTCAACAGCGTGGTGAAGTATTGCAGGCTGATCACCAGCCCCGCCCAGAAGGCGCTGTAGCCCATCACATCGTGGACATAGCCAGGCAGCACAGCCAGAGGTAAACCGATGGTCATATAGCTGGCGAAATTGAACATCACTACGGAGAAAATACGCAGATTTAAGCGAAAGCCACTTAGCGATATGGCTCCGACGGGCTGCTCAGACATGAAAATCCTGCTCGCAGGGAAAAATGGATGAAATGCCACTATACGCGAAATAGCAGAACCGGTAGCTAGCGCTGGCGTCTTTCTTCCGCCATAAATCCGTCATACAGCCTCCCTATACTTCCCCGCACAAAGTCCCAAAGAGGATAACAAGATGACCTGTTCCCCCACTTCCGTCACGCTGGAAGGCATCCACTATGCCTTCGGCACGCAGACGGTGCTCAACCATCTCGATCTTCATATCGAGGCGGGTAGCATTGTCGCCCTGCTTGGCCCCTCCGGCTGCGGCAAAAGTACCCTTCTGAAACTGCTGGCTGGATTGCTGCAACCGCAGCAGGGCACGCTGCAATTTGGCGAACGCCTGATTGCCAGCCCGGGCCACTGCCTGCCCCCTGAACAACGCGATATCGGTATGGTTTTTCAGGATTACGCCCTGTGGCCGCATATGAGCGTGGCGCAGAACGTTGCCTTTCCCCTGCTGATGCGCCGGGTGGCTGCGCGCGAACGCGACGAGCGGGTGATGGCCGCCCTGCAACGCGTTGGTCTGGCGGATTTCGTCGGGCGTAAACCCGCCGATCTCTCCGGGGGGCAGCAGCAGCGCGTAGCGCTGGCGCGGGCGATTATCGCGGAACCGAAGATTCTGCTGTTCGATGAACCGCTCTCCAATCTTGATCGCGATTTACGTGAATCTCTGTGTCGCGAGATGGCCAGTCTGTTGCGCCAGCTCGGTACGACCGCCGTGTATGTCACCCACGATCGCAGCGAAGCCGAAATGCTGGCTGACCGTATCGTCTGGCTGTCTGCCGGGTCCGTTTCTGCACTTCAAACCGTTACGTCACTCTCTGGGGAACTCGCATGACCTTGTTAAACTCGATGAAAAAAGGAGCACTTTTCGCGATGCTGTTATCTTCCGGCATGATAATGAATGACGCACAGGCGCTGACGGTTTACACCGCCGGGCCGGGATCGCTGGCGAAAAGCCTCGCGGCGGGCTTTGAGAAACAGAGCGGCGTGAAGGTCAATATTTTCCAGGCCACCACCGGCAAGGTCATGGCACGACTGGAGGCCGAACAGGCGAATCCTCAGGCCGACATCCTGATCTCCGCCTCCTGGGATACGGCCGAAGAGCTTGAGAAGCGTGAATGGCTGCTGCCCTATCAAAGCCCGAATGCCGAAAAGGTGCCCGCCGCGTTCAAAACCGATGCGTATGTGGCACAGGGCATTTCAGCGCTGGGGATTGTCTGGAATACCAAAAGCGGCACCCCGGAGCCGAAAGAGTGGAACGACCTGACCAGTGCAGCCTTTAAAGACCGCGTAACCACCCCCGATCCCTCGCTCTCCGGTGCCTCGCTTGACCTGCTTATCGGCCTGCAAAACAGCATGGGCGACCGGGCCTGGCAGCTGTTCAGTCAGTTGAAGATGAACGGGATGGTGATTGCCGGGCCTAACGCTCAGGCGCTGACCCCGGTGTTACAGGGCGCAAAAGCCGCCGTCTTTGGCGCAGTGGATTACGTTTCCTATAACAGCATTCAGGAGGGTGAAGCGATCAAAGTGATCTTCCCGGCCAGCGGTACGGTGGTGGCACCACGTCCGATGATGATCCTGAAAAGTACGCAGCACGCGGCGGATGCCAAAGCCTTTATCGACTATGTGCTGTCGGAAGAGGGGCAACAGAAAGTGGCCGATGCCTGGTTAATGCCCGCACGTTCTGACGTCGGCGCAAAACGCCCACTGCTCAGTGACCTGAACATTCTGCCAGCCCAAAGCGGCGGTAACGCCGACCGTGGCTCCGTTCTGCAACGCTTTGGCACACTGTTCAGCCATCCTTAATTCTCCCCGGGCGGCGCCTCTGCGTCGCCCCGCAGGAACCCACAATGACCTCTCGTTTACTTCCGCTGCTGACCGTGGCGCTGCTGCTTATTCTGGTCGCCCTGCCGCTGTTGTTTATTCTGCTACAGGCGCTGTTTCCCGCGCTGGCACAGGGATCGCTGGCCGGTGCCTTTACCCCGATCCCGACGCTGCTGGCCGATCCGCAGTTGCCCGCGCTACTCAGCGGTACGCTGAAAACCGGCCTGAGCGTAGCGTTGCTCAGTGCGCTGGTCGGCATTCCTCTCGGCACGCTGCGCGGGCTGTTTCATTTGCCGCTGGCGCGTATCTGGGATCTGCTGCTGCTGATCCCGTTCCTGACTCCACCCTATATTTCTGCCCTCAGCTGGATGCTGGCGCTGCAACATAACGGCTATCTGTATCAGGCGATCGGTCTCGATCTCAACGATCTACTGTTCAGTCAGGGCGGCATTACGCTGGTGATGACGCTGAATATTTTCCCGGTGGTCTACTTTGCCGTATCGCGCAGTCTGCTGGCGAGCGGACAGCAGCTGGCCATCGTGGCACGGGTACATGGCGCCAGCGCATGGCGGGCTTTCTGGCACATTACCCTACCCATGCTGCTGCCTGCGCTGGCCGCCGGCATCCTGCTGGCCTTTACTCTGGCGATTGAGGAGTATGGCGTTCCCGCCGCGCTCGGTTCACGTGCGGGGGTTGTGATGTTGACCGTTGGTATTGAGGAGCGCCTGGCAGACTGGCCGATCGACCTGCCGGGATCGTCGCTGCTCTCCATGCTGCTGGTGATGGTGGCGCTGGCGGCGTTCGCTTTGCAGAAGAAGCTGGTCGGCAACAAAGATGTCACCAGTATTAACGGCAAGCCCGCGCAGAACAGCGGCATTTCGCTCGGTGCCTGGCGCGCACCGGTGCTGCTGCTGTTTTGCCTGATGGCGTTACTGATGGTGGTGCTCCCGATGAGCTCCATGCTGCTGACGTCACTGCTTTCCACGCTATCCGGCGGGATGCATCTCAGCAATCTGACGCTACGCCATTTCGCGGCGCTGTTTGCGCTACAGGGTGATGCCCTGACGGCGCTCTCCACCAGCCTCGGCCTGGCGCTCGGCGCGGCAGTGATCACCGGGTTGTTAGGGTTTCTGGCGGCCTGGCTGGTGGTGGTACGGCGTATTCGCGGTGCTGCGCTGATCGATGCGTTGTCTCTGCTCCCGGCCGCGCTGCCGGGCGTGGTGGTCGGCGTTGGGCTGATCCTGCTATGGAATCAGCCGTTCTGGCCGCTGACACCCTATAACAGCTGGCCGATCCTGTTGCTCTCCTACTGTTGCCTGCTGCTGCCCTGGCCGGTGCGCTATGTCAGCAGCGCGCTCAAACAACTGGGCAGCAACCTGGAGCCGGCAGCGCGTGTGCACGGCGCCAGCGCCTGGGCAGCATTGCGCCATATCGTGCTGCCGCTGGTGTTCCCCAGCCTGCTGGCCGCAATGCTGATGGTGTTTGCCATCGCCTCGCGCGAGCTGGTGACGTCGCTGCTGCTGGCCCCGGCGGGCACCCAAACGGTATCGGTCTTTATCTGGCGTCAGTTCGAGCAGGGTTCCGTGGGTCAGGGAATGGCGATGGCCAGCATTGCGATGGGCACCGGGCTGGCGTTGATGCTCACTGCGTTGGCGATCCTGCAACGACGCGAGCGCGGATAAATCCGGGTCGGGCGTGCCCGACCCCTACGAAACATCCACGTGCCCGACCCCGACCCAACACCTGCATACCTTTCCATTGTCACCGGGTCGGGCGTGCCCGACCCCTACAAAACACCCGCGTGCCCGACCCCGACCCAACACCTGCATACCTTTCCATTGTCACCGGGTCGGGCGTGCCCGCCCCCTACAAAACACCCGCGTGCCCGACCCCGACAAAACTTCATTGCCGTAGGGGCGAGGCATGCCTCGCCCGTTGCCAACGGAAAAACACGACCATTCCTAAAGTGAATGGCTGTCGCGCCAGAGCCGCTACACTTGCTGCGCATATTGTCAAAACGGAGACGCAATGAAGTCATTGCCGCAGGAGAAGATCGGGCAAAATATTTTGCTAAAACTGGCTACGCTGGTGGTAATTCTGGGCGGCATCAAGCTGTCGGCAGAGATCGTGGTGCCGTTCCTGATGGCGCTGTTTTTCGCCATCGTGCTGAACCCGCTGGTGAGCTGGCTGATGCGGCGAAAAATGCGCCGTGGTGTTGCTATCAGCCTGGTCGTGGTGGTGGTGCTGATTGGGCTGGCGCTGCTGATCGCCATGATTGCCGGGTCATTGCAGGAGTTTGGCGAAGTCTACCCACAGCTTCAGGCGCAGGCGGAGCAAAAACTGGCCCTGGTGCAACACGTTGCCGCCCGTTTTCATATCATGATTTCCCCTGAGTCGCTGGCACAGCGGCTGGACCCGAATGCAGTGATGGATGTCGCCACCACCATGCTGGGGCAGTTTTCCGGGGCAATGGCGCAGATCGTTCTGGTGATGATGACGGTGATTTTTATGCTGTTTGAGGTTCATCATCTGCCGTACAAGCTACGTTACGCGCTGGTCAATCCGCAGATCCGTATTGCCGGCATGCATAAGGCGCTGAAGGGGGTCACCCACTATCTGGCACTGAAAACGCTGATCAGTCTGGCAACGGGTGTGCTGGTCTGGCTGGCGCTGCTGGCCCTGGGGGTGAAGTTCGCGCTGCTGTGGGGTGTGGTCGCTTTCGTGCTGAACTTTGTGCCGAATATCGGGCCCGTGATTGCCGGTATTCCCCCCGTGTTGCAGGCGCTGTTGCTGAACACGCCGCTGGAAGCCGGGCTGGTCGCGGCACTGTTTATCGCCATTCATATGCTGCTGGGCAATCTGCTGGAACCCAGAGTGATGGGACGCGGGCTGGGGCTGTCGAGTCTGGTGGTGTTCTTGTCGCTGATATTCTGGGGCTGGCTGCTCGGCCCGGTGGGAATGCTACTCTCTGTCCCACTGACCAGCGTCTGTAAAATTCTGATGGAAACCACCCCCGGCGGCGGCAAGCTGGCGATCCTGTTGGGGAATGGGCGCAAATCAATTTAATCCTCACGGGTCGGGCATGCCCGACCCCTACAAAAACCCTACTGGCCGATATGCCAATCCGTGTTATTCGATAAACAATCGGTCATACACATGCTGTAAATGGCGTTCCATGCAGGCCCGTGCCTGAACGGCATCCCGGGCGATGATGGCCCGGGCAATGTCTTCATGATCCTGGTTCATCTCACGCGGGAAATCGCTCTCCGCGTAGTGGCTCTCCAGACGCACAAAGCGCGAGCTTTTACGTTTGTTCCACAGATATTCCATCATATCGCGCAGCACTTCATTCCCGGTCATCTCGGCGATCAGCAAATGGAAACGCTTATCTTCCCGCAGGAATTTCTCATCATTAACGTGTAACTGGATGAGGTCCTGGGTGATCTCCTGCAATTCGGCACGCTGATCGTCACTGCCGTTGCGCGCCGCCAGTTCAGCCGTCATCGCTTCATAGACTTGACGAGCCTGGATCAGCGCCTTCAGGCTGAACTCCTCTTCAACCAGTGTATCTTCGCTTTGCGGCAGCGGATTCATCACGTAAACGCCATTGCCGGTGCGAATTTCCACCCAGCCGGTAATCTCCAGAGCAATCAGGGCCTCACGAATCGACGAACGACTGACGCCCAGCTGCTTCGCTAACTCACGCTCCGGCGGCAAAATGGCACCGGCGGGAAACTGTCCCTTTTTAATGCAGCCAATCAGCAGGTTAGAAATCTGCCGGTAAAGGCGTTCGACTTTCAGTGTTGGTAATTCCATACCCGTTCCAGGCGGCAAAGATGATGGCAGAGCTTATCACAAGGCCCCACAGCCGGGCGAGGCATGCCTCGCCCCTACGGTGTATCCGGCATCACCACCTGATCCCGTATTGGGAAAAATGCTCATGCTGCGATCGCGATCACGGAACCCACAGGCCCTTCGCATTTATGCTCTGGTCCAGCGGCCTGACCACTGGGCCAGACAATGTAACCTGTGACTTTCTGATAAGAAAACGGCCGTTGAGCCGTACAAGGAACACCGATGACGGTTTCAGCCTTTGAATCACCCTTACAAAAATCCAGCCGCCTCAAACGGATACAGACCGTTTCGCTGACGCTGCTGTTCCTCGCCGGGATCATTAACTTCCTCGATCGCGGATCGTTATCGATCGCTAATGCCGCGATCCGCAACGATCTTGGCCTGTCGGCCACCGAGTTTGGCGTGCTGCTCTCGGCATTTTCTCTCTCTTACGGTATTTCCCAGTTGCCCAGCGGCCTGCTGCTGGACCGCTTCGGCCCGCGTATCGTGCTGGGCGGCGGCCTGCTGTTCTGGTCGGTGATGCAGGCGATGGCTGGTGCAGTCAACAGTTTCAGCCACTTCATTATGCTGCGTATTGGTCTGGGGATAGGCGAAGCGCCGTTTATGCCGAGCGGCGTTAAAGTCGTCAACGACTGGTTTAATGCTCGTGAACGTGGCCTGCCGATGGGGATCTTTAACTCCTCCACTACCTTTGGTCAGGCGTTCGCCCCGCCGATCCTCGTGGCGCTGATGCTGGCCTTCGGCTGGCGCATGATGTTTGTGATTATCGGTGTGGCCGGGGTGGCGATTGCTCTCTGCTGGTATGCCTGGTATCGCAACCGCGACCGTTTTGCCCTGACGCCGGAGGAGCAGCAGTACCTCGATCAAGGCTCCATGCCGTCACAGAAAACCCGCGTATCGCTGAAAGAGTGGGGCGCGTTGTTTAAGAAGCGCACCGTATGGGGAATGATCCTCGGCTTCAGCGGCGTGAACTACACCGGCTGGCTGTATCTCTCGTGGCTGCCGGGTTATTTACAGGCCGAGCGCGGTCTGAGCCTGACCAGCACTGGCTGGGTCGCCGCCATTCCCTTTCTGTTTGGTTCGATAGGGATGCTGGTGAATGGCACCGTTGCTGACCGTCTGGCACGCCGTGGCTATGCGCTGGCGAAAACCCGCAAGGCGCTCATCTGCCTGGGCCTGGTCTGTTCCGCTGCCTGTACCCTGTTAGTGGTGCAATCCACCTCAACCGCCATGGCCGTCGGTTTTATCAGTCTGGCGCTGTTCTTTGTGCATTTTGCCGGGACGTCCGCCTGGGGGCTGGTACAGGTCATGGCACCGTCACGCATGGTGGCCTCGGTCAGCAGTATTCAAAACTTCGGTAGCTTTATCTGTGCCTCATTCGCCCCGATTGTCACCGGCTGGGTAGTCGATACCACCGGTTCGTTCAATATGGCGCTGGTGATCTGCTCCTGCGTGACCTTCGCAGGCGCACTGGCTTATTTCTTTATCGTGAAAGATCCGATTGCGGATTAATTAGCTAAATCATTCAACATCAGGGGCGTTATCGCAGGCAGATAGCCCCGAAAGGAGAACGTATGGAACATACATGGCGCTGGTACGGCCCTAACGATCCGGTTTCGCTGGATGATGCTCGCCAGGCGGGTGCGACGGGCATCGTGACCGCTCTGCACCATATCGCTAACGGCGAGGTGTGGCCGGTGGAAGAGATCAAAGCTCGTCAGGCTCTGCTGGCAGAGAAAGGGTTAGTCTGGTCGGTGGTGGAAAGTGTGCCGATCCACGAGTCGATTAAAACCCAGCGCGGCGACTACAAAAAGTACATCGCCAACTATCAGCAATCACTGCGCAATCTCGGTGCCTGCGGCATCGACACCGTGTGCTACAACTTTATGCCGGTGCTGGACTGGACGCGTACCGATCTCGGCTGGACGTTACCGGACGGGGCAAAAGCGTTGCGCTTTGACCATATTGCCTTTGCCGCCTTTGAGCTGCATATCCTGCAACGCCCCGGTGCGCAGCAGGATTATGACGCGCAAGAACAGCGCGAAGCCGCCGCCTGTTTTGCCGCCATGAGCCAGGAAGCGATCGATACCCTGACGCGCAACATTATCGCCGGGCTGCCGGGCGCAGAAGAGGGTTACACGCTGGAACAGTTCCAGGCGCAGTTATCCCAATACGATGGCATCGACAAAGCGCAGTTGCGTGAACATATGGCCGAATTTTTGCGTGCCATCGTGCCGGTGGCGAAAGAAGCCGGAATTGTGCTGGCGGTACACCCGGACGATCCACCGCGTCCGATACTCGGCCTGCCGCGCATTGTGTCCACTATCGACGATATGCAGTGGCTGAAAGAGACCGTCGACAGCGTACATAACGGTTTCACCTTCTGTACCGGCTCTTACGGCGTACGCGCCGACAACGACCTGGTAAAAATGGCGGAAACCTTTGCCGACCGAATTCACTTTGCCCATCTGCGTTCTACGAAGCGCGAAGCGAACCCGAACAGCTTCCACGAAGCCGCCCACCTGGCGGGAGATGTTGATATGGTCGGCGTGATTAAGGTGATTCTGGCCGAGGAGCAGAAGCGCCGCCATGCGGGCAACCAGCGCGCCATTCCGCTGCGCCCGGACCACGGACACCAGATGCTGGATGATCTGCATAAAAAAACCAATCCGGGTTATTCCGCGATTGGTCGTCTGAAGGGGCTGGCGGAGATCCGCGGCGTAGAGTTAGCGTTAAAACAGATTTTCTTCAACGCGGAATAATATCGATCTCAGGCAGGTGCAAACAAGGCACCTGCCGTGTGAAGCAGACAAATCAGTCAACAATAAACAGCTGCGCACCGCTGTCGGTCCACGAACGGTGCGCTTCCGCGTTATCCGCCACCTGATAGCTCATCCCCGCCGTCAGGGTAAACACGCGGCCATCATCCAGCTCAGTGTGTAGCTCACCGGACAGACACAGCAGAATATGCCCCTTGCTGCACCAGTGATCCGCCAGATACCCGGCGGTATAATCCACCCTTCTCACCCGAACCTCACCAAACTGCTGAGTCCGCCACCAGGCCGTACCGGTTTCTCCCGGATGTTCCGTTGCTGTCAGCGTTGACCAGTCCGTGGTGCCAAAAGGGATATCGTTCATCTTCATTATCAGGCTTCCGTGAGTAGTGAAAAAAATAAACTACGTCAGAAGGATACGCGCCGCAAGCCCAGCCGTTCGGGTGGAAAAGAAAGAGAAGTGGTAAAGATTTCAGTATGAGTGATGGTGAATTCAACCGCTTTTTGCATAATAATAACGCTGATGCACAGTGTGCCTGTCACATCAGGCATAAGCGCAAGCAAAAAGGACTTATTTAGTGATTGCCCCGGTGCGCCGATAACCACCGGGTAGTAAAAGGCATTTTTCAATCATCTACCGCCGCTGCGATCCATTCAGGCAGCTAACAGGGGAACCGCTTGCAAGCTCTCGCAAAGCCGAAGAAGAAAAAGTATATCTGGCTGACTCTTACCGGGCTGTTGCCACTGGTACTCTGTCTTATTTTTGCCTTTATTGAAGCCCGTAAAACGGTGATCCACCAGCAAACACTCACGGCCTCTATGCTACTTGCTCAGGCCGATAATGTCAGCGATCTTGCGTGGAAGATGACCGACCTCTTGCAGCAGTTCCGTCCCCGTGAGTGCTCGGATATTCGTCTGCAGCTCCAGCAGTTCGGCACGCTCTACCCCTACTTCCGTTCCGTAGGTCTCACCCGCGGTAACGAAATCTATTGCTCCTCCGCTTTTGGCACCACCCGGGGAACCCTGGAAACAATGGTACGAGGCGCGCTCCCGGTCGGAAGCGCGCCGTCATGGTCATGGTCCGTTGCGGGAACCTTTGGTGTGAAAGATCGGCCTGCGGTGGTGTTTATACGTGAAACCGACCCCACCTTTGGCACCTATGCTGTCATTGATGGTCAGTACCTGATCGACTTTATGACTGCCGTCGGCCTTAAGCGTGGCTACCATATCACCATGCAGTTTGGCGGTGGCTACCGCATTTCCAGCGGTAAACCCTTGTATATCTATCAGGGTGTTCTGGGCACCAGTAGCTATACCAGCCAGTCCAGCCGTTACCCGATTACCATCAACATCACCGCCCCCCGTGCTGAAGCACTGCAAAGCTGGCGGCAGATAATGTTCACCTTCTTGCCGATGGCGATCATTCTTTCACTGCTGTTTGTCGTCATCACCAATAAATGGTTGAATCGTAAGGCTTCCTTCCGTGACGAAATCCACCGGGGCATTGTCCATGATGAGTTCACGGTGAATTACCAGCCAGTTTATAACCAACTGACCGGGCAGTTATCCGGGGCTGAATCGCTGCTGCGCTGGCAGCGCCCCGACGGAAGCTGGGTGCGCCCGGATATCTTTATCGCGGCCGCGGAAGACGAAGGAATGATCATCCCGCTGACCCGCCATCTGCTGACGCTGGTAGCCAAAGACTGTGCCGACTGGCAGGTTCCACCCGGTTTTAATCTGGGCATCAACCTCGCTGCCGAACACCTGCAACACCCCGACTTTGTGAGCGATATGCGCCATTTCTCTCGCGAAATTGCCCATCTGAACGCCTGCATTACGCTGGAACTGACGGAACGCAGCCTGATCCGTGATGGTATTGAGGTCGGGAAAAAACTGTCGGAGCTGCGTCGTGAGGGGATGAAGGTGGCTATCGACGATTTCGGTACCGGGCACTGTTCACTGACCTATCTGCAAACGTTCCCGATCGACTATCTGAAAATCGATAAGGGGTTCGTCAACGCCATTGAATCGATTGAGGGCGAAACGCCGGTGCTGGATGCCATTATCCTGCTGGCGCAGAAGCTGGCGATGAAGGTGGTGGCAGAAGGTGTGGAAAGTAACATGCAGCTGGAATATCTGAAAAATCGCGGCGTTGAGTACATTCAGGGTTATTACTATGCCCGTCCGATGGGCAATGAGGAACTGATGCAGTGGATTGCGCAGCGCGATATCAATGGCAGCAAGCCCTGAGTCGATTAAATACGACGCTTTTGCGCCGCGCGCAGCGCGACGTCTATGGTATCGTCCGCCGGGCACGCCACGAATTGCCCCCCCTCGCCGCAGGCATCCAGCATCTGGCGGCGGGCAGCCACACGTTTATTAATGCGCGCCAGCGTTGGCATAATCTGGTCAGCCAGCTGGCGGTATTCCGCATGCCGTTCGCGGGCCTGCACCGAGGCCGTCCGTTCAGCCAGTAACGCGCTTAAAGACTGGAAACGCAGGATCAGACGATACGCCCGGCCGGATACCAGCCCTTCTCCCCGCAGTGCCTTGACCTGTTCACCCAGATTTTCACTGTTCAGCGACAGCGTTTGCAGCACATTTTCCACGCTTGAGGCGCAGTGAAGCCACTCATTAGTCTGCGCTGTTTTGCCACCGTTCACGCTGGCAACGCCATCGGATAAGACGTGAGTACGGCAATAATACTTTAGATTTTCTTCAACACTGTCCAACATAATCAGCCAGTGGTTTTGGAAATTATTGTTTTTGGTCTGACTCACATCGTCCCCCTAAAAGGCGGCGACGAGTATTACTGATAGATGACAGCCGATCAAGAGCAGAAAGAGGAATTTTTTAAGATTATTCCCACCAAGCCAATGATAAGCTTAACTTATTAATCTACAGATGACTGACACCTCACATTTAATTCTCCAGCACAGTGCTAATTCGCAGAATGAACCGCTGTGGAAACGCCGATTTTTGCCATCTCAGATAAGAGGTTTCTTACTGAAATTATGTCAGCTTGCGAAGAGCCTATATACTGTATAGCTGGCAGAGTGCGCTGCCGTACCGTATTGGCTCATACCAATGCCTGACGATGGCGCATTTTGCAGTTGGTTTTCTCCCGTGAGCGGTCAATCACACCACGGGTCTGACCACAGCGGCGAGATATTTATCCAGGAAAAACAGAAAATTACAGGGTGCTCTATATGAAGCTACGTAGGAAGCGTGTCAAGCCGATTGGGTTAAAAGACGTTACCATCATTGACGATACCAGATTACGCAAGGCGATCACCGCCGCCTCATTAGGCAATGCCATGGAGTGGTTCGATTTCGGTGTTTATGGCTTTGTTGCCTATGCACTGGGGCAAGTTTTCTTCCCAGGCGCCGATCCCGGCACACAAATGATTGCCGCTTTAGCAACCTTCTCCGTTCCTTTCTTAATCCGTCCATTAGGTGGCTTGTTCTTTGGCGCTCTGGGGGATAAGTACGGACGCCAGAAAATCCTGTCTATCACCATCATCATTATGTCGATCAGTACCTTCTGTATCGGCTTAATTCCCTCCTATGCCTCAATTGGTATCTGGGCGCCGATCCTGCTGCTGCTGTGTAAAATGGCACAGGGCTTCTCGGTCGGGGGTGAGTATACCGGCGCATCGATCTTCGTTGCTGAGTACTCTCCTGACCGTAAGCGCGGCTTTATGGGTAGCTGGCTGGACTTCGGTTCTATCGCCGGGTTCGTTCTGGGTGCGGGACTGGTGGTGCTGATTTCAGCCATTATCGGCGAAGCAAACTTCCTTGAGTGGGGCTGGCGTATTCCGTTCTTCGTTGCTCTGCCGTTAGGCATCATCGGGCTTTACCTGCGCCACGCGCTGGAAGAGACGCCAGCGTTCCAGCAGCACGTAGATAAGCTGGAACAGGGCGACCGTGAAGGCCTGGCCGATGGCCCGAAAGTCTCGTTTAAAGAGATCGCCACTAAGCACTGGAAAAGCCTGCTGGCCTGTATTGGCCTGGTGATTGCTACCAACGTCACGTACTACATGCTGCTGACTTACATGCCGAGCTACCTGTCGCATAACCTGCACTACTCGGAGGATCATGGCGTGATGATTATCATCGCCATTATGCTGGGTATGCTGTTTGTGCAGCCCGTTATGGGTCTGATGAGCGACAAGTTTGGCCGTCGTCCGTTTGTGATTATTGGTAGCATCGCGCTGCTGGTGATGGCGGTGCCGTGCTTTATGCTGATTAACAGCGGCGTGATGGGGCTGATTTTTGCCGGCCTGCTGATCCTCGCGGTGATCCTGAACAGCTTCACTGGCGTGATGGCCTCTTCCCTGCCGGCCATGTTCCCGACCCATATCCGTTACAGTGCGCTGGCCAGTGCCTTTAACATCTCCGTACTGGTAGCGGGTCTGACGCCAACCGCCGTGGCCTGGCTGGTAGAAACCACCAATAATCTTTACATGCCAGCTTACTACCTGATGGTCGTGGCAGTGATTGGCCTGGTGACCGGGATTATGATGAAGGAAACCGCCAATATGCCGCTGCGTGGCGCCACCCCTGCCGCTTCAGATATGGCTGAAGCGAAAGAGATCCTGCAGGAGCATCACGATAACATTGAGCAGAAAATCGAAGATATTAGTGAGCAGATTAGCGAGCTGGAAGCCAAACGCTCCCGCCTGATTGATCAGCATCCGCGTATTAACGAGTAGTTCTGATTCTGATGATGAGGGCTGACCGGTCTGTCCGGTCGGCCCTTTTTTATCGGGCAAGCCTGACGCACTCAGAACTGGTATTTCATCCCTATATTCCCGCCGTAGCCTTCCACACCCTGCCCATAGCTGTGCTGGTAGGTCACATCGGCGTACAGGCTGAGAGCCGGATTAACCTGACCGCGAATCCCCGTCCCCAGTTGCCACCAGCCGGAGTGAATATCCGGTGAGAGACTCTCCTGATTCATCGCGATACTGGGAATTTTCCCCATCCGCTGCACCGTATCAACCTGCACCCAGGGCTGGACATCCTGCGCATCATAAAACAGCCTCACCCCACCACGCGCCTGCCCCATGACGTCATGGCTGCGATCGACTTTGGCACCACCCGCACGGATTTCACCATTGTGCAGATACTGCCCCATCAGTTGCAGCTGAGGTTCCAGCTTAAACTCGCCGCTGACGGTAAAAGGAACGCCCGTTTCAGCCGACAGCAGAGTACTGTAGCTGCCTTGCCCGGTGTTGTTGATACTTTTGTAGTGGTTACGATACCAGGTGACCTGACCCACGGTATCCAGATACGCCCCCTCCTCATTATCAGCCGTGAAATACCCCCCAAGGCTGTATGCCGTGGTATTAATTTTACCGGTATTGACCGACAAGCCACTACGCTGGCTACGAGCATAGTCACGTGCACTGCTGTGGATATCACCGAGGGTCACCATCACGCCTGAACGCGCCTGAATGTCAGGCGTTACACTCCCCCGCCACAGATCCCCCCCCAGCTGCATAAAGGCGGTGGTGCTGTCATACCCAAACTGGCCTGCTCCGTAGATATCATGCCGCCCATAGATGCGGCCCCAGGCGGCCTCGCCCTCCTGACGGGCACCAAGACGCTGATGGTAGGTTCCGGCCGCCGTGTAAGCATAAGCCGCATTGAGATAAGGCCCAATCAGGTAACCACTGGTCTCTGGACGATAGGGTGCCTCGGGAGCGGGTGCATTGGGGTCGACCACGGGCTTATAGCTGGACTGTAAGTACCATTCATGGCTGTTGACCGGGTTGAGGAAGTACTCATAGTTCCCGGCCAGTAAGGGTTGTGATTGTGTAAAGGTGACATCTTTCGTTTCCCCCGCCACGTTAATGACCGGAATACCCATGTGTGTCTCAGCCCCTTTCCCCCCCTGATTGGTGATATCTACCGTAAAATGGCCTGTAGCATCGCCCTTCACATTCAATCGATCGCTCGGTGAATCGTCGCCATCCAGCCGGGTATGAATACCAATATAGCCGCTGCCGCTCAGGTTATTGTTCACGGTCAGCGTATGGAAATCCTGACCATCAAACAGAACCTTGCCATCCAGCTGGAGCGTATTCAGATCGGAATCCCCGGTCATATTCCAGGTGCTGGTCGAATCCAGTAGGGTACTGCTGACATTTTTCATCATGCCGGTCAGAGTCGAACCGTTTTGCAGATTGAGGTTGACCTGATTACGCACAGAATCTGATATCACGTTGCCATTCAGGGTGGCGTTATCTGCCATCAGATTCACCTGGCTGTTGCGGGCATCTGCACCCTGAGCGTCTTTCAGGGTCAGAGCCTCAAGCACATTGCCATTGCCTCCGGTGGCGACCGTCCCGTTGCTCAGATTCAGATTCAGCGCACTGCCCAGTATTTGAAACGCACTGAAGCCGCCACTCTCTAGCTGAGTATTGTCGAGGGCAGCCTCGCTGAGGGCGTTACCATCTGTATATAATCCGGGGCCATCCGCCGTGACGATAGTACTGTTCGCCACGTTGAGCGTTCCCTTTCTCAACCATAGCCCAATGTTCTTTTCGCCTTTCATGGTCATGTTGATACCGTCGGCGTTGATTTTCGCACCGAGCGCTGCGGCCATCCCCGAACCCCCCGTTCCGGTGGCGGTAATCGATGAGTTGCTTATCGTCATATCACCTTTTGCGCCGCTGGACTGCACACCGGTACTGTTGTTCCCCGTTGTGAGCACATTGATATTTTTTGCATCCAACTGACTTTCCGTGACAATACCGCGACCTCTCTCACCGGTGATCGTGGCCTGAATATTGTCGAGTGATGCTTTACCGCCCTGTGCTGCCACCGCTATACCGTTCTCACCTGAAATGCTGAACACCGTATCCTTCACCTGCAGCAAGGAATCTTTGGTTGTTGTCCAGATGCCGTAAGCATCAGAACCCGATGTCTCGATATGACCTCCGTTAACCTGCGCCGAACCGGCATATTCCAGGCTCACACCATGGGCAAAATCACCGGTGGTGTTGATATTCACGTTATTGAGAACACTTTGTCCTAGCGTCGATATCGCGGTGGCCGTTCTCCCCGTCGTGCTGATACTGCTGTCATTCAGGGTCAATGCAGAACCGGCCTGGTTGCTCTTTTCTACCAGAATCCCCTGGCCCAGATTACTCGCATTAATAATCAGACCGGATGCATTCAGCGTTGCGTTATTAACATGAATACCAAAACTGGAGCTCAGGCCATTGAGAATAATTTGGGAATCTTTTAGCGTTGCCTGAGCCTGTTGAGAAATTTCTATCATATTCAACACGGTGGGGCTATTTGCCGTTAATATCAGGCCATTACCATTAAGCGTTCCGCCCGCAATATCGATGCCCTCATTCATTCTGTTCCCCAGTGTAATATGGGTATTACTGAGATTCAGCGTTGAATTTCCGGTGGCCGAAATACCATAAGCATTTATCCCGGTAACATGAATATTGGTTCCATCCATGTTGAGCGTACCCTGAACAACATTGGCACCGTTGCCATAGCTTCCCTGGGTAGATATGGAGGCTTTATTGATGTCAGCCTGCGCCCCCTGAACGACCCGTACACCGTAAGAGCCAGAGCCGGAAGTGATAAAGTTGAGGTTCGGGTCCGTCACCAGGTGGCTGTTTTCACCACTGGCAGATAGCGCAGGCTGATTATTGCCCGTGGTCATATTTCCCTGACTGACCTGAAGTTTCTGACCATCGTTAACTTCCCATGGTGATGTTGCCGCAGCACTCAGAGGAAACAATAGTAGCGTCACGATATTGCAGGTAAATCGCTTATTCATTTTTCGCATAAAATCCCTTTATTACTTAACTCATCAATAAATACAAAACAGTCCATTTAAACGTCACAACATCATATTCCCCATTGGGTTTAACTCATAAATTAACAATAGGAAAGTACTTTATTCTTCGAAATAAAAAATGAAAAAAAACGCTTAAGCCTCACTAATAAAAATAAAAAACAATAAAATAAAAACAGGCTGTAGCCACTCAGATTATCTGAAAGATATTTTTTCAGAATTAGGATTTCTCTAAGGTAATAGTGAATTACAGTGAACCATGTAAGAGGGATATCGCACTTTTTGCGGCAAAACTGGCGTACACTTTTCACCCTTCAATCAGGAGGGAATGGCTAAATTATCCCCATTCATCGGCGCAGATGGGCAGTTTGTGCGGCAAAAATCCAACTTTCTGCCCTCATAGCGCTACACTTCGCCCTGACCGTAAACTGAATCTGAGGTATTAAGTGAAAATTAAAAGCTACGCAGCAATGAAAGCAGGACAGGCTCTGGAGCTGTATGAGTTCGACGCAGGCGCGCTGAGTGCAGAGGAAGTGGAAGTCGAGGTGGAATACTGTGGCGTCTGCCATTCCGATTTGTCGATGATCGATAACGAATGGGGCATCTCTCAGTACCCGACTATCGGCGGTCATGAAGTGATCGGACGTGTCTCCGCGCTCGGGGATGCGGCAAAAAACAAAGGACTGTCTGTGGGTCAGCGCGTGGGCATTGGCTGGACGGCGAAAAGCTGTCAGCACTGCGATGCCTGCATTAACGGTGAGCAGGTGAACTGCGAACAGGGAACCATCCCGACAATTCTGAATAACGGCGGTTTCGCCGAGAAGCTGCGTGCAGACTGGCAGTGGGTGATCCCATTACCAGAAAGCCTGGATGCGGCGACCGCAGGCCCACTGCTGTGTGGGGGGATCACCGTGTTTAAACCACTGCTGATGAGCAACATTACCGCCACCAGCCGCGTCGGCGTCATCGGCATTGGCGGTCTTGGCCATATCGCGATTAAGATTCTGCGGGCGATGGGCGCTGAAGTGGTCGCATTCAGCTCCACACCGGATAAAAAGCAGTCCATCCTGGATCTGGGTGCCGATGAAGTGATCAACAGCCGTGACCCGGAAGCGTTGAAGTCACAGGCGGGCCGTTTCGACCTGATCCTCAGCACCGTTGCCGTTGACCTTGACTGGAAACCGTACTTCGATGCCCTGGCACCGAAAGGCAAATTCCACACCGTGGGTGCCGTGATGAAGCCGTTCCAGGTGGGCGCATTTGATTTGATCATGGGCGACAAAGCAGTGACCGGTTCGTCTACCGGATCGCCGGGCCAGCTGCGTTCGCTGCTGAAGCTGGCGTCACGTCGCGATATCGCGCCGCACGTCGAGTATTTCCCGATGTCGAAAATTAACGATGCGCTGGACCATGTGCGCGCCGGAAAAGCCAATTTCCGCGTGGTATTGAAAGCGGATTTTTAAGCCGTTGATCGTAACGGGCGGGGCATGCCCCGCCCCTACGAGATCCCCGGCATCATCCATTCCAGGGGCCAGCATGCCCCTGCGAGATCCCCGGCATCATCCATTCCAGGGGCCAGCATGCCCCCTACGAGATCCCCGGCATCATCCATTCCAGGGGCCAGCATGCCCCTGCGAGATCCCCGGCATCATCCATTCCAGGGGTCAGCATGCCCCCTGCGAGGTCCCCGGCATCATCCATTGTAGGGGTCGGGCATGCCCGACCCGTTTCATCGGCAGACTCCTTGTTCCCGTTTTAGTTCACCCTTCATGCAATATTTATTTACATCCTATATTCAAATAATTATAGTTCTCATTTGCTTTCCCATTACAGGCAGAATCTTGTCTGATTGCAGTGCCAGTGGACCTCACCGTCAAATCATGGATAAGTCAGCGTGCCAATACCGCCTAGGGATAACCGGTAGATATTTTCGTGCCCGGTGCAGGTATTGACTCAACATCAGCAACTTATTCCAGGAATGATCGTGCCAATGTCTCGCTCTGAATCCCGTAAGCAGCCTCACTCAGCGCCATTATCTGCATCACGTATTTTCACCCCGTCTGTTGCCGCACTGTTGGTAATGTCGGCATTGCAGCCTGCCTTTGCCGCCGACAACGCCAAAACTGACACACTGACACACTGACCGTTGAAGCGAATGTTAATGCGACTGCACAGCAGGACGTCACCGACTACAGCGTTCCGGTGACGTCAGCGGGTACTAAGATGCCGCTGACACTGCGTGATATCCCGCAGTCTGTTTCTATCGTCAGTAAGCAGCGCATGCAGGATCAGGGGTTACAAACCGTTGGCGAGGTACTGAACAATACCGTCGGCGTTTCCGCCTCCAATATTGACTCAGATCGTTCAAATTATTATTCACGCGGCTTCATGATTAATAACTACCTGACTGACGGCATCCCGACCGTTGTCGACAATCAATGGGACCTGGGTGATACCGCCGCTGATACCGCTATCTATGATCGCATCGAAGTCATTCGTGGTGCTAACAGCCTGAGCACTGGCTCCGGCAACCCGTCTGCTTCAGTGAATATGGTGCGCAAACACGCCGACAGTAACGTGCTGACCGGTAACTTCTCTGCAGAAACCGGCAGCTGGGACAAACAGCGCTATACCGGTGATATCAGCACGCCGCTGAATGAATCGGGCACCGTTCGTGGCCGCGCTATCGGCGGTTATCAGGATAACGACAAATGGATCGATCGCTATAACGCGCGCAAAAAATTCCTCACCCTGGTGATGGATGCGGACCTGACTGATTCCACCACGCTCTCCTTCGGCTGGGATTATCAGCAGAGCCATACCAATGATCCAAGCTGGGGCGGTCTTCCAACCTTCAATAGTGATGGTAGCCGCACCGATTTTGATCGTAGCTTTAACACCGCATCCGACTGGACTTACAGCGATAAAGAGTCCAATAAAGTCTTCGCCACGCTGACGCAGAAATTTGATAACGGCTGGCAGGCGCAGGTGAATGGCTCGCATGCGAAAACCACCTTTGATACGCGACTGATGTATCCCTACGGCTACCCGGATAAAATTACGGGCCAGGGTGTGGCGGGCGTGAATGGCTGGAACAAAGGTTCACGTAAAGTTGATGGCGTTGACCTGTATGCCAATGGCCCGTTTGAATTACTGGGTCGTACCCACCAGCTGATGGTCGGCGGTAGCTATAGCAAACAGGAAAGCCTGTTCTTCAATACCTTCTCTGATATGTCGGCCATCAATTTCGGTAATTATAATAACTGGGACGGCAATGTTGACGAAGGTAACTGGGGGCCATGGACCGTAGAGAAAGACGACACCATTCGCCAGAAATCGGCTTACACCGCAGCGCGCTTCTCGCTGACCGATCCGCTGTCACTGCTGGTCGGTGCGCGTTATACCGAGTGGCGTGGCAATGGCACCAGCGGTAACAAAACCACCAGCAAGGTCGCGCCATATGCCGGTCTGACGTATGACATTAATGATACGTACTCGGCTTACGCCAGCTATACCTCAATCTTCCAGCCACAGACCTACCGCAACGCGGATGCGCAATACCTTGGCGCAGTGACCGGAAAAAACTACGAAACGGGCCTGAAAGGCGACTGGAATAACAGCCGTCTGACCGCCACGCTGTCACTGTTCCGTACCGAGCAAAACAACCTGGGCATCAGTACTTACCTCCCTATCGGTACCTCAACGGAATATGCGTATGAATCCGTTGATGCCGTCAGCCGTGGCGTTGAGTTTGAAATAAACGGTGCGTTGACTGATAACTGGCAGATGACCTTCGGTGCATCGCGCTACATCGCAGAACAGCGTGACGGCACCGCCGTGATGCCGGAAGTGCCACGCACCACCGCCAAGCTGTTTACCCGCTATCGTCTGCCGATGTTGCAGGACCTCACCGTCGGTGGTGGCGTGAACTGGCAGAATAAAACCTGGGCCACTGTTGCAGGCGGCCCGGCAGGGAGTGACTACATCGATCAGTCCCCTGTGACGCTGGTAAATCTGTTCAGCCGCTACCAGGTGACGAAGCAGGTTTCCGTGCAGGCAAACATTAACAATCTGTTCGATAAAGAGTATTACGATTATATGGGAACTTACGTGGTTTATGGCGCACCGCGTAACTTCACAGTATCGGCTAACTACTCGTTTTAATGAGATAAATTCCCTTCTCTACAATGCCAGCCTGCTATCGCGGCTGGCATTGTTACCCCGCCCTGATAAAAATACCAACGCGTGACTTTTTTTCCGATTACACTGCACCATCGATCGGCACAATGTCGCTTATTCATGCACTATTACTCACCTGATGACAGACAATTAAAACAGCGCTCTGAGCGCTTTATTCGTCGCATGTTCGCCATGCGGCAATTGGGCACCTTTTTGTGTTTTTTCCCTATCCTGTCGGTGCTGTTGGAGCTGGGTCGGGGCATGTGGCTGACCATTTTGCTCAGTATTAACGCTTTTATCTGGCCGGTCATTGCATGGATACTGGCACACTCGTCCAGCGATCCGACCGCCACCGAACGGCGAAACCTCACCATTGATGCCGCCTTTGGGGGTGTCTGGGTAGCCCTGATGGGCATCAGCCCGCTGCCGTCACTGATTATCATGGCGGTGCTGGCGTCTGATCGCTATGCCGCCGGTGGCTGGGCGCAGTTAAGACCTGCGCTTGCCGCGTTTCTGCTGGCCTTTATTCCCACCTGGAGCGTGGCCGGTATGCCATTACAGCTGACCTTCAGCACCCGCGCGGTGTGGCTGTCGCTGCCGCTGGCTACCTGCTATATGATGGTGCTGAGCGCCGTGTCCTATCAGTTAACCCTGAGCCTGCGCCGTAAAAACCGCGAGCTGGAACGCATTTCACTGATGGATCCCAGCCTGAAAATCCCTAACCGCCGCCTGTTTGACCGCCGCCTGGAAAGCGAATATCTGCGTACCCAGCGCGGTGACAGCCATGCCTGGCTTCTGTTGCTGGATGTGGATAATTTCAAACAGGTGAATGATCGTTTCGGCCATGAAGCCGGGGATTATCTGCTGGCAGAAATCTCCATGCTGCTGCGCACGGAAGTGGGCATCCGGGATATTCCTGCCCGTTTTGGGGGGGATGAACTGGGGGTGATTGTGCGCGATGCCGACAGTAACAGCATTGTGATACTGGCGGCAGCGCTGAAAGAGAAAATTGCTCAAATACAGCTCCCGGCGTCACCGAACTTCCAGTGTTCGGTGAGCATCGGCATTGCCCCGGCGGCCAAAGCAGACTCCATTCATCAGTGGCTGCGTCATGCTGACCAGGCGCTGTACAACGTCAAACGCACGGGCCGCGATGGCATCCAGCTCTGGCAGCCAGAGCCTCAGAACCTCTCAAACCGATAAGGGCGCGGATCGATAATCGGCGCTGCAGCCGATACCAGATCGGCAGCCAACTGCCCCGCAGCCGGTGACGTCCCGAACCCATGCCCTGAAAACCCTGTTGCCAGCGTCAGACCCGGAATTTTCGCCACCCGACCAATCACCGGGTTCGAATCCGGGGTGACATCAATTGCCCCGGCCCAGGCATCCGCAATCACTGCCTTTTCAAACGCGGGCCAGGCGGCTATCAGGTTGGTCATCGCTTCCTGATTCAGCACCGGGTTCACCTGCGGGTCCAGCGTGCGGACCTGTTCAAACGGCGAACGGCCATGGGCTTTCCAGCGACGCGGCAACGCCAGATCCCTGACAAAATTTTTCCCGACGGAGATACGCAGGAAGCTGCGCTGCGTGCGCAGCTGTTGCAGGTAGCGCGAACCGATTAACAGATGGTCCAGCGTCAGCGAGGCATCCAGCGCACCGCGTTGAGTAATGATAAAGCCGCCGTCATGATGCTTACGAAACGAGAAATCCGGTGCACCCACGGCAATGTCTGTCGGCCCTTCCATCGGCGTGGTGCGCAATACTGAGCAGATCAGCGGCAGCGTTGGCAGCGAAACACCGAGGTTACCGAGAAAACGTCGTGACCACAGCCCGCCCGCCAGCAGCACCTGCTCGCAGCGGATCTCACCCTTTTCCGTCACCACGCCACTGACGTTACCCCCCGCCAGCGACAGGGTACGTACCGCGCAGTTCTCAACGATCGTCACCCCTTTGGCAATGGCCGCGCGAGCGATGGCGCTGGAAGCCAGCGTCGGTTCGGCCCGGCCATCGGACGGGGTATAAATCCCTCCCGCCCAGTTGCCCCGGCCGCCCGGCACCCGCGCCGCAATCTGCTGCGCCGTCAGTAACTGTGAATCCAGGCCAAGATGCTCAACCGATTTCAGCCAGCCCTCATGCATCGCCATCTGCACATCAGTTCGGCCGACAAACATAATGCCCGCCTGGCGATAACCTACATCCTGCCCGGTGCGCTCCGGCATTGCGGCCCACAGGCGGTCGGCAGCCAGTGCCAGGGGAATATCATCGGCCATGCGGCTGGTTTTACGCACCCAGCCGAGGTTACGTGAAGATTGCTCCCCCGCCAGGCGGCCTTTTTCCAACAGTACAACGGGAATATTACGTTCTGCCAGCGCCAGCGCGGCGGTTAACCCGACGATACCGCCGCCAATCACCACGACGGTGGTGGCAAGGGGCAATGTCGTGGCGGTCTGAACCGGGGTGATCACAGGGGCCATACATACCTTCTTAGCGGGCGTTACAGCGCCACGGTGAGTTCGACAACATTTGCCGCAGAGGCACCACGATACGCGGTCACTTCCAGCTCCACTTTATACACGGTGGAGCCAAGCGGCGGGCAGGTGACCGTCGAAGCCGGGTTTATCCCGCGAAACTTGTCGCCAATAATCGCCATCACCGTCGGCACGTCCTGCGGGTCCTGAATAAAGACGCGCGACATCACCACATCGGCCAGCGAGGCATCTACGGCTGCCAGTGCCTGTTCGATATTGGCGAACACCTGATGCGTCTGTTCGCTGATATCCTCAGGAATTTCTTTGCTTTGCGGGTTACGTCCGGCGGTGTTCGACACTAAAATCCAGTTATCCACTGCCACAATGCGCGAGTAGCTGGCCTTCTCTTCAAAAATCGATCCGGTTTTTACTTTGGTTATCTGAGTCATTTTTCTTCCTTTTGATATATGCAGACCATCCTCTAAATCATTGGCGTTGCGACAAGGCGGCAAGGACATGAATCCCCGGGAGCTTACTCAGGTAAGTGACCGGGGTGAATGTGCGCAGCCAACGCCGTTGCAGCGTCAAGGATGACGAGGATTAATGTAATTCTGGGGTTTCCCACAGATTCAGCTTCACGCCAATACCTTTCTCCAGCGCATTGCGGTAAACCACCGTGCCCCACGCCACGTCCTCTACCGGCATCCCGCCCACCGACATAATGATGATCTCGTCGTTGTTCTGACGGCCGGGTGCATCTCCGGCGACAATCTTGCCAATGTCTTCTAACTGCGCGTGGGTCAGCTTGCCTTCCGCCACCATGTCCATAAAGCGCACGCCAATCACCGGGATGGTGTGATGCGCGGGTTTGGGCACTTCTTCATACCAGGCGTGATAGAGCCCCGTGTTATCCAGCACTTTGCGGACATCGGCCTGTTCCATGCCTTCATCGATATTGCACAACGCAGGCATCGCCAGAAATGCACCGGGTTTTACCCATTCACGTTTCACCAGCGGGTAGGTAGACGGGTCGCCCACTTCGCCAGAGCTGCAATAGGTGACGATATCCGACCCGCGCACCACCGCTTCCAGGCTGTCGACCACCTCAATGGTGGTGATCTGCGGGAACGTCACGGTGATCCAGGAGATAAAGGTGTCCAGACTGTTCTGCCCGCGTCCTTTGATTTTAATGGTGTCGATCAGCGGGCAGACGGCGATAAACGCCGCGACGGCGGTTTTGCCCATCACGCCAGGCCCCAGCAGACCAATCACTTTTGCATCTTTGCGCGCTAAATGGCGGGCGCCCACGCCAGGGACAGCGCCTGTACGGTAGGCCGAAAGCAGGTTGGCGGACATATGCGCCAGCGGGGCGCCTGTATCGGCATCGTTCAGCGTGAACATCAGGATGGAACGCGGCAGCCCTTTCTGGCGGTTGGCAATATTCGAGCCGTACCATTTGACGCCAGCGGTACAAAAACTGCCGCCCAGGTAGGCAGGCATCGCCATTAAACGGCGATCGGCGGTGGGTTTCGGCATGGTCGGGAACGGTGAGTCCTCCGGGAAGGTGACCATCGCACCGTGCGAGTCGTTGTTCGATCCTGCCATGCGATAGTCGCCCTGATACAGCAGGCCAAACATCTCTTCCATCGTATCCACGCAGGCGGGCATATCGGTGACCCCGGCGCGGATCATGTCCGGTTCTGAAAGGTAGATGAAATCGATTTTAGTTGAGTCAGACATGCCGGTTACCCCGTTAAATGAGTGAATGACGTTGCGCGGTCGACGTTGCGCTACACCATGAAAATAACGAGGGATCTTCCGGCCTGTATTGAACTTTTGCGACATGAGGGCGAATCGACAAACGGAAAGTGGCACCCGAATTGCAGTGAGAGTTTGTCATCCCTGTTGCAGGACTCGTCTTATGTCAAACACTCTGGCTTCACATTCGGCGGCCGATATTCAACCGCAGCAACCCTGGTTTGTCCTCAGTGCTGCCAGACACTACTCACTGAAGGCCAGCAGCCACCCGGCGATTTCCCATTTCTATAGCTTTGAAGTCGCCGAGTCGGCCAGCCTGACGCTGGCAGTGCCGGATGGCTGCGTGGATATCGTGTTTGACTGTGATGCTGCGCATCCTGTGGCGAGAGTGTGCGGTACTACGCTTGCGGCACGCAGTGCTGCGCTGAACCGCAACCACCGCTATTTTGGCGTGCGCTTTGCGCCGGGAGTGACCCCGGATTTTCTCGATGTGATGGCAGAGGAGCTGACAGATCGTGAGTTTAACTTCTTCGATGTGGTGCCGGATGCACGCCAGGCCTGCGAACAAATCCTGCGTACCCCACTGTTTTTACAGCAGATCGCCCTGTTTAACACCCATTTCACTCCGCGCCTGGTACGCAAAACGTCATTGGTCACCGCAACGATCATTCATACCATCCTGCAACAGAAAGGCAATATCCGCGTGGAGCATCTGGAGGCGTTAACCGGCTATACCTGCCGCACCATTCAGCGCCAGTTTCGTCAGGATACTGGCATGTCACCCAAGGCGTTTGGCCGCATTATGCGCTGCCAGGCGGCACTGCATTCCCTGCACCAGCAAGGGCCGGTGTCGTTTTCTGACCTGGCGCTCGACCTCGGTTTCAGCGACCAGTCGCACTTCCTGCGCGAGTTTAAAAAGCTGATCAGTACCACACCACTCGACTATCAGCGTCAGACCCTGCTCGGTGCGTGGGGCGAGCGTATTCGTTATCACTAAGGGCGAAAAGTTAGCGCCAGGTTAGCGTGAAGTAGCACTAAAACAGTGCGACTGTTGCACCCTGGTGCTGTCCGATTTTTTCTATCCGCACCCGCCGTCACTGATAAATGATGCCAGCAGTACCTGGCCTCGGAAGAACACTTCCTGAGTACGATTTCACTGTCATCTAAGGCGCTGGCGATGAGCAACTCTACCGGTTTAAGAAAAAATACCCTGGGCTTATTTTCCCTGGTCTTCTTTGTTGTGGCGGCAGCCTCTCCCCTGACCGGCGTGGTCGGCGGACTTCCGGTGGCTATGTTCACCGGGAACGGCGGCGGTATTCCTGTGATCTATATTATGGCCTGCGCCATTTTGATGATCTTCTCGGTCGGCTATATCGCCATGAGCCGCCATGTCAGCGACGCGGGCGCGTTCTACACCTATATTTCGAAAGGGCTGGGGGAAAACTGGGGGGCGTCGGCCTCAGTGCTGGCACTTATCGCTTACTTTTCGGTGCAGACGGCGGTGGTGGCGATGCTCGGCTTCTTTAGCCAGCTGTTTGTTGAGCAGCATCTGGGCGTGCATATTCCCTGGTGGGCACTGAGTATGCTGTTTGTGGTGATTGCCTGGGTGCTCGGCATCAAGCGCGTGGAGGTGGGTGGCAAGCTGCTGGGCGTGCTGATGGTGGCGGAAGTGGCTATCGTCCTGCTGACCGATGTGATGCTGCTGATCAAAAAATCCGGCGATCTCAATCTCAGTTCGTTTGAACCTTCCGTGTTTATGCAGGGTAATCTCGGCATTGCCTTTATGTTCTCGATTGCCTCGTTTATCGGCTTCGAATCCACGGCCATTTACGCCGAAGAGTGCCGCGATCCGCACAAAACCGTACCGCGCGCCACGATCTGTGCTTTGCTGCTGATCACCGTCTTTTTCTGCTTTACCAGCTGGGCGCTGGTGCAGGCGTATGACATCGACCAGCTGGTAGACATTGCGCGTAAAGATCCTGGCAACTTCGTCTTTGATATCACCCGCCAGTATGTTGGCCAGTGGGCGGTGGACACCATGTCGGTGCTGCTGATCACCAGCCTGTTCGCGGCAGCGATGGCATTTCATAACAATATTTCACGCTACATTTTCAGTATCAGCCGTGATGGCCTGATCTGGAAAGAGCTGTGCGCCACCCATCCGACCAACGGTACCCCGCATAAAGCCAGCCATGTGCACAGCGTGATCCTGCTGATGATGCTGGTGGGCATGGGCAGCATCGACCTTGACCCGATGGCACAGATTTTTGCCTTCGGATCGGCGATTGCCACACTGTCGATTCTGGTGTTGCAGGTGGGCGTCTCGGCGGCGGTGATCCTGTTCTTCCGCCGTTTAGAACACCACAACAATAGTGCCTGGCAGGTGTTCTGGGCTCCGCTGCTGGCGATGACGGCGATGTCCATTACCATTATCCTGGTGATCAACAATCTGCAAATTCTGAGCGGCAGCGACTCGAAGCTGGTACAGCTGATCCCATGGTTTATCGCGGTCTGTTCAGCGGCGGGTTATGTGATGTCGGTGAAGCGCAAAGGACGTACACTCCCGGCCTGACAGGCCTGACTCGTGGAATACGACGCGAAAAGCAGAACGCTCCCGCCTTTGCAGGTCGGAAGCGTTCTGTGAACACGTTACGTTGAATACGCTTATTTAATCCCGCACACGCCGCACAGGTGCACCATTAGCCACATAGTACGGAACGTCACTACGGGCAAGTGGCGGACGCCCACGGATCATATCGGCTATTTTCTCAGCAATCATGATCGTTGGCGCGTTAAGGTTTCCGGTGGTGATGCGCGGCATAATGGACGCATCCACGATGCGCAGGTTCTCCATGCCATGCACTTTGCCATCATTTCCAACCACGGCCATTTCATGATACCCCATCGCATTCGAACAGGAGGGGTGGTAGGCCGTTTCAGCATGCTCACGGACAAAACGGTCCAGATCGGCGTCACTTTGATAGCTCGCACCCGGCGAAATTTCCTTGCCACGATAGGGGTCCAGCGCACGCTGCTGGATAATCTCACGCGTCAGACGGATAGCCGCACGGAACTCATGCCAGTCCTGCTCCTGGGACATATAGTTAAACAGGATACTCGGGTGGTCATGCGGGTTCTTCGAGGTGACCTGCACCCGGCCTCGACTCGTTGAGCGCATCGAACCCACGTGTGCCTGGAAGCTATGGACTTTAATCGGATTCGAGCCGTTATAGTTAACCGCGACCGGCAGGAAATGATATTGAATATTCGGCCATTCAAACTCTTCGTGGCTGCGAATAAATCCGCCCGCTTCAAAATGGTTACTGGCGCCAATCCCCCTCCCCATAAACAGCCACTCTGCACCAATCAACGGCTGATTATGCAGCTTCAGCGCAGGTGCCAGCGAAACGGGCTGCATGCACTCATACTGCAAATACATTTCGAGATGATCCTGCAAGTTCGCGCCAACACCGGGCAGATCGTGAACCACCGGAATATCCAGGCTTTTTAACAGCTCAGCCGGGCCAACGCCTGAGCGTTGCAGAATTTGCGGAGAGGCAATCGCCCCCGCACAAAGCAACACTTCACGTCGCGCACGTGCCGAGTGTGGGATCTCTTTTTGTAGCCAGGCCACTCCGGTCGCCCGTTTGTTCTCAAACAGAATGCGATCGGTGACAGCATGAACTTCAATCGTCAGGTTTGGACGTTGACGCGCCTGGTCCAGATAGCCCCGGGCGGTGCTCGCACGACGACCCTGTGGCGTTACGGTGCGATCCATCGGGCCAAAACCTTCCTGCTGGTAACCATTTAAGTCATCAGTACGCGGATAACCCGCCTGCACACCCGCTTCAACCATGGCGTGGAAAAGCACGTTGTTATCGTGTTTTGGCGTTGTCACGCTGACCGGACCACAATCGCCATGATAGTCATTGCCACCAATATCACGGCGTTCCGCTATTTTGAAGTACGGCAGGCAGTCGAGATAGCTCCAGTTTTCCAGGCCTTCCTGCTTCGCCCAGCCGTCATAATCCATGGCATTACCACGGATGTAACACATCCCGTTGATCAGCGACGATCCCCCCAGCCCTTTACCACGACCGCACTCCATGCGTCGGTTGTCCATAAACGGTTCTGGATCGGTCAGATAGGCCCAGTTATAGCGCCGTCCCTGTAATGGATAGGCCAGTGCCGCAGGCATCTGCGTACGGAAATCCTGGCGGTAGTCCGGGCCTCCGGCTTCCAGTAACAGCACGCTGACATCCGCGTCTTCTGTCAGGCGCGTCGCCAGTACGTTACCCGCTGAACCCGCACCAATAATGATGTAGTCATATTCCCTGATAGTCGTCATAAAAACCTCAATGTCCTTATTTAAAATACAGATTGATAACGTTCCAACTCAACCTGGATTGACTTGATACGTGTGTAATGGGCGAGCGTGCTTATCCCATTTTCACGTCCAACACCGGATTGTTTGTAGCCGCCGACCGGCATTTGCGCAGGCGATTCTCCCCAACTGTTGATCCAGCAGATACCCGCTTCTAACTGATGAATGGTGCGGTGAGCTTTTGAAAGATCGCGTGTGACGACACCTGCTGCCAGACCAAAGTGGGTATTGTTCGCACGGTCAATGGCTTCCTGCTCATCGTCCCAGGTCAGAATGCTCATGACCGGCCCAAAAATCTCTTCTTTGACGATGGTGTGATGATCTTCGCAATCGGTGAAAATCGTCGGCTGAACGTAAGCACCTTGTGCAAAATTGCCTGATGTTTCGCGCGCACCGCCGCACAGTAAACGTGCCCCTTCCGCTTTGCCGCTTTCGATATAGCGCAGGACATTTTCCATATGGGAAAAACTGGTCAGCGGACCGAAATTGGTGCGGGGATCCATTGGTTCCCCCATGCGAATACGCTTAACGCGAATTTCCAGCGCCTTTTCCAGTGCGGCTTTCTGTGAACGATGCACAAACACGCGTGTCCCGTTGGTACACACCTGCCCGGAGCTGTAGAAATTCGCCATCATTGCAATATCTGCGGCCAGTTCAATATCGGCATCGGCCAGAATCAGCAGCGGTGACTTGCCGCCCAGCTCCATCGTGACGTCTTTAAGCGATGAAGCCGCCGCGCTGGCCATGACTTTCTTACCGGTTTCAATACCGCCAGTGAAGGAGATTTTTTCAATACGTGGATGCTGAGTTAACCATTCACCCACTACACGCCCTGCTCCCTGAACCACATTAAATACGCCATCCGGCAGGCCCGCCTGCGTATAGATTTCAGCCAGTTTAAGTGCGGTCAGCGGGGTCACTTCGCTGGGTTTAAAAATCATCGCGTTACCTGCGGCAAGCGCAGGGGCGGATTTCCACAACGCAATCTGGATCGGATAGTTCCAGGCACCGATCCCGGCCGTCACGCCCAGCGGTTCACGTCGCGTATAGAAGAAGCTGCTATCGCGTAGCGGATACTGCTCACCTTCGATGGACGTTGCCAGGCCAGCGTAATACTCCAGTACATCCGCGCCCGTGACGATATCGACAACCGAGGTTTCAGAGAAAGGCTTGCCGGTATCCAGCGTCTCCAGGTGGGCCAGCTCATCATTGCGTTCACGCAGGATGTCTACGGCGCGTAACAAAATACGTGAACGCTCCGTGCCGGTCATTGAGGCCCAGATTTTTTGGCCACGTTCTGCACTCGTGACCGCTCGTTCAATATCGTCCTCGGTTGCGCGCTGCACCACAGCCAGCACCTCACCGTTTGCCGGGTTGATCGTTTCAAACGTCTCTGAGCCACTGGCGTCAGTCAAACGACCATCAATATAAAGTTGTTGCAGGGGGAGTTTCGCCATCATTACGGTTCCTTTTGTCAGTTGGCTTGGGAATTCAAGTTCTGTTGTTGAGCTTATTTTCAACATAATCGAAGGCAATTTCGCATGCCTTCCGTGCATTAAAATCGATGCCAGCCAGGCTACCGCGTAGCCATAATCCGTCGATCATTGCCGCCAGGCCTCGGGCAGCCCTGCGTGCTTCATTCTGCGGTAAACGGCGGCGAAACTGGCAGCAAATATTGGAAAAGAGTCGGTGGTCATTGACCCGCTGCAAACGGCGCAGCGTGGGTTGATGCAGGCTTGCTGCCCAGAAATCAAGCCAGGTACGCATTGAGGTTCCGCTGGTCTGGCTGGGATGAAAGTTGCCTTCGATAATAGCGAACAGCTGCGCTTCAGGGGTGTCCTGAGCAGTACTCCGGCAGGTAGCCACCGCATCGTGCAGGTCTCGCAGGATGCGGCGCATCGTGGCGTTTAACAAACCGTCTTTATCGCCAAAGTAGTGGCTGACAATCCCCGTAGACATTCCTGCCTGGCTGGCGACCTGGGACAACGTCACACCCGCTAAACCGACGTCACCTATGGTTTCGAAGGCCGCTGTGATCAACTGCTCTTTGCGTTGTTCAGGTATGGCTTTACGGGACATTTCAACTCCAGGTGGCAGCAACCACGCATTTAAAATTCACTGATTGAACGTTCAATCAATCTATCCTATGCTACAAAAATGTCAAAGTCTCGGTTATTAAATGTTAATAATCGGGTCTTCATAAGATGGATTTTACTCTTTACACCATGGAACTGTTCATATGACTGAGATCGCGCCAAAACCGGTCGGCCATGCACCGATCAGACTGAATGCCCCCGTATTTTTTAGCTCTGCTGTCGTTATCCTGTTGTTAGGACTGCTGGTGGTGATGTTTCCTGCCGGAAGCAATCAATGGCTAAACAGCGCCCAAATCTGGATGGCGGATGTGTTTGGCTGGTACTACATGCTGCTGATGATCGCGTGCATGATTTTTGTATTCTGGCTTGCCCTTTCCCGGTTTGGGCACATCCGACTGGGCGAGGAGGGAGAAGCGCCGCAGTTTAGCTACCCTTCGTGGATTGCCATGCTTTTCTCGGCGGGTATTGGAATCGCACTGGTGTATTACGGTGCCTATGAACCACTTGACCACTTTCTGCAACCGCCAGAAGGCCAGGGAGGAACACCTGAAGCCGCCCGCCAGGCAATGGCGATTACATTCCTGCACTGGGGCCTTCATGGCTGGGCGCTGTATGCGCTCATCGCCACAGCACTGGCCTATTTTGCTTACTGTCGCGGATTGCCTCTGGCGTTGCGTTCGGCCCTTTATCCTATTTTTGGCGAGAGGATTCACGGCTGGGCCGGGCATTTAGTCGACAGCGTTGGCATTCTGGTCACCGTGATTTCGATGGTCACTAACCTCGGTATCGGGGCATTGCTGGTGAACTCCGGCCTGCACTATCTGTTTGATATCCCACAAACGCCGCATGTGCTGTTGATACTGATTGTCGTGATGATGATTGTTGCAACGTTAGCTGCCGTCACCGGCGTTGAGAAAGGCATCGCGATGCTCTCTAACATCAACGTTGGCTTCCTGTGCTTACTGTTGCTGTTCGTCTTCGTCACCGGCCCAACGCTCAACCTGATCAACGGGATGCTACAGAACACGGGCGATTACCTGACATCGATTGTCGGGAAGAGCTTTGATGTGTATCTCTATGGCAAAGCGCGTCGCTGGCAGGGTGCATGGACGCTTTTCTACTGGGCGTGGTGGGTTGCCTGGGCACCGTTTGTCGGCTTGTTTATTGCCCGGATTTCGAAGGGAAGAACCATCCGTGAGCTTATCCTGGGTGTCATGCTGATCCCGTTAGGCTTCACCCTCGCCTGGCTGTCTATTTTCGGCAATACCGCGATCAGCCTTGTACTTGAGCATGCGGATAAAATTCTGGGTCAGGTTGCGTTGAAAGACCCACCTATGGCCGTTTTCAAACTTTTCGAATACCTCCCGTTCACTAAAATCACCGCCGGCTTCACGATTGTCATCAGCTTTGTTCTGTTCCTGACACCTGTCGATTCAGGCACGCTGATGATTGCTAATCTTTCCAGCCAGGGGGGAACCAATGACGATGATGCACCGGCATGGCTGCGTATTTTCTGGGCCTCCGTCACGACGTTAGTCTGTGCAGGCCTGTTATATGCGGGCAGCTTCAGTGCGATGCAGACCGCTGTTGTGATATGTGGTTTACCCTTCTCTGCGGTAATTCTGCTCTATATGGTCAGCCTGTATCGCGATTTACAGAAATTTGGCGCTAAGCCGATGATGCAGACAGACCGCCAGAGCTAGACCGGCGGTACTGCGCAATATCGTTGAAGGCATAAATGCCCCTGACCATCAATGTCGGGGGTTATTGAAGGAAGACTTGGGTCAGTACTACCTTCCGGGCAGACTCAATATGTCTGACGGTTTCGTCCCGCGCCTGCTGCGCATCCCCGCGCGCATACGCATCAAGAATGGCGGCATGTTCATGCTGGAACGCAGGCGTATCCGCCAGCAGTCGGCGTTGCAGATATTCGTAGCGCTCAATCTGTGCACATAACTCTGCGATCATTTTTAACAGCCTGCCGTTATGACAACCACGATAAAGAAGGGTGTGAAACTCGCGGTTCAACTCTCCCTGCTTTTGCACGCTCCCCGCATTCTCAAGTAACTGATGAACCAGCCCGGCACGCGCCAGCGTCTCTTCGTTCCGGTTGATCACGCTGTGATAAATCGCCTCCCCCTCCAGCAGCGCGCGCAACGTGTAGATCTCATTCACATCATCGGCGGTTAAGGTTCTGACAGCGGCACCGCGGTTACGCTGCGTTTCAACAATTCCTTCGCGTTCCAGCTGCTGGATTGCCTCACGCAGCGGGATGCGGCTGACGGCAAACTGACTGGCCAGCTCGCGTTCGATCAAGCGTGCGCCCTCAGGCAGTTCGCCCTGATTGATCATGTCACGCAGTGAGGCCGCAATAACATCTGCCGTGGAGCCTGGTTTCGTCAGCATCAGTATGTTCTCAAAAAACAGTTGGAATAATGGTATACCATCTGCTTTACTTGCACAATCAACGTGAGCGGTTATCCGCATTTCCCTCAGGAGCAAGCAACATGGCACAACGTGAACATCACTATCAGGTTTCGGTGGAATGGACAGGGAATAAAGGACAAGGCACCGCATCCTACAAGGCATACGACCGCAACTACCAGATGAGTGCGGGCGAGAAAGCGCCGATTGCGGGTTCATCCGATCCGGCATTTCTGGGTGATGCCACACGATGGAACCCTGAGGATCTGCTGGTTGCGTCGGCTTCTGCCTGCCATAAATTATGGTATCTGCACCTGTGCGCAGAAGCCGGAATTATCGTCCAGGCTTACCGGGATGACGCGGAGGGAACGATGGTGGAAGGTAAAACGGGCTGCTTTACCCGCATTCTGTTAAAGCCGCAGGTGAGCATTTCCTCAGGCGATCCTGAACTGGCGCGCACGCTGCATCACCAAGCCCATTCCCTTTGCTATATTGCCAACTCGCTGAACTTCCCGGTGCTGTGCGAACCAACGATTGTGCAGTGTTAGCATTGAGCTGAAAAAACAGGGCCACCGAAACGTTGTGTGCCCTATCAGTCAGAAAGGAAAAAACGATTAAAGATTCGCTTCCCCTTCCAGGCTATGCACGGCGCGGCCTGCCATTTTATGCCCTCGTTTTTGATAAATTTCCCCTACCTTGACGATGCATACATTTAATCAAAATTCCCTTCTCTTTTTTCTAAACAGTGCCTATTCATACTTCACAATCTCACCCTTTTTATTCATGCGATATATTCCATCGCGCACAGTGAATAATATGTCATTATTTCTACCCGTCTCAACGGAAAAAACCCGTTTTTTATCAATGCAGTTTTCTTTAGTTTTCATATCAATAAAGCATCGTCGGTCGTACTTACCTTGCTCTTTATATCCATCACCAAATAACCAGAAAACAATAGTAAAACTGCCATCACTATCTGAATTGGGTATTTTATATTTCGAATCCAGTGCTTCTTTGTTTTTCAACCACCAGTTTATTTTTCCACTATTAGTTAATGGGAAGTTTTTAACCAAAACTGAGCTGAACTCACCATCATTATGAATGGCGACTATCTCTACTGGACGAAGGGACAACCAAGTGCAGAGACCGAGGAGAACCGCACAAACACAGGAGGAAGCATAGAATGCTTTCTTATTTTTTACTTTCATTACGGTTTCCAGTAATTTCAATGTTTGCTTCCATATTGGTCATAAAAGGTTTAAATCCGAATTTATCGTAGCGCTGAAGAACGAACCATATACGGAAAAAAATAAAATCTTTGAATTTAGTGTTTAAAATATCAGCGTTATCGAGACCAAAGTGATCCTGCACTTTGTAATGCACTACAGCACGGTAGCTGTCGTTATCAATCTGTAGCGACTTTAGCGTAATCTGCGTTGCCCAAGTGTCGTGGACGGTAATTCCCATACCATTGAAGTTGTCCTTAAACCTGTCAAATTTAGGTAGTTTTCCATCAAGGATAGATTTGATCATTTTTTCCTTTTTATTGACTGGATAACATTTATTTTTCCAATCTATATTTATACTAAATGCTTTTTTCAAGATTAAACGTGTACTGTTTTCCGGAGAATTATCATTCAAAATTTGCTCTTTCAACGCCGAATCCAAATGCATACTGGTAAATGCCGCACCGTTTCCGTTCTGCATATGTGTGATCATCTGACTGATCAGATGTCTGTAAGGACCGTAAATAGAGAATGTACGCGATAACTGGCGGAACTCGTCAAACAAAATTCGGGCACATTCCTGACGGCTGATTTTTTCACTCGCGCCGTGTGAGCTACTGTACATTGATGGTGGTCGATTAGACGTAGTGAATTTTGTCAGTGTGTAAGGGTTCACTCGTCCGGAGACATGATCAAGACGAAAACGTGTTTTTAACTGTTCTGCCGTCAGGTCACCGCATTGCATATCTTTGGCATGGTGATCGTCCATGCGGTTTTGTGTTTCGAACAGCGTGCAGGGTAAGGGTAGTGCGGCCATAATAAAACGCTCCTTGTGTGATACCCGTTTCCAAAATGGTTTTGGGTATGTCGTCCTTGATGCTTGTCATCGGTGAAATAGTAAGCGGTAGTGGGGTGTTTTGTAAACAGAACGGCCTGCATCCGCAGGCGATTCAGCACGCTGAGATTTCATCTATTCGTATTTTCTTTTTACCATCTGACCGTTTTCTTTAATGAAATACTCACCATCATGAACGCCAAATGAGATATCATTATTCCTGCCATTCCAGACGGTAAAGTACTTCTCTTTATCAATACAGTTGATGTTTGTTTTCATATCATCAAAACAGAGTCGGTCATAGCCATCCGTTTCTTTATAACCCTCGCCAAAATCCCAAAAAATCACAGAATAAAAACCCTCTTTTTCTGGGTTGGGAATGTCATATTTTTCTTTCAACATGGCTTTGTTTTTCGCCCACCAGTTGATCTTTTCTTTATCCAGAAACGGGAAGTTTTTTACTAAAACATAGCTATGGCTACCGCTTTTATGAACGGCAACAATATCCACTGGCCGCTTTGACCACCAGAGTAAGCCAGCATGCAATATAAGCGCTAAAACCAATAAGGCATAAAGGGTTTTCTTAATTTTTCTTCTCATTGCGTCCTCCGGTAATTTCAACGGTGGCTTCCATATTGGTCATAAAAGGTTTAAATCCGAATTTATCGTAGCGCTGAAGAACGAACCAGATACGGAAAAAAATAAAATCTTTGAATTTAGTGTTCAAAATATCAGCGTTATCCAGTCCAAAGTGATCCTGCACTTTGTAATGCACTACCGCACGATAGCGATCATAATCAATCTGCAACAATTTTAGTGTGATATGCGTTGCCCATGTATCGTGGACGGTAATCCCCATACCGTTGAAGTTATCCTGAAATCTGTCAAACTTAGGGAGCTTTCCCTCAAGAATCGCTTTGCGTAATTCATCTTTTTTATCTGCGGGATAACATTTATTTTCCCAGTCTATAAATAGATTAAATGCTTTCTCTAACAATTTTCGGGTACTGTTTTCCGTATTATCTCTAAGAATGTGCTCTTTCAATGCTGCATCCAGATAGCTACTGGTAAATGCCGCACCGATGCCGTTTTGCATATGCGTGATCATCTGACCGATCAGATGTCTGTAAGGGCCGTAAATAGAGAATGTCCGCGATAAATCGCGGAACTCGTCAAACAAAATGCGGGCACATTCCTGACGGCTTATTTTTTCACTCGCGCCGTGTGAGCTACTGTACATTGATGGCGGTCGGTTAGACGTGGTGAATTTTGTCAGCGTGAAAGGGTTTACTCGCCCGGAGACATGAGCAAGGCGAAACCGTGTCTTTAACTGTTCTGCCGTCAGGTCACCGCATTGCATATCTTTGGCATGGTGATCGTCCATGCGGTTTTGCGTGGTGAACAGCGTGCAGGGAAATGGCAGTGCTACCATAATAAAACGCTCCTTGTGTGATACCCGTTTCCAAAACGGTGTTGGGTATGTCGTCCTTGATGCTTGTCATCGGTGAAATAGTAAGCGGTAGTGGAGTGTTTTGTAAACACAGCGGGCGTCCATAAAAGGTCGCACCATGATGGGGGCACAGAGCGAACCCTGTGCCTGTTTGCATTACGGTGTCAGCACGGTCTGCATCAGCAGATGGTTTAGTGCGCTGGCATCACGTCGGGCGGCATCGGAGAGCGGCGGGCGTTCCTGCTGCGCCAGCTGTTGCTCAATAAAGGCATGGATGCGTTCACGGCGCGGGCCGTGTTCAGCTTCGCCCGCCTGGCGTTTACGCTCCAGCAATGCCTCGATCTCCGCCCGCAGCAGCGGGTCACTGACCGTGCCCGCCATCAACCGATCAAAACGCATCGGCGGAACGCCTTTTCCGGCCTCAATCCACTGCACGGCCAGCAGCGGGCGCAGCACGTAAAAGTACTTTTTCAGCCGCACCTGTTCGCCCTGCAGATACCCGCGAAAGTTCTTCTTCGCCATGGCCAGATAGTGATAGCGCGCCCGCAGATCGCTGAAGAAATCCGGCACCAGCCCACGTAACGCCTGTACCGTTTCAGGGTGCTGGCGATAGATGACGGGTGAATCCAGCCACTCCATCAGCGTCGGGTTGGCGGCTTTCAGCAACCCCAGTGTTTTACGCAGCTCCCAGCCGCAGACATCCAGCTCGCTGTCGATCGGCAGTTCGATAACATCCCGCGGTGGCTCGATGCGCAGATACCACTCGGGCTGATGCACGTAAATAAAGCGCACATCGTAATCACTGTCGGGGGAGGAAAATCCCCACCCCCGACTGCCAGACTCGCAGGCATACAGCACGCGCACGTGGTGGCGGGCTTCGATCGCTTCTAATGCTGTCAACACCCGCTCACGCATAGCCGGGCTGATCGTTTCTTCCATTTTCATCAGGTTGCTCCTTATCCTTTAACACACACGACCTGACGCAGCGTATGCACAATTTCTACCAGTGATGACTGTGCGGCCATCACGGCATCGATATCTTTATACGCCATCGGGATCTCATCGATGACGTTGCTGTCTTTGCGGCACTCAACGTGGGCGGTGGCGCGCTGCTGGTCGGCCACCGTGAAGCGGTTTTTCGCTTCGGTGCGGCTCATGACCCGCCCGGCGCCGTGGCTGCATGAACAGAAACTCTCTTCATTGCCCAGCCCGCGTACGATAAAACTTTTTGCTCCCATCGATCCGGGAATAATCCCCATCTCGCCTTTACGTGCTGACACCGCGCCTTTACGGGTCACCAGGATGTCTTCACCAAAGTGCTGTTCACGCTGCACATAGTTGTGGTGGCAATTCACCGCCTGTTCTTCGGCGAGAAACGGCGTCGACAGTGCCAGGGCCAGTGCCGTCAGCGTCTGCTGCATCATCACCTGGCGGTTGTGACGCGCAAACTCCTGCGCCCATTCCACCGCCTCAATGTAGTCGGCAAAGTGCTGGCTTCCTTCGCTGAAGTAAGCCAGATCGCGGTCCGGCAGATTCGCGATGTGCTGCTGCATATCTTCCCTGGCGAGGGTGATAAACAGGTTACCGATGGCATTGCCGACGCCGCGTGAACCGCTGTGCAGCATCACCCAGACCCGCTGTGCTTCATCCAGGCACAGCTCAATAAAGTGGTTCCCGGTGCCCAGCGTACCAAGGTGGTGGTAATGGTTGGTTTTCAGCAGCGCCGGGTATTTATCGGTGATGCGTTTAAAGCCCGCGTCCAGTACCTGCCAGTGGATATCCACGGCATGCGGTGGCGTATTCCATGCCCCCCGGTCATTACGTGAACGTCCACTGCTGCGACCATGCGGCACCGCACGTTCAATGGCACTGCGGATGCCGAACAGATTATCCGGCAGATCGCTGGCCATTAGCGACGTACGCACTGCCATCATCCCGCAGCCAATATCCACGCCAACCGCCGCCGGGATAATCGCCCCTTTGGTTGGGATCACGCTGCCGATGGTCGAGCCTTTACCGACGTGCACATCCGGCATTACGGCCAGATGGCGGTAGATAAATGGCATCCGTGCCGTATTCAGCAGCTGTTGCTGCGCTTTGGGATCGACGGGGACGCCCTCGGTCCACATTTTTATCATTGCGGCGCCTGGCGCGGTCAGCTGTTGCATACTCATTGTCAGTTTCCTTTGATCTGTACCAGTCCATTCAGCACCTGGTCCAGGCCGCCGAATACGGAGATTTTATCGATGCGCTCTGCCACCCTTTCCAGGGTTTCCAGCTCTTTCAGACGCAGTGCCACCGGGTTGTTCTCCATCACTTTGGCGGTGTTCAGCAGCGAGCGCGTGGCGGCGGTCTCTTCACGCCGACGGATCACGTTAGCCTGCGCAGATTTTTCCGCTTCCACCAGTCGGGAGAGGATAGTCTTCATCTCTCCCGGCAGGATGATGTCTTTGACACCCACGGATATCACTTCCATCCCCCAGGCGGCGACATTCTGGCGGATCTGCGTACTGACCAGTTCGTCAATCACCTGCTTGTTTTCCAGCAGCTCATCCAGGCTGCGTGTTCCCACCGCTTCCCGCAGCGCAAACTGTAACTCACGGTAGAGGTATTCCAGCGGTTTGGTCAGTTGCCCCCAGGCACTCATCACATCGCTGTAACGCCAGTTGGCAGCAAGGTTAATGCGTAAGCTGACTTTATCGCGCGTCAGGATCTCCTGGCCGCTGACTTCCAGCGCCTGCACGCGGGTATCCACCACGTCGACCTCAACCTGATGATTAAAGCGCCAGTAGCCGCGAGTACCCGGTGGCAGCAGCGCCTGCGCCATACCATCCACTTTCAGGATCCCCACATGCCAGGCGGGCACCAGCGCCAGCAGTACCCCGGCGTGACCGGCCACCACGTGCTGGCGCAGTTGGGGTTGCATCAGGCTGGCAACAATGGAGGTCGGGATCGCCACGTCATCGGTGGGCAGCAGATCGACGCGCTGCTCGCTGCCGTTCAGCCACCACAGGCGGCGTGTACCCGGCGGCAGGAGCTCTACCAGCAGGTCATTTTTATAGTGCAACCCAACGCAGGTTTCAGGCACCGCGACGGTCTGGCAAAACTCGCTTACCCACTGCGGATGGTGCTGCTGCAGGTAGTCCGCCAGCGTGTTATCCAGCGGTTGATTCAGCTCAAAGGTGGCCACCTTGAGCTGACGTCGCCAGTCGCGGAAACGATACTCCCCGGCTGGCAGAATCTGTTGGTATTCGTCGTTCTTTACCAGCAACGCGATATGGCCTTTCCGTATTTTGATGTTGTTAAACATATTATCTCCTTCATTAAGGGTGCACCGCAGAGCACGGGCAGCAGCGTGAAGTCAGGGGGAGCATCTGAGCGGCACCCGAAACTGGCGGTGGCGCGGAGGTGATGCCCCAGACCCGACGCGTTTGCCGGTGCTCCGGGTGGGCTGCTGACTGCACAGCCTGGGTACTGCTAATAGTCTCTTTGGAGAGAGGTACGAAATCGGGAGTCGAACCCGTTCTGGCCCTGTGCCCTTCGCTCAATGTCTTCATGCTGGCAGAACGCCTGCGGGAAAACGGTCATCCGTTCCCGGTGCGCTGGCGGGGTTCGTAACCCGTGCAATTCCAGCATGTTGACGGGGTAACTATTGCCAGAAGCGTGCCAGGTGAAGAAAAATCGCGAATAAAATTATAATATATTGATTATTAATGGATTTATATTTTCAGGAACAAAAGGTATTGCTGGCAGGGGAATACTGAATTTATCCTGTGGGATAAATATTGCGATAAAGGGATAGGGTATGAAGCGCAGAGTCGTGATCGGTATGCTGGGGACCACCCTGGACAAGCGTGGCAAACGGGAAAACCGCTGGAACAAATGGCGGCCCACGCTGGGGCTGTGTATGCAGCCCGATTTGCCCATCGATCGCCTTGAACTGCTGCATCAGCCTGACCGTCAGACGATGGCGCAGCAGATGGCTGAAGATGTGGCGCTGGTCTCAACGGACACCGAAGTGCGGCTGAATCAGATCACCCTCAATGACCCCTGGGACTTCGAAGAGGTGTATACCACGCTGCTCGATTTTTCCCGCCATTATCCTTTTGATACTGAGAACGAAGAGTATCTGGTGCATATCACCACCGGAACGCATGTGGTTCAGATCTGCTGGTTCCTGCTGACCGAGGCGCGTTACCTGCCAGCCAGTCTGCTACAGACCGCGCCCGCCCCGCGTGAACAGGAGAGCGGAAAAACCGAGGGTGTTTATACGCTAATCGACCTCGATCTCAGCCGTTATGCCACGCTGACCAGCCGCTTTATGCGCGAACGTCAGGAGTCGGTGTCGTTGCTGAAAGGCGGGATCTCCACGCGTAATGCGACCTTTAACAACCTGATCGACCAGATTGAGCGTGTGGCGCTGCGCTCGGATGCGCCGCTGTTGCTGACCGGGCCGACAGGAGCAGGAAAATCGTTTCTGGCAGAACGGATTTATCAGCTGCGTCAGTCGCGCCATCGGGTCAGCGGACGGCTGGTCGCTGTGAACTGCGCAACGTTACGCGGCGATAACGCCATGTCTACGCTGTTTGGTCATGTGAAAGGGGCCTTTACCGGGGCATTGCAGGCACGTAACGGGCTGCTGCGTGAAGCGGACGGCGGGATGCTTTTCCTCGATGAAATTGCCGAACTGGGGCTGGATGAGCAGGCAATGTTACTGAAAGCCATCGAAGAGAAACGCTTTCTGCCGTTCGGCGCGGATAAAGAGGTGAGCAGTGATTTTCAGCTGATTGCCGGGACGCATCGCGATATGCGCCAGTGGGTGGCGGAAGGGCGCTTTCGTGAGGATCTCTACGCCCGCATCAATATGTGGAGCTTTACCCTACCAGGACTGGCGGCGCGGCGGGAAGATATTGAACCTAACCTGGAATTTGAACTGTTGCGTTTTGCCAGCAGTGCGCAGTCGCAGGTGCGTTTTGAGCCGCAGGCTCGTCAGCGTTATCTGCAATTTGCCTGCGCGCCTGCTGCCGTGTGGCGCGGGAACTTCCGCGAACTGAGTGCCTCGGTGACGCGCATGGCAACGCTGGCAGACAATGGGCGCATTGAGCTGCCGCAGGTGGAAGAGGAGATTGCCCGCTTACGCGCCAGCTGGCAGCTCGAACCTGCCGTTGTTTTACCGGAAACGCTGGATTTGTTTGACCACAGCCAGCTGGAAACGGTTTTGAAGGTTTGCCGTGAGTCATCTTCCCTGTCCGAGGCCGGACGCACGCTGTTTGCCGTTTCGCGCCAGCAGAAGAAGCAGCCTAATGACGCCGACCGGCTTCGCAAGTATCTGGCGCGCTTTGCCTTAGACTGGGAGAGCGTGAAGTCCGGCGGAGTGCTGGAGCGATAACGGCAAGCGAGTGAAGGATGGCAGCCCCGGTGCGTTATATTGCGGGGCTGTGCCGATCGTTTTACGATGCGCTTCAGTGAATTCGGCGGGTAAATTCACCACACTTCATAGTGATCAACATATTTCACGACTTCGCCATTTTTTTGCAAACGATAAGTGCCATCATAGGCCTCAAACATGGTTCCCATGTTTTTGCTGTTGTCGACGGAGAAAACGATGTCTTTTTCGATACAATTCACTTTCGTTTTCATATCTTCAAAGCAGAGTCGGTCATATTTCCCCTCTTCTTTGTAACCGTCTCCGAATAGCCAGACGGTAAGAGAAAATGAGCCGTCTGGTTCCGGATTAGGCACGTTGTATTTTTCCTTTAGCATGGCCTTATTTTTCAGCCACCAGTGAATTTTACCTTTATCAGTAAAGGGGAAGTTTTTGACAAGAACATCGCTGTAACCACTTCTTCCATGATGAACGGCAACGATTTCTACAGGGCGATGCGAATACCAGAGGAAACAACCGTGCAGAATACCGCCCGCCAGTAGTAGTGTGTAGGCGGTTTTTTTAATATTTATTTTCATTACGGGCTCCCGTAATGTTGTGAGTATTTTTCATAAACGCTCCTTGTTTAATCGTTAACGATGATGAAAATTACCACACAGGCTCGGCCTGTGCGGACCGTTTAATGTTGTTTTTTACTGAGTGTGAGGGAGGATTCACCAGGCCTCAGAATGAGAAATGTATTTCACGATCTCGCCATTGTTTTTCAAACGATAAGTGCCATCGTAGGCCTCGAACATGGTTCCCATGTTTTTACTGTAACTAACCGTGAATACTATGTCCTTTTCAATACAGTTTTTTTTCGTTTTCATATCCTCAAAGCAAAGTCTGTCGTACTTACCCACCTCTTTATAACCGTCACCGAACAGCCAAACATTAAGATAAAATGAACCATCTGGATTTGGATTAGGCACGTTGTATTTTTCTTTTAGCATGGCCTTATTTTTCAGCCACCAGTGTATTTTACCTTTATCAGTAAAGGGAAAATTTTTGACAAGAACATCGCTGAAGCCACTGCTTCTGTGATGTACGGCAACGATTTCTACAGGGCGATGCGAATACCAGAGGAAACAACCGTGCAGAATACCGCCCGCCAGTAGTAGTGTGTAGGCGGTTTTTTTAATATTTATTTTCATTACGGGCTCCCGTAATGTGGGTTGACTTCATAAACAATCCTTGTTTAATCGTTAACGATGATTCTGATCAACGCACAGGCTTGTCCTGTGCGGATGGTTTAATGTCGTTCTTTATTGAATCTGGCAGATAAATTCACCACACTTCATAGTGATCAACATATTTCACGACTTCGCCATTTTTTTGCACACGATAAGTTCCATCATATGTTCTGAACATAGTGCCCATGTTTTTGCTGTTGTCGACTGAGAAAACTGCATCCTTTTCGATGCAATTTACTTTCGTTTTCATATCATCAAAGCAGAGTCGGTCATACTTCCCCTCCTCTTTGTAACCGTCACCGAACAGCCAGAAAGTAACGCTAAATGACTCATCCTTTTCCGAATTAGGGAGGTTGTATTTTTCCTTCAGTAATTTTTTGTTTTTCAACCACCAGTTTATTTTACCACGGTCAGTCAAAGGAAAGTTTCTTACCAATACAGAAATGTAATTATTTCCTCTGTCGTGAATGGTTATAATTTTAACTGGTTGCATAGACAACCAAGTGAGGTAACTGAACAGAGCACAGATAACAATTAAAAGAGCATAAATTGTTAACTTATTTTTTAATTTCATTGCGGCGTCCTACTAGGTCAACAGTGGCTTCCATGTTCGTCATAAAGGGTTTAAAACCAAATTTATTGTAGCGCTGGAGTACAAACCAGAGGCGGAAAAAATGAAACTGTTTAAATCTAGATTTAGAAATATCCAGAGTATCCAGGCCGAAGTGGTCCTGCACTTTGTAATGCAACACCGCATGGTAGCGGTCGTTATCTATCTGCAGAGATTTGAGCGTGATCTGCGTTGCCCAGGTATCATGAACGGTGATGCTCATGCCATTAAAAATATCCTGGGTTCGGTCAAATTTAGGTAGTTTTCCATCTATGATGGTATCTTTTAGTTCCTTTCTTATGTGTTCCGGACAACTTTTTTTATCCCAATTTATGTTTTTTTCTATAACATTTTTTATTCTCAATAGAGTACTATTTTCTGTTTTGTCTCGGTATATATGATCCTTCAGCGCCGCATCCAGACTCATACTGGTAAATGCTGCACCGTTGGCGTTTTGCATATGGGTGATCATGTTGCCAATCAGGTGTCTGTAAGGGCCGTAAATTGAAAACGTATGGGACAATGAGCGGAATTCATCAAACATAATACGGGCGCATTCACTACGGGAAATTGTCTCGCCATCGGTCTCACGACGGGAACCAGCAAACATCGACTGTGGCCGATTGAAGGCGGTAATCTTCTTCAGCGCGTAAGGGTCGACCCGTTCAGATACTGTTGTCAGAAGAAAATTTTTCTTTAACTGCTCCTGGGTTAAATCACCATACTGCATATCCGGGGCGTTATAGTCGTCCATCCGTTTTTGCGTCTTGAACAGAGTGCAGGGCCATTGCAGTGCGGTCATATGAAAACGCTCCTTGTGTTAAACCCGTCATCAATGATTAAGGGTTAAATCTTCCGTTATGATTTTTTTCGCTGAAATAATAAGCGGTGGCGGAGCGGATGTCAGCACCGCTGGCGGAAATGGATATTTTGCGACGACACCAGTCTCGGTACAGTTTGCGTTAAACTGGGCGTGTTGAAGTGAGGTGGGTCATCGGATCATAACGGAAGGAGTGGGTTGATTATGCAATTGCAGTTTTTAGGCACCGGCGCCGGAACGCCAAGCCGTGAACGTAATGTCACCAGCATCGCGCTGGATTTGCAGGGCGTGCGTAATGCCACCTGGCTGTTTGACTGCGGTGAAGGGACGCAGCATCAGATCCTGCGCACCCCGATCAAACCGGGCAAGATCGAGAAGATCTTTATCACCCATCTGCACGGCGATCATATTTTTGGCCTGCCGGGGCTGCTGACCAGCCGATCGATGAACGGCTCCACCGATCCGATGACAATTTATGGCCCGGCAGGGCTCAAAACCTTTGTCGACACCGCGATCAGCCTCAGTGGCTCGTGGCTGACTTTCCCGCTGGAGATTGTCGAGATAACGGCGGGTGAAGTGTGCCGTGATGAACATTTCCTCGTCACGGCATACCCGATGACCCACCCGGTTGAGTGCTACGGTTACCGCATTGATGAACATGATAAACCCGGCGCGCTGGATGCGGCGAAGCTGGCGGCAGACGGCGTGCCTGCCGGGCCGTATTTTTACGACCTGAAGCACGGACGCAGCGTCACGCTGGCTGATGGCAGAGTGATTAATGGCTGGGATTATGTCGGCGAGAAGATAAAAGGGCGCAGCCTGGCCATCTTTGGCGATACCGCTCCGACAGCGGCAGCCACGGTGCTGGCAGCGGGCGTCGACCTGATGGTGCATGAGGCAACGCTTGAAGTGGCGATGGAAGAGAAAGCTAACAGTCGCGGGCATTCCACCACGGCGCAGGCAGCAGCAGTGGCGCAGGAGAGTGGGGCGAAACGGCTGATTGTGACGCATCTCAGCTCTCGCTATCTGCGGGCTGACTGTGAACGGCTGCTGGAGGAGTGTCGGGCGGTATTTCCGCACACCGAGATGGCGCACGATTTCGCGGTGTTTACATTATAAACCCGGGCGAGTTGTGCCTCATAAACCTGGGCGAGGCATGCCTCGCCCCTACGGGATCGCGCGGGTTTTGTCGGGGGCGGGCATGCCCGACCCGCAGGCCACAACGTTATTCCGGCACAATCCAGCTGACTTTGGAGTAACCGGTGCCCGATGGCACCAGCACTTTTTCCAGCCACGGCAGCACATTTTTCATCTGCTGCTCCAGCTTCCACGGTGGGTTAATCACAATCATCCCGGAGGCGGTCATGCCAAAGCGGTCACTGTCCGGGCGAACGCCCAGCTCAATTTGCAGAATACGGCGAATGCCGGTGGCCTGCAGCTCGTTGAACATACGCTTGATTTGCTGACGCAGCACCACCGGATACCACAGGGCAAACACGCCCGTACCGAAGCGTTTGTACCCTTCCTGAATGCCCTGCACCACGGCCTGGTAATCGCTTTTCATTTCGTACGGCGGGTCGATGAGGATCAGACCCCGGCGTGACGGCGGTGGCAGCTTGGACTTCAACTGCTGGTAGCCGTCGGCGCGGGCGAGACGTGCACGATCGTCCTTCTGGAATTCACTGCGCAGCATCGGGAAGTCGCTGGAGTGCAGTTCTGTCAGCTGTAACTGGTCGTACTCACGCAGCAGATGGCGGGCAATCAGCGGAGAGCCCGGGTAGTAACGCAGCTTGCCACCGGGATTGTAGTTCTTCACCACGCTGATATAAGGCGCCAGCTCTTCCGGCAGATCATCCTGCTGCCAGATACGTGCAATGCCTTCCAGATACTCTCCGGTACGTTCCGCATGCTCACCGCTTAACAGGTAGCGCCCGGCACCCGCATGGGTATCGAGATAGAGGTAGGGTTTTTCCTTCTCATTCATCGAGCTGATAATCAGGCTCTGCACGGTGTGTTTGAGAACGTCGGCATGGTTGCCGGCATGGAAGCTGTGGCGATAACTGAGCATGTATTGGGATAATCCGGATGGTAAAAACAAGCGTGCCGCCAGTGGGCGGCACAGGTTGCGGTCATTATAGCGAAAACGGCTTAAAAAAGCGCGTTCAGGTCGGAATGTGCTGCCAGAACGGATAGGTAAACAGCAGCAGGTGCAGCATATTAAAGGAGAAATGCACCAGTGTCGCCACCCACAAACGTCCGCTCCACAGCCAGGCAAGGCCGTAGATCACACCGGCCATCGTGGCAAACAGCACCAGCAGCAGTCCGCCGGAAAAATGGGCCAGACCAAACAACAGTGCTGCAATCAGCAGCGCCCGTTTGTCACCCAGTAGCTGGCTTAAACGCTGCTGGATATAGCCGCGAAATAGCGCTTCTTCTGCCAGACAGACAAAAAACAGATTGGCCAGCATAAACGATCCCAGCCACGAAGGCAGATGGGGTTCCACCTTCAGGCCGCCAGCAAAGGTCGCCAACAGCAATAGCAAAGGCATCGACATTAGCAGAACCAGCCACCAGAGCACGTTAGCCGGGGACTTTGCCGGGCGCTTCAACAGCGTGGGCAGGCAGGCCAGTAACAGAAACGGGATAAGCGCTTTATCAAGGTTGTAGTAAAAGGTAAAGGGCGCACTCTGTGGCCCGGCCTGTTCACCAGAAACAATGATGAGATTATTCACCCCAGGGATCATGTGCAGCATCAGCGCCACTGCGCTGAAAACCAGGATAATTTCACCGGGTAGCGCGAAAGCGTGAGGTTGTTTCTGAACCGCGCAGTACACCGCGACAACACCCATCACCGTCAGTGCGATAATGCCGGGCGGCAGCAGCGTCTGATCCAGCACAGCCAGGACGAGGGCGATCGTCAGTAATATCAGTGAACTGCGCAGATAAAAGGGTAAAAAAAGTAACGAGGCCGCCAGCGTATACCACATAAATAAACTCCCTGTTTGTAACGGAGTAATACGATGTATGAAAGCGGGGGGAGTATGCAATGCTCACCTGAGTGTGGCAATGCGTAAAATGCGGTGAAAAGGGTGGGTAGCACGGGGGGAAAGCCGTTGCCGACACGCTGACCCATTGATTTTCACTACACTTACCCTCATGTTAAAGAAATCGTGCGTGAAAACGCGCCCCATACAACGATTAAAGGACTGCGCTATGACCAATCCGTTACTCTCTTCTTTTACGCTTCCCCCTTTCTCCGCCATTAAACCTGAACATGTGGTCCCCGCTGTGACCCAGGCGCTGGATGACTGCCGTGCGGCGGTAGAACGCGTGGTGGCCCAGGGGGCGCCGTACAGTTGGGATAACCTTGAGCAGCCGCTGGCCGAAGTGGGCGATCGCCTGAGCCGCCTGTTCTCGCCGGTCAGCCATCTGAACTCGGTAAAAAACAGCCCTGAACTGCGCCAGGCGTATGAGCAGGCGCTGCCGCTGTTGTCAGAATACAGCACCTGGATGGGGCAGCACGAAGGTCTGTACCAGGCCTATCGTGACCTGAAAGAGGGCGACAACTTCGCGGCTCTGGATATTGCGCAGAAGAAAGCTATCGATAACGCGCTGCGTGATTTCGAGCTGTCTGGTATTGGTCTGTCGAAAGAGAAGCAGCAGCGTTACGGTGAAATCGCCGCGCGTCTGTCAGAGCTGGGTTCGACCTACAGCAACAACGTGCTCGATGCCACAATGGGCTGGAGCAAGCTGATTACCGATGAAAAAGAGCTCTCCGGAATGCCGGAAAGTGCCCTGGCCGCAGCGAAAGCACAGGCGGAAGCCAAAGAGCAGGACGGCTGGTTGCTGACGCTGGATATTCCAAGTTATCTGCCCGTCATGACCTACTGCGACAACCAGGCGCTGCGCGAAGAGATTTACCGTGCTTACTCCACTCGCGCCTCTGATCAGGGGCCAAATGCCGGGAAGTGGGACAACAGCGATGTGATGGCGGAAGAGCTGGCACTGCGCCATGAACTGGCTCAACTGCTGGGTTTTGCATCCTATGCTGAGAAGTCGCTGGCGACCAAAATGGCCGAAAACCCGGCACAGGTAATTGATTTCCTGAACGGGCTGGCAACACGCGCCCGTCCGCAGGCTGAGCAGGAAGTCGCTCAGCTGCGTGCCTTCGCGAAGAAAGAGCACGGTGTTGAGGATCTGGAGCCCTGGGATCTGACGTACTACGGCGAAAAGCAGAAACAACATCTGTACACCATCAGTGATGAGCAACTGCGTCCGTACTTCCCGGCCCAACGTGCGCTGGATGGTCTGTTTGAAGTGGTGAAACGCATTTATGGCATCACCGCCAGCGAACGCCACGATGTGGATGTTTACCACCCTGATGTGCGTTTCTTCGATCTGTTCGATGAAAGCGGTGAGCTGCGCGGCAGCTTCTACCTTGACCTGTATGCGCGTGAACATAAACGCGGTGGGGCGTGGATGGATGACTGCGTGGGACAGATGCGTAAAGCCGATGGCACGCTGCAAAAACCCGTGGCCTATCTGACCTGTAACTTCAATCGTCCGGTTAGCGGCAAACCTGCACTGTTTACCCACAATGAAGTCACCACGCTGTTCCATGAGTTCGGTCACGGCCTGCATCATATGCTGACACGCATTGAAACCCCAGGCGTGTCCGGCATCAGCGGTGTGCCGTGGGATGCCGTCGAACTGCCAAGCCAGTTTATGGAAAACTGGTGCTGGGAGCCGGAAGCGCTGGCGTTTATCTCCGGTCATTTCGAAACCGGTGAACCGTTACCTCAGGATCTGCTGGAGAAAATGCTGGCGGCCAAAAACTATCAGGCAGCGCTGTTTATCCTGCGTCAGCTGGAGTTCGGCCTGTTCGATTTCCGCCTGCATGCCGAGTTCGATCCGGCGAAAGGTGCCCGTATTCTTGATATTCTGAAAGAGATCAAAGCGCAGGTCGCTGTGGTGCCTGGCCCATCGTGGGGCCGCTTCCCGCATGCGTTCAGTCATATCTTTGCCGGTGGCTATGCCGCAGGTTACTACAGCTACCTGTGGGCCGATGTGCTGGCGGCAGATGCCTACTCCCGCTTTGAAGAAGAGGGGATTTTTAACCGGGAAACCGGGCAGTCGTTCCTCGACAATATCCTGACGCGGGGCGGATCGGAGGAGCCGATGGAGCTGTTCCGTCGCTTCCGTGGTCGTGAGCCACAGCTGGATGCGATGCTGAAACACTACGGTATCAAAGGGTAAGTCATTAGTGAACATCTGTTTGTTAGATGAAACGGGCGCCGGAAACGGCGCCTTATCTGTTTTAGCTGCCCGCTGGCAGCTGGTGCATGATGAAAACGCGCTGATGGCGCTGGTGCTGACCCCGGAACATCTGGAGCTGCGTAAGCGCGATGAGCCGAAGCTGGGCGGCATCTTTGTTGATTTCGTCTCCGGGGCGATGCTGCACCGGCGTAAGTTCGGCGGTGGCCGCGGTGAGGCTGTGGCGAAAGCCGTCGGTATCAAAAGTGGCTATCTGCCGGATGTGGTGGATGCGACCGCCGGGCTGGGACGGGATGCCTTTGTACTGGCATCGATTGGCTGTCGGGTGCGGATGCTGGAACGTAACCCGGTCGTCGCCGCGCTGCTCGATGACGGTTTACGTCGTGGCTATGCCGATACGGAGATTGGTTCCTGGCTGCGTGAGCGTCTGACGCTGCTGCATGCTTCCAGTCTCAATGCACTGACGGATATCAGCCCGCCGCCTGATGTGGTGTACCTCGATCCGATGTACCCGCATAAGCAAAAAAGCGCGCTGGTGAAGAAAGAGATGCGTGTTTTCCAGTCGCTGGTGGGCCCGGATGAAGATGCCGACGGGCTGCTGCTGCCCGCGCGCCAGCTGGCCAAAAAACGCGTTGTGGTGAAACGGCCTGATTATGCGCCGCCCATCGCCGATGTTGCCACACCGAATGCGGTCACCACCAAGAGCCACCGTTTTGATATTTATTCACCCGTAAATGCCCCACGGGACGACCGGGAAGAAGGGGCGTCCCTGACATAATGGGGCTGATCTTCTTTTTTGGCGTAGCGGCTGACCTTCTTTTTCGGTCAGCCCGCCCGGCACATTAATCTTCGTCTTCGTCGCGCAGCGGTACGATCAGCATATCGATATGCACGGTGTTGATCAGCTGGCGTGCGGAAGACATCAGCTTGCTCCAGAAATCCTGGTGGTGCCCGCAAACCACTAAGTCCACCTGATACTGCTTAATGGCATCGACCAGCACCTGGCCGAGGTCACCGCTACCGCTTAACGTTTCCGCAATCGGATAGCCCGCGCTGTTGGACAAATCCGTCAGTGCAGTGTGCGTCTCTTCAGAAATACGTTTTTGCATATCCCCAAGGTTGACGTCAATCAGGCCGGTGTAGAGGTCTGAATAGTTCACATCAACGTGGATCAGGGACACCTTCGCATCGTAAGGTCGTGCCATCGAAACGGCTTTGTCGACCAGCAGTTTACTTTCCGGCGAGAGATCGACGGCAATCAGAATATGTTTATAGGCCATTTGAATACTCCTTTTCACGTAAGTGTTGAGAGTGAGTATAGCGAAAAATGTTACCGGGTGTTGTGGCATGCGGCGGCGTTTGCGAGGGCGATCAACATGAATTTTTGTCCCTTTGCTGGTGGACGCAGTAAACATCGCTGGAAAAAATTTAAACATATCTCCTACACTGATAATTGACGGCAGCAAAAGCGTTATGTGGCGTCAATCGGCATGCAGCAATCATCTTAATAATAAGGTTGGCGAAACCATCGTGGGGCGTATCCGGCTTTGCCCGGGTTATGCATTTCCGTGATGAGTGGCCGGGAGGGGATCATGATCAGCACCATTGCGCTTTTCTGGGCTCTTTGTGTCGTTTGTTTGGTGAATATGGCGCGCTATTTCTCTTCACTGCGGGCGCTGTTAGTGGTGCTGCGTGGATGCGATCCGTTGCTGTATCAGTATGTAGATGGCGCTGGATTCTTTACGTCTCATGGGCAGCCGAGTAAACAGGTGCGGCTGATCGGGTATATCTGGGCACAGCGTTATCTTGATCATCACGATGATGAATTTATCCGACGCTGCGAGCGCGTTCGTGGGCAGTTTTTATTAACCAGTTCACTCTGTGGGTTGGTGTTTATCAGTCTTATTGGGCTGGCCATCTGGCATTAAAAAAGGCGCCCCTGATAAGGGGGCGCCTTCTGGATGAATCGCGCATTCTTCGGGCGGACCTTTTTCGGTCCACCCGCTGCACATCAAATCAGCTTCAGTGCCAGCCAGTACAGGCTACCGGAAAGGACAATCGAGACCGGCAGGGTGAAGACCCACGCCAGCAGGATGTTCTTAATGGTGCGCCCCTGCACGCCGCCGCCGTCAACCAGCATCGTACCGGCAACGGAAGAGGAGAGGACGTGGGTGGTTGAAACCGGCATCCCGGTATAACTTGCCACACCGATTGAGACGGCTGCCGTCATCTGAGCAGACATCCCCTGTGCGTAAGTCATGCCTTTTTTACCGATTTTCTCACCGATAGTGGTGGCAACACGACGCCAGCCAACCATGGTACCCAGTGACAGTGCCAACGCGACGGCCAGGATAATCCACACCGGAGCATACTCAATGGTGTTGAGCAGGTCGCCCTTCAGCTTGTTGAGGAAGCGTTTGTCGTCAGGCTTGGTTTCCGGCAGCTTGGCGGCTTTCTCTGCGGTGTCTGAGATACACATCAGCAGGCGACGCAGCTGGCCGCGCTGTTCCACGCTTAACGCATCATAGCTGGAGAGGTTGTTCAGCAGACCCTGAGCACGCTGGATGGCAGGCAAAGCACGCGCCGCATCACAATGGAACTCATGAGGACCTGTTGGCACCTCTTCCGGCGTTGGCAACGCAGGCGGTGACATCTCGATGATATGCTTCAGCGAGGTGGCATGCTGCTGGTAATACTGTTCCAGATGGTTGACCGCATCGCGGGTGCGAGTGATGTCATAACCGCTGGAGTTCATATTGACCACAAAGCCTGCCGGTGCAACGCCAATCAGTACCAGCATAATCAGGCCGATACCTTTCTGGCCGTCGTTTGCGCCGTGCGAATAGCTGACGCCAATCGCCGAGACAATCAACGCGATACGGGTCCAGAACGGTGGCTTTTTCTTGCCATCGATCTTTTCACGCTCGGCTGGAGTCATATGAATCCGCTGACGTTTTTTATTCCCACTCCAGAAGCGGCGCAGGATAAACACCAATCCACCGGCAATCACTAAGCCGACAATCGGTGAAATAATCAACGACATAAAGATACCGATCATTTTGGGAATGTTCAGCGCATCCACCACCGAGGTGCCAGTCAGCAACGCGTTGGTCAGGCCGATACCAATGATGGCACCAATCAGAGTATGAGAGCTGGAAGCCGGTAACCCGAAGTACCAGGTGCCGAGATTCCATATAATAGCGGCAAGCAACATGGAAAAGACCATGGCCAGCCCGTGAGCCGATCCCACATTCAATAGCAGATCGGTGGGTAGCAGATGGACGATAGCGTAAGCCACGCTTAAGCCGCCCAACAGTACACCAAAGAAGTTGAACACCCCTGCCATGACAACCGCTAACTGCGAGCGCATTGCACGGGTATAGATCACGGTAGCGACTGCATTGGCCGTGTCATGGAAGCCATTGATTGCTTCGTAGATCAAGACAAACAACAGAGCGAGTACCAGTAACAGGCCGGTATGAAAATCAAGACCAGCAAACAGATGTAGCATAAGCGTTACGCCATTTTGGAGGACATGAACGCGGCGCATTATCAGCGACAAACCGCACCCGGGGAAAGGGAAATATAGACTTTTTTTGACAGTAACGTGTCAATGTGATGACAGTTACGGGTGAAAAGACTAAAAAATCATAAAGTTACAAAATGTTTCAACCCCGATTGGGGCCTGAAGCTGGTATCCCCGCCCCCAACTCACTACAATCAGCGTTTTTGAGAGTCGGCGCGGAGTGTGTGGTGGAAAAGTTTGACGTTATCGTAGTAGGCGCAGGCGCAGCGGGTCTGTTTTGTGCAGCCCAGGCGGGGCAAAAAGGGCTGCGGGTGCTGCTGATTGATAATGGCAAAAAAGCCGGGCGTAAAATCCTGATGTCGGGCGGCGGACGCTGTAATTTCACCAACCTTTACACCGAACCTGCGGCTTACCTGTCGCATAACCCGCATTTTTGTAAATCTGCGCTGGCGCGTTATACCCAGTGGGATTTTATCGATCTTATTAACCGTCACGGTATTGCCTGGCATGAGAAAACCCTGGGGCAGTTGTTCTGTGACGACTCTGCCCAGCAGGTGGTTGACCTGCTGCTGAAAGAGTGTGAGAACGGGCAGGTCACATTACGCTTGCGCAGTGAGGTGGTGTCCGTCACGCGTGACGACAGCGGCTACACGCTGCAACTGAACGGCACAGAGGTACAGGCAGAGAAACTGGTGATCGCCAGCGGTGGATTATCGATGCCGGGGCTGGGTGCGTCGCCGTTCGGCTATAAAATGGCTGAACAGTTTGGCCTGAAGGTGTTTCCCACCCGCGCCGGGCTGGTGCCGTTTACCCTGCATAAACCGCTGCTGGAACAGCTTCAGACACTATCCGGCGTCTCGGTGCCATCGGTACTCACCGCCGAAGACGGTACGGTATTTAAAGAAGCGCTGCTGTTTACCCATCGTGGCCTGTCTGGCCCGGCGGTCCTGCAACTCTCCAGCTACTGGCTACCGGGTGAATTTGTCACCGTTAACCTTTCCCCAGGCCAGGATATTGACGCGTTTATTAATGATGAGCGTAACAGTCATCCTAATCAGAGCCTGAAAAACACCCTGGCAAAACTGCTGCCGAAACGTCTGGTTGAGTGCCTGCAACTGCTGGGGACCGTACCGGAGTGCACGCTGAAGCAGCTGAACAGCCGTCAGCAGGCCGATCTGGCGACTGCGCTGCACCAGTGGCGCGTGCAGCCTAACGGCACCGAAGGCTACCGCACCGCCGAAGTCACGCTGGGCGGCGTCGATACCACTCAGCTGTCATCGAAAACGATGGAAGCGCGTGATGTACCGGGGCTCTATTTTATCGGTGAAGTGGTGGATGTGACCGGCTGGCTGGGAGGCTATAACTTCCAGTGGGCGTGGAGTTCCGCCTGGGCATGTGCGCAGGCGCTGTGAAGTTGGAATGGAATAATAAAGTCGACACAATAAACAATTAGTCGACACAAACTGTAAATTCACCATTCTGTACATAATTTTATTTTTTCATTACAAAACAATAGCTTATCATATGGGTTTTTTAGTCATTTTCTTAGATAATGTTTCAATTTAGTTATTAGTGATAAAAAATGAATTATATTCAATGCGTTATGTTATTCCGGACCAACTGAATGGACAAATAAAGTCGACACAAAGTGATTTGCATATCTGTTTGATATTAAAGACATATTTTTAAATGGTATAATGAAGTCGACTGTCCGAGGACAATAAAGTTGTACACAAAGCACTAAAGTTGTAACCATTCTCAAAAAACGACGCTAATGTTGTATACATTACTGAATGTGTGGTTATAGGGTTGTAGACTATAAAATGCACATATAGGTACGTATCAATGTCGTTTTTTGGGTACGATCATGGGTAGGGGTTGGCGTCTCAAATCCTATTTGGATTATGAAAATGCGCTAGGTGACGGCATAGGAGTGGGCTATGGCCAAAGTTATCAGCCCTGGCTTAGAGCTCAGGACGGCTTTGTTGAATAAATCGAACTTTTGCTGAGTTGAAGGATCAGATCACGTATCTTCCCGACAACGCAGACCGTTCCGTGGCAAAGCAAAAGTTCAAAATCACCAACTGGCCCACCTACAATAAAGCCCTCATCAACCGTGGCTCCATAACTTTCTGGCTGGATGATGAAGCTATTCAGGCCTGGTATGAGTCAGCAACACCTTCTTCACGAGGCAGACCTCAGCGCTATTCTGACCTTGCCATCACTACTGTGCTGGTCATTAAACGCGTATTCAGGCTGACCCTGCGGGCTGCGCAGGGCTTTATTGATTCCATTTTTTCTCTGATGAACGTTCCGCTACGCTGCCCGGATTACAGCTGTGTCAGCAGGCGGGCAAAGTCGGTTAATGTCAGTTTCAAAACGCCCACCCGGGGTGAAATCGCACACCTGGTAATTGATTCCACCGGGCTGAAGGTCTTCGGTGAAGGCGAGTGGAAAGTCAAAAAGCATGGCCAGGAACGCCGCCGTATCTGGCGTAAGCTGCATCTCGCCGTTGACAGTAAAACACATGAAATCATCTGCGCTGACCTGTCGCTGAACAACGTTACGGACTCAGAGGCCTTCCCCGGGTTAATCCGGCAAACCCACCGGAAAATCAGGTCAGCCGCCGCCGATGGCGCTTACGATACCCGGCTATGTCACGATGAACTGCGGCGTAAGAAAATCAGCGCGCTTATCCCTCCCCGAAAAGGTGCGGGTTACTGGCCCGGTGAATATGCAGACCGTAACCGTGCAGTGGCTAATCAGCGAATGACCGGGAGTAATGCGCGGTGGAAATGGACAACAGATTACAACCGTCGCTCGATAGCGGAAACGGCGATGTACCGGGTAAAACAGCTGTTCGGGGGTTCACTGACGCTGCGTGACTACGATGGTCAGGTTGCGGAGGCTATGGCCCTGGTACGAGCGCTGAACAAAATGACGAAAGCAGGTATACCTGAAAGCGTGCGTATTGCCTGAAAACACAACCCGCTACGGGGGAGACTTACCCGAAATCTGATTTATTCAACAAAGCCGTATGAATATTAAAAAGAAAACACCCGTAAAATAGCTACCTGCTGATGTAGTCAGCGCTACCCCAAGCCATCCCAGGCACAGGGCTTGCTCTGTGCCTTCCCTATCACAATCATAGACGCAATCTTTGGGGGTTTTCCCCTTGTGGCGTTACACTCTACGCCAGCTGATTTAACTCACTCAGAGTCTGCCCCACCAGGCCTCATTGTTGCAGCCAGTTTGGACACGGACAGCGCGGAGGAACCGGAGCGTACACGGAGTACGTGAGGATTCTGAGCACTGCCCGGGTTCAAAATGGCAAATAAAATAGCCTGGTGGGACAGACTCTCACTTAACCGGAAGACTCGATGACCAGACATTATGACTACCTTGCCATCGGCGGCGGCAGCGGCGGTATCGCCTCCATCAACCGTGCGGCCATGTATGGCCAGAAATGCGCGATAATCGAAGCGAAAGATCTCGGCGGCACCTGCGTGAACGTTGGCTGCGTACCAAAGAAAGTGATGTGGCATGCGGCACAAATCGCCGAAGCTATCCATAACTACGGCCCAGACTACGGCTTCGATACCACCGTTAACCAGTTCAACTGGGACGTTCTGCTGAAAAATCGCAGCGCTTATATCGACCGTATTCACACCTCTTACGACAACGTGCTGGGCAAGAATAACGTTGACGTGATCAAAGGTTATGCCCGTTTCGTTGATGCGCATACAGTGGAAGTCAACGGCGAGAAGATCACTGCTGATCATATTCTGATCGCCACCGGCGGCCGCCCAAGCCAGCCAACCATCCCGGGCGCAGAATACGGCATTAACTCCGATGGATTCTTTGAGCTTCAGGCCCTGCCGAAACGCACTGCAGTTGTCGGTGCAGGCTATATCGCCGTCGAAATTGCTGGTGTGCTGAACGCGCTGGGTTCTGAAACCCATCTGTATGTGCGTAAACATGCGCCGCTGCGTAGCTTCGATCCGCTGATCGTCGACACGCTGGTGGAAGTGATGAACACCGAAGGCCCGACGCTGCACACCGAGTCGGTTCCTAAAGCGGTAGTGAAAAACGCCGACGGTAGCCTGACCTTACAGCTGGAAAACGGCAAAGAGCAGACCGTTGACTGCCTGGTGTGGGCGATTGGTCGTGAGCCAATGACCGACAACCTGAACCTTGAAGTGACCGGCGTGAAGCTGAATGAAAAAGGTTACATCAGCGTTGATAAGTACCAGAACACCAACGTCAAGGGCATCTTCGCCGTCGGTGATAACACCGGTGCGGTTGAGCTGACGCCGGTCGCGGTTGCCGCAGGTCGTCGCCTGTCCGAGCGCCTGTTTAACAACAAGCCGGACGAGCATCTGGACTACAGCAATGTGCCAACCGTGGTGTTCAGCCACCCGCCAATCGGCACAGTCGGCCTGAGCGAGCCGGAAGCACGCGAGAAGTTTGGTGATGACCAGGTGAAAGTGTACAAATCATCATTCACCGCCATGTACACCGCTGTGACCCAGCACCGCCAGCCGTGCCGCATGAAGCTGGTGTGCGTGGGCGCCGATGAGAAAATCGTCGGTATTCATGGCATCGGTTACGGTATGGACGAGATGTTGCAGGGCTTTGCCGTCGCACTGAAAATGGGCGCGACCAAGAAAGACTTCGACAATACCGTGGCGATCCACCCAACGGGTTCGGAAGAGTTTGTGACGATGCGTTAACGGCGCAGTGCAACATTCACGCTCTACTCAGACCAGAAGCCTCCAGTGGAGGCTTTTTTTTCTGCTTTCGCCTGCCGAAATCAACAGCCACGTTTGTTAATATCTATTTTACACTGGACCTAACAGAACGGCCCCCACCTGCTCAACCGTCTGATTTTGCGCTATTACTGAACGCATTTCTGGAAAAAAAATTCCTGAAAAGATAAGATGTCTTTAAGATTACTCTTGTTTTAGGATGGAGTCTCAAGTGGGTCCAGTTATTACCAATCCCTGGCGGACGTTAGGATTGCAAGCCACCGCAACACGCAGAGAATTAACTAAACGTGTTGATGATTTAAAAACGCGCATTGAATTTGGTAAATCCAACCAATATCCTCTGGATTTTCCCGGCCTGTTTCCGTTAACCAGAACCGTTGAAACGGTCGATGACGCGGCTAAACAGCTCGATAACGACGAGCGTAAATTACTTCATGCCTTTTTCTGGTTTATCAAAGATGACAGCGTTGATGAATTAGCCTTGGAGTGTCTGGAAAATCACAGTTTTGAAAAAGCCTGTGAAATCTGGAGAAAGCAGATACTGAAAAGCGATGTGCCGCATTTTTCATGGCTGATTAATTATTCAACTATTCTTTTTTTACAATGCTACCAGAGCAATGAATTTGAAAAAAATGTGCATGGCGCGTTACAAATTCTGGGAAGCGTGGTCACACATAAACTGGATGAGCTGGCTGATAAAATATTCCAGAGCACCGTTGTTAATATCGACAAGAACACCATTGGTCGAAAGTTAGCCGATATTATCCTTGAATTTATTCATGCTGAATCCGCCACTAGAAAAAAAGAAAACACTTCCGACCTTCAGTCCTTGTTTGCAACCTTCCCGGAGGATACAAAGCAATATCTGCTGAACCGCATGACGGCTCCACATATCAAAATCCTTGAAGAAGCGATTGCCTGGAGCCGCAAGCAGCGTCAAGACAAAGAGAGTGACGACATAGCCGAATGCAATGCGTTACTGCACTATCAAGGCAGCGTTGATGCTCTGTTTCCTTATCGTACTAACTATCGCGTTAAAAGCGTCCTCAATGACTACGCCTGCGAGGTTCTGGACTGTTCGATCTACGCTAACAATGAGCTGGATGATACGGAACTGGCAATTGAGCTGAACAATAAAGCTTTACTGCTACCATCATGGGATGAAACCGCAGACAGGATCGCTGAAAACGAACAGTTGCTGGCCGAAATCCAGGCGGATAAGCAAGCACATAAACAGTTTGCCAGCACCATACAGTATTCAGAGACGCCGATTAAATCGCTCGCACATGCAAAAATCATCATCAATGTGCTGAACAGCGAACTGGATAAATGTGATACTGAAAACAGTTCACATCAGATGATTTCATCGATTTGTGCCAATAACGTACTTAATTATTTGGTCGATCAGTTTAACCAGGAACTGGCACTGTTCGAAAAAGCAGCTAATGGTGATATTTCCCGGTTAAATAAGCTTATTGATTTAACGTCCCAGACCATCACCTTAACCCAAATGTTGCGTAAATTTAAGGTGGATGAACACACCAGGAACCGCCTGAATACAAACCTGGAGTCGGTCAACAATGTTTATCAGCAGCTAAATGAAATTAACACAGCGGTAAAAACGGCGCAGGAAAATAAGAAAAAAGACAAAATTCGCAGTCTGATCGGCTGGAGTATTCTTTTATTTATTCTTTTCGCCATATTTTCATAATACAAGGCCACGATATTATAATGAGAATAAAATATATTCTTATCGCCACATTACTCAGTGCAGCTTCAGTGGCACAGGCAGTGGACAATACCCTGCCTGAAGAGGCGCTGGCACAGCAACAGTCCCAGTTAAATCAGCTTAAAAAGCAGGTTCGTACTTCACGTGCAGAAATCAATCGCCTGAATACGCAGCTTAAGCGGCAGCAGCAGGAGAATAATCAGCGCGTGAAGCAGCTGGATGCCACGCTGGAAAGCCGTGCACAACAGCAGGACGCCAGCGCGCAGCAGCAAAACCGCACGTTGAGCGACATCGATAAAAAACTGGAGAATGTCGCCACTGCACAGCAGCAGTCAAACCGTGATACCACCTCAACGCTGGACGCGCTGGAAAACCGCCATCAGCTGTTAGCCCGCGAAGTCAGCCAGCGCAACCTCACCCTGACACTGGTGTTAGGCGCATTTATTCTGATAGCACTCAGCGGCTATCTACTGCTGCTTAGAAGAGTGAAATCGGTACAGAACGGGGCGTCAGCCGGGCTGCAACAGGCGCTTGAGCGCGTTGGTCTGGCCGAGCAACAGATGGTTAAAGCCGACCACCAGTTGGCCGACAGCCTGACGGAAGTAGTGAGCCGGATGACGTTACTGGCCGGTGCGGAGAGCAGCAAGGCTGCCGCCGTAGAACAACCTGACCATACGCTGCCGCTGAAAGTAGCGGATGAAATTTTCCGTATGCGTAAGCGCCTGGCCTCGCTGCCAACGGAAACCAAGGGGTTAACCCCATTGAAGAAATCACTTGAGCGGCTGGAAAATCAGCTTAATGAGCAGGGCTATGAGATTATTGATTATACCGGGATGGATTTCGATGAAGGCATGACCATCAATGCCAGAGTCATTCCCTCAGACGATCTGGAACCCGGAAAGAGTGTGATCACCAAGGTGGTGGCACCACAGATTAATCACAACGGCTTAATTAACCGCATCGCCGACGTCGAAGTCAGCGTGGGATAAAGGAAATTTTATGCGTCAGAAAATCGATTATGGTATTGATCTGGGCACCACCAACTCGGCGATTGCCCGCATGGATTCCGGCGATTCGGTGATTATTAAATCCGATGAAACCCAGATGGACACTACGCCATCCTGTGTTGCCTATAATAAGAAAAAATCCGTTTACATGGGTGGCAAAGCGAAAAATATCATTCAAAACGAAGCGGTATCCGCACTAAAAAATCGAAAAACAGTGGCACCTAATGGTTACCAGGAATTTAAAAGAACCATGGGCACCGATCATCAGTATCGCTCCACGAATATGGAGCACGCTTACAGCTCGGAAGATCTCTCCGCTGAAATATTACAAAAACTCAAAAGCTACATCAGCGACGAGGTGATTAATGCGGCAGTGATTACCGTACCGGCAATGTTTAAGCAGAGTCAGCTGGATGCCACTCAGCGTGCGGCGGAACTGGCGGGCTTTGGCTACTGTGAACTGCTGCAAGAACCAATTGCCGCATCGATTGCCTACGGGATTAAAACCGCGCAGGCCAGCGGTTACTGGCTGGTGTTTGACTTCGGCGGTGGCACCTTCGATGCGGCGCTGATGCATGTTGAAGAAGGCATTATGAAGGTGGTGGATACCGAAGGGGACAATCACCTGGGTGGGAAAGACCTGGATAATGCCCTGATCGACCAGCTGATTATTCCCCAACTTAAAGAACAGTGTGCACTGGACGATTTCCTCGCAAATCCGGAATACGTCACGTTGCTGCAAGCCGCCGTCAAAAACTACGCCGAAGATGCCAAAATCACCCTATCCTCAAAGGAACGTTGGGAGTATTTTGTTGAAGATATAGGGGAGGATGATGACGGGGAAGAAATTCAGGCCGATATCACTATCTCCCTGGCACAGTATGAATCCGCCTGTGCACCCATTTTTCAGAAAGCCATCGACATTGTTAAAAACGTGCTGGTACGCAAAGGCTTATCCGGGCGCGATCTGCAAAGCGTGATTCTGGTGGGCGGCCCGACCTTCTCACAGACCCTGCGTCGTATGCTGGCAGAACAAATCGGCGGTAATATCGACAGCAGTATTGACCCGATGACCGCCGTAGCAAAAGGCGCAGCCCTGTTTGCCGCCACCCGCGATATTCCGCTGGTGTTACAGAAACGCGATAGCACCAAAGCACAATTAAGCCTGAAATACAGCGACACTACCGTGGAGCCGTACGTTAATCTGGGCATCCGTATTGATCGCAGCCAGTCGAGCGCCAGCCTGCCACAGACCTTTGCGCTGGAGATCATTCGTGGTGACAGCGCCTGGTCATCAGGCAAAGTGATGATTGAAGACGATGCTGAACTGCTCGAACTGTTGCTGAATGAAGGCAAGGCCAATCAATTTACCCTAAAACTCAGCGCGCCAGATGGCACGCCCATCCCCTGCGAACCCTCTTCCATTACCATTATCAATGGGCTGAAAATCGCCAGCGCGACCCTGCCTTATGCGATTGGCCTGGAGCTGTATGACACTGACAGCGCCTCAGAAGGCGTGATCCCTATCAGTGGGCTGGAGAAAAACACCTCCCTGCCAGCGAAGGGCACCGCTAAATTAAAAACCATGAAGAACATCCGCCCCGGCAATCGCCAGGATCGGATTGTACTGCCGATTTTTGAGGTATCCAGCGGGTTTGAGAAGGAAGTCAGCCGCGCCATCCTCAATAACTTCCACAGCAAAGTGATCATAACCGGTGACGACTTCCCGTCGCTGTTACCGGAGGGCAGCGAGGTGCAACTGACGCTGCACATTGACGCCTCACGCCGCACCCTGGTGTCGGTCTATATTCCTGCGTTTGATGAAAGCTTCGACTTCACCATCGAATCCCGTATTGAGCCGGAAATTGACAGCGAGGATCTGCACAAGCAGCTGCGGGAAGCCAGCCAGTCAGCGCGCACGCTGGCCAGTGAAGGCATTGCCGATGCCGAAGCGCAGCTCACCATTCTTGAAAAAGCGCAGCAGCAGCTGGAACACCGTGGCCAGGAGCGCGACACCAAAGAACAGGTGCAGCAGCAGGTCAAAACCGCCTTTTTAACCCTGGACAAGTTTAACAAACAGGACGCCTGGCCGCAGGCGCAGGCAGGGCTGGAAGAGGCACTAGAGGAATTGCTTGAACTGCAACAGCAGACCGGGTCACGCGAAGAAAGTGAGCAGATTGCCCGCCATCAGCAGGATGCCCGCACCATCATCAACGGCCAGGATGTTAACTCTGCCAAAAAGCTGACAAAGGCAATCGAGGACACGGCCTTCCAGCTAAAAATGAAAGATATCCGCTTCTGGGTGGGCTTTATCTACTACCTGGATGAGGACTTTGACAGGATCTCATGGCTGGATAAAGCAACAGCCCGCCAGGGTGTACAGCAGTTGAAACAGCTGTTAGAGATGAACCCGGATATTGATCGTTTGCGCCCGGCGGTACAGGCGGTACTGCAGCTGATGCAGAACAGCAGCTATGCCGATCTGGGTAATAAAATTAATACCAACCTGCTGCGTACTTAGGTGCCATTGAATGAAACAGGGTACATTCCGCAAAAATACGTTAATTGACGGTCAGTTTCAGGTGCTGGCCTATCTGGGTGCCAGCGATTTCTGCGAGCTGTACCGTGTGGAAGATCGACAGCAAAAGGTGAAGTTTCTGAAACTAATCTCCGCCGAGCGGGCAGAAGAGGTCGATCTGCCTGCGCTGGCGGCGTCACTGCGCTGGGCAAGTGCACTCAAAGGGGACAACATCATTCAATGCTACCCCCTGCAACAGAGTGTGACCCGCTGCGGTATACATTACTTCACGATGGATTTTGTCTCGGGAGAGCGCTTATCCACCCTGCTTTCCCGCGAGATAAAATTAGCGTCTTATGAAAGCTATCAGCTGACGCTGGACCTGCTGGACGCCCTGATATCAACAGGTGACCAGCGGCCTGAAACGGGCGCCTTTACGGTCACACCGAACCATATTTTTATCGACTATGCGGCCGATTTAAGGCGCGCGCTCTGGCTACCGGTCCGGGTCAGTGAACATCTGAAAAGCACCGATGCCGCCTCGGCAACGTCCATCGACCTCGCCTGTCTTGCTCCAGAAGCTCTGCTTGAGCGGAGCACGCACGGCAGCCCGCTGTTCTCGATTATCTGTGTGCTTTATCGCTGCCTGACCGGTCACCACGCCTGGGAGTATCCAATTGACTGGCAGCAGATGCCGGCCGACGACATCAGGCAGACTATCGCCCTGACCCGCTCTGCCCGGTTACCGAGAGCCCTGCCAAATGCGTCGGCACATTTGACGGCTATCGTTCAGCGCGCGCTGAATCTGGCACCTGACCAGCGCTATCCGAACGCAGAGGCGCTAAAACGGGACATCCTGAGCCTGCGCGATGAGATGTTTACGCTCCCCGCCTTGGCCGTCCCCTCGCCGGTGGAAGCGTTAAGCCCGCCGCCTGGAGTGCCGTCCGGCATCGCTGCATCGCAGGGCTTTGCCTCGATTGCCGGAATGGATGCGCTAAAGTCCCTGCTTGATAAAGATATTATCGCCCCGTTAAACGATAAGGCGTTATATCAGACCTACGGCATCCAGCCGCTGAACGGGATGCTGTTTTACGGCCCGCCCGGCTGCGGCAAAACCTATATCGCGCAAAAACTCGCTGAAGAGCTGGGCTTCTTCTACCTGGAGATCAAACCTTCCGACCTTGCCAGTACCTATATTCACGGTACGCAGGAAAAAATCGGCAACCTTTTCCGTCGGGCCAAAACCAATGCGCCCACACTGATTTTCATTGATGAAGTGGACGCCGTACTGCCTGACAGGGAATCAGACCAGGGTAATCATGGCTATGCAGCAGAAGTGAATGAGTTCCTTGCTCAGATGACCAACTGCAATGAAAGAGGCATCTTTATTGTTGCCGCCACCAATCGCCCGGAGATGATCGACCCGGCGATATTACGCACCGGGCGGTTGGACAAATTAATCTATATCGGCCTGCCTGATTTTGCCGCCCGGTACGCGCTGTTTACCCTGCTACTGAAAAACCGCCCCACGCAGGCGGTGGATATCAATAGCCTGGCGATGCTGACCGAGGGCTATGTCACCAGCGATCTCAGCTTTATGGTTAACGAAGCCGCCAAGCTGGCGCTGGAAAAACGTGAACCCATTACCGACCGGCATTTTTCCACCGTACGCGCGGGCTTTCGCCCTTCAGTCTCAGAAGATCAGATTAACCGTTATGCGAGCTTCCAGTCGCGGCAGGCCGGGGATTGATACTTGCCAGACCAGTGATACGTGAACAACAAAGAGGGAGGTCATACTATGGGATGGGAACTGCATATCACTCGGGCAGAACATTGGTGGGATGGCCAACATCATCCGATTGACAATAAAGAGTGGGTTCAGTTGGTTAACAACGATGATGAACTCTCATTTGACCCCATCAATGGTGATCATTTTGCACTCTGGAAACAGGAGGAGACTCACTGGCAGGAGTTGAATGAGGGAAGAGTCTCAGCAAAGAGACCCGAGCAGGCCCTTTATTGCAAGATGCTTGATATCGCGGTCATCCTCAATGCTAGCGTCATGGATGAGGAAGACCGCATATATCGATTGCCCGGCGATTTACTTAATCCGCCCTCGGCACAATCAAAACCTAAACTCTCCTGGCGGCAAAAAATGTTTAACTTTATAAGAAGGTGAAACATTTATCTGAACCCTGGCAATCAGCTGCGGCAGGCGCAGCCGCACTGGGCCATTTCGCCATGCACTTCGCGGCTGAGGTGTGAATGACGGATCTTCAGTTCACCTTTGCGCCAGGCCCCCTTTTCATCCGCGCGGTTGTCGAGCAGGCGGTTCAGCGCTTCGGTAATCTGCAAGTCGCAGCGCTGCGCCCAGGTGGTCAGGTTCCACATGGAAGAGCGGGCTTCTCCTACGTCATCAAAACCCACCACCCCGATATGTGCACCCTGACCGAAGTCGCGGATCGCCTGCATCGCACCAAAGGCCAGCACATCATTTTCGCAGAACAGCGCATCCACGCGCTCAGAGGCCCAGGTGTTTTTCAGGTAGGTCATCATCGTCTGATAGGCCATTTCCCGATCGTAGTGACCCGCCACCAGCACTTTATCCAGCGTTTTATTCGCGGCATCCAGACTGGCGGCGTAGCCCTCCATACGCAGCAGGTGGGTCGACGATGTCTCCTGGCCTTTCATATAGCCAAAACGGTGATAACCCTGCGACAGCAGCAGGCGCCCGATCTCAGCGCCGGCGGCATACCCGTCCACACTGACCACTTCCACATCGGCACTGTCGGTACTGCGGCACACGTGAATACTGGGGATCTGGTGCAACTCGTCCACGGCAACAATCAGTTCATCGCTGAAGATGGTGGCCAGGAACAGCAATGCATCAACCTGCAACTGCCCGGCCATTTGCAGCACTGACTGATAGTTTGCATCAGAATCCACATTCAGCAGCAGCGCCATATAGCCGCGCTCATTCAACTGACGCGTAACCTCGTTGAGCATTTTCAGTGTGTGGGGATTGGTAAACTCATCGGCCACCACCCCAATAATATGGGTTTTTCGCTGCTTCAGGCTGCGTGCCAGCAGGTTAGGCCGAAAGCCGAGTTTTTTCGCCGCCGCCAGCACTTCTTCCCGTGCCAGCGGGGAGATTGAGGCATCCGTTTTGAACGCCCGCAGCACGGTCCATTTAGAAACCCCGGCAAGTTCTGCCACATCACTGGCCGTCGCTTTCTGAGTCTGTTTTTCTTTCACTGTATTTTTCATGATGAGTTAAACGCCCGCACTCCGGTGGCTGAACCTGTTGCCAACAGAATAGAGTAATCTCGCCGCCCCCAAAAGTATGGGGTGGCGGATGTGTGATTTCCCCCGCCTTTACGTCCCCCTTTATCATCAACATGTTACATCGATGTTTATTATTGCTACCGTTGGCAACATTCTTTGCCAACGGTAGCAAAGTCAGGTAAAATCCGACCCCGCTCACACTATTGCCATAACCCACTGTTTTTAAATGACTAAAAACCGCATTACCCCATCTTTTGCTGTGGTTAATGTTTGGCGAAAAACCGCCTTTTGAAAAAAATGTTATCAGTGCGTGGCAAAAAGGTGCAACGCGGTGCAAAAGGAAAGTGGTGCAAGCGCATAACAACTTTAAATATTTCTTCATTGATGTCGGGCAAGAGTCGATTCACCTATCGTCCTGAAAAGGAATTGTTCAGTATGGAAAATATCTCATCATGAAAAACAGTCGCAATATTCTGGTTACTATCATCGGGATAGCCCTGGTACTTCTGGGCCTGTCCCTTGCCGGTGGCGGTATCTACCTGATCACCCTGAAGGGGTCCTGGTTCTACCTCCCTGCCGGCCTGGCGATGGCCGCCACCGGTCTGGGACTGGTCAGGAGAAATGGCTGGGCGCTGTATCTCGCCTGGGCATTACTGATTGTCAGCCTGATCTGGGCATTCAGTGAAGTCGGTACTGACTTCTGGCAGTTAGTGCCGCGTACCGTCACCTTCCTGGTTGTCGCATTGCTGGCCACGCTGTGTGCCCCGCTGTTGCGCAAAAAAGACCAGACCCGCGTCATCGGCTGCAAAGTGGCAGGCGGTTTCTCCGTGGTACTGGCTATCGCTATCGTGGCGATTTTTGCCAACATGTTCCGTATCCATCCGGAAGTGGAAGCCAGCGGCGAGCCTGCCGCCGTTCTGGATGAAAAAGCAGCTGACGACAGCGGCAACGACTGGGCGGCCTATGGTCGTAATACCGGTGGTCAACGTTTCGCGCAGTTCAACCAGATCAATACCACTAACGTGAAAGATCTGAAGGTTGCCTGGACGTATCACACGGGCGATCTGGCGATTAACGGCTCCGAATATCAGGTTACGCCACTGAAAGTCGGTAACACCATGTACCTGTGTACCCCGCTGAACAAAGTCATTGCACTTGACCCGGTCACCGGGAAAGAGAAGTGGCGCTTCGATCCAAAAATCGAAGAAACCGAGGGTAACAAGCAGTGGAAACGCTGCCGTGGCGTGGCATATACCGAGCTAAGCCCGGCACAACAGGATGGCACTCCGCCTGCGATTGCCGGTAACAAACGCATTATCAGCACCACCGTTGATGGCCGCATCTTCTCGCTGGATGCCGAAACCGGCAAGCTGGACACTCGCTTCGGTGACAACGGCTTTGTGAACCTGCTGAACGGCCTTGGCCCAACGGCGCATGGCTCTTACTATCTGACGTCTGCGCCGCTGGTGGCTGATGGCGTGGTGATGGTCGGCGGTAAGCTGAACGATAACCTGACCACCGGTGAAGCCTCCGGCGTGGTGCGTGGTTTTGACGCCCGCAGCGGCAAAATCCTCTGGGCATGGGATGCATCCCGTGGCGCGAAAGACAGCTCTCCGCTGCCGGAAGGCCAGACCTACGCCATTGAAACCCCGAACTTCTGGGGTACGGCGGCCTATGATGCGAAGCTGGGCATTGCCTACTTCCCTACAGGTAACCAGACGCCTGACTTCTGGACCGGTAACCGTCATGACTATTCTGATGAATACAATGACGCTATCGTTGCCGTTGAACTGAAAACCGGTAAAGAGATCTGGCATTTCCGTACCGCCAATCACGACCAGTTTGACTATGACGTCTCTTCCCAGCCGATCCTCTACGATATGCCGGGCAAAGATGGCACCACCACGCCAGTGCTGATCCAGTTGACCAAACGTGGCCAGATCTTCGTGCTTGACCGTCGTACCGGTAAGCCAGTGGTGCAGGTTGAGGAACGTAACGTCTCTACCGACGCGATGCCGGGCATGAAAGTGGCGGCAACTCAGCCGTACTCGGCGATCTCCGTGGGCACCGCCGCGTTGAAAGAATCTGACATGTGGGGCGCTTCCATCTTTGACCAGCTTTACTGCCGCGTGCAGTTTAAAGAGATGCGTTGGGAAGGCGAGTTCACTCCGCTCTCTGACAAAAAACGCACCCTGATTTACCCGGGCTACTACGGTGGCTTCAACTGGGGCGGCGGGGCGATTGACCCGTCTACCGGTACGCTGATCGTCAACGATATTCGTATGGCGCAGTGGGGCAAATTTATTAAACGTGAAGATGCCGAGAAGAAAGGGATGAAAGCCAGCACCGAGGGCGAGTACTCCAAACAGCTGGGTACACCGTGGGGCGTGGAGCGTTCGATGTTTATGTCGCCACTGGGTATTCCTTGCTTCAAACCGCCGTTTGGTTCGATGACCGCTATCGATCTGGCAACCGGCAAAACCCGCTGGCAGATGCCGATGGGCAGCATTAAAGATGCGCCAATCAACGGCGTGGCACCGGGTCTGGATATCCCACTGGGTATGCCAACCATGGGTGGCCCGCTGGTGACAAAAGGTGGCCTGACCTTCTTCCACGGCTCGCTGGACTACTTCGTTCGTGCGCTGGATAACAACACCGGTAAAGAGTTGTGGCGTGGCCGTCTGCCCGTTGGCGGACAGGGCGCACCGATGACCTATATCGCGGAAGACGGTAAGCAGTACGTGGTCGTAGTCGCAGGCGGCGCTACGCGCACCGGCACTAACGACAACCGTGGTGATGATGTGATTGCTTACGCGCTGCCATAAGCCTGACGCATTCTGAACCCGGTAAGAACGAAACAGGCCAGCGAATGCTGGCCTGTTTTTTTATGGGTCTGATAGCCCCCTGAGTCGAACAATGCTCTAATGGATTATTGCCATTTTGCGCGGTGTGTCGCGAATTCTGACGGGCCAGCCAATACGCCAGGCCCGCTTAAAGGGACTCAATGAAACTCGTTTCGCTTTCTGCTTTGGTGTTTTCCGGCCTGTTTGCGTTCTGTGCCAGCGCATCGGCAAAATCATTAGAAGACTTCAATCACTTGCCCCCCGTCTATGGCAGTTCGGATCAACTCTCCCCTGAACCGCATTTGCTGGCAGAATTTAAAGATAAAAAATTTGTCTGCCGCACGGAGGAGGACGCCACGCCGAAGGAAAGCCCCGCGGCAGCCGCGGCCTTCCGCCAGTTGGTGGACTATGCAGCAAAGGGCGACCCGGTGAATAACTTCTGGCTGGATGCCGGGAATCGTAAAAAACGCGAAGACCTGCTGGCAGCCGCGGTGAAGACCGGAAGCTGGAAGGCGATTTACCTGGATACTCTCTGGACGCTGCGTTATCCGGCCAGTCCTGAAGCCGCAACACAGGCCAGTGCCACCCTGCAAAAGATGATTCAACAGGGTATCCCCATCGCCATGTCTGACTATGCCGCCTCACTCTATGGCCGTGATTACAACACCATGTATACGCTGCTGTCAGCGGCGGTCGATCACGGCAGCCCGCAGGCGATGGACCTGGCCGGTGGGACCATTGTTCCGCAGGCCAGAGAGTTGCATCCGATCGGCAAAGCGATGCTGGAATGTGCCGTTAAACAGGGTTATGCCCCGGCGTATGCCAGCCTTGGCAAGCTGGCATGGATGCAGGGACATCGTTTAGACGCTTACCGACTGTGGGCAAAAGGGGTGAATCTGGGATGCGCCGCATGCAGTTCTCCCCTCGAGTCGCTGGCCCGGGTGCGATCGGGCTACAACACCGCCACCCCGATGCTGGATCTCATGCCAGAGCTGGCCGCGATTAATGCATTCTACAGCAACAATTTTTTCTATGAATTGAGTGACCTACGCGACTTTGAACGCCCCTTACCTGAAAAACTGGCGTTTCATCTCAATGACAAAGAGCTGTTAAAACTGCTGAAACTAAAGCAGCGCTGATGATCAGACAGGGAGGCTGGACAGTGAAATCGTTACTGCTTTTTCTGCTGGTGCTACTGTCGGGGTGTGATAACGCCAGTACGCCAGTGACCCGCACCGTAAAGGTGTGGCTGGGCGACAGTATCGAACCGATGCAGGCGGCATTAGGCAAGGATCTCACCCGCGACTGCGATGACACGATGTGCTGGTATAATTTCACCAAGCCCTCGAAAAGCGGCAATACCCTCAATCTGATCCTCGGCGGCGATCGCTCTTTCACCATCAATGGTGTGTTCTCTTTTTCCGCCCCGGTCTACAAAGAGAACCACGATCGTTTTGATGAAATCAATATTTACCCTCTCAGCCTGCCGGAAGACAGCCTGCTGGCGGATAGCAGGGTGTGGTTCTATCAACTGGTCGGCCGCCTTCAGGCTGCCGGTTGGCAGCGTTTTATCACCCAGAATGAACCGCGTCTTCCGGGGTCTGAAGTGGCTAATACCATACGGATTGAACAGGTGATGACCGCTTCCAGCCTTTCGACACCGTTTAACGATCCGTCATCCCACCTCAATAACGCCCAGTGGCTGGCACTGCCGTTTTTAGCGGACTGGTATTTTTATCGTGGTAACGAATACCTGACCCTCAGCGCACAGCGTGAGAACAGTAAAACCGCGCCCGCCGAGCGCGGCACTTATCTGTTCACCCTGGCGTTCCGTAGTGAGGAACAGACGTACCAGGATTACTTCAAGTATGAGGATCGCCACCACTGGAAAACCCTGCTGCCTGCATTACTGAAAAAGATGGCCACACAGCGTGCGCAGCAGGAAGCACGACTGCGCGCGGCAGGCATCAGGATTGATGAGAACTATCGCGACCCGGTGATTCGTGCACTGAGTGTGCCCTAAGCCCGTGACAGGAACCTGTGATTAGCAGGTCAATGTAGGGGTCAGGCATGCCTGACCCCCTGCGATCAGAACGCAAAGCAGGAACAGCCCAGCGCCCCCCAGAAGGCATTGTCATCGGATACCGGCACGCTGGAACGGCGCGCGACATCATGCGAATGACTGTGCACACCACAAGGTCCGCTGCACTGGTGCGGCTGTGAGGCAAAGGCCACGCGACCATTCGCCAGCGGTGGCGCACTGCGGTAATGGCCTGGTGTGGTCACGACCGGAGACCATTCCGGCAAGACCGGTATCAGCGGCGGTGACAACGGGCTGAAACTGCCTGCGGCATACACCACGTCGCCATTCACCACGGTCAGCACCGACTCAATGCTTTTGATCGCCTCTTCGTGCACGCTGAAATAATCCTGTGACAGGATTGCCAGGTCAGCCAGTTGCCCCACTTTGATCTGCCCTTTTTTCCCCTGCTCGCTGGAAAACCAGGCGCTGCCCTGCGTCCACAGCATCAGCGCCGTTTCACGGTCCAGACGGGCATTGACGTCATACATCGCCATACCGCCCACGGTGCGGCCAGACACCAGCCAGTAGAGCGCCGTCCACGGGTTGTAACTGGCCACCCGGGTTGCATCCGTGCCCAGACCAACCGGTACCCCCGCTTCCAGCATTTTCGCCACAGGAGGCGTTTGCTTCACCGCTTCATGACCGTAGCGCTCGGCAAAATATTCGCCCTGGAACGCCATGCGATGCTGGACCGCAATCCCGCCGCCCAGCGCTTTAACCCGCTCGATATTGGCTTCGGTAATGGTCTCTGCGTGGTCAAAAATCCAGTGCAGACCGTTGAACGGAATCTCCCGGTTAACCTTCTCGAACACATTCAGCATACGGCTGATCGATTCGTTATAGGTGGCGTGCAGACGGAACGGCCAGCGGTGTTCGACCAGGTGACGTACCACACGTTCCAGCTCATCTTCCATTCCGGGTGCCAGGTCCGGACGCGGCTCCAGAAAGTCTTCAAAGTCAGCGGCCGAGAACACCAGCATCTCGCCCGCGCCGTTATGGCGATAAAAGTCTGTGCCCTGCCCCGGTTTCAGCATATCGGTCCAGCGTTCAAAATCTTCCAGCTCGTGACCCGGTCGCTGAGTAAACAGGTTGTAGGCAATGCGTACCGTCAGCTGCTTTTTCTCGTGCAGTTCGCTGATCACCTCGTAATCATCCGGGTAGTTCTGGAAACCGCCGCCTGCATCAATGGCGCTGGTCAGGCCCAGACGGTTCAGCTCGCGCATAAACTGGCGGGTGGAGTTCACCTGCTGTTCCAGCGGCAGCTTCGGCCCTTTTGCCAGCGTGGAGTACAGCAGCATCGCGTTAGGACGGGCAATCAGCATCCCGGTCGGGTTGCCGTTACCGTCGCGCTGGATCTCGCCGCCCGGTGGATTTGGCGTATCTTTGGTATAACCCACCACACGCAGGGCGGCACGGTTCAGCAGCGCACGATCGTAGAGGTGCAGAATAAAGACCGGCGTGTCCGGTGCGGCTTCATTGATTTCATCCAGCGTTGGCATACGGCGCTCGGCAAACTGGAACTCGTTCCAGCCACCGACCACACGCACCCACTGTGGATTTGGCGTACGCAGCGCCTGCTCTTTCAGCATACGTAAAGCATCGGCCAGCGACGGCACGCCTTCCCAGCGCAGCTCAAGGTTGTAGTTCAGCCCGCCGCGGATCAAATGCAGATGCGAGTCGTTCAGCCCCGGGATACCGGTGTGGCCTTTCAAATCCACCCGCTTTGTGTCATCCCCGGCAAACTGCATCACTTCTGCTTCGCTGCCTACGGCCAGGAACTTACCGTCTTTAATCGCTACCGCCGTCGCCAGTGGGTTTTCACGGTCAACCGTATGGAATTTACCGTTGGTCAGAATCAATGAGGCATTATTCATCATTACTCTCCAGGCTGGTTTTCCCGCGCGGGGACAACCAGTCGTTTAATAAGCGCGTTATCGCCGGCATCCACAGATATACCACCAGGCCAACCACGCAGGCATCGTTAAGAAAGTGTCCCCACAGCGTCCCTTTACTGGCGGGCAGCAACGTCCCCCAAAACCAGGGAACCAGATTAGTGGAGGGAAAAATCACCGCCAGCGTCACCAGAAACTGTTTCCACTGTTTCGGTGCTGCCCGTCCCGGCTCGGCCGGGGTAAACCAGAACGCCGCCCCGGGGCGCATCTCAATATGCTCCTGCCCCGCCAGCATCCCCGCCAGTTCTCCCACACGCGCCGCCCGCTGTGGCGAGTTAAGCCACTGATAAAGATTATCCAGGTTGTCGAATCTGACCAGTATCGTCCAGGTCATTTCACCGTGTACCGGGCGCAGTACATTCACGCCAAGATGACCGGGGAACAGCGCCGCCTGCGGTAAAATAGTTTCCAGCCAGCGTTGATAGTCGTCTTGCTTCGCGGGCAGCAGGCGATGCGTAATCACCAGGGTAATGTGTTCAGGCTGATGGGGGTAATCCACGACGTTCTCCTTAATGCCCCCCGCCAGGGGGGCCAGGCCATCAGGCTTTGCGGGCCGGGGCGTTGTGTACCATCGTGTAGGCGTAATCCACGCCCATGCCGTACGCTCCGCTGTGCTCGCGCACCAGATCCATCACGTCGTCGTACGTCTCTTTACGTGACCAGTCGCGCTGGTACTCCAGCAACACCTGCTGCCAGGTCACCGGGATCGCGCCCGCCTGCACCATACGGTCGATAGAGCGCTCGTGCGCATCCACGCTGGTGCCGCCGGACGTATCGGTCACCACGTAAACTTCGAAGCCCTCTTTCATCGCCATCAGCGCCGGGAAAGTCAGGCACACTTCGGTCCACAGGGCCGAGATAATCAGCTTCTTACGCCCGGTGGCCTTCACTGCCTTCACGAATGCTTCATCTTCCCAGGAGTTCATCGAGGTACGCTCAATCGGCGTAGACTCCGGGTGCACTGCCAGCAGCTCCGGCCAGATATAGCCGCTGAAGCTTTCGGTTTCCACCGAGGTGTAAATCGTCGGCACGTTAAAAATCTTTCCTGCTTTTGCCAAAGCAACGGTGTTATTTTTAAGCTGCTGACGATCGATGTTGGCAACACCGAAGGACATCTGCGGCTGATGGTCGATGAAAATCAGGGTGGAGTTCTGTGGGTCCAGCAGGTCGAATTTAGACATTTTTTTATTCCTTTTACGTTTCAGGTTTCGGGTTTGTCTTGCGTGTTAACACAATACGAAATGGCCGCCCGGGTTGATAACGGAAAGAATTGAGGTTGTTGTTAAACAAATTTTGGGTTTGGGGAAAACCATGCGATTAAACCTTGAAGCGCTGCTGATTCTGGATGCACTGGACCGACACGGAACCTTTGCCGCAGCGGCGGCCAGGCTGTTTAAAACCGCCTCTGCGCTGAGTTACACGGTGCAAAAGATGGAAAGCGATTTGAATATCACGCTGCTGGATCGCTCCGGTCATCGTGCAACATTTACCCCCACCGGGCGCTTAATGCTGGAAAAAGGTCGCATTCTTTTGCGCGCCGTGGGGGAGCTTGAGCAGCAGGCGCAGTATGTGGAAAGCGGCTGGGAAAGTAAGCTCACGATCAGCCTTGATGCTTCGGTGCCGTTTTCCCTGCTCTCTGGCCTGATTGATGCGTTTTATCAGGAGCATCATCATACTCAGTTGCTGTTCCGCCAGGATGTGCTGGCGCGCTGCTGGGAGGCGCTGAGTTATGGGCTGGCCGATATTGTATTCGGCGCGGTTCAGGAACCGGTGCGCCACAGCGGTGTCAGCTGTGTGCCGGTTGGCTGGCTGGAATATGCCTTCGCCATTGCGCCCCATCACCCGCTGGCGGCGCTGCCTGCCCCATTATTGCGCGAGCAGATCCGCCAGTACCGCGCGGTAGTGGTCCACGACAGCTCACGCCATGCCGAAGGCACCGATTTACGCGTACTGGATGAGCAGCCGATTCTCAGCGTGCACAGTTTCAGCGATAAACTGCAGGCACAGGTGGACGGGCTGGGCTGCGGCTATCTCCCGCGCTATCTGGCGGCCCCGCATCTGGAAAGCGGCGCGCTGGTCGAACGCCAGCTGGACAGTGAAACCCGGCGTGACCAGGCATTTCTGGCCTGGAGCGACAGCGCCACCGGGAATGCGGCCATGTGGTGGCGTGAGCGGCTCCAGAACTTCGAGGGTATTCGCAGCGTGTATGCCGCGGAGTGAATACTGCGCCCGGGGTCACCCGGGCATCAGCCTTTGCCGCTCTTAGCGGGCGCGTGTGGTGGTCCACTGCACGGCAAATACGCTCGCCAGCACGACAACCAGCCCCAGTAACGCCGTACCGGTGATGGATTGCCCCAGTAACGCCCAGCCCAGTACCACGGCAGCCAGCGGGCTAAGTAAACCTAACGAAGCCACGGCCACCGTCGGCAAACGGGCCACACCGCGGAACCAGAGTGAATAGGCGAGCAGTGCCCCGGCCAGGCTGAGATAGCTGTAGGCGGCCCACTGCGTCAGAGTCAGTTCCGGCAGTGGCGCATCGACCTGCCACGCCACGGGCGCCAGCATCAACCCACCAATCACTAACTGCCAGCCGGTGAGCGACAGCACGGGGAGATCCACTCGCCAGCGGCGCGTCAGCCAGACACCTGTCGCCATGCAGGCGGCGCCCAGGAATGCCGCTGCCATGCCGAGGGGTTCGAACACCGTCTGTGGCGAGAGCAGCAACACGGCCATTCCCACCACTCCCGCCACCGCGGACCACAGTGTGGCTTGTGCCGGTGATCGGCGATCCACCGCCCAGACCAGCACCATCACCAGCAACGGCTGGATAGCGCCCAGCACCGCAGCCAGGCCACCGGGCAGGCGATAGGCCGCGACAAACAGCAGAGCCTGGAAGACACCAATGTTTAAGGCACTGAGCACGATCAACCGCCACACGTCACGCCGGGCGGGCATCTGTCGCGTGAAAAGCAGCAGCAACAGGCCTGCGGGCAACACGCGGATTAATGCCGCGGTGAATGGCCGATCGGGTGGCAGAAGTTCAGAGGTCACAATATAGGTGGAGCCCCAGATGGCAGGGGCCAGGGCGGTCAGCAAGACATCGCGCCAGTAGCGCAAAGAGGGTGTAGTGTTCATGACATTACCTTCAATTCAAGATATTATGATTCTGTTGATCAACTATCTTGAAGTCAAGACAAATGAATAATCGGACCCCTCCAACGCCGCGTGATGCGGTCGATATCATTCTCGAACAATGGCGGCGCGAACGCCCCGATCTGGATGCCAGCCCGATGGGGCCGATCGGACGGATAAAGCGTTGTGCCATCCTGCTTGAGCAGCAGTTGGAAGTGGGTTTTGCCCGCTTTGATTTAGTGAGCTGGGAGTTCGATATGCTGGCCACGTTGCGTCGTTCTGGCGCACCTTATTGCCTCAGCCCAACCGCACTATTCTCCACATTGATGGTGACATCGGGCACCATGACTCATCGCCTGAAGCGGCTGGAAACCCGTGGGCTGATATTGCGCACAGCCAGCCAGCAAGATGCACGCAGCACCCTGGTGCAGCTCACACCCGAGGGGCTGAAACTGATTGAACGCGCCGTGGGGCCGCATGTTGAGAACGAACGTCAGATGCTGTCAGTGTTGCCCGCGGAGGTGCTGGCGAGTCTTGATGCGTCTCTCTCTCAGCTGATGCAGGCATTAGAGGAAAAAGCGGGAAAAGCGTAACGAGCAGGGCCACATTCACGGCCCTGAGAGTAATATGGAAAGAAAGCCCATCCTATCAAGATGAAATCGGGCGACTATTCTGCAAAAACTTCCGGCCCTTTAGTTTCAATGGTATTCAAAATACGTAGCGCGGCGTTACCGGGCTGACTTTCATTACGCTCCCATTTGGACACACTTTCTATCGACATGCCCAGGGTCATCGCCAGGTCTGCCTGAGAAAGCCCATAACGGATGCGCAGGCTTTTGATTTGCATACCATCCATACAACGAATTTTTGGCAATCGCTCCCGCAACTGCCGCGCTTTAATTCGTGCATCCACTCGAGCGACGGTTTCATCAGAAACCACTCCCAGTTTGTTATAACGATTGGCCATGCCCTGAAGGCGCTTCAAACGTTCAGTCATCGCAATTTACCTCAATGAGTTCTTTCACTTTAATCAGCTGTTGCCTGAGATAATCGTTCATTTTCAAAAAATCCTGAGCCACATCGCAGTAGGACTCTATCTCGTCCATTTCCAGCTCTTTTCCCTTCTTTTTAGATAGCTCACTTTTCACATAGATATCGAAAAAATAGAGGTGATCACCATGAGAAAAAAAGATGATGGAGCGAGCACCATTACTGGCGCCACTACCGGCAACACCAATACGTTTCTTATATACGCTGCGGCCTAAATGCCCATCGTGAGCACCATTTCTGACCAGATCTGCGGCCTTGCAGAGTTTCTGGTCACTAATACGAAAACGCTTTCTGTCTCGATCAAACTCCGGAGTCATATATGTCGGCATAGTCCTTTACCCGATGAAAAACCCGTAAGCAGGACTATAGTCCTGCTTACGGGTTATCTCAACCAGAAAGATGACGGCGGGTTAGTGCAGAGAAATAAAGTGATTCACTTTAGGTTTTTCCTCTCCCTGATGGAAACGGGTCACGCTGCTTTGTAAATCCGCATCGGCATGGGAGACGCGCTGATGCTGACGCAGATGCTCATGCCAGGACTCCACCAGGAACCACTCGATCAGTGTGGTGGCATCGTGGCTGTGCTCGGCAATGCCCCAGGCGTAAGCCCCATCACGGCGGCGGGTAAGCGACAGGTTTTTAATCTCTGCCAGAAACGCCGGACGATCTTCGGGTGCGACCTGGTACTCAATCTGAATCATCACCGGGCCACGATCTGCCGTGACGGGTGTTTCTAACGCGGGCTGATCCCAGTGACCGGACGGTTGCAGGTCAGCCTCGCCTGCCGGAAGTTTAAGGCGCAGACACAACAGCGCGGAAAGCGTCAGCGCCAGAGCGGCAATCAGCAGGGTTCCCACCAGGCCGGTTTCCTGTGCCACCAGCCCCCAGAACAGGCTGCCTGCGGCCATAGCACCGTTGAAAATCATCAGATAGACCGCCAGACCGCGACCCCGCACCCAGTCGGGCAGCACCGCCTGCGCCACACCGTTCAGTGAGGTCAGCGCAATAATCCAGCTGATGCCCAGCAGCACCATTAGCGGCAGAGCCAGCGCTTTGATCGGCAGCAGGGCAATGACCACCATCACCAGCGCGGAAAGCCCCGCCGACAGCAGCATTAACCCGTCAACGTTCATCCGCTGACGCAGGACAGGCAGCAGCAGCGCCCCGGTAATCGCCCCGATACCAACCGCGCCCAGCAGCGTGCCGTAAAACCCGGCGCTGCCCTGTAACAAATGACGCGCCACCAACGGCAGCAGTGCCCAAATGGCGCTGGCAAAAAAGAAGTAAATCGCGGTGCGCACCAGCACCCGGTGCAATTCACGGCTGGCTTTGACGTAGCGAATGCCCGCACGGAACGCCCCGAAGAAATGTTCAGACAGCTCATTTTTCGCTTTATGCGGCCGCTTCCACCAGATCAGCGCAGCGATAACGAACACATAGCTCAGGACATCCGCCCCGTAGGCTGCCCAGGCACCGAGTGCTGCCAGCAGCAGACCGCCGGTTGCCGGGCCCACTGCACGGGCGATATTGATCCCCAGCGAGTTAAGCGCCACCGCATTCTTCAACTGCGGACGAGGCACCAGCTCCGGCACAATCGCCTGCCAGGCCGGGCCCATCAGCGCAGCGCCGATACCGCCAATAAAGGTCAGTGCCACCAGATACTCGACGGTCAGCAGATTATTATGCGAGAGGATCAGCAGCGTACCGCTGACGCTGGCCAGCAGCAGCTGGACAAAAATCAGCAGGCGACGGCGATCAAGAATATCGGACAGCACCCCGGCCGGGATTGCCAGCAGGAAAATCGGTAAGGTGGCGGCAGTCTGCATCAGTGCGACAGCCGCCGGGTTAGATGACAGCCCGGTCACCAGCCATGAACTGGCCACATCGCGCATAAAACTGCCGGTATTGCCGAGGATGGTCGCGGCCCAGATCACCGCAAACAGCCCTTGCTTAAGCGGCGCAAAAGCACCGGATGACGTTGTCTTCATGGTCAGGCTCCAGGACGAAGTGCAGCAGCCGCCTGTTCGCCCATGCCGTACGCACCGCTGTGCTCACGCACTCGATCCATCACGTCGTCGTACGTGTTCTGTGGGTCCAGTAGGTCGAATGTAGACATGGTCAATTCCTCTTTTCGTTATCAGTAAGCGATGTAGTGAGCGAGTGTTTCGCTGCTGGAAACAAGACTAATGGCGACTAGAATTTGCTGATAGCGGAAAGAACTGGGCAACTCGTTAAGATTTTTTTGTTAGTCACAACATCACGTCATCCACCTTCGAGGAAACAGAAATGAGCACATTCACTACGCAGGACGGCACGCAAATTTATTTCAAAGACTGGGGCACGGGTAAGCCGGTCCTGTTCAGCCACGGCTGGCCGCTGGATGCCGATATGTGGGACAGTCAGATGAATTTTCTTGCCGAACGCGGCTACCGCGTTATCGCCTTTGACCGCCGTGGCTTTGGCCGCTCTGACCAACCGTGGGAAGGGTACAACTACGATACCTTTGCGTCAGACATCAACGACCTGATCCAGCACCTTGATCTGCATGACATTACGCTGGTGGGCTTTTCAATGGGCGGCGGCGATGTGTCGCGCTATATCGGTCGCTACGGCAGTGAGCGCGTCAGCGGGCTGGTGCTGCTGGGGGCGGTGACGCCGATCTTCGGTAAGACGGACGACCATCCTGAAGGAGTGGAAAAAGCGGTATTTGACGGTATTCGTGATGGATTACGCAAGGATCGTGCGCAGTTTATCAAAGACTTTGCCACGCCGTTCTACGGCATTAACGCCGGGCAAACAATTTCCGACGGCGTGCTGGCCCAGACGCTGAATATCGCGCTGCTGGCGTCGCTGAAAGGCACTATTGACTGCGTGACGGCGTTTGAAGAGACTGATTTCCGTGGCGATATCGCGAAAGTGACCGTGCCAACGCTGGTGATCCACGGCAGTAACGACCAGATTGTGCCGTTTGAAGCCACCGGTAAACTGGCTGCCGCGATGATCCCCGGATCGGAGCTGAAAGTGTACGACGACGCGCCGCACGGCTTTGCTGTGACCCATCAGGATCAGTTAAATCAGGATCTGCTGGCGTTTTTGCAGCGGTGATATTATCGCAGGCGGGGCATGCCCCGCCCCTACGCTTTGCAGGGTAATACGTAGGGGTCAGGCATGCCCCGCCCCTACTTTGCAGGGTCATACGTAGGGGTCAGCATGCCCCGCCCCTACTTTGCAGGGTCATACGTAGGGGTCAGCATGCCCCGCCCCTACTTTGCAGGGTAATACGTAGGGGTCAGCATGCCCCGCCCCTACTTTGCAGGGTCATACGTAGGGGTCAGCATGCCCCGCCCCTACTTTGCAGGGTAATACGTAGGGGTCAGGCATGCCTGACCCGCATCAGCTGCGCGCCGCCAGCCACACGGCATAGGCCTCATCCCAGATGGCGGCAGGCGTTCCTGCCTTGCCAAGGCCAAAACCATGCCCCCCCTGCGAAATACGGATCATCTGCACCGAAACCCCGGCCTTGCGGCAGATATCGTGCATGATCACGCTGTTTTCCGGGTCTGAGGTACGGTCATCTTCCGCCTGAGCGAGGAACAAGGGCGGGTAAGCACGGGTGACATAGTTCTGTACTGACCAGTTGGCCTCTTCCGCCGGGGACGGATGATTGCCCACCAGCGACAGATGTGTATTGGTGTGCGTGTAAGGGGGTTCGAGGGTGATCACCGGGTAAATCAGCCCCACGCTGTCAGCTTTGGGGACAATCTGGTCAATCGCATCCTGCGGAGCATAGGATGCGTAATCCGGGCGCGCAGCCGCCAGACCCAGCATATGCCCGCCCGCCGAGAAGCCAAGCAGGTGCACATTGTTTTCCATTGAACGCACCAGGCGGATCGCCCGCTGTGCATCCTGAAACGCCACGCGGTTGCCATCCTGCCAGTGTTCGCCCGGCAGACGATAGCTGAGCACATAGGCGGTATAGCCTTTGCTGTTCAGCCAGCGTGCCACCGGCCACCCTTCCCGGCCCATGCCAATCCAGCGATAGCCACCGCCAGCGGCGATCAGCACCGCCTTACCGTTAGGATTCTCCGGCACAAAGCGCTGAATACCCGGGCTGACAATGTTTGACCACGATCCATTCGCAGAAATGCGCAGCGCTCCCGTGGGGCCGCCGCCGCCTGGCGGTTCGTCCGGCCATAGCGGGAAAAAGTCCTGACGGGCGAACAGCTTATCGGTGCTCATGGCAAGCATAAACGCGCCGGTGCCCAGGATGAACCGACGGCGACTAATCAAGATGCATGTCCAACATTCTCAGCAGAAAACAGGGAAGGTATTGTTGAGCCACTAAGGAATAGGCTCAGTGGCGAAATAGTATGCATATCGAAAAGAAAATGCCACTGAGATCACACTTTTTTCATCACGGAATGGAAAATAGTCAGGAAGGTGTCTAGCGGGCCCTGGGGGCCAGGGCCCGGCGGGAATTATTTCACGTTTTTGCTGACAAAGGCTTCGTAGTTATCTTTGGTGATCACCTGATACGGGATCCACATAAACTTGTCGCCATTTTTGCCGTCAATGACCTGTTTTGCCATGGTAACCGCGCCTTTACCCTGGCCTGCGGCATCCTGGAAAACGGTTAATGCCAGCTTGCCGTTTTTAATAAATTGCAGCGCATCCGGGGTGCCATCGATCCCGGCGACCAGGATATCTTTCTTACCGCTCTGATTCAGCGCCATAATCGCGCCAATCGCCATCTCATCGTTGTTGGCAGCAATCGCATCGATCTTATTGCCGGACAGCAACCAGCCGGAAGTGACATCCACGGCTTCGTTACGCATCCACTGGGCAGACTGCTTCTCAACCACTTTCATCTCTTTATATTTGGCGATGACATCTTCCGTGGCTTTGGTGCGCTGACGTGCTTCTTCTGCCGACAGGGCGCCCATCAGAATGGCGACATTCCCTTTGTAGTTCATTTTTTTCGCCAGCGCTTCCATCTCCATGCGCCCGCCCAGCAGCGAATCGGAGCCAACATAAGCCATCTTTCCGCTCAGTTCGACTTCCGGTTTACGGTTAACAAAAATCAGCGGAATATTGGCGCGTTTTGCCGCCTCCATCATCGGTTTTACTCCCTGGGTATCCACCGGATTGAGGATGATGGCGTCCACGCCCTGGTTAATAAAGTTCTCAACCTGCTGTACCTGTACCGCGATATCACCTTTAGCATCTTCAAACTGTCCCTGGATCTTCTCTTTTTCCATCTCTTTCGCCATCTGCGTACGCAGAATGGAGACAAAGTTAAGATCGAAGTTCGCCAGTGCAACACCGATACGCAGATCTTTTGCCTGGGAAGCGGGTGCCAGTGCAAGAGCACCAATCAACAGTGCGATTTTATTCACGTTCATGGATGGATTCCTGTAGGTGTAGGTAAGTTATTATTTTGAGTAGTGAAAAGAATGAACGGTGCAGGTCCTCCTGAAAAAAAGCGGCCAGGGCTGGCCGCATCATGTTTAATTAATCAAAGTGCGCTTTAAAGCTTGCCAGGGCCGCTTCGCTGTCCCCTGACGCCCAGCCTTCAAGTGCAATGACCCCCCGATAATTCATGGCCCGCAGGGCTTTCGCCACTGCACGGTAGTTAATCTCACCTGTCCCCGGCTCACAGCGGCCCGGTACGTCAGCGACCTGGATTTCACCAATCGCATCGCCACTGCGCTGCACCAGTTCGATCAGATTGCCTTCGCCGATCTGCGCGTGGTACAGGTCAAGATTCATTTTCAGATACGGACTGTTTACCGCCTCCACCAGCGCCAGCGTATCGGCGGCTTTGGCAAACGGCGTGCCCGGATGGTCAACGGCAAGGTTGAGATTTTCCAGAGTAAATACGCGCCCGGCTTTCTCACCCAATGCGGCTAATTTTTCCAGCGTACGCACGGCTTTTATCCACATCGGGCCAGTGACAATCTCCACGGGCTTGACGGGCAGCCCCTGATTATCCAGGCCGGTGCCGTGCAGGTTCAGGCTCGGGCAATTAAGACGTGCTGCCACGGCCAGCGACTCTTCGGCGCTGCTTAACAGGTTGGCGATCTCGTCATCGTCCGTCAGATTGCCGGTCAGGTAGCCGGTCATGGAGGTAAAACTCGCCCCCGTTGCAACCAGCGCATCGATGTCTTTATTGTTCCAATGCCAGATTTCAACGCCAAAACCCAGTTGATGAATACGCTTCACACGTTCGATAAAGGGTAAATCCAGAAAAACCATTTCGGCTGAGACCGAAAGACGATAATCCGACATAGTTGTTATCCTCGTAATTGAATCGGTTTGCCCTGCTGAACAGAGGCAATACAGGCCAGCGCGATTTCCAGCGCATTACGCGCATCTTCGCCGGTGGCGCGTGGGATTTCACCGCTGGCGGCACAGCGGACAAACTCGGTCAGTTCGGCAATGTAGGCATCGGCCAGCAGGTCGGTATCCTGACGGGAGGTCTCAATGGCAATTCCGGCAGCGCCGAAGCGCACACAGTTATTGACGTTAATATTGCCCATCTGGAACATGCCGTTACTGCCGAAGACTTCCGCACGTACGTCATAACCATAGACAGCTTCAAAACTGGCATCCGCGACGGCAATCGCGCCGTTATCGAAACGAATGGTCACCACCGAGGTATCCAGCAGCCCTTTGTCTTTGAAGTCCGGGCGCACCAGCGCGTCAGCAATGGCATACACTTCCACCGGTTTCGCGCCGGGGTTGCAGTGCAGCAGCGTGTCAAAATCGTGGATCAGCGTTTCCAGATAGATAGTCCAGGGCGGGATGCCGCTCGGATCGCGCAATGGAGAAGGGTCGCGGGTCAGGGAACGGATCAGCTGCGGCGTGCCGATCTCACCCTTTTTGATGGCGTCCAGCGCAGCGGCGAAGCCGTTAGCAAAACGGCGGTTAAAGCCCACCTGCAATACCACGCCCGCTGTTTTCGCGGCAGCAATCGCGTGGTCAGCTTCTTCGAGCGTGATGGCCATCGGTTTTTCACAGAAGACATGTTTCCCGGCCCGGGCAGCCGCGGCCACCAGCTCCGCATGCGTCCGTGCGGGTGTCGCGATCAGCACCGCATCAATGTCAGGATCGTCGAGCATCAACTGGGGCTCGCTATAATATTTGCCCGCACCCTGCTTCTCAGCCAGACGCTGTGCAGCTCCCGGCACGGGATCGGCCACCGCGGCCAGCACCGCCCCCGGAACCTTTTGCGCCAACGAGGTCGCATGGAAGCTCCCCATGCGCCCTGCTCCGATTAACCCCACACGCACGATCTGTTTTGTTACTGACATCTTGTTCCCCTTCAGGTGGCTGGCTGACTGTTTTTTTGTCGTTAAACAGACATAAGCAAACCCTATGCCAGAGTGCGGAACACTGCAGGGCGTGCCTTTCTCTTCCTGTCGCGATCACAAAATGCACACAAAAAAAACATGTCAACTTAACATGTCTATAAAATGGACATTCCATTAGTGGGAGGGAAGCAAAATGAATCAACCGACGTTAGCCGGTGCGATCAACGCAGAGTGTGATGGACAACTAAGCCTGCCTGCGGGCAGTGAAGCCAGCCGCTGGGACAGCCTGCTGGAACAGGCGAGGCGGGATTTTGATGCCGGGCGCGAGCCGGAGTTTGTCCGCCCGGATGTCCTCAGTTCATGGAAAAGCAGCCGTGCTGCCGGGATCGATCCTGCGTATTTTGCTTACACCTTCCCACCCGAGGAACGGGTCAAACAGATTCTGGCCGACAATGCCGAGCTGATTGAGGTGGCGGGCAGCATTATGGAAAATCTGCTGGCCTATAACCCGGACGGCCACATTAATCTGACCAATGCGCAGGGGGTTACGCTCTCCTGCTGCGGTCGCGATCTGACCCCGATAGGCAGCATCCTGACCGAATCAGAGATGGGCACCAACTGTACCGCGCGCTGCCTGAAACAGCAGCGGCTGGTGTATATGCTCAACGGTGAAAACTGGAAAGCGGCCTTGCGTGAGCGCCATCTGCAATGTGCTGCCGCGCCCATCCGCGATGCTGAGGGACGGATGATCGGCGTACTGACGCTGACCGCCAGCCAGGACAATTTCCACTACCATACTCTCGGTACCGTGCAGGCGGCCGCCGAAGCGATCGGCCAGCAGCTGATCCTGCGTGCGTTGCTGGCGGAACAGAAGTCGATCCTCGAAACGCTGAACGAAGGGGTGATCGTGCTCGATCGCTCAGGGGTGATCAAAACCATCAACCGCTATGCCCGACAGATCTTCCACGGACTGGCACGCGCCGGCCATCAAGTGGATGCGGTACTGAACCCGGAACATACGCGCCTGGCGACCATGACCTTCTGCAACGACCGAGAAATCGTCTTCAGCCCTGCCGAGAATCAGCGCGTCTGCTGCCTGGTATCGGTGATGCCCGCGCCAGGCGGCGGTAAGATTATCGCCCTGCGAGAGAATCAGCGTATCCGCGCCATTACCCGCCGGGTGATGGGGGCGAGCGCCAGCTATACCTTTGACATGCTATGCGGCAGCGCACCGGCTTTGCAGGTCGCGATGGATAAAGCCCGTAGCTGCTGTCGCAGCGACAGCACCGTGTTACTCACCGGAGAGAGCGGCACCGGCAAGGAGCTGTTTGCTCAGGCGATCCATAACGGCAGCCTGCGTTGCGGCGAGCCTTTTATTGCTGTTAACTGCGGTGCGCTGCCGCGCGATCTGGTACAGAGTGAGCTGTTTGGTTATATGGACGGTGCGTTTACCGGATCGCGGCGCGGCGGTGCCGCAGGTAAGTTCGAACTGGCAGAAGGCGGGACGCTGTTTCTTGATGAAATTGGCGATATGCCGCTGGAAGCGCAGACCAGCCTGCTGCGCGTATTGCAGGAGAGTGAAGTGGTGCGCATTGGCGCGTCGCAGCCGGTGAAAGTCAATGTCCGTATTATCGCTGCCACCAACTGCAATCTGATCCGGGCAGTGGAAACCGGCGCGTTTCGCCGCGACCTCTACTACCGCCTGAACGTGATTTCTATTCGCATTCCCGCCCTGCGCGAACGCAGCAGCGATATTCCGGCGCTCACCGAGTGGTTCCGCGAAAAAGTCTGCACCCAGCTGAAAAAGATCAACGTGCAGTTTACCGCCGGGGCAATGGACGCTTTAAGCCACTACCACTGGCCGGGTAACGTCCGTGAGCTGGAGAACATTGTTGAGCGGGTGATCAATATGAACGACGGACTGTTTATTGATGTGCCGGATCTGCCCGATGAAGTCATCCGGCGCACGTCCTCCACCCATGCGGCCCATCTCGCGGAGCCGCAGCAGGCCGTTCGGCTTGATGTGAATGAGCGCGCGCATATTATTAGCACGCTGGATGCACTGAACGGCAATCTGCGCCAGGCAGCTCAGTTAATGGGGCTGTCACGCGCCGGGTTATATAATAAACTGAAGAAATATCAGATCAGTGCTGACGAGTTTCGCCGCTGATCGCTTCGGTCACTGCGGTGACCCTTTCGCTGTGTTGACTGAGTGCTTATGTGGTTCGAACATCTTGATTTTGCCGTTATCCTGCTACAAATCGTATTAATTGATCTGTTACTGGGTGGCGATAACGCCGTCGTTATCGCCCTCGCCTGCCGTAAACTGCCACCGCACATGCAGAAAAAAGCGATTATTCTCGGCACGCTCGGGGCGATTGTTGCCCGCGTTGTGCTGCTGATTATTGCCGTTCACCTGCTGGCGCTGCCGTGGCTGAAGATCGTCGGAGGCCTGCTGTTGCTGTGGATTGGCTTTAAGCTGGTCGGCAGTGAAGAGGAAGAAGCCAACATCAATGGCGATAACCGTCTGTGGAAAACCGTGCTGACCATTACGCTGGCCGATGTGGTGATGTCGCTGGATAACGTGCTGGCCGTGGCCGCAGCGGGTAAAGGCAACGTCTGGCTGGTGTCGTTCGGGGTGTTGATCAGTATTCCGATTATTGTCATGGGCAGCAAACTGGTACTGACGCTGCTGACGCGCTTCCCGTTTATCGTCACGCTCGGCGGAGCACTGATTGGCTGGATTGCGGGCAGTATGCTGGTCACTGACCCGGCACTGCTACGTTATACCGCTGCGATCCCGCATCTGCACTGGATTGCCGGGACCATTGGGGCATTGTTAGTGGTGGGGTACGGTGTGGTAAGACGCGGGCGGGCGTCGTAGGGGGCGGGCATGCCCGACCCGCATCAATACCGGGTGAGGCATGCCTCACCCCTACAAAAATGCGATGGTTTTCGGAGGCATTTAACCTGACGCTAAATCTTCTCTTTCTTCGACATGCTATCCAGATACCCCATCACAAACGCCGACAGCACAAACGTCAGATGAATAATCACGTACCACAGTAGCTTGTTATCCGGGATATTCTTCGCATCCATAAACACCCGCAGCAGATGGATAGAGGAGATGGCCACAATCGATGCCGCAACCTTATTTTTCAGCGACCCCGAATCCATCTTGCCCAGCCAGTTAAGCTTCTCTCTGTTCTCATCAATATCCAGCTTAGAGACAAAGTTTTCGTAGCCGGAGAGCATCACCATCACCAGCAGACCACCAACCAGCGTCATGTCGATCATCGAAAGCAGCACCAGCACCATGTCATTTTCCGACATCTCAAGCACGTGTGGCAGCAGATGGATCAGCTCCTGGAAAAACTTAATGGCCAGCGCCACTAACCCCAGCGACAGCCCGAGGTAAATCGGTGCCAGCAGCCAGCGCGCAGAGTAAATCAGGTTTTCGACGAAACGTTCCATAGCATCCAGTTCACAATTCAACAGGGCGAACAGTATACCCGATGGCTGATAGACTTTTTCAAGGCATGTGCGCTTAAAACAACGGAATTTAAGCGACTTTACGTTGAGAACATCAATGAAGGGGCAAGAATCAGAACCAATGTTGTTGTCGCTTTACATCCCGTGAATGATGCAACACTCTGACAACCAGAATATCTTCGTATTCTGGTCTGAAAAAAAGAAGATGTTCTGCCGCCACTAAAGAGAACATATTTTCGCCAACTTCTGCACGCCGCTGACCAATTTCATGGTGCTTTAGCATATCCAGTGCAGTGAAAATACGATCAATATCAGCATCAGCGGCTACCTCTCCATAGTGACTCACGCCATAGCTAAAGATATCTTTGAGATCGTCCCGCGCTTTGGGCGTGAGCTTAATCCGTTTTCCCTGAGTCATGGCGTTTTCCCTTCACTTCCCTGATAAAGGCATTGCGATCCCACTCCTGCGGAACGCCACTCTCTAATCCCTCGGCGAGGAGCAATCTTAATTGCGCAAGTTTCGATTGTGCCTGTTGCTCTCTGAGCAATCGTAACGACTCACGAATCACTTCACTTTGCGTTCTGTAATCACCCGATTCAATCAGAGATTCAACATACCCGCGCAGCTCGTCACCTAAATCCACTGTCATGGTTCTGGCCATTGCATTCCGCTCTGTAAGATTAGTTCTTACAAATCTAACTGACTACTCTTCAGACATCCAGCCCTGTGCTGATAAATCCGCACAGATCCTATATTATTCCCGGACCGGCAGCGCCTCTTCATTACTGCCCTGTGGCAGCAAATCGTTAATCGGGCGCATCATCTTTTTCATCTGGCGCTCATAGCCGAACGGGCTGCCCTGACCGCTGTCGGTCTGCATCGTAAGCTGTGGCTGACTTGCCGCAAAGGCCTGGGTGAAAGGATGAAGAGACAGCACCGCCAGCACGGCGGCCATTTTAGTCAACTGGCGCACGGGTCCTCCGGACTTAATGATATTGACGGAACTGAATGCGGTAATCGCGCGGGGTAACATTGAAGTGCTTTTTAAACACCCGCTGGAAGCACTGCTGGGAAGAGAAACCGAGGTCCATCGAGATCGCCATAATGCTTTTGGTCGAACTGACCAGGCAGCGTGCAGCCTGATCAAGACGGCGGCTGCGAATAAACGTCGCCAGGGTGATGCCCCTTTGCTCTTTAAACGCACGTTGCAGGTGCCACTTCGAATAGCCAGATTTTGCCGCCACGGCTTCAATATTGAGGCCTTCTTCTAAGTGATCGTCGATCCAGTCGACGATAACGTCCACGATTTCATTTTTCATTTTTAGCTCCGCGATGACGGGCGCATGACGCCCACTCCTGCCTTAAAAGAACAAGGAAGTTATTTATTATTTTGATTTTATTGAAGTAATTACGATATGAAAAAAAAGGGAGAACATATCAAAAAAACGTGGAAGGGATGGTATTAGACCGCTTAAAATAGTTCAAATAGATAATATAAATCTTTGATAATAGATAAGGGCTATATGCCAGCTAACATGGATCTCAACCTGGTGCGGGTATTTATCGCCATTTATGAAACCCAAAGTGTCAGCGGGGCTGCCGAACGTTTGTTCATTACTCAGCCCTCTGCCAGCTATGCCCTAGCCCGGCTGCGGGTTGCGACGGGTAACGAGCTGTTTAAACGCAGCCGTAAAGGGATGCAACCGACTCCCACCGCCAGTCAGCTCTATACGGTTTTTAAAAAGTCTCTCAGTGGCATTGAGAAGGCGGTGGCAGACACCCGCAGCTTCTCTCCGGACACATCCTTTCACAAATTTCGTCTCGCCCTCTCTGACCTTGGCGAACTGCTGTTGCTACCCGGTCTGGTGAAACATCTGCGCGCCGTTGCCCCTAACGTGCAGCTGGAGGTGATCCCGGTAGAGATGCGAAAACTGGATGAATGGTTGCTGACCGGAAAGGTCGATGCCGCGCTGTGTAGCCGTAACGAGAGTATTTCGCTGGCGCAGCGTGACCGGATTATGGACGAGTGTTATGTCTGCCTGTTGAACGACCAGCACCCGCGCATTGGCGACACCCTGACGCTGGATGCCTACCTGGAGGAACAACACATTATTGTGTCGACCATCAGCGGGCATTATATGGTGGAAGAGCGGATAAAAGAGTATGGCTATGAGCGCCGCATTGCACTGGAAGTCCCGCACTTTGCGGCGCTGGGCGAGCTGATTGCCTCCAGCGAACTGCTGGTGACGCTGCCCTCCAGCGCGGCGAAAATCTATGTCGCGCGAGGCAACGGGCGCATCATCGAACTGCCGTTTGAGCTACCGAATCTTGAGGTGTACCTGTACGGGCACACCGAGATCGGGGATATCACCGCCAAAACCTGGTTCTATAACCTGCTGAAAAACGTCAGCCCACTGCTGATGGTCCGCCGGTAACAGAGGGTTAGTCGTTGCGGCGCGGGCCACGGCTCCAGTAGGCCATAAAACTGATGCACTCCGGCGACAGGCCGCGCTCACCAATCAGATAGCGGCGCAGTTGTTTAACGGCGCTGGACTCGGCAGCAACCCAGCCATGAAAGCGTTTATCTCCGCTATCGGCACGGTCCCAGAGGATATCGCCATCCTTCTCTTCATGCAGCTCACCGCGCACCAACGCACTTTCCGGCAGCATCACCCGCTGCTGCACCGCCTGCAGTAACGCTTCACCATGAGAGGCACCGGTTTCTTCACGCGGCAGCCAGTGGATGTCGGCAAAAGTATAGTGGCTGAGATCAACACAGTCGCCGCGTTTCGGCATTTCCAGGAACATCTGTAACTGCGGCGGGTTGCTCCAGCCAGCCAGCTGTTCAAGGATCGCTTTCGCCGCCGGGAGTGCCGTTTCATCTGCAACGACCAGCGCGCGCTCCACGTCAGGGTGCGGGTCCCACTCGTAGCCACCGCTGCTGGTCGGGCAGGCGCGATTTGGTGCCACCATTTGCAGCGCTGCACCCGGCTCAGCATTCAGCGCCCAGGCCGAAGCCGGGCCTTCGGTACCGTGCATCACAAACTCGACTTCTACTTCTCCGGCATCAGCATTGACGTGACGAAGGGTATAGGTACGGGCAATCGGACGGATATCCTGCGGCATCGCGCGGGCTGTTTCCCACCAGGTTTTATCACCCTCATCGGTCAACGTTGAGGGCGTGCCGTCGAGGGAAGGAAACAGCAGTTTTATCCGCTGATCCGGTGCATCCATTTTCATCTGACGCACGTCATCACCGCTGAATACGCAGCACAGCATCGAAGGAGAAAGTACCTGCTTACGCGCCAGCACTACATTAAACAAGCGATAACCCTGAACACTCGCCATAAACCCGCCTTGTAAACCTGAAAGCCGCGCACGTGTGATAACGCACATAAGGTCGGCAAGAATAGCAAAGCCAGATGATAATGAGAATGAGAACGAGGCTTCTTTACATCACCCTCGTGGAATAACGGATTGATCCCGGCGCAAAAAGCCGTCAACGTAGCGCTTTCCCTGTGGTAAATGCGGAGCACGCCGATGTCCCTGACTGTCCTGACGCAACTGGCCGATATTCCGGCCAGTCAGTGGGATGCCCTGGCCCCCAACTCTCAGCCTTTTTTACGTCATGCTTTTCTCTCCACTCTGGAAGAGAGCGGTGCGGTCAGCCGCGCTTCGGGCTGGCTGCCGCAGCATTTGCTGTGGATGGAAGAGGGAACGCCGCGTGCGGCCATGCCTGGCTACGCGAAAAATCATTCGATGGGAGAATACGTTTTCGATCACGCCTGGGCAGAGGCCAGCGAGCGGGCAGGGATTCCTTATTATCCGAAGTGGCTGTCGGCGGTGCCATTCAGTCCGGTCAGCGGCGCACGACTGCTTGGGAGCGATCGCCAGGCCGCGCAGCTGTTACAGGCCTTACCTGCGTTTCTGGCCGAACGGCAGCTCTTCAGCGGCCATATTAATTTCAGCGATGAGCGTATTCACCAGGGGCTGGAGCAGGATCCGCGCTGGCTGCCGCGCCTCGGCTGCCAGTATCACTGGCACAACCGGGGTTTTCGCGATTTCCAGGATTTTCTCGACCTCCTCACCTCGCGCAAGCGCAAACAGCTGCGCAAAGAGCGCGAGCTGGTTGCCAGCCAGGGCGTGGAGTTTGTCTGGTATCAGGGCGCAGAGGTGACGGAGGCGCAGTGGGATTTTGTTTACGCCTGTTACGCCAATACCTACCGCGTGCGCGGCCGTCAGCCTTACCTGCCGCGCCTGTTTTTCAGCCTGTTGGCCGAGCGCATGCCGGAAGCGATTCGCGTGGTGATCGCCAGCCAGCACGGAGAGCCGGTGGCCATGGCGTTCAGTCTGGTGGATGGCAACACCTTCTACGGCCGCTACTGGGGTTGCCTGGAAGAGTTCAACCGCCTGCATTTTGAAACCTGCTTCTATCAGGGGATGGAGTACGCCATTGAGCACGGGCTGCAGCGTTTTGATGCCGGTGCTCAGGGTGAACATAAGCTGATTCGTGGTTTCGAACCGGTGCTGACAGAATCCTGGCACCTGCTGCGCCACGCCGGGCTGCACGATGCGGTCGCCGATTTCCTGCATCAGGAGCGTGAAGGCGTGCGCAACTGGGCAGAGGAAGCCAAAGCCTCGCTACCGTGGCGGCAGCCCGACGGGCAGTGATACCCGTCGGGCATGACCATCATCCTTCGCCGACAAATCCGCCGGTCTGGTGGCGCCACAGGCGCGCATACAGGCCGCCTTTTGCCAGCAGTTCGCTGTGGCTGCCAATTTCGGCAATCCGGCCCTGCTCCAGCACCACCAGCCTATCCATACGGGCGATGGTCGATAGCCGGTGGGCAATCGCAATCACGGTTTTCTCTCCCATCAACGTCTCCAGGCTCTCCTGAATCGCCGCTTCCACTTCGGAATCCAGCGCGGAAGTGGCTTCGTCCATAATCAGAATCGGCGCATCCTTCAGCAGTACGCGGGCAATCGCAATACGCTGGCGCTGCCCACCGGACAACTTCACGCCGCGTTCACCCACCTGGGCATCCAGCCCGGTGCGGCCCTGCGGATCGGACAGCAGGGGAATAAATTCATCGGCTCTCGCCTGATGAATAGCGCGCGTTAACGCCTCTTCGCTGGCATCCGGCCGACCGTACAGCAGGTTCTCGCGAATCGAACGGTGCAGCAGGGAGGTATCCTGGGTGATCATCCCAATCTGTGCACGCAGGCTCTCCTGAGTGACATCGGCAATGTTCTGACCATCTATCAGGATGCGGCCACCGTTCAGGTCATACAACCGCAGCAGCAGATTCACCAGCGTGGATTTTCCCGCGCCGGAGGGGCCAATCAGGCCGATTTTTTCACCGGGCCGGATGGTCAGCTGCAGGTCATTAATCACCGTGCGTTCGCCGCCGTAGTTAAAGCGGATAGCCTCAAACTGGATTTCGCCCTGCTGCACCCGCAGCGCCGGAGCCTGGTTTTTATCACTGACTTTGACGGGCTGGGCAATGGTTTGCAGGCCATCCTGCACCATCCCGATATTTTCAAAGATGCCGTTCACCACCCACATAATCCAGCCGGACATGTTGACGATGCGGATTACCAGCCCGGTAGCCAGCGCAATCGCCCCAACGCTTAACAGTGACTGCGTCCACAGCCACAGCGCCAGCCCGGTAGTGCTGATAATCAGCAGACCATTCAGCGTAGTGATCACCACATCCATGCCGGTGACCATACGTCCCTGGCTGCGGGTTTTTACCGTCTGGTCGCCAATCGCCTCGCGGGCGTACTGACGCTCCAGATCGCTGTGGGCAAACAGCTTCAGGGTGGTGATATTGGTGTAACCGTCAACAATGCAGCCCATCAGACGGGAACGGGAATCGCTCGACGCCACCGAACGGGCTTTGACGCGCGGCACAAAGTAGCGCAGGCACAACACGTAACCGACAATCCAGATCAACAGCGGGATGGTCAGCCGCCAGTCTGCTTCGGCAAAGAGCACCAGCGTGGTGACGGCGTAAATCAGCACGTGCCACAGGGCATCGACCGCCTGCACCGCAGAGTCGCGCAGCGCGTTGCCCGTCTGCATAATGCGCTGGGCGATACGCCCGGCGAAATCATTCTGGAAGAAGTTCAGGCTCTGACGCAGCACGTAGTTATGATGCTGCCAGCGGATCATGCTGGTCATGCCGGGGTTGATGGTCTGGTGCACCAACAGGTCGTGCAGGCCAATAAACAGTGGCCTGAAGATCAGCGCCACCACCACCATCCACAGCAGTTCGCTGCCGTGGTCGCTAAAGAAGGTGGCGGTGGGGCTGCTATTCACCAGGTCGATGATACGGCTGAGATAGCGGAACAGCGCTACTTCGATCAGTGAGGCTACCAGTCCAATCACCAGTAACAGCGCGAAGCACGGCCACACCTGACGCAGATAGAACAGATAGAATGCCCAGAGGTTGTTGGGTGGCGTGTCGGCCGGGGCATCCCTGAAGATGTTGATCATCCTTTCAAAACGGCGATAAAGCATAAAGCAGGCTCATGTGTACGGCAGGATTGTTCAGCTTAGTGCATAACCGGGGTGAGGGTCGACCGGCGGCGGGGATTCCCCGATGATAATCAGCGCAATAGCCCATGTTGCTGCTGTCTATCAGCACCACCATTTCCTGACCTGCCAGGGGAAAACCCTGCATATTCAGCTCGCCGGGCGCGTGGCGCTGGAACCGCAGCAATCCCTTGCTCTGGATATCAATCCCGAAAAAATCCATCTGTTTGATGCACAAAGCGGTGCGCGGCTGGTTTAATGGTGTCATCAGGGCGAGGCATACCTTGCACCTACGATGGGATCACGTAGGGGCCGGGCAGGTCCGGCCCGTTTTTCTGCACACAAGGGAAAACCGTGGAACGTCTGGATTGCGATCGAATGTTTGTGGCGGTGCTCGAGCTGGGCAGCTTTGCCGCAGCGGCGGCCCGGCTGGGTACCAGCAGTGGCCAGGCCTCTAAACTGGTATCAAAACTGGAAAAAGAGCTGGGCGTGCAACTGCTGAAACGCAGCACGCGTGCGCTGTCCCCCACCGAAGTCGGGCAGGCCTATTTTTCTCAGGTCAAACATCTGCTGGATGAATGGGATGCGCTGGATGCCTCGGTGCGCCACGCTGCAGGGAAACCCTCAGGACGCATCAAACTCAGCGCGCCCATCACGTTTGGTGCCAGCCAACTGGCCCCGGCGCTGATCGCCTTTGCCCGCGAGTTTCCGGAAATTGAACTGGATGTCAGCTTCTCAGACCGTATCGTGAACATCGTCGATGAGGGATTTGACGTTGCCATCCGCATCGGAAAACTGAGCGACAGCAGCCTGATTGCCCGCCGCCTCAGCGATATGCGCGTGGTGATCGCCGCCAGCGATGACTATTTGCGGCGGCACGGTATGCCAACGCATACTCAGCAATTAGCCGATCATAACTGCATTATCGACACCAACTTCCGCGATCCTTATAACTGGCCGTTCGGCAATGAAGGCGAAACTGTGCCCGTCAGTGGCCGTCTGCGTTTTTCCAATGCCGAGGCCTGCCTGACCGCGGCGCTGAGCGGCTTGGGTATTGCCCGACTGCCGACCTTTATTGCCGGTGCCGCCTTACGAACTGGAACCATCCGGCCTCTGCTGATTGAGAGTGAAATTCCTCCGCTCGGCCTGTACGCCGTTTATCCCCCGGCACGCCATCTGGCCCATAAGGTACGGGCGCTGATCGACTTCCTTGTCAGCCATTATGCCGGGAAGCCAGAGTGGGATCAGGGCTGGTGATTACTTCCAATATGGAAGTAATCATTGCGCGAATGGCAGGATAATCAGTGCGGAGGAATGAGTGTAGAGTGTGTTTTATCAACCCTGACACTCACACGTTATAAGGCATCTCATCATGACTGATACCCGTACCGCCCCCTGGGCCGCGCTGATCCTGCGTCTTTCGCTTGGCATCCTGTTCCTGGCGCACGCTGGCCTGAAGTTTTTTGTTTTCACCCCGGCTGGCACCGCGAAATTCTTTGAGTCACTGGGCCTGCCCGGTGGGCTGGCTTACGTCACCATCGCCTGGGAAGTGCTGGGCGCTGTGGCACTGATTGTTGGCTACCGCCCACGCATTGCCGCGCTGCTGCTGATCCCGGTACTGCTGGGTGCGATTGCTACAGTGCACGGTGCGGCGGGTTTCTGGTTCACCAACCCGAACGGCGGCTGGGAATACCCGGTATTCTGGACAATCAGCCTGCTGGTACTGGCGTTGATCGGTGACGGAAAATACGCGCTGAAAGCCTCCCTGCCTGCTTCACGCCTGAACTGAGGAACGACTGATGCTGGTAAACGGTAAATGGACGGCAGAGTGGCACCCGGTACAGGCCACCGATGAAAAAGGCGGCTTTGTCCGGCAGACCTCAAGCTTCCGTCATTGGGTGACGGCGGATGGCAGCAGTGGCTTCCTCGCAGAGCCAGATCGCTACCATTTGTATGTGGCGCTGATCTGCCCGTGGGCGTCACGCACATTAATCGCCCGTAAGCTGAAAGGGCTGGAGGAGGTCATCAGCGTCTCCGTCGTTGAGCCACAGCTGACCGATGAAGGCTGGCACTTTGGCGACTTCCCGGGTGCCGACCGCGATACCCTGAACCACGCGGAATATCTGCATCAGCTGTATACCCGCGCCGACGACAGTTTCACCGGGCGGGCAACGGTGCCGGTGTTGTGGGACAAAAAAACCGGCACCATCGTCAGTAATGAATCGGCGGATATCGTACGCATGTTCAACAGTGGCTTTGGTGCGCTGGCAACACAGTCTGTCGATCTGTACCCTGAATCCCTGCGTGCAGAGATTGACGCGCTGAACGCGGAGATCTATCCCCGACTGAACAACGGTGTTTATCGCGCCGGGTTTGCCACCACCGCCATCAGCTACCGTGAAGCCTTTAATGATGTGTTCGGCATGCTGGCTGAGCTGGAAACGCGTCTGAGCAACAGTGGTCCTTATCTGTTTGATGCTGTTCTGACCGAAGCCGATATTCGCCTGTTCGTGACGCTGATTCGCTTTGACGTTGCCTATCACGGTCTGTTTAAGTGCAACCTGCGCCAGTTACGGGACTTCCCGGCGCTGAATGCTTACCTGCAACGTCTGCTGGCGATCCCCGGCGTGCGTGAAACGGTCAGCATCGACCATATTAAGCAGGGTTATTACTCTATTAAGGCACTGAACCCTAACGGGATTGTGCCCGCCGGGCCAGACATGAGCAGCTACGGTTTTTAATCTGATTTACGAGGCGAACAATGTCGAAAGGATTAGTTATTTTACTGCACGGCGTTGGCAGCAGCGGCGATGATCTGGCAGGCCTGGGAGACCACTGGGCGCCCTCCCTGCCAGGCGTAAGCTTTGCCAGCCCCAATGCACCGTACCACTTTGAACAGGGTGCAGGCTGGCAGTGGTTTAGCCTGGCGGGTATTACGCCGGAAAACCGCCCTGCACGTGTGGCAGAAGCGCGTGCCGCCTTTGACCAGACTCTCCAGGCGATCCTCGATCGGCATCAGATGAGCGAGCATCTGGATAAGGTGGTGCTGGTCGGCTTCTCGCAGGGCTCGATTATGGCGCTCGATACGCTGGTGTCAGGCCGCTGGCCGGTAGCCGGGATGGTGGCATTCTCAGGTCGACTGTCATCACCACAGCCGTTCACTCCGGCGCTGAATACGCCGGTACTGCTGGTGCACGGCATGGCCGATGGGGTGATCCCGGTACAGGAAAGCGAATCGGCAGAGCAGCGTCTGCGCGCTCTGGGTGTGCAGGTCAGCAGCCAGTTTGAGCCGGGCATCGGGCACACCATTTCGGCCCAGGGCGCACAAAGAGCCGTTGAGTTTATTGCCGCACGCCTGGGGTGATCTCCGTAGGGGCCGGGCATGCCCGGCCCGATCTATTCCGCATAATCCTCAATCACCGGCGGCGGAGTAAGCGGCAGCGTAATGATAAAACGAGCACCGCCCTGCGGCCGGTTCTCCGCATGGATGGTGCCATCATGCAAAGTGACTATCGCCTGACAAATCGCCAGCCCCAGCCCGACACCCGGCACGGCCGACTCTTTGTTGCCCCGGGAGAACTTCTCGAAAATCAACTGCTCCTGCCCACCAGCAATGCCCGGGCCGTCATCCCACACTTCGAGCATCAGCCGCTGCGCTGACGACTGTGTGGCACGTATGCCGATGTTCGCCGCAGGACCTGCATATTTCAGTGCATTTTCCAGCAGATTGCTTAACACACGCTCCATCAGTGGACCATCGACATCCATCAGCAGCATCGGCGGCAGATCGAGCGCGATATTGCGTCCGGCCAGCAGTACGGAGAGCTGGCGCAACGTGCTGCCGACCAATTCATCCAGTGCCATCCACTCACGTTTCAGATGAAAGCCGCCGGACTGCAACCGCGCCATATCCAGCAGATTATTCACCAGCCGGATGGTGTTCAACGTCTGCTCTCGCATGGCACTGGCCTGCGGAGCATATGGTGAGTGCTCTGAAGCCAGGTCGAGCGTCAGAATTTCAGCCTGACCAAACAGCACCGTCAGCGGGGTGCGCAGGTCATGGGAGAGCGCAGATAACAGCGCATTACGCAGCTGTTCGCGCTCGGCCGCCAGCCTGGACACCGCCTCACGCTGGCTAAGATTCATACGTTCTAAGGCGTTGGCGATCAGCACGGTGAACGTTTCGACCAATCGCTGCTGTTCGGGGATCATCAGCTGACGCAGGTTGAGAGGTTCAAGGATCAACAGGCCCAGTGTTTCACTGCCGCTTTTCAGCGGCAGCATCTGCCAGGGAACACCGGGCAGCGTATCGGTTCCGGCCCCGGCGGGCTGGCCTTTATCAAAGCTCCAGCGGGCAATTGCCCGGTCCGGTACGGCACTGAGATGGGCTTCCCCCACCGCGACCAGCTCGCCCTGTTCATCAGGCAGATAAAGCTCACTGCGGGCCTGCAAGGTGCTCTCTACGCTGCGCTGGAGCGTGGCGGCAATATCACGCTGACTGAGCGCCCGGCTAAGGGCTTTGGCCATTTCATACAAATGGTGCGCCCGCTGTTCACGATAGCGCGCCACCCGTGCCTGATAGCGCACCCCGGCGGTCAGATTACCGACGATCACGCCGACCGCCAGCATCACGCCGAAGGTGACCAGGTACTGCACGTCCGACACCGCCATCGTGCCAGTGGGTGCCACAAACACTAAATCAAAGGCGACAATGTTCAGCAGTGTCGCCACCACCGACGGCCAGCGCCCGTAACGCAGCGCGACAATCACCACGGCCAGCAGGTAAACCATCACCAGGTTAACCGAATCGACCGCCGGTAGCAGCCAGCGCCCGGCAACGGTCACCAGCGCACAGAGTAACAACGCGGCGGCGCAACCCCGCAGTTGTGCATGCCATTTTCCTTCATTGCCGCCTCCGCCTGCGCGTGGAGCCAGTGGACTGACGGCATCTGGCGGCGGGTCATCCAGCGCGACGATCAGAATATCGAGATCCGGCCCCAGTTCACCCAGACGGTCGGCAAAACGTTCGCGCCACCAGCTGCGGGTCGGACGGCGGCCGATAATAATTTTGCCAAGGTTGTGCTCGCGAGCGTAACGCAGCACCGCACTGGCTTCGCTCGGGTCTGAAAGCGTGGCGGTTTCCGCACCGAGCTCCTGCGCCAGTTGCAGCGTCCGCAGAATGCCGCGCCGCCGCGCTTCAGAGAGGCGATGCAGACGTGGGGTTTCGACATAAACAGCATGCCAGACACTGTCGAGCCGGGCCGCTAACCGGGCAGCACTGCGCACCAGCTTTTCACTGCCACTGTTATCACCAATGCACAACAGAATGGCATCACGCGTGTGCCAGACTTTTTCCCGTCCCTGAGTATCACGCCAGGCACGCATCTGGTCATCGACGCGATCGGCGGTGCGCCGCAGCGCCAGCTCGCGCAGAGCGATCAAGTTACCTTTACGGAAGAAGTTTTCGATGGCGCGTTCTGCGCCCTCACCGATATAAACTTTTCCCTCTTTCAACCGCTGACGCAGGTCATCCGGCGGCAGGTCCACCAGCACCACATCGTCAGCAGCATCGAAAAACGGGTCAGGCACGGTTTCGCGCACGCGGATGCCGGTCACGCCGCCAACCACATCGTTCAGGCTTTCCAGATGCTGAACGTTGACCGTGGTGATCACGTCAATACCGGCATCCAGTAGCTCTTCAATGTCCTGCCAGCGTTTCGGGTGACGTGAGCCACGGGCGTTACTGTGCGCCAGTTCGTCCATCAGAATCACTGCCGGATGGCTGGCCAGCGCTGCATCAAGGTCAAATTCGGGGTGGCGATGCTGCCCGGTGGCCCGTCGCGGCAGCAGGGTCAGCCCGGCCAGCAACGCAGCCGTTTCCGGGCGGTTGTGGGTTTCCACCACGCCTACCAGCACCTCCAGCCCCTGTGCACGCAGACGGCGGGCCTCCTGGAGCATCGCCCACGTTTTTCCCACACCAGCACAGGCACCAAAGTAAATTTTCAGCTTACCGCGATGGCTTTCTGCCGCCAGGCGTAGCAGCGCATCCGGATCAGGGCGCTGGAGTTCGTCGTTCATCCGATTCCTTAAACAGGGAAAACAACGGGCGAGACATGCCTCGCCCCTACGCGAGTTTCGCAGGTGAGCGAGCCCTTACCACCGTAGTGGTGGGCATACCCGACCCGTCAGGGTTTAACGCTGTAATGCATCCAGTGCCAGGTTCAGCGCCAGCACATTCACACCCGGCTCCCCGATAAACGCCGGGCGCGGCGTCATCGTATTATCGACAATGAGCCGTTCAACCGTTTCCAGTGGAAGCTGGCGTGCCTGCGCTACGCGTGCTGCCTGCCAGTGCGCTGCCGCAGGTGAAATCTGCGGGTCCAGCCCGCTGCCGCTGGCAGTGACCAGATCCACCGGCACCTGATGGCTGGCCTGCGGGTTCGCCGCACGCCGTGCCGCCACGCGTTCAACAATCGCCTTGTCCAGCGCAGGGTTGCTGCCCGCCAGATTGCTGCCAGAAGAGGCCAGCGGATTATACGCCGCATCACCCGTGGCCGATGGCCGCCCCTGGAAATAATCAGCACGCGTAAAATTCTGGCCGATCAGGGCCGAACCGCGCACGGTACCCTCCTGGCGTAACAGCGAACCATTGGCCTGCTGCGGGAACCACCACTGCGCCAGCCCGGTGGTTAACAGAGGATAGAGCAGCCCGGTGACCAGCGTCAGTAATATCAGTAAAAACAGAGCAGGACGTAATTGGCTCATCATATTTTCCTTATGCCATGCCCAGAAGGGTCAGTAACATATCAATCAGTTTAATCCCAGCGAATGGCACCAGCAGGCCGCCGACACCATACAACCACAGATTACGACGCAGTAGCGCGGCAGCACTCAGCGGGCGATAGCTCACCCCTTTCAACGCCAGCGGGATCAGGAACACAATCACCAGCGCGTTGAAGATCACCGCTGACAGAATGGCGGAGTTGGGTGAGTGCAACTGCATCACGTTCAGCATATTGAGCTGCGGCAGCGTGGCAGCAAACGCGGCCGGGATAATGGCAAAATACTTTGCCACATCGTTAGCGATACTGAATGTGGTCAGGGAACCGCGCGTCATCAGCATCTGTTTGCCGATATGCACCACTTCCAGCAGTTTGGTCGGGTTGGAGTCGAGATCGACCATGTTACCCGCCTCTTTTGCCGCCTGGGTACCGGAGTTCATGGCCACCGCCACATCAGCCTGCGCCAGTGCCGGGGCATCGTTGGTGCCATCTCCGGTCATCGCCACCATCCGTCCTTCGGCCTGATACTGACGGATGAGTGCCAGCTTGGCTTCGGGGGTCGCTTCTGACAGGAAATCATCCACGCCAGCCTCGGCGGCGATCGCGGCGGCGGTCAGCGGGTTATCCCCGGTGATCATCACTGTTTTAATGCCCATTTTTCGCAACTCGGCGAAGCGCTCTTTAATGCCGCCCTTCACAATGTCCTTCAGCTCCACCACGCCCAGTACCGTTACACCATCACAGACGACCAGCGGTGTGCCGCCCGCACGCGCCACCTGTTCCACCATGCCGTTAACCTCTGGCGGGAACTGGCCGCCGTTGCTGTCGATATAGCGGCGCACCGCATCAACCGCACCTTTACGCACCGTGCGCTGCTGCACGTTCACCCCGCTCATGCGCGTCTGCGCCGAGAATGGAATAAAAGTGGCATCCAGGCTTTTCAGGTCGCGTTCGCGCAGATTAAATTTCTGCTTCGCCAACACCACAATACTGCGCCCTTCCGGGGTTTCATCGGCCAGTGAGGCCAGCTGTGCGGCATCGGCCAGCTGCTGTTCACTGATACCCGCGGCTGGCAGGAATTGCGTTGCCTGGCGATTACCCAGCGTAATGGTGCCAGTTTTATCCAGCAGCAATACATCAACATCCCCCGCCGCTTCTACCGCACGGCCGCTGGTGGCGATCACGTTGGCCCCCAGCATACGGCTCATGCCCGCCACGCCAATCGCCGACAGCAAACCGCCGATTGTGGTGGGGATCAGACATACCAGCAGCGCCACCAGCACCGTCAGGCTCACTGGCGTCCCTGCCCAGGCGGTAAACGGCCAGAGCGTGGCGGTGGCCAGCACAAACACGATGGTCAGCGCCACCAGCAGAATAGTCAGGGCGATCTCATTCGGCGTTTTACGCCGTTTCGCCCCTTCCACCATCGCGATCATCCGGTCGAGGAAGGTTTCCCCCGGGTTGACGCTGCACTGCACCACCAGCCAGTCGGAGAGAATCCGTGTACCGCCGGTGACGGATGAGAAGTCACCGCCAGATTCGCGGATGACGGGCGCCGATTCGCCGGTGATGGCGCTTTCATCCACCGATGCGCCACCCACCAAGACTTCGCCGTCGCAGGGGATCATATCGCCCGCTTCCACCAGTACCCAGTCGCCTTTGCGCAGGGATTCTGCGGACACAGACTGCTGACGGGCAGTGTACTCCGGCGCGGCCAGCTTTTTGGCAAAACTGGTTTTGGCGATGCCCTTCAGGCTATTAGCCTGTGCTTTACTGCGCCCTTCTGCCAGCGCTTCCGCCATATTGGCAAACAGCACGGTAAACCACAGCCAGACGGCGATGGCGGCAGTGAAGCCCGTTTCACCCGGGGTTTTCCCGGCCGCCATTGCAATGGCCAGCAGCGTGGTCAGCACGCTGCCCAACCACACCACAAACATCACCGGGTTGCGTACCTGAATGCGCGGGTCCAGTTTTTTCAACGCATCGAGCAGCGCGACACGCATCAGCGCCCCATCAAACAGCGCCTGTTGATTACGACTCATGTCTCTTCTCCGCCCGTTAACGACCGATCATTTGCAGATGTTCCGCCACTGGCCCTAAGGCCAGTGCCGGGATAAAGGTCAGCGCACCGACCAGCAGCACGGTGCCTGCCAGCAGGGCAATAAACAGCGCCCCGTGAGTCGGCAGCGTGCCCTGGCCAGCAGGCTGGACATTTTTCAGCGCCAGAGAACCGGCAATCGCCAGTACAGGAATAATGATGCCAAAGCGGCCCACCAGCATGCAGAACGCCAACAGCAGGTTCCAGAACGGCGTGTTCGCACTCAGCCCGGCAAAGGCGCTACCGTTGTTATTGGCCGCCGAGGAGACGGCATACAGCACTTCCGAGAAGCCATGTATGCCGGGATTCAGCATGCCGCTGCGCCCGGCCTCAGTCATCATTGCCAGCGCCGTGCCCAGCAGCACCAGGCTCGGTGTCACCAGGATTGCCAGTGCGGTCATTTTCATTTCCCATACGTCAATTTTCTTGCCGAGATATTCCGGGGAACGACCGATCATCAGCCCGGCGATAAAGACCGCCAGCATCACAAACAGCAGCATGCCGTACAGCCCGGCACCCACGCCGCCGAAGACCACTTCTCCGATTTGCATCAGCCACATCGGCACCATGCCGCCCAGTGCGGTAAACGAATCGTGCATGGCGTTGACGGCACCGCAGGAAGCTGCGGTGGTAATCACCGCAAACAGGCTGGAATTGAGGATGCCAAAGCGCGTCTCCTTGCCTTCCATATTGATAGCGCTGTCAGCACCGAGCGTGAGGAAGTGTGGATTCCCATTGAGCTCGGCCCACATCACCACCGCCACCGCCAGGATAAACATCAGTGACATCGTCCACAGCAGCACATGTCCCTGACGGGTATCGCGCACCACCTCACCGAAGGCAAAGCACAACCCTGCCGGGATCAGGAAGATCGCCAGCATCTGGACAAAATTGCTGTATACCGTCGGGTTTTCAAACGGATGAGCAGAGTTGGCGTTGAAGAAACCACCGCCGTTGGTGCCAATCATTTTGATCGCTTCCTGCGAAGCGACAGGCCCCATCGGCAGCGTCTGCTTCACACCTTCCAGCGTGGTCAGGCTCAGATAGCTGTCGACATTTTGCAACACACCCTGGCTGACGAGGAACAATGCCATCAATAGCGACAGCGGCAGCAGGACATACAGCGTAATGCGGGTAATATCGCGCCAGGCATTACCCAGCTCCCCCAATGCTCGCCGAGCAAATCCGCGCATCAGCGCGAAGGCCACGGCGATCCCGGTGGCAGCCGAGAGGAAGTTCTGAACAGTCAGCCCGACCATCTGGCTGAAATAGCTCAGGGTGCTTTCCCCGGCATACGCCTGCCAGTTAGTGTTGGTGACAAAGCTAACGGCGGTGTTGAGCGCCAGATGCCAGCTGAGGTCCGGTAGCTGCTGAGGGTTCAACGGCAGACTGGCCTGGTTCGCCAGCATGACAAACAGCAGCAGTAAGCCGCAGGCGTTGAACAGCAGGATCGCCCAAAGGTAACGCTGCCAGCTCATGCCTTCCGAGGCCACACCACTAAGACGCCACAGGATGCGTTCCGCACCAGCCAATCCGGGGAGCGGACGGTCATCCACCAGACGTGCCAGCCCTTTCCCAAGCGGACGGGCCAACAGCATCAGCAACACCATGTAACTGGCAATCAGTAAAAAAGCAGGTGCGGCCATTAGAATTCCTCCGCATGGATTAGGGCATACACCAGGTAGCCCAGCAGCAAACAGACCAGCACAATGCCAGTAGTGACAGCGACGCTCACAACACACCTCCAAAGGCGTTTTTCAGTAACGCTATTGTTGCGAGTGGCGTGCAAAGTTGATGTAAAAATGCAGGGCGGGGGTGTAAAGAAAGTATAAAAATGGGCGTGAAAACAGGGGAATCGATGATGGTGGCGACAGGGCATTGCCCTGTCGCGCTGATAATGACTAAATAACGTAGCTGTTCATCTTTGAAGTCATGCTCCGTCAGGGTTTTATCACCACCTCTTTAATCTTTGGTTTTGGCTTGATACCCCCCGCGACCAGCCATACCGCGACGATGATCACCCATCCTCCGGCGATAAATCCTTTTGAGAGGGTTTCTCCAAGGAACAGATAACCCCACAGAATGCCAAACGGCGGGATGAGGAAAGTCACCGTCAGCGTTCTTAGTGGGCCAATATCAGCAATCAGACGAAAGAACAAAATATAAGCCCAGGCAGTACAGATCAGCCCCAGCGCCAGCACACAAAGCCATACGCCTGGATGGTTCCACTGCACGACAGGCTGGATGATCAGCGAACCGATAAACACCGGAAGAAGAAAGATACTGGCGCCAACCTGGCTGCCCAGCGCGACCAGCCGGGCATCCAGACCACCGCGATCGCCAATCCACTTTTTAGTCAGAAATCCGGCGCTGGCGTAACAAGCCGTCGCCACCAGACACGCGGCAATACCCAGCAGCACCTCCTGTGTCAGGGCCAGGTTGCCAGTAGTGGTCAGCAGTACAATTCCCACCAGGCCCAGTACCACCCCAACGATTTTTCTCAGCGTAAAGGTTTCACTGAAACAAAGACCCCCAATAAGCACACCCATCAGCGGTGTAGTGGCATTCAGGATCGCCGAATAACCCGCAGGCAGCCATTTTGCCGCCAGGCAATACATAACAAAAGGCACAGCCGAGTTGATCACCCCCAGTAACATCGCCGGCAACGCTTTACCATGAAAGGCGATGTGGGTTCGTAGTACCAGCAACAGCGCTATCAAGCCAACACAGCCAAACACCACGCGTAAAAACGCGGTATTCAGCGAACCAAAATAGGGAGTGGCTACGCGCATAAATAAAAAACTGGCTCCCCAAATCGCCGCGAGTAACATTAAACGACCGATATCACCTTGCTTCACAACACGCTCCTGAAGACTGATTATTGACACTAATTGGTCACACGCCGACTGTGATTAATCCTCTTTATAGACTGCAGCAGAAAAAAAAAGCAACCTGTCTACTGATGATTAACCCACGAGGGCCGATAAGACATAGCATGATTCAATAGAGAGAGAGATCAGAAAGGGAAATTGTATGCTTCCATAAAAAACATCGCCAACACAATAAAAACAGAAGAAAACTCCAAATAAACGGAATTAACATAGAATGACAAAATGCATTTTATCTTTAAGGATATGATAAAGAAAATAACCAACTCATGACATGGACAGTCAGATATTATGAAAATTTTAATTGAAAGTGAAAATTTTTTCTATAAAAAAGGATTGGAGTCGTTGCTTCAACAATCAGCACTAGAAAGTGCATTAAGCGACTTTGGATTTATTACTGATGATGATAGCACAGAGAAGAGCGAGATAACTAATATTACACTCAGAGATTCATCTATAAGTATAAATTTATTCAAAAACACAAAAAAATTGGATGAACCACACATCAGCAAAGAAAAATCAACTTTGCACATTCCTTTTGCTTGTAAAAATAAAAAAATAACTGATATAAAAAGGATAATTGAAAAAATAATTTTCATCGCAAGCATGGATAGCAATGACTTCATAAATGATGATTTTTACAGAATAACAGGATTAAAAAAACATGAGCAACTGTCTCTAACCGAAACTAAAATAATGCTATTACTAGGCAGGGGGAATAACATAAGGAATATATCAAGACAGATAAATCGTTCTGAGAGAACGATTAACGTTCATTTTAGAAACGCATCAAGGAAGATGAAATTCAATAAAAAAACTGACTTTTATAATTATGCAAAATTTATTGTAACCTGTCGACGAAATGAAAGAAAAACGTTATGTATATAACGTACAACATTGAATATTCGAATGAATCATTAAGAGGAGGTCGATTTTATCACGGACCTCCTCAGTAAAGAAAAATCAAGGATTCAAATGGAAGTAAAACATTTGGTAAACATTATTTATTTCCTAGTGGTTTAGTTTTAGGTGTAAATGAATTCATAATTTGAACATAATGCTTACGCTGAAAATCAGTGAAATCCTGATCGGCGACAAGAGTAAAAATCATCAACATATTATTTCCAGGATTGTAGTCTGGATGCTTAGGCAGTTGCGTATAAGACTGGACTTGACGGACAAAATTGCCATTTTCAAGATAACGATGAGCGACCTGAACGACGGGGAGTTTTGCAGGCCCAATTTTATGTTCGAGTTGTTTTCCTTCACTCTTAAAGCCAGGAAGGGTATTTTGCATTGTTTTCATCTGCTTCTCGCAAAAAGTCACCACCGTTTGGCCTTCTGCCATCATAACCCGGTTAATAATGATATTATATTCGTAATCTTCAGGATCGCGAAAACGCATTACATTAACAGTAACATCGACAACAGGGATATCAGTGAGGAAATCGCCCTCTAACACTTCATAAGTAATCATTGATAACTCGCTTGTTAAATAGAAAAGATTACAACTTAATAAAGCTGTGATTTTTTTTGTTAAAAAAGAAAAAGCCGCTACCATTTTTCCTCGATGACTTCACCCCACCCTGCTCTGTCGATGAATGGACTAATACGAACAGAATGAGGGTTTAAACTTTCTTCCGAAGTAAAATCAAGCGATAGTGAAAAACTGCCATCTTCCGAATTAGAAATTCTCTCATTTATTTCAGCGTTATAGAGAGTATGCTGTTCGAGCAGCGTGTTATCTTCCGTATAGACACCGACATACCAGTAAAGAGCATCTCTTCCTAACGTGGTTATTCTGGATGAGTCAAAGTTAACCGTTCTTTTTTTGACACCGACAAGCAATGAACGCCAAAGCCCTTCGATCAATTCCCCGTTGGCGAAATAAGCTTTATGCTCATCTCCAATGACATCCGGATGAACCAGACAGCGAGAAAAATCCACTCCTGCCGTTCTCTCGAAATCACTCAGGCTACGTTGCTTACCAAGACAGTAAATGCCATGATCACACTGCTCAGTGGTCTTATGGCCGAGTAAGGTTTTTACTCTGTTTTTAGATATAGCGTCTCTTTCCCACCAAGCTTGATCAATGCTGCCTTTAGTTTTTGCCTCATTGCCATGATCTGTCCAGATTTTCACATGGTCTTTTCTGCCGTAAAAATGCCATAGCAATACTTTTTGAGGATGAAAAATGTCATAGCCATGAGTAAATGCCCTGACTGCCATGGCTATTTCTTCACCCTCAAAAAATATCTGAGGATCATTAGGAACTTCTGTAACGAAGCTCCCTAATGAAAAAATAAATCCTCCAGCAAGATAACTTCCTCTGACCGGGTACGTAACATCGTCAGTCATCACATAAGGGCTCAGCTGTAAAATTTTTTCCTGAGAAAACCCTCTGAACATTAATCGAGTCAGATCGTTTTTTCTATCCTCTAAATTATCCGGTTGATAGGACGGTGGATAACATGTGAGAATGGGTTTAGGACTCAAAACAGTTAAATCATTCAATACCTCAACCATTTGGCTATCCCAGCCGGATATAAAACGACAGTGGGAGTCAATCTGCAGGAAGTATTCTTCCTTATTATAAAGTGTTTCTGCAATATGTCTGGCCCAACAGGCACCCTGGCTCTGGTAATAATGAACGCTTATCACATGGATCACCGCGCCTCGATAGCTGAAGAGATAGAGTTGAAAGCCATGATGAAGTCGCTGCTGGGTAAGCTGCATTCCTTTATCGAGAAAAATAGAGATGTCTTCATCACACTGCCAGCAAATACTGATATGTAGGGACTGTGGGCTGACAGACTGAGAAATCATATCCATTAAAGTAGGAATAAGTTCTGAATCGCGATAGCTCGCGATGCTAACAAAAACACAAGGTACATTATCCATTTTATACCCTCATCTTAAATATTAAATATGTGTTAATTTACTTGTAATACAATCTCAGCTCTGGCATCAAATTTACCACCGGTGGGTCTTTTACTTGTCTTGCCAGGTGACGCTAATGTCGCCGTCCATTTAAACTGCGCAGGGACTTTATCGTTGCTTGTTACTTTTCTCAAACTTGAACCATCCACGGCAATACTGGCTCCTTCATTATCTCTTATTTGAATTCTCAGACGATCCGTATATCCTCCGGCATCGGTGACAGTAATATATTTACCATCAGGGGTACGGGCGTCCGCAATGATTGAAGCAAAGACAGAATAGCTTCCATAGTCAGTCCTGCAGTTCATTTCAAAGTCGAGGGGACGTTCAACCCCTGAATCCGCCAGGGCTGGTGTGACAGTATTAAAATCGATGTTTTTTGTGCTCTCAAAAGTACAGGCCGGTGTACTATTGAGTGTAATTTTTCCTATATTAAGTTTTTGTGCATAATTCGACATTGCATTGACACCAACATAATTATAGGCGGAATCACCGCCATCAAAGACAACATTTTCTTTATTAGGCATCAAACGAATCACTTCTGCCGTTTTAAAAAACTCAACTACGAAATAAGAATTAGCAAAATAGACTATGCGACTTAACTGCATAGGGAGATTACCGGCATAAGGGATGTCTTTTTTAACAGTGCCATTATCCCACCGAATTTTCATACTCACACCAGGAATATTGGTAGAGTACATATTATTTCCATCCGGAGTAGGAAGACCGTAAGGCATTCCTCCATAAGAGATGCCAGGCGTACAGTTGATATAGGTCACAGCGTGTCCCGCCAGGGGGGAAGTGATCGTAGCGAATGGCATGGCGGTATCGACGGGCTTATCGGCACTGATACTCAAAACCTGCGCAGGGAGAATAAACGTAACGGGGGGGCCCCTATCTGATTCCCCGGTTGTGTCGAGGGTACATTCAGCCTGCAAAGCGGTACTGACTAACGCACAACATGCCATTAAAATTTTCACTCCAAAAAATTTCATTTATGTGTTCTCGCTGTCAATTTTATTAATGAGTTCTGATGGAAGGATTTTCATTAGCTCAGTGAAACGTTTTCCAACCATGCTTTCTGTTAGTTCCAGTAATAAGATCACTGGACTACTTGGCTCCATACGCGTAAACCACGATCTAATCTCAATTAACTGTGCTAAAGCATCCTGGCGATTTTCTATCTTATGGTTAATTTTCGCTGTTGAAACAGAGCACTTTGCAGACTGCAATGCACCTTTTTGCACTTCACGTGGTGTGGTGCTGGCATCGTCCTGCACTGATTCAAGATGGGTTTCATCGCTTTCAGGTTCAGATAAATCCGCTTCAACAACAGATGACGATTGTGGAAAAAGAGTGAGGAGATGGGTGATAACCGGCAACTCGGGAGCCTCTTCACCGAGGCTGTCCCTCAAGGAGTGCCGGATTGCCAGCAAAGATTTCATCGCACAGTTCAAAGAGATAATCTCTTTATCAGCCTGTTGATGCCACTCCTCTAACATTGCAGAGACCATCGCTTCGGGAAGCGCATCCGGTTCACGAGGAGTGGCGAATGATTTCTCAAAATCCTTTAAGGAAATAACCTGGCCCGCCGCTTTAGGCAATTTGTGATTTCTTAAGTCTGTAATTAACCCCGAAGCATCATCCATTTCTGAAAATGCATTGGCCCGCATGACGGGCTCAAAGTCACCTTCATCAAGCAATAAGGGGTAATACTGTTCAGGATAAATTTCGATGAGGGCTTTTAAGGCTGTGATTCCTTCCTCTACCGCCAGTAAACCGATTTGCCTTAAGCGACAGCGGATCATAATAATAAACAAACGTACATCTTTGCTTTTCTGCATCAAGGCAGCACACTCGCGCTGAACCTCTGACCAATTTACAGGTTCTGCCTGTTCAACAAAATTACCGTATTCAGCACCCTGTTTCGGTTGAATTTTAGACAGCAGAAGAATAAAGGCTGAATCATACTCAAGACTATCGCCACATGGAAATTCATCCGAAACAGGCTGCAAAAATCCACTATAAAATTGACTTAGTTCAGTGATGATAGTATCAGACACAGGCTCCCTCCTAATTAACCTCTGGCATATATGCCCATCCCCGGCATACACGAGATAAAAACCACAGACCATCTAGCTGTGGCAATAAATTTCCGGTTCAAAGCTCATGCCAGAAACCGGTTCTATGTTATTCAGTCTTTCGAGCCAGGTCGCATAGCCAAGCTGATGTGTACCATTTAGCGTTGCATGAGGAACCTCTTCTGCAGCCAAAACCAGCTGTATATCCCATGCATACTCATACCCAACAAAGTTTTTTACCCACTCCTGCAAGACTGGAAGATCATCTCCCCAGGGACTGAACTGCATATATTCTTTAAGAGTTAGAGGGCCTAAAATGAGTTTGAACTTGTGCTGACAATCTCTCACGGTATTGCCTAGAATAGCCCCGTCGCCAAGCAGCATCGCACAGGCATCATCGCCTAAAATAGTTTGATCGCACTTATCCAGACGTATCCACTGTTCTGCAAACTCCTCCATTCGCACAGGTACCTGAAAATAATAATGTAAAGCGCCAATGATCCCTTCCGGATTACGGGATTCACGAATCAGGTGAGAAGATGATGCTAATCGAGCGTGTGGCGGTAAGTGAGAATGTTCAAGTTCTTGTGCATCAATACCGATTAGGCTTCCGATATAAAATGAAAATCTCTCATCATATTTACGGTCAAGAGAGGCCGTATCCTGCGATAAAAACCACGCACGATACAACAACGATAATGCGCGATGATGAAATATATTAACAAAATCAATCAGCGTATTATCGTAAGCTTCTGATCGAGAATAGGCCAACTCAGAAAAATGCAGCGGCATCGCCCCCTGAGGGCCCCATATTCCTAAACCAAATAGCTCAAGGTTAACCTTGCCGTTCTCCATTGAAATAGCCGATATTTCACGCGGAGCAAAAGCCATATTAGCACACTGCCCGACCCGGAAAGCCTCCTGCACAGGAAGTTTAGCCCTGCCAATCGGTGGCATATCAGTCGTCTTTGCCGCTATTGCACGCATTAAGCTAATGTAGCCCGCATTCCAGGGTTCATCCTGCTTGAACCACGTGTCTAGCTCGGAGGCTGTTGGTTGAATATGCGAATTGTCTTTCATATTCACAGTGCTCCACGCCTTCCAGGCCGCGCTCCCCAGCGTGCAATAAGCCCTCTCTGCATTGAGTGTAATTCTGTCTCAGTAAAAATATTTATCGCAGCATGGCGAGCCAGATAGTTTTCCATGATAAGGCCAAATAAGTATGGACTAATGCCCGAAAATCCCTCTTCATCTACCGTTAAGGTACAGCGAACTCCCCGACCGTAAACCAGCAGGCCATCTCCTGGAATACGCCGAATGACAGGTTCACTTTTGCATCCCACAAGACTGTTAACCTGAGCGATCGACTCCTGATCCGCACCATTGAGGAAGAGGCTAAGCATATTACGCAGCGATTCCCCACCTAACCCATGGTCCATATCCGAGAGTGGAAGGTAATTAAAACTTAGTTGACGAATTAACCGCCATGATGCTTCTCCCAAGGCAAATGCCGCACGCGGAGTACTGGGTTGGCAGACAAACGTTGCACCATGAACAGGAACTGAACCTGGCATTGTCAGATCGAAGCTACCACTTGCCTTGATAAGGCGAGGAAGATCCCGATTAGTCACCATCGCATCAATAGACAGATACCTGATATCATCGCTAAAAGGCGCCTCATTCTGATCGACCAGTGAAACGAATACTTCAGTGCTCACATAGGGGATCCGAGTATCATATTTTCGGGTATTTCTATCCTTGACTCTGGCTTCTCTACGAATAGAAAAATAGCGCCCAAAGTTTCCATCATCAGAATGTCGGGTATGGTACAGGGGTTTAAAAACAACCTCATCACTGCTTTCAGCTTTCTGCCCCAATAGCCGATTTACTGAGAAAACTTCATAGTCTAAAGGCCTGCTCCGGTCAGGAACAACATGGAAACTATTCAGTGCCCTGTTAACTTCGATTCTATCAACTAACTTAGGAAACAGATTGATAACCGGGGTGCAGTGCAGAAGAAACCGGGATGCGTCAATATGGCCGATTAAATTTTGTGGCAATCGGTCAAGTAAAATAATGAGTTCAGCCTCATTGGAGTTGTTTTTTTTCAGACTATTTGCCAGATGATTTAACGTGAAAAAATAAAATCGCTGACGACAGGAGAAATACTCCTGGATGAGGTTATGGCCGTGGAACATGTTCCATGAAAGCGGCAAAACGCTTTGTTCCGGTTTTAGCCCCTCGAAGGTAAGTGGTTTTTCACTGACAACGACATCTTCTACCTTAGTCTCACCTGATGCATCACCTGCGCGCACAACCATAGCCACATGGCTGGTATGTAATAGTTCAAAAATATGTGAGACGATCCTTTCATCACCATCAATATAAAAAGGTAACTGGTCGAGACCTTCTAGCTGTGAGAATACGATATCCCCCTGTAATTTTAGCTTGATGCGTAACGCACCTTTGAGTCGGGAATTAGATATGCGATATCGCTCCAGATTGGGGAGATCAGGAGGAATAGAGGTCAGGCGTGCGTCAATAATTTCAACCGGCCAAAGTGTGAGATCCTGTCCGTTGCGAAACTCACAACGGGTAGCCTCGCCCGGTAAAATCCTGGTATGAAAAGTGCTATTTTGGGGAACTAAATACCCCTGCATCAAATCACCTTCCTTCAGATTAGGCTGTAATTGCACAACACCGATTGAAGGAGTAGGAGAGTTATAATTTGGATAGACAACATCCAATAACCTTTGAGTAAATTTAGGGAATTCAGCATCCAGTTTTATTTGAGTTCGGGCGGAAAGAAAACAAAATGCCTCAATAAGTCTTTCAACATAAGGATCAGCAACATCTATGCCATGCATTCCCAGGCGGCCAGCAATTTTAGGATGTTTCTCAGCAAACTCACGTGACATTTCTTTCATAAACGTAAGTTCCTGATTATAATAATCAAGAAATTTATGATCCACTGACATTTCTCACTAGATTTGTATCAGCCACTCTTATTAGCGAATAATGATTTTTCGCTAGCTATTTTCCACTAATGATGAAAATCGACCCTTTTTATATTTTTAAGGTTCTAATTCATCTATATAGACGAAAGAACATAACATAAAAAAAGAAAAACAAAACTACAAAAATTGTCCAAAAAATGACTTTAGGAATATTGACCGATTCATATTCCTAAATCAAATTCAGACAAGAAGTTTATCTTCAGTTGCCATATTGAAATTTAGTACTCTTGAGAAACAGATGAAGTTAATTTTATCAGCTTCTTCTTCATTAGGATTAAGGGATGAATTAGTGGCTATCACAAGAAAAAACTTATTTGGAAAACTTAACAATTCGTTGTTTAAAAGCATTGAAAGTGCGACAACTTATTGTAAACTTCGCGGCAATCCATATGTCGAAATAACCCATTGGCTCAACCAGTTATGGCAGCAAGAAGACAGTGATCTGAAAAGTATTTTCAGGCATTTTGAACTTGATGCTGCCACCCTGGAGCGGAATCTTTCTGAAGCAATCATCAGATTACCTACAGGTGCCAGTACTATTTCTGATTTTTCATATCACATTGAGCTCGCCATTGAGCGTGCATGGATTTATGCAAGTCTGGAATGCTACGCCAGTCGTATCAGAAGCGGTCACCTATTGATTGCGATGCTGACGACGATGGAATTGCGGCGTGTATTATCCGCGATCTCTCCAGTATTCGACAATGTTCAACTTGATGTATTAACTAAAGATTTTAACTACATTACGCGTTCATCTACTGAAGCAAATGAGTCAGAAGATGATGTACAACATGATAGCGATCTGCCGGGTCAAGCCAGCAATGCTATCAATACAAATGAGAACTCAGCGTCTCTAAGGCAATACTCTACAGATCTTACTGCATTAGCACGTGAGGGGAAAATTGATCCCGTGCTGGGTAGAGACCATGAGATCAATACCATGGTCGATATACTGCTGCGCAGACGCCAAAATAACCCGCTATTAACCGGTGAAGCTGGCGTAGGTAAGACAGCAGTAGTGGAAGGATTAGCCCAGGCGATTGTTGCTGGTAAAGTTCCACCTTCACTTTCTAAAGTCCGCCTGTTATCTCTGGATATCGTTGCTCTCTCTGCGGGTGCCAGTATGAAAGGCGAGTTTGAAGCACGCCTGAAATCCGTGCTAGATGAAGCCATTGGATCACCCCAACCCGTTATTCTCTTTATTGATGAAGTCCATACGCTTATTGGTGCAGGAGGCAATGCAGGAACAGGCGATGCAGCTAACTTGCTTAAGCCCGCTCTTGCCCGTGGCCAGCTTCGTACGATTGGTGCAACCACCTGGAGTGAATTTAAACGACACATTGAGAAAGACCCTGCGTTAACGCGACGTTTTCAAGTATTGCAAGTCGAGGAGCCTGATGAAGATACCGCTACGTCAATGTTACGTGGTCTGGTTCCTATGCTCGAAAAGCACCATAAAGTCTGGATAATGGACGAAGCACTACAGGCCGCAGTGCGACTTTCTCATCGTTACATTCCCGCCCGTCAGTTGCCTGATAAAGCGATCAGTTTGCTGGATACGGCGTGCGCACGTGTTGCAGTCATGCAATATGCACCGCCAGCTGAGCTTCTGCTCAGAAACTTCCAGGCAGAAACAGCCCAAACTGAGCTATCACTCGCAGAGAAAGCACTTGCGTTCGGTAAAGAGCAACGTCAGCGCATTGATGAGTTACAGCAAGATATTACGCAATACGAAGAGCAGGCACAGGTTCTTTCTTCACGTTGGGAGCAGGAAAGAACACTGGTTGCTGACATCGTCGCAACCCGAGAAGAGCTCAATACACTGATCCAGCAAGAATCATCATCAGAAGAGATCAGCCTTGCCCAGAAGAAACTTGGCGCACTGGAAACAAAGCTCAAAAAGAGCCGACAGGAACATCCGCTGGTCCAGGCTGAGGTTAACGCCGAAGTCATAGCCAGTATTGTTGCTAACTGGACAGGTATACCCGTCGGCCAGATGATGAAGGATGATATTCGGACTGTACTGGAGTTGCCATCACGTCTTGAGGAAAGAGTGACAGGCCAGCCTCATGCTTTAGATTTGGTAAGTCAGAGTATTCAGGCCTCCCGATCAGGTTTAGCCGATCCCGGAAAACCTATTGGTGTGTTTATGCTTGTGGGACCATCTGGTGTAGGAAAGACAGAAACTGCACTGGCACTGGCTGAGCAACTGTATGGCGGTGAGCAGAATCTCATCACTATCAATATGAGTGAATATCAAGAAGCCCACACCGTTTCTTCGCTAAAGGGATCGCCCCCAGGTTATGTTGGATACGGTGAAGGTGGTGTCTTAACGGAAGCCGTACGCCGGAAACCCTACAGCGTCATATTGCTGGATGAAATTGAGAAAGCGCATCCAGATGTTCATGAGCTGTTTTTCCAGGTGTTTGATAAAGGCTGGATGGAGGATGGTGAAGGGCGCCACATAAATTTCAAAAATACTATTTTACTGTTAACGAGTAATGCGGGTAGTGAAGTCATAAGCAGTGTCTATGCGGATATTGATACGGCCCCAGACATAAATGGCTTAAGAAAATTATTACAACCAGAGCTATTAAAAATATTCCCAGCGGCATTTTTAGGGCGTGTCAGTGTTGTTCCCTACTTACCATTACAACATTCTACACTTGAGCATATTGTAAGAGTTCATTTGGATAGAATCGGAAAACGTTTACATGAACAACATCATGCGTCGCTTCAGTATGATCATCAGTTGGTGAAGTTCGTTGTAGAACAGTGTCCTGTCGCAGAAACAGGTGCACGTATGTTAATTCGTTTTATTGAGCAAAACATCATGCCAGAGATGGCACGTAAAATACTCAGCAGTGAAAATGGTGTTGATGGGAAAAATATCAACTTAAGCATAAATGCGGATAAGGAAATAACCATACTATTCCCAGAAAAGGAGATTTTACAAAAAGGAAAAGTCAAAAGGGCAAGCAGCACAATAGTTTAAGTACAAAAACATTATCACTAGGATTATAGAGATTATATATCATGGAAAAGATGAAGATTTATGCAACCGTTCTGGCACTCAGCCTCACAGCTTCTTACTCTTATGCTGAAGATCTAGGGGTCGGCCAAGGTAAAGTGACATTCAACGGAAAACTGATTACTGAAACCTGTCAGCTTGTAGATGGCATGGACGATATTATCGTTCCCCTGCCAACATTATCGATAAAAACGCTCGCTACTGCGGGTGCCACAGCAGGTAGTAAAGTTTTTGAGATCAAGGTGAAAGATTGCCCTACTGAAATAACAAAGGTTGCAGCACACTTTGAAGCCATTGGCAGCACTGGCGTGGATTCAAAAACAGGCAACCTGGAAAATAAGGCAGTGACTGTAGGCGAAGATAAACCGGCAACAGGTGTTCAAATCCGTCTGTATAACTCTGATGCAGAGCAGAATCAGCTGTTATTGGGTGATACGGGTGCATCATTTGATGTTCAGGAAGGAGGAACAGCAACAATGCGCTATTATGGTGGTTATTATGCGACTGCTGCAACAACCCCAGGTCTTGTTACCGCTACAGCCCTGTATACCCTGAGTTACCCATAAAACCCCTGAATACTTGGGCGGGTAATTAATCCGTGATTATTCATTAATCACGGATTAGGAATTGAGTGAGTCAGATAATACGAAATGCAACAGTTATCTGGCTCCTCTGCTGCTTTATGCTCTCCTTTTCATATTAAGATGATAATGCAATGATCTATAAAACACTCATAGCGGCAGTTACTTCTATTACATTGTCAGCAAGCTCGATGGCAGCGATGACCATCGCGGGGACGCGTGTTATTTTCCCCGGTAGTGAACAAGAAGTCACAGTAAGAACAACGAATAAAGGAGATAAACCTACTTTAGTTCAGGTTTGGGTTGATGATGGACGTTCTGATGCTGATGTCAACACAATGAAGGTACCATTCATTATTACTCCCCCGGTGTATCGCGTAGAGCCAGGTAAAGGACAAAGCCTACGACTGATCTATAACAACATGGTATTGCCAACAGACAGAGAATCTGTTTTCTGGTTAAACATGCTGGAAATCCCCCCCGTCTATAAAGGTCCAGCGAAAGACAGATTAGAACTGGCTTTCAGAACAAGAATAAAAATATTCTATCGTCCTAAATCTTTGGACAAAGCGACGAGTAAGCTGGGAGCGAAAGACCTGAAGTGGACGGTAGTAAAACAAGAAAAAAAGGTGAAGGTCAACAACCCTACTCCTTATTACTATTCTTTTGACACCATGACGCTCTTTTCTGGTGCACAAAAAGTGAAAGTGAATGCAGAAATGGTCGCGCCATTTTCAACATCAGAGTTTGTTTTTTCAAAAAATTCACCGGCAATTACGAATCTTACTGGTGGCGAATTTAGTTTACTGAATGATTACGGGGCAGCTGTGATTGGTAAACTGAAGGCAAAAGGAGATGAATTAACGCTCGAAAGTATGAAGTAGAAAGCATTTCATCTAAAGATTCTCATTGGAAAAAGGAGCTTACCAATTGAGCAATTTAATATCGAAAAGAGGCATAGCACAGAAAAAAATTAACAACATCAGCATTCGAATTTTCAGTGCATGTAAACTAGTCGCAGGCATGGTTTGCTCAGTTGCTGTCGCACAAGATGGCGGAGAGACAAAAATAGCCAATGGCGAAAGTGATCCAATAAAAGTTGATTATAACCCGATGTTCATCCACGGTTCAGAGGTGGACGTTTCACGTTTCAGTGAAGGTAACAGAATTGAACCTGGTGTTTATAGTATTTTCATAGTGGTTAACAAAACTCATCGTATAAAATATGACGTCACCTTTAAAAATTCCAAAGACAATCCCAACTCTCAGCCGTACTTTACACTTCAGGATCTAAAAAACCTTGGGATAAAACTGAACTCAGAAAACAAGCTGCATCTACAAACTGATGAAAAACAACAAGATGCCAGTTTCACATTAAAAAGTATCATTGAAGATAGTTCGGTGCATTATAATGCCGGAGATTATGAGTTAAATATCACCGTACCTCAGATAAATATTATTTATCGCCCACGAGGTTATATTGATCCCAGTACATGGGATGCTGGCGTTCCTGCTATTTTCCTTGATTACAATGCAAATATGTATCGCAGTTATACTGGCTCAAAGTACGGAACAAGGAGTAATAACATTGTATACACGGGTAATATTGGCATGCAGACAGGATTTAATGCTAAAGGATGGCGCTTCAGAAAACGTCTGAACTTGGGTATGTCCAGTCGTGGGAGTTCGCACACACAGAATTTATTTGGTTTTGCTCAAACGGACATCATTAGGTTACAAAGCAGCCTCACGATTGGTGATAGTAATACCAGAGGAGATATCTTCGATAGTTATAATATTCGAGGCATTATCTTACAATCAGATGAACGTATGTTGCCGGAAGGATTAAGAAACTATGTTCCTGTATTGAGAGGCGTGGCAGAAACAAATGCTAAAGTCACCATTACACAGCGTGGGCAGACAGTATATCAAACTGTCGTTCCACCTGGACCGTTTGAGCTTACTGATGTTGGGGCAATGGGATATGGTGGCGACCTCGAGATGACGGTAACAGAAGCCGATGGTCGGGTCAGAAGTCAAAGCATTCCCTTCTCGGCACCACCTATGCTACTACATCAGGGTGTATCTTTGTTTAGTGTCAATGCAGGGGAGCTCAGAGAAGATAAATTAAGAACGAAACCGAAAGTGATGCAGGGTGTCTACCAGTACGGTGTGGGCAATATGTACACACTTTATGGTGGTGGACAGTTTGCGCAGCGTTTCTATTCAATGGCTCTGGGTAACGCATTTAACACGCCGATTGGTGGATTATCGCTGGATGTCACACACGCAAAAAGCCAATTATCTGAAAATAAAAATAAAACTGGTAATAGTTTTAGAGTGGGTTTTAGTCGATATTTAGAAACAACAAATACAGATCTCACCCTTGCTGCCTATAAGTACTCAACGGCAGGATATTATACGTTTAGAGAAGCAAGCCTTGAGCGCTACGCTCATAGCACTAACCAAGAATCAGATTATCGGGCTAAACAACGCCTGACACTGACTATTGGCCAGCGTTTATGGAATGATGCTTATCTAAACTTCACTGGCAGCATGTATCAATACTGGGACAATAGGCCCGGAACCAGACAATACTCTCTTACCTATAATAAGTCTGAAAGATACTTTTCTTACTCACTTACGGGTATGAGAACGATGAATAGTAACCGTAGAAATGAGAACACGTATATGTTGTCTTTCAACATACCACTTGGCCAGAGTATCAGCAGCCAGCCAGTATTTAACTCAATATATACCACTCTGACGCATGATGAGGGTGGAGGATCCTCTCTGCAGGTCAATGCCAATGGTAGCCAGGGTGAAATGAATGAGCTGAACTATGGGATTGGAACAACAACGACGAAAAATCATAACGAAGGGACTAAGGAAACAGTCTCTGGTAATGCTTTCTATCGTTCTCCTGTAGGAAACCTCGGCCTGACAGCATCGGCTGATAATAAATCAACCAATCAGGTTTCTTTCTCTGCTAACGGTAGTGTGATCGGTCATCAGGGTGGCATTACGGCTGGCCCGCCTATAGGTGATTCTCCTTTTGCTATCATCAACGCCCCAGGAGGAAGGGGGGCTAAAATACTAAACGGCTATGGTTCTAAAGTTGACTCAAATGGATATGCCATCATGCCTTCATTAACCGCATATCGGGAAAACACAGTTTCTATAGATACCAGAGGACTTCCAGCTACGGTTGATGTGCTAGAAAGTGAAAGCACGGTTGTACCAAGAGCAGGCTCAGCCATTTTGGTTAATATGAAGACAATTGTTGGCACGCCTTACATACTTATAGTGAAGCGTTCTGATAACAGTTACCTTCCAATAGGAACCGAATTGTTCAATGAGAATGGCGTAAGCCAGGGAATTATTGGTCAAAGTGGAATGGCATTTATTCGCGGCTGGGATCCAACGATAAATACACTTAATGCAAAATGGGATGAAGGCCGAAGTGTGTGCCGTATTCTTCCTAACAAGAAATGGATTGCACCATCCGACAAAGGTAACAATCAGATAGTTACCATGGAGGTAAAATGCATAATTTAAATAACCGCCCCCCATTTTTGAGTAAAATCCTATATTCAGGAATGCTGTTAGTGGTTATAGTAACAGTCAGCCAAAATATTGTAGCTGCTCAAGACTGTAAGAACTGCACAGTCGATGTTTCATTTACTGGAATATACAATGATGAAACATGCGAAATTGTTATCAATGGCAAAGAAAACACAGACATTGTTGAATTACCAGTGATATCGACTCAAAGCCTTAAAGTACCAGGAAGTGAAGCCGGCAGTGGCTCATTTGATATTGGTCTAAAAAACTGCCCGGCGAATAGAAATATAATTTTAAAATTTGTCAGTAACACATCACAAGCAGACCCATTAACTGGAAATTTATTAAATACATTAGGTGATGGATATAGCAAAAACACACAAATAAGACTCCGAAAAGAAGACGGAACACAAATTAGCATTGATGACCAGGTCAGCGCACAGAACTACTATATTTCTGAATCAGGCGATATGGTAACGCATGACTATATTGCAAACTATTACTCAAGTGGTAAAACAGGTGCAACTCCCGGTTTAGTAAAAACCACGGCGGGAATAGAGCTTTTTTATAAATAAAAGCGTTAATGACACCAAACAGCGTCCAAAAAACAACTTTACAACCAGATAAATTATAGATAAATATCACTCTCGATATTAATCTATATGCTCATGGAACTTATTAAAAAGGAGTAGTAATGGCGATCAATAAGAGCAGTGCGCAGAAGTTCATTGCCAGAAACCGGGCACCTAGAGTCCAGATAGAATATGATGTTGAAATTTACGGAAGTGAAAAAAAAATCGAGCTGCCTTTTGTTATGGGCGTGCTGGCTGATTTATCTGGAACACCTTTAGAACCACTTCCCGCGGTTGTTGACCGAAAGTTTCTTAGTATTGACATTGATAACTTCGATGAACGAATGAAAGCAATGAAGCCTCGGGTTGCATTTGCTGTACCTAATACGTTAACCGGAGAAGGTATGTTAATGATTGATATGACCTTCGAAAGCATTCACGACTTTTCACCCGATGCTATTGCAACAAAAGTTGATTCTTTATCTCAGTTACTTGAAGCAAGAACACAACTGGCTAACTTACAAACTTACATGGATGGTAAAGCAGGGGCTGAGAGCCTGGTCACTCAAGTGCTGAAGGATAAAGCATTACTCAATACACTGGCCAGTGAAGCAAGACCGACCCCGCCAGATACCAATGCTTCTGAGAACGACTGATTATTGTAGAGGGAACTATGTCAACTCAAACTGTAAAAAATGAAAAGCCGGCTGTAGCGACAACCTCCTATAGCGACTTCAATACTCTTTTGACAAAAGAATTTAAGCCTAAATCTGAACAGGCGAAATCTGCTGTTGCATCAGCAGTCAAAACATTGGCTGAACAAGCGCTGGCGAACTCTCTGACAATTGCTGATGACGCATATAAGAATATTGCTGTCTACATCGCTGAAATTGACAGAAAGCTCTCAGAGCAGATCAACCTGATTCTTCATCATGAAAAGTTCCAGTCGCTGGAAAGCGCGTGGCGTGGACTGCATTATCTTGTCAATAATACTGAAACAGATGAAAAGCTGAAACTTCGTTTTATGGATATATCTAAAAACGAACTGAGGCGTAACCTGAAAAGATATAAGGGAATTGCCTGGGATCAGAGTCCTTTGTTTAAACAGGTTTATGAAGAGGAATACGGTCAGCTGGGTGGTGAGCCTTATGGTTGTCTGGTTGCGGACTACTATTTTGATCATACGGCACCCGATGTTGATCTGCTGGCATCAATTGCTAAGATTTCTGCTTCAGCTCACTCCCCATTCATCACGGGTGCTGCCCCATCGGTGCTGCAAATGGAGTCATGGCAAGAACTCGCCAACCCGCGTGATTTGACGAAAATTTTCACGCAAAACCTGGAATACGCAGCATGGAATTCACTACGTAATTCTGAAGACTCACGCTACATCGGCCTCGCAATGCCTCGATTCCTGTCACGTCTCCCTTACGGAATTCGCACAAATCCGGTAGATGCTTTTGACTTTGAGGAAACAACGGACGGAGCTGATCATAGCAAATATACGTGGTCGAACGCAGCTTACGCCATGGCAGTCAATATTAACCGTTCATTTAAACACTACGGATGGTGCACCTTGATTCGCGGCGTTGAGAGTGGCGGTGTAGTGGAAGATCTTCCGTGTCATACTTTCCCTACAGATGACGGCGGCATCGACATGAAATGCCCTACGGAGATTGCGATTTCCGATCGCAGGGAATCTGAACTGGCTAAAAATGGTTTCATTCCATTAATTCATCGTAAAAATACAGATTATGCGGCTTTCATTGGAGCCCAATCACTGCAGAAACCTGCTGAATATTACGATCCAGATGCAACCGCGAACGCTAATCTTTCAGCACGACTTCCTTATATGTTTGCCTGTTCACGCTTCGCGCATTACCTCAAATGTATTGTCCGCGACAAAATTGGTACATTTAAAGAACGTGATGATATGCAGAGTTGGTTGAACGACTGGATAATGAACTACGTCGATGGCGATCCAAATAACTCGTCGATGGATACCAAAGCGCGTCGTCCATTAGCAGCAGCTGAGGTTGTTGTAGAAGATGTTGAAGGAAATCCAGGGTTTTATCAGGCAAAATTCTTCCTGCGCCCTCATTTCCAACTTGAAGGTCTGACTGTGTCTTTACGTATGGTTGCTAAACTACCTTCACTTAAAGGCTCTAACTGATAAAGCCTAAAATAATAAAATTGCATTCGGATTTATCAAATAAACCACAATATAAAAAAAATTAAATTTTCCTAAAGTAGGAAATGCAGCTGTCGCACTTGTTGTGGCTTTTATCACATAGAAAAAAGGAATTATCATGTCACAAGATATGTTTATCAAAATTGATGGTATCGACGGTGAATCTCCAGATGCTGTTCATAAAAACGAAATTCAGGTTCTGAAGTGGAAATGGGACGTGAGTCAGCATTCGAACATGCACAGTGGTTCAGGTGGTGGTTCAGGAAAATCATCCGTTAATGATTTTTGCTTTGAGCACTATACTGACAAAGCCAGTCCTAACCTGTTGAATTACTGTCTGACAGGTAAGCACATCAAAAACATTCAATTCGTCGTACGTAAAGCGGGTGGTAACCCTCTTGAGTATTTGATGATTAAATTTACAGATGTCATTATCACTTTAGTTGAAATGACAGGTTCTGTAGAAGATGAATCTCGCCCTCGTGAAACCGTGAAATTCTCATTCTCGAAAATGACACAAGATTACATTATGCAGAACGCCGAAGGTCAGAAGTCTGGTGTTATTTCTGCGACTTATGATGTTAAAGCTAACCAGCACGGTTAATATGTATCTGGGAAATAACTCACGATCTTAGTGATAGTGAGCATTGCCAATAGAAACATTGCCCAGGAAATCACTTGGCTTCCTGGGTATTCTAAATTCGATTTTCATACTGATTAACACAGTTGGTATTTATAGCATTAAGAACAATCGTACAGCTTAAGTTTTATGCCGCGTAGTCTTCTTTTATTACATTTTATAAAATAGATTTTTATGATGACAAAATGGTTAAAAACGTCCGCAGAACGCTATACACTGCTATTTTTTGCAATTTTTTTCATCTCAGCTTTGACATCATGTAGTTTGTTTCCTGGAGAAAAAAACCAGGAAGTTATAAAAATTACATTGTTAGCATCGAGTGATGTAAATCTTAACATTCATAACAGGCCATCACCTCTTGGCATTTACATTTATGAGTTAAAAACACCCGATACCTTTGATAACAGTGATTATTACTCAATAATAAACAACACCAATATCGAATTTTCACAACAATCGAGCAAATTGTATCAGGCTATTTTGATGCCAGGTGAAAAAAGAAACATTGAGATTAAACCTGGAAAATCCAGTGTAGCTCTGGGCGTCGTCGCCGCATATCGGGATATAAACATTGCGGACTGGAACAAAGCTATCATGTTTCCAGATGTTAAACCTGTTCCTTGGTGGAAGTTAATACATTCAGAAGAACCAAAAGCCCTGAGTATTGACTTTAGTAAAACTTCAATCTCAACAATAAAATGGATTAAGATGTGAGAACGAATAAAGTCGTCTGGAGCGAAGGACTGTTTCTACGTCCCCAACTATTCCAACAACAAGAACGCTATTTAGAATATTTTGTACATAAGCGCACAGCGACCCTCAATCCTTTTTTTTGGGGTTTTTCCCAATATGATATCGATAAAGAAGCGCTGGCATATGGGAAACTGGTTCTCAGATCAGGAGGCGGCGTTCTACCTGATGGAACACCATTCGATATCCCTGAGCATGCAGAAATTCCTGAGCCACTGACCATCAGCCCAGACCATTTAGGAAAGATGATCTATCTTGCCGTTCCACTTCGTCTGGAAAACAGTGATGAGACGATCTTTGATAGCAACAATCAGAGTTCTCTCGCACGATTTTTGGCCTATGAAACGAGTCTTAACGATACTAACGCGATTAGACAAGGCGCTAAACCTGTTCAATTAAGTCGGCTACGTATGCGCCTGGTACCCGAAACAGAAATGACTGAATCCTGGCTCGGTCTGCCATTAACTAAAGTTAAGGCAATGCAGCCGGATGGTAGTGTATTACTTCACTCAGAGGACCATATTCCACCAGTCACCGCTTACGCAGCCAATATACTTCTGACAGAATGGTTAACTCACCTTAATGGCCTGGTTAAAATGCGAGCAGAAATGCTAGCAACTCGTCTATCCGCCAGTGATGGAAAAGCGAGTGCCGGTGCAGAGGTTGTTGACTATTTGCTGCTACAAATTTTCAATAAATATGAACCACTTCTTGATCATATCAGGCATATTCCTGAGCTGCCGCCGATCATCATATATCAAGAACTAGCAAAGTTTTCGGGTGAATTATCCACTTTTGTACGAACAACAACACGCCGCCCGATAGCTGCGCCAGGTTACGATCATGCTCGACTTTATGAATCGATTCGGCCATTGGTTGATGAAGTGAACTATCTTTTGAATCAGATATTGGTACGGGCAGGACAAATGATCCCGTTACTACCAAAAGGAAATGGTGTCTGGTCTGCATCTATGTTGCCTGCAGAATTACACTCATTCTCAAACCTTGTGCTTGCTGTCCATGCACAACTCTCAATGGATGTGTTGCAGCAGCAATTTACCTCACAGACAAAAATTAGCGCCCCGCAGCAATTGCATGAGCTGGTCAGGTCGCATTTACCCGGGCTAGTCCTGCAAGCCTTACCGGTTCCTCCACGGCAGATTCCTTACAGTTCAGGTTATGTCTATTTCGATCTGCTCAAAAGTGGACCATTCTGGGAAAAAATCTCTGCTACAGGTGCAATAGCCCTACACGTAGCCGGTGAATTCCCTGGGATAAAAATGGAACTTTGGGGAGTCAGGAACTAATGAGCGAAATACAGGACCGTGGTCTTGAGGCTGAAGACGTCCCGCCAGAAGAACTTACACCTCAGGCGCTCGGCAGATTTCTGCCGGATGAGCACAGTATTTCCATTGATCATCGTGTTAAACAAAGCAATGAGGAGGATGAAATTGAACGATTTCTTCAAAGCGAGAAGAACTATCTAAACGAAACATCGTTAAGAAGTGAGAGTGTCCAGCAGCGGCTGGTCAACATCAGGCAGGCTGAAAACCCACTACTGGAAGCGAGCCAATATTTGCTTCGCGCGTTAAGTGAAATGCCTGAACATGTCGATTCGGCAGAACATGTCGAAGTGCTCAAAAGAAGTATAAAAAATGAAATTAATCTCTTCGTTATTGTTTGCGATGAGATAGATGTCTCGTGGAAGAAAATGGCCATTGTTCGCTACTGTCTGTGTACGGCACTGGATGAAGCTGCGCATGAAAAAACGTGGGCGCAAAATGCTGGCTGGTCACAGAGCAACCTGCTCAACCACTTCGAAGGCGATAACGACGGGGGTAACAAATTTTTCCTGTTAGTTGGCCGCCTCTCTATGAATCCCCATGAATATGCAGATGTTCTTGAGGTACTCTTGCGTATTCTTGGCCTTGGATTTGAAGGTCGTTACAGTATTATTGAAGATGGTGACCGTCAACTGACGAAAATAAGACAACGATTACTTACCATTATTCAAAGTACAAAAGATACAGCATCGACGATTTTATCGCCACACGGTCTGGTTAGCCGCGGAAAGCCAAAGCGTGAGAAGTTAATCGTTCCCGTACGTGTGACATTATTGTTATGCGGGATTTTAATTGCCTCAACTTTTTTTTGGTATAAGTACTGGTTGTCCGTTAACCAGAGTGTTATTGAGCATAAAATTCTTGCGATGCAAAAACTGAACGTGACAAAACCTGAGGCAAAGAAACTTAGGCTCGCATATTTACTAAGAAATGAAATAGCGAAAGGTCTGGTCAGTGTTGACGAGACGAAAGAGCAAAGTAAAGTCATATTCAAAGGTGATTCAATATTTGAAAGCGGTGCAACATCTGTAAAGCCTGAGATGGATTATGTTATGAATCGTGTCGCTAAAGAAGTACAACGAGTCAATGGTAGTGTCCTTATTATTGGACATACCGATGCAACGCCCATTCACAAGCCTGGAATTGAAAACAACACTATTCTTTCCGAATTACGAGCTAAAGCCGTGGCCAAACTTTTTGTTAACACTGGTTTATCTGAGAAAAAAATACATACTCAAGGCGTAGGCGATACTCAGCCAGTGAGTAGTAATAGTAACCCCGAAGGTCGTGCGCAGAACAGGCGCGTAGAATTCTTCGTTACTTATTGATGAGATTAGCAATGTCTTTAATTAATAGATTATTTTCTATCCGTGTAACAAAGATCATGCTAACAGTGGCATGTTTCATTCTGTTGGTGCTCTTTATATGGTATTTGGGGCCATTTTTTGGATTTGGAGAAACGCGGCCATTAGAAGATGTTGAACCGCGTATCATTTTGATCGTTATTTCCCTGTTCTGTGCGATCGGACTGTGGTTCAGACTCCCAGTGCTAATCATGGCGTTACTGGCACTTAGCTGTGCAGTCTGGATAATGGGCCCGTACATTTTAATGGGCAAGTCCTATCCTCTTAATAGCGTAAACCGTAGAATTATCGCCATTGGTTGTATACTCGCTCTTGCATTTTTTTATGGTATCTGGAAGCTCATTATTGCATTAAAGAGAAACCCTAAATTTCTAGATAGATTCATTAAAGATGAAGAAGTTAAAGAGGATTACAATCAGGCTGAAATTTTTGCAATAATTCGTAATGCTAACAATTACATTAAAAATTTTAGCAAAAACGCTTCGAAATTTAAGCAATTTTTCCTTCCAGAGAAGTTTCTTAGCGATCTCCCATGGTATATGGTAATTGGGACAGAAAATGCAGGGAAAACATCATCAGTACTGTCATCAGGGCAGAGTTTTCCTGATCCAGAACAATTAAAAAAAATTGCCAGAAAAACAATGGCAACAACCAATTGTGAATGTTGGTTTTCGAATGATGCTCTATTTTTAGATACTGCTGGTAAATATGTTAGCCAGGCGGATGAAAATAACAACGAATGGAAAAATATTTTAAATGGCATCAGGAAATACCGATCAATAAAAGCCATAAATGGCGTGATTATCAATATTTCTGTTTCAGATGTTATGGGGCGCAGCAAGGCTGAATTGTACGATCTTTCTGCTAAAATCAGAGCAAGACTCGATGATACTCGCAAAACTCTTGGTATACATTTCCCAGTCTATGTACTGGTGTCAAAAATAGATCAACTTTCTGGATTTTCTGAATACTTCAGGATACTGACAGAACAGGAACGCGAACAGATTTGGGGCGTGACATTCCCCTATGGCGAAGAAATGAAAATGCCAGCTTCAGACCTGCGTGAGCGTGTCGATACCGAGCTGGTATTGCTGGAAAATCGTATTGAAGAGAAGATGACATTACGCCAGCAAGAAGAACTGAATCTTAACGATAGAAAAAGAATGTATAGCTTCCCTCAGGATTTCCATGTTTTGTCACAGGAAATATCTGACATGCTGCAAAACATATTTTTCACATCAAGATATGATGAAAGCAAAGGTTTCACCAGTTTACGCGGCTTATATTTCGTCAGTAATCACCAACCGGCTGATGTTTATCTCATAAATAACAATACGTTAATGCATAAATGGGATAATTTTGTGCACAGACGTTCCGTTAATGCGGTTGACTCCGTCACAAGAAAAATTAATGAAGGTGATTTTTTAGTCACTGACAACGCTTATGGTCGCCATTATTTTCTCAAAACACTATTTTCAGAGATCATCGTTAAAGATGCCCATCTGGTGCGCCACAACTTAAGTGCTGAATCGAAATATCGCTTCCAGAACATAGTGATACATTGCTCATGTATTTTGTTAACTGTATGGCTGATCAATGGTTTCTATCATAGTTATTATAATAATGATGGATATCTCAATACTATTCGTGAAAAAGTAATTTCTCTAGAAGGGAAAATTGGAGAGTTTGAGAAAGCAAACAACCCCGAACTGATTCCTACATTGTTGTCCATGGCTCAGTACATGCCTGAATATAGTGATTTGGACGTTGAACACCCACCTTTGAACTTCAGGTTTGGTCAATATGTGGGCTGGGATATAACATCCGATTCAACCTCATTATATCACTATTTTTTACAGAAACTGCTCTTCCCAAATGTGCTACATGAAGCGCAAGACAAGCTTCAGGATGCAGTTCTCGGTGATGATAATAGTGAGATATATACTGCGTTAAAAGCGTATCTGATGCTCAATGGGAAAGGAAAATTCGATAAGAAGTTCCTTATTGATACTATAACCAAGGCTTGGGATGATTCTGGTAAAATTATACCCTACGCTGATAAGGAAATTTTTATCGCTCATTTAGATAATCTGTTTGATTTACCGGATTGGCGTCATTATTCACAACCGCTAGATGCTGATTTAGTTGCACAGGCAAGGGATGTATTAGGCCGTATTTCGCTCAGTGACCGTCTTTATGAGCGTATTAAGGTGATTATGCAGGATGATGCCCCAGAAAATCTGACACTGGATAAAATGACCGATGGCAAAGCCAACCAAATTTTCACCCTGGATGAAACCGATCATCATGCAACCAGCATTCCTGGGTTGTTTACCTATGTCGGTTATCATCAGGTTTTTAAAAAAAAATAACCGCCCTTGTGACCAAACTTAATGATGAAGATGGTTGGGTTATGGAAAGCAAACATAACACCTCGTTAGCAGAATTTAGCTCGACCAGAATGCATGCAGAATTGGGGTTGCTCGGCTCTGCAATGCTGGCAAACGCTAAACGCATCGATCCTATAAAGCAAAAGATTATGCAGCGTTATTATGATGAATACACTCAACGGTGGAGTCGCTTTCTCAGTGAGATCAGCCTGAACTCAAATCGTTCACAGAACCGAAATGGACAGTTAGCGCTGTCCTTTGATATTTACTTGCTGCGTACCATGGTTTCATCAGATTCACCATTGGTCAATCTTGCGCAGAGGGCTGTTGAAGAAACGACTCTTTCGGCCTTACAGAACGAGGAGTTGATCGATAGCCGCTCTTCAAGTACACGTCTGCTACAAAACGTGAACAAAGCAAATCAGTTGCTGGTATCACTGCAAAAAAAGCGCTTATGGGAAGGTGTCGATAGCCACTTCTCTACCCTGCGAGAATTTGTTACAGGTTCTACACGTCCCAGTGAAAAGGCAGGTAGCACCTCCATGACTGGCAGCCGTTTAAGGAACATCATGGGGGTTCTCCACGACCAGTACACGATATTTGTTCTTTCTGATAATGCACTCAAAAACGGCAGTATGCCGACGCTTTCAGATGCAGGCCTTAAGATCAGCGCAGAATCACAAACCTGGCCTGATCCACTTAAGAATATTATTGAGCCACTTCTGAATGGTGCTTATAAAAAGGTTAACCATCTGGTTATCTCTGAAAGTAATAAAAAGATAGAAGCAGATCTGGGTGAGGTATGTAGAAACACCCTTGAAGGTCGCTATCCTTTTACCAAGAGTCCTGAAGAAGTACGTGTTCGTGATTTTGAACATTTCTTCGCACCGGGTGGATTAGCTGAGATGTTCTTCAAAAACAATCTGACTGATAAAGTGAACACGTCCGTTAAGCCCTGGCGTTATAACAGTGACAATGGTGAAAACGATTCCACCACACTGAAGACGTTCGAACAGGCCCAGGACATCCGCAATACCTTTTTCCAGAACGGAGAAAGTAAACAAATGTTGATTAACTTCTCGATCTCTGTGCCCTACATGGCACCCACCATCACGCAGCTTAGTATGAATTTTGATGGAGCGGCGATGGACTATTCGCACGGACCTGTTGCTCCGGAAACATTTACCTGGCCGGGCAGTCGAATGGGATCCAATGTCAATATGACCGCCCAACCAAGAATGGCTGATAAATCCTCTGGGCTTGTTTTCACTGGCCCCTGGGCTCTTTTCCACTGGATGGACAACGTGAAAAAAATCGAAAACTCTTCATCTGCTAACCCTGTTCTGGTGTTCTCATTGAGTAACCGGCGTGTGGATGTTAAAGCGTCAGGCATCACCTATGATGATCGATTGATTACGCGTTTATTGCGGGACTTCCGGTGTCCAGGGTGATCTTTGGTCTGTTAAATTTTCATAAAGATTATTAGCGGAGGTGAATTTGACATTGCAGATATCTGTTATTGATGATAGTCGCCACTATCGTTGGTATCACTGGCGGAGAAAACATCATCGGAGAATACTTAAATTCTTACAGGATACCGTTGAACCTGAGATTAAAACGCTCTCTCAGGATGATGAAATATCCGATAGTTATCCATGGTGCTTTGTTTTTTCGGCGAAAGAACTATACCAAAAGCACTATTATATCGGCGCATTGACTACTTCTAAAAATAACTGTAATAGAGATAGTTTTTGTGTCATTTTTTCTCGACTTCCCTATGATGTAATATCAGTGGATTTCAAAAAAAAATTTCATATCGCTTTTTGGCAGGCAAGAATCCTTGCAGCTCGACAAGGTGAAATGAATGCCAATAAAAAACACTCGCATTTTTTGGAGTGGATTAAAGCTTTACAGATACACTATTCGCCATTTTTAGAATCTGTTTTAATTCGTAAAAAATTTAGATTTATTAATACATCCGAGCCATTACTGTCAAATTGTCACACATTAGACAATCAGACTCCCATTAATGGTGGAGTAGAATTTATGCCATGGAAAAGCTGGCCTGAATGCATTCAGACCGGAAATTTCGTCTGGCTTTGGCGACAAAGTCGATATGGTCGAATCATCGACTCTAAGAAAATACCAGTACCGATGGATATTACTAACGCGCGCCGTTAGTGGTTATGGATAATCAATTTCGTATAAGGTGATTCTAATGTCACGAACTATTAACTTGTACAGCGCCGCAATGCCTCTCTTGTTAGGCGAACCAGCTTTGGTCCCATCAACGCTTAAAGGTGAAGAGTCATTATCAACACTGTACTCGTACACCATCATGACCAAAACTGCCGCTAATCCCTTGATCCCCTGGCAATCTGCGTCAAACATTGAGATTAAAGATCTCATCGGAAAAGAAATGACGATCGAGATAGAGCTGGATGGCAGCGGCCTTGATGCAGTTACTGGCGTTGGGAAAGGGATACGCGAAATATCAGGGCTGGTGCAGCAGGCGCGATTTCTTGGCCGTGATGCCAATCAGGCCAAGCATGAATTTGTTATCAGACCTTGGCTTTATCTGACTGATCTCACAGCAGATTATAAAATTTTCCAGAATAAAAATGTGGTAGATATTATTGATGAAGTGTTATCTGACTATAATTTCCCATTAGATAAACGTCTCAGTGGCAGTTACCCGCAGCTCGATTTCCAGGTTCAATATGGTGAAACCGACTTTAACTTCATCCAGCGTCTGATGGAAGAATGGGGAATTTACTGGTTTTTTGAGCACCATGATCATAAGCATAAAATGGTTATTGTCGATCATGTTGGCGCCCATAAAAAATTTAAAAGTTCTGCTTACCATACTCTCAAATATGAACCTGACTTACCAAAAGCAGGCGGAGAGTATGTTACCCGATTCGATCATCAGGAAAGTATCACTACGGGTTCCTGGGTGACCAACGACTACGACTTCACTAAGTCACGTGCTGATATTATGGCATTGGACAGCAAACCACGTAAAACCAGCTTTAATGACATGGAAGTTTATCACTGGCCAGGCGATTACGATCAACCCGGCATTGGTGAGCAATTAGCTAAAGTGCGTATTGAAGAGTTAGGTGCAACGGGTTCTCGTGCAACTGGATTTGGTGAACTGCGCGGCGTTGTCTGTGGATCTAATTTTAATCTCAAAGGATTCCCGGTTAAAAAAGTTAATCGCGAGTATCTCATCATTTCCAGCAAATTAGACGTTGAGGAAGTTGGTCAGGTCTCGGGGCAGGAAAATTTTAAGTACCAATGCGAATTTACCGTACAGCCGACAACCAAAATTTATCGTCATCCACGTACTGCGATAAAACCTAAGACACGTGGCCCACAAACAGCCATTGTGGTCGGTCCTCGGGGGCAAGAAATCTGGACCGATAAATATGGCAGAGTCAAAGTTCATTTTCTGTGGGATCGCTACGGGAAAAATATCGAATCAGACTCATGCTGGCTACGTGTGAGCCAGGCCTGGGCAGGTAATAATTTTGGTGGAATCAACATTCCTCGTATTGGTCATGAAGTCATTGTCGACTTTCTTAATGGCGATCCCGACAGACCTCTGATCTTAGGTAGCCTTTACAATAACGTTACGATGCCTCCCTGGGATCTTCCGGCTAATGCCACACAAAGTGGCCTGGTCAGCCGTACTGTCGGTGGCGGACGAACCAACTTCAACGGCATACGTTTTGAAGATAAACCTGGCCTTGAACGCTACTGGGAGCAAGCTGAGCGCGATATGAGCCGCCTGACTAAAGCCAACGAAAAACAGGTTATTGGTGCGAACTCAAATCTTAAGGTTGGCCTTTCCAGAACGAAATTTGTCGGTGGTTTCCAGACAGCAAACATTTTGGGATTCAATAGTCTGCTCGTTGGTGGCGCTATGACCACTGTTGTTGGCGCTGTACAGTCAAACACTGTGGGGGGAGCGAGCTTCGTCAACGTAGGTGGCCTTATGGCAACCACCGTGGGCGCCGCTAACTCACTCGCTGTTGGGGGAGCGAACGCTATTAACGTAGGCGGCGTAATGTCAACCTGCGTGGGCGGAGCTAACTCACTCGCTGTTGGGGGAGCGAACGCTATTAACGTGGGTGGTGCCATGTCAACAGCTGTTGGCGGTGCCATTTCAACAGCTGTTGGCGGTGCCAGTTCACTGGCGGTGGGTGGTGCAGCTGCAGCCGTTGCCGGGGGCGCTTTCGCAATCAGTTCAGGTGGCATGCTCACCATCTCTGCTTCAAATATTAAAATTGTCGCAGGTGGAAAAATTGTCATACAAGCTGGTGAGGTCGATATTAATCCCGGTGATTGTTGCGATTGTAAAGGTGGCGGCGGCGGTGGTGGTGGCGGCGGCGGCGGCGGTGGCGGTGGCGGTGGCGGTGGCGGTGCGATGTTAGCTGGTTTGCCTGGGCTTGCAGCGTTTGGATTCATTCCTTTAGCGCTCCCATTGCCATTATTACCGTTGCCAATACTTCCACCATTAGTCGTTCCACCAATCATCATTCCGCCGGTGACTAAACCGCCGGTAACTAGACCACCGGTTATTACTAAGCCGCCTGTTACTCAGCCGCCTGTTACCCGGCCGCCTGTTACTCAGCCGCCTGTTACTCAGCCGCCTGTTACCCGGCCGCCGGTTACCGAGCCGCCAGTGACCAAGCCGCCGGTAACCGAACCGCCTGTAACCAAGCCGCCGGTGACCGAGCCGCCAGTGACCGAACCGCCGGTGACCAAGCCGCCGGTGACCGAGCCGCCTGTGACCAAGCCGCCTGTGACCGAGCCGCCGGTGACCAAGCCGCCTGTGACCGAGCCGCCAGTGACCAAGCCGCCTGTGACCGAGCCGCCTGTGACCAAGCCGCCTGTGACCGAACCGCCGGTGACCCCGACGTGGGGCCCCTAAGCAACGGGGATAAACACTAAAAGGGCCGGACCTGACTCAAGCCAATCATGGCGAAACAGTTCGGGCCCTTTTTACTTGATCATGAATTAATCAACATGAGGTGATTTATGCAAAATGCAGCCAGAGTTAGCGATGCAGTATGCCACGGTGGAGTGATTGCTTCAGGTTCCGGCGATACAACGATCAACAGCTGTAACGCCGCTATCACAGGCGGCAGCGTTGCGACCTGTGCCTTTCATGGTGCGGCCCCGGTAGCGTCCGGTTCAGGATCTGTGTTTATCAATAGTTGCAACGCAGCCCGACTGGGAGACGTCTGCGGATGCGGTGCTGCAGTAGCCAGTGGTTCTGGTAATGTTTACATCGGTGGCTAAAAAATGTACTTATCAATGACTTGGCCTGATCAGCGCTATCGCTTCAAACTTGATGAATCTCATACATCAGAAGCGCGGGTGGGTTTCAACGTTATAAAGGGGGAGTTTTCAGACCAGCATCTTGCTCAGCCTGAAGAGAATATTGTGTATTTTTACTGGACACTCGCGGGAGCAGCCGTTTTCAATGCCTGTAGCGATTATGTCTGTATTATTGATGGGATCCCTGTTGAAAAGAACGAAGTTCGCACCCTGAATTTAGGTTCAGAAATACAAATTGGTCATTATAATATTCAGGCAGAGGTCAGTGAGAGCACAACTTCTCTTGAAGATATGTTCTATACACTGAATGGTTATGAAACAGATAGAAGTAACACTCACACTCCTGAAATAGAAGATATTTTACCAAACGGCGCACATTATATTGCCGATCTCAATTACTCAAATGAGATGATCTCGGAAAGAGTCATTGAGAATGATGCAATTAAACCGCTGGAAACTGAATATAAGAAATTCCTGATTTGGGGACACATCAACAACAACCTCTATAATAAGGACGAAAAAAAATCTCATTACGTTATTAATGATGACGGTTTCTTTGATGCTACCCGATCAGAGATGCAATCGAAAACCATCATGGAATGTATTCTGGATGCACCTTCATTGATTGATAAAGTCTGGGATGAACTTGAAGTTGCCAACCTGCAAGATGATGTTCTGTATGAAGAAGAAAAATATGAAATATTAATGCTACTGGCGCCGGAAAAATTCACGGCAAAAGAGAAAAAAGTTATACCTGAACTTGCTTTCCAGGATCTTTATAAGATTGGACTGGACAGCCATTACTAAAATATAATCTGAAGGAAAGAGTAGATGGATACTACAAAGTCATTATATGGATCGTTAAAGACCGCCTCACTTGAGGAGGTTCTGGCGAATTGCTTGTCTCAGGTTAAGGCTAAACCTGATGATATCTCCTTACGTGAAACACTCTACAAACTGTACTGTATTGAAGGTTCGTGGCAAAAAGCATTGATGCAACTGCAAACCATCGAAGTCATTAATAGTGATTCATTACAAGAAGTGGAAATTGCAAAAAACCTGATATTCAGTGAATTAATCAGAGAAGAAGTGCTGCGTGGCGAACGCTTACCTGGCATGCTCAATCTTGAGTTACCCGAATGGATTAACTTGTTAAATCAGGCAAACAAGTTACTGTCTGACGGAGCGCTGAACGAACAGGACGAACTGCGCAGCCAGGCTTTCTCTTTGGTGAATGGAAGCGCTGGGAAAGGTCCGCAAATCGGTTCATTTTCATGGATTTCAGACAGTGACGGGCGTATTGGGCCTGCCTGTGAATTTATCGCTGCCGGTGGTTATCGTTGGGTACCCTTCTCCGAGATACAGTCGTTAAGCATTGAAAAGCCGAAAGAACTCATCGACTTAATCTGGTCTAAAGCCCATATTCAGACCCGTAGCGATATGTATTACGGATACATCCCTTCACGCTACCCCCTAATAGAAAATGCCAGCAAGGATGCCAAGCTCGGTTTAGTAACAGAATGGGAAGATGTCTCTGCTACCTGTTCCAAAGGATCAGGACGCAAGGTCATCATTACCGATGCAGGCGATTTCTCGTTACTGGAAAGCGGAAAAATAACGTTTACATAAGGATTCAGTGATGGAAAAGAAAAGGCAGTTTTTGCCCACATTACTGGAAAGATTACAAGATGACGATCCGAAAAAAAGCATTGAACGCTTTGATGAATTATTTTTTGATTCGAGAATGATGCGATCAATTGTTCAGAAAGATATTGCTACGATGCTGAATAATACCAACATCGAAGACAGTCTTGATGAATACAAGCACAACCTGGTGGCAGACTCAGTTGTAAACTATGGCGTGAGTGCCCTGGTCGGCAGCTTTTCCCATCAGCATAGATGGCATTCGATTGAAAAAAATATCAGAACAGCGATTCTGCGATTTGAAACAAGAATTATTCCTGAATCACTGATGGTGCGTTCGCTACTGAGCGAAGAGCATCCTACGAAAAACGGTATGATTCTTTTTGAAATAAGAGGGCTAATTGACTGGCATCCTCACCCAATCGACCTCTGTTTCCACGGACGTTATGATGTTGAGACTTCGCATGCTGAATTAAAAAGCATGTAAATAACAAGATTCCTCACCGTAGTGGAAAGCTGCGCTAACGGTGAGGAACCTTATTCAGGCAACCCACGTTAACGTTTGTCGTTTCAGTCCTCGCCTACCGCCACATACCGCCGCACTTCGCTACCCAGTTAACACAATAGAACGCTCCTCCTTCCCATCGTCCTTCCGGGATGGTTAAATCCGTTATTGACCACTGACCGGAGGTATTATGCTGTCCTCACATACTCTTAGCCTGGCTATCCATCGTAACTGGGTAGATTTGTATGAAACGATCTGGAAACCGGAGTTTTTCCCTAAGTGGGCTTCAGGTCTAAGTCAGGGGCCGCTTGAGCCGGATGGCAATGGCTGGAAAGGACGTGGCCCACAGGGACCGGTCAAAGTACGCTTCACCGAACATAATCCTTTCTGCATTATGGACCATTATATTGACAGCGGTTATAGCAAAGAAATCTTCGTCCCTATGCGTATTGTCGCCAACGAAGAGGGTTCACAGGTGTTGATCACCGTATTCCGCCAGCCACTGCTGTCGGATGAAAAATTCGCCCAGGAACTGGAATGGGTGAAACGTGATTTACAGGCGCTACACAAGTTGCTGACTACCTGACAGCCGGGGGCAAAGACGGACTTGCAGATGTTAGCCTCGGGCAGATGCGGCGGCACTCATTCAGCGCCGACGCAGTTGCCATAAAAACCAGGGCGCACCGATCAGCGAGCAAAGGATCCCTGCCGAAACAGGCCACGGCCAGGCGATGTTACGTCCGAGCCAGTCGGCCAGCACCATCAGCGTTGCCCCTAGCAATGCTGCCAGCCCAATCTGAGCGGACACACTGCGAGCACCACTGTAGCGAGCAAGCTGTGGAGCGATCAGTCCAACAAAACTCAGTGGCCCGATCAACAACGTACCACCCGCCGTTAGCGCCGCCGCCAGCAGCAGAATTAACAGACTATGGGTACGCAAATGCAGCCCCAACGACTGCGCGGGCTGTGTGCCCAATCCCAGCAGTTGCAGACCACGCCGGAACAGCAGCGTCAGAGGGATCAACAGGACCGCCAGCCCTGCCCCGAACAACGCAACGCTGGCCGTGATACCTGCGGTCGAGCCCGTTCTCCAGTTCAGCAATTGCAACGCACGCGGGTCACCGCTTAGCATCAGCAGGCTGGTCAGCGCTCCGCTGATACTGGTCAGGCATAACCCCACCAGCACCAGACGCTGTGGTTGAAAACCCCGCCGGGCCCCCAGCCATAACATCGCCCCGGTCGCCAGCAGGCTGCCGAGCAGCGCGGCAGGAAACATCCACGACAACGGTCCCGCCAGCATAAACAGCAGCAGTATCGCCAGTGATGCACCGCTGCTGATGCCCAGCAACTCAGGGCTGGCCAGCGGGTTGCGCGTCAGGCGCTGAATTAACACACCCGCCACCGCCAGCATCGCTCCGGCAGCCAGCGATCCCAGCAGCCGCGGCCAGCGCCACGCCAGCAGCATCCCTTCATTGAACTGACGATTCCATCCCAGCGACAAGCCGATTGTCAGCAACAGCAGGCAAAGGAGTAGTGCGATCTTACGCCCACCCAATGGTGGAGAAAAAGCAGGTACATCCGCTGCGGCCTGAGGAAAATGAATGGTCCGCTGGCGGGACAGCAGCAGCAGGATCAGCGGCGCACTGAATAATGCGGTAATCGCGCCCGTTGGCACATCGCCCGCCGCGGGAGAAAGTGACTGTGCCAGTTGGTCAATCAGCCATAACAGCACTGCCCCAAAGGCCAGGGTCCAGGGTAACTGCTGGCTGAAACGACGTACGCCCAGCAGCCGCACCAGTGCGGGAGCCGCCAGGCCAATAAAGCTGATAATGCCTAGCTGACTGGTGACCAACGCACTGAGCGCCACAGCGATCAACAGCGTCAGCAGGCGAACGGTCAACGGTGAAGCGCCGAGGCTGGCGGCACTCTGCTCTGACAGACCGATCAGCGTTAACGGTCGAGCCAGCAGCAGGCTTCCACCACTCAGCAGCAGCAACGGCAACAGCAGCAGACGCACACTGTCCCAGCCATTCTGACTGAGCGCCCCCGCCTGCCAGCTGAACAGATCGCTGAGATAGTCGTGGTTAAACATGACCAGCAGCGTAGAAATGGCGCTGGCATACAGGCTCAGTACCATGCCCGCGAGGAGGATGTTCAGCGTCGCCAGCTGCTGCTTCGCCACCAGCAACAGCAGTAACAGAGTGGTGATGCCCGCGCCCACTAGCGCCACCGGTGCCATCCCCCACACCAGCAGACCGGGTGCCAGCACCAGCGCCAGCGCAATCGCCAGATTCGATCCAGCGGCTACGCCAAGAGTGGCAGGTTCGGCCAGCGGATTACGCAGTACCTGCTGGAAAAGCAGACCGGCCAGCGCCAGGGCGCCTCCGGCCAGCAGGCTGATCGTCAGTCGGGGGAGAAAACTGTAGTGCAGCAGCAGGTGACCGTTGCCCTTGTCGTGCAACAACGGCAACAGATGGTGGGCCGTCAGCGTCAGCGCCAACAGCAGCAAACCGCAGAACAGCGCCAGCGGCGCATAGCGTGACATCAGGGTTCACTCAGCAGCCGCAGCGCCAGGCTGTCGGCAAGGCGCAGGGCGGTGCGTACACCACCAAACGGAAAAAAGGGGGGCAGCGGGACGGCATCGCCCTGCTGCACCAGAGGAAGATGCTGCCACAACGCGCTGGACTGCCGTGCCTTGCGCAGCCGGTCAGCGGTAGTGGGCAATTCACTATAAAATAGCCGGGTATCAGCCAGAGTCGCCAGACGATCGATGCTGACATTCGCCAACCCAATGCGGTTACCCGGCTGTTGCCAGGCATTTACCAGCCCCAGCCGATCCAGTACGCACTGCACCAGACTGTGCTGGCCATAAACCGTGGCATGCTTACCGTCCTGATTGAGCACCGCCACACACACTTTCGGACGCGCACGCGTCGCCAGTTGCTGTCGTAAATCAGCCAGATGCTGGCTGGCCGCATCCAGCAATTGTTGTGCCTGCGCCAAACGATTAAGCCGGGCCGCCAGCGGCAGCAGCCAGTCACACAGCGACTGCCAGGCATCCCCCTCCGCCGGGTAGATATTCACCACTTCCACCGGAGCAATCCGCGCCAGCGCCGCCAGGATTGACGGCGACAGCGCATCACTGAGGATCAGTGATGGCCGCAGTTGGGCAAGATACTCCAGATTGGGTTCCCAGTAAGGGCCGATATCCCTGACCACGGCAGGCAGCACCGGGTCGGGGATGCGGCGGCGAAAATAGCCGCTGTCGGAGATCGCCAGCGGCGTGATCCCGAGCGTCAGCATCAGCTCCGCTGCCGCCCAGTTAATCGCCACAATGCGATCTGTCGCCAGCGGCTGCGCGTACAGATCGCGACTGAACGCCAGCGGTGCCAGCAACAGCGCTTTCAGGCAGTCGCGCCGCCGCCACAATCCCTGTGACATCAGAAGTTATATTTCACGGAACCAATCAACGTACGCTCCTGGCCCGGATAGCAGCTGGTGGTGCCGTCACAGGTGCCAACATACTGATGGTTCAGCAGATTCTGCACATTCATCCCGAAGGTCAGATGCTGGTTAACCTTATACGCAGCGCCCGCATCAACCAGAGCAAAGTTCTTCACCGCCACCGTATTTTCATTATCGCCATACATGCTGCCGACGTAGCGTGCGCCGCTGTTCAGCGTCAGGCCATTCAACACGCCTTGGGTGAAGCCATAGCTCAACCATACTGACGCCATATGTTTCGGGACGTTAGCCTGTTTATTGCCCTGCACGCCGTCATTGCTCTTGGTGATTTCCGTATCGGTATAGCTGTAAGACGCCAGCGCATGCAGATTTTGCGTCAGCTTCGCCTGGGTTTCCCACTCAATACCGCGTGAACGCACTTCGCCTGAGGCCGTCTGGTAACCGGTCGCCAGGCCATTGACCAGTTCGTTGGTCAGCACATTGGTTTTGGTGATTTCAAAGGCTGCCAGCGTCATCAACAGGTCAGCATCGGGCTGGTATTTGATCCCGGCCTCAACCTGGTGTGCCTTACTCGGCGTGAACGTATTATTGCTGCTGTCTGTCCCGCTGTTCGGCGTAAAGGACTCAGCATAACTGATATATGGCGCCAGGCCGTTACCCACCAGCCAGGTCAACCCGGCGCGACCGGTCCAGGCATCTTTATCCAACCAGCTGGTGTTCTCCGTCAGGTTGTTCTGGGTACGCATACTGATATCGTCATGCCGCCCCCCCACGGTCAGCAGCCAGTTCGGCGTCAGGGAGATCTGGTCCTGCGCATAGACGCCAAGCTGGGAGGTGGTCTGATTGTTATTATTCACCAGCGTGGTCGGGTCAGAAATATCCACACCGTACTGTGGCTGGAAGATATTCAGCGTCGGAGCAGCCTGGTTAAAGCGTTTTGCGTTACCGTCCAACCAGCTGTAATCGATGCCGGTCAGCAAAGTGTGATTGATCGTACCAGTGGCAAAATCAGCCTGTAACTGGTTGTCGATGTTGAACGCCTGCATATGCTCATCAAAACGCACAGCATTACGTGCCTGGGTGCCTGCGGTGTAATCCGTCGCGCCCGGCAGCAGGTTATTGAGGATGGTATCGGTCTGACCAAAACGCAGGTTCTGGCGCAGCTGGATAGCATCATTCAGTTGATGACTAAACTCATAACCCACGGTGAACTGCTCGTTGCGGAAATGGTTATAGCTGTAATCGCCCAGCAGCGTATCGGTGACTTTGCCATCAGGCTCCGTCAATACGGCGATGGTGCCGCCGGAGCTGTCGCGCAGGTAGTCGGCACGCAGCGTCAGGCTGGTGTCGGCATTCGGCAGCCAGGTGAATGAGGGGGCGATATACACGCGATCATCTTTCACTTTCGGGCCGTTGGCGTACTGGAACTGGGTATTGCTGTCGCGCGCTACCCCCACCAGACGGTAGAGATAACGGCTGTCATCATTAATCTTGTCGCTAAGGTCGAACTGCAGCTGGCGGCGGTCGAAGTTGCCAAGCTGCACTTCCACTTCATGCACGCCCTGGGCGGTCGGCAGTTTGCTGACGCGGTTGATAATGCCACCGGCATCACCCAGGCCAAACAGGGTGGATGACGGGCCGCGTACCACATCGATGCGTTCCAGTGCATACGGCTCGGTACGGAAATAGCTGTAGCTGTTGTTGAGCTGGCGCAGACCGTCACGATAGTCGTTAGTGGTTAATGCATTGAAGCCACGAATATAAATCCAGTCATAGCCTTTTGGGTCAACGCCGTAGGTTTCGGTTTTTACCCCCGGCACATAGCGCAGTGCTTCCGTCACACTTTGTACGTTCTGGCGGTCCATCTGCTGGCGACTGATCACGGAGACTGACTGCGGGACGTCCAGCAGTGAGCTGTTGGTTTTGGTGGCGCTGCTGGTCTGCTGCGGAACACTGCCGCCCTGCTGGCCGCTGTTGGCGGTGACTGTCAGCGTGTTGCCATCCAGGGTATCGCCCGGCTCGACGGTGACCATATCGTTCTGGCGACTGTAGTGCAGGCCACTGCCCTGTAACAGGCGGTCGAGGGCGCTTTCCAGCGTCATGGTGCCGCTCACGGCAGGGGCGGTTTTATTGGCGACCGCCGATGGCGCAACGATAAGCTGAACGCCAGCCTGTTGTGCCAGCGCGTTCAGCGCCGACGACAACGGCTGCTGCGGCAGTGAAACTGCCACGGTTGTACTTGCCGCAGCAGCATAAGGCGCCAGCGTATTCAGTGCGATAGCCAGCGATACTGCGCTGTATTTAAGAGATTTTCCCGGCAGTGCAGCAAAGGTAAACAGAGCCATGTGTCAGTTCCCAAAGGTTATGTAATAAGAATCATTTCCCTTAGTAGACGCATAGATCGACAAAACCCTGACGTCACATCGCCATTTTTTTTACGACTTTTTTGCTTTGCTGTTACGCGGCACGATCAGTGTGCTGTCACCCTGCTTCTTCAGTACCACCGGCAGCACGGCGGGTAGCGCTCTGGCAAAACTGTCCAGCCGCTGCAATTCGAAACTTCCTGTGATGCGCAAATCCGCCAGCTGCGGATCTGCCTGATAGTTCACCGCACCGTAGCGGGCGAATTCGGCCAGCGCCAGCGGTAGCGGGGTGTTATCAAAGTTGACTCGCGCCTGCTGCCAGGGGGCGACCGCCTGCGGAGCAATGGCGTTTTCTGCCACCAGCAAACCACGGGCATCACTGCGGCCCTGTTGCCCGGCGCGCAGCACCTGAAGATGAGCATCAGCCTGAGACAGTCCAACGGTTTTCACCAGTCGCCACCAGCTGTATTCCCAGCCTGACAGCGGGCCAACGCGCACGGCACCGGAACGCACTGCGACATCCACCCCTGCCCCACTCATCGAGTGCGGAATATAACGAACGCTGAAGGCGGTGCCGAGTACCGTCACCCGTGACGGGCCACTACGCACCGTCAGAGGGCGTTCTGCCTGATGCGCCACCTGGAAAAAGGCCTGCCCCTGCTCCAGCCACACTTCGCGCCGCTGCGGATAAAAAGCAACACGCAGCCGGGTGCCTGCATCCAGATTCAGTTCACTGCCGTCAGGAAGGGTAATCAGACGCTGTTCGCCGCGTGCAGTGGCGTAGCTCTGTTCGAACTGAGCCGGGGCGAGGCTCTGCCAGGCAGGCCAGACCAGCACCGCCAGCAACAGCATCGCCAGTGCAGGCCAAAGCAGTCGGGTCCGCCGTGTCGGGGCGGACAGTTCGCGCCGGGTTTGCTGGCGCAGGCGGGCAATATCAGCCGCAGGCAACGCACCCAGCTGCTGCCACAGGCGCTGCGCCCGGGCAAACTCAGCAGCATTGTCGTCATCAGCCTGCCAGCGCGCAAACTCCCGCTGCTGCCGGGGCGTTAACCCCGCCTGCTGTTGCAGTAGCCAGTGCTGGGCTTTCTCCGCCCGTTTGGTACGTGAGGAATCAGAAGTATTCATCGCATTATCCCTTGCTGTCCTGCCAGCGTTCGCTGCATTCCCGGCAGGCCGTCATCGCCCGAATAATATGTTTTTCAACCATATTGGTGGAAATCCCCATCAGCTTCGCCACCTCATTCTGTGAGAGCCCGTCAAAACGGTGCAGCACGAACGCCTGACGGCAGCGCGGTGGCAGACTGTCGATAGTCGCCATCAGTTGAGCCGCATACTGCCGGCTTTCGGCCTGAGCCTCAGGCTGCCAGCCGCCGGGTGCGACAATACAGGATTCATCGATGTCATCAAGGTTTTCATGGGATTGACGCTGCTGATGGCGATAGCGGTCGACCAGCAGGTTACGTGCGATGTGATAGAGCAGGCCGCGCGGTGATTGCACCGGCCCACCGGATGGCAACGTCAACGCCCGGCTGAACGTTTCCTGCGTCATCTCCTGGGCGCTGTCGCGGTCGCGCAGCTTACGCGTCAGAAAGCGCAGGACTTCTACATAATACTGTTCAAACGCTGACACGATAGGTTCTCACTGGCGACAGAGCAAAGCGGCCGCGTGAGCGTAGCATTAAGTTGAATGATAATCATTTTTATTATTACGCGAAAGGAAGGGCTATTTTCGGGCAGCGAATGTCATGCAGCGTCAATCTACAGCGTGAAAGAGCGTTGTCAGTCAGTGTTGTGCAAGCAATGTAAAGCGCCGTCAGTTTTCAATCAAATTATTTGATAAAGATAAGCAAATCACTCCGCTATCACTACTTCATTAGCAAGCGTAGTATTGCTTTCAACGAGGCAAAACGCCTTAATCAAACAAACTCAATAAAGGAATCACCCCATGAAATCCATCAAAACTTTTGCAGCAGTTATCGTACTTTCTACCCTCTCTTTCGCCAGCTTTGCACAGAGCGTGACGGCAACCGGTTCAACGCTGGACAGCGCAGAAGCCAGCATCGCCGCTCAGGCACAGCAGGCGGGTGCATCGTCTTACAAAATTACTGAAGCCAATACCAACAACGGCGTTCATATGACAGCTGAACTGCTGAAATAACACCGACAGACAGTTTACGGTTATATGCCCGGTCCCTGGATAACAGGGAACGGGCATACCCGATCCTGCAATCAGACAATCACTGGCACATAGTAGTCAATGCGAGCGGTACCGGAACTTCTGATGCGCTGCGGATCGATGCGCTCAATGTCGTAGCCATCACGGCGCACCGCGCCCGCTGTCGGCAGCGCATGTTCATAAATCAGCTTGATGAAATCAGCGAACTGCTGCACATCGCCGCTGAAAGTGAAATGCAGATAAGTTTGCTTTTCGATATCCACCTGCACCAAAGGCTCTTCCCCACTTGCCGTATCAGGATCAAAGCAGGCCAGGTACTGCAGGGTGGCGCAATCATCGGCACGCGGGCCACCTTTGATCACATTGGTCAGACCGTACAGCGCGGTGGGTTTTGCCACCGCTGACGCCAGTCGCTCCCGCCATAAAATGGCGCGTTGATCCCAGCAAAAGTGGCAAATGGTATCCAGCGTGAAAGCATAATCCGTCACGCGCCCCTGCAAGGTCATCGCATCCAGCTCGACCAGTTGACCTTCAGGAACAGCCATTTCGCTGAGGTTAATCGGCGGACACAACCCTTTGCATGACCAGTGCAACGCATCACGATACTGTGCGGGCGTCACATTGAAATGGCGCTTGAAGGTTTTGTGGTAGACGTTATGGCTGGAGAAACCGTGCTCACTGCCAACGGAGTCGATCTGTTTATCAAACAGACGCAGCATCACCGCACTGGAGGTCAGCCGCCGCTGACGACAATACGATGCCAGCTTCTGCCCGGTCACCTCTTTGAAAATACGTTGCAGATGCCATTTTGAATAGCCCGACTTTTCAACAAAGTCGTTAATGGTCAGCGGCGTATGGATATTCCCTTCCAGCCAGTGCAGCAGTTGATGAACAACTTCCTGTTTGAAGGTCGTTTTCACGATAAAGGTCGCTCTCTGGTGAGTGTCAGCAAAATGTTTTTCAGGGATAACGCGTCACGAATGCCGCGGGCATTACCCAGTGAATAGGCCAGCCATGCGCCATCGGCCGCCAGTCGTGCCACCTCATGCTGTGGAAGACTGTCCGTCTCGTGGTGGCGTTGCAGTCGCCCCGCCAGCCACAACGACCAGCGTTCACACAGCTCGGGTGATGCCATCATCGACAGCGATAACGGGATCCTCAGGCTTTTCTCCGCCTGTAAAATGTCATCAAACGCCACGCTAATATACGCACGTGTGAAGCAACCGGATGATGGCTCATCAGCGGCCATGACACGGTCAATAGCTTGTTCATTCTCCGCGAGGAAACTTTCGAAGACCGCATCCAGCAGCGCCTGCTTATGGGGAAAATGATGAAAGAACCCGCCTTTCGTCACGCCCGCAGCAGCAGACACGGCCTGAACAGTGACGCCTGTCAGCCCCTCGAGGGCGGCAAGTTCGGCAGCGGAGTGGATCAGCGCCGCCCTGACCTGTTCCGGTTGTTTTTTACGCTTATAACCCCGTTCACAGCAGAGCGCTTCGCGCAGTGAATGAGATGATGTGGGATGTTTAATCATGACGTTTTCGGCTAAAAGATACCACGCGGTATGTTTGCAGAAAGATAGCATAATTTTGGAAATATCTGGTTTTTTTTACCTTTACTGACACCGGCCAAAAATGAAATTTTTAAATCTTATTTTGTGCACAATAAAAAAAATAATCTGATGAGCGTCATGTCCTGAGTATTTAGTCCTCTGCCTGTACTGTTGCCCTGTGGGCAGACGTGATAGTTTTTTGTCATTGCTTATATCAGGGAATCCAGGATGAAAAAAACCACATTAACGGACATCGCCCGCGAAGCTGGCGTGGGTGTTGCCACGGTCGACAGGGTACTGAACCGACGAGCTCCCGTTCGCCCGGACACCGAACATCGCGTGGTTCAGGCCGCGTCCCGGCTCGGCTATCGTTTTGATCCTGATTTTCTTAACGTCAGCGCCCCACGCCAGAGTTCAGGTTCGCTGCGGATTGGCGTCATTCTGCTGTCGCGTGACTACTCGTTCTACGATACGTTTTCCCGGGCACTGGAACAGCACGCCGCACCGTATTTACAGGAGGGCACCCGCATTGAATTCGCCTTTCATGATATCCATGCCATTGAAGAAACGGCGGCAACGATTGATGAACTGAGCGATCACGTTAACGTGCTGGCACTGATCGCGCTGGATAATGCGCTCATCCGTCGGGCGGTGGAGAAAGCCACCCAAAAAGGCGTAAAAGTATTTACCGTTCTCTCCGATCTCTCGCCCTGTGGCCACGCCGGGTATATCGGCCTGGATAACCGAAAAGCGGGCCGAACCGCCGCATGGGCTGTTCAGCGTCTGAGCGGCCCACCGGGAAAAGTCGGGGTGATTGTCGGTGATAATCGCTTTTTATGTCAGGAAACGTGCGAAATCAGCTTCCGTTCGTACCTGCGGGAATACGCCACCGGCCATACGGTACTGGAACCGGTTAAGAGTTTTGAAAACGTTGAGCGGGGCTATCAGGTCACTGCCGAACTGATTCATCGCCACCCGGAATTGTCCGTGATCTATGCGCCCTGCGGCGGCGTGGAAGGTGTCGTCAATGCCCTGCGTGACAGTGCCCGGCGGCAGGACATTACGTTAATCTGCCACGGCCCGTTGCAGGATGCTCAGCTGGCACTGATCGACGGCACGCTGGATATCATGATAGCCCATCGACTGGACGAGCTGGCCGCCCGCGTCATTGAGGCGATGCAGCAAGCCAGCATCGAGGAACGTGGTGGCTTTATCGCCCTGACTAGCAGTTTCGAATTGATAACCAAAGAGAATTACTGACGCACTGCGGGTCAACAGCGAAATCCGACAGAACTATCGAATAACTCACTGAAATAGCGGAAATGATAGAATATTATCATTCAAAGCTATCAAAAATAGTGAGATCACCATCAAAAAACAAACATTCCATCATTGTAGGTAATGGAATGTTTGTTTGATACTCCCTTCAAATAATAATTGAAGGATCTCCTCCGTGCCTCTATCAACACCAAAACATAACATGGCCTATGTGATGGCGATTTGCGCCGTTGCTGCCCTCGGTGGTCTGCTGTTTGGCTATGATTCGTCGGTCATCTCCGGCGCTATCGAACCTATCAGCCACCACTATCAACTCTCACCTGCCGAAACGGGCTGGGCGGTGTCTAACGTCATCATCGGCTGTGTTATTGGCTGTCTGGTGGCAGGAAAACTGGCTGACCGTTATGGCCGTAAAAAAATGCTGATCGTCACCGCCATTCTGTTTGTGGTCTCCGTTGCCGGCACTGCACTGGCCCCGGACTTCACCACCTTTGTGGTGTTCCGCATTATCGGCGGACTGGGCATCGGCCTTGCCTCGGTGATCTCCCCTATCTACATTGCCGAAGTCGCGCCGAAAGATTATCGCGGTCGGGCCATGACCATGCACATGATCTGCTGCGTTGGCGGCCAGGTGCTGGTCCTGCTGACCAACTACCTGATTGCCAAAAATGCCGATCCAGAGTGGCTGAATGCCTACGGCTGGCGCTGGATGCTGGGTGCCGCCTTTGTTCCCTGCATCCTGTTCTTCCTGTTTGTCGGCTTTATTCCTGAGTCACCCCGCTGGAACGCGATGGTCGGCCGCAACGAGCAGGCACTGAAAACCCTGTCGCGCATCTCCACTCCTGAGCATGCACAACGCGTGATGAACGAGATCCAGGAGTCGCTGCGTTATAACGCCGATAAGCAGGTGAACCGCGAGCGCGTCAGCTTCAACCGTAAGACCTCGATCTTCCTGGTGATTGGCGTTGGCCTGGCCATCTTTAACCAGCTCACCGGCATCAACGTCATCCAGTATTTTGGCCCGACCTTGCTGATGAACGTGACCCATAACATGCAGGAAGCGATGTACATGACCATCTGGCTGGCGGTGCTGCAGTTTGTGGGCGTGGTGGTCGGCATGATGCTGATCGACAAAATGGGACGCAAATCACTGCTGCTGATCGGTTCCCTCGGCTCTGCCGTCTGCCTGCTGATCACCTTCTATACCTTCTACAGCGGCATGACCGGCTGGGTCTCCGTTATCGGCCTGTTCGGCTTTATGTTCCTGTTCGGCGGCACCTGGGGCCAGGTGGTGTGGACGGTGATTGGTGAAATCTTCCCCACCCGCCTGCGCGGTGCTGGCATGGGCTTCTCTATCTGCGCCATGTGGGCCGGTAACTTCTTTGTCAGCCAGTCCTTCCCGATGATGAACCAGAACGCCTATCTCAACGATAACTTCCACGGCGCCTTCCCACTGCTGCTGTTCGCGGTGTGTTCACTGGCTTCCTGGTGGTTTGTGAAAGCTCTGCTGCCTGAAACCAAAGGGGTTTCACTGGAAAAAATGGAAGCGCTGATTCTGGAACGCTTCAACACCCCCCAACAAGAAAGCAAAACAGCCACTCGCTGAGTGCGATTTATTGATAAAGAAAGGACACCGAAATGACTATTCATATTGCTAACGCACCCTGCAGCTGGGGCGTCGATGACCCAAAGAACCCGCACCTGCCGCCGTATGAGAAAGTGCTGAAAGAAGCCGCACAGGCCGGTTACAAGAGCATAGAGCTGGGTCCCTTGACGTATCTGCCAACCGACCCGGCACTGCTGACCGAAAAACTGAACCAGTACGGGCTGACGATTGTGGCGGGCACCCTCTTTGACGATCTGGTGAGCGAAGCGAACTTCCCGGCGATGATTGAGCTGACGCATAACCTGTGCCGCAATGTCTCGCAAGTGCCGACGGCAACCCCGACTCACGGCGACAACCTTCCTGCGCCCTACCTGGTGATTATCGACTTTGGCGATGCAGAACGCGCACGTCTTGCCGGGCAGTACGATAAAGCCGTGCGCCTGTCCGACACCGACTGGCAGCGCATGATGAGCCACATCACCGAGATCAGCCGTATCGCCAAAGGGTACGGCGTGCGCCCGGTTATCCATCCGCATGCAGGCGGCAGCATTGAGTTTGCCGATGAATTGGCAAAACTGGTGCAGGACATCCCGCACAGCGTGGCTGGCCTGTGTCTGGATACCGGGCATCTGTACTACGCCGGTATGGACCCGATCCCTGCGCTCGCACAGTACTTTGACCGAATCGACTACCTGCACTTTAAGGATGTTAACGACAAGGTATTCCGCGATGTGATCGCCCGTGAGCTGGACTTCTTCACCGCCTGTGCCGAAGGGGTGATGTGCCCGATTGGCAAAGGGGCCATCGACTACCCGGCAGTGCGTGCCTTCCTGGCCGAACGCCACTACCAGGGCTGGATCACCATTGAACAGGAACGTGACCCGCGCAATGCCGATGGCAGCCTGCACGACGTGACCGAAAGCCTGCGTTACCTCAACTCTGTTGGATTCTGATTAAGGACTTACCATGATTAACGGCATCAAACCTCTCGATCGCTCCCTGCGCTGGGGCATGGTTGGCGGCGGCGGCACCAGCCAGATCGGCTATATCCACCGTTCAGCGGCACTGCGTGACAACACCTTTACCCTGGTGGCGGGCGCATTTGATATTGATGCGGCACGCGGCCGCGCCTTCGGTGAAAGCCTGGGCGTGACGGGCGATCGCTGCTATCCCGATTATCAGACGTTATTCCAGCAGGAAGCTGGGCGCGCTGAAGGCATTGAAGCCGTATCCATCGCCACGCCGAACAACACGCATTTCGCCATCTGTAAAGCCGCGCTGGAATCGGGCCTGCACGTGGTGTGTGAGAAACCGTTGTGCTTCACCACCGCAGAAGCCAAAGAGCTGGCGGAACTCAGCAAAAAACAGAATAAAATCATCGGTGTCACCTACGGTTATTCAGGCCATCAGCTGATCCAACAGGCGCGCAGCATGATTGCGGAAGGCCTGCTGGGCGATATCCGTATTGTGAATATGTCGTTCTCCCACGGCTTCCACAATGAAGCGGTGGAACTGGCGAACCCCAGCACCCGCTGGCGTGTTGACCCGAAATTTGTCGGGCCAAGCTACGTACTGGGCGATCTGGCCACGCATCCGCTGTTCCTCGCGGAAACCATGCTGCCTGACCTGAAAATCACGCGTCTGATGTGTTCCCGCCAGAGCTTTGTGAAAACCCGTGCGCCGCTGGAAGATAACGCCTTTGTGCTGATGGAATACGACAACGGTGCCGTGGGATCGCTGTGGTGCTCTGCGGTGAACTGCGGATCGATGCATGGTCAGAAGATCCGCGTGATCGGATCGAAAGCCAGCCTGGAGTGGTGGGACGAGCAGCCGAACCAGTTACGCTATGAAATTCAGGGCGAGCCGGTACGCATTCTGGAGCGCGGCATGGGCTACCTGGCCCCGCGTGCGCTGGAAGAAGACCGTATCGGTGGCGGCCATCCGGAAGGGTTGTTCGAAGCCTGGTCAAACCTCTATCGTCGCTTTGCCGTAGCAATGGATGCCACCGATCGTGGTGATAAAGCGCTGCTGGCAGACTTCTGGTACCCGGATGTTCATGCGGGTGTTGCCGGTGTGCAGTGGGTTGAACGCTGTGTTGAGTCGGCCGATGCCGGCGCGACCTGGGTCGATTTCGAATAACGACGCTGTAGAGCGGGCCTCGGCACGCGACGTCCTGTCGCGTGACGTCCGGCTTATCTCAAACTGGCCCCATCCCCCGTACAATAGTGCTCGCTGTGAGTGTCAAAACTGCCATAACATGATGCTCTCTGCGGATTGATTTGGGTTTTGACCTGGGTTTTGACGTTAACGCTCTCCAACACTGACACAATATAAAGCCAGCAAGGAATGGAAAAGAAAAAAACATCTTTCTTTTCCCTGCTGGTCTTTATATAAATCAGTGTGATTAGCGCTATCAGTATGATGACAACATAGAAAAACTGTAGAGGCACATTTTCTTTTACGGCTATAAAAGAAAAATACAGCACAATGCTTGATAACACTTTGAAAGGTTTTAATTTCCTTGTGAACGCCAGAATACCCATACATAAAAAAAGTAAAGCCGTCGCTTCAGCCATGTTTTCCTCCTTGAAAATAATTTTATAATATCATCGATTAACAGTATTATTTTATTCCCGCCGTGTCGGTTGCGCGCGAATATACTGCCAAAACCGTTCAGCGGAAAGGTTCAGCCTGGAACCGGAACGGTAAACATAGGCGCTGATCCCGAGGGAAACAGAAGGGTCCATAATCGCCAGTTTTCCCTGACTGAGTTCCTCTTTTATTGAGTACTGCGGTAACCAGCCCACACCCTGCCCGTTAACGATCATACGCTTTAACAGCTCACTCATCGACGAGACAAAACGCAGCGTAAAAGTGTCCTCAGACAATGTGTCGATCACCTGGTTAACCTGCCGTCCCATATAGCTGTCGGTAGCGTATTTCATTAACGGCAAAATATCGTGGCTCAGGGAGTACAACGGCTGACCACCATCATCGCAGGGGGTGACCAGATGGAGATGAGAATCAAAAATCTTGTGATGAACAAAGGGATAGTTCATTAACTCTTCGTTATAAAAACTCAGAATAAAATCACATTTTCCCTCTTTCAGGTTATAGACCGCATCATTCACATTAATCGATTCCACATAGTGGATGCGCTCATTACTGTCGTTGTATCCGGCAATCATTTCGGGCAGCCACAGCACGGAAAGAGAGGGCGCGGCATCGATCTTGATGCTCTGCCGGAGGTTATCTAACCCTTTGATGCGGTTGAGCTGAAAATCCATATCGTCCAGCATATTGCGCGCATAGCCGATGAAGTTTTTACCCTGTTGCGTCAGCTGTAACGGGTTTTTGCTGCGATCAAAAATCATAAAACCCAGCGCGGATTCCAGCGACTGTATGCGTCGGCTAAACGATGACTGTGAGATGTTCCTTTTCTCCGCCGCCAGGGTAAAGCTCCGGCTCTCTTCCAGTGCAATCACATCATAAAACCATTTCACTTCAAGGTTACCGATCACCGCTGTCCGTCTCCCGCATCGCAAAAATAGTATGCAAATTTTGCATCCAGAATAGAAATTATGCAATTAAAGCATCTGTTATCCGATGCTAGTATCCGTGGAATAGTTCGCAACAAACCATTAACTCATCCTCAGCCCCTAAATAGTCAGGTATCTCATGTCCAGCACTGCATCCCTTAACACAGCCTTGTCAGACCTTGGAATCACCGACCTCCAGGACGTGATTTACAACCCCAGCTATGAACTGCTGATGGCGCATGAAACCGCGGCGGACTTAGTGGGCTGGGAACGCGCAACCATTACCGCCTCCGGTGCAGTAGCCGTGGATACCGGGGAATTCACCGGACGTTCACCGCGTGATAAATACATCGTGCGCGATGCACTGACCGAAGATAACGTCTGGTGGTCGGATGCCGGTCAGGGCCGCAACGATAACCATCCTCTCTCACCTGCCGTCTGGTCAGAGCTGCGTGCACTGGTCTGCACGCAGCTGTCAGGTAAAAAACTCTACGTTGTCGATGCCTGGTGTGGTGCGAATAAAGACTCGCGACTGGCAGTGAGGGTGGTGACCGAGGTCGCCTGGCAGGCACATTTCGTGAAAAACATGTTCATTGTCCCTTCCGCAGAAGAGCTGGCGAACTTTACCCCTGACTTCACCGTGATGAACGGCTCCAAATGCACCAACAGCCAGTGGCAGGCTCAGGGGATGAACTCTGAAAACTTTGTGGCCTTCAATCTCACCGAGAAAATCCAGCTTATCGGCGGCACCTGGTACGCGGGTGAAATGAAAAAAGGTCTGTTCTCGGTGATGAACTACCTGCTGCCACAGCGTGGCATCGCCTCGATGCACTGCTCTGCTAACCGCGGCGCGGCGGGTGATGTCGCTCTGTTCTTCGGCCTGTCAGGCACCGGGAAAACCACGCTTTCCACCGATCCACTGCGCGAGTTGATTGGTGATGATGAACACGGCTGGGATGCCGAGGGCGTGTTCAACTTCGAAGGCGGTTGCTATGCCAAAACCATCAACCTCAGTGAAGCCGCAGAGCCGGAGATCTACCGCGCTATTCGTCAGGATGCGTTGTTGGAAAACGTGGTGCTCAAAGAGGATGGAACCGTCGATTACGCGGATGGCAGCAAAACCGAGAACACCCGCGTGTCCTACCCCATCTCGCACATTGAGAATATTGTCAGGCCGGTGTCCGCCGCAGGTCACCCGTCGAAGGTGATTTTCCTTGCCGCTGATGCCTTCGGCGTACTGCCTCCGGTCTCACGCCTGACCCGCGAACAGATGAAGTATCACTTCCTGTCTGGGTTTACCTCAAAATTAGCCGGAACAGAACGCGGCATCACCCAGCCGACACCGACGTTCTCGGCCTGCTATGGCGCGGCGTTTTTAATGCTGCCGCCAACGTGCTATGCCAGCGTGCTGGAAGAAAAAATGAATGAGACTCAGGCGGAAGCCTGGCTGGTTAACACCGGATGGAATGGCGCAGGCAAACGCCTGTCACTGCGGGATACGCGCACTATCATCAACGCGATCCTGAACGGCACCATTGAGCAAAATGATAGCCAGTTGCCGATCTTCGGGCTGGCTATCCCGGCGCAGGTGCCGGGTGTTGACGATGCGCTGCTCGACCCGCGTAATGGCTGGGAAAGCGCAGAAGCGTGGCAGCAGGCAGCCGAAAAATTAGCCCAGCTGTTTGTCGCGAATTTCGAGCAGTACACCCGCACGGAAGAGGGTGCACGCATCGCCCAGGCAGGCCCGACCGCATAACAGGCAAAGCCGGCATTGAGGCTTTTTCTGCCTCAATGCCGATAACTGACTAAAAACGGATCTCTTGCGTCGTCAGCAGCTGCACAAATGGCCCCGACAACGTCGCATTATGATGGGCAATAATCTGCTCTGCCGTTAACACCGCATTATCCGTGGTGCTGTGTGCATCGCTTACCAGCACCACCTCAAATCCCCGATCTGCCGCCGCACGACACGTGGTATCCACGCAATATTCGGTCTTCATCCCCACGATCACCAGCCGTTTTATCCCGGCATTCTGTAGCCAGGCCAGTAACGGTGTGTCGGCAAAACAGCTCGGACGCGTTTTGTTAAAACAGCGGTCAGAATCCAGCAGTGGCAGTTCAGGTGCGATTTGCCAGAGTTCACTGCCTGCGGCAATCGGTGAACCCGCCGCGCCGGTGTGCTGGGCAAAAAACAGCGGTATCTGCTGCGCGCGCGCCGATGTGATCAAATAGGAAACGTGATCCAGCAACTGTGCTTTGTTATGGGGCACCTGCGGGCCGTGCAGTAAACCTGCCTGCATATCGATCACGAGCAACGCGGAGGCGTCAGACATGGCATTTCTCCTTTATTCTGGCTTCAGTTGAACCGGCAACAACGGAGAACAATGCAGCCCCGTCGGTAACCGGCGGGAGGGGAAAGGTTTGCTAACTACTCAGCCACGCAAACTCGCCACTCTCCGCCAGAAGCAGTGGTGGTCGTGGTGGTGAGGAACAGCTGAGTATTTTGCATAGCAGTCAGATTCGCGCAGGACGCACGATGATGCAATATTTTTATAAAGTGATTATCAGAAGAGGTGATAACCATCGGTCAAATCCCTGACCGACGCGTTATCGAGGGTGTTCGGTGCAGCCGGCGCTTAAAGAACAGCGCCTGGCGGTACGTGTTTGAAGGTGTCGACATAAACCCGGAACACGTATTTGAAGAATTTTTTCATGATGACCTGTTTGCAGCTTTTGTTGAAAATCGCTAAAAAATTATACATGCCGCGCGTTTTTCAGGCAATATTTTATGAGCCAGATCACAAAATTGAGTTAATTATGCCGATAAAAAGGTAAACCGTTGCTAAACGGCAAACCCGGCCCGGGATGAAATCCCGACTTGCTGCGCAATTTTTTCCAATATTTCTGCAAGATGCCTGATGATAATGGCGGCCTCACTCATCCTGGATCGGACGCCAATGCCCTTCTCTAATGGTTTTCTCCTCAGTCTTTCCCTGTGCCTGGATATCGGCATCGCCAACATTGCGATGATCACCCTGGCGATGCAGCGCGGTTTTTTCCATGGCTTCTGGCTGGGGATCGGCACCTGCGTGGGCGATCTGATCTATGCGATCCTCGCGATGGCCGGAATGGCGGTGCTGCTGCAGTTCACTCCGGTACGCTGGGTATTGTGGATCGGCGGCTCCCTGATCCTGCTGTGGTTTGCCTGGAAGATGGTGCAAAGCGCCCTGCGCCCGACCGCAGAACTGAGCGCCGGGGATATCGGTGAAGCACTGAGTCTGCGCCAGAATTTTTTCCGTGGCATCTTCCTTGCCATGTCCTCACCCACGGCAATCCTGTGGTTTGCCGCCGTCGGCGGGGCGTTGATTTCGCGGATGAGCAGCAACGGCACCGCGGCTTCAGGCTGGTTCCTGAGCGGATTTTTCCTTGCAGGCGTTGTCTGGACGGCCGTGCTGTGCACGGTGGGCAGCGTGGGCGGACGGATGCTGGGGGCAAAGATGCTACGCTGGTCGTACATCGCGTCAGCGGTGATTTTCTGCTACTTCGCGGGTTACGTTATCCTTTCCGGTTACCGTGAATTTATCGGCTGAAGATACGCAGATAGTGATGCGGCGTAATGCCCATCATCTTCCGAAAGCTGTTAATAAAATGGCTCTGATCGTAGAAACCCAGCCGGTGCGCCACATCCAGCGCACTGTGCTGGTGCCGTAGCAGGTTACGCGCTGCCAGCAGGCGCAGCTGCATATGATATTGCAACGGCGCAATGCCGATCTGCTGGCGAAACTGACGCACAAAATGATATTTACTCAGCCCGGCGGCGGCGGCCAACTCATCCAGCGTCATCTTCATCGTCAGATTGTCACGCATGCACTCCAGCGCCCGCCCGATGGTGACGGGTGCCAGCGGGGTCTCCTCCCCATGGCTGTGTTTCAGCAGTTGGCTGGTCAGCCACAGCAGGTTTTGCTGCTGAACCTGCTCTTCATCCGGCGACAACACATAACCACATATCGCCGCGAACAATGCGGGATCGCGCAGCACCCCTTCCCGCAGGATCGGCAGTGATCGATCGGTGAGATCGGCAAAAACCTGTTGCGGTAAATGAATGCTAAAAAACTCAACCGGCTCGGCTCCAAACTGCGAAGACTGGAGCGTTTCAGGGTTATAAATGGTGATATCCCCGGCATGAACTGACAGGGTTTGCTGATGGAGGCTGAGGGTTTCAATGCCGCTGAGATTCGCACTGATGACATATTCTTCGTGGGTGTGCAGCGGGAAGGCCGCATGACTGGCGGTCAGATGTGAACATTCAATGTGATTACGGCTGTTCCAGTCGACTACCGATAACGCCATACCCACTCCGCCCCAGAAAGAGGCCGGAATTTCTGTTTACCGGCCCAGATGTTCAATCAAAATACTACAGCCGATACCAATGAGCACTACGCCGCCGAAAATTTCTGCCCATTTTCCCATCACCGGGCCAAGGAAGCGCCCCAGCAGAATACCCGCAGAGGCCATGACCATGGTGGAAAAACCAATCGCCAGCGCAGTGGTGACGATATTCACCTGCAAGAAGGCCAGGCCGACGCCGACTGCCATAGCATCCAGGCTGGTGGCGACAGCCGTACAGGCCAGCAGCCAGAAACCGTGGCTGGTTGGCGCTTCTTCTGGTTTGCACTCTTTCTTACGCACACCTTCAACGATCATCCGGCTGCCAAGAATAAACAGCAGTCCGAAGGCCACCCAGTGGTCCCACGCCATGATGTACTGGCTGGCAGCCAGACCAATCGCCCAACCAATCAGCGGTGTCAGTGCTTCAATCACACCGAAGATCAAACCGGTACGCAGTGCTTCTTTCAGGCTGGGGCGATGCAGACTGGCCCCTTTGCCGATAGCGGCCGCAAAGGCATCCATCGACATAGCAAAAGCCAGAATAAGAGTGGCGTATAGGTTCATTGTATTTATCCGGTCTGAAACCGCAGTTGCGTTCCAGTTCGTTAAAACATCAGCTTATGTTGGAAAAATAATCACAAGCTCGTTCAAGTGAAGCGCATCCTAGCACGCTAATCGCCAGAAAAAAAGACAGTAAAATCAGGGATTTGAGTATAGCCTTGGCTATACTTTTTAACGATTGCTATTTTAGCGGGGAAAATGTGGGCGAAAACTCTAAAAGAATTACCGTCTTACAAAAAGTGTAGGGATATACATCCCTGCGGGGGTTGGGGGATATTTCGCCACTTTTCAGCATCAATATCCCCACCTCATATGTCCTGAATAATTGGCGCTGGATCAAGGCGGTAAATAAATGCATCCCGATGAGCTGACTTAAGTCAGTGACTCGGGTAAGTGCATGCAACCAACGCAGAGCCAGCGTCAAGTATGACGGACATTACCAGACGCGGAAAACACGTCCGGTATCGATTCCCTCTACACTACGGCGATAGGCCAGTGCCACACGGCTTGCCGCTGCGCTTTCAAAACCGGGGAAGAACGGGCCGTAGCTTTCCAGCGATTCGGTTAAGACCGTTGGGCTGACGGCGTTAATGCGCAACCCGTTCAGTTCATTGGCCGCCGCCAGTACAAAGCCTTCCAGCGCGGCATTGACGGCGGTGGCATTGACCCCAGTGCGGATCGGCTGCTGGGCCAGAATCCCCGTTGTCAGCGTGAAGGAACCGCCGGGATTGACGAATGCCTGGCCGATCAGCACCAGCCGCACCTGCCCCATCAGCTTGTCCTGTAGCCCGCTGTTAAACTGTTCACTGCTCATGTCAGCCAGCGGGCCAAAGTGGACACCGCCTGCCGCTGAGATCACCGCATCTACCTTACCCGTTTGGGCAAACAGCGCTTTGACACTCTCCTCACGTGTAAGATCGACTTGAAAATCGCCCCGGGTTTTCCCCACGCGAATGACCTGATGGTCGCGCCCCAACTCCTGCACAATGCCCTGACCCACCGTACCTGATGCGCCAATCACTAAAATTTTCATGTTGTGTCTCCTGCCTGATGAATGAGTCCGGTCAGTGTGACGCAGTGCAGTTGCGGGATAAATGCGCGATACTTTCGGGAACTCCAAACCCAGAGTTTGCAATCATGGATAAATTACGCAGCATTGAAGCCTTTATCTGCGCTGTTGAGAGCGGCAACTTCAGCGAAGCCGCGCGGCGGCTGGATATCACCGCCGTGATGGTCGGTAAACATGTTCGCCAGTTGGAAACCGCGCTGAATACCCGCCTGTTGCAGCGAAACACCCGACGCCAGCATCTGACAGAAGCCGGAGAACGTTACTACCAGCAGTGCAAACAGGCACTGGTCCTGCTCAGGGAAGCGGATGAAAGCGTGGAAAATATGAAGCAGACGCCGTCCGGCTTGCTGCGTATCAGCGCCCCGCTCAATCTGGGGGCCAGCGCTATCGCGACCGTCGTCACCGGCTATCAGTTACGTTATCCACAGGTGAAGATCGCGCTGGATCTCAACGACCGCTTTGTCGATCTGATTGCCGAAGGGTTTGATTTTGCCATCCGTATCGGGGGGCTGAAGCATAATGAACCGCTGGTTGCCCAGTTTCTTGGAGAGTATCAGATGGTGGTGTGCGCAGCGCCGGACTATCTGGCACAACACGGCACGCCACAAACGCCCGGGGATCTGCATCGGCACCGCTGCCTCGCCAATATGGCATGGAATAAGAATAACGCCTGGCAGTGGGGCGATGTCACCTGGCCTTTCGACAACAGCCTTACCTGTAACGATGGTCAGGCGCTGCGTCAGGCGGCGCTGGCCGGTGCCGGGCTGATACTGCAACCGCGTATTCTGCTGGCGCAGGATATTGCTGCGGGTCGGCTGGTGCCATTGCTGCAACAGTGGCAACCGGCCAGTCGCCCGATTAATCTGCTGTGGCGCCAGGACCTCAGCCCGTCGGAAAAACGTAGCAGCTTTGTGCGCTGGATGCGTGAGCAAGTGCCCGCAGCCCTGGTGGTTAATGATTGAAGACGGTCTGGGATTAACAGAAAATAGCCGCAACTGACTAACACGGAATTGTGATGAAAAACCCGTTTGAAACTTTCCTGATGCCAATGAGCGCCCTGCTGCTCGGCTTTCTCTCGGCGCTGCTGCTGCCTGCGCCTTCATTCGGTCTGACGCTGGCACGCAGGCTGGTAGAGATGTTCCACCTGGCAGATATCGGCCAGCTGTATACGCTGGTGTTCTGCCTGTGGTTCCTGCTGCTGGGCGTGATTGAGTTTTACATCATCCGCTTTATTTACGTGCGGTTTATTCGCCCGTAAAAAAAATGGGCCGATCTTCTTTTTCGGTCGGCCCATAAGGAATCAACAAAAGAACTATGGAAAGAACTCATGTAACATTTTCTCTTTTCCCAGTGTAAAGACCAGGAAATCAGATTCTTTAAACTTATTTTCTTTAATTAGTTCGTGTCTTAACGCTTCAAATCTTTTGTCATCCATAAAAAACAGGGCACTGATATAGTCTGAATCAATAGCATTGTTTTCTTCAGACAGAGCAATAACTTTTTTATAGCACCCCTCGTCTCTTTTCTCTAGCCGTTCCTGCAACATACACTGAGTGAGTAAGTTAGTCCGCGTGAGGTTTTTCTTATATGGAATTATAAAAATCGAACTACCGATAAGTATTTCATCTAAACCGAGGGAAAATGATTTACCTTTGGTATCAAGTATATATTTATTATGAACAACATTATTTTTTACTGTACACCAGGGTATGACTTTCCCTGACCCGTGAGTAAAACGAAATGATTTTATCGGCATTATATCCCTCTTGTTTTTCATCTTCCATATGAGGACTCAGGTTGATTTCTTTTTATTCAGTCGTCAAGTTCAGTCCATTGTATTAATGAAAAATGGATAAAACCCGAGGTGCCGGTACAAATCATCGGAACGGGGCGACCGGAAAAATGGTCTTCATTACGGTGGGTGCAAACTATCGGTTCGCGGCCACCTGGATTCTGTAGGGGCGGACCTTCTCTTTCGGTCCGCCCGTTTTATTTATCCGCTAAATATCATCGCAATACTGCTGGAAAAAATCAGCAATCCAACGAAAAACAGCACGATAGCCGTAACGGCATTCGACTTTTTCATGATCTCTCCTCCTCAGAACCACTGACCGAAACGGCGCATATAAAGACGTTTCATGCCCTGCGTCACCAGGCAGTAGCCCAGCAGTGTCGCCAGCAGCCACGGGAAGTAATTCCACGGCAATGGCACCAGCCCCACCGCATGGCCCAGCGGTGAGAAGGGAATCAAAATACCCAGCGCCATCACCAGCCCGGTCATCAGCATCACCGGCAACGCGGCGCGGCTCTGAATAAACGGAATTTTCTGCGTGCGCAGCATATGCACCACCAGCGTCTGCGACAGCAACCCTTCAACAAACCAGCCAGACTGGAACAGCGCCTGCGCCTCAACGCTGTTCGCGGCAAAGACATGCCACATCAGCCAGAAGGTGGTGATATCGAAGATCGATGAAGTGGGCCCCATCCACAGCATAAAGCGACCGATATTCTTCGCATCCCACTGGCGCGGTTTACGCAGAAACTCCTTGTCCATCTTGTCCCACGGCAGCGCCAGCTGGGACAGGTCATACATCAGGTTCTGCAAGAGCAGATGAATCGCCATCATCGGCAGAAACGGAATAAAGGCGCTGGCCACCAGCACGGAGAACACGTTGCCGAAGTTGGAGCTGGCGGTCATATTCAGGTACTTGATGATGTTGCCAAACGTCTCGCGGCCTTTGATCACCCCCTGTTCCAGCACCAGCAGGCTTTTCTCCAGAAGAATGATGTCTGCTGACTCCTTGGCGATGTCAGTTGCACTGTCGACGGAAATCCCGACATCCGCCGCGCGCAGCGCCGGGGCATCGTTAATCCCATCACCGAGGAAACCCACGGTGTGCCCGTTACCTTGCAGCGCCTGCAACACGCGCGTTTTCTGCTGCGGGCTGAGACGGCAGAACAGGGTTCTCTGCTCCACCAGGCGCGCCAGCTCAACATCACTGATGCGCGCAAGCTCACTGCCGCACAGCGGCTCCCCCGGCTCCAGCCCCACATCCCGGCAGATTTTGCTGGTGATCACCGCGTTATCCCCGGTCAGCACTTTGACCGTCACACCCTGTTCATGCAGTGCGGCTATCGCGGCAGCCGCACTCTCTTTCGGCGGGTCGAGGAACGTCAGCAGGCCAGTGATGACCAGTTCACGTTCATCGGCGGCGCTGAGCTGAGTGATTAGCGAGTGCTCACTTATCTGGCGAGTTGCCACCACCAGCACACGGAAGCCCTGCTGGTTATAGTCCGCTGCTAACTGCCGAATCTGACGGCATGTTGCTTCATCCAGTGGACGCACTTCTCCTTCATCCTGCCACCAGGCTGAGACCGCCAGCATCTCCTCCACCGCCCCTTTGCAAATCAGGGTCTGCTGGCCATCGTCTGCGACCAGCACCGACAGGCGGCGGCGTTCAAAATCAAACGGCAGTTCATCGATTTTACGAAAGCGCCACAGCCCACTGACGGCAGCGTTACCCTGGCTGAACCCCAGTACTGCGCGGTCCATCAGGTTTTTTACCCCGGTCTGATGACGGCTGTTAAGCCAGGCCAGTTGCAGTACGCGGTCATCACTGCTGCCCCGCACATTGAGGTGCCCGGCGAGAATGATTTTGTCCTGGGTTAAGGTGCCGGTTTTATCACTGCATAACACATCCATCGCGCCCAGGTTCTGGATAGCATTCAGACGTTTTACGACCACTTTGCGTTTCGACAGGGCAATTGCCCCTTTCGCCAGATTAGAGCTGACAATCATTGGCAGCATTTCCGGCGTCAGGCCAACGGCGACGGCCAGCGCAAACAGCAGCGCATCGCTCCAGTCGCCTTTGGTGTAGCCATTAATCAGCAAGACCACCGGAACCATCACCAGCATAAAACGGATAAGCAACCAACTGACACTGTTGACGCCACGGTCAAAGGAGGTTTGTGGGCGCTCACCGACCAGCGACTTCGCCAGGGAACCAAACCAGGTCTGATTGCCCGTTGCGACCACTACCGCCGTCGCACTGCCGCTGGCCACATTGGTACCCATCAGGCAGATACCGGGCTGGCTCAGCAAATCCTGCTCATCGGCCAGCGGGCTGGCGCGATGAAGGTGACTGTGGCTGTCGTATTTCTCGATCGGCAGCGCTTCCCCGCTCAGCGCCGCCTGGCTGACAAACAGGTCGCGTGATGAGAGCAGCCGCACGTCTGCCGGGATCATATCGCCCGCCGACAACAGCACGATGTCGCCTGGAACCACCTCCTGAAGCGGCACCTCAATGCTGACCGCTTCACTGTCGGCATGGCTGCGGCGCTGCACCGTAGCAGTGGTGCTGACCAGCGATTTAAGGGCTTCTGTGGCTTTATTGGTGCGATATTCCTGCCAGAAGCGCAGCAATCCACTGAGACTAATCATCACCAGCATAATGATGGCACCGGTCAGATCGGTCTCTTCTCCCCGGCGAAGTGGGAGGATGTAGTCGGTCAGCACGCTGATGGCCGCCAGCACCATCAGGATCCAGATAAACGGATTATTAAACGCCTGCAACAGCTGGGTCAGCGCCGCCGGGGCAGTATCGCTGGCGATTTGGTTGGCGCCGTACTGCTGTAACCGTGCCGCCGCCTCTTCGCGGGTGAGGCCCTGGCGTTGGGTATTAAGATGAGCGAGGGTGTGATCCTGGCTCTGAGTAGCCGCGCTGGCGATCGCCAGGTCACGTGCCATTTTCAGGTTGCTCTGGTGCATTTTCATCATGCCATTCCTTGAACATAGGTGTTTCACGCGCAGGCATAGCACGCCTGCACACGAGGATTTTTTTATTGATTCAGGGGGGAGGCGACGGGCAGGATGAACAGCAGGCTGGAATTATTTCCGCATGTGCCTCCTGTTATCACACCACTGCCTCTCCCGGGACGGAGGTTCTTTCATCATTGTGCTCCTGTGTGGGGTTAAATCGCCTGGTCTGGCGCTATCCGCCAGTGCACCGCACTGACACTTTTTTCCAGACTGATGCGGCAGACAATACTTTCAATCTCCCGCTGCGCGGCGGGAAATGCCATCACGTCAGCGCTCACTTCCAGATGACCCGGGCGGGCGATATCCGCGCTGTACAGCGACTGCAGGCGCAGTGCCATTCCATTCAGCGCCTGCAGGATCAGCGTGCGCACCAAAATTTCATCTTCACTGCCGCACACAATCTGAATGCGGTAGCGCTGCTCCGGCTCATGCTCTGTCGCGCTGGGCCGGGTATTGATACGCTGGGCCGCTTCACGCAGCAGGATATTAGCGCATAGCAGCACCAGGGTTGCCGCGGTGGCATTGGCAAACTGCCCAAGCCCGCACAGCACGCCCACTCCCGCAGAGCACCACAGCGTTGCTGCCGTGTTCAGCCCGGAGATGTTCATTCCCTGGCGCATAATGACGCCGGCACCTAAAAAACCGATACCGGAAACAATCTGTGCGGCGATACGCCCAGGGCTGTCCGGCGAGGTGCTGACCGAACTGAGAATAAAAATAGCCGCACCGGTGGCTACCAGCGCATTGGTACGCAGGCCAGCCATACGCTGTCGCCACTGGCGCTCGGCACCAATAATCGCCCCCAGCGCTACCGCCAGGGTCAAATGCAGGATAAAAGGAGTCCATGTCATCTTTGTCGTTCTCATTGTCGTCTCACGACGGGAATTGAGATGCGCACAGGCGCACCGGTTGCACAGGAATTAACGCAGGCAGCCCGGAGGAAAAAGATGATGACGTTGTGGTGTGAAAACAAAAAAGCGCATACGCAATCCCCGTCCGGCCACAGGCTGGACATCTTAAAGTTCTTTATACGGGATGCTACTGCTCTGAGAAGAGAGGAAACATAGCCCGCCGATTAACGGCAGGCGCACAACGGAGTAGGCCTGCCTTTATAACGCGTGAGTTACAGGGTGACTGTCCAATTGTGTGCTCCTGAGAAGAAAGTGACGAGATTCTATTCCGCCGAAACCAGGTTGTAAACCGTGCTGATAGTTTACTTTCTAAACCTTTTATCAACGATATTAAGAAACCCCTTAGCCGTAGTGCAACGGCAACCGGGCATAAAGCAGTTGATAATCTGGACAAGTGGCGATAATTCAACCAAAAGACAGCATTTATTGCTGAGACATAACTTTAATTTGGCTGTTTTGCAGTGGTTCACGCCAGAAATCGTCGATTTCGCCCTGCCATTCACCCTCAAATATCGCGGAATGAAAATTATCCTCTTTTCGCTGGATTAACCCGCCTGTTCGGTGCTTTTTCGCCATTGAATGCGGCTTTGCCTGTGCGTAAGATTCGTTGTTACGCCGTTTACATTCACATTCAAATAAGAAAAATTTATGCAAGCTTCCATCGCGCCATCCATCGACACCGACCCCAACGCCACGCCCGTCAACTCTCGCGGTAAAGTCGTTATTGCTTCACTGGTCGGCACTGCTATCGAATTCTTCGATTTCTATATTTATGCTACTGCCGCGGTAATCGTGTTCCCGCATATCTTCTTCCCACAGGGCGATGCCACCGTTGCCACGCTACAGTCACTGGCGACCTTCGCCATTGCCTTTATCGCACGCCCTATCGGTTCAGCGGTGTTTGGCCACTTTGGTGACCGTGTCGGACGTAAAGTCACGCTGGTCGCCTCGCTGCTGACCATGGGCATTTCAACCGTTGCGATCGGCCTGCTGCCGAGCTATGAAACGATTGGCGTGTTCGCTCCCCTGCTGCTGGCGCTGGCACGTTTTGGTCAGGGTCTGGGACTGGGCGGCGAATGGGGTGGTGCGGCACTGCTGGCCACGGAAAACGCTCCGGCGAAAAAACGCGCCCTGTATGGATCCTTCCCGCAGCTTGGCGCGCCAATTGGCTTCTTCTTTGCCAACGGCACCTTCCTGCTGCTCTCCTGGCTGCTGACTGACGAACAGTTTATGAGCTGGGGCTGGCGCGTGCCGTTTATTCTCTCAGCGGTATTAGTGCTGATCGGCCTGTATGTCCGTGTCTCATTGCATGAGTCGCCGGTTTTCGCCAAAGTACAGAAAGAGAATAAACAGGTGAAAGTGCCGATTGGCACCCTGTTCAGCAAGCATCTGGGTACCACTATTATTGGTACATTCATCATGCTGGCGACCTACACCCTGTTCTATATCATGACCGTTTACTCCATGACCTACGGCACCACGCCCGCGCCTAACGGACTGGGCATTCCACGTAATACCTTCCTGTGGATGCTGATGCTAGCGGTGATTGGTTTTGGCATCATGGTGCCGATTGCCGGGCTGCTGGCCGACCGCTTTGGTCGCCGCAGGACGATGATCGTCATTACCCTGATTATTATCGGCTTTTCGATGATCTTCCCCTCGATGCTGGGTTCCGGTAATCAGATGCTGATTATGGCTTTCCTGGTCTGTGGCCTGAGCATTATGGGGCTGACTTTCGGACCGATGGGCGCACTGTTACCGGAGCTGTTCCCGACCGAAGTCCGTTATACCGGAGCATCGTTCTCCTATAACCTGTCGTCGATTCTGGGGGCATCCATCGCGCCGTATATCGCCACCTGGTTAGCGCACACTTACGGGCTGTTCTATGTCGGCGTTTACCTGGCGTCGATGGCCTGCCTGACGCTGATTGCGCTGATCCTGTGCAAAGAAACCCGTCACGAATCGTTGTTTGATTGATATTGCCTGATGGCGGGTCGGGCATGCCCGACCCCTACAGCGGATCCAGGGGCGAGGCATGGGTACAGACCGACCACATTCCTCGCCCGTATCGATGACCGTAGGGGCGAGGCATGGGTACAGACCGACCACATGCCTCGCCCGTATCGATGACTGTAGGGGCGAGGCATGCCTCGCCCGTGTCAATGATTGTAGCGGTGAGGTCTGCCTCGTCCTTATCAATACCCGCCCCGCACGACGTTATTTCCCGCTTTTCATCTGCTGCAATACGCGGCTGCATTGATTATCGTCGTTGTCACTCGGTGAGATCAGCGCCAGCAGCGCCGCTGCCGGGGCCACCACCGCACCTAATGCCACCGCTGCCGCACCGCGAGCAAGCAATGGCCCGGGCTTCACACCGGCATCGGGATTTTTAAAGGTGCCACGTACGTACAGCGGCGAGCGCAGCGTGATAATCCTGATGCCTTTGCTGTCCGGGTTAATCGACAGATCCAGCCGTTCGTTAGCAAAATTGGTGGTGCCGGTAATATTGATAATCGCGTTTTCGGTATCGAAGACAAACAACCGTGACGAGGCCAGACCATTGTTCACCTGAAGATTGGCGGCCGCGCAGTTGATTTTCACTTCATCATCACCAAACAGCTTACCCACCACGTAGTTACCCACGTTCAGACCCACAATTTCCATCAGACTGCGGCTGATCAGGCCATCGTTCATCAGCAGCTTCAGGTCACCGTTGCTGGTTGCCAGCAAATCGGCCACTGAATTACCGCGCCCGCTCAGCGTCGCATCACCGTTCATCTGGCCAAGCGCACTCTGCATCGCTTCCACGCCCGGGAACAGCTGCCGCAGCTTCAGATTGCGGGCATGGAGATCCACGCGTCCCTGCATTGGCGATTTGTCGCCTTCCAGCCGGACGCTGGCATTCAGGTTTCCTCCCGCCATGCCGAAGCGCAGCGGGTCGAGGCGCAGATCGCCGTTTTTCAGGATCAGATGAGTGGAAAGATCGCTGATCGGCAATGAGCTGCTGTGCTCTATGCGCCGACCTTTGAATGTCACATCCGCATCCATCACATCCCAGTTTTTCGTGTCGAACTTATCATGCGGCAGCACGCGATCGGCGGGCTGCGTGGCGGCCTCTCCACGTTGTGCCTTGGCCTTTTCGGTCTTTTCACTGCCTTTACCGGAATTGACGCCAATCAGCGGGCCGAGATCGGCCATACGCAGCTGACGCGACTCCAGCGTCCCTTCCAGCTTAGGTCGGGGTTTGCTCTGACTGTAGGTCAGGGAACCATGAATATCGCTGTCGCCGATATGGCCGTTAAAGCCCTGATAGCGAAACACCGCACCGGCGGCCTGCTGGAAACGCGCCGTCAGATGGCCATCCGTTTCATACGGCGGCGTATCCGGCAGCAGAACGCCCGTCAACCCATAGAGGTTGGCCAGGGTATCACCGGAGAAACGCAGGCGAATATCTACCCCGCCGAGGTTCATCGGGTCCTGCACGGTCCCCGCCACCCGCACGCGCGTGGTGCCACTGCGGATATCAGCCTGAATCGGGAATGGCGTATTCTGGCTGCGTAACGACAGCATGCCGCCCATTTTGCCGTCACCGTTCAGTTTCTCGTTGTTGTACGTCCCGCTGACTCGCCAGCCGAAGACAAAATCTGCCGCCCCTTTTTGCTGGTCGTTGCCTCCTGCCAACTGGGCATAAGGCACCGGTTTACCCAGCGGATCGACGGTGATCTGCACATCCGCCTTATTGATCGCATCACGATAAGCGATGTTCCCCTGATCAAAAACGATATTATCCAGACGGAACGACCATGCGGAAGGCGGCTGATTTTCCTGTTTTGAGTCACTGCCCGCGAGGTTAAACGTCCAGTTATTTTTGCGGTCGGCCGTTTGCACCAGCTTTGCGGTCGGTTGTTGCAGTTTGATCCACGGCAGATACACCTGCTTACTCAGCAGCGCCAGGGGTGAGAGAGTGGCGTCGATACGCGCCAGATGCAGCATGGTGACATCAGGAATGTCAGGAGGGTTACCCAGCATAATGTCCTGGGCATGGACGTGCGGCCAGGGCACCCAACGACGCCAGCCAGGTTCGCTGCGGTTGCGCTCCCACGCCACACCCAGATCGCCACGAATGGCAAACGGGCGGTTAATCTCGGCAGAAACTTTCTGGTTGATGGTGGGCTTCAGGCGATTCCAGTCGAAGGTGGCGATCACAATGACCATCACCCCCACCAACAGCACAAAAATCCCGGCAATCCAGCTAATGACTTTCCCCGTACGCGACATTCGTCGTCTCCTTGATGGCTATCCGTCTCTGGTTAAAGATAGTCGAGACGACAGCACATGGGATCAGACGAGGTTCAGCGGCAATGCCTCAAGCTGTTCAAACGGCATAGGACGGGCAAAGAAATACCCCTGTGCAGCATAGGCAGGAGAGTTACGTACCTGCTCCCACTCTTCAGGTGTTTCTACCCCTTCAACAATCACCCCTTTGCAGTAGCGATTGATCAGGGCCAGCAGCATTCCAAACAGATTTCGGCCCTCTTCGCTTTCACGCAGCAGGATAAACAGCTCGCGTGCGAGCTTGATGTAGTCGTACTTCAGTTCGGTCAGCGCGGAGAAGTTCGCCATGCCGGAGCCGAAGTCATCCAGCCACAGCGGCCCCAGTTCAGGCATCTGCGCAACAATCACTTCCTGTGGCAACACATGGTGCTCGACCAGTTCAAAACGCACCCACGGGCAGCGTGCAATTAACTGACGAACGGTTCTGTTATGCTGGATTTCCAACAGCGTTGGCCCGTCGATATTGACGGAGGCGACGATGTTAGTACTGGCAAATTTTCTTTCCCATTTAGCCAGCAGCGTCAGCTGCTCGGCCACAATATGCAGGCGTTGAGGGATCTCAAGCGTTGCAAAATAAAGCTCCGGCGAAACTCTCTGGCTCGGCGCGGATGGGTGAAACACCGCTGTGAGCAACTCAATTGCCATCAGGCTACCGTCTACCCGGTAAATCGGCTGGAAGTTATAGGAACGCTGACACTGTTGCCAGTAAACAGGTTCTTTAAGCTGCTCTTGTTCGACGATTGCGTTCGGTAACCGGTGACTGAGGCTATTCAGCACCATTATTATGATCCTTTATTTGTGAGACCGCCTTCGTATGGCATCCCGTGTTGCAAGTATCGGCACTGTCCCTGAGAACTTTATCGACATACAGCCACGTTAGCCTTGCTAAGATTACCCATCTTTTGCCCTTTCAATCGCTAAAACAGGCGCTGTTTAGGGCGTTTTATCATCAGTTGGCCCGGACTAAACCCACGTCACAATAAAATTAAAACATCGTTTTAAATCATTGACTGTTGCCCCGCACGCAGCGAGACTGAACGCAGACTTTTCATTGAGCGAATGACCATGACGCAACAGAAACTGGCCGTGATCGGCGAATGTATGATTGAACTCTCCCAGCAGGGTCGCGATATGAGCCGGGGATTTGGTGGCGATACGCTGAATACCGCGGTGTACGTAGCTCGCCAGGTACCAGAGCAGGCGCTGCGGGTGGATTATGTGACCGCATTGGGTCAGGACAGCTTCAGCAGTGAGATGATCGCCGCCTGGCAAAGCGAGTCGCTACAGACCGGCCTGATCCAGCGCATGGAGAACAAACTGCCAGGCCTGTATGTGATTGAAACCGACCCGCAGGGTGAACGTACGTTTTACTACTGGCGCAACGATGCTGCCGCGCGTTACTGGCTGGAAGGCGAGCGTGCAGAAGCGATCTGTCAGCAGCTGGCCCATTATGACTATCTCTATCTGAGCGGGATCAGCCTCGCGATCTTAAGCCCAGAGAGCCGGGAAACCCTCTACGCCCTGCTGGCCGCGTGCCGCAAAAACGGCGGCAAGATTATTTTCGATAATAACTACCGCCCACGCCTGTGGCAGAACCCGCAAGAGGCGCAGAGTGCCTATCAGGCAATCCTCGCCTGCACCGATATCGCGTTCCTGACGCTGGACGATGAAACCCTGCTGTGGGGCGAAGCCAGCGTAGCAGACGTGATTGCACGCACGCAGCAGGCGGGCGTCAGTGAGATTGTGATTAAACGCGGTGCCGATGCCTGCCTGGTAGCGAATGGCAGCGAGCCGCTGCTGGAGATCCCCGCGGTGCGTCTGCCGGCATCAGCGATAGTTGATACCACGGCAGCAGGTGACTCCTTCAGCGCTGGCTACCTCGCCGTACGTCTGACTGGCGGGAGCGCAACCGAAGCCGCACAGCGCGGCCACCTCACCGCCAGTACGGTGATCCAGCATCGCGGGGCGATTATTCCCCGTGAGCGGATGCCTGCGCCTCGCTAACGCGCGGCACGGCCAGCAGCCAGGTATCACGTAGCGCGGAGATCGTTGCCCCGCGCCCTTCTCCGCCATTGGGCAGATCCCAGTTAGCCTGACGGATCGCCGCCTGATAGCGATCGCTATTACGCTGATTATCGGCCTGCGACAGCAACGGGATCAGGCGCACGCCAATACGGTCAAGGCTGTGGTAGGGCCAGGTTTTGTTGTTGCCGCTGTACGGTGCCATAAAATCCAGCGCTGTCAGCAGGCTGGCCTGCTGCGGGGTACGGTAATGCCACAGATCACCGGTATGACTGTTCTGCGCCACCTTGGCCAGCGCGGTCAGTGCCTGCAAATTAAACCAGCTGTAGTGGAAAGATCGGGTGCGTGCCAGCTCCTTCGGCTGGCTGCCATCGGCAGCAAACTGGTGACTCATGCGTTTTTTTGCCTGCTCCAGCATGGGTGGGATCACCTCAGGCCGTTGCAGATACCAGGCAATACCCGCCACCTGCACGTTGTACCAGCTACCGTGATTATTCTCAGCCTGCGCTTCCCCCTTACCCTGTTTGCTGGTCTGTAGCCAGTGCAGGTAATCACTCATCCACTGCTGCATCTGCTGTTCATCCTGCGCACGCCAGCCAGGCGCGGTGCGCAGCATCAGCAGGGAATCCACAATCCGCGTGGCAAAGTAACGTCCATCGAGCACGCCAGAGCGCCGCCCTTCCGCCTTGCCCGGTACGCTCTGGGCCCAGTTCAGGTTAGGGTTCATCCGCGTGGCAGGATCGAGAAACCAGTGGCGGATCAGGGCGATCGCGCGATCGGCATAGCGTTCATCGCCGGAGAAATACCAGGCCAGCGTCAGGGTCTGTACCCGGGCGGTAAACGTCGCCAGCCGCACACCGTCGCTGTCATTGTTCTTAGTTGAAGGGTTGATTTTACCGTCACGGCGTACCCACGGCAGCCCATCCGGAGACGCGTCATCTGGCCACCAGTAGGCACTGAGGCTCAGGTAATCGTGTTTTGAACCGCTGGGAGGCGTAAGCCCTTTCTCTGTCACGCTCAGCAGTGGCGCAACCAGCGCCTTATCGGCCTCGTGCTGTAGCTGATGCCAGGCTTTCAGTGTCAGCGTGGGTGCCTGCTGCTGCTGCAACCGCGTTTTATTCAGCACCAGGTCATCCTGGTTGAGAAACGCATACTGCTGCGCAAACAGGGGCAAACTGACGAACATCCCCAGACATAAAATCAGGATATAACGCACACTGCGTTTCATCTTCACTCTCCGTTCAGATTCCGTCTGACAGCATAGTCTCTGACAGTAAAATATGCCGTTCTGATGAATCAATAATATTAAGTCAAATTATTACCGGGGAAAGTTCCTGAGCAAAGAACCATTATTAATGAGTAAAAACAGCAGCCGCATAAATAGTTTGTGTTTAGGTCAATATTTAAAAAAATCTAATGTAAAAGCTGCCCAGAGCAGCAATGACAGTGCATCAGGCCGGAAAAAAGAAAGAATTGAGTATATTCCGAAATTGATTACCGATGAGGTGAAATAGTAGACGGCGGAAAAATAAAGCGGCACAGTTTCTGTTCAATACGCCGTGATAAATATCACCTTCCTTTTTTCTACGGCTTCTATAATTTCTAATTATTGTTGCAGCAATAATATTGAGGCGCCTATGAACGCAGAAATTTTCAACCTCTGGCCACACGGCGATGCGCCAGGCGCCAGCGATTCACGGGCGCAGCCGCAGATTATTGATTTGGCCAAACCTTATGAGCCCTTCGACCGTGCTGCCAGCGGCGTCCGCTGTCCGGAGCTGGCGGTGTGGTACCCGGAACAGTCGAACGGCATCACGCTGCTGGTCGCCCCTGGCGGCGGTTACCAGCGCATCATGATCGATAAAGAGGGCAGCGCCCTGGCGATGTTCTTTACCTCTATGGGCTATACGCTGGCGGTCATGACCTATCGTCTGCCCGCAGATGGTCACCATGAAGGTGCTGATGCGCCACTGGCCGATGCCCAGCGCGCCGTCAGAGTGCTGCGTGAACGTGCGCTGCGTGGCCGCAATGGTGAGAAAATTGTCATGATGGGTTTCTCAGCCGGAGGGCATGTCGCCGCCAGTCTGGGAACGCGTTTCGGTGAAAAACTCTATCCGGTGCAGGATGCTGCTGATGCGCGCTCTCCGCGCCCCGATGCGCTGGTACTGATCTATCCGGTCATCAGTATGCGTGACGGGCTGGCTCATAGCGGGTCGCGTCTGCAACTGCTGGGTGAAAACCCAGGCCAGAAGGAAATTGACGCGTACTCAATGGAGAATCGCGTGAGCGATAACACACCGCAGACGCTGCTGATCCACGCCGTTGATGACGCGTCAGTGCCGGTGAATAACAGCATGGTGATGTTTAGCGCTTTGCGTGAACATCAGGTGCCGTGCGAGCTGCACTTCTATGAAAAAGGCGGCCACGGCTTTGGCATTCGCAACGTGGCCGACCTGCCGCTCGCCAGCTGGCCGATGCTGGTCAACGAATGGCTACGCGCGCGGAAATGGTGATATCACGGGCGGGCCAAAACAGCGGGTCCGCCCCGTGATCACACCTGTCACTGTGCCGGTGCGCTGCCGTCCGTTTGTGCCGCGTCCGCTGGGGCAGCCACTGGCGCTATCGGCGTCATAATTTTCTGCCAGCTTTCGAGCAACATCTTCACCTTGGTTTCAGGTTCGCCCTGCGGCTGCATCAGCACCATCGTCATATCCTGGGTTAACTGCTGACGTAGCTCCTGGTTGAGCTGGTCGAGGGTTAACTCTGACAGGAAAGTCTGACGCAGTTTCTGATATTGCTCAGGAGCGATATCCACCACTGCGTTCTGTTGAGAGCGAAGGCGCTGGCTCATCAGAACATCGGTATCGGTGCGTGCATAGGTGGCAAACAGCTTGGTCAGTTCACTTTTCTTCTGCGTCATCAACGCATCGAACTCCTGCTGAGTCAGCCCTTTATCACGCACGTTGACCATCTCTTTGGCGATCAGCTCCAGGTTGTTGTTCAGTGCCGCGTTGTCTGCATCCATATTGATGGCACACTGGGCGCGCTGATACAGCACCCGGCAATCGAAGCCAACCTGCATTCCCTGGGTTTTGTTATCACTCAGGACTTTCTGCACATGCCAGAACAGCGCTTCACGCGCCAGATCGCTCTGCCAGTAGCGCAGCAGGTTTTGTGATTCGCGGATGGGCTGCCACGGCGTATCCCACACCAGCGACAGACGATCCTGGCTAATACCGTTGTTCACCAGATTCACCGGCTGCTGTGGCAACGGCGAAAGCGTTGGCATCGCGGAAGGCTGATCGCGCTTGCCCTCCAGCGGGGAGAACAATTTATTGATTTGCTCGGCCAGACTGCGGCTGTCTACGTTACCCACCACAAACAGCGTCATGGCATCGGGCGTGTACCACTGCTTATAGAATGCATAGAGCTGCGCCATATCGACCGGGGTTTTTACCGCGGCGGCCGGGTCATGCGCCAGCATCGAAGAGCCTTTCAGGCGGTAACGCCACCAGACATCCTGCGGATTACCCGGCCAGGTGGCAATCGGGTCATCAGCATTGATGGCGGTGTTCACCACCTGATCGTTAATCGTCATTTTACCTGCGGTTGCCGCCAGCCAGGCCAGGGCTTCTTTCAGCATTTCCGGGCGGTTATTCGGCAGGCTCAGATTGTAAAGCGTGTAATCGTATGAGGTGATGGCTGGCGGTTGGGGGTGCTGCGGATCAATACTTTGCTGCCACAGTGAGCGCTGCTGCGCCGGATCCAGCGTGGCATTATGCACCAGCGCCAGACGGGGTAACAAATGACTGTAGCCAGCCTGCTGGGCGCTTTCTACCAGCGAGCCCGTGTTAACTAACAGGCGAATTTCAACGCGGTCACTTGGACGCTGCGGGGTGGTGAGCAACTGCCAGCTAAAACCGTTCTCCAGTTTGCCCTGCTGCCAGGCAGGATCGGGTTGGAGTGTTTCAGCCTGTACAGTGCTACTGGCCACTGCCAGTAAGATTCCACCAATCAATAAACGAATTCTGGTGCCCTGCATGTGAACCCCTACTCAATCACAAACCAAATAATTATCACTGGCGGTCTACGGCCTGATTCTGTCACGGTGACAGATGGCTCCGGAAAGCCACTGTTTTTAAAAGGAACAGCTCTTAGACCACGCATCGACGAGGATGTCACACAGCGGAATGAAAAATCATAAAATAATATGAGGGTTATTATGCAAATGCCCGCCGTGAGGGCAAGTCACGACGGGCATTTGAGGTGATTTTTTGTGAATTAAGTACTTATCGCGATGTTTCAGGCTACTTTTTGCTGCTTTTTACTCGCATTCAACGTCTCTTTTAACTGCTTTTCGTCCAGCTGACCCACCCATTTGGCCACCACCACGGTCGCCACGCCGTTACCCACGAGATTCGTCAGTGCGCGGGCTTCGGACATAAAGCGGTCAATGCCGAGAATCAGTGCCAGGCCCGCCACCGGCAGGTGCCCAACGGCCGAGAGCGTTGCCGCCAGCACGATAAAACCACTGCCGGTCACCCCTGCTGCACCTTTCGAGGAGAGCAGCAACACCACCAGCAGGGTAATCTGATGCCAGATATCCATATGGCTATTGGTGGCCTGAGCGATAAAGACCGCCGCCATCGTCAGGTAAATCGAGGTGCCGTCGAGGTTGAAGGAGTAACCGGTGGGTATCACCAGGCCGACGACCGATTTCTTACACCCCAGCTTCTCCATTTTATCCAGCATACGTGGCAGCGCCGACTCAGAAGAGGACGTCCCCAGGACAATCAGCAGCTCCTCTTTGATATAGGCAATAAATTTGAAGATATTGAAACCAACCACGCGAGCAATCAGCCCCAGCACCACCACCACAAACAGCAGGCAGGTGATGTAGAAGCAGATGATCAGTTGGCCGAGCTGTACCAGTGAACCCACGCCGTATTTGCCAATGGTGAAGGCCATCGCACCGAAAGCCCCGATCGGTGCCAGGCGCATAATCATATTGATGATGCCGAAAATGACCTTGGAGAAGCTGTCGATAAAGTTGAACACCAGCGTGCCTTTATCGCCCATACGGTGCAGAGCAAAGCCAAACAGGATCGCGAACAACAGCACCTGCAAAATATTGCCGCTGGCAAAGGCACCAATGACGCTGCCCGGGATCACATCCAGCAGGAATGCCACCACGCCCTGCTGTTCAGCCTGCTGGGCGTACATCGCCACCGCTTTAGCATCCAGCGTAGCCGGGTCAACGTTCATGCCCACGCCAGGCTGCAACACGTTCACTACCACCAGGCCGATAATCAGCGCAATGGTACTGACCACTTCAAAATAGAGCAGCGCCACGGCACCGGTGCGCCCGACCGCTTTCATGCTTTCCATACCGGCAATACCGGTCACCACGGTACAGAAGATCACCGGGGCAATAATCATTTTGATCAGCTTGACGAAGGCATCACCCAGCGGCTTCATCTGCGCGCCCAGCTCCGGGTAGAAATGCCCGAGCAGAACACCGACGGCGATAGCTGTCAGTACCTGGAAATAAAGACTTTTGAACAGGGAAGTTTTCATAAAGGTATCCGTTAACCGCGTTAATTGTTGTTTTTTAGTCCAACGACAGCGCGAAAGTAACATCCGGTTAACAGGATTGGTACGGGGTGGCCCGGCGTGGGGCCACCTAATCGACATTTATAAGAGCTGAATCACGTCAGCAGAAAGTTGTATAACTAAAGAAAGTAGAAGGTAGACCCGCGTCTCAGGATTGTGACAGATAACGTTGCTCAAATTGCGGCAGCGGCAGCGCCTCTGAATACAGATAACCCTGACCAATAGAGATACCCCGTGCCAGCAGCCAGTCACGCTGCTCTTCGGTTTCCACACCCTCGGCCACGACGTCCAGATGCATTATCTCAGCGATGAAAGAAACAATTCTCACCATACTGTCATTATTCGGCAACGCGGCGACAAAGCTGCGATCCATTTTTAGTTTGCTAATCGGCAGCGTTTTAAACTGATTCAGCCAGTTCAGATTGGCATAGCCCATACCGAAATCGTCCAGCGCGATGGAAACGCCGGTTTTCTGTAATTCCTGCAAAAGGTGCAGCGCCTGCTCTGGCTCACCGATCTGGGCGGTTTCAGTGATCTCCAGCATCAGACGACCAGGACGGATGTCATAACGCTGAATCAGCTCCTGTAAATGACTGACCATTGTGGCTTCGCGCAGTTGGATTGCCGAGAGATTCACACTCAGCGTCAATTCGATCCCCTGCTGCTGCCAGTCGGCCAGGAGACGACAGGAGGCTTCAAACACCCAGCGGCCGAGTGCGGTAATCACCCCAATCTCTTCCGCGTTAGTAATCAGATCTTCCGGCAGGCACCAGGAGCCATCGGGCTGACGCTGGCGCAGCAGCGCTTCAGCGCCCACCAGCTTGCCGTTGTTCATATCAATTTGTGGCTGCAACCATAGCGCAAACTGCTGCTGCTCCAGCCCCTGCAAAATATCATGTTCCTGGGTGAGACGTTTCTGCGCGCGCTCGGTTAATGCCGGGTCGAAGAACAGGATCTGATTTTTCCCCTGATGGCGTGCCGACATCATGGCCGAGGTCGCACGGGCCAGCAGATCGGCGGCACTCAGGCTGTCGGCGTCACGCAGTACCATGCCCACGCTGATATTCGGCCGCAGCTGCATATGCTGCAAACCGATCGGCTGATTCAGGCGCACCATCAGAGTCCGCGCCAGCCGCAGTCCACGGAACGGGTTATTCGCGCGTTTCACCAGCAGGGCAAAATCGCAGATCGACAGCTGCGCCAGTACCGTACGCTCATCAATACACTCGCGCATTTTCTCCACCAGCGTCAGCAGCATGGCATGACGTTGTTCGTCGGTGACCAGCCCGTTGGTCTCCAGCAGCGTTTCAATACGCACCACGATCAGAGTAAACATACCCGCCGGGCCAACAGCGCGCAGATGCTGCTCCAGCAGCGCCAGGAACAGCGTTTTATAAGGCAGGCCGGTGAGAGAAAAATGGGTGCTCATGTGGCTCATCTCATCAAAGGACGATGCCAGCATCTTCTGGTTACGGTTGTAGTGGCGGATCAACATGCCGATTTCATCATCACGATGATGACGCGGCAACGACAGCTGATGACCGATCGCCTGTTGCAGGCTCAGGTCCCGCAGCTCGTGGGCAATATTGCGCAGCGGGCGCACCATCAACCGATTAATACACCAGCTGATAGAGACAGAGAGGATCAGCGCCAGCAGCAGATAGGCGGTGACCATCGTCGAGACAGCACTAAGGATAAACTGATACACGCGCCAGGAATCGGCCTGCAACACCAGTATCGCCAGGGGCTTAGGGTTGGCCGGTTGGACAGAATAGAGAGGGACCGTGATTTGCACCGGCAGCTCAAACAACTCCATGATAAAACGTGGCACCGGTTTCTCGGGCTCAAAGTCCGTATGCAGCGCCTGGAGCCCATTGGGCAGCACCACTTCTGCGCGCGCCAGAATACCGGCCGGACGCAGTGAGTTAAGAATATATTCAGCCTGAGGAATATCCGCTTTGAGTACCGCCTGTGACAACGGCTGGCGAACGGTATGTGCCACGTTCTCCATTTGCTGGGCGTAGTCGATTCTGCGCTGCTGCACAAAATGAAAAAGCTGTATGACGATAAAAATACAAATGGTCACGACTGCAACGCTGGAAATCGTCGCCATTTGCTTAATCGTTAACGAACGACTGACGCGCAAGCCTGTTCTCCGAAGCACCGAATCTCTGATTCAGGGCATATAGGGCAAAAAAACAGTCCCGAGTATATCCTAAGGTAAGCGTATTTTAAGCTATCACGCCTCGCAATCGTTCGTTTAGGGGTTTTCCTGGTCTTCCTGTCCCCTTTTCATGCTCCCTGCGCATTATTTAAAATCTGCATAGGGGATCAGCGGCTGCGGCGGCATATCCAGATCGCCCTGCCAGCCCGCCATCGAATAGCGCAGATACATCAATCCGTGGCTGGGGGTGTAATCCTTCGCCTGCTGAATATCCACCCCGAGCCCCAGCGTCCAGTGTGACGATAACCGCCGTTCCACCAGCGCCTGTAACGTGTAGCCAACGCCGCTGCCGCCCCCGTCACTGCCCGGCGGATTATCGCGGGTCAGGTCGCCAAAACTGAGAGGATAGCGCGGCTGAGCACGCGTTTTTGAGTGGGACAGCGAAACCGAACCGCCAAGGTCAAATGACCAGTTTTCTGTGCGCTGACGGAAGGTGACAGGCACTGACACTGACGCATAACGCTGTGGACTGTAGTAGCCGCCCTGGCCGAGAGAGTAGTCGCTGAGATCCTTCGCGTAATGCCACAGCATGCCATTCAGGCCAATCGTTGCGCGGCGGTTATCCTCGTTAATCCACTTATAGTAGTAGCCACTCATCAGGCGTTCGCGAGAGTTATCCGCCACGTTAGTGCCGCCGATCTGATGAGCGCTGATATCGGCCCAGATGCCATGTGCCTCACCCCGGTCATAGCTCAGGCCAATGGCACCCCCGGTAGCCACCACCCCGCCCCAGGTTTTTCCACTGGCCGGGTTCGGGTCGCGCGCCCCGGCAAAAGCCAGTAACGAACTGGAAATCGGTCGCCGTGAGGCGGTCAGCGAAACACCCACCTCATCAATATCGGTATTCCAGGTCAGGCCCCCTACCCAGTTCGTGACCTCGAAACCGAGTGGGGTGGTGCCGAGATCGGCTGACCAGCGATCGCTGCGATATCCTGCGCCGATGCTGGTGCCATTCTGGTGCTGTTTAACGTCCTGGCGGCACTGCGCATCGCCATTGGCGCAGGTGCCGAAATTTTCGGTGATATTACCGCTGCTATTGCGTGAAAAGGTCCCCGCCGACACATCGACATTGTCCAGTCGTAGCCAGCTACGGCCCTCATCCCAGGGCGTTTCCGCCTGCAACATGGTGGTACGTGCGGTGAAATCTGAAATACCGCCGGTGCCTTTATTACGCGAGTAATCTTCTTCGAGCGTGAACACCGTATCCTGCTGCTTATACAGGTCGGCACTGTCGCTGCGGATACTCCGTTTCAGCCAGTCATCGCGCACATCGTTACGCGTCAGCCGGGTAAAGGTATCGTTATCGACCGGGGGCTGTGCAGCAATACCGCTGGACACCATCGCCTGCCGGTAATCGTTCAGTGCGGCCGCGGACTGGCCCTGTGCGGCCTCCAGCCTGGCGGCATCACGCAGGACCAGCGCACTCAGCTCCGACGGGCTCTCTTTTTCTGCCTGCGCTTTCAGCCCGGCATACTGTGTCCGCGCACGATCGGTTTCACCGATGCTCGCCCAGGCATTCGCCACCCGGCGTCCGTTGCTGAGGCTGGCTGCACTGACCACAGGGGGCAACGCCTGTAACAGACGCTGCGCATCAGCAGGCTGCTGCTGCGCTATCTGAGCATCAATCTGGTCGAGCAGACGCTGGCTTTCCAGACGGTCTGACAACGCCTGAATATCGGGCGTCCACCGGGATTTTGGCAGAGTATTTAGCTGCTTCAACGCGGCATCATCGTTATCACGCCCGGAGAGCCACAGCCCGTAGGTATAGACCTGTGCCGGGTCCTGCGGCTGGCGCCGGGCCATCGCCGCCATCACCGCCTCTGCCGCTGCCGTCTGGCCGTTTTCGCGCAGCGCTCCGGCGTAGCGATAATTCAGCCAGACATCATCCGGGGCATCCGGCTGCGCCTGGCGATATTTTGCTACTGCCTGCGACCATTTCCCCTGCTGCCCCAGCCGATCGGCCTCATCACTGAGCGCACTGCTACGCAGACTGGCAAGGGTATCGCCCAGCGCACGCTGCTGCGCAACGGGCAGGGTATTCAGGAAATCCAGCGCCCGCTGCGGGGACTGTTGCTGATAAACAGCGGCCAGCCGACGCACCGCCGTGGTGTTACCCGGCTCAACGCGCAGCGCTTCGCGGTAATGCTGTTCGGCCTGACTATTGTCCTTACGGGCCAGCGCCACATCACCCAGGACAATGCGCGCATAGCCGTCACGCGGGTCAAGCGGCCGTGCCTGCAGGTAGTAACGCTCTGCCGCGCGAGTATCCCCCTGCGCCAGCGCCTTATCGCCCTGTTCAATGGCCAGCCAGTACTGATTCGAACGCAGCAGGCTCTGCCATTTACTCACGTCGTCACCCTCCGGGGCAGCAGCGATCGCCTGACGAAACCAGGTCGTGGCAGCCGCACGGTTACCGGCCTGAGTCAGCGCCTGGCCGCGTGCGCCCAGCGCCGCGGCACGGGTATCCGCTTGTGTGCGGCCGACATCCTGCTTTATCAGAGTAATCGACTGCTGTAGCTCTGCATTGCCCGGTGCCTGGCCGTCCAGTGCCTGCATTTCTGCCAGCGCCAGCGCCTGCTGGCCGGGCAGCCGCGCCACCAGACGCCAGTACTCCAGCGCAATATCAGTTGACGGAAACGCGCCGTGGAACAGCTGGTCCCAGGCGGTCCGGGCTTCCTCCAGCCGACCTGACGCCGCCAGTAGCCGTGCCTGCTGGAACTGCTGACGCCCTTCCGGCGTGATCAGCAGCATACTGGCTGCTGCCTGCCGCGCTGCCGCCGAAGACGGGGCAATCTGATTAAGCTGGCTCATCAGCCGGGCAGCGGTGGCCTGATCGCCCTGGCGCAGCGCCAGACGCAGTTTTGCCGCCAGCACATCCGGGTTATCCGGGGCAATTTTGTCCAGTCGGTAGAGTGACTGGGCGACCAGGTCGTACTTATTGGTCGCCTCCCCGGTACGCACCTGTTGTAACAGCCACGCTACCGGCGCCACACTGTCCGCCGCAAAAACGGCACTGAGCGGCAACAGGAGAACAGGCAGCAGCAGCCCATGCAGCGGGCGCATCACTCTTCGTCATCCTCGTCGTACAGACGACGACGGCTGATGCCGCGCATCACGCGCCAGACCAGTACCGCGAACAGGATCACCACCACACCCGCCAGCGTTGCCAGCCACAGCGGGTGCGTCGCCAGCAGGTTCCACAGGCGCTCCCACCACGGCAGGTGCCCGACATAATAGGTCTCACCCACACGCAGACTGTTAACGCCGGACTCTCGAATAATCGACACCGACCCAAACATCGCGTCTCGTTTGCCGCTGTCATTCATGGCATCGGCCAGCAGTCGCCAGGCCTGTGGACTGTCGGCCAGCAGAGCGACCACGCTACGCTGCTCAAAGAACGGCGACTGGAAGCCCACAACGGCGGCCATCGGCCCGGCGGAAACAATGGTGGTCTGGCTTTCCGGCTGCCGATCGACCGCCGGGCCGTCAACGCTGCTGAGTACCGGCTGACGCAGCGGTTTGTTAACCCAGCTTTTTGCCGCATCCACCAGCAGATTAATTTTGCTGTCATCTTTTAAGTCTGCGGGCAGGCTGCCAATCATCAGCAGGTCAGCATCCTCTGTTTTCGCCTGCGACCAGTTATCAGTCAGGCGAACCTTCATCGCCGGATAGCCGCTCTGTGCGCTGATGGTGGCCAGTGCGTCGAGCATTGCGGTCACCTGCTCAGGCTGCGGCTGCGCGTTGACCAGTACCAGGGTCTTCGCCAGGTCGGCCTGACGGCTGAACGGGAACCCGGCGGAGGCAAAAGCACGCAGGGACGGCATTTCGATAAAGTGGCGATAACCCGAGAAGTCGACGGTGGAGCTACCGTCGATCACCACGTGATTTTTAACCGGCACCACCGTTTCACAGCGCCCGTCGGCGGTTCCACCAATAAAGGTCAGGGCATAGTCAAAATCGAAGCGCAGCTGATTGACCACATCCAGGCGCAGTGCCGGGATCGTCAGGTTAGTACTGCCATCCTGCAGTCCCTGGATCAGCGGAATGTGTAGCAGCTGCTGACTGCGGTCTTTCTTCACCACCAGCGGGTAGTCCTGAACAAACTGATTATTCAGGTGAACGGCCAGTCGTGAACTGTCGTTCAGGATCGGCGAGGTGTAGCGATAGCGCAGATCCATATCAATCCCACGCGCGCGGATCAGGAACAGGTCCGGCGGCAGATTGAGGGTGAAATTGAGCGGCGAAGGTTGCAGGCCATCAGACTGCAACTGCCCCTGATACTGCTGCAATTCCGCGAAGGTGGTGGCGCGGTCGGTACGCACCCAGTTGGGGGCATCGTAAGGCTGACGGTCAGCCAGCGGTTTCAGTGAGTCAACGATGGACGTCTGTCCGCGTAACAGCAACTCCCCCTGCGCGATCCCCTGAACCGCCATAATCAGATCGTTATCGTCACGGCCCATGACCAGCAGCATTTTCTGATAGGGATTGTCTGGCTGGCTGACGATCGACACGGTCGGCTTATTCACCGGCGGAAGATCCTTCAGGAAATCCGGGCGCTTAGCGTTGGTCGCAAACACCACGGCATGCTGATCCTGCGGCAGCTGGTTGTACATCACCGGGAAGTTCTGCCCGCGCCACTGCGCTTTGGTACCAAACCAGGACGCCAGAATACCCGCCGCACGCTGTTCGGCAAGGTCCGGCGCTGAGGCAAACACCACCGGCAGCGACATCGGACGGTTATCGCGGCTGTCGAAGAACGGTTCCGGGAAATGTGAAAGATCGTTGGTCAGCGGCAGCTTTTGCAGCGTCAACTCCAGACGGCTCTCTTTACCGATATCCAGCCAGATCGAACTGTACGCCGGATTTTCGCAGACGTTGGTGTAATGTCCCACCAGCTCAAAACGAATGCGGTTGAAATCACCAATAAAACGCGGGTCAATCGGCACTTCCACCTGGTTCTCTTTTCCCAGCTGTTCGGCGGTGAGCGTCACCAGTCCGACCATTTCGTCATTCAGGTAGATTTTCAGGTGCGACAGCGTCGGGAGCAGCGCGGGTGACGGGCGGAAACTCAGCATCAGCAGCGCCTTTGTCGCCACCTCATCGCTGCGCACGCCAAATTCAATCTGCCCCTCGGGATGGGTGCCGCGCAGGGAGAAAGCCCCGGGCGGCGGCGCGATTTTTGCAAAATTGAGCACGGACTCGCGCAGCGGTGCAGCGGGCAGCGGTGATATCACAGGCGCCTGTGGCGTGGGGATATCGGCCGCCTGACTCAGTGGCATCACCCCGATCAACAGCGCAGTAAACCAGCTTTTTTTTATCATCATCATTTTATCTTCACTGTTGCGTCACGGGGCTGCGCACGCGCCCCACACCATGAGGGAGGAAAGAGGTTATCCACGCTGCCAGCGCGGTTAAACCAACAAATAACTGGCGCAGGCGCGGTGGCCCGTACTCCGCCAGACGCAGATAGCCTTTAAAGCCCAGCACCACGATATCGACCAGACTTTGTACCGGTTTATCTTCCGGGAAGCCGTCCTGCCAGAGTGCCCAGGTATCGGCCCGGGCAAAGGTGCACTGAATAAATTCAACGTGCTGCTGAGTGGTCAGGTTGTCCAGCCGGATACCCGCCCGGCGGCCAAAGGTGTGCTGCACAATGCACGGGAAGCTGAACTCCTGCTGACCCCGTTTGAGCAGTAAAAATACCGCCTCATCGTCGTTCAGCGCATTGGCTTCTCGCAGCTCGACGCCGACGCCACCGTCTGAATAGTCGCGCAGCGTGCAGGGCAACAGATGTCCGTCTGCGCGGGCAATCGCCGCAGGCATCGCAATCTCCACGCGATGCGCTTCACGGATCTGCCGGGCTTCAACGGACACCGCCACCGCGCCCCCCAAAATAATCAGGTTATAAAACACCCAGATAAGGCTGACCAGCACGGTCAGGATCTCACTGGGTGGGCCATAAGCGAGTCGCCAGACAGCGGCGACAACCCCGGCAATATTAATCAGCACCAGGCACATATAGGGGCGAGTGATCACCCAGTCAAGATGCTCCTCTTCAACCAGCCCACCTTTCGCAGTGACGTTGAATTTCCCCTTATGCGGATTCAGCAGCGCCACGGTGGTCGGGCGCGCGATATACCAGGCCAGCACGGTTTCATAGACCTCACTCCAGAAGGAGTGCCGCCAGCGTCCCTGGATACGCGAGTTGGTCAGACTGGTATGCAGCATATGTGGCAGCACGTAAATGGCGATCGCCAGCGCCGGGGCGAAGATAATAAACGCGTGGCACAGCAGGAAGGCCAGCGGGGCCAGCAGGAAAATCAGTCGGGGGATGCCCGAAAGGAAGTGCAGCATGGCATTGGCGTAGCACAGGCGCTGTACCAGCTTCAGCCCTTTGCCGAGCAAAGGGTTGTCCAGGCGGAAAATCTGCACCATACCGCGCGCCCAGCGGATACGCTGCCCGATATGCGCCGACAGGCTCTCCGTCGCCAGCCCGGCGGCCTGCGGAATGCGAATATAGGCCGAGGTATAGCCTTTACGGTGCAGACGTAGCGAGGTATGGGCATCCTCCGTGACGGTCTCAACGGCAATCCCGCCAACTTCCTCCAGGGCGCTACGGCGCAGCACCGCGCAGGAACCGCAAAAGAAAGTGGCATCCCAGACATCATTCCCATCCTGGACCAGCCCGTAGAACAGCGTGCCCTCGTTGGGTGTGCGGCGGAAACGTCCGAGATTGCGCTCAAAGGGGTCCGGCGAGAAGAAGTGATGCGGCGTCTGCAACATAGCCAGCTTCGGGTCTTTGATAAACCAGCCCAGGGTCATTTGCAGGAACGAACGCGTCGGTACGTGGTCGCAGTCAAAGATGGCGACGTACTCACTGCGGCACACCGTGCGCAGGGCATGGTTAATATTGCCGGCTTTCGCATGCTCGTGGGTCTCGCGCGCCACATACTGAATGCCAACGCTATCGGCAAATTCACGAAATTCCGGGCGTTGCCCATCGTCCAGCAGATAGATTTTCAGCTTCTCTCGCGGCCAGTCGAGGCCCAGAGCCGCATAAATGGAAGGCTTAACGACGCTCAACGGCTCATTGTAGGTTGGCACCAGCAGATCAATCGTCGGCCAGCTATGAATATCCTCCGGCATCGACACCGGCTGACGGTGCAGTGGCCACAGGCTCTGGAAATACCCCAGCACCAGCACCACCCAGGCGTAAGTTTCAGCGGCAATCAGCAGCAAACCAAAAAACAGGCTTAGCCGATCATCCCAGTTCAGCGTAACGGTATAGCGCCACCACAGATAACGGCAGGAGATGGTCAGTGACAGGACAATCATCATCATGACCGGCAGGCGGCCCGGAATGCGCCGCACCACCATCGCCACCATCCACAGCACCATAACAAAAATAAACTGCGTCCAGATATCAAACGGCTGCGAGATGCACAGCAGGGCCAGCGCCGTAGCCACCAGCACCGCCACGCTGAACAAGGCTTTGCGCAGCCACGGATGCAGCTGATTTAACCAGCGCTCACCCCGGCTCTCCAGCCTGCTGCGTTGCGCTTTTTGCGACAGGCGGTGCAGCCAGCGATGAAAGAGTTTGCGCCTGAGTGCCAGCGGGCGGAAGGCATTCAGCCGCACGCGCTCACTGCGCGGTGAGGTATCAAGCGGCATAAACAACATCAGCCACAGGCTCTGCACCAGATAACGCAACAGATCCGCCGGGCGTGGACGTTCCGGCGAAATCTGCGGGTAAAGATGGCGACGGCGGGCACGCACGGACTGCCACTCCGGGGATTCAAATCGCAGCAGCGTCCAGCCCAACATCACCAGCAGGCACTGGAGCGCGGCGGCCAGCACCGGGGTACGATGACGGCGATAGTCGCGATAACGCTGGTGTAATGCCTGCCACACCGGGGGAATCAACAGCCAGCGCAGCGGGTTCATGCCGCTTTACCTTTAAGGTTGACCAGGCACCAGGTCGCCAGTGTCGCCATCTCCTCTGCCGCCAGGCTGAGGGGGCGATATTCGCCCAGCGGTTGCTTGCTCAACAGCGCTTCGGCCACTGCCTCATCGCGATGGATCACCAGCGGAACCATCGCCCTGAGCGAGCTTAACCACAGCTGGTGCAAATCCTGCTGCGCCTTGCTGACGGAAGTAAACTGGTTGATCAGGAACAGGGTGTTGGCAGGAAAGCTCGCCTGATGCAGGCGCAGATGGCAGTTGCCATCCGGGTTGAGCACCAGTAAATGGTGATCGGCCTGCAGCAGCGAAGGATTCAGATGGGATAACTCCGCCGGGATATCCAGCAGTACCCAGCGATACTCGCTACGCAGGGCTTCAAGACGCGTGGACCACGGGGTCAGTAACGCTTCAGGCTGACGAAAATAATCCAGCCCTTCTTCACGCGGAAGCTGCCCAAAGGGAATAAAGTCGAGTTGCGCGGTATAACGCATCGCGCTCTGCTGCCACGGCTGCTGGTGTCGCATGCTGTGTGCCCAGCCACGGGACTGTGTTACGGGAGAATTAAAATGAGTACTCAGCTGATTATGTGGTGAAAAATCAATGGCAATAGTCCTTTCCCCGAGGCGGTTCAGCGCCCAGGCCAGCCCTGCTGTGACAGAAGTGGTACCCACACCGCCACGTAATCCCGACAATGCAACGATCGGCATTAACTTTCCTTATTCTGAAGTGCACCCAATTCTGTCAGTAGTGGCCATCGCGCATAAATGGCAGCCAGTCTTTCCTGACGGGCAATATCGATATAACGAAATGCGCCGAGTGAAAATGCCTCCCCCAATGCACTAATATCATCAGGTGGCTCACTCTCGGTTTGTAAAGCAGGACGCTGATTTTTATTCATCTTTGCCAGCCATTATGCAGGAACAGGTCGATTTAATAATACACATTTGTCACGTTAATGAGTTAAAGCTCATTGCTTTACCATGCCAGAAAAGCCATCGATGGCGCACGCCCCCACACTGACCGCCGTCAGTGGTCAGACTATCCCGACAATCTAATGCATAAAAATGTGAAAGCGATATCAATGATTCACTGGCACCTGTTAAGTAGTAATGTATATTTACAGTATAACAAGCGGTATGAAAAATTTTTTCCAGGCTGCCATCACGCTGGATTATTCCTGGTGCAAAAAAATCTTATGACGATTTCATTTACCTTAGGGCTTGGACAGGTTCAAAATGAATTAGTGTTGATGCAACCGCCAGGCTGCTACTGGGTCACAGTAAACAGGCAGGAAGATGCACGCCTGCTGGTGCGCCAGACGATAGCCGCTCAACGAGCGTTGACCCTGATCAGCACGACTGAACCTCCCCACAGCCTGCTGACACCTGCCCCACAAGGCGGCCCGAATAAGATCCCGTTATTCTCTTTGCCTGAAACGACCGAAGCGCTGATGGATTTAGCGGAAGATTTTTCCCGGGTATTAGCCAATAAACCCCGATTCCTGATTTTTTATACCGCCTTCAGTACGTGGGAGACGTTATCGTCCATTGAGTTAAATAACTGGCTGAAGGGGATTCAAAAATGGTTAACCGCGCGAAAATCAACATTGTTGATTATCACCTCCGGTCCCGGCGTTAATCTTCTGCGCAATGATTTACAGACACGCTATCGCCATCTGGATGGTTTGTCGCATCTTGAATGGCAACAGGACAGCTGGAATTACCGGGTTAACTGGTGGTGTAATAAAAGTGGCATGCTGGCAGATCGTGCGCTGCGCCTCACTTTGATTCAGGATGCTTTCCAGCAAATTAATGAAGAAGAGCAAAACACACCGTTAACATTAAATGATGAATATCTTTATCTGGCAGAAAAAACGGTACTGGAAGGTGCGCCCCCTCTTTCCAGCGCATGGACGCTGTTTGATGATAACAGCCAGCTTGCCAGCCGGGCACAGCAGGCCAGTGCCGCCACGGTGATCTTTAATCTGCATCATAACGACCAGATCGCGACTCTGGCGGGTGATATTCACGGCCTGCGCCGCACGCGCGGCAGCGCCCTGAAAATTGTGGTGCGTGAAATGCAAACATCCCTGCGCTACAGCGATGAACGCCTGCTGCTGGCCTGCGGCGTGAATGCCATCGTGCCCTTCAATGCCACTATGTCGCGTTTTCTGACCACTCTGGAAGGGTTGCAGGGGCAGTTCTATAACCGCCATGTGCCTGCTGACCTTGGCGTTTTACTGCGCTCCATGCAGCCACTGCAGGAGAAAGGCTACCTGCCGCTGGAGCATTTTTGCCGCTCAGTGGCACGGTTGATCGATAACACCATGCTGCCGGAGGATGGCAAAGGTCTGCTGGTGGCCCTGCGTCCCGTTCCGGAACTCAGCCCGGAACAGGCACTGACGCTGTGCAAGCCGCGACGCTACGGTGACCTTGTGACGCGTATAGAGGACCGGGTGTATCTGTTCCTCTCTTCCTGCCGTTACAACGACCTGGATACGGCATTGCAGTACATTTTCCATCTGCCACCCAACGAGATTTTCACCAACCGGATGGTGTGGTTTGAAGATTTACAAATCCTCTCGGAAGTCAGGCAGATAACCAGTATGTTGCCCAGCGCCTGGCGTGATGCCCCACCGACTGAGACCCACGAATTGGCGGCCGATACCAAACAGCCAGAGATCCGCCTGGTGCCGGAAGAAGTGACGCTCGCCACCCGTTCAGATAAAGAGGGCCCGCAATGACACTGATGGATGGGGTGCAGATCGTCATTCTGCTGCTGTTGATCCTGTTATTACTGAAGCCTTTTTACAGCCGCTGGCTGCCCAAAAAATGGCGCGGGATCCTGCACCGTGTTCTGCCCCCCCGCGCCCTGAAATATGAAGGGACCTGGCGGCGAAAATCTCCTGATTCGGAAACCAAGAAACGATGAACGATCGCCAACCTGTCACTTCTTCTTCCCCCCCTGTCTGGCGCTACTGGCGCGGGCTGGGCGGCTGGAATTTTTACTTTCTGCTCAAGTTTGGGTTGCTGTGGTTTGGCTACCTTAATTTCCATGCGCTGAACAATCTGATTTTCCTGGCGTGGCTGCTGATGCCGATCCCATCGGTGAAGCTGCACCGGCTGCGTCACTGGGTCTCCATTCCTATTGGTATTGCCCTGTTCTGGCAGGATACCTGGCTACCGGGCCTGCAAACACTGCTTAGCCAGGGCGGGCAGCTCGCCGGATTTTCCGCCGACTATCTGCTGGACTTAGCGACCCGCTTCATTAACTGGCAGATGGTTGGTGGTGCCTTTATTCTTCTGGTGCTGTACCTGTTCCTTGCCCAATGGGTACGGGTGACGGTAGTGGTTTCGCTGATGCTGGTGTGGGTGAACGTGGTGAACCTCGCCGGACCGGCATTTACCCTGCTGCCAGCCGGGGAAGCCACACCGCCGGTGGCAACAAACCCGGCACCTGAGGCCACAAAAAGTGCGGCAAGCGGTATGGAAGAGACGCTTCCTCCCACCAGCGCCAACCTGACGGCTCATCTCAACGCCTTCTATAACAGCGAAAAACAGCGTATTACGCAGTTCCCGGAGACGCTGCCTGCGGACTCCGCGCCCTTTGATATTCTGGTGATCAATATTTGCTCGCTGGCCTGGTCGGACATCGAGTTTGCGAAACTGCGCAATCACCCACTGTGGCAGCACTTTGATGTGGTGCTGGATAACTACAATGCCGCGACCGGCTACAGCGGGCCGGCGGGGATCCGCCTGCTGCGTGCCAGCTGTGGTCAGAGTTCGCACAGCGATCTGTACAAACCGGTTGATGAGCGTTGCTATCTGTTTGATAACCTGGCGAAGCTCGGCTTTAAGCAGCAGCTGATGCTGGACCATCCGGGCGTATTTGGCGGTTATTTGCAGGAGCTGCGTGATGACGGCAATTTACAGGCCCCGCTGATGTCACAGGCCGGGCTGAAACCTCAGTTAACCTCGTTTGACGGGGAACCGGTGTTTGATGATGCCCAGGTAATGCAGCGCTGGCTGGATGACCGGCAGAAAAGCAGCGATGCCCGCAGCGCCACTTTCTATAACTTGATTCCGCTGCACGACGGCACACGTGCACTGGGCAGCAACAAAACCGCCCCCTGGGAGCCACGGGCGCAAAAGCTGTTCGATCAGCTGGATGCTTTCCTGACCAATCTGGATAAGTCCGGCCGCCGGGTGATGGTGCTGGTGGTGCCGGAGCACGGTGCGGCGCTGGAAGGTGACCGGATGCAGATGTCCGGCCTGCGCGATATTCCCAGCCCGTCGATTACCCATGTTCCGGTGGGCATCAAGTTTGTTGGTATGAAGGCACCCCATGCGGCACAGCCGCTGGATGTCAGTACACCGACCAGCCTGCTGGCGATTTCCGAGTTGGTTTCCCGCGTGGTTGATGGTCAGGTGTTTAATGCCGCCAATGTGAATATGGCGACATTGACGGCTGATTTACCCCAGACCCCGGTGATCTCCGAGAATGATAATGCGGTGGTGATGATGTATCAGGGTAAACCGTGGATTCGGCTGAACGGTGGGGATTGGGTGGCGTATCCACAGTAGGGGTCGGGCATGCCCGACCCGCATCAGGGCGAGGCGTGCCTCGCCCCTACGCAAATGAAGGTGAGTAGCCTGTCCGTTGCAGGGATCGGGCGTGCCTCGCCCCTACGCAAATGAGGGTGAGTAGCCTGTCCGTTGCAGGGATCGGGCGTGCCTCGCCCCTACGTAAAATGAGGGTGGGTGACCTGTCCGTTGTAGGGGTCGGGCGTGCCCGGCCCTATGCAAAATGAGGGTGGGTGACCTGTCCGTTGTAGGGGTCGGGCATGCCCGACCCTATGCAAAATGAGGGTAGGTGACCTGTCCGTTGTAGGGGTCGGGCATGCCCGACCCGTTTCAGGGCGAGGCGTGCCTCGCCCCTACGCAAAATGAGGGTGGGTAGCCTGTCCGTTGTAAGGTTCGGGCATGCCCGACCCACAGGCATTAGCGGTTGTTCAGCGCCAGGAACGTCAACAGACGCAGACTGGCCGAATAATAATCCTCACTGCTGTTCAACGCATCATTGATATAACCGGTATCATCCAGCGTCAAATCACGCACCGCCAGCAGACCGCCCGCCATATTGTACGGCGCTTTATCGTTACTCAGCACATCAATCCAGGCCGGCGTTTGCAGCCGCTGGAAGTTCATCCAGAAACGCTGGAACGGCACCAGTTGCAGCGAGGCAGGATCATACCAGTGCAGATAAAGCGGAACACGGATTGCATCATAACTGAAACGCGGCGGCCAGGCGGTAGCCGGAGCCATTGAACCGTCGGCGTTCATTGCCACCCAGTCCATTGGCAGGCCACTGTCACCAAAACGCATCTCAGACAGCAACTGCGTACCATCGTCAATCAGAGCGTTCCACACCTTCAAATGGCTGCGGGCAGCAAAGTCACGCCATGCCGGGAAAACAAAGTAGGATGGGTTGAGGATCACATAGCTGGTTTTGTTAAAACCCTGCGCGCCAGGCAACATAATCGTCCGCCCGGCAAAGGTGATCACATTGCGGTCAATAATCGCTTTTTGCAGACGATCGGACGCTTGTAAATACGCCGGTACGTTCCACTTATTGCCCGCTTTCAGCAGGGCCCAGGCGATCAGCACATCACCATCAGAAGCGTTGTTGCGGTCACTGACCGGGTCGCTGGCACCGGGGGTGTACTTCCAGTAGAACAGACCGTTGTTCGGATTGCTGAGGTTCTTCTGCGTCCAGCCCCACAGGCTGTCAAAACTGCTGCGGTCGTTGTAATACACCGCCATCAGCATCGCATAGCCCTGGCCTTCCGTGTGGCTGACATTCTTATTGCCCGTATCCTGGATACGTCCTTCGGATGTCATAAAACGCGTTTTAAACGTGCTCCAACCGTCTGCGGCACTGGCCTGGGACATCCCCAGCACCAGTGCGAGCAGAATCATGCCTGTCCTGAGCATTGCCATCATCATATTCCTCACGCCTGGTAACGAAAACGTAGTGAGCTTTCACCGGTTTCTTCACAGGTCAGGGCAACGTTATCGCTCCCTCCCTGACCGCGCAGCCAGCGGGCATACAGGCCCAGCAGAACCGCACCCAACGCCAGACGCCACTGACGGTCTGGCATCACCCCATCGCCCGGCGGCAGCGCCAGATGATCGATAACAATCGCCGTCTCCGACGGTTTAAGATCAACAAACCCCCAGTTGAAGCGCGCCAGCACCTGATTGATCTGTGCTTCCAGATCCGCCACGGTAGCGATCGCGCCCAGCGGGTAACGGTGGGCCAGGTTATCGCCCATCTGACGTAAAAAAGCCTGACTTTCGCGCTCACCGGCGTTATTCAGCATCCCGTTAATCATCACACTCAGCAGATCAAACCAGCCCGGCTGATACTGCTGCTGACGGTAATATTGCAGGGTGCGTTCCTGTAACTGACTCATGCTTATTTGCCTCCCAGCATGTAGCGGAAGTAGAGCTGCGCTGTACTTTCGTTATAGTCGCCAAAGGTGTCATAGCCCAACTGACCGCCAATGGTAACGTCTTTGTTGATCTTGTAATCGGCACCCGCATGCAGGTTATAGCCGATGCCGCTTTTGCTGCCGCCGGAATATTGATCTTCTTTGCTATATCCGTCGTCAACAAGCTCTTTCAGCAATGCCTGGTAATCACTGTTATTCGGGAAATAATCGCTTTTATCCTGCGTATAGGACTGATAGCCCGCCGCGCCACCGATCTTCACGCTCAGGTCATCATAGGTCTGCGTAAACTCGACCGGGAACGACACGCTGACATAGTTCTGCGGGCTGAAGTAGCCGCCCTGGCCGTAGCTGTAATAACTGAGGTTTTTAGAGAAGTCCATCCAGCTCAAGCTAATACCGGTTTTCAGCTCGCGGTCATTAAAGTGGAACGGACGCACATAGGCACCGGCGTTCCCCACTAACGAGGTGTTGCTGGCGACGTTTTCACCGATATAGCTGTAACCGCCTGCGCCCACATAGAATCCGGCATCGCCATCATCATAACTTAACAGCGCGTTACCGCCGTTTTTGGTCACGCGACCCCAGCTCTTACCAGTGAACTTGTCTTTCACACCCACATAAGAGAGCAGGCTGTCGGTGACGGCACGGCGTTCACCGGTCAGAACCAGTGTCAGGTAGTCCGTCAGCTTCGGTGCCCACTTCACACCACCGACCAAAGTACTGAGATCCTGGCCCAGTGGCGTACTACCGATATCGATCTTGTAGCTATCCCCTGTTAACGCCAGGTTCAGTTCTACACCGCTTTCTGTCTGCGAATCACCCGTACCGTTCCCGTCGCTGTCAACATTAGGCTTATATGAAGACGCTGCCAGATATTTTTTTAGCTGTGAGAAATTATTAATATAAGCGAGATTATCTGCTCCGGTTGAGGTCAGCGGATTAAGATCATCAAACTTAACATCTTCAAGACGGCTAATAATTTCAGCACGATTCGCATACAGTTCAGGATTGGATGCCTGGAATTCTGTCAACTGAGTCGCCGTTAATTTTTCGAAGGCACCCTGCTCGCCAAGAATTGTGGTACGCAGGTTAGAAATACCCTGCTGGATCGCACCTGTTCCTGAACGGCGATAAGCATCCCCATCAGCACTACCCGCACTCAGCGTCATTGGCGTTACGGTAAACTCAAAACGCGCATCACCCAGCGGAGAACTTGACCACACCAGCGGGGCTTTGGCTTCGGTCAGCTTACTTAAGCCGTTTTCGCCGTCACGTCCACGGATCTGCACCCCCCCCTGCATCCAGGTTCCGGTATCTTTCGTCAGATCGTCCATCATGGTGTCGATCTGGTGCAGCGTCTGGTTCTGCTTGAGGGCGGCCTCTGAGCCACCGCCAACCACCGTCAGGCCGCCGCTAACACCCTCAATATCACGGTAGTCACGTGCATCCGGTGCCTGCTGCCAGGGCATGGTATTGCCATACACCGAAGGTGATTTGCGTACCGTTATGGTGGTGCGGTTGATAAACGGGTTATCAGATAACGTCAGCCCGCCAATACCGGCCGTGCTGCCCACGCTGCTGCCATCCAGGCCAATCATCTTGCCTTTCGCCGTGCGCAGGTAGCTCAGCGCCTGATTGTGGTCGCCTTCCGCTTCGGACACTCGCGCCAGCAGCAGCAGACGTTCCGGTGAAGGTTCACCGCGCAGGCCACTGGCCAGACCGCGTGCTTTTGGCACGTCATTCAGCGCCAGGGCAGTATTGATTGCCCCTTCGCGCGCGTCCTGGGTCTCGGTGTCGCGCGTCATCAGGTAGTCGTAAACCACCGCCGCTTCTTTGTTCATTTTGCCGGACTGGTACAGACGCGCCATCGCGAACATCAGATCGGTGTTCTGTGGATCTTTCTGCAGGGCGCCAATCAGCTTGTCGTAGGCCGCAGCATACTGTTTGCGTTCGCGCAGGTTATCCACTTCATTGATCACCCCGCCGTTACGCAGACCTGCCAGCTGTTCGCTGGTGCTGCGTGACTGCAATTCCGGGTTACTGAGGAAGGCCTGCCCTTCTGCGCCCAGGCCCGCCTGGTTCAGTACCGCCACCTGTGCCGCGTAGTCACCGGCATTACCCTGCACGCCGCGCTGCATATTCGCGCGCACCAGAGCCACCGCCGTGGACATATCGCCCGCCTGCGCCAGCCCTTTCGCCAAGTTACCCACATCGGCCGGGTTCTGTGGCGGGTTTGCCGCCAGCGCTTTCAGCGTATTCGCTGCCGCCGCATTCGAGCCCTGCGCCAGATACTGTTGAGCGACGGACATCTGTTGATTGAAGTTCACACGTTGCACCAGCGCACGCATATCAGCATTCTGGCTGCGAGCAGGAATGCGGGACAGCAGGCTCTGCGCCTGTGCCCAGGCACCGCTTTCGCTGGCAAACAGCGCAGCAGCATACACTTCATTGCTGCTGGCACCGTTACGGAAGGCAGGCTGCATCACACCCGATGCGGCGGCGGTATTGCCCTGCTGCTGATAAATACGCGCCAGATCGAGGCGCAACCAGCCGTCAGCCGGGAAGCGCTGCATGCCCTGTTGCAGGATGCTGATGGCGCGCTGTGGATTACCCGCAGCCAGCGCCTGTTTCGCTTCACGACGTACCGGCTCGCTGGTCGCCACCGGACGTGGGGTCACCGCTTCGCGCACGCTGGAAGGCAGCGAGGCCAGCAGCGTGTTGGCTTCGGCGGTATTGCCCTGCTGACGCAGCACATAGAACAGCCCTTCTTTCGCCGGGCGGTTATCTGCATCACTCGCCAGCACATCACGATAGCTCTGTGCGGCCTGATCCAGTTGATTATTACGGCGCAGCACGTCAGCGCGGAACAGCTTCGCCGCTACGCCTTTCTCGCCCGCCGCCTGCGTTAACGGTTCACTCAGGCTCAGCGCCTGGGCGCTGTCGCCGGATTTCATCGCCTGCTGCGCACTGGCTAGCTGACCGTAGAAACGGGCATCTGTTGCCTGCTGCTGGCGCTGCTCGCTGTTAGTACCACCCAGCTTCGCGGCACGATCCAGGTAATCAGCCGCTTTGGCGTAATTACCGCTGCGCTGCGCCACATAGCCGAGGCCGGCCAGCGCATCCGCATCTTCCGGGTTGGTTTGCAGGACCTGGTCGAACGCGGTTTGCGCACCCGTGACGTCGCCGCTGTTCAGTGCGTTAAAGCCCTGGCCTTTCGCTGCGCCGCCCACGTTTTTACGGAAGTAGTCCATCACCGTCTTATCCTGCGGATGACGTTGCTGGTAATTTTGGTACAGCGGGGCATCCCCGGCTTGCGGACCCAGCCAGAGCAGGGCCTGACGCAGAGAGCGGTCAGCATCGGCATTGCCGCCTGCCAGCCCTTCCAGCGTTTGCAGACCTTCACGGCGGGTCGCTTCCTGATAGGTTAGCGCTTTACCGAGTGCCAGCTTCGCGCCCGTATCCTGTGGATGCTGTGCTGCAAACTGGCGCAGGTTGTCTACCGCCTGCGGCAGCATGGCGCGGTCACCGGCCATTGTCAGGTAATACTCCGCCGCCACACTGGCAGGAGGCTCGGTGCCTTTAAAGGTATTACGCCAGGTCTGTAATGCGGCGGCGGTGTTGCCGCTGCGCGCCTGCTGACGTGCCAGCGACAGCTGCGCCGCCGGAATCGTTTGCAACTGGCGTGCGTTATCCAGCTCAGACAGACGCGAATCCTGCGGAGACACCTGACTCAGGCGTGCACGCCATTTAGCCGCCGCTGCCCCGTCACCGCTCTGCTGGGACCAGAGCGCCATCAGATACAGCGCCTGGGTGTTGTTGCCGTCCACCATCAGCACTTTGTTTAACGCATCACGCGCCAGCTCATCATGGGCTTTCTGATGCCAGTAGTTCGCCTGGTCAAACAGCGCCTGAATCGCCGGGTTACTCTCTGCGGCAAACAATGGGGATGCCATCACCGACAGCGCAAGCCCGCTGCCAATCATCCAGCAATGACGAATTCTGGCGGTTAAGGGAGTGAGTTTGGTTTTCATCATTCTTTTGTCTCGCCAGAGCTATTGGAATTATTATTCGGTTGCAGACGGCGCCGTGCATGGCGTTTCAGCAAGACATAGACACTCAGGCCCACCACCGTTGAACAGAACAGCGCCAGCAACGACAGCAATACCGCATGCTGGTTGGCATACCACACGACCATCATGTACCACGGCATCTGCCCGCTCGGGAACTGCGCGCCAACGCGGAAGCTGCGAATACCGTTTTCATCCGTAATGATCGCCGTATCGCCACGAATACCGGCGTTAATCCGCGATGAAGTCATGTCGGTATGCAAACGGGCCAGTTGGTTATCATCCGTTGCCACCGTCATGACCACGAGGCGGCTGCTGTTCCACGGTGAGCGATAGCTGATAAAGCCACGCCAGTCTTCATTTGACGAGAAGTAACGGTCAGCATCCAGCGTCTGGCGATACCAGTCACCCGTCAGCCAGCCACGCAGGTTATCCAGTATATTCGGGACTTTAACGCCCAGCGTATGGTTATTCAGCTCATACGGTGAACTCTCCAGCATCTCGCGGTTAAAGCTGGCCTGCGACAGCGTGGATACCGAGAGAATATCGCTGTTTTCCAGACGACCGCGCAGTGTGCCGGTCGTCGGAATACCAAACATCACGCTGTTCTGACTCAGCGCCGCACCCGTTGCATTACCCGAACGCCCTGCCATATCCAGCAGCGTGCTGATTTCAGCATCGGTTGGGTTTGAGGGCAGCAGCAGCACCGTCTGCGAATAGTCAGCCAGACGCGAGAACGGGAAAGAGGCACCCACGAAGTAAGAGAGGTTCGGCAACAGCGTAAAGTGACGGGTATGACTCAGATCGATAAACGAATCATCCTCAATCCGGCTCTTAATGTTGTTATTGGTCAGCACGCTACAGGGGGCGCTGGCCTTGGGTTTGATGTTGAAATAGAGCTGCATCTGGTTGTCGCCGTAAATCAGGTACGGGTCCAGTCTCAGACTGTATTTCTCCTGACGTGCATCGCCGCCAAGGCGATGCCAGATGTTCTCCAGCAGGCCCACTTTGTTCACCGTCAGGTTACGCAGGAAGGTGCCGTTTAGCGTGACGTTGAGCAGGGAACGATCTTCATCAATCCAGCTTTCTGACGGGAAGCGATAGTTCAGCTGCACCGGAATGCTGTCACCGTCCCACAGGAACAGATCTGGCGCGGCGCGGAAGTTAACGCGCAGCGCATCGTGCCAGAGGCCGGTGGTGGTCAGGTTCTGATCTTTACGCAGCAACTCGCTCAGGCGAACCGGGCGGTCGGTATTAATCCAGCGTGGCGCATCGTAAGGCTGACGAAGCGGCATACTCTGCGGAGACACGGCCAGCGTAGACTCATCCACGCTGAGGGGTTGGATCAGTCGCCAGGTCGCCTGACGCAGCTGGTCGTCGGTTTTCCCGATAATCAGCAGCAGTTTATAGACCGGGTTATCCGGGTTATTCACGATTTGCAGTGACGGACCTTCGCTGTCCGGTAACGTCAGGCTGCCAATTTTCTCGCCGGGGTGACCAAACACCACGCCGTTTTTCTCGGGCAGTTGTCCACGAATCACCGGGAAGTTGATGCCGCGATAGTCTGCCTGAATCCCCATCCAGGATGACAGGATCGCCGCTGCACTGACTTCACCTGGCGTCACATTTTCGCCGAAGATCATGGCAACGCTGGACGGACTCATCCGCAGGGGATCAATAAACGGACGTGGGAAATTACGCAGGCTGGTGCCGATGTTCAACTGCTGGCCTTCCAGCGACAGCGTGGTTTTCGGCAGGATTGTCACCTGATACAGCTGATCGCTATCGCGCTCACAGATTAACTGGTCTGCATCGTTAACTTTGAAGCTCAGGTTATTGCTCGATACCACCATCGCAGCGGGAATATCCAGCTGATAATCTTCGCTGGCACGGTCGGACGCACTCAGTGGCAAGGTGCCCAGTGGCTGACCGTTCAGCATCAGTTGCAGCGAGGTGTTACGCGCTGCCAGTGCCTGTGACACTTTCAGCGACAGGTTCAGACGCGCATTGGTGATGACTTCATCCGTCGGCAGTGTAAAGACGATGCCTGACTGCAACTGTCCGCCGGTCAGTGTAATACCCTGCGTCTGGCCCATCTGCGCCACGCTGACCGTACTGGTCAGCGGCTGGTTGAGCATCACCGTTTCTGCTGGCGCCGCATCGTCCATCACCGGGGCCGGTAACGGTGGCAGGCCCGCAGGCAGCCCCTCATTAGTCCCCGGCGGCAGTGCGGCTTCTTCGCCCGCAGGTAAGTCGCCTTCCGCAGCAGCGGCAGGCTGATCGTTTTCTTGTAACTCAGCAGACGGTGCAACAGGTTCCGCCGCCGCACCGACATCGGCCGGCGGCGGAATATCAGACAGCGCGCTGCTGTCCTGGGTCACGCTGGTCGGATCGGCCTGAACACTGCCCAGGGTAAGCGCTGTACTCAGGCACAGTGCGCGCAGTAATAAATGCTTCATGCCACACTATCCTCTTCCGCTTGTGCCAGACGTTTTTTCTTGGCACGACGGTCTTTCCACGTTAGCCAGAACAGTTCAAATACCGTACGAATAATGGTTAACAACGAACGCAGCGGATTATCTTTACGTCCTTCCGGCTGAATCCATGCATCGGCACGCGACAGCACCACACGCACCAGTTCACGGCGGCGCGACAGCGGCATTTCGTGGAATTGCAGACGGATGACGTCATCTTCAGCACCGATAAACTGCGCAGGGATGGAGATCACACCGGATTGCAGGATGACATCAATCGCTTCAATCTCATCGTTTTCATGACGCTGGTCCGGGGCCTGAATCTGCGCCCCCCCCATCGACAGGTTGATGGTGGTGGCCCGCGAAGAGATGCCGCTGGCGTAATGCACTACGACCGGCAGACTGACATCAATACGGATGGTTTTACGCACCTGCTTGGTCTCACGCGCAACGGCGATGGCGGCCATCAGAATAATCAGGCTGAAGAAAGCCCAGCCGACGTTTAGCGCAATCACGTAAGGGTCAACGCCAAAGTAATCATGGGCGGTAGCGCGGATGATACCGCTGACCACACCCACTAGCAGCAGCAGGGCGCAGATCACATGTGGACGAACGATGTTAAAGTCGAAGAAACCGACATCCAGCAGGCCGCCTTTATCCGTCACGTTAAACTTACCGTGCTTCGGTGAAATCATGGTCAGGAAGGTCGGGATCACCAGATGGAATGCCATCACCGTTTCGTATATCTCCCCCCAGAAGGTGGCACGGAAGCGACCATTCATTCGGGAGTTAACATACAGCGACATCACCAGATGCGGCAGCACATAAGCAAAGATCAGGCTGGCTGATGAGTGAATAATGTTCAGGTTAAACAGCAGGTAGGCCAGCGGTGCCGTCAGGAAGATGACGCGCGGCAGACCAAACTGGAAGTGCAGCATGGCGTTGAGATAGCACAGACGCTGCTGCCATTTCAGACCCCGGCCCAGCAGTGGGTTATCGACGCGGAAAATCTGCGTCATGCCCCGCGCCCAGCGGGTACGCTGAACAATATGCAGGCCCAGACGTTCGGTCGCAAGACCGGCCGCCAGCGGGATTGCCAGGAAGGCAGAGCCCCAGCCCAGACGCTGCATTTTCAGCGCGGTATGCGCATCTTCGGTGACGGTTTCAACCGCAAAGCCGCCAATCTCTTCCAGCGCTGAACGGCGGATCACCGCACAGGAACCGCAAAAGAAAGTCGCGTTCCAGTTATCGTTACCCTGCTGTACCGGGCCGTAGAACAATGCGCCTTCGTTAGGAATGTCACGCGCGGCTTTGAGGTTGCGTTCAAACGGGTCTGGTGAATAGAAGTAGTGAGGCGTTTGCAGCAGCGCCAGCTTTTCATCTTTCAGGAAGGCACCCACGGTCGCCTGGAGGAAAGTACGGGTCGCGACGTGGTCACAGTCAAACACGCAGATCAGTTCACCTTTGGTGATTTTCATCGCGTGGTTGAGGTTACCGGCTTTCGCATGGCGGTTATCATCACGGGTGATGTAACCCACGCCCACATCGGCGGCAAAGCGGGCAAACTCGCTGCGCTTACCGTCATCAAGCAGATAAATTTTAATCTTATCGCGCGGGTAGTCGATGCACTGGGCGGCCAGCACGGTATCACGCACCACATCCAGGCTTTCGTTATAGCTGGGGACGTAAACATCCACGGTTGGCCACAGGCTGACATCGTCCGGCATTGACTCAATAGTACGTTTAAGCGGCCATGAGGTTTGCAGATAACCGAGGATTAATATCAGCCAGACATAAAGTTCGGCAATAAATAACCCGATACCGAGAATAGCTTCTACTTCAGAATTAAAATGCAGCGTTTCCGTTGCGCGCCAGTAAATATAACGCGTAGACATCATTGCGGAGAGAATCACCATCACCAGCGAGATTTTTTTGCTCTTACTGATCCCTAATAAGAACAGGATCGCGATAGAGATTAAGCCGAAAATATATTGTTTCTGACTATCCATCGGCGTGATGATGATCACTGCGGCTAAGGGGGAGAATATCAGCAGCAGCAGATAAAACATGACTTTATTCATAAGTCATCCTGAATACGGATTGTTATAGTTCGTGGCAGCCCCAAATAATCGGACCGCGCGTCTTCAGGCATCCCTGCCTGGCAATATTCCGGCGGTTAGCGGGACTTTAGCGGGGCGTGCATTTCACCGTCACCGACTTTGATGTCAAGCAACGCGGCAAGGCGTTTACCGATCAGCTCAATGTCAAATGCCGCGGCAGAGACCGGGCTAAAATCAAAAATAGACTGCTGGGAAGCATTGGCTTCCGCCACGCTTTCATCGCGGTTGACGACGCCCATCAGCTTGTCGCCGAGGCGTTGCTGCATGAAAGCGGTAACATCCCGGCTGATATTGCGGCGGCTATCGCTTTGATTAAGAACGAAATAATGACCATCACGGTGGTTGAGTGGGCCACCAATCATTTTCTCATTTTCAATTTGTGGTAACAGAGACAGTGAGGCCGTGTCTGCCAGCATAACCACTAAATGCATATCGGCCAGTGCGGCCATAGCTTTAAGGGCCGGACCCGGACCCGGAGGGAAATCAGCGATGATCACCAGCCCGGGATAGTTCAGGACCGTATGCAGACCACGCGCAAGAAAGTTAGAATCCTTGGTTAAATTCTCTTCGAATTCAACACGTTGCTCTTCTGTCGCCTCGCCATAAGGCAGAACAAAAATATTGCCACCCGTGGTAAGAATGGACTGACTCCAGTCAGAAGATTCGGCGGACTTCGCCACAAAACCACGGCTATCGGCCAGCGGAACACCAAAGTGCAGGCGCAGCGCATTTTGCACGTCAAAATCGATCGCCAGCACCTTACTGCCGCCACGAGCGAGGGCGTGAGCAAGGTTGGCTGCCATGGTGGTTTTACCCACACCGCCTTTAGGGGAGCAAACACAAACTAACGGCATGAGGCAATTTTCTCCAGCAAGGGATGTAACAACATATCTTTCGGAAGTGCAGCGGAGCCCGGCGCGGCTGCCGTGCTAAACAACTGTTTGTAGCTCACATTCGCCGGTGCTTCGACAGCAGGCGAATGTGCCGGCATAACGGATTGAGCGTCAACAGCCTGCGGTACGTGAGCAGTGCCGGCCTGGAACACTGGCTGTGCCGGAACGACAGCGGCTGGCTGTGGTGCAGGCGCGGTACTGACGGCCAACTGCGCTAATAGTGAGCTACCGGATACCGCCGTTTGCTGTGCAACCGGCATGGCGCGCAGCGGAGCAGGCTCGGCTGCCGGTGCCTTAACCGTCGTGGGTTCAACCGCTTCAGCAGGCGCAGCGGCAGGCTGCAACGAGGCCGAAATACTGTCGAGCAGCGAGGCGCCAACACGATCTGAAGCGCCCGGCGTGGCAGGCACAAAGGACTGAACCGGCAGCGATGATATAGCCGGCGCGTTTTCCACCGATGACGATGTAAAAGCAGCAAAATCAACCGGTTGAGGAACAGCCCGATCAATACGCTGACTGTTATCCAGCACCGACCCTGCGCCCTCATTCAGCAACTGTTTGATGATGGCCCAATTGGTGGTTGTCGAGTTCAGCGTTTGCTCAGACATATCTTTGAATTCAATGTGGTTTGTTTGCGTTTTTTCCTTAAAACGCTGCAGGTCATCATAACTGTTCATATGTCTGATCGCGCAAGGTGGATGATTTCGCGGCAATATAACATACATTTTTAAATAGTTCAGACTATTCTCATATCATAGAAGAAACACTTTTAATGAGCTAATAACCTGAAATTTAATAAAAAAATATAATTACATAAGTGATATATCAGCCGGGTGATTATTTGTCTTAATCGTCTATTTATGACATTTTGATGTGAGCTATTTCGCGAAAATGAAATACCCTGCTAACTCTTACTCTTTCATAGCGGTTCATTTACCTCTGTAATATTCTTTCCAGTACATCGTTTTTTCTCTTTTCGCGTACAGGCTACCTAACCTACTGAAAAGATACGTCTGTTGCGCGTGTTCTGCTCATTTCTGAGCACCTGGACTTAGAATCGATACATTAGCCTGCTTTTCATACAGCATAGCAGTACTTCATGAATCTCGTATTTCTCTTAAGCATTTCATCCGGCTTATGAGTAGAGGCATCTGAAAAATAAGAAGGGAAAAGACTGGTTGGGGCGGCGGCGCCCGGTCGATAGCGGGCGGGAAATGCAAAATGGCCCTTCCGGAGAAGAGCCATTTTCAGGGTAGCCAGATAGGTCAGGCCTGACTGTTTTCGTCCTGCTCCACGGCAAAGCAGGCTACCTGTTGTGCGCCGAAGGTTTTCAACTGCGGTTGCAGCTGCACGCAAGTGCCAAACTGGCGGCGGCAGCGTGCGTTAAACGCACATCCCGGCGGCGGATTCAGCGGGCTTGGCAGCTCACCGGTCAGTTTAATACGCTCACGCCGCTCATCCGGGTTGAGACGTGGCGTCGCTGACAGCAGCGCCTGAGTGTAAGGATGGCGCGGATTGGCGAAGATCTCTTCTTTACTCCCCTTCTCCACACAGCGGCCCAGATACATCACCATCACCTCATCCGCGATATGTTCCACCACCGACAGGTCGTGGGAGATAAACACGTAAGAGAGGCCGAGGTCCTGCTGCAGGTCCATCATCAGGTTCAGCACCTGCGCACGCACCGACACGTCGAGCGCTGATACCGGTTCATCGGCAATCAGCACGTCCGGGTCCAGCATCAACCCGCGTGCGATAGCAATACGCTGACGCTGGCCGCCTGAGAACATATGTGGGTAGCGATCATAATGTTCGGTTTTCAGGCCAACCTTCGCCATCATCTCCAGGGTTTTCTCCCGGCGCTCGGCGCGCGTAAAGTCCGTATTAATCAATAACGGTTCTTCGAGGATCTGACTGACCTTCTTACGCGGGTTCAGAGAACCGTACGGGTTCTGGAAAACGATCTGGATTTTCTGGCGACGAAGCTTTTGCGCCTGCGGGTCATGCTTCAGCAGATCCTGCCCCTGATAGAACAGCTGACCTTCCGTTGGCGTTTCAATCATGGTCAGCAGACGGCCGAGCGTTGATTTTCCGCAACCGGACTCCCCCACCACGGCCAGCGTTTTGCCCCGTTCCAGATCGAACGAGACACCATCCAGCGCTTTGACCAGACGCTCCTGACCAAACAAGCCTTTTTTAACCGGATAGTGCTTTTTCAGATCGATCGCCTGCATCAGCAGCGTCGATTTATCGTGTTCAGGCTTCATAAGTGGGCCTCCCGGCATCATCCAGTGGGAAATGACATTTGGACTGACGCCCGGCAATATCACGCAGTGGCGGTTCCTCGCTGCGGCAGCGATCTTTGGCATACGGGCAACGCGGGTTCAGCAGGCAGCCATTCGGGCGATCATACTTGCCGGGTACCACCCCCGGTAACGAGGCGAGGCGCGCTTTATCCGCCGCGAACTCAGGCAGCGCACGCAGCAAGGCCTGGGTATAAGGATGGCGCGGGGCTTTAAAGATATCTACCGCCTTGCCGGTTTCCACCACCTGACCTGCGTACATCACGATAATGTGCTGCGCGGCTTCCGCCACCAGCGCCAGATCGTGTGTAATCAGGATCAGCGCCATATTCTCCTGGCGTTGCAGGTCAAGCAGCAGCTCAATGATCTGCGCCTGAATGGTCACGTCGAGCGCCGTGGTCGGCTCATCAGCAATCAGCAGCTTAGGTCGGCAGGCAATCGCCATGGCGATCATCACGCGCTGGCTCATCCCCCCCGAAAGCTGATGCGGATACACATCAAGGCGCGACGACGGGTCAGGAATACCAACCTGGTTGAGCAGGTCGATAGCACGCTGACGTCGGGTACGTTTGTTGCCGCCCTGATGCACCTTGATGGCTTCCATAATCTGGAAACCCACGGTGTAGCACGGATTGAGGCTGGTCATCGGGTCCTGGAAAATCATCGCAACGTCGGAGCCCACCAGCTGACGGCGCTCTTTTTCCGAAATGCGTTTCAGGTCGCGCTGGTTAAACACCAGGTTGTCTGCCATGACTTTGCCGGGGTAATCAATCAGCCCCATGATCGCCAGCGAACTGACGGACTTACCGGAGCCGGACTCACCGACAATACCCACTACCTGCCCCTGCTCAACCTGGTAGCTGATGCGGTCGACGGCGCGGAAAGGTGCTTTTTCGTCACCGAAATGCACCGAAAGCTTATCTACAGTTAAAAGTGCCATCTCGCTGCCTACTGTTTGAGTTTCGGGTCAAGAGCGTCGCGTAAACCATCGCCCATCAGGTTGAATGCCAGTACCGTCAGCAGAATGGCAACACCCGGGAAGGTGACCACCCACCAGGCACTTTGCGCAAACTGCAACACGTCGGAGAGCATGGTGCCCCACTCCGGTGTTGGTGGCTGCGCACCCATACCCAGGAAACCCAGCGCGGCCATATCGAGGATCGCGTTGGAAAAACCGAGAGACGCCTGCACGATCAGCGGTGCCAGGCAGTTTGGTAAAATATTGACGAACATCTGACGTACAGCTCCGGCCCCGGCCACGCGGGAGGCGGTCACATAGTCGCGCGTCACCTCCACCAGCACCGCCGCACGGGTCAGACGGATATAGTGCGGCAGAGCAACGAAGGTCAGCGCTATCGAGGCGTTAACAATCGATGGACCAAAGATCGCCACCAGCACCAGCGCCAGCAGCAGGCTTGGCAGCGCTAGCATAATATCCACCAGACGCATAATCGCCGCATCCACGGAACCGCCAACGTAGCCAGCAATCAGGCCGAAAATGACGCCGAAGATCAGGGACAATACCACCACCAGACAGCCAACCAGCAGCGAGAGACGGGCGCCGTACATCAGGCGCGACAGAACGTCACGGCCAACATCATCCGTGCCGAAAACATACTGCCAGCTGCCCCCTTCTTGCCAGGCTGGCGGACGCAGTAACGCATCGCGGAACTGCTCAGCAGGCGCGTGGGGCGCCAGCACGTTGGCAAACACCGCGATAATAATCATCAGTACCACGTAAACCAGGCCAATCACTGCACCTTTATTACGCTTAAAGTAGTGCCAGAATTCCTGTAACGGGGTCATCGGCTTGGGTGCAGCGTTGACGCTGCCTGGATCCACAACAGACATGTTGGCCCCTTATTTCTTGTGACGGATGCGTGGGTTAACCACACCGTAAAGCACGTCGACCAGCAGGTTGACGAAGATAATCAGCGTGGCCACCATCAGCACCCCACCCTGAACCACCGGATAGTCGCGGCGCTGAAGTGCGTCGATTAACCAGCGCCCCAGGCCTGGCCAGGAGAAGATGGTTTCCGTCAGGATGGCACCCGCAAGCAGCGTACCGACCTGAAGACCAATCACCGTGACCACCGGCAGCATGGCGTTACGTAACGCATGCACCACAATCACCCGCATCGGCGTCAGCCCTTTGGCACGTGCAGTACGGATATAGTCTTCGCCGAGCACTTCCAGCATCGCCGAGCGCGTCATACGCACAATCACGGCCAGCGGAATGGTCCCCAGCACAATGGCGGGCAGGATCATATGCATCACAGCATCTTTGAAATCACCGGGTTCGCCCCAGATCAGGGTATCAATCAGCATAAAGCCGGTGAGCGGCATGGTGTCATCAAGAAACACCGTATCGCCAATGCGCCCGGACACCGGGGTCAGATTGAGCTGCACCGAGACCAGCATGATCAGCATCATGCCCCACCAGAAGATCGGCATGGAGTAACCGGTCAGGGAGATGCCCACCGCCGTGTGGTCAAAAATGGAACCGCGTTTAACCGCAGCCAGCACGCCCACCGGGATACCGACGGCAACGGCAAACAGCATCGCGCAGATACCCAGCTCAAGCGTGGCCTTAAAGCGCGGGACGAACTCTTCCCACACCGGGACACGGCTTTTCAGTGAGATGCCGAGGTCACCATGCATCACGCCTTTGATATAGGAGAGATATTGCTGCCAGAGTGGCTGATCCAGACCGAGCTGGGCCATCAGCTGTGCATGACGTTCAGGGGAGATACCGCGCTCGCCCACCATGATCATCACCGGGTCACCGGGGATCATATGAACAAACGCGAAGGTTAACAGGGTGATACCGATAAACGTTGGGATGACAAGCCCCAAGCGTCGGAGTATGAACTGCAGCATATTCCGCATTCTCTATTAGTTCCTGCCAGCCGTAACCAACAGGATTATTATTGCTCACATCTTGCGCGCGAAAATCCTCAGGGGACATCCACCCGCGACGCAGCGAACCGCGCCTTGACGACCTTTTTGCTTCCTGGCAAGAAGGGTCAGGCATGCCTGACCCCTACAAATAATGATGTGGGACGGGTCAGTCCCGTCCCTGAACACTATTCCTGGATATCAACCTGAGCGAAGTAATGCCCGCCTAACGGATCAACAACATAGCCTGACACTTTCTTACTCACTGGCTCGTAGACCGTAGAGTGCGCGACAATCAGCGCTGGTGCCTGGTCATGCATCACAACCTGAGCCTGTTTGTACAGCTCGATACGTTTGTTGTGGTCGTCGGTGGCACGTGCTGGCTGGATCTGATCTTCAAACGGCTTGTAGCACCAGCGTGAATAGTTCGAGCCATCTTTCGCGGCTGCACAGCTGAACAGGGTGGCGAAGAAGTTATCCGGGTCCCCATTGTCGCCGGTCCAGCCCATCATGACGGTCTGGTGTTCACCGGCTTTAGCACGCTTCAGATACTCGCCCCACTCGTAGGTGACAATCTTGGCTTTCACACCAATTTTCGCCCAGTCGCTCTGAATCATTTCAGCCATACGACGTGCGTTCGGGTTGTACGGACGCTGTACTGGCATCGCCCACAGATCGATAGCGAAGCCGTCTGCCATACCGGCATCTTTCAGCAAGGCTTTAGCTTTGACCGGATCGTACGGATAGTCCTGAACGGCATCGTTGTAGCCCCACATGGTCGGTGGGATCAGGTTTTTCGCTTCCTGGCCCGCCCCCTGGTAGACCGCTTCGATGATCGCTTTCTTGTTCACTGCCATGGTCAGCGCCTGACGAACTTTCAGGTTATCCAGTGGCTTTTTCTCAACGTTAAACGACAGATAACCGACGTTCAGACCTGGCTGCTCCAGCAGGTTGATGTTTTTATCCTGCTTCATGCGTGCAATATCAGCCGGGTTCGGGTACGGCATCACCTGACATTCGCCTTTCTGCATTTTGGCGTAACGTACGGAAGCGTCTGGAGTGATGGAGAACACCAGGCGATCAATTTTCGGTTTAGTACCCCAGTATTCCGGGTTGGCTTTGTACAGAATGCGCGAATCTTTCTGGTACTGCTGTAACTGGAACGGGCCCGTACCGACCGGGTTAAGGTCCAGTTTTTCCGGCGTACCGGCTTTCATCATATTGTCAGCGTATTCAGCCGACAGAATGGAGGCGAAATCCATGCCCAGGTCGGCCAGGAACGGCGACTCAGGACGGGTCAGCTCGAAACGTACAGTAGAGTCATCCACTTTCACGATTTTGCTGATCAGGTTCGGCATGTCCATGCCTTCGAAGTATTCGTAGCTGCCGCCAGACACGCCGTGATACTTGTTATTTTTATCCAGCTGACGTTCAAAGGTGAATACCACGTCATCGGCATTAAAGTCGCGCGTCGGTTTAAAGTCTTTGGTGGTCTGCCACTTCACGCCTTTACGCAGGTGGAAGGTGTAGGTTTTACCGTCAGCACTCACATCCCATTTTTCTGCCAGCGCAGGATGTAATTCGGTGGTACCAATGGTGAATTCCACCAAACGGTTATAGATCTGACGCGAGCTGGCGTCATAGGTGGTGCCAGAGGTGAATAACTGCGGGTTAAAACCTTCAGGCGAACCTTCAGAACAATACACCAGGGTCTTCGCCTGAACACCTGTAGCCATTAACAACGCGATCGCGCTGAGACCGACTTTCAGCATCCCGGATTTAGCCAGGGAAATACTCATGCTTATGCTCCAATAGTGATGTGATGTTGTTGTGTGCATACCCGACTTACTGTTTTTGGCAGAAAGAGGAGTAGTTACGCCGGCCGATAATTTTTTTGAGTGGCCTGTGCGTGGTGCCTTGCGGCATCAGTCAATCTGACGGGATGTGGAGACGTTCTGACGATGCAGAAACTATCAGAAAAATCCCCTTACCTTTTGTACTGAGGCTTCAATTTGTCAATTGTTTCAGGGAACGTCAATACAAGCGTAGGGTATTTACTCAGAGTGTGAGAAACAGCAAGCAAATATAAAAAAAACAATTTAATAACATTTTCAGCATAAACCGTTATTAAGTGTGATGACTGCCACATTAAACCCTGGGTTAGTGACAGGGCTCCAGAACATCGCGCCGAAAAAAAACCCACAAAATAATCCACAAACAACCAACTTTCACCCGATAAAATGGGCTATATGGCTAAATTATAGATAAAAATGCTGCAACGCTAAGATAAGAAACAGGCAACAAGTCACATTCAGTCATAAGAAAAACGCGTTGCGAATTAAGTGGCAATACAGGCGGGATAAGGATTTATGCGGTTTTATGGGAATTGATTTGCAAAAAAGGGGGGCTGTTCAGAGGTTGAGCGGCAGCAGATTATTCGGTTGGATGATGGCAAACGTAGGGCGAGGCATGCCTCGCCCAGGTCAGGGTCAGGCATGCCTGACCCCTACGTTTGTTTATGGTTTAGCACACCAGTTGTTGGCCGGATTTATTCCACCATTGGGAGAAGTATAGCCGAGGCATCCCATGATGGTGTCAAACAGCTCCACGTGGCGGTGCGTCTTGCCCGCTTTCTGCTCAGCCTGCAGGCGCTCAAACGCGCTCTTATTGGCCGGGTCTGCCAGGTATTTATCCGACGCCCAGACAATCATCGGCACACGGAACTGCTCCGGCGGCGCCATATTGCGTGGCGTACCGTGCAGGTGCATGTTTTCGCTGATGGACTCACCATGATCGGCGGCGTAAAACACAATCGCTTTCTTATCACGCAGCTGGTCAAACACGCTGTCCAGCATCGTATCAACATACAGAATGGAGTTATCGTAAGCGTTAATCAGCATCGCTTTACTGCAGGTATCATCCACGCCCATGCACTCAGGCTGGTAGCGAGCGAATTCACGCGGATAGCGCTGAGAGTAAAGATAGTGAGAGCCTTTAGTATGCAGGATCACCAGGTGCTTACCTTTCGGGTGGTCGTCAATCGACGATTTCAGCTCCGGGATCAGCAGCATATCGTCCACGGATTTCCCCTGGTTACGCTTCTCTGAGCCAATCTGTTCGCGGAAGGCATAGCTGTCAGCATTGGTGTTGTTGTAGAACCACACCTCACTCTGCATGGCGTACAGATCCGAACTGAAGCCCAGCGATTTCAACACCGAAAAGACATTTTGCTCTTTCAGCGTGCGTCCCGGGTTATCCATCGTTCCCCCTTCACGCACAAACATGCAGCGCAGGGAGAGTTTCGTGGAGGTATCACAGGACTCACCGCGGAACGCCACCAGGTTCTTCTCTTTTGACAGCTTTGGCGTGTTGTCACGCTCATAGCCCAGCAGCCCCATATGATCCCAGCGGGTGGTTTCACCAATCACGAACACGACATAGGTATCATCCAGCCCTTCAGGCGCCTTATAGGTAAAGTTTTTTGCCGGATCGAACAGATCATCGCTGTCCATTTTTTCGTCATAGCTGGTGTAGGCAAACAGCCCGACCGCTGTGAGCCAGTTGGACGGCAGGTAAGAGTGCGCCACCACCCCGCCATAGCTCGGCAGGTCAACGTTGGTCAGCTTCTCATTGGCACTCTGCACCTTATCGAAATAGCGAATAGGGCCCCAGGTCAGCAGCAGCGCCAGCAGCAGCGTCAGTAATGGCTTGATGCGCTGGCCGGGCGTTTTAAGCTGCTCCAGCAGCGTCATGCGCAGGCTGCTCCACCATATCAACGCCAGCGGGATCAGACTGACCAGTACCATCCACAGGACAAAGTGATAACCCACCACTTCTTTAGACAGGTCGGTATCGGTGGTCATCACGGAAGCGACAATGCCGTAGCCAATAACGACATTAAAGAAAGCCATGTAGTAGCTGGCTGAGACAGAGATCAGCACCAGCAGGCTGGCGGTAACGCGCCAGAACATTTTTCCACCCAGCGATAGCAGACGTAACAGGAAGAAGGTCAGCAGGATCGCCGCCATCCCTTCTGCCAGTGCTGAAAGCCATTGCATCATTTCAAACTTAGCGAGGAAGGGATCAAATCGACGATAAAATACCGGAAGATTTAAAAACAACCCGATGTAGACAGCCAGCAACAGCGACAACTTTTGCTGGGTAAACAATTTAATAGAATTCATTCGACCTTAATCCTGGCGTAACCTAAACAATTGCTAACACGATCTGAACGCTAATCAGACCCTGGTACGGCGTCAGAGTTCGGACGCAATACCGATAAACCTTAAGGCCGTCCATAACCAGAGGAATCTGATGATAAATGAGGGGTAACAATCCTTCGCAGGGGGCGTAGTTAAACACACTCAGCAGGGTTAGTCTGTGAGGATATGTAATTTCGGCATTTTACGTATCATTGAGAGGAAGGTGCGGAATCGTGCCGCGAACGGTATGCAAGAGTGTGGGATCAGATACAGCAGGAATGACGATAACCGGGGCGACAGCCCCGGTCAGACGGCTTAGTTGATAATATTCAACGTCACGTCAATATTGCCCTGGGTGGCATTGGAGTAAGGGCAGACGATATGGGCGGCATCGACCAGCTTTTTCGCCTCAGCACTGTCCATGCCCGGCAGATGAATGTTGAGGGTCGCTTCAATGCCAAAGCCCGTCGGCAATGGACCAATACCTACTTCCCCTTCAACAAACGCCTCTTTTGGTATAGCGAACTTGTCACGCCCCGCCACAAACTTCATCGCTCCGAGGAAGCAGGCAGAGTAACCCGCCGCGAACAGCTGCTCAGGGTTAGTGACATTGCCACCTGCGCCGCCCATCTCTTTCGGCAGGCCCAGCTGGATATCCAGCACGCCATCGGAAGAAGTAGCGCGGCCTTCACGGCCACCGGTGGCTTTTGCTTTTGCACGGTATACAACTTTTTCTAACGACATGGTGTGTTTCCTTTTTTATTTTTCACGCGATTAAATCGCACACTATTTATATTAATAAAGCTTTTTGACTCAAAGAACAAGGGCAGATTAGCCGTTCAGATTATTGCGCAGAATTTCCAGTTCGCCTTTTAGCGACTGTAATTTTTCCATCTCACAGGACGTAGCACCGATCACTGATTCAGGGATAGCCCGCGCCTGCTGGCGTAGTTCATGTCCTTTATCCGTCAACGTCACCACCACCTGACGTTCATCTTTACGCGAACGCAGACGGTGCAGCAGCCCGGCAGTTTCCAGACGTTTCAGCAGCGGTGTCAGGGTTGCAGAGTCAAGGAACAGCCGCTCACCGATCTCCGACACCGTGACGTCATCCCGCTCCCACAGCACCATCATCACCAGATACTGGGGATAGGTGATATCCAGCGGGGCCAGCAGCTGCCGGTAGATCTTATGCAGCGCCAGGTTAGCGGAGTAGATCGCGAAGCACAGCTGCCGGTCGAGCAACAGTGGCGCATCCGCCGCTTTTTTGTCATCTTTATCTGTAGTCATGAAAAATAATATAGATAGCGCACTATACAATTGCAAGCGACTTTACAGGCAGGGAGAAAAACGATGCAAACTCTGGAAGAACGGGCGCAGCGCTACGCCAGCAAAGCCCATGCCGCAGCAGATCAACGCCGAAAATACACCGATGAGCCTTATATCGTGCATCCCGCTGCAGTGGTCGAACTGGTGCGTAGCGTCAGTGACGATGAAGAGATACTGGCTGCGGCCTGGCTGCACGATACCGTTGAAGACACCAGCAGTACGCTGGAGGATATCCGCACCCATTTCGGCGAGCGGGTGACATCGCTGGTTGAAATGCTGACCAACCAGGGTGCCGTTGCCGGACAAAACCGCACCGCACGTAAGCTGGCCCATTTTCGCCATACTCAACAGGCCTCGGCTGACGCGCAGACCATCAAGCTGGCGGATATTATCGATAATACCCGCTCAATTATTCATTTTGATCCGCATTTTGCCCGCGTCTATCTGATTGAAAAACGGGTGCAAATCCGTCTGCTGACCGCAGGGCATGCCACCCTGCACCAGATGGCCGATCAGGTTATCGAACAGGGGATTGCGCAGCTTGGTCAACCTCCCCATAACGTTCCCGCCAGCTGGTTTGAACAGCAGGAGAAAAAATACCATCCATAACAATTAGTTGAATTAAAAAAATGCAAATTACATGTCATTATGTGCTCTATATAAGACAACCGCATAAAATGACCAGTTCTGTTATGGAACATCCCTATCATTGCCCCCCAATATTGACCGGGGGGTAACATGTCGACTGATTTATCGATTATAAAAAATAAGATATTCACATTTTTAGGCGCTGCTTTGTTTCTTGGCATGATGATGGGGTTGCTCTTTGCTGACGTCGTCTGGATGAATAATGCCGTCCATGAAACCTCATTGACTGAAATGGCGCAGGAAATCATGCTGGCAGTCATTGCCTGCCTGTTTTTTCATCGCGCCTGGCGTTCTCCGGCGCAGCGGCCGGTGATGATTCTGGTTGCCGGGTTCTTCAGTTGCATGCTCATTCGTGAGCTGGATTTTTTGTTTGATACGATCAGACACGGCTGTTGGCTCTGGTTTGCCCTTGCGGTGACCCTGGCCTGCGTGGCAGTCGCGCTGCGTAACCCACGTAGCATCATCCCGGGTCTTGCCGCCTTTGTGAGCCAACCGGCATGGGGTCTGTTGTCTGCCGGGATGCTCACGATCCTGGTCTTCTCACGCCTGTTCGGTATGCACGAACTCTGGGAACATCTGATGCTGGATGGCTATAACCGCACGGTGAAAAACATGGCGGAAGAAGGCAGCGAACTGTTGGGGTATTCACTTTGCCTGTTTGCGACTTTCGGCTACTTATGTCAGGAAAAACGCCGCGTCTGAACCTGTCGTCCCGTCAGTGTCCTGCTGACGGGACGCTACTGCGGCGTCCCCCTGCCCGGCGTCAGCGATCCCCGTCTTCTAAGCGTCATCCTGCGTTAATAAAAAGTTCATTCAGTCCCGCTAGCTTAGGCCCACTTCTTATTGCAAAGACGCACAGCTGGCATGAGTTATCTCTCTCTTCACCATATTCACAAAGCCTGGGGCACCAAAACCGCGCTGAACGACATCAGTTTTGAGGTGGCAGAGGGTGATTTTATCGCGCTGCTCGGGCCTTCCGGCTGTGGCAAATCGACCATGCTACGCACCATTGCCGGGCTGGAATCGGCCGACAGTGGCGCGATCTATTTCCAGCAGTCCGATGTGACAGCATTGCCGCCTTCACAGCGCAAACTGTCGATGGTGTTCCAGTCTTACGCGCTGTTCCCGCATCTGAATGTGCGGGAAAATCTGCTGTTCGGGCTGCGCGCCCGGGGTGAAGATAAGCGTCATTTTCCCTCACGTCTGGCCGATGTCAGCCGCCTGATGGAGCTGGAACCGCTGCTCGACCGTCTGCCGTCCCAGCTTTCCGGCGGGCAGCAGCAGCGCGTGGCGCTGGGCCGTGCCGTGATCGCCAACAATAAACTGTGCCTGATGGATGAGCCGCTTTCCAACCTCGATGCCAAACTGCGCCAGAGCATGCGCCGCGAGATCCGCGCCATTCAGAAAAAGCTCGGCCTGACGATGCTTTACGTGACCCACGATCAGACCGAAGCAATGAGCATGGCCGATAAAATTATTCTGCTGAATGACGGCAACATCGAACAGCACGACACCCCGGATAACCTCTACAACAACCCGGCCACGGTATTTGCTGCGCAATTTATCGGAGCCCCGCCGATGAACATCATCCCGCTGCGCCGTGAAGGCAACCATCACTACCTGGGCGAGATGCCGATCCCGGTGGTGCAGTACGGCGTTGAAGCCGGATTGAGCCTCGGATTGCGCGCCGAGGATATTCAACTGACCTCAGCCGAACACGCCGCTCTGACTGCCCGTGTGCTCAGCTACGAATACATGGGCGCAGACACGTTGCTGGTCTGCCAAATCGCCGCCTGTCAGGAGCCAATTACCGTCAAAGTGGCCGGCATGAGGCGCTTTAGCGAGCACAGCCAGGTCGGGCTGCAATGGTCTGCGAGCAAACACTATTTCTTTGTCAGCGCCAGCGGCAAACGCTGTTACGGCGCGGAACAGAACGTTTTACCGTCAGAACAAAAATATGCTGTTTAACCACTCTTTTATCGCTCAAGGGAAAACCATGTCTCCAGTTCTCCGTTTCTCACGCCTGACGTCTGTCCTGTTACTTTGTGCTGCCTCGTCTGCTTTCGCGGCCGACCCTGTAAAACTTCAGATGTATTACCCGATTGCCGTGGGGGGCAAAATCAGCCACACCGTCGATACGCTGGTCGCTGACTTTGAAAAACTGCACCCGGATGTCAGCATTCAGCCTGTTTATACCGGTGACTATGCCACGACAGTGACCAAAGCCCTGACAGCGTTTCGCGGCGGCAATGCGCCACAGCTGGCCGTGATTGGGGATATCGAAGCCTATTCGTTGATCGACGCCGGTGCGATTACCGCGGCCAGCGACCTGGCGAATGATGCCGATGGCAAAAAGTGGATTGAAGGATTCTACCCGGCATTCCTGCGCCATATCGAAGGCAAGGTGTGGGGCATCCCGTTCCAGCGTTCCACCGTAGTGATGTACTGGAACAAACAGGCGTTTGAGAAAGCCGGTCTGGACGGCGAAACCCCACCCGCTAACTGGCAGCAGGTGGTCGACTTCGGTAAAAAACTGGTGGTGAAAGACGACAAAGGCGTCAGCCAGTGGGGCATTGAGATCCCGTCCACGCCGAACGGCTACTGGAACTTCCAGGGTCTGGCGGCCACCAACGGCAGCCGCCTGGATAACGGCAAAGGCACAGCCGTGGCCTTTAATACCCCGGCCAACGTCGAAACCTTGCAGTGGCTGACCAACCTTGGGCAGAAAGAGGGCGTGTCGCCGAAAGGCGCAATTGCCTGGAGCACCACACCTCAGGACTTTATCAGCGGCAAAACCGCCATGATGGTGACCACCACCGGTAACCTGACCACCGTGCGTGACAACGCCAAATTCCCGTTCGGCGTCGCCATGCTGCCGGAGAAAACCCAGCGCGGCAGCCCGACCGGCGGCGGTAACCTCTACGTGTTCAAAAATGCCACTCCTGAGCAGCAAAAAGCCGCGATGACATTTATTCGCTGGGTATCAGCACCTGAGCAGGCCGCTCGCTGGAGTATCGCCACCGGCTACGTGGCAACCTCACCTGCCGCATGGGACACCACGGTGATGCAGGATTACGTCAAACAGGTGCCACAGGCGCTGGTCGCGCGTGAGCAGCTGAAATATTCACAACCGGAACTCTCGACCTACAACAGCGTGCAGATTCAGGATGCCCTGAACCATGCGGTTGAAGCCGCCGTCACTCAGGAGAAAACCCCTGAGCAGGCGCTGGAGTCGGCTCAGAAGCAGGCTGACCGCTTGCTGAAACCTTACCAGTAACGGACACCTATGCGCTCTCTTCACACTCTGGCACCGGCTGCCCGCAATCGGGGTCTGTCAATGCAGATTTATGGCTACCTGCTGCTGTTACCGGCACTGGGGTTTCTGCTGACGTTTACCCATTATCCGGCGGTGGCCACGATGTGGGAGAGCCTGTTCTCTGCGGCGCGCAACGGGCATCCGGCCCGGTTCGTCGGGCTGGATAATTACGCCGCACTGCTGGATGACGACATTTTTATGCTGTCGCTGCGTAATAACCTGTTGTATGCCGCGGTCACGATCCCGCTGGCGGTGGGGCTGGCCCTGCTGATGGCGCTGGCGGTGAATCGCCGCCTGCGCGGCAGCGCGCTGACTCGCGCCGCTTTTTTTATTCCTTCACTGCTGCCGATGATTGCCATCGCCAACCTGTGGCTGTTTTTCTACACGCCCCAGCTCGGCCTGCTCAACCAGCTACTGGCGCTGTTTTCGCTGCCGCCCGTCAACTGGCTGGGGGACCCCGACAGTGCGCTCTGGAGCCTGATGGCCGTTTCCGTCTGGCGTGAGGCCGGGTTCTTTATGATTTTCTATCTGGCGGCATTGCAGCAGATAGACCCGCGGCTGAGTGAGGCGGCAGACATTGAAGGCGCCTCACGCCGCTATTTCTTCCGCCGCGTGCAGTGGCCATTACTGATGCCCACCACGCTGTTTATTTTGATCAATGCCTCGATGAACGCGTTCCGCATCGTCGACCAGGTGATCGCCATGACCAACGGTGGACCGAATAACAGCAGCAGTCTGCTGCTCTATTACATCTACCGTACCGCTTTCAGCTTCTGGGATTTACCGGCCGCTTCCGCCATGACCGTGGTGTTGCTGGTGATCCTCGGCGCGATTGCTTTAATCAAATTCCACCTGCTGGATAAGCGAGCGCATTACCAATGAGCCTGACCATGACGCTTCCCGCACGGTCGTTTTCGCTGGGCCGTCTGTGCCTGAATCTGGCGATCTGGCTGGCCGCCCTGCTGTGGTTTCTACCGATTCTGGTGGCCGTTTGGGTTGCCATTCATCCTGCATCGGATCAGGGCACCTTTGTGCTGTTCTCCCCGCTGACATTGCAGAACTTTATCGATGCCTGGCACGCCGCACCGTTCGCCCGCTATTTCCTCAACACTACGCTGCTGGTGCTGATGATTGTGATCTGCCAGCTGGTGCTGGCGACAATGGCTGCCTATGCGCTGGTCCGTTTTCGCCTCAAGTTCTCCGGTCTGCTGTTTGCCCTGATCCTGCTACAGCTGATGATCAGCCCCGACGTGCTGATCCTCAACAATTACAAAACCGTGGGCGCGCTGGGGCTGCGCGACACACTGTGGGGCATTGCACTGCCCTATCTTGCTTCGGCCTTTGCTATTTTCCTGCTGCGTCAGACGTTTAAAAGTATTCCTCTGGTGCTGGAAGAAGCGGCGATCGTTGAAGGTGCCAGCCGCTGGACCATTCTGCGCCGTATTTATGTGCCGCTGGCCAAACCGGTGTATATCGCGTTTGCGCTGGTGTCGATCAGCTTCCACTGGAACGATTTCCTCTGGCCGCTGGTGATCACCGACTCGGTCAACGTGCGGCCCATTACCGTCGGTTTGCAGCTGTTTTCCGCCCCGGAACAAGGGGTACAGTGGGCGCTGGTCGGGGCCGCAACGCTGATGACGTCATTGCCGTTGCTGGTGCTGTTCCTGATTTTCCAGCGTCAGTTTGTTCAGTCGTTTATGCGTGCCGGCATCCGCTAACGGAGCGATATATGTCTTTTGAAACCACACCGCACCCGCTTTCTTCTCTGCAACGTCAGGCGCTGGGCGCTGCGGCCATGCTGTATCAGCCACCGGTGATGCGCTCCACTCATCCCGCCGACGGCACGCTGCGCTTTGGCCTGATTGCCGACCCGCAGTACGCTGATGTGGAGGCAGATGTGTCGAAAAATCTCTATTATCGCCATGCACTGCACAAGCTGCCTAAGGCGATTGCCACCTTTAACCGCAAGCCGCTCGATTTTGTCGTCACGCTGGGTGACCTGGTGGATCGCCACTGGTCAAGCTATCAGGCGCTACTGCCGCTGTATGAAACACTGCATCATCCGCATGCGATTGTGATTGGCAACCATGATGCGCAGGTGATTTCTGACCGCCTGACATCGGCGCATACGCCGCCAGCGGGCTTACCGAAAAGCTATTATCAGTTCCGCCTTGCGGGCTACCGCTTTATCGTGTTCGACGGTAATGACATCAGCCTGTATTGCAATCAGGGCAACGGTGATGACCGTCAGCAGGCGAAAGCGATACTGGCCGACCTGGTGGCCCGTCAGCAACCGCAGGCCGAGCTGTGGAACGGCGCGGTGAGCAGTGCTCAACTGGCATGGATTGAAACGCAGCTGCAACAGGCCCAGCAGTTGGGAGAAACCGTGGTGGTGTTTGGTCACTATCCGCTGGCCCCGCATACGGGTCATATCCTGTGGAATGGCGGTGAACTGGCTGATTTGCTGTGCCGCTATCAGGTACGTGCCTGCTTTACCGGGCATGACCATCGCGGTGGCTATGTGCGGCGCGACAATACCGATTTTATTATTATGAAAGGGATGCTCGACGGCGCGGAAGACGTCCCTTACGCGGTGGTGGAACTGCTGGATGGCGTCGTGACTGTAAGGGGATATGGAAATGAAATCAGCCGGATACTGACAAAAGATTAGTACTTATCCGATTCTTGCGGCAACGGGCGGACGGCAGCAAGAATCGGCATGACGAAAAGAAGAATATTAAATAATATGACGCTCAAATATTTTATAGGGCGATTCGCGCTCAGAATAGTTGACGATCGAGATCCCAAGGGTTTTTGCATTCTCCTGCGCCAGGACCATTTTTCTCTCGATATATTCCGGGCCATATCGCATTGGATCAGGCGTACCATGGCCATAGAAAAAGTCTTTTTCAAACCCCTGAAAATAATTATCCGCCCACTCTTTTATGGTTTTTTCTTTTTTATTATTAAAAAAATTCTGAATATTAGGTTTGTCGTCCGCGACCCATTTATCCGTTTTATTTTTGTTATAGTCGTGGTCAAACCCAAGCAAACCAATTCTTTCTGGCGATAAACCCAGCATTATCCAGTACAGACCCTGGAAAAAAGAGGTGTAGCCAATATTTATTTCAATATCAAAGCCTGTATCCGCCTGAATACCCAAACGACGGGCACCTTTATGAATAACCGCAGAGTATTCTTCATGCATAATCTCATGTTGATAATTCACGCAAGAAGGGAAATTCTCCTTCGGAAAATCATTAGGATGTATCCAGTAATCAAACTCGCCTCCCTCATAGATACGCCAGGCATTATTGAGGCACACTTTGATATGGTCGTGATATTTATCACTACGCGCCTGCTGGGCCGATAGACCGCTTCCGACAAAAAGAACCTTCATAAATATAATCCTTTATATTTTTCAACATGTTATTCATTTGATTTCTGAGTTTTTCGCGTTCCCAAACGCGGTGGCAACTTATCAGTTCAAGGTCATAGCGACAATGAGTAAAAATACTATTTTGAGGCGAAAAAAAGCGAATTTGCATGTTATTTTTTCAGGGACGGTGAAAGACCTGAAAATCAGACGTTGCGCCCACCGGGGCCCCGGCGGGCGCAACGCATCAGCCGTGAGCTTTAAAAGTTATACTGAACCCCGATGCGCAAGCGGGTCTGCCTGTCATCGGCGGTTTTCCTGACAGAAACATCACCCACCTGCACATACGGCGTCCACTGCTTATTGATGTTATACGCCACCTTCAGATCCTGCTCATAATCCCATTTGTCGTTGTCGTATAACACCTGATCACTGTGCTTATAAATATAGTTATATTCAAAGCGCCAGTCCGCCAGACGATAACCCAGCCAGAGTTCACCCCGGTTCGTTTTCTTATCATCCGTATTTTCTTTCGTCGAGCGCGTATATTCATAACGGTAGCGCACGTTAAAATAAATACCGTTTTCAAACTGGTATCCGGTGGTTAAAAATGGCTTATAAATACTGTTATCCGAACTGGATTCCAGGGTGAACCCCGGCTGCAGGAACCAGGCGGGCGTGACTTTGTACTGATAACTGACGGTACTTTCTGTACCGCTATCCACCAGATCGGTAAAGGCTTTATTCTTATTATCGCCCCCCGATTTCCATTTGGCTTCCAGTGAAAAACCAAAGCCATTATCAAACCGGTGTGACACCATGAACCGATCTTTGTGTTGTTTACTGTCGTCCAGCCACTCATGGCGAACGTCGAGAGTGACGGCCTGACTACTGGCGCTGGCCAGCAGCAGACCGCAGAGCAGCAGTCTGTTATTTTTCATTTTGGTATCCCAGAGAGTTTGATGTTATTTTTGGATCGTACTTTTGATTAATTCACTCGTTTTCACGTGATAAAAAACATTCGTGTCATCGGTATTACCGCTGACCACATCGTCATATTTCCCCGGCACGGTACGCAGAGAAATATTGCCGCTAAACGTGCCCTGTTTCTCTGGCGTGGTGTAAGGCGACGGACGGAACAGGAAGTTAAACCGCTGGTTATCCAGCGCCCGGTTGCCTGCAATCATCAGCGCGCCAGGATTGAAGTTATCGCTGAAGCCATCCATGCCGTTGTTCAGTGCCATGTTGTTGCGCGCCACATGTGCCACGGGCAGCCCTTCGCCTCCCAGTTTGAAGCCGTTGCTGCCGTTATTTACCGACAGACTGTTTTCGATGGTGACGCTGCCGTTCGGGCCGTCTTCAATTTTGTTGAACAGGTCAAAACCGTCATCAATATTGTCGTGGGAATAGCAGTTCACCAGGTGGTTGCCCTCACCGACACGCATTTTCACCGCAAAACCGTCAGCGTTTTTCCGCCCCGGGTCCTGATTACCCCAGGACTCAGCGTTGCTGATCAGATTATGGCTGGCCCACAGCGCGCGGCCGATGCCATCCGGTGAGGCGACCCAGATGCCGGTATCATCGGCATGATGAGCACGAACGCGGTCGATATGGTTGTGACTGCCGGCAATATGGAAACTTTTCTTCGTGACGGTAATGCCCTGAATATGCCAGTAGCTGGCATTGAGCGTCAGACCGTTAAACACCACGTTGTCGCCCAGCGGCCGCAGCATTTTACGGTGCTGCCCGGTGCCGCTGGCCGTGGCAGGGATCACCGTGGCCGGATACTCGCTCTCTGCCAGCCACAGCGTGCCGCCCGGCGCCAGCAGATTGACGGCACTGGCCACATCCAGCGGATGTTCACGTGAGCCATCGTTATCCGCAGCCCCCTCCGCGGAAGCGTATAACGTATCCGGATGACTGACCTGCGCCAGGCTTAGCGGGTACGTTTGCGTCAGACGCTGGCCGTTATCCGGTGTAAAGGTGACCTTGAGATCGCGCGGCATCGATGTGGCCTTCACCGGTAGCGCCACCACGTCGCCGCCACGCACTCTTTTCTGGCGCAGCAGCACGGTGTCACCACGTTCTATAGTGATCAGACCGTTGCCGTTGGTGCGCAGCTGGAACACGCCGTCACGCCGGGTGAGGCGAGGGGATGACATCACTTCAATACGCGATGGCAGCACAGGCGCGACATACGGCGCACCGGGCTGCGTATGTGCCTCACTGAGCGTCAGCGTGGCGTGATTCACCGTGATGCTGGCATTACGTGACGCAAAGAAGCCGACGTAATACTGCGTTTTATCCAGTTGGGTGATACGGTCTGCACCCGCGACCGCTTTGCTGCTCCATGCGCTGCTGCCCTGGGGGGCATACGCCACCTCAAATCCGCTGTCGGTGCGGCTCAGACGCAGTGAAAAATGCTGTGGCGTGGTCAGAGATTGATAGGGCTCACGCACAATGCCGATGCCGGTATTGCCCCAGGGCTGCAGCACGCCCTGACGGGCCACCAGCGCCACCGCAGGCGGCTTGTCACCGATCGCCATCACTGTATTCATCACCATATTCGAGGCGGCCGGTAACTCTTCGATGCCCGGCTGAACAACGGGCGCGCGGGCAGGGCCTAAAATATCGCGGACCAGCAATCCCGCGCCTTCCTGCCCGGCCGGTTTTGCCCCGTTTTCCGGGCCGAACTGATTCAGCGTGATATCGGCTTCCAGCAGGAAATTGGCGTCCGCCGGTAAGCGCGTATAGAAATACGTCAGACCATCGTGGCTGTTGCCCACCTTGCCGCCACGGCTTTCCAGCGTGAAGGGCGTGGTGAGCAGGCTGCCTTCTGCCGGCACCGCCTTACCCCCGGCCAGCAGAGTTTCATTGCGGCCGATTTTGTCTGCCAGTACGTTGGTGGCAAAATTAACGTCGGTCGACTGACCGAAGGTGATGCTGTGCCAGACCAGCGTGCCAGGCTCCGGCAGCGCCGCCGCAACGGGCGCGCTCAGCCCGAGGGACAACGTGATAATACAGAGTTGACGTTCCCACATAATCATTCTCATCCTTTAGGCGCAGGGCGCCGCTGGCCGGGTTTTCCGGCCAGTCGGTAGGTGGATAAATCGCGTGTTAAATCGGGGTATTACGGATGCTGTGTGCGGTTCACCAGCGGTTTCGGTGCAGGCTCCTCAACCAGTTCAACGGCAGGGGTATCGAAGATTTTGCGGCACACTTTGCTGTTGCCCCAGCACTCTTCATACGGGTAACCGATCAGCTCTTCCATCACTAAGCGCACGTCCGGCTGAACATGCCCAATCAGCCCACCCGACTTTATTCTGGCGACTTCGCCCAGCACCACCAGGTGCGTTTTGCGGTTCAGCTTCATCTGATGGCTGAAGACCATCGCCATCAGCGCCAGCGCAATCACGCCCACACAGAACACCAGCGCAATTGCCGTAATAGCACTTTCCGGCTGCGTTTGAGATTTAGACTGGAAGCCGTAGAAGCTGAGGATGGCGCCCATCGCGAAGACAATCACCGAACGCATCAGCTTGCCGGAGAAGGTCATGGCACCGGCGTAGATCCCTTCACGGCGACGGCCGGTAAAGGCTTCATCGATATCCGCCAGGAAGGTATAAACCGTCCAGGGAATGTAGTAGACGCCACCCGTACCAATGCCGAATACCACGGTGATGCCCAGCATGGCGGCGGTGGCGTACTGCTGCGGCAAATGCAGGAAGTGCAGCAGGCTGTAACACACCACGGAGAACACCACGATGCCCAGCGCCAGAATGTAGGGTTTGCTGAAACCGTGCTTGACGCAGATGCCGATAAAGATCGCGGTGGAGAACAGCTGTAACAGGGAGTTAAGGCTGCTCAGGCCCGCCACCATCGCCGGGTCGTACTGCAACACGAAGATGATGAAGTAGGTGAAGACCGAGGCGAACAGCCACTCGGCGCCGAACCCGCACAGGTACATACCCAGATGCTTGCGAAACACGCGCAGATGGAAGGTCGACTTCATATCGCGCACCAGCGTCAGCATGGTTTTCGCCAGCGTCATTTTCTTCTCATCGACCGGCGTCGTCTCTTCTACCGGGCGTTCCCAGGAGGAGATATACAGCATGATCATCGCCACGCATAAAATCACGCCGTAGGTCAGCGCCGTGAAGAAGAACGGCTCGGCAGATTCTTTACCGTAAATGAGAATGAACTGGCCAGGGATAAATGCCGCGAGGAAATTGGCCACCTTACCGAAAATCGCCTTGTAGCCGGTCAGCTTCGAGCGCGCCGAGAAATCGGTGGTCATCTCAGTGGCGAGGGTTTCATAAGGCACCATCACCGATGTGTAGATCAGCTCAAACAGCACGTAGGTTGAGAGGTAGTACCAGAACCCGAAGCCTTCCACCCACAGCAGCGGGTAGACCATCATCAGCGGGATGCCGAGTAAGATAAAGAAGCGACGGCGGCCAAAGCGTTTGCCGAGGCGGGTTTTGCCGAAGTTATCCGAAAGATAGCCCATCAGCGGATTACTGATCGCATCGATGATGCTGGCAACAGAGAAGATCGCCGACGCCTGTAACAGCGTCAGCCCGCAAAAAGTGGTATAGAAGTAAAGCAGCCAGATACCGGCAATCGCCAGCGCCCCGCTACCGAGTAAATTACCACCGCCGTATGCCAGCTGATGTCTGAAGAGAATTGGTTTTTCTACGTTCATGTGAGCCCCGCCCAGAGAGATTTTATAAAAATGAACCGTTGTTTTATTTTTATAGATACGGTGTTTTATATAGATCTCCCCACTGAATAGATGTGAATTAACTCACACTTAAAACAGCGGGCGGTGATTTCTCAGACAGATTTGCGAGACATGTAACATTCTTATCAATAAAACGACTCAGCCAGCCTCACCTGGCCCACCGTGATGCCGCGTAAAAATGATGAAATAGCTGTTATTTTTACTACAATACAGACACTTAAATATAACAATTTGTCCGAAGCATCCCGGTGAGAAAAGAAAAAAACGTCCCACTACCTGCGCCATCTATCCCGCTTTTCTGAACAAAAAGCGGCTGTTTTGTGATCGGCTTTGCATTTCTGGCAGCGACTGACCCCGTAGCCTTCTCCACGGTGGTAATGTGTTTTCATATTTATGAAACAGCATTTCAATTAAATGAAGACGCTCAACACAGGGCGACACTCATGGCCACCGATGGAGTGAATCATGGCAAAAGGTTCTCAGATCCAATTCAACTTCCACACCGTTCAGGATGCGCAGACCGGCGCCCGGGTGACGCGCTTAACGCCACCTGATGTGCTGTGCCACCGTAACTACTTCTATCAGAAGTGCTTTACCCGCGACGGCAGCAAGCTGCTGTTTGCCGGAGAGTTCGACGGTCATCGCAACTATTATCTGCTCGACCTGAAGTCGCAGAAGGCGATACAGCTGACGGAGGGCGCAGGTGATAACACCTTCGGCGGTTTCCTCTCGCCGGATGACCAGCACCTTTACTACGTAAAAAATGAGCGCCTGCTGCAACGCGTTACGCTGGCTGACTTCAGTGAGGAAACCGTCTATCAGGTGCCGGATGCCTGGGTCGGTTACGGCACCTGGGTCGCCAACAGCGAGTGCACCAGCCTGGTGGGGATTGAGATCGACCGCAAGGACTGGACGCCGCTCTCCGACTGGACCATTTTCCAGTCGTTCTACCACAGTAACCCGCACTGCCGCCTGCTGCGCATCGACTTGCTCAGCGGCCAGTCTCACGTCATCCACGAGAAAAATGAGTGGCTGGGGCACCCGATCTATCGTCCGTTTGACGACAGCACCGTGGCGTTCTGCCATGAAGGCCCGCACGATCTGGTGGATGCGCGTATGTGGCTGGTGAATGAAGACGGCAGCAACGTGCGTAAAGTGAAAGAACACGCGCCAGGGGAAAGCTGCACTCATGAGTTCTGGGTGCCGGACGGTTCCGCGCTGATCTATGTTTCCTATCTGAAGGGCCAGCACGACCGCCATATTCGCCGCTTCGACCCGCAAACGGGTGAAGACATCAGCCTGATGACCATGCCCGCCTGTTCGCACCTGATGAGCAATGATAACGGCACGCTGCTGGTTGGCGATGGCTCCGGTACACCGGTAGATGTGAAGGATACCGCCAGCCACACCATTGAAAACGATCCGTGGCTGTATATTTTCGATGCGCAGACGCGTCAGTATGCGCCGCTGGCTGCACATAACAGTTCCTGGCAGGTGCTGGACGGTGACCGCCAGGTGACCCATCCGCACCCCTCTTTTTCTCCGGACGATCGCCATGTGTTGTTCACGACCGACCATGAAGGGCTGCCTGCGCTCTATCTGGCGGAGATCCCGGATGCCCTGCGCCACTCATTAAGGAAGGATTAAACCGTGTTTATCTACAAGCAAGACAGACCCTTACAGGACCTGGGCGATGGCGTAAGCCGTCGCGTTCTGGCCCATGGCGGCAGCATGATGGCGGTGGAGGTCAGCTTTGAGACCGGCGCCATTGGCCCGATGCATCACCATGTGCATGAACAGCTCACCTATGTGCTCTCCGGTCGCTTCCGCTTTACCATCGGCGACGAAACTCACGACGTGGGCGCGGGCGACACGCTGTATAAAAAGCCGGACATTGTTCACGGCTGCATCTGCCTGGAAAAAGGCGTGCTGTTAGATACCTTCACCCCGCAGCGGCAGGACTTTTTATAAGTTATCGCGCCCAATAAAAAACCGGTGCTGATTCAGCACCGGTTTTTTTGCCTGAAGAAAGAGAGCGCGTTATGCGAGAATTTCACGCACAAAGTTTTCGATCTCTTTGTTCTGGCTGTTCTCGAAGAAGCATTTCTGGAAGCGCTCGCCGGAGACCGCCGTTTTTACCAGCTCTTTATCGATAGCGCGCAGTGTATCCAGGTAGTTCTCTTTAACGATGGCGGCTTTCACCTGATTTAAGATGCCGGCATTGCGTACCTGAGGCTCTTTACGATCGGCCGGATAGCCCTGACCTTTCGCACCGCTAAAGGCTTTTTCGAAGATAAAGCGCACGTTCAGCTCGGCACCCCAGCCAAATCCTTTGGCAAACGGCAGCGACAGCGCATTGCCGTTGTTGATCTGGGCAAACAGGAAGGCGTCTGCCGGGTCAATGCAGTAACCGCAGATCACGCCCGGATGCAGGTTCAGCGACATCAGCGCGCCCTGGCCGGTGCCACAGCCCGCCACCACAAAGTCCACCGCCTTCGAGTTCAGCAGAATGCTGGCCATGATCCCCAGGTGAATATAGGTCAGGTGGTGATCCTGCTCGTCTGACATGCCAACGTTATACACCGGGTACTCTTTCTCCCCGGCGACCGCGTTCAGCTCTTTCAGGATAATCGCGTTTTTAGCCGCCTGGCTGTTTTCCATCATCAGTGCAATTTTCATTTTAACGTCCTCTTGGGTGCAGCGGGATCGCCCGCTGCACATCAGTGAATTAGGGGGGAATTAACGCGCCAGCCAGCCGCCGTCGACGGCGATGGTGTAGCCATTAATATAGTCAGATGCTGTAGATGCGAGGAACACCACCGGCCCCATCAGGTCGGCTGGCAGGCCCCAGCGCCCGGCCGGGATGCGGCCGAGGATCTCTTCGCTACGGGCTTCATCGGCGCGCAGCTGCTGAGTGTTGTTGGTGGCCATATAGCCGGGTGCAATCGCGTTGACGTTGATCTGGTGCTTCGCCCATTCGTTCGCCAGCAGACGGGTGACGCCCATCACGGCGCTTTTCGAGGCAGTATAAGAAGGCACACGGATACCCCCCTGATAAGAGAGCATCGACGCAATGTTAATAATTTTCCCGCCTGTTCCCTGCGCGATAAACTGTTTTGCCACCGCCTGCGACATAAAGAACACGGATTTGATGTTCAGGTTCATCACGTCATCCCAGTTCTTTTCACTGAAGTCGATGGCGTCTTCACGGCGGATAATCCCGGCGTTATTCACCAGAATATCCAAGTGGCCCATCTCGGCGACTGCGCGCTCCAGCAATCCCGGGATCACTTTGGTGTCACTGAGGTCGGCGGTCAGGCTGAGGAAACGACGCCCGGTTGCCGCGATGCGTTCAATGGTCTCTGTGGGTTCGACAATATTGATGCCGACAATATCGCAGCCCGCTTCCGCCAGGCCGAGCGCCATGCCCTGGCCTAAACCGGTATCGCATCCGGTCACCACCGCCACTTTTCCCGACAGGGAGAAATTATCCAGAATCATGTTATTTCCTTGAGTTTGACCAAACATGTTCAGGCGCTTGCCGTGACCCTAAAGTGTGCGGACAGTGCCCGATACCAAAACTGATACAGGCAGCTTAACGGCAAAGTGGGGTAAACTCAACAAAATGAAACGATGTTTCATTTTATATAAACCTGAGTATCTATTTTTGCTGCGGGGATCACATCCTGGAGAGTTCAGGAATGATGTAGAGGCCGATCATCTTTTCCGATCGGCCCGGGCGGATGGTGTGTACCACGGGCCAGGTCTGCATCACAAACAGGAGTGGCTGCTCATCCGGCGTCAGGTCCGGGGCCAGTTTGAGCACGCCGGATCGGCAAAAGACGCATCCATGCGGGCCTCGACACGCGCCGTCCTGGCGCGTGACGCCCGGCTTACCTCAAGCTGGCCCCCTCCCCGCAAAATCGTACTCGCTGTCGGTTTTAAAAACCCAACGCGATTGCGATTTCTCGTAGGGGTCGATCATCTTTTCCGAACGACCCTTTATCATTGGTTTATTTAACATATTGGATCATCACCTAAGCCATAGGTGCAGGCGTAAGGATCGGTCCATTGGTTGTCTTGATTATGGAAAAAATAGGTTGTTTCATTATTACTGAACGTCACATAGCCAAAACCACTGGATTGCAGAATCCAACTCCCAGAATCACCATCCTCGAATGTGATCAACCCGGTAGACAGACAAGGAGAGTAGTACTCATGAAGAATATTCCCGCTTTCCTTTGACTCTTTGGCGAGATTAAAATAACGAATTAACTGTTCTTTGGTTGGCCTGAATACTTTGCAGGCTACTTCTTCAGTTTTATCCTTACGACCTTCAGTATGTAATCCAATTTCTTTAACCACAAGCTCACTGACTACTCTTGCCTGGGCACTGACTGAAAATATCAATAGTAAGGATAAAGTGGCTATACATACTTTTTTAAATTTTACCATTTTGCTGTACTGGCCTCTGTTTCGTTTTTTCTTCCAATATCCGGGTGACGATGTATTTCATTCATCGGTACGTTTAGAGTGATTGTTAATTCATTTATTAACCATTTTAGAGAATTATTTTGTTTATCATTGACTGGCTCATAAACAGGATGTGGATTTCCATCGACTTTCTTTGCTTCTCCAACAATCTCGATCCCAATACTATCCACATTGCTCGGGAATCGATCAGGGTAGTTTTTCACTTTTTCAATCTGATGCACTTTGTCAGAATTTCTCCATGACTTTTCCAGTTCAGCCACTTTTTGAAAATCCGTCGGTTCGCATTTTTTGGTCAGAAAACAGCGGGATTGTAATTTTCCCACATGCCAGGTGATCTGGAATAACGAAGCGGTCTGATAGATGCTGCCATCTCTGTCAATCAGGAAGTGAGCGCCGGTGGCGCCTTTCGTTTGATAACTGTGAAAGGTACTGCTGGCTGTCGGCGCATTGGTCTGATGCACAACGATGCCATTAACCGCATCCATCTTTCCACGCTCAATATTATTGAATATTTTCAGGATGATGCGTTCTGCATCAATATAACCACCCTCGTCGATATAAAGCATAAGTCCCTTCCTTAGGTTACAAAAATCAAATAATGGCGTTGGCTTTAATGTCATACCCCATGGAAACCGTGCCTGCCATTCCGCCCTCTGCATTTTGCAAAACATAATCCATTTTCACCCGTGAGAATGATAACCCGACCTTTTCTCGCGGACTGCGCATGGTGTCATAACCGAAAGACTCAACCCGGGTAATGATCACCTCCTCTAAGGTCACACGCAGATACTCCAGCGGAGAGCCGCCGGCTTTGCGAACGGTCAGCACGACTTCCGGTATGTGCTTGCCAGTCAGACAGTATTGAAGAAGATTGGGGCTGGCTTTATCGAGGCGGTGATCGAAGTACAGATCGCCGACGGTCGACTTTCCGGCCCCCCGCCGCTTCCTGAGTGCATGTTGGCAGGCTGACTTGTAAGTATCCCAGCTTTAGTTCCACGCACTTTTTGAGATTTCCGTGTTTTCGGCCATCAATCTGTATTCTTCCGGCGTCAGGTTATTCAGGGATTCATGAGGTCGCTCACTGTTATATTCAGCCAGCCAGCGCTCTGTAATTTCCCGTGCTTCATTCAGGGTTCTGAACAGGTAAAAATCCAGTATTTCTGTCCGGTACGTCCGGTTAAACCGTTCGATAAAGGCATTCTGGGTCGGCTTACCCGGTTTGATAAAGTCCAGCATCACCCCGTGTTCTTCCGCCCACTGCGCCAGTGCCAGTGAGACCAGTTCTGGCCCGTTATCCATCCGCATCTTCAGAGGATATCCGCGGTTTGCTACTATCCTGTCCAGTACCCGGACGACACGCTGAGCTGGAATATTCAGGTCGATTTCTATCGCCAGCACCTCACGGTTAAAATCATCCACCACGTTGAAGGTTCGAAAGCGTCTGCCGCAGACGAGTGCATCGTGCATAAAATCAATCGACCAGCTCTGGTTTAACGCTTGCGGTGTTGCCAGCGGGGTCGGGTTGCGCACCGGCAGACGTTGTTTACCCTTACGACGAAAATTCAGTTTCAGCAGGCAGTAAATCCGGTGAACGCGTTTATGGTTCCAGGCATTACCGTGCCTGCGAAGCACCTGAAAAAGCTTCTTAAAACCGTAGCGCGGATAGCGTTCTGCCAGTTCAGTCAGCGCCTGGATCACCGGTTCATCACGCCGGGTATCAGGCTGATAAAAATATACCGTCCTGCTCAGCGATAACGTCCTGCAGGCCTGGCGTAAACTCATGGCAAAATGCGCCGTCAGATAGCGGACGAGTTCACGCTTTATCGCTGGTTTTAAAGCTTTTTTTCGATAACATCTTTCAACGCCCGGCATTCCAGACTGAGATCGGCAAACATCTGTTTGAGCCGCCGGTTCTCGTCTTCCAGATCTTTGATCTTTTTAATATCGGCCGCTTCCATCCCGCCATACTTGGCCTTCCAGTTGTAATAGCTGGCTTCAGATATCGCGGCCTCACGGCAGACATCTTTGACGGTTCGTCCGGCTTCGACGGACTTCAGAACGGCGATAATCTGGTGTTCAGTGAATCGGATCTTACGCATAGCGATCTCCTCAGGGGACATAATCAGTATGTCGGAAGATCTCTAAAAGTGAATGGGCCGTTTTGCCGGGATACTTACAGACTGACGGCCCATTTCCAGCGTATAACCTCAATCTCACCTTTATGTGAAAAATCCAGAGATTCACCCTCAATCCCCTTAAATGTAATGAAAATATCCTGAGCCATACGTCCTCCTTGTATATGAGTAAAACGATAAAACTCATGGCTATTGGTTTAGCCTGAGCTTATTAGTGGAATAATTAATAAGCTGAATATTTATAAACAAGGGAAGGTACGGCTAATTGAGGAGGGTTATAAATAGTAAAAAAATGATTTTCTAATTGTTGCTGAAGAGATGAGGCCTGCTATCCGCTGTGCGATTAACACAACCCTGGCGAGGCCTCAAGTAAAGGCGTTAAATTTTCTTGCAGCTTTCCAGCCAGCCGGCGGTATCAATCTTGCCGTTCTCCAGATATTTCTGCTGGTTCTGCCAGTGTGCGGCCAGGAAAGGTTTGAGCCCGGACAGACGCTTGTTCAGGGTCAGCATCTGATCAAAGACGCCAACCTCATGTTTCAGCCCTTCCTGCCCATATAAGGTCGCCGAATCTACCAGGCTACTGGCGTAGTAACTGGTCACCTGCTGTAAACTTTTTGTTTGCTCACCCAGTTTGGTTTTACGGATAGCACAGTTCTGATCGCTGCTGTCTTTATCCTTACACAGCGCCTCATAGTTATGTGTGAGGAAATCGAGGAAGCGACCATCATCCTGCAGCTTGGTGCAGAGGAACGATCCCAGGTTAAGGCTGGCGCGGATCGATTGCGCTCGCTCTTCCTGCTGCTGCTGATTGCTGGCCCGCAGCTGACTTTCCAGGTCATTGAGCTTTTTCTTCAGTGCGGCATCATCTACCCCTGAGGCCAGCGTTCCCAGTGCTTTGACGGTGTCTTTCGCTTCATCTTTTTTCTTATCTGCACCGCTACTGTCTGCCCCGAGCGCAGCCCAGCTTTTTTCCAGCTGCTTAACCCGGCCCGTTGAGGTCATCGCGGGGGCTACCAGCACCAGACGCAGCCCGGTGGTTTTACTGGTCGCAGGGCTGGTACTGTCGTAATAGTTCACCTCTTTGCGCGCCGAACTGCGGATCTCCGCTGCACTGGTCTGGAAGTTGCCCCCGCGCACCACAAAGCCCCCAGCCTGACCGTGCAGGCGATTGAGTTTATTGAGATAAAACGGGGTAAACATCATCTCCGAGACATTGCCCAACATATCATGCAGGCCAAGAGGATTCGGGCTGAGACGCCCGATCAGCTGCACCTTGCCATTGGACGATTGCGCACCGGAATACCACTCAAAGTTTTTCATGTCATCCATTGGATAATGGACATCACGAAACTCCGCGCTGTTGACCTTCAGTCCGCCACGGGCAGCAAACTCCCACTCCACCTCCGTAGGCAGGCGTAAAAAGCCAGCGATACCGTCTTCTTTCGGCAGTTTATCGGCCGCATTACTGCGTAGCCATTCATTGTATTTATTCGCCACGCTGACCGCATCAAACCAGCTGATACCGGTCTCCGGCACGCTGAGTTTACGCGACGGCGTGGGGCAGGTTCCCTGCGTCAGTGCCTGATATTGCAATGCGGTAAGCTCATATTTTGCCATCAGGTAATAACGGCCTTTGCTCTTACCGGCATCGGAGAAGCTCCCGGCGATAAAAGCCGGATAGCTGTGTTCAACAAAGCCCCATTCTCCGCCATCCTGCCCCAGCGTGATCGGCAGGTCATCAAGGGGGCCAGCCAGAGGAATCTCGACCCGGCGAAAAGCCATCGATCCCTCGCAGGGTATCGGCAGAATGATATCGTCATCATCAGGTTTAGGATTGTAGCTATCGCCTGTCCAGGGCTCGGCCAGGGCAGGTGCGGCACTGGCGAGCAAAGCCAGAAACAGCCAGGATGACAATGAGGAAGGCGTAAAGGTCACGAACAGTCTCCGCTAATCAGTAATAAGAAAATAAGGGTGGCAGCATCACACCTCGCGCAGACTCTGCGCGGGTTCAATATGGATGGCACGGTAAGCGCCAATACTGGCGACCAGCAGCGCTACCACCGCCGTCAGGGCCATGGCCAGCAGGCTATGCATCGGCGTGATTTTGCACAGCATCTGCCCCGTGGCCTGGCTACCCGCCAGCGCCCGGTTAAAGACCTGGCTGGCAATCAGATAGATGCTGTAGCCACCGACATACGCCAGCAAACTGAGCAGACAGCCCTGTATCATCACGTAGAGGCCGACGGCCGGGCCGGTGAAGCCGAGCAGGCGCAGGACAGCGATATGCTTACGTTTGCGATCGACGTTGGCGATAAAAGAGCCCACCAGCGAGGCGATGCAGCCGATCAGGGCCGTCGCGGCGATGGTATTAAAAATCACCCCCAGCACCCGGTTAATGCTTTTCACATTTTCAATATCTGCCAGGCGGCTGGCGGTTTCGATGCGCTGCGCCCGGAGATCGCGCTCAAGACCGGCCACCTGGTCTATATCTTTGGCGTACAGTCGGGCGCGGGCATAGCGCGGTGACATGTCGCTGAGGGGGTTGCCGCTGCTGACGCCGAGGGCCGGGGTAGCGAAGCCATCGCGGAAATGTTCCAGCATCAGTAACAGGGTCGGGCGAGTAAAGATGGCCGGGCGATTGAAGTAGGTAGCCGGTAAAATACCCACCACGGTCAGACGCTGACGCCCCCACTCGCGGCGCTCTTCAAACAGGCGGTTCACCCGGAGATCGATCGTCTCCCCGACGCTGACGGCCAGCTTGCGTGCGGCTTCCTGGGTTAACACCACCTCATTGTCATGACGCAGGATAAGACTGCCCAGTAACGGGTCGCCTGACGCAGTGGGGATCACTTCGGCGCTTTCGATAAAATGGGTGCTGTCGGTTTGCAGATCGGCCAGCGTGTTCAGCGAACGCGTCTGCCCGATAGCAAAGCCCACGTCGGGCCGCTGTTGCAACTGTTCGATCCAGGCCTGGTCATAGCTGTTGCTGCTCAACATGCGGATCTCAAGATTACGCGGGTCTTTCGCCAGGTCGTCCTGTAACTGGCTGACAATGCCAAAACGCAGGCCGAACAGCAGCAGCAGAGGGGCTATCACCGCCACCAGCGAAGAAATGATGCAAAAGGAGATGGTGCGGTCGTGCCACAGGTCCTGCAAAGCGAGCCGGGCAAGCAGCGGAGTTCGGTTAAAGGACAAAGCGGGTTTCCCCCTGGACAGGCTCTGATGAATCGGCCGGATTCACGGCTGGGGCATCGGTGCGGGCGATCAGGCAAGGTAAGCCGAAACGTTCGACCAGTGGCCAGTCGTGACACACCACCAGCGCCATCATCCCTTCCTGACGCACCAGCTCAATAAACAGATTAAACAGCTGCTGCGCATTGTGAGGATCCAGCGCGGCGGTGGGTTCATCCGCCAGCACCAGCGCGGGACGATGGACAATGGCCCGGGCAAAGGCGGTTCGCTGTCTTTCACCAAAGGATAACTGCGCCGGATAGCGGGCCAGTAAAGGGCCCAGTTTCAGGGTGTCGATAATCCGGTTCAGCAGGGTTTTGTCGGGCGTTTTGCCCAGCAGCTGGCAGGGCAGGCGGATATTGTCGCGCACGTTCAGATAGGGAAGCAGGCCGCCATTTTGCAGGACGAACCCTAACTGGCGTGCACGCATATCGGCCAGCTCCGCCTGACGATCGCCATTGAGCAAGGCGGCAACATCCCGTTGCCCGCTCGCCTGGCTCAACATAAAACGCCCGATGTGGCTGGGGCGCAGCAATAAGCCGATGGCTTCCAGCAGCGTACTTTTACCACAGCCGCTTTCGCCGGTGACAGCCATTACCTCGCCCGGCCGCAGTGCCAGCTGCGGCAACGAGACACGGTGGGCCTGGCTTCCCTGCCCCCGGACAATACACAGGTCCTCAATGTGCAGCATCAGGGCATCATTTCCAGCGGCACCGGGTAGACGCGATCGCGCGGATCGCTGCCAGCGGCAAGCTCAACCCAGCGATCAACATCGGCGTTATATTTCTGGTAGTGGCGCAGCTTGGCCGACAGCGTGCGAATAAATTTCTCCTGCGACAGCCCATCCCAGCTTTTCCATGTCTCTTCGTCCAGATTCAACACGTCGCTGCGATAAGGTAAGTCAGCGAGATATTCGCCCAGCACCCCGAGATCGTTGATTTTGGTATTATCCTGCTGCTTAAGCTGGTTAGGATCGGCGCCCATAGTGGCGGCGACAGTACGTAAACGCTCAAACATTTTTGCCGGAGAGATCATGCCCTCGTTCGCGGCTTGCAGGATCTGACTGACCACATCGCTTAAATCACTTAGCTGTCCCTTAGTCAGCAGCACCCGCACATCCGTGGTGGGGATATTCTGCTTAATCAGGTCACGGTCGCTGATCCAGGCTTTAAACACCAACGGTGCCTGGGTGCCGTTCTTTTTGCCGAGATAGGCCAGCTGCATTGCATGACCAATCAGCGCCGTATCCTGCAGTAATTTCTGCTCGGGCGTCAGCTTCTTACCATCATCTTTGGCATAGATCGCACTGCCGATGGCTGCATCCCCCATATAGGCGGACTTCACCTGCGCGGTAATGGCAGAGGCCAGGGCATCAATCTGCTGACCAAAGACGGACAGATCGCCGGCATCCACCGTCTGGTACAGGTTGGACTGCGTGCTGTCAAAGTTAGAGAGATCGCGATACTGGCTTTCTGCTTTAGCGTGGTCATCTTTGCCGCTGGCGGTTTTCAGGTGCAGGGTATAGATGGCGATGCCACGATTGCCCGCCTCCAGGCGCAGCTGGCTGGCATCCAGACCGGTACCTGACAGTTTATTGCTGCCCTCAATGGCACCGGCATCGGTGATTAATACCACGTAGCGGGCGCCAAACGGGCTCCAGTCGATGTCGTCGATAGCCGACATCACACCGGCATAGGCATCTTCGTCATACAGCGAACTGGAGACTTTGGCTTCTTTCAGGTCGGCGACCTTTTTCAGGAAGTCCGGGCCATCTTTCACCTGATTGGGATCGGCGAAGATTTTGGTGCTGAATTCCAGGCCCGGCACCGCTTTGGTGTTTGAGCGATAGGACACCAGACCAAATTTCACCTGCTCCCCCAGATTCTCCTGTTTGATTTTATCGTAGATCTTATTCACCGCTTCCCTGGTGCGATCGATATACGGTCCCATTGAAATGGTGGAGTCGATAACAAACACCACCGAGGCGTTGAACCCTTTGATTTTGTTAACGCTCTCTTCTTCTTTGGCGGCGGCGGCGGTGGCGTCGGCTTTACTCACCGAAGCAACGTTCAGCAGGCGGGTATAGAAGCCCTCTTCTGTCATCACCTCTTCACCGCTGAGGATCGGCAGCAGGTAAAACTGCTTTTGCAGATCGACAAATAACGCCGGTTCCTGGGCCTGTACCCCGTCTGCATGGCCGTCACGCTTCAGTTTGGCACGCAGCGGTGCAACCAGAGAAACCGGGTCTGCTGCGGAGAGAATATCGTCCAGATTTTTTCGCTCTTTGAAAAACAGCAGGCGGTCGCGGTTGGCCGGATTGGTGAAGGCCAGGGTCAGCTGCATTTTCCAGTCAACGGTGCAGGCCTGGGGTAACCAGCCGATTTTTTTGCCGTAGCTGTCTGGCCCGACTTCGATCCAGCTTGCGCCCTTCACCTCTGTTTTTTGGTAAACGTACAGACTGCTGAAGGCGGGCTGTATCGTGCCTTTCGCTTCGCCAGCAGCGTTGCTCAGAGTGCAACCCGGCGTGGTGAGTACTCGCTGAAATAAGGTTTTTTTCCCTTCCTGCAGCAGCGGTTTATCGCCATCAGCGGCCAGCGCATGGCTGGACAGCAGCAGGGCGCACAGCGGCAGCGCCAGACGCAACATCGGGGAAGGGATCATTTTTCCAGCTCCTCAAGGCGTTGTTTGACCTGTTTATTGTCCGGTTCAGCCTGCAGTGCGGTCTCGTACCAGTAGGCTGCCGTGTCTTTATCCGCCGTTTTGAAGCACTCGCCCGGCTGATGGGATTCAGGATCGTATTCACGGGCGTAAGCGATGGCGATCTTACTGTCACCCCCCTGTGCGCGGTTGGCATACAAACGCTGTGCCACGCCGCATTTCTTCGCCTCTTTGGCGGCCTGAATAATGGTCAGTAACGCCTCGCTGTCGAGCTTCTGCTCAACACAGCCCTGCACGAAATCGAGCTCTTTCTGGTTATTCAGGTTAGCAACGGTACAGGTGCTGGCAGCGGTGGTCTCTGCCGTTTTTTCTGCGCCTGCCGCAGGTGCCGAAGAGGGTTCCGTCGTGGCGGACGCTGGCGGCACCGCGGCGGCGGACGTGGCTTCCTGTTGCGCATCAGCAGCAGCAGGGGTGGCAGTATCGCGCCCCAGGAACCACCAGAGCCCGGCGGCGATCAGCAGCAGGGCCAGCACGGCACCGGCGATAATGGCGATCAGCGGTACACGGGATGGCGTGCTTTTCCCTTTGGGTTTATCCGCGGCAGACACGGCAACCGTGGGCGCAGGCTGGACAACGGGCGGGGCAACCGGGGCGGCTACCGGCGGGGACACCGGTTCCGGCGTGGGCAGCACGCTGCTGCTGCTGTAGTTGCCGGTCTGGCCACGCGCCTCCGACGAGAACAGCTCATCGCGCGCCAGCTGGAGCGTGGTGTTACGCACTTCACCTGAGGCCAGTTTGACCTGGATTTGCACCTGGCTGGCATTGGCCAGCAGTGGGTCAAGGATCGTTGGGCCAAGACGAAAACCACTGCCGCCTGCCAGCGCATAGCCGCCAGCGACGGTAAACCAGTGTTGTGCCGCCCCCCATCTGCCATCAGGTTGCAGGTAATCCTGCTCGTTGTTGCAAAGAATAAAGGTCAGATCAGACAGGATGGCCTGCTCGCCGCGCAGGCGCACCATCAGTTGTGCCGTACCCGGCGCTGCCGGTTGGCAGGCAAAGATTTTAGCTAGCATGGGGTGTTCTCTTGTTTCAACTGGCGGATAATCTGACCCAGCTGCTGGTTATGTTCGAAGGAGATATCGCGCGTGGCGCTGTGGCCGGCGTTGTCCAGAATGACGGTCATCAAGGCCGATAACCAGTCACCCATCCAGGCCACACCGGGCTGCGGTGCCACGGCTGCCAGCTGAGGTAACGCATCGCCGGTCAGCGGTGTCTGACGCGCAAACACTTTCTTTTTCTCACCCACATAGCTGTTGGGCACCTGTTCTTCCGGCAGAGAGAGATAGCCGAACCAGGCAATAAAATCACGCATCGCCAGCTGGGTACGCAGCACCTGACGCGCCCTCAGCTGGTCATGATGGGTATCTGCCTGCTCCTGACCCGCCAGCGCCTGTTTCAGGGTGCCCTCCAGATCGAGGCGAGTGGCGGCCGCAATCAACTCTTCAGTGAGCAGATTCATCAGTTCGCTGTTCAGGCCGAGGGCGGACCAGTGGGCCGTTTGCTGCGGTAACTCCCTCAGATGAGCCACCCAGGCTTTGAAGGCCTGATGGGCGAACTCGTCCTCCTGGCTCACCCTTACAGACGCAGGCGCGGTGTCGGCAACGGCTGCCACCTCCGCCGTCACTGAACCGGAGAAGGGATCGCTGGCAAACGGATTGCTGCCAAACGGATTATCGCCAAACGGATTGCTCGCCAGCACCTGAACGGGGCGCGGGTCACCGGCCGCCGCGGATGCCTCATCCTCATGGCGAATACTCAGATAGATGTTGTTGAGTTCAGGCGTGGGAAGTTCCAGGCGACTGATCATTTCACCGATGCTGTGCGCACTGGCGGATAACCCCTGCCACAGATCTTTGGCAATCGCCTGTTTCTTCGCCCGCTGATCTTCGCCACCCTGTTCGTACCAGCGGCCAAGCTGTTGATCGCCGGTTTCATGGCGGCACTGCACTAACTGCTGATGCAGGCGCTTCAGTTTGAAATCCAGATGAGCAACGCGGCGCAGGGCTTCGGTGAGGCGACGCATCCCGCCATCGTTCAGCGTCAGCATCGCCTTCCATGCATCCTGCGGTTCGGCCAGATATTTCCGCACCAGCTCGCCATCGATAAAGGTATTGCCCATTCTGTCGAGCACCTCGTGATAGCGTTCAGCCAGGGACACTTCTTTAAGTACCTCCTGACCGGGTTCACGCACCAGGTCCAGGAAGGGATTATCAATCCCCGGTTTACGCACCAGGAAGACATTCTGGAACGGTTTCCCTGGCATCCACTCCTGGAGCCATTCGTAATGAGCAAAACGCTCGCGCAGGGTGATATGCAACATATCTTCCCAGCCCATTTTTAGCTGAGTGTCAGTATGTTCCAGGCTGTCGCTGATGCGTTTGTCACACATCGTGATGGCCCAGAACAGACCCGGGGCGCCGCTGCGTTCACCCGCCTTACCCTGAGTTTTTTCAACCCACCGGTTTAACACCGGGCCGACATCGGCCACGTCGCTCTGCTTGGCGGCACTGGCGCACACCACCAGCGCATTCATCTCCTGGTTATCGGTGTAGCGCTCGAAAAGATAGGCCACTTTACCGCGCAGCAGTAACTGCGAGATGGGATTGAGCCCGCCCTGGCCGGCATCTTCCAGCTTGTCAATTTTGAGGCGTCCGCGGTAACCCGGGAAATCAAGCAAATCGACCTGCTCCACAATGCTGTCCTGCGGGACTTCCGCCAGCGGGAAAATCAGCTCCGCGGTGAGTGCGGTCAGTTCGGCTTGTGACAAAGAGGCGCTGACGGATTGTTGATCGTCGTTCCAGTAACGAATATCGACATTGCGATCCTGATGGGAACCGAGGCGATTCAGGCTGTCGACGTTCATGATGCTGCCGCTACTGTGATCGGTCAGCGTCTCCAGCGGCGCAAACACCATTCTGGCATGGTTTATTTTCACCAGCACCCTGGCCAGTGAACGATAGGTTTCCGTCAGTGCGCTCTGTTTACCCCACAGCAGAGAGAACAATTCTGCACGTTCCTCCGGACGCAGCCCAGGGGCTATTTTCAGTACCTGCGGCCAGTAAACCGATCTGAGTTTTCCCACGGATCTTTTGAACGATGTATCAAGGTAGTCCCATAAAGACACCACATCTTCGCTGCTGACGCCGGCGCAGATTTCACGCTGTTCGGCACGAAGCAGGAAGGGACGCAGGTGTTCTTCAATGTGGCTTTCATCAAGTTCATCGCCCAGTTGCTCCTGATTAAAGTCGTTAAACCAGGTGTTCGTCAGGATTTTGGCAATATCGATTTCGCTAAACAGACGCAGCGGGACAGGGTAACCCGCAGGTGCTTCTGGTGCCTGTCTGGTAAAGCGCGTGACCAGGCCCGTGGCCTCCTTACCCCCCCCAACCGGGTTGACCTCTTTAATAAAGTCGACTCGTCGGTCGCCATAGGCCGCTTTCAGGCTGCCGTGGCTGCCCGCCGCCAGCGCTGAGATCAGGTAGGACTTGCCCGCCTGAGAAATGCCGAAAAAACCCACCGTCATCGGCGTCGAGGCAACATGTTGCAGATTGTTGGCCAGATTGCGGGTACGCAGCAAACTGAGGTTGAGTTTGTCCGCCTCGTTATCCAGGCGGCGCGAGCCGACACGCACGGTTTCTACCCAGCCGCGTGCATCCTGACAGCTCCGGGCGATCGCTGCCCAACCTTGGGTAAGAGATTCTGGTTCGCTGTTCATTATTTTTTCACACTCCCGCTATCGAGCCAGTGCCGGCTGTCAATGAGCCCGGTATCGGGCATGGTATTCAGTTCCAGTTCTAAATCCCCTTTGCTAAAGGATTTATCGGTGTTGCTGCTGACATCTGCGATGGTCAGGCGATCGCTGATCAGCCCTAACTGGCGCGCGCGTTTGCCTTTATCCACGGTCAGCCGCACCCTGAGATAAGGGGAGCCGCTGTCACTCGACTGCGCCGTGGAGAATTTTTGACGGCCCTTTTCGTTGAAACGCAGGGTGTAGAGCGGAGCGGCAGACCAGCGTTCGGCATCCAGCTGGCGATATCCCAGCCGCAGATCGCCACGCATCACGATGCTTTGCATTGCGCCCTCGCCCTCTTCGCTGCGTTCGCCCGGCAGGGTGATCTGGCCGTTCTCTGACTGGATATGGCGGTAGACCACATCGGCATCACGCAGCAGGTTATCCATATCGATAATGCCAATATGGCGAATGGTCGAGTAAGGCTTCAGCGCCGAGACACGGAAATGGAAGTTAGGAATACTGTGATTGGCGCACAGCTGTGCCAGCATGGCGCCGACCGAGGCGGTGCTCTTCGGATCGTCGATATAGCCATTTTTGTGGAACGGATACCAGGTGCCGGTCTGGTAGCCATGCAGTGGCAGAATGCGTCCCGGCGGTAACGGCAGATTGCGACGAATGATCGCCTGGATGCCCGGTAACTGCGAAGGCCGCCCCGTCAGCAGCAGCATGTCGCAGTGATAGCAGGACAACACTTCGCACAGGGCAGTGAGCACCTTATCAATGTTGAACTTACCCGAGCACAGATCGTTATGCACCTTCACCAGCGACAGGTTGAGGGTGATATCCACCAGCCTGAAATCATTCGGGCCACCCGCTTTTTGCACTTCGCGACGCACAAAGCCATCGACTTCGTCACGAATACTGCCAGCAGGCAGTAACTCACTCACCTTGCGGTTGATCAGCAGGTGGGTTTGCTCATCCAGCGGATCAAAGTGCTCGTAGCTGCTCAGAATATGCAGCGCCAGCGGCACAAACAGCTGCAGGCTGAGTTGCTGACGCAGTACGGCTTCAGCAGCACTGATATTTTGTGATCCGCACAGCTGCGACATCAGCGTTTCAACCGTGACTACTCCGGCATCACGCAGCGCCAGCTCGAAGGCGGGCAACACATAGGCCTGGATCACATCCAGCAGAATGTCGTCACCGGCGGTTTTGAAGCTGTCACGAAAACGCTGATGGGGAATGATATGTGCGTTAGCGCCGCTGCCTTCCAGGCCATTGCGATCCAGACGGTAGTCGGTGATCACCAGGTCCGTGGTTCCACCTCCGATATCGAGGGATGCCAGCGTGATGGTTTCACGATCTTTGCGGTCCGGGCGGCCAAGGGTATTGAAGAACACCTCCGGGTGGCCGGCAAAGTTCTGATTGATCTCGGTGTACAGATACACCAGCTGCGCACAGGAGGCCTCGTCCCATTCCACGCGAATTTTTGGTAAGGGGATACGGATATTCCCCTGGGTGGATAACTCCTGTTCATCCAGATACGGGTCATTCTCGCCGTTGTGCCAGCGCAGCGATTTCCACACTAACCCCACCGCCTGACGCATGCGGTCATCCAGGATACAGCGTTCAGCCATCGGCAGGCCTGGCGGCACCGTCAGAATGATATGACGGAGCTGGCGAGGAATACCGGCGTGGCCCTGACGGGTACGCTGTTCCACGCTATTAATCTGACTGATGGCCTGGGTCAGCACTTCCGACAGCATAAAGGTCATCAGCGAGCTGCGTGAATAGCGCGGTGTGAAGACCGGAATGCGATCCATCTCGTCTTCAATGGTGTGCAGCGCCTCGCCTTTTTCGTCGATGAGGTTGGCAAAGGGGGCCGCGGTCGCCAGCGGGTTGGTGTCCTGCACGTAGCTGCCGTTGAAACGCCAGCCCTGGCCATAAAACTTCTCATCCCACAGGTAGCGCTTAGGGCTGGACAGACCGGTGGAGCCTTCACTGCCGCGGCGGCGTGCCGCTAAACGTGTGGCTTCCCCGCCGATGCGGGCGATGGTCGGCCACTGGAACGCGTCATGTCGGCCGCTGCGCACAGAGCAATGGTCTTTGCCGAAAAAGGCCTGAGAGAACTCCACCCGGCTTTCAAAGGGATCGGTGTAGATGTGCTCAGGATTGCTGAGATCGCGCAGTTTCAGCACATAGTTGTGCATCAGACCGGAACCTGACTGGCCATGATCTTCAATCAGGATCCCGCAGGTGCGTGAGTTACCGACGTCGAGGATCAGATCCACCGGGATCGGTTTAATGGCATTGGTTTCGCGATTGGCGATCATGCGGAACTGCGGCAGTTCGATGGCAGGCGCGGTCTGGGTTTGCAGCCCTTCCACCGGAATGGCCATCAGTGACAGCAGGTTAAGGTAGTGCGCCAGAGGATAGTGCTGCGCCAGCTCCTGCTCCTGTTCATCCAGGTCACGGCCTTTGCTGCTCTCTTTGAACACCTCTTTCAGCCAGTCTTTGACCCAGTCCTGCGTCAGATACCAGTTGAGCGCATAGGTGGCGGTTGCCACGGCAAAGGTCGCACCGGCGTTGACGTCTTCCTGATTAGGACTGAGGTCGGCTGCCGACTGCTGCCGGGCCATGATGCGGGTATCCATCGCCAGCGTCATGCGGTGAGTGTGGCCATCCATGTCCGGTTCCGGCAGTTTGACCAGACGAAAACGCGCCCAGTTCAGCGGCCCTTCCTGATAGACATTCGGCGGGCTGAAACGGAACAGGGGCAGCGGTAACCAGACGCTGTCCAGTAGCGCCAGGCTGGCATCCACCGGAATATCGTACTGGCTTTTGGCCTTCTCAATCGCGTCAGGCGTCGGTTGATAGAAATAGTAATCGCGCTGCTCGTTGTAAATCAGACGCGTGAGCACGCCATTGGCTAATTTAACAAACTCCCCCGCAGGCAGACGTTTTGGCGTCAGGCCGAAATCCATAAACTGGATACCGGAGTCGCCGACCAGGGTGATTTGACGATCAAAAGAAACAATCTCAGGCAACATAATTTAATCCGTCCCTGTTCAGGTATTGGGTTGAAGCATACGAATAGGGAAGGTTTTTTCCCCGTCGTTGCTGCCGACACACTCGGCGTGATCGGCGGCAGGCGATTTGCAGGCGATGACGGGCGCAATAAAGTCTGAACCGTCGCTACATTTCATCTGCTCTGGGTTAGTAATGCTGAGCGCCCCCTGCTGCACGTCGCCCCTGGCGGGGCCCTGGCAGGTGACACCGCTCGACTGGCGCACGCTGACGGTGCCCTCACCTTGCTTAAAGTTGTATTGCAACTGCAGCGGGCGGCCCGTGAGTTTGTCCTGGATACCGCCGTTTACCCGCCACTGGCCGTTGAGAAACTGTGCCGGACCATTAGGCAGGGTCGGCGGGATTGCCAGCGGTTTGCCCGCAGGCGGGATCACCGGCGGGACGGTATTGGGTGCCACTGCGGGCGCTTCAGCACCCGGCTCTGGCGGCGTGGTGGGCGCGGCCTCTGGATTCGCTGCAGCTTCCGGCGTCAGTGCGGGCTGAACCGGATCCGTCGTGGCTGCGGGCTCCGTAGCCTGCGCATCGTCTGCCGCGGGTGGCGTGTCGCTGGCGAGGGGTTGTGGTGCTTCCGTCGCTGACGGAACGCCCCCCACGTCCTGAGCGCTGCCCGGCAGGCTGGCGCCAGGCTCGCCTGCGGCGGCACCGTTTTGCCCTGCCACATTCGGCAGTTTCAGGTCCGGCATGGCCGGCATTTCCGGCAGCTTCACGTCGGGCACCTGAGGATGGCCCTCATTGTTGACCGACAGCGCGGGGGGTTTATTCCCCGGGAAACCCGGCAGGCCCGGCAATGACAGCGTAGGAACGCAACCACGCAGCAGGCCAAACAGCAGGGCCAGTAACAGCAGCCCCAGCAGCGCCCAGAGTAACCAGCGCCAGTTCCAGCGGCGGCCACGTGTGACCGTCTCCACCACTGGCGGGCTGGCCACGGTAGCGGCCGCACGCGGCAGCGTGGTGCCAGGGATCATCGCCGCTGACGGCGCAGGCACCGATGCAGGTTCCAGCCAGTGCAGGGGGCTGCGCGTTTCACCACCGGGATGAACAAAGCCCCAGAAGGTGATCACCAGCACGCCGTTGACCAGATAGACAAAATCATAATCGGGGAAATGGCTGACTGATTTCAGCAGCTGAGCAAAGACCCGGCGATCGCCACCGGCACCGCTGTTCTCAGCGTTAAGCAGCTGTTCACTGAGTGCCTGTACCGCGATCTGGAATTCGCTGAACTGCTGACGCGCGGAGGCGCGCTCCGTTTCACTGGCGCTGCTCCACGGAATAATGTCGCCAGGAAAGCTGCTGTACCAGTCGGTGCGATCGCCCCCCTGATCGTTATGCGGGACGGCAAGGTGACGGGCCAGGTCACGTCCGGCATCAAGACGGTAGATCGCTTCGCGTAGCTGAAATGCCATCTTGAACACGGGGTAGCCCGTTTCACCCAGCGCCTTAAATGAGGAGTTATGTCCGGTACGTAGCAGTGGTCCCTGAATCGCATTTCGCATTGTCTAAACCTTGTCACGCTGTGAATGAACGAACGTTATAATGAATGTGGTTAGTTTTTGCTCGCACCCGGCTTCCATTTAAATCCCCAGCCGTAATACTTATCCATCGGCTCCCGATCGCGGAAGAAGCGGTTAAGGCGTTCCACTTTTATCTCGCCATCGACGTTTTTTAATCGGGCGATCGCCGCAACATTATTGCGCTGACTGCCCTCCTTCAGGGTGGTGCTGATCGGCGCCTGGCCCGGTACATGCACCGTGATCGTCGCATCGGTGCCCTGCCAGTTACTGGCTCCGCCAAAAATGAAGCTGTAAATCAGTACCTCATCAATCTCCGCCCAGCGGCTGCCGTTGATGAAGAGCCACTCACCGTCCTGGTTGTTACCGTTACGCAAATCTTCTTTCAGCTGGATGTAAGGCGGTTTTTCATAGTCGCCCGCGGCGTGGCTGAGGGCTTCCACCCCGCTGATGTCGCCATTTTTAAAGCGGACAAACGCGGCGATATCCAGGTCGATAGGCTGCTGCTGCTGGCCCTGTTTCCAGGTCAGGTTGATTTTGATGCGCCCGAAATCCTTGCGTTTCGCAAGGTTAATGCTGGGGTTATCCTGCGTCAGTTCAGTACTGGCGGGTGGCGTGGGGGCAACGGCAGCGGGGGTTTCACGCGGTGCCGGCACCACGGGCTCGGGGTGAGAACGATGGTGATACCACCACCAGGCGAGGGCGAGCAGTAACAGTAAAAGCAACAACAGCAATAGCCAGGGCAGCGCGCGTCGCCACCACGGCACCACCACCACCGGGGGCGGGGCCTCCGGTGCCACAATGACCCAGTTCACCAGAACCGGTTCATCGCCGACCGCATAGCAGTCCAGCTGCTGTGAATGGACGAGTAACTGCTGCAACGCCTGAGCGGGTTGCTCCTCGCCACGGGCGGTCAGCTGCTCAATCAGCCCGGCCAGTATTCCACGGTAATTCTGGAGCTTGCTGTGGAGCGCCTGCTGTTCCGCTTCATTCAGTGCCGACAATGGCCGGGCAACGCCCTGGCGGTCGGTCCACCACTCCAGATGCCCGGCAGGATCGCGCCGGGCGGTGGCAAACACCAGCGCAAGAGACGGAGGGAGATAGCGCTGGATAATCGCAACCGTCTCCTCATAGGTGGCCAGAGTAGAATCATTAATCGGCGCTGCACGTGTTAATCGTTGCATTACACAGGGTCGTCTTGTGGTTATCGTTGGCATCCGCCGCCGGTTCGCGGCGGATCAGCATATCGTCACATCAAAGGGCGCGTTACTGCAGCGTGTTCGCCTGCTCCAGTGCTTCCACCCTTTTCCTGGCATCGGCCACTTTTTTCTCAATAGCGGCAACGTCGCTGGCGCTGGTGGCCTGCTGCGCTTGCTGTTGCAGTGCCTGCAACTGTTTAATCTCTTTCTGGCTGGCTTTGCTTTTGACGTTGTCGGATTTAAGGCGTTTCATTGTCTGCGCCAGATCGGCACGCGCCGCCTGCAGTCGCACCTGTTCATTGCTCAGCTGTTGATCCGTGACCTGCTGCCGGTTCTGGGTATTGGCCAGATCCTGTTTGGCGCGCTGATTTTCCCACTGACTGAGCTGGACCTTCTGCTCTTCTTCACTGACTTTCTGCCGATAACCACCGGAGGTGGTGCAGCTCAATTTAGTCAGGAAGCTGGGGTCTTGCGCCTGCAGGTCGCAGTCCTGAGGAGAGGTGGCACAACCGGTAAGCAATATTGAAGCGAGTAATACATATTTTCTCATGAAATGTTCCATGAAATGAGGAAAACAAATAAGGTTTTAAGGCCAGTGACGGGTGTAAAAAGGGGCTGGCAGTCCTGTCAGCCCCTCTGCATTAACCCAGTGAAATAGCCTGGCGCTGACTGTAAAGACCGTTCGCTTCTGATTCCAGAGCGGCGATTTTGCTATTCAACTGGGTATATTCTTTATTTAATGCGGTCAGATTGGTTTTATCTGTTTTATTCGTCGTTGATTGTCCCTGCAGGGCGACTTTATAAGCAGCATCTTTGTCTTTCATGACTTTAATCTGGCTTTTCATTTCTTTGATATTGGCATCAATCTGATCCAGCTGCTTATTGGCGCTGGCTTTATCAAAACCGGCTTTATCTTTCTGGATGCTGATTTGGGTCAGAGTTGCCTGGTTGTCACTGATGACCTGTTTCATCGCCGTAGAGGTTTTCTCTACCGCCGTTGTATCTTTGCGGATATCAGTGCCCATTGCCTGCAGGCGAGCAGCAGTGGTGGCGTAATCTTTTTTCAGGCTATCCAGGTAGTAGTTAGCCGTCATCCCCACCGCACAACCCGCGGCGCCCCCAATGGCAGCACCGACCAGCGCTTTTTTACCGTTACCGGCCAGCGCGCCAATACCCGCGCCCGCCAGAGCACCCGTTAAGGCACCCACTCCACAACCCTGTGCGCCCGATGCACTAAAGAACTTAGCCTGCTCACCGCTGGTCAGTCGCGGGTCGGCTTTTGTACCGGACAACAGAGAACTGCCTGTATTGGCACAGCCGCTCAGAAGCAGAGTGGCAGAAACAAGTAAACAGGTTGCGCTACGGCTAAAAATCTTCATCAGTGTTTCATCCTTAAATAATGGACGGGCTGTGTGTGACCCGTTAATTTCATTTTTGTGAAAATTTGTCTTAAGAAGAGATATTCTTTCAGGATTATCGCGCAACGGAAGAGGTGTTATCGCGGGATAACATCTGGCGGCCAGCAGAGAGGATTAAATAATCTCATCGGGGGGCGCAAGTGCTCGACATCCTGATTCTGGTTATTTTTTGTACATAAGATTATTCGTAAATTTTTTTATGTTTTTATACATTGTTTCATGAATAAATGTAATCAAATTTGAACCTGACCGTTCAGGCTTTCTTCTACGAATGGAGGAGAGGGGCTTTTAGGGGGGCGGGACCGCCTGAGGGGCGCAAGCACTCGGTCAGACGATACGCTTCAGGATTTTCTCTAATACCGCTTGCTCATCATCTCTGCACAAATACTCCATGACCTCCCGCGCCCAGCCTTCGCCATCACCGAGCACGGCACGACTGTACGCAGGGGCATAGAGTTCGTGGCTGTCATACAGATTAATCAGCGTTTGATTCACGCCATCAAGATTCACAGCGGGGTTCTTTTGCTGCTGGGCAGCCAGCGCACGCACGATCTTTTCCTGATGCGCCGGGTCCGTCGGGAAGGTTCTTTCCCCCAGTTCACTGAGCACCAGAAACGGCGGCGGCATGCCCTCTTCGATGGCGGCCTGTAAACGGTAGTGACCATCAAGAATAACGAATGAACCCAGCCCGGCAATGAAGCGCACCAGTACCGGCGGCAGCGTCCCTTCCCGGCTCTTCTTGCGCCACCATTTCAGGCGTCCTGCGTGCGGTTGAAGGGCGTAACGGGCCAGCAGCGGGGTGCCGTTCCACCACCAGTCAACCTGCGAGACGCGCGTCGGAGCCATCAGGTTCGGGATATCTTCCGCGAAGAGTGACCAGCTAAAACCGATATTCCCGCTACGGGCAGGGGCGTGAAAACGCCAGCTTTCCACCGGAGACGTTTGCTGAAGGGAATAAGGTGCAACGGGTGCGGTGGGTAACATCGGGCGCAGCAGCCAGCGGCCAGCGGATAACAGTGGAACGTCCGGCGTCAGCAAATGGCGGGCAAAATAGCGGCACCACTCGCCCATCCACGCCTCTGGCCCGGAGCGACGAATCGACTCCAGCGCCAGCGAAGTAATGGGCGGTAATAACGCATATGGATCAGGATGCTCAGCGTTAAACACCCGCCACAGGCCGGAATGATCTTTTAGCATCGAACCCCAGAACAGCGGCACACCGCGCAGTGACAGCGCCATGCGGCCATGATGCCCGCTGTGCATCTCCAGAATGGGCTGCATGGTGGGTTTCGGGCTCTGTAATTCCAGCCCCAGCCAGGCATGATTGCGGTCGTGCAGGTCCTTCCACCAGTACTGTGACATCCGATGTTCCTTACGCCAGAGAGGGGGAAATTTTAAGGGAGTGAGGGGAAGATGCAAGGGGGTTGTGCGGTTGAAGGAACCTGTAAAATGGATTAGTAATTACTGATATAGAGATTACTTTTATTAAAAAATACATAGTTGAAATAGTTATCTGAATAAATAACGTCAATTAGTATCAGGAGCAAGTCCAGTTAACACCTTACCCTAATAAAAAGAGGGCAATAAGGTCATCTAGTCTCAAAGTAATATATTTGCTCTGGATCGCCAACGTAACAACGGGTACCATTAACCACAAATCATAAAAGGGTATTAGGTGATTTATGGCTCTACAAGGAAAGTTAATTCTTAATGGTGCTGATTACTCCCCGTTCAATCTCTACGGCGTCGGGGTTTTTATGGCACATTCAGGAAGAGGTGTATATCGCAATAAAGGAGCATGTGGCGCTATTCTAAAGGATGGCCCATTGCCTCCTGGTAAATACTGGATTGTTGACCGTAATGAAGGTAACTGGTTTTCTCAAAAGGGTCGTGAAATCAAGGATAGGGTAAACAAATTCGTAGGTTACCGTGAATTTGGTAAAAGTGACTGGTTTGCATTATGGAGAGATGATTGGGCAATTGATGATTACATGTGGGTAGAGGGTGTTAAACGAGGTAATTTCCGACTACATCCCGGTGTGGTTTCAGAGGGTTGCATAACCATTGCTCATAATTCGGATTTTGCGACTATTCGCAATGCTCTTATGAATACGCCACTGATTCAGGTTCCCTGCATGCGCTCCCTTATGGCTCGTGGTTGCGTGGAGGTAGTAGCCAGTGGCTATAACGACTCTTGCCCGTAAGACAGGTAAAATAATTTATTTTATCTTTATATTTTTAACGCTGGGTCGCACGATACCAAGGCCCGAAGCTTATCTCGATTATGAGATCGCAAGGAAGATATGTCATTTCTTTTACGGTAGCATTAATGCTGACTCCATGTATGACACATTCTTTTATATTGCATTTGGTACAGTATTATTATTTTCTGTTGCATTCTATATTCTTACCGTGAAGTTAATCAAAATAACAAGGGGTAAATAAAATGCCAATTCCTCCGTATATGTGGCTTAAAGACGATGGCGGCGCAGATATCAAAGGATCTGTTGATGTTCAAGGCAGAGAGGGAAGCATAGAGATCATCGGGTTGAGCCACGGTATTAACTTACCCGTGGACAATGCCAACGGCAAGATAACGGGTACTCGTCAACATTCATCGATGATGATTGAAAAGGAAGTTGATAGTTCCACACCTTACCTTTACAAAGCCGCTGCAACGGGTCAGACGCTTAAAAGCGCTGAAATCAAGTTCTACCACATCAACGACGCAGGGCAAGAAGTTGCCTACTACTCTGTATTTATGGAAAACGTCAAGATTACAGGTGTTAACTGCGGCGTGCCTAACTGCAAACTCGCAGCCAATGATAAAATGAATCACGTTGAAAGCGTCAGCTTGCAGTATGAGAAGATCACTTGGAAGATTCAGGACGGGAATATTCAGTTTACTGACGCCTGGAACGAGCGCTCAACGGCATAAAGACGACCTTTTGCAGCAGCCAACATGGTTAACTCACGATCGATACGGAATCGACGCAGTGACGCGAAGCGCTGCATCAAATGACGGCCAGCTCGGCGCTGATTTTATCCAGCAACTGCGGGTCGCGCTCTTTTGCCGGTATCACCTCCGGGAAGGTCAGTATTACCCGGCGACGCGAAACGCCCCCGCTGCGGTCGCTGAAGCGCATCGGATTATTGTTCACCGCCAGTATCACCGCTGGATTATAGGCCGAGTAGGCGTCCCGGTACTTCGGGTCAATCGCCACCGCGTCGCCACCAGTGATGGCTTTAATGCCCGCGCCGTCGCCGCTCCACTTCTCCTGGTCAGGCAGGGTGATAAACGAGTAGCCGACCACGCTCACGCGCTCACGCGGCGACTCCAGCGTTTCGATGCTCGCCGAGGTGGCTTTGGTCGGGATGCTCCCGGGAAATCCGCATAAAGTGCCTGGATGATGTCTGCCATATTCAGCCCGCTCCGGGGAAAGAGTGATCACACCGCGGGCCAGCCGTTCATTTCTGATAAAAATGTCGACCAGGCGTTCCATTAACGATATTGAACGTTCCTCTTTCCCTTTTGCGGGTATCCGTCTCTCGCCAACCCCGAGAGACTTGCGATTGGGACGATAGATTGCTGAATATTTCATGAAACAACTGGCCCTGCTGTGTTGGACAACACCGTGTTCCCCAGACAGCACCCCTCCCTAAAAGCGCCTGAAACTGCGGAATAAACACGAAAAAACCATCCGTAGCACCGGATAAAACCGGGCTGTAAACGCCACTCTCAGTCCCAGACATTTTTGAAAACTTTATTCTAAGAATTATCGGAAACTGCCCTGTTAACACTCACACTTACATTTACAGCTCTTAACAATTATTTTATCATCCGCATAGTTTGTTTATTAAGCACCTATATAAAAAATCAAGAGAAGTCACAGGGATGATGCGCAACACACCGACAGGGACGGCCCGCGGCACAACGCCGTTCATTTTTTCAGCTTTCACGCTTATCGCGCTGATGATCCCCTCTTCCCCGTCTGCCGCCCCGGTCCCTCCACCTGAGCGTCCTGCGGCTGAAAAGAACATGATCGACCGGACGCTTCAGTCCCAGCAGCAGCGGCAAAGAGCGCTGGAAGAAACCCTGACACCGCCCACCCCGGACGTGCGCCTTTCGCCGCCTTCCTCCTCTTTTGGCCGCATTCACTTTGCGCCAGAAACTCCCTGCTTTCAGATAGACCGGGTAACACTGAGCGGCCAGGAGGCCCTGCCGCACTGGTTGCCACTGCAGCGCCTCGCCCGTCAGGGTGAAGGCCACTGCCTCGGCGGGAAGGGCATTAATCAGCTGATGAGCACCCTGCAAAATCGCCTGATTGACCACGGCTATGTAACTTCCCGTGTACTGGCCCCGAATCAGGATCTGACCCGTGGAACCTTGTCGCTGGTGATCATGCCCGGCTACGTTCACGAGGTGAAACGGAGCCCCGACAGCGATCGCTGGCTGACCCTCTGGACCGCTTTCCCTGCTCATGCCGGAAACCTGCTCGACCTGCGTGATATCGAACAGGGGCTGGAAAACCTGCAGCGTCTGCCGACGGTGGAGGCCAATATGGAAGTGGCACCCGGCGAGCTGCCGGGCGAGAGCGATATCGTGGTGCAGTGGCAACAGCGCAAGATGTGGCGCCTGGGGGCCTCGCTGGATGACTCAGGTTCCGTCGCCACCGGGCGTTATCAGGGTGGTGCGACCCTGTCGCTGGATAACCCCTTCTCCCTGAGCGATCTCTTTTATCTTTCCGGCACCCGCAGCCTCAAAACCGGCGACGATAAAGGCAGTAAAAACATCACCGCCCATTATTCGGTGCCTTTTGGCTACTGGATGGCCAGCGCCACGGCCAGCGATTATGACTATCACCAGACGGTGGCGGGCCTGAATCAGGACTATCTCTACAGCGGTAAACGCAAAAACCTCGACGTCCAGCTCAGCCGGGTACTGCACCGCAGCGGCACGCAGAAGACGTCCGTCAGCTGGGACGTGCTGACCAGTGAATCGCGCAACTACATCGCCGATACCGAGGTCGAGGTGCAGCATCGCAAGACCGCCGCCTGGCGGCTGGGGCTATCCCATCGTCACTATATCGGGCAAAGCACGCTGGATGCGGGCATCAGCTATCAGCGCGGTACCCGCTGGTTTGGGGCCATCCCGGCCCCGGAGGAGTACAACGGCGACGCCACGGCGAAGAGCAAAATCGTTACCCTCAGCGCCGGTCTGGATATTCCCTTTGAGATCGTCGGCGAGTCGTTCCGCTACAACGTGCAGTATCTGCGCCAGATGAGTTCAATGTCCCTGACGCCGCAGGATGAATTCTCCATCGGCGGACGCTGGACGGTGCGCGGCTTCGATGGCGAACGCAACCTGAGCGCCAGCCGTGGCTGGTTCGTGCGCAATGACCTCGCCTGGCAAACGCCGTTGCCGCAACAGGAGTTCTATCTGGGCGCGGATTACGGCGAAGTCGGCGGCACCAGCAGCGCAGGCATGCTGATTGGTCAACATCTGGCAGGCGGCGTTGCCGGCCTGCGCGGCACTGTTTTTAATACCGGGTACGACGCCTTTGCGGGCGTGCCCTTCTCGAGACCTGACGGCTTTAAAACCAGCCCTTACACCCTGGGTTTTAGCCTGAACTGGAGTTACTGAGTCGTCACCTCACGACATAACGGGTTTCCATTGATGAGTGGGATTTAAGGATGAATAAAAATCTGTATCGTATCGTGTTCAATAAAGCACGCGGTATGTTGGTCGTGGTGGCAGAAATCACCCGAAGCTGTCGTGCGGTAGCCTGCCCGGCGTCTGGCACCGCCAGCGTGCAGCGTCAGTGCATCACTCGCCTGAATGCCCTCGCCTTCGGCCTGCTGCTGGCACTGGGCGCAGTCCAACCGGCAACGGCCAATGTCGTGGCCGATAAGAGCGCGCCGGGTTCGCAGCAGCCGACTATTATCAGCAGCGCCAACGGTACACCCCAGGTCAATATCCAGACACCGAGCAAGGGCGGGGTTTCCCGCAACGTTTACAGCCAGTTCGACGTGAACAACAAAGGCGTCATCCTCAACAACAGTCGTACTCATGCCTCCACCCAGATCGGCGGTATGGTGGCCAGCAACCCGTGGCTGTCGCGCGGTGAAGCCAAAATCATCCTTAACGAAGTGAACTCACGCAATCCGAGTCAGCTTAACGGCTACATCGAAGTGGCGGGCAAAAAGGCCCAGGTGGTGATCGCCAACCCGTCGGGCATTACCTGCGACGGCTGCGGCTTTATCAACGCCAACCGCGCCACCCTGACCACCGGGCAGGCGCAGCTGAACAACGGCAACCTGACCGGCTACGACGTCAGCAAGGGCGATATCGTTATTCAGGGCAAAGGGATGGATACCTCCCGCCAGGATTACACCGACATTATCGCCCGTTCGGTAAAAGTGAACGCCGGACTCTGGGCCAATGACCTGAAGGTCACCGCCGGGGCCAGCACCGTTGATGCCGCCCATGAAAAGGTCGTGGCCAAAACCGGTGATGCGGCGACGCGTCCTCAGCTTGCCGTGGATGTCGCCAGCCTTGGCGGGATGTATGCAGGAAAAATCCGCCTCACCGGGAGCGAAGCGGGTGTCGGCGTGCGCAACGCCGGGAATATCGGGGCCCAGGCAGGAACGGTGGTGGTCACCGCCGATGGCCAGATTGATAACAGCGGCAACCTGAACAGCGCGGGTGATATGAGGCTGACCGCAGGCAGCGTCAGAAATAGTGGAAAAATCTACGCTGGCGGGAGTGCGGAGGTGAACAGCCGGGGCGAAATCGAACACAGCGGCACCCTCGCCACCGCCGATAATCTGACCCTGCGCGGAAACCGCATCACCGCGACCGCACAAAGCACCCTTGCCGCCGGTATCGATAAAGACGGGCAGGCAGGCGAGCATGGCGACGTCACCCTTTCCAGCCACGGTCGCCTGACCCTGCAGGGACAAAATATTGCCGGCGGCACCCTCACCGCCAACGCTCAGGGGATTGATGCCAGCGGCAGCCGGACGGCAACAGGCAATACCGCCCTGGACGCCGGTCATGGCGATCTGGATCTCAGCCTGGCCAGCGTGGACGCCACCGGCAAGCTTGAGGCCCGCAGCACAGGCCGCCTGCTGAATGACGGCGGCACCCTGAGCGGCAAAAATGTGGACCTCAACGCCCGCAGCATCACTAACCGCGAGGGCAACCTTGTCGCCGGGCAGCGCATGGACATCACGGCGGATACGGTCAGCGGCGACGGAAAAATCCTCTCCGAAGGCGATCTGAACCTCAGCCTGCAGCAGGGCATGACCAACCAGAGCCTGCTGCTGGCAAATGGCGACCTGACGCTGACCAGCGGCGGCACCGTGGACAACCAGGGCAAACTGCTGGCGGGTAAGATGCTGACGCTGCAGGCCGTCAGCGTCACCAATGCGCGGGACGCGGAGCTGGGGGGCGGTGAATCCCATCTCTTACTGAGCGATTCTTTGGTCAACCGGGGCCTGATCGACGGCACCCTGACCCATATTGACACCGGCACCCTCACCAACCTCGGCGCCGGGCGTATTTACGGCGACCATATCGCTATTAAGGCGAACACCCTGGATAACGGGGCAGAAAACGGCGTGGCCGCGACCCTGGCGGCCCGCGATCGGCTGGATATCGCCGCCGGGGCGCTGAACAACACCGGCCATGGCCTGATCTACAGCGCGGGTGCGATGGGCATAGGCGGCAGCCTGGACACGCATCTGAACGCCACCGGGCGCGGCGGAGTGCTGACCAATCGCGGTGCCACCATTGAGTCGGGCGGCGATATGCGCCTTGATATGGAGACTATCCATAACCTGAATAACCATCTGGTGACGGACGTGGTGGTGACGGGGACCAGCCGCCACCATGAAGCCGTGCTGAGCGGCAAGACTCAGCGCTACGACTGGAGCCAGGTTAACACCAGTCAGAAAAATAAGTACGGCGTCCACTCGGCGAAAATGCCGGACGGCAGCAGCAGCGATAAATTCTACGAATACAACTACACCCGCACCGTCCAGGAAACGCGTGTTATTGAGAGCGATCCGGGGAAAATTCTCTCCGGCGGCAACCTCACCATTAACAGCGATCAGATGAATAACCTGGACAGCCAGGTCATCGCCGCAAAAGTGCTGGGTGGGGTGATTAGCCTGCTCAATAATGATGCCACCAGTGGGGTGAAAATCATCACCGACATTGGCAGCCAGACCCGCTGGTATGCGAAGAAAAAGAAAAAGAAACTGGGCGGTACCAAAACCTCGCAGGGGAAAGATACCAACAGCTACCGCCCCTCTCCGGTAACCCAGACTATCTCCCTCAGTACGATGGCATGGGAAGACAATAACCCGGCCCAGGGCGGCAGCGATCGCCCGGTGGCGCTGCCTGCAGGCCAGACGTGGGAAAGTGCGAAGAACAGCAGCGGCGACGTCGTGCGCACCGGCGTCGGGGACACCCGCGTTCCCTCAGGCAGCCTCTATACGGTTCACGCCTCCACGACCAGCCACTACCTGGTGGAGACCGATCCGCGCTTTACCCAAGAGCGCACCTGGCTGGGCTCCGACTATATGCAGAACGCCCTGTCACCGAACGGGGATACGATCCTTAAACGCCTCGGCGACGGCTTCTATGAACAGCAGCTGATCCGCAACCAGGTCACCAGCCTGACCGGCCAGCGCTATCTCAGCGGCTTCGACGATGATAATGCCCAGTACAAAGCCCTGATGGATGCCGGTGTCGCCTTTACCCGTGAGCACAACCTCACCACGGGCGTGGCGCTCAGCGCGGAACAGATGGCCCTGCTGACATCGGATATGGTGTGGATGGTAGAGCAGACCGTTCAGCTCCCGGACGGCAGCAGCCAGCGCGTGCTGGTCCCGCAGGTGTATGTGCGGGTGAAAGAGGGCGACGTGGATGGCAACGGCTCCCTGATGGCGGGCAACCGCGTGGCATTGCAGACCGCAGACGACCTCAACAACAGCGGCACCCTCGCCGGGCGCGAGATTGCCGCCATCGCGGCGAACAACGTCACTAACAGCGGTCTGATCCGCGGCGGCACGATCGATATCGCCACCCTCACCGATTTCAACAACGTGGGCGGCACACTGCTGGCGGACGATGCCCTGCAGGTCACTGCCGGACGCAACCTGAACAGTACCAGCACCCTGAGCGGTGATGACAGCAACCGCAGCCTGGATCGCACCGCCGGGATTTATGTCCAGAATGACAGCGGCAAACTGGTCCTGCAGGGCGTGAACGACATCAACCTTAACGCCACTCTGGTGGGTAATAACGGCAAAGAGAGCACCACCGTGCTGAGCGCCGGGCACAACATTAACCTCGGCACGATCGCCACCACCCACAGCGAACGCGGCGACTGGGGCGGCGATAATTATCGCGCCCTCTCCCAGCGCAGCGACGTCGGCAGCCAGATCGCCGGCAACGGCAGCGTGCAGCTGTCGGCAGGCAATGATCTGAACGCCCTTGCGGCCTCGATCAATGCCACCGACGCCCTGAGCGCGGTGGCCGGGAACGATATGAATATCGTGGCCGGGGAGTCCGCGTATCACCTGACCGAACACAGCAGGCAGACCAGCAAGGGCTTCCTCTCCGGCCGCTCGCAGGAGACCCACGATGAGATCGAGGCCACCCAGGCAACCGCCAGCAACGTGACCGGCGACAGCGTGACCCTGCTGGCAGGTAACAATCTGACGGTACGCGGCAGCAACGTGGCGGGCGAAAACGACGTCCGGCTGGCGGCGGGCAATAACCTGACCCTCGACACCGCCGAAGAGCAACGTCAGGAAAACCATCTTATCAAAGAGAGCAAATCCGGCCTGATGGGGACCGGCGGTATCGGCTTCTCTTACGGCCGTCAGAGCGTCAAAACCACCGACGACGGCAACAGCACCGCCCACGCCATCAGCACCGTCGGCAGCAGCGCGGGCAGCCTCAGCCTTGAAGCAGGCAACGACCTCTCCGCCCGCAGCGCCGAGCTGATTGCCGCGAAGGACATGAGCCTGGCGGGCAAAAACGTTGCCATTACCGCCGCCAGCGACAACAGCGCACAGACTCACAGGGTCGAGCAGAAACAGAGCGGCTTAACCCTCGCCCTCTCCGGCGCCGTCGGCAGCGCGCTCAACACCGCCGTCGAGACCGCTAACCAGGCGCAGGAAACCGAGGACAGCCGCATCGCCGCCCTGCAGCAGACCAAAGCGGCACTCTCCGGGGTGCAGGCCGCTCAGGCCGCGAGCCTGGCCAGCGCCCAGTCCGGGACGCCGGGCGCATCAGACAATACGGTCGGTATCAGCCTCTCTTACGGTTCTCAGTCGTCAACCTCTACACAGCACAGCGAGCAGGTCACCGCGCGGGGCGGCAGCCTGACCGCCGGGGATAACGTAAAAATCACCGCTAACGGCGGCGGCACCGACGGCGATATCCTGCTCCAGGGCACCACCGTTCAGGCCGGAAAAAACATCGACCTGACGGCCAGTCGCGATATCACCCTGACGTCCGCGCAGAACACCTCCCTGCTGACCGGCAGCAACAGGAGCAGCGGCGGCAGCGTCGGGGTCGGTCTCGGCGTTGGCTCCGGCGGGTTCGGCCTCAGCGTCTCCGCCAGCCTCAACAAGGGCAAAGGCCACGAAAGTGGCAACGGCACCACCCATACGGAGACGCTGCTTAACGCCGGGCAGGCGGTGAACCTGGTCAGCGGCCGCGACACCACCCTGACGGGCGCGCAGGTCAGCGGCGAGACGGTCAGGGCCGACGTCGCCCGCAACCTGACGATGACCAGCGAGCAGGACAGCGACCGCTACGACTCGAAGCAGCAGAACGCCAGCGTCGGCGGCAGCTTTACCTTCGGCTCCATGACCGGCTCCGCCAGCGTCAACCTCAGCCGTGACAAAATGCACAGTAACTACGACAGCGTGGTTGAGCAGACCGGCATCTTCGCGGGCAAAGGCGGCTTTGACGTTACCGTCGGTGAACACACCCAGCTGAACGGCGCGGTTATCGGCTCCACCGCCACCGCGGACAACAATAAGCTCGACACCGGCACCCTCGGCTTCAGCGATATCCACAACCGGGCCGACTATAAGGTCGAGCACCAGAGTATCGGCCTCAGCACCGGGGGCAGCATCGGCGGCCAGGCCATCGGCAACATGGCCAACACCCTGCTGGCGGGCGTCAACAAAGACGGCCACGACAGCGGCACCACGAAAGCCGCCGTCAGCGAGGGCACCCTGGTCATCCGCGACCAGGATAAACAGGCCCAGGACGTGGCAAACCTCAGCCGCGACGCGGAGAACGCCAACGGCAGCATCAGCCAGATATTCGACAAAGAGAAAGAGCAGAAGCGCATTCAGCAGGCGCAGCTGATTGGCGAAATCAGCACCCAGGTGTCGGATATTGTGCGTACCCAGGGCGCCATCAGCGCGGCGAAAGACGCCAGAGACAAGATGGGCAGTATCACCGATGCCGACAGGGACCAGGCGCAGAAAGACTGGGTGAAGGCCCATCCGGGTCAGACCCCGGATGAGAACGCCATCAACGGTCAGGTTTACCAGAACTTCTACGACCAGGCCTTTAACGCCACCGGGCTCGGCACCGGCGGCGCCGTCCAGCAGGGTATCCAGGCCGCCACCGCCGTGGTTCAGGGCCTGGCGGGCGGCGATATCGCTGCGGCTATTGCTAACGGTTCAGCCCCGTATCTGGCCGAGGCGATTGGTCACAGAATGGGTATCGACAATAACCCCGAAGCAAAAGCGGTGGCCCACGCCATCGTCGGCGCAGCGCTGGCGGCGGCCCAGGGGCAGAATGCCGCGGCGGGCGCGACCGGCGCGGCGCTCGGTGAGATAACCGCAGGGATACTGAAGGACCAGCTGTACGGTAAAGACGCTAAAATCGCTGACCTGACCGAAACGCAGAAACAGACGCTGAGCGCTCTGGCAACCCTGTCCTCCGGGCTGGCCGGTGGCCTGGCCGGGGACAGTACCGGAAGTGCGGTTTATGCTGCGCAGGCCGGGAAGACGACGGCGGAGAATAACTCCCTGGCGAACGTTCTGGCGGCAGCGAATAAGCAAAAGCCCGGAACTGTAGAAAACTATCAGTCTGGGACTCAGGCGGCGATTAAAGAAGCCTGTAGCGGCGGGACACCGGTATCCTGTGAGACAGCGATGGCAGCAGTGGGCAGCGTTATCGCCTGGCCGCTGTTACCGGGAGTGGCAGCGACGACCAGCCTGATAGGTGCGGGAGCCAATGCCGGAGTGGGTTATCTGATTAACGGCGAAGTGAACCCAAATGATGTGATACTGGGTTACTGGACCGGGGCATTTACGGCAGGGACCGGGCTGTGGGGCACAATGGCAGTGAATGCAGGCAGTGGTGCCACATCCAGCTATCTTAAGGGTGATGATCCGCTGAAAGGTGGGGCAATTAGTGGCGCTGCATCCGGGCTGGGTTACGGTGCTGGTAAGCTGGTTGAGTTGCCTCTTGATAAGATATTCAATCCAATGAAGCCATGGAAAGACTGGATCTGGGTTGATGTTGGAAAGGGTATATCGAAGCCTTTATCCTTAGATCCGTTGCCCGGCATGGCTGGAAATACATTAGGTAGTGCAGCTACAGAAATCCTTAATGACCAAATTGGTAAAGCAGCAGTAAATAGTAATGAAGGGAAAAAGTGATGATAAAAAAACCTTGGATCTTTATTTTTATCTACTTAATTGCTGCCTGTAACGTAGCAATGATAGTAATGTTCTTATTTTTATATGTCCTCATAAGAGGTTTCCTCTTGCTGATATATCAAATACCATTTGAACTATCTTGGATAGATACATGGAAGTATGCCAAAGCTGCATCTTTTGCCGGAAGCTTGGTTGCGATCGGCTGTTGGTGGATTTATTACCAACGCTACAGGAAAAGTCGAAACAGATAACACAAAAATCCCGGCCATAGTGCGGATAATAATACGCTGTATGCGGACGATGCAAAGGTACGGCAAGATACGAAGTGGCTGCTTCCTCATCTGGAAGGTGAGAAGAAACAGCAGGCTGAGAAGTTGATTGCAAACCTAACTGCCAAGGATCTGGCATTTGATGAAGCTACAGATAAAGCCTGTCAGAATCTATCCTCAGAACAATGCCGAGGGATGCGTCAAACCCTGTCAGAAATGGGAAAAAGTTACGATAAAAATCTGGATGGCGAATATATTGCCACAATGCGTGAGGTCTATAAGGATGATGCAGGGAAAGCCGATGGGCAGATATGGAAGTACGCCAACGCAGATGCAAAGGCACAGCGTGTCGCTGACATTCAGAAACTGGCAGCTATTCATGCGATCAGCCCGCAGATGGCTGAGATCCTATATGACACAATGGCAGGTATACACACGACGGCTGCTATTGGTGGCACAATATATGGATTGAAAGGTGCCGGAGTGCCAGCCACTGCATCCAAAAGTACGACGTCTCTGGTTGATGCAGAAAAGGCAGCGCTTGAACGTATAGCGCAAAATGCTAAAAATACGAAGGACTTAAGTACCAAAGAACCGAATTCCATTTATAATCAGCAATTAGTTAAAGATGCAGAAAAATCCGGTTACTATTCATCACCAACCCAAGGCGGGATACTCAACATTGGAGCGGGAAATAAACCAATAGAAGGTGCATATAATATTTCCCACCCAGACTACCCAATGGCAAATGGTGTTTACCCTGGGGATGTGAATGACCTTTCCAAAATAATAACTGGGTCACAAAAAATGGTTGTCATGGAGAACCCTTATGGGTTCAAACCATTTAACTCGGAAGTGTTAAGAGTGTTAGACACAAATGGTGTTATTGTAGTAAAAGGAACATGGAATAATCCAAGCATAAAAAAAATCGAGAGAGATGCTAATGCTAATGGCTTCGAGTTACGGGAGAAGAATGTACTCCCAAGCAAAGGGTATACTCAGTCAGATGGAACCAGCATAAAAAATGATACAATTACAGAGTACATTTTCAAACGCAAATAGGAGGATGTTATGGATTATGAACTTAAGATTACAAACACTTACCCAAGGTTAATTAATCTCGACAACACTTCGGGAATAAAAACATTCTTTTCTATTCCGCATATCAAGGATGAATGCACAATAATAAATATCGAAAACATAGAGATAAATGTTGATGAAGATGACTGGTTGAAACAAATTCAAGAGAAGAACCCTAAAAATGTCATCACAAAAAATTTAAATGATATTAACTTTAATTTCGAAAATGATGTTGCAAGTGTTCTTCTGCGAAAGGCAATGCTGGTCATTAAAAACCAAAAAGCCAGTTTCCTTAAGATTTCAGGAGATGAATTATTTTTCTTTGATAGCCATGAGAACAGCTTTGAAATTGGAGATAAATACATCTGGCTTTCAGGTGAAAGCATAGATTTCCATAAGAAAGAAATTGAAATAAAAATAATATTTTCTGGGGAAATATATCTACAGTTTGATGAAGAGGATATTATCATGCAAATGATAGACTTTAGAGATTTAATCTCAAAAGAACGGGTAAAAAAAATAAATGAAGAGCAATACGAAATTCGAAAATTGAAAGGAAAAAAAATAAATAGAAACACATTCAATAACATAGAATCTAATTTTATAGATTACGAATATACAAGTGCGTTTTTTGAAAGCAATGAGAATTGCAATATTGCATATAAATCATTCTCAGTTTAGAAGAATTATTGCGCCACCAAGGTTTGCGGGATGCTAAATCCAATCCTGACGGAAGTTGTAACTACGACAGCGTGGTTGAGCAGACCGGCATCTTCGCGGGCAAAGGCGGCTTTGACGTCACCGTCGGTGAACACACCCAGCTTAACGGCGCGGTCATCGGCTCCACCGCCACCGCGGACAACAATAAGCTCGACACCGGCACCCTCGGATTCAGCGATATCCACAACCGGGCCGACTATAAGGTTGAGCACCAGAGTATCGGCCTGAGCACCGGGGGCAGCATCGGCGGCCAGGCCATCGGCAACATGGCCAACACCCTGCTGGCGGGCGTTAACAAAGACGGCCACGACAGCGGCACCACCAGGGCCGCCGTCAGCGAGGGCACCCTGCTCATCCGCGACCAGGATAAACAGGCCCAGGACGTGGCAAACCTCAGCCGCGACGCGGAGAACGCCAACGGCAGCATCAGCCAGATATTCGACAAGGAGAAAGAGCAGAAGCGCATTCAGCAGGCGCAGCTGATTGGCGAAATCAGCACCCAGGTGTCGGATATTGTGCGTACCCAGGGCGCCATCAGCGCGGCGAAAGACGCCAAAGAGAAGATGGGCAGTATCAGCCAGGAAGACCGGGACAGGGCGCAGAAAGACTGGGTGAAAGCCCATCCGGGTCAGACCCCGGATGAGAACGCCATCAACGGCCAGGTTTACCAGAACTTCTACGACCAGGCCTTTAACGCCACCGGGCTCGGCACCGGCGGCGCCGTCCAGCAGGGTATCCAGGCCGCCACCGCCGTGGTTCAGGGCCTGGCGGGCGGCGATATCGCTGCGGCCATTGCTAACGGTTCAGCACCGTATCTGGCCGAGGCGATTGGTCACAGAATGGGTATCGACAATAACCCCGAAGCAAAAGCGGTGGCCCACGCCATCATCGGCGCAGCGCTGGCGGCCGCCCAGGGGCAGAATGCCGCGGCGGGCGCGACCGGCGCGGCGCTCGGTGAGATAACCGCAGGGATACTGAAGGACCAGCTGTACGGTAAAGACGCTAAAATCGCTGACCTGACCGAAACGCAGAAACAGACGCTGAGCGCTCTGGCAACCCTGTCCTCCGGGCTGGCCGGTGGCCTGGCCGGGGACAGTACCGGAAGTGCGGTTTATGCCGCGCAGGCAGGGAAGACGACGGCGGCACAGAGATCATTGGAGTGAGTCACGGCCTCAAAATACCGCGGACGCGCGATCTTTCTTATAAGGGGCTGGGGGATTTTATGGCTGCTTCCTGGTATCTGTTTTCCACTGTAGTAAACTGGCAATATCTCTCTCCCCATCTGCTTCTTTTAAGCGGCGCTGCTGCTCAGCAAACTGTACATATTCAGCCTGTGCTTTTTCATCTGCCATTTTCTTACTGATCTTTGCTGCGCCTTCCAAAACTTCACGATCATTGAATTGCAGGAACTGATCCAACTTTTCCTGCCAGTCACGCAAGAATACCTGCTGACGACGGCGAGCTTGATCCTCAGCAAAATCCAGCCACATGCTGACCACACGGTTCAGTTCGCTCACTTCATCCTGGATGAGATAATTTTTAGCCACCGTCACATCGGCTTTGCGAACTTCTTCGCCTTTATAACTGGTCAAGCCCATATGGGGCTGGCTGGCATCTGCACGAAGGTGGATGAGTTCCGCTGCGGTAAGGCCGGTACAGGCAAAATGCAGTTTGTTCTGTATCGTTTGAAAGAACTGCGTCGTCTCTTTGAGCGAAGGCTGATAGTCCGCCGCTAACGCAAAGATCTCCCGAACTCGCAAATAAACCCGGCGCTCGCTGGCCCGGATATCGCGGATGCGTTCCAGCATCTCGTCGAAATAGTCAGGCACAGCGGATGAACCAACGGGGGGATTTTTAAGCCGCTCATCGTCCATCACGAAGCCTTTTATCAGATATTCCTCGAGCGTTTGGGTCGCCCACTGACGGAACTGAGTGCCCCGGGTGGAGCGGACGCGATAACCCACAGCGAGAATAACTGGCAGGCTATAGTGAAGCGTATTGCGGCTTACCTGACGAGCGCCTTCTTTTTGAACTTGTAAGTAAGACTTACAGGTTGCGTTTTGTTCAAGTTCGCCTTCTTCGTAAATGGCTTTGATATGCTGAGTAATGGCTTGAGGTGTAACCTGGTACAGATCGGCGATAGCTGCTTGCGAAAGCCACAGCGTCTCTTGTTCAAATCGACATTCGACGCGCACGCTACCATCACTGCTGGCAAACATGACAAACTCGCCTGCCGGGGACTGAATAATGTGTTCCTTTGTCATGTTGCCTCCGCTTGGTCTGATTTAGCACGTTTGAGTTGCTTAGTATGCCAGAGATCTGGGCGGGATCTCTTTACTCAAAAAATCGACTGTTACTGATATATCCTGCTTTCAGCTTTCACCATGTTCTGGCAAGTCAGTAGTATCCATTAGAGATAAGCCATGAACTCAGCCCGGCGAGATAGTGTCTTGGTACGTGCGGTAGCATGATATTTACTGGTTGACTTGCAGAGATAACAACAAGGTAAATAACCAGTAATGACGGAGGATTTATTAAATTCAGGAGAGTGTGAGAGATGCTAATTGGCGGAAGATCACAGGAGTCGAACCTGCCCGGGACCGCTCGCGGCCCCAACTGGATTTGAAGTCCAGCCGCCTCACCGGAGACGACGATCTTCCCTTACTGCAGAGGCGCTGAGTATAGCATCGCCAATGACCACAAATAAACTCCGGTTTTTATCATTATTTCACTGATGTCCGCCACCGACAGTAAGCTGTCCGTTTTTGGTCTTCTTTCCTTGCCTAATCCCGTCCATCATAGCGTTAATCCCATTCAGCAGGAGTCCAGAAATGACCGATACCGTACTGTTAGTGATTGATGCGCAGCAATCCTTCTATGAGCGTGGCTACAATGAAGCGCCGGAAACCCCGGCTTTCGAAAAAGCGTTAACCACGCTGGTCGCGGGCTGTCAGGCGAAGGGCATTCCGGTAGTAGATGTATTCCATGTGGAAAGTGAAGGTGCCTTTGCGCCGGAATCCGGTCTGGTGGTGCGTCTGCCGTTCCTGGATCACCAACCGGTCGCCAGCTTCCGTAAGAAAGTGCACAACGCCCTGACGGAATCGGGCCTGCAACAGTGGCTGGAACAGAACGCGGTGAAGCACGTGATTATCACCGGCCTGCGCTCTGAGCAGTGCTGTGAAACCACCGCCCGCGTGGCGTCGGACTTCGGCTACCACGTGACCTATGTGACGGAAGCGACGCTGACCTTCCCAATCACCCATGATGGGATTACCCTGAGCATTGCCGATTTACGTCACCGTACCGAAAGCGTGCTGATCAATCGTTTTGCCGATATCCGTACCGTTGAGGGCCTCCTCAAGGAGCTTGCATAACATGACAACCCCGGTGTGGTTTTTAACCCTGCCCGGTGTGATGACGCTGGACCTCACCGGTCCGGCGGAAACGCTGAAGCTGGCGGGGAATGCGTTTTCACTGCGCTATATCGGCCCGGATGAGAGCGTTCTCACCTCCACAGAGATGGTTATCAGCCGCATTGAACCGCTGCCGGAGGCATTGCCCGCCGGGAGCCTGCTGGTAATCCCCGGCGTCAGTGACTCAAAAGTGTGGTTCGACACGCCGCAGGCGGTGGCAGCCCGCAACTGGCTGATGCGCATTCAGCCCGCCATTCATGCCCGCGAGGTGACCTTAGTCTGCGTCTGTTCCGGGTCACTGCTGGCGGCAAAAGCCGGGCTGATGAACGGCGTGCAGTGCACGACTCATCATGAGGTGATCGAGCGACTGAAAGTGGCTGAACCGGGAGCGATCGTGAAAGAAAACCGCATTTTCGTTGAAGATCGCGGGATCTGGACCAGCGCAGGGATTACCGCCGGGATCGATCTGTCACTGCATCTGATTAACCGCCTGTGCGGCGCGCAGACGGCGATGGATGTGGCACGTGAAATGGTGGTCTATTTCCGGCGTTCGGGGGAAGATCCGCAGTTGTCGCCCTGGCTGCGCTATCGCAACCATATCCATCCGGCGATCCACCGTGCGCAGGATCTGCTGACCCTGCAACCGGAGCAGGAGTGGCCGTTGGAGGATATTGCCGCCAAAGTGCACGTCAGCGCACGCCATCTGACGCGTCTGTTCCGCCAGCATCTGGGCATCAGCGTACGTGACTATCACGAACAGCTGCGGCTGACGATTGCCCAACAGCGTCTGCAACAGGGCGAAGGCAATGAACGCGCAGCACTGTCGGCCGGGTTCTCTTCCTCGCGCCAGCTGCGCCGTGCGCTACAGCGCTGGCAGGCGTGAAAAAAGGAGGGTGATAAAACCCTGCAATAATCGTCGTCAAAAAAAAGGCCGTTCTGCTCACTCTCACCAGTGAGCACCCCACCCGATTTCAATTTGCTCAACGTTTGTGCTAGTGTTACTCGTAACATTTGCCCTTTTTCGTCCTAAAAGCTAAACCGATTTAGCTAACATAAGAGGCGATTCCGGCTTAACAAAATACGAGGCACATCATTATGAAGAACCTGTTAATTGTTGCCGCTACCGTGGCGCTGGCACTGCTGTCGATTTACTTTTTGTCGCCGTGGCCGGTCTGGCTGGGGACGCTGGCGGCCTGGGTGACGACCGGCTCGTTCTGCCTGCAGGTGCTGCATATCGTGAAAAATAAGGATACCAGCGGCCTGTCACTGGGGATGTGGGCAGCGCTGTTCTTTGGCGTTTCCTGCTGGACGTGGTACGGCCACCGGATGAACGATGTGCCGGTGATGGTTGCCAACGGCATTACCTCCCTGCTGGCGCTGACGGTGATTCTGCTCAAACTGTGGCACGAGCGCCCGCTGCCTAACCCTAACCGCCGCAGGCTGGTACGCATGCCCGGAGTGATCCTTAATCCACGCATCCGCCGTCTTCGTCCGCTGAAAAACGCCCCGGAGCAGGGGAAAAAAGTCAGCTAACCAGGTGGCGTTTATCCAGCTTCTGCAAGCCGAGTGCCAGCAGCAGGCTGCCTGCCAGGGTAATGCCGAATATCAGCGGGATATCGATCAGCGGATGGTCGGTGTTATCCAGGTCGTGGGTGCGCATAAAGTGAATAAACAGCGCATGGAAGCCGTAAATCGGCAGTGAACAGCGGGAAATCAGGGCAAAGAACGGGTTAACGTGGTCGTTAAGGGTGTTTTTAAACAGCACCAACAGGCTGACGGCGGCGAAAAATACCGCCGGGCCGCAGTAAAGATACCAGGTATCGGCAAAAGCTCCATTGATCGCGAACTGCCGTTTGGTGCCAAAGGCAATCATCAGCACACAGGCCACAAACACCCCACCCGCCAGCCAGGAGACGCCGCGTTTTTGCGTTTCCATCATCCCAATCGCCCGGCCAAACAGGGCGTACAGCAGGTAATAAATAGTATCACCGTTGATATACAGATTGATCGGCAGCCAGTGGAAGCGGGCAATAGAGCTGTCGACGGTGTTGGGGTTAGCCAGCAGCGCGATTACCAACGTCACCACGGCCAGGTAACCCGCCCGCACCGGCTTCACCTGGATCAACGGTGACAGCAGATAAATGACGATAATCGCGAAGAAGAACCAGAGGTGATAGAACACCGGCTTTTGCAGCAGATGCTTCACCGACATCGCTTCATTTATCGGTGTCAGCAGCGTGATGTAAATCAGCGCCACCGTGCTGTAGAACAGCAGGCACAGCACGATGCGCAGGAAATGCCGCCCCTGGGCGCTGCGTTCTCCGAAGAACAGGTAACCAGAAATCATAAAGAAGATCGGCACGCAGACGCGTGAAGCCGAATTAAGCAGGTTGGAGAGATCCCAGCTGTGCTCACCCACCGACATCCCGGTGGTCACATACCAGGTGGTGGTGTGGATCATAATCACCATCAGGCAGGCAACTGCGCGTAAATTCTCTATCCATCCTATCTTTTGCGACATTTCATCCTCTGTTCCCGGCAAAATCTGTATTAATGCGAGAAAGAGGGTAGCCAGGTCGCTGCGCTTCAACAACCGGAGAGGGGAAAAATAGGACCAGGATGAAGGGATTATGTGGTGGAGGCGACAAAAATTCCTGAATCCCCCCTCACGGCATTTTGGTAATAGGTACGGTCAAAGGGTATACTGACGCCCACTTTTTATCACCACTCGTATCGCGTGCGAATCCAAATGCAAAAGTTTGATACCAAGACCTTTCAGGGGCTGATCCTGACCTTACAGGATTACTGGGCACGCCAGGGCTGCACCATCATCCAACCTCTGGATATGGAAGTGGGCGCTGGTACTTCTCACCCAATGACCTGCCTGCGTGCGCTGGGTCCGGAGCCGACGGCCGTTGCCTATGTGCAGCCTTCACGTCGCCCGACCGATGGCCGCTACGGTGAGAACCCGAACCGACTTCAGCACTATTACCAGTTCCAGGTGATCATCAAACCTTCACCCGACAATATTCAGGAGCTTTATCTCGGCTCCCTGAAAGAGCTGGGCATGGACCCGACCATCCACGACATCCGCTTTGTGGAAGATAACTGGGAAAACCCAACGCTGGGTGCCTGGGGTCTGGGCTGGGAAGTGTGGCTGAACGGTATGGAAGTGACGCAGTTCACCTACTTCCAGCAGGTTGGCGGTCTGGAATGTAAACCGGTTACCGGTGAGATCACCTACGGTCTTGAGCGCCTGGCGATGTACATCCAGGGCGTGGACAGCGTTTACGACCTGGTCTGGAGCGACGGTCCGTTGGGGAAAACCACCTACGGCGATGTGTTCCACCAGAACGAAGTGGAGCAGTCCACCTATAACTTCGAATACGCTGACGTCGACTTCCTGTTTACCTGCTTCGAGCAGTACGAGAAGGAAGCGCAGAGCCTGCTGGCGTTGGAAAAACCCCTGCCGCTGCCTGCCTACGAACGTATTCTGAAAGCCGCACACAGCTTTAACCTGCTGGATGCGCGTAAAGCGATCTCCGTCACCGAGCGTCAGCGCTATATTCTGCGCATCCGCACCCTGACGAAAGCCGTGGCTGAAGCTTACTATGCCTCCCGCGAGGCACTGGGCTTCCCGATGTGCAATAACAAGAAATAAGAGGCAGCCATGACTGAAAAAACCTTCCTGGTGGAGATCGGCACCGAAGAGCTGCCACCAAAAGCACTGCGCAACCTGGCAGAATCCTTTGCCGCCAATTTTACCGCTGAACTGGATGCCGCTGGCCTGGCCCACGGCGAAGTCAGCTGGTTTGCCGCGCCGCGCCGTCTGGCACTGAAAGTGGCGAATCTGGCCGCTGCGCAGCCCGATCGCGAAGTGGAAAAACGTGGCCCGGCCATTCAGGCCGCTTTTGATGCGAATGGCGTCCCGAGCAAAGCCGCTGAAGGCTGGGCACGTGGCTGCGGCATCACCGTTGATCAGGCCGAGCGTCTGAGCACCGATAAAGGTGAATGGCTGCTGTATCGCGCTCAGGTCACTGGCGAAAGTGCCCAGGCCCTGCTGCCCGCGATGATCGCCACCTCCCTGGCGAAGCTGCCGATCCCGAAACTGATGCGCTGGGGCGCGTCCGAGGTGCAGTTCGTGCGCCCGGTGCATACCGTCACGCTGCTGTTGGGTGATGAGCTGATCCCGGCAAAAATTCTGGGTATCGACTCTGCACGTATCATTCGCGGTCACCGCTTTATGGGCGAGCCGGAATTCACCATCGATAACGCTGACCAGTATCCGCAGATCCTGCTGGAGCGCGGCAAGGTGCAGGCGGATTACGCTGTACGAAAAGCCACCATCAAAGCCGATGCTGAAGCCGCTGCGGCAAAAATTGGCGGTGTTGCCGATCTGAGCGACAGTCTGCTGGAAGAAGTCACCTCCCTGGTCGAGTGGCCGGTGGTGTTGACGGCGAAGTTTGAAGAGAAGTTCCTCGCGGTACCGGCCGAAGCGCTGGTCTACACCATGAAGGGCGATCAGAAGTACTTCCCGGTTTACGACAACGCGGGCAACCTGCTGCCGAACTTTATCTTCGTGACCAATATCGAATCGAAAGATCCGCAGCAGATTATCTCCGGTAACGAGAAAGTGGTGCGTCCACGTCTCGCTGACGCCGAGTTCTTCTTTAACAGCGACCGTAAACGTCGCCTGGAAGATAACCTGCCGCGTCTGGAAACCGTGCTGTTCCAGAAAGAGCTGGGATCGCTGCGTGATAAAACCGACCGCATTCAGGCGCTGGCAGGCTGGATTGCTGCGCAGATCGGTGCGGATGTTAATCACGCGACCCGTGCAGGCCTGCTGTCCAAGTGCGACCTGATGACCAATATGGTGTTTGAGTTCACCGACACCCAGGGTGTGATGGGGATGCACTACGCGCGTCATGATGGCGAAGCCGAAGACGTGGCCGTGGCGCTGAACGAGCAGTATCAGCCGCGCTTTGCCGGCGATCAGCTGCCGTCCAACCCGGTTGCCTGTGCGCTGGCTATCGCTGACAAGATGGATACCCTGGCGGGTATCTTCGGTATTGGTCAGCATCCGAAAGGCGATAAAGACCCGTTTGCTCTGCGTCGTGCTGCGCTGGGCGTGCTGCGTATCATCGTTGAGAAGAACCTGCCGCTCGATCTGCAAACCCTGACAGAAGAAGCCGTGCGCCTGTATGGCAGCAAGCTGTCTAACGCTAAAGCAGTGGATGAAGTGATCGACTTTATGCTGGGTCGCTTCCGTACCTGGTACCAGGAAGAAGGCCACAGCGTCGATACCATTCAGGCGGTACTGGCACGTCGTCCAACGCGTCCTGCAGACTTCGATGCGCGTATGAAGGCGGTATCGCACTTCCGTACGCTGGAGCAGGCAGCCAGCCTGGCAGGTGCCAACAAGCGCGTCTCCAACATTCTCGCTAAAGCGACTGAACCGCTGAACGACAGCGTGCAGGCGTCACTGCTGAAAGAGAATGAAGAGATCAAGCTGGCGACCTACGTGTCGGCGTTGAGCAGCAAACTGCAGCCGTTCTTCGCGGAAGGACGCTACCAGGACGCTCTCATTGAGCTGGCACAGCTGCGTGAAGCGGTGGACAACTTCTTTGACAAGGTGATGGTCAATGCCGAAGAGAAAGAAGTGCGTATTAACCGTCTGACGCTGCTGGCGAAACTGCGCGAGCTGTTCCTGCAGGTAGCGGATATCTCTCTGCTACAGTAATGTGATGCTGTTACGGGCGGACCGAAACAGGTGTCCGCCCCTACGGGATCCAGGTTGCTCCGAACCGTAGGGGCGACCATTTTTTCCGGTCGCCCCGTGCCGATAGTTTGCACCCGCCGTATTTTTCGCTCGTCGACATCCCGCTTTACAATTCCGCCTTGCCCTCCTCCCCCCATTTCCTTACCCTGTGCGGTTTTCGCCAACCAGGTTGAGACATCATGCAATCCTATGGATTCGCTGCCAAAGCAGCAAACACCCCGCTGGAACCCTTCGAATTTACCCGCCGAGAACTCCAGGCTAACGATATCCACATCGATATCCACTACTGTGGTGTCTGCCATTCCGACCTGCATATGGCGCGTAACGAATGGGGCGTCAGCCAGTTCCCGCTGGTGCCAGGCCACGAAATCGTTGGCCGCGTGGTCAGCACCGGCAGCGCGGTCAGCGCGTTTAAAGCCGGGGATCTGGTCGGCGTTGGCGTGATGGTCGACTCCTGCGGCCACTGCGCCCAGTGCCACGAGGGTGAAGAGCAGTACTGCGAAGAAGGCTTCACCGCGACCTACAACAGCGACGAGAAAGTGATCGGCGGCAAAACCTTTGGGGGTTACTCCGACAGCATCGTGGTCGACAGCAAGTTTGTGGTGGCCGTGCCGGAAAATCTGGAACTCAGCGCCGTGGCCCCCCTGCTGTGCGCGGGCGTCACCACCTGGTCACCGCTCAAGCACTGGAACATTCAGGCAGGCCAGCGCGTCGGCGTCATTGGCCTGGGTGGCCTCGGCCATATGGCGGTGAAACTGGCTGCTGCGCTGGGCGCGGAAGTGGTTCTGTTTACCACCTCCCCTGCCAAAGGGGCCGATGCACTGCGCCTCGGCGCCAGCCAGGTTGTGGTTTCGAAAGATGCGGAGCAAATGGCCGGGGTGAAAAACAGCCTGGATATGATCCTGGACTGCGTTGCCGCCTCGCACGATCTTGACCCGTACCTCAGCGCGCTGAAAACCAATGGTCATCTGGTGCTGGTCGGTATTCCTGACTCACCGCACACGTCGCCGGACGTTACGCCTATCGTTTTCAAACGCCTGAGCATTTCCGGGACCTCTATCGGCAGCATCAAAGAGACGCAGGAGATGCTGGATTTCTGTGGTCAGCACAATATCGTGTCCGATGTGGAAGTGATTCGTCTCGATGAGGTTGAGCAGGCATTTGAACGGATGCTGAAAGGGGATGTGAAGTACCGCTTTGTGATTGATATGAAAGCCGGGAAATAGTCATTAGCCTAAAAACAAGAACCCGCCTGATGGCGGGTTTTTTCGGTCAGTCCAGCAGCTGTCTGCTGAGACACGGATTCGAGTGTATCAACTGCATTAATTTTTGCGCACTGCCTGAGGGTTTGGTTTTTTTGGCTTCCCAGTTTTTCACTGAAGAAACACTGACACCTAACGCCTGAGCAAATTCATCAATCTGCATGCCGGTAATTTCCCGAACTCGCTTTGGCTCGGGCTGCGCCACATCACTCTTCAGGGCCGGAATGACATGCATCATAGGGCGGGTCATAACAATCTGCTCCAGACTGGAAAGCAGTTCGGACATGGGATCTTTAGTCTCCATAAGCACTCCTCGAAAACTCACTAAACGTGAACAACCAGAGGGAAAGAACCTTAAATCCAGGTTCTCAATGCTGGCATACATCAGCCACTGGGACGCTTTTTGGGGCAGCACAGGGAAACGCCAGGATCATAAGTATGAGATCATTTTGCGAGATCGGGATCATATTTTTTGTTTATTTTTCCATCCTGCGTTGCAGCCCGCCTCACAAATACAGCGCAAAAATAAGTTACACAGACATCGCTATCCATCAAAAGTGATTTCGACTATTCTTTACCCAACATTTGTAGTTTGAATAAAACCGATAAGTATTTGTTAACAGGAGTTAATTTCTTATGATGACAGGATCATCACGCATCTTGACGCGTCTGCTGGTGCCCGTTATGGCGCTATTTATGGTGTTACAACTTACTGGCTGTGGCGATAACGAAGCCGATCAACGTAAAGCGTTTATCGATTTCCTGCAAAACACCGTTATGCGCAGCGGCGAACATCTGCCCAGCCTGAGTGAAGATCAGAAGCAGAAATTTGGTCCCTTCGTCAGCGATTACGCGATTCTTTATGGTTTTTCTCAGCAGGTAAATCGTGCCGTGGATTCCGGGCTGAAACCGGTGGTTGATGAGCTGTCAGCCATCCACACTCCGCAGGATTACCTGACACGCCGTGATGCCCTGCGCCAGGTGAGCGGTTCTCTTGGGGTACTGACCCAGCAGATTCAGTCCGCGAAAATGCAGGCCGACAGCAGCAAGGCGGCACTGAAACAGCCGGAAGATTTAAAAACCGTGTACGACAATGTGTTTAACAAAGTGGTCACTCAACCTGCTGCAACACTGGCACCGCTGCTGCCCGCGTTACAAACCCTGAGCCAGGATGCGGTACAGACCGGTGACTTCCTGCAACAGCAGGGCGCAAACGTCAGTTTTAACGGTTCTGCGATCCAGTTCCCGACCCAGCCTCAGGCCACGCAGTACAATACGCTGATGAGCAATCTGAGCACCAATGCCCAGGCGTTGACCCAGGCGCAAGCCACGCTGAAGGGCAATTTCCAGTAAATTCTGCATCAGAGCTGACAATCGTCAGCTCTGATGTTCCTTCCCCTCTCACCTGTCACTTTCTTACATAAGACTCATCTCATGTTTCGACGGGCAGAAGAAGTGTGATCGCACGCATTCAGCCCTCAAATAATTTGTGATCAACATCACAAATCAAAAACAAACAAACAACATACATTTGTGATACACATCACATCACGCGGTTGTTATTGTTTAAATATTCGCCACCGTCCTTTTCATACACTCCTTAAATGTGATCGTTATCACTAAAACAACCCATGCACCCCACCTAACATAGTGATCTACATCACACTTATCCCGACAGCTACGCAGCGTCATATTCGCGTGATAGAGTCCGCCTGCATACAGTGATACTGACGGCTTCCCACTGTCGGGTCTAAAACAAAAATTCAACGCGCTCTCTTATTTGGCGGCGCGTACCAATAAGGGGTGTTTTTTATGTCCTCATCAGATATCAAGATCAAGGTTCAGAACTTTGGTCGCTTTCTGAGCAACATGGTAATGCCAAACATCGGGGCGTTTATCGCCTGGGGTATTATCACCGCACTGTTTATTCCTACCGGATGGCTGCCAAACGAAACACTGGCGAAACTGGTTGGCCCAATGATTACCTACCTGTTGCCACTGCTGATCGGCTTTACAGGGGGTCGTCTGGTCGGCGGCGATCGCGGCGGTGTGGTAGGTGCTATTACCACCATGGGCGTGATTGTGGGTGCGGACATGCCAATGTTCCTCGGTTCAATGATTGCAGGTCCTCTGGGCGGCTGGGCGATTAAAACCTTCGACCGCCAGGTTGACGGTAAAATCAAAAGCGGCTTTGAAATGCTGGTGAACAACTTCTCTGCCGGTATCATCGGCATGCTGTTGGCTATCCTCGCATTCCTGGCAATTGGTCCACTGGTAGAAGGTCTGTCCCATATTCTCGCCGCAGGCGTGAATCTGATGGTGCAGAACAACCTGCTGCCACTGACCTCGATCTTCGTGGAACCGGCAAAAATCCTGTTCCTGAATAACGCCATTAACCACGGTATCTTCTCGCCACTGGGTATCCAGCAGGCCAGCGAAGCCGGTAAGTCGATCTTCTTCCTGATCGAAGCGAACCCGGGCCCAGGTATGGGCGTACTGATGGCCTATATGTTCTTTGGCCGTGGTAATGCCAAGCAGTCTGCCGGTGGCGCTGCCATTATCCACTTCCTCGGTGGTATCCACGAAATCTACTTCCCGTATGTGCTGATGAACCCGCGCCTGATTCTGGCGGTGATCCTCGGGGGTATGACCGGTGTATTCACCCTGACTCTGCTGAACGGCGGCCTGGTGTCTCCGGCTTCACCGGGTTCCATCCTGGCGGTGCTGGCAATGACGCCAAAAGGGGCCTACTTCGCGAACATCGCCGCGATCTTTGCCGCCTTTGCTGTCTCCTTCGTGGTTTCTGCCATTCTGCTGAAAACCAGCAAAGTGAAAGAAGATGACGACATCGAAGCCGCATCACGTCGCGTACAGGAAATGAAAGCCCAGTCTAAAGGCCAGTCAACTGCCCCTGCTGGCGGTGCTGATGGCCTGCATAGCGATCTGAGCCACGTCCGTAAAATCATCGTTGCCTGCGATGCGGGTATGGGTTCCAGCGCCATGGGTGCCGGTGTGCTGCGTAAGAAAGTGAACGATGCAGGGCTGACCAACATCTCCGTGACCAACACCGCGATTAACAGTCTGCCGGGCGATGTCGACCTGGTGATTACTCACCGCGATCTGACCGAACGAGCGATGCGCCAGGCGCCTCATGCCCAGCACATCTCGCTGACCAACTTCCTCGACAGCGGCCTGTATAACGACCTGACAGCGCGCCTGGTGGAAGCCGGACGCAGCGCGGGTCACCGTGAGAAAGTGAGCACCACGCTGAGCGACAGCTTTGACGAAGGCCAGGATCACCTGTTCAAACTGAGCGCCAGCAATGTGTTCCTGGGTAACCATGCGGACAATAAAGAGCAGGCCATTCGCTTTGCCGGTGAGCAGTTGGTGAAAGGCGGCTACGTTGAGCCGGAATACATTGCCGCCATGCTGGAACGTGAAAAGCTGACACCGACTTACCTCGGTGAATCCATCGCCGTGCCGCACGGCACCGTGGAAGCAAAAGACCGTGTGCTGAAAACTGGCGTGGTCTTCTGTCAGTACCCGGCAGGGGTTCACTTCGGCGAAGAGCCGGATGATATCGCGCGTCTGGTGATTGGTATCGCGGCACGTAATAACGAGCACATTCAGGTTATTACCAGCCTGACTAATGCGCTGGATGATGACAGCGTGATCGCCCGTCTGGCGACCACGACCAGTGTGCAGGAAGTTCTCGACCTCCTGTCCGGTAAAACCAGCGCGTAAGCGGGTTTCATCATCACACCTCTGTGTAGGGCTGGGCATGCCCGGCCCTTTTTTGGTTTGGGCATGTCCAACCTTTACATCTTTGATACGGGAATAATTATGAAAGCATTACATTTTGGCGCCGGAAATATCGGCCGTGGCTTTATCGGTAAACTGCTGGCTGATGCTGGCATTCAGCTCACTTTCGCAGACGTTAATCAGGTGGTGCTGGATGCCCTGAACGCGCGCGGCGAGTACCCGGTGCATGTGGTGGGTGAGCAGGCGCAGGTTGAGATTGTTAAAGGTGTGAACGCCGTTAACAGTACCAGCGATGATATTATTGCGCTGGTAGCAGAGGTTGATATCGTTACCACGGCGGTTGGTCCACAGATCCTTGAGCGCATTGCCGCCAGCATTGCCAAAGGGTTGGCCAAACGCAGTGATAGCGCTAATACCCGTCCGCTGAACATTATTGCCTGCGAGAATATGGTGCGCGGCACCACACAGCTGAAAGGCCACGTGCTGAAAGCACTGCCTGAGCAGTATCACGCCTGGGTCGAAGCACATGTAGGCTTCGTCGACTCCGCCGTTGACCGCATTGTGCCGCCTTCTGAAGCCGGCAGCAGCGATCCGCTGGAAGTGACGGTAGAAACCTTCAGCGAGTGGATCGTCGACCAGACGCAGTTCAAAGGCGACCTGCCTGCCATCCCCGGCATGGAGTTGACCGATAATCTGATGGCATTCGTCGAGCGCAAGCTGTTCACCCTCAATACCGGCCACGCCATTACCGCCTATCTCGGGCAGCTGGCAGGTCATCAAACCATTCGCGAAGCCATTCTCGATGAAAAAGTGCGTGCTGTCGTGCAGGGCGCAATGGAAGAGAGCGGCGCAGTGCTGATTAAACGTTATGATTTTGACGCGGTAAAACACGCGGCCTACATCCAGAAAATCCTTGGTCGTTTTGAAAACCCGTATCTGAAAGATGACGTTGAGCGTGTGGGCCGCCAGCCGCTGCGTAAATTGAGCGCAGGCGATCGCCTGATCAAACCAACACTGGGCACACTGGAGTACCAGCTACCGCATGACAACCTGGTCACCGGGATTGCCGCCGCACTGCATTACCGCAGCGAGCAAGATCCACAGGCGCAGGAACTGGCTGCCCTGCTGGCAGGCCAGGATGTCGCGACGACGCTGGCACAAATTTCCGGTCTGGATATCGACAGCGATGTGGTCAAGGCGGTAGTGAAGGCCTGGAACGCTATGGCATAATGTCGGCGCAAGCGCTCCTCACGGACGAACAATCAGGGCACAGCACTGCTGCTGTGCCCGCGCAGATGTTATTAGGCCATATGAATGATATGCAGGCACTCATGGAACAACCTCAGGCTTTTGAAAACCGGGTGCTCGAACGCCTTAATGCCGGACGATCGGTAAGAAGCTTTCTTATCGCCACTGTTGAACTGCTGGCAGAAGCGGTGAACATACTGGTGATACAGGTGTTCCGTAAGGATGATTATGCCGTCAAATACGCTGTGGAACCGCTGCTACTGGGCGATGGCCCGCTGGGTGAACTGTCGGTACGCCTGAAGCTGATCTACGGCCTTGGCATGATTAACCGTAGCGAGTACGAAGACTGCGAACTGCTTATGGCATTGCGCGAAGAGTTGAATTATGACGGTAGCGAATATCGTTTCACTGATGACGAAATTCTCGGGCCATTTGGCGAGCTTCACTGCGTTAGTGGCCTGCCGCCATGTCCTGATTTCGCCGGCGATGATGTGGATCTGCGTGCTATGCAGCAGCAACGCTATCAGCAGGTAGTGCGCTCCACGATGGTCCTGTCACTGACCACGCTGATTTCACAAATCAGTCTCAAGCAAGCTTTCAAAAAGTAATCCGCCCTTTTCCCTCTTTGCTCCGCTTTCGTGTATCCTTTGCAGCAATGAATCAATTTAATGGTCAATCGTTATGAAAGAACAAGTACAGTCAGAAATCAAAGATCTCAGCGACAAGCTGGATGCGCTCAATCATAAAGAACCCGTTCTGCTGGCGTCTGGCGACAGCGAGAAACTCGGTGAATTATTGAAAGAAAAAGACAAATTAGAAGCAGAAATCGAGCGTCTGCGCGGTGTGCGTGCCGAAAACCTGAGCAAAGAAGCCCAGGCGTTGCAAAAACTACCGTTTAGCCGCCCCATCACCAAGAAAGAGCAGGCGAATATGGGGGCGCTGAAGAAAAGCGTTCGTGGCATTGTTGTGGTACATCCGACGACCGCACTGGGCCGTGAAATGGGTCTGAAAGAGATGACGGGTTTCGCAAAAACTGCCTTTTAAAAGCCGTGCCATCGATAAAAAAACAGGGTCCTGGCACCCTGTTTTTTTACGCTCCGATATTATCCCAATGATTTTCCCATCCCCGAAAAAAATATCACCCCGATATTAAATGTCGAAAAAAACCCATTAAATTACTCTTGCGATTCATAGGCTCGAATTAAAACATATAACAGAATTAAATATCGCAATAGGAATTTTCAATGAAGTTTGATACCGCTCAGATAATTTATTCAATATAATATACCGCAAGCGTACTATTAAGAATGCACGGAGAGACGTTTGCAAGACGTTGATAAGACGTCTCCGGTTAGGGACAACTTCAGGTATTAATCATGCGAAAGAATCACATCACCATTGTCATCCGTGACCCAAATCGCTTTTATATTAGAGGGTTAACGAATTGTCTTGCTGAAAACTTTTCCCTCCGTAACATTCACACTGATTTTACCGATTGTGCTTTTAACAGCAGGGCGAAAATGATCTTCCTGGCGGAAGAATCACTTTCCATCGCCAATATCCATTATTTAAATCGCCGGATGTCGATACGACCGCTTTGTATATTCATTATCAAAAATAGCGATAGTGCTGACGAGCAGCCCGAGGGGATAGCGCACAACATTAGCCATTACACCCCCCTCTATCGCAACCAGTCCGTTGAGAGCATGTTATCGGTGATCAATGAACAACTGGAGCAGCTCAATAGCGTGCGTAGTGCCTTTGTTCAACCGTGTTCAGTGGTTAGCCGTACGGAGACGAATCTGACAAGACGTGAAACCGAGATTCTCCGCTATCTGGCACGCGGCATCAGTAATGGTGGCGTGGCACGCTTCCTCCATATCAGCGAAAAAACCGTCAGCGCACATAAACGGAATATTATGTGCAAACTCAATATGATTCGCCCTGCTGAACTGAACTACTGGTTAATTCAGGAAGGCTGGTGTGAATCCATTCGTACTGGCGACCAATTTCATTAATCCTGGCAGGATGTGATGCAGCGCAAAAATGCGATATCCCGATACCCTATCGTGATGAATCATCATCCGTAAAGTTATTCAATTAGAGTTATTTTTATGATGGCAATTCGTAATACTTCATTGAAATTTATTATCAATATGTTCGCCGTATTGTTTATTTTCTCTCTTTCTGGCTGCCAGACAACATCGCAGAAAATGCGTGCTGCATCAGCGCAATCCGCACACACTGCAAAATACATTAAACAAAATGAGAATCTGAAAAAGTGCCAGGCTCAGCTTCAGGCGCTGAAAGTCGTCAGCCCATCAGAATACATTAGAATGCAAAATGCATTCGACAACCTGATGAACAGCGCAGCTCAATACACTGGCCTGCGAAAAAGCGTTGATGAGAATACTCAGGAAACTGTGGACTCACTTTATCACTATCGCGCAAATCAGCTTTGTGCTCACATTGCACAAACACTGATGGATAGCCTAACCAGCAAAGGTGAAGCACGTCCATGATCGGTAAATATACTATTCCCTTTGCTTTGTCAGGTGCCGCTGCCCTGGTGGTGGCATGCCTGGGTATAAGTAAATTGTACGCAGCAGAACACGAAGCGCCGGCCGTTTTGAACTTTGCTACCTCCTATCTGCAGGAGCAACAGCAGCCACCGCCCAGAGTACCTGAGCCTCCATCTTTGGCCAGGGAACCAGGAAAAACGGTCAAACCTAAGCAAAAGCCGACGTCGACAGCACCTTCCGTAGATCGCGGCCAAATGGCCGCCTTACGACGAGATATTGAGGATAAAACCCGGCAAATCGCTCAAAAAAATGGAGCAATAAACGCGCTTGAAAAGCAGATTGTTGCCCTTAAAAAAACAGCACCCGCCCCTGATACAGCCAATGAACCCCCTCATTTAATCCCTGCCGATAAGGAAGCGATGCTGGATCTGGTGAAGGATTTACGCCAGGTTTTCAGCCTCCATCCAACGCAAAACTCGCTGGTGACAAAATTAGCGCAAGCAAAAGATCAGCTTAAAGAGGTTCAGCTTGCTGAAGCCGCCCTGCGCAGCCAGCTTAAAGCGATTAACGATGGTAAGGATCGCATCGTCAGCGCGCATGAAGAGGGATTAAAACAGCAAATTGAACAGTACAACGCCAAGATAACCGAGCTGGAAGCACACCTCTCTTCCAGCCGCCAGGATATTGAGAAGATCACCGCTGAGCGCGACGGCATCGCCGCTAAAGAGCAGCAATTAGCAGCTGAAAATACCGCGGATAAACAGGCGTTTGATAAAGAAAAACAGCAGCTTCTGGACCAGATCGCCCAGGGCAGCCCGGCCGAAGCCCAGCTTGCCGCGAGCATAAAAGAGCAGCAGGCACTGCAGCAGCAAATTGAACAGCACAACGCCAAGATAACCGAGCTGGAGGCGCACCTCTCTTCCAGCCGCCAGGATATTGAGAAGATCACCGCTGAGCGCGACGGCATCGCCGCCAAAGAGCAGCAATTAGCGGCTGAAAATACCGCGGATAAACAGGCGTTTGATAAAGAAAAACAGCAGCTTCTGGACCAGATTGCCCAGGGCAGCCCCGCCGAAGGCCAGCTTGCCGACAGCGTGAAGCAACAGCAGGCGTTGCAGCAGCAGCTTTCCGAGGCACAGCAATTGAAAACGGCGCTGCAAGGCGATAAAGATAAGCTACAAGCACAGTTAACCGAGAGCCAGCTCATAGCGAAATCACTACAATCGAAGATGGACCTGGTGCAGTTACAGCAACCAGATCCTGTTGTCGCCGCTACCGGTACGGCACCCGAAGGAACGTCGCCAAAAGAAGGTCATCAGGACAACGATAAGAAACTCCCGGAACTTCAGGCCAGGTTAGAGGCAGCATTGGCCGAACTGGCTTCAGTAAAAAGCCAGAAAGTAGAGGTGAAAACCACCAGTCAACTGCCGGGTATCACGCCAGAACAGCTGAAGAAAAAAAGTGCTCGTGAAGGCTACGCTATTGGCATGTCTCTTGGAGATGAGATTTTGCAAATGCAGCAAGACAATAACAACTGGGGTACGGCAACAGAGAAAAATCTTGTGCTGGCCGGAATCGTTGATGCCTTTAAGGGGCAGGCAAAATTGTCTACTGATGTACTACGAGATACTTTATTGGAAGTCAGCAACCGGGAGAAAAACGATCAGGAAAAGTTAGTCACTCATTTAGATGAAACCACTAAGAAGTATTTAAATAATTTCACTAAAATGAAAAAAACGAAAAAATCACCGTCCGGATTTTGGTATAACATCAGTTATGCAGGTGATGCACCAATACCAAAGAATGCCACTCTTGATGTCGTCGTGAAGGAAAGCCTGACAAATGGCGTTGTCGTCACCGATATGGATTCTAGCAATACTATGCTAACTCAGCCGATAGCTGACTTCCCACCGATCTTCCGTGAAGCATTACAGAAATTAAAAAATCATGGTTCAATTACCATCGTCGTACCGCCAGAACTGGCATATAAGGATAAAGGTTATCCACCTAAAATCCCGCCAAATGCCACGATAATTTATGACCTAAGAATTGCTGATATGTATCCATGACATGCAGGAGTTCAATCATACGTTGGCGTGGGGAGAAATTGACATCTTGCACGATAATGGGATTAAAAAAAGTGCATCCACTGAGAGAGTGGATGCACCATAATAAAAAATCACACCTTGAAAGAATCTGTTTTATTCCAGTACAAGCTCTTGCTATTTTCTTTCCTGGTTGAGGTGATTACACCTTCTCTCTCGAGTTTTATTAAAATATGCCTGGCATTATAAATGCTCAATTCAGACCGATCAGCAACATCTCTTGTGCTGGCAAAGACAACGGACGAACTGGTAGAATCTTTCTCTTCAAAGAAATCATGCAGTGCAGTTATTACCTTATCAACTGATGCTCGTCTTTGAATGGTTTTAGCCATTGATTCACTCATGTTTTTGCTCCTTATGATATAACCGGCTCCTGCCGAGTAAATATGTGATAAAACTAGACCCTGTAAATTCACAACGAAGCCATGATAATACGCAACCACATTAAACAAAACTTAATATCAATTATTAAATATAGCCAAAATTAAAAACCACAAAACGCAAATTTAAAGAACAAAAAACTAGTTTAGCCTCTTTTTGGTAAAACCATTAAATCAATCACCTGTAACAATTAATCTTAATATTGTATTAATAATAAAAAGTAAATGTCGGCACTTAGCAGAACACCACCCTGTGCTTACGGGGTAAACATTGACATCCCTGCTTAGGATTAAGATAATCAAAGAGTAAATAATGGAATATACTTAAAAAGTAAAAAATGGACTATTTTATTAATCAGATCATCCATTTTGACTCAATAAATGGATTACTTAAACTTATCGATAATGATAATTCAACCATACAACTTTCCAGGCCTGGTTCAAGACTTTTGACTGAACTCATTACGCATTGTGGTAAAACAATGACACGTGAAGAGTTACTTCGTTTAGTATGGGAAGAACATGGCCTTAGACCTTCAGGGAGTAATTTAAGCAACCATATCAGCCTGCTGAGAAAGACATTTTCACAGCTTGGAATGACTGAAAACATCATTATTACTATACCCAAGAAAGGGTTTCGCATGGATGCAGAGACGACATTCACCAGGTCTGATCATCATTCTGATAATGACTCCATTACAAAAATGACAAACCCGAATGAGATTTCACCTTCTATTGTGTCTGAGTCTAACAAGTGTGCGTTAAAACCTAAAATTAAGAAAATGCGTTTAGTTTCAGCGATCGTCATCAGTCTTGTTTTTATTTCTCTTATCTTAATTCGTTACTCATTCAATTCAGGAAAAGCGGATTTTATCAAAATAGGAACCTGTCAGATCCTGGATTTGGCAGGGGATAAAAACAAAAACAGAGTAGAAAAACTAAAGATATTAGAGTTATTGATCAATAAAAATAAGATCGACTGTAGAAAAAGCAAAAGCACCATCTACTTTAGGTTTAGCAATTTCTTTCCAAAGAAAGAGTACGAACAGAGCGCTATTTTTCTTGCTCAGTGTCATCAGAACAGAAAAAACAGGCTCACATATTGTGAGAGTTACCTTTCAGCCACTATAAAAAAACCATGAGAAATATTATTTTAACCAGCGGAGCTATCATTGTTTTAATGGTCATTTACTTCATCAGTTTCTCCTGGAAAAAGGCTGATCTAGATAAACCCCAACTGAGTATTTCATGCAAAGGGAACGTGAATTTTGATCTTGTCAGACCCACTTCCACGGTTGCGATGAAGGGGAGTATCAGCCTGACCACGTTGGGTGAAAAGCGGCTGGCCTTGGAGTTTTCGGGCCACTTGCTCACTGAACAAGGCCACTTTACCCTCAGCAGAACGCTGATGATGGACTACCTCTATCATCCGGAAAACCACATTCTGGAGCTGAACTATGCGAGCAGCCATGTCAGAGATATTGATACCGCGCCGGAGGATGTTTTCTTTCATGCCATCCTGCAAAGCCACTTGTCCATTGTGAAACTGTCCCAGTTCAGTGATAACGCACTGCTGATCTCAGATACCAACACCCCGCTGTATGTCTGTATTGCACAGTAAGAAGGCATAAAAAAAGGCTTACCCACTCACGCAGATAAGCCGTTAATTTTATTCAACAACGAAGAGAATTACTTCTGCGCGTATTTCGCTTCCAGGGTAGCGAACCACGGTGCCACGAAATCGGTTGATGTGCCCCAGCCTGGGATGATTTTATTCAGGTTAGCCACATTGACCGCTCCGGTCTGGGTAGCCAGCTGTTGCTGAGAGATCGCTGATGCCGTGAACTGATACGTTGCCGGCGTAGTTTCACCGCCAATCTTGTTCGCCACCAGGCGCATATTCGTTGCACCAATCAGCTTGCTGTCGACAGCCACTGTCTGTTTCCATGGGCTGTTCTTCTCATGCATCAGTTGCAGATCCTGGTTCGACACATCGATGCTGTACAGCTTGATCTCGGTGCGACCATTTTCCTGCAAGGCTTTATACGCCCCCTGGGCAAAGGCATCCCACGAGCCCCAAATCGCGTCAATCTTACCCTTAGGGTACTTCGCCAGGATGGCACCAATCTTGTTGGCCGTATCCCCCTGCACATCGGAAGACACCGCACCAATGGACTCCAGCTGATGAATGCCCGGGTTGGCTTTCAGCACTTTCTCATAAACAACCTGACGACGTTCCATTGCCGGGAAACCTGCGACCCAAAGCTTGACGATGTTAGCTTTCCCGTTGGTATCTTTTACCAGCTGATCGAGGGAGAGCTGTGCCAGAGAGGCATCGTCCTGCGCAGTCACGGTTACGCCATCGATCGGCTGGTTAACTGGGGTATCAAACACAGAGACTTTGATTCCAGCATCGGTGATGCGTTTAACCAGCGCGGTAGAGTACGGATCTTTGCCGTGAGACAGGATAATCCCGTCATATTTCTGGCTGATAGCCTGATTCACAAAGTCCTGGAAGCGCGCGTCGTCACCGTTGCTGAGGAAGGTGCTGACTTTAAAGCCCAGCTTACGGCCTTCCTGAATGGCACCGGCAACAAACTGGGTGGTGTTATCGTCAGATCCGAGGTTGCGGATCACCGCAATACGCACCGGCCCTTCGTGGTTGGCGATGGCCGCCGGAACGGGGATATCTGCAGCGATGGCAGGCAATGCAGTCAGCAGGCTCAGAGCCAGCAGCGATGTCGTGATTTTTTTCATTATTATTTTACCCTGTCTGAAAAGATTACGCCTGACGGCGCTGTACGTAGGTAATGGCCAGCGCAACCGCCAGCACCAGGCCTTTAATGATGTCCATCGCGTAATAAGGCACGGACAGCATCACCAGACCATTTTGTAATACACCGAGGATCACTGCGCCGAGCAGCGTACCCAGCGCGTTGGGTTTTCCAGCACCCGCCAGCGACAGACCAATCCAGGCCGCTGCCACCGCATCCATCAGATACCCGCCACCGGCGTTCACCTGCGAGGAACCAATACGCGAAGCCAGCAAAATACCGCCAAGCCCCGCAAGCAATGCCGAAATAACATAGGCCAGCACGCGATAGCGCGTGGTACGGATACCCGACAACCTGGCGGCTTCCGGGTTACCGCCAATGGCGTACATACGGCGACCATGTTTAGTCAACGACAGCAGCAGTTGTGCCACCACCGTCACCGCCAGCATCACAATCACAATAATCGGCACCTGGCCCAGCAATGAGAACACTGCCGGGATCGTGCCTTCGGCCATATCGCCGCTTGGCAGCACCATGTTCTCGGTAATCGAACCACCGAAACTGTAGGTCATCGCCACACCCTGCACCACAAACAGGCTGGCAAGCGTGGCCAGCATGTCAGGGATTTTCAGCACCACGATCATAAAAGCATTAAACAGACCGACCAGGGTACAGAGCAGTAGCGTCAGGGCAATCGCCTGCGTCGGGCCGAATCCGTACCAGACAAACAGGGAGATCACCAGCGAGTTCGCCAACGAAGCGGTCGACCCCACGGACAGATCGAAACCGCCGATAGTCAGCGAAATCGATACGCCAATGGCAATCACCGTAACAATAGCAATTGAACGCAGGATATTGATGATATTGGTCGGTTCCAGGAAGCTGTCTGAGGCCAGACCAAAGCCCGCGATCAGCGCCACTACTGTCAGCAACATTCCCCACTTATAGAGAAAATCAAATAGCTGGTGCCGGACGGACGGTGCCGCCTTCAGGGAAATTTCTTTGCTGCTCACGCAGGCGTTCCTCCGGTGGAATAAAGTAAAAGTGTTTCTTCATCGACGTCATTTGCCGCCATTTCCGCCACAATGCGCCCGTCCCACAGTACGCAGATGCGGTCGCACAGGCCAACCAGTTCCGAAAATTCGCCCGAGGCGTAAATCACCCCTTTTCCCTGGCGGGCCAGCCCGTCGATCAGCTCGAACAGGTCGGTTTTGGCCTTAATATCCACGCCTTTGGTCGGTTCATCAAAAATCAGTACATCAGCGTTATTACGCAGCCATTTGCCAATAGCCACCTTTTGCTGATTTCCCCCGGACAAGCGACGCAGCGTCTGCTTTGGCCCGGTGGTGCGGATGCCCAGTTTGACGATGACGTCTTCTGCCCAGCGCCACGCCTGGCGGTGACCAAACAGGCTCCAGCGTGAAAAGCTATTATCCGCCGTCACACTGAGGTTCATCACTACCGATTCTTCAATAAAGATGCCCTCTTTGCGGCGTTCTTCCGGGATCAGCGCCATGCGGTTATCTACCGCTGCATGTGGGGACGAGGGTTTCCACGGCTTACCGTGCAGTTCGCCATGCTGAACCCGGCTTTTACTGGCACCAAACAGCGCCTTACAAAGCTCCGTTTTTCCTGCGCCAGCCAGCCCGGCGATACCGAGGATCTCGCCTTTTTTCAGCGTCAGGCTGATATCTTTTAACAGGTGTTCATCATGCAACCCGGTAATGTGCAGCAGGGTTTCCTCACTGAACGGCGGACGCGATGGCGGATAAATATCATTGAGCTGATGACCCAGCATCTTCTCAACAATTTGCTCACCACTTAATCCCTGCATCGGGCCGCTTTCAATCAGTTCACCGTCACGCAGAACCGTCAGTCGATCGCAGATGGCATTCAGTTCGTGAATACGGTGGGAGATAAACACTACGCCAATACCCTGGCTTTGCAGCTGGCGAACCACGGCGAACAGCTTTTCACTTTCGTTTTGGTCGAGAGGGGCGGTTGGCTCATCCAGCACCAGAAAACGGCAGTGATGTGACAGCGCACGTGCCAGCAGGATCTGCTGTTTTTCCGCCAGCGTGCACTGTTCCACCTGGCGCTTCACGTCAATCTGCACATCTAACCGCGCCAGCAGTGCCCGCGCCTGACGGCGCATCTCGCCCCAGCGATAAAGCTGGCCACCTTCAGCCAGACGGTCGAGCATGATGTTTTCCGCCACACTCAGGCCGGCGACCAATGCCACATCCACTTCCTGTTGGACCAGGTGGATACCCAGCTGTTTTGCATCACGTGGAGAACGGATAGAGACGGGCTGACCATCCAGCAAAATCTCACCACTGTAGTGATCGTATGCGCCCGAGAGCACCGCCATCAGCGTAGATTTTCCGGCACCGTTGGCTCCGGTCAGCGCATGAATGGAGTGCCCTTCCAGAGTGATGTCGACGGATTTAAGCGCCGAAAAACCGCCAAAAGCGATGGAGATCTGGCGCATTTCAAGGCGATTTATCGCGGTCATGGGCGTGTTTTCTCAAGCTCAATAAATTAAGGGGTGCGCCGCATTTTTTAATGGATTGTCACGGCAGGCAACGATTGAAAGGGCATAAGCTAACACAAAATGTTATTAGCCATCCAGATGTCCAGACACTACAGGGGTAAGCGCTGGCATGGCGCTGATAACCAGTGGAAAAACGGGGAATATTTACCAGATGCATTGTTGTTATGCTGCACCAAAGTGGACGCGGCCAGAAGTCAGAGATAAAAAAACCGGCGAACAGGTCGCCGGTTAGGATCATCGATAACTGAGGAGATTAAGCCGCTTTGAAGTTCTCTGCTGCTACGTCCCAGTTAACCACGTCCCAGAACGCCTTGATGTAGTCAGGACGTTTGTTCTGATATTTCAGGTAGTAGGCGTGTTCCCACACATCCAGACCGATGATCGGCGTACCGGATGCGCCAGAAATGGCTTCGCCCATCAGAGGACTGTCCTGGTTAGCCGTAGAAACGACGGCCAGCTTGTCGCCTTTTTTGACCAGCCACGCCCAGCCAGAACCGAAACGGGTGGTTGCCGCTTTTTCGAATTCTGCTTTGAACGCGTCAACGCTGCCGAAATCTTTCTCGATGGCTGCTTTCAGGTCGCCGCCCAGAGAGGTGCCGGTTTTCAGACCTTTCCAGAAGAAGCTGTGGTTAGCGTGGCCGCCAGCGTTGTTACGCAGTGGGCCTTTTTTGTCCGCAGGCAGTTGATCCAGTTTAGCAATCAGCTCTTCAACGGGCAGATTAGCAAACTCAGTCCCTTCCAGCGCGGCATTCGCGTTGTTCACATAAGCCTGGTGATGCTTAGTGTGGTGAATTTCCATGGTCTGCTTGTCAAAATGCGGTTCCAGTGCGTCATACGCATAAGGCAGGGATGGCAGTGAATAACTCATGTTCATCGTCTCCATTCAGATTATGGGCGGCGCTCGCTGTTCAGCACCGCGTAAGCAGTCGGATCATTATAGTTAAATAAATGATCGGGAAAAGGGATATCAATGCCCCGATGTTGATAAGGGTATAGATGACAGCAGGCGGGACAGCGTGGTTATATCTTTTACCTGTCGTGTTACAACCAAATGATCTAAGCGATTGTTTCGTCAGCCAGGGCGAGGCATGCCTCGCCCCTACGGGCAACATAGCGGGGTCCGGCGTGCCACAACCCTACGCCGATCCCGGTTACCCCGTAGAGCCCGACCCGTTCACCCGGCAACCCCCGCAGGAGTCAGGCAGACCCGACCCATTCACCCGGCAACCCCCGCAGGAGTCAGGCAGACCCGACCCGTTCACCCGGCAACCCCCGTAGGGGTCGGGCAGACCCGACCCATTCACCCGGCAACCCCCGTAGGGGTCGGGCAGACCCGACCCGTTCACCCGGCAACCCCCGTAGGGGTCGGGCATGCCCGACCCGGGGTTAACGCCCCAGTGCCGCCAGTGATTTATCCAGCGCACCTACCAGCCAGTCGATATCGCTTTCCTGGAACGCCAACGGCGGGCGTAATTTCAGAACGTTCCCATACGGTCCTGCCACTGAAGTGAGCACGTGGTTCTCACGCAACATCTCGGTGACATCCAACGCCAACTGTTTATCCGGCGTTTTGCTGGCTTTGTCTTTCACCAGCTCAAAGCCGATAAACAGACCCGCACCGCGCACATCTCCCACGCACTCATACTTATCCTTCAACGTGGAGAGCTCCGCCAGCAGTTTCGCCCCCACCACGCGACTGTGCTCCTGCAATCCTTCTTCTTTGATCACTTTCAGCACTGCCTGCGCCGCTGCCATCGCCACCGGGTTGCCACCAAAGGTATTGAAATAAGGTATCTCATCGCTGAACGCGGCCAGCACATCGCTTTTCGCCAACAGGCCAGACACCGGGATCCCATTACCCATCGGCTTGCCGGTGGTGATCACATCGGGCACCACATCGTGACGGGCAAAGCCCCAGAATGCCTCACCGGTACGGGCAAAACCGGGCTGCACTTCATCAGCAATAAAGATGCCGCCGTTTTTGTGCACCACGTCTATCGCCTGCTTCAGGAAGCCTTTTGGCCCCGGCAGCACGCCGTCGGAAGAGAAGATGGAATCCGCGAGGAAACCGGCAAATTTAATGCCGTGCGCCGCCATATCATCGATCTGTTTTTGAATTTCGCCGGCAAACCAGGCACCGAGGTCCGGGGCATCCACACGGTAGCGATCCGGCGGCAGCACCAGACGGGTCGTTGCGGCCAGCGGCTGACCGCTGCCGAGCGCCGGAGAAACACCGGAAGTGAGGTCGCTGGTTCCATGATAAGACTCCTGAGTGACGATAATCCCGGTGCCGCCGCTGTAAGCACGCGCCACGCGAATCGCCAGGTCATTGGCCTCGGAGCCAGTGCACATATACATGGCGCGGTCGATTTCCACAGGTGCCGTCGCCAGCAGCTGCTCGGAGTAGTCCAGGATGGCTTCATGCAGATAACGAGTGTGGGTGTTCAGCTGGTTCATCTGCTGATACACCGCATCAATCACCGCCGGGTGACAATGGCCGATGCTGGCGACGTTGTTGTACACATCCAGGTATTTATCCCCGGCGGCATCCCACAGATACTGCCCTTTCCCGCGGACCAGATGCACCGGCTTACGGTAAAACAGGCGGTAAGACTCACCCAGCACCTTGCTGCGCTTGTCGGTCAGCTTACGCACATCCGCATCCAGGCCGTCGGCATGCTCGGCGCGGAAACTGTTGGTATCCATGATGGTTGAACGTGTGGCCATAATCACTCCCGTTGCAAAATTGAGATTTGCCTGGTGACAGGCAGTCAGCAGTGTCTGACCTTTATCATGGCAACTTTTACGTCAAATGCAACAAAATACACAAATGCAATAAAATACACATGCAGAGCGAAGCATTGTCGGTTAGGCTATGTCGGTGAGTTATCGTCAGGAAATCAGACCTATGCTGCAGGAAACACGCTTACATCGCATCCGGGCGCTACTGAACACCCTCAACCAGGTGAGTACCGAACGGATCATTAAAGAGCTGGGGGTTTCGCGTGAAACTGCCCGCCGGGACATTATTGAACTGGAAGCGCAGGGGCTGGCGAAACGGGTCCACGGCGGCCTGGTGGCGCTGAATGCCACACCGGAACCACCGCTGACAGTACGCAGTTCCGTGATGGCGAAAGAGAAACGCGCTATCGCACGCGCGGCCGCACAGCTGTTGCAACCCGGTCAGACCGTGTTTCTGGATGCCGGAAGCACCACGACCATGCTGGCCGAAGAGTTGCGCTCAATGTCCGGGCTGACCATTATCACCAACAGCCTGAACGCAGCTCTCAAACTCTGTGCCGCAGAAGAACAGGAAACGCTGAACAATCAGGTGATCCTGCTGGGTGGCAATATGCTGGCCGGGGCGCAGGAGACGCGCGGGGAACTGACCGTGGGTGAGATCTATCGCTTCCGCGCTGACGTGGCGGTGCTCTCGCCGGTCGGGCTGGACGCCAAACACGGTGCCAGTAGTTTTCAGCCACACGAAGCGGCCATTGCACGCGCCATGGCGCGGCAAGCCGGGCGGCTGATTTTGCTGGCCGATCACAGCAAACTTGGCCTGAACAGCCGCATGAATTATGCCAGCATTGAGCAGGTCAGCGCGCTGGTCACCGACAGCAGCGCGGCCACCCTGCCTGCGTTCTCCGCCTTACAGCAGGTGCTGCCGCAGGTGGTTCTGGCTTAGATAGCAAGGAAATAGCGGTAAGGGAATTCATCAATATGCATATCATTGCCCACGGCAAGAAATTTTTTGAGTTCCCTGACTCTGGCCTGTTTCCTTAATGGTAAATTCAGTCCATAAAACTCAATGGTTTTATCTGCCCGACGCTGATCCGCAGCGCTGATTTCCGGCGCAGGCTGTAATTCTCCGGTGCCATAATTACAGATAAAAAAATGCTCAAACTGGTAGTTGTCTTCATCAGGCTTAAGCAGCAGATCATCATAACGTTCCCGCTTGGCACTCTGGCAAACGTCACAACAGGGGAAGATATTTCCCCAGAGAAAAGCCTCTTGCGGGTACACACTCTTTGGGCGGAAATGCTCTACCGTTTCGCGTCCCTCCGTCCCGACAAATCCATCGCAGAACGCACAATGATGCTGCGTCATTGAGAGTAACGCTGCTCGCGTCTCCTGATAGCAGGTCCGGGAATACCAGCTAAACACTGCCGCAGGATCCCGTTCACGCGCAGTTACATAACGATCGGTCCATTCCATGAATCTGGCAGCCAGGCAGGGTGGCTGTGCAATACGTATCAGTTTTTTCATCCCTGGCGATCTCTATCCTTTAACGCGGCGCGCGATCTGGCGCAGTTCCATTTCGATAATCAGTTCCAGCTCTTCCCCACGCTCACGGATTTTTTCGGCTAAATCCATCAGGGTGCGATCGTTGGCAGGATGCTTAAGATAAGCATCACGGGCGCGATAAAAATCGCTCAGCATCCCCTCGGTTTCCACATCAAATTGTTCACTGACGTCGAACACTTCCTCAAGGATAAGCTGAACGCTTTTCCCCGCTGCCGAAGCCTCCGGAATAATCTTTTCAGGGACCGACGGATCACGGCATAGCGTGCGCTGAGGGTCGGGCAAACGATAAACCCAGGCATCCTCGACGGATCCGACGACAAATGGCGAGTGCGTGGAGACAAAGACCTGAGCATTCGGCAGCAATTTCTGCACCGCAGGCAGGATGCGGCGCTGCCATTTGGGATGCAGATGGATATCGACTTCATCCAGGAAAAGAATAATGGGCTGAGAGAAAATATCGCGCTGCTCAACGAATGGAATATCTTCCAGCCGCAGCGCCAGGTCTGCTACCCAAGGGATAATGGACTTCAGGCCTTCGGGTAACGCATCGAACGTAACGGCAAGACCATCAATATCAATCACCACATCAAGTGGAGAGCGCTTAAGGCGGAAGTTCACCTCCAGCTGACAGATCTCCCGAATGAAATCACTGATAGCCTGCAAAGCCGCGTTGTAACGTTGAACATCCTCGCTATCACCTTCTGCCAGTGCCAGTGCCGCTTTGGTACGGTTATTGGCAATCCACTGTGCCAGAATCCCTGGGCGCACCGTATGCTCGAAGGATAGTGCGCGGTAAAAAGGCGAGTCAGTAATGTTTTGAATCGCCTGGATGTTGAATTCACCGTGAGGAGAGCGATTTCCGGAATAGGCGAATGCTGCAAAAGGAAATGTCAGATCGCTCATCTGGTTATACTTATCGAAGTTTTTCTGCAATAGTCTAAAAACACTTTCAGAAGTGGGTCGGGTTGTAAGGAAGACGTTGATGCCCCCTATATTAAGTGACCTCATTCCTCTCATCAGATTCTCATCAGGCTGCTGACTTCTGACACAATAGCGCCCTGACTCATCAAAAAAATCGAAGTCAACCGTGCTCGTTCTGCTGCGGAATCTTTTGAAAATCAGCGCATTGTCATTAGCAACATCAAATATCGCCGCCATCGCATACAAAATGGTACTTTTCCCGCAGCCATTCGGCCCGGTAAAAATATGGATCTCCGCTTTTGCGGCTTCCTTTTCCGCACGTTCGATCGGCGGGAAATCAAAATGCGTATGCTCAAAAACACCAATATCCCTGAGCGTAATGCTTTTCAGACGGTAGGGCTGTCGCATGAGTCACATCCTCGTTGTGTCAAGTTGCTCAATATTACACCAGCCGCTGCGGATGCGTATAGACCGTTGCCCGCCCCGGTTTACTGAAGCCCACCAGCGTCAGATTACAGCGCTGCGCCACCTCCACCGCCAGCTGCGTCGCGGCTGAGACGGCAAACAGGATCTCCACGCCGCACATCGCGGATTTCTGTACCATTTCATAGCTGGCGCGGCTGGACACCAGCACCGCGCCCGCAGCCGGAGGCACTTTACTGCGCATCCCCAGCAGTTTATCCAGTGCCACATGACGGCCGACATCTTCACAGCCGAGGCTCAGTTCTCCCGTGGGTGTCACCCAGGCCGCAGCGTGGGTACAACCCGTCAGCTGGCCGACCGGTTGAAAATCCTTTAGCTGACGCAGTGCATGATCAAGGTATTGAAAATCAAAATTTTGCGTAAACGGCAGCGGCTGTACTGGCTTGCCGATCTCGGCCAGTTGCTCCACGCCGCAGACACCACAACCGGTGCGCCCGGCCATCGCCCGTCGCTGCTCTTTTAAGGCAGCAAAGCGGCGGCTGGACAGTTCAACCTGCACTTCAATCCCCTGACAAACCGGCACGACGTCAATACCAAAAATATCGGCCGGGGAGGCAATAATGCCCTCTGACAGGGAAAAACCAACGGCAAATGCCGCGAGATCTTTCGGCGTCGCCATCATCACCACATGCGAGATGCCGTTGTAGACCAGTGCAACGGGCACCTCTTCTGCCAGCCAGTCCGGCTGCGCCTGCTGTAGCGCATCGCGCTGCCAGACCGAAATCTGACGTATGCCTGAGTCTGGTGGCAAACATCCCTCTTTTTTGTGCTGTTCTTCGCTCACTGAAATCCACTCCGCTCATAAACCACAACAATATTGTGGTATTATTTCACACTGTACACGCTAAAAAACCACCTGCGCTTATTGTGAACCACTCACCCGGGTGCAGCAAAATTAATGACCAATGTCGAACCAGGAATGACGCCATGAAAGTCAGCAGAAGACGATTTTTTAAAATTTGTGCGGGAGGAATGGCAGGCACGACTGCCGCCGTCCTCGGCTTTACGCCGACCGCCGCGCTGGCAGAAAGCCGCCAGTACAAATTGTTGCGTTCCCGTGAAACCCGTAATACCTGTACCTACTGCTCGGTGGGCTGTGGCCTGCTGATGTACAGCATGGGTGACGGTGCGAAAAACGTGAAAGAGCGTATTTTCCATATAGAAGGTGACCCGGACCATCCGGTCAGTCGTGGTGCGTTGTGCCCGAAAGGTGCCGGATTACTCGACTTTATTCAGAGTGAAAGCCGCCTGCAATACCCGGAATATCGCGCTGCCGGTTCCGATAAATGGCAGCGTATCAGCTGGGATGATGCCTTTAGCCGTATCGCCAGGCTGATGAAAGATGACCGCGATGCCAATTTCATCACCCGCAATAAAGACGGCGTCACCGTCAACCGCTGGCTCAGTACTGGCATGCTGTGCGCTTCGGCCTCCAGCAATGAAACCGGTTATTTAACCCAGAAAATGACCCGTTCGCTCGGCATGCTTGCCGTCGACAACCAGGCGCGCGTGTGACACGGACCTACGGTAGCAAGTCTTGCTCCAACGTTCGGTCGCGGTGCGATGACCAATCACTGGGTCGACATCCGCAATGCGAATCTGATTATTGTTATGGGTGGCAATGCCGCTGAAGCGCATCCGGTAGGATTCCGCTGGGCGATGGAAGCCAAAATCCATAACAACGCCAAACTGATCGTTATCGATCCGCGCTTTACGCGTACGGCATCGGTGGCTGATTTCTATACGCCTATTCGTTCCGGCACCGACATTACCTTCCTGTCGGGGGTGCTGCACTATCTGATCGAACACGATACCATCCAACATCAATATGTTGCGGCGTACACCAACGCCAGCCTCATCGTGCGCGATGATTTCAGCTTCGACGACGGCCTGTTCAGCGGCTATGACCCGGAAACCCGCAGCTATGACAAAACCAGCTGGCACTATGCGCTGGATGAGCAGGGCTTTGCGCAGCGTGATACAACGCTGACCCATCCGCGCTGCGTCTGGAACCTGCTGAAAACCCACGTCAGCCGCTATACACCGAAAGTAGTGGAAAACATATGCGGTACTCCGCAGAAAGACTTCCTGCACATCTGTGAACTACTGGCCGCCACCAGCGCGGCGGACCGCACCGCCACGTTCCTGTATGCACTGGGCTGGACGCAGCACTCCGTCGGTGCACAAAACATCCGCACGATGGCGATGATCCAGCTGCTGCTGGGCAACATGGGAATGGCAGGCGGCGGCATTAACGCCCTACGCGGCCACTCCAATATTCAGGGACTGACCGATCTCGGCCTGCTTTCCCAGAGCCTGCCCGGCTATATGACGCTGCCTTCAGACAAACAGCCCGATCTGGATCATTACCTTGCCGCCAACACGCCAAAAGCGCTGCTGCCCGGCCAGGTCAACTACTGGAGCAACTATCCGAAGTTCTTTATCAGCATGATGAAAGCGTTCTACGGCGATAAGGCCCAGCAAGAAAATCAGTGGGGGTTTGACTGGCTGCCGAAGTGGGATAAGGGCTACGACGTGTTGCAGTATTTCGAGATGATGCATCGCGGCGAGGTTAACGGCTATATCTGTCAGGGCTTTAACCCGCTGGCGTCCTTCCCGCATAAACAGAAGGTGGCATCGTCACTGGCAAAACTGAAGTTCCTGGTGACCATCGATCCGCTCACCACCGAAACCGCCAGCTTCTGGGAAAATCACGGCGAGTTTAACCACACCGATCCCGCGGAGATTGGCACGGAAGTGTTCCGCCTGCCGTCCACCTGCTTTGCCGAAGAGAACGGGTCGATTGTGAACTCGGCGCGCTGGTTACAGTGGCACTGGAAAGGGGCAGACGGGCCGGGAGAAGCGCGCAACGACGGTGAGATCCTCGCGGGAATCTATCTACGCCTGCGCCAGCTTTACGCAGAAGAAGGGGGCGCGCTGCCTGAGGCCGTCCTCAACATGAGCTGGGACTATCAGACCCCTGATTCCCCGGCGTCGGAGGAAGTGGCGCAGGAAAGCAATGGCCGAGCACTGAACGACCTGCTGGACGACAAAGGCAATGTGCTGGTGAAAAAAGGTCAGCAGCTTAGTAGCTTTGCCCAGCTACGCAGCGACGGAAGTACCGCCAGCGGCTGTTGGATCTTCGCCGGAAGCTGGACGCCGGAAGGTAACCAGATGGCACGCCGCGATAACAGTGACCCTTCCGGGTTGGGCAATACCCCCGCCTGGAGCTGGGCATGGCCGCTTAATCGCCGCATCCTTTACAACCGTGCATCTGCCGATCCGCAGGGCAAACCCTGGGACCCGAAACGCCAGCTGCTGCACTGGGACGGCGCTAAGTGGGTCGGGCAGGACATTGCCGATTACAGCACTGCACCACCGGGCAGCGATACCGGGCCATTTATCATGCAGCCGGAGGGAATGGGACGACTGTTTGCGCTGGATAAAATGGCGGAAGGGCCGTTCCCGGAGCACTACGAGCCGTTTGAAACACCGATTGGCACCAACCCGCTGCATCCGGCGGTCGTCTCCAACCCGGCGGCCCGCGTGTTCCCGGGCGATCTCAACAATATGGGCAAGGCCATGCAGTTCCCGTATGTCGGCACCACCTACCGTCTCACCGAGCATTTCCATTACTGGACGAAACATGCGCGGCTTAACGCCATCGCGCAGCCGGAGCAATTTATCGAAATCGGCGAAACGCTGGCAGGCAAGCTGGGCATACGGCACGGAGATCGGGTCAAAGTCAGTTCGCAGCGCGGCTACCTCAAAGCCAAAGCGGTGGTCACCAAACGCCTGCGCACCCTGACCATTGACGGTAAACAGGTCGATACCATCGGTATTCCGATTCACTGGGGCTTTTTGGGCGTGGCAAAGAAAGGCTTCCTCGCCAATACCCTGACGCCGTTTGTCGGTGATGCCAATACGCAAACGCCAGAGTTCAAGGCGTTCCTGGTCAATGTGGAGAAGGTGTAAACGATGGCTTATCAATCACAGGATATCATTCGCCGTTCGGCAACGAACGACCTGACGCCTCCCCCGCAGGCGCGTGACCACCAGCAGGAGGTGGCCAAGCTGATTGACGTCACCACCTGCATTGGCTGCAAAGCCTGCCAGGTGGCCTGTTCCGAATGGAACGACCTGCGCGATGGGGTCGGCAGTAACGTCGGGGTGTATGACAACCCCGCCGATCTGAGCGCCCAATCCTGGACGGTGATGCGTTTTTCCGAAGTGGAGGAGAACGGTCGGCTGGAGTGGCTGATCCGTAAAGATGGATGCATGCACTGCGCGGACCCGGGCTGCCTGAAAGCCTGTCCGTCGGAAGGGGCAATCATTCAGTACGCTAACGGCATCGTCGACTTCCAGTCTGAGCAGTGCATCGGTTGCGGTTACTGCATTGCTGGCTGCCCGTTCAACGTGCCGCGCATCAACCCGCAGGATAATCGGGCGTATAAATGTACGCTGTGCGTCGACCGGGTCAACGTGGGCCAGGAACCGGCCTGCGTGAAAACCTGTCCCACTGGCGCCATTCACTTCGGCAGTAAAGAGGCGATGAAAACACTGGCGGCAGAACGCGTTAGCGAACTTAACACACGCGGTTTTGCCAACGCCGGTCTGTACGATCCGGCGGGCGTCGGCGGCACCCATGTGATGTATGTGCTGCATCATGCGGATCGGCCCACGCTCTATCACGGGTTACCGCAGGCTCCGGCTATCAGCCCGGCGGTCACCTTCTGGAAAGGCGTGTGGAAACCGCTGGCCGCACTGGGCTTTGCCGCCACGTTTGCGGCAGCCGTGTTTCACTATGTCGGGGTGGGACCAAACCGGGCCGAAGAAGAGGATGAGGAGGAAAATCCATGAAACCACGTCAGCGTATTCAGCGCTACAGCGCACCAGAACGGCTTAATCACTGGTTGATGGCATTCTGTTTTCTTCTCGCGGCAGTGAGCGGGTTGGGTTTTTTCTTTCCCTCCTTTAACTGGCTGATGAACATCTTCGGCACGCCGCAACTGGCGCGCATCCTGCATCCCTTTGTGGGCACCGTGATGTTTATCACCTTCCTGCGGATGTTTTTCCGTTACTGGCGGCACAACCTGTTCGACAGGCAGGACATGATTTGGATGAAAAACATCCATAAAATTGTGCAAAACAAGGAAGTGGGTGATACCGGGCGCTATAATTTCGGACAGAAGTGCGTATTCTGGGCTGCTATCGTCAGCTTAATACTGCTGCTTGCCAGCGGCATTGTTATCTGGCGGCCTTACTTTGCCCCTGCTTTCAGTATTCCGCTGATCCGTGCCGCACTGGTGGTGCATTCTGTTGCGGCGGTGGTGCTGATTGCGGTGATTATGGTGCATGTCTATGCCGCCCTGTGGGTAAAAGGCACGATAACCGCGATGGTCGAAGGCTGGGTCACCACCCGCTGGGCCAAAAAACACCACCCGCGCTGGTATCGTAGCGAGCAAGAGCAGCAACACCGGCAAAAACAACAGGAAAAAGGCCCCTGATGACCATTCGCATTATCCCGCAGGACTCGCTGGAGAAAAGCGATCTGATGACGGCGGAGACCATTCCGCCGCTCCTTTTCCCCCGGCTAAAGCAACTCTACAGCCGCCGAGCTACGCGTTTGCGCCAGCTGGCGGAGAAAAATCCTCTAGGTGACTACCTGCGCTTTGCGGCGGTGATCGCCACCGCGCAGGAGATCGTCCTGTATGACCATCCGCTACAGATGGATCTACGAGGGTGCCTGGAAGAGAGCGCTCGTCTGGGCAAACCGCCGCTGGATATCAGCACCCTGCCGCGCGACGCGCACTGGCAACGGCTGTTGCATTCGTTGATCGCCGAGCTGAAGCCGGAGATGACCGGCCAGGCACTCTCCGTGCTGGAAAACCTGGAAAAAGCCTCCGTCTCCGAACTGGAAGCCATGGCCAGTGCGCTGTTCGCCAACGAGTTCGCCCAGGTCAGCAGCGATAAATCCCCGTTTATCTGGGCTGCGCTGTCATTGTACTGGGCACAGATGGCGGCACTGATCCCAGGAAAAGCACGGGCAGAAGCGGGTGAACAACGTCAGTTTTGCCCGGTCTGCGCCAGCGTGCCGGTTTCCAGCGTGATTCATATGGGCAGCCCCCAGGACGGCCTGCGTTACCTGCACTGCAATCTGTGTGAAAGCGAGTGGTATGTCATGCGCGCCAAATGCAGTAACTGCGAACAAACGGGCGATCTGCATTACTGGTCGCTGGACAGTGAAACGTCAGCGATTAAAGCCGAAAGCTGCGGCGACTGCGGCACCTACCTGAAGATGCTGTATCAGGATAAAGACCCGGCGGTTGAGCCGGTCGCAGACGATCTGGCGTCGCTGATCCTCGATGCACGTATGGAGCAGGAGGGCTTTGCCCGCAGCAGTCTGAACCCCTTTTTATTCCCTGGAGAGTAGGCTATGAAGCTGATCGGCAATTACACCAGTCCGTATGTGCGCAAAATCTCCGTGATGCTGCTGGAAAAGGGCATCACCTTTGAGTTCGTCAATGAGTCTCCGTGGCACGAAGGCAGCCATGTCAAAGACTATACTCCGCTGGGGAAAGTCCCGGCGCTGGTCAGTGATGATGATGACGTGTGGTACAACTCGTCGATTATCGCCGCTTACCTGGAACTGCTGCATCTCGACCCGGCCTTTTTGCCCGTCGATCCGCGCGCCCAGCTTGCGGTCCGCCAGCTGGAAGCGCTCGCCGATGGCGTCTGTGATGCCGCGCTGTTGATCGTGCGCGAACAGCAGAAAGATCCGGACCAGCAGTCCACCAGCGAAATGCTGCGCCAGCGCGATAAAATTCAGCGCGGGCTGGATGCGCTGGAAGCGGCCGCAGTGGAAGGTAAATGGCTGAACGGTTCACAGATCTCGCTGGCCGATATCGCTACCGCCTGTACGCTCGGTTACCTGAATTTCCGCCGCGTGGCACCGGGATGGAATGTGAACCGACCTTCGCTGGTCAAGCTTGCCACTACCCTGTTTCAGCGCGACAGCTTTGCCCGTACGGAGCCGCCAGCAACCTGAGCCTGCCGATGAAAATATTGTTCAGCCAGCTTCCCTCTATTGACAGCCTGTTACGTCAGGCTGAATTTCAGGTGCTCAGCGATCGCTGGGGACACCGCCAGCTGGTCACCCTGCTGCGTGAGTTACAGCAGCAGGCCCGCCAGCATATTCAGCAACACCAGCAGCTTCCTGACTGGTGCCACAACTGGGCACAACACGCCAGCCAGCGGCTGGAGCAAACAGGCAGCAGCGGGCTGAAATCGGTGCTGAATCTCAGCGGTACGCTGTTGCATACCAACCTCGGGCGAGCGTTGCTGGCCGAGCCGGCCGTTGACGCGGTGACCCGCGTAATGCGATCGGCGGTAACGCTGGAGTACGCGCTGGATGATGCCGGACGCGGCCACCGCGATCGCGCGCTGGCCGACCTGCTCTGCCAGCTAACAGGGGCAGAAGACGCCTGCATTGTGAATAACAATGCCGCAGCCGTACTGTTGATGCTGGCAGCCCTGGCACCGGGTCAGGACGTGGTGGTATCACGCGGTGAACTGGTCGAAATTGGCGGCGCGTTCCGCATTCCCGATGTGATGACTCAGGCAGGTTGCCGGCTGCGCGAAGTCGGCACCACCAACCGCACCCATCTGAAGGATTATCGCGAAGCGCTGAACAGCGATACCGCGCTGCTGATGAAGGTGCATACCAGCAACTATCAGGTGCAGGGCTTTACCAAAGCGGTCAGTGAGGCCGAACTGGTGGCGCTGGGCAACGAATACAATCTGCCGGTCATCAGCGATCTCGGCAGTGGTTCGCTGATTGACCTGACACAGTATGGGCTGCCGCCGGAACCGATGCCGCAGCAGATGATTGCCGCAGGCGTCAGTCTGATCAGTTTCTCCGGCGATAAGCTGCTCGGCGGCCCACAGGCAGGCATTATCATCGGCAAAAAAGCGCTGATTGCCCGTCTGCAACAGCACCCGCTGAAGCGCGCACTGCGGGTAGACAAAATGACCCTGGCAGCGCTGGAAGCCACATTACAGCTCTATCTGCACACGGAGAAACTGGCACAGCAGCTGCCAACGCTGCGGCTGCTGACCCGCACACAGTCCGAGATCGCCCATCAGGCGCAGCGGCTTTTACCTGTACTTCAGACCGCACTGACGGGGCTGTTCCTCGTAGAAATAGCTGACTGCCTGTCACAAATTGGCAGCGGTTCGCTGCCGGTTGAACGGCTGCCGTCCGTGGCGCTGACGCTCACTCCGACGAACGGCAGCGGCAGCACACTGCAGGCACTGGCAGACAGGCTCCGCACCGGTGACGTCCCCATCATCGGGCGTATTCACAGTGGTCGTCTGTGGTTCGATCTTCGAACACTGGAAGATGACGCGCTCTTTATCAGGATGATGACGTCATGATTATTGCCACGGCTGGCCATGTTGATCATGGAAAAACATCACTGCTTCAAGCCATTACAGGTGTGAATGCCGATCGCCTGCCGGAAGAAAAATCCCGCGGCATGAGCATCGATCTAGGCTACGCATACTGGCCTCAGCCCGACGGGCAGACAATCGGCTTTATTGACGTTCCCGGCCATGAAAAATTCCTCAGTAATATGTTGAGTGGTATCGGCGGTATCGATCACGCTCTGCTGGTCGTCGCCGCCGATGATGGCATCATGCCGCAAACCCGTGAACATCTGGCGATCCTGCAACTGAGTGGCCAGCCTGCGCTGACCGTCGCCGTGACCAAAAGCGACAGCGTGGAACCCGCACAGCGTAAGGCCGTCGATCAGCAGATCCGCCAGCTAACCCGGCAACTTGGCTGGGAAAGCGTCACCCTGTTTACCACCAGCACAGTCAACGGGGAGGGCATTGCTGAACTGAGCCACCATCTGCGCCAGCTGCCCGAGCGCCCTCTGTGGCAGGATCAGGCCTTCCGTCTGGCAATTGACCGGGTGTTTAACGTTAAAGGGGCAGGCGTGGTGGTAACGGGCACTGCGTTGTCCGGTGACGTGCGCATCGGTGATTCCCTGTGGCTGACCGGCATGAATAAACGGGTGCGGGTGCGCAATCTGCATGCCCAGAATCAACCCGTGGAACAGGCCCACGCAGGGCAACGCATCGCGCTGAATCTCAGCGGTGGGGTGGAAAAAGCGGAAGTCAGTCGCGGCGACTGGCTGCTGACCACCGCTCCCGAACGGCCCTGCGGGCGGGCGATCGTCAGCCTTCAATCCCATCAACCGCTGCATCAGGGTCAGTCACTGCATATTCATCATGCAGCCAGCCATACCACTGGCCGCATCTCGCTTCTGGACGATCGTTTTGCCGAGTTGCTGTTTGACAACCCGCTGTGGCTGGCCGGTGATGACCGGTTAATCCTGCGGGATATCAGTGCGCGCCAGACGCTGGCCGGGGCGAGAATCGTGCTGCTGGCCCCGCCGAAGCGAGGAAAACGCCAGCCCGCGTTCCTCGACTGGCTGCATCAGTTGGAAAAAGCCACCAGTCTTGAACAACGGCTGGAACGGCTGTTACAGCCCCATCCCTGGCGCATGGATGCACTCCACTGGTTTTTTCAGCGTAACGGAGAGGCCATCACTGCCTCACTCAATAGCGCGACGTTTATGCAGGCCGCCGATTATCTGCTGCTGAGGCAAACCCAGCGAGAGTGGCAGTCAGAGCTGCTCAGCACGCTGGAAAATTATCATCAGCAACACGGCGACCGTCCGGGTATTGGCCGCGATCGCCTGCGACGTCTGGCATTCCCTGGTCAACCCGCGGAGCTGGTGCTTGCACTGACGGACCAGTTGATCGCTGCGAAGCAGATGATTAACAATCGTGGCTGGCTGCACCTGCCCGATTTCCGTATCCGTTTTGATGACCGGGAGGCTGCGATCTGGCAACAGGCAGAACCCCTGTTCGGCAGCGAGGCATGGTGGGTGCGCGACCTGGCGGCGCAGCTGGGCTGCGATGAGGAGCTGATGCGCCAGACGCTGCGTAAAGCGGCGCAGAGCGGTGCCATTACCGCTATCGTTAACGATCGGTACTACAGTCATACGCAGCTGACCCGCTTTGCTGGTCTTATCTTTCAGCGTGCTGAAACAGGCCTGGGCACCCGCGCCGGAGACTTCCGCGATCAGCTGGGCACAGGCCGGAAACTGGCGGTGCAGATCCTCGAGTTTTTCGACCACTGTGGCTTCACTCAGCGCAAAGGCAATGAACATTTATTGCGCGACAGCCAGATGTTCCGCTAGAATGCTGGATAAATAACCAGTAAAGGGAAGAGTACAATGCAACGTTGTGGCTGGGTTTCTGCAGATCCGTTATATATCGCCTATCACGATACGGAATGGGGCGTGCCTCACACCGAAACGCAGGCGTTATTTGAAATGATCTGCCTGGAAGGTCAGGTGGCGGGATTATCCTGGCTGACCGTACTGAAAAAACGCGAAAACTATCGTCGCCTGTTTCATCATTTTGATGTCCGGAAGGTGGCGGCGATGAACGATGACGATATTGAGCGGCTCATGCAGGACAGTGGCATTATCCGCCACCGGGGGAAGATCACGGCGATAATGGCTAACGCACGTGCGCTGTTGGCAATGGAAGCCGCCGGAGAAGACTTTAAAACGTTTATCTGGAGTTTCGTTGATCATCAAACTCAGGTCAGCCGTTTTACTGACTATCGCTCTGCCCCCACCACCAGCGCCATCTCGGACGCTATGTCAAAAGCACTGAAAAAGCGTGGCTTCAAATTTGTCGGTTCCACCACCTGTTACTCCTTTATGCAGGCCTGCGGGCTGACCAGTGAACACACCACGACCTGCTTTTGCCATCCCGATAACAATAAGTAGCTTTCACTTACAAATTTGGGAATAAGCCTACGTATTTCCCTCTCATTTCATCGGCATAATGATCGCGTTTACGGGCAATTTTGTCCACTTGCTGCGAATGAGAGGGATCCCCTGATGAAGAAGAAAAGCGTCATTACACTTGCCCTGGTGCTGTGCGGCACCCTGAGCGTGGCGGGCTGTACTACCAACCCTTACACTGGCGAACGTGAAGCGGGTAAATCCGGTATTGGCGCGGGCATCGGTGCCGCGTTGGGTGCAGGCGTTGGCATGCTCTCCTCGTCGAAGAAAGACCGGGGTAAAGGCGCCTTGATCGGTGCTGCTGCCGGAGCGGCTCTGGGCGGTGGTGCAGGTTATTACATGGATGTTCAGGAAGCCAAACTGCGCGATAAAATGAAAGGCACCGGCGTGAGTGTGACGCGTAATGGCGACAATATCGTGCTGAACATGCCAAACAACGTCACCTTTGACAGCAGCAGCAGCACGCTGAAACCCGCGGGTGCCAATACGCTGACCGGCGTAGCGATGGTGCTAAAAGAGTATCCAAAAACCGCAGTTAACGTCATCGGCTACACCGACAGCAGCGGCAGCCGTCAGCTGAACATGACGCTCTCCCAGCAGCGTGCTGATGGCGTAGGAAGTGCACTGATCACTCAGGGCGTTGCGGGCAACCGCGTGCGCACTCAGGGAATGGGGCCTGATAACCCTATCGCCTCGAACAGCACCGCAGAAGGCAAAGCGCAAAACCGTCGCGTTGAGATTACCCTCAGCCCGCTGTAAGCATCTCACTACCCGGCACGCCCTGCCGGGTAGTTATTCCTGTTTTTGAGAATAATTGCGCTATATCGTAGTGAGCTTTACCAATGTGTGCTACCCTGCGCAGAAATTGATCACCCACACGCCGCCGCACACATGTCACTCAAAGCCATCGCCAGCGCACTCGGCCTCTCCGTTACCACCGTCAGTCGGGCTCTTAATGGCTATGACGACGTGGCAGAAGAGACGCGTCAGCGAATTCAACAAGAAGCCAGACGGCGCGGATATCGCCCGAATGCTGTCGCACGCCGCCTGAAAACCGGACGCACCAATGCCGTAGGTCTGCTTTTTCCCGTCACTCCCCTGCCGTTTAACGATATTAGCTTCGTCGAAATGATGGGCGCCATCGCGCAATCGCTTGCGCAGTCCGATGTTGATCTGCTGATCATTGCCGACGACACCCATGACGACCATCGCGGTATGCAACGAATGCTGCGCACACACTGCGTGGATGCGCTGATTGTTGCACACACTGCGCGACACGACAGTCGCCTGATTAAACTGCAACAGCTGGGCTTCCCGTTCCTGGCGCTGGGCCGCAGCGAGCTGGCCTCCCCTTATGCCTGGTTTGATTTCGATAACTACGCTGGGCCAGCCCTGGCCGTTGCGCATTATGCCGATGTCGGACTGCAACGCTTCGCTTTGCTGGGCAGTCATCACGATCAAACCTTTGTTGACCAGCGCCGCCAGGGATTTCTTGATGCGCTGGCGCTACGCGGCCTGGCTCAGGATGCATGCTGGCGGATCGAGCCGACCCGCCGGGAAGGCTATCGCCTGACCCGTCAGTTGCTGGCACAGCCGCAGCGCCCTCAGGTGATCATCACCGACTGCAATATGCTGGGTGACGGCGCAGCCATTGCCCTGCGGGAAGCAGGTTTCCTCACGGGCCCGCAGCGCGTTGAGCTGGTGGTCTACGATGGTCTGCCCGTGGATTCAGTGATCGCCGATCCGGTCACCAGTATTGTTCAGGCCACGCGCCCCGATGTCGGTCAACAGGTGGCAGAGATGGTACTGAAGCTGATTGAGGGAGAAGACGTCAACACGTTACAAGTGTTGTGGCAACCGGCGCTGAAACTGCCCTGATGCTGCCGTCGGGCGGCAGTTGTGGTAGGCTCGCGCAATCATCACCATCAGGGAACATCATGAATCGTAAGGCCGCGAAAGCCACCATCAGCGATGTCGCTAAAGCCGCGAACACCGGGAAAACCAGCGTTTCGCGCTATCTTAACGGTGAACTCAGCGCACTCTCCATCGACCTCAAAACACGTATTGAACAGGCCATCGCCACGCTCAATTATCGCCCCAGCCAGATGGCTCGTGGCCTTAAACGCGGACGGACCCGGCTTATTGGCCTGATTATCGCGGATATTACCAATCCCTATTCGGTGAATGTGTTGAGCGGCATTGAAGCAGCATGCCGCGCCAACGGCTTTACCCTGCTGATGTGTAACACCAATAACGAAGTGGATCTCGAAAGACACTACCTCAACCTGCTTAACAGCTATCAGGTGGAAGGGATTGTGGTGAATGCGGTCGGCATGCACGAAGAGGCGCTAAATCAGCTCCAGCAATCGCTGCTGCCGATGGTGTTGATCGATCGTAAAATCCCGGATTTTGACTGCGATGTCGTCGGCCTGGATAACCGCACGGCGGCCCTGATGGCCACGGAACATCTGCTGGATAAGGGATACCAGGCCGTGCTGTTTATCAGCGAACCACTGGGCCTGGTGAACACCCGACTGGAGCGTGTGCACAGCTTCCGCGAGCGTATGGCACAGCATCCTGATCTCGTGGCTGAACAGGCTGAAGTTGCCCTCGGCGACGGTGAGCGTCTGGAAACGGTACTCCATGCGTTTTATCAGCGCCATCATGCGGCCCCCTGTGCGGTTATGGTCGTCAATGGGGCGCTGACACTTCAGGTTGCCCGCGCACTGCGCCATCTGGAGCTCAACTGGGGCGAGCAGATCGGCCTGCTGGGCTTTGACGAACTGGAGTGGGCCGAACTGGCCGGTGTCGGCATCACGACCCTGAAACAGCCCACCTGGCAGATAGGGTATGCAGCCCTGGAACAGGTGCTGAAACGCGTTGGCGGTGACGATGCTCCCCGCCATGAACAGGTGTTCAGCGGCGAACTGATTGTACGTGGATCAACGCAAAGGCTGACGCGCTAAAACAACGATGATCCTGCCGCCTTGGCCACCCGGCAGGATCCCTCATCGACCCCACCTCGCCCTTTGTCTGCGCCCCCTCTGACGCCCTTTTTTAAGATTTTTCCCTACTCTCAAACGCTCACATCGTGAGCGCGATCATAAATTACTGCACTGATCCTTTCTTTTGGAACCGGTTCCATCTAACGTTTTTAGCAGAACAGGTGGATATTTCCCGGAGAACCCCATGAAAAGAGAAGTCATCGTTGTCACCGCCGCCTATGGACAAAAGCAGGTTACCGCGCTGGGTGGCCAGCAGGCGCTGCTGCCGATTATTGCCGCCGCAGGCGCCGACGGCGTAGAGATCCGCCGCGAACTGTTGACGACGCAGGAGCTGACGGTGCTGCCCGCACTGGCAGAGGCCATCCGCGCCGCCAGGCTGGTCACGTTCTATTCCGTGCCGGAAGCATTGTTTATGGCCGATGGTTCACTGAATCCACGGCTCGACCAGCACTTTTCTGAAGCAGAGCAGCTTAATGCCCAGCTACTAAAATATGCGCTGGGCAACTATCAGCCCGATTTCGAATGTCATGAGCTGCGCAGCAAACTCGCCGGAAAAAAAGTGCATCTGGTGGTGGAAAACGATCAGACCGACTGCGGAAAACTGGCCGCCCTTGACCGCTTCTTCCACGCCTGCGGCGAAAGCCGTACCTGTAACGGCATGACCTTTGATATGGGCAACTGGCTGTGGGTGGGTGATAAGCCCCTGGAGGCCGCCAATCGCTTAAACCGCTACGTCAGCTACATTCATGTCAAAGCCGCTGTGCCTGAGGGCGAAAGCTGGCGCGCCGTTGCACTGGATGACGCTGATGATCTGTGGCGCAAAACGCTGGCACTGTTGCCATCAGACGTGCCGCGCGCCATTGAGTTTCCGCTGGAAGGGCAGGACCTGGTGGCGGTCACCCGCCACTATGTTGACCTGCTGCGTGAGGAATAAATCATGAGTATTGATGCGAACCATCCGCTGGATGTGGTCACCCTTGGCGAAGCCATGGCGATGTTTGTGGCCGATGAGTGCGGCGATCTCGCCAGCGCCAGCCATTTCAGCAAACGTATTGCCGGGGCGGAACTCAATGTCGCGATCGGCCTCGCCCGTCTTGGCCTGAACGTGGGCTGGGTCAGCCGCATCGGCGACGATGCCTTTGGCCGCTTTACCTGCCAGCAGCTGGACCACGAAGGTGTCGATCGCCGTCTGGTGACCACCGATGCGCGTTATCCCACTGGTTTTCAGTTGAAATCGAAAGTCGACGACGGTTCAGACCCCCTGGTGGAGTACTTCCGCAAAGGCTCTGCCGCCAGCCACCTCTCCGTGGCTGACTTTACCCTCAACCCTGGCTACTTCACCTCTGCCCGTCATCTACATCTCAGCGGCGTAGCAGCAGCCCTCTCTGACAGCTCGCTGGCGCTGTTACAGCAGGTGGCCCGTGAGATGAAAGCATCCGATAAAACAATTTCTTTCGACCCCAACCTGCGTCCGGTGCTGTGGTCCAGTGAACAGGAGATGGTGAAACAGCTCAATGGTCTGGCGCAGTTTGCCGACTGGGTGCTGCCGGGTATTAAAGAGGGCCAGATCCTGACCGGCTACACGCAGCCGGAAGCCATTGCCGACTTCTACCTGGCGATGGGCGTGAAAGCGGTCGTGATTAAAACCGGCAGCGACGGGGCCTGGTACAAAACCGCCGATGGCGAGAGCGGCCAGATAGCGGCGATCAGAACGGATAACGTTGTCGATACCGTCGGTGCCGGCGATGGGTTCGCCGTTGGCGTGATCAGCGCCTTACTGGAAGGAAAATCGTTACCCGCAGCGATACGGCGCGGTAACAAAATTGGTTCGCTGGCCATTCAGGCCATCGGTGACAGTGAAGGATTACCGACGCGCGCCGCGCTGGGTGATTTCTAACACCGTCACAACCCGGAAAAACAAACCGCATCGTCCCCTACAACAGAATGCGGCCACCGAGGAAGACTTATGAAAAATCAGACAATCGCGCCGAAACGCTGGTGGTACATCATGCCCATCGTGTTTATCACCTACAGCCTGGCGTACCTGGATCGTGCAAACTTTAGCTTTGCCTCCGCCGCAGGAATTAATGAAGACCTCGGCATCACCAAAGGCGTCTCCTCGCTGCTGGGCGCGCTGTTCTTTCTGGGCTATTTCTTCTTCCAGATCCCCGGGGCGATCTATGCCGAACGACGCAGCGTAAAAAAACTGGTGTTCTGGTGCCTGATTTTATGGGGCATCTGCGCCACGCTGACCGGGATGGTCAGCAACATTCCGATGCTGGCCGCGATCCGCTTTACGCTGGGCGTGGTGGAAGCGGCGGTGATGCCTGCGATGCTGATCTACATCAGCAACTGGTTTACCAAATCAGAGCGTTCACGCGCGAATACCTTCCTGATCCTCGGTAATCCGGTCACGGTGCTGTGGATGTCCGTGGTTTCGGGTTATCTGATTAACGCCTTCGGCTGGCGTGAGATGTTTATTATCGAAGGCTTCCCGGCGGTAATCTGGGCGGTGGCATGGTGGTTCCTGGTGCAGGATAAACCAGCACAGGCCAAATGGCTGAGTGATGCAGAGAAAGCCGCACTACAGGCGCAGTTGCAGAAAGAACAGGAGGGCCTGAAAGCGGTTCGTAACTACGCTGAAGCCTTTAAGTCACGAAACGTCATTATCCTGTGCGCACAGTATTTTTGCTGGAGTATTGGCGTTTATGGTTTTGTCCTGTGGCTGCCTTCCATTCTGCGTAACGGCACGCAGATGGGCATGGTGGAAGCCGGCTGGTTGTCCTCAGTGCCTTACCTGGCCGCGACCATCGCCATGATTGTCGTCTCCTGGGCTTCGGATAAGTTACAAAACCGCAAATTGTTTGTCTGGCCGTTACTGCTGATTGGTGCAATGGCCTTTTTAGGCTCATATTTGGTGGGGCCAGGTCATTTCTGGTTATCCTATGCTCTGCTGGTGATCGCCGGGGCCGCGATGTATGCCCCTTACGGGCCGTTCTTTGCCATTATTCCTGAAATGCTGCCGCGCAACGTGTCCGGCGGGGCAATGGCGTTGATCAATGCGATGGGTGCCCTGGGCTCCTTCCTCGGTTCCTGGGTGGTGGGCTACCTCAATGGCGCCACCGGCAGTCCGTCGGCCTCGTATATTTTTATGGGCAGCGCCTTACTGGTTTCCGTCTGGCTGACGTTGATCGTGAAACCCGCACAGAATAAACAGATGCCGCTGCCTCATGGTGCAAAACAGGCTTAATCTATCGACTACCTGAACAGAGAGAATCGAATGAAACCGAATGTAGTGCTTTATAAGTCGTTACCGGACGATCTGCGCGCACGGCTGGATGAACATTGCCGTGTGACTGAAGTGAACGACTTAAGCCCGGAAACCCTCGCCGCTCATGCCTCCGCGTTCAGTGAAGCAGAAGGTATTCTGGGATCGGGCGGTAAAGTGGATGCCGATTTTTTACAGCACATGCCAAAGCTGCGTGTGGCCTCAACGGTGTCCGTGGGTTATGACAACTTTGACGTGGCGGCGCTGAATGATAACGGCGTCCTGCTGATGCATACGCCAACCGTGCTCACCGAAACCGTTGCCGATACCATGATGGCGCTGGTCCTCAGTTCAGCACGTCGCGTGGTGGAAATGGCTGAGCGCGTCAAAGCGGGTGAATGGCAAAAAAGCATCGCCCCTGACTGGTACGGTGTAGATGTGCATCATAAGAAGCTGGGCATCCTCGGCATGGGCCGCATCGGCCTGGCGCTGGCGCAACGTGCACATCTTGGCTTCGGTATGCCCATCCTCTATAACGCACGTAAACAGCATCCTGAAGCTGAACAGCGTTTTGATGCGCACTATTGTGACCTCGATACGCTGCTGGCGGAGTCTGATTTCCTCTGCATCAGTCTGCCGCTAACAGCGCAGACCCACCATCTGATTGGCCGTGAGCAACTGGCGAAGATGAAGAAAAGTGCCGTGCTGATTAACGCCGGACGTGGCCCGGTGGTTGATGAGCAGGCGCTGATTGCGGCCCTGAAAGACGGGACGATTCATGGTGCAGGGCTGGATGTATTTGAGCAGGAACCGTTACCGGTTAGCTCTGAGCTGCTGCAACTGCGCAACGTGGTGGCGCTGCCGCACATTGGCTCTGCCACGCATGAAACGCGTTACGGTATGGCAAAAGACGCCGTGGATAATCTGATTGCCGCGTTAAGCGGTAAGGTCGAGAAGAACTGCGTGAACCCGCGTTAATCTCGGGTTGCGTAGGACCCGAGCATTTTTTTGATCGGCATGACAGCGGGCGGGGCATGCCCCGCCCCTACGGTTACCGTTCCCCTGCCCACATTTGTACGGGGCAGGCATGCCCGCTCCTGCGGTTACCGTTCCCCTGCCCACATTTGTACAGGGCAGGCATGCCCGCCCCTGCGGTTACCGTTCCCCTGCCCACATTTGTACAGGGCAGGCATGCCCGCCCCTGCGGTTACCGTTCCCCTGCCCACATTTGTAGGGGTCAGGCATGCCTGACCCTGCGTTTATCGTTGGAATTATTCTTTCGCGATAGGCGTTTCGCTGATGGCGACAGTTTCATCCCCCTGGATCTGCTTCACGCGCTGTTCCACCTTCTGCACTGCGCTGGCATCTTTCAGCAGCGTGTAGGTCAGGGTGAACGCGGTGCTCTGCCCCGGCTGTAGCTGTTTCACCCGTCCCTGCTCTTTCTCAATGGTGACCGGATAAGCATAGTTGGTGCCCGGCTCAATCCCGGTGACATAGCCCTGTTTCAGGGTGTCGGTATTCTTCCACATAGTCAGCAGCGGAAGCTGATGGGTATCAAACTCAATCGAGGCACCTTTATCGCCTTTACTGTTGATCACCGCCGCCACGGTTTTCCCGTTGCTGTCGGCTTTCGGCGTCAGGTTGAACACCATCTCATCAAAGTCTTTGGTCGGTGCACCGTAAACATTCCAGCCATCCAGCCCTTTTTTGGCGTAGTCATTAAACGGCGACACGGATTTCAGTGGCGCAATAAACCGCGCATCTTTTTCAAGGATCGGCGTGCCGAAGTTGCTGTGATAGATAATCTGGTAGTCGTGCGGATAATCGGCCTGATTGGTCAGCACATCATGCACGGTAAAGGCATCTGACCCCGGTACATAACGCAGCTCCGTCCAGGTTTCGAGATTCGCTTTTTTGAAGGTCGTCTCTTTCAGCAGACCACGAATGCGGATTTCATGCGGTGCTTTATCATCAACGATCACTTCAACCTTAGAGGCTGGTGTATTGCCTGCTTTACCGTGAAGGGTGTAGATCACGCCGTCTTTGGTCACCGGGTGGCCGGTCCACTCAAAGCCGCAGCGCACCATCATTTCGTTAAAGCCTTCAAGCCAGCCCAGCCCGTTTCGGCTTTCCAGATTGATGTTAGCCGGGTTAACCACTTCCTTCACCGGGGAATCCCAGCCCAGACGAACGCCGTGGCCCGTAACTTTTAACAGATCCATGCCGCGCGTCGGGCTGAGGCTGATGGTCAGGCCGTTTTTACTGGTGATAGTCAGCACTTTGGAGCCTTCCTGCTTGCCGCCATGCAGAACTTTTTGCTCAATGCTGAAGCTTTCACCCGCCAGCTTCAGCTGCTGACTATTAATCTGCCAGTTTCCCTTCTCCGTACTGCTTTCAGCATCTGTCAGCAACCAGCTTTGCGCTGCTGCCTGACCGCTGATCACCGCCATCACTACCCCTGCCAGAAGTGTTTTTTTCATGGTTCTTGTCCTTTAGCTGAATTGATTAAGCTTTATGGAACCACAGACTACAAATCAGCGTAGGATAAAAACGTGACAGGTATCACCGACTGATTTATTGGGTGTTTTAACTCGTCCAAACGTGCACCAGGTCACTAAAAAGTGCGCCAACTGATCGATATACATGAGTAACTGTGATGAACATCCTTCATGCGTACCAGGAAATTTAAACGATTCAGCTAAAACAGCCTCTGCCTGTCGCTCATCCCATTAAAGGCCTGCCCGCAGTGAACAAGTGCGATCGCCTGTCCCCGCAATATTGCATCCCACAGATGCTGGCGTTAAGGTGGTCACCCGTTGTAGATAACAAGTGATTAACAGGGTATGAGCTTTTCGGCATTTGGTGAAAAATTTACGCGCCATTCAGGTATTACGCGCCTGATGGAAGATATGGGTGAAGGTTTGCGGACCCCCGGCACGGTGATGCTGGGTGGCGGAAATCCTGCGCAAATCCCGGCGATGAACGACTACTTCCAGCAGTTACTGCAACAGATGCATGATGAAGGCAAGCTGGCAGAAGCCCTGTGTAATTATGACGGGCCACGCGGTAAAACCACGTTACTGGATTCGCTCTCAACCCTGCTACGCGAACAGCTCGGCTGGGATATTGCCCCGGAAAATATCGCCCTGACCAACGGCAGCCAGAGCGCTTTCTTCTATCTGTTTAACCTGTACGCTGGCCGCCGCGCTGACGGCAGAAAAAAACGCGTGCTGTTCCCGCTGGCTCCTGAATACCTCGGCTATGCCGATGCCGGGCTGGATGAAGATCTGTTTGTCTCCACGCGGCCGAATATCGAAATGCTGCCGGAAGGCCAGTTCAAATACCATGTGGACTTTGAACATCTGCATATCGGTGAAGATACCGGGCTGATCTGCGTATCGCGTCCGACGAATCCGACCGGGAACGTGATCACCGATGACGAATTACTCAAGCTGGATGCGCTGGCACAGCAGCATGACATTCCACTGCTGATTGATAACGCCTACGGCGTGCCGTTCCCCGGCATTATCTTCAGCGAAGCCCGTCCGCTGTGGAACCCCAATATTATTCTGTGCATGAGTCTGTCCAAACTTGGCCTGCCTGGCGCACGTTGCGGCATTATTATTGCCGATGAAAAAGTGATCTCGGCGGTCAGTAATATGAATGGCATTATCAGTCTGGCACCCGGCAGCGTCGGACCGGCGATCGCCAATGAGATGATCCAGCGCGGTGATTTGCTGCGACTGTCGGAAGAGGTGATCAAGCCGTTCTACCAGGAACGTGTGATCCAGACTATTGCCGTTATTCGCCGCTATTTATCGCCTGAACGCTGCCTGATTCATAAGCCCGAAGGGGCCATTTTCCTCTGGCTGTGGTTTAAAGATCTGCCGATCACCACGGAAGTGTTGTATGAGCGGTTGAAAAAGCGTGGTGTGTTGATGGTGCCGGGGCATCTCTTCTTCCCGGGGCTGGAGCAGGAGTGGCCACATACGCATCAGTGCATGCGCATGAACTATGTGCCGGATAGCGATAAAATTGAGCAAGGCATTACGATTCTGGCCGAGGAAGTCGAGCGGGCACATCGCGAAGGATAAAATAAAGGCCACCCGCTGACGCGAGTGGCCCGTTAACAACAGCGTATTATTTCAGAATTTCGATGCGGCGCGGTTTATGGGCTTCGGGTACCACGCGCTCCAGGTCGATATACAGCAGGCCGTTTTCCAGTTTGGCATTGCGCACATGTACGTGTTCGGCCAGCTGGAATTTGCGCTCAAAGTTGCGTTCGGCAATACCCTGATACAGGTAGGTGCGCTCCTGCTGCTCGTCCGGGTGCGATCCGCGTACGCTGAGAAGATTATCGTGGGAGGTAATCTCCAGTTCACTCTCAGCAAAGCCGGCGACGGCAATCGTAATACGGTAGTTGTTTTCGCCCACCAGCTCGACGTTGTATGGCGGGTAGCCACCATTGTTGGTGCCCTGGTTTTGGCTGGTTTCCAGCAGGTTGATCAAACGGTCAAAACCAATGGATGAGCGATAAAGTGGGGCAAGGTCAAAATTACGCATGTTACAGCTCCTGATATTCAGCGAGTAAGGGGTGTCGGCCCTCCATAATGGACGGGTCGTCGGTTCAGAAAACACTGCCCTGTCGGCACAGGTTTTACTGACCGTAAAAATAAAATGGTGATGAAATCGATGCTTTCAAGGGGAGAAATTACGATTTTTTTACCTGAAAGCAGCGAATGACATACACTCAGGGATGAGTTCGCCGGGCCATCGTGTCAGCCACCGCAGAGTGGTCAGGGTCAACCCACGCGCCGGTAATGAGTCTCAGCCAGGTTGCAAAGACTGAAGGGATAATCAAAATGAAAACATTGAAGAAGAGTCATATTGCCGGATTTGTCGCCTGTATGTCGCTGGTCAGTACCAGCGGTTGCTCAAGCGTGATGATGCACAGTGGTCCCAGTGATGGCTACTACCCTGGGACGCGGGCCAGTGCAGACGTACTGACCGACAAAGACAGTGGTTGGGTGATGAAGCCACTGGCGGCGCTCGATCTGCCTTTCTCTGCCGTGCTGGATACGTTACTCCTGCCGCTGGACTATTACCGCTCCGGTAATAGCGACTCGCCGCGTGAACGCGTACGCCGCAGCGAGGAGGCAAATCATACCAACGAAGTCATGTCGCAGACGATGGCGCCTTACGCCGCTAACACGTCTGTACCGTAAAGATCTGACGGTAATCACTGCCGTCACGCAGATATGCCACAGATCGCCCATCGGGGGAGAACACCACGGCATCCGCCACAGGCGCAATATCACTGCGTCGGGTAATGCGCCGCAGTGTTCCGCTGGCCACCTCACAAAGGGTGATGCTGTTATCGCAGACAAAGACCAGCTGTTGCCCGTCCGGGTGCCAGCTAAATGCTGACTGAATATCATGCTCACTGTGTGTCACCTGACGCGGTTCGCCGCCCAGCGGTGAGACCGTCCAGAGTTGTACTATCCCGGCATCATCTTTCATCAGAAACGCAATGGCACTGCCATCTGGTGAACTGCGTAGCCAGTGACGCGGCGCAGTAGCAAGACCCGGGAAGCGGCGACCGTGGGTAAATGTCAGACGACGCTGCTGTACCCCCTTCGGCGGGGCAGGCAGTTGGGTGGACGTCCCTTCCAGCGGCTCATCGCCCGCTATCGCGAACGCGGCATTGCTTTCCGGCAGATCGACGATAAAGACTTCCGGCACTTTTTCACCTGTCTCCGCAACGGTGTCACCAATAAATGCCAGCGCCCAGCGCTGACGAACGCCGTCGCCGCGCAGATAACCCTGATGGCCAATCCAGCCCTCTTCATAGGCGCGGGTGATCTCATCGCTGCCCGGCTGAGGTGTCACCGTGGTCCGGCTGACCAGCACGCAGTAGTGGCTGCCATCATATTCACGCGGGTGATCGATCGGTGGGCACACCGCATGCAGCGGTACCGCCACCCCCACGTTACGCAGATCCTGCGCCACATCCCACTCGTGCATCACATGGTCGTTATAGGTAAAGCTCAGGCGTGAACCGTCCGGGCTGAACACATGCACATGAGAACCACCACGCAGTGCACCGGCGGTAAAAGGCGGGGTGATATCGCAGGCATCAAGGTTTTCCGCCACGCCCTGCTGAATAATCACACCGCGACGATGGTGGAAATCATAGTGCCACTGGCTGTCCGGGTGTTCCGGTCCATGAATGCACACATAGCGCGCAGGCAGATCAGGGCTGGCCGTGACCACACCCACATGTGCACCATCACCGACCTGATAGAGCACTTCCGTTTCACCGCTGACAACGTTGACCCGTTCAATGGTCAGCCCGGTAAATGAAGCGCCAGAGGGGCGTACGTCATATACCAGCCACTGGCTGTCTGCCGTCCAGACGTTAATATTGGTCAACTGATGATGACGCGGGGAAAAGGTAAGCTGTGTTTCTTTCATGGAAGGAGGCCCTTAACACGGTTTTGCTAAGGGTAATGCATTCGGCGGACTTAGGGTATCCGCCGTCTTACAGCAGGCAATGAATTACAGCACAAACTTCTCAATGGCGACGGCAACGCCATCTTCAAGGTTGGATGTGGTGACAAACTGCGCGATGGCTTTGACGGCGTCGATCCCGTTGCCCATCGCGACGCCTGTTCCGGCAAACTCCAGCATCGCGAGGTCGTTTTCCTGATCGCCGAGCGCCATCACTTCTTCACGCTGTAAACCAAGACGGTCGGCCAGCGCTTTCACCCCGGCACCTTTATTAACCTGTTTATTCAGAATTTCCAGGAAGTAAGGTGAGCTTTTCAGGATGGTATTACGCGCTCTGGCTTCGGCAGGAAGGCGGGCAATCGCCGCATCCAGCAGTTCCGGCTCATCAATCATCATCACTTTTGGGAAGGTCATGGAGGTATCCATCTCCTCCACCGGGCGATAACGCAGCGGAATGCCAGTCAGGCTGGCTTCATGAATGGTGAAACGGCTGATATCTTTGTTCGCGGTGTACAGATGGGTCTGCGTCAGCGCCTGGAAATGTACACCCAGTTCGCGTGCCAGCTGTTCGTAATAAAGATAATCGTCAAAGCTGACCGCCACTTCTGCAACGCATTCACCGGTATCGGCCTTCTGCACCAGTGCGCCATTATTGCTGATGCAGTACTGCCCTTCCTGTTGCAGACCCAGCTCCGCCAGGTAGCGCTGGATACCGATAAACGGGCGACCCGTTGCCAGTACCACCGCCACGCCTTTATCGCGTGCCGCCTGAATCGCCTGCTTCACTCGCGGCGTCACTTCGTGCTGCGGGTTCAGCAGCGTGCCGTCCATATCAATCGCAATCAGTTTAATCGCCATACCATCCTCGTTAGCTAACAATTTGTCACCATGCTAGCGCGATTCAGCTCACGATGACCAGTCTGATCACGGAATGAACGGCACGTCGCCATCAGTGGCGCGTGGCCAGCGGTTTATTCACAAAGAAGCCATAGCTGATCGCACCCATCATCAGCAACCCGGCGCCCAGCAGGAACACATTGGTGAATTTACCCGTCATATCCAGAATCACCCCGGTGACAATCGGTGCCATTGCCGCCCCCAGGAAACCGCCGAAGTTCTGAATAGCCCCCAACGACGCGACCTGATCTTTCGGTGCAATATCCGTGGCCAGTGTCCAGATGGCGCCCTGTGGCATCTGAGAACAGAAATAGCCCAGCGACAGCAAAGTAATCGCCAGCGGTGTGCTCTCCACAAACGGGATCGGCGCAACGAAGCAGGCTGCCAGCGCCGCACCCGCCACAATCGGGATCTTACGTGCATGGATCGCTTTCATTCCGCTGCGTACCAGTTTATCGGAGAGCATTCCCCCCACCAGCACACCCAGAATCCCGGCAAAGAAAGGTATCGAGGCAATCCAGCCAGTCTGTTTCAGGCTGAAACCCAGGGATTTCTCCAGATAGCTTGGCAGCCAGGTCAGGTAGACCCAGATGGTGAACATAATCGAGAAGTTACCGATCACCATAAACCAGGTAGTACGGTGCTTAAACAGTGCGCCCCAGCTGGTTTTTACCTGCTTCTCGCCCTCAGCAGTCACGCTACGGTGGCCGGCATGAATCAGTGCATCTTCACGTGCATCCGGGTCACGGTAGAATTTCCACCACGCCAGCATCAACGGAATACCCATCAAACCAATCGCCATAAACATGCCGCGCCAGCCGAAGCTCAGCAGCAGTACCGTGAGGATCGGCGGAGCAATGGCGTTAGCAATCTGCGAACCCGTGTTGATGATCGAGGTCGGCAGGCCACGTTCTTTATCGCCAAACCAGCGATGGGTGATTTTAATACCGGAGGTAAAGAACGGCGATTCGGAAATACCCAGCAGCATACGCAGGCCATAAAACACCGAATAACTGTTCACAAAAGCGGCGAGGAAGGTAAAGCCGGACCACAGACCCAGCGCCCAGGAGAACATGCGTTTCGGGCCAAACTTATCCACCAGCCATCCCGCAGGCAGGTTAGCCAGCGCGTAAGGCCAGAGGAAGGCGGACAGTAACAGCCCCATTTCCGTCTGCGAGAAGCCGAACTCGGCAGCGATCGTGGTATTGGCAATGCTGAGGTTGGCGCGGTCAAGGTAGTTCACCACGGCGGCCAGCAGCAGGATCAGAATGATGCCCCAGCGCAGACGGGATATCTGCGGCGGGTTGGTGGTCAATGGCTGCGTGCCAGAGGCAGTAACAGAGGCATTTTTCATGAGGTTCTCTCGTCAGTAAACAGGCTCAGGTGGATTTTGATCACCGCTTTGCGGAGGCGGGAAACACCGTGGGTCTGGCAACAGGGGCGATGAACATCATGGGGAAACAACACCACAAAGGTGTCGGCTTCCAGCGCAATCATCGATTCATTATGGGTCTGGTGATAAAACACAATATCGTGCTGCTCTGCGCGGTCTTCGACCACCTCGTGAGAGGGGTGCGCACGCGCCACGCCGATCGTCTCTTCACCGGAGAGCAGATACTGAATATCGACGTATTTGAAATGCGACTCGGCACGCATCTCGCTGGCCGGGACGGTGTCCATCGTCTGGTACAGACAAAACATTTTGTTCTCAGGAAGGATGTCGAACTTACCGGGTTCCAGCGCGGAAAAATCCGTTGCTGCAATCCATTCCAGAGCCTGGTTAATGACCGGATGCAGGGTATGACGTTCCCTCGCCCAGTCGTTGCGATCGCAAAAAATCATGGTTTTAGTCCCGTTTTCACTCGCATCGAACGAGTTTTTGTTATTTGTTTAGCGGGTTGTGGGGTACAGCGGGCGGCCCCTGACCGGGCCGCCCGGCGCGAAGGTTAGCCCGCGATTTTCTTTTGCCACAGCGCAGTGCCCTGCTGGATTTGATCCAGCAATACGCCGAGGCCCCAGAATTTTTCCAGCACGTTATCTTTATTCACCCGGCAGAACTCACTGTCGAACGTGCCGAGCTGCTGGTGATAAATTTTGGCGTTTTTCGGGTAGCCGAGGGTTTCGGTTACCGCAGACAGTGACAGGAATAACGACAGTTCCTGCGCTTTCTCCGGCTGCTCTGCGCCATGGTGGTAGAGCCAGTGATACAGCTCAGGATGGAAGTTAGTGAACACACCGCTGAACCCTTTGGAGCCGGACTGGATGGCGGGCCAGGCAATGGCGGCATTGGCATTGATGATATTGAACGGTGTGCCTTCAGCCAGTTTCACGCGGCGCTGTACGGTAGGCAGGTCGCAGCTCACATCCTTCAGCACCACAAAACGGCCGCTGTTGGCGCAGAAGCTGAACTCTTCATCGGTCAGCAGGCGGCGATACGGCGCCGGGCACTCATACAGACCCAGAGGCATGGTCACCGGCAGGGCTTCCAGCAGGGCGTTCAGCGTGGAGAAGAACACCTCACTGCCTTCATTTTTCGGGTCCAGATGGTTGGTGACCAGCACCAGCGCATCAATACCGGTGTTGGCCATCGCGCTCAGTTCGGTAATCTGCGCATCCAGCGCATCGCTGATATGACCGGAGGCAATGACCGGTACGCGACCCTGGACTTTTTCCACCACAAATTTTGCCAGCGCTACGCGCTCGTCCAGGCTGAGGAACTGCATTTCGCTGGACTGGCAGACAGCAAACAGCGCATCCACGCCCTGTGTCAGATACCAGTTAATCAGCCGCTCAAGGCCAGGGTAGTCAATCTGGTTATCAGCGGTAAACGGCGTCAGCATGACGGGAACAATACCTTCAATCTTCTTCATTTGGTTCTCCTGAAGCAGCAGTGCTGCATGAAAGTCAGTCGGATTTAATGCTGCGCCAGACGCGCAACCACCTGAGGGTGATCGGGCATATTCGATGCCCCTTCGCGCTCTACCGCCAGTGAAGCAAACGCCGCGGCATAAGTGGCCGCCTGCGCAATAGTCTGTCCTTTTGCCAGCGCCGCGGCGAAGGCACCGTTAAACGCATCACCGGCACCGGTAGTGTCGACGCTGAGTGCCGGAAACGCGGCAATATGCTGAAACTGACCGTTCTCGAGGATCAGCGCCCCACGCGAACTCATGGTGATAATCACCCGCTTCGCTCCCTGACGCACAATCGCCAGGGCCGCTTCTTTCGCGCTGTCGAGGTCATTCACCTCCACGCCGGAGAGCAAAGAAGCCTCGGTTTCATTCGGCGTCAGTACATCCACATAGTGCAGGCACGCCAGCGCATCTGCTGAGAAAGGCGCCGGATTCATAATCACGCGCACGCCCAGGGTGGTGGCCAGCTTCATGGCGTTCAGCGTGGCGGAAAAATTGTTTTCCAGCTGCACCAACAGCACATCAGACCCCGCGAGTTCATGCGTCATTTCTGCCACTTCGGCGTCGGTCAACGTCTTGTTGGCCCCGGAATAAATGGCGATCATATTTTCGCCATCCTGCTGCGATACATAGATAATCGCGTTACCCGTTGGCTCTACGTCACTCTGATACAGCCTGAAAGAGTGAATATCTGACGCCGACAGATGGTCGAAAGCGAACTGGCTGAACTGATCGGTACCGACTTTGGAGACGAAGTGAACACGTGCTCCGGCACGGCTGGCCGCCATCGCCTGATTCGCCCCTTTGCCGCCCGGCCCAAGCGTACTGCCCAGCGCCAGCAGGGATTCCCCGCCTTTCGGAAAGCGCGCTACTTTTGCCACGATATCGACGTTAAACGAGCCGAGGATGCACACCCGGCCCTGTGTCTGGGTGCTATCGCGCGGTGCTGACCGCTGACGCTGGCTCTCCAGCCGCTGTAACAGCACCTCAAAGTTGCCGCCGGTTTCCGAAATCAGCTTGGCCTGTAAGTTGCGGCGGATCACCATCGCGCCACCATGACAGCGCTGGATCATTCCCAGGCCCGCCAGTGCTGCCAGGTCGCTGCGAATGGTCTCTTTGGAGACGGCAAAGGCGGCAGCAAGCCAGGCCACACTCAGGCTTTCATGCTGGTCGAGATAATCGAGAATGCTGTTACGCCGTTGTTCCAGATACATAGTCACCTCTTGCTATTCAGTAGCCTAAGGGAGCACGTAAAGTTTAAAAGTGATAGCGGTCATAGCGCTCGGTGAAAAACGGAAGCAAACGGAAGTGAAACCAAAAGAGGGTGAGGTAAAAACGAAGGCAGACAGGTCGATGCGCCTAACATGAAAACAAGATGTGTCGAAATTTACTCACTTTTTCGACATGAGGATGACAGGCGAAAAAAAACAGACCCGGGGGGTCTGCTTATTGATACGGGGCGACCGGAACAACAGGTCGCCCCCTGCAACATCAGATATCAATGTTCGCGGCGCGCAGCGCATTCTCTTCGATAAAGGCACGGCGTGGCTCTACCGCATCGCCCATCAGGGTGGTGAACAGCTGATCGGCGGCAACCGCGTCTCGAATGGTCACGCGCAGCATACGACGGCTTTCCGGATCCATGGTGGTTTCCCACAACTGATCAGGGTTCATTTCGCCCAGACCTTTGTATCGCTGAACCGTCAGACCACGACGTGACTCTTTGACCAGCCACTCCATTGCCTGCTCAAAGCTGGCAATTGGCTGACGGCGCTCGCCACGTTCGATAAACGCGTCTTCTTCAATCAGACCACGCAGCTTCTCGCCCAGGGAGCAAAGCTTACGGTATTCACCGCCGAGCATGAAATCCGTATCCAGAGCATAATCGGTATCCACACCATGCGTCTTGATGCGCAGCACCGGTTCAAAGATGTGCAGTTCCAGGTTTTCACGAACCAGACCGCTGTAGCTGCTGCCGTGCTGATCGTTATCGTTCAGATACGTAACCAGCTCATCCATCCAGGCCCGTACCGGCGCTTCTACTGCCAGTTCGCTCAGCGTCGGGTTGTAAACCAGCGCGTTCAACAGCGCCACCGGATAACGGCGCTCCATACGTTTGATCATCTTACGCGTGCTGTTGAACTCTGATACCAGGTCCTCCAGTGGCTTGCCACCCAGGGCCGGAGCGCTGGCGTTAGCATGCAGCGAAGCACCGTCCAGTGCGATAGAGATCTGATACTGGTCCATCGCGTCATCATCTTTGATGTACTGTTCCTGCTTCCCTTTTTTCACCTTGTACAGCGGCGGCTGGGCGATATACACATGGCCACGTTCGATGATTTCAGGCATCTGACGGTAGAAGAAGGTCAGCAGCAGCGTACGGATGTGAGAACCATCCACGTCGGCATCGGTCATGATGATGATGCTGTGATAACGCAGTTTGTCCGGGTTATATTCGTCACGGCCAATGCCGCAGCCCAGCGCGGTGATCAGCGTTGCCACTTCCTGCGAAGCGAGCATCTTATCGAAGCGCGCTTTCTCCACGTTCAGGATTTTACCTTTCAGCGGCAGAATGGCCTGGTTTTTACGGTTACGTCCCTGCTTGGCAGAGCCGCCCGCAGAGTCCCCTTCCACAAGGTAGATTTCAGAAAGTGCCGGGTCGCGTTCCTGGCAGTCAGCCAGTTTGCCAGGCAGACCAGCCAGATCCAGCGCACCTTTACGGCGGGTCATTTCACGTGCGCGGCGAGCCGCTTCACGGGCGCGGGCTGCGTCGATGATTTTACCCACAACGATTTTTGCATCGCTCGGATTTTCCAGCAGGTATTCCGCCAGCAGTTCATTCATCTGCTGCTCAACCGCCGTTTTCACCTCGGAAGAGACCAGTTTATCTTTGGTCTGAGAGGAGAATTTAGGGTCTGGCACTTTGACTGAAACGACAGCAATCAGGCCTTCACGCGCATCATCACCCGTGGCACTGACCTTGGCTTTCTTGCTGTAGCCTTCTTTATCCATGTAGGCATTCAGCGTACGGGTCATGGCGGTACGGAAACCAACGAGGTGCGTCCCCCCATCGCGCTGTGGGATGTTGTTGGTAAAGCAGTAGATGTTTTCCTGGAAACCATCGTTCCACTGCAGCGCCACTTCCACACCAATGCCGTCTTTCTCAGTAGAGAAATAGAACACATTCGGGTGGATCGGGGTTTTGTTCTTGTTCAGATACTCAACAAACGCCTTAATACCACCTTCATAGTGGTAATGGTCGCTTTTACCATCACGCTTATCTTCCAGCTTGATAGAGACGCCAGAGTTCAGGAACGACAGCTCGCGCAGGCGTTTTGCCAGAATTTCGTATTCGAATTCAACGACGTTGGTAAAGGTCTGATGGCTTGGCCAGAAACGCACGCGTGTTCCGGTCAGATCGGTTTCACCGCTAACGCTTAACGGCGCCTGCGGCACACCATGGACGTAGATCTGCTGGTGAACTTTGCCTTCACGACGAATGGTCAGTTCCAGTTTTTCCGACAGGGCGTTAACCACGGAAACACCCACACCATGCAGGCCGCCGGACACTTTATAGGAGTTATCATCGAACTTTCCGCCTGCGTGCAGCACGGTCATGATCACTTCAGCGGCAGAAATACCTTCTTCTTCATGGATACCGGTAGGAATACCGCGGCCATCATCCTGCACAGACACAGAGTTATCTGCATGAATAGTGACAAGAATATCGGAGCAGTGACCGGCGAGTGCTTCGTCAATGGCGTTATCCACGACCTCAAATACCATGTGATGCAGACCGGTACCGTCATCCGTATCGCCGATATACATACCCGGGCGCTTGCGTACCGCATCCAGCCCCTTGAGAACTTTGATACTGGAGGAGTCATAAGAATTCGACATCAACTTTTCTCGCTCGTTTAATCTTCAGGTTGAACCACTATTTTACCTTGTTCTACAGTGAACATCTTGCCCTTTTCATCAGTCATGTCGAAGACATGCTCGGCCGCAATGGCACTGACAAAAACCTGGGCCTGAGTGGCTTTTAAACGCGCTGCCAGCAGGTGGCGACGGGTTTCATCCAGCTCAGAGGCAAAATCATCTATCAGATACAGGCAACGTCGCCCGTTCTGTCGGGTGAGAAACTCACCCTGCGCCAGCCTCAGGGCGCACATCAGCAGCTTTAACTGGCCGCGTGACAGCAAATCTTCCACCGGCGTTCCCTCTGCGCGAATACGAAAATCCGCTTTATGAGGACCACTGGCAGTGTAAGTCAGTGCACGATCGCGCTCAAAACTGCGTTCGAGCAGGTCGGCATAATCACTCTCTTTATCCCAGCCGCGCTGATAAGAGAAGCTCAGCTGAAATTCCGGCAAAAACTGGGCACAGGTGGCGTTAATATCTGCCGCAATCGCTTCACTGTAGGCCGCACGCCACTGGCTTATCTGTTCAGCCAACGGTGCCAGCTCCTGATCCCAGGCGCGGATCTGCTGGTAGCGTGACACCTGACGCAGCGCTGCGTTACGCTGTTTCAGCAGGCGTTTGAGGTTACTCCAGGCGTTGAAAAAACCCGGTTCGTTGTGAAAGCAGCCCCAGTCGATATAAGCACGACGATACTTCGGCCCCCCGTTCAGCAGGGTAAAGCCCTCCGGCGTGATCAGTTGCATCGGCAGCATCTGCGCCAGTTCGGCCACTTTGTGGCCGTCGCTACCGTCAACCCGTACCCGGCTGTCACCGGCGCGGTTTTTAGTCAGCCCAACCGACACTTCCCTTTCCGCCCCGGCGATACGCCCGTGCAACACAAAGGCGTCCTGCTCATGGCGAATAACCCTGCCCGCCTGCAAACTGCGAAAGGCACGGCCATGACCGAGGGTATAAATCGCTTCCAGCACGCTGGTTTTACCGCTGCCGTTGGGCCCCACCAGGAAGTTAAATCCGGGGGCCAGCGCGAGGTCCGCGTTTTCGATATTACGGAAGTCTTTAATAAGCAGGCGGGTTAAAGCCATAGCAGGATCCAGAGCAGCGGAATGTCTGGGTCAGGCGTACCTGACCCCTACGGAGATGAAGATGAACTCAGCAATTACAAGCGCATTGGCATCACAACATAGGCCGCTGACTGACTGGCTGCATCTTCAATCTGGACGCTGGAAACGGAATCGGTCAGCAGCAGACGCACGTTCTCGCACTTCAGCGCGTTCAGGACATCCAGCACATAGCTGACGTTGAAGCCGATTTCGAGATCGGTGCCACCGTAGGTCACATCCAGCATCTCTTCCGCTTCTTCCTGCTCCGGGTTATTTGCCGTAATTTTTAGCTGATTTTCGCTGATATAGAGGCGAACACCGCGGAATTTCTCATTAGAGAGGATCGCTGCACGGGAAAACGCCTGCTTCAGCAGATCACAGCCTGCATCGAGGGTTTTGTCCGGGTTCTTCGGCAACACGCGGCGATAATCCGGGAAGCGGCCATCAACCAGCTTCGAGGTGAAAATAAAATCACCCACATGTGCACGGATATTATTGCTGCCAATCTGTACCTGTAACAGGGTATCGCCGCCATCCAGCAGACGCACCAGCTCAATAACCCCTTTACGCGGCACGATCACCGAATGGCTGGGGAGCTGCTGGCCCACCGGCATTGAACAGACCGCCAGGCGGTGACCATCGGTGGCCACAGTACGCAGCTCTTCACCTTCTGTCTCAAACAGCATTCCGTTCAGGTAATAACGCACGTCCTGATGGGCCATAGAGAACTGCGTGGCTTCAATCAGGCGTTTAAGGGTCGCCTGCGGCAGTGTGAATTCGACCTCGCTCTGCCAGTCATCCAGGTTAGGGAAATCACTGGCAGGCAGGGTAGACAGCGAGAAACGGCTGCGGCCGGAGCGCACCAGCATTCTTTCGCCTTCCAGAATCACCGTGATTTCAGCGCCTTCCGGCAAACCCCGGCAGATATCAAAGAATTTGCGTGCCGGTACCGTCGTGGCGCCAGGCTCATGGTCCTGCGTCAGCGCAACGCGCGCCACCATTTCCATTTCCAGATCGGTGCCCGTCAGCAACAGCGTGCCTTCATTAACCTGCAACAACAGGTTGCCAAGGATCGGCAGCGTCGGACGACCGCCTAATGGGCTGCTAACTTGCTGTAATGGCTTGAGTAAATGCTCACGTTCTACAATAAATTTCATAGTCAGGAAGATAATGTTCTGATTAGATTTGAGAAATCTTCTTTAATGTCATGACTCTCTTCACGCAGCTGCTCAATTTTACGGCAGGCATGTAGCACTGTGGTGTGGTCACGACCCCCGAAAGCATCACCGATTTCCGGCAGACTGTGGTTGGTCAGTTCCTTGGCCATTGCCATCGCCATCTGGCGCGGGCGTGCAACCGAACGGGAACGTCGCTTCGACAGCAGATCGGCGACTTTAATTTTATAATACTCAGCAACCGTCTTCTGAATATTATCGATAGTTACCAGCTTCTCCTGCAAGGCAAGCAGGTCACGTAAGGCTTCGCGCACAAAATCGATCGTGATGGCACGACCGGTAAAGTTGGCGTTGGCGATCACGCGGTTTAACGCACCTTCAAGCTCACGCACATTAGAACGCAGACGCTTGGCAATAAAGAACGCCACTTCACCCGGCAGGCGAATGTCATTCTCATCCGCTTTCTTCATCAGGATCGCTACGCGGGTTTCCAACTCAGGCGGCTCGATCGCCACCGTCAGGCCCCAGCCAAAGCGGGATTTGAGTCGATCTTCCACACCATTGATCTCTTTCGGATAACGATCCGAGGTCAAAATGATCTGCTGATTACCTTCCAGCAGGGCATTAAAGGTGTGGAAAAACTCTTCCTGCGATCGCTCTTTATTGGCAAAAAACTGAATGTCATCGATCAGCAGCGCATCCACTGAGCGATAGTAACGCTTAAATTCTTCGATGGCGTTGTTCTGTAGCGCCTTGACCATGTCCTGCACAAAACGCTCCGAGTGCATATACACCACTTTCGCGTTTGGCTTACGTGCCATGATCCCGTTGCCGACCGCATGCAACAAGTGCGTCTTACCGAGACCGGTACCACCATAAAGGAATAACGGGTTATACGCGCCACCCGGGTTATCAGCCACCTGACGTGCCGCCGCACGTGCCAGCTGGTTTGATTTACCCTCAACGAAATTGTCGAAGTTGTGCTTGGTGTTCACATTTGAGCGGTAAGACAGCTCCGCCGGTGCCGGCAT